>CAWAUY010000001.1:0-677500 GCA_963785275.1 Candidatus Sulfomarinibacteraceae bacterium
GCGCTGCACCCGCGTCCTTCTGATGCACGAGGGCGTGATCCTGGCCGACGCGCGCCCACAAGAGATCCCCGGCTTGATGCCCGGGAGCCGTGGTCGAGGTCGTGGCCGCCCCCCGCGCTGCCGTCGCCGACGTGGTCGCCGCCCACGAGAAGATCGTCGACGTCAGCGTCTTCGGCGCCACCCTCCACGTTCATCACGCCGAGAGCAACGTCGACCCGGTCGCTGCGATCCGCGAGATCCTCAAGCCCCACGACGTCTGGATCGAGTCCGCCCGCGAAGTGCCGGCCGGTCTCGAGGACGCCTTTCTCTATCTCACCAAATCGTCAACCCGGCCCACGTCGACGGAGGCACCATGAACGCTCGACGGTACTCTTTTATACTTGTTTTCACGCTTGGACTCGGGACGGCCGCGCCCCCGGCTCACGGCCAGACTCTCCTCGATGCCGATGAGGCCGCCCGGACGGCGATCGAGGCTTCGACCTTGACCACTGCGGCTGCTGATCGCCTCGAGGCCACGGAATTCGCCGTCAAGGCGGCCGATGGCGCACGGCTTCCGGTCGTCAGCGTCAACGCCGCCGTCGCCCGGCAAAACGGGGTGCCCGAGTTCACCGTGCCCTCGGATCAGCCCGGTCAGCCACCGCTGGTGCTCTATCCGAACATCGAGATCACCTACAGCGCAGACCTGATGGTGACCCAACCCATCTACACCGGTGGCGCAATCTCCGCCAACCGCGAGGCCGCTCGGATGGATGAATCCGCCGCCACCTGGTCGCAATCGCTCACTGCCCTCGACCTCGGCTACGTCGCCCGGATGGACTATTGGTCCGCGGTGGGAGCGGCAGCCGGGGTCGATGTCGCCGAAGCTCAGGTCAAAAGAACCCGCCGCTTGCTCGAAGATGCTCGCGCCCTGCGCGAGGCCGGGATGGCGGTCAACGCCGATGTCTTCGCCGCCGAGGCACGAGTCTCTGCGGCCGAGGTCGGTGTGATCCGAGCGCGGAATGCGGAGGAGCAGTCCATGGCCCGGCTCCGATCGCTGCTTGGCATGAACGACGCAGCGACCATCACGCTGGCGGACGCGGCGACCGATCAGGTCCCCGATCACCCGCCGTCCCTGGCCGGTCTCCAGCAGCAGGCTCTCGAATACCGCCCCGAACTCAAGATGACCGACGCGCGGATCGCCGGGCTCGGCGCCCGGGCGCGAGCGGTCGCCGCCGCCCGCCTGCCGGCGGTCGGGGCCACCGGTCAGTACCTCGTCGCCCGGCCCAATCAACGTTACTTCCCCCTGGTCGACGAGGCCAATGACTCGTGGCGCGTCGGGGTGGCCGCCAGTTGGAAGGTCTTCGACGGCAGCCAGACCAGGGCCCGCGCCGCCGGCGTCGAGGCCGAACAGCGGGCTCTCCAGCAGGACCGCGGCGAGATGGAACGGAGGATTCGACTCGAGGTCGAGACGAGCCGGCTCGAACTCGAGTCCGCGCTGAATGCGGTCGGCGCGGCCGACGCCTCCGCCACCGCCGCCGCCGCCTGGGAAGAGGCGTCCAGCGAACGCTACGCCGCGGGGCTGGCGCTGCTCTCCGAACTGCTCGACGCCCAGGCCGATCTGACCGCCGCCGAGGCCGCGCAGGTCAGAACCCGGGTCGCAGCCTGGCTGGCGGATGCCGCGCTGCAAAGGGCCGTCGGCCGGTGACAAGCCCGACCTCTGCGGCGGCACGAGAGCCGGAGATCATGGTTTCCGCCACCGATCTGACCCGCGTCTTCGGTGACTTCGTGGCCGTCGACCGTGTTTCCTTCGAGGTCGCGCCGGGCGAGATTTTCGGTTTTCTCGGTTCGAACGGGGCCGGCAAGACAACCGTCATCCGGATGCTGTGTGGTCTGCTCAGGCCGACCTCGGGCAGCGGCACCGTGGCCGGATTCGATATCTCCACCCAGGCCGCCCAGATCAAGACCCGCATCGGCTACATGTCTCAGAGGTTTTCCCTCTACAACGATCTGACAGTCGATGAGAACATCCGTTTCTGGGCCGGAACCTATCGCTTGTGGGGCAGGCCGTTCGAAGAGCGGCGCGACTGGGCGTACGACGTGACCGGTCTTGGCGGCCGCCGCAAGTCGATCGTCGGGGACCTCCCCGGAGGATTTCGGCAACGCCTGGCGCTCTCCTGCGCCCTCCTCCACCGGCCATCCGTGGTCTTTCTCGACGAACCGACCGGCGGGGTGGATCCGGAGGCCCGCCGCACATTCTGGGACCTCATCGACGACCTCTCGGCGGAAGGCGTCACCGTATTCGTCACCACCCACTACATGGACGAGGCCGAGCGCTGCCACCGGGTGGCTCTGATGCACGCCGGAAAGCTCCTCGCCCTCGACACCATCCCACGGCTCAAGACCGTCTTCGCCCGCGGCTCGGTGCTGGAGGTCGAGTGCCGCGACGCAGCCCGCGCCCTCGAGCTCCTCGAGGACCTCCCCGGCGTTCTCGACGCGGCGTTGTTCGGCAGCCACCTCCACGCCGTGATCGCTCGGGCAGAGGTTGCGCAGACGATCGCGAGCCATCTCGAGGACGGGGGCTTTGCGCCGGTGACCGTGCAGCCGGTCGAGCCTTCGCTGGAGGACGTCTTCATTCGCTCGATCCGCGACGCCGAGGAGCGTCGCCAGCAGTGATCCGACGCGTCCTCGCTACCGCGGTCAAGGAACTCCTCCAGCTCAAGCGCGACTGGCGGACGGCACTGGCCCTGCTCGCGATGCCGGTCATCCTCCTGATGATCTACGGCTACGCTCTCAGCTTCGATGTCACCGACATCCGGCTGGCGGTGGTGGACCAGAGCCGTACCCAGGCATCACGCCAGGTCGTGGAGGCCTTTCTCAAGAGCGGGTTCTTTGTCCAGAAGGCGGTCCTCGACGATGTCCGCCCGCTCGACACCCTCTTCGCTGCCGAGACCATCCAGGCGGCGCTGGTGCTCCCTTCCGATTTCGCCGCGCAGACCGCGGCGCGGCAACCCGTTTCGATCCTCTTCGTCCTCGACGGCGCCGATTCCCAGATGGCCAACACCGTCCTCGGTTACGCCCGCCAGATCATCGCGTCGCAGACCGGGTTGGTGTACGAGATCGATATCCGGCCGCCGTACGAGGCGGCGCCTCTGGTCTGGTACAACCCCGACCTCAAATCGTCCATCTTCCTGGTCCCCGGTCTGCTGGCCTTCATCCTCATGGTGTCGTCGGTCATCGCCACCGCGCTCGCGGTGGTGCGCGAAAAGGAGCGCGGCACCATGGAATCGCTGCGCGCAACCCCGATCCGGGCCATCGAACTGCTGCTGGGCAAGACCCTGCCCTACCTGCTGGTCGCCTCGGTGTCGGCCGCCGGGTCGCTCTTTCTGGCGTGGGCCCTCTTCGATGTGCCCATCCGCGGATCGCTGTTCTGGCTGGCGGCGGTGACCCTCCTATTTCTCGCCGGCGGGCTCGGGTGGGGGACGTTTATTTCGACTCTCGCCGACAACCAGCAGCTGGCCTTTCAGCTCGGTCTGTTGTCGTCCATGCTGCCGACCCTGCTGTTGTCGGGTTTCATCTTCCCCATCTCTTCCATGCCGAGGGCTCTGCAGATCGTCTCCCACATCGTTCCGGCCCGCTACTACATTGCCGCGTTGCGCGAGATCGTGCTCAAGGGCGTCGGCCCCGAGGTGTGGTGGCCGCAGGCCGGCGCGCTCGTGATCTACGCGAGCATCGTGCTGGTGCTCGCAACCGCCCGCACGATCCGGAGTCTGTGATGCGGTTGCTTCTGAACATGCTGATCAAGGAGCTGCTGCAGCTGCGGCGAGACCCAAAGATCCTGTCGGTTCTCTTCATCGCGCCGATCGTGCAGCTGACCATCCTCGGATACGCTGCCACAACCGACGTGCGCCGGGTGGAGCTCGCCATTTGCGATCTCGACCGAACCGCCGCCAGCCGCGGGCTGGTGGAGGACTTCACAGCCTCCACCTACTTCCGCCTGGTCGCCGCGGTCGACACCCAGGACGCTCTCGATCCATGGCTGGCCGGCGGCGAGGCGAAGGTGGCCGTCACCATTCCCGCAGGTTTTTCGGCCGATCGTGCCGCCGGCCGCACCGGCACCGTCCAGGTGGTGGCCGACGGCTCGGACGCAATGGTCGGCACCCTCGGGCTCGCCTACGCCCAGGGGGTCCTGCAGAATGCCGCCTCAAGGGACGGCGCCAGCGCACCCCTCGAGCTGCGCCCGAAGGTCCTTTACAACCCCGACCTCCTGAGCCGCTACTTCATGGTCCCCGGCGTGCTGGCTCTCATCATCCTCATCATGACCATGATGCTGTCGTCGATGGCGATCGTGCGCGAGACCGAGATCGGGACCATGGAGCAGCTCCTGGTGACGCCCCTGACGCCGAGTGCGGTCATCCTCGGCAAGCTCGTGCCCTATGCGCTAGTGGGAGTGGTCGAATTTTCAACCGCGCTGATGGTCGTTCTGTTCTGGTTCGAGGTCCCGCTCCGCGGCTCCTTGTGGACCCTGGCTCTCCTGACCGCCCCGTTCATCGTCTGCTGTCTCGGGCTCGGGCTGCTCGTCTCCACCCTCTCCCGCACCCAGCAGCAGGCGATGATGATCTCGACCTTTGTCATGATGCTGCCGCAGATCTATCTCTCGGGCTTTGTCTTCCCGATCCAGAACATGCCGCAGATCTTCCAGTGGGTGACCTACGGAATCCCCTTGCGCTACTACATTACGATCCTTCGCGGAGTTTTTCTCAAGGGTGCGGGTCTCGAGGTGCTGTGGCAGGAGGGTCTCGCCCTGGTCGTTCTTGCCACCCTCATCCTCGTCGTCGCCCGTCTGCGCTACCGCGTGCGTCTGGGGTGAGACCCCCGGGTCAGCTGCCTCCGGCCATCTCGACCATGTGAGCCGCCTCTTCACCGGTAACAACCGACACCACGACGTCCCGCCGCTCTCCCCGGATTTCGCGAACCTCCAGTCGGTAGTCGCCCGGCTGCAGGATGAAGGTCTTCGGGTTCGATTTCGGATCGGTGTAGGTTCGGCCCCCACCGACGCTCCTTCCGGTCGCGACATCGACGATATTCATGGTGGCGTCAATCAGTTCGCCGTCTCGCACGGCCCCGACCTTGAGGGTTCCGGTCAGAAAATCGTGGGTGACGGCAGCGTGCCCACCGGGCGGCACGTCGACCATCCCCAGGTCCACCTTCACATCGCCCGAGATCTCCACCGATCTCAAAAGGACCTTGTAGGTGCCCGCGGTCAGACGGGTCTTCGCCGGGTTCGATCCGGCCTTGGCGTAGGTCCGCCCGGCCGCGGCCTCCTCGCCTGTATCGGGAACGAGGACGCGGTAGACGGCGTCCGACAGCTCGCCATTTCTGTTGACACCGATCGAGAGCTCCCCGGTCGAGAAGTCGACCATTTCCTCGACCGTGCTCCCTTCGACCACTTCCACCGCCAGCCGCCTGATGATATCGCCCTTGATCCCGACCGCCTGCACCTTGACCTCGTACGCGCCATCGGGCAGGGGGATGATCCGCGGGTTCGTTCCCTCGTGGGTATAGCTGCGACCGCCGCCCATGTCCTCGCCGGTGCCGGCGGTCTGACCAGGATCGCGGCGTCCTGCAGTTCGCCGTCAGCCACGACCTTGACCGACAAACGACCCGCCGGAACCTCCGCCGGCACGCGACGGCCTGTTCGAGGGCCGCCGACAGATCCAGCGCGTTTTCGGCCGAAAAGAAAAGCCCGTTGCCGGCCTGCGCCGCACACTCGAGTTGGGACACATCCTCGCCGGCGACATCGAACCCGACCACGTGAAGGATGAAGTCCCCGCCCTCCTCGATGGCGGTTCGGACCGCGGCGCAGGGGTCCCCGCCGCAGGTTTCGAGGCCGTCGCTGATCAGAATCACCGTTGCCTTCCGGTCGCCCTCTGCGAGGGCGCCGAACGCCTGCTGGAGCGATTTCGTGATCGGCGTCTTGCCCTTGGGGTTCAGACCATCGACGGTCTGTTTAGTGCCCGGCCTGTCGATGGGCCCCACCGGAATCACGGTCTCGATGTCGTCACAATCGCCCTCGCGCCGGTGGCCGTAGGCGATCATTCCGACCTCGGTGCCGTCGGCCAGACCGTCGACCAGCTCTGCCAAAACCCGGCGGGCGATGACGATCTTGTTCTCGCCGTCGACCTGGCCCCACATCGAGCCCGAAGCGTCGACAACCAGGAGCAGCGTCTCACCCTGGGGCGACTGCGCCCGGGCGACAAGCGCGCAGGCCAACATCGCGACGCACACCACAATGGCGGTCAAGCATCTTGATCGCATCATTCTGAACTCCTCCGCGTTCGGCTGTTTTTTCTTTCGGAAGTCTACTATGAAGCTGCCGAAGCTACCGATGGGTGATGCGACTCAGCTCCGCAGGGCCTGCACCTCAGCCACACTCAAGGGCTTGGCGGGACCGAGACGGCGAGCGCCGTCGGCGGTGATGAGGTAGTCCTCCTCGTTGCGCACGCCGCCAAAATCGCGCCACGCATCGAGGGCATCGAAGTCGAGGAACTCCGCGCAGTGATTTTGCGACCGCCACAGATCCATGAGCTGCGGTACGAAGTAGATCCCGGGCTCGACGGTGATGACGAAACCGGGCTCGAGCTTGCGCGCGAGGCGCAGCGATTTGAGACCGAACTGGGTGCTCTTGGCCTCGCCGTCGTAGCCGACCCAAACCTCGCCCAGGTCTTCCATGTCGTGGACGTCGAGACCCATCATATGGCCGACCCCGCACGGGAAGAACATGGCGTGCGCGCCCGCCTCCAGGGCGTCGTCGGTGTTGCCCTTCATTAGCCCGAGGTCCTTCATGCCTTCGGCGATGACGCGGGCGGCCGCGAAATGCACGTCGCGGTTGGGCACGCCCGGAGCGAGTTTCGCCACCGCCGCCTCCTGGGCCGCGAGCTGCAACTCGTAGATCGTCAGTTGCCGGTCGTCGAATCGCGGGCTCACCGGAAAGGTCGAAGAGAGGTCGCCGGCATAACCCATGGCGGTCTCGGCGCCGCAGTCGAGCAGGAAGAGATCGCCCTCGCTCAATGTATTGCCGTGGTCGTGGTTGTGGAGGGTCTCGCCGTGGATGGTCGCGATCACCGGGAAGGAGATCCGGCCCGCCGGCCGCGACCGCGATGCGTTCGACCTCGGCGGCGATCTCAGCCTCCCGCATCCCCGGCCGCGCCATCCGGATCGCGGCGGTGTGCATGGCCACCGAGGTGGTGACGGCCTGTTCGATCTCGACCACTTCCTCGTCGGTCTTGATGGCGCGTTGGTCGATGACCGCGCGGATGAAGTCGATCGACGCGTTTTCGGCAAGCGCGGTCAAGGGGAGCCCCAGGAGCCCAGAAAGCAGAACCGAATTGTCGGACCGGTAAGGCGGCAGGAAGCGCACCGGCCGACCCGCAGCCACCGCCGACTTCACGGTGTCGGCGAGCGCCGCGCGTGGGCGAGTGTCGGTCACGCCCGCCTTGGCAGCGCGTTCGGCGATCGTGGGCAGGTCGCCCATCCACACGATGTCATCGATAGTCAGCTCGTCGCCGAAGATGGTGGTGCGGCCCTCGTCGACATCGACCACCGCCGCCAGCTCAGGTTGATCGAGACCGAAGTAGTAGAGAAAAGTACTGTCCTGGCGGAAGGGGTAGCAGTTGTCCGCGTAGTTCATCGGGCTCTCGTTGTTGCCCAGAAGCAAGAGCAGCCCGTCGTCAAACCGGTTCTGCAAAACTGCGCGTCGTTGTTCATAGGTTGGGCGTGGAAACATCAAGGAGCTCCTCTCATGCGCATTCAAATCCAGGCAATTGTAATCCCCCAAAAACGTGGTTGCCGAGCGTTTTCGAAGACTCTGATGGTGGGCCAACGCCCACCCTACTTCGAACCCACAATCCGGGCGAGCTGCAGGGTGGGCGTTGCCCCACCTTCAGTCACCCACCTTGCCGGAGGACGGCGAGGGGACGAACCGCGAGAGCTCGGGCACTTGCCGCGAGGCCCGCGACGACGCTCAGAACCACGGTCGTCGCTACCGCCGCGGCGTACACCCCGGGCAACCACGCCCAGGCGATCTCGAAACCGAAACGGGTGACCAGCCAGGCCAGGACCACGCCGCCGAAGGTGCCGATCACGCCGGCCACCAGACCCACCAGGGCGTACTCGACCGTGAAGACAGCCACCACCTGCGCCCGCGTCATACCCAGTGTTTTGTACAACGCGACCTGGCGCCCCCGCCGCACCGCCCCCGCGCTCACCGCGCCGGCGAGGATGGCGATCCCCGCGAAGACCGTAAAGGCACCCAGCAGGCGCACCCCGAAACCCAGCTGTTTCAAGACCGCCACGACCTTGTCCAGGACCTCGCGGATACGAAGCATGGTCACGTTGGGGTAGGTCGCGGCCAACCGGTCCTGTACAGGCATCTCCGCCGCTGCAGCGAGTCGGGCCGCCGCAATCCTGAATCGCGGCGCTTCATCGAGCACCCCCGGCTCGACCACCAGGAAAAAGTTGATCGAGAAGCGTTCCCACTCGACGGTGCGAATACTGCTCACCAGAAGGTCAAGCAGCACCCCCTGCACGTTGAACGTCACGGTGTCTCCGACCTCGACACCGAGATCGGCGGCAAAATCCTGCTCAATGCTGACCTCGGCGCGCTCAGGGTCTGACCACAGGGCACCATCGACGATGACGTTGTCTTCCGGCAGGGTCTCAAGCGAAGTCAAACGCTGCTCGCGGGTCAGGACCCAGCGGCGGTCGCGGGTGTCTTCACCGCGTTCCGGCACCAGTTCATCCACCGCCACCGAGTTGATGGCCTGGAGCCGGGCCATCACCACTTCCACCGAGTCCAGGTTCTCGGCACCGGCCTCTTCCAGTGTGGAACGAACCCCGTTCCACTGGTCCGGTTGGATATCGACCAGAAAGACCGTCGGCGCATCGTCCGGGAGATCAGCCTCGAGTTGAGCCGACATCCGACCCTGGACGAGGTACATGCCGAGCACCGTCAGCACGCCCAACCCGAGGGCGACCACCGCCCCGAGTGTGCCCGACCCGGGACGGGCCAGGCCCGCCAGGCCGTGACGCAGGGCCACCGCACTGAACTCACGCGGCGTCGTGCCCACCGCTCGCACCACCAGCCAGGCGCCCGCAGCGAGCACCGCGGTCGCCACTGTCAGCCCGACCGCGAATTGGACGCCTCGTAGGACCGAGCCCGACTGCACCGCAGCAGTCGCGGTCACGCCGGCCATCAGCACCGCAAACAGTGCCGCGGCCACCGCGCGGCTCATCGGCAACGGATCCGCGTCGCGGCGTAAGACCCGAGCCGGAGAAACTCGCAGGACGTCGATCAGAGGTCGCAGAGCAAAGAGCAACGCCACTCCGACTCCGAGTGCGACGCCGCGTGCCATGGCCATCGGCTGCCATCCGATATCCACCTGGACCGGCAACAGATCGCCGAGCACTCCGGGCACCAACCGCGCCACCGCCAACCCCACCAGCGCCCCCACCCCACTGCCGACCAGCGCCAACAGCGCCGTCTGACCGAGATAGAGAGCGAAGACCTCGCGCGGTCTGACGCCGAGGGCGCGCAGGATGGCGATGGCGTCGAGCCGGCCGGCGAGCCACGCTCGCACCGCCTGCGCCACGCCGATGCCTCCGATCAGCAGCGAGACCAGGGCCACCAGACCGAGAAAGCGCTCGACCCGGGCCAGGGCCGTGCGCAACGCGGGTTGGGCCTCGGCGTAGGTTTCGATCTCGACGAACTGAGGATCGACCACCGCGGTGCGGAGAGGTTCGGCGGCGGCCCGGACCTGGGCGGGCGTTGCCTCGCCCGGCAGACGCACAAGCACCCGGTGACCGACCCGGCTGCCGAGACCGAGGAGGGCGGTCCTCTCGAGGCCTTCGAGGGACATCATGACGCGGGGACCGATGGTGAAGCCGATCTCCAGGCGGTCGGGCTCCGCTGTGACGGTGCCGCTGATTCTGAAGGTGGCCGAGCCCACGCGCAGGTCGCCGCCGATTGCGAGACCCAGACGGATCAGCAACTCGGGCCCGACCAACACCTGTTCGGCACCGAGAAGCTCCGATAACGGGCGCGTCGGAGTGGTAGCAACCTCACCATAGAACGGATAACCCGGCCCCACCGCCTTGATCTCGCAGAGCAGAGACGCCCCCGGCCCATCGACTCCATCAATGGGCGCAGGACGGGACACGACGCTCGGCAGCTCGATGACGCCGGTTCGACGCACCCCCTGCACCCGGTCGACGGCGGCCACCACCTCGTCCGGGATGGGCCGCCGGCTGGAAATCGCCAGATCGGCCGCCAGCAGCTCGCGGGCCCGCGTCTGGATGCCGCTGTCCAGGGCCTGCGACAGACCCGCCACCGCCACCACCGCCGCGACACCGACCGACAGACACACCGCAAAAAAAGCGATCCGACCCGCCGAACCGCGGGACTCCCGAACACCGAGTGTTATCCACTGCCGCAGCCGCATTCGCTAGGCCGTTTCCTCGCGCTCGATGCGCCCATCGCGGAGGTGGATGCGGCGGTCGGCGAGGGCGGCGACCGCGGGATCGTGTGTCACCAGCACGAGGGTCGCCCCCTCGTCGGCCCGCATCGCCACCAGGAGATCGAGGACGACCCGCCCCGTGGCGCCGTCGAGATTGCCGGTCGGTTCATCGGCCAGCAGCAGCGCCGGGCGCGGCGCAAAGGCACGGGCCAGCGCCACCCGCTGCTGTTCACCACCGGAGAGCTGCGAAGGATAATGGTGGCCGCGTTCGGAAAGCCCGACCGCCGACAGGAGCTGTCCGGCTCGATCCGAAGCCTCGAGCCGGCCGAGCAGCTCCATCGGCAGCATGACGTTTTCGCGCGCGGTCAGGTTTTCGAGCAACTGGAACGACTGGAAAACAAAACCGATCGTCTGCCGTCGGAGGATCGCCAGCCGATCCTCGGAGAGGTGGTCGATCCGTTCGCCGTCCAGGAGCACCTCGCCAGAGCTCGGCCGGTCGAGACCGGCCATCAGAGCCAGCAGGGTCGACTTGCCACTGCCCGACGGCCCGAGGACGGCCACGAACTCACCCCGCCGCACCTCGAGGTCGATGCCATCCAGGATCTTCAACATGCGCCCCCCGGAGGGCAGCTGGCGGCCGACCCCATTGAGCGCCAGAACCGTGTCGTTGTCTGAAATCCGATTCACAATCTCGTTCCTCTCACCGCTACAATCAAAGCATGACCCGCATCATTTCACGATCGTCCGTCGTTTGCTTGCTCGCCTGCGCCACACTGCTCTCCACAGCCTGCGAGCGAGCGCCCCAAACCGAGGCGCCTGCGGCGCCGGAACCGACCCCTTCACCGCAGTTCGCCGCCACCCGCATCGTCGTGCTTGGCGACAGCCTCGCCGCCGGTCTCGGCCTCGCCGAGGCCGACGCCTTCCCCGCTGTCGTCGAGGGACTCCTTCGTGGCAACGGGCACTCCGTCGATGTCGTCAACGCCGGCGTCAGCGGCGACACCTCCGCCGGCGGGCTGTCCCGCGTCGACTGGGTCCTGCAGCAGCCCACCGATATTCTTGTGGTCGAGCTCGGCGGGAACGACGCACTGCGCGGGCAGGATCTCGAGAACACCGAGTCCAACCTCAGAGAGATCGTCCGCCGCGGTCTCGCGGCCGGCGCCGAAGTCGTGCTGCTCGGCATGGACGTACCGACCAACTATGGGCCCGACTACTCGCGGGCCTTTTCGGAGATGTACGTTCGGATCGCGGAGGACGAGGGGGCCTCGCTGGTGCCCGCGTTTGTCCGGGAGGTCGGGATGGACCCGACCCTCCTTCAGGCCGACGGCCTCCACCCGACTGCCGAGGGCCAACGGCGATTGGCCGAAACGCTCGCGCCTCACCTCGAAAGTGCCCTGGTCCAAGCCACCCGTCCCGCGCCAACGGACGCGCCCGGCCCGGGCTGAGGTTCAGGCCCGCAACAGCTCGATGATGGCCTCAGCCCTTGCGATGAGTTCGGCGCCCAGCTCCGGGTCGACCTGGTTGGTGTTGACCAGGTTTCGCGTCTTGATGATAAAAAGCTGCATCCGGACGATGGCCTGGCTTTCGCCGTTGTTCCACTTCAAAAACCACAGCGCCACCTGAAGCTCGGCGATCAGGCTGCGTCCACGGCTGTAGCCGATCTCCCCGTCGTCGATGAGCTCTCGGACATCGTCGATGAGCTCTTCGATTGATTCTTTGGCCGTCAGTTCGGGGGCCAGGACATATCGGAAGACCACGCCGCCGCCGTCAGGGCCGCCGCCGACAGTCGTGCCGTACACGTTGCCGTCCGAGGCCACAAAGAGCGCGCCCTCAGGCCACGCACCGTCGGTGTGGTCGAAGTTGTGCAGAGTCACCACGTCGTCGGTCGGTGTGACCGCGAAGATCGTTCCATACCCGAAGAGGCCACCGCCCCGCGTCGTGCCATAGAGATTGCCGTCGCCCGCCAGAGCCATCTCCGCCCACGGTTCGATGCCGTCCTCGCCGGAGAAGGCGTGAACGACCGAGAGTTCGTCCGCAGAGGACAGCTTGAAGACGGTTCCCTCGTGTGACGTCCCGCCGGAAGGGGCCGTGCCGTAGAGAAAGACCTCACCCCCAACAGTCTCCGCCCGCTCGACCATACCGGCCTGCGGTGTCTGCCCTTCGAAGCCCTGCAACTTGAGGATGCGCCCGCCGCCGCCGGACGGGCTCGCTCGGAAAATCCCGCCGAGTTCCGTGTAACCACCGGTGATGTTTGAGTACGAATTGATGACTCCGTAGAGCCACCCCTGGTCGGTTTGGACCAGTCGGCCACGCGGGGTCCCGGTCTCGAAGTTGAAGGTGGCGAGAGGCGTCACCCCGACCCCATCGAACTCGAACACTCCGCCGGCGACACCCCAACCCCCGGAGAGGGTGCCGTAGAAGGTGCCGGGCTCGAAACGACTCTCGATAAGCCCACCGTCGGGATAAGCGGGGGATCGCAAGACCGTGCCGTTGAACGAATGCAGCAGATCGTAGAATCCCGTCCCATCGATCGTGAAGATGCTGCCGGTGGCGTAGTAACCACCAAGCATCCGGGTGCCGTAGAGGCGACCGTCGGCTCCGAGGCTCAAGTCCACCCGGACGCCCCAGCCCGACGAGTCGCCGTCCTCGAATTCGTGGACGACATCGACGTCCTGATTCTCGATGAACCGGAACACCGTACCGAGATTGCTCGAGCCGCCGAAACGGGAAGCGCCCCAAATGCCTCCGTCAGGCCCTTCTGCCACCGACACCGGTTTCCGCGGTAGCTTGCTGGGACCGAAGGTATGCTGGATCGAGATCCGACCTGTAGCCGGGTCGATCTGGAAGATGCTTCCGGCGTCCGGGCGGTAAGGGCCACGGCCTCGCCCCTGGCCGTAGATAAAGCCGTCAGGCGCCATCACCAGCGCGCCGTCGTAGTTCTCCTCGGGATCGTGGGCCCACAACACCTCGAACGTCAGCGTCTCGAGGTCGAGGCGATATACGGTTCCGTCGCCGTATCTCCAGTCGATGAGATCGCCATAGGTCGTTCCATAGAGATACCCATCCACCGCGACCATGCCTCCGGTCGGACGCTTGGTCTCACCGGCCGCGCACGTAAACGCGCGCAGAACGGTGAAGGGATCGTTCGCCGCCGTGGGATCGAAGCTGAAGATGGTCCCGCAGTTTTGGAAGGTGTTGTCGCCATACGTGGCGGCGCCGTAGAGAACGCCGTTTTCGCCCACGGTGAGTTCGCCGGTGGGGCCGGATCCGTCGGTGCTTCGGTCGAAGCTATACAAGGTCGAAACCACGCCGCTTGCCGGGTCGAGGCTGAAAATGGTGCCGGAACCATGTTGGCCTCCGCCGTAGGTGGTGCCGTACAAGAAACCATCACCACCGACGACCATGCCACCCTCGGGCCGTTCCCCCGCCGCGCCACCGGTGAAGGTGTGGAGCCTCGTCATCGTGCCGTCGAAATCGAGGCGGAAAATGGTGCCCTCTCGATCAAAGTAGGGCAGGTCCGGATCGCCTCCCCCGCGGCAGGTACCGTAAAGAGATCCGTCAAACTCCACCAACGGCCCCTCGGGGTTGGCACCGTCGTCAGGCCAGACAAAAACGTGGAGCAGGCTCTGCTCGCCGGCTGGAGTGAAGCGATACGCTGCTGCAGAACCACTCCAACCACCACCGGTCAGGAGCCCGTAGAAGTTGCCGTCGGAGGCAAAAACCAGACCGTGCGTCGGAGGTCCCGCGTTGGCGCCCTCTTCGGTGTCGGGAAATGAATAGACCTTGGTAAGGGAGGCAGAGGACGCCGCTCCAGGCACTGTGAACCGGAAAACCGATCCGTAGTCGTACCTGCCGCCACCTGCTGCTCCGTAAAGTCCGTCGGGGCCGATCACGAGACCGCCCGTCGGGGCCAGAGGTGGATTTTCGAACGAGGCCAGGACCTCGAACTCCTGGGCGGCGAGCTGGGGCCCTCCGATCACAGCCACAACCAAAAAGACGGCGACGCCGACGCGACCGATACTGTGTTGCATGTGGACAGCCTTCCGTTCGCGAAAATCGTAGCACCGTTCGATCCGAAATCAAGGCATCGAAGGAACTTGAGACTCTATACGGCCGGGTTTCCGTCAGGCCGTTCCGGCGCGGATCTTGAGCCTCCAGCGGATGTGGCGCTGGCTCTCAGGCGGGCCCCATCGGGAAACGAGGTCGTCCGCCAACACCTCCACGGGGTCGTCCCCGCACGCCGCAAGATAGCGCCCGACGCCCGACCAGGAATGCACGAACCCGAGAAACCGGGACAACGTCCACTCGGCGGTCATCTCGAACGGCGGCGGGTCGAGCTCGGCCAAGGGGAATGCGAGCGACACATAACTGTCAAGCACGTGCGCCACCTCCGGTGGCCACCAGGGTCCGAGCGTTTCGCCGATAAAGTTCTCGATCTTGGCCTCGATTGCCCCATCATCGAACTCTGGCAAACCGTAGGTCCAGGCCGCCACAATCCCGCCCGGCACGAGCACCCGCCGCGCCTCGGCGAAGAAGTCTTTCAGATCGAACCAGTGGAGGGCCTGGCCCACCGCGACGAGGTCGACAGAGGAAGCTGAAAGCGGGGTCAATTCGGCCGTCGCCACGGAAAAGAAAGCGTTCTCGAGCCGAGGTGCTCCCCGAAGCTGGGTCAAGCTGGCGTCGGTGGCGGCAACCCGCTCGAACCGCGCTGCGAGCGGGACCGTCGCCTGACCGCTGCCGCACGCGCAATCCCACGCCATCCTGCGTTGCGGCGCGACCTCGGCCAGCCAGTCAAACAACGCTCCGGGGTAGTCGGGTCGGAACCGGGCGTAGTCCTCCGCCACCCCGGAGAAATGGTCGTGGATGGCCACGGACGAACTCTATCCGGTTTCTACAGCTGCGGTCGAGGATTTTCCGGCGCGCGAAGTCGTGGAACAGCGATGGGTCGATCGACGCTATCGAGGGCCGCCGGGACGGCGCTCCAAGCATTTCCGTCTCGGGAGGCGACGAGAATACGGACGCTGAGCTCGACATAAGGCCCTGGGTTATCGTCGTCCATTGACAACAGCTTTCTCCGCAGCCCCTCCGATCGTTGAGGCTACGGTTCGACCATTTTTGCCCGCGGGACGATCACGCCCGAAGGCGTCCCCATCCGAGGACCGCCATCGACATGATCAGGAGAGCGATTCCGAACGGCCCCGAGACCGGGATCGGGTTGACTCCGTTAGCGAAGGGCGGCAGCGGTGTCGGGTCGTCCTCGTCCGGGTCGCCGGGATCACCATTTCCGTTCGTGTCGGCATCGGTGCCGTCGTCCGAAAGATCCACGGTGTCCTCATCGGGGCTGCCGTTCTCGACGATATCTCCCGTCGCACGCGCCTGGTTATTCCACGGTGATCGCGTGAGGTCCGGGAACAGGGTGACGTCGACGTTGATCGTGAACGTCGATCCCACCGGCATTGATTCTCCGGCCATCGGCACGACCATGGCAGTGTCGGCGTCGCCATCAAATGAGGAGTTCGCCGTAGTGACGGTGGCACCGCCGGTCTGGCCCCCGATCACCACTCCTCCAACCGTGAACTCACCGGCGGTCGACGGAATCGCGGGCATCACATTGCTGCCGAATGGCCCGGTCAGGTCATCGGTGATCCGGACATCGAAGAGCTCGTACTGGCCGAGATTCTCGACCAGCAGTGTGTAGGTCACGGTGTAGGTGCCGTCCCCGTTGGCAACCGGTGTGTTGACGGTCTTCGCGATGGCGATCTGCGGCTCGAGGTCGAACGGCGTCGGGTCATCCTCGTCAGGGTCGCCGGGATCGCCGTTGCCGTTGGTATCGGTGTCGGTGCCGTCATCGGACAGGTCGACGGTGTCTTCGTCGGCATCGCCGTCCTGACTCGTATCGCCGGTCGCCCGCGCCTGGTTCTCAAACGGCGCCCGCGCACCGTCGGGGTAGAAGGTCAGGGGAAAGCTGATTGAGAAGGTCGAACCCACCGGCATTATCTGGCCGGTGGTGGGCTCCACCAGATAGATGTCGCCGTCACCGTCGAAGGAAGCGTTGGCGGTGGCCACGGTGGCGCCACCCGTCTGCGAACCCACATTCACCGTGCCGACCGTGAACTCGGCAGCCGCGTCGGGCGTCCCAGGCTCGACGTTTGTTCCGAAATCCGTGGTCAGGTCATCGCCGACTCGGATGTCATATAGGGAAACGTTCCCGAGGTTTTCCACCAGGAGGGTATAGGTCACCGTAAAGGTCCCGTCGCCGTTGTCAGAGGGCGCGCTGACCGTCTTGGCGACCCCGATCTGAGGATCGGGCGTCGGCAGGGTGAGGATGGTGGGGTCATCTTCACAGTTCGACCCGGTGGGATCGGCCGCGCACCCGCTATCGGTTTCGTTGGGGTTGTCATCGCCGTCGGGGTCGGGATTGAGCCCGTCGTCCGAATCGTCATCCGTGTCGCCGTCGGTCGTGCTGTCTTCGCGACTGTCGCCTTCACCCAGTGCCTGGTTTTCGTACACCGTCTTCCCTACCGAGGGGAAGAATCGGACAGAAAAGCGGAGGGTAACGGTTGCGCCGACCTCGACCGAGTTACCTGAGGTGAGGACCAACAGGTCCTGGTCGGAGTCGCCGTCAAAACCGGCGTTTGCCGTCAGGTCGGAGTTGGGTGGTGCGCCGGCGGGGTTCTCAGCGGTGATTTCCGGCAACGAGGTTACGGTGTACTCGCCCGGCGCGTCGGGGGTGTCGCTGACGAAGGTGCCGAACTCGGTGGTCAAATCGTCAGTAACCTGAACATCCCACAGCGGGAAATCACCGAGGGTCTCGATCACCATCTCGAAGGTGGCGCTGAAGGTGCCGTCGCCGTTGGCCGTCGGCCCCGAAAACACCCGCTTGGCGACACCGATCTGCGGGCGGCAGGCAGGCGCCGTCAGGTCCGCGACCTCCGCCGCGGGACTGAGGGCTATCTCGGGACCGGTGAACACGACCGTCTTGGCGCCGAGGTCGATGCTGAGCTCGCGCAAAACCGGTCCGGCGGCCGCCTCGTAACCAGCCCAAATGCGACCGTCTGGCGTCCGGGCGAGCTGGAGATTCAAGTCGCCCGGCGGTGGGGTCAGATGGGTGAACCGCGCGCTGGCAGTGGCCGCGCCAGGATCGTAGGTCCACATGATTAGGGTTGTGCCGCCGTTTCGGGTCGCACCAAAGAGCAGTACTCCGCCGGATCCGTTGTCGAGCGAGATGATGTCACCAAAACCACCGAGGTCGGCCACCCCATCGTCCGGATCGGTATCAGCCGCCGCGTCACCCGTGATGTCGAGGCGGGTGATCGAGACGATCCCTGTCCCATCGGTCGTCATGACCAGGGCGTACAGGGCCTCCACGTCACCTGGCAGCTCGGCGCCGACGTAGTAGGTGTTGGTCGCATTCCAGAAGGTACCGCCGCCGCTCTCCAGGCTGAATCCCGCAAAGGGAGGGGCATAGCTGCCGGAGGAAAGATCCGCGATCAACGTGTGGGCGTTGGTGGTCTCGTCCCAGCGATAGATACTCGTGTCGTTGCCGTAGTACGCAAGACACGCGTTGTCGTTAGCTGAAAGCGCGTTGATATAGCCGGTCGCGATACCGGAAGTCGTTAACAAGCGAACAGTCCCGGTGTCGACGTCGACACCGTACAGTTGGCCACCGCTGGATCCGACATAGACGTAATTCTGGGAGGAGGCGTCAGCGAAGGAAGAAGAGAGAATGATTCCGAACGTCAGCATCAACGCACAGCGAACCCACACACGATCACACATTGGTTCCAACCTTTCCGGATCCTGGTGATCCGGTCTCACCACAAGGTCATAAATGTAGATGTCAACAAAAATCAGGTTGAGAAGGTACGGACCCGTCTCAGAGTTCAATTGTATCATTAGGGCGGAAAGCTCCATTATGATCACCATTAGGTGTCATCTAACAATAGAAGCCGTCACCAGACACGTCTCGATCAGCCAAGCTCGAAATTCCGCGAGTTGCCGGAATTGAAATATCTTTTGACATCGAAATGTTTAATATCAAAGAACACAACACGATGTTGCGGTTCTGGAGAAACGGGAGGCACCGATGAATAGCACGACGATCCGTATTCGACCCGCCGCCGAGCGCGGCGTTGCCGAATTCGGCTGGCTTTCGAGCCGGCACAGTTTCTCGTTCGGGCACTACTACGATCCCGAGCACCTCGGTTTTCGAGCGTTGCGGGTCATCAACGACGATCGTGTCCAACCGGGACAAGGCTTTGGCACCCACCCCCACCGCGACATGGAGATCATCAGCATCGTGGTGGAAGGAGCCCTTGAGCACAAAGACAGCCTCGGCACGGGTTCAGTCATCCGACCAGGCGAGGTGCAGCGGATCACCGCCGGGACAGGAGTCCGACACTCCGAGTTCAACCCCTCGCCGAGCGAGGAGGTGCGCTTTCTCCAGATCTGGATCGAGCCCGAGCGGACGGGGCTCACGCCGAGTTACGAGCAACGCGCTTTCGATTTTGACGAGATGCGGAACATGTGGCGGGTGGTGGCCTCACACGACGGCCGCGACGGCTCACTGAAAGTTCACCAGGACGTTTCTCTCTATCGGGCACAACTTTCGGAAGGCGCACGCATCGGCCGCTCCATCGACCCGGGTCGGAATGTCTGGATCCAGGTCGTCGAGGGAATTGTCGAGGTCAACGGCCAGAGACTGGCCGAGGGCGACGGTGCGGCGATCGAAAAGCCTCGCGATGTGGTTGTCACCGGAACCGGTGACTGGAGTGATGTGCTGCTGTTCGATCTCGCGTGAACACCCACCACCAACATACGACGGGCGCGCCCATAGGCGCGCCCGTTTTTTGCGTCAGCCGTCGGTCGTTCTCTGGAGAACAACCGCTTCTGTCCACCACACCAGCTCATCGAGGAAGCGTCCCGCCCGTCCAGCGAAATCAGGATCGGTGGGCCCGTCATCCGAAAACGTCTGGTTGACCCTCGACACCGGCAACGAGGCCGGGATCGGCGCGGCGCCCATGGCCAACAGCACCAAACGCAGCTGGGCCAGACAGTTGATGGCCCCGAAGCCACCGGCCGACACCGTGACGATGCCGACCGGTTTTCGTCTGAGCTCGGGCAGCAGGTAGTCGAGGGCGTTCTTGAGGACACCGGGGTAGCCATTGTTGTACTCGGGAGTCACGATCACAAGACCGTCTCCCGCCGCCACAACGTCGCCCAATTGCACGACTCCCGGCGGCGGATCGTCGAGCAGGCGACGTCGTTCCCCCATGATCGGGATCGCCAGCTCTTCGAGATCGACGAGCTGACTGCGGGTCCTATGATCCGCCTCGAGCAGATGGTGCAGCCAGCGTGCGACCTTCGGGCTCTGGCGGTTCCGCCGGACACTGCCGAGGAGGACCGGGAGATTCAAGGAATCGGCCATCGCCGGGCGCCGCTCAGCCCTCGGTCACCGGTTGCGGCGAGTAGTAGAAGCGCTCGTCGTAGATCTTGCCATCGCGCCAGCGCTGCACCGCGACCTGGGTGAACGCCAGCCGTGCGCCATACTGGGTGTTGTGGAAGTCCATCCACCACTCCACCATCGAGACATCGTCGCCGACTGCCACGCCCTTGAGTTCGAGACCGTGCCAGGTGGTGTTGTCGACAAAGGCCTGCTCGCGCTCGAGATTGGCGGCCAGACCCACCGTCGGTTCGTTGTTGTTCTCAGCCATCACGAGGTCGTCGGCGTAGAACTCGTTCATGGCCTCCATGATCTTGCCCTGCTGAATCAACGCGTTGAGCTGATCGACACGGTTCCGAAGACTTTCAGACATCTCTTTCTCCTGTTTCTCCGCGCACGGCGGGTTGTGGGTTGACTACGACTCGGCGGTGCCGAGCCTGCGGCACAGTGCCGCTAATTGGATCTGTTCTTTTGCACTCAGTAGGGAAAAAGCCTTCACGAGAGCATCGACAACCCCCGGAAAGGCTTTTCGAACGAGGTTCTCACCGCTCGTCGTCAGGTGCACGGTCACCACACGGCGGTCGTTTCCGTCGCGCCTCCGTTTCACCAGACCCCGCTTTTCGAGATTGTCGACGACGGTCGTCATGTTGCCCGCGCTCTTGAGCACCTTGGCGGCCAGCTCCCGCTGGCACAGGGGGCCGAGGTGATACAGGGCCTCGAGGCCGCCAAACTGGCTCTCCGTCAGACCCGCGCTCCGGATCACCTCACCCTCGCAGAGACTCAGGGCATTGACAGCCCGTCGCAGCTTTATATAGGTGTCGAGAGCCCTCATCTCCGCCGCAGTTCCCTGGTGTTTGGTCCCCATTTGAGCTCCTGCACTTTCAAAAACATTTCGATATCGATTAAATCGATATCAAAGATCACAACCGCTCGGGCGAGGCCGGTATTCCTCTCCTCCCGGGCTTGCAAGGGGCGAGAAAGTCGGTACGCTCGACGGAGACCGGAGGTCGAACATGCGCACCATCATCGAGCCCTTTCGCATCAAGATGACCGAGCCCCTGAAGATCACCACGCGTGCGGAACGGGAAAGGGCGCTCGAGGCCGCTCACCACAACGTCTTCCTGCTCGACGCCGAGGACTGCTGTATCGATCTGCTCACCGACAGCGGCACCGGGGCAATGTCCGCCCAACAGTGGGCGGCGATGATGCTCGGCGACGAGAGCTACGCCGGCAGCCGGTCGTGGAAGAGCTTCGAAACAGCGGTCGGTGGAATCACCGGCATGCCCCACATCCTGCCGACCCACCAGGGCCGCGCCGCCGAGGGGATCCTCGCCGCGTGCATCTTAAAGCCCGGCGATGTCGTCCCCAACAACAGCCACTTTGACACCACCCGCGCCAACATCGAATTCTGCGGCGCGACCGCGCTCAACCTGCCGTGCCCTGAGGCCTTCGACACCCAGGTTTCGGCACCGTTCAAGGGCAACATGGATGTCGAGGCTCTGCGCGCCTGCATCGCCGAACACGGCACCGAGAAGATCCCCTTCGCCATGATGACCGTGACCAACAACACCGGCGGCGGCCAGCCGGTGTCGATGGCCAATCTCCGCGCCGTCCGGGATGTTCTGGCCGAGCACCACATCCCGCTCATCATCGACGCCTGCCGTTTTGCCGAGAACGCCTACTTCGTGCGCCAGCGCGAAGACGGCTACGCCGACCGCCCATTGGAGGAGATCGCGCAGGAGATGTTCGCCCTTGCCGACGGCGCCACCATGAGTTGCAAAAAGGACGGCCTCGCCAACATCGGTGGTTTTTTGGTGTGCCGGGACGACGAGTGGGCTGAGAAATTTCGGACGCTGCTCATCCTGCGCGAGGGCTTCCCGACCTACGGCGGTCTCGCCGGGCGCGACCTCGAGGCGATTGCGGTCGGGCTTCACGAGGCCCTCGACTACGACTATCAGGTCTACCGCCACGCGACGGTGGAGTACATGGTCGAGCGCCTGACGACGCTCGGGATCCCGATGGTCCTGCCCGCCGGCGGCCACGCGGTCTTCCTCGACGCCCGCGCCATGCTGCCCGATCTGCCGCAGCTCTCCTACCCCGGCATCGGCGTGGTCAACGCCCTCTATCTGGCCGGCGGGGTGCGCGCGGTCGAGCTCGGGAGCGTCATGTTCGGGCACTTCGACGACGACGGCGTCGAGCAGCCTTCGCCGCTCGAACTGGTGCGGCTCGCATTCCCGAGACGGGTCTACACCCAGAGCCACTTCGACTACCTGGTCGAGGTCATCGAGGAGGTTTGGAACGACCGCCAATCGATCCCCGGCCACCGCATCACCAGGCAGGCAGAATTCCTGCGGCACTTCACCTGCCACTTCGAGACCATGACGGTCTGAGGAGGGTTAGTGCGGACTGGCCGCCACCCGCGCAGCGGCTGGATCCGGTTCCGTTCGGTCGAAGGTGATGGACCGCAGATGTTCCAGCACCCGGTCGGCGATTCTCTCCTGGTACTCGGCCAGCTCCGCTGACCCTGGGTGTTGGTCCAGAAAAGCTGCGGTTTCATCAAAAATCGACATTTCAAGCTCGAGGAGAGACGGCAGATAGCCGGTGCCGTCGGCATTATCGAGAAGGGTGAGGTCGAGATAATCGAAAATGTGGCCCTTCTTGGAGGGCCGCAGTTCCTTCTTGATGCGCAGGCTTTCGAGCCACAGCGGGACCTGCTCGCCTTCCGAGAGCGCCGCTGGGCTGTGGCCCGATTCCACCCACAAGGGAATGGCAGCGGCAGTCACCGGTTCGCCGGGAATGATCCAGAGGGTCGCAGGGCGCTGATCACTGCCACCCACGATAACAACAGCGGAGGCCGTGGACGGCCGATTGATGCGATCACGGGTGTTGATCCATTCCGGTGGACGCGCCGGAGACTTGGCGGTGTCGTTGAGCCCCGATCCGCCGAGGAGCGGGTGCCCGAGGTCCCTGGTGAAGCTGTGGAGGATGACCTCGGGGTCGACCCCGCCGGCAGGAAAGAACTGAAACAGTTCGGTCGCCCGTTCGAACCGAATATATCCCTCGCCCTCTTCCTCCTCGCCTGTGCGGGCGAAGTTGGTGTTGACAAGATAATCTGTGGGCATATCTGCCGCGTCGATCTTCTCGATGCCGTGGTTGTGGACCTCGAAGATCGCCGCTCCGCCCTCTGCATCGATGACCCCAATGTTGGTCTGGGCACCAAGCTCGGGCCCCAGGTTTGTCTCGAGGTATCGTTCAAAATCATCCACCGTCCGGCAGGTGCGGAGAGCGTCAGCCTGGATGATGCCCTCGTGGTCGTCGCTTTCGTCGGCGAGCAGTGGAACGTTGTAGGCCACTGTGTTGATGATCCCGAAGCCCGCTTGGTTGAGCCCGGCAAAACACGATCGCCCCGATCTGGCTCCGGCATTCGCCAGACAGAGATAGGCAAAGGGCTGGTCGTCGACATAGACGATCCTGTTAGACAGGGTGGAGGTGTCGCGGTTCTTCCACAGGATGGGTGTGCCCGTGGTGGAAGCCCCCGGGCCCACCACCGCCGTGGTGCAGGCCGTCGCACTGGGATCGAGAGCGGCGGCCACCACCAGGACTAATGCCGCGCCGATGCTTCGGGTCAACGTCGCTTGCCTCATGGTCAGTCCTCCCCGGTTATCTACAGAGACAGCCTACTCGCCACGGTACGGGACTCCTTCAGTCATCCAGGCCGGCGCCATGTCGCCCTTGAGCCAGTGATCGAAGAACTGCTTCATTCTGATCGAGTAATCCAGCTTATTGGCGTACTTCTTGAGGTGGTGGGGTTCGCCGCGGTATTGGAGCATGATGCAGTTCTTCTCGAGGCGGCGGCAGGCCAGGTAGAGCTCGATGCCCTGGTACCAGGGCACCGCTTCGTCCTCGTCGCCGAACTCGATCAGGAGCGGGGTGTTGATGCGGTCGGCAAAAAAGACCGGGGAGTTTTCGATATAGCGCTCTGGGAACTCCCACAGACTGCCACCGATACGGCTCTGCGATTGTTCGTACTGGAACTGGCGCGCCAACCCGGTGCCCCAGCGGATTCCCGAGTAGGCCGAGGTCATGTTCGACACCGGTGCGCCTGCCGCTGCCGCCGCGAAGATATCGGTCTGGGTGATGACGAAGGCGGTCTGGTAGCCGCTCCACGAGTGGCCGTGAAGACCGATAGCATCGGGATCGGCCACGCCCATGTCCACCAGTTTCTGAACCCCGGGAACGAGGCACTTGGTGGCCGAGAATCCAGGCCGACCGACTTCGAACCGGATGTCGGGGAGAAAGACCGCATATCCGTTGGAGGCATAGACCGGGAAGCTCGGTCGGTGGTTGACCACCGGTTCGTTGAACATGTTGAGCCGCTGTGAAGAAAAGCGGTAATAGTAGACCAGCACCGGATACCTCGTGTCGGGTTGGTAGTTGCCGGGTTTGATGAGCACGCCCTGCAGCGGCACGCCGTCGATGCTCGTCCACTCGACGAGCTCTGACGAGCCCCATGCGTAGTCGTTGATCTGGGGGTTGGCGTCGGAAAGTTTTCTAGCGCCTGCGAATTTCATATTGGTGACCCAGAGGTCCGGAAACACCTCGTAGCGCTCGCTCGTGAATACCAGACGGTCAGCGTCCTCGGCCTTGCCCACAACCCCGAGACGGTGCTGTCCGTCGCCGAACAACCGGCTCAGCGAGCTGGTTCCGAGGCTTCCGGAATAAAAGGCGTCATGCTTTTCGAGATCGTGATAAGCCTCGAACAGCAGCGCCCGGTCGGCGGGAATGGTGTCGTCCTCCGAGTCGAGATCGACCACCCGGAACTGAGTCGTCGTCCTGCGGCCCTCGCCGCCGGTTATGTTCACCGCCGGATGCCGGTCGGCGAAGACCTGCCAGATGTCGTACTTGTCGTAGATCATCACCGCGCTCGAGTCATCCAACCACTCGGAGTGGCCGTAGCCCGGCGCGTCGCTGGGGTAGTCGTGGTCCTCGTCGGCAAAGGGGACGTCGAGCCCGGCGGTGAGGTTGCGCGTCGCAGAGTTCACAACATCGTACAGATGCCAGTTCCCGTCACGGTAATAGAGGACCGAGGTGCCGTCGGGTGACAACGAAGCACGGGACCGCCAGCCCCGGGCCAGCCGTTCGACCACCAGAGTCCGCTCACCAGTCGAAAGATCCACCACATAGATGTCGCCATAGACACCGTCCCACGTCATCTGCTTGAGGTACGGACCATCGGCGGCTCCGAGCACGACGCGCGCGTTGTCGGCCGGCACGATCTCGGGCACCTCGGTATCGGCCAACGGCACGATCTTCCCCGAATCCAGGTGCACCACCGCGAGGAAGACGCGGTCCTTTTCGTGCTCCTTCCAGCGCTCCTTCTGGTTGGGGATGATCCTGGGATCATTCCAGTGCCACACATCGACCTCGGTCCTGGCAAGCACCGCCTCGAGGTCGTAGGGATCGAAGGCCCCCTCCGCGCTTCCGGTGTCCGTTTCGGGATCGTCTTCCTCATCACCGTCGATCGCCTTGAAACCGAAAAAGAGACGGGCGCCGCCGCGGCTCCAGGTAAGTTCGTTCTTCGACGGCACGGTGAAGCCATCCGGCGCGTCCTCCTTCGACACCATCTTTTTCGCATTGCCGCTGCCGGTCCAAACCCAAACTTCGGCGTCACGCGGTTCACCTTCATCATCGAGGACAGCCGCGGTGAACGCCAGGCGACGTGCCTCGCGCGCCCAGGTGAGCTGGGTATATCGGCCGGATGTGGCTTCGTGGAGAGAAAACACCAAACCACCTTTGCCCAGGTCACGCACGTGGAGACCGTTGCCCTCGCCTTTCGGCGCGGCGACGGTATACGCCAGCAGTGGTGCCTGCTCGGCAAAAACAAACTCGGACACGTGCTCTACCGTGATGGCGTCTTCACCACCCAGTCTGCGCAGTTTGAGGGTCGTGCCGAGTTTCTCCTTCTTCTTCTTCTTCTTTTCTTCCTCCGGGACCGCAATCGATTGAGCCTCGGGCTCCTCCTTTTGATAACCCTCGGAGGCTTTCTCCTTTTCCTCGACTTTTTCTTCAGCAAGCTTGTAGGCCAGCCAGCGACCGTCCTCGGAGAAGGCGAACGAATCGACGCCGTCGATGCGTTCCTCAACTCCATTCGTGAGGTCGAAGATCGCCAGGCCCTTTTCGGGCGTGTCCTTTTCTTTGTCGCCCTCCTTTGCCCCCGCCTTTTCGCGCTCTTCGAGGGTCGGGGCGATCGCCGCAGCAACCCAACGACCATCCTTCGAGATCTCGGGATCAGCACCTCGCTCGATCCGGTGTTCGGTCCCATCCGTCGTCGACCGCACGACCAGAACGCCGTCACCGCGATCGGGAACCAGGGCGTAGGCGACCCACCCGCCGTCGTCGGAGATCACCGCATTTCGGATCTGGCGGAACTGCATCAACTCTTCGAACGTCAGGGCCCTGTCGCCGGCTGCACCACCCTGCGCGAGACCCAGCACCACGATGAAAGACACGATGACAGCAAAAATCGAACGGTTGCGAGAATCGGTCATTATCCCCCTCCGGATATTTGAAACGCGGCAAGCCGGTCGCCGCGCGAGAGGTCGGCGTTTCTGCGCTGGCTCAGGCGCGCAATGTGTCAGTCATCTGCGATCGCGAGCCCCAACATCTGAACGAAATCGGCCACTCTCCGGGTCCACACCAGCTTGACCTTTCGTTCGTTCCCCTCAGCGTCACGGAGAACATACTCACCGGCAGGGTTGAGGACCTCCTTGCCGATATACATGGCACCGACCCCTGTCGTACTGCGGTCGCGGAGGATCATCGGCAGGACCTTTTCATTCCCGCTCCCATCGGTCGTCACGAGCTTGACATAGCTGAAGCTCGGCACGCGTCCGAGGTCTCTCCGTTCGTCAGACTCGGTCATCCACCGCCTCCTCCCCATTGAAACGCTCTGTTCGCAGATATTGGCGCCGCTGCGGTACGAGTTGCATATTCGGATTGTAGCCCGCCCGGCGCCGCGACGTGAATCAGACTAGCCCGGAACCCGCGCCCTCCGCCACACCAGCGGCAGGCAGGTCAGGCCGATCAGCGGCAGGCCGAAGATCACCAGCACGAGCATCAGAGAGGGCGGGGAAGCGGAGCCCGCAATCATCAGCATCCACCCCAGGTAGCCGCAATAAACAGACAAAAAGAGAATACCTTCCCACCGCTCGATCTTGGCGGCGGAGAGGAAGACCGGTACGCACGCCGCGGCGACGAGGACCATCAGTGGAAAATCGAACCCGAGCGCCTTGTCGGAGACGGCGATGCCACCCGACGCAACTAGAGAGCTGGATCCAAGCACGGCCAGGAGGTTGAAGATGTTCGAGCCGACCGCGTTCCCGACCGCAATATCGGTGTGGCCCCGTACGGCGGCGGCCACCGAGGTCGCGAGCTCGGGCAGTGAAGTCCCGGCGGCCACCACCGTGAGGCCGATCACCAACTCGCTGACACCGAGGCCCTCCGCCACAGCGGACGCACCGCGCACCAGCCAGGCCGCGCCCCACACCAGGAGGCCGAGGCCGGCCGCAACCAGGAGCCCGTCCCCGGCCAGCGTCCTCTTGTTCACTGCCGAGGGCAGCCCCTCGCCGATCTTTTCTTCGAGCTCGGGCGCCGCGCGCCGGCTTGCTCTCACCGTCGCGAAAAGGTAGGCAACCAGGCCAGCAACCAGCAGCGTTCCCTGCCAACGGGCGAGCGTTCCGCTGCCGGCCATCCCCCACACCACAAACGACAGTGCCACCATCACCGGAACGTCGACACGAACCAGTTGGCGGTCGACCGAGAGCGGCGAGAACAACGCCGCCAAGCCGAGGATCACCAGCACGTTGAAAATATTGCTGCCGACCACGTTGCCGATCACGATGCCCGGCTCGGCCCGCGCTGCCGCCATGATCCCGGTGACCAGCTCCGGTGCGCTGGTGCCAAAGGAAACCACCGTCAAGCCGATCACCAACGGGCTGATGCCGAGAGCCAATGCCGCCGATGCGGCGCCACGTACCAAAAGCTCGGCGCCGGCCACCAGCAGCGCCAACCCGGCGAGCAACATCAGGACAGCGAGAGCGCTCATACCACGAGAAGGGAGGCGGCAGGGTCGGGATACAGCCTGGGCACGAAGGTCATCGCGGAATCATACAGACCTGCCCCGAATTCCGCATCCCGCCCGCGCCGCCCACCCTTCGTCCCGTCGCCGGATCTGACACGAAGGAGACGCGATCCCAATATGCGCTGCGGACGTGAGATCATCGGCTCGGCTGAATACGGAGGGCCGCAGATGTTTCTCCTCAACCCAAAGGGTCGTGGCGGGCGGTGGATGCCGGCGCTGATCACTGTGATGTTGGCCTCGACCGCGGCACCGGCGCAGGAAACGGCAGTGGACCCGTCGCGGTTGACGCTCGAACGAATATTCGAGGACAAGGAATTTGCCATCGAGCGTTTCGGGCCCGCACGTTGGCTCGTCGAAGGTTCGGGCTACACCACACTGGAGCCGTCTCCCGACTTCAAGAAAGCCAAGGACATCATTCGCTATGACCCGGCCACGGGAGAACGCGTTGTGATGGTTCCAGCCGCTGCGCTGGTCCCGGGCGAAGGCATCGATCCGCTCAAGATCGACGACTACCAGTGGTCCGAGGACGGCACCCAGCTGCTGGTCTTCACCAACACCGAAAGGGTGTGGCGGCGCAACACCCGCGGCGACTACTGGCTGCTCCACCTCACACACGGAACGTTGCAGAAGCTCGGCGGCGACACACCGGAGTCGACGATGATGTTCGCCAAGATCTCACCCGACGGCACCCGGGTCGCATGGGTGAATTTTGACGACAAGGACCTCTACGTCCAGGATCTGGCCACTCTCGACGTGGTTCGACTGACTGACGATCAAAATGAACACATCATCAACGGCACCTCCGACTGGGTCTACGAGGAGGAGTTCGGCGTCCGCGACGGTTTCCGATGGAGCCCCGACGGCCGCCACATCGCCTATTGGCAGTTTGACTCGAAGGGAGTCGGAACCTTTCATCTCATCAATAACACTGACTCGACTTACCCCGAGCTTATTCCGATCCCCTATCCCAAGGTGGGGACAACCAACTCGGCCTGCCGGGTTGGGGTGATTCCTGCCGGTGGCGGCGAGACCACCTGGTTCGAGCCCGAGGGCGATTCGCGGATGAACTACATTCCCAAGATGGGCTGGGCCGCAAGCCCGGACGAAATCTGGCTGATTCAACTCAACCGGTTGCAAAACACCGCCCACGTCATGCTCGGCACCCTGTCCAACGGCACGCTTCGGACGGTGTTCACAGACAGCGACGAGGCGTGGGTCGAGATGCACGACGATCCCCAGTGGATTGACGGAGGGCGCTCCTTCACCTGGTTGTCGGAACGCGACGGTTGGCGGCATCTCTATCTGGTGGCGCGCGACGGTAAGGATGTGCGGTTGGTCACCAATGGCGGTTACGACGTCATCGATCTCGCCATGGTCGACGATGCCGGTGGTTGGGCCTACTTCCTGGCCTCTCCCGAAGATCCCACCAGCCGATTTCTGTTCCGGACCGCGCTCGACGGCAGCGGCCCACTGGAAATGGTGACTCCGGCCGGCCCCGCCGGCACCCACACCTACCAGATCTCGAAGGACGCCCAATGGGCCATTCACGGCTTTTCGGCGCGGGAGATCGCACCGCAGACCGACCTCGTGTCACTCCCGGACCACGATGTCCGCCGCGTGCTCCAGGACAACGCCGCGATCCAGAAGGCCTTCGATGACCTGGCAAAATCTCCGATCGAATCCTTCCAGGTCGATATCGGAAACGGCCTGGAGGTCGACGGCTGGATGATCACCCCTGCAGACCTCGACCCCACCAAGATCTACCCGCTTCTGATGTATGTCTATGGCGAACCCGCAGGTCAGACGGTGCAGAACAGCTGGGGACGGGGAGGAAAGCTGTGGTACCTCATGCTCGCCCAACACGGCTACGTGGTGGCCAGCCTCGACAACCACGGCACCCCGGCGCCGCGGGGCCGCCAGTGGCGCAAATCGGTCTACCGCCAGATCGGGGTCCTCGCTTCGGCGGACCAGGCTGTGGGCGTGCGCGCGATGCTCGCAGCATTCCCATTCATCGACCGCCACCGCATCGGTTCGTGGGGCTGGAGCGGCGGCGGCACCATGACCCTGAACGCTCTCTTCCGCTATCCCGAGCTCTACGCCATGGGGATCGCCGTCGCCTCCGTCCCCGATCAGAAGCTGTACGACACCGTCTACCAGGAACGCTACATGGGTCTGCCCGAGGACAACGCCGAGGGCTTCAAAGACGGTTCACCCATCAACCACGCCCAGGGACTCGAGGGCGATCTCCTGCTGGTCCACGGCACCGGCGACGACAACGTCCACTACCAGGGCGTCGAGCTCTTGATCGACGAGTTGATCGCCCAGGGCAAACAATTCGATCTCATGGCCTACCCCAACCGCAGTCACGGCATCCGCGAGGGCAAGGGCACCACCATGCACCTCTACACCCTCATGACCAACTACATCGAGGAACACCTCGAACCGGGACCGCGTCCGCGACCGGAGGCCGAGGCGACATCGTTTTTGGGCGCGCCGCTCTTCCCACCCCAACCGACCCCGGAGGCGCTGGCCGCGTACGAAGCCGCCCGCACCGCCTGGCAGACCGCGCCCGATGACGTCGAAGCTCTCATCTGGTACGGCCGCCGCGCAGCCTATCTCGGACGCTACCATGAGGCCATCGGTATCTTCTCGCAAGGCATCGAGAGATTCCCTGATGACGCCCGTTTGTACCGCCACCGCGGTCACCGCTACATCACCACCCGACAACTCGACAAGGCCGTCGCCGATCTCGAGCACGCCGCTTGGCTGATTGAAGGCACCGAGGACGAGGTCGAACCGGACGGCATGCCCAATGCCTTCGGCATCCCGGTCTCCACCCTTCAGTCCAATATCTGGTATCACCTCGGGCTGGCCTATTACCTCCAGGGCGATGACGAACGCGCTGAACGAGCCTACCGAGAGCGGGCGGCGTCGGCTGCCAACAACGACATGATGGTGTCCACCACCAACTGGCTCTATTTGACCCTCCGCCGGTTGGGCCGAGATGACGAGGCCGCAGCCCTTCTTGAACCGATCACCACCGACACGGAGGTCATCGAAAACGAGGCCTATCTCCGTCTGTGCCTGTTCTACAAAGGCGAGCTCGAAGAGAGTGACCTGCAGAGCGAGGGCATGTCGTCATCCAATGCGGCCGTCGCCTACGGTCTGGCCGCCTGGCATATGGCGGAGGGCGACACCGATATTGGAACCGCCATGCTCGAGGCCATCGTCGCCGGCAACAACTGGGCGGCCTTCGGTCACATCGCTGCCGAGGCGGACCTCGCACGAATTCGGAATTCGAAATTCGGAATTCGGAATTCCCGCACGGCCACCGAAGCTCCTTTGGATTGAGATCGATTTCCAGATTAAGATGCGGCGTTCGAATGAATCGCCACGAGAAGGAACCTCGATGATCGCCAGAGTGGGCAGTTGGTGCGCCGAAGAGTTCAAACGCTGGCTCCCGGACCCGTTTGTCTTCGCGATCCTCCTGACCATCGTGACCGCCCTGACGGCGGTGGTGTTGGTCGGGGCGAGCCCGATCGAGGTGATCTCGGGCTGGTACGACGGCCTGTGGATGCTGCTCGCTTTCGGTATGCAGATGGTGCTGATCCTGGTCACCGGGTATGCCATCGCTCTGTCGGCCCCGGTCGCCCACCTCATCGACAGGCTGGCGGCTAAAATCACCCGGCCCGGCACCGTGTACCTGTGCGTCCTCGTTGCCGGCGGTCTCCTGGTTCTGATCAGTTGGGGGTGGGTGGTCCTGACAGCCGTCCTCGGCCGCGAGCTGGCGCGGCGGGTTCGGGGTGTGAACTACCCGTTCCTGGTGGCCTGCGCCTATATCTCGTCAAATGCCTGGGTGGTCGGTCTGTCGAGCTCGATCCCCCTCTTGCTCAATACTCCCGGGAACTTCCTGATCGAGGCCGGTCTCCTGTCGGCGACCATCCCAACCTCGGCGACGCTTGGAAGTCCCCTCAACCTGACGGTCATGATCGTCTACCTGACGGTGACGCCGACCGTGATGTGGTTCTTGCGGCCGCGCCACGACGGGGTCGAAATCCAGGAGCTCCGCACCGACCCAACCGCCGGGGCGGAATCCGCGGTCATCGAAGAGGCAGAAAGGATGCGGCAGCCCGGTTGGACTTTTTCGGACTGGGCCAACACCAGCGCCATCCTGCAGATGGTGGTCGTCGCCATGGGACTGACCTACCTCGTCGTTCACTTCGGGCGCCGGGGCTTCGATCTCGACCTCAACATCATGATATTCACGTTTCTGATCTTCGGCCTGCTGCTCCACCGGACACCGATCCGCTACGTGGTGGCGATGCAGCGCGCCTGCTCCAACATCTCGGGGATCGTCTTTCAGTACCCTTTCTACGCCGGCATCATGGGGATCATGATGGCCACCGGGCTGGGCAAGGCGATGGCAGTGTGGATGGCCTCCAGGGTCACTCTCGAAACGCTTCCGGTTGCGGCCTACGCCCTCGGCGCCTTCATCAACTTCTCGATCCCCTCGGCCGGGGGCGAGTGGGCAGTGATCGGGCCGCCGCTGGTGGAGGCGGTTCGCGAGCTCGCGGGCCCGGTAGGGACGGATGTCCTCGGCCACCACGTCGCCCGCGTCGCGATGGCGACGGCTTACGGCGAGTCGTTGACCAATCTACTGCAGCCGTTCTTCCTGCTCACCGTCCTGCCGGTCATGGGCGCCGGCCTCCGCCTCCAGGCGCGCGAGCTCATGGGTTATGTCTTCGTGCCGTTTCTGACGCTTTTCCTCATCATCGGGTTGCTGGTGGCCTTCTTTCCGATGTGATCGAGGGGCGGGTGGGCGTCTTTGCGCTTATTTCCGCAGTCGCGGAAGACTCAGAGCGGACGGAGTGACTGCACAACCGCCCCTGGCGGTACAGCGCAGCTCGCTGGGCAGGGCCTTGCCGACTTCGTAGGACGCATCGATGGTCTCGTCGAGCGGGATCGGGTTTGTGTAGCCGCCGAGGATGAGGTCGGCGCAGGTGAAGGCGCTGGAAGCAGCCACCGCATTGCGCGTGTGGCAGGGCACCTCGCAGGCGCCGGCCACCGGGTCGCACGGCGATCCCATGGTGTTCTGGAGCGATATGGCCGCGGCATCGGCCGCTTGTCGAGCGCTTCCTCCGGCCGCTTCAACCACGGCCGCAGCGGCCATCGCTCCCGAGACCCCGATCTCGACCTGGCACCCGGCGATCTCGGCGGCAAAGGTGGCACGACGGGCGACGATGAGACCGATCGCCGAGGCTGCGAAGAGCGCGAGTGCGGTCTGTCGGCGCGAGAGATCCAACGCCTCGACCAGACTCACCACCACCCCGGGCACGGTTCCGGCAGAACCGCCGGTGGGCGCCGCACAGACCACGCCGCGGCTGTTGCAGTGGTGCATCACCGCGAGGGCGCGCGCGGCAGCGCGGGTGTGAATGCCGCCGATCGCCAGAGCTCCCCGACCCTCGGCATTGAAGACGCCCGCGGCCGTCGGTCGGAGCAACAACATGTCCGACTGATTGTCATCGAGGCCGGCGGCCACCGACTGCTCCATGATGTCGAAACGGCGAAACATTTCTTCGACGGAATCCGCCGCACCCATCCCGAGCAGCTCGGACTCATAGGCGAGCGCCGCCTCCCCCAACGAATGAAGGCGGTCCTCCGCGAAGGCCACCATTTCCCCGGCGCCTTCGAAGAGGGTCTCGCCCTTCTGAACAAAGAAGACCGGTGAGCCGTCCAGGTCTTATTCTCGCCCCGCCGAGGTCACGGAGCGGGGGTTCGGCACTACGGTTCACTAAAAGATTGCCGTCCCCGTCCTCAACGATGACCGCGTGGGCCTTACCGTCGAGGTCGACCGGACGATCATCGAGCCGAACGATCCTGATCCCGCCTCCACCCACCGCTTCAGCGACCATCGACAGGGTGGTCCCGCCTCGCGACTCCGCTTCGATGAGCATCCCGTTGGGGTGGCGGGTGTGCTCGAGCGGCGACAGCTCGAACCGGACGGTCAAGCCCTCGGCACGCGCCCGTTCAACAGCTTGAAAGTAGGCCTGGTCGAGCATCGACCAGCCCATGAGACCTGCGGTCAAGGCGAGGTCGACCCCGAGCGGCTCGTAGGTCGGCGCCATGGATCCCGCCGGATCGAACACGACCCGGACCGTGCGCGGCTCCTCGGCGAGCAGATCGCGGACCACGAGCCCGATGCGGTATGCGCCCGCGGTGTGCGAGCTCGAAGGCCCGCGCATGACGGGCCCGAGGACGTCGTTGAAAATGCTGACGAAGGCCACGCCCGATCATAGCGAAGCCCGCACACGCTGACGATCGTGTACCGTGGTCCCAAACCACGGTTCGTCAGGAGGCGCGAAGATGCCAGCACAACGGGGCGGATGCAAAAAGATCGGCTGTTTCGGGTGTTTCGGCTGTCTCGGTCTGCTGATGATCGCGCTCGTGACCTGCGCCGTTATCTTCGGCATTGCGTCGTCGATGGCCCGAAACGAACAGATCGAGAAGCTCGAGTTGACGCAACTCCTCCCGTCTGCCGAGCCTGCGAGCACCGAAGGCGTTTCGACGCTCGAGTTGGAGATGCCACCGGCCGGCGCCGCGGGGGCCGTGGTTCTCGACATCGAAGGGACATTTTTTCAGATCAAGCCCGCCGAACCCGGCGAGCCGATGCGCATCGAGGCAGAGTTCGACACCAACATCTATGACCTGAAGGAGAGGTTTCGGGAGGCCCGAGGTTCTGAGGGCTGGGTCTATGAGGTCGAGTTCGGGCGGCCGTCACGATCGTATGGGCTCACGATGCTGAAAGAAATTCTGAGCGGCTCCCGACCTGAAATCACGATCTTCCTCCCGCGTGATGTGTTCTTCGACCTCGAAGTCAGAGTCCGCCAGGGTGGAAGTGAGATCGAGCTCGGTGGTTTGGCCCTCGGCGCGGCCGATCTCCATTTCAACCAGGGCGGGGGAGCGGTTCAGTTCTCCGGGCCACCCACCCAACCGATGGACTCGCTATCGGTTCACTTTACCCAGGGCGGCGGCGCCATCGACGGTGTCGGCAACGCGAGCCCTCGCCGACTCGATGTCGGGTTCTCGATGGGTGGTGGCCACGTCGGTCTCGAGGGGCCCTGGCGAAACGACGCCGACATCTCGCTGCGCCAGCGCATGGGCGGGATGTCGGTCCAGCTTCCCTCGAACGTCATCATCCGCGGCATTCCGCGGCCTGGTTTCGAAACGCCATCCGATGCCGAGGTGCCACTCCCCGTGCTGCGACTCGAGACTTCGAAACAGTACGGCGACATCGAGATCCTGGATTAGCCCTCCGCTGCGCCAGACGTCGGCTCGTCACCTGCAACAAAGACCTCCTCGAGGATGTAATCGGCGACCGCGCGGTACTGGCCTTCCTGCATTCTGATCGGCGGCATCTCGGGGTAGCCAGGGCGCTTCTTGCCGGGCGCCTTGACCCATGCGATCAGCCCGTCTGGGTTGCCGCCGTAGATGTCGACGATCTCCGCCAGGGGCGGGCCGACCCGTCGTTCATCGCGGGCGTGGCAGGCCATACACACCGACCGGAAAGTGCGTTCGCCGGGTGACGCCACGACTTCCGCCTCGCCGAGGCGGGGAACCCCGGCCGCCAATCGCATCTCGGCTCCGATCGAGGCCGCTCGAAAGACCTCGCTGTGGGCAGCTACCAGGGCGCGGTGGGGAGCGATCGCCTCCTCGCGGTAGAGGTGGCGGACAAAGGCCATTAAACCGACCGTACAGCCGAGGAGGACCACGATACCCCAGTAGCGAGCGGTCAACGGACCACGTTCGGTCATCTCCCGCCACAGGAGCAGCAGGGCGGTGGCACCCAGGGTCACGGCGAGTGTGAGGTTCCCGATCATCAGCCAGGAAAATCCGTTCGGCGGCAGGGTCATCAGCACCAACGGGCCTGCCACCAGCTGCAGCGCGGTGGCTCCGAACGCCGCCGCGAGGAGTTCTCGCCGGGTCTCGCAGCGGTCGAGACCGGGCATTTCAGTTTCGAACGGGAAGCCCCTCCGGCACAACCAACCGGCGAGGCAGAGCGAGGTCACGGCCACCGAGGCGAGCACGAAGTGGAGGTAACGCGGGACGACGTTGGGAAGCAGCACGGTGGAGAGAAAACCCTCGACTCCGAACCAGCGGTCGGGAAAGATCATGAGGTTGATGTTGGCGAGAAAGATGAACGGCACGAGGAGCAACAACAGCGTGCCGGCTGCGCCGATGGTGATGTGGAGCCCCTTGCGATCGGCCAGAGCCTGCCAGCTGTACTTGTGGGCGTAGAGCAGGAGGAATGCCGCGATCACCAATGGGACGGTCATGATCCAGGCGCGGCCGGTGAGGCTGTTGGCGGTGTAGAACCAGAGGGCGTAAAGGGCGTTCATGACGAGGAGCGGTCCGACCCCGAGGACGACGGCCAGACTCTTGTTGACTGTCACGGTGGCGGCAATCTTCTGCGCCAGACGATCGAACTCCGGACGCCGCCGGCCCCGCACCTCGTACACGAGCGTCAGCAGGGCGCCCCCCACCATCAGATTGACGAAGAGGATGTGGGCGAGAAAGAGCAGGACGATGGCCACCTGAAGATCGACGGGAGAAGCGGGCAGCGGCAAGAAAAAGTCCTTCGGGATCGGGAACGGTTCCATCTCACACCCCTCCTTCCACGCCCGCGCGAGGCTCCGGCGACATTGCGACACCCCCGTCCTGCGCGCCGATCACCGGCTGCCGGACGGAGCGAAGCTCCAACAGGTAGTCGGCCAGCGCCCCGGCCTCGCGTTCGGTTCCCGGGAATGGCGGCATAAAGGGGCGAGCGGTGTGCATCCCGATGAGGTAGTACTTCACCGTGTCGCGATCCCAGGTGCCCGGGCCGTACATGTCACGCAGCCGATCGGTGACCGCGTTGATGCCGGTCGCGGTGTGGCACCGGGTGCAGGTGAGGCGAAAGACCTCCGCCCCGGCTTCGACCCCGTTGTCATCGGTGACGGTCCGCACGGAGGTGTAGGTGGCGTGGCGCAGGACGCCCTCTTCCTTGTACAAGGGGTAGTCGGCCACGCGGAGGCCGTTGGCATACATGTAGTCGCCGATCACATAGGGCTTGCGAATGAACTCGCGCACCCGCTCGAAGGAACCAAGCAGGACCAGAGTCATGGCCAAAGGCACGAGCATTGCAACCCGCGGCACCTGCCTGGGGAACAGGGCCCCGACCACAGCTGCCACCAGCACAGTCGCCGCCATCACCGCCAGCACGACCAGCAGCTGGTCGTACCAGGCGGCGAATCTCTGGGTGCCGAGAGCGATCGGGACGTTGACCTCCATCCACTCGGGAATCACCCTCCAGTACCACAGGGCGCCTGCAGCCGCGAATGGCAGCCACACCAGAGACCACACGGAAATCACACGGACCGCCTGGCCGCGAAGGTCGCGGTCGCGCCGAGTGAAGAAGAAGGCGAGGAAGAGTGCCAGCCATCCCGCCGCCACCATCGCCACGGGGGTGCGGAAGGCGAGCTGAGGGAGATAGATGGGATTGAAGACACCGGACAAAAACGTCTCGCGCGCCGTCCAACTCCCGGGCTCCATCATGAAACCGAGGATGGCGGTGATGATGGCCATGGTGACCCACGAGAAAAAGCTGAGGACGGCCCCGATGGCGATGTGGGCCGGCTTGCGATCCTGCATCTTCTTCCAGGTCAGGTAGTAGATCATGATGAACACCACCTCGGCGACGAAGACCAGCCACTCGATAAACCACGCCCAGAAGAACACCCGGATCAGACTGCCGATCGCGTAGGGGTTGACCAGGGACGTCGAGAGCCAGATGCCCACTCCGGTCAATGCGCCCATCGTCGTGGTGATCACGAAGCACACGGTGAGGATCCGATAGGCCAACCGGTCCCATCGCTCGTCTCCCTTGCGGTGCCCCCAGAACTCCATCGCTGTCACCAACGGCATGGCGCCGACCGCCAACGAGTGGTTGATGAAAACGTGGACGACCGCGATCAGGGCGATCAGCATGCGGTTGCCGAGAAAATCGAGGTGGAAGACCGGAAAATCCATCGAGACCCCCTGCAGACCATGTCGCAGCGCGCGGCAGCATATCATTTTATGAGATTGTATTTCGGATTAATTCTCAATACTATGAGCATATGTGCAACAATCACCCTGCTCCTCATCGACGTCGAGAAAATCGAAGCCGCAGCGCCGTTCTTGATCACGGTCAAGGCTTTCAAGCGCCACCGTCCTATTCTTGTTTTTTGAGACACACAACGTCATGCGGGTTTTTGGTCCGAGATCGCGAGGGGGTATCGAGATGACAGTCAGTAATTGGAGCGTGTCGGGGCTGTGTGTCACGACGCGACCCGAAAACCTGGAGACGGTCGAGGCATCGCTCAACCGCCTGCCCGGTACCGAGGTTCACGCGCGAGACCCTCACAGCGGCAAATTGGTCGTGGTCCAGGAACGGTCCTCGATCGAGGACCACAAGCAGGCGCTGCGCCACGTGCAGTCGCTGCCGGATGTGCTGGCCGCCGAGTTGGTCTTGCATTTCCAGGACCTTGACGACCGACCCGCCCCGAACCCGACGGGAGGAGCAACATGAAGACCGCGTTGTCGAGACGAGACTTTGTCAAATCGAGCGTTGCGGCAGCCACCGCGGCGGCGGTGGGCGTGCCGATGGCGGAGACCAACGGCAACGCCGCCCTCGATCCAAATATCGCATGGGAAAAGAGCGTCTGCCGTTTCTGCGGCGTCGGCTGCGGCGTCATGGTGGGCACCAGGGACGGGCGCATCGCCGCCGTCAAGGGCGACCCGGAGAATCCCGTCAACCGGGGGCTCTTGTGCGTCAAGGGTTACGCCAACGCCCAGATTCTCTATGGCGCCGACCGCCTGCACAAGCCCCTGCTGCGGATGAAGGACGGCCGCTTCGACAAACAGGGCGACTTCACTGAGGTCTCCTGGGAGCGGGCATTCGACGAGATGGAACGCCAGTTCAAAAGGGTTCACTCCGAACTCGGTCCGACCGGAGTCGGCATCATGGGCTCGGGCCAGTACACGATTCCTGAAGGCTATGCCGCGGTCAAGCTGGCCAAGGCCGGGTGGCGCACCAACAACCTCGACCCCAACGCGCGCCACTGTATGGCCTCGGCGGTGGCTGCCTTCATGCAGGTCTACGGCATCGACGAACCTTCGGGTTGCTACGACGACATCGAACTCACCGACACCGTCGTCACCTGGGGCGCCAACATGGCGGAGATGCACCCGATGCTGTGGGCGCGGGTGGTCGACCACCGGATGCGCACCAGGGGCGTCAAGCTTTTCAATCTCACCACCTACTCCAACCGCACCTCGGAGTGCGCCGATCACGAGCTGATCATGGCACCCCAGACCGATCTCGCGATCTGGAACTACATCGCTCGGGAGATCGTCACCCGCAACGCGGTCGACACCGACTTTGTCGATGCCCACTGTGTCTTCGCCGCGGGGCCCGCCGACATCGGCTACGGGATGCCGTCGACGGATGAGCACGCCTTCCCCGCCGAGCTCGACACCCTGGCGCGACAGCGGGTCGTCACCCTTTCCAGGGACGAAGCGATTGCCCAGGGCCTCGATCCCGACGAGCAGCACGTGGTTGAGCAGAAGGCCGCGGCCGGCGCGGGGGCCCATTGGCTCATCTCCTTCGACGAATTCAAAAGGGGCCTCGAGCCCTACACCCTCGATTTCACGGCCCAGCTTGCCAAAGGCGACCCCGACGAGGACATCGAGGACTTCAAGGCCAAACTCCAGCTGCTTGCCGATTTCTACGCCGATCCCAAGCGCAAGGTCGTGTCGTTCTGGACCATGGGTTTCAACCAGCACACCCGTGGCACCTGGGTCAACGAACAGGCCTACATGGTCCACCTTCTGACCGGTAAACAGGCGAAGCCGGGCTCCGGCGCCTTTTCCCTCACCGGTCAGCCCTCGGCTTGCGGAACCGCCCGTGAGGTCGGGACCTTCAGCCACCGCTTGCCTGCTGACATGGTTGTGACGAACGCCGCTCACCGGGCACGCTCCGAGGAGATCTGGAAGCTCCCGGCCAAGACCGTCAACCCCAAGGTCGGCAGCCACATCACGCAGATGATGCGCGATCTCGAGTCGGGCAGTCTGCGGTGGTTGTGGGTGCAGGTCACCAACCCCTTCCAGTCCACCGCCAATGCCAACCACTGGCTGACGGCCGCACGCGAGAAGGACTGTTTCGTCGTGGTGTCGGACATCTATCCGACCTATTCGTGCAAGGTAGCCGATCTGATCCTGCCCTGCGCCGGCCACTACGAGAAGTGGGGACTTTATGGCAACTCCGAGCGCCGCACCCAGGCGTGGCGCCAGGTGGTGGCCCCACCCGGCGAGTCCCGTTCGGATGTCTGGCAGATTCTCGAGTTTTCGAAACGATTCACCCTGGCCGACGTGTGGGGCGAGCAGGCGGTGCCGGGTCTCGCGGCCGAGGGCTTTGCCGATGGCAAGCTCCCCGACGTCCTCGCCGCCGCGAAGGCGACCGGCTACCGGTCCGACCAGACCCTCTACGAGGTGCTCTTTGCGACCCCCGCCGCACGCGCCATCGCCTGGCCGGACCCGGTCGGCGCGGGCCACGGGTGCTGCACCGTCGAGGCCGGTGGCCTCGACTGGTTTCCCGAGAAGGCCCTCTTCGAGGAGTACCGCCTCTTCGGGTTGCACCATGCCCACGATCTCGCCTCATTCGACACCTACTACCGCGACGATGTCCGCGGCCTGCGCTGGCCGGTGATCGAAGGCAAGGAGACCCTGTGGCGCTTCAACTCGGCCTACGATTCCTATGCGGATGGCGGCGCCGAGTTCGACTTCTACGGCCCCGCGTTGAAATCACTCAAAGAGGGGACCCTGGTAGGCCCCGGCAGCGGCGACCCGGTTTCGCTGGCCGGCAAAGCCAAGATCTTCTTCCGACCCTACGCGGCGCCGGCCGAAAGCCCCGGCGAAGGCTACGATCTATGGCTGTGCACAGGCCGCGTCCTCGAACACTGGCACTCGGGTTCGATGACCCGGCGGGTGCCCGAACTCAACGCCGCCCAGCCCCGGGCGCAGGTCTTCCTCCACCCGGCGGACGCCGCGTCGCGTGGTCTCGAACGTAACGACGTGGCCCTGATCGAGTCGCGTCGAGGGCAGGTCCGAGCTGTGGTCGAGATCGGCGGCCGCGACCGGATGCCGAGGGGAACGGTCTACGTACCCTGGTTCGACGAGGGTGTGCCGATCAACAAAGTGACCCTCGACGCCACCTGTCCGATCTCGAAGGAGATCGACTTCAAGAAGTGCGCGGTCCGGGTCTCGAAGGCCTGAAGGGAGGATGAGGTGAAAAAGGCACTCGTCGTTCTGTCGTCCATCGCCCTCTCATGGAGCTGCGCCTCGGGAAAGGCACCGGCTGACCCGCAAAAAACCACGTCTCCACCGCCTGCCGCAGCCAGGGCGGGAACACCTGATTCCGAAATCGGCCTCGCTCCCGGCACCGCCTTCGAGCAACCCGAGCAGACGGCGATCACCCACAACACGACGGACCCGGGCGAGAGCGAACTGCGGCCGCGCCCGAACCCCGCCTTCCCGCCGGTAATCCCGCACTCCATCGCTGATCTCGAGACCATCACCCTGAGCGAAAACTCATGCCTCGAGTGCCACGACCCCGAGATGGCTCCGGACATGGGCGCGCCGGCCGTGCCGCCGAGCCACCAGGTGGATCTCCGCAACTCGCCGGATGTCGCGGGCGCTGACGTCGTCGGTTCCAGATGGGTCTGCACTTCGTGTCACGTCGCTCAAACCAACACGGAGGCGCTGGTGACCAACCCCTAAAACTGCGCCCGTCAGTTGGAAATGAGGAGCAACGCCATCACGTAGTAGATGCCGATGGCGATGATGTCGTCAATCGTGGTGACCAGCGGGCCGGCGGCGATCGCGGGGTCGATCTTGACCAGCCGAAAGAAATAAGGCACCAGAACGCCCATCAGAGCCGAAGCGATAATGGCCACGATCATCGACACCGTGATGGTGACCGCCAACATCGGGTCGCCGTGCCACACGATGGCGACCACCCCTGACAACGCGCCGCAGGCGAGACCCATCAGCGTGCTGATGATCAGTTCCTTGAAGAGAAAACTCCCGAGGTTGTGGAAATCGACTCGACCGGTGGCGAATCCCCGCACGACAATGGTTGACGACTGAGCGCCGACGTTGCCCCCCATCGCGCCGATCACGGGGATGAAGGGCACCAGCGCCATCATGTACGGAAAAGAAATCTGGAACGCCCACACCAGCAGCGCCGGGATCGTCAAACCGGCGAGGGTGGCGAGCAGCCACGGCAGACGAACGCCGGCGATCTTGAAGACCTGATCGGTGTAGACCAACTCGGGTTCGTGGGTGGTGGCACCGGCCATGCGCATCATGTCCTCGTCCGCCTCCTCATCGAGGACGTCGACGACGTCGTCGTGGAGGATGCGGCCGAGCAGGCGACCGCGCTCGTCCACCACCGGCAGGGCCACGAGATCGTAACGCCGGAAGAGGCGCGCCACGTCTTCCTGGTCGACCTCCGGGTTGACCACGTGGACGTCGCGCTTGATCAACTCTCCGATCAACTGGTCAGGGGGTGCCAGCAGGAGCGCACCGAGATTGAGCACGCCCACCAGCCGCTCCTCATCATCAACGACATAGATGAAGTGGTAGGTGCTGACCTCCTCCGCATTCGCCCGCACCGCCTCCGTTGTCTCGGCGACGGTCGTCGTCTCCGGGACCGCGACCAGCTCAACCTGCATGAGACCGCCCGCCGAGTCTTCGGGGTACTTGAGCAGGGTCTCGACCTCGCGGCGGTCCTCACGCGGAAGGGCCTCGATGACGTCGCGGGCAACCGTTGCAGGAAGATCTGCGAGGACGTCGGCGGCGTCGTCCGATGCCATCGCCTCGATGACCTCCGCCAACTCGTCGTGTCTGAGGTGTTCGGCAAGATCGTCGCGGAGGTGATCGGGCAATTCCTCCATCAGATCCGAGACGCGGCCGAGGCCGAGGCGCGAGATGACCTCGGGCCACAACGGACGCGGCAGAACACCGAAGAGATTCGCGAGGTCGTGGGCGTGGAGGACATCGATGAAACGGTCGAGTTCCGACAAATCTCCCTTGTCTGCCAGCTCCAACATGTTCCGCAGCTGCTCGGTATAGCCCTCGTCCATCCGGCTCACTGACGGCAGTTCGGCCTGATCTCCTCCCGGGGGTTTGTCCGCCACCGCTCCTCCTCCAGCCGGGTCAACCACGCGATCATTACCGTGCGCTCGACCTTGGGGACTCTGCTCTCGGTGCTGCGCCGAACCCTCAAAAATGATTCAGGAGAGCGACCCGATCGAGACCCGACAGTCAGATTTTCGAGTGCGTCCCATCACAGTAGGGCGGACTCTTTGTCTTTTTGCACATGCAGAAGGCCACCGAACGCGAATACTCGAGATCCAGACGGACCGGCTCGAAGGTGCTGCCGGTGTGTGTGCCATCGCAGAAGGGCTGCCCGCCCGAGCGGCCGCAGGCGCACCACCAGTAGGTGCCGGGCATCAGCTTGAGGACTTCGGGTTCTTTGCCGGCTCGTTTCGGTTCGGCCATGGTGTCACCTCGAATTTTCGCTCATGTCACCGCGCGTCGGAGGTGGCCGCCTGCAACGGAATGCCCGATAGATCGATGGGCCTCTGACCACGCGTTGTCATCGGCAGCGAGCGTAGCACAGGGAAAGGATGGTTGCGCCCGCGCTGATCGCTCACAGGGCCGCGATCACCATGGCGATGACAGCGAGCGCGAGCATGCCGCCACAGACCACGCCGAGGACCTTGGCCAAAGAGTAGGGCGCGGATCCGACCAGGCAGTCCGCATCCTGTCCCGAGATCACAACCCGATAGAGCGAACCCCGGTAACGATAGGCGAGCACCCAGGATGGAAAGGCGAAACGCTGCGTAACCAGTTTGCGCACGACCAGAGCCGAGTGAACATTGCGAAACCTGCGCCCCGGAATCGACCCCTGTTGCAGACGATCGGTCACCATCCGACGGATGAAAGCCGCCACTCGACCGCGGCCCGCCGATCGCGGCAGATCGAACTGCTCGATCACCACGCCGGAAACGTCGTCGTCGGGATCAGGGCGCACCGCAGCGAGATCGTAGGTTGGGATCAGGCGGTCGGTCTCCGCGGCCGAGAGACCGCGCGACGCCGACACGATCACGTGTTCGAACAACATTTCCGTCTGCCCGCTGTGGGGCGCCCAATCGGCGCGCTGAGCACCGGCATCGCTGTCGGCGGCCCACGTCACAAGGGCCTCGGCGTCAAACACCCACCCCACCCACCACAAGGGCGTCATGCTTTCCACTCGACTCGCCGAATGAAGATCGGACGGGCGAAACCAACCCAAACCACCGAGCCACCGCCGCAATGCTCCTTCGGCCTGGATCCGGTCCACGGTGAAGGCCACAAAGTGCTGGGTCTGTTCCATCGGATCGTCCGGAACCTCGATGTGCATCACCGAGGAACAAAACGCGCACGACGGTGCTCGTGCCCGAACGTCATAGGACACCGCGGCTCCACAACCGTCACAGCGCAAGACTTCAACCGCCGTTTGTTGACGATCCTCACGCTCCGATTCACGAGCCGCAGCGTTGCAGATCGGACATCGGAGGTCGTCCCTCTCGAGCGGGCTGGCGCACCGCACACACGTGGTGAGGGAGTCTGTCATCACAGCAGACCCGCAATCGCAGCCACCAGAACCGGCAGGACGAGAAGACCGAGGACCACCGCAGCGATGAGGCCGATCTTCTTCCACGAGGTCGGCACGCTGCCCCACACCTCACCCGTCTGGCCGTTGACGAGCAGCCGAATCGGGGGCTTCTCCGGCGAATACCGTACGGCGAACACCCACATCGGCAACAGGGTCAGATCGGCGCTCTCGCCTTCGAAGGCAGTTTGGTGATCGAGGCCGCGCACGCTGTCGCCGGGCATGAACTCGCGCAACAGCCGTCCTGCCTTCTCGGTCGATTCACGCCGCGCGAGGGCCAGGCACTCGTCCCGCGTCAAGGACGGCTCCTCTGCACTCCAACCCGCCACCAGTCCCGGAACGTATCGTTTCAATTCGTCCAGGTTGTACGGTTCAGCGGATTCGAGTTCGTCGTTGGAAACCCCCCGCGAGGCCGTCACCAGAACATCGCCGAGGTACATCCGGTGGGACCCCCGGAGGTCGCGGAGCTCGGTTTTTCGCTTGCGGCGAACCCGCGTCCTTCCCTTCGAGTCGCGGACGGTCTCGGTGGCCCAGTAGTCCTCGCCGATGCGCGCGGCGTAGCTGGAAACTGCCACGGCCGAATACAGGTACGCGGGGAGATACACACCCTTCACCTTTTCAGCGGCCGCTCTCGCAAGACCGAGGGGGCCCATCTTCTTGTGTTTGAGATACGCACGCACGAGACCCTCGGCCCGCCGTCGATCGACGGCGAACCCGACGGCAAAGACCGGATCGGGTCGGTCTGTCGTCGCCGGTCGATCGATCACCGACGGCGAGTCGCAATAGGGGCAGCGAGACGTCCGTTGCAAGGCCCCGACGACGACCTTTGCCCCGCACGACTCGCACGAGATCTCGATTTTCTCGGCAACTCCAACCATGACGGGTTCCAGTGTAGCCCGCGAGCTTTTGGTTCGGCCCATAGCAAGACTCCGCACAGACCGAAGAGCGAATTCACGGGTCTCTCGTGTCACGCATCACCGGCGCCTGTCGCCCGCGGGGCGACAATGGGCGGGGAGAAACTATGACCGCATCGCAGAGGTTTGGTGTGCTGCTCTTTCTGCTGCTGGTTATCGCGCCGAGGTCGGCGACCTCCGGGCCGCCAGAATGCACCGCCGGCGACGGCGACAGCCCGGTCCAAGCACCGGTCTTCGTTCGCAATCTCGCAGGTCAGACAAGCTGGTATGCGTCGCCGTTGATCGCCGACCTCGACGGTGACGGATCCAACGAGTTGATAGCAGCCTATTACGACATTTTTGTTTTTGACTCCAGCGGCGCCCTCCTCGACCGGACCACCGACCAACAGGGCCGGGTCTACGCACCGCACGTCGTGATGGACCTCGACGGCGACGGAACCATAGAGGTGGTCGCCGGTCGGGCGCACGAGGTGTTTGTCTGGGAGTGGATTGACGGCGAACTGGTCATCAAGAACGGTTGGCCGGCCGATACCACGACCGGCGACAACCCACCCGAGATTCGCGGTCTGGCTGCCGCCGACCTCGATCGCGACGGGACGGCCGAGATCATCGCCACCACGACCCAGACCGTTGCGACAGCATCGGGCGGCGCCCAGGTCTTCGTCTTTTCGGCAGGTGGGAGCCCCTTTCAGCCGACCGGCGGGCACTTGCCCGCCTGGCCCCGTTACAACTGGCTGCCCGGCGTCGGCAACGACGCCGACCGCAACGGGCCCGGCCATTCGGGCTTCGGTTGTTACGGCCTCAACGTGGGGATCGGAAACATCGACGACGATCACGAACTCGAGATCCTGGCGACCTACGACAACCATCACATCCAGGCCTTCAACCACGATGGTATCGCCATCGATGCCTCCGATTTCTTCACCAATCGTTCGTCGCCGTGGGTCGGCAACCGCCTGACATGGGGCCAGTTCATCCGTTGGGCCGATCCCGACATCGAACGCGATCACTACCACGATCACGTGGGCACCTGGCCCCATCCGAACTGGGCGGAGTGGCTGCAGTGGACGGCCTCGCCGCCGGGCGTTGCCGACCTCGACCTCGATGGCAGGAACGAAGTCATCGGAGTTCCCAACGTGGAAATGGATGTGCCGTATGAGACCCGGGCCTACGCCGTCATGGTGCTCGAGGGCGGACACGGTGACGGCGGACGATCCGCTCGTCGCAAGGCCGGTTGGGAGGTGCTGCCGAGGGGCGATGCACCGATCGCTGTCGACGGCTGGTACCCGCCCGGAGGCGTTCCGGCACCGACACTGGTCGATATATCAGGTGACCCTCGTCCTGAAATCGTGGTGTCACTCAACGACGGTTTTCTCTACGCCTTCGACGCTTCAGCGACCCGTCTCTGGAAAACGAGCTACCGCCACTCCAAACCGATCATGTACAGCTCCGAAGCGACGGTCGCCGACCTCAACCGCGACGGCGAGCCCGAGTTGGTCCTGGCCACCTACGGGGACCCCGATGTCCACGACTCGGGCCGGCTGATGGTTCTATCGGCGGCCGGCGCGGTGCTCCACGACATCCTGTTGCCCGACCCCGGACACAACGGCAACGGTAACGGCGCGCCGGCCGCACCATCTCTCGGCGATCTCGACGGCGACGGCCAGCTGGAAATCCTGGTCCAGACCTTCGACCACGGTCTCGACATCTTCACCGTGCCCGGCTCCGGCACCAACTGCGTCCTGTGGCCCACAGCCCGCGGCGGCCCACTTCGCATGGGGCAGCCGAACGGCGCCTGGATGCTCGACGACATCTTTGCCGACGGCTTCGAAACCAACACCGCGGATTCGTGGTCCTCCGTCGTTCCGTAGATCGTCGCCCACCGCAGTTCCCGCCACCGGGGAGCACCTCGGACCAGCAGTCCACCGGTCCAGCTCTCCAGAGTGTGGCCACCGGTGGGGCGACGGAGTTATCATGGTTCCAGGGTCTGTCCGACGAAGATGGACCCAATCATAGTGAAGGTTTTCGCAGTTGTATCTCTCCGGTCTGACACATCGCGACCGTTTCTTCGACGTCGCCACCCGGTGGCTGGCCGACAGGCCGGAACCGGAAGATGGTCGAATCCTCACCGAGATCTTCGCTTTCGAACGCGCCATCACCGCCCCTGTCGTTCGGCGCTTCGTTGCCGATCTGTGTCGCACCTGCCACGGGGGCGACCTCTATATGGAGAGGATCTCGTGCAAAGACCAGCTTCGGGCCGCCATCGTCGACGCTGCAGCACATCCGTCGACCCGGGTGGCAGAGTTGATCGACTGGTACCGCCAACTGCCCGAGGAGTTCTTCCCGCGGACTCCGGTGCGAATGTCGCTGGTGACCCTCCGCAACGGCAAGCTGGCGGCCATCGTGCGACGCAAGCGAATCCGCCGGGTGGCCGACAAGGCGTCGAGGCGCGTGGCCGACCAGCTCACCGGTGAGATCCAGGCCGTGACCCGCGCTCTCGCCGGCAGCAGACCGCGCCATCCGGTCCGCGGAGGGGCCCAGGTCGACACGCCTCCAGGTGTCCCCACAGCGGTGGACGGCGCCGCCGAGCGGCTGGTTGCGGACCGGATCCGTTCGGGCCGCCTCAAGCTCGACCCGGACGCCCTCCGGGTCGACGACGTGATCGGAGTCAAGATCGTCGGCAGCCCGACCGAACTCGAAAAGATTGAAGCGTCCCTCGACAAAATCGAGTACACGTGGGCGTTCCATCGTGAGGTCCACGACGGCGCCTACGTGGGCATCCACCAGGTCGTCGATCTGGAGCTCCCATCCAACAAACAGATTCTGGCCAACATGGAGAATATCGACTGGTCATTTGCCGCCGGCCGAGGTCTCCCCAACGTGGATCTTCCAGGGCGGTTTCAGAGCTATATCGAAAGCTGCCATCGCACGTTCCGGGTCGAGCTCATCCTGACCTCGTTTGACGACCTGGTGGAATCGGAGTTCGGGGTCGGGATTCACGAACAACGAATTCTCGACCAGCGCAGTCTGGCCGACGATTACGGGCGCATCGCCCGCAACGCGTCCTTCATCATCGAGTACATGTTGAGGCTGGCGGTTTCAGAAACCATTGAAGTCGACCAACTGCCGTTCAAAATCTGGGGGCGCTACATCCGCGACACCGTGGATCACGAGATCAGAAAACTCCACGGCGAACCCCCGGTCGATTGGCTGGTGCCAGAGGAACACCTCGAAGATCTGATGCGGTTGTAGGTCGGGTGCTCAACCCGCGGGATCCGGGAGGTTCGATTTCCGATGATGGGTGTCTGATATTGGATGTTTGATGTTGGATGTTTGATTCATAAGACCATGATTTCCCTTCCAATCCAGAACGGTAGGGGCGAACGAATCCAATATCAAATATCCAAAATCAAACATCATTCTACCGGCGGGTGACCGTGCCACGGCGTAGCCGAATGCGAAGCCGGGCTTATCCCTTGACCACCGCCACGGGCCGCAACCGTGCGACCTTGCGCGCGATGCCCGCTCCGACCACGGCCGCTACCACGGCATCGACGTCCTTGTAGGCGGCCGGCGCCTCCTCGGCCAGACCCGGCATCGAGCCGGCACGAACCGCGATACCCAGATGCTCGAGCTCGCGCCGCAATTCGGAACCGTTGATGCTGCGCTTGGCCCGGCGGCGGCTCATCGTCCGCCCGGCGCCGTGGCAGCAGCTCCCGAACGAACACGCCATGCTCTTGTCGGTCCCCACCAGAACCCACGAGGCCGTGCCCATCGAGCCCGGCACCAGCACCGGTTGACCGATGGGTCGGTACTCGGGGGGCAACCCATCGAATCCGGGGCCGAAAGCGCGGGTGGCGCCCTTGCGGTGGACGCAGACCCGACGACGTTTGCCGTCGATCACGTGCTCCTCGGTCTTGCCCATGTTGTGGGCGATATCGTAGACCTGGTGGAGGTGGGTGTTGGCAGCCCGCCCGCGCAAGGTCTCGGCGAAAGCCTTGCGAGCGAAGTGAGCGATTACCTGGCGGTTGGCAAAGGCGTAGTTGGCAGCCGCCCGCATGGCCCCTTCGTAGGCCTTGCCCTCGGGTGAGTCGAGCGGTGCGCACACGAGCTCGCGGTCGGGCAGTCGAATACCGTATTTTTTGACCGCACGCTGGAAGGACTTCACGAAGTCGGTGCAGACCTGGTGGCCAAAGCCGCGCGATCCACAGTGGATCATCACTGTCAGGCAGCCCACCTCGAGCCCCATGACCCGAGCTGTCTCGGGATCGAAGACCTCGTCCACCACCTCGACTTCGACAAAGTGGTTGCCGGCGCCGAGGGTCCCCATCTGCGGTTTGCCCCGCTCCCGCGCGCGGCGGCTGACGGCCGAAAAATCAGCGCCGTCGAGAACGCCCCCCCCTTCGGTGCGCGCGGTGTCCGAGGCGGTGCCGAAACCGCTCGTACGTGCCCACTCGCCGCCCTCGAGACAGGCGCGCTCGAGGTCGCGGTCATCCAACACCAGCCGGCCACCCTTGCCGACGCCGCTCGGACAGGCGGCATCGAGGGCGGAGGCGAGATCGTCCATCGCCCCCCGGACCGCTTCGTGCTCCACCTTTGACGCCAGCAGGCGAACGCCGCAATTGATGTCGTACCCGATAGCTCCCGGAGAAATGACCCCGGAGGGCAGTTCGGTCGCGGCCACCCCGCCGATCGGAAAACCGTAACCCTGGTGGACGTCGGGCATGACCAGCACCTCGCCGACGACTCCGGGTAGGGTGGCGGCGTTGACCGCCTGCTCCAACGAAGCATCACCCTTGATGGCCTCGAGCAGCTCGCGGCTGGCGAAGATCTTGACCGGGACCCGCATGTCGCCGCGGACGGTGGTCGGGATCTCCCACTCCCACGGGCCGCGCCTCACGAGATCTCTCAGCTGTACCATCGCCCCGGCCTCACACGTCAAAAACGACGTTCGTCCGGAGACCACTCCCGCTCGTGCCGATCTCGAGGCCGTGGAACGTCACCGCCTTGATGTCTCTGCCGCGTGTGATCATGAAACCGCCCTCGAGGTGGGCTATCAACTGGGTGTCGTCGACCTTGAGCAGGAAACCGTCAAAGGCCAGGTCTTCGGTATCGGCGAGATACAACAGCTCTTCGAGGAACGAGACCATGAGTTGTTCCCTGTCGTCGGCCTGCATCTCGAATCGGTGGTGGCGGCGCGAATCTTCGGACACCTCGACCGTCATCAACTCGTACATCCCGCGCGCCGCCTCTTCGAGCACAGCAGCCATATCCGGGCCCCAGACCTCCAATTCGAGGTCGGCGGTGTGTTCCACTTCGCGGTGGCCCTGGTTGGGGGATTTCACACCAGAAGAGTACCACCTGCCGATCGAGATGAGGAATGGGTGTGGGCCGGTGTATCCTGAGCCGACATGATTCCGTCGCGCCGCGCGCTTCACTCAGCCCTCTGCTTCGTCGCGTGCTCAATCTGTGCGGCGGCCGTGGCGGCGGACGATCGGGTGGCCTTCATCGGGGTCGCCCTCGACACCGAGACCCGCGAAGCGGACCGCCGCCTCCAGGCCTCTCTCGAACGCCGCGCCGGTCTCTCGTTTGCCCCCGAGGAACTCGAGTACGGCCAGGTCATCGAGCGATTGGCCACCTGGAACCGCAGTGAGGGCGTCTTCCTGGCGCGCACCACGCCCTACGTGCAGGTGGTGTCGGAGATGCTCGGCGCCGACATGGAGATCCTCGCAACCTATATCAGCGACGCCACCGGCACCACCACCTACAACTCCTACCTGGTGGCTCGTCGAGAAGACCTGCCGCCAAATCCGACCCCAGCCGACGTGGTCACCCTGATCACGGGTTCCGAGCGACGTCTGCGTTTTGTCCACCACAGCCTCTTTTCGACCTCGAGTTTCTTTCTTCCGTCGCTCGAATTCCGCGCCAACGACATCTTCCACATGAATGAACCGACGGAATCACTGGCCGCCATCGACGTCGCCCAGATCCCGCAGAACTCATCGAGCGCGCTCGTCCGCGCCGTCGCCCGCGGCGAGGCCGATCTCGCGGCGGTGTGGGACGGCACCCGTACGCGATTCACGTCAGGAGACGCCAGCCCGGCGGATCTCGCTCTCGGCCGTGAGGTGGTGTTCGTGAGATTACCGTCGGCGATCCCCAACGATCTGCTCGTGTGTTCGCGGTGGGCGCCGGCGGAGCTCAAGGATCGGGTGCGGGCCGCGATTCGGGAGATGCCCGCCGACGAGATCGCTGTGGGCGATTTCAGACAGTGGCGCGACATCATCGACGCCCCCGAGGCGCGCAACGCATTGGCTCACCTGCGATGGCTGGCCCGGGAGCAGGCGGAGCCGGTCACCGTGGACGTCCGCAGCGCCGGCGGGGACCGCGCGGCAACCGGCGAGATGTTGCAATCGGCCAAACACGCGGTGCGGCTTTCGGGCATGGAGTTCGTGCTCTACGACGAAGACTTTCACGAGCACATCGACTACGTCTGGACCATCGACCGGATCCACGACGGCGCCGCCCGCCTCCGAAGCTCGATCCCCGGCACCGACATCAAAGACCAGGTCTTTCCGATCAGCTTTCGCGACGCCCAGGACCTCACCGAACGCATCGTCACGTTCATGCAGGGCCGGCTCCATCGCATCCGCTCCATCTGGCCGTTCAGCGGGCGCCAGCCGATCATCATCCGCGACACTACCCTCGCCTTGCCGCCGGGCGACGAGGTTCCCGTGCAACGGATCACCTGGCTCGACCCCGAACGCAACAGCTTTCGCGCTGGCCCCGTCTTTTGGGCCCAGGTCAGAGCCTCGAGCCCCTACGTCCACGAACTCGAGGCCGACGATTTCCGTCGTGCCGGTGAGAACGGCGTCGAGCTCGATCCCCTGAGCAACGTGTCGTTTCGGGTGTACCAACTGCGCACGGTGCCGCCAAACACCCTCCACCGCATCGCCACAGGAGTGCTCGTCGCGCTGCTCGTGTTGGCCGCCGCGGCTGCCCTGTGGACCCTCCGTGGCCGCCGAACGCCGGCTGAGCGCGAGGACGAGGAGACCATGCTCTCGTGACCGTTCGTGGAAATTCACCCGTGATCGGCCAGCAACTGGCTCACTACAAGGTGCTCGAACGGATCGGCCGCGGCGCCATGGGTGAGATCTTTCTCGCTCACGACACTCGACTCGAACGGAGAGTGGCCCTCAAGGTCCTGCCGCCCGAATCGGTGAGCAATCAGGAGCGGCTCCAGCGCTTCCGCACCGAGGCCCGCGCCGCAGCCGCCATGAACCACCCCAACATCGTGACCATCCACGGTGTCGAGGAGTTCGACGGGATCCACTTCCTGGCCATGGAACTGGTCGAAGGGCGCACCTTGCGCGAGGTGATTCCGAATGGCGGGCTCGCTTTCGACGAGTTTCTCCGGATCGCCGCCCAGCTCACCGAGGCCGTCGCCACCGCCCACGCCGCCGGCATCACCCACCGCGACCTCAAACCCGACAACGTCATGATTACCCGGACGGGCCGCGTCAAGGTGCTCGACTTCGGTCTTGCCAAGCTGATGGACGAGAGACGAAACGAGAACTTCGAAGGCGCGACCCTGGTCGATGCAACCCCGCCGGCAGACGATCGTTTGACCAGCGACGGCATGCTGATCGGGACCATCCCATACATGTCGCCCGAACACGTGACGGGGGGCCACATCGACGGCCGCTCCGATCTCTTCTCCCTCGGTATCATCCTGTATGAGATGTTGACCGGCGAGCGGCCCTTCAAAGGCCGCAACCCGGCCGCTGTGATGGCATCAATACTTCGAAATCAACCGCGATCGATCGCGTCCGGGCGCCACGACGTGCCCGAGCACCTCCAGCTCGCGATCGGTCTGTGCCTCGAGAAGGACCCGGCTGAACGCCTCCAGTCGGCGGAGAGTCTCTATGAGCAACTCCGCATCCTCAGACGGCAGTACTCCTCGGGAGGGTCGGCTGCCGACTCGGCCCTTGCAGCGCGCCTTCCCGGCACGGGCACCGGAACGTCGAGTGTGGCAACCCGGGCTCGGGCGGCATTCGCTCGCCACCGCCTACCGCTGCTGCTGCTGGCGGGAGTCTTCCTGGTCAACCTCGTCGAAACGACGATCGAGACCGCGGTCCGCCAGCACTCCGGAATCGGCCGCGAGTTGGGTTTTCAGCTCGCCCGCGCGGCTCATTTCTTCGAGGGCGGCATCACCCTCACGGGTTGGGAAGCGGCCTCGCCGCTGGTGGTCTACGGCTACTCGATCGCATACTTCTTCGTGCTCTTGCTTCTGGTGGTTCTCACCGGGTGGTCGCTGGCCCGCCGCGCCGATTCCCGGCCCTTCCGGATCTTCGGCCTCGCGATCGCCGTGGACTATGCCGTCAGCCTGCCGTTCTTCCTCTTCTTCCCGGTCCCCGAACGGTGGGCGTGGCCGGACTCGGGGGCGATCCTGTTGTCGGATCTGTGGGCGCCACAGCTGATCGAGATCTTTCGCCCGTTCTCCGGGCTCGACAACTGCTTCCCCAGCTTCCACGTTTCGCTGACCACTGTGGTGGTAGGTCTGTGCTTCACCGAAAAGCTGCGCTACCGCTGGGCGGCGCTGTGGCTGGGAGTGCTGGTGGTGGCATCGACCGCTGTGCTCGGGATCCACTGGCTGACCGACATCGTTGCCGGTTTTGCCACCGGAATCCTCGCCATCGCCGCGGCCCTGTGGCTCGTGGACCGAGTCGGGTGGGGCGAAGAGTCCGGCATCTACGCCGAGGGCGTCTCCGCGAGCTCCCGCAGCGCGGCGACCAGCAGGTCGACCTGATCTTCGGTGTTGAAGACCGACAGCGAAATGCGGAGACCGTTGAGCTCATGACTCGTCATGGGCCGGCAATCAATGCGGTGGTTTTCGGCAAGCGCCACTGCGATGTCCCTTGCGTTGCGGCCCACCACCTCGACGGTGGTGATCCCCGCCGACAGCCGGTCGCTCGCCGGGGTCTTGATGGCGAAGGAAGCGTCGTCCTCGAGCCGCGTGCGAAGTCCGTGTTTCAACTCGAGGATCCGCGCCGTCCGGCGCGTCGGGTTCATCAGGTTCTGGAAATCCACCGCCACGCCCAGGCCGAGGACCTCGGGCAGGTTGCGGGTGTTGTAGTTCTCCAGGCGGCGAATCGAGGTGTCCTCCCAGCCGCGGCAGACGATCAGCGGTTTGAGAACAGGCTGTGACTCACTGCGCGCGTAGAAGATGCCGACGCCCTTGGGTGAGAAGAGCCACTTGTGGGCCGAGGCGGCGTAGAAGTCACAACCCAGGGCGTGGAGATCGACATCGATCTGTCCCGGCGCCTGGGCCCCATCCACCGCGACCAGGATGCCGTGCGCCCGCGCCATCTCCGACACCTGGCGAACCGGCAGGATCATGCCGTTGGTGTTGACGATGTGGCACATCGAGATCACCCGCGTGCGCGGCGTGATGGCCCGCCGGTAGACTTCGGCGATCTCGGCCGGATCGGTGGGAAGAATGGGGAGGTTCGGCCGCACCAGCCGCACCCCCTTTGATTCCTGCCAGTACATCCAGGGTACGGTGCCCGAAGTGTGTTCGTGGTCTGCAAGGATCACTTCGTCTCCGGGCTCGAGCTCGAGCGACGCGGCCACCAGATTCATGCCCTCGGTGGTGTTGTGGATGAGGGCGATCTCCTCGGCATCGGCCCCAAGAAGGGCAGCGCACTTCGATCGAACCGCCTCCTTGTCCTCCGACCACCCTCCCCACATATAGCGCGAGGGAAAACTGTCGAGCCGGCGGCGGAAGGCCTCGGTGGCATCGGCCACCAGCTCGGGCGACGGCCCCAGCGAGGCGTTGTTGAGATACACCAGCCCCGGCTCGAGACGAAAACCGTTTTGCACCAGACGCCAGTAGTCCTCCTCTGATACCCCATCATTCAACGCAAGGCCCCCCGCGTGGGCTTCAAGATCGGCACCGTCAAGATGGGCCAGCAGTGCGCCTCCGGCCACGCCCGCAATCCACTGTTTTACGAACGCGCGCCGGCTCTGAAACCTCATCGAAGCCTCCTTCTTGCAACGATGCTACCTGTTCATGGCATCATGCTGGTATGAATCAACCCACGCGGCCCGAACCTTCGTGGCGACCGTGGCACGACGATGAGCCGATCCGCCTCGGGATCTCATCGTGTCTGCTCGGCGCCAAGGTCCGCTTCGACGGCGGCCACAAACGAGATCGATATCTCACCGACGTTCTCGGTGAGTGGTTCGACTGGGTGCCGGTGTGCCCCGAGCTCGACATCGGTCTCGGGGTGCCGCGGCCGACGATCCGTCTCGTGCAGGGTGAGGTCGGCCCGCGGCTCGTTGAGCCGAAGTCGGGTGACGACCTGACGGAGAAGATGAAGACCTACTCCGAAACCAAGGTCGACGAGTTGATGGCAAAGGACCTCGACGGCTACATCCTCAAGCGGGCTTCCCCGAGCTGCGGCATGGAGCGCGTCAAGGTCTTCGGCAAGGGCGGCATGCCGTCCAAGGATGGCGTTGGGATCTTTGCCCGCGTGCTGCTCGAGAAGTGGCCCAACCTGCCGGTCGAGGAGGAGGGGCGCCTCAACGACCCGGTCCTGCGCGAGTGCTTTATCGAGCACGTCTTCTGCCGCCACCGCTGGCGAACCCTGGTCCGGCGCGGGCTGTCGCGTCGCCGCCTGGTGGAGTTCCACACCGCGCACAAGCTTGTGCTCCGGGCCCACAACGAAGCCGGTTACCGACGGCTGGGACGGATCGTCGCCTCTGCCGGTACGATTCCCGACGAAGAGCTCTTCCGCACGTATGAGGACGAGTTCCACGCGGTGCTGCAGAACCGCGCCACCCGCAAGCGCCACACCAACGTGCTCTATCACGCCCTCGGCTACCTCAAACGGGTGCTTGAACCGTCCGAGAAACAGGAGCTCGTGGCACTGATCGAGGACTACCGCAACGAAATGTTGCCACTGGTGGTGCCCCTCACCCTGTTGCGCCACCACGTGGCAAGGCACGACGTCGGCTATCTGGAGGGCCAGCTCTACCTCGAGCCGCACCCCCGGGAGCTGATGCTGCGCAATCGGGTGTAGGACTCAACGTCATCGCGTTGAACATTCGAATGTTGCCAATCAATCGCCGGATCAGAAACGTCCCTCGAGGGTCCCTGCGTAGCCGGTCATCTCGACATAGCCCTCACCCTGCGTCGAACCAGTCGCCGCCACCGGCCCCTCCCAGTAGACGACGCCGGTGGTGGCGCTGCCGTCGAGCTCGGAGGCCGCCAGCAGCGAGCTGATTTCGAGGTCGATGCCCGCATCTGGAACGCGCAGTCGCCATCGTACGGGGTAGCGGGCGCCGGTCGCCGGGCTCTGCCACCAACCCAGGACCTCCAACTCGACGCCGTCACGATCGAGGCGCTCAACCCCGCCTTCAGGACCGACCAGGGTGCCCGAGGAGCGCGGATCAGCGGAACCGTCGGCACGGCGCAACCGGTAGACCATGAGATCGCGGCCGTCGTCGAGGCGGAGGCTGAACCAGTCCCAGCCGGCCACACCCGCGCCGAGCTGTGAGGTGCCCCACTCGTGGTCGAACCATGCCGTGCCGTCGATCTTCAGCAGCGAACCCTCAACCTCGAGTTGGCCCTCGACGGCGAGGCGCGTCCAGCTCACATACGCGGAAGCGTTTCCCTCGTCCGCACCTTTGCGCGAGTAGCCGCGATCGCCGTGCAGCACCGGCTCCCGTTGCGGCCGCAATTCGAAATCGATGCCGATGCCTGCGACTGCATCCTGCGCCCGCACCGAGATCACATCTGTTTCCGCGGTACCCATCTCCCAGTCGTCGAGCCACACCCCGAGCCCGCTCTCGGAAAATCCAGCGAGGCCGCCGGCACTTCGACGCAGCCGCTCCGCATGGTGGAAGCGCTGGTTCGAAATGTCCGCCACGGCGAGGTGGGCAGCCACAACTTGACGAGCTCGGAGCTGCGACGTGCCGGGGTCGGGATCGCCAGGATCAAGTCCCTGTCTGAAAAAGGTGATTTGAAATCCGTAGCGGTCTCCCTCCGCCGACTCGAGCAGACCGGTCACGTACCACCACTCGGTCCGGTAGTCGGGGTGAGCGCCGTGGTCCCGGGGGAAGACGAGTTCGGGCGGGCCGGTGACCTCGAGCCACTCGGCGGCGCGAATGCCCGCCGCGACGCTGCACGCCACTGCGAGGGCACACAAACACCAGGTGCTCCGCATCTATCCTTCCTCCCGCAGAACCTCGGCGGGCTGCAGCCGCGACGCCGCCAGCGCCGGCGCGAGACCGGCCAGCAGGCAGGCGAAGACCACCCAGCCCGCAAGGGGCAAGAGGGTCGACCACGGCAGCACCAGCTCCAGCGACCAACCGAAACTCTGCAGATTGACCACCTTGACCAGGATCACGCCGACCACGAGCCCCGCCACGGTGCCCTGGCCGGCCGCGGCGACGCCCAACAGACCGGCCTCCGCCACCACCATCCGCATGACCTGGGAACGCGAGCCGCCCAACGCGCGCACCGTGGCGAGCTCGCCGCGGCGTTCGCCGACCAGGGTGAAGAGCACGGTGACGATCGCCACCACCGACACCACCGCTGCCACCAGGTACATCGCGGTGGTGATGGCAAATGTCCGCTCGAAGGCCCGAAGCACCGCCGACCGAAGCTCGCGGTTGACCAGCGCCTCGACCAGGAAGCGGCCCCGCACGGCCTCGAGCAGGCGTTCCCGGGCGGCTTCGGGGTCGCTGCCCGGCGGCAGAAACAGGGCCATGTCCTCGGGCCCGCGATCGGGGAAGTGCACGAGGAAATCGGTGCGGTCGACCACGACCAGCCCGTGCGACCGAGAGTAGTCGGTGAAGACGCCGACGACCTCGCGCTCCAACGTGCCGCCCGGAAGCTCGAAACGCACCCTGTCGCCCTCGCGAATACCGAACCGGTTGGCAAAGGGCTCGTTGACCACTGCGCCCCGGCGTTGATAGGCCTCGGCGAAGACCTTCGCGGAGTCGCGACCCGGAAACGGAACGCTGCCGAAATGTTGGACCACGTCGAACGCGGCCCCCGCAAAAGCGACCGGGCGGCCTTCGTACTCGACGTTGACCGAGTAGAAGGGGTCCACAACCTCCGGTCCGAAGATCGCTTCGGCAACGGTTACGATTTCGGGGTCGAGATGACCGACCCACACTCCGGTCGAGGCGGCCATCGGCCGCACCCAGACATCGGCGCGCATTCCGGCCTCCGTCCAGTGCTCCACGGTGGTGCGAAAGGATGTCACCATGGTGGCGATGGCCACCGCCAGCGCCACCGCCACCGCCACCGCACCGGCGGCCCAGGCGGCGCGCCTTCGGCTCGCCGAAAGGGCGGCCGCCGCAAGGCGCAAGGCCACCGACGGCAGCCGGATACGGGGCCCGTGGCCGATCCGGGAGAGCAGGTCGAGCAGCAACCCGGAGCCCGCCAGGAGCGCGCCCATCACCAGGAGTGCGGCCAGCAGCGCGGCCACCGGGAGATCGCCCCACGCCGGCAGCAGGCTCAACAGGACCACGGCCACCGCTGTGGCGAGCAGGAGGCCCAGAGTCCGCCACCGAGCCGAGCGATCCAGCCTGCGCGGCACCGCGGCACGCAGCCCCTGCAGGGGCGGGGTCGCGGCCACTTCGAGCAGCGGTAGAACCGAAGCGGCCAGGGCCGTTGCAACGGCCAGCGCCACCCCGAGGAGGGCCAACCCGGGCTCGAACCGGATCTCGGAAGCGGGGATGCCGCGCACCACCGACGCAACGGTGAACCTGACGCTGGCCAACGCGACCCGCGCACCCAGAAACCCGACGAGCACACCGAGGGCGCCTCCCACCAGCCCGATGGCGGTTGCCTCGGCCAGCACCACCGAGGCCACCCGGGACCGCGACGCCCCCATCGAGCGAAGAAGCGAAACCACGAAACGCCTCTGAACCACGGAGGTGGCGAGCGTGGTCGCCACCAGGACGCCCCCCACCAGCACCGAAATGGCCGACAGAGCGACCAGATTGAAACGCAACGACGCCAGCATCTGCTCGGCGAAGCGCCGGCGCTCGGACGGCTCCGCCACACTCACATCCGACGGCAGCAGGTCCGCCGCACGAGCCTGCAGCAGATCCAGATCGGCGTCGCCACGGGGCACGAGCTCGATGCGGTCGAGCCGGCCCACCCGCCCCAACAGCTCCTGCGCGGCTGCCACGTCCATCACGATGACCCGCTCCCACACTGCAGAGAGCTCTCCACCGTCAAAGATCCCGGCGACCTCGATCGCGCCGGGACGTCCGTTGGCTGATACCGTGAGCGGGTCGCCCACCGCCACCTGCAGTTGATTCGCCAGGGCCCGCGAGATGACTGCGCCGAAACCCAGCAACACCGAATCCAGTGACGACTGGTCAGTCTCTCGATCGAGCACCGGCCGCACCTCGGCGTCGAGGAGAAAATCGACCCCCAACAGTCTGACCCCGTCGCCGAGCTCGACCAGGAGCACGCTTTCCTCCACCACCGGCACCACGACGGCGAGGTCGGTGATCGGACGGAGGTCCGCCAGCAGACTCTCCGGCATGCCACCGGGTCGGGTCACCTCGAACCTGGCCGCCCCGGCCACCTCCTCGACCCCCTCGGCAAAAGAGGCCACCGCGGCCCGGCTGGCGGCAACCGTCGACACCACCGCCGCCACTCCGGCCGCGACTCCGAGAACCGTGACGGCGAAACGCCACGGCCTGCGCAGCAGGGGGCGCAGGAAGAGCGCGCGGAAGATCATTGCGAGGGGACCGTCATCCGACGAACGGCGATTCTCATCCCACCATCCGGCCGTCGGCGAGCTCGAGCACTCGATCCGCCAGCGACGCCACAGCGCCGTCGTGGGTGGCCAGCACCAGCGCCGCTCCTTCCTCGCGGCGCAGTTCGGCAAGAAGCTCAATCACCGCCGCCCCGGTTTTGGAGTCCAGGTTGCCGGTGGGCTCGTCGGCGACCACCACCTGCGGACGGTGGACCAGGGCACGCGCCACCGCGGTGCGCTGCTGTTCGCCGCCGGAGAGCTCGGAAGGGTAGTGACGCCGGCGGTGCTCGAGGCCCACTCGCCGCAGGAGCTCGTCGACCCGCGCGGAGTCGCGACGGCGGTCGAGAGCGAGCGGCAGCGAAATATTCTCCTCGACCGTCAGGTGAGGCACCAGATGGAAGGCCTGAAAGACCATGCCGATCGAGCGCCGGCGCAGTTTCTCGAGATGCGCTTCCGGCGCCGAACCGACGTCCACACCACACACCCGGACGGATCCCGAGTCGGGCCGGTCCACCGCCGCCACCAGATTGAGGGCAGTCGATTTGCCGCAACCGGAGGGGCCCACCAGCGCCACCATTTCTCCGGGCCCGAGGCCGAGCGACAGCCCCGCCAGAGCGTGAACTTCCTCATCGCCGCGCCGGTAGGTGCGGCTCACCTTGTCGAGCGAAACAACCCTGTCCATCACCTGATCGCAACCGCCGCTCGCGCCAAAGGCTTCCGTCATGTCCCGGAGAACTCCCCCAGGGGCCGGTAGCAGAATACGAAATCGCCATCACCCACCACCACTTTGAGTTCGGCCCCCCGGGTCACCGCATACTCGACATAGCCGGGCATCTCGCAGTCGCCGTGGCATTCGCTGGCATGCGCCGGCGACTCGCGGTCTTGGGCACGGTCGTACCACGACAGGCAGATCGGTTCCTCGAGCGCCTCCGCGGCCGCGGCGTCAGCCTGCGCCTTGGCCGCGGCGAAATTCAATCGCGGGGAACCAGCCGCTAGATATTCGGTGCGCAGAGTGTCAAACACGTTCCACCTCCGGTCGGTCGCCCGGGCCCACCACGCCGCCATCCTCGAGGACCGAACTCACCCACTCGAAGACCGCACGATCGGCCCTCACCTGCTCACGCGATCGCCGCGCCTGCGAGCTCAGAACGAGCCGCATCCTGGGGTTGGCCCCAAGCTGTTCCCGGTGGCGGTCGAGGAACGCCCAATACAGATTGGTGATGGGGCAGTTCTTCTTGGGATCGAACGAACAGGCCGAGCAGAAGTCGCTCATGCGGTTGATATAGGCGGCGCCGGACACATAGGGCTTGGTGGTCATGACGGGGCCGACCCCGAAGGTGCCCATGGCCAGCACGTTGGGCTCCACCACCCAGTCGAAGGCGTCGGCGTAGGCCACCCAGAACCAGTCGGTCAGCTGGCGTGGGGAGATCTCGAGCAGGGTCGCGATGTTGGCCACGATCATGAGGCGAGCGATGTGGTGGCTCCATGCCTCCGACCACACGTCGTCGACCACGCGATCGAGGCACCCGAGACCGGTGGGCCGGCCGGGCCACAGACCGACCGGCAGCGGCCGGTCTGCACCCAGCACCGACGGACAGGCCCCGCCGTCGGGTTCGTCGCCATCGCGCTCGGCGGGCCAGGAATGTCCCGACCACGACCGACCAGCCGGCGTCGCCTGGGCTCGATGCGACAGGTTGAGGGCCGTCCGGAAGCTCTCGAAAGCCGTCGGTGCGCTCGTGCACGCGGTGGACGAACTCTCGCCACCCGAGGACCTGGCGGACAAAGCCCTCCTTGCTGGCGAGCGGAATCTCCATCGCCGCCACGTCGGACACGACCGCTGACGGCAGCAGGCGGTGGAGGTTGAGAAGGCCCGAAATCCGGGTGTGGAAGAGCCCGCGGCTGGCTCGAGACATGGCGTCCTCGAAGGGACCGAAGAAGGGCAGACAATCCGAAAGCGCCCACCGCCAGAGCGTCGCAGCGTCTTCTGCCGTGGCCGGCAGGGCGGTCAGATCGAGCTCGCCGGGGTGGTGGGAAAATGTCTCCTCGATCAGCGCTCCAACCTCGCGGGTGATCTCGTCCGCCACAAAGGTCGGCGGCGATGGGGCCGGCGGTTCACCCGGCCACGGCTTCCGGTTGTCAGCGTCAAAGCTGTACTTCCCGCCCAACGGTTTGCCGTCCGACATCAAGAGGCCTGTTCGCCGACGAAGCTGGCGATAGAAGGCGTCCATCCGCCACGGTGGTCGGGGCTTCTGGCTCGCTCCAAAATCTTCGTCGGTCGACAACCAGCCCTCGTGCGGGATCTCAATCAGACCACCCGCTTGGACCAGGGGCGCGAGATCGACCCTGAGCTCGCGCTCCGCCGGCCGCATCACCCGCACAGGGCCAAGCTCGCGGATCAGCGGTGCGAGGGCGTCGCGGTAGCAGCCAGACGCCACTTCCAGACGAACGGCGACCCCACGCTCGGCCTGCTCGAGGGCGAAGTGACGCCCGTTGGCGAGAATGAGCGCGAGCTTCTGCCGATGGTAGGGGCGACGCGATGCCTTCCAGGGGCTCTCCACCAGGACGATCCCGAGATCTGATGGTTCCTCACGCGACAGGGGGCCGATGGCTGCGGAGAGCTGGTCATAGGGCACATAGAGCCAGCGTCGCCGTGCCGGATCGGTCTGGCGGTCGGCCAGCATCGACGCAAAAGAACTCATCGCCTCAAGACTCCGCGGCGATCCTGCCTCGCCGAGAGACTCGGGGCCTGGAATGTACCCAACCCATACCAAGCTTATCCCCTGTGCCGCTCCACGAGCAGCCGACCAAAAATATTATGGAGTCAATCATGGATCGCAAAGCAGTGTACGTCATTCTCGGCGCGACCGGCGGCATCGGTTCCGCCGCCTGCCGCCAACTCAAATCGACCGGCGCCGAACTGGCGCTCGCGGCGCGCGGCAAGGAACGGCTCGAGGCCCTCTCGGCCGAACTCGGAGGCGCCCACGTCGGCGTTCTCGAGGCCACCGACACGGCGGCAGTCGAGTCGTTCGTCAGCGAAACCGCGGCTCATTACGGCGCGGTCGACGGCATCGTCAACTGTGTCGGTTCGATTCTCCTCAAGGCGGCCCACCTGACCACCGACGACGAATGGCGTTCGACCATCGCCACCAACCTCGATTCGGCCTTTGCAACGGTCCGGGCCGGGGCCAAGGCGATGCGGAAGAACGGCGGATCGATCGTCCTCATGTCGACCGCGGCCGCCCGGGTCGGGCTGCCGAATCACGAGGCGATCGCAGCCGCCAAGGCCGGTGTCATCGGTCTCGGCCTCTCCGCTGCGGCAACCTACGCGCCGAAGAAGATCCGCGTCAATGTCGTCGCCCCGGGTCTGGTGGACACGCCCTTGGCCGCGGGCATCACCGGCAACCCCATGATGCTCAAAGCCTCGGAAGGCATGCATCCGCTGGGTCGCATCGGTCAGCCTGACGAGGTCGCCAACGTCATCTCGTGGTTGCTGTCGAACGGTGCGGAGTGGGTGACCGGACAGGTCATCGGGATCGACGGCGGCCTCTCGTCGGTGAGATCCAAGGCCTCAGCCTGACCAATGAGGTGCGGTGAGTCGTAACCAGGCGCATCGAGCGAGACGGTTCAGGCTCAAAAATTCTTTTCGACCCTGCCCGATCGCCGGGTCCGTTGCCACTCGACAGCATCGAGCAACCAACAAATTGAAGGAAAGGACGCCGTTCTTGACGGCCACAAATTTATGCTTCCGATGACCGTTGACCGCCGCGTATTGAGCCTGTTGCCGCCCATGGATGCGGCCCTGGAGGGGCGCGTTTTGACCGTTCTGCGCGCCATCGCGGAACGGCGCGTGCTGCCACACTTTGCCGCGCAGGACGACGTCACCCCTGTCGAACTCGCGCGCGCTTCAGAGCGCTATAGAATCGTCCGTTTTGAGGATGTGAGCGGTGAGCTCGAGCTGGTGAGCTTCGTCACCACGGACGGCAAGGCGTGGACGATTCACCTCCACGAGAAAGTCTTTGACTACATCGCATTCGGGCTGCCGGCCAACCCCGTCCAGGCCTTTCACCCGCCGACTGACGAAGCCGCCAAGGTCATGGCGCTTGCCGAGTTCCTGCTTCGCCACGACTTCGAACACATCGTTCGACCGCATCGTGAGGAGGTCGAAGTTGTGGCGGCTGACTGCGCCTTCGTGGTCGGACTGCGCGAAACGGAACCCGCGCTGTATGAGCACCTCATGCAGGTCTTTCTCGACGCCACCAACGGGCTGCGCACCGACGCCTACACCGCGATGCTCGCGCTCTTCGAGGAGGAGGACGGCTTTGACGTCCTGGCGGGGGAAGCAGCCGTCTCGCATCTCGCTCAATTGAGCGATCTCCCGATCGATCTTCTGTGCGGAACCTTCATGACGCTCACGCCGGGCGACAAGGAGCAACTGCTTTCGGCCTGCTACCGGCTCGTCTCCGACAACAGCCTGACGGTCGCCCGCCGTGCGCGGCACCTGGAATCCGTCATCGCCCTCTTTGCCCGGCAATACCGCGACGATCAGCCCGGGCTGCGGGCTTTGTTCGACGCCTTTCTCGCGTCGCAACGCCGCGATCTCGCGTTCCGTGATCTCGAGATCACCACGACAGACCTTGACCCTGGTGACGAAGACGCTTTCTACGCGGCCTTTCTCGAACGGATTTCGAGCCAAACGCCATCCGTGGCCACACCGTCATCTCCGCCCGCCACACAGCTCTCTCCCGCCCTCGAAGGCCCCCATCTGTCCGGCGAGTGGCCGAAACCCGATTCACTCCGCGAGCGCATCGAGGCAGCCCGGGTCGATCCGAGGGTCCCGCAGTCGGTGAAGCGCGCCATCGACAACAACGCGACCAACATCGACAGCCACTCAAGCGCCAAATACACCGAGTTCATCGAAACGCTGCTCTCGATCCCGTGGGGCACCATCCGCCCCATCGAAGTCGGCCCTCGTGAGTTCTCAGCCGGTCTTGACGCCGGCCACTTCGGTCTCGCGGCACCCAAAGAGCTGGTGGCCGATTTCTTCGCCAACCTGATCTGGCGCTACCGCGAGTTCGACGAGGCTGCCACAAACGAATGGCAACAGAGCGGGAGCGCCTTTTTGTTCGTTGGGCCGCCGGGCGTCGGCAAGACCTCGCTCGCCATTTCGATCGCCCGCAACCTCGGACTGCCCTATCACAAGGTCTCGCTCGGTGGCCTGCGCGACGAGTCGGCGCTGCGCGGCCACGGATTTACGTACGAGGGCTCTAAGCCCGGCGCGATCGTCCAGGGGCTGATCAAGATGGGGACCACCAACGGTATCTTCATCTTTGACGAGGCCGACAAGTCGGAGCCGATGACGACGGCGACGCTGCTCGAGATCCTCGACCCCGAGCAGAACCACCTCTTTCACGACAAGTACACGCTCTCGACCGTCGACATCGATCTTTCCAACTGCCACTTCATCCTCACCGCCAACACCCTCGAAACCGTGCCCGCACCGGTCATCGACCGCTGCCAGGTGGTCCATCTCGACCGCTACAGCATCGAAGAAAAAGTCGAGATCGCCCGCCGCTTCATTCTGCCGCGGCTCCGTGAACGCCACCGCATCGAAGCGAACTTGATCGATTTCGAGCCCGACCACGAGAACGAGCACCTGCGGTACCTGATCCGTTCCTACACCCACGAGGCCGGCGTCCGGCAACTCGAGTTGGCCTTGCGCAAGCTTCTGCTCAGGCTGCAGCGGCGCCACGTCTTCGAGGCCGGTGAGGAACGGGTGGAGATCACTCACGGCTTGATCAAACGAACCCTGGAAACGCCCGCTCCTCCGGCGACCATCAACGACGACGACCGCGTGGGCGAAATGCTCGCCCTCGGCGTCAACCCCGAACTCGGCATCGGCAGCGTCATCCCGGTCCAGGCGACCCGTATCGGCGCAGGTTCCGGAGCGGAGAACTCGGCCGTCAGCATGGTGCACGCCACCGGCAATCTCGAAAAGGTGATGGACGAAAGCCGGCGGGTTGCGACGACCGCCATTCTCCACTGCGCAACGCCCCTCGGTTTCGATCCCGAGGCGGTCGATGTCCCCGTCCACCTCCACTTCCTCGGCGGCTCGACCAAGAAGGACGGTCCGTCGGCGGGGGCGGCCATCGCCCTGGCGTTGGCGTCGCTATTGGCCGAAACGGCTCTGCGACGCGACGTCGCGGCCACCGGCGAGATCGACACCCAGGGCCGCATCACCGGAGTCGGTGGCCTCGACGCCAAGATCGAGACCGCCGTCAACGCCGGCTGCAAAACCGTGATCGTCCCGGTCACCAACCTGACCGGGCCCGGCGGGATCGACCGGTTGCCCGAGCCGCTTCGCCGCGAACTGCAGATCCTGACCTTCGATCAGTGGCGCGGCCCGCACGAGGCCTTCGATCCGGAGCGCCATCGACTCCAGGTTGTGGCGGTCGATCACATTGTCGAGGCCTTCGAGGTGGCCAGGGTGGACGAGGCAGAACTCGACGCCGTTGAGCGAATGTGTGTCGATCACGCCCGCGGCGCGGTGCCGCTGCTGAGGGGTGGCCAGCCGTGCCCGGTCGCCCTTCTGGTCAAGGATCCGGCGGAGATCGACCTGGAGTCCTTCGAGCCTGCCCTCTGCGAGGGCTGCGCCGGATGCCGTCTGTTGATACCCAAGGGAACAGCGGGCCAGTTGTCGATGGAGCTCTCGTCGGCGGCTCCACCGCCCGACACCTTCGAGATCGAGCCCGGGGAAAGGGGCTCGCCGCCGCCCTGCGGGACGCTGCCGCAGATCTGCCGCCGGGAGACGATCCGATTGTGGTGGTGGCGCCCTACTTCGCGCTGAGGGAGCTCGACCACGAGTCACTCTTGCTGCCCCGGCCGGCAGTCTTCTTTGCCAACAACTACCTCATCCAGGGTTACAAGCTGAAAGGCGTCAAAGCGGTTTTCAACCGAACGGTGTGCCGGCTCCTGCACGTCGGGCCGCCCTGCGCTGGAAACCTTTCCCCTGCTTGGCAGAAGGGATGGCGCGTTCGTGCCGGACCTCGGCCTGGTGCCCGAGAAGTACCGTCTCGATCCGGGCCGCTGCGAAAAGCTCCTGCAGCGATTTCTCGCAGCCTGGCTCGAGGTGGTGGACGACGCGGTGGGTAACGAGGGATCACACGCGTCGGACGCCTGACCCGCACAGAAAACGGCGGGGCCGAAGCCCCGCCAGGTTGATCTTCGGAGCGAAGCGTTTTAACGCCGCCGAATCAGTTCGAAGAGCTTGAACGCTGGAATGATCTGCTGCACGTCGTCGGCACGGGCGATGAACCCGAGCCGCCGAACCTGGGTCTCGTCGAGCAGCGCGACGAAGTCCTCGTGGTAGACAACGTGGACCTCGATGAGGGCCTCACCAAGACCTCGCCTCTCGATTGTCAGATCACCGACCTCCGTCGGGTCGGGATCACCCTCCTCGAACAGCGCATCGATCTCAGCCTGCACGGCGGCGATCTCGTCCTTGAGCGGCTGCTCGGCGTCGCGGTGGATCTGGTAGATCACGTCCCACGCCTCGATCTGCTGTTCGCTCAGTTGCAGGAATGCGGCCACCCGGTTGTGGGCCGCCTCGACGATCGGCGGCGGGTCCGTCTCCTGCGCCCCAAGGGGCGCCACCACGCACAGAACGATCAGAGCCATCAGTACTTTCTTCATTTCACGTATCTCCTTTCGTGAACCGGTGGTTGAACCGACCAAAGCGCTTTTGATCTTTCGCCGTTCAGACGCGGATTGAGACTGATCGGTTGACACCAAGGGGAGAATTCCGATCGCTATCGGGCTGGGCAGCGACCGAAAAACGCGTCAAAGCTCGGTCAAAGTGTTGTTTCCAGAGGGCATGGGTCATTTCACGAGGTATATTGGTCGCGTGGGTTGTGTCTCGAAATCGGACATCAAAGCCACGAGTGGTTCCTGACAACGAGCTGATTATCGGCATCGTTATTGCTCAAAAAGGACCCACGGTCGCCCGGGACGTCACCCGCAGGGCTTTGGTGACAATTGGGGGGCGTGAAACAAGGGAGAAAGACATGGCGGTCATGGCAAACCGAACCGCTCGCGAATCGAGACTCAACTTCCGCTCGCGCCTCTGTGTCGCCGCGGTCATCACAACCCTCTTGACCGTTGCAAGCCTCGGCGCGCAGACGGTCCCGACCGGCGTCCAGGAGTATTTCATCCTCGGCTGGGAGCAGCACCTGTGGGACATGATGGCCACGGTCCAGGCCGGCGAGGGCGGACCAACTCTCGCCAACGGTATGAACTCAGTGGTCACAGCCACGGCGGCCGCCGACGGCCAGGTCATCTACTACGACCACTGGGAGGACGGGCTCGACCCCGGTCTGGCCAACTTCCCAGACACGATCGGCGCACTCCAGGCCACGACCCTGGTCATCGGCGACGGCAATCCCACCAACGGTGATATCTGCAACTTCAACGCGAATATCACTCCGTGTCCGAGCGCGGATATCCTCGCCGTCGGCGACTACGTCAACTTCAACTCCGACCAGGGCCTCGGCGGCGCCTGCACGACCCCGCTCACTCCCGATCGCTGCTCGGTGCCCCTCAACCCGCGGACGGCCCTCGACATTCGTTACGATGGTGGCGATCTGATCAACACCACCGGCGGACCGCTATCGGTGATCCATAACCAGTGGCCCCTGACCCAGTACATCGGCGGAGCCACCGAGATCCTCCCCCGTCAGGCGGTTGAAGCGGCACGATCCTACTCGGTGCCGATCGGCGTCGACCTCCACACGACCGGTACGGTGACCGAGCCCTTCAAGTACGTCGAGCTCGAACTGGTGGCCTTCGAGGAAACCGGGATCACGGTCGAGAGCCCCGGAGTCGGCAGCGTCTCCTTCACCCTCACCCGCGGCCAGCACTGGAGCTCGCAGGGCTTCATCGACGCCACCCCGGCTCCCACCACCACTCTCGTCATCAACGCCGGGACCAAGGTCTCGACCACCGCTCCCATCTCGGGGATGATCTTCACCGGCGGTGACGGCACCTGGGCAACGCGCCACTTCGCGCTGCTTCCCGACATCCTCCACTCCACCGACTATGTCACCACCGCCCCCGGCGACGACCCGGCGACCAACGGCGACCGCCCGGCCAACATCTACATCCTCAACCCCGACCAACTGTCGCAGATCGACGTCGCCATCACCGACAGCTCGGGCACCTACACGGTCAATATCCCGCCCAACGCAATGCGCTCGATGCAGGACATCACACCGACCGGCCGCGATATCGCACCGTTCTCGACCGTCCGCATCACCTCCGACCGCAGCTTCTGGGGCATCACAGCCTACGATTACGGCAGCCCCTCCAACGACTGGGGCCACTCGTGGCTGGCCAAGAAATTCCTCACCCGGGCCTACACCGTCGGCTTCGCCCCGGCCAACTCCGACATCGCCAACCAGAACCAGCTCGCCAACCCGGTCTTTGTGGCCGCCACCGCCGACAACACGCAAGTCAACTTCGACCTCAACAACGACGGCGTCTACGATCTGGTCGATATCAACGGCGACGGTCTTCCCGACGCCGCGCCGCAACCCGGCAACACCTACGTGGTCAGCACGCCCTCTGCGCTGATCGTCCTCGACCCGGGCTGCCCCCCGGGTTTGTCTCCGACCTCGAAATGACCGGGACCCGGATCATCTCCAACAAACCGATCGCCGTCTCATGGGGCCAGAACACCGACTGGGCGCCCGGCGGCAACTTCGGCCTCGACACCGGCTACACCGTCTATCCCGTGCAACAGGCCTTTCTCGACCCGGCCCTGACGATCGAAAAGACCGCCGACACCACGGTGGTTCCTATCAGCGGATCGACGACGCTCCCGGACCGTCACATACACCCTCACCGTCAGCTCCTATGATTTCGGGCCGCTCATCGAACGCGCGGGTCCTCGATCTGCTGCCTGCAGGTATCGTGGGCAGGGACTACGTCCCAGGCTCCACTCTGATCACCTACCCCAATCTGGTCCAGGACACGGTCGAACCGAGCGCCGACCCTGCAGTCGTCAGGACGCATGGCTTCTCGAGTGGGGCCTGACCTCGAACCCGCCCTACGCGCACCGGCGACCCGCCCTTCACCTACGGAATCGACCAGACCCTGACCGTCACCTACCAGGTGCTGATCCCCGCCGCACCTTCGGGCACGCCGCGCCGGCTGCTCAACGAGGGCAGCGCCGAAGCCAGCCTCGGTGGCAGCGTTTTCACACCGACCGACATCTACTCGCTTGTGCAGACGGATGTCGTGCTCACCAAGGCGGTCGACGAGACCGAACCGGGGCCCGGCGACATTCTCACCTTCACCCTGACGGTGACCAACAACAGTGCCTCGGTCACGGAGACGAATATCCTGATCAGCGATGCCATCCCGGACGACTCCACCTACTGCGACAGCTCCATCGACGCGGCCTGTGCCGACCCAACCGGCGATCCCCCATTCACCTCGGGCACATTTGATACGGCTCAGAACACCATCGAGTGGACTGCCGCTGCCCTCGCCCCCAGCGAGACCGCGGACCTCGTGTTCCAGGTCAAGGTCAACCCGCAGACCCCTGCCGGGACCCTGATCCGAAACCATGGCGGTTACGAGAGCGACCAGACCCCGTATTTCCTCTCCAATGAGGTGAAGCCGGTGGTCCAGGGCTCGGCCCTCTCCTCTCTCAAATCGATCGTCGGCAACCCTGTGGTTGTCCACCCCAACCAGATCGTCACCTTTGATGTCCTGATCGAAAACTCCGGTTCGGGCGCCGCTTCCAACGTCATCCTCAGCGACCTCTTCCCGCTCAATGGGACGTTTGTTCCGGGGTCGATGTCGTGGTCGCTCAACTCGACGCCATTCGTGCCCCTGACCGACGCTAACGACGGCGATGAGGGCGGCGGCGCCGACGGCCGCGCCCTCGCCGACCGCATCGAGTTCCGGCTCGCCAGCCTCGGCGCATCGCAGAATACGGTCATCCGTTTCCAGGTCACGGTCAACCCGGGCACCGCCGACCAGTTCCTCAATAACCAGGCCACGTTTGCCTCCGACGAGACGCCTTCGACCGACACCAACCTCGTTCAGGTGCCGATCGTCGGCACTGCCGACATCACCGGCCACGTCTTTCTCGACTCCAACGGCAATGGCAGCCAGGACCCCGGCGAGCCGGATCTCGCCAACATCGATGTCGTCGTGACCGACGCCACCGGCGCGGTGCAGACCGTCACCACCGACAGCAACGGCGACTATCTGGTCACGGTGGCGGTCGAAAGCACGGACACGGGCTGTTATCTCGATGAGGTCACCAACGTCGCCTACAACGGCTCGAACGGCAGCCTTTCGTGGACGTCGAACCCGTGGGCCGAGTATGGCAACGGCGCCGACACCAACACCGGAACCGACCCGATGTCTGTCCAGAACGACCCGATCGTCGGCGCCGGCAACAATGTCCTGCGGATCCGCGGCGTCGACAACGACGCATCGACCCGCGGCTTCACCCGCGCGGCGGACCTCGACCCCGGCACCTATGCGACCCTCGAATTCAGATACCACCGACGCGGACTCGAGGTCGACGACATCATGGACCTCGAGATTGACTACGGCTCCGGCTTCGTGACTCTCGATAGCTTCGGCCAACCCCCCGGCGGGGCGCAGAATGACGCCACGTGGCTCGCCGCTTCGTACAATCTCGATCCGGCACAACTGCCCGCCGATCCGGTGACCCTGCGTTTCCGAACCTCGAGCGGTTACGGATGGAACACCGACCAGTTCTATTTCGACGATGTCGAGGTCTGCATCACCGAGATCACCGACGCTGATGTCACCCTGAACGTCGACGAGACCGACCCCGATTTTCCACCGGGCGCCACATTGACGACCGCCAACGACCCGCAGACCGTGACCGCAGTGGTGGGCGGCACAACGGCAGCCGGCGATGTCGGCTACCAGCTTCCGGAGGTGACCTTTGTCAAGACCTCGGACGCCGTCGACCACGAGGTCTCCCCCGGCCAGACCATCACCTATACCCTCGAGGCGACCAACAACTCGGGCTCCACCCAGACCGGGATCACCATCGTCGACGACTGGGAGGAAAGCGGCGATCCGGACGGCACCTCGTACGTCGCCGGCAGCACGAACGTATCCGGCGTCGGCGCCGGTCCCATCCGGGTCACCGAGTACTTTCTCGGCTCCGGCACCTTCAGCGGCACCACCCATGACCTCACCCTCGACCAGGATCTCGCGAGCGACTACTTCGTCATCCTCCAGGGCAGCGACGGCGATGGCAGTTCCAACAACACCCGCGGACCGGATGAGAACTACGCTGCCCTGACCCAGGACCCGTCGGGCACCGGCGAACTCGCAGCGTCGAGCGGCGCAAACATCATTCGTCTCCAACGCGGCAACGCCGTCAACTCGTGGGTGGGCGTGGTGACGGTGGTGGAGTGCGTGCGCGACTGCGACGCCGCCGGCTTCAGGCTGCGCGATGTCAGGATCCTCGACCACACCGGCACCGCCACCGCCGGCAACGAGGCGTCGGCCGGATGGAGCGACCTCAACCAGGTGGCGCTATTTGGTGCCGCCAACGGCGGCGGGTGCCGGACAACCCAGGCCTCTGCCGCCAACACCAAGGTCTGCGACGTGCGGATCTTCCCGACCGGCGCCAACCAGGTCAATTGGACGCGCCGGGCCGGCGGCGGGGCCACTCTTTCGACCTCTGCCACCACCGTTGCGGTGGTCGAGTGGGGCTCGGAGTGGACCGTCCAGCGGCAGCGGGTGCAAGGCAACAACGGCGGCGACGGCGCCAACGCCGTCGGCGAGTACAACACCGCCGCGATCTCGGCGGTGGCGAGGGCCAACACCTGGGTGTGGGGCGTCGGCCACACCAACGACAACGGGATCGGCGACGGCGGCGAGGGCTGTCTGATCACCCTCGGCAACGGCGTCGCCCAGAACCCCTCCGAGAGCACGGTCGCTGTCGGGATCGAGTACGCGAACAGGGCGGTGGACTTCGAGGTCTACGCCTTCACCCACCCCGATCTCGCGGTCGACCAGGTCTTCAAGGCCGACGGCGACAGCGGCAACCTGACGGTTGACGTGACCGTGGACTCGGCAGGTCTCGAGCGGTTCGCGTTCTCCACCAACGGCCAGAACGGCTTCGGCACTGCCTACCCGCGGCCCATGTTGTCTGCCCGCTATCTCAACGACACCACGGTGCGTCTCGAGCGCCGCCGCTCCGGCCAGGACTTTCCATCGTGGGTGCAGGGCATCGACTTCAGCGCCATGGATGCAACACCCTCCTCTGGCGGGGTGCCGCCGAATCTGGTGACGACCGGAGACGGCTACACCATTCCTCCCGGTGAGACCTTGACCGTGACCTTCCAGGTCGTGGTCGACGATCCGCTCAGCGGCGCCATCACCCAGATCACCAACAATGCTCGATTGACCACCGACACCTTCGGCCCAGCCGACGCCAGCGTCACCGATGACGTGGTGCTGGTCGGCGTTGTGACCGAGTACGACAACGCCGGTTTCGGGGAGGCCGGAGAAATCGTTGTCTACGCTCACGAAGTGACCAACACCGGCAACGGCGCCGACTCCTTTGACATCACCGTGGTCGGCCGAGAGGGCTGGGCCGTCGAGCTCGTCGACCCCACCTCGGGTGCGGTGATCGCCACCGACAGCAACGCCGATGGTGTGTGGGACGGCGGCGAGACCATCAACACGGGTTCGCTCGCCCCCGGCGAGAGCCTCGAGTACGAGCTTCGAGTGACGATTCCGGGCGGTGCTTCGGTCAACGACGCGGAGTCGACCGCCCTCACCGCCACCTCGAACCGCAACCCCGCCGTGAGCGATCTCGCCACCGACGAAACGGTGGTGGTCGGGGGATTCGGGCCGGTGATCATGCTGCCTGACAACAGCGGCGTCGGCATTTCCGGAGGCTCGGTGGTCTACAACCACCGGGTCATCAACAACAGCGGTGTCACCGACACTTTTGATCTCGTGGCCACCAGCCTCGCTCTCGACGGCATCGGCAACCCCGCGCCATGGCCAGCCACCTTCTACTGGGACTCGAACGGTGACGGCACCTACACAGACGGGGTCGACATCGCGATCACCAACACCCAGCAATTGGCCGACGGACAGTGGCAGGATATCTTCGTGGTCGTCGACGTGCCGGGAGGTCTCTCCGCTGGTACGGTCGATGTCGCCTACCTGTCGGCAGTGTCGCGCAACGACCCCGACAACCTCTTCGCTTCGGCCACCGACACCACGACCATCGATCCACCCACCGACCTCGATCTGTCGGGCGGAGGGACCCGGTCGCTCGACCTCACGGTACCGTCACCCGAGACCACCGGATACTTCCCCGGCGTCCTGCGCAACTACTCGGACGTCGTCGAGACCTACAACTTTGAGATCTCGCCGTCGTGGTTCTACGGCCTCGACGGCTTCGACCACCCGACCGAGCTGTGGGCCGACCTCGACGGCAACGGCACCTACGAGACCGAGCTCGGCAGCGACGACGACGGCGACGGTGTGTGGGACACGTATGTCGACAGCGACGGTGACTCGCGGCCCGACGTCACCCTCAATCCCGGCGCCAACCTCTCGTACGAGCTGCGGCGTTCGGTCGATCCCAACATCCACGCGATGCGCGACCCGGTGACCCTGACGACCTTCCCGACGGTGTCGGGTCAACAGGACAGCATCACTGCAACCCTCTTGGTCGCGTCCGCTACCGCAGCGGTCCTCGCCGACTTCGACGCGGTCTCGGTCAACGGCCAGGTAGTGGTCGAATGGCGGACGACCGCCGAATTCGGCACCCTGGGGTTCAATCTCTACCGCGCCACAGGTGACGGCGGGTGGCCCCGGGTCAACCCCGGGATCATCCAGAGTCTCCGCGGGTCCCTCCAGGGTGGGACCTACCGCTATCTCGACACCGACGCCCGTCCGGGGACCGCCATCACTTACCGGCTCGAGGAACGTGATATTTGGGGCGGCGGCAGGACCTTTGGCCCCTTCGAGGTCACACCGGAGGCTGCCAAGAGCCAGGTAACGATAGCGGACGTCTTGAGTGCCGGTGTCTCCCGGACGCCCAATGCCAGCAGCATCCGGAAACCGCGGCATGCAGGTGCCACCAAAGCGGCCGGCCAACCGTCGGGGCTGGTCAAGATTCTCATCCGCAACACCGGTCTGGTCGAGATCCCGGCACCCGATCTGGCGACCGCCTTCGGTGTCGACAGCGACACCGTGAGCTCCTGGATTTTGGCTCGCAATCTCTGGATCTCGGTTGGTGGGAGCGGCGGCGCTCTCTCCCCTGATCTTTTTGCAGACGGTTTTGAAACCGGCGACACCGATCGCTGGGGCGCGGGCGACGAGAATCCCGATGAGCCCGAAGGTGTTGCCTGGACCGCCGCGGCCGGCAACACCGGGATTCGGTTCTACGCGCAGGGCCTCGACAGCATCTACACCCTCGACAACGTCTACTGGATGGGGGTGGGCGCTGGCACGACCATGAGCGGCGCTGCCGCCGCTCCCTCCGGTCCTCCCGCTGCGGGCTCGTTTACCGAAGAGCTTCACTTCGAGACCAACAACTGGCCGCTCACTGCGCCGATGACCGACCCCGAATCCGACTATTGGATGTGGGAGCTCTTCTTCCCGTGGGACGAGGAGACTACGGTCAGCAGCGCATTCACCCTCCACGTCCCGAACGTGGCGCCGGGTGCAGGAACCGCGTTGTTGACGGTCCACCTCCAGGGTTCGTACGAGAGCGAGATCGCACCCAATCACCTCATGGAGGTCCACCTCAACGGCGACCCGATCGGCGGCCCCATGTCCTGGTCCGGGCACGACGATGCCCACTTCACAATCGAGTTCCCGCAGTCCTCGCTGGTCGACGGCGACAACACGGTTGAAGTCCTCGCACACCTCGCCGAGGGTCTCGAATTCGACGAGTTCTATCTCGATGCTTTCGATCTCATCTACCACCGCGAGTACGTTGCCGTGAACGACGTCCTTGAGGGCCGCGCAGAAACGGCCGAGGTCACGATCGAGGGGTTCACGAGCTCCGAAATCACAGTCCTCGATCTCAGCAATCCTCTGCGTCCCAAGCTCCTCACCGGGGTCGATGTCGCCGACGACGGCGGTTCCTTCCGGGTGACTTTCGCCGGCACCTCATCCGACATGCCCTTCTTCGCCGCGGCCAGTGCGGCCGCGCCACGGAGCGTCCGCGTCGATCTCGAGTCTGATCTCCGGAACCCGACAAACCAGGGCCGCTATGTGGTGGTCGCCGGACCGGGTCTCGAGGCCGAGGCCGCGGCCCTCGCCGCTTATCGCGGAAATCAGGGACTGTCGACCGTGGTGGCGCGGGTCGAGGACATCTACGACGAGTTCAACGGCGGGATCAAGACGCCGTGGGCGATCCGGGACTTTCTGCGGTTTGCCGCGGAGAACTGGGCCGAGCCGCCGCTCTTCGCCTTCCTCGCCGGAGACGGCAGTCTCGACCACCACAACATCAACGGACTCGACGAAGACCTGGTGCCGATGCCGTTGACTTCGAGCGAAAACGGTCTGGTGCCGGCGGACAACCTACTCGCCGACTGGTCGGGCGACGACGGCGTTCCCGAGCTTGCCATCGGACGTCTGCCCGCACAGAGCGCAGGCGAGCTCGCTATCTATCGGGCAAAGATTCAGGCCTTTGAATCTGCGGACGGCGACTGGGCCGCGCAGTCTCTGTGGATGGCAGACGATCCCGACGAGGGTGGCGAGTTCTCCGTTGACATCGAGAAGCTGATCGAGCAGTCACCCGCCGGTTTGGCGGTCGAACGGGTCTCGATTCCCGAACTCGGCCCCGAGGCGGCCCGGGCCCGCACTCTTGCTGCGTGGCGAGAGGGCGCGCGGATGGTGACCTTCCTCGGCCACGGCGGTCCCGACGGCCTGGCCTACGAGGGAGACTTCGAGGGCCTGCTTCTGACCGCCGACGTGGCCGATCTGGACAACCAGGGACGGACCCCGTTCTTTGCTGCGCTGACCTGCATCGTGGGGCGGTTCGACTTTCCCGGCTTCGACATCCTGGCCGAGGCGCTGCTGATCGCGGGCGAGGAGGGTGCGATCGGCGTGTGGGCGCCTTCGGGCTTCTCGATGAATGCCGATGCGGTGCTCCTCGGCACCAAGCACCAACAGGTTCTCTCGGGGGGGAGCACCACCACGATCGGGCAGTCGGTGCAATCGGCGCTGGCCGCCTATTCGCAGGATCCGGCGGCCGATCCCGATCTGGCGAAGAAGTTCATTCTCTTCGGAGACCCCGCCCTGCGGCTGGACTGACCGCCGAAATACGACGATTCGCGACGGAGGAGGCGCCTCTTCATGGGGCCCCTCACCGTCAAAGATCCGTCAAACAGCCCCTCTAAATCACTCTCATTGAGAGGGATGGGGCACAACACAAGGTATTATGGCCAAGTCGGGAGTGTGCCGAAATCGACCACTCCTGGTGTGAACACGGCCTGTTTTCTACAAGAGATCAGGCATCATTCTTGCGACGCCGTTACTCGAAACAACGCCTCCTGTAACGTCCGAGCCCGCCGTCGGCACCAGGGGTGACACGCAAACAAGGGAGCAGCCCATGGCGCGCAAGCCATCACATCCGGTACCGACCACTCGATCCCCTCGATCTACCCGACACGTCGCCGCACTGGTCGCCGTCATGGCATTGGCTGCAGCCACCATCGGCGCGCAGACGGTACCGACAGGCGTCCAGGAGTACTACGTCCTGGGTTGGGAACAGCACATCTGGGACATGATGGACCGGGTCCAGAACGGCGAGGGCGGCGCTCAGTTCGCGAGCGGAATGAACTCGGTGGTGACCACCACCGCCTCCGCCGACAACCAGGTGATCTACTACGACCACTGGGAAGACGGCGCCGACAGCGAGCTCGCAAACTTTCCGAATGTCAATCCGGCGATGCTGCAGACGTCGACAGTGGTGATCGGCGACGGCATCACAGGCAACGGCGACATCTGCAGCTTCAACACCAACATCGCCTGCGGCACCGATGTCATTTCGGCCGGCGACTACGTCAACTTCAACTCGGATCGCGGCCTCGGTGGCGGTTGTACGACCCCCGGCACGCCCACCCGCTGCTCCGTACCTTTGAACCCCCGGTCGGCAGCCGATATCCGCTTCGACGGCGGCGATCTGATCGAGACCAGCGGCGGTCCCTTGACCGTGATCCACAGCCAATACCCCCTGACCAATTTCATTGGTGGATCGATCGAGATCCTCTCCCGCCAGGCGGTGGAGGCGGCACGTTCGTACTCGGTACCGATCGGCGAAAACCTCTACGTCGCCAACACGGTCACGGAGCCCTTCCACTACGTCGATCTCGACCTGGTGGCTTTCGAGGACACCTCGATCACGGTCGAGAGCCCCGGTGCAGGTTCGGTGTCGTTCAGCCTAACTCGCGGCCAACACTGGAGCTCGCAGGGCTTCATCAACGACACCGCCACCCCGGCCCTGGCTCTCACTATCAACTCCGGCACCAAGGTCTCGACCACCGAGCCAATCTCCGGCCTCATCTTCACCGGCGGCGACGGCACGTGGGCAACCCGCCTCTACACCCTATTGCCCGACATCCTCCACTCCACCGACTACGTGACCACAGCCCCCGGCGACAACCCCACTGCGGGCCCGACGACCAACGGCACGCCGCAGAACCGGCCCGCCAACGTCTACATCTTGAACCCGGACCTCTTTACCGACATCGACGTCAACATCGACGACAGCTCGGGCTCCTACACCATCAACATCCCGGCCAACTCGATGCGATCGATGAACGACCTCGCGCCGGGACGCAATATCGCTTCCAATTCAACCGTCCGAATGACGTCGGATCGCAGCTTCTGGGGCGTCACCGCCTATGACTGGAACACCAACATTAGCGACTGGGGCCACTCGTGGCTGGCCAGAAAATTCCTCACCAACTTCTACACCGTGAGCTTCGGCCCCGGCAACCAGAACCAGCCACCCAACGGCTCGCAGTACGCCAACGCGGTCTTTGTCGCCGCCACCGCAGACCGCACGCGGGTCCAGTTCGACCTCGACAACAACGGCACCTACGACCAGGTCGACCTCGACGGCAACGGCACCGCCGATGCCGCGCCCTTCCCCGGCAACACCTATCAGGTGAATATGCTGTCGGCGCTCAAGGTCATCGACCCGGTCGACAACGACATGACCGGGGCGCGAATTCTCGCCAACAAACCGCTCGCCGTTTCGTGGGGCCAGGACACCGACCGCTCCTATTACAGCGATCAAGCCCTCGACACGGGCTTCACCATCTACCCCGTCAACCAGCTATTTCTCGATCCGGCTCTGACCATCGACAAGGAGGTCGACACCACCGTTGTTCCGACCGCCTCGACCCCCGCCAGCCGGACGGTCACCTACACTCTGACGGTGAAGTCCTATGGCTTCGGGCCGCTGTCGAATGTCGAGGTCTTCGACCTTCTCCCAACCGGGGTCTATGGCGACACCGACTACGTGCTCGGCACTACCCTGATCACCTGTCCCGATCTCACCCAGGGTACGGCCAATCCCTCTTTCGACGACTGCACCGGCAGGCGTCCAGTGCCGGCGCCTCACCTGGGACATCGGCAGAGCCTGCACGTCGCCCAGCCCTTTCACCCTCGGCACCGACAACACCCTGACCGTCCGATACGACGTCGTGATCCCGGTTGCGCCAGGCGGAACGCCCCGCCAACTGACCAACGAGGCGCACGCAGAAGCGACGCCTCGGCGGCAGCGTCTTTTCGCCCTTCGACACCGCCAAGGTGGTGCAGACCGACGTCACCCTGACCAAGGCGGTCAATGTACCTGTCACCGGACGCCGGCGACCTCATCACCTTCACCCTTCAGGTGGCCAACATCAGCACCAGCGTGAACGAGACCGAGGTCTTCATCTCGGATGCGATCCCCGCCGATACCACCTTCGATACCGGGCAGCATCACCGCCACCGGCGCGTTTACCGGTTCGGGCGTGTTCAGCACCTCGCAGAACGCTATGGTGTGGAACGCTGCGACCCTCCCCTTTGGCGCCTCCGCAACCTTGAGCTTTCAAGTCAGGGTCAACCCGACGGCGCCCGCCGGCACCGAGATCCCCAACCGCGGCGGCTACGAGAGCGTGCAGACGCCGTACTTCCTGTCTAACGAAGTCGAGCCGGTGGTGCAGGGACCGACGCTGACGGCCGTCAAATCGATCTTCGGCAGTCCCTCGTTCGTCCACCCCTCCGAGGCCGTGACCTTCGACATCCGCATCGACAACACCGGCACCACGGCCGCCACCAACCTCCTCCTTTCCGACCCCTTCCCAACCAACGCGGCCTACGTCGCGGGGTCGATGCGCTGGTCCCTCAACTCGGGGCCGTTCACGCCACTGACCGATGCCAACGACGGTGGGGAGGGCGGCGGCGCCGACGGCCGCTCGTTTGCCACCCGGCTCGAGTTCCGTCTCGCGAGCCTCGGCGCCTCGCAGGATGTGATTTTCCGGTTTCGGGTCAAGGTCAACCCCGGAACCGCCGGCCAGTTCCTCACCAACCAGGGCACCTACGCCTCCGACCAGACGACATCGACCGTCACCAACCCCGTTCAGGTCCCGATCGTCGGCACCGCCGTCATCAACGGCCACGTCTTCCTCGACCTCAACGGCAACGGGGTGCAGAACGCCGGCGAACCCGATATCCCGAACGTGGATGTGGAAGTGGCTTCGGTCGCACGCCAGGACTACAGCTGACGCTCCGGGCGCCGCGATCCCGGATAACGGCTACAACGGCAGCCAGGGATCGATGGTGTGCTGCTCGATCCCCGTTCCGGCGGGCGACTTCGGCGCAGCGCCCCTGATCACTGACTTCAACATCGATGTCGCAGCAACCCACACCTGGGTCGGCGACCTGACGATCAAGCTCTTCGGTCCCGGCGGCCAGTTTCTGGCAATGCTCAACCGGCCGGGATCGAACGTTGCAGATGACGGCACCGACACGCCCTACGGCTACGGCTTCAACTGGACCGGCGCCACGGTCACGTTTGACGATCAGCGGCGGCGGTCCGTCAGCCGAGACGCTCGGCAGCGTGGGCAGCCAACATCTGCTCGGCGGACGGCATCTGCGGCTACCTGCCCGGCCCCCGACACGGCGGGCGGCCTCGCGAACCTCGCCGGATTCAATGGCAGCGACCCGCGCGGCACGTGGTCGATGTGCATGGGTGACGGCGCCGGCGGCGACACCGGCACTTTCAACTCCGCGACCCTGTCGTTTGTCACCAACGACTCGCCGACCACGACCCAGATAGTCACCACCGACGCCAACGGCGACTACACCGCAGTCGTGACGGGAACGACCGCCACCATCGACGTCTCTGGAAGCCGACCCCGACTTCCCCGTCGGTGCGACCCTCACCACCGCACGGTTGCACCAACCCGCCGACAGCGCCATGTAATGACCCGCAGACCATCACCACCGTCCCCGGCGGCTCGGTGACAGCGCCCGACACCGGCTACCGACAACCGGCGCTGGTCTTTACCAAGACATCGAACACCATCAACAACCAGGTGTCTCCCGGCCAGACCGTCACCTACACCCTGCGGGCCACCAACAACACCGGCACGACTCAGACCGGGATCGTGGTCACCGACGCGGTGCCTACCGGCACAACCTATATCGCGGCGTCGAGCCAGATCACTCTCCCAACAACCCCGATCGCGGTGAGGGTGGCCGCCAGCAGCGATGACGCGGAGGAAAACGCCGGTAGCGGCACGTGTCATTTACCAGTACCGACCTGGAGATCGTCTTTGACGGCGGTACCCAGCAGTATGTCGGGATGCGATTCCCCAACCTGGTCATCCCGCAGGGAGCGACCATCACGAGCGCCGAGATCGAGTTCGAAGTCGACGAAATCGACAGTGGCACGACAAATGTCGTGGTCTACGGACAGAACGCAGACAATGCGGCAACCTTTACGACTGCCAACTCGAACATCTCGAGCCGTCCCTCGACCACCGCCACTGTGGCATGGGCCCCTCCTGCCTGGGTCGCGGTCGATGCCAAGCAGGTCACGCCGAACCTCGCGTCGATCGTCCAGGAAGTGGTCAACCGACCGGGGTGGGCCAGTGGCAACGCGATGGTCATGATGATTCGGTCCGGACCCGGGTGCGCATCGACAGCCTGCCAGCGCACGGCCGAGTCCTACAACGGCGAAGCGGCGAATGCGCCGCTGTTGCGGGTGACGCGCGCCCTGACGGCGGCGGCCGGAGCCCCGCCCAACCTGCTGATCGGCACCGAGGGCTACACCCTCCCGGCGGGCGCCACCATCACCCTGACTTTCCAGGTTTTGGTCAATGACCCGCTGGCCGCCGGCATCACACAGATCGTCAACACCGCCACCCTCTCAACCTCGACACTGGGTCCGTTCGTCGCGTCGGTGACCGACGCCGTTGTTCGTGCAGGAGTGGTGATCGAGTACGACAACGCCGGTTTCGAGCGTCTCGGCCAGTCCGTGACCTACGACCACATCGTCCAGAACACCGGCGAAGGCAACGACTCCTATGCGATCACCATGACCAGCGCGTTAGGGTGGCCTGTCGAGCTGATCGACCCGGGCACCGGAGCGGTGATCGCAGCCGATGCCGACGGCAACGGCACGTGGGACAACGGCGTCGTCATCAACACCGGCACCATGGTTCCGGGGGCATCGGTCGAGTACCGGCTGCGGGTGACCGTTCCCTCGGGCGCAGCTCTCGGCGATGCCGAGTCGAACGCGCTCAGGGCCACCTCCGACCGCAACCCGGCGCGCTTCGACATCGCCACCGACGAGACGATGGCGATCTCCGCCGTGGAACCGGTGATTTTCCTCGCCGACAATTCGGGCGTCGGAGCGGCCGGCGGAACCGCGGTCTATGCACACCGGGTGCTCAACAACACCGGTGCCACCGCCACCTTCACTCTCTCGGCAGCCCGCGAGAACGGCGCACCGGTTTGGCCGACGGCTTTCTATTGGGATGCCGACGGTAACGGCGTCTATACGCCCGGAGTCGACATCCAGATTACCAACACGCAGCAGCTTGCCAACGGCCAATCACAGTTGATCTTCGCCGTGGTGCAGGTGCCCGTCGGCACGGCGGATTTCTCGACCGATGTCGTCCACCTGACGGCCGCGCTGTCGACCGATCCCGACAACGTTTTCGGCACGGTGACCGACACCACGACCGTGCGACCGCCTTTGATCATGGATCTGTCGGGCGGCGGCACCCGGTCAGCCACGCCCGGATCGACAGCCATCTACCCCGGTGTGCTCCGCAACTTCACAACTGCCGCCGATGTGATGACGTTCGGCATCAGCCCCTCGTGGTTCTTCGGCGTTGACGGACTCAATCACCCGACCGAGCTCTGGATCACCATCAGCGGCACCCTCACTCGCGTCGCAGCAGACCTCGACGGCAACGGCACCTGGGATGCCGGCCCCGGGTTGACAACGACACCGAGCGCGGCAGTGGCCGCAGGAGGAGACGTCAACTACGAACTGCGGCGGCCGATCGACCCCCTCCATGGGCCGGCCCGCGACCCGGTGACCCTGACGGCGACTTCCGCAAACTCGCCGGTGCCGAAGGAGCGCGACAGCGTCACCGCGACGCTCCTGCTCGCCGCCGCCACCGACGCTATGCTGGCCTACCTCGAGGCGGGCGTCCTCGATGGGCGTGTGGTCGTCGAGTGGCGGACCACGTTCGAAATGGGCACCCTCGGTTTCGACCTCCTCCGCCTCGATCCGGAAGATGGCGAGTTCAGCAAGACCAATGTCAATCTCATTCCGGGCCTCCTGACGGTTCCCCAAGGCGGCACCTACCGGTGGGTCGATCCTTCGGCGCGGCCCGGAAGACCCTCTCACCTACATCCTGGTCGAGCACGATGCGAAGGGGAGCAGTCGAGTCTTTGGGCCATTCGACGTGACGCCGACTTCGACACTCGAGAGCTCCAAGGCGGCGGCATTCTCGAGCGACGGGTTGGCGAGATTCATCAATACCAGCAATGTCCGCGGCGAGAACGGGTGGACGAATTTGCGCAAGAGCGCGGGCGCCGGCCAACCTTCAGGTCTGGTCAAGGTCCTGGTGCGCGAGGATGGCTTGATCAGACTGCCGGCGACCGATCTCGCACCGGCCCTCGGTCTCTCCGTGGCTGGAGTTCAAGAGATGATCGGCAACGGCGGCTTGTGGATCAACGACCAAGGGTTCGCCCCGCCGAGCGCAGTCGGGATCTTCAGCGACGGCTTCGAGACCGGCGATACCGGGTGCTGGGATGTCGGTTGCGAACAACCCGACATCGAAGAGGCGGGAGTGGCATGGATCGCGGCATCGGACGACGGCGCACTCTACTTCTACGGTGAAGCCATAGACAGCCCCTTTACCCGGGACAACGTCTACTGGATCGGTGTCGGCAACGGCGCCACGATGGCGTTGGCGGACAGCCGAACCGGTCAGGCTACCGGCTGCTGACGCATTTGCCGAGGAGCTCCACTTCGAAGAGGAGTTCTGGGCCCTGACATCGGTGATCACCGACCCCGAGGGTGATTTCTGGATGTGGGACTACTTCTTCTCCAACACCCCAGGCTACGATGTCAAGACCTTCTCGCTGACGGTTCCCGATGTCGCGCAGACCGGTGGCGGCGCGAACCTGACGTTGTATCTCCAGGGAGCGTCGGTGGCAGAGATCGCTCCCAACCACAACATCGAGATCCGCCTCAACGGCACGCAAATCGGTGGGACGATCTCGTGGAACGGCGATGATCCGCACGTGGTCCATGTCGATTTTCCGCAAGCGCTGCTGAGCAGTGGAGGCAACACACTCGAGATCACCGCGCTGGCCGCGCCGGGTCTGGACTATGACGTCTTCTACCTCGATGCGGTCGAGATCAGCTATGATCGGCTCTACCGCGCCGACGGTGATCGTCTTGAAGCGACGGCCACCGCCACGGGTACGATCACGGTCATGGTTTCAGCTCGGATGACATCACGGTCTTCGATCTCGACACATCCACCGCACCCGTCGTGCTCGAGGGTACCGACGGTGGAGGCCGGAGAGGACGGCTTCGAAATCCGTTTCTCGGCCAATGCCGGCACGCGTTTTCTCGCGACGACCTCACCGGCGGCTCATCCGGCTGCGGAGTTGGTCGCGGATATGGCCTCCGATCTCGCGAATCCGGAAAATACCGGACGCTGGGTCATCGTCGCCGGCAACGGGCTCGAGGACGAAGCGGAGGCCTTCGCCGCCTACCGCCGCGCGCAGGGTATGAGCGCGGTGGTGGCGCGGGTCGAGGACATCTACGATGAATTCAACGGGTGGCGTCGCCAGCCCGTGGACGATCCGCGACTTCCTTCGCCACGCAGCGGAAGAGTGGCAGGAGCCACCGCAATACGTCTTCCTCGCGGGCGACGGCTCGATAGACTTCAAGAACTACGACGGGCTCGGAGAGAGCCTGGTTCCGGCGCCGTTTGCGGTCACGGTCGACGGGCTCGTACCGTCGGACAACCTGCTCGGCGACTGGATCGGTGACGACGGCGTTCCCGAGGTCTCGATCGGACGACTTCCGGCCCAGCTCCCGGCGGAGCTTGCTGCCTATCGTCTCGAAGGTGGAGGCCTTCGAGGCTGCCGCCGGCGGGTGGAAGCGCCACACCTTGTGGCTCGCCGACGACCCCGATCTCGGCGGTGAGTTCGGCGACGACACGGAGGCGATAATTGATGGCCTGCCGCGAAAACTACACAGTGCAGAGGGTCTTCCTCGACGATCTCGAGTACGACGACGCCTGGCGTGAAACGGTCGAGACGATGGCCAAGGGGGCCCTCATGGTCAACTTCCTCGGCCACGGCGGGCTGGATCGGTTCGCCGATGAAGGTCTGTTGGTGACGGAGGATGTCGCTGGCGATGACGAACGGCGAACGGACGCCGTTTGTCTCGGCGCTGACCTGCGTGGTCGGGCGTTTCGATATTCCCGACTTCGACACGCTGGCTGAAGCATTGCTCCTCAAGAGCGATGGCGGAGCGGTGGCCCTGTGGTCTCCGGCGGCCTTTTCGATGAACGCGGACGCCAAAAGACTCGGCCGGCATCATGTCGAAGCGATCGCCGTCGGCAACCACACCACGATCGGTGATTCCGTCCGCGCGGCTCTTGCCGCTTATGTGCTCGGCGACCACGACGACCCGAATATGCCGCGCAAGGTGATCCTGCATCGGCGATCCGGCAATTCGCGTGGATTGGTAGGAGGATCGTGCTCATAGGGTAAGATGAGACTTATGATCAACTCAGAATGGATTGACGCCTTTAACCACGCTGTGGTCTCGGACCGCGTTCCGGTATCGGGAATGATCGAATTGACGCGGCGTTGCAACTTGAAGTGTGTTCATTGTTACCTTGGCGAAGGCGATGACCGTTTCGGCAATGGCGAAATGACCACCGAGCAGGTCTTCGAGGTGATCGATCAAATCACCGAGGCCGGTTGTCTCTATCTCGCCATCACCGGCGGCGACCCGATGATGCGGAAGGATTTCCCGGAGGTCTATCGCCACGCCAAAGAAAAGGGTCTGCTGGTGACCGTGATGTGCGACGGCGTCCTGGTCACGAAGAAGATCGTGGAGCTTTTCAGAGAGCTGCCGCCGAGCGCTGTTGAGATCTCGCTGTACGGTGCGACCGCCAAGACCTACGAAACGATCACCCGGATTCCGGGGTCCTTTCGGCGCTGCGTGCGCGGCATCGGTCGGCTTGTGGACGCGGGCATCAAGGTGCGGATCAAGACGGTGCTGATGAGTCTGAACGCCCACGAGGCGGATGAGATGCGGCGGTTGGCGACAGATTTCGGGCTCGATCTTCGAATGGATGCGGCAATCTTTCCCTGTCTCCACACGTCCGACAAGCGGCCCGTTGATCTGCGGGTCCCACCCAAGCAGGTCGTGCAGATCGAGCTCTCCGATCCGAAATCGGTTGCGTCGTGGATCGAGTACCTGGACCGGCCCGCACCCGAAGCGCCCAAGGACAAGCTCTATGTCTGCGGCGCCGGCGTCACTGGTTTCTATATCGATCCATTTGGATACGCTTACCCGTGCATGATGACCACCCGTTACAAGTACAATCTGCTCGAGACCGACTTCAAAACGTTGTGGGCGGAGCGGATGGGTGAATTGCACGACAAGAAACCACGGGCCGACTACGAGTGCGCCGGATGCGATCTCCAGCGAGCCTGTGCGAGTTGTCCCGGCTTCCACGACCAGGAGCACGGAGCCGAAGACGTGAAGTCCGACTACGTGTGCGATACTGCGAAATCAAGATTCCGGGCGCTCCAGGACCCGGAACTGCGCGCAGCAGCTCAGGCCTACGAGGATGGGACGCTATGACCAAGCCGAAAGAACAAAAGAAACGGCCCTACGAAAAGCCACAGCTGCGGCGCATCGGCCTGGTGGCCGACGAGGTTCTGGCCGCCGGCTGCAAGCTCGGAAACCAGAGCGGTCCACGCGGCGCCAACTGTCGCGGCATCCCCTGTTCCAAACCCGGTTCGTAGCCCGCCCGATGTCGCCACCAGGAACTACGATTCCGACCGGAGCGGTGTACGCCCGCGTTCCCGATATCGTGCCACGGCAGATCGCCGGCGATACCATCCTGGTCGCTGTTCGCGGAGAGCTGGCCCGGCTCGAGCGGCTCCACGTCTTGAATACCGTCGGCGAACACATCTGGGGCCTCCTCGATGGCCGGCGCACCGTGGCTGAGTTGGGCGCTGATGTCATCAAGACGTTTGACGTCGACGATGCCACCGCAATCGAGGACGTGACGGAGTTTCTCGCCGATCTCGAGGACGCCGGGTTGGCCACCGTCGTTTCACCCGGGACATGACGGAAAATTTTTGTCTCGAGATTCCAGGGGTCGTATTCGACGTTCGTTGCGGTCCCGGCATCGCGATTGTCGAGGAGCACCCCCTCTACCGCGAATTCATCGGCGCCGAAGGGTCAACAGGTTCGTCTTTTCAAGCTCAGGTCGAGGTGAAGATCGGCAGCCCCCGACCGGATTCCCGGTGGCCGGTGGCCTTCGACAGCGGCGACAGCTGGCTCGCTTACCGGGCTGAGAATGATCTTGTTCTTGCTTTCCGTTCGCCTGTCGAGCCCGGCGCCTTCTGGTGGACGGCCCGTCTTTCTTCCGCGGCGCCGATCATCGAGGTCGTCTGCGATCCTGAGATCGTTGATCGCTCTCCAAATCGGTTGCTGATCACCAACCCTATTCACTACCCGCTCGACCAGCTCTTGACCATGATGCTGCTCAGCGGTCGCGGAGGCTGTGTCGTTCATGCCGCGGGGGTGCACCGCGGCGGGAGAGGGGTCGCCTGTATCGGGCGTTCCGGCGCAGGGAAGACCACTCTGATGGGTCTGCTCGAAGGCAGTGGCGATCTCGGGAGGCTGAGCGACGACCGCATCATCCTCCGCGCGGGTGATCCTTCCCTGATCTCGGGAACGCCCTGGGCGGGCGAAGGTATGGTCGCCGCCAACCACACTTCCGAACTGGCCGCTCTTGTTTTTCTCCACCAGGGCCCGGTTCACGAACTCCTGCGGATCACGCCACAGGAAGCCGCAGCCCAACTCCTCCCCACGACATCGATCCCATGGTTCGACGAACCAGCGATGACAGGGTGTTTGGCCACTCTCGACCGATTGGTCCGCACCACGCCCGCCTATGACCTCGAATTCGGACTCGATCACGGCGTCGCCGAACTCATCGACCGGATCATCTGACAACCGAAGCACTTTCCGAGTGCGTATTGACACGGGGCTCAGCACCAATTATCTTAAACTAGATAGAACGTTCTAGTTAATATTCGAAACTTCGGTGGAGAATCTCTTTGGCTCGTAGAACGAACACTCGAGAAAGGCTCCTCGCCACCGCTGCCGAGCTCTTCCGGCGGCAAGGCTACGCACAGACCGGAGTCAACGAGATCATGCAGCAGGCAAAGACCACCAGCGGCAGCTTCTACCACTTCTTCCCGACCAAGGAGGATCTCGTGTTGGCGGTGGTCGACCATATCGGTGAGTCACTCGACACCGAGGTCTTTGCGAGCGATCCCGAGACCACAGATCCTCTCGAACGGGTCTTCACGGTGCTCGAGTCCTACCGCGAACACCTCGTCCAGAATGACTTCGCTCTCGGTTCGCCACTCGGGACGCTCGCTGCCGAGCTCTCGGAGAGCCACCCCCAGGTCCGGAAGCGGTTGGCCGCACTGTTCGCCGGGTGGACTCAACACATGCAGGAACTGCTCGAAGCCGCCGGCGATCGGTTGCCAGCCGACCTCGATCGCCGCGGGTTTGCCGAATTCATCCTGGGCACCGTCGAGGGCGCTGTCCTGCAGGCCCGGGTTCGCCACAGCCTCGCGCCTTTCGATGCCTCGATCACAGCCCTCCGCAGCCACTTCGCCATGCTCACTAGGGGCAACCGATCTGCCACCCCTCGCGAATCACAACCGCGGCCTACACCGCAGCTGAGAACAACGACCGTTGACTGGCGGGCCTGGTGACCAACGAATCTGAAATCCGCAGCCTCGTTGCAAGCGTCGTGGATGAGGTGATCTCGAAGGCGCCATCACCCAGAAAATGCGGCGGTGAAACCATCGCAGTAGGCGCCGACCACGGCGGATTTCACCTCAAACAGGAACTGGTTCAACACCTCCGCGACCGCGGGCTCGAGATCCACGACTGCGGCTGCACCTCGACCGATGCGGTGGACTACCCCGATTTCGCCCACGCAGTGGCCAATCTGGTGGGGACCGGGACCTGCCGCTGGGGGATCATCGTCGACGGCGCCGGCATCGGTTCGTCGATGGTCGCCAACAAGGTCCCCGGGGTCCGGGCGGCTCTCTGCTATGACCTGTCTTCTGCCCGCAACAGCCGCGAACACAATCACGCCAACGTTCTGACCCTCGGCGCCGGGCTCATCGGCCCAGGGCTGGCCCTGCAGATTGTCGACGAGTGGCTGGCGACGCCGTGGGGCGGCGACCGCCACGCGCGCCGTGTGGCCAAAATCTCCGGAGTCGAGCAACGCTATCTGATCGCAGCGAAGGGCGGATCATGATCGATCGCAACGAACTCATCGAAGTCGTGACGCGCCAGGTGCTGGCCACCCTCGCAGGCCAGCACACCGAACAGGGTCTCGAGCACGCCGACCAGGTAGTGGCCAACGGCGCCGCCCGCATCGGTTACTGCGGCGCGGGCTCGGCGGTGCCGCAGAACCTCGCCCGCTATATCGACCACACCCTCCTCAAACCCGACACGACGCCGGCCGACATCGACACTCTGTGTGACGAGGCCGCAGAGTTCGGTTTCTATTCGGTCTGTCTCAATCCGTGTTGGGCGGCGATGGCCTCGCGCCGGCTGCGCGGCACGGGCGTGGCGGTGGCTTCGGTGGTCGGCTTTCCCCTCGGCGCCAACACCCCCGAAATCAAAGCCATGGAAACCCGGCGCGCCCTTCGCGACGGCGCGCGGGAGATCGACATGGTCATCAACATCGGCGCTCTCAAGGGCGGCGACCACGACCTCGTCCGGCGCGACATCGCCGGGGTGTCGGACGCCTGCCGCGAGGTCGGCGCCCTCAACAAGGTCATCATCGAGACCGCCTACCTGTCAGACGAGGAAAAGGTCATCGCCTGCCGTCTGGCCCAGACCGGGCGGGCCCACTTCGTCAAGACCTCAACCGGTTTCGGACCGGGCGGCGCGACGGTATTCGATGTGGCTCTGATGCGCGAGGTGGTGGGCGACAAGATGGGCGTCAAGGCGGCGGGCGGGATCCACACCGCCGACGAGGTTCGCGAGATGATCACCGCCGGTGCCACAAGGATCGGGGCGTCGGCGGGCGTGAAGATCGTCTCTGGAGAGGAAGGGGAGTCCGGTGCAGCATATTGACCTCCGCTCGTATGTATTTCTCGATTCATTGCAGCCGCAGTACGCGGCCTTTCTCGGCACCACGGCCCAGGGCTTTCTGCCGTTGGCGGGCGACGCATCGCTCTATGTCGAGATCTCGCCCGGGATCGAGATCAACCGACTCACCGACGTCGCCCTCAAGGCCACCCACGTGCGGCCCGGGATGCAGATTGTCGAGCGCTACTACGGTCTGCTCGAGGTCCATTCCGAAGCGCAGGCGGACACCCGAGCGGCCGGCGCCGCCATCCTCGAGGCAACCGGTCTCACCGAGACCGACCGGCGCAAACCCAAGATCCTCTCGAGCCAGGTCATCCGCCACCTCGACGACCATCAGGTCCAGCTCATCAACCGCATGCGCCACGGCAACATGATCATCCCAGGGCAGACCATGTACGTGCTCGAGGTCGAACCTGCAGCCTATGCGGCGCTCGCCGCGAATGAGGCGGAGAAGGCCGCCGACATCAACATCCTCGAGGTGCGGGCCTTCGGTTCGATGGGCCGGGTCTATCTCGGCGGCGAAGAGAAGGACATCGACGTCGGGTGGCGCGCGGCTGTCGCAGCAATTGAAGCCGTCGAGGGACGGGAAGAGAAGTGACGTCAATAGGTCCAGTATTCACGCGAGCGTTTGTCATTCATCCGGAATCGGATATTGGATATTGGATATTGGATTCATTTGGGCAAAGTTGTGCTCAGTCAGAAATAGGCACAAACCCAGCCGCAATCCAACATCCAACATCCAACATCCAGACCCACGACGTCTCTTGGATGGTAGTGACCTCCAAGGGCTTCGAAAATCAAAATATTGCATCGAAAGGAGTCAGAAATGGCTGAAGCGTTGGGAATGATCGAGTGCCGTGGGTTCACTGCGGTGGTGGAGGCGGCCGATGCCATGGTCAAGGCCGCCAAGGTGGATCTGGTGACCTATGAAAAGACCGGGGGCGGCTATGTCACCGTCATCGTCCGCGGCGACGTGGCAGCGGTCAAGGCGGCGGTCGAAGCGGGCGTCCGCGGCGCGCAGACGGTCGGCGAGGTGGTCTCGACCCACGTCATCGCCCGTCCCCACACCAATATCGACCTCGTCCTGCCCCTCGGCCGCGCCGAGGAAGCGGCCGGTGAGGTCGGGGGCAAGGGCAAGCGCTGATGCTTCTCGGCACGGTTGCTGGAACTCTGGTCGCCAGCCGCAAGGACGAGGGGCTGACCGGCCAGAAGTTCCTGGTGGTGCGTGAGCTCGGGGTCGACGGCAAGGAAACCGGCGGCCACGTGGTCGCAGCTGACAGCGTCGGTGCGGGGGTCGGTGATGTCGTCCTGTGGGCCTCGGGCTCGTCGGCACGGCAGACCGAGTACACCCGCGACCGGCCGTGCGACGCCGTCATCATGGCCATCGTCGACAGCTGGGAGGTCGGCGGTGACGAGGTCTACCGCAAAACACCCGCGGGCGGCGAGTGGGCAAGCTGAGAAGCGGCGCCGCAGACACAACGGAGGACTGAGTGCAGCACACCGCCTTTGACCACCAGGAGATCCAAGACGTCATCGAAAGGGTGCGGTCACGGATGCACGGCCTTCCGCAAACCCCGACGCCGGAGCCGAAGGAAACGGCGCCGTCGACGGGGGACGGTATCTTTCGGACGGTGGACGCCGCGGTCGCGGCCGCCCGCAGTGCCTTCGAGGCCTACCGTTCAATGGGCCTCGGCAAACGGCACGACATCATCAACGCTATCCGCGCGTCGATGCGGGCTAAGAGCCGGGAGCTGGCGGAGGCGGCGCACCTGGAGACCGGCCTCGGACGGGCGGAAGACAAGGTGCTCAAGAACCTCCTGGTCACCGAGAAGACCCTGGGCCCCGAGGACCTCGAACCGACCACCTGGACCGGGGATCAGGGCCTGACCATCACCGAGTTCGCCCCGTTCGGGGTGATCGGGGCGATCACCCCGACCACCAACCCCACTGCCACCATCATCAACAACACCATCGCCGCCGTTTCGGCCGGCAACGCGGTGGTGTTCAACGCCCACCCCAACGCCAAGAGGGTGTCGGTCGAGACCATCCGCCTCCTCAACCGGGCCATGGTGTCGGCCGGAGGCCCCCCGAACCTGGTGACCGCGATGCCCGACCCCACCATCGAGAGCGCGCAGCAGCTGATGAACCACCCGAAGGTGCGGATCCTCATGATCACCGGGGGCCCCGGAGTGGTCGAGGAGGCGCGCAAGACCCGCAAACGGGCGATCCTCGCCGGACCCGGCAACCCGCCGGTGGTTGTCGACTCCAACGCCGACATCGAACTCGCCGGCCGGGAGATCGTGCGCGGCGGGTCGTTCGACAACAACCTCATCTGCACCGACGAAAAGCTGGTCATCGTGGTCGAGTCGGTGGCGGACCGCCTCCTCCGAGCAATGACCGCCAATGCCTCCCACGTTCTCCTCGGCCACGAGCTCAAAAAGATCGAACGCGTGATCTTCAAGGAAATGGGCGAACCCGGCAAACGCGGCCGCATCAACCCGCGGTGGATCGGCCAGAACGCCGGCGCCATCCTCGCCGAGATCGGTCTCACGAATGATCCCCGGCTGCGGCTGGTCGTGGCCGACGTCCCCGCCGAACACCCGCTGGTGTGGACCGAGCAGATGATGCCGGTGATGCCGGTGGTCAGGGTGCGCGATGTCGAGCAGGCCATCGACCTCGCCATCCGAGCCGAGCACGGTTGCGGCCACACGGCATCGATTTACTCCCGCGATGTCAACGCCATCACCAAAATGGCGCGCGAGATCGATGTCTCGATCTTTGTCGCCAACGCCGCCAACCTCGCCGGGCTCGGCGACGGCGGCGAAGGCTACACGTCGTTTTCAATCGCCAGTCCGACCGGCGAGGGCCTGACCCGGCCGCGTTCCTTTTCCCGCGAACGGCGGATGACCGTCGCCGGCGGGCTGCGGATCGTATGACCGGAATCGAAGGCATGCAGCCTGCCATCGCTCTGCTCGAGTTCGACTCCATCGCCATCGGTGTGCGCGCGGGGGACGCCATGGTCAAACGCGCCCCGGTCGAGATCACCTATGCCGGCACTGTCCACCCCGGCAAGTACTTGGTTCTGGTGGGCGGTGACGTCGCCTGCGTCGAAGAGTCCTACGCCGCTGGGCTTGAAGCCGGACGCGAGGCCCTCGTCGACAGGCTCTTTCTACCTGCGGTCCACCCCGATGTCGCGCGCATGCTCCGCGGGGCCAGGGGCCGGGTCACCGGCGATGCGATCGGGGTCGTCGAGACCCGGACTGTCGCCTCGACAATCGGCGCCGCCGACCGGGGCGTCAAAGGGGCCGAGGTCCAACTCGTCGAGATCAAGCTCGCCGACCGTCTCGGCGGCAAGGCCTATTGCGTCTTCACCGGCACCGTCGCCGATGTCGAGGCCGCCGTCGATCTCGCGGTCGAGCTCCTCCCCGAACCCGGCGTTCTGGTGGCTCGCGTGGTGATCCCCGAATTCCACGACGAGATGTTGGAGAACTTCGAGGCGGCCACCGAGTTCGCCCACCGAATCCACGGCGGGGGGGCCTGAGATGGAACTTGGAAGGATCATCGGCACCGTGGTTGCCACCACCATTTACGAGGGATTGGAAGGCACGCGCCTGCTCGTCGTCCAGCCCCTCGACCGCCGCCTGAAACCGCGCGGCCGCCCGGTGGTGGCTGCCGACGGTGTGGCCATGGCGGCCCCCGGCGACGTGGTGTCGGTGGTCGCAAGCCGCGAGGCCTCGCTCGCACTATCGGGAGCGCCCGGGCCTGTGGATCACGCCATCGTCGCCATCGTCGACGCCGTCGAAACGATCCCGGGGGCAGCGCCATGAAGATCGGGAGGGTCGCCGCAACGGTGGTCTCCACCATCAAGCACCCGGCTCTCGACGGCCGGCGGCTGCTGGTCGTGGATCTCCTCGACCTCGAGGGCGCGGCCACCGGAAAAGACCTCATCGCGGTCGACGCTGTCGGCGCCGGGGCCGGCGAGACGGTGCTCGTGCTCGACGAAGGCAACGGCGCGCGTCAGGTGCTCGAGGCCCCCGAGGCGCCGATCCGCGCGGTGATCGTCGGCATCATAGACGAAGTGGCGTTCGGCGACCGCTCAGTCGTATGACGGTGGCGAAGGCGTCAGCCGCGGAACGGGGTTGCAGCCATCCCCCGTCGCGTGAAAGCTCCCCGATCGGTTCCAAAACACAATCGCACGAAGCGTCCACCAACCGCAGGTCGCCGTGCTATATCTTGTCGATGAACCGCGCCGGCTTTTTCGCAGTCATCGGGCTCTTGCTGTTCTCCGCAACGCCCGCTCCGGCGCAGGGCATCGAGGAACCGCTCTTTGACAGATTCAACTTCAGGCTCGAAGGCAGCGCGGTCGGTATGAAGACCGCCATCCGCCTCGACTCGGCAACCCTCGGCAAGGGCACCACCCTGAACTTCGAGGACGACCTCGGTCTCGACAACCGAAAACTGATTCCGACCCTTTCCTTCGAGTGGCAGATCTCCAGGAAACACCGGTTGGCCGCACGCTGGCAGGACCTGCCGCGCGGTTCGAACACCCAGATCCTGGAGGAGATCGAGTGGGGGGACGAAATCATCCCGATTGAATCGGATGTGAGCCTCGACTTCCAGGTCGAACAGATCTTCTTCGACTACACCTACTACCCCTGGGTCAAGGAAAAGTGGGCGGCCGGCTTTGGCCTCGGCCTTCGCTGGATGAGCCTCCTGACCGCTCTCAAGGTGGAAGAGATCGAGCTCGAGGATCAGGTGGATGTCGCAGCGCCCCTACCGTACGTCAATTTCGAGTACCGCAGGATGCTCGGCGAACACTGGCGGTTCAAGGCCGGAGTCGGCTGGTTATATCTCAGCCTGGGTGATGTTGCAGGCGGGCAATGGATCGGGCGGCTGGCGACCGAGTACATCACCGACCGACGTTGGGGCTTCGGTATCGCGCTCAACGCCTCCGCCATCAACGTCGACTGGGAGGGCATCAAGAACCCTGGCGACGAGAACGAACTCAGTGCCAAGATCGACCTGGACATCAACGACCTCAGCTTCTACGTGAGGATCCGCTTCGGAAGCTGACACCCCACAGAAAAACCCGGCCGCCGAGTGGCGACCGGGCGTCGGTTCTCTTGATTCGAAAGGCGTGAGCGGCTTACTTGCCCTTACCGGCGAGGATTTTGTCCCACTTCTTACCGAGCTTGTTGAGAATCTTGTCCACCTGCTTGATCTGATTCTCGGGCTTGTCCTTGACGGTCACCGTGCCCGTGCCGCGCCACACCAACTTCTTGTCGCCGGGCTCATAGGCATCGAAGATCAGGGTGCCTTCGGTGTAGGTTGTCGCATAGGTGGTGCTGGTGCCCATGCCGCCCATGCCGTAGCCGCCCCATCCGCCCCATCCGCCGTAGTAGCCGCCGTAGCCGCCGTAGCCCATGCTGGTGGTGTTGTAGGAGGTGTTCTCCTGCGAGGTGTAGTGGGCGGTCACGTAGAGGTCCGGGTTCTCCGTCACCTCTTTGAGTCCGCCTTCGGCAAGCTCCTTTTTCAACATGCTGACGACGCGATCCGCCATCAACTGGTTCTTGGGGTCGCTGTCAGGGGTCGAAACGTACTGATAGGTCTTAGCGGCGGCAAAATCAAAATCGTGGGCGTAGTCGATGGTCACCTTCTGCGCCATCGCAGGGGTTGCTATCAGAGCCATCACAAAAATCAGTCCGAACGCTTTTTTCATGCTTCTTCTCCTTTGTTGTCGGTTGCGGCGAGTTCTTCGAAATCGAGATTCACCTTTGTTTGCGGCACAGTATACGACGTCACTCCAACCGGAGCGACATCCGAATGTCACCCGGTGAAATCCTCATTTCGGTTCAAATATTCCGGAAACCTCAGCCAGGTGCCGGATTTGCGTCCGTCTGCACGAGGTACGCGCGAATGGCCCCAAGGTTGCGTTGGGCTCCCTCGTGGCCGGGCATCCCGGCTGCGGCACGGGCGAGAAAGGTTTCCGCCTCGATGTAACGACCCATCTCGGCCAGCAGCAGACCCAGCGAGTAGGCCGCATCGTACTGGGCCGGATCACTCTCAAGGATCGACCTCAAGACTGCCTCCGCCTCGTCGTTGTGGCCCTGGGAGTTCAGAATGACCGCCAGGTTCGCCTTCGCCGGGTAGAAGAGATCATCGATCGCAATCGCGGTCCGGTAGTACTTCTCGGCGGTTGCCGCATCACCGAGGCGCGCAGCCAGATTGCCCAGGTTGTGGCCGGCAAAAGCGAAATCGAGAGTGTGCGCCATGGCCCGGCGGTACTCCGCCAGCGCCTTTGCGCGCGCCTCGCGCTGGTAGGGCTCGAGCTCGGCATCGGGCGTGTCGGCAAGCCGCACCGCCGCCTCCATCCGTACCGCGCGCAGCGGGTCGAGCAGGAGCGGTGCCACCAGCCGTACCAGCTCAGCCTGGTCCCGGGCCACCAGGTTGGTGATCGCAGTGAGTCGGACCAGTCCCTCAGGGTCGGCGAGGGCGACGGCGATGGCGCGGGTGCTGTCTTCACCGGGATAGTTGCGGAGCAGGGACAGGGCGGTGGCGCGGACGATGGCCGGATAGAGTTGGTCGCCGGCCAATCTGATCACCTCGTCGCGGGACTCCCCCCGGCCCTCGCGCCCGGCCGCCAAGGTTGTTCCATAGTGCGGCTTTTTCGCCTGGCCGTACCATTTCGTGTAAGCGTCCACGGACCACTGGAGCGACTTGTCGGCGTGGCAGCCGCCCTGTGAACAGGCGTTGGGGGAACCGAGGGCCTGGCTGAGATCCGGTCGGGGGATCCGTAACGAGTGGTCGGCTCGCTCGTCGATCACCATGTAGGGCTGCTCGGGCATGTGGCATTTGATGCACAGTGCGCCGTCCGACGCCTTGCCGTCGACCACCTTCTTGTGGAAATGATGCTCCGGTGTGTCGTAGGCATCGGCGCGGTGGCACTGGAGGCAGAGGGCGTTGCCTTCGGCCTTCAGTTTGAGGCTGTGGACGTCGTGGCAGTCCGAACACCGAATATCGTTGGCGTACATCTTGGACTGCGTGAAGGAACCCCAGACATAGACCTCGTCGAGAATCTGACCATCGGCGTGGTAGAGGCCCTCCTCGAGGATGGACGGTCTGAAGGTGTCGAGGAGAGCGGCGCCGGTGTGGTCGTAGTCGCCGAGCTCCCCGCGCCGGGAGTGACACGGGGCGCACAGCTCCACCTGCCGCGCCGAGGTGATGCCGCTGGTTGCCACCACGAGACCGTAGTCGTCGATCACCGGGCGCGCCATCGGCTGGATCTCAGCCCACGCAACGTGTTTCGAGCCCGCTCCGTGGCAGGCCTCGCAACTGACGTCGATCTCCGACCAGGTGGTGTCGTAGGTCCTTGTCTCGGGGTCGTAGTTCTTCCGTAAATTGGTCGAGTGGCACTCCGCGCACATGCCGTTCCAGTTCTGGGCGGCGCGGGTCCAGTGGAGCCAGTCGGTGGGCGGAATTTCGTCATTGGGGTAGAGGTCGAACCACTCACCGAGGTCGGCGTCCCAGGCGACGGTCAGACACTGCAGCCGGCCGCCGGGAAACGGCACCAGGTACTGCTGCAGGGGATCGTGGCCGAAGACGTAGGCGATCTCGAAGTCTTCCATCTCACCCTCCGGGCCCTGGGTGTTGACGAGGTACTTTCCATCGCGGCGGAAGAACCGCGTCGTGATCCCTTTGGAGGTGAAGACCGCGTCGTCGAATTGCCCGAGCACGGTCTCCTCGGTGGCCGTATCCATGGCGAGATCGTGGTCCGACCCCTGCCAGGACGCGGAGGCCTGTTCATGACAGGGAAGACAGGCCTCGCGGCCGACAAAGGTGGCTTCCTCAGGGACACGCGCCGCGCCGGCGCCCTCCGCGTTGCGGCGGATGACCCATGCCGGGACGCTGAGGATGATGACGGCAGTCGCCACCACTCCGATCATCCGCCACCGCTCGAGCGGGTCTGCCGTCATGATTTCGCCGCCTTCGCAGCGGCGACCGACTGGCGACGCACAGGCTCTCCGAGCTCGACCTTGACGACGTCATTCTCGATGCGGATCGGGAAGATATCGAGCGGCCGCGGTGCCGGCGGGCTCAAGACGTCACCCGTGATGTCAAATGAGGAAGCGTGGCAGGGACAGATAAAGCGCCCCTCGTCGGCCACCCAGGGCACGGTGCAGCCGAGGTGGGTGCACTCGCGGTTGAGGGCGAGAAACCCGCCGTCCTCGAGACGGGCGAGATAGAAGCGACCCTCGGGAAAAGCCGTCACGGTTCCGGGTTGAAATCGCTCGATCGGTCCGGCAACAAAAATCGCCTCGTTGAAATCCTCAGCAGGAACACGACGACGGGGCTTGAGGAACTCGGCCACCACCCACACCGCCTCGAGCAACGCAACCCCACCAAGCAGCAGCCACAACCGCCCCAGAAACCCTCTCCTCGTCGGTTCGTGGGTCGTCTCCTTCACTGCCGCTCCCGGAATACCAACACCGACGGAATGAAACGCAGAGACGCGGAGGCGCAGAGACGCAGAGGAGGAAAGGCCATTTCAAAAGAAAAACTCTGCGTCTCTGCTCCTCTGCGCCTCTGCGTTAGAAAACTCCGTTGCCGGTTCACCTCACCACCCCCACGGCCACGTGAGGACCATTCCCGGACCGCGAAACCAGACTCCGACGATTGTCATGACCACCAGAACGCAAAAGAACAGGATGAACAGCGATTGCACGACTTCCGACTTCGTCGCTTTGAATCGGCGGACCAGCTGGGTTCGGAACCCCGCGACCGCAGCTCCCAACAGCAGCAACGGCACCGCACCTCTCCAGAGCAGCGATGGCAAGCCGGCGCCTGGTTGCAGAAGGAACTCGTCGACGACGATCAGGAGCGGGGTGACCACGACAGCCGTAAGTGCGGCCAGACGGCCGGTGCGGCGGCCGGTGTCCGACAGAAACCACGGGCCCGTCAGGGCCTTCGGATACCGCAGGTAGGGAATGGCGAGCACTGCGAATGCGGCCAGAGCCGGGATCACCACGACCGCGATCAGCGGGTGGAAGTGGAGCTGCAGTTCCTGGAAGCCCACGAAGTACCACGGAGACTTGGCGGGGTTGGTGCTCATGCCGGGGTTTGCGGGCGCCCCGAGGGGTGCGTCAAACGCAACCGCCAGTACGAAAACGAATGCCACCAGGGCCAGGGCCGCCGCCAGTTCCCGCATCAGAAGATCGGGAAGGGTCGACACGTAGTCGGGGGACTCCTCTTTGATCTCCGCCGGGGGGCGGGGGTCGACCACACCGCCGGCCTTGCGAACCCGCCAGAAGTGAAATGCCATCAAGAGAACCAGGGCCACCGGCAGCAGGGTGGTGTGAAAGGTGTAGAAGAGGATCAGGGTCGAGGCACCGAGTTCGGGCCCGCCGCGCGCCACTTCCTGCAACCACCCCCCGATCCACGGCACGTAGCTGAACATGCCGGTGCTGATGGTCACCGCCCAGTAGGAAAGCTGGTCCCACGGCAGGAGATAACCTGTAAAGTTCGATGCCAGAACGGCGGCGAGCAGCGCCGCACCGATCACCCAGTTGAACTGGCGGGCGCCGTGAAAACCGCCGGTGAAAAACACCCGCAGCATATGGGCGACCGCGACCGCCACCAGCAAATTGGCGCTCCAGTGGTGGATGTTTCGTACCAGACCGCCAAAGAGGACGCCGTCCCGCAACGCCTGTACCGAATCATACGCACGTTCGGGGGTCGGTTCGTAGCCGAACATCATCAGCACGCCAGTGACCACCATCAAGAAAATGAGGACTGCCGAGCTCCCACCGAGACCAAAGGTGTGGGTGTAGGCCAACGTCGACCGCCGCACCCGAACCGGCCTCAGGTGGAGGACAAAGACGTCGAGGATTGTCTTGCGGCGCTCGCGCTCGGTTTTCGGTACGATCGGGCGCGGGAAAATCGAACGCCAGACGCGCCGAGCCGCGCCTTCGGGTCGTTCTGCGCCGCCGTTTCGAGGTTGCTTCAGCACAGCCCCGACCCTAGCTCGAACCCCTTCGTGATTCAAGCACCAACTGCGGCCACAGGTCGGGCGAACGTGGGATAGAATGACGCCACCACGACGTCCCGGGAGAGATTTGACCCATGGCTTCGAAAAACGCCGCGAGGCAATCCAAGAAAGAACGAGCTGAACCAGCCCGGAGGGGGAAACGACGGTTTCGTACCTCCGCCGTTGCGGCAGTCCTTGTGGTCATCGCGCTGGCCTTCTGGTGGGGACTGACGCGCGGCCCGAGCGATGATCACACCTCCGACCGCCCGGCCGGCATCGACTCCTCCGCACTGTTGTCGTCTCCGGATTCCGCCCAGAAGCTTATCGGTCGCTGGCAGCGAACAGACGCCGGCTATGTGATCGAAATCCGCTCTGTCGATCGCTCCGGCGCGGTCGACGCCGCCTACCTCAACCCCAATTCGATCCACGTTTCACAGGCGCTGGCGAGCGACGCCGGAGATGAGCTCGACCTCTTCATCGAGCTCATGGATGTCGGCTACCCTGGCGCCACCTACAAACTCCGCTACATCCCCGACTACGACGCGCTGGCCGGCGTGTACCACCAACCGACGGCCGGCCAGGACTTCGAAGTCGCATTCCAACGGAAGTGATGGATGGCGCGAGACGACGAGTCCGCTGATCCAATGGAGCGCGGCCCCGATGGGACCGACCACACCACTTGCCTCGATGGCGGCTCGGACGGGCGACGCGAAAGTGAGTTGGTTGAACCCCATGAACGGGTCGCGGGTTCCGCCTCCGGACACCGGTTCCTCATCGGCGGAACTCTCGGCGAGGGTGGGATGGCGGTCGTGCACGAGGCCACCGACGTCCAACTGAACCGGCCCGTGGCCGTCAAAAGAATGCGTTCCGGACTCGCCCACCGGGACGATGCGCGGCAACGATTCTTCGCCGAGGCCGAGATCCTCGCCGGGCTCGACCACCCGGGCACGACGCCGGTCTTCGAGGCCGGACGCCTCCCCGACGGTGACTGCTTCTATGCAATGAAAAAGGTCAGCGGGCGGACGCTGGGCGCCCTGCTCGCCGAACGGTCAAACGACGACGTCAACGACCGGGCCGTTCGCGCCCGTTTTCTGGAGATCTTCTTCAGGGTCTGCCAGACGGTGGCCTCGGCCCACAACCAGGGCGTGATTCACCGCGACCTCAAGCCCGAGAACATCATGGTCGATGACCTCGGGGTGGTCTACGTCATGGATTGGGGCCTCGCGAAAGTGCTGGCTGATGAGAACGACGAAGATCGGTCCGACTCCGACCGGACCCGGGTCGGCGCTGTCATGGGCACACCCGCCTACATGTCGCCGGAACAGGCGGCCGGGAACTCCGCCACCTCCGACCGACAGACCGATGTGTTTTCACTCGGGGTGATGCTGTACGAGATCCTCACCGGCGCCAACCCGTTCCGCGGTGAGACCGCGGTCGAGTCGATGAAGGGCGTGATGTACCACGATCCCGAGGCGCCGCGAACACGCAACCGGCGCATCAACCGGACCCTGTCGGCGATCACCATGAAGGCCATCGCCAAGGACCCCTTCCGCCGCTACCGTTCGGCCGTCGAATTGGCGGAGGACATTCGGTGCTACCGTGAGTTCCGCCCGGTTTCGGCGATCGAGCCGACGAGGCGGGAGAGGCTCTCCAACTGGTCCCACCGCCGACCACGGCTGGCGGCGGCGGCGGCGACCCTGACAGTGGTGCTCATGCTCGCCGTGTTGGCTGCCGCGTATCAGGCGTCCGTGGAGGCGACCATGGTGGCCAAAGCCCATGGCCTCATCGACCAGATCGACGATCGACTCACCCGTATCGACGCGGAAATCGCCGCGGCTGAACACACTCGCGACCGCACTACCGATGGCACAGAGCGGTTGGATACCGAAAGAACCCTCGCCGCACTCGAGGCGGAATCCGAGGTTGCCCAGGACGAGCGGCGATCCTACGCGCTGGCGATCACCGGTTTCACCGTCTTGTCTCCGGATGAAAGGTCGATAGCCATCCTCCGTCAGTCCACTCTGGATGAGATTCGAACCGCCATCGACCTGGGGGACTTCTTCCGGGCCCGGGCGCGAATCCGGAGTGCGATGAGAATGTACGAGGAGGGCAACCTCTTCGACTTCGACGAGGCGGACTATGAGTTGTTGCGGACCGAGTTGACCGAGGTCGAAGACCTCATCACACCCCGGGGGCCGGAGTGAGCTTTGGGGGGTCGGCGTGGAAGCACCCAGGCGTTGATCCGAAAAACCCACGCCCGAGAAAACAGCGAGGAATCACACATGTCTGCACTCAGCTCAGCACCATCTATTTCGAAATGGGCGTTCACGATCCTGCTGGCGTCGGCAACATCGACGTCGTGCGGGATGGGATCTGCGGCTGGAGGGCCCGGCGAAAACGACACCACTGCCCCGCGGGCGGACTCGGCCCCAACTCCCGATGAACTGGCGAACGCCACCTACGCCGGTGTGTTCGACGAATTGGTGACGCTGGTGGACGGACGGTGGGAAGGTGCGCCCTACGTCGATGGCGGCGCGTCCCGGCCCGGCGCCGGGCTCGTGGAAGACTTCGTGCTTGCCGGCGATCTCAACGGAGACGGTCGGGACGAGGCTGTCGTGTTGTTGTGGGAAAGCTCCGGCGGTTCAGGCACCAGAAGCTATCTCGCCGTCATGGCTCGCGACGACGGCGCCGTCGTCAATCAGGCCACCGTCCTCATCGGCGACCGCGTTCAGATCAAAACGGGTTTCATCACCGACGGATTGATCACCCTCGAACTGATCCAGGCCGGCCTGGGAGACGCCGCATGTTGCCCCACCCAGAAGGCGCTTTCCGGGTGGCAGCTCAAAGACGGCACCCTGGTGCGGATCGCGCACGAGATCACGGGGGTGTTGTCTCTCGATGACCTTCGGGGGCCCGAATGGGTGCTCGCAGCCATCGGTTGGAACGACCCGGTCTCAGCCGACCCTCAGATCAGAATTCATTTCGATGGCGACCGGGTCGATGGAACCGGCGGCTGCAACAGCTACTTCGGCACGGTCACCAGCGAGACACCGGGTCAGCTCGCGTTCAGCGCCATGGGCACCACGATGATGGCCTGTCCCGAGCCGGCCATGGAACTCGAACGACGATACCTGCGGACCCTCGCCGGGGGATCCAGCTACAGCTTTGTGGCAGGTCGGCTGGTGATCGGTTGCGAGACCGACGACGGCCCAGTGTCGTTGATCTTCGAGCAGGAATTACCAACAGAATCGGCAGCAGACGCAGGACCCTGACGAGCTGTCACTCAAACCACGAACTGATGTCAGCGAGATCCTTCTTCGTGATCGAGGGGACCTGGCACTCGGGGTGCGGGTAGCCGACCGGAAACAGGATGAACGGGCGCTCGTTGTCGGGGCGCCCAAGAATATGTGACAGGAAGCGCATGGGCTGTGGAGTGTGGGTCAGGGTGGCGAGACCCATTTCGTTGACGGCCGCGATAAAGAGCCCGCACGCGATGCCCACGCTCTCGTTGACGTAGTAGTTGGTGCCCTTGGTCCCGTCCTCGGCGCGCGCGAAGATCTGTTTGAAGACCGCCACCAGCCATGGCGCGGTCTCGAGGAACGGCTTTTGCCACGCCGTGCCGAGTGGCGCCAGCGCCTCGAGCCACGCCTCGGCCGCGCGGCCGCCCTCATAGAATTGGCGTTCCTCCGCCTCAGCGGCCGTCCGGATCTCAGCCTTGAGAGCCGGGTCCGACACCGCCACGAAGTGCCAGGGCTGGCGGTTGGCCCCGGATGGCGCGGTGTTGGCGGCGGCGATGGCGGTCTCGATCAGTTCCCGCGGTACCGGATCCGACGAAAACTCGCGCACCGACCGGCGTCGCCTCAACCGCTCGAGAAGATCTCGACCGCGTTTTTCCATCTCGGCCTCGGGGAGGCGTTCGAATTCCAGATGGACACCTCGATACATATCGTCGCTCATATGCGCAAGCATACCTTCCCCACAAGCGGCCGGTGGTATCATCGGCGCATCGAAGCAGAAAACCGACGGAATATTTCGGTCCTTCGCGGGACTTGAAAGCCGTGACACTCTCCAAGAAAGGTCAGCATATGAAATTCCTCGTCCACTGGCTCGTCATCGCCCTCGCACTGTGGGTGACCGCCGCGATCCTGCCCGGCGTCGGCTTCACCTCCACCACCGCCCTTGCGGTCGCCGCCGTCGTCCTCGGTTTGGTCAACGCTCTCGTGCGGCCCGTCCTCACGATCCTGACCCTGCCGATCACTATCCTGACCCTGGGTCTTTTCTATCTCCTGGTCAACGGCTTCGTCTTCTTCCTGGCGTCGAAGATCGTGCCCGGTTTCGAGGTCGCCGGTTTTTGGTGGGCGGTTCTCGGCGCCCTCGTTGTCGGTGTCATCTCGTGGTTTATCGGCGCCTTTGAGCAGAAGAAATAGTCTGAACTCTCATCTTTCAATCACACACGGAAACGGAAAAGGAGCATCGCATCATGAGCAGAAAAGCGAGCACGAACCTTCTTACCGCGGTTCTGGCGGTTGGCCTGATGGCGGCCGCCATTCCCGCATCAGCGCAGGACAAACCCAATATCCTGGTGATCTGGGGCGACGACATCGGCCAGTTCAACGTCTCGGCCTACAACATGGGGATGATGGGCTACAAGACGCCCAACATTGATCGCATCGGCAAAGAGGGCGCGGTCTTTACCGACTGGTATGGCCAGCAGAGCTGCACCGCCGGCCGAGCCGCATTCATCACCGGCCAGTCGCCCATGCGCACCGGGCTGACCAAGGTCGGACTCCCCGGCGCGCCGGAAGGGATGCAGAAGGAAGACCCGACCATCGCCACGTTGCTCAAGGCGCAGGGTTACACCACGGGTCAGTTCGGCAAGAACCACCTCGGCGACCTCGACGAGATGCTGCCGACCAACCACGGGTTCGATGAGTTCTTCGGCAACCTCTACCACCTCAACGCGGAGCAGGAGCCGGAGCATCCCGACTACCCGAAGGACCCGGAATTCAAGGAGAAGTTCGGGCCCCGCGGTGTGATTCATTCCTATGCCGACGGTCGGATCGAAGACACCGGCCCGTTGACGAAGAAGCGCATGGAGACCGTCGACGAGGAGGTCACCACGGCAGCGCTCGGCTTTATGGAGAACGCGGTCAAGGCCGACAAACCGTTCTTCGTGTGGTGGAACTCGACCCGGATGCATATCTGGACCCACCTCAAGGCAGAGTCGGAGGGCAAGACCGGTCTCGGCGTCTATGCCGACGGCATGGTCGAGCACGATGCCATGGTGGGTCAGCTGCTCGCCAAGCTCGACGAGCTCGGTATCGCGGACAACACGATCGTCATGTACTCCACCGACAACGGCGCGGAGTTCTTCAGCTGGCCCGATGGCGGCACGACAATGTTCCGCAACGAGAAGGCAACGCAGTGGGAAGGCGGCTTCCGCGTTCCGACCGTCATCCGTTGGCCTGGCGTGATCGAGCCCGGCACGATCAACAACGAAATTGCCGCCCATGAGGACATGTTCGAAACTCTGCTCGCGGCGGCGGGCCGGCCCAACGTGAAGGAAGAACTCCTCGAGGGCGCGACGGTCGGCGGCATGCCCTACAAGGTCCACCTCGACGGCTACAATCTTCTGCCCGCGCTCAAGGGAGAGGCCGAGTGGCCGCGCGAAGAGTTCGTCTATTGGACCGATGACGGCAACGTCGCGGCCCTGCGCTACAACAACTGGAAGATCACCTTCCTCCGGCAGAATGCCGAGGGCATCGACGTCTGGACAAACGAATTTGAGGTGTTGCGGGCGCCCATGCTCGCGAATCTACGGATGGATCCGTTCGAGATCGCGTGGGACGAGAGCATCGGTTACTCGAGGTGGTGGGTGGACCACATGTTTATCTTCGCCCCAGCAGGAGCCTATGTCGGGAAGTGGCTGCAGAGCTTCCGCGACTTTCCGCCGCGCCAGAAGCCCGGCAGCTTCAATCTCGAACGCGTGATGGAAGCGATAGAACAAGGTGCGGGCGACAAGTAGCCCGGATCTGGAGACGAGGGACCTGTCCTTCGTCGCCGCCTGACGGCGGATTCGAAGACAACGAGGGGCGCCCCGCAACGGGGCGCCCTTTTTCTATCGTATTTCGGTGACTGTCCCTCCCCAGGCGCCCGAACCGAGGTCCTCCACCACTACCGCGAGAGTCGCCTTCCCCTGCGGCCATTGGAGGGGTACTCCGTATTTCCAGGTGCCGACCTCGCCAACCACCGTTTCCACACGATGCAGCACGAACGGGTCCCGACCTTCGGCGAGGATACCGATGGACAACCGCAGGTTGCGACCGACGCCTTCCATCTGCAGAGCCGCGATGGCTGAGAGATCCACGGTCACGGAGGCTTCTGCCGTGGTGTTTTTGTCCTCGGCGGGGTGGACATCTGCGACGGCAAGGGCAACCTCCAGGTCGCCGGCCTCCGGCGAACCCCGCAGCAGAAGCCGGACCCTCGCCGCAGCCGCACCCTCTGCGGTTTCCGAGGCGATGACCGAGGTCGAGTTGATGGCGACATCGTCACGGCTGCTTGAAACCGTCACGGCGTGGTTGGCGCCATCCGGGGGCCGGGCGATCTGATAGCTGAGCCGGTACCAGCCGGCGCTGGAATTCATAAGATCATCGAGCCCCCCGGCCCCCATCACAACGTCACCGCCGCTGGGAGCCGCGAGGTGGCGTTGGGCGGCAATCGGGTTGATCAGCAGCGATCCGGCGGTAAAGGTGCTGGCAGCCCCTGCGTTCGCACTCAAAAAACTCTGAAAACGATCGCCGCCACCCATGTCGGCGCTGGCGGCAGATGTGCCGACGTTCTGAGTGGCAACCGGAATGACCAGCCACCCCGCCGCCGCGAGGTCACGGCCGGTCTGTTCCACGCGATCCGCCTGGCGGTAGCGTTTGAACTCCTCGCGCGCACCGGCCGCATTCTGCGTCTCGATGCTCTCCACGAACGGCAGATAGAAGTCCACCGGATCTTCGTCGAACCCGGCGCCGACGACGAGCAACAACCTCGGCCCCTCGATCGGGTTGGCGAGGGCCCAGTCGGCCACTCGCCTCATCGATTGCCGCAGGATCGCGTCCTCCTCGAAGACAGCGCCGCGCGCCGTCGTCAGGACCTGGGACCGCTCGAATCGTTGCACTTCCTTCCCCGCCTGAAGCTGGGCAACCGGGCTCTGCTCCCTGTCGTCGACCTCGTTCAAATCGGAAGAGAACCGGTTCGGGGTCTTGCGGATGTCGCGGACAAAGCGGTTGCGAATCGAGGCGATGGCGTGCTGGCCGCTGGAATGGGCTGCCAGAGACGACAGAGTCTGCTCGACGGCGGAAGCGTCGGTTGCTCCCTCGAGCACCGTTGTCACATCGGTGTCGGCCACGACGACGTCGACAGGGCCGAGCGACGTCAACCACTGCGATCTCTCGGCAAGGGCACCGACCCCCGTTTTGAGCTCCGCTGAAGACGACAGGCTGCGATCAACATACACCGCCACCGGCATCTGTGTCGACGCGATTGGCGGTGCAGCGGCAGCCGGCATTTCACCCGCCTGCCCCGACGCGACCGAAGCGATCGCGGCGCCCGGCAGGCGCTGCAGCCCGAGGACCCGAACCGGCTGTCCGTCCTCGAGAACCTCGACGTCGTCGGACGCGAGATCGACAACCGGTTCACCATCAGGGTTGCGCGCCGATATCAGCACGTTCACTGCGGTGACCTCGATGCGTGAGCCCGCAACAGACGCAGCGGTTGCCACGCCCGGTCCCTCGTCGGCGGTTGCCTCCCCCGCAGATCCGGCAGATCCTGGCACCTCGGCCCGCCGCCACCTCGCCTCGACGTCCTCGAATTGCTGGCCGGTTCGACCCGAGAGGGCGACCCCGTCCGGAAGGGACGCCGCGATTTTGTGCAGATGCACGTCTCCCGGGAACCAGGCGATGCACTGGTGGTTCAGATTGGCCTTCACAGCTTCCAGGGCATCCGCGGTCGCTTCCATGGTCCTTACCGGAACACCTTCCGGCCAACCGTCTTTCCGTAACTTGCCGTTGCGGAGAATGAAGAGCGGGACGCCGACCTCGGCGAGGTAGTTCTGGGCTTCCTCCGCGGTGAATCCGCTGCCGTCCTTATCTGGGTGATTTCCGAGAATCGCCACCACCGCTCGGCGCCGGGGACCCGCCGCTGCAACCAGCCCGGAGGTCGCGACCGCGTCGGCGATTCGTGGTTTGCCCTCGATTTTCGCCGAGCCATAATTGAACAACAACAGCAGCCAGTTCGGCTTGCCCTGGCTGAAACCGTTGGCCCGTTGGAGGTTTTCGTTCGACAACACGAACCACATCTTTTCCGCATCGATCAAGCTGCTCTCGGATCTCTTCCACGAGTTCCTTGCCTTGGCCTCCGAGCCCTTGGAGCCCTGTTGAACCAACGAATCAAACTGCTTGGTCGTGCTCGTCGTCGTCGGCATCATGCCCTTGGTCCACCCACTGGCCATGAGGGTCCGGTAGCCGGCCGTCGGGTCGAGCACGAACACCACCTCGAAACCGGTAGATTCGGCAACCGTGACCGTGTCGCCAAGGGCTGCCGTCACCCTCGCACAGGGATCTTCGCCATCACCATCGGCAGTCAGAGCGACAGCTGACAATCGAGCCTCGGCAACACCGCCAAACCCGCCCGAGACCGCCACCGCTTCGGCTCGCTTGCCGTCAGGAAAAATCGCTGAACCCGCCAGCACGTGGGGCTGATCGGCATCGGGACAGGGAAAAGCAAAGGACCGGCCGTCCTCCTGAATGCGCAGGATCCGCCCGTTTTCGGTCACCTCGAGGAGGACCGGGCTTCTCTTCGACGGGTGCGACCACAGCGCCTTGCCGCCGCAGATACCGTTGGCCTTGCGGGGAGCGACCTGGATCACGAGTTCGGCCTCCTGACCCGGTCGATTCACCCAGCGGCTGGTGTGGCCCGTGACCTCCCCGGAACTGTCTCTGCGCACGAGCTCCAACAGATGGATGTGGGGGGCCTCGCCGAACTCAACCTTGCATTGGGTGGAGGTCGCGGACATCGAACACACCTGTTCTCCGTCGAGGAAAAGCGCGGCCGGTTCGCCGCCTGCCCCGAGATCGACGTCGACGGCATGTTCACCGGTGACCAGCCCGACCGGATAAGTGAGGATCGACAGATCGGACGATTCCGCTGCCGCGCCCACCACCGCGCAGGTCGCAACCAGCCAATTCGTGAGAACTGCGATGACTCGTGTCTTCCTCATGACCCACCTCCAGGGACTCCCAGCCGGCCCGGTTTCCAGTCCTGCAGCAGCACGCTGGGTGGGGATCAGGCCCAGCCTATCGAACGGTCTCCGAACACGCAATTTTTCCTTTCAGCGGATGCCGACGCGGGTTGTTGCGGATATTCACCCGTTGTGGCAGACTTTGGCGAAGTGATATCAACCATCGACAGGGGAAAACGTGTCGTCCGCGTTCGTGTCGGCGGCTCGTGATCACCGACACCACACAGCAGGAGGAAGAACGATGAGAAAGCAGGCATTGACAGCGATGATGATCGTCGCAACCGTCGCCCTGACCCAGGGCTGCGCGTCGTCACACCACACCATGACCTTTGAGCCGGGCGCCCTCGACGCAGAGAAGTACGTGCGCAAGGTGGACCAGTTCGTGATAATCGCCGATGGTTCGCTCTCCATGGCCGATCTCGCGAACGGACAACGGAAGCTCACGATCTCAGAGGACCTCCTTTCGAGCCTCAACCAGACGATCCCCAGCCTCGGCTATGAAGGAGGTCTGCGGGCGTTTGGGCGCGGCCTCTGCAAGAGCAAGGGGAAAACCGTTTCGATCGTCGAGGTCGCCGACTATCTGTCGAGCGCTTATGGCGACGGGGTCGCTCGCTACCAGTGCGCCAACGGCAACAGTCCTTTGAATCTCGCGCTCGACGCCGCCGGCACCGATCTCAGTGTCAAAGAGCTGCCGACCGCAATCGTGATCGTCAGCGACGGTCTGCACATGGGCAAGAAGGAGATCGCCGCCGCGCAGTCGTTGAAGACCGCTTTCGGCGACGCCATTACAATCTATGCGGTTCAGATCGGCAACTCCGGCAAGGGGCGCCAACTCCTGGAGCAGGTCGTGTCCGCCGGCGGCACAGGCTATGTCAAATCGGATATGGATCTGATGTCGTCCGACATGATGGAAGCCTTCGTGGTCGACGTCTTTCTCTACCCCGACGATGATGGCGACGGCGTGCGGAACGCCCTCGACAAGTGTCCCGACACCCCCAAGGGCGTGAAGGTCGACAGCGATGGCTGCCCGATCGACAGCGACGGCGACGGTGTGCCGGATTACCTCGACAAGTGCCCCGGGACTCCCAAGGGCACCACGGTGGATGCCGAAGGCTGCCCTCTCGATTCCGATGGTGACGGCGTGCCGGACACCAGGGATCTTTGTCCCAACACACCAAAGGGCATGGCGGTGGACGCCAATGGTTGTCCCGACACCGATGGTGACGGCGTGCCCGACAATCTCGACAAGTGCCCGGGTACCCCCAGGGGCGTTCCGGTCGACGACACGGGCTGCCCGCTGGCGGGGATCGAAATGGCCGGCGACGAGTGGTTCGTGCGCGGCAAGGTTCTCTTCGCCGTCAACAAGGCGAGCCTCAATCCGGAGGCCCAGGAACTGTTGGTCAAGGTGGCCACGTTCCTCCAGAAAAACACCCAGTACATGGTGGAAGTCCAGGGCAACACTGACAACACCGGGCCCATGGCGTGGAACATGCAGCTCTCCAAGATGCGCGCCGACGCCGTCAAGGACTTCCTCGTCAGCAACGGCGTGAGCGCCGGCCGCCTGACCACGAAGGGCTTCGGGCCCAACGAACCCATCGCACCGAACAACACGGCCGAGGGCCGCGCCAAGAATCGCCGCGTGGACTTCGTACCGTCCGAACGCTGATTTCAGATTCGATCCGTTCGAACGACCCGGCCCGCGCCGGGTCGTTTTTTTCGTATACTGCCGGGGTGGCCGTTTCACTGACCTCAACCCCATCCGTGCGTAAAGTACTCACGACCCTTTTCCTGTTGATTCTTCCCCGGCTCGTCGCCGCCCAGCAGAGCGACGTGCCTCCGCCGATATTCCCCGGTTTCTTCACCGTGGGAATGACCGAACCTGGAGCTTCAGAGGGCAGGGTCAACGACGTCCGCATCCCCATCAGTTACACCCTCATTTCGCCCGAGGGCCGCTCCTGGGGGCTCCGCCTGCGGCTCATTCTCTACGCCGGCATCTACGACCTCAATTACACCGAGACCCAAAATTTCAAGATCCAGTTTGAATCACTGGCCGCAACCCCCGGGGTGGAGTTCCTGGTTCCGGTCGGCAAGGGTTGGACCCTCAAGCCCTTCACCGAGATCGGTTATGCCTGGGATTTTGACCAGGACCTCGGCCTCGGTGTGTGGTCGATCGGCATGCGCACCCTCACCGAGTGGGAGAGGCGCGCGGTCAGATGGCGCCTCGGAACCAAGATCCAGTGGTTGTCGACCTTCGAATCGGATCTCGTTCTGGCCGAAAACTTCTTCGAGTTCCAGCTCGGGCTCGATGTGGGTCTTCCTCTCGGATTCGACATCTCCGGCAACCCCGCCTATCTCAGCCCCTACGGGATCCGCCGCCAGTACGCCAACGCTTCGATCGAGCGTCCCAACGGCGACCCGTTCGAGATCACCTACACCAACGAGATCGGGCTCGCATTCGGCACCCGCCCCAGGATCAAGCTGTGGTTCATCGCACTGCCCCGAATCGGCATCGGTTACCGGTGGGGGCCGAATGTCGACGGCTGGCGTCTGAGCTTCGGTTTTCCCTTTTGAGAGCTAACCTGCATATCTCACCGGACTTCGGAGCGAGGGCGGCGAGGTGCCGTGCCCGGTGGGGTTTGCGACCCCGAGGGGCGCGGAAGCGTACTCGTTTGTACGTGGAGCACCCCAAGGCGAGAAAACACCGCCGGGTGCGGTGCATCGTCGGCCGCAGCCGGAGGCTGGTGAGATATGCAGGTTGAGTTCAGAAGGTGTAGAGCAGCCGCAGGGTCCAACCCTCGTATTTGAGGTCGCTGCCGACACTGTTGAAGAGCAACTCGGCCTTGACCTTTCCGAAAAGCTCGACACCACCGCCCAACCCCCATGAGCCTCCGTTGGAGCTGCCGTCCAGCGCCTCCGAGAGGGAAACGTCGGAGTAACCAAACCTCCCGGCGATGTACGCCGGACCGATGAAAAACCTGCCGATACCGTAGATCTGATAGTACGATCCGTCCACATCGAAGTCCGCGGCAGAGCGCGAAAATCCATACTCGAGCCCGACGCCGGCTTCAATGAGCGGAATCTTGAATGCCAGCTCGAGCCCCAGCGTGTAGCCGGTGTCTGAGCTCACACTGATGTTTTCGGCACTGAAGTCACCGCTGAAGTCGGCGCCGACAGCGAGGTTCAAATCAAAAGACGACGCCGGAGCGACCGTCAGGGCAATGAGACAGACGAACGGAATGATGCGTTTGAACATTCGACCTCCCGGGTCTCGATGGTCGAACCTAGCACGGCTGCGAAATGTGAGAAACCTCACTTTCGGCGGCGAAACCCGGGTCCCGAGGCGATCAAACACGTCATTTTGTGATGCGCGTCACATGGCGAAAAGACCCTCAAATGGGGCGGATCGAGGTGGTCGAGATGAAGTGCGCGACCCTGCCCTACGGAAAAGGCAACCCAGCAAGCACTCTGTCCCGGGATTGATCCGACATCGAGGCCGTTTTCCAGCCAGTTCAAAATGTGCGGGGAATCGAGAATGCCCTTGACACCAGGGAATCTCGTCGATAAGTTGGTCCCAACTCATGATGGAGGGTGGAACATGTCTAAGAGGAAACTGGGCTTCATAGTCGTAGCATTGATGATCGTCGGCGCAATCGTGCCGGCACTCCTCGCACCCGGCGTGGCCGAGGCGGCGGATGTCTACCAGATGGGATGGATGGTGTATACACCGAACCATCCCAATGGGTGTGCACCTCTGCCGTACGACTGCTATGTCGTGTTCGTGTATCCGTCTGCCCCGTAGGGGGAGAGTCCTCGGCACAACGGACATATTGGCCAGGCTGAGGTCATGCGACACACCCTGAGGGTGTTTGTGCAGGGGCTATGCGGGATCCTGCTCTGTGCGTGGGTCCTGGCAGCGCCGGCGGAAACTTTCCGCGGTGCGTGTTCAGCGCGCGCCGTGGACCTCGTCAAACCGGCGTACATGATTGTCGACGCCGTGGTCCGCGGCGATCGCCTTTTCCTGCCCGACTACACGAGCGGGCTCAGAGAGGTCGATCTCCGGACTGGGAAGGATCTGCGTTCAGTCCTCCCGATGGGCACCGAAAAAGGTCAGGTCACCGGTCCGCAGCATCTCGGCTGCGGGCCGGAGCGCTGTCTGGTTTTCGGTGACCGTTATTTCTGGGTCTACTTCGACACGACCTGGCATTTCAAACTCGAGTATCCCGGGATCAAGAGTTCCCCGAGCGGGCAACCACTGGTGTTTGGGGACCGGACCGTGATCTACGGGATCGCCCGACCGGACGTTTCGGTCGGCGGGACGCCCTACCTGTTCATCCAGTACGATGACGGGGAGATCGTGCCGTTGCAGGAGTATCCGGCAAACATGCCGATGCCGGACACGATCAAACGGATCCACTTTCAGGGAATTACCAGCGGCGGTCTGGCTGCTCTGCCCGACGGCGGGTGGGTCTTTGTCGACCCACGCAGCTACTCGGTGTTCGTCTTTGACGAAAACGACCGCCTGAAAAAGGTCTGGCGCGGCACGAACCCGAAGTTCCGCCCGCCGAACTGGGGCGCCTATACGCCGATCCACGATCCCTCAGGACTCAAGGAATACGCGCGTTGGGAACTCGCTCAGTCACTGGTCAAACGACCCGTGATTCTGGGAGACGATCTTGTCGGCGTTGTCATCGGGCTGCCCGATGGGCCGCTCCGGCAGCGCCACGAACTCGATCTGTACCGTGTGAGCGGCGAACCGGTGGCGATCGGACTTTCGCTGCCCGGTGTCATCGCCGGTCGCCTGATTGCGGCTGATGCTGATAACGACCGTCTGATTCTGGTCGGTCAGGAAACATGGGAGCCTTCGTCAAAGACCATCGTATGGCAGGTGGAAGTGCCGAAAGCGGAGGTTGCCCGGTAACGCACGCACTGGAGAACATGATGAAACATCCACAGCTCGTCATCGTTGCAGGGTTGGCGATGGTTGCCGCCGTGGCCGGAGCCGGACAGACGGTTCTCAACTCGGACGGAACAACGGCTCACGACGTTCTCACAGTGACGACCGACGCCGGCGTATGGGCGCGCACGGGCCTCAATGCGCCTGTTCTGGTGCGACCGGACGCGGCCGGGGACCTGCAACTCCCGGCCCTCGCGAACGCGCACCAGGTGGTGCTCGATGCCGCTACCAACAAACCGATTGAGGCCGGATCTCTGAGCTGGCAGGTTGCGAACGCTCCCGGGGAACTGACCGACGCAACATGGGAGTCGGCCGACGGAGCTCTCGACTTCGCCGCCACCGGAACCGAACGGCTGACCGTCACCGCACCGGGGTATCAACCAGAGACCTTCGTCCCACAGACCGACGGCCGCCGCCACCCGGTCCTCTTGACGCCGCTGGGCGACCTCAGGATCGAGCTGCAACCGGCGACCGAGGCCCGCCTCTGGCTCGCACGCCAGGACCGGATCAACGTCACGAGCCTCTTTACCAACGTCGCCGAAAAGTATCAGATTGATGCGCCCGGTGTCCTCGAAGTCCGCGATCTCGATCGCGAAGCCGGTTATGTGGGACTCATCGTGGCCCAGGGCAAGGTGCCGGTCGTCGGAGCTTTCCAGGGTCTGCCCGCTCATCTGACGCTGCCGCTCGAGGACGGTCTGGGTGTGGGCGGCACGGTCCGCGACACCGACGGCAAGGCCCTCGCGGGGGCGACCATCGAAGCGATGGGAGAGATCGCCGAACTTGACAGCTTCCGCTACCGCCAGTTCGCCAAGGCCGACGCCGAGGGAATGTTCGCCGTTGGCGGGCTGCTTCCAGGCACAATCAGGGTTCGCGCCTGCGCACCCGACAAGGCGTGCGCCGAAGTCGCGCTCGAAATCACGGCTGAAAAAGACGCGGCCCCCGTCGACCTCGAATTGGCGCCGGGGCGGGACATCGTCCTCGTCGTAAAGAACGAAGTCAACACACCCGTCGCCGACGCGATGCTGTATTTCAGCGAACGACTGCACAAGGCCGACCACCGTGGCCAACTTGCGGTCCGGGGCCTCGCTCACGGAGTGGAAATTCCGGTCAAGATCTTCGGCGACGGCTTCGGGATGTGGGAAGGCAGTTTCACAGCCGACCGCGCACAGGTCGTGATCACCGTGCCCGGCGGCGCCGTGATCGAACAGCAGGTGCTGTCGGCGCGACGTTTCAGCCCGGACGAGGTCAAGGTGCGGTGGCAGGCCTACGATCCTCAGGGCCGCGAGACGAAATCTGGTCAGGGCGCATGGGACAGCGAAATCGGAATCGCGCGGGTCACCGGTCTCGAGGCCGGCACCTACTCGCTGTCGGTCCGTCTCCCCGGTTCGGCCACCATCATCAGCGAACGAGTCGAGGTCTCGGTGACCGACCAGGTCGTGCTGCCCGCAGCGGTGCCGGAACGCGGCCTCGCCATCGCGGGCCGCATCCTCGATGCCGACACGCTGCAACCGCTGGCCGGCGCCGAAGTGAGCTGCGAACCGGGTTCGCCCACTGTATTTCGCGCCCCCGACACCGTCCAGGACGTGCCCGCAGTCTTGACCGACACCGATGGTCTGTTTCTTCTCGAGGGTCTTGATGCCGGGCCCTGCCGCGCCATCATTCGCGCCGCGGGCTTCGCCACCTGGCGTAGGGACGGGGTCGAACCCGATGATGTCGGTTTCGATATCGGCGACATTGAGATGGACGCCGGCATGACGATTGTCGGGCGCGTCTCCGATCGTGCCGATCGCCCGATCACCGGCGCGGTGGTCGAGATCACCGAGGACGCCACCTACGCCTATTTCGCCGAAACCACCGTGCGAACAAACCACGACGGCTATTTCCGTGCTGAGCGCCTTCCTGTCGGACGGTGGAGTTTGACCGCCCGCCACGGTGATCAGAAGGCACGGGAGACAGTGGAAGGCGGAGCCCGGGAAACGATCGAAGCCGACCTCATGCTCGGCGGCATTCAGATCGATGGTGAAATCTGGCTCGGCGACAACCGGGCACAGGGCGGCACACTCGTCCTCACGACCGACGGTTCTCAGGCAGCCGGTGTGGTGGTCATGATGCAGCGTCTGACCGCAGATCGCCAGATCTTCGGGATCGACAGCCAACCGGTCCAGTTCACAGTCAGCGCCGACGGCCGCTTCACGGGCGGAGGCCTGGACTCGGGCCGCTACTACGCCGCCTACACGCCGCCGGATGCGGGTTCCGCACCGGTGACCAAGATCCTCGATGTTCCAAGGGTGGAAAACTTCCAGTGCGCCATCCAATTCTCCGATGCCTCGGTCGATGGCGTCGTCATCGACACCGACCGCCGGCCCGTAGCGGGAGCCACAGTTGTCCTCAATGCCGGCGACGGCATTCAGGAAGTGTCTGCCTTCACCGACGGCGACGGCCGCTTCTCGGTTCGCGGGCTCGAGCCGGGACGGCTCGTTCTGACCGCCGACCACACGGATTTCGCGCCCTCGGACCCGTCCGAACTGGATTTGCGGGACGGCTCCGCCGAAGGTCCTCTCGTTCTCGAGCTGAATCCGCCGGACGGGGCGAACATCATGCTCGCAGTCAGCGCGCTCTCCGGGTCGGCGAGCGGCGCTCCGGTCTACCTGGTGGGCCCCGAGACCTCGACCGGTTTCACCGATGGCGGCGGGCTCGCCTCGTTCTCGGGAATCAGCGCCGGTTCGTATCGCCCGTGCGGATTCGCCTATGGCGGCGCGACCGGGTGCGGTGAGAACCTGTTTGTCGATGACGGCGACCGGCTCCAGGCCCAACTCGATCTCGGCCGCGGCGGGTATGTCGATGTCTGGGTCGGCTCATCAAACGGCGCCACCGCGAGCGCGACGGCGGGCCTCAGCAAACGCGGTCCCTCGGTGCGGGTGACGACAGCCGACGGCGTCGACATCACAAGCCTGCTGCAGATGTCCAGCCCACCGCGACCCATCGGCGGCGGCGTTCGCATCGGGCCGCTGCAGTCCGACGATTACATCATCCGATCGCACGAGAATGGGCAAGACAGGGGCAGGTCCAGATTCGTGAGGGCGAGCCCACCGAGCTCGATCTCAGCTGAAGAATCTTGATCAATTGACCACAGCCCCTCTCCAGCGCGGAGAGGGGCTTTTTGACATCGCGTGAGGCTCAGGTCCTGCTGCAGACTTTCGCGGGCCTCCCCGCCTTCTGATCGCCACCCTTGCTAGAATGGCCTGACCGCAAAAGTCACGGGGAGAATCTCATGAAGAATAAAATCGCTGTATTGGCCGCCCTCCTGGTTCTGTTCACCCTCGGCAGTGCATCCGCGCAGATCCGGGACGAGACAATCCTCACCTATGAGGTGCTCACCGAGGAGTGGGGCGATCTCATCGGCGGGGTCCTCGATCTCACCGAGGCGGAGGCCGCCGGTTTCTGGCCGTTGTACGAGGAGTACATGGGTCTCAAGGCCACCTTGTGGGAAGAGCGCATCGATGTGATCGCCATGTTTCTCACCGGGTACGACACCATGGGCGCCGAAATTGCGCGCGGTCTGCTGGGTGCCAGTTTTGAGATCGACGGCAAGATGCTCGCCGTCGAGCGCGAGTACGCGGACCTCTTCGACGACGTGATTCCGCTCAACAAGGTGGTGCGGCTGTTTCAAGCCGAAAACAAGCTTGAAACCACGATGATGATGGAGCTTGCCAAGGACATCCCGCTCGCCAAGTAGCCGGTGGGGCGCGACATCTCAAACAAAAAAGGGCAGGGTGAGCCCTGCCCTTTTCAGTGGTTGCCGGTGATCAGGCGCTGAAGGACTCGACCGCGAGCGCCTCGTCGTCAAACATCTCGAAGACGCCCACGAGTTGCGCCATGGTCAGGAGCTTGCGCGCCTTGATGTTGACGTGCAACAGCTTGACCGCAGCCTCGCTGGAAGTCGCCGTGACCTTGCAGCGGATGAGCTCGCCAAGACCCGACGAATCGATGGTCGTGACCTTGTCGAGGTTGATGACCACGTTCTTTCTGCCGCTATTCATCTCCTCGAGCAGCGCGTCCCGCAGGACCACATCGCCCTTGCCGATGGTGAGCTTGCCGTCAAGATCGAGAATTGTCACGTCACCAATCGCGCGCTTTGTGATTTCCATTTCGTATTCTCCTCAGGGCTCGCACTGCGACTCAGCCGCGCCGAGCATTCAAAAGTCGAGACATTATCGCACAATTGAGCCTGATTTCCAGCCTTATTCGTTTCCACCCTTCATTTTCTGCAATGAATCCCGTTCGCGGCCGCCCCCTGGTTCACCGAGGGGAACGCTCTCGCCGGCCGCACGAAAGTGCAGATCGCGCTGCGGAAAGGGAATTTGAATCCCGGCGTCGGCGACCGCTTCGCAGAGCGCGACCCGAAGTTCGCTCGCCACTTTCAAATAATCCGGGCCCGTCCACGCTCGAAGTTCGAAGTCGAGCGAGCTTTCGCCAAAACCGAGAAACAGGGTCACAGGTTCGGGATTCTCAAACACCTCTGAATGCCTCTCAGCCACCGCCACCATGAGATCGATGACTGTCTGGGGATCGGTTCCATAGGCCACGCCGATGGGAATCTCGATCCGATGGCTTTCGTCAGAGAGTGTCCAGTTGATGACTTCGGACGAAATCAGGTTCGCGTTGGGCACGATCACCTCGGCCCCCTGCCAGGTCCGGACGACACTCGCACGCATGCCGATGTCGGTGACCACGCCGGAGAGCTGGCTGACCTCGACTCGGTCGCCGACCCGAACCGGTCGTTCAAAGAGCAGTATCAAACCAGACACGAAGTTGTTGACGACGTTTTGCAGGCCAAAGCCGATACCGACGCCGAGGGCACCGATGATGAGGTTGATGCGGCTGAAATCGAGACCTGCCGCCGTGGCTGCGACCATGACGCCGACCACAACCACCACATAGTGGGTGACCTTCGAAATCGCCCCCGGAACACCCCGTGGAAGATCGAGCCGCGGCAGAAAATCGGTCTCGAGCCCAAACCGAATCAGCTGTGACAGCTTGAAGCTCAACCAGACCATGAGAATGAACAGCAGGATGGTTCCAGGAACCCACGTGAACTGACCAAAGGAAATGTTGGTCTCGAGCACATGGCTCAACCAACCCGTCACCACGTCGAGAATCTTGAAATCCTCGAGGGTCCAGATCACCCAGCCCAGGACCGCCAGCCAGGTGATGAACTTGAAGATTGAGGAGCGCACGGCATCGGCGTGCAAACGGACGATGGCGAGTTTTTTCGCCGTTTGCGTGAGCAGGATGACACGAACCACTGCCCTTAACAGGACCGCAGCAACCCATATGACGATCGCAGAGAACACACTGGTCAAGGTGCCTTCGGTCACGAGCGTCGCGAAACCCACGCTTCCGAAGATATTGGCCACCGTTCCGACAACGAACGCCGCCAGTGCGAGCCGGTTTCCGAATCTCGTGGCCCGGCGCCAACGGTCTGACTCGATCAGGCTATCGTCCGCCAGCCTTCGATCGACCCACCAGCAGATCATCGCCGCTGACAACGACAACGCCAAAAGGAGCAATCGATCGACCAGGTTGCCGTCGGGAGCGAGTCGCGTCGCCTGTTCGAGAAAGTAAAGCAGGGCCAGAAGATAGGCCAACGGCTGCAGGATCTTTGGAACCATCGACGGCAGGACCCTCAGCAGGGCAAAAAGCAACACCAGACCGAGGACGTCGAGCCACGCCGACGGGGCACCGGGATGGAGAAGATCCCCTAACAACACGGTGATGATCAGCGCAGCCGATACGGGTCGGTCGAGTACGCGAACGGTCCGGTCCAACGACCGGTCCTGCTGAGCCCAAAACTCGGCCTTACGGCGCAACAAGGTCAGTCCGAAGGCAAGCGCGACCACATACGCAACGTGGCGCACCTGCTTGGACGCGTTCTCCACCACGTACTCCCGAACGCTCTGGGAGTTTTGCTCCCACATCGCCGAAACCTGTTCCGATGGTCCGCCATCGACGCCGGGGACCGAGAACGCGTTCCACAACATCGGGCTGTCCCTTCCGACAATGCCCTTTCTGCGATTCTGGATCTCCTCCTCCTGAACGGCCAGGGTGTCTGCCACAACGGACTTCAATCTCGATATGCGGGACTGCAGCGTGAGCACCATATCCCGACTTGCACGAACGGAAGCGTCGGTGTCGTCAATAGCTTTCAGAGTGTCGAGTAACTCTTGCCGAACCTCGGGAGGCAGATCCTCCTGGTTCGCCGACGACAAAGTCAACTGCCAGACCTCCCGCTGTTCGCTGATCTGGAGGAGGAGGAGGTCGATCTCTTCAGCGCGGCCTTTGAGAATTTCTTGCCACGCATCGATTCGAGCATCAACTCGCCTCCACGTCTTAACGGTCTCTTCAAGAACCGATGCCGGGCCGTCGATCTCGAGCCGGCGAGCCGTCTCTGCAGAGAGTGTGTCGAGGTGCTCCCGTTCCTTTTCGAATTCGCCTTCGATGGCCTCCACTTCGGGAAGCAAGTCGTCGGTCTTCGAGGCCGCCCGGAGCATGGCCGCCGTGGACGCCGCCTGGTTGGAGATCTCAGCCGCCGGGATCGGGGTTGGAGACGGCGTCGGAGTTGCCGCTGGTGCCGGTTCCACAACCGGAGCCTCCTGAGCACCAACACCAAGGACGACCAGCAATAGTAGGCTGATCACCAACACCCAACCCATACGCCGACGAGCGCTGGAGAATTTTTGTGAGCCGGAAGACATTCTCATCACAAATCCTCCTCGATTATCCGGTTCTGCGCCGTAGGACAGCGATCGGTGCCGTGATCACTGCCATTCTAGGGAACTAGACAAACACTGCTCGCTATGTCCTCGGCAGCGATCTCGACAAGACAATGTAGCCGATCACACCGGAGGCCAGCGACGCCGCGAGGATGCCCACCTTCGCGGTGGCTATGAGAGTTTCGTCATTGAAGGCGAGATCGGTGATGAAGAGCGACATGGTAAAGCCGATTCCCGCCAGACAGCCGGCGCCGGTCACCTGCGCCCACGTCACACCCTGGGGCAAAGCGCCGCGGCCGCTCTTGACCGCGAGCCAACTCAGAAGGGCGATGCCGATAGGCTTTCCAACCACCAGGCCCACGACGATGCCAATGGCGAGCGGGTTCGCCAAAACGGTCATCAAATCGCCACCGATGGCCACGCCCGCGTTGGCCAGAGCGAAGAGCGGCAGGATCAACCACACCTGGATCGGGTGGAGGACATGTTCGAGGACCAAACCGGTTGGCCGCGCCTCCTCGGCTGCGGTGTGGATGCGTTCGACGATATCCAGCTGTTCGCGATCGCTGAGCAGCGAGTGTGCGGAAAGCTCCTTCTGTTTGATCCGTTCCAACTTTTCCTCGGTGTCATCGATAAAGCGATGGGGATCCAGGCGTGGTCTCACGGGAATCACCATCGCCACCAGGATCCCCGCAACCGTGGCATGGACGCCTGACGAGAAAACCGCAAGCCATATCCCGATGATCAGGAGGTAGAGAACCCCCCGGCGTCGGAACCCGCTGTGAATCGCAGCAAACAAGAGGACGAGCAGCACGGCCGCCACCGCGAGCGATACGGTATTGATCTGTTCGGTGTAGAAGATCGCGATCACCGCGACCGCGCCGAGATCGTCGGCGATGGCAAGGGCGGTGAGAAAGACCTTGAGGCCGAGGGGCGCACGGGTCCCGAAGATCGCCAGTACGCCAAGGGCGAAGGCGATGTCGGTGGCCATCGGGATGCCCCATCCGCGAGAGCCGGGCCCACCCAGGTTGACCGCGGCGAACAGAAGAGCCGGCACCACCATGCCGCCGATCGCGGCGGCCACCGGCAGCGCCGCCTTGTCGAACGACGACAACTCGCCGACCACCATCTCGCGTTTGATCTCGAGCCCGACGACGAAGAAGAAAACCACCATCAGACCGTCGTTGATCCAGTGGTGCAGCGACAGCTTGAAGGAAGCATCTCCCCACGAAACGCCCACATAGGTGTGGAGCAGATCGAAATAGGACTGAGCCCACGGCGAGTTGGCCCACGTCAGCGCCACCACGGTGCACGCTAGGAGGAGGATGCTCCCCATCACCTCGGAGTGCACGAACCACTCGAAGTAGCCCCGGAACCCACCTTTCTGGTCGTTCGAATTCATCTTCCCGCCTCCTGGTGTCGTGACGAAATCATAGCGGAAGAAAATCGGCGGCGCTCGAGCGCCGCCGTCGACGATATCTCCCGGTCGGATCTTACGGAAGCTGAATCAGCCAGGCGCCATCCTCGAACCACTTCTTTTCGAGCGCATCGAGAAGACCGATGCCTTCGAGGGCGCCGAGGTAGTTGGAGACCATGTTGACCAGCAGTGAGTCGCCGGGCGCCAGGGCGATCCCGATCGGCTCGATGGTCATGGGCTCGGTGAGGGTCGCCAGACCGGAGTCGGGAAATCGCATTTGCGACAGGGCGCAGATCGGGAAGTCGGCCACCAGGGCGTCGGCCTTGCCGTCGATCACCATCTGGACGCCGGTGTCGTAGTTGTCGACCGGCATGTAGGTGGTCTTTTCGAGTACGTTCTGGACGAACCTCTCGCTGGTCGAGCCCTTGAGGGCTGCGATCTTGATCGCCGCACTGTCGATCTCCTCGGCATCTTTGAGTGCCGCCAGGGTCGCGGACTTTGTAAGGATCGACTTTCCGGACACGATGTAGGGCCCGACAAAAGCCGCCTTGAGATTGCGTTTGGGGGTCATGGTCATGCCCGACATAATGGCGTCGATCTCGCCCTTCTCGAGAGCTCCCATGAGCTCGCCGAACGGCTTCTGGACAAACTCCACCTTGACGCCCATGGCGTCTGCCAGCAGGTTGGCGAGATCCACTTCGTAACCGATCAACTGACCGCTCTTGGAGACAACGTTGAACGGCGGCTGGTCGCCGGACATGCCGACCTTGAGCGTGCCGCTCTCGACGATCCGGCTGAGGACCGGCGCAGCCTCAGAAGCAACCGCATCAGCAGCGCCTCCAACGATTATCATGAGAGCGATGGCGAAAAGGACAAACGAACGTTTCATGAAACTCCTCCTTGGAATGTGGGGCCGACATCGGCCGGCAATCTGACGCCAAAACGTATCATGACCCTACGGGATTCCCTATCCTCGCGACCCGTCAACATGAGCACGCAGGGTTGAAGGCATGAAGCAAACACTCCTCATTTTTCTTCGCAACGCTGTTGACGGCCGCAACCGGCCTCCGACATGAAGAAATTGCAGGCACCCTCCCCGGAGCGGGCGATGGACTACATGCCCCGACAAGGAACCTGATCCTGCTCGACGTCACGAAGATCGACGGCGCCGCGCAGAGAATCACCGCCGATGTCTTTATCATGCTGCAGCGGCGCGACGAACGGCTGGCATTCAATGCCGACGGCGTGCGCCGTCTGCCGCTCGACCGCATCTGGAACCCGCGCATTCAGATCATCAACCACCGGCGCGTCTTCAAGACCTTCGATGACATCGTCGAAGTGACGCCGGGCGGCACCCTGACCGGCGCCATGACCGATCAGCAAAATCTCCGGAGGGCAGCGCGCGTCAACCGCCATTCGAGAAAACTCTTTCCGGCAGCGTTTTCCAACCTGACTGCCGTGTCGTTCTGGGTCTCGCTTGACCTCGAAGAGGGCGGTCGGTGACAATGACCCGCCATGAACAAATACAGAATGAACAACCGTCGTGTTGCGCGGCTTCTATGTGCAGCCGCCGTGGTGGCCTCGGTCTTTCCACTTGCAGGTTGCCGGAAGGCGCCGCCCGTTGTCGCCCCGGCGCCTCCCGAGGTCACGGTCGCGACGCCGGTCGTGCGCGACGTCACTCTGTTTGCAGAGTTCGTCGGGACAACCGAAGCGCGTGAATCGGTCGAGGTTCGCGCCCGGGCCCAGGGCTTTCTGGAGAAGATGAGCTTCAGCCCGAGCTCGTTCGTACGCAAGGGCGAGTTGCTCTTCGTCATCGAGCCGGGGCCCTACCAGTCTCGCCGCGACCGGGCCGCCGCCAGCCTCGAGTCCGCCGAGGCCGGGTTGCGGCGCGCCGAATCTGACCTCGACCGGCTCGAAAAGGCCGTCAGGACCAACGCCGTCAGCCAACAGGAGGTCACCCGGGCGCGGGCTGAGCGCGACCAGGCGTCGGCGTCGCTCCTCGAAGCCGAGGCGGTCCTCACAACGGCCGACATCGAGCTCGGCTACACCACTGTCACGTCGCCGATCAGCGGGATGGTTAGCCGCAACTACGTCGACCTCGGTAACCTCGTCGGAGCCGGTGAGACAACTCTCTTGGCGACGGTGCGGCGGATCGATCCCATCTTTGCCTACTTCGATGTCGACGAGCCTTTTTTCGCGCAACTTCTCGAGGAGAGGGGCGGTCACCAGGACCCCGATCAAGGCGGCGACATTCCCGCCACGCTGGTGGTCAACGAGACCGGGTTCGAGATCGAGGGCGGGGTCGACGCGATCGACAACACCGTCGATGCGGCCACCGGCACGATCCAGGTTCGAGCGGTGTTCCCGAACCCCGAAGCGAAAGTTTTTCCGGGTTTCTTCGTCCGCGTCCGTTTGCCCGGTGAGCTCCTCGAAAATGCGGTCCTGGTTGAGGAAACCGCCCTCGGCACAGATCTCGGCGGCCGTTACGCTCTGGTGGTCGGCGCCGACAACGTGGTCGAAAAACGTTATATCGTGCCCGGCCCCCTCGAGGGCGACCAGATGCGGGTCGTACTCGAGGGTCTGGAGCCCGGCGAGCGCTATATCACCGTCGGCCTCCAACGAGCCCGCCCCGGCATGCCGGTGACCCCGAATCCGGCCGGTAGCGGTTCGTGAACGGGACGCGGTAAAGCATGTTCAGCCGTTTCTTCATCTACCGTCCCATCTTCGCCTCGGTGATCGCCGTCGTCATCGTGCTGGTTGGCACCATCTCGATTCCCCTTCTGCCGATCGAAAGCATGCCCGACATCACGCCGCCGTCGGTCAAGGTCTCGACCGCCTACCCCGGAGCGGGAGCCGGCGTGGTTGCAGAAAGCGTGACCGCCCCGATGGAGGAGAAGATCAACGGTGTCGAGAACATGATCTACATGTCCTCGAAGTCAGCCGGCGACGGCTCCTGCAACATCACCGTCACGTTCGAGGTCGGCACGGATGTGGACATGGCAACGGTGCTGGTCCAGAACCGCGTCAACGAGGCCCTTCCGATCTTGCCCGAGGAGGTCACGCGTCAGGGCGTCAAGGTCGAAAAGCAATCGTCCAACATCACCCTGATAATCAACATGGTGTCGCCCGACGGCACCTACGACGAGCTTTTCATCTCGAACTACACCACGACCCGGATCAAGGACGTGGTGGCCCGGATCAACGGCGTCTCCAAGGTCGACATCATGGGGGCCAAGGATTTCGGCATGCGGATCTGGATCGATCCGCTGCTGCTCGCGGCCCGCGACCTGACAACCATCGATCTCATGCAGGCCCTGCGCGAACAAAACGTTCAAGTTGCCGCCGGCCAGATCGGGGGCCAGCCCGCCCCCGCCGACCAGCCCTTCGAGTACTCGATCTCCACCCTCGGACGTCTGCAGACGGTCGAAGAGTTCGAGAACATCATCGTCAAACGCGGTGAGCAGGGGCAGCTCGTGCGGGTGCGCGATGTCGCCCGGGTGGAGCTTGGCGCCCAGAGCTACAAGTGGTTCGCCAAACTCGACGGCGCGCCGTCGATCGCCATCGCCGTCTATCCGGCGCCCGGCGCAAACGCCCTCAATGTTGCGGAGGGCATCAAAACCGAGATGCAACGGCTCGGTCAGGACTTCCCCGAAGGCCTCGAGTACCGCATCCTCTACGACACCACCGAATATATCCTGCAGTCGCTCAAAGAAGTCGTGACTACCCTGATCATCGCCATCATTCTGGTGGTGCTCACAGTCTTCGTGTTCTTGCAGGACTTCCGCACCACCCTGGTGCCGGCCGTCACCATCCCGGTGTCGCTGCTCGGCACCTTTGCGGTCATGCTCGCCCTCGGTCTTTCGATCAACGGGCTCACGATGTTCGGGCTCATCCTGGTGATCGGAATCGTGGTCGACGACGCCATCGTGGTGGTCGAAAACACCATGCGGATCATCGACACCGAGGGGCTCGGCGCCAAGGAGGCCACCGCAAAGTCGATGGTCGAGATCACGGGTCCGGTGGTGGCAACGACCCTGGTGCTTCTCGCAGTCTTCGTCCCCACCATTGTCATGCCGGGCATCACGGGCCGCCTCTACCGACCCTTTGCCATCACCATCTCGGTGGCGACAATTTTCTCGTCGATCAACGCCCTCACCTTGAGCCCAGCGTTGTGCGGCATGTTGCTGCGGCCGTCGAGGGAGAGAACCAGGGGGCTGTTCGGGCTCTTCAATCGGGTGCTCGAAAGCGGCACCACGCGCTACGGCGCGCTCGTCAAGATGCTGCTCCAGCGCTCGGTGCTGACGGCCGTCATCGTCGGCGGGCTGCTGGTGGCGACCTACTTCGGGATGACGGCGATGCCCGCGGGCTTTGTCCCCTCCGAGGACGAGGGCTACTTCATGGTCGCGGTGCAATTGCCCGACGCCGCCTCCCTCGGCCGAACGGAGAAGGTGATGGACGAGGTCTCTGAGATCCTCGAGGACACCGAGGGGATCCGCGGCGTGATCGTCGTGGGCGGTTTCTCGTTGCTCGACTCGGCGATCTCCCCGAACGCGGGGGCCGTCTGGGTCGTGCTGGAACACTGGGACGAACGGTCGACGCCGGAGACCCAGATTCAGGCAGTCGTCAATTCACTCAACCGCCGGTTTGAGACGATCGAGGCAGCCGTGGTCTTCGCCGTCCGCCCGCCGCCGATCCAGGGCCTCGGCACCACCGGCGGGTTCCAGATGGAGCTTCAGGACGTGGGAGGTTCCGGGCTCGAGCTCCTGCAACAGGTGGCCGCCGATCTTGTCGACCAGGGACGTCAGAATCCCGTGTTGACGAACATGAACACAACCTTCCGCGCCGGCGTTCCGCAGCTCTTCCTCGAGGTCGACCGGGAGAAGGCCAAAAAGCTCGGCGTCCCGCTCGATTCGATCTTCAACACCTTGCAGGCCAACCTCGGGTCGGCGTACGTCAACGACTTCAATCTCTTCGGCCGGGTGTGGAAGGTGATGGTCCAGGCAGATGAGCCATTCCGGATCCGCCGCGCTGATATCACCAAACTCCAGGTGCGCTCCAACTCGGGACGCATGATTCCCTTGGCGACCCTGCTCGACGTCGAGGACACCGTCGGGCCGACGGTGCAGGCCCGCTACAACCTCTACTCGTCGGCATCCATCACCGGCGATGCCGCGGCAGGCTACAGCTCGGGGCAGTCGATCGCCACCATGACCGAGATCGCCCGCAACACCATGCCGCCGTCGATGAGCTTCGAGTGGACCGGCGTCACCTACCAACAGCTCGCCGCTGGCGGTGCAGCCGGCTTCATCTTCGCCCTCGCCATCGTTTTCGTCTATCTCTTCCTGTCCGCCCAGTTCGAGAGCTGGACCCTGCCATTCGGCATCATCTTCTCGGTGCCGTTCGCGATTCTCGGCGCCTCGGTCCTCACTCTGGCGCGAAGCCTCGACAACAACGTCTACACCCAGATCGGCTTTGTCCTGCTGATCGGGTTGTCGGCCAAAAACGCAATTCTCATCGTCGAGTTTGCCAACCAGCTGCGGCAGGGCGGCAAGCCGGCATTCGAGGCTGCCCGCGAGGCCGCCCGTCTGCGCTTCCGGCCCATCCTGATGACCGCGCTGTCGTTCATCCTCGGCGTCCTGCCGCTCCTCTTCGCCTCCGGCGCGGGCGCGGCAAGCCGGGTCGCCCTCGGCACCGCGGTCTTCGGCGGGATGCTCTTCGCCACGATCTTCGGGATCTTCGTCATCCCGTGGCTGTATTTCGTCGTGCAGAGCTTTTCGGAGAAGGTCGGCGGGAAGAAGGCCTCAGCGGAGGCGTGACCGTGGGGTCACGCGGATGCTGGATTCTCGATTCTCGATGCAGCGAAATCGTAATTCCCGCCTTCCCTGTGTCAAAGGGGGGTGGGTGGGCTGCTCTGATTTCTCTTTTCGGGCTGCGCCCTGGCCCATCCGGCATCAGGCCGACGGACGCACAGACTCAGGGCGCCGAAGACCCCACGTCCGACCGCGCGACCCTTTCCTCCGCCTCTTCCGGAGCGATCGCCGGCGGCGCATCGGGATCCCAGCCGCCGCCGAGGGCACGGTAGAGCTGCACGAGGTTCGAGATCACGACCCCCTCCGCGACCGCCAGTTCGTCCTCTCGGGTCAGGAGAGAACGCTGGGTGTCAAGAACGTTCTGAAAATCGGTCAAACCGGCGGTGTACTGGGTGAGGACGAGCGAGAGCGAACGTTGGGTGGCATCCACCGACTGGTGGAGCCGCTCGCGCCGCTGCACCTCTTTTTCGTAAGCCACTATCGCATTTTCCGATTCCTCGAGGGCGGTGAGGACCGTCTGTTCGTAGTTGGCGAGGAGCTGCTGCGTGCGCGCCTCCTCTGCGCGTATCTGCGACCGGATCCGACTCCCCGAGAAGATGTTCCAGCGGATCGGGAGTCCGACAGACCAGTTCACGCTGTCGCCGTCGAGGAGATCGCCACCCGACGTGGCTTCGACGCCGAAAAAGCCCGATAGCCCGAACGTGGGATAGAGGTCTGCCGTGGCGACTCCGATGCGCGCCGTCTGGGCTGCAAGCTCACGTTCCGCCTGGCGCACATCGGGGCGCTGACGGAGCAACTCGACCGGTAGACCGGTGGTCACCTCGGCGGGCTCGGTTGGGATCGGGGCCGCGGTCGAGAGCTCGGCATGAAGCTCGCCCGGCTGCTCGCCGAGCAGCACCGCCAGGCGGTTCATGGCCCGGTCGAGGTCGCGCTCGATCACTGGAATCAACGAGTAGGTGTTGGCGAGGTTGGACTCGGCCTGAGCCACATCGAGGGCCGACACCAGACCGGCGGCAAACCGGTCTTCGGTGAGCTTGAGGGTGTTCTCCTGGCCTTCGACGTTGGCGTGGGCGATTCGCAGCCGCTCCTGTGATGTTCGGACGTTGACATAGGCCAACGCCGTTTCGGCGTAGAGCGAGACCAGGACATCGCGATAGGACTCCACGATTGCCTGGGTGGTCGCATCGGCGGCCTCGACCTGGCGCCGGATGCGGCCGAAGACGTCGATCTCCCAGATTGCCCCGAAACCCGTGCTGAAGAGATTGCCGGCATCGAACCCTCCGGGTGGCGCGATACTCCCGAGACTTCCGTTGTCGCTGGGTTGCGACCGCGCCGCATCGCCGCTGAAGTCGACTTGTGGTTTCTGTGAGCCCGCGACCACGCCGCGCAATGCCCGGGCCTCCTTGACCCGCCACATGGCACCGCGGAGATCGAGGTTGCCGCCTGCGGACCGCAGAACGAGTTCGTCGAGAAGGGGATCATCAAAGACCCGCCACCAGGTCTGAAGATCGGCCCGACCGTCCTCGAGACCGTCGACAGCAGCCACGTGCCAGCTGTCCGGCATCTCAACTGCCGGCTGTTCATAGTCGGGGCCGACCGTGGTGCAGGCCGCGAGCAGCCCCACAGCCAGAGATGTCGACATCAAGGACCCTGAACGACCCATTACACTCTCCCAAAACTCGCGATGCGGTGTGACCCGCGGTTGATTCCAGAGACCGCATTGTAGCCCAACATCATGACCTCCCCCGCACACGCAATCCCTGATAGGGTGTTCGCCTGGGATTGATTTCGCGCTGGGGGAGGTTTCATGAGAAAGTTTGGTTTGGTGCTCGTCGTTCTTGCTATTGCATTCCCATGCTCTGCAACTGAAGACGCGGCGACCGACGCGCCGATGTCGGAAGCGGTCTTCAAGGGCCTCGAGTTCCGCAGCATCGGCCCCGCATTCATGTCAGGTCGAATTGCGGATATCGCCATCCACCCAACCGATTTCAGCACCTGGTATGTGGCGGTCGGTTCCGGCGGCGTGTGGAAGACCACAAACTCGGGCACCACCTGGAAACCCGTATTCGACAATGAAAAGTCCTACTCCACCGGTTGTGTCGCCCTCGACCCTTCAAACCCCGATATCGTGTGGGTTGGGACCGGCGAAAACGTGGGCGGTCGTCACGTGGGTTTTGGCGACGGCGTCTACCGTAGCCTCGACGGAGGCGCGAGCTGGGAGAACCTTGGTCTCGAGGACTCACAGCATATTTCCGAGATCATCGTCGATCCTACAGACTCAAACACGGTCTACGTGGCCTCACAGGGGCCCCTGTGGACGCCTGGAGGGCAACGCGGTCTCTTCAAAACGAACGACGGCGGCAGGACGTGGACCGCCGCGCTCTCCGACGGGGAATGGACTGGAGTCACCGACGTGGTCATGGACTCCCGTGATCCCGAGGTGCTCTATGCCGCCACATGGCAGCACCACCGCACGGTGGCCGCGGTGATCGACGGCGGACCGGAGTCGGGGATCCACAAGACCACGGACGGCGGCGCCACCTGGACCAAGCTCACCAGCGGCCTGCCAAAAGGCAACATGGGCAAGATCGGTCTCACGATCTCGCCACAGAACCCAGATGTGGTTTACGCGGTGATTGAGCTCGACAATCGCAAGGGCGGAACCTGGCGCTCGTCGAATAGCGGCGAAAGTTGGGAAAAACGATCCGACGCCGTGTCCGGCGGCACCGGGCCCCACTACTACCAGGAGCTCGAAGCGAGTCCCCACGCCTTTGACCGGATCTACATTGTCGATGTGCGGATGCAGATCTCTGATGATGGCGGCAAGACCTTCCGCGTCATGAACGAAAGCACCAAGCATTCTGACAACCACGCCCTCGCGTTTCGCCCTGACGATCCCGACTATTTGTTGGTGGGCACTGATGGTGGGCTCTACGAGTCTTTTGACCTCACCGAGACGTGGCGATACGTGGCCAATTTGCCCGTGACCCAGTACTACAAGGTGGCGGTGGATGATACCGAGCCGTTCTACAACATCTACGGCGGGACCCAGGACAACAACACCCAGGGCGGCCCCTCACGAACCGGCAGCATCAACGGCATCCGCAACGCCGACTGGTTCGTCACCCTTGGCGGCGACGGCCACCAACCGGCCACCGAACCCGGTAATCCCGACATTCTCTATTCAGAGTCGCAGCAGGGGGTCTTGCACCGGGTCGACCGCACGACCGGTGGCGTGGTCTACATCCAGCCCCAACCCGAGCCCGGCGACCCGCCGGAGCGATTCAACTGGGACGCTCCGATCCTCGTCAGCCCGCACTCGCCGACCAGGCTCTATTTCGCCAGCCAACGTGTCTGGCGCTCTGACAACCGCGGCGATGCATGGCGACCGGTGAGCTCTGACCTCACCAGGAACGAGAATCGACTTCTGCTGCCGGTCATGGGCCGCCAGTGGAGCGCCACCGCTCCCTGGGATCTCTTTGCCATGTCCAAATACAACACCATCACCTCGCTTGCCGAGTCTCCCGTCGCGGAAGGCCTGTTGTGGGCGGGCACCGATGACGGTCTCCTGCAGGTCAGCGCCAATGGCGGCGAAAACTGGACTGCCATCCCGGTCGGTGATCTGCCGGGCGTCCCTGCGACGGCCTTTGTCAACGACATCAAGGCCGATCTGTTCGATGCAGATACCGCCTACGTGTGTCTCGACAATCACAAATACGGAGACTTCAAGCCCTATCTTGTGAAGACCACCGATCGCGGTGCCAGCTGGACCTCCGTTGCCGGCGATCTCCCCGACCGTCACCTGGTGTGGCGCCTTGTCCAGGATCACGTCAATAGGAATCTACTCTTCGCGGCCACCGAGTTCGGCATCTTCTTCACCGTCAACGGCGGCAGCGAGTGGTTCAAACTCTCGGGCGGTGTTCCCACCATCTCGTTCCGCGATCTTGCCATCCAGCGACGCGAGAATGACCTCGTGGGCGCCTCCTTCGGGCGCGGTTTCTTCGTGCTCGATGACTACACGCCGCTGCGCGAAGTCAGTTCTGAGATGCTCGAACACGAAGCCACCCTTTTCCCGGTTCGTGAGACGCCGTGGTACATCCAACGCCGCACCCTTGGCGGCCGCGGCCAGGCATCCCAGGGAGGTGCCTACTACATCGCCGAAAACCCACCGTTTGGCGCAGTCTTCACCTACCATCTCGCCTCCAGTTTGCAGAGCCTCAAGGACAGTCGCCGTGAGACGGAAAAGAAACTCGAGAAGAATTGGAAGAACACTCCATACGCGAACTTCGATGAACTCGAGCGGGAACGCCGTCAGGCCAAACCGACCATGGTGCTCACCATCCGCGATGCTTCCGGTGAACTCGTGAGAACCCTGACAGCCCCTGCCAAAAAGGGCATCCACCGGGTGGCCTGGAATCTCACCTACCCGACCTCGTCCGCTGTCCGTGGGGTGTCGGAAGGTGGTTGGGGTGGCGGCCGCAGCGGCGGAGATCCCAACGCCGGATTCATGGCCCCCCCGGGGACTTATTCGGTCACCCTGTCAAAAAAGATCGATGGCGAGGTCACCGAGGTTGCTGGGCCGGAAAACTTTCAGGTGACGCGGGTGTTCGAAGGCGCCCTCGAGGGAACCCCACCCGCCGAAACGGCGGCCTTCATGCAGGAGGTCGCTGCCCTGCAACGGGGTGTGAGCGCCGCAACGCAGGCGACGGCTCTGGGATTCAAGACGGTTGAATACCTCGAAAAGGCCCTCGCTCGATCCACTGTCGCACCAGGGACCCTCGACAGCAAGCTCGAGATGTTCAAGCAGAAGCTGTACGCGATCGATCAGCAGCTCTCCGGAAACCGCAGCCTGCGATCGGCGGGTGAGGCACGATCCCCGACCGTCTCGTCGCGTCTTAGCGTGGCTTCGAGAACTGACGGTCAAACCGACTACGGCCCCACCACGATGCACCGGCGGGCCTTTGAGATCGCGAGCGAAGAGTTTGCCGACATAGAGCCTGCACTGCGCCGACTCCTCGAGGTGGAGCTGCCCGCACTGGAGGCAGAAATGGAGGCAGCCGGTGTGCCGTGGACACCTGGGAGACCGCTGCCAACAGTGAATTAGGGGACAGACTGCAGATGGAATCCCGACCCGGGGCCAAAACCCCGGGTCTTTACTCTGAACCGATAGCGTCCACTCGCGCCTGGAGTTCCTCGGTGCGATCGCCAAGCCCACGCAGGCTGTCTCTTTCGACGGCCAGCTTGTCACTCTCCGACCGAACGAACCGGGTGTAGGGTGCGATCGTCTCCTCGAGACGGTGGCGGCCGCGTTCGGCTTCCTTTTCAAAATGCCCAGTCAGGGCCGTCATGAGCTCAGTACGGAGATTCGAGATCTTCTGTTTGAGATCGGCCTTGGCGCGACGCCGGCGGTGCGGCAGAACAAAGAGACCCAACACCGCCATCAGACCGGCCGCCGTCAGACCGGTGATATCGGCGGCTGTCGAACTCGCCGCCAACGCCACCGCAGCACCGAGACCTACAGCGCCGACCTCCAAAACGGCCGTCGACGTGACGGCGCGCTGGACATCCTCCGCCATGCGGCGAGCCTCCGCCACCCGATCGTAGGAGGCCATCCCATCGCGGGCCGCGCGGCCGACCGTTTCGAGCAGACGAGCGCGATCGGTTTCAAAGCGACCGCCGACCTCGCCCACCATGCGGTCGGCGTGGGCCGAGGCGCGTCGGTTGACGTGGTTGACCACGTTCTGCCAATGCGAGAGCTCGGAGTCGACGAGCCAGTCGATCAGCGAGTCGACTTTGGCCTCGACCAACTCCGGAGCATCGGCCACGACCTCGGTCTCGAATCGCTGTTTGAGTTCCGTTGTGTTGAAGAGCCTGGGCAACCGCGCCAGGCGGACGGTCTCGTCGAAGAACTCCATCCCGCGCTGTTCCATCCCGAGGAGGCCGTTGTCGATGTCGGACAGCCGGAGGTCGAACTCCCGCCGCACATCCGCGGTCCAGGTTTCGCTCTGGCGTCCGATATCGCCGATCGTCTGCAGATCCTCGTCGAGCAAGCCGAGTCGGGCGTGGACGGTTGTGAGCGACCCCTCCAGCAGGTGCCCGGCCACACCGAGGGGGTTGCCCAGCTTGAGCCGCAGAAGCTCTCCGCTGTCGAGCGTGTCATGGAGAAAGGCCTCAACCGCCGGAAGACCACTGGCCTCGCGTTCTTCGTCGTTCTCGGCCTCGCGTGCAGCAAGGGCTGATACGGCGAACACCTCAGGGTCCAAAGTGAGAAGGCTGCCGGCGTTTCCGGTCACGTAGGCCACGACCTCTGACCGCTCGTCATCGCTTTTCAAAATGTCGATCTTGTTGACGACCATCGCCACTTTTTTCCCCCACTGGCGGATGGTCTCGAGGAACACGCGTTCGCTTTGCGACAATGGACGATCGGCCGAAGTGACGAACAGGACGAGATCGGCCCGCGGCACATAGTCGGTGGTGAGGGCCTCGTGGGCGCGATCGAGGGCGTTGGTGCCGGGCGTGTCGACCACCGTAAGCTGGCGCAGGCTCTCCACCGGGGCCGTGATCCGTTCGCCGACGGCCCCCATGGGTTCCCGTGTCAGTTCCTCGCCCCAGGTGATGTGGTGGATCTTCGACGTCGTGGGGGTGACCCCTTCGGCAAGAACCCCCTGCCCGAGGAGGGCGTTGATGAGCGCCGACTTGCCCGCGTTGAACTCTCCAACCACCACGAGCAGAAAGAGCTCGTCGAGCTGGTGCACCGAGTCGGCCAAAGCGCTCAGATCATCATCGGCGGCGTCGCTGCGTTCGAGCCCGGCAGCTACCTCGGCCAGCAGCTCGCGTTCCCTGGCCAACAGTTCGCGCTGCTCATCGGTGAGGATTGGATCCAGCATGGGAGCATCTTAGCCGGAATGCTTCTGCATTCCCATTTCGGATTGCGGATTTCGGATTGCGGATTTCCCGAACACTCCAGTATGTGAGCGTGGGTGGGCCGGTGAAAAATCCGAAATTCGAAATCCGAAATTCGAAATCAATACCCCGCCGCCATCCCGTCCTTCCTCGATTCGGTCGCTCCAGCCAATACACCGGTCTCCGGGTCGCGATAGATGATCTGGTAACCGCCGAATGTTCCCGGGCTGGTCTGTTCGATGTCGTGGCCGCGTTTGTCGAGGTCGCGATAGACCTCCTGCGGCAGTCCTGATTCGAGGTGGAGCACACCACCCGAGGTCATGACCGGCCCCCTGGGATCGGAAGAACCCGTGTGGTGAAAACGCGGTGCGTCGCCCGCTTCCTGGAGGTTCATCCCGAAGTCGACGAGGTTGACGACGATCTGGACGTGGCCCTGGGGCTGCATGTCGCCGCCCATCAGACCGAAGGCGGTGTCGGGCACCCCATTCCAGCCCATGAAGGCCGGGATAATGGTGTGGAACGGCCGTTTGCCGGGCTCGAGAGCGTTGGGGTGGTCCGGGTCGAGCGAAAACAGCGCGCCCCGGTCCTGGATACCGATCCCGACCGACGGCACCACGTAGCCCGAACCAAAGCCAGTGTAGTTGGACTGGATCAGCGACACCAGCATGCCGCTCGAGTCGGCAGCGACGAGGAAGGTGGTGTCGCCGTGGCTGAGGCCGGGGTTGCCGGGTTCGTAGGTATCCGCTGCCTTTGCCATGTCAACGAGCTTTGCCCGCTCGGCGGCGTAGCCCTTGTCGAGCAGGGCCTCGACCGGTACCTCGGAAAACTGCATGTCGGCGTAGTACCGCGCACGATCTTCGTATGCGAGCTTTTTGGTCTCGACCATCAGATGCCAGAAGTCGGTGCTGTCGCGCCCCATGGCGGCGACGTCGAAGCCCTCGAGAATATTGAGCATTTGCAACGCCGCCAGACCCTGCGGGTTGGGCGGAAGCTCCCACACCGAGAGGCCCCGGTACGTGGTGGAGATCGGCTCCACCCACTCGCTCACGTGGTCGGCAAAGTCCCCCATCGTGAAAAACCCGCCGACCTCGTTCGAGTAGGCAACGATCTGCTCGGCGATCTCGCCCTCGTAGAAAGCATCCCGGCCACCGGCGGCCAGACTCTCGAGCGTGTTGGCGAGTGCCGGATTCGCAAAGACATCACCCTCAGCCGGCACCCTTCCGCCGGGGATGAAGACCTCGGCAAATCCGGGGAAGTCCTTGAAACGCGCGGCGCCGTACGCCCACGATCCCGCAATCACCTGGGGAACCGGGGCGCCCTTACGGGCCATCACGGCGACAGGCCCGAGAAGGTCTTTTATCGGCAGGCGGCCGAACCTGGCGTGGAGCTCGAACCACCCATCGGCGCAGCCAGGCACTGTCCACGAGTAGGGTGAGTAGACGGGAATAGTGCCCCTGGCGGTCGCCGGCACCTTGTCGATCGTCAGAGCCGCTGGCGCCCGGCCGGACGCATTGAGGCCATAGAGCTTTTCGCTCGAAGGGTCCCACACCATGGCAAAGAGATCGCCGCCGAGACCGCATGAAACGGGCTCGAGGAAACCGAGAGCTGCGTTGGTGGCGATCGCCGCATCTACGGCAGAGCCGCCGGCCTTGAGCACATCGAGCCCGATCTGCACCGCCAACGGGTGGGCGGCCGCGACCATTCCGTGGCGAGCATAGGTCACGGATCTGGTGGCGAAGGCCCGCCCCTCGGGGCGATCGGCGGAAAATGTCAGACAGGCAAACCCCAGGACCAGAAAAAGAAACGCAAGTCGGCGCATGGCGACCTCCGCCTCACATAGTACGCCGTCCGTTCCGCGGGTTTCAAAGGGCGTGGCAAGGAGAAAGAACGCCGATCCAAAATCCGAAATCACTCGTGTCCAAGACAGCTTCTCGGAATGGAGAGCCGCGGAGCGGCGACAGGAATGAGCCCGGGGCGTGAGCCCCGGGAAACCGTGCAACCAAAAACAGTCAAGCCCCGGAGGGGCGACAGAAAAGGACGCGTTGCCGCGCTAAAAGCCAAGCGGGATAGTCTGTCGCCCCTCCGGGGCTCGCCTATTTATCCGGGCCTTGTTCCCGGGGCTCGCGCCCCGGGCTAATATTTTTCGCCCCTCCGGGGCTTTTTCGGTGCCGGTCTATGTGGCATTGGCTCATGACGTCTTTCGACAACCTCGGTCCGAAATACCTCGTTTCCGGGTCGTAAAACGTCTGTTTTCCGTACGGCATTCTCTCGTGAGCGTCTGTTTTGGACAGCAGTGATTCGAAATCCAAAATCCACCAAGCTGCTACCCTTTCGCTCGGGAGGAGAATCGTGAGCCTGGTTGAAATCGCCCGTGATCTTGGGTCTGAGGTCGCGCGATTGAAGTTTTCGCCACCCGTAACCCACGTCTACAACCCTCTGGACTACGCGTGGCTCGCCCACCGACACTACCTGGAGCGGTTCGGCAGAGGGCGCAAAGAGGTTCTCTTCCTCGGGATGAACCCGGGGCCCTGGGGCATGGCCCAGACCGGGGTGCCGTTTGGCGAGGTGACAGCCGTTCGGGACTGGCTGACGATCGACGCGGAGATCGGAAGCCCCGAGCCCGAACACCCGAAACGGCCGGTGACGGGTCTCTCATGCACTCGATCAGAAGTCAGTGGCGAACGGCTGTGGGGGTGGGCTCGAACCACCTTCGGGACGCCGGAACAGTTCTTTGCACGCTTTTTCATCTCCAACTACTGCCCCCTCTCGTTCATGGAGTCGACGGGCCGCAACCGGACACCGGACAAACTGCCGGCGTCGGAACGCGAGCCTCTGTTCGATGCCTGCGACCGTGCGCTCCTGAGAACGGTCGAGACCATGCAACCCGATCTCGTGGTGGGTGTCGGCGCATTCGCGGAAAACCGGAGCCTGATCGCACTGAAGGGAAGGGATGTCCGGATCGGCCGCATCCTCCACCCCAGCCCGGCAAGCCCGGCGGCCAATCGGGGGTGGGCGGAACAGGCCGCCCACCAGTTGCGAGAGCTGGGTGTTTTACTTCCTTGAGATCGAGACCCTGGCTCGCCGGCCGCCAGACATTTTCGTTATTCTGCCATCTGGGAGAAGAACATGCACTGGACATACTCCTGCCCCAAATGTGCGTCGTTGCTCAATCCCGAGGAGCGGGTGGTGCTGCGCGCCGAGCGAGAAGGCCACCGATTCCTCGCCGGCTTCCACCCACAACCCGGGAACTACGAGGTGGAACTGCCTCCGGGGGAAGAGATGGCGCCGGGGACCCGGTGGGATTTTGTCTGTCCGGTGTGCGACGAGAGCCTGGTCTCTGAGCTCTCCGATGATTTGTGTGCCCTCGACGTCCATTTGCCCGGCGAGACGCATCGCGTGTATTTCTCGCGAATCGCGGGTGAAGAAGCCACATTCATGGTTTCCGCAGAGGGCCTGCTCCGGGACTACGGCATCCACACCGACCGTTATGTCGAGCACATGGTTCACACAAAATATATGCGCTAGCTCGCTTGGCTCGCCAATTTTGAGTTTTCAGTTCCCACCCGTCCCGGCTTTCGACACTGCGCTCGTTCGGGATGGGCGAGCGGCATTCCTAATTCCTAATTCCTAATTCCTAATTCACCCAGTATCCTGGCTTGATGAGCAGGGTTGCCGTCCTCGCGTCCGGTGGCGTGGATTCCTCGGTGGCGCTGATGCGTCTGGTCGAGGAAGGGGTCCGCGACCTCACCGCCTTCTATCTGAAGATCTGGCTCGAGGACGAGATGGCCTTTCTCGGGAGTTGCCCCTGGGAGGAGGATCTGGAATATGCCCGCCAGGTCTGCGACAGGGCGGGCGTTCCGCTCGAAATCGTTCCGCTCCAGCGGGAATATCTCGACACCGTTGTCGCCTACGCCATCGACGAGCTCCGCGCGGGCCACACGCCGAGCCCCGATGTCATGTGCAACAGGATGATCAAGTTCGGCGCCTTTGTTGATCGGGTCGGCGACAGATTCGACTTCGTGGCGTCTGGCCACCACGCGCGGGTCGCCGAACGCGCCGGGCTCGCGCGACTCTTGCGGGGAGCGGACGCCCACAAAGACCAGACCTACTTTCTATGCCAGATGCGCCAGGACCAGGTGGCGCGCTCCCTCTTCCCGATCGGCGATCTGACCAAGGCGCAGGTGCGCGAGGAGGCTCGGCGCCACGGGCTCGCCAGCGCCGACCGCCCCGACAGCCAGGGCATCTGTTTCCTCGGCAGAGTCCCCTTTGACGATTTCGTCCACCACCACCTCGGCGAGCAGCCGGGTGAGATCCTCGAGGCCGCAACCGGCACGGTACTCGGCACCCACCGCGGCACGTGGTTTCACACCATCGGCCAGCGGCGAGGACTCGGTCTTGGTGGGGGCCCGTGGTACGTCGTTGAAACAGACCGGGAACGGAACACCGTCACGGTTGCCCATGCCGAACGGCTCGCCGAACATGCGCGCCACTCCTTCCGCATCCCCTTTCCGCATTGGATCGCGGATCCGCCTTTACGAAGCAGCCTCGAGGTCAAGATCCGCCACGGGCAACGTCTGGACCGATGTGAGGTGACGCTCGATGAGGCTGGAGGCCTGACGGTCGATCTGATTGACACGGACGATCCCGGAATCGCCGCCGGTCAGTTCGCCGCCCTCTACGACGGTGACGAGTGTCTGGGCGGCGGGGTGATGGAGTAGGCCGGCGGCTCGCCTCCCGGATACGGGATGGAGGTATGACACGGCGGAGTCTGCGGGGGGAAGTCGGTGGATTGAAGTTGGATTTTTGATGTTGGATTCAGCAGCCAACCGGGGACTATTTCCTATCCAAAATCATTGCTGTCCAAAATGGACTCCGAGAAGAGCATGCCCTACTGAAAACGAACACCTTACGGCGCGAATTTGAGTCATTCCGGGATGAGGTTGTCAGAATCTGTATGAGCCACCAGCACATGGCCCGACATTGAGAAAGCCCCGGAGGGGCGAAAGAAATTTGCCTGGGGCGTGAGCCCCAGGATGAGGGCCAGAAAAAGGACCCAAGCCCCGGAGGGGCGACAGGCTGTTCAGCTCGACTCTCGGAGCCGACGACTATTCATTTCTGTCGCCCCTCCGGGGCTGGCCGTTTTTTGTTCGCTCGTGCCCCGGGGCTGACGCCCCGCGCTATTCTCTGTCGCCGCTTCGCGGCTTTAATTCTGAGAAGCTGTATTGGACACGAGTGATCCAATATCAACTATCCGCACGATCGAAGAAGGCTCAAAAACCTTTTTGCGAGCGAGTCGTATATTCAATTGCATCAACATCCTCCTCGAGTCGGCGGCCCCGTTCCCCCCACGGGGCCGTCGGCGTGTTCGCCGCCAACCCGTGCGGCGGAGGTGCCGTCCTTTGCATTGTTTGATCCGGAATCCTTCCGGCAGGCGGGACGGTGCGGGCAGACACTGCACAGAGTGGCGCCTCCCGGGAAGCGTCTGGGGAAACGGCCCGCGTGCGGTGGAGGTGCCATTTCCAATATTGTTGGACGCCAGGGCATTCATGCCGGCAGAATGCTTCGGGCCAACAATGTTGGAGGTGGCTCCTCTCGGGTACACCGTGCTCAACGGCAGGCCCACACGACCGCTCGAAAACGGTGCACCGCTGACGTGGAGAGCTTCCCTGCAAGAGATTTCTCCGCTCGCTACGCTCGGTCGAAATGACAGATTCTGGGGTTTGGGAAATCGTGGAATAGCGCAAAAACAGGCCGCCTCCACCGGACGTGCCGTCTCCGAACGATGGTGCGATCCGCTGCCCTCCGGGCGGGTGGATGCATCGGGCGCAATCATCTTCGGAGGGGGCACTCGCGGGCAACATCGATCTGACAACCGGGATATTGACTCCGGAGGAGCGTCCTCAGAGCAGAAAACGCCTGCCGCCGGGCCCGCTCAGTCCTCGCCAGACACATCCACCCCGAGCCGGTGGATCATCTCGTTGAGCGTCGTCGGGCTCACCTTGAGGAGCTTGGCGGCGCGGCGCTGGACACCACCGCAGCGTTTGAGCGCCTCGCGGATAAGTCGTCCCTGGTAGTCGCTGACGGCCTCGCGCAGATCGACTCCATCCGCTGGAAACTCGAGGTCCTGCGTCCTCACCGGTCCCTCGCCGCGAACCGCCAGCGGCAGCTCCTCGACATCGATGGTGTCGGCCTGGCACAGGACCACCGCACGCTCGATTGCGTTCTCCAGCTCGCGCACGTTACCCGGCCAGTTGTACTCCGCCAGCGCATCCATGGCCGCCGTCGAAAGCCCCTGGACATTGCGCTCGTTCTCCTCAGCGTAAACGCGCAGGAAGTGAGTGGCGAGCAGCGGAATGTCGTCGCGGCGTTCGCGGAGGGGCGGCAGTTCGATGGAGATGACATTGAGTCGATAGTAGAGGTCTTCGCGGAAGCGGCCGGACTGGACCTCCTGCCAGAGATCGCAGTTGGTGGCGACGACCAGGCGGGTGTCGACTTTCCTCGCTTCGACGCTACCGACCCGGCGAATTTCGCGTTCTTGAATCACCCGCAACAACTTGGTCTGCGTCTCGGGTGAGATGGTGCCGACCTCGTCGAGAAAAAGGGTGCCCTCGTGGGCCGCCTCGAAAAGGCCCTTGCGGTTGTTGATCGCACCCGTGAACGCGCCCTTCACGTGGCCGAAAAGAGTCGATTCCAGGAGGTCGACAGGAATGGCGCTGGTATGGACGGGGACAAAGGGGCCGTCGCCCCGAGTGCTGAGGCGGTGGATCGCCCGCGCCGCGAGCTCCTTGCCGGTGCCGGACTCGCCGACCAGGAGGATATTGGATCTCGCAGGCGCCGCCCTCCGAATCAACTCGAAGACCTCTTCGATACGGCGGCTGGTGCCGACGATCTCGCCCATGCCCTCGAGCCGGCTCCGGAGCTGCAGGTTTTCCACCTGCAGGGCCCGCTGTTCGGCGGCCCGGCGCACCAGGTGGAGGACCTCTTCGTTTTTGAAGGGCTTGGGAACATAGTGAAAAGCGCCGCGGCGCATCGCCTCGATGGCGGATTCCACGGACGAATAAGCTGTGATGACCACGACCGGCAGGTGCGGGTCGAAGACCTTGATCTCGGGCAGCAGGTCGAGACCCGATCGGTCGGGGAGCATGAGATCGAGGAGCACCACATCGATCTCCTCGTCGCGCAGGACCCGCATCCCGTCGGCCGCCGTCATGGCGTGGTGATAGTCGAAACCATTGCCCTCAAGGAGGGACCCGAGCACATCCTGGAGGACGGGCTCGTCGTCAATTACGAGGATTGATTTGGATCCTGCCATCGTTGGAGTCTGATCGTGGCGCGGGCCCCGGATTTCGCTCTATTTTCAAGCCTGACCTTGCCACCGAGTTGGGCGATCATATCACGCGTGATCGAGAGACCGAGCCCGCTGCCGCCGCGGTCGGTCTTGGTGGAAAAGAACGGTTCGAACACGCGCTCCTCGCTGTCGCCTGACAAACCGAGCCCGCAATCGTCGACCCGGATCTCGGCCCACTCGCCGTCGCACATGATGGACAGCTGCACGGCCTCTCCGGGCGGCGACGCTTCGATGGCGTTGCGGACGATATTGCCGACCGAGAGCTCGAGGGGCGCCACCGAGGCCCAGACCATCACCGGTTCGGCGCTGACCTCGATTTCGAGGGCGCCCTCCTTGCCGAGCGACCTGGCGGCATCGCGAGCGGCCCGCTCGACGACACCGTTGATATCGAGCACCATGCGGCTGTCCGATGATCCGCGCACGATGGAGCGGAGATTTGAAACAATGCTCGAGACCCGAAAACTCTGGTCGACCAGCTTGGTGACCAATTCTGATCGCGGGTCGCTTTCGGGCGTCATCTCGCCCAGCATCTGGGCGAAGGACGAGATCCCGGTGAGCGGTGTGTTGATCTCGTGGGCAAGCCCCGATGCGAGGCGGCCGAGACCCGCCAACCGCTCCTGCTCGAGGATCTTGTCCTGGAGCTCGCGCAGCTCGGTGACGTCCTGCAAGACCACCACCCGGCCGTTGAAGCTCCCGCTGTCGAGCTCGAGGACCGACACCGCGAGAATGACCCGTCGCGGTGGGTCGGATCGAGTGCGCGCTTCGGTGTTGACCGCGTGCAGCGGAAGCTCGTCGTGCCACCCCTCGGGAAGACCGACCAGATCACCCAGCGGAAGGCCCACCAGTGCCTGGGCCTCTCGTCCGAAGATATCCGCGGCGTGCCGATTGGCGGTCAGGATGTGGGCCGAGGCGTCGCACACTAAAATTGCCGCCGCCGATGATTCGATGATGCGTTGGGTGTTGGCGTGGAGGATCCGGTACTCGTCCGCCTGACGACGAAGGTCGTCGAGGTAGCGCGCGCTTTCCAGAGCCAAGGCGGCCTGCGCGGCAAAGGCCCCCACCACCTCCTCACCTTCACTGCCGAGCGGAAAAACACCGCGCCGGAGGCCGAGATAGAGGAGGCCGTGAACGGTGCCCACGCGCTCCAGGGGGATTCTCACCGCAAAGCCGGCGAGTTGGAGAGAGTTTTCGTGCCGTCCCGGGAACCCGGTTTCCGCAACCACGGCCGGCAGAAAGTCGGGCAGCGTGTCGGCATTGCCGGTCACCCGCTCGAAGATCTCGCCCGCGACCCGCAGATACGTTGCGACGAGATCGAACTCCAAACCGTCGTGGAGGGTCTCGGAGAGCCGTTCGAGGAGCTCCTGAGGATTGGTCACCCTGGCCAATTCGCGGCTGGCGCTGGTGAGGAGGGAGCGCGGCGCCTGCCGCCCATGGTGAAGCCACCCATCGAGAAATTTTTCGACCTGCAGCCGCACCGGTTGCAGCAGAACCACCAGCAGCACGCCCGTGGCAAAGGCGAAGAGGTTCCGGAGAGAGCCGAGCCCGCCCGTGTAGCGGAGCAGAAGGTGGTTGGTGAGAGCGAAGATAAATGCGCCCGTCACGACCACGAGGGTCGCCGACAGCATGTCCCGGGCAATCGGTTCGAGGTCCCACAAACGATACTCGCGAAGGGCCGCCACCAGCGTCAGCGGGATCGCCACCATCGGGAAGACGGCCATCCATGTGAACGGCTCGAAGCTGATCCCGATCCAGCGCGGCACCATGACCAGAAAGAAAAATGGTGCGAGACCGACAAACATACCGAGGGCCGCCCACTCGATCTGCCGTCGGATCCTGGCCTCACGCGCTGATTCCCGCCAACGCCACACCTGAACGACGACGCCGATGATCAGGGACAGGACAAACAGGACCCTGATCAGCGACGCCACCGCGGGCCACCAGGCTTCCGCGCCGCGCAAAAAAGCGGTGGCGCCGGAACCCGCAACGGCCACCAGCGTCACCAGATCAAGCGTTCGCATGGACCGGGAACGCTCGGGAAAGATGGCAAAGAACCGGGCAATCAAAAACGGCAGGGCGGCGCCCGCGGCACGGCGCACCACCTGCAGGGCGAGCTCTGCGGCCGCAATCCGGTTTGGGACCGCACCCATGAGGAGAGCTGCCGCCGTCAGAAGTAAAAAGGTCGCCGCCTCCCGCCGCGGGGTTGCCCAGACCGAGTACAGGGCGAGGGCGAGACCGATCAAACCAACCGCGGTCCGCGCCAAATAGACGGAATTGACCGCTGGAGGCGGCGATCGAAATCTGAGATCCCTGATGGCCCCGTCGCTCTGGAGCACGGTGATTCCGTGTTCGTCGCCACCCGCAAGCACAAAAGCGGGATCCTCGAACTGCTCGATGGCGACACCGTCAACTTTGATCACCATGTCGCCCCTGGCGAGTCCCGCAACCGCAGCGCTGGAAGACTCCGGCACGTTGTCCACCAGCAGCCCGGCCTCCACCCACGAGACCCGAAAATCCAGGCGATAGAAACTGCGAACGGTGCGCGCAATCGACGAACCCGACACCACCACCACGATGATGGCGATCAGGGTCAACAGCACGCGTCGTGAAGGCATCGTCCAAGTATAGAGAAAACCGACGGCCAGGTGCCCAAACGCCGGTATTTGTCGGGGCCCGGGTGGTGGTTCTCAGGCGCCCCGGGCGCGAATACCATCCGTCGGGACCTCGAATGTCCGGTCGACGTTGACGACCCCGGCCAACAGCATATCTCGGACCGCCAGACCGACCTGGCCGCGGCTGAATGGCAGAACCTCAGCGAGCTCTCCCCATCCGCAGGGCTCGACCGAAAGCTGATGCCAGATCTGCTCGACGAGCCGGGTGTCATCGCCGCCACTCCACACCAGCTGACGGGACGACGGCTGGAGGATCGCGTCCGACGGCACCGTGACCGCGAAATGGGCGAACTCGTCCTGGATGCGCGCAGCTTCCATCAGCAGGGGCTGCAGAGGCTGAAACCCCGTGTCCTCCTGCGGGCCGGCGAGGCTGGAGAACCGGAAGGTCCCGCGTTTGGGGGGGGCAGCCATGATCTGGAGAAAGGCTTCACGTCCGATCAACCGACCGCAGTGCATCCGACCGATCTTGTGTTGCTGGGTGTGGATCGCACCGAAATTGAGCCCTTCGGCATCGAGGATCTCGAGGACACCCGCACCGCCGGTATTGACTACGGTCTGGAGGATCGCCGGGAGGTCAAATTGTTCCAACCGGCCACCGAGGTTGCTGCCTTCGTTGGCGCCGAGATTGACGATGGTCCCCTCGAGACGGCGGGCGAGGCTCTGCAAATAGTGCAGGGCGAGGTCCTGAGAGGAATAGAGCTGGCGCAGGAGAACCGGCCGCGGCCAGGTGAGGGTGACGCCCCCCTCCGGAAACTGCGCCAACGATGTCAGAGCGGTGCCTGTGATGACCTTGCTTTCCAACACCGTCGTGCCGGCACTCAAATAGGCAACCGGCCGCATCCCGAGCTCGCTGCTCTCCTCCCGGGAGATTTCAACGACGCCTTCGAGAACCAGATAGAGGGCCGCGGGCACCTCGCCGGGCCGGAAAAGCACCGTCCCCGGAGCGTGCACATCCACGGCGCCGAGCCGCGCCAAGGCCACCTGCTCGTGGGATGGCATCCCGTGGAAGAACGGACTCTCCCTGATCGCCTTGACCATATCGTCGAACAGCATATGCGCTGATTATCCCATCATCCGCGGAGGCGGGCAAATCGGGCCTTTTGCCTCTCCCGGTTGCCGTTCCGTTCCCGTCCCCGAAGGACCGCGGGTTTGCGAGTCGGCGTTGCCGACTGAAACTGGCGGAATACTCCAAATGGATCCGGCCGCTCATGGAGGGGGATTCGGGGTCGGGGGCGGGCTGGGGTACGGCGGTTTTGTGCAATCTCACTCCCCTCACAGATACAATGGAGAGATGGTGCGCGATGAGAAGAGTCTCGATGCCTTCAGGCACGTTCTCAAAGAGGACCTCCAACGCCCGCTGTATCTGACCCCTGAAGAGGTCGGCGGCGGGTGGTGTGAGATCTTTCCCGCACTCGCCACCTCGCTGCCGGCGCCGTTTCCGATCTTCGCCCGGGACGAAGAGCACGTGGTCACCTGGGGCTACCCTCTCCTTCTATCAGACGGGGTTCGCAAACTGCGCAGCGACCTCGACAACCTCGTTCGATCCGAGACCCAACTCCGTTCTCTGCCCAAAAACGGAAACACCGAACTCAAACGAACGGTGTTGGCCCACCGTGAGAAGTACCACGCAAGTGTCGCCACAACACTTGAAAACGTCTTCATGAACGACTACCACCGCGGTTTGGTGGATCTCTTTCTGCTCTTTCACTCGGGCGAGGTCATCCGATCACTCGCCCAGGCCACCAAGAGCGTTGACGTTCAACCCAGGTCATCAAGCGGCTTGACCGAACGACGAGCGCAGGTCGCGTCGGTGGTCGCGGACCTCCTCAGACGGGCCGCGCTGACCGCCGTCGACAACCTGCGCCGGCTCGCCCAGGTCCAGGTCACACCGGCATTGACCCCGCTGTTGGGCATCATCTGCCAGGACCAGCTCCTCCTGGTCGAGAACCGTCCACCAAGCGATCTCTCTCAACTCGGTTCGTATCTGCAGGCCCGCTTTCGGCAGAACGCCGAGGCCCTTCATACCGCGAATTTGAGAGTTCTCGAACGACTCAACGACCTCGTCCTGCGCCGCCCGGAAGTCGGTGGCCTCCTGCGAATGGCAGTCGGCTCCAACCTCAGGCTCGACCGTCCCGAAGCGCTGCTCCAACCGCGTCTGCTCGATGCGATCCGCAGTGCCGGTCTCGCCGAGACCCTCCACCTGCCCGCGGTCCAACTCGACCTCCTGCGCGACCTCGGCCTCCGTCTCAAAACGTTCGAACTGCTGTCGGCCCTGAGGCGGCATATTCTGCCGATGCAGCGGCAGGGAACGACGTTGGTGTTCGCGGGGCCGTCGTCGGCGACTCCTATTGCCAAAACCACCCGGCCCTACGACTTCACGGCGCCCGGCGTTGTCGATTCCGCGGTCCGGCGTTTCGGTCTCATCTACGACCTATCCAACTTCACGACCGTCCTCGAAGAAATGCGGAAAGCGGGACGCATGGCCGAGGAGCGGGCGCTCCAGTTCATGTACGTCTTTCAAAACCGCCTCGAGGCGATCCGGCTTCGACGGCGACTGACCTTCGAAAAGTTCCTCGGCGACGGGGCCTTTTACACCTCGCGGCGCGCCCTTCGCGTGATCGCCGCCGCGTGCGAGATTCAAAACGTCTACGAACAGCTCCGAATCATCGGCTTTCCGTTCAACCACGGCATTCGGATCGCGTTGAACTTTGGCGTCTACCGTCTGCTCCCAATGCTCCACCCCGGACTCGAGGCCAAACGATTCGAGTTCTTTGGCCACGGCATTGTCGAGCTCGCGCGCCTGACCACCGGCAAGAGCACCCGCGAGGTCTCAGACATCGCGGAGTTCCTGGTCCACTCCGGTTATGACCCGAGCGAAGTCGACGGTTTTCTGGCGCCGTTGTCGGAGGTCCGCAGCAGCCAGTCGCGACAGTCAAATCGGCGCTACGTTGCGACCCTCGATGCCCACGGCGAGCTGGTCAACGAGGGCATCGTGGTCGCCCTGCCGTTTCTCGAGGAACTGGAGCTCGAGCTCGACCTCGAGACCCTGGTGGTGGCGGAGATCGACACCCTCCAGTATCTCGTCTTCCCGATCGACCCGGGTCTGCCCGACACGCTCTATGTCGGTCTGAGGTATCTCGGCGTGGCTCGTCTCAAGGGTCTGCCACCTCAGGAACTCGCGGAAGCGGCGGTGTGGACAGAGTTCCCACCGGAGGCCCGGACAATCCCCTTCAGGCGCCCGCTGATCGACTGCCTACGGCGCCTCGTCGTCGCCGACGAGTACGAGTCCGACACCGACTCGGCCAGGGCCCAGGAGATCGGTGCCAATCTGATTGCCATCACCTATGTGCTCGAAGACGGCACCAGGAAGTGGATCTTCGGCGAGTACCGGGACGCGGACGACGTGATGCTCCACTCCCTGCAGGTGCCCATTCAAACCCCCGAGCTGAGCCCCGGCGAACCGATGGAGATGTGGTTGTTCCGCAACCGTTTTGATCTGGCTCAGATGTACGAGGGTCTGCGCCGTGAGTCTGCCGGGATCATGGTCCCGCTGTCCACCCTCCGCGGCCGCCCGGGGTATCTGGCGTGTTTCCTCGCCGCACCGCACCGCGCGATCGGCTGACTTTCCGCACGCTCTTCCCGAGAGGATGCCAGGCACGCAGCCCGTCGGACGGGCCGGATGCCAGGCACCTCCGCCGCACGCGACTCGTTTCCGCACGACTTTCCGACGTGAGCACTCGAACTTACTTGGGGGGTGGGGTGTTGCGATGGAAATTCCGAAATCCGAAATCCGAAATCCGAAATCAACCTTCGAGTGCCTCCTCGAGGATCTTCTGGTAGCTGGCAAAACGTCCCGCGTCGATCTCGCCCGCTTCCGCCGCTTCACGCACGGCGCACTCAGGCTCGATCTGGTGGCTGCAGTCCGTATAACGGCAGGCCGCGGCGTGGCGCGCGACATCGGGAAAGGCCCGCGCCAATTCGTCGGCCGTCGCTTCCCAGACACCGAATTCCTTGAGACCCGGCGTGTCGACGACGAAGCCCCCGTACGGCAGGGGCATGAGTTCGGCGAGGGACGTGGTGTGGCGGCCCTTGCCGGTGCTCTCCGACAGCTCGCCGACCTTGAGCCGAAAACCCGGATAGACCGCATTGAGGAGCGACGACTTCCCGGCGCCCGAGGGACCGCAGAACAGGGTGGTGCGGTCGACCAGCAGACGCTTGACCATACCCAGCCCCCACCCGCTCCGGGCGGAGACCCGAACTACATCAAAACCCAGTTCCTCGTAGACCGGTAGGAAATGTTCGATCTCGGCGAGACCCTGGTCGACCTTGTTGATCGTGATGACGGCGTGGATCCCCGCGAGTTCGCACGCCACCAGGAAGCGATCGAGGAGCCCCTGTTTCGGAACCGGTTCGCGGGCCGCAAACACCACGAGGGCCTGGTCGACGTTGGCGGCCAGAATCTGCGCCCGGTTCTTCGATGCCGCACGCCGGAGCAGGCTGTTCACACGCGCGTGCACCGCGACGATGACGCCGTCCTCGCCCCGCATCTCGACCGATACCTTGTCGCCGACCACCAGCCGCGCCGCCGAGGGTGTGCCGCCCTCCCAGTTCAAACGCCGGCGCGAGGCCACGACCAGGGTGGTTTCGCCAACCTGAACCCGCACCAACGGGCCGTGCATCGCAATCACGGTGCCTTCGAGAATCTCCATGCCGGCGCTGAGTATAACCACGACGCTGCGGTTTTCAGTTGATCAGAGGACCGCGCCAATGCGTAGGGCGCTGTGAATTGAGGGAACAAGGGTGTCGCTGGTTCTCCACAGATCACCCAGCTTGACCCAAATTGGATGGCAACGGGCTGACCTGAGCACGCAGAAACAGCGGGCAGAGACGGCGCCAGCGCCAGTTTCCAGCGACCGCCACCAGACGGGACCGGCTGGTGAATCCTTGATCAGTTCCTGGGATTGAGCTACCGCCATGTCAGGGGTGCGGAGCACCGGATTCGGGGTTCGGCTTGCCCTTGACATCGTCCGTCCACCGGCTACCACCCCAGATGAACGACCCGGCTTGACCAGGCCCCAACGTCGCGGAACCTGACGGCTGCCCCGGTCCCTGCCGCTGTTTGCTGTCGCTGCTTCCTGACCCTGACCCTGTCTCTGACCCCCGCGTGTTCCGTCAGCTACTGGCCGTTCTTCTCGAGCCGCGGCGGGCGGGTGGTGAGCTCGTCGAGGGCCTGGCAGAAACGGGCGAAGGCCGCGAATTCGTCAGGCTCCACCCGTTGCGCCGGCAGCTCAATGTGGAGGAGCGAGCGCTGGGCCCCATCGATGTCGGTGAAAGTCTCCGTCACCGAGCCCCAGTCGGTTGTGAGCCGTCGCGGGGGCCGGTCGACCACCGACCAGCCCTCGGGCGCCACCAGATCGAGTGCGAGCCGGCGCTCGATCGGCAGTCTGAGAACCAGCGGGTACTGCCGTTCGGGCAGTGACGCCAGGACCGGCACCAGCGGATTCGACAGGACCAGGCTGCGGCAGACCAGCTCGCCGTTCTCGGCCTCGCAGGCCCGCGGCGCCGTGAGCTCGAGGAGGATCACCGCTCCGTCGTCGTCTTTGATGATCTCGCCCGAGACCTGGTCTGCGCCTGGGAAGAGGGACACCGCCATCTGGCGGTAGATCATCGCCACCTGGTCCGACGGCACGCTGTCCACCCGCTGCTGGAGCTGCTCCGCCTGGCCCCCACGGAGCGGCAGGCGGAAGGTGATGCGGGCATCGCCTGATGCCGAGAGCACGGCCTTCACCGACACTTCTTCCACCAGATCCGGGTTGGCGAAGGAGGGCAGCTCCGCGATCAGCGTCACCGGGTGTTGCGGGTCGCTGAGGGGGAGAACCAGACCGTCGGCGCCCTGGAAGAGGGGGTTGATGTGGCCGACGCCGCGGCGCTCCTCGCGCATGTCGATCCACACCTCGTCGCCGCCGTTGGCGACCCGAAGCAGCGCCACGGGGAAGGCGTCGAGAGTGGGGAGCGTCAGCCGGCTGCCGTTCTCGTTCCAAGCTCGCGTCAGCACCAGATCCACCTGCCACCCGGCATCCACCAGGACCGCCGCGAGGATGCCGAGACGGTTCCCGCGCCGGTTCGAGAAGCTGTCGCCGGCTGCTGAGCCGAGGGTGAGGTCGCCGTCGCCGGCTTCGACCGTGTCCACGATAGCGTCGACCAGGGAGCGCACCTTGTCCTCGGAGCTCTCCCCGGTGAGCGCACCGTCGCGAAAGACGCGCAGCTCGGCCGAGGTTCTCAGGATCGGCAGGATCCGATCCCGCACGATGTCGCCCACGTCCTGCCAGGTCACGCCGAAGCCGTAGTTGAGCCACGGCATGAGGTCCTGGGCCGGCGGTGCAAAGGGCTCGGTGGCCATCGGCGGCACGGCTTCGGCTCGCCAGTTGAGCATCCTGAGACCCTGCCAATCCGACTCGCTGCGCTCGAGACCCTCGAAGTTGCCGTCCACCTGAAGGTCGACCTCGGGTGGAACCAGGAGCACGTACTCCGAGAGACCGAAAGCCCGGTCCTCGTCGGCGAAGCGGTAGAGATAGGGCGGCAGGTGGCCCTGGCGGGAGGCGCCGGTCGCGTCGACTCGCGCGACATATTCCTCTTCCACCAGGTCGCCGGGCTCCACCTGGTTGAGGGCGATAAAGCCCTCGCCGGTGCGCGTATCGCTGGGAACGACGACCGATCCGTCGGGTTTGATGACTCGAATATTGATGAAATAGGCGTCGGGCAGAGGCTGCAGAATCGAAGCTCGGCGAACGCCCACGGGCGTGTTGGCGCGGGTCAGACCGTGGTAGTAGTACAGGCTCGACCCGTCGGCAAAAATTCGTTCGACCGCCTGGTCGAGGAGCAACACAACATCGACGTCCTTCCCGAGGTCCCTGTGGGAGGCAGCAAAGTCGCGGGCGTCGACCTGGAAGGCGGCGTAGAATGGCACGGCGCCGCGGCGCCACGCGAGGGTCAGGAGCTCGAGGTTCGAAGGACTTCTCTCGAGAGCACCGGCAAGCGCCAGGTCCATCGCCGCCTCATCCCCCGCCGACAACAACAACGCCAATCGATCGAAGACCTCGAGGTCGCCCCATTGCCCGCGGGCACGATCGAGGGCCGCCCGAGCCCCTTCGACATCACCGTTTTCAAGGTGGAGCCGCACCACCTGGACGTCGAAGTCGGGGTCTGCAACCGATGCGTGAAGAGCCTCGGTCAAACTGAGGGCCTCGCTCACCAGGCACCCGGAGGCGAGCTGTCCGATCCACCGGGAGTCCGCAGGTTGGACCACCGCCAAAGCACGGAGGAGCTGTTCGCGTTCGTCCCAGCGTTCGAGTGCCGAAAGGACCTCGAGCCGGAGACCCGTGACGCTGTGAGAACCCGGCAGGGCGGTCTCGAGGAGTTCGAGCTCTTCCTCGCCCTCCCTCGCCCAACCGCGCCGCACGGCCTCGCGAACCCGGATGCTCAGAACGCGGACGTCCGCAGAGTGTTCGAGGGCGAGCGCATCGAGCATCCGTTCGGCATCCTCGCTCCGCCCTTCGCGAATAGCGACGGCGCGTTCGAGAAAGCGGGCGCCCGGAATCGACCCGGCCTCGCGCAGGAGCCGGCCGATCCGATTCGCTCTTTCGCCGGTCGCGGCGGCGCCGCTTTCCAGAAACAGACTCTGCGCCAGGGCGAGGGCGGCCCACGAGTCCTCGGGGCCGGTCGCGAGGGCACGTTCGGAAAAGCTGATCTCGCCCACCCGGTCGCCGCGCCCCCCGGCGAGACGTGCCGCCAGAAGCAGCTCCGCCACCGACGCCTCGCCGGCATTGACACGATCGAAAATCTCTCGCGAGGCCGGCGGCAGCGACGGGACGACTTCGGAGTGGGCCAGTCGCGGCGGCAGCCCTTCAACCACCGTCACACCGTCGAGGCCGGCGCCCCGGTCATCGAGCAGGCTGAGCCGCACCTCGGCAGAGTCGGGGGCCGCTACTTCGAGGCGAATACGGTGCCGGCCGCTGCTCATTTGCAGGGCGTACCAATTCGTCGAAGGGTCGATCGCGCCGCACTGGCGGCGCTCATCCACCGCCTTGCCGTCGACCTCGAGGTTGTAGCCGCCACGCGCCTCCACCACCATCCAGCCGGTCACGTCGTCGGCCACTTCGAGGGTCCAATTCACCAGGTACACACCGTCGACGACCATGCTCGAGGGCGGCCCGAAAAACCCGTCACGGGTGCGCAACCCAATTCGAAACGGGCTGGAGTCGTCACGCCACACCGTGCCGGCAGGCGGCAGTTCATCATCGGCCGGGACGACCGAACGCTCGAGATCGAGGTTGCTGAAGACGCCATAGGGACCCGCCAGCTCGGCCGAAACCAGGGCACCATCCGGTGGTTCGAATTTCAAGGTCGCCTCGACACGGGCCAAAACAAAACCGAGCTCGGCGTCCCTGTCGCCAAACGAAAGGGTCAGGGGCTCTTCGGGTTCCGGGAGATTTTCGAGGTTGGCCAGCCACCACATGGCCGAAGCCACCGCTTCGGCGCCAGTGGGGTCCCCGATCATGCTGGCAAGGGCGAGCTCCCGGGCCGCCGGGAGATCCAACTCTTCATCGGCCTGCCAGGTCTCGAGCCAACCTGCCGCGACCGGGTATGCGATCAGCAACACCGCCACCAGCGCCCCCGCGAGAATATTGAAACGTCTCATGGCGACTCCAGCCTTCGGCCGAGGAGGCGCTCGACCGTGACCAGGAACCGCCGCAGATCTTCAACATCCTCCGCCGCCACGAGACCCGGAACCAGGTGCAGGAACCCCTCGACCACGTAGCCGGAGTCGTTGCCATCGATCTCGAGGCGAAGCTTGCCGAAGGCCGCCTCGAGCTCGGTGGGTTCCGGCAGGCTTCCCGGCGGCCGTCCGAGATCCACCTCCAGGGTCCATTCGAGATCCGGCTTCACGACGATCATCAGCGGCCCGGAACGGAGGCCGCCCGGCACCGAGCTCGCCTTCCACTCGAGCTCGCCGGGGAAGACGGGAATGCCCCCGCTCGACGCGAGCGCGCTGCGGGCGATCGAGGCCTTGACCTCGATGAGGGTCGGGTCGCGGCTGGGAAAGACCTGTGCCACGGGCTCACCGACCACCTGCACACCGGGGAATTGCCCGCGCAACCAGCGCGCGAATCGTTCACTCTCCCTGCTCCCGGCAAACCGCGCCCGCCTCATGTCCGCAGCGTCACCGTTGTCTTCGCTCCGAACCTCGATATCGACGGTATCGTCACCGGCTGCACGAACCCGATACCGACGCGAGGACAGGCCCGCGCCGACGACGGGCGTGGTCTGGAGGAAACTCGATGGACCATTCACCACCAGCGCTACCGCGTCCTGATCCATGCTCGGCGGCGGAAAAACGACGTGGCCGGCGGCGGTTCCGTCGAGCCACAGATCGTCCTCGGGGAGGTAGGCGATCGCGTGGTTGAAGATCTCGAGCACCGCCAGGTCGTTGCCGACCGGACCCAGATCGGCGGTCCGGATCATCACCATGTGTGCGGGCACACCGACCACATCCAGAAGAGCCACCAAAAGGGCGGCTTTGTCCTTGCAGTCACCGATGCGGTGGTGCAGCACCCAATCGGCCGAAAACGGACGGTATCGGTGTTCCCCGAACTCGAGACCGACATATTTGATCTCGTTGGTCACGAAACGGTAGATGCGGTTGATCCTGTCGAGCCGATCGTCGGAGCCGTCCACGAGACGGAGGGCGGTTTCCTCGACCTGCTCTGACACCCGCACGCGCGGCGCCACGTGTCGGCCGTACCAATCGGCAAGATCGCCCCACTCGGGGTGGTTCGACCACACCAGATACGGGCTGACGAGGAGAGGGGGGGCGGCCGGAACGTCTCTCGGAACGGGCGGCAGGTCACGCCATCGCCACTGCAGCGACACGTCGCCGTCGGGCCGGTCTTCAATCACCGGGACCCCCTCGATGTCGACCAGCTCCCACGCCGGAAGCGAGGTCTTCGGGCCGATCAGCTCCACCTCCATCAACGCCACCGGGATCGCTCGTCCCAGGGCCAACAGACCACCGTTGTAGGGACCGGTCTCGTTCGCCTCCTCGGTCTCGGACAAGACATAGGCAATCTCGAGCAGGTCGCCGTCCTCGAACTCCGAGAATCGAAGCACCCGTAACCGGGTGTCGTAATACAGGTTGAACTCGGGCTCGGAGAGGCGGGGCGAGTCACCCTGACGCGCAGCCACCTCCGACCCGTCGCGGCGCAGGATCCGCGCGTGGAGGATGCGGAGACGCTCAGACTCCGCCACAAAGGGAATGGTGTTGACGAGAAAATCGCGCGCCCGATCCGCCGAGGTGATGAGGAAGGCCTGTTGGACCCGTTCCTCGGTCAGATTCGACGGCAGAAAGCGGATCTCACGCCGGTCGAGAAGTGCCACCGCAGGGTCTCCGGGCGGGGCTTCGTCGGCCATGCGCCAGAGCTCGCTCTCGGATCGCAGCCAGTCAAAGTTCTCCGAGGACTTTCCGAGCAGCTCCAGGAGCCGCTGGGCGCGGCGTTCCTGTGGGCGGAAATCAAGCACCGATCCTGCGAGCTCGACCGCCCGGTCCTGGTCGCCGCTCTCGTTCTCCAGCCGCGCCAACTCGAGCATCAGATCGACATTGGTCGGCGAACGCGCAAGCCCTTCGGCGAGAACCAGCCGCGCCGCCTCGAGATCATCATCGGCGGCCAGCAGGCGAGCGAGGCGCAGTTTGAGTTCCGTCTGATTGGTGTCCTGGAGGACGAGGTCGCTGACCAGTCCACGCAGGAGCTCACCATCGCCACAGTTCTCTGCGAGCCGCTGGCGGAGGTCCGAAACCACAGTGAGCCCCGGAGTCAAGACAGCCAGGCGTTGGGCCGCCTCCCCAGCGAGACCCCAACGGCGACTCTGTTCCGCCAGTTCGCCGAGAATCAGGTTGACTTTCAGACAGCGCGGATAGGCGCGCGCCAACTCCGCCAGCTCGGGCAGCACGACGGGGCCCCACAGAAAGCCGTCCATCTCGAGACCGGTGCCGGCAACCGCCGGGTCGTCGTCGATCCAATCGGCCAGCACTTCGTGAGCCTGATCAAAGAGACCACGTTCACCCAGCCACCCGGCGAGCTCCAGTCGGGCCCACACCAGGTCGGTTTCCGCCTCGATCGCGTCGGCCAACAACTCACGGGCCAGACCCGGTTCGGTCGTGTCGATCCACTGCAGAAGCCGCGCCTCGCCCGGCGCCTCCGTCCGGGCCGCAACGCATGCCGCCTGGACGCCGCCGCCGCCGACGGGCTGCGGTTGGCGGGCCACCAGATACGCCGCCAGGGCGACCTTGGCCCCGGGCACCATCTGGGCCACCGCAGAGCGGATTTCGCTTTCGAGATCGCGGATGGCGGGAATCTTGCGGGTGAGGCCGGGCACGGATGCGGGCTGATCCTGAATTTCGCCAACGCCCTCGAGCACCTCCCCGTTCGGTGCCGTGAGGCGTGCGCGGAGCCAGAACTGCCGGTCCTCGGAGGCCACCGCCACGACCACGGTGTTGCGGCCTTTCCGCAACCACGCGCCACCGGAAACCTGATCCTCGCCGCGCCGCAGCGGTTGCCGGGTGGTCAAGACCTCGTCGCCGTTAATCCACGCCCGGGCCACTTGCGCGGCCCCCACTCGAAGGGCCACGGGTTGGTCGCGATCGCTCACGACCGTGGTCGCGAGGTAGGCCATCTGCCGTTGCGAGGGCCACGTCAACCCGGACAGCCGCACCCAACCGAGGGCGTCGGTCCCCGGCACGGCTCGCCAAGACGTTTCGGATGGCGGCGGTGTCGCGAGATCGTCAAAATCCGCCAGTTCCTCGAGGGGCTCGGGGCCGGCGATCCACCACGCTTCGAGACCGCCCATGGTCCGGAAGAGCTCGGCGGCCGCCGCAGACCGACCGCGTTCGACCAGGATGCGGGCCCGGATCAGACGCAAATCGTCGACCATCAGAGGATCGATCTTTCGAACCGCGGTCAGCCGATCGAGGTTGCGCTCGACGTTCGTCCAATCGCTCAGGGTGGCCCGCCAACCGAACGCCATGAAGAGGTGATGAAAATCCGCGGGCGCCACACCACCCGAGATCGCTGCGTCGACGTGCATCTGCACACGGTCTTCGATGGACCCGGCAGTCGCCGTCCCCGCCAAAAGCGCGAGGATGACCGTCGCGGTCGCGAGCGGGCCTCGGCGTGTCACCATCACCAGTGATATGCCCAAACGCTGAAAAAGACACCGACAAAAATCTTGCAATCGCACCGGAGAAGTATGGCAGATCCGGTCGCAAAGCCGCTATGCTCTGGAAATGGTCACAAACAGCTACACCGCGGTCACCTTCGATATCGGGGGCACACTCCTCTATAGCGACCCGAGCCCAGCCGAAATCTATGCGACCCACCTCAGCCGGCTCGGCCGAGCGGTACGGGCCGAGGCCGTGGGCCCGGTGTTTGCTGCGGCGTGGGCCGAGATGCAGGGTCGCACCACTGCGGGAAGCGACCGCTACAGCTCGGTGGCGGGGGGCGAGCGGGAGTGGTGGGGAGCATTTGTCCGTGAGGTCCTCAGCCGGCTCGACCACGACGCTCCCTGGGAGACCCTCCTCGACGCTCTCTACCGGGCGTTTTCCGATGACAGCGTCTGGCGCACCTATCCCAAAGCGATCGAGTGTCTCGATGACCTCGCCAAACGCGGCGTCAAGCTGGCCGTCATCTCCAACTGGGACCGCCGCCTGCCGAAGATCCTCGACGCTCTCGGACTGACCGATCGCTTCGAGACCATCACCGTGTCCGCGATCGCCGGCATCGAGAAACCGGCGTCCGAGATCTTCGAAAGGACGCTGGAACGGCTCGGGGCTGCAGCGGATCGAACTCTCCACGTGGGCGACTCGCCGATCGAAGATTATTCGGGCGCCGAAAACGCGGGGATGGGCGCTGCGCTGGTCGATCGCCGGGGTCTCTTTGAAGGGCAAGCGTACCGCCGGATCGGAAGTCTGGCCGAGGTCCTGGAGCTGGTCGCCTGACCGGTTTCTGCGAGTTCGCCCGCGGCGTGAAGCCCGGCCGACCGTTCCCACGGTAAGATGAGGTCATGCTGCACGCAGTGATCATGGCCGGTGGATCGGGAACGCGATTCTGGCCGGCGTCGCGCCGCGACCGTCCCAAACAACTTCTGGATCTGATCAGCGTGGCGCCCCTGCTGCGCCTGACCTACGAACGGCTCGACGGGCTGGTGCCCCCTGAGAGGGTGTGGGTGATCACAACCGAGAGCACCGCCGACGCGTGCCGGAAAATTCTGCCGGAGGTGCCCGCCGAGAACACCCTCGCCGAACCCGTCGGCCGCAACACCGCGGCGTGCGTCGGTCTGGCCGCTCACGCGATCGGCGCGGCAGACGACGACGCCGTGTGCCTCGTTCTTCCGGCCGACCACCTCATCGGCGACGATGAGCTCTTTCGTTCCGCGATGACAGCGGGGGCTGACATGGTCGCCCGCGAGGGCGGCCTCCTGACCTTCGGCATCCAACCGACCCGTCCCGAAACCGGCTACGGCTATCTCGAGGTCGGTGTCGAACGCGCTCGCTCCGACCGTTGGGCGATCCATCACCTCGCGGCCTTTGTCGAGAAACCGGATATCGAGCGCGCCGAGGCCTATGTCTCGAGCGGTCGCTTTCTGTGGAACGCCGGCATCTTTGCCTGGAGGGCACGCGATCTTCTCGCCGAAGTGGGTCTTCAACTCCCCGACCTCGCGGCCGGTCTCGATCGCATCGGCGGGGCGATGTCGAGCGCCGATTCGGACGCTGTTCTCGCCGAGGTCTATCCGACCCTGCCCGCCACCTCGGTCGACCACGGCATCATGGAGGGCGCGCAACAGTGTTGGGTCCTGCCCGTGGACTTCCCGTGGTCGGACGTCGGTTCGTGGCCTGCCCTCGCCGACGAGTTGCCGGTCGACGATGACGGCAATGCAGGCCGCGGACGGATCGCGGCCCTCGATGCCGCCGACAACGTCCTCGTCAGCACCGGACCGGTTCTGGCGGTGGTGGGCCTCTCGGACCTGGTGGTCGTGGCCACTCCCGATGCCGTCCTGGTGGTACCGAAAGACCAGGCGCAACGGGTCAAGGACGTCGTCGACAGGCTGCGCGATCTCGGTTGGGAGGACGTTCTATAGAATTTTGAGTTCTTAATTTTGAATTCTTAATTGTCTATTCAGCTGGGACGAAATGCCATCATTGGAATGACCCTGCCCGTAACCTTGCTGAGCATCAAGCGTTTACGATGACACCGTGCGATGGGCCCGAAATTCAAAATTCAAAACTGAGAATTACTTCTTCTCCCGAAGGCCGTACTGCTCGAGCTTGCGGTAGAGGGTCGATCGGCCGATCCCGAGCTGGCGCGCGACATCCGAAAGGTTGCCGCGGTTGCTCTCCATGGCGGCCACGATCGCCTCGCGCTCGAGATCCTCGAGGCTCTTGGGGGCGCTCGATGACGGCGCATCGACTGACGGCGCAGGCGCCCGGCCCTCCGCGGTGATGATGTTCGGGGGGAGGTCGTCGAGCTTCAACTCGAGGCCCGCAACCACCAGAAGCGTCCGGTGGACCACGTTTTCGAGCTCGCGAACGTTGCCGGGCCAGCCGTGGGACGCCAACGCTTCCATCGCCTTCGGCTCGACCCGGGTCACCTTCTTGCCCGCGTCGCGGGCGTACTTCTCCAGGAAGTGCTCGACCAGGAGCGGGATGTCCTCCCGCCGATCGCGAAGCGGCGGCAAGGTGATCGGGAAAACCACGAGACGGTAGAAGAGATCCTGCCGGAACGAGCTTTCTTCGACCATCTGCGCCAGGTCGCGGTTGGAGGCCGAGATCACCCGGACATCGAGGTCGATGGTTTCGGTGCCCCCGACCCGCTGCAACACGCGCTCCTGGAGCACCCGCAGCAACCGCGCCTGGGCGGACGGCGACATCTCCCCGATCTCGTCGAGGAAGATGGTACCGCCGGCGGCCTGTTCGAACTTCCCGGGGTGGGTCGCGAGCGCCCCCGTGAAGGCGCCCTTCTCGTGGCCGAAAAGCTCGCTCTCCTGCAGCCCTTCGGGAATGGCGGCGCAGTTGACATCGATGAACGGTCCATCCGATCGCAGCGACGCGTAGTGAATGGCCTTGGCCACCAGCTCTTTCCCGGTGCCGCTCTCACCGGCGATGAAGACCGTGATCTCGGACTCCAGAACCTTTTCTACCTGGTCGTAGACCTTCCGCATCGCAGCTGAAGAGCCGACAATGTTGCGCAGGTGGAAGCGGTCCGAAAGCTCTCCCTTGAGTCGCGCGACCTCCTTTTCGAGGGTGCCGTGCGAAAGGGCGCGGTCGAGGGTGGTGAGGAGCCTCTCCTTGTCGACCGGTTTGACGAGGTAGTCGTACGCGCCGAGCTTGGTGACCTCGACGGCGCGTTGGATGTCGTTGTCGGCCGTAATCATGATCACCGGGAGTTTGGGGAACCGTCGGCTGATCTCCTTGAGGACGGCCACCCCGTCGACTCCCGGCATCATGAGATCGAGCAGCACCGCTCCGGGGGGCTGACCCGAACGCGCCAGCACCTCGGCGCCCGACGAGAAAGCGTCGACCTCATACCCGGCTTCGGAAACGATAAAGGAGAGCAACTCACGGATCGCCGCATCGTCGTCCACAATCCAGATCAGTGTGTTGTCGGCCATCTCTTTTCAGTGTACTGGAAAAACTCGACGGCTGCCTCTCTCACGAGGCCCGTCGCGAGGGTTCTCCAAGGGACCGCGCCAACCAGACCGAGAGCGCCTCGGTCGGCATGCCGCCCCGCAGACCCGATTCCATCACACCGAACCCGGCGAGCGCGTCGACGAGATCATCGTCGGCCCAATGACTCGCACCCTTGAACAGCAACCCGAGAGTAAAGAGAGTCGGAGGCCTCTTTCCCGGTCCGAAGAGGGGCGACGGGGCGTCGGACTTCAGGTGCTCGAGAAGATCCGGTCCGATTCCGTTTTTGAACTGGTAGGGATACCATTTGGGCTCAGAGGTCCGTTCGGGAGTGATCTCCCCCTCCATGCCGATCCGCACCGCGAAGCGGCGGAGATAGAGCATCTGCTGGCACATCGATCCCACCTGGGCCGCAATCATGATCGGAACCCCGTCCTCGGATGCGAGCTGCCCCTTCCAGTCCCGCACCGGGATCCCGGCCTCGACCGCGGCGAGAAGGTCGAGAATGGGCGCTGCCTGCCTCGCAAACACGGCGTCTTTAACCACTTCCAACGAGCGTTCCCTGGGAAAACAGAGCGCTCGCACCAGGGCCTCGTCAACCGCGTTGTCGACGTGGGCGGCAGCGAGTTTCCTCGTCTCCTGAACCAACAACCTCGGGGCGTACCCCAGGCGGTGCATCAGCAGCTTCTGCGCATTCTCCGAGAATTTCACGCCGCCCGCCGCCCTCGCCAGGACGCCGCGGAGGACCCGTTCCTGGTCCTTCGAGAGGTCGACGTCATCCCAGGGCTTGGCAGTCTCCGGTGCGGACAGCCACTCGAAGGTGCCGGCACCCTCAACGGCCTTGATCAACGGGCCTTTTGGCTTGCTTTTACACCACGCACCCATCACCAGGGTGACGTCCGGCGACAACCCCTCCTCGAGGACACCGATCAATGGCGTGGCATCGACGATCTCCGGTTCGGTCTTCTTCTTCCCTCTTCCCTTTGACGGTGCTTCCACCCAGGTGTGGAGATCAGAGATCACGAAGAGACGCTGTGGTGCAAACAGGGACGGCGAACACAGCTCTGTCGCGAGGTCCTCGGGGGTGATCTCGGAAGCCAGGACCTCGGGCTCGATACCGTCCAGCGCCTCGCTCGCGGTGCGAGTGATCTCCCGCAACTGCTCTTCGAGAAGGAAATCGTCGGACGAGGCAATCAGATGGATCGGTGCCACAGGTCAGACGCTGCGTCCGGAGACGACCGGTCTTTCAGATCTCTCCACGATCCTGCAGCTCCTGACACTGAATGCAGTGGCGGGCCCAGGGCACGGCATCCAAGCGACCGGTCTGCACCTTCTTTTCACATTCGGCGCACACACCGTACCCGCCATCTTCGATGCGATCGAGCGCCTCGTCGATACGGCGCATGATGTCGCGCTCCGCGGCGGTCAGCTGATAGCTCAGATCCCTGATGACTGTCGAAAGCGCCCTGTCACCGAGGTCGGGGGCCTCTTTACCGCTCCCCTCCTTCTCGCTGGCGCGGGCCGACCGGACCAGATCCAGCAGCTCCTCCCGCTTCGCCAGCAGCTCCTTGCGATAGCGTTGCAGCTGTCTTTTGTTCATTCTCAGCTCCTCTAGTTGGCACAGCCGAAGACCGTTCTTTTCTCGTTGGTTGCCGCCTCCAGCGGACAACCGTCCCTCATTGTACGCCGACCCGGTGATAGGCACCACCTCCGAGAATCTGAGTCGAGCGAAAAAGCTGTTCCCACAGAACGAGCCGCGCCAGCAGGTGGGGCAGCGTCATCGAACTCAGAGACACGACCTCGTCCGCTCTTTCGACAAAGCTCCGGTCGAGACCGAGGTCGCTGCCGACAATAAACACCACCCCCGGTTTTCCCCCGTCTTCGAGGGCCGCCAAACGGGTCGCGAAACCCTGGCTGTCGCGGTCGCGGCCCTTTTCATCCAGGGCCACCACGTGCCAACCGGCCTCGCACTGGCGCTCGATCGCCTCAGCCTCCAACCGGAGGATGCGATCGGGATCGCGGGCGCGTCCACCACCGACCGGCCGCAGCGGACGATCTTCGGCGGGCCACCGTCGGTCCACCCTCTTGCGGTAGGTCTCGACCTGTTTTTCATAGGGGCTCGCCGAGGGCCGGCCGAGCCAAGCCACCCGAATCTTCACGCCCCATCGCCCGGGTTGATTTGGAGGGCCTCGGCGTCGAGCCGCGGAGCGTCGCCCCACAGACTCTCGAGACCGTAGTAGGCGCGTCGCTCCTCGGTGAAAACGTGAATCGACCACATCACCGTAGTCCATCAAGACCCACTCGGCGCGGCGTTCGCCCTCCACATGAAGCGGCCTCCGACCCTTGTCCCTGAGCTGCCGCTGCACCGCGTCCGCGATCGCTGCAACCTGACGGTCGCTGCCACCGGAGCAGATGAGCAGTCCATCGGCATACGACGAGAGCGCTGAGACCTGGATTCCGACGATCTGGAATGCCTTCTTGTCGGCGGCCGCGTGAGCGGCCGTTCGAAGGGTGTCGATTGTGTCGTTGTCAGTCATGTGGGATCGCCCTCGCCCGTGGTGGGCCCGTACAGCCGGTATTTTTCGACATAGGAGTAGACCTCGTGGGGCACCAGCTCGCGGATCGGGAGGCCCCGGCTCTGGCGCGCCCGAATCGACGTCCCCGAGATTGGAAAGGGCTCGTGGTTGAGGAGGTACACGGTGAGCTCCTCCGGGTCGGGAACTTCGGCAAAGACTTCGACCTCCTGCATTCGTCCCAGCAGGCGTTCGGGCACCTTCTGGGCGAGCTCTTCGTCCCACATGTGCGCCCGGTGGAGGACCACCAGGTGGACCGATTCCACCAACTCCTCCCAGCGGTCCCAGGTGGCAATCTGAGAAAAAGAGTCGGAGCCCAGAATGAAGTAGAGCGTGGCATCCGGGAAACGGTCACGGAAGCGGTGAACGGTCTCCACCGAGTAGGTCGGCTGGGGCGCGAACACCTCGTCGTCGGAGGTGAAGAAGTTGTCGTACGGCAGGGTGGCCATGGCCACCATGGCGAGGCGGTGGGTGACCGCCGTCAACGGACCGGAGTTTTTGTGCGGCGGCGAACCCGCGGGCACGAAATACACCGCTTCGAAACGAAAGGTCTCCTGCGCCCTGACCGTCGGCACCAGATGGCCTAAGTGAAACGGATCGAAGCTTCCTCCATAGATCGCGATGCGCCGTGTCATGGCGTTTTCCTGGCCTCCTCTACGAGATCGAGCAACATCCTGACAAGCTGATCGACGCCTTCGCCGGTCACTGCCGAGATCGCGGTCGAACGCACGCCGTGGCTTTCGCCCACAGCTGCGAGGTCGGCGAGCGAGCGCTCGCGATCCGCCACCGAGTCGATTTTCGTGCCGACCAGGACCCACGGTCGATTTTCGAGCGGTGCTTCGTGGGCCTCGAGTTCTCCACGAATGGTATCAACTCCGGCCTCGACGGACTCATCAACGGCGAGGTCCACCAACTGAAGAAGCACCGGGCAGCGCTCTACGTGCCTGAGAAACTGTGTGCCGAGCCCCGCGCCCTGGTGAGCGCCCTCGATGATCCCCGGAATGTCGGCCATCACCAGGGTCCGAAGCTCGTCGTCGGGGCTCGCGACCACGCCGAGATGAGGCTCGACCGTCGTAAAGGGGTAGTCCGCCACCTTCGGCCGCGCCGCCGACAGTCTCGACAGGAGGGTCGATTTGCCGGCATTGGGGAGCCCCACCAGACCCACATCGGCCAACAGCTTGAGTTCGAACTCGAGCTCGATCTCCTCGCCCGGCTGGCCGTCTTCGGCCGTCCGCGGTACGCGGTTCGTGGAGCTCGAAAAACGAGTGTTGCCGCGGCCGCCGCGGCCGCCGCGCGCAACCAGCATCTTTTGCCCTGGATCGACGAGATCCCCGATCACATCACCGGTTTCGGCGTTTCGCACCACGGTTCCGGGCGGCACCACCAGGACGACATCGGCACTCCCTGCCCCGGTCTTGTTCGAGCCCCGGCCGTGTTGCCCGTTATCGGCCTTGATCAGACGCTGATGATGCAGGTGCAGCAGGGTGTTGATGCCTTCATCCACTTCGAGGACGATGCTGCCGCCGCGGCCGCCATCGCCGCCGTTTGGACCACCCCGGGGGACGAACTTCTCACGCCTGAAAGAGACACAGCCATTTCCGCCGGCGCCGGCGCGGGCGGTGATTCGTGCAGAGTCAATCAGCATCGTGGAGGCGTCCTCGTCGCGCACACGCACGGATTCCACCACGCAGGTGCGCACTTCCGCTCGGGTCGAAATGTCATGGAAAAGACTTCGTGATCAGGTGGTCTCGATGGCGATGAAGCGACCGAGCCGGCCACGATTTTGAAACTTCACCTGTCCTGCAGCGGTGGCGAAAAGGGTATCGTCGCCTCCGCGCTTGACGTTGTTGCCAGGCTTGAAATGGGTGCCCCGCTGGCGGATCAGGATGGTTCCCGCCGTGACCGTCTGCCCGTCGCCGACCTTGGTGCCGAGACGCTGCGCGTTTGAATCGCGACCGTTTCGACTCGAGCCCTGTCCTTTTTTATGCGCCATGACTCCCCCTAGGCCTCGATGGACTCAACGCGGACCCGATAGTAGTCCTGCCGGTGACCCTGCTTCTTTTTATAGCCCTTGCGACGCTTCTTTTTGAAAACAATGATCTTGTCGCCGCGCAACGGCGCAACCACCTGGGTTTTCACCGACACGCCGTCCACCACCGGTTGGCCGACTCGGACTGCCTCACCCTGGCTGACCAGCATCACCCGATCAAAAACCAGGCCATCGCCCTTTTTGAGATCCGGCTCGGTGCGTTCCACCACAAGCTCATCGCCCGGGCTCACCCGGTATTGTTTGCCGCCATGTTCAACGATCGCGTAATCAGTCATTCCACACCTCTCCCCAACACAAAGGGGCGTTACTTGTACCAGACAGGTCGTTTGCTGTCAACAGAAAGGGACCACTGAGGGACACGGGATGCTGGATGCGGGATCACTGCTGTCCAAAACAGACTCTCACGAGAGAATGCCGTACGGAAAACAGACGTTTTACGACCCGGAAACGAGGTATTTCGGACCGAGGTTGTCGAAAGACGTCATGAGCCAATGCCACATAGACCGGCACCGAAAAAGCCCCGGAGGGGCGAAAAATATTCGCCCGGGGCGCGAGCCCCGGGAACAAGGCCCGGATAAATAGGCGAGCCCCGGAGGGGCGACAGACTATCCCGCTTGGCTTTTAGCGCGGCAACGCGTCCTTTTCTGTCGCCCCTCCGGGGCTTGACTGTTTTTGGTTGCACGGTTTCCCGGGGCTCGCGCCCCGGGCTCATTCCTGTCGCCGCTCCGCGGCTATCCTTTCCGAGAAGCTGTCTTGGACAAGAGTGATGCTGGATGCTGGATTCCGCCATGACGGAGGCAGCTGAGTCGGGATACGGCGAGAAAGAACAGGAAACGTGCGGGGAAACGAGTGGCGTGCGGCGGAGGTGCCATCTTCACTCTTGTCTGGACGCTCAAGCGCCCACGTCGGTATCGCGATGCGGGCCAACAATGGTGAAGGTGGCTCCTCACGGGAACCGCGCCGGGATACGAACCGCGTGCCGCGGAGGTGCCATTTTCAATATTGTTGGACACTCGAGCATCCACCTCGGCAGGGAGAAGCGGGCCAACAATGTTGAAGGTGGCTCCTCTCGGGTACCGCGCTCGGAAAGCCGGGCCCTTCAGACCCGTCCCTAAAACCCACCCCCCTGCGGTCTCTCGCCCTGCGGGCGTTGGCCGGGGCGCCGCTGCTGGCCGCGCATCTGTTTCATTCGCTGTTTAATTTCCTGAAGCTTCTGCCACTGCTCGTTCGTCAACACCTGGCGAACGGCGAGGAGCATTTCGAAACGCTCGTTTTCCAGTTTTTGGCGGGCAGTCTGAAAGGCGGCATAGGCCGCCCTCACCGCTTGCGGATCGAACCGGCTGCTGTTGACGACCTCAGCAAGGTCCAGACCCGCACGATCTGCAGCGGCCTTGAAATCGATCATCCGCCGCGCGCCATCGTAGACAAGAGCGCGGATCTGTTCCTGCTGTTCCTCACCGAGCCCGATCCGTTCGGCGAGACGCGGGTCCTCCCACCACTTTCCGGGCGGCAGGTCGAACTCCTGTGCCGACAGCGGCAGGACCGCGGCCAGAACCACACACATGATCAGAAATTTCTTCATGAGTCTCTCCAGTTCCGCCTGTTCATGATGAGCCGTTTTCAAAGATGCTCGCCGGATCATCGACGCCGGGGTCGATGGGCTCGAAGCCCGGCAGTGAGTCGTCGGCCAACACCGCATCCACTTCAGCCAGAATCTGCTCGATCTGCAGGTCGTCGGTGACGGGCGTCGTCACCACCACCGGCGCCATCGACAACTTGAGACCCACCGCAATCACCAGGACCGCGGCTGCGGCCAGGACGGGTCGCAGCCATCGCCACCCGGTCGAGCGACCGACCTCCGGCGCCTCCGGCAGTCGCGCCATGACGTCCCGCTGCTGGCGCTGCCAATCCGGATGCTCGGCCTCCATCGCCGTGAGGCGTTCGTCGATGCTCTGCCGTATCCCAGCCGCCTGCTGCCGGCAACTCACGCACGAGGCGAGATGCTCGGCAGCCTCCGGAGAAATATCGAGACCGGCAATTGCGGCGGTCAATTCATCGTCTTTCAAGTGCGTGTTCATCGATACGCTCCCAACTCCCGGCGCAGCCGGTGCACCGCGCGGTGCAGCTGCGTTTTGACCGTTCCCACGTGCACATCGAGCGCTTCGGCGATCTCCTCGAGCTCCATCTCGGCGTAGAAACGCAGACGGAAGATCTCGCGCTGCCGCGGCGGCAAATTGCGCTCGCGCTCGAGCAGCGATGACAGGGTCTGGTTCTGCATCGTGCGGTCCTCGGGCCCCGCCTGATCGTCGGCCACGAGACCGAGGACGCCGCCCACCCCTTCCTCGTCCTTCGAATCCTCCACGACGAGGCCCTCGCGGCGGCGGCGGCGGAGCTGATCGAGACAGGTGTTGATCGCGATGCGGGTCACCCAGGTCGAAAACGCGGCCCTGCCGTCAAAAGACTGGATCGCGGTGAACGCCTTGATCAAGCTGTCCTGGGCGACCGCGTCGGCGTCGTCGACGCCCACATACTGGCGGCACACCATCCACACCCGGCGCTGATGGCGGGTGACGAGCTCGCCGAAGGCCTCGCGATCGCCGTTGCGCGCCCGCATCACGAGGGCGTCGTCTGCAACGGAACTGTCTTTGCGAGAGGGATCCATGGCTCCTGCCTGCAACATGGTAGTACGACGACGGGAGTGCCGCCCCGGTTGACAGGTTGCAGAAGCCCGCCTTTCTCTGCTTTATCCCCGAGAGGAGCCACCTTCAACATTGTTGGCCCCTGGCACCCTGTCGACGTGGATGTTCGAGAGTCCAACAATATTGAAAATGGCACCTCCGCCGCACGCGACTCGTTTCCGTGCCTTCGTGCCGACCCAAACCCTGTCCGCCGGTCACTCCGGGCAACATCGTTCATGCAGGAACCCCGCCTTTGTGCCTCTGCGTCTCTGCATCTCTGCGCCTTTGCGTTTTCTTCCCCGTGGCCGGATCTTCGTCGCCTGCGTTCTCTGTGGGCAATATCGGGAGGTGGAGGCGGGCCTATTCCGACGGGACGACGACCTTCAGGGCGCCGGGCAGGACCTCGAAGCGCACCATCGGCGGTTGGAGCGTCACCGAATTTCCGTCGAGATGGGCCGGCAGCGGCCGGTCGAAGTGGAGCTCGAGCCACGGCGCCTGAACCTCGACGGAGCCCCGCTTGCTCCCAAGGGTGCCACGCATGGCGGCAACCAGCCTGGCGATGCGTGCAAAAACATTGAGCTCAGGTACCAGACAGGCATCGAGAAGGCCGTCATCCGGGACGGCCGCCGGGGTGAGGCGAAAACCACCCCCGGTGGTCGGGCCCCCGTGCACTGCGAGAATCAGCATCGAGCCCTCGTACTTCCGTCGATCGGTCACCATCCGGACCTTCTGCATGCGGTAGCGCAGCAGGGAGGAGAGGGCGGCCAGGAGGTAGACCGCAATCCCCCGCAGCCACTTGATCCGAGCTGCGCGATCGTTGATGTCGCCGGTCAGCCCGATACCGATGGCGTTGAACACAACCCGCTCGTCGACACGGACGAGGTCGACCGATCGAGTCCGGCCGTCGAGCGCCGTTCGGACCGCATCCTCGAGGTCGAGCGGCACGCCGAGAGTGCGTGCTGCGTCGTTTCCGGTGCCCAGGGGAAGGATGGCCAGTTCACCGCGCCCGGCTTGATGGAGTCCTTCCACCGCCTCGCAGACAGTGCCGTCGCCGCCGGCGACGACGATCCGTTCCACACCGTCCGCCACGGCCGCCCCCGCCAATGCTGTGGCATGTCCGGGGGCTTCGGTCAGGACTGTCTCCGACACCAGGCCGAAACCGGCCACCTGCCGTTCCAACCGCGGCCACTCGCGACCCAATCGGCCGCCCGCTGCTGCCGGATTGACGATGATTCGCACAACCGAAGCCTAGCAAAACTCGCCCGCGGGTCGAAGTCTCTGAACGCCCTCGGGGTGGGGGCGACAGGTTGGGCCTGCACCCTGTAGAATCGCGTCGTAGGCCCGGACAACTCAGGTTCGCAGAATTCAACCGATCGAGGTGACCATGTTCGAGTTCGCGATTGTCGTCCTGTTCGCCCTCGCCATCTCCGACCTCGTCGTCGGTGTCAGCAACGACGCCGTCAACTTCCTCAACTCATCCATCGGGTCGAAAGTGGCCTCGCGCAACGTCATCATGATCATCGCCAGCCTCGGGATGCTGGCCGGGGTGACATTTTCGAGCGGCATGATGGAAGTGGCGCGGAAGGGGATCTTCAATCCCCAATTCTTCACCATGCCCGAGTTGATGACCATCTTCCTCGCGGTCATGCTCACCGACATCATCCTCCTCGACCTCTACAACACCTTCGGGCTGCCGACCTCGACCACGGTGTCGATCGTCTTCGAACTGCTCGGCGCTGCAGTCGCCGTCTCGCTGCTCAAGATCGCGGCGGCCGGGGCCAGCATCGCCGATGTGGTCACCTACATCAACACCAGCAAGGCCCTGGCCATCATCTCCGGAATTCTCCTTTCGGTGGTGATCGCTTTCGCGGTGGGCGCCATCGTCCAGATCGCGACCCGTGTGTTGTTCACCTTCGATTTCGAAAAACGTCTCAAGCGGTATGGCGCCCTGTGGGGCGGGGCGGCCCTGGCGGCGATTACGTATTTCATCCTCATCAAAGGCGCCAAGGGGGCCTCATTTATCACCCCCGAGACCCTTTCGTGGATCAAGAGCCACACCGGGACCATTTTGTTCGCGTCATTCGTGGTGGCGGCGCTTCTGCTGCAGATTCTGATGCTGGTCGCCCGGGTCAACGCCCTCAAGGTCGTGGTCCTCGTCGGCACCTTTGCGCTCGCCATGGCCTTTGCAGCCAACGATCTCGTCAACTTCATCGGTGTGCCGCTCGCCGGCCTGGCCGCCTACACCGAAGCCGGCGCCACGAGCAACCCTTTGACGGCCACCATGGAAGCACTGACCCAACCGGTTCGCTCCAACACCTTCTTTCTCCTCCTCGCCGGTGTCATCATGGTGATCACTCTCTGGTTTTCCCGTAAGTCGCGAACCGTGACCAGAACAGAGGTTCGCCTCGGCCGCCAGGAAGAAGGCTATGAGCGCTTCGAATCGACGGGGCTTTCCCGCTCCATCGTCCGACTGGTTTCGTCGATCTTCGAGATCGCCTCGCGCCTGGCACCGCCGCCGATCCGCAAGTGGACCAACCGCCGTCTCGACCGTTCGCAGTACCGCCCCAAACCGGCCGCCGACGGCACCGTTCCTTCGTTTGACCTCGTGCGGGCGGCGGTCAACCTGATGGTTGCGAGCGCGCTGATCTCGCTCGCAACGTCGTTGAAGCTGCCGCTTTCGACAACCTACGTCACGTTCATGGTGGCCATGGGCACATCCTTTTCGGATCAGGCATGGGGCCGCGAGAGCGCCGTCTACAGGGTCAGCGGTGTGCTGGCGGTGATCGGGGGTTGGTTCTTTACCGCCATGATGGCCTTTACGGTGGCGGCCGTGTTCGCCGTCGCCCTGTATTTCGGAAAGATCTTCGCCATCATCGGCATTGGCGCTCTCGCAATCCTCCTCCTCAGCCTGACCCGCCGCATTCACAAGGTCCGTGAGAAGGAAGAAAAGGCCCTCGACGTTTTCAACCTGCGCAAGATCACCGACGCCCAGGCAGCGGCCCGTACGACATTCGAGCACACCTCGATCTTCCTGCGCGAGGTCCGCACGACTTTGGACACGGCGTTCAAGGGCCTGTTTGCGCTCGACCGCATCACCGTCAAGGCCGCGCGCGAGCGGCAGCGGGAGCTCCAGCGGTGGTCCAACATCATCGCGGCCAACATCTTCAAGGTGCTCCGTCTGCTGAGCCGGACAACTCCAACAGCCGAGACTGCGCGGTTCGCGAAGACCATCAGCTCGCTCCAGGAAATGAGCGAGAGCGTCCGCGACGTCGTCATGCGAGCCTACGTCCACGTCATCAACCAGCACTCCGGATTGCTCCCGAGTCAGACCGAAGAGCTCGAGCGAATGACTCACATCGTCTTCGAGATCCTCGATCGAACGTCGGAGGCGATGTCGCAGAAGGCCAAACCCAACGTCGAGTCGATTTCGGGCCTCACCGACGATTTGCGCGGGCTGGTGGAGCGTTTCGACCACAATCAGATTCAGCGCATCCAGGACAATTCCTCAAAGACCCGCTTAAGCATCCTGTCCTACTCGCTGGCGTGGGATTGTCTCAAGATCGCCGAACAGACCGACAGCCTGATGACGGTTTTTGAAGACCCCTTCCGGCCCCCTCAGGACGATACAGACGAGGAACCGTCGCCGACCGAGGCAACGGCCTGACGACGGCCTCGAAGCACAGGTTTTCGGAATCCGAAGCTGGTACGATATCGCGTCGACGGCGAAGGTGCGTGAGTTGAGATTACGGATTGCGGAGAATCGATTTCCAGGAGGCGTTTCTCCAGATGACCGACCCGGGCGCGACACCCCCTGCAACCGCGGTGCTGGAACACCACTGGGTGGGCGTCGCCGGCCGTGCGGCCACCCTTTTCTTTCTACTGTATGGGTTCCTTGTCAGCATCGGCATGCTCGGCAAAGCCTTCAAGATGTTTTCCGGAGGCGCCGTCGGCAACCTCATCGAAAGTGCCTCGAACCCGCTCCTGGGGCTTTTTGTCGGCGTGCTGGCGACAACTCTCGTCCAGTCATCGTCAACCACAACTTCGTTGGTCGTAGCCATGGTGGGTGGCGGCAGCATGCCCATTGAAACCGCGATCCCCATCGTCATGGGGGCCAACATCGGAACATCCGTTACCAACACCCTCGTCAGCATCGGCCACATAGGCCACAACCGCGAGTTTAAAAGGGCCTTCGCCGCATCGACGATCCACGATTTCTTCAACATTCTCGCGGTGGTGTTGCTGTTCCCGTTGCAGTTGACGACCAATTTTCTAGGGGTCTGGTCTTCGCGGCTGGCGGACCTTTTTGCCGACGTCGGCGGCCTCGCCTTTTCCAGCCCCCTGAAAATGATCACCGGCCCCGCGGTGACGACCGCGGCCAAGATGCTCGAAGGCCATCCATGGATCATGCTGATCCTGGCCCTTGTCATCATGTTTGGGTCTTTGCGATACCTGGTCGTCCTGCTCAAGGCTGTCGTGATTGGCCGCGTCGAGGCGTTCTTTGACAGCACGTTGTTCGCAAATGCGGGTCGCGCGATGCTTTTCGGCCTGCTCATCACTGTGATGGTCCAGTCCTCGAGCATCACCACATCTCTGGCCGTCCCGCTCGCCGGGGCCGGGATTCTCACCCTGGTCCAGGTATTTCCGTATACGCTTGGGGCGAACATCGGCACCACCGTCACAGCCATGCTTGCAGCACTCGCCGTCGGGGAAATCAGCGCGGTGACCGTGGCCTTCGCACATTTGCTGTTCAATATCTGCGGCATCGGATTGATCTGGCCGATTCGGACGATTCGCCGCATTCCCCTGAACATGGCAAACAGGTTTGCATCAATCGCCGCGGACCACCGCTGGTTGGCCGTCGCGTATATTCTGGTGTGCTTCTACACGATACCTTTTGTTGCCATAGTCTTCTTGAGGTGAAACATGATCAAACAATTCTTCGAGCTTTTCCGCAAAGACAACATGCTCCAGCAGGCGTACGACAGGTCGTTGGAGATGCTCGAAACCGATCGGGAGATGTTCCTCGCGGCAGCGAGCTCGCTCCGCGAGCATGACGACGCCCGGATCGAGCTCGATATCTACGCCAAGGACCAGATGATCAACGCCTACGAGCGCGAGGTGCGGCGCAAGGTCCTGACCCACCTCGCATTGACCTCGAGCAAGAGCATCGCCGCAGGCCTGGCCCTGGTGAGCATCGTCATCGACATCGAGCGCATAGGCGACCTGACAAAGAACATCGTTGATCTCGCCCTGCGTCACCCAGGAAAGCTCGACTGCGGCAGCCTCGAGCCCGACGTCCGCAAGATCGAGACCACGGTCAAGACCATGTTCACCCTGCTCATCGAGGCGCTACCAAAGGGCGACGCGGAAAAAGCCAAGGAGGTGATGTCGGAACACTGGTGGATCGCCCGCCGCGCCGACGCCATCCTCAACGCATTGATTGTTCGTGCCAGCCCTGATCTGGTGTGCAGCGAGGCGGTCAGCACCGCCCTCTACGTCCGCTTTCTCAAGCGCATTTCGGCTCACCTGATGAACATCGCCTCAAGTGTCGTCAACCCTTTCGACCGCATCGGTTTCCGCGAGGACGACCTCGGGGAACTGATCGACGACGAGTAGTCGGTCGCCATCCGGCGGCGGCGGGAGCCGGACCGTCACCGTGGTGCCGACGCCTTCCCTTGAATCGAGTTCGAGGCTACCCCCGAGGGCCTGCACCATGTGCTTGACGATCGCCAGCCCGAGACCGAGGCCACCGTCGCCAGGAGTCCGTGCGCGATCGACGCGGTAGAAGCGCTGCAGGACCGCCTTGAGCTCTCCAGCCGGAATCCCCTCGCCGTTGTCCTCGACCTTGAGGACCGGAATGCCGTTGTCTGAGCGTGCCCTGATCGAGACCCACCCGCCGCGGCGGTTGTATTTGATGCCGTTGTCGACCAGGTTGCGCAGGACCCGATAGAGCCCTCGCCGGTCGCACCAGCACGAGAGGTTCTCCTCGACATCGACTTTGATCTCGACCCCCGCGCTTTCGGCGTCGGGCCCCAGATCTCTCACCACCTCGTCCGCCGTCGTCGCCGCCGACAGCGCCTCGAGCTGAAGTTCGAGCTGGCCGGCCTCGATCGTCGCCAGTTCATAGAGCTCCACCGTGAGGCGGTCGAGCCTCTCCACCTGGTGGACCAGCATCGTCGCCAACCGCGGGTCGATCTCCTCCTCGAGGGCTTCAACGGTGGTCCGCAGCACGGTCAGAGGCGACCTCAGTTCGTGCGAGAGGTCCTGAACAAATCGCTGCCTGAGTTCGGCGGCACGGCGAACCAGCCCGACATCGGTAAGCAGGACCACCGCTCCGCCGCTGCGGACGGGGAAGGCGTGGACCTCCCACAGACCTCGGCGGTTTTCGATGACAACCGGCTCCCGCGCGATCCCCGCCGCAGCAGCCTCCACCGACGCAACCGCACCCGGGTTGCGCAGGATCTCGAGAATGTGGGTGCCGAGCCCGACAGTCTCAACACCGCAGAAACGGCGGGCGACCCGGTTGATGAGGCGGATTTCGAGGTCCGACGAAACCACCAACAACCCGTCGCCGAGGCTCGAGGTGAGGTCCTCGAGCAGGGACGAAATCCCCGATCGATCCGCCTCGCACCGTGCGGATTTGGATCGCAGTTCCGCGAGGGCCCCACGCGCCTCTTCCGCCGTGTCGGCACCGAGGTCGCCAATGATCTCGCGGACCGGCGCCACCAGCGTCCTCCAGGTCACCGCCTCGAACAACAGCACCGCACCGGCCCACACCAGCACCACCAGAACTGTTGTCCACAGGCTTCGGTCCATGATCCATGGGATGGTGAGGAACAGCAGAGGCAGCCCTGCGAGAAAGGCGGTCAGGAGGTGCCGGCGGCGTCTCATGGATAGCCGCGAAACCGATAACCAGCACCGATCACCGTCTCGACGACGTCGGACCCGAGCTTCTTGCGCAGCGCCCGCACGTGAACATCGACGGTCCGGGTCTCGACCTCGCTGGAGAGACCCCACACGCGTTCGAGGATGCTCTCCCTCGAAGCCACCCGGGGGCGGGTCATGACCAGATACCACAGAAGCTCGAACTCGCGCATGGTGAGCCTCACAGGTTGGCCTTCGAGAAGGAGCTCCATCGCACCGCGCGAGATGTGGAGCCGCGAATCTTCAAACTCGTCCTCGGGGACGCCGCCGTCGAGGCTGCGGCGCCTGAGCAGGGCCCGGATGCGGCTCTTGAGCTCGCGCAACGAAAAAGGTTTGGTGATGTAGTCATCGGCACCGAGGTCGAGGCCGAGCACGCGGTCGCTTTCGGTCACCCGTGCGGTGAGGATGATGATCGGCAGGTCGGACACCGCCGTCGTGCCGCGGATCTCCCGGCACACCCCGAGCCCGTCGAGATCGGGGAGGTTGAGGTCCAGCAACACGAGGTCCGGCGGGCTCTCGAGAATACCCTCCAGTCCTTCGCGGCCGGTGGCAAACCGCGACACCTCGAAGCCGTCGCGCTCGAGCGCCAGGGTCAAGGACGCCGCGAGATCGGGGTCGTCTTCAACGAGGGTCAGACGTTCGCGGACCATCTCACAGGCTCTCGGGAATCGGGTAGACGTGGCGGATCGGTTTTGCCTCCACCAGATAGACGACCTCCTCCGAGATGTTGGTAGCCTGATCAGCGATGCGCTCCACATAGCGCGCGATGAAGATCAAATCGATGGCACGGGAGATGGTCTGCGGATCCTCGATCATATAGCTCAAGAGCTCGCGGAAGATCTGCAGATACAGGGCATCGACCTCGTCGTCGCGGCGGATCACATCGCGCGCGGCCCTGGCGTCACGCGCCACATAGGCGGCAATCGCATCGGAGACCATGGCGTGCGCCAGACCGAGCATCCGCGGCAGATCGATCAAAGGTTTGAGCAACGGGTACTTGCTGAGATGGAGGATGCGTTCGGCCATGTTGACGGCGTTGTCGGCGATCCGCTCGAGCTCGGGCCCGAGCTTGATGGCGACGATGACAAAGCGCAGGTCGGTGGCCGTCGGTTGGTGGCGGGCAATGAACTCGGTCGCCAACCGGTCAATCTCAACCTCGCGTTGGTCGATCTCGTCGTCCATGGCGATGACCGCCTCGGCGAGTTCGTTGTCCTGACTGGTGAGCGCGGTAGTGACGTCGTCGAGGCATTTTTCCACCAGACCCGCCATGGACAGGATGGTGTGTTTGATCTCCTCGAGCTCTTTTTCGAATTGCCGGTGCATGACTGATCTCCTACGACTTTAACCCGAACACAGTGATTAACCGAAACGCCCCGTAATGTACTCCTCGGTGATCTTTTGTTTCGGGTTGGTGAACATCGTTGTGGTGTCATCGAACTCGATAAGCTCGCCGAGCATGAAGAACGCCGTAAGGTCGGCGATACGGGCCGCCTGTTGCAGGTTGTGGGTGACGATGACGATGGTGTAACTGTCTTTGAGTTGGAGCAGGGTCTCCTCGATCTTGGCGGTCGAGATGGGGTCGAGGGCCGAAGCCGGTTCGTCGAGGAGCAAAATGTCGGGTTGATTGGCGAGCGATCGCGCGATGCACAGACGCTGTTGCTGGCCTCCGGAGAGATCGAGCGCCGATTGATCGAGCCGATCTCGGACCTCTTCCCAGAGGTCCGCCTGACGCAGCGACTGCTCGACCAGATCGTCGAGACGCCCGCGCCCGCGCACCCCGGTCATCCTCGGTCCGTAACTGATGTTCTCGCGGATCGACATCGGGAAGGGGTTGGATTTCTGGAAGACCATCCCCACCCGTTTGCGAAGACTCTCGAGATCGACCTCCGGCCGGAAGATATCGAGCCCCTCCACCAGGACCTGACCCTCGACCCGGACGCCCTCAATCATGTCGTTCATCCGGTTGAAACACCGCAGATAGGTTGACTTGCCGCACCCCGACGGGCCGATCAGCGCGGTGATGCGACGCGCCGGCATTTCGAGGTCGATGCCCTTGAGGGCGTGGGTCTCGCCGTAATAGAAGTGGAGGTCCCGGGTCTCGAGGGTGGTCTCCGAAGTAGACATCTCCTCCGTGTTCGAGCTCGAGGGCGTGACCGAAACCGTCGCGCCCCGACCCGGTTCAACGGAATGACTCTCGGCCGATTCTGATGGGGTGTTCATTACACAACCTGTCCTCTGTAAGCGCGCCGCAGACGGCGGCGCACGATGATCGCGGTCAGATTCAAGAGCAACACCAGCGCGAGCAGGACCACGGTGGTGGCAAAGGCCATCGGTTTTGCGGCCTCGACATTCGGCGACTGCATGGACACATCGTAGATGTGAAAGCCGAGGTGCATGAATTTCCGCTGGAGGTGGAGAAAGGGCGGAATGCCGTCCACCGGCAGGCTCGGCGCCAGCTTGACCGCCCCGGTCAGCATCAACGGCGCGACCTCGCCCGCGGCGCGGCTCACGGCGAGGATCAGACCGGTGAGAATTCCCGGCATCGCCGCCGGCAGGATGATCTTCTTGAGGGTCTGCCAACGGGTGGCGCCGAGAGCGAGCGACCCGTCGCGCCAGCTCTGCGGCACCGCCATCAGGCCCTCGCGAGTCGCCACCACCACCACTGGGACCGTCAATAGGGCCAGGGTGAGCGATGCCCACAGCATGCCACCGGTTCCGAATGTCGGTGTCGGGAGGCGATCGGCAAAAAACGCCGTGTCGATGGCGCCGCCCACTTCGTAGATGAAAAAAGCGAGACCGAACATGCCGAAGACGATGGAGGGCACGCCGGCGAGGTTGTTCACCGCCTGGTTGGCCAACCGCAAGAGGATTCCAGGCCGCGCATACTCGGTCATGTAGACCGCCGTGACCACCCCGAGCGGCACCACCGCGACGCTCATCAACAAAACCAGAAGCACGGTCCCGAAGAGGGCCGGGAAGATCCCGCCTTCGGTGTTGGCCTCGCGCGGCTCGGTGAAAAGGAAGAGGACGCCCTCGCGCAGTGCGCGCGCAACCCGCCCCACCCAGCTCATCTGATTGGGCCAGGTGACCTCGAGGCAATTCGCCAGCGGCACCTCGATGTGGTCCGACCCCGACTGCAGGACCAGTCGCGCGCTGAACAAACGTTCGGCGAAATCGTCAATGTCATGTTGCAGGGCCTCAAGCTGCGGAGCCAGGCGCGCCGCGGTCGCATCGACCTCCGCCGTAAGATCGGCGAGCTCCGCCTGAGCTTCCGGCGTCGAAGCCCGCGCGGATCGCTCGAGCAGATCGAGGCGGTCTTCGAGGACCGAAAGGGGGCGGCGGAAACTTTCCCGTTCCTTCTCGAGGCGGCGGCGTTCGCGGCGCCAGTTCGCACCGCTTTCCAACAGGCCGTCGAGCGCGGGCTGCGAGGCCACATCCACCGAGGCGCCATCGGCTGCAAAGGCCTCGACGATCCGCCCGAAGGCGTCGCCGTACTCCGAGCGCACGACCTGCACGAGGTCGCTCGGTGTCGACCGTTTCAGGATCTCGCTTTCGTCGATCCATTCGAAGTCCGCCCCGCTGAGCTCGCGGTTGCCGACCTTGAGTTGAACGCGATGCTCCACCGCACGCCGATCGTCGATCTCGACCGGGCGCTCCTCACGAGCCACGACAATACCGATGCGACTCGCCCCATCAGCCAGTTCCAGCTCCGACACCCTGGCCGGCCAGAACCAGCCGAAGGCGTTGACCGCCACAATCCACAACAGCGCCGCCAGCATGACCAGAACGCACAGCGTCGCCAATGCCGTCGTCCACACACCGGCGAGCCCCGACGGGAGACCCGGTCGGGCGGCGGTCACCGCGGTCGTTGTGCCGTCAGAATCGCGCATAGCGTTTTCTCAAGTATGTTCCCACCAGATCGGCGGCGGTCGTGAGGACCATGGTAAAAGCGAAGAGCAGGATTCCAGTGAGGAAGAGCACCCTGAAAAGGGTCCCTGCCACCGGCGCCTCGGGGATCTCGACCGCGATCGCCGCTGACATGGTCCGCATGCCGTTGAAAAGGGAAAGATCGAGAACCGGGGTGTTGCCCGCCGCCATGAGGACGATCATGGTTTCACCGACGGCTCGCCCGAGACCCAACATGACTGCGGCAAAGAGGCCGGGGCTGGCGGCCGGCACCACCATGCGAACGGCGGTCTGCCAGCGGTTCGCTCCGAGGGCTCGGCTGGCGCTGACCAGCGACTGCGGAACTGCCGAGCACGCATCCTCGGCAATGGTGAAGATCACCGGGATGACTGCGAACCCGAGGGCCAGGCCGACCACCATGGCGTTGCGCTGGTCGTAACGCAGCCCCCACTCCGTGAAGAGAAAGCGTTGGAGGTCCCCGCCGAAGAACCTCGCTTCAATCGGGTCGGCCAACATCGCGAGGACGGCGAGGACCGCCCCTCCGGCCGCCAGGAGCACCAGGAGTTCGGCCCCGTCGGGCAGCCGACGGCGAACAGCCACCGGGACCAGCCGCCAACCGGCCAACGAGAGCACGACCACCAGCGGCAGACCGACGGCTCCCAGCATCACCGTCGTGAGCGCCGCCTCCAGTCGAGGCGCCAACCACAGGGCGGCGAGAAAACCAACCACTACCGACGGCACCGCGGCCATCAGCTCGATGGTCGGTTTGATCGTGCTCTGCAGCCACACAGGGGCGAGCTGCGACACGTAGACGGCCGCCATCAGGGCCAACGGCACCGAAAACAGCATGGCATACAAGGTCGCCTTGAGCGTCCCGAAGATCAGCGGCCACAGGCTGAGCTTGGGTTCGAAGGCGTCGGACCCTCCGGTGGACTGCCACACCCACTTGGGCGCTGCGTAGCCCTCGTACCAGACGGGAAGAAAGAGCGTGCGGAGGCTGGTCTCCGGGTGCGGGTTGTCGATCCAGCGCTTCAGGACCTCGCCCCCGGCCACGACCACCGCCCCGTCGTCCTTGGGGTCGACGGCGAGCGCGGTCACCGTACGTGACGACCAGCGATCGAGCAACAGCCGGCGGCCCGAGGTCGAGTAATAGAGGCCAACCTCGCCGGTGGCGGTGCCAACGGCAAAGCCCCGGCGCCGGTTCTCGGGTGCTATCACGCTCGGCACACCCGAAAGGCCGGGAAGGTCCCGCACCCGCTGCCATCGCGACGGTGCGCCCTCGAGCACAACGTCGCTGCGCGAGGCCAATCCGCGGCCCACCTCGTCGTCCGGGACCACCGTTACCTCTCCGGGGGCGACGGAGATTCCGCTCAGGCGAAGAACCTTTCCGCCATTGTTGCGAACCGCGACCCGAGGTATCTCGAGAAACACGGCCACCGAACCATCGCGGCCGGCCGCGATCATCGAACCACCGCCGATCAGGAAGCGGGCGGTGGTGACGTCGTCCGGGATGCCTAAAGCTTCCACCGGTTCCAGTTCCGGGAGGCGAACGACCAGGAGATGTCCTGCACTGTCGACCACAGCCATATTTTCGAGTCCGTGCGCGACGGCCACATTGGCAGCCACCGCGGACATCGCCGCTGTTTCGAGAGCCGTCCACACCTCGTCCTCGGCGTCCCAGAACCGCAGCTCCAGACGACCCCCGCCGCCCCAGGCGGCGACGAGCAGATTGCCGTCATCGTCCGAGTTCGCAGTCACACCGGTCCAGTCACCGGGTCCGAGAGGCAGAGGATCTCCCGACGCGCGCCAACGCGCGGCGGTGGTTCGTTGGTCGTCTGTCCAGGTGTCTGAAAAACGGAGACGACCGACGGCCACGGTGCCATCCTGGCCAATAACGGATATCAGGCCGTGGACCTCGTGGTCGGCCGCGACCAACGCGGTCTCCGGTCCTCCGTCGATCGACAGTTCGGGAAGATCCGCGTCAGGAAAACGGATGCCGCCATCGGTCGTCAGCACCCACAACAACTCCCGGCGGGGATCGCTCCCCGCGAGGAGGGGTGTGCCCGGAGCCTCCACGCGCTCGATCGGACCTTCTTTCGCGCTACCGAACAGGGGCAGCGCCTCGACGCCGATGTTGACGACGATGGCGATGACCACGAGGATGACGAGCAGGCCGCCGGTCCTGATGAGAACCGTGGCCACCCCATCCTTCTGGCGTTCGGTGAGAAAGGGCTTCAAATCAGTTCCCGAACTGAGCCCGCTGTTCGGCTGCCGTCTCGGCGTCGAGGGGGTCGAAGCCCGCCTTGATCACGACCCGCTGACCGTCGGACGAGAGGATGAAGCGCAGGTACTCGGCGGTCAAACGGTCGAGGTCCCGACCCGGCGCCTTGTTGACGTAAATGTGGAGAAAGCGGGCCAGCGGATAGCTGCCGTTGGCCGCGTTCTCGGACGAGGCGGAGACCGCAGGTTGTCCCTCGGCAGGTGACAGTGGCACGGCGCGAACACCCGACGTGGTGTAGCCGATGCCCGAATAACCGATACCGTACTGGTCCTTCTCGATGCCCTGAACCACCGAGGCCGACCCTGGCTGCTCCTTGACGGTGTCTTTGTAATCGCCCTTGCACAGCGCGTGGTCTTTGAAATAGCCGTAGGTGCCGGAGGCTGCATTGCGGCCGTACAGCGAGATCGGCGCGGTCGCCCAGTTGCCACCGAGACCGAGCTGGCCCCAGGTGCTGATGTCGGCGGGTGAACCGCACTTACGGGTCTTGGAAAAGACGGCGTCGGCCTGTTCGATGGTCAGAGACAAGATGGGATTGTCTTTGTTGACGAAGACGGCCAGGGTGTCGAGAGCGACATCGAACCGGGCCGGGTCGTAACCGAAGGCCTCCTCGAAGGCATCGACCTCTTTGTTCTTCATCTTGCGCGACATGTTCCCGAGCTGAACCGTTCCCTCGATGAGGGCCGGCGGAGCGGTCGATGAGCCCTTGCCTTCGACCTGCACCTTGACCTGCGGGTAGAGCTTGCGGAATTCCTCCGCCATCAGAGTCTGCAACTCGAGCATGGTGTCGGAACCGGCCGCGTTGAGGGTGCCGCGGATGCCGTCGACCTTGACGTACTTCGGGAGTGCGGGGTCGAGAGTCGGGCCGGCTGCAGCCGAGAGGTGTGCAGCCAACAGCACGATAACGGCCATCAGTAGGGGTTTTGCAGTCTTCATCTCATCCTCCTGTCAGTTCAGTGGTCCGCGGTTTACGGGCCCTGTGGGTCAAAAATTGAGGGGCGGTGTGAAGGTCTTTTGACGACCCCCAAACCTCAAAACACGATGATGTAGTCCACCTGCAGCCTGTCCATGGTCGGGAAGATGGAATAGACGGGCTTGGTGTGGTACCAGGTGACGTTGAAGAAGGACTTATTGACGTAGCCGAGCCGGAAGTCGAAACGGTATCCGTCGACATCCGAGGCCATGGTCGTGTCGGACTGTGCGAAGACGTAGAAGATGGCATCCGGCTCCGAGTAGTAGCGGCTGGCCCGGAACATCATCTGGCCTTTCTTCTTGTAGTCACCGACCTGGAGGCGGATGAAGTAGCCGGTGTCGTAGTCCTTGCCGAGCCCCTGGGCGCCGGTGTTGAGGTAGCCGAAGAGCGAGAATTTGATTGGCCAGCCCTCGATCTCCTTCCAGCTCCAGGTGACGAACGCGTTCGCGATCTCGAAGTCGCTGATCAGCTGGTCGTTGTCATCGAGCAGGTTCGTCACCCGGTTGCCCTGGAGCTTTCCGCCGAGCGTCAGGTCGGCAACCATCTGTGGGCGCACCCACTGGTCGAATCCAGCGCCGACAGTGAAAGAACCGATCGACTCGGTGTCGAACTTGCCGTAGAGCTGGCCCCCGAGCAGGTAGGCGTCACGGGTCTTACTGTCCTCCTCGAGAAGATACTGGTAGAAATCGACCTTGAGGGGCCCGAAGCTGAACTCCTCCATCGCGCCTTCGACGGTGACGTCGTCGTCCCACTGCATGTCGGTAACAACCCACTTCTTCTTGGGGTCGAACTTGCCCAGGGTGAGGTCGAACGGCTCGGCGATGTCGAACTGGGCGTAGCCCTCGGAAATCGAAATGGGGATCAGCGAGAACCCGCCGTCAAAGCTCGAGTTGTCGGAAACCGGATCATCTGGGTCGCCGCTGCGCAACTGCAGGCCGACCTTCATCCAATCGGTCACGTTCGTGGTGATTCCGGGACGAATCCGCGCCCGGAAACGTTCGCGGCGATCGTTGACCGAGATCCCGTCGACCTTGAAGAACTCACCGCGCAGACGCAGGTCGCCTTTGAAGTCGATCCGGTCGTACCACTTTTCGGATTTCTTCTCTTCAGTCGGCGCTGCCGCCACGTGTGCCGGCGCGGCCGGAGCAGCGGTCGGCGGGGCAGCCACAGAGGGTTGCGGCGTCACCGCCGCCGGCGCCTGTTCGGCCGCACGCCTCCGGTCATACTCGGCCTGCACCGCCAGCGCCTGTTCCATGGTGATCACGCCCTGCTCGACGAGGAGGGCGAGCAGGGGATCGAGTTCGCTCTCCTGAGCCCCGAGCGCCGCAACCCCGCTCACGAGGATCGCGCAGACCGCGACCCAGACCGTCCATCTCCTCATGACACCGTCCTTTTCGGCTGGATTCACTCACGTCGGCGCATACCCCGTGCGCCGTCCGCATCATGTAAAGGCGAAGTAATCGGCGTGTGAGGTGGATGTGAAGCTGGGGTTAAGATTCTACGCCCGTGAAGCCGGAATGAAGTCGAGGCCCTACCCGTCCCGAGACCACAACGGTACGTAGCCGACCGCCGCGACCACCCGCTGGCCTTCTTCGCCGAGACACCAGTCGATGAAGGTTCGGACTGGCCCGGTGGGTGGCTGGGTGGTGTAGAAGGTCAGGTAACGAGTCAGGGCGTAGCGGCCGCGGCCCACGTTTTCCCGAGTCGGTTCGACACCGTCCACGGAGCACTGGACGACACCTTCCAGGCGATAGGCCCGGCCGCCGTAACCGATGGTCCCGGGGTCAGCGGCGACTGCGGCCAATACGCCTCGGGTCGTCGGCACGGCAGTCGCGGAGTTCGCGTACTGCCCACCGGCCAGGACGTGGTCCCGGAAAAATCGGTGGGTCCCAGAGCTCGGGGGCCTGACGACGACCTGCACCGGGCCGGGGCTGCCCCCGACCTCGCTCCAGTCCGTGATGGTCCCCGCAAACAGCCCTCGCAGCTGTTCCAGGCTGAGGTCGCGGACAGGGTTCGCGGCGTTGAGGAAGATGGTCAAGGCATCCTGGGCGACGAGGAAACGAACTCCGAGGGTCTGCTGCACCTCATACAGACGGGCCACCTCCGCTGAGGACAGGGGACGCGACGCCGCTGCAATCGAGGTCGTGCCTGCAATCAGCGCTTCAATACCGGCGCCGCTGCCGCCTCCGTCGACGAGGATCGGGGATCCCGGGGTGGCCCCGCATGAAGCTTTCGGCAAAACGGCGATTCAGTTCGAGCATGGTGTCCGACCCGACGATTCGGACCGCGTCGCCCGCGCCCTGTGGTGTCGACGCACAGCCCCATGCCAGAACTGCATACAACGCCATAGGCACCAGGGAACGGATATTCACGGCCGGCGCCCCTCCTCCGCCAGGGTGAGGAGCCGGCGATAGGCGTATGGGACACCCGGTCGCCACTCGGGTGCGAACGACGAGTCCGCCACGACCCCGACCAAGGTCACGATCACTGCCAGGTGCTCGCGCGCGGCCTCGAAGTCGAGCGGTTGTGAGAGATCGTCGAACGGCGAGTGGTAGCGGGTCGCGAACCACTGCAGGGTCCGCACGACGGCCTCATCGCGAGAGGTGGAACGCCAATCGAGTCCTTCGTTGACGAGGATCGCCGGGATCCCCACCCCGGCAAACACCGCCTGGTCGGAGCGTTCGAACGCCGCCCTGCCAGAGGCGAGCTCCTCCGGCTCGCCCACCCCGAGCCCGCGGGCCGCGGCTGCGCGCCCGAGCATTCTGCCAAGGTCGGACAGTTCTGCGCCAACACCGACGACATTCACAAAAGAATCCGCAAAGGCCAGCCCGTCGATGTTGACATTAGCCACCATCGAAGACAGTCTGACCGGCGGGTGGCCGAGGAAGTAGCGAGCGCCGAGGTTCCCCTCCTCTTCTGCCGTCGTGAAGAGGAAAATGATCGATCGCCGGGGGCGCTCGGACGCCGCGGTCACAACCCTTGCGAACTCGAGCAACGCCGCACACCCGATGGCGTTGTCGATGACGCCGTTGTAGATCGGGTCGCCGTCTACCGGCGGGCCCAGCCCCAGATGGTCGTAGTGGGCGGACACCACCACATATTCTCGGCCCAGCTTCGATCCCGATCCGGGCACCCGACCGACGAGGTTGGCGGCGAGAAAGGAACGGACGCGGAACTCGCCCTCGAAGGTCAGGTTCACCGGCAGGTGAAACGAGCGCAGGACCTGGCGCAGCTGCATCGACTGGACCTGGTCAAAATCGAACAGAGCCTCGTCGAACAGGGTCGCGGCGACCCCGGGGCGCAGCAGGATCGCGAGGTGGCTCGGTACCGACGAGGCGAGACCGAGGTGTTCGAAGGCGTACTCCCTTTGCAGGCGGGCCCACTCCACGCCGCCGCCCGGCACCAGAACGCTGGCGACCGCGCCGCGCGAGAGGGCGATTCGTACCTTGCTCTCGATTGCCGAGTAGGTCGTCGGCTCACCACCCCCGAAGTAGTCGGGGTCGTCCGAGGCTGGTTCGCCCGCGAGGAAGACCACCACCTTGCCGCGCACGTCGACGTCGGCATAGTCGTTGTAGTCGAACTCCGGTGCCACGATGCCGTAGCCCACGAAGACCAGCGGGGTCGGTCGCGGCAGCCAGGTCTGCGCCCCGGTGGTGTGGAGGAGATAGTCCTCGCCGAGGACAAGAACCCTCCGGTCTCCCAGACCCGAGATCGTAAGGCGGCTTTCGGGCAGCGGAGTGCTGCCCACCAGAGGGACCTGCTGGAAGTACGAACCGTCGTCGCCCAGCGGCTCGATCCCGAGCTTCTGGAGCTCGGCCGCAATGTAGGCCGCCGCCATCCGACCGCCGCGGCTGCCCGGCGCGCGTCCCTCGAGCGCATCGCCGCCGAGCACCACCGTGTGGCGGCGGATGGCGTCAGCCGAAACCTCGTCCGCGACGGCGTTCCACCTTTCGGAGGAGCCCGCGAACGCTATTCCTCCGAGCGCCGCGAGCAACAGCAGCACGGCCGAAATTCCGCGGCGAAGAAAGGCGGCTGATCATCCCCACATGGTAGAACACCACCGGTGGACAAAAAATGGCCCCGGCGGGGACCGGGGCGAGAAAAAGATGGACGGAAGAGATTGGAGATAGGATCCGGGAGCTAGTTGCCCGGTTTTGCGGGAATGTAGGTGCCGTCTCCGGAGACGTTGTCGGTGATCGTGCCGTAGACGAAGATGTCGCCGTCGGCTGCGTAGGTCACGTACATGTTGCCGTAATCCGACAGCGCGGGCCAGATCGCGTTGACGAACTGCTGCTTCTGCTCGAGCCCGTTCACGGTCACGGTCTCCGAACCGAGCAGTGTGCCGTCGGTCGCCCAGCCGTAGAGGGTGATCTCGACCTCCGAGCTCGACGGGTTGAACCACCCGAGCGCGCCGCGGAAGCCCTCGCCGGAGTTCCGGTTGCGGTTCTGGAGGAAGGAGATCACGCCCGACTGGTACGCCTCACTCATCGAGACCGCGTCGACGAAGAGACCGAGGGTGCCACCGTCCACCGAGGTCTGGTCGTTGTAGACCCGCGAGGCCACCGTCAGCGCGCTGTCCGAGGAGATCTTGACCGCGCCCTGGGCGGTGGAGAAGCCGAAGAGGGTGACCAGGAAGTCGTCGAGCACGAGCTGCTCGTTGACATCTACGGTCACCGTCTCGCTGGCATCGGGAGCGCTGTTGCCGCCGTCGTCGTTGGCGTAGAAATCGAGGGTGACGGAGGCCGTCGCACCGCTGCGGTTGATGATGCGGGCGTCGGTGCGGAAGAAGGTCTGGTTGGCACCGGGGTTGGAGGCCGAGACCGGGAAGTAGACCTCGGTCGAGCCGCTTGACCCAGCCGAGAGAGTACCGCTCAGGGAGTCGCTGCCGTTAGCGACCTCGAGGCTCCACGCCGACGGATTGCCGCTGACGGCCGAGGCCATCGCCGAGTTCGTCGAACCGGTCGCGCTGCCAGTGCCGCCGAAGGAGGCGCCGAGGTCGACCGAGTCGCTGCCGTCGGTCAGGGTCGCCGTGGTCGGCGCCGGGTCGAGACCGCTGGTGACGATGGCGTAATCGATGGCGTCACCGGTGATCGTGATGCTGGCGAAACCGGTCCCGGCCGCGCCGCTGAGGTTGACGTTGTAGGTCTGCGCTCCCGCCACCATGGGCAGGAGGAGCAGGGCTGAGAGTGCGAAAACTCGCTTCATGGAGAACTCCTTAATCGTTGATGAAGCTGTAGATCTTGTAGCGGCCGTCGGCGGTCTCGAGGAGGCTCCCGAAGAGGGCCATTTCCTCCTTCGTGCCGTCGGCGCGCCGAACCTCCACCCGGCTGTCGCGGTGGATCTTGAACGAACCGTGTTCCGTGGTGCGGCCCTCGAAGTTCAGGTCGACGATGTCGATCTCGGTTCCCGCGAGGTCGTGGCTGGTCCGCATCAGGCACTTCTCGTGCTGCAGCTGGTGCTGCGACCACACGAACTCCCAGGTGAAGCCGCTGTTCGGGAGCTTGGCGATGTCGAGGGTCGGCCACACGAGATCGCGAAACTCCTGCTCGGTCACAGCAAGGCCCCGCATCCGATCGGCGTCACCCGAGACCACCGCCTCCTCGAGGGCTCGAAAGAGCTCGTCGAGTTCGGCGAAGGTGTTGGTGAACGTTGCCGTACGTTCGACGACCGCCGCTTTTTCGATCGCCGCCGATGACTCGGGAGCGGTCGACGGCGTGCCTGCGGCGAGCATGCCCGCCGCCGCCAGCAGTGCGCACACGGTGTGGATCGCGGTTCGCATGATAAGACCCTAGTTCTTCGACCAGATGGTCCAGCCGTTCTGGGTCCAGTTGTCGCCCGGGGCGACACCGCCGATGAAGTCCACGGGCTCGAAGAACCCGTCGTCGGGCGGCGATTTGACGTAGTCCGTCAAGAGCGCCGCCGAACCATCCAGCGGTGAGACGTCGGGGACCAGATAGTACGCGGGGCTGGCCAGCCCGGGATCCACGTTGCGGTTCATCACCATGTCTTCTGCAAACCACACGTCGGTGCCCTGCCAGTCGGTGCCGTCCGCACCGGCGTCCTCCGCAACGTTGGGGAAACAGGTGGCCGGGTCGGCCGCGTCGCAGTCCCCGGTGTACCAGTAGTCGGTGCCGTTGGCGTTGACGATGGAGTTGGCCAGGGTGAGGTTGGGCGAGGTGCCGTTGGCCTGGTCGAAGGTCGCTTCGTGGTCGACGTTGAGGCCCCACTCGTGGAAGCCCCAGACGATGAAGTTGTGGAGCTTGCCGCCGGTGCCTTCGCGGAGCAACATGCCCTGGTCGCTCTTCGGGCCGGTGTCGGCCGAACCGATCAGGGTGACGTTGTAGATCATCGGGTTGGCGATCGGCGTGGCGAGGTTGTCGGATCCGAGGTTGTCGCATTCGAAGCCCTGGTCGGCGCGCACCTGGCCCTCCTGGACCGCGACCACGAATTGCGCCTTGCCGCGCCAGCCCATGGTCCAGTCCATCGAGTCGTCGCCGATGCCGGTCAGCAGCACGTACTTGACGGCCGAGGTGCCGCCGAAGAACTCGACCCCGTCGTCCTGGTTGTAGTGGACCTGGATGTGGTCGAACTCGCTTCCGCTCCCGGTGCCCTGGAAGGCAATGCCGTTGAGCTCGTTGTCGGGGCTGAATTCGATACCGGCGAACTCGACCCGAACGTACTTCAGGTTGCCGGATGAGTCGCTGTCGTCAGGGTTGTTTCCGCCGCCGAAGGTGCCGGTGTCGCCCTCGCCCTCGGAGACGCCGCCTGGGACGTTGATGGTGGCGTTGCCGTTGAGGATCAGACCGCCCCAGTCCTGCGGGCCGCGCGAGCCGAGCTCCTGCGGCGAGGTCAGGATGATCGGCTGCATCGCCGAGCCCTCGGCCATGAGTTTGCCGCCCTGGGCGACGACCAGCGTGCCCTTGCCCTCGGTGTCGCCCATGATCGTGGTTCCGGGTTCCACGGTCAGGGTGGCGTCGGTCTCGACGAAGATGGCGGTCTGCAGGTAGTAGAGGATGTCGGCGCTCCAGGTGGTGTCCGACGTGATGTTGCCGGCGACGAACTCGGTGTCCTCGACCACGCTGTACATCGCGTTGCCGCGCGAAACCGGCTGACCGGTCTGGTAGTCGCGGAGCTCGCACACGAACTGGTAACGGCCGACTGACGAGGTGGCGGCCGCAGGCGCCTCGCCGAAGGCGCCGCCCGCGGGCGCGAAGAGGACAAGCCGGTCGAGGGTGGGCGTCCACACCGCGATCCCGCTGTCGGAGCCGAAGAGGTCGGTCACTCCGCCGTCGGCGACGAGCCCGCCGGTGTTGATGTAGACCTTGTCACCGGTCACGCGGTCCTGCCAGTAGAGGTACATGGTCACGGGCTTCGCGTAGCCGTTGGGATCGATACTGAGGTAGACCGACGGTCCGTCGCCGAGGTTGAAGGCCGGATCGTAGGCCGGGTAGTTGGTCTCGACCAGCACCGCCGGGCGGACGCCCGGGGATGCGGGATTGACCGCCGATTTCAGGGTCCCGGCCGAGAGGTCGGCCGCGCGAACCCACGGCGCCACGGCCAGTGGCGTTCCGGGTTGATTTCCGGGAACCGCGAGGGCGGCGCCACGGCGCGCACCCGTCTGAGCGGCGTCAGCGTCTGCACCCGCTACGAGGGCGAACGCAGTCAAGAGGATCAGGAACACTCGCATTTTCATAAACTCTCCCCCTTTTCTTGGATTGGTCGGGCCTTGTCCGCAGGCCCATCGCTGTCCGGAAGCCATCCCACCGCGGCGCGGTGGAGCAGGGATGAACCCGGTGTTAGAAACCTGTGTAGCTGACGCCGACGCCGAAGGTGCGGCCGCGGAAGTAGCGCTGAACGTACCCGCCGGTGAGCTCGTACTCCTGGTTGGTCAGGTTGGACCCGGTGACGGTCAGGGCGAGGCCTTTCGCGGCGAAATCGAGCTGCTGCTTCCACACCACGTCGATGGTGGCGATGGGTTCCTGGTAGACGTCCGGGATGCCGAGTCCACCGGCCTCGCGAAGGGTCTCGCCGGTGTAGTTGTAGAGCAGGCGCAGGTTGGTCCCCCAGCTGACGGGCGCCCAATCGAGCACCACGTTGACGACGTTGTCCGGCTGGCCCACCAGCGGCCGCGAGGTGCTGGTCAGGATCGGATCGTCGCCGACGTTGATCTCGGAGTCCACGTAGGTGTAGTTGAGCTGGAGAGTAAAGGGCGACAGGGCGTCGGCAATGAAGCCGAGACCGCGCCGGAATTCGAGCTCGGCGCCGAGGTTGGTTGCCCCGGGGGTGTTGATCCAGGTCGACTGCAGCTCGACGGCGAACAACAGCGTACGCTCGATGGGGTTGGTGAAGTCCTTGTAGAAGACGCTGGCGGCCACCACGCCGAACTGGTCGGGGAACCACTCCCAGCGCAGGTCGTAGCTGGTGATCCCGGCGGTCACGAGGTCCGGGTTGCCGCGGGCCGACCGGCCGCCGACCACGTCGGTCCACTCGAACGGCGCGAGTTCGCGGAACTCGGGGCGGTTGACGGTCTGGCTGAATGCCGCCCGCAGGTTGGTGCTGGAGTTGAGACGGTAGGTTGCCGCAATAGCGGGCATGAACTCGCGGTCGACGACCTGGCTTTCAAACGGCACAGCGTCCACGTTGAAGGGCTCGAGGGTGGTCACCGTGATGTCGGAGTCCTCGTAGCGGAGACCGCCGTGCAGCCGCCACTTGCCGATCGTGGCGTCGGCGAGGACATAGGCCGCACCGAGGTCGTGGTTGGCGGTGTAGAAGTCGGTCGAACGCGTCTCTTCCTTGATCTCGAGGCCGTTGGGGCTGATGTTCTCCTCGACGAAAATCTCATCGGGAAGGAGGCCGAGGTCAATGCCTGAAATCCTGCGGAAATTGAAACGGAAACGGCGGGAACCGAAATCCCGCGCGCGGCTGTAGTAAGCGACGCCCCCCTTGAGGCTGCCGAAGACATCGCCGCTCTGGAAGAACTGGGTCCAGTCCACGCCGCCGTCGACGATGTCGTCGGCGAGGTCGTTGTAAAGCAGGAGACCGCTCTGGCTCTCGTCGGTCAGAACCTGGACGCCGCCCTGGTCCTGGTAGAGGGTCTCGCGGAGGTTGCTGGTGTTGGTCGCGTTGCCGTAGCTGGCCCGCCACTCGAGGAGGGCGCCCGAAGCCCCGACGTTGCCGAGAAAGTGCTCACCGCCGAGCTGGTAGGAGGCGATCTCTTCCTCGCCGTAGCGCACCCGGTAGTTGGTCACCAGCGCCGCGATGTCGTTGTCGTACCCGCCGAAGAACCGGTTTTGCGAGGTCGAGTCACGGCTGAAGATGGTGCGCAGCTCGAGCTTGTGATTCTGGCCGAGGCGGTAGTTGAAGTTGCCGACGAGACCGAGGCGCGTGCCCTCGTCGTCGGTCGACATGTCGTAATCGGTGGTGAGCTGGAGCTCATCGCCGCCGCCGATCACGTAATACTGCTGTTCCTCGTCCTGACGGTAGAAGGAGTGGGCCTGCGTGGCCGAGACGACGACCCCAAGGTTGCCGAAGGTGTCACCGTAGGTCAGGGCGAAACCGAGGTTGGGATCGGCCCCGGGGTAGGGGCTGTCGACGAAGTTTTTGGCCGTGTCGTCGGCGGTCCAGGCACCGATCAGGTCCCAGCCGAACTGCTGCAGCTCATCCGGGGTGAAGCCGGGTTTGAATGGGTTGCCGCGGGCCAGGTACTGGTCCGGAATACTGGAGGGCAGAGGCTGCCCACCTTGACCGGTGAAGCTCAGACCTCCCATGTAGCGGCCGAACGACTCGCCGGTGGTGTTGGAGTTGGCGCGGCCGCCGACGCTGACCTCGAAGATGCGTTGGGTCGGGAAGTCGAGGGTCTCGATCTCCACCAACCCTGCGGCGAAGTCGCCCGACATGTCCGGCGAGTAGGTTTTGGAAACCCGCACGTTGTCGAGGAGCTTGGTCGGGAAGAGGTCCAGCGGCACCACCTTTTTGTCGAATTCGGTGGTCGGCAGTTTGGATCCGTTGAGGGTGGTGTTGGAGTAGCGCTCGCCGAGACCGCGCACGTAGACGTACTTGTCGTCCTGAACCGAGATCCCGGTCACCCGCTCCAAGGCACCCGCTGCATCGCCGCCGGCGTTCTTCTCCATCTCGACCTTGGAGATGGAATCGGAGATCTCGGCCGCCTGTTTGCGCTGGATCAGCATGGCCTGCTCGGTCGACTCATCGGCGGCCGCGGCCTCGACCGTGATCTCGCCGACGAAGACGCCACTGCCCGACTCGGAGTCCCGGGGCTGCGCCGAATCGTCCAGCGTCGCGGTCTGCTCGGCGACCAACTCGGCGCCCTGAGCGTCGCCGCTGCCGACCGTTGCAGGCGCTGCGATCTCATCGCCAGCGCTCTCCGGATCCGCCGTGTCGAGCATCTCGGCGATGTCCTCGGCCGCGGAGGAGCCCATCCCGGTCTGCGGCAGCAGCACGACCGCGAAGTCGGCGTTGCCGCCCTCGGCGACCGCCACGCCGGTGACCTTCTGACTCTCGAACCCGTCCTTGCTCACCGTGATGGTGTAGGTGCCGGCCGGCGCTTCGCCGCGGAAGTCGCCGCCGACGCCGGTGGCGAAGGCAATGTCGGTGTCGTCGATCGAGAGTTTCGCGTTGCGCACCGGTTGGCCGGTGAAACCGTCGATGACCACGCCGGTGATGGTGCCGCCCGCAGAGGCACTCATCGGTATTACGAGAATGCTCACACAGAGCACGGCCACAGGCCCGAGTTCTCTGATCTTCATGATTGTGTGTCCTCCGTCATTCCGTCCGTGAATATGAAGCGGGCGGAACCGGTCCCATCCCGGTGCCCGGACACAGTTCAACCCGGGGGTGTGAAGGAGAGCGAAGGCGGAAGTTAAAAGGGTGTGAAGAGTCGGCGGGCGGATCGGCCCCGGATCACGGCGCCGGGAGCTCGAACCCGAGCCACCGGGCCACCATCGGCGCAACTGCGGTTGCCTTGACCTCGCCCGTCCGCGTTCTCTTGATGCCGATGCCGCGGGCGAAGAGGATGCCGCACATCTCGTCGTGCGAGGCGAGGAAACCGTGCTGACCGTAATAGCGGCTGGGCTCGAGGGCCGCTCCGTCGAGCCCGTCGGCAGCGGCGAAACCGGGGGCGAGAATGACCACCAGGTCGCCGGTACTGGGACTGCGGAGCCCGATCTCTGCGGCCTCCTCGCGGGTGAAGATCTTCTCGACCGCGGGCCGGCCCTCGACCGAGAGATCGGCGAACACCCGCGCCGCGCGGCGCAGGTACTCGGAAGCCTCGGACGGGGCCACGACCCCTCCCGGTTCCCGCCCCTCGAGGTTGAGGTAAAGGTGGATCGCGGCGCCGCCCGAATAGGCGATCATCGGCGTATCGGCGGCAATTCTCGGGCGACCGCCGCCGTCGTCGATCGTGACGAGCCCGGCGTCGGCCAGCGCCCGGTTGGGGCGCATCACCTCGAAAATCGGCAGCTGACCGTGGTCGGAGACCACCACAAGGGCGTCGCGGACGGGATCGAGCGCATGCCACATCGAAGCCACCGAGGCGTCGACCGACCGGCCCATCCTCTTGAGCCCCTCGGCGCCGGCAAGCGCCCGGCCCGGGCTCCAGGCCCACTGCAGCGGGTCGGTGATCAGCGCCGCGTGGAGGTACACGTCCACCGAGGAGTGGTAGGCCAGCACTAAATCCGCCTCCTCCTCGGCGAGGACCCATTCGGCCATGCGGTCGAGGTAGCGGTCGAGTCGTTCTCCCTGTTCGATGAAGGTGTCGAGGTCGATGCCGGCGTCGAGATCGAGCCACCAGTCGGCGACCTTTCGATCGGCCTCGCCCGGCCACGGGCCGATGGCCGCGGTCAGGCGCTCCTCGAAACTCTGAGGGTAGGCGGTGAGCCGGTTGGCGCCACCGCGATAGAAACGAAGACCGCCCGTCATGCGATCGATATGGAGCACCTTGCACCAGGCGCCGTAGCGGCGCGGCCGTGGGTCGTCGGGTCCCTGGGCCTCAAAACTCAACTCCACCCACTCCATCTCGCCCACGTAGCTCCAGTCGACCGCATCGACGAGCCGCACCGCCACCGCGTCGTAGCGCGGCACGCCGTCCGGATCGGCATCCACCAGGGCCATCAGGGCTTCGACCCGGTCCGGGGTCGAGGCCCCGAGGTCGATCGTCAACCTCCACATGAGCGGCGGCAGCCCGTCGCTCGACGGCACCTCGCCAGTGGTCTCCGCCGTCTCCGGTTCAAAGTCCAGGATCTCGGACGGCGACAACGCCGGCCCCGGCCAAACGGTTCCGAAGTCGGCCGTCCGGTCGGGCGCCGCGCCATCCGCCCCGGGCCACATCAGGGTCGCCACCCGGAGGCCCTTCCTGCGGGCGGCCACCCACAGCGGCTCGACATCACTGGAGGTGGTGAAGCCTGAAACGGACTCCGTGATCGGTGTTCCCTGAAGGTGGAAGGTGTTGCTCACGATGCCGGTCGCCGCAGCATCGCCGCCGGTGGCCAGGGTGGCGTGGTTGACCGCGGTCAGGGTCGGGTCGACCATCCGCAGGCGCTTGGCAGAAAGACCATTCGATGCCATCCCGGCAAGGCCGTCCGGCGACGCGGCCACGCCTTCTCCGATCCAGCGCCATGCGAGATCTGCGCCGACGCTGTCATAGGAGACCATGACCACCCGCTCGGCACGGATGTCGGGTGGTTGGTCCCCCTGGCAGGCAAATGCGAGGGTGAGCATTACGACAGTGCAGAGCGTCATATAGCGGAGAAGTCGGGTCTTCATCATCGCGGTGATGGTAGCGCAGCGCAGCACATCCTGGCGCACACCGAATTTCCAGGCGCGCTTCCCGTGAGGAGCCACCCGCACCATTGTCGGCTCGCATGCTCTTTCCTGCGGCGGCATCCGGGCATCCGACAATAGTGCAAGTGGCACCTCCGCCGCATTCAGGCACCTCCGCCGCACACGACGTTCCTTGAGGATGCCGGGCACCGCAGCCGCACGAGGTGTCAGCTAGCCGCCGCAGGGGACAACGTTCGAACCCGGCCAGGCGTCGGTGACTCGGTTGCGGGTTTGTTCGGCCTCGGTCCTGTCGTCAAACGGTCCAAGTCGGACCCGCCACAAGTCGTCGAGCCCCTCGAGGATCACCGCCTGCTCGCCACTGTTCTCGAGCTCGTGTTCCACCCGTACCGCTCTCTCCCTTTCCGAAAAGGCGCCTATTTGGACCCAGAAACAGTCCGCCTCTACAACCGCCGTCGAAGAGGGAGTGGAACGACTGAAGGCATCCTCCCGGCCCACCACCTTGATCTTGACCGGCGCCACGCCGTCGATATCGAGACCGATGACCTGAGCCGCGGCGTACGAAAGGTCGATGATCCGGCCTTCGATAAATGGCCCTCGGTCGTTGATGCGCACCTTGACGTCGGCGCCGGTGTCGCGGCGGTCGACTTTGACCACCGTTCCGAAGGGTAGCGTTTTGTGAGCCGCCGTCATTTCGAACATGTCGTAGACCTCGCCCGAGGCCGTGCGCCGACCGTGATAGGGATCGCCGTACCACGACGCCACACCCTTTTCGGTCCACCCTTCTTCTACTGGCTCTACCGACGAGCGGCTTGTGGTCGTTACAGGCGACTTCGGCTGGTGAGCGCAGCCGAACATGATCATCAGAACGAGAAGCGCCGTGCAAATTTCGGATTTCGGATTTCGGATTCCGAATTTTTTCGCAGCCCGTCCCAGTTCCGCGACGCGGGTGAGCGGTAAATCCGAAATCCGAAATCCGAAATCCGAAATCATCTAGACGTCGAGGTCTTTCGCTTCGGGCAGCTCGCCCGCTTCATCGAGTACGGGTCGTACCACTTCGGCAAGAAACTCCCTCACCTGCTGTGGCGCGCGGCCCACGAAGCGGTTGGGATCGAGCAACGCCTCGAGTTCGTTGCGATCGAGAGGCACGTCCGGGTCGTCGGCCACCAGATCGAGGTACGGATTGGCACCGCCTTCCTCGAGGACCACCTTGGCTGCGGTCCGCGAGTGCACCCGAAGTCGTTCGTGGAGCGCCTGGCGGTCGCCGCCGCGTTGCACGCCCTCCATGAGGATCGCCTCGGAGGCCATCAAAGGCAGCTCCTCGGCGAGGTTGCGGCGCACCATCGCAGGAAAGACCTGGAGCCCGTCCATCACGTTGTGGATGACCCGCAGAATGGCGTCGGCACAGAGGAAGGCCTCGGGCAGCGCCATGCGGCGGTTGGCCGAATCGTCAAGGGTGCGCTCGAGCCACTGTGAAGCTGCGGTCTGCGCCGGGTTGGCGGCGAGGTTCATCAACCAGCGGGCGAGCGCGGTCACCCTTTCCGACCGCATCGGGTTGGCCTTGTAGGGCATCGCCGACGAACCGACCTGACCGCTCGCCATCGGTTCGCGGACCTCCTTGAGCCGGGCCAGCAGGCGGACATCGGTGGCCAACTTCGCCGACGACTGGCCGACGCCCGACAGCGCGTCAAGCACGAAGGCATCGACCTTGCGGGGATAGGTCTGGCCGGTCACCGCATAGGTGGTGTCAAAGCCGAGCTTTTCAGCCACCAAACGATCGAGTTCGCGCACCTTTGCGTGATCCCCGTCAAAGAGTTCGAGGAAGGTGGCCTGGGTGCCGGTTGTGCCCTTGGCACCACGCAACTTGAGCCGGTCGCGTTCAAAGTGCAGCCGTTCGAGATCGGAGAGGAAGTCCTGCAGCCACAAGGTGGCGCGTTTGCCCACCGTGGTCGGCTGGGCGGGTTGGAAGTGGGTCATCCCCAGTGCCGGCTCGTCGGCCCATTTCTCGGAGAAACGAGCCAGCGCGTCGATCACCGCCAGCACGCGCGTGATCACCAGATCGAGGGCGTCGCGGGTGATCACGAGCTCGGCATTGTCGCCGACAAAGGCCGAGGTCGCGCCAAGGTGAAGGATCGGCCGCGCCGCCGGGGCTCGATCGGCAAAGGCCTCGAGGTGGGCCATCACGTCGTGCCGGGTGCGCTTCTCGTACTCGGCAACCCGGACGAGGTCGTCTTCGGTCAGCTCCAGATTGGCCCGCATCTGTTCGATGGCCTCTGTTGGAATGTCGAGCCCGAGCTCGCGCTCCGATTCGGCCAACGCCAGCCACATCCGCCGCCAGGTCATATAGCGGTGCCCGGTCGAAAACAGCCGCTGCATCTCCGGCGAGGCATAGCGGCCTGTCAGGGGGTGGTCAAACGTGTCGAGTGGGGACATGGGGCCTCCAGGAGAAGTATAGCGGGAGGGTGGCCCTGCGCGTACCTCGGCAACGGCATAGAAATCAGGGGGCGTCTTTTGGCAGAAAAACCGGCTCTTCCGACCACATCTTCCCGGTCCAGTAGGTCGGCCTGAGGAGGGCCTGCATCTCCGGGGAATCGACGTCGATGCCGAGGATGTCGATGATCATGGGATCCCACTGGACAACCGTGGGTTGAAGATCGGCATTGAACTGAGCGTAGCGAATAGGGCGTCTCTTACGAACCTCGAGACCAAGGGTGGACGGGTTCGCTTCGCTGACCACGGCCGAGATGAAAATATTCGGGTCGTTCGAAATGCCCGGGGTCACCAACGCGACCTGCCAGGCGTCGAGATAGCGGGGCATGACGACCCTTTCCCAGGCCATGTACATGAGCCGAACCCCGGCTGGAGGGTTCGACGGCATTTGCCGCCCCGGGGCAAAGAGGTCGACTGACTGCCCGCGGCGACTCCAGTCGGTCTCGACGACCATCATCACCGGTTTCGAGGTGTTGCTTCCGGGGGGAGTCACAAAGTTGTTGGTGCCGCCGATGTAGAGTTCAGGCTGACCGTCGTCGTTGCGATCAGCTGTCTGGGCGCTCGACAACAGACCCGGATGCCAGAGCTCGAAGAGGGTCTCGTTTCTCCAGTTCAGAATGCGGAGCCTTGCGGGGTAGAAACCGCTGCTGTTCTCCACCAACACGATCTCGACCGCACCGTCCCCGTCGAAATCGGCACAGTGAACATCGCCCGGTTGAAAGGCATCAAAGTGCTCGCCCTCGTATTCGAATCCGGTTGTGGCCGGGTACCTGAGGGCCGAACCGAGTGAGCCATCCGGCTGTCGCAGAAAAACCTCAACCGGGCCCGTCTCGGGGCGGTCCTGGCGGGCGATCACCGCATCCCAAAACCCATCGCCGTTGACATCTCCAAAGGCAACCACCCTCCGCACCTTGCGGCCGAACACCTCCGGATCCCAGGGACGTCCCAGAACAACCCGATGCAGGCTGTTGCCGCGATCGTCAAGGATCTCCACCGCAGAGCCCGTTTCGAAGGCCTCGACCCGGTACATCAGGCCGGTGGAGGGATCGAGGGCGGGTGTTGCCAGGCGTTCCCTGACGACCAGACCCACGACGACCGCCGCAACGATCACCAGCACTGCCGCTCCGACCAGGGCCACCGTACGCCTGTTGAACCGGCGAGCGACGCGGCCGCTCGACAACGCCTCCATGACTTGATCCGCGTTCGGGCGATCCGCGGGCAGGGGTTCGAGCATCCAACGGAGCAGCCGATCGAGCCATTTCGGGCAGTCGGCGATTTTGTCCGCAAGTCGCGGTGGGGAGGCTTTCTGCCGCAGCATCAGGGTCTCGACGGCGGTTTCGCCCTCGAGGGGCACCTCTCCCGTGAGGCAGCGGTAGAGGGTCAGACCGAGGGCGTAGATATCGGAAGCCCCTGTGAGCTCTGCAGCGGTCGCCTGTTCCGGGGCCATATAGGCCGGGGTACCTACAACCATCGCGGTCTCGGTGACGGTTGTACCCCTGGCCAACGGCCGGGCAAGACCCATGTCACAGACTTTGGTCGTGCCATCGTCAGCGACCAGAAGATTGCCCGGTTTGATGTCGCGGTGGACCAGTCCGTTGCCATGGAGGTGGGCGAGCGCCACCGCCGCCTGGCTCCCGATGCGAATGACCTCATCAACCGGCAGGGTGCCCTGTCGAACCAGAACCTCACGAAGGCTATGTCCACCAACCAACTCCATGCTGAGAAAGAAAAACCCGTCGTGGGTGTGGAGATCAAAGATGCCGACTACGTTGGGGTGTCCGGGACGCGCTGCACGCACTTCGCGCAGCAGCCGTTCGTGATTGAGTTCATCGGAAAGCTCCGGACGAAGAACCTTGACGGCGACCCTTTGTCCGACCCGAGTGTCGAGCGCCGAGTACACGGCACCGGAGCCGCCGGCGCCAAGGTAGGCTTTCATGAGAAATCGACCCCCGAGGGTGTCTCCCGGCCGGATATTCTGCACCGACGGCGCCGCCGATCCATCGTTTTGCCGTCCCGGGTCTATCGTCTCGGTCTCCTCGTCAAAACCAGACACGCCCCGAGAGTAGCCAACGCCGACCTGAGCCACAACCTTTTTGTATCTACAACTTGACCACCGTCACGGTTATGATGTCTGGCTGGAGGTGGCGATGGTCCGAGTGACATCCGAGATCGGGCGGCTACAAAAGGTGTTGGTCCACGAACCGGGGCCTGAGGTGGACCGCATGGTGCCGCCGATGATGGAGGAGCTTCTCTTCGACGACATCCTCTTTGGCGACCGGGCGCGCGACGAACACCGGCGGTTCCGCCGTCTCCTGCAGTTGCTCGGGATCGAGGTGGTGGAAGCCAACGACGTGCTCGTCGAGGCTCTTGCCGGCGACGAGGCCCGGGCGTGGTTGTGGGCCATGCTGCAGCCTGAGATGCCGCACGATTTGCGCGCGGCTGAGCCGCCCGCAACCGCCGGAGATCTGGTGGCGGCGGCGGTCGGTGGCGTGCTCACACCCGAGACCCCGAAGGGCATCGAGGTCAAGGATCTGTTCCAGTTGGCACCGCTACCGAACTGGTGCTTCCAACGTGATCCCCAGGTCGTGGTGGGGGACGGCGTCATCTTCAGCGCCATGGCCACCGCCGCACGCTGGCGGGAGGGCGTCCTGACGCGGTGCTCCTTCAACTTTCACCCCGAACTCTCCACGACGCCGGTTATTCTCGACCCGCTGCGCGAGGCGGCCTCGAGCGGGCAACTGCTCGGTCCGCACCGGCCGCGGCTCGAGGGGGGCGATCTGCTGGTGCTCTCACCCGAGATCGTTGCAATCGGCGTCTCGGAACGCACCAACGCAGTCGCTGTCGAGATGCTCGCCTCCGCTCTGGCACGGCTTGAAAACGGTCCGCGGTGGCTCGAGGTTGTCCAGGTGCCGGCCCGCCGCGCCTATATGCACCTCGACACAGTCTTCACGCCGCTCGACCGGGAAGCGGCGCTGGTGTTCGAGCCCGTGATCTGCGGCTCCGGGCCCCAGCTCGCCGAGACATTTGAAATCGACCTCGAGTCGAGGGACCTGAACCCCACGTCGCGCGCGCACCTCCTCCAGGCGCTCACTGTCCGCGGTCTCGAGATCGAGCCCATTCCCTGCGGCGGCGCCGATCCCGTTGCCCAACAGCGCGAGCAGTGGACCGACGGCGCCAACGCTTTTGCACTGGCCCCCGGTGTGGTCGTTCTCTACGACCGCAATGTCGCGACCGCGGACGAACTCGACCGAAGAGGGTTCCGGGTTGTCGCGGCCGAGGACGTGCTGCTGGGGCGCGAAGAGGTCTCGCTCAACGACCCGGGACGGGTGTGTCTGCTCCTCGAAAGCCATGAGATCTCACGCGCACGGGGCGGCCCGCACTGTCTCACCCACCCGCTGGTTCGGGACGATATCTGAGGCTTGGGGCTTGGGGCTTGGGGCTTGGGGCTGGGAGAGAACTCGTAATCCGAGATTCCTAATTCCTAATTCCTAATTCTTAATTCTTATTTGCTTCCAGCGGTCGTGGTACCACAGCCACTGGTCCGGATTCTCACGGATCGCGTCTTCAAGGATCTTCATGTAGCGCGTCGTCAGGGGCACATCCTCTCGCTCGGCGGCGGTGAGTTCGTCCACCACCACCGGCTCGTCATAGCGCAGGGTGTAGGTGCCCGGCCGATCACGCAGCGCGAAGGTCGGCACCACCGCCGCCCCGGTCTTCGAGGCCATGCGGGAGAGGACCGGGTGGGTCCAGGCCGGGCGGCCGAAGAACGGCACCTCCACACCCTGGTCCGGGTGGACCCTCTGGTCGATGAGGATGCCCACACCGCCTCCTCTCTTGAGTTGGGTCAACATCTCGCGCAGCATGTTGCGCTTGCCGAAGATATGGTTGCCATACAGCCTGCGCAGGCGGTCGAGCTCGCTTTCCAGCAGCGGGTTGTCGAGCGGCCGGTTGACGACCGCCAGCCCTTTGTCGAGCTTGAGCCCGGTGACCAGGGCCGCGACCTCCCACGAACCGATGTGGGCGGTGAGAAAGAAAATGCCGCGCCCGCGGGCCACGGCCCGCTCGACGTTTTTCCAGCCCTCGATCTCCACCGTTGCCAGGAGGTCTTTGGGTTGGAGACCCTGAATCCTGATGGCGTCGAGGGCGGAGCGGGCGAAGTGCCGGGCCACGGCCCGGGCGAGCTCGCGGCGTTCGCCGGCTGATTTTTCCGGGAAGGCCAGTTCGAGGTTGTAGTCGATGATCTCGCGTCGTCTTCCGCCGGTCATCGAGTAGAGATTGCCGAGGACATCGCCCACCGCGCGCGAGAGCTCGAGGCGGCAGGATCCTCGCAAGACCGCGCGCCATGCGGTACGCCTCAAACTCCACCCGGTTGCGGAAGGCCGAACGGTCCTTGCTCACTCCGACACCTCCGGCAGCAGCCGCCACAGACCCTTCCAGCTGCCCTCCACAGGGACCATCTCGACCTCCACCACCCACACCGGCCCACCGACCGGGAGTTTGACCGCGTCCTTGGCGGTAGTCACGGGAACGGCATCGACCGCCTCAGCCGCCGCCGCCACTTCAGCCAACTCGCCGGCGGTGTAGGGGTGGTGATCCGGAAACCACCGTTCGCCGACAATATCGGCCGCCGTTTCGCGCAGTGTGTCGACGAAGCCTCCGGGCCGCCCGACGCCTGCAAAGGCGAACACCCGCCGCCCCGCCAACTCGCCGGGCTCGACCCACCCGCCGTCCGGCCGACGCAACCGGCTCGCCACCACCCGCGACACGAAGACCTGGAGCGTCGGAGCCGCCCGATCGATCTCGGCCTCGATCGCGGCCACCACCGGCCGCCAGTCTGCCGGGACCTTGGTGATGACAACCGCGTCGGCTCGGCTGAGGGCCGCCACCGGTTCTCGCAGCCGACCGAGTGGCGGGAGACGGCCGCCGCCCCAGGGGTCGCCGGCATCAATCAGCACGACATCGAGGTCGCGCTCGAGTCGCAGGTGCTGGAAGCCGTCGTCGAGCACCACGACATCAGCGCCAAGCCGCACCGCCTCGTTGCCTCCACGCTCGCGGTTGGCGTCGACCACGATCGGGACGCCGGGGAGGCGTCGAGCCATCTCCAGGGGCTCATCGCCGACCTCGTCCGCGCGCTGGCGCGGCGTCGGACCCATGACAACCGCCAGCCGGTCGTCGTTCCGTCGATAGCCCCGTGTCAAGACGGCGGGGCGGCGACCGAGACGGATGAGATCGCGCACCAGAGCCACCACCGTCGGCGTCTTGCCGGTGCCGCCAAAAGTGAGATTGCCCACCGAAATCACCGGCACCGGAAGCCCGGCCCGGCGCAGCCATCCGCGGCGGTAGGCGGAACCGCGGACCGCAACAGCACTGCGGTACAACGGCGCGAGAGGCAGCAGGAGATAACGCCAGGCCATGATATTCACGCGCTCCCGACCATCTCGAGCAGGGCATCGACGGTTCGTCGGGAAGCGCCGCGGTTGGCCTCCACCACATCGCGACCCGCGGCTCCGGCCGCGCGCGCCAGCCCGACGTCATCGAGCCACACCGCGGCGGCGACCCGCAACTCGCCGGAGTCGGCGACCAGACGGGCACCGCCGGCCGCGGTCATCTCCTGATACACCTCGCGGAAGTTGTGGACGTGGGGCCCACTCAGCACCGGGACTCCCCAGACGGCGGGCTCGAGCGGGTTGTGGCCGCCGGTCGGCGCCAGCGAGCCACCGATAAATGCCAGCCGCGCCAACTTGTAGGCACGGCCAAGTTCGCCGATGGTGTCGATGAGAAAGGCGTCCGCTTCGGCTGGGATCTCGCTCATCCGGGTCCGGCGGCCAAAGACCACGCCACGCTCCCGGAGCAGACCTGCGACCGCGTCGAAGCGTTCGGGATGGCGGGGGGCGAGGATGAGGAACGGGGCGGCACCGTCGGCGTCCAGCCCGGACACGGCCTCGAGAACCTGCTCTTCCTCGCCTTCCATCGTGGAACCGATAACCACGATCGGCCGGCCGGCGGCAATCTTCAAAATCTCGTCACTCCACTCCAGCGGGCGCTCGTCGATTTCGAGGTCGTATTTGATGTTGCCGCACACCTCGATGCGGTCGGTCGCTACACCGAGACCGGCAAAACGATCGCCATCGGCGTCGGTGCGGGCCAGCACCCTGGTCAGCGGCTCGAGCAGCGACTTCAGAGGCCCCGCCACTCGCCGGTAGGCCGCCAGAGAGCCCTCCGACAGCCGCGCGTTGACAACCGCGACCGGCACCGAGCGCGACCCGGCCTGGTGGAGCATCTCGGGCCACAGCTCAGTCTCCACGAGCACCACGAGGCGCGGTGAGGAGGCGTCGAGCACCCGCTTCACGGGGCCCGGAAGATCGATCGGACAGGGAAAGACGGGCACGTCGGCACCCAGGGTCCGGCGCGCCAGATCGAGGCCGGTGGCGGTCGTGGCGGTCACGAACAACGGCAGGTCGGGAGCCCGCTTGCGAAAATCCGCCACCAGACGTCGAGCCAGTTCCACCTCACCGACCGAAACCGCCTGGATCCACACCCCACCCTCTGCCAGAGCGGGCAACCGCCGCCCCATCCGGTCGCGAAAGCGCGGCCGCCTCTTGCCGGTCATCATCTGCCGCACTTTCAAAACGGGGATCGCGATCGGCAGCAGGGCGCTTGCCAGGATCCGATACAACCAAAGGCTCGGGCTCGCCATACCGCCTAGGATAAACCCTTCACGCTGCGGCTCCCGCTCGTTCGCGACCGCTGATGGAGTCACGACAACTGTTTCGTCGAGCCGGCTCACACGGTGGGTGCGTATTCCACCTCGCCGTCGGGCACCAGAAAGGTCCCGGCTTTGCCCTCGAGGGCGTTTTTGAGGCTGTCCTCGTTGGTGATCAGGACATCCTTGCCGGTGGCCTCGACAAAGTCAATCGAGGCCTGGATCTTCGGGCCCATTGAACCCGGCGGAAACTGGTGAGAAGCCAACATCTCTTTGGCCTTCGCCACCGGCAGTCGCCGCAGCCAGTGTTGGTTGGGGCGGCCGAAGTTCTCGGCCACCATCGGCACCTGGGTGAGGACAATGAAGAGTTGGGCTGAGAGCTCGCGGGCGAGGATCGACGCCACGTAGTCCTTGTCGATCACCGCCTCGACGCCGCGGTAATACCCACCCACATCCTGGAAGACCGGGATTCCGCCGCCGCCGCCGGCCACCAGCACCGCACCGTTTTCCACAAGCCGTTTGAGTAGATGGCTGCCGAGGATCCGCTTCGGCATCGGCGACGGGACGACCTTGCGCCAACCGCGACCGGCATCCTCCACCATCTCCCAGCCGTGCTCCTGCATCAGCAAATTGGCGCGGTAGGCGGTGAAATAGGGTCCGACCGGTTTGGTCGGGTTGTCGAAGGCCGGGTCGTCGCGATCCACCACGACCTCGGTGAGGACGGCCGCGATCTCCTTCTCCAGCTGTTCCTCGTTGAAGCGGTTGCGCAATTGGTTGGCCAGCATATAGCCCATCGAGCCCTGGGTCTGGGCCACCGCGACGTCGAGAGACTGCGGGGGAATCTTGGTGATGGCCTCCTCGACCTGGATCATGATGTTGCCCACCTGGGGGCCATTGCCGTGGACGATGGCGAGCTCGTAGCCGCGGTGGATGATCTCCACCAGCCACCGGGTGGCCTTCCAGCTGAGGGTGAACTGTTCCTCCTGGGTGCCGTGGTCCTGCGGCCGCAGAAGGGCGTTGCCGCCGAATGCGATCACCGCGATCTTCTGGTGGCTCGGATCGAGCTCGATGCGATTCTTCTCGGCCATTGGCGCCTCCAACCCGCCGCCCTGCGGGAACGGCCATTCTCCGTTTCGTGCGGATGAGTGTCAACTCAAAGTCTCCAGAACGACCACGCGGTCGCAACCACCAGGGTCTCGGAGGCGTCGCGCTACCGCAAGACCCTCTGCAACAGCGAGATCGCACACAACCTCCGCCTGGCCGTCGCCGATCTCGAGGATCGCGCCTCCGCACGACCGCATGACGCGCCCGAGATCGCTCACCAACCGCCGTACGAGGTCGAGCCCATCGCCCCCCCCATCGAGAGCCGACGGCGGATCGTGGCCGACCTCGACCGAAAGTTTTTCGAGATCCCGGGTCGGAACGTAGGGGAGGTTCGCCACCACGAGATCCCAGGGCGGGCCCACCGCGGTCGTGAGATCACCGACCCACATCGGGATCAGAGTTCGGTGGCGCGCGGCGTTGCGCCGGGCGGTTGCCAGCGCAGCCGGCGAGCGGTCGACGGCCGCCACTCGCCATGACGGCCGCTCGGCGGCGAGGGTCACGGCGAGACAACCCGACCCGGTCCCGACATCGAACACCCGTGCCGTTCTGGCCAGCGGCAGCGCCAGGGCGACCTCGATCACGATCTCGGTCTCCGGCCGCGGCACCAGGACGTCAGGACCGACCTCGAAATCGCGCCCCCGGAAACCGCAAAAACCGGTGAGATGGTGGGCCGGCTCGCCGGCCGATCGCCGCTCGAGCCAGGAACGGTAGCGGCTTTCAACTTCTGTCGGTACCTGCCGCTCAGGGTGGATCCGCAGCTCGACCTCGTTGACCCCCCACGCCGCAGCCAACAACCAGCGCGCCTCACGCCGAGGATCTGGGAGGCCCTCCCTCTTCGGCAACATCCCGGTTCCGACACGAAGTGCCTGATCGACGGTCACGCGGTGGCCCAATTCTGCAATTTCGAATTTCGAATTTCGAATTTCGAATTTGCCGCTCGCTCGCGCCACCGATTCCTTGTTCGTGAAGTTCGCTGCATCTGAGAGCGGGTTGCTTTGTTACCGGTACCTCCAGCACAATCTGAGAACGGGTCTTCCCAGTCGGAGGAGATGGGCCGGGAGGACGGGGGGTCAATCCGAAATCCGAAATCCGAAATCCGAAATCCGACCTTCACTCCAACTCTTCCTTCAACCGTTGCGCCTGAAACTCCTCGATCAGGGGTTCGAGCAACAGATCGAGGTTCCCTTCGAGAATTTCGGTCAGCCGATGCACCGTGAGCCCGATGCGATGGTCGGTCACCCGCCCCTGCGGAAAGTTGTAGGTGCGAATCTTCTCCGAGCGGTCGCCGGAGCCGATCTTGCTCTTCCGATCGGCGGCGCGTTCGGCATCGCGTTCGCGTTCCTCGATCTCCTTGATCCTCGCCTTGAGGACCCGCAACGCCTTGGCCTTGTTCTGGATCTGCGACTTCTCGTCCTGGCAGGAGACCACGAGGCCGGTCGGCAGGTGGGTCAGTCGCACCGCCGAATAGGTGGTGTTGACACTCTGACCACCAGGTCCGGACGAGCAGAATCGGTCGATGCGCAGGTCCTTCTCCTCGACGGTGACCTCCACCTCCTCGGCCTCCGGCATCACCGCGACCGTGGCGGCCGAGGTGTGAATCCGCCCCGAGGCCTCGGTCGCGGGAACCCGCTGGACACGGTGGACCCCCGACTCGTACTTGAGCCGGGAAAACGCCCCGTCGCCCTCGATCACCGCCACAGCTTCCTTGACACCGCCGAGCCCCGTGTCCGAGGAATCGGTCATCGACATCTTCCAACGCCGCTCTTCGGCGTAGCGGCCATACATGCGCAACAGCTCGCCGGCAAACAGCGCCGCCTCGTCGCCGCCGGTCCCTGCCCGGATCTCGATAATGACGTTGCGCCGGTCGTTGGGGTCGGCGGGAAGAAGCAGCAATTTGAGCTGCTGCTCGATGTCGATGAGACGGGAGCTGAGTTCCTCGACCTCGGTCTCGGCCATCTGCCGCATTTCGTCGTCATCGGCCAGACCCACGATCTCGCGGGCGCCGTCGAGCTCTTCACTTATCGAGGCGTACTGCTGATAGACGCGCACGATCGGAGCGAGCTCGGCGAGCTTGATCGCGACCTCGCGCGAGCGGTTCCGGTCCACTGCCACCTCGGGGTCGGCCTGTTCAACAAGCAGCGCCTCGTGTCTTTTTGCGATCTCCTGAAGTCGTTCAAGCATGGCAGATCCCCGTTCCGGCCCTTGTGGTGCTGTGACGGAAGACGAACACAAACGAAAACCCGCGCGAAAATTTTTCGCGCGGGCTCATGGGCCGCCCAGAGGCGGCCGGATTCAGCTACTTGGAGGCCGCAGTCTTGCCGTAGCGACGCTCGAACTTCTCCACCATACCGGCCGTGTCCACCAGCTTCTGCTTACCGGTGTAGAACGGATGGCAGGCGCTGCAGATCTCGAGCCGCATTTCGGTGCTCGTCGACCGGGTCTTAAAGGTGTTGCCGCAGGCGCACCGCACCTCGAGCTCGTTGTATTCGGGATGGACTCCTTGTTTCATCTCACACCTCCGCTCGGCTCTGAGACCGAGGAATGGGGATTCTACACGCAAGTACCCTGATTGACAAGCCCTTGCCACCTCACGGATGCAGGGGAGCACGGGGGAAAGGGGGCACCGGACTGGAGATTTCTCCGCTCGCTCGTTTCACTCGCTCGGTCGAAATGGCAATCATTGTCATTCGAACATGATGACAAGGGATTCCCCCCTGCTCCCTTTCTCCTCTGCTTTTTGAAAGGCGGGGTTGTTCCCGGCAGTCAATCCACCCGCCACACGGTGTCGATCACGGTGCCGTCGACCCACTTCACGACCGCCACCGGCTCGTCGGATCGAACGGGCTTCGCTGGAATGCCGCACAGGCGGTCAAGCTCCGCCTTGAGATCCTCGATCGGACGGATCGGGAGCTCCGAACCGACCACAGCGTCGAGGAGGTCCTGGCGTCTCGGGTTGATCGCGATCCCGCGTTCGGTGACCACCACGTCGATGAGCTCGCCGGGGCCGCACAGGGTCGTCACCTCGTCGACGATGACCGGTATCCGGTCGCGGAAGGAGGGCACCAGCAGCATCGAGCAGCGCGCGGTCAGACAGTTCTGCCAACCGCCGATGCCGTGCAGCATCCGCCCGTCGGAATGCGTCACGACGTTGCCGTTGAACTCGAGGTCGACCTCGGTGGCGCCGAGCACAGCCACATCCACCATCGAAGCGAAGTTGCCCTTGCCGTGGAAGTTGTACGACGTGAAGGGCGAGGTGTCCTGGTGGCGGGAATCATCGCGCATCGACCGCACGCCGTCGAGATCGAAGGTCTGTCCGTCGAGAATGACCTCAATCAGCCCCTCCTCGAGCATCTCCACCATGTGCTGGGTCGACCCGCCGCGGGCGAACCGGGCAGTGACGCCAGCCGTGCGCATCAGTTCGGCCAGATACACGGCAAAGGCGAGGGTCGTGCCGCCGGCGCCGGCCTGGAAGGAAAAACCGTCGCGGATGATGCCGGCCTCGGCGCAGAAACGAGCCGCGAGCTGGGCGATTCGCCGCCGGTCCGGGCTCTGGGTGATGCGGGTCGTGCCGGAGACGATCTGGGTGGGATCGCCGATCGAGTCGACCTCGACCACGAGATCCACGTTGTTGCCCTGGATCTGCCACGGCAGACACGGAAAGGGCACCAGGTTGTCGGTGACCACAATGACCTTTTCGGCGGAGACGGAATCGGCGAGGGCAAAACCGAGCAGCCCACAGGCTGCCGGGCCGTTGACGCCGTTGGCGTTGCCGAAGAAGTCAGCGGTCGGCGCGGCGATCACGGCGATGTCAATGTGAACCTCGCCATCCTGGATCGCCTGCCAACGGCCGCCGTGCGACCGCAGGACGCCGAGCCCGCGCATCTTGCCCGCCGAACAGTAGGCTCCGAGGGGGCCGTTCATCGAGCCTTCGATGTGGTGGATGACGCCCGAGTCGAGATGGCGGATCTGGTTGGCGTGGACCGGGAAGGACGCGGAGGGAAACCACATCAGGTCCTTGACACCCATGTCGGCGGCCGAATCGAAGATCAGATTCCCGACCGCATCCCCGTTGCGCAGGTGGTGGTGCGTCGAAACCACCATGCCGTCGGAAAGACCTGCGGCCTCGAGGGCCTCGCGAAGACCCCCCACCCTCTTATCGCCATCCGCCGGGTAATCAACACAGGTCGAGACCCGAGGCGCGGCCTTCCGCCCCTCCGGACGAGAGCCGCCGACGCCCCGGAACGGCACGCTCGCGCGCCCGTTGACCTCAACCGGCACCAGCCGACCCGCAGCATTCTTCTCGAGTTTGATTGTCATTGGCCACCCCCTGAGACCCGTCGTACCACGTTTCCCAGCTCCGTTCGGGCGGGGGGAAAATCCGAAATCCGAAATCCGAAATCCGAAATCACAAACTCACCCCTGAGCATCCCACCCCGCATCAAGGACTCCTCCGGCCACCGCCAGGCTGACCGTTCGAAAAGCCTGCTTGACCACCGGCGGATCCACCATCTTCGAACCAACGGCTACGGCGCCGAGCCCGCGTTCTTCAGCCTCGCGCGCTGCCCGAACCACCCGCACCGCGCGCTCCACCTCCGCCTCGGACGGCGTCATCTCGCGGTGGACCACCGGGATCTGCCGGGGGTGGATGCAACCGACACCGTCAAACCCGAGGCCCCGTTCACGCTTCACGTAGGCCGCCAGGCTCTCCTCGTCGTCGATATCCGAAAACACCGAAGCGATCGGTTGGACGCCGGCCGCACGAGCTGCGTAGACGGTCGTTTGACGAGCGAGAAAGCTCTCGGTCCCCTCCGCTGTCCGCGGCGCCGCGAGCTCGGCCGACAGGTCCTCGAGACCGATGGTGAGTGCCACCGCGGAGGGGTCCGCAGCGGCAATCTCAAACGCGTTGTGTACGCCGCGTGGTGATTCCAGGATCGGCATCAGGAACGGCGCGCCGTCCCCGCAAAAACCGCGAAGCACCTCGGCGGCGCGTCCGACCTGTGCGGCGGCTTCCACTTTCGGCACCAGCACAGTGTGCGGGTTGTGGCCGGCGATGGCCGCCAGATCCTCCTCACCACTGGCGCCCTGGTTGATGCGCACCATGCGCTCGGACACGCCCCAGTCGAGGGCCACCAGAGCATTCCGGACCAGGATCCGGGCGCCGTCCTTCTCCGCCGGCGGCACCGAGTCCTCGAGATCGAGGATGATCCCGTCGGCGCCGTAGAGACCGCCCGAGATCATCAGCTTGGGCTGGTTGCCGGGTATGTAGAGCCGGCTTCGGCGCAACCGTTCGCGGCGGCGCGGTGCCGCAGCGCCGGGTGCAGCCTCGGGGAGGACCGCCGGACCGTCGAGGCCCGCGCGGCGCAGACAGGTCTCCACCCGCGCGAGGATGACCCACTCGAGGGCCCCTGCATCGACGACCGTCAACCGGCCCTTTTTCAGACCGAAGGCCGTCGCCACCCTGCGCACCGCGGCCTCGATGGCCTCACCGTAGAGATAGTCGACCTTGGAGGTGAGATCGAAAACAAGCGCATCGGGACCGGGCTCGAAAGAGACGTGGAGGTCCGACCGGAAGCCGGCGCCTTCAGGACCCACAGAAGCCGCCTTGTAGTCGGACGCACCCATCGTCACCTCCTCAACTTGCCACGAGCCCCGTTTTAGAGAGCCTTGATAATGGCATCAGTCATCTGGCCGGTCGTCGCAGCTCCCTGGCCGACGGCCTCGGCCCCGCCGCGCAGCTTGAGCATGTCGTAGCTGCTGACCCGACTTTCTGCGACAACCGCCGCCACCGCCTTGCGCACCCTGTTCCCGATTTCGACCTCGCCCAGCCAGTCCAGCATCATGACTGCCGACATCACCATGGCGATGGGGTTGACGATCGACGGGTCGAGGTCTGCATACTTCGGCGCCGAGCCGTGGGTCGGTTCAAAGACGCCAACCTCGCGACCGATGTTGGCCGACGCGGCAAATCCGAGTCCGCCGACGAGCCCGGCAAATCCGTCCGAGATAATGTCGCCGAACATGTTACCGGCCACGATCACCCCGTAGTCTTCGGGGTTCTTGGTCAACCACATCATCTGCGCATCGATGTTGGTGTCCCAGAGCTGGATCCCGGGGTAGGCCTCGTGGGCCTTGCGCGCCTCGGCGAGCATCATCCCTGAGGTCTCGCGGATCACGTTCGGTTTTTCACACACCGTGACGCTCGAATAACCGTGCCGATCGGCGTAGGCGAAGGCCTGTTCGCAGATCCGCCGGCACTTGGCGCGGGTGAAGATCCGGGTCGACACGGCGAGGTCCTCGCGCGGCACATCGCGAAACGCTTTGAATCTCGGATGGGTGTCGAGGGCGTCCCAGACCTGGTCGGGCGGGTTGGTCCACTCGACGCCACCGTACAGACCCTCGGTGTTCTGGCGGAAGATCACGGCGTTGACCTTCGGCTCTTCGAATCCTCCATCGGCCGCCCGGCGAATGAAGTTGAGCGGGTTGCCGGGAAAGGTGATGCACGGCCTGATCGACACATCGAGGTCGAACCGCTGTCGCAGACCGACGATCGGCGAGTAATAGACAAAGCCCTTGTCGCGCAGCTCGGCTTTGATCTCGGCCGCCGCTTTGTCCTTGGGTTTCGAGGTGATCGCGCCGAACAGCGCCACCTTGTGTTCGGCAATCAGTTCTACGGTCCGTTCGGGCAGCGGGTTACCCGCCTCGACCCAGTGCTCCCATCCGATCCCGGCCTCGATCCAATCCGCCTCGAAGCCGGCCGCCTCGAGCACGCGGACGGCCTCCGGCAGCACCACCTTGCCGATCCCATCACCGGGCATTACCACCACAGATCTCTTTGCCACGTCACGGCCTCCTGAATTTCAGATTCTCCCGGCCCCCAAGCTTTCGCGACGGTCAGGGTCCGGGCACCGCATACCATACCAAGATTGGGTCCAAACGGAAGTGCGCACCACCGAAATTCTAAGTCGGCGAATCCTCAGTTCCGCGACCAGATATTGAAGCGGAGGATCGACCACACTGCGGCCACGCCGTCCTTCCACCCGATCTTTTTGCCCTCGGCGTAAGTTCGGCCATGGTAGGCGATCGGCACCTCGTAAACCCTGACATCGAGGCGCGCGACCTTGGCGGTGAATTCGGGCTCGAAACCGAAACGATTGGACTTCAGGGTAATGGTGTCGAGGACCTCGCGCCTGAACGTCTTGTAGCAGGTCTCCATGTCCGTCAGGTTGAGGTCGGAGAACATGTTGGAGAGCAGGGTCAGGAAGTTATTGCCGATGGAGTGCCAGAAAAAGAGCACCCGGTGCGGACCACCGAGAAACCGCGATCCATAGACGACCTCCGCCCGCCCGCTGAGGATGGGGTCGAGGAGGACCGGATAGTCCGAGGGGTCGTATTCGAGGTCGGCGTCCTGGATCAGGAAGATCTCACCGCCCGCCGCTGCAAAACCGGTCCGCAACGCAGCGCCCTTGCCCCGATTCTCGGGGTGGCGGTGGCGACTGACCGCGACAATTTTCCCGTCGTCCCTGGTCCCCGGCCGCCACGCCTCCAGGACCGTCCAGGTGTCGTCCTTCGAACAATCATCCACGAGAACCATTTCGAGGGCGTTGATCTCCGCAGGCAGCGGCGCCATCGCCACTTTGTTCAGCAGCTCTTCGACCGTGGCTCGCTCGTTGAAGACGGGAGTGATGACAGACAGCTTCATGGACTCACCCAAGAGTACCGCGACCGGTCGAATTCCAGATTCTGAATTTCATCACAGGATCGACTCTCTCCTCAATCCACGACCCGCAGGGGGTGTTCTGCGAGAAAGGTGGGCTCGATGATATCGACGAGCACGCTGCCTTCCATGTACTGTGCCACTGGAAGACCGAGGAGGTAGCACAGGGTGGGCGCAACATCCGGTGGGGTGGCGCGCGGTCCCCTCATCGCCGCATTGACACCGTCCCCGAGAACCACAAGCAAACCGTCCGGGCACGACTCGGCAGACGTTTGCCACTTCCCGCCGCCGCCGAACAACCTCTTCATCCTTTCAAACGAGCCCGGTGGCGCAAACCCATAGGGCGAGACCACCGCGACGACAGCGTCGGAGCGGGTCGCATCGAGCAGGACGCCCAACTGATCGTCCAACAACTCCATCACGAGTTCCATGAGCCGGCGTTCGCGCGCGTGCCGCCGCCGCAGGGGCTCGTGGAATCGGCGAACGAGGGCCAGGGTCTCGAGGTGGACCCAGACGTCGTCTCCACCGGCGGCAATGAGATCGCGAGCTTCATCAACCCGCGCCTGGTCGCGGACAATGGCCTCCCAGATCTGGGACCGGCGCTCGGGGAATGGCGCCAGCGCACTCTCCAACGAGGCATTCATGCTGGATTCGAGGAGGAAGGCCCGGTCAAAAACGGGCGTTGGACGCAACGAGGGGTCGCCGCCCCACGAACCGGGCCAGCCGAAGATGGCTGTCGAAACATCGGATGCCTCGAGACGCGCCCACAGCGGGGCCACAGTTGTCGGTGGCGGCGGCACCCTCTCAGCCAGGCCCCATGGCAGGATGACCCGCGATCCTTCGGGGGTCCACGGCAGGAGCCGCAACGTCTTTGGGAAAACCAGTGGAAGGTCCCAGCCCCAGTGGGCCTTGACCCCGTGTTGTCCGGGATAGGTACCGGTCGCGACCGAGGTCCACAGAGCCCATCGCAGATACGGACGATGCGGCTCGATTCGAACCCGGCTCCCGTCTTCCCGCAACCTCGCCAACGTCGGCAGGTTGGATCCGATGGCGTCGGTGAGCAGGAACTTGGAGTCCAACCCCTCGAGCCCTATCACCAACAACGGGCGCGTCGGGTTCCCGAGCGGGTTCGCCGCCACCTCGAGATACTGTCGGGGCGGGGTCGGCACCCCGACCACCCTCAAAACCGGCAGCATCAACACGAACACGGTCAGACCGATTCGCAGCTTGACACCTCTGCCCCGTCGTCGGACCAGCCATCCTCCAGTGAGGGCGAGAACGGCCGATACCGCCCACGCCACAGCGTCCTGGACGAGGACGCGGTGAGCCGATCCCTGCAACAAGTGAACGTGAAAACTCGCATTCACCGCGCTCAGGATCGAGCCGATGACAAAGACCGCGGCGGTGAGTTCGGGCGTCAACCACTGGTCGTCGCGACGGCGGAGGCGTTGGACAACGGCGAGGATGATCAGCAGCGGCACACCGATCATGAGCATGCCCCACGACGCCCACAGCGGCATGCCGACAATCACCCCGCGCATCTCCTGGGTGACCTCGGGGTTCATGCGCAGGACCAGCGCTTCGGCCACCAGACCGGCGGCCGCTCCGGTCGTCATCGCGTCGATCCAGACCTGGCGGTGGGTCACACCACGCATGGTACCGCGAACCCACGGGGGAGTTCCCCCGCAACCCCCCGGAAAGATGACGTAAACTCACCGGCGGCGCCAACCCCAGATTCGAGGAGAAGCCATGCAGGTTCGAGATTCTCTGTGCATCGCCCTCGACGGCAGCGACCGTCAGTGGATCCTTGCCACCGCCGCCGCTCTCGCCGACCACGCCGGTTGGCTCAAGATCGGTCTCGAGGCCTTTGTCGCGCACGGGCCCGCGTTGGTCGCGGAAGTGGCCGAACTCGGCCCGCAGATCTTTCTCGACCTCAAGCTGCACGACATCCCCACCACCGTCGAGAAGGCGGCTGCGAATTGCGCCGCCTGCGGCGCTGCGATGTTCACGGTCCATGCCGGTGGCGGCCGCAGGATGATTGAGGCGGCTGTTGCCGGCGCCCGCTCGGGCGCTTCCGGCAAACCACCACTCGTCGTCGCAGTGACGGTCCTGACGAGCCTCGACAGCCTGGCCCTGCGGGAACTCGGCGACGGCCGATCCCCGGAGGATCTCGTCCTCAACTGGGCCGGCCTTGCCCGCAACGCGGGGGCATCAGGAGTCGTCTCATCGGCCCTCGAAGCGTCGGTCATCCGCACCGCCTGCGGCAGCGACTTCGTCATCGTCACCCCGGGCATCAGATCGGCCGCGGCTGCGGCCGACGACCAACGGCGGGTCGTCACGCCGGCTGCCGCGCTGGCTTCAGGGGCCGACATTCTCGTGGTCGGCCGACCCATCACCAGGGCGCCGGACCCGGTCGAGGCCGCTCAGCGCATTCTCGAGGAGATGTCAGCGGGCTAGCCCGTTCCCATCCGGAAACTGCGGAGGGGAATGCGCAGTGCCCGGTCAAGTTTGCGACCGGAGGGGCGCGGACGCGTACTCGACAGTACGTGGAGCACCCCGAGGCGCGAAAACGCCCGCCGGGTGCGGCGCAACGCTGCCCGCAGCAGGAGGTTGGTGAGAATTACAGGCTAGAAATTCGATCAGCTGACGATTGTGAAAGTGCTCTTTGTGCCACACATAGGTGTAGCCGGGAAATTCGATGGGGAGATCGTAGACGACCGTGATCTTGATGCGTTTGGACGATCGTTTGATGGTGACTTCCTTTTTGGTGACTGGAAGTTCCAACGCCTCCGCCTTTTGCAGAATGTCGCGGAGGATTCGCGCGTCGTTGTAGTCGTGCCGACTGGCACGGTCGGCCAAAACCGAGATCTCCTTGTCGAGCTCTCCGACATTGATCATCAGCGGCGCCACCTTGATCGCGATGAGGGTCACCACAAGAGCGACCACCCCACCCACCAAGCATCCGATGGGGACATCGCCGCGCTGGAATCGCCACTTTTTCATCTCTCAGCCTCCGACTGTGTTCAACACGATCCTATCACCGATCGGCACGGTCATTTTGAGCCGGACGCGAGGCCGCGACCCCGTCTCATCGGATCAGCTTGAACTCCCGTTCCCATCGGGTCTTTGTAAAGAAATTGAAGAAGACCCCGGCGAGTTGTTTGATGCGGTGCCCAAAGCCCCGCCATTGCCAGTCGTTGCGCCCCGCCTCGTACGACCAGTAGATCAGCACCGCCCGTCCCTTGACGTAGTCCAGGGGAACCGGACCCCAGAAACGCGAATCGAGCGAGTTGTCGCGGTTGTCGCCGAGACAGAACACCGTCCCCTCCGGCACCGAAAAAGGGCCGAAGTTGTCCCGGATGCGAGACGAAACCGGCTCGGCCGGGGAATCGTCATAGATGCGGTGATCCTTGTGGACCACCATCGGTTCATCGACGACCTCTCCGTTGATATAGAGCTGCTTGCGCCGAAGCTCGACGGTGTCGCCCGCGATCGCAACACATCGCTTGATGAAGTCCCGGCGGGGATCTTCCGGATACTTGAACACGACCACGTCACCGCGCTCGGGCCCACGGTAGGGGAACAACTTATGGAGCAAGGTGTCGCCGTTGCCCGAGAAGATGAACTTGTTGACCACGAGGTGGTCACCGATCAGAAGATTGTCTTCCATCGATCCGGATGGGATCTTGAAGTTTTCGAACACGAAGGTCCGCACGAACAGCGCGAGAACAAAGGCCACGAGAATGGCCTCGTAATACTCGCGCGCGACTGATTTCTTCATCCGTTTCCCGCCTCTCCCGTCGATTCTACCTTCGCCCGCATGCCCGGAGGCTGCCAGGCCCTGCGCGCCCGGGCATCGAGCCGTCGCGGATCATCGCGAACCCCTTCACGATATTTGATCTGTCCCGCCCGCGCGATCATGGCCGCGTTGTCCGTCGTCAGAGCCCGAACCGGAAGAAGAACTTCCACGCCTCGCTGGGTCCCCCACGCGGTGAGCCGTTCGCGCAACAGCGTGTTGGCCGCAACTCCACCGGCCGCCGTCACCATCACCGGCTGGTGCCGCGCCGCGAGCTCATCCAGGGGACCCAACAACTGATCCACGACGGCGGCCTCGAACGAGGCGGCAAAGTCCGCTGTGGCGATCCGGCCGTCGCCGCCGGCCGCCGCCAATCCCTGCTGCCGAATCCAGCGGATGGCTGCCGACTTGAGCCCGGAAAATGAGAAATCGAAGGGTGCGTCTTTCAATCTCGGGCGCGGAAGATCGACCGCTCGCGGATTGCCGCCGCGGGCCAGGGCGTCGAGAGCCGGGCCGCCCGGATAGCCGACACCGAGCACCTGAGCGACCTTGTCGAAGCTCTCTCCTGCCGCATCGTCCCTGGTCTGACCGAGGCGTTGGCGGCCACCTTTTTGCAGGAGATACCAGCTCGAGTGCCCACCCGACGCCACCAGTGCGAGCACGCAGTCCGGTTCAGGCTGCGCCGTTTCGCCATCGAGACCGAGAAAGGGCGACACCAGGTGGCCCTCGAGGTGATCGACCGCCACCAGCGGCAGCGACGAGCCCCACGCAAAGGCGGCCCCGAACCGGACCCCCACGAGAAGAGCGCCGACAAGTCCCGGCCCTGACGTGACGGCGACCAGCTCGAGCGGTCCGGCCGCCGACTCGACCGCCCGTTCCACCAGAAGCGGAAGGGCCTTCAAGTGCTCCCGCGAGGCGAGCTCGGGCACCACTCCACCAAAGGGTGCGTGCGCCGCGATCTGGCTCGACAGCAGATTGACCTCAACCAGGCCATCGCGATCAAGGATCGCCACCGCGGTCTCGTCACACGAGGTTTCAATACCGAGGGTCCGCACCATGTGCCGACTGCACCAGTCCTTTCGTTCGCCGGGGGGTGACGAGAAGCTTATTCCGAAATCCGAAATCCGAAATCCGAAATCCGAAATCCGAAATCCGCCAGAGCATATCTCACGAATAACAACAGCGGGAGGACCCTGGTCCTCCCGCCATTCCGTGAATTGAAAAGGCGCTAACTGATATTCGCTCGAACCGGGACTTCGACGGTGGGGAATTCGGGGTCGCTCGTCTGCAGGGTGAGGACGGCGTCTCGCGGGCCGGGACTGGCGTCGCTCGCGACCGTCACGGTCACCTGGTAGCGCTTTCCGGCTTCGATGGTCACCACTTCGGCATTGAAGGCGCTGTCATTGACGCTTGCAGACGTCACCGTGATCTTGGCACCACCGGTGCGATTGTTGACCAGAATGAGGTTCCGGCCCGGCTGATTCTTGGCCGACACCGACCCGAACTGAACCTGCGACGGCGTGACGTGGAGCAGGGCGCGCACAACGCCGAAGACCTTGACCGGCACCACCTTGGCCTTGGGGTGGTTGGTTTCCACTTTGAGTACCGCGTTGACCGGACCGACCGCCGCATCGTCCGCGAGCGACAGTTGGATCTCGTACTGCTGTGCCGATTTGCCGGCGATCAGTTCGTCCTTGGGAAGGGGGCGCACGACGGTTGCGAGGTACGGCACGCTGCTCGTGACGCCTGTGACCTTGAAGTTCGGGTCATCTTCGGCAGCCGCCACCGTGATCTTCTCGACCATGGGCTCGTGCTGGACCGCGTTGAAACGGATCAGGGCACGCGGCAACACCTCGACATAGGGATGAACTGCGGCCTTGATGACCACCGTGACGGTGGGTTCCTGCGGGTCGCTGGTCATGATCAGAATGGACTTGGAGATCGGTCCGGTGAAGTCGCCGGTGTCGAGCTTGGCGTGGATAAAACCGGATTTCCCGGCGGGGATCTCGCGGTCGAAATCGGCGACCGTGCAGCCGCAGGTCGGGCGCACGGCTCTGATTTCGAGGGTCTCGTCACCCTCGTTGACCAATTCGAAATCGATTTCGAGGACTTCTCCCTGGGCGACCGTTCCCATGTCCTTGATCTTTTCGGGCACCACCAGTTTCGGGCCGTCGGCCGCAGCGGCCATCGAGGCGCCGGCAACGAGCAACGCCACCACGGCGGCGGCGGTCAGGTCGGTGAAACGTGAACTTTTCATGTGCGATCCTCCTTGTCATCCGTTCATCATCGGGGGACAATCATAAAAGTCGACGGCGACAGCGGACAACCCTCGCGGGCGCTTTTTTGCAGAACTTATACTCTCGGAACGGAGCATCTTGCAGACTCGACCCGAATTCCTCTATTTTCTGCCGATCGGCGGCACCGCGATGGCGCCTCTGGCCGGGCTGCTCTCCGAAATCGGTCATCGAGTGGAGGGGGTCGATGCCCACCTCTACCCACCGATGAGCACCCTCCTCGAAGATCTCGGTATTCCGGTGCGGCTCGGTTTCGACGCCACCCGCCTGCCCGACGATCTGGACCGGGTGATCATCGGCAACGCCGTGCCGCGCAGCAATGTCGAAGTTGCGGCGGTTCTCGAGCGTGGTCTTCCTCATATCGCGCAGGCGGAAGCCGTGGCCCACTACGTGCTCGCCCGCGGCCTGCAAAGCCTTGTCGTGGCGGGGACCCACGGCAAAACCACCACCTCGGCCATGCTGTCGTGGATCCTCGAAGCAACCGGGGCCGACCCCTCCTATCTGGTGGGCGGTCTGCCGCAGTGGAACCCCAGGGGATTTCGCCTTGGGAGCGGAGATTTTCTGGTCATCGAAGGCGATGAGTACAACACCGCGTTTTTTGATCGCGGACCGAAATTCCTCCACTACCGGCCCCATCTCTTCGTTCTCGGGCCCGTCGAATTCGACCACGCCGATCTCTATCCGAATTACGAGGCCGTGCTCACCGCCTTCCGAGCCGGAGCGGCGCAGGTACCCCGCGACGGCGCGGTCGTGGTCAACGCATGGAGCGAGGGGGCGCTGGCTGCCTGCCGTGACGCCACCGCGCCCATTGTCACAGTCGGCGAACGCGAAAACGACGACCTCCGCCTGGTGTCGTGGGACGGAGGAGGAGGAACAAACCGGGCACAGTTCTCCTGGCGGGGCCGCGGCCACGCGTTGGAGCTCCGCCAATCGGGTCTGCACAATATGCAGGACGCCGCGGTGGCGGTGGCGGCGGCCGCTGTCGCCGGGGTGGACCCGGTCGCGGCCGCCGAGGCCATGGCGTCCTACCCCGGCGTTGCTCGCCGAATGGAGATCGTGGGAGAGGCCGCCGGGATTGTCGTCGTCGATGATTTCGCCCACCACCCGACGGCCCTTGCGGCCACAATCGCCGCGGCTCGGCTGCAGTGGCCCGAGCGTCGCCTCGTGATCGCCTTTGAACCGCGCTCTCTGACCGCCGCGAGGCAGTCGTTTTACGATGCGTATCTGACGGCCCTCAGCGCGGCCGACCTCGCGTTGGTGGCGGAGCCGTACCACAAAGATCGATTGACGGAGGAGGAAGTGCTCGACCGCGACGCTCTCGCCGGGGCGTTGGCCGAGCGCGGTGTCGTCACGCTGATGCCGGCGAACGGAGATGACCCGGTGGCAAGGCTTCTCCCCTCCCTGCATCGCGGCGATGTGGTGGTAGGCTGTTCGTCGGGAGACTTCGGCGGCTTTCACCGCAGGCTCGTCGAGGCACTCAAAACGGGGGCATGACATGACGGAACAGGGTTCCTCTTTGGCTCGTCTCATTGCCACGATGGGCGGCCTGGGTGAAAAGCTGCCCGCCCCGGGCACCACCGCAGGCTCGCTCCCGGCTGCCCTGTTGTGGTGGGCCGGGTGTCTCGTCGTGACGACGACTTCCGCGCGCATCGCTGTGACCGCGGTGGCGCTGGTTGTGGCGACCGCTGCCGGTCTGTGGGCCAGCGAGAAAGAGGCGGCGCGCAGGGGCGCAAGCGACCCGGGGCCCATCGTGATCGACGAGGTCGCCGGTCAGTGGCTGACCTATCTGGTGGCGCTGCCCTTCCTCCCCGTCCTGGCTTCGAATCAACTGGCGATCTTCGCAGCCGCCGGTTTTCTGCTCTTCCGCTTCTTCGACGTCGTCAAGCCGTGGCCGATCCGGGTCTGCGAGAAGCTCCCGGGGGGTATCGGCATCGTCGCCGACGACCTCGCCGCGGGCTACTTCGCCGCCTTCGCCCTCCTCATAGGCTGGAAGATCTTCGGATAGGGAAGCGCCTCCGGATACGGACCCCGTGCGGCGGAGGTGCCATTTGTCGCATTGTTGGAGATGGATTCACAAATCCGGCTCGGCATTACGGGCCAACAATGCGACGGGTGGCTCCTCCCGGGAAGCGCGCACACAAAGACGGGTTCACTCAAACGCTCGTAAAGGATGCGACCCGAACCAACCCGAAATCAGGATCGCGTGAGGAATTCGTCTGCGAGGTGGATCTCACCCACAAACCGCGCGGGCCCTATAAGCCGCGTCGCGCAAACCGGCGGATCACCGAGCGCCTCGACGACCAAGGTATCTCCCGAAGCCGGCCGCAACTCCACCCGGGTCGTGCCGCGCTCGGCCATCACGACGAGGGCCATCGCCACCGCACCCGAACCGCAGCTCAGGGTCTCCGCTTCGACGCCGCGCTCCCAGGTGCGCGCCACGATTCGCCCGTCGTCGTCGGTCTCAAAAAAATTGACATTTGCGCCTTCGGGGCCGACCGCAGGATGGGCACGAAGCGGCGGCCCGAGGCTCGCGAGGTCGAGACCGGCAAGCCCTGACACCCGAATGACGAGGTGAGGGACCCCGATCTCGAGCTGCGTGATCGCGCCCGCCGCCACCGCGGTCTCGATTTCCGGAAAAAGCGGAGGGCCCTCGGGCTGGGGCAGCGTCAGGGAAACCTCGTCGCCGCGCACTTCGGCGGGAATGACCGCCCACCCGGTCACCACGTCGAGCTGCCGGCCACACCCCAGGAACTCGACCGCGGCTCGCGCAGCACAGCGCGTGCCGTTGGCGCAGAAGTCGGACGCCCCGCCGTCGGCATTGCAGTAGACCATCGAGACTGATGTCGGCGACACGGCCCGCAAAGAAAGCGTCCCATCCGCGCCGATGCCGCGGCGGCGGTCGCACACGCGGCGCACGAGCTCAGGGTCGCCCGCCAACCGGTCCGCCCACCCGCCGACACCGACCACGAAGTCGTTGCCGGAACCCTCCATCTTGAAAACTGCCGACGTCACGGCACCGCGCCCATGACCACCGAACATCCCGCGGATTCACTGGTGTTGCCGGCGGCGTCCGACGCCACCACGAGATAGAGGACCTCACCGAGGGGTGGTTCGGAGTCGATGAACTCGACCGTCTTCAAACCCGACGTCAGGGCCTCGACGGGCCCCCCGGTCTGCTGACGAGCCACCCCGTAACTCGTCGCCCCCGCCACCAGCCCCCAACGGATGCGAACCGAAGCGCCCTCGGGCAGGCACACCACCCCGGTCGGCGCGGCTGGAGGATAGGTGTCGGGATGTTCGATCCGGGCCGGCTCTGAAGGGTCTCCGACAACCAGACCACTGCCCTCGAGCGGCGCGACCGAACGCAGACGATAGCTCCAGGCCTGACCCTGCGCAGCCTCTTCGTCCCGCCACTCGCCAACCTTGATCGGCTCTTCGGTCACTGATGCCCAGGCCGTGCCATCCGACGAACGTTCGACCAGAGCAAAAATTTCTGGTACCGCCTGCCAGCGCACTTCGATGCCCTGGGCGCCGGCAGTCAAGTGCAATCCGTTGGGAGGATCGGGAGGCTTTGCGGGCAGGAGCCGCGCCACATTCGAGAGGTCGGACTCTCGTTTCCGGCAGCAGATCGTCCGCACGCCGTACCAGACAACCGTCGTGCCGGGATCGTTCGATACGGTCTCACGCCAACGATCGAGGTCGTCGCGATAGACGAGAGCCGGCCCGCGGGTGGCAGCCTCAATCTCGGCGGGGTCGAGGCGGTGCACCATCTCACCCTGCGCTTCGAGAAGCTGGCGTTGCAGGGCGCGATCCTGGGCCGTCATGGGTGGGGGCGGCTCCTGGCCCTTGGGCAGGGTCGCCCGCCACACCTCGATGGCCTCAATATCGGAGAGGTTGTCGCCGGCGGTCGTCAACGAGGGATAGCTCCACCGCAGGACCGCCACCTCGCCCTCCTGTTCAGCCTTCAGGTCCGTCGTGCGCTCGGCGATCCGAATCTCGGGCGGCAGCGGAGGCCCCTGCTTGCCACATGCTGACAAAAGAACCATCGCGCACAGCAGCACCACCGCAACGGGTATTTCGGATTTCGGATTTCGGATTTCGGATTTATCCGGCCTTTCACCCGCGCCGGTGGTGGGGTGGAAATTCGAAATCCGAAATCCGAAATTCGAAATCATCTCTACAGAATGTACCGCGCCAGGTCGCGATCACCAACCAGATCGGCGAGACGGTCGCGGACCATGTCGGCATCGACCTCCACCGCTTCGCCGGCGCGGTCGGGGGCCGAGAAACTGAGCTCCTCGAGAAGCCGCTCGAGCACCGTGTGAAGTCGTCGGGCGCCGATGTTCTCGGCCGAGCTGTTGATCTCGGCGGCGAGAGCTGCGATGGTCTTGACCGCTTCATCGGAAAACCGCAACTCGAGATTTTCGGTGGCCAGGAGCGCCGTGTACTGGCGGATCAGAGAGTTCTCGGGTTCCTTGAGGATCCTCTCGAACTCCTCGGCTCCGAGCGAGTGGAGCTCGACCCGGATCGGGAAACGCCCCTGCATTTCTGGGATGAGGTCGGCCGGCCGCGACACGTGGAATGCGCCTGCGGCTATGAACAATACGTGGTCGGTACGGACAACACCGTAACGGGTGTTGACGTGGGTGCCCTCGACGATCGGCAGCAGGTCCCGCTGGACGCCCTCGCGGGAGACATCCGGGCCGCGCCCGCCGGCGTCATCGCGCGAACAGATCTTGTCGATCTCGTCGAGGAAGACGATGCCCGACTCCTCGACCCTGGTGATCGCCTCGCCCTCGACCTGCGAGCGGTCGATGAGCTTCTCTTCCTCTTCGGCGGTGAGGACCCGGCGCGCCTCTTTGATCGTCATTCGTTTTTTCGATTTGCGGCCCATCATGCCGCCGAACATGTCCTTGAGGTTGATCCCCATCGACTCCATGCCCTGGGGGGTGAACATCTCGACCGTTGGCATTCGATCCTCGGCGACATCCAGTTCGACCTCGTTGTCTTCCAGAAGACCGTCGCGGAGGGGCCGCTTGAGCGCGCGCCGACGCTCCTCGAGGGAGGTCTCGAGCGCCGATGTCGAGCTGACGACCAGAAGATCGAGGAGGCGGTCCTCGGCGGCCCGTTCCGCTCGCACCTCGACCTCCGCCACCCGTTCCATACGGACCAACTGAATGGCCGCATCCAGCAGATCGCGAATGATCGACTCCACGTCGCGGCCGACATACCCGACCTCGGTGAACTTCGAGGCCTCCACCTTGAGAAACGGCGAGCCCGTCAGGCGCGCGAGCCGGCGCGCGATCTCGGTCTTCCCGACCCCGGTCGGACCGATCATGATGATGTTCTTCGGTGCAACCTCCTCGCGCAGCTCGGGAGTCAGCTGTTGGCGCCGCCAGCGGTTGCGCAGGGCGACGGCGACCGCTCGTTTGGCGGCGTCCTGGCCGACGATGAAACGATCGAGTTCGAGAACGGTCTCGGTTGGCGTCAGGGAATCGAGCTTCACGATTTCAGCTCCTCGATGGTGATGTGGTCATTGGTGTAGATGTCGATGTCGGCAGCGATGGCCAACGCCTCGGCGACGACCTCCCGTGCCGACAGTTCGGTGTGTTTGAGGAGCGCACGGGCAGCCGCAAGGGCGTAGGAGCCGCCGGAGCCCACCGCCACCATGTCGTCGTCGGGCACCAGAACCTCTCCGGTCCCCGACACCAAAAGGGTCGTTTTCGTATCGGCGGTGATGAGCAGGGCCTCGAGGTGGCGCAGCGCCTTGTCCGTCCGCCAGTCCCTCGCGAGCTCCACCGCGGCCCGTTCCAAATTGTGGCCGTATTCTTCGAGTTTGGACTCGAACCGGGTGAACAGGGCCAGCGCGTCGGCCACCGACCCTGCAAAGCCGGCCAGGACCTTCCCGCCGGCAAGCCGGCGAACCTTGGCCGCCCCGTGTTTGAGCACCGCTGTGCCGAGGGTCACCTGGCCGTCGGAGCCCACGGCCACCACGCCACCGCGACGCACCGCCAGGACTGTCGTGTGATGCCATTCCTTTTTCACTGCCGCCTCCAATGGAGTTCCACACTGTGCACTACGAAGAATACTCCTCGCGCATTCCGACCTACGTTTTTTCGAGCTTGGCGATGGTCGGAACCAGGGTCTTGCGCCCGGCACGGTCGAAATAGACCACGAGCTTGAGCTGGGCGCCGGTGCCCTGGCACGCCAACACAACCCCGCTCCCGAAACGCCGGTGCCGGACCCTGTCGCCGGGGCGCCACCCGTTGCCGTCGCTGTCGACAACGGTGGCGGCGATCTTCCGACCGCCGACGGGCCCTCCCCCACTCGCCCGGGTCGGGCGCGCCCGGGGTGCGGGCGTCTGGCGGCCCGTTCGAGGCTGCGTCGACGGCGCCGTTCTCGAAAGGCTCGAGCCGGAGACGTCTTCGACGGTCCCATCGGGGAGATCCTCGAGAAAGCGCGACGGGCGGGTCGCCTGGCGCTGGCCGAAGAGGAAGCGGGTCCGCGCTCCGGTCAGGGCCAGCCTGCGGCGGGCCCTGGTCATCCCGACATAGGCGAGGCGTCGCTCCTCTTCGAGGCTTTCGAAATCGTCCCTCGAGTTGGCGTGAGGCAACAGACCGTCTTCGAGCCCGGCCAGAAAGACCACGTCGAACTCGAGTCCCTTGGCCGAGTGCAGCGTCATCAGCGACACCGCTGCCGTGGTCGTCTCTTCGTCGTTCTCTTCGAGAAGGGCGACAGAATCGAGGAAGTCCTCGAGGTCCTGGCCCCGGGCCGCGGCCTCGGCCACCGCCGAAGCCAGCTGTTGCAGGTTTTCCCGCTTCGCCACCCGCTCCTCGGCGTCTCCGTCGTACATTGCGAACAGCCCCGAGGCCTCCAACAACCAACCCACGAAATCGCCTGCGGAGAGCTCGTCGCGCCGTTCGACCGCCTCCTCGAAGAGACCGAAGAATTTCTCCAACGACAGCCGTGCCCTCGGGCTCAGACCCTCCGGCAGCCGGCGAGCGGCCTCGGGTAGTGGCACGCCGAGTTTCTCGGAGGATCTGCGAAGAACGTCGAGGGTCGCGGCCCCGATGCCTCGTGTGGGCACGTTGACCACGCGCTCGAACGACAGCAGATCGTCGCGGCGGAAGGTGAGGCGCAGATAGGCGAGAGCATCCTTGATCTCTGCCCTCTGCCAGAAGCGGAGACCGCCGACCACGCGGTAGGGCACCCGACGACGCGTCAGTTCTTCCTCGAAGGGCCGGGTCTGGGCGTTGGTCCGCATCAGAACCGCGATCTCGTCGAGGGTGTGTGACCCGGTCGCCGCCTCGATGTGATCCGCAACCCACCTCGCCTCCGCACGCTCGTCGTCGGCGATGTAGAGACGCACCGGTTCGCCACCCTGCCGGCTGGTAAAGAGCTTCTTTCCGCGCCGCCCGACATTGGCCGCGATCAGACCGCCGGCAACAGCGAGGATCGGCGCGGTGGAGCGGTAGTTCTCCTCGAGCGCAACCACTTTCGCGCCGGGGAAAAACTGTTCGAACGACAGGATGTTGTCGAGCTCGGCGCCGCGCCAGCGATAAATCGACTGGTCCTCGTCGCCGACCGCGGTCAGGTTTCCCGTTTCGTCGAGAACCTCGCTTAAGAGGTCCATCTGCAGCGAGTTGGTGTCCTGGAATTCGTCCACCAGAAGAAAGCGGGCGCGACGTCTCATCAGGTTGCGTACGGCCGTGTCCTCACTCACCGCCGCGAGCGCGCGGACCAGCATGTCGTCGAAATCGACCACCGCTGCGACTTTTTTATGGTGTTCGTAACGGCGCCAGACCTCGACCAGCTTTTCGTCACCGTGCCCGGTGGCACGGTCCTCGAAGTCCGCGAGCCCGGTGCCCTTGTTGACGAGACCCGAGATCCGCGCCAGCAGGGCCCGCGGCGGATACTCCCGCGGGTCGAGGCCGAGCTCCTTGAGAGCCCGCGCCACGAGGGCGCGTTGGTCGTCGCTGTCGGCGATTCCGAAACGCGGCGGCAACCCAGCGGCCGCCGGGTGCCTGCGCAGAAGATCAAGGGCCCAGCGGTGGAAGGTGCCGACAAAACCACCGCCGAGAGGGCGCCCGAGCAGCATCTCCACCCGCTCTCTCATCTCGCGGGCGGCCTTGTTGGTGAAGGTCACGGCCGTGATCCCGCTCGCTTCGACCGCGCTCTCCGCGAGCAGGTGGGCGATGCGGCAGGTGAGAACCCGGGTCTTCCCGGAGCCCGCCCCTGCGAGCACCAGCAGCGGCCCTTCGCCGTGGGTCACCGCCTCGCGCTGCGGCGGGTTCAGATCATCAAGGATGGAGCTCAAGGAAACAACACCTCCGGAGGAAGGGAGAACCTACCAAGGACGGACGGGAGACACAACCTGTCGAGGTTTGAGTTTTGAGTTTTGAGTTTTGGATTCGGAAAATCACCCGATCGGCGACCGCACTTCAATCCACTCTGCAATGTGTCCGTCATTCAAAATTGAGAATTCAACATTCAACATTCGTCGGGTGACGCTCTTGCGTCACTCGACGGTGACGCTTTTCGCCAGATTCCGCGGTTGGTCGACGTCGAGCCCGAGTTCCACCGCAACGTTGTAGGCCAGAAGTTGCAGCGGCACCACAGAAACCACCGGTTGCAGGAGGCGGTGAACCCGCGGGATCGGCAGCACGAGGTCGGCAACGTGCGACAGGTCCTCATCGCCATCTGCCGAAACCGCAAGGACGCTGGCGCCGCGGGCCCGCACCTCCATGAGGTTGCTGATGATCTTGTCCCTGGACAGCCCTTCGGGGATCACCGCCACGATCGGGAAACCATCCTGGAGGAGGGCGATGGGACCGTGCTTCATCTCGCCGGCCGGGTAGCCTTCTGCGTGGAGGTAGGAGATCTCCTTGAGTTTGAGGGCGCCTTCCAGGGCGATGGGATAGAGGATGCCGCGCCCCAGGTAGAGCGAGTCGGTGGCGTCACTCAAGAGTTCGGTCCCGAGGCGAAACAGATCTTCGTCGATTGAGAGCGCCGTCTCGACCGCCATCGGCAACCGCTGCAACTCAGCCACCAGTTCGCTGTCGGTCTCGTCGCTCAGCCCCCGCGCGGCGCGCAGACCCAGCGCCATGAGGACCAGGGCTACGAGCTGTGTCGAGAAGGCCTTGGTCGAAGCGACCCCGATTTCAGGCCCCGCCTGGGTGAGCATCCTCGAGGTCGCGAGCCGCCACGCCGACGATCCTCGGCTGTTGCAGACCGTGGCCAGGAGGGCGCCGCCGTCGCGGGCGAGCTCCATAGCGGCCAGGGTGTCGGCGGTCTCTCCGGATTGGGTGATGCCGACGACGAGCAGGTCGTCGCCGAGCAGCGGCGATCGATAGCGATACTCCGAAGCGTAATCGACCTCGGTCGGGAGGCCGGTCAGCTCCTCGATGAGGAACTTGCCGACAAGGGCGGCGTGCCACGACGTCCCGCACGCGATGATGTGGACCCGCCGCAGCCGCGCCAACTCCGCTCCGGAGAAACCGAGACCCTCGAGGTTGACCCCACGGCGGTCGGAGTTGAGATAGGCGCGGACCGTGTTGCGGATGGCGTCGGGCTGCTCGAAGATCTCCTTCAGCATGAAGTGCCGGTAGCCACCCTTCTCCGCCCGGGCCGCGTCCCAATCAAGTTTCTCAATCTTCCGTTCGACCGGGTTTCCGGCAGCATCGAGGATCGATACGCACTCGCGACGCACCACCGCCACGTCACTGTTTTCGAGAAAGATCACGCGACGCGTCCGGTGGAGCAGCGCGGTGACATCGGAGGCGACGATATTTTCCCCCTCGCCGAGCCCCACCACCAGCGGCGGTCCGTTGCGGAAGGCCACCACCACATCGGGCTCGGCGCGGTGGACCGCCACCACCGCATACTGGCCAACCAGCTGCGGCAGCACGGTCAACACGCGCTGTGACAGAGTGCCCGAGGCGCGACCGAGAAGTTGCGCGATCAGCTCGGTGTCGGTGTCAGACTGGAGCTCGACGCCCTCGTCGATCAACGACGCACGCAATTGACTGTAGTTTTCCAGGATCCCGTTGTGAACCACCGCCACCGAACCATCGCTGTCGGTCTGCGGGTGGGCGTTGGCCTCGGTCGGCGCGCCGTGGGTCGCCCACCGCGTGTGACCGAGCCCGACGGTGCCGTGGAGAGGCTGGTGGTAGGCTCTCTGCTCGAGGTTGCCGAGCTTGCCAGCGGCACGGAGGATCCCGATCTCTCCGTCACCGAGCACGGCCATGCCGGCGGAATCATAGCCCCGGTACTCGAGGCGCCGCAGGCCATCGAGGACCACCGGAACCACTTCGTCCCCACCAACGTATCCGATAATGCCGCACATCTCAGACCTCCGCTTCGGGCTCGATCCTGGCGTCTCGTCGCTCTACGAATGGGCGCTCGCGTCACCTCAGAGATATCCAGATTAACCGCAAACTGTGGCAGAGCGATGATCGGGCTCTGTCAGATCCGTGCGGAAGAATGCGATCTCAGGCTGACCGCGCACCGTCCAAAGCCGCCAACAACTGGTCGAATGAGGCCGCGAAGGCCGCCACACCATCGACCTGAAGATCTCTGGTCACGGCGTCCATATCGATCCCGAGACCGGCGAGGGCGACCATCGTCGCCGCCGCCTCGTCAACACCCTCGGTGATCGACGTGCGGGGCACACCGTGATCGCGGAACGCTTCCAGCGTCGCAACCGGCAGCGTGTTGACCGTGTGCGGGCCGATCAGTTCCTCGACGTAAATGACGTCGCGGTAGGCCGGGTTCTTGCTGCTCGTGCTCGCCCACAGGGGTCGTTGGACACGTGCGCCGCGCTCTGCGTGCGCGGTAAACGGCCCATCGCCGAAGATCTCTTCGAAACGGCGGTAGGCGAGCTTGGCGTTCGCCACCGCCGCCTTGCCGCGCAGGGCGAGGGCCTCATCGGAACCGATCGCATCGAGGGCCGCGTCGACCCTGGTGTCGACCCGGCTGACGAAGAACGAGGCCACGGAAGCGACCCGGTCGGGGGCGGCACACGCCGCGACGCCGCGCACATAGGCCTGCGCCACCGCCTCGTAGTCGGCGAGCGAGAACATCAGGGTGGCGTTGACGTTGATGCCGCCGGCGATCAAGCTCTCGATGGCGGGCGTCCCCGCCGCGGTCGCAGGCACCTTGATCATCAGGTTGGGTCGGTCGACCGCCGCCCACAGGCGCCGCGCCTCGGCAACCGTCCCATCGGTGTCGTGGGCGAGGTGGGGCGACACCTCGAGGCTGACGTAGCCGTCCTCGCCGCCGCTTTCATCCCACACGGAGCGCAGGACGTCGGCCGCGCTCCGGATGTCCTCGATCGCCAGGGCCTCGTAGAGGTCCTTGGTGGCCATCCCCGGCTCGGCATCCAACAGGGCCGCGACCGCCGCATCGTAGGCGCCGCCCCCTTCGATGGCCTTCTGGAAAATGGAGGGGTTGGAGGTCACGCCGCGCAGCCCGTCATCCTCCACGTACCGCGCGAGCCCGCCGTCGGTCAGCATCTGCCGTTCGATGAAGTCGAGCCAAACCGCCTGGCGGTGATCGGTCCAGAGCTTTTTCAACGGGTTCATCGGGCCTCCGCAGTCTTTGGAGTTGCTCGCAGCGCGCGACCGCCGCGGCTGAGCGCAGCCTACCACGACGAACAAATCGCAGCGCCGGGGTCGGTTCTCCAGCCTGCATATCTCACCGGACTTCGATGCGAGGGCGGCGAGGTGCCGTGCCCGGTGGGGTTTGCGACCCGAGGGGCGCGGGCGCGTGCTCTCGTCAGTACGTGGACCACCCCAAGGCGAGAAAACACCGCCGGGTGCGGTGCAGCGTCGGCCGCGGCCGGAGGCTGGTGAGATATGCAGGCTAGCTGTCGGGAAACGGCCGCGTTCCCGCCGATGAATCAGCGGCTGCGCAGCTCGTAGAGGACCTGCTTCGCCACCGCCTTGAGGGTCTCGAACACACCCATGCCCTTGACGGCAACGGCCTCGAAGGTGGGTTCGCCCTTGAAGTTGAGGAGCCGGTACATGTCATCCACCAGGACGGCGCTCGGGAGGTCGCGTTTGTTGAACTGCAGGACATAGGGGATGGTCTTGAGTTCGAAACCGTTTTCGCGCAGGTTGTCCTCGAGGTTGCGGAGCGACTCCGCGTTGGCATCCATCCTCGCCTCCTGCGAATCGGCCACAAACACCACCCCGTCCACACCCTTGAGAATGAGCTTTCGGCTGGCGTCGTAGAAGACCTGACCGGGAACCGTATAGAGGTGGAAGCGGGTTTTGAACCCGCGAACTGCACCGAGGTCGAGCGGCAGAAAGTCGAAGAAGAGGGTGCGGTCGGTCTCAGTCGCCAGGGAAATCAGCTTGCCCTTCTGCTGTGGCGACGATTTTTCGAAAATGTACTGCAGGTTGGTCGTCTTCCCACACAGACCGGGACCGTAGTACACGATCTTGACGTTGATCTCACGAGCGGCGTAGTTGATGAAGCTCATTCTGAAAACAGTGCGTCGATGTCGTCGTCGGTGATTTCAGCAAACGGCGAAAGTGTCTCCACGGTGCCAACCATCTGGGATTTCGTCTCCATTTCGTTGAGCACACGCTCCATCTCCGCCGACGCCTTGCGAACCCGCAGGCGGACCAGACCGAGAGAAGAGCGCTCGTCAAAAATCACAACCAGGATCAACCGCTGCCCGACGATGGAAATGTGAATGTTGTCCTTGCGGCCCTCGTGGAAGAGAATCGAGAATTCCTTCTCCCCGATGAGTTTGGCGAGACCGTCGGTCGCCGCGACATTGCCGGCGGTCAGGGAGGCGAGAGATGTCGCGTCGACGAGGTTCACCTCGCCTACCTCCGCGATCTGCTGCCCGTTCTTATCGACCAGGAAGACGATCTTGGCGCTGGCGTCCATCCGCAGGGTATCGAGGAGCAGCTTGATGCGATCGAACTCCTCCTCATACATGACCAAGTTGGTTACCAACTCTTCACACTCCCAATAGTCTCAATTTTTAGCATAGACGCCCCCACCAAGCAAGCAAAAGGGGCCGATCGGGCCTCACCCGGAGCGGCAAAAAGTCGCTGTAATCAGGGAGATGGAGCTCACACACGGCGGCGCGACTGGAGAGCTTGTGCGAGGGTCACCCGATCCACCGATGCCACCTCTCCACCGACTGGAATCCCCGATGCGGGCCGGCTCACCGTGACCCCGAGAGGCTGGAGCCGGCGGCTGATGTAGAGCGCCGTTGTCTCTCCCTCGACTGTCGGATCGGTGGCGAGAATCACCTCTTCGACTCCGGCGGCGCGACACCGCACCTCAAGGCGATCGATCGTGAGTTCTTCCGGACCGACGCCGTGCAGCGGCGAGAGGTGTCCGAGGAGGGCGTGATACAGCCCGCGGAACTCTCCCGTCGCCTCGACCGCCCACGCTGTGGTGGGCTCCTCGACGACGAGGATCACCGAATGGTCGCGCCCGGGGTCGGTGCAGACCGCGCACGGGTCTGATTCGGTGAGCAAACAGCACGACGAACACAGCCCCACCGATTGCCGCAGCTGGCCCAATACCTCTGCAAAAGCCTGGAGGTCTTCGGGGTCGACCGTGAGGAGGTGTTCGGCCAGTCGCTGGGCGGTCCGTGGACCGACACCCGGCAGGTTCTCGAGGTGTTGGAGAAGTACCCGAACCGTGGGCGGCCGAAGGTCCACCTAGGAGCCCTCACCGTCCGGACGAACCGCCACCACATCGCCACCGAGAATGCGGGTGGCCAGGAGCACCCCGGGGTCGGCCTTGGCGGTGGCCATGAGATCATCCGCCGGCACCGGCGCCGTCACCGCATCTTTTGCTGGTTCCTCCCGGTGGTCGCTTTCGTGCTCGTGCTCGGAATCCACCTTGCCCGAGAGCTCGCTCTCCGTCTCGTCGACCGGCGCCGTCGATTTCGGCCGCGGTTTCGTCGCGGCAGCGGCCGCCCTGGGCGACGAACCGGACTTCGGGGGGGTCCCTTGGGTTGATCCGGCGTTCCCCCCCGTTCCAGGCGTCGACCCGGCGACCGGTCCGGCCCCGCCGGTGGGACTCGGCACCTTTCCGCCAGCCAACCATGACTCCAGTTGCTGCACCGCAGGCCAGCGGGCGAGTCGCATGGCCGCCACCTCGAGTGCGAGCTCGCGGTTGCCCGCGTCCTTGACCAGAAGATCGTGTTCGAGCCACAGACCGAGCATGCGGGTCAGGGCATCGGCTCCACACCCATCGGAGATCGGTTGCAGGAGCTCCCGTTGGGCGTCGGAAAGCGTCGGCACGAGGGACGGATCGAGAGCCAGATACACCAGGGCCCGCAGGGTCCTGCCGATCTCCTGGTACAGGATCGACGGGTCCTGGCCTGAAGCCAGCTGGTCGCGCAGCCCGGCGAGGCCGGCGGCGGTTTCGCCCGCGGCCAGAATCTCGATCAGTCGCGCGGTCACCTCCAAAGGCGGCACCCCGAGCACCGTCGCAACAGCCTCGTCGTCCACCTCGTCGGCCGTGAATGCGCGCAGCTGATCGAGCAGAGACAGCGCGTCACGGACCGATCCCTCGGCTGCGCCGGCGATGGCCGCCGCTGCGGACGGCGTCAGTGAAAAACCCTCGGCCGAGGCGATCTCTTCGAGCCGCCCACGGATCATGTCGGTTCCGACAGGCCGGAAGTCGAGCTGCTGGCAGCGCGAGAGAATGGTGTCCGGCACCTTGACCCGTTCGGTGGTGGCAAAGATCCACACAATGTAGGGCGGAGGCTCCTCGAGGCTTTTGAGAAGGGCGTTGAACGCCTCGCGCGTGAGCATGTGGACTTCATCGATGATGATGACCCGGTAGCGATCTCGCGTCGGGTGAAACTTCAGAAGTTCTCGAAGATCCCGAACGTCATCGATCCCCCGATTGGAGGCGCCATCGATCTCGATCACATCGATGCTCGACCCGTCCGCGATCTCCCGACACGACTCACAATCGCCGCAGGGCTCGGCCGTCGGTCCCTCGGCGCAGTTCACCGCCTTGGCGAGCAGCCGCGCGACCGTCGTCTTGCCGACACCGCGCAGACCCGAAAACATGTAGGCCTGACCGAAGGTGCCCGAGGTGAGCGCATTGGAGAGCGTCTGCACCGCGGCCTCCTGGCCGAGAAGGTCTGCAAAGCGCTGCGGACGCCACGAGCGCGCGAGAACCTGATAGGTCATCGAGACATCTTAGCCGATCCCACGCAATGCGACCCAGGTTCACCCGATCTGCGGTAGGAGCGGAAACGCTCCGGGTGCCCGGCGGATCGCCTCGAAGAACACCCGTCGTCAAACCCGGAGTCGGCTTCTTCGTATGTCCGATAGGCGTGATTTACGACCCAAGAAATTGTCAAGGCTGGAATCTGCTATCGTTGCCAACTGTTGAATCGATTGACTCGCACGTAGGAGGTCCTTCATGAACGCACGAAAAACCATCGTCCTTTGCCTCGGGCTCCTGATCGCGGCCTCTTCGGTGCAGGCCATCGCTCCGAGCGACGATCTTTTGATCGCCGGCGCGGCTCGAACCAATAGGTGGCACGCCGATCTCTATATCAACAATGCCGGCGCGACGACAGTTTCGGTGAGCGTGCATTGGCTCGAACGCAACCAGGCGAATCCCATGCCCGACATCCGGAACTTCAGTATCGGCCCAGACGACACGCTGATCCTCGAGGATGTTCTGAGGAACAACTTCGGGTTTAACAGCGCTGAGGGCGCCTTCAGGATCACCACCACCGGTGGCGAGGTCACGGCCAACCTCATCGTCTTTACCGGTTTCAACGACCCGGTGGGCGGCACCTACGGGTCCGGGTTCGAGGCCATTCCCTCATCGGCCGCCACCGGTGCCGGCGAGTCGACGACCGTCATGGGCCTGGTTTCCAACAGCTCGTACTACACCAACATCTTTGCGACGGCAGGGGCGGACGGTGTGACCATGGACATGGATCTTCTCGACCCGAACGGTGTCGTTCTCGACACGGCGCAGGTCGTCCTCGAAGCCTACGAACCGTGGTTGTCGTTCCGGACCGACCTCTGGGACGTTTCCAACTTTGAGAACGGAACCCTGCTGGCGCGGGTGTCGGCAGGTTCGGCGGTGATCCTCGGTTCGAAGACCGACGAAGCGAGCGGCGACCCGACAACTCTCGAGTCATCGTTCGGCGCCGGCGCCGGTTCGGCGGACGGTACCTACCAACTTTCGGTCTACGACAGCCTCGACTTCGCTTCGGGCGGCAACCTCATGATCTCCGACGACACGGTTGACGCTATCAACGGCACCTACTTCAACTTCGACAAGGTGGACGGCGGAGGCGGCTCCGAGTGCACCCTGATCTTCCTCTGGGGCCCCGGCCTCAACCCGACTGATGTCGACGATTTCGCTTCGGGTGTCCAGTTCGTGGATTCCTATCCCGACGGCGGCGAAATGACCTGGACCTTGACCTTCACCCTCGACAACAACATTGGTCTGTCGGGCTCTCTGGCCGCCGTCGGCGCCAACTTCACCGGTGCCGACACTGGCTGCAACGGGAACTTCCCGACGCTCACCGTCGAGGGCGGAAAACAATAGCGTAGCGACAAACTGACGGATGATCGAGGGCCGCTCACATGAGCGGCTCTCGTTATTTTCGAGAGCTTCCCTGTTCCCCGGCGGCGCGAATGGCCTGCTCCCACAGAACGGGTCCAACGAGTTGATTGACCACGACGGCGGCGACGACCAGGGTCGCAACGGCCGATCCGATGCCCGGAATCTCGCGTTGTATCCGGGCCGCCAGCCCCAGCGACAGACCCGCCTGGGCGACAAACCCCATCCACCCGAATCTCACCATCGACCGCCCCGAGCCGGCGGCCGAAGCCGGAAATCCGGTCATCAGCCAGACACTGATGGCCCGCACCACCACGTAGATCAAGGCGGGCAACCACAACGCGGCAAAAACCCCGATGTTCAGCCCGGCGCCGATGAGAGCGAAGAACACGACGTAGATCGGGGTCGAGGACTGCTCCAGAGCGTCGAGGAAATGCCCCGCCGCGCGGGGATAGAGGTTGCGCGCCGCAAAACCAGCCGCCATGCACACCAGCAGGTGCTCCATCCATGACTGGTGGGCGAGCTCCGCCGAAGCCAGCGCCAGGGCGAGGACGGTCAGAGGAACCAGTCTGCCGACCTTGGTGATATAGAGACCCAACATGGTCCCGAGGACAGCCCCGACGAGCAGCGAACCGAGAATCTCGAGACCGACGTGACCGAGGTCGCCGAGCCTCGGGGCGCCGCCACTCAACAACGACAGCGCGGTAGTGTTGACCATCGTGAAGATGAGGAGAATCACCAGATCTTTGATGATGGTGACCGAAAGAACCGTCTCCACCATCTCGCCGCGGGCGCGCAGCTCAGCGATGACCGCGATGGTCGTGGAGGGTGATACGGCAACCGCGATGACGCCGAGGAGAGCCACCGCCGCGAAGGTCTCGACCGGTGTCACCGGTCCGAGAAACGGCACGACCTGCAACACCAGCCAGAGACCGCCTGCAACCAGAACCAGGATGCCGGTGGTGTGCGCGGCGGTGATGGCGAGCAACGGACGCAAACGGCGGCGAACGGCCTCGAGTCGGAACTCGCCGCCGGCCGTGAGAGCGATCAGACCCAGCGCGAGCTCCTCGAAAAGCCTGAGGAGCTGGGCATCGCGGGCGGTTTCGAGACCCAGGGCATGGGGCCCGGCCACCATACCCAACAGCAGATAACCTGTAATGCGCGGCGCACGGAAGCGCACCGCGAGTTCTCCGGCGAGCACACCGCCGATAATCAAGATGCCGAGGCTGAGGAGGGCCGAGCCCACCGGGTCGCTGACCGCGGCGTCTCCGAGCTGGCGCGCGGACCAGCTGAAGGCCGCCAGCACGAGAAATAGAAACCACCTCACGACGACGCCTCATCGGACGCCGCGAAGAGCCGGCGCCGCATCCACCACCCGCCGGCGACGTTGTTCAACAGAACCGCCGCCACGACGGCCTCCAACACGCCCTCCGTCGAAGGGAAGAAGCTGACGATGGCCACGGTCAACCCCAGAGAAAGCTCTCCCTGGGGCAAGAGCCCCAACCCAACTCCGCGCGTGTGCAGGACCTCACCGCGGGCTCGAGCCAGTCGGGCGAGACCCGCTCCAGCGGCAATGGCCGCTGCCGCCCGCACCAGAGTCATCATGGCGAAGACCGTCACCGAGAAAGCTGCGGAGCTCCACGACGCTCCCACGAGAACCAGAAGAGCCACCAGAATCGGCCGTTCCAGCGAGTGCGCCACCCGCAGCATGCGGTGTGGGAAGACGCATCGATTGACCACGACAGCTCCGGCAATGGCCGCTGCCGGCACGGGGTTGAGACCGAGCACCGCAGTCGCCCCGGAGGCCAGGCACATGCCGCCGATCGCAAGAGTGAGGAGCTGCATGTGGTCCGCCACGCCGCGGATGAGCACGACCAGCGTGTAGCCCACGAGGACCCCGATCGCCAGGGTCAACACCAGCAACTCGAAGGCCATCAGCTCACCGCCCCGGGCTGCAACCAGGGGACTCGCAAGGGCGGTGGCCAGCGTAAAGACCAATACCGCCGGTATGCCGGCAAAGGCCATGACCAGCTTGAGCATGCGGATCGTACTGCGGTCCGCCGCTCGCCGTCCGCGGGCCAGGCCCTCGAGGGCGCTTGGCGAGCTCGCCATCGCCACCGCTGCCAGACCCAGAGCCAGTGCCGGCGAGACGCCCAGGACCAGGCCCGCCGCCGCCACCGGGGCCCCCACAACCAAAGGTGTCAATCCTCCGACCCACCGGTGCCACGATGCCAATCGCCGAATGATGCGGGACTCGGCCTGCAGACCAAAGACCAGACCGATCCAGGCCAGGCCGAAGAGAACTACGACCCGGAGTGCGGCCACCAGATCGTCCGGAAAGAAACCGAGCGCGCGACCGCCAAGGAGAAAGCCGACCGCAAGAAAGGACACGCCTTCCATCCCGGGCGCGCGCACTCCACGCCTGGCCAGGGCGGAGCGCAACTCGGCGCCAAGAACCGCACAGACCACGAGAACCAGGAATGCAACCGTTCCACGAAGCATGCTTCAGTCTACTGTGGGCCGGCGGCCGCCTCGCGGACCGCGGAACTCAAAAATGGCGGGTTTCGGACACCGGCATCAAGATCGCGGTGTTGAGGCCTTCACCCTCGCGGCGTGCTGCGTCCTCGAGACCGCTGATCGCAGTCAGCGCCTCGTGAGCCAGCCGATCATCTTCGATGACGCACACCACGAGGCTCGAAAAATCCAGTCCCGACGGTATCAACGACCGCAAACCGGCAAAGATCGGAAGATCGCGCTCGAGGAGCTCGAGACCGCTCCGGCTCTCGACCACGACGGCGTCGGGCGCTTCGAGCTCGACCAGGGTCGACAGGACCTCGTCGAGCAACTCCTCGCGGTGGAGGATGACGAGAAGAAGCTGCACTCATGCCCTCTCGAGCTCTTCGAGAGCGGCAACGAAAGCCCGGCCGTCGGGCGCCGCGATGAGCGGTTCGAGGGCCGTGCGACGCCGTGCGAGACGAGCGAGGCGGGCGAGACCGGCAAGATGGTCGGCGGTCGTGCTCGCGTCACCCAGGAGGCAGAAGACGAGCTGTACGGGCTCGTTGTCGAGCGCGGGGTAGTCGAGCCCGGTGGTGTGGCTTGATGCCGCCATCACCAACCGGCCGAGACCCGGCAACTGGGCGTGGGGGACAGCGACGCCGCCGCCGATCCCGGTCGAGAGGATTGCTTCCCGTTCCTTCAGGCGCAACACCACCTCATCGGCAGAATCGACGAGGCCCGCGTCGGCGACCAATTCTCCGAAGAGGCGGAAGAGACCGTCGCGGTCCGCAACGTCAGGGGAGACGAGCACCATTTCGGGATCAAGCTTCTGGGAAAGACGCACACCTCACCTCATTCATGGCATCGCCCGGAACCAGCACGGACGAACTCTACCACCGGCGCAGCGGCCCGTGTCGAATTGTACCCGCGTCTCAGAAGCGGTTGGCGAACTCGCTGATGCCCGGGATCATGAAGCGTTGCCCGTTGAGCCCCTTGACGATGCACAGAATATGAACGATCAGCACCGCAACGAAGAAGATCGGTATCAAGAGGCCGAAGATGCATCCCAGGCCACCACTGACCGCACCAAGCAGCATGATCAGGACCTGGAGGCAGACAAAGACCACGACCTCGAAAACGACCAGCACCAGACCGTGCTTGGCGTGCCACTGCACCTCGGAGTCGTCCTTCTCAACCAGCAGGGGAATCAGGGCCAATAATCCGAGGTAGGAGAGGACAATCATGATGTTGCGGTTGTCGGAAACGTTCCCTGCCGGTGGGCTCGCCTCCTCAGCCGGTGGTGTCGGGGCGGCCGGTGGCGGCGGTGGCGCAGCGTTGCTCGGCGTTTGCGGAGTCTCGTCCATTTTAGGGCTCCCTTCCTCGTATCGGGATTGTGATTTCGTTCGCGATCTGTCGCGACATTCTACCTGACACGCCACGCAAACGATACGGCCCACGGGACAAGAGCTTCCCACCTGTCGCGTTTTCCGATTTCCGCGCGCCAGGATGGGCCGGGCTCGGGATGCTCTGGCGGCGGGCCAAAGCGCAGGCATACCCAGTGGTCTTTCGAGTATTTGCCGGGGTGTATTTCCGTCGCTGCTCTTCTCGCGAAATCAGGCAATTCCGCGAGCCAAGATGGCCCGACCCTGAGAATGGTTCATCAGGTGGCGGATACGGAACCGACCTTTTCAGGGCTTCCCACCTGTCGCGTTTTCTGATTTCCGCGCGCCAGGATGGGTCGCGGTCGTGATGCCCGCCGTGCGCGAAAAAGCGCAGGCATACTCAGAGTCTGTTGAGCATTTTTCGCGCACGGCGGGCGCGCGAACGCGGTTCAGACTGACGTGGAAATCTGGAAACGCGACAGGTGGGAAGCATGGTAGCCCGTACGGGATTCGAACCCGTGTTACCGGCGTGAGAGGCCAGCGTCCTAGACCCCTAGACGAACGGGCCACGCAGCGACGGAATTTAGCACACGAAGAGTCGAGGTGCAAGCAAGTCTCATCTGCTATACTTCCGGGCCATTCTGAGAGCTTGGAGGAAGACATGACGACCAAGGTCGCGATCAACGGTTTCGGACGTATCGGTCGACTTATTGCCCGCCACCTCAAGGCCCGCGACGGCTTTGACCTCGTGGCCATCAACGACCTCACATCGCCGGACATGCTCGGTTACCTGTTCGGCCACGACTCGGTTCACGGTCGTTACAATGGCACCGTCGAAGTCGACGGTTCGGACATCATCATCGACGGCGACCGCATGCAGGTCCTCGCCCAGCGCAACCCGGCCGATCTGCCGTGGGCCAAGCTCGGTGTGGACGTGGTCTTCGAAGCAACCGGGCTGTTCCGCAGCCGTGAAAAGGCGGGCGCCCATCTCACCGCCGGCGCCAAGAAGGTGGTGATCACCGCCCCGGGGCAGGAGGTCGATGAGACCTTTGTCATGGGCGTCAACAACGACCTCTACGATCCTGCCGCCCACGACGTGGTGTCAAACGCATCGTGCACCACCAACTGCCTGGCACCTGTGGTCAAGGTCCTGCACGAGACCGTGGGCATCGAGCACGGATGGCTGACCACCACCCACGCCTACACCAACGACCAGAGCCTACTCGATGTGATGCACCCCAAGGACATGCGACGGGCCCGCGCCGCAGCCGTCAACATCATCCCGTCATCGACCGGCGCCGCCAAGGCGATCGGTCTGGTCTATCCGGCCCTCGCCGGCAAGCTGCACGGCGCCGCCATGCGGGTGCCGGTACCGGACGGGTCGGTGTGCGATCTGACCTTCGTGGCAAGCCGTGAATCCTCCGTGGAGGAGCTCCAGGAGGCCTTCAAGACCGCAGCCAACGGCCCGCTCAAAGGCATTTTGAGGGCCACCGACGTGCCCATCGTGTCATCGGACATCATCGGGGAGACCAACTCTTCGGTCGTCGATCTCCCGTTGATTTCGCAGGTGGCGCCCACCTTCTTCCGGGTCGTCGCCTGGTACGACAATGAAAACGCCTACGCGCTGCGGTGCGTGGATCTCATCGAGTACATGATCGGCCGGGGCTGAGGGTGAGCCTTCCCGGCCTTTCCGATCTTCGGGATCTCGATGGTGCGCGGGTCCTCGCACGGCTTGACCTCAACGTGCCGGTGGCCGACGGCCGAGTCCTCGACGACACCCGGATCACGGCCGCCCTGCCGACGCTGCGCTGGCTGATGGAGCGGGTCGAGGTGGTCGCGGCATGTTCGCACCTGGGCAAGGCCAAGGGCGCCCCCGACCCCGCCTTCACCCTCGAACCCGTGGCGGCCGAGCTCACAAGGGCGCTCGGGCGACCGGTCCGCTTTGTTCCCGACTGCCTCGACCCCGCTCGAGCCGACGCAGCGCCGGGCGAGTTGTTGCTCCTGGAAAACCTGCGTTTCTATCGCGGGGAAAAGGCCGACGATCCCGAGTTCGCAGCGGCACTGACGGCACCCTTCAGCCACTACGTCAACGACGCCTTCGGCACCGCCCACCGCGCCCACGCCTCGGTGGTGGCTGCGCCTGCGCTCTACAGCCCCGGCCGCAAAGCGGCGGGTTTCCTGATGGGGGCCGAGGTCGCGGCGCTGTCCCGGGTGGTCAACGATCCCGAACAACCATACGTCGCCGTCGTGGGCGGCGCCAAGGTCTCCACCAAAACCGCCCCGCTCGAAGCCTTGCTGAGACGGGTTCAAACCCTGCTCATCGGCGGCGGCATGGCCAACACCTTCTTTCTTGCCCGCGGACTCGAGGTCGGGAGATCTCTGGTGGAGGAGGAGATGGTGGCGACGGCCCTTCAGGTAATGGACGCTGCGGCCCAGGGCGGAGTCGCCATCGAGCTGCCGACGGATGTTGTGGTCGCCGATGCCATCGAGGGGGCGCAGCGGATCGAAGTCGTCGCAAGCGACGCCATTCCGGCCGATCTGATGGTCGTCGATATCGGTCCGGATACGCGCACGAGGTACGCGGGGGCACTCTCGGCGGCGAGGACCATCTTCTGGAACGGGCCGATGGGTGTGTTTGAAGTCGACGAGTATGCCGCCGGGACCCTGGCGGTCGCCGAGGCGACCGCGGAAAGTTCAGCCTTTTCGGTCGTCGGCGGCGGCGAATCGGTGATGGCGATCCGCCGCGCAGGAGTCTTTGATCGGATCGACCATGTGTCCACCGGAGGCGGTGCTTCGTTGGAGTTTCTCTCCGGCGATCCGCTGCCCGCCATCACCGCCCTTGAAGTCTGAATCGAGCGGTCGGGGAGAACCATGCGACGCTTTTTGATTGCCGGAAACTGGAAGATGCACAAGGGGGTCGCCGAGACCACCGCCTACCTGGAGGAACTTCTTGCCGAAAACCTCCCGGACGGTGTCGACGTCCTCTGCTGCCCGCCCTCGACCGCCCTGCCTGCGGCGGCCATGATCGCCACCGGTTCCACGGTCCACGTCGGTGCCCAGAACGTCCACTGGGAGACGTCGGGCGCCTTTACCGGTGAGATTTCCGCACCCATGCTGGCCGAGATCGATATCCGTTGGGTGATCGTCGGCCACTCCGAGCGGCGGACCCTCTTTGCTGAAACGGACGACACCGCTCTTTCCCGTGCGAAGGCGGCCCAGGCCGCCGGTCTCGAGGTCGTCTATTGCATCGGCGAGACGCTCACCGAGAGAGACGAAGGGCACACATTTGCGGTGCTCGAGCGGCAGACCGACGCACTCGGGGTCCTCGATCCGGCCCACCTCGTCCTCGCCTATGAACCGGTGTGGGCGATCGGCACCGGCCGTACCGCCACGGCCGCGCAGGCACAGGAGGCCCACGCCTTTCTCCGCGTGCGGCTGGCGGCGCTGTTCGGCGGCGCGGCTGCCGAGGAGATCCGGATCCTCTACGGAGGAAGCCTCAAACCCGGGAACGCCCACGAATTGCTGGCGCTCGCCGACGTCGATGGCGGCCTCATCGGGGGTGCAAGCCTTGACGTACCGTCATTTTCCGCTATCATCCGCGCTGCGGCGGACTGCGCCGCGGGAGAGTAGTCGTGACTGTTGTACTGATCATCCTTTACGTTCTGGTCTGCCTTTTCCTGGTCATGGTCGTGCTGTTGCAGCAAGGAAAAGGGGCTGATCTGGCCGGCGCCTTCGGCGGCGGCGGCAGCCAAACCTCCTTTGGTCCCCGGACCACCACCAACATCATGCACCGGATGACGACCGGGGCCTTTATCCTGTTCGTCGTCCTTTGCCTCGCGCTGGCCATCCTGTCGGGCAAGCAACGCACCTCCGTCATGGAGAGCGTGGTGGTGCCCGCCGATGCCTCGGCTCCGGTTGCACCGGCGCTCGAACCGGCCGAGAACCCACCTGCGCCGGCCGAGAACGCCCTCGAAGAAGCGGTCGCCGAGGAGGACGCGGGGGGCGAGATGACGCCGCTCGAGGCGCCGGTCGTGCCCGAAGGCGGTGGCAACTGAAATCTGAGATGACCGCATCGCGTGCCGAAGTGGCGGAATTGGTAGACGCGCACGGTTGAGGGCCGTGTGGAGTGATCCGTGCCGGTTCGAGTCCGGCCTTCGGCACCATTTTTCAAAAGCCCCGGGAACCCCGGGGCTTTTGAATTTTCGACACCTCAGTGGAGCCGTGTGAGCTGAACGGGCCCGGCCATTCCTAATTCCTAATTCCTAATTCCTAATTCACCAAAGGCGAACTACCCCTTCGCCTGAATCTTGGCCCAGGTGTCACGAAGCGTGATGGTGCGGTTGAAGACCCGGCCCTCTGACGTCGAGTCGCGGTCGACACAGAAATAGCCCAGGCGCTCGAACTGAACCGTTGCTCCAACCGCCATCTGCCCCAGATCGGGCTCCAGCCTGGCCTCCGCCACGACCTCCAATGAGTCCGCGTTGATATCGTCGAGAAAGTCGCCACCGGCGCCGGGTTCCTCGCTCTTGAAGAGGCGGTCGTACAGCCGCACCTCCGCAGTCACGGCGTGCGCCGCCGACACCCAGTGCAGGGTCGCCTTGACCTTGCGCCCGTCAGGCGCATCGCCGCCTCGGGTCTCGGGGTCGTAGGTGCACCGCAGTTCGACGATCTCACCGTCGGCGTTTTTGATCACATCGCGGCAGGTGATGAAGTAGGCGTAGCGCAGACGGACCTCGCGGCCCGGGGCGAGGCGGAAGAACTTCTTCGGCGGGTCCTCCATGAAGTCGTCGCGCTCGATGTAGAGTTCACGCGAAAACGGGACCTTGCGGGTGCCGGCCGACGCGTCCTCGGGGTTGTTGACGGCCTCGAGCTCCTCGCTCTCACCTTCAGGGTAGTTCTCGATCACCACCTTGAGCGGCCGCAGCACCCCCATTCGGCGCTCGGCCGTCCGGTTGAGCTCGGTGCGAACGCAATGCTCGAGAAACGCCAGATCGACCACGCTCTCGCGTTTGGCGACACCGGCGCGCTCTACGCAGTCGCGGATGGCCGCCGGCGGATAGCCGAGCCTGCGCAGCCCCGACAGGGTCGGCATCCGCGGATCGTCCCAACCCGTGACGTGGCCGCCCTGGACGAGCTGGAGAAGGCGCCTTTTGGAAAGCACCGTGTAGGTCAGGTTGAACCGTGCAAACTCGATCTGGCGCGGCGCCGACGGGGTCGGGAGGTTTTGCAGAAGCCAATCGTAGAGGGGCCGGTGGGCCTCGAACTCGAGGGTGCACAGGCTGTGGGTGATGTGCTCGATGGCGTCCGACTGGCCGTGGGCAAAATCATACGTCGGGTAGATGCACCACTGGTCGCCGGTCCGGGGGTGGGTGGCGTGGAGGATTCGATAGAGCACGGGGTCGCGGAGGTTGATGTTGCCGGAGGCCATGTCGATTTTGGCCCGGAGGACCCGCTCTCCGTTTGCAAACTCGCCGGCCCGCATCTCCCGGAAGAGCGCGAGGCTTTCCTCGATCGGGCGCTCGCGCCAGGGGCTCGGCGTGCCGGGCTCGGTGAGGGTCCCCCGGTGGGCGCGGATCTCCTCCGCCGACAGATCGTCGACATAGGCCTTGCCCTCGCCGATCAGGGTCTCGGCCCACTCATAGAGCTGCTCGAAGTAGTCCGACGCGAAATAGAGGTGCTCACCCCAGTCGTAGCCGAGCCACGCCACGTCCGTCTTGATCGACTCGATGAACTCGAGTTCCTCCTTGGTCGGGTTGGTGTCGTCGAAGCGCAGGTGGCAGCGGCCGCCGAACTCGGTGGCGATTCCGAAGTTGAGGCTGATGGCCTTCGAGTGCCCGATGTGGAGATAGCCGTTGGGCTCGGGTGGAAATCGGGTCACGGTCCCCGTGTGTTTGGAGCTCGCGAGGTCGGAGCGGATGATCTCGCGGATAAAGTCCTGTTTGTCGTTGACAGCGTCGTCGTGTGCCATAGATCTCCCGTCCAGCTCCCGATCAGCTCTTCATCGTCCGCAGGGTCTCGATCGCCTGACGCAGGCGCCGCCGGCACCGCTCCTTGCCGAGCACCTCCATGGTCTCGAACAGCGGCGGCGTGGCGGTGCGTCCGGTCACCGCGATGCGCACCGGCATGAACAGCTCCTTCGAGCTCCACTCGTTGGCGTCGCAGAATGAGCGGAGGGCCTCCTCGATGGCGGCCGCGTTCCACGCCCCAACGCCATCGATGTGACTCTCGAGCAACACCCGCAACGCCTTGGCGGTCTGCGGCGGGGTGCGGTTCTTGGCCACCATTTTCGGCAGGGCCCTCGGGTCGTACTCGACCTCGCCGGCAAAGAAGAACCCGGCGTAGGGCACGAAGTCGGCCAGGGTGTCGATCCGCTCCTGAACCAAAGGCAGGACCTGCAGCAGGTAGTCGTCTGACAAAGGCTCTTCGCGCAGCCGCGCCAGAAGATCGTCCACCGTAAGGTCTCGCAGGTACTTGCCGTTGAGCCAGTTGAGCTTGCCGAGGTCGAACACCGGGCCGCCGAGGCTGATGTCCTCGAGGCGGAACTCGGCCACGAACTCGTCGAGGGTGAACTGGTCGCGTTCGTCGGGCATCGTCCAACCCATCTGGGCGAGGTAGTTCAACAGGGCCTCGGGCAGGATGCCCGCGGTCTCATAGTGCTTGATGCTGACCGGGTTCTTGCGTTTCGAAATCTTCGATTTGTCGGAGTTGCGCAACAGGGGCAGGTGGCAGAAGACGGGAAGTTCCCAGCCGAAGGCCTCGTAGAGGCGCACGTGTTTCGGCAGCGACGAGATCCACTCCTCGGCGCGGATGACGTGGGTGATGCCCATGAGATGGTCGTCGACCACGTTGGCGAGGTGGTACGTCGGGTGACCGTCGCTCTTCAGCAGCACCTGATCGTCGACCTGGGTATTGGCGATCGTGATGTCGCCCCTGAGGAGGTCGTGGGCAACGGTCTCGCCCTCTGCGGGCATGGCGAGCCGGATCACGTGTCCCTCGCCTGCCTCGCAGCGGCGCGCCGCTTCGCCCGGCTCGAGCGCCCGACACAGTCCGTCGTAGCCGAGCTGCGCCTTGGCGGCCCGCTGTTCGGCGCGCAGGGCGTCGAGGCGTTCGCGAGTGCAGAAGCACGGATAGGCGGCGCCACTGGCAATCAACTCCTCAACATGCTTGCGGTAGATCGCCGTCCGCTCGCTCTGCCGATACGGCCCGTGCGGACCGCCGACGTCGGGGCCCTCGTCCCACTCGAGACCGAGCCACTTCAGAGCGTCGAGGATCATCTCTTCGCTGGCGGTGGTGCTGCGCTCGCGGTCGGTGTCCTCGATCCGCAGGACGAACGCGCCACCGTTGTGGCGCGCCAGAGCGAGGTTGAAGAGCGCGACATAGGCGGTGCCGACGTGCGGGTCACCGGTCGGGCTGGGCGCGATGCGGGTTCTCACGGTCTTCGACATGATGCTCCAAAAACGCCGGCTCTCGCCCGATGTGGGCACCCGGGGAGAACTGCGGGCGGGGTTCGCTGCGGTATTGCAACTGGCGGAGAGGGCGGGATTCGAACCCGCGGTCCAGGTTACCCCGGACAACTGCTTAGCAGGCAGTCCTGTTCAACCACTCCAGCACCTCTCCGCACCGGAGGGGTATTGTACGTGGCGGGCCGGCGACTGTAAACCCGGGTTCATCCGGGATGAGATGAGATCCGGCAGCGGACAGCGCCGGTATCCAGCATCAGGTTCATGGGCAGGGGCAGGTACCAGCGACAGGGAGCCGCTGCAGAATCCAGCTGCAGCATCCGTGGCAGACCTCGGGTGCAGCGGCATTGCCCAGGCCACCTCCGGGTCGTTCAAATTGGGGGATAGCCGCTGTGGCGACTGACGTCAAGGGCAAGCCTACCCTACGGTCCGGTGCTCCGCACCCTTGACGTCAGTCGCCACAACGGCTTGGGGAAGGGCATGAACGACCCGGAGGTGACCATGTCCAAGCCCGCCGTCCATGCCAACCTTATTGCCCACGACAAAGCCCTTGAAGCAGCCGGTGAATCGATCGCACTGGCAATGAAGGTGCCTGCTCCGTTGAAATCGATAGCCGACCAGGTGATTCGTTCGGCGAACTCGGTGGCTGCAAACCTCGCAGAAGGTCAAGGGAGGATCGGCAGAGACAGGACCCACTTCTGGAGAATTGCCTACGCATCCGCTCGTGAAGTCGACAGCCACCTGCAGCTGCTCGTGCGGGCTGGAGCCGTTGATTCTCGTCGGGCCGAAAAGGCCCTCGCAACGTTTGACGAAGTTCGCGCCATGACCTGGCGGCTCCTCAACCCGATCTTTCTGGCACCGGATGCGAGGAGGCCGACCGAAGTGGACACCCGGGGAGTTCTCCGGCTACAGTAGGCGGTCCGGGAGGGATGGCCGAGTGGTCGAAGGCGCCGGTCTTGAAAACCGGTGAGGTTCACGCCTCCGTGGGTTCGAATCCCACTCCCTCCGCCAGCAATTCCGAGGTGCGCCGCAAGGGCGGCACACCTCGGAATTGCATCTAGTACCCACCCAGGCTGCCCTTGATCTCGGGCAGCGCGCCGACGCCCTTGAGACCGATGACGATCATGAACTCCCGGGTCGGAAAAACGCCGATCTTGGTATCGCGGTACTGGGCCGAGATGTTCCAGCAGCTGCCCTGGTAGTTCACGCCGTAGCGCTGGTCCCCGAGTTCCGCATTGACGATGTCGTATGCCAGCTGCACGGTCACGTCGAGCGGAAATCCCGATTTACGGTAGGCGAACAGGCCCCGCATCTGGGACGACAGGCGTTCGCCATTGCGGACGTTGAAGCCCTGGTACCAGGTGAGGTTGGCCATCCCGATGCCCGTGCGCAGCGAGGCCGCGAGTGAGGTCGAACGGAGGTTTCGATACAGGTAGTCGTAGCTGAGGCGGCCGTCGAACCCGGTGCCGGCCGTTGGGGTCACCCTCAGTGCGACGCCGAGTGGCGACCACTGGCTGATCCCCAGGACGTCGTCCCTGATCAGGGGTTCATCGAGCGAGTAGTCCTGATACAACTCGAGCGACGCGAGCTCGCGCGTGCCGACGCCTTCGCGGTCGCGGCCGAGGAGTCGGTTTGCGAGCACCATCCGGACAAGGTTGGCGTCCTTGGGCGTCGAGTCGACCTGGTCGAAAATCGGGATCAGGGCGACATCGGTCGGGGTCGTCAGATAAAGGTATTCGATGCGCGGTTCGACGAGGTGTTTAATCTTGTCGTATTTGCCGAACCCGCCCTCGAAGACCTTCGAGAACGATGGACCGATGATGTCGACACCGGCGGTGGCATAGATTCGTTCGATGCCTTCATCGACAAAACTTCGGCGGTCGGCGGCGAGTCGCTGCGTGTAATAGGTGGCGCGTCCGCCGATCCGGGGCGTTACCGACAGCCACGGCGGCCCGGGAAGGGTGTAGGAAAGGGCCGGAAAGATATCAGCCCGGCCGTACGAGCCCGTGAAGTCGTTGCCGCGGTCGGCCCGGAGATAGCTCAGGGACGAGATCAGGTTGAGATAGACCGGCGAGTTGAAGAGGGGCGTCGATCCAGATCGAAGCTCGATCTCTGGCAAGCGGCTGAGGACGACCTCCGCGGTGGTGAGGAAGGTCTGGCGGTAGTCGGCACGCATGTTCAGGGCGTATGGGCCGAAGCTCTTCGTCATGTACGCGAAGGAGTACAGATCGCGGCGGGTGTTGGCGTCGAAAGTGCGGTCGAAATCCTGCCAGAAGTCTATGTCGGAGAGGGTCTCAATCTGGGCGATCAGGTTGAACCCGAGAAGGTCCTCCTGCACGTGTTTGCCAAAGACCTTCCACTCGACCCGTTCGTCCTCCCGATCCCAGATGCCGTACATGTTGACTTCACCCCGGGCGCCCTGGACCGGCGCCCAGCGCCAGATGTTGCCAAAGCCGAGGAGGCCGTTGGAATAGTAGTCCGCAAAAATGGTGGTGTCGTAGGAGCGGCCGATCGGCACGTAGAGCGGGAGGCCGATATTGAAGCCGCGGCGGTTGGAGTAGCCGAATCTCGGCATCAGGAGACCGATCGACCGTTCTTGTTTGACCGGAAAGACCATGTAGGGCAGATAGAAGACCGGAACGCCCTGGACCCTGATGGCGACGCTCTTGAACCGCCCCAACCCCTCCTCCTCGATCAGTGCCGAGCGAATGCTGAAGCTCCACGGCGGGCTGCCGTCGTCGGTCGAACAGGTCGTAAAAGTCGCGTGATCGATCCGGTAGTGGGTCTCGTCCAGTTTTTCGATCTGTTGCCCGGTGAGGCTGTACATCGGATCGATGTGGGCAGTGGCGTTGAGAAACACCCCGGTCTTGGTGAGCAGGTTGAACCGCATCTCTTCGGCGGTGAATCGACTCGGGCCGCGATCGACCACGACGTTGCCGCGAGCCACGACCTCGCCGGTATCGCGGACGTAATCGAGCTCATCGCAGCGGATTTCGATGTCCTGATACAGGACATGGACGTCACCGTCCCCGCGCCACGTCCCTTCGGTCGCCTGTTGATTCTCGGCCGTGAGAACAACGCGCTCTTCGAGCTCTGCAGCGGTCGCCGTGGTCAGCAGAAGAGCCGTGACGAAACCCATCACCAGCATCCACCGCCGTGCGTACTGGATCTGGTTATGTTGGCCGTTCATGGTCCTCCGGGTGGGTGCGCGATTTCCCTGACATTGTAGCCGGTCGAGGCACCACGCCACGACCTGCGGCCGCGACGACGACGCGTACAATGGGCTGATGCGGTTTCTCGGCGTGGATCCAGGCGGCAGCAAGATGGGACTTGCGGTGGGCGACGACCAGACCGGCGTCGTGTCTCCACTCGAAACCGTGAAGTCGAGCGGTCTCGCCGACGCGGCTCGAATCATCGCCGACACCGTGGTCCGGATCGGGGCCGGCAAGGTCGTTCTCGGTGTGCCCGCACTGGCCGATGGATCGCTGGGGCCCGCGGCGCGCCGCAGCAAGCTTCTGGCGGAGGCCGTCCGCAAACTCGGCGTCGAGGTCGATCTCCAGTCGGAGTACCTCTCCACAGACGAGGCCCGGCGAAGAGCGCGCGACATCGGCCGCCCACGGAACCGACCCGTCGACGACCTCGCCGCCCAGATCATCCTCGAGGACTATCTCGCCGGCCCGACCAGATCCGGCGCTTCGGAGGACTGAATCGTGGCGAGATCGCGAACCGTCGTCGTCCTCCTGCTCGCAGCACTGATGTTGGCGGGCGCGAGCGGTCTGTGGCTGCGCTACAACCTGTGGGGCGCCAGATCGGAGACGGCCGTGTCGCTCGAGATTTCAGAGGGAACCCCCGCCCGTCGCATCATCGTCGAGCTCCATGATCGGGGACTCCTGCCATCGCCGACCGCGGCCCTCCTCTACCTCAGGGCCCGGGGCGATGGGCGCAGCATGCACTTCGGCCGTTATCAATTCGATTCCGGTTTGCGACCGGTGGACGTGCTCGAGATGGTCCTCGACGGCAATCTCGAAATGTTCGAAGTGACCGTGGTCGAGGGCGACACAACGTCTGAGATCGGCGATCTCTTCAGTGCGATCGGGGTCGGCAGTCCCGCGGAGTGGCATTCCATGCTCACCCGGGTCGAGTGGATCGCCCCGGTCGTTCCGGATGCTCCCTCGCTCGAAGGCTTTTTCTTCCCCGACACCTATCGATTTGCCGTCGGCATCGAGACCGAGGACGCGGCTCGCCACCTCACAGATCGATTCCTTTCGGTGTGGCGGGCGGAACGGCGCGGGGTCGAGACGCTCTGGGGCTCGCCCCTCGAGATCGTGACCCTCGCTTCTCTGGTGGAGGCCGAGACGTCGATCGCGGAGGAGCGGCCCCTGGTCGCCGGTGTCTTCGTCAACCGGCTTCGTCGCGGCATGCTCCTGCAGTGCGACCCCACGGTGGTCTACGCCCTCAAACGCCGCAACGAGTGGCGGGGTCGGCTGCTGAGGGTCCACTGGGCGGTCGACGACCCCTACAACACCTACCGCTACCCCGGCCTGCCCCCGGGGCCCATCAACTGCCCCGGTCGCGCCGCCATCGCCGCGGCCCTGGCCCCGGCAGCGACCCCGTATCTGTATTTCGTGGCCCGCCCGGGTGGCGGTCATACATTTTCGCGCTCTCTTGCCGAACACAACCGCGCCGTCGCCGAACTGAGGGCGTCGCGCCGTTGACCGTTCACGCGGCGCGGTGGTAGCTTCAGTCCGGAGGCGTATCATGGCCGAGAGCTACCGGGTGTTCGCGTCGCACCTGCTTTTTGCGCAGGTTCTCGAAGATCCGTTGGGCCATCTCTACAGAGCCGGCGAGTTTGGCAAGGACGGGATTCGGCGGACCGTGTGGTTCCGCGTCTTCGATGGTCCTCACACCGAGGCAGCCGACCTCCGCTCGGCGTTCGACCGAGCGTGTCGAATCAGCGAGGCCGTTCAATCCACCAACGTCGCTGGCGGCGTCGCGTGTCTCGAGGCCGACGGTGTCGCAGCTCTGGCGTGCGATCACGTGGCGTCACAGCCCCTCGGTCTGGTTCTCTCCCGGGTTCAGGCGGAGCGGTTCCCGGTACCGGTCGACAACGCCCTTCTGATCATGGAGAAGATCTCTCTCGCGCTCTCCGCCGGCCTGAGCGTTGAAATCGAAGGCGGTCGGGTGCTGCACGGCTTCCTCCACCCGGGTCTGATCTACGTCACGTATGACGGAGAGTGCGTGGTCTCCGGGTTCGGTCTCGGCGAGGAGCTCCTGACGCTGGCCGGCGTCGCCGACGCTGCCCCGGGGATTCTTCAGTATCTGGCTCCGGAGATCCTCGAAACCAGGACCCCGAGCCGGCGCGGCGATGTGTACTCGCTCGGCGCGATCCTTTTCGAGCTCCTTACCGGGAATCCGCTCCCGGCCGCGGCCTCCGAACGCAAAGACGCCGTTGGCGAAGCCCACATGGCGTACGACGATGAACCGGTGCCCGATGACATCAAGGCCCTGCTCTCGCGATCGCTGGCCGAGCGACCCGAAAAACGCTTCAGCTCGGCCTCTGACTTCAAGAAAGAGCTCGATCGACTCCTGTACGGAGGCGCGTACAGCCCCACAACCTTCAATCTCGCCCTGTTCATGGACCGTCTCTTCCGCTCCGAAATGGAGGCCGAAGACAGCGCGATCGCCGCCGAGAAAGCCGTGGATGTCACGCCGTATCTGGCCCCCGTGACCCTCCCGGAACCGGAGCCGATCGAGTTTGACGAGGTCGATGGCCCGACGCCGGATCGCAAGCCCGTGTTGATTGGCGTCGGTGCCGCCGCCGTCGTGGCCATCGTGGCCGGGCTGTGGTTTGGTTTCGACCGTGGGCCATCGACCCCTCCACCACCACCGACACCGACCGCCGAAGAGATCGCCCTCCAACGGCAGGCACAGGAGGACAAGATGCGCGAGCTCGCGCAGTCCCTGGTGCAGGAGATGATGGCGGAGAAGGAAGCAGAGATCCGGACGGAGCTTACCGACCGCCAGGCCAAGATCGATGATCTGCAGAAGCGGCTTTCAGCGAGTGAGAGACGGGGCCAGCAGAGCTCTCTCAGCAGCGCCGAAAAACAGAAGCAGGCAGAGCTCCAGCGCCAGATCGCCGCCGAGGAAGAGGCCCAGAAACAACGCGAGGCCGAGCTCGAGGCCGAGCGCGTGCGGGCCGAGAAAGCTGCCCGCCAGGCAGCCGCGGTTCAGCAGACCGCGACGGCAGTTGCGCTCGAAGAGGAACGGCAGGCTGCCGCAGCTACAACCCCGACTCCGCCGCCCCCGACTCCGCCGCCCCCGACAGCGACGGCAGTACCGACTGTGCCGGTGATCCGGGTCAATTCCTTCGTCCCACCTTCGGAGACGGACTCCCTTCCGGTGGCGATCAAAAAACACCCGGTCGATTGGCCCGCCACGGCGCTGAAATCGCGGCGGCAGGGTGTGATCATCATGCAGGCCACCGTGAACGCGGACGGCCGTGTTGACGAAATCAGGGTCTTGCGCGCCGATGACGAAGGCTTCGGCATTCCGGAGGCAGCGATGGCGGCCGCGCGCGAATACCGTTTCAAGCCGGGCATGAAAGACGGGGTCCGTATCAAGACCTACGCAACCATCACCGAACCCTACCGCTTCGTTCTCACCAGATAACAAAAAGAACGGGGCCGGGCATCAGCCCGGCCCCGTCAATTCATACCGACCGTGAAGGTAAGACCTTCCACGGCGCCGGCAGCGCAGCGCGCGGCCGGATGTCGGAAAAAGCCTACTTCTCGACCCGCTCGCGAAGGGTCTTGCCGGGCTTGAAGTGCACGTACTTCTTCGCCGGAATGGTGATCGTGGCGCCGGTCGCCGGGTTGCGGCCCTGGCGAGCGTTCCGGCTCTTGGTGGCAAAGGTGCCAAAGCCGGGGATGGTGACCTTCTCACCGGCATCAAGGGCGGTGGCGATCAAACCCTTGCGCGGATGCGCGGAAAACATCACATCGATGATCTCTGCGGCTTTGCCCTGGCTGACTTCGGTCTTCTTCGCAAGCTTCATGGCCATTTCGGTCTTGTTCATAGGAACCTCCGGTTTTTCGTTGTAATCACAGTTTGGAGGGCGGAACGTCTGCTGTCAAGGGCAAATCCGTGGAAAAGCCAACATTCATGCTTGTTTTCCGGGTTTGCCCGGGGTAATTTGTGATCCCGGAGGTGAAAATGGATCTCAAACTGCGAGGCAAGCGCGCGCTTGTGACCGGATCCTCCCGCGGCATCGGCCGATCGATCGCCCTCTCGCTGGCAGATTTCAAGGTCGATGTCGCCATCAATTACCTGCGCAACCGAGCGCGCGGCGAGGAGACGGCCCACGAAATCGAGGCGCGTGGTGTTCGCGCGATTCCGAATTACACCACCGCTTGTGCCTGGAAGGCCGCCTGGTCCACCCGCAGGACGTCGCAAACGTCGCGATCTTCCTGTGCACCCAGTACGCCTCCATGATCCACGGCCAGACCCTGATCGTCGACGGGGGATACTCGATTTTGGCGTGATTGCAATACGGCGCCACGGCGCCGTATTGCTACAACAGCCGCTTCAGGAACTGGCCCGTGTAGGACTTCTTGCACCGGGCGACCTTTTCGGGGGAGCCTGCAACCACCAGACGACCGCCGCCTTCGCCGCCCTCGGGACCGAGGTCGATGATCCAGTCGGCGGTCTTGATGACATCGAGGTTGTGCTCGATCACGAGCACGGTGTTGCCGCGATCCACCAGGGCGTGGAGCACGGAGAGGAGTTTCTTGACGTCGTCGAAGTGCAAGCCGGTGGTCGGCTCGTCGAGGAGATACAGGGTTGTCCCGGTGGCGCGTTTTGCAAGCTCACGCGACAGCTTGACCCGCTGCGCCTCGCCGCCGGACAACGTGGTCGCAGGCTGGCCGAGGTGGATGTAACCGAGCCCGACCGAGACCAGGGTGTCGAGCACCCTGATGATCTTCGGGTGGGCCGCAAAGACCTCCTGCGCCTGCTGCACTGTCAGATCGAGGACCTCGGCGATCGACAGACCCTTGAAATGGACCTCGAGGGTTTCCCGGTTGTAGCGCTGGCCGTTGCACTGATCGCAGGTGACGAAGACATCGGCGAGGAAGTGCATCTCGATGCGGATCTGACCCGCGCCCTGACAGGCCTCGCAGCGACCCCCGCGAACGTTGAACGAGAACCGCCCGGGTTTGTAGCCGCGCGCTCGCGCATCGGTGGTTGCGGCAAAGAGCTGACGGATCGGATCGAAGACCTTGGTGTAAGTGGCCGGGTTGGAACGCGGCGTTCGTCCGATCGGCGACTGGTCGATGGCGATCACCTTGTCGAGCGCCTCGACACCTTCGAGATCGCGGTGCGCCCCGGGTCGTGCGGGGGTCCCGTAGAGCTCTTTGGCCACCGCCTTGTGGAGAATCTCATTGACCAGGGTCGACTTGCCCGAACCGGAGACCCCGGTGACGCACACCAGGCGGCCCAGCGGAAACTCGACATCGATGTCTTTGAGGTTGTGCTCGGCAGCGCCGTGGATGACGATCCGCTCGCCGTTGCCCCGTGATCGATCGCCGGGCACCGGGATGGTCATGCGGCCCGACAGGTAGGCACCGGTCAACGACGCCTCCTCGGATTCGAGAGCCGCCGCCGGGCCGGCGGCCACCACCCGCCCGCCGTGACGGCCCGCCCCCGGGCCGAGATCGATGACCCAGTCGGCCTCGCGAATGGTTTCTTCATCGTGTTCGACGACGACCACCGTGTTGCCGAGGTCGCGCATCCCCTTGAGGGTTTCGAGCAGTCGGCGGTTGTCGCGTTGGTGGAGACCGATGGACGGCTCGTCGAGCACGTACAACACACCCATCAGTTTCGACCCCACCTGGGTCGCAAGCCTGATCCGCTGGCTTTCACCACCCGACAGCGTCCCGGCCATCCGGTCGAGACTCAGATAGTCGAGACCCACCGACACGAGGAACCCGAGCCGATCTCGGACTTCGCGCAGGATCTTGTCAGCGATCGTCCGATCGCGCTCGCCGAGTTCGAGACCGGTGAACCAATCGAGGGTTCGCTCGACCGAGAGACCCGACACCTCGACCAGGCTGCACCCGCCGACCTTGACCGCGAGAGCCTCCCGCCTCAGGCGCGCGCCGCCGCACTCACCGCACGGCGCGAGCGACATGTAGCGCTCGAGCTCGCGCCGGATGTCCTCTGAGGTGGTCTCGGCGTAGCGTCTTTCGAGTCGAGGCACCGCCCCTTCGAAACGGTCGCGGTAGCGATAGGCGCCCTTCCTCCCCTCCCAGACAAATTCGTGCTCCCCGTCCGTGCCATACATCAGGATCTGGCGAACTTCCTCGGGCAGCCGGCGCCATGGGGTGTGGAGGTCGAAGCCAACCGCTTCCGACAGCTGTTCGACCTGGTGGCGAAACCACGAACCCGGGCTTTTGCCGACCATTGCGAGACACCCTGCAGCCAGGGTGCGTTCGGGGTCGATGATCAACTTCTCGGGGTCGACCTCGCGCAGGAAGCCGAGCCCCGAACAGGTCGGGCACGCGCCCTGCGGCGAGTTGAAGGAGAACAGGCGCGGCGAGATCTCGGTCAGAGAAAAACCGCAGCTTGGGCAGGCATGGCGGGCCGATAGGACCAGTTCGCTGCCGCCGGCCACCACCGCCAGCGCGAGCCCGTCACCTACCTTGAGGGCGGTCTCGAGCGAGTCGGCCAACCGCGCCGCCACACCGTCGCGGATCGACAGCCGATCGACCACCACCTCGATGGTGTGCTTTTTCTTTTTATCGAGATCCGGCGGGGCCGCGGCCTCCACCACCTTGCCGTCGACCCGCGCGCGAACAAAGCCTTCGCGCACCATCTGGGCAAAGACCTTGCGGTGCTCGCCCTTGCGGCCCTCGACAACCGGTGCCAGAAGCTGGAAGCGCTTTCCTTCGGGGAGCCCGAGGAGCTGGTCCACCATCTGCTCGACGCTCTGGGGACGGATGTCAATCTTGCAGTCCGGACACACCGGAACGCCGATCGAGGCCCACAGAAGGCGGAGGTAGTCGTGGATTTCAGTGACGGTGCCGACCGTGGACCGGGGATTGCGGGATGTGGTCTTCTGTTCGATGGAGATGGCCGGCGACAGTCCGTCAATCGTATCGACGTCCGGTTTCTCCATCTGATCTAGAAACTGGCGCGCATACGCCGACAACGACTCGACGTAGCGGCGCTGGCCCTCGGCGAACAGCGTGTCGAAGGCGAGCGAAGACTTGCCGGAACCCGAGACGCCGGTGATCACGACCAATTGATTGCGGGGAATCGCGACATCGATGTTCTCCAGATTGTGCTCTCGCGCGCCACGAATGACGATCTCTTCCCGCATATCTCTCCTGTCTGGGTCCTCGTCTCAGCCGCCGCGCCCGCTCTGGAGAACACGCGATCGACCCAAGACGTTCCACGCCCACCAGACCACCGCGGAGCGCTGCCAACCCTGCCGTGGTCCATCTTTATGCCTGGATTATACCACCCGTCGTCGCGTGGCCCGACCGCGCTATCGGCTGCGGTCCTTGATGGCCTGTTCGGCTTCGCGGTCGAGCGTCCGCTGCCGGAGCGTATCGCGTTTGTCGTGGAGTTGTTTGCCCCGGACCAGGGCAATTTCGATCTTGATCCAGTTGCCGTCGAGAAACACCTCGAGCGGCACGACCGTGAGGCCTTTCTCGGCGACCTTGCTCGCGAGACGCTCGATCTCCCTCTTTTGCAGCAGGAGCCGACGCCGACGCACCGGGTCGTGTCCGGCATAGCCCGCATTGTCATAGGATCCGATGTGGCACCCGACGAGAAAGGCCTCGCCGCCGGCAAAGGTGACATAGCCCTCTTTGATGTTGATCTTCGATGCGCGGATGGCCTTCACCTCGGTACCGAGGAGCTCCAAACCGGCGACTTCGCGTTCGAGAATGTGATAGGTGTGGCGAGCCTTGCGGTTGGTTGCCAGCACCTTCCGTCCGTCGGTCATGTCACCACCGCGACCAGCGCCTCCACCATCTGCGGATCGAACTGGTGGCCTTTGCCGCGGCTGATGATCTCGAGAGCGCGTTCGGTGCTCACCGTCGGACGATAGCGGCCGGGGACGCTCAAGACATCGAACACCTCTGCCACGTGGACCAACCGGGAGAGAAAGGGGATCGCATCCCCCGCCAATCGGTCGGGGTATCCAGTCCCGTCCCAGCGCTCGTGATGGTGGCGGATTGCGGTGGCGACCTCGTCGAGCCCGGTCCCCGTGAGGATCTGTTCTCCGAGCACCGGGTGCTTCTGGTAACGCGAGCGTTCGTCCTCGGTCGGCGTTCGGCTGCGATACGTCTGGTCGTAGTCGAGCTCCCGCATCCCGACATCGTGGAGCAAACCGGCCAGCACCGTGTCCTCCACGCGCATCGGCGCGAGATCGAGTTTTTGGGCAATCGCCATCGACAGTCGCGAGACGGCTTCGGAGTGGGCGACAAGGTCCGGGTACTTTTGTGCACCGGGCTGGAGCAGGCGGCGTGCGAGGCAGCGGCGCGAAAACCGCAGGCCGGTCTTTTCCTGCGCGTCTTCTGCCCGCGCCCGCAGTCGTGCCAGCGTCGCCCGCGCCGCGTTCGCGCCGGCGCCCGATATGACCGACCCGACAAGAGCTCCCGCCTCCGGCTCATGGAGCAAAACGGCCGACGCGATCATCGGCGATGTCACGACGTCTGTGACCGTCGGAACCCGCCGCACTTCGACGTGCCACGAGCTGGGATCGTGGGTCTGGATGCCGGCTTCGGCGAGCGCCGAGACCTGGTGGCGGCACAGGGCCTGGCGATCGATTTCCGCCCCCCCCGCCCGGGTGTTGATCAGGGTTGCAGCGCCGTCGGACGTCGCCAGGGTGGCCGCCACCGCCGCCACCTGGTTGTCGAGGAGGCAGTCGAGGGCCGCATCGTGCAGGGTCTCGAGCCCCGACTCGTCGAGCAGCGGCGATCGCGACTCGCCGAGAGCGGCCTGGCGCCGTTTCGAAACCTTTGGTTCCGGCGGTGGCACGATTTCGTCGTCTGCGATGACAAAGCCGCTGCGTCGCGCAAAATCGCCCATGGCCGCGGCGATCTTGCCCGCCTTGCTGATGTCCGGACGCTCGAACGGTCGCCGTCGACCCTTGTCGCGGGCGTCGACAAATCCGATGATCTCGTCGCCGATCACCAACGGCACCAACAACAGGCGAGAATTGCCGGCTGTCTTGATGTACTCGGCCAGGGGCCCGAGCTCGTTCCTGTGGTTGTAAGCGACCGGCAGGCCGCGCAGTTCGCGAACTCTCACGACCATCGGGTCCCTCACGCGGTGCTCGATTGCAAGCGGGTCGCGGCGCCCAAAGCCATACTGGGTGGCGAGAAGGAAGTAATCGCTCGGTCCGTAGAGGTAGAGGGCCGCCCTCGTGCACTGAATCTCCTCGAGAAACCGAAACAGAATCTCCTTGAAACCGCGTTCGATCTCCGGGGACCACCCGGGTATGGTCGCGCCCATGGCCTCGCCTCCAACGGCAAATATCGATTCACTTTACCATTCACGGACCCACACTGCTCGACCCCCGACGCCGGTCGAGAGCGCTACGGCCCCTGGCTCGGCCGCCTCCAGGGCCGCCGCCGGTGTAGAATGCGCCTATGTCGGCAAACCTGTGCGTGCTCGCGCTGGTCGCGGCTCTGGCCGCCGAACCGATGATCGTCGAGATCGATCGCGGCGCAGAGTACCTGGCCATCTCGTTTTCGTTGAATCAGGAACTGCCGGCGTCGACCGAGAACACTCTCTCGTCGGGTGCTACCGTGGTCATCGACTACCCCCTCCGGGTGTACGGACGCAGACGGTTTCTTCCCGACTGGAAGGTGTGGAAAGGGATCGCACGAGTGACGGTCAACTACGATGGCGTCACCGGCAGATACCTTTGTCAGCTCATCGTGAATGGCGACACGACGGCCAGCCGCGAGGTGCACTCTGTCGACGAGGCCAGATCGTGGTTGACGGCGCCGCCCGCGGTCGAGGTGGTTGTGCCCGAGGCGCGCCGGGACGCCGTCCTGCGGGTTCGGGTTCGAGCGGTCTTTGCCAGTGGAACAACCTGGTTGGTGTTCCCCTCGACCGAGGGAACTGAGTGGCTGGAGGTACGGTCGGACCCCGCAGCGGACGACAGCGGTGAGTGAAACGGGAGACGAACCTGCGGTGACCGGGTTGCGGGCGTTCTGGAAACGAAACTACAAAGAGAACCGTTTCCTCGTCAGCGCCTTCGTGTTCTTGATGGCGCTCTCGGTCGGCGGATTCTACCTCCTGCAGCGGGCCCGCGACGCTTCTCCCGAAGAACTCACAAACCGACTGCTGCTTTTCGTCCTGTGGTACCTCGATCTTTCGCTCATTGTCATCCTCAGCTTCATCCTCCTCAGAAACCTGTTGCGGCTGGCGGTCGAGCGCAAGACCGGTGTCCTCGGGAGTCGCTTCCGAACCAAGCTCGTCCTGACCTATGTCGGTCTGACCTTCGTGCCGGTGATCCTGATCTTCCTGATTGCCACCAACTTTCTCCAGGGATCGATCGATCGCTGGTTCTCCGCACCGGTCGAGACCATTCTCCGCGGCGGCGCCGAGGTCACCGTCGAACTGAGGGAGCTGGTCGAGGAGAACCTCGAACGCCAGGCCGAGGTGGCGGCGGAAGAACTCAGACGCAACCGGGGGCGAACCGACCTCGTCCGGCTCCAGCGCCTTCTCGGTGTCGACCTCTTGGCCGTGTACTCCGATCGCAACCTCGAGGAAGCAGTCGCAGACCCCCGCAGGATCCCGGCGTCGCTCCCGCCCCTCAGGTGGGAGAACCTGCCGCCATCAGACGTCCGCTCGGATCGCTGGCGCGGGGGGCTCCTGATCCGCGCGTGGAGCCCGATCGACGACGACTCCCACGTCGTCGTCGGTGCCATGCTGCCCAGCGAGCTGCTCCTGCACCTGGAAAACGCCATCGCAGCGCACGCGCAATTCCAGGAGATGAAACAGACGCAAGGGACCATCACGGCGACCACGATTCTGGTGTTGTTGGCGGTGACTTTGCTGCTGCTGTTTGCCACAGTCTGGGTCGGCCTCTATCTTTCCCGCCGATTCACAGAGCCGTTGTTGGCGGTTGCCGGCGCGACCCAACGGGTTGCGGAGGGCGACGCGCTCGAGGAGGTGGATGTGCCCGCCTCTGACGAGATGGCCGTTTTGGTGGACTCGTTCAACGCGATGGTTCGCAGGGTCCGCTCCTCCGAGGCGGAGATCCTCGCCTCCAACCAGGAGCTCGCCACGCTGTTGGCGACGGTGCCGACCGGAGTGTTGTCGGTAGATGCTGAAGCGACCCGGTTTCGACCCAATCCAGCGGCCGCACGATTGCTTGGAAATGCCGATTGGGCCGACACCTGGCATGCACTCGATGAACTCAACCACCCCGAACTTGAAGAACTGTATGAACGGCTGCTGGCCGGCCAGCCCGAAAACCTGCGCTGTGAGCTCGATTTGCACCCGGGGGGTGAATCCTTCCACGTCGATATCACGTCGCGCCCGTTGCCCGGCGGCGGCAGGGTCGTCGCGATCGACGATTTCACCCAACTCGTTCAGGCCCAACGGCAGGCCGCGTGGAGCGAGGTGGCGCAACGAATTGCCCACGAGATCCGCAACCCATTGACCCCGATCCGCCTGGCGGCCGAGAGAATTCAGAAGCGCGCCGCCACCCTCGATCCGGAGATGCGGGCCATTGTGACAACCGGTTGCGAAGCGATCGTGGCGCAGGTGGCGGGACTCAAGGAACTGGTTGACTCGTTTCAACAGTACGCGCGGATGCCCACTCTCGCGCCTCAGCCGACGGACATCGGGCGCATCCTGCGTGAGTTGTGCTCGCTCTACAACGGTGTTCGGCCGGGGCTCGAGGTCACGGCCGACCTCCCGGACGAGCCGATCACGGCAATGGTCGATCCGGTGTTGCTCCGTCAGGCACTGGTCAATTTGCTCGACAACGCGGTCGCAGCAATTCTCGACGAAGGTCGGGTGCTGATTTCAGCCCGCGTTGAGGATGACGATGTGATCCTCGTGGTTGAAGACTCGGGCGTCGGTCTGCCGACGGAAGATACCGCGGTTCTCCTCGAGCCCTTTTTCTCGACCAAGGGCAGGGGCTCGGGGATGGGGCTGGCGATGGTCCATCGAGTGATCACCGACCACGGCGGCAGCCTCGAGATCAAGAGTGTTGCGCCTTGCGGAGCGCGGGTTCGCATCGTCTTCGATGGCGCCCGGGTCACGACACCTCCGGAAGGACCCACAACGCCCTGATCTCGGTGGGCCGTTGACCCGTTCGGCACCCCCTTGATACCATCGTTGGTATGGCATACCCCGGCAACACCGAGCTCTCTCCGCAAGCCCAGGACCGTGTCATGACCGCATTCCGACAGGTGGTCGGTAAACTTCAAGAGGGAAGTCGAGAGGAGGCCCTGATCGGGCTGGAGTTCGTACTCCGTCTCGACCCGGCCTACGCACCGGCGCAGAACCTCCACAAACAGCTGTCCTCGGGGGCCGACGAGATCGACCTCGACGACGTCGTCTCCCAACTCCAGGCACCCACCACGGACGCCATCAACAGTTTGCTGGTGGAGGCTGTTGAAGACTTCAACAACCGCGATTTCTCTGCGGCACGGCAGAAGGTCGAACAGGTTCTTCTCGATCTGCCGGGCCACCAGGAGGCGCGCCAGCTGCTCCGCGAGATCGAAGGCGCGACCAAGGGCGACACCCAGGTCACGAATTTTCTCGAGCAGGCTCGGGAGGCGCTGCGCGGCGGCGACTCACAGGAGGCCGCCAACTTCGTGATGATGGCGCAGGCCCTCGATCCCCACCACCGGGACATCACAGCCACCCTCGCCGAAATCGAGGCGGCCGGTGAGGTCTCCCTGTCACAAGCCGGGTTCGCCCCGCACGACGAAGCCGAGGACACCACTGACTTTTCTCCACCTGCTGCCACCGCTTCTGATTTCGGCGCCGCTGACATCGCATCCCAGCTGTTTGCCGACGACGACGCTGCCCCGTCACCGGGGCCTGCTGCCGAGGAACCCGTGGAAACTGAAGAAGCACCGGATTTTTCGTCCGCCGACGGGGCGCCCGCGTTCGATGCGGCGCCCGAGATTCCGCAACCAACCTCGACCGAAGCTGACGAGCCCTACTACGAAGAAACTGCGAGCACGGTCTCGGACCTCTTTCAGGAGACACCCGAGACCTTTGAATCCGCGGCCACCGACAGCGACGGCGGCGGAAAAAAACAGAAGATTCGAGAGCTGCTGTCTCGGGGTGGGACGGCGGCTGCTGCAGATGACTACGCCGGCGCCATCGACGCGTGGTCGAGAGTTTTTCTGATCGACCCCGACCACGAGGAAGCGCGCGACCGAATCGAACACATCCGCCACGCCAAGGAAGAGCTGGAGGCCCGCCTCGAGCCCATGTTTGCCGATGCTCTCGACGCTCTCGAGAACGGGAATGAGGCAACGGCCCGTGATTTCGTCGATCGCATTCTCGAGCTGTCGCCCCAGCACGTCGATGCGAGCCTCCTTGCGGATCGATTGGGGAGTCCCAGCCGCGACGGGGCCGGCATGCCCGAACTCGAAGACGATCTGTTCAACGATGACTTCAGCGCCACCGCCGATTTCGGTGCCGGTGTCAGCCAATCATCGACCAGTCTCGAAGGCGAATGGCGCACACCGAAGAAGCCGAAACGCCGGTTGGGTTGGCAGTGGTGGGCAATCATCGGTGGTGTCGGGGTCGTCGTGATTTCTTTCAGCCTGTGGGTGGCGTCCAGTCTGATGCCCGAAAAGGCGCCACCGGAGAAGCGCATCGATGTCGTGAACCGCGTCCTTATCCAGGCCGCCGAACTGTACAACAAGGGTCAGATCGAAGAAGGAATTCTTCTGCTCGAGCAGAACTCGGCGGACGACCCCTTCCAGTCGCGGCTCGACAAGCGAATTAACGACTATCGACAGAAAGTTGCGACACCGGTGCCGACTCCCGTTCCGGAGGGTTTGGCCACCTGCCGGGCGATGCTCGCCGAGGGCCGTTGGATGGCGGCCTACCAGCGAGTCAAGGCCGAGTTGAGGAAGTTCCCGAACGACCCCGGGTTGGAGCAGGTCCGTCTTGAGATCCTCGAAGTCGAGCCCGAGGCCGCGGTCCTTCAGAGCGCGGTGGCAGAGGGTGATTTCCGGGCCGCGATCGCCATTTGTCGGGACCTGTTGGAGAAACGACCCGATGACGCCGAGGTGGTTGATTTCTACGAACGCACTCTGTTCAACGCCGGCATGGCCGAGTTGCGGGCATTCAACCTCCCGCAATCGGAGAGCTACCTCGCCGAACTCGGCGAGAAGCGACCGGACGACGTCGAGGTGCAGCGGGTGCTCGAGTTTGTCGAGACCTATAAGTCGCGGCCGGTCGACATGCAGCTCGAGATCTTTGTCGGGAGCATTGCTTCGCGATGAACGCGCCTCCCGACGAAATCCCACCCGACTGGGACTCGCTGGCCGATCGCGAGATCCCGGTGGAAGTCGACGGCGGCCAGGGTTTTTCCGAAGATCTCGAACCCCCTGCGCTCATGCTGATGGCCTCATCGTGGGCGGATCTGGTCGGGATGCTGGCGGTGTGCACGGGGAGTTTGATCGCCGTGATGGCTCTCGGCCAGCGCCCCGCACTGGCGGCCTTCGGGTGGGCTGCTCTTCTCGCACTCCTGTGGTGGTCCTGTGCTGCAGCCGCGCTGGTGGTGATACGGCAGGGAACGCTCGGAATGCTGCTTGCGGGAATCCGGTTTTTCGAGCCGGTCCCGCCTGAACGGGTGCCCTGGGTACTTGCTGCCGCTCTTTTCGGTGTCGTCACCCTGGGGCTCCCCGGGCTCCTTGGGGCTCACCTGTCACCGCTCCGGGCGGCCGCGGCGGTCGACATCATCGCCGACACCTCGAACTGAGCGCCAGTTGCCGCCGGAGGCCCCGGATCACCTCCGACGTGCAATATCGACTTCTCTATTCGACTGGGCTAGGTTGGTGAGGTGATAGAGATCAACCCGTCTCCCACCCACGGCGCGCGGCTGAGCGTCGTGATTCCGGCCTACAACGAGGCTGGTCGTCTCGAGCCGACTCTCGATCGGGTCGCGTCGTTTCTTGCCGGCGCTGCGCGTTGGCGGCCGGCGGAAATCGTGGTCGTTGACGACGGGTCATCAGACCTCACCGCCGAAATCGCCCGCTCGCACCCCGTCTCTGACGGAGTTGGGCTCGTGGTTGCTGTCCATCCCGTCAACCGCGGCAAGGGCGCGGCCGTTCGGACCGGATTCTCCCGCTCCTCAGGCGAGTGGGTCCTGCTCACCGACGCGGATATGTCGGCGCCCATCGAAGACCTCACGGTCCTGGCCGCGGCCGCCGAATCCGATGCTGTTGCGGTCGGATCGCGGGCTGTCGACCGCCGCCTGGTGACGGAGAGGCAACCGCTGCACCGCGATCTCATGGGGCGCACCTTCAACCTCGCGCTCCGCACCCTCGGACTGACGCGGCTCGGCGACACCCAGTGCGGCTTCAAGCTGTTTCCTGGGGATCTCGCCCGTCGCCTTGCCGCTGTGCAGCAGCTCGACGGTTTTTCGTTCGATGTCGAGCTCCTGGTCCTCGCTCGACACTGGGGCTATCGCATCCGGGAGGTCGGGGTGCACTGGCAGCACGTCGAGGCGTCGCGGGTCATGGCGATCCGCCACTCGAGCCAGATGTTGCGCGATGCTCTCAAACTGTGGTGGTGGCGGATGAGCGGAAACCTCCCGGCGGAACCCCGGGGTCAGCCGTGACTTCCGAAGGTTGCCGGAATGAGCGCTCAGCCTGGCTGGTCGACCTTTTTCTCGAGCACCTCGAATGGGAGCGCAACCTTGCGCCCCCAACCATTCGCGCCTACCGTCGAGAGACTCTGGCCTTCGTCGATTTTGCAGTTGCGGACGTTCCTGAAACATCGCCGGCGGCAGTGACCCCTCGGACAATGCGGTCCTATTTGGCTCACCTCCATTCGCGCGGTCTCGCCCCACGGTCGGTGGCGCGCGCCCTTGCCTCACTGCGCACCTACTTCGGCTTCCTGGTCGCCGAGGGGGTGGTGGCGTCAAACCCCGCCGCCACCGTGCCTCACCCGAAGGGGTCGGCCACAACGCCGATGGTGGCCGACAGATACGCGATCGAGGAGCTTCTCGAGGGTTTCCCCTACACCCCGGCCGGCCGTCGCGACCGGGCCGCCGTCGAGCTGTTGTATGCAGCCGGACTGCGGGTCGGTGAGCTGGTCGGACTCGACCTTGGTGATGTCCGTCTCGCGCAGCGCACCCTTCGGGTTCGCGGCAAGGGACGCAAAGAGCGCCTGGTGCCGTTCGGGCGCCCGGCGGCGGCGGCCCTCGAGGCCTACCTCCCGGTGCGCGCGGGGTGGCGCCGTCGGACAGACGACGAAGACGAGCCCCTCTTCGTCAACCAACGCGGGGGGCGTCTCAGCGACCGGTCGGTGCGCCGGATCCTCGATGCCGCCGTCCGTCGCTCCGCCGATCTCGCACACCTCCACCCGCATGCCCTGCGCCACGCGTTCGCGACCCACCTCCTCGAGGCGGGGATGGATCTTCGCGCCATTCAAGAGCTCCTCGGCCACAGCTCGCTCGCCACAACCCAGATCTACACACGGGTCGATCTGGCTCACCTCATGGAAGTTCACCGGCGAAGTCACCCGAAGGCACACGACCCCGATTGACCCCATCAAGGGGTGGGAACCGCGCGCCGTTCAGTGGGTCATGGGCTCGGCGACCATGATTCTGCTGTCACGCTGCGAACCCGTGATGACCCAGATGGATCCGCTGTACTGGAATTCCGCGCCCAGACCGACAGTCTCGCCGGCCGGGAAGACCAACAGTTCGGCAGTCGGCCCCCAATCCGCGATCACCAGCCTTCCACGCCGCGCGCGCGGCCCGCGAATATCGTGGTCAGTGCCCGAAACAGATCGCGCCCCGCTGATGACTCGTCGAATCATAAGACCTGACCCTCATGATCAATAACGGATTGCGCGGGCAAAGGTTCACACCCGGCGGGACGGGAGCGTCGCAGATGTCAGGTCGATGGATCGGGTGCGGCGCTATTCCACTCGCGAATCAACGCCAGCGCGCGCTCCGCGTGGGCCTCGCGGCGGGGACGGCGGCCGCGAATTCCGACCAGGTCCGGCGGCGTTGCCATGAGGCCCCAGTTGATATTTGAGGGCTGGAAATTTTTCGGGTCGCCGTCGACGAGGTGGCGAAGAAGCCCACCGTGGGCGGTCTCGGGAGGTGGCGGCGGGCTCTCGCGTCCGCGAAGCTCATCGGCCAGCGTCCTGCCGGCGAGGAGGCCGGTCGCGGCCGATTCCACATACCCCTCGACGCCTGTCATCTGGCCCGCAAGCCGGATCGACGGCTTTTCGAGCAGACGCAGCGAGCGATCGAGAAACCGCGGCGCATTGATGAATGTGTTGCGGTGGATCATCCCGAGGCGAACGAATCGCGCGTTTGCAAAGCCCGGAAGGGTCGAAAAAATGCGCTTCTGCTCCGCGTGGATGAGCTTGGTTTGGAACCCGACCAGGTTCCAGTGTTCGGCGGCGAGATCGTCCTGGCGCAGCTGCACCACAGCCCACGGTCGGCGCCCGGTATCCGGATCCTCCAAGCCCACGGGTTTCATGGGTCCGTAGCGGAGGGTCTCGCGCCCGCGTTCCGCCATGACCTCAATCGGCAGACAGCCTTCGAAGTACTTGATGTCCTGCTGTTCGAATTCCTTGAACGGAACCTTCTCGGCGGCCAGCAGCATATCGATGAAGCCCTCGTACCCGTCCCGGTCGAGGGCCGAGTTCAGGTAGTCCGCTCCGTCACCCTTGCCATATCTCGAAGCGGCAAACAACCGATTCATATCGAGGGAGTCGGCGGCCACGATCGGAGCGATGGCATCGAAGAAAGAAAGTGCCGACTCGCCGAGAAGTTCGTCGAGAGCGCGGTGGAGCGCGGGTGAAGTCAACGGTCCGGTGGCGAGGATCGCCGGCCCGTCCGGAAGTTCGGTGATTTCTTGCCGTTCGATCCGAATCCCCGGATGGCCCTCGATGCTCTCGGTGACGGCACGCGAGAAAATTTCGCGGTCCACTGCCAGGGCGCCACCCGCAGGCACCGCAGCGGCCCGTGCCGACCTGAGAATCAACGAACCGAGAATCTCCATTTCGGCCTTGAGGACGCCCACCGCATTGGTGGGCCCGTCGCCGCGGAGGGAATTCGAACACACCAGTTCAGCCAAGCCGTTCCCCCGGTGAACCGGGGTGTTCCGACACGGTCGCATTTCGACAAGCGTGACCTCGATGCCCGCCTCCGCGAGCTGCCAGGCCGCTTCGCAGCCGGCGAGGCCGCCGCCCACCACCAGGGCACTCTCCGAACGGGAGATCATTCTTTTCCCGGGAGGTTGGCGGACGACCATTGATACCTGCCGTCTGCGAGACGCAGGACGTCGCCCTCGAGTTCGAGTTCGAGGAGCCGCGCCGAGATCTCCGCGACGGTCGCTCCCGACCGTGCGGCCACTTCGTCGACCGTCAGGGCCTCACCGGGTGCGATCCCGATGTCGTTCTCCGGCGGCGAGCCCCCGGTCGCATCAGCCGGTTGCACTCCGAGGGCGTCAAACAGATCCCGAGGCGTGAGCAGCGGGCGCGCACCAACCCTGAGGAGCGTGTTCGGCCCGACCGACTGCCCGGAGAAGATGTTGCCCGGAACCGCCAGCACTTCGCGACCCTCTTCCATCGCCAACCGGGCGGTGATGAGGGCGCCCGACCGGGCCGCGGCCTCGACCACAACCGTGGCTCGCGAGATCCCGGCGAGGATGCGGTTGCGCTCGGGAAAGTGGTGTTTCCGAGGGGGCGTGCCGGGGGGGTACTCGGTGATCAATGCCCCGTGGGCTGCGAGCTCACCGGCCAGGTCGGCGTGTTCGGGAGGGTACACACAGTCCGGTCCAGTCCCCCAGACCGCCCAACTGGGGCCGCCGACCCGCAGGGCCCCGCGGTGGGCCTCGGCATCGACACCCCGCGCCATTCCGGACACCGTGATCAGACCGGCCCGGCCCAGCTCCTCACCGAGAAGGCGGGCCACCTGGAGGCCGTAAGGCGTCGCTTTTCGGGATCCGACGATGGCTACCGCGGGTCGCTGCGTCAGCTCGCCGCACACAAAGAGCCCGAGCGGTGGGTCGACCATGGTTGGCAAAAGGGATGGGTAGTCGGCGTCTCCGGGCTCCATCCATCGCCAACCCGCAGCACCGGCGGTGTCGAGGACCGTCCGCGCCTCCTTGTCCGCCAGGCTCCGTGCGGCATCGATCACGGCCTGCCCAACGCCGCGCGCCAACAGGGCCGAAGCAAGGGTCTCCTCCGGTGTTGCGGTCGCGGCGGCGCGTCGAACGGCAGCCCCACCACCGGCAAGGAGAAGACCGAGTCGGAAAAAACCTTTGTCGGAGTGATGCATCACACTCATGGTAACCCCTTCGGTGCGGGTATACTCGGTCCATGAAATTTCGGGTTCTCGGCAGCTTCGGGGGCGACAGCCCCGAGTGCAGGATGACGTCCTTCCTGGTTGACGACACGGTGGCTATCGACGCCGGCGCGATCACTCGAGCTCTGTCCATCGCCGAACAGCGGCTGCTCCGCCACGTCGTCATCACTCATACCCACATGGATCACACCAGCACGCTGCCGTTTCTGATCGAAAACTCCTTTGGCTCGAGTGACGAGCCCGTTTCGGTCTACTGTTCGAAGCGAGGTCTTGCCGGGGTTCGCAGACACCTCTTCAACAACGACACCTGGCCCGACTTCACTCGAATCCCGAACCACATGTACCCGTCGGTCCGCTTCCAGGAGATCGAGATCGAACAGCCGTTTGTCATCTCCGGTCTGCCGTCCGGCGATCTCGAAATCACGGCGATTCCGGTCAACCACATCGTGCCCACGACCGGTCTCCTGATTCGGCAGGGCACGTCGAGCGTCATCTTCACCTCGGACACCGGCCCCACGGAGCGAATCTGGGAGGTTGCGAACGAGACCGAAGACCTCGCCGCGATCATCACCGAGTGTTCCTTTCCCAACAACCTCCAGGCGGTCGCCGATGTCAGTCTGCACTTGACGCCGGCGTCTCTCGGCGCAGAGCTCGCAAAGATCCACTGCGATGCACCCGTCTTTCTCTACCATTTCAAACCTCCCTATCTGGACGAACTGCGCAGCGAATTGGCGGAGATGGATCTCCCCCGCCCCGTTGTCGAACTCGTTCAGGACCACGTGTACGAGTTCTAACCTTCATATCTCACCAGCCTCCGGCTGCGGCCGACGATACACCGCACCCGGTGGTGTTTTCTCGCCTCGGGGTGCTCCACGCACTGTCAAGTAAGCGTCCGCGCCCGTCGGGTAGCAAGCCCCGCCGGGCACAGTACCTCGCCGCCCTTGCAACGAAGCCCGGTGAGATCTGCAGGCTCAAGCCTCGACTTCAACCGAGAGCGACAAGGTCGGACCGGAGATCGAAGGCCAGCCGAGTGCGCATCCCGGGACGGAGTGGGTCGACCGAGGGGTGCAGCCTCGCCGTCAATGACAACGTGGTCCCCAGGCGGCGCATCGAAAACCCGGTTATGGGGTAGTCGCCCCCGTCCAACTCCAGGGTCCAACCGTCGTCCAGGGCCGCAACCTGAAAACAGAGGTTGTTCCCCGTCGCGGAGTGAACAACGATGCCGGCACCCCGGCGCTCGGTCCGTTCGACATCGGCCCGCGCACGCAGATAGCGCTCCGGATCCGACCAGTTTCCGTCGCGTTCCAGAGAGGAGGCCCGGTTGACGGTGAGCTTTGCCGGGGCCTCCAATGCCCCCCAGGTGAGGCCGTCGAGGACCTGCGGGTCCACCCTCCGGCCGCGCACCAGGAGGCCCTCAACCCAGGCGCGCTCGGCCGGCGCCTCGAGGACGGCAAAGAGATCTTCAATCTCGAGCATTCCCCGCGAGACGGTGAACCGTTCACTGTCGCCAAACCACAGGAGTTCGAACGGTCGGCCCGGCGCACCGTCTCGATCGGCAGGCGCAAGAAAGAGCTTCTCCCAACCGGCTGCCTCCCGATACACCGCGCCGTCGCGCCGCGAATAGAAGGCATCGACACCCTCACCGCCGGAGCCGGTGAGAGCGACAGGCGCCGCCGGCGTCATCAGCCAATTGTCGCTCGCGAGCATGGGCCACTCGCCGCCGAAGGCCCGGGCGGGCTCAATCGCTGCGCGGGTCAGACCGGCAAGATATCGCGCGCACTCGGGCGCGCCTCGAAACCAGCCGCGGGCGGCCACTTCTGCCGGATCGCTCGGGGCTTCGTCCGTGGAACACCAGCGAAGGGGAAAGCGGGCAATCGCAGCAACCGCCTCGAGCGTGCCGTCGGCCGGCGACAATCGACTCAACTGCTGAGACGAGTCGAAACGCCGGTAATTCGGTCGCGGGCCTCGGTCTCGAACCAACACTCGAGAAAGGCCCCATCCTCAGTCGGCACCGGCTGGCTCATCTGGTCCCACACGGCCGACAGCAGCATGCGTTTGGTTTCGACAAACGCCCGCCGGGGACGACCTGCGAGCCGCGCTATTTCGTGCGCAGTCACCGCCGTCAACTCCTCGACTGAGGTGACACGGTGGATGAGCCCGAGCTCACGCGCGCGGTCAGCTGTGCAGCCCTCTCCGCGAAAGACCAGATCATCGACGGCCGGCGAACTCAGACGCGCCCTCAACATTCGGAGGCTGTGGCCCGGTACCGGCACACCGAGATTGAGCTCCGACAGACCCAACCGCGGCCTCCCGGCAGCCATGACGCGCAAATCACAGGCGATCGTCAGCAGGCACCCGGCGCCCACGGCGTGGCCGCCGATCTCAGCCGCGGTTGGTCCCGGGTAGGAGAAGAGATCGAAAACGAGCGCGTTGAACTCAGTGAGGAACTCTCCGACAGCGTCTCGCGGGGCCTCCGCCAACAGTTTGAGATCCCAGCCCGGACAGAACAGCGATGGGTGGGCGGAGGTCAGAATGACCGCCGGAGCACCGCCGTCCGCCAGACGGTTCAATTCGGACCGCAACCCAGCCATGAGCGGCTGGTCGAGCGCGTTGGGCCCGTGGTCCATGATCAGCCGGTGGATTCCCTTGGACTCCTCATGCCGCAACAGCGTTTCAGCCATCTCGATCCTCCCCTAGGCGCAGAAAGAGCTCGTGGACTCGCCGGTCACCGGTGAGCTCGGGGTGAAAGGTAACTCCAAGTATGTTCCCCTGGCGGACCATCACTGGATCGTCGTGCCAGCTGGCCAGCACGTCCACGCCCGCACCCACTGCGGCGATTCGCGGCGCCCGGATAAATACGGCCTCCATCAAAGACGGCGAACCGAGGAGTGGTGCGACCTCGACCGCCTCGACCGTAGAGAAGACCTGCCGCCCATAGGCGTTTCGGATGACGTCGACCGAGAGCGCTCCGAGGCTTGTCTGCTCGGGCTCCACCCGGTCGGCAAGGAGGATGACTCCGGCGCACGTTGCAAGGACGGCCATGCCGGCAGCGATCCGCTCAACGATGCGACCCGCAAAGCCCTCGGCTTCCATCAAACGGAGCATGGCTGAACTCTCGCCGCCGGGAAGCACCAACCGGTCGACCCGATCAAGATCGTCCGCCGTCCTGACCGGAAGGCTTTCGCAACCAAGGGCGGAGAGGACCTCCCCGTGGGCATGCCAGTCGCCCTGCAGGGCCAGAACCCCACAGGCAGCCACCCCCTACCACCCCCTGCGCGACAGCATCTCCTCGGGCGTCAGTTTCCCGGCTTCGAGGCCCGGCATCGCGTCACCGAGACCACGCGAGATCTCGACCAATCGTTTCGGGTCCTGCCAGTGGGTGACCGCTTCGACGATCGCGCGGCCCCGCCGTTCGGGATCATCGGACTTGAAGATCCCCGAACCCACAAAGACAGACTCGGCGCCGAGCATCATGCACAGGGCCGCATCCGCCGGAGTTGCGATGCCGCCGGCGGCAAAATTCGGTACCGGAAGTCGCCCGTTCTCGGCCACCCAACACACGAGCTCGTAGGGAGCGCCGTGCTCCTTCGCCGCAGTCATGAGTTCATCCTCGGTCAGAATCCCCAGGGTTTTGATGCCTCGTCCCACGGCCCTGAGATGGCGGACGCCTTCGACAATGTCGCCGGAACCGGCCTCGCCCTTGGTGCGTATCATCGCTGCGCCTTCGCCGATCCGCCGCAACGCTTCGCCGAGATTGCGGCACCCGCAGACAAACGGCACCTTGAAGGAGTGTTTCGAAATATGGTTCTCCTCATCGGCCGGGGTGAGAACTTCGCTCTCGTCGATGAAATCGACTTCGAGGGCCTCGAGAATCCGGGCCTCCGCCAGGTGGCCGATCCGCACCTTGGCCATCACCGGGATGGAGACGGTCTGCTGGATCTCCTCGATCATGTCGATCGCCGACATCCGTGCCACGCCACCCTGGACCCGAATATCGGACGGCACCCGTTCGAGCGCCATCACCGCAACCGCGCCGGAATCCTCCGCGATCTTCGCCTGCCCGGCATTGGTGACGTCCATGATGACGCCGCCCTTGAGCATCTCCGCCAGCCCCAACTTGACGCGGAACTGGTCATCCAAAAACTGCATGGTGTTCCTCCCACCGCTCGAGCACATTGTACAACCTGTTCCATCGACTCATTGCTTCCAATCACGAACCCTCCATGGCGCGAAAACGAACCAGGGAGAGACCGTTGATGACGACGTGCGCAGCCGCCGCAGCCGGGTAGCCCCACTTCGCGAAAACGCCGCCGAGGACGAGGCCGAGAAGGAGCGCGACAACCGGCCACATCCACAGCTCCCGGTCGGGCACGAAGTGGAGCGCGGCAAAGACGACGGCGGCCGGGCCCAGACCGATGACCGGTTGCAGGAGTGCGCGGATCAGCGCTTCCTCCGCGAGGCCGGAAAAAACCGCGACCGCCAGGGCGTCGCTGACGGTCCACCCTTCGACCATTCGGCGTTGCCAGGACTCGAGGTGGTGCAGGGGGCCGGCGGTTCGGGCGAGCCAGAGCAGAAGGAAACAACCCAGGCCCGTGCCGACACCAAAGAAAATCGAGGGCGCCAACCCGCCGCGGGGAACAAAGGCCACCGCCAGATCGCTGTCTCGAAACCACACCCCAATCAACGCGATGACGGCAATCACCCCCTCCTGGTGGATGATCATCGCCGCCGGGATCATCCGGGGAGGGATCTTTTCTGATGCGGTCATCGGCCTGTGCCGGATGCTTTTGGATCAGTCGATGTCTGCATCTGAGACGTTTTCGGACTCTCCATCGGGGCCTTCCCGGTCATCCGGTTCGGCGGTGTCCTCGCCCGACTCCGCAGAGTCGGCTTCCTCATCATCGCCGTCCGCCTCATCAACCGCCTCGGCCCTCGCCACCGAGACGACGCGGTCGTCGTCGTTGAGGCGAATCAACCGAACGCCCTGCGTCGCACGACCGATCTGGCGGATCTCTCCCGCCTCCATCCGGATCATCATGCCCCGTTCCGTGACAAGCAGAACTTCGTCCTCTTCGGTGACCTGGCGAATTGCGGCGACGACTCCGTTCTTTTCGGTGAGCCTGATCAGAGTGATGCCATACCCGCCCCGGCGCTGGAGGCGGAACTCAGAGATCGGAGTTCGCTTGCCGAAGCCCCGATCGGTGACAACCAAGATGTCGTTGTTCTCCTCCGGGTCGAACATGGCCACTTCCTCGACGGTGTCGCCGTCGCGAAGGTTGATGCCGCGAACACCCGCGGAAACACGACCCATGGAGCGGACATCGGTTTCTTCAAAACGAATCGCCTTGCCGTTCCGGGTTCCCATGAAGGCGTGGCTGCGGCCGTCCGTGAGCCGGACCGCCAGAAGATTGTCGCCAGGGTTGATGACCACCGCCCGCAGGCCGTTGGCGCGGATATTTGCATAGGCGGCGAGGGGGGTTCTTTTCACTCGACCCTGGCGGGTCGCAAAGAAGAGGTAGGCATCGTCGTGCCCTTCGAAATCCCGAACCGCAAGCAAGGTCCGCACCGTCTCGTCGGGCGCGAGCTGGAGCAGATTGACCAACGCCCGGCCGCGCGCGGCCGGGCCGACGTCGGGCAGCTCGTGCACCTTGCGGGCGAAGACCCGGCCGGTGGATGTGAAGAAAAGCATGGTGGCATGGGTCGAGGCCACGAAGAGCTGCCAGACCTCATCCTCGCTCTTGGTGGCCATGCCCCGGCGGCCGCGGCCTCCTCGGTGCTGCGCCCGGTAGGTCGAGGCCGCAGACCGTTTGACATAGCCTTCGCGGGAGACGGTGATCACCATCTCCTCCTCGGCAATGAGGTCTTCGATCGAGATCTCACTGGGGTCGTCAATGAGCTCGGTGCGCCGCTTGTCGCCGTAGCGCTCTTTGATTTCGGCAAGTTCCTCGACGATGATCTCCGACACCATTTCTTCGGAGGCGAGGACCTTTTCGAGGTGGGCGATGAGCTCTTTCACTTCGTTGTGCTCGGCCACGATCTTGTCGCGTTCGAGACCGGTGAGACGCTGCAACCTCATGTCGAGGATCGCCTGGGCCTGGATCTGCGTCAGCCCGAAGTTTTCCATGAGGCCATCGCGAGCTGTTGCAGGATCCGCAGCGCCCCGGATGAGCTTGATCACAGCGTCGAGGTTGTCGAGGGCGATGACCAGGCCCTCGAGGATGTGGGCGCGTTCTTGGGCGCGGGCGAGATCGTACTCCGTTCTGCGCACCACCACCTCGCGGCGGTGGTCGAGAAAGTGCTGGAGGAGCTCTTTGAGGTTGAAGACCTTCGGTTGGTTGTTGATCACTCCGAGCAGGATGATGCCAAAGGTCGTCCGGAGCTGGGTGAGCTTGAAGAGGTTGTTTTGAACCACCTCGGGGACGGCATCGCGCTTGAGCTCGATGACGACCCGAATGCCTTCGCGGTCGGATTCGTCCCGGAGATCGGCGATGCCCTCGAGGCGCTTGCTCTGGACCAGGTTGGCGATCTGTTCGACCAGCCGCGCCTTGTTGACCTGATACGGGAGCTCGTTGACGATGATCCGCGCGCGCTTGCCCTTCTCGGCTTCCTCGATGCGGGTGCGCGCCTGCAACCTGATGATCCCCCGGCCGGTGGTGTGGGCGTCGTAGATGCCCTTCCTGCCGAGAATGAATCCGGCCGTCGGGAAATCCGGGCCGGGTACGAAGTCCATGAGATCAGTGACTGCGAGCTCGGGGTCGCTGATGAGGGCGATGGCGGCGTCGATGACCTCGCCGAGGTTGTGCGGCGGGATGTTGGTGGCCATGCCGACAGCGATACCCGATGAGCCGTTGACCAGGAGGTTGGGGTAGCGGGCCGGGAGGACGGTGGGCTCGACCATCGAACCGTCGTAGTTGGGCACCCAATCCACGGTTTCCTTCGTGATGTCGTCACCGAGGAGCTCTCCCGACAACCGCGTCAGCCGGACCTCGGTATAGCGCATCGCCGCAGCGGAGTCCCCGTCGACCGAACCGAAGTTCCCCTGACCGTCCACCAGCGTATAGCGCATCGAAAAATCCTGCGCTAACCGGACCGCGGTGTCGTAGATCGCCTGGTCGCCGTGCGGGTGGTACTTACCCATGACGTCACCGACGATGCGGGCTGACTTTTTGTAGGCGCGGCCCGCCGTGTTGCCGGCCTCCCACATCCCGAACAGGATCCGGCGGTGGACCGGTTTGAGGCCGTCGCGCACGTCGGGCAGGGCACGGCCGATAATGACCGACATCGCGTAGTCGAGATAGGAGTTCTTGAGCTCCTCTTCGATGGTGATCGGGTGGCGGTCGACGCGCGGCGGTGTGTCGTGTTCGCTCATTTATATATCCAGGTTTCGCGCTTCGAGAGCGTAGGTCTCGATAAACTGGCGTCGCGGTTCGACCGCGTCACCCATCAGGATGGTAAACAGCTCGTCCGCCCGCGCGCCATCCTCGACCGTGACCTCGAGGAGGCGCCGCCCCTCCGGGTTCATCGTGGTTTCCCAGAGCTGGCGCGGGTTCATCTCGCCGAGGCCCTTGTAGCGCTGAATGTTGAGGCCCTTTTTGGCGATTTCATAGACCCGGCTCACGAGCTCGCGCAGGCTGGCCAGGGTCTCCCTTTCACCGTTTCTTTCGAGATGGAAGGGCCCGACCCGGATCGCCTCGACCTGGGAAAGCTGTTGCCGCGCCCGACGGTAGTGGCCGCTCGCGCCGAGAAGCTGGCCGAGGTGGACGTCTCGACCGCGGCCGTTGACGCCGACCCGACACACGACTTCGCGAACGCCGTGTTCTTCGTCGAACTCGACGCGGGTCTCTTCGTAGCCGAGCTCGCGCAGCTCGGATGCGAGCGCTTCAGCGAATTCCGGGCTCCCGGGGCCCTCTTTCGACGACGCTTCAATGTCGAGGGCGGCGAGGACGACGTCCTGCGGCCACCCGCGGTGTTCGAGGTTGTCGAGACTTTGGCTCCAGTCCTCGGCGGCGAGCAGAGCCCGCCGAAGCTCGCGGCCCTCGAGCTCGCGCCCGGTCGCTCCGATGACGAGCCGGTATTCGTCCTCGACGCGATCGAGGAGGAAATTCGAGAGGTCGGCTTCGTCGCGAAGATACGTCTCTTTCTTTTTGCGGCTCACCTTGTAAAGCGGCGGCTGGGCAATATAGAGATTGCCGCGCTCGACGAGCTCCCGCATCTGGCGATAAAAGAACGTCAGCAACAGCGTCCGGATGTGGGACCCGTCGACGTCGGCGTCGGTCATGATGACGATCTTGTGATAGCGAACCTTGAGCGGGTCGAACTCTTCCTTGCCGATACCGGTGCCGAGGCACTGGATGAGCGCGCGGATTTCTTCAGAGGCCAACATCCGATCGAATCGCGCCTTCTCGACATTGAGGATCTTGCCCCGAAGCGGCAGGATGGCCTGGAAGCGGCGGTCCCGCCCCTGCTTGGCCGACCCGCCGGCGGAATCGCCCTCAACGATGAAAATTTCGGAAAGCTCCGGGTCGCGCTCCGAACAGTCGGCGAGTTTGCCCGGGAGGGCGGACGATTCGAGCGCGCTCTTGCGGCGCGTGAGCTCTCGCGCCTTGCGCGCGGCGTCGCGGGCCCGCGCCGCATCGAGGCATTTCGAGATGATGGCTCTGGCCTCGGCCGGGTGTTCCTCGAGGTACGTCGCGAGGCGATTATTGATGACTGTCTCAACCCAGCCGCGGACGTCCGATGAGACCAGCTTGTCCTTGGTCTGGCTCGAAAACCGGGGCTCGCGGACGCGCACAGCGATGATGGCGGTGAGGCCCTCCCGAACATCCTCACCGGAGAAGTTTTCCTTCATGGTTTTGAGGAGATTCTGGGACTGGGCGTAGGCATTGATGGTTCGGGTCAGGGCGGCCCGAAAACCGGAGAGGTGGGTGCCCCCGTCCCGGTTGAAGACCGTATTGGTGAAGGCGAGAACATTTTCGTTATAGCCGTCGTGCCACTGCAGCGCGACTTCGATGTCTTCGCCATCATCGTTGGAGTCGATCAGATAGACCGGTTCTTCGTGGAGCGGGGACTTGGACCGGTTGAGGTAGCGCGCAAACTCCTTGAGCCCACCCTCGAAGTGAAACATCTCCTCGCGATCGGTGGTCTCGTCGGCAAAGTGGATGTCGACGCCGGAGTTGAGAAACGCGAGCTCTCTCAGGTGGCGGACCAGGAGGTCGGGGTGGAACTCGAGCACCGAAAAGATCTCGGAGTCCGGTTTGAAACTGATGGTCGTGCCGCTCCGTCGCGAGGTGCCGATCGCTTTGAGCGGCTCCTGGGGAACGCCGCGATGATACATCTGTTCCCACACCGTGCCGTCGCGATGGATCTCCACTCGCAGCCACTCTGAAAGAAAGTTCACGACGCTGACGCCGACGCCGTGGAGCCCGCCCGACACTTTGTAGGAGTTGCTGTCGAACTTCCCTCCGGCGTGGAGTTCGGTCATGATGACCTCGGCCGCAGAGCGCCCGCTCTCTTTGTGCGTGTCTACCGGTATGCCGCGGCCGTCGTCGGTGACGGTGACGGTCTGATCGGCGTGGATCGAGACACTGATTCGACGACAGTGTCCCGCCTGCGCTTCGTCAATCGCGTTGTCCACGACCTCCCACACCATATGATGCAGACCGGCGATGTCGTCAACGTCACCAATATACATCCCGGGGCGTTTGCGGACCGCTTCCAGACCCTTGAGAACCTGGATGTTCTCCGCGTTGTAGGTGTCACTCATTGATCTCGGCCTCCTGGCGCACACAGGCTCCGTTTTCGAGCCACAGGCGATGGGCCTTCCACCCTTTCGAGGCGGCCGTTCCATCGCTCGTGCTGGAGAGAAAAATTTGTCTCTTGTCGCCGAGGTGTTGAATCAGGCGGTTCAGCGCCTCGTGATCCAACTCGGCGTCCACATCATCCACAATCACCGGAAACCGATCCTGCCGCTCCTTTTCTATTTCGGCGAGTGTCGCCAGTCTGAGAGCCGCGGCAACGACCTTGGCTTGACCCGTACTGAGAACGTACCGGACGACCCGCCCGTTCGTTTTCAGGCTCAGATCATGGCGGTGCGGACCGTCCACGGTGAACCCCGCATGGCGGTCCCGCGTCCGGGTCTCATTATACCGCCGTTGGTAGGTTTCTTCCACCTTTTCCGCGTCGTTTTCGGCCTCACACCAGGGGTCGCCCCGATACTCCAGAGCGACGCTCGGGGAGTCCTCTCCTGCGAGCGCTCCATAGACCTCGATAAAGTTCTGCGCGAGGACCCTCGCTCCCATCAACCGCGCCGCGATGAGTCGGGCCGCGGCGGCCGCGAGCTGTGCCTCCCACGCCGCCAACTCGGTGTCGGCGGCGCCCGCACCCAGGGCGGCATTTCTCTGCCGCAGGGTTCGGCGGTAGGTCCGCAGATCATCGATGTGTCCGGGACGGAGGAGAAAGACAAACCGATCGAGCAACGCCCGTCGTTCGTCCGGGCCCCCATGGACCAACTCGCGGTCGGGACCGGTCACCGCAAACAACGGAAACCGGTGGAGGTACTGGTCGACTGTCCGCTCCTGCCCATCCACGCTGAGAATCCGTTTTGGTGAAGGCCCAGGCTCGTAAACCACATGCAGTGTGTGTTCCCGAGCCTGTGTCCGTACTGTGCCCGTAATTCGGAAAAACCCGTCACCGTGGCGCACGGTGCGGCGCAGGCTCGGTTCTCGGAACGAACGCAGATTGCCGAGCACAACCGCCGCCTCGAGGAGACTGGTCTTGCCAGCGCCGTTGGCTCCGAGGACGAGGTTGATCGAGTTCCCGAACGACAACCTGTCGACCGCCAGGTTTCGAAAGCCCTCGACCGAGATCTCTTTCAGCTCCACGATCTCACCAGCCGTGGTTTTTCAGTCATTGTCGGGTGGAACTGGATGGACGGCGTTTCCGGACAACTGTCGCCGAGCCCGCCTCACAAGCGCATGGGCATCAGGACGTAGATGTACTCCTCGAGTCGCGCATCATCATCCACCGGCACCACCACACATTGGGTATTGCTGTCTCGCAGTTGGAGCTCCACGGTGTCGCACTCCAAAACCTGCAACACGTCGATGAGGTAGGCGGCGTTGAGGGCGATTTCAAGATCGTCGCCCTGATAGGTGACGTTGAGGGTCTCCTCCGCGCTCCCGCGTTCATAGCCGATCGAAGCGAGGGTCAACTCACCGCCGCTGCCAAACCGGAAGCGCACACCGCGCGCCTTTTCATGGGCCATCAGACTGACCCGTCGCAAGGATGCGAGGAGTTCCTTGCGGTCGACGCGCGCCCGGCTCGGGTTGTCGCGGACGATCACGCGCTCGTACTGCGGAAAACGCAATTCGACGATTCGCGACACCAGGGTTCTCTCACCCATGAGAAAGCCAAGGTGGTTGTCGCTGGCTGACATCTGGACGGTATCATCGGCAAAACGGGAGAACTCAGCCAGTAATTTACGGGGGAAAAGCTGCTGTTCAAACGGCAGCGATCCAGCGGGCGCCTTCGCCCTCACCATCGCCAACCGATGGCCGTCGGTGGCGGCGATCTCGATCTCACCCGGGATCAGCTTGATCAGCGCGCCGTTGAGTTGGAATTTCGGATCATCCTTGGTGATGGCAAATGCCACGCGGTCGAGCATCAGTTGAAAAAGGTCGAGGGGCAGCGCGTAGTCGCCGGCTTCGGGCACCTCGGGCACCGTCGGGTATTCCGAAGGATCGGCCACCGCGAGTCGCGAGTGGAATCGTCCGCATGAAATCTCCACCGACTCGCCATCCTGGCGCAGTGAAAACTCCTCTTCCGGCAGGCTGCGAACGAGATTCTGAAAGACCTTGCTCTCGATGGTCACCCGGCCGCCACCGTGGACGACGGCGGGACATTCGGTGACGATCGTCATATCGAGATCGGTCGCCACCATTCGCAGCCGGTTTTCCTCGGCCTCCGCAAGAATGCTCGACAGGATCGGTATCGTCGTCCGGTGCTCCACAACACCCTGGAGGATCGACAACTCCTGGAGGACCAAGTTGCGCTGCAGCTTGAGTTCCATCACACGCCCTTTCTTACGACGACGCTTTAGCTTTCAGCCGAGAATATAACATGAATAGTCATAGTCGTCGAGGCTGTGGATTCTGTGGGATTTTTAAATAAACACAATAAAATGAACGTTTTATATCGTCATCTCGATGTGAATTGGAAGCTCGGGAAGTTGTGGAAAGGTGTGGAAAAATCGCTCGTTCCACAGCTCTGCACAGGACTTGGATCGATCTTCCACAGAGGGCTGTGGAAATCACACGAAGTGTTCGCGGAAAGAGGTCAGGGTCGCGTCGAAATCGGGGTTCGACTGACGCATCTTCTGCACGTTGTCGACGGCATACATCACGGTGGAGTGATGCTTTGAAAAAATCTTACCTGTTTCCGGAAAGCTCAGTTCCAGGAGGTCGCGGATCAGGTACATGGCGACCTGGCGGGGGAGAGCGATCGATCGGCGATTCGATCGTCCCTTGAGGTCAGCGACGCGAATGCCGTAGTGCTGAGCGACGAAGCGGATAATGTCCGAGGGCGAGGTCGCCCGCTCATCCGGCAACAACTCATACATCGCCATCCGCACCACGTCGATGGTGATTTTCGCGTTCTTGAGCTGGGCATAGGCGATGGTGCGGTTGAGACACCCCTCGAGCTCGCGAACATTGTTCTGAATGCGCCGGGAGATAAACAACACGACGTCTTCGGGGAGCTCGCGGCCGACCGCGCGGGCCTTTTCGCGAAGGATGGCGCAGCGGGTCTCCAGATCAGGAGGTTGGATGTCCGCGATCAGGCCCTGAAGGAAACGCGACCGCAGCCGCTCCTCGAGCCCGGGGATGTCGGCGGGCCGAGCGTCCGAGGTGAAGACCACCTGACGTCCCGTGGACTGCAGAGTGTTGAAGGTGTGGAAGAACTCTTCCTGGGTTCGCTCCTTACCGGCGATGAACTGGATGTCGTCGAGCAACAACATATCAACCCCGCGAAAGGTCTGGCGAAATGCATCCATTTGTTTGCGGCGGATGCAGTTGATGAGCTCATTGACGAACTGTTCGGTGGTCATATAGACCACCTTCAACCGCGGTTTGGATTCTTTGAGGCGATTAGCGATTGCGTGCAGAAGATGGGTCTTGCCGAGACCGGACCCACCGTAGATGTAGAGGGGGTTGTATGCGGCACCGGGGCGCTCGGCGACCGCTTCAGCCGCAGCCGCCGCAAATTGATTCGACGAACCGACGACGAAGCGGTCAAAGGAGAAGGTGGGGTTGAATGGATGCGGCCCCAAACCGGCCGCGGGAAGCGGCGCGGCGCCGCCGTCCGGTCCCTCAGCCTCGGAAAGAATGATCCGAAAAGCGGGTCCGAAATGACTGCGGGCGACGGACTCGATGTCCCGGAGCAGGTGGTCGCGCACCCAGTCCCCGACGATGAGGTTTTCCGTTGTCAGAGTGACCGTATTGTCGTCGGTGGGGTGGGCGGTCAGCGGTGTGATCCAGGTCGTGAATTCGTCGTCACCCATCATTTGCCGAAGGTGTGGGAGGAGCTGCTGCCAGTGGTCCATTCGAGTAGGCTAACACAGAGAGGACCGGCTGTTGCTTGACAGGCCGAGAACCCTGCGATATCGTTGCGCGCCCGTTATTTCGGGGAGAGAGAAGACCATGAAAAGAACGTTTCAGCCCAACAATCGCCGGCGCAAAAAGACCCATGGCTTCCGGGTTCGCATGCGCACCAAGAGCGGTCGCAAAATTTTGAACAACCGCCGTCGCAGGGGTCGCAAGCGGATTGCCGCCTGAACAACGCCTGATTTTCCCAGGAGTTTTTCGGCTCAGGAAACGAGCTGATTTCCAACGACTGTACACACGCGGTCAAAGGATCAAAGGCCGGTTTGTGGTGCTCTTCGTCATGCATGCGGAAAACGACTGCGGTCGCTACGGTGTCACGGCCTCGCGAAAAATCGGTGGTGCGGTGACCCGAGCGCGAAGCAAGCGGAGGCTGAGAGAATTGTATCGTCTCCATCGGCGCGACAGCGGTGTCGAGAACCTCGACATTGTCGCCAATGCCCGGTTCGGGTGCGCTAAAGCGCCCTGGTCTGAGCTCGAGAAGGATTTTCTGCGGTGCCTGGAGCGGAGTCACCGGGGCAGGACGGCGGCCGGACAGTTTTCCGGGCAACGTCGCTGAAGCCCCAGGGAGAAGAAGGTATATGGAGAAGAGGCTACTGCTGGCCTTTGTGCTGTCGGCGGCGATTCTGTTCGCGTGGTCGGTCCTTTTTCCGCCCCCGCCGCGCGTCCAGCCAACGCCGACCCCTTCGCCCGAATCCGTCGTCGAGCAGTCGGTCGAGCCGCCCGAAGTCACCGAACAGGGTGTAAACGAGGCAGTCGAGACGGCAGAGATCAGCGAGTTGGTGCTCGACGAGGTCGTTCAAGCGCAGCTCGAGGAGACTGTCGAACTGGTCAACGACAACGTCTCGATCATCCTTTCGAACCGTGGCGCGGCGGTGGTGTCGTACCGACTCCTCGGTTACGAAGGCGACGTCGGCGAGCCGGTCGACCTGGTTCAAACGGTCCCGTTGGCCGAGCGGGCGCTGCCGCTTCAGATCCTGACCCCGGAAGGTCCGGACGAGGCGCTGTACGCGGTCGAACGCGATGAAAACGGGGCCTTTTTTCGGTGGGCGGACGGGTTCGGAAACGTCGTTGAGAAATATGTCAGCCTCGATCCGGATGGGTTCGGTTTGGATTTCGAAATCACGGTTTCGGAATCACTTGCCGGCCGGCCGGTGAGCCTCGGCACCGGGCTTCGGAACCTGAGCCCGGTCGAACAGGACAACCGCCTGGCGCTGTGGGGCGAGGGCGTCATGCTCATCGACGGCGAGGTCGAACGGTTCAAGCGGAAAAAGGTGAAGGGGCCGGAGGTTTTGACGCCGGGGTCCGTCGGCTTTGTCGGGTTCGAGGGGGCCTATTTTCTCGGAGTTCTCCGCCCGGACAGCGCGATCGCTGAGATCCAGATCGATCCGTTCGAGTTCGGTGAGGGGGAGGAAAAACCGCTTCGGGTGCTGCGGATCACGGTGACGCCGCGGGGCACCGGCCTGAGCGGCGAGTATCTGGGCGCGCCAAAGGATTACAAACTTCTCCAGAGGATCGGCCAGGGTATCGAAAAAACCCTCGACTTCGGCATCTTCAGCCCGATCTCGGTGTTTTTTCTCAAGGCCCTCCATTGGATTTACGGTGTCGTCGGGAACTACGGCGTCGCGATCATCCTTTTGACCCTCGGCATTCGAATCCTGCTCTTCCCGCTCATGCACACCTCGACCGTTTCCATGCGCAAGATGGCCAAGGTTCAGCCGAAGGTCAAGGAAATACAGGGCAAATACAAGAAGAAGAAGGCCGATCCGCAGGCCCGCGCCAAAATGAACCAGGAGATGATGGCGCTCTATAAACAGGAGGGCGTCAACCCGATGGCGGGCTGCCTGCCGCTCCTCGTGCAGCTCCCGCTGCTGTGGGCGCTCTATCAGCTCTTTTTGAAGGCGATCGAGCTTCGTCACGAGCCGTTCATCTGGTGGATCACGGACCTCTCGGCCAAAGACCCGCTGTACGTGACGCCGATCTTGATGACGGCGACGATGTGGCTGCAGCAGCGCCTCGCCCCTCAGGCCGGAGACCCCCAACAGCAGAAGCTGATGCGAATGATGCCGCTGATCTTCGGCATCATGTTTCTGCAGTTTCCGGCCGGCCTGGTGCTCTACTGGTTGACCAACAACGTGATCACGATCATTCAACAGGAGATCACACTCCACATCGTCGGCGAACGCAGGTTATTTGGCGGGGCCAAGGGCTCGAACAGGAAGGACGCAAAGAAATGATTGGGCGGAAGAGCTTTCAGGGCGCGTCGCTCGATGAAGCGCTGAGCTCCGCGTGTGAGGGCCTCGACGCGCGGTTGGAGGAGATTCAATACGATGTTCTCGAGACCGGAAACGGCGACCCGGTCGAAATCGAGGCGGCCATCGATCCGGTGGCGGTCCTCGGTCTTTTCATGTCTGAGACCAGCCGGGCGGGCGGGTTGGACATCACGGCGCGGCTTGTCGAAGGCGAGGAGGCTCTCGCGGGGGAACTGGTGGGCGGCGATGTCGGGCTGTTGACCGCCTCCGGTGGCCGCGGTCTCGATGCCTTTCAATATCTCTGCAATCGCGTCCTCAACAAGCGCCTGTCGGACCATCTTCCGGTCCACCTCGACAGCGACGGCTTCAAGGACCGGCGCGCGCTCAAGCTCCAGGAGCGCGCCGAGGCGGCGGCGGACGAGGCCATTCGCAAGGGCGCGCCGGTGACGCTGGGCCCGCTGACTCCGGCCGCGCGGCGAGAGATCCACATGGCGCTCGCCGACGACCCGGGTGTCGAGACGGAGTCCGAGGGTGATGGGTTTCTCAAGAGAATTGTCATCCACCCTCGCCGGCGGCGCTGACACCATCGTCGCGCGCGCTACGGCAGCCGGCCGCGGCGCGTTGGCGGTGGTTCGGGTGAGCGGCCGGGAGACGGCGAAGATCGCGGCGGCGGTCTGTCCGGCGGTTGACTTCTGCCGCGGGTGGACGGCCTCGCTGGCCGAGATCCACGATGCCGCGGGGTCCGTCCTGGATCGCGGCGTGGTTGTCGTGTTTCCCGCCCCCAGGTCATTCACCGGTGAGGACATGATGGAGGCCACTGTTCACGGTTCTCCATATCTGGTAGAGCGTCTTATCGAAGCGTGCGTAGCGGCAGGGGCGCGCCGAGCCGGACCGGGGGAGTTCACCCGGCGGGCGGTGGCCAACGGGAAGATCGATCTCGTCCAGGCGGAGGCGATTCGCGATCTGGTCGATGCCGAAACGGCTTGGCAGCTGCGCAACGCTCGAGAACAGCTGGCCGGAGCCTTGTCGCGACAGTTCCGCAGCCTGCGAAACGCGCTGGTGGCGCTCGCCGCTGTCGTCGATGCGGCGCTCGAATTCGAGGCCCAGGCGGTTGCAGTGCACGAGGGCGAGATCCGGGATCTCGCCGAGATGTGCCTGCGGGAGCTTTCGGATCTGACGGGCACAGCGGGCGCCGGTGCGCGGATCCGGGACGGACTCCGGGTCGTGATTCTGGGCCCGCCAAACGCCGGCAAGTCTACTCTTTTCAATTATTTAAGCGGAAAAGACGGGGCCATCGTGTCGGCTGAGCCCGGAACCACGAGGGATGTCCTTGAAACCGAGATCGACATCGGCGGCGTGCGCATGGTCGTTCAGGACACCGCGGGTCTCAGGCCGGGGGGGGACGCGGTGGAGGAAGAGGGCCACCGGCGCGCCCTCGGTGCGGCCGCGTCTGCCGACCTGGCGATCGTTCTGTGGGCCGCCGACGGGTCCGACACCACCGCGGTGCCGGAAGGCGTGCCGGCCATTCGCCTCCGATCCAAGGCAGACCTCGGTTGTGCCAGCGAGGAGGAATGGCTGCAGATCTCGTGCCACAGCGGGCAGGGGCTCGAGGATCTGCACCGACGACTCGTCGAAGTCGCCCTCTCCGAGGTCGCCGATCTCGGCGGCGCGGTGGCTGTCGCGGCGCGGCACCGCGCCGCGCTCGAGCGGGCGCGGGAGGCGCTCGAGGGCGCGGATTGGGCTTCGCCGGAATTGGCGGCGGAACATGTGCGCTGGGCGCTGAGGGCGGCCGAGGAGCTGGTCGGCGCGGTTGATGACGAGGTCCTTCTCGACGAGGTGTTCTCCGCCTTCTGTATCGGGAAGTGACGGTGGGCCGTTATGACCTCGTGATCGTCGGTGCGGGCCACGCGGGCTGTGAAGCGGCCGCCGCGGCGGCCAGGATGGGAGCGGTGGTCGCGGTGGTGACGCTGCACCGTTCGACCGTGGCGCAGATGCCGTGCAACCCGGCCATCGGCGGCATCGGCAAGGGCCACCTGGTGGCGGAACTCGACGCCCTTGGCGGGCTCCAGGGGTGGGCGGCAGACCGGGCGGGCATCCAGTTCAAGACCCTGAATCGATCGCGTGGGCCGGCGGTTTGGGGCCCCCGCGCGCAGTGCGACAAGGCGTCCTATGCGCAGCACATGCGGCGTGCGGTGGAAGGCCTGAGGGGGATCTCCCTGATCGAAGGAGAGGCCGAGGGTCTCGTCGTCAATGACGGTCGGGTGTGCGGAGTACGACTGTTCGGCGGCGAAGAGCTGCAGGCCGGCGCGGTCATCCTGACAACCGGCACCTTTCTCGGCGGGGTGCTCCATACCGGCAACGATCGGCGGCCCGGGGGCCGCCTCGGCGAGCGGCCGAGCACCGGGTTGGGGCAGGATCTGACCACCCTTGGTTTGGAGCTCCGGCGCTTCAAGACGGGCACCCCGCCGCGGCTTGCGCGGTCGTCGCTCGATCTCGACCGCCTCGAGGTGCAGCCGGGCGACGACCAACCGAGGCCTTTCTCCTGGCGCACGCGAACGGTAGCGAACCGCTGTGTGTGCTGGGTGACCCGGACGACACCGGACGTGCAGGAGATCATCCGTACGAACCTCCACCGCTCACCGTTGTACGCCGGCGCCATCGATGGTGTTGGCCCCCGGTATTGCCCCTCGATCGAGGACAAGGTAGTGCGGTTCCCGCACCACGAGACCCATACGGTATTTCTCGAACCTGAAGAGCTCGAGGGCGAGAGCATCTATGTCAACGGACTGTCCACCAGTCTCCCGGCGGATGTCCAGGAGCGGGTGGTACACGCGGTTCCCGGCCTCGAACGAGCGGTCGTCTTGCGGCACGGCTACGCGGTGGAGTACGACGTGGTGGCGCCGCGGCAGGTCAAATCCAATCTCGAGTGCGACCGGGTGCCGGGTCTGTATCTTGCCGGGCAGCTCCTCGGCACCTCGGGCTATGAAGAAGCCGCGGCTCTGGGGCTGCTCGCGGGCATCAACGCGGTCCAGGGCCTCCATGGCGACGAGCCCTTTGTGCCGCAACGGGAGGACGCCTATCTCGGCGTCCTGGTTGACGACATCTGGGGCCGCGAACACCGCGAGCCCTATCGGATGTTCACCTCGAGGGCCGAGCACCGGCTGCTTCTCGGCGTGGACTCGGCCCGCGAGAGACTCATGGCAAGCGGGTGTCGTCTCGGCCTGGTACCAGAGCGGATGTTTCACGTGGAACGCGAGCGCTGGGAACGTCGCCGCCGGGCCGGCGAGGCCCTCGGTGTGGCGCGGCTCAACCCAGATGCCGCAACCCGCGCGACGGTTCGCGAGATCGCCGGGATCGACCTCACAAGCCCCACCACGTGGGCGCAGGTTCTCAGACGACAGGATGTGGCCGCCGACAGGGTTGCGGCGCTGCTTCCGGAACTGCGGGAGTTGCCGGCTGCAGACCGACGGGTGGTTGTCGGGCTGTTGCGGTACGACGGGTATCTCGCGAGGCACGAGAGAGAGCGCGATCGCGTTCAGCGGTTGCGGCACGTGCAGATTCCCGATCGCCTGGATCCCCGCGGGGTGCCCGGGCTGTCGCGCGAGGTCGTGGAATCGTTGGCGCGGGAACGACCGCAGACTCTGGCCGACGCCGAGCGGTTGCCCGGGATGACGCCCGCGGCAGTGGCGATTCTCGCCGGGTGGTTGGCGGCCGCGGGCAAGAGCTCATGAGCAGCACCGCGTCGTTTTCTGAACTGTTGGCGCCGCACGCGACCGACGACGAGCTCGGGAAGCTCGTGTGCTATGCCGAATTGCTGGAGCGGTGGTCTGCGCGCCACAACCTGGTCAGCTTTGCGACCCGGGAAGAGCTGGTGGGGCGCCACATCGTCGATGCACTGGCGGCGGCGCCGTTTTTACCCGCCGCGGGAAGCCTTCTTGATGTGGGCAGCGGTGCAGGTCTCCCCGGGGTCCCGCTGCTGGTGACGTGCCCGGACTGGCGCGGGGTCCTGCTCGAACCGCGCCAGAAACGATGGGCATTTCTGAGGCTTGTCATTCGCGAGCTTGGTCTCAACGCTGTTGCCGAGCGTGGTCGCTTCGAGGCTCTCGAGCCCGAGCGCCGTTGGGACCGCATCACCGCGCGGGCGGTGGGGGGCGATAATGCGCTCCTGCTGTGGGCCCACGGGCGGCTCCTGGCCCGCGGGGAGGTCGTTTTGTGGACCACGGAGGGGGCAGAAAAGCGGTTGTCAGCGCTCCCGGGTTGGCGTGTGTTAAGCTCCGCACTACCCGGCCTCGATCGCGGCCGGCTCTGTCGATTACAACCATGTTTCACGTGAAACCTCACGCTCCGCGGCCCCTGGATCGCGCTTGGCGATGGGCCCCGGAGGGGCCTGGGACGGGAGAGGCGTGTTTTTGGCGGTGCCCGGTGGCTGAAGATGTCTGAAACCCGGATCATCGCGGTGGCAAACCAGAAGGGTGGGGTCGGCAAGACCACGACCGCCATCAGCCTCGGGGCGACCCTGGCGGCGTATGAACACAAGACCCTCATTGTGGATCTCGACCCGCAGTCCAACTGCAGTTCCGGTCTCGGGTGGCGGCGAGAGGCTGGCGCGCCGACGTCGTACGAGCTGTTGCTTGGCGGGAAGACGGTTGGAGAAGTCGCCCACCGCACCGAGTTTCCCCACCTCTCACTGATCCCGACCACCCCGGATCTGGCGGGTGCCGAGGTCGAGCTTGTGGGCATGGTGGGGCGCGAATACCGTCTTCGGGACGCGCTCGGGGCCGAGAACACGGCGGGATATGAATTCGTTTTTGTTGACTGTCCGCCGTCGCTTGGGCTGCTGACGCTCAACGCGCTGGCGGCCGCAGACGGTCTCCTGGTCCCGATTCAGGCCGAGTATTTTGCGATGGAGGGCGTGTCCAACCTCATGACCACCATCGATGAAGTCCGGCGATTTCTGAACCCGACGCTCAAAATCGACGGCATTCTCCTCACCATGTATGACGAGCGGACCAATTTGGCGACCCAGGTGGCCGACGAGGTGCGGGCGGTGTTTGGGGACCTCGTGTATAAGACAGTGGTTCCGCGAAACGTCCGTCTGGCCGAGGCGCCATCCTTTGGCCGCCCCATCCACGCCTACGATCTCAGGAGTCGCGGGTCGCAGGCCTATCTCGAGCTCGGACGCGAATATCTCGAACGCATGGAGGTGTCTGGTGACGGCTAAACAGGCGCTGGGCCGCGGGCTGAAAGCGCTGATCCCGGACACACCGCGTGCGCGGACGGGGATGGCTGAGATACCGGTTGATCGGCTCCAGCCAAATCCCAACCAGCCGCGGGACCATTTTGATGAGGCGGGAATCGAGGAATTGGCCGCATCAATTCGTCGCCACGGCGTGCTTCAACCGCTTCTTGTGAGTGAGGCCGGCTCCGACCGCTACGTCATCATCACCGGCGAGCGGAGGTGGCGCGCCGCCCAGCGTGCCGGTGTTCGTCGTGTGCCGGCGGTCATCCGGGAACGACTCGAAGACGCCGACCAGCTCGAGCTGGCGCTGGTGGAGAACCTCCAACGGCGCGATCTGACGCCACTCGAAGAGGCCCGGGCGTTCGAGCAGATGCGAACGAGCCTCGGTCTCACACAGGCTGAAATTGCCGACCGGGTCGCGATGGATCGCAGCACCGTGGCCAACGCGCTCCGGCTGCTCAAGCTCGGGCCCGAAATTCAGGCCCTTGTGGAACAGGGACAGCTCTCGGCGGGGCACGCGAGGACGTTGCTTGCTTTCACCGACGACGACGCCCGAATTCGCTGGGCGCGGCGGGTCGTTGAAACCGGTCTCAGCGTCCGTGAGCTGGAGCGGGCGGCGGCCGAAGAGCGGGAGGGGGCGAAAGAAGCGGCGGCGCCGGAAAAAGCGCCGTCCCGGCCACCGCGTGACCCCAACCTGGTCGCCGCCGAAGAGAAGCTGGCCCTTCACATCGGGTCGCCGGTCGCGATACGATCGCAGCGGCGCGGCGGCACCATCACCATCAGGTGCGCCGACCACGAAGAATTGATGCGGGTGTTTGATCTCTTGATGGGGGGTGCGTAATGGCTCGTGGTGGAGACACACTGAACGGATTTGTAGATTCCGGGTGCACCATTCGAGGCGAACTCGAGTTCAAGACCTATTTCAGGGTCGATGGCCGAATCGAAGGCAAGGTTCGCTCCCAGGCCGAGCTCGTTGTCGGCGAGGGCGGCGTTGTCGAAGGCGAACTCGAGGTCGCGCGCTGCGTCATCGGCGGCGAGGTCCGCGGCACCATTCGTTCGACCGAACAGGTGATGCTCCACGCGACCGCCAAGGTGTGGGCGGACATCCAGACGCCGGCGCTGGTCATGGAGGACGGGGCCTTCCTCGAGGGCGCCGTGACGATGGATTCCAAGGGTGTGAAAAAAAACACAACAAAGGCGGACGTTGCTTCTTGACCGTGCTTGGTGGATCTGTTAGCTTGAGCCGCCTCGTGTTTTACACGGGAGCGGATCGCGCCGGGAGCGGCCGATGACCCCACCGAATGTATCGCTGGTCCTCATCATGGTGTGCTTCTGGATGACGTTGTGGCTTGTCAGCCGTTTCCTCATCCGTCCAGTCGCCGCAGTCCTTGATGATCGGCGCCGTCGCATCGATGGCGCGAAGCAGGAGTGGAGCGCTCGCCACGAGGAATACCTCGCCGCCGTCGCCCGGATTGAAGACGAGGTGCAGAACGCGGCGCGGGACGCGGCGAAGAGCCGCGCCGACGCGCGCCAACGCGCCACGGACGCGCGAAACCTCGCTCTGGAAAAGGCACGCGCGCGCTCAGATGAACGACTCACCAGCGTTGTCGAATCCCTCGACGAGGACGCTGAAGCCGCACGGGGCGACCTCCGCAAGCGGGCTGAGGAGTTGGCCAGGCTGTTGGCCGGACGGCTCCTCGGGAGGGAGATGGCCTCATGAAGGTGGTGGTGGGCTGGGCGCTGGTCTTTGTCTCGCTATTGATTTTCGCCCTTCTCGTCGACAACGGCGCCAAACACATCGGGATCCCGGACTACATCTGGCTGCCGGTCAATCTGACGCTCTTTCTCTACATCCTGCAGCGCTACATCGGCAAGCCGATGTCGTCGTTTCTGGACGCTCGGCGCGAAGGCATTGCAGAGGAGCTTGCCACCGCGCGGACCCAACTCGAAGAGGCCGACCAGCTTCAGGCCGATATGAAGAAGCGACTTGCCGACATCGAAGGAGAGATCGCCCAGATCCAGGCGCGGGCGGAGGTCGATGGCGCGGCCGAGGCCGAGCGGATCGCCGAGCAGACCCGTCTCGATGAGGAGCGTTTTCTGAAACGGGTGGACGACGAGATCGGCCGCCGCGAGGTGGAGACCCGAGCCCGTCTCGCGCAGGACACGGCGGACCTCACCGCGCAGTTGGCGCGCGATCTTCTGAGCCGGGACATGACAGAGGCCGACCGCCGGCGGGTCTTCGATCGCAGTCTCGATGCCATGCGGCAGCTCGAAGGAGAGGACTGAGATGGGTCGTTTCAGAGCCTTTCCATATGCCCGGGCCCTGTTGACGGTCGTCAAAAAAGACTGCCCACAACGCCAGGAAGAGGTGGCGTCCGAACTGGACGCAGTGGCGGCCGCACTTGTCGAAGTCCCGGAATTCGAGCGCGTGCTGGTGACGCCGACGGTGGCGGCAGAGAAGAAACAGCAGATCCTCGAAGCCGTCCTCGACGCACTCGGCCTGGGACAGCCGACCCGGAGGTTTCTCCAGGTCGTTCAGCAGCACTACCGCATGCAGCACATGTCTGACATCGCAGCGTCGTATCGGGAGCTTGTCGACCAGAGCCTCGGCCGCACCCGGGCCCGGGTCGAAACCGCCGCGGTCCTCGACGAAACGGAACGCGGGCAGCTGGTGGGCGTCATCTCGGCCATTGAGGACGCGGCAGTGGTCGCCGAATTTTCAGAGAAACCGGAGCTCCTTGGGGGGTTCCGTCTCCAGGTGGGGTCGCGGGTCTTTGACGGCTCGCTGGCCGGTGAACTCAAACGTCTGAGCAAAGAGATCGAGCTCGAACAGGGGTAAGACATGCAGATCAAAGCCGCCGAGATTGCGGACATCATCCGCCGTGAGATCGAAGGGTTCGAAACCGCCATCGACATGTCCGAGGTCGGCACCGTGATCTCGGTAGGTGACGGCATCGCGCGCATCTATGGGCTCGATGGTGTGATGGCCGGTGAGCTCATCGAGCTCCCCCACGACGTCTTCGGGCTTGCCTTGAACCTCGAGGACGACAACGTGGGCTGCGTCCTGATGGGCGAGGTTCACCTCGTCAAGGAGGGCGATGAGGCCAAGCGCACACAACGCATCCTGAACATCCCCGTGGGTCCGGGATTGGTGGGGAGGGTGGTCGACCCTCTCGGCCGGCCCCTCGACGGCAAAGGCCCGGTCGACTCGACCGAGAACTACCCGCTCGAGCGCACCGCCCCCGGCGTCGTGGCCAGACAGGGTGTGAAAGAGCCGATGCAGACCGGCATCATGGCGATCGACGCTATGATCCCGATCGGCCGCGGCCAACGCGAGCTCATCATCGGCGACCGTCAGACCGGAAAGACCGCGGTCATCCTCGACTCGATCATCAACCAGAAGGGCACCGGCAACATCTGCGTCTACGTGGCCATTGGACAGAAGAACTCGACCGTGGCCCAGGTGATCGCCACCCTCGACAAGCACGGCGCCATGGAACATACGATCATCGTGTCGGCAACAGCATCCGAGCCGGCGCCGCTGCAGTATCTGGCGCCCTACGCCGGTGCAGCTCTGGGCGAGTACTTCATGTACAACGGCGGCCACGCGATCTGCTTTTACGACGACCTCACCAAGCACGCCCAGGCCTACCGGGAGATTTCGCTGCTGTTGCGGCGCCCGCCGGGCCGCGAAGCCTACCCGGGCGATGTCTTCTATCTCCACTCGCGGCTCCTCGAGCGCGCCGCCAAACTCAACAGCGAACTCGGCGGCGGAAGCCTGACGGCCCTCCCCGTGATCGAGACCCAGATGGGCGACCTTTCGGCCTACATTCCCACCAATGTCATTTCCATCACCGACGGCCAGATCTTTCTCGAGTCGGATCTCTTCTTTGCCGGCCAGCGGCCGGCGGTGAACGTCGGTCTTTCGGTCAGCCGCGTCGGCGGCAATGCCCAGATCAAGGCCATGAAATCGATCGCAGGATCGCTGCGCCTCAATCTTGCCCAGTTCCGGGAACTCGCGGCATTTGCCCAGTTCGGTTCGGATCTCGACAAATCGACCCAGCGCCAGCTTGCTCGCGGAGAACGCCTGATGGAGCTCCTCAAACAGGGCCAATACCGGCCGGTTCCGGTGGCGCTGCAGATCGTTTCGATCTATGGCGGCACCAAGGGCCTGTTCGACAAGCTCAAGGTCTCGGCGGTCGGAGCCATCCAGCCCAGTCTCCATCGCTATGCCCAGGACAACGGCGCCGAAACCCTGGATCGAATCCTGAGCACCGGGGTCCTCGACGAACAGACGGAGGAAGAGCTCGCCAAATTGATTACGGCAGCGGTGGATCTCTTCCTCAAGGAACACCCGGAGGCCGGCCTTGCCTAATACCAGGGATCTCGTTCGGCGGATTCAGTCCGTCAAGGGCACCCAGCAAATAACGAAGGCCATGAAGATGGTGGCCGCGGCCAAGCTGCGCCGAGCGCAGGAAGCGATCACCGAGGCCCGGCCCTGGGCCGACACCCTGGCCAACGTCCTCGGCAGCGTGTCGGCGCGGACCGAGTTCAGCCACCCCCTCCTCGAAGAGCACGACGGCGACGCGACCTGGATCGTCGTCATCTCCTCCGACAAGGGCCTGTGCGGTTCATTCAACACGAACCTCGTCCGGTCGCTGGAGAAACAGCTCAAAGGTGAGCGGTGGCCCGACACCACCGAACTCGCGGTCGTCGGCCGCAAGGCTTCGGATTTCTTCCGTTCGCGGCAATGGAACCTGGTGATCAACGAGCGCAGCGTCATGTCGAAGGTGTCGGCCGAAGACGGGCCGCGTCTCGGCCAACAGTTCATGGAAGCCTTCACCACCGGGGTCGCGGACGAGGTGTGGCTGGTCTACAACAGCTTTGTCAACATGATTCGACAGGACGTCAAGATCGAACGTCTCCTGCCGATCGAGCCGCCGTCGGTGGAGGGTGAAGAGGACGAGTATCAAGTCGATCATCTCTACGAACCCGACGCGCAGACGCTTCTCGCAGAACTGCTGCCGCGGCACGTGGAGACCCAGGTCCAAAAGGCGCTGTACGACTCCGCGGCGGCGGAGCAGGCGGCGCGGATGACTTCGATGGATACGGCAACCCGCAACGCGGGCGACATGATTGATGCGCTGACGATGCTTTACAACCGCACGCGTCAGGCGGCCATCACCAAGGAATTGATCGAGATTGTCTCCGGCGCCCAGGCGCTCGAGGGATAGGGAGTCGTGAATCAATGAGCCAGCAAGTCAACGGACACGTGGTTTCGGTAATCGGCCCGGTGGTGGACGTGGAGTTTCCCGACCAGCATCTGCCGGCGATTTTGAACGCCGTCAAGATCGTCGATGACGGCGAAATGGGCGTGGTCCCAATCAACGTCACCTGCGAGGTGGCCCAGCACCTCGGCGAAAACCGCGCGCGGTGTATCGCGATGGAGCCGACCGAAGGCATGGTGCGCGGCATGGTAGCCACCGATCTCGGCGAGCCGATCTCGGTGCCGGTCGGCAAACAGACCCTCGGCCGGGTCCTCGGCGTGCTCGGCGAACCGGTCGACGGCAAGGGACCGGTGGAGACCGAAAAACGCATGCCGATCCACCGCGAAGCGCCGCCGCTCATCGAGCAGTCGACCGAGAGCGAGATGTTCGAGACAGGGATCAAGGTCGTGGATCTGCTCGAGCCCTACACCAAGGGCGGGAAGACCGGCCTCTTTGGCGGCGCCGGTGTCGGCAAGACCGTCATCATCATGGAGCTGATCAACAACGTGGCCCTCCAGCACGGTGGCTTTTCGGTCTTTGCCGGTGTCGGAGAGCGCACCCGTGAGGGCAACGACCTCTGGGTCGAGATGACCGAAGCGGGCGTCATCGACCCCGACAGCTGGGAGAACTCGAAGGCTGCCCTGATTTACGGTCAGATGACCGAACCGCCGGGCGCCCGGCTTCGTGTCGGTCTCACCGGTCTCACGGTCGCCGAGCATTTCCGTGATTCCGAAGGTCAAGACGTTCTGCTCTTTATCGATAACATCTTCCGTTTCACCCAGGCGGGGTCCGAGGTGTCGGCGCTGCTCGGCAGGATGCCGTCCGCGGTTGGCTACCAACCCAACCTCGCCACGGAAATGGGCGAGCTCCAGGAGCGCATCACTTCGACCAAGAAGGGTTCGGTGACTTCGGTGCAGGCGATTTATGTGCCGGCCGACGACCTCTCCGATCCGGCACCGGCCGCGGCCTTTGCCCACCTCGACGCGACCTCCGTGTTGTCGCGGCAGATCTCCGAGCTCGGTATTTATCCCGCGGTCGATCCCCTGGCTTCAACATCACGCATCCTCGATCCGACGATCGTCGGCGAAGAGCACTACATGGTGGCCCGCGAAGTGCAGCGAATTCTCCAGAAGCTCAAGGATCTTCAGGACATCATCGCCATCCTCGGAATCGACGAACTGTCCGAAGAAGATCGAGTGACCGTCGCGCGGGCCCGCAAGATCCAACGCTTCCTTTCCCAACCGTTCTTCGTCGCGGAGCAGTTCACCGGAATGCCGGGCCGCTACGTCAAGGTCGAAGACACGATTGCCGGTTTCAAGGGCTTGTGTGCCGGTGACTACGACCACCTGCCCGAGCAGGCGTTCCTTTACGTCGGTGGGATCGAGGAGGCGGTCGAGAAGGCCGAGAAGATGGCGGCGGAGTCCTGATGACCGATACCCTGCGCCTCGAGGTGGTGACACCATCGCGTCGTGTCCTCGAAGTCCGCGCCAGCGAGGTCCGGGTTCCCGGCGCGCTCGGCGAGCTCGGGATCCTGCCGGGGCACACGCCGCTGCTGACATCGTTGGGGACCGGTGAGCTGAAGTGGACAGAGGGTTCGAAAGCGGGCCGGTTGGTGGTCCAGGGCGGTTTTGCTGAGATCCAGCCGGATGCCGTGACGGTGCTCGCGTCGGTCGCTGAAGCCGCTGACCAGATCGATCTCGAGGCGGCCGTTCAGGCGCACGCCGAGACGATGGAGAAGCTCAAGACCGCATCCGCCGAGGAGTTCGACGAACTCGATGCGGCCCTGCGTCTTGCCGAGGCGCGAAAAGAGATCGCCTCGGGTGGCGGTCCCTGATTCCTACTGGTATTCAGCACCCAAAATCACGCTCACGATGATGGCGCCGACCGCGGCAGGCGCGGCGATCCGGATGAGAAAGCGCCACAAGGGAAAGGCCCAGCCAATCGGCCCATTGCCCTTCTCGAGTTCCTCGCGGCTCTCGTCACGACCGAGAACCCACCCAGTGAAAAGAGCAATGCAGAGTCCGCCGACCGGCAGGAACCAATTGCTCGCGAGATAGTCGAGGGTCCCAAAGACCCCGGCCGTCGATGGCCGTCCGATGAAATTGATATTGGACAGGGCTGCATTGCCGCCGAGACTGACGGCGCTGAGCACGCCGAAAACGAGGATGGCCGCGCCCATCGTCAGCGTCGCCCGTTGACGTCGCCAACCGAGTTCGTCGATGGCGTAGCTCGAAACCACCTCGAGCAGGCTGATGGTACTGGTCAGAGCGGCAAAACCAACCAGAACGTAGAAAAGGGCGCTCACGGCTGATCCTCCGGGCAGCTGAAAGAACACCACCGGGAGGGTCGTAAAGAGAATGGTCGAGCTCTTTGTCACCTCGAAATCGAAGCTGAAGATAATCGAAAACATGACCACACAGGCCATGATGGCGATGACGGTGTCCATCGCACAGATGGTCAGAGCCGCACGGGGAATCGAATCGCGCTTTCGCATATAACTGCCATAGGTGAGCATGGCTCCCATCCCCAGGCTGAGGGTGAAGAAGCTGTGGCCGAGGGCCTCGAGCACTCCGCCTGCGGTCAGTTCCGAGAAATTCGGCCGAAAGATAAACCGCATGGCCTCACCGAATCCGGGCGTCCAGATCGAATAGAGCACCAGCATGACGAGGATCGACAACAGAATCGGCATCAGGAGCTTGGCCGCGCGTTCGATGCCCCGACCGACGCCGAAATAGACAATCCCGATGGTCGCACCCATGAAGAGGCAGTGATAGAAGACCTGCTGGGATGACGAACTCAGGAACTCACCGAAGAATGCCTGCAGGGCGTCGGGGTGATGTGCGAGGCCCGCAAGTTTTCCAGAAACGGCCAGCAGGATGTAGCGAATGGTCCAACCGGCGACGACGCTGTAGTAGGAGAGGATGACAAAGCCCGTCATCACGCCGAGAAAACCCACCGCCTGCCACCAGCGTCCGCCGGGCTTGCCCTCAGCGAGCACCCGAAAAGCACCAACCGGGTTTTTCTGGCTTCGCCTGCCGAGCAGGATCTCGGCCACCATGATCGGTACGCCGACCACGGCAATGGCCGCCAAATAGACGAGCACGAAGGCGCCGCCATTGTTTTCGTACGCTATATAGGGAAACTTCCAGAGGTTTCCGAGGCCAATGGCGCTTCCCGAAGCCGCCAGAATAAAACCGAGGCGACCGGTCCACTGCGCACGCTCTTTTGCCATGAGTTCCCCTCCCGTGATCCACGCAGCAAGGCCAGGCCTGTGCTTCTCGCCGGTCTCGCTCCATTCGGAGGCGAGGAGTGAAGGCTAGCGAGGCAACGGCCCGGGTGTCAAATGGAAACCAGTGTGGTCATGCGAGCTCATCCTGAAGGTTTCGGCGCGGGGTTGTCGTGGGTCGATTAAAAAATTTCCAGCCTCGAGCACACCGTCATTGCCATGACGCGCCGCATCCGCTAGACTCCCTGTTCCTCGGGGCGTAGCTCAGCCTGGTAGAGCGCACGGTTCGGGACCGTGAGGCCGGTGGTTCAAGTCCACTCGCCCCGACCATCTGCCTTTTTCGCCGAGAGGGCGCCGTTCGACGGCGCCCTCTCGGTGTTTGTACGTTGACTTACACCTCATTTTCACCTATGGTCGATGGAGGGAGAGCACCTATGACCTATCTCACCGAGCGCCAGCGGGATGTGCTCCAATTCATTGAAAAACGGATCACCAGCGACGGCGTCGCGCCGACTCTCCAGGAAATTGCCGACGCGTTTGGCTTCAAGAGCACGGCCAGCGCTCAGAAACACGTCGCCCACCTTGAGCGAAAGGGTTTTCTCGAGCGCCGCAAGCACCAGAAGCGCGGTCTCGTCCTGGCCTCGTCCGAGGCCGCGCCAACCGCCGTCGACCTGCCCCTGTACGGCGCGGTGGCTGCCGGATCGCCGATCGAGTCCCTCCCCGATGACGAGCGGGTGTCCGTTCCATCGGAGTTCCTCCGCTCTGGCGACCATTACGTCTTGATGGTTCGGGGCGAATCGATGATCGAGGACGGGGTGCACGACGGCGATCTTGTGGTTGTCCAGCGGACGCAGACTGCAGCGGACGGTGAAATGGTGGTTGCGCTGGTTTCGGGAGAGGTGACGCTCAAACGAATCTACCGTGACAATCCCGCCACAGTTCGACTGCAACCCTCGAACCCGGCTGTCCCGGTGATCCTGGCGCCCGCCGCGGAGGTCGAGATCCAGGGCCTGGTGGTCGGTCTTCTGCGCAGATACTGATGCCAACACCTTGACTCACCTGCGGATCTCGGCTAGTTTTCGGCCATGACCGATCTTGAAAAGATCACGCTCGTTATGACCTCCGTGGGCACAGAACAGCAGGCTGTGGAAATATCGGAGGAGCTCATCTCCCGGCGACTCGCGACCTGCATCAACATCGTGCCCTGCTTGCGTTCGATCTATCGCTGGAAGGGTAAGGTGTGCGAGGACACCGAATACCTTTTGTTGATCAAAACACCCGAGAAGCTCTTTGACGTTGTTTCAGAAGCCATCCGCGAGTTCCACTCCTACGAGCTCCCGGAAATACTTGCCCTCCCGGTATCTGCCGCAGAGGGCAACTTTCACCAGTGGGTGCTGCAAATGGTAGCGCCGGGTGATCAGGCCGGCGACGATGATGCCCCTGATTACGACTGACAACCGAGCCACCAACTGACATTGCTATACTCACCGCCCAGATGACGATCAACTCAACCCTGAAGGCCAACCTGGCTCTTTCGAGCCGGTTCGACAACATCGAGGTCGCGGAACGCGCCCTGATGGACCTGTGCCGACGAGCCGGTTGGCCGTCCGATGACGATTACTGGTTGATGACGGCCCTCCGCGAGGCGGTGGCTAACGCCGTTCGCCACGGCAACCGCCAGGATCCGGAACGCCTGGTTCGCATCGAGTACACAATTCACGATTCGACCGTCACAATCTCCGTCGAGGACGAGGGCGAAGGTTTCGACCCCGCCGATGTCCCCAACCCAACCGATCCGGAGAATTTGCTGCGGCCAAGCGGTCGCGGTATCTTCTACATGCGGCAGTTTATGAGTCGTGTTGAATTCCGCTCGACCCCAACCGGAGGGACCGCCGTTTTGATGGAACGAAAACTGGATACCACCGATGGCGACCCCGACTGAGGCTTCGACGCTCGATCGAGAACAGCATCGGTGCCCGCAAAAAAGGAGCAACGTATGAAAAGCAACATCCGTGATCTCGGAGACATCCGCATCATCGAGTTGAGCGGCAAGATCACGATCGGCACCGGCGACGTGAAGATTCGCGAGCTTGTCACGCAGGCCATCGAGGACGGTAAGAACGACATCCTCTTCGACCTTGGCGACGTCAAGGCCATCGATTCCTCAGGGATCGGCGAAATGGTGGCGTGCTACACCACGGTCACGAAGCGCGGCGGTCACCTCAAACTCATGCATCTCTCGCCCAAGATCAACGACATCCTTCAGGTAACCCAGTTGATCACAGTCTTCGATGTTTTCGATGATGAGCGCGAGGCTCTCGGCAGCTTCTAGCCCGCACATCTCTTGCGGCCGGTGCGGCCTGTCAGCGGGTCGACGGGCGTCTCGGCTCGACGACCACCTCAGCGGAATACTCACCGTCGGCGACGTCGTCGATCGCGAGACCCAGCGCGAGTTGGCTCGCACGCACCTGACGGGTGGGCGCGGGAGGGTTCGCCAGCGGCCAGACCTCGCGAACCACGCCACCTTCGACTCTGATTCGGAGGGCGTACCGGCCCGCTTCACACGGGCCGTCCGGCTCAAAACTCCGCCACGCCGTCTCGGCTTCCATAAACACAAAAAGCTGGGCGCGCGCATTCTGAGCGTCGGATGTCGTTGTGCCGACGCGGCCCGCGGTGTCCGGGGCCTGTGCGACCGGTGGTGTCTCGCCGCCGGACTCGGGTCGTGCCGGGTTTTTGGTTGCCGATGACGGGACGCGGGATTTTTCTAATGATCGTCGTCCCTCGGAGGTGGAGGGTGATTCCTCGGTTTCGGGTTGCGTGGCAAGAGAGCTCGCCGCAACAGCGCCGTCCTGCCGGCCTCCACTCATTTCCTCTTTCAGAGCACCAACCTGCATAGGGCCCATCACCTCGAGGGCCGGAGACGGGTCCAGGACCGCTTCCACCTTCGGTTCGGGCGCAGCAACCAGCCGGTCCGCCGCCCCGAGCGGTTGCTCTTCGACGGGCACCGAACTCGTTGGCAACGGTGCCAACGCAAAACGATCGGCGGGCTCGGCGGCAGCATCCTCGAGGGCGCGATCCTGCCAACCGACCAGGGCCGGGTCGGGTTGTCGTCGTTGGACCTCGAGCACGACCGTCACACCGAGGACGACCACGGCGGCTGCGGCCGCCCAGCGCGCCCACGGGCGTGCGACGGTGGGCTCCGGCTTGGCCCTGAGCAACGGGTCCACGATCGCGTCGAGCTCGGCAGGCGGCTGCTCCTGATGTGCGAGCGAATGGAGGGCTGCCCGGACACGTGTCAGTCCATCGAGTTCTCGCCGCAGAGAGCCGTCGGCCTCAAGAATTTCGGCCAACTCTTCGGCCTCGGTCGAATCGAGGTCGCCGTCGATCAAGCGGCTGAGGCTCTCGGTCAAACGGTCTTTCACGACCATCCCACGGCCTGCCTTAAAGATGAGCGCGCGCGCGCAAGACGCGAGCGAACCGTGCCGATCGGCACGTCCAACACGTTGGCAATTTCTTGGTAGCTCAAATCCTCTCCGTCCCGCAACCATACGACGATCTGATAGTGCTCTGGAAGCTCTCGCAGGGCGGATTCGACAAGGTCGAGCATCTCGACGGCAGCGGCTCGGCGCTCGGGGTTGGGTTGAGGGTCAGCTGCCACATCCACCAGATCCCGGGTATCATTCAGCCCCTCCTTGACGGTGAGCGGCTGGCGACCCATCTTGCGGCGGTGTGCCCGGAGGTGATTCCAGGCGATTTGAAAGACCCAGGTGCTGAGCTTGGAATCGCCCCGAAAGCCGGGCAATCCGCGCCACACCCGGAGAAACACCTCCTGCGTCGTGTCGAGTGCCTCCTCCTCACACTCGGTGAATCGCCTCGCGAGCCGCCACACGGGTCGGCGAAATCGCTCATATACCTCGTCGAAGTCCACGGCCACAGTGTGCCATAGCACCTCCCGACAGTGTGACGCTTCAATCGGGGAGAAGTTCCCCGGCCAGTTCTTCTTCGAGGAGGTTGCGCACCCGGCTCTCGATGTCACGGGCGACGCGGAGGTATAGGGTTTCGTCTTCGCCAAAAGGGTCCGGCAGCGGCCAGTGAACGAGCCGGGCCTGAGGCCCGCATCCGAGAGCGGTTGGGATTGGGCCTCCAATTAGCGACACCACCACATCGACTTCGCCGGTGTCGATGGCATCGATCCCCTTGGAATAGAGGCCTTCGACCGGATATCCCAGGCGGCGCAGGGTCGAAACTGTCGGTTTGGCGATGAAGCCCGCTGGCGACAGCCCGGCCGACTGTGCGATGACGCGACCACCGCCGATTCTGCGGGCCATGGACTCCGCCATGGGGGATCGGCAGCAGTTCCCGATGCACACGAACAAGAGACGGAGGCCGGACATGTGAGGATTGTAGCGTTGTCAAAGTTTCGTGTTCGCAAGCCCGCGTGATTGACCGCCGGCCGACTCCGAGATAGCCTTGACAACTGGGGGGTTTCGGTTCGCTGTGGTTCTCACCGGTTACAACACAGACATCGAGTACTCCGGCACTGTCTATCATGTCCAGACAGAGGACAAGGGCCAGGGCAATCCTCTCGTGGAGAGCCTCGTCTACACGTCCGGTGAGATTCTCTATACGCGGCGGACTCCCTACCACGATCTGATCGCCGAGGAGGTCGACAAGTCGGCCGTCGCCACCCTCATGGAGCGTCAGCATCGAACGATCGTCCAGGCGGTCGAATCAGGTGGCGTCGATCGGCTCACCGGCACCATCGTTGTCGCAAACGAAGACGACACGACCACCACCAGCCAGGGAAGCAAGAGCCCCGCTGCCGCCAGCGACGAGACGTCGCTCGACAAGGTCATCCTCGACTACCTCGAGGCACAGCGGGAACGCGCTCATCTGACTCTGCGTGCCGGGGCCGAGCACCAGTTCTATTACGACCGTTCGGCGGAGGTCACTGTCTCCGCTGAAGACTCCATTGCCCACGACCCGGTCTCCGGAGTCAGTGTGTCGGTGCTCTTCAAATCGACCGCCGAACCGCGGCGTCTCGTTCTCGCAGAGGGCGAAACCGACAGCAGCGGTAAGTTTGGTGCGGAGGTCGCCGTGCCTGCTTTCGCCGGCGGGACCTCGGCGGTGGTCATCATCGCGGAGTCGGATCTTGGACAGTCGGAGATGAAGTACATCGTGCACCGGTGATGAGTTCGGAATTCAAAATTCGGAATTCGGAATTTCCATCCCGCCGCCACCACTCTCTGGCGTTGAATCTCACCTGTTTCGTAGCAAAAATGCTTGCTCATCAGCACCTTTTTTCGTATAGTGACCGTTGGTCGTGGGCCGTTAGCTCAATTGGCAGAGCAAGTGACTCTTAATCACTAGGTTGGAGGTTCGATTCCTCCACGGCTCACCAACTCCCCTCCGCGAAAGTGGCGGAATTGGTAGACGCGCGAGACTTAGGATCTCGTGGGGGATCCCCCGTGGGGGTTCGAGTCCCCCCTTTCGCACCAGCCCTGGAAACTCTGCCGGAGAAAATCCCATGCCCTATTCAGTGACACGAGCAGCGAACCACACCGTGGCGATCACGGCAAACCTCGAACCCGAGGCTGTCGATCGCGAACGGAAGAACATCCTCCGCAAAATTCGCCGTTCCGCCAGTGTCCCGGGTTTCCGACCGGGCAAGGCCCCAGAGGCGGCGGTTCGCGCGCGTTACGCGGACGCGATCCAGGAGGAGCTCCAGGAACACCTCACCGGGGTTTTGTGGCACGAGATTTTTGACGGCGAAAGCGATATGGACCCCCTCACCAATCCCGATATCAGCGATCTCGAGTTTTCTGATGACGGCAGCTTCCGGTTCACGGCCGAACTCGAGGTGCGACCGAATTACGAGGTGCCCGAGATCGCAGAGCTCGAGCTCCCGGAGGTGACCCTCGAGGTGGCTGATGCTGAAATCGATGAAGAGCTCCTCAAGGTCGCGGAAGAGCAGGCGGTGTGGGAACCGGCGGAAGACGCCGAGGCCGCCGACGGCATGCTGATTGAAGTCGATCTCGCGGGCGAGGTCGAGGACAGCGACGACGAGCCCTACACCGAGTCCGATGCCTCGTTTGTTCTCGGTTCGGACCGGGTGCCGCCGGAAATCAACGAGGCGCTCCAGGGGGCAACTGTCGGCGACAGCAGGCAGGCGACAAAGACACTGCCCGATGACCTCGAAGACAAGGCCAAGGCCGGGAAAACAGTTCGATACACACTCGACGTCAAAGGGCTGAAGAAGAAGGCTGTGCCCGAGGTCGACGACGACCTGGCCGCTGCAATCGGACTGGAAAACCTCGAAGAGCTGCGCGGGAGAATCTCGGGCGTGCTCGAACAGCAGAAACTCTCCGCCCGGCGCACGGCCTGGCGGCGGTTCATCCTCGATCACCTCGAACAGGGCATCGATCAGGGAGAGCTGCCGCCGTCGCTCGTCCAGGCGACGCTCCGCGAACAGCTCGACCGCTACGCCTACACGATGGCCATGCAGGGAGTCGACGTCGACCCCGACAAAATCAACTGGCAGGAGTTGGCGGCCAAGGCCGAACCGGCCGCTCGCCAGGAAGTCTTGGACACCCTGGTTCTCGAGCAGCTGACAGAGAAATTCGAGACCGCGGTCCCCGAAGCGGAGGTTGACGCATATATCGCGTCGGAGGCGGCTCGGCTCGGGGTGCCACCGGGCGAACACAAGGCGAACCTGGCGTCCGATAACCGGTTGGAGAGGGTTCGCCACGGTGCGCGAATCGCTGCGACGGTGGACGAGATGATCCGCCGCGCCGGCGGGGAGGTTGCGTGATGTTGGTGCCGATGGTTGTCGAACAGACCAGTCGAGGCGAACGCGCCTATGACATTTTCTCGCGGCTTCTCAAGGACAACGTCATTTTTCTGGGGTCGGCGATCGATGACCAGGTGGCATCGCTCGTCATTGCCCAGATGCTCTTCCTCGAGGCCGAAAAACCCGAAAAGGACATCTTTCTCTACATCAATACCCCGGGCGGTTCAATTTCCGCCGGTCTCGCGATCTACGACACCATGCGATTCGTCAAACCCGACGTCTCGACCATCGCTCTCGGCCAAGCGGCATCGATGGGCGCGGTTCTGCTGGCGGGGGGCGCCCCGGGCAAGCGCCTCTCGCTCCCCCACAGCCGGGTGCTGTTGCATCAGCCGCTGATGTCGGGTCTCCAGGGCCAGGCCACGGACATCGACATCCACGCCAAGGACATCATGAGGTTGCGTGGTCGGCTGAATGAGATTCTCGCCGAACATACCGGGCAGCCCATCGACAAGATCCACGGCGACACCGAGCGCGACTTCATTCTTGAAGCCGAGGACGCACTCACGTATGGACTGATCGACAAGATCATTGTTTCCAGAGAGTAACCAATTGTCGATGCTTCCTGTAAAAGTTCAATTGATATACAATGAGGAGAGGAGGGTCTGATGTCCCAGCGCGACGGTGACATGCTGCGGTGCAGCTTTTGCGGCAAGAGCCAGCACGAGGTGCGCAAGCTGATCGCCGGCCCGACGGTGTACATCTGCAATGAGTGCGTCGAGGTCTGCCTTGACATCATTGCTGAAGACCGCGTCCACGAAGCCAAGGCGCGGGACCAGATCCTGCCGAAACCACAGGAGATCAAGAATCACCTCGAGGAATACGTGATCGGCCAGGAGGCGGCGAAAAAGAAGCTCTCGGTGGCGGTTTACAACCACTATCGCCGAATCGAGTACCAGACCGACCGCGGTCGCAACGATGTCGAGCTTTCGAAATCGAACATTCTCCTCATCGGCCCGACCGGGACCGGCAAGACACTGCTCGCCCAGACCCTGGCGCGGCAGCTTCAGGTGCCCTTTACGATCGTCGATGCGACGACCCTGACCGAGGCCGGGTATGTGGGTGAGGATGTCGAGAACATCCTGCTCAGGCTCTATCAGGCGGCCGGGGGCGACCGTGAGGCCGCCGAACGCGGCATCGTCTATGTTGATGAGATCGACAAGGTCGCGCGTAAGGCGGAAAACCCATCGATCACCCGCGACGTGTCCGGCGAGGGGGTTCAACAGGCCCTGTTGAAGATCCTCGAGGGAACGGTGGCCAACGTCCCGCCGCAGGGCGGACGCAAACACCCGCACCAGGAATTCCTCCAGATCGACACGACCAATATCCTCTTCATCTGTGGTGGCGCCTTTGTCGGCCTCGACGACGTGATCGCGGACCGCCTCAACCAGAAACGACTGGGCTTTGGCGTTGATCTCGGCGGCGACGAGGCCGAGACCGCCGTCCTTTTCGACCAGGTGCATCCTGAAGACCTGATCCGGTATGGGATGATCCCGGAGTTTGTCGGTCGGATTCCTGTGGTTGCCAACCTCCACGAGCTCGATCATGAGGCGTTGGTGAGAATCCTCACCGAACCCAAAAACTGCCTCGTTCGGCAGTACCAGACGGTCCTCTCGTTCGAGGGGGTCGATCTGACCTTCACCCCGGACGCGCTCAGCGCCGTGGCGGAAGAGGCATTTTCCCGCAAGGTCGGCGCCCGTGGTTTGCGGATCATTCTCGAGGAGCTGATGCTCGACGTCATGTATCAGATACCCTCTCTGCCCGAACTCAAAGAGTTGGTGATTTCGCGGGAGGTGGTGGAACGTCGCGTACCGCCGCTGCCCGTCGTCCGCAAAGTCAGCTAGAATCATTCTGCGGTGGTCTGGTTGACCGGCCCCGCAGCGCGACAATAACCCGCACCCTGCAAAGAGCCCACACATGACATCACAACCCACAACCATGCACCTACCGGTCGTCCCGCTTCGGGACATGGTGGTCTACCCCCACATGATGGCGCCTTTCGTGGTCGGCCGCCGGCCCTCTGTGGTGGCTCTCGAAACCGCCCTGGCGCGCACGGACAAGCGGATCTTCCTGGCGACCCAGAAAGACCCCAAGGTCGATGAGCCCGGCGCTGCGGACATCTACACGCTCGGCGTCGTTGCACGCGTCGTCCAGCACCTCCAGCTGGCTTCCGGCAACATCAAGGTCATGGTCGAAGGCCTGAGTCGGGCCCGGGTCCTCTCCTTTGACGACGGCGAAGGCTGCGTCATGGCCGAGGTCGAAAAACTCCGGGTGCAGACCCCGGTTGACGAAGGCGTCGCCGAATACATGTCGCGGCTCGTGGAGCTGTTCAAGGAATACGCCAAGCTGTCCCACCACCTGTCGGCCGAAGGGGTTCTGGCGTCGCTGCAGACCGATGACCCGGACCAGTTCGCCGACATTCTCGCCGCCCACATGTCGCAACCCACCCTCGAAAAGCAACAGCTCCTCGAGATCCTCAGCCCTCTCGACCGAATGCAGAGACTCAACGACCTCCTCGACATGGAGATCGAAAAGCTCAATATCGACCGCCGCATCTCCTCACGGGTCAAGAAGCAGATGGAGAAGGCGCAGCGCGAGTACTACCTTTCGGAGAAGATCAAAGCGATCAACGAAGAACTGGGCCGTAACGACAACACCGAAGAACTCGAAGAGCTCAAAAAGCAGGTAGAAGAGTCCGGCATGAGCACCGAGGCCAAGCAGAAGGCGGAGATCGAAATGCGCCGCCTCGAAGGCATGCCGCCGGTCTCTGCCGAAGCCGGCGTCTCACGCAACTATGTGGACTGGTTGCTCGCGGTGCCGTGGCGCAAGGCGTCGCGGGAGATCCGCGACATAGCCCGCGCCGAAAAGGTGCTCCATGAAGACCACTATGGTCTCGAGAAGATCAAGGACCGGATCCTCGAGTTCCTCGCGGTTCGCCAACTCGTACGCAAGACGACCGGCACGATTCTGTGTTTTGTCGGGCCTCCTGGAACCGGCAAGACCTCGCTGGCGCGGTCCATCGCGAGATCGACCGGGCGCAACTTCGTCCGTCTGTCGTTGGGCGGCGTGCGCGACGAAGCCGAGATCAGGGGCCATCGCCGAACCTATATCGGCGCCTTCCCGGGTCAGATTATTCAGATGATGCGCAAGGCGGCGACGGTCAACCCGGTGCTGCTCCTCGACGAGGTCGACAAGATGGCCGCCGACTTCCGCGGCGACCCTGCGGGGGCGCTCCTCGAGGTCCTCGACCCCGAACAGAACCACACCTTTCACGATCACTACCTCGATGTCGAGTACGACCTGTCGAAGGTGTTTTTCATCTGCACGGCCAACGTCACCCATTCCATCCCACCGGCCCTGCTCGACCGGATGGAGGTCATCCAGCTGTCGGGCTATACCCCGCAGGAAAAGATGGAGATCGGTCGCCTCTTCCTCCTGCCGCGGCAGATCGAAAAGCACGGCATGAAGAAGTACGGCGTGACCTTCACCAACGAGGCGATTCTGTTGCTGATCGAGCGCTACACCCGTGAAGCGGGAGTGCGGAATCTCGAGCGCCAAATCGCCTCGGTGTGTCGCAAGACGGCGCGTCGGATTCTCACGGAAAAAATCAAGAAGGGGGCCACCATCGAGATCACCACGGAGTCCGTCGGTGAGCTCCTCGGCAAACCACGCTATCGCAAACAGCAGCGTGAGCAGGAGCCCGAGGTCGGTGCGGCGTCAGGGCTCGCGTGGACCCAGGTTGGTGGTGAGATTTTGGTGACCGAGGCCACCCTGATGCGAGGCAAGGGCGTGCTGACCATCACGGGGCAGCTCGGCGACGTCATGCAGGAGTCGGCCCGCGCTGCATTGTCCTTCGTACGCGCGCGGGCGGAGTCCCTCGGCATCGATATCGAGGTCTTCGAAAAGACCGATGTGCACGTTCATGTTCCCGAAGGTGCGATACCGAAGGATGGCCCCTCCGCCGGCATCACACTCGCCACCGCGTTGGTGTCGGCTTTCACCGACACCCCGGTCCGTGTGGATCTCGCGATGACGGGCGAAATCACTCTTCGCGGCCATGTGTTGCCGGTCGGCGGTATCAAAGAGAAGATTCTCGCCGCCTATCGCGCCGGGATCCGTGAAATCGTGATGCCGTCAGAAAATGAAAAAGACCTCGAGGACATTCTCGAAGACGTTCGTGAGGATATGACCTTCCACTTTGTTGATCACATGGACAAGGTGCTGTCGCACGCCCTCGTGGGCGCGCAGGACGCCGATGTGGCCGCACCGACCGGCGGCTCGGAAGCACGGCTCGACGTGCCTCCGGTGGCTCATTGATCCTTGGAAATCACAGAAGTCGAATTCCGCGGTTCGTCGCTTCGGCCGCAGGACCGACCGGGGGAGTGGTTCCCCCACGTCGCCGTCGCCGGACGATCCAACGTCGGAAAATCCAGCCTTCTCAATTGGCTGTTCAAACGTTCGCTGGCACGAGTCGCCAAGGCACCCGGGAAGACCCGGACCTTGAATTTCTTTCTCATCAACCGCTCGTTCTATCTCGTGGATCTTCCTGGTTATGGATATGCCAAAGTCGGAAAACAGCTTCGAGAGGAGTGGGGCAAGGCCCTCGGACAGTACATCGCCACAGAGGAACGGTTGGCCGGCGTTGTGTCGTTGGTGGACATCCGCCACGGGCTGACGGTGCGGGACCGGGACCTCCAGGACCTCCTGGTGGACTCGGGGTGCGATCGGGAAGTGGTTCTGACCAAGGCCGACAAGGTGGGTCGCGGACAGCGTGCGAAAATGCAACAAGCCGTCCAACGCGAACTCGGGCTGCACGTGCCGCCGATGGCGGTCAGTGTGCGGACCGGCGAGGGACGACGCGAGGTTTTGACAGGTATCGACGACATGGTGTCGAGGTGGAGAGAACGGCAACGGAGTGAATGATGGCAACCAAGAAAAAGAAAAGTGAAACTGAAGAAGCTGTGGTGATCCCTCTCGATCTCGAGGAGGATGAGGTCGAGGAGGCCGAGGTTGTGGTGACCGAACTCCCCGAGGGGCGGCTCGACCTCAACCAGCTCAAGGAAATGAGCATCAGCCAGTTGAGTGGTGCCGCAAAGGGCCTCGGGGTCGAGAACCCGGCCGGGATGCGTCGCCAGGATCTCATCTTCAGCATCCTCCAGCATCAGACCGAGGCTGAGGGGCTGATCTTTGGTGAGGGGGTCCTGGAGGTCCTCCCTGAAGGCTTCGGCTTCCTCCGGGCGCCCGAGTACAACTACCTCCCGGGACCTGACGACATTTACGTCTCGCCGTCGCAGATTCGCCGCTTCAACCTCCATACCGGTGATACGGTCTCGGGGCAGATCAGACCACCCAAAGAGGGTGAGCGGTATTTCGCTCTGATCAAGGTCGAAGCGATCAACTTCGAGCCGCCAGAGGTGGCCATGGAGAAGATCCACTTCGACAATTTGACGCCGTTGTATCCGGAGGACTGGATCCGGCTCGAGGTGCCCGACAATATGACCGCCCGGGTCATGGATCTTGTGACGCCTCTGGGCAAGGGGCAGCGCGGCCTCCTCGTGGCGCCGCCACGCACCGGTAAAACGATGATGCTTCAGGCGATCGCCAATTCGATCACGGCCAACGACCCCGATGTCGCGCTCATCGTTCTGCTCATCGACGAGCGCCCGGAAGAGGTCACGGACATGGAGCGATCGGTGACCGGCGAGGTGATTTCCTCGACCTTCGACGAACCGGCCACGCGCCATGTTCAGGTTGCAGAGATGGTCATCGAAAAGGCCAAAAGGCTGGTGGAGCACAAGCGCGACGTCGTGATTTTATTGGACTCGATCACCCGTCTCGCGCGGGCCTACAACACCGTGGTTCCACCTTCGGGCAAGGTGCTGTCGGGTGGTGTCGACTCCAATGCTCTGCAGAAACCGAAACGCTTCTTCGGGGCCGCCCGCAACATCGAGGAGGGCGGCAGCCTGACGATCGTCGGAACAGCGCTGGTCGACACGGGCTCGCGCATGGACGACGTGATCTTCGAGGAGTTCAAGGGAACCGGCAACATGGAGGTCCACCTCGACCGCAAGCTGGTGGAACGACGGGTCTTCCCCTCCATCGATATCCACAAGTCCGGCACCCGCAAGGAAGAGCTCCTGATCGACGAGTGGGAGCTCCGCCGCATCTGGGTGCTGCGCAAGGTCCTTTCGTCCCTGTCGCCGGTGGAGGCCATGGAACTGCTTCTCGAACGGCTTTCAAAGACTGAAGAAAACAAGGAATTCCTCGAAGCGATGTCGCAGGGCTGACAATTCGCTCCGCGAATTGTGATGTGGGAACAGAAGTGCGTCCGTGAATTGTTTCGCCAGGGTGGAACGTCCCGCTTGCGAGGTCCTTCATGACCGGAATTGACATCATCCTCGATCGAGCAATTAACGGAACCCGTCTCACCGCGGTTGAGATCCAGGCCCTGTTCGATGATGGCGGTCTGCTCGAGCTCGGGCAGGGAGCGGCCGCGGTGCGGCGGCGCAAGAACCCTGCCGGGGAAGCGACCTTCATCGTTGACCGCAACATCAACTACACCAACGTGTGCATCTATCGCTGCCGATTCTGCGCTTTTTATCGAACCACCAGGGACAGCGATGCCTATGTCTTGCCGTTTGACGAGATCGCCGCCAAGGTCTCGGAAACCGTGGCCGCAGGGGGGACCGGGATCCTGCTTCAGGGAGGCGTTCATCCCGAGCTTCGTCTGACCTACTACGAAAGTTTGCTGTCGGACCTCAAACGGACCTTCCCACAGATCCACCTCCACGCCTTCTCGGTGCCGGAGATCTGGTACCTCGCGAAGCTCGAAAAACTGTCGGTTCGGGAGGTCATCAGCCGCCTCGTGGCTTCTGGTCTGGAATCGATTCCCGGCGGCGGGGCCGAAATTCTGGAAGACGACACCCGGCGGCGAATCTGGTCGCGCACCAAGGCCTCGACCAGACAGTGGCTCGACGTCCACCGCACGGCGCACGATCTCGGTCTGCGCACCACCGCCACCATGATGTTCGGTGTCGGTGAACCGACTTCTGCCCGGGTCGAGCACTTTCTCGGCGTTCGGGAACTGCAGGACGCAACCGGCGGATTTACCGCCTTTATCCCCTGGACCTTCCAGGACGAGGCGACCGACCTCGAAGGTGAGGTCACGACGTCTGGTGGATATGATTATCTGCGGACCCTGGCGATCTCCCGCCTCGCCCTCGACAATGTCGATCACGTCCAGGGCTCGTGGGTGACGCAGGGGGCAAAGATCGGTCAGCTGTCACTCTTTTTCGGCGCCGACGACCTCGGATCGATCATGCTCGAAGAAAACGTCGTCGCCGCAGCGGGGGCGAGGTTTCGGATGAGTCAGGCCGATATGGAGCGGACTATTCGTGGCGCCGGCTACACGCCGCGCCAGCGGCGGACCCTTTACGAACCTCTGTGATGGGCGCCCCGTTTCACACCGAGATTTCGAATTGTTCCTCGTGCAGGAGGGGGTTTTCGCACAGGATGATCCGCAGTCCGTGGGTGTCCTCGAGTTCGCGCATGAGTTCGCGAAACGGCCCCTGAAGATAGTGTGACACCGCCGGGTGGATCGTCAGCGAAATCTGTTGATCCACATCACCGCCCGCAGCGGCGATGAGCTCGCGCCGAATTTCGAGACACACCGTCGCCAGGGCCTTGATGCGCCCCGACCCGTGGCAGTAGGGACACTCGCGGCTCAGGGTCCGCTCGAGGCTGGGCCGGGTTCGCTTCCGGGTCAGTTGAACTAGACCGATATCGCTCATCGGCAGAAGCTGCGTGCGTGCGGGATCGTGCGCGAGCTCCTCAGCGAGGGTCTCATAGATGGTGTTCCGGTGTTCGGGCTCTTCCATGTCGATGAAGTCGATAACGATGATACCGCCGAGATCGCGTAGACGAAGCTGGTGGACGATCTCCAGCGTGGCCTCCTGGTTGAGGGTGAAGACCGTTTCCTCGAGCGATTCGAGCCCGACGAACTTCCCGGTGTTGACGTCGATCGTCACCAGGGCCTCGGTCTGGTTGATCACCAGATAACCACCCGATTTGAGCCAGACCTTGGGTCGCAGGGCCTTTTCCAGTTCGCGGTCGATACCGAACGAACTCATCAGATCGGTGGTCTGTCGGTAGAGCTTGACGCGGTCGACGAGGTGGGGGTCGGTCTGCTCGAAATAGTCGAGGACCTCCTCAAAGCTCTCTTCGTCGTCGATCCACACCTCTGAGACGTTCTGAGTGAACATATCGCGGACCGACCTCAGCACCGGGCTCAGTTCGCGGTGGATGAGGCTGGGGGCGCGGGCGCCTTCCGCCTGCGCCTGGATCTTCTCCCAGAACTGGAAGAGATTGCGGCGGTCGGCCTCGAGCTCGGCGAGCCCCTGATCCTCGCCGGCTGTGCGCACGATCCATCCCCCCGTATCACCAAAACCTTCGACCAGTTCCTTCAACCTGGTTCGCTCCTCGGCATCCGTGATGCGGCGGGAGATGCCGATCTGGCGAACATTCGGCAGATAGACGAGAAACCGCCCCGGAAGACTGATGTGAGTGGTCAAGCGTGCGCCCTTGGTGCCGAGGGGATCTTTGACTACCTGGACGAGCGCCTCCTGACCCTGGCGGAGGAGATCGGAGATGTCCGACTGGGAGGCATCCGGCTGCAGGGAGGCCTCATCCTCGGCGAGGAAGATGTCGGTGAAATCGTCGAGAATGCCCCCGGCCTCGCGGACATAGAGGAATGCGTTGCGGTGCAGACCGATATCGACAAAGGCCGCCTGCATGCCGGGAAGGACCCGATTGACGCGCCCCTTGTAGAGATTGCCGACCACCGACGACATACGATGGCGTTCGGCCCGGTACGACACCAGTCGGGAGTTCTCGAGAACTGCGACGCGGGTCTCGAACGGATTGACCGACAAAAAGAGGACGTTGCTCATTATTGGTTCACCAGACGATAGCGCCACACCGCCTGGACGACGCCAAGGGCGGCGCAGGTGGAAATCAACGACGAGCCACCATACGAAAACAGCGGTAAGGTAACGCCGGTGGTGGGGAGCCAACCCAAGACCATGCCGAGATTGACCACCACCTGGAACGTCAACCAGGCACCCACCAGGACGACCAGAACGACGCCAAACCGGCTGTCGGTCGTGAGCGCGACATTGGCGACCCTTCCCAGCAACAACGCATAGGCGAGGAGGAGCATGGTGGTGCCCACAAAGCCGGTTGCCTCGGCCCACACGGCAAAGGCGAAGTCCGTATGCTGAGCCGGCAGGAAACGTAGCTGAGACTGGCTCCCCTGACCGAGACCGTGCCCGGACAAGCCGCCGGAGCCGACGGCGATCTTTGACTGGCGGACCTGGTAGCCTGCCCCGAAAGGATCGCGTTCGGGATCGACGACAGTGCGCACCCGTTCCTTCTGATACGGTTTCAGGACGTATTGCCAGGTGACATTGGCCCCGATCAAAGCGGCCACAATCAAAACGACCCAGACGAACCGCGGCAGACCACCGAGCCACAGCGCAGCCACCAGGATCGGAATATACGTCAGGGCGACACCCATGTCGGGCTCGAGGATGATGAGCAGCACGGGCAGCGCGACGATCGCTGCGGCGACGGCCGCCTGATGGAGTCTGAGTGTTCGCGAGCCGCGATGGGCAATCCATGCGGCGGCGAGAAGAATGGTACTGATCCGGGCAAATTCGCTCGGCTGAACGGTGACCGGGCCGAGGGCAATCCATGCCCGGTTGCCGCCCCGGGCGACCCCGAACACGAGAACCACCAGCAGACCGACCAACCCCGCACCGTACAAAACCGGAGCGAGCCGTTCGTAGATATCGAGCCTGACCCGCGACATCAACCAGAGAATTACCAAACCGGTGACGCCCCACAGAAATTGGCGGAACAGCAGATTGGTGCCTACGACCCGGGAGACCGAGTGCAGCGTCGGCAGCGACGCCCCGAGCAGGCCGACAACGGCGAGAATCATCCAGGGGTCGAGGCGGTGCTCCACGGGGTGATTCTACCCGCCCTCGAGGGAGAGTGTCGGATCATTTGCCACGGCCACGACCTCTGCGTCGATAGGCGCAGGTTCATCCTGATTCAGACCGAGGTAGGCCTCGACGACCTTGCCGGCCACTGGAGCGGCGGCCCTGCTGCCATCCCCACCGTGTTCGACGATGACGGCGACCACGATCTCGGGAGCATCGATCGGCGCCCACCCGACAAACCAGGCGTGGTGGCGGAGGTGGGCCTCGAGCTCGTCGGGCTCCACTCCCTCCTGCAGACGTGCGACCTGGGCGGTCCCGGTTTTTCCGGCCATCGGGAGAGCGCCGAGCCGGCGCGCCGTGCCGTGCTCTCCGTGAACCACCTCGGCGAGGGCGGCGTTGACCAAATGCAGGTAATCGGGATTGATCTCCAAAGGCGGTTCGCCGTTGGTGGTGTCCGGCACCAGATTCGGCTGCAGGGGATGGCCGCCGTTTGCCAGCGTCGCAAAAGCGGAAGCGAGCTGAACCACCGTCACCAGGAGCGGGCCCTGACCGATGGACACCGAGACCGCCTCACCGGGATACCAGGGAGTTTTTCGAACTTCCCGGCTCCATTCCGGGGTGCCGATCAGACCGGCGGACTCGAATGGTGGGTCGATCCCGGTTTTCCCGCCAAATCCAAAACGCCGCAGCCACCGCGCCATGCCGTCGATGCCGAGGCGTTGGCCGAGCAGATAGAAGTACACATCGCACGACTCAGCGATGGCGCGCTCGAGATCGACAAAACCATGGCCACCGCGGCGCCAACAATGAAAGCGGTGGCCGTAGAGGACGATCGACCCGTTGCAGTAGACCGTCGTTTGGGCGTCGATCAGGCCCTCGCTGAGGCCGCCAAGTGCGAGAAAGGGCTTGATGGTCGAGCCCGGGGGGTACACCCCCTGCAGGCATCGATTCTGCAGCGGGTGGTCGGGGTCCTCCTGCAGCGTTTGCCAATCGGCTCGGCTGAGCCGACCACCGAAGACGGCGGGATCGAAGCTCGGCGACGAGTAGAGGACCCGCACCGCGCCATTTCGCGGATCCAGGGCGACGACACCGCCGGAGCGCTCCCCCATCGCGGCTGCGGCCGCCTGCTGAAGCCTCATGTCGAGGGCGGATCCCAGGTCGTGCCCGGTTGAGGGCAGGGTCTCGCGGACCACACCGAGTTGACGCCCCACCGCCGAGACCATCATCCATCGTTGCCCCGATGTGCCGGCGAGAAAGGGCTCCCGGTGCGCTTCGATACCGGTGGCCCCGATCATCAGGTCGGGCTCCAGATCCGGGTTCGCCTCGACCTGCGCCTTTGAAATCGGGCGGAGGTACCCGACAGCGTGAGCCGTGAGTTTCGAATACGGGTAGTGACGCCTGAATCGACTGACCACCGACAGCTCGGGGTGATCGCCCTGATGCGAATGGACCGCGGCGACCTGGTTCCACATCAGGTTCTCGCCAACGACCAGGGGAGCCTGCCGTCCAATGCGGCGTTCGGCGAGGAGTTCTCGAAAGGTCGCGGCCTCGGTGATCCCCTCGCGAGCGAGAAACAACCCGGTTTCATCGAGGTTTACCGCCTCGTCGGGGAACAACAGGAGCTCCCACGACGGGACGTTCTCCGCCAGGACTTCTCCACGGCGGTCGTAGATCCAACCGCGTGGACCTGGCAGGGGCAGGCGGCGGAGACGGTTGTTCTCAGCGAGGTTTCGCCATTCGGTTCCGTGCACCAACTGGAGGTGAACCAGACGAAGGTGGATCAGACCGAGGGTCGCAAACACGAGCAGGAAGATCACCACCGTGCGTCGGCGGAGCGGACCGATGTCGTCTCTCAGCTCCATCATCTCAACGCAGCTTTCGAGATCGATAGGACCGCCACTGGCTCGGGAGGTCGAGCCTGAGGACGGCGCCAATCAGACCGCACCAGAGACCGGTGAAAACGACCAGACGCACCCAGTGACCCAGCGTGAGCGAGAAGGGAAGACCGAGGGGAATGAGAGCAGCCCGGTGGACCAGGGTGACGATGGCCGCTCCGACCATCCCGAACCCCACCCACGCCTTGGGTGATCGGTCGGCCACCAGGCTCGCAATAGCGTACAGAGCAAGGCACGCTGCGCTCCAGGCGATGCCCCCCGGACCGATAACGGGTTCGAACAGGACATCCCAGGCGAGACCGATCAGGAGAGCCTGGTAGGGCCAACCGCGCTCTTTCTGCAACAACGCCGCGGCCACGATCCACGCGACCGGGAGGAGAACCTCGGCGGCCCATGGCGGCATCCCGGGCATACCGAGCATCCGTTGGACCAGGAGGGTCAGGAGCACCGGGAGGATGAGCCGCGGCCGCATCTTTCACCGAACCCGTCGCGATGAACGTGACGCATGACGATGTGGCGGTGTCGGCCCGCGAGAAACGAAAACGGAGGTAGGATTCATTCGGTCTCTCCGCCACCGCTCGCGGACCACAACGGGAGGAGCATGACGACCCTGGTCGTCCGGAGATCGGCTGTTGGCGCTGCGCCGATCTCAAGAAAAGGATTCTCGGTCTCCCGTACCCGGACGACCGTGGCCGCCGCAATTCCCGGCGGGAAGATACCGTCTCCACCGCTGGTGATCAGTATCTGGCCCTTCTCGAGCCGGGCCTGGCGGGGCACGTATGCGACGGTGAGGGTCTCACCGCCGGTCCCTACGACAAGGCCCCGGACATCGCTGTCGGGGGTTTGAACAGCGGCTGCGGCCGCACCGTGCGTGATCAGCTGGAGCCAATGGCGAGAGCCCTCGCTCCGCACGACTCGCCCGACCAGCCCGCCCCCGGTGATGGCTGGTGTGTCTCGGGGCAGATAGACCGTGGAAGCCGTCCGGACCTCCATCGACCCGGCGGCAAGATCCCGAAAGGTGCAGCGAGCGATGACTGCGCCGTTCGAGTACCCGGTGCTGTCGTTCAGCAACTCGTCGGCCGTGCGGAAAGCTGCAATGTCCTCCTCGAGGAGCAGGTTCCGGGTCGACAACCTCTCGACCTCGAGCTCGAGGGCACGGTTGTCGACGATGACCTGCTGTAGATCTGTCGTTCCGAGTCCCACGTCTACGATGAGGTTTCCGATCCTCTGCGCGGACCAGGCTACCGGTCGGGCGACCGACCGTATCCACGTCACCAGCACAGGGGTTCCTTCGGGTGTTCGGACCTGCCAGGCCGCCACGACCTCGAGCACGATCCAAAGCAAAAGGGTCAGTACGGCGGGCGGCCTCGAAACAGTCATGTTGCGACCTGCTGTAGAGGGCTCAGCGCAGTTTGAACGGGACTCCGCCGCCCTCGCGTCGAAACGTGGTGAGACATGCGCGCTTGCACTCCGCCATGATACCCCGGTGAAAAATGTCAGCTGATCGCGATCTTGCGTAGAAGGTCGATGTTCGTGAGCATCATGCCGGTGCCACGCACCACGGCCGAACCGGGCTCCTCGCAATGGGCGACCGGCAAACCGGTTTCTTCGCGAAGCCTCTTGTCGAGATTCTTGAGCAGCGAACCGCCTCCCGCGAGGATGATCCCCTTGTCGATAATGTCGGCCGAGAGCTCGGGGGGGGTCTGTTCGAGGGCGTTGCGGACCGCGTCAACGATCGTCGACACGATCTCGGTGAGCGCCTCGCGGATCTCTTCGTCGGTGATGGTCAGGTTCTTCGGCACACCCTCCACGAGATCTCTCCCCTTGACTTCCATGGTCAGAGGTTCATCAAGCGGGTAGGCCGACCCGATCCCGATCTTGATCTGCTCAGCGGTCCGCTCCCCGAGAAGGAGGTTGTACTTCTTTTTGAGGTAGTGGATGATCGCCTCGTCCATCTCGTTTCCCGCGACCCTCACCGAGCGCGAGTAAACCACGCCGGCGAGTGAAATCACGGCCACATCCGATGTGCCGCCACCGATGTCGACGATCATGTTGCCTGACGGTTCGGTGATCGGCAGCCCGGCGCCGATGGCGGCGGCGGTCGCCTGTTCGATGAGATAGACCTCCGAGGCCCCGGCCTTCAGCGCGGTGTCTTTGACAGCGCGTTTTTCGACCTGGGTGATTTCGGATGGCACCGAAATGATGATCCGAGGCCTCACCAAGAACGAGCGACCGTGGGCCTTGCGGATGAAGTGCTCGAGCATCTTCTCGGTGACCTCGAAGTCGGCGATGACGCCGTCCTTCATGGGCCGAATGGCCTGGATATTACTGGGCGTCTTGCCCAACATCTCCTTGGCCTTGGCACCGACCGCTTCGACGCGGTTGGTGATCCGGTTGACGGCGACGATCGAAGGTTCGACGACACAGATACCACGACCCCGCACGTAAACCAGGGTGTTGGCGGTGCCGAGGTCAATGGCGAGATCGGATGAGAACAGCCCGAGAAGGCTGGAGAGATGCATTAATAAACCTCCACAAACACACGCTCCCGGTGTTCGTTGTGATTGCCCGATGGGTCGGTGGCAACGATCAGGATGTCGTTCCAACCCTCCTTGAACGTTTCAACGGTCTTGCGGAACTTGCCCGCAACGCCGAGTTCAACCCGCTCGCCGTTGATGGTGATGGTGGCGCCGATCTCGGTCTTGCCTTCGATAATGAACATGCGACCGAGCTGTTGCAGCGGCTCGACGACCAGATCCGGTGGAGTGGTGTCCTCGAGAACCCTGTTGTCCGCCGACGAATACACGCGGAAGCGTCGTGCCGAGCTCCACTCCGACGACGGGGAGTCCCCGCGGCGGCAGGCGACTCGCCAAAAATAGGTGCCGGGGTTGACCAACCTCATGCGCACCTTGTCCTTGGCGAGATCGGGGGCGTCGACCTCGAGTTGCGTCGTGTCAAAAGTCTTGGAACGCCCAACCTGTAGATGGACCGTTCCAGAGGTCGGCCGACCCCGCCACTCGAGCCCGATGACCTGCTGCTCGCTGACATCGAACCCGACATTGTTCTGAGGTGAGGTCGGGAGCGGCGCCGCCGGGATCTGCTGTTTTTCTGAAATCGCGCCGCCCGCCGTGGTTGCGACGGCCTCGCGCTCATGGATGACCACTTCGTCTCCGCGGGTGTTGCGAACCTTCGCCGAGCCTTGGAACGTCGAGACGCGCGTCCCGGAATCGCCGGCTGCGACATCGACGGCGACGCGGCTGTCGCGGTCGATCTCGGTCTGGGCCGTGTCGGTGGTCACGGTCGACGGGGTCCCGGAGGTATAGACGTTGATTCGCCCCACCACCATCTTGACGGTGCCGCTGGACTCGGCTGACATCTCGTTGTGAATCTCCAACAGCGAGTTGGGAGCGATGCGATACAGGCTGCCATCAGCAAACAGGATCTCGGCCTCACCATCACGTCCGGTGCGGACGAAATCACCGTTGAAGACGGGCTGTTGCTCGTTGCCGCCCTCCCACCCGGTCTGGCCGGCTCGCTGGACTTCGACCCGACCCTCGAGACTGAAGAACTTCCCGGCTCCCACCAGTTCTCCGCCGGCTCCCGCCAGGGCCTCGAACCGTCGACGGGCGCCGTCGGCAAGAGTCTCCGCGTCCTCCCACCGCCCCTCGATAAACGCCGTCCGCGCGGTGTCGAGCTGCTCCGAGGCGTTCCGGAGCTCACCGCGCCACTGAGCCGGCAGGGTCTGACCCTGGGCGTCAACAAGTGCTGCAGCCGCACGGTCGATCGCCCGGCTGGCGCGGGCCTGGGGCGGCAGGTTGAGACTCTTGTAGGCAAAAAAGACCAGGGCGGCAGCAATGAGACCGACAACCAACACCGCCAAGAGCGTTCTCAGCGGTTGCACACGGATTACGATCCAATCGAGCTCCAAGCCTTTCGCCACGGCCGTCGTTCCTCCAAAAAACACCGTAACACGAGCCTTATCAAGCGGCAAGCATCACCGGAGCGGGCGCCCGAAAGGGTCGATTTCGGACCCCGGAACGGGATCTGACCGCCCTCGGCGAGGTTGCGCCACCTTGGTGGCTCCGCTACACTACGCTGTCCCGACGCGTCGGTCGGGTGGAGGACTGCATGGCTCTCAAATGGTTGCGTGACAACCTGCGTCATCTCAAGTTCATTCTGTGGGGCGTGGTGATTGTGTTCGTGCTGTTGGTGTTCGTGGACTGGGGCGCGGGCCGCGCCGGCGGTGGCGGTGGCGGCAACGCCGCGGTTCGGGTTGGCAAACGGTCTGTTTCCGAGCAGGAGTTTCTCAACGAGATGCGCCGTCTCGATCAACGATTCTCCCAGATCTACGGCGAGCGCTGGAACGACCTTCGCGACCAGGTGGATCTTGCCGGCCAGACGGCAAACTACTTCATCGACCGCGAACTGCAACTCAATGAAGCGGCTCGGGTCGGGATTACCGTGACGGCAGAGGAGCTCCGAGAGGCGATTCTCGAAAACCCTTCGTTTCAGCGTGAGGACGGCCAATTCGTTGGGACCGAGACTTACGAACGAATCGTTCGCGGATACTTCAGGATGTCGCCGCAGGAGTTCGAGACCCGGCTCTCTGAAGACCTGACGATCGGCAAGCTCAACGGCTTGGCCGAACGCAGTGCATGGGTGGACAACGCAGAGGTCGAGCGGGAGTTTCGCCGGCAGCGCGAACAGGTCGATCTCGAGGTCGTCCAGGTTCGGTACGAGCCCTTTCTTGCTGAAGTCATTCTCACCGAAGACGAAAGCCGTGCGGAGTATGAGAGGACATCCGACGAATACCATCGGGACGAACAGCGCGTCGTCCGCTATCTGGTCGTCGAGACGTCAAAATTGCGGCGCACGCTGCCGGTCGAAGAGAGCGAGCTGCGGGCCTATTACGAAGAGCACAAGGACGAGTTCCTCGAGGGCGAACAGGCGAACGCCCGTCATATTCTGATCCAGGTCGCGCCTGACGCGACCGAAGAACAACGAACGGACGCCGAGCTCCACGCCAACGGCGTTGCGCAGATCGCTCGCACCGGTGCTGATTTTGGCGAACTCGCCGCCAAACACTCCGACGACACGGGGTCGGCGGCCGACGGCGGTGACCTGGGGTGGTTTGGGCGTGGTCGCATGGTCAAGGAGTTCGAGGACGCCGTGTTCTCGGCCAAGCCCGGTGAGATCGTCGGCCCCATCAAGAGCCAGTTCGGCTACCACGTTATTCGAGTCGATGCGTTCCGGCCCGAGCACCAGAAACCATTTGAAGAAATGGAAGAGCAGGTTCGTTTCGCCGTCCTCGAAGGTCGTGCGGCTGCTGCTGCTTCGGCACGAGCGGAGGCCCTGGCGCAGCGGCTGAACACCGAGCAACCGATGACCGAGGAGGCGTGGCAGCTGATTGCGGACGAAGACGAGGCGGTGGTTCTCAATGAGAGCCCGACGTTCTCAGTCGGTGAGACCATTCCCGGCACAGCTCCGGGCAGCGCTCTCGCTGACGAGGCGTTTGCCGTCGAAATCGGGCATATCGCAGGCCCGCTGGCCGTACCGCGCGGGTGGATGGTGTGGCAGTTGGCCGAGATCCGTCCCGAGGGCATCCAGCCCTTCGAAGATGTTCAACTCGCGGTCGAGCAGTCGCTGCGCCGGCAGAGGGCCCTGGAGCTCGCCCGCCAGCAGGCTTCGGTCCTTGCCGAACGCTGGCAGGCGGGAGAAGACGCGACGGTGGTCGCACAGGAGATCGGCTCGACAGTGACCGAGGCGGCGGGCCACCGCCGGGGAACTCAGGTGGGCAATCTCGGAATCCTCCCGGCCATCGACAGCGTCGTGTTTGACGCCGCAGTCGGTGATGTGCTCGAGCCGGTCGACGTCGGGAACAACGGCATCATGGTGGTTCGGGTCACGAATGCGGTGAGAGCCGACGAAGGCGAGCTCGCTGCCGAGATGGAGAACCTGCGCGCTCGTTTGATGGCCGATCGGGCGGGACAGTTGATGCGTTCAATCCTCAATGAACGGCGCCGCGACACCGTGGTGACCGTCGACAACGAGTTGTTGCAGCGCTTCGCACCGACCAACTCATGATCGGCCGGCTCGAGGGCCGGCTTCACCGGGTCGATCCCGGGACAGTACTTGTGGATGCCGGAGGCGTCGGCTACCAGGTGTCGACGACGTTGCGGGTGTTCGACCAGTTGAGCGACGGTGACCGCGCGGTTTTCTGGATCCACACCCAGGTGCGGGACGACGCCATCGTGCTCTTCGGTTTCCCGGATCGTCACGATCTCGATGCGTTTGAAAAACTGATCTCGGTGGCCGGAGTCGGCCCGCGGACCGCCCTTGGCGTCCTCTCGGCCATGACTGCGAGCGACCTCGCACAGGCGGTGGATCGCGGCGATGCGGCCCTCCTCCAGCGCAGCCCGGGCGTCGGCCGCAAGACGGCGGATCGTATTCTTCTCGAGCTCAAGGACCGGCTTGGAACGGTCGCGTTGTCGCCCGACAACACCCGCGGGGACGCCGTTTCCGCCCTCGTCAATCTCGGCTATTCGCAGCGCGACGCTTCTCGAGCGGTGGATACGGTGTCGGCCGATGCGGGTGGAGAAGATCTCGGCGAGCTCCTGCGGCTCGCCTTGCAGCGGCTGACCCGTTAAGTGCGGCCGCGCATCCACCGCGGATTGGGCTCGGGCAGCGCTGTCCCGACGTGATGATCCCGATGCTCACTGCGTATTTGCCCGGGAGTGCCCCCTCTGACAATGATTGGGCCCGAGGGGTTCATCTCGCGACCGGCCTTCGAGCTCCCAACCATTGTCAGAGACGGCCCGCCGGTGAACGCGTCCAGAATCCAGCATCCAACATCACTGCTGTCCAAAACAGACTCTCACGAGAGAATGCCTTACGGAAAACAGACGTTTGACGACCCGGATACGACGTATTCCGGGAGGAGGTTGTCGAAATGCGTCATGAGCCACCGCTCCATGGTCCGGCACCGTAAAAGCCCCGGAGGGGCGACAGACTATCCCGCTTGGCTTTTAGCGCGGCAACGCGTCCTTTTCTGTCGCCCCTCCGGGGCTTGACTGTTTTTGGTTGCATGGTTTCCCGGGGCTCGCGCCCCGGGCTCATTCCTGTCGCCGCTCCGCGGCTCTCCTTTCCGAGATACTGTCTTGGACAAGAGTGATCCAACATCCAACATCCAACATCCAACATCCGGACCCCAGGACATACCCTCCCCGTCGCCGATAGGTTAAAGTCGCATGGTGACTGACGAAGTCCTGACCGGTGATGCCCGACCCGACGAGGTTCCTCTCGAGGAAACCCTGCGTCCCAGGCGCCTCGAGGACTTTGTCGGCCAGAACCGTCTGACCACGAACCTCGGCGTGTTTGTCACCGCCGCCCGCCACCGGGGCGAAGCTCTCGATCACGCGCTATTCTTCGGCCCCCCGGGGCTCGGCAAGACAACCCTCGCCTACATCATCGCCCACGAAATGGGTGCCGAACTCCATATCTCCTCCGGTCCGGTCCTTGAACGCGCCGGCGACCTCGCGGCGATGCTCACCAACCTTCAGCCGGGCGACGTCCTCTTTATCGATGAAATCCACCGCCTGCCTGCCGCGGTCGAGGAGGTCCTTTATCCCGCGATGGAGGATTTCGAACTCGATCTCGTCATCGGTCAGGGCCCGGCGGCGCGCAGCGTACGGCTGAGCCTTCCCCGGTTCACGCTGGTCGGCGCGACCACCCGCACGGGTCTGTTGACGGCGCCGCTCCGCGACCGCTTCGGAATCGTCCACCGGCTGGAATTCTACCCGGCCGACGATCTCGCTGTCATCGTGGCACGATCCGCTGGGATCCTCGGGATCGATGTCTCAGAGGACGCCGCCGCCGAGATCGCCCGGCGCGCTCGCGGCACCCCGAGGATCGCCAACCGGCTGTTGCGCAGGGTGCGGGACTTCGCGCACCACCTGGGGTCCGAGATCGTCACCCTCGAAGCCACGAAATGGGGCCTCGAACAGATGGAGGTGGACGCTTTCGGCCTCGACCACCTCGACCGTCAGCTCCTGACGACCATCATCGATATCTACGGCGGCGGTCCGGTGGGTCTCAAGGCCCTGGCGGCATCGATCGGCGAGGATCACGGCACGCTCGAGGACATCCACGAGCCCTACCTCCTCCAGATCGGGTTGTTGCAACGGACACCGCGGGGCCGCACGGTGACCGCACGCGCCTACCGCCACCTCGGTCTCGAGCCGCGCGATGCCGAAGGTCGACTATTTGAAGAGCCGGAGTCGGGTTGACCTCGGTACCGGTGATCCTCAACCCGACGGCTGGAGGGGGCCGCCTTCTGCGCCGCCGCAAGCGTCTGGTTGCTGCGGCTTGTTCCGCCGGGGCCGAGATCGACTTCTGGATGACCGAAGGACCGGGCCATGCGACCGAACTCGCGGCCCGTGCGGCCGCCGAAGGGCGACCGCTGGTGTTCGCCTTCGGCGGCGACGGGACTTACAACGAAGTGGCCCGGGGCCTGCTTGGATCTGCGACCGCCCTCGGCGCGCTGCCCGGGGGCACCACCTCGGTGCTCGCCTACGAGTTCGATATCCCGAGACCGGTCGAACGGTCCGTGGTCGCACTGCTTGGAGGCTCCGACCGCGCGATGCGGGTCGGACGGACCGACCACGACGACATCGTCCTTTTGATGCTCTCAGCGGGGCCCGACTCTCACGTCCTCGAACGGCTCAGGCCGGGTTTCAAACGTTTCGGCGGACGAATTGGCGTCGCCCTGCAGGCGGTCGTGGAGACCGCGAGCGGCAGCCGGCTGCCGAGCATGAGGGTCGCCACCGACGAACTCGCAGCAACAGCGGGATGGGTCATCGTCGGCACCTCACGGTGTTATGCGGGAGAGACCAGGGCGACACCCGGAGCCGACCCGTTCCGGGACGATCTCGAGGTTGTTGTTCAGAAAACCGATGGGCGCTGGGCGGCGATGGCGTTTCTCTTCTCGATGCCGAGCGGGCGCCATATCCGGCGCGACGATGTTGTCCGCCAGATCACCGGTAGGGTCCGGATCGAATCGGCGGTCCCCGGAATGGTGGTCCCCTACCAGATCGACGGCGATGTCGTCGGCAACCTCCCGGTGGAGATCAGCATCGATCCTCGACCGCTCGTCGTCAGATTGCCGGCGTCGACCGAGGGCTGAGACTCTCTCATCCGAGACCGGCAAAGAGATCGGTTGAGATATAGCGTTCGGCCGTCGAGGGCACGACGAACACGACGAGTTTGCCCTTCATTTCCTCGCGGGCGGCGATGGTAAGGGCAGCAACACATGCTGCGCCCGAAGAGATCCCAGCCAGGATGCCCTCTTCACTGGCGAGTCGACGCGCCATTGAGAATGCTTCATCGTTGGTGATGGAAATGGTCTCGTCAACCAGCGAAACGTCGAGGTTGTCGGGGATGAAACCGGCGCCGATGCCCTGGATCTTGTGGGGGCCTGGTTCGCCGCCGCCGATAACAGGAGAGTCCGCAGGCTCGACGGCCACGATCCGCACCTCCGGCTTGCGCTTGCGCCACACTCGACCAACCCCGGTCAGTGTCCCGCCCGTGCCAACCCCGGCAACAAAGACGTCCATCGTGCCGTCGGTGTCCTGCCAAAGTTCGAGTGCGGTGGTTTGCGCGTGGATGTCGGGGTTCGTGGGGTTCGAGAACTGCATGGCCATGACGGCGTTCGGGATCTCTTCGAGGAGTTCCTGGGCTCGCGCGGCCGCGCCCTTCATGCCGTCGGCGGCCGGTGTGGGGTGGAGCTCGGCGCCGAGCAGGGCGAGAACCTGGCGCCGTTCGAATGACATCGATTCGGGCATCGAAAGGACGCAGCGATAGCCGCGCGCCGCGGCGACCATCGCCAGGGCGATCCCGGTATTGCCCGAGGTGGCCTCGACGATGGCCGAGACGCCGGGCACCAGTGTGCCGTCACGTTCCAGTGCGTCGACCATGGCGACACCGATGCGATCCTTCACCGAGTGGGCCGGGTTGAAGAACTCGAGCTTGGCGGCGACGGTGGCGGCCAGTCCGGCCGTCAGGTGATTGAGTCGTACCAGGGGAGTATTTCCCATCAAATGGGTGATGTCGGGTGCAATGCGCACGGTGGCCTGCCTTTCAGCTTCTCGAGTTACAACCCGCAAGGGTCCGGGCTTCTTCCAGTGGGCGTCGGGCGGTCTCTGGGTTACAATAACGGACGGGGGAAAGCTGTGGAATTTCTCGAAAATGTCGCTACGCGAGCGGCCGGAGTCGGTGGCCGTGTGGTGCTCGCCGAGGGCCATGATTCCCGGGTCATCGAGGCGGCGGGTCAATTGGCGGCTTCAGGTCCGTATCGTGTCACCGTTTTGTGCCCCGAAAATGAGATGAAAGAAGAGCACACGGCCCTCGTGGCCGCGGGGGTCGAGGTGACTGATCCCACAACAGATCCTCGGCGCGAGGATCTCGCTCGGCATCTCCACACGCGTCGTCAGGCCAAGGGCCTGTCGCTTGAACAAGCGGTTGAGGCTGTGGCGGACCCCCTGTACTTCTCGTCGCTGATGGTCGCGACCGGTGTCGCGGACGCGTCGGTCGGGGGCGCGGTCCGAACCACCGCCGACACCGTTCGCGCGGCACTGCACTGTATCGGTCCGGCGGCCGGGCTGCGAACGGTTTCATCAGCCTTTATCATGGTCCACCCGGACACTCAGTGGGGCGATGATGGCGTCATGGTGTTCTCCGATTGTGCCGTCATGCCGGACCCGACAGCGGAGCAACTTGCCGAGATCGCGATTTCGGCCGCGGCCACCTTCCAATCGATCGTCGGCGGCGAACCCCGGGTGGCGATGCTGTCCTTTTCCACCAAGGGGTCGGCAGTGAGCCCCCTCGTCGAAAAGGTGACCGCTGCCTGTGCCGAGCTCGAGCGGCGCAGGGTCGATTTCAGTTTCGACGGCGAGCTGCAGTTCGACGCCGCCCTGTTGCCCAAAATCGGAGGGAAGAAGGCGCCGGGTTCGGCCGTCGCGGGCCGAGCCAACGTGCTCGTTTTTCCGGATCTCAACGCAGGAAACATCACCTACAAGGCCGTGGAACGCATGGGCGGCGCCCGTGCCCTCGGACCACTCATGCAAGGATTGGCGAAGCCCGCCAACGATCTCAGCCGCGGCTGTTCGGCGGCGGATATCGTCCAGACGAGCCTGCTGAGCCTGCTGCAGGCCAGGGGGTGAATTCGATGCGGGTTTTGGTCATAGGATCTGGGGCGCGCGAGCACGCCATCGTTCATGCGCTGCGGAGGTCTCAGGGGGTCAATGCCGTCTTTGCCGCCCCTGGAAACCCGGGCATCGCCCATGCCGCCGACTGTTTGCCGGTATCGGCCGACGACCTACCGGGGGTAGCGGAAGCCGCGGCCGACCTCAAGGTCGATGTCACGATTGTCGGCCCCGAGCTGCCTTTAGCGCTCGGTATCGGTGATGAATTTGCAAGGAGAGGGCTCCGTCTCTTTGGCCCGCGGCGCGCTGCCGCGGTTCTCGAGTCGAGCAAGGTCTTCGCCAAAGAGTTCTGCCAACGCCACGGCATTCCGACCGCCGAATCGCGCTGCGTCCGCACCCAGGACGAGGCGCGGGCGGCTGTTCGCGACCTCGGCCTGCCGGTGGTCTTCAAGGCCGATGGACTGGCCGCGGGCAAGGGCGTGCTCATCATCCGCGACAAACAGGACCTCGACCAGGCGCTCGACGTGTTCTTTGTCCAGCGACGTTTTGGTGACGCCGCCGACCGGGTTCTGGTCGAGGAGTGTCTCGAGGGTGACGAAGTCTCCTACATGGTGATTTCAGACGGTACACGAGTGGTGCCGATTGCCACCTCGCACGATTACAAGCGCGCGCACGAAAATGGCGAAGGCCCGAACACCGGTGGTATGGGAGCGCATTCTCCGGCCCTGGTGATTCCGCCCGGCACGAGCCGTTTGATCCTCGACACGGTCGTTCGCCCGACCATTTCCGGGATGGAAGCCGAAGGCCGGGAGTACCGCGGCGTGCTCTATGTCGGTCTGATGATGACCGCTGACGGCCCCAAGGTGCTCGAGTTCAACTGTCGTCTCGGCGACCCGGAGACTCAGGCGATCTTTCTCCGTCTCGACGACAACTTCGCAAAAATGGCGTGCGACGCCGCTGACGGCGAGATGCACACTCCGAGCCTCCACTGGCGAAAAGAGGCGGTAGCCTGTGTGGTATTGGCGGCGGCGGGGTATCCCGGCAACCCGCGCAGGGGCGATGAGGTTACCGGAATCGACGAGGCTCTCGCTTTGGCGGGCGTCACGGTGTATCACGCCGGCACAAAACGAAACGACGACGGTCGCCTCATCACCTCGGGCGGCCGCGTCCTCTCGGTGTGCGGACGGGGCGCGACCTTGAACGAGGCGCTCGATTCGGCGTACTCCGGTGTCGCCAAAATCAACTTTGAGGGCATGTGGTATCGCTCCGACATCGGCCGCGACACTCTGACGAAACTCGGGGCCGAGAGTGGCTGATCTCGACGTTTTGATACTGATGGGTTCCGCCAGCGACTGGAAACACCTCCAGGGCGCTGTCGATGTCCTGGGTCGATTGGGCCTGAGATATGAGGTGCGGGTGTCATCGGCCCACCGCACCCCGGAGCGAACGCTGGAGTTGGTCCGCAAGGCCGAAGAGCGCGGCTGTCAGGCCTTCATCTGCGCCGCCGGCATGGCCGCCCACCTCGCCGGGGTGGTTGCGGCCCACACCGTTCGGCCGGTGCTGGGCGTGCCGCTTCCCGGGGGTGTGCTCGATGGCGTGGATGCGCTCTTGTCGACGGTCCAGATGCCATCCGGAATTCCCGTTGCGACCTTTGCCGTCGGCCCGGCGGGAGCCAAGAACGCGGCCTTTTTTGCAGCGCAGATCGTCGCCTCGGGACGATCCGACGTGCGGACGGCCCTCGAAGAGGCGCGACGGCAGGGCGCCGCTGCGGTTCTCAAGGGGGATGGTGAGATCGCCCAATCTCTGAACGGCGGGGGCGGCGAATGACGCCCGAACTCGTTCCCGTTTCGGTGGTGTCGGTGACCGAGGATTGGGTGCCCGTGCTGGTGGACCCCAACCTGCCCGCCTTTGCCTGCCGTTCCAGCAATTTTTCCCTCCACCACGGTGAGGCCATCGTCGTCGATACGCCTGACGGCAAGTTTCTCGGCAAGGTGACCGCGTATTCGCCGCCGACGTTCAAGCTCCCCCGACGCAAGTCGTCGAGAGTGGTGCGCCGCGCCACGCCCGAGGACGAAAAGCGGCATCAGGACACCGGTCACCTGGAACGTGAGATTGAACAATTCCTGAGACGCCGGACCCGGGAGCTCGAGCTCGATCTCCACCCCGTCAAAGTCAGTCTGCCGCTGTCCGGAAGAAAGGCCGTGATCTACTTTTCCGCCGAAAAGCGGGTTGATTATCGCCCCCTGCAACGGGACCTCGGACGCCGCTTCCGGCGCCGCATCGAAATGCGATCGCTCGGCGTCCGGGATGGCGCCCGGATGTGCGGCGGGCTCGGCCCGTGCGGACGCTGCCTCTGCTGCACCACGTTCATGGATCGATTCCATTCGGTGACGGTGAGGATGGCCAAGCGCCAGAACCTGAGCTTGAACCCGAGTAAGATCTCGGGCTTGTGCGGGCGGCTGATGTGCTGTCTCGCCCACGAAGTGGAACAGTATCCGAACGATTCGCGAAATCGGCACTGACAATTCGTTTTCGCCGCGTGGTGCACCTCCTGCGGTTTCCCCGATAAAAACGGAGAGAAGACACCGAACAGCGATTCTGGTAACCTGCTCCCCAGAACCTGAAGACTTCATGCTTCCGGAAAATTCGCCGCCCAGCATGGGGCGTGAGGAGAGCTTCATGTCCGACCGTAAGCTGATTCGACCGTCGATGAATGAGATGATGGAAAAACACCCCCCCAGAGCCACGACCCGGCGCAAGCAAGCTCCGGCTGAGCAGACCAACGCCGAGAGCTTTTATTACCTCAAACAGATGCAGAACCGGACGGGGATGGTCGTCGTCCTCACCGATGGCACCGAGCTCAAAGGTTGGATCGAGTGGTACGACAAGAACTGCATCAAGCTCAACCGGGTTGACGCTCCGAACCTGTTGTTGTTCAAACAGTCCATCAAGTTCATGTTCAAGGAAGAAGAGCTCCGCAGCCGCCGCCGCCGCAGAGCGACGGCCGATTCGCGCTAGGCTGCATATCTCACCGGACTTCGGAGCGAGGGCGACGAGGTGCCGTGCCCGGTGGGGTTTGCGACCTCAGGGGCGCGGACGCGTACTCGTTTGTACGTGGAGCACCCCAAGGCGAGAAAACACCGCCGGGTGCGGTGCATCGTCGGCCGCAGCCGGAGGCTGGTGAGATATGCAGGCTAGGCTACGTCTCTGATCCCTGCAGCATTTGCACGATCCGGCTGATGACGAGATCAAGGGCGACGGTGTTGTAACCGCCCTCGGGAATGATCACATCAGCCCACCGCTTGGAGCTCTCGACAAACTCGAGGTGCATCGGCCGTACCGTCGCCAGGTACTGTTCGACGACCGACTCCAAGGTGCGCCCGCGTTCGTCCATGTCCCGTCGCAGTCGCCGGATGAACCGCAGGTCTGAGTCCGTGTCGACGAAGATCTTGACGTCGAGGAGCTCACGGAGCGCTGGAATCGCAAGGACCAGAATGCCCTCGATGAGGATCACCGTTTGCGGATGAACGACCTCGTTCGCCTCGGTGCGCACATGGCGGTTGAAGTCGTAAATGGGAAGAGGGGCCGATCTCCCCGCCTTGAGCAGGCGAACATGCTCGATCAGAAGCGTTTCCTCGATGGCGTCCGGATGATCGAAGTTGTGGTGAATCCGCTGTTGCTCGTCGACCGGGGCCAGGTCGTGGTAATAGCGGTCCTGGTTCACGGTGACGATCCGGCTGTGACCGACCCTGCGCACGATTTCGTTGGCAACGGTGGTCTTGCCGGAACCCGTTCCCCCGGCAACGCCGATACATAGTGTTTTCACCGAAGCGCCCCGCTCCCGACCGCGCTTGTTCGTGTGATCAAAGGTACTTGATCGTCTCCACTGCGGTGGCGGCGTCGGGTCCGTCCGGGGCCACCTCGAGGTACTTTTCGAGATGGCTTTTGGCGCCCTCCATATCGCCCGTCCGCAGCAGCAACATTCCGTACTCGAAATTGCACTGTGGATAGTCCGGGTCGGCCTCGAGACACTTTTCAAGCAGCGGTCGCGCCCCGTCGTCATCGAGCTTGTTGAGGAAACCGGCGGCGGTGTTGTAGAGGATGGTGGGGTCTTCGGGGTTGAGTTTTTCATACCGCGCCATGTAGCCGGCATACGCCTCGTGATTGCCGGAGCTCTGGGCTGCGTTGGCGGCGATGGCGAGACAATCGAGGCTCTCATCGTCGACATCGAGGCATTTGTCGGCGGCATCGAGAGCGGCATCATAGTCGCCTTGGTCATAGCTCAGTTCGGCAATTGCGGTGAGAGCCGGCAGGAGATCCGGGATCGCCGCGACCGCTTCTTCGAACTTCGCCAGTGCACCCGCCGTGTCACCCGCCTCGTAGAGCTCTCTGCCTTCTCCCATCTCTTTGTAGCCGGGCTGTTCGAGGATGTTCGCGCTGTCCTGCGCGACGGCTTCGGTGACGGTGTTCAGCGTGAACTCGAACACGCTGTCTGTGCTGCCGGCAGCCACTTTGAATGGGCGCTCCTCGGCCTGGAAACCCTCGGCTTCGACGTGGAAGAGGTAGTTCCGAGTCGCATCGAGGAGTAGAAACTTGAAAACGCCTTTTTTGCCGGTCGTTACCACCATGTTGAATGTGGAGACCTCCGGTGAGGTGATGGTGATCTCTGCGTTCGCGATGGGATTTCCCTTGGAATCGGAGACGCGGCCTTCGACGCGCGCTTGTGAACCGGCAAAGACCAGGCCGGCAGCGACCACAACAACGAACAGAGCGATCAACGACTTCGTACTGCGCAAACGCATATCAGTCCTCCGGCGCGCTGAGACGCGCACGGTCAGCATACTCGTTCTCGTGCTCTGTCTCAATGCGAAAAGGTCAGACAGGGCGCGAAAACGGCAGCATGGCCCGCATCACGTGCCGGGCCACCGAAGGGTTTTCCCGAAGTCTGCGCATTGAGTAGGGATACCAGTCGCGGCCGAAGGGCACGTAGACCCGGAGCCGGTGCCCCTTGGATAGGATGATTTTGCGAAGATCAGGATCCACGCCCAGGAGCATCTGAAATTCATACTGGTCGCGGTCGAGCCCCAATCGATCGACTGTGCTCATGCCGGCCCAGACGAGATGGCTGTCGTGGGTCGCCACTCCGACATAGGCCCCACCGGCGAGGAGCTTCTCGGTGTTGTAAATGAAGTTCTCTCTGACGGTTGTGAAATCGTGCCATGCGATGGCGCGCGGTTCGCGATAGATCCCCTTGCACATTCTGATGTTCGGGCAGAGCGGGAGCAGATCGTTGATGTCCGCCGTCGTCCGGTGCATATAGGCCTGAAGGACCGCACCAACCGATGACGGGTGAACCCCATGGACCTTGCGGTACATCCGCAGCGTCGCGTCTGTGCACGTGTGGTCCTCCATGTCGATCCGCACGAAGTTGCCGAGTTCAGCGGCCCTGTCGACGATCGTCTGGATGTGCGACGTGCACAACTCCTCGTCGATCTTGAGGCCCAACATTGTCGGTTTGATCGAAACGTTGGCATCCAGACCCTCCGTTTCAATTCGGTCGAGCAGCGCCAGGTATTGGGCGACGGCTGCCTCGGCCTTCGATCGCTCGCGCACCTCTTCGCCGAGCACGTCGACGGTTCCCATGGCGCCCTCGTCGTTCATGGCGCGGAGCGTGCGCACGGCGTCATCAATGGTCTCGCCGGCGACATATCGTCGCGCGACGCGACCAACGATAGGCCGCGGAACCAACGGCATTCCGTGTTTTACGAGAGAGTCGAACAGGTTCATGAAATTCTCCTCGGGGTCGGTGTTGCGGCAAGAGCGGCACAAAATACAGAAGAAGCCCCGGCCGCCAGCAGGGCCTCTGACGCCCGCCGAATCGTCGTGCCGGTGGTCACCACATCGTCGATGAGCAGCACCTGGCGTCGGGCGGCGGCGCTCCGGGCGGTGAACGCCCTGCCCGAGAGTCGGAGGCGGCGGACTCGAGTCCGTCGCGCCTGGCGACCGAGTCCGTGCCTGGCCAGCAGTTTGCGGCTCTTTGCGCCGAGGCGGCGCGCCACCGCGATCGCAAGCATCTGCGCCGCGGGAAACGGCTGGCGGAACCGGCGCACCGTATGCGATGGAACCCACGTGACCAGGTCAATTGATCCGGCCCACGGCGTTGCCGCCACCGCGACCGCCAATCGCAGGGCCAACGGGTCGGCGAGGTCGTCGCGGCGCCCGTGTTTGAGAGACAGGATCGCGCTTCTGAGAACACCGTCGTGTTCACCCCAGACGACCGTCGCCCGCTGCGGTGGAGGAAATCGTTCGCATTCGAGACACGGTTCGCAATCGTCGTCTGTCGGTCCTCCGCAGGTCGGGCAGGAGGCGCCGGCTCGCGGCAGCACCATCGCCCAGCAGGCGCCACACAATCCCCGATCGCGGCCCGGAAGGGGTTGATCGCAGTGTGGACACATGCCGGGAAGCAACGCCTCGGCGACGGCGGCCAACACGCCCCCCATGTGCACGGCGGGTATGGTAGCAGAGGACGATGGAGAACGTCAGAGGTCCTATACTCGACCCATGATGGTTTTTCATGAACACCTGGAGTTCGAAACCGAAGGCCACGGCCAGGTCCTCGATCTCACGGCGGAGGTTGGGGCGTGGCTGTCGTCCATCGATGCGCACAACGGTCAACTGACGGTGTTCGTTCCGGGTTCGACAGCGGCCGTCACGACAATCGAGTTCGAACCCGGAGCGGTGCGGGACCTCGACGAGGCCCTCGAGGTCATCGCGCCTTCCGATGGGACATACCACCACGATCTCCGTTGGGGAGACGGCAATGGGTTTTCCCACCTTCGCGCCGCGCTGATGGGCCCGTCCTTGACCGTACCGGTCATCACGGGCCGCCCGACGCTCGGCACCTGGCAGCAGGTGGTGCTCGTCGAGTGCGACCTCGAGGCCCGCGCGAGGCGGGTTGTTCTCAGTTTTTCGGGGACGACGGGGGCAGACTGATGCCACACCTCGTTCTCGATGGAGAGTCGGATCTTCAGATGATTGTCGGTGGCCTCCAGTTCGAGGTCCATCGGTGGGGTAACGCCGTTCTCAAGACCGAGACGGTGTGGTTGCGTTCGGACGGGCAGGCCCTCCTGGTAGAGGGCGTGGTCGTGGAGCACTCGAGGGCTGTTCATCCGGTGGCCGTGGTCGCAACAGCCCGTGGGACGACCGGTGTGCGACTCTGGCAACGAGCGCCGGTGGAGCGCACACCTGCCGTGCAGCGGTGGCTCGCGGTTCTGGCGTGCGAACTCCGTCAGTTGGGCGGGGGCCCGTTACTGACGACCAACATCGGTGAGGAGGTCCTCGCCGGCCTGAAGTTCTAACGTTTGAGGGCTTCGTCGACCTGTTGCTGTTGTTCGCGTTGCGCCTGTTCGAGATTCTGTAGTTGGTCACGAAGTCCGTCGGTGACGAGTTGAGGCTCGGGCGTTCCGTCGCCTTGCAGGCTCCCATCGAGAGAGTTCTGCGCCTGCTCGAGGCGCCGGCCGGCGCGCATGAGGAGCGACTGAGATGGTCTCAAAGCATAGTCCCGCAAGTCGCCGGCGGCGCTGCGCAGCCTGACGGCAATGTGCAGTTCACGGCTGGCCGGGGGTGCCGCCGCCGCCCACGACGCTGCGGTTTCGGACATGATGCGAAGGTCGGCGACGTGGTCCGAGATGGAGTCGGGGAATTCGACCAACCCCCCCATGACAGTCACCATGCTGCGTGCGGTCTCGCCGTCGAGAGCCACCCCTGTAACGCCTTCCTCTCGAAGTTCGTCGGCCACCTCCGTTACGGCATCAAAGCTCGACCCGGCGTCACGGCCGGTCAGATAGAGCGTGAATCCCGCCGCCACCAGCGCTGTCACCATGAAACCACCAGAGATCCGCATCGACGATCCTCCGATTCAATTGTACGCCCTGGCGGGCCCGAGCTGTCCCCTTGAGATGACAGGCCGACACGACCAGCTTTGACGCAACGACCCGGGTGATGGCACGGTCCTTGCTCGTACAGTGACGGAGGTTGTCATGATCACATCAACCATCGTCCGTCGTGCCGTCACCTTGGGATGGATCCTCTTTGCGGGGTGCGTTTTTCCGGCGGCGGCGCAACTTTCCGCCGACTGGATGATTCCGGCGGCTGCGTCCAACGCGGGGGCCCGAAACACCTTCTGGAGGACGGATCTGTCGCTCCACAACCCCCACGAATATGATCTGCCGGTGGTCGTCCAGGCGCTGCCGAGCGACACCGTGAACGACGTGGTGCCGACCCTCGAATTCACCCTCGCCCCGTGGCAGACCCTGAACCTGTGGGACGTTCTCGGACCCGACGTCTTCGACCTCGAAGGGACCGCGGCGATTCTTGCCTACGCCGATCCCGGCCTGGCCTGCGATCCGATCGAAGATTGCCGCTTTCTGGCGACGTCGCGAACCTACACCCCGGATGCGACCGGATTTGGTGAGTTCGGTCTGACGGTTTTCGGGGCGGGTGTCGAGCGCGGTACCGACTGGGAGACCATTGCCTACGCTGCAGGAGTCCTCAACGATGGAGGGTTCTTTCGTTGCAATGTCGGCGTTGCTTCCTGGTCCGCCGAGTGGACTCGCGTTCGCCTTGATGTCCAGGGCGCCGAAGGCGTCATCCTGGCGTCCGAGTTCTTCGACGTCCCTCCATTCGGTCACGTCCAACGGCGGCTCGACACGGCCCTCGAGGGCGGCAGCCTGGTGTTCTATCTCCAGTCCGGACCCGACAATGCGCTGATTTTTCCGTATGCCACGGTCATCAACCAGGAGACCGGAGACCCGAGCTATGTTTTTGCCGAGGCCTCGCTGGTCGGTGCCTCGGTGGCCAAGAAGGCTCCCAGAGAGAAGGGCCGCCCGAACCGCCCCAGAGCGGCGGGTAGCATCCCGGAGTGATGGCGGTCATAATGGGAGGGCGGGAGCCGGAGGATCATGGTTCAGTTCGACAACCAAAACCGCCAGGTCAAAATCAAGATCGTCTACTATGGTCCGGCCGTTGGCGGCAAGACGACATCGCTCCAACAGATCCATCGCGTTCTCGATCCCGAACGCCGCACCCGGCTGTACTCTCTCAACACGGCCGCCGACCGGACGCTCTTTTTTGACCTCCTGTCGCTCAATCTCGGCCGCATCCGGGATTTTCGTCTTTCTCTTCAACTCTATACGGTACCGGGGCAGGTGCAGTACGACGCCACCCGCCGAACCGTGCTCGCGGGAGCCGACGGAGTCGTCTTCGTAGCCGATTCGCAGACCGATCAGCGAGAGCACAATGTCGAGTCGCTTCAGAACCTGAAACAGAACCTCATTGCCAACAGCCTCGACGTCCAGGGCCTCCCGATCGTCTTTCAGTACAACAAGCGCGACCTGAGTCCCATCCTGAGTCTCGAAGAGATGGAGGCTGCCCTCAACCCACAGGGCCTGCCTTCATTCTCGACCGTGGCGACAACCGGCGACGGCGTGCTCGAGGCATTCAAGGCGATCGGCGAATTGACGCTGGTCACGGTGGCCGACAAACTCGGCGTCGGCAACAACCCGCAGGCCCTGGATCGCCTTCGCCACCAGATGCACGCCTCCATGGAGCCGTTTCTCGCTGCCGGTGGAACCCCGCTCGGCGCCGACGATTTGGAGATCACCGTCGCCGACCACGACGGTCCGTCGGGCGAGGCCTTGACCGACGACGATCTCGTGGCCGAGGCCGTGCGGGCGAATCTGGCCATGGGCGAGCTCAATACCCGCCTCGACACCCTGAGCCGGCTTCTCGAGCGCAAGGTCCGGGTGATGGCGGGAATCTCCGACTACGGCCGTGCGGTCGGGAACGAGCGCGACCCGGCGGCGGTTCTGCGGCTCCTGATCACGACGGCCATCAAGCTGCTCGAGGTCCAGGGCGCAGCGGTCATGGTTGTTCCAACCTCTGGCAAACTCCGAGAGGCCGTGGTTCACGGCTTCACCGAGGACCCATTCAACAGCGAGGTCGACACCGAGGGCCGTTCGTTGGCGGCGGCTCTGCTCGATCGTCAGGCGCCGCACCTCGTGACGATGACAGCGGGCGACGATGTGGCGGCGGAAGCAATGGCTGTCGTCGAGAAAGCCGGTTTTGCATCGGCGATCGCCGTGCCGCTCCAGACCCAGGACAAGATCATCGGTCTCGTGACGGTTTTTGGAGATACCGATCGCAACGATCTCGATGAAAACGATCTCCAGTTGGCATCCGTCCTCGTGTCCACGGCCGCCATGGGCTACGCCAATGCAATCGCCTGGAAACAGATGGAAGAGCTCAGCCGCGGCCTCGAAGAGCAGGTCGCCGAGCGAACCGCGGAGCTGCGAAACTCTCTCGCCCAGTCGCGTCGCCTGGGCGACGATCTGGCGGAAAAGAAGTCTCTTCTCGAAGAGGCCTATCGGGACCTCGCTACACTCGACAGGGTCAAAAACGAACTCATCAACCGTCTCTCGCTCGAGTTCAAAACCCCCATCACGTCGCTGTTCACGGCGGCGAAGGTCCTCGAGCGCGAAAAGGACATTGAGCCCAAAAAAGCCCAACGTCTGGTGGCGATCATTCACGACGAGGGTGAAAAGCTTCTGGAGATGATCCAGAGCATTTTCCAGGTCTCTGTCCTGGGGGCTGCGGGGAAGGACCTCGCGCGCCAACCGGTGCCGGCCCAGGAGCTTTTCCGGCAGGCGATCGCACCTCTTCGCGACCTCGCAAAAGACCGCAGGATCAACCTCGTGATGTTGATTCCGAGCGGGCTCGACACGATCTCGTGCGACCGTGAGAGCCTCGAGGCCGCCCTCCGGGCGGTAGTCAGAAACGCCATCGAGTTCTCTCACGAAGGTGGTGAGGTCAAGCTCGAGGTCCGTCGGGTGACCCGGGGCGACGAGCGCCGGCTGCAGCTGCGGGTCAGTGATGTCGGCGTCGGGATCCCGGAGAACGACCTGGAGCGGGTTCGAGAGGCGTTCTGGCAGGGCGATGACGCGACGGCAGGAAAAAGGCACGGCATCGGACTCGGCCTCGCGATTGCAGACAGGGTGGCAGCCATCCACGGCGGCGAGATCACGATCATAAGCGCGTCTGGACAGGGCACCGAGGTTGTGATCGCCCTCCCGCAGTAAGCGCCTCTCCGACGAAGCAAAAAAGTTCTAACCGATCGCGAGAACGTCGGCGTCGGTCTCCGCCGCGGTTTGGCGGGCGGCATCTTCAGCCATCGCGAGAGCGTTTGACGAGGCGACATCGAGTTCCGCATCGCTGTCGTCGGGAACCGTGGCAGGCCACCCTGCGACCGTCGGCAGGCACCGACGCCCGAGATTGAGACAGATACCGAGAGGAGTTGGCACCTGGGGGCTGATGATTTCCCGAAAGGGCGCGGGAAAGTCTGCCAATCGTGCAAGACGTGAGCCCACACGCCGCGAAAGATGGACCAGGAGCGCCTTGCGGAGCTCACGATGGGGCACGGGCAGGGTGGTCAAAACCCACAACACCAGATCGGTCGGGACCGATACCAGGTGGACCGCCAGGATCGCGGTGCGCGGATCGACGCCGAGGTGGGGCGCCGCCGCCGCGGCCGTTCGCGACCACACGCTGATGAGCCGCCGGACAAGCCGGTCGAGTCTTCCGGCATCGGGACGCTTCAGGAAATCGGCGGCCACGAGGTCAGGCACGATGTCGATTTCAGCGGTTGCTCTTTCGATCTCGGACAAGGTGAAGGGGCCCTCGGTTCCGGAAAGGTGGAGGGCGCGGGCGAGCACCATCTGGTCCCAGGTGGCGTGGGGCAGGCCGAAAAGCTCCTCCGGGTCGCGGCCGATGACATCTCCTGAAATTGCGACGACCTGACTCGTCGGCAAAGGGACCAAACCGGGGCTCGATGCGAGCCACTGCGCGAGGGTGTTCACGATGTCCTGGACGAGATCGTGAAACGCCGTCAAACGCGCTCCGTCAACCGGGTCATCAGCCCCGATGCCATCTCGAACAAGATCCCAGAACAGGCTTTCGAAGGCCTCGCCGCCGAGTGGGAGTTCGTGGCGGTCGTCTTCCGGTGTTCCGCGGTCCCTCTCGTCGGAGCGGCGGGCGGCCTCGAGAAGGAGCTGGCTCGGTGCCACGTCGAGTCGGAGCCCGAGGACGTCGAGGACCGGGTAGTCGGGATCGAACGAAAAATCGACCTGCGGTGAGGAGAGAACACGGCCGGTCACCGCTTCGGCGAGGTCGGTCAGATCCCGTCTGAGCTGAGCTGCGTCGAATTCGCCGTCTGCCAGCAACAGGTCGGTGAAGAGCTCGCGCCGGAGCATCGACTGTGCGAGGACCCGACGGAGGTGTGTGGGCTTGAGAACACTGCGGGCGGCGATCCAAGATGCGAGACGTTCCTCCGGTACGGTCGAGGATACAAAACACACCTTGCCGTGGTTGAAATCGAGCCGGCGCTCGCCGCGGTTTCCCTGAAGTGTGAGGCGGCCGCTGACGTTGCCCATGTGGAACCACTGGAGAAGATCTCCGAAGTGGAGCCGATCCAGACATCCTTTGATCATCGACCAAGTATAGCGATTCCCGATCCTGGCGTGGCCGTGGGTTACCATGACGATGTGAACATGCTTCTTCTGACGGCCCGCCCGGAGTTGAAGACCAACAGCCGACTGGTCGAGGCGGCAGAGGGTCTCGGTCATCCCCTCACGGTCGCGGATTCCGACACGCTCGCGGCCTTCGCCTCACGTGACGGGGTCCGGGCGGTCGGGAGCGCGGTTTGCAACCCTCGACCTGAAGTGGTGATCGCAAGGGTCGGGAACTGGAGGCCCGAGAGCACGATGGCGGTTCTCGAGGGGCTCATCGGCGCCGGCTCGGCAACTCCCAACCCGCCGACCGCCATTCGCCTGGGGCGGGACCACTGGTTGACGATCGAAAAACTCGCGTCGAATGGTCTTTCCGTACCGGAAACCATCGCAGGAGCCGACCCGCAAGCCCTCGCCGCGGCGGCGGTCGGAGAACTCGGCCTCCCTGTCGTCGTCAAACAAAGGCGATCGCGGATGGGTGTTGGGGTCATTCGCTGTGCGACCCGCGATCACCTCGACGCGGTTCTCGACAGCTTGTGGCGGCTCGGCGACGAGGTCATTGTCCAGCGCTGGATGCCGGAGGGCACCACCACAGTCCGGGTTCTCGTGGTGAACGGCGCGGCCGTGGCGGCGGCCCGGTTCCACGCCGCAGCTGGCGATTGGCGCTCGAACGCGGCCCGCAGCGGCACCGCGGAGTCATACCGGCTTTCGAGCAATGAAGCGCGGACGGCGGTCGCGGTTGCCGGAGTGCTTGGTCTCGGTCACTGTGGCGTCGATCTTGTGGTTCGGAATGGTGAGGCCGTAGTGCTCGAGGTCAACCCGACCCCTGGATTCCTCCGCCTCGAGGACGTCACCGGCATCGACGTCGCCCGTGCCATCGTTCTCGGCGCAGTTGAAGCTGCGACGCCGTAATACGCCGCGAGGCTCTATTCGGCAGTTTCCCTCAGGCCTCAGCAGTATCGACCGGCGCTGCCGCCGGACGAGCGGCCAACTCGCGATCGATCATGAGAAGGCCGTGCGGGCTCGACTCCACCATCTGGACCTGATGGAACAGGGTGTCGGCGGTGGCCTCCTCTTCGACCTGCTCGTTGACGTACCAGTGCAGGACGACGGTTGTGGCGTGGTCGTTCTCGTTGTTCGCGAGATCCACGAGCTCGTTGATGCGCCGGCTGATGTACTGCTCGTGCTTGAGCACGGCTTCGACCGCCGTCGCCGGCGAAGACCACTCGCTCTGGGGGGCGTCGAGGGCCATCAGCTCGACCGTGCCGCCCCGTTCGTTGAGGTAGTTGAAGAGTTTCATGGCGTGGGCGAACTCCTCCTGCGCCTGGATCCGCATCCAGTGCGAGAAGCCATCGAGGTGGATCTTGGTGAAGTAGGCGGCGACTGAAAGGTAGAGATAAAAAGAAAAGAACTCGGCGTGGATCTGTTCATTGAGCCCTTTTTCGACTTTGGAATTCATGATGTCAACTCCTTGTTTTTTTGTGACCCTGCTGCCTCAGGGTGGCAGCACAGTGCAGCATAGTATAACCCGTCGAAAACACCAGATTGGCTCGGTGTCCGCCTCCGACACTCAGTCTTGGTGACGGATCTCCGTCGCGGACGATGGAAATTCGATCCACGGTCGGATGTTGTTGAAGCTCTCCGGTTCGCCCCACAACACGCCTGGCGCGCGCCCATCGGTGAGCGGGCGGCCTGCCATCCAGATCGCGATCGCCGCGAGCACGGCGCCGGCAAGGAGGACTCCGAACGCGCGGCGCGAAGGTCGCTGCAGGTGACGTGGATAGGGTGGTGGAAAACGAAGCCAGCCAAAGACGAGCGCCGCAGCCACCGGCACCGCGAGCGCGACGACCGGAGCCAGGGGCAATGAACCGCCGACAAGAAACACCGCGCCGATCCAACCCAGGACCGGCAGAATCAGATGGACAACGAGTGTTGCCACGCGGGTCCCGCGACCGAGGTTGGGGCGGCCGCTGCGTGCGATTTCGAGGAGACGAAAGGTCGCGAAAACGGCGACGACCGCCGCCGCGACGGGTGCTGACCATACCAACATTGCGGGGAGACGGTTCAGCAGCAGCCATCGCGAGAGGTGGCCGTCGACAGCATCGAGTAGCGGGAGCCACGCCCCGGCGACAAGGGCCGCCCACCACACCATCTGGACGACCATCAGTTGGCCGACCAGGGTCGGTCTTCGGGGACGCAACGTCAAAAGGAGCAGGGCGGCGAACAATGGCAGTACCAGCGACCCGAGCCAGTAGCCGCTCGCACCGGGCTGTGACGAAAAGTTGAGAGTCGGTTGGTTGACCAACGCCCAGACCTGGCGATTCAGGGGAATGGTGGCCCCGACCCAGCCACAGCCCCCGGTCATGGCGCCCACGCCCTGGCCGACCACAGCCAGGATGAGAGCCGATCCCAGCGCCGTCGTCGCCGCCAACCACGAGACGGCCACGGTCGACACAACTATTGCGTGGTTGTCGATGCGCATTGGCCGGCATGCTACCATGACGGCCGCCATGAAGGTGCAACACTCCTGTCTACAGTGCTTTTTGTTGTTGGTGACGGTTGCTTTCGGCGGCGTCGCGCCGCTGGGTGCGCAGGCTCTCCACACCGAGAGTCTTACCAACGGCACGGTCCTCATCGTGGTAGAGGCGCCCCTGTCCGATGCCACGACGGTGGCGTGGCCGGCGGATGTCGGCGAGATGGCCCTCGTCATCACCAGCGGCGAGATGACGCTGATTGCCGACCTCGAGGCGGCTCTCGCCCTTGCGCCCGACGGTCCGGCGCCGCCGGTGGTGATTGCGGCGGGGGGTGTCCCACTGGCCGAGCTCCGCGGAGCGCTGGAGAGGTCATTCAGGGGGCGGGCAAAGGCGCCCGTAGTTCCGCAGGTTCGCGAACTCGTCGACGAGGCTCGTCTGGAGCGGCGGCTAGGCCCGCCCGGTTCGGAGGCCGAAATTCGGCTTCAGGTCAATCTGCCAGCGTCGTCCGATCCTACTCGAACCTCAGCGGAGGTTCTCTGGGACCTCCTGCCGGAGATCTTGTCCGGAGACCTTGCGGGTCTGCGGAGCCGAACAGAGGGTTCCCGGGGCCTCCTCGAAGCACGGGTGGACGCCGACCGCGTGGATCTCGCACTCAGTCAACTGCGAATCGGTCTTGCGCGGATCTCGCAAGATCCGCGCCTCCAGAGCGACCAGGTGGAGTCCGCGGCGAATCGGCTTTTGGTTCAGCACCGCGCTTTCCTGGAAAAACACCCAGAGGCTGCGCTGCACCTCCTCGAATTGTGGCACGCCGGTGGGATCGCCGCCATCCGTGAGTATCTCTTCGCCGCCGAGGGTGTCACCCTCGAAGGGGTTCGCGAGGCTGCTCGAACGTGGCTCCCACAGCATCCGGGCAGCGTGGTCGTGGTGTTGCCGCCGCAGGCCCTCAACCCGCGCTTTGCGTCCCCGCCGAATGTTTTGCAGCTCGAAAGCGGTCTCGCGGCCGCTATTCTCGAACGACCGGGTGCGCCGTTGGGGGTGGTGTGTCTGAGGCCGGTGGTCATCCCCGATCTTGATGACGAAATGGCGGCGACCATCCTGACCAGGATTGCCCGCGAATTGCGTGAGGGCGCTGAACGCCCCGGCTGGATCGAGGTTGACAGCACCCCGCCCCGTCTCGAGATCGCATCGCCCACCGCGAATTTTGCCGAACTCGTCGAGGCCCTCCGCGCCGCAACTGAAAAGGTCGCGGAAGACCAACGCTCGATCCCGTTTACGGCTGGTGACGCCCGTCGCCGGGCCCTCCGTATGACGTCAGGCGTGCTCGGGGTGGCGGAGGGGTCCGAGCTCACGGCGATTACTTTGTTGCGTCAGGAGAACCTCGCCCTCGGCGTCGTTGCAGAGGATGGAGAGGCGGCCGCCGAGGCGGTTCGAAAATTCTGGGGGCCCGGCAACCGCGCCGGCCGCGTCACGTCCCAACAAACACTTCCGCCGGTGCCGAGGACCCGAGAGGCCGTTGCCGGGAATCAGTCCTCGGTGGTCGTAACACTTGATATTCCCGTTGCGCTCGGTGAGGCGCAACCCATGGTCCTTGCGGACCTTTTGCTCGCGCGCGGGTCCGGTTTGTTTGCGGGAGCCGATGTCGAGGTGCTCACACCTTACGTGCCCGGGCGTTCAGTATTGTTGTTGTTGGTGACTGCGTTGGCACCGCTCGAAGAACTCGAAGACAGCATGGAGGAGGGCTGGGGCGCGTTGACTGCTCCGGTGGACGAGGACGAGTTGGTCCCCGCACGGCGCCGTGTTGCAGCGGCGGCCTCCGCTCGCTGGAGCGGCGCAACCGGTCGCGCCCGCCGATGCGCCGCGGTTGCAGCCGGTGCGGCGCGATGGCAGCAGGCTTCGGCGATGGAAATGAACATCTTGTCGGTGTCGGCGGAGGCCGTGAACCAGGCCGTGAGCGGTCTGGGGCGCTGGGACGAGCTGCAGACAACCGCCGCCGGGGTATTGCCGATCGTCGAAATCAAAGAGTGAAGACGGACCCTGGATGTGGAGGAGAGCGTGGAACAGCTCGATCTTGATCAACAGCTGAGCTATCTGACCAAGGGCTGCGTTGATGTCGTCCCGGGCGATCAGCTTGCGGACAAGCTGCGGCGCGCACAATCGAATGGCAAGAAGCTGCTTGTCAAGGTGGGTTTCGACCCCTCCGCACCGGACCTCCACCTGGGCCACACTGTGGTGATTCGCAAGATGCGGCACTTTCAGCAACTGGGTCACACCGTCGTCTTCCTGATCGGGGATTTCACCGGCCTGATCGGTGATCCCACCGGTAAGAAGAGCACCCGGCCGCAGTTGACTCCGGTTGAAATCGAACGCAACGCCGCGACCTACAAGCGGCAGATATTCAAGCTCCTCGACCCCGAGGCGACCGTCATCGACTTCAACTCGCGCTGGCTGGGGGCGCTGAGTTCAGCGGATTGGATTCGTCTCGCGGCCAAAGTGACGGTTGCCCAGATGTTGGAGCGGGACGATTTCCGCACCCGATATGAAGCCCAGCAACCGATCGCCCTGCACGAGTTCCTCTACCCGTTGGCGCAGGGATACGACTCGGTGGCTCTCGAGGCCGACGTCGAACTCGGCGGCACCGACCAACTCTTCAATCTCCTCGTCGGTCGAAATCTGATGCGCGAGCACGGACTGGAGCCTCAGGTTGTGATGACCCTGCCGCTTCTCGAAGGGCTCGACGGCGTCGAGAAGATGTCGAAGTCGCTTGGCAACTATATTGCGGTCGAGGACACCCCGGCGGACATGTTCGGCAAGCTGATGTCGGTCTCCGACGATCTGATGTGGAAGTACTGGCTGTTGCTGACCGATCGGACCGAAAGCGAGATCGATGCGGATCGGCGCCGGGTGGCAGACGGACTCCTCCATCCCATGGAGGTCAAGAAAGACCTCGCCACCACGATGGTGGCGGAGTTCCACAGCGACGAGGATGCCGCGACAGCGCGGGCGGAGTTCGAACGGGTGTTTTCGAAGGGCAAACTGCCGCAAGACATCCCCGACCTCGAGATCGCAGTTTCGGGGGACGCGGTTTTGTTGTCGAAGATACTGGTGGAAGGCGGACTGGCCCCGTCCAACTCCCAAGCGCGGCGCCTCATCGAGCAGGGGGGCGTCAAGGTGGATGGTGAAACGGCAAGCGACACCAGGGCCACCGTGAGCACCTTGGGCCAGGAGGTGGTTCTGGTGCAGGTCGGCAAGCGGCGTTTCGCCAACGTGAGCTTCTCCAGGGACTGAATCTCCTGCAAAAAAACCCGCTCTCGAGAGCGGGTTCGGGGTGGTCGAGTTCGCGCTGAATCAGAAGAAAGTTGTGTCCTGCTCGACCTTCTGTCCTTCTTCGCTCAGCCCCTGGATCTGGATTGAAATAAAGGTCGGGCGGAACTTGTGCTCCTGGCACAAACGGCGCAAGCGCTCGTCGAGGTCGGCGTCCCAGAACTCGATGATCTTTCCGGTCGCGGTGCACACCATGTGGTGGTGGCCACCGCCCGGTTCCATTTTCTCGTAGAAATAGTGTTCGCGGCCGAGCCGGCTCTTGCGGACCAAACCGCACTGGACGAGTAGATCGAGCGTCCGATAGACGGTGGCGCGCGACACCTTGCGCTGTTTGGTCTTCATCCTCGCAAGTAAATCGTCAGCGTCGAGGTGTTCATCGGTGGCGAAAATTTCATCCAACAGCGCCAGCCGCTCCTGCGTGACCTTGAGGTTGTTTTCCCGCAGGTATTGGATAAACAACTTCTGGGCTCTTTGTGCCAATTTGTTGCTCATAGCTTTAATCCAGTCTCATTATCATTGGTCAAATCTAAGGTAGCCTTCGCGAGACGCCGTGTCAAGTGCATCACGCCGTGATTTTAGCCTTTCGATCCAACTGCTTACAAGGTTGTCAACATCGGTTCCGCTCGCTGCCGAGTCACTGTGGTTTCGATAGTTGAGCAACCATACATCCCTTAGGCTCAGCAGTTTGCGGGATATTGTCGAGGATGATACCTTGTCGCGCGACGCCCCGCCGGGGCCGTCATCCTCCTGTGGACCTGCGTCCACGCGGGGGTCGGCGACGCGCACCGGTGGGACGGCAGGCAGGGAGGAATTCATGGATTATCCGGTCTGGGATCTCGCGATGGGCGGTGGCCTGCTCATGGCTTTGGTGGCGATTCCCCACGTGATCGTCTCCCATTTCGCGGTCGGCGGTGGATTGTTGATCGCTGTCACCGAGACACTCGCCGTCAAACGGGACGACCCGGAGCTGCGGGAACTTGCCCGACGATCGTCGCTTCTTCTGGTCCTGGTGTCGACGGTCTTCGGGGCGATCTCCGGGGTCGGTATTTGGGTGGTCGCAGGTCTCATCTCTCCGGCGGCAATTTCAGCTCTGATTCACACCTACGTGTGGGGATGGGCAATGGAATGGGTCTTCTTCATCATCGAGATCGTCGCCGCCCTGATCTACTACACGTCGTGGGACAAGATATCCAAATCCGCCCACCTCGTGGTCGGCTGGATCTACTTCATCGCCGCCTACATGTCCCTGGTGATCATCAACGGCATCATCACCTTCATGCTGACACCGGGGCGCTGGCTCGAGACCCACGCTTTCTGGGACGGATTCTTCAACCCCACGTACTGGCCGGCGATCGTCCTCCGAACGGGCATCGTGATTCTGATGGCCACCGCATTCATGGTCTTTCCGGCTCTCAGGTCGGGTTCGTCCCGCCGTCCCGCCGTCTTGCGTTATCTGGGGTGGTGGTTCGTGGCCGGCTCTCTGATCAGCTACGCCGGGTATCGATGGTGGGAAGCGGCCTTGCCCGAAACAGTCTTCAACCTTTTTGGCGGTGCATCCCCGGTGCTTGCCTCTCTCGGCTCAACCCGAAGCCTTGCTCTGTGGTCACTGACCGCGGCTCTGGTTGTGGGTGTCGTCATCTTGATCGCCGCACCGAAACTCGCCCGGCGAGCGACCGCGGCCGTTCTGGCCGTTCTGGCATTCGGCTTCTTCGGGGGCTACGAACGACTCCGGGAGGGCACCCGCAAACCGTTCCTGATTCACAGCTACATGTTTTCGAACGGGCTTCTGGTGAGCGACATCGAAGCGGTGAACGGGGAAGGTGTTCTCGCCCGATCCGGATGGGCGGCCCGAGGCTCGCAGGACCCGGAAGCGATGGGGCAGGGGGTCTTCCGAACTCAGTGTTCGAGTTGCCATACCCTCGATGGATATCAGGGAATCCGTGCGGCACTCCCGACGTATGCCGATATGTACGCCATGGCCGCCGAGGATTCAGAGGCGTCAGCGGAGTTGGTGTACGCAGCCGAGTGCGCCGCCTGTCACCTGGATGTCAGCAGCGCCGAGATGGCCGAAATGCTGCCGTCTCCAGAAGAAATGACCGAGGATCCGGAAATGATCCACGACCTCGTGTCCGGAATGATTTCAGGCACCCTCGTTTCATTGCACGAGATGGGCGCCGACTACGCCGGTGCTCCGGAGGGGGTCATGATCGACACCAGTGGGTTTTTTGCGCCCTACATGCCGCCCTTCGTCGGCACGGACGATGAACTCGAAGCGCTCTCGGCATATCTTTCCGCCGTCGCACGGGACGACGACACACCACCTCGTCACGCCCGCACAGGAGGTGACGAATGAACCCGAGCCTGATTCCCGCCCTCGACGCCGCCGGGTTGCCGGGCCCGCCGTGGCTGTTCCACGTGCTCCTGGTCTTCACCTTCTTTCTGCATCTGGTTTTCATGAACCTGACCCTCGGTGGGACCCTGCTGGCGGCGATCGCCCACTTCAGAAGCGGCGGTCGAGGAGACGACTACCGCGGCGTTCTTTCGGGTCGCCTGATGGCCATCAACAACTACGGAATTTCGCTGACCATCACGACGGGTATTGCACCGCTGCTTTTTATTCAGCTGATCTACCAACCCTTCTTCTACTCGGCCACCATCCTGCTCGCGCCCCTGTGGTTGGCCATGCTGCTGTTGTTGACGGTTGGATATTATTCGGCCTACCTCTACAAGTTTCGCGGGGCCCCCGCCCGGGGCCGAGGTGGCGCGATCTGGCTGGTTCTTTCTGCCGCGATGTTCCTGGCGATCGCGATGATCCATGTGGCCGTCCATCTTGTTCACGCCCAACCCGAAAAATGGGGCGCCCTGGCCGATGGTGCGTGGTGCGTCCTGGCCGACCCGACCTATTGGCCGCGGTTGCTGCACTTCGTGTTTGCGGGGATCGGGTTCTCGGCTCTGGTGACGGCGTGGTGGGCGGTTCGGCGCGCCCGTGCGGGCGTCGAGGTGGCGATCAACACCGAAATCGCTCGCTGGTCGTGGCGGTGGGCGCTGTGGACGACGGCCCTCCAGGTCGTCGATGGGTTCATCCTGCTGCTGTTGCTGCCGCAGTCCGTCCTGCGCGGCATCATGACGGGTGGTTTGGCAACCCTCGGTCCTTTGACCGCAGCCATTCTCGTGGGCATCGGGCTTCTGATGATGCTCTCGAGGGCCACCAACCCCGTCGACAAACCGGGACTCGTGACCGGCACACTTGCTGCCATGACCTTGACCATCGCCGTCATGAGCATCACCCGACACCAGGTGCGAGCTCTGTACTTGGCCCCTTCGACGAGCGGTTCCGAGTTTCTGGTGATCCCGCAGTGGGGGAACTTCACGATGTTTGTCCTGTTGTTGGTTGCGGGGTTGGCAACAGTCGGCTACATGGTGCGACGGGTGTTGACGTCCCCCGCCTCGGGGGCCGACGCGGCGTAGCCGTCCTTACCGGCACATCAGGCTGGCGGGGTGCCGGTCGGGCCTCTTGACGATTGTATACATTTTGTATACGATTTGTGAGATGCAGGATGAAGCGCACGGCGCCGTGGTGGAACGCCGGACCGTCGCAGAGGATGTATACCGCGCCCTCAGGCGCGACATCATCATGCTGCGGCACCGGCCTGGGGCCTCTCTCACCGAGACCGAGCTCGCCGGACTCTACGGCTCGAGCCGGGTCCCGGTGCGTGAAGCCTGCAGCAGGCTGCAGCAGGAAGGGCTGCTGACCTCTCTCCCCTACAAGGGTTATTTCGTCAACCAGATTTCCCTCAAGGAAATCGGCGACACCTTCGATCTCCGCGCCGTACTGGAAACCCACGCCATCGAGCTCGCCGCCCGCCGCGCGACCGCCGACGAACGTGACCGTTTAGAGACGCTCGCGGCAACGGAGTACACCTACCACGACTGGGCATCCTACGCCGATTTCCTCGATCGAAATTTTGATTTCCACATCCAGCTCGCGGCCCTGTCACGAAACGAGCGTCTGGTCGCGATGCTGAGGGACCTCCTGAGCTCGATGCAGCGCTATTTCTTCCTCGGGCTCGATCTCGGGGACTTCGCAACCGAAATGCGCTCCGAGCACGAAGAACTGTTGAAACTGCTGCAACCAGAGTCCGCTGAGGCCGCGGCGACGTGCCTCCGGCTGCAAATTCGAAACTCGCGGGATCGCATCATGCGGGCCCTGATCGACGATCGTATCGACCTGCCACTGGAGTGAGGTGAGAATGTCCGAATTCGTGTATCTCGACAACGCAGCCACCACCTTTCCAAAGCCACCGGAAGTCATGCAGGCCGCTTGCGATTTCTATTCGACCAGGGGGGTCAATCCCGGCCGAACCGGATTTGATCTCGCCCTCGAGGCTGAAGAGACGCTGACGGGGGCCCGGCAGGCCTTGACCCGATTTTTTGGCGGGACGAACCGCAACCGTCTGGTCTTTTCCTACAACGTGACGGATGCACTCAATCTATTGATTTCGAGCGTGCTCAAACCGGGCGATCACGCCATCACCACCTGCCTCGAACACAATTCGGTGTTGCGGCCGATGTACCGCCACGCTGCCCAGGGTGTCGAGGTCGATTTCGTGCCCTTCGACGGCGCCGGCTACGTCGATCCCGACGACATCGCCCGGCGGATTCGTTCCAACACCAGGCTGGTCGTGGTCAACCACGGTTCCAATGTCATCGGGACGATTCAACCGGTTGCCGAGATTGGACGCATCTGCCGGGAACGCGGCGTTCTCTTCGCGATCGACGCCGCCCAGACATCAGGACTGGTGCCGATCGATGTCGAGTCGATGATGATCGATGTCGTATGCTTCACCGGACACAAGTCGCTCTTCGGGCCTTCGGGCACCGGCGGCATGTATATCGCGGAACATGTCGAGATCGAGCCCTGTCGGGCGGGTGGAACCGGCGTCATGAGCGCGCTCAAGACGCAACCCGAGGCCTATCCGTGGCGGATGGAGTTCGGGACCGTGAACCTCATGGGTGTGGCCGGGCTCCTCGCGGCCCAGGGGTGGATCGCTGCCCGCGGCGGAATCGAGGCGATTTTCGATCACGAGATGCGCCATGCCCGGCGTCTTCGTGATGGTCTCGCCGAGATCGACGGCCTCACCCTGTACTGCGCGGACATGGATCGCGATCACCTTCCGGTCTTCGTCTTCAACATCGAGGGCCTGCCCGCGGATCAGGCGGGGACATTCCTCGATGTCGAACACAACGTCATCACCCGGACAGGGCTCCACTGTGCTCCACAGGTTCATGAGGGCATCGGGACGTTCGAATGCAACGGCACCGTCAGGTTCTCGCCAGGGATCTTCACGACCGACGCCGAGATCGAGCGAGCCATCGAGGCGGTGGCCGACATCGCGGCCTATGGGCGTGGGCGCGGTCGCGCAACGGCGGCGACCGTCGCGACCTGATCTGCAGCGGCAGCGCTCCGGCTACCGCGAACCCTGATCAGAATGCGCCCGCCATTGCTCCGGGGTCAGCGTCTGCATGGACAGGGCGTGGATGTCGCCAGTCATCATCTGTTTGAGGGCTTGGTAGACAAGGCGTTGTGCCGCCACCCGGGACAGGCCGGCGAATCGCTCGGAAACGACGATGACTTCATAGTGTCCACCCCCGTTCGCAGCGCCCGGGTGCTCGATGTGTTCGGCGCTGTGATCGATCACCTCGACGTAGGAGGCGGCGAGCCCACTTTCGATCGCTCGATGGATTCTTGCGGCACGAGGGGACGGTTGCACTGTGGTTCCTCCGCTGGTTTTCGTCTGTGGAACCAACAGTGAGCCGGGCGCCAATGTTCCCTGACGGGATCTGGTGTCAATTCACAATTTGCCGAAATCCGATCCCTCGTCAGGCCCCGTCTTTCTCGGTCTTCGTCGTTTCATCCGTTCCGGAGTCACCCTTGTCGGAACGAACCGAGTCCTTGAAATTGCGAATGCCCTCGCCGAGTCCCTTGCCAAGTCGGGGCAGTTTATTCACGCCGAAGATCAGAACCACGATCGCGAGCAGAATCAGCAGTTCGGGCAGACCGAGACTTCCGAACATATGCACCTCCCAGACACGCACGACAGGGCGAAGATTCCTCCGACACGCCGTGCGGTCAACAGTCTAGCAGAAGGTCCGTCAAGTCGGGAGGCGCGCCCGCAGCTTCGAGCGCGGGTAACATCTGCCCGGAGAGGGCGCGCATCCACGACACGTACGTCGTTGAACCGGCCGCCTCGAAGCGGGCAAAGGAACCGAGGACCTTGAGGGCCCTCTGCAGCCGAACCTGCCGCGCCCGGTCCAACCACCCATCTTCCGCTTTCGTGGTCACGGCCCAGTGCTCCATGATTGTGTTCCGCTCGACCTCATCGAGGAGAGCCGGCATCGCTCGTTCGTAGAGCAGGGAAACAATGTCGTAGGTATCGGGCCCGACAAGGATGTCCTGGTAATCGATGACGCCAACGCCCCCATTTTCCAGCACAAACAGGTTGTTGAGGTGGAAGTCACGATGGCAGACCCTTGTGGGGTGGCCGTCGATATCCCCAGCCAGACCGTCCAACCAGGCGCTCACCCTCTCGGAGGGGCTCGCCCGGTTGCGGTGACGCACAAACCACAGTTCAAACCCCGCGAGTTCCCACCGCAATCGCGCCCCCGAAAGCGGTTGATTCCACGCCGGCAGCGCAGCCGGGGCTATCCGGGCGAGCGCAGCGATCGGTTCACAAAGCCGCAAAGCGATGCCCGGCCGTTCGTCCGGTGCAGCCGATCTGAGGGTACCGTCCGCGTCGGCCGAACCCAAATCCTCAAGAACAGCCCACGCCGATCCCGGCGGGTGGGCCACCAGAGCCGGGACCCGCACGTCGTTGAGCTCACACCACGACCGAATACCGAGATCACGTTCGATCTGTCGCGCAACCTCTCGCGGGTAGCGCACCAGAATGGCTGAGTTCCCGTTGCGGTCCGTCAACCTCGAGTAGGTTCTGGTCGAGGCGTCGCCGGCCAGAGGCTCCTCTGTCATCCAGGGTTCAGGGAGATGTGCTGAGTCCATCAGTTCTCAAGCTAGCAAACGCGACCCGAGCCTGCAATGAGGTACGATGGGAAGGCATGACGCGTGGCGTCGGTTATGGAGAGAGCGGAGGATCGATGGAGGACTCGAGAACACAACGGCTTCATCAGTTGCTGCGGCGGCTCGGCAAGGCCGTCCACGGTTCGGTCGTGCGGTCGGACGAGGTTCGCGCCTGTTTGTCGGACCTCCACGATGACGGCTGGAAAGCCGTGATGTTGGTCGAAACCTCCCTCGCCTGCGACGAAAACGGAGTGGTGGAAGCCGAGAAGGGCACGATGCGGTTGCACGTCGACACCGACCGCGAAAGTCCCAACTACCGAATTGGCGTTGACGACGCGTCGCTGCTGTCGTCGCTCGGTATCGCGCCGGGGCGCCACCGTTCCAACGGTGCGGTGATCCAGCGTGCTCGCGTCGAACGCGAACCCGACGGCGACTCGTGACAACGTCCTGAGCCGATTGGTGGGTCAACGGATCAATCTTGTAGGCCGAACCTCGGCCGACATCGTCGATGTGACAGTCCCGTATGTCGATCGTCCATATCGCGCGCGCCAGGTCGCGCGGTGGGTCATTGAACGGAACGCCTCGACGTTTCTGGAGATGACTGATCTCTCGAAGGAACTTCGGGCCGAACTCGGTCGGTTGTTCACCCTCGACGAACCGACGGTGATCGAAAACATCGTGAGCTCGGACGGATCCTCCAAATACCTGCTGCAGCTCGGTGAAAACGCGGCGGTTGAATGTGTGTCGATGCGCGAGGGCGCGAAAGCGACTTTTTGCCTGTCCAGCCAGGCGGGCTGCGCGGTGGGCTGTACGTTCTGCGTCACCGGGGCGCTGGGGGCGGGCCGGAATCTTCGACCCCACGAAATCGTCGGGCAGTACCGGCTGATGTTACGCGAACTCGACTCTTCGGTGGAGCGGGTCAACATCGTGTTCATGGGCATGGGTGAACCGCTCCTCAACCTCGAGAACCTTGGTCGCGCTCTCGACGTACTGTACGAAAGTGTGAGTCCAAAGCGGATCACCGTTTCTACCGCCGGTATCCTGCCCGGGATTCGCTGGCTTGCGGGTCTTCCCAGACGACCAAAGCTTGCCGTCTCTCTCAACGCCCCGGATCAGGCGCGTCGTGAGACCGTGATGCCGATCGCCCGGCGTTATCCTCTCGAGGACCTGTTTGATGTCTTGCGGGGGTTTCCCCTCGAACGCGGACGGCGCATCACCTTCGAATACGTTTTGATTGAGGACTTCAACGACACCGAAGCGGACGCCGCCGCCGTCGCCGGTCTGATTCACGGCATTCCATGCAAGATCAACGTGATCCCGCTCAACGAGGATCGGGAGATGTTCCCCGATCTGCGGCGACCGGACGACGACACGATCAACCGGTTCGCCATGCGGCTTCGGGATTCAGGGGCTACCGTGACCGTCCGCTGGTCGCGTGGAGCCGATGTCGCTGCCGCCTGCGGTCAGCTGCGCGGTCGCCGGTCGCAGTCTCCTGCGGCGCCATCCCCCCCACCTCTGCGGTAGATCATCGAGAACTGCCTGCCGGCGCTGCTGCCGTCGCGGCGGTAGGAGGCAAGGCTGGGAGAAGAAAACGTGCACGGGCCGATGACGCCGATCGACCCCCGGGAGACGCCCAGCTGGTGGAGGCGGCCGCTGAGGAACAGCCGTAGGTCGACCCGTTCACGTCGCCGCCATTCGTCGCCCTCGATGCCCACAGACGTCAGGGCATCGATCACTTCCGGACCGACCTCGTAGTGCGCTCCGCAGATCGCCGGGCCCAGCGCCGCACGAAGTTGGTCGGGAGTGACACCGTATTTCCTTTCGAGCTTGCGGAGGACCGCGCCGACAATATCGGCAGCTGAACCACGCCACCCGGAGTGAATCGCCGCCACCACGCCGGGTCCCTCGAGAAGGATTGGCACGCAGTCGGCGGTCCACACCATGAGACCGACCCCCAGGTCGGCCGTGACCAGGGCATCGCAACTGCCGACACAGTCCATCGCCTCCGCACCGGGATCTGCCCCGTGGGTCACAACCGCGATCTCGCGGCCGTGGACCTGGCGCCCCCAGCGCAAACAATGGAGATCCGGCCCGAGGGCCTCAAGAAGCTGGCGGCTCCGTTGTTCCGCGCTTTCGCCGGCGAATGCCGGGCCGAGACCGAAGGCCATTCGCACCTCTCGGGTCGTGCACCTGAGTGCCCGCTCTCCCGCAATCTCGACATCTGAAAACTCGGCTTCGATGTTCCCCTCCGCCATTCGGGCCCAATGATACAATTTGTCGCTCCGGGAGGGCCTTGAGAATACTCGCGAATACACGCGGAGCGCAAAGCGGCTCGTGATTCGCCTGCGCGGTGTTTCCAAGGATTTCGAGGGTCGGTTCATTCTCCGGTCTCTCGACCTCCAGGTCGAAGCCGGAGAGTTCATCTTTCTCACCGGGCCGTCCGGTGCCGGCAAGACCACCCTTCTCCGGCTCTTGTACGCCGCCGACAGACCGACCGAAGGCGAAGTCTGGGTCGCTGGGCGGAGGGTTGATCAGCTCCATCGCAGACGCCTGCCGCTCTTGCGCCGCAAGGTCGGCGTTATTTTCCAGGATTTCAAACTCCTGCGGCGTAAAACGGTGCTCGAAAACATCACATTCGTTCTCAGCATTCACGGCGTGCCGGCGCGCGAGTCCAATCGCAGGGCTCAGCAGGTCCTCAAGCGGCTTGGTCTGCAGCACCGCCAGTCCGCCCTCCCGGACGCCCTCTCGGGCGGCGAACAGCAGAGGGTCGCCATCGCCCGGGCGCTGGCCTATCAGCCCCGTCTGATCCTGGCTGACGAACCGACCGGAAATCTCGACGCCGACCTCGCGTCCGAGCTCCTGAGCCTCCTGTGCGACATCAACTACCAGGGCGCGACGGTCCTGGTGGCAACCCACGACCACGCGATTCTCGAGTCGATACCGGCCCGAGCATTGGTCCTTCACCAGGGGCGGATCCACTACGACGGAATGTGGCCCCCGTGATCCACCATTCGCTGAACGAGGGGATGTTGCTGTTGCGCCAGCGCGCGGGCGTCAGCGCTGTTCTGGCGCTCGCCCTGGCGGTACCGATCGCGCTCGCCGGGGTGGGCATGGCCGTCAATCGTTGGCTCGGTCCGGTGGCCGAGCTCTCGGCTCAGGAGAGCTCCGTCGCGGTGTTATTGCATCCCCAGCTGGATCGTGACATGAGGCAACGCTGGGTGACGGCACAGGCGGCTTCACACCCCGAATGGATGATCACCGAGGTCTCTCCCGAAGAATTGGTCGAGCGGCTGGGACAGTGGTTTCCCTACCTCGAGGATCTGGTCGGAACGGGTGACGCATCGATGCCGCCGCTGATTGAAATCGCGACTTCAGACCGGGCATCTCTGGTTGCCCTGGACGATGAGGCGGAGGTTCTGGCGGTCGGCCCGCAGTCCTCGGTCCAACAGCTCATCGGTGAGGTGGCGGGTCGATTGTCGTGGGTGGTCGTGTCTCTCAGTGCAATCCTGCTGTCCGCCGCGGTGCTTCTTGCCGTTGTGTGGGTCCACCTCGAACTGTATCGACATTCCGACGAGCTCACGATCATGAGGCTCGTCGGTGCGACAGAGGGAACCATCCGCGGCCCATTCGTGGTGGCGGTTGGGTTCACCGGACTGGTGGCGGGCGTCGTGGCGGTGTTCGGCTCCCTTGTGACGACACAGGGACTGTCGCGGATGGTCACGGTCCTCGGTCTGCCGGAGGTCGTCGTGACGCCTGCGATGGTAGCGATGCAACTTACGGCAGCCGTCTTCCTCCCTGTGGCCGCCGCCGTGTTCACGCTTTCCCGACATGCCGCCGAGGAATTCGACGGATAAGAAAGGCGGCCCTCGGAGGGCCGCCAGATCGTCAGTTTCACCTTCGTATCAGCGACAACGTTCGGCGTAGTCCTTTTCGAGGGTGGGCAACTGCTCTTGAAGCAGTTTGGCGTTGTCGGAGTCACCGAGCTTCTCGAGTTCCGTCACCTGCATCCTCAAAGCGTCAATCTTGCGTTTGAAATCGGCGCACTCCTTGTCGGCGGCAGCGTTCTGGGACGCGCTTTCCGACTTTGTCTTCATCTGGTCGACCATACTGCTGTTGCCCGCGTTCTGGTACCACTGCATGGCCTGATTGTAGTTCTTCATTTTGTCGTAGACGTAGCCGCCCTGGTTGTATATCTGCGTGCGAACCTTGCCTGACGGCTTCAGTTTGATCGCCTGCTGGAGATCGGAGATCGCTGCATTGAGGTTCCCGGTCGATGTCTTGCACTGCGCCAGATAGAAATAGACGAGCGCGTTGCTCGACTGTTGAGTTTTGGCCTTTCCGAACCATGCCTCAGCCTTGCCGTAGTCCTTGGCTCCCAGCCACGCCTCGCCCGCCAGCAGTTGGTGGTCAAAGGTCGGGAAGCCATTTGCGAGACGCTCCGCCACCCGCGCGGTTGACGTGTAGAGCTGCGCCTTCTGCGAGTCCGAATTCGATCGGCGTGCGGCGACGATACCGGCACGGACCGCGTTGCGACCGCTCGACTGATCCTTCGAGTCAAGATCGAAGGCCTTGGAAAACGCGGCAAAGGCCCGGGCGTCGTCTCCGGACTGGTTGTAGGCCGCACCGAGTGCCTGCTGGAGGCGGGCGTTGTTCGGGTCGGCCTTGGCCTGCGCCGTCAGGAGGCTGATGGCCTCACTCTCGCGGTTGGTCTTGGTCGCCGCCTGGGCGAAAAGCAGGGCGTAGTTCGTGCGGTTGGCGGCATCCACCGAACTGATGCTGAGCGGTTTGAGCAGCTCGTAGGCGTTCTGGTACTGATCCGCCTGCAAGAGCGCCTGGCCGAGAGCGATCTTGTATGACGATTGGGCGCCGTCGAGCTCGACCGCCTTGCGAAGACTGGCGATGGCCGGGCTGACCTGTCCGAGGGCCCGCTGCGACACACCGAGCATGTAGTAGGCGCCGGCATAATCGGGGTTGGTCTTGGTGACCTCCTCGAACTCCTTGACCGCGGTCGCCCAGTCCCGTTTCTTGTAGGCCTCGAGGCCCTTGTTCCACTCCGCGCGTGCCGGTAGTGCCGCGGAGAGCAGTATCAACACCACTGCACTTGCGACGATTGCTCGGCTGACCCTCGATTTCATGATCACTGCCTCCATTTGTGTAACGAGATTCTCCCTAAGTTTGTTGCAGATTCCCAAGCAGCGGACGAACCTGCTCGTCAAACATCGCTGCAGTATCTGACCCCTTCAACAGAGAAATGGCCTTGGTGTTCTGTTCGACCATCTCCCGCAGAGCGTTGAATCCCTCGCCGCGTTCGATGAGGGTCCGTGCAGTAGTGTACTGCTTCTCGATGGTTCGCTCACCCCCGGAACCGACGACATCGAGTGCGACGGCGCGAATCTTCTCGGCCAGACCGAGAAGCGTCACCGGGCTGGGCCCGGCCTGCCACCGCCGGCCCTGCGGGCCCGACTCGCCGGGGTTGCCAAGTGCGACAAGCCCGGTCGTGATCATCCCGAACAACAGCTTCGAGACGTCAAACGGGGCCCATTTGAGCTCGGCTGCAATGCCCTCGATGGTTCGCTCGCCGTCGATTCGCGTCACAAGGATCCACTCCTGTGGACTCAGGGTCACCTGATCAGCTCCCTGTTCGCGGGAGGTGAAATACGGGACCAGATCAAGAGACGGGATCTTTCGCGAGAGCACTCGCCATTCATCCAGTCGTCGCGCGGCCTCCATCATGAGCGAGGCGTTTGACATGTGGATCGTGACCTGGCCGCTCTCCTTGCCCGGTTCAAAAATGAACGTCCCGTCTGACCAGATGGCCATCTCGTAGACCGCACTGTCGCCACGAAGATTGCCGACCATCGCATCGACGATCTGTCCGTCGCGGAGATAGATTCGACCGGTCGTGCTGTCACCGCGGATCTCGAATGCACCCGTCTTGCCTGAAACGCTGACCAGTTGGACCACGTCCGACAGAGACAGTTCGCTCAAAGAGCCTTGCAGCGACATGCTGGAGAGTCTACTGCAGATTGAACCGGACCGTAAGAATGTAAAGAACCTCCACCGGCTTCCCGTTCAGGGTCGATGCCTCGAATCTCCACTTGTTGACCGCGTCGACGGCCGTTTCAGTGAGACCCAGGGGAAGTCCGCGCAGGACCTTGACGTTCTGGACGCGGCCGTCTTTACCAATCGTGCACTCGAGAACGACCACACCCTGAATGCGCGCCCTCCGCGCCGCTTCGGGATAGATCGGTGTCGGCCCGCTGATCTTCTTCGGTTCGGTGATGTTGCCGCCGACGATAAACCGCACGGGGCCTTCGGGCTCCGGTGGGGGCGGTGCATCTGGAACGCCGAGAACCAGGTTGTCATCGGGCACGAAATCGATATCTTCGTCCGGTTGTTGGTCCCGGATCGGCTCCGGCTCGTCTGGCGTAGGATCGGGAATCGGCACCTTCTGGGTCTTGGGCTTCGGGATCTGCTGCATTTCTCGCCGCGGGGGCTGTTTGAACTTGACCTGCTTGACAACGTAGATCTTGCTCTTCTTTTCCTTGGCGTCGGAAAGACCGCCGGCAAAGGTCGGCCAGTGCATGGCGAAGATCACGATGTGAAAGATGACGGCGATACCGACTGCCCACCGCGTGATCTTGCGGTCCTGACCTTCTTCGGCGACCAGCATCTCGGTTGTGGTCATCGGCAGCCGGTCTTTTTCGGCCGCTGCCTGTTTCTTGTCGGTTTTTGGAGAATCGCTCATGCCGTCCCCCTTCACTGGATCCCGAGCATCGACCAGAGATTCTCGATCTCTCGCCGGGTCGGGATCGAAATCGTCTTGATTTCCAGGTCGATCTTGTCGGGGGCCTGTCGCAATTCGTCAAAGACCCTGATCATATCGCCATAGGTGGCATCCGGATCGGTACGCAGGATGACAGGCTTGTCGGGGTTCTGTTTCAGCTTGTTGGCCACATAGGGCAGCAAGCCTTCCAGAGCAATGCCCTCACCATCGACCTGAATGGCACCGCCACGCAAGACGTGGACATCGATGGAGTCCTCTTGCTTGATTTCAGGCGTCTGGGTGTCCTCAGGAAGTGCGAAGTCGAGGCCCCGAGTTGCCGAGAACGCCGAGGTGATCATGAAGTAGATAATCAACAGGAACGAGATGTCGGCCATCGACCCGGTGAAGATCTCGGACGGAACTTCTTTCTTTTTGATCTTCATGATGTCCCCCGCCTACTCTCTCACTGTCTTCTGTTCTGACAGGAGGAAGATGTACTTCACCTTTGATTGTTTGAGCGCGTCCAACACGGCGTCCACCCTCTCGTAGGGCACGCTTTCGTCAGCTTTGACGATGAACTCCTTGTTGGGGTTCTGCGCTACTTCAGTCGAGGCGAAGGTCACGACTTCTTCGTCGGTGCTCACCGGCAACGACATTTCCTCACCGGTGGAAACACGAATAGTCAATGGTGGATTGGCGCTGGGCGGGGAGATCGAAATCACGGCCGCTTTTTCCGGAACCTTGATTCGGATCCAGGTGTCCGGCAGATCCATTTTCGTACGATCCACCTCGACCTTGTAGGTGAGGATGAAGAAGACCAACAACAGGAACACGATGTCGGCCATCGATGCCGTGAAGATCTGAGCTGCGTCCCTTTTGTTCCTACCGCGGATGAGTGCCATCTGCGGACTCCCTTCTAGGCCTGACCCTCGCCCCCCTGGGCGTAGCGCTGGCTATCCATCTCGGTGAAGGTCTCGACGAGCATGTTCGAAGCGGTCTCGATGTCGCGCACGAAGCGGGTGATCTTGGTGGTGTACCAGTTGTAGATCAGCTGCGCGGGAATCGCGATGATGAGACCGGTGGCGGTCGTGATCAGAGCCTCGGAGATACCGACCGCAACCGCTGCGGGGTTGGTGAGACCCTGCTCAGCGAGCGTGGCAAAGGACTTGATCATGCCGGCCACGGTGCCGAGGAAACCGAGCATGGGTGCCACGTTGGCGGTGGTGCCGAGCACGCCCAAACGCTTCTCGAGGCGGTCGAGCTCGTAGAGCGCAGCGTTCTCGATTGTCTTTTCGATGTCCTCACGGGAGTGACCGTAGCGGAGCAGGCCGGCCTTCATGACCGAAGCCACCGGGCTCTTGTTCTGCTCGCAGACCTTGATTGCCTCTTTGACGTTCCGGTTGACCAAAAGTGCCTTGCGGATCTTGGTCAGGAACTCGTTGACATTGATCTTGGCCTTGCTGAAGACAATAAAACGCTCAATCGCAACGGTGGCAGCGAGCACCGAGAAAAAGAGCAGCGGGTACATGAAAATCCCACCTTGGCGAAAATATTCTGCTACCTGTCCAGTCACGGCTTAGCCTCCTCCTGGTTAGAGTTCACGAGCGGGGATGAGTTCCAGCCTCATCCAACTTTTCCTGCGTCATAAACATCGACTCCCGAATCTGTTTTGCAAATCGTGAGATCGATACTCCATTAATGCCTCATCTGAGTACGAAGGCAGGGCATCGTAGCACGGGGTCCTGGGGTCGTCAACGGTGTGCTCCCCACCGCCCGAGGTGGATATGGGTAAGGGCTGCTGCCATTGCGTCGGCGGCATCATTGGGGGGCGATTGGACCAGTTTCAAGAGCCTCACGACCATATAGACAACCTGTTGCTTCTCGGCCCTTCCGTTGCCGACGATTGCGGACTTGATTTCTGCTGGAGTGTACGACGTGATCGCAAAATCGTTGCAGCCGAGAGCAGCGAGGATGACGCCCCGACACTCGGCCAGCGCGAGCCCGGATTTCGGGTTGCGGCCCGAGAAGGACGATTCGACCACCGCGCAGTCGGGGGCGCAGGCGGCGACCACCTCCTGCAGTGATCGATAAAGGTCGGCCAACCGGCGCTCGCGATCGCCGCCCTTCGGCCTCAGGACGCCAGAGGCCTCGAGGTGATATCGATTCCCCTCTGCGGCCACAAGAGCCCACCCGGTGGCGCTGGAGCCGGGGTCGATGCCCAAGACACGGACGGCCACAGTCCGTTTTCCCCTCACCTCACTCCGCGTTCAGCAGGTCGTCGTCGATATCGAAGTTCGCCCAGACGTGCTGGACGTCGTCGTGATCTTCGAAAGCTTCCATCAGACGGATCATCTGCTGCGCCTGCTTGCCCTCGAGCGGGGTCGTGGATGACGGTTCCATTTCGAACTGCGCCGCTTCGATCTCGAGACCTCCGGCCTCGAGCCGCTCCTTCACCTGGTGCAGCTCTTCGGGGCTGGTGGAGATCCTGAAGTACTCATCGTCGTCGGCGTCGAGATCGGTGGCGCCGGCTTCCAGCGCGCGCTCCATCACGGTGTCCTCGTCGAGGTCCGCAGAGCGCGGCACCAGGATCGAGCCGGCGCGGGTGAATAACCAAGCGACGCAGCCGTTTTCACCGAGGTTGCCTCCGAACCTCGAAAAAAGGTGCCGGATTTCCGGGGTGGTGCGGTTCCGGTTGTCGGTGAGAAGCTCGAGCATGACAGCGACCCCGCCCGGCCCGTACCCCTCAAAGCTCATCTCCTCGTAGACGATGCCATCGAGGTCGCCGGTGCCGCGGTCGATCGCGCGTTTGATGTTGTCGGCCGGCATATTCGCGGCTTTGGCGTCGGAGATCGCCGCCCGCAACCGCGGGTTCGCGTCGGGGTCGCCCCCGCTTTCTCGGGCCGCCACCGTGATCTCGCGAATGATCTTGGTGAACAGCTTGCCCCTCTTGGCATCAGCTCTGCCCTTCTTGTGTTTGATCGTGCTCCACTTGTTATGGCCCGACATGGCGCCTCCTCTGACCGTGACCCTCCCCTGATGATTCGGGGGGCGGCCAGCCGCATTATAGCGCCTGGTCACCGATCAACCACTCGCGAGACTGAATGATCCGCCGCGTCGGCGGCGATCGCTCGCCGCCCATCGCACCCGACTTGGTTGACTTTGCAAAGCCGTCACAGATAATGAGGTTTGGACTCCTAGAGCATCTCAGAGCTCGCGAGGGCGGTTTCATGAGCGCGAACATTCTTGTGATCGAATATGAGCCCCGTTATCTGGAGCACGTGCAGGCGGCGCTCTCGGACGGAGATTTTCGGCTTGAAATTGCGGGCAACATGGATGACGCCGTCAACCGGTGCGCCCATTTCGAGCCCACCATCGTCATCATCACATCGGTTCTGCCCAATCTCAGAGTTGAGGATGCCATCACCCAGCTCCGTGCCCGGGCGGGTCTTCGGATCACGCCGTTTCTCATTCTCATGTCCGGTTACCAGGGCGATAACTCAAAAGAGGACGCCCAACGCTACGGCGCGCAGGATGTCCTGCAGCGGCCGTTCGGGCGCGATGACCTGCGGGCGAGGGTCGAGGACCTTGTCGCCACGGCACCCAATCCCGCCGCCACCCAGGCCATCCCACAGGAGATGCTGGAAGCCCTTCGCAAAAGTGCAGGCCTCGATGGAGACGGCCGTCCGGTGACCTCGGACGATCTGTTCGGTGACATTCTGTCGGACGTCGAGGGCGGAGAACAGAAACCGATTTCCTCTCCTAACGCCACGCCCCGACCATCCGAAGCGGCCCCGCCGCCGGCCGCGTCCCCGGCCGCGGCAAAGGCGGCGTTCGCCTCGAACGCGGTCGACGACGCCTTTTCTTCGATGCTCGAGAGCCCGAAACCGAAGTCGTCGGCGGAGGTCAAGCGGGCGGCCGAGGAATCTGCCGAGAAGATGCTGTCGGAAACCCTCGCCGGCCTCGAAATTCGGCCGGGCGCGACGCCGCCCCCTCGAGCCGCCCCACCCAAGACGACACCACCCCAGCCAAAGAAGAGTCCGGAACCTCCCAAACCACCGGAGAAGGCGCCCGCCCCTCCCCGGCCGCCGCAGCAGCCGCCGGCGCGAGCGGAGAGCCCCCAACAACCTCCGGTTGCTTCACCGCCGCCGTCGGCGCGGGTCAAACCCGCCGCGTCCGAAAAACCGCCGGCTCCGAAAGAACCGGCGAGTGCCGCGCCCCCGGCAACACCGCCCGCTCGGACGGCGCCCCCTCCGGCGCAGACACCAAAGGCGCCAACCAAGGCTGCCAAGGGCACCCAGTTCGGCCAGTACGTCATCGAGGAGCACATCGCCACCGGCGGTATGGCCGAGGTCTACAAGGCGCGCATGGTCGGTATGGAGGGGTTCCAGAAGACCGTGGCGATCAAGCGAATCCTGTCGAATCTCACGGACAGCGAAGAGTTCGTTCGGATGTTCATCGACGAAGCCAAGCTGGCGGCCCAGCTCAACCACAACAACATCATCCACATCTACGACCTCGGCAAGGTCGATCGCTCTCACTACATCGCCATGGAGTTCATCGAGGGCCGCGACCTCCGTTCGATTCTCGGCGACTGTCACGACACCGGCCGCCGCATGCCGATCCCGCTCGCCCTCTACGTCACGGCGCTCCTGGCATCGGCCCTCGACTATGCCCACAAGAAGAGGGATTTTGAAAACCGCGACCTGGGGCTCGTGCATCGGGATGTCTCACCGCAGAACGTGCTGATAAGCCATGACGGCGACGTCAAGCTGTGCGACTTCGGGATTGCCAAAGCGGCCTCCAAGGCCTCGCAGACCCGGGCCGGCGCCCTCAAGGGCAAATTGCAGTACATGTCCCCCGAGCAGGCGTGGGGCAAGAACATCGACCATCGTTCCGACATCTTTTCCCTCGGTCTCGTGTTGTACGAGATGCTGACCTCGCAAAAAGTCTTCGCGGGGGATTCCGAGCTGTCGGTCCTGGAACAGGTGCGCGATCCTGTGATTGCGGCGCCGTCGTCCCACAACCCGGAAATCGACGCGGAGATTGACCGCATCGTCTTCAAGGCCCTTCACGCCGATCGAGAAGAGAGGTACCAGTCGGCAGAAGAGCTGCACTCTGATCTTGAGGGCGTGCTGCGTGAACAGCAGGCCGCACCCGATCGAGCTGCTATCGCCGCCTTCCTTTCGGAGCTGGCGGGTGGGCCCCCAGCGCAAGCGGGTGCCGCCGACAGCGGTGGCGCCAAACCTCCCGCGAAACCACCGGCCGCAGGTCGGGCTCCGACTCTCGAGGTCACGCCGCCACCGGCCCCGCCAAAGGCCGAGCCGGTCGCGATGCCGGAGCACGATTTCGAGCTCGAGCGGGTGTTGACTACCGACAGCGGCTTGAATGTCGAAAGCGAAGGCATGCCGACGCCGCTCCTCGATGAGTTCCGCGAAGGAACAGGTTCGTTCACCAGGGGCCGGAAGGCGATGGGCCGCCTCACCTGGTGGCTGATCGGTCTGTTGGTGGTGGTGTTGGGTGCGGCGGGTTGGTGGTGGTTCTTTGGTCGCGGCGGCGGCGGGGTTGCGGAACCTCCGACGGCGCAGATTCAGCCGGTCGCACCGGTTGCGACCGAGACCCCGACGCCCGAACCCGAAAATGCGCTGATGTCAGAGGAGGAGCTGATCGAGCAGGCACGGTCGGTTGCGGCTGCTGAGATCGTCAAGCAGGAGGAAGCCCTGCGCAAACGCCTCGAGGAGGAGTTCCCGACGCCGACGCCTGTCCCGCCGACACCGACTCCGACCGAGACGGCGACACCGACGGCAACCGCCACCGCAACTCCAGTGCCGCCGACCGCGACGCCGATCCCGTCATCGACCCCGATCCCACCGACGCCCACCCCGGCCGTGCGCGAGGGTGATATCGTGTCGCCGGGTCCAAATGTCGTGCCGCCTTACGCGCTCCAGCAGGATCCGCCTGCCTATCCACTCAAAGCACAGAGAATGAAACATGAGGGGCTGGTGGAGATCGAGGCTCTGGTGGGCACCAACGGCATCGTCGAGGACACCCGGATCATCAGTGTCGATCCCAAAAATTTCGGATTTGAAGAGGTCACCGAGGCTGCGGTCAAGACGTGGCGCTACCGTCCCGCAACCAAGCTCGGCGTCAAAGTGCGGATGTGGGTGACGATTCGGGTACCCTTTAATATGCAGTAGTCACGCTCGTGGAGGGGATGATGTCAGACCTTACGGATTCACAGAAGAAGTTCTACGAAGAAGCGCTCCAGCAAACCAAGCAGGAGATTCAGGAGCTCGAGGGCCAGATTCAAGAGGAGCTCGGTCGCGTCAAGGAGAAGATCGCCAACCTCCAGGTGGCGCAAAAGGCTGCACGGCAAATGTATGATGCCGCCTGTCAACGGCTCGGCATTCCCAACGACCTCGAGGGAGAGGACTCCGGGAGGTGAGTCCGGAGACATCGGGCCGATCGGATGTGGACCCGATGCGGGGTCGTCCTGGAATCAGGTGAGACGCCTGGATGGCGTCCCGCAACCGACATCAGCGGGACGACACCACCAGCCGGAGTAGAGACGGAGCATTGAATGGCCACTGACAAAAACGGATCGAAGGGCCTGTGGATCAAGTGCCTGGGCTGCGGCGAAATCCTCTATCACCGGGAGGTTTCGGACAACTGTCACGTGTGCCCGCGCTGCGGGTATCACTTTCGGATCCCGGCCGATCTTCGCCTCAAGATGCTCTTCGACAACGGCCGCTTCAAGAAGTTCTTCGGCAAGATCCGTTCCGCCGACCCGCTGAATTTTGTCGACTCAAAGCCCTACTCGGAACGCCTCAAGGTCTACAACAAGAAGTTCAGTGGTTCGGATGCAGTCGTCGTGGCACAGGGTGAGATTACCAAGATCTCGACGGTCGTCGCGGCCATGGAGTATGGTTTCATGGGCGGGTCCATGGGATCGGCGGTTGGCGAGAAGCTCTCGCGAGCCATCGCGCGGTGTGTTGACCGCAAACTGCCGCTCATCATCATTTCGTGTTCCGGCGGCGCCCGCATGCAGGAGGGGATCCTCTCTTTGATGCAGCTCGGCAAGGTCTCCGCGGGGCTCGCGAGAATGCGGGCGCGCTCGCTCCCATTCATCTCGGTGCTCACCGACCCGACGACGGGCGGGGTGACGGCGAGCTACGCGATGCTCGGCGACCTCAATATCGCCGAACCGGGCGCACTGATCGGTTTTGCCGGACCGCGGGTGATCGAACAGACCATCCGCCAGACTCTTCCGGACGGCTTCCAGCGGTCCGAGTTTCTCCTCGAGCACGGCATGCTCGACATGGTGGTGCCGCGGACCGAGCTCAAGGCCACGCTCGGCACATGTCTGTCGCTGCTGCGCTGAAGCTCGAGCAACGGCGCCCCGGTCGGATCCGACCTGACCTCGGCGCCCTCCGTGCAGCACTCGAGGAACTGGGCAGCCCGCACACGGCGTTCGAGTCGGTCTTGATTGTCGGAACCAATGGCAAGGGATCCACCGCTGCGATGTTGGAGGCGGTGCTTCGCGAACACGGTCTGACGACCGGTCTCTTCACATCGCCCCACCTGGTGAATGTCGAGGAGCGGGTCCGTCTCGACGGTGTTCAGGTGGACGCCGAACGTCTCGCACGGCACCTCGACAGGTTGGAGAGGTTTCCGGATCTCACCTACTTCGAGACCATCACTGCTGCAGCCTTTTCGATTTTTGCCGAACGTGGAGTCGATGTGGCGGTGCTGGAGGCGGGGATGGGTGGCTCGTGGGACGCCACGCGACTCGCAGGGAGTGCCATCGCGGGTCTCACCAATGTCGGATCGGATCACGGAAAATGGCTCGGCGCCAAGCGATCAGAAATCGCACGCGACAAGGGCAGAGCTCTCGCCGCGGCCCGTTTCGGACTGTTCGGTGGCGATGTGGATCCGACGGTCGCAGCCTGGCTCGAAGCGCCCGCTGCCGAGACCGCCGATGCAGGAGTTCATCGAACGACGGTCGACGATGGCCGTCTTCGTCTCGAGTGGGCTGGAGGTTTCACCGAGGTCGGGTTGGCGATACCCGGCCGACATCAGGAACTCAACGCTCAACTCGCCGTCGCCCTGGCCCTGAAAACGGTCGCAGCGGGTTGGTTGCCCGCTCTTGATCCGACCCGGGTGGGTCGAGGCCTCAAGGCGGCGCGGTGGCCGGGGCGGCTCAGCGTCCACCGGGTGGCGGGTCGCGACGTGCTGCTGGACTGCGCCCACAACCTCGAGGCGGCGCAGGCTCTCGCCGCACACCTCGGGAGCCTGGGCCGCCGCTACAACCTGGTCTTTTCGTGTCTCGACGACAAACCCGTCGAGGAAATTGCGGCGCTTCTGCGACCTCGCGTGGGGTCGGTCGTCGTCTGCGAGTTGGCTGACGAGCGCGCTATGGAGATCGGGCGGCTGCTGAGTGCCTTCCCCGGAGCGATTGCCGCCGAATCGCCGATCGCGGCACTGAAGGTCGTGCCGGACCCTGTCCTGGCGGCGGGCAGTGTTCGGCTCGCGGGCGCGTTGCTTGCTCACAGTGACGGCGAGGGGGTGCGACAATGAAACCTGGAGTCGTCGATCGAGAAGCCCTGGAATTCAACGAGGCGAAGCGGCTCTCTCCGGTCGCGACCCGCTCGCAGGAGGCGACGCGGCGGCACCCTGAATCGGGAGGATCGGACGATCTTCGTCTGGCCTTCCAGCGGGACCGCGATCGAATCCTCCACGCGCGAGCTTTTCGCAGACTCAAACACAAGACCCAGGTCTTCGTGCCGCACGTGGGCGACCACCCGCGGACCCGGCTCACCCACACCCTCGAAGTCAGCCAACTGGCGAGAACCATCGCCCGCGCCCTCGGTCTCAACGAGGATCTCGCCGAAGCTGCGGCGATGGGTCATGATCTCGGCCACACCCCCTTCGGCCATACCGGTGAGGCTGTTCTTGACGAGATCCTGCGCGGGGAAAACGCAGAAATCGTGCTGCCGGCGCCGGTGGTCGCCGAAGTTGGGAGATTCAAACACAATTACCAGTCGTTGCGGGTGGTCGATCTCTTTGAACGCCGCTACGCCCAGCCCGGAATCAATCTGACCGACCAGGTTCGCGAGGCGATTCTCAAGCACACCTCGTGGAAGGTGCGCTACGCCTTCCCCCTTCCCCAGACGGGTGGCCTGTTTTTGGATCTCCCGTGTCATCTCGAGGGGCAGGCGGTTGCGGTGGGTGATGAGATCGCCCAGCAGACCCACGATCTCGAAGACGGGCTGCGAGCGGGCTCGGTCGCCCTCGAGGCGGCGGAGGAGCTGGCGGTGGCGCGCCGTGTGATGGACGAGTCCGGGCCCAGCTATCACGACGAGCGTCCTTGGGACCGGCAGAACACCCTCGTGCGAGGCATGATCCGGTTGTTTGTGAAGGATGTTGTGGAGACGTCGGCCGAACGGATCGGTGTTTTTTGTGGGCGTCGCGGCATCTCGAACCACGAAGACTATGCAGCGTGTGCGCGTGAGGTCTCGCAAACAACCGTGTGGTTCTCGAGCGAGGTCGAGGAGCTCTTCACCGAGCTCAAGACCTTTATTTACGCCAAGATCATCAACCGGGCCCCGGTCAGCCGCCAGGATTGGCGAGCGCGCCGCGTGCTCACCGCACTGTTTGAGGCCTTTTGGAAAGAGCCATCGGTGTTGCCCGACTATCTGCTGTTGCGGGCCGCTGAAGAACTCGAGCTGCCATACCTCAGGGACCTCCCGCTCAAGCGTGTTGCGGCAGTTGTCGGCGAGCGGTACCATGCCTGTCCGGGGTTCGCGCGGTTGATTGTCGATCACCTCGCCGGAATGAGCGACCGTTTTGCGCTCGAGGAGTACACCGCACTCCAGCTGCCGTCCCCCAATCGTGACATCTGAGGAGGACCTCACATGATCGTCATCGCCTCCGACCACGCCGGGGTCGAGTACAAGAGCGCCCTTTCCGAGGTGATTCGTGCGAGCGGGCACGACATTCGTGATCTGGGCCCTCCCGATACCGCGTCGGTCGACTACCCGGATTTTGCCCACATGGTCGCCGACGCGGTGGTTGGCGGAGAGGCCACGACGGGTGTGCTGATATGCGGTACGGGGATCGGCATGAGCCTGAGCGCCAACCGGCACCGGGGGGTGCGTGCCGCCTTGTGCCACGATGCCTTCACGGCCGAAATGTCGCGTCGCCACAACGATGCCAACGTGCTGTGCATCGGCGCGCGAGTGGTAGGCCTGGGAGTCGCCGAACAGATGATGCGCATATTTCTCGACACGCCGTTCGAGGGCGGTCGCCACCAGCGGCGGGTCGACAAGATCGAGATCGAGCAGGAGGGTTCATGACCGACAGCAGTCTCAAGGAACAGTTTTTCGATGTTCACAATCGTCTGGTCCAGGCCCACGATCCCGAGGTCGCGAACGCCCTCGAGGATGAGCGTCGCCGCCAGAACGAGGGGATCGAGCTCATCGCCTCGGAGAACTTCGTGTCGCCTGCGGTGATGGCCGCCATGGGCTCGGTGATGACCAACAAATATGCCGAGGGCTACCCGGGCAAGCGCTACTACGGCGGCTGCCAGTATGTTGACGTGGCGGAAGATCTCGCTCGAGAGCGGGTCAAACAACTCTTCGGCGCCGAACACGCCAATGTCCAACCACACTCCGGGGCCCAGGCGAACATGGCTGTCTATCTCGCTGTCATGCAACCGGGGGACACCCTGCTCGGGATGGATCTCACCCACGGCGGCCACCTCACCCACGGCCACCCCCTCAACTACTCGGGCAAGGAGTTCGAGGTCGTCGCGTATGGCGTCGAAAAGACGACCGAGACCATCGATTACCAGCGCCTGCGTGAGCTTGCGATGGAGAACCGGCCCAAGCTCATCGTCTGCGGCGCCTCCGCGTACCCCAGGATCATCGATTTCGAGCGCCTTCGCGCCATCGCCGATGAAGCGGGGTCGCTGCTGCTTGCCGATATCGCCCACATCGCGGGCCTGGTGGCGGCGGGTCTCCACCCGTCACCGGTCCCCCACTGCCACTTCGTCACCTCAACGACCCACAAAACCCTCCGCGGCCCCCGTGGCGGGATCATCCTGTGCGGCGCCGAGTGGGCCGAGGCCATCGACAAGGGGGTATTTCCGGGCATCCAGGGCGGACCGCTGATGCACGTCATCGCTGCCAAGGCGGTGGCCTTTGCCGAGGCCATGAAGCCGGAGTGGAAGGTGTATCAGCAGCGGGTCATCGACAACTCGAAGGCTCTCTGTGCCGCGGTCGCCGAACGTGGGTGGCGGATCGTTTCAGGCGGTACCGACAACCACCTCTTCCTGATCGACCTCGGCAGCGACTTCATCTCGGGCAAGAAAGCCGAGCGCTGGCTCGGGCTCGCCGACATTACCGTCAACAAAAACACCGTGCCCTTCGACACCAGAAAGCCCTACATCGCGTCGGGTCTGCGCATCGGCACCCCGGCGGTGACCAGCCGCGGGATGGGACCTGAGGAGATGCAGGCCATCGCCGGTTTGATCGACCGTGTCTTACGGGCCGACGAGGACAAAGAGGACGAGGCAAAAATGGCCGCGTTCACGGCCGAAATGGAAGCGGTCAAGGCCGAGGTCCACGCCCTGACCGCAAAGTTCCCGCTTTACTGAGAGCAAAAGAGTTCAGTGGTCGGGCGGTTCAGCGTTCTCCGAGCCACAGCGCGAACTCATCGTCGTGGAGGACGTTGACGAGGCGTTCGCGGGGAACCTCCGCTCGGATGGCGATTGCCGCAGCACAAGCGTCGAATTCGAGATGGGGCACGGCGTGGGCATCTGAAGCGAGGATGATCTCGCAGCCCGCGCTCACGGCGAGGCGGGCGAGATCGGCATCGAGGTCCTGGCGGCGTGGGAAGCCGTTGATCTCAACCGCCACCCCACGATTGGCGCAGGCCTCGAACACCCGTTCCCAGCGCGCCCTCAGGCCGGGGCGGTGGTGGAAATGACGCCCACGCGGGTGGGCGAGGACGTGGACCCCTGGGGTCGAGACCGCGCGCACGAGTCGGTCCGTCTGATCACGGTCCGGGTCAAACTGGCTGTGGACGGCTGCGACAACGCAGTCCACCTCGAGCCGCTCACCCTTGGGAACATCGAGCGAACCGTCGCCAAGGACTTCCACCTCGAGCCCCTGGAAGACGCGGTGGTCTTCTCCATGTTGTTTGTTCCACGTCTCGATCCGGCCCCGCTGGAGTCGAAGACCCTCCCGATCGAGACCGGAAGCCACCTCGAGGCCCCGTGAATGGTCCGTCACCGTTGACCACGCAAAACCCCGCCGCAGGCAGGCACGCGCCATCGCGCCGAGGGTCGCTTTGCCGTCAGAATCCCGAGTGTGCCAGTGGAATGCTCCCCGCATTCGATCCGGGTGGAGATCGGCACTGCCCTCGTTGAGGATCTGGTTCATTGAGGCGCGGGAGAGATAGCCCTGGCGCGCAGGACGGCGGCGGCTCTCGGCGGTGCCCTGAAGTCGTTGGACCGCTGCCTGGAGTGCATCCTCTGAATGGCACTCGCAGAGCTGGGAGATCAAAGGACGGAGCCACGAAGGCGCGTCCTCGAGCAGAACTCGACGCACGGTACCGGGGCTGTCGAAAGCCGCGTATCCAGCCTTGAGCAGCGCGAGCCGCCTGTCGCCGGGCGGTTCAGAGTCCGCCAGAGAGAAGAGCGCTTCCGCCAGGGCTCCGTTGGTGTTTCGTTGCGTATTCATCCCCGTCGGTACAATCGCTGCCCGGCGGGAAATCTTCCTTCGATTGTGCTCAACCTTCCGTGAGGCCTTGAATATCTTTCTGCATCTTCTTCCGATAGTGTTCCACCGCCGCCGGCTTGTTCATGATCATGTCGAGCTGGCGGGTATGCATCAGGAGATAGCCGACGACGCGAACGCCATCCTCGACTGCCTGGAGTTCGAGATTGGTCCGGCGAGCAGTCACCATGTCCTCTGTAACACTGGTTTCGAAACCTAGATTCTCGAGCAAATGACCGATAAAGCGCGCTCGTCCCGCTTTGCGATCGCGATCGGCGGCACCCCCTTTGAATGAAAAGCTCAGATAGTTTTCCTCGGGGCGCTCGCCGGCAAGGGCCTCCACATTGGTGAAGTGAAAGCCGAACCGTGACTGCAGATTCATGAAGTGTTTTGAGATGATGAAGTAGTTCTTGTCCGCATACGGTTTCTTGAAAGGGCTGGAGAGCGCCGGGTTGGCGGTCGCTTGAAACAGAACCGAAACGAGGCCGCGCCCGCTGACCGCCGGCGGCCCGTCCCACGGCACCGCGATCATGCCGTCCCACAGGGCCAGCATCGGTTTGCACGCGATGTCTTCCAGGTGGACGTACTTGCCGGTGACGGTGTGCTTCAATCCGTTTCCCAGATCCAGAACCCACCACTGCATCGGCACATTGTGGTGGAGCTGTTTGCTCGCGTATTCCGGGAAGGAGGCATCGGACCCGAAGACGAAGATCTCGCGCACCGCCTGCTCGTGGCAGAAGCGCGTGATGTCGTGCAGCGTTCGGCAGTTGGCGGGCTTGAAGTCGATGCCTTCCGGATCGATCAGATTGAGGGGCGAGATGTGGGTCAGCACGCGCCGCAAGGTCTTGCGAATCGGATTGTCTGGAATCGAATCCGGCGTGATCCCTGGAACCGAAAGGAGGGCCTCGATGCGGCCGGGGTAGACCGCCCGGCCGGATGCGTCGACCGTGACCTCAATGCCATCCTCCAGGGGGTCGAGGGAACCGGCGCCGAACAGGGCAGGCACACCGAGCTCGCGGGCCACGGTTGCCAGATGACCGGCAACACCTCCCTCCTCGGCCACGACCGCTGCGGTCCGGCCCAGCAGAGCGGCCCACCGCGGGAGTGGTTGAGACAAGACGAGGATGGCGCCGTCCGGGAATGACAGGGCATCGGCGTCACGCCCGACCCGTCGGACGACGCCGGCCGCAGCCCCGGGGCTGGCGCCGACACCTGCGCGGACCAGCGGCGCAGGGGTGTCCGCTGGCAGCTCGTGGTCCGAGCCCCTCGTCGACTGGCTGAACGGCCGGCACTGGAGGACCACGATCCGATCGTCGTTCGTGGTCGCCCACTCGATGTCCACCGGGGTTTTGAAGTGGTCTTCCAGCCGGACGGCCATTTCGGCGATTGCCAGCGCTTGGGTGTCGGTGAGAGAGGATTGCCGCTGCAGATCCTCTTCGACATCGGACCGCCGCACGCCTTCGCGATGGTGGAGGACAAACTTCGTCTTTTTGTCGCCGATCTCGCGCGAGGTGATTCTGGGCGGGTCGGCGCGGTCGACGATCAAGAGGTCGGAGGCGAACCGGCCGTCGACGATGGCTTTCGGCAACCCCCATGCCGAACTGATGAAGATGCTGTCATCCTCCAGGTCGCCCGGGTTTCCCGTGTAGGCGACGCCTCCGGAGCGGGCGGCGACCATCTCGAGACAACCCACGCTCATGACCACATCGTCGTCGCGGAGACCGCGTTGCAGACGGTATTGCATGGCCTGGGGCGTGTACTTGCTGGCCACCACCTCGAGATAGCCGGTCACCAGGTTGGTTCGGCGGACGTTGAGTAATGATTCGTACTGGCCGGCAAAGGACATGTCAGCCGTATCTTCGCCGAGGGCACTGGATCGAAGGGCAAAGGTTGTGTCCGCGGCGGGATCGACGATCTCGGCGGCGGCGGAGTCGATCGCATCGGCGATGTCCGCCGGGACCTCGGCCGACAGGATCAGCTGCTGGAGTCTGGAGCTGAGCACGAAAAGCTCGTCGAGTCGCTCTGATTGGTGGCCCTGCAGCAGGCGGTTGATCTCCGGCTGGAGGTCGTTGACTGCGATCAGGCTCTCGTACGCGGAGGTGGTGATGACAAAGCCCGGCGGCACGGTCAGACCGACATCGTTGCCGATCTCACCGAGGGTGGCCATCTTGGAACCGGCAACATCGAGGTGTTGGTGGCTGATCTCCGACATGGGCAAGACAAACGGCGTGTCCGGAGGGCGGGGCAGTGCGGCGATCTCGTGGTCGATCTCCCGTTGAATCGCCCGCAGGCGCTCGAAGAGGAGCGAGTACTTCTCGGGCGCGAGAGTGTCGAGGTTGCGGACCATCTTGAAGACGTTGACCCCGACCGCCGTGCAATGGGTTCGCACAAATGCCATCGGGAAGATTCGATTGCTCAGAACAGCCTGTTCCATCGTCGCCATCGACTTGAGAGCCCGGGTGTTGGCGGCGAGCAGCAGGCGCAGCGCGTGGTAACGGCTCTGGAAAAGCTCGCGCGCCGCTTCCGGATCCCGCGGCTCTTCCGATTGGACGCGGAACCGGTCCAGCAGGCGTCGCAGCCACGAGGCTCCTCGGATGGTCACCGACTTTTCACACCTCGTCGCCGGTCGTTTCGGCCTGATCGCTCAGCCGGCGGATCTTCTCCTCCTGGAGTTCCTTTTTGCGGTGAGCGTCCTCGATCTTGTACACCAACTCGTCGATGTTGACCGGTTTGAGGAGGTAGTCGAAGGCCCCCATCTTCAATCCCTCGAGCGAGGCCTCCATGCTGGCGTGACCGGTGAGGAGAATGACCTCGACAAGCGGGTGGGAGGTTTTGATCTTCTGAGTTGCCTCGATTCCGTCGAGGTCGGGCATCCGAACGTCGAGCACGACCACGTCGATGAGGTTTTCTTCGAGCGTTTGAAAGACCCGTGGAGCCCGGGTGGCGGTATAGACGTTAAATCGGCGCAGCGTGAGTCGCTTTGCCAGCGTCTCGACAAAGGTCTCTTCATCGTCGACCAGGAGTACCGCGATGGCCATGACATCCTCCGTGACCGACGCACCGGACTTGCGCCGGCGCGTCGGGTGTATCTTATCGCGGATGCCGGCGTCGGTCGCGCCCTGTCAGTGGGCCGCCAGCTCGAATCCCAGCCCTTCGAAGACGTACATGATTCCGTAGCCATACCAGATGGTGTAGAGCACGTAGAAAACGAGCGAAAAGAGAACAGTTCCCCAGCGGTTCTTGATCTCCTGGGCCTCGATACCGTAGTAGTTGTAGGCGCACTCCACGGTCTTGGCCTGAACGGTGTGTGTGAGCTGGGCGGCTGCAAAGAGCTTCTGCCGGTTGAGATCCTTCTCCATCGCCTTCAGCGCCTGCCACCATGAGTGGAGAACGGGCCGGGCTTCCAGACCGTACCGGTCGGCGAAGTCCTCCTGCCGGTTGTGGTAGGCCGACTCCGCATCCTCCAGACACGTTTTGAATATGGCTTCGAGGTCGCCTTTGACAATCAGGTTCGTGCCATCGTCGAGAGACGTCGTGGCCCCGGAACGTGTGAAGAGAGGCTTGGCGGTCGCTGCGGCTTCCGCGGTCTCCATCTTGAGGTTGAGCGTGACCACCTCGCTGCCATGGTCCTCAATCTGGTGCTCCACCTTCGGAATGTAGTAGGCCGAGCCTTTGGAGATCGAGTTGTAGAGGTTGTCCAGGTAGTTGAGGATATTTTCCCCGTCGATCAGCGGCATGAAGATTGCGATCATGACCGCGGAGAAGGTTGCCAGAAGGAAAATACCGATGCCGAGTTCCTTCTTCTTGATCCTTTTCATGACGCCACCTCCGTCCCGCGGAGCTTGCCGAGGCTTGAGAAAAACGTATAGAGGACCCACACCGCAAATCCCCCGATGACCAGGAAGAAGGCCCAGATTCCGATTCCGTCGAGTACGCTGATCACACCGGGAGACAGCGAAATCACCTCGAGATCAGAGAGCTTGCCGGGAAGGGCGAAGATCCGGTTGATAAAGCCGGCCAGGACCGCCATCGCGTAGAAACCTCGGATGGTGATGCCCTTGACGACCTTGGTGACCATGGCGCCCACCTGGACGCCAAAGAGCGAGCCGATGAGCATCCCCATCGCCAGGGTGTAGAAGATGAAGCCGTAGATCGCGTACTGCGAAATTGCGGCATACCCGGCCGTGAAGACGATCTGAAAGATATCGGTCCCGACGGTGGTCATGGATGAGACGCCGAGGGTATAGACAAAGATCGGGAAGGTCAGGAAACCGCCTCCGACGCCCATGATGGCTGCAGCAAAGCCGACCAGGAATCCGCTCGCAATCAGGAACCAGGCCGAGATCTGGCGCCCTCCCGGCACCAGGTTCTGGTCGAACGTGATCATCGGCGGGGCCTTGATGGCCTGCAGCTTCTTTGGCAGGTTGCCGAGGTCGGCGCCCTCCGCGCCGCCACCGTGGGCGTCGTCATCCGGACCTGCGCTTTTGCGCGCCTTCAGGTAGTCCATCATGGCGTAGGCGCCGAGTCCGCCGAGCATGATCGAATAGATGGTGGTGATGAATGCGTCCGACAGGACCGGGTTGATCTCGTACAGAACCCGGTTGATCACACCACCGAGTGTGGCGCCACCGATTGCCCCGATAAGAAAAGTGAAGGCCAGAGGCACCGACACGTTGCCCAGCTTGCGGTGGATCACGCTGCCCATGATCGCCTTGGCGAAGATATGAAAGAGGTCGGTTCCAACCGCCAGAATTCCCTTGATGCCGGCCGACATGAGCGCCGGTGCGATGATGAAGCCGCCGCCCGCCCCGATGCAGCCGGTGATCAGACCCGCGCACAGGCCGATGAAGATCGATGCGATGAAAATCCCGGTCGAGTAGAAAGCCGGGCTATAGGCTTTCTTACCGCCCAGGATGTCGGGTAGCGAGTCGCCCGCCGCGGCCGCCTGATCCACCATGGTTGCTGCGACCGCCGGCCCGAAGACGAAGATCGGGACCACCAGCAGGACCAGGAGCAACAACCGTTTCGGGTCGTGCACGATCCTGTTCGACGTCTCGATTTCCCACTCCGCATGGGCGCGGGTCGCAACCATCATGAATTCTCCCAGTGCTTTGAAAAAGTTCACCTTGCCCCTCCTTCTGAAACTGAATGTGAGATTTCCGGCAGACCATTCATTAGCTTCAGCCCCATTGCGTGCTCACGCCGAGCCCGAGCTCAGAGCCGCGCGGATCCTTGCGATCAAAGGGTCGAGGCCGATCGGCTTGATCAGATAATCGAATGCCCCCTCGGCAATGCCTTCCCGCGCAGCGCGCTCCGATCCGTGACCGGTCAGGATGATGACGTGCATGGCGGGGACCATCCGCTTGAGGACCTTGAGCACCTCGATACCGTCCATGTCCTCCATCTTCAGATCGACGACCGCGACGTCGAAGTCCCACCTGCGCGCCGCTCGGATGGCCTCTGCGCCGCTCGATGCCGTGGTGACCTCGAAGCCGCGTCGGGTCAGCCTCTTCGACAGTACTTCGAGGTATCCCACCTCGTCATCGACCAGCAGCAAACGGATACCGTCCGCGGTGTTGGTCATGGCGTCTTCTCAGTCTCCCCTGCGAAGCGAGATCATGGTTGCCCGCGCCTCGAGGATCTTCGATTCATGCTCGCGTTTCTTCCTCGCTGCCTCACGCACCTTGTCCATGAGTTGGTCGATCTCGCACGGTTTCATCAGATAGTCGAAGGCCCCTCGTTTCATGCCGTCGATTGCCGACTCCACAGTGGCGTGGCCGGTCAGCATGATGACCTCGATCAGGGGGTGCGCATCCTTGATCCTGGACAGGGTTTCGAGGCCGTCCATCTCCGGCATCTTGACGTCGAGTACCACGACGTCGGTCTTGTCCGACCCGCTCTCGGCGAGCTTTTCGAGGGCCTCGCGCCCGCTGTGAGCTGTATCGACGCGGAGATCCCTCTTGGCGAGACGTTTGACCAGGGTCTCGACAAATGGGACCTCGTCGTCGACGAGCAATACCGATGCTTCGCTCATTGTCCATCTCCTTCACTGCCGGGTTCGGCGGCCGAGTCGTTCTCAGGAGCCTTTGTGGGGAAGAACACAGTGAATGCGGTGCCTCTGTCGATCTCACTCTGAACCGTGATCTTTCCGCCCATCTTTTCGACGATTCCGAAGCAGATTGAGAGCCCGAGACCGGTGCCCTGACCGACCGGTTTGGTGGTGAAGAACGGATCGAATATCCGCGCCAGATTGGCCTCGGGGATCCCCTTGCCGGTGTCCGAGACCTCGAGGATGACGTCGTCGTCCTCCCGGCGGGTTGCGACCATCACCGTACCGCCGGGCTGCTCGATGGCATCGATGGCGTTGTTGACCAGGTTGAGAAGAACCTGCTGAACTTCCGAGGCCGAGGCGTGAATGATCGGAAGATCGGGCACCAGCTCGGTTTCGATGCGGACGTTGGCGTACCGAGTCTTTTGAGATGTCAGACCGATGACCTCGCTGACCACGTCGTTGAGCTGGACATCCTTGACGGTCGGGTCGGTCTTGCGGGCAAAACTCAAGAGCTTGTAGGTGATCTCCTTACAGCGATCGCCCTGGGTGCGGATCTGGCCGACGGCGCGGTTGATCTCTTCGAGGTTGTCACGCGAAACCGGTTCACCTTCGGCGAGCAGATCATCGATCCAGCCCGCCTCCTGGACCATGATGGCGACGGGGTTGTTGATTTCGTGCGCAATGCCGGCGGCGAGTTCGCCGATCGACGCCAGACGTCCGGTTTCCATGACCTGGTGGGTCATGACGGTGCGCTCGTGGTGGGCCTGGGCGAGTCGCTGCGCGATGTATCGGGAGACCAGATAGCCCAGAAAGACAGCGATCAGGGAGACGACGATCGACACCGTGATGACGAAGTACTGGACCTGCTGCAGTTCGGCAAAGGCGTCGGAGGTCTCCTGCTGGTAGCACAGGAACCAGCGCCCTTGTTTGAGAGGTGCGATGGTGAAGATCGCTTCGCGTCCGAGAACGTCTTCCCCTTCCACCACCGAAATTCGGTCCGACCGGGCTCCGCCCTCGAGGAGATCCGAGTAGGGCGGCTGGCGGAGGACCACCTCGAAATGAGGGTTGGTCTGGAACTCGCCCCTGCGATTGATGATGAAGGCAAAGCCGGTGTTGCCGATTCGCAGATTTTCGACCAGGGCGTTGAATGCCTCGAAATCGATCGTGGCCTTGACCACGAAGCTCGTGTCGCCTTCCGATCGACGGGTGGCGACGATGAAGTGAGGCGACCCGCGCAATCCGGAAAAGACATCGCTGATGATGCTCTCGTTTTCCAAAACGTCCTGAAACCAGGTGGTCTCCGAATAGTCGGCCATCTGCAGATTGAATGGTCCCGCATAGGCGACCTGGACGCCTTCAGGATTCACCAATCCGAGATCCACGAAGGCGCCGTCGTACTCTTCGCGCAAGACGTTGAGCACTTGGCGGAGGAACTCGGGATCACGGAGGCGCTCGATGGGATGCTCACGGGCGACGACCCTGGTGTCTGAGAGTCGATCTGAGAGAAACGAATCGATATTCAAGCTGTGGCGCTCGATCATGACCGAGAGCTCATTCGAGACCTTGTTCTTGTAGGCGTTTCGGAATTGTTGAAGGTTGACCATCCCGGTGATGATGAGCGGGGCGATAATGATCAGCGCAAGCATCAATACTGCGGTGTGCATCTTCACAGCGGGCGCGTGCAGCCGATCTTGGCCTTTAGTTGGAGGCATCAAGCTTCCCCCGTCCGATGACAGGTGGCTGTCATGTTGGTGCAGTCTGCGGAAAGAGGGGTCTGGTTCATTGAGTCTTTTCAGCGACCGTCTTCCACTCGGTTGATGGTTCATCGAAGTCCAGAATGGAACCATTGTGCAGGTCGTACAACCAGGCGTGGACCGACAGAGCATCGGTTGCCTCGCGCTCTGCCACACACGTGTAGGACCTGAGATTCTCGCACTGGAGCAGCACGTTGGTCTTGATGGTCTCGAGGTAGATTAGATCGGCCGCCACGCCCCTGGCCAGCACCCGCTCCCGCGCCGGATGAGCCAGCTCCAGCCAGGATGCGATGTGAGGCTCGGTGAGGGCCGACGGCGGTGACTCGAGGGCTTTGATCCCGCCGCACTCGGTATGACCGCACACCACAATGTGGCTCACCTCGAGGTGGAGAACGGCGTACTCGATGGCGGCACCGGTGGCGCAGGCGATCGTGGGCGCGGGCGGGACGATATTGGCGATGTTGCGAACGTTGAAGAGCTCGCCCGGGTCGGCACCGGTGATCAATTCCGGAACCACCCGCGAATCCGAGCACCCGATCCACAGCACCTTGGGCTGTTGTCCCTCTTCGGCGAGCCGGACGAACACCTCGTGTTCCGACTCGAATTTCTCTCTGAACTGTAGGTGACCGGAAAGCAGTTTTTCAGTCGGCATCGGTTGCTCCTGTTCGGTCAAGCCGCGGCGTGCCTACGGCGTCGGGATGAGGACCTCCATGCCCATGATCGGCCAGATGAAGATGACGAAGACCGCGACCACCACCATCAGCAGGAGACTGGCGGGGATGCCGGCCTTGAAGAATTCGCCCGAGGTGAACTGTTTGCTTTCATAGGCGATGGCATTGGGCGCAGCACCGACCAGCAGCAGGAAGGGCATCCCGGCGACCACCAGCGCACTGAATAGGATGACCTCACCGCCAACCCCGAGATAGGGGGCGACCTTGAGGGCCACCGGGAGGCAGATGGCGATAGCGGCGACGTTCATGATCAGGTTGGTCATGATCATGACGAAGAACGCCATCCCGATGATGAAGACCATGGCCGGTGCGGTTTTCAGCCCCGACACCGTGTTGATGGCGAGCCAGTCGGCGGCGCCGGTCAGAACCAGGCAGTAACCGAGACTCATGGCGCCCCCGAAGAGGAGGATGATGTTCCAGGGAACATCCTCGAGGTCGCCGATATCGAGGATCTTGAGCACAAAGAAGAGCACCGTGGCAAGCAGAATGACGCCGCTCTTGTCGACGCTTTTGAGGGCTGGGATAAAAGAGCGCAGACTCATGATTGAAACCGCTGAAACGACGATGACTGCTGCCTGGATCTCCTTGGCGGTGATCGGACCGAGGTGGCTGTAGAGGTCCCGTGCCCGTTGCCTCAAACCCGGTATGGTGGCTCGCTCCGGCTTGTAGTAAACCATGAAGAAGGCCCACAGAACAAAGACCATCACCCAGCCGACGGGGAACATGTACCAGGTGAGACCGAAGAAGGTGACATCCTGTCCGGTGATTTCTTTGTAGAACCCGAGTGCCACAGCACCACGCGCAGCGCCGAGCAGCGTGATGATGCTCCCCGCCCCGGCCACATAGGCCATGCCCATGAAGAGGCCCTTGCCAAAACGGGTCGGTTCATCGCCTTCGTCGTAGAGACGGTAGATGGCGATCAACAGGGGGAAGACAGTCGCGGCGACGGCGGTGTGGGCCATGACCAGGGTCAGTGCCGCGGTCATGATGAAACAGCCGAGATAGATGCGGCTGGTCTTCTCGCCTACCAGAACCAGCATCTTGTACGCCAGTCTCTTGGTGAGCCCGGTCTTGGTGAAGACCATGCCGATGACGATTGAGCCGAAGATGAACCACACCGATGGGTGGAAGAACTCCTTGAAAGCCAGCTCGGCGCCTCCGATCGGAGCGCCGTCGCTGGCCACCATGAGGTCGGGGCGGATCAGGAAGAGCGCTTGAACCACCCCGATGGTGATCGAGGTGACGCCGATCGGCACGACCTCGAACACCCACCACACGGCGGCCAGCAGGAACAGGCCCAGCGCTGCCTTGCCCTGTTCGGAGAGCTCGAAAGCGTCGCCCATGGGGTCGATGGCGGCCGGCCAGGGCGGCGACAGATAAACCGCGAAGAACAGAACCACACCGAGGGACAGGAAGAACACACGCCGCCAATCGATGTCGTATCGTCGTTTTCTCCGAAGAACGAAGTACCGGCGCTTTTTCGGGGTGCTTTCGATTTCGGCCATCAGCGTGGCCTCCTTCGATCGGCACCCCCGTGTTCCATGATGTACTGCGCCACGATGTCGAAGATGTTGGTCATCAGCACGACGCCGGCAACCTTTTGCCCATCGAGGACCGGCACCAGGTCGACACCGTGGTGGAGCATGGTCGAAATCACCGTCGACAGCGAATCGCTGACCTGGACCGTGCCCCGGATCGGAACCATGATGGAGGCGATGCTGTGGGTCGACGATTCGAGGGCGGCGGGTGTGAACAGCGAGGTCCAGCGAATCACCAGGTCACTCGGCGTCTGGCCACCGAAGGGGACTAGCTTGCGGATATGGTCGGCCGTCTCCCTGTCCTCCTGGAAGTGCGGAATCAGGCCCTTCAGAAGCTCGCGACGGCTGACGATCCCGCGGATCTCCTCCCCATCGTCATCGAGCACGAGGACGTACCGCGGCACCATCATGTAGCCATCTTCGAGCTTGACCGCTGAGGCGCTGAGCGCGACAACCGCTTCGCGAATGGTGCACGACAAACGACAGTGGGGGTAGCTGTCGGGCGGCAACATGACGTCGCGGGCGGTGGTGTCCCGCGTCGAGAACCCGCTGTCAAGATCCAACGTGGAGTCGACCGACACCACTTCACCCGTCGAAGTGACAACCTTCGCCACCCCTTTGATCCGGCTGACGAAATCAACAATCTCGGACCGCGAGTCTTCAAAGGCCCGCCCTCCCGAAAGGGTGACTACGCCGTCCTTGGCCGCGATATCGATGCCGTCAGCGATGAACGGAGAGTTGAACCTGAGGGCGGCGCGCACCCTCTTTTCGACCGCGAAGTCCTGGAATTGACGTTTGCAGTCGTCGGGGAACTCGGTGCGTTCGATGGTGCCGGTGATCATGTCGGCTGCGGTGTCAAGGCTCATGTGTTCGAGGTTGACCACGAGGTCGTAGAGTTCGGGGCTGTTGAGGTCGACGCCGAACATCTGCCGGCCCCACTTCGCCCGCCGATCGTCGGCGTGACGGATATAGCTGACCGCCTCGTCGTGCGACACCCGCATGTTCGAAATCGTGGCCGTAATGCGGTAGTCCATCGGGGCAACAAGTCGAACCTTGAAAACCCCGCACAGACCCTGGAAGATGAACTGACCGGCGAGTCCGCAGTAGATGCCGTCGCCGTCCGCCATCAACTCGCCGAGAGTTGCCTGCATGGCGAGGATGTAGCGCTCTTTGCGCCGGCTGAATCTCTCGAAGAAGTTGGCGGGCATGTCGAGGCCGCGGTACATGTCGTCTTTGGAGATCCCGTACCGCTTGGCGCCTTCGAGCGCGTCCACGAGCCGGACGACCTTGTAGCCCAATCGCTTTTGAAGGGCCTCGGCGAGCTCCTGGGAGCCGCTGTAGCTACCCTGAGAAATGGAGATGATCGGCATTCGCAACCCCTCCCCTACCGCCGGCGCCCGGCGATCTTCGCCGGTGCGGCAGTGTCTACTCTAACGTCTCGTGAAAATTTACACAATGTTTTTCGAACGCGAAAACGCCCCACCGAAAGGCTGGGGCGTTGCATTCTCCGGGTCGAGAGCCCGCTTTTCAGTACCTATCGAGATACCGATCGAGCTCCCAATCGTGGATTTCCTTGATGTAATCGGCCCATTCGGTTCGTTTGTTGAAGATGAAGTGGTCGAAGATGTGGTCGCCGAGAGCCTCGCGCAGCAGCTTGTCTTTTTCCAGGAAGTCCAGCGCCTCATCGAGGCTCGCCGGAAGCTCGTGGATCTTGAGGCGCTTCTTTTCGCGTTGGCTCATCTCCCAGATGTTGCGGTTGACCGGCTCGCCGCAGTCGAGGCCGCGCTCGATGCCGTCGAGGCCCGACGCCATCATTGCCGTAAAGGCGAGATAGGGGTTGCACGATGGATCGGGAATCCGAACCTCGCACCGGGTCCCCTCGCCGCGCCGCGCCGGCACCCGGATCATGGGCGAACGGTTCTTTTCCGACCATGCCACGTTGACTGGGGCCTCGTAGCCGGGCACGAGTCTTTTATAGGAGTTGACCAGCGGGTTGGTCAGAGCGACGAAGGCTCGGGCGTGGTCGAGCAGACCGGCGATGTAGGACTGGCCGACCGCGGACAACTGCCACGGACCATCCGGATCATAAAAAGAATTCTCGCCGTCACTGGTGAACAGCGACTGATGCACGTGCATGCCGGACCCGTTGACCCCGGCCAGAGGCTTCGGCATGAAGGTCGCGTGGAGACCGTGCATCAGCGCGACCTTTTTGACCACGAAGCGGAAGGTGACAACCGCGTCGGCAGTCGCGACGGCTTCCCCGTATTTGAAATCGATCTCGTGCTGGCCGGGCGCGACCTCGTGGTGGGCCGCCTCGACCTCGAGCCCCATCGCTTCGAGAACGAGGGTGATGTCTCGGCGGGCCTCCTCTCCGAGGTCGATCGGACTGAGGTCGAAATATCCGCCGGTGTCGTGCGTGGCGGGGATCGGCAATCCGTTCTCGTCGCGCTGGAAGAGGAAGAACTCGGCCTCGGGCCCGGCCATCATTTTGTATCCCATGGAATCCGCCTTCGCCACGGCTCTTTTGAGGGCGCTGCGTGGGCAGCCCGCAAAGGTCGTGCCGTCTGGGTTGGCGATATCGCAGATCAGCCGAGCGACTCTCCCCTGGTTGGCCTCCCATGGAAAGACCTGGAAGGTTTCCAGGTCGGGAACCAGCAGCATGTCCGATTCTTCGATCCGGGTGAAACCTTCGATCGATGATCCATCGAACATGATCTGGCCGTCGAGGGCCTTGGTGAACTGGCTCGCGGGAACCTCGACATTTTTGATAATGCCGTCGATGTCGGTGAATTGGAGCCGCAGGAAATGGACATTTTCTTCCGTGGACAGGGCGAGGATTTCGTTCGCTGATTTTGGCACGGTGTCGCCTCCTGGTGTGTCGTTCGGTGGATACTGCACTTCATTTTGTCGAAAGTCAAGATGATTTCTGCGTTTTGATTACATTCTCATCGTCGATATGCATCTTTTTCTCACAGAATCGGATTCGTGCTCGTTCTCGTGCTCGTTGTGGCACCCGAAACGAGGGCGTTGCCCCATGATGTTTGAGATTGCGATGAGGAGCACGAGCACGAAGGTGTCGTCGGACTCTCATTGTCCCGTCGGCGGAGGCTATACTCTGTTTTCGGAGGAGATATGAGCGACAAGCCGACCCGCGACGACGCCTGGGCGTTGCTGACAGAGTTCACCGACAACCCGAGCCTTCTCAAACATGCGATGGGCGTGGAGGCGGCGATGCGCGCCTACGCCCGCCATTTCGGCGAGGATGAAGAGGTGTGGAGCATCATCGGGCTGATCCATGATTTTGACTACCAGCAGAACTCGACCGAGGACACCCATCTCCACGTCGGCACGGCGATCCTTCGTGATCGCGGGTGGCCCGAGGAGTGGATTCAGGTCGCCGCTTCGCACGCCGACTACATGGGCGTGCCGCGCGACACCCTGGTCAAAAAGACCCTATTCGCCGTAGACGAGCTCTCGGGCTTTCTCAGCGCGTGCGCACTTGTTCGTCCGGACAAGGCGATCGCCGAGGTCAAGGTGAAATCCGTAAAGAAGAAGCTCAAGGACAAGGCCTTTGCCCGTGGAGTGAACCGGGACGATGTTCGATCAGGAGCCGAAGAGCTCGGCGTCGATCTCGGCGAGCACATCGCCTTTGTCCGCGACGCGATGGCGACCATTGCCGATCAGCTCGAATTGCCTCCGCAGGGATAGTTTTTTTGGTTGAGTTCTGAGTGTTCCGCCGAAATCAAAGCAATCTCGCCTGGTTGAAGCCGGGCGGCACAGGTGCCGCCCCTACCCACAAACGACATGCCCCTGGAGTGGCGGGGCCTGCCCCGCCTATGACAATCGTTATTACAGGAGGTTCGGCTGAAAACCTACAACCCGTCAGCGCTGGGGTTCGATGACCTCGAGGTTGTGCATGTAGGGTCGGAGCACCTCGGGGACGACAACCGAGCCGTCGGCCTGTTGGTAGTTCTCGAGCACCGCGACCATGGTGCGGCCGATGGCCAACGCCGAACCGTTGATCGTGTGGAGGAGCCGCGCCTTGCCGCCACCTGCGGGTTTGAAACGAAGCCTGGCTCGCCGCGCCTGAAAATCTGAAAAGCTGCTGCACGAGGAAATTTCCCGGAAGGCGTCCATGGCAGGGAGCCAGACCTCGATATCGTAGGTCGTGGCGGCCGAAAAACCGAGATCGCCGCTCGCAAGGGAGACCACACGATAGTGCAGACCGAGCCCCTGGAGAACCGCCTCGGCGTGACCGGTCAGTTCCTCGAGCCGTTCGGCCGAGTGATCAGGATGGACGAACTGGACGAGTTCGACCTTGTGGAACTGGTGTTGGCGGATGAGGCCCCGCACATCGCGCCCGTGCGACCCGGCCTCGGCACGAAAACACGGTGTGAAGGCGCAGTAGCGAAGCGGCAAGACCTCTTCGTCGAGGGTCTCGTCGCGGTGGATATTGGTCACCGGGACCTCGGCGGTGGGCGCCAGGTAGAGATCCAGCCCTTCAAGGCGGAAAAGATCGTCGGCGAATTTCGGAAGCTGGCCGGTGCCGACCAGGGACGCGGAGTTGACGAGATATGGAGGGATCACCTCGGTGTAGCCGTGGCACTGAGTGTGGAGGTCCAGCATGTAGGAGACCAGGGCCCGCTCGAGTGCCGCGCCGTGCCCGCGAAGGACCGCAAACCGGCTCGCCGCGATCTTCGCGGCGCGTTCGAAATCTACGATCCCGAGGTCCGGTCCGAGGTCCCAGTGGGCTGAGGGCTCGAATTGGAAGTCGGGGCGGTCGCCCCAGGTTCGCAGTTCCCGGTTGGCCGACTCGTCGGCACCGATGGGGACATCCGCGTCGAAGAGGTTCGGGATTGTGAGCTCGAGGGCGCCGAGCTCCTGCTCGAGATCTCTGGCTCCCGTTTCGAGGGCCTTGATTTGGTCGCCGAGTTCGGTCATCGCCGCCTTGCGCTGTTCGGCCTCGTCCTTGAGGCCCTGTCGATACAGGTCGCCTATTTCCTTGGATCCCGCGTTGCGCCGTGCCTTGAGTTCCTCGACGTCGACCAGAATCTCTCGCCACGCCGCGTCGACCTCCAGCAACCGGTCGAGCGGCGCTTCGGTGTGACGGGCCGCGAGCATCTCGCGGACGAGTTCGGGGTGGGAGCGAAAGAGGTCGCGGGCGAGCATGGCTGTTCCTCCGGCGGGGACTATAGCAGTTACGTTGTCAGCCGGTCCGCTCAGTTGCCGACCGGGACGTAGACCTGGGTGCCGCGGCGGCTGCGCATGATCTGTTCGACAAACGCGTTGAAGTCTGCGGGTTTGTTGACGAAGTCGATTTCGTCGGTGTTGACCACCAAGAGCGGCGTCTCGCGATAGTGGAAGAAATAGTAGGAGTAGGCCTCGCTGAGCCGCACCAGATACTCGGGGTCGATATTGCTCTCGAAGTCGCGTGCTCGTTTCTTGATGCGCTCGAGAAGGACGTCCACAGAGGCCTGCATATAGATCACGAGATCGGGTTTCGGAACCTCGTGATCGAGGACCGGATAGAGCTTTTCATAGACCCGGAGATCGGTGTCGTCGAGGTTGAGATAGGCGAAGATCCGATCCTTCGGGAAGGTGTAGTCGGCAAGGACCAGCCTTTGGAAGAGGTTCATCTGCGCGATCTCGCGCTGCTGCTGGAAACGGGACAACAGAAAATAGATCTGGACCTGGAAGGCCGCGCCCTCGCGGCCCTCGTAGAACGACGGCAGAAAGGGATTTGTGATGTCTTCCAACACCATCACGCCTTCGAAACGATCCGCCAACAACTGAACGAGCGACGTCTTTCCGACCCCGATCGGGCCTTCAACGGCGATGTGTCGGAAGGGTATCTTCGGTCCGCTCATCAGATTGAGATAGTAGCCTGTGCCGCCGCCGCCGTCACGTCCGTCATGGCCCGACAGCCCCTGCGATGACGAAAAGCGCGCCCATCATGACCGCCAGAGCGCCGTTGGCGGAGAAAAACGCGGCGTCGACCGACGTGATGTCGTCGGCGGAGACCAGACGGTGCTGCCATGCCAGCAGCGCGCCGGCCAGGACGACCGCGCCGAGCCGAAAAGGACCGCCCCCGGCCGCCACAGCAAACACGACAAAGCCGGCGAATGCCAACACGTGGGCGAAGCGGGCGACGGTGAGCGCGGCGGGTCCGCCGATGCGGGCCGGTAGGGAGTGGAGGGAATGCTCACGGTCGAAGTCTTCGTCCTGGAGGGAGTAGATGATATCGAAACCGGCCACCCACAGCGAGACCGAAGCGGCGAGGACGACCGGCGGCCAGTCGATGCGGCCGGTGGCAGCGATCCATGCACCGATCGGCGCCAAACCGAGAGCGAAACCAAGCCAGAGATGTGACGCACTGGTAAAGCGTTTGGTAAATGAGTAGCCGAGAAGGACCGCGAGCGTGAGCGGCGCGAGCGCCAGACAAAGAGGATTGAGAGCAGCCGCTGCCGCGACAAACACCAGCCCGGAAAACCCGGTCACGAACCACGCAAAACTCCGCTGGAGGCGGCCCGAGGGCAGGGCGCGTTCTTTGGTGCGGGGGTTTTCCGCGTCGACAGCGTGATCCGCGAGACGGTTGAACGCCATCGCCGCGGTGCGCGCCGAAACCATCGCCACGAGAACCCACACCCACGTTGCGGGTGACGGCCAGGAAGGGGCGGTCGCCGTGATCAGCGAAATGACGGCGAAGGGGACTGCGAAGATCGAGTGCTTGAACGCGACCATCTCGCCGGTTTCGCGGATGTCCCGTGCGACGCGGAGGACGGGACGCCTCAGTCCTTCCACCGAAGTCCCGCACCCTCGGTTTCGATTCCGAGCAGGTCGAGGAGACGAACACAGTAGTGGTCGATAAAAACCGACATGGCCGACGACTCTTCCGGATTCAGATAAAAGGCCGGCAGTGGCGGCACGATGTGGGCGCCGACCCGCGCCAGCCGCAAAAGATTCTCGAGCAGAATCGGCGACATGGGGCTCTCGCGGATTCCGAGGAGCAGCGGCCATCTTTGTTTGATGGCCACGTCGGCGACCCGCTGAACGAGTCCGCGCGAAATACCGTTTGCCAGAGCGCCGGCGGTCCCCGCGGAACAGGGGAGGACGACCACTCCCGAAAGGCGGTAGGAGCCCGAAGCGACCGGCGCCGTCAACTCGTTGTCCGAATAGGTCTGAATTCGGGCGCGAAGTTCATCACCCAGCGGAAGTTGTTCGGCGAATCCACGTGCAGTGGTCCAGGCGGGGCCGAGTTCGTGCTGGAGGACCTTGCCTGCGGCCCCCGACACAATCACATGCAACGTGTCGACCGCTCCCGTTTTCAGAGCCGCGACGGCGAACCGCGCCGCCAGCACAGAGCCCGATCCTCCGGACACGGCGAGAACGATCTCACGCGTCATCTCGGGGTCTCCAGCCTGCATCGATTGCCCATCTGCATGTCATCCGATCGAGGGTCACCGGGGGAGTATAGCAGGCTGACACTGACAAAATTTCTTGACACCTTCTGGGACTGAGTCGTCGCCGGAGATGACAGAATTTTTTGTCGGTTCGGGATTTCCACTCTCCGAACTCTAATGGATAACGTGCTTTTTTTCAGACACTTCTTGAAGTTTCGACAATTGGCACGAGAGCTGCTCCTTCGAGAAAGTGAACGAAAGGAGCCCACCATGGATGAAGTCTGAACGTTGGCACAAGCCCCGATCATCAACCACAGAAACAAGGAGAATGACATGAGGCAACGAACCATCACGACACTGATCTTTCTCGCCTGCTTCGCGGCGTCACTTGCCGCTGCGGCCGAAACCGGAACGAGTTCCGGTGTCGTCAATATCAACACCGCGGATGCCGATCAACTGCAGCTGTTGCCAAAGGTCGGCCCGGCCCTCGCGGGTCGGATCATCGACTACCGCGAGGCGAACGGCCCGTTCAGGACTGTTGACGAGATTGTCGCGGTCAAAGGGATCGGTGACAGATCGCTCGAACGCCTGGAGCCGTACCTGGCGACGAACGGCGCGACGACCCTGACCGAAAAGGTCCGTCTGCCGCGGTCGAAGAAACCGGGGAGCGAGGGCGCGAGCTGATGACCAACTGTCGCTGGCAGGAGACCGGGATGGGCCTGATCTCTCGTCGGTGACTGAATACAGCGTGGACGGGATGCGGCCCTTCGGGGCCGCGTTTTTGAAGGGAGCTTTCGTGGGGAGCAATCAGATGATGGGGGCTGGGCAACGCGGAATCTCGTTGTCAGAGGTGGCGGCCGTGGTGGTGGTGGTCGGGATCATCGCCGCGGTGGCCGTGCCGAATCTCAGTGAGGTGAATCGGGCCGCCGCCCTGCTCGGGGCCTCGGGACGTCTCCAGGGACTGATGTTTCGGTGTCGCGCCTTTGCGATCATGAACCAACGATCCACCGGTCTGGTATTCGAGCGGGGTGGAGACGGATCGTGGCGGTGCTTTATCGCGGCCGATGGCGATGGGGACGGGATTCTCCGGCGCGACCTCGAGAGTCGTACGGATCCGATCGTGTCGGAGGTTCTCGAATTCGCGCCGAGAACGGCCGGTCTCGGTATCCTCCAACAGGAGTTCGTCCCCGATCCGTCCGGGCGCGGGCGGCTTCGGGGTGACCTTTCGGATCCGGTGCGCGCCGGCCGTGGCGACATCATCACCTTTACGCCACAGGGCCACGCGACGCCGAGTTCGGTGTATCTCACCGATCATCATGCGCGGATGCGCGTTCTCCGGGTCTACGGGGGAACCGGGCGGGTGATCTCGCTGGTTTGGCGATCGGGGTGGCCCGAGTGGCGCAAGAGCGCACTGTGAGTGGGGGTTCGTCGGCTACCGGTCCGCGACCGGCCCCACTCGATATTCGGATTCGAGTCGTTCGCCGGCCGCACACTCTGTTCGACCCAACAACACCGAATGGGCGACGTGGCTGCCGATCCCCAATGATGCTCCGTCAGTCACAACCGAACCGAGGACGACACTCCGGTCACCGACTCTGGCGTCACGCCCGATGAAGGAGCCGTCGATGAAAGCGGTCTCTGCGACACGTGCCGTCGGATGGATGAAGCTCTTCCCGGCCAACTGGTCCGTGATCACGTCCAGATAATCCTCTGCCGTGCCGACCTCGCGCCATGTCCCGGTAATCGACACGCCACCCAATCTTCCCCCGGCGAGGGCGGGGTACCAGAGACGGTTGGGGATTTCCCCGGCGGTTGACGGTATTGCATTCAGGGCATCGCGCGACACCGCCATCACCCCCGGGTACAGCCATGAAACTTCAAGCGACTGGACGTCTGCAGAAGGGCGGATGGCGACCACCGTCCCCTGAGAGTCGACCAGAACTCGCGACCATCGAGTTGGATCGGGGTGCGGCAGGAGCCCCAACGTCACCGCATCGCCACGGGTGGAGTGACGCTCGAGGAGAGGTGTGATCTCTAGGTTCGAGAGGCCGTCCCCGTTGATCACCAGGACCGGTCCCTGCGTCCCGAGCAGGCCCCGATCGCGGGCCATGGAGAGACCGCCCGCGGTTCCCATCAGAGACGTCTCTGGGGACAGGTCGACCGTCATTTCGCAGGTCGTAGCGGCTGCGACCGCGGTCGCCATCAGGCCTTGGAGGTGCCAGGTGTTGACCACGATCCGAGCCGAACCGGTTCGCCCTGCGAGCTGCAGTGCCGACGCTATCACCGGGCCGTCGACGAGAGGGAGCGCAGGCTTCGGGAGAACATTGGAGAGTGGCCGCATCCGCTCGCCGCGCCCCGCGGCGAGTACCATCGCCGCTGCAAATTTCTTCATCTCCCGAAGACCATATCGAATGGCAGGTTCTTCTCCGGGTTGCGTGCCCGGTAGTCGGACCACAGGCTCATATACGAACCACGAACGGCGCGCTCGGGGTCGAGCCCCAGTGAACACGTGATCGATTCAAGCAGATCGGAAGGACCCTCCACCTCGACAAAATCGCCCATGGGCGTGTGGTCGAGAACGATCTCCACATCGCCGCTCTGCCACACCTCGCGGTCCTTCTCGTATCGTGCAACTTCGCTATAGTCCAACGCCTCGAACACCGTCGTCATTTTTCCCAGGTCTTCGATGTCGACCTCGTGTTCGGGTCGGATCTTGATGGGGCCGTCGTAAGAGGCCGGGCCCTTGAATGTGAGGACGCGACGGGCGCCGTAACTGCGAAGCCTGAGCACGCAGCCGCCTCGCGATAATTCGCGGTCGCTGGTGTCGAGCAACAGGTTGACCTCACGCCCGCATTCTGAAATCAGCAGCGCTTCGATTTCGACGAGTCGTGATCGAACAGCCGACAAATCGCCAACCGGAATCTTGAGTTCGGTCTCGAGACCTGAGTCTGTCACCCGGCGAAGATACAGGTTCCTCGTGTTGGGGCCAAGTCATCGGGAGGCGGTTGACCAAAGGTACAATGAGGCCATGCGGCACGTTGTTTGGGGAACTGCGGGACACATCGACCATGGCAAGACGACCCTGGTGAAGGCTCTCACGGGCACCGATTGTGATCGCCTGCCCGAAGAACGCGAACGGGGTATCACCATCGAGCTCGGGTTTGCCGAGCTGACTGGCGATGACGTTCGGCTCCACTTCGTCGACGTGCCGGGGCACGAGCGGCTGGTCCACACCATGATTGCAGGGGCGGCTGGAATCGACCTCGCCCTGCTGGTGATCGCAGCGGACGAAGGCGTGATGCCGCAGACGCGCGAGCACCTCGAGGTGCTCCGTCTGATGGGGGTTGCCGGTGGAGCGGTGGCGATGTCCAAGATCGATCTTGTCGATCCGGAGCTGGTCGAGTTGGTGGTTGAGGAGATCAAGGAGCTGCTGACGGGCACCGCCTTTTCCGATGTGCCGGTGGTGCCGGTCTCTGCCCGGACCGGCGCTGGGCTCGAGGACCTGCGAAGGGTTTTGGTGGAACAAGCCCGTACGATACGACCGCATCAGATCGAGGGGCGACCGTTTCGGGAGCCGGTCGATCGTGTGTTCAGCCTCACCGGTGCGGGCACGGTAGTCACCGGGACCTCGCTGTGGGGTGTTCTCGAGGTCGGAGGCGAGGTCTCGATCCTCCCGGCCGATCTGACGGCGAGGGCTCGACGGCTGCACGTTCACGGAGAGGAGCGCAGGCAAGTCGAGGCCGGTGAGCGGGTCGCGATCAACCTCGCCGGCATCGCCAGGGACAGCCTCGAGCGCGGGCAACAGATCTTGTCCCCGGGGCCCTGGGTGGAGACCCGGCTGGTGACCATTCAGCTCGAACTGCTTGCCACAGCGCCGAGTCCTCTGGATGAGGGTGACGAAGTCGAGGTTCACGCCCTCGCTGCAAGGGTCTCGGGCCGCGTGGATCGGCTTGCCCGGCGACCCCTCGAGCCCGGGAACCGAGCGGTTGCACAATTGCTGCTCCGAGAGCCGATGTTGCTCTTTCCGGGCGACCGAGTGGTATTGCGGCGTCCGTCTCCGGTCAACACTTTTGCCGGAGGGCAGGTTCTCGATCCCCATCTCCGACGCTGGCGCCGCCGGGACTCGGCTGCCCTCGATGAGTTGCCAGGTGTCCAACGCAGCGAGTGGCCGCAACTCCTGCTGAGTTGGATTGACAGTGAGGGGCTGATTGGGATGCCGTTGCCGGCGATTGCTGGCCGACTCGGCGTCATCGACGGCGCGGCGGAAGTGCCGCTCGGCAAGTTGCTCACGGAAGGGTCGATCCAGGCCCTGCCGTCGCAACCTGTGACGTTGGTCGCCACCGCGAAGTTGGAGGGTTTGGCGAACAGAGCGGCAGCGGCCCTGGCGGAGCGACTGGCTGACGAGGAGGTCTCCGCCGGCATCCCTGCCCGTGATTTTGTCGGGGGTCTGCTGCCGCGTCGAGCCCGGAATCTGGCAGATATCTACCTCGAGGAGCTGCGGGGGCGCGGTGTGATCGAGCTGGCCGAGGGCCGGGTGGTTCCGCCGGGAACCGACAGCCACATGACCGCCGCCGGAGAAGAGCTGGCGCGACGGGTTGAGAGCCTCTACCGCGAGACCGGGTTCGACGCACCGTCTCCTCAGGAGGCCGCGGAACGATTGTCCGCCCGCCCGGCCTCGGTGGAAGGGATCTGCAAGTTCCTTCTGCAGCGCCGTCACCTGGTTCGTCTCGACGGCAAGTTTCTGGTCCACCGCGCCGCCTTGGACGATGTGGCTCGCGGCGTTCGGGAGTGGGGGGTTGATGATTTTGCGGTCGGCGATTTCAAGGACCGTTTCGGTCTGACCCGAAAACTCGCCATCCCGGCACTCGAGTGGTTGGATTCGGAGAGGGTGACCGTCCGCCAGGGGAATCGCCGCAAGATCCTGCGGAGATCTTCAAAGAATTAGGCCGCCGACGGACTTATTGCGGGTTCGGAACGTACTCGCGGTCGTTGACGACCCGAGAGCTGGCCGAATCAAGCCCGGAGAGCCTCATGCGAACCCTTGCCGTATACACCACCCACGAGGCGACGGGCTGCCCTCCGCGCGTCCCGGGTTGAGCCCTCCAGGTCGCCAGATACGCTGACAACCAGGGATTGAGGCCATCGTGCAGCTCGAGCGGCACGTAGCGATCGCAGCGACCGTTTTCGTCAACGTGCACCAGGGCCCGGATCTGAACCTCGTCATCGCGTGAGGGGGCGCTGACCTTGACGCGCCGCGGCGCCGCAAGGCGGCTGAGCTGTGATTGCGGCGTGGCCTTGAGGTTGCGGAGATTCCCCGGGGGCACCATTTCAGCCTGCACGCTCGGAACCGGCGGTGACTCGGGGTCGGGGCGTTCGAGGCTGTGGTCGACGATTTCAGCTTCCTTGACGCGGCCCTCCATCACGATCTCGAGGACCGCCCAGGAGGCCTGAGGCGCTGATCCGGCCATCGCAGGTTCGAATCTCGACCCTGTCAAATCTACGTTTATGCTTGATGTGAGACCTGGAAACGGCAGCTCCAGAGGGACCGCGCCGAGGCACTCGCCCTTGGTATCGACGTACGCTGCGACACGCGCGGTGCCTCGCACGTCGATTTTTCGCGGCGGAGTCGACTGCGCGACCTCCGCGATCTGATCGACCTCGACTGCAAACGGGTTGATAGGTTCGAGTTCCACCATCGGCACAGGAAGCGGAATCGAAACCTGCAGACGCTGCTGCCACGCCCGGCTGGAGGCGCTCTGGGCGGCGGCACCGGCCGCGATGAACATGACTGACATCCAGGCTGCGACAAGGCGTTTCACGCACGCATCGTATCACAGGGCTCGCTTCCGGAATCGGGTGCAGTGCGGACGTGCGAAGGCATTCTACCGGGTACACTCGGAGGCCATGACGACGGTCGCGTATTTTGTGAGCCCGCATGGATTCGGGCATGCCGCCAGAGCGTGCGCCGTGATCGAAGCCCTTGCTCACAGGCAACCATCATTGCGATTCCACATCTTTTCGACCGTTCCGGAGTGGTTCTTCGCCGAGTCACTGCCGTTCGGTTTTGAGTACCACCCATGCCACACCGACGTTGGTCTGGTCCAGTTGTCGCCCCTGGAAGAAGACATCGCGGCCACGCTGCGGGCACTGGACGAGGCCCCGTGGCGCGATTCGAAGGAGGTCGAGAAGATGGCGCGCCAGCTCGGGCTTTTGGGTTGCGGGATCGTGCTGGCCGATATTTCGCCGCTCGGTCTTTGCGTCGCCCGGTGCGCTCGGCTGCCGTCGGTGGTGGTTGAGAACTTCACCTGGGATTGGATCTACAACCACATCGAAGGGTCGCCGGAACTCGGTGTGTACGGCGACGAGTTGGCGTCGCTCTTTGCCCAGGCCGACCTCCGGATTCAGACCAGACCGGCGTGTCAGCCGCTGGCGACTGCGATCCAGGTGGGTCCGGTGGCGAGGTCGCCGCGACGCTCGCGCGCCGAAACCCGTCGGCGCCTCGAGGTCCCCGAAGACAGTCCGATGGTGCTCGCAAGCATGGGTGGGCTCGGCTGGGACTACCCCGCTCTCGAACATATGGTCGGGGGCGACGGTCCGTGGATCGTGGTGCCCGGAGGCGCCGAAGTTGAAAGACGGAGGGAGCGCCTGCTGTTGCTGCCTTTCCACAGTTCGTTTTTCCATCCTGATCTGGTGCACGCTGCCGATGTGGTTGTTGGCAAGCTCGGCTACAGCACGGTTGCCGAGGTGTGTCAGGCGGGGGCGGCTCTCGCCTATGTTGAACGGCCGCGTTTTCCGGAATCTCCGGTGCTGGCACGGTTTGTCGACGAAAACGTGACGTCAGTTGTACTCGGGAAAGCTGCATTCGAGAGCGGTGCGTGGCGGTCCGCCGTCCACGAAGTGCTCGGTGCCGGGCGGAAGGCTCCCTGTGGCGCAGATGGCGCGGCTGAGACCGCGGCAGCCGTTTTTGAACGTTTCCCGGAGATCTTCCGGTGAAACATATCGGAGAAGACGTCGGCCCCGGAGACAGCCCGAGCCCGTCATGGAGCCCAGGCGACCTGCGGCACTCGCCGTGTTCCCCCTGAGTGCTGCTCCCTTCCGGGCCTGACACGGTTCGGAGGACGACGATGCACAGGGCCCGGACTCCATGCCGGGCTCGGTCAAACTCAATTGGCGGAGAGGGCGGGATTCGAACCCGCGGTGGAGTTACCCCCACACACGCTTTCCAAGCGTGCTCCTTCGGCCACTCGGACACCTCTCCAAAAAACTCTGTCAATGTGATGGCGGAGAGGAAGGGATTCGAACCCTTGGACCTCGTGAAAGGTCAGCGGTTTTCGAGACCGCCCCGATCGACCACTCCGGCACCTCTCCGTATTCGGGCGTCGCATTCTACGACGATTGGCGCTGTTTGGCAAAGAACGCGCGCAGGAGGGCGCTGGAGGCCTCCGCGTCGAGCCCGCCTCGTTGGGCCAGCGGTGCACCGAGCCGGGGGTCGTCGGCGAGATCGACCACCGATCCGCAGGCGCCGGCCTGGGGGTCGGCTGCTCCCCACACCACGAGGCTGAGCCGCGCCTGCCGGCAGGCTGTCGCGCACATCGGGCAGGGCTCCAGCGTCACGTAGAGGGTGCAGTCTTCGAGCCGCCAGTCCCCGAGTACACGACCGGCCTCGGCGAGAGCCAGAAGCTCGGCGTGGGCGCCGGGATCGTGCAGCTCCATCCTGCGGTTGCCGGCGCGGGAGATGATCTCGCGGCCGCGAGTCACGACCGCGCCCACCGGAATCTCGCCGCGGCGACCGGCCGCCTCGGCTTCAGCGAAGGCCTCGTTCATGCATTCGCGGTCGTGATCGTCAAACACCCATTCGGGAAGCATGGTGCGAGCATAACAAAGGGCCCCGCATTCGGGGCCCTCCGAGATCATTGCTTTTTCGAAATCTATTTGACTTCGATTCTGTCCCCTACCCACAGAGGAGCCCATGCACGTGTGACGATGGCCGTCGAGTAGTGTTCGCCGGTCCGTAGGACACCGACCTCGCCCATGACCAACCGCGGCATGCCCTCGACCGGATTGTCACGGAACACCGTGACGAAGGTCCCCGGGTAGATGCCGTCGGCAGCTCCGAGATCGAGGAACACCAACCAGTCGGTGCCGATATCGACCTGGTCGTCGCGGTCATAAGTCACGTAGCCGAGTGGTTTTCCGTTCGGCACATCGCAGCGGTCGGTGGGATCGGGACTGATCACCAGCGGCACAGGGATCGGTTTGAACGGCCTTAAAACGTCACCGATGACGATCGGGTCGCAGGCGTAGTAGATCTCTGCAATCGACGTGTTCTCCTGTGCACACAGAATCTTGAGCTGGCCGACCTGTTGGTACACGACCCCGAGAGGCGAGTTCGAGACCGGGTGCTTGAGAGGCCGAAGGCTGTGGAGGATGAAGAACCGGTCGCCGGCCTGGACACCCTGCTCGACGCCGCCGTCGATGTAGACGATATTGCCCTCGCTGAACTGGGTCTGAAACTCCATCTGTTCGGCCGAGGCGATGGTGAATGGAAAGATGCTCTCGTCTTCGATGAGTTCGGCAAAGCAGTACACATCCGCTGACCTGCCGAGCGCGTAGGGCACCTGCTCCTCGACCCCGGAAATGTCGTCGAGGTAGTCCGAGGTCACCGATTCATCGACCGGGATCTCGAATTCCTCCACGGGCGCTTCCTGGACCGCGAGATCGATGATCAGCGGATCGCCCGGGTAGATCCAGTGAGAGTCCCTGATATAGGGATTTCGTTCCCAGATCTGCGGCCAGAGAAAGGGATCCCCGAGGTAGTGGGCCGCCAGGTCCCAAAGCGTGTCACCCTTGACGATGATGTGCACCATCGCGTCTTCGGGGATATCCATGGGCGGGTCATATGGGGTCCAGTGGTCGTTCACTAAATGGAGCGGTTGCGGTGGTGGTGCAACCGTCTGTGCCGCGATCGCCATGGGAAGGAATACGGCGATGATGGCGATCCGAATTTTGACGCTCATAAGCCCTCTCCCCGGTGAATAAACCTCAACTCGAGGTTAACCCAAGGGCTGCCAATCCGTCAATCCTCGGACTCTTTTTTCAGTTCTTCCAGCTGTTTTTTCCACGCAGCTTCGCGTTCATCGATGAGAGTTTTGAGCGAGCCAATTTGTTCGTCTACAAGGGCGATCTGGGAGTAATTCGGATAGTTTTCCTGAATATATTCGAGCCGCCACATGGCTCCAAGGTACTGCCTATTCCTGCGATAAAAATTCGCCACAAGCCACTCGTGTTCGGCCAATAACTCCCGTAGATCGTGGACTCTCTCCTCTGCATCGGGGAGGTACTCCGAATTCGGATAGAGGTTGATGAGCTGCTGATAGGCGGCAAGTGCCTCTTGAATATCACTCAAATCGCGGTCGGGTCGGAGTTTTCGAGCCGAAAAGGTTTGCCCCACCATCAAGAGGGCGTAATCCCGGTCGGGATCGTTGGGGTATCGGTTGGCAAAATCACGATATCGAAGGCGGGCTTCTGTGAGGCTCGTCACATCGGTCTTTGCGACATACGTATCGGCAACCCTGAGTGCGGCCTTGTGTCCAAGGGGATCGTTCGGAAACGTGTCGTAGACAAAGCTGAAGAGATCTCGCGCCTTTCGGAAGTCTTTTTCGGAGTACAACTGTTCCGCTTGTTCGTAAATCGTCTCTTTGTCGAGGTTCGCCAGCTGATCGAGAAGGTCGCTCTCATTTTTGCTGCTCTTGCAACCGAAGGCCGCCGCTACCAGCGGGAGTAGGAACAACAGCGTGATCTTCCTGTAGGTCATCAAGGGCCTCCATCGGACGCGGCAGCCCGGAGGCGGGCGAGTGCCGCGGCGCGGTCATCGAAACCGAACACTGCCGAACCTGCGATCAGGGTCGTCGCCCCCGCCGATACGAGCAGTCCGGCATTGGTGTCGTCGACCCCCCCATCGACCGAAATGTCGAGGGCGCGGTCGCCCGCCATGGCGCGCAGCCGGCGGATCTTGTCGATACTCTGGGAGAGAAACGCCTGACCACCAAACCCCGGGTTGACGGACATGACCAGCACGAAATCGACCCAGTCGAAAACTTCTTCGAGCGAGGAAAGAGATGTTGCCGGATTGATCGCAACTCCAGGCCCCACGCCGGCGTCACGGATCGTCTGGAGGGTGCGTTGGAGATGGGTGCACGTCTCCACGTGGACCGCGATCCGAGCCACCTGAGCCGCTGCGAGATCGTTGATGAGGGCATCCGGGTCCGTCACCATCAGGTGGGCGTCGAGCGGCATGGTGCAGACATCCGTCAGCGAACTCACGACCAGCGGGCCGAACGTGAGATTGGGAACGAAATGGCCATCCATAATGTCGAGATGAAGGAGATCAGCCCCCGCCTGCGCGACACTCTCGATTTCTTCTGCGAGCCGGGAGAAATCCGCTGATAGCAACGAGGGCGCAAAACGGACCTTCATCGGCTGACCCATACGGTCACAACGTCCGACAGCGTGACCGGCGATCCGGCCGGCGGGTGCTGGCGGAGAACGATGCCCGCGGGGAGGCCGGGGTAGGTTACTTCGCGGGCCTGGCCGATTCGCAGCCGGTTGTCGCGGCAGAATTTCTGGACCTCGCCGAGACTTCGCGACACCACCGATGGCATCACCCATTGCCGGATCGCCGGGGAGGTGTTGACAAGGAGGTCGACCGGGGCCCCGGGTGGGATGGGGTGGCCCACCGGAGGGCCCGAAGCGATGACGCGATCGGCGGCCCCCTGCTGTTCGACCCGCGCACGGAGACCGGTCGCGAGGCCGGCCTGTTCGACCTCTCTCTCGGCAGTGCTGAGTGAGCTGCCCCTGACATCGGGAACCGCCACCTGTTCACCACCGAGACTGATTCGTACAGTGACTTTCGACCCCGCCTTGACGTGAAAACCCGGCGGGGGGTCCTGGTGGGCGACGGCACCGGCTTCGACAGAAACCGAGAACACGCCGGGTTCCTCGACCAGGAGTTCGAGACCGAGGTCGTGGGCCTGTTGCCGCGCCTTTTCGAGGCTCGCGGAGCCGAGATCGGGCACCGCAAGCGTGCCCCGATGAACGGTGTGGACCAGCGCAAACCAGAACACAACTCCAGCGCAGATCGTGAACACCGAAGCGGCCAAAAGACGACGAGCCATCGGCGCAAACATTAGCACGATCCCTGCGTCTCAGCCCCGGAAGAAGAACTGGCGAACGCCCTCAGGCAGGAGGCGAACGATGTCGTTGAAGAGCACGACCACCATGAGCAGGATGATGAGGTAGAAACCCACCTCGAGCACGCGCTCCTTCACCTTCATCGGAAGGTCTCTGCGGGCGATGCTCTCGAAGGCGATGATGGTGAGGTGCCCACCGTCCAGAATCGGAATCGGCAACAGGTTGAAGATTCCGAGCTGCAGCGAAATGATGCCCAGAAGCATGATCAGCGATTGAATACCGCTGCGTGCCGCCTGACCGGAAATCTGGGCAATGCCGACCGGGCCCGAAACCTGTCGCAGTGACTCCTTGCCGGTAAACAAGCGACCGATCACACGAAAGGTCTGGTAGGTCATGCGCTCGCACTCCTGGGCGGCGGTGCCGAGGGCGGGCAGAAGGGCCAGTTTCTGAACAGCCGTCGGCAGAACCGGTCCGACGCCGATCTTCCCCTTCCCTCCTTCGTCACGGGTCACGATGGTAAACTGCATGGGGCTCCCGTTACGGAGGACATCGAGGGTGATCTCGGTCGCCGGGTGGGGCACGATAAGCCGGGGCAGATCGTAGTACTGGTCGACGGTTTCGCCGTTGACGGCGACGATGAGGTCTCCGCTTTCGATGCCTGCCTGCGCTGCGGGCGAGGCGCCCGGGGCAGGTTGAATAACGGCTTCGAGACGGGGCGCGATGCCGGAGACCCCAAAACCGTAAAGACTCTCGCTGTCGAGGGTGACCGTGAATCGTCAGGACCCGGCCGTTGCGCTCAACAGTCAATTCGACGGTCCCTTGCCCGAGGTCAGAAGTGCCACCTCGAGATCGCGCCACAACTTTATCGGTTCTCCGCCGACTGTTCTGACCAGGTCTCCGGGTTGGATCTGGGCGGCCTCAGCCGGTGAATCCGGTCCCACCCATCCGACCACAGGAGGCTGCTCGAGATAAAGAGGGGTCTCGACCCCCATCGTCAGAGCGAGGGCGACAAAGACCACCGCCGCCAGGACATTGATCACTGGGCCGGCAAGCAGGATGAGGGCTCGTTTCCACCGTGCCAGCAGCTCGACCTCTTGTGCGTCTCCGGAGACCACATCGGTCTCGTCCGGACCCAGTCCGATGATCCTCACGTAGCCGCCGAGCGGAACCAACGACAACCGATAGTCGGTGCCGCCACGCTCGAAGCCCCAGAGCCGCTTTCCAAAACCGATCGAAAACACCTCGACAGGCGCTCCGAGCAGCCGGGCCACCGCGAAGTGGCCGAACTCGTGGATGGTGATCAAAACACCAATGACAAAAACAAACGCGAGAATACTAATCAGCATCGTATCTCCGAACCGGAAACGGGCGCACCGTATTTCATCATATGCATCGTAGCCAGCTTTCGGGCCTCACCGTCGGCGGCGAGCGCCTGTTCGATGTCCCCCAACGGCCGATTGCGGGCGGCCCAACTGTCGAGGGTCGCGGCCACAGCAGTGGCCACCGCCGGGAAGGAGCACCGTTCGTCCAGAAAGGCTGCCACCGCGACTTCGTTAGCAGCGTTGAGGACTGCCGGCATCTCACCTCCGGCACGCAGGGCGGCCCGTGCGAGCTCGAGAGCGGGAAACCGAGAGTCGTCGGGTTCCTCGAACGTCAGTGCAGACATCGCGGCGAAATCGAGCGAAGCCACCGGACCCGGCAGTCGCTCCGGCCAGGCCATGGCGGAGGCGATCGGCAACCGCATGTCGTTGCTCGAAAGCTCCGCCGTGACCGAATGGTCCACCGATTCCACCATGGCGTGGATCAGGCTCTGGGGATGGATGACGACCTCGATCCTGTCCTCGGGCACAGCGAACAGGTGGTGGGCCTCGATGATTTCCAAGCCCTTGTTCATCATGGTGGCGGAGTCGATGGAGATTTTTTGGCCCATGCGCCAGGTTGGATGATCGAGAGCGTCGGACACCGTGGCGGCTTCCATTGCTTCGAGGGACCACGTCCTGAAAGGCCCCCCGGATGCGGTGAGAATCAACCGTGAAATACTTTCGGACGAGCCGCCCCGCAGTATCCGGTGCACGGCACTGTGTTCGCTGTCCACCGGAATCAGGTTGACTCCTGCGGCTGCGACCGCATCCATGATGAGGTCTCCAGCCACGACCAGGGTCTCTTTGTTGGCGAGCGCCACGTCTTTTCCGGCGCGAACGGCCGCGAGAGTCGGGCCGAGCCCAACGGCGCCGACCACGGCCACCACGACCATGTCCGCGCCGCATTGTGCTGCAACGGCTTCAAGACCTTCGGCGCCCGCGAGGACCCGCAGGTTCGTGATTTCAGAAGCCAGTTTCCGCGCGTCGTCCTCTGAAGCCACGCTGACGACTTCGGGTCTGTGGCGGCGGACCTGGTCGCGGAGGCACGCGATATTGCCGCCGGCGGCGAGGGCGACCACCTCGAAACGCTCGGGGAATGCCTCGACCACGGCCAGAGTGGCGCGGCCGATGGATCCCGTTGAACCGAGAACCGCAATCCGTTTCATCACACCAGGCCGACGACCACCAAATAGGCCAGCACGAACGGAGCCGGATAGATCAGGCTGTCCGTGCGATCGAGCAACCCACCGTGGCCCGGCAGGAGAGTCGACGAATCCTTGACACCGCTGTCGCGTTTGAAAAGCGACTCCACTAAATCGCCGAGTGGGGCCGTCACGGCGAGGATCGCCGCCACAGCGGCGATGTGGATCGGTGCGTACTCGATGCCGAGAGCCCAGGCCATCGCGGCGGCCGCCACGAACGTCGTCACGAAACCGCCGGCCAGTCCCTCGAGAGTCTTGTTGGGGCTGATTCGTGGCGACATCTTGCGGCGGCCGAAGTTCTTCCCCACGTAGTACGCGCCGGAGTCTCCCACCCAGATACACGCCAGATAGAAGAGCATCAATTTGAAACCGGTGGGATCACCCGGCCACAACCGCAGCCAGCCGAAACAGGCGGTGGTGACACCCAGGTAGAGAATCGAAAATGACTCTGCAGCGATCCCGCCCAAGCTGCCTTCAGGGGCCCGCGGGTCAGCGAGTCGAGTTGTCGGAAGAATGACGAGGACAGCAATGACTGCGGCGGCCAGCCCGGTGATCCCGTACAACCAGGAGAGAATGACCACGGCCGTGACGAGCGTCAGGGGAAGCCATCGTCCGACCGCGAACCCGGCGCCGCGAGCCATGCTCAAGAGCTCATCGCAGGCAACGGTCACGGCGGCACCGAGAACCACGAGAAAGACCCATGCCGGGAGCCAGACGATCGCGCCAACGAGCAGGGGGATGGCCGCGACAGCGACGAGTTCGCGTTGTCCGCGTGCCATCGATCAGACCCGCGTCGTTCCGGGCGGTGAAAAGACCCCGCCCTCGGGAGCGAGGCCACCAAAGCGCCGCTCGCGTTGTTGGTAGGCGAGCAGCGCCTCGAAAAGATCGGTCTTCGAAAAGTCAGGCCACAGGGTGGGGCAGAAATAGATCTCGGAATATGCGATCTGCCACAAAAGGAAGTTGGAAACCCGCTGTTCGCCGGAGGTGCGAATCAGCAAATCGAGGGCCGGCGTTCCCCGCGTCGAGAGGCGGTTCTCGACCCAATCCTCGTCGACAGCGTCTGCTCCGAGGGTGCCGGCCTTCGCCTCGGTCACAGCTCCGCGCACCAGATCAGTCAGTTCCTGGCGCCCGGAGTAGTTGAGGGCGATCTGGACGAGGGTGCCGGTGCAGCCTGCGGTGGCGTCGACCGCGCGCTGCAGCTCCCTTTGAACCGACGGATCGAGCTGTTCGATGCGACCGATCGGCCGAAACCGGAGGTTGTTTTGAATCAGCGTGTCGAGTTCGCGATTGATGAACTCTTTGAGGAGGGTCATCAAGGTGAGGACCTCGTGACGCGGTCTCTTCCAATTCTCGGTCGAAAAGGCATAGAGGGTGATGACTTCGAAACCCAGCCGGGCGGCGGTCTCGACGGTCTCGCGCACTGCGCGAATCCCGGCCCGGTGGCCCTCGACCCGCGGCAGGTGACGCGCCTGCGCCCACCGCCCGTTGCCGTCCATGATGATGGCGACGTGGTGGGGTAGACGTCCGCTGTCGAGACGCTCCAGCAACTCACGCTCGTGAGAGCCGTTTTGCGCTATTTGATCGTATGGCTGCATCACTCAAAACACCTGGATTGTGAAGTCTACCACAGCATTCTCGTCCTCGAAGACAGCTCGGGACGCGGGGTTTTTGCCGCCGATGAGCGGCTCCCGAGAGACCCCGGGGCCCAAACCGCGACCGCAGACCTTCGGTCAAACACGGGGGGGTGGATCAGACAGAATGGGTGCGTGCCTGTAATACACTTTTTCCAAACACAGACCCTCCGGGGGCGCCGTCTGGATCGATGCTCCGGGCGTCGGGTGGTCGAGCAGGAGGCGCAACTCATCCAGGGTTCGCCGGCGCCGGCCGACCTCGAGCACAGCGCCGACCATCCGACGAACCTGGTAGCGGAGAAATCCACTGCCCACGAACTCTATGTCCACCCCGTCTCGGCGTTGCTTCAGTCGTGCCGCATACAGTGAGCGAACAGTCGGCCCGGGACCCGGCCCACGGACAGTGAACGACGCCCAGTCCCGGGTCCCCGGCAACAAGGCCAGCGCCGCTGCGACTGCCTCCATGTCGTCCACCGGCCTGAGGATGGCGGCGCGGGGATCGTGCCACGGGAGCGCTCGGGCCCGCCATCGCATGCGATAGGTGTAGACCTTGCCAAGGGCGCTCTTTTGAGCGTGAAAACCGGCTTTCGCCAGCCGCGCCGATCGAACGCGGATTTCCTGCGGAAGGATGAGGTTGAGGCCGGACACGAGGCGCTCGGGAGGAATCAGCCCGGGAAGATCGCAGTGCGCGGTTTGCCCGGCGGCGTGGACGCCGGCGTCGGTTCGACCGGCCCCCATGACCGTGATCTTGGTGCCGCCGACGCACTTCGAGAGGGCGCGTTCGAGCTCTCCCTGGACCGTTCGCTGGCCGAGTTGGCGCTGCCATCCGTGGAAAGGGGTCCCGAGATAGGCTACGACGAGTTTCGTTCGGAAGGCCATCCCGGGTATCCTCGCACAGATCTGGGAGGCTTGAATGTATGTGACGACACTGCTGGCGCTTTCGATGTTGGGGACTTCGGCAGTCTCGTCGGAGGCCACCCGCTGGTTTCCGAGTGACTACTTCAACTCCCGCGTCAAGTCCGGTTTTCAGGCCGAGGTCATGGTGAGCTGGCCGGGCCCGAGCCAGCTCATGCAGATCTGGAATGAGGGCCGGTTGGACGAGGCTGATCAGGTCGCTCTTCTTCTCGGAGGCGCTGCTTTTCATGACCCGGTGCTCCTGCCGGCGTACCGAGAGGCGGTGGCCTCATCATCGCCACGGGTTCGCCAGGCTGCGGCCTACGCCTATCGGGACCTTCTCGCGGACAGCCTGCCGGATGTCAGCAGAGGCGTCAGTCTCGAGAATGCGGAACTCCTCGGTGACGAGATGGGCTGGATGATGGAGACAATCGCCAGGCGGTCCCTGCTCGAAGTGTGGCTGCAGGCCCTGCTCGCCCGCGAGGGTCTCGGTCTGCCGGAGTGGCGTGGCGTGACCCTTCAACGGCGGGAGGAAGTCAGCCTTCATGCCATCGAGGCAATTGCCTGTGTGGAAGATCTGGATCTCCTGCTCGAGGCGTACGACATTTCTGGAGACTTCAGGGTTCGCATCAACCTCCTCAAACTTGTCGAGGCCCTGACGTTGAGCCGATTCATCATCATACCGGAGGGGGCCAAGGGCGCCTGGGGGCGGCAGGTCTTTGTCAACGCCATGGATCGTCTTGCCGGGGCACGTCGCAAGTGGTCCGCCGGCTCCTGTCCGGTTGATGGAAATGCCGTTCTCGAGGCGAACCTCGAGAATATGGGGGTGACCGGAGTGGACGCCCGGTCCGAGGAGGGTTGTCAGGTTTGGCTCAACGTCCTCGATCGGGGTGACCCGGGATGGTGGATGCTCGCCTCCCGCCGTCTCTATGCGTGTGGAGGACCGTGGCTCGAACTGTCGGCCCTCTCCCCCAACGGTCCCCGCGACAAAGAGCATCGGACCCGGCTTCTTGCGTGGTTCAAACCGCTGAGGCCCAATGGTTAGGGGCCGGCGGCGGTACAATATTTGAAAATGGTGGAGTTGGTATTCGAGGATGGCGGCGTCACCCACCGGGTTCCGGTGCGGGGCGGTCTGACTCTCGGCCGTTCGAGCGACAACGATGTGGTGTTGCGGGATTTTTCAGTGTCCCGCCACCACGCCAGGGTCGAAGACGGCGCCGGCGGCCTGCGGATCGTCGATCTCGAGTCGACCAACGGCATCAGGATCAACGAAGACTTTGTGACCGAGGGGGACTTCAAGGTTGGTGACACCCTCGGTATCGGCAACTTCGACCTCCATGTCGAAAACGCAGAGGGCACCGATGTGTCGAGCTTGACCTCGGCGACCTACATGCGCCCGTTGTCGGAGTTCAACCAGGACTACGGGCTCGAAGGGCAGCCCCAGGAGATCTCCAAAGAGGTCGGGGCACGCGAGCGCGTCTTCGAGATCCTCGCCCAGGTCGCCAAGGTCCTGATCCAGGTCGAGGAACTCGAACCGGTGCTCGAAAAGGTCATGGATCTGGTCTTCGACCACCTCATGGTGGATCGCGGTTTTATCGTTCTCTTTGACGACAGCGGCGAGCCCCGTCTCGAGCTCAATCGGGTGCGCGAGTCTCAGGCGGATGGTGAAAACGAGGTGCCCATCTCGCGCACCATTCTCGACATGGTGGCGCAGCAGCAGGTGGCCATCTTGACCCACGATGCCCAGGCGGATCAGCGTTTCGAGGCCGGGCGCAGCGTGCGCATCCACCAGATCCGATCCGCCATGTGCGCCCCGTTGTGGCACCGCGAACGGGTCATCGGAGTGATCTACGTCGACTCACCGATGCACGTTGGGTCCTTTTCGGCCACCGACCTCGATCTGTTGACCGCGTTGGCCAACTACGCGGCGGTGGCCATCGAACGGGCGCGATTGAATGATCGAATCCGACGGGAGCGCCAGGCCCGAGACCGACTCGAGCGCTATCACTCGCCGGCGGTGATCGAAGCCGTCCTCTCGGACTCAGGCGGCGATCGCGAGTCGGTGATGCTGATCGAGACCTCGATCCTCTTCGCCGACATCGTCGGTTTCACAGCGCGCTGCGAGAGCCTGCCGCCCGAGGATGTGGCGGCTTTCCTCAACCAGTTCTTTTCGATCGCCGCCGACGTCATTTTTGAGCACGGAGGCACCCTCGATAAATTCATCGGCGACGCGGTCATGGCCTTCTTCGGCGCGCCGCTTCCCCAGGAGGACCACGCAGAGCGTGCGGTACGTTCAGCCGTCGAGCTGATGCAGGCGCTCGAGGTCTGGAACGGCGAGCGGGAGTCCGAGGGGCTCGACCGAATCGACGTCAGGGTGGCGGTGAACTCCGGACCGGTGGTGGTCGGCGACATTGGCTCGGCGACGCGTGTTGACTACACGGTTCTCGGCAATACCGTCAACGTGACCGCGCGGTTGGAGGAGCACGTGGCCAAACCGGGCACGATCGTGCTTGGTGAGACCACCCAGGCTGCAGTTGCCCATCTCTTCAAAACCGAAAGTCTCGGTTCGGTGCAACTCAAAGGCCTCAGTCGGAAAATCGAGATCTTTCAGTTGGCGACCGACGAAACCGGCACACCGGTCGTCGGGAAATGATGCAGCTCGACGATCTGGTATTCGTCACATCGAATGTCAACAAGGTCAGAGAAGCGGAAGCTGTTCTCGGTCGGGCCCTCGACCACCGTCCCCTCGACCTCCCCGAGCTCCAGTCAATGGACCTCGCAGAAGTGGTTCGCGGCAAGGCCGCCGCGGCGTGGAGAGAGATCGGGCGCCCGGTGCTGGTCGAAGACACCGGTCTCGAACTCGAAGGTCTTGGAGGGTTTCCCGGCCCGCTGGTGCGGTGGCTTCTGACCAGCGTCGGGCCGGAAGGCATCGGGAGGATCGCCCACTGTTTCGGCGACCAGAGGGCCACCGCCAGGTGCCTCCTGTGCGCCACCAATGGCGCGGTCGAGATCCTCGGCGAAGGGGTGGTGGAGGGCAGTATTGCCGCCTACCCGCGGGGACGCCTCGGCTTTGGATGGGACAGCGTGTTCATGCCCGATAACCCCGGGGAACGGACGTATGGCGAGATGACGGATGAGGAGAAGAACGGCATCTCGCACCGGAGACGGGCGTTTGAAGCCCTGCGGGAGGCCTTGGCGGCGGACTGAACGTCTGCCCGCGGAATGCTTGGATCGACCGTTTGTGGTGGCGGGCCCTGCAGACTCCACGCCGGCATGCCTTTGCGGATGCGCTTCCCGTGAGGAGCCACCCTGAACATTGTCTGCCCGAATCAACCCACCGGCCAAGATGTCCAAGTGTCCGACAATGTTCAAAATGGCACCTCCGCCGCTCGCGGCTCGTATCGGCACGGGATTACTGATCCGGTATCCGGTATCCGGTATCCGGCATCGAGCATCGTCCCTCGTGCTACATTGCGCGCCATGCGGCGCGAGTTGCTTTCCAAACAGACCTCCGAGATCCAGGGCATGTTCGGTCGGATTGCCCACCGTTACGATCTCCTCAACCGGACCCTGTCCCTCGGTCGCGACGTCAGTTGGCGCCGCGCCGTGGCGCGACGGGTGGCCGCGATTGACGACCCCCTGGTCCTCGACGTCTGCACCGGCACCGGTGATCTCGCGCTGACGGTCGGCGATGGCGTCATCGGCGCGGACTTTTGTGTTCCGATGCTCGAACTCGCTCGCTCCAAGGCGCTGCGGCTGCAACGCCGCCTCCCTCTCTGCGCTGCTGATGCCCTGCGGCTTCCCTTTGCCGACGGCGTGGCCGACGTCGTGACGGTGGCATTCGGTATCCGGAACTTTGCGGATCTCGAGGCGGGTCTCGGCGAATTGGTGAGGGTGCTGCGGCCGGGTGGCGTGTTGCTGGTGCTCGAGTTCTCGCGCCCCCGGGGGCCCCTGGCACCGCTTCTCGGGTGGTGGGTCCGAACCGTCCCACCACGAATCGGGCGATGGCTGTCCGGAGATCCCGAGGCCTATGATTACCTGCCGGCATCGGTGAAGTCCTTTCCCGAGGGGGCCACCATGTGTCGTGGTCTCGAAGACGCCGGGTTGGTCGATGTTTCGGTGCGTCCGTTGACCGGCGGTGTGGCGTCGTTGTACGAGGGCACGCGACGGGAGGAAGAGAAAAGATGACAGTGGACGATCACCTTCTTGACGGGTCGCGGTTCGCGGCGGAGATTCGGGAGGAGGTCGCCGCTGAGGCGGCGGTTCTCGCAGCCGAAGAGGTGGTCCCGCGTCTCGATGCCGTGCTGGTCGGTGAGGACCCGGCCTCTCAGGTCTATGTGGCGTCCAAAGCGAGGACACTTGCCAAACTGGGTATGCACTCCGAGACGCATCACCTTCCGGATACCACGACCCAAGATGAACTCGAAGGACTGATCGACAGGCTCAATGACGATTCGGATGTGGACGGGATCCTCGTCCAACTTCCGTTGCCGCCGGGCATCGACTCAGCCTCCATTTTGCGCCGGGTCGATCCGGCCAAGGATGTGGACGGCTTTCATCCCGAAAACGTGGGTCTCCTGCAACAGGGGCGCCCGGCGCTGCAGCCGTGCACACCGGCCGGAATCATGGAGATGCTGCGCCGCGCGGGCATCGCCATCGAGGGCCAACGCGCTGTGGTGGTTGGCCGATCGGATATCGTCGGCAAACCAATGGCGATGATGCTGCTCCACGCCAACGCCACGGTGACGCTGTGCCATTCGCGGACCCGCGACCTGGAGTCGGTGACCCGTCAGGCGGATATCCTGATCGCCGCGGTCGGGGTACGATCGTTGATCGGCCCCCGGCACGTGGCCGAGGGTGCGACGGTGGTGGATGTCGGCATGCACCGGGTGACCGACCTCGCGACGGTCGAGGCCCTGTACCCCCGCAATCCCAAAAAGTTGGCGGCGTTCGAAAAAAGAGGTGCGGTTCTGGCCGGTGATGTTGACTTCACTGCAGTGGAGCCGAGAGCGGGACGCATTACTCCCGTACCCGGAGGGGTCGGACCGCTCACCATCGCCATGTTGATGGCGAACACGGTCGCCGCGGCCAGGGCACGGCGGGGGCTGTAGGCAACCTGGTCGGAATTCGGAATTCGGAATTCGGAATTCGGAATTCGGAATGAGGAGTCAGGCCTCGCTCGAGCCGGTATCGGCACGCCTCTCACGGCAGAGACTGACAACTTCGGACCATGCGCGATCGACCTCGTCTTCGAGTCCCTCGATCTCCCCGCTGTTGTCGATCACCACGTCGGCGACCTGGCGCTTTTCGTCGAGCGGGAGTTGCGCCTTCAAGAGTGCTCTGGCCCGTTCCTCGGGGATCCCGCGGGCGAGGGCGCGTTCGAGCTGTTGGTCGCTCGAGCAGTGCGCGATCATGAGCACATCATAGGCCCGATAGGACCCGGTCTCCACCAGCAGCGCCGCCTCCACCACTGCCACAGGGACGGGTCCCAGATCATCGAGCCAACGGCCGATCTCCTGCCTCACCAGCGGGTGGATGGCCCGTTCGAGAGCGAGACGGAGGTCGCGGTCCCGGAGCACCCGGCCGCCGAGGATGCCGCGGTCGACTCCACCATTGCCGTCGAGGACCGCCATGCCGAAGATGCGAGTCACCGCAACGGTCCCCTCACCCCCCGGTCGATAGAGATAGTGGACGACGGCATCCGCGTCGAGTACCGGGATGGCCCTGTTGACGAGGATGCTCGCTACGGTCGACTTGCCGGAAGCGAGTCCACCGGTGAGTCCGACCACACACGGCCTCTTCGTCGATGGCTCTCCGGGTTCGGAGGGAGGTCGTTCCGAATTCCGAATTCCGAATTCCGAATTCACTCTGCCGGCCCCTCGAGCCACTCTGTCTGATAGTCGGCGGTCGCGGGCACCACGCACAGAAAGCGAACCGGTACCGTACCGCGGTTTTCGTACCAATGGCTGACCCCGGCCGGGATGAAAATGCTGTCGCCGGTGGCGACCTCGGTCTCCCGCCCATCGAGTGAGATGACCATGGCGCCGTCGAGGATCACCTGTTCGTGCTCGATCGTGTCGTGGCGGTGGCAGGGGATCCTGCCGCCGGGTTCGATGGTGAACTGTCGTGTGATGAAGTTGGGCACCCCGCTTTCGGGCCCGAGAAGGACCTGGATCGAGGCTCCGCGGCAACGCGGGACAGGCAGCGGTGCGACCGAGTTTCGGGCGCGGACGACGGCAGTGGGAGCGTGGCTCATTGGCAGTCTTCCCTTCCGGCCGGTATGGCGCTGTGATTGTACCGCGGCGGGGCTCGGACCGTTTGGACGGTGTGGTTCCATGACGGTGGACCTGGTGTGACATTCGGTTTACGATGTGCGGCAATGCTCGAAAGACTCACAGTTCGCGGGCTCGGGATCATCGACGCCGTGGAGCTCGACCTGGTCGGTGGTTTCGGCGCTCTGACCGGCGAGACCGGGGCCGGCAAGTCGCTGCTGGTGGAGTCGCTCAAACTCCTCGGCGGCCAGCGTGCACAATCAGACATGGTGCGAACCGGCGACGACCGCCTCCAGGTTGAGGGCGTCTTTGCATACGAAACCGGGGCGCCGCTTGCCGAGTTGCTCGAAGAACTCGGGATCGAAGCCGATGAAGCGCTGGTCCTGCGTCGGGAAGTGAGCGCCGCAGGGCGCAGCAGGTGTTGGATCAACGATGTCTCGGTCACCGCTGCCGCTCTGCAGCGGGCCGCCCCGCACCTTCTCGCAATTCACGGCCAGCACGAACAGCACGGTCTCGGCGACGGCGGCGTGCAGCGCCAGCTCGTGGACGATTTCGGCGATCACGAAAAGCTCGTTTCGCGGACGCGCTCGACCTTTGCGGCCTGGAGGCAGGCCGCAGACGAGCTCGAACGATTGCGGTCGGCACAGTCGTCCCGGCGCGACCGGCTCGACACCATCACGTTTCAACTCCAGGAGATCGCTACGGCGGATCCGCACGACGGAGAGGATGACGAGCTTCGTCGCCGCCGGCTGGTTCTGCGCCACTCGGCGCGCCTTGCCGAGCTCTGCGGGTCCCTGCTGGATCGATTGAGTGACGACGAGACGGCGGTTGTCGACGAGCTCGCCAGGAGCAGCCGGGACCTCGAAGAGATGATCGAATGCGGTCTCACTTTGGAAGACCCCGCCGCCCGCCTGGTCGAGGCCCGACTCCACGTCGAGGAGGTCGTGCGCGAGGTCCAGGGTCTGGCGGACGACGCGGAGGGCGACCCGAACGAACTCGAGGCCGTCGAATCAAGGCTCCACCTCCTCGAGACCCTGATGCTGAAGTACGGATCCTCGCTCGAGGCGGTCCTTGCCCACCGCGATGCCCTGGAGGCCGAACGGACGGAACTCGCCTCGGTCGAGGAACGGGTGGCCGACGCTGCCGCTGTTGCCGACCGTGCTCTGGAAGCCTACGACAGTGCGGCCCGGGACCTCGACGGTGCGCGCCACAGGTCCGGAGGTGATTTCGCAGTGGCGGTGGCCGAGGTCCTTGGCCAACTGGCCATGGGTGGGACCCGCCTCGGCTTTCGCTGGCAGCCACGACTGGATGCCGCAAGCGCGCTGTCGCGCGACGGACAGACGGTGGCCTTTGACGGAGACGGCGTCGAGGAGTGTGTCCTGATGATTGCCGCAAACCCGGGCGAAGAGCCCCGGCCGATGGCCCGGATTGCTTCCGGTGGCGAGCTTTCCAGGGTCCACCTGGCGATGCGGACAGTTCTGCGCCAGCGGCGAGCGGAAACCGGCCTCACCCTTCTGTTTGACGAGGTTGACAGCGGTCTTGGTGGTGCCACCGCAGCCGCCCTGGCCGAGTTGTTGGCCCAGCTCGCGATGGTCGACCAGGTCCTTGTGGTCACCCACCTGCCGCAGGTCGCAGCGCGGGCCGATGGGCATTTCAGGGTGGAAAAGTCGGTGGATCACGGTCGGGCCATGACGCGAGTCGTGGTCCTTGAAGCACAAGAACGAGAGAACGAAATCGCGAGAATGTTGGCCGGGGACACGGTGACCGACTCGGCACGGGAGCACGCGCGAGTCCTGTTGGAGACACGATGAAACGACTTCCGTTCGTCGAGAACGACGAGATCGCGTCGTCGTCGAAGGCTGCGGTCGATGTGGTGTCGGCGGGCGGAGTGGTGGTGGTGCCGACCGAGAGCTATTACGGACTCGCCGGTGATCCCCTTCGGGACGATACCGTCATGGAAATCAACACGCTCAAAGGCAGACCCGCAGGCCTCGGGCTTCCGGTGCTCTGCGCTGATTGGCAACAGCTCGAGGCCCTGGTTGTTGTCCCCGAAGTCTTTCGACCCAAGCTGTCGCGGCTCTGGCCCGCGGCCGTGACCGTTGTCATGCGGGTAAGGAAGCCGATCCCGGCCGCCGTGGCCGGCAGTCTCGCGGTTCGGATCCCCGATCATTCCGGGCTTCGGGTGCTTCTCTACCGGTGTGGTCCCTTGACCGGGACTTCCGCCAACGGCCACAAAATGCCGCCCTGCGTGTCGATCGACGACGCCGTCAACTCACTGACATCGCAACCGGATCTCGCTCTCGACGCCGGGCAAACCGCCGGCGGCGATCCCAGCACGATCGTCGATCTCACGGGCGATCTGCCGCGGATCGTCAGGGCGGGACGCGTGGCCTGGGACGAACCGTTTCCGGAGTGCTAAATGGTTCCCGTTCCTGCTCTCACTGTGTCATCCACAAGGTGTGGACCGGGTTGTGGAAAAAGCTGCGGAAAACTCGTTAAGGCAATGTAAACACAGACATTTCGGAGCTTTCAACAAGATCAAACCGCCTTTTTGTAAGATCCCTGTTTTGAATAACTTAAACCTATCTTGTTCAATTTGAAGCCGTTGCCGGTCGGCGATCTCGGGCAAAGGTCCACAACCCCCTGATTTTCGGGGGGTTGCGTGCCCCGGACGGAGAGTGGGCTGTTGCTGGCCCGAGAGGGCGTGTGGTAGCGTTCAACTCCCCTCGTTCGAGGGTGGGTCATGGACCGGGATGGCCAGGACGTGAAACGACCCACGGGGGTGTCGGCGCAGAGGCTGTGCCGGCTCGAGTGGTTGGGGAGATGCTGAATGATTCGCAAGGTCAAGGGAACCCGTGATGTGCTGCCGCCCGATTCACGCCTGTGGGTCGAGGTCGAGAACACCGCCCATCGCGTGTTTGACGGTTTCGGGTATGACGAGATTCGCATGCCGGTCATGGAGCCGACCGAGTTGTATGTGAGGTCTGTTGGTGAAGACACCGACATCGTCGCGAAAGAGATGTACACCTTTGCCGACCGCAAGGGGCGTTCTCTCACCCTGCGGCCGGAAGGCACCGCGGGCGTGGCCCGGTCCTATATCGAAAATGGGCTCGGGCAGCGTCCGCAGCCGCTTCGATTGAGCTACTTCGGACCGATGTTCCGATACGAGAAGATGCAGCGTGGGCGGTACCGGCAGTTCTCCCAGATCGGGATCGAATTGCTCGGTGCGGCAACCCCCGCCGCCGATGTCGAGGTGCTGTTGGTTCTCCACACCTTTCTCGCAGAGCTCGGTTTTGACGACCTCGTGATCGTTCTCAACAACCTCGGCGACCCCGAGGATCGGCCGGTCTTCATCGAAAAAATGAAGTCCGAGCTCGCGCCGCGGCAGGCCGAACTGTGTTCCGACTGCCAGCGCCGGTGGGACACCAACCCTCTGCGCATCCTCGACTGCAAGGTGCCGCGCTGTCGCGAGCTGGTGGCCGACACCACCCCGGTCGCCGAAGTGGCCAATGACGAGGCGCGGGCGCACGTCGAGGCGGTCGAGGCAGGCCTCAATGATCTCGGCATCTCGGTTCGCCGGTCGCCGCGGCTGGTGCGCGGGCTCGACTACTACCTGCGCACCGTGTTCGAGGTCGTGTCTCCTGAGCTCGGCGAGGACACGGTGATCTGCGGTGGCGGCCGCTACGATCGACTCATTTCCGATCTCGGCGGATCTCAGGTTCCGGGGATTGGCTTTGCGATCGGTGAGGATCGGTTGGTGGACGTCCTCCCGGATCTCTTCCGCAGGGAGGTCCTGAGTCGTCCGATCATCGCGGTCCTGCCGATCGGCCCCGAAGCCGCGACGGCCGGGTTGGCGGTGAGTCGACGACTCGCGCTCGCCGGACTGGTGGCGCCGGCGGAGGTCACCGGCCGTTCACTCAAGGCAGGCCTCAAGTGGTCGGGGAAGATCGGCGCCCGAGCAGTCGTGATCCTGGGTGAGAGCGAGATCGCCGATGGTACGGCCATCGTCCGCGACCTCGAAAAGGGCGAACAGGAAGCAGTTCGATTGGACGATGTGGCGGATTTTATCCGTCGACTCGTCGCGAACGCCGACGGCGCGTGATCGATTATTCTGCCGTGATCGGGATCGGAGTCATGACATGGTGATGAGCGCGTGGGACAGACCGTGGTGTGCGAATCTCGGCCGCGACCAGATCGGCGAGCAGGTGGAGGTCGTCGGTTGGGTGCGTCGTCGCCGCGATCTCGGTGGACTGGTCTTTGTCGACCTCCGGGATCGCAGCGGACTCCTCCAGTTGGTGTTTGAAGAAGATATGGTGGCTGAGGGCGAACGGCTCTCCGGAGAAGATGTCATCAAGGTGCGTGGCACGGTGCGCCCACGCGCTGAAGGCCAGGCGAATGCGGACCTTGCGAGCGGCGAGATCGAGATTCTTGTCAGCGAGCTCGAGATCCTCAACACCTCCGAGACGCCGCCTTTTGTGATCGAGGATCGCGCCAACGCCTCCGAGGAGCTCAGGCTCACCCACCGCTATCTCGACCTCCGACGGCCGGAGATGACGGCCAACCTGGTGCTCCGTCACAGGGTCGTCGCCGAGGTGCGGCGCTTTTTCGACGACATGGATTTTGTCGAGGTCGAGACCCCGATTCTGACCCGTTCGACTCCCGAGGGCGCGCGCGATTTTCTGGTGCCCTCGCGGCTCCACAAGGCGTCGTTTTACGCCCTGCCGCAATCGCCGCAGCTCTTTAAACAGCTTCTCCAGGTCGCCGGGTTGGGTCGCTATGTGCAGATCACCCGATGCTTCCGCGACGAGGACCTTCGCGCCGACCGGCAGCCCGAGTTCACCCAGGTGGATGTTGAGGCGTCGTTCATCTCGGAGGAGGACATCTACTCACTGATTGAGGGTCTCTTCCAGCGGGTCTTTCCGCTGGTTGGCATCGAACCGCCGTCAGTATTTCCGCGTCTCCCCTACGCCGAGGCCATGGAGCGGTTCGGTTCGGATCGACCGGACACCCGATTCGGTCTCGAACTCATCGAGCTCGCGCCACTGTGTGAGGGATGTGGCTTCAGAGTCCTCGAAGAGGCGGCTGCGCAGGGGCGGGTCAAGGGGCTGGTGGTGCCGGGCGGGGCCGCGTTCTCCCGAAAGCAGCTCGATGCCCTGTCGGAATTCGTCAAGCCGTACGGGGCCGCCGGGGTCCTGTGGTTCAAGCGCACCGCGGATGGGGTCGCATCACCCGCCAAGAAGGCCCTCGGCGAGGACGGCGTTGTTCGGTTTCTCGAAGCTGCCGGCGCAGGCCGGGAAGATCTCCTCCTCGCTGTGGGAGGTGTTGCGAGCACGGTGTTTGCGGCCCTCGGTGCCCTCAGACTGCACATCGCTCATGAACACGGCCTGATTCCCGAGGGCCGCCACGACTTCCTGTGGGTCACCGACTTCCCTCTCCTCGAGTGGAACGAAGGCGATCAGCGTTTCTACGCGATGCACCACCCCTTTACCTCGCCGCACGAGGACGACGCGGCCCTGGTCGAGACCGATCCGGGCGCCGCCAGGGCGCGCGCGTATGACGTGGTCATGGACGGAATGGAACTGGGTGGAGGATCGATCAGGATCCACGACCCGGGTCTCCAGCAGCAGATGTTCACCGCCCTCGGGATCGATGAGGCCGAAGCACAGGAGCGCTTCGGTTTTCTGCTCGAGGCCTTTCGTTACGGCGTGCCGCCGCACGGCGGAATTGCCCTCGGGCTGGACCGCATGGTCATGTTGATGGCCGGCCGGGAATCGATCCGCGACGTCATCGCCTTTCCAAAGACCACCTCGGCGAGCTGTCTCATGACCCGCGCGCCCTCAGCCGTGGATGCCCGACAGCTTTCCGATCTCGGTTTGCAGCGCGAGCGCGCGGATTGACCCCTGCGGACTATGTCTCCGCCGAGTCGTCAAGAAAGAGTTCGCCTCGATCAGCGGCAGCGAGCAGCCGTTGCGCCTCTTCGGCGTGTTCAGCTGCTGCACGGGACGTCTGATCCACTCGTCGGGCTTGTTGGGACAGATTCTGTGGGACCTGTTCCTCAACGGAGGGCAACCGCTGCTTGGCAACGCAAACCGATTTGTCCTGTATCCGTCGCGCCTGTTGTATCTCTTTATGAACCCAGTGGCCGGTCTCAACTGGGAGATTGCCCTCCATCTTTTCCTTGGGGGGTTCAGGGGCGGTGTTGCTCGCCCGCCGGCTGGGTATCGGAAGCGCCGGCAGCGCCGTGACCGGGATCGCCTTCTCGCTCAGCGGTTTGTCGATTTCAGTCACGAACCATCTCGGTAGGCTTATGGCGTATCACTGGCTGCCTTGGATCCTGCTCGCGGTTGATGCCGGTCTGTGTGAGCGTGGCAAGGGTTCGTGGCGGTGGCAGGTCACGATCCCCGTCCTTTTCGCCGTACAGTGGTTCACGGGGACCGCCGATTTGGTTGCCATTACGGCGGTTTTTGCTCTCGGCTGGGTGATCGCACGAGTTGGGGACCCCGCGGCCAGGTGGCGTGGACTAATGCAGTGCACCGGATGGATTGTCCTGGGAGTCGGACTGGCGGCTGTCCAGATTCTTCCGGCGGCTGAGATGGTCTCTCGTTCCGACAGGACCTCTTACGCCCAGCGAGGCGCAAGTGTCGAGTGGTCGGTGAACCCACTGCGCGTTCCCGAAATGGTGATTCCTGGCTATCTGAGGACCTGTCGATGTCGCCGAGTCGAGGGCGCATTTCTGGGGCAGCGCTTTGGTCGAGCGAGGATTTCCTTTGATGGTCAGCCTGTACCTCGGGTCGTCAGTCGTGTTTCTCGCCGTGTTCGGGTGGATGGGTTCGCGCCGGGATCCAGAATGGTCGTCGTTGTCGGCGTTGTTCTCGCTTCTCAGCGGGTTCGCCCTGTTCGTTGCATGCGGCAGCTCCCTCCCTCTGATCGGGGATTTATTGCCGAGGGTTCCGGGCCTGAGTCTCCTTCGCTTTCCGGTAAAGGTGCTTTTGGTCCTCGGCTTGCCGGTGGCGCTGATGGCGGGACGTGGTTTTGACAACCTGCTGGAACTCCGAACTCCTGCGGCGCGGAGGTTTGGGTTGGCCGCTCTCTCCTCGGCAATTGTGTTTTTAGCCATCGCCATTTGGGTGTACCTGGTCGGGGACGTTCGAGTGCTCAATGTGATTTTCCCTGAGCACGGCGAAATGGCTGCTGAAGGCCTCTCGGGACCTCTGGTTCACGTCTCCCTATGTCTGGGAGCGCTGGCCATGGCCGGCTTCCTCACAGGGTCATGTCGTCGAATCGTACGCGGAGTGGCAGTGGTCGCTGTTGTCGCGGTGGATCTCTTTGCGGCTTCCGTCGCGACCTGCCCATGGCCCCCAAGGCGCTTCTCGAGGAAGCCCCCTCGATGGTTGGGGAGATTCGCGATGAGCTTTTAACCGGATATCTTTATCGCCATCTGGATCTCAATAAGACACTGCTTGCGTCGACCGATGGCCGCGCGTGGCGATTCGAGGCGTGGCGGATTCAAACGCTGTTGTTCTCGGCGGCCGAGACGTATCTTGTTCCTGTCATGTTTGGGGTTGACATCGCCGATCTCTGTGATCGACGCATGGCACGTCTGAAACAGGCCGCCGACGAGAACGGTTGGGGCGGACGGGCGACGCTCTTTCAGGCGAGCGCCGTCGAGGTCGTGCTGACTCCCGAGGCGCTGCACGTTACGGGGTTCGAGTTCATCCGTCAATACTGCCGCCGACAGTCCGCCGCTGTACCTCTATCGCGTGATCCCGCGTCTACGATGGCTCGATGGGTCGGAAGCGGACGGAGGGTCAATTCGGCCGACAAGGCTCTCGAGGCGCTGGTTGGTTCCGGTTTTGACCCCGCGGTTGAGGTGCTGAGGGAAAGTGACGCTCCGACCAGCCCAGTGCCCTCATCCTGTTGGTGGTTCCTGACGCCGGAGTCCGAGATCTGGCGACAAGAAATCAAAGCGTCCTTCGCGGGCTTCGTCGCGACCGCCGTGCCCTGGCACCCCGACATCGTGGTGCGCGTCGATGGCCGATTGGTACCGGTCGAGCGGGTCGATTATGCGTTCGTCGGCGTCGAGGTCGGGCCGGGCCGCCACGAGGTCGTTATCTCCTTTGCACCTCGCACGGTGCTCTTCGGCGGGATGATCAGCGTCGTTTCGATCTTCATCTGGAGCCTGGTCGCGATCACGATGTGGCGATCACGAGGAGGGCGGCTGTTTCAATCTCCGACCGTATCGGAAAGGGCGAGGTCGCCGCGGTCAGCCTGAGCTAGAAGTTCTTTCGCTTGCTTCTCGTGTTCAGCGGCCACCAGGATCTCGACGGCGCCGAGACCATTGAGAGTCAGACCGTGGGTCTTGCGGAGGGCTTCTCCCCTGACGAATGTGGGGATGTCGTGGGCAGCAAGGAAGGACCGCACCTGCGTTTCCTCGATCTCGCCCTGGGCCATGAAGACGACGACGGGTTCGTTCATACCGCAACGGTAGCACAGGGGTATATTGACACGAACAGGGCCCGTTGTTATGATCCCAGCCCCCTTTTCAAAAGGGGAAGCTCTTTGATTTTCAAAAGGACGAGGAAGGGTTGCAAGTGTCCACGGGACCACCCTTCGTTAGCCTGAAGGCGCGTAGCTCAGCTGGTTAGAGTACTACCTTGACACGGTAGGGGTCAGCGGTTCGAGTCCGCTCGCGCCTACCATTTTGTGGGTCCGTGAAGGCGCGTAGCTCAGTTGGTTAGAGCGCATCCCTCACACGGATGAAGTCCGCGGTTCGAGTCCGCGCGCGCCTACCACGCAGATCGATGCCCGACCCCCGTGGTCGGGTTTTTGTGTTTCTGGGGTCCCCTCGTGGGGCCGTTTCGACGGGAGTTCGTGATGAGTGAAACAGTTCGGGTGAGCTTGCCGGACGGCAGCGCGCGGGAATTTCCCGCGGGTGTGACCGTTCTCGGGGTGGCTGAGGCCATCGGCCCACGGCTTGCCCGCGACACGGTCGCGGGGTTTGTCGATGATAATCTCGTCGACCTGCGAACCCCGCTCACGAACGACGTCTCGCTCCGTATCGTGACCACCAAAGATCCGGAGGCCGGCGACGTGATCCGCCATTCGGCGGAACACGTTCTTGCCGACGCTGTGAAGCGTTTGTGGCCCGGAACTCCGATTGACGCAGGGCGCCAGGATCACTCCGAAAAGTACCAGTACGACTTCCGTTTTCCGCGGGCTTTCAAACCCGAGGACTTCGAAAAGATCGAGGCTGAGATGGCGCGGATCATCGCCGAAGACCTCGAGTTCGAGAGGCGCGAGGTCGAGCGCGACGAGGTTCGGCAGGTCATGACCGAGCGCGGTGAGGACATCAAGATCGTGCGCCTCGAGGACATCCCTGAAGGCGATACGATCACGCTCTACTCGCACGGACCGTTCCTCGATCTGTGCCGCGGACCGCATGTTCAGCGAACGTCTCAGATCGGCGCGGTGCGTCTGCTCGAAGCCTCCGGCGCCTACTTCAGGGGCGATGAGCGCAATGAGATGCTGCAGCGCATCTACGGCACTGCCTTTGCCTCGAAGAAGGCGCTCAACGCATACTTTGCCCGTCTCGAGGAGCTCAAACGTCGCGACCACCGCCGTGTCGGCCGCGAGCTCGATCTGTTCTCGTTCCACCCCGAGGCGCCGGCGAGCCCCTTCTTCCACCCGCGCGGCACCCTGGTCTACAACGCCCTCCTCGAGCTGATGCGGGAGAAGTACCGGGCCTACGGCTACGACGAGGTCATCACGCCACAGATCTTCGACGTGGAGCTGTGGAAGAAATCGGGACACTACGACAACTACCGCGACGACATGTTCTTCGCCGACGCATTTGACGAGGTCGAGGACAGGTCTTCGAGTGTCAAACCGATGAACTGCCCGTCGCACTGCCTGCTTTACGGCGGCAGCGCCCACTCCTACCGCGACCTGCCGCGGCGGATTGCGGACTTCGGCCGCCTCCACCGGTACGAGCGTTCGGGCGTGGTGACCGGACTCACGAGGGTCAGGACTTTCAGCCAGGACGACGCCCACATATTCTGCACGCCCGAACAGATCGAGCCCGAGATCACGGCCCTCTTCGAGTTCATATTCGAGATCTACAACCTGTTCGGTTTTGCCGATGTGAAGGTCAACTTGTCGACACGGCCCGAAAAGGCCATGGGTGACATCAAGGTCTGGGAGCACGCCGAGGCCGTGCTCGCGAAGTGTCTCGATGACCGTGATGATGTCGACTACACCTTGAAACCGGGCGACGGTGCGTTCTACGGGCCAAAGATCGACTTCGACGTCCACGACGCGCTCGGTCGCTCGTGGCAGCTCGCCACGATCCAGCTCGATTTCCAGATGCCGGAGCGTTTCGATCTGACCTACGTCGACAGCGACGGTTCGGAAAAACGACCGGTAATGATCCACCGCGCCATCCTCGGGTCGCTCGAGCGGTTTTACGGGGTGATGCTGGAACACTTCGGCGGCGATCTGCCGCCGTGGTTGGCCCCCGAACAGGTCCGTGTTGTGCCCATCACCGACGCAGTCAACGAATACGCAGAAAAGGTCGCGGCTGATCTGCGGGCCCGTGGTTTACGGGTCGAGGTAGATCGCCGCAGCGAAAAGCTCGGCTACAAGATCCGGGACGGTGAAACCATGAAAGTGCCCTACCTGTTGGTGGTGGGGCAGCGCGAGGAAGAACAGGGCAATGTTTCCCTGCGGTTGCGGCATCGCCGCGATGAGGGAGTAAAGACTCTGGACGAGGCGGCGGAGCGTATCCTCAACGCCGTCACGACACGTTCGTTGGAACTGTAGGAATTTGAAAAGGAGTTCGTTATGCCAAAACTGAAGACCCACCGTGGTGCGGCCAAGCGGATCAAGCGAACCGCGAGCGGCAAGTTCAAGCGCCACCACGCCTATACGTCACACATTTTGACAAAGAAGTCGACCAAGCGGAAGCGCAAGCTGCGTTCCTCCGCCATCGTGTCACCCGCTGACGCCAAGGTGATCGCGAAAATGCTCGCGGCGCAGAAGTAGGGAGATAGCATGCGCGTCAAAAGAGGAAGCAACCGTAAAGACCGCCGAAAGAAGATATTGAACCTCGCCGAGGGCTACTGGGGCGCGAAATCCAGGCTCCACCGGACCGCCAAGATCCAGGTCGAAAAGTCCCTGCAGTACGCCTATAGAGACCGCAAACAGCGCAAGCGCCAGTTTCGTTCGCTGTGGATTACCCGCATCAATGCGGCCGCGCGGCTCAATGGCACGACCTATTCGGCTCTGATCGCCGGCCTCAAGAGTGCAGGGTGCGATCTCGATCGCAAGGTCCTGGCAGACCTCGCGGTGCGCGATCCGCAGGCCTTTACCCAGATCGTCGAGCTTTCCAAACAAGCCGAGAGCTGAGGTTTCGGTGAGCACCGCGCGTCTGGAGGAGGTCCGGGCGTCGTTCCATACCGAACTCGAGTCGGCTGGAGACGATGCTGCCGAGGTGGAGAACGTCCGGATCAAGTTTGCCGGCAAAAAGAGCGGTGTCCTCAATGAGTTGACGGCAGTGCTTCGAGAGCTGCCAAACGAGGAGAAGCGCGCCTACGGGCAGGCCCTCAACGAGCTCAAGAAGGAAATTGAGACGAAGCTCAAGGAGGCGAAGAAGGCCTCGGGAGAGGTGGTTTCCGCAAGACCCGGGAAGGTTTCGGTCGAGGGGCATCCTGCGTCGGTATCGGTAGGGCCGAGCCCGATCGACGTCACCCTTCCGGGCACACCTGTGGTCTGTGGCGCGCAACACCCGGTCCACATCGTGCGCCGGCGGATCGAAGAGATCTTCCTCCGTATGGGTTATGACGTCGAGGCAGGTCCCGAGATCGAGGACGACTGGCACAACTTCGAGGCCCTCAATATCCCGCCCGATCATCCGGCCCGGGACGACCAGGACACCTTTTACCTCCCCGGTGGTTACCTGTTGCGGACCCACACCTCGCCAGTTCAGGCGCGGGTCATGGAGAGCCGCAAGCCGCCGATCCGCATCGTGGTGCCGGGCCGCGTGTATCGACGGGACTCCGATCTCCGTCACTCCCCGATGTTCCATCAAATCGAAGGCTTGATGGTGGGTGAGGGCATCACCGTCGGTCACCTCAAGGCGACCCTCGAGACTTTTCTCCACGCCCTGTTCTCCGACGATGTCGACGTTCGGCTGCGACCCGGCTACTTCCCGTTCACTGAGCCTTCGGCAGAGGTCGACATCTCGTGCATTTTCTGCGACAAAAAAGGGTGCGGCGTGTGTTCTGGCTCCGGGTGGATCGAGATCCTCGGTTCCGGGATGGTCGATCCGCGGGTCTTCGAGGCGGTCGGTGTGGATTCTGAGCGCTACACCGGGTTCGCGTTCGGTCTCGGGCTCGATCGCATCGCCATGCTGGTCTACGGGATTCCCGACCTTCGCCAGCTCTTTGCCGGCGATCAACGGCTGACGAGGCAGTTCGCATGAACTTTGATTCCGAATGGCTGCTGCAGCACCTCGATGGTGCGCCCGACACCGATACCGTTGCCGATCGACTCACCGACTGCGGTTGTCTGGTGGAGTTGCGCGAGCCGGGTGATGGTGCCGAAATCTGGGATGTGGAAGTGACCACCAACCGCCCCGATGCCATGAACCACCGCGGTCTTGCCCGCGAGGCAGCGGTTGCCACCGGCGCCACCCTCAAGGACCTGGTCGTTGAGATCGACGAGGTCGAGGAAGCAAGCTCTGATCTCGCCGTCATCGAGATCGCCGACCCCGAGGTGTGCACCCGATTCGCGGCGCGGGTGGTGCGCGGTGTGCGGCAGGTGCCGTCGCCCGACTGGCTCCAGCGCCGGCTCAGCAACTGCGGCGTACGGCCGATCAACGCGGTGGTGGACATCACAAACTATGTGCTGCTCGAAATCGGGCAGCCGCTCCACGCCTACGACCTCGCCAAGGTGCGAGGCGGCCGATTGGTGGCCCGTCGAGCCGCAACCGGTGAACAGCTCAGGACTCTCGACGGAGAACTTCGGAACCTCGATCCTGAGATGGCGGTGATCGCAGACGCCGAAGGCGTTGTCGGCCTTGCGGGGATCATGGGCGGTGCCAACTCTGAAATCGACGAGGACACCGTCGATGTGCTGCTCGAGGCAGCCCACTTCGACGCGTTGACGATACGGCGCACCGCCCGTCGTCTCGGCATGCACACCGAGGCTTCCCACCGCTTCGAGCGCGGTGCCGACCCCGGTATGCAGGCGGTGGCGGTGGATCTGGCCGCGGCGATGATGGCAGAGCTCGCCGATGGCAAGGTGTGCAGCGGCCGTATCGACATCCATCCCGATCCGCAACCATTGCGTACGATGGGGTTGTCGGTGGCGGCGTTGTCAGCCTTTGCGGGCCTCGAGATCGCTGCGGACCGAGTCGTGGAGATCTTCGAGGGCCTCGGTTTTGAACCAGTGCTTGCAGGCGACTCGGTCACGGTGACCGTCCCCTCGTTCAGGATCGATATCGAACGGACCCCGGATCTCTACGAAGAGGTGGTGCGGCACGTGGGTTTTGCGGCTATCCCATCCGCATTGCCGCGACAGGAGACCACTCCGGGTCGGCGAAATCCCAACTGGGAACTCGTGGACCGGGCCCGTGCGGCCGCGGTCTCCGCAGGCCTCACCGAGGTCATGAACTGGAGCTTTATCGATCCGGAGACCGACGCGCTGGTCAGCTCCCAGCCTTTTAGCCTCGGTGGACCGGTCACTCTCGACAATCCGCTGGCTCAGACCCAGGGAGTCATGCGGCGATCGTTGCTGCCGGGCATGCTGGCTGCCGCGAGCCTCAACATCAACCAGGGCGAACGACGGCTCGCGTTCTTCGAACAGGGAAGGACTTTCGATCTCGGCGAAAACGGCCCTCGCGAGCACGAGCGGGTGGCTGTGGTTCTGGCGGATGCGAGCCGCAGTGCGGTGGAGGTTTTTGCGGACTTGAAGGGTGTTGTCGAGCATCTCGCCCAGCGGGTCGGTCTTCCGCTCCTGTCGTGGCGAAAGGGCGGGCACCCGTGGCTCCAGGAAGATTCCGGAGCGGTGCTCGAGACCACGGGTCAGGTGATCGGGCTCGCGGGCATCTTGGCGAACGAGTTCAGTGACCGTTGGGACCTTCGGCACGGTGTCGCGATTGCAGAGCTCGATATCGATCTCGCGGTGGAACCACCGCTCCCCCATTTCGAGCCGCTGGCCCGGTTCCCGTCGGTGATCGTGGACACGACCATCGAACACTCCAGTGATATGAGCTATGCCGAGCTCGAGGCAACGGTCTACAAACTCGTCGGTGAGTGGGTCGAGGATGTCAGCCACGAAGCTCGTTACCTGCCGCCAGGTGGAAATGTGGTCCGGACGACTCTTCGGTTCGTCTACCGCCACCCAGATCGTTCTCTGACCCAGGACGAGGTCAACACCGCACATTCACAACTGCGCGAAGGGCTGGCCAAGCGGCTGCAAGTCACCTTTGCCTGACGAAACCGGGGAGAAACGCATGGCGATGGACACGGTACTCAAACAGCTCGAGTCGAGGATTGAAGAGCTCGTCAAGGCCTACCAGACGGCGACAAAGAACGAGGCGAAGTTGGTTTCCAGGATCGCAGAACTGGAGAAGACCGTCGCCTCGGACTCTGAGATGAGCAGTCGCTGCAAGGCCCTCGAGGAGCAGAGAGACGAGCTCGGTACGCGACTCGAGAAAATCCTGTCGTTGATCGACACGACGCTCTCCAACAACGACTGACTCGCAACAGCTAGCCTGCATATCTCACCGGACTTCGTAGCGAGGGTGGCGAGGTACCGTGCCCGGTGGGGTTTGCGACCCGAGGGGCGCGGACGCGTACTCGTCAGTACGTGGAGCACCCCAAGGCGAGAAAACACCGCCGGGTGCGGTGCATCGTCGGCCGCAGCCGGAGGCTGGTGAGATATGCAGGCTAGAGATCCTCACCGTCGAAAGGTGCTCAGTTGGCTGTCGACGGGCAAACAGTGCGCGGTTGAGCGTCGTTTCGGGACGTTCAAAGACCGGACAAATCGTGACTTCCGGGTGGGTGTGGCGGTTGCCAGGACGAGCCCCGATGTCGTCTTGCGATGCTGTATAATCGTCGTGGGAGGAACTATCCGATGACCACCGTCCGGGCCACAGTCGAGATCTTCGGCCAACGGCTCGGACTTCGTGCGGACGGCGACGAGGCGCGGGTCCAGGAAATCGCGCGGTTTGTCGACCACCGAATGCGCGAGGTGGCTGACCGAAGCTCGAGTGTAGATACAGTCAAGATCGCAGTCTTGACCGCTTTGAACATTGCCGACGAATTATTTCAAGAACGAGAAACTGATCAGGACACCCGGCAGAAGAGATTGGAGAAGCAGGCCGAACGTCTCGTATTCAAGATTGAAGAGGCCATGAACCCCGGCGGAGCCGGGAAGGAAAAATAAAACTCGGAGGTCCCTACTCGGTTGGTGATGAGCAAAACTATTGGTGAACCAACACTTTTTTGACGGGTCGCCGGGTTCTTCAACCCCGATGCCTGCCGCAAGGTGGGAGACGGGTTGGGGACAGGCACCCACCTGTGGTTTCACAGGTTCAAATAGGGTTGCTCACACGGCCGAAGCGGGGGCCTCCACTTTATCCTCTTGAGACTAACGTCTGTTCCGCCCTGAAGCCGGTTGCACTGATCGCTCCTTGACAAGGGGGTGCATCGTGGAACCAATACTAGTGGCAGCAGTGGGTCTGCTGCTGCTCGCTCTTTGTGGGCTCGCACTGGTTTGGGTGCTGTGGCGCCGAGCGCGGGGCGCAGCTGTCCGAGTGATTGCCAATGCCCAGGGGGAAGCCGAGCGAATCGTAGCAAAAGCTGAAAACGATGGACAGCGGATCCAAAAAGACACTGAGATCATCGCGCGGGAGCGCCTGCTGGCGGCCCGCACCGAATTCGAACGGGAAACGCGGGAACTGCGGCTCGAGCTGACGGCTCTCGATTTACAACTCGGCAAGCAGGACGCCGAACTCGGTGAGCGGGAAGGTGTCCTCGAGGAACGCGAGCGCGCCTCTGCGGCCCTGCAAAGTGAGATCGGCGAACGCGAAGGGCGTCTGGTGGCTCAGGAGGAGGAGCTTGCATCCGCCGTCGCTGAACAACGCGTGCGGCTCGAACAAATCGCCGGGCTCACGGTCGAACAGGCCAAGGCGGAGCTCCTGCGGTCGATGGAGAATGACGCGCGCATCGATGCGGCGAACCTGGTCAAGAAGATCGAGGACGAAACCATCGAGAAGTCCAAGGAAAAGGCCCGCCGGGTCATCTCGATGGCGATCCAGAGGATCGCCTCGGAACACGTGGTCGAAAGCACGGTCTCTGTTGTCGATCTGCCGTCCGACGAGATGAAGGGCCGGATCATCGGCCGAGAGGGACGGAATATCCGCGCTTTCGAACAGGCGACCGGTGTCGATCTGATCGTCGACGACACCCCCGGAGGCCGTGATCCTCTCCTGCTTCGAACCCGTGCGCCGGGAGATTGCGCGGCTCGCGCTTTCGAATCTCATTCAGGACGGGCGCATTCACCCCGGTCGGATCGAGGAACTCGTTGCCAAAGTTCAGGTCGAGATGGAAGAAAAGCTCCTTGCGGATGGCGAGACGGCGGCCATGGAGGTCGGCATACCCGATCTGCATCCCGAACTCCACAAGCTCATCGGTCGGCTTCAGTTTCGTTCATCCTACGGTCAGAACGCCCTCAAACACTCCATGGAGGTGGCGTGGCTCTCGCATCACATGGCAGCGGAGTTGGGCGCAAACGCAGATGTCGCCAAACGGGCCGGACTGGTGCACGACATCGGCAAGGCCGTGGATCGTGAAATGGACGGCACCCACCTCGAATTGGGGCGGGAAATGCTGAAGAAGTTCGGCGAGACCGACGCCGTCATCCACGCCATGGAATGCCACCACGGCGACTACGACCCGCACTCGGTCGAAGCGGTGCTGGTGACTGCCGCCGACGCGTTGTCGGCCGCTCGACCCGGAGCGCGCCGGGAGATTCTCGAGAACTACATCAAGAGGCTCGAGAAGCTCGAGAGCATGGCCACCGATTTCAAGGGTGTCGAGAAGGCCTACGCGATCCAGGCAGGCCGGGAACTTCGGATCGTCGTCGAGTCGGGGAAGATCTCCGATGAGGACGCTATCTGGCTCGCCCGCGACCTGGCGAAAAAAGTCGAGGCGGAGCTCACCTACCCGGGACAGATCAAAGTCACGGTCATTCGTGAGACCCGCGCCGTGGAGTACGCGAGGTGATTCGACTTCTGTTCATCGGTGACATCATGGGCTCGGCGGGGCGGCGCGCGGTGCACGCCCACGTCGAGTCGGTTGTGGACCGGGAACGGGTCGACTTTGTCGTGGCCAACGTCGAGAACGTCGCCGGCGGATTCGGCATCACCGCCAAGGTCCTCGAGGAGTTGGAAGTTCTGCCGATACAGGTCTGGACCACCGGCAACCACGTGTGGGACAAAAAGGAGGGAATACCCCTTCTCGATGCCCACCCGACGCTGTTGCGCCCTGCCAATTATCCGGCCGGCAATCCCGGTCGGGGCTGGTGTGTCGAGGAGACCGCCTCCGGGATCCCGGTCGCGGTGATCAACCTCCAGGGCCAGGCCATGATGCCGCCCATCGACAACCCGTTCCGTCGCGCCGACGAGGTCCTCGAGGAGATCCGAACCGCGCACCCGGAAGTTCGGGTGATTCTCGTCGACATGCACGCCGAGGCAACATCCGAAAAACAGGCCATCGGGTGGTATCTCGACGGCAGAGTCACCGCGGTCCTGGGGACCCACACCCACGTGCCAACCGCTGATGAGAGAGTTCTACCTCAAGGCACCGCCCACCAGACCGATGTCGGGATGACGGGGCCCTACGATTCGATCATCGGAATGCGGCATGAGAAAGTCCTCGAGAGATTTCTCTACAACACGCCGCGTCCCTTCGAGCCCGCCAAGAAAAACATTCAACTCCGCGGCGCGCTGATAGACGCTGACGAGACGACCGGCAAGGCCATCGCCATCAGGCGGGTCAAAATCGACCTCGCTTGAGACCACTCAGGATGACAGAGGGTCGTGAGACCGGGGGGTCAGAAGCAGCACCCGGGCCACGATCGGATGGCCACCAACAGGGCGCCCCAGGCGTTGGATGCGATTGAGAGCGCGATCAACGCCCACGCCAGCCACCGTGGCATCCGTTGCAGCCCGGTGGCTGCGAGCAACAACCACATAGGCCAGGCATCGACCAGGAACCGCCCGCCCCACTGGACCCAACCAGTGTTGTAGTACAAGAGCCCGGGAAGACACGTCAAGACCAGCGAGATCCAGGTGATGGAGAGTAGCGCCTGGCGATGTCGGCCCGCAGCTCGAAATGCCAATGCCAGAGCCGCAAACGCCGGTGTCACAAAGAGGATACCCATTCCCTCCGGGTCACTGGCGAAGAAGGGAAAGACGATGTTCCCTGTCTGATCGCTGATGATTGTCGGCGGCTGAAGAATGACGGCGTTGAGGTTTTGGGCGAGGTAGGCCACGGATAGCTGCCCGTGCTCCAGCAGACGTTCGCGCAGTTCGGGTGGGACGATCATAAATAGGTAACCGAAATTTCCGGGGGTGCCGAATCGAAGGAAGTTGAGGAGCAGCGTCAGCCCGCCGAAGAACAACGGTCCTATCAGCAGTGGAATGTTCCGAATCCAGCGGTCGGGAGGGGGCCAAGAGAACCCCGGTGGGTTGGCAGTCGAGTCGGAGTCTCGGCGGATGAAGAGACCGCAGGCGATCACGAGCGGCAGCGCAAAGAGCATCGCCGGGCGGCTGCTGATCGCAATCCCGTAGGCGAGGCCCGCCAGCCAGGGTTGGTTCCTCCACGCGGCAAGAAGCGCCAGGGTCAGTGCGGTGGTGCCGACGACCTGCGCAAATAGAAAAGTCCCGCCGTCGGGGACGATCCACAGCCATAAGGTCCCGGCGCCGACCAGCCCAGCCATCAGATTGTCGGGCACGTTCCATAGGCCTGGACCCATGACCTGTGTCCAACCTGCGAGCAGGCGATCCATTGTGGCCACAGCAAGGCCCCCGAGTAACGCGCCAAGCCACTGTGTCGCGAGCGCTCCCCCGAGCAGCGCCAACAATGGGAAGAGTAGAAACGACGGTCCCGGCGGGAACCCGACGTGGCAGACCATGCCTTCGGAAAAAATAATGTCGTGGGATCCGGTCCACGCCTGTTGGAGAGGGATCAGTTCGTCCGATTGGCCTGTGACGGCAACTGCGAGATTCGCGATCAGGGTGGACTCGCGCGAGTCGTTGACGACGCGGTACTGGTAGTAGGGGGTCACGCTGAGTCGCGGGCGTATTTCGAGCTCACGATCGACGAAACCTTCGTCGTTGAGAATCTCGATGTCGTCTCCGAGCCATGCTCGGGCTTGAATGATGTGCTGAGAGATGACCGGCCAGACCGGGGTTGGCACCAGACCGTTGGGTCCGATGGCGGCGAGCGCCGAGTAGAAAACAGCCCAGAATATCCAGACGCGAAAAAATCGTGGCTTCAACATCGCCTGATCGTGCTCTGTTGCGGGGGAAGCCCAAATGACCGGGGATTGCGTGCGATCAGAGCGAGTTTCAACAGCCCCCCGCCGCAGGCACACGCATGCCGTTCCGGACCACGATCTTGCCGTTCTTGACGACGTGATGTACAGGGTTGACGCCGAAGTTGTAGACAACGTGTTGATACGTCGGCGCGTCGAGGATGATCACGTCGGCGCGTTTGCCGACCTCGAGGGAACCCAATTCGTCGGCCCGTCCGATGGCCGCTGCTGCGTTGAGCGTCGCAGCGGTCGAGCGCCTCTGCAACTTCCATTCCCATCCCGAGACATGCGAGCGCGAGGATTATCGGCATCGACTCGGTCGGTGAAGATCCAGGGTTGCAGTCGGTAGCGAGCGCGACGGCGCAGCCGGCGTCGATCAGTTCGCGGGCCGGCGCCCACGGCATTCCGAGGAAGAAGGCGGTGCCCGGAAGCAGGACGGCGACGGTTTGCGATCGCGCGAGCGCCGCGATGCCCTCGGGCGTCACGCACAGGAGGTGATCCGCGGACAGGGCCTCCATTTCGACCGCGAGCTCAGCGCCACCGAGCGGCGTGAGTTCATCCGCGTGGAGATGGATCTTCCAACCAAAGCCTGCGGCATCAGCCAGCAAACGTCGGGTCTGATCGAGGCCGAAGACGCCTTCTTCACAAAAAACATCCACCGCTTCGGCGAGACCGCGACGAGCGATCTCCGGATGGATGACGGTGATCAGTTCTTCGACCCAGCGTTCGGGGTCCGCGCGGTGCTCGGGTGGAATCTCGTGGGCGGCGAGGCAGGTCGGGTGGAGATCCACTGGGTGGATCTCGTTGGCTCGGGCGATCACCTCGAGCATTCGCACTTCGGTTGTCAGATCGAGCCCGTAGCCTGACTTGGCCTCAATGGTGGTCGTGCCGTGGGTGAGAAAGGTGTCGAGCCGAGCTACTGTGGTGGCGAGGAGTTCGTCCTCGCTCGCGAGCCGGGTCGCGCGGACAGTGGAGTTGATGCCGCCGCCGGAGCGTGCGATCTCCATGTAGGACTCACCGCGAAGGCGGCGATCGAACTCGTCCTCCCTCGAGCCCGCCCACACAGGGTGGGTGTGGGGATCGATAAAGGCGGGGAGGACGCAGCCACCATCGGCCTCGAGAACCTCGTCCGCGGGTTCGAAGCGGCTGCCGGTGTTCCGACTCGTCGCCGACATACGAGATCACGCCATTCTCACAGCGCACGACCGCACCCGGCAGGATCTCGAGTTTCGATAGGTCGCGACCGCGACGGGCGGTCCTACCGGTCGGGGTGACAACCTGGTGAGCCCCGCGGATGAGAAGACTCATCCCCGGTTCTCGGTGCCATCCTGGGCGCGGCGCTGGAACGCCGCGAGCTGCGGGGTTGATCGTTCTTCTCGTTCGCGGTGCTGGTCGTCCTGGACCAGCCCCTGGATGAGTTCCACCATGCGGTTGAGCTCGGCCCGAATCTCGCGCCGGCGGATGCGGAGATCGCCGATCACGCGCTCGATGTTCTGGACCCGATCGTTGGCCTCGTTCACCAGGCGTTCCGCGAGAGTGTGGCCCTCGCTGACGATGCGCTGCCCCTCCGCCCGGGCCACCTCGATGGTGGTTTCAGCGGACCGTTGCGCGGCGACGAGGGCTTCTTTGAGGGCGGACTCCCGCTCCCGGAACGCCTTGAGTTCCTGTTCCATGTGATGAACCTGCTGGCGGAGCTCGCTCCGTTCGCGCAGCATCTCCTCGACGACCCGGGCGAGGTCGGTGAGATACTCATGCACCTCCATCGGCGCATAGCCGTTCATCTTCCTGGAGAACTTCTTGCCGAGAATGTCCATGGGAGCGAACTCTGACATGGGCTTTCTCCTTTCCGACCTTCCATTATGACACGTTGGATCAAGAGTCCGTGCAGAAAACGCCGCAGCAAAGGTGCGGAAGGGTACTCACCTTCGTTATACTGTCGTCAATTACCGGGGGGATGAAGACGTGGCTGATATCCAGCTGAAAGTGGACAAACTTCAAAAGACCTTTCGTCCCGGCCTGTTCGAGGCCGATGTCGAGGTGCTCAAAGGTCTGAGTCTCGAAGTACGACAGGGAGAGATCTTCGGGTTTCTGGGGCCCAACGGCGCCGGGAAGACCACCACCATCAAGGCGATCACGGAGATCATATTTCCCGACTCGGGAACGATCACGATCTGTGGACACGCACACACCTCTCCGGAGGCAAAGAAGTGCGTCGGGTTCATGCCGGAAAACCCCTACGTCTATCGCCATCTTGCCGGTCGCGAGTACCTTCGATTCTGTGGTGAGTTGCTGGACCTCCCGCGCTCGGGGATCGAGCAGAGGATTGCGCAAGTCCTCGACGAAGTCGGCATGGCGAGCCGTGCGGACCGTCCGATGGGCGCCTATTCGAAGGGGATGTTGCAACGGATCAGTCTTGCCCAGGCGCTGCTCGGCGAGCCCAAGCTGCTGGTCCTCGACGAGCCCATGAGCGGTCTCGATCCGGTTGGCCGCCGTGACGTCAGGGATATCATTCTGGCGCAGGCGAGAGCCGGCACAACGGTTTTCTTCTCGTCTCACATCATTCCTGATGTCGAGGCTCTGTGCGACCGTGTGGCCATCGTCGTCGACGGTACAGTCCGGGCGGTGGGTTCGGTCGGTGATCTGGTCCCGCAGGACTCGAAGAGTTTCGAGTTGACGTTTCAGGGCATGGATCTCGACTCGGATCTCGACTCCGTTGATCGCGCAAGAACGTCCGCAGCGACACGACCTGGGTGCGGGTCGCGACCGAACACCGGGACGCGCTGATCGATGAACTCGGTCGTGGCGGCGCGAGACTCGCCAGCCTGAGTCCGGTCCGCGCCAGCCTCGAGGACCTGTTGATGGAACACTACTCCGGGAGCGCGTCATGAGAGCGATTCGGGCGATTGCCATCAATACCTTTCGCGAGGCTGTTCGCGATCGGATCCTCTACCTGTTCGTCGGGTTCGCTCTGGTGATGGTGGTGAGCACCAAGCTCTTTGGCATGCTCACGGTCGGTGACGAAACCAGGATCATCAAGGACATCGGTCTGGCTTCGATGCAGTTTTTCTCGATGCTGATCGCGGTGATGATGAGCATGATGTTGGTCAGCCGTGAGGTGGACAACCGAACGGTTTTCAACATCCTCGCCAAGCCCGTGCGCCGATGGCAGTTTCTGCTTGGAAAGTATGTGGGTCTGGTCGCGATTGTCGCCGTCAATCTGGTGCTGATCACGGCGGTCCTGTTGGTGATGGTCTTGTTGTACAGCGGGGAATGGGACCCCATGTTGATCTTCGCCGCAGCCATGACCATGCTGGAGATGGCCGTCCTCGCGGCCTTTGCCATACTTTTTGCGGTGCTCACCAAACCGATCCTCGGTTCTTTGATGACCCTCTCGGTTTTCGTCGTCGGTCACATGTCGGCGGATCTCTGGTTGCTGACCCGGCAGCTGCCCGGGGCCTTTGCGCGTGGGGTTGTTGCGGTCGTCTACTATCTCGTGCCGAATCTCGAACGATTCGACTTCAAATCTGAAGTGGTCCACGACCTCCCGATCCCGTTGTCGGCCGTGGGTTGGTCGGTTCTCTACGCACTGGCATTTGTCTTCGTCGTGTTGTATCTCGCGAATCTGCGATTTCGGTCGAGGGATCTTCGATGAAGCAGAAGCTGGCGGCGGCACTGATGATCGTGGGGGCCCTCGCGGTGGCGGTGACAGCGGAGTATCGCCTTGGACGGATCCCCCGGGAAGATGCCTTGGGGAAGGACCTTTTGTATCTGCCGTCCCCCGAAATGCTCAAGATCCTGAGTGTCGGCAACCCGAATCTGGTGGCGGATATCCTCTATATGTGGTCGATCCAATATTATTCGGGGTTATCAGCCGTCCGAAAGGTTTCTGTACCTCGATACCGTCTACAACCTCATCACCGATCTCGATCCCCGCTATTACGACGCCTATCGAATCGGTGCGCTGATCATGCAGATCCAGACCGGCGGCGACCAGGAAGAATTGAAGAACACGGTGCAGCGTCTTTTTGACAAGGGCGTGCGAAACCTGCCGGAAAGTTGGGAACTCGCCGAAGCGGCTGCCTGGGACATGCACATGCGGTTTAAAGATCGGAAGGCAGCCCTCCACTACGCGGAAATAGCAGCGCAACGACCCGGCGCTCCGCCGCGGATCAGGCGGATGGTCGGTGTGTGGCGCGATGCGGATCAATGAATGGACGGTGGACGACTCGATCGCCTACTGGAGGGCAGCTCTCGACGAAGCGGTGGATCCCATGGATCAGAAGGTCTGCCGGAGCAAACTCTACGACGCCGTCGTGGCCAAAGACCGGCAGCAGCTCGAGCCGCTATTGCGCGTCTATTCAGAGCGATTCGGGGGATGCCCAGACGGGTGGCAGCAACTGATCCGCGCCGGTCTGCTCTCGCAGGAACCCCTGGATCTCTTCGGCAACCCGTACGGCGTTGATCCGGCCCGATGTGCCCTGGTGGCCGTCAAACGCATCAAGGATCAGTGATCGCCTGAGGGCCCCGCCGCGAGGTAGGCCGCGACGCGGTTGGCGAGAGAGTTGTCTGGGCTCGATCTGAGCGCCCGCTCCGCCTCGGACGCCGCAGCCGACCGCAGGTCCGGGATTCTCGCGCAAGAGCCACTGCAGATGTTCGAGGTCATCGGGTCGGATGATGCGGTACTCGTGACTGCGCGAGCAGTTCGGGAGGCGCATCCTTGCGGCGGACAAAGACCATCGCGACATCATCCCAATAGACCAGGGCCCATTCCGCGGCGGGGAACCAGCGGGCGGTGAAACCGCGAAACTCGGGGCCTTGACCATCGGCCGGAGCAACCTTGAGTGGCGCGTGATAGCGAACCAGTGCGGTGTCGCATTCATAGTTCTCGAGCAGCCCATTCCACCCCTGAACGTCGTTTCGTTGGAGGAGGCTCCAAATGTTCTCGCAGGAGGTCGTCGTGGATTTCGTTGCGATCGTCCTGAAAGACCAGCCGCTCGGGCGTATAGCGGTTGATCAAATAGCCGCCGAAACGCACATCGTTGTAAAGCTCGGACTGCGGAAGTTCCTCGCGGTCGAGAAAATCACAGGCAGCGGTCGGATAGTAGCCGCCGGCGAAACCGAATCCGAAGGCGGGCCAGGGAGAGGCGGCAACAGAAATGGTCAACACCGCCGCGGCCAGAACCGCGAGAAGGGTGGTGCGTGATCGGCTCGGATCATCTGACGTGACCGGACGGGACAGAGCACGCCACGATGCGAGTACAGGGGCCACCGCAAGAGGGAGCAGTACGAAAAAGAGACCCAGGTTTCGAATGTGTCGAAAAGCCAGCGCTGCTGCCATGGCCAACAACGCCCACCTGACCAGGTTGCGTTCGCGCAAACCCATCACTGCAACGGCGAGAGCCAGAGCGACGTACAGCGCCGGTGTTTGTGCGAATGTCGGCGACGACCACTCCGGGTTTGGAATATGAGGTTGATCGACAAGGTGGGCGAGCTTGAACGGCACCTCGTAGAGCCGCCAACCGTAGGGATTGATCACCAGAGAAGCTGCCGCCACTGCGATCGCGGAGACTCCGCTGAAAATGGCTCTCGTGTCCCACCGACGGCGGAGAAGTTGTTGTGCGAGTCTCCGCCGCGAACATGCCCCCCAGCAGGAATGGTACGACCAGGGCGCCGCCGTGACCGTTGGCCCCAATGACCATGATGAGGGCGAGCCATGCAAGCCAATGCAGCGATGGTCGTTTGTCGCGCGTGAGATAGAGCCAGCACGCGGCGGGCGCGACCAGGAGCGTCACCAATTCCGGTCGGAGAAAGAACCGCGGACGGGCTCCGACCACGCAGAGAAGCGATACGAGCAGGGCCGCGGGTGGTGACAGCCCGCTCCGGACCCCCACATACAGGAGGAGTAGAGCGAGAACTCCGACCGCGAGAGCCCGCAGGAGGACCAGGGCCGGTCCGCCGCCCATTTGATGGGCGACCGCTGCAACGACCTGGAACAACCATTCGTGATCGATCCACGGTGCCTGTTCTGAGGTGAAAGAGAAGGGGTCGGCGTGAACAAATGACTGGTGTTCGAGAATCCACCGGCCGCTGGCAACGTGCCATCCGACGCTGGTATTGGCGATCTCGAAAATTCCGAGCACGGCACCCGCACACACGGCCGTGAGAACGATCAGCGTCGGGAGAGCCTTGCTTCGGACGCGTGGGGTGGAAGGAACGTCCGCCGGAGCCGGTGGCGGTTGCTCGCCCATCATCACCGTGACCGGCTCAATCCCCTTCGGGTTCCGCTGCGAGCGTAAATTTCTCCCACTCCGGTTCGAACGCCAACGACTGCGTTGATGTCATGCGGTCGAGAAAGACGATGCCGTCGAGGTGATCATATTCGTGTTGGATGACCCGGGCGTGAAAACCGTCCGCAGTCAGAGAAATCGGGTCTCCCTCGATTGTCCGCGCCTTGACCTTGAGCCGCCGATAGCGGGGCACGAGGCCTCTCAGGCCCGGAATGGACAGGCAACCTTCCCAACCCTCTTCGACCTCTTCGCCGACGGGCCGGATTTCCGGGTTGACGAGTATGGCGGGTGCGATCTCGGGCTCGTCGTCGGTTCCAGGCACCCAGAAGGTGAACAGCCGAATGCCTTCGTCAACCTGTGGTGCCGCGAGCCCGACACCGTGTTCCTCGACCATCGTACGGACCATGTCCTGGCCGAGAGCGGCCAACCGCCCGGTGGCGAACCATTCCTCAGGCACCGGTTCGGCCACCGACCGCAAGGTTGGATGACCGAGACGGATGACCTCGAGGAGACGGGCGTCGTGTCTCACGAAATCAGCCGCAGCCCGAACATCCGCCGGAGCTGCAGTCGCTGGTCGGCGCCGGCGAGTTGGGGTTGTTGACGACGAAGCCTGCGCCGCGTTCATCTTCGACGAAGTCGACGGTGGACCCGGTCATGTGGGGCGCAGAGTTCTGGTCGACGAGCACCTTCAGTTCGCCCTCCTCAACGAGGGTGTCTCCATCGCGCTTTTCATCGAATGTAAAACCGTAGGCAAAACCCGAGCAGCCGACACCCTGGATGAAGATGCGGAGCTCTTTGCCTTCCGCCTCCGGCATCTGAGCAGCGAATTCCTGGACCTTTTCAACAGCTTTTTCTGAAAACGAAATCATCATTCCTCCCGTGGCCCACGGTGGCACCGTGGACGTTCCATCATAACGTAATGAGCAACCTCGGGGATTCCCGGAACATCACCTTTCGCCCCGTTCGGCCAGCCATCTTTCGGCCTCGATGGCCGCCATGCACCCGGTGCCTGCTGCCGTGACGGCCTGCCGATAGACCGCGTCCTGGGCATCTCCGCAGGCCCAGACCCCTTCCACCGATGTGCGGGTGGTGCCCGGGACGGTGCGGATGTAGCCGACTGGATCCAGATCGAGCTTGCCCTCGAAAATCTTCGTGTTGGGGGAATGACCGATGGCGATGAAGACGCCGCCGGTCGGGTATTCGCGGACATCGCCTGTCTTGGTGTCTTCGAGGAGCACACCGGTGACGCTGCTCTCGCGAGTGCCCAGTATTTCTTTGACCGAAGAGTTCCACTCGAAGTGGATCTTGTCGTTTTCGAAGGCCCTCTTCTGCATGATCTTCGACGCCCGCAGCTCGTCGCGGCGGTGGACGACAGTGACCTTGGAGGCAAACTTGGTGAGAAAGATCGCCTCCTCCATCGCGGTGTCTCCGCCGCCAACCACGACCAGCTCCTTGTCGCGGAAGAAGAAACCGTCGCAGGTGGCGCAGGCCGAGACGCCATAACCCATCAGTTCGTTCTCCGACGGAAGGCCCAGCAGTTTGGCGGAGGCACCGGTGGAGACAATCACTGCGGCGGCCGTGAATACCCCATTGCTCTCCGTGTGCGCTTGGAGAGAGTTGTTCGAGAAATCGACCTCGGTCACCTGGTCGAAGATGAAGCGCGTCCCAAAGCGCTCTGCCTGGGTCTTGGTGATCTGCATCAGCTCCGGTCCCATGATGCCGTCCGGGAATCCCGGGTAGTTCTCCACCTCGGTGGTGATGGTGAGCTGTCCGCCGGGCTGCATGCCCTCGATGACCAGCGGCTCGAGCCCCGCACGGGCGGCGTAGATCGCAGCCGTAAGACCGGCTGGTCCGGAGCCGATGATCAGGACGTCGATGTGCTGTTCAGTCATATGTTCCTCCGGTAGCAATCAGCGACTCGGATGCACCATCCCCGGTTGACTCAGGGGCCGTCAGATCGCGGCGCCGTGTGGTCCAGGGGTCGCCCGGTCGGCCGTTGCGGTCGGCCATTATAATGGTTCTCAAGCGAAACGTCCCCGATGGCGAAATCGCTGGAATGCGAGGGCGCTGTTGCGTGTGACGACAGATGAACGAATTGCAGGGTCTGTGAAAAGGGGTCCTGTCGAAGGAAACCACGAAGCGCGAATGAAACGCCCAAAACGAACTCGATTGAACCCGATTCCCAGACCCATGTGGATGGTTTTGTGTCGTGGCGCGGTGGTCTTTTCCCTGGCCGCCGGGGTCATGGGAGTTCGTCCGGCGTGGGCCACCTTGGATGAGCTCGCCCGAGTGGGAGAGTGGGCGCGAGTGCTCGAGGTCGCATCGCGCCGCGGGGAGCAGTTGCCCCTCAACCCCTCCGAAGCGATGATCGCGGCCCACGCCGCCCGGGTTCTCGGTGACCAGCCGGCCGAAGTCCGATTTTTGCGTCTGGCGGTCGCGGGGAGCAACAGCCACCTCGCCGCTCTTGCAGGGGTCCAGCTGGCAGCGGCCCTCGAGAGCAATGATCCCTCCGCAGCCGTTGATCTTGCGGTGCCGAATTTCCAGCGCAGCTTGCCGCGGCCGCTCAGAGAGTCTGCGGCGGCGACGGTGACCGGTGTTGTCGAGAGAGGACTCGACGCGGATCTCCGGGCGACGGTTGAAGGGGCGGTAACGAGCCTCTCACGGGGGCTTCGTCGGCAACTTGAATTGGCCCTCGCGATGTCGGACGGTGAGGATCTTCGGGCGCATTTGGAAGGTCTCCTCGCGGCCTCGACTTCGGACCTGGTCGCGCTCGAGGCAGCTGAGATGCTCTCAGCAATCGAACCGATGACTCCGCTCGAAAAGTGGCGGGTCGCTTCGACCTATTTCCGCCACGCGTTGTATGACCGTGCCGTGCCGCTTCTCCTGGAGCTCGTCGAGGTTCGTCAGAAATCCATTCCCCGTGACCAGGTGCCTTTTACGATTGGCCGGTGTGCATTTCGACACGCCAGGTGGGAACAGGCAATCGATTGGTATCAAAAAGCACTGGCGATCGCTCCGACCGCCGATCGCAAGGCCGAGATCGAGGTCCATATCGGGCGGACCCACGAACTTGCGGGCGATCTCGACAAAGCGGTCGATGCTGCGGTGAAGGCGGTCCGGTTGAAGACCACCGACGATCGAAGGCTTTTTCTCGCTCGGCTCCGGTTGCGGCGGGGCGAGACTGATCTTGCGGCTCAGGGGATCACCAGTCTGCGGGGGAGGACCGCCCGTGCTCGGGGCGACGTCATGTTGGCGCTCGATCAGATGCGAAGAGGTGACGATGAAGGAGCCCGCAAAAGGCTGACGCTGATTCGCCGGCGTCCGTGGTCGTCCCCCGCGGCCGTGCTGGCGGCGCAACTCGCGAGCTCGAATGGAGACTTCGGCGCGGCCGCCGACCTCTTGGTTCGGGGTGCGCCGGGATTCGATGCGTTCTGGGGCCAACAGGCAAGGGTCTTAATGGCGTCCCTTCCCGATGAGGTGATCGGCGCGTGGCGGAACAGCTCCCGGAAGGAAGTCGACGAAGGACAGGGGCGATCGCGTTGGCGGGCGCTCGGCGTGTGGGCCAAACTCGAGCCCGACGCGCGCCAGGTCGAGAGTATTCGTCAGAGGGTGGATCCGGTTTTCAACGTCGGAGAAAACGACGCCGCGACGTGGTTCGGCCCGGGACTTGCCGGGGCGTTGTGGAATATCGGTCTCGAGACGGAGGCGGGACGATGGGACCCAAGCGGTTTTCCCAACACCAACCCCGGTCGGTCGGCGTGGACCGCCGCCCGTTTTGCCGAGTTTGAAATGCCGTGGAATGCGGTCCGGATGGCGGATGGTGCCTGGCGCCAGGCGGGTGCAGAGGTGCCGATCGATGCATTCCCCGTCGAATTTCAGAAAACTGCATTTCCCCTGCCATACCAGTTGCAGGTGCGAACAGCCGCAACCGCTGGTGGCGTCGACTGGAGCCTGCTTGCCGCAGTGGCGCGGGAGGAATCTCGGTGGAACCCACGGGCGTTGTCGGTGGTGGGGGCCCGCGGTCTGGTCCAGCTGATGCCTGCGACGGCTCGGACGGTCGCCGCTCGCCTCGGTGTCGCTCCGCCGTCCCCCGACGACCTCTTCGATCCACCCACCAGTCTCATGCTCGGGGCCGCCGAACTCGGGCGCCTGGTTGCGGCGTTCGAGGGTCGCTATGCGCCGGCCGTCGCCGCGTACAATGCAGGTGAACACCAGGCGAGGCTGTGGTTGGCGCAGTGCGGGACACCCTGCGGTGACGACCTCTTTGTGGCCAACATCTCCTTTAGCGCCACCAGAAACTACACCGCGACCGTTTTAGCCGGTGCGTCGATCTACTCAAACCTCTATCCAACGAGTGATGCGGCGCTTTCGCCGAGCTTGCATGTCTCACCAGCCTCCGGCTAAGGCCGACGATGCACCGCACTCGGCGGTGTTTTCTCGCCTTGGGGTGCTTCACGTACTGACGAGTACGTGAAGCACCCCTCGGGTTGCAAACCCCACCGGGCGCGGCACCTCGTCGCCCTCGCAACGAAGCCCGGTGAGATACGCAAGGCTAGCGACTGAACCGGGTGACTTCCTGCCGCTCACCGGCCCGTGTCAACCAGCGCTCGATCTCCTCGTTGAGTTTCCGTTCCACGAGGAGAGCCCGCAACTGATCCTGAACGACCGTGACGGGCGGCGGCGGTTCATCGGTGGTCGCAATCTCAGCCACCAGCAGTTCCTGGTACGCGGCGTCGATTTCCTCCATGGAGACGGACACGCGGGGGCGCAGCCGCTGTTCGACGTAGGCGTCCACTGCCGCGAGGCGGAGGGCGAGTTCCTCGAGATCGGGCCATGACAGACCGTTGGCCAACAGTTCGCGTTCAAGCATTTCGGTTCCGCCGCCGCGCGCAATGAGCGTGTTTCGAGCGGTCTGGGGCTCGAGTTCAAGTCGAAAAAGGAGCCCGCTTTCCTCGAGGTCACGATATTCCACTTCGAGTCGGATCCTCGCGTCGAGGAGGATTGATCGCAGGTCATTTTCGGTCTCGGGCGTGCTTTCGACCAGGCGAACAAGGGCGGCCAGCGTCACGTCCGAGTAGAGAATCGGCGTATTGCCAACCACAGCCAGCACCTCTTCGACGACCGTGACCTGCGGTTCGTTGGCGAGAGCGAAATGGCTGACAGCCATGAGGATGAGCGACATTCCGAGAGCACGCATGCTGGTATCATAACAGCGTGGCGACAGCCGACAACCTTCCCGGGACCCTGTGGATCGTGGCCACTCCGATTGGTACCCTCGGCGATCTGGCGCCGCGAGTGCGGGACGTTCTCAGTGACGTTGATGTGATCCTCGCCGAGGACACGCGCAGGGCCCGGGCCCTTCTTTCGCATCTCGAGCTGTCCGCAACGGGGCGCCTCCAGTCGCTCCACGAGCACAACGAGAATCGAAAGGTCGGAGATGTGACGTCGAGATTGACTCGAGGAGATTCGATCGCTCTCGTCAGTGATGCTGGAACCCCGGTGTTGTCGGATCCCGGGTTTCTGCTCGTCCGAGCAGTCCGCCGGGCCCACCTTCCGGTCCGGAGCGTTCCCGGCCCCTCCTCCTTTACCGCGGCCCTCGCGGCTTCGGGACAACCGCCGCTTCCGGTAACCCTGAGCGGGTTTCTGCCCGGACGGTCAGGGCCGCGCCGCCGCCGGATTGACGAATTGGCGGAAGCCCCGTGGACGCTCGTGGTGCTTCTCTCACCGCATCGACTGGGCCGGGAGCTGGCCGACCTTGCAGAAATTCTCGGGGTCGAAAGAGAGGCAACCCTGCTGGTGGAGATCAGCAAGCGCTTTGAAAGAGCGGAAGTCGCTGTCCTCGGTGAACTCGCGAAGTCTGCCGAGGTCGAAAAGCCGCGGGGAGAGTACATCGTGGTCATCGGGCCCCCGAGCGCATCGCCCGCCTGTGATGGGACGGCTGACGTTGCCGCCGTCAGGGAAGCCTATTCTCGGGCCGTGAGCCGTGGTCTCGGGCGAAGAGAGGCCATGAGAGACACGGCCCGGGTTTTCGGCCTGCGGCGAAGAGAGGTGTTCGACATTCTCGAACAGTCTGAAGAGGTCTGAGCTGAGGACTCGGCTCATTGCCGCAAAACTCCGAGTGACAGCCTGGACGTCGTGTCGGCCCGGGTCCGGACATCGCCCGGAAGCGGCTTTCTCAGGATTCGCTGTGTTACCCTGAGCCAAATGTAGGGAGGTGGGACCATGTTCCGGCGAATCGGCTTTTCTCTCGGTATCGTTGTCGGTTTGGCGGGGCTTCTGAGCGGCTGCAGCAGCAAGCCGGTGGTGGGAATCATCCTGCCGACAACCGGAACTGCATCGGCGTACGGTGAGTCGATCGAGAGTGGCATTAACCTGGCCCTGGACGATGCCCGCGAACGCAACGAACTCCCGGAAGGTTTCGAGGTCCTGTGGGCAGACAGTGGATCCGATACCGGTCGCGCCGTGGCCGAACTCCGGCGAATGGTGACCGAACGCGATGTCAAGATGGTGATCGGTGGCGCCACCAGCGCCGAAGCTGCTGCGATGATACCCGTCCTCAATGAACTTGAAGTCGTGTGCCTGTCACCTTCCGCCTCAGCGCCGGGCCTGGCACAACAGTCGAAGTATTTCTTTCGGATCTATCCGTCCGACGAGCTCGAAGGCCACACCGCCGGGACCTTTGTGTTCGAGCGTCTCGATCGCCGCAGGATCGTGATCTTTTCCGGGGACACCGAATACACCCGCGGTATCAAACCGGAGTTTCTCAAACAGTATGAAGAGGCGCTTGGCGGGACCATCGTGGACGACGTGGATCTCTCCGAAAGCGACTGGGGTGCCCGCGCACAAAAAGCAATTTCCTCCGGTGACGTTGGCGCGGCCTACGTGATCGGTTATGCCGGAGAGATCCTCGAGGTCGTTCGGTTCCTGCGAGACCAGTCCTTCGCCGGTCGGATCTTGACCACATCCGCCTTCTATAGCGGCGACGCCATCCGCGATGCAGGACAAGCAGCGGAGGGTATTCTGTTTCCACTGCCACCATTTGACCGGACATCGGAAAAGGAACCGGTCCTCAGTTTTGTCAACCGCTACATGCAGAAGCACCAGAGAGCTCCGGACGTGTTTGCGGCACACGGCTACGATGCGATGGGATTCACGGTCAAGGTATTCACCATGGCCAAACCACCACAGACCCTCGAAATACTCAAAGCCTTGAATTATGGTGTCGCGGAGTACAACGGCGTGACGGGGCCGATCCTTTTCGACGACCACGGCGATGTCAAGCACTACCCAAAGATGTTCATTGTCAACGGTGGGCACGTGCTCAGCTACTCGAGGTACCTCGACACCGAGAGACGACGGATTCTGACCCAGGTACAAGACCTGCTCAAAACGGGCGGCTGATACCGTCACCTGATGAGTGTTCTCGGACTCATGTGGCGCCACCGGACGCTGGTCGCGGTGCTGGTTCGGAGAGAACTGGATGCCCGCTATCGCGCGTCCTCTCTCGGTTTCTTCTGGTCGCTTCTCAATCCGCTGCTGTTGCTGGCGGTCTACGCAGTAGTCTTCACCTATATCTTCAGCCCCCGTTTTCCTGGTGGTGAGCCGTATCCGCTGTTCCTGTTCTCGGGGCTTTTGCCGTGGCTCTTTTTTTCTGGAGCGGTGCTCGACGGTTCGACAACCTTGATCGACAACGGACCTCTTCTGGCTAAAGTCATGTGCCCGCCCGAGATCTTCCCGGCGGTGACGGTGCTCTCACACCTGGTGCACCATCTCCTGGCGCTGCCGATCCTGCTCGCAGCGATGGCGACGGCCGCGGTCGCCGGGCTCCATCCCTTCCCGTGGACATTCTGGTTGGTCCCGGTCGCGCTCCTCCCGTGGATCATGGTCACCGGGGGTGCGGTGCTCGCCATCTCGGTTCTCTCCGTCCACTATCGGGACATGAGGGATCTCGTGGGTCATGTGTTGAATCTGTTGTTCTTTTCGTCGCCCATCATCTACAGCCTGGACGGGCTCGAGGTGCCGGAGGCATTGCGGCGGGTGTTGGTCCTCAACCCGCTCGCCAGCCTGGTTCGGGTTTACCGTGATGTCGTATTCACCGGAACTGTCCCGGCGCCATCGGTCTGGGTGACGGCCTTTGCGGTCGGTGGGGTGTCGTTGTGGCTGGGAACGCGCGTTTTTCTGCACTATCGCGAAACTCTGGTGGAGGCGGTGTGAGGGGCGGGATCCAATTCTCCGAAGTCCGCAAGGTCTACCGGTGGCGCGGCAGGAGGCGACGCGGCGAGACCCTCAAGGGCGCACTCTTCCAAAGAGGCCGAAAAAGCAAACCGCCCAAGGCTGAAGAGCACCTCGCTCTCGATGGTGTCAACCTGACAGTCGAGCCCGGTGAGGCGGTGGCGATCATCGGGCCCAACGGGTCCGGCAAGTCGACCTTTCTCAAACTGGCCAGCGGCATTCTTCGGCCGACGGCGGGCGAGGTGATCGTTGATGGTCGGGTCACGGCACTCATCGAGTTGGGCGCAGGGTTCCATCCTGAAATCACTGGCCGTGAAAACGTCCTCATCAACGGCATGCTGCTCGGTCTGACACGGCCGGAGGTCGAGGCGCGGATGCCGGACATTATCGAATTTGCAGACATTGGAGACTTCATCGACCAACCGGTGAAGACCTACTCCTCGGGGATGTATGTTCGGCTCGGCTTTGCCGTCGCGGTCTCGGCGGACCCGGATGTTCTCCTGATCGACGAGGTTCTGGCCGTCGGCGATCAGGCCTTCACCCGCCGTTGCCTGGATCGTCTCGCGCGAATGCGCCAGCGCGGCGTGACCATGATCCTGGTTTCGCACGACCTCGATCTCGTAACCAGCTTTGCCGATCGTGCTCTGTATCTCGAAGGTGGTCGTCAGGTCGCCGTGGGGCCGGTCGATTCGGTGGTCGCCCGGTATCGGTCCGATGCCGCCGGCGATGCAGAAACACCGCAGACTCCGGCACCGGCAGTTCGGGTCCTCGAGGAGGGACGCCGCTGGGGCAACGGCGATGTGGAGATCGTCGAGGTTGAGGCGCTCGCTGGAGGATCGCGGCAACGTCTGTTGCCAAGCGGTGGTCCGTGCCGTCTGCAAATCCGTTATCGGGTGCACCGTGAGGTGGAGGATTTCGTTTTCGGCGTGGCCTGGCACCGTCCCGACGGTACTCTGGTGAGCGGCCACAACACGGAACTCGGTGGCCTGGAGTCGAGGTTGTTGACCGAAGACGGCGAGATCAGCTGCGCTTACAATGCGCTGGAGCTCGCTCCGGGCGAGTATCACGTCGACGTTGCTGTACACGCTCGAGAAGGGCTCGCCTATGACTACTGGTGCGACGCCCTCCGTGTTCGAGTGACTTCGGACGTGGAATGGCCCGGGTCTCTGGGCGCCAACCCACCATTGGGAGTCCTCCGGGCCCGAATGGAGCTCCAAGTGACGTCTCGCGGGACCTGAGAAGGTTCGGACTGACGTTCAGCGTCATTTTTCACCTGTTTTCCCCCGGAAAAAAGCTGGCACGGGCCTTGCAGCTAGACCGATCCGTAAAGGAGAACGCATTATGAGAAAGAATCGTGGTTTTACTCTGATCGAACTTTTGATCGTGGTGGCAATCATCGGCATTATTGCGGCGATTGCGATCCCCAACCTTCTGAACGCCATCAACCGTGGTCGTCAGAAGAGGACGATGGCGGACATCCGGACCATCGGTACGGCCTGTGAGGCCTACGCCGTGGACAACTCGTCCTATCCGGTCGAGAGCATCGACACGATTGGCACTACCCTCCTCCAGCACATCGAGCCGACCTATGTCAAAAGGGTGCCGCGCAACGACGGTTGGAACTTCGACATTGAATTGGCCGTATCGACTCTGACCGGCTACAGCGTCGGCGGCGCGGGCCGTGACAAGACGTTCCAGAGCGCGACTTTGACGCACTGCACCCTGGGAACCACCCAGAACATGGACTGCGACATCGTGTACTCGAACGGCAGCTTCACTCTGTTCCCCGAAGGCATCCAGAACTGATCGATCACCCTTCTGTAGAGTGTTTGGGGGTACTTCGGTACCCCCTTTTTTGTGCGTTATGATTGATTCCGTGGTCTGCATGAAGCATCTGCGCCGATGACGTCTTTCGGGGTGACTCCGTCGGATGTGGAGACGTCCGAGGCGGCCTGTCGAAAGAGTTTGGCGGAGAAACCGCGCGCAAGGTGCTGTTTGCTCCGGCCCAGATCGCCCTTCTGGCGGCGGCGGTGCTGGCTCGCGTGGCGACCGATTGAGGTCTTCCCGTGGTCCGCCGTTCTGACGGCCTCGGTTGTCCTGGCGTTGACCGTCTGGGGATGGCGGCGCACGTCGCCGGGTGACGGTGCAATCATGTGCCTGGACGGTCATTGCGGTTGGTGTCCTTTTGTTTTCGGGACTGGTTGGAACCGATCCATCGGCCGCCATCTCGGGATGTGCACTGGTCATCGGCGATGATCGGCTTGTTCTGGTTGGCGTCTCGCGAAGCGCCTTCCTTTCACTGGCCCGCTGTGCTGGCACTGTTGATCAGCGGTCTTTCGATCTGGGGAGTGCTGCAGCTGACCGCAGGACCAGAACACGCGGAATCGATCCTCCTCCAGCTCCCGGAGCCTCTCCGCGCCGCCGGGAGCGAACGGCTGGCTGCCGGTCGCGCCTTTGCTTCGCAACCGCTGCCGTCGCACCTCGCCATCCTGCTCGCGACAGCTCTGCCACTCCTGCTCGCACGCCTCCGTTGGCGGTGGAACGCCTTGCCGTGGCTCGCCGGGGTCGTTCTGTGCGTCGTCGGCCTCGCTCTGACACGGTCACCGATCGGAGTCGGTCTCGCGCTGGTGGCCTGTGCCGCATTGGCGCTGGCTCGCGGTGGGCGATCCATTCGGTTGACGGTGGTCGTTCTGACGCTGGTCCTCGCCGCGGTCGTGGTGGCCCGCGGTGACGTTCTCGAGCTCGAACCGGTGAGCCTGCGGCTCGACAACTGGCGAACGGCTGTGTGGGTGTGGTCGACATCCCCGGCGACGGGCGTCGGGTTTGGCGGTTTTGGGCAGGTGGCGCAGACGGTGCCCTTTGCGGTCGGAAACCGGCCGCGATTCGCCCACTCGCTGCCGCTGGAGTGGCTGGCCGAACTCGGCCCGATCGGTCTCCTGGCGGTTCTTGCCGGAGGGTTCTGGCTGTGGCGTCTGATTCGGGATCTGTGGCCGCAGACGGCCCGATCTGGCGGTCGCCATTGCAGTGGTGCCGGCGCACAATCTGGTCGACTTTTCGATGCACGGCTCGGGGGTCTTGCTTCCGTGGGCAGTTCTGGTGGGGTGGGCGGCGGCCTTTCGAGGTCAGATCGTCGTCTTGCCGGTGGCGGGACACGAGGAAGGCCGGTGGCGGTGGCACTGGCGGCGCTGGCGATGGCGGCGACCTTTCTCCACGCAACCTCTGTCACGGTTCTGAATTCGGCCATGCTGCGGGTTGACCCCGACGAGACGGTTCGAGGGAGCTCTCGAAGCGAGGCGGCTGGCACCATGGTGGTCTGAACCCCTGTCTGCAGTCGCGGTCTGCTGCGCTCGAAAGCCGCGATCGGCAAAAGATCGTTGAGGCTTCTGTCGAACTCGAGGAGGGTCGCTGGCTGCGTCCGCGATCCGCCTCTCTTGCCGATCTTCGCGGCCACCTTGATGAAGCGCTTGGCGATGCCCCGTCTGCGGTGGCAGAGGCGTGGACAGCGAGGAATCTCAGTCCGCACAATCCGGTCTACCGGGAACGAGAGTCGCAGCTCTTCAGCCAGTTGCAGGATGATGGTGCCGGCAAGGGCCGCTGACGGCGTGCCTGTGGGCGGGGCCTTCGCGGTGGCTGTTGCCGCCGTGCTCGGGGGAGCATTCTTTCCTGGTCCGCGGATCTTCGTCGGAGGGCTCATGGCCCTGGTTTTGTGGTGGTTCGGAAGTCAACGCCACCGGTTGTCGATCACCCCGGCCGAGTGGGCCCTTCTGGCGTTGATTGGATGGGGGGCCGTGTCATCGGCTGTCGATCGGGATGTCGCCTCTCGCCGCAAAGGAGGTTGTGACAGGGTGGCTGGTCGGGTGGTGCCTTTTGGTTGCCGCACGACGGGCCGAGTCCGAGAGCGACCGCGATGGGGGCCGTGGTTCTGATCGGGGCTGCGGTTCTGGTGGTGGCAGGAATCGGGCTGGAAACGATCGGACGCGGAGGCCTTCGGGTTGGGGGCCTTCTGGAGAATCCCAATATTGCCGCCGCTCTGCTCGTCGCGACCCTGCCGCTGGTCGGTGTGTTCTGGAGAGATTCGAATCAACGTCTGTGGATTCTCGTCGCAATCGTACTGCTTGGTGGGGTGGGTCTCACGGGATCGCGGGCCGGCCTGCTGGCGATTCTCGCATCGTCGGCGGCTTTGCTGCCGAGAGGCCGGGTCCGAATGGTCGGGTTGGCGACTGGTGCCGTTTCGGTGGCCGCAGTCCTTCTCTGGAGGTTCGCGAGCCAACCGGATATCCTCGCCTGGTTTCGGCCCGCCATCTGGCGAGCAATCGTGCGGTTGTGGTCGACCCACCCGCTCTTTGGTGTCGGACCGGGTGGCCTCGTGGATGCCGCGGGACCGATCCGGCTGCTCCACGAGGATCACGTAGGTCAGCACCAGTTTCTCGTAACGTATGCGGAGTCGACCCCGCTGGGCCTGCTCGTGCAAACCGGGGCCATCGGATTGGCGCTGGCCGTCGTCGCGGCGGGCCTCTGGTTGCGGCGGGCGCGACATGATGGCGCACTTGCCGTTTGCGCCTTTGCAGTCCGCCGTCCTGGGCATGGCCGCCATGGCGCTTTTTCACGACTTCGTGACCATCGAGGTCGTTGTGTGGTGGTGGGCGTTGACACTCGGTTTGATCGAGGCCCTTCAGCGCCCGGCGGGGGTGAGCGTACGCGAGGCACCGGACCACGCTTTCGTGAGATTTGTGCGCGGGTTCGTTCTTGCCGGCATTGTTCTGTGGGGATGTGTTCAACCGGCGTGGGCGCGTTGGCTGTGGTGGCCTGAGGAGAAAGATGCGGCGCTGGTGGCTCGCGCGGTGGCCGCAGAGCCGTGGTATGACGAGCCGCTTGAATGGCAGACCCGTTCACTATTGGACGAACGACGCCTGGACGTGGCCTGTGGCGGCGGAGGCGCTTGCGACCGGCCGTCATGCCGTTCGGATTCACTCCGGAGCATCTCGGCTCTGGGTACTGCTCGGGCAGGTCCATTATCGAATTCATCGTCGATTTCGGGCCGTGGCCGGAGAATGTCTCCGAAGCGCGAGAGGCCTTTGCTCGCGCATCCGAGCTGGAACCGTATCAGCCATGGCCGTGGCTCGAGTGGGCGCGTCTCGAACGCGGGCTCGGCAACCTCGATGAGTCGGCGCTATTGGTGCGGCGGGCGCTGAACGTCGAACCTCACGCCATTCGCGCCTGGCTTTTTCTGGCGCGTGTCGAGCTCGATCGCGGTAACGTGCGGTTGGCTCGTGAGGCTCTCGAGTCGGCGAGATCGTCGTCGGCTCTCCGCAAACGAGTCGGCCTCAAGACCTACGAAAAGGAACTTCTGGCCGGACCGGCATGGCAGTTCCGGGAGCTCGAAGAGGCTCTCAGATGAGCGATCGGACGTACGTTCCCCTGTGGTGGGCGCCTCTCCTGTTGGCGTTGGCTCCGGCGACTGGGATGGCTCCCCGCGCATCGGGATCTGGTTGACTTCTTTCTTCCCATGCGCACCGCGACGGCATCCTCTCTGACTGCAGGTGTCATGCCGTGGCTCAACCTCGCCAATGGCTGCGGCGAAGCGTGGTTTGCAAACCCGGAGACGGCCGTGTTCTACCCACCGGCGTGGCTGCACATGGTGGCGTCGCCGGAGTGGGCACTGGCGCTGGAGATCGCCCTCCATTTGGCATGGTTGTCGCTCGGGGCCGGGTCTGCTGGCCGGCATCTCGGCGCCGGACCTTTCGGCAGATCCATCGCCGAGGTGGTTGCCTGGTCAGCGGGCCCGATGATCTTCACTGCCGGCGTCCTCAACAACCTGGAGACACTCGCCTGGGTGCCGTGGATGGTTCTGGCCGCGCGTGTCAACCGGGACACGGGCCATCCCTCTGGTGGCCCTGACCACAGGTCTCGCGTGGCTCGGTGGCGAACCGCAGATGTGGGCGATGGCGGTCGTTCTGACACTTTGGCAGCGCGATCCCGAATCGAGCGGCCGCCGGTGTGCTTCTCGGGTCGCTGCTGGTTGCGTTCCAGATGGTGCCCTTTGTGTTCTGGGTGCTGGGGGGCGATCGGGGACCTATGGCGGCCTCGTGGGTTCTTCATGGAGCCGTTTCCCCAGCGGATTGGGGCGGTCTTCTGGTGCCGGGTCTGCCCGTAGACCCAGACCGGATGATCTACGTCGAAAGCCTGTTTTTCGGTGCGCCGCTGCTGGTGTGTGGTCTGCTCGGTGCGTGGCGGCAGAAGTGGTTGTTGGCGTCGGTGGTCCTGCTCGGGGTGCTGGCGACGCTGCCGGAACTCGGCGGCGGGGAGGTCTTTCTCGCACTCACCGGCGGGCTGGTTCGTTACCCTTCTCGGTTCGCTCTGGCGGGTCTCGCGTTGCTTGTGCCGATGGTGGGCCTCGGGGCTGAATCCTGGCTCGCGGGGAGGGGACGTTGGTTGGCGGTCGCGATTGCGTCGACTAACGCTTGTTGCTGTGCGTCTTCAGCTCGCACCCCTTAAGGTGGTGGGTGGCGGGGCTCCCGGCGGCGATGATGTTGGCGGGTGCCGCTTCCCATGCATTGCGGGGTGTCCGGTTGGCAGCCTTGATCGGGGGTGCGATCGGCACTGTGATCGCAGCGGTGCCGCTGTTGGGGTTGCAGCCGATCGCATCTATTGTCGACCAGGGGCCGCTCTGGCCGGAGGCCGAAGATGGGGGCCGAATCTACTCGCCGGCGCCTTCTGAAGACACCATGAGGTGGTTCGCATCAGGCATGGAACCGAGGCGGTTGTGGCCTGTGGGCTACCTCAACCTGGTGGACAATCTGGTCGTGGTGCGCACCGACTCGCCGGTGGCGAACGAACGTCTGATCCAACATCTCGAGATGGCTGATCGTGGACCGGAGAGTCGCTGGTGGCTGGATATGCTGGGGGCACAGTGGGTGATTCTCCTGGAGTCTAGCGGCGTCCCGGAAAATATGGAATCCGTCCGGGTTCGCAGCGGGATGCGCCTGCTCCGCAACCGGCAGGCCGCTGCGGTGGTCAACGTGACCCATGAGGTGCCGCGCACGGACATTACGCTAGAGCCCAACGGCCGCGCCGACGAGGTCGTTCTCGAGGGTAATGGGTGCCGCGCCGTTCTGGACGCCGCCCGGGATGGCTTCGTTTGGGTCGCACTGCCGCCGGTCCGGGGCTGGCGGTGGATGGTCGACGGGGCCAGGGTAAACCTCGAACAGGGGCCGGGGATCATTCAGTATGTCCCGATGCGGCGGGCCGACACCTGCTTGTCGGCCGCGTATCGACCACCGGGCATTGCGGCGGCCGCGGCAACCAGCGTTGCTGCCATGATCGTGGTGGTTTTTCGCCGTGAGGTCCTCGTCGTCGGACGACGCCGGTGGAAGGTCGACGACGGAATCGCCGGCGAGGTTAGGCCCTCGCGGCACCCGAAGGACGATGTTTCAAATGGCGGGGTCACGAGTCTCCCGAATCGACAGAAACAGCACCGGATCTGGCTGCCGGCGGCGCTGCTGCCGGTCGGAGGTGCTCTGTTTCTCGTCGCTATGGGTCCGTTGTTGCCGCGTGCCCCGATCTCTACGTGCATCTCATCTGGAGCTGGAAGTGATGCGGTGTCGGCAAGCGGCCAGCTGCCGTGTGGCTTCCCGATCTCAACGCGGGGTTTCGGCAGCCCCGGAATCCGCCTGTACAGCCCTCTCGGGTCCGGGCCCCAGCGGCGGCTCTCGGTTTCGTGTTCGGGGAAGCCGGCCGCGGATTGCGGGCCGCGGCACTCCTGGCAGCGGCGGCAGTCCTGCTCGTGCCCCGTATTGGTCATGGGCCGGTTGCAGGCAAGACATACCCGTGGGCCGGTTTGATCGTCCTTTTCAGTCCGATGGCCCTGTTCTCGCTGATCGGTCGTGCCGCCTGGTCCGAATACCTCGCCATCCCGCTGCTGTGGTGGGTGTTGGAGCGTCTCCTTGATGGCAAGATCCGTGCAGGTCGTGATGGCGCGGCCGTCGCTGCGTTGTGGTTGACGCACGCTCCCTCGGCACTCATGGCGGGATGCCTCGGCGGCGCGAGCCTGTTGCTCCACAGGTCCAGGAAGTCATCCGTGAAGCTGGTTCAACTCGCTCTTGTCGGGGGAGGTTTGAGCGCCTGGCACTGGCTTCCCCTTATGAAGGAGTCCGCGAACCTCGGTGGTCAGGAGGTCCTCACCAGCGGTACTTCGACCCGGGCCGGAACTACCTGGGATCCGCAACGGCGCACGCCCCCCCCCCACAACATGTGGTTGGGGGGGGTTGCCGTTGCCCTCCTGTGTTCGCTCCTCCTGACTCATCGTGGAAAAGCCACCCCGATCGAGCAGTTGCTGTCGTCGGATGCATTGTGATGGCATCGCCGCTGAGTCTCTGTTGTGGCGGGCTGCAGAGCCCCCTCCAGTTGCTGCAATTCCCGTGGCGTTGGCTCCTCCCGGCAACGCTCCTCCTGGCGCCGGCGCTGACCCTATTCACGCGTGCGTCGGTGGGCCGGGCTCGCGTGTATTCTCGTCCCTTCTCTCTTCATGGTCTGGATTCAATGGGCTCGGGTCCCCGACCTCAAAGCGAGCCAGGGGTGGACCGCCGTGGGTCCGATTCTCTACGAGTTATTGGGTGCGAATCCCCTTGTCGTCGATGCGGCGAATAATCGCCCACCGGCCTTTTCGGATTCAGGCCGAATCTGCGGGTCTTTGGTGATTCGGACGCTGTGGTGGTTTCCGGTGCGGGAACGGTCGCGAAGAATCACAGGTGGAGCCCGCTGCGACGCCAGGTCGAGGTGGTTGGGAACACTCCCATTACTGTCGGTTTCCGAATCCTCGATTACCCCTACTGGTGAATCTCGACCGATAAGAACCACCGAGGTGAAATCACTCGGGGGAGTACCGGGGGTCGTGGCGTGTCGATTGCCCGCCGGGCCGGCACCTCGTGGACATCGAGTGGGTTGGGAATCCCCTGGCGGCCCTCGGGCAGATCATTGCAGGTCTGACTGTGACGGGCCTCATGCTCCGACGTCGACGGGAGTGCGAGGCGTCACGTGAGGTGGGCCGGGAGAGCGTTGTGGTTGCTGCCGGTAGCGTTGGCCGTGGTTTTCTGGTGGTTCCCGCCGCGAGGTGATGACGCCTATTACCACTCGGTGAGCGCCGTGGAACAGGTGCGCGCTTGGCAGGAAGGCGCCGTCTTCCCCGGTTATCAGCGCGGCTGGAATGGAGGCACCGGCTCGTTTGCACCAACCGTCTACGCACCCATCCCAATGGCGATCCAGGGCGGACTTGCGTGGCTGGTCAGAGACGGCCAGCGGGCCGTCGGTTTGTCCCTTTCGCTGGGTCTGTTGGCCGCCGCCGCGCTCCTCTATTTGGCGACCGCAAGGGCGGGGCTTTTCTTCTCGTGGCGACCCCCTACGTTCTGGCGACCGCCGTGACCCGTGCAACCACCACCGAAGCATGGGCTCTTGCAGGTGCGACGTTGGTGCTGGCCCTGGGGATGCCCGGCGCCACGGTCAGCGTTCGACAGGGGCTGGCGCTGGCAGCGGGCGTGGTTTTGGTGGCCGGGTCTCAGATCGGTATGCTCGTCCAGCTGGGGTGGCTTGTGGGGGTCGCCTGGTTGACCGGATGGTCGATATCACGCCTTAGGAATTCGAGACCGTCGGGGGAGGGCCTCGTGAGGCTGTGAAAAAGCTCTCGTGGGCGGTCGGCAGGGCTCCTCGCGGCAGCCATCTTCTGGTTGCCCACGGTCCTCGAGCGTCGGAATCTGGCTCTCCGAGACTTGGTCGAGGGACCGTTTGATTGGCGGGGGAACTTCCTGCCGGGGAACTCGGAACTGAGCCTGTTCTTCTCCGTGACTGCCGTCTGTCTCGGGGTGACCGTGTTCCTGGTGTTGCTCCGTGGTAAAGGTGAGAGCCGAATAGACAAGCGATCGCGGCGTCCACGGCCTTGCTTCTGACCGTGTCGCTGTCGACTCCATTGTGGCATCTGCCCGGCATGGACATCCTTCAGTTCCCTTGGCGATTTTTGGGTCCGGCAACAATTCTGATGGTGCTGGCGCTCGGGAGCCTCCGCGGCCGGTGGCTTTGGCTTGCCATGGCCCTTCTCGTCGTGCCGAGCGTCACCGTTCCACTGCGGCTGGACACCGCCGCCGGTCATGTCCCGGTCGACTCCTCGCCCGGGGACCTGGCACGAAGTATCTCAGAAAAACTGGGGACTCGCCCCTGTTCTTCCCTCGGCACGAGGCCTTTATGCGCCGGGGTTTCACCGTCTGGAGAGCCTCCAGGAACTTGGTGGTCAGGCGTCGGCGGTGGTCCCCGAGGCGCGAACGGTATGGGGCGGAACGTGGCGCGTGACGGCGGTGGCGACACCCGTGTTGTTGCCCGTCCAATGGTGGCCCGAGTGGAGCATCACGGTCGATGGTCGAGAAGTACACCATGAGAATCACAACGGCCTCGTGGCCATTGACGGAGTGCCGGGCACGTCAACCGTGCGAGCGGTATTGCGCCGTTCGAAGTCTCGCGCCGTTGGTGGCGGGTTGTCCCTTCTGGGAGTGGTGGCTCTCGCTGGGATGGTGTGGTTCAACGGTCGGGTGAAACCCCTGGGGAGAGTCTGTGAGTGTGGACTTGAACCGTGAGCAGACCCCCGGGCCGAGCTGTCCGATCTGGTTGGTCGTGGCGTTTTCGGCCGTAGCGTGCGGCCTGGCCCTTTCGGGGTCGTTGATGCGGCCTGTTTGGCACGACGAACTGTATACGCTCTGGCTGGCGCGGATGCCGCTTGCGGATCTCTTCGCGGCTCTCCGACTCGATTCGGGGCCGCCTCTTTTCTACCTCATCTGCCACAGCCTCTTCTCGATCGTCGGGTGGCCGGAGGGCTCGGCACTCGGCACGTTCATGGTCCGGCTGCCATCCGTCGCAGCATTTTCCATGATGCCGTGGGTACTGTGGGCGTGGGCCCGCGGCACGATGCGCAGTGTTTTTCTGGGCATCTGTCCTGACGATGGCCTGGCTGCCCATGCTGTATTTCGCGACCGAAGCCCGAGCGTATGCCCTCCTGGCTCTGGTGAACGCGATACTGTGGCTGCTCGGTCCTGAACTCATCACAAAAGGGGGGCGTCGACTGGCGCTCTTTTCAGTGTTGGCCGCGGCGCTGCCGATGCTGCACTACGCGGGCCTCGTGAGCTTTTGCTTTCTGCCCGCCTTGGCATTCTTCATCCCGCGACCGCGATGGCGGTCATTCGCCCTTGCCCTTGGCGCAGCTTCATTGCCGATCCTTGCGTGGTCACCGACGATTCTGGGTTCCCCGAGCAATCGATGGGGTGGGTCGACACCGCGGCCGGGCCCGGTCGACCGGGTCTCGCAACGATTCAGGTGCTGGCTCCGGCCGGACCATTCCCGGCGCTCTTCGAAAACCCGGACTCGCCGTTTGCACCGTGGTTGTCAGTGTCGATTCTGATGTTGCTCGCGGGCGCCGCGATCGCGGGGTCTCTGCTCCGGCGCACCGGGGTGGCAGAGGAATCGGTTGGCATTGGTGATACAGCGCGCTTGGGATTTGGCCTCTTGCCGTTCGTCTGTCTATCACTTGTGGCGCTGGCCGGGTTGCCCGTATATTTTGCGGGCCGCACCGAGTCCATGGTGTGGGCGCTCGTCGTGGCGATGGTGTCCATCTTGTTGTGGCAATTGCCGGCGCCGGCGCGATGGACAGCAGTGAGTATCTACACGCTGGTGGGCGGATTGACTATCGCCCTTTGGTTGGTCTCGATGCCGGAGCGTCCCCCGGCGCACGGCGTCGCCGTTGGACGGGCGTTGTCGGAAGTGATTCAGGGTGGTGACCGGCTGTTTACCGTCGGATTGTGGCAACTGGAGGTCCAGCACGGGCTCGCGGAAGCCGGACTTGAACTGGAGAACGACGAACCGGTCCCGACCAGAGTGGAGACGCTGCCTCGATCGCAGGCCGATCATCCCGGGTGGTTCGATCGAGACGCTCCCTTCTCACCGCAAATGATGCTCGATCTCGAAGATCTACGGAAACGGGCGTATCAGGACGGGAGCCGGATCTGGTTGGTCTGGAGCCCGGACCTCCCGTTTGAGCGGAGCCTCGCATCGGTTTTTGCCGAGTGGCAAAATATCAAGATGGCTGATGACGTGGTTATCCGGGTCGACCTTTTGGTGCCTCCGATCCCGGTCGAACGCGCCCCGGGATCTGACCAACATCCCATCCTCTGAGCCCTTCTGGGTCGAGAGTCAGCGCGATGTCGACAGGTAAAACGAGCGCCTCCAACATTCGAACCACCAGGAATGAGGCGACGAGAATCAGCACGAACCTGGCTGGAGCAAAAAAGCGTGGATCGCCGAAAAACACGAGAGCCACCAGCACGAAGTTTGTCAGAACGAATCCGAACCGCGATCCAGCTGGGTGAAGATAATCCACGCATGCGGCGCCGGACACAGCGGCTGCGTGTCGCCAATACCGACAACAGGATCCCGGGCCCGAAGGCCGAGAGGACGATCAGAGCGCACGCACGGGGATCCGAAATCCTGGTGGCGAGAACTCCGAGCACGAGCATCAACCCGAGGACAATGAGTCGTTGGGGCGTCCGTTCGCGAACACGACAGGTGGCAAGCACCGCGATCTCGAACAACAGGATTACAGCCAAAAGGATGGACGTCTTGGTGCCGAACATCGCCACCAGTTTTTTCGGAACTGAACGCAACAGATACGTGGGATTCTCGGCATAGAACGCGGCAATCATCAGGACGGGTGACCGGTCAGGGTGGAGCGAGAGCTGTTTGTTGAAAAACGAATCTGGATCTTCCTTCCACTGAGGGCTCCAACCGCCGGTTTCAACAGCGGTTTCGTTGTGGCCCGCAAGCACAACGGACGGCCCCTGTCGGCTGAGGAGAACAAACGAGCCATGCGCCTGCGTCGCCCAAAGAGAGTATGCGGCCACGGGGAGCGCAAACGCGAGGGTGCAGGCGGTCAGGATTCCAGGTCGATACCGTCTCTTTTGCCAAACCTGAAGGCGATGTATCCGAGAAAGAGCACCGGCAGGAAGATCAGAGAACCTTTGGTGAGCACCGCCGCCGCCAGAACCAGACCAAAGAGAACCGCATATGCGATGGGTGGCTGTTTGTTTCGGTTCAAGGCAACCCAAGCGATCAGGATCAGAAACAGGACGAGTGCGATGAGGGCTTCGGTGAGAACCCTGCCACCGACGCCGGGAGCGAGCCGGTGAAAGATCAATCCCGCGAGAAGCCCCGCAATAAAACCACCCCGCCCGAAAAGACCTCGACCGAGAAACGGCAAGAGCGCTGCAATGAGGACGAGCCAGCCGATCTGGATCGTGATCGCGATCCGGGGGCTGACGCCGAATAGCTTGTAAATAAGCCCCAGAATAAACGGATAGCCGGGAGTCCTGAATGTGGAGGGTTCTCCCCCCGCGGCACCGAGCTCCATAAAGGAGTCGTAGTAGTCCGGGTCGGCGCCGTCGAACTTATAGGCTTCAAACGGCAGCAGGGCGCCAAATCGAAAGCCCTCACCTGCGGCAAAATTCACTGCAATCGATTGGTATTCCCAGGTATCTCCACCGAAGAATACGTTTGTGTTGGGAATTGTCCGGGAAGAAAAGACTGAGTAGCTGAAGGCAATAGCCAATACCAACGTCAATCCTGTTTCAAATTTCCACGAATTGAGCCTTTTGGGCACAGAATATCTCCTGGAGAAAATTCAACATGAGGTTAGTACAATCATACTGAACAGTTTGACATAGCCCGAGCAGAACTCCCCTTTCTACTTGAAATGCGTCCCGTTCATCCCTGACCTACACACTGCATGTCACCGTCGATGGAGCTTTGGACTCGTGCGGTTTTCCCCTCACACCAACGTCGATTCCGCGGGATCGTACTGAGATCGAAAGACCCACTGCGTCTTCGTCTTCTTGCAGAACGCTTGCAAGAGGTGGATCATTGAGGGAGAGCTTACGTCGAACCGCGACGGCGGGGCGAAAGGTTGGAGTCGAGTCCGGGGAGAGGATCGAGTCGGAACAACTCCACCTGACGAGTGGCAAATACGACCTCACAATGGTGAGTTCGCGGCTGCTTCTAGCAGCATCTCGGCCCAGAAAAGAGGAATAATCATGTTCGAATCAATGAAGCAGCGAGTCCGGAGCTTTTTGACCCAAACAGTAGTGGAAGCGAACAAAGACCTTCGAACATCGCCCGCGACCAAAGCGAGTCTTCGATTGCTTTACAACTATTATCAAAGTCGAGCTTCCGAGGGAACGAGAGTCAACATTGAAGAAACCGGTTTGAGGGTGTATTCGCAGTTCGAGGAAGATGGATTATTGATGTACATTTTCGCGTCCATCGGTGCGACGACGAAAACCTACGTTGATATAGGCTGTGCGGATGGGGTCTATTCCAATTGCGCCAACCTCGCTTTGAATTTCGGGTGGCACGGCCATGGGTATTGACGGAGACCCAGAAAATATCGTAAATGCCGAGGCCTTTTTCGCTCGCCATCCGGACACCAGGCTCTTCCCGCCAAAGTTCGTTCACGCAAAGGTCACAAAAGAGAACATCAACAGACTGATCAACGAGGCTGGGTTCGCTGGAGAGGTGGACCTGTTGTCGATAGACATTGATGGCAATGACTACCACATCTGGGAAGGGTTGACAGCGGTTAAACCGCGGGTCGTGATTATCGAAACTCACGTCGAGTTTGGACTTGCGAATACTTGTCGTCCCATATGACCCGGAGTATTCATATCCCGGCAGGCATCCCGATTACCATGGCGCCTCTGTGGTCGCCATGAACAATCTCGCCAACAGACTTGGTTTCCGCCTAGTTGGAGCCAACAAGTACGGATTCAACACCATTTACGTCAGGGACGGGATTGGTGAAGATCTTTTTGCCGAGGGTTTCAGTCGAGTCGGTTGTTCGCCATCCGAGAAACAAGGAACGAATTGAGCTCTTCGAGCCCATCAAAGATTGGGAATATCTACGACCCTGATCTGGAGCGTCCACCGTGGCTGTTTCGGCCTGGAGCTCGAAACCAAAAACTTCTGATATGAGCAGCCGGTCCCGGGGTGGCGATTAGGCCCTTTGGCAGAGGAATATGTCCACCATGGCCAGTGAAGGGATCGCTAGCAGGTTCCAACAGATCGTGGAGCCACTTAAACGCAGCGGGATGCCTGCATATCACGCGGCGGTATATGAAGGGCACGGTCAGCGTCACACCTCGGATGTGTTCGATGGTGAATCCTGCCTTCAGGCAGCAAATCGCGGTTCTCCACGAACGGGCGCTCGCCGAGGTGATCAATTTCGTTGTCAGTACGATCGAGACGTCCCCAGAAAGCCATTCTGAAGCGGGAGTTCCAGTGAGCCAGATTCGGGATCGCTGCGACCAACATACCTCGCTTTTCGAGGATCCGGTGGATTTCGGCGAGAGCGGCAGGTTGATCTGCGAAGGCGAGGTGTTCAAGGACATCGAGTAGCAGCACGATGTCGAAGGATGCATCGTCGATTACGGCATGTCGAGGATCGGATCCCCTTTGCGGACGAATTCGTTTTCGAAATTCGGATTTTCCAGTCCGTCGATACAGATAACCCTCTTTGCGAAACGTCTCGACCGGCGCGCCCTCCCCGCGACCCGCGTCGAGAATGTGCGTGGTCTTGGGGGCTCGGAGCGCTTGCTTGCGGATAAAGGCCATTTTTTTCAGGTAGGTCGGGGTGCACGACCAGTTCGGGTCGAGATTGCGGTGATCGTCGCCCAGCTTCAGCGTATACCGCCACCCTGCGGTATTCGGGCGAGTTGCTTGTTGGTGGTCATAAGTGCCATCGTGGTGGTCTAGTTATGCTCGTCATTGGTGCCGGGTTTCCGGCCTTGCTCGTCGTCGGACTTGACCGCCCTTGGCACCCAAACGCGACAGCTCCTCGACGAACTCCCCTGTTGATCGACCGTGTCGGAGCCCGAGTGAAACGGAGTCCCGAAGCACCGACGAGAATGAACGACTGTGTGGAGTGGGTGAATACCAATGCCCGCAGCTCGGATCGAGGGATCGTATCCAACCAACGCCCGCGCCCATCCCGATCGCACAGCGATAAGATGCGTCCTGCCTTGATACCGAAGGTCGAGCCACGAGAGCCCCGGCGTTTTCCGGCAAAGGTACACCGTGCATCGGAACGGCCGCCGTGGCCGGACCAGGAGTCTGACCACGAGAAAGGTGTTCAGGCCGAAAGGTGCTGCCAGGAGATGAGCGGGGTAGATCAGTGACCAATGCTCAGCAGATTAAGTTGTCTGTCGTCACGTCCCGGTCGGCCCATCGCGCGGTCCCGTTCGGCGTTGATCCCTACCAGCCAAGAGAGCACCAAAAAGAAGTCCCATCACCCGGAGGGTGACGTGCCAGGCCCCTGCCGTTGTTGGCCAAATATCTGTCGATGCGAATGTACTGGCCCAGGCGCGCAAAGACCGAGCGCCCATCGGCGAACAGAGCGCCGTAAGCGATTCGAGTGGATTTGAAGAAATATTTGATTAACTTGTCGGAAGTCGTCTTGCGAGACGCGAAAATGCAGGATAGAGGATCGAGGATAAGTGGATTCAGAAATCGCGCCGAACGCCGTGCGATGCCGTCCGTCCGACCCGTTCGATAAGACGCCGAGATCCTGAATCCCGAGGAGTGTGCCGACGATGAGGCTGTGCTCCCCAGGAGATCGGCGCAGGCCAAGCGCGTCCCGGCGCCGATCCGCGGACCGAACCGGATGGCGTCCGTTGCTAGCTATTCGAAAATCGTATGACGATTTTGGTCGCCGCGAACTGAAGTGCCAGAACAGAGACCAGGTTTGACGCCCTGACCTGTCAGTGAGCCTGCGACCAATGCCCGAACGCCATGGCCGGATCGGGCCATGGGAATGGGGAAGAGGCTCCTGGAAGCGCTGCGGATAGGAGGTTGATCCAGAATCGGCGGCGGAGTTTGAGATTGCTCTAGAAACAAGAAGCGCGTATTGGACCGAGGACAGTCGACGCCGATGACAATTTGAAGGCCGAGGAGCGCGCAGTACTGAGACTGCGAATGTTCGGGCTTCTGGAAAATCGTGCGAAGCGACGGGGCGAGGATGTGAAGGCCCGCATAGACTGCCAGACCGAGAACCAGGTTTTGTTTCCAAAAAAGCGCACGTTTGCGGCGGATTCTGCGTTCGCGTCGGTCTGTACGAGAGCCTTGCCGAGACCGCCGTCCCAGGAACATCTGCACGGAAGTGATGGTCGATCATGGCTGTTATTGCGACCACGCCGAAAATACTTCGGGGGTCAGGAATGCGAGACGAGGATGGTCGCTTCCCAAGGGCGCACTGCGGACCGTGAACACGAGTTACTGTCAGAGCGGTCCGCTTGACCCCGACCGGATGCGCTTTGTCACTGACGGTCATGTGGGTCGGGGACTTCTGTCATTCAGACGATATTGATCCGCGCCGAAATTGGACGCCGGGACAGCGGATAGAATTGAATGGCGTCCACCGGCACGGCCCCGCCTGTGAATCGAGGACCTGGGCAAGATGTCCGAGACTGAGGGTACGAAGAAGGTCCAGCTTGGGAACATGGCTGCTCTGATTCTTCTCCTCATGCAGTGCGGTCGTGGCCGTGGTGGAACGATTGGCCGCGTCTGAACACCTTTTCCACCGCGCGTCAGTGTTCGAGTTCAGGCCAAACCCCAGGGTACGGCTTCTTTGAGAACCGTCAGGATCTCGTCCCGTCGATCAGGATGTGAAGGAACTCTGGATCGCGCGAGGGGATCGATGGTGTCAATATCCTCGCACGCGCTTCCGTGTTGAGCACCGCCCCGAAACTCACCGAGAGGGTTTTGCGTTTCGATGCAGCTGTCGATGATCCGTTCCACGTACTGGAGTGAGCCGGCCATGGTTGGAGGTCGAGCGGCCGTACAGAGTGATCAGCCGGTTTGAACTGCCAGCGAATCTTTCGATAGGTGTGTGCGTGCCATACGCCCCAGGGTCCCGTTCGGGGGTCGCTGATCGTCGGTGGGGCCGATCGGAAGAGTTCGTCGAGAGTGGCGTCGCAAGCCGATTCTGGCCCTGGAAGTCGGCGTGCGTTTCTGAAGCAAAGTGGCGATGTTCTGGATCTCGTTACTTGTCCTTGGCAGCGTCATCGACCCAACGGCGGCCATCGAGCCAGCCGGAAACGGCGCCTCGTTCGCGGTCGGAGTCCAGAGACCTTGAAGGGGCGCTGCGCGGAGCCGTTTGTAGGCCGGAAAGACGCGATGGTTGCGTGGAACGTCAGGTGGCGCCGTGCCCACGAAAGCCGACCTCGGCGGCCCTGGGGCGGTCGATTGCCGGGTCGCGAAACAAGCCGTCTTCTTGCTGAAAATCCCTGGAATGTGCCGTGCCCAGTCCGGCGTCTCGGCGCCGGTGAGAGGAGATCGTGATCGCCGGAAAGAGTGCCGGGTCGAGCACCGCGTCAGCAGGATGCATAAGAGAGGTGGGGTCGGTCCCTACGGGGCAGGCGAGGAGTCGGCCCCGATTCCGGATTCTGGGCGGGGATCTTGATGTGAGACGTCGGACAGAATTCGCCGTCTCGAATCTTCGGCATCGTCGCTCTCGAAGGATAGATCACGACGTCGCGCGCTCTCGTCGACGAGACGCGGGAGTTGGTGTGCTTGGATCGGCCTGGAATCCGGAGGCGATTTTCGGATTCTCCGAAAGAGAAGCCCGAACGAAGCCGGCCGATCCGGTGGCGAAGATTGAAATGGATGATCTGTTTGTGGCCGTCGATGCTGAATGCGCTCGAGTTTTACGAAGATAATTTTATCATGCTGAGTCGCCGAGAGCCGTCGCGGTTTCAGGGCCCTTTGTGCCGCATGTGGGGCGACTGTGCGCCGTTCCCGGCCGACGAGAACGAGCACTTGGAACGAGGTCGTCTGTTTTCACGGTGAGGAATCTCATCGAGTCGGTCGAGCCGAGACGATCCAGGTGTTCCGCCCCATATTTTCGGTCTGCGCCTTTTCTTGTTTGTCAGGATGGTTTTCGGGATCCCTGTTGGGTGGAGCGACGCCTTGAACGCGAGGGAAGAGGTGACTCTCGGTGACCAGATCAGGTACCAAGAGCTCAGGGGTGAGTCGAATGTTCGTCGATGGGAGAGTATGATCTTGCTTGAATTTGGCGCCGAACTCGGGTAAGAAATGACCGGCCGCAGTCTTCGAGATATCAGCGTCATCATCTGAGGACCTTGCCAGGTTGGAAGGATCATGTTCGAAGACCTTGTCGGAGCATTGCTTCGGCAGGAGTGCGTTCAGTTCGTTTGAAGTACTCTTGATCGAAGCAACTCATGCAGCGCACAGCGGCGAAACATAGCGATGTGTCGGAGCTTCGCCTCTTCAGTGGAGCGCCCGCTTCGCTACATCGCTGAACCACGGCCGAGGTCATCCACCAGATGTTGCCGCCATCGTGGTGCCGTCGAAGCAGCCGGCAGACGGCCTGGTGTTCATCGACGACGATGCGTCGTGGTGTCGAGAGGGTTGGCTGCATGGAGTGTCCATGGTCTCTAGCTGACCCCGACGTCGCGATGGTTGGCGGACGTCGTCCTGCTGCGATTCGAAAACCTCCCCGCCAGTGCGGGTTGCTGGATTCAGGAGTGTCTCGAGTGAGTTCGATAAGGGTTCCGGATACACGGGAGATGACGAACGACGAGACGCCGAATAGGGTGCAATTCTGGCGGTCCGTCGTGACGCTCTCCTGAGCGTTGGGGGATTTGACCCCGACGCGTTCGCCGAATCAGAGATTGCTACCGCCTGCGAGGTGTGACGGCGAGGATCGGTCTGGCGAGGAAGATTGGTGGAAGAAGGTCTGTGGATGCTGGTATCGCGCCGGCGGCGCTGGTCGAGCATCTGGTGCCCGAAGAAGCGGTTTGTCGGCTGAAGCTGCGTGCGCTTGGCGGAGTATGAATAGGGGGCATCGAGCAGGCCTACGCTTCATACCGCTACTACCCGCGTACGATGCACTGTCTTGCTGTACCGCATGCCTCGTGCGAGCGTTCGGAGAGAGCGAACTCGTTCGAGCGGCTCGCCGGTACCGGACCCATGTGACGGACCCGAATCCGTCCGTCGCCTGATCCGATATTCTTCGAAATAAGAGTTGTGCGCGCCGCCACATGCGCCAGTTTCGCTCACGGAGTCTTCGGCAGTGGACCTTGCGAGAAAGCTACTTGCCGGAAGAAGCTTCCGTTCTACCGGCTCTTCGGCTCGAATTATCTCTTCGGTGTTCATCATGCGTCGCTGGATCGACGTTTTCACGATCTTCAACAGATATCGCGCCTGGTGCTTGGAGACCGGGCTGTGCCTGCGACTGTCTGGAGAGACGCGATTTCCATCCCGTGAAGATCCGGGTATGGCCTTTTCTGCGGCGAGCTTTCTTCTCAGGTCCGTGGCACCGCGATGTGCGTCCACATCTTCGGGGGTTGCTTTTCCGCATCGTTGCGCCCACGTTTAGCACCCGGACACCCTGGCAACCCGTCGTCGTCGATCTTCGACAATTCTCCTCAGGGTCAAGGCCAGATCGTCGAGGGTGTCGATAGGGTGGGTGATTCCGTCCTCGACATCGAGGTGGTAGCCCTGAGGGGTCACGATTGTTTCGACGCCTGCGGCGATGGCATCGACGAATCCCATGGATCCCTCATCGTGACCAAAGTAGACGTAGTAGTCCAGCGTCGGCATCAGCTCCCAGTATCGTTCGAGATCGAAGGCGGGATGCAGCTCGACAGGAGAGGCCGAGATCGCACATTCGATCGACGACGGAATTCCAACCGGCCCCCATGATGATGAAGTGGAGATCCTTGCCCGGGAAGCCGGTCCAGCATCGCTTCGAAGGCGGCCTCGTTCTTGCGCCCGTCGTCATAGAGCCGAGTCATGATGCCGATTCGAAGTCTGCGAGGAGAAAGAACACCATCGTGGGCCGGATTGACGTAACAGATCTTGTTGCCCGGAAGGCCGGCACCCTGGAGGTTCTGCATCGTGTGGGCGGACATGCAGACGGCGAGATCAGCGGTGTCGAGCTGGTGCTTGAGGAGCCGCAGTTTGCCGACCGAGTCGACGTGGGTGACCATCAGAGTATTGATGCCGTCGGAGAAGCCTTCATAGTTCACGTAACAAATGTGATGGTTGACGTCTGCGTCAGGGTCCGGCTTTCTGGCGAGGGTGACCTCGACTTCGAGCTCTCCAAGGTACTCCGACATCTTGCGCGCGAACTTACCGAGGATCCACGTGTTCGGGTCCTCGTAGCTGATGATCTGAACCTTCACTTCATGTCTCCTACCGTCGATCCTCTCCAGTCGGAGTGCGGGCCGGCTCAGGCAGTTCATCGTTTCCTGTCGACTTCTCGATCAGAGCCATCGGCCGATGAGTTGTCGGCGTCACTTTCGTCGCTCAAGGGGCGTTGCGCCGAAACGATGATGTTCCAGTCGTCATTGGTAGGAGTCTGTTTCGGCCTCCCAAATACGCCGATTCGTACGTCTTGAAAGCCAACGGTCTCCAAAGCCAATCGGATTTCCATCGGGTGGAAATACCGCATCCGGTGCGTTTCGTTCGATCTCGATGAAACCCGCCCGTCGGAGAGAACGAGGGTTTCGTACTCCACGTCGACGATTTGCAGGACACCCTCGGTGTGGGGCGTCACTAAACGCACGATTTCCTCCCCTGCCGTTCCGTCGAATCGCCGAAATCGCTGCTGTGGTCCGTGAGTGAGGACTCCAGGTCCATACCAGCAGTCGAAGATGAAAATGCCTCTGGGTTCGAGGTGGGCGAAGATCCGCCTCAGGGCCGTCATGAGAGCATCGTTGGTCCACAGGTATCCGATGACGGCAAACATCGCCACTGCCGCATCGAAGCGGCGGTCAAGCGCCAGGTCTTGAATCTCCTGTTGGTGCAGTGAGATGGTGCACCCGCCCTTTTTGATCCGCTCCGCGGCGATGTGGAGCATCTCTTCGGATCGATCCACGCCGTCCATCGCGTATCCGCGTTGGGCGAGGAGGACAGAGTGGCGTGCCGTGCCGCACCCGAGATCGACGAGCAGTCTTTGGTTTGAGACTTCTGGCCGCGAAAAGAGCCTCGAGCCATGTCGCATTCAGCCTCGTAGTCTTTTTCACCATAAAAGAGGTCATAACAGGATGCGTAGTGGCGATCAAAGACCATTGAGAATGCTCCGCGAGTTGTTCAGCAATATGACCGATCACGTCGTTCTCCAAACTAATTCCGGACGGCAGGTAAAAGCCGCGGTCACCGGGTGAAACCACCACCTCGAAACTATCTGAACCTTGTCTTGACAGGTTCTTGAGCGGTTGCTGTCTGTGGAGGGGGGCAAAGAACGCACGAGTATCGATACCCCTTTCAGCGAGTGCGACTGCGCACCGTTTTCCGCGTCGGCCGGCACTTTTCCCGACAAAACACAACCGTACATCCAGTAGCTGTTGACCCGGTCCGGCAACTGGGCTGGTAACTGGAGTTGACGGCTCACCTCGAGTGGTTTCAGAGCCTCGCTGTAAGCCTCTCCAATTTGGATCTTCCGGTCGACAATATCCTCGAACCTGCGTTTTGTCCGACGCCCACTGCGGCCTGAAGATTTGTCATTCTGAAGTTGTATCCGAGGCCGGTGTGAATGAAACGATCGGCTGTCCCGAAACACAAGTTGCGGATGCTCCTCCAACCGATCGGCAAGCTCGGGATCATCGGTCAGGCAGACGCCGCCCTCTCCGGTAGTCACCGCTTTGTTGGCATAGGTACTGGTAACGCTGATCACGCCAAACGACCCGCACGGCTTCCCTTGAAAAATGACCCAAGGGCTTCTGAGTGATCTTCGACCAGCACCAGATCGTGTTCCGCAACCAGCTCTGACACAGCACAGCATATCTACCGGTTGGCCGTAGATGTGCACCACCAGCACGGCACGAGTCTTAGGGGTAATGGCCTCTCGAATGAGTTCCGCTTCCATATTCCAGGTGACAGGGTCGGAATGCGACGAAGACGGGTATCAGGTTGTTGTAGACGGCCGCCAAGGCGCACGAGATGATCGTAAATGACGGCATGATCACTTCGGAGCCCGCCGGAAGATCGAGAGCTTTGAAAGCTGCGATCAAGCCACTCGTGCCGTTGTTGACAGGCGATCCCAATCGCCTGCCGGCGAGCGCGGCCATGCCGTCTTCAAACTCAGTCACGAAGTTGCCGCCTGAGGAGATCCAACCGGATTCGACACACCGAGACGACGTTTTCCATCTCGGCATCACCGAGCATCGGCTCAAACACCGGAATCATCATCGACCTCGTCGAGAAGCACCTTGTCGCTGGCGCGACCAGAATAGGGGCCCTGCTTGACTTCGATCATCTCGAGATCTTCGAGGACCTCGAAACCGTGTCCGCCCTGGCAGAGAAAAATGACGTCACCTGCACCGAGCTCCCTTGAACACAGAAAATTCGATTCTGTGTCGTGAGGTTGGCCCTGACTCTTCCTTTTCGGACAAGGAGGACCTCCTGCGTCAGTACGACGTCCCTTTTTACTCGACGGTGGCGATGGGCGGGGATTTCTGCTCCTGCCGAATGGGCCAGGAAACCCAGCTGCTGAGAATAGTCATTCGGACTGAAGAACTTGCTGGTTTCCAACCTGAAGCTCGAACGGATGATCATGGCGATGAGCGTGTCACCTGCAGCAATTTCCTCAAAGTCATCCATGCCCGATTCATCCATGATTCCGTTCGCTCCTCTCAGATTCCGTTCGCCGAGTCCTAACAGTGTGTCCTCACTATCCGGTGGATCGTTGTAGCCAGCGTTCAATGAGGATCCCTATCGACTTTATCACCGGGGTCCGGTGAAGCGTATTCACGATGTCGGGTTCCGTGTCGAATTGCGTCGCTGAGTTTCCGGGCGTCATACTGCCTGAGTGACCAACCAGATACACAATTGCCGATCGCCGCCCGAAATCACGACCCGGAGAAGGTGTGAATGGACTCAGATAAGATAAGTGCGTGAGTCGGCGACAATATCAAGGCGACAATTCGCTCAGTATTCTGTGCGTCATCACGACGATGGGGTGCGGCGGTGCGGAGCGTCGTCTGGCGTGGATGGTCAACCGGCTGTCCGAGAGAGGGCACAGGATCGCTCTGAGGGTCTTGCATGACCGCGCCAGCCATTTCGACGTCGACGATCGAGTCGATATGAGGTTTTTTGGCGATGACCATCACCAGGTTCTTACTGCACCGGGCAGGTTTTGGAAGCGATGTCGGTGGCTTCGTCGCCAGGTTGCCGAAAACGATCCGGATGTCGTGCTCAGTTTCATTGATGTTGCCAACGTGATGACCCTGATGTCTACGAGGCGGCTCCGGGTGCCCGTGGTTGTGACGGAGCAGGGGTACCCTCCTTTGAGCAGGATTCCGTGGTATTACCGCGCTCTGAGGGATCGGGTCTACAGATATGCTGACGCGATCGTCGTCCAGACACCCGAGGCGGCATCGTGGGCGCAGGGAGTCGCGCCTGGACGGCCTTTGACGGTACTTCCAAACCCGGTGCCGCCGCCGCAGGACGACTCGAGTCACCGATGCTGCCGCCGCACTTCCGCCGGGTCCAAAAATCGCGGCGATGGGGCGGCTGGTAGTTGAAAAAGGCTTCGACCTCCTCATCGAAGCCTTCGCAAGAGTCGCACGTGAACACCCCGATTGGACACTGGTGATCATGGGAGAGGGGCCGGAACGACAGCGCCTGGAGCGACAGATCGCAGCCGCTGGACTGACCGGGAGAGCGCGCTTACTCGGGCAGGTTTCAAGAACTGACGCCGTTCTCAAGATGTGTGATTTTTTTGTTATGTCTTCACGTCAGGAAGGGTTTCCAAATGCCTTGTGCGAAGCCATGGCGTGCGGGCTGGCACCGGTACAGCTTTGATTGCCCGGCGGGACCGCGGAACATCATTCGGGACGGGTCGACGGGATCCTGGTTTCACCCGGTGACGTGTCGACCCTGGCATCACAGCTGTCTCGACTTATCTCCGAGGTTGGGCTGAGGAGCGAGCTGGCGTTGCGAGCGGTTGAAGTCGTGTCACGCTTCAATACAGAGAAGGACCTTGATTCGTGGCAACAACTCGTGAACAACGTCATTGCCGAAGCGGGGAATGCTGTCCATTGACCTGCGAAGGCCCTCGGGAAAGCAGCGGGCAACCCCTGAGAAAACGCCGGGTGTTGGTTCTCGGCACGGCGATCAGTTCTCGGGTTCTCAGCCTGGGATCGCGGCTTGATTCATCGCTTCCCGACGCTGAGGTTTTTGTGGGTGTGCCCGAGGTCGAAACCTGGAAGTTTCGCGACACCGGAATCCCGATGTTGGTATTGGGCGATGCGGAGCTGCCGTTTCGAAGCCCAGAATTTCAATTGCTGATCAGAGACGGACACTTCGACGAAATCCGCCTTCCCCTCGGCGTGCCTCGGAGCCCCCCCCTCGATGCCGCGCGTCTCATCACCTCGATGAGGTCGCAGTCTTTTTCGATCGATGTCGGCCGGTTTCGAGTTGGTTGGCGACCCGCGGTTGTTGCGACCTTGGTTCTTTTCCACATCGTCGGTTGGATCCCTTTCAAGATCCTCGAAAGAGGCTGTGCCGTTTTTGACGGACTCGGTGTGATCCTGGGTGGGTTTGCTGCGACGTGGAAAAAAGGACGGGGCTCCAGGCAAACCGGCGCCGCGATCTGCCACGTCATTCCGAGTCTGGGTACCGGTGGTACGCAGAGGCAGGTGATCGAGTACTTCAAACGAGCGGCGAACGGTTCGCCTCTGTTTCTCATCGTGCTTTTCGACCACAATGACCGCTTTCTTCTCGACCTCGAGGCGGCCGGGCTGGAATTCAGGATCCTGGCGCGGTTGTGTCGAAAGGGCCTTTTTGGACGCCTTGCGATCCGGCTGCTTCCGAACACCACTGCCATGTGTGTTCTCACTCGTTACCTCCGCGGATTGATCCCGCCTGTGTTGTGAGTTGGCTCTTCCAGGCCAACGTCTTGGCGGCCCCTGCGGCCCGCCTGGCGGGAGTTCCCCGCACGGTGACCTCGATTCGAAACCTGAGTATGTGGAAGAGTTGGCCGGGTTACAGAAAGTGGTGGTATCGCGCGGCGGATCGTAAGGCGGCCTCGCTCAGCGACCGGATTTTTGCAAACTCGCGAGCGGCGGCTCTCGACTACGCGCGATGGGTGCGGAGTGATTCAGTCGCCGTCGACGTCATCGCAAACGGTCTCGATATCGAAGACTTTCTTCGGGCGCCGCGCGCCGATGTCAGGTTTCTCCTGGGTATTCCGAATGATCGAAGACTCATTCTCGCGGTCGGAAGGCTCACGACCGAGAAGGACCACGCAACCCTTCTCGAGGCATTGACCCTTTTGTCCTCACGGTGCCCAGACTGGCACCTCGTGCTGGCCGGCCACGGAAGGCTCGAACCTCAACTTCGTGAGTCCGCCGCGCAACTCGGCCTTTCTGATCGGGTATCGTTTGCCGGTCGCGTCGATGATCCTCAGAGCTACTTCGCAGCAGCGGACCTGTTCGTTCTTTCATCCCGTATCGAAGGATTGCCCAACGCCATGATCGAGGCACAGGCGTTCGCGCTGGCGACCGTCACGACGGACTGGCCGGGATCTCGGGAAGTGGTTGTACCGGGTGAAACAGCCGTGGTGGTTTCAATCGGCGACGCTGCGGCCATGGCTCGCGAAATGGAGCGATTGCTCGTTGACGACGACCTGAGGTTGAAGATGGGTCGCAGAGCTGAGGTGGCGTGCCGGAGGAATTTCGATATCGACATCATGGTAGCTGCCATTGACCGCATCAGCGGACGGGCGAGAAGCTGACGGATGAGAATGAAGATCGCACTCCTCTCCCACCTCGCCTCCCAATCGGCCCCGACCGGCGCCGAGCACAGCCTTTCGCTGTTGGCGCGGGGGCTCAAAGGAGCGGGGACACGATGTGGCGGTGTCCGCGCCGGGCCGTGGGCACTGGAGACGGACCTCGAGGCGGCCGGGGTCGACGTCGAGCTGATTCCCGATTCGCGCCTGTTGGCTGGTTCAATTCGACCGGCAGCCGTGGTGGCGGCAGGTCGGTCGCGCCGCTCGTTACGCTTTACCCGACACCGGGCACGGAGAGCTGTGCCGGTGGCTCAGATTGCAACAACCGGACGTTGTTCACGTCAACTGCCTTCCCCATCTTCGGGGTGCGGCGGCTGCGCGCAGCGCAGGTTGTCCGGTGGTCTGGCATGTGCGCGAGATCCTTCCGCCGGGTGGACGCCGTCGATGGTTCGCCGATCGTCTGCGGCGGGACGCGACCCGGATCGTCGCCGTCAGCGAGGCGGTGGCGGGGTGGCTCCGAGACGAGGGTCTGGGTGATCTCGTCGAGGTCGTCCACAACGGTGTCGAGGGCCCGGACCGGATGCCGGATCGGGAGTATCGCCCGCGAGGGGTTCGGACTGCCCGGCCGACGCCTGCGTGGTGGGGCTGTTCAGCCAGCTGGTGGAGCACAAGGGCGGCGCTCGATTTCGTACGTGCGGCACACCGTCCGGACTCGGAATCCCCGCACCTGTGGTTCTTGATCGCCGGCCACGGCCCGACTGCAATTTGTCGATCGGCTGCGGCGCGCGATCGCCGATGGGCCGGCATGCCGATCGGATTCGCCTGGTGCCGCCGCAGCCCGAGATCTGGCCGTTGCTGGCGGCGGTGGATGTGGCGGCGGTCACGACCCTGTGGCCGGACCCGCTGCCGCGGGTGGTGATGGAGGCGATGGCCGTCGGCAAGCCGGTTGTGGCCTATGACGGCGGTGGTGTCCCCGAGATGGTGGTCGATGGCGAGACTGGAGTCCTGTGTGCTTCCGGCGATGTCGATGGGCTGGCGGAGGGCTATCGGGCGGCTTGCGTGAGGACCACGATCTCCGACGCCGGATGGGCGAGTCCGGCCGTCTTCGTGCGAGGGAGTTTTTCAGTGTCGATCGCCACGTGAGGCGGATGGAAGAAGTCCTGCGCGAGGCTGTTCGATAGGAGGATCGGAGGCGGCCGGTCGCCTCCCCTTATAATCAGTTGATGCGCATCTGCTCCCGCTCCGCAAGGGTTCTCCATCCTCAGTGCGCAGGAGAGGTCGTTTGAGCACCGGAGTGGGCGTCGTGGTGGTGAGCCACGACTCGGCGGACGACCTCCCGGCGTGTCTCGACGCCCTGGGGTCGGCGGCGTCGGTGGAGAGGATCGTGGTCGTCGACAATGCTTCGCGCGACGGCAGCTGTGACGTTGCGCGCGCGGTCGCCGACGATCGAGTCGTCATCGTTGAAGAGCCTGTGAACAGTGGATTTGCCGGGGGGTGCAACCGCGGTTTTCGGGAACTTGCGGACGACTTTCCGGTCGCGGCCTTTCTCAACCCCGACGTGACGGTGAGCCGGGACTGTCTGCTCCGGTGCGCCGAGGCTCTCGAAAAGGATGCCGGGCTTGCGGGGGTCGCTCCCCTGCTGATGCGAGCCGATGGCGACACCGTCGACAGCGCCGGGCAGGTCGTGAAGGGCGCCAACCTCGAAGTCAGGGATCTCGGCTACGGTCGGCCGCCGTCGGCCGATCTCTTGACGCCGCGGACGGTGCTCGCGGCGTGCGGTGCGATGGCGGTATTCCGGACCTGGGCGCTTGCGGAGGTGGCTGATGAGCACGGACCGTGGGCGCAGCACTTCTTCTGTTTCTGGGAGGACCTCGAGTTGGGGTGGCGCCTCGCCAACCGGGGACGCCCGGTTCGGACCCTTCCGGAGGCGGTGGCGACCCACCGCCGCGGCGGTGGTGCCGCCGCCGGTCGCGGCCCTCTTCGGTGGCGGCGGCCGCCTCATCTCGAGGCCTGCATGGTCACCAATCGCTGGATGACGCTGATCCGACATCTGCATCCCCTTGATCTTGCACCACGCCTGCCACTACTCTTGGTGTGGGACTCGGCCACGGTGGCGGCGGGAGCCTTGCGGCGCCCGTCGTTGATCGGTCACATCAAACGGCGATGGCCTCTGGTTGTCCATGAGTGGCGCAACAGGAGCCGATATCCCCGACGGAGGTTGCGCGAACTCATATGACCATTCGTTTGATCCTGGGATTTTTCCTCGCTTATTTTTTGGCCCTCCGGGGGACGCCGATGGCGCGCGAGGCGGCGCTTCGTTTCGGGGTGGTTGACGCGCCCGACGGAAAGCTCAAGAACCACCGCGAACCGGTAGCTTATCTCGGGGGACTGGCGGTGTTCGGCTCCTTCCTGCTCTCCATCGGCATGACCTTCGAGTTCAGCCAGGAGTTGCTGGCGCTGCTGCTGGCTTCGACCATTGTCGCAACCGTCGGTTTGATCGACGATTTTGGAGCTCTGACGCCCGCCCCCAAGGTGATCGGCCAGGTGGTGGCGGTTTTCGTGCTCCTCAAATCGGGGATCATGATCGAGGTTGCGATGCTGCCGCTGTGGCTGCGGCTGGTCATCACCGTTGTGTGGTTGGTGGGTCTGTCCAACGCGTTCAATCTGGTGGACATCTTGGACGGCTTGGCGAGCGGGCTCGGCGTCATTGCCGCCACGTTTCTCCTCGTCGTCGCGCTCCTCAACGGACGCTGGATCGTGGCCGCCTTCACGGTGGCGCTGATCGGTGCACTGCTCGGTTTTCTGCGCTCGAACTTCCACCCCGCCACCATCTATCTGGGTGACTGTGGAAGCCTGTTCATCGGTCTCACGCTGGGCGCGTTGGCGATGGTGATGGACTACACGACCTACAACCCTCTCGGCTGGCTGGCGCCGCTCTTCATCCTCGCGGTGCCGATCATCGACACCCTGTATGTGATGGTGCTCCGTCTCCGGGCAGGGAAAAAAATCTACTACGGCAGTCCCGACCACTTTCCGCTGCGGGTGCGGCGGCGGCTGGACGGGTGGACGGCGGGGACGGTGGTAACCAGCTATGCAGTGGCGGTGATCTTCGGCGCCCTCGGTCTCGTGGTGCTGGTGCTCGACCCGACATCGACGCTGATATTGACTGGAGTGGTCGGCGTTGTCGTGGTCGTTTTGCTGGCGTGGCTCGCAATGATTCCGATGGAGGGCTGATGGATCGCGTCCTGATTCTCGGCGGCGGGCTCACCGGTCTCGTGGCCGGCGAACAGCTGGCGCGCAACGGTCGTGCGGCGGTGGTGCTCGAACGCGAGTCGGAGGCCGGCGGCGCCTGCCGCAGCATCGAATGTGAGGGCTTCACGTTCGACTATACGGGCCACCTGCTCCACGTGGCGAGAGAGGAGACCCAGACCTATCTGACCGAACTCGGCATCTGGGATCAGCTGGCGGTCCACGACAGACGGGCCGCAGTGGTGATCGGCGGGAAGACGACCCCGTATCCGGTGCAGATCAATACCAACGGTCTGGCCCCGGAAGTACGGCGCGACTGCCTGCTCGGCTTCGTCAAGGCGTGGGCCGATTCCGACGCCGGCGAGCCCGCCGATTTCCGTGAATGGGTGTTGAACCGGTTCGGCGAAGGCCTCGGGGAGCACTTCTTCTTTCCCTACAACTCCAAACTCTATCGCGCGCAGCCGGAGGACCTGAGCCTCGATTGGGTGGGCCGGTACGTCCCGAAACCGAAGATCGAGGATGTTGTCAACGGGGCCTTCGGTCTCTATCGCGACCCGGTCGGTTACAACGCGGTCTTCCGTTATCCGCGCCGCGGCGGCATTCGCCTGCTGCCGGATCTGGTCGCCGAACACACGCCGGGCCTCGAGCTCGAGCGCGAGGTTACCCGCGTCCACCTCGGTGAGGGTTGGGCAGAGTTGGCCGATGGCGAGCGGGTGACGTGGCGGCGGATGGTTTCGACGATCTCGTTGCCGGCTCTGATCGACTGCCTCGCCGACGAGCTGCCGGACAACGTACGGGCCGCGCGCGCGGCCCTCAGGTGGGTCCGGTGCCTCAACCTCGCGCTCGGGGTCGAAGGCGATGCACCCAGCCCCGAACACTGGTTGTACTTTCCGGATCCCGAGCTGCCGTTCTACCGGGTCGGTTTCCCCTCCAACCACGGCTCGCTCGCCCCGTCCGGCCACCACACGGTTTCGATCGAAGTCAGCCTCGACCCGGACGATGGCGATGTGGCGGAACTGGCGGTGCAGGCCGAAAATGCTGTGGTGGCGGCGGGACTCCTCGATCGCAACGCGGTGAAGGTGCGGCGTGTCACGGTTCTCGACCCGGCCTATGTGGTCTTCGATCATCCCCGTCGCGAGGCCGTTGCCCTTCTGCGGCGCTTCCTGCGCGAGCGCGGCGTGATGCTGGCGGGCCGCTGGGCGGAATGGAAATACTCGGCGATGGAGGACGCGGTTCTCGACGGTATGCGCGCCGCGCGCAACATCGGAAAGGACGCGTAGTTTCCGCAGTGGCAGATGACGCGAGACGAACGAGGGTGCTTCTGGTCATCACCCGGCTCGAGCTGGGCGGGGCGCAACGAGTTGTTTTGCACACAGCGCGGAAACTCGACCGGGAGTTCTTCGAGGTCGCCCTGGCGTGGGGCCCCGGCGAACGCCTCGATCCGGAAGCGGAAGCCATCGAAGATCTCCAACTGTTCCCGGTGTCGACGTTGGTGAGGCCGATAGCCCCGGTTTCGGACCTCCGTGCAGTGCGCGATGTGCGCCGGGTCATCCGCTCCTTCCGCCCCGATGTGGTCCACACCCACTCTTCCAAAGCCGGCATCCTCGGGCGGTTTGCGGCGCGCCGGGAGCATGTGCCAGCGGTCATCCACACCGTCCACGGCTTCGGTTTCACCCCGCTGCAAACACCGCCGATGCGTTTCGCCTTTCTGTCGGTCGAAAAAATGCTGGCCCGGTTGACCGACCATTTCGTCACGGTGTCCGAAAGCGACCGCCGTCGCGGCGTGGAGCTGGGGCTCTTCCCCTCCGAGCGGTCGACGGTGATCCGAGCCGGGATCGATCTCGCGGCCTTTCGTGAGGCACGCGGCGGCACCGGCGTCAGGGAAAGGCTCGGCATCCCGATGGCGGCGCCCCTCGTTACTCAGGTCGGTAATTTCAAGCCGCAGAAGGCGCCGCTCGACTTCGTGCGGGTGGCTGCGGAGGTGGCGGCTCACTGTCCGGATGCGTGGTTTGTGATGGTTGGCGACGGGCCGCTGCGCCCCGCCGCCGAGGAGTTGGCGAAGTCGTTGGGCGTCGCAGACCGCATGGTGTTCTGCGGCTGGTGGGACGATGTGCCCGCCCTCCTCGATGCGACAACCGTTTCGGTCCTGACTTCGGTTCACGAGGGTCTACCGTGTTCGGTGGTGGAGGCCCTGGCCGCGGGAGTGCCCGTGGTGGCAACGGCGGTGGACGGCACGGTCGAGGTGATACGCTCGGGTGTCAACGGTTTTCTGGCGCCGGTCGGGGATATCGGCGCACTTTCGGCCGCGGTGAGTGGTGTGCTCGGTGATGCCGCCATGCGAGAGCGGATGGCGGCAGCGGCACAAGAGGATCTGGATCAGTTCGACCGCGATGTCATGGTGCGACAGCAGGAGGATCTGTATCGATGCCCTGGACCCACGAACCGCTCGTAATCGTCATCGCATTCGTCTTCGGCGCATTGTTCGGGAGCTTTCTCAACGTGCTGATCTACCGACTGCCGTTGGAGATCTCGATCGTGAAAGATCCGCCGTCGACGTGCCCGAAGTGCAACACGCCGATCAGGTGGTTCGACAATCTCCCGATCCTGTCGTGGCTTGCCCTCGGCGCCCGCTGTAGGACGTGTAAGAACCCGATTTCCCTCCGCTACCCCCTGGTCGAAACGGCGGCCGGCTGCCTTTCGGTGTTTGCCCTGCTGCGGTGGGGCATCACGGTGACCGGGGTTGAGGTCCTGATCTTTGCATGGGTTTCGCTCGCCCTCTGCCTGATCGACTACGACCACCAGATTCTGCCCAACACCTTGACCTATCCCTCGATCGTCCTCGGTCTCGTGTGCTCGTGGTTCGGCGGCTACACCTGGTGGCTGGACTCGCTGCTCGGCGCCGCCGTGGGCGCCCTGTTGCCGACGCTGGTGATCGTGATCTACAAGCTGTGGCGCGGCATCGACGGCATGGGATGGGGTGATGTGAAGTACCTGGCGGCGATCGGGTCGGTGGTCGGGCTGCAGGGGGTTGTGGGGGTCCTCGTGATCGCCGCGACGGTGGGGGCGCTGTTCGGGCTCGGGCTCATCGCGATGGGGCGCGGATCGGGCAAGACCGAGCTCCCCTTCGGGACCTTTCTCGCGCTGGCCGTGATTTTCTGGCTCTACGCTCCGTCGTCCTGGGTCGCCTGGACGACCCTGTTGTAGGCCTCGAGAACGGCGTTTTCGAGCTGCCGATCCTGGTCGGGAAAGACGGAACGCAGATCGAGCACGACCGAGTCGTCTTCAATTCTTCCCACCACCGGGTGCGCCACCGACCGCAGCCGATCAGCGAGTTCCTGGCCTCCAGAAATCGACAGGCCGTAGCTCGCGACAGTTTCCTCGGGGGTCGTACCGCCGCCGAGGGCAGCTCGTGTGGAGCGCCCCCGGGCCGGGACACCCGCCAGACGCAGACGACGACCGACGCTTCGCGCGCGTCGTTTCAAGCTGTCCAGCGAGGCCCCGAGCATGGCGTAGAGCGGGATCTCGTCGAGGCGCCCGCTGGCGTGGGCGGCCAGGACCTCGTCCATCAGGACCAGGGCCGTCTTGTCGGGGCGCAGGGCGCGGTAGAGCGGTTGGCGGCCGATCGGTGCGACCCAGTCGGTGCTTCCGACGATGAGCCCTGCTTGCGGGCCGCCAAGGAGCTTGTCGCCCGAGAAACACACGGCGTCCGCGCCGGCATCCAGGATCTCGCCGACGGTCTCCTCGTGGGCGATGCCCCACCGACGCAGGTCGTGGAGGGCGCCACACCCCTGGTCGACAAAGAAGGGCAGACCGTGGGCGTGGGCTAGCTCGGCAAGCTCGCCGGTGGTTGGTTCGGTTGTAAAACCGACGATCCGGAAGTTCGATTGGTGGGCGACCAGGATTGCAGCGGTGTTTTCGTTGATGGCCGCGGCGAAGTCCTTGAGATGGGTGCGGTTGGTGCAGCCGACTTCCACCAGTTTCGCGCCGGCCGCAGACATGACGTCGGGCAGGCGGAAGGAACCGCCGATTTCAATCAGCTGACCGCGCGAAACGATCACCTCACGGCCGCGGGCGTGGGTCATGAGCATCAGAAAGAGTGCGGCGGCGTTGTTGTTGACCATGACGGCGCTGGCGGCGCCGCAGACTGCGGCGATGCGTTTGGCGAGGGGTGCCAGCCGCTGACCGCGGCGGCCCTCGGTGACGTCGTACTCCAGGGCAAGGTATGATTTGAGGGATGGCGGCAGGTCCCGGCGCAGCGGGGCGCGGCCGAGATTGGTGTGCAGAAGCACGCCGGTGGCGTTGATCAGGGCGGGGTAGGCCGGTTGGCCGGCAACCCTCAGCTCGTCGAGGATTTCGCGCTCGAGGACCGCAACGAGGTCATCGGGTGCGTCCTCGGGATCCTCGCCTTTGCCAACTCGGTGGCGGAGCCTCTCGACTGCCAAGCGGCAGGCCTCCATGACGGCAGAATGCCCGTGTTGATCTGCGGCAGAGCGGAGAGCAGGAAGGTCGAGCAAACGGTGAATAGCGGGGATGTTTCGGTATCGGTTGTCCACAGTGGGTATTCTAACCCACCGGGCGACGTCCAGATGTCGTCGGAGGCGCCGATGATCGTGTCTGCGTCGGGGAGGCACCGGTGGAGCTGAGCGAACAGATAGAGTTTCTCGATCGGGTCCTGAAGGAACACATCCGAAGGTGGGAGCGTTTCTTTTCGGGTGTTGAAAAGGTCCCACCCCAAATCGAGCGCGAAAAGATCAACCGCCGCATCCGGATGCTCTCAGAGCAGACCATCAACCGCCGTGCCGACCAGTTCCGGCTCGAGCAACTCCAACACCGATTTCAGACCTATTCGATGAATTGGGAACGGATGCTGCGCGAACGGGAGGAGGGCCGCACCGCCCGCGACCATACCAATCCCGCACTCCACGCTCCAGAGGCGGCAAACGCTTCTGGAGGTGCGCCCGTAGACAAGACGGCGGAGGAAGCTCTGTTTGATCGCTACTGCGCGGCCAAAGGAGAGCACGGCGCCGAGGTGAAGGTTGATCGCGAGACCTTCGATGCGCAGATCGCCTCGCAGCGAGCCAGGATCGAAGAACGCCTCGGGCGCAAAGTCCGGTTCGAGGTTCAGGTCGAGGATGATAAGGTCAGGGTCGTAGCGCGCAAGATCAAGAGGACGTGAGTGATGGGCAATTCGAAACGAGTGACCGCGGCCGTATTCTGCGTTTTTGCGGTCGTTGTTGGTACTGCAGTCGGTGTCGGGTTGGCCTCCGACGAGGCGACGCTTCCAAGTTGGCTGGTGGCCGGTGATCCCGAGGACGAGACCATCCGCTATTTCTGGGAGCGTGCCGACCTTGGAGAGCTCGATGCAGAGGCTCTCATGGATCTCGGAACCTTGATCTTTGACCGCGGACATCCCGACGAGGCGATCGTTTTTTACAAGCAGGCCGTCAAGGTCGATTCCGAAATGTACGAGGCGTGGTTCCGCATCGGTCTCGTCGAGCACACCCGAGGTGATCTCGACAACGCCGAACAGGCCTACAGCCGTTGTTTGAAGAAACGCCCTGGGCACGCCTGGTGCCATTTCTATTACGGTCTGCTGGAGGAGCAACTCGGTCACCCGTCAAAGGCGATGCAGCACTACGAAAGGGCATTTCAGGAGGCCCCGCGGCTCGCCGATCCCGCGTTCAACCCCGAAGTCCTCTCATCGCGCCTCGCCATCGGCGCCACGTTGCTGGCGTACGACCTTGAACGATTCGAGGAGATGATACCGATGCGTTTGCTGCAGCCCGGTGTGGTGAACGAGGTTCGCAGATCGTATGAGTCCCGGCTGGGAGGCGATCAAGCTCCCGCCGCCGAGCCGCAAACCGCGGAACCGGCGCCGACCACTGCGGTTCCGCAGGCCGAGCCGACCACGGCGGCACCGGCACCCGCGCCGAGGCCCGCGCCCCCCGCCCGCCGCGTGCCCACCCGTCCACCGGCATCTCCGGTGCCAATGGAGTCCGAACCCGACGCTTCAGGCAGCGAGTCGCCCTACGGGGCGCCCATGGTGCCGATTGCCGACGCCTCGGACGAGGCCCACCTGCTGCCGACATCAAACACCTTGCGGCGGATGGCAGAACGTCTCGTCTGATGAGCGGGCGGCAGGGGCCAATCACACGTTGAAACGGAAGTGCACCACCTCACCGTCCTGGACGAGGTAGGTCTTGCCCTCCAGCCGGAGGGACCCGCGTTGCCGGCAGGTTGCCAGCGAGCCGGCGTCGATCAGTTCCTCATACGGCACGACCTCGGCGCGGATGAAGCCGCGTTGGATGTCCGAGTGGATCACGCCGCCGGCCTCGACCGCCGGCGTTCCGGCCTTGATGGACCACGCCCGGCACTCGTCGTCGCCGACGGTGAAAAAAGAGATCAGACCGAGCAGGTGGTATGAGTCGCGGATCACCCGGTCGAGGGCGCTCTCGGTGAGACCGAGGTCGGCCATGAAGGCTTCGGCGTCGTCGCCTTCGAGTTCGGCGAGCTCGCCTTCGAGGGTGGCGCAGACCCAGGTGAAGGCGATCCCCTGTCGGTCCTTCCATACCTGCCACGCGGCCGCGGCGAAGGGATCGCCGGCAAGATCGTTCTCGCCGACGTTGAGCACGACCAGCAACGGTTTGTGGGAAAGAAAGGTAAAACCGCGCAGGATTCTCTCCTCGTCGGCGCTGAAGCTCTCCCCGCGCAACGGCGTCGAGGCCTCGAGGACCGCGAGACAGCGGACGAGAATCTCCCGCTCCCGGACCAGGTCGGGGTTCTTTCTCTTGGCGAGGTCGCGGTCGATGCGTTCCAGGCGGCGTTCCACCACCAGCTGATCCTGAAGAATGAACTCCTCTTCGATGTGGCGGAGGTCCCGTATCGGGTCGACGTCGCCCATGGGGTGGGCAACGGAGGAACTGTCAAAGCCCCTCACGACGACCATCAAGACGTCGGTTGCACGCAATTCGGGAAGATTGAAGGCCGCTTCGTGGCGGTGCTCTTCGGGGATGCCCGGCACATCGACATACCGCACCGTGGCGGGAGTGGTTTTGGCGGGGTTGTACATCTCGGTCAGCACATCGAGCCGAACATCGGGGACACGAGCCACACCCATCTGGGCGCTGTCGCGGCGGCCGCCGGCCGCAGCCGGCTCCTGTCCGGTGAGCAATTTGAACAGGGTCGACTTGCCGCTCGCCGTAAGCCCCAGAATTCCGACATCCATTGCATCCTCCGATCTCCGACTCACTCAGCCAAAGTGTGCATAAGGTAACACGAAGAGCCTCTATTCAACGGCGAGGCGGAGTCGGCTCGTTTCCGAGCGGCATTCCCGGGAGGAGCCACCCTGAACATTGTTTGCATGCATCATTCCTGAGTCCCGAACATTTACTTCAAACAATGTTCAAAATGGCACCTCCGCCGCACGGGGCTCGTTTCCGCATGCGTTTCACGGGAGGATGCCAGGCACGCCACATTGTCGACCAGGGCCTCGACAATGTGGGAGCCAGGCACCTCCACCGCACGCGACTCGTTTCCCGGCACTCAGCCAATTCGAGCACTCGAACGTACTTGGAGCGAGTGCGATGGAAATTCCGAATTCCGAATTCCGAATTCCCCTTCTATCCGATCACCGGTTGGCGGCGGATGAGGATCGACGGCGCGCCGATAAAGCCCTGATGGGTCTGAAACCACCTGCGGTCGTTGCCCACCGCCTCGACCCGGCGCAGCAGCCGGCCGAGGCTGCCCTGGAGCTCGACCACCGGGTGCCAACCGCAGACCCGAGGGCCGTCGAGCCACACCCCCGAGGCGATCATCCGGTAGCTGTCGGCGGCGAAATCGACCTCGATGGCCGACAGCGGCCGCAGGAGGTAGAGCGCGTGGTCTGCGGATCCCAGGAGCTCCGCCGCAGGTACGCCGGCCCGCGAGTCCACGACGAGGTTGGCTATTCCGGTTGCCGGGTAATCGCGGTAGGACACCCGCAGCGCGCCACCGCGGGTCGGCTCCGAGCACCGCGAACCGTCGCGGAAAGACGCCAGCCGATAGCGCGGGACACCCTCGTCGAGCAGCACCGTTCGGCGCGAGGGAAGGCCCTCGCCGTCGCACGGCCCGGTGATCGGCGCCTCCGGATCGCAGCGGTCATCCGCCAGCGACAACGCCGGCGCCGCCAGTCGACCGTGAGCATCGAGAAGGGTTGCAAGGCGATCATCTTCCTCACGAACCGGGAGGAACAACGGCGCGATGGCGGCCATCAGTTGGGCCGCGACCTCGGGATGGAGCAGGAGGTCGCGGAGACCGGAATCGGTGGTGACGCGGCGTTGGATGAGCAGGGCCCGGTCTGTGATCTGTGACGCTGCGGCTTCGAGGTCGAATTCGCCAGGGTCGTTAATGTGGAGCCAGTCCCGCCACACTCCCGCCCGTTCGCCCACGGCCTCGATCTCGGCCATCAGCGACGTGCTGGTGTCCTGGTGCCGCGCGACCCACCCATCGCCGGTCACCAGGACCCACGCGAAATCGCCCTCCTGGAGCACGGCGCGGCGCAGTCGCAAGTGTCCCGAACCGAGACTCGCCACCGCCTTTTCGAGCTCCTGCCCGGCGTGGGTCGCCCACCCCCTGGCCGGCATTTTGCGTGGCGGGCGGCCCCCGGTCAGACCGAGGAGGCGCTCGGGAGGCAGGGGGTCGGCCGCAACCGGCGTTGCGGTATTCAGGGCGCCGTTGATGGCGCGTCTGGAGGCGTCCTCTTCGAGACCCGAGGCGGCGGCAAAACCGGACCGCCCGTTGTGAAAAGTTCGGACAGCGACCCCGGTCTCTTCGATCTCGAGAACCCGCAGCGGCCGGCCCGGGGCGACCTCGACCTCGCGCGACATCGAGGACTTCGCAAAGATCTCCCAACGGTCGGCTCCAGCGGCCTCGAGGCGGGTGCGAGCGGCGGCGGCGGCCGTGTGGAGGCGATCGAGGTGATCAAAAATTTCGGTCACAGGACTTCCAGACGACTCACGAGCAGGCTGGGCGCCTCGGATCCTGTGGGGAGGGGCACCCCGTCTTTGACGCACCAACCCAGTCGCCAATCCGCGGTCGCGTCGGTCCCGATCCTCGGATCGATGTTGGCGAGAGTCTCGAGGACACTACCGGTGAGCTCGCACGGCGCCAGAGGTCTCCGCCGTCGCCCGTGCCGCACCTCCCAACCGCGTTCGATTCTGAGCACGATGCGATGCGACACCGGGTCCACCGTTGCACCACCGATTCGGGTCACCACGAGACCGTGGTCGAGGTCGCTCTCGAGATCCTCGGGGCGAGTATTTCCCGGGGTGATGGTGAGATTCGAAAGGCGCGCTACCGGTGGCCGGGACCACGCCGCGCGCCGCCCGCGTCCGGCGTCGCAGTGCAGATGGCGGCCGCCCTCCCGATCGCACAGAAATCCTTCGAAAATACCGTTGCGGATAATCGTCACAGGCGCCGCCTTCACACCCTCGTCGTCGTAGTCGAAGGCGCCGGCGAGATCGGTGCGGGTGGGATCGTCGATGACCTCGAGCTCAGGCGTCGACACCATCGCCCCGAGCAACGCCGCCAGCGGCGATGCTCCGCTCTTCTCCAGATCCGACTCGGCCATGTGGCCCACCGCCTCGTGGAGAAAGACACCGGCGGTGCCTTCAGCAAAGAGAATCGGCAACCGGGTGCCGGGTGGTGCCGCCCAGGTTTTGGCGGGCACGTCCTCGAGCAGGTGCTCGAGCCAGGTGGTGAGCTGAGGATGGCCCCAGACCGCCAACAGGGCCGACGAAGGGTCGATCCGGCGCTCCACTCGGACGAGGGCTGGGGTCGAAACGGGAGTCCAGCCCTCGGGACGAACGACGGCCGCACGGCGGCTGACGTAGCGCACAACACCCTGCGACGGGGCGAGTCGTTCCGTGACGTGACGGGCCCACTCCATCCACTCACGGGGAGGGTCCATCTCGGGCGCCGGGATCAATCGAGTCGACGGCATCGGCACCCGGTCGGCGTGGCGGGCGAGCAGTTCACCGATTGCGGTCGGCGAGATTCCGGTGCGTGCGTGCAGAATGACCCGAGCGGGCGACCGCCAGCGCGCGGCCACGCCCTCGAGGCGACGGGTCTCGATCTCGAACTCTCCCCCTGTGACGGCAGCCGTAAGCTCCAGCCGCTGTTCGAGATAGAGGTCCTCGAACCGGGCGCCGCCGCCGCGAAGTTCCCCGCAGTTCTGCGACAGCGCATCCAGCCATCTCGCGTCCAGTGGGGGCTCCGGTCTCGCAAGGCCTCGCATGCGCCCATGGTACCTGCTCCGACAGCTGTCGGAGGTCGGGGTAGAATAACCGGGGCCCCTGCACTGCAGGACGAGCCCCGAAGGAGGTCCCATGAGCCGCGAGGTCGTTGAACGTCTTCACGAGCGGCTCGCCGCCAACCGGCGTGGTGGTGGTGAGGACAAGATCGAGCGTCAGCACCAACAGGGCAAGCTGACCGCCCGCGAACGGGTGGAGCAGTTTCTCGACGAGGGCACTTTTGCCGAGACCGACGCCCTGGTCGAGCACGGGTGCACCGACTTCGGCATGAGCGACCGGCGGACCCCCGGCGACGGCGTGGTGGCCGGGCACGGACGCGTCAACGGCCGGCCGGTCTTCGTGTTCGCACAGGACTTCACCGTGTTCGGGGGGTCGTTGTCGGAGGCCAACGCCGCCAAGATCTGCAAGATCATGGATCTCGCCATGAAGGTCGGGGCGCCGGTCATCGGACTCAACGATTCAGGCGGCGCCAGGATTCAGGAGGGTGTCGCCTCGCTCGCCGGCTATGCCGACATCTTTCTGCGCAATACTCTGGCGTCGGGTGTGGTGCCGCAGATTTCGGCGATCATGGGACCGTGCGCCGGCGGCGCGGTCTATTCGCCCGCCATCACTGATTTCGTGTTCATGGTCGAGGACACCTCCTACATGTTCGTCACCGGGCCGGAAGTGATCAAGACCGTGACCCACGAAGAGGTCACCAAGGAAAAGCTCGGCGGCGCAATGACTCACAACTCGGTTTCGGGGGTGGCGCACTTCGCCTCGAGGGGCGACACCGAGTGCCTCGCCCAGATCAGAAAGCTCCTGTCGTACTTACCGTCCAACAACTCCGAGCGACCGCCGGTCACAGAAAGCGCGGACCCGCTCGATCGCGAGATCCCCGATCTCGACGACTTCGTTCCGGCCGACCCCAACAAGCCATACGACATCACCAAGCTCATCCGGTGGGCCGCCGACGACGGCGATTTCCTCGAGGTGCACGAACACTTCGCGAAGAACCTGGTGGTCGGCTTTCTCCGCCTCGGCGGGCACCCGATCGGTGTCATCGCCAACCAGCCGGCGTTCCTCGCGGGTGTGCTCGACATCAACGCGTCGGTCAAGGGGGCGCGTTTCGTCCGCTTCTGCGACGCCTTCAACATCCCGCTGTGGATCGTCGAGGACGTCCCGGGCTTTCTGCCCGGGACCGAGCAGGAGTGGGGCGGCATCATCCGCCACGGTGCCAAGCTCCTGTTCGCGCTGGCCGAGGCGACGGTCCCCAAGGTCACGGTGATCACCCGCAAGGCCTACGGCGGCGCCTACTGCGTCATGGGTTCGAAACACATTCGCACCGATCTCAACCTCGCCTTTCCGACCGCCGAGATCGCGGTCATGGGCCCGCAGGGCGCCGTGAATATCCTTTACCGCGACGAGATCGCCGCTGCCGCTGACCCCAAGGCCGAGCACGCGCGACGCGTCGCGGAGTACCAGAAGCTGTTCGCCAACCCGTTTGTGGCCGCCGAACGCGGCTATATCGACGACGTCATCGAGCCCCGTACCCTGAGACGCCACCTCGCGACCGCCTTTGCCATGCTGCAGACCAAACGCGACACCATGCCGGCGAAGAAACACGGGAATATACCCTTGTAGGAATTTTGAGTTTTGAATTATGAATTTTGAATTTGGAATGCCACTCACCCACCACCTTGAATTCGGAAGTCGGAAGTCGGAAGTCGGAATTTGCGCGCAACTCCCTCTCATTGAGGAACGGTTATGAAGCTCCTGATCGCCAATCGGGGGGAGATCGCGGTACGGATCATCCGCGGGTGCCGGGAAATGGGCATCGCCACCGTCGCCGTCTACTCCGAGGTGGACCGGCGGGCACCGCACGTTCTGATGGCCGATCAGGCCTTTCCCATCGGTCCCGCGGAAGCTTCGAAGAGCTACCTCAATGTCGACCGTCTGCTCGAGGTCGCGTCGGAGAGCGGCGCCGACCTCCTCCATCCCGGTTATGGCTTTCTGGCCGAGAACGCCGACTTTGCCGAGCGCGTCGATGCTGCGGGTGTGACCTGGGTCGGGCCGCCGCCGTCGGCGATGCGTCTGATGGGGTCGAAGACCGAGAGTCGGAAGCTCGCCGTCGAATGCGGTGTGCCGCTGATCCCGGGTCTGATGGAGCCGATCGAGGAGATGGCCCAACTCGAGGCCTTTGTCGACGAACACGGTCTGCCGGTGCTCTTGAAGGCGGTGGCGGGTGGGGGCGGCAAGGGTATGCGGGCGGTCAGCGACCGCGACGATCTCGCGAGTGCCTGGGAGCGCGCGTGCTCGGAGGGACAGGCGTATTTCGGCGATCCCCGCGTCTATGTCGAACGCCTCGTCGATCGCGCACGGCACATCGAGATCCAGGTGGCGGCCGACCACAAGGGCAACGCCGTGTATGTCGGCGAGCGCGAGTGTTCGATCCAGCGCCGCCATCAGAAGGTGGTCGAGGAGTGCCCGTCGCCGGTGGTGGGGCCCGACTTGCGCCGGCGCATCGGAGAGGCCGCTTTGAGCCTTGTCCGAGCCTCCGGCTACCACTCGGTGGGGACGGTTGAATTTCTGCTCGATCCCGACGGCAGCTTCTATTTCCTCGAGATGAACACCCGGCTTCAGGTCGAGCACCCGGTCACCGAGGAGGTCTACGGCGTCGATCTGGTGCACGAGCAGATCAATATCGCCCTCGGCACAGATCTCTCGCTGCGCCAGGAGGACCTGGTGCCGAGGGGCCACGCCATCGAGTGCCGGGTCTACGCCGAAGACCCCCTTCGAAACTTTGCCCCTTCGCCCGGCAAGATCACGCTTTACGTGCGGCCGGCGGGCCCCGGAGTGCGGGTCGATTCGGGGGTGATCGCAGAAAGTGTGGTGCCGCTGGACTACGACCCCATGCTGGCAAAGCTCATCGTGTGGGCGCCCGATCGGGCGGCTGCGGTCGAGCGGCTGCGGCGCGCCCTGTCGGAGTACCAGGTAAGCGGCGTCGCCACCACGCTCACCCTCTTCCGCGCTCTGGTCGGAATGAAGGCCTTCCGCGAGGCCGAGTTCCACACCGGTTTCCTCGATGAACTGTTAGCGTCCGGCGGTCTTGCGGAACTCCACGGACGACAGGACCCGGAGGCGGAGGTCGCAGCCGCCATCGCTGCGGCCTGCCTGGCAACCGCCGAGGCCGGCGGGCTGCCTCGAAATCTCTTCGAATACGGCGAAGACAGCACCTGGTGGAACGACGGCGTGCGGGTGGCGCACGGGAGGTTTCCCAGATGAAGTGGGTCATCCGAGGCGACGGAACGGCGCACGAAGTGGACGTGCGCCAGGATGGCGAGTATTTCGACGTGTCGATCGACGGGGTGGCGCGCCGGGTCGAACTGGTGCGGCTCGATGGCGCTTTTGCATCGCTTCGCTACCCCGACAGCGGGCGCAGTTTTCAGATCACCTACTCGCACTTTGACAACGGCAGCTGGCGGGTCGCGGTGGGGCAGCGTGAGTTTGACCTTGCGGTGTTGTCGCCCGCCGAGGCAGTGGAGGCAGTGGCCGGCGACCGCGAAAGCGGTCCGAGCCGACTGACCGCGCCGATCCCCGGCAAGGTGGTTGCGGTCAAGGTCTCACCCGGCGACGAGGTCGTGCCGGGGCAGCCGTTGGTCGTGCTCGAGGCCATGAAGATGGAGAACGAACTCGCTGCCGAGCAGGCGGGTCGCGTCGCCGCCCTTCACGTCGCCGATGGTGACACGGTGGAAAGCGGTCAGTTGCTGGTGGAAATCGAGTAATTCATCGAGCCCGGAGACGATATTCGAGCCGACAGCCTGGCGGGTGGTCGTGTATGTCGGTACCGAGCTCGCCGGTCGGTTCGTGCTCCGGGTTCTGTGCCGGCTGACCGCCGACGACGTCGCTCGCTTGGCCTCCCTCGGTCCGGTCGACGTGGTGTTGGCCGATCCGACACCGACGCTGATGAACGAGGCCGGCCGGCAGCCTGAAGACGTCGAGGATGCGTTGAACCAAATCGCGGACTCGGCATCGGGGGCGACGACGGTCGACGCGATTCGCAACGTATTCACGCACGATTTCAAACTCGGAATCGGTTTCAACACCACCTACACCATCACCCAATTGAGCCCGCAGTCGGTTGCCGCGAAGGCGCGGGCGCCGATCCACCGCAAGCGCACGATCATTCGCGGTGAGCTCGATCGTCTGTTCGCCTGGCTGCAATCGCAGCCGCCGGCGTCGCGTGGTTTGTTGCTGTGGATGACCGGAGGCTTCGACCTCAACCCGTCGGATTTCTACATCCCGCTGGTGTCGAAGATCGACTCGTACACGGCGGCAAAGATGCACACCGACTATGCGGCCCTGAGCCTCGAGAGCGACGACAATTCAACTTCGCTGAGCCCTTGCACAGCGCAACGGCAGAAAGGCCCTTTCTTCGTTTTGTGGTCTTCAGGGGGCGTGCGGTCGAGAGTGGTAGACTTTCGTACCTGTGACATCAATCGGGCACATCAATATGTCGGTTCGGGCGGTTGCCGCCGTTGCCCTCTGGATCGGGGTTTTGGGTGGGCTCGCGTACGGCCAACAAGAGGCGGCCGCTGCGCCACCGTGTTCTCACGAGCTCGTGTACGAGCCATTTGCGGGGATCATTCTGGTTCCGGTGACAATCAACGGATCTCCGCCGATGGATTTTGTGCTCGACTCCGGGGCCACCCAGAGCTCGATCACCGATCCCTATCTGGCCGCCGCCGTTGGTCTCAAAGTGCGGGAGGCCGGGCTTCTTGCCCGCGGCTTGGGAACGGGGGCGACCCGGGTCCTCATCACGGAGGACGCCTGTCTTCGTGCCGACGGCGAGGAGATCCTGTGCACACCGCTGGTGGTGCACGATATCGGTGTCCGATTGTCATCGACCGCCGGGCGCGAGATCCACGGCTTTCTCGGCGCCGATTTCTTCGAGCGCTGGGTGGTCGAGATCGACCCTTCGACCCGCCGCCTCCTGCTTCACGAACCCGAGACCTATAGCGATCCGGGATGGGGCGAGGTCCTGCCCCTCGATATTGGCGATGGGCGGCCGATCGTCGAGGCCGTGGTCGTGACCCAGACCGGGAAAAAACCGGTCAATGTGCGGTTGGTGGTCGACACCGGATCGGGCCGCAATCTGACCCTGATCACTGGTTCGCGGCGGCGGCTCAAACCACCCGAGGAACGATCGATCGGTGCCAGCGTGGGTGTGGTTGGCGACACCCTGGTGCCGTTGGGGCCGGTGGCGCAGTTGACGATGGGGACGCAAGTCGTCACTCGTCTCGAAGCGGCGTGGCTGGAGCCCTATCAGATCCCGGCCGTGCGCAACATCCCGAAGCTCAACGGCATCCTCGGCAACGCGCTGCTGGGCCGTTACCGGGTTGTGTTCGACTACAGCCGCGGTCAGCTGATTTTCCGCTGATCATCCGGAATCTCGGATGGGACGAATATGAATATGTACGTCCGCGAGGATTTTCTCAAAAATTTAAACGATTCGTGAGGCCCAAACCCGGCATCACGGTGAGCATTGATTCGGACGCGCTGATCGGTGCGCAAAGCACCGTCACCGACGCCAAGGGCATGAACAAATTCCTCGTGCCGCCCACGGGCGCCTACTCGGTGACATTCAGCCTGCTGTCGGGCTACCGGACCCGGACGCAGGAGAACATTGTGGTCAAGATCGGCTCCACTACCGGCGTCGAGCTCGGCAAGCAGGGCACCAACCTGAATTTCGAGTTCGTCGACGAGATCCAGGTCAAATCGCGTGCCTTCAACGCCGAGTTCGGCCGCGCCACCGATTCGGTGATCAACGTGATCACCAAGTCGTGCGGCGACGAGTTCCACGGCGACCTCTTCGACTATTTCGACTCCGACGCGCGACAGGCGGGTTTGAGTGGCGCTGCGGACGCCGGCGCGATCGGCGCCTCGTTCAAACAGACCAGCTTTTCCCGGTCGCGCCCAATGATCCCGACCGTCCGCCGACAAATGAAGGTTGGAACACCGCCATTACGTGGCAGAACCCGACCACCGTTCGTCTCGGCGTGCGCCTGTCCTTCTAATCCGGCATTCATAGCCACAACCAGGAGGGTCTTCGGGCCCTCCCTTTTTGTGCCCCGGCGCCCCGGCCGATGTTGGTGCATGGAGTAAGCTACCGCTTGTGAAACGAAACCAAATTCTTTTTTTTGCTGCTGTAGCAGCGCTTCTTATCGGGGTGATATGGGCCACGGTCACATGGGTCTCGGCGGCCGGCGATGTCTGGGTATGGACTGCCGAAACGGGCCTTCTGAAAGTACCGGATGCCGGACCACTGATTGCCCCCCGCTGGTCGGGAACGCGTCTCGACGCGACCCGGATAATCGACGAGGTGCCTGCAGCTACCGCCGACGGCGCCAAGGTCACTGCAACCGTCGAGCTCGATCCGCCGATCGGCGTGTGGCAGCTTCAAGCCGCTCCGACGCCGGGTGAAGGGCTGCGGCGAAGTGTCGCCGACACCGTGAGGCGTGAGGTCGGCGCTCTGCCGTTGGCGTGTTTTGTCGGGGGCGCGGGCACCCAGGGCCCGTGTCCGGCGGACCCATCGCGCGTTTTGCGGCGGGCCCTCGCCATGGACCTCGGTGTGCCGGAGGGGGCAGTTTCAGTGGTGTTCGAGCCCGATCGGACGGCGGTGCCGGTGGGGCTGCTCGCCGACATCGCCGCACACCTTTCGATCCCGCAGTACAAGGTGCTGGTTCTCGGTCTCGATGGTCTCGACTGGGACCTCGTTCTGCCGTGGGTGGAGGCCGGGCGGATGCCGAACCTGAAGCGGCTGATGGACACCGGGGTCTGGGGCGAGATGACGACCATCGTGCCGATGTTGTCGCCGCTGATCTGGACCACCATGGCGACCGGGGTCTCGCCGGGCGTGCACGGCGTACTCGACTTCGTCGAGAGGGACCCCGACACCGGGCAGATGGCCCCGATCACCGGCCGCAGCCGCAAGGTACCCGCGATCTGGAACATCGCCTCCGCCCTCGGGCTCGAGGTCGATGTTGTCGGCTGGTGGGCGACCTGGCCCGCCGAGAAGATCCGCGGCACCATGATCTCCGATCGTCTGTACTACACGTTGCAGCAGGGGATCCCCAAGGAGGTCTTCCACGAGGACCCGCCGGACCTCGTGTTCCCCCCGCAGCGCACCGACGAGTTCACGGCCCTGCGCGACCGCGCGGTGGCCGAAACCGACTGGCGCGCGGTGCGCTATCTGATGAACGTGCCGGAAGACGTTTTCGACCGGGCCGTCGCCGAAAACCTCGGGATGGAAGACCCCGTCGACGGCATGCGCCGGATCCTCAGCGCCACCCGCACCTACATGGGTGCGGGGCTCGAACTGGCCGCCGCCAAACCGGATCTGATGATGGTCTATCTCGAGGGCACCGACACCATCGGCCACGTGCTGGCCCAGTACATGCCACCGCCGACGCTCGAGATCGACGCCGCCACCGCGACGGTGTACGCGGCGGCGGTGCCGAAGTACTTCGAGGTTGTCGACCGCTGGATCGGCCGTTACCTCGAGGTCTGTCCGCTCGATGAGTACGCGGTTGTGCTGGTCTCCGACCACGGCTTCAAATGGGGTCGGGAGAGGCCGCGCGGTCTCTCGGGCACCGCGGGGCCGACGGCGCCCCTGTGGCACGCCGACGATGCCGTCTTCGTGCTCGCTGGCGACGGCATCGCACGCCGCGGCAGGGTCGAAGAGAAACCTTCGGTGTACGATGTGGCGCCGACCCTGGCGACTCTCCTTGGCGTACCGGCCGACCCGGACTGGCCGACCACGCTGTTTCCGGGAGCGCCGCTGGCGACAGTGGCCCCTGTGGAATGGGCGCCGCTGGTGCCGCCGGCCTCCTACAGCCAGAGCGGCGGCGGGGCAGCACCGGTTGATCCCGAGTTCATCGCCAAACTGCAGGCGCTCGGCTATATCGGCGACGACGGCACGAGCGCCGGTGAAGAGGCGCGGGACGGCGCTGCGCCGATCGCGACACCTATCGCGGCGCCGAAGGCCACTGCGTCGGCGGCGCCGACCCCCAAGCCGGCCACCGCCACCCGCGGCCAGATCAACAATCTGGCGGTGATCAAGATCAACGAAAAGAAGTACGAAGAGGCCGAAAGGCTGCTGCGACAGGCGATCGCCATGAGCCCTCAGTACGCCTCGCCCCACTTCAATCTGCGCCGGATGCACATGGAGATGCAGGAGTGGGAAAAGGCCGACGAACAGCTGTGGGTCGCGATCGAAAAGGGGCTGCGCGACCCAGAGCGGACTCTCGACCGGGCGGCCGCCGACTATGAGACCCTGCGCCTGCCGGAACGAGCCGAGAAGATTCTGACGCGCGCGATCGGGCGCTTCCCGGAGCACGAGCCGTTCTACGTCCACCTCATGGTGCTGAGGGTTCGCGACGATCGCTGCGCCGAGGCGATGCCGGTGGGCGCGGTCGCATCACAGAAATTCCCCGGCAGCGGTCCGGTCCACGCCTTCTACGGTCTCGCGGCGGCGTGCGTCGGTGACGCCGACGTGGCGCGTCCGGAATTGGAGCGGTCGCTCGAGATCAACCCCGATCAGCCGATGCTGCGGCAGGCGTTGGAGCAGATTCCAAAGTGATCCGGTGATGCTTTCGGACGAGGCCCGCGGACGCAGGCCCGTTGTCGGATGACGGATCAGTCGTCAGGGTTCACTGCTGCAGAAACGGTCTGATACGAGTCCTGTCGGGTCAGAGGATCGAGGAGTGCGACCGAGATCTTGTAACGGCCCGACTCCACCAACAAATTGGTGTCGATCCCCCAGCGCTGTCTTTGGGCTTCGTCGTAACTGGCCGCGGGGACCCGGATCTCGTGCTCCTGGCGGACGAGATCCGACTGTTTGCCGTCGGTATCGCGTGCGGCCACGAACAGGACGATCCGACCCACATAATCATCGCCTTCGGGCAGCAACGCGACTTTGCGGATCGGAAACGAAATGTGGGTCGGCAGAAGCCACCTTTTCTCGCTGGCGGGCGCCGCGGTGCTGGTTTCGACGTCCAGCTGCATCGGGTTGTCGTCGACCTCGAAGACCAGGCTCGAAACAACCGTGTCCTGCACCCTGGTCTCGAGGGACTTTTCCACAAACCGTGAACGGTAGCGAACCTCGTAGTCGTTCAAGGCGGGGTCGTCGCGGAGCTTGACCTTCACCTTGTGGACCTTGTCCCTGCCGCTCGCCTGGAGCGGATAACCGATCGAGTAGTAGGTGTACATGTCCTGGGCGACGAGGTCGAGGTGTGGCGCGACATCGTTGGTATTGATGATCGCGAGACCCCCGGTCTCGTCGGCGAGAAAGCGCAGGCTGTCGGTGAGGTTGTGCCGCCCCACCGACGCCGAGAGCGGGTCTTGGGCGCTGGCAAACTCGGCACTGCTCATGCCGCCCATGGTCAGGCCCGCCGCATCGATCGCATAAAAGGCCACGTCCTGGGCGTTGGCGCTGGCAGCCAGGTTGGCAAATGCCCGGGTCTGGTCGAACTCGTACATCCGGGTCAGGATGGCCGAGTCCTGGGTGACCCGGTTGAACTCGTAGAAGAGATCCATCCCGGGGACCATTTCGAGACCGTTGGACACGTAGATAAGGCCCTTCTTCCCAGGCAGCCCCGACAGGCTGGTAATGACCTGGCGCAGGGCGTCCATGGTGAACTTGAGGTTGTTGACGTTTTCCCGGGCATAGTTGTCGATCAGTTGATAGGCCTCGCCCCACTGGCCGCCGAGTTGGCCTCGGCCGGTATTTCCGCCGGAGGTCCCACTCCGTTGTTCGTTTTCAATCGACCTGATGCGGTCGATGATGTCCTTTCGAGTGCTGTCGACTTCGGTGCGCCCGCCGGTGTAACGGCGCACGCTCCGCATCGCGGCCATCACCTTGTTGGGGTCGGAGGTGAAGGGCTGCAACACCTCGAACGACCGCTGGTAGGCCACGACCATCATCTGAGCCGGTGGGTGGAGGCTGCTGCGTATGAACTCCCGGGTCTGAGAAAGCACCCGGTTGCGGTCGAGTGGGTCGGAGTTCTGGTTGTCGATGTAGAGCACCATGTGGACCGGGACCGGCCCCGCCGCATCGTCCGATGTCGGGGTTGGTGTGGCCAGCGGCATGAGTTCGTCCGGCTGCGCCGCGAGCTCGGTACGGATGATCTCGTCCGTGTAGAGCTTGAAGTTCGTGATCTGTTTGGGATCGCCATCCTGGAAGACCTCGAAGTCATCCACCGCGAGATCGGTGATGGCCTTGCCCTTCTTATCGGTCACGTACACCACCAGGTTGGCGATGGTGAGCTCGTACTCGTCGATGAAGGTGAGGCCGCCGACGGGACGGATCTGGTTTTCCGTCTGCTGCTCATCGTCGGCTGTGTCAGCCGAGAAGGGCAGAGCCAGAAGCACGATCGATAGCCACACAAAGGAACGCCATCTCTTCACGCGCACCTCCTCGGCGAGTCTAGCAGAGCGGGCCGGCACGGCCGGCCGGTGCTGGATGCTGGATCGGTCCGCCCTGTTCGTGAATCGAGACCGGGGAATTCCATTGCGACGCTATTGTCCCGGTTTTTATCGGCGTTGTTGCCCGTGAGTGCCCCCTCTGACAATGGTTGGGCCCGAGTGGCTCCGCTCGCGAAGAACTTTCGAGCTTCCAACATTGATCAGAGACGGCACATCCGGTGAACGCGCAGAGCGTGAGCCATTCAGGCAACCCCGACCCAATGAATCCGTATCCAAAGAGATGATGCGTCTCATGCCACGGTATGATCATTTCCCGTGACCGGGAAGTCCGAACCTCTGTCAGACGAGAAGCTGGTCGAGCTTGCACTCGACGGTGATGAGGATGCCTACGGCACCCTGGTGCGTCGGTACCAGCGGCGTCTCACGGCGTTTCTCGGCCAGCTCGTGGGCGACATCGAGTTGGCCCGCGAGCTGTCACAGGAGGCGTTCATCCGAGCGTGGTCGGCTCTCGAGAGGTTCAATCCCCGCTACCGCTTTTCAACCTGGCTCTTCCGGATCGCGCACAACCTCGGGATTGATCAGCTACGGCGGCGGCGGCTGCAGACCGTGAGTCTCTACCGGACTGACGCGGACGGCGGTGAGATCGAGGTCGTGGTTCCCGCCCTCGACAAGGACCCCCTCGGACACCTCGAAAACAGGGCGCTGGCCGAGGAGCTCCACGAGATCATCGACGATCTGAGACCGGAGTACCGTGAGCTCATCCTGCTGCGTCATTTCGGCGGTCTGAGCTACCAGGAGATCGCCGAATTCAAAGACATGCCCCTTGGCACGGTCAAAAACAAACTTTTTCGAGCCCACTCCGTATTACGTAAGGCATTGGCCGCTTTTTTGTAGGAGCGGCGGAAAGAACGCTGAGGAGGCGAACGTGGCGAGCGAATGTCAGGCTATCCAGGAGGCCCTCTCCGAACACCGCGGTGAGATGACCCGTCTCGGCGTCGCCGAGCGCCAGCACGTCGACTCCTGCCCGGGCTGCTCGGAGGTCGCCGCTGCTGAATTGGCCCTCGGTGTGATATTCCGCGAGGCTGTCGCACCGGCAGACCCCTCGGTTGCTGACGGCGTGATGGCGGCTTTGCGACCAGCGCGGATCCGTCGTCGTGTGGTCGCATTCGTGCCGGTCGCGGCATCGATGCTGATCGCTGTGGTCGGCGCGCTGCTGGTTGGCGGCGTACCGGGCAGCGGTGTGCTGTCTCAGTTTCCAGGTTGGTCAACCCAGGGCTGGTCCGCCGCCCTGGGTGGTGTCTCCGACTGGTACGGCGCGACCTCGACCTGGGTCGCGGCTGCCACCGCGGCCATGGACCCGGCCGTCCTGGCTTCGGCCGGGGTGATCGGCCTGCTTGGGCTGGCGGGAGTGGTTGCCACCGCCCGGCGATGGCGTAAGATCTCGCCATGGCGCAGAAGCGACTGATCCTCCTCACAGTATGTGTCATCAGCTGGTCGTTCTTCACCTTGCCGGCTGAGGCTGACCCCGGCCATACGACAGGGTTTTCGGACCTCGTGGTCGATGGTCCCATCGATGGCGACGTCGTCGTTTTTGCCGGTGACCTGGTGCTCGCTGAAAACGCCCGGGTGATGGGGGACGCGGTGGCTGTCGGTGGCGACGTCCGGGTGGCCGCGGGCGCCCAGGTAGGTCGGCACGTGCTGTCTCTTTTCGGTACAGCAGAGGTGTCGCCGAAGTCGCTGGTGAGTGGACGGGTGCTCTCCTTCTCCTCGCTGGCGAGTCTTGTTCAGGCTCCGGATGCCGCGCCGTCGTCGCCGCGGGCCGGTCTGGCCGTGCGGCTTCTCGCGTCCGGGGGGTGGCTCCTCGTGGGCACCGGTCTCGCTTTTCTCTTTCCCGTTCGGATGCGTTACGCCGCGTGGGCCCTGCCGCCCCTCGGCTACAAGGTGCCTGCTCTCGGCTTCCTCGTCGCCCTGACGGTCACGGCATCTCTGCTGGCGTCGCTCGGTCTTGGCCCCGCGCTCGGTGTTCCGATGATCGCAGGGCTGATGGTCGTGTTCTTTGCCGGCAAGATGGTGGGTCTGACGGTTATCAGCTGCGCTGTGGGGACCGCGGTGTTGCGACGGTGGCTGCACCACCCTCTGCCCATCAGCCTCGAGGTCTTTGTCGGCATGTTGGTGCTTCTGGCGCTGCGCTTCCTGCCGATCGCGGGTGAGATGCTGTGGTCGCTCCTGTCGGTTTTCGCCCTGGGCGCCTGCATCGCTGTCATCGGGACCGGGCCCGGCGAAATGGCGACCGAACCGGCACAACCCTGAGTACCGGACGACAGCGGACCCACTGAGGGTTGAAACGGTCCGTTTCGCCGCGCCTGAAGGGTCATACTTGCCCCGAAATGCTATACTGCGCGTTCCCTTCGGGGAGAGGTGTGCGTGTGAAGATCGATATCTCATGTCTCGAGCAGGAGCCGCTGGCGTTCGATGAGCGGTTCACGGTGGAGCCCGAGCGGCTCGACAACGAAGTCGTGACCACGCCGGTGACGGTCCGACTCGAGGGCGAGGTGCGCGCCGACGGCGAGGCTGTCACCGCCTTCGGTCGATTTCGCGCCGCGGGAACGGTCGCCTGTTCACGATGTCTCGACGCGGTCGAGTGGACCGTGGACGAGCCATTCTCAGTCGAGTATCAATGGCCCGCAAACGCACCAACCGAGGATGAGATGAGTCTTGACGAGGACGATCTCGATGTGTCCTTTCTCGAGGGCAACGAGCTCGATCTGTTGGAGCTTGCGGCCGAACAGATTCTGCTCGCCCTTCCGATGCGAATTCTGTGCGATGAAAGCTGTGCCGGCCTGTGTCCGACGTGCGGCGCCAACCGCAACCGGGCCGTGGTCTGCGAGTGCCCACCGGAGGTCGATCCCCGGTGGCAGGCTCTCGCGGGCCTGAAGAACCCACAAACCGAAAGCTGAAGAACCGAACTCGATTGGAGTCTGAAGATGGCGAATCCGAAACACAAGATCTCACGAACGCGCCGCGACAAGCGGCGGGCCCACGACGCGCTCAGCACGCCTGGCAAGAGCCTCTGCACCTCGTGCTTCGAGCCCAAGCCGCCCCACCAGGTGTGCCCTCACTGTGGAAGTTACAAGGGCCGCGAGGTGATTCGGGTCGAAGAGCTCGACTGACAATCGGGGCCCGTGGCTCATCCTTCATCAAACGCAGGCCGAGTGGTACCGGCGACCCGGGATTCGGGCGCGTCAAGCATCCCGGGCCGACACTCCACACCGGTGAAATGTGAAGACTAAGGGCCCCATTGCCGTCGACGCCATGGGTGGCGATGGTGCGCCGGGGGCCGTTGTTCAGGGCGTGCTCGAGGCGGTCTCTGTCCTCGGGATCCCTGTTCTGCTGGTGGGGCCCCAGAAACGGCTGCGTCGTGAGCTGGGGCGGTTCAGGATGCTCCCATCGGGCCTCGAGTTGGTCGATGCGCCGGACGTGGTGGGCATGCAGGACCCGCCGGTCAGCGTCCTCCGGGGCAAAAAGCGATCCTCCCTGAACCTGTGCGCCGAGCTCGTCCACGATGGTACGGCCAGGGCCATGGTGACTGCCGGCAATACCGGAGCCGCGTGGGTCGCCGCGAAGGCAGCGCTGGGCATGATCGACGGTGTCGACCGTCCGGCTTTGGCCGCCGTCGTCCCCAAGAGCGTGGGCCAGACGCTGATCCTCGATGTTGGCGCCAACGTCGAGTGCAAACCGCACCAACTCGTGCAGTTCGCGGTCATGGGATCGCTCTACGCAACCGGCGTCCTCGGGGTGAAGTCGCCCAGGGTCGGTCTGATGTCTGTTGGCGAGGAAGAGAGCAAGGGCGGTCCGAGGGCGCGCGAGCGCAATAATCTTCTCAAGTCGGCCGGCATTCGCTTTATCGGCAACGTCGAGGGCGGCGACGTTTTTAATGACACGGTCGACGTGATCGTGTGCGACGGATTCACCGGCAACGTGATCCTCAAGGTTGCCGAGGGGTTTGGCGAGATGGTCGTCGGCATGCTCATGGACGAGGCACGGCAGAGCCCGATGTATGGCGCGGGCCTCCTGATGGCCAAGGGGGCCTTCCGGAACCTCCGCCACAAGGTCGATTACTCGGAGTACGGCGGCGCCCCCCTTCTCGGTGTGAATGGTGCGTGCCTGGTCGGCCACGGGCGCTCGAGCGCCAAGGCGATCCGCAACGCGATTCGATTCGCCGAATCGTATGCGGCCAGCGGGGTCATCGAAACGATCGGCGATACGATCTTCGGTGTCCGCGACAACCCGGCCGAGAGGAGCGACTGAAATGCCGTCAATAGCCGCGTTGTTCCCGGGCCAGGGGAGCCAGGTCGTCGGCATGGGGCGCGATCTCACCGAAAGGTGGCCGTCTGCGGCCGCGGTGTTCGACGCCGTGGACGCCGGTTTGGAGAGCCCGCTCTCCGAGCTCTGTTGGAACGGTCCCGACGACGAACTCAGAATGACCGAAAACACCCAACCGGCGCTGCTCGCTCATTCGATCGCCGCGTGGTCGGTGGTGGCGGATGCCGGGCTGAAGATCGGCGCGGTCGCAGGCCACAGCCTTGGCGAGTACTCGGCGGTGGTTGCGGCGGACGGCCTCGATGTCGCCGACGCGGCTCGGACCGTCAGGCTTCGCGGCCGGTTGATGCAGGCGGCGGTTCCGGTCGGTGAAGGGGCGATGGCTGCGGTCATCGGACTCGAAGACGATCAGGTGGAGTCGGCCTGTCGTGCGGAAGAAGAAGCCGCCGGTGGTACCGTTGCGGCCGTCAACTTCAACTCACCGGGCCAGGTTGTGATTGCCGGAAGCACGGCCGCTGTCGCTGGCGCCGGAGAACGCTGCAAAGAACTTGGCGCGCGGCGGGTTCTGCCGTTGCCGGTGTCGGCCCCCTTTCACTCGCCGCTGATGGCGCCCGCTCGCAAGGAGCTGGCGCCGGCGCTTGAGGCGCTCGACTTCCGGCCTCTCGTGATGCCGCTGTATCGCAACGTCGATGCGCTGGCGGTCACGGCGCCCGATGACGTCCGCGACGGTCTGATCCGGCAGGTCGATGCGCCGGTCCTGTGGTCCGAGATCATCCGGCAGCTGCTCGCCGACGGATTCGACACCTTTGTCGAAATCGGGACGGGCAATGTGCTGTGCGGCCTGGTTCGCCGCATCAACCGCGATGTGGTGTGTTATCCGGCGGGGACTGTTGAGACGGTCGAAAACGTTCTGGCCGAGCTCGCGTGACGAACTCGGTTGCGGAGATGGAGACGGAGGGCACTATGGGCGAGTTCGAGGGTCAGGTTGCGGTCATCACCGGAGGGGCTCGCGGTATCGGCGCCGAGATTGCCCGACGCTTTGCGCGCGGTGGCGCGACGGTGGTGTGTGTTGATGTCCTCGACACGACCGAGATAGTTGCCGAGATCACGGCCGCCGGTCAATCGGCCGAGGGCCATCACCTCGACGTGACCGACGGTAAAAAGGCGGCGGAGTGCCTCAAGGGGATTCACGACGCTCACGGGCGTATCGACATCCTCATCAACAATGCGGGCATCACCCGCGACCAGCTGCTGGTACGGATGAAACCGGAAGACTGGGACCTGGTCCTCGGCATCAATCTCGACGGCGTGTTCAAGGTCACCCAGCCGGTGGCCAAATTGATGATGCGCGCCAGGACCGGACGCATCGTCAACGTGGCGTCGGTGGTGGGTCTCATGGGCAACGCCGGACAATCGAACTACGCGGCTTCGAAGGCGGGGTTGATCGGATTCACCAAGAGCCTCGCCCGCGAGCTCGGGCCGCGCAACATCACCGTCAATGCCGTGGCGCCGGGTTACATCACGACGCCGATGACCGACAAGCTCACCGAAGAGCAGCGCGAAGCGCTGCTCAAAAACGTCGCCATCCCACGACTCGGCACCCCCGAGGATGTCGCCGAGGCGATCGCGTTTCTTGCCGGACCCCGGGCCTCCTACATCACGGGCGTGGTTCTCAACATCTCGGGTGGGCTCTATATTTGAATTGGGAATTTGGAATGCGAAACCTGCGGCTCCGCTTCGCTCAGGTCGAACCGCTCATGGTTCCGAAGGCCTGAATCGAGATCGATTTCTCTGACGACTACATCTCGATAGACGGCGAGGCCGCGGTAGCCGAAAACCGCCGCGAACAACCCTGAACGCTGGGAACGCGCCCACGGGGTCAAGATCAAAACATCCTTCACGGTCCTCTGACAACCCCATCAAAGGGCTCTCAGTTCCTGATTCTCAGTGATCACATAAGAGCCCGGAGAATGCGGATGAGCTGGGAACTGAGAATTGAGAATTCAAAATTGAATATTCATCCGGGTTACACTGTGGCGGGAGACAGCGATGCCAGGCCGAATGAAAGTCGCCGACCTCATGTCCACCGATCTGGTGACGCTGATCGAGGATGAGACCCTCGCCCACGCGCAGCGGTGTATGGCCCGGGGCCGCATCCGCCACCTCCCGGTGGTGCGCGACGGACGGTTGACCGGCCTCGTGACCCACCGCGATCTCCTGGCCGCGTCGTTTTCGATCTTCGCCGAGGTTGAGCGCAACGAGCAGCGGCGGATCTTCGACACCGTGCGGGTCGTGGAGGCCATGCACCGCGACGTCGTCACGGTGTCGCCGGATCTCGGAGTGGCCCAGGCGGCGAGCATCCTCCTCGAGAACAAGTACGGGTGTCTGCCGGTGGTGGACGACGAGGGGATTCTGCTCGGGATCGTGACCGAGGCCGACTTTCTGCGGCTCACCGTACGCCTCCTGAAATGACTTTTCTCGACTGGGTGCTGATCGTCATCTGGATCGGTCTCACCCTGGGCGGGTTCTGGAAGGGCGCGGTGCGCCTCATTTTCGGTGGCGGCGGATTGGTGGCCGGCGTGTGGCTGGCGATCATCGCGGGCGCCGACGCACAGTCCGCCCTCGAAACGGTAGTTGGGGTCGAGTGGATCGCCGCGATCGGCGGGCGATTGCTGCTGGTGCTGCTGTGTACCGGTCTGAGCCTGCTCGCTGGGTGGGGCATCGAGCACACCTTGACCTCGCTCAAGCTCGGCTGGGTCAACCGCCTCCTGGGCGCCGGCCTGGCGGGAGCGATTGCAGCGGTCTTCCTGGGTATGGTGGTGGTGGTCGCCATCCAGTTTTCACCGGAGCTCGCCCAACTGTGCCGCGAGTCGGTGGTGGCCCGTTATCTGTTGTGGGTTTCGGAGGCACTCCTCGGAGCGGTCGAAACGCTCAGCTCCTGATGTCACTGCTGTCCAAGACCAATCGTGCTTTGACCTTGCCACACTGAAAACTCCTGTCCAAGTCTCGTTCGTAGACATGAGTGATCCCGGGTGCAGGATACAGCTCCGAAGGTGGGCCTTGGCCCCCCTTCAGACCCGCAGCGGTTGGGTGGAGCCTGAAATTGAACTTGAGCCGTCCTCCACGATGCTGTCTTGGACAAGAGTGACCTGATTTTGACCTTCAGGCGACGACTGTCTCAGCCTCGATCGGTCGATAGAGCGTGTCGCGCAAAACCGGCACACGGCCGGTTTCCGCGATCAGATCCTCGATCTTCTGACGCGCCATGCCGGTGCCGGCGGTCCCGCCTGCAGCGTGGGTGATGCGTTCATCGACGACGGTGCCGTCGAGGTCGTTGGCGCCGAATGCGAGCGCCACCTGGGCGACCTTTTCACCAAGCATGATCCAGTACGCCTTGAGATGCGGCACGTTGTCGAGGATGAGCCGCGAGACCGCGATGGTCTGCAGGTCGAGACGACCGCCGGTGGGCGGCAGGTGGTCGAGCTCGGTGTTGTCGGGGTGGAAGGCCAGCGGGATCAGACACTGGAAGCCGTTCGTCTCATCCTGCAGTTGCCGCAGCTGGAGCAGGTGGTCGACTCGTTCCGCGGCAGTCTCGACGTGACCGTAGAGCATGGTGCAGTTCGAACGGATACCCGCCTGGTGGACCATTCTGGCAATGTCGAGCCAACGTTGGCCGTCGGTCTTGTGGTCGCAGATCTGCTCGCGGACCCCCGGGTCGAAAATCTCGGCCCCACCACCCGGGCACGAGTCGAGACCGGCATCGCGAAGCCGGGCGATCGTGTCCTCGAGGCTGAGGCGCGAGGCCTTGGCCAGAAAGTCGAGCTCGACCATGGTGAGGGCTTTGAGGTGGATCCAGGGGAAACGCTCTTTGAGAGCCCGGAAGAGCTCCTCGTAATAGTCGACCAGCAACTTCGGGTGCAGACCGGCGACTATGTGCAGTTCTGAGACCGATTCGTCGACGTCGCGAGCGGCGATTTCCACCGCCTGCTCGACCGTGTAGGTCCAGCCGTCCTCGCGCTGCCGCCACGGGACATAGAAGGCGCACAGTTTGCACGACGCCACGCACACGTTGGTGGGATTGAGGTGGCGGTTGATGTTGTAGTAGGTGCGATCGCCGTGGAGTCGTTCCCGAACCAGATTGGCCATGCGTCCGACCCCGAGGAGATCGTGGGAGGTGGCCAACAGGAAACCTTCATCGCGGTCCAAGCGCTCGCCGGCGAGCACTTTCTCGGACACCGGCGCGAGGGCCGGATCCACGAGACGAAAATCATCGATCGTGCGAATCACGATGCCATTATCCTTGCGACGGGATCTCTTTTCAACCCGAACCTGCATATCTCACCGGGTTTCATCGAAAGGTCGGGGAGGTGCCGCGCCCTGTAGAGTTTGTGACCCAAGGGAGCGGATGCGTGCTCGACAGTTCGTGGAGCGCCCCGAGGCGAGAACACGCCGCAGGGTGGGGCACATCGCCGACCGCAACAGGAAGCTGGTGAGATCTGCAGGGTTGATCTACTTGAGTTGGAGCGAGGAAAGAAACTCCTCGTTGGTGGGGAACTCGCGGACCTTCTGCAGGAGAAGCTCCATCGATGCCTCCGGTGAAAGCGTCGACAGCGCGCGCCGCATCAGATAGAGCTTTTCGACCTGTTCCTTCGGGTAGAGCTTTTCTTCCTTGCGGGTCCCGGACTGCGGAATATTGATGCACGGGAAGATCCTCTTTTCGAAAAGCCTGCGATCGAGCACCAGCTCCATGTTTCCCGTGCCCTTGAACTCTTGAAAGATCACCTCGTCCATCCGCGAACCGGTGTCGATGAGACAGGTGGCGACGACTGTCAGGCTGCCGCCGTCTTCGACCTTGCGCGCGGAGCCGAAGAAGCGCCGCGGTTTCTCCATGGTGCGGGCGTCGATGCCACCCGAGAGGATGCGACCGGAGCCCTTTTGGAGATTGTTGAACGCCCGCGACATGCGGGTCAGAGAGTCCATGAAGACCACGACATCCTCGCCCATTTCCACGAGGCGGCGCGCCCTTTCGAAGACCATCTCGGAAACCTGGATGTGCGACTCGAGCGACTGGTCGGTCGAAGAAGCGTAGACGTCACCGCGCACGACGTTGCGCTTCCAGTCCGTCACCTCTTCGGGGCGCTCGTCCACCAGGAGGACGAAGATCCTGGTGTTCGGGTGATTGATGGCGATACCGTGAGCCATCTGTTGCAGGAGGGTCGTCTTGCCCGCCTTGGGCGGGGAAACGATGAGGCAGCGCTGGCCCTTGCCGAGAGGCGCGACGAGCTGCGCGACGCGGGGCTCGACGAGATCGGGCTCGGTCTCGAGCTCGAATCGCACGTTCGGGTCGATGCTGATCAGCTCGGTAAACGGAATAGCCTTGCTGCGATAGACCTCGGGTTCGAGCCCTTCGATGGTCTCGATCGTCGACATCCGCGGGCGATCGCCGGAGATCGCCTGCCCGTTGAGCAACAACCCACTTTCAAGGTGGAGAGGGTTGATGAGCTCGTTGGGTACGGTCGGGTCGGTTCGACTGGCGACGAAGTTGCGCTCCGGTGACACCAACAGGGGACCACCCTTGTCGCGCACCCAGAGGTAGCCCTCGACCTCGATTGGCGGCCCCTGGGGCCGCTTGCGGCGGCGCGGACGCCTGCGGCGACGGCGGGATGGTCCCTCGTTGTTGTTTTGGCGCTGGTTCTCTTTTTCGCTCATGTTCTCCCTCGTGGTGCAGAGACGCCGTACGGTTTACGGTCTGCCGAAATACAGGTGCCCTCGGGGCACACTCGGGTCTTCGGACTCATCTGGCGAACCGGGTGACCTATGCGGTCTTCGAGCCTGCCTCAATCACCCGGAACTGTGCGGCCCGGGCGCCGTCGCCCCGAACACGGGCGGGCGTCATCCACGAACCACTCATCAAGCCTACCCGGAAATACCTGGATTGGCAACATACATCAAGACGTCGTCATATCCGTCGAGCCGAGAGCGGGCGGAACATCACGGTTCCGCATGGTTGACCTTGCAGCCTCAACCGTCCCACATCTTTTCGTAGGAGAGCAGACGGCCGGCCACGAACGCGAGGGCCTCGTCGACACCCGGTCGCGGTCGCACCAGAAATAGGCCGTCGTGAGTTGTCTCCTGGACGAAGATCTCTCCTCCGAGATCGAGCACTCGCATCATCCCCGCGATACCGGTGTTTTCCTCACGAATGAGGACGGATGTCTCGAGGATGTGTTCGAGATCCGCAGCGTCCACCTGCACAGGTGACGCGCCTCTGAGTCGTCCCAACAACGCCTCGCTGATCATGTTCCGAGCCTCGATCGGCCTTCAGCCACCGTGGTTCAGTTCGCAGAAATCGTGAGGGACACGCCCGAGAGCTTCTGGTCGGTGATCTCGAGTGCCACCGCCGGCGCATTCTTGGTGCTCTTCTTGATGGTCACGACCTTGTCGCCCTTCTTCTTAACCTTGTAGTTGGTGCCGGCGGCAAGGGAGAGCTCCTTCCAGAGGTCCTGTGTGATCTGTTTGGGCTTCATCTTTGCAACCACGTTGATGGTGAACTTGACCGGTTCACCCTTCAACGGTGTGAAGACCATCGTGAACGTGCCGTTGGTCTGGGGCTTGCCGTTGACTGTGAGCTTCCAGCTGTCGCGGTAGATGGTTGGAATCAGGGCGGTGCCGGGCTCTTCCTCGGCCCAGGCCGGAAGAGCAGCGGCTGCGATGCAGAGGATCAGCGCGAGGCCCGTCAGGTGAACGATGTGGCGATTCGAACAAAAGGCACTGCGCATGTTTCCTCCCAACCCAAAGAAGTAGCGGGAGTATACCGCGGGACGGAGGATGGGTGATCGAGCCGGTGCCCGCCGCCGCCGCGAGCGGGCCTGTCCTGCAGGTCCCCTCACCGGTAGTGTCAGAAAGAAAGCTCGCAAATGAGCCATGTTCTCATTTGATTGATGGATGATATGATCAATTAACGAACTATGATACAAAGCAGCAGGAGGAGGCTCTTTGTGAATCACCGACCGCTCCATGTGCACTCGATCGTGGTTCATGGCGTCGTTGCCTTCGCCCCGTTGGCGGCGGTGAGCCTGGTGCTCGAATCCACCGGATCAACGGTAGGACCGGCGGGGCCCCCGGTGTGGGCACTGCTGCTTCGTGGATCACTCCTTGGAATGCTGATTCTCGCCGTACCGTCGACGGTTTCCGGAATAACCGAACGCAACCACATGTATGCCGGTTGGCCGCCGAGCCACCGTGCAAAGCTCGCGCTCTCGCTGGTGTTGCTGGTGCTGGTGGCGGTCGAATTGGCGACGCTGGCCGGATCACAGGGTCCGGTCGCCGTTCTCTCCCTTTGTGGTCTCGCGGTCATACTCGGGAACTGCGCTGTTGTGTTCGGGCTCTCGTTCATCGGGTTGAAGATCACCCTCGGTCGCCAGGGATTGGGTGGAACGTCGTATCTTCCCGACATGGACTGGGACCCGCCGATCGACATCCTGGCATGCGTGGCCGACTACTCGGAAGACCCACCCAAACTGATCGATGTCCGGGAGGATTCGACGAGATGATGGACTTCAGCCTCAGTCGCGAGCAACAGGAACAGGTGGAGAAGGCACGAGCCTTCACCAAGGAGTGGATCTCACCAAAGGCCGTCGAGTACGACCGGACCGGGGAGTTTCCGCTCGCTATTTGCCGAGAGGCCTTTAAACAGGGGCTGATGAACCCGCACGTGCCGGCCGAGTATGGTGGCACACCACATACGGTGCTTGACCACTGTCTGGTCCTCGAGGAACTGGCGACGGGCTGTTCGGGCATCGCCACCGCGATCGACGCCAACGGGCTTTCCCAGTACCCGGTGATCCTCGCCGGAACGGACGATCAGAAGCGGCGTTTCCTCGGGCCGATGACCGAGGGCCTGAAATTCTCAGCCTACGCGGTGACCGAGCCCGAGGCGGGGTCCGACGTTTCGCGGGTCAAGACCAGTGCCGCCAAAGTCGGCAACGACTACGTGCTCAACGGCATCAAGTGGTGGATCACGAACGGGTCGGTTGCAGACTGGTATTTCGTCCTCGCCCGGGTTGACGAAAAGCCGACCGCCTTCATCGTACCGGCCGACACGCCGGGGATCATCCGCGGGCCCAAGGAGATCAACCTCGGACAGCATGCGTCCAACACCGTCAGAGTGACCCTCGAGGACGTCAAGGTGTCGGCCGAGAATCGGCTTGGTGAGGAGGGCGACGGTTTTCAAATCGCCATGAAGACCTTTGACCACACCCGGCCCGGGGTCGCCAGCGGCGCCAACGGAATCACCAAGGCAGCCCTCAATATTGCCCTCTCGTACGCCAAACGTCGGCGGACCTTTGACAAGAAGCTGATCTCCAACCAGGGCATTTCGTTCAAGCTCGCGGAGATGGTGACCCGTCTCGATGCTGCCAGATACCTGACCTACAAAGCGGCGTGGCTCTTCGATCGCGGAGACGACAATGCGCGGGAAGCGGCCGAAGCCAAGTGGTTTGCCGCCGACGTCGCGATGCAGGCGGCGATCGAGTGTGCGCAGGTCCTCGGGGGATACGGCTTCACCACCGAGATGCCGGCCGAAAAGCTGATCCGGGACGCCAAGATCTATCAGATCTACGAGGGCGCCACCGAGATCCAAAAGATGATCATCGTCGGCAAGCTCATGCGGATCAAGGAGGTTCACTGAATGATCAATGATGTCCGCAGACTGACGGCAAAGGTGGCCGAGCGGTTCAAGGGTAAGTTCTACGGTCGAACCTTCCGCTGCCCGGTCTGCCATCTCGAGCTCGCCGTGGTCGACGCAGACGGCAACCGCTTGATGGTCTGCCCCCTGTGTGGGGTGGTGCTCGACGTCGAGGAGGTCTACGGCCATGCCGTGCCGGTGGTCCTCGAGGTGGAGCTCCACCGTCCCCAGCCCAAGATGAGAATTCACCCCCTGGCCACCCATGTCCCGATCGGGCTGTATCCGTTTGCGGTGCTTGGTGTGGGTCTCTTGTTGGTGGCGTCGGTGCTGGCACGTCTCATACCGGAGATCGAGCCCCTGCTCTCAAGGGCACCGGTCGTCGTCAGCGCGACCTTTGTCTTGCTGCTGCTGTCGGTCGGTCTTTCGATCCTTACGCTCGGTTCGGGTCTGTGGGATTGGAACCGCCGCTACCGGAGTCGGCCCTACCGCCAGATCAGACTCAAGATCGTCTTTTCGGTTTTGTTTCTGGTTCTCGGTGCGACGGCGATTGGCCTGCACGCCTCAGGCGCGATCTTCTCGTCTTCCACCGGGCTCGTCGATCTGGCCTCGGCTCGAGCGGTGGCGCTCGCCGCGGTTGAAATGGCGGTTCTCGTCTCGGGCATGGTGGTGCTCGCGACGCTCGGACATGTCGGCGGCACGCTCGTCTTCGGGCGGTGAGGGGGGGCTTACCGTTCTGCCCCCCCACCCGGAAGGGTGATCGTCGAAAACGTTCAGGCGTTGGACGGGCCGAAGAGTGCCTCGATGTCGATCGAACCATCTCTCACCTTCTGCGGCGGGCTCGTCAGGTAGTTGTAGCGTTTCCCGTAGGTGATCAGCGCCTTCTCCACCTTTGAACGGCCCCGATAGAGGCGTGACATGACCGTGCCAACCGGCACTTCGAGCATGTCCGCCACCTCCTGATAGGTCTGCCCCTGGATGTCGACGAGCAATAACGCCATCTTGTAGTCGTGGGGGAGCGCGTTGATCGCGGTCGCGACGTCGTCATCCATTTCGTCGGACATCGCCGCTGCTTCCGGACTTTCCTCAACGATGCCGAAGTCGAGCCCCGAGGAGTCGTCTGAGCTGTCGCGCAGTTCGTCGAGCTCCACCTGCTGCGGCTGGATCTTGCGTTTGCGGTAGCCGTTGATGAAGTTGTTCTTCATGATGCGGAAAAGCCACGCTTTGAGGTTGGTACCCTCTTCGAATCCGGAATAGTAACGAAAGGCCTTGAGGTAGGTCTCCTGGAGGAGATCTTCGGACTCCGGAACCGAACGGGTCATGCGCAAGGCGGTTTTGTAGAGTTGGTCGTAGTAGGGCAGTTTACTCGAGCTGAAGTCCCATGCGGTGAGTGTATCGGTGGTCGCCATTTCGGCCTCCTTGTTGTTTAAGATAGGTTCCTGTTAGAGTTTTGTCAAGGTTTTTGTAATTATTTTCTAGATTTTAAATAGATTTCCACTCAAAGTACTGAAAAAAAACAGGTTAAATTCTAGACTTTCGGGCTGGTCAGGCTTGCGTGTGGGGCGGCCACCTTTCAAGCGGACCGCGTCAAGGCGATGACTCTCAACGCAAACGACGGGGCAGCGGCACAAAGGCCGGAGTGTTGGCGATGTAGTCGGCGTAGGCGGGCCGGCGTTTCACCATGGCGGCATCGAGGAGGGCAACGCCGGACACCTTGATGAGAAGGAAGGTGATCATGATGGGACCGACGAAGGACAGCCACCCGCCAGACGGCAGCGCGAGCAGTCCGATGCCCCACCACACGACCGCCTCGCCGAAGTAGTTGGGGTGGCGGGACATCGCCCACAGCCCGGAACGCATGATGCGACCGGAGTTGGCGGGGTTCTTTTTGAATATTCGAAGCTGATGATCAGCGATCGCTTCGAACACGAAGCCGAAGACCCAGAGTGCGAGCCCGAGCCCGTCGATGGCGCTCACCGTGCGGCCGCCATCGAGCTGCGCCAACAAAAGCGGTGAGGAGACAATCCACAAGAGCACCGCCTGAAGAAGAAAGACCTTGAAAAATGAGATCCACCAGAAATTTCGACCGGCCTCATCGCGCCATTTCCTGTAACGGAAGTCCTCCCCGGCGCCCGCGTTGCGGAACCCGATATGGAGCGCGAGCCGAAGAGCCCACACAGAGACCAGAGCGAGAACCAGAAGTCCTCGAACGGTCGGTGCTCCGGGGACAGTCAGTGCGTAATAGGTGCCGACGACGATGAACCCGGGGCCCCAGAAAATGTCGACGATACTGGCGTTTTTGAGGACGAGGCTGATGACCCAGAGGATTGAAAACGCGGCCGCGGCCGCGGCCAAGCCGCCCGCGAAACCGAGGCCGCTGGAGATGAGCAGGATGGCAGCACCAACTGAGGCGGCGGTGAAAATGAGGGCGGTGCGGTCCATCCAGGGCCTCCCCGGGGCTTGGCGCAGGAAAAATTGATAGGGTTTTCGATCGCTTTTAAGGGAATCACTTTCCGAATCAGAACATTCCGCATGGTAGGGTTCGATTTGGCAGAACAGGCCATTTGGCATCCGAGACGATTTCGCGCTCGTCGGGTCGAAGGTTGATCGTTTCTGCTGTTGCGTGAATGAGATTTCTGGAATTCCCTGTTGGTAGGTCGGGGTTGACCGAGCGGCCACCAACGACGTCACGAATTGCGGCGCGATCGCGACGATCGGCCTTTGAATCGAAGAATTGAAACCCTGTCGGAGAGGCGAGCGATGAAGATTGCGGTAGTGGGAAGCGGGATCTCCGGGCTGGCGGCGGGGTGGCTCCTCGACCGACAACACGAAGTGCATCTGTTTGAGAAACGGACGCGGCTCGGCGGCCACACCCACACGATCGTCCACGATGTCGCGGGTCGGGAGCTCCCACTCGACACCGGATTTATCGTTTATAACGAAAGAACGTACCCGAACCTGACGCGGGTCTTCGCCGAGCTTGAAGTGGAGACCCGAGCCAGTGACATGTCGTTTTCAGTGAGCTGTGCCGATCCCGACATCGAGTTTGCGTCGCACGGACTGAATGGTCTTTTTGCCAAAAGGTCGCTGGCCCTTTCGGCGTCCTATATCCGACTGCTCGCCGACGTTGTTCGTTTCGGCCGGCTGGGCCGCCGGGTGCTTGCCTCATCTGCCGATCCCCACGCGACCATCGCGGACTTCCTCGAGGAGGGTCGCTTCAGCGAGGCCTTCGCCCGGTACTACCTTCTGCCGATGACAGCGGCGATCTGGTCGTCCGGCTCCGAACTCGCGGCCGCCTACCCTCGCGATCCGCTGCTGCGATTCCTGAACAATCACGGTCTGCTCCAGGTCACCGGCCAGCCCGAGTGGCGGACGGTCGTGGGTGGGAGCGGAAGGTATATCGATCCGATGGTGGAGAGCCTGGGCAACCGGATCCACCTTGGAAACGGCGTTGCAAGCATCATTCGCACGGCCGGGGATGTCACCCTCCGATTCGAGGACGGCTCGAGCCATTCGTTCGACCATGTGGTGATCGCGGCCCACGCGGATCAGGCTTTGGCGATGCTCGCGGAACCGACGCCGCCCGAGCGGGAGCTCCTGGGCAGCTGGCGCTACTCTGTCAACGACACCTGGCTCCACACCGACGCCTCGCTGATGCCTCGGCGGCGAAATGCTTGGGCGTCGTGGAACTACCGCGTTCCCGGCGGAAACGCCCCCCAGGAGAGAGCCTCGATGAGCTACCACCTCAATTGCTTGCAAGGCCTCGATGAGGAGCGCGAGTACCTGGTGACACTCAACCCCGACCGAGAGCCCGCGCCGAATTCGGTGATTCGGAGGATGAGCTACACACACCCCATCTACACCAGAGAAAGTGTCTCGTCGCAAACGGGCCTTTCCAACCTCAACGGCCGCAATCGGACGCATTTCTGCGGCGCCTATTTCGGCAACGGCTTCCACGAGGACGGTCTCAATGCGGCGATCTCGGTGGCGGACGACCTCGGTGTGAGTTTCTGATGGAGGGTTCGGCCCTGTATCTGGGAACGGTCCGGCACCGCCGCATGGGCAAACCGGCGCACGAGTTCACCTCGAAGGTGTGGCACGCCCTGATCGATCTCGATGAGCTGCCGCAGCTGGCGGCGCGCGTCAGGGGCTTTTCGCACAACGGCTTCAACCTGGTCGGTTTCGACGACCGCGACCACATGGGCCCGACCCGCGAGCCGGTTCGCCTCAAACTCGAACGGTGGCTGCGATCGCGCGGCGTGGATACCGAGTTCTCGACCGTGACGTTGCTGACCCACCTCCGGGTCTTCGGTCACGTTTTCAACCCGGTCTCGTTCTTTTTCTGCTGGGACGAGAAGAACTCCCTGCGCCACGTGGTGGCCGAGGTCAACAACACCTTCGGCGAGAGCTATTGCTACCTTCTTTCCACCGACGGAATCCTGGCGCGCCACGAAGAGGCCAAGGTCTTTCACGTGTCGCCGTTTCAACCCGTCGATGGCCGCTACCGGTTCCGGGTCACCGCGCCCGGCCCCCGGCTGACGGCTCATATCGACGTGATCCGTGATGGAGAACGCGTTTTCGATACGACTCTGACCGAGATGCGGAGACCTCTGACCGGATCGACTCTCGTCAGGACCGTGGCGCGTCACCCCCACACCGGCCTCCGCACGCTCGCCCTCATCCACTTTCAGGCCCTGCGCCTGTGGCTCAAACGCGCCCCGTTCTTTTCGAAACCGGACCCGCCGGTGGGCGCCTGGAGGACCCGCAATGGTTGAATCGAATTTTCGCGTTGTGAAACCCGACAGGGGCTCCGAACCTGGGGCGGTTCCGGTTGAGAATGACGTGGTTTCAACGACTGAAGCTCGCCGGAGATTCGACGGGGCTCCGTTAGCCGCCCGCATCGCCCTCGCCGGGCTCGCCCGCCTGCGTGACGGCGCGTTGACCGTTCGATTGCCTGATGGCAGCAGCCACAGATTTGGGACGAGCGAAACTCCGCGAGCAGAGATGTCTGTCCATCGGTGGCGGTTCTTCCCGCGCCTCTTGCGTGGTGCCGATGTTGGCGCGGGTGAGTCGTACGTCGACGGCGATTGGACCACGCCCGACCTGGTCGCCCTGACCCGGCTCTTCCTCGCCAACGAGGCCGTGCTGGCACCGCCGCGGCTGGTGGGTCTGATGGGCAGGATGCGCGACCGTCTTCTGCACGCGACGCGCGCCAACACCAGGGGCCAGGCGCGCCGCAACATACACGCCCACTACGACATGTCGAATGATTTCTACGCCTTGTTTCTCGACCCCTCGTTGACCTATTCGGCGGCCCTTTTTCACCGTCCCGCCATGGGTCTCGAGGCCGCACAGGTTGCCAAGTACGCGCGCCTCGCTGAGTGGGCCGGCGTGAGGCCGGGTGACAGCGTCCTTGAAATCGGCTGCGGCTGGGGCGGATTCGCCGAGTATGCAGCTGGGGGGTTGGGGTGCCGGGTCACCGGACTGACCCTGTCGGAAGAACAGGCCGTTTTCGCGCGCCGTCGTATGGAGCAGCACGGCCTCAGTGCCCGAGTCGAGATCCGGTTGATGGACTATCGCGAGGTTGAAGGTGACTTTGATGCGGTGGTTTCCATCGAGATGCTGGAGGCCGTCGGCCACCGTTTTCTCGACGGGTTCTTCGAGGTCTGCGATCGCGTGCTGCGGCCGGGAGGCCGGGTGGCACTGCAGACCATCACGATTCCCGATCAGGCCTACGACCGCTACCGCAGGGGCAGCGACTGGATTCGCAAGTACATCTTTCCCGGCGGCCACCTGCCGTCCCTCGGCGCAATCCAGGCATCGCTCGCGCGCCACACGGGCTTTGTGGTCGATCGGCTGGACAATATCGGCGAGGACTACGCCACCACTCTGCGGCACTGGCGTCGCCGGTTCTGGATGAAAATCGACGCGGTGCGCGAGCTCGGTTTTGACGAAGAATTCGTCCGGATGTGGGATTTTTATCTCGCAACCTGTGAGGCGGCGTTCCTCCAGCACCACATCGGGAATCTGCAGCTGCAGCTGAGTCGTGCCGGTGAAACCGACCGTGACCCGGGACCGGAGCCCGACCGCTCGTGAACTGGGCCATCGATCTCGCGGAGCGCCGGATCTTCCCCGATCGTGTGGTCCGGGCGGGGATGCGTCTGGTTTTGGGGCAGCGGTTGCGCTCAGAGCGGGAGCCGGATGACGAGGGTGCGCGGCGCAAGCTACAGAATTTTGTCGACCAGATGCGAGCCGCGCCCATTGCGGTCGCTACCGATACCGCCAACGAACAGCACTATGAGCTTCCGGCGGAGTTCTTTCAGACGGTCCTCGGGCCCTTTCTCAAATACTCATCGTGTCTGTGGCCCGAAGGCGTGGACGATCTCACCGAAGCTGAGGAACGGATGCTGGCCGTGTCGTGCGAGCGCGCCGGCATCGCTGACGGTATGGAGATCCTCGATCTCGGGTGTGGTTGGGGCTCGATGTCGGTGTGGATCGCCAGACACTTTCCCGGGTGCCGGATCCTCTCGGTGTCCAACTCGCGGATCCAGGCGCAGTTCATCCGCCAACGCTGTCTCGAGCTCGGTATCGATCGCGTGGAGGTCGTAACCGCCGACATGAACGATTTTGCCACGGAGCGTCGCTTCGACCGGGTGGTGTCGGTCGAGATGTTCGAGCACATGCTGAATTGGGACCGCCTCTTTGCTCGCGTGGCTTCGTGGTTGCGTCCTGAAGGCGCGTTCTTTCAGCACGTCTTCTGTCATCGGAAGTACGCCTACCGCTACACCGATGCCGGGTCCAGCGATTGGATGGCCCGGCATTTCTTCACCGGCGGCATCATGCCGTCCGAAGACTTTCCACGTCAGTTCAATTCTCATCTCGAGGTCGAACGGCAGTGGCGGGTCGACGGCCTCCACTACAGCCGCACCCTCGAGGCGTGGCTCCAGGGCATGGACCGGAACCGCGAGCGACTCATGCCGCTGTTCAGCCAAACCTATGGCGAAGAAGCCGAGCGCTGGTTTGCCCGCTGGCGGATGTTCTTCATGGCCTGCTCCGAGCTCTTCCGGTACCGAGGTGGTAACGAGTGGTTTGTCGCACACACTCTTCTGCGGCCGCGAACGTTTTCCGGAGGGTGATCTGTGGGCTTTCGAATGTTGGTGTTTGCCGTCCTGTGCATCGCTGGTGCGCCGGGTGGCGGTATGGCAGAGGAGGAACCGATGATGATCGTTGACTTCGCGGCCGAGACCGAGGGCTGGCCGAGTATCGACGACGCGGTCATGGGTGGTGTGTCCTCGAGCGCCATGGTGGTCGAGGACGGGGCTGCGAGCTTCCGCGGCGTGGTGTCGTTTGACAACAACGGCGGTTTCGCGTCGGTGCGGTCGCGTCCGCAGGTCCGGGACCTCTCGGCTTACGACGGTCTCGTCCTCAGGGTACGGGGCGACGGCAAGGGCTACGCTTTCCGGATTCGAACCAGCGCCTCCTTCGACGGCGTCAGCTACCAGGTCCCTCTGACACCTCCGGCTGGAGAGTGGAGCGATGTGGTCGTTCCATTTGCCGATTTCGTGCCCGTTTGGCGCGGCCGCAGGGTTGCCGGCCACCCGGCACTGGACCCGGCGCGGATCACGACGTTGGGTCTGATCATCAGCCGCCAGGAGGGCCGGTTTCAGCTCGAGATCGCAAACATCCGCGGGTATCGGAATACCGAGCCTTCGGGGGGCTCCGAGTGACCTTCTTGACCCGCAACCCGGTCAACCGCCGCAAATTGCCCAATTCGAAGTGGACGGCCGTCCATCCCGTCAATCGCGAAAAGCACTTTCTCGTCCTCGACTGGGTTCGCGACGAGGATGGCAACCCAACGGATCGTATTCAAATCGAGGCCGTGCTCACCCATGTCATCCGGCAGATCCACTGGCGAGAGCTCGAGGACGGCACGAATTGGTCGATCGGTTGGCGTTGAATATTGCCGCTTGAAAAACTCACGCCGCCCCGCCGGTTGTCCGGTTCGGGGCGGCGCCCGTCATAGTCGGCGCTATTTCATTGTCCAGGTGCCGTTCCAGGAGATGGCCGTGCGGCCGTCGGCCATCTGCACCATTGGGGTCGTGGTGCCCTCGCCTTTGACCCCCATGAACTTGCCGGTACCGCCCATGAAACCCCAGATATTTTTTTCAGGGCTGTTGTGCCACCAGATCCACCACAGATCGCCGTCGGCGTCGACGCCGTCGCAGTAGCCGTTTCCGGTGGCTGTGCCGTCGGCCGCGATCACGGTAGTCCCGAAACAATCCTGGCTCGCGAGGTGGATCGAACTCGACGAATCGTTCGCGAGAACGATGCCCTTGATGTGCGAGCGCTGCATCATGCTGCCGTCGGGCATCTCCATCATTTCCATGTCCACCGGCACATAGGTCACCGTGCCGCTGCTCGTCTCTTCGCCGGCAGTGGCAGGTGCCGCGGCGAGTCCCCCGATCATCAGGCCGAATATCGCGATCGTTGCCAGTCTCTTCATTTTCATCATCTCCCTCATTTCATTTCGGTTGTTCGAAGCAGTGGAGCGCCCCCCCGGGCCGATCCCGAAGGCGTCGCGAGATTTCGAACCATGGTGAACCGCCGCTTCCGATCAGTGTGGTCACCGGGGATGGAGCCAGCTCGGCAACAGCGAGTATGGGTCCAGATTGACACCCTGGTTGTATCCGACTCCGTTTTGTCCAAGCAGCTTCTGAAGCTCGCCGCAGTTGTATGCGTCGAATGTTTCGGTCGCGCCGCCGATGTGCCTGCCTCCCACAAAGATCTGGGGGATGGTTATGACATCGAAGCGCGCGTTGAGCGCGGCCCTGACCTGACCGCCCCAGTCGTTTTCCTGGTAGTCCACCGAATCGAGATCGATCGAACGGAAGGGGATCCCACACTCGGCAAAGAGCTTGCGGACCGACCAGCAGAACTCGCACCACTCGAAGGCGAAAAGCACAACCGGTTGTTCCGGATCGCGCAACGCCTGGTCCACAAAGGCCTCTGCCTTCGGTGTGACCGGTTTGACCTCCTCCTTGGGAGCCTCTGGTGCTGGCGCTGCCCCGTCGAAGCGGAAGCTCGGGGTTGATTTGGAGATCTCGATCTCTTCGGCTGTCATGTGCTCCGCGACGTCGAAGAACAGCGGCGTCGAAAGATACCGCTCGCCGGTGTCTGGCAGCATGGCGAGAATGGTGCTGCCCGCAGGCGCGATCGCGGCCACATGGAGGGCGCCCGCGAGGGTCGCCCCGCCTGAGATCCCGACAAAGATGCCCTCCTTCTGTGCCAGGTGCCGGCAACACCGGAGGGCGTCGTTGCCTTTGATCGGCATGAAGATGTCGAGCAGCTCTGCCGACTGTGCATCCTCGGCCAGCTTGGGGATGAAGTCCGGGGTCCATCCCTGCATCAGGTGAGCACGGAAGGACGGGTGGCTCTCTGCGATGGAACCGTCGGCCTGGCGCGCCTGGCCAATGCCCGAGCCCAGTAAGGGCGAGTTGTCGGGCTCGCAGACCACGATCTTGGTCTCTGGCCGCTCCTTTTTGAGGACCCGCGAGACGCCCTTGAGGGTGCCGCCGGTGCCAAAACCGGTGACCCAGTAATCGAGGCTCTCGTCCTTGAAGTCGTCGAGGATTTCCAACGCCGTCGTCGCCGAATGGACATTGGAGTTGGCCTCGTTTTCGAACTGTCGGCATAAGAACCAGCCGTGGGTTTCGGCGAGCTCTTCGGCTTTTCGAAGCATGCCGGTGCCCTTTTCCGAGGCCGGCGTCAACACCACTCTGGCGCCGAGAAAGCGCATCATCTTGCGCCGTTCCACTGAGAAGTTCTCCGCCATCGTGACCACCAGCGGATAGCCCTTCTGCGCGCACACCATGGCCAGACCAATGCCGGTGTTGCCACTGGTCGCCTCGATCACCGTCTGCCCGGGCTTGAGAGCATCGGATTTTTCGGCGTCCTCGATGATCCCCAGGGCGAGTCGATCCTTGACCGAACCCATTGGGTTGAAAGACTCCACCTTGACGTAGAGATTGACGCCTTTCGGTCCGAGCTTGTTGATGCGGACAACAGGCGTGTTGCCGACCGCACCGAGGATGCTGTCGTATCTGGCCATGTTTTCTCCTCGAGAATTGGCCTCGATCCTAACATATTTGAAATCGCGTCACATTCTTTTTTTGAGGGGGGGGTTCCCTGAGCATTCTGGAAATCTCGTCGATCTCAGAATCTGGAGCTGACCGACGTCATCGTCAGAAGGAGTCGTCGAAGGTGCCGTCACGCAAGATCACGAAGGTCCAGCGACGATTCAGCCTGACGCTGCTACAGTCGGCAGCCGTAATCCCAGGGACTGGAGAACGAAAATGGAAATCAAGAAGGTGGTGGTTGTGGGCACCGGCACCATGGGGGGACAGATCGGCTTCCAGTGTGCCGTGTCCGGTTTTCAAACCGTGATGTGCGACATCAATGAAGCCTCGCTCGACGGTTGTCGAAGCAGTCACCGGAGGTTCGCAGAGGTGTTCGTTGCAAAGCGGGGATCGAGTCAGGAGGTCGTCGATGCTGCGGTCGCACGTCTTTCCTACACCGACGATCTGGCCCAAGCCTGCCGCGACGCCGACCTCGTGAGCGAGTCCGTTCCAGAGGACCCGGAAATCAAGCGTGCGGTGTATGCGCAGTTGAACCGTTGTTGTCCGGATCACACCATTCTCACCACCAACACCTCGACCCTGCTGCCGAGCCAGTTCGCCGAATCTACTGGACGACCGGATCGATTCCTTGCCCTGCATTTCGCCAACCCGGTATGGGACGCCAACATCGGTGAGGTGATGCCGCACCCTGGAACCGACCCTGAGGTGTTCGAGCGCGTGCTCGAGTTCGTGGCGGAGATCGGCATGGTGCCCATCCGCCTCGAGAAGGAGCAGAACGGCTACATCATCAACTCGCTCCTCATGCCGCTGCTGATTGCGGCCCAGGGGTTGATCACCAACGACGTGGCGACTCACGAAGACGTGGACAGGACGTGGATGATTTCGACGAAGATGCCGGTCGGGCCCTTCGGCATCATGGATCTGATCGGTTTGGAGACGATCTACAACGTCGTCCGGTATTGGGCGGAGACCGATGGTGACGAGGAACTCCGCAAAAACGCCGTTTTCATCAAAAAGCGGTTTGTCGACCGTGGAAGACTCGGCGTCAAGAGCGGTGAAGGCTATTACAGCTATCCCGGGCCGGCCTTTGCCCAGGAGGGGTTTTTAGAGTGACGAGTGGCTGCTGGAAACATGTTCCGTCCATCTCTGCGGTGTGAATCAGCACGGCCTGACCGGAATGTGCGGTGGAGTACAGTTCACCCTGGAATAGGTTCTTTGGTGGAGTCAGTTGAGATCAATGAGGAGCGTTCAAAATGAGCAGAAAAACCTATGAAGGCAAGCATGTCGACATCAGTTTTGACGGGAAGTTGTGCATTCACTCCCGGGCGTGCGTGACCGGGTTGCCCGGGGTCTTCGAGGCCAACGCGCCCGGACCATGGATTCATCCGGACCAGGCCGCGGCCGAGCAGATCGCCGCGGTAGCGCACAACTGTCCTTCCGGCGCCATCCAGTACCGTCGCAAGGATGGAGGCCCGGACGAGAGACCGCCCGAGATCAACACGGTTCGAATCATGGAGAACGGCCCGCTTGCGTTCCACGCCGAGTTGCAGATTGCCGGCGAGTCGGCAGGCTGTAGGGCGACCCTGTGCCGATGCGGCGTATCGAAGAACAGGCCTTTCTGCGACGGCTCCCACACCGAAGCGGAATTCGCAGCCACCGGTGAGCCACCAGGCAAGGACCTCGCGGAGCTGGTAACCCGTGGCGGTCCGCTCGAGGTGAAGCTCGCTCCGAACGGCCCGTTGCTTGTCGCGGGACCGCTCGAGATCATGGCTGGTACGGGACGCGCGGTCGAGCGCACCACCTCCACCGCCCTGTGCCGGTGCGGCGCCTCGGCGAACAAGCCGTATTGCGACGGTTCGCATTCGAAGATCGGGTTCAAAGCCGAGTAGCCTTTCACCGTCGAGCTGCCGTCCGGGGCTGCAGACTCCCGTGTCGCGCCGCCGATCGGGATCGAACCGACGACCTCTTGAATGCCATTCGCACGGTGGTGGTTGATCGCGATTCACGCTGTGCGCCTGCGGCGGATCTTGCTTCCACCCGAAATCTGGTAGAGCTAGAGCAGCTGACCGATATGGGAAGTCCCGGTTCGACTCAGTTGAACTGTGGTTGGTCCTGTCGAATCTCTTGATTGGGGAGCGCGAAGGGGAGCGCGTTTTAGGCATTGCCGCGACTGGAAGTGTGTGCAGGGCTGCGAAAAGAGTGGTGATTCGTGCGTGGCGCTCGTGTTGGCGGCGAACGCACACATCGATTTCTCCGGGAACCGCTGGAGCTGCAATCCGGGCTATCGGCGCCCGGGGGAAGGTTGTTCTCAGACCGAAGGGTGAACCACTGGGGCAGCACCCCGATCGCTATTCCGTGCGCCTTCCGCGGATCAGTCCGTAGCTCTTGAGCTTTCGGTAGAGCGTCGCCGATCCGATCCGAAGCTGCGCGGCAGTGCGCGTCTGGTTGCCGTCATTGAGCTTCAGTACTGCGAGGATGTACTCCTTTTCGATTTCGCTGAGAGACTGCACGGTTCCGCCGTTCACCACCGGCTTGGGGAAGGCTTCGCGGATCTCCTCAGGCAGGTCATCGAGGTTCACACGACGTCCACGTGCCAGCGCGACAGAACGTTCCATGGCGTTCTCCAATTCGCGCACGTTGCCCGGCCAATCGTACCGTAGGAGCTGATCAGCAACCTGTGGGACGAGGCCGGCGATCTTGCGTCCCATCCGAAGCGCTGCGTCCGCGAGCAGCACCCGAGCGAGCGGAAGGATGTCCTCGTTGCGGTCGCGGAGCGGCGGGACGTCCAGCTCGACAACCTTGAGTCGATAGTAGAGGTCCTGCCGGAAGTCGCCGTCTTCGACCCCGGAGGAAAGATCGCGGTTGGTGGTCGCGAGAACGCGAACATCCACCGGCCGATTCTTGTTCTCCCCGACGCGGCGAATCTCCCGCTCCTGAAGCACCCGCAAGAGTTTGACCTGCATACCTGGCGAGATCTCGCCGATCTCGTCCAGCAAAAGTGTCCCGTGGTTGGCTGCCTCGAAGAGGCCGGGCCGGTCCGAAGTCGCACCAGTGAACGCGCCGCGTTTGTGTCCGAAAAGCTCGCTCTCGAGAAGCGTCTCGGTAATGGCTCCACAGTTGATGGCGACGAAGGGCCCTGCGGCGCGCGTCGATTCGTCGTGGACGAGCCGCGCGATTCTCTCCTTCCCGACGCCGCTCTCGCCGGTGATGAGGACCGTGGCATCGACCTTCGCCACGCGGCGTGCCAGGTCCACCACGTGCTGCATCTTCGGACTCTTGGCGACGATCCCCAGCGGCTCGTCCGCGTCGCGCGCCACGCTGACCACCGCATGGCGGTGCGCCCGGAGCTTGTCCTCTGCTGCCTTCAACGTCTCCGTGACCGCGCTGAGTGAGACGTCGAGACACTCTTTGAGCCGACCGGAGTCGAAGAACATGAGTTCCTCGGCGCGTTCGTCACCCCACTCCTCGCGGGTACGCCCCAGGAGATGACACGCCGCATGACCTTCGCCGAGACAGCGGTCTTCGAGGACGTAGATTTCCCTGCTGGTGGTATGGCTGACATAACCGCTCATGAGGCCACAGATCGTCCAGCACACAGCCGAATCGGCGCGACCGAAGTGCAGGAGATGCTGCTCGGCCTCGTAGGAAGCGAGCAGCATCGCTCCCGTTTTGGACAGCGGGTCATCGCTTCCCGGCTGTGTGCGGAAGAGCCCCTGGAGCGTGGAGATACGGGGGCCGGCGCACCGCCAGTCTTCATTCGTCGCCCACTCGAACTCCTCTTGCATGGCCGCCGCCATCCGCCAGCCGTGGGCAAAACCGAACTGGGTGAGCACTGCGCGGGCAGCTGTCAGACCGAAGTTGGCGACAAGATTCTGCCGAAGAAGCCCCATGGCCACGGCGTCGACGAGGAGTGCGCGCTGCCCTGCAAAACGGATCACGCCTCCCGCGGGGTCCAGTTCCAGGAGTTCCTCGTGATGCAGATCCTCGACGCGCATCGGTTGCCTCCTTCATAGTGAAGGTACCATGACTTCATTTTGATCGAATCATCTCATCGTCAGGAAATATTTGTCTCGCAACCTACTGAAAACACGGAGTCCTCGCCGATGGCACGATACATGCGAAGGACAGAGGGAGACAATCCGCCGTCAATGGATTCCGGTCGATGCCAGCAGGCTGCGGACGACTGGGCCGAACACGCGCGCCCGAACACGCGCCGACGAACTCAGGAGGTTCAAGACAATGGATATTCGAACACATTATGAAACAGAGATCCTGCCAGCCACTGAGCCCGAGTTCATTGGACCAACACGTCCTCTCAAGGACAATCACGACGAAACAACAGCAAGAGAAACAACCAAGACAACAACAGTAAAGAGGACTCTCAAGTTCGTGAAGAACTGCGGAGACTGCGAACCCGGTGGATTTGGTTCAACCTACGGGTTCAGTCCCAGGTAAAGAGCCAGGCAGGCAGAGAAAACCAGACCGATGATCACGCTATGCAGGGCCGACGAGCGCCACCTCGACCAGCGCCACAGGCAGGAGCTGTGGCACAGCTTCAACCCACAGGAGCCGGCAAAGCCGCACGCTGGCGGTTCCGCGGTTCTGGAGAGCCTGAGCGAGAACCGTCTGCCACCGGGCGGGGTCTCCATGGCTCGTCCAAGCCGGGGAGCAGAGCTTGTGACATACGTATGTCGAGGGACCATTGCTCAGGAGGACTCGACCGGGTCCTCGAGTGTGGTGCACGCGGGAGAGTTTCAGCGGATGGCGATCGGCCATGGTATCCGCCACAAGGAGACGAACGCGTCACGGACCAACTGGGCGCACATCTACCGGATTTCCCTGCGCCCTTCGGAGGGGGAGTCCAATGGTGCCCGCGAACAGATGCACGTCGCTGCAGCACTGCGTCACAATGTGCTGCGCATCGTCGCGTCCCCGGACGGGCGTCAGGGATCGCTGCACACACATCAGGATGCCCTTATCTACTCGAGCCTGATCGATCCTGGGCATCACCTCATCCACGAGTTGTTGCCGGGACGAAACGCCTGGCTCCACGTCATATGCGGTGAGGCGGCATCCCACGACATGATCCTGAACCAAGGTGACGGTGTGGGCGTGACGGACGAACGCTCGGTTTCGCTCACCGCACATGAGAAATGCGAAATCCTGCTCGTCGACGTCGGCGAACAGGTCCGTGGTGTGCCTGGCCCGGCGGGCTGAAACTTCAGTGTGAAAAAAATAGGAGGACGTGGAGATCAGCGTGTGTCCATGACGACATCATATATTCGCGGATGCTCTGCCCTTGCCCAGGGCCCACATCACATTGCCATAATCAAAGTGCCAGTATTCGGTCACATCACACACAAAATCTTCGTTTTCAAAGAGATCCATCAGGAGCTTTCGGTTCTTCTTTGCTTCGGACGAAATATCTGGATGGAGGGGATAACACTTCCTGTTGAGTTCAATCTTGAATCCGCTGTTGGTTCCAAAGTCCATGACGCACTCGTTTTCTGGATCATAGATCAAGGCATCCACTGCCCCGCCGGTGGCGTGCATGGATTTTTCTCTCGAAGCAGTGAATTCCAGGGTGATTCTCTCAATCTCATCAGAGCTCTTCTCTGGATTCTGTTTTCGAGCCACTTCGAGATTCCTGTCCCACAAAAGTTGTTGGTGGTCAAAAGACCTCCAGACGGAACGGATGATAAGTCTCTTATCCATATCACTTAACAGCCTGCTGATTCGACCGATCTTGTCATGGACGGCTGTTCTGACGAGGATATTTGTAGTCCTTCATGATGGATGGTTCGAATATCAAATCAAACCCGGATTCCAGGAGACTGATCAATGGAGAACCATCGTCTCGGATCGCCACGGTTGGCACACGCTGCTTCAGCAGACGATGTTGGTGTTCGACCATTTCGCAGTAGTCTTCAGCCCTCATGGCGACACGGTGGCCTTTTCCGAAATCATAATTCTCCCAACTGATCGAAACCCAGGGTCTGTCTGGCTGCTGATCGGCCCATCACCTTAACCTTTCCGCAGCGCCGCCGTCTGCCACCCTTGAGCTGGAATCGATCAAATTGATTGAAGTCACTTCATTCTGATCTTATCTTTATTGACGCTGATCAGGAAGTGATCGTATATCTTGCTTAAATTCAGTCACATACAAAATCGATCCCCAAATAAGACGGTGCCTCTCGGTCGTGGCGCGGATCTTGCTCTCTGGGAAAGGGCAAGGAGAGTCAACGATGTATAGAGAAGCAATTGAAGTGCTCCCGATAAGAGAGCCGGCACTTGTATACGGCGAAGGTCAATTGGGAAAGCTCGATGGCAAGGTCACCAACGGACTGGTGCGGCATTCTGAAAAATACCGGATCACCGGTGTGACAGATAGCACCAAGGCCGGGATGGATGCGGGTGAATACCTTGACGGGGTGAGAAGCGGGATCCCCGTGTTCCGGGATATCGAGGATGCCATCGAAAAGCTCGGCTTATGTTCCGAAGTACTTCATCTATGGCATCGCACCACTCGCGTCGTACATCACGAGTCAACAGAGAGAGACGGTGTTCGCGGCCATGGAAAAGGGCATGGACATCATCAACGGGCTCCCCGAGTTCTTCACCGAAGATGACGAGTTCATGGAGAAGGCACGGGCATATGGTGTGCAGATCCACGATATCCGGAAACCACCACCGAGGAAAGATCTGCACATCTTTACGGGATCGATTTCCGAGGTCACGACTCCCGTCATCACCGTGTTTGGGACAGATTGTGCGGTTGGCAAAAGGACCTCTGCGGTTCTTCTCGCAGAAACACTTCGGAGGCGAGGGCTGACGACCGCGTTCGTGGCAACGGGTCAGACCGGTCTGCTTCAGGGCGCCAGGTACGGCGTTGCAGTGGATGTTCTGAGCTCGGGTTTTCAAACCGGTGAGGTTGAGAACGAGATCTTGAAGGCTGTTGACGAGGAGCATCCCGACATCATCGTTGTCGAGGGGCAAGGCGCACTGAGCCACCCGGCGTTCACATCCTCGACCGCGATCATCAGGGGGGCGAGACCACGAGCGATCATCCTCCAGCACCCACCCAAAAGGAAAGAGCGCTGTGACTTCCCCGGCATTCTCATGCCCACTCTCGAGAGTGAAATCAATTGATCGAGATCATCTCTGGAGCGAAGGTCATAGCCCTGACTTTGAACCATGAAGGCATGACAGACAGGGAGATCGAAGACACCGTTGTCGTATATGAAGGCACCTACGGGCTGCCGACAATGGACGTTTTGAAGCACGGCTGCGACAAGATCGTGAGAAGGCTTCTCGAGGTCTTTCCAGAACTCAATTTGGGCAAGAGCGCAGCAGCGTGATGACGACGCCGAGGATCGAGATCGATCTCGGAAAGATCTCGCACAACGCAACCAGCCTCCGGGAGATCTACGCATCGAAAGGCATCGGCATCATCGGTGTGACAAAGGTCGTCTGTGGAGATCCCGTCATTGCTGACGTCCTCGTGAGAACGGGAATCGACACCCTCGCCGATTCGAGGCTCGAGAACATCCAGCGGATGCGCCAGGCGGGGGTACAGGCCCAGTTTGTCCTGTTGAGGAGCCCCGCACCGAGCCAGGCCGAGTCTGCCGTGAAGTATGCCGACATCAGCCTCAACACGGAGTTCTCGGTCATCGAAGCGCTCTCCAGGTTTGCCGTCAAAACCGGCGTGACGCACAAGATCATTCTCATGGTGGAACTGGGTGATTTGAGGGAAGGCCTCCTGCCTGGAGATCTGGAGAAGACCGTTGAACGGGTTCTCGGCCAGAGAGGGATTGTCCTGGTCGGCATCGGAACCAACCTGGCGTGTTTTGGAGGGATCAAGCCGGACGAGGAGAACCTCGGTCGTCTTTCATCGCTCGCTCGGAGATATCGAAGAGAAATTCGGCATCACATTGCAGTATGTCTCCGGCGGAAACTCAGCCAACCATGATTGGTTGATGTCCACACCCGACGTGGGGAAGATCAACAACTTGAGGTTGGGGGAGTCGATCTTCCTGGGGCGTGAGACCCTCCACCGCAAGCCCATTTCGGGTCTGTTCACCGATGCATTCAGGCTCTTTGCCGAGGTCATTGAATCCAAGGTAAAACCATCCAAGCCCTATGGCGAAACCTGTCAGGACGCTTTTGGAAACGTGCCCGAGTTCTCAGATCGGGGACCGATGAGAAGAGTCATCCTGGGCATTGGTTTGCAGGACGTGCTCGTCACAGGTCTGACACCCTGTATGGATGTCGATATCCTCGGCGCGAGTAGTGATCACATCCTGATTGATGCCAAGGAATCGGATTTGAAGGTTGGTGACGAAGTGGAGTTCAACCTGAACTACGGGGCGTTGCTCTCGTCCATGACGTCCCCTTACGTGGCCAGATGTTATGTCGGCAGCCAGGTCCGCCGAGACGCCGCGCCCGCTGTGCGAGAGTTCACGAGGGTGTGATCCCGATTCAGGAGTGCTCGATGCGAATGCTCGGCCGGGGTGGCTCTTGAGGTACGTTTCAAACTTGCGCGCCTTACTCCTGGAACGAAAGGCGATGGCGACGTCGATCTACCGCGGTTTGTACTTTGATGTGTAAGGAAGTTGACCGGCGTTATGTGCTTTGAGCCGTGCGGCCAAGTTTACGGTCAGACCGGTGTAGTGGCGGGCGGGGTCTGACCTACTTACAAGGATGTAGACGTAGTGGTATTTCGCCATTTCATGGTCTCCATAAATGGCGTGCACGGGGGCCTGGCTTGCCGGGTCCGGCTTCGCCCAAGAGGCTTCGCCGGGACAGGCTTCGTTCAAAACTGCGCTGAGGTGGCCGCAATAGGCTTGCCAGGGCGTAGTTCAAAACGCAGTTTCGAACGAAGCCTGGTGGAGCCGATCGGGATCGAACCGACGACCTCTTGAATGCCATTCAAGCGCTCTCCCAATTGAGCTACGGCCCCACAGGGACGCTTGTTGTAACAAATGGTGGGGTGTGTGTCAATTGCCGCCCATTCCGCCGCCGTCGCGATCGATCAATCGTGGCGGTCGCGGAATGGGTTAGAATGACCTTTGCGAGGAAGCGCATGGGGCCTGGTGGCTTCCGCGGACTTCAAATCCGTTGGGCCGGCCTCAGTAGGGTCGGTCGGAGGGTTCGATTCCCTTGCGCTTCCGCCACCTCGTTGTGAAGGGGCGGAAGCGAAACGAGGGCTTTTTCTGGTGAAAAGGTAATGGTTGATGGTGGGCGAAGAATTCGTTTATCGAAGCGAGCTTGAAAAGACGCCGCTGCCTGAGATTCTCGCGACCATCAATCGCTATGGTGTTCCGGGCGTTCTCGAGGTGCGTCGCGAAGACATCACCAAGGAGGTCTTCTTTCTCGATGGCGACGTGATCTTTGCGACCTCGACGGACCGCACCGAATCATTGGGTGAATACCTCGTTCGCAGCGGCGAAATCACGCGGGAACAGCTGGCGCGATCCTCCGAGGAGTTGGCAAGCACCCCGGGCGCACGCCATGGCGAGGTTCTGGTTCGAATGGGCTTTCTCAACCAGGGTGTCCTCGGCAAATCCGTGCGCCGGCAGGTGCAGAGCATCATGTGGAGTCTGTTCAACTGGACCGAGGGCCACATGCGGTTTACGGTCGGCACATCGAGAGAACGCGAGACGTTCAAGATCAAGATCCCCACGGCGCGCGCAGTCCTCGCCGGCTGTCGACGCATCGAGGATCCGAAGATCATCACCGCGAGGCTCGGTGGTCGCGGCGCCATTTTCAAGCGGTTACCGCGGCCGCCGCACCTCGAGAAGTTCCGGTTCGAAGCGGATGAGTTGGAGCTCCTCGAACTCGTGGACGGAAAACGGAATCTTTTCGAGCTCTGCGAAGGCGGACCTCTCAGCCCGGGGGCCAATGCGCGTGTTCTGTATGCCCTCGTCGAGCTTCAAATGGTGACGATGGATCCGTCCTCGAGCGGGAAGATCTTGATCCAGGTTCGGGGTTAGGTGTTGCATGCCTCTGTACGAATATGAATGTTTTCTGTGCGGTCATCACTTCGAACGCATTCGACGCGTGGCCGATGCCTCGTCGGTGAAATGCCCACACTGCGAAGGCAAGGTTCGGCGTCTGCTGTCGGCGCCCGCACTGCAGTTCAAAGGCAGTGGATGGTATGTGACCGACTACGGTAAAGGCAACGGCGGTCGCTCGACCGCATTGGCTAAGACCGACTCGACCGAATCCGATTCGTCGAAAAAAGATCGCCCCGCAAAAACCGACAAGAAATCAGCCGAGACCTCTTGACGATTCCAGGTCAGGACCCAGTTGTCTCGTCGCCGGCCTCCGCGGACGGGACAGGATAGCCGGGTATCCGCTCGAATGAGATGACCGCGCCGGCCTCGATTCCGTGGCCGGCTGCGGTGCCCGCCGCCAACTCCAGTACCGCGCGCGCCGGGTATTTCGGTGAGTACGTCGGGCAGGGGTCCCCGGCGCACGGCGGAACGTTCGCGATGACGTCAACGACCGATCCGGCGCTGTCGAGAAAGATCAGGTCCAACGGTATCAGGGTGTTCTTCATCCAGAACGACGGGTAGCGATCGGCGCCGAAGATGAACAACATCCCACGGTTCTCCGGCAGCGACGGTCGATACATCAGACCATCCGCGACCTCCTGCGGCGTGACGGCGAGTTCGAGTTCGACGACGAAACCATCGGGCAACTCAGCCTTCGGGAGGTCGATCTTTGCGATGGCTGGCGGTGGCTGCACGGGAGTCTCCTGAGGTGGTGCCGATTGGGAACAGCCGACCGCCCACATACCTGTCAAGACAGGAATGAAGAAACAGAAAATGAGTTTGAGAGTCGTCTGAGGTGTGGCCCCGAGATGCATCGCGTCTCCACGTGTGTTTTGAGCCCGTTCAGTCGTCCTTGACGAGACCGAGCTTCTCCGCATGATAGCGGAAGGCGCGGTAGGACATGCGCAAAAGTTCCGATGCCCTTTTCTGGTGGCCCTCGGTTCGTTCCAGCGCTTGATGCATCAGTGACCGCCGAACGTTGTCGAGGTGTTCCTCAATGTCGAGGCCCTCTTCAGGCAGACTGACGCCTTCCGTCCGCGGGTCCGACGGCGCTCCCCGGAGGTGTTCGGGGAGGCTGCCGGAGGAGATGATCGCCGACGCCTCGAGGGCCACTGTTCGTTCGATGACGTTTTCCAGTTCGCGAATGTTTCCCGGCCACGCATACGCCTGAAGAACCCGCAGCGCGTCGGGCGTCAGACGTTTAGGTTCCAACCCGAATGTTCTGCATGTTCGTTCGACGAAGTGGCGCCCGAGTTCGGGAATGTCGTCGATCCGCTGCCGTAGCGGTGGCAGGTGAACGTGGAGCACGTTGAGCCGATAATAGAGGTCCTCACGAAATGTGCCGTCTTTGACCGCAGCCTCGAGATCCCGGTTGGTTGCGGCGAGGACTCGGGCGTTGACGGCGACTTCGCGGCTCGCCCCAACCGGTCGCACCCGTTTCTCCTGAAGGACGCGAAGGAGTTTGACTTGCATCAGCGGGGTGAGTTCGCCGACCTCATCGAGCAGGACCGTTCCCCCCTCAGCATCGACAAAGAGGCCCTTGTTGTCCCGAATCGCGCCGGTGAACGAACCGCGGACGTGGCCGAACAGCTCGGACTCGAGCAGACCTTCCGGCAGCGCGCCGCAGTTGACGCTCAAGAACGGGCCGTTCGCGTTGGCAGAGAAGGAGTGAACGGCCTGCGCGAGAAGTTCTTTTCCGGTGCCGCTCTCACCGGTGATGAAGACCGTCGAAGGGGTCGCTGCAAGCCGAGGCACCATATCGAGGATGCGACGGATCGCGGGGCTCGACCCGATGAAATTGGGGACCTCGCGTTCGCTTTCCGGACTTTCTGTCGTGTCGAGAAGCTTGTCGAGAATCAGCTTGAGATCTTCAACATTGAATGGCTTCGAGAGATACTCCGCAGCGCCGGCGCGCAGGGCCTCCATGGCGTGCTGGGGGGTCGTGTGGGCTGTGATGATGATAAATGGAGAGTCGATGTGGTTTTTTCGGGCATCAGCCAGAACCTCGAGCCCGGTACCGTCAGGCAGTTTGAGGTCGCACATGACGAGGTCGAACGTGTGATCGTGCAGCATCGCGAGACCTGTCGCAACGGACTCGGCCGTTGTGACCTCGTAGCCCTCCTGCTCGAGCAGGATCGTCAAAAACTCGCGCAGCGACTTTTCGTCGTCGATCACGAGGATACGATGCGCGGTCATCCGGCCTCCCTGTTCACCGGCAGCTCCACGGTCACCACCGTCCCGCGTCCCGGAGCGCTGTCGATGGCGATGGTGCCGGCGTGTTCGGCCACAGCAGCGTACACCACCGCCAGCCCGAGCCCGGTGCCGCCGGGCCGGGTGGTGACAAAGGGCTCGAAGGCCTGGCGCCGTACGCTTTCAGTCATACCGACGCCGCTGTCGTGCCACTTGAGGACGACGACTCCATCAATCTGCTCGCCTGAGATCTCGAGCCGGCCGCCCTCGGGCATGGCCTGGAGTGCATTTCGGGACAGATTCCAGAAGATCTGGCGGAGCAGCTGTTCCTCGCCTTTGAGGGGAAGACTGCCAGGAACAACCAGGGTGACGTCGTGATCCTCACGGTGTTCATCGGAGCGACCGAGCAGGTCGACACAGTCGCGCAACATCGCCGAAACGTCGCAATCGCAAAAATCGTTCTGCTGGGGGCGGGTGTAGGCCAGAAAACCGTCGAGGATGCCGGAGAGGCGGCGCGACTCGTCAACCAGGATGTGGAGCAACCGCTGGCCCTTGTCATCCAGGCTTTCCGCCGATGCGAGGACTTGAGCCGACCCGGAAATCGAGGCCAGGGGGTTCTTGATCTCGTGGGCCATGCGGGCTGCGAGTTCGCCGACCGCGGCCATTCTTTCCTGCATGCGAAGACGTTCTGCTTCGACCTTGATCTCGGAGAGGTCTTGAAACGTGACGATGAAACCGACCACGTTTGCTTCTTCATCGCCCAACGGGCCCACCGTGAGGCCGAAGCGCGCGCCCGTTGCAGCCACCGTTCCTTCGAGACGCATGACCTTGCGATCGAGGGCGCGCGTCTTCAAGAGACCCCAATTCTGGTCGGCCAGGGGCATGGTCTCATCGAGCGTCGTTCCCGTGACAGTTTCGCTGTCGGTGATCCCGAGCATGCGCGCACCCGCCGGATTGAGGTGCAACACCCGACCCTCGAGGTCGGTTGCGATGATGCCGGCGCCGACCGATCGCACGACGTGGTCGGTCAGCGCGACAAACTGACGGGTTCGTTCCTCTTCCTCCCTGAGTCGATAGTGAACGCTGCGCAGGGATTCTCCGAGATACGACACCAGGACGGCGACCAGCAAGAACCCCACGACGTTGGTGAGAAGTTGGACCAGGATCCTCGAGGTCGGTATCGCGATCTGGATCCCCGTCAGGTTCTCCGGCACGGGCAGCACCTCGAAGACCATGAGGTCGATCAGCAGACCGTAGGCGACGGCGGATAGTCCTGCGAAGATCAGACCACCGCCCCGCATGAGCATGGCAGCGACGGCGATGACGGTCAGATAGAGGAAGGAGAACGGCGAATAGAGACCACCCGTGAAATAGACAAAACCGGTCACGACCGCGATGTCGCCGAGAAGCTGGACCCAGCTTTGCAGCCGCGGCGGGACATTTCTTGCATAGATGATCAGGTAGAGGAGAGAGAGGCCGAAGCTGAAAAGAATGAGACCGTAGAAGTTCCTCAGAGGGAGGATCTTCTCGCTGTTGATTTGAATGAGAAGAATTCCCAGGAACAGCGTCGAGATCACGATCAGCCGCAGCCCGATCGCCCATCTGAGGGCATTCTGCGACGGATAGGGAACGGCTGCCGCGACCTGTTTCCGCGGTGAATCGGTCATCGGCGACCGTCTGGCCATCAACCGATCTGGCTGATCAGCGTGAACATCGGCAGATACATCGCGACCACGATCGTACCGATAACGACACCGAGAAAGGCGATGATCACCGGTTCGATGAGGGACATCATGCCCTCGACGGCTGCATCGACCTCGTCCTCATAGAAGTCCGCGATCTTCGACAGCATGGTGTCCATGGCGCCCGTTTGCTCGCCAACGGCGATCATCTGACACACCATTGGAGGGAACTGCTCGGAGCGGATCAACGGTTCTGCGATGGTCTTACCTTCTTCGACCTCTTTGCGAACCCGGAGAATGGCCTCCTCGATCACCGCATTGCCCGCGGTGCGGGCTGTAATGTCGAGAGATTCGAGGATGGCGACACCCGAGCTGAGGAGAGTGCCGAGGGTCCGGCAGAACCGGGCCACCGCGATCTTTCGCAAGAGCATTCCGAGGACCGGTGTCTTGAGCATGATCTTGTCGATCTGATAACGACCGGCGTCGGTCGCGTAGTACTGCCGAATGGCGAATATGCCACCGACGACGACGAGCAAGATCAACCACCAAAATGATCCGATGAATCGTGACAGGTTGACGACCACCTGGGTCAGGAAGGGCAGCTGCCCTCCGAGGCCTTCAAACAGGGTTGCGAAGACCGGGATGACCTTCCACAGAATGACGTAGACCACGACAACCGCAATGGTCACGACCGAAGCCGGGTAGACCAACGCCGACTTCACCTGCGACTTCAACTTGACAGTCTTTTCGATATAGGTTGCGAGACGCTGGAGAATCGTGTCGAGAATACCGCCCGCCTCGCCGGCGGCGACCATGTTGACGTAGAGATCATCAAATGCCTGCGGGTGTTTGCGCATCGCCTCAGCGAGCGACGAACCGCCCTCCACATCCTGCCGAACCTGGAGGATGATCTTCTGGAAGGCTTTGTTTTCCTGCTGTTGGCCCAGGATGTCCAGGCATTGCACGAGGGGCAAACCTGCATCGATCATCACCGAGAATTGCCGAGTGAAGACGGCGATGTCTTTGGATTTCACACCACCGCCGAATTTGGGCAGGGCGATCTCCTTGCCTTTTTCCTTGACCGTGGTGACGACGATCTGCTGACGGCGAAGAGCTGCAATGACGGCGTCTTTGCTATCGCCGATCAAGACACCCGTTTGGGTGGCGCCGTTTCTGTCACGACCCTTCCATTCGTAGCTGGGCATCTCAGCTCCTTCCTGCTCGGCGTGCCTCAGGGCCGGTGTTGGCTCCTACGCCCCGATTGATCATGTCCTGTAACTCATCCGGATAGGAACTGTAGGCAAGCGCCGTCTGCAGGGAGATCATGCGCCGGTGGTAGAGGGTTGCCAGACCCTGGTTGAAGGTCTGCATGCCGTGTTTGACCTGGCCGGCCTGCATCATCGAGTAGACCTGATGGATCTTGTCCTCGCGGATCAGGTTGCGGATGGCCGAACTCGGAATCAGGATTTCACAACACAGCGCCCGGCCCTTGCCGGAGGCGCGCCGTAACAATGACTGGCAAATGATGCCCTCCAGCACAAAACTCAGCTGGGCGCGGATCTGCGCCTGCTGGTGTTCCGGAAAGACGTCGACGATGCGGTTGATGGTCTGGGGCGCCGAGTTGGTGTGGAGGGTGGCAAAGGTGAGGTGGCCGGTCTCGGCGATTCTCAACGCCGACTCGATGGTCTCGAGATCGCGCATCTCGCCGATCAGAACCACGTCGGGGTCTTCGCGCAATACCGAGCGCAGAGCGGCCGGAAAACTGTGGGTGTCGGCGTGCAGCTCACGTTGGTTGACCATGCACTTTTTGTGAGAGTGAAGGTACTCGACGGGATCCTCGATGGTCAGAATATGGAGCGACTTTTCACGGTTGATTTTGTCGATCATGGCGGCCAGAGTGGTCGATTTACCCGAGCCGGTCGGGCCGGTGACCAACACCAGCCCGCGTGGCTTGCTGCACAGAGCTTCCACCGAGTTGGGCAGCCCCAACTCGCTGAAACCGAGAATTTCGTAGGGGATGCGCCGAAACGCCCCCGCCACGGCGCCGCGCTGCATATAGATGTTGGCGCGGAATCTGGCCAAGCCCTTGACGCCGAACGAAATGTCGAGCTCGAGTGATTCCTCGAACCGGTGTTTCTGGGCGTCGGTGAGCACCGAGTAGGCGAGCTTTTTGGTGTCCACCGCCGTCATCGGAGGGTGGGACAGGGTGACCAGGGTTCCATCCACCCGGATCAGGGGCGGCGAGTTGGTGGTGATGTGAAGATCGGTCCCACCCTTCTCGACCATGGTCTTGAGCAGCTGGTGCAGGCTGACTGTCATGAGTTCTTCCCCTCGACTACAGGACCGATTCGCGGACCACCTCTTCGATGGTGGTGATGCCGTCGCGAATCTTCTGGAGCCCTGAATGCCTCAAACTGATCATACCTTCCTCGATGGCCTTGCGTCGCAGTTCGACGGCCGAGGCCCCCGAGAGAATGAGCTCGCGAATGTCCTCGCCGACGACCATGACCTCGTAGATTCCGACACGGCCTCTGTAGCCGCGCTGGTTGCATTCATCGCACCCGCGCCCGCGATAGATCTCGATATTGGGCGCCTCGGCCTCCGAGAAGCCGACGTTGAGGAGTGCTTGCACCGGCACGTCTTCGGGCTGCTTGCACTTTTCGCAGACACGACGGACCAGACGTTGAGCGACGACCAGATTGACCGAGGTCGCCACCAGAAACGGTTCGATGCCCATATTCATCAAACGGTTGATGGACGAGGGCGCGTCGTTGGTGTGGAGCGTGGAGAGCACGAGGTGGCCGGTCAGCGCCGCTTTGATCGCGATCTCCGCGGTTTCAAAGTCGCGGACCTCACCGACCAGTACGATGTTGGGGTCCTGACGCAGGAACGACCTGAGAGCGGCGGCGAAGTTGAGTCCGATGGACTCCTTCATCTGAACCTGGTTGACGCCCATCATCTGGAACTCGACCGGATCTTCGGCGGTCATGATGTTGACCTCTGAAGTATTGATCCGGGAGATCGCGGAATACAGCGTGTTGGTCTTTCCGGAGCCTGTGGGCCCGGTGACCAACACCATGCCGTAGGGCTGGAAAATCGCCTCCTCGAAATTCTTGAGGCTCGACTTTTCAAAGCCGAGCTTGGTCATGTCGAGCATGAGTTGATCTTTGTCGAGCAGCCGCATGACGATCTTCTCGCCGTGCAGGGTCGGGAGGGTCGAGACCCGGAAATCGAGTTCCTTGACCTTGCCCTGGAACTTCATTTTGAGTTTGATGCGGCCATCTTGAGGCAGTCGCTTTTCCGCGATATCGAGCTTCGCAAGAATCTTGATTCGCGACGAGATCGCGTCCTTGAGCTTGAGGGGCGGGTTCATGATCTCGTAGAGGATGCCGTCGATGCGGAAGCGGACCCGGAAGGTCTTTTCGTACGGTTCGATGTGGATGTCCGAAGCGGCCCGCTTGAGGGCGTCGGTGAGGATCAGGTTCACGAGTCGTACGACAGGGGCCTCTTCAGAACTCGCCTCGAGGTCCTGGACGTCGAGGTCCTCCTCCTCCTCGAGCAGCTCGAGCGATGCCTCGTCCACCGTCGACAGATCATCCATCACCTTTTTGAGCTCGATGGAGTGGCTCGTGCCGTAGTATTTGTCGATCGCCTCGCGCAGCGCCTCTTCAGAAGCGACCACGGGTTCGACGCGGTATCCGGTGATAAATGTAATGTCATCCATCGCAAAGACGTTTGACGGGTCGGTCATTGCGACAGTCAGGGTCGCGCCGGTCTTGGACACCGGAATGAACTGATACTTGCGCGCGACGTCGGCCGGAATCAAGCGGATGATCGCCTCGTCGATATCGAAATGTTTGAGGTTGATTGATGGTACGCCGAACTGTTGCGAAAGGCAGTCGAGGATGTCTTCCTCGGTCACATATCCGAGAGTCACCAAATGCTCACCAAGACGTCCACCGCTGGCCCTCTGTTCTTCGAGAGCCTTTGCCAGCTGATGCTCGTTGATCAGCTTGGCCTTGATGAGAAGTTCACCGATTTTCAGAGCCATACAAGCCGTCCAATTCCACAGACGTTTTCAAATAAAATTGTAGCACCAAGTGCATTGCAAAAATCGACTGAAGGTTCGGTGTCAATTACACACCTTATCTATCGTAACAAAAGGACCACGAATTCGTCGCAGATATCGCTCAACGGGCCCCAACATCGAAAGTCGACTTTCGTCCTCAACCGTCGAGCAGTTGGCGTGCGGCCGCGACGATTTCGGCACTGCCCACATCATGGGCAGCAGCGGCGCGCGCCGAGGCTCTGGGAGAGCCTGTCACGTCAAGGGCGCCGGAGACGACCGCCGTCCTGGTGCCGAGGGGGCCGTTGCGGCGCCAGTCGCTGGCGAGAAAGACCGCGACCGTGGGAACACCGAAACTCGCTGCCAGATGCATCGGGCCGGTGTCGCCGCCGACCACCAGAGCGGCCTCGCCGAGCAAAGCAGCCAATTCGAGGATGTTCGTGGGTGGCGCCAGTCGGGCGGCGCCGCCGGTGGCCTCCACCACCGCGGCGGCGCGGTCGACCTCTCCCGGGCCCCACGCGACGACGACCTCTAAACCCAAAAGGGCGAGGCCGCGACAGACATCCGTGATCGTGCATTCGGCCAGGACCTTGTGGGCTCCGCCGGCGCCCGGCAGAACCACTGCGCAGGGTCGGTCCGGGGTGGGTTCGATTGTCTCCACGCTCCGCGCCTTTGCCAGGAGCCACGAACCGTCTGGAGGGCTCAGGAGTGGCGGATCGGCTCCGACCGCACGCACGAGTTCGATATTCGTGGCCGCCACATGGGCGCCGCTCCCGGCGCCATCCACAACGTCCGTGTATGCCAATCGAGCCAACAATTCACGCCGCCATGGGCGAGCAAGACCGACCCTCCGTCGAGCGCCGGTCCAGCGGGTGACGATTGCGGATTTCAAAAGGCCCTGCGAGTCAATGGCCAGGTCCGGTTGGAGCTCGTGGAACTTCGCCTTCAAGATCGCGATTTCCGCGCGGGTCGAGGCGGACAGCAAGCTTCGGCGCCACGCCCGGGTGCGGGTTGTGAACACGGCATCCACCGCGGGATGTCCCTCGACAAGGGGCCGAAAAGGTTCTTCGACGACCCAACTGATGTTCAATCGTGGGTCGGCCTCTCGCAGCGCCACGGCCAGCGGCCACGTATGAACGATGTCACCGAGTGCGGAGAGGCGGACGAGGACGACCCTCATGACCGACAGTCCGCGTGCGGCGGAGGTGCCACTTTTGACATTGTTGGGTACCCGCACTTTGACTCAGGCGCGATGGTTCGGGCCAACAATGTCAAGGGTGGCTCCTCACGGGAAGGTATTCTGGAAAGTCGGTTCCCTTGAGGTGTGCCCAAGGGCCCTGTTCGTGTCACATCCGTCACGCCCCGCCACCAAATCTCTCGACAATCACCCCGATCAGATCGGTCGTCGCGTGGTCCTTCGGGTCGCCGCAGATCTCCGTGCGGCCGCCGTAGGCCGCCACGATTTCCTTTTCCGGTACGGTTTCAACGGTGTAGTCGGTGCCCTTGGCGTGGATTGTCGGCCGGAGTTTTTTGAGCACCGGCCCCACTGTCAGGCTGTCAAAGAGGCAGATCCGGTCGACCATCCACAGGTGGGACAGGATCTCCACCCTCTCGCTCTCGGGGATGATCGGCCGCAGTTCACCCTTTCCATCCCGCACCGAACGATCCGAATTGACCGCCGCCACCAGGCGATCCCCGAGGGCGTGGGCCGCGGCGAGGTAGCGGAGATGACCGACGTGGAGCACGTCGAAAGCACCGTTGACAAGAACTACCTCGAGCCCGCGTTCGCGCCACGAGGCGCACTCGACGGCCAACTCGTCGAGGGTCTTCAGTTTGTCCTCAGGCGCCGTCACTCGAGCCTCCCCCGGTGGCCACCGCCCTTCGCAACTCGGTTGCGGAGACGCTGGCGGTACCGAGTTTCATGACGACCAACCCGGCGGCGATGTTGGCGAGCCGTGCCGCGTCAACGGGTTCGGCTCCCGCGGCCAGAGCAATCGACAAGACCGCGAGCACGGTGTCGCCGGCACCCGTGACATCGGCGACCTCGTCGGTGCCGAAGACCGGAATATGGCGCGGCTCACGATCGACCTCGACCAGGGTCATGCCGTGATTGCCGCGGGTGGCGAGGACAAAGCGGGCATCGAGAGCCCGGCGGAGTTCCTCGGCCCCGGCGGCGACCTCGCCGTCGTTGGTGAGCCGCCGCCCGCAGAAGGTCTCGAGTTCATCGAGGTTCGGGGTGGCCGAGGCGATTCCCCTGAAGGTGCCGATGCGGTGGCGCGAGTCGAGACAGGTCCAGGTTGCGGGGCCGACGGCGGAGACTCGTGTCACAGTTTCGGGATCAACGCACCCGTAGCCGTAGTCGGAGACCGCCACAGCGTCGGCGTGGCCGAATGCTTCGGCGAAATGTTGATCGAGTTCAGCGCGCCATGCGCCATCGCCGGCGAGCTCATCTTCGATATCGTAGCGGGCCACCTGGTGCTTGAGAGACGAAGGTCCGCCGCCGAGGATGCGGACCTTTGTCGGGGTGCGGAACCCCGGCACGGTGACGATCATATCGGTGGCAATGCCGCGCTGATCGAGAGCAGCGCGCAGCGCATCGCCGGGCTCGTCATCGCCGATCGCCGCCACAACCGAGACCCGGGCTCCCAGAGCGGCGATGTTGGCGAGGGCGTTGGCGCCGCCCCCCGGCACGTCGCGTTGCCCTTCGTGCCTCAGAATGATGACGGGGGCCTCCCGCGAAATGCGTTTGGGTGTGCCGAGGATGAACCGGTCGAGGACCAGATCCCCGTACAGAGCGACCCTCGCATCGGTGAAGCGATCCACTATTTCCAGGAGGCGTGTGGTGTCACTCATTGTGCGGCGAGTTTAAACCATCCACCGCGCGCGGCACGTATCAGCGCGCGCTTCCCGAGAGGATGCCAGGCACGCGACCCGTCGGACGGGCCGGATGCCAGGCACCTCCACCGCATGCGACTCGTATCAGCTCGCGCTTCCCGAGAGGAGCCACCCTTGACATAGTTGGCCCAAATGATCTCTCCGACTTCAAGATCGGGCGTATCCAAAAATGTCAAAAGTGGCACCTCCGCAGTGCGCGGCACGTTGCCGCAGATTGTTGCCGACCCCGCTCCTGTCATTTCGACCGAGCGAAGAATGAGCGAGTGGAGAAATCTCCCGTAGGGAAAAGGCCCCATTTCGGTGAGCCGAGTTTCGATTGAGATGTCATCTGCGTTCATCTGCGTGATCTGCGGTTTCTCCGGGCGATCAGTCTCCCATTCTCTCTTTCCCCCGCTTCCTTGCCCCTCTGCTCCTGTGCCCTATACTTGCTGTCGTGAGCGACTTCCAAATGTCACCGCCGTTGGCTCGCTGGGACGGCCTCCACCTGGTCGTGGATCTCGAGTTGGCGGAGCGCCACATCAACCGTTTGATGGCCGGCAACGACCGGATTCGAGATCTCCGTCTGCGCGGGGCAGGTGATGCCCTCGAAGCGGAAGTGACCGTGGTCTGGAAGGGTGTGACGGCTCGGGTCGGTCTGGAGCTCGCCGAGATCAGACTGCACCACCGCCATATCGGGTTCAGAATGCTTCACGTCCGCGCGCTCGGGGGCGTGCCGGTGCCTCGGGTTGCGGTCGAGCTCGGGTTGAAGGCGCTGGAGAGTCCCCTGCTGAGGGTTTTTCAGGGTGAAGGCATCGTGGTGATTGATCTTCGCCGCTGGTTGCCGGCCGAGGTCGAAATCAACATCGTCACGGTGCAGGCCACTCTCCGTTCGCTCCACATCTGGTTCGGTCCGGGGAGCCTCGGTGACCTCCCTGGCCAGGGCCCCGGACTCTTGCCGGCCGACAGTCAGTAATCACCGGTGAAAATCCACCCCGAAACGCCTTGACAGCCGGGGTTTGCTTGGGTAGAGTCTTGTTCCCCTGTGCCCACAGGGATGGCGAACTGGTACGTGAGGAATGGATATCATGCGAAGTTATATGCCGAAAGAGGATGAGATTACGCGCGACTGGGTAGTCCTGGACGCTTCGGATCAGGTGTTGGGCCGGCTCGCGACCGAGGCGGCGCGTCTCCTGCGCGGCAAGCACAAACCGGACTTTACCCCCCACCTCGACACCGGTGATTTCGTGGTGGTAGTCAATGCGGACCAGGTCAAATTGACTGGAAACAAGCTTGACGACAAGGTGTATTACCGCCATTCGGGACGCCCCGGCTCGTTGAAGTCCGAGACCGCGCGCGAACGGATGTCCAAATACCCGGAACGTGTGATTCAAGCCGCGGTTTGGGGCATGTTGCCCAAAAACCGACTCGGCCGAAAACTGTTGCGCAAGCTCAAGGTCTACAGCGGTCCCGAGCATCCGCACGAGGCGCAGCAACCGAAAATTCATGCCCTGTGATCTGAGAGGGGGAGTTCGTGTCTGAGATCCAGTATTACGGCACCGGGCGGCGCAAAACGTCGGTCGCTCGTGTGTACCTCCGGCCGGGAAGCGGCAAGATCGTGGTCAACCGCCGCGATTTTGACGAGTACTTCCCGAATCGGGTGCTCAAGATGGTGATTCGGCAGCCCTTGCTGCTGACCGAGACCGACGACAAGTTTGACATCCTCGTCAACGTCGAGGGCGGTGGGCCGTCCGGTCAGGCCGGGGCGATCCGGCACGGTATTTCTCGCGCGTTGCTCGAGTACAACGCCGAGTTGCGCCCACGGCTCAAGTCTGTCGGTTTCCTGACTCGCGATGCGCGCGAGGTCGAGCGCAAGAAATACGGGCAGCCCAAGGCTCGTAAGCGCTTCCAGTTCTCGAAGAGGTAAGGGAGAGATTCGTGGCAAACATCCAGATGAAGGAGCTGCTCGAAGCCGGAGTTCACTTCGGGCATCAGACACGGCGTTGGAACCCGAAGATGAAGCCGTATATCTTCGGCAAAAGGAACGGGATCCACATCGTCGATCTGCAGAAGACTCTGCACCATTTCGAGGACGCGGCGGATTTCATTCGCGATCTCGCGACCAATGGGCGCAACGTTCTGTTTGTCGGCACCAAGCGTCAGGCGCAGGATGCGATCCGCGAAGAGGCCGAGCGCTGCGGGATGTTCTTCATGAATCACCGCTGGCTCGGTGGCACCATGACCAATTTCAAGACCATCCGCAAGTCGATCCAGAAGTTCAAGGAGATCGAAAAGACCCTCAGCGCCGAAGAGTCGCACCTCACCAAGAAAGAGGTTATTCGCCTCGAGCGTCAGCGCCGCAAGATGGACCGGGCGTTTGGTGGCATCAAGGACATGGAGGATCTCCCGGACGCCCTCTTTGTAGTGGACACGGTACACGAGCACATCGCGATCAAAGAGGCCAATCGCCTCGGTATCCCGGTGGTGGCCGTTGTCGACACCAACAGTGATCCCGAAGAAGTGGACTTTCCGATTCCGGGCAACGACGACGCCATCCGCGCCATCCGCCTCTTCACCTCGCGGATTGCCGACAATGTCCTCGAAGGCCTGAATCTGGCCGACGAGCGCTTCGTTGGCGATGAGGACGAGGCGGCTGAAGTCGAAGGAGACGCCGTCGAAGCGGTTGCGGCGGTCGTGGCCGAGGAAGTGAAGGCGAGCCGAGTCCGCCAAAGCGGACGAGACCCTGGCTGAGGAAGTTGCGGCTGCCGACGCAGAAGTGGCCGTAGAAGAGCGGGCAGCGGCTGAAGAAAAAGTCGAGGAAGTCACTGAAGCGGCTGTCGCCGAAGTCTGAAGATAAGGCCGAGGGCAAAGCCGAAGACGAGGTGGCTCCGACCAAGAGCTGAGTCGGTTCAACGACGACGATTGGACGGGGCCAGGAGCACAGTGCGCCTGGCCCCGTTTTTCAACCAAAAAGAGAATAAGAGAGAGGTCAACATGGCAATCACAGCACAGGCAGTCAAAGCCCTCAGGGACCGCACCGGGGCCGGCATGATGGACTGCAAGAAGGCACTGATCGAGACCGACGGCGATCTGGACGAGGCCGTCAAGTATCTGCGCACCAAGGGCCTCGCCGCCGCAGCGAAGAAAGCCGGGCGCGCCGCCAACGACGGCATGATCGCGATTGTCGGCGACGACAAGAAGATGGCGATCCTCGAACTCAACTGCGAGACTGAGCCGGTGTCGAAGCTCGATGATTTTCGTGAGTTTGGTGACGCGCTGGTCCGTCAGGTTCTCGTTTCCGGGGCGACGGCTGTGGACGAGTTGAAGGCACAGCCGTTTGCGGGCGATCCGGAACACACGGTCGAAGAGACTGTGTCGCTCAAGGTCGCGGTGATCGGCGAGAATATCGTGCTCAACCAGTGTGCGCTGATCGAAGCGGCTCCGGGAAACACTCTCGCGTCGTACGTCCACATGGGCGGCAAGATCGGCGTGGTTGTCGAAGGCTCCGGCGGCGCAACTGCCGACGCGTTGCACGATGTGGCGTTGCATATCGCTGCCTCCGAACCGCGGTATGTCACTCGCGACGAGGTCACCGACGAGCTGTTGGCAACCGAGCGTGAGATCGCCCTCAAGCAGGCGATGGAAGCCGGAAAACCCGAAGAGATCGCGAAGAAGATCGTCGCGGGCAAGATGGAGAAGTTCTTCGTCTCCGAGGTGCTGCTCGAGCAGCCCTTTGCCAAGGACTCGGACAAGTCCGTCGGCGAGTTCCTGGTCGCGAGTTCGGGAGAAGGCGCGACCGTCGTTCGGTTTGTTCGCTACAAGCTCGGCGAGGGCAGCGGCGAGTAACGCATGGTGGCTGCACAACCGCGCTACAGCCGCGTGATGGTCAAACTTTCGGGTGAGGCCCTCATGGGTTCTCAGTCATTTGGTATCGAGCCGTCGGTCGTGCGGAAGATCGCAGGTGAATTCGCCGACGTAGCGGCTCTCGATGTCCAGATCGCGATCGTCGTCGGCGGCGGCAATATCATCCGCGGGGTGTCCGCACACGAGCAGGGCATCGATCGCATCACCGGCGACAGCATGGGGATGCTGGCGACGGTGATCAACGCCCTTGCCCTTTCCTCGGCCATCGAACAGATGGGTGTGCCGACACGCGTGCAGACTGCGATTGAAATGAACGAGGTTGCCGAGCCTTTTATCCGGCGGCGGGCCATCCGCCACCTTGAAAAGGGCAGGGTCGTCCTCTTTGCCGGTGGAACCGGCAATCCATTCTTCACGACTGACTCTGCGGCTGCCCTGCGGGCCAACGAAATCGACGCCGAAATACTCATGAAGGCCACCAAGGTCGATGGCCTTTATACGTCGGATCCTGTCACGAACCCTGACGCCCAGTTGATCCCCCGGCTCGGTTACAGCGAGGTCCTTCAGCGCGGACTCCGGGTGATGGATGCTGCAGCCATCTCTCTCTGCATGGAAAGCGAGATCCCGATTCAGATCTTCAATATCGGAGTGTCGGGTATCATGAAGCAGGTTGTATTGGGCGAAAGTGTTGGGTCGTGGGTCGGCCCCGGGGAGGTTGCATGAATGACGTCCTGACAGAAACCGAAAAACGCATGGCCAGCACCGTTGACGCATTTCAGCAAGAGTTGGCAAAACTGCGAACCGGCCGCGCTTCATTGGCGTTGGTGGACGGAATCCAGGTTGATTACTACGGTGTGCAGACTCCGCTCAATCAGGTTGCGACCATGTCGGTTCCCGATCCGTCGACAATCACGATCGCGCCCTGGGAACCGAAGGTCCTGGCGGAGGTCGAGAAGGCGATTCTGCGCTCCAATCTCGGGCTCACGCCGAACAACGACGGTCGGGTGATTCGCCTCAACATCCCGGCGCTCACCGAGGATCGCCGCAAAGCGCTCGTCAAGATCGCCCACGAGGTGGCTGAAGCCTCGCGCAATGCGGTCCGCCAGGTCCGCCGTGAAGGCAACGATCGATACAAGACCATGGAGAAGGACAAAGAAATCTCCGAGGATCAGATGCACGACGGTCAGGAACAGGTACAGAAGCTGACCGACACCTACATCGACAAGATCAACACGATCCTCAAGAAGAAGGAGACCGAGATCCTCGAGGTCTGACCCAACCAGTTTTGAGTGTTGAGTTATGAGTTATGAATTCCCTTCCCCTCTCCCGGCCGGATAAGGAACACTCGCGGCAAGGTTCCGACAGCGAAAATTCAAAATTCAAAATTCAAAATTCAAAATTGGTTTTCGTTTGCGTAGGTGCCGGTCAGAGTTCCCGGTACGGCGACAACAAGCTGTCGCAGCAGGTCGGCGACCGGACGGTGTTTGCAACCGCGCTGGATGCTCTTGGAACTGCCTATCCCGAAGCGGGATCGGTCGTCGTGGTTGCACCCGCAGACCTCGAGTATTGGCGCGGTCGACTCGTACCTGATTTTCCGCGTGCCCGGTTTGTGGTCGGCGGCGCCCACCGCCATGAATCGGTTCGGGCAGGAGTGATGGCTGCCATCGACCTTGGCGCCGAGATCGTGGCGATTCACGATGCCGCAAGGCCGCTGGTTGATCCTCGCGACGTCCAAAGCGTCGTTCTTGGGCTTGGCGAAGCGGACGGCGCAATTCTGACGGCGCCGGTCTCCGACACGGTCAAGCGAATCGACGGAGATGATTTGGTGGCCGAAACCGTGGATCGTGAAAACCTGCGGTTTGCGCTGACTCCACAGGTCTTCCGAGTTGCCTCCCTTCAGGCCGCCTGGGAGAAGACCGGCCGTGACGGACTGTGGACTGACGAAGCGGCCCTGCTCGAAATTTCGGGGATGCGGGTTCGCACCGTTGACGCCCGGTACCCGAACCCCAAGATCACCTACCCATCAGACCTCGTAACGGTCAGGGTGCTGGCGGGAGTGGCTCCATGAGACGACTGCGGATCGGCCAGGGTATTGATTACCATCGATTCAGTCGCACGCGGCCCATGGTTCTGTGTGGGCGCCGACTCGAAGGCGAACCGGGTTTGGATGGTCATTCGGACGCGGACGTCGCCCTGCATGCGGTGGCTGACGCCATCTTTGGAGCCGTCGCTGAGGGAGACATCGGCGAGCACTTTCCTGCGGAAGACGCTGGATGGAAGGACGCCGATTCTTCAGTGTTTGTTACCGGAGCGCTCGAACGGGCCGCGTTGAAGGGCTTTTCTCTGGTCAATTGCGATCTGACCATTGTTGGCGAACGCCCGCGCATCGCGCCGCTCCGAGCGGCCCTTCGCGCCTCCCTCGCAAAGGTGCTCGGAGTCGATGTGTCGGGGGTCTCAGTCAAGGCAACGACGACGGACGGACTCGGGTTTTCGGGGCGTGGCGAGGGGCTGGGCGCGATCGCCGTGGTGCTGATGGAGGAGGCGGGTGACCATGAGTGACGGACTCTGGACTGTGGGTTTTCATGCGGTCCTCGCGGTGCTCGAGAGCGAACAGCCGGTCGATGCCCTGTGGTTGCAGCAGGACCGTCGCGACCAGCGCGCGAAGAAGATCATTGCCGCCGCCAGGCGACGCGGCATTCGGTTCGACGTCGTGCCGAGGGCTCGGCTCGACAGGGTAGCTGACGGGGTCGTCCACAACGGATGTGCCGTAAGGTCGGCGCCGATCGACTTTGCGGCTCTCGAGGATCTTGTGGCAGCCGGGGACGCTCCGGCGCGAATCGTGGTCCTCGACGACGTTGATGACCCTCACAACCTCGGGGCCGTGATTCGAACCGCTGCGGCGCTCGCCGTCGATGGGGTCGTGATTGCCGGCCCGTCGGCCCCGCCCCTCGGGGGCGCCGTCGCCAAGGCCGCAGCCGGTCTCCTCGGTCGCGTTCCCGTGGCGCGGGTCACGGTGGCGGCGGATGCTCTGGCTCGCCTGCGGGACCACGGCTACTGGGTTTTTGGAGCGGATGCTGCCGGGGCCCCGCTGACCGCTGTACGGACAACTAATCGCTGGGTCCTGTGCCTCGGGGCCGAAGGCCGCGGGATGCGCGCCAAAACGAAGTCGCAGATCGACGAATTTGTCGCCATTCCGATGGCGGAAGGCGTCGAATCTCTGAATCTTTCGGTATCTGCGGGCATCCTTCTGTGGGAGCTTTCGCGGCCGGATGTCTGATATTAGATGTTAGATCACTCTTGTCCACGACAGCTTCTCGGAAAGGAAAGCCGCGGAGCGGCGACAGGAATGAGCCCGGGGCGCGAGCCCCGGGAAACCGTGCGACCAAAAACAGTCAAGCCCCGGAGGGGCGACAGAAAAGGACGCGTTGCCGCGCCAGAAGCCAAGCGGGATAGTCTGTCGCCCCTCAGGGGCTCGGCCTATTATTCCGGGCTTTGTTCCCGGGGCTCGCGCCCCGGGCTAATATTTCTCGCCCCTCCGGGGCTTGTCGGCGCCGGTTCATGTGGCGGTGGCTCATGACGTATTTCGACAACCTCTTCCCGAAATACCTCCTATCCGGGTCGTAAAACGTCTGTTTTCCGCACGGCATTCTCATGTGAGAGTCTGGTTTGGACAGCAGTGATGTTAGATGTTGGATATTGGATGTCGGATCGCCGATGTGACATCTTCGGTTGATCCGCCGAAGACCGCCCGGATGCGGCTATCCAATATCAAAAATCCAATATCCAACAACGGTCCTCGTTCGGGCGGCATTTCCGGCAGGAAAATTGCTTGAAAGACCCTTGCGCAGAGCGTGTTCTTATGTTATCGTCCCTCACCCACTGCCATGAGGCAGAGGTGTGTTCTTTGCAATTTGACGGGATACGGGAGTCGCGAGGCAGCTGGCGTAGCTCAACGGTAGAGCAGCTGATTTGTAATCAGCAGGTTGCGGGTTCGATTCCCATCGCCAGCTCCAATGGCGAAGTGAATTCAGGAGGCAGGCGTGGCCGAGTGGTTAAAGGCAGCAGACTGTAAATCTGCCGGCGTTATGCCTACGGTGGTTCGAACCCATCCGCCTGCACCATTGGATCCGGGTTGTGCGCGAAAACCGATCGTCGCGGGAGTAACTCAGTGGTAGAGTCTCGGCCTTCCAAGCCGTTGGTCGCGGGTTCGAGTCCCGTCTCCCGCTCCAGAATACAGGGGTCTCAGCCCACGTAGCTCAGTGGTAGAGCACGTCCTTGGTAAGGACGGGGTCACCAGTTCAAGTCTGGTCGTGGGCTCCATCGACACGATCTGAAAACCGGGCGGGCACGTCACCTCGCGAGCCCTTGAAGCCCGAAAATACAAGAGGGAGGCAGAATGGCCAAGCAGAAGTTCGAGCGGACAAAGCCGCACGTCAATATCGGGACCATCGGTCACGTGGACCATGGGAAGACGACGTTGACGGCGGCGATCACGAAGACATTGGCAGCGAAGGGTCTGGCTGACTTCACGCCGTTTGATTCGATCGACAAGGCGCCGGAAGAGAAGGCGCGTGGGATCACGATCAACACGGCACACGTGGAGTACCAGTCGGAAGCGCGGCACTACGCCCACGTTGACTGTCCCGGACACGCCGATTACGTGAAGAACATGATCACGGGTGCGGCGCAGATGGACGGAGCGGTGCTGGTTGTGTCGGCGGCGGACGGACCGATGCCGCAGACGCGGGAGCACATCCTGCTGGCGCGCCAGGTGGGCGTGCCGTTCATCATCGTCTACATGAACAAAGTGGACATGGTGGACGACGAGGAGCTTTTGGACCTGGTGGAGCTCGAGGTCCGTGAGCTGTTGTCTGAATACGATTTCCCGGGTGACGACATCCCGGTGATTCGTGGATCAGCGTTGAAGGCCGGCGAGAGCGATGACCCGGATTCGGACGACTGCAAGTCGATCTGGGAGCTGATGGAGTCGATGGACACCTACATTCCGCAGCCGGAGCGCGATGTCGACAAGCCGTTCCTGATGCCGATCGAGGACGTGTTCACGATTTCGGGACGAGGCACCGTGGTGACGGGCCGGATCGAGCGCGGCAAAGTGAACGTCGGCGAAGAGATGGAGATCGTGGGGATCCGGCCGACGATGAAGAAGGTCGTGACGGGTGTTGAGATGTTCCGCAAGCTGCTGGACAGCGGTGAGGCCGGCGACAATGTTGGTCTTCTGGTGCGGGGCACCGAGCGCAAGGACGTGGAGCGTGGTCAGGTGGTTGCAAAGCCCGGATCGATCACCCCGCACCATAAGTTCCGCGCAGAGGTGTACGTGTTGACGAAGGAAGAGGGAGGGCGCCACACGCCGTTCTTCCGCGGCTATCGGCCGCAGTTCTTCTTCCGGACGACGGACATCACGGGATCGGTGAACCTGGACGAGGGCGTCGAGATGGTGATTCCGGGAGACAACACGAACCTGGAAGTGGAACTGATTCAACCGATCGCGATGGAGAAGGGCTTGCGCTTCGCCATTCGTGAGGGTGGCCGTACCGTCGGCGCCGGTTCGATCACGGACATTCTGGAGTAGGGCTTGTTGCCTCGCGGTAGCGCTCATCCCGATCAAGGGCGCCGTATCAGCGTCCCCTCCGGGGTGTGGTGCGTTCGATTCTTTCGTGCAGGCCAGTAGCTCAATTGGCAGAGTCCCGGTCTCCAAAACCGGTTGTTGGGGGTTCGAGTCCCTCCTGGCCTGCCAAACTCGTTCGACTGGAGTCGACGACATGCAGTGGTGGAAGCGTCTCAAAACCTTTCTGTCAGAGGTCGTGGTCGAGACCAAGAAGGTCACATGGCCCTCGAGGCAGGAGGTCGTCAACACGACAACCGTCGTGGTGATTGCCTCTTTCATCTTCGGGATCTACCTGTACCTCTGCGATCTGGTTTTTCTGGTGTTGAGAAACAAGCTTTTCGATATTTTCAGAGTCTTCTCTTAGGAGCTTCAGTTCATGGCCAAACAGTGGTACATCATCCACACGTACTCGGGTTTCGAGGATCGCGTGAAGAAAACTCTCGAACAGCGCGTTGAAGCGCTCGGAATGGAGGAGTTCTTCGGCGAGATCGAAGTTCCCACCGAGACGGTGGTCGAGGTCAAGAACGGCAAGAAGCGGGAGATCCGGCGAAAGTTCTTTCCAGGCTACGTGTTGGTCGAAATGGAAATGACCGACGACGCCTGGCATCTGGTTCGCAACACACCAAAGGTGACGGGGTTTGTGGGTGCTGGCAAAAAGCCCACTCCTTTGACCGATGAAGAGGTCAATCAGATCCTGCACCAGGCGGTGGCGACCCAGGAGAAGCCGAGACCCACGGAAATGTATGACAAAGGTGAGCGCATCCGAATCACAGACGGACCTTTTGCCTCGTTCAACGGTGTCGTTGAAGAGGTCAACCTCGATCGTTCGACGCTCAAGGTGATGGTCACGATCTTTGGTCGCGAGACCCCTGTCGAGATGGAGTTTCGCCAAGTGCAGAAACTCGTTTAGGAGCAGCGATGGCCAAGAAAGTCATTGGAGAGATCAAACTTCAGCTGTCGGGCGGACAGGCCACACCGGCCCCTCCCGTCGGTCCGGCGCTGGGGCAGCACGGTCTGAACATCATGGACTTCTGCAAGGCGTTCAACGCCCGGACGCAGAAGGACCAGGGCATTATCATTCCGGTCGTCATCACGGTTTACGCCGATCGAACCTACTCGTTCATCACCAAGACCCCGCCGGCGTCCTTCCTGCTGCGGAAAGCCGCAGGTCTGGACAAGGGCTCGGGTGAACCGAACCGGCTCAAGGTCGGCACGGTTTCGATGAACCAGGTGGAAGAGATCGCCAAGACCAAGATGCCTGACCTCAACGCGGATTCGCTCGCTTCCGCGGTCAACACGATTCTCGGTACCGCACGTTCAATGGGTATCGAGGTCACGGGCTGAGGGGGTGTTCGATGGCACACAAAGGTAAGAAGTATCGTGAAGCCGCAGGCAAGATCGAGCGGCGGCCGTATCCTCTCGAAGAGGCGGTCGGTCTGGTACAGGAAAGCGCCTACGCCTCATTTGACGAGACCATAGAGATCGCTCTGCGCCTCGGGGTGAACCCGCGGCACGCCGATCAGATGGTGCGCGGCACGGTGGTCCTTCCCCACGGCACGGGCAAGAGCTTGCGGGTATTGGTGGTCTGCGAAGGTCCCGCGCAAAAAGAGGCGGAAGAGGCCGGCGCCGATTTCGTGATGAGCGGGGACGAGGCGGTTGAGAAGATCCAGGGGGGGTGGCTCGACATCGACGCCATCGTCGCAACGCCCGACATGATGCGGAGCTTGTCGAAGGTCGGGCGGGTCCTCGGTCCGCGCGGTCTGATGCCGAACCCTAAATCGGGAACGGTGACACCTACAGTGGGACCGGCCGTCGCCGACATCAAAGCCGGTAAGGTGGAGTTTCGCGTCGACAAGACGGCGATCATCCACGCCCCGGTCGGCAAGGTGAGCTTCACACACGAGAATCTCGTGGAGAACACCCGCAGCCTGATCGATGCCGTTCAGAAAGCCAAACCGTCTACCGCCAAGGGCAAGTACGTCCACACGGTTTTTATGTGTTCGACCATGGGGCCGGGCGTCCAGATCGATCTGGTCAGCCTCGACATGAAGTAGGAGGAGGAGCATGCTCACCAAGGAGCAGAAACTCGAACAGTCGCAACAGCTTCGCGACAACCTGGCCGAAGTGAAAACGATGTTCCTCCTTGACAATCGGGGCCTCAAGGTCAACGATGTCAACATTCTTCGTTCGGAAGTTCGGAACACCGATTCCACCTACCGGGTGGTGAAGAACTCCGTCGCCCGGCTGGCGATAGCAGGGACCGACAAGGAGGTGCTTTCGCCGTTCTTGACCGGGCCGAAGGTTCTCGCCTACACCGCGGGTGACGGCGTGGAGTTGGCCAAGGTGCTCAAGGGCTTTATCAAGAAGCACCCGGAGCTGACATTTGAAAAGGCGTTTCTCGAGGGCCAGGTCCTCGAGGGCATCGAGGCGGAGAAGATTGCGGATCTGCCGTCACGCGAGGAACTGGTGGCCAAGCTGCTGATGCTGTTGCAGTCGCCGATTCGTCGCCTGGCTGTAGCTTTGAACGCGCCACTGCAACAGCTCGCGAGTGTGCTGGGGCAAGTGGCTGAACAAAAAGAAGATCAAGAATCCTAAGGAGGATCAGAACGATGGCTCAGACAGAGAAATTGATGGAGCAGATCAAAGAGATGACCGTGCTCGAGCTCAACGAGCTCGTCAAGGCTCTCGAGGACGAGTTCGGTGTCTCGGCGGCGGCTGCGGCCCCCATGATGATGGCCGGTGCAGCTGCCGGAGCGCCCGCAGAGGCGGCCGAAGAGCAGACCGAGTTCGACGTTGTGCTGAACTCTGTTGGTGACAAGAAAATCAATGTCATCAAGGTGGTTCGCGAGGTGACGTCGCTTGGCCTCAAGGAGGCGAAGGATCTCGTCGAGAGCGCCCCCGCCAAGGTCAAAGAGGGCATCAACAAAGAAGAGGCCGAAGAGGTCAAGAAGAAGTTCGAAGAAGCCGGTGCGCAGATGGAGATCAAGTAACGCAGAACGCGACTTTCGGTTCCCGGCTGCAAGAAGCCATAACTTGATGATACGGGGAGCGTGTGCCTCCCCGTGTCGCTATTTGTCGAAAGGGTACGTTCATGACCACGAGCCCCAATGGGCGGCTGAGCTTCTCGAAACACCTGTCAACGATTCCGCTCCCGAACATGATTCAGGTGCAGAGGTCGTCGTACGAGGGTTTTCTTCAGATGGACCTCCTGCCGGAGGAACGTCTGCAGTTCGGCCTGCAGTCAGTGCTTTCCTCGATCTTTCCGTTCACCGATTTCCGCGAGACCTGCGAATTGCAGTTCGTTCGCTACGAGATCGGCAACTGGAACTGTCGCTGCAGTCGGCTTCAGGGGCTGCATCATCTGCGGCTCTCCTGCGATTTCTGCGGCGGCAGCTTCAAGGCGGGTGATCCACACGAAGACGCCGTCGTCTGCCCGCACTGCGGCAAGGCGAACAAGAATCGGATCGAAACCTGCGGCGTGTGCGGGACCTCGGTCGGGCTGCGGCTGCCGTTTACCGCCGAGGAGTGTCGCGAGCGCGGGATGACCTTCTCGGTGCCGGTGCGTCTGACGTTCCGGCTCGTCACATTCGACACCGAAGAGGACGGTTCGCGGCAGCTCCGGGATGTCAAAGAGGAAGAGCTCTATTTTGGTGAGATGCCCCTGATGACGGACACTGGAACCTTCATCATCAACGGCACCGAACGGGTCATCGTCTCGCAGCTGCACCGTTCGCCCGGCGTGTTCTTCACCCTCGAGGGTCCCAACGACTATCTCGCCAAGGTGGTTCCGTACCGCGGCTCGTGGATCGAGTTCGAGTACGACACCAAACAGATTCTGTGGGTCCGGATCGACCGCAAGCGGCGCCTGCCCGGGACGGTCTTTCTCCGCTCCCTCAGCCCGGAGCTCGAGACCAACAGCCAGATTCTGCGCGGATTCCACACCGTGTTTGACGTGCGGATCGGTTCAAAGGGCGCCAGCAAGGGCTCCGCGACGCTGCACCTCGATTCGCGAATCCTGGATGTCGAGATCGAGCGCCAGAAGGCTCTTCGATTCCGGAAAGTCGCTTTGCCGACGCTGTTCTGCGGCCTGACTCTCGACAAGGCGATGGAAAAGCGGCTGAAGGACAAGACGGTTGCCAATCCGGCCAAGGTCGCGGTGTCGCGAGAGGATCTGATCGGAGCGATCGTCGTTGACGATCTGGTTGATCAAGAGACCGGAGAGGTCGTCGTGACCGCCAACGCGCGGGTCACCGACGACGTGTTGGCCCAGGCAGACGAAGCCGGTATCGACGTGATCAGCCTGGCGTTCCCGGAGTGGGACCCGGCGGGTGAGATTCTCCACCAGACAATCGAAAAGGACTCCACCACATCGCAGATGGGTGCTCGGATGGAGATCTATCGTCGCCAGCGGCCCGGGGACCCGCCGACCGAGGAGTCGGCGACGACGCTGTTCAACGGGCTGTTTTTCGACGAGCGGAAGTACGATCTGTCACGGGTCGGCCGCTTCAAATTCAACGCCAAGCTGGGCCTCGACAAAGACCCGGATCGGCGCACTCTCGATGTCGACGACTTCATGCACCTGGTGCGCTACCTGCTCAGGCTCCACCGCGATCTCGGTCGCGTGGACGACATTGACTCGTTGGCCAACCGCAGGGTGCGCACGGTGGGCGAGTTGATGGAGAACCAGTTCCGGATCGGCCTGGTTCGTATGGAGCGGGCGATCAAAGAAAAGATGTCGATTCACCCCGACATCGACTCGGCCATGCCGAGGGACCTCGTGAACTCGAAACCTGTGATGGCGTCGGTCGATGAGTTCTTCGGCTCCTCCCAGCTTTCGCAGTTCATGGACCAGACCAATCCGTTGTCCGAGGTGACCCACAAGCGGCGTCTGTCGGCTCTCGGTCCAGGTGGTCTTTCCCGCGAACGAGCGGGATTCGAGGTACGCGACGTCCACTCGACGCACTATGGGCGAATCTGCCCCATTGAAACTCCTGAAGGCCCCAACATCGGCCTCATTTCGTCGTTGTCGTGCTTTGCCCGACTCAACCCCATGGGATATATCGAATCGCCGTACAAAAAGGTGGAAAAGGGCAAAGTGCTCGAGCATGTCCGAATCACCCAGGTTGGTGACAGCGGGTTCGAGCTCGGACAGGTTCTGACGCGCGAGGACTTCGAAAAGGCCAACGCGACCATCCGCCGTTCGAGGACCAAAAGCGTCGAGGCATGGGGCGAACCGTACGCCTTCTACCTTGCTGCCTGGGAAGAGGAAAATCTCAACATCGCCCAGGCCAACGCCCGGGTCAACAAAAACGGCAAGTTGGTCGACGCCAAGATCATCGCCCGTTCCGGTGGCGAGTTCCTGGTCCTGGACCGCGATCAGGTCGACTTCATCGACGTGTCGCCGCGGCAGGTGGTGTCGGTGGCGGCCTCGCTGATCCCGTTCCTCGAGCACGACGACGCCAACCGCGCGTTGATGGGCTCGAACATGCAGCGCCAGGCAGTGCCGCTGGTCCGACCTGAGGCTCCGGTGGTCGGGACCGGCATGGAATCGGTGGTCGCCGAGGACTCCGGCGCGGTGGTCGTCTGCCGTCGGGCCGGGCTCGTCGACAAGGTAGACTGCCAGCGCATCATCGTCCGGGTTGAGGACGACGGCGAGGGTGAGTTCGGTGCCGATATCTACCAGCTCACCAAGTTCAGGCGCTCCAACCAGAACACCTCGATCAACCAGAAGCCGCTCGTCGAAGAGGGCCAACAGGTCGTCACGGGCCAGGTGCTTGCCGACGGGCCCAACACGCAGCAGGGTGAATTGGCTCTCGGGCACAATGTGCTCGTGGCCTTCATGCCGTGGCGTGGCTACAACTTCGAGGACGCCATCGTGGTGTCACAGGCTCTGGTCAAGGACGACAAGTACACGTCGATCCACATCGAAGAATTCGAAACCTCGGCCCGGGACACCAAACTGGGCCCCGAGGAGATCACTCGCGACATCCCGAATGTCTCGGAGTCGGCCCTGGCCCATCTCGACGAAGCCGGGATCATCCACGTCGGCGCGCAGGTCCGTCAGGGCTCGATTCTCGTCGGCAAGGTCACACCAAAGGGCGAGACGCAGCTGACGCCGGAGGAGAAACTCCTGCGGGCGATCTTCGGCGAAAAAGCCGGTGATGTCCGGGACGCCTCTCTTCGATGCCCTCCGGGAATCGAAGGCGTGGTGGTCGGTGTCCAGATCTTCGCCCGCAAGGGCGTTGAAAAGGACTCCCGCCAGCTCGCCATTGAGAACGACGAGATCGAGCGCATCCGCACGAACTCCGAAGATGAAAAGCGAATCATCCTCGAGGTGCGCGATTCCAAAATCGAGCGGTTGCTCACCGGGTCGATTGTGTCTGAACAGGTCGAGGTGCGAAAGGGCGGCGACGTTCTCGTCAACAAGAACGGGAAGATCACGGTCGACGCCCTGAGGCGCCTCAAGATCGCACAGATCAAGAACCTGCCCCTGAAGAAGGCCGCACTTCTTGACAAGGTGCGTCTGATTATCCGTCAGGCGGAATCGCAGGTCGAGGTTCTCAACCAGCTCAACCAGGAGCGGGTCGAGTTGCTGCAGCAGGGCGACGACCTGCCGCCGGGTGTGATCAAGCAGGTCAAGGTCTTTATCGCCATGAAGCGCAAGCTCCAGGTTGGAGACAAGATGGCGGGACGCCACGGCAACAAGGGTGTGATTTCGCAGACCCTGCCCGAAGAGGACATGCCGTTCCTGCCGGACGGAACGCCTGCAGAGATCATCCTCAATCCACTCGGTGTGCCGTCTCGTATGAACGTCGGCCAGATCCTCGAGACCCATCTCGGGTGGGCCGGTCACGAGCTGGGGATGACGTTTGCAACCCCCGTTTTCGAGGGTGCCAACGAGGATGAAATCCAGGAGATGTTGGAAAAGGCCGGTCTGCCCGAAGACGGCAAAAGCCTGCTCTACGACGGGGTGACGGGCGAAGAATTCGAACAACGGGTGACCGTTGGTTACATCTATATGCTCAAGCTCAGCCACCTTGTGGACGACAAGATCCACGCGCGTTCGATCGGTCCGTACTCCTTGATCACCCAGCAGCCGTTGGGCGGAAAGGCGCAGTTCGGCGGTCAGCGACTCGGCGAGATGGAAGTGTGGGCGCTCGAGGCATTCGGCGCGGCGCACACCCTGCAGGAGCTTTTGACCGTCAAGTCGGATGACGTCGAAGGTCGAGCGAAGGTCTACGAAGCGATCGTCAAGGGCCAGGTGCCCGAGGAGCCAGGATTGCCAGAGTCATTCAACGTATTGGTTCGCGAGCTGCAGGCGCTCGGCCTCGATGTCGAGCTGCTGCAGCAGGACGACGAGTAAAGAGGGGGTTGGATTATGGAGCGTTCAAGCCTGAGCGAGGTCCGTAGCTTCTTCGAGAAGCCCAAACCCCTCAACGATTTCAATGCCATTCGATTGGGTCTAGCGAGTCCGGAGAAAATCCGCTCGTGGTCCCACGGCGAGGTCATCAAACCGGAGACCATCAACTATCGGACGTTCAAACCCGAACGCGACGGTCTCTTCTGCGCCAAGATCTTCGGCCCGGTCACCGACTGGGAGTGTTTGTGCGGCAAGTACAAACGCATGAAATACCGCGGCGTGGTGTGCGACAAGTGTGGCGTCGAGGTCACGAAGTCCAAGGTGCGGCGTGAGCGAATGGGCCACATCGAGCTCGCGGCGCCGGTGTCACACGTGTGGTTCTTCAAGGGTCTGCCGTCGCGCATCGGTCTCCTGCTCGATATGACCATGCGTTCGCTCGAACGGGTACTCTATTTCGAGGCCTATATTGTGGTTGACCCAGGCGATACGGAGTTGGAGGATCAGCAGGTCCTTACCGAGGAAGAGTTCCGCCAGGCCAAGGAAGACTATGGCGAGGCCTTTGTCGCCCAGATGGGCGCAGAGGCGGTTCGCACCCACCTCGAACGTCTCGATCTCGATGAGATGGCAGCCGAATTGCGCATGGTCATGCGGACCGAAACCGCCATCATGCGCCGTCAGAAGGCCGCCAAGCGTCTCAAGCTGGTGGAGGCTCTGCGGCGTTCGGGCAACCGCCCGGAGTGGATGATCCTCGAAGTGATCCCGGTGCTGCCGCCGGAGCTGCGGCCGCTGGTGCCCCTCGATGGCGGCCGTTTCGCGACTTCGGATCTCAACGACCTCTACCGCCGAGTCATCAACCGCAACAATCGCCTCAAAAAGCTGCTCGATCTGCGGGCGCCCGAGGTCATCGTGCGCAACGAGAAGCGCATGCTGCAGGAAGCGGTGGATGCTTTGTTCGACAACGGCCGCCGCGGCCGGGTCATCAAAGGCTCCAACAATCGTCCGCTCAAATCTTTGTCCGACAATCTCAAGGGCAAGCAGGGCCGGTTCCGCCAGAACCTGCTCGGCAAACGTGTCGACTACTCGGGCCGTTCGGTGATCGTCGTCGGACCTGAGCTGAAGCTTCACCAGTGCGGGTTGCCCAAGAAAATGGCGTTGGAGCTCTTCAAGCCATTCGTGTATCGCGAGCTGGAGAAGCTCGAGCTCGCCACAACCATCAAGATGGCCAAAGAGCTCGTTGAGTTGCAGACACCCGAAGTCTGGGATGCGCTCGAAACGGTCATCAAGGAGCACCCGGTGCTCCTCAACCGCGCTCCCACGCTTCACCGTTTGGGCATTCAAGCCTTCGAACCAGTGCTGGTGGAAGGCAAGGCGATCAAGATCCACCCGCTGGTGTGTGCGGCCTACAATGCGGACTTTGACGGCGACCAGATGGCAGTCCACGTTCCGCTCTCCCCCAAGGCCCAGCTCGAGGCCCATGTCCTCATGATGTCGGCTCGAAATATTCTTTCGCCGGCCAGTGGTCGTCCACTGGCGGTGCCGTCGCAGGACATGGTGATCGGGATCTACTATCTGACCACCGAAAACTACATGGCCAAGGGGGGCGGGAAGACATTCGCCTCACCGGAAGAGGTATTCCTCGCCTACAACGCCGGTGTCGTCGGCACGCAGGCGCCGATCCAGCTCCGCTTTTCCGGCCGGCTGATCGACCTTGTCGCGCAGGGCGGCAGCCAGGACATGTTGCACGCCGACATGATCGAGGTCGAGAACATGCTCCTCGAAACCACGGTCGGTCGGGTGCTCTTCAACATGCGGTTGCCCGAGGAAATGCCCTTTATCAACGGGCAGTTGCGTAAGAAGGGCCTGCAGAATCTGGTCGCCTTCTCGTTCGCGCAGGCGGGCCACGAGCCAACCGTCATCCTGCTCGACAACCTCAAGGAGATCGGTTTCGAGTACGCCACCCGGTCCGGGCTTTCCCTGTCTTCGCACGACATGGTCATCCCGGAGACCAAGGCTGCGGCGCTCGACGCTGCCTATGAAGAGGTCGATCAGGTCGAGGATCAGCGGCGCAAGGGTCTCATCACCGCCGGTGAGCGACACAACAAGATCATCGACATCTGGCACCGAGTCACCGAAACAGTGGCCAAGGAGATGTTCAACCAGATGTCGTCGGTGGACCTCGAGACCGGCGAGTTCAACCCGATCTTCATGATGGCCGACTCCGGTGCTCGCGGATCCCGTGAGCAGGTGCGGCAGCTTGCCGGAATGCGCGGTCTGATGGCCAAGCCTTCCGGTGAAATCATGGAGACCCCCATCACCGCCAACTTCCGTGAGGGCTTGTCGGTGTTGCAGTACTTCATCTCGACCCACGGTGCACGGAAGGGCCTGGCCGACACCGCCCTCAAGACCGCCGACTCGGGTTATCTGACACGAAGGCTCGTCGACGTGTCGCAGGACGTGATCGTCGTCGAGCACGACTGCGGAACGGAAAATGGTATCGAGGTTTCGGCCATCACCGAGGGTGGCGAGATTCTCGAGCAGCTGCGGGACCGGGTCGTCGGTCGTGTGACCGCGGAGGATGTCTACGATCCCATCGAAGACACCCTCATCTGCCCGGTCAACACTGAGGTCACCGATTTCATCGCCAGCCAGATCCAGGAGGCGGGCATCGAACGGGTTCGGATCCGTTCTGCTTTGACCTGCGAAACCGAACGGGGGGTGTGTCAGCTGTGCTACGGCCGCATGCTTGCCAGCGGACGGATGGTTGAAATCGGAGAGGCGGTCGGCATCATCGCTGCGCAGTCGATCGGTGAGCCCGGGACGCAGCTCACGATGCGGACCTTCCACTACGGCGGCACCGCGACCCGTGGCACCGAGTCCTCGCGACACGTTGCCAATCACACCGGCAAGATCAAGTTCCTCAACATTGCGGCCGTCGAAAACAAAGACTCTGAGACGGTGGCGATCTCGCGAACCGGCAAGCTTGTGATCCTCGATGAGCGGCAGCGCGAAAAGGAGCGATACTCCGTGGCCTACGGGTCGCACCTCCTGGTCGAGGACGGCCAAAAGGTCGAGCCGGGAACTCCGCTCGTCGAGTGGGACGCCTTCACCTCGGCGATCTTGACCGCGATCGCGGGCAAAGTGAAGTTCCACGATCTGGTCGAGGGCGAAAACGTCCGCGAGGAGATCGACAAGCTCACCGGCCACGCCCACAAGATCGTCATCGAACCGCTGGGCTCGGGCAAACGGATCCCGACCCTCGAGGTGGTTGGCAAAGGCCGCAACAAAGAAACCAGGCGCTATCAGCTTCCCATCGGCTCGCACCTTGCGGTTGCCGAGAAGGACGAGTTGGCGCCGGGTGATGTGCTCGCCAAGATCCCGCGTGAAATGTCCAAGACCAAGGACATCACCGGCGGTCTTCCCCGCGTGGTCGAGCTCTTCGAAGCCCGCAAACCCAAGGACCCGGCGGTGGTCTCGGAGATCGACGGTCGGATCCGCATCACGGAGCCGGTGCGCGGACAGCGGCGAATCGTTGTCGAGGGCGAGGGCGAGGAGTCCCGCGAGTACACGATCCCGAGGTACGCTCACGTGTCGGTCCAGGAAGACGAGTTCATCCAGGCCGGTGATCCCATCACAGAGGGCGCGGTCAACCCGCACGACATCCTGTCGATTCTCGGCGAAAAGGAAATGCAGAACCACCTCGTCGACAAAATCCAGGAGGTCTATCGCTCGCAGGGTGTTGCCATCAACGACAAACACATCGAGGTCATCGTCCGCCAGATGATGCGCTTCGTGAAAGTCGTCGATCCTGGCGACACCGATTTCCTCCTCGAGCAGCAGATCCCGCGCTATCTCTTCGAGGGCGAGAACGAACGGGTCATCGAGGCCGGTGGCGAGCCGGCGACGGCGAGTTCGCTGCTGCTCGGAATCACCAAGGCCTCGTTGGCGACCGAGAGCTTTATCTCGGCGGCGTCCTTCCAGGAGACCACGCGGGTCCTCACCGAGGCCGCGGTCTCGGGCAAGGTTGACAATCTGCACGGTCTCAAGGAAAACGTCATCGTGGGCCGACTGATCCCGGCCGGGACCGGTGCGCCGAAGTACCGCCGCACCATCATTGACGGTGTGCCCGAGGACGAAATGGAGCCGCGCGAGGAGCCCGACAACCTCTATCGGGAAATGACCGAGGCCGCCACGGCCCTCATCGAGGCCAAAGGTGATGTCCTGCCGGTCGCCGAAAAGTAGAACGGTTTCAATAACTTCCAGCCCGGCCGCCCGAAAGGGCGGCCTTTTTTGGTTTGCCAGAGCCCTGGGCGCCGGCAAACCATCCCGGCGTAGTCCTTCGGACGAAGCCGGATCCCGTGCGCGTCACCGCACCTTGTCTTCAGGGCGTCTCCGTTTCCCGGTATTCGGGAGTTGCCGGTTTTCAAATCGCGCTTCCCGTGATTCTCCGAGAGGGCATTGCCCGTGAGTGCCCCCTCAAACAATGATTGGGCCCGAGACGGAAGCTCGCAACCGGCATACGAGGTCCCAACATTGTCTGAGACGGCACGTCCGGTGGACAAGGCCTTTCCGCGTTCGTTTTCGTGCGGCGGAAGGCGCCTCCGCCGTGGTCGACTCGATTCCGTAAGGGATTCCCGAGACGAAATTCGAAATTTCTCCAAAAAACCAATGGGCACACATGGGGAAAGCCCTTTTGTTGCTTGACAGCACGCGGCATCTTCGGTATTCTTCCGCGGCTCTGACTCATGTTCGGGTCAGGATGAACCGTAAAGCAGCCAAGTGGGTTCTCCACTTGGATTTATGAACCTCCAAATAGGGAGCGACTATGCCGACGATTTCGCAGCTGGTCCGCGAGGGCCGCAAAATCGCAACCGAGAAGACGAAGAGCCCGGCGCTGCAGGCGTGCCCGCAGCGGAGGGGGGTGTGTACCCGCGTCTTCACGACCACGCCCAAGAAGCCGAACTCGGCGCTCCGCAAGGTCGCTCGCGTGAGGTTGACCAACGGCATCGAGGTGACGGCCTATATCCCGGGAGAGGGCCACAACCTCCAGGAGCACTCCCAGGTGATGATTCGCGGCGGTCGCGTCAAGGACCTGCCGGGTGTTCGATACCACATCATCCGCGGCACCATGGACAGCCAGGGTGTCGAAGGCCGGCGCCAACGGCGGTCGAAGTACGGCGCCAAGCGCCCGAAGAACTAGTAGGGAGACTGGCATGCCTCGCCGAACAACAATCGACAAACGTGAGATCCTGCCGGATCCCGTCTACAACTCGCGATTGGTCACGAAGTTCATCAACAACGTGACGATTCAGGGCAAGAAATCGACTGCCGAGAAGCTGTTCTACGGCGCCCTCAGCCTGATCGAAGAACGGACGGGCGACGATCCTGTCAAGGTCTTCAAGCGTGCAGTCGAAAACGCCAAGCCTCAGGTTGAGGTGAAGTCCCGGCGCGTCGGTGGCTCCACCTACCAGGTGCCCATCGAAGTGCAGTCGGATCGCCAGCAGGCGCTGGCCATCCGGTGGCTGATCGGATACGCGAAATCCCGTCATGAAAAGACGATGATGCAGAAGCTGGCGGGAGAGTTCCTCGACGCCGCATCGAATCGCGGCGGGACAGTCAAGAAGCGCGATGACACCCATCGCATGGCAGATGCCAACAAGGCCTTTGCCCACTATCGCTGGTAACGGAGAGTCCCAGGTTAACGACCGCAGTCCGTAGGAGATCTTTGAAAATTATGTCCCGTGTCAACCCTCTCGCTCAGGTCCGGAATATCGGCATCATGGCCCACATTGATGCCGGTAAGACGACGACTACCGAGCGTGTGCTCTATTACACGGGCATAAACTATAAGATCGGTGAGGTCCACGACGGGACCGCCACCATGGACTGGATGCCGCAGGAGCAGGAGCGCGGCATCACCATCACCTCCGCTGCGACAACCTGCTTCTGGCGCGACAACCGCATCAATATCATTGACACCCCCGGCCACGTGGATTTTACGGCCGAAGTCGAGCGCAGTCTTCGGGTGCTCGACGGAGCGGTGGCTGTTTTCTGTGCGGTGGGCGGTGTCGAACCGCAATCGGAGACCGTCTGGCGCCAAGCCGACCGCTATGGCGTGCCGCGGGTCGCGTTCATCAACAAGATGGACCGCGTCGGTGCCAATTTCGCGGGCGTCGTCGATCAGATTCATAACAAGTTGAAAGCCAATGCGGTCCCGGTCCAACTGCCGCTCGGGTGTGAAGACGGCTTTGCCGGGGTGATCGACCTGGTGCGCCTCAAGACCTATCACTACCACGACGAGACGCTCGGCGCGGAGTATCATGAGGAAGACATTCCCAAGGGCTATCTTGCCGAAGTTGAAGAGTACCGCGAGCGACTGATCGAAGCGGCGGCCGAGAGCTCTGAAGAGTATCTCGATATCTATCTGGCCAACGGCACGCTCAACGAGGACCAGATTCTGTCGGGTTTGAGGGCTGGCACGATCGGCGGTTCGATCGTCCCGGTTCTGTGCGGCTCTGCATTCAAGAACAAGGGTGTGCAGCCGTTGCTCGACGCGGTCGTCGATTTCCTGCCGTCGCCTCTCGACGTGCCGCCGATCGAAGGCTTTCTGCCCGAGGGAGCCAAGGGCAGCACCATCCGCGGCGCCGATGACGAAGAGCCGTTCGCGGCCCTGGTGTTCAAGATCATGACCGATCCCTTTGTCGGTCGTCTGGCCTTTATCAGGATCTACTCCGGCCACCTGGCAACCGGGAACTCTGTGTTCAACGCGGTGTCCGGCAAGTCCGAACGCGTTGGCCGGCTCTTGAAAATGCACGCCAACAAACGCGAAGAGATCGCCGAAGTTTTCGCGGGCGACATCTGTGCGGTGGTCGGCCTGCGAAACGCAAGTACGGGCGAGACCCTGTGCGATCGCAAGCACCCGATCGTGCTCGAGGCGATGCACTTCCCGGAACCGGTCATTGCGGTCGCGATCGAGCCGCGAACCAAGGTCGATCAGGACAATCTCGGCCCGGCCCTCGAGAAGCTGACTCAGGAGGATCCCACCTTCAAGGTTGCGGTCGACGAGGAAACGGGCCAGACCATCATCTCGGGTATGGGTGAACTCCATCTGGAGATCATCGTCGACCGCCTGACTCGCGAGTTCAAGATCGGCGCCAAGGTCGGCCGGCCCCAGGTGGCCTATCGCGAAACCATCACGGCCGAAGCGAAAGGCGAAGGGCTCTTTGTCCGCCAGAGCGGTGGTCGTGGACAGTACGGTCACGCCAAGATCCGTATCTGGCCGCTCACCGACGGCGAGGACTTCGTTTTTGTCAACGAAATCAAACAGGGCACCATCCCGCGCGAGTACATCGGGCCGGTGGAAGTCGGCATTCGAGAGGCGATGGAACGCGGAGTGCTCGCCGGCTACCCCTTGATGGGTGTTGGCGCCGCCCTGTACGACGGTTCGTACCACGACGTAGATTCATCCGAGATCGCGTTCAAGGTGGCAGGTTCGATGGCTCTGCAGGACGCAGCTCGGCGTGCCGGCCCGGCGATCATGGAGCCTGTGATGGAGGTCGAAGCGGTGACACCCGAGGAGTATCTCGGTGACGTCATCGGCGATCTCAACCGCCGGCGCGGACGGGTCCTCGGCATGGAGAGCCGCGCGGGTTATCAGGTCGCCACGGTGTATGTGCCGTTGGCCGAGATGTTCGGCTACTCCACTGATCTGCGTTCGCAGAGCCAGGGGCGGGCCACCTACAGTATGCAGTTCGATCATTACAACCAAGTGCCGCAGCAAGTTGCTGATCAGATCGTCGCGCGCGCCACGGGCATGACGGCGTAAGGAGGCAGAATGGCCAAGCAGAAGTTCGAGCGGACAAAGCCGCACGTCAATATCGGGACCATCGGTCACGTGGACCATGGGAAGACGACGTTGACGGCGGCGATCACGAAGACATTGGCAGCGAAGGGTCTGGCTGACTTCACGCCGTTTGATTCGATCGACAAGGCGCCGGAAGAGAAGGCGCGTGGGATCACGATCAACACGGCACACGTGGAGTACCAGTCGGAAGCGCGGCACTACGCCCACGTTGACTGTCCCGGACACGCCGATTACGTGAAGAACATGATCACGGGTGCGGCGCAGATGGACGGAGCGGTGCTGGTTGTGTCGGCGGCGGACGGACCGATGCCGCAGACGCGGGAGCACATCCTGCTGGCGCGCCAGGTGGGCGTGCCGTTCATCATCGTCTACATGAACAAAGTGGACATGGTGGACGACGAGGAGCTTTTGGACCTGGTGGAGCTCGAGGTCCGTGAGCTGTTGTCTGAATACGATTTCCCGGGTGACGACATCCCGGTGATTCGTGGATCAGCGTTGAAGGCCGGCGAGAGCGATGACCCGGATTCGGACGACTGCAAGTCGATCTGGGAGCTGATGGAGTCGATGGACACCTACATTCCGCAGCCGGAGCGCGATGTCGACAAGCCGTTCCTGATGCCGATCGAGGACGTGTTCACGATTTCGGGACGAGGCACCGTGGTGACGGGCCGGATCGAGCGCGGCAAAGTGAACGTCGGCGAAGAGATGGAGATCGTGGGGATCCGGCCGACGATGAAGAAGGTCGTGACGGGTGTTGAGATGTTCCGCAAGCTGCTGGACAGCGGTGAGGCCGGCGACAATGTTGGTCTTCTGGTGCGGGGCACCGAGCGCAAGGACGTGGAGCGTGGTCAGGTGGTTGCAAAGCCCGGATCGATCACCCCGCACCACAAGTTCCGCGCAGAGGTGTACGTGTTGACGAAGGAAGAGGGAGGGCGCCACACGCCGTTCTTCCGCGGCTATCGGCCGCAGTTCTTCTTCCGGACGACGGACATCACGGGATCGGTGAACCTGGACGAGGGCGTCGAGATGGTGATTCCGGGAGACAACACGAACCTGGAAGTGGAACTGATTCAACCGATCGCGATGGAGAAGGGCTTGCGCTTCGCTATTCGTGAGGGTGGCCGTACCGTCGGCGCCGGTTCGATCACGGACATTCTGGAGTAAAAGATGGCGAGCGACAAGATCCGCATCCGTCTCAAGGCGTACGACTATCGCCTGCTGGACCAATCGGCAACTGAAATCGTTGATACGGCGCAGAGGACCGGAGCACGCATTGCGGGCCCGATCCCACTACCGACCCACATTCAACGGTTCACGGTGCTGCGGTCACCTCACGTTGACAAGAAGTCGCGCGAGCAGTTCGAGATCCGCACCCACAAGCGGTTGCTGGACATTCTCGAGCCGACCCAGCAGACCATTGACGCGTTGATGAAGCTCGAGTTGCCTGCGGGCGTCGATGTGGAAATCAAGGCGTACGGGGCGAGGTGACACCATGGTACGCGGCATTCTCGGCAAAAAGGTCGGCATGACCCAGATTTTCGACGACGACGGACGCGTGGTTCCGGTCACCGTGGTCGAAGCTGGGCCCTGCGTGATTGTTCAACGCAAATCGGTTGCGAAGGACGGCTACGAGGCGGTGCAGATCGGGCTGGTCGAATCAAGCCCGCGCCGCAACGTGCCCAAGCCCGTGACGGGGCACTTCTCGGCAGCCGGGGTTCCTCCGACCCGTTTTCTGGCGGAAGTACCCGTCGACACCGAAGATGAAGCCAAGCCCGGCGATGCCGTGCTGGCGGATATCTTTGCCGTCGATGAGGCGGTGCACGTGGTTGGAAAGTCCAAGGGGCGCGGTTTTCAGGGCGTGATCAAGCGTCACGGCTTTGGTGGCGGGCGCGCCACCCACGGTTCCATGTTTCACCGCGCGCCCGGTTCGATCGGTCGCTCGGCGTGGCCGTCGCGAGTCTTTCCGGGACAGAAGATGCCGGGGCAGATGGGCAACAAACGCATCACCGTGAAAAACGCCACGGTGGTCAAGGTGGATGCTGAACGCAACCTGATCTTCCTCAAGGGTGGAGTTCCGGGGGCTCGCAACAGCTACATCCGAATCGTCAAGGCCTCGTGAGGGGATGGGTGCTGTCATGAAGATCGACGTCAAAAACTGGGACAACGAGGTGGTCGGTTCGATCGATCTCCCCGATACCGTCTTTGCCCGCGAGGTCAATCAGCACCTCGTGTGGGAGGTGGTTCGCGCCTACCTCGCGAGCCGTCGCCGGGGCACACACAAGACCAAGGAACGCTCCGAGGTGGCGGGGACCCGCGCCAAACCCTGGAAGCAGAAACACACCGGGCGTGCCCGCGCAGGCACCAAGCAGTCCCCGTTGTGGCGATCCGGTGGGACAGTGTTCGGCCCGCGCCCGCGGTCGTACGTGCAGAAGGTCAACAAGAAGGCCCGCAAGGCGGCCCTCAGCGGTGTGCTGTCGCAGCGTCTGGCCGAAGGCCGGCTGCTGGTGCTGAGCTCGATGGAGCTCGAGGCGCCGAAGACCAAGGACTTTCTGAAGCGGCTCGACGCCCTTGGTGTCAAGGGTGAAAAGGTGCTGCTGGTGGATGGACTGGAAAACCTCAATCTCCATCTCGCGAGCCGCAATCGTCCAGACGTCAAGATGCTCGACGCCGGTTCGCTGAATGCCTACGAGGTGCTCAACCACCGTTGGATTGTCGCCACGGAGCCGGCGCTGCGGTCGATTGCAGAGGTGTTGTCATGAAGGCGCGCGAGATCATTCTGCGGCCGATCATCACCGAAAAGACCACCTTCATGCAGGAGCGTGAGAACACGGTCTGTTTCGAGGTCGATCGGCGAGCCAACAAGATTCAGGTCCGCAAGGCCGTCGAGGAACTCTTCGACGTCAAGGTGACGGGCGTCCACATGGTCAACCGCAAGGGCAAACCGACCATGCGGTACGGACGCACTGTCAGCCACCGGCCCGCGGTTCGCAAGGCGTACGTACAACTGGCGGAGGGCTCGAAGACGCTCGAGTTCTTCGAAGGAATCTGAGGAGTCTGTCATGGCGATCCGGTCCTACAAACCGACCTCTCCGGGACGACGCTTCGTCACCAGTTCCGACTTCAAGGAACTGACCACGAACCGTCCCGAGAAGAAGCTCACCGAGGGCAAGAAACGCTCCTCGGGTCGCAACAGCGAGGGACACATCACGTCCCGGCACCGTGGCCGCGGCCACAAGCGCCTGTATCGGATCATCGACTTCAAGCGCAACAAGTTCGATGTGCCGGCTCGGGTGGCGACCATCGAATACGATCCCAACCGATCCGCGAATATCGCCCTCCTGCACTACGCAGACGGCGAAAAGCGCTACATCCTGGCGCCGATCGGGCTGATGGTCGGCAACACCGTGGTTGCCGGCACCAAGGTCGATGTGCGACCCGCCAATGCCATGCCGATCGGGAACATCCCCCTCGGCACCCTGGTCCACAACGTCGAGCTCAAACCCGGCAAGGGTGGTCAGATGGTGCGGTCGGCGGGCACGTCGGCCCAGATTATGGCGAAAGAGGGCAAATACACGACCCTGCGCATGCCGTCGGGCGAGATGCGGATGGTGTTGTCGTCCTGCATGGCCACCATCGGTCAGGTCGGCAACAGCGATCACTCGAACAGGTCTCTCGGGAAAGCCGGGCGCAAGCGTTGGCTGGGCGTGCGGCCCCAAACCCGCGGTACCGCAATGAACCCGGTGGATCACCCGCACGGTGGCGGCGAGGGACGCAACAAGGGGCGGCACCCGGTTTCACCGTGGGGCTGGCCGACCAAGGGCGCCAAGACCCGCAGTAAGAAGGCGGCCTCAAATCGCCTCATCGTGGCGCGCCGGAAGAAGAAGTAGGGGGACGAGATGTCACGTTCAATCCGCAAGGGACCTTTCGTCGACGAGCACCTGGCCAAAAAGGTCGAAGGTGTCAGCGGCGCCGGCGACCGCCGGGTCATCAAGACCTGGTCGCGGCGATCCACTGTCACCCCGCTCATGGTTGGGATGACTATCGCCGTCCACAACGGCCACAAGTTCGTTCCGGTGTTCATCACAGAGAACATGGTCGGGCACAAGCTCGGTGAATTCGCCCCGACCCGGACCTTCCGCGGCCACTCGGGCCGGAAGGAAAAGGGCGTACGGTAGGGGGCATGATGGATTCACGAGCTCAACTCCGGTATTATCGCTCGTCGCCGCAGAAGGTGCGGCTGGTAGTGGACATGGTGCGCGGCCAGGCTGTCGAGCCGGCGCTCACCTCCCTCCAGCTCAGCCCCAAGTACGCGGCAAAAGACGTCGCCAAGCTGGTGCGTTCCGCGCTTGCCAATCTCGAGCAGGCACAGCCTGGAGTCGATGTCGATCGGGTTTTTATCAGCAAGATCACCGTTGACGACGGTCCGCGTTTGCGCCGTGGTCGGCCGGCCTCCAAGTGGGTTCGGATGCACCGGATCTACAAACGGATGTGCCACGTCACCGTCGAGCTGTCGGTGCGGGGATCGTAGGGAGGATTATGGGACAGAAAACGCACCCGTACGGTTTCCGCCTCGGATACAACAACACCTGGCGGTCGCGCTGGTACGCCGACGGCAAGGACTACGCGAATCTCCTGCACGAGGATCTGCAGCTCCGCCAAGAGCTGATGGACCGGCTCGAGAACGCCGCGGTCAGCGCCATCGACATCGAGCGCACGGCGTCGAAGCTGCGTGTCAACATCCTGTCCGGGCGGCCCGGGATCATCATCGGCCGCAAGGGCGCCGAGGTGGACAAGCTGCGCGACGACCTCATGCGTCGTTACGGCCAGGACATCCATATCAACATTCAGGAGATCCAGAGGCCGGAGATCGACGCCCACCTCATCGCGGCCAACGTGGCGCGCCAGCTCGAGCGGCGCATCGCGTTCCGTCGGGCGATGCGGCGGGCGATCGAAAACGCACTGCGTTTCGGCGCCCAGGGGATCAAGATTCGCTGTGCCGGGCGCCTCAACGGTGCTGAGATCGCGCGTTCGGAGTGGTACCAGCAGGGGCGTCTGCCGCTGCACACCCTCAAGGCGGATATCGATTACGGGTTCAAGACCTCATTCACAACGTACGGCGTGATCGGGGTCAAGGTGTGGGTCTATCGCGGTGAGCGCCACCGCGCCCGCGGTCCGCGTCCCCGTCTGTAAGGAGTTACGCCATGTTGATGCCGAAGAAAGTCAAATACAGAAAGCAGCAGCGGGGAAAGAACCGCGGCATCGCCGAGCGCGGCGCCAAGGTGTCCTTCGGTGATTATGGTCTGCAGGCCGTCGGTCGGGGCTGGCTCACGGCGCGGCAGATCGAAGCCGCCCGAATCGCGATGACCCGCCACGTCAAACGCGGCGGCAAGATCTGGATCAGGATTTTCCCCGACAAGCCGATCACTAAAAAGCCCCTTGAAACCCGCATGGGTAAGGGAAAAGGCAACCCCGAGGAGTGGGTGGCGGTGATCAAGCCGGCGAGGATTCTCTATGAAATGGAAGGTGTCAGCGAAACCATCGCCCGTGAGGCGATGCGTCTGGCGGCCCACAAGCTGCCGATCAAGACTCGTTTCGTGACCAGGAAAGAACAGCTATGAAGGCGAAGGACATTCGTGATCGGTCGGACGACGAGCTCCGCAAGACGCTGGGCGACCTCGAAGAACAGCTTTTCAAGCTTCGCTTCCAGAAGTCCACGGGGCAGATCGAAAACCCCATCAAGATTCGAGAGGTCCGCAAGGACATCGCTCGGGTGCTGACGATCATCAACGAGCGTCGGACCGAGGGGGGTGCATGATGAGCAGCAACGAAAAGGGAGCCAGCAAGACGACCAAGGTCGGGCTGGTGACGTCCAACGGCGCCGACAAATCGATCGTGGTGAAGGTCGAGAACCTGGTCATGCACCCGCTGTACCAGAAGTTCGTACGCACCAGTTCGAAATTCATGGCGCACGACGAAGAAAACACCTGTAACGAAGGCGATCGGGTGCTCATCGAGGAGTGCCGGCCGCTTTCCAAGCGCAAACGCTGGCGTGTCCGCAAGGTCATCGAGCGGGCGCAGTAGCTGGGAGGCTTGCGATGATCCAGATGGGTACCACACTGACGGTCGCCGACAACTCCGGCGCGCGCAAGTTGTTTGCGATCCGCCAGCTCGGCGGATCGTCGGCGCCGCGATATGCGGGGCTCGGCGACATCATCGTCTGCTCCGTCAAAGAAGCGACGCCGGAGTCAGACATCAAAAAGGGCACCGTGGTCAAAGCGGTGATCGTTCGGACCCGTTCGCGCGCGCGCCGCCGCGACGGCACCTACATCAAGTTCGATGAGAACGCGGCAGTGCTGGTCAGTGCGGAAAAAGACCCGATCGGCACCCGCGTCTTCGGCCCGGTCGCACGGGAACTTCGTGAACAGAAGTTCATGAAGATCGTCTCCCTCGCGCCCGAGGTTCTTTAGGAGCGAAAGATGAAGATCAAAAAAGGTGACACTGTCGAGGTCGTGGCCGGCAAAGACAGCGGCAAGAAGGGCCGTGTGCTGGTGGTCGACAGGGACCGTGATCGGTTGGTGATCGAGGGCGTCAACATGATCAAACGCCACACCCGGCCCAACCCTCAGAAAAACGTCAAGGGTGGAGTTGTGGAGCGCGAGGCCGCGGTTCACGTGTCCAACGTGATGGTGCTGTCTCCGGACAGCGGTCAGCGATCCAAAATCGGATATCGAATTCTCGACGACGGGCGAAAAGTCCGCGTCGCCAAGGTCGACGGCGCGATTCTCGACCGTTAGGAGGGACGATGGCGCGCTTAATGAAGAAGTACCGCGATGAGGTCTTCCCGCAGCTCCAGAAGGACTTCGGTTTGACCAATCCGATGCAGGTTCCGAAGATCACGAAGATCACCTGCAATATCGGTGTCGGCGAAGCCAGCCGCAACGCCAAGCTGCTCGACGTGGCCATGGAACAGCTCGTGAAGATCACCGGCCAGTTGCCGGAGATGCGACGGGCTCGGAGATCGATCGCCGCGTTCAAGCTTCGCGAGGGCATGCCGGTCGGCGCTCGGGTCACGCTTCGCAGGGAACGCATGTATGAGTTTCTGGATCGTCTGATCTCGATCGGACTGCCCCGGGTGCGCGACTTTCGCGGGATCTCGACCAAGGCCTTCGACGGCCGCGGCAACTACACTCTCGGGATTCGCGACATCCTGGTCTTTCCTGAGGTCGACTATCAGAAGCTCGAGACAACGATGGGTATGAACATCACCATTACTACGACGGCCCCAACCGACGATCAGGCGCGTGCGCTCCTGACCGGTATGGGCATGCCGTTCAAGAGTCGTTAGGAGGCACCGTGGCACGCAAGGCGATGATCGCAAAAAGCCTGAAAAAGCCGAAGTTCAAGGTCCGTCAACGCAACCGCTGCCAGGTGTGCGGTCGTCCGAGGGGCTTCATGCGCAAGTTCCGGTTGTGCCGAATTTGCTTCCGCAAGCTGGCCCTCGAGGGTTTCCTCCCCGGGGTGACCAAGGCGAGTTGGTGAGGAATAGACCATGAGCATGACAGACCCGATTGCAGATTTGTTGACGCATATCCGGAACGCGACGTCGGTGCGCCACGACCGCACTGATGTTCCGGCTTCGAAGATGAAGCTCGAAGTGGCCAAGATCCTCAAACAGGAGGGTTTTATCCGCACCTTCAAGGTGATCGAGGAAGGCCCGCAGGGCACGATTCGGATCTACTTGAAGTATGCCGATGACGGCGAGCCGGTGATTCACGGTATTCAACGGGTGTCGCGGCCGGGCTGCAGGATCTATCGTGGCGTGGGAGATCTGCCGAAGGTCCGCAACGGTCTCGGTGTCGCGGTGATCTCGACCAACCGGGGCGTGCTGACCGACGAACAGGCGCGAGGCCTGAGCGTCGGCGGTGAAGTCCTGTGTGAGATCTGGTAGGGGGACGACATGTCACGGATTGGGAAAATGCCGATTCCGGTGCCGAAGGGTGTCACCATCACGGTCGCCGACGGCTCGGTTCACGTCAAAGGCCCGAAGGGTCAACTCGAGGTCGGGCTGTTGCCCGGTATCAGCGCTTCAGTCGACGATGGAACGCTGAACATCGGCCGCGCCGACGAAGAGGCGCAGACCCGTTCATTCCACGGACTGGTGCGTTCGTTGCTGGCCAATGCGGCCACCGGCGTCTCCGAGGGCTGGTCGAAAGAACTCGAGATTGTCGGTATCGGCTACCGCGCCGAAAACCAGGGCAAGAGTGTGATCTTCAACCTCGGCTACTCGCACCCGATCAATTTTGCGGTCCCTGATGGGATCGAGATCGAGGTCGACGCCAAGGCCAACACGGTCAAGGTGATGGGATTCGATCGTCAGCAGGTCGGCCAGATCGCCGCGGACATCCGCTCGTTGCGACCGCCGGAGCCGTACAAGGGCAAGGGCATCCGTTATTCCAAAGAGCGGATTCGCACCAAGGCCGGGAAGCAGGGAGCGACAGTATGAGCCGGGTCAAAGATCGTAAACAACGTCGAGTCAAAATCAAGCGCCGCTTCCGCGCCGCTGTCCGCGGCACGGCAGATCGTCCTCGTCTGGCTGTGTATCGCAGTCTCCGCCACGTCTATGCGCAGGTCATCGATGACGACAAGGGCGTCACCCTGGTTGCGGCCTCGACGCTGGAAAAGACAGCCGCGGGCGAACTCAAGACAACCGGCAACTGCGAAGCCGGGACATTTCTCGGCAAGCTCATTGCCGAGAGAGCCAGGGAACAGGGAGTCGAGGCGGTGGTTTTTGACCGCAGCGGTTTCCGTTACCACGGCGTGGTCCAGGCCATAGCGAATGGCGCCCGCGAAGCGGGACTGAAGTTCTAGGGGTTGATGAAAATGATGAACCGAGAGTCCGAATTTGCAGAATCAGTCGTTCACATCAACCGGGTCGCCAAGGTTGTCAAGGGCGGCAAGAATTTCTCCTTCTCCGCTGTCGTCGTCGCCGGTGACGGATCGGGAAAGGTCGGCTACGGCACGGGCAAGGCTCGTGAGGTGCCGCCCGCGATCCAGAAGGCGAGCGAACAGGCGCGCAAGGAGATGATCAGCATCCCCCTGGTCGGCGGGACAGTGCCGCATCTGGTGTGGGGTCGCTGGGGAGCCACCAAAGTCCTGCTCCGCCCGGCTTCGCCCGGTACCGGCGTGATCGCCGGTGGTGGCGTGCGCGCCGTGATGGAGTCGGCCGGAGTCGCCGACGTGTTGACGAAAATTGTCGGGAGCCGGAACCCCTTCAACGTGGTCCGCGCGACGTTTGACGCAATCGATCGGCTGATGACCAAGAGCCAGGTTCAGCGCCTGCGCGGTGTCGACGTGGAGGCCGAAGCCGAGAACTCGAACGTCGAAGCGGCGCCCGAAGCCGTTGAGGCCGATGAAGCTGCGGTGCCCGAGAAGGGTGAGAACTGATGACCGCGGAAAAGAAAGACCCGAAGACCGCCGACGAGAAGAAGCCGGCCAAGACAGCAGCCAAGAAGGCCGCACCGGCCAAGACAGCGGCCAAGAAGGCGGCCCCGAAAAAGGCCGCGGCCAAGAAGGCCGCGCCGAAGAAGGAGACTGCCAAAAAGGCGGCGCCGAAGAAGGCCCCTGCCAAGAAAGCCCCCGCCAAGAAGGCGGCGCCGAAGAAGGAGACCGCCGCAAAAGCCGAGCCGAAGAAGGCCCCCGTGAAAAAAGCGGCTGCGAAGAAGAAAGCCGTAGAAGTGACCGCCGTCGAAAAGGCGCCTGCGGCGACCGAGAAGTCGGCGGCAAAGACCGCTCGCAAGGCCGCGAGCTCCAAATCGATGCTCAAGATCACCCAGGTGAAGAGCCAGATCGGCTTCGCCGGGAAACAGAAGAAGGTCCTCGCCGGTCTCGGGCTTGGACGGATCGGCCGAACCGTGATCCGCAGGGACGATGCCTGCATCCGCGGCATGGTGACCAAGGTCACGCACCTGGTCTCGGTCGAAAAATTGGAGGGTTGAGTCATGGAATTGCATGATCTGCATCCTGCTCCCGGAGCCAAGCGTGCGCGCAAGCGCGTCGGACGTGGCCCCGGTTCGGGCAACGGCAAGACTGCGGGCAAGGGCCACAAGGGCCAGAAGTCACGAAGCGGCTATTCGCACCGCTACGGCTTCGAAGGCGGTCAGATGCCGCTCGTCCGGAGGATCCCCAAGCGTGGATTCACCAACATCTTCCGTGTCGAATTCCAGGTCGTGAATCTTCGTGATCTGGAGAGGGTTTTTGCCGACGGCGACACGGTTTCCGTCGAGACTCTGGTGGCGAAGGGCCTCGCTCGTGGCGGCAAGCGCCTCGTCAAGGTGCTCGGTGACGGTGAGATCTCGAAAAAGCTCACGGTGCACGCCCATAAGTTCTCCGCATCAGCGCGGGCCGGGATCGAAAATGCAGGCGGTACCTGCGAGGTGGTGGCGTCGTGATCGACAGCTTCCGCAACATCTTCGCCATCCCCGACCTGCGCAAACGGGTGTTCTTCACCTTCGCGCTGTTGTCGGTCTATCGCCTTGGTGCGTTCATCCCGATTCCCGGGATCGACCCGGTGGCGATCGCCGAGTTCACGAAGGCCGCGGAAGGCACAGTCCTCGGGTTCCTCAACCTGTTTTCGGGTGGGGCCCTCGGGCGAATGACGGTGTTTGCGCTCGGCATCATGCCGTACATCTCCTCGTCGATTATTCTGCAGTTGTTGACGGTTGTGTGGCCCTATCTCGAGAAGCTCTCGAAAGAGGGCGAGTTGGGTCGACGCAAAATCACCCAGTACACGCGTTACGGCACCATCATTCTGTCGGTGATTCAGGGAATGGGAATCTCGTTCTTCCTCGAACGCACCGCGGCCCCCGGCGGCGCACCGCTGGTTCCCGAGCATTTTCAGGGTTGGGGTTTCCGTCTGTTGACGGTTCTGACACTGACCACGGGCACGGCCTTCGTGATGTGGCTCGGTGAGCAAATCTCCGAACGGGGTATCGGCAACGGTATCTCTCTGATCATTTTTGCGGGCATCGTGGTCGGTCTGCCGGCGGCGATCTTCAATACCCTGACCGACATCCAGACCGGAGCACTCAACATCATTACGGTTGCCCTGTTGATCGTTTTCATGGTCGTGGTGGTTGCCGCAATTGTCTATATGGAACGCGCGCAGCGGCGCATCCCCATCCAATATGCCAAACGGGTCGTCGGACGGCGTGTCTACGGTGGCCAAAGCACCTATCTGCCGCTTCGCATCAACACCGGCGGCGTGATTCCGGTCATCTTCGCGGCTTCCATCATGTCCTTCCCACAGACCCTCGGACAGATGATCGAAAACCGGTGGCTTCAAAAGATCACCGAAGCGTTGGCGTGGGGTGAGCCCCTCTACAACCTCGTCTATTTCCTTTCGATCGTGTTCTTCTGCTACTTCTATACGTCGATTATCTTCAACCCTGAAGATACGGCCGAGAACATGCGCAAGTACGGCGGCTTTATCCCGGGCATCCGTCCCGGCAAGAGAACCGCCGAATTCATCGACAAGATCCTCACCCGGATCACTTTGGTGGGTGCGCTCTATCTTGCGCTGGTGGCGATCCTGCCGGAAATCCTGATTGCCGGTTTCAAGGTTGCGACGATCCCCTTCATCGGGCCGTCGCTCGACGCCATTCTGCCGGCCTGGTTCACCCAGGGTCTCGGCGTGAAGTTCTTCTTCGGCGGCACCTCGCTGCTGATCGTGGTCGGCGTGGCCATGGACACGGTCCAACAGATCGAATCGCAGCTCGTGATGCGCCACTATGACGGCTTCATGCGCAAGGGCCGCGTGCGCGGGAGGCGGAGTTAGACCGATGATCAGCCTCAAGTCTGAACGCGAACTGGAGACCATGGAGAGGGCCAACGCCCTCGTCCATCAGGTGCTCCGTGCGGTCACCCAGGCCGCCGCGCCGGGGGTGTCGACCGGGGAGCTCGATGGGCTCGCCGAGGAGATGATCCTGGCGGGTGGTGGCAAGCCGGCGTTCAAGGGCTATCGTGGGTTCCCGGCAACACTCTGCACTTCGGTCAACGACGTGATCGTGCACGGCATCCCGAATTCGAAAATGCGGTTGCACGAGGGCGATCTGGTCAGCGTTGACTGCGGCGTGCTGCTGGACGGGTTTTATGGTGATGCCGCGGTGAGTTTCGGCGTCGGTACCGTCAGCGCGGAAGCGACCCAGTTGATGGAGGTCACCCGCCTCTGTCTCGAGGACGCGGTCTCCGCGGTGAATCCAGGCGCACGACTCGGTGATGTGGGGGCCGCGGTCCAAGCCCGTGCAGAGGCCGCAGGCTTCGGAGTTGTGCGTGAATTTGTGGGTCACGGCATCGGTCGTGCCCTGCACGAAGAACCGCAGGTCCCCAATTATGGACGCTCCGGTCACGGGCAGCGTCTCAAGCCCGGTCTCGTGATCGCGATCGAGCCCATGATCACTGGAGGCAGTTGGCGGGTCACTATCGACGATGATGGCTGGACAGCAAGGACCGAAGACGGTAAACTCGCCGCCCATTTTGAATGGTCGGTGGCCGTCACCGTCGACGGTTGTCGTGTGCTCGGTCTCGAGGAGTCAATGAATGCCTAAGGAAGAGGCGATCGAAGTTGTGGCTACAGTTGTGGAGCCACTGCCCAACGCGATGTTTCGTGTCGAGTTGGAAAACGGCCACGAAGTGTTGGCCCACATATCCGGCAAGATGCGAAAACATTTCATTCGCATTCTTCCGGGCGACAAGGTTCTGGTGGAGCTCTCTCCCTACGATTTGAAGAGAGGGCGCATCGTTTACCGCTACAAATAGGAGGGACGGCGATGAAAGTTCGTCCGTCGGTCAAGAAAATGTGTACGAAGTGCAAAGTCATCCGCCGCAAGGGTGTTGTTCGCGTCATCTGCGAAAACCCCAAGCACAAGCAGCGGCAAGGGTGATCCAGGAGGTATGTGGTGGCACGCATAGCAGGCGTTGATCTGCCGTCCGGCAAGAGAGTCGAGATTGGCCTGACCTATATCTACGGCATCGGCCGCACTCGCGCCGTCAAGATTTTGACGAAGGCGAAGGTCGAAGAGGGGATCAAGGTCAAAGACCTCTCCGAAGACGAGGTGCTGCGGTTGCAGCAGGTCATTCAGAATGAGGGCATGGTCGAGGGTGATCTCCGTCGCGAGGTCGCTATGAACATCAAGCGCCTCATCGAAATCGGCAGCTATCGGGGGATGCGCCATCGCCGCGGGCTTCCCGTTCGTGGGCAGCGGACCCACACCAATGCGCGCGGTCGCAAGGGTCCGCGTCGTCAGGCAGTTGCCGGTAAGAAAAAGACGGTTAAGAAGTAGGCAGAAGGCGGGAGAGCTTTATGGCAAAGGAACGCAAAGGTGCGCGCAAGCCGCGGCGGGAGCGAAAGATCGTCCCCCACGCGGTGGCCCATATTCACGCCACCTTCAACAACACAATCGTGACGTTTGTGGACCCGAGCGGAGGCACCCTGTGCTGGTCCTCCGGCGGCCAGATCGGCTACAAGGGATCCCGTAAGGGAACTCCCTATGCGGCGCAGTTGGCAGCGAAGAACGCGGCCGACCAGGCGCAGGAGTACGGCGTTCGCAGCGTGGATGTCCGGGTCAAAGGCCCTGGCCCCGGCCGCGAAAGCGCCATCCGTGCGGTGGCTGCAAGCGGACTCGACATCCGGAGCATCCGCGACGTCACGCCGATTCCGCACAACGGTTGCCGCCCGCCGAAACGGCGCAGAGTGTAGGGCAGGGGAGAATCAATGGCTCGATACAGAGGACCGGTCTGTCGGTTGTGTCGCCGCGAGGGCATGAAATTGTTCTTGAAGGGCGAGCGCTGCTACAAAGAAAAGTGTGCGATCGAACGTCGCAACGCACCTCCGGGACAGCATGGCATGGGGCGCCGCCGCAAGGTTCGCGCTTATGGTTTGCAGCTCCGGGAGAAGCAGAAGCTGCGTCGAATCTATGGTCTGCTCGAGGCCCAGTTCCGGAGCACCTTCGACGAGGCCAATCGCCGCAAGGGTGTGACCGGTGAGAACCTGCTGCAGCTTCTCGAAACCAGGCTCGACAACGTCGTGTACTCGCTCGGCTTTGCAACTTCGCGGACCCAGGCGCGCCAGTTGGTGCGGCATGGGCACATCGAGGTCAACGGCCGGCGGGTCGACATCCCGTCCTTCAGGGTCGGACCGGCGATGGAAATCGCGGTTCGCGAAAAGAGCTTGAAGAACCCTCATATCACCGAGGCCGTCGATTTCGCCCAGGGTCGTGGTATCCCAGCCTGGCTCGAACTCGATTCGTCTGCCCTCAAGGGCAAGGTGTTGGAAAATCCGACCCGAGAAGATATCCGTTTCCCGATCCAGGAGCAGCTCATCGTCGAGCTCTACTCACGCTAAATTGGAGGCCGCATGATCTGGCACGAATTCCAGCGTCCGGCCCAGGTGGAGCCGGGCAAAGAAGAACACAGCGACACATTCGCGCGCTTTCTTGCGCAACCCTTCGAACGGGGTTGGGGCACAACCGTCGGCAATGCTCTGCGGCGGGCGCTCCTTTCGTCAATTCCCTCCGCCGCCATCACGGCGGTCAAGATCGAGGGCGCCGACCATGAGTTCTCGGCGGTGCCGGGTGTTGTCGAAGACGTCACCGACATCATCCTCAACCTCAAGAAGATCCCGCTCAAGATCCACGGCAACGAGCCCACCTTCCTGACCTTGGAAGCCAAGGGCCCGGGTGAGATCACCGCCGGTCAGTTCGCGGGATCGAGCCAGGTCGAGGTGATCGACCCCGACGTCCACGTGGCGACTCTGTCGGCTCGTGGCAAGCTCAAGATGATGGTCCGTGTGGCGCAGGGTCGCGGTTATATCCCGGCCGAAGAGAACCAGACCGAGGATCTCGATGTCGGGTTCATCCCGGTGGACTCGGCCCACTCGCCGGTGCGCAAGGCCAACTTCAGGGTCGAGATGGCGCGGCTTGGTCGCATGACCAACTACGAGCGTCTCGTTCTCGAAGTGTGGACCAACGGCACCATCACCCCCGAGGAAAGCCTCAGTCAGGCCGCCCAGTTGGTCCAGGGCCACCTCGACATCTATACCAGCCTGGCCGATGTGGAAGAGGCGGTTTTACCGCCGGCTGCCGAGGCCGAGCCTGTCGAAGAGGACAGCATCCTCGACGCCTCGATCGAGACCCTCGAGCTCTCGATCCGGTCGATGAACTGCCTCAAGAATGCCAATATCCGGACTCTGCGCGATCTCGTGGGCCGTTCCGAAAAGGACATGGTGGAGATCCGCAATTTCGGCGAGAAGTCCCTCAAAGAGGTGCGTTCGAAGCTCGAGGTTCTGGGCCTCGGCTTCGGCATGAACCTCGATCTCTAGGGGCGGGAGTTTCTGATGCGACACCGAATCCGTCACCGCAAGCTGGGTCGGACATCGTCCCACCGCAAGGCAATGTTCCGCAACCAGCTGACCGCACTGTTCACCCACGAGCGGATCGTCACGACCCTGGCCAAGGCCAAGGAGCTTCGGCCCATGGCCGAGCGGATGGTGACTCTCGCGGGCACCGGCACTCTCCCGGCGCGCCGAAAAGTGCTCACGATGATTTCCGACAAAGATGTGGTCCGCCGTCTCTTTGACGACATTGCGCCCCGTTTTGTCGAGCGTCCGGGAGGCTACACCCGGATCATGAGGCTCGGCCGACGACGCGGTGATGCCGCCGAATTGGCGATCATCGAGTTTGTCGACTACGACCTCGCCGATCACGAGGACGGCGAGTCTTCGTCCAGGGGCAAGGCCTCGTTCATGGACCGCGCCAAGGGTATGTTCGGGGGCGGCGCCAAGGCCGATTCGGATTCGCCGGACGACGGCGCGGCGGAGGCTGCATCCACAGAGGCCGATGAGCCATCTGACGCGGAAGCAGTTGATGAGGCGGCTGTCGAGGAGCCCGAAGCTGCAACGGCCGAGGCAGTCGGGGATGATGATAAAAAGGACTCCTGACGCCAAACAGTGACGAACCCATCGACGCCGCAGCTCGCTGCGGCGTTTTTTTGCAGGTATTTTCAGAAGACGCGAATCAGAGACCGGGACCGATGAGTTCAGTCGCCCGGACGAGTTCCTGCAACTGTGGCTGGATATCGTCGCTGTCCGAGGGGAACTCCGAACGCGCGAGCAGCAGCAAATTGTCGTTGGGATGTGCTGCAAATAGAGCGAGCTGGGTCATGGTCACGCCCTCGGCGTCAAAGTTCGCCCACGACCAGTTGACCTCACCCAGAACGTCGCTTTCGACGACGCCAGCGCCTCGGTGTCGGGACAGGGGCGGGCCGTCGAACTCCACGCGATGGTCATCGAGCATCTGTTGCAGGGAGTCGACAAAGATGCCGGGCTCGACCCCGACCACGATGGTGGTGCTTGGTTCCTCGAGATGATCCAGTTGCACCCACGTCGTGCGAACGAGGGTCAATTTGAAATCAGGAAAATTCGCTTCTGCATCGAAGCCCCGTCCCCATGCGCCGGTCGCCGGTCGCGTCGGCTGTGGCGCTGTCGTCGGGTGTTGGCGAACACTGCCGCCTGGTGGTGCTTGCCGAGGTCCGCCGCAACCACTGGTGAACATCACAACGGTCGAAATGACCGTGATCAACAAAACTGTCAGGTCGCGCCTCATCATCACCCCCCGTTGATCTTCAAAGCTTGCACCGATCAGGGACCCAAGACCGGGGCTCGCCCGGACCTGGATGTCAGACTTCGATTGTATCGCCGAGTTCGGGAATCGACGGTTTCCAACCGAACTCGTCGTTGAGCCGTTCGGCGAGCGCCTCCTGGGCAGGGTATTCGCCGTGAACCAGGACCACCTTTTCGGGATCGCGTTCGCGCCGGCCGAGCCACACCATGAGTTCTCCGGCATCGGCGTGGGCCGATAGCCCCGAGACGCGCGAGATGTGCGCCCTGACCGGAATCCACTCACCGTGGATCTTGATCTCCGGTTCGCCCTCGACGAGACGCCGTCCCTTTGTTCCATGAGCCTGATAGCCGGTAAAGAGGACCGTGTTCTTCGGATCGGGAAGTCGGAGCTTGAGATGATGGAGAATACGACCGCCCGTGGCCATTCCAGAGGCGGAGATGATGATCGCCGGACCCACCATCGAGTTGAGCTTGCGGCTTTCGGCCGATGACGGCGTCACCTGGAGATTTGGTGGAAAGATCGGGTTCTCCTTGTCCGCAAAGAAATGGCGCATCTCGGTGTCGTGCTCGGCGAGAAACCGGGTGTACAGCCTCGTCGCCTCGATGCCCATGGGGCTGTCGAGAAAGATGGGGATGTCCGGGACATCACCGTCCACCGTGAGCTCGTGCAGCATGTAGAGGATCTCCTGAGTGCGGTCAATTGCGAAGGCGGGGATGATGATGATGCCTCCCCGCTTGATTCCTGCGAGGACCTCTTCTCCGAGCACCGTGCGCGGATCTGCCTCACCGTGAAAACGGTCGCCATAGGTCGACTCGAGAAAAAGAACTTCGGAGCCGGGATACGACTCCGGTTCGCGGAGGATCGGCACTCCGTAGCGCCCCACATCGCCGGAGAAGAAGACGGTCTTTTTTTTGCCACCGGAGACCTTTGTTTCGAGCTCGACAGCCGCCGCACCGAGGATGTGACCCTGGCGGTGGTAGCGGAAGCGGATACCGGGGTGAAGCTCCTTCCAGTCTTCGAACGGGACCGGCTTGAGCATTTTGAGGGCGGCCCGGGCATCGGCCATTCGAAACAACGGCAGGGCCGGTTTGTGTTTAGAGTAGCCTTTTTTGTTGGCGTACCGCGCCTCCTCCTCGTTGATGTGGGCCGCATCCGGCAGGAGGACCCCGAGCAGGGCCTTGGTCGGCGGCGTGCAGTAGATCGGACCCGAGAAGCCCTGACGGCACAGCCTCGGCAGATAACCGGAGTGATCGATGTGGGCATGGGTCAGGACCACGGCGTCCACTTCGTGCGGAGGGCGAGATAGAGGTTCCCAGTTCAACTGCCGGTATCGAGCCGGCCCCTGGAAGAGACCGCAGTCGAGGAGGGCGTTGAACCGGTCCCAAGACATCAGGTATTTCGATCCGGTTACGCAACGTCCGGCGCCGAGCACGGTGATTTCCATCGGACCTCCGCCCGCGATCCTACCACCGCAATTCCCGAACTTTCGCGGCGGCGAAAGTTCGGGAATTGCAGTAGAATGGTCGCGATCCTGACAGGAGGTCGAAGATGGCGGAAAAGAAGAAGAGCGTCGACGAAGCGATCGACGAGGTCGCGGCCGAGACATCGGATGGTCTGAGCGGAGTCAAAGACTCGCTGGCAAAGGCACATCAATCGATGGAAAAAGCCAAGGACACCATGCAGGACGCTTATGGCATCGCCAAGGAAAAGGGCGGTATTGCAGCCGAGCGCGCCAAGGTGTACCTCGACGATGCCAAAAAATATATGGGCGAAGCCCGGGAAAAAATGGGCGCACTCGCGACGAAGTCGCGAGACCAGGCGGAGGTTCTCTACGGCAATGCCAAGGATCAGTACGAGTCATTGTCCGTCAAGGCCAAGGAGCTGTACGGCAAGGCGAAGACCAAAGTCTCCGAGGTCGATTTCAAAGGTAAGAGCGACGAGGTCGTTGAGTACGTTCGCGCGAATCCCGGCAAGGCCGTTCTGATTGCTCTGGCGGTCGGGTTCGTGGTCGGGTACGCGACGCGTCCGCGCGACTGACGATCGGAAAATGAAGATGGACGATCAGATGATTGATGACCTCGACGACCTGGACGGCGAGGATCTGATGACGGATGACAACGGCTCCCGGCGTCTCGACGCAGACTCCATCCTCGACTCTCTGGTCCCACAGTCGATCGACTGGAGAGAAACCGTGCGCAGGCATCCTGTCGGTTCGGTCGCCTGTGTCGGCCTGGTGGGTTATCTGGTGGGGCGAACAAAAGGGGCTTCGATCATGGCCGGGGTGACGGCGGGTCTTTCTTCGGGCATCATGCGTCAATTGGCCGATGTTTTCGAGGGAGACTTCTTCGATTTTTAGGCTTCAGATCCCACCGCGTGCTCTGGTGAGCCATGCCGGCCGGGATCGCTGAAACGACCGGTCCAGAGAGTTCGGTGGACGCCGTGACCACACGGTCTCGCAACAGTTCCATGACGCTTGGACGGAGCTTTCTCTTGTGGCTCCTCGGTGTGCTGGTCGTCACCCTGGTGCTGGTGAGCGCCCTCGTGCTGTGGCACGAACAACAGATTCTCGAGGATGAGCTCCGATCCAGATCCGAGTTGTTTGCCCACGTGCTCGGCCTCGCGGCAATTGACGGGAGTTCGGGCGAGTACGATGCGATCGTTCCCGCGAGTGATGTCCGGGCTGGAGAAGTCAAAGGGGCGGACGGTCGCGTGCTGTGGCGCTACGGGGTGTCGCTCGCCGAACTCGACGGGTTCGACTCAGCCTTGATGCGGGTCGAGCGCCGAGTGGAGGTCGAGGATGCACCCGGAGGCGGACCACAAACCGTCGACGTCGTGCTGTTGGTGTCGCAGTCGCGAGTTCGTTCTCATCTTGCGGCGGCCGCCGTGCGTCTGCTCGCCGGCCTCGGCCTGGCACTGGCGCTCGCTTTGATAGCCGGTATGGCCCTGGTTGGACGCGTCGTGCGGCCACTCCACCAGCTTGCGGAGTGGGTGGCGACCTTTGACGCCGGACGTGCCGTCGAGCCGCCCATCGAATCGAGCGCGCCGGCCGAGATCCGAGACCTCGCCACCGCCTTCGGTGACATGGCGCTGCGGCTTGCTGAGCAGCGGGGGTCGTTGGTGGCCAGCGAACAGCGCTTCCGCGAGTTGTTCTCGGCTTCACCGACGCCTCTGATTCGGCTCGATGGCGACGGGCGAATTCGTGAAGCCAATCCGTCAGCCGAACCGTTTCTCCACGGCCGATCGGCGCGCGCGACCGGTACTTTTTTGGCGAGCTATCTTGAAAGCCCTGATTCCGATGATCTCGGGACCCGGCTCGAAGTTCTGGGCGGACACGGCGAGGCGGTCATCGAAGCTCATTGGAGGCTCGATGCCGATTCAGTAGCTGAGGTTGAGCTCCGCGTGGCAGGGGCGAGTGACGATCGCGGGCGGGGATACCTGGTCGCGATCCATGACCTGACAGATCGACTGCGCCGGATGGGTGAGCACTGGAGGCGCACGTTTGACGCCATGATGGATGGCGTCGCACTGGTGGACGACGACGGCAGGATCACCCTGGCCAACCGTGCATTGGAGCCCCACGAGTCGGCCGTTGGCCGCGGTCTGTCGGAACGGCTCCATCGTGGTGCCGCAAAACAGTGGCGAGTCGATCACGTCGGTCGTCTCCTCGACTGCACGTTGAGCAGACCCGAGGACCTCGGACACGCCATTCTGGTGGTGCGCGACGTGACCGAGAGTGTGGACGCGGAGGGGCGACTGCGGGCGGCCGAGAAGATGCAGGCAGTGGGGACTCTCGCCAGCGGCGTTGCCCACGATTTCAATAATCTGCTGGCGGCGATTCTGCTCCATGCCAGGTTGTTGCAGAGGCAGCCGGAGGCTCTTGCCGGTACGGCATCGGCGATTCGCGTCCTCGCGGAAGAAGGCACCGAGGTGGTTCGCGAGTTGCTCTTTTTCGCGCGCCGCGAGAGCTCGCCTCCAGCCACCTTCGATCTCGGCGAATTGGTGCGGCAACAGGAGAACGTTCTCAGCCATCTGTTGGCAAAGAACATCGAGTTGGTTTTTGAACTCGATCGCGAGACGGTGCCGGTTCGTGGCGATGTGGTCGGCCTGAGGCGCCTTCTCCTCAACCTGGTGCTGAACGCCAGAGATGCGGTGGGGGAAAACGGCGGGCGAATTGTCGTGCGCGTGGTGCACGCCGCCGGACGGGCCGTACTCGAAGTCGAGGACGACGGGCCGGGAATCGACCCCGAAATCAGGGCGCGCCTCTTTGAGCCCTTTTTCACCCTCCGTCGCCAGGGACGAGGTTCGGGGCTCGGCCTGGCGGTGGTTCACAGCATCGTGACCGCACACGATGGTGAGGTGGATGTCCGATCTCAGCCGGGAGACGGAACCCGGTTCATCGTGCGCTTGCCGCTCGGCGAGATCGCGCGGCTGGAGCCATTGGAGAGCCGGCGCGCCGCCCCAGCAGAATTGCCTCGCGTTCTCCTCGTGGAGACCGACGGCAGGGCCGCCTCGAAAATCATCGAAGCGCTGGCGGGCGCCGGTCTCGATGTGCGGCATGCGCCATCCGTCGACGTCGCCGACGAGGTCGTCCAGGACTGGCCAGCCGAGGTCGTTGTTGTTTCCGGAGGAGCAGGGCCGGCGGGTGGAGGCGCCCGCCTGCGGGAGCTCCAATTGCCGGTTGTGGTGCTCAACGACGCTGAACAGGATCTGATCGGAACGTGGGGTCCGCGAGTGGTTCGGCTCCAATCCTCGACTGGACCGGACGCGATTCTCGGGGCTCTGCGCGATCTCGGAATCCTCCCCTCTGCTAAGCTTCGATCATGATGTTCGGCACGGGTTGGGTCCGTCGCTGCGCCCCGTGGGTGCTCCTGGTCGTGGTGTCGCTGGGCCTCCATTTCTGGGACCTCGGCGCGCGGTCATTTCACCACGACGAATCCATTCACGCCCACGCCGCCTATCTCCTCCTCCAGAACGGTTCCTACCGGTACGACCCGACCTACCACGGTCCTCTGCTCTACTATCTCACCGCGACCACCTATGCTCTCGCCGGCGACTCGGACTTCACTGCACGGCTGCCGATCGCTCTTGCCGGTGTCCTGATCATCGCCGTGGCCTGGTCGGCGCGGCGGATTCTCGGTGCGCGTCCGGCCTGGTGGACCGCCCTGCTGGCCACGATTTCGCCGATCTGGCTCTACTATGGGCGCTTCCTCCGGATGGACCTGCTCGAGGTGTTGGTGGCCTCGTGCGCCTTTGTCGCGCTGTGGCGGGCGATCCACGGAAGCCGGCGTGCCTGGGCCTGGATCGGGGTGTGGACGGGCCTCGCCTTTGCCACCAAGGAGAACGCGTTTGTCACCGCCGCCCTCGTTGGCGGGGTCGCGGGTCTGTTGTTGCTGTCGAAGGGCCTCCCGCGGGCCTGGCATTTGACATCGGACTGGGTCGTTCGCCACCGCTGGGGGATCCTGGCATCGATCGCTGCCGCGGTCGTCGTGACGGTGCCCCTGTTCACCGTCGGTTTCCGCCACAACAGCGACTGGTTCTTCCCCTACAAGGCGATCTCGTATTGGTGGGGCCAGCACTCTGTGGAGCGGGTGGCCGGACCACCGTGGTACCACCTGCCGCGGCTGGCACTGTACGAGTTCCTCCCGATCGTCGCCGGTCTGGCGTGGGCGATCCGGCGTGGGCGCCGGATGGGTGTTCTCGAGCGGGCGCTGGTGGCCTTTGCCGTCTCGTCCGTCGCCATGTATGCCTACCTCGGAGAAAAGGTGCCGTGGCTGGTCGTTCACCAGGTCTGGGCATTCCTGCCCCTGGCGGGTTTTCAGCTCGCACGGACCTTCGGCCCGCACGGCGTGTGGTGGAGCAGGGCCCTCGCCGGCATCGGTCTCGCGGCGACCCTCCTCACCACGGTGGTCGCCAACTTCGTGCTCGATGAGATCACCCCAAACCAGGACCGGGTCGAGGCCCTGATCTACGTCCAGACCTGTCCCGAACTCCTGCCGCCGGTCGCCGAAGCCTATGAGTTTGCTGCCACCGGCGCGGACCCGGTGTCGGCCGTCGGGGGCGAGGTGGCGTGGCCCTACACCTGGTATTTCCGCGACACGCCGACCTGGTGGGCAGAACCCACTCGAGGCATGCGTCCGCCACTGGTCTTTTGTGACCCGGAGAAGGAGAGGGAGGTCCGCCGCATCCTCGGTCCGGGCTACAGTTCGGAGAAGCTGCCCTTGCGAGGGTGGTGGGTGATGGAGGACCTGAAACCGACCTTTGGTGAGATTCTGCGCTACGTCTTCACCCGCCGTCCGTGGGGCGTGATCGGAACAACCGACACCCTCGTGCTGCGCGACACCGGAGAGGCCGTTGACAGTGCGCGAGACGTGCCGGTGCCCGGGCCACTCGCCGATGCCCTCGGAGCCGATTCGGCGTCCGTGATGGGTGAGGGTTGGCTGATGGAGCCGCGAGGCCTCGGAATGGGGCCGGACGGCATGTTGGCGGTGGCAGATGCTGCGGCCGGTGGCGTGAGCTTCTACGATCCAGAAGGCACAGTCCTCGATCGACCTGTTTCCGAAACCATGAACCAACCCGAGGCGCTGGCCTGGACACCCGATGGCGTGCTGATTGTCGCCGATACCTGGAATCACCGCGTCCTCGTCTACAACCCGGCGACGGGCGCTGCGCGGCCGTTGCCGCAGCCGGAGGACGGCTGGTACGGACCGCGCTCGGTGGCGGTGGCGCCGGACGGAACGGTCGCGGTCAGCGACACCGGCCACAAAAGGGTGGCGCTGATCTCGTTTTCTGGCGGCGCGCCGACGGTGACGACGATCGGTCGCGAGGGATCGGCCCCCGGAGAGTTCGTTGAACCGGTGGGTCTGGCGTGGCTCGACAATCGGCGTCTCCTCATCTGCGATACCGGAAACCGCCGCCTCCAGGTGGTCGACCGCTCCGGTCGTCCCCTCCAGACGGTTGCCCTGCCCGATGCGTGGAGCGATTTCTACTCGCGGCCGCAGCTCGTGGCGCTCGACGAAGACCGCTGGCTGGTGACCGACGTTCCGGCGCAGTCGTTGTGGTTCGTGGAGGGGGGCAGTGTTCGCAAGCTGGATCTCACTGCGGACGGCATCACGCCCTCAGGCCTGGCGGTCAGCGATGGAACACTTTATGTGGCGGATCTTGACGGGCGTGTCTGGGCATTGAACATATCAGTTGGACAGAAACCCGGCCGATCGCCATAACCTACTGAGTGTCAAAGGTTTTTTAACGTTGCCTCGGGCATCTTGACGGCACGGAGGACCGACCGCATGCTAGGAATGATGAAATGTTCAAGATATGAACCATTGACCATGCACGGAGACGGCCGGCGTCAGCGTGGATTCACCTTTATCGAGATGCTCGTGGTCATCGCGATGCTGAGCATTATCCTCGCGATGGGCGTTCTCCCGAACCTGCGGCGATCGATGAAGCGGGCGGAAATGCTCTCGCAGGTCAAGATGATCCAGCAGGCGGTCGGGGTCTCCCGCATCCACGCCATCAAGAACAGCACCCGGGTCGGTCTGCAGCTGCTGCCCTACGAAGCCAAACTGAGCGACTCGACGGCGGCCACGGACCAGGAGGTCTTTTCCTGGGTGGACGCCAACGCCAACGACGCCTTCGACGCCGGTGAAGACGAGGTCGGACGGTGGCCGCTGGAAACCAAGACCGCGGTGAGCATCGATGAGTCCGATGTCAACCGGGCCCTCCATCAACTGGCGGGGTCGGCGTACGGCGTGGTCTTCCTGCCCAACGGCACCTCGATCGCGCATGAGAACCAGATCGGTACGGGGCAGGGTTCCATGGTGATCCAAGACCTTCAAGGGAACCGTCTCCGGGTGACGGTCATGGGTGGCGCGGGCTCGGTCCTGGTCCACATGTGGGACCACGAGAACAGCGTGTATTCAGACAAGCTGAAGTTCTGGAGGTACTGATGGCTGATTTTGAGACACCCTCAGCAAAGAACTCGGGTGGTTTCACCCTGATCGAAATCCTGGTGGCGCTGGTCATCCTCTCCTTTGTCGCCCTCGGGATCGCCGGGCTGTTCACCCACGCCGTCAAGACCAACGCGTCGGGGCACGACTACGCCCTGCTCGCCACCGAGGCGCGATTCGCCCTCGAGTCGCTGCAGGCCCTGCCCTTTACCCACGATGACCTGGCGGTAGCCGGAAACCCGCATACGATGCCGCCGGTCAACCCGAACTTCACCATCACCTACACCATCGACGACTACCTCATCGAAAGTTGGCAGGAGGCGTCGGCCGGTGGGTGGACGGCGGCGGCTGCAACTGACGCAAATCTCAAACGGATCTCGATGACGGTTGCCTCCACCAATCAGGTCCTGGATGGCCGGCGGGTTTTTACCGTTTCGAGCCTCAAGATCCCGGGATAAGACGATGCGAACGAGTCAACGCGGTTTCACCCTGGTCGAGGTCCTCGTTGCCTCGGTGGTCTTTACCATTTTCATGGTCGGCATGCTCAACCTCCTCGACACCTCGACCAGGGTGGCGCAGATCGAGTCCTCGCTCGCCGACACTCAGGAGAACGTGCGCTTTGCCGCCTACCACATCATGCGCACCGCGCGGATGATGGGCGGAGCTGGTATGCCTTTCGCCGGCACCGCGGTGGGTGGTGGCGGAGACCAGTGGGTCACGGGCGAATTGATCTCCAACGCCTCCGGCACCATCGCGATTCCTGGCTACGGCAACGTGACCGTGTTGCCGGGTTCGGATGTGCTGACCCTGCGTGGGTTTTTCGAAATCAGGCCCTTCAGTGTGAACCCGCAGGACGCCTTTCTCGGTGGTGCGGGCACTGTGTCAATTGCCGAATACAACCTGAGTCATGAGCAGATCAACGATGTCACTGGTTTCACCCCCGCAGCCCTCGAAGGCCGCGGTGTCGTCTTCATGGGCAGGGGGAACTACTGTGTAGGGGAACTCGACAGCGGCTCGGGCCTGGTTGGAGAAGATTTCGACCGCAAGCTGGTGTTGCAGCACAAGGCGGGCGACACGCTGTGGCCCGGCCTCAACACCGACCAGGCCTATCCACCGGCCTCCTTCGACGTTTATCGAGTCGGCATTCTCGAGTCCTACACCTATTTTGTGAGCCCCGACAACGTTCTCCGTCGAGTGCGGATTTCTGGAGACAATCCCCAGGCTGAACCCGTGGCCATCAACATCGGCGGTCTCCAGATCGCTGTCGGCGTCGACAGCAACGACGACGGCACGATCCAGCCCACCGAGTGGGACGACAACCCGTCCGGCGCCGGAGACGTCACCGGGCACGAGGTTCTCGGCATGCGGATCGCAGTACTCGGTCGGACCGAGGTCGCGGTCCCGGGGTGGACGGAACCGGATGCGACGTTCGAGGTTGAGGACGGCACCTCGAGCAACATGAAGGCGGATTCGAAATGGCGGCGGATCGAATTGTTTGTCAACCTCCGCAACTACAGTTTCTGAGGGAGTGGTGATGCGGACCGAAACCTTTGCCGACCCGAAAATCCTCCGGCCTCGATCCAGCGAGCGTGGTGCGGCGTTGATCCTCGCCCTCATGGTGTCGTTGGTCCTGGTCTTTCTCGGGATGGGGCTGTTGCTGCAGACGTCGCTCGGGCTCCAGGCCTCGGGGACCGACCGCTGGGTGACCAAGGCGCTCTACGCCGCCGACGCCGGTGCGATGATGCAGATCGAGCTGATTCAGATGGGTGTGATGACCGCACCCGGCACCTTCGTGCTCGAGGACGACCCGGATCTTCCGGGTCTGCTCAAAGGCCAGTTCTCGGTCACGGTGACGCAGTTCTGTCGCACCGAGCCCGACTTCATTGTGGACGGCTCGCAGGCCGGAGACGAAGGGTATTCTCAGATGTACTTCCACCTTCGTTCGGAGGCGGTACGTAACGTAGGTGACCTCGCGGGTCTGACGCGGGCCACGGTTGAGGTCGACGTCATGGCCGAGCCGTTTCCCAACGAAGAGTTCAGCAATACACCGTTCCTGTGCTACTGATGCGTGTCGAGGGAGCAGCCATGAGCAAGCAATGTTTTTCGAGATGGGTCGCAGTGGTCGCCGCACTGGCGGTAGCCGGGCTCGCGTCCGCCAACGATCGCGACTTTCTGCGCGAGGTGGCGGCGGCGCCGAACCTGATCTTCATCCTCGACACCTCGAGCTCGATGGTGGCCAGCCCCGAGGTCACCACCGCGGGTGACCCGGCGGTACCGACCGTCGTCGAAGGCACACTGATTCCCGCCGCCATGGTTCCAGGTGGCGGCGACGACCCCTACTCGCGGATGGGCATCGCCAAGAAAGTTCTGCGTGAGTTTCTCGACGACGTCGGTGAGGCCAACGTGGCGCTGGCGGGCTACGCCCAGGCGCAGCCGTCCGATGGATCCAACGGCGTGCCGCAGAAACACTGGGTGTACGAGGCCAGGGCCCAAGACCGCTTTCACATGGTCGAGGCCACCTATGCCTACCGTATGGGCTACTCCGAAACCCACTCGGGTATCTTCCTCGATGTCCCGGCCGATATTCTCAAGAACCGGCTGATCGGCTACAAGCCCTACTTCAATCCCGCGACCTCCGACATCACGGATCGCTTTGGACCGCTCAACGCCTACGACACCGGCTGGGTCGACTACAGCTACAGCGATCCGGGGCCGCCGGTCACCGTCGTCGACGTTCCGCCGCCCTTCGACCTGATGCCGATATATTTCGGCAACTGCTTTGTCGACAACATGCAGACCCCGGGCGATGACACCGACGACGTGACCCTTTGCCAGGACAACGTCTTCCCCTTTTACGATTCCGGTGTTCGTGACACCAGTGCCCCCTATCAGCTGATTCCCGAGACCTGGTACTACGGCCAGCTCGATCCCGCCGACGAGGACTACCCGGGCTGCGATCCCAACGATCCCATCTGGGACGACGGTTCCGGCAGCCCGGTGGCCGGGGCCTGCGAGAACGAGTGGGAAGAGACATCCGGCGCCAACCTGATCCAGTACCGGCGGCGGGTGCGGCTCGAGATCCCCGCAAGCTATCTCGGCAACCCGAATCACTTCTACGCGGTCGATGCGTCGGACACCCCGGTCGGCAACACCCAGCTCGCGGACGGCGGCGCCGAGGACTACGATCTCGACGGCTTCGCCGACCCCGACTACGACGGGGACGAGACCAACGACTGGATGCTCTACGTCAATTCGGTCGAGGAGCGCGACACGCGGGTGTGCCAGCCGGCCGCCGCGCTGCCGACCTGGACCCCGACCTTTACCGTCACCCCGACCCCGACCGAGACCTTCACCCCGACCCCGACCCCGACCCCGATCTGCCGGGTGTCGGTCTACGACATGCGGAAGGGCACCAACTCGGGCTATTCGGGTTCGATGGGTGCCACCATCACCAACGGCCACGCGACGACCGCCACCATCGAGCGCCTCTACTTCGACTGGGGCACCAATATGCGCAAGTGGGCCTACCACGACTGGATGCGCATCTGCACCGACGGTGGCGGCACCTCGTACTGCGGTTCCTACTCCGAGGAGATCTGGGACGAGAGCAGCGGCAGCTACAGCGTGGTGCCCTACACCGGCCGTTACATGCGCCCGGTCGAAATCGTCGGTCCTCCTTACACGGGCATGTACAACAACCCGCAAGACGCTCAGATCGGCGCCGGGGTCACCACCCACTGGTGGGCCTACCTCCGGGACAGCGCGCCCTACATCATCTGGGACGGCTATTACCAGGTGTGTTTCGATTTCATGATACCCGGCGAGGCCCCGGGTGGTGGCGACCTGTACTGCGACGACGTCTGCGCCGAGACCTACGAGGGCAGTCTGGCGTCGCCGACGCCGACACCGACGATCACCCCAACCCAGACCGCGACCGCATTCGTGTGGCCGGATACACCGACGTTCACGCCGACCACGCCGGGCGGACCGACCAACACGCCGACCGCCATCGGACCGACAAACACCCCGGCGCCGCTCGCCACCTCGACCCCGACCCCGTGGCCGACGGCGACCCCCACGCCGCCGCCGACACCGTCGTTTACCCCGACGCCACCACCGACGGCGACACCGGTCAGCTGAGTGGGACAGGAGACAGCCATGCTTTACCATCGAAGCCTCGAGACATCGCAACGGCCCACCGGCGGCTTTCAGCTGCGACGGCGCCTGTTCCGCATGTTGCCGATCCTGATCTGTGGCCTCTTGATCACGCTGGCGGTGACGCCCGCCGCGGTGGCCCAGGTCTTTCCGACCACGGCGACCCAGATCTTCTACGAGGACTTCGAACCACCCTTGCCCGCGTCACAGGGCATCGTCTGGGACTCGAGCACTCAGTGGTGGCAGTGGCGGCAAAGCGGTTCTCTTTCGTCCTGGACGGCCAACTTCGATACCCAATCAGGGGCTCCGTCGTACTCCATCGGCTGGGGCTCGCAACATGTGATGGTGCTCTACGGCTCGCCCACCAACAGCGCGCTGCACATCATTCGCGACTCCATCTCGCCGAGCCATCCCACGGACAGCGCGGAGAACCCAAACCCGGGCAACTATGATCCGGCCGAATGGACAAACTTCCGCTACGAGATCGACGTGGGCGTCGACCAGCTGGGCCTGTGGGGGTTTGTGTGGAACCTCGACTCCGAGGTCGACACCAGCTTTCCCGACGATCGCCGTCCGAAGGACGGCTATATCCTGTGGCTTGAGCCGTTTTCGGCAAACGGCTGGCCCAATGCCAGCCGATGCACGACCGAGCTCGCCGCAGGGCAACGCCCGACCTGGCATCTTTCACGCATGCAGGGATGGGACCGCATGGGGACGATCTCCGGTCAACAGGACTGGGTGGAGATGGCGTCGGGAGACATCATACCGAAGGAGCCCGGCACCGAAACTCCTGCCACGGTCGCCACCAACTCGCTGGAGTGCTTGAAGACCGGGCGTTCCTTCCGCTTCCGCATCGACTGGTTTTGCGGCAACCTCCGCGTCCAGTACGTCATGCCGTGGGGCAGCGAGAACCAGTATTACGGCTGCGCCTCGGCCGCTGCACCCACCGGGCTCTGCACAGACGCCAACATCGACGACTGCTGGTGCGAGATGTTCCAGGGCCCGGTCTCCGGCATCGACCCGGCGCCGCTCCTCGACCCGGGCATGTTTGGGTTCTACCGCAGCCAGATCTGGACCTTCCTCTCCCCGGACTGGGATCACAAGCACGACAACGTGCGCATCTCCAACTTTTCGGGAGACTGCGGTCTGGTCTGCGGCCCGTGGTCGGGCTGGGCCAACGAACGCACCGATGTCGTTCCGTTCAAAAAACTCTACGAGGGCGCGCTGTTCGATTTCTCGGCCGGGCGCCACGTCACTCCGGCCCCCGACCTCGGCAAGATCGACGTCAAGACCGAAGCCCCGGCCTCGGTTTCCGGCTACAACCACTCCGCCGACTCCAACCCCTACTGCAACGGCTGGAATCTGCTCGAGGATCTGCCGGCGCCCACGGGAACCACCAATATCGAGGACATCAAGGCCTTTCTCGAGCCCATGACCACGGCTGTCAAATATGAGAGCAGCGGCGGCACCTTCAATTGGGTCGACGATTTTGACAATGACCCGGCCAGCGTCGAGCTACAACCCGGTGCCGATGGTGGCCGACGGCTCCACCCCCATCAACAGTTCGCTCCTCGAGGCCTTCGACTGGTATGTGGCCCAGCGCACGACCGGTGCGTGGGCGACCGATCCCTACGACGGCTGCCGCCAGTGGTACGTGATTCTGATCACCGATGGCGAAGAGGCGTGCGAACCGGGGAACCCCGATGCGGTGTGCGACCCCGGTGGCGCGGCCGAGAAATTTGCCAACCCCGGCGTGGTCGGCGTCGACGCGCTGCCGGTCTACACCATCGGTTTCTCCGAAGGCGTCTCGGACGACTCGCCCCTCAAGTGCATCGCCGAAGACACCGGCGGGCTCTTCCTGACCGCGGAGAACGCTTCACAGCTTTCCGATGCTCTGTACGAGGTCTTTTATCGACTCGAGGGCGAGACCCGTTCCTTTGCACCGTTCAAGATCGCGCCGCCGCCCTCGAGCTCTTCCGGCAACCCGACCCGCGACTACCTCGCGGTCTATCCCCTCTTCCAGCCGGTCGAAGGGCAGACCCTGTGGTCCGGCAACCTGTGGGCCTTCCCCCTCAACACCGCCCAGCCGACTCTACCGACCATCGGCGATTGTGAAGTCGACACGTCGCAAATGGCCTGGAACGCCTACGATGCGCTCGAGGCCCAGCTCGATGCCCACACCGAGGGCAACCCGCAACGGTTTGTCTTCATGGGCAGCGACGCAAGCGGTTCGTGGGCCCGCCACGACCTTGCCACGATCCCCACCGACGCGACCCTGCGCACAGAATTCAAGACCCTGCTCGATGTCTCGGGGGGTGTCACCGATGTCGTCGCGCAGCAGATCGTCAACTTCGTGCGCGATATCCGCGTCGACAACGACACCGATCCTTCCAACCCCGGCCCGCCGGCTTTGGCGCGGCCCTCGGGCTATCCGGTTCTCGGCGACTTCTTCCACTCGCAGCCCGTCGTGGTCAACCCGCCCAACTCGCCGATGTACTTCTTCAACTACGGCTACGCAGCGGCCAACGAGGTCGGAGCGCACGATTACGGTTCCTTCATGAACGAACAGTCCAAACGGCGGCGGATTGTGCTGGCGGGCGCCAACGACGGGATGCTCCACGCGTTCGACGGCGGGTTCTGGGACCGCGATCGAGCCGGAACCACCGAGGACTATCACGAGATTCACGATCTCGGCACCGGCACCGAGCTCTTTGCCTGGGTGCCGCAGGCGGTGATGAACAACCTCTTCAACATCACCGCGGGCGGTTCGCTGGTTCACACCACCGGGCTCGACATGGTGGATGGGCCGATCGTCAAGGGCGACGCCTTCATCGATTTTGACGGCGACTCCAATCCGGAGTGGCGCACCGTTGCCCTGACGTCGATGCGTCGCGGCGGGCGGGGGATTCTGGCTCTCGACATCACCCAGCCCGACCCGATCGGCGCCGAACCGGACTACGTCCCGGCGGTCTCGGTGTTCCCGGGATGCGCCGATGGCACCGATCCGAACTGCAGCGGCGAGTACCCGCGGGTGATGTGGGAGTTCTCCGACACGGCCGATGCCGACGCCAACGGCATTGAGGATCTCGGTTGGACGTGGTCGAAACCGGCCATCGCCCGGATCGCGGTCTACAACTCGAGCACGCCGGGGCTTCCCGACGATGTGTTCGTGGCCTTTTTCGGCGGCGGCTGGGACAAGAACGAGGCGGACTCGACCGGTCAGTTCTTCTACGCCGTCGATCTCGAAACCGGCGCGCAGATCTTCAAGACCAATATGTCGGTGGATCTGCCCGGAGGGATCACCGCCCTCGATTCCGATGTCGACGGGTTCCACGACCGCATCTACTTTGCCGACTCGAACGGGGGGGTGTGGCGGTTGCAGTACCCGTCGCCTACAAGCGCCAGCGCGACCGGCGCCGCCGCCGGCACCCTGACCCAGATCTTCGATTTCAGTTCCGATTTCCCGGATCGCCAGGAGTTCTTCACCCGGCCCATCCCGGTGCCCACCCTGTTTGACGGGTCCAGCTACGCATGGGGTCTCGCCCTGGGCAGCGGCGACCGCGCCAACCTCGATCGCGACGACTCCGGTATCGACCACTTCTACTTTCTGCTCGACGTCGGCGACACGCCGGCCAGCCCCCGGGGTGTGTCAGACCTAGTGGAGGTGCCCTACACCGCGCTCGACGGCAGCTTCGACTGCGCCGGCTCCGCCCTCGATCCTACGAATAGCAAATACGGGTGGTACCTGAGCCTCCGGGACACCGAGAAGACGGTGAACGACGCGATCGTGATCAACGGCTATGTGTTCTTCCCGACCTTTGACCCGAGCACCGAGACCGCAACCAGCCCGCCCAACGAGTGCGAGGGCTCGGGTGGCGATGAGACGCCTGTCGAACTCAGCGTCGTGTGCCGCGCATCGGGCATCGGTCGGACGTATAAGCTCTGGTATGAGTGTGGTTTGGGTGAGGTCACCGAGCACAATGATATTATTACCGGAGGGGTGCCGAACCCCGTGGACAACTCCGTGGAAGACTCGGACACGGACCCCACCAAAAAGGACAACACGGAGGAAACGGGTCTGAGCAGGGAACACACGATGACCAACTGGCGACAGGAGTGACCACGTGAAAATTACTCTCACGGTCCTCGGCCTCACGCTGGCGGTGGCGGGTGCCGCGGTGGCGGTCGATGTGCAACTGAAGGACGGGACTGTCATCGACGCCGAGAGCTACTCGGTGACCGGTTCCTACGTCCTGCTCAAATTGCCGAACGGGTCGCAGGTGGCCTACGACGTCGTGGATGTCGACCTGGGTGCCTTGAGAGAGGCAGAGGCAGCGCAGGCTGCCGAGGCCGGGCTCGAAACCCAACCCGAACAGACCGAGTCGGGAGATACGATCTCCAGCGGACGCGGTTTGAAATCCGCTGCTGACGCCACCGAAGAACAGCTGTCGGGTCTGGCGATCACCGACCGTGACGTCAAACACGTCCGCGGCAGCGGCGTCCAGGGCGACGATGAACAGGATGAAGCCGCGTCCAATGCAGCCGGCGGATTGCCGGAGGGCTATCAAGAGGGTGGTGGCGTGGTCCTCAACAACATCCGTGTTGAGGCAGCCGGTGAAGGACGGTGGCGGGTGAGCGGCGAGGTCATCAACCGCACTCCCCAACCCGCGCTCAACGTCAACGTCAAGCTCGAAACCATGCCCGCCCCTGGTGGGGACGCATGGAGCGGCGAGGTCTCGGTTTCGCCCTTTCTCGGACCGGACGACAAGGCGCCGTTCGAGCACGGGTTTGCGGCCGAGATCGGGGAAGGCAAAACGCAGCCCAGTGTGCGGGCCACTGTGGTGTGGATGCAACAGGAAACGCGGCGCGAGCCCGACTACACCAAGGCCGGCGGCGTGCCCCACCCCAGCAACCTGCCGTTGCAACACGGCGGCGTCACAGGGGCGGACGTTCGTCCAACGCCCATCCAGTAGCAGCCCGTGTCCAAAAACCTACGCTGGCTCGTCGTGGCCCTCGTCCTCGTGGTGGTTGTCGTGTCGCTGCTGTTATGGCGGGGTTGCCGCGTGGCTGACTCCCGACCTCCGGCAATGGCCGGCGAGTTCGGGGTCGACGAGATAACCCTGACATCACCCGATCTCGATCTCAAACTGTTGACAGTTCGCACGACCGACCACCCCGGCTACACCGACTGGACAGTGCTTTTCGAGTGTCGTGAGTGGGGTGGTTGCAAGGCCGACGTCCGGGTCCGTGTTCTCTACGGCGCTGCCGGTGAAAAGCACACTCTCCAGATTGGAGGGCGCCTCAATTCCGCACGCGGAGAGACCGCGCGTTTCGGTCGCGTGCTGCGGCCGCAGACGGCTGTGGAGCAGGTCGACGAAGTGATCGTCGAGGTTGCGGCGCCCTACTCCCCCGACGCCCCCCGACCGACCCCGGTGCAGTAACGCCGTCAAAACGGTGTGGACGGCCCGGGAACGGGTGAGGATCTTCCGTCCAGTCGGACGCCTGAATGTGATTGCCGTCACCCGAAAGGACAGATATGACCGAGTTCGGATGGCGGTAATCTCTTTTTTGTCAAAGGTTTTTGAATTAAGAGCCCCGTGTATTGACGGTCCCCTAGGACGTGCAACATGATAGTAATGACCAGATAGACGGAATGGAGCGTGGTGTCATGAGAAGGCGCACAGACCACAACCTGCCGGCGGCCGACATTCGCACGAGTCGGCAGCGGGGTTTCACCCTCATGGAACTGATGGTGGTGGTTTTGATCATCGGTCTCATCGCTGTGATCGGCATGCCGAATCTCCATCGCGCCTCGATCCGCGCCGATCTTCTGGAAGAGGTGAAGGCGGTCCGCCAGGCGCTGGGTGTGGCCCGCATGAATGCGATCAAGAGCGGGCGCCGTGTGGCTGTTTCCCTGATTCCCGGCGATACCGCCCAGCCAGGCTATACGGTGGCGGCGTGGGTCGATGACGCCGAGGATAGGAAGCTCGACCCGGGCGACGAGGTTGTGGGTCAGTGGTACATGGGCGTCAAGACTTTGATCGGGCCCGACGATACGGCAGCGGGCTGGTCGCTGGCTGATCTTCAGGGGACTCCGAAGGGCGTCATCTTTCTTCCCAGCGGGATTGCCATCGCCCATGGGACAGACATCGGAATCGGCTTCGGCTCGGTCGTGCTTTCGGATCTGAAAAACAATCGAATCCGCCTCGTGATCGCCGCCGGTGCCGGAACGGTGCGCGAACAGATGTGGGACCCCGATCTCGGAACCTGGTCCAACGAGATCAAGTACTGGAGATACTGATGATCCGAACACTGCGCCGGACTGCAGTCGAGAGGACGGGTTTTACCTTGATCGAGGTCGTTGTGGCGATGGCGGTGTTTGCCATCTTCATGATCGGCATCCTCAACCTCCTCGATACCTCGACATCGATTTCGGAGATCGAGAAGGCGCTGGCCGACACCCAGGAAAACGTCCGTTTTGCCGCCTACCACATGATGCGGACCACCCGGATGACCGGTGGCGGCGGGATTCCGTTTGCGGGCACGGTGGGGGGCACCGGTGGCTGGATCGCGGGTGAACTGCTTTCCAACCAGTCCGGCAGTCTGGCGACCCCCTACCCCCTCGGAAATATTGATGTGCTCGACGGCACCGATGTCCTGACCGTTCGGGGATTTTTTGAAATCCCGCCGTTTTTTGTCAAAGATACGGCCGTCAACACGGCGCTTGGACGGATCGAGATCAATGAGTCCGAAGAAGGGGGGGCCGTCTGATCAATCCCGAGATCGACGCCGTCGAGGTCTCTCAGTTGGAGGGGCGTGGTTTGGTGTTCATCGGCGAAATGAACCTCGGCGAATACTTCGTCGGCCAGGTCGGCCTCGGGTCGACGCTCGAAGACGCCGCTCCCGACCGTACGTTGACCCTTATGATCAGCAGCAGCCCGTCGACCTGGTGGACGGGGCTCAACACCGCCGCCCTCGATTTTGACGTTTTCCAGGTGGGAGTTCTCGATACCTACACCTACTATGTGGATCCCGACTTTCGCCTCATGCGGTTGCGCGCCGACGGCTCCGCCAACGGCGCCACCGCGCAGCCGGTCGCGGTGAATATCGGCGGTCTTCAGGTGGCCCTCGGGGTCGACAACAACAGCGATGGTCAGGTCGATGTCTGGCAGACGGCGCCGACCGCCGCCGGCATCACAGGCAACCGGGTGATCTCGATGCGGATCACAGTGCTCGGCCGTACACCCATCGAGCTCCCTGGGTGGGAAGAGCCGGCAGCGACGTTCGGCGTCGGCCAGGACACCCAGAGCGTCGATTCAGACGGCCGGCGCGCCAAATGGCGCCGGGTCGATGTCGTGGCGACGCTACGAAACTATATGATTGTTGCCGGAGGGAGTTATGATGTCCGAACCTCACAGACCACCAGAACCGATCAGCAACCGCGACAGCGAGCGCGGTGCGGCCCTGATCATGGCCCTCCTGGTATCGGTGATCCTGGTCTTTCTCGGCATGGGTCTGTTGTTGCAGACTTCCCTCGGCCTCCAGGCTTCGGGGACCGATCGTTGGGTGGCCAAGGCGATGTACGCAGCCGATGCCGGGGTCATGTTGCAGATCCAGATGATCCAGAGCGGCGCCCTCGGCTCTCCCGCGAGTTTCGTCCTTCAGGATTCGCCGGACCTCGACGGCTTTCTCAAGGGTGAGTACACGGTCACCGTCAGCGAATTCTGTGAAATCCGCCCGGCGACCGATTTGTGGTCAAGGATTCGTTGTGTTCGTCCGAATACGTTGTCCGCCACTTTCACATTCGCAGCGATGCGGTGCGGACCATCGGCAACCTCGGGGGCATGAGCCGGGCGGCGGTCTCGGCCGACGTCTCAACCTGGCCGTATGTCGAAGACCAGTTGGTGAGGGTGACCCAATGTCGTGGACCCGAGTGGGGGAGCTGAAGATGAAACGTTACAGGTCCTGGACAATCTCGGCGGCTGTTGACGACGATCCTGGCGAGCGGTGCCTGGGCCGGCGACGACCGCGACTTTCTGCGCGAACGGGCGGCCCCACCGGTTTTAATCTTCATCCTCGACACCTCGAAGTCGATGGTGGGTTCCCCCGAGGAGCCCGGCGTCATGCGCGGCGCCCGTGTCGGTTACGGCATGGTGCCCGGCGCAGGCGACGACCCCTATTCGCGGATGGGCATCGCAAAACGCGTCTTGCGCGATTTTCTGACCGATGTCACGGATGCGACCTACGCCCTGGCCGGCTACGCTCAGGCGCAGCCGTCCGATGGTTCCAATGCCGTCCCACAGAAGCACTGGGTCTACGAAGCCAGGTCGGGCGATCGTTTCAGCCTCGTCGAGCCCAACTTCGCCTACCGCCTCGGCTACGCTGAGACCTTCGCCGGAGCGCTGATCGACAACCCCGCCGATATCCTCAAGGGGGAAATGATCGGCTACAGCCCCTACTTCGACCCTGCGGCGCCCATCCTCGATCGCTATGGCCCGAGCAATGCGTGGGACACCGGGATCACCGAGGGCACCGGTGGGCTGCGTCTGCCCTACGATCTCTTGCCGGTGTACTTCGGCAGCTGTTTTGTCGACAACAAGGAGACACCCCTCGACCCCAGCGATGACGAGACCATCTGCCGCGATGACGTCTTTCCGTTCTACCCGACCGGTGAACGCGACATCAATGGCGACATGATTGCCGAAGAGTTTTATTACGGCGACCCGGGGTCGGGAAAATTCCCCGATTGCACACCGAACCGGGTCCCCGACGCATCCAATCCCGACGATGGGTGTTTTGCCGAGTGGCTGATTCCCTCGGGCGGCACCACCATCGAGAACCGTCGGCGGGTGCAGTTGCGCATCGCATCCACGAGTCCCGGCGGAGATCCCAACCACCTCCTGGCGGTGGATAGCGGCGGCGCCATGGTCGGGAACGAAGTGGTTGTCGACCCCGGCGACGATGAGGATTACGATCTCGACGGCGAGGCTGACCCCGACTACGATGGGTCGGAATCCTCCGACTGGATTCTGTACGTGGAAATGGTGGAAGAGCAGTCGAGCCGCACCTGTCTGTACGCGGTCGCACCGACCGCCACACCGACCTTGACGCCGACCATCACCCCGTCTCCGACCCCGACCTTCTCCCCGACCCCAACCTGGACGGCAACACCGGTGCCGGCGGTGGACTGCAACGACATCACGCTGACAATGCGGGCGCCGGCGAGCGGCATCATGCAGGCCTACCTCGACAACGGCACCGCCTACCAGATCGAAATCACCCGGACGGTGGTGAGCTGGGACCCACCGAACTCGAGCTACCGATTGGATTGGTTCGGCGTGTTTTCGGGTTCGTACTCCCACAGTACCGGCACCCACTACTGGGGCGACGGGTCGCCGTCGGTGGACTATGGGCCGATCAGCGACCAGGTGACCGATCAGCCGTCTCTGGCACGGATACCGGCCGGCCTCACCTGGGGCTGGTACGCCGACATCGACAGCAACTTCACGCACAACAACTTCCACGAGGCCTGCATCGATGTTGACGTGCTCACAACCGGCGTCAGCTGTGAGGGGATCTGCGGCGACTATGTCTACAACGTGACGCCGACCCCGACCCGCACCAACACGCCATATGCGGGAACACCCACGAACACGCGGACCCGGACCCCGACCTATACCCGAACCCCAACCAGGACGCGCACCCCGACCCGCACCAATACACCGTATGCCGGGACGCCGACCCGCACCTTTACGCGTACCCCGACACGGACGCGCACGAGTACGCCGACAATCACTCAGACGCCGACGATCACGCGGACGCCGACGAGAACCCTGTCGCCGACCAGAACCAGGACCCCGACCATCACGCGGACGCCGACGCGGACGCCGACGAGAACGCCGACACGGACCTTTACCCCGGTACCGGTGGCCACCAACACGCCGCCGCCGACACCGACGGAGATCCAGTGATGGGCCGGCAGGAGGCAGCCATGAGTCGTCAGAAACGACCCTTCAGACCAATCCCCCTCGCCCAGGGGCTCTGCGCCTGCGGGCTTCTTCTCGCCGTCATCGGCGCGCCAGCAGCATGGGCGCAGACCTTTCCCTCGGTCGCACCGACCCAGGTGATGTTCGACGATTTCGAGACCACCACATCACCGCGCCCCCCGGATGACCCTCTCGACGGCAGCGGCGCCATCTGGGACGAGTGGGTCTACCCGGCAGGAAGCTGGACCGACTTCAGCTACTATCCCGGCGCCCCTCCCGGTCAGGTGCGCGGCGGTATGTGGGGCGCCCGGAGCATCTGGGAAGGACTGACCTCCCGCAACTGGGACGGCTACCTGATCGCCAAACAGTCCATCCCCGGCAACCCGGGGTATGTGCCGGCCGATTGGACCAACCTCCGCATCGATGTCGATCTGACTGTAACGACACGAGGCATGCCCGGCATCGTCTGGGGGGTCCAGGATCCGGACAACGACGGAATCCCCGATTCAGGCTACCAGTTGGAGATGGGAAACTTCCCGACCCTCAACCAGGCAACGAGAAACGGGAAACGAGCGGTCTGGGAGTTTTACCGCATCGATAGTGAGCTCAGCAAGACCCTGATCGACTCGGGCATCGTTGATCTGCCGTCATCCGACAACTATGCCAAGTACATGGTTCACTACCGGGCCTTCCGGATGCGGTTGGACTGGTACTGCGGCAACCTCCGGGTGCGGGTGCTGCGCACCTACAACCCTGCCCGAACCACCCCCAGGTACTACGGCTGCGGCAGCTCGTGCCCGAGCAGCGACCCCGAGGACTGCTGGTGCACCCTCGCCGAGGCGACGGACCCCGGCACCAGCCTGACCCCCGGCGCCGCCGGGCTCTACCACACCGGGAAACAGAATGGATCGGGCAACAACGTCACCATATGGGACAACTTCAACGTCTCGGCCTGGGACCCCACCTGCGGTTCGGGGTGCGACCCGTGGAGCGCGTGGACCCAGACATCGAGCGAGATGATCCCCTTCAAAATGCTGTACGAGAGCGGATTGGTCGACTACTCCGCCGGCCGCAACGTGGCGGGCCGCAAGATCGACGTCAACTCCTTGGCGCCCGGCAGCACTTCGTCCAACAACGCCACCACCACCAACTACTGCAATGGCTGGAATCTGCTGGTCGATCTTCCGGCGCCGGGCTTCACCACCGACACCGACGATATCAGGGCCTTTCTGCAGCCCATGGCGACCGCAGTCGATTATGTCGACGAGGGTGGTGGGTCGTTCAGCTGGCAGGACAACTTCGACAACGACCCGGAGAGTGCGACCTACAACCCGGTGCCGATGATTGCCGACGGCGCGACCCCGATCAACAACTCCCTGCTCGATGCCTTCGACTGGTACGTCGATCAGGTGACCGTCGGCGACTGGGCCAACGATCCCCTGAAAGAGTGCCGGGAGTGGTACGTGGTGTTGATCACCGACGGCGCCGAGAGCTGTGCCTCGCCGGGCACCTACGCCTGCGACCCGGGCCAGGCGGCCTCCAAATTCGCCAACCCCGGCGTCGACGGCGTCGAACCGGTGCCTGTGTTCACCATCGGGTTTTCCGAATCGGTGGCCGATGCGCCGCCGCAGCTCACGTGTATCTCAGATGATACTAATGGCATCTACTACGGCGCCAAGAATGCGGCTGAGCTCAGCGACGCCCTCTATGAAGTCTTTTATACGCTGCAGACCAAAGCCCGGACCTTCACCGCGTTCAAGATCTCACCGCCGCCGTCGGCCAGCAGTTCGGGTCAGGGGATCCGGGATTCGCTGGTGGTCTATCCCTTATTTCAACCGGCACCCAAAAAATCGCTGTGGAACGGCAACCTGTACGGGTTCCAATTTACAAATGAAAACCGGTCGCTCCCGATCAACGGCAACTGTCAAATCGATACAACACAGATCGTTGTCGAGGAAGTCAGTGGGAACGACTGGAACGCCAACGAGAGGTTGGCGGAGCAGCTGGCTGCCTTCGACGAGTCCAGCCCGTCCCGTTACGTCTTTATGGGCAGCGATATCACGGGCAGCTGGGCGCGCCACGATCTGGCGACGATTCCCACCAACACCACTCTGCAGACCGAGTTCAAGGGCCTGCTCGATGTCACCGGCGGCATCACCAACCTCAAGACCCAGGAGGTCGTGAACTTTGTGCGCGGCGTCTGGATGGACGACGACGATACGGCCTCCCCCGACCCCAACCCGAGCCCGCGGCCCGCCGGCTCATCAGCACTGGGTGATATCTACCACTCGCAACCGGTGGTGGTGAACCCGCCGAGCCGTTCGATGTTCTTCTTCGACTACGGTTTCAACAAGGATGACGAAGACGGCGCGCACGACTATGCGGACTTTATGAGCAAACACGCCAAACGGCGGCGCGTTGTGTTGGCCGGCGCCAACGACGGCCTGTTGCACGCCTTTGACGGTGGTATCTGGGACCGCAACCGCGCCGGCGTCGACGAACAGTATGACGAGAATCCACGATCTCGGCGACGGATCCGAGCTCTTCGCCTATCTCCCGCAGGCGGTGATGCCGCGGCTTTACAGCTATGACTTATGGCAACGAACAGCAGTTCCTGGTCGACGGCCCGATCACCGCCGGAGACGTCTTTATCGATCACGACGGCGACTCGGACCGCGAGTGGCGAACCGTGGCGATTGCCTCCATGCGCCGCGGCGGGCGAGGCCTGGTTGGCCTCGATATCACCCAACCCGATCCGATTTCGAGTGGACCGAGCTACACCCCCGTGGTCTCCGAACTTCCGGGGTGTCTCGACGGCACAACGTCCGGTTGCGACGGCGAGTATCCAAGGGTTCTCTGGGAGTTCACCGACACAACGGATGAAGATACAAACTGCGGCAGCGGTTTTTCGGGCGACGACTGTGAACCGTGGTGGGACCTCGGGTGGACCTGGTCAAAACCCGTCATCGCTCGGATCGCGATCTACAACTCGAGTGAACCCACCGAGCCGGACGACATTTTTGTCGCCTTCTTCGGCGGCGGCTGGGACGAAACCGACAACGACAGGACGGGTCTGCATTTCTACGGCATCGACATCGAGACCGGCGATGTGATCGTCAAGGAACCGATCGGCTGCCCCGTTCCGGGCGAGCCCGACGGCTCTCGATCCGACAACGACGGTTTTCATGATCGGATCTACTTCGCCGACTCCGACGGCAGCATTTGGCGGCTCGAGTACCCCGAACCGACCTCCTCGAGCGCCACCGGCGCCGAGGCCGGGCGACCCGTCCGACCCGGGCGTCTTCACCCGGATCTGGGATTTCCGCACCACCCTGACGGACCGTCAGATGTTCTTCCACCGGCCGGTTGCAGCAGGGACCGTGGTCGAGGGTGGAACCAGAGGTCTGGGCGCTTGCTCTGGGCAGCGGCAACCGCTCCGATCTCGGAGAAATCGACGGCAGCGTGAGCCACTTCTTCTTCGTGCTCGACATGGGCGACGACGTGACAAGGGACAGCAGTTTTCTCCATCCCGTCAGTTATGCCGACATCGACGGCGACTACACCTGCGCGACCGAGGCGCTCGACCCGGCAAACGGCCTGTACGGCTGGTACCTCGCCCTGCGGCCCAACGAGAAGGTCATGTGGGAGTCGCCGGTGATCGACGGCTATATCATCTTCCCGACCTTCGACCCGACCCCGGATGTGGTGCCAACCCACAACGCTCCCGATCAGTGCGGGAGTGAGCCGCCTCCCGATGGTGAGGAGGGTGGTGAGTTACCCGATGTTGTGTGCACCACATCGGGAGTCGGCCGCAACTACAAGCTCTGGTTCCAGTGCGGCCTTGGCGACTACACCGAGAAGGAAGACCCTGCCTCTGGTGTTGAGGTCGATACCCATGGCAACACGACGACGGCGTATATCGGCGACAGTGGGGGAGGCGACAACGAAGAGTATGAGGAAAAACATGATGACGCCCACATCGTGACAAACTGGAGACAGTTCTGATCTTTGAAGTACCGGGACAGCCGGGCGCGGCGATCGAGGACGATCGCCCGCCCGGCCGAACCAGCTGATCGCAGAAAACTGTTACAGTAGAAACCATGGTGGGACGCATCCGTTGGATCCTGTTGGCCGTGGTCGTCGTGGCACTGGTGGCGGCCGCCGTCTTCTTGCGCGGGCGCCGACTCGACCCCGTCGCCGACCCGGGCTCGGATGGGACCTTCAGCGTCAGCGACGTGCCCGTCGAGTCTCCCGAGTTGAGCATCGATGTGGGCACGGTGAAATGGACCCACCACCCGGACTACACCGACTGGTCGTGTCTGATCGAGTGCCGCGAAAGCAGCGGGTGCCACGCCGAGGTCCAGTTGGTCGTGGACTACATCTCCAACGGAAAAAGAGAGCGACTGACCCTCGGCGGCCGGCTCGATGCGGCACAGGGTGAGATCTCGCGGATCGGTCGGGCGCAGCGCCCGCCGGTTCGGGTGGACCGGGTCGAACGGGTGTCGCTCGAGGTGCTCGAGGCGTTCCGCCCCGGCGCGCCCTCGCCCACACCGATGGAGTGACCGCCGCCGCCTCTCGACCGCCATGCTACCGTTCGCATTGGAGTGCGGATGAAGCATGATTTTGAAGGCGTCGAACGTGTTGGGGGTGTCGGCGAGTGGCGGCACCGCAGCAATGGTCTGACTGTGCTGGTGTGTCCGACCCCGGTGGCGCCGGTGGTCGGCTTCGGGGTGGTCTACCGGGTGGGCTCGCGGCACGAGGTCTCCGGCCACACCGGGGCGACCCACATTCTCGAACATCTGATGTTCAAGGGGACCGATCGCTACAACCGTGATCGCGGGTGCGAGATCGCCCGCGAATTGCACCGAGTCGGCGCGATGTTCAATGCCTCGACCTGGCTCGATCGCACCAACTACTACGAGGTGCTGCCTCCGGAACAGGTGGCACTGGCCGTCGACATCGAGTCGGATCGCATGCGCGGCGCACTGGTCCGCGACGCGGACCTCGAGAGCGAACGCACGGTTGTTCTCAACGAGCTCGATGCCGGTGAAAACGAGCCGTTCGACCTCCTCATGAAATCGTCCTTCGCCCACGCCTACCTCGAACACCCCTACCACCATCCGACCATCGGTTGGCGCAGCGATGTTGAGGGGATGAAGGGTGACGTGCTGCGTGGTTTCTATGACACCTTCTACCACCCCGACAACGCGACCGTCATCGTGGTGGGAGACATCGACGAGCCGACCGCGCTGGCGGAGGTCGAGCGGGGATTCGGCGCCATTCCGCGGTCCACCGAGCCGTTCCCGCAGATTTCGGCGCGGGAGGGCGCCCAGCGCGGCGAGCGGCGTTTCAAGGTCCACCGCGCGGGTGAATTGGCGTGCCTCGCCCTGACCTGGCACATCCCCCGCGGCCTCGATGACGACCTGCCGGCCCTGTCGGTCCTCACTCAGATCCTCGGTGACGGCGTCACCTCGCGGCTGTATCAGCGCTTGGTGGAGACCAACCTCTGCCTCGGCGTCCACGCCTACGCCATGGAGCTGCACGATCCCGGTGTTTTTCAGATCTTTGCCACGGTCGCTCCGGGCGTCGACTGCGAAAAAGTGGAGGCGGCCATTCGTGCCGAGGTTGCGGCCCTCGGGGCAGAGCCCCCTTCCGATTCCGAGATGGCGCGGGCGCTGGTGCAGACCCGGACCGATCTCGCGTTTCACCGCGAGTCGCCGGGTCAGATCATGGGTGGGCTGACCGAGGCCGTGGCGATGGGGGACTGGCGGCGCTTCGTGCGCGAACTCGAGCTGGTGGAGGCTGTGACCGCGGCCGATCTGAGCCGGGTGGCCACGACCTATCTCAGCGGGCGCAACCTCACCGTCGGCTGGTTCATCCCCGACAACCCGGATGGATCACCGGGGGCCGGTCCTGCGGCAATCGATCCCGCGCCGAGACCGTGTTTCCTTCGCCGGCCCTTTGCAGAGAGGGTCCGGACCACGGAGCTGCCGGGGGGCGCTCGGTTGGCCGTACTCGACAACCCTCACGCCCCGACGGTGACGGTGGCAGGGACGCTGCGGGCGGGGCCGGCTTTGGCGGTCGACGGGCGGTTCTCGGTCCCCGGCATCACGGCGGCGATGCTCGATCGTGGGACTGAAAGTCGCGATCGAATGCAGCTTGCCGGCGAGCTCGAGGATCACGGCCTGCAACTCAGTGTTCGGGCCTCGGCCGCCATGCCCGGCGTCATCTCGTTTTCTGCGCAGGGCCTGGCCGAGGAGTTGCCGCGGCTGGTGGCCCTGCTGATGGAGGTGTTGCGGAGACCGACCTTTCCGTCCGACGAACTGGAGAAGCTCCGGGAACAGGTGTTGGGAGGGCTGGTCCGGGAACGTGAGGACACCCATGCGAGGGCCTATGCCGCCTTGACCCGGGCCCTCTATCCGGAGGGCTACGCGCTCCGGCGGCGGCCCGTCGCCGAGCGGGAGCACGAGGTCGCACAGCTGACCGCAGCGGATCTCGCGGCATTCCATACCTCGGCCTACAGCCCAAGCGGCATGGTGGTGGCAGTGGTCGGCCAGGTGGATGAGGTGTCCGCGAAGTCGCTCTTGGAAGAGGCGATGCAGGGATGGGTCGGCGGTCGATCGATCGAGCTCCCGATATCGCACCTCGGTGACGAACCGCCGCCCGGTGAGGAGAGGATCCAGATCGCCGATCGCCCCAACCTGGATGTTTTTCTCGGCCACCGCGGTGAGCTGTGCCGCGGAGCGCAGGACTTCGCGGCGGCGATGATCGCCAACTCGTGTCTCGGTCAATCGACCCTGACATCGAGGCTCGGCCTTGCAGTTCGTGATGATGCCGGTCTGACCTACGGCATCTACAGCCGGTTTTTCGGGACCCTGCAGATGCCGGGACCGTGGGCGACCGCTCTCGGGGTGGCTGCAGCCAATGTCGACCAGGCCGTGGAACTCAGCCGGTCGGTGATCACGCGTTACACCAAGGAGGGGCCGACGGCAAATGAGCTGGCCGATGAACGAACGGCGTTGGCGGGGTCCTACAATGTCGGTCTCGCCACCAATGGCGGCGTCGCGCGTGAGTTGGTGACCACGCTCGCGGCCGGCGAAGAGATCGGGCGCCTCGACACCTTTCCGGAGGATCTCCTGTCCGTCGACCGCGACCACGTCATGGCGGCCATCGCGCGCTATCTCCACCCGGATCGGTTGGTTGTCACCGCAGCCGGCGACTTCAACATCTGAAGGCGCAAATCTCAGATCCCACAAATGGGCGACTTGCCCACGAGCGAGGAATCCGAACAAGCCCCGTAGGGGCGAAAGGAAGTAGCCTGGGGCGCGAGCCCCAGGATTGAGGCACGATGTAAGATGTAAGCCCCGGAGGGGCGGCAGATTCGGCAGGCAGCGCTATCCGTGGACATCGAGCGCAATCATCTGTCGCCCCTCCGGGGCTTGACTGTTATTGTTTGCCCGGTTCCCCGGGGCTCGCGCCCCGGGCTAATATCTGTCGCCGCTCCGCGGCTTTCCATTCTGAGAAGCTGTCTTGGACAAGAGTGACTCAGAACTCAAAACCCAAAACTGAGAACTCAGATTCGCGGGTCACTCCCAGTCGATCATGAGGTGATGGAGCGAGCACTCCAGAGCAGGTTCGAGACGATCGCTGAGAATCTCCTCGACTTCCCGGAGCCGGTGGCGGCGCGATGCGTGGAGCAGGACCAGGTGCCGGCACCGCAGGCGTTCGACCCGCGCCAGGATGTCGTCGAGGTGCAGGTGGCCGAAGCGAGTAGCCCGCTCGCGGTCGGTGGGGCGAAAGAACGAACACTCCAAAAGCAGCACCTCGGATCCCAGGGCGGGCGAGTCTGCGGCCAGAACACCGGGCCCGGAGTCGGCGCAGTAGGCGAGGAGGTCCGTTTCGATGGCCGCGGTGACCCGTTCGCCGTCGCGGCGGCGGCGCGCGATCTCGTCCCCTGTGAGTTTCGAGAATTCCGGCAGCAGGTGCCGGCGCCGCCACACCAACCTCGAGCCCAGAGTCGGAACCCAGTGGTCGGTGGCGAAGAACTCCAGGTTCATGTCCCTGCGCAGCTTGAGCGACTGCCCGGGCGCCACCGCCACCACGTCAATGTCGTAGGGTGCACCGCCTTCGAGACGGGCGTGGGTCGCGAGCAGGTCTTCGACATCGAGTGCGATCTGGTGGGGAAGGGCCAGCCGGGCCGGCCCCATCGACTGCAGCTGCCGTTGGCTGGCCCAGAAGCCCAGCCCGCCGATGTGATCCATGTGACCGTGGCTGACCAGGACTGTTTTCATGGGCGGCAGCGAGCGGTGGGGACGTCCGGCGTCGAGGGCGAGGTGCAATTGGGGCAGCAGAATGAGGGTGCCCTCCCCGGCTCGTGAGCCACCGGCGATGGTCAGCGGCCCCCAGGATGTCTCGAGTTCGAGTTGCCGAATCACCGGGCGGACTTCACGAGAAAGAAGTTCGGTTGGGCCTTTTCGGAGGGCAGGTCGACCCGAAGGGCCCACTCGCTGTCGGGTTCGAGGACACGGACGAATGTCGACGAGCCGAGGACGCCCCGCCGCTTGTCCCGCAGCTCCACGCCGATGGTGTGTTTCCCGGACGGTGTCAGTATCACCCTGCGGACGGTGCCGCGGCCCTTCTTTTTGAAACCGAGGATAGCGCTGGTCGAGAAATCGAACGGCACATCGGCCAGCGACTCGCCGTCGAACGTCACTGCCACTGTTCCTTCGCTGATTGGTGAGTCGAAGGACAGGGTGATGCGGGAGACCCCGGACTTCGGCGTGACGGGTTGTGGGAGCTCTGCAGGGCCCGGGGCCGGACGGGCAGTCGACGAGACGGCTGTTGCCGGCGAGGTTCGGGTCGACCTCATGCGTTCCTCGGCGAGCTCCGAATACGAGGCGGCAATCTCGTTTTTTGGGTCGAGTTCGAGGGCCTGTCTGAAGGAACTCAATGCGTCGGCGTAGTTGCCGGCCCGGTAGAGGCTGCGTCCATCGGTCACCAATTGACGCACGCGCTGCTGGTTTTCGGCGCTGGTGCGTTCGGCTTCGAGTCCGCGACGAATGTCGGCTGCAAGGCGGCGTGCTGCCGGCGACGTCGGGGCCTGGTCGAGGACCGCGAGGATGGCTTCTTCCGCCGCAGTCAGGTTGCCTTGCCGCAGGCGAGCCTGCGCCGTATGCAGGGACTCGACCACGAGATGGAGGTTTCTGGTTGAGCCCGCGGTCGGGCTCGGAAACGGCCCACGGTCGATCCGGGACCGCAGTCCGATGATCGAAATGAGCGCGACCAGAAGCGCCGCGGCAATCAGGACCAGGGCCCACGATGATCGGACCTCCCACTTCAGCCACTCGGGGAGTGCGAGGTCGGCGACGCGAGGCAGCCGCTCCGTCACCCAGACTTTCGCCCGCGAGACCGCAGTGGTGGGTGGCTGGGAGCCTGATGGCGGTCTGCTCCCGGCGTGAATCCTGGTTTCGAGGTCGGGTCGAAAGACGCCGGTGCTTGCATCGTCCGTCGGCTCTCGTTCGACCAGTGACCGCGCGAGGGCCGCAAGGACCCGCGCGACCTCGGCGCCGGTCTGGAAACGCCGGTCGGGATTTTTCTCGAGACACTTGAGGACGATCGGATTGAATGCGGGTGGGAGCTGGTCTGAGAGGGTCGAAGGGATGGGGCACGGTTCCTGGACGATTCGAAGCGTGACCTCGTGCATGGTCCCACCGTTGAACGGCTTCTTCTCGGTCAGGAGGTTGAAAAGGACCACTCCGAGCGAAAAAATGTCCGAACGGCCGTCCACAGGTTTCCCGGTGATCTGTTCGGGTGACATGAAGTTGGGTGTTCCGATGAACTGACCGTCCACGGTCAGGTTGGAGGTCTCGAGGCGGGCGATCCCGAAATCCGTGATTTTGGCGGTGCCGTCGGGGGTCAAGATGATATTTGCCGGTTTGATGTCGCGGTGGACAACTCCCAGGGAGTGCGCGTAGTCGAGGGCCGTCGCGACGTCGGCAGCGATGCGGGCGGTCTCGGAGGGTCGGAACCGGTGGCCCGAGGCGAGCATCTGCTTGAGGTCCCGGCCCTCGACGTACTCCATCGCGATGTAGACGAGGCCCGACTCGGGGTCTTCTCCCACATCGTGGACCGTGACGATTCCGGGATGGTTGAGGCGGCCCGCGGCCTGCGCTTCGCGAACGAAACGCTCGCGAAACTCCTCGGCGTGCTCGGCGTCGAGATCGACGCGCATGGTCTTCAGGGCGACCTGGCGATCGATGATCGGATCTCGGGCGCGATACACCACGCCCATGGCGCCCCGCCCCAGAGTTTCCTCAATTTGATAGCGGCCTATCCGCTCGATCGACATTGAGATATTGTAACGGACCGGCAGCGTGAAACGTACGCGACATGCCGATCTGGCGCTGTCGGGTCGTTTCGGCGCGAGGATGCCGCGGTCCCTGGCATCGCAGAGTAGGCACGATCCTTGCTTTATATGATCCGGGCCGATCGGCCTTCGGGGGAAATATGGAAACTCGACCTGTAGATATTCAGATTGACCGTGCGGCGGCGCGCCTGGGTGAGATTCAGCGAGCGGTTTCCGAGGTGGTTGTCGGCCAGGATCGCCTGGTGGAATCGCTGCTCGTGGCCATGCTGTGTCGCGGCCACGTGCTGCTCGAAGGCGTGCCGGGGCTTGCCAAGACCCTCACCGTGCGGACTCTTGCCGACGTCATCGGCGGCGACTTCCAACGGCTTCAGTTCACCCCCGATCTCTTGCCGGCCGACGTGACGGGGACCCAGATATTCGATCCGCGGACCTCGCAGTTCGTGCCCCACCGGGGCCCGGTGTTCTGCAACCTGGTGCTGGCGGACGAAATCAACCGCGCACCGGCAAAGGTCCAGTCCGCCCTTCTCGAAGCCATGGAAGAGCGGCAGGTGACGATCGGCGATACGACCCACCCCCTGCCGAACCCGTTCGTGGTCCTGGCCACCCAGAACCCGATCGAGCAGGAGGGGACCTACCCGTTGCCCGAGGCGCAGCTCGATCGCTTCCTGTTGAAGGTCCTGGTGGACTACCCGGCGCCGGCGGACGAACGCCGGGTCCTCGAGTACCACCTCGCGGAGTCGTTTCCGAAGGCTCAGAAGTCGAGCTCGATTGAAGAGCTTGGAGAGCTCGAGAAGGTGGTGCGGCAGGTCTATCTCGACGAGCGGATCCAGGCTTACATCGTGGCCCTGGTGACGGCGAGTCGACGCCCCGACGAGGTCGGTCTCGGTGATCTCGTGCCGCTGCTCGCTTTTGGTGCTTCACCGCGCGCCTCGATCGCGCTGGCGGTGGGATCCCGGGCCCTGGCACTGGTTCGCGGTCGATCCTTCGTGTCGCCCGAGGATGTCAAGGAGTTGGCGCCGGCCGTTTTGCGCCACCGCCTCGTGCTCACCTATGAGGCCGAGGCCGAGGGGGCGACGGTGGAAGAGATCATCGACCGCCTCCTCCTGGCTGTGGAAGTTCCGTGACCAACCCGTGCCCGTGTCCGTCTCCGTGCCCGATGACCGTGTGTGGTGCGACCGGCGCATCCCTCGGGGGCGATCAACCGGCTTGTGTTGTTCCGGATCGCGTCAACGGGTGAGACATGCGGTTTAAAAAGCGGCTCGCCGCCTACCTCGGCCGCCCGCGCCCCGTGCCACCGGTTCGTGAGGCCGGCGCAGAGCTGAGGGCGCAGGTTCGCCGGCTCGAAATCCGCGCCCGTCAGGCGATGGAAAGCGGTCTCGCCGGACAGTATCAGAGCGCCTTTCGGGGGCTCGGGCTCGAGTTTGAGGAGGTGCGAGAGTACCGGTCGGGGGATGATGTCCGGACCATCGACTGGAACGTCACTGCGCGCTCCGGTTTCCTCCACGTCAAACGCTACCGCGAAGAACGTGATCTCAACGTGCTGTTGCTGGTCGACCTCTCCTCGTCGACCCGTTTCGGTTCGGGGGTGATGACCGTGCACGACCTCATCACCGAGGTGGCGGGGTTGTTCGCTCTCGCGGCAGCCAGGCGCGACCGTGTCGGGGCGGTGTTGTTTGACGATGAGGTGCGGACGGTGATTCCTCCGAGACTCGGCTGGCGGCACGGGCTTCGCGTGGTGCGCGAGGTGCTGGCCGCCGAACCGGGAGGCACGGGCACCGCTCTCGCCGAGGCCATCCGCGCGGCGGGACGGCTGCTGCGGCGGCGGGGAGTGGTGATCATCCTGGTCGATGAGACCTGCGTCGTGCCGAGGCGTCAATTGGTGGCCCTGGCGGGGCGCCACGAAGTCGTCGTCGTCCGAGTCGGAGACAATTTGCTCGAGAATGGTCTCGCTGGAGCGGTTCTGCCGGTGATGGATCCTGAAGGAGGCCGCCGCGGCGTGATCGGCGGTGCCGGCGCGGTGCGCCAGGAGCCGGTTGCGCCGGGAATCGATGTGGTCGAGCTCCACACCGGTGAGGACTACCTGCCGAAGGTGCAGGCGATGCTCGAGAAGAGGGAGCGGCGCCGTGCGCTCCACTAGCCTGCATATCTCACCGGGCTCCGTTGCGAGGGCGGCGAGGTGCCGTGCGCGATGGGCTTTGCGACCCGAGGGGCGCGGACGCGTACTCGACAGTACGTGGAGCACCCCGAGGCGAGAAAACACCGCCGGGTGCGGCGCATCGTCGGCCGCAGCCGAAGGTTGGTGAGATATGCAGGCTAGGGTCGTGGTGATTGCCGGATTGCTGAGTTTCGCGGTCGGCCTGGCCGCCGCGGCGGGCCCCGCCATTCTCGACGTGACGGTTCCCGACGAGGCTGTTCGGGTCGGCGACAGGGTCCCGGTTCGAGTGACGGCGCGGGGCGGCGGCGACAACCTCCTGTGGGGTGAGCTTCGGGTGGCCGTCGATCCTGAAGGGTCGTGGGTCATGGTCGAGCCTCCGCGCGAGATCGCCGGCGCGCGACCGCCGGTGTGGGAGATGGTCCTGGCGCCGATGGAGGTGGCCGATCTCGATCTGCCGGCGATCACGGCGGCGGTGCGGGAACCGGGCGGCGCTGCCGCCGAGGTCACGGTGGAGGAGTCGTCGTCAGTTGAGGTTTATTCGGTGCTCCCGGAAGGTGATGAGGTGGAGCCCGTACCGCTGCGAGACCCTATCGGAGTGAGCGGGTTCCCGTGGGAATGGGTCCTGCCCCTGTCGGTGCCGGTGCTGATCGCGGCCGCTGCCCTCGCGTGGTGGGGCCGACGACGGCGGTCTGAGAGTGTTCGGGAAGAGATTCCGGCGCTCCCGGCGCTGGCCGAGTTCGAGGCCCTGCTCGATCGGCTCGGGGAACGTCTCGGCCGCGAGCCGTCCGAGGGCATCTGCGATCGCCTCGCAGCCGGAACGCGCCGCTATCTCGAGCGCCAGAGTCATCAACCCGCTGAAGAGATGACGTCGTTCGAACTGCGTCTGCTGGCGCGCCGGCTCGGGTGGTCGGAGAGTGTGCGGCGGGGCCTCGAGGAGGTCATGGCGGTTGCCGACACCGTGCGGTTTGGCCGTGTTCCCACCGATGAAAAGAGGCTGGGGAGAATCCTGGACCTGGCGCGCAACGTGGCGTGCGATCTCGACGGCCAGTTGCTGGCGCAGGCGGAGGCCGAAGCGGCTGTGGAGGCGGCGGGATGATCCGTTTGGCCGCGCCGCTGTGGTTGTTTCTGATCGGAGTCGGGGCTCTCTCTGTGGCGCTCTGGGTGCTTCGGCGCCGGTGGCAGCGCTACCCGTTCCCGGTTGGGGCGCGGACGGCGACAACGCGCCGGCGCCTGCCGTCGTGGACGGCAATCGCCGGGGTTCTCGCGGGGCTGGTCTTCGTGCCGCTGTCGGTGTCGTTGGCGCGACCGCAGGAGGTGCTGGCGCGCAACCTCGAGCACGCTGAGGGCGTCGATATGGTGATCGCTCTCGACGTCTCGGGGTCGATGGCCGCGCTCGACTTCCAGCCCACCGACCGGCTTGGCGTGGCCAAGGAGATGATCAGCCGGTTCATCGCCGGCCGGCCCCACGACCGGATCGGTCTGGTGATCTTCGCCGGCGCCGCGGTCACGATCTGTCCCCTGACGCTTGACCACGATGTTGCCCACCACCTGCTCGACCAGGTCGAGCTGCACACTCTGCCCGATGGGACGGCCATCGGCCTCGGACTCGGTACGGCGGTCAACCGGCTTCGCACCTCGACCGCAGATTCCAAGGTGGTTGTGTTGGTGACCGACGGGTCCAACAACGCCGGTCAGTTGGACCCCGCAACCGCCGCCGAATTGGCCGCGGCCGAGGACATCACCGTCCACACCGTCCTGGTGGGCCGGGGCGGCAGAGTGCCGATCCCTGTGCGGCTCCGCGACCCGCGCAGCGGACGCGAGTACTCCCAGGTCCAGAATGTCGAGGTCGAGATCAACCCCGAGCTGTTGGCGGAGATCGCGCGCGCCACCGGCGGCACCTCGTTTCGGGCGCGCGACGCCGAGGCCCTCGAAGAAGTGTTTTCGGAGATCGACCGCATGGAAACCACGGTCTTCACCTCGACGCGTTTGGTGCGCTACCGCGAGGAGTTCGAACCGTGGGCCTTCGCGGCCCTGGCGTTGCTCCTGTTGGGTACGGTGCTGGAAGGCGCGGCGGGGAGGATGCCGTGGTGACGTTTGCAGAGCCTTCCCGTTTGGCCCTCCTGGTGCTCCCGGCGGCGGCTGTCCTTCTTGCCCTGTACCGCCACCGGCGACGGCGGGTGCAGCAGCGCCGGTTGGCATCGCCCGGGGTGTGGGTTCGCCTGCTCGGGGGTGTCCCGGCGACTGGTCTGGCGCGTCTCCTTCTGTGGAGCGGTGCGGCGGCGATGATTGCGCTCGCCCTTGCGAGGCCGCAGTGGGGCGAACAACCGAACGAGGAATCGGTGCGGACCAGGGATCTTGTGGTGGCGTTGGATGTGTCGGCGTCGATGCGGTGCGAAGACGTGCGCCCATCGAGGCTGACGCGGAGTATCGAGACCATATTGCGTCTCCTGCCGCAGCTCGAGGGCAATCGCCTGGCGGTCGTGGTCTTTGCCGGCGATGCCTACCCACTGGTGCCCTTGACCACCGACCTGAGCGCTGTGGGGGTTTTTCTCGAGGGCGTTGAAGCCGGAATGGTGGCCCTGCCCGGTTCCAACATCGAGCGAGCCGTGAATGCTTCGCTCGAGTTGTTGCCTGAGGAGGGCGAGGGGCGGGTCCTGATGTTGTTCACCGACGGAGAAAACCTCCAGGGCGATGTGACAACCGCCACGGAGACCCTCGCTGCCGCGGGCGTCGGTCTCGTCGGGATCGTGGCGGGGACTGAAAAGGGCGGCCCGATTCCGGAGTTGGACCGCGACGGCGCGGTGCACTACAAGCGGGACTCAGGCGGTCAGCCGGTGGTGACCCGGGCCCACCCCGAGGTCCTCGAGGCGATCGCCGACGACCTCGACGGCGAGGTGGTGAGCCTCTCAGACACCGGTGTGGTGCACGAGGTCGCTGCCGCTATCAACCAGGTTCGAACCCGCGAGGTGGTGGCGACCCGGACCGTTCGCCGGATCGAGCGATTCCCGGTCTTTCTTGCGACCGCCGCGGTGATGTTGTTTCTTTCCTTTGCGCTGTCGCCGTGGCGGCGACTCGCGGCTACGGCCTTTCTGCTGGGGATGACGCTGCCTGGAATCCTCGCCGCACAGTCGGCGTCGCCGGCCACCGGGGCTCCCGGGGCACAGGCGCCGCTGCAGCCTGATGTGAGCGCGGAAGAGCCGTTGCCGACGGCCTCCTGGTGGCAGCGGTTGGTTCCCGGTGGCGTGAGACGGCTGGCGCGCAGTGGGATCGCCCAGTGGAGTGTCGGCGATACCGAGGGCGCGACAGCCGCATTTGCCGGCGCTGCCGATCTCGATCCCGAGGCGCCGGACAGGTTGTACGATCTCGGGACGGCCCTGGCGGCCGGCGGGCGGATCGAATCCGCGCAAGAACTCCTCGCCCAGGCTGCCGACGGTGGTGCGCGCGATGCCGCCTTCAACTCGGGCACAGCGGCACTCGAGCAGGCGCAGGCGGAAGCGGCTCTCGAATGGCTCAAGCGCGCGATGATCGCAAACCCGGAGGACGTCGAGGCCAAACACAATTACGAGTTGGCGTTGAAGCTGCTGGAACAGCAGCAGAATCAGCAGGAGCAGGATCAACAACAGGATCAGCAACAACAGGACGACGAGGAGCAGCAGGAGGACGAGGAACAGCAAGACCAGCAGGATCAGCAGGAGAACGAAGACCGGCAACAGCCGACGCCGACGCCCTCGGCCGGCCAGGGTGCGGCGCCGACGCCGACGCCCACGCCGAACCCCAACCAGTCCCTTTTTGCAGCCCTTGACCGCGCCGAGGCCGACGCCCGCGAGGCGATGCGCTCGCCCACGCCGCAGGCGGGCAAGGTGGAGAAGGACTGGTGAAAACGAAGCTCGGGTCAACTGCGATGCTGGGCCGACTGACGGCCGCGTTGGTGCTTGCTGTCGCAGCGGTGGCGTCGGGCGCCGACCCCGGGCTCGACGTCTCCCTCGAACCGCGCCGGTTCGGTATCGAAGACGCGGCCAGGTTACAGGTCCGGGTGCTCGAGCCCAGCGGCACTCCGAGTGTGGACCTCGGTCCTCTGGCCAATCTCCAGGTTGTCGGCGCACCGTCGACCCAGACCGAGCTCTCGTGGGTCAACGGTGCCGCGAGTCGGGCCACTACCTTCAACTATCTGGTGCAGGGGGTCGAGGTCGGTCCGGCCGCTATCGGACCCGTGACGGTTCGCGTCGGGGGCGTTGAGCTGACATCGCAGAAAATTGAAGCGGAAGTGGTTCCGGGCAGTGTCGCGCCGCAACAGCCTGGCGGCCGGCGTTCGGCCTTTCCGGCTGACCCATTCGGCGACTTCTTTCAGCGGCGGCAGCCGACACGAGCGGCTCGGGTCGAATTGCGCCAACTGTTGGGCACCGACCGGATCGTGCTCGGACAACCCGTGCTCTCCCGTGTGGTTCTGGACACGACAGCCGGCGGAATCGACGGCTTCGAGTGGGTCGACACGCCTTCGTATCCGGGGTGGTGGGCGCAAAGGGTGGAGCCCCCGGAGAGGATCGCCGGTGAAGTGGTTGAGATCGACGGTGTCCGCTACAACCGCTTCGTGGTGTCTCGACACGTTCTGGTGCCACTCAAGACCGGATCGCTGGCGATACCGGCGGTCGGGGCGCGAATCGGTTTTCGCTCCGGAAGCCTCTTTGCACCGCAACAGGTTGTGGAGCGGACGAGCCGCGAACGGGTCGTCGAGGTTGCACCGCGGCCTCAGGCTCCCGCGGGTTTTGCGGGCGCTGTGGGTGATCTGCGCTACTCGGCGAGTCTGCAACCCGAGAGGATCGCCTTTGGCGAGTCGGCGGTGCTGTCGATCGAACTTCAGGGCAGCGGCAATCTCCCCCTGGTCGAAGCTCCCGCCCTGTGGCCGCAATGCGAAGATTGCGAGAGCTATCCCCCCGAGGAGGAGAGCTCTGTCACGGTCGATGGTCGAGGGATCCATGGGACGCGGACCTGGCGGACAACTCTGGTACCGCGGCGATCGGGTGAGCTCGAACTGGCAGCGGTCGAGCTCGCGGTCTTCGACACAGCGGCCGGGACCTATCGCAAAAAGACCCTCGGCCCGATGAAGTTGTTTGTCGAACCGCCGCCGGCGACGCCGACTCCGGTTGCAGAGCCCGAGATGGAGGAGGGCTCAGGAGCGCCGTCACAGGTCGCCGAGACCTCTCCGGAGGTTCCGAACTCGCGGCCGCCTCAGTGGTTGTGGATCCTCGGCGCCCTGGCGATCGGCCTCCTGGCGGGTGGTGTGGCGATGTTCCTGGTCGCGCGCCGCCGTCGCGCCGCATTGCCGGCGCGCCGAGATGGCGAAAGCCCGGCCGAACGCGCGCGCCAAATCCAGATCGCCCTCGAGCATTGGTGGCTCGATGTTCGCTCCAAACCGAAATCCGAACACCTCGAGGGCGAGATGCAGGCTCTGCGGCGGGAACTCGAGGCCGTGCGTTTCGCTCCGGGCCGGGCCGACCACTCCGAAACGGTGAGCGACCTCGAGAACCGTGTCAGGAGCCTGATGCGGCGTGCGTGATAACATTATCGGATGGGCCCACCAGAGGTCTTCAGCCTGCCCGTCGGCGATCTCGAACCGTTTCTCGATCGCAAACGCTACTCGGCATTCGCGATGTCGCAGCTCCAGTTGCCATCGTTCCTCGGCGAGGTTCTGAGGAAGGCGAACGACTTCGTTCCATCCGTGGCGGGGTCGATTCTGATGGACCGGCCGGTCGAGCGCGGCGACACGCCGTCCGACACGAATCTCTACTTTCTGGCCGCCTTCGGCCCGTCGGCTTCCGCCCTGTTGGGAAAGAACCTTCGTGCCGATCGGGGTGTCGTCGGCCACGTCTACCGGACCGGCGATCCCTACCTGATGGCCGATCCGGAATCGGACCCCAATTTCTACCCCAAGTTCGATGAAGACCACGAATTCCAGACGACCGGCGTGGTCGCGGTGCCGGTGCGGATCGAACGCACGGTGTGCGGAGTGCTCGAACTTCTCAACCGCTCGGACGGCAAGCCCTACACCGAACGCAACATGCAGATGCTTGAGATTTTCGCCCGCTACACGTCGATCTCGATCGAGAACCTGCTCGACGCGCAGCGCGCGACCGAGATGGCTCGACGCGACGATCTCACAGGGTTGTACAACGACCGTTTCTTTCATCATCGGTTGAGTGAGGACCTGATCCGGGCCGATGTGACGCGATCGACGGTCGCGCTGCTGTTTCTCGACATCGACAATTTCAAAAGCGTCAACGATACCCACGGCCATCTCGCCGGGTCGCAGGTGCTCAAGGAATTCGGCTACCTCCTGGCGACGGCCGTGACCGCCGAGGGTGCGACCCTCGCCCGGTATGGAGGCGATGAGTTCGTGATCATCCTCCCCGACCACGACCTCGAGATGGCCTGCGCGGTCGGCACCGCAATCCAGAAATCGCTCGCGGCCACCAGGTTCCTGCAGGGCAACTTCTCGTGGTCTGAAGGGCCGGTTTACTGGCGTCAGCCGCTGACGACTTCGATCGGGGTTGCCGTCTATCCGCACCACCTCCCGCGGCAGGGCACCACGGATATGAAGAAAAACCTTCTGCTCCGTGCGGCCGACCTCGCCATGTACCGCGGCAAGGAAAATGGGAAGGATCAGATTCGGATCGCCGACTGATCAAACCCAACGCCAAAATGGCAGGTTCTTCGGTTGATTCTCGAGGCTGGGGTGGAGTGATTCGCAATATTCTGCAATAAACTCACCGGTATCGAGATTGAATGGGGTGATACGGCTCGTAGGCTCTCTGTGGGGGCCTTTTGAGTTGGCAAGCTTTTTGCTTTGGATATCGCGTGCTTTCGGCGCCCGTCAGGCGTCGGAAATGGAGGTTCCCCAATGAAAAACGATGCTCAGAAAATTTTCTCTCTCGCGGCCGTGATCGTGGCTGCGACGCTTTTCGGTATGGTCCTTTCCGGAGGCTTGAACATTACGCAGCGGGCCGACGCCGATCTCCCGGATACGGCGGCCGTGGCGACGATGGGCGAAATCGTGTTGCCCGATTTCGTCGCTCTTGCGGACCACGTGGTGCCGTCAGTCGTATCGGTGTATTCCGATGACGTTCAGGACCCGTCGGAGAGAAACCAACGCATGCCGAACGACCCCTTCCACTTCTTCTTCGGCCCCCGTGATGACGGCGCCGAGCGCGAGCCGCAGGTCCGCAGGTCGTCAGGCTCCGGGTTCTTTATCAGCGAGTCCGGTGAGATCCTCACCAATCATCACGTGATCGAGGACGCGGACAGCATCAAGGTTCGCCTCAACGACGAGGCCGAGTATCGGGCCGAGGTCGTTGGTATCGACCCGGCCACCGACATCGCTCTCTTACGGGTTATAGATCCTGATCGCACCTTTTCGGCCCTGCCCCTTGGCGACTCCGCCGCTGTTCGAGTCGGCCAATGGGTGATGGCTGCGGGTAACCCACTCAATATGGCGCACTCCGTCACCGTGGGGGTGGTCTCCGCCAAGGGACGGTCGTTGGGTCTGTCGGCCGCATCGTCGTCGTTCGAAAACTTCATCCAGACCGATGCGGCGATCAACTTCGGAAACTCCGGAGGTCCGCTGGTCAATCTCAAGGGCAATGTCATCGGCATCAACACGGCGATCAACGCGGCCGGTCAGAACATCGGTTTCGCGGTTCCCATCGATGTCGCGCGGCGAATCCTTCCGCAGCTTCGCGAGAACGGCCGCGTGGTGCGCGGCTATCTCGGAGTTTCGATCGGCAACCTCACCAAAGATGACGCGGAGGCCTTCGGTCTCGACAGCACCGATGGCGCCCTGGTCGAAATGGTCGTCGAGGGCCACGCTGCGGACAAAGCTGGGATTCGTCACGGCGATGTTCTCGTGTCGGTGGATGGCTCGGGTGTTGAAGACACCCGCGAACTGATCGACACCATTTCGGCCAAACCACCGGGGACCGTCGTCGAGCTCGGCGTGATCCGAGACAGCAAAGAGATCACGATCGATGTGACGCTCGAGGAGCGTGAGGCAGACGCCACTCCGGACGAGCCTGGAGACGATTCGAGCGCCGAAGGCGACGTCTTCGAACGCGTCGGTGTGACGGTAACCGAACTTTCCCCGATCGTCCGCCAGAACTTCCGAATCGAGGACGGAGTCGAAGGCGTCGTCGTGACGCGGGTGCGTCCTTTGTCGCCGGCGAGCGAGGAACAGATGGCGCCCGGTCTGGTGATCACTGAGGCCAACGGCCAGCCCATCGACAGCCCCGCCGAGCTGCGAGGGGTCGTCGAGGACGTCGATGCCGGCGGCTATCTGCGGCTCTACGTCTACATCCCACGCGCCGATGCCTACCGATTCGTCATCCTCAAGCTCGAGGAGTGATGATCTCTCCGACTCAACTTACAGGGCGCACCTTCGGGTGCGCCTTTTTTTCGGGTGTTCGAGTGCGCTCGCTCAGGGCAGGCTCTCGGTCCGGACCAAAAAACAGCCTCAGTGCTCAACCCTCGCAGAGATCTCTCCGCTGCGGCCCGAAGGGCCTCCGGTCGAGATGACAGCCTTTGAGAATCTCCGACGTCGACGCCCTTTTTCCTTTTCTCCCCTTCCCCTCAGCTCTTGTGCATTCGGCGGAATCACTTGTCGTTGAAACCTGGTTCTGGTTCAGTTGGTCTCGGAGTTGCCCGGCGCCGCGGCCTGCGGCGGTTCCGCGATCGGACCGAATGTTCGCTCGTACATCTGCACATTGTGGGTGAGTGCACGGAGCAGTTGCCTCGCCTGGAAGGGGTTCATGATGATGCGCGAAACCACCGGAATGTCTTCGCGACCGGGCAGGGTTCTGCCGAAGTCGAGCAACACCTCGGAATAGTTGTGAGCGATGCTGACGAAGTTGGAGTATTCGCCGAGGCCGATTTCGGGATCGATCGTCAGACGGGGGGGCTTGGCGGCCGGTTTCGGGTTGTCGCTCATGGTACCTCCAGGCCGGCGTTGTGCCGTCGGCCCGTCATTTGTAACACGTCGGCAGATGACCACGGGTAGCGTGGGGTCGTGACAGAATCGGTGGGTGAACGATGACCCTGTTGTTGCAGCCTTTCGTTTCGCCGCCGAAGACCGGTCCCACGGCGCCTCGGAGATTGAAGCACGGTTAATCGCCGACCTCCTGGCGCTGGAACCTCTGTGGACGAGAGCGGGGTTGTCTGTGGGGGCCGGGTTGCTGGCCACCGGGCAACCGGCCATGGCGCCTCTGACCGATTGGGCCGGTCTGGTCGCCGCAACCGATCCCGCCCGTCTGAAGCTTCTGCTCGAGGAGCGCAGGGCGACCCTGGTGTATGTCCCGGCGGCCCTTTCCGCACAAGCCGAACCCTGGATCGAACGGGCCGCTCGGGTGGTCAGTATTTCCCGGTCCTCCGCGGTGGCGGCGGTTGTCGAGGGTGCCTGGCGCCGTGGGTGGAGTGGAAAGGTGGTGGTCCTCGACGGGTCCAGCGCCGGCGGCGGGTCGGATCAGGTGAAACGGCTCATAGCTCACGGCGAGGCTGTTTCGCAACCGGATGCGAGCGCCCCCAGGTGGCTTGATCCGGCCGAATCGTTGGTTGTCGTGGGTGCGGATGCCGTTGGCTCCGAGCGTTTTGTCAATTGTGTCGGCACGAGGGCTCTGCTCGAATTGGCTGCTGTCCGGGGGGTGTCTGTTGTGCTGGTAGCTGATCGCGGTAAGAATGTTTCGGAGTCGACCCTCGAGCGGATGGTCGCTGATGCACCGCTGCATCGAGACGAAACCGGACGCGAGTGGCCTGTCTTTGAAATGGTTCCGATGGACCTGGTCACGACGCGAATCTCAGACTGAGGCACCGCTCGCGGCACGGCTCAGCACGCGCTTCCCGGGAGTTGCCACCCTCAACATTGTTGGCCCGGGAAAACCATGCTGACGTGAACGACCAGAAATCCAACAATGTTGAAAGTGGCACGCTCCGCCGCACGCAACACGGCTCAGCGCACGCTTCCCGGGAGTTGCCACCCTCAACATTGTTGGCCCGGGAAAACCGATGCTGACGTGAACGACCAGAAATCCAACAATGTTGAAAGTGGCACGCTCCGCCGCACGCGGCACGGCTCAGCGCGCGCTTCCCGGGAGTTGCCACCCTCAACATTGTTGGCCCGGGCAAACCGAGCCGACGTGAACGGCAGGAAATCCAACAATGTTGAAAGTGGCACGCTCCGCCGCACTCTGTCCCACCCGCCCCGATCATTCGAGTGCTCATGTACGGGGGTGGGAGGGTGGGAATTTAGAATTCAAAATTCAAAATTCAAAATTTCCGAGTCGTCCTGTTGTGTTAGAGTTCACGCCGTGCGAGTACTGAAATCACTGCTGTTGTTTCTCCTGGCGGGGTGCGTCACCATCGCAGTGGCCGCGCCACCACCGAACGATTCCATTGACACCCTCGAAGGCGGCGCCAAGCTCGATGCCCTGATTGAACGTGTGGTCGAGCAACAACACGCTCTGCGTTCGCTTCGAGCCGATTTCGTACAACTCAAGAAGAGCGACCTGCTCCTCGAGGCGGTCGAATCATCGGGCGAATTTCAATTCCAGGCCCCTGACAAGGTTCGCTGGGACTATCGGCGGCCCGACCTGATGGTGGTGGTCTTCACCGAAGACACCGTGACCACCTTTCTTCCTCTCCAGGCGCGAGCTGAGCGGGTCAAGGTATCCAACAAACAGCAGCGGTTCGTGCGGGTGCTCGCCGGCACTCTACCGCTGGACGACCTCACCTCCAACTTCAGTGTCAGACTCGCCGACCCGGGTGGCCGGGCGCCCTACCGACTGACCTTGCGGCCGGTCGGCGCCATGGTGAAGAAGAGGCTGCATTCCGTCGAGATCGAGATCGACCGGACGCTGTTTCTCCCGGTCATGGTCGAATACAACGAGGCCGACGGCGACAGCACCCGGTACGAGTTCAAAAAACTGGTGCTCAACCCGGAGATCGACGCCGCCACCTTCCGTCTCGAGCTCGGCGCGGACGTCAAACTGCAGACCATCGATGCCTCGGCTGGTGGCGGCTGATCGGGGTCGATCGGGCCGCATGCATGAACGAGTCAATCTTTTCGATCGTTTCTGAACAACCGAACAGCGCTGCGCGTGCCGGCGAGTTCGGGACTCCCCACGGCGTGGTGAGGACGCCGGCATTCATGCCGGTGGGCACCGCCGGCACCGTCAAGGGCGTGGCGGCCTGGGAGCTCGAGCGGCTCGCCCCTGAGATCATCCTCGCCAATACCTACCACCTCGTGTTGCGGCCGGGTGTTGATCGCATCTCGCGTCTCGGGGGGCTGCACCGGGTGATGGGATGGAATGGCCCGATTCTCACCGACTCCGGCGGATATCAGGTGTTTTCGCTGTCGAAGCGCCGCCGCCTCGATGCCGATGGCGCAACTTTTCGTTCGCACATCGACGGCAGCGAACACCGCTTGACCCCGGAAAACGTCATCGAGACCCAGGCGGCATTCGGGGTCGATGTGGCGATGGTTCTCGACGAGTGCCTGCCCTATCCGGTGGAGCACGCGGAGGCCGAGCGATCCACGATGACCAGCATGAACTGGGCCCGCCGCGGGCTCGTCCGAGCGCAGGAACTGAGATCGGGGGGCACAGATTGGCGCGGCGCGGTGTTTGGTATTCAACAGGGCTCACTCGACGAAGGCCTCCGCCGACGTTCGAGTGAGCTTCTGTCGGAGCTGGCTTTCGACGGTTTCGCCATCGGCGGGCTGGCGGTCGGTGAGCCCAACCAGGCCCTCCACGACGGGGTGTCCATGGCCGCGCCCATGCTTCCGGGGGACCGTCCCCGCTATCTGATGGGTGTTGGGTACCCGGAAGATATTCTCCACGCCATCGCCTGTGGAGTCGATCTCTTTGACTGCGTGCTGCCGACACGGTCGGCGCGAACCGGCAAATTCTTCACGTCACAGGGCGATTTCGCGATCAAGAATGCGTGTTTCACAGATGATCCCGAACCCCTCGACCCCAACTGCGGGTGCCCCACCTGCAGGGTGTATTCGCGGGCCGTTCTGCGACACCTCTTTGTGGCCAACGAGGTCACTTCAGTGGTTTTGCTCACGATCCACAATCTCTTCTTTTTTTTGAGCTTGATGCGTCAGGCTCGGGAAGCTATCATGGCGGGCCGCTATTCGAGCTTTCGCAGCGCCGTCGAGAGCGCGCGGAAGGGTCGGCGGTCGAAACAGTGAGGTGATTCATGGAAAGTGCAGCTGGAGGGGGCGGCCCCCTGTCAATGATGGTGATGTTCGCCCTGATCTTCGGGGTCTTCTATTTCCTCGTCATCATGCCTGCGAAAAAACAACAGAAGAAAAAGGAAGCGATGATCGGCGCCCTCAAAAAGGGCGACAAGGTCGTGACCTCGGGTGGCATCTTCGGCACGGTCGCTACGGTCGAGGAGCACACGTTGCTGCTCAAGATCTCTGAGAACACCAAGATCAGGATCACCAAGAGCGCAATCAGCGGACCGGTCGGTTCGGACGGAACACCGTCCGAGCCCGCGTAGAGCGGAGGCGATCGTGGACAAGAAGATCTTGTGGCGCATTGTTCTGATTACGATTGTGGTCGGGCTCAGCCTGTGGTCGCTGTACCCGCCGAGCGAGAAGATCCACTATGGGCTTGATCTCTCGGGCGGCATCCACCTGGTGTTGCAGGTGCAGACGGATGACGCCATCAAGGCCGAGCTCGACGACTCCGTCCAACGGCTGGTGAGCCGCGCGGCGGAAGAGGGCCTTCAGCTCACCCAAGGTGAGTCGAACATCGACGACCTGAGCTTCTCGGTCATCGTTCCGGCGGATACTGATACCACCAAGCTGCGCGAAGTGGCCAGCAACTGGGTCCCCGGCTACGCCGCCAACCCGGGGGCCGGCACCTGGACCTTCGAGCTGCCGCCCAATATGGACCGAACGGTTCGGGACATGGCGGTGCGTTCGTCGCTTGAGACCATCTGGAATCGCGTCGATCAGTTCGGTGTCGCCGAACCGGTCATTCAGCGTCAGGGCATCGACAGCGACCGCATTTTGGTTCAGTTGCCCGGAGTCGATGACCCGGCCCGGGTCAAGGACCTGATCTCCTCGACCGCGTTCCTCGAGTTCCAGGAGGTCGTCGGCGGCCCGATGCCGGATCGGCAAACCCTGCTCACATCCATCGGCGGCATCGTTCCGTCGGACTCCGAGATCGTTGCAGGCGATCGCGAAGGGATCGACGGCTCGGTCATCGGCACGGATTATTACCTTCTCAAGAAGTCGGCCATCATCTCCGGCCAGGAACTACGCTCCGCGCGACGGAGCCAGGATGAGTACGGCCAACCGGTGGTCAACTTTGCGACCCAACCGCATGCCGCCGACAAATTCGGTCAGTACACCGGTTCCCACATCGGAACGCGGATGGCGATCGTCCTCGATCAAAGGGTGATCTCGGCGCCGGTGATCGAGACGCGCATCCCCGGTGAAGGCCGCATCACCGGCAACTTCACGATCGAGGAGGCGGAAGACCTCGGCCTCAAGCTGCGAGCCGGCGCGTTGCCCGCGACCATCACCTACCTCGAGGAGCGCACGGTGGGCCCGTCCCTGGGCCGCGATTCGGTGGTCCGAGGGGTGCGTGCGGCTGTGGCGGGCCTGCTGGTCGTGATGCTGTTCATGCTCATCTACTACAAGATGTCGGGTCTCAATGCGAATGTCGCGTTGGTGCTGAACATCATGATCCTGCTCGGCGCCATGGCCTACTTCGGCGCCACCCTGACCCTGCCCGGTATCGCCGGCATTATTCTCACCATCGGTATGGCGGTCGATGCCAACGTGCTCATCTTCGAGCGGATTCGCGAAGAACTCAGGGTCGGCAAGACCGTTCGTGCGGCCATCGACACCGGTTTCGCGCGCGCCTTCGGCACCATCCTCGACGCCAACCTCACCACGCTCATCGCCGCCCTCTTCCTGTTCAATTTCGGGACCGGGCCGGTCAAGGGCTTTGCCGTGACGCTGTCCATCGGCATCCTGGCGAGCGTGTTCACCGCCGTATTTGTCTCGCGAACCCTGTACATGATCGCGCTTGCCGGTCGTGACCGGGTCGAGTCGCTGAGTATCTGATTGGAAACAACCATGCGAATTATCGGTGACACCAACATCCCGTTTCTCTCCTACCGGCGGATCGCCCTGACGCTCTCCGCGGTGGTCATCATCGCCGGTCTGGCCTACGAGTTCCTCGGCCACGGCCTCAACCTCGGTATCGACTTTGTCGGCGGCACTCAGGTCACCGCTAAATTCACCGAGTCACCGGATCTCGGCGAGCTGCGGTCGGCGGTCTCCGAACTCGACGTCGGTACTCCGCTCATCCAGCGATTCGATGAAGCGGAGAAGAACGAGGTCCTGATCCGGGTGGAAAACCCAGGGGGCGAGGAGGGCGATTTTACGAGCCCGATCGTCGAACTCCTGCGCGCGAAGTTCAACTCGGATCTCGGCGATCGGTTTGATCTCAACACCAGGGGCTCGATTGCGCTGGTGGGTTTTCTCGCCACCGCCGATCCGGACGGTGTCAGCGGTGACGTGGAGGGGCGGACCGCCTACTACGAACCCATGGCCGAGGCGGTTCTCGACTACCGCAAGGAGCAGGGGATCTTTACCTCCCTCGAGAATCTCGATGAGATTGCCGAGCTGAGCGACCCGACCCGGGTCTACCTCCAGGACACCACGGCAGTCGGTGCATTCGCCCTCCTGGGGGCCGAAAGTGTTGGGCCTGCGGTCGGCAAAGATCTCCAGAAGAAAGCGCAGTTGGCGATCGTCTTCTCGATCCTGGGAATGCTGGCCTATATCTGGCTCCGTTTCCAACTGCCCTACGGCATCGGCGCCGTCGTGGCGATCTTCCACGATGTGCTGATCACCCTGACGGCCCTCGCCGTGACCCAACGCGAGTTCAATCTGCCCACGGTGGCGGCTCTCCTGACCCTGGTCGGCTACTCCGTCAACGACACCGTGGTGGTCTTCGATCGCGTGCGTGAGAATCTGCGCCTCCACCGCGGTGATGATCTCGAGCAGTTGATGAACACCTCGATCAACCAGACCCTGTCGCGCACCTTCATCACCTCCGGTACCACCCTGGCGGTGGTCATCAGCCTGTTCATTTTCGGCGGCGATGTGATCAACACCTTCGCCTTCGTGCTGCTGATCGGCATCATCGTCGGTACCTATTCGTCGATCTTCATTGCGTCACCGGTTGCCCTGTTCGTCAACAAGCTACTGGTCAAGCGGCGCGAACGCCGCCGCGCCGCCGGAAAACGATAGGGCCATTTCGGATTTCGGATTTCGGAATGCCGGCATTCATCTGTCTTCCTGATGGTCGGCACTCCGCAGCATAAGACTCGTATCAGCACGCGCTTCCCGTGAGAATGCCGGGCACGCCACATTGTCGACCAGGGCCTCGACAATGTGGGAGCCAGGCACCTCCGCCGCACGCGACTCGGCTCAGTGCGCTCCCCCGACATCAGCACTCGAACTTACTTGGAGGGTGGGGAGTTGCGATGGAAATTCCGAAATCCGAAATCCGAAATCCGAAATTCCCCCTGAGCCGGACCTCAGTTGCTCCTGCCGTCTTAGGTTCCTGAACGCGACGATTCTCGTCGTCGGGCCGTTTCCTTGACCCCGAAAGATAGAATAGATGGATGGTCGCGGGAACCGCTTCGGCGAAGATCCGTATTGAAGACATCCTCAACAGGATGGAGCGGTATCGTCCGGATCTCGACGAGGACCTGATCCGCCACGCCTACGTCTTTGCTGCGAACCGCCACCAGGGTCAGATCCGTCGCTCCGGCGAGCCCTACTTCACGCACCCGCTGGCTGTCGCCTGGATCCTCGCCGATATGGAGCTCGACGAAGAAGCGGTCTCCGCGGGCCTGCTCCACGATCTGCTGGAGGACACGGACACCACCGCTGAAGAGATCGAGGAGGAGTTCGGGCCCGAAGTCGCGCGCCTCGTGGCTGCCCTGACGAAGATGGCGGACTTCGAGAGTTCGTACTCGAGCCGGGAGGCCAACGAAGCGGAGAACTTCCGTCGGTTGCTGCTGGCTTCGATGGACGACGTCAGGGTCATTCTCGTCAAGCTGGCGGACCGTCTGCACAATATGCGAACGCTCGGGTTTCTGCGTCGCGACCGCCAGATCGCGATCGCCCGCGAGACTCTCGAGATCTTTTCTCCGATCGCCAACCGGTTGGGCATCGGGAGCATCAAGACCGAGATGGAGGACCTCTGTTTTCGCTATCTCCACCCCAAGGAAGCCGAGAAGCTCGATCACGAGATCGAGGAACGGAAGGAAGCTGCCGACCGTTGGTTTGCCGAGATTCAGGGGGTTCTCGAAGGCCTCCTCGAAAAGAACGGGATCGAGGGCACGGTCCAGGGCCGGATCAAACACCTCTATTCAATATTTGAAAAACTCAAGCGTCAGGGCGTCGATGTCGCCAACGTGTTTGACTTTCTCGCCTTTCGGATCATCGTCTCGTCGGTCGCCGACTGTTACGCGACCCTGGGGCTCATCCACCAGCAGTGGCCCCCGGTGCCGGGCCGTCTCAAGGACCACCTGGCGATCCCCAAGCCAAACGCCTACCAATCGCTCCACACGACTGTTGTCGGGCCGGAAGGGCACCCGTTCGAGATCCAGATCCGAACCGAGGACATGCACAAGATCGCCGAGTACGGCATCGCTGCGCACTGGAGCTACAAGGAAAAGGGATCGCGTGAGTCGGCGGAGGATTCCCGGGTTGCCTGGCTGCGGGCATTGCTGGACAACTCAGAAGGCACGTCGCCCCGTGAATTCCTCGATTCGCTCAAGGTCGATCTCTACCCGGACGAAGTCTACTGTTTCACGCCCCGCGGGGATGTGTTTTCCTTCCCCCGTGGAGCGACGGTTCTCGATTTCGCCTACCGCATCCACTCTCAGGTCGGTCAGACCTGTGTCGGAGGCCGTATCAACGGTCGGTGGGTGCCGTTGAAGACCGAGATCAAGAATGGCGACATCGTCGAGATCACCACCTCGAATCGGCAGCAGCCCCACCACGACTGGCTGTCGATTGTCGCCACCAATCGGGCGCGGTCGAGAATCCGGGCGTGGCTCAAGCGCGAGGAAAAGGAACGGGCGGTGGAGGTCGGGCGAAAGCTCCTGGACAGGGAGTTGCGCAAGATCGGTTCCTCGCTGCGGCAGGTGAGCGGCAGCGACGAGTTGCAGGCCGTTTTGCAGAGCAGCGGCATGTCGAAGGAGGAGGACCTGCTGGCTGCGATCGGCTTCGGGAAGACCCCGGTGTCGGTGGTGACCGGCCCGATGCGGCAGGAGGCTGCCTCGGGTGAAGACCCGGCCCCCGATGTCAAGACTCGGGTTGCCCCCCCCGACACAGCCGGGGGCCATGCCCTCGAGGTCACCGGCGATGCCGACTTTCTGGTCTATCTGGCCAGGTGCTGCAAGCCGCTGCCCGGAGAGGAGATCGTCGGTTTTGTGACGCGCGGTAAAGGGGTGGCGGTTCACGGGAGGTCATGCCCGAATGTCCGCAACCTTCTGTACCACCCCGAACGCGAAATCGAAGTCCGTTGGGCGCCCAGTCAGGGAACCGCAGGCGCCCCGACATCACAGGTCGATCTGGACATGTCATTCGACGACAGTTCGGGCATGCTGGCCCAGATCTCGATGGTGATCTCGTCGGAAGGCAGCGACATCCTCAACTGCCAGCTCCGATCCGAACCCAACGAGAGGGGCTTTGCCGCTCTCACCATCCTCGTCCACGACGCGGCACAGCTGTCACGCATTGTCACCCACCTGAAGGCCTTGAAGGGCATGGCCCGCGTGGAGCGTCGCGGTTCATGACACCTCGAGCCAGCGCTCAATTCGGGGCCGCGATTGTCCGAACTGCAGGGCCGCACCGAGTAGAGTCGAAGTCCGGGCCCGATTTCGGCGCGAGTTTTCGAACGCCACAAAACCGGCCTGTGTGGCCGGCAAAAAAGATCCGACTTGAAAGTGATTCAGATGCGCGGGGCTTTGGTGACTTTGCCCGAACGGATGCACCGGGTGCAGACCCTGACGTACTTCGGTCGTCCATCGACCATCGCACGGACCCGCTGGAGGTTTGGCAACCAGCGTCGCTTCGTCACATTGTGAGCGTGGGAGATGTTATTGCCGGCCATCGGCCCCTTGCCGCAGATTTCACATCGCTGCGCCATTTCAGAACTCCTTCTAGAAACCCCCGGATGGGGGTGAAATTTAATAGCACAGGTGGCCCCGATTATCAAGTGTTGGGCCCGGATTACTCTCAGATTTTTCGGCGATACGGGCCTGGAAACACGCGTGGGGCTGCAAAAAGAACAACGAATTATTTCACCGAAAGAGGAACCGGTTCGAAAATTTTTACGCTCTTTGAAAGAATAAATGATACGCTAATAAGACGGTATGGGCCGGGCAGTGAATTGGAGAATCGCGGTACCGTGGACGGAGCGGGATTTTGAAAAAAAAATGTCAGCGTTGTTTGAACGAGGTTGTTGCGTCGATTCGCCTTTGTGATCCCTGTTCTTGACCTTAGAGGAGGCCTTTGGTAGCCTCAAAGTAGAGGGGTTTATGGTCCTGTCCAGAAAAACTTCTGCGATCAAGGTGTAAGCCGTGTTTGGAAAACCCAAAAAGCAAGTTGTCGGCTGTGATGTCGGTTCTTCGGCGATAAAGATCGTCGAGTTGAAGCCGTTGAAAAACGGAGAATTTCAACTTCTCCACGCCGCGATCGCAGACCTCTCGCCGGAAGCGATTGTCGACGGCGCCATCATGGATTCGTCACTCGTTGTCGAGGCATTGTCCCGATTGATTGCCGAAAACAGCATCAAGAATTCCAATTTTGGCGGCTCATTGTCCGGTCATTCCGTGATCATCAAAAAAATCCAGCTGCCGGCGATGACGGATGCGGAGCTCGCGGAGTCGATCCAGTGGGAGGCCGAGCAGTACATTCCGTTTGACATCAACGACGTCAATCTCGATTACGTGGTTCTCGAGTCCGACGCCGGCGACACGATGGACGTGCTGCTGGTCGCCGTGAAAAAGGACCGGATCGCTGATTACACGTCGGTGATTGTCCAGGCCGGCAGGGAGCCGGTGCTCGTCGACGTCGATGTGTTCGCCCTGCAGAACGCCTACGAGGCAAACTACGACCTGGAGCAGGAGACGGTCGCGCTGGTCAACGTCGGCGCATCGGTGATGAATATCAACGTGCTCTACCACGGTGTCTCGATCTTCTGGCGCGATGTCGCCTTCGGCGGCAATCAATACACCGAGGCGATCCAGCGCGAACTGAGCCTGTCCCGGGACGATGCCGAAAGGCTCAAGCTCGGCGAGAGGGTCGGCGAGAACACCCTGCAACAGGTGTTGAGCGTCCTCAACAGCGTGTCTGAGGACCTGACTGCGGAGCTTCAGAAGACCATCGATTTCTTTGTTGCCACGTCATCTGTTGATCATTTGGATCGCGTGGTGCTCGCCGGTGGGAGCGCCCAGGTGCTCAACCTCGACGAGGTCATCAGAGAGCGCTTCCAGGTCACAGTCGAGGTCATGAACCCGTTCCGGAACATCCGCTACAGCGAATCCGACTTCGATCCGGAATGGATCAACCGGCACGCTTCGGCGATGGCGGTAGCGGTGGGCCTCGCGGTGCGCAAGGTCGGAGAATGACGCAATGATCAAGATCAATCTGGTTGCTGAAACTCCGGCGGCGGCGGCGACACAGGTATCGCGGCCCCAGTTTTCGTTGGGAGCAAAACAGGGCGACATCGTTCTGTTGATCGTGCTCGCGCTGGCCTGCATCGTGGTCGGCACCCAGTGGTACCTCTTGACGTCGAAGCGCGCGGATCTCCGGCAGATCGAGCAGGAGAGGCGCCGGGAACGTGACGAACTGCTGCAGTACATCAAGAAGGTCGAAGAGCTGGAAGCGAAGCGCGAGTCGCTGCGGCAGAAGATCGAAGTCATCGAGGAGCTGAAGCGGAACCAGCGCGGTCCGGTCAAGATCATGGACGAGGTTTCGCGGGCGCTGCCGGAGCTGGCGTGGCTCACCAAGCTCTCGTTGAAGGAAAACGAGTTGGTTCTCGATGGCACCGCGATGGATGAAAACGCGGTCGCGAACTACATCGCCAACCTCGATGCGTCGCCGTTCTTCGAGGAACCCGAATTGAAGAACCTGGCGCGTTCGCGAGGGGACACCTTCAACTTCTCCTTGAGGTGCATCTTCAACATTTCGCCGCCGGAGATCCAGGCGGCGGAGGGGTCGCAGGCCCCGGCGGCCGGACAATGAGGGTGGGGGGCTGACGCGATGGCAATAGATCTCAATTCCAAGCCCTGGTATGTGGCGGCGATCGTCGGCCTGGCCCTCGGCGTGGCGCTCTTCGTGGTCATGCACCTCTACGTCTTCAAGGACATCCAGACGCAGATCGAACGTCTCGAGAGCAACATCAACGATCTCGAGAGGGAAATCGAAAAGGGACGGGCGGCCAAGGCCGACCTGCCGCGGCTCGAAGAGGACATCCGGAACTACGAGATCGAACTCGACCGCCTGCGCCGGATCCTGCCGACCCGCCGCGAGACCGACAACCTGATCAAGAGGCTCAAACAGCTCACCGAGCGCGGACAGTTCAAGCTCACCCGGTTCACGCCGGGGAACTTCGAAGACCGCGGCTTCTACCAGGCGTGGCCGATTCAGGTGGGGTTGGACGGGACATACCACGAGCTCGGCCTGTTGTTCGATCGACTGAGCCGGTTCTCGAGGATCATCAACGTCAACGCCCTGACAATCTCTCCGATGAGGTCGAACGCAGCTGGCAGCGGTCGATTTACGATTCACGCTGACTTTACTCAGCAGACCTTTATCTTCAAAGAAGATGGCGTGGGGACCGAAGAATGAACCGCAAGACACTGATTGCGTGTGGTTTGCTCGTGTTTCTGACGGGCCTTGGTCCGGCCGGAGCACAAGAAGCTCAAGAGGCTCCGGAGGGGGAAGCGTCGCCCCTGATCGAGAGCGATGTTGATGTCTCGGGGATCGAAGAGATCCTTCGCGGCGAGGAAGAGGTCATGCAGGGCGGCATTTTCGGTTACGACCCGGCCGGCCGGCGAGATCCGTTCCGATCGCTCCTCGGAGGGTTCGAGGAGAACGAACAAGGGCCCGCAAAGGCAAGGCCACCCGGACTCCCGGGGATGCTGGTGGAAGAACTGAGGGTCGAGGGGATCATCGAAATGCCGACTGGCATTCTCGCCTTCGTGCTCGGACGCGACAACGTGTCGTACATCATTCGACCGGGGACCAAGCTGTACAACGGCGAAGTTTCTGAAATCCACCCCAACAAGGTGGTTTTCAAGCAGTTCGTCAACGATCCCGGTCGGCTCAAGCCTTACGATGAAATTGTCCGGGAACTCACGGACTAGCCGTTGATATGAGAGGAAAATGGGGGACGGCATGATGATGAAAAACGTCCGCATCCTGGTGGCGACAGCGGCCATTGTCCTGCTGGGGGCTGGTGTGCCGCTCCTCGCCGAGGAGTCCATTCCTGCGATTCAGGGGATGGGCGCGGAGGCGGGACCTTCCGGCCCCGTGCTCCACCTCAGGGCGACGGGAGAGATGGAGACCGTCCATTACTCACCGCAGCCGGGTGTGTGGGTGGTGGAGCTGCCCGAGGCCCGGTGGGATGATGGAGTGGGTCGGCTCGCCGGGACTGAGACGGGCATCGAGCGCGCGGAGCTCGACCACGTCGAAGAATTCGGAAAGCGCGTCTCGCGCCTCACCGTGTGGTTGTCGGAGCCGGCGCAGTTGACCTTGACGTCGGATGAGGGAGGGCTCGAACTCGAGTTCTACTCCTTCACCGATCCGGCGTCGAAGCCTGCGCAGGTCATTCGCGAGGACGTGGTCGTTGTCGAGCAGTCGACGCCTCCGCCGACCACGCAACAGACCTTCTCCGGCCCCGCAAACCTCTTTGAGGTCGTGCCGGTGCGAACCGGCGACGGCGTGGTCGTCCAACTCAAAGCAGACCGGACGCTGAAAGTCAGTGCGTTCACCCTGCCCGAGCCGAGGCGTTTGGTCGTGGACTTGAGCGGCGTCGTCAATCATGTCGATCGCCACCTCATGCCGGTCAACGCCCCGCTCGTCAGCCAGGTGCGCGTTGCGCAGTTCCAGGCCAAGCCGGAACCGATCACGCGGGTCGTCATCGATCTTCGTTCGGATGCCGACTACCAGGTCGACGGCACTGCTGACGGCGCCGTCATCTCGGTCGGTGTGGATCGTCAGGCGGCGTTGGCCGCTGCGAGTTCAACCTCCCGCGAGTCGGTGGACATCGGCCAAACGGGCACCATCGAGATCACACGGTCGCAACCCAGAACTGTCGCTGAACCCGAGCCTGCTCAGGAAGTTGTCTCGGCCATGTTCGATATGCCTGAAGAGCCGACGCGAATCGATAACGCGACGGACCGGGCCTCGGAAGCGAACAGGAACCCCTGGGTGGCGAACGATGATCAGCTCATCGAAAAAGCCACCGCAGCGAAGGTCCTGGACGCGCCGACCATCGCAGGAGAGAGCTACGCTGCGACCGAGCTTCAAAACGACGAAGAACAGTGGACGGGCGAGCCGATCACGCTGACCCTCAAAGACGCCGACGTCAAGGACGTCCTCAAGACCTTCTCGGTGCTCACCGACCTCAACATCGTTCTCGATCCCGGTGTCAGTGGATCGGTGACGGTCCAACTGAGAGATGTCCCGTGGGACCAGGCCCTCGATCTGATCCTCAAGATCAACGGCCTCGACTATGTACTGGAAAACAACGTGCTCAGGGTCGCGCCGATCAACAAGCTGGCAGCTGAAAAGTCGGCCAGGGCCGCGTTCGACAAGGAGCGCGAGAGGGCGAAACCTCTGAGCACCTATCTGAAACCGTTGTCGTACGCCAAGGCGAGTTATGTGGCCGGGCTGCTGTCGAGCGACAGCTACCTGTTGTCGGACAGAGGTTCTGTGACGGTGGATGAGCGGACCAACACCCTCATCATCCGCGACGTCAACGATCGGGTGGAGGGGATCCTGCGGCTCATCGACTCGCTCGATCTGCCGACCCCACAGGTTGTGATTGAAGGCCGCATCGTGGAGACCACCAAACAGTTCTCGCGCGATCTCGGTGTCAGCTGGGGCTTTACGGGCATCATGGATGCCGAGCACGGCAATGACACCGGCCTCACCTTCCCGAACTCGATCGGCGTCATCGGCGATGTCGATCTTCCTGCGGGCCCACCGGTGCTCGCGATGACCTTTGGCGACATTCTCAACACCTTCAACCTCGACTTCCAGCTCACCGCGGCGGAATCGAGCGGATACGCGAGGGTCGTTTCAACACCTCGCGTCACCACGCAGAATCTCCAGCAAGCCTCGATCCGTTCGGGTCTGCAGATTCCGGTTCAGACGGTGGCCAACAATACGGTGACCGTTCAGTACGTCGATGCGACCCTGCGCCTGCAGGTGACGCCGCAGATCACCGCCGAGGGGACAGTCAACCTCGACATCAGCATCAAGAAACAGCGGCCGGCGCCGGAGTTCGCGGTTGCCGGGGGCAACAATGCGCCGATCTTCACCCGCGACGCGGAGACCCAGCTCCTGATTCGGGACGGCGGGACCACGGTGATCGGTGGTATCTACGAGATCACCGATGGTCAGGGCGAGGATCGCATTCCGGGTCTCAGCAAGATCCCGATTTTCGGATGGTTGTTCAAGAACAAATCGGTTCGCCTCGATCACGACGAACTCTTGATCTTCATCACGCCGAGGATCGTCAAGTATTAGTCGGAGGATTAGATGAAGCGATTCCTGCAAACCTGCGTCGTTCTCACTCTCGGGCTCGTTGTCGGGTCGTGCGGCGGCAGCAGCACGCTTGACAACACCGCGGCGACGATCTTTCTGACCGTCGACATCTCCGCCTACAACCCGGACGTCGACATCTGCCTCCAACAGATTGATCTCGCCATCGAAAGCATGGAGATCACGTCGAACACCAAAGACCCGGGGGGCACCACCAGCGCCGCTCAGGACGTCAATCTCACGCGATGGTCGATCACGCCCTATCGGACAGACGGCGGGAGCACCGCGTCTCCCGAGTGGTCGTATGACCAGGCGGTGTTCGTACCGTCAGGGGGCTCGGCGAGCCTCGAAAACTATCGCGTCTACCCGCTCGAGTACCTGAGTGAGGTCCCGCTTGCCAACCTGTGGCCGGCAAACGGCGGTTTCGATCCGGAGACCGGGAACACCAACATCCGCCAGAGCTTCGAGCTCACCATTTACGGCAAGACGGTGTCCGGCAAAAGCATTGCGACCACGCCAATTCCGGTCGCGTTCAATTTCTACTGCAACGGCCAGTAAGTGGGGGTCTGAAGCCATGAAGAGATCCATTCCGTTCATCGCTCTCCTGGCGCTTGTCGTCATGGTCGGCTGCGGCGGGGACAGCCCGTCCGCCAAACCGGTGCCGACGGTGGTACCGACGGCATGGGGCATGCCGTCGTTGAGCGCCAGCAGCCTTTCTCCCCTGGTTGGGACCGTGATCCAGGTGGATGCGCAGATCACCAAAGATGGGTCTCCAGCGCCCGACGGAACAACCGTGGACTTTTTGTCTTCGGGGCCGGGAACGGTGTTCGGTTTCACCGGGGGCCTGATCACGAAGGGCGATCTCGTGCTCGAAGAGGACGTGACGGTCCTCACCGAGGGCGGTGTCGCCACGACCTTCTTCACCGTCATTGCTGCCAATGAGACCGAAAACCCGGCCGGGAACTACCTGGTGCAGGCCCGTGCCAACAACGTGGTGAAGCAGCTGACCGTTCAATATCGGGCATTTGTCACGACCGACGGTTTGCAGCTCTTCGGTATCGACCCCCGACGGGGCTCCTACAGTGGCGGCGAACAATCAGTGATCTCCGGCAAAGGGATCCAGGCGCCGGTCGAAGTCTATTTCGATCTCAACGGCGTCGCCTACCAGGCGATCGTCGCCGGTGTGACCGAGAGCATCCCCCTCAGTGCGGACGGTTCGATCACCGTGGTGACGCCGGCCTTCACCGGGGCCAACAACTCGATTCAACAGACCGCCGATGTCCGGGTGGTCGCCAATGCCGGCACCGGATCCCAGGAAACTTCGACCCTGTCGAGCGCCTATGTCCTGTTGCCGGGTGGCGGACCCCAGATCTTTGGTGTGTCTCCGAATTCGGGCCGCTCCTCCGGCGGCGAGGTCGTCAACATCCTGGGCCAGAACTTCGGGTCGGTGGCCTCCGACCTCAGCGTGAGCTTTACGGATCCTGACGATGTCGTGCGTCTCGCCTCGGTTCTTTCGGTGGCCCCCGACGGCACCCAGATCCAGGTCGAGACCCCGCGGTTCAGCACCCTGCCTCTGACCGAGGACCGACCGCAGGATGTGACGGTGTCGACGGTTGACGGCGGCACCACGCTCGAAGACGCCTTTATCGTTCTCGCCGACAACCCGCAACCCAATATCACCTCGATCTCGCCGGTCGCGGGACCGCTCGAGGGCGGCACCGTCGTGACCATCTTCGGCAACGGCTTCCAGGCCCCGATGCAGGTCTTCTTTGGCGACCTCACGGCCACCGATGTCAATATCTTCGATGACACCTCGCCCGCCAACCAGGACCGCATCACCTGCGTCAGCCCGAATTACAGCCAGCAGAACGACACGCCGCCGATCGCCGTGAATGTGCGGGTGGTCGCCACCAACACCGGCTCGGAATCGAGCTACTCCAGCTTCACCTACGGCGACAACCTCTATATCAGCGGCAATAGCCCGCAGGAAGGTGCACCTGGCGACCTCGTCATCGTCTATGGTTCAGGGTTCCAGGATCCGCTCCAGGTGTTCTTTCCCGCCGATTCCAATCAACAGATGAACGTCGTCAGCGTTTCCGGCACCGAAATCGTGCTCCAGATTCCGCCGAACCTGGATGGCGATTGCGACGGCGAGGAAGGTGCATTCAAGGTGGTGTTGCTCGAGTCGAACCTCGAGGCCGAAGGCGGCAACTTCAAACTCCGCGGGAACACGCCGTTTGTCATCTCCGTGAGCCCGATCCAGGTAGCGCCGGGCGACGACATTGTCATCACCGGGCAGAACTTTGCAGATGCTGTGTTTGTTGATATCGGAACCAGCAGGATTGACTCGAACGACGTCGAGGTTCAAAGCTCTTCGCAGATCGACGTCTACGATTTGCCTTCTCCTGCGGACCTGGGGCTTCAGTTTGACTGGGTATCCTGTACTGCTCCCGGGCCCGTTCCCGGGGCGAGGCGAGCGGACACCGCAGTTGACGTGTCGGTCACGAATCTGCCAGGCGCCTGCATCGACACCCTGGCCAGTGCCATCGTTTTTTCACCTACAATTACCGATTGCCTACCCCTAAACATGGTTGTTTCGCCGGTGAATCTCGCGTTCGGCGATGTAGCAGGGTCCCTCATTTTCGGTATTCGTAATGGTACGCGGTGATCCTGACGAAGGCCAAGGTTCGTTCGAGTGGAGTGCGTCGCTGTCCGATAATCCGGACGGTGTGTTCTCAATCTCACCGATAAGCGGTACTCTTGCATATGGAGAACTGGCCGAAGTGACGGTCACATTCTCGTACGGGACTGTGGGGGGCCATACCGGGACGGTTTCGTTCACAACCACACCGCAAGGCGTCACTGGCTCGGATGCTGAGGTAAGTCTGTTCGCCACGACTCCAATTCCGTAACGGAGAAATCCCCCCGCCGGGTCATGAACGACCCGGCGGGGTAAAATTTCAATGGACTACCGACTCGAGCAGTTCCGTTTTGAACTCCGGGAGGACCCGTCCTCCCGGATCTTCTTCAAGCTCGGCGAGCATTTGCGCCGAGAGGGGGAGTTGCAGGAAGCCATCGCGGTTCTCGGCAACGGGCTCGAGCAGCACCCGAAGTACGTCGCAGCCTGGGTCAGCCTGGGCCGCGCCCTGCTCGATGCGGGATCGGGCCGGCAGGCGGCCGACGCCCTCGGCCGGGCGCTCGCTCTCGACCCCGAAAACGCGGTCGCCTCGCGCCACGCCGGAGAGGCGGCGATTGCCAACGGCGAGTGGGTCGAGGCCATCAAGTCCCTCAAGCGTGCGCGGGCGTTGTCCGCACCCGATGAAGCGCTCGACGAGCGCATCCAGTTTGTCGAAGGCCATCTGGCGGAAATGGGACAACTCGAGGCCCCACCCCCAGCCGCCAAGCTCGGCAGCGGTTGGGTCGCGCCTCCGTCCACCGGGCGATCCCTGGATCAGGTCTTTGCAGAACCGGAAAAGGAGTCGGCCGCGGACACTCCCGGCGACGACGTCTTTTTTGGGGACAGCACCGATGAGACGGCAGGAGAGGGCGAGGTTTCGGGAGAGTACGACAGCCGCGCGACCATGGCGATTCCCCTGGCCGAAATGTCGATCCCCTCTGCCCAGGTCGAAGATTTCGAGAGGCAACCCATTGAACCAGAGCCGGAACCGGCGTTTGAAGTCGAGCCCGAATCCGACGACCAACCGATCATCGAGTCGCCGGCCGCTGCGGACCCGGAACCCGTGTTCGATATCCAGGATGAGCCGGCCTCAGTCATTGCTCCCACTCTGGAAGACATCGTAATCTCTGACCTGGAATCCGACACCGTGCCGCTTTCCGTGCCCGAAATCGTCACCCCATCGGTGGCTGAGGTCGAGTTCGAATTCGACGTGGAGGAAGACGCCGAACCGGACGTCCACTCCGAAGAGCTTCCCCTGCCGACCATGACCCTGGCCCGGCTGGCGCTGGATCAGGGGGACCTCGAACTGGCCGAACAGACCCTTCGCGGTGTCCTGGAGCGGGACCCGAGCCACAGCGAGGCAAACGAGCTGTTGGCGGGTCTGGCAGGAGGGGCAGGGCCCGCCCCGCAGGACGATCGGGTCGCCGACGAGACGGGTGGTGCCCGGGCGAAGGCATTGCGGCGCTGGTTGGACGCGGTTAGACTGGCTTCGGAGAGGCTGAAACCGTGAACTTCGAACAACCGATCCAGCATCTGCTGGAGAAATGCCCCGGCGCGCGCGGGGCCGCGATCGTCGACCCCGACGGTATTCCGGTGGTGGTGACCCCGCACGACGCGACCCTCGAGACCCTGGGCGCGGAACTGGCGACGATTGTTCGCGATCTCGCCGAGGCGACCCGGGAATTTCGTCACGGTGATCTGGAACAACTTGCCGTTTTTGCCGAAGATGCGGTTATCATCTTGACGACCATAGCGGCCGGCTACTTCCTGATTCTCGTCATGAGCCGGGGTGGTCTCACGGGGAAGGGCAGATTCCTGAGCCGATTGGTTCGCGCACGCCTGTACTCCGAATTTATCTGAGGTGACACGACACGATGTTCAAGTTTGAAGAAATACGCGAGCTGATCGAATTGGTCGGCTCGTCGGGGGTGTCGAGCGTCGAGGTCGAGCACGCGGGCTCGCGTCTCCGAATCGATGGACAGGCGCCGGTTGTGGTCGCCGCACCGGCCCCGGTTGGGGAGGGCTCAACTGCCGTGGCGTCGTCTCCGGCGATGCCCGCGACTTCAACAACGGCGGGGGCTTCGCCCTCCGAGGTCGAAGAAGAAGCCGGTCTGCACGAAATCAACTCGCCAATCGTCGGGACCTTTTACCGGGCGCCGAACCCGGACGCCGATCCGTACGTCAAAATGGGGGATTTCGTCGAGCGCGGCCAGACCCTGTGCATCGTCGAGGCCATGAAGCTGATGAACGAGATCGAATGTGACACCAGCGGAACCGTCGTCAAGGTGATGCCCCAGAATGCGGATCCCGTGGAGTATGGCCAACCGCTCTTCATGATCCGACCGGCGTGACCGCGGACGGCCAGATGTTTTCCAAGGTCCTGATCGCCAATCGTGGAGAGATCGCAGTGCGGATCATTGCCGCCTGCCGCGAGCTCGGCGTGCAGACCGTGGCCGTGCACTCCGAGGCCGATCGCGAGTGCCTGCACGTGCAGCTCGCCGATCAGGCGGTGTGCATCGGTCCGTCGGACTCGGCGAGCTCCTACCTCAACACCACATCAGTGATGTCCGCCGCGCAGATCACCGGCGCCGATGCGATCCACCCCGGCTACGGCTTTCTCGCCGAGAACGCCCATTTCGCCGAGATCGTTGATGCCTGTGGTCTGACCTTTATCGGACCATCCCCCGAGGCGATCCGTCTCATGGGCAACAAATCACAGGCGCGAACCACGATGGCCGCCTCAGAGGTCCCCGTCCTCCCCGGCTCCGACGGCCCGGTGCAATCGGCGGCCGAGGCGCTCAAGCTCGCCGTGGAGATCGGCTTTCCGGTCATTTTGAAGGCCTCGGCAGGCGGCGGCGGTCGCGGCATGCGCCTGGCCTGGGATCCTGAAGATCTCCAGAACGCCTACGACACGGCCCGCAACGAGGCCGACCGGGCATTTGGGGACGCGACCCTGTATCTCGAGAAGTACCTGCAGCGCCCGCGGCACATCGAGTTTCAGATTCTGGCTGACTCCCACGGCAGGGTCATCCACCTCGGCGAACGCGAGTGCTCGATCCAGCGGCGTCACCAGAAGATCATCGAGGAGGCGCCGTCGGTGGCGCTCGACCCCGATCTCAGGGCTGAGATGGGCCGCGCCGCGGTGGCCGCGGCGCGGGCCGCGAAGTACGAAAACGCCGGCACGGTGGAATTCCTGCTCGACGAAGACGGCAGCTTCTACTTCATGGAGATGAACACCCGCATCCAGGTGGAGCACCCGGTGACCGAACTCGTCACCGGCGTTGATCTCGTCATCGAGCAACTCAGGATCGCGGCCGGAAAACCGATCTCGGTGGCGAAGAGAAAACAGGTCAAGCCGAAGGGCCACGCGATCGAGTTTCGTATCAACGCCGAGGACCCCGAGACATTCGCCCCTTCACCCGGCCGGATCACCCATTTCTCGATTCCCAGCGGGCCAGGTGTGAGGTTGGACACGCATGTCTACGGGGGCTATATGGTGCCTCCGTTCTACGACAGCCTGGTCGCGAAGCTGCTGGTTTACGGCAAGGATCGTCACGAGGCCATCGCGCGCGGACGCCGCGCCCTCTCCATGCTCAAAATCGAGGGCATCAAGACGTCGGTGTCCCTCCACGAGCGCATCCTCGAATCGGACGACTTCAAAGCAGGTCGTCTCGACACCCACTTCATGGAACGATTCCTCACGGATTAACTTGGAGGATTTCGGTCTTTCCTACCCGGCTCCGCCGAGGCATGAGGTGTGTCGGTGGGCCAGGTGATAAAATTGAGAGCGATGGTCAATATTTTCCTCGTGGGGTTTATGGGTGCCGGCAAGACCTCGGTGGGGCAGCAGCTGGCGAAGCACATGGGCGCGCGTTTTCTCGACCTCGATCACGAGCTCAGCAAAGCGTTCAGCTGTTCGATCCCCGAGGTCTTTGAGAGTTTCGGGGAGGCCGCCTTTCGCGCTGCCGAGACGGATCTGCTGCGGAAACTGTCGGCCACAACGGGACTGGTGGTAGCCACCGGTGGTGGCGCGTTCTCGACGGACGGCAATCGGAAGATCATTGAAGAAGGCGGGGGCGTTTCTGTCTTCCTCGACGTGCCATGGGATCATCTGCAACGACGCCTCGAATGCGACAACGCCGATCGACCCGTGTATCACGATGCCGAACAGGCCCGTAGGCTCTTCGAAGAGCGTCTGCCCCACTACCGCCGTGCGACCGTGTCGGTCACCCTCTCCGGAGATGAATCGCCGGAAAACCTGGTCGAGACCATCGCCAACGCCGTACGGGGGGTGCCGTGCGGTACTTGATCCTGAGTGATGTCCACGCCAACTGGGAGGCACTGCAGGCGATCCGCGCCCACGTCCGGCGCAAGCGTTTCGACCGTGTGATCTTCCTCGGGGACGCGGTCGGCTATGGCGCATCGCCCAACCGCGTCCTCGACTGGATGCGCTCGTTGGGAACGAGTCTGCACGCCGTTCGCGGCAACCACGACCGGGTGTGTTGCGGCATCGACAGCGCCGAGTATTTCAACCGGTATGCGCGGCAGGCAGCGATGTGGACCCTCGATCGCCTCGACGACCGCAACCTGGAGTTTCTGCGAACTCTGCCGGAAGGTCCCCTCGAGCTCTCAGACCAGCTCGCGATCTGCCACGGATCGAGCATCGACGAGGACGCCTACATCTTTTCGGCCTACGACGCGCAACTCGCCTTTGGCGGTCTCGACCACCACCTTGTCTTCTTCGGCCACACCCACGTGCCTTCGCTGTTTGTCCTGAAGGAGCACAACGGCAGTCAGACCCTGAAGGTGCGGCTGGTCACCGGCCGCCGCCTGGTGCTGGACCTCGAGCCGGAGAGCCGCTATCTGATCAACCCGGGTTCGGTGGGCCAGCCGCGCGACCGCGACCCCCGCGCCGCCTACGCCATCCTCGACACCGATCAGCGGCGGATCTATTTCTATCGGGTCAGCTATCGAGCATCGGTTGCGAGACGGCGCATCCTGTCAGCGGGTCTCCCGCCGGTCCTCGGGGATCGGCTCCTCTACGGAGCGTGAGCGTGGCCCGCGTTCTCTTTTTGTGGCTGTCCATGGTTCTGACCAGCGTCGTCGCGGCGGCGCAGTCATCGGCCGCTTCGGCAGGTCAGGCGGCCTACCTCGCGACCGCACTCGATCGTTGGAACGTGGATCTCGCGATCGCGGTCCGCATGCTCGAAGATCCGTCCCCGGCGGTCAGGGCGCGCGTCGCGCAGGTGCTGGCTTCAACCGCGAATCCAGCCGCCATACCGATCCTGAGCAACTACCTGGCCGACTCCGAACCGGCCGTCCGGCAACAGGTCATGTTGGCCGCGGGGCGTCTGGGGCCGGCCGGTCTGGCTCTCGCGGTCCAGGGCATGGGCGACGGTTCGCCCGAGGTCAGACTGGCTGCTGCCTGGGCCCTGTGCCACGCCGGGAATGGCGGGTGGAAGCCTCTGACGATGGGGTTGGCGACCGAGACCAATATCGGTGTTATCGAAACCGCTCTTGCCAACATGTGGCGACTCGAGGGATCGCCCTGGCTGCCCTACGTGGCGCGCTTTACCGGCCACTCGAGCCCCTACATCCGGCGTGCCGCCGCCTTCTCGCTCTCGCGGACCGGCGTTCCCGCCGCCCGCGCCGACCAGCGGAAGCTCGCGACAGACGATGAGCCCGTGATCAGGGCGACGGTGATGAGGGGATTCGCCCGCGGTGACTTGGGGGCAGACGATCTCAAGGTCGTCATGGCGGCGTTGGACGACCCCGACTGGCGGGTCCAGGCGGCGGCGTGCGGCGTCCTTGCGACCCAAGTTCCCGTGTCGCTGCCGGCGACCGCAGGCCGCAAGATCGCGTCCTTCTTTGCCTCAAGTCACCCACAGCTCGCGTGGAGCGCTCTGGCGGCGGCGGCGGCGCAATCAACCATCGGCTCGGCCGCAGAGCTCACAGCCGTTTCCGAAAGCAACGATGCCTGGTTGGCCGCACAGGCGCTGGAGGCCCTCGCCTCGAGAGACGCGAACGCAGCGTCGAAAATTACCGCTTCGTGGGCGGCGCCGTCCGCCGAAATCTGGCAGCGCCGCGCGGCGGCAGCGGTGGCCGCCGAGCTCGGCCCGGAGGCGGAGGCTCAGGCGGCCGCAGACCCCGACCCAGGAGTGAGGCTTGCCTGGCTCTCGAGCCTCGAGAGCGAACAGGCGGCGGCGCGGAGCGCACAGCTCCTCGCCCTGTTGGCAACCGACCCCGATCCAGCCGTGCGCGCCCAGGCTCTTTCGTACGTTTTGGAGACCGACGCAGCGCCCGATGTCGAGGGGCTCATCGCCCTCCACACCGGGTGGCGGCGCGACACCATGCCTGACGCCAGGGTCGAGGCGCTGGTGGCGGCGATGGCGGCGAGCGAACCCGGTGAGAAACGACAGGCAATATTCAAAATCGGTCTCGAAGACCCCGATCCCGCTGCAGTCGCAATGGCAATCAACGGCGCCCGCGGGCTCAACGAGAGCGTCGCCTTCCCGCAGCGCGAGCCCCGCCACGGAGCGCGCTGGTATCAGGATCTGGTGACCTGGGCGGCCGAGGAGCGGTGGCTCGACGTCGTCACCGATCGTGGAACTTTCCGCGTCAAGCTCGACCTTGCGGCCGCCCCTCTCACCTCGCGCGAGATCTGGGACCTGGCGGCGGACGATCTCTACGACGGGCTCGACTTCCACCGCGTGGTGCCTAACTTCGTCGTCCAGGGCGGCGACCCCCGCGGCGACGGCTGGGGCGGTCCCGGCTTTGTCCTCCCCGACGAGCCGTCGCTGGTGCCCTTCGACTCATGGCGGGTCGGCATCGCCACATCGGGCCCGCAGACCGGCGGCTGCCAGTTCTTCTTCACCCTGACCCCCGCCGACCACCTGACCGGTCACTACACCAATATCGGTGAAGTTGTCGAGGGTCGCGACGTGCTGACGACGATCCAGGTCGGCGACCGCATTCGGGAGATTCATGCCCGATCCGGCGCAGTCGAACCATTGAAAAAAATAGAGATAAACACTGACAAGGCTACTGATGAGGGCCTTCGTGCGGGTACTGCTGGGGAGTGACGGTTCGATTCGCGGGCGTTCGATTTGCTCGAATTCACTTTGCCGGACCGCCTGGTGGGGGGATCTTCGTCACCACGACGTGGGCGGCCCGCCCGTCAATGACGGTCTCGACTTCGAACTGGAGACCGTGCCAGGTGACGGTCGACCCGGGCTCCGCGAGGCCCTCGAGGAGGTGGTTGACCAGGCCACCCACCGAATCGATGTCCTGGGGCTGGGCGATATTGCGGTGGAGGGCGGATTCCAGCCGGCGCAGCGAAAGGTAGCCGGCGACCCGCCAGCCACCCTCCACCGCCTCGACCGCGCTTTCATGCTTGACGTCGAATTCATCATCGATCTCGCCCACGACAAGCTCGAGAAGGTCTTCCAAAGTCACCAGACCGGAGAGACCGCCGAATTCGTCGAGCACCAGCGCGACGTGCTGGCCCGACTGCCGGAAATCCTGCATGAGATCGGGCAGCGAGCGGCTCTCGGGGATGAAGATCGGTGTCACCACGAGTTGGGACCATGCGTCGCCGGGGAGGAGGCGCAGGAGGTGTTTGGCATGGAGGACACCGACGATATCGTCCGGCGACGATCTGACGACCGGAAAGCGGCTGTGGGGGGTGGCGATGATGGCTTGTTGCAGCGTCTCGAGGCCCCACGAGATGTCAACCGTTGCCACCATGGGGCGGGGCACCATGACCTCGCGCGCGACAGCCCGCTGATAGCGGAGCACAGACTCGATCATCAGCCTCGAATCCCGCGGCAGGTGGGCGTGGCGGTGAGCGAGACGGAGCATGAATACGAGATCCTCTTCGGTCACCGGCAGTTCGGGGCCTTCACCTCGCGACAGCATTCGGGCGAGCAATCCGAGTACGAGGTTCACGGGAGTGAGCGCGAAATCGAGGACGTAGAGGATCGGCGCGACCCGGCAGGAGATCCACCCGGCGTGACGTTGAGCCAGGGTCTTGGGTGTGATTTCACCGAAGATGAGAATGCCGAGGGTCATCAGCCCGACCACGGCGGCGAGACCGCCCTGTTCCGACACACGGTAAGCGATGGAAGTCGCCAGGGCCGAGGCCAGCACATTGACCAGGTTGTTGCCGACGAGGATTGTGATCAGGAAGTTCTGGGGATCGGTGGCCCACCGCGTGAGCCCGGCACGGGTGAGCCGACCGCTGGAGACCCGAAGCGACTCGAGCCGGGTGATGGGCAACGAAGACAGCGCGGTCTCGGACGCGGAGAAAAAGCCCGAGCCGAACAGACACAGGACGATCCCGACAATCTCAAGATCCACGGGGTCTCTCCGGGTCGTCCATTGACGGCATCCTATCCCGGAAAGGCTTGCGGTGCCAGGGAAGGCGCGAGGAAAGGAAGAAAGGGAGATCGTGCGGAGACGTGTCGCATGCGGCGGAGGTGTCCGGCTTCGCCTCCGGCTACGCCGTGACAGGCCTTGTGCGGCGGAGGTGCCACCTTCACTCTTGTTGGATGCCCGTTCACCCACGGCGGCATCGCGATACGGGCCAACAATGGTGAAGGTGGCTCCTCCCGGGAAGCGCGCACTGAAACGAGTCGCGTCGACCGGACGTGCCGTCTCCGAACGATGTTTCGATCGTCTGTCTTCGAAATGAGCGGCTGTTTCGGGCGCAAATATCTTCGAAGGGGGCTCTCACGGGCAATACAGCCGAGAGAATCGGGGTGCCGACTCCGGAAGAACGTCACCGGAGCGAATTCCAGCGAAGGCTTTCCTGCTGGAGATTTCTCCGCTCGTTCGTTTCCGGCTTCGCTTACAGCTACGCCGTGACAAGTCACTCACTCGGTCGAAATGACATGATGGCGGGCTGGCCTTGGCAGCCCAGCCAGAATGTCATCCCGAGTGAGGGAGAGTGGCGACCGAATCGAGGGATCTCGGTAGCGAGGCATGTTGCCTTTTTGGATGATGGGCGAATTTCACTCGGTCGAAATGACAGATTGGGAGTCAACTCCGCTCGGTCGAATCTCATTCTGTTGCTTAGGTACCTGGTATGGACCCTCTACCCCTGCCCGGTCGATGGTATCCTGATCACCATCAACGACAATAAACCGTGCAGGAGGTCATAATGAACACTACCGAACAGGCTCCGGCGAAAACAGGTCTCCCAGTCTGGGCGTGGGTCGGCATCGGGTGTGGCGGGCTCTTGATTGTGGTCCTGATCGTGGTCATGGCAGCGGGCTTCTTTGTCGCCAACAAGGTCAAGGATGTAGCGGCCGATTTCGAAGACAACCCGGCGATGGCGACGGCGCGCATGATCGTCAAGCTCAACCCCGAGCTCGAGGAGGTCGCGACCGATGAAGAGGCGGGTACGATCACGGTCCGCAACAAGAAGACCGGTGAGGAGATCACCGTCAACTTCGAGGACCTCGAAGAAGGCAAGCTCGTTTTCACCACCGACGAGGGTGATGTGACGTTCGATGCATCCGAGCTCGAGGAGAGCGGTTCGATGACGGTGACCAAAGGGGACGGCGAGGTCGTGTTTGCCACCGGTAAACCTTCCGAAAAGGACCTCCCTTCGTGGGTGCCGATGTACCCGGGGACCGAGCCCGCGAGCCGTCACTCGATGCGAACCGAAACGACGGCGTCCGGCGGATTCGAAGTCAGCACCGCGGATCCCGTGGCCGATGTTCTCGAGTTCTACCGCTCTGAACTGGAGTCTGCAGGCTATGCGATCAGCGTCAACACCTTCACCCAGGACGACTCCGAAGGCGGCATGGTGAACGGCAACAACGAGGCGGAACAGCGCTCCGTCGTCGTCATCTTGAGCCGCGAGGCCGGCGAGAACACCAAGGCGGTCGTGAGCTACAACGAAGGGTCGTAGAGGGGCCGCAGGTGCCGGGCCTTAGAACCATAGAAAGTTATGAGGCCTGCTGGAGTTGTTGAATCAATCGAGACATTTTGAGTTGCTAAAGTTTGGCACCCTCAATAGTCTCTGACAGCGCGCGGGCGAGTTCCGCAAAAGCGCGCCCGGCGGGTGAGTCGGGCCGGTCGACCACGACCGGCCTTCCGCCATCGCCACCGGTAACGATCGCGGGGTCGAGGGGGATCGAGCCCAGCAGTGGGACATCCAGTTCCTCGGACGTTCTTTGCCCGCCGCCGGAGCCGAAGACGTGTTCGACGTGTCCGCACTCGGGACATTGGAAACCGCTCATGTTCTCGATGATGCCGAGCACCGGAACATCGAGTTTGCGGAACATCAACAAACTCTTACGGGCATCGATGAGAGCCACATCCTGAGGAGTGGTGACAATGACAGCCCCGGCCATGGGGACGTTCTGACACAGGGTGAGGGCAACATCGCCGGTGCCGGGCGGGAGGTCGATGATCAGAAAATCGAGGTTGCCCCAGGCGACATCGCCGACAAACTGTTCGAGCGCCTTCTGCAGCATCGGGCCGCGCCAGATCACCGGCTGGTCGGGATCGACCAGGAAACCAAAGGACATGACTTTGACGCCCTGTGGTGAATTCGCGGGAAGGATCTTGCCTTCGGGGTCGCCCGTGGGTTCGCCCTCGGTGCCCATCATGAGTTGTTGCGACGGGCCGTAGATGTCGCCGTCGAGGAGGCCGACGTCGCGGCCGAGCCCGGCGAGGGCCGTGGCCAGGTTGGCAGAGACGGTCGACTTGCCGACGCCGCCCTTCCCGGAGGCCACGGCAATCACGTGGCGCACGCCGGGGATCTTGTCAGCCCAGGTTGGTGGCGGTTCGGGGGCGGGTTGCCGCGAGTCCATGGTGGTCAACAACGGGTGCACCGTGACCTCGACCGTGTCGGCCCCATCGAGCCGGGCGAGCGCCGCCTCGACGATGGTGCGGACCTCACTTGGCGGTCGAGGGCTGGGGAGCACTGACGGCAAGGACAACCTTGACAGTGGTGCCTTCGATCTCGAGGTTGCGGACCGCGCCGGCTTCCACAAGACCGGTCGCGGCGCCGGGGGCGGTGATGTCATTCAGTGTCTCGAGGACCTGTTGCTGGGTGAGCGCCATGGGGAAACCTCCGGGTGTGCCGCTGTCGAACAGACAACGGTGGGGGAGTTTACCCTATTTCCAAACCCCGCTCGTGGCCGTTTCCGCGCGTTCGGATGAACCTGTCTTTCAGATCTCGCTTCCCGTGAGGAGCCACTCTTGACATTGTTGGCCCGAGGCCTCCCGCCGGCGGGCATGGGTTGGGATCCAACAATGTCAAAAATGGCACCTCCGCCGCACGGGACATGTATCTGAGCATTTTTGTGGCGCGGGCGTCCCGCCTGCGCGTGCAGCCGGGACGGCTGCACCACAAGCATCCCGCGGCTTGGCCTCGGTCGGGTCTACAATCATCTTTCGAGGGGGGTTCATGCCCGAAGTGAAAAATGGTGACGTGACGCTCTATTACCAGGACGAGGGCTCGGGGCCGCCGGTGCTGCTGATCCACGGCCACACCCTCGACCGTCGGATGTGGGACCCCGTCACCCCGCTCCTGCTCGAAGCGGGGCTGCGTGTTTTGCGGTTCGACCTCCGCGGTCACGGCCGCAGCTCGCGCCCCGACTTCGGCTATCACCCGAGCCACCACGCAGCGGACATGGCGGCGGTGCTCGATCACTGCCGGAGTCGACGCTGCGGTCGCAGTCGGCCACTCCATCGGCGGCGCCGTTCTCCTCGAGGCTGCCGTCACGATGCCTCAGCGGCTGCAGGCCCTCGTCCTGGTGTCGCCGGTCATGCCCGATCGGCCGTTCGAACCGGCCTTCATGGAAAACCTGAGGGAGGTCGCGCGGGTGATCCGATCCGAGGGCGTGGCGACGGCCATGGCGGGGCCGTGGGCGCGGAGCCCACTCTTCGACCACTCGTTTTCAAAGCCGGGTGTCCGTGAGGCAGCCGGCGCGATCACCCAAGATTTCCCCGGCGCCGAGTACCTCGCCACCCAACGCGACCGCGTCGAGCGATCGTGGAACGTACCCGATCGGCTCGTCGAGATCTCCCTGCCGACCACTGTCATGGTGGGTGAACGAGAGATGTCGGGTTTTCGGGCCTATGCCGAAGAGGCGGCTGCGGGGATTCCCGATGCGCGACTCGACGTCGTCGAGGACGGTGGGCACCTCCTGCCGCTCGAGGAACCGGAACGGGTTGTACGGGTCATCACCAACCTCGTCAGCCGCGATTCGGGCGGGACAGGTCCCGCCCCTACAGCGTTCCGAATGGCATGACTGGTAGGGCGGCACCTGTGCCGCCCGTCGATCTCACCCCAGCTCGTCGACGGATTGCTTCAGCCAGCCCGTTCGCCAAAGCGTCGATCTCGGCAGCGTCATCACCCTCGATCATGACGCGGGCGAGATCTTCGGTCCCCGAGTAGCGCAGCAGGACCCTGCCGCGCCTCTCGAGCACGCGGTTGGTCTCCGCGAGTTGGCGGGAGACTTCAGGGAGATCGTCGAACGGTTGCCGGTGCGACACCGGGACATTGATCAACACCTGCGGCAGGCGATGGAGGTCGGACAGCGAGGAGATCGGCCGGCCCAGACCCGCGGCGATCGCGAGCACGTGTGATCCGGTCAGGAGGCCGTCACCGGTCACTCCATAGTGAGAACAGATGATGTGCCCGGACTGTTCGCCGCCGAGCACCGAGCCGTACTCGTTCATTGTCAACCACACCGAGCGGTCGCCGACATCGCACCTGACGATCTCCATGTCCTCGGTGGTGAGGGCTCGTTCGAGCCCGAAGTTGCTCATCACGGTGGCGACCACTCGTCCGGTGGGGAGCCGGTCCCCGGCCCGGAGGTGGCGCGCCCAGGCGAGCAGAATGTCGTCGCCGTCCAGCACCAGACCGTTTTCGTCCACCAACACGACGCGGTCGGCATCGCCATCGAGGGCAATGCCGGCGTCGGCCCCCAGGTCCAGGACCGTCTCGGCCAGGTGGCCGGGTGCGGTGGCGCCGCATCCGTCGTTGATGTTGTCACCGTCGGGCGAGGCGGCGATGAGGGTGACGCGGGCGCCGAGGCGCGCCAGGAAATCCCCGGCGATCGAGGAGGCTGCGCCGTTGGCGGCGTCGACCACGACGTGGAGGCCGGCAAGCGGCTCGGCCCTTTCATGGGTCGCTACGAGCAGATCGACGTAACGTCGGCCAAGCTCCCGATCGACCTCCGGGAGCGCGTGGCCGAACAGAGGTTGGGTGTCGTCGAGCCGCTGTTCGAGGTGGCGTTCGATCTCGTCCGCGACCTTTTCTCCGCTCGGGCCGAGGATCTTGATGCCGTTGTCACCTGCCGGATTGTGCGAGGCCGAGATGACGACGCCGGCAGAGAAATCGCCCTCCCGGCAGAGCTGGGACACGGCCGGAGTCGGCAGCACACCGCCCCAGACGACGTTGCCGCCACCGGCCTGGACGCTCGAGGCGATCCACTCGGCGAGATCCACGGTCGACCTCCGGGTATCGCCCGCCAGCAGAATTCGTGGACCCCCGCGGTCGCCGGCGAGGTCTGCGGCGAGGGCGGCGCCGAGCCGCCGAACCGTATCCTCGTCGAGCGGCGGTTCATACGCCCGCCCGCGGATGCCGTCGGTTCCGAAAAGAGTCTTCATGGCCTACTTTCGATCCGTCGTCTCGTCCGGTTCCGGGATGGGTGTGATGTCGACGATGACCTGGAGGGATCCCAGACCGAGCATTCGCAGGAGCGGATCGGGCAGCATGGGCTGGACCATGGCCTCCACCGGGCCGGCGGCGCCTTCGATCGGGATCGGGCTGGTGTCGATGAACTCGAGCGCGAGAACGAGGCTTTCAGGTCCCTGAACGGTGTACTGCGGCGGGATGGCGCGGATGCCCGCCACCTGGAAGCCCTGAGCCGGAACGCCCTCGATCAGCGGTCGTACGGCAACGATCCGGGTCTCCTGACGCTCGAGCTCGAGGGAGATCGCCGACGGGTCGACGCTGACCACTTCGACCTCGGATGGCAGCGGGATGTCGCGTTCGTTGATCGGATAGGAGTTGAGCCCCGGTCTGGCGTCGGAAAGATCGAGGAGGACTTCCGGCGGGTTGCTGGAGTCGAGGGCGCGGGTCAGGGGGCCGCGAAGCTGCAACGACACGGTGTCGGGCACGCTCGAGGTCAGTACCAGATCACGTGGGATGTTGACCAGGGTGAGCCGGGCCTTGACGCCGCGAACCGAGATGTTCTCGATCCGCTGTGCTGCGAGGATGTACCACAGGAGAAAAGCGGCAATTAAAGCCGCCAGAAACTGGATCGGGTGTTGGGGTCGGAGGTTCACGATTTCGCCTCCTCGAACGCATGCATCTGGAAGAGGTATTCGGCGAGAGCGTTGCGCAGGGTTGTCTCGTCGAGCGGTCGCAGCAATTGGCCTTCCACCGCGAGGGAAATGGTGCCGGTCTCCTCCGACACCACCACCACCAGGGCGTCGGTCTCTTCGGTCAGCCCGATGGCCGCGCGGTGCCGGGTGCCCAGCTCGGTGGAGAGCTCGTGGCTCGTGGTCAACGGCAGGAAACACGAGGCGGCCATGATCTTGTCACCGCGGAGGATGACCGCGCCGTCGTGCAGAGGGGTACCGGGGATGAAGATGTTGAGCGTGAGATCGTACGAGAAACGCGCCTCGAGAGGGATGCCGGTGTCGGCCCACGCCGCCAGCGAGTCGCGGCGCTCGATCGCGATCAGCGCACCGATGCGCCGGGAGGCCAGCGCCTGAACGGCCAGTGCGAGCTCGTTGAGCATGACCGGGCCCTCTTCGGGCCCCCGTCCCCAGCGCAGGAACGATGTCGAACCGAAGGCCGTCAGCATACGCCGGATCTCCTGTTGGAACAGGACGATGATTGCAATCGGTAGAAAGCCGAGGAGGGAACGAGGATCGTCGTCGAGGGTGATGAGCTTGAACGAGGTGGCGGCCAGGTAAAGACCGAGGATGATGACGATGCCCCACATCATCTGCATCGCCCGTGTGCCCTTGAGCAACACCAGGAGGGCGTAGATCAGGATGGCCACGACCAGGATGTCGGCGAGATCGGCGATCGACACCTGAAGGTGGGTGAGATCGCGGAGGATGCCGATGAGCCAGTTCATGCCGAGACCTCGTGAATCCTCACCGCAATCTCGAGGAACTGCAGCGCGGCCGCCGGTTCGTGGACCCGGACGATGGCATTGGGGAGGCCGAGAACGGCGATCAGGGCGCCCAGGGTGCCGGGCAGGCGGTCCTCGACGGAAGCACCCGTGAGGCGGCCGATAAAGCTCTTGTTGGAGGGCCCGACGACGATCGGGTGGCCATGCGCCGCAAGGTCCGGCAATGCCGCCAACAGAGCCAGGTTGCCGTCGTCGTCCTTGCCGAACCCGATGCCGGGATCGAGCCACACCCGGTGGTGGGGCATGCCGGCTGTCACCGCCGCGGCGGCGCGATCGACGAGATGGCTGTGGACCTCGGCCACGACGTGGCGGTACCGGAGGTCCGATTGCATGGTTCGTGGCTCGCCGCGCATGTGCATGAGCACGATGCCGGCGCCGCGTTCGGCCACCAGTTCGAACATCCCCGGCTCGGAACCTGCGCTGACATCGTTGACCAGATCCGCGCCGGCTTCGAGAGCCTCGGCTGCGACCTCGGTCTTCGAGGTGTCCACCGACAGCACGGTGTCGGGAGAGGCGTTGCGGAGCTCGGCGATGACGGGCACGACGCGCCGCCGTTCCTCGACCGCGTCAACCGGCGAGGCACCCGGACGCGTCGATTCGCCGCCGACATCGATGATCGCGGCGCCTTCTTCGAGCATTTCCAGCCCGCGCTGAACGGCTTCGGTGGGCTCGAAGTGGCGGCCGCCGTCCGAGAAGGAGTCGGGGGTGCAGTTGAGGATGCCCATAACGGCCGGCCTCGGGCGTGGCCAGAGCTGATCGAGGCGGCGCGAACGACGCCCGGGATCCACCCTCACGCTGATCCCACCACCTCGCTTTCGGCTCGCTGTTTCTGCCGCTTGATCGTTTCGACGTCGATGTCCGAGTTGTCGGCGATGAGGTCGTAGATCTCCTCGCCGTCCAACACCTCGTGCTCGAGAAGGGCTTGCGCGATGGCCTCGAGAGCGTCCTGGTTGCTGCCGATCAGCTTGTAGGCCCCCTCGTAGGCGACGGTGATGAACTTGCGGATCTCCTCGTCGATGGCCTGGGCAGTCGACTCCGAAAAATCCTGGTGGCGGGCGAATTCCTTGCCGAGGAAGATCGACTCCTCGCGTTTGCCGAAGGTGAGCGGGCCCATTTTCTCGACTCATGCCCCACTCGCATACCATTTTGCGCGCCATCTCCGTGGCGCGCTCGAGGTCGTTGCCGGCGCCGGTGGTCATGTGTCCTGACCCGAAGATCAGCTCTTCGGCAAGACGGCCGCCCATGAGCACCTTGAGGTTGGCCTCGATATAGGCCTTTGAATAGGTGTATCGGTCCTCCAGTGGGAGCTGCTGAGTCAGACCCAGAGCCATGCCGCGGGGAATGATGGTGACCTTGTGGAGGGGATCGGCCTCCGGAATCAGTACGGCCACCAGCGCGTGGCCGGCCTCGTGATAGGCGGTGAGACGCTTCTCCTGCTCCGACATGACGAGCGAGCGCCGTTCGGAACCCATCATCACCTTGTCCTTGGCGAACTCGAAGTCCGCCATGTCGACCTTCATCTTGTTGAATCGGGCCGCACGGAGCGCCGCTTCGTTGACCAGATTGGCGATGTCCGCGCCCGAAAACCCCGGGGTGGAACGGGCGATGATCGCCATGTCGACATCCGATGCCATCGGGATCTCGGTGGTGTGGACCTTGAGGATGCCCTCGCGGCCCTTGACGTCGGGCGGGTTGACGACGATGCGGCGATCGAATCGGCCCGGGCGCAGGAGGGCCGGGTCGAGCACATCGGGCCGGTTGGTGGCCGAAATCAGGATGACGCCTTCGTTGGACTCGAACCCGTCCATCTCAACCAGCAACTGGTTGAGGGTCTGTTCGCGTTCGTCGTGGCCGCCGCCGAGGCCCGCGCCGCGGTGTCGGCCGACAGCATCGATCTCGTCGATGAACACGATGCAGGGAGCGCTCTTCTTGCCCTGTTCGAAGAGGTCGCGCACCCTCGAAGCCCCGACACCGACGAACATCTCAACAAAATCGGACCCTGAAATGGAGAAGAAGGGCACGCCCGCTTCACCAGCAACGGCCTTGGCCAGCAGTGTTTTTCCCGTGCCGGGGAGCCCATCAGGAGGACGCCCTTGGGGATCTTGCCGCCGAGGCGGGTGAACTTCTTGGGGTCCTTGAGGAAATCGATGATCTCTTCGAGCTCCTCCTTGGCCTCGTTGACCCCCGCGACATCGGCGAAGGTGACCTTCTTCTGGTCCTCGGTGAGCAGTCGAGCCTTGGACTTGCCGAAGCTCATGGCCTTGGTCCCGCCCGCCTGCATCTGACGGAAGAAGACAAACCACAGACCGACCAGGATGAGCAGCGGCGCCCACGACAGCAGTGCGGTGAGCATGCGGCCGTCGGATGGTTCTTCCACCTTGATCTCGACGTCCTGGGCGCGAAGGTCCTTGATCAGGTCATCGTAGCCCGGGCTGAAGGTGTGGAGATCGTAGCGCGGCGCGGTGGCCGATTCCTCAGCAGCACCGGTGGTGCGCACGAAGATCTCGTCACCTTTGATCAGGACCCGTGAGACCTTGCCGTCGGCGACCCGGTCGAGCAGTTCGGAAAAGGCGATTTCCTGGCTGGTGGTTGAGTAGCCGCGAAGCACCTGCAGGATCAGCAGGACCCCCACCAGAATGACGATCCACATGAGTACGGTACGAACGGTCTGATTCACTCTTCGTTATCCTCCGGCTCCAGTCGTTGAGATGGAGCCTTTGGGAAACCCGGTTGACCACCGGTATTGTTCCCTGATGATTCGGTCCTACTGCTCGTCAACGATGCAAAGATCGGGGAGGTTCGTGTGTTCGCCGTGGCCCGGGCCGAGTCCGTAGCCGACAAGGAACCCGTCGGGGGCGTCGTTGAAGACCGCGTACTTCGCGCTGAGATTGACGCTGCGAAGCTGCGGTTTGTCGACCAGCGCCACCACCTCGATCGTCGCAGGGTTCTGTTGGCTGAGATGGGTGATGAGGTAGTTCTCGGTGATGCCTGAATGGAACACGTCTTTGAGGACCAGGACGTGCCGGTCTGTGACATCGACCTGGGTGGCAAAGGTGAGGCTGACGACCTCGCCGTGGGCGCCGATGGATGACGACACGCTGACGAACTCATAGTCCACGGGACGTGGGAGGCACCGCGCGAGATCAGCGAGAAAAAATGCCGCGCCCTTGAGCATTCCGACCAGCACCAGTTCGCGGTCCTTGTAGTCGCTGGCGATTGATTCCGCAACCTCGCCCACCCGTTTTCGAATATCGTCGGCGCTAAACAAGACACGCAGGTCGCTCACGACGTATTACCTCCACAACATGGATCGCCCCAGTCGATGGTTCCGGGCCCCGCCATACCCCTGGAATCCATTGAATTCTATCACTTTCGCAGCATACCGGCCATGCGCTGCGAAGGTGGCGCGGCAGCTTTTTCGCGAGGAGTCTGCTGACCCGGACCGGTTTGCCGTCGACTTCGACCGCGTCACCTTTTTCGGGGCTTCTGACCCGGAGCCCCTCCTGCTGATCAATCGCAAAGCGCCAGCGCACCTCCGCCGTCGGTTCCCCGCCTGCGCCGAGTCGGATGCACCAACCGGGAAACGGCAGATCGAGACAGACGTTGACGACCAGGTCGAGAGTAAAAGGTGCGGGTGGAGCGGGGGGCTCCAGCCACAGAAACCCACCCGCCGTTCGGAGGCGCCAGCGACCACCGAGAGTGACGGCCCCGCCGCCATCTGTTTCGAGCATGGCCTCGAAGAGCTCCGCCTGACGGCGCGTCACCCTCGTCAGGCCAACTCTGGCGGCCTGGGCGTGCAGCCACCGCGCCCGCAGCGGCGGCGCGAGGCCGGCGACATCCGGCAGCGGCACACCGCCCTCCGGTTCCCACGGATCGATCCACGAACCGGCGGCCGCGAGTTGACTTGAAAAGTGGCGATCGTCCCGCGCGAGGGCCTCGGCAAGATGAACGAGGTGGCTGCGGAGCGACGGGCTGGCCTCTTCGAGCCCGGGCAGCAGCCGGTGGCGGACGAGGTTGCGAAGGTGTTTCGGGTCGAGGTTCGAGCTGTCCTCCCGCCACGTGAGTCCCTGCGCCTCGAGCCACGACACGAGTTCGCCGCCGGACCACCGGAGAAGCGGGCGGATGATCATCCCGGTATCTTCGACGATTCCGGCCAGTGCTCGCGGTCCACCCCCGCGCAGGAGTTGGACCAGCACCCCTTCGGCAACGTCATCACGGTGATGTCCGGTCGCTACGGCCTCACACCCTGTGGTGCGGGCGAGATCGAGCAACCTTTTGTAGCGGAGGCGCCTCCAGGTCGCTTCACGCCCCGATGTCATCGGAGGACGAGGATCGATTCTCAGCAGGTGGAACGGGATCCCGAGGTCGGCACACAGGGCTCTGCAGAATTCCGCATCGCCGTCCGCTTCGTCGCCGCGGACGCCGTGGTGCACGTGGGCGGCTTCGAGATCGAGGGCGAGTTCAGGGCTTCGGAGGAGATGGATCAGAGCGACCGAGTCGGCGCCGCCGGAAAGAGCCACCAACACCCGATGGGAGACCAGGTGGGGGAAGGTGGCCTGGAAATGTTCAACAAACTCGACCGAATCCATGCTTCATACTAAACCCTGTTACCAATTCAGGCGTCCGGACTCCATCAGAGTCCGGACGCCTGAATTGGTGGCGGTGGGTGGACTTGAACCACCGGCACAGGGCTTATGAGACCCCTGCTCTACCCCTGAGCTACACCGCCCGGTCGAGGACTATACCCGGAGATGCTTTTTCAGTCTAGCGTTGCCCTGTCACCGAAAGGCCCGAGCGCGTTATACTGTGCCGTATGCCTTTGGAGAAGCCGGAGGAGTTTCAGAAGTGTCCGCTGTGCGGTCTGGAAGTGCCGGAGAGCGAGATACAGGAATGTTTCATCTGCCATGCGGTCTTCTGCCAGTACTGTGCGATGACTGACTATGGCCGCACTTTCTGCTCGGCACGGTGCCGCGGGTTCTTTTTCTGGGGCGACGGCGACAACGACGAGAAGGACTACTGATCACGATGGGTCGACGACACGATGAACTGATGGAGAAGGCGGAATCGGTGCCGGTCCTTCGATCCGGCGCCGGCCGGCTGCTGGTCGCGCAGAAGGCCGAGGGTTCACGTGTGTACGACATCGACAACGCCGGCTATATCGACTACATCGGGGCGGGTGGGGCCACAATCGTCGGTTACGCCAACCAGTTCGTTCTCGACGCCGTGCGCAAGGTCCTCCATGGCGGCATCCCGGAGGGCTTCCATGTGCCCCAGGAGGTGGAGCTGGCGAGAACACTCGGCCAGTTTCTGCCGTGGGTCGGCAGTTGGTGGTTCTGTCGCAGCCAGGACGAGGCGTTTCGCAACGTCCTCCATTGGGCTCGCGAGCGGACCGGTCAGAAGAAATTCCTGGTGCTCGACGGCGGCTCCCCGCTGCGGGTCGGGGCTCCCGCGTCGTCTCACATCGATCCCTCGAACCCGATCCGGGAGGTCCCGGGCTGGGACGTGACCAAAATCATCGCGGCCCTGACCAGCGGGTCGACAAAACTGGCGGGATTGATCATCGATCCTTTGATGGGCCGTTTTGGCGTCGTGCCGCCGCCCGACGACGCCCTTCAAGAGATCGCTGGGGCCTGTCGCGACACGGGGGTCCCCTTCATTCTCGATGAGCGGGTGTCGGGATTCAGGGTCCATCGCGGTGGGATGGCGGCTCGTCTCGACGTTACGCCCGACGTGGCCGTGTATGGGGCTGCGCTGGGTGGAGGTTTCCCGATCGGTGTGGCCGCTTTCCGGGAGCCTCAGCAACCCCTCGAGGGATACGATTCGGTGCCGACGCCACACCCGGTGTCGTTGGCGGCATCCGAGGCGATTCTCTCGATACTCAAGAATGATTCGGTCTACGAACGGCTCGAGGAACGCGCGGAACAACTGGTCTCGGGGCTGCTCGGGCTCGCCGAGCGGTTTTCGAGGCCGATGACTGTGAACCGTCTGGGTTCGGTCTTTGCGATCTACCTCACCGATGCTCCGGTCGCAAACGGCAAAGATTTCCGGGCGGCCGACGCCGAGGCCTATCGCAAACTCGCGATGCTCCTGCGCGGCGAAGGCATTCTGTTCCCTCCCGATCCCGGCAGGGCCGCCTTTGTTTCGAGCACCCATGGCGCAAAGGACGTCGAGGAAACGCTTGCCGCGTGCGAGAGGGTTTTCCTGCGAATCCATCAGGAGGACCAACCCTGATCGATGGCGCTTCCAGCATCCTACGAAACTGACACCGGTCGGCGAGAACGGACGTTTCTCGTCGGTCTGGTTTTACCCGGGCTCCCCCGAGCATTGGTGGAGGAGCATCTCGACGAGCTCGAACGGCTTGTCGACACTGCGGGCGGCACCGTCGTCGGGCGGGCGTCCCAGGAGCGGGCGCGATTGGATCCGGCCACCATGGTTGGAAGTGGTTTCCTGAGCATGCTGGCCCGGCGCTGCGAAGAGGACGAAATCGAGTCGCTGGTCTTCGACGAAGATCTGACCGGCTCACAGGTTCGAAATATCGAGGGCGAGGTGCCGAAGACCGTCAAGGTTCTCGACAGGTCGGCGATCATTCTCGACATCTTCGCGCAACACGCTCGAAGCCGCGAGGCCCAGACTCAGGTCGAACTCGCTCAGCTCAGTTATCTTTTACCGCGTCTCACCCGCCGTTGGCGGCACCTCTCGCGACAGGCCGGCGGCATCGGCACCCGAGGGGTGGGTGAGACTCAACTCGAGATTGACAAACGGCTCATCAACAGCCGCATGGCGCAGCTCAAGAAGAAGCTTGAAGTGATCGAGCGAGACCGACGGCTGCGGCGCGAACGGCGCAGTTCGCTGCCCTCCGTTGCGCTTGTCGGCTACACCAATGCCGGCAAGTCGTCGCTTTTTCGCCGCCTCACCGGCGCCGATGTTTTGGTGGAGGACCGGCTCTTTGCAACACTCGACCCTCGAGCACGGCGAGTCGGGTTGGGCGAGGATGTGACCGCGGTGCTCACCGACACCGTGGGTTTTATCCGCAAGCTGCCGCACGATCTGGTGGCGCCGTTTCGCTCCACCCTCGAAGAGGCTGCAGTGGCCGATCTAGTGCTGCACGTCGTGGACGCCGCTCACCCGGCGTGGGAGGAGCACCTCCTGGTCGGCGAAGAAGTGCTCGAGGACCTCGGTGTCGCGCCCGAAAGCATTCTCGTCGTGCTCAACAAGATCGACCTGGCCAAACCGGGCCGGCCCCGTGGAGGCCACCGGAGCATCGGCCCGATCGCGGTGTCGGCGACCACCGGCTCCGGTATCGAGGAACTCAGGACCGGTGTGCGGACAGCACTGCTGGCGGCGCCTGATGTCGCAATCCTGCGGGTTCCCCTGGAAGAGGCCGAGATGGTTCGTCGCGCGGTCGAATTGCCGCACCAGCTGGCGCAGCGTTTTGACGAGGACGCCGTGCAACTCGCGATGCGTGCGGATCTAAAATCCTTGAGCGACCGGGGGCTCGAAGATTTCAAGATCCGACGCTGGGAGCCCGTCGGTGGTGATGGAGGCGTGTGATGCCAATCTATGAATTTCTGTGCGTGGGCTGTAATAGGATCTTCAGTTTTCACTCGTTCAAGGTGGCGCCCCAAAAAGAACCGACCTGCCCGAAGTGCGGGGCGGGCGACCTCACCCGGGTGCCGTCGTCCTTCGGCGTGGCTGCGAAGACCGGTACGGCCGGGTCGCCAGGCGCCGAAGACGGAGACTTCGATGACCCCAGGGTCGAGCGCGAGATGATGCGTTTTGCTGCCGAGCTCGAGAACATGGACGAAAACGACCCCAGGGCCATGGCAAAAGCCGTGCGCAAGATGACCGAGATCGCGGGCGAGCCGGTGACGCCCGCGATGGAGGAGATGATCCGCCGGCTCGAGGCCGGCGAGGACCCGGAAAAGGTCGAAGAGGAGATGGGCGACGCGATCGAGGAAGAGATGGGCGATGAGGGCGGTGGTGGTTTCTCCGGTGCGGCGCCCACACGCGACAGCGGACTCTACCCGATGTAGACCTCGGAGATTTCGGATTTCGGATTTCGGATTTCGGATATTCCACCCGGCAGCCGGGACGGCTGCCCCACAATCGGACCCTCGCCGACCTATGCGGAGACGGTCCCCGTGCGGCGGAGCGTGCCATCTTCAATTTTGTTGGGTTCACCACCGCACATTTCGGCGAGGTATTCCGGGCCAACAATGTTGAAGGTGGCAACTCCCGGGAAGCGAGTTCTGAAGGTCAGCGTGCGGCGGGGGTGCCATCTTTTGCATTGTGTGATCGCGAATGCAGGGTGAACCGATGCCCTCGGGGCACACAATGCTAAAGGTGGCTCCTCTCGGGAAGCGAGTTCTGAAAGTCATGCTGTTTCGGAACTGCCTTGAAGGCTCGACGACCCGAACCCTCTACGCCGCCACACGCGCGCCTTCGGCGGCGCTCGCCAACGTCAACAGATCGATCTCCGGTGGAGCGCCGACCCTGACCGGAACCGCTCCCACTCCGACTCCCCGCGACACGTAGAGGAAGGACTCCTCGCGGCGATAGGGCCCGGCGATGTAGCGGGTACTGAAGCGAGCCACGTTGAGGTTTCTGTTGGTGAGCGCGATCTGACCGCCGTGAGTGTGGCCCGACAGGGTGAGGTGGGCGCCGGCCGCTGCGGCCTGGTGCCAGCTCTGAGGTTGGTGGCTGAGGCAGATGCGGTACGAGGTGGGGTACTTCGCGATGACCGAGAAGTCCGGGGTGCGATCGCCTGCGGCGTTCAGGTCTTCGAGACCAATCAGCGCGATCCTGGAACCACCGCGATCAAAGGTGACGCCGTCGTTGACCAGGGGTTCGATCCCGGCGGCACGGAGGGCCCACTCGGACATCTTGGGGTCGATGAAGTGGTCGTGATTCCCGAGGATGCCCCACACGCCCATCGGAGCGGCGATGCCGGCAAAGCCCTCGGCGAAGAGTTCGGCGTCGGACTCGCGGCGATCCATCTGATCGCCGGTAAAGAAGATCATGTCCGGCGACAGTCGGGTCGCGAGGTCTTTGATTCCGGCCATCCTCTCGGATCCCATATAGGGCCCGGCGTGGACATCGGAGATCTGCAGGATTCGTAGACCGTGCCACTCGGACGGCAGCGAAGGAAGCTTCATCGTGAGACGGCGCACACCGGGCATATCGAGGGCACTGGCAAAGCCGTAGCCGGTCAGGCCGAACGAACCGGCAGCAGTCATAGTTGCAGTTTTCAAGAAATGTCGGCGGGTGAGCAATCCCGTGTTCCTCCGGCGGCCGCGAGCGCCGGGGCGCCACGGATAATCATTTATTATAACACCAAGTAGAGATACAGTCTTCCCGACCTGGTCTACAATTCGGAGTCGAGTTTTCAGGGGGAGTCCGCAATGAATGATGTCCAAACCGAGTTTCCGGCGCCACAGCCGTCTTCGATGTACCGCTGGGTGGTACTGATCGTCATCAGCCTGGCGATGTTCGCCAACTACTACGTCTACGACTCCATCGCGCCCATCGCCGACATGCTCAAGTCGGAGCTCGGGTTCTCCGACGAGAACATCGGTCAGCTGTACTCCGTCTATAGCGTCGCGGCGGTCATCGTGCTGTTGATAGGCGGCGTGATCATCGACAAGATAGGCACCGCCAAGTCGACCATCCTGTTCGCGGCGATCTGCACTGTCGCGGGATTCCTGATGGTCGTGTCTTCCGATTTTTCGGTCATGCTCGGGGCGCGCTTTCTCCTCGGGATCGGATCTGAACCGCTTATTGTCGCCATCACCACTGCACTGGCAAAGTGGTTTAAAGGCAAGGAGTTGAGCTTTGCATTCGGCATCAACCTGATGATCGCCCGCCTCGGGTCGGTCGCTGCCGATTGGTCGCCGACATGGGCCGGGTTTGCCTACGAAAGTTGGAATGGCCCGTTGATGGTAGCGGCGGTGATCGGACTCCTCTGCGTCGTCGCTGCAGTCGCCTATGGAGCTCTGGAGGGGATCGCGTCGCGGCGATTCGGGCTCGGAAAAGCCGGCGAGATCGACAAGCTTGTCGTGTCGGACCTGTTCCGGTTCAGTAAGTCCTTCTGGTTTGTCGTGCTGTTGTGCGTGACCTTTTATTCGGCCATTTTTCCGTTCCGCTCATTCTCCATCAAGTTCTTCATGGAGTCGTGGGACTACACCCGGCAGGCGGCGGGTCAGCTCAACAGCGTGCTGCCCTTTGCTGCGATGTTCGCGACTCCGCTCTTTGGTCTTCTGGTCGACAAGATCGGGAAACGGGCCCTCTTCATGGCCTTCGGATCGTTCCTGTTGATGCCGGTCTACGTGATCATGGCCTACCACTTGACGCCTTTGTGGGTGCCGATCGCCATGATGGGCATCGCGTTTTCGCTGATCCCCGCGGTGATGTGGCCATCGGTGGCCTACATCGTTGAGGAGCGTCGGCTCGGAACCGCCTACGCAGTGATGACCCTGATTCAACAGATCGGGGTCGCCGGGATGAACTGGCTGATCGGGCGGACCAACGACGCCTTCCAGGCAGGCGTCGCAAACCCCGTTGGGTACGCGCCCGGGATGTGGGTCTTCTCCGGCCTGGGCTTCTTAGCTCTGATTTTCGCCATTTTGTTGCGGCGGCAGGAGACCGGGCCCAACGCCCACGGGCTGGAGACGATCACGGCAAGCAGCTCGGCAGACTGATTCGTCGCAGTGAGGCCGTGAGGCAACGGGGCGATGAGGTCTCGTTGCCCGTAGCCTGGCCGCGGGCCGGCCGGCTGTTCACCGGCGCCTCTATTTCTTGAACAGGGCGTTGAAGGCGGCGCGAGGATCGTTTGGTGTGCTGCCCTGCTGCTGCTGGGCCTCGATCTTGAGATCGCGGACGGCCTTCGGGCTGAAGTATTTGCACGTGTTGCCCTTGGTCTTGCTTTCCACCCTCGCGGTGATCGGTTTCTGACACTCGAAGCGCGACCCGGTGTTGAAGAAGGTGCAATTCGAGCAGGAGTGCAGGGAGTCGCCGCAGGACGAGCAGGTCGTGTCGGTGGAGATATCCGGTTCCGCCAGTTCGTGGCCGCAGCGGGCGCACTTGAAGGCGACCCGGGTGGGCGCGCCGAGACCGCGCCCGCGGGGTGCGCTGTCGTAGCGCCGGACCCCGTCGGTCTTGGGCCGTTCGCGCTTCGGTTTGTGTTCGCGATCCCGGTCGTCGTCCTGATAGCCGCTGTGGCGGTATTTTCGATCGCTCATGGGGTTTCTCCGTGGGTTCGTCGCCGGGCGGGGATGCCGGGCAGCTTCATTGTACCTGTGTTCGGGTCCGCACGTCCTACCGACGTGAGCGTCCCGATGCTCTGATCGGCATTGCCCGTGAGTGCCCCCTCCGAAGATGATTGCGCCCGACGCATCCACTCGTGTGAAGGACGGGGGATCGCAACATCATTCGGAGACGGCACGTCCGGTCGACGCGGGCTCTCTCTCATTTCTGTCATTTCGACCTCGTTCACGAAGAACCCACTCCTCTGTCATTTCGACCGAGCGAAGAATGAGCGAGCGGAGAAATCTCCTGCAGGGAAGCTTTCCCCGACAGTGGTGCTCCGTTTTCGAGCATTCGAGTGAGCCCGACTTTGAGGACGCGTTCCCCGTGAGGAGCCACCCGTCGCATTGTTGGCCCGAAGCGGTCGGGCGAATTGATGAGTCGCGCTCCAACAATGCGACAAATGGCACCTCCGCCGCACGCCAACCATCGCCATTCAGGGGGTGGGCGGGACCTAAAAACTAAGAACTTACAACTCAAAACTCAAAATCCCCGCCTGTCGGCGGGGACGGGTCTGAGGTTGAAGGTGGTGCCCAGGCGCGGAATTGAACCACGGACACGCGGATTTTCAGTCCGCTGCTCTACCAACTGAGCTACCTGGGCACACCAGGTTGGAGCGTTATAGCGCAGGGCCTATCGGGTGTCAAATGAGTCCGATTCGAGCGGTGTGTTCCAGATCACCCTTGGTGTGGGTGTGGCTGGGCTTTTCAGCCGAATCGAATACAATGCCCGCCGTGGAGATCGTTAAGTTTTTTCTGCAGACCGGGTGGGTGGCGAAGGTCGTCCTCGTCATCCTGATCATCTTTTCCCTCGCCTCGTGGTCGGTAATTCTCGGCAAATGGCGCGAGCTCAACTCTGCGCGAAGAATCTCCGACCGGTTTCTCAAGATCTTCAGAGAGGCCTCGCGGCTCAACGAGGTGGCGGCCTCTGCGCCGAAGTACCGGGCGTCTCCTCTGGCTGCCATGTTTCAGGCGGGTTACACCGAGCTCGAGGCGCAGATCAGGTCGTCGCGCCGCGAGGCCGAGCCCGAGTCCTCGATGAAGCTGAAGAGCCTGGATGGGGTGGAACGAGCGTTGCAGCGTGCGATGGGCGCCGAGCTCGAACGCCTGCAGCGCGCCCTGCCGATGCTGGCGACCACCGCCAGCGCGACGCCCTTTATCGGCCTCTTCGGCACCGTCTGGGGCATCATGAACACCTTCCACGCCATCGGCGCGACCGGTTCCACCTCGATCACGACGGTGGCGCCCGGAATCGCCGAGGCCCTGGTCAACACCGCTGCAGGATTGTTAGCCGCGATCCCGGCGGTGGTGGCCTACAATCACCTGCTGGCCAAGGTGCGCATCATGCGGCGGCGGATGGAGGACTTCGAACTCGAGTTCCTGAATCTCGTTGAAAGAAACTTCACATGATGAATTTCGGATTTCGGATTTCGGATTTCGGATTTTCCACCCGCCCTCCCGGGAAACCCGTCAGAGATCCACTGCCGGGAATCTCCGAACTTGGGTCCTCCGTCTGTCGGGTTGCTGCGCACTTGAAGAAGGGCCGCAACAAATCCGAAATCCGAAATCCGAAATCCGAAATCGGATTGGGTTAGAACGAGATGGCAGGCAAGGTCACCGAAGACCTCGACCAGATGGCCGAGATCAACGTCACGCCCCTGGTAGATGTGATGCTGGTGCTGCTGATTATCTTCATCATTACGGCGCCGATGCTGGTCCAGGGGCTCAAGGTCAATCTGCCAAAACAGGACGCTCCGGCCATCACCTCGAAATCGGACGAGCCGGTCATTCTCACCCTCACCTCTGACCAGATCATTCTTCTCGGTGACGAGCCGGTTCACCTCAAGTTGTTGCCGGATCGACTGGGGGCCCTCCTCGCCGGGAGCCCTCGCCCGGTCTACCTCAAGGCCGATGAGACGCTTCCCTACGGCTTTGTGATCAGGGTCCTGGCCGTGCTCGATCAGGTCGGCGTCGAACAGGTCGGCATGGTGACGCAGCCCGAAGGTGCGTGAAGCGCCGTGAAAGACCCGGTCACCCAGATCCTTGTCGAACGCGAGAGATCGAGGCCGCGGTTGATGCCGTGGGTGGTGGTCGCCGTGCTCCTGCACGCCGGCGCCGCGGCCGCAACCTATGTGGTGGGGAAACGGAGCGCGGGGCGTCCGATTCAGCTGCCCTCGGTTTCGGTTCGAGTGGTGCGGCAGGAGGCCCCGAGCCGTCGACCGCCCACGCGGGACACGCAGCGGCCTTCGACGCCGGTTCCCGAGCCCTCGAAGCCACCCGCCACCGCCGTTCCAAAGCCGTCGGCTGTGGCGACGGCACCGCCGGTGGAGGTCGAAGCGCCCACGGCGAGCACGGATGCCATGCGTTCGGCCGAATCAAAGGTCACGCCGGTACCAACGCCACCGCCTCCCGATAATGCCGGCGGCGGCGGAGGCCGGGGTCTGTCGGTGGGGGCGGAGACCTCAGGCAGCAGTTCCGGCATACCCTCTGACTTCCACTTCACCTACTACGTCGAGAGAATGCTCGCCCTCATCGAGTCGCGATGGTACAAACCTGTGGTGCCGATCGGAACCAGGGCCCGCGTCGGTTTCGTGATTCTCAAGAGCGGACGTCTCGAGGGCATCCAACTCGAGGAAAGTTCGGGCATGCCGACTTTTGATCGGGCCGCTCTGAGAGCCATTTACGCTGCCAACCCATTGCCGCCGCTGCCGCCGGCTTACGGCAAACCGAGTCTGACTGTCCACCTGAGCTTTTCGGAGTAAGAATGAAACACCGCACCTTTTTGCTGATGACGATCGTGGCCGTGGTCCTGCTTTCCGCCATCCCCGCGGCCGCACAGAACGAACTCTACCTGGAGATCACCCAACCCGGCCTCCGCCGTGTCGCGGTTGCTGCTCCGCCCCTGATGGTTCTCCCCGGGACACCCGTCGATGCATCGAAGATCTTTCAGGAGACTCTCGACAATGACTTGGCGGCGGCGGCCCCGATTGCACTTGTCGACACCAAGCTGTACGTCCTCGTTGAAGATGACCCCCGGCCCGAGATCCTCAACCAGCGGTGGCGTGCCATTGGGGCCCAGTTTCTGCTCAGCGGGACCCTGGTTCGTGCGGGCGGTCAGCTCGTTGTGGAGGCGCGGCTGGTGGACCTCGTGTCCGGCGAGTTTGCTTTTGCCAAACGGTATCGGGCAGGGATCACCGCCAGCCAGGTCGTGGCCCACACCCTGGCCAACGACATCGTCCAGGTCTTTACGGGGCGGCCCGGGCCATTCCTCTCCAGGATCGGTTTCATCTCGACCCGCTCGGGAGGGTCCGAGGTGTGGGTGATGGACTGGGACGGCGCCAATCCCAAACAGCTGACCAAACACGGCGCCATCGCCCTGGCCCCGGCGTGGTCGCCCGATGGCCGCCGCATGGTCTTCACCTCGTTTCTCCGCGGTTCTCCGGCCCTGTTCGTGCTGACCCCGCAGGAAGGATACCTGCGGCCGCTCTGGGACAAGGACGGTGTCAACTCTTCCGCATCGTTCTCACCGGACGGCAAGACCATTGCCTTCGCTTCGAGCGTGGACGGCAACACCGATATCTATACGGTTGGGGTCGAAGGCGGCACGCCGCGCCGTCTCACGAGCGCCCGCGGCATCGACACCCAACCGGCGTGGGCGCCGAACGGCCGCCAGATTGCCTTCACCTCCGCCCGGTCGGGGAGCCCCCAGATCTACCTGATGGATGCAGACGGTTCCAA
>CAWAUY010000001.1:682500-963459 GCA_963785275.1 Candidatus Sulfomarinibacteraceae bacterium
CCCGAACCAGTGTAGGATAAAAACTGCTTGGATGAGCTGAGGATAGGGGTGAAAGGCCAATCAAACTTCGTGATAGCTCGTTCTCCCCGAAATAGCTTTAGGGCTAGCCTCACGTGATTCGTGACGGTGGTAGAGCACTGAATGGACGCAGGCCCTTCCAAGGGTACTAACTCCAATCAAACTCCGAATGCCGTCAACGTCAGCGTGGGAGTCAGACAGTGGGGGATAAGCTCCATTGTCGAGAGGGAAAGAACCCAGACCGCCAGCTAAGGTCCCCAAATGATAGCTAAGTGGGCAAGGATGTGGGGTTGCCCAAACAGCCAGGAGGTTGGCTTAGAAGCAGCCATCCTTTAAAGAAAGCGTAATAGCTCACTGGTCGAGCGACCCTGTGCCGACAATTCACCGGGGCTTAAGCTATCTACCGAAGCTGCGGATTGTGTGCTCTTCGGAGTGCACGATGGTAGGGGAGCGTTCTGTGCGAGATACGAGGCAGACCGTGAGGACTGCTGATGGCGTACAGAAGAGACTCTGCCGGCACGAGTAGCGATAAAACGGATGAGAACTCCGTTCGCCGAAAGCCCAAGGATTCCTAGGCAAGGGCAATCCACCTAGGGTGAGTCGGTCCCTAAGGCGAGGCCGAAAGGCGTAGTCGATGGGAAACAGGTTAATATTCCTGTACCAGCTGAAGTTCGTTTGTACGATGGGGTGACGCAGAAGGGTAGACCAGCCTGCGACTGGAGGTGCAGGTCGAAGCACGTAGGGGGGTCTGGTAGGTAAATCCGCCGGACCATTCAACCCTGAGGTGTGATCTCGAGTCCTCTTTTGGACGAAGTGGTCGATCCCACACTGCCAAGAAAAACCTCTAAGGAGAGCTTTGGGTGACCGTACCGTAAACGGACACACGTGGGCGAGGTGAGTATCCACAGGCGCTTGAGTGAACCCTTGTGAAGGAACTCGGCAAAATTGCACCGTAACTTCGGGAGAAGGTGCGCCCCTGTTACGTGAAGGCCCTTGCGGCTGGAGCGGAAGGGGGCTGCAGTGAAAAGGCCCAGGCGACTGTTTACTAAAAACACAGGACTCTGCAAACGTTTTAAGCGGACGTATAGGGTCTGACGCCTGCCCGGTGCCGGAAGGTTAAGAGGAGGGGTTAGCTTCGGCGAAGCTCTGAATTGAAGCCCCGGTAAACGGCGGCCGTAACTATAACGGTCCTAAGGTAGCGAAATTCCTTGTCGGGTAAGTTCCGACCTGCACGAATGGCGCAACGATCTGGGCACTGTCTCCACAAGGGGCTCAGCGAAACTGTAGTACCGGTGAAGATGCCGGTTACCCGCGGTAAGACGGAAAGACCCTGTGAACCTTTACTATAGCTTGGCACTGGCTCTTGGTGTTGTATGTGCAGCATAGGTGGGAGACTTTGAAGTCGGGGCGTCAGCCTCGGTGGAGTCACCTGTGAGATACCACCCTTACTGCTCTGAGAGTCTAACCCAGGCCCGTTATCCGGGTCGGGGACAGTGTCTGGTGGGTAGTTTGACTGGGGCGGTCGCCTCCCAAAGTGTAACGGAGGCGCTCAAAGGTACCCTCAGGCTGATTGGAAACCAGCCGTAGAGCGCAAAGGTATAAGGGTGCTTGACTGCGAGACCTACAAGTCGAGCAGGTACGAAAGTAGGACTTAGTGATCCGGCGGTTCCGAGTGGAAGGGCCGTCGCTCAACGGATAAAAGGTACTCCGGGGATAACAGGCTTATCCTGCCCAAGAGTTCACATCGACGGCAGGGTTTGGCACCTCGATGTCGGCTCATCGCATCCTGGGGCTGAAGCAGGTCCCAAGGGTTCGGCTGTTCGCCGATTAAAGCGGTACGTGAGCTGGGTTTAGAACGTCGCGAGACAGTTCGGTCCCTATCTACCGTGGGCGTAGGAGACTTGAGGAGATCTGTCCCTAGTACGAGAGGACCGGGATGGACGAGCCTCTGGTGCACCAGTTGTCGTGCCAACGGCACAGCTGGGTAGCTATGCTCGGAAAGGATAACCGCTGAAAGCATCTAAGCGGGAAGCCCACTCCAAGATAAGGTCTCCCGGGCGCAAGCCCCTGAAGACCCCAGGTAGACCACCTGGTTGATAGGCAGGGTGTGGAAGCGTGGCAACACGTGAAGCTAACCTGTACTAATCGGTCGTGAGGCTTGACCACATTTTATTTTGTTTCTTGAAAGCGTTTGTATCAGACGTCAGACTCGGTGGAGGTTGTGTAATTTTTTCCGGTGGCCATACCGTGGGGGAAACGCCCGATCCCATTCCGAACTCGGAAGCTAAGCCCCTCAGGGCCGATGGTACTACGTCCCAGAGGCGTGGGAGAGTAGGTCGCCGCCGGGAAGTTTTTTTAAGAAAGCCCCGCCTTTTGGCGGGGCTTTTCTTTTTGTCGGTCCGCGCCTCCGGCGGCGACCGACAATCACGGCGTAGCCTCGGGCGAAGCCGGATCGATCCCGATTCCGTTTCCCTGCATTCGAGTGTGCTTGGCTTTCAGGGCGCGCTTCCCGTGAGGAGCCAACCTCAACATTGTTGGCTCGAATCGCCATGGCGGTGTGGGTGATCGAGCATCCAACAATATTGAAACTGGCACCTCCGCCGGACGCGGCACGTTTCCGTATTCGCTTCCCGTGAGGAGCCACCTTTAGCATTGTGTGCCCGTGGCGCTCGCCAACGTGAATGGTCGGGCATCACACAATGCAAAAGATGGCACCTCCGCCGGGCGAGACGCTCGAGCTTTCAAAAAGTGTGAGATGGAACCTCCGCCGCACGAGGCCCATTCCGCACGGACTTCCCTTGAATGTCATTTCGACCGAGCGCATACACGGCACAGTCCGTAGGACGAAGCCGGGAGCGAGTGGAGAAATCTCCCGCCAGGCAACCCTCCGGAAACGTGGCGCCCCGTTTCCGAGCGTTCAAGTGAGTCGGCGTATAAGGGCGCGGTTCCCGAGAGGAGCCACTCTTCGCATTGTGAGCCCGCACGATGGGCGCGGCTTGAGAAACCCGAATTCTCACAATGCGAAAAACGGCACCTCCGCCGCACGCGCCCTCGCGACGTAGCCAAACTCGAGCGGCCGCCTCACGTTCTCAGCAGAAACTGTGAACGGTGTCGGTCGATGAAATAGCTCAATGTGGTGGAGTTACTACTTCTTCTGAGTCGCTCTTCATGACAAGAGCGCACCAAGCTTTCCGAGCACCTCGTTCACGACGGGTTCGGGTGCGGTGCAGGCGCGCTCGGAGCGGCGGGTTCGCCAGTCGAGGCTCCTGACCTGGTCGGCCAGAACTACACCGCCGACCTCGAGATCCTCTGGCAGGGGCACCTCGAAGGGATAGCCCTTGACGCTGCTCGTCACCGGACACATGAGTGCCAGTCCGACCCGCTGGTTGTAGTCAATGGGCGACAAGACCAACGCGGGTCGTCGACCCGCCTGCTCGTGTCCGGCCTGCGGGTTCAACGAAACCCAAACCACGTCACCGCGCCGCGGGGCGTCGGTTACCACTTTTCGGATCCGACGGCGTCGCCGTAGTCCTGCTCACCGTGCAGGTTCGCTTCCGTGACTCGCGATACGAGTTCACTGAGTTCATACTGAGGAGCCACCGCCGCCCGGATGACGAGTTTGTCTTCCTCGAGAACGAGCTCTACCGAAGAGTCCTGAGCCAGCCCGAGGCTCGAAGCGAATGCCTTTGGGATTCGCAATGCGAGGCTGTTGCCCCATTTTTGGACTTGGGTTCTCATTGGTCCTCCGTATCTACAAAGAAGATACGTTTGGCGTTACCAATTGTCAAGATGAGGAGCTTCGGGATCGCGGCGAGATGGCAGAGGCTTCGCTATCACCCCCCCTCATCCAAACGCTGATTTTTCCTGCACAGATGTGGGCCCTATGGGTGGTCCCGCGTCCGCAGCCGCCATGGCGGTGGCGCGCCGGTGGGAGGCTCTCGTCATCCCGGCGATTCTGTGTGGCACCCTCGGGTACGCGGTGGCCACATTCATCGGTGTCGCAGTCGGCCACTGGCTGCGATGACCGCTAGGTGACGGTTCCAGTTTGCAGGAGTAAAATGTAGCCCCCGTTTTCGGGAGAGAGGACATTGCATGCGCCGTTCAAGCCTTCAGATTCTGTTCGTTGCCGCGATCGTTTTCCTTGCCGCGACAGTCGCCAGCGCCCAACTCAGCCCCGAGTATGCCGATTGGGCCGATGGCCCCGCCGGTTTCCTCTTGACCAAAAAAGAACACAAAGAATGGAAGGGTATTTCGACCGACGCCGAGGCCAAGGACTTCATCGACCTCTTCTGGGCGCGCCGAAACCCCAGCCCAGACACCACGTTCAACGCCTTCAAGGCCGAGTTCGATGCCAGGGTCCGGTATGCGGAGGAGAATTTCTCTTACCAGGACCACAGTGGCGCAACGACCGACCGCGCCAAGGTGTTGATATTGATGGGGCGGCCGGAGGGCATCCAGAACAAGACCCCATCGCAGACCGTCGTGGGAATCGACTCCACTGCAGGAGGTGCCGACCAGGTCCAGGGTGCTTCGCAAATCTGGTTCTACAACCCCGAAAAACTGCCTGACGGTTTCAAGGTCAAGGGCTCCCAACTCTATCTGATGTTCTACGAGGAGAAGCTGAACTCCAACAACTTCGTTCTCGATCGGTCGGCGCGCGAGTCCTTCAAAGGCCTGGCCGCCCTCACCGATGCCCCCGAGGTCTACCTCCTCCACCCCAACATGAACGAGGTCCCGAAACCGGTGTCGCTCAAGGGTGGGCGGAAAGCTGCACCCGAACACCTCGCGTGGCTCGAGCAGGAAGCGTCCTTTGACGAAACGGCGAGAGTCCTGGGAGAGCTCGGCCTCAACGATGGCGTGAGCAGGCCGCTGTGGGTCCACATCGAGCTTCCGGACGATGCCCCGACCGTCGAGTTTTTCGCCGGGCAGGTCGAGTCCTCCGACGGCGAGGTCCTGAGCAATTTCGAGATCGACGCCATGCCTCTCAACGGTCAGTATGGCAAGGCCTACCACCTCAGCTTTCCACTTGACCCGGGCGCCTACACGGTGAAGATTGTCGGCGCCGCGGCCGGGGCGCCGTTGGTGACTGAGACGATCGAAATCGACGTTTCAGAAGTCGGCGACACCGCGACCTGGATGTCGCCGTTGTGGTTGGGGCTTTCGGCGTCGCCGAACGAGCAGGCAAAGCCCGGCGAGCCCTACAACTTCGGCGGATGGCACCTGATTCCGGTGTCCGGCCCCGATTTCACCCGCGAAAACGAGATCGTCTTCTTTGGTTTTGTCGTACGACCCTCCCTCAACGAGAAAGATGTGGTCGAACTCAAGGCGAGGATCCGGGTCAAGAAAGATGACAAGGCTTTGGGTCAGCCCCTGCTCATGCCCTTGGACGCCTCTCATATGTTCGGCGATCTCTATATGTATGGAAGCTCGATCGGGTTATCGGGTCTTCCGGAGACCGGCAGTTACGAGATCGAATTCGAGGTCACAGAAAAAACCTCAGATACCTCGACCGAAGTGTCGCTGCCTGTTGACGTCACAGACTGACGGCACATTCAATCGTCACATCACGCGCCGTCGGTGGAAACCGGCGGCGCTTCGTTGTCTGTGGAGCCAGATTTCCCGGTTGTGTCCCGGCCGCCGGCCGGGGGATTGGGAACAGCTCAGGTCGGCACACCGAGTTTGGGTAGCAGCCACCGCTGCAGCACGAACCAGCCGATCACGAACAGAACGATGAAGAGGTAATCGTTCATCACACGACCTCCTCGACGGCCCACTGGACCATCCGCATGTGCCGTTCGCAGGCTTCACAATAGGTGCACAGCGCCTTCTTCAAAGGTGCCACCTTGTCGGCCTCCACGATGGTGAAGAAGAGCGACGAGGTCTTGGGGTGAGCGCCCGAGCCCATACGGACGCCGGTCGCGCCGACACCGTGGGTGTCTGGAATCTCCGAGTACCCGGTGACCCCACTGCGTTTGAAGAGGACCTCGACCTCTTCTCTGCACTCACTGTCGACGATGATCATCAGCATTTTCATGGTGGCTCCCAGCTCGTTCTTCAGCTCTCACGCAGACCAAGTTTGCGGAAGATGGTCATCGCTGGACACCACTTCGTAAAGGCCGACTGGAACAGGTTGAGCCCCACAAAGGCGGTGAAGAGATACCAGTAGGGGCTCACCCAGTATCCGAGGGTGAGAGTGATCAGGATGACGATTCCGGCCATGGCGCGAAGTGCTTCATTCACAGTCATTTTGAGTTCCTCCAATGTTCGATTTTGGATATTGGATGTTGGATGTTGGATATTTCCCTGTCCGTCCGAAGGTTTGGAGGGGAAGAAAGATCACATCCAATATCCAAGATCAAATATCTGTTTGTCATCAGTCAATTTCGACGACATTTTCAGGGCCGACGAGCTTCAGGTACATGTAATACATCACCGGGATCACGCCGAGGGTGAGGGCGGTCGAGACGATGATCCCGGAGATCATGGCCAGGGCGAGCCCCTGGAAGATCGGGTCCGAGAGCATGAATGATGCCCCGACGATGGTCGAGAGCTGGGTCAGGAAGATCGGTACCAACCGAACCGCACCCGCCTTGACCACGGCCTTCTCGAGCGGTTCACCCGAGCGCAGTTCGAGGTTGATGAAGTCGACGAGCAAGATCGAGTTGCGGACAATAATGCCAGCAAGAGCGATGAATCCGATCATCGAGGTCGCAGTGAAAAAGACGCCGAAAATGCCGTGTGCCGGAAGAATCCCGACCAGCGTGAGTGGTATCGGCACCATGATGATAATTGGCGTGATAAAGGATTTGAACCACCCCACCATCAAGACGTAGATCAGCACCATCACCACCGCGAAGGCGATGCCCATGTCGCGAAAGACCTCGTAGGTGATGTGCCACTCACCATCCCATTTCATGATGTAGCGGGTGCTGTCCTCGGGCAGTGTTGTGGTGATGATCTCGAGTTCCTCAGCGAGCGGCGTGACGATTTCCGACAGACGCCTCTGCATTTCGAGGATGGCATAGACGGGCGCTTCGAATCGACCGGCGACCTCGCCATACACATAGGTTACGGGTTGCAAATTCTTGTGATAGCGGCTGCGCTCCCGTTGCTCATCGACCACGATCGTGATCTCCGAAAGCGACACCATCCTGCCGTCAGCACCGTGAATGCCAAGCTGCAACAAGTCATCGATATGAGCCCGGTGGGCTCGGTCGAGCCTCAGGACGATCGGCACCGGGTCGCGGCTCGTGGGGTCATGAACGAGACCGGCTTCGGCGCCGCCGAGGGCGACCCTGAGCGTCCGCGCAACCTGTTCGGGGGTGATCCCGGCCAGCATGGCTTTCTCGCGGTCCACGACGACGTCCACTCGCGGTCCCTGTGCCTCGACCTCCCAGTCCACATCGACCACGCCATCCGTGGTGTCGAAGACCTGCTTGACCGCTCCTGCAACTTCAAGCCGACCATCGAGAGTCGGTCCGTAGATCTCGGCCACGAGAGTCGAGAGGACCGGCGGTCCGGGCGGGATCTCGGCCACCTTGATCTTGACGCCGAGCTCGTCGGCGATCGGCAGCAGCATCTGTCGCACCTGGTTGGCGAGAGCGTGCGATTTGTCGGCCCGTTTGTGTTTGTGGACGAAGTTGACCTGGATGTCGGCCATGTTGCTGCCGGAGCGCAGGAAGTAGTGGCGAACCAGGCCGTTGAAGTTGAAGGGAGCCGACGTCCCCACGTAGACCTGAAAATCAGTGACTTCGGGCATCGCGCGGAAGGCGTACGCGATCTCGCGGGCGGCGGCGTTGGTCTGTTCGAGGCTAAAGCCTTCGGGGGCGTCGATCATGACCTGCAGCTCGCTCTTGTTGTCGTGAGGGAGCATCTTGACGGTGGTGAAACCGACCGCCACCGTGCCGATGGCGGCGATGAGCAGGGTGGCGACCCCGGCGAGGAACAGGTAGCGGAGCAGCGGTCTGTCGATCAGGGGATTCATCAGATAGGAGTAGAGCTTGGAGACCCTGTTTTCCTCGGGCAACCCGGTGTCTTCGGTTGGCTCGGATGTGGCGTCGGAATCTTCGCTTGTGGGCTTTTTCCGAAACAGGCGGTAGGCCATCCACGGCGAGATCGTGAAGGCGACCATGAGCGAAAAGACCATGGCGGCCGAGGCGTTGATCGGGATCGGCCTCATGTAGGGCCCCATGAGGCCGCGCACGAAAGCCAGAGGCAGCAGCGCCGAGATGATGGCAAATGTGGCGAGGATGGTCGGGTTGCCGACCTCGTCAACGGCGTACACCGTCGTCTGTTTGGCGCCCGCCCAGCGCAGCTTGATGTGGCGGTGGATGTTCTCCACCACCACGATGGCATCGTCGACCAGGATCCCGATCGAGAACACCAGCGCAAACAGGCTGACCCGGTTGAGGGTGTAGCCGAAGAAAAAGGAGGCTGCCAGCGTCAACGCGAGGGTCACGGGGATGACGACCGCAACAACCGTCGCCTCGCGCCAGGACAGCGTGATCCACATCAGGAGAATGACGGCGAGGGTGGCCGACCACAGGTGTTTGAGGAGCTCGTCGGCCTTTTCGTCGGCGGTGGCACCGTAGTCCCGCGTTTTGAGGATTTCGACGTCCGACGGGAGGACGGTGCCGCGCAGCCGCTCGATTGTCCGGTCCAGGTCGGCGACCATGTCGACCGCGTTGGTGCCGGGTTTCTTGGCAACGGCGACGGTCACAGCCGGGACATCGATGCCGGCGCTCTCGAGGTTCTTTTCGGGCGCCGCAGGACCGCTGCCGAGCCACACATAGGTCGAAGCCTCCTCGGGCCCATCCGATATTACGGCGACATCCGAGAGGTAGACAGGCCGGCCACCTGAGGTCGCAATGACAAGGTCGGCGACATCGTCGCCGTCGGCCAGGAACCGGCCGACATCCACTACGATTTCGGTATTGGCGACCGATGCCGTGCCCGCAGGCAGTCGCCAGTTGAGAGCCTGCAGGGCACCAAAAGCCTGGAGGATGGAGACGTTGTACGAGGCCAGGCGCTGGCGGTCGAAATCGACGCGGACGACCCGGCGCTGGCCGCCGATCACGAAGACCTGAGCTACCCGGGGGTGTTTCGTCAGCTCAGATTTGAGTTCGTCCGCAATCGCTCGCACGCCGGTGTTCGATTTTCCCTCGGCCCACAGCGTGTAGGCCACAACGGGCACGTCGTCAATGGTCCGTGGTTTGACTATCGGCGGCATCATGCCGGGCGGCATCTCGTCGAGCGCGGACTGGATCTTGGCGTGAACCCGAAGAGCCGCCTGGTCGGGGTCGGTGCCGACCAGAAATCGCACGACGATGAGCCCGCCCGATGGGTTCGCAATCGAGTAGATGTACTCCACGTTCTCGATTTCGAAGAGCAGCTTTTCGAGCGGTGTCATGACCCGGTTTTCAACCTCTTCGGCGGTGGCGCCGGGAAAGCCGACCATGACATCGATCATCGGGACCTTGATCTGAGGTTCCTCCTCCGACGGTGTCACAATCACCGCGAACACGCCGAGTAAAAGCGACGCGACAACGATCAGGGGGGTCAGCTTCGAGTCGAGAAAAGCGCGTCCGATCCTCCCGGCAATGCCGAGTTTGCGGCGGGTCATCTTGAGGCGCAGCGCTTCGCGGTGGGCCTCCTCGATGTCTTTCGACGACAGCGTGGGGCCGTCGGAGGCCTCGGCCGTTGGACGAAGGTCGTCTTTGCCGGAAGTCATCGCAAGAGCTCCAGGGGAGTACCGTCTGCCACCGGGCCGGGGGCGTCGATCACAACGAGGTCACCGTGATCGAGGCCGGAAAGGACTTCGATCGACCCGTTTTTCAGTTCGCCTCCGGTGGTGACGGCACGTGTCCGCGCTGTGCCGTCGTCGGCGCGGATGACCATCAGTTCGAGGCCACCGCGTCGGTGCAGAGCGGAAATGGGCACCACCAGGCGTTGGGCCACGTCGCCTGCGATGACGGCGCGGCCGCTGAAACCGGATCGGATGCTGACAGACCCGAGGTCGCACTTGATCGTCACGGAGTGGGTTCTGGGGTCGGCGGTGGGAACGATCTCGACCACCGTGCCGGTCACCGCACCGATGTCCGGGCGCGCGTCGAAGCTGACGTCCAGCTCGTCACCGATGGCGACCCGCGCGGCGTCGCGAGCGCGGACGTTGAGCCAGATCTGTTGGTCCTCGAGAGACTCAATCCGGATGAGCGGTCGGCCTGGAGCGGCGAGATCTCCCACCTCCACAAGAGTCTCCACCACCCGCGCAGTGAACGGCGCCTTGACCGCGGACTCGCCGGCCACTGTCGAGGCCGATTGCACGGCTCCCTCGGCCTGCTCGACCGCCCCGCGGGCCTGATCGAACTGCATCCGAGCCATGTCGAGTTCGAGTTCGGAGGCCGCGTTTTCGGCCTGCAGCGCCTGGTACCGCTCGAAATTCCGTTTCGAGAGAGCGAGTGCGGCCTCTGCCTGGGCGAGGGCCCCTTGCGCCTGGGAAAGCTGCCCCTGTGAGGCTTCAGGCTGGATCTCGAGCAGAGTCTGACCCTTTCCGACCGTCGATCCGGCGTTCACGCGGAGGGCGGCGACCGGGCCGGTGACACGGCTTGAAACCGTGGCCTCCCGCGCCGGTCGGACGGTACCTCGCACCACGATGGGTTTGGACTCGCTCACCAACTCGACCGGTGCGACCTCGACCGTCAGAGGTTGGAGTTCGGCATCGGCAAGATTTGGTTGATCGTGACCGCACCCGGCGGCAAGGGCCATCAGGGAAATGGTTCCAAAGAGCGTCAGGGCGTTTTTGCGGGAGTTCATTGGGAATCCTCCATGCTCGGGATCAGGGTCGCACCGGAAGCAAAACGAAGACGACGAGATTCCAGCGCGACATCGTAACGGGCCAGCAGTTCGCGCATCTCCGCCTCGCGAAAGGCGGTTTCAGCATCGAGCAGATCGATCATCCGGTCGAGGCCCTGTTTGAAGCGGTTGTCGCGGACCCGAAGGGCCTCCCGAGCGGCTTCCACAGCAGAGGCGGCGGTCGCGTGACGGGTGCGGGCGGTCGCCAGATCCTGCCACGCCTGTTGGACCTCGAGCCGCACGCCTTCTTCAAAACGATGGAGATCGGCCTCGAAGGAGGCCGCGTCGTGGCGCGCGGCGGTGCGGGCCGCAGAGCCGGCGCCCCCGCCCCAGAGATCGATCTTCGCCACCGCCATGATCGTTCCAGAACGGCCGTTGGCACCGAAGACCTGGTCGTCGTAGAGGTCATAGTGGCCGACGACGGCGACCTCGGGGAAGTAGCCTGGGCGAACCGCCTTTTCCTCGAGCCGGCCGGCCTCGAGCTTGAGCCGTGCCGCCTCGAGATCCCGGCGGTCATCGAGAGCGGCCGAGATCCACTCGTCGACGTCGCCTGAAGCTGGCGGAGGCGTCGGCATCGGCGCGAGGGTCCGGGGCGTTCTCTGGTCAGCGCCCAACTGGAAGTTGAGAGCGGCCTGGGCGAGGCTGGCGCCGTTGCCGGCCTGGGTCAGGGAATCATCGACCTCGGACAGATAGACCCGAGCCTGGAGGACATCGGCTTCGAGGATGATCCCCTGGACCGCATACTGCTCGGCCACTCTGACGTGCTCGGTGGTGGTTGATCGCGCCTTTTCGAGGAGAGCGACCTGCTCGCGGGCCTTGGCGAGATTGACGTAGGCCGTGATCGTGTCGAACGCGACCTTTTCTCGGGTGTGGTCGTAGGTTTGATCCTCGGCGCTGGCCATCGACCCGGCCTGCGCGATCCGTGCCGAAAGCTTGCCTCCGGTATAGACCGGCAATTCGAGATCGATCCGCGTGATCCAGGTCGACAGGGGGTCGGGGTTGTTGGGGTCCGAGAGAAAGAACTCCTGGATGTCGAACCGGCCCTGGTTGAGCGTGAGTGCGAAGACCTCGGCAGGGTTGTCGGTAGAGACGAAGCTCTCGCTGAGACCGATCTTGGGCAGCCGGTGTTGTTGACCGCCCTTGAGCCGTGCGGCGGCGGCTTGTGCCCTTTCCCGTGCGGCCGCGATCTCGGGATTGCCGGCAACCGCGGTCGCCAGGGCCTGGTTGAGGGTCAGCTCCTGGGCGGCCACGGTGGCCGCTCCAACCATGAACATTGCGATGGGAAGCAGGGTCTTGTGCATCAGGCGTCTCCATCAATTACTACTTTATAACCATTTAGGAATATACAGAAGTTATGAACCATGTCAAGACCCGCGGTGTTTCGAATTTCTGTTTTTCCGCCGAACGGCGAGTCGTTAAGTTCGACACCCTGTGGAAACAAGAGAATCTCAACTCCACCTCTGACGAGGGGTATTTTAAACTCTATTCGGTCGATATTGAGAATCTCTTCTCAAATAGCCGTTGTTTTAGAGATCAGGTTGGGACGCGCAACTCGGGGTTGGTGGCCTCGTGATCGGTCGTGAACTCGCCGAGCACGAGTTTTGCGGTGACTCCGAGGCCGTGGCCTTCACTTTCGAGCTCGAGCTTTCCGCCGATCAGTTCAGCGAGACGGCGGGAGATCGTGAGTCCGAGACCGGTCCCACCCTGCTGTCGAGTGGTCGACCCATCCACCTGGTAGAACGATTCGAAGATCTTTTCGAGTTCCTTTTTGGGGATTCCGACCCCGGTGTCCTGGACTGTGAACATCACGCCTTCATCCGACCGTTTGCAGTCGATTGTGATGGAGTCTCCGGAAGTGGTGAACTTGATAGCGTTGGAGAGCAGGTTGGTGAGGATCTGAGACGTCCGATCGGGGTCGGTCCAAATCACCAATCTGCTGTCGGCGCCCCGGATGTCGAAGTTGAGGCCCTTGCTCTTCATCTGGTGTTGGAACAGCGTCCGCGCTTCATCGAGTATGGTTCGCGCGGGGACCGGCGCAAAGTGGACCTCGAGACGCCCCGCCTCGATCTTGGCGAGGTCGAGCACATCGTTGATGATGTTGAGGAGGTTCTCCGCCGATTCGTGGGCGATCTTGAGGAACTCCTGCTGTTTGACCGGGTCGCCCACCGATCCATCCATGATCAAGCGGAGAAAACCGAGGATCGCGGTCAGAGGCGTCCGCAGCTCGTGCGAGGTGTTGGCGAGGAACTCGGATTTCAGGCGGGAGGCCTCGAAAGCAACGACCCGTTGTTGATCGAGCTCGCGCACCAGGTGGGACAGAGAAATCGCGCCGCCGAGGAGGAAGCCGATCTGAGTCAGGAGATCCACGTCATCGACCGCGAGATCCAGGGGGACCGCGGAGGTGGCGAGGAGAACGCCCGGGGAGCGACCGCCGGCGACCAGCGGCAAATAGCTCAGGTGCGTGATGTCGTGCTGCGATATGAGCCACCCGGCGATCTCGGAGTCGACCACCGTCCCGACCATGGCTGTCTGGGGGACGTCTTCGCTGAATGTTGTCCAGCAGGGGTGGTCGCCCGGTTGAATTGGATGGAAACGGTCCCGTTCAAAGGCCTCGATTCCCGGGCCCGCCCCGGCGACCAAGCGGAGCGCGTTCCTGGCCGCCACCGGGCAATACAACAGGACCGACCGCAGGGGCAACAGTTCACGGCTCATTTCGAGGAAACGGTCGAGAATCAACTGTTCCTCGACCTCACCGGCGAGGGTCTGAGCGAGCGACGAAAGAAAGGCCAGCCGCGACTGCTGGGCTTCGGCGGCGCGGCGTGCGATGTGGAGGTCGGTGATATCCGTTGCCATGACCTGGATCAGGGTTTCGTTGACGACTGGATCAACGACGGGATGCATCAGCATGCTCAACCAGTGGGTACGACCGTCGGAGTCCTCGACCCTCACGACCTGATCCCAGTGTTGGTGGTGCTCCTCGAGGACCGCGGGAATGGCGGCGTAGACCTGAGGCCTGTGGTTTTCGTGGATCCGTTCAAGCCACTGTGGGCCGTGATTTCCGATCCCAGTGCCGTGTGGCACCGAGAACAGCTTGCTCGCGGCCAGATTCGCATAGCGGATATTGCGATCGCGGTCGACGGAGATCACGAGGACCGGCAGTGAGTCGAGGAGAATCTCCATCCGGCTTCGCAGTCGTTTGAGTCGGTCCGAGAGCCCCGTCTGCAACTCGAGCAGGGTGACGTTCTCGAGCACCGCTCCGATCGTCGGTGTGGCGAGACTGAGGCCCAGCAGAACGTAGCCCCACATGAAGGGGCTGTCGTAGAGTTCGCGCGACCACGAGAGATCCATGTGCGCGGTGGAGGTGAGAAGAAACGCTGCGCCCAACCACACCTCGCGCGGCTGGCGCTGATCGCCTCCGCCGAGCATCGGCACCACTGCGGCGAGCAGAAAGACGGTTGCAAGCCCGGCTTCCAGAGGGCCGATGCCGAGAACGATATTGTGCGACCGGAGGAAGTCAAAGACGGCCCACACCAGCAAGGCGAGAATGACGGCCCCGGTGGTTCTGAGGGCCCGACGGGCGGTGCCCTGTGCCCTCCCGCCCCTGAAGGTGTAGATCAGAATGGCCGCGGCCAGGGTCTGGGTGATGACCCAGGAAAGGGTGATGAGAGCGTCGCGGAGCGGCTCGGACTCGATGGTGGCTTCCAAAACGAGCAGCAGCAGGAAGTGACAGGCGATCGGCAAAAAGACGTTCTGCACACGGTGATCGAAAGGATCGCCGAGAAGCCGCCATCGAGTGTGAAAGAACCACGCCGCGAGAGACGCAAGAAACGCATTAAACCCGGACAGCAGAACAAATTCTGTTCGAGTGCCGTGCCACTCGATCAGCAGCTGCAGGAGGACGACGGCGGCCGCCGCCGCCACCGCTCCGATCACCGCTACCAGACGCGCCCGCGGCCCGGCGATCTCGGTTGCGACAAAAACTCGGCCCGCGCTCATCCAGTTTCCCCAGTGCCTCGTTTTGCGATCGCCACGCAACGAGTATAGCGTTATGGAGAAATACTCCTTGAAAAGATCGTGTGATTTGCTAGAGTATGCGCTTCCTATTTACAGCAATCTCAGAGTACCCCTGGAGGGGAATTTCGAAGAAATGAAAACGTTGCGGGACACAGGAGGATCGCTCAAATGAAAAAGAAAACGCTGATCATCGTCATGTTGGTGAGCCTGGGCGCGATGCCCATCTTGGCCCAGGAGACTGAAGAAGAAGAGGCGCCCGAACCGGCTTGGGTCGGCTCTCTGGGCCTGTCTTGGGTCGCCACCAGCGGCAACACCGACACTTCTTCGGCGGGGCTCGATTTTGGCCTCAACCGCAAACCCGAGCCGTGGGGCGTGGAGTTTTTGGCTCGGGGCAACAAGGCCGAGGACAGCGGCCTCACCACCTCCGAAAACTATCTGGTCTCGGGTCGTGCGGTCCGCAAACTGAGCGACCGCTGGGAAGCCTTCGGAGGGCTGGCGTGGGGCAAGGACACCTTTGCCGGTTATGACTCGCAGACCGTCGCTACTGTCGGCGCGACCTATCTCGCGGTCGAAAGCGAGCGGCACCTTTTGAAATTCGACGGTGGTTTCGCTTACACGTGGGAAGACCAGGTCGACCCCGAGCAGCAGGTCGATTTCGCCGGCGGCATCCTGGGTCTGTTCTGGGAGTGGAAGCTGGGAGCAAACTCGAAGTTGGTGGAACGGCTTGTCTTTCTGCCCAACTTCGACAACTCCACCGACTGGCGCCTGACCTCGTTCACCGCCATCGAGGCGGATGTCAACTCGTGGATGGCCCTCCGATTTGGGTACGACATCCGCCACCGCAATCTGCCGGTCGGCGACGCCGACAAGACCGACACGACGTCAACGGCGTCGGTGGTCTTCAACTTCTGAGATCGTAGAGGAATTCATCAATGAGCCAGATGCAACAACTGATCGATGCGGCCTGGGTGATGGTCGTCAACAACTACCTCGATGTGATCGCCGCTCTCGTCATTTTCGTGGTCGGCCGCATCGCTGCCGGCTGGGCCCGCAAGCTGACGCGCAAGGGGCTCGAACGCGGTAACGTCGATGCCACCCTCGTGCCGTTTCTCGCCAAGCTCGTTTATTACGCTGTATTGGCGGTGGTCGTCATCGCCGTCCTCAACCGGATCGGGGTGGCCACGACGTCGGTGGTCGCGATCTTCGGCGCCGCCGGACTCGCCGTCGGTCTCGCCATGCAGAGCACCCTCTCCAACTTTGCTTCGGGAGTGATGCTGCTGCTCTTCCGGCCGTTCCAGCTTGGTGACTTCGTGGACGCGGGCGGAACCAAGGGCTCGGTCGAGGAGATCGGTATTTTCAGCACCACGTTGAAGAGCCCCGACAACATCAAGATCACCGTGCCGAACTCGCAGGTCTACGGTGCGACCATCTCGAACTACAACGGGTATGAGACCCGCCGCCTGGACATGGTGATGGGAATCTCCTACGACGACAATATCCAGACCGCGATCGACACCATCCACGCAATCGTCACCGCCGACGACCGGGTGCTGGCCGACCCGGCGCCGCAGATCGCGGTGTCCAACCTCGGCGACTCATCGGTCGACATCGTCGTGCGCCCTTGGTGCAGTGCGGCCGACTACTGGGCCCTCCGTTTTGACCTCACCCGCAGGCTCAAAGAAGGACTCGAGGGCGCCGGCTGCTCGATCCCCTACCCGCAGCGGGATATTCACATGTACCAGCCTGCCAACTGAGGCGAAACCAGAACGACAACCGACCGGGGCCGAATGGCCCCGGTTTTTTGCCCGCTGCATGGCATCGCAGGGTGGGTTTCAGCCCACTATCAGAGCCCTCGACGGGAAGGCCGAACCCCAGAGATGTGACAAGAAGCTGAAGGTGGACCGAGGCCCACCCTACTCGGTGGTAACGATGAGAGCCTGGTAATCCGCCAGCACCTCGGCGGCGTGGGTCTTTGGGTCGACATCCGGGTAGGCCTTGAGCACGGTGCCGTCAGGCGCTACGAGGTAGGAGACCCGTTTGGGCAGCGGCAACAGGGAACGCGACGCGCCGACCGATTTGGCCAGGGTGCGGTCCTGATCTGTCAGCAGAAGAAAAGGCAGTGCATTCTTTTCGGCAAACTTGGCGTTCTTCTCCGGGGAGTCGTACGAGACTCCGAAAACGTCGATACCGAGGGCCTGGAGATCGTTCCAGCTGTCACGCAGCTGGTTGGCTTCGAGAGTTCAACCGGGGGTGCCGGCCTTGGGATAGAAGAACAGCAGATAGGGCTTGCCCCCGAGATCTCTGCTGTCGACGGAGGTGCCATCGTGGGCGGGCAGGTTGAATTCCCCAAATTTCTCGCCTACGGAAATCATTTCCATATCTCCTTTCGCTGATCCGACGGAAGGGCCGAGGATCAGTACGGTGACTGCCAGGAACACGATCGAACGTTTCGTCTTCATCATGAAGTTGGTAACAGACCCGAGAGCCCCATCCATTTCAACCCCCGTCTTGACCGGTGGCGTTGGACCGCGATAGCCTGCACTCGCCAGTCACACCTGAACGATCGAGAAATGCGGAAGCGAGTTGCGGCGAGATCCGAGGAGGCATCATGGCAGGCAAGGCAGAAGTCGTGGATCGGGTAGCTGAATTGACGGGTTACCCCAAGACCCAGGTGGCGATGACCTACGACCTTCTGTTCGAGTTCATGAGTGAGGAGCTGGCGGGTGGTGACAAGATCACCGTCCCCAACTTCGGGACATTCCAGATCTCCGAGAGGCCGGCTCGACTTGGCCGCAACCCGGCGACCGGCGAGCAGATTGAGATCTCAGCTTCGAAGAGCGTTCGTTTCAAGGTTTCGAAAAACCTCAAAGAACAGCTCTAGGAGACTGCCGATACTCCCTATTGCGGCACCAGACGGCGGCCGAGCTCGATCGAGAGTTGCTCGTCGAGTGGCATGGCTGCCAGGGCTTCATCGTCGATCCAAGGCCACCTGACCTGTGTCAGATCCCTCTGGCCGGCAATCAACCCGGCCTGCATCTGTGTTGCGAGCAGCTGAAGCGGGAGCCCGGCCTGCGCCTTGACCGCAACCGCCATTCCTGTGGCCCGCTCACCGCCCGGCATGGTGCCGCGCATGACCCACGCCTGCTGCTGGTTGAAGTGGTACAGCAACCGCCCCATGGGGTCGTTCCACTGTGCCAACCGGGCCTCTGTCGCGGGGTCCCGCAACGTCGTGGTCGGGATGTTGTTGATGTTGAGGGAGAAGGAGACGTCTCCGGCTTCGACTGCTCCGGCCGCTGCTATGACTCCAGCAAAGATGATGAGAAAACGTCGCAATGGGTCTCCCAAGGGAACAATGTATCACCCGACGCCGCCGCCTCGCGTGTCAGGTACACTTTCCTGGTGGATATACGTGTGCCGCATGCATTGGGTTGGCGTCTGTTCGTCGTCGTGCTGTTTCTGTGCGCTGTTCCCGCCTGGGCGGGCGTGGTCGACTACGAGATCGAGGTCGAACTCGACCCCACCCAGCATCGCCTGATCGCCACGGAGAAGGTTCGCTGGACCAACCCGACCGACACACCCACCAGCGAGGTCTATCTCCACCTCTATCTCAACGCCTTTGCTGGATCGCAGACCACCTTCATGCGCGAGCTCGGGTGGCGCTCGTTGAGGAACAGGATCGAAAATGTCGGCGACTGGGGGTGGACGCGGATCGACCGTCTCATGACAGCCGAAGGTGAGGACCTTCTGCCATTGATGGAGTTCGTGCGGCCGGACGACGACAATCCCGGTGATTTCTCCGTTGTTCGCATCCCCCTCCCGAGAGAAGTTCTGCCGGGAACTTCGGTGGAGCTCGAGATCCACTTCGAGGCCCAGCTGCCGTGGATCATCGCCCGCACGGGCTATGTCGGCGATTTTCACCTGGTAGGGCAGTGGTTTCCCAAAATCGCGGTTTTCGAGGGCGCCGACGGTTGGAACGCTCACCAGTTTCATGCCTCGTCCGAGTTCTTCGCCGACTTCGGTACGTATCGCGTGGCCATGACGGTGCCCGAGGACTGGGTTCTCGGCGCCAGCGGTGTCGAAGTGGCGAACACTCCTGTCGCGGGCGGTCGACGGACCGTGGTCCACCGCGCCGAGAGGGTGCACGATTTTGCCTGGAGCGCGGCGCCGCCGGATCTCATGCAGGTTGTCGAGGCAGATTTCGAGCCCGGACGCGACGTGCCGACGCAGTGGCTGGCAAAGGCCCGGTCGCGGCTCGGGCTGACCGCCGCAGAGCTCGAGCTGCCACCGATGAACATCCGCCTTCTGGTTCCGGTGACTCAGGATCGGTTGGTGCCGCGGATGGTGCGTGCGGCTCGTCTGTCGGTGGCCTGGTTCGGCCTCCACTACGGCGCTTTCCCATACCCGCAGCTCACCATTGTGTCGCCGCCGCGAGGAGCCGAGGAGGCGGGCGGGATGGAGTACCCGACCTTCATCACCACCGGCGCAGATCGCCTCGACGAGTTTCCGCCTTTCTCCTGGTCACCCGACATCGAGGTGGTGACGGTCCACGAGTTCGGTCACCAGTACTTCCAGGGGATGCTGGCCTCGAACGAATTCGAAGAGGCGTGGCTCGACGAGGGCCTCAACACCTACGCCGAGATCTCGTGCATGGGCGACATCGTCGAGGATGGCTTGGTGTCGGAGATCCGCGCCTATCCCCCGTGGGGCGCGCAGCGGTTGGCCCTTGCCTACAGATCGGTGCCTCTCCAGGTGGCTCGAAACGCCTGGGAATATCGCAACCGGTGGATGTACTTCATGGCCTCGTACGGAAAGACCGGGGTGGTGATGCGGACCGTAGAGGGGCTCATCGGGTCCGACGCGATGGCGCGAGGCATGCGAACGTACTTTGAGAAGTTCTCCTTCCACCACCCCACCGGAAGCGATCTCGTGACGACGCTGAGCGAAGCCGGGGGGTACGACCTGACGGACTTCTTTGCCCAGGCCATTTACGGGGACGCCGTCCCCGACTGGGGGGTGTTGGCGGTGCGTCATCGGCGACCTGCGGAGGTCGATGGCTTCACCTGGGACGGCGTCGGCTGGTCGGGCGAGGACGTGTCCGACGCCGCGATCGATAGTTCTGCAAACGACGGCGAGCGCTGGGAGATAGAGGTCGATTTGGTGCGCCGCGGCGACTTTATCGGCCCGGTCGAGGTCGAGCTGACCTGGGATGACCACACGACTGAACGGCGGCTGTGGGACGATGCCGAACGGTGGGTGCGGTGGCGTTTTGACGACGAACGCAGGCTGGAACAGGTCGTTGTCGACCCCGACGCCGCGTGGGTCCTGGAGACCCTGAGGGTCGACAACTATTGGCGGGACGACCCCGCCCGGACGGAGCCCCCCCTGTGGTGGGTGCGAGAGGTTCTGGGTCTCCTGGACCGGATCTTCCTGAGGTTCAGCTGAGATGGCGGAACACCCGTCCCCCGTTGCCGGACTGCGACTCGCACTGAGGCTGCACAAGCTGGTGCTGGCTGCGTGGCTGGTGTCCATCGCGGTCTTTCTTCCGGCGCAGCTGATGGTCGATCTCACAACCGGTCCGGCGCGCGCCAATCTCCCCGGTACCGAACTGCCGGCCGGTGACGGCCTGCTGATCTTCTTCGAACTCCTGCGGCCGATTGCGGTGCCGCTGGCGGTGGTCCTGGGCCTCGGTTGGGTGGCACTCGCCGCGTGGTCGATCCTGTGGCACGCCGGAACGGCGCGGTGGTGGTTGGGTGCGGGCGCCGCCCGGGTGCGTCTGTCCGAGATCCTCGGTCACGGCGTGGTCTGGTGGTGGCGGTACGCGCGCCTCGCGGTGGTGGCCGCCGGGATCACGGCTGCGACCCAGGCGGCTGTGTGGGTGCCGGTCAGCACGACGGTGCGCGGCGCCGATCTGACTGCGACCTCGGGGCGCGCCGGTCTCCTGCTCCTGGCGGCGCTCGTCGTCTCGGTGGTCGGCATCGTCGTCTGTTGGGTGGCGACCCTCCGCGGCGGGTGGATGCTCGGCGAGTCGGGGCGGCGTTCGGCGCTGGTGGCGTGGCTCCGTGGTCTCGGCGCGACGCTGCGACGGCCTTTGCGTTCTCTCCTGCCGTTGCTGGTGTGGGGCGCGCCGGGACTGGTGTTGCTCGCGATCCCGTTGTTTGTGGGTGGTGCTCTCGCGGTGCCGGCTTTGATGGCGGCCGCGCTTGGCGCCGCCTTTTGTTGGGTGGCGCTCTACTTGTCCTACGCCCCACGCGAACCGAATGAGGAGTGGTACCGCAAGATGCAGGAGAGAGCTGCTTCGCGTGTGGCACGACCGGCAGAGAAGCCGGATGCGTACCGGACGACGCGGATAGAGATTCAGCCTCCCGAGTAGGCTGGCTTTCTGAACGGCATTCCCGCGAGGTGCCACTCTTTGCATTGTTCGCAAGGAACATTCGGCCGAAGTGAATCTAGGAGTTCGAACAATGCAAAGGGATGGCACCTCCGCCGCACGCGGACCGTTTTCGAAGGTGGTTCCCGAGAGGATGCCAGGCACGCCACATTGTCGACCAGGGCCTCGACAATGTGGGAGCCAGATGGGATGAGTAGGCCGGTCTCCTAAAACGGCGTAGCACAATGCTCGCCAAATCTAATGCGGGCTCGAGGCCCAAGATAAAGGAGACCGGCATGGAGTATTGTGGCATCGACCTACACGCTGAGTACAGTCAAATCTGCATTCTCGACGAGGACGGCGAGGTGATGGAGACCTCGAGGGTCCGGACGTCGCGGAAGGCGCTGGAGCGCTTCTTCCAGCGTGATCGAATGCGGGTGGTGATGGAAGCTGGAGGGTCTTCCCCCTGGGTATCACGCCTTCTTGATTCTCTTGGCCACGAGGTCGTCGTATGCAGCCACGACGGGTGCGACTGATCGCAGAGAGCAAACTGAAGAACGACAAAGTCGATGCGGAAGTGCTCGCTCGTCTCGTGCGGCTTGATCCGAGTTTCTCCAGCCGATCCAACACCGCAGTGAAGAGGCGCAGCTGCTGCGGGCAAACCTCAAGGTGCGAAGCGCGATGGTGGAGGCCCGCACGAAATGGATCAACACGGTGCGGGGACTACTGCGCAGCTTCGGCTACAAAGTGAGCGGGAAGGCGCCGCAGACATTTGTCGATCGAGTCGACGAGATGCAACTGCCCAGCGAGCTCCGATCAGTCATCGAGCCATTGCTCGAACAGCTCGATCTCCTCTCAGGTGAAATAACCCGTCGGAATGAACACCTGGAGGAGATGGTCAAAGAACTCCGGGAGGTCGAGCATCTTCGCCAAATCCCAGGGGTCGGTCCGGTCGTCGCGACGTACTTCGTACTGACCATCGACGATCCGAATCGCTTCAGACATAGTCGAGACGTGGCTTCGTTTTTCGGTCTCCGACCTCCATGCGCGAGTCTGCCTCGGTGTCGCACTACGGACGGATCACCAAAGAGGGGGACCCTGAAATGCGGCGACTACTGGTCCAGGCGGCACACGCATGTCTTCTCACCAAAGCTGATTCTGAACTCAAGACCTGGGCTCTCGCGCTTGCGGAGAGAAAAGGCAAGGGCAAGGCTGTGGTCGCACTCGCTCGCAAGCTTGCGGTGCTGATGCACCACCTTTGGGTCACGGGCGAGGTTTATCAGGCGAATCCAAACAAGAAACTGATCAAGCAGCTTGACCGTCAATCGGAGGAATATGTAATTGAATTTGGATGATCCCTACGACGAGATTCGGGCGACTCCGGTAGTGCCTTGGAAGGGCTCTCAGCCAACGCCTGCGAGCCGGCAGTCCGTGAGCCAGATAGGAGCGCCCACCCTTGTCGGAACCCACCATGCACGGTCGAATTTCATCGACCATCAGAGTGCGGATAGAAGCGAGACGGGCAGGTCATCCATCGCAATTCACCAAAGGTAGGAAAGGAGCCATCGCAAAGAGTTATCAAGACTTGACACCACCGGCCTACTCATAGAAGGCACCTCCGCCGCACGCGGACCGTTTCCCGAGAAGCCCCGGAGGGGCGCCAGAGAATAGGCCGGGGCGTCAGCCCCGGTATCCATGGAAGAAGAATATGAGCCCCGGAGGGGCGGCAGAGAGGTGCCGCGGCCGCCAGCGACGCTAATCTGTCGCCCCTCCGGGGCTTGATAGTCTTTTTCGACAAAGGACCCCGGGCTGACGCCCCGGGCTGAATTCTTTCGCCCCTTCGGCGCTCCACTGATCGATTCAGAGTTCGATTGTCTACTTCAGATCTTTGAGTCGTTTCGGTCCCGCCGCCTGCACCTCGGCCGGGCATCCCGCCGCGTAGAGCTTGAAGTTCTCGATGTAGCGAGCGGCGAGGGCGTCGTAGCGCTTCCAGTATTCGTCCTTGTTTCCCCACGAGGTGGAGGGGTCGAGGACGTCCTCGGGCACTTCGGGACACGCAAGCGGAACGTCGAAGCCGAAGAGCTTGTCATTGCGGTACTCGACGGTGTCGAGGGCGCCCTCGAGGGCTGCGTTGAGCAGGTTGCGGGTGTGGCGGATCGAGATTCTCTTGCCGACCCCCCAACCGCCGCCGACCCAACCCGTGTTGACCAGCCAACACGTGGCGCCGTGTTTCTTCATTTTGGCGCGCAGCATGTCCGCGTACTTGAAAGGATGGTGGACCATGAACGGCGCCCCGAAACACGCCGAGAAGGCGATCTCGGGCTCGATGCCGAGACCGATTTCGGTGCCAGCGATCTTCGAGGTGTAGCCGGACATGAAGTGGTAGACCGCGTGTTCGGGGTCGAGCCGCGCGATCGGCGGCAGCACGCCCTGGGCGTCGCAGGTCAAAAGGATCACATTCTTCGGGTGCGATGGCACCATGCCCTCGGGGACCACGTTGGGGATGAACTCGAGAGGGTAGGCCGCTCGGGTGTTCTCGGTGTAGCGGTCGTCGTCGAGATCGAGACGGCGCGACGTGCGGTCCTGGACGACGTTTTCGAGGATGGTGCCGAAGCGGCGGGTGGTGTCGTAGATCTCGGGTTCGTGGTCGGCCGAGAGGCGGATCACCTTGGCGTAGCAGCCGCCCTCGAAGTTGAAAACTCCGGTGTCCGACCAGCCGTGTTCGTCATCACCGATGAGGCGACGCTTGGGATCGGCCGACAAGGTCGTCTTGCCGGTTCCGGACAGACCGAAGAACAGCGCCACATCGCCGTCGTCGCCGACGTTGGCAGAGCAGTGCATCGAGAGCACGTCGCGCAGCGGCAGGAGGAAGTTCATCACCGTGAACATGCTCTTCTTGATCTCGCCGCCATAGCTCGAGTTGCAGATCAGGGCAAGCCTCTCGGCGAAGTTGAGGATGATGGCGGTCTCCGAGCGGGTGCCGTCGATCCGCGGGTCAACCCGGAACGAGGGCGCAGCGATCACGGTGAAATCGGGGACGTGGTTCTGGTACTCCTCCTGGGTCTTGGGCAGGATGAACATGTTGCGTGCAAACAGCGAGTGCCAGGCGAACTCCGTGATGACCCGGATCGGCATCTGGAAATCGGGGTCTGCGCCGACATAGCAGTCCTGGACAAAGAGCTCTTCGTCCTGGAGAAAGGCCTGAACCCGCGACAGCAGCGTCGAAAAGGTTTCGGGCGCGTAGGGCCGGTTGTACTCGCCCCACCAGATCGTGTCTTCGGTCGAGGCCTCGCGGACGATGTATTTGTCCTGGGCGGCGCGGGCCGACCACTTGCCGGTGTTGACCACAAAAGGGCCGCCGTGCGCCATGGAGCCCTCCTGCCGGAAGGAGGCCTCTTCATAGAGGGCGGGTTCAGGCAGGTTCCAATAGACGCGATCGAGATAGACGAGGCCGTGGTTTTTGAGCCCGTAGCGGCTCTTGAGGTCCTCGGCCTGGGTGGTGGCCGGCGTTTTGAATTTCAGGTACTTGCTCATGACCAGTCCCTCACCAGCTTGTGCTCACCGATGTAGAGCTCGTTGGGGGAGTTGGGGTCGAGCGCCCACTTGATGCGCTCGATGCCCTCGGTGATGTCCTTGATGGAGCCGCAGAAACTCAGACGAAGGTGGCCCTCCTTGCCGAACTCCTTGCCCGGCACCGTCACCACCTGCACCTTTTCGAGCAGAAACTCCGAGAGCTCGACCGAGTTCTGGTTGTAGTGGCTGAAATCGGGAAAGGAGTAGAAGGTACCGCCCGGCTCTTCGAGCCGCACGCCGTCGAAGGCCCTGAGCTCGGCGACGAGGACGTTGCGGTTGTTTTCGAGCGTCGTGCACAGGCTCGAGACCGACGACTGGATGCCGTTGATGGCGCCCACAGCGGCGTGTTGCAAGACCGCCGACGGGCCCGATGTCTCATGGCCCTGGATATTGGTCATGACCTCGATGAGGCGGGTGTTGCCGACCGCCCAGCCGATCCGGAAACCGGTCATGGCGTACTGTTTGGAGACGCCGTTGACGATGATCAGCTTGGAGTTGTCGGTGCGGTCCTTGGCGAAATCGTAGGGGTTGATCGGTTTGCGGCCGTCGAAGATCAGGCGGTGGTAGATGTCGTCCATGATGAGCCACAGACCGCGCTTCTCGCACAGCTCCACAACTCCCTTGACGAACTCCGCCGGATAAACGGCGCCGGAGGGGTTGTTGGGGCTGTTGAGGATGACCGCTTTGGTGTAGGAGCCGATCACCTGTTCGATGTCCTGGACGCGGGGGATGAAGGAGCCGTCTTCGGGGAGGACCGGCACCGGAACCGCACCCACCAGCTTGACCATTTCGGGGTAGGACACCCAGTAGGGAGCCGGGAAGATCACCTCTTCCTGAGGATCCAAAATCGCGTGAAGGGCCGACATGATGGCCTGCTTGGCGCCGCCCGCGGCCATGACGTTCTCGGGTTGAGGCCGCCAACCGTAAAAGTCCTCGGTATAGCGGATGATGGCCTGTTTCAGGGCCGGAATGCCATCCGGCGGTGTGTACCGCACCTCTCCCGACGTCAGGAGCGAGCTCGCCGCGAGGATCGCGTCGATGGGCGGTTTGCCCTTGGGTTCGCCGCCGCCCAGGTGGATGACGGGGTCGCCCTTCGCACGAAGAATGGCGGCCACTTCGTTGAGCTTGAGAGTCGCCGATTCGCCAATGGATTTGGCGATCAAGGAGAGGCTCATGGTTGCCACGTCCCTTCCACCGCCGCTTTTCGCGGCGGAACAAGAATTATCTCAAACGATTGTGAAAATATCCACTTGCAATTCGCTGCGCGAATTGCTGGAGACGTTCTGTGGCGGTGGCGGCCCTTGTGGCGCAGGCGTCCCGCCTGCGAGTGCGGCCGGGACGGCCGCACCCCCCACCGTGTCATTTCGACCGAGCGAAGTGAACCCCCACCCCTGTCATTTCGACCAAGCGACGTGAACCCCCACCCCTGTCATTTCGACCGAGCGAAGTGAACCCCCACCCCTGTCATTTCGACCGAGCGAAGAATGAGCGAGCGGAGAAATCTCTTGCGGGGTATGTCGTCACGTTCCCGGGGTTCGAGCACACCCGACCTTCAGAGCACGCTTCCCGGGAGGAGCCACCTTCACCATTGTTGGCCCGTATCGGTTTGCCGAAGGAAATTTTCGTGTGTCCAACACTATTGAAAACGGCACCTCCGCCGCACGCGGTCTCACCTTTTCCCCCGCCCCTATCTTCTTTTCCCCTGCCGTGGTTAGATCCCTGCATGATGGAACCAGAGATCGAACGGTTGGGGCGGCACGGGGCGCGGGTCAAGGATCTGCGGCGGCGCATCAAGCACCGTCGCGGGGGCGAGGTCATCGTCGAAGGACGGCGTCTGGTGGACGACCTGGTTCGCTGGGGAGTGCCTATTTCCGAGCTGTATCTGAGCCCGGACGTGGCGGCCGCGCCCGAAACGTCAGATCTCATATCCGCCGCGGGAGCTGCCTACGAACTCGAGGCCTCGGTGCTCGCCGATCTCGCCCCGACCCGCACATCGCAGGGCGTGTTGGCTGTGGCCGAAGAACCCAAACCGTCGCGATGGCACGCCCGCGACGGCGTCGCCTTGTGGCTCGATCGCCTCCAGGACCCGGGCAATCTCGGCGCCATCGTGCGCGCCGCGGCCGGGCTCGGCGCAGCGGCGGTGTTGCTGTCGCCCGACTGCACCGATCCCTTTGGCCCCGGCGCCGTGCGCGGTTCGGCGGGTGCGGTCTTTCGAATTCCCATCGAACGCGGGCTGACGGCCGAAAAAGTCGTCGCTCGGGTGCGCGAAAAGGGCGGAGAGATCTGGGCCACCGGAGCCGGCGGCCGCCCGGTCGCGGGGTGGGACCCCATCCGGCCGTGTCTGCTCCTGCTCGGCGCCGAAGGCGCAGGGTTGTCGCCCGAGGCCAGCGATCTCGCCGACGGCGAGCTCACCATCCCTCTGAGCAACGGCATCGAGTCCCTCAACGTCGCCGTCGCCACCGGGATTCTCCTCCAGCACCTTCGGCGCTGAAGCAGGGTTTTGAATTTTGAATTCTCAATTTTGAATTCCCGTCCACCCACCCACGAGGTTTGAAAACACGTCGGGTGGGTGGCCGTCATTCCGAATTCGAGGCGCGGCTGCCTGCCGCCAGCCTCACCGTTCCCGGGGTGCCCTCGACGACATGCCCGACGACGGCGGCGCCGGGGAGGCGGCGGACGAGGTTCTCGGCGTGCTCGGGCAGGACGGCCGCCAGCAGGCCTCCCGAAGTCTGCGGGTCGAGACAAAGATCGACCCGGAGCTCGTCGGCGCCTTTGTCGACCTCGAGGACCGCTGCAACGCTGTCGCGGTTCTTCCCCGCACCGGCGGGCACGAGCCCGGTGGCGGCGGCCTCGAGGGCGCCCGGTAACAGCGGAAGGGACGAAAGATCGATCTCGATGGCGTTGCCAGAGGCCTCGGCCATCTCGGCCACGTGGCCGGCGAGACCGAAGCCTGTAACATCTGTTACAGCGTGTGGCGCCGCATTTTGGAGGGCATCCGCCGCCTTCCGGTTGAGAGTCGCCATCCACCGCAGGGCGGTCGAGAGGTGGTTCGGGTCGACCATCTCGGCCTTGGCCGCGGTCGTGATCACTCCGGTGCCGAGCGGTTTGGTGAGCACCAGCACGTCGCCTGCGAGCGCGCCGGCGTTGCGCCAGATACGGTCGGGGTGGACGGTCCCGGTGACCGCCAGGCCGTACAACAGTTCCTGCCCCTCAACCGTGTGGCCGCCGGCGAGCACACCACCTGCCTCCTCGAGAGCCGACAGCCCGCCGCGCAGGATCTCGGTGAGCGCCTCGCGCCCGAGCTTGGAGAGGGGATAGCTCACCAGATTCATGCCTGCGAGGACGGTGCCGCCCATTGCCCACACGTCGGAGAGGGCGTTGACCGCGGCGATCCGGCCAAACGAGTAGGGGTCGTCCACCATCGGTGGGAAGAAATCGGTGGTGTGAATGATTGCGATGTCGGGCGACACCCGGATGACGCCCGCGTCGTCGGCGTATTCGATGCCGACCAGCACGTCCTCGGACTCGAGCCGCGGCAGTCCACAGAGGACTTTTTCGAGCAGCCCCTTGGAGAGCTTGGCGCCGCAGCCGCCGTAGGCCGAGCCCGCGGTCAGTTTGACCTCATCTTTGGCCGCCACCGCGTCGAGGGCGCTCGGCACCCAGGTCGTGTCGCGCAGACGGAACACCGCTTGCGGGTGCAGAGTGATCGAGTCGAGGACGCCCTTGAGGGATTCAACCTCAGACGAGCGGACTTCGAGAACGACCCCACACTGCGAGCTCACCGCGCGCGGTGCCGGCACTGTATCGACGTCGAGCCCTGCCTCCCGGGCGGCCCGTTCGGCGCGCATCACGCGCTGCACGGTCCCGAACACCAACAAGAGATCTCGGTGTTTCACAACCCGATCTCGCAGAATTTCGGATTTCGGATTTCGGATATTGGATTTCCTCCCATCGAACCGGCCCCCCGAGGGCTCGTCAAAGACAATTCAAAATTCATAATTCAAAATTCAAAATTCGCGAGGCGGTAGCCGAGCGTACGGCCTGAACCAGCGCGTCGATATCGGCCTCGGTGTTGAACGGTCCGACGCCGACCCGAATGGTGCCGTCGGGAGAGGTGCCGATGCGGCGGTGCGCGGCCGGTGCACAGTGGAGACCGGCGCGGACGCAGATCCCGTGCTCGCGATCGAGTCGTGCCGCAAGCTCTCCCGAGTCAATACCGTCGACCGTGAACGAGAGCACTCCAGTGTGCGCTGCCTCGCCGTTCCACCCGTAGAGCGTCACCTTACCGGTTTCCGCAAGACCTGGGCCCAACCGGCCGAGGAGGCGCCGGGAATGGTCCTCGACCGCCTGCACCGAGTGCCTCTGCAGCCACACGCAGGCCGCCCCGAGCCCGGCCGCACCGACGCCGTTTGGCGTACCCGCCTCGAGGCGGTCGGGCAGCTGCTCGGGCATGACCTCGCTCTCGGAGTTGGAACCGGTGCCGCCCTTCACCAGCGGCTGCACGTCGAACCCGGGGGCCAACAACATCACCCCGATTCCAGGTGGTCCCAGAAGCCCCTTGTGGCCGGAGCAGACGAGGGCTGCAGCGCCAAGGTCGGAAAATTTGATGCGCAGACTGCCCGCGGTCTGGGCCGCATCCACCACCAACGGCACAGGCGCCACCGCGGCCGCCACCGTCGCCACCGGCAGCACCGACCCCGTGACGTTGGAGGCGTGGTTCAACACCACCAGGGCGGTGGGCGCCTCAGCAACCGTGGCCGCCACATCAAGCACGCTCGGCATTCCGTGAGGTTCGGTTCCGCGCACCACCGCGACCTCGATGTCGCGATGGGCCTCGAGCCAACGCAACGGCCGCATGACGGCGTTGTGCTCGAGCGCCGAAACGACCACCCGCGCTCCGCGCTCGAGGCATGAGTTCAGGACCGTGTTGAGCCAGAAGGTCGCGCCCGGCCCGAACAGGGTCCGTTCAGGGTCGCCGCCGAGCAGGACCGCGACCTCCTCGCGGGCGCCCTCGATGGCGCGCGACGCCGCCACCGTGAGACGGTGGCCGCCGCGGCCCGGGTTGCCCGACGCTTCAGAGAGGAAACGCGCCATGGCGTCGGCAACCCCCGGAGCCTTGGGGAATGCAGTGGCGCCGTGATCGAGGTAGATGGTCGGGGGGGAGGTCACGGGCGGACGATCGATCCTGCGTCGGCTAGACGGGACGCGATCTCGAGCATATCGGTGACCCGCCCCACGCGGAGCTGATCGCCGAGTTCGAAGAAATTGAGGCAGGTCCCGCAGGCGATGATCTCGATCCCGCCCGTTTCCAGAGCCGCGAGATCATCAAGTAGCACTGAGCCTTCGCAGCAGAGCTTCACCCCATCGTTGTAGAAAAGGACGGCGTTGGGCTTGCGGTCAAGCTGTGCCTGGGTCTTGAGGAACGACCGCAGCAGCAGAGCGCCGAGCTCGTCGTCGCCCGTGCCCATGGTTGCGGCGGTGATCTGCACCACCCGCGGACCGGCAGATGGCGGAGTCGTCGGGAGCTCGCAGTCCAGTAGTTCCTCCTCGCCGGGGCGTGCACCGGCTGCATCGGCACCGGCAGTGATCGTGACCTTGAACGTGCCGTCCCCGGGATCTTCGACTGCAACCTCGGCCCCGCGGGACGCAGCAAAACGGCTGACGTTCGATCGGCAGAGCTGATCGGCCACGTGCATGACGATCTCGCGCTCGCCCTCGTCGAGCAGATCGCGCAGCTTGAGCACCGGCCCCGGGCACGCCTCAGTTCGCACATCGAGTTTCTTCATCCACCCTCCTGTCCGGTTAGTGTAAACCGTCACCACTCGGATTTTCTTCTCGGTTACCAGGAGTCGTTTCGGGTCGCGGGACGCCACGAAAAGGGTGGAGTATGATGAAAGGCAGACCAAACAACAGGAGGTGACCATGCTCGGTCGAGGCGTTTTGAGTCGCTTACACACTCTGACGCAGGAGGAAGGTCTGACCCTCACCCTGTATGTGGACATCGATCAGAACAAACAGGCCAACCGCAAACGAGGTTTCGCGGTCCAGGCCGAGGCCATGCTGAAGGTTCTCAAGGCCGAGAACGGTCCGGATCGAAAGCTTGCCGACGCTTCGCGTCGCGCTCTCGATCTGGTCAAAAAAGCAAAACCCAAGGGCCTCTCCGCCGTGGTGGTGGTCAACCTGCCGACAAAGACCGCCGAACTCCACCAACTCCAGGTTCCGATGGCGGCTTCGGTCCATTGGCGGCAAGGTGCATTCCTGCGCCCCATCGTCGAGGCCATGGACGAACACGAGCGCTATGCCGTGGTGCTCACGAGCACCCAACGCGCCCGGATCTTCACCATCACCATGGGCGAGCTCACCGAGCACGAGGATCTGATCTCCGACACCGGCCGGCGCACCAAGGCCACCGGCAGCGACCAGTGGCGGGCTGAAAAGCGCCACGATCGCCGCCACGACGAGGAGGTGACCCTGCACGCCAAGAGGGTCATCGACGCCCTCCACGACCTCGCCCTTCGCGGCCCCTTCGACCGGTTGATTCTCGCCGGTACCCCCAAAGCCACCGCCCAGCTCGAGCGGCTGCTGCCGCGAAGGCTCCAGGGCAAGCTTGTGCGCAGCATCCCGATGCCGATGACCGCCAGCACCAAGGATGTGATGACGGGCATCCTCAAAATCCAGGAACGGATGGAACGCGATCAGGAATCATCCATCGTCGATGGCGTCCTCGCCGAGCTCCACGATCGCGGCAAGGCGGTGGCGGGTTTCGCCGCCGTGCTCGACGCCGTCAACCAGGGACGGGTGTGGACCCTGGTCTACAGCAAGACCTTCAAGACCAGGGCCGGCGAGTGCCACGAATGCAAGGCCTACTCACCTCACTCGAGCGGTCCCTGCGTCTACTGCGGCGGCGACGTCAAACCGATGCCGCAACCGGTCGACCGCCTCAGCCAGTCGGTCCTCGAAATGGGAGGCCGCGTCGAGGTCGTCGACGGGCCGGCCAGAACCGCCCTCGCCAAGAAAGGCGACATTGCGGCGTTGCTGCGGTACTAGGCATTCAATCGTTTCGGAAAAGCTTGAACACCTTGTGGGGCAGGCGTCCCGCCTGCCGAGTAGAGGCATTCCAGCAATGAACTGCAGTGGCGGGGCCTGTCCCGCCTCCGGCCGTTTCAGTTTTCCTGAATACAGACGGGCGGTATAGATGTCAGCCCCACTGTTTCGCAGGAGGTTTGCTAATTTACACAGCTCCACATAACCTGTGTAAATGAAGAACGTCACTATTTCCCTCGATGAAGCTCTGATCCGCGAGGTGCGACGAATCGCCGCCGACCGGTCAACGACGCTGAATGCCATGATCCGGGGCTTTCTGGAAGAGCTGGCCAAACGCGAATCCGGGGCCGTGAAAGCGCGGCGCCGGATCGTCGACCTGTGCCGGAAAACCGAGGCCGAGGTCGGGCCCAGGAACTGGACGCGAGACGAGCTCCATGAGCGTTGACGCGTTCCTCGACACCAATGTGCTGATCTACGCCGTGTCGTCAGCCGCTTCCGAATCAGCGAAGAAGGAGAAGGCTCTGGAGCTGATCGAAACCATCGACTTCGGTCTGTCCGCCCAGGTCCTGCAGGAGTTCTACGTCAACGTCACCCGCAAGATCGCCCGTCCCCTGTCGCCGGACAAGGCGCTGGCTCTGATCGAACAGTTCAGGTGCTTTCCCATGGTCTGGACCGACTATCCGCTGGTAGTGGCCGGAATCGAGGCGTCGATTCGAAACGGAATCTCCTATTGGGACGGCGCCATTATCGCGGCGGCCGAGAGCCTCGGAGCGTCAATCCTCTACACCGAGGACCTCAACCACGGCCAGCATTATGGTTCCGTCCGGGCAGTGAATCCCTTCCTCGACGATTCGGCTGACAACGTGCACGAGAACGAGAGCCGGCACTACGGCTGAAATTCAGCCACTTTTCCGGGTAGGTCGATTCAGAACTCCAAACGAACACCGACCTCGTAGCGGCGCGGGACCTGCCAGTTGGTGGCTTCGCCCATCTCGAAGGCGCCGCAGCCGCTGATGTGTTCGCAGACGGCCGTGGGTTGCTCGCTACTCAGCGCGTTGAGGACTGTTCCGATCAGCACGAAACGCACCCGACCGGTGGTGAAGCCCTTCGAGAGCTGCAGGTCGAGCTGGTGCTGGTTGTTGGCCTCGCGGCTGCCCCGCGGTTCGAGGTTGTGATTTCCGTTCGGTATGTCGGGGTTGTCGAAACTGTTTTCGTATGGCGTCCAGGTGAAGGGCGAGGCCCAGCGGGCGTCGAAGGCGATCGTCCAGTCACCCCTGATGTTGAAGAAACCGTTTAGCTTGATCCGGTGCTGTCGGTGATCGGAGAGGTAGCCGTAGATGTTCTCGAACTGCCACGGGTAGAGGTCGACGACATTGCCGGCATTCTGGGTGTACTCGACGCTGCCTTTGGACGACGAGTAGGTGTACGAGGCGAGCAGGGTCAGCCAGGCCAGCCCCCGTGTCTCGTAGGTGAGGGTGGCGCCCCGGTAGTCGCGTCTCAGCTCCGGGATGTTGGCCAGGATGTAGTAATCGCACGCCGCACCGGCCGATGGGGTCGGCCAGTTGCCGTTGCAGGTGTCGTCGACGATGTCCCGGGTTTGCTTGTCGATGAAGGTGAGCTCGATGGAGGATCGGTTGCCGACCTCGCGCTCGAAGCCCAGAATCAGCTCATCGGCGTAGGTGGCCCTGAGGCCCGGCGCGGTCTGGTTGGGCTCGGAAGCGTAGACCTCCCCGAGGACCCAACCGAACGGGTCCCAGCCGGCGTTGTCCGTCCGGTGGATCGAACCAAAGGCCGCGGCGACGGCCGCACACTCGTCGGGGGAGCCCACCGCAATCCCGAACTGGAGAGGTAAAAACCCCGAGCACGAGTACCAGTAATAGGAGGGCTGCGCTCGATCCGGCACCCAGTAGGGCAAAGCGAGCATGTTGGGGTGCATGAAACGCCCCCAGCTCCCGCGCAGGACGTTCTTTGCGTCCCCACCGATGTCCCAGGCGATGCCCAGCCGCGGCTGGAACATGTCCATATCGGCGATCCGAGCGCCGGTAGAGTCGTAGGTCACGGCGTCGTAGCGGAGACCGATCTTGAGAGTCAGGTCGCCGACCGGACGCCAGGCGTCCTGGACGAACGCGGTCGAGACGGTGCCGTCGTAGTCCGCCGGGCCCGCCGTGTGGTACTCCGCCATTAACCACGGCACCGCCTGACCTCCGTACTCGATATCGCCGAAGAAAAAGCCCACGCCGTTCTCGACGCACGGGTCGCCATTCGGCGTCCCGGTGCTGCATTCCGAGCCCGTGAAGAGCAGATCCGAATACTCGATGCCAGCCTTGAGCTCGTGCGAGCCGGCGAGGCCGTCAACGAAATACGTGAGATCCGTGGTGAAGTCATTGCGGCTGGTTTTCCAGTCCGCCTGGGTTCCGTAGTTGAAGGTGTACAGACCCGTGGTGTTGTTGTAGTGGCCGATGGCCGAGAGATCCGGGTTCATCGGATAATAATCGCTCCAGTAATTCATGGCGCCAACGGTGGTGTTCCACAAGACAGAGTCCGAGAGCACGGACGTGAGCTCGGTCGAGAGGATGGCGGTCGTGCCCTTTTTGAGACCGGTCGCCTCGGGCATCCGCCAGCGGGAGGCGCCCCAGTTGTCAATAGTCATTGGAGCGCTGGTGTACTTGCCGGCCAGCCGCCAGGCGGGAGCGATCTGCCAGGTGATCTTGCCGAGATAGTTCTGCCCCTTCTCGTCGCGGGTGGTGGGCGAGGCAATGGGTGTGAACACGTCGTTGATCCGCTGATAGGAGGCGAAGAACCACACCTTATCGCGGAGAATCGGCCCGCCGAGGGTCGCCGCGAAATTCTGATATTTCGTGGAGAGCTCGCCAGTGTCGAAGTAATCGCCGCTTTCCTGAAAGGCCTGGTCGCGGTAACGGGCGTCGAAGGTGCCCGAGAAGAGGTTGCCGCCGGACTTCGACACCAAATTGATGATGCCGCCGGTGGCGCGGCCGTACTCGGCCTCGAAGCCGCCTGTCTGGAGCTGGATCTCGCCGATGGCGTCGAAGTTGAGGACCACGAGGGCGGCGGCCGTCGTCGGGTTGGTGGCGTCCATGCCGTCGATGAAGTAGGCGTTCTCGCCGATGGTCGAACCGAAAACCTTGGATTGCGAGACGCCCGAAACGTCGGGTCCTTCGACGACGCCCGCGGTCTGGTTGATCACGGTCAGGTACGAGCGGTTGTGCGACCCGATGGCCGAGCTCTGCATGTAGCCGGAGCGGAATATTGGCCCTGAGCTGATCTGGGTGGGGTCGACCACCGGGGTCTCGTCGCGCACCTCGATTTCCCCGCTGAAGGCGCCCACGGGCATGGCGATACTGAGGACGGCGGCGCCGCCCAGCGGCACCGTCACCTTACGCCGTTCCTGGGAGACGAAACCGGCACGCTCGGTGCGCACCTGGTAGTCGCCCGGCGGCAGGGCGAGAAAGACGAACTCGCCCCGACCGTCGGTGGTTTTGACCTGTGATCCGCCGATCAGGGCGGGCGAGTCGATGCTCACGTTGACTCCCTGGAGCACCGCCCCGCTCTCGTCCACTGTCGTGCCCATCAGACGCCCGGTGGTGGTCTGCGACCACCCGGGCATGCATGTCACAGCCATCACTGCCGACAGAACGACTCTGGCGTGTCTCATGACTCCTCCTCCGGAATCCCCGTAAACGCCCATTGTCCAAGAATTCTTTCCTTTGAATATGCGACCATAAAGGCCGATGTGCAAACATTTCTGAGACGAAAACGCGTATTCGTGACCATTTTCGGGGACTCCCACATTCCAATGTCGTTGCGGAGGCGCCGAAAGTCCTCAAGGAACGGTTCGGATTAGGTGCGATTGCGACATGGGTGAGTCAATCATCGGACTCGACACAGACGTGCTGGTGGCTGCATTCATCGAGCGGGGTCTGTGCGCCGGCGTCTTCGAACGTGTGGTGACCGAACACCAGCTCGTCGTGAGTCGGCATATTCCCGGTGAATCCCAGGGGGTGAAGTCCGAAAATTTCGAGGGAATCCCGATCATGTCGCCTCGGTCGTTCCTGACCTTGCCCTCCTAGCCCGCATACCTCACCACGTCGCGTCGTGAGATATGAGGGCTAGTTGTCAACCGCCCCGCCACTCCTCAATGCTGCGGTTGGCCGCCTTTCGCCGCCGGCGTTGAGCTTCGGCAGGCCCGCCGAGGCCGAGCCGCCGTCATTTCACCACTCCGGCACCACGGCCCAACCGTGGTTGACGGTGAGGTCGGGTTCGATTCGGTACCCGGTGTAGGACTCGGCGTTTGGCACGGCCCGCAGATTTGTCAGCGTCTTCAGCTTCGCCATCAGTTTGTCGTGGGACAGGGTGTGGAGCGGAGGTTTCGAAAAATCTGGCGTCGGCCACAGACGCACGGTTTCGTCGTCGCCGCGGGTGGCGATCCACCTCCCATCCGGCGACACGCGAGGTTCGTACACAAGGCCCTCGTGGCCGAGCAAGAGGTGGGGTGTGGGTTTGGAGGACGACCACGCCAACACTGTCCCGTCTCGGCTGCCTCTCGTAAAGACCGACCAGGCCGGGTCCGGACACCAGGCCCCCCGCATGCCCCTGGATACGGAACTCCGTTCTCGATCCGTCGTCGAGATTGACCAGCCAACGGCCATCTCGGTTCCTGACCAGCACACGGCCGTCCGGATGTGGAAAGGCGTACTGGACATCCTCGAAGAGCGTCTCGGTGCTCTCGGTGACGGGGTCCCAGCGGCTTGCGATGCCGCCCCGTGTGATCAGCAGCCGACTGTCCGCATCGAAATACGGAGGGGAGGCGTTGCCCTCTCCCGGGCCCGCGAGCTCCCAGTGCCTGCCTGATTCCAGGTCAAGAACAACGACGTTCGGATTGGCATTGACAGCAGCCGCAAGGAAACGACCTGAGCGATCGAGCGTTGGCGCATGGAAAAACGGAGAATCAAGATCACGAAAATCGTACGGGACGGCGGCACCGCCGTCCAACGGCACGTGCCACATTTTTTGCTGGGTCGCCACGATGAGAAAGCGCCCGTGGGGGTCCACCGCGAGACCCGATGCGAAGGCAGGCTCTGTCTGATGCACGACGATGGGCCCCTCGACGCCGTCACCGGTGAGGGGCCATGCGAGGACCTTGCCGTCGGTACTTCCCTGGGTATAGAGAACCGAGCCGTCGGTGGAAAACTCGATCGACCTGACGGCGCCATCGTGGCCACGGAGCAACCGAGAGTACTGTCCGGTGATCGGCCAAATGGCGAGTCCCTGGGAACCCGACGAGGTTGCCAACCAGCGGCCGTCAGGTGTGAACGCCAAGCCAAGACTTGCGTGTCCATCGAGTGACAGCGGTTCTGCGCCGGCCGGCCCCTGGAGGTCCCACAGCGCTCCCCCCACCGGATCCGAGGCCTGTGCGAGCAATGATCCGTCCGGGCTGAACGCCGTCCCCGAGCAATCGCCGGTCGGCGCCTCGAGAATCAGCGGCTCGTCGTCGCTGCCGATCCGCCACACGAAGAGGCGATGGTCCGCAAAACAGATCGCCATGCGCTCTCCGGACGGGTCGAAGCTCAGGTTTGTGGCGACGTCCAGCGGCTCGGAATGCCTGAGTATTACCCGAGGGGGTGTGTGGCCAAGTGTGCTCAGCCGGTGAAGGAGCAACTCGTTGCCCGATCCAACGACGAACACATCACGCGGCACATCCACAGCGAACATACGGGTGTTCACGTCGAGGGCGCCGACAAGGCTTGGCTCACCGTCATCCAAACGCCACCGGTGAACGATCCAGTGCTGGTCGGCTGCCGGCCCATTGTCGTGGTCTATCTTGTAGACGAATGAAAGCAAGGATCTCCCATCGGGCTCAAAAATGCCGCTGGCTCCGAGAAAGGTCTTCGGCCCGACCCCGTCGACAACCTCGGCCATCGAAAGAATCCTCTCCACGCGCCAGTCGTCGGTGTTCCACAGCCGAATCTCGCCGTTGGCGGGATACGCCCCGCTGACGAGCCGGCTCCCATCGGGGGAGAAGCTCGAGTAAACAGGGACGAGGGTGCCCTCGAAATCGTCGAGCTCGACGGGAGGACCGCCATCCCGGGAGTAGACGCGGAGCGCGCCGCCAACGTGCCCGACGACCATGCGGCTGCCATCGTCCGAAAAAGCAATCGGCCAGGCGCCCGGTTCCGCGGAGACCACCGTTTTGGGTGGGCCCGCCCACAGCGCCGCGACCGCCAGCCGTCGCGCATCGGATGTGTCCGCCCGCCCGAGGGCGGCGATGGCATAGGCCAGCGCGTCGGTTCGTGCCTCGCCAACCGCGAGATGACCCAGCGTGATCAGCTTCGAGCCCTCGGCGACGTGCGTCTGGTGCACGGCCTGGCGCCAGAGACCCGTGACGATCGCGAGCACCGCGAGAAGAATCGCACCGCCTGCTGCGATTGCAATCCGGCGTCGTCGTCGGCGCCGGGTTGCGAACGAGGTCATCGCCGAGTGCAAAGGCCTCTTCGATATCGGTCAGACCGCCCGGGTAGCGTTCGCGCCACAGCTGGACTCGCGGAAGGCGGTGCCGGTCCACAGTCGGTCGTCGTTGCGGCCGTGCTCGTCCCAGGACCGCGCGCTCTGGCGGAGCTCGTCGCGGAGCTGCGCGCCCTCCTGGTCCTGGGTCTGCCAGCGGACCAGGCGCGGCCAGTTTGCGAGAAGCGACTCGTGAATGATCTCGACGCGGCGGGTCGGTTCGTGCTCGTCCTCGCGAATCTCGTACGAGGTCAGCAGACGGGCGTCGATGAGTTCCCGAAGGACCTCTTCTGCGGCTGGCGGGAGGGGATAAACCCCTCCCTACGGCTTTCCCCGCTTCGTAGGGGCGGGGTTTATCCCCGCCCTGCGATAGTCCCATCGAAAATCGACAGCAACTCGTTCCACTCGCGCACGGCGCGGGTGCCTTCGGCGGTGACGAGGTTGCGGAAGAGCTCGCGGACGATGGCGATGTGCTCGGTGCCGATCCGATCGATGGTCGCCTCGGCGTGTTGGGCCAGCGCTCCGCCGACGCCACCGATGTCCTGATAGGCCTGGCGGGTGAGGAGACCGGTCTCGCGATCGCGCATCTCCCAGAGCCGGGCAGCGGCGAAGGCCAGCAGCGGCAGCGCGCCGCGCTCGCCCTCGACCTCGGCCAGCATCTCGTCCACCAACTCGTCGTCCTCGAATCGGTAGCCGCATTTCGTCGCCGGCTGGACGAGGGCGCGCCGGAGGTGCGCCCCGGCCGGCGGGTCGAGCAGCGGTCAGCTCGTGCGAAGATCGGGCGAAGTGCTTCGTGGGCGATTGCAGCGCAGCAGGAAGTCGTCGCGCATCGACAACAGCACGTGGACGTCGGCCTCGAGGACGAACCGGCTCAGCAGCTCGGCAAACCGTCGCTGCTCGTCCGGGGAGTTCTGCGTGAACAGCTCTTCGAACTGGTCGACGATCAACAGCGCGTGATCGTGCGCGTTCCGGCCCACCGAGCGACGAGCTCGACCGCCGACGTCGGCGATCGTCGAAACCGGGCATCAGTCGCATGGCGTCCGGCATCACCCGCGCATTTCGCGAACGCGACGGCCGAGCGAGCGACGAAACGGCGAGGTTCCCGGGTGTGCAGACGACGATGGCCCAGGCAGTTGTCTGTGCTCGCGATCAGCCCCGCCTGCAGGAATGAGGATTTTCCTGCCCCCGAGGGCCCCACCAAAGCGAGCATTCGCGGCGGCCCCTCGAGCTTGCGCCACATCTGCTCGACCTCGGCCTCGCGGCCGAAGAAGTACTCGGCGTCCTCTTCGGTGAAGGAGGCGAGACCGGGGTAGGGGTGGAGGTCGTCGGCGCCCTCGACCCGGAGGGTCACGTCCTCGAGCGCGCGGGTCAGGGTGTGGGCGGTGTTGAAGCGGCGCTTCGCGATCCTTGGCAACAGCTTTCTGGATCACCGGCGCCCAGGGCGTGTCCGGCACCTTCGCGGGCTCGGAGCGCACGCCTTCCCAGACGCTCTGCCGCGAGTCGAAGCTCTTGATGCCCGTCGGGGCTCACCATCTCGGCGAGCACGACGCCTGCCGCGTAGACATCGGCTCGTGGCATCGAGGGTCTGCCCCGCCGCCTGTTCGGGCGCCATGTAGGCCGGGGTGCCCGCGACCGTGCCGCCGCCCTCGGTCTCCTGGCGCGCGAGGCCGAAGTCCATGACCACCACTCGTCCGGCCCGGGTGAGCATGATGTTTTCGGGTTTGATGTCGCGGTGGATGAGGCCGACCTTGTGGATCGCTTCGAGCCCCGCCAGGAACTGCGAGGCGATGTCCTGGGCTTCTTTGAGCTCGAGCGGCCCGCGTTCCTGGAGGACGCCGAGCAGCGTCGCCCCGTCCACGTACTCCATCGACACCAGCTCGCGGCCCTCGACCTCGATCAGATCGAAGATCCGGCAGACGTTGGGCGATACCACCTCGCGCGCGGCGCGGACTTCCTGCCGCAAGAGCTCGAGGCGGCGCTCCGATTTGAAGAACTCCGGCCGCAGCGCCTTCAGCGCCACCTCGACCCGCAGCTTGAGATCGAAGGCGTGCCACACCTCACCCATCCCACCGCGGCCCAGCATCTCGAGAATCTGATAGCGCTCGCCCAACACCTGACCGGATGTGAAGCCCTGCATCCCCTCCGGCATGTCGAGGGTTTCGCCCTCGCCCTCGGTGCGGGTGGTGAGGTCAGTTCCGTGCCGTTCTTGAGACATCTGTTGTCCTGAAGTTCTCGAAGAGTCTATGCGCTCAGAACTCCAGCCGCAACCCGACCTCATAGCGCCGTGGCACCTGCCACTCGATCGGGTCGCCCATCTCGTAGCTGCCGCAGCCGCTGATGTGCGCACACACGGCGGTAGGTTGCTCACTGCTGAACACGTTGAGGGCGGACCCGATCAGCAACAACCGCGTCGAGCCGATGGTGAAACCCTTAGTCAGCTGCAGATCGAGTTGGTAGTTGGTGTTGGCCTCGCGGCTGCCTCTGGGCTCCAGAAAGTGCTCGCCGTAGTCAATATCGAGATTGTCGCTCGAGTCTTCGTACGGCTGCCAGGTGAAGGGAGAAGCCCACCATCCGTCGAAGCCAATGGTCCAGTCACCTTTGATGTTGAAAAAGCCGTTCAGCTTGAATCGATTCGCACGATGATCGCTGAGGTAACCGTACCGGTTGTCGAAGTGCCAGGGGTAAATGTCGGCGTCGATGCCGGCATTCTGGGTGTACTCCACACTGCCCTTCGATGTCGAAAAGGTGTAAGAGGCGAGCAGGGTCAACCAGTCGAACGCTCGCGACTCGTACTTAACGACGAAGCCACGATAGTCCCGTTTGAGGCTCGAAATGTTGCCCAGCACGAAGTAATCGCAGGCTGCGCCCGCCGCCGGCGTGGGCCAGTTGCCGTTGCAGGTATCTTCAACCATGTCGCGCGTCTTTTTGTCGACAAAGGTCAGTTCGATCGACGCGCGGTTGCCGACCTCACGCTCGAAGCCCAGAATCAGTTCATCGGCGTAGGTGGCCCTGAGGCCCGCGGCGGTCTGGCTGGGCTCGGAAGCGTAGATCTCCCCGAGGACCCAACCGAACGGGTCCCAGCCGGCGTTGTCCGTCCGGTGGACCGAACCATAGGCCGCGGCGACCGCCGCACACTCGTCGGTGGAGCCCACCGCAATCCCGAACTGTAGAGGTAAAAACCCCGAGCACGAGTACCAGCGAAACTGGGGCTCCACGAGGGGCCGGACCCACCACGGAAGAGTCAGGGCATTTGGGTGCATGAATCGGCCCCAGCTCCCACGGAGGAGGTTTTTAGCGTTGCCGGAGACGTCCCACGCGACCCCGAGCCGCGGCTGTACCATGCTCATGTCCGCGATCTGGGTGCCATTGGTGGTGTCGTACGTGACCGTATCGTAGCGGAGACCAATCTTCAGGGTCACGTTCCTGCCTGGGCGCCACGCGTCCTGGAAAAAAGCGGTTGCGACAGCACCGTCGACTGTCGTCGGACCGGAGGTGTGTACCTCCAACATTCGAAACGGGAGGGGCTCGCCGCGCTCATCCTCTATGTCTTCGAAACTGAAGCCGACGCCGTCTGCAACGCAGCGTTCGCCGTCTGGCGTTCCGGTCAAGCAGACCGCGCCGTTGTAGCTGACTTTTGAGTACTCGATGCCTCCCTTGAATTCGTGCGAGCCAGCGAGATCGTCGACGAACCACGAGATATCGGTCGTGAAGTCGTTTCTGTTGGACTCCAAATACTGCTGGTCGGCATAGTTCACGGTGGTCAGCCCGGTGTTCAAGTTGTAATGGCTGATGGCCGAGAGATCGCCCGACTGAGGGTAGATATTGGCGTCAAGGTTGTAAGCGCCCACGACCGAAGTCCAGATGAGGGAGTCGGACAACACCGAGCTGAGTTCTCCGGAAAGAACCGTGGAACCACCATCGAGATGGGAGGTGGCTTCGGGCATCGTCCATTGAGAGGAACCGTCGTATTCCCTGGAGCGAGGATCGCTCGAGTATTTGCCGGTCAACCGCCAACCGGTGTCAATCTGCCAAGTGACCTTGGCGAGGTAATTGTGCCCAGTGGCCATTCTGGTGGTGGGTGCGCCAACGGGTGTGAACTCGTCGTCGATGCGCTGATAGGAGGTGAAGAACCAGGCCCTGTCCCGCGCGATCGGGCCGCCGAGCGTTGCCGAGACGTTCTGGTAATCCGACGAAAACTCGCCGCTATCAAAAAACCCTCCACTTTCTTGGAAGGAGTCGTCGCGTTTTCGGACATCCAGGGTGCCCGTGAATCGGTTGCCGCCGGACCTCGTCACCAGGTTGATAATACCGCCGGTGGCGCGGCCGTACTCCGCCTCGAAACCGCCGGTTTGGAACTGGATCTCGCCGATGGCGTCGAAGTTCATGGTGACGGTGGCGGTCGCAGTGAACGGATCGGTGGTGTCGACGCCGTCGATGAAGTAGGCATTTTCGCCGATCGTCGACCCAAAAACCCTGGACTGAGGCACATCGAACCACGCCCCCCCGGTGACGCCGGCGGTTTGGTTGACCACCACCAGATAGTCGCGGTTGACCGAGCCGATGGTCGAATTCTGCAAATAGGCGTGGTCGAAAATCTGTCCGGTATTGACCTGGGTGGGGTCGATCACGGGTGTCTCATCGATCACGTCGATCTCACCGCTGAAAATGCCCTTCGGCATGGCGAGTGTCAAGGAGACGGCATGGCCAAGAGAGACCTTGACCATGGCTCGCTCCTGGGGAATCCAACCGGTGCGTTCGGCCTTGACGGTGTACTCGCCCGGGGCGATACCGACAAAGTTGAACTCGCCCTGGTCATCCGTGACTCTGCTCTGCACACCACCGATCAGGGCCGGAGACGAGATGGTGACGGTGACCCCGGGCAACACCGCCCCGCTCTCGTCCACGGTTGTGCCGATCAACCGGCCGGTCGTGGTCTGTGCCGCCGCACCGCCGGCCACCACGACGATCACGGTCGCGAACATCACTGCCGCCGCGTGTCTCATTGCACCCTCCCCCCAAACGGTCCCAGGACGCCTGACCCTTCAGGCGCCCACCACCGAATAAACAAGGCCGCGGTGTCCCGACCGCGTGCCGGACACGCTGTATGAGAGTTTTCTTGTGAGCAATATGAGACTTGAACCACGGATTGGCAACCTGTGCTGAGAACAGGTTTCATCGAACCGATCGCGGCGCGAAATCTCATGCCTCCAAGCTGGGTCTTCAGGTTGGCGAAGTCATCAGGAATGGGTTCGGTTTCAGTCCGGCTCGAATATGAAGGCGTTTACCACTCCGGCACCTCGGCCCAGCCGGGGAAGGGCCCGATTTCGGTCTTCCAGCCGGTGGGGGAGTCCTCGTCGCGGACGACGCGGAGGTTGGTGAGGGTCTTGAGCTTGGCGATCAGTTCGTCGTGCGGCAGGGTGTGGAGGGGTGGTTTCGAAAGATCGGGCATCGGTGTGAGGCGGACGGTCGAGTCGTCGCTTGACGAGGCGATCCAGCGGCCGTCGGGCGAGACTGCCACCGCAGTGATCTCGCCCGTGTGCCCGTAGAAGATGTCCGGCTCGTCACCGCTGACGCTGCCCACCCGCACCGTGCCGTCGGAGAAACCACCCGTTGCGACCCAGGTACCGGTGGGGTCCAGGTCGACCGCATAGGTGTTGTTGCCGTGTGTTTCGAGAACGGTGGACTCTCCGGTCGCGAGATCCCGCCGGACCAACCTGGAGGTGTAGTCGCTCATGGACCCGTCCATTTCGGTCGACACAAGAAACGAGCCGTCTGGGCTGATGGCCCGAAACTGCTCCGATCCGCCTTCGGACAGGACCTCGACAGTTCCGAGCTCGAGATCGAAAAGTCGTTCACCACCGCCGGCCTCGTCCTCGGTTCGAGCATCGGCCCCCGCCCACAGGAGTTGGTGTTCTCCCGCAAAGCCGAGAAAGGAAGTCGCGCCAGGCACAGACCCGACGACCTTTTCGTTGCCGGTTTCCAGATCCCACACGCGAACCGGCATGCTTCCGGCCGGGTCGAACCAGGGGACCGAAGCCAGGTTCCCGCCGTCGGGGCTGAATGCGATGAATGAGTTCCCCGCGATCGGACCCGAAGAGCTGGCGAGCCGCCGCACCGGACCACCCTCGACGGGCGCGATAAAGACGTCTCCATCGGCGCTCACTGCCACGTTTTTCCCGGAGGGGTCCAAGGCCAGGTGGGCTCCGTAGAGGGCGACCATGGGCAGTCTGAGGAGCACCCGGTCCTTACCGTCGTTCTGTCCGCGAAGCGGCCACGCCCGAACCCGGGCGGAGTGATCGGACGATTCGGGATCGACGAACTCAGCTGTCGCCGTCACGAGCCACTCGCTGTCCGGCGTGAAGGCGACGTCATAGACACGGCCATGATGTGGGAGGACCCACGGATACGGGTGCGTCATCGGCCAGAATCCCACGCTGTAGTAGGGGGCGGCGACAAGCCAGTTCCCGTCCGGATGAAATGCGAGAGAGCCCGGATTCGCATAGCCCTTTTCGCCTCGCAGGACGAGAGGAGGGCATCCTTGCGGAGCGGTCAGGTCCCAGACGACGGCCATCAGAAGACCTTCGCCGCCTCCATAGGTAGCCAGCCACCGACCAGTCTGGTCGTACGCGAGATTCAACGAGGCGCCGATAGGAACATCCGAGGAGAATGTCCTGATCGGTCCCGCCGTGTCAGCCTCTGTCTGCCATTCTCGAATCTCTAGGGATTCATCAAAGGCGGCGACCCGTCGACCGCTGGGATGAAAGACCACATTCCAGACCTTGCGATTGTGGCGGCCGAGAACTCTGGGGGCTTTGCTCCAATCCTCGATGGATCTGACCAGTACCGTCTCACCTCGGCTGAACGCCAGTTGCGACCCCTGCGCGTCGACGGCGAGAGCCCAGGCGCCTTTGAGCGAACCCACGGCCCGCGGTGCCCCCTCACCGACAGGCCACCAGTCGAGGTTGATCCCTTCCTCAACTTGTGAAAAGCTGAGGTACCCGTCTCCGCGCTGCGCATCAAGGTGCCCCCGACCACCGGGTTCCCGCCGCGTCATCTCCCCCCCGGGAAGAGCCCACCATCTCAGATCACCGCCAGCTTCCGTTCCAGGAATATTCCACCATCTCAGATCACCGCTGCCACCTTCTGTCAGCAGCAGATCGTCCTTTGGGAAAGCAAGGCGGAGCCACCCGCCCGGGGGTTGGTGTTCCAGAATCATGGGTTCAGGGTTGTCCTGCGACCACACGAGGGCGTGGTTTTCCGCGGTCACCAGGCGCTGGCCGTTGGGGCTGAACGTGACGCTGGCCGCAGCCCGTCCCGCTTCGGGTTGCGCTGGCAGAATCCTCACGGGCGGGGCCTTCTGAAGCGCGCGGAGCGCCAACTTCCGTCCTTCTGAGGTGTCGGCAAGCTCGAGGCTCGAGGTCGCCCACGCCAGGGCCGCCGTGGGATAGCTTTCCAACACGAGCTGACCGAGAGCGAGGAGCTTGCCAGCCTCGGCGCGGTTGGCCTCGGCCTCGGCGCGACGGGTCTCGCGAACGCTCCGCTGCCAGAAGGATCCGACAATAGCGAGACCTGCGATGAGCGCGGCGATCACTGCAGTCACGATCATCCGGCGTCTTCGCCGGCGACGACCGGCGAGCGAGGTCATATCAGCCGCGAAGGCTTCCTCGAGATCGGTGAGCCCGCCGGGATATCGCTCCCGCCACAACTGGTATTCGCGAAAGGCGGTGCCGGTCCAGAGCCGGTCGTCATGCCGGTCGTGTTCGTCCCACGCACGCGCCGCCTGACGCAGTTCGTCACGCAGCTGTGCGCCTTCCTGATCCTGGGTCTGCCAACGGACGAGGCGCGGCCAGTTGGCGAGGAGGGATTCGTGGATGATCTCCACACGGCGGGTGGGTTCCTGCTCGTCCTCGTGAATCTCGTACGAGGTCAGGAGCCGGGCATCGATGAGTTCTCGCAGCACTTCTTCCGCTGACTCGAGCTGTGGCGCCTCAAAGATCGACAGCAGGTCGTTCCATTCGCGCACCGCGCGGGTGCCCTCGGCGGTGACGAGGTTGCGGAAGAGCTCGCGGACGATGGGAATCCGCTCGATGCCGATGCGATCGATGGTGGCTTCGGCGTGTTGGGCCAGGGCGCCGCCGACGCCGCCGATGTCGTCGTACGCCTCGCGGGTCAAGAGACCATTTTCCTTGTTGCGTCGGTCCCACAGCCGGGCGGCGGCGAAGGCCAGCAGCGGCAATGCCCCCCGCTCGCCCTCGACTTCGGTCAGCATCTTGTCGACGAGCTCGTCGTCCTCGAAGCGGTAGCCGCACTGCAGCGCGGGCTGCACCAGGCCACGCCGGAGGTTTGGTCCGGCCGGTGGGTCGAGCACGGTGAGCTCATGGAAAATGGGCCGCAGCGACTCGTGGGCGTTGCACGACACCGCGAAGTCGTCGCGCATCGACAGCAGTACGTGGATGTCGCCCTCGATCACAAAGCGGCGCAGGAGATCCGAAAACTTTCGCTGCTCATCAGAGGTGTTCTGCGTGAAGAGCTCCTCGAACTGGTCGATGACCAACAGCGAGTGGGAGTTCCTTCCAGCCCAGCGAGAGATGAGCTCAACCGCCACGTCCGCGTCGCCGAAGCGGGGCAGGAGCTCGACGGCGTCCGGATCTCCGGCCATTTCGCGAGCGACTACGGCGGCGAGTGAGGAGATGGCTGAGTTTCCGGGAGTCGAGCGGAGAATCCCCCAGGTGGTTGGCGCGTTTGCAGCCAGACCTGCCGCGATGAACGAGGATTTTCCTGCGCCCGAGGGCCCGATAATTGCGAGCATCCGCGGCGGGCCCTCGAGCTTGCGCCACATCTGTTCGACCTCGGCCTCGCGGCCGAAGAAGTACTCGGCGTCTGATTCGGTGAAGGAGGCAAGACCGGGATAGGGGTGGAGGTCGTCGGCGCCTTCGACCCGGAGGGTCACGTCCTCGAGAGCACGGGTCAGGGTGTGGGCGGAGTTGAAGCGGCCCTCGCGGTCCTTCTTGACGGCCTTCTGAATCACCTGAGCCCACGGCGTGTCGGGGAGTTCTGCGGGCTCCGAACGCACGCCTTCCCAGACGCTCTGCCGGCTCTGGATGTTCTTGATCCCGTCTGGGCACACCATCTCGGCCAGCACCACGCCGGCCGCGTAGACGTCGGCCCTCGCGTCGAGCGTCTCGCCGGCCGCCTGCTCGGGCGCCATGTAGGCGGGGGTACCTGACACCGTGCCGCCGCCTTCGGTCTCCTGGCGGGCGAGGCCGAAGTCCATCACCACGACACGACCGGCCCGGGTGAGCATGATGTTTTCGGGTTTGATGTCGCGGTGGATCAGACCGGCACGGTGGATGGATTCGAGCCCGGCCAGAAATTGGGAGGCAATGTCCTGGGCCTCCTTGAGCTCGAGCGGCCCACGCTCATACAGCACTGCAAGCAGAGTGGCGCCGTCGACGTACTCCATCGACACCAGCTCGCGGCCCTCGACCTCGATCAGATCGAAGATCCGGCAGACGTTCGGCGACACCACCTCGCGGGCGGCGCGGACTTCTTGACGCAGCATTCCGAGCCGTCGTTCGTTCTTGAAGACATTCTGCCGCAGCGCCTTCAGCGCCACCTCGACCCGCAGCTTGAGATCGAAGGCGTGCCATACCTCACCCATCCCTCCGCGGCCCAGCATCTCGAGGATCTGGTAGCGCTCGCCGAGGATCTGGCCAGGAGTGAACGGACGCATCCCTTCCGGCATATCGAGGGTTTCACCCTCGCCTTCAGTGCGGGTGGGGAGATCAGGGGGGCGAGGGTCGTCAGTCATCGAACGCCCACAGATCCTGGCGTATCAGAGCATGTGCAGGCGGGACGCCCGCACCACAATCGGACCGCCACCCTTGTGGTGCAGGCGTCCCGCCTGCACATCGTGGTGTGACGTTGAACCAGCGGTCGAGGTAGATCTGTCGCCCCTCCGGGGCTCGAACGTTGTTGTTTGCCCTATACCTGGGGCTTACGCCCCAGGCTATATATCTGCCGCCGCTCCGCGGCTCGAGGTCTTCGCGACAGGAACTCATCTGAGGTATCCTCGTTGCGGAGGCCCCGTTCATGGATTCGAAAGATCTGCTGGCTGGACGCATCACTGCCGTACTGTCGGCTCGTCCGGAGATTCTCGAGGCGTATCTCTTTGGATCCCACGCTCGGGGTGAGGGCCAGGCGCACAGCGATATCGACATCGCTGTTTTCATCGATGAAGAACAGATCGAACCGGGCCCCTTCGGATACCGAGCGGAATTGACCTCCGCGCTGATGAGCGGTCTCGGCGCCAACGCCGTCGATGTCGTGGTGCTCAATACCGCGCCGCCGCTCCTGTACCACCGGGTTCTGCGCGACGGCTCCCGTCTGTACTCTCGCGACCTTCGCGCGACGACGGTTCGCGAGGGCCGGGCCCTCTCACGCCACTGCGATTTCGTGCCGCAGCTCGCGAAGATCGACGCCATTCTGGGTGCCCGCGCATCGATCCCCGAGAGATGATCATGGGCCCGGGCGAGATCGACGTCCTGATCATTCGGCGGCACCTGGCCGCTCTCCGCGAGTCGCTCCAGGTGCTCGCCGCTCGCAGCGACGTCTCTCTCGAGGAACTCAACGCCGACACCGAACTGCTGTGGGTTGTCGAGCGCGGTCTCCAGCTCTGCGCACAAAACGCGCTCGACATCGCAACTCACATTGCGGCCAGCCGGGGGCGCGACGTTCCGGACTACGCCAGCGCCATCGACGAGCTCGGCCGCCTCGGCGTGCTCGACCGGGAGTTCGTGCTCGAGTTTCGCAACGTCGCGGGCTTCCGGAACGTCCTGGTGCACGGCTATCTCGATGTGGACCTGAATGTCCTGCACACGCTCCTGCACGACCGTCTCGGAGACTTCGAATCCTTTGCGGCCCGAATCGAGACCTACCTCGAAAACCTCTGAGGCCCGCCTGTGCCCGCCAGGGTCGCCTGATCTCGGATGAGATCGCCCGAAGCGCAAGCGTCTCCTCATGACATCACCACGTCGGCACCTCGGCCCAGCTGGGGAAGGCGTCGTCAGTCATCGCACTCCCTCAGATCCTGGCGTATGTCGGCATGTGCAGGCGGGACGCCTGCACCACAATTTCTGGTGGACGCGCCTGGTTGGTTTGGGCCGGGCGTCGGCGACGCGGTGTCGCTCGGTGGGGCCCGGTCCCAGGTGTTCATGAGACCGTGTGCTCGGTCTGGGTGGGCTCGCCCTCGACGAGGTAGCGAAACCTGGCGATGCTGCGGCCGATCCAGATTTCGTCGCCGTCGTTCAGCACGGATGGTTGCTGCAGACGCTGACCGTTGAGGAAGGTCCCGTTCTTGCTCCCGAGATCTTCGACTGTCGCGGTGGTTCCCTGGACGAGGATCCGGGCGTGACAGCGCGAGACCTCGGTGCGGTCGATCGGCACCGCGGCATCGGCGGTGCGGCCGATGACGTTGGAGCCCTGGGCCAGGGGATACTCGGTGCCGTCGCCTTGAAGCCGCAGCGGGAAGGTGGCTTGGCGAACCGGGCTAACGACTGCCTCGAAAGGTGTCACCGCAGCCACCAGCCGATACCCCTTGCGTGGGATGTTCTCGATATAGACGGGATTGCGGGCGTCGTCTCCGAGGGCGGCGCGGAGTTCGGCGATGACCTGGGTGAGGGCGTGGTCCGACACGAACTCGGTCTGCCAGACTGCGTCGATGAGGTCCCGTTTCGATGCCAGCGCGCCCGCTGCTGCGGTGAGAGCGGCGAGCACGTCCATCGCCCGCGGGCGCAGTTGGAGGACCGTGCCGTCGCGAGAGATCCTGTCCAGAGTCGGTTCCACCAACCAGTCGCCGAGATGGAACGACCGTCTGGAGGCGCCCGCCATTTCTCCTGTCCGTGCCATTTTGAGAAAAGTATAGGGGTTACGCAGTGAGACGACAACTCATTCCGGTGGAAAGAGCTCGACCGATCCGGGACAAACAGGATCTGCACGGCTTAAGGATCGGCTCTGCTCGGCCCGGAGTCCTCAGGAAAGAGTCTGAGGTCGGTACCAAACCGATCCGCCGCCGCAGGAACACGCACTCCTTAGGTTTTTTGAATAGCTCTCCAACCGCTTCAACTCAGATGAGCCGGCGGGTGGCCGGAATTCATAATTCAAAATTCAAAATTTAGAATTCAAACGGGTATCCGTTTGACCAACTTCGCCACCATCTTGAAGTCGGAGGTGTCGCAGCGTTCGACGAGCTCGAAGAGGGCTGATTCGGTGGAGGTGATGACGGCGCCGGCGGCAGCCATCCGGTGGAGGGCCCACTCTTTGTCCGCGGAGCGGCGGGAATTGACGGCGTCGTGGGGGACGTGGACCTGGTGGCCGGCGACCAGGAGGTCGAGGGCGGTCTGGAGGACGCAGACGTGGGTCTCGATGCCGGTGACGACAAACTGTTTTCGTTCGGTGACGTCGATGGCGGTGCGAAGGTCGTGGTCGCGGAAACAAGAAAAGGTGAGTTTGGCGGGCGGGGTCTCACCGAGAGCGGCGGCGAGGGAGGGAACGGTGGAGCCGAGCCCCTGCGGGTACTGCTCGCTGCCGATGACAGGTATGTCGAGTTCCTTGCAGGCCTCGACCAGGACCTCGATGCGCGGCAGGTGGTCCTGGTCGGCCATGACGGCGTTGATCTTCTCCTGGACGTCGATCACCAGCAGGGCGGCCTGGTCGTGGGCGAGCAGTCGGTTCATGGGGTGCCTCCGTGAGGGGTTGATAATAAACGATAAGAGCATTCCACCGAAGTTGCCTTTCGGTATCGTTGTACCCGGGAGGAGCCACCTTCAACATTGTTGGCCCGCGTCAGACTACTGACTTGGATGTTCTTGTGTCCAACAATATTGAAAATGGCACCTCCGCCGCACGTGCCTCGTTTCCCAACGTGATTCACCAGTGGGGGAATGGCACCTCCGCCGCACGCGATTTGGTTCGCGACAGAGTTCCACATGGCAGCCGGGACGGCTGCCCCACAAAAGGGACATTGAACACTGGGAACTTGTGGGGCAGCCGTCCCGGCTGCCGGGTGTGAGGGCGCTTCGGAATTCGAGTTGTGGGGTGGGGCGTTTACAATGTTCGGATGGACGACGAGAACATCAACCAGGATGCTGACCACGAGTCCGAGGCGCCCGAGATCGCACGGCCGGTTCCGGCACAGTCTTCGCCGGCGGATATCCCCATGCAGTTGCCCTCGACCGGCAAGGAGGCGTGGCGCGGTGGCGGTTCAGGCTGCGGGCCTCGAGCGAAGATCTACCTCATGGCGGTGGCCATAGCCGGTTTGATTGCGATTCTTCTCGTCGGTCTGTCGGTCCTGCGCCGCGGGGTGTGGGTGACGATGGACCAGGGCCGGCAGGCGGTGGTCCAGATGTTGCCCTTTGATCTCCCGCCGTCGGAGCGGCAGCGCATCATGAAGAACCTCGATCGCTTTCGCGCGCTGCTCGAGGCGTCCGACGATCCCTATCCGATGATGGGTGATTTCATGACGCGGGTGCGGGCGGTCCTCGAGGACAGTCGCCTCACGGTCGACGAGGTCGGCGGGCTCAACGTCTATATCGAGCGCTTGATCGAGGAGTCGGGGATCCCACCGCTGCAGCTCGGATTTCGAATTTCGAATTTCGAATTTCGAATTTGTAGGGCACCTTCCTCCGGCTTACGAATCTGGTGGGAGAAGGGAGCCGGACTATTGACGTCTGAGGGTCAGGAACGCCTTCGAGGTTTGGGCGGGCCAGCGGCAATCCGAAATCCGAAATCCGAAATCCGAAATTGGATGACGGTGTCCCGTTTCACCCTCAAAACCCCGTTCGAGCCGGCCGGTGACCAGATCCAGGCGATCGAGAAGCTGGTCGAGGGGGTCGATGGCGGGGTCGCCTTCCAGACCCTGCTCGGGGTCACCGGTTCGGGCAAGACCTTCACCATGGCCAAGGTCATCGAGGCCACCAACCGCCCGACCCTGGTGCTCAGCCACAACAAGACCCTGGCGGCGCAGCTCTACCAGGAGTTCAAGGCCTTCTTCCCCGACAACGCGGTGGAGTACTTCGTTTCGTACTACGACTACTACCAGCCCGAGGCCTACGTGCCGACCAGCGACACCTTCATCGAGAAGGAGACTTCGATCAACGAGGAGATCGACCGCATGCGGTTGTCGGCGACGCGGTCGCTCTTCGAGCGCCGCGATGTGCTGATCGTCGCCTCGGTCAGCTGTATTTACGGTCTGGGTTCGCCGGAGGCCTACTTCGGCATGCTGCAGCTTTTTGAAAAGGGCCAGGAAGAGCCGCTCGACGACATTCTCCGCCAGCTCGCGAAGATGCAGTACGAACGAACCCATCTCGACCTCGCCCCCGGGTCCTTCCGCCTGCGCGGCGACACCCTGGAGATCTACCCGCCCTACGACGAAACCGCGGTTCGGATCTCGTTCTGGGGCGATCAGGTCGAGAAGATCGAACGCATCGACCCGGTGCGCGCCGCGGTGCTGGAGGAACTCGAGCGGCTACCGATCTACCCCCGAACCCACTACGTGACCCCGCGCTCGCAGCTGATAAAGGCGATCGACGGTATCCGCTTCGAGCTTGACGAGCGGCTCGCGGAACTCAATGCCCAGGACAAGTTGCTCGAGGCGCAGCGGCTCGCCCAGCGCTGCAACTTCGATATCGAGATGCTCACCGAACTCGGCTACTGCTCGGGCATCGAGAATTACTCTCGCCACCTCACCGGGCGTCTCCAGGGCGAGCCGCCGCCGACCCTGCTCGATTACTTCCCGAGCGACTTCCTGTGCATCATCGACGAGTCGCACGTCACGGTGTCGCAGGTCGGCGGCATGTATCACGGCGACCGCTCGCGCAAACAGACGCTGGTGGATTTCGGTTTCCGCCTGCCGTCGGCGCTCGACAACCGGCCTCTGATGTTCGAGGAATTCGAGGACCGGATCCACCAGGTGGTTTTTGTGTCCGCCACCCCGAAGTCCTACGAGCTCGAGCACAGCGAAGGCGAGGTGGTCGAGCAGCTGATCCGTCCCACCGGCCTGCTCGATCCGCAGGTCGAGGTGCGGCCGGCGGCTCACCAGGTGGACGACCTGCTGGCCGAGATCCGCGAGGTTGTGGCTCGTGGTGAACGGGTGCTCGTCACCACCCTGACCAAGAGGATGGCCGAGGATCTCAGCACCTACTTCGCCGAGGTCGATGTGCGGGTGCGCTATCTGCACTCCGAAATCAAGACCCTCGAGCGGTCGGCCATTCTGGCGGATCTCCGCAAGGGGGAGTTCGACGTGCTGGTGGGCATCAACCTCCTCCGCGAGGGCCTCGATCTGCCCGAGGTGTCGTTGGTGGCGATCCTCGATGCTGACCAGGAGGGCTTTCTCCGTTCCGAGACCTCACTGATCCAGACCATCGGCCGCGCCGCGCGAAATCTCGAGGGGAAGGCCATTCTCTATGCCGACCGGGAGACCGGCTCCATGCAGCGGGCGCTTTCGGAAACCCGGCGGCGGCGCGCCACGCAGGCAGCGTACAACACCGAGCACGGCATCGAGCCGAAGTCGATCATCAAGGATGTGTCGAGCCCGCTCCTGGCGATGGCCGAGCTCGACTACTACGGGCCCGGGGCGAGACTGGCGCGGGTGGCCGATGACGACGAAGGCATGCCGGAGGACGGGGTCTCTCTCAACAAGCTCATCACCGAGCTCGAAAAACGGATGCGGATGGCCGCCAAGACGCTCGAGTTCGAGGAAGCGGCGAGGCTCCGAGATCGGCTCAAGGAGCTGCGGCGGCAGCAAATCTACAAGGCCTAGCGGCCTTGAATTATGAATTATGAATTGTTGATTTTGAATTGTCGGCACCGACCTCCCGAGAAACTGAGTCGGCCGGCTGGTCCGACATTCAAAATTCAAAATTCAAGAACTCAGAATTGGTGCGTCAGCTGCCTCTGATTGCGATGAAGACGAGGTAGGCGGTGAAGATGCTGAGCATCAAAGCGCCTTCGCCTCGGCTGATGCGGCCGTCGCGGAGAACGATCAGACCGACCACAAACGTCGACGCGATGAGGATCGGGATGTCCTGATACACAACGAACGTCGAAATGGCGCCGGGACGGAGAAAAAACGCGGTGCCCACGACCAGCCCGAGGTTGAAGATGTTGGAGCCGAGCACGTTGCCGACCCCGATTTCAGACTCGCCCTTGAGAACGGCCGTCACCGATGTCGCGAGCTCGGGCAGCGAGGTGCCGAAGGCCACCAGGGTGAGGCCGATGACCGCCTCTGAAACGTTGAATCGGCGGGCCAGCTCGACACCGCCCCGAACCAGCATCTCCGAACCACCGACCAGGACCGCGATTCCGATGACCGTGACGGCGAGGTGGCGGAGCGGCGATCCCGTGACCACCAGATCGGCCGGTTCCGCCTTTTTGGCCTGGGTCAAGGCGACCCAAATGAACGCCACGAAGACGGTGAGGAGGAGGATGGCGGTGCCCCGCGAGATATCGCCGTCGCGTGCCATGACGAGGAGGATCACGGGTGGCACAAGACCAAAGACGAGATCGCGGATGAGCACCTTGTTGGCCCCGATGACGTGGATCGGAACCACCACCGCCGCAACCCCGAGTACCAGCAACAGGTTCATGATGTTCGAGCCGACCGCGTTGCCGAGGCTGAGGTCGGTGCTCCCGCGGGCTGCCGCCAGCACCGACACCGAGAACTCCGGCATCGACGTGCCGAAACCGACGATTGTCAAACCGACCACCATCGGCGAGATGCCGAACCGCAGCGCCAACCGTGAGGCGCCGTCCACCAGCCACGACGCACCAACCGCCAGACCGACGATGCCGGCGGCGAGCAGGAGCCACGGAAGCAGGGAGGGCAGGGTCATAATCGGCCGTTATCCTACCACCCCTGGCGCGGCGCGACCCCAACGTTCAAATTTTCAACGCCTCAAGGTACGAACGCCTAGAACGGCACGCCGAAGCTGATAAAAAACTGCCCTTTCGATTCGCCGGGTTTGGGGTCGAGCTTCCAGGCGTATTCTGCGCGCAGTGGACCGGCCGGGGTCCGGTACTGGATGCCGAGGCCGGGACCCCACCGGAGTATCGCCGAGAGCGACCTGTGACGGCGAGGCCCACACGTTGCCGGCGTCGACAAAGACCTCGGCGAAGAGATCACCGGCGATCCGGCGGCGGTACTGGAGGTTGAACAGAATCAGGGCGTTGCCGCCCAGTGGGTTGCCGTCGACGATGGTCCGCCCGGGGATGCCGAGGTCGTCGGTGTCAAAGGCCCGAACCGTCGTCCGGCCGCCGGCAAAAAACCGGTAGGCGAACGGAATCTGAAGGTTCTGTGGGATGTCCGGTTTGTTGGAGAAAGGCTCGATGGCGCCGATTCGCAGACCGACTGCAGCGAAACCCCTCCAAATCGGTTTGTAGACCGTGGCGCCGAGCTGCACCTTGAGGAAGTGCTCGTCGGCGAGAAAGGCCGGGAAGGCGTACTGCGCCGAGGCCGACGCAAAGATGCCCTTGATCGGCGCCAACTGGTTGTCGCGGGTGTCCCACTCGACGCTCGGGGTGATTGAAGCGACCTTCGACTCCTGGAGCTCGTCAGGCAGAGGCGGCACCGTTCCGCTGGGCAGGTTCTGCGGTTGGATGATCTCGTACTCGTAACGGAACCACGGGCGCAGGGGCCTCTTGAGGCGGTCGCCGAAATCGATCCACAATCCGCGCCTCAGGAGGTCGCGGTCGGCGAGCACCTCGTCGGTCCGGTAGATCGCCAGGTACGCCGGGACCGGAAGCCCGAAGGCCCTGCGTTTGCGCAGCGAAAGTGAGTACTGCTGCTGGCTCCGCGACAGGGAGACTTCCGCCGAGAAACCATAGGCGCGGCCCAGCAGGTTGAGGTGCGACCAGCCGAGGATGAGCCGCGCTGCATCGACGTTCGAATAGCCGACACCAAAGAGGTAGGACTTCTGCTCGCCCTCTTCGCAGCGAATGACGATGTTCCGTTCCGACCGGTGCTCGTGGCCGGGCATGGGAACCACCTCGACACGTCGGAACAGACCGAGCTCATAAAGACCCCGTTGAGCGGCGAGCATCTGGTTGCGCGACAGTGGTGCGCCGCTGGTGACGCCGGCGCGCTCCACCACATCTGCGACCAGCTGTTCGCGGGTGTGGAGCAGGCCGGCGATGATGACGTCTCCGATCCGTACGTAGGCGCCGGGCTCGATTCGATAGACGATACGGGCCTTGCCCGATAGAGAGGTGTCGACCTCCGCCGTGACACGCCCGTCCGGGTACCCGGTGTTGGCAAGGGCCTCCTGGATACGTCGTTGCGCCTTGTCCACCGCGCCAGGGCTCCAGGGTGATCCGTCGACCAGCCCGAGGGGGCTCGATTCGAGATCAGCTGCCGCCTCGACAGGGAGGCCTTCGATCCTGACTTCATCGACGATCCAGCGCTCTCCTTCGGTGATGGGGAACTCGACGCGGACCGCCTTTTCGCCCTCCACAGGGGCCCATCTCGGCGTGTCGATTTCGACATATGGGAAGCCCTCGAGATGGTAGAGCTCGACGAGGGCGGACCGGTCGGCTTCGAGCGTGGCGTTGCTGATCTGCTGGCTGAATCGACCGCCGGCCTTGCCCTTGCGAATCGTGACCACGTTCTCGAGCGTGCCGTTGGCCAGGCTGTCGGCGCCCGGGAACTCCACGGCGTCAACTCTCAGTTTTTCGCCCGGGTGAACCTCGAGCCGCAGCAGCAGGTCGTCGCCGTCCTCCGACAACTCCGCCTGGACCCTGGCGAGCAGGTATCCGGCCTCCTGGAGCTGTTCCTGGACCTCTTCAGCGAGGGCTTCGGTCTGGGCCGGGTGGACGTCGCCGTCCGCCGGATCCGGAAAGGCGTTGCGGGCGATCTTCTCGTTCTCCGGCGGGGTCTCCAACTCGAGCCGATATATCGGTCCGGGATCGACGCGCAGGATCAGATCGACCGCCATGCCCTCAGGCACACGCGTGATCTCCAGGACCTCTGCTTCCCAATAGCCCATCCGGCGGAGGTTCTCCTCGGTGCGGGTGCGCACCCTCTCCTCAAAACGCGCCGTGAGCTCGGTGCCGCTCTTGGCCTTGGGTTGGGCCGCCGCGGCGTGCTCTTCGGAGTCCACTCCCTCGAGAATGACGCGGTCGAGAACCTGCTGGGATCCAGGCACGACTTCGAACTCGACCGCCACCGTGTTCGATTTTCGCTCGTAGTTGAGGTACGCATCGACCTGGGCATCGGCAAAGCCGCGTTCGTTCAGACGGCGCTCGACCCGGCGGCGGTTGACTTCGATTCCGGATGCAGTCACCGGGTCGCCGACCTCAAGCTGCAACCAGCGATGGACTCTGATGCGGAGGATGGGGTTCGGGGCGGCGACCTTGATGTTCGAGATGGTCGAACGCAGCGAGAGCCGGACCTCGACCTCGATCCCGCCGGCCGTCTCGGTGCTCTCGACGCGCAGCCACTCGACCTCCCCTCCTGCATACAACGTGGTAATCAACTCCCGGATCCGACGCCTGTCGAGCGGGGAGCCCACCTCGATTTCGAGAACCCGGGCCAACTCCCCCGCTTCGATGGGGCCTGTTGCTTCGACCCGAACCGCAGTGACGATCGGCGGCCCGTCGCCTTCGGCATGAATCGCAGTTGCCGGCAGCGACAACCAGGCTGCCAGGAGGGCTCCCGGAAGCAGCGTGAAAGGGCGTCGGAGGGAGGAGATCGAGCCCATGGTTTCAGTACGGACGCCGGAGTTTGAGATCGAGCGAATACGAACCGTCCTCGTGCTGCCCGGCCTCGAGGAAGAGTCCCGGCGCGAGATACCAGCGGCTGACGACGATCTGTTCGCGCTCTCCGGACAACGTGGTCTGGAGGATGACCGTCCACGCGGGGGTCAGCTGTTTGACGACCGAAAGCCGGGCGGTCGGGTTGCCCGTCGAATCGGCCGCAAACGGGTCGACGCGGACCTGGTCGATGGGGAGGACGAGCTGGGCCCTCTTGCTCAAGACCGATGTCAGCTCGCTCGAAAGGATTGAGGACGCGAGACCGAGACCTATGGCGCCGGTGCCGTAGGCGCCACCGCGGTAGCCGACCCCGAGCAGGGAGTAGATCTCGGGAGTGCTCAAGGGGGGTGTCGAGACCGCGCTGGAGACAAATCGGTCGAGGGTTCCCGACAGATTGACCGTAATCTGGTACTCCTGCGCCCAGGTCGAGGCCTGGAGATCGAGGAACGGGTCGATCCCCTGAGGGTTGGAGAAGTTGAGGCTGCCGCGCTCGACCTCGTAGCGGTTCCCGAGGAGCGTCACCTCGCCGCCCTCGAGCACCTCGACCTGGCCGACGAGCCCGGGTTGGTTCGAAGTGCCGGAGATGTCGAGACTGGCCGAGCCGTTGAGTCGCACAAAGGGATTGTGGAGGTTGATGGTCTCTTCGGCTTCGACGTGCAGATTGAGGTTGAGACCTCCCTCGGCGGAGGATCTACCGGTATTGTTGAACCAGTTGATCAGCAACGCCGCCGGATCGTCTTTTGTCGTGAGGCTCATCCGGTCCACGTCGAGGTCTCCGGAGAGGTTGAGCGCGGTCAACGGTCCGATGAGATGCCAGGTGCCGGAGAGCCGGGCCTCGAGATCCGGGAGCACCTCGAAGCGAACGCCGTCCGCCGTGCCGTCGAGCGACATGAACAGGGTGTCCCCGTTTTGGCGGACGCGGCCTCCGCAACGTCCGCGCCCGCCCATGAAACGAAAACTCATGCCTTCGAGCAGCACCTCGCCCGACGACAGCAGAACGACGCCATCGACCTGAGAGAGAATGGTGCGAGTGCCCGGCAGCCGGAAGGACCCCTTGTGGATCTCGGCGATGCCCTCAAACAGTGGGACATCGACGGTACCGAGGATTTCGACGATTCCGGTCGCCCGTCCCGCAGGCTCCCACTCGGGCAGCAGGTAACGCAACAAGAGCGTGTCCATGGTTCCAGAGACGTTGCCCTGCAGGCGGCCGTCGCTTTCGATGGTCCACCGCACGAAGAAGTCGTCGTCGCGCGCGCGAATCCGGAGGCCGGGAGCGGAAAAGCCATCCGCCGACAGTGAGAACGCCGCCGGCTCGACCAGCCGCACCGGTTGATCGGCAAGATCGAGATCGAGGTCCTGCAGAATTCCGGTCAGCCGCGGCCATGCTTCGTCGCCCCAATCGACTGTGAAATCGGCGCGGCCGGTGCCGGCGAGGGGAACCGCGACATCCGGCCCGAGCAGCGCGAGAAGCTCCCTGGCCGACGTCATCACGAATTCGCCGCGGCCGTGGAGATCGTCTTCGGCGGTGCGCTCGAGGCGGGCCTCGAGAGAGGCCGCTCCATTGACTTCAGCCGCGACGTCAAAGGACTCCGGGCCACGGGTGACAACAAGACGGCCCCGCTCCGAGGTCGCGGTCAATTCGGCCGCCATATCACCGCCAAAGGGGAGATGGAAATCGAGCACGACGTCGGCGGCGGACCCGGCGAGGCGGGTGACGGGCTCTCCCATGGCGGTCAGCGGCATACCGGGCCAGTTCAGGTTGCCGGCCACCTCCCCGGCGGCCACGTCCCACCAGAGGCGCGCCTCGAGACCCCGGTCACAGCGCAGATCATTGCAGGAGAAGCGGGCATCTGCCAGTTCGATGCCGGTCGACGCGGTGCCGAGCTGCAGCCCGCCCAGCGACAGATCTTCGATTTCCGCCAGCCACGAGCCGCGCGGCAGCGCGATGGGCCCGAAAAGGGCGCCGTCGAAGGCCAGCATCCCGCTGTCGACCCACGGCTCGAGATCGACCCACGAAGCCACCGCTGCGAGGGGTATTTTCCGCCCACGGATATCGAGATTGAGCTGGTTGTCGCCGGCTTCCGCGTCCCAGGTCATCCCGCCCTCGATTTCGCCGAGCCCTTCGGCAATCTGAAATCGGGCGGAACCGATGCGCAGGAGCGAACGGCTGATGGTTGCGTCCGCCACCAGTCGGTCGAGGGTGATCGGGGACAGTCTGAGTGGTTGGGCATCGATCCGGGTCTGGATCGTGAGATCGGAAAATGGACCGCTGAGATTGACGTCGAGGTCTCCCACACCTTCGATCTCGGGCGGTAGGGCTGTCGAACCGACCCAGGCATTGACCATGGAAGCGATCGTCCCGAGCTGTGCCCCTTCCATTGCGAAGGACCACGCCGGTTCCCAGGTGCCGAGCGTGAGGGCTCCCTGCCACAACGTGGCGGCGCCGCCAAGCCGCAGATCTGTCGAGTTGAAGCGGAAGATGCCGTCGCGAGTCAGATCGAGGGTGAGAGAACCGTTGACCGGCACCCCCGGGGATAACGCCTGGAACCGCAGCTCCGCCTGCCCGAGGCCGGAGGGGAAGGCTCTGCCGTTCCATCTACCGGCCGCGGAGAGATCGAATGTGGCCGCGAGCCCGGCCGGTTCGACGTTCAGATCGCGGAGGAAGCCCGCAAATGAAATCCCCTGCCCTTCGAGCTCGACCGTGTGTGGGTACTTTCCTCCGAACTCCGCCAGCCGATAGGACCCGCTCAGCGTGCCGCCGCGGAATCTCGCGCGATCGAGAGTCCCTCGGAGACTGTTGCCGGCCAGCACGATGCTGCCCCTCAGATCGCGCAAGGGGAACCCCGCAACATCGAGGACCGGTGCGTCGAGCCGAGCCCGCACGAGATCCGGCGCGGTGGTGTCGAGCTGAATTTCGATCGCGGCGTTGCCGCTGAGCAAGCCGCGGGTCTTGATGAAACCGTCCAACCACGTGATGTCGAGCAGCCCACGGGCCTCGAACACCGTTCCAGGAGTGGCGATTCTGCCGTGTCCGTGGAGGTTCAAACCGACGCTCTCGAGACGGAAGTTGGATACCTCCAGCCCCAGGTCCGAGAGGTCGAATCGGGCGCTGAGTGCGGCGTCGATTGGCTCCATGTTGCCGATCTGCACTTTCGCCCTGGCGATCTCCGTGTATCCGCGTGAGACGTCACCCTGGCCCGTCCACCCGCCGCGGAAACCCTCGAGGTCGAGCGACAGCCCGCCCGGTAGATCGACCCCTTCGAACTGCACATCGTGGAGCTCGAGGTGTTGAACGCGGACCTTGATCGGTCGTCCGCCGGAAGAGGACGGCTCGGGCAGGCCCTCAAGCGACAGGCGGACGCCCCGTGCCGCGACCGTGCCCATGACGATCGTGCGCCGGGTCAGCCACAATCTGGCGAGGTCCGCCTGGATCGAGTCGACGTCGGCGGAAAGGCCGGGGGCGCGGACGCGCACGTCCTTGAGGAGGACCCCGGGGTTCAGCACACTCCACTGGAGATCACCGATCTCGACCTCGGCGCCGTAGCCGGCGGCCAGACGCTCGATCCACCGGATGGCCGTGCGCCGAGTCGGTTCCGCGACGAGGATTGCGCGAATCAAGAGCCCGAAGATCAGGACAAAGGCAACGGTCGCCAGCACGGCGATGACCGTGCGTTTGAGGTGGCGGTATCTCACCCGCCGCGCTCCCCCCATTTCAACTTGCGATGCAAAACCTGGAAATAGGACCTGCTCGGGTCGGCGATCAACATGACGGGATCCGGACAGGCCTCGATCGTGACCAGGTCCTCAGTCCCGATCGGGAAGCCCTGCTGGCCGTCGAGGGTCAGCCAGACCTCTTCCGAGTGGCTCTCGAGCCGGATCTCGATCGTCGAGTCCAGCGACAGGACGATGGGGCGGTTGGTGAGGGCGTGGGGGCAGATCGGCGTCACGACCAGGATTTCGAGGTTGGGGTAGAGGATGGGGCCGCCGGCTGACAGATTGTAGGCGGTCGATCCGGTCGGGGTGGCGACGATCAAACCGTCGGCCTTGAATCTGCTGACAAATTTACCGTCGACGTGGACCCCCAGAACCAGCATCCGCGCCAGAGCCGATTTGTTGACCACCGCATCGTTGAGCACGCAGCGCGTGATGGTTTCCCTGTTCGGGTTCTCCACCGTCACCGTGAGGCGCTCCCGCTGCACCACGTCCACCCGCCCTTCGAGGGTGGCGTGGAGAACGGGCAACAGCCGGTCCGCCGGGTGCTCGGTCAGAAAACCCAGAGTGCCCATGTTGATTCCGAGGATCGGTGTGCCGCCGAGGGCGCCCCTGGTGACCGAGAGCAGCGTGCCGTCACCGCCGATCACGACAATGAGATCCACCATGCCCGCGAGATGCTCGCGGTCGATATCGATGTCGATGCCGCCCTCGAGAACCTCGCCGGTTTCGCGATCGATCACCGCCTCGAGCTCGAGCTTTTCGAGCTCGGCGACAAGCTGTCGACCGAGTTCCGCGGCCTCGGCGCTCGTGGTCTTGAGTACAACTCCGACGCGACGGACAACATGGTCAGTCATCGTGGCCCATTCTACGGCAATTTGTCCTCAGTCTTTCCGCCGGCGGAGGAGACGCGTTTTCCTACAACATATGGTAGTGGTGTGAAGTTGAACCACAACATGTAGCGGTGGGCTTGAGATGGGCTGATTGAGGTGCGAGAAGAGTTCTCAAGATTACGTATCTCTTTGGAGCCAAAACCCTTGACATGCGGTCGATGGCAGATCATGATTGAGTGGTCAGAAGTGGTCGAATTAGGTCTGTAGTGGTTGACTGTGTGGTCAAAAGGCCCACTTCAAGGTCAAGGGGGCAGCGTGGAGCGTTTTCGAGGAGGGTTCCCGGCAACCATCGACGCGAAGGGTCGCGTCAAGCTGCCGGCACGTCTTCGCGAGCAACTCGAAGCCGACTTCGGGCGCGAGGTCTACGTGTGTTCCTTCTTCCCGCATGAGCTCAGAGTATACCCGCTTGCGGTCTGGCAGGCCGTGGAAGAGCAGTTGCTGAAGAAACCGGCGATGAAGCCCGCGGTGCTCAAGTTGGTCGAGCGCGTCAATTACGGTCAGCTGTTGGAGATGGATGACCAGGGGAGAATCCTGGTGCCGGCCCTGCTGCGGGAGATGGTCGATGTCGAGGGCGAGGTCGTGGTCTCGGGTCGTATCAACCACCTGGCCGTCACCAATCGCACTCGCGCCGCTTCATTCCTCGAAGAGGCTTCCCTGAGCGATGAGGAGTTGGAAGAACTCGCACAGCTGGAGCTGTGATGGAGGACAGCAGTGGCCTCCGAACACCTCCCGGTGCTCACCGAACGCGTCGTGGCGTTGCTGTCTCCCGCCGCCCCGGGGCTTCTCATCGATGCAACGGTCGGGCTCGGGGGACACGCGGAAGCGCTGCTCCGCTCGGAGCCCGGATTTCGGCTGCTCGGGCTCGATCGTGACCCGGCCGCTCTCGCCCGCGCCGGGAAACGGCTGCGGGACTTTTCGGACCGCGTCACCCTCGAGGAGAGCCCGTTCGACCGGTTGCCGGCCATCCTCGAGCGATTGCAGTTGGAGCCCCCCGCCGCGATTCTCGCCGATCTCGGGTGCTCGTCCCTGCAGTTGGACACCCCGGAAAGGGGCTTCTCTTTTCAGACCGAGGGGCCGCTCGACATGCGGATGGGCGCGACCGGCGAGACCGCAGCGGAACTCCTTGCGAGGGTGGATGGGAAGGACCTCGTGAGGATCCTCCGCGAGTACGGTGAGGAGCGCCACGCCCGAGCGATCAGCCGTGCCATTGTCGCGCGCCGCGACAGCTCACCTCTTCGCACGACCGGTGATCTGAGCCGGTTGGTGCGGTCGGTCATCGGCGACGGCGACCGCAGAATCAACCCGGCAACGCGGACATTCCAGGCCCTGAGGATCGCCGTCAACGACGAACTCGGTCAGCTCGAGAGATTTCTCGAACCCGCCGCTCGCGCCCTGCGGCCGGGCGGTCGGATCGCCGTGATCGCCTTTCACTCGCTCGAGGACCGGATCGTCAAACACACGATGAGGCGGCTCGCGGGCCCGTGCACCTGTCCGCCGGATTTTCCCGTGTGCCGGTGCGAACCCGAGGAAGTCGTGCGGGTCGTGACGCGCTCCGCCGTCAGACCGGAGGATGACGAGGTTGAACACAACCCCCGGGCGCGGTCGGCCCGGTTGCGGGTGGCCGAACGCCGAGAGGGGGGTCCTTCATGAACCTCCCCGGTCTTGGCTCGACGAATCGCTTCTTCATCCCGGAGCGCGACCGACGGTGGCCTCACGTCGTGACCGCGCTCCTCGCAGTCTCGGCGCTGGTGGTCCTGGCCCTCGGCCTGGTGGGCTGGCCGCGGCTCAAGAGCACCTCGATCCACTATGAGCTCATCCGCTTGCGGGCTGAAGTGCGGGAGCTCGAGCGGTGCGAGCGCCTGTTGGTGCTCGAGTTGGAAAGCGAACGCAGCCCGCAGCGCCTCTCGGAGCGCGCCGAGGCCCTCGGACTGGTGCCTTCGGCGCCCGCCGGCGTGGCTGCCGCTGCCGAGGTGGTGCAGTGAATCGGCGGCGCTTCCTCGCGGTGGTGGCGGTGCTCGTCCTGAGCGGTGCGGTTGTCTTTGCCCGAAGCATCCAGGTCACCGTCTTCGAGCACGAGAGGCTGGAAACGCAGGCTCTCAAGCAACAGCGTGGAGTGATTACGGTCCCGGGCCCCCGGGGCACAATTCGAACTGCCGACGGCTATATCCTCGCGACATCGACGGAGCGGATGGCCATCCGGGTGGACACTCGCCGCCTCGAGTACCCGGAGCTCTTTGCAAGCGCCGCGGCCGCACTGCTCGGAAAACCGAAGGGTGAAATGGCGCGCCGTCTGAGCAAGGGCCCGACGACCGTGTGGTTGGACAAGATGGTGCCGCGCGAGGTGGCCGAGGAGGTTCGCCTGCTCGCCGTTCGAGCAGTCGTCCTGGTCCCGGATTTTGCACGCATCTACCCCCAGAAGAGGCTCGCCGCCCCGGTCGTGGGATTCGTCGGTCGCGAGGAGCTCAACACGATCGGTCGGGCGGGATTCGAATACCACTACGACGCGTATCTCGCCGGAGAGCCGGAGCAGTATCTGGTGGTGACCGATGCCGTCGAACGCCAGATTCGGCTGGAACGCCTGCACCGTGGGCGAGCGGGATACGATCTCGAGTTGTCGATCAATGCGCGCCTTCAGGCGCGGTGCGAAGCAGCGCTGGAAGACGCCATCATCGAGCACGGGGCCAAGGCGGGGTCCGCAGTGGTCGTCGATCCGTGGACGGGGCGGGTCCTGGCCCTCGCGTCACTGCCCTCCTTCGATCCTGCCAGGTACGGCGATTCGCCACCCGCGAACTGGCGCCTGCGTCCCGTGCAGGACGCGCTGGAGCCGGGCTCGACGGTCAAACCGGTGGTGGCCGCCGCGGCCCTCTCCGGTGGAGGCGTCCGCGACGACGAATTGTTTGACTGCACTGACCGCGGGACCCGGGTTGCGGGGCACTGGGTGCGCGACCACGCCGATCCCGGGATGTACACCCTCGACGATGTCGTCATCTATTCGGCCAATGTGGGCATCATCGATGCCGCCGCTCGGGTGCCTGACACGCTGCTCTGGCATTCATTCTCGGCTTTCGGTTTCGGACGGCGGTCGGGCATCGATTTTCCCGCCGAAGCGCGGGGGCTGATGCCCGAGACCGGGTCCTGGTCCAAGATGAGCTCCGCCGGGTTCGCTCTCGGCCAGGAGCTCACGGTGAGCCCGTTGCAGATGGCGATGGCCTATGCGGCGATCGCCAACGGCGGTTGGCTGCGGCCTCCCGTTCTGGTCGTGTCGGAAACGGGCGACAGTCGGGCCGCCTCTGATGCGGCCGCGACCCGTGTGCTCGATGAGCGGATGGTTCGGCGCCTGAGCGCCATGCTCGAGGGCGTGATCGCCGAGGGCACCGGCACGCTCGCCGCAGTTCCTGGCTATCGCGTTGCGGGCAAGACCGGCACCGCACAGCGGGCCGAGAACGGGACCTACGACGGCGAACACCACACCTCGTGGTTTGCCGGTTTTCTGCCGTTGCCCGATCCACGGCTGGTGATTGTGGTTGCTGTCGAAGACCCGGCGCAGCAGGATTACTGGGCCTCCACCGTGGCAGCACCGGTGTTTGCCGAAATCGCCGATGCGGCCGTGACGATTCTCGACATCCCACCGACCGCCGTCGCGGCGGACGCCGATTCAGTGATGGCTCGCAAACCGGCAGCGGACACCGGAGGCAGTGCGTGAAGATCAACACGCTGCTCAAGCGTCTCCGCGAAGGCAAGTTGGCCGGCGACGGTGCGGTCGAGGTGAAGGGGATCACCCACGACTCGCGACTCGTGCGGTCGGGCTCGGTGTTTGCAGCGATCCCCGGGGAGCAGGCCCACGGCGTGCAGTTCGTCGACGAGGCGGTCGCCGCCGGGGCGGCGGCAGTCCTCAGCGATCGGCGCCGGCCGAAGAGGATCGACGTGCCGTGGATCAAGGTCAAACGGGTGCGGCCGGTCATGGCGCGTGCCGCCTGGGTCCTCGCGGGCAACCCGCAGAAGAAACTGGGGATGATCGGGGTCACCGGCACCAACGGCAAGAGCACGACGGCCCACCTCATCAGCTTGATTCTCAACGCAGCAGGTCACCCGACCGTCTTTGTCGGGACCCTCGGCATCACGCTGCCGGACGGCACCGAGGTCGCGAGCGAACGTACCACCCCCGAGGCCACCGACCTCGCGCCGATCCTCCGCCAGGCCCTCAAGGCGGGCGCCGAGAATGTGGCGATGGAGGTATCGTCACACGCCCTGTGCCAAGACCGTGTCGCCGGCCTCGAGTTCGATGTCGCGGTGTGGACGAACCTCACCCGCGACCACCTCGACTACCACGGCGATATGGAGTCCTACTTCGAGGCGAAGCGCCGCCTCTTTACAGAGCACCTCGCTGCAGGCGGCCGCCGGGTCCTGCCGGTGGACGACCCCTGGGGGTCGCGCCTTTTGGACGAACAGCGCGAGGGTGATATTTCCTGGGGCCTCGATCGCGGCGCAGTGTGCGCGCGAATGGTGATGAGCGATCTCGATGGCAGCCGCTTCGACCTTCGCCTGCCGGAGACCGAGCTCGCCGTGCGGCTGCCGTTGATCGGTGTCCACAACCTGCGCAACGGACTTGCCGCGGCAGCGGCGGCCAGTGCTGCCGGGCTCGGCCCCAAAGCAATACGTACGCGGGCTCAAGAAGGCGCGCCCCCTGAGCGGCCGGCTCGAGAGGATCAAGACCAAGCTGCCCTTTCCGATCTTCGTCGACTATGCCCACACCCCCGAGGGTCTGCGATCGGTCCTCCAGGCGCTGGACCGGATCACCGACCGCCGGCTGATCGTCGTTTTCGGCGCCGGCGGCGGCCGCGACCGCGGCAAACGGGGGCCCATGGGCTACGCCGTTGGCGAACTCGCCGACGTCCAGGTCGTGACCTCGGACAACCCGCGGTCTGAGGACCCGGCGGCCATCGCCGAGGCCGTGGCCGATGGCGTGCGCGCCGCCGGTGCCGAACCGCTGGTGGTGCTCGACCGCAGAGAGGCGATCAGGACCGCCCTCGAAATGGCCGACGAAAGGTCGCTGGTCCTGGTGGCGGGCAAGGGGCACGAGTCCTACCAGGACGTCGGCGACGCAGCAGACTCCCTTCTCCGATCAGAACGTTCTGCGGTCGCTTTCGCGGAGGCTGCGGTGAGGATGAGTGCGGTTGATCTCGCGTCCGCGGTCGGTGGGACCCTCGAGGGTGCCGGAGACGTGATGCTCCTCGGAGCCGAGGTGGACTCGAGGCGGATCGAAGCCGGTGACATCTATGTTGCCCTGCCCGGTGAGCGCCGCGACGGCCACGAGTTCGTAGCTGCGGCGTTGGCGACCGGAGAAGCCGCGCTCGTGCGACAGGACGCCGAGCTGGCGCCGCCGCCACCCGGCAAGGCCCTGATCCGGGTCGGCGACCCGCTTGTCGCACTACCACGTGCTCGCCGGCCGCGAACGCCAACAGCGTGGATGGAAGGTGGCGGCGGTCACGGGCTCGGTCGGCAAGACCACCACCAAGGAAATTCTCGCCGCGTTGGTCGGCCTGCACAGTCCCACCGGTTCGTCACCGGGCAACCGCAACAACACCCTCGGTCTGCCCGTCGGAGCTGCTGTCCCAAACCGAGGCGATCGAGAACTTCGTGGCCGAGGCCGGCATGAGCAGCCCGGGCGAGCTCGCGGTACTCGGTGGCATCCTCCGGCCCGAAGTCCTGCTCTACACCCGAATCGCCCACGGTCCATACCGAGTTCTTTCCGGACATCGAAGGCATCGTCCGCGCCAAGGCCGAGCTCTTGCCTGGCTCGACCCCGAGGGCACGCTGGTCATCAACGCGGACGATCCGTGGCAGCGGGAATTCCCGAGCCAGACCGCGGCTCGTGTTGCTGAGCGTACGGAGCACCTGATGCCGAGGCGAGGGTCGAGACTTCGAAGACCGCGGTCTCCTTGGGAGTCGCTTCCATCTCGTTCTGCCGGGCTCCGAGGCCGAGGTCGAGCTCGGCTTGCCAGGGCTGCACCAGGCGGAAAATCTGCTCGCAGCGGCTGCCGCGGCCGCCGCCTTCGGTGTGACGGCCGAACAGGTGGCTGAAACCGCTCGCGACCTGCGGCGCGCCCCGAGCACCGGGGCCGGATCCTGCACCTGGAGGGCGGGATCTCGATGGTGGACGACAGCTATAACGCGTCGCCGGTGGCGGTGCACCGGTTGCTCGAACTGCTCGCCGGCGCCCCTGGGCCGCAGGGTAGCGGTACTGGGCGAGATGTTCGAGCTCGGCGAGCTGGCCCCGACGCCCACCGAAGGTCGGCCGCGAGGCGGCGGCATCGTGTGACGTGCTGATCGCGGTCGGCGGCGGTGACGCCCGAGCCTGGCGAAGGCCGCCCTCGGCTCGGGTCCGGATGGCGCGATGCCGTGCATCTCGGCTGCCGATGCGGAAGGCGCGACGGAGCTGCTGCGCCGGCTCCTGCGGACGGGCGACGTGGTGCTGGTGAAGGGGTCGCGCGGGGTCGGTCTCGACCGCACCGTGGCGGCCCTGGCGGGGGAGGAGGCGGCCTGATGCTGTACTGGCTGATCCTACCCGCTGAGCGACACCTTTATCGGATTCAACGTCTTCCGTTACATCACCTTCCGGACCGGGTCTCGCGCATCGCCACCGCGTTCTTCATCAGCCTGGTGGTCGGGCCGTGGCTGATCGCCCGGCTGCGCGCGTCTGCAGATCCGCCAGTCGATTCGCGAAGAAGGTCCGGAGCACCACCAGGTCAAGGCCGGGACACCGACCATGGGCGGCCTCCTCATCGTCGGCAGCTTCACCATCTCGACCCTGCTCTGGGCGGATCTCGAAAATCGCTACATCTGGACCGTGCTGGTGGTGACCCTTGGCTTTGCCGCGGTCGGTTTCGCCGACGACTGGCTCAAGGTTCGGCGGCGGCGCAACCTCGGCCTCACGACTCGACAGAAATTGCTGCTGCAGACGCTGGTCGGGCTCGTGGGCGGCTCTGGCGGCGCGCACGGCAGCCGAGCCGGCGCCGCACGCCGGCGCGCTGGCGCTGCCGTTCTTGAAGGACGTGCTGGTGCCGCTCGGCATCTTCTACCTGCCATTCGTCGTCCTCGTCCTGATCGGCTCCTCCAACGCCGTCAATCTGACCGACGGCCTCGACGGCCTGGCGGTCGGGCCGATGGCGATCGCGGCCGCCACCTACACGGTCTTCGTCTACGTCGCCGGCCACGTGCGAATCGCCGAGTACCTGCGGATCGTTCCAGTGTCCGGCGCCGGCGAGGTTGCGATCTTCACCGGCGCCATGGTCAGGGGCGGCGCTCGGGCTTCCTGTGGTTCAACTGCCACCCGGCGCAGGTCTTCATGGGCGACGTCGGGTCCCTCGCCCTGGGCGGCGGCATCGGCATCGTCGCGGTTGTTGCCAAGCAGGAGCTTCTCCTGGTGATGGTCGGCGGGCTCTTCGTCCTCGAGGCGCTGTCGGTGCTGATCCAGGTCGTATCGTTCAAGCTGCGCGGCAAGAGGGTCTTCCGCATGGCGCCGCTGCACCACCACTTCGAGCTGCTCGGGTGGGCCGAGACCCAGGTGGTGATGCGGTTCTGGATCATTGCGGTGGTCTTTGCCCTGGCCGGGCTGGCCACGTTGAAGCTGAGGTAATGGTGGCGTACGAGATTCCCCGCGGGTGCTGATCGTCGGGCTCGGCCGATCCGGCCTGGCCGCGGCGCGTCTGGCAGCCGCCGACGGCGCCGAGGTGTGGGTGACCGACAGCTCGGCCCGAGGACGAGCTCGCTCGCGTCCTCGAGGCGTCTTCCCGAGGGATCGCGGCGTCTTTGCTCGGCGGCCATCCGGAGGCCGTGTCTCGACGGTGTCGGCCTGGTCGTGGCGTCCCCCGGCGTGCCGCCCGATCGCCGAATCGTCGGTCGGCGCTCGGCGCGCGGCATCGCCGTCGCGACCGAGGTGGAGTTCGCCTGGCGCCACCGGCCGGAGGCGCCGCTGGCGGCGATCACCGGATCCAACGGCAAGAGCACGGTGACCGTGCTGGTGGCCGAGATGCTGCGCGAGAACGGCGCGGACGTCGGAGCCGGCGGCAACCTCGGGACCCCGGCCTCGCGAGATGGTCCTCGACGGCGGTTGGCAGAGCTGGGTGCTCGAGGTCTCGAGCTTCCAGGCCGAGCTCTTGACAGCCATGACGCCGCAGGTCGGCGGTCTTTCTCAACCTCAGCCAGGACCACCTCGAGCGGCACCCGGACATGGCCTCCTACCTCGCCGCCAAGCGACGCCTCTTCGCCTTCCAGGGCGCGGGCGACGTCGCGGTTCTCAATGCCGACGATCCCGCCGTTGCAGCGACGGTGACCGCCGCCCGCAAGGCGGTTCTTTCTCGCTCGAGAGGGCGATGGACGGGTGTCTCGAGGACGATCGTGCTGATGCTCGACGGCGAGCCGCTCGTGCAGACCGACGAGGTCCGCCTGAGCCGGGCCCACAATCTCGCCAATGCTCTTGCCGCGGCATCGCTCGCCGCGCGGCGCTCGGCGCGAACGACCGAGCGATGGCTTCGGTGCTTGCGCCGCTTCGAGGGTCTCGAACATCGCCACCGGATGGTCCACAGCGACGGCGGGGTGGCTTGGGTCGATGACTCCAAGGCCACCAACGTCGGCGCCACCGCTGGCGGCCTGAGGGGATATCCGGACGGCTCGGTGCATCTGATTCTCGGCGGCCAGGGCAAGGGCCAGGATTCTCGGCTGCTCGAGCGCCGAGATCCGGCGGGCGGCGGCGCGCGTCTACCTGATCGGGGAGGACGGGCCGGCCATCGGTGAAGGTCTGGAGGGCAGCGCGCCGATCGAGGCGTGCGGCACGCTCGAAGAAGCGGTGCGTCGGGCTCGCGCTCAAGGCAGTCGCCGGGCAGTGGGTGCTGCTGGCGCCGGCCTGTGCATCCTTCGACCAGTTCGCGAATTACGGCGAACGCGGCGACCGGTTTGCCGCCCTCGCCCGGGAGGAGGTGGAATCATGCCCATAAAACAGCGATTCGACCGACTCCTGCTCGGCGCCCGTCATTCTCCAGACCGCGGTGGGCCTGGCTATTCTCGCGTCGGCGTCGTGGCTGATCGCCACCGTGCGATACGGACGGCCGGGCTCCTACTTCTTTACCTGGCAGGCGGCGACCGCGATGATCGGTCTCGGTGTTGCTGCTCATCTGCATGCACCTGCGAAACTCGAGCTGCTCGTGGATCGGCGATTGATCGCGGCAGCGTCTGCTCTCGGTTGGCTCCTGCTGTTGGTGGCATATTCTCAGAGCACCGGTGGCCGCGACCCACCGTTGGGTGAGCATCGGCGGTCTGTCGGTGCAGCCGTCGGTGTCTGGCCCGCGTGGCGCTGATCATGGTGAGCTGCCATCTTGCTGGTCGAGGCCCGCCAGGAGGGTTGGCCGTTGCGGCGCGCTCGGCGATTCTTGCAGCGGTGTGCGTTTCGACCCGGCCTGTCGTGGCCTTTCAGCCGGATCTCGGATCTGCGGCGCTGATGCTGGTCATGGTCGGCGGCCATGGCCTTCGTCGTCGGGCATGCCGATGCGGCTGCTCGTCCTGCCGGCGGTTTTTGGCGTGGTGGCGCTGGTGGCGGCGATCGTCACGTCGCCCTATCGACTCGCAAGGGTCCGGGCGTTCCTCGACTCCAGTCGGCCGCGGCGGCCGAGCTGGCAGAGCGAACAGAGCCTGATCGCGATCGGCAGCGGTGGGATCTTCGGTCTCGGCTATGGAGCCGGTCTGCAGAAGCTTTTCTTCCTGCCCGAGCCCCACACCGATTTCATCTTCTCCATCACCGGCGAGGAGCTGGGGCTGGTCGGCATGATCGCACTGCTGATTCTATCCGCAATGATTGCCTGGCGCGGCATGGCGATCTGCGGCCAGGCTCGCGGACTCCCGGCTGGCGCTGTTCGCCTTTGGCCTCACTGTGGCCTTTGCCGCCCAGAGCCTGGTGCACATGGTGGTCTGTCTCGACCTGCTGCCGCCCAAAGGCATCCCCTTGCCTCTTGTGAGCTACGGCAAGACCGACCTCGTGGTGAGCCTGATGTCGCTGGGCATCCTCCTCAACCTGTCTCGAGAGGTGGGGCCATGAGGGGGCGGGTCGTGGTGGCCGGAGGCGGGACCGGAGGCCACATTTTCCCGGGCCTCGCGGTCGCGCGCGAACTCAAGAGCCGCGACATCGAGGTCCACTGGTTGGGCGCGCGGAGGGGCCTCGAGGCGGAGCTGGTGCCCGAACGGGGCTTCCCGATCACTCTGGTCGAGCTCGAGGGCATGCAGGCGCGGGGTCCGGGCGCAGCGGCGCGGGCCGTGTCGCTGCTGCCGCGGGCGGTCGCGACGGCGGTGCGCACCATCTTGAAACAACAGCCGCTTGCGGTCCTCGGTGTCGGCGGCTACGCCTCGACCGCGGGTCTGGCGGCCGCGGGCCTGCTGGGCGTGCCGGCTGTCCTGCAGGAGCAGAACTCCATTCCCGGCTGGACCAACCGGTTCCTTGCCCCCTTTGCCGACCTCATCTGCTGTGGGTTCGAGGACGCGGTGGCGGCCTTCCCTTCGATGCCGGCTGAGTGGACCGGAAACCCGGTTCGGACGGATTTTTTCGATATCGCGGACGTCGAAATCGGCGATGCGGCCGAAGCTTCTGGTCCTCGGCGGCAGCCAGGGGTCCCTGTTTCTCAATCGTGCGCTGCCGCAGGCCCTGCCCATGTTGAAGGCGGCAGGCCTCGATATCGAGGTCCGGCACCAGGCCGGGGTGCGGTGGGCCGAGGTGGTTCGAACGGCCTACAGCGACCTCAAGATCGAGGCTGAGGTGACGGCCTTTCTGGCGCAGCCTTGGCAGTCCATGGCGGAGGCCGACTTGGTGATCTCCCGCTCCGGCGCCCTGACGATCTCCGAACTCTCGGCCGCCGGTCGCGGGGCTCTGTTGGTGCCGTTTGCGGCCGCGGCCGGCAACCACCAGGAGTTCAACGCCAGAAGCCTGGAAAAAGTCGGAGGGGCGGTTGTTCTGACCGAGGACGAGGCTCCGCCGCAGCGCATCGCGGAGGTGCTCATCACCCTTCTGCAAGATCGCCGAAGCCCTCGAAGAGATGGGGCGATGCTCGCGCAAGATGGCGCTGCCCGGCGCTGCCGCCCGGATCGCCGAGCGTCTGCTGGCAGTGGGGGGTGTTGCGTGACCGCGAACCACCTCCATTTCATGGGCATCGGCGGCGTCGGCATGTGCGGTCTGGCCGAGGTGCTGCACAGTCAGGGACACACCGTCAGCGGCTGCGACCTCGCCGACAGCGAGCGCACCCGTCACCTGGAGGGGCTGGGCATTGCGGTCGGTCGCGGTCACGACCCGTCCCACCTCATTGGCGTCGATGCCCTCGTGATGTCGTCCGCGGTGGCGCCGGCTGAAGCTGAACTGGCGGCGGCGCGGCAACGTGGCATGGCGGTGGCGCGCCGCGCCGAAATGCTCGCTGAACTGATGCGGATGGAACGCGGCGTGGCCGTGGCCGGCACCCACGGCAAGACCACCACAACCGCTCTGGTCGGCCATCTTTTGACGGCGGCCGGCAAAGACCCGACCATCATCGTCGGCGGCCGATCCCACGCTCTTGGATCCCACGCCCGCATCGGATCGGGCGCCCTGTTGGTGTGCGAGGCGGACGAGTTCGATCGATCCTTCCTCGAGCTCGCGCCGCAGATCTCGGTGATCACGAATCTCGAGCCCGAACATCTCGATTGCTACGGAGACCAGGCCGCCCTGGAGGCCGCGTTTGCGGCCTTCGCCAACCGGACGTCGGTCTTTGGATCGGTCATCCTGTGCGCCGACGACCCGGGCGCGGTCGAATTGCGCGGCCATCTTCGTCGTCGAGTTGTGACGTACGGAATGTCGGCCGACGCCGATCTCCGGCTCCAGATCGTGGCGAGCGATGCCGGTGGCACCCACGTCAGCGTGGCGCGCGGCCGCGATCAGCTGGGGTCGGCGTACGTTGCTTTGCCGGGGGCCCACAACGCTCTCAACGCCGGAGCCGCCATCGCCGTCGGTCTCGAGCTCGGCATCGATTTCAAAACTCTGGCAGCGGCCTGCAGCACCTTCACCGGGGTCGCGCGGCGGTTCGAAGTGCGTGGAGAACGGCAGGGAGTCACGGTTGTCGACGACTACGCCCACCACCCGACCGAGATCGCTGCGGTGCTCGATGCCGCGCGTCAGGCGATGCCGGGACGACGGATTGTCGCAGTCTTCCAGCCGCACCTCTTCAGCCGCACCCGCGAGTTGGCGAGCGAGTTTGCCGCCGCCCTCCTCGGTGCGGAAGTGGCCTTGGTCCTCCCGATCTACCCCGCCCGAGAGCGCCCCATCGACGGCGTGACCGCAAAGCTGGTTGTTGACGAGGCCGAGCGTCTCGGCCACCCGCGTGTGCTCGCCGGTCCAGGCACAGACGAGAATTTTTCCGAATTGGACGAGCTGCTGCAACCCGGCGATGTCCTTTTGACTTTGGGAGCCGGTGATGTCGACCGGGTCGGCAGTCGGTGGTTGGAGGTGGCGTCGTGAGCGCCGATAACCCCCGCTTCCTGCCGGAATACCTGCGCCCGCAGACGCCGGGCCGCCGGTCGCGCCGTGGGCTCGTGTTGTTGTCGGTGGTCCCGTTCATGTTGCTCGCCGTTCCGATGTGGCGGGTCGAGACCGTGCAGATCGACGCCTGCCCCAAACTGCCGCAGTCGGCGGTGGCGTCGCTGCAGGAGTTGGTCGGCCAACCGGCCCTCGGCCTCGACGTCGGGGCGATCAAGGAACGAATCCAGATATGGCCGGGAGTGGGCGAGGTCGGCGTCGACTTCGTATTGCCGGGCACCGTTGTCGTACGCGCCGAAACCGCGCCCACGCTGGGCAGCGTTCGGGTTGGGACCAGCTGGCATGGGGTGGGCGCCGATGGCAGTCTCACCGGGCGGCTCCAGCGTTCCGCCGACCCGGTGCTCGAGGGGTTTGCGGCGGCCTCCGACCGGCGGTTTGGGCTCGCGGCCGCACTGCGTATCGAAAAAGCCGCACGCATCCGCGTCGCGACGGTGCGGCGCATCACGCCTGGCGACTACCGCGTTCAACTGGCGGCGGTCGATGGTCAGGCGGCGGTCGTTCTTCACATCCGCCCCCGGGGTTCGGCAGCAGAACAGGCGTGGTGTGCACAATATGCCAGCGGCAACATCGCCCAGAAGTGGGCCGACCTGAGATGGTCGGACCGGATCGTGATCGGGGGTGGCGTGTGAACGATACCCGCCCCCTGGTCGGCATCGATCTCGGATCGCATGCAGTGGCGGTTGTGGTTGGTGAGATCGAGGATGAACAGCTCGTGATCCGGGGTTGCGGCCAGGCGCGCCACGACGGCGCCCGCAAGGGCGTGATTGCAAGCCTCGACGAGGTTTCGGGCGCGGTCAGGGTTGCCGCTGAAGAGGCCGAGGCGATGGCCTCGGTTCCGGTTGAGATCGCCCACGTGGGAATCGGTGGGCTGCCGATTCTCGGGGTGCCTTCGACGGCGTCGGTGCCGGTCACCGGGCGCGACCACACGGTCACCTCCGAGGACCTCCAGCGTGCGTTGGGGGCCTGTGCCCAGGTCTCGATCCCCGAGGATTACCGGGTTCTCGACATCATTCCGTGCGGATATGCTCTCGACGGCCAGCCGGGGCTCGATCAACCCGTGGGGATGCCGGGCACCAGGCTCGATGCCTCTGCGTACGTTTTGTACGCGAACCGAACCCACGCCGAGACGGTCGAGCAGGCGGTCAACCACGCAGCGATCAAGATTCAGCAGCTGATGTTCGAGCCTCTGGCCGCGTCTCAGGCGGTCCTCACCCGGGACGAAAAGGAACTCGGGTGTCTGTTGCTCGACATCGGCCACGCCACGACCGAGTGGGTGCTCTTCGCAGAGGGTGTGCTGGCCTCGTCGGGCGCGGTGCCGATCGGCGGGCGACACTTCACCGCCGATCTCGCGGCCATGCTCAAGACCACATCGGCGGCAGCCGAGCGGATCAAGATGCAGGTGGGCGCCGCCTTCGATCGCGAAGGGCTGGAGACCGCGGCCGTGGAGGTGCCGACCCTTGGCGCCGACGGCAATCAGGTTCACCCCGCCGCTTTTGCGGCCGAGGTCCTGCACGAACGGGCCCGCGATCTCTGTATCGGTGTGCACCGGGTTCTGGTGAGCCAGGGGCTCGACAGAGTGCCGCGCGGAGGGGTCGTTCTCACCGGCGGTGGGTCGCGTCTGGAAGGGCTCGAAGAAGTGGCGGAAACGATCTTCGGTCACCGCGTGCGGCTCGGGACGCCGCGGGCTCTGGCCGGGTTGGTAGAACCGGTCTCCGGACCGGAATGGGCTGTTGCGTGCGGTCTGATCCGCCTGCAGCACGCTCGACGACATCACACGTTGACTGCGCGAGAGAACCGGGGCAGCATCCTTGTATGGCTCCGCTCAGCTCTCGGAGATTTTTTCGAAATGGGAGGTGGACATGATCGAGTTTGATGACGGTGTGCTTGTGGAGCCGGAAGGCGACGAGGATGAAACCAGGGAACTGAAGTTGGTCGACGGTGGGCCGGCGATTCTTCTCGACGAGACGCCGGCCCCGGCGCGGATCAAGGTGATCGGTGTCGGTGGTGGCGGCTGCAACTCGGTCAACCGCATGATCGATGCCGGCCTCTCCGGCGTCGAGTTCATCGCGGCGAACACCGACGCTCAGGCGCTGTCGAATTGCCGTGCCCCGATCAAATTGCAGCTCGGCGCGGAGTTGACCCGCGGGCTCGGCGCCGGCGCCAATCCGGAGGTGGGTCGCAATGCGGCCCTCGAGGCCGACAAAAAGATATTCGACCTGCTCGACGGCGCCGACATGATCTTCATCACCTGCGGTATGGGCGGCGGCACCGGGACCGGGGCGACACCGATCATCGCTCAGATGGCGCAGGATGTCGGCGCTCTCACTGTGGCGGTTGTGACGAAGCCCTTCTCATTCGAAGGCTCGCGCCGCCGCAACGTGGCCGAGGACGGGATCGGCATGCTCGCCGAGCACGTCGACACGCTGATCACGATCCCCAACGACCGGTTGCTCAAGTTCGTCGAACGCAACACGAACTTCACCGAGGCCATGAGCATCGCCGACGATGTTCTCCGCCAGGCGGTGCAGGGGATCGCCGACATCATCACCGTTCCTGGCCTTATCAATCGCGACTTCGCCGACGTCCGCACCGTGATGAAGGGCATGGGCCACGCCATCATGGGCGTCGGCACCGCCTCCGGCGAGCACCGGGCGGTGGAGGCCGCACAGCAGGCCATCGCGTCGCCGCTGCTCGAGGAGACCTCGATCGAGGGTGCCCGCGGTCTGCTGATCAACATCACGGGCGGCTCTGATGTGACCCTCAATGAAATCAACGAGGCGGCCGAGATCATCACCGAGGGCTCCGACCCCGACGCCCAGATCCTGTTCGGCGCGGTGGTCGATTCGCAGCTCGGCGACGGTCTGCAGGTGACGGTGATTGCGACCGGGTTCCATGCGATTCCGGACAGCAGCCACTTTCCGGCGACCACGGCGAGAGCGAAGTCCGAACCGGACTTCGAGGAGAAGACACCGACCCGGGCCAGCCGCTTCCTGGTCCCCGGTGGGCCCAACTCCGAGTACGGCATCAACCAGAGCGACGACTACGAAATCCCGGCGATCCTGCGCAAACAGATGGACTGACCGGGGCAACCTAAATCTCGGTTTCCGGGCTGCTGCCCGGCGACCCTTTGACCCCTTCCGCCAACCACCTCCCGGCGGAAGGGGGCTTTTTTGATTTCGGAATTCGGAATTCGGAATTTTCATCCGCTCGCCGCCTCTTGACGGCTCGACTTCAAGAGAGCGCGGATACGAGCCTCGATCGGCGGAGGTGCCTGGCATCCGGCCCGTCCGACGGGCCGCGTGCCTGGCTCCGCACGGGGGCGCGTGGTGATACGGCCCGCGTGCGGTGGAGGTGCCACTTCAGACATTGTTGGCCGCTCCGTTGTCTCTGTCGGTCCGACGCACCGGACCAACAATGTTTGGGGTGGCTCCTCTCGGGTAGGTCGCGTTGAAGGTCGTGTCGGTTGACCGGTTCTTTTCGGTACCAACGAGAGCCCCGGAGGGGCGACACAGAACGCCCTTCTGCCGCCCCTCCGGGGCTCTGGAGATAGGGAGATCCGAAATCCCGGGGCTGACGCCCCGGGCTAAATTCTGTCGCCGCTCCGCGGCTCGGTCAACGTTCAACGGCGGTGCCTGGCATCCGGCCCGTCCGACGGGCCGCGTGCCTGGCTCCGCACGGGGGCGCGTGGTGATACGGCCCGCGTGCGGCGGCGGTGCCTGGCTTCAGCCTGGCTTCGCACGGGAAGAACGCGCGGATACGGGCCGCGTGCGGCGGCGGTGCCACTTTTGACATTGTCGGACGCTCGACGGTTCGAGTCGGTGGAGCGTTTTGGGCAGACAATGTCGAGCTGGCTTCGCACGGGAAGGGCGTGCTGAAGGACGTGGTGAGCATGCCGTTCACGTCGCTCCAACCAGTTTGAGAACTCTACGGACTTCACGGGAAGCGAGTGCTGAAGGTCGTGTCGGCTAACCGATCGTTAACGGTACCAACGAGAGCCCCGGAGGGGCGGAAGAGAATAGCCCGGGGCGTCAGCCCCGGGATCGAGGCCCAAAATACAGAGAAGCCCCGGAGGGGCGACAGAAGAGCGCGTTGAGTCGACCCAAACGAAGGTTTGAGAACTCGACCGACTGAGTTAGCCTTCAACCATGACCACTCCCTACCGCCTCATCACCATCGCCCCCAGCCACTACTGCGAAAAGGCGCGCTGGGCTCTCGAAAAGGCGGGCGTGCCTTTTGCAGAGGAAAAGCACGCGCCGATGCTGCACATGAGGGCGGCGGGAAAAGGGCGTTCGTCCGGCCACTCGACGCCGGTTTTGGTGGCGGATGACAGCGTCATCCCGGACTCGACCGATATCCTCGAGTTCATCCAGGAAAGGCCGGCAGCGTCCTGGCGACCCTATCCCGCGAATGCCGGGCTTCGCGAGGAAGCCGCAGAACTCGAAGAACTCTTCGACACCCGCCTCGGGCCCCATACACGAAGGCTCGCCTACTTTTACCTCCTCCAACACCGCGATCTTTTTCTGCAGTCGGTTCTGGCCGGGGTTGGCCGTGGTGAACGGGCAGCCTTCATGGTCCTGGCGCCGGTCGTGGCTTTTCTGATGCGGCGGGGAATGAACATCAATCCTGAATCTGCCGAGCGGTCCCTCGGCTGGGTTCGCGATATTTTTTCGGAGGTCGGCGACCGCCTGAACGATGGACGCCGGTACCTCGTGGGGGAGGAATTCTCCGTTGCCGATCTGACCTTTGCCGCTCTCGCCGCACCGGCGGTGTTGCCGCCAGAATACGGCTCACCCCTGCCGACCATGGATGAGGTGCCGGATGAGATGCTGAAGGTGGTGAACGAAAGCCGGGCCACCACGGCCGGCGAGTTCGTATTGAAGATCTATCGGGAACATCGATGACCGCCCGAGACATCGACCTCCAGCTGCCGCACATCCGGATCGCAGCCCGCGAGTGGGGCGATCGCGGCGGTGAACCGGTGCTCGCGATCCACGGCTGGCTCGACAATGCGGCCAGCTTCGACACCCTGGCGCCGCTGTTGCCGGATCTCCACCTGGTGGCCATCGATCTGCCGGGTCACGGCCGTTCGCAGCACCGGCCGCCGGGGGTGGTCCACCATTTTGTCGATTGGGTGCCCGAGATCACCGCCGCCGCGGACGCTCTCGGTTGGGAAGACTTCAGCCTGTTGGGTCATTCTATGGGGGCGGGCATCTCCTCGTTGGTACCGGCTGTTTTTCCCGGCCGCGTGCGACGGGTGGTGCTGCTCGAGGGCGCCGGCCCGTTGGCCGCAGATGCCGCGAAAGCGCCCGAACAGCTGATCTCGGCCCTGGCTGACGAGACCAGGGCGGGTGGGGCCGAGCCGCGGGTCTTTCCCGACATGACAAGCGCTGTCGCCGCCCGGCGGCGCGACACCGATCTCCCAGAAAACGCTGCCCGGCGACTGGTCGAGCGGGGCACAGAAGAGGTCGAGGGCGGCGTGCGCTTCACCTTCGACCCGCGGCTCAAGACCCGCTCGCGCCTGCGATTCACCGAGAACCAGGTCCGCGCCTTCCTCGCCGCCATCGACTGTCCCGTGCTGGCGGTCAGGGCCACTCAGGGCTGGCCCTTCCCCCGCGACATCGTGGAGGCGCGTCTGGCGGTCATCCCCTCTTTCGAAGGAGCAGAGGTCGAGGGCGGCCACCACGTACACTTGACGCATCCCGAGAGGGTCGCCCCGCCGGTGGCACGGTTCTTCAGCGCGACGCGCCCAGAGTGATCCTCTCTTCGACGTCCTCTCCTTCGCGGTTGATGGTGACCACGACGGCGTCACCCACCGCGTACCGTTCGAGGAGCAGGCCGAGTTCGCCGCCCGTGCTGACAGGCTCGCCGTCGACGGCCGTGATCACGTCGCCGATCACCACCCGCCCGCGGCGGTCGCGGTAGGCCGGGCGGATGCCCGCCTTTTCAGCGCCGCTCCCGGGAACAACCCCGATCACCACGGCGCCGTCGATGCCGGAACGACGGACGATGTGGTCCGCCGCCAGATCGATGCCGAGATCCGGCCGCTTCACTTTGCCGTACGCGATGAGCTGCGGCACAACCCAGTTGACGGTGTCCACCGGGATGGCAAAACCGACGCCGGCGTAGCCGCCGGATGGTGAGACGATGGCCGTGTTGACGCCGATCAGGCGCCCGGCGCTGTCGAGCAGCGGTCCGCCCGAGTTGCCGGGGTTGATGGCGGCGTCGGTCTGAATCACGTTGCGAATCGGCACGCCGTCGGTGGATTCGATCTCGCGCCCGAGAGCGGACACTATGCCGGAGGTCAGGGTGTGGTCGTAACCGAAGGGGTTGCCGATGGCGATCACCGTCTGGCCGACCTTGAGATCGAAAGAGGTCCCGATCCGAATGGGGTGGAGTTGTGCTCGCGGTGCTTCGATGTGCAACACCGTCAGGTCCTTCTCCTGCGCCGAACCGACCAGCTTCGCCTCCCAGGTCGAACCATCGGCCAGGGTGACCTCGGCCCGGTGGGCGCCTCGAATGACGTGGAAGTTGGTGACGATGTTGCCGCGGTCGTCCCACACGAAGCCCGAACCGGTGCCGCTGGGGATTTCCATGACGTTCATTCGAAAGAAGTCCCGCCGCAGCGAAACGCTGGTGATATACGCGACCGAAGGCGATGCTCCCTCAAAAAGCTCCGTAAGGCTGATCTCGGCAGGCGTGAGTTCGCCCCGCAGCGTGACGACCCTCGACGTCGGTTCGGTTCGCCGGGCCTCTTGGGAGAAGGCGATGGAACTCGATCCGGCCCCGGCGGTCACGCCGACCATCACTACCATCCAGAACCTGATGCCGTGTCGTGTCATTCGAACTCCTTTGGATCGGCCGGGCTGGAACCGGCCGCCACTCATCGTCCCAGAGTCGGCTGACAACGCGGCCGTGTCAACCGCCTGCCGTGCCACAATGGAGGAGCAGGACCCCACGATATCCGGTCGAGCTGGCATGCAATTTGAAGGGAAGATCATGAAGAGTCTCATCACCGTTGCCGTCGTGGTCGCCATTGCTCTGGTGGCCTTCAACTATTTCCAGTCGGGTGAGTTCAAGCTCATGCCGGGGAGCGCGATGAGCGATGAGGCCCGTGAGGTCAACCGCCTGCGCGGTGATTTCCGCGAGGCCGCCCAACAGTACCGACAGGCGGGCAGGGCGGCCGGCTTGAGCGGCCTCGACTCGACGCCCGATGCGGAGAACGCTCTCACGACCATCGACGGCGTTGAGCGCGATCTCAAGAAGATGGGGAAAAAGGTCGAAGACCCCAAGGTGCGCCAGGAAATCGAAAAACTGCTCGAGGAAATCGCGGACTACAAGCGGAAGGTTCAATAATCTCCCCGGGCGGGTCGATGGCCGCTGGAATTGTCGGCGAGCCTGGCGAGTAGAGCGATCAGGCAGAGCCAGAGGGCGCTCCGTGATTGGGGGAACCATGCAGCACACCATCAGCGGCGAATTGGCGCAGGTCGCGAATCTCTCGCTCGACAAGGGCGACACCTGTTGGGCGAGCAAGGGTTCCATCGTCGCGATGGATCCGGGGCTCGGATGGCACCTCAAGGTGCCCGGCGGAGCGAGTGGCGCGGCCCGCCGCATGATGTCCGGTGAGGGTCTCGCCCTGACCTTTCTCGAGGCGTCGGCCGACGGACAACGGGCGACCCTGGCCGCCAACCAGCCAGGCAAGATCATCGCCTGGAATCTCGATGATGGTCCCGTCATCACGACGCGCGGGTCGTTTGTCGCCGCCTTCGGACCACGGGTCGATATCGATGTTCGAGTTGCGAAGCGCGCCGGGGCCGCCTTCTTCGGCGGTGCGGGGCTCTTTCTGCAGCACATCTCGGGTTCGGGCACGGTTCTCGTGCACGGCTCAGGCGATTTCATCGAGCGCGATCTCGTCGCCGGCGAGGCGGTGCTGGTGTCGACTGGAAGTCTTGCCGCCTTTGCAGAATCCGTTGACTACGACATTCAGGGCGTCGCCGGCTGCCGCCGCATGGCATTTGGCGGAGAGGGGCTGTTCATGACCCGTCTCACCGGGCCGGGCCGTGTCTTGCTGCAGACGCTCAAGAGGGAGACACCGGGCCCCAGGCGGGGCCATAGCTCCTGATCGGCGTCTCTGCGGGCGTGCGAACCTGGTTGTTGGAGAGGTCGTTCTCCGCGACGCGGGCGAGGTCGGTTATCCTGGTGGCGGAAATTCACAGGATCTGTCCAAGTCGCTGCGCTGAAACAGGATGATTCTCCTGCGCCAATGAAACCGACTTTCGGAAAGGAACGCACCATGAACTTCGAGCCCACTGATTCGCGTTATGCCGACTCGCCTTCTGTAAGGATCGGCGAGGACACCCGGGCGGCCTTTATCGGCCGCACCTATATGCACCTCTTCGGCGCGATCATCGCATTCGTGCTGATCGAGGTGTGGCTTTTCAAGAGCGGTCTTGCCGAGTCCATCGCCCGATCGATGTTGGGTGTCAGTTGGCTGTGGGTCCTCGGCGGGTTCATGGTGGTATCGTGGATCGCCAGTCGTGCCGCCCACACTGCCAGGTCGATGGGTGTCCAGTACGCCGCCCTGGCTGCTTTCGTTGTGGCAGAGGCGCTGATCTTCGTGCCCATGCTCTTCATCGCCAACGCCTATGCGCCGGGCGCCATCCAGAGCGCGGCGACCATCACCCTGATCGGCTTCGCCGGCCTCACCGCCGTCGCCTATCTGAGCCGGACGGACTTTTCCTTCCTCGGCGGCCTGCTGAAGTGGGGCGGCATCCTTGCCCTGGTGGCGATCGTCGGCGGGGTGGCTTTCGGCTTCAACATCGGCACCTGGTTCTCGGTCGCCATGGTGGGGCTCGCCGGCGCCGCCATCCTCTACGACACCTCGAAAATCCTCCGCAGCTTCCCAGAGGACCGATACGTCGGCGCCGCCCTCCAGCTCTTCGCCTCGGTGGCCCTGATGTTCTGGTACGTCTTGAGGATCTTCATGTCGAGGAGATGACGCCAGTCTTCGCCCGCGAATAGATCCGACTTCAAATGGGTTGTGCAAGGGCACAAACATCGATCGGCCCCCGGCGGCCGGGCCAATGGGAGATTTGGATGACGGCAGAACGACTTTTCAGTTCGTACGGGCTCGAAAAAAGCGGAATCACCAACGTTCGCAAGGTGCACTGGAACCACAACACCCCCCTGCTCTACGAAGACATCATCAAAAACAACGAAGGCCATATCACGCACAACGGTCCGGTGATCACCCGCACCGGTCTCCACACCGGACGCGCGGCCAAGGACAAGTTCATCGTCGAGGAGGAGGAGACCAAAGACCACATCTGGTGGGGCAAGGTCAACAAGGCAATCACGCCCTCCACCTTCGAGAACATGTTCCGGCGGCTCCAGGCCTATTTGCAGGATCGCGACGTGTGGGTGCAGGACTGTTTCGCGGGCGCTGATGCTCGCTACCGCATGCCGATCCGCGTCGTCACCGTCCGCGCCTGGCACTCGCTGTTTGCCCGCAACATGTTTATCCAGGCCGAGCCCGAAGAACTGCCTGATCACATTCCCGATTTCACCATCATCCACGCCCCCAGCTTCCAGGCGATTCCGGAGGTCGACGGCACCAACTCGGAGGCCTTCATCCTGCTCAACCTGCGGCGCAAACTGGTGTTGATCGGCGGCACCTCGTACGCAGGCGAAATCAAGAAGTCCATCTTCACAGTTCTCAACTACCGACTCCCCGAGCTCCGGGTCCTGCCCATGCACTGCAGCGCCAACATAGGCGCCGAGAACGACGTGGCGATCTTCTTCGGTCTCTCCGGGACCGGAAAGACGACGCTGAGCGCCGATCCCAACCGTCAGCTGATCGGCGACGACGAGCACGGTTGGTCCGACAACGGTGTCTTCAATTTCGAGGGCGGCTGTTATGCCAAGGTCATCCGCTTGAGTGAGGAATCCGAACCCGAGATCTATGCCACCACCGAAATGTACGGCACCATCCTCGAAAATGTCGGCTACGACGTGATTACCCGCCGTCTCGATCTCGACGACGACAGCCTCACCGAAAATACCCGTGCGGCGTACCCCTTGAGTCATATTCCGAACGTGGTGAGAAGCGGCTGCGCCGGCCACCCCAAGAACATCATCATGCTGACGGCCGATGCCTTCGGTGTACTGCCGCCCATTGCCCGGCTCACCCCCGAACAGGCCATGTACCACTTTGTGTCCGGCTACACCGCCAAGGTTGCCGGTACCGAGGCCGGCGTCACCGAACCCTCGGCGACGTTTTCGGCCTGTTTCGGCGCGCCGTTCATGGTCCGACCACCGGCCTACTATGCCGAGTTGTTGGCGGAGAAGATCAGGACCCACGGTTCCCACTGCTGGCTGGTCAACACCGGCTGGACCGGTGGCCCTTATGGCACAGGCCACCGCATGCCCATCGAACACACCCGCGCCCTGCTCAACGCGGCCCTCGACGGTTCGCTGGCCGATGTCGAGTATGAGGAGGATCCCATCTTCGGGCTCCAGGTGCCGAAATCGTGCCCCGGTGTTCCGACCGAGGTCCTGCGTCCCCGCGACACCTGGAGCGATGGCGCGGCCTACGACGCCAAGGCGAAGCATCTGGCCACACTCTTCCACGCCAACTTCGAACAATTTGCCGAATCGTCATCGGACAAAATCAAGAACGCGGGGCCGAAAAGAACCTAGCGACCTCACAGTAATTGTCAGTCGCGAGTTGGCAGTGGCGAGTGTTGAATCATGCCGACTGTCGAAAAGTCTATAAATCATCTCTTTTTGGGAGTTTCAGGCTTTTTCTGCCGGCAGCTTCGCGAATCCTGTTGAGGGTCCCAGCCACCGTCGGCCGACTGACGAGACGGCGCTCGAGAGCGAACTTGCCCGGAAAGTTGACCAGTGTCGCCCCCAGAAGGACAGCCAGCAACCCCTGACCGGGAAGCACCAGCATGGCGACGCCTGCCAGAATCAATACGACGCCAAGGATGTTCTTGAGAACTGCCAGGGTGAGCCAGACCGCGGGGTGTTGTCGTTTTTGGTGGGCAGGGTCCCGCTGGTCGCGGACGAAATAATTCTCGGGCAGAAAGATGATGACCAACGGAAAGACCACCAGGGTCACGACAAACATCAGCAGCGACAACCCAGCCAACCATTCGAGGAGGTCCTGGTATTCGCGCACCCATGTCAAAAGGTCGGGCATGTCGCCGGGTCCATTCTCCACTTCGACCCCAGTTTACAGGCGATTGCCGAACTTGCTTTTGCAAAAGAAAAAAGCCTCCCATGTTGGGAGGCTGAAACTATGGTACGCCCGACTGGATTCGAACCAGCGACCTATAGCTCCGGAGGCTATCGCTCTATCCAGCTGAGCTACGGGCGCACAATCAAAAAATGGGGTGAGCGATGGGGATCGAACCCACGACCACAGGAGCCACAATCCTGTGCTCTACCAACTGAGCTACGCCCACCATATCGAATACAGAATGGTCCGCCTGAGAGGACTCGAACCTCTGACCTACGGATTAGAAGTCCGTTGCTCTATCCAGCTGAGCTACAGGCGGAGGTTTCCACAGGAGAGGTGATTGGTCGGGGCGAGAGGATTTGAACCTCCGACCCCCTGCGCCCAAGGCAGGTGCGCTACCAGGCTGCGCTACACCCCGACTGGGAGTCCACTCATTGATGCCAAAGAACAACCGCCCGAAGGCGAAGGGAGAGTATAGGTTTCGCGGCCGACCAGTGTCAATGGCGGACGCGGCCATGGGGGCCGCGAGTTTTGAGTTCTCAGTTTTGAGTTTTGAGATTCTACCTGCCTGGAAGTCCAAACGTAGAGGAACGTTGGCGATCAATTCGGATTTCGGTTTTTCATCGCACCAAGTACCTCATTCGTTGCGATGACACAAATGTCATCTCTGCGCCTCTGCGTTGAGAATTCGAAGTTTCACTCCACGAATAGGTGAAAAATGGTCGTTTCGTCCGGTGCTAAAAACTCAAAACTGAGAACTCAAAACTCTGCCTACGGCAGGGAAAGTCCAAGCGCCTCGAGTTTCGGTCCGACAATCTCGATTTGTCTGGCCGCGATTTGTTGCGCGCCCTGCCAGCCGACGTCGAGAAGGGTGCTCAACTGTTCGCGCGAAAAGGACTCGCCTTCGGCGGTCCCCTGAACTTCGATGAGGTTGCCGTCACCGGTGAATACCAGGTTGAGGTCGACGTCGCAGTCAAAGTCCTCGCCATAGTCGAGATCGGCCCGGGCCTCGCCGCCGATGAGACCCACCGCCACAGCGGCGATCTGGTTGGTGACGGGCCACTCGTTGAGCAGACCTTGTTCGTACATCTGACAGAGGGCGAGGACCAGGGAAATCCAACCACCCGAAATGGAAGCGGTTCGGGTCGAGCCGTCGGCCTGGAGCACGTCGCAGTCGATGGCGAGGGTGCGCTCGCCGAGCTCACCGCGATTGACGGCGGCACGGAGCGAGCGGCCGATCAGACGTTGGATCTCCTGCGAGCGCCCGCTCTGTTTTCCGCGAGTGACTTCGCGGTCGGATCGGGTATCGGTTGCCCGCGGCAGCATGGCGTACTCGGCGGTCACCCAGCCCTCGCCCGAGCCGCGGAGAAAGGGCGCGGTGCGTTCGAGCACGCTGGCGTTGCACAGCACCACCGTATCGCCGGCGCGGTAGAGCACGCTGCCTTCGGGGTAGCGGATGAAATCGGGCTCGATGGTGATGGGGCGGATTTCATGGTTCTTGCGGCCGTCGGATCGCATCGGCTTCTCCTTATCGGTGGAGGAGTATAGACCGTCGCCGGATTTCGAATTTCGGATTTCGGAATTCCAACCCGGCCCCCACCGATGGGAAACGCTCGGGTACTTAGGGGGAGTACGACCGCGTGCGGCGGAGGTGCCAGGCATCCGGCCCGTCCGACGGGCCGCGTGCCTGGCTCCACTCGGGAAGCGCATGCGGAAAGCCAGCGTGCAACGGAGGTGTCCGGCTTCTGCGGGCAGTGAGATAATCTGTTTATCATGAACGCGAGGCTGCAGCAGGCGGAGGCGTTCGGAGGTGGCACGGTGAGGCACGGATCCTGGAAGATGATGGCGGCGATCTTGGGAGCGGCCGGTGCGCTGATAATGGGTTGCGGAAGCGATGCCCCCAAGCCCCCGCAACCGGGGGTGTTCGACGATGCTCCAACCGAAACCGGAGACCTTGCAGCCCGGGACGGTATCCGACGCTCGATCAAGGGCCTGTGTGTCGTGGGACACGAAGTCCGGACCTTTATCCCGTGCGGAAGCAAGACGGTGTATTGGATCCAAGCCGATCAGGCGAGTCTCGACGCATTTCAAGTTGCGATCGAGAGATTCACCGACGAACCCTTCGAGCCTTTCTATGCCGAAATCGACGGCCGCCTGAGCGACGAGCAGGGTGACGGCTTCGCCGCCGACTATGACGGGCAGTTCTTTGTCGACCGACTGATCCACCTGGCACCGGCGGGCGACCTCGACTGCGATAGTTGACGTGAGACGGTGCCTCTCAGGACTGCCGCCCGCGCGCCCGACGTGGTCGCTGGTGGTGGCGCGATTTTTGGCGTGTGTCGGTACGGTGTCGTCCGTTGTTTCGGCGCAGGAGTTGGTGCCGGCGTCCTACACGCCTGCACCGTACGGCGTCAACGTGCTGTCCCTCGCCACCACCTACAACACCGGCGACATTTCCTTTGATCCGTCACAGCCCATCGACGTGTCCGATGCCAAGATCCTCGGGTCCTCGCTCGGTTATGTCCGCACCCTCAATATTGCGGGTCGCTCGGCCAACATCGGCGTGATCGTGCCGTACGTCCTCGGCGACCTCAAGGGGACGTATCTTGGTGAGCCCGCGTCTGCGGAACGGTCTGGAATCGGCGATATGGCTTTTCGCGGCGCTATTAATCTGTACGGCGGTCCAGCGATGAGCCCAGGGGAGTTCAGCACCTACCGGCCCCGCACGCTGATCGGCACCAGTCTGATCGTCAAGGGCCCGACAGGTCAGTACGATTCGTCGAAGCTGATCAATATCGGGACCAACCGGTGGTCCTTCAAACCCGAGATCGGCGTCGTCCAGGTCTTTGGGCGGTGGGCGATCGATGCCTATGTGGGCGTCTGGTTTTATACCGACAATGAGGACTTTTTCGGCGGTTCGACGCGAACCCAGGATCCGATTTATTCGACTCAGGCCCATATCCGATACCTCTTCAAACCCGGACTATGGGCGGCGATCGACGGCAATTTCTGGAACGGGGGGCAGACGACGGTCAACGGTGTTGCGAACGATGATGAGCAACGCAATTCAAGGGTCGGAGTCACACTGTCGATTCGGCTGGCACCTCGTCACAATCTGCGGATCGCGACCAGCGCGGGAGCCATCACGAGGATTGGCGGTGATTTCAACTCCGTCGGCGTGGCCTACAACTACAGTTGGATGAAGAAGCCGTAGGTCACTGATCTTGGATATTTGATTTTGGATCACTGCTGTCCAAAACAGACTCTCACGAGAGGATGCCGTACGGAAAACAGACGTTTTACGACCTGGATACGAGGTATTTCGGGAAGAGGTTGTCGAAATACGTCATGAACCACCGCCTCATGGACCGGCACCGAAAAAGCCCCGGAGGGGCGAAAAATATTAGCCCGGGGCGCGAGCCCCGGGAACAAGGCCCGGATAAATAGACCGAGCCCCGGAGGGGCGACAGACTATCCCGCTTGGCTTTTAGCGCGGCAACGCGTCCTTTTCTGTCGCCCCTCCGGGGCTTGACTGTTTTTGGTTGCACGGTTTCCCGGGGCTCGCGCCCCGGGCTCATTCCTGTCGCCGCTCCGCGGCTATCCTTTCCGAGAACCTGTCTTGGACAGGAGTGATCAAAAATCCAACATCCAATATCCTGTCGCCCAAACCCGGACCTTCGAGGGGCGTATCCGTTGACCCTAAATATCCACGACCTCGAGGTGCTCGGGCTCACCACCCAGAATCGACTCGGCGATCCGCAAAAAGCGGTCGGAGGCGTCGGTGAGCCGGATGTGGACCGAACCCTGTCGACCGCTCGTCGTGTCGATGAGCTCGGCATGGTCGGTGAGGACGGAGTCGGCCACCGACCGGGCCGAATCAACCAGCTGAACCCCAGGCCCGACGACGCGTTGCAGCGACGGTGTGAGCATCGGGTAGTGGGTGCAGCCGAGGATGATGGTCTCGGTGCCCCAATCGAGCAGGCCCTGGAGATAGTGGCGGGCGATCTGATCGGTCACCGGGTGGTCACCCCAGCCCTCCTCGGCGAGTGGCACAAGCAGAGGACACGGGGTGGCGGCGACCTCGATCCGGGGCCTGAGCCGTGACAGGGCCGTCTGGTAGGCGCCCGAGCGGATAGTGCCTTCGGTGCCGATCACCCCGACCCGCTTGGCGCCGGTTGCGAGAGCAGCCATGACGCCCGGCAGGACCACACCGACGACCGGCACCGGGGAGGATTCGGCGAGTGCCTCGAGCGCAAACGAGGTTGCGGTGTTGCAGGCGACGACCAGCAGTTTGATATTGCCTTCGGCGAGGTGGTTCGCGGCCTTGAGCGCGTAGCGGCGCACGGTGGACGCAGTTTTGGTGCCGTATGGCAGTCGTGCGGTGTCGCCGAGGTAGAGGAAGTCCTCATCGGGAAGGCGTTCGCGAAGGGCCTGAAGCACGGTGAGGCCGCCGACTCCGGAATCAAAGACCCCGATGGGGCGATCGCGGCTCATGAGGCAGCGATGAACCTCTTGTTGAGAACCAGTGGTTTTGAGAGATCGAGGTGGCCGGTCAGGGTGGGCACTTCATGGCCGCCGAACAGGATCTGCACAGCGGAGATTTCGGGGCAGTTGAGGATGATCGAATTGACCACTCCGTACGCCAGCAGCAACTCGGTACTCAATCCTGTGAGGGGTTCAGGAGGAGCTGTGAGATCGACGAAAGCGTGACCCTGCTGGTCGACGAAGATGGCGTCGACCGTCGCCGAATAGGGGATGATCGGCGCCAGCTGTCGGCTGTTCCGAGGGCCATCCAGGAGCTCGGTCATGACCACGCGGATCCGCTCATGGACCTCTGCGGGCAGCGGCACCGAACGCAGCTCGGGGTGGAGCATGCCGTCTCCGCCGGCAAACAGCAGAATGACCCGCTGTTCGGGGGCCGGTGTCGGAGTGGGAAGGGCCTCGGCCGGCACCAGCTCTTCCTGGACCTGCTGCGGGCCGCCCGCAGTGAGCAGCCAGATCAGGAGCGCCACGCCGCCGAGGGCCGCGACCGCGATGAGAACCACGCGCCGGTGCATCAGCGGCTCACGAAGCCTTCAATACCGGAAGCGATGGCCTCCGCGAGCTTCTGCTGGTGGTCGGGCTGAGCCAGGAGATCGGCTTCCCTCGAGTTGGAGAGGAAGCCCACCTCGACCAGGATTGCGGGCATGGTGGCGCCGGTGAGCACGACAAACGGTGCCTGGCGGACCCCGCGGTCGCGGGCGCCGAGTTGGCTGTTGAGGCTTTGCTGGACCGTCAGCGCGAGTTGGGCGCTTTCGTTGAGGACCTCGGCCTGAGCCAGGTCCCACAAGATGAGATCGAGCGGTGTCCGCCCGCCGGACGAAGCTCCGGCGCGGTTCTCGAGATCGGCGACGGCCGCCGCGTCCGCGTCGCTCGCCTCGTCGATGGACATGTAGTAGGTTTCGGCGCCGGAGACCGACGATGCGGTAAAGGCGTTGGCGTGGAGCGACACGAAGGCCAGTGCATCGAGGCGATTGGCCAGTGCGGTGCGGTCGGTGAGGGCGCGTTTCTGGTCTCCGTCTCGTGTCAGTCGAACCCGATAACCGCGCGCCTCGAGCACCCGCGCGAGACGGCGTGCGACAGCTAACGTGATCTCTTTTTCCATCAGACCGCTGCCGGATTCCGCGCCGATGTCGTCACCGCCGTGACCCGGATCGATGACGATGGGCCTGGGGCCGGTGCTGAGCACCACCGGGGCCCGCCGCGGGGCGGGGGTTGGCGTCGCCCTGGCCGGGCCGAGTTCCATGGTGATCCTCGGCGGCCCGTCCAGAGTGTTCCACGAGAGCAGACCGATACCCGGCGCGAGAGTGATCTTGACCGTCTGCTCCTTGCTCGAGAGCGACAAAACCCGTCGCGATCGGAAGGGCGTGCTGCCGTCGAGGTGCGGCGTGGCCTCGTCGAAATGGACGGTGATCATCCCGGCCTCGATGTTGGCGACGTCGCCCGGTGTCGTGCGGCTGAGTGTCAGAACGAGGGTTGTGGTGACACCAAAATCGGCCACGGCAGGCCTGACGCTGACCGGATCGGCGAAGCGCGCGCCGTGTTCGATGCGATAGCCGCGCAAAATTGGTTCGAGGCGAAAACCCAGGGGGCTGAGGAGAGATCGATCCAGAAATGAGAGCGACGCTGCGACGCCCCCGGGAGATGCGACGGGTGCTTCTTGCGCGTCCTGCAGGTTGCCGTTGACCAGCATGACTTTGTGGCCGACCGAAAACTGGATGATGTGGTCGCCCAATACGACGCCGTAGGTTCCAGCGGAGAGTGAGTACCTCGCCTCGGCGCCGACCAATTCGAGTATCGGCAACACCTCGACCTTGGGCCCGAAGCGGGGCACCACGATCGCACGATCTTCAAAATGAAACTCGACCGCGCGGTCGAGGTCCTGGGCGGCTACGTGGCCGCCGCAAAGTGCCAGCGCGATGAGCAGAAGCGGCAGTGTGCGTTTCAAAATCACAGAACTCCATGTGGGGCGGACCCCAGGACCCGCGTTTCCCGGCCCAGGTTTCAGCCCCGAGCTGTCGCGAATTGTAATGGGTCCGGTCGTCGGATGACAGGGCCGCGCCCGTATTTCAGCACGGGCGAGCCCATTGTACGCTGCGCAGCGGTTGGGCTTCCAGGCGCGTTGAAAGGGAGTGGTTTGCCCGGCTTCCGCCTTCGCCTACGGCTACGCCGTGACACGTCGCGCTACGCGCTTCGCCGTGGCAGGCTTCGTTCAAAACGCGGGTTTGGCGACGGCGAAGACGTAGGCGTGGCATGGCTTGCCAGGGCGTAGTTCAAAACCTACGTGCGGTTAGGTGAGGTGCCCGGCTTCGCGCTACGCGCTTCGCCGTGGCAGGCTTCGTTCAAAACGCGGGTTCGGTGACGGCGACGACGTAGGCGTGGCATGGCTTGCCAGGGCGTAGTTCAAAACCTACGTGCGGTTAGGTGAGGTGCCCGGCTTCGCGCTACGCGCTTCGCCGTGGCAGGCTTCGTTCAAAACGCGGGTTCGGTGACGGCGACGACGTAGGCGTGGCATGGCTTGCCAGGGCGTAGTTCAAAACCTACGTGCGGTTAGGTGAGGTGCCCGGCTTCGCGCTACGCGCTTCGCCGTGGCAGGCTTCGTTCAAAACGCGGGTTTTGAACGAAGCCTGGTGGAGGCGGTGGGAATCGACACTGCGGTCAAGCGGCGCAGGGTGAACGCGGACCGGTCGCGGAGCGAGCTGTCCTGCGAGAACGCGCCGATGGGCCGTAGACCGATTGGCAGGATTTCTTGGAAAGCAGAAGCCCACCTTGTCGGTGGGCTGTTGCATATGGTGGAGGCGGTGGGAATCGAACCCACGTCCGAGGAACTCCGATCGCCGGTTTCTCCGTGTGCAGCCGGCTAGTTTATCTCGCCGCGTGGTCAGTTAGCTGGCAACCTTCCTCGCGGCCAGCCCGAAAAATCTCGATCACCGCCTTCGGGCGCGACGGCAATCCAGCCCATCTAACTTCGTCCCTCTCAGACCGACGGGCCGAGCCTCGAGAGCGACGTGGCTACTTACGCAGCCAGAGCGTAGTTGTTATCGGCAGTTAAAGTTGCCTCACCCAGTTTACGAGCGGATGAATCTCGACACGCTGCCGACAACCGGAACCGTTCCCCGTCAAAACCTGGACGCCCCCAGATTTTGTTGGCAAGAGAGCATTCTAGCACTTTGGTGCTGTTTGTCTCTTGCTTGTGTATACGCAGTCGTGGGTGAAGGTATTCCCAGGGGAGCGGGGGAGCGGGGGAGACGCGCTCCTTATCATGTTCGGATTTTTAGGACTGTCATTTCGACCGAGCGTAGCGAGTGGAGAAATCTCTTGCAGGGAAGAGGCGTCACTTTCTCCGGCGTTCGAGTGAACCCGCCTTTCAGAGCGCGATCCCCGAGAGGAGCCACCTTGAGCATTGTTTGCCCAAGACGCTTCGTGGGCTTGCAAAAGATCGAGGCGTCAAACAATGCAAAAAGGGCACCTCCGCCGCACGCGAACATCTGCGTTCATCTGCGATATCTGCGGTTTCTCCTGATCGCTGGCCAATCCAGCATCCAGAATCGAGCATCCAGCACCCTTTCCCCCTGCCCCTCCGCCCCTTGACGGTTGCTCCCGCCGGTGCCATATTGAGAACGTCCCACGCTGCACAATCAAGGGAGAGAACTATGCTGGCGAAGGCGTACTCTGCCACGCCGCGCGGCGTGGAAGCACTGTTCGTCACCGTTGAAGTGGATCGAATTCGTTCTCAGCAGCCGTCGGTGATCGTCGTCGGTCTGCCCGATACCGCTGTCCGCGAGGCCCGCGAACGGATCTTTGCAGCGATCCGTCACCTCGGCCGGCGATCGGAAGCGGCCAACGTGGTGATCAACCTGGCCCCGGCCGATCAGCGCAAGGAGGGGGCGACGTTGGACCTCGCGATGGCGATGGCCTTTCTCGCCGCCGCCGGCGACATCCCGGCGTCGGTCCTCGAAGACCGCTTGCTCCTGGGCGAACTGTCGCTCGAAGGTCGGCTGCAGCCGGTGCGCGGCGTGCTGCCGATTGTTCTGGCGGCGAGGGATCGAGGCATCCCCGAGGTCGTGATTCCGGCGGCCAACGGTCGTGAAGGGTCGGTTGTGTCGGGGGTGGACGTGGTGGCCGCTGCCACCCTGGGCGAGGTCGTGCGCTACGTCCGCGATGGGGTGGTACCGGAGGGTGACGTGGACGCGATGGACGGCGGAAGCCGCAGTCGCTGCCAACCGGCTGCGGATCTGGCTGATGTGATCGGACAGGAACAGGCGCGCCGGGCGCTCGAGATCGCGGCTGCGGGGGGACACCACCTCCTCTTCATGGGGCCGCCGGGCAGCGGGAAGTCGATGCTGGCGCGGCGGTTGCCCGGAGTTCTGCCGCCGCTCACCGACGAAGAGGCCCTCGAAACCACCTGTATCTACTCGGTTTCGACGAGGGTTCCGCGTCCGATCGGTCTGTTGAGACAGCGGCCGTTCAGGTCGCCACACCACACCACCTCGGCGGCTGCGTTGATCGGGGGCGGCGCCAATCCGCAACCCGGTGAGGCATCGCTGGCGCACCACGGTGTCCTGTTCCTCGACGAGCTCACCGAATTTCGCCGCGATGTGCTCGAGGCCCTTCGGCAGCCGATCGAGGACCGCTTCGTGACCGTGGCGCGAGCGATGTCGACGCTCAGCTTCCCGGCCAGCTTTCAGTTGGTGGCGGCCGCCAACCCCTGTCCGTGCGGCTTTCTCGGTGACGGACGACGCGAGTGTTCGTGCACTCCGGTGGTGGTTCAACGCTACCGGTCGCGCCTCTCGGGGCCACTCCTCGACCGTATCGATCTCCAGGTGACGGTGCCGGCGGTGCCGTGGCAGGACCTGTCGGCCGACCGGCGCGGCGAGCCATCCGCGGTGGTGGCGGGCCGGGTGGCCGCGGCCCGGGCCCGGCAGGCGGGACGGCTCGCCGGATCCGGACTGTCGTGTAACGGTGAGATGGGGCCGGATGCCATCCGCCGCTGGGCGAAACCCGATGGTGACGGCAAACGCCTTCTCGAACACGCAAGCCGGGGTCTCGGCCTCTCGGCGCGAGCGTACCACCGCATCCTACGGGTGGCGCGGACCATCGCAGATCTTGCCGAGACGCAGAACGTGACGGCCGCCCACCTCGCCGAGGCCATCGCCTACCGCTGCCTCGATCGCGAGCCGGCCATCCAAGCCAAGGCGGTGGGGGAGTGGAAGACCTCGTGAGACATCTGTCGCCCCTCCGGGGCTTGGTGATGTGTTGGCGTCACGAATACCGGGGCTCACGCCCCGGCCTAATACCTGTCGCCGCTCCGCGGCTCGGAATCGCGCCACGATCCAATGTTCGTCGAGATACTCGTGTCGCCGCTCCGCGGCTCGGAATCGCGCCACGATCCAATGTTCGTCGATTTACACGTGTCGCCGCTCCGCGGCTCGGAATCGCGCCACGATCCAATGTTCGTCGATTTACACGTGTCGCCGCTCCGCGGCTCGGAATCGCGCCACGATCCAATGTTCGTCGATTTACACGTGTCGCCGCTCCGCGGCTCGGAATCGCGCCACGATCCAATGTTCGTCGATTTACTCGTGTCGCCGCTCCGCGGCTCGGAATCGCGCCACGATCCAATGTTCGTCGATTTACACGTGTCGCCGCTCCGCGGCTCGGAATCGCGCCACGATCCAATGTTCGTCGATTTACACGTGTCGCCGCTCCGCGGCTGGTGTGTGGGTGGACAATTCGGGCGACCTCCGTGGGGCATCCGTTGTGATCTCGGGAGATCGACATTGCGCGTTCCGGAGCGCCGGAGGCGCGAAAGAAATTAGCCCGGGGCGCGAGCCCCGGGAATTCGGTCCCCTCCCCACCCAAGCCCCGGCAGGGGCGGCAGATCGTACATTTGACAATTCGATTGGAGGATGACATGCCCGACACATACAGCAGCCTCTCGTATCATTTCGTCTTTTCGACGAAAGAGCGTATTCCGTTGCTGACCGAAAATGTTCGTCACGATTTGTTTCCCTATATCGGAGGCATCGTTCGTGGAATCGGAGGTGTGGCCATGGCTATTGGCGGCATGCCGGATCACGTCCACGTGGTCGCGGCCCTACCTACTGCGGTGGCGGTCGCGGATGCCGTCCGCAGCGTCAAGGCAAACTCTTCCAAATGGATGAACAAGAACGTGCAGTCTTCCAGATTTAGCTGGCAGGCGGGATACGGTGCGTTTTCGGTCAGCCAATCTCTGGTGCCGGTGGTGGTCGATTACGCAAAGAACCAGGCAAATCATCACCGGCACCGTTCTTATTCTGACGAGATCGCTGCTCTCATCGAACGTCATGGCGTGGTATCTGCCGCCCCTCCGGGGCTTGATCGTTGATTGATGCCGCGGATACCGGGGCTGACGCCCCGGCCTAATTTCTGTCGCCGCTCTGCGGCTTGGATTCGCGCCACAGATCGACGGTAGTCGAAGCTCCTGCCGTCGCTCCGCGGCTTGGATCTCTGCTGCAAATCGATCGCTCTCGAAATAGTGTGGTCCGGAGCGCCGGAGGCGCGAAAGAAATTAGCCCGGGGCGCGAGCCCCGGGAATTCGGACCTCCCCCCACCCAAGCCCCGGCAGGGGCGACAGAATGCAGCCCGGGGCGCGAGCGTCTACCTTCGCGCGATCCAGGTCCTGCGGCACGGTCTCAGACCGGTGCTCAAGAGCTTGTGAAAAGATTGACAAGCATCGATGTACCGTTAGAATGATCGCGCCCGACCGGAGGAGGGGGTATGGAACAGTACGTCCCGATTCTCATCTTCACCCTCGTGGCGGTCTCCGTTCCGATCATCATCCTGCTGATTGCACGATTGATTCGTTTCGGTTCCTACGACCCCGTGAAGGCGGAGCCATACGAGTGCGGAAACGAGGTGACATCGCTCGCCTTCGATACCCGTTTCTCGATTCGCTATTACCTGATTGCCGTCCTCTTCGTGGTCTTCGACGTGGAGACCATATTTCTCTTCCCGTGGGCGGTCATGTTCGACAAGCTCGCGCTCTTCGGTTTCATCGAGATGATGGTCTTTCTCGCCATCCTCCTCGTCGGATACGTCTATGCGTGGCGAAGGGGGGCTCTCGAATGGGCCTGATCGAGAACCGGTTCTCGAAGAACATCATCACCACCACCTACGACACGGTCTTCAATTGGGCCCGGCGTTCGTCCTTGTGGCCCATGCAGTTCGGTCTCGCCTGCTGTGCGATCGAAATGATGGCGACCCTCGACCCGCGTTACGACATGGCGCGTTTCGGCGCCGAGGTCTTTCGCGGATCGCCGCGCCAGGCCGACATGATGATCGTGGCCGGCACGGTGACCGAAAAGATGGCGCCGATCGTCAAACGACTCTACGACCAGATGGCGGAACCCAAGTGGGTGCTGGCCATGGGTTCCTGCGCCATGTGCGGCGGTCCCTACAAGACCTACGCCGTGACCCAGGGGGTCGACCGCATCATCCCGGTGGATGTTTACATCCCCGGTTGCCCGCCGCGGCCGGAGGCCCTGCTCTACGGTCTGATGCAGCTCCAGCGCAAGATCGACCGTGAGACCATCGCTCGCACCCGGGCGTCGTGAGGTGGATGATGAGTGACGACAAACCCACCACGCCGCCTGAAGAAAAACCCGCTACCGAGGAAAAGGCGCCGGAAATCGCAACGACCGAAAAGAAGCCTCTGACGGACGAAGAGAAGGCGGCCAAGATCGCCGAGGCCAAAGCCAAAGCCGCGGCCAAAAAGGCCGCTGCCGCCGAGGCCGAACCCAAGGATCCGTGGGAGGAGAAGCCCGTCCCGCCCGACCACGAGGACGCCTCGAACGACGCAGATGCGGTGGCCCTCGGCGGCGAGATGGGTCGGAGTGGTGCTCGCGGCCGACCGTTATGCGGGCGAAGTCACCCTGACCGTGCCTGCCGCACGCATCAATGATGTTTGCCGCTACCTCAAGCACGACTGCGACTACAAGTTTCTCGTCGATCTCACGGCGGTGGACTGGCCGGAGCGCGAGGACGGCCGGTTCGACGTCATCTACTGGCTCCACCGCCACGACGACTCGAAACGGCTACGGCTTCAATGCGCACTGGCCGAAGACGCACCGATCGCAAGCGTGGTTGACGTGTGGAAGACCGCGGACTGGATGGAGCGCGAGGTCTACGACATGTTCGGGATCGTCTTCGAGGGCCACCCGGCACTCGAGCGGATCCTGACCTGGGAGGGCTTCAACGGCCACCCCCTGCGCAAGGACTTCCCGGTCGAGGGCATCGACACCGGTGCAGCCATCTACCCCGACGTCTACCCGCCCGGCGGTGGCCCGCAGGCCGAGGACGCCGAGTCCGAGCAAGGGGGCGAGTCATGAGTGGCCCCGATCAATCCCTCTTCGATGTCGAGGAGATGGAGATCAACTTCGGGCCGCAGCACCCCGCCACCCACGGCGTGCTGCGGGTCAAGATGAAACTCGACGGCGAGAAGATCATGGAGGCCAAACCGATCATCGGCTACCTCCACCGCGGCACCGAAAAGCTCTTCGAGACGATGCCCTTCCCGCAGTGCCTCCCGCACACCGACCGCATGGACTACGTGGCGGCCGCGACCAACAACCAGGGCTTCTGCGTCACCATGGAGAAGCTGCTCGGGATCTCGATCCCGCCGCGCGCCGCCTACATCCGTATGATTCTCGCCGAGCTGCAGCGGCTGGCCTCCCACCTGGTGTGGCTCGCCACCCACGCGGTCGACATCGGCGCGATCACGCCGTTCTTCTACACCTTCCGCGAGCGCGACGCGATCCTCGACCTGTTCGAGGAGTACTGCGGTGCGCGCTTGACGCTGAACTGCATGAAGATCGGCGGCGTGCCCTTCGAGCTGCCCGAAGGCTGGCTCGACCGCTGCTCGGAGCTGGTCGACGGGTTCAACGCCCACATCGACGAGTACGAGAACCTGCTGACCGAAAACCGGATCTGGAAGAAACGCACCATCGACGTCGCCGTCGTGACCGCCGAGGAGGCCATCGAGTGGGGCCTCACCGGCCCGCCGCTGCGCGGGTCCGGGGTGGAGTGGGACATCCGCAAGGTCTTCCCATACGACCGCTACGACGAGATCGACTTTGACATCCCGATCGGCAAAAAGGGCGACACCTACGATCGCTACCTGGTGCGGATGGAGGAGATGCGGCAGTCGGTGCGGATACTCCGCCAGTGCCTTGACAGGATGCCGGAAGGCCCGTTCATGGCGAAAGTGCCCAAGATCATCCGCACAAAAGACAACGGCATGGTCTACGGCGCGGTCGAAGCCCCCAAGGGCGAGCTCGGCTACTTCATCGTCGCCACCGCGAAGGGCACAATGCCCTACCGCTGCCACGTCCGGCCGCCCTCATTCGTCAACCTCCAGGTCCTGCCGCTGATGGTGGAGGGGAGCCTTGTGGCCGATCTCGTGGCCGTCATCGGCACCCTCGACATCGTGCTCGGGGAGATCGACCGATGAGTGCCAGGATTTCAGATTTCGGATTTCGGATTTCGGATTTTCCGGCACGGCCATTCATGAATGACTCGCGGGTGGGTGGAGGCAAATCCGAAATCCGAAATCCGCAATCCGAAATTGTTGATCGGGCCGAAGGCCCGCGGAGATCGCTATGAACGATCCCCTGATGGTGTACATCGGCCTGCCGCTGATCAAGATCATCGTCACCCTGGCGGTGTTGTTGCTGACTATGGCCTATCTGACATTCGCCGAACGCAAGATCCTCGCCTATATGCAGGTGCGGTTGGGGCCCAACAGGGTCGGTCCCAAGGGCTGGTTGCAGCCGATCGCCGACGGGCTCAAGCTGTTTGTGAAGGAAGACCTGGTCCCCGGCCAGGCCGAGCGCTTTGTCTTCTTCCTCGCACCGATCCTCATCTTTGCGCCTGCGATGCTGGTGTGGTCGGTGATCCCGTGGGGCGAAAACTTCACGGTCGCGGGAGTGACCATCACCCCGTTCCTGGCTGACATCAACATTGCCGTTCTCTTTGTCCTGGCAGTTTCATCGGTCGGGGTCTACGGCATCATCCTCGGCGGGTGGGCGTCCAACAACAAGTTCTCATTGATGGGCGGTCTGCGTTCAGCGGCCCAGATGGTCTCGTACGAAGTCCCGATGGGTTTTGCCATCGTGTCGGTGCTCTTGATGTCAGGGACCCTCTCGCTGGTCGGCACCGTCGAGGCGCAGCGGGACGCTCACCTGTGGTACATCTTCCCGGGCATCCTCGCCTTCGGCATCTACTTTATCTGCGGCGTCGCCGAGACCAACCGCAACCCCTTCGATCTGCCCGAGGCCGAGGCCGAGCTCGTGGCCGGCTTCCACACCGAGTACTCGGGGATGAAGTTCGCCTTCTTCTATCTCGCCGAGTACATCAATATGCTGGTCGTTTCGTCGCTCGCCGTGATCTTCTTCTTCGGCGGGTGGCTGCGGCCCTTCCCGAATGTGGAGTTCCTGGCATTTCTCGATCTGGTACCGCCATTCCTCTGGTTCTACGGCAAGGTCCTGGCCTTCATCTTTGTCTACATCTGGTTCCGCGGCACCTTCCCGCGTTATCGCTTCGACCAGCTGATGCAGATCGGCTGGAAGTGGCTTTTGCCCCTGTCGCTGGCCAACGTCGTGCTGGTGGCCCTGGGCGTCCTGCTCTTGAAGGGATGATTTCATGAGCATCGGTAGCTTTTTGAAAATGTTGATCCCCACCGATCTTCTCGGTGGCATGGCGGTGACGGGCGGTTATCTCTTCCGCAAGAAAGAGACGATCCAGTACCCCGAAAAGAGGATGCAGCCGAAGGACCGCTTCCGCGGTTTGTTCGGTTACGACCTCGAGCGTTGCATCGACTGCCACCTGTGCGCCAAGGCCTGTCCCATCGACATCATCTTCATCACCGACCACACCGAGGTCGAGGAGATCGACGGCAAGAAGAAAAAGAAGAAGATCATCGACCGCTACGACATCGACGTCAAACGTTGCATGTTCTGCGGCCTCTGCGAGGAGGCGTGCCCGACCGAGCCGAAGTCGATCTGGCTGACGACCCTGAGCTACGAGGGCACCACCTACGAACGCAACGAACGGCTCTATTACACCAAGGAGCGGTTGGCCGATTGGGACGGGATGCTGGCTTTCCCCGGGGTCGTTCTCCCCAAGGACGGGCAGAATCCGGCCGCGCCGATGACCGCGATCGAAGCCGAACCGCCGGCAGAGGGTTGAAGGAGCGCCGTGATGGATTTCCTGGTCGCACATACAGAGGCAATCGTCTTCTACACGGTTGCGGTCCTGACGGTCGCGGGAGGCATCGGGGTGATTTCCTTTAAGAACCCCGTTCATTCGGCCCTCGCGCTGCTCGAGACCTTCATCATGGTGGCGGTGCTCTTCATCCTGCGCCACGCCGAATTCCTGGCGGCGGTGCAGGTCCTGGTCTACGCCGGCGGCATCATGGTCCTCTATCTCTTCGTCATCATGCTGGCGCGGGTCAAGGACGTGACAACGGAGCGGGTCTTCCTCTCCGGCACCGCGCCGCTGGCGATCCTCGGCGGTGTGCTCCTGGGCGCGCTGGTCGCTGTGGGCATTCTGCTTGGGACGATGGCGTCAGGAAACGGCGGCGCCGCGGCGATGCAGGCGGTCGAAGGCGTGCAGCGCGGTAACACCGAGGCCGTGGGTTGGGTTCTCTACACCAAGTATCTGATTCCGTTCGAGATTGTGTCGGTGGTCCTTCTAGTGGCCATGATCGGCGCCATCGTATTCGGACGGAGGGACGAGGCGGTGGCCGGTCCCGGTGAGGGGGTTCAGTCGTGATCTCAGCCGAACCCTATGTGGCGCTGTCGCTGATTCTGTTCTGCCTCGGTCTGATCGGGCTCATGGTGCGGCGCAACTTCATCACCGTCCTGATGTCGGTCGAGTTGATGTTCAACGCCGTCAATATCAACCTCATCGCCTTCTCCTTCCGGCTCGGCGATCTCGCCGGCCAGGTGCTGGCGATCTTTGTGATCACCGTTGCCGCCGCGGAGGCGGCCATCGGTCTCGGTCTGATCATCGCCCTCGTCCGGCTCAAGGACACGGTGACCCTGGACGAGGCCGACGAGATGCGGGGTTAGTTCATGTCTTTTTACGATCTGATCTGGCTCGTGCCCCTGTTCCCGCTCGCGGGAGCGGTGTTCAACGGGCTCGTTTCCAACCGGCTCGGTCTCGAAAAGAAGGTGACCCACACCGTGGCGCTGGTCGGATCGGGTCTCGCATGGTTGTGGGGCTGGGCGGCGGTGATCCAGTGGTACCTCGCGGAGGACATCACCAAGCCCTACGTCGTCAAGGCCTTCACCTGGATCTCGGGCGGCGAACTGACGATCTTCGGCGGTCGCGTGGTGCCCCTCGACATCGCGGCCTCGTTCCAGGTCGATGCCCTATCTGCGGTGATGGTCGGCTTTGTGACCTTTGTGGGTTTCCTGATCCACCTTTACTCGGTGGGCTACATGCACTCCGAGCCCGACCGTGACTACGCTCGTTACTTTTCGTATCTGAACCTCTTCATGTTCGCGATGCTGACTCTGGTCACCGGTTCGAACCTGCCGGTTCTCTTTGTGGGCTGGGAGGGTGTCGGTCTCTGCTCCTACCTCCTGATCGGTTTCTATTTCGAGAAGGACTGGTGCGCATCGGCCGGCATGAAGGCCTTCCTTGTCAACCGCATCGGCGACTTCGGTTTCCTGTTGGCGATTTTCTTCGCCTTCTACTATTTCGGGACACTCGAATTCGACGGCCTCTATCAGGCGATGGCTGCCGACCACCACCACGCCTTTGCCGGGGCCGCCACGATCATCGGTCTGCTCCTGTTTGTGGGCGCGATGGGAAAATCCGCCCAGCTGCCGCTCTACGTCTGGCTGCCCGACGCCATGGCGGGCCCGACCCCGGTGTCCGCCCTGATCCACGCTGCGACCATGGTCACGGCCGGTGTCTACATGGTGGCGAGGTGCAATTTTTTCTACCAGGCGAGCCCGACGGCCATGTTGACGGTCGGGGTCATCGGCGGCGTGACGGCGGTCTTTGCCGCCACCATCGGTCTGGTCCAGAACGACATCAAAAAGGTGCTGGCCTACTCGACCGTCTCCCAGCTCGGTTACATGTTTCTGGCCGCCGGCACCGGCGCCTACATCGCCGCCATCTTCCACGTCGTCACCCACGCCTTCTTCAAGGCCTGCCTCTTCCTCGGTTCCGGGTCGGTGATTCACGGCTGCGGCGGCGAGCAGGACATCCGCAAGATGGGCGGGCTCAGAAAGCTCATGCCCACCACGTTCTGGACCTTCCTGGTGGCGACCGTCGCCATCGCGGGGATCCCGCCGCTGGCCGGCTTCGTCTCCAAGGACATGATCCTCGCCAAGACCTTTGAAGCGGGGATGACCAACCTCAACGGCCACGGCACCACCTACTACTTCCTGTGGTTCCTCGGCCTTGCCGGCGCCGCCATGACTGCTTTCTACATGTTCCGCCTCGTCTACATGACCTTCTACGGGTCCTTCCGCGGCGGCGAGGAAGCCGAACACCACGTCCACGAATCGCCGTGGACCATGACCCTGCCGCTGCAGATTCTGGCGGGGCTCTCCCTCGTCGGTGGTCTGCTCATCGGTTTCCCCGGGCAGCTCTTCCACCTCGAGGGTTGGAGCTTTATCGACCGTTTCCTGGCGCCCGTGATGCTCACCCACGGTGAGCACGGAGGGCACGCCGTCAGCCTCGGCCTCGAGTGGGGCCTGGTTGCACTGTCGGTTGCAGTGGCCGCCGGGGGCATTTTCCTGGCGACCCGGTTCTACTACAAAAAGGACCCCGAGTTTGCGAGGGCCAACGCGCTGGCCGAGCGCTTCCCGCTGGTCTACAAACTGCTTTTCAACAAGTACTGGGTGGACGAGATCTACGGAGCGACATTTATCGCGGGCACCATCAAGCTGTCGCGCCTCCTGTGGGAGTTCGACGCGCGGGTAGTGGATGGCGCGGTGAACGGCACCGCGCTATCGACGGTGGGCTCCTCATTCATATCCGGCGTCTTCGACCTCAAGGTGGTGGACGGCGCCGTCAATCTGGTGGCCAGGGCCTACGACGTGGCAAGCCACCGCTTCCGGCGGCTGCAGGTGGGCTTTGCCCAGGGCTACGCCATGGTCATGGTCTTTGGCGCCGCGGTGCTGCTCGGCATCTTCTACGTCATCAAACTCTGAGCTAGGGGACGACGATGGATTTTCAATACGGCTGGCTTCTCAACCTGATCTGCTACCTGCCGCTGGCGGGCGCGGTCTTCATGATGGCGTTCATCAACAAGGAGAACTCCTCCGGGATCAAGGCCTTTGCGACGGTGGTCGCGGCCATCGATTTCGTGATTTCGATCCCGTTGTGGTTTCTCTATAGACCCGACGGGGCGGAGTTCCAGTTCGCGACCCAGTTTGACTGGATCCCGTCGCTGGGCGTCCAGTACATCTTCGGCGTCGACGGCTTCGCGGTGCTGCTGATCCTGCTGACGACGCTGCTCGGTCTGATCGCGATCTACAGCTCCTACACCGCCATCGCCGAGCGCCAGAAGGAGTACTACATCTTCCTGCTCCTCTTGCAGACCGGGATGCTGGGTGTCTTCTGCTCGCTCGATTTCATCCTCTTCTACGTCTTCTGGGAAGTGATGCTGGTTCCGATGTACTTCCTGATCGGCGTGTGGGGCGGTCCGCGGCGGCTCTATGCGGCCATCAAGTTCTTCCTCTACACCCTGGTCGGTTCGGTTCTGATGCTGGTCGGCATCCTCACCCTGTACTTCTACAACACGGGCGGACTTGCGGCCATCGGCCTCGAGGGACTGGGCAACCCGGCCACCTTCTCGGTCACCCATTTCTACTCCATCGCTCCTATGATCCCGGCCGGCGTCCAGTTCTGGGTCTTTCTGGCCTTCTTTGTCGGTTTTGCCATCAAGGTGCCGATGTTCCCCTTCCACACCTGGCTCCCCGACGCCCACGTCGAGGCGCCGACCGCCGGATCGGTCATCCTGGCCGCCGTCCTCCTGAAAATGGGGACCTACGGTTTCGTGCGATTCTCGCTGCCGATTCTGCCCGATGCGACCGTCAAGGCGGTGGGGTGGATCGGGGCCCTGGCCATGTTCGCGATCGTCTACGGGGCGCTGGTGGCGATGGCTCAGAAGGACATGAAAAAGCTGGTGGCCTACTCGTCGGTGAGCCACATGGGCTTTGTCATGCTCGGTATGTTCGCCCTCAACGCCGCGGGACTGCGCGGATCGATCCTGCAGATGCTCAACCACGGTATCTCGACCGGCGCGCTCTTCCTGCTTGTCGGCATCGTCTACGAACGGCGGCACAACCGGATGATTGCCGAGTACGGCGGTCTGGCAAAGGTGATGCCGCTCTATGCCACCTACTTCATGATCATCACGATGTCGTCGATCGGCCTGCCGACCCTCAACGGTTTCATCGGCGAGTTCACGATCCTCGTCGGCGCTTTCTTCCACTCGTGGGTGTGGGCGCTGGTCGGCGCATCGGGCATCGTCCTCGGCGCGGCCTATATGCTTTGGCTGTACCAACGGGTCTTCTTCGGCGAGCTTTCGAACGAAAAGAACAAGGATCTGCCGGATCTCAACCGCCGCGAGCAGTGGACCCTTATTCCGCTGGTCATCATGGCCTTCTGGATCGGGCTCTATCCCAAACCGTTCTTTGACCGCATGGCGCCCACCGTGGACCGCGTGCTCGAAAGGGTGTCTGACGCGGTGCCGGGGTTCGAGACCGCTGCGGACCACGTCGCTGAAATCGCCCACGAGCCGGCCCCCGAGGCGGCGGGGGAGCACGGGGAGTAGGTCATGACCATGACCCTCGATCAATTCATCCCGTTCCTGCCGGAGATCTTTCTCGCCACGGCCGGTTTCGTGGTGCTGCTGCTCGGCGTCTCGAAGCGGTGGCGCGGCGTACGACCGTTGTCGCTTCTCGGTGTCGCGGCGCTGGCTGCTGCCGGCATTCTGGTGTGGTTGCTGGCGCGCCCAATTGACGGCCCGGCGTCGATCCTCGGCGACATGCTGGTGGTCGATTCGCTGGCGGTCTTTTTCAAGCTCCTGATGCTTGGTGCCGCCGCGATGGCGATTCTGATGTCGGCGGGCTACCTCGAACGCTCCGGCTACGGCGGCGGCGAATACGTGTCGCTGATCCTCTTTGCGACGGTCGGCATGTTCGTCATGGCCTCGGGCGCCAACCTGGCGAGCCTCTACGTCGGTCTCGAACTGATGGCCCTGTCGGTCTACGTTCTGGTCGGGTTTTTCAAGCGCGAAGTGAAGTCCAACGAAGGGGCGGTCAAGTACTTTGTGCTCGGCGCCGCCTCGTCTGCGGTTCTGCTGTATGGAATGTCGCTGATCTACGGCGCCCTCGGCACTCTCGATCTCGCCACCATCCGGGCGACCATGACGTCGGTGCCGACCTCCAACACGATGTTGGTGCTGGGGATGGTGCTGGTGGGTTTTGGCATGCTTTTCAAGGTCGCGGCGGTCCCCTTCCACGTGTGGACGCCCGACGCCTATGAAGGCGCACCGACCCCGGTGACGGCATTCATATCGGTGGCGCCGAAAGCGGCCGCCTTTGCGATGTTCATGCGCCTCTTTTTGGGCGCCTTCGCCCCTGGCGTCGACCAATGGCGGATCATCCTGTGGGTCGCGGCCGCGGCGACTCTGATTTACGGCAACATCGCAGCTCTCACCCAGAACAACGTCAAACGCATGCTCGCCTACTCGTCCATTGCCCATGCCGGATACGCGCTGATGGGCATCGTGGCCGCCAACGCCATGGGCGCCTGGGCGCTGCTGATGTACATGGTGGTGTACGCGTTCATGAATCTCGGCGCCTTCGGCTTTGTCATTTTGCTCGAAAGCAAGGGCTATGCGGGCGAAGAGATCGGCGACTTCGCGGGTCTCTCGCGGCGCCACCCGGGTGCGGCCCTCGGCATGCTGATCTTCATGCTGGCGCTGGCTGGCATACCGCCGACCGCCGGCTTCATGGGCAAGCTCTACCTGTTTGCCGCTGCTGTCGAGGGTGGCTATGTTGTGCTGACGGTCATCGCCGTGGTGATGTCGGCTGTGAGCCTCTATTACTACTTCCGCATCGTCGTGCAGATGTATCTGCGGGACGGCGAGGAGGACGACGCGGCGCCGGCCGAGCTGTTGCGAGACCGGTGGACCGAGGTGGTGATCGTGGTGTGCGTAATCGCCACTCTGGTTGTCGGTGTGTTCCCGGCCCCGTTGGTGGGCTGGGCGAAAAGCGCCGCCGGCGCGCTCGGTATTATGTAAACCCAGGGAAGTGCCGGTCGAACAGGCACAGGAGACGGAAGCCATGGCACGGCCGACCAAACAGCTGCGGAGGGCGCGCATCTGGCTCGATGTCTCCATCATCGGCATCCAGTTTCCCGTCGCCATCGCCCTCGGCTACTTTTTTGGACGCTGGCTTGACGGTATGTTCAAGACCGCGCCCTGGTTGACGATTCTCTTCGCGTTGTTCGGTATCGCAGCGGGCTTTGTCAATCTCTTCCGGATCACCGCCCAGGCGAGTCGGGCGGAGGAACGACTCGATGCCCTCGAGGCCGCCGAAGAGGGGAAAAACGGTGCCGATTCGGACCCCTCGTGATGGCCGTGGATTTTCGCCCCGACGGGTGCTGTGGATCGCCGGCTGTTTGGTGGTTCTTGGTGCTGTCATCGAACTTGTGCTTTTTCGCACTTGGATTGGCGCTTTGAGCTTGACCGCGGCTGGGGTGGTGGCTATGATCAATTTTCGATGGCTGGAAGTGATCGTCCATCGGGTGCTTCAGCCGGGGAAAGCGGATCTCGATCGCTGGACCCTGCTGCGCGTTCTCGGTCGCTTTTTTCTTCTCGCCTGTCTGCTTGCGGCGATCTTTTTGGTGCCGCAGATCGATGCGGTTGCGGTGACGCTCGGTTTCTCGACGCTGGTGGTCGCTCTCGTGGTTGAGGGGCTCCGCGGCGATCGAGTTGGAGGAGGTTGATTTGGAGCATTCATTCTCGGTTCTCTACCACCCGGTCAACAAGCTCCTGATCGCACTTTTTGGTGAGTCGAGCCCTCGGTTCCAGGACCTGATGGGTCTCCATGAGGCGGGCTACTGGCTGCCGGACCACGTCGTGATGGCAATGCTGGTCGTGGTGCTGGTAGCGGCCGTGCTGATTCCGACGAGCAGAAGGTTGTCGGTGGACTCGCCTGGAAAAGTGCAGCAGATTCTGGAGCAGCTGATCACAGGTCTCGAGGATCTGATCGAGGATGTTGTGGGTCACGGTTTCGGAAAGCGCTTTCTGCCGTTCATCATGGGGCTGGCGATATTCATCTTTGTCGGCAACATCTTCGGGCTCTTCTACTTCGTGCAACCGCCGACGGCCAACCCGAACACCACTTTTGCGCTGTCGATCACGGCCTTTCTCTTTTACAACTTTGTCGGGATCAGGGACAACGGGCTCTTCAAGTACCTGAAGCACTTTGCCGGCCCGCTGCCGCTGTTGGCGCCGCTGATGGTGCCGATCGAAATCATCTCGCATCTGGCGCGGATCCTGTCGCTCGCCCTGCGGCTCTTCGGCAATATCTTCGGCGAGCACACCGCGACCGGCATCTTCTTTGTCATGTTCCCCTTCATTATTCCGTGGCCGATGATGGGTCTGGGTATCTTCGGTGCCTTTTTGCAGGCCTTCATCTTCATCATGCTCACGATGGCGTACCTCCAGGGCGCCGTCGGAGCGGAAGAACACTAACTGAGATAGCAAAATATCTTCGAGGAGGTAGTTACATGAATCGACGTCTTGCAGTTCTGGCAGTCATCGTCATAGCCCTGGCGGTCGCGTCGCCGGCGTTGGCCCAGGAGGACCATGGTGCGGCACCCGCTGGAAAGAACATGTTCCAGTATCTGGGCGCAGCATTTGCCATCGCCTTTGCGGCGGCCTTCGGCGCACTGGGTCAGGGCAAGGGCCTTGCCGCGGCGGTGGAAGCCATCGGCCGCAACCCGGGCGCGGTGGGACCGATCCGGATCACCATGATCATTGGTCTGGCGCTCATCGAGTCGCTGGTCATCTACGCGCTGATCATCGCCTTCCTGATCCTCGCCTGATCGACATTGAGGTGTGAGCAGGGGCCCTTCGGGGCCCCTTTTTTTGTTTTTACGATTCGGTCTCGATCTCCTGGCGGTTTCGAAGATGAAACATTTTCTGATTCTCGGCATATTTTGAATTGGTGTTGACAACCATGTTTCATTTATGTAGCATTCATCGCAGGAGGTCACCGTGACACAACCGACCGAACCGAGAATGTGGGACTTCACGACCGGAAAGTTGCCCTACCGCGAGCAGCTCTATAAGAGTGCACTGCGAATGACCCGGTCGGTCGAGGATGCCGAAGATCTCATCCAGGAGACCTACCTCAAGGCTTACAAGTACTACGCACGATTTTCCGAAGGCACGAACTTCAAGGCGTGGCTCTTCAAGATCATGAAGAACACCTTTATCAACTCCTACCGAAAAAAGAAGCTTCAGCCCCCCAAGGTGGACTTCGACGAGATCCAGGAAGGTCTCGAGGAGACCCTGGTCGAGCAGGCGAATGCCTCGTTGGTCGATCCCGAGAGCTGGCTGATGTCGGTGGAGATGGACTACGAGGTTCGGGAGGCGCTGTTGAGTCTTCCCCACGACTACAAGATGGTGGTGCTCTTCGCGGATCTCCAGGGTTTCGCCTACAAAGAGATCGCTGAGATCCTGGCGGTTCCGGTGGGCACCGTGATGTCGCGGCTCTACCGCGGTCGCCGGATGCTCGAAAAGGCACTTTTGAGCTTCGGCCGCCGCTACAACTATGTGAACACCCGTCCCGAAAAGATGCGGGACGGAAATATCGACCTCGACGACTTCTTCACGAGCGACGCTACGGCGGCCTGAATCGGCGCCGATCCGTAGCGCTTTACCGCCGGAAAGGGACCCTCCTTCCCCTTTCCGGCGCTTTTTTTGCGAATTTTCGACCCCGAAAACACAGATCGGCGGCTGCGGCGTGCGATATGCGGCACGCTGCGGCGGCTGTTTGCGCTCGCATCCTCAACGTACGCAACGTAAGCCTCGGATACCCACCCGGCACATCCACCACAGCGCACCACATCTCGCACCCCTCGCTTCGCGAATCTGCGTTTTCGGGGTCGGTAATTCGCCCGGAAGCAAAAAGTTGGAGTGGGAGGCAGGCGCAATTCGTGTGACTCAAACGCAGATAGAAGCTAGTCTTTACTGGCGCCCGCTATTCGTCCGGTCGAAGAGGAGAAATGAAATGAAACAGGTATGGATCCCCAAGATCGGTGAACCGGACGTGCTCGAGGTGCGCGAGGCGCCGGACCCGGCGCCAGGCTCGGGTGAGGTACGAATCCGGGTTGAAGCCGCCGGCGTCAACTTCGCGGACATCCTTGCGCGGATGGGTCTCTACCCCGACGCACCAAAGCTGCCGGCGGTGGTGGGATACGAGGTGGCCGGGGTGGTGGACGAGGTCGGCGACGGCGTCGATGGTCTGCGCGTCGGCGACCCCGTCGCGTCGATGACCCGGTTCGGGGGCTACTCGGACGTCGTGTGCGTTCCCCACCATCTCGTGCGGCACCAGCCCGCCAACCTGGGTTTCGAAGAGGCCGCGTCGATTCCGGTCAACTATCTGACCGCCTGGCTGATGTTGGTCCGCCTCGGCAATGTCAGGGCTGGTGATCGAGTGCTGGTCCATGCGTGTGCCGGTGGCGTCGGTCTGGCGGCCGTGCAGATCTGCCGCTACCTCGGCGCCGAAGTGATCGGCACCGCCTCGGCCGGCAAACACGATCGACTGCGCGCCATGGGAGTTGCCGAGTGCATCGACTACCGGACTCAGAATTTCGAGGAAGTGGTCGCGGATCTCACCGATGGAAAAGGCGTCGACATCGTGCTGGATGCCGTCGGGGGGGAGTCCTTTGCCAAGAGTTATCGCTGTTTGGACAGCCTGGGCAGGCTGTTTCTTTTCGGTGTTTCGAGTTTTGCCCCGGGGTCCAAACGACGTCTCGGGGCGGCGCTGCTGGGTCTGTGGCGGATGCCGAAGTTCAAGCCCTTGAGCCTGATGACATTCAATCGCGGCGTGTTCGGGGTCAATCTCGGCCACCTGTGGCACCGCGGCGACGAGTTGGCGGCGATGCTGGGCGAGATCCTCGATCTCTTTGCCGATGGGATCTTCAAACCTGTCGTCGACCGGACGTTTTCATTTGCCGAGGCCACCGCAGCCCATCAGTACATTCAGGACCGGAAGAACTTCGGCAAGGTGGTCCTCACGCCGTAAGACCTGTGGCTTGAGGCGTGTGGCTTGAGACTCGAGCGGGCCTCTTGGCGTTCTGAATCGGTCCCAAGTCCCAAGCCTCAGGTCCCAAGCCCCAAGCCCTCTATCAGTGCGGTTCCGTGACGACCGGCAGTCCGATCCCTACCAACGGGGGCCGTAGTATCCGCCACCGGGGTACCCCCCGTAGCCGCCCCAGCCGGCGCCCCAGCCGGGCCCATAGCCGCCGTAACCGACACCGACGTAAACGGTCGACGATCCGGTGTAGCCGTCCGAGCTGCACGCGGTCCAGGTCAGGGCCGCGATCACGATCAGACACGCGACGATGATGCGTGTGGAGTTCTTCATTTTGCTGTCTCCTCGTGGCTGCCGATCTGATACAAAAACAGAGCCGCTCCCGCGGGGTCCATGATCAACGCGATTGCGCCCTCGGCGGGGTGTTCCAGGTGGCCGAAGACCACCGTTCCACCGAGTTCCTTGACCTTCGCCGTCGACGCAGAGAGATCCGCCACCGCGACGTATGGGGCCCACCCTGGTTTGACATCCTTGAGTTCGGGTGGAATCGTGACGATGCCCGCACGGCGCTCTCCCTGCGATGTGAAGACGTGGTACGGCTGGCCGTCCCGGTCGAATTCTTCGTGTCCGAGGCCGGCCACATTTGCGTAGAACACAACGGCCTTGTCGATGTCGTCGCTCCACAGCTCGGCCCAGACCCACGAACCCGGGCCCGTCGTCCCACCAATCGGCGTGTTGCGGGGCTCGATGAACATGACAGGGGCCTTTTCGTTGTCACCGATGATCAGATAGCGGCCGTTTCCGCCCTGGACCTTGGTGACCGGCCTGTAGATGGTTGCGCCGTTCTCTTGCGCCGAGTCCATCGTCAGTTTCACGTTGTTGACCGCGAATGCCACCAGCCAGAAGGACTCGGTGACGTTGGGCGTTGAGTCGTCGATCTGGCTGATGCTGGCCACCAGTCGCCCTTTGTGGTTGAGTGCGAAACCGTCCTCGGTCTTCTCTGCGTCCCAATCGAAGAGGGCGGAGTAAAACTCCATCGCGCCGGCAGCATCTTCGCTCACCAGACTGGCACCGAGAAAGGTCCCCGGAGCCAAAGTGTGGTTCTTCTTTGCGGCCTCAATCGGCGTCAGGGCGAACCACGCCAGCGCGAAAACGAGACTGCACATGAAGGTGCGGCTCCAGAACACTGATCTTTGCTTCATCTGTCGGCTCCTCCCGGGTGTTTGAACGTTGTTGTCGCGCCAGTCTAGCAGAATCGTCGGCGCCGAATCAGATGTCCGGCGTACCGATCCACGGGGTGGACTTGGAAGCTGCGAGCAGACGTGTCGGCGTCAGGAGACCGCCCGAGATCACCAGTTTGACGCCCTCCTCGACCGTCATATCGAGGGCCGTGAGGTCCACCTGCTTGACCACCACGAGATAACCCGAGGTCGGGTTGGGGGTGGTGGGCACAAAGACCATCGCCGTCGGTTGGTCGCCAAATGCCGACTCACTCCGCATGTCGCGGGTGACAAAGCCGATGGATCGAACGTTCTGGTTGGGGAAGGGGAGGAGGACGACCCGCCTGAACTCGGCGGTGTCGTGGAGTTGGACAGCCTCGGTGATCTGCCTCGCGCCCTGGTAGATGGGACTCAGGAGGGGGAGTCCGGTGATCTTGCGTTCAAAGTAGGAGAACAGTCGGGCGCCGATCACGTTGGTGGCGGCGATGCCGAGCAGGAGCAGAATGATAATCGACACCAGCAGCCCGACGCCTACGATTTGTTCGCCGAATAAACGCTCGGAGATCGGTCGGAACCAGCGATCCATGAGACCAAAGATGAAGCGGCCGAAGAAGATCGTGACCACGAGCGGGAATGCGACCATGAAGCCCACGAGGAGCCTCGCGCGGAACCAGCGCCCGATCCCACGACGGCTTTCTCCGCTCCCCGCGAGTTCGTTGAGGCGCTTGAAAAAGCCGCTCTCCTGGATTTCGTCGTTGCGTCCCATGGCCGCTGATTGTACCCCGTTTCTTCATAAGGGATATGTCGGTTGTCTCCTGAGATTTGGCCGCCGGCCGAAGGCGCGATATGATCTGCGGCCGGAGGTCTGATGGACACAGACGCGTTGATGGTCATCGGTGGCCAGTGGGGTGATGAGGGCAAGGGCAAGGTGGTGGATCTCCTATCGTCGGGCTTTGCCGCCGTGGTCCGCTACAACGGCGGCAATAATGCCGGCCACACGGTCCGCTTCGCCGATCGGCATTTTGCACTGCACCTTGTGCCGTCCGGCATCATCCACGAAGGCGTCACCTGCTATCTCGGTTCCGGCATGGTGGTCGATCCCACGGGCATGGTGGGGGAGATGGACAAGCTGGTGTCGGAAGGCATCGACATCGAGGGCCGCCTCGCTCTGTCCCCAAGGGCCACCCTGATTCTCCCGACCCACCGCGCGCTCGACAGCGCACGCGAAGGAGATCTCGGTTCAGGCAAGATCGGCACCACCGGGCGCGGCATCGGCCCCGCCTACCAGGACCGAGCCCAACGCCGGGCCCTTCGTGCCTACGTCCTGACCGACATGGGGCGGCTGCGCGAACGCGCGCTCAACCTCATGGAGCAGCACAACCGCGAACTCAGCATCCTCTTCGGCGCCGAACCTGTGGACCTCGAAAAGGCCGTTGCAGAACTCGAGGAGGCAGCCGAGCGACTGGGTCCGCTCGTTTCCGAGGTCGGACCGGCTCTGCGGCGCCATCGCACCGACGGCCAGGCTGTCCTCTTCGAGGGCGCCCAGGGCGTGATGCTCGATCTCGCCTGGGGCACCTACCCCTTTGTGACCTCGTCCTCCTGCCTGCCCGGTTACGCGGCCGCATCGTGTGGCATCGGACCAAAGCTCCTGGGCCCGGTGATCGGGATCATGAAGGCCTACGCCACTCGCGTCGGAAGCGGACCCTTCCCGTCAGAGCTCGACGACGAGGTCGGCGGGAAAATGCGGGACCGCGGCGCCGAGTTCGGAACCACCACCGGTCGGCCTCGGCGCTGCGGCTGGTTTGATGCCGTCGCCGCCCGCTACGCCGTGGAGGTCGCGGGGATCGACGCCGTTGCTCTGACCAAGCTGGATATCCTCGATGGCTTCGACACCATCAAAGTGGTCACCGGCTACAGTCTGCCCGATGGCACCACGATCGACACCTTCCCGGCCGACGCCGAGGTGGCGGAGTCCATCGTGCCGATCCACGAGGAACTGCCCGGTTGGACGACGCCAACCGAGGGCGTTGTTCGGGAGGGCGAGCTGCCGGAAGCATCCGTCGCCTACATCCGTTACCTCGAAGAGAAGCTCGGTGTGCCGGTGGTGATCGTCTCGACCGGCCCGCGCCGCGAAGAAACCCTGGTGCGGGGCAGTTCGGAGCTTTCCGAAAGGCTGCGTGGGATCATCGGGTGAAGTCCTTGTTTTTCGCCGCCCGAGGCACTATTTTATTGTCCCTGATGTGGGTCGTTAGCTCAGTTGGTAGAGCATCGGACTTTTAATCCGGTGGTCCCGGGTTCGAGCCCCGGGCGACCCACCAAATAATGACCTCAGCCGAGGGCTGAGGTCATTATTTGTCCCGGCGTAGTCCGTAGGACGAAGCCGGACCTATCTCCATGACCTCCAACGTAAGTCTGCAAAGCGGTGCCTGGCACCTTTACCTTTGCGTGAATGCGAAGTGCGGCACCGACGCGGGGTGCCTGGGGTGCCTCACCCTCCAGTTGCCAGGATCTCGAGCAGGACCTCGTTGCCTTCGCTCTCGAAGAACTCATCGAATTCGATGAGGTAGCCGTCCGGGTCTTGACCCACAAAGACTCGTGCGCCCGCGCGGCTCTCGACGCCGATTTCGGTGTCGCGCATCGTGAAGGCTTCCTCTTCGCTCAGGTGGGCAAACCACCCTTCGATGTCCGTTGTGAGCAGGGACACCATGACGGCCTTGTCCTCGGTCCACGCATGCATGCCCCTGGCTCCATCGACGGGGCCGATAAAGCCGGATGGCGAACTCTGGTGGATCATGGCCCAGCCCTGGTCGACAACCAGATCGAAACCCATCACGGTGTCGTAAAACCGACTCATGGCGTGGACGTCGTTGGAGTACAGCCACAGGACCGTGGCCTTGATCCCGAGACTCGGTGGCCGCTTCGTCGAACTTCCAGGTGGTGGATACAGTGAGTCGAGCTCCTCGAGCAGGGGCGTGAAGAGATGGTTTTCAGGGTGGTCGTTGAACCGTTCGAACTCGAGGTAGTAGCCCTCCGGGTCGACGACGACGAAGCCATCGTGGGGGCTGCCTTCAATTGCGCTGAATCCCGAACCCCTCATCGACACACGTTCTCCGACCAGGAACTCGTACCACTGGTCCAGCTCGTCGGTCACCAACGCCAGAGCGACCGTCTTCGGCGATTGGGCGAAACTCATTCCGGAGGCGGAATCGACCAGAGTCACGTAGGAGGTCGGCGCGATCCGCAGGATCTTCGCAAATCCGTAATCGGCGACGGTCTCGAAACCGAGGGTGTCGGTGTAGAAAGCCGAGGCCGCCTCGAGATCTCGGTAGTAGAAAAAGCTGTTGTTGGCGATGACGTTGCGGCTCTCTGAGACTCCCACCGGCTGAACCTCCTCTCCGAGCAGGGGTTCCTGACTCGGCTGGTTGCACGCGGCGAGAAGTCCGGTGACGGCACAGGCCAGGGCCATGCGTACAAAGTGTTTCACGTGCATTCTCATTTACCACTCCAACCGCACAATTGCGTGCATCATACTCCCGATGACTCAGCGGGACGATCGAGAGTACAGCGGCTCGAGATCAGTATCTTCCGGCACGTCGATTCCGAACGTCTCGCGGAGCAGGGTCGGGAGCGCATGGTCATCGATCGTGCTGGTGGTTTCGACTCCACCGCGACGCACGGTCAGTGTGCGGTCGCGCAGGATGCGGCGTTCGCCGACCAGTGAGAGCTGCGCCGTCAGGGTCGTGACGAACTTGGACGTGGGGAAGGTCGAGGTGTAGTGGTTGGCAACCTCGAAATCGATGGGAGGGGCCTCGTCGAGGGTGAAGGCGTAGAGATCTTGCCAGGCGCCATCACCGCACAATTGCAGCACCCTGGCAGCACCTTCCGCAGAGACACGGTAGGCGTCGCAACCCTGTTCGCAGACCCGACCGTCGAGGTCGACGGGCTCGAGCGGTCCGTCGCCTCCGAAACCGACATCGGCCAGCACGGCTCGATCGGGGAAGTCGACCCGCAAGACCATGTGGGTTCTGGGGCGGATGTGGGTCGCAACGGGCCGACGGACCCGGGCCTCCAGGGTCGTGACCTCGAAACCGAACTGCCGCAGCACAGCGGCGAAGAGGGTGTTCTGCTCGAAGCAATAGCCGCCCCGGTGGTGGTCAACCAGTTTGGCCTGGAGGCTTTTGATGTCGAGGCGAATCGGCCGGCCGAGCAGCACGTCGAGGTTTTCGAAGGGTATGGCGGCGAGGTGGGCGGTGTGGAGCGCAGCGAGCGTCTCAATCGAGACATCGCGCCCTGCTTCATACCCGATCCGTTCGAGATAGGCGTCCAGGTTCAACGTGTCCAATGCGATCATGTGAGCCCCCGCTTTTGTGAAGGGTGATCGGTCACCGATCGTACCGGTCGACGCTCAAGGGTTCGGACCGAGCCTTGTCCGCCCAGTCCTGCATCGCGGGCAGTGCCCACACCGCCTTCATGTAGTCGCCGGCGGCTCCTTCGAGGGTGACACCGTAGGTGCGGAATCGACTGACGATTGGAGCGTAGAAGGCATCGGCGATGGTGAAGCGGCCGAACAGGAGGTCGCCGCCACCTCCAAATCGAGAGCGACAGTCGGTCCAGATCTCGGTGATCCGGGCGATGTCTTCATCGACGCCCTCGCTCCGTCCCTCACCGGGGTAGTTGGCACGCAGGTTCATCGGCATCTGCTTTCTCAACGGCACGAAGCCCGAATGCATCTCAGCCGTGACCGAGCGGGCGGCGGCTCGCGCGAGCGGATCGGAGGGCCACAGCGCGGCCCCGGGGTGGTTTTCGGCGAGGTGCTCGCAGATCGCGAGCGAGTCCCACAGTAGGATCTCTCCGTCGCGGAATGCCGGAACCCGCGCGGTCGGCGACCAGCGGCGAATCTCCGCCTCGGTCTCCGGTGTGCCGAGGGGCACCACGACCTCGTCGAACTCCACACCGGTAGCTTCCAGGGCGAGCCAGGCGCGGAGCGACCACGAAGAGTAGTTGCGGTTACCGATGATCAGGGTGGGTCGATCCATTGTGCCTCCAGGATCAGGAAGTGTAGCGGAACCTCGAGGTCCGACGGTCGTAGTACGCTGTGGACGATGATGAAGATGGGTGAGTGGTTTCGCAAGGCGGAGCGTTTCGTGCGCTCTCAGGCCAGCGGGTTCGACGGTGGTGAGTTCCAGCGGCTGTTCGACCGCGACGCCGCGCGAGCGTACGACGTTGTCACCCGCGAACACTCCAGTGATGAGGAGCCCCAGCGTGGTTTGGGACGTTTCTTCTACCGGGCGCGGATCCTCTTCCTGGGTCTGTCCTACCGGCTGTCGCCGCCGCGTCGACTGCTGTTCGCACTCTGCATGGTGCTTGCGGTGTGGGGTCTGATCGACCTCGACATCGACCGGCTTCCGAGCCTCCACGTCGGTTTTTTGCCGCTGTTCAGTATTGCCGGTCTTGTGTTCCTGCTCGTGCTCGAACTGGCCGACCGGGTGGTGGTGCGGGATGAACTCGAGGTGGCGCGGGAACTCCAGCGCGAGCTTCTCCCGGTTGATCCCCCAGAGATCGACGGCTACTCCTTCGCCTTCTCCTACCGCACCGCCAACACAATCGGCGGCGACTACTACGATTTCTTTCCCCTCCAGGATGGGCGGTGGGCCCTGATCGCGGGTGATGCCAGCGGTCACGGCATCGCCGCCGGGCTGGTCATGGCGATCGCCGGCTCGGCGCTGAAACTGGGTTTTGATCGAGACCCGGATCCGGTTGCGGTCGCGCAGGTCGTGAATCGAGCTTTGTGTCGAACCGGGGGCCGCCGTGCCTTTATGACCCTATTTTGCGGGGTTCTCGAGCCAAGATCGGGCGTGCTTCGATTCGTGTGCGCTGGGCACCCCTTTCCACTGTTGCGCCGCGCCGGAGGCGAGATCCTCGAGCTCGGAAAGGGGCATCTGCCTCTCGGTATCCGGTTCGAGCTCGAGATGGAGGCTCTCGAAGCTCGGGTGGATCCCGGTGACACCCTGCTGCTCTACACCGACGGGGTGGTCGAAACGCTCAACCCCGGCGGCGAGACGTTTGGTTTCGAGCGATTGCCCGCGGCCCTGGCTCCCGGCGGCACCAGCCAGGCGATTCACGACCGTGTACTCCGCGAGGTTGAGGCGTTTCGAAAAGACGAACCGGTGCTCGACGACTGCAGCCTGGTGGTGGTGACTCGCAGCCCCAGCTGATCAGGCGGAACTGGGGGTTGTGCCCGCGCGTTCTCTTTTTCGTTTTCCAAGCCCGAGGATCCGGTGAATGGTCCGCACCACGTGGTCCGGGTCGCAGGGCTTTTCGATGAATCCTTCGGGCGGGGTGGCCGGACGATCGTAAATGACCTTCCGGAACTCCGGGTGTCCGGTGATGATGCACACCGGGATGTGCTGGGTTTCGGCCGCGGCCCGCAACCGGCTGAAGGTCTCGATACCGTCGATGCCGGGCATCGAGAGGTCGAGGGTGATCAGGTCGGGGCGTGACCGGCCCGCCATTTCGAGCGCCTGGCCTCCGTCCGAGGCCTCGAGAACCGCGGCGCCGTGGTCGGACAGAAGGGTGGCGAGGAAGGTCCGAATCTCCTCATCGTCATCGACCACCAGGATGCAAAATCCGTTCAACTTGCCGAGGGGAACGTCGCCGAGGAGCGCGCGATCATCCATGCATGACCTCCGATTCTGGCTTCATCGCCTCCGGCGTATCTTACGCCAACCGTGATGGTCTGTTCGACGATCGCCCTCAATCTCGTATCTCCCCCTTCCCACCGAATCCCGAAAGGTTGGCGTCACTGAGACAAAACAACCTGAAAATCGAGAGAGGCCATCAATGCACGGCTCGTTGACCACCTGTTGTCGTCGAAAACGCGCGGCCCACGGCGGTGGATGTCATGCTGTGTGAATGCACAGTATGATCGAGGAGTGGTTCATCTGCGGGGAGGTGTGCGATGGCAGCGACCGCTCTGACTCAGCGCGGCGCGGAGTTGTGGACAGCGGAGGGTCAGGCTGATGCCGGCGTGCCGGCATTTCTGCGGAAATACGATTTCTCGACCAGGATGACCGTGATCCGCCTCCCCGACGGGGGTTTGTTTCTGCACTCCCCGGTTCGGCTCGACGATGGCCTGCGCGCCGAACTCGATGCCCTGGGCACGGTGCGGGCGGTGGTGGCGCCCAACAAGGCCCACCACCTTTTTGTCGGCGATTATAGGCGGCCCTACCCGAAGGCCAGGTTTTACGGCGCCCTCGGGTTGCAGACCAAACGCAAGGATCTGACCTTCTTCGGGATGCTCGGAGACGAACCGATGCCGGAGTGGCGGGGCTCCATCGAGCAGCACTTCTTCAGGGGCGCGCCCTGGCTCAACGAGGTGGTGTTTTTCCACCCCTCGAGTCGGAGTCTTCTGCTCACCGATCTGGCCTTCAACGTGCCGGCGGGAAAGGTTTGGGGCGTGCCGTTGGTTTACCGAATGATGGGGGCGGAAGGAATTTTCGGTCCACACCGGTTCATCAAGTGGAGCATCCGCGATGGCAATGCCGCCCTCAGGTCGCTTCGGAAGATCCTCGAGTGGAATTTCGATCGTGTCATCGTCACCCACGGCGACATCGTCGAGACCGGGGGCAAGCCCAAGATGAGGAAGGCCTTCTCTTTCGTTCTCGATCCTTCATGAACCTGAATTATCGTAGAATTTCCGTGCAGGAAAAAGGAGCAGTCAACATGCGAACCAGGGCTTTTCTCGTGAGTATCTGTGTGCTCGCCGTGGTCGGGGTCGGCGCAGCCGATGACCCGACGACCGGAACCAACGTCATCGCGACCAACGCAGGCCCGATGGTCGTCCACCCGATCGAGCACGCGACCTTTGTCCTGGAGTGGGGCGGCAAGACGATCGCCGTCGACCCGGTTGGCGATTTGGAGGCCTTTGCGGATTTCCCGAAGCCGGGCCTCATTCTCATCACCGACATCCACGGCGACCACCTGTCGAGCGAAATGGTTGCGGCGTTGGCCGAGCCCTCGACGACAATCGTCGCACCGGCCGCGGTGGCGGAGAAATTACCGGCGGGCTCCTGGGCGGAGGTCAAGGTGCTCGCCAACGGCGCCTCGACCTCATGGCAGGGCGTCACGATCGAGGCGGTCCCGATGTACAACCTCGATCCGCAGAAACAGTCTTTCCACCCCAAGGGGCGGGGCAATGGCTACCTCCTGACCCTCGGCGGCAAGCGCGTCTACATTGCCGGTGACACGGAGGACATTCCCGAGATGCGGGCCCTCGAAAACATCGATGTCGCCTTTGTCTGTATGAACCTGCCTTACACCATGAATGTGGCGGCGGCGGCCGACGCGGTGTTGGAGTTTCAGCCCACGGTCGTGTATCCGTACCACTATCGCGGCACCGACGGGATGAGCGATCTCGGCGAGTTTCGTTCGTTGGTTGCATCCAATGCTGCCATCGACGTGCGGGTACTCGCGTGGTATTGATTCATTTTGCGCTTTTCTCACGAGATTTTTTGCGGTAGGATACGCATCCGCCGGTCGAGATCTCGATCGGCGGCGGTGTGACCCCATCGTCTAGTTAGGTCTAGGACACCGGCCTTTCACGCCGGCAACACGGGTTCAAATCCCGTTGGGGTCACCATTTTTGTTTTGGGCTGAAGCCCAAAACAAAAATGCCACGGCGTAGTCCGTAAGGACAAAGCCGGGCAAATGGTCTCTCAACCCGCTCGATCGTTTTCTTCCCTGCTTCAATCAGCAATTCGTGGAGCGAAGCGACGCGAATTGCTACCCCACAAACTTATAACCGAGCCGGTGCACCGTAATAATGTGATGCGGGTCCGACGGGTCGTCCTCGATCTTCTTTCGCAGCTTGGCAACGTGGGTGTCGACTGTTCGGGTGAAGGGGATGGTGTCGTAGCCCCAGACCGCGTCGAGCAGCTCCTCACGCGAGACCACCTCACCGCGGTGCTCGAGGAGATAGTGCATGAGCCGGAACTCGCGGGGAGTCAGATCAAGGGGCGTCTCGCCCTTGGCCGCTACGTGGCGGTCGAAATCGACCGTGACATCGCCGAATGTGTGGGCCGCCTGCTGAAAGCCGCTGCCGGGCCGGGTCCGTCGCAGCACCGCTTCGACACGGGCCATGAGTTCCATAAAGCTGAAAGGCTTCGTGACGTAGTCGTCGGCTCCGAGCTTGAGGCCGAGGACCTTGTCGATCTCCTGACCGCGAGCGGTGAGCATGATGATCGGTAGATCCGAGCCTTCACCGCGCAAGAGCTTGCAGATTTCGAGCCCGGTCATCTTCGGCAGCATGACGTCGAGGATCATCAGGTCCGGTTTGTTTTCGCGAGCCATCTGCAAACCGGCCTCACCGTCGCGCGCCACCGTCACTTCGTATCCTTCGTAGACGAAACCATCGCGCAGCGCGACTGCCATCGCTTCGTCGTCCTCTACCACCAGGACTCTGTTCATGCGGTCTCCTCCGGCGGGCGATCGAGCGGAAGATGGATGGTGAACGTGCTGCCGCTGCCGAGCTCGCTCTCGACCGTCACCCGACCGCCGTGGGACTCGACGATGTGGCGGACCAGCGACAGACCCAGCCCCGAGCCCTTGACGTCGTGGACCAGGCCGGTGCTGACTCGGTGGAAACGCTCGAAAATTCTCTCGAGCTCTTCACGTGGGATGCCGATGCCGCGGTCGGTAACCGAGATATGGGCTTCGTCTGCGTCATGCCCGAGTTCGAGGAGAATCCGGCGGTCGCCGTTGGAGTACTTGACGGCGTTGTCGAGGAGGTTGGCCACCGCCCGATCGATGGCGTTGGCGTCCACCTCGATCTCCGGCAGCGGTTCGTCCGGGCCCTGATAGACGACCTCGAAGCCCTTGTCCCGCAGCCGTACCGTATACGTCGACAGAGTGCCGGCGAGAATGTCCTCGAGATCGGAGGGCTCGAAGGTGTAGACCTTGCGGCCCGACTCGATGCGCGAAAAGTCGAGGATGTTGTTGATGAGCTGGGTGAGGCGGCGGCTTTCGGTCTCGATATAGGTGCCGTATTCCCGGACCTTCTCCTGGTCTGTGACGCGACCTCGTCGCATGAACTCTCCAAATACGCGGATCGACGAAAGGGGTGTCCGAAGCTCGTGCGACACGTTGGAGACAAACTCGTTCTTCATGGCCGACAGCCTCATCTCGCGCATCGCTGTGCGAACCATGAGGGCGATGCCTCCGAGAAGCACCGCGGCCAGCACGGCAGACATCGTCATATTGAGCGCGAAGTTGGCGCGCGCCCACTTTTCCGGGGCCGCAAAATCGCCCTGCAGACTCAGGGTCCAGTCGGTGAAAATGAAGTCGAACGAGCGCTTCGAGCGGTCGTTCTTTGGATTGGCTATTCCGCCGAGGGGGAGGATCTGCCGTTTCTGGTTGTCGCGAACCACCACCACCAGCTCTTCCTTCTTGTTCTCGAATTTCGGAAGGCTGATCTTGATCGATTTGGGCAGAAGTTCGTTTTCGAAAAACTCCTGGTCGACGATGAGCCCGACAAGGCCGATGAGCTTCCAGTTGTCGTCAACGATGGGGTTGAGGATGATGCGGTTGGCAGGGTCGCGCTGATCGACGCTGAGGTTGGTGATGTCGATTTTGGTGCCCTTTTTTCGCAAATAGCGCCAGGGTGAGGCGGCGGCCCACACCGCAACCGTCTCGTCTGAGAATTCCGGCACCTCCATCGCGTGGGTCTCCGGATCATAGAAGTAGGTGTCGTCCCGCGTCAGATAGCTGACGACAAAAAGCCTCTTTGCTCCGGGGATTTCCTTCTTCCTGAAATAGGCGCCGGCTTTTTTGATGGACTTCGGTCCGAGAGCCTCCGGCGGCAGGTTGAGGGCGCGTTCGGAAATCTTGTAGTAGAAGTAGCGGACCTCTTTCGAGATGGCTCCGAGATAGTTGTCCAGCGTCGCCTTACGGGCGATGGCCGAGTTGCGTTCGAGGTCTGCGAGCCACCAGTACTGCAGACCGAGCAGGATGGCGAGCGGCAGCAGCACGGCGAGCACCCCCGCCCAGAGGAGACGAGGGCCGCCGAGTACGTTGCGTTCCACGGCACGGAGCTCCGAGCCGGTAAAGCCGCCGTTTTTGTGGTTGTCGAACACCGCCATCTTCCTCATTCCTTGACCGAGAGGACGAAATCCCGGTTGAAAGGAATATAACGCACGAAACCCGACGAGGCGCCGGCTTTTGCAACTCGGTTACACGGTTCACACCTTGTGACCACTTCGTGAGGACATTCACATCCAACGGCGCCAAATTGGCTGCATGAAATATTTCGTGCGTCCGATCTGCAAACCCGACCGCTGCCATTTGGCGGTCCAAAACCCAGGAGGTCAGGGAATGAAGAAGTTTGCTGTGTTGCTTGTGGTGGTGCTTTTGGCGGCCGCACCGGCCATGGCCGGTGACAAGGCCAAGTGCGACGGTGATCCCAACGATTGTGCCAAGAAGATGAAAACCAAGCTCAGCCAAAAGGCGTGGCTCGGGATCAGCTACGAGACCGACGAGCATGGTCGTTGGGTGGTTTCGTCCGTCGAACCCGACAGCCCCGCTCAGAAAGCGGGTTTCGAAAAGGGAGATGTGGTGCTCGCGGTCAACGGCGCTGATTTCTCGAAGGAGAACAAAGCGGAACTCAAAGCGGTGTACGCCAAACTGACACCCGGTTCAGAGGCGATCTACATCGTGAAACGTCAGGGTGGCAAGGTCAAGCTGCAGACCACCCTGGGCCACGTGCCGGATGAAGTGCAGGCCAAGTGGATTGCGGAACACCTTGCGAAGAGCCACTCCGAGACCCAGATGGCGGCAAAATAGTCCCAACTGATCCGGGCGGGCCGAATGCCGGTCCGCCTGGATTTTATTGAACGTCTGCAACATTTCGGTCCTGTGCGGCGTCTTATATATGAAAGGGGCGGAACGAATGACCAGAATCGAGGCTCAAGGGGCCAGCGGTCTTGGCAGTGAGCGGCACGAAGGATCCCCCTGGACTCAGGTCGGCGTGTCGATCGTGACCGCGCTCCTCGTTCTCGCTCTCGGCCTGCTTCTGGTGGGTGTCACTTCCGACAGCGCCGAAATCCTTCCCGTGACAGGAGGGGCATCGAGCGCAAACCCACTGCGCTGAGTCGAGGGTCAGTTCAACTGCTCGGGATCCAGACCTTCCAGCCCGGGATTGACATCGAGGTGCTTGTAGAGATCCTCGTACAACATGAGGAAACGCTCCGAAAGGGAAGAGGCCTCGAGAACCTCCTGTTTGCGGTCGCTGCGGATGTCGAGAACCTGACAGGCGAGAGCGACCAGTTGGGCGTCTGAGACCTCGGTCATGTGGTGGGCGAACTGTTCGACCGCTGTGGCGTCGAGTTCCACCAGGCTCGGTAGCAAATTTCGCAACTCCTCCCGAAGTTGGCGTATTTCTGCGAGACGCTTTGGGGACTCGACAGCCGGTTCGTAGCGAACCCTGACCTGCCGGTACTCGGTTTCGACGTCGAGCTCCTCGAGGATTCGAAAGCGCTCGAGACCCAGCAACCACAAAAGGAAACGGCCGTCCGGTAGTTCCTCGTGTGATGCGATGTAACCGACGCAGCCCATCTCCCGAACCGGCGGCGATCCCGGGAGTTCATTTTCGAACCCGGGGACGACCCCGACGATCCCGATCACCTTGTGAGTGGCCACGGCGTCGCGGACGAGAGCGCGGTAACGCGGTTCGAAGATATGAAGGGGGAGCACTTCTCCCGGCAGGAGGACGGTCTTCGGCAAAGGAAAGATCGGAATCACGTCGGGAACGTCCATCTCCTCCGGATTGAGATTGCGGAGCTGGTCGTCTTGCGTCGGTCCGATCATCGCGTTTCCCCTTTCGACCGGTTCAACAACCGTGGGCGCCCCCTTTCTTCCAGGACGTGCCAGGTTGACGGTTGCAGTACCATGGCGTGCGGCCGATCGTGACGTGGTCGTGGAGGTCCGGATGAGACGATTGGTTGCGACAGTTCTTCTGATGATGGCCGGAGGGATCGGCTGGTCGACTGCCGACGAGCCCGCCGACCAGGCACCGGTCGGTGGTCTGGAGTTCATCGACGAAGTGCGGGTCACGGTCGTCAACGTGGACGTTTTTGTGCGCGACGGCAAGGGTCGACCGGTCGAGGATCTCGGCCGTGACGACTTTCGTCTCCTCCAGGACGGGAAGCCGGTGGAGATTTCGAATTTCGCAGTCTTGTCCAAGGACGTGATCCGCCACCTTCTCGCTCCCCTCGGTGAGGTGGCGGCGGCGCCCGTGGCGGTCGAGCTGCCGCCGGAGATCCGCCCGGTTTTCGTGGTGCTCTACGTCGACAACGAAAACCTGCGCCCGTTTGACCGCAACCGGGTTTTGCGGCGGGTGCGGGAGTTCGTGATCGACAACCTCGAACCGCCGGTCCAGATGATGGTTGTCTCGTACCAGCGCTCGCTCGAATTGGTGCAGCCCTTTACCCGGGATTCGCGTGCCGTCAACAACGCGCTGCGAGGAATGACCAGAATCACCGGCGGACGGGTCGAATTCGACAACACCCGAAGGGCGCTGATCGACGATCTTCAAGAGGTCAAGGAGGGCACCGGCGGGCAGGAGGGGCAGGATGGCCCGGCCGGCCTTCGTCGGCGGATCTACCAGTACGCCCAGGAGGAGTCGACCAATCTCGGTTTCACCCTCGCCGCTCTCCGCCAGACCATCGCCATGCTGTCGGGAGTCGAGGGCCGAAAATCCATCATTTACATTTCGAGCGGTCTGCCCATGACGCCCGGCTACGGTCTGATGCAGGAGTATGCGTCGGTGTTCAAGGACAATTCAATCATGGCCAATCGAAGCATTCTGGACCGGACGCGCTCGTTCCACGAATTGGCTGCAGCGGCCAACGCGCAGGAAGTCAGCATGTACACCATCGATGCCGAGGGTCTCGACACCCTCGACGGCGGAGGGGCCGAGTCGGCGTACGGTCGCGACCCGGTAGGGGCCTCGGTGGCCTCGAAGAACTTCAAGGACTCCCTGAGTTATATGGCGGATGCCACCGGCGGCATCGCCATTATCAACACCAACGACCCGACCGCCGGCCTGGTGAAAATATCGGAAGATCTCTTCAGCTATTACTCGCTCGGTTACACGCTGGGTGCGGTCGATATCGATCGGGTACACCGTCTCGAGGTCGAAGTTTCCGGCCATCCGGACTACGACCTCCGCTACCGCCGCCGCTTCGTCGAGAAGTCGCTGGAGACCCAGGTCCAGGATCGGGTCTTCACCTCCCTTGTGGTGGAGGTCGATGACAACCCCATGGACCTCGAGCTCACCGACGGGGAGCCGAGCCCGGTATCCGGCACTCGCTTTACCGTGCCGTTCCACCTCTCCTTTCCGCTCGACAAGGTGGCCCTCCTGCCGGTGGGGGAGGATTATGTCGGGCAGGTCGTGCTGTTCATCGGCGCCCAGGACCTCAAAGGGCGTTCGTCTGAGATGCAGCGTCAGGAACACGAAATCCGGATTCCCGCGGTCGATTACGATGACGCCGTTCGCCGGCGTTTCGGGATCGACGTCACGCTCCTGCTCGATGAGGGCCAGCAGAGGATCGCCGTCGGGCTGATGGATCAGCTCACGCGACGGGCGTCATACGATCGGACGGTCGTGGCGGTTCCGTAGGTCGACTTTCCGAACGTCATTCCCGGGAGGGGCCACCTTCAACATTGTTGGTCCGAAGTATCGAGCCGACATCCAGGATCGAGTGTCCAACAAAATTGAAAATGGCACCTCCGCCGCACGTGGGTCCGTCCAAGGCTGAAAAATCCGAGAGGAAATGAGGCTCGGGAACCTGCCCACGTTGGCATACGACCAAGCGAACCAACATTTCCCCCCCTTTTGTCATTTCGACCAAGCGAGTAACACAGCACTTCCCCCCCGCTGTCATTTCGACCGAGCGAAGAATGAGCGAGCGGAGAAATCTCATCGAGCCACGCCGAGATTTCTCGGCTGCGCACCCTGAGGGTGCTCCGCTCGAAATGACAGGTTTTGGAGGCGGGGGGGTGATCGCTGTAGGCGGGTCTTTAGGCCCGCCACCACAGTCGCCATTCATTTCATTGGCGGGCCGCAAATGACTTGCCGACGCCTTTCAGATCAGCCGAGCGTCGCCCGGCTTTCCGTGCTCGCTCCCCGGGAGGATGCAAGGCACCTCCGCCACAGATCGGTCGACCCACCCTGAACGCTGCGGGATTTGCTCGTCGGTTGGAGGCTGTGATGGAAATTCCGAATTCCGAATTCCGAATTCTCTCTACATGTGGCTGCCCATCACCCTCCAGGCGACGAGGCGCTCGTTCATGGCGCGCAGGCGGCGGCAGAGGAGGCGGCACAGCAGGTTGAGGAACTGGACTGCGGCGTCGGGATCCATCGACAGCACTTCCTCGAGCAGCGATTTGCTGACCGCGAACACCGTGCACGGACCGCCGTGGGCGCGGGCGTCGGCGGAACGCGGCCGGTCATCGATCAGGGCCAACTCGCCGAAGACTTCGCCCCGCGACAGAATGAGCAGGCATTCCTCTCCCATCCCGGGAACCATGCGAGAGATGCGGACCGCGCCGTCAACCACGATGTAGAGCGAGTCCCCGGGATCGCCCTCGGCGAAGATCATGGCGTCGATCTGAAAGCTCTGCTCGCGCGAGTACTTGGCCAGCAGCCGCAGCTCCTGCGCGGAGAGACCCTGTTCGCGCAGAATATCCACCTTGGATTCCTCGGTGAGGTGGACCCTCTGGCCGACCTGGGTCGTTTCGCGCTGGGCGGGCGTTGGGGTGGTGGCGGGCGCCCCGAAGAGCTCGTTCATCTGCAGGTTGGCGGCCCGCACTTTGTCTGCCAGGGTCTGCCAGAAACCCCACAGCAGGCTCACCGCCAATTCGCGGTCTTCGGCGACCGCCTGATCCAGGGCTTCGGCGGGGATCGTGAACACGCTGGTCGGGCCGACCGCGATGGCGGTCGCCGAACGCGGCAGGCTGTCGAGATAGGAGACCTCACCGAACAGCGAGCCGGTAGAGAGGCTGGTCAGAACCTGGGTGCCGACCGGAGTCGACCGGGTGATGTGAACGGACCCCTGGCGGATGATCTTGAGGTCGCGGGTCGCATCCTCCTCGGTGAAGATCGCCTCGTTGGCCTCCACCGATCCCGGCACCACAATCTTCGCCAGGGGGATGAGGAGCTCGTCGCTGAAGTGGCGGAACAGACCCATTGTGCGGAGCTCATTGGCGCGCAGCAAAAGGTCGTTACTGATGGATTCGCTCGCCGTCGCGGCATCCCGGCCGCTGGGCAGATCGGCCTGCGAGAAGATCTTGGCATGGCTGAGGGCGACGTGATCGCAGGCCTTTTGCAGGGTCGAGATCCTCGCCGCCATTATCTTTTCAATGTTTTCGGGGTCGTTCTCGCTGAGTCGAACCAGGGTCTCGACCCGCCGCCGCTCCTGGTGCTGCTCGCGCTCGGAACGCCAGGTTGCGAGGAGCATGGCGTCGATCGCGGCCTTGAGCGCGGCGTCGAAGTTCTCGTTTTCGAGAGCCGCCCGCGAGGTCTCGATGGCCAACCGGTAGTCGAGGGGGTTGAGGCGGCGGGCCTGGGTGAACTCCGACAGGGCGGTCGCGGCATCGCCGTGCCGCATGTGAAGGTAGCCGGCAGCTGCGTATGCGAGGTAGTTGAACGGGGTGCGGAGCTTGGCGAGGTCGATCATGTCGACCGCGCGCCCGAACTCCCCCCGGGTCTCGAAGATGTGCGCCATTCCGAGAGCGTGCGATGCCTCGAGGTTGCGGCGTTTGAACTCACGGTCGAAATCGTCGATGCCCTCCTCGCCGTGCAGGCGAGCGGCCTCTTCCCTGAGATCTGCGCCGTGCGGCGTCAGGGCCGCCGCGATTTTGAGGAGCTCGGCGGCCTCGGACGGTCGGCGCAGGGTCCGCAGCCTTCGTGCAAGCTCAACAAGCCTGGCGACCATCGAGGGGTGCGGCAGCACGGTTTCGCTCATTGGTGACTCCGAACCCGCATTGTAGTGAACACCGGCCATGCGGGTCAAACCGGAACCCGGGTGCTCTGGAATACGTACCGGATTCCGACGGGTTCGCGGTAGGATGACCGTTCAATGAAGATGATTCAGAATTTCGTGTTGACAACGGCGGTGACCGTTCTTGCGGTCGCGGCCCATGCCGTGGAGATTGTGCAGCTCGCTGACGCGACCCCCGGCAGAACTGGTATGTGCATCACCGAGATGGACGGTGGAGAGCGGGTCGAAATCCCCCTGACCGTCCTCGGAACCGTTGGCTTCGGAGCTCCTGAGGGTGAGATCGTGCTGGTCCGGCTCGATGACCCGCGTTTCGAGAAGACCGGCATCATTGCCGGGATGAGTGGGTCGCCGGTCTACCTCGACGGACAGCTGTTGGGTGCTCTGGCCTATGGGTGGCCGTTTTCCAAAGAGCCGATCGGGGGCGTGACGCCGTTCGAACGGATGCAGGGCATCGAACGTCCGGGCAGCCGCGCGACGAGGGTTGGAGAGCGACCCGAGATGTCGACAATGCTCGCCGCCGCCGCAGACGGCTCGCTGGGTTCGCTGCTCGTCGACTGGTTGGTGCCCGCCGGCTCCGGTTCCCTGCAGCCGCTGCCGCTCGCGGTGTCAGCCGGGGGGCTCGCTTTGCCGGACGACGGGAGCTGGCTGGCCGAGGGCTGGCGTCGGATGGGTTGGATCGCGTCGCCGGGCGGTTCGACCGCCAATGCCCCGGCCGGAGTTGACGAGGTGATGGCGCCCGGAGCGATGGTCGCGAGCATTCTCGTCGATGGTGACGCGACGCTCGCCGCCGGCGGTACGGTCACCGAGGTCCGCGGCGATCGCCTGTGGGCGTTCGGCCACCCCTTTCTCGGGGCCGGCGCGACGCTCATGCCCCTGGCACGGGCGCACGTGGTCGCAGTGCTGCCGAGCCTCATGTCCTCGTTCAAGTTCTTCACCGCCGGCCAGCCGATCGGTGCGGTGGTCGCCGATCGTAAGGACGGCATCGTCGGCCGGCTCGGATACGACGCACCCATGGTGCCCATTCGGGTGACGGTCGGCGCCGAGAGCTACGCCTTTCGCGCCATTCGCCACCCGGTGCTTCTGCCGCTCCTCACGGCCTTTCTCTCGCAGGCGGGACAGGGCGTGGACGGCAGGACCTTCGGCGACCAGACGGTCGCAAGCCGGATCGAAGTCCGCTACCCGGATTACGATCCTGTGGTGGTGACATCGACGTTTTCCGGCGCCCAGGCGGCTGGCGAGGCGTCCGGGTTCGCAGCAGCCGTGGTGGCCTATCTCGAAAACACGCCCTTCGATCGGACGGACATCGAGTCGATCGACATCCGATTGGAGCGCGTCGAGGAAATCGAGGCGGCCGTCATTCTCGAGGTCGTCCCCGAGCGCCGGATCGTCAGCCCCGGAGAGGATGTCGATGTTCGTTTTCGAATCCAGCCGTATCGCGGCGCCGAAGTCGTCTTCAACCTGATGGTGCAAATTCCATCGGGGCTCTCCGAGGGTCGGATCGATCTGGTGGGCGCGGATGGCGCGGCGTGGACAGCCTACGACCTCCAGATGAGACCCCTGATGCCGGCGAACTTCGCCGACGAGGTGCGGCTGGTCAACAGCCTGCAGCCATCGACCACACTGGTGGCGGCGCTGGAGCGCCGGGAGCTCGGTATCGCGGTGGCCGGTGGGAGCCTGTCGGCACCGCCGAGCATCGTCCTCCAACTTCGCTCCGCCCTCGGTCCGAATCTCGAGACCGTGTCGTACGCGGTGTTTGCAAAAAAAGAGCTCGAAATTCCGATGGCGGTGGCAGGTGCGCAGAGAATCCAGCTCACTGTCCGCAAGGGAACGCAATGATGAAAAAATATATCGCCCGACACTCAGTTCTGCTGCCGTGCGTCGCACTGCTCCTGCTCACGCAGCTTGCCGGCGCCACCGAAACCCGACGCTGGATCGTCGACACGGCGGACGGGTTCCTCGAGGGTCGGGGCCAGGATGTCGAGGTGACACCTGACGGTACCTTGCGTTGGGTCGAGGGTTGGAGCACCGGTCCGGACTTCGAGGAGCCGATTGTCATGGCGGGGATCCAGACCGCCGATGGGTCGATGATCGTCGGCACCGGCCATCCGGCGCGGCTCTACCGGGTTCGCGGCGCCGAGGCCGAGCTGTTGGCGGACCTGCCGGCAGAGCAGGTGACTGCGCTCGTTGAACGGGACGACGGCACGCTCGTGGTGGCGACGGTTGCGCCGGGCGTGGTCTATGAGTGGTCAAAGGGCACGCTCAGCGAAGTGGGGCGCCTCTCTGAAGGCGGCATCTGGGATCTTGCGGTGTTTGCGGGCGGGGTCGTCGCCGCGGCCGGGCCCCCGGCAACGCTGTATCGTCTCGCAGACCGGGGCCTCGAGCGCTGGAAGGAGCTGCCGGATGTGCACGCGCGGTGTCTCGTGGTCGAGGACCGCCGGCTGCTGGTCGGGACTTCCGGCAAAGGGCTGATCATGAGCGTGGACGAGAGCGGCACGTTGGCCGTGCTGGCAGACAGCCCCTTTACGGAGATCTCCGATCTGGCGGTGGGTGGTGGCTCGGTGTGGGCCGCCGCCCTTGTCGGCGAACCGGTTGCCGCCGCGCCTCGAAGCAACGGGAACGGGGAAAAGGCCAACGGAGCCGAGGTGGAGACCGAGATCACTCCGGGCGCGGACCTCAAACTGCCCAAGGTCAACGGCAAGACGGCGACCTCCGAGATCCTGCAACTGACCGGAGACGGCGGGCTCCTCAGCCTCCACCGCTTCACCAAGGAGATCGCTGCGTCGGTTGCGTGGGACGGCGAAGGTCTTCTGGTGGGCACCGGGTGGGAGGGCGAGATTTGGCGCTTTGTCGCCGGTGGCGGCGCACGCCTCGCGACGGTCGACGCGGTTCAGATCGTCGGTGTGATGGAAGGGGGCGCGGCCCTGCTCACCCAGGGGCCGGGGGGCGTTTTGTGGCGCGATGCCGCAGGAGCACGGCCGGGGCGGTTTCGCTCGCCCGCCAAAGATTTCAAACAGCCGGTTCGGTTTGGCGAGTACCGCGTCGAGCCGGCGGGGCCGGGGGTCGGAATCCGTTTTCGAACCGGCATTTCGAAGTCGCCGGACGACACCTGGTTGGAGTGGACCGAATGGATGCCGGCGGGAGTGGGTCAGGTGTCGTTGCCGCCGGCCCGGTCCGTCCAGTGGGAGGTGAGGCTGCCGCCGACGAACGGCGATGCCGTGTCCGTCGATCGGGTGGAAGTGGCGACGGTCGAGGTGAACCTGCCGCCGCGGGTGCCGTCATTGGTGGTCGAAGACCCTGGAGTGATCTATCTCGCCGCGCCGCCGACCTCGGGCCCGGTGATCGAGGCCGTCCACCCGGATGCCAACGGCATTTTTACGGTGATCGACGAGTCCGCGGCCAAGAACGGCGCTTCGGCCAAGGGCAAGAAGTACTACCGCGCAGGCTTCCGTACCGTCAGCTGGAAGGCCATGGACCCGAACCGCGATTTGCTGCAGTACCGGCTCGCGATCGAGGGGAAGAACGGCCACCAATTGGAGGTGCGTGATCGGATTACCGGTACGCAACTGGGCATCGACACCAGCGCCTTGCCCGACGGGGTTTACCGTTTCCGTCTCACCGCCAGCGACAGCCCCGGGAACCCCGAGGGGGCCCTCGAGACGACGCAGCTGAGCCGGTGGTTTGCCGTCGACAACACATCGCCGACGATCCGTCTCGAACGCTCCGGGGAGACCTGGTCGGCGACGGTGACCGATGCTCTGAGCCCCATCGTTCGCGCCGAGTGGTCGCGTGATGGCGCCACGTGGCAGGCCCTGGCGCCGGCCGACGGGCTGCTCGATGGGCGGGTCGAGCGCTTCGAGTTTCCCGCGGAGGAGGGCTCGCACCTCGTCGTGGTGCGGGTGGTCGACCGCCAGCACAACCGGGCCACCGAGGGAACCTTCGAAGAGTAGGGGCCACAGATTTTGGATTTCGGATTTCGGATTTCGGATTTTCCATCGCAACTGCGTACCGACGGGATGCGTCCGAGTGCTTACGGGAACCCGTGCGGAAACGGCTCGCGCTGACCGGACGTGCCGTCTTCGAGGATTTTGCGATCGCTATGCCTCGACTCGAGCACGCGTTTCGGGCGCAAATATCTTCGAAGGGGGCTCTCACGGGCAATGCGGATGTGAGCATCGGGATGTTCACGCGGGTTTCAAGCGCGGAAACGGCTTACGTGCGGCGGAGGTGCCATTTTTGACATTGTTTGATCCCTGCCGTTGATGTTGGTGGCGAAATTCGGGCAAACAATGTCAAGGGTGGCTCCTCTCGGGAAGGACGTGCGAAACGTCAGCGTGCCTCGGAGGTTCATTCCCGGCCGATGCTACAATCCCCCCATGTCTGCATCCCACGCGCCAGTTGCCGTCTACCCCGGTTCGTTCGACCCATTTCACGTCGGCCACGTGGCGATCGTCGAACGCGCGACGCGGATCTTTCCGAAGGTGATGGTCGGCATTCTCCTCAATGCCGGCAAGGACGCGCTCTTCAACCCGGCCGAGCGCGCGGAGATGGTGAGCGAAATCTACCGCGACAATCCGGCTGTCGAAGTGCGGTCGTTTTCGGGTCTGTTGGTCAACTTCCTGAAGGAGATCGACGCCAGCATCATCCTTCGCGGGATGCGGGCGGTCTCCGACTTCGAGTACGAGTTCCAGATGGCATTGATGAACCGGCGTCTTTCTCCGTCGGTCGAAACGGTGTTCCTCACACCGAAGGAGGAGTACCTCTACCTCTCGTCTCGCCTCGTGCGTGAGGTTGTGGCCCTGGGTGGAGATGTGACCGGTCTGGTTCCGGACCCGGTCCGGCTGCGGCTCGAGGAGCGCTTCAGCAAGATCACCCATCCGCCGACGCGGTAAAGCGATGCGCCTGGTGGTCTTCGGGTCCGGCCATCCCTTCCGCGGGGGCGTCGCACGGACCACGACCGAGATGGTGAGCGGTCTCGAGAGCCGGGGCCACGAGGTCCTCTTTCTGACTCCGCGACGCCAGTATCCAGCCTGGTTGTTTCCCGGCGCGAGCGACCGCGACCCCGGGGCCTGTCGCCAGCTGGCGTGTGCGAGAGCGGTTCTCGAACCTATGAACCCGACGTCCTGGGGCACCGGCCGCGCCCGCGCGGCGGTGTTCGAAGCAGACGCCTGGATCGTGCCGTACTGGACCTGGGCGTGGGCCGGTCTGTGGCTTTATCTGCTGCGCGGTTCGCACCCACCGGCGGTGGCGGTGGTCCACAATCCGGCCGATCACGATGCGGGGAACCTCCGGCGACGGGCGGCGCGGTCTGTTCTCAAACGGTGCCGGGCCCTCTTCACCCACGCCGCGTCGCTCGAACGGCAGCTCGCCGAGACCTTTCCTGGAGTGGCATCGTCGTCGTACCCGTTTCCACCGACCGCGGTGGAGCCGTTGCCCGATCCTGCAGCCGCGAGAGCGGAGCTCGAGGTGCCGTCCGGCCGGCGGGTGGCGTTGTTTCTCGGCCTCATCCGTCCCTACAAGGGGGTCGACCTTTTGCTGGACGCGGTCGCGAAGCTGCCGGCTTCGAGCAGCTGGTTCGTGCTGGTGGCGGGGGAACCGTGGGGCGGGTCGGAGAGCGCCCTACGGCAACAGGTCCGCGACCTCGGGCTCGAAGAACGGGTCCGCCTCGATTTGCGATGGGTCCCCGAGCTCGAGGTGCCGCGCCTTTTGGCGGCCGCTGATCTGATGGTGCTGCCCTATAGATCGGGATCGCAATCGGCGGTGGCACCGATGGCGCTGTCTGCCGGTGTGCCGGTTCTGAGCACCGCGGTCGGCGGTCTGCCCGAGATCGTCCGCCACGGCGTGGATGGCTGGCTGGTCGAACCGGATTCGGTCGATGCGCTGACGACTGCCCTCGCCGACCTCGATGGACCGATGCTGAAGAGGTTGGCGGATGGGGCGGTCGAGGGCCGCGATCGTTTCACCTGGGACGGCTACGCAAAGGCGCTCGAGGAGCTGATAGCGAAGGTGATCTGATCGCCGGTACCTGCCTCCGAAAAGTCACTGTGCGGCGGAGGTGTCCGGCTTCGCCTCCGGCTACGCCGTGACGAGCCCACGGAGACGAATGGCGCATTACGGGGAGCGCCTGCAAAAAGGCGGGCTCATTTGAACGCTCGGAAACGGCGCACCGATCGACTTGAGAGCAAACATCTGACGCCCCTCCGGGGCTTGAAAATCTTTAATTGGCCTTGATCCTGGGGCTGACGCCCCAGGCTAATTTCTTTCGCCCCTCCGGGGCTTGGCTGTTTTGCATGCGGGGTTCCCCTGGGGCTGACGCCCCAGGCCAATTTCTTCGCCCCTCCGGGGCTTGGCTGTTTTGCATGCGGGGTTCCCCTGGGGCTGACGCCCCAGGCTAATTTCTTTCGCCCCTCCGGGGCTTCATTGTTTTTGGTTGTGCGGTTTCCCCGGGGCTCGCGCCCCGGGCTAAATCCTGCCGCCGCTCCGCGGCTTACCTTTCCGAGATGCTGTCATGGACAGGAGACATCCAGCATCCAGGATCGAGCATCACTGCTGTCCAAAACAGACTCTCACGAGAGAATGCCGTACGGAAAACAGACGTCTTACGACCCGGAAACGAGATATTTCGGACCGAGGTTGTCGAAAGACTTCATGAGCCAATGCCACATAGACCGGCACCGAAAAAGCCCCGGAGGGGCGAAAAATATTAGCCCGGGGCGCGAGCCCCGGGAACAAGGCCCTGATAAATAGGCCGAGCCCCGGAGGGGCGACAGACTGTCCCGCTTGGCTTTTAGCGCGGCAACGCGTCCTTTTCTGTCGCCCCTCCGGGGCTTGACTGTTTTTGGTTGCACGGTTTCCCGGGGCTCACGCCCCGGGCTCATTCCTGTCGCCGCTCCGCGGCTCTCCATTCCGAGAAGCTGTCTTGGACACGAGTGATCGAGCATCCAGCATCCAAAAAAAAAGCCCACCGTGAGGTGGGCTTTTTCGACGCTTGCGTTGTTCAGTTCGTTAGACCGCGGATCAGCTCCACCGCCTGCTCGTGGGAGAGCGTCTCGTCGAGCGACAGGCTCTTGGTTTCGGAAAGCCCGTCGCGGTCGAGCTCGAGATATTGCAGGGTCTCCTCGTCGCCGTCCCAGTGCATGATGAGCTGGAGGCCGCTGCCCACTTCGATCTTGGTGGCCGCAAGCGGCAGATCGGGGCGCAGGGCGACGGTCGAGGGGTTGCGCAGGATGATGATGTGGCGCCGTCTCTTGGTGGTGGTGTCTTCGACCACCTCGGGCCGGAGTTCGAATATCTGGAACAGGCAGCTGTTGAGGTCGGTGGCGAACACGTTCGGGTTCCCGCTGCGGGGATCCATCAAAAGCTTGGGGTGTTTGAGGTTTTCGGCCGGTCCGATGTCAAAGCACGCGATACCGTACGGGAGAAAGTCGATGAGCGAGACCGGCTCGGTCTCTCGGAACATCGGTGTTCCGTCGTCGTCGATCGGCACGGACATGTACTGGGCGGCTCCAACGTCCTCCTCGCTGGTTTTGCTCCACCATGTCAGGTGGAGGAAGGTCGTGGCGATTTCGACCTCGACCGGTTCTTCCTCTCCTTCGACGTCCTCGTCATAGGTGGAGACCACCCGGTTGAGGATCATCTGGGGATTGGAGGCGGCAGTACCGTCGTTTCCGGCAAAGGTCACCGGTCCGATCCAGGTGCCGTCGAGATAGCCTGCGAGCCGGATGCGGGCTTCCATATCGGTCTTCTTCTGCCACAGGACATACAGGGCGCCGGTTGCCTGATCCACTCCCACCTGCAGGGAGTCTTCGACCGCGGCTGATGATTGGGGAATGAAGAGCTCGCTGACGGTGCCGTCGGCGTACCTGGCGGTCACGACCACCTGGTTGTCGACGGTGGAGACCGAATAGAGGTCTCCCGTCCTGGCGAGTGTCATCGGCCCAACAGCCCCGGCGATTCCGGCGAAGCCGAGCAGGATGACGGCGATCAGAATTGTTCTGACTCCCCTCATCGCTACCCCCTCAAGTTCACCACGGTGGTCAGATCGGTGGCGAGGAAGACATCGATGATCTCCTCCGACACCCCGGCCTCCGGGTAGTACGCGGTGAGTTCGCGCAGGTATCGGCGAGCCCCGAAGGTGTCGCCGCGCCGCACCGCGATTTCGCTCAATAGAAAAAGACAGTTCTTTGCAATCTGCTCGTCCGAGTGGTCGATGGCGAGTTCGAGAGCGCGGGTGCCGCACTCGTCAGCCCGGTCGAGGTCGTCGGCGAGCACGTAGCCGTAGCACAGGTCCTGCAGTGTCTCGTACAGGTAGTGGTTGGCGCCGAGTTCTTCCATGACCGCTCGCGCCTCTTCGCAGTGACCGATGCCCTCATCGAGCCGGTCGGTGCACATCATGACGTACCCGAGGTTGTCCTCGACCTGGGCCGCCATCACCCGTTGGAACCCGGAGGCTCCGAAGTGGGCTTCGAGGCAGCGGCGGAAGGCGTCTTCCGCCTCCTCGAAAAGCGATGTGCGCGCCGCGAGGATGCCGACGAGGTTGAGGCTGCGGTGTTCGAGGCTCGGGTCGTCGAGTTCGCGAGCCAGACCGGTGGCGCGCCGGGCGTAGCGCTGGGCGCGTTCGATGTCGTCGGAGATGTCGTAGGCGACGCTGGTGTTGTAGGCGGCGAGGAAGCGGTTGCGGGTGTCGCTGCTCGAAAGCAGGATCTCCTTGAGCTTGGGGATCTGATCGGCGCCGCGGTCGAGCTCGACCAACACCGAGCAGCGGTTGCAGAAGGCGCGGTCGCCGAGATCCGTTGCGCCGTGCTCGCGCGCCAGCGACTCCGCCTTTTCGAACAGCTCCGCCGCGATCTCGAATTGGTCTCCGCTCAGGGCCTCTTCTGCATGACGCATGAGGTCGTCGTAGCGCTCCCTCATGATTCGTTTTCTCCGGAGCGCAGGCGAGAGGTCAAGGTGCGACGTTCCTGGCGCTCTTTACGAAGCTTGAATTCGAGAAACTCCTGGACCTCGGACCGCGCCTGGGGACTCAAATCGCGGAGCTGGTGCAGGATCTGCATGTCCTGCTGGCTGAGGGGCTGTTGCTCCGCACCCTTGGACGGGTTGTCGCCGAAGAAATCGGCGAGATCGAGATCGAAGACGGCGAGAATCTTGAACAGTTTGTCGAGGGAGACCCGGTACTCGCCCTTCTCCATCCGCGAGAGATCGGACTGAAGAATGCCAATCTGGCGCGCCAGGTCGGCTTGAGTCAGGCCCCGTTCTTTGCGCAGCTTCCGCAGGCGGCTGCCGACGGCGGCCACCTGGGGCGAGTTCAGCTGCGCTTTATGGGCCATCTCTTGGCCTTCCCCGCTGACCTGTAGTACCATCCCGCGTCGGCACGCGGGCACAATTCGGCCAGACGTCATTTATCTTATGCTGCTGTCACAAGGCCGTCAAGAGCAAAAGGTGGTTCTGTGACGCCCGTCAATGATGCCGGCGCGACGCCATGTCGTGCGCTACGGCGGAGGAGAGGTTCTTCGAAGACCATGAAGTCGCATGTGTTTGCAATCTTCCGGCTGCCGCAAACCTTGTTCCAACACCGTTTCCTGGTGCGCCAGCTCGCCTGGAGGGCGTTTGCGGCCCGCCACGCCGGTTCCTATCTCGGGTGGTTGTGGTCACCGATCAGCACCGCGGTGCAATTCGCCCTCTATATGACGGTCTTTTCGGCGATCCTCCAGATCAAAGTGGAAGGCCTTGGTATCGATCTTGCTAGACGTCCAGCCGTGGGATTCGGGGTTTTTCTGATAACAGGGCTGGTGCCCTACTTGGCGATCAACGATGTCGTCATGCGAGCGGCGCGTTTATTTCGCGCCCACGCCAGCCTCGTCCAGCGGGTTCGGATGCCCCCCGAGGTGCTGGTCGTCGGCGACGCACTCGGCACGATGATGCACCATGCGATTTCCTTTGTTCTCGTCGTGGCTTTCTGCGCCTGGCGCGGACACCTCGGGGCGGCCGGCATTCCGTGGATTGCGCTCGGTCTGGCGCTCCTGTTTTTGTGGATCATCGGCGCATCGTTGGGCGCGAGCCTCTTCGGAGCGTTCCTCCCCGATATCGCGGAAATGATGGGTTTGGCGCTGCAGGTGGTGTTCTACGCGGCGCCAATCGTGTATCCTCTCGCCCTGGTGCGATCGGATCTGGTGCGCAGTCTGATTGAAATGAACCCACTCACCCCTCTCATCGGGGTGTTGCGAACCGGCCTCGTCGGGGCCGAGCCACCCACCGTCACAGCCATCTGCTACCTGATCGTCGGCGGGTGCTTCGTGCTGTGGTTCGGGGCGGCGGCTCTGGATCGCTGGCGGAGTTCGATCCCGGATGTGGTGTGATGATCCGTTGTTGTGAGTGATGGAATGCGGAGGTATTGATGAATCGTAATCGAGTTTTGATGATAATGGTCGCCGGTCTGCTGGCGGCGATGACGGGTTGGACGCAGCAGGCGCCGCCCGCCACACGTTCAGAAGAGCCCAAAACGAGCTCCGAGGAGCCGAGCGAAGGGGTCCGGTCTGAAGAACTGATGCGGCAGCGGCTCGAGTATTTTCAGAATAAGCCTCGGCAGTCGTGGGACCAGTTTGTCGCCGAGTGGCTGACGCCAAAGCCCTTTGCCAAAAAACAGGTCGTTCAGATCGATGAAAAGTACGCATTCTCCCATGTCGCCTCGAGCATCAAGATGGAGATCGTCCGCGAGGACGAGGACAGCATCTGGCTGCGCGGCATCCCGCCCGAGGACCCGGAGTCGCCGCTCTATCCCGTGTGGGCGCAGCGCCAGGCGGACGAGGCCCGTTTTGTCCAGGCCGCCGAGGCGATGTCGACGCCGGGCGCCGTCTATTTTCTCGACTTTGCGGCCGAACCGGTGCCGCCGGGGTTCCAGACAAGTCTCGACTTCGTCAAGCCCGACGGCAAGCTCCCCGACGCCGGCCGCTGGCAGATGAACTTCGCGGTGGCCGATATGAACGAGGACGGCATCGCCGACCTCGTATTCCCGCCGCGCCGTCAGACCTATCCGCCCGAGTTTGCCGTGCTGATCGGCAGCGGCGACGGGACCTTCAAGCTGTGGGACGGGGTGAAATGGCCGACCTCGATTCGCATCGACTACGGTGGCGTGGCGGTCGCCGATATGGATGGAGACGGCCACCAGGACATTGTCGCCGCCATTCACTTCGGCCCCCAGTACATTCTCTACGGCAACGGCAAGGGCGACTTTTCGCGCGCCGAGCGGTTGCCGATGCACGATCCGCGGTTGTCTGCGCGGGCGGTGACCGCGGGCGACTTCGACGGGGACGGCCGCACCGATCTCGCATTCGTGGCCGAGATCGACTACGACATGAAGGCCAACGAAAAGATCGAGAACGCCTCGTCGATCTGGGTCGTTTATCGGCGCGGCGAGTCGTGGAAAGTTGTGGCAGAAGGCTTTCCGGCGACCCACATCGGCGACGTGATCGATGCTGCTGACGTCAACGGCGATGGCCGTACTGATCTGGTCGTGTCCTCGAACAGCTCAGGTGAACGGCGGCTGGTCTACCTCAACAAGAGGGACGAGACCTGGGGCCCGGCGCGCTTCAACGGTGTCCTCAGTTCGGCCTACCATTACGATGTGGAGTTCAAAAACGGAGAGATCTTCGCCGCTTTCGTCCAGTTCCGGATGTACGACGGCCAGACGACCGCCCGCAACGGCATCGTCGCCTACCCCTTTGCCTTCCGCGAAGAGGGGTGGCGGAGCGGCGAACCGGTGGTCTTCGACAAGGAGCGAACCAACGTCTATTTCAGGATTGCTCTCGGCGATCTCAACGGGGACGGCCGAACCGATCTCGTGGCCGGACGCAAAAACGGCGGCTTGGAGGTTTTCCTGCGCCAGGCGGACGGTCAGTTCGTGCGCGAGACGACCGATGCGTTTGAGGCCACCGGTACGGTCTACGGTTTGCGCCTCTTAGATCTCGACGGCGACGGCCGCGACGATATCGTCACCAGTTTTGTGCCGGCCGGGAGGAACCCGGGCGGTGTCGGGATCTGGCTCAGCCGAAGCAAGGGGGGATCGTCCTGACCTCACCCGTGTCCCGAGCGCTTCCGCCCCGGATCGGGTGGAGGTGCGAAAGTCGTGGCAAGAGGTTGACTTACCACGCCCTAGATGGGATCATCGTCTCGTGCGTGTTCAGGTGCAAACCTTGACAATGAGTTCGGCCCGGTGTTAGCATTTATGCTGTGATGACATATTTTGATAACAAGTGTGAGAAACAAATCATTTACGGGAGGTGATGCGGGACATCGGCTGATGGAGGGTCTCGAGGGTTCCGGCCGCCTGGTCGGAAGTTCACACCGGAAAAAGAAGATTCTAGTTCTAGATAGAGGAATGGAAGGAGTTGAGCATGAAGAGGTTTCTGACAATGGCAGTGGTCGGGGTTATGGCCCTTGGCCTGAGCAGCGTGGCGTACGCCAACTACTGCTCGACGGACGCGGTCCCGGCGGCGACGCTGCTGTTCCCGTTCGTTCAATATGACTATGAAGGTGGATTCGAAGGTGAGACCACCGTGTTTTCGATTACCAACGTGTCCTCGGATGCACAGATCGTTCACATCACGGTCTGGTCCGATTATTCGGTCGCCATCCTGGACTTCAACCTCACCCTGACCGGCTACGACGTGGCGCGGTTGAACATTCGCGACATTCTCGGTACCGGCCACCTGCCCACCGAGGATCCCACTGGCACCGGCGGTCTCGTGCGGACCGACAACATCTGGTCGACCCTCAACGCCGGCGGCACGCCGTTCGACGATGGCCCGTATTCGACCCACAACGAGCTGCACAACCCGGCGATCACCATCAACAACCTGGCGGATCCGCAAGCGACCGCTCCGGCGCTCAATTGCGACCCCGCGGTTTGGGTTTCGTCCCCGGTCAATTATGTTGACCCGATCGATCAGGACACCCTCAATCTCTTCCAGGGTTACCTGCAGGCCAGCATGGCCGGCAACAACTCGTATTGGGAAGACTGCTCGGGCTCCCCGGGTTCCGTGACCTTCCCGGATGAGACCTGGTTCGTCTCCCGCACCGATGGTCCGACCTGGCTCTACATCACGGCCGACGTGGTTGGCGCCTGCAACAAGGACCTCCCTGACAACCAGGCCGCGACCTATTTCTCGACCGCCCGCACCGAGGGTGTGCTCGACAACAACGTGCTCATCGGTGACGTGATCTGGCTCAACCAGACCGATCGTTACTCCGAGGCCGACAATGCTGTCCACCTCGAGTCCGATCCTGCCGCCGGCGGCACGACTTTCTACCAGCGCTACCTGGTTGCCGGCACCGCCGACTACCGTGAGCCGCTGCCGACAGCGTGGGCGTTCCGCTACCAGATCAACGAAGATGCCGGTATCAACACCTGGATCCGCGCCTTCAAGGCGTCGAGCAACTTCCGCACGGTTCCCGATCTGGGTTCCAGCACCACCAATTTCGGTAACATCACCACTCCGGGCCCCTCGGCCCTCTACGCCAACGCCTGCATCCCCTACACCTACTACGCGTGGGATGAGGACGAGCAGGTCAACTCCTTCTCTTCGAGCGAGGACCCGTGGTCCGGTGGTCTCGAAGATCCGATCCGCCCGGTGCCGAACATTCTGCCGCTCGAGACCCAGGAAGTCGAGGCTGGTCAGTTCTTCCTCGTCGGCCAGTCTGACGGCGATGCCTTCGGTTGGCTGATGTTCGTGTGGCCGTCCTCCAACGGTCATCCGGCTGAGTATCAGACCTGGATGGGCGTCAAGTACTCCGGCTTCGGCGACTACACCGCTGGTTTGAGCGGCGCCGTCCTCGCCAACTACAACTGCGACAACACGCAGGTGCTGCCGGGCCTCGGCATCGGTCTGTACAGCGAGTAATTGAATTCGTCTTCGGACGATTCAGAGGCGGCCTTCGGGCCGCCTCTTTTTTTGCTCTTTCGAATCTTCTGGGAAGCCGGAGGATTCGAAATAGCCGCATGGAAATTGAGTTATTTTTAGGTTATAATGCCGCGGCGCGGCGAAGACCGGCGCACGGCCCGCGGGTGACTCGGGTCACAGCCTGCCTCGACAATCTTAAAGTACTGATAAAATATGAGGCTATGGGGCCTCAGGGGTTTGACACGCAGAACGGCCCTGAGGTATTTTCCACGGTGGAGGTCCGCATGAATCGCTCCTCGAATATTCTGAAAACCCGACGGTGGCGCGGTGTCTTGATTGCCGCGCTGGCGTTGTTCGCTCTGGTCTCCAGCCACGTTGCTGAGGCACAGAGCTACTGCCAGGAGTGGACATCCACCCTGCTGCCCCTCAACACCAACTGCGTCTCCGACCCGCGACGCGAACGGGCTTTCGGCGGCGAGACCTTCTCGTGGAAGGGCGACGACTATCTGGTATTCAGCCGCGGCAACGAACTGTCACTCTTTCGGCTTGGCAATGATTCCGCGAGCCCGTCGTACGTCGATTCTTCGCGTTTCCTTTTCGGGACCGCCGGCGACTCCGACTATGACGTGATGGCCTTTGACGCCTGCGACGAGTGCCGCTACATGGTGATGGATCACAAGGTTGCCGGCGTGGTGATCATCGATTTTGGGGGAGGTTCGCAACCTTCCTTCGCCACCCATACCAGGAACGGCAATCTCAGCATCGGCAGCATGGTGTTTTCGCACGGCGGCCAGGAATACCTGGTCGCGGGACGGGTGGCCACCGAGTGTTTCTTCGGCTCCGCCCTGTTCGCCGTCAACAGCGCCAATGATCTCCAGTTTCTGCAGTGCATCGAGGCCGACGGCACAGACGCGCTGATGGGCGGCGGCCAGGCCCTCCACACCGGCGGCGAGACCTATGTCTATCTGGCAAAAAACTCGGGTGGCGACGTTTATGTCTACCGAGTCGACGGCAGCGGCTCAGACGTCACTTTGACCCAGACCGCCGCTCCCGAGGGAATGAAGGGCCGGCTGTCCGAGCTCGCGCTGGATGAAAACCACCTCATCGGGGCCTCCGCGGACTTCAGCGGGGGACGGGTCCTGTTCTGGGACCTCTCGAGCCCGGGCAACCCGGTGCAGAAGACGGACTGGACGATATCGCCCGCCAACGTCGCAATGGTCGACCTCGCATCGCAGAGCGCCTCCACCCCGTTGGCCCTCTGGTACTCCGCCCTCGGGTGGCAGAACTCCACCCGTACATTTCTCATCGACGAGTCGGGACCGGAGCCCTTCGACAACGAGTACTGGACCGATGTGTCGGAGCCCCACAACGAGTTCCAGGGCTGTGCGTACGATGTGGGCGGCGCGCTGGCGCCGGATGGTTCGGCTCTTTATCTCAGCCGCTATGCCACGCAACAGACCTTCGATCTTTCCGAGTGCCTTGGGCCCACGCCGGCGACGGCGGTTGTCCAGGTGGTGCCCTCGACCGCCTTCCCGGGCGACACGCTCTCCGTGAGCGACAAAACCGCCGGGTCCTACGACCGGTGGGCGGTGTGGATCGAGAAGAACGGGACGTACTTCGCGGGCGAACAGACGCCGTCTGCGACCAATCCCCACAGCTTCTCCTTCACGGTGCCACAGGACGTGGCGGAGGCGGATGCCTTTGTCGCGAAGATCGTGATCGAGAGCGATGACCTGACCCCGCTGGCGGCGTCGGACGATCAAGACATCACCATCAACCGCGCGCCGTCCGCGAGCTTCACAATCACTCCGAATGCCGCGGTGGTGGGAGACACGGTGACCCTGGCGGCCACTGCCGAAGGCAATCCCTCCGCGACCGATCCCTACACCTGGGTCATCCAGAAACCGTCCTCCTCCACGAGTTTCCCGGCCGGGCAATCGGTTCCGGTCAACCTCAACGAGTCGGGCGACTGGACCTTCACCTTGACCGTCAACTACGACCACGAAAAAGCTGGCGGTGGGAACTATCAGGCGATCGTCACAGAGGTTCTGAACGTCAGTTCGGTGGCGGCAGACTTCACAGTCAGCCCGGCGCCGCCTTTGAACAACCTGACAATGACCCTCGATGGTTCGATCTCCAAAGGCAACGTTTCGGACTATGCCTGGCAGGTCTACGGGCCGACAGATCGCGAAAGCGAGGGCATTTTTGCCTCGAACTACGTCGGGTGCCCGGACGCGCAAGAGTGCTCCATTTTGGGAGATACCCTCGAGTGGGGTCTGTACACCATCACGCTCACCGTTGACAACGGTTCGGGAGACATGGATAGCGCGGTGCAGTACATTAACGTGCTCAACGGCGCGATCCAACCTTCCATCCGCTGGTCGCCCGTCAATCCCGAGATTGGGGAGACCGTCATCTTCAGCATCGACGGTGTTTTCGTGGATGTGGAAAAAACCACATGGACGATGGGCGGCTCCGGCTGCGACGGAGAAAGCGCGACCCAGGTCTGCACCCCGACGCTGTTCCAGAACTGCAAGGCCCAGGCCTTCAAATACGCTTCCGGCGGCAGCAAGGTGGTTGGCGTCAGCGTCGAGATCGAAGGCATTACCTTCACCGACGCCCGGCCCGAGGCCGAACGAACCATCTCGGTGGCCTCGACCGGATCGTGCGGTGGGACCACTCCGACCTGCACCTATACGATCAGTGATCCGGGAGAGACCTTCGGTCCCGACGGCGGATCTTCGTCCTTTACAGTCTTCACCTCCTCAAGCTGTTCGTGGACGGCGAGCGACAGCGCCTCGTGGATCACCATCACCTCGGTCACCAGCGGTTCCGGGAACCGCACCATTGTGTATTCCGTTGCGCCGAATTCAGGGCCGTCGCGGACCGGCTTTATATCGGTCGGCGGCAGGACTCACGTCGTGTCCCAGAATGCGCCGAACGTTCCCGCCGAGTTCACGATGTCAAAGCCCAATCCCGAGATCGGCGAGAAAGTGGTTTTCAGAGCCGACCCGATCCTCGAGATCGACCACTGGGACTTTGGCGAGGCCACCTGCGGCGGCCAGAGCCAGGTCAAGGACTGCTTCTGGTTGCCGACGGGCGCGTGCAACGAGGTCGAGTGGAATTTCCAGACCGCGGGCGAGAAGTCCGTGACCATGGTGCTCACCGACGGGCGGGTCAGGACAAAACACCCGACCGTGCAGAATGTGGGTGAATGTTGCCTCGCCGACGGCGCGCCGGGCGCATCCTTTGACGGCCCGTCTGAGGCCTATTCCGGGCAACGCGTGATCTTCACCGACACGTCGTCGAAAAGCCTTGCCGCGGCCAAGGCCCTCGGCTTCAACTGGACCCCGATCGATCCCGAAATCGGCGGACAGATCACCTTCACCCTCACCGGTCTCACGGGTTCGGTTGGCAAGGCCACCTGGTCTTTCGGTGAATCCGGCTGCGCTGGCGAATCAGCGGTGAAGGAGTGTACCTCCGGTCTCTTCAACAGTTGTTCGGGCATGACGTTTACTTACGCTTCATCCGGCGACAAGTCCGTGAGCGTGACGGTCGATCTCGCGGGCGGCGGCACCGTCAGTGCCGGACCGGTATCGATCGACATCGCCAACTCCGGCAGCTGTGATGGCGGTGGCGGTGGCGGTGGCGGCGGGTGTTCCTACACCTTGTCCCCGCTGTCGGACGCATTTGACGCTGCCGGCGGAGGTGGCGGCTTCAACGTTGCCACCACTGCTGAGTGCGCCTGGGACGCGACGACGACGTCGCCGTGGATCAACATCACCGCGGGTTCGGGCACAGGATCGGGCAGCGTCGCCTACACGGTGAGCCCGAGCGAGCAATCTTCCTCCCGGACCGGCTACGTCAAAGTGGAAGGCCGCACCCACACGGTTCGTCAGGACCCACCCGAGGTGGAGTCGGACAGAGACCCGACCGGGTGGTGGTGGACCGCGCACGTGGTCGAAGCTGACGGCGCGCTGGGGCAGGTCGTTGCGACCGGGTCGGCCCCTGTCTTCGATTACGTCTTCGACGACGCCGGAATGTACAGGGTGACCCTCGTGGCCTCAAACTGCGTCGGTTCGACCGAGTACTCCAAGACCCTCACCGTCGTCGACTCACCGATCGAGGACTTCGTGGTTGGCGCGGCAGTGAGTCTCGCCGGGGCCAACGAGACACAATGGGAATCGGATCTCCGCTTCTACAACCCCTGCGGCGAGCCTCTCGACGTCAGGATCGAGTACGAGCCCGAAGGCACCAACAACACGGATCTCCCGCTGGTTTTCCGCGAGTTCCAATTGGCGGCGGACGAGACCCGGCTCTTTGCCGACATCGTCGATGCGATCCCCGGCCTGGCCGGTGATGAACTTTCGGGTTCGGTACGCATCGAGTCGGCAAGCGACAGCGGCTGCAAGGTGATGTCCGTTTCGAGGACCTTCAACGACACTCCGGCAGGCTCGCTGGGGCTGTTCGTGCCGGCGCTCCCGGTGAAGGCGAACAACTCGGACTACCTCGATCTCACGGGTCTCGTGCACGACTCCGAATTCCGGACCAACCTGAGGCTCGTCAATTACTCGGATACCGACATCTGGGTGCCGCTGGCGCTTTTTGATCGCAACGGCAGCCAGATCGGGGAGGGCCGGAGCGCGTTGGTTCGCGGGCACTCGACCAAACAGCTCAACGAAATTGCGCCCTGGCTCGGTGTGGACGGCGACATCGCACCGTTCTCGGTGCGTGCCCAGGTCACCGGCGTCGACGTCCAGGCCTTTGCCACCGTGGTCGACAATCTGACCGGCGACTCGGTGCTGTTCCTCTCGAACTTCACCGGCGAAAACCGCATCTGGCTGGTCGGTGTGGCCAACCTCGAGGGCGTCAATAACTCGCAGTGGCGAACCGACATGTGGCTCTACAACCCGACCGGGGACTGGGTTTCCGGCGAGGTCGAATTCGTCGTCGGAGACACGCCGAGCGAAGTCTTCGGCTTCGAGTGGCCGACCCTGGGCGCGCACCGCGTCAAACAGTATCTGGACATCGTCGGCGACGAAATCGGTCTTTCGGAGACTCGCGGCTATGTCGTCCTCACCGGCTCCGACGGCGGGCCGGCCCCGCAGGTCGCGGCGCGGACCTACAACCTCGATCTCGCGGGCGGCACCTACGGCCTCAACCTGAGAGCCTTCGGCGAGGATGATCTGCTGCTGCCCGGGGATGTCGGTTATGTGGTCGGCATCTCGAACTCGGCCGACCAGTCGATCGGTTTCAGGACCAACCTCGGCCTCCTCAACACCGATCGTGACAACTGGACCGGCGTCCGACTGACGTTGATCGATGTCAGCGGAACACCGGTGAGCGAACCGCAGGAAATGATGATCGCTCCTGGCGTCCTCCGACAGTTCGATGTGGCCAGGAAATTCGGCGTGTCCGACGTGACCGGCACGGCATCACTCAAAATCGAGGTGACGTCGGGCGGTGGGGTGGCGGCGTACGCCACCGAGATCGACAACCGGACCCAGGACTCCATCTACATTCCTGCGCAGCGCAAGCTGATAGGTGCCGCCCGGTAGACCCCGCTCTGATCCTGAAAACCCAGGGGCTGCCCGGCAGCCCCTGTTTCTTTGTTTCCGATGACTGTGACTCTTGCTGGCACGGGCGTTGCACTATACTCGCGAAGCCATTGATTGAGGTGCCACCTTGGCACTGATCATGAGGAGAGTGATGATGCGTTTTCTGAAGATCCTGATATGTATCGCCGCTGCAACGTCGTCGTTCGCGACCGCAGCAGATATGCCCGACCCCGGGGAAATCGTCGACAAGGTGATTGCGGCCGTCGGCGGAGAGGGCCTTGCCGATCTCCAGGTGCTGCGGCTCGCCGTTTCCGAGGATAAGACGCAGAATGACGGCAGAGCCAGCAGCAATGACTACGTCGCCTATGCCGATATATCCGATCTCAAGAGCCTGCGCCTCGAACTGGCCGGGGGAATCGTTCTTGGTCGTACCGGAGACGATGCCTGGGCAACGGAAAAGGGTGTCTTCGACGAACGCCCTCAGACGCCCTACATGGCCCGGGGAACCCTCAACCAGACCTTTTTCCCAGTCCTGTTGCCCTACAGCCTCAAAATGGACGGGGTGTGGGTCAAAGAGGTTGGAGAGATCGAGTGGGAGGGACGTCCGGCTTGGACGCTGTTCATCCCCTTTGCCAAGGGATTCTTCGTGTCGCCGGTCCTCACAACCACCTGGCGGGTCGTGGTCGACAAGGAGGACTTCTCGATTCTCGGTGCGGATTTTCTTCCGCCGATGGATTTGCGAGACGTGCAGTTCATGGGCATCCGCTACCGGATCCTCAAGTACGACGACGTCGCGGGCGCCAGGATTCCCTCACAGGTCCTGGCCGTCGGCATCAACCTCGAAGGATTCGAAAGCGGCGCGACCCGAGTCACCAAGATCGAACCGACCGCCTACGGACCTTGGGAGGCAGGGCTGTTCGTGAATCCGCTCCGCCTCGAGGCCCTCGAAAGCGAGTAGAACATCCCGCCTGGTTGAGGCAGGGCGGCACAGGTGCCGTCCCTACCCACAAAAGACATTCCCCTGGAGTGGCGGGGCCTGCCCCGCCATTGACAACTCCGTCACGACGCGCCGCGAGTTGAGAGCACGGCCGGAATCGTCTTGAGCAGAATCTTGAGGTCGAGCCACAGGGACCACTGGTCGATGTAGGCGAGATCGAGGGCGATCCAGCGGTTGAAGTCGTCGAGACCGGCGCGCCCCGAGACCTGCCAGAGACCGGTCAGACCGGGCTTCATGGACAGGCGTCGCCGCTGCCACCGCTCGTACCGTTCCACCTCTTCGGGCAGCGGTGGACGAGGACCCACGAGCGACATGTCGCCTCGCAGAACGTTCAAGAGCTGCGGGGTTTCGTCGAGCGAGAATCGCCGCAGGATCCGGCCGACAGGCGTGACCCGGGGGTCGCGCCGCGCCTTGAAGGCTGGGCCCTCGACCTCGTTGAGGTGCGCCACCTCGTCGAGCCGCCCGTCGGCGCCATCGCACATGGTGCGGAACTTGAGCAGGGTGAAGCGGCGCCCGTTGAGCCCGCAGCGCCGCTGTGAGTAGAGCACGGGTCCACGCGACGAGAGCTTGACGGCGAGGGCGATGACCGGCAGCAGTGGTGCCAATACGGCCATCCCGAGCGCCGATGCGGTGATGTCCTGCACGCGCTTGAGAAACAGGGGAAACGGTGCCCCCGGCGTGTTGGTGAATGTGAGCAGGGGAATGCCCTCGAGCTCCTCGAGCACAACACGAGCCTTCATGTGCCGAAAATAGAGGGCGACGCGGGCGCGGATCCCGAGCTCGGAACACAGCAGGAAGCTCTCCTCGAACTCGTCGAGCTGGCGCCGCGACAGGACGAATATGACCTCGTCCACGACCAATCGCTGGAGGATCTGCGGCAGGTCGTCGGCGTGGCCGAGCACGGGCAGCCCCGCGACCTCGTCCTCGTGCTCGCCGTTCGGCGAGACGAAGCCGATCAGCTGCAGTCCCCAATGGGGGTGATCCTCGATGATCCTCGCGACCTCTTCGGCCCGCGGGTTGATACCGACGATGAGCAGGCTGCGGTAGTTGTAGCCCCGCTGCCGGACGCGGCGCGCGCCGAGCCGCAGGACGAGTTTTTCGAGCAAAAGGAACACCAGATCGAGCGAGGCAAAGAGAATCAAAAACGGCCGCGAGACAAAGTCCAGCCGCAGCAGCCAGCCGGCCGCCGCCAGAGTCAGGGTGCCGGCGCCGACCACCCGCACCACTTGCCATACCTCAGAGGCGAGTGCCACCGTGCGGCGCGATGTGTAGGCCTCGCGGGTGACCAGCAGGACGGTCCAGATCGCGAGCACCAGCGGCAACAGGCCGAGATATCGCGACAGCGGATAAAGCTCGGTCGGAAACAAAGACGGGGCCAGAATCGGCGCCACGTGCGAGCGCAACCACCAGGCGAGGAGGAAGGCCAGGGCCGTGAGGACCAAATCCATGGTCCACACCCAATAGGCGACGATCCGGGCCCGTTCCTTCAGCACAAACCCTCCAAAAGGTCTTCGTAGGCGTCGGCGACGTCGGACCAGAGATAGCTGCCCGCGACCCGGTGCCGCGACCGCCGGCTCATCGCTTCGAGCTCTCCTTCGTCGTCGAGGAGGCTGTCCAGCACTCGATCGAGGGACGAGTCGCCCTCGAACCGGAATCGCACTCCCGCGTCGCCGGCGACCTCCCGGTTTTCCGGCGTGTCATAGTACACGACGGGCCGGCCGGCGCCCATGGCCTCGACCAGCGCCGGGTGCGTCCCGCCGACCTCGGTGGCGTGGATGTAGAGCCTGCAGTTAAACAGCAGTTGGCGGTAGCCGTCGCCGTACACCGCGCCCGGGAGGACGACCCGAACGTCCGCCAGATCCTGCACGCGGCGCGTCAGCCCCGCAGCATATGGCGCACCGCCGACCATGGCGAGCCGCCTTTCGCCGCCAACCAGGCGGTAGGCCTCGACGACCCGGTCAGGATTGTTCTCCGGTTCGAAACGAGACACGTACAACAGGTACTGGTTCTTCTCCAACCCCAGCCCCTCGAGCACATCGGTCCCGGTTGGCGCCTCGAGGTCTCCCCCGTATGGGATCATGTTCGATGTCGCCCCATAGGCGCGCCGGTAGTAGCGGCGGATCACCTCGGCGTCGGTCACCAGGGCATCCGGCAAGCGGGCGGAGAGCCGCTCGCAGATGCGGTAGTAGGTGCGGCCGGCGACGCCCCACTTGCGGCGCTTGCGTTCGAGACCATCCACGTTGAGCGCCACCGGAATGCCCGCCATCTGGAGGATGCGGACGTAGGGGGCGTTGGCTGCGTTGCACACCAGAGCGACATCGAAGCCCCGGCGCGATGCGTGCAACGCTGCGACGAAGGTGTTCGAGACGGTCTCGAGATGTTTGCTGCGTAGTGACGGAAGGACCACGAGATGCATTCCCCTGTAGGTGCCGAGATCGGGGTCGATGAACCCCCGCCTTCCGTACACGGTGACATCGTGACCGCGGTCGGCCAGTCGCCACCCCAATTCCTCGGCGAAGGTCTCGAACCCGCCGTAGTTGGCGGGGACCCCGCGAGTGCCGATGATCGCCACTTTCACGAGGGCTCCACCTCCTCGACCCACCCCTGCTTACGAAACCAGCGGGCCATCCGTCGCCCCGACACCGTGCGCCTCCCGAGGACCCAGCTCCGCTTCTTCAGTGCGTCGCCGCGCAATCGCCACGCCTCGACCAACCCCGGCAGCGATTGCCGTTCGACGGTCACACAGGCGCCGACGACCAGGATGTCCCGCGCCAACCACCACGGCAGGCACCGCAGGTGCCATCCCGCGTCCGCGCAGTGGGCCCGGAGGAGAAAGCGGTTGCGCACCGAGTGGCGGTTGATGTCGGCGTGGCCGCGACGGCCCGCCTCGGGTCTGAAACCGCGGCGGTGGGAGGCCGATGCTGCGGGAACGTAGAGACAACGCCACCCCCGGAGCTGCAGTCGCCACGCCAGCTCCGCGTCCTCACGGTAGGCAAAAAAGGTCTCGGCAAAGAACTCGCTCTCAGGATAGGCCACATCGTCGAGGGCGCGCCGCCGATAGAGCGCGGCCGCACCGGTGCCGCCGAAGACCCACTCCGGGCGGCCGTGCGGGCCGGGGTCCGGTGTGTCCGCGCCGCGGTCGAAGTGTCGCCCGGAGGCGGTCACCATCATCCCGGCGGCGTCGAGCATCGGTGTTGCGGCAAGGTTGGGGCCTTCGGAGCGCACCAGCCGGGGCGTGAGTGTTCCAACGCGGTCGGGATCGGGGCACACAGACAGGGCCTCGAAGAGGCGTCCGACCATCCCTTCCTCCGGTGCGCAGTCGGGGTTGAGGAGCAGGGCCCAGGGTGTCCGGGCCGACCTGATTCCGCGGTTGGCGGCGGCGGCGAAACCGGTGTTCCGGGTCTCCGACACGACCTCGAACGACGGCCCGATGAGGTGGTCGGAGGCGGTCGTGGCAGAACCGTCGCTCGAGGCGTTGTCGATCACGATCACCTTTTCGGGCGCCGGGTCGAGACCGGCAACAGCTCTCAGGCACGCCGGCAGGGTGTCGGCGTGGTTGTAGGAGACAATGACGACGGTGTAGGGCTCGATCCCGGCCACAGCGTCATCTTGGCACAGCGAGGCGATGCCATCCACCTCATCGGTATACTTCTGAAGATGTCGACGCAACAGATGGAAGGTTCGGTGCGCGGGGCCGCGGTCGTGGCGCCTGCGGCGTTTGCGATTCTCGCTGTTGTGCTGGCGGGGCTCGGCGACGTCGGGTGGAGCCAGGCTCTGCTGGCGTCGGCAGCTGTTGCGCTCACCTTCGTACCGACCGGGAGATGGGCGGGGAACAGCCGCGCTCGCCGCGGCGCGGAGGCCCTGTTGATCCCCGCGGCATTTGCGCTGACGATGGTCGGTGGAACCGCCATGCGGCGGATGCTGATGCCGCCCTTGCTGCTATTGGCGGCGTGGGCCGCGGTGTCGGCGGTCTGGAACCGCGTACCGGAGCAGCGCCGACCCCTCCTTGCCGCGTGTTTCGGTCTGTCGGCGCGCGCTGCCGTCGGGCTCGGCCTGGTCGGTTTCGGCCTTCCGAACATCACCTTCGCGGTCCTCGTATCGGCGGTCGTTCCGTGGGCTGCGGCGCGCCGCCTGGGACACCGTCCCGCCGAACTCGCTGCGCTGGCCGCGGCCGTGATTCCTGCGCAACGCTGGCCCGTCGCTGCAGCCGGCGTCGTTGTTCTGTGCTTTCTGTGGGGGGCTCGGGGACAGCTTCGAGACCTCGATCGCCGGGTCCTGGGTTGGCTGCCGGGCGTCGGCGCAGTCCTGCTGCTGACATCGTCGTTGGCGCCGTGGCCGGGGTTGTCGCTCGCGCAGGTCCTGCCTCTCGGCGGGTGGCTCGTGCCCGTCGCCCTGGTGGTGGTGCTTCTGCTGACGACCCGGTGGCGCCCCGGCGCGGCCGGGGCAGCGTGGTTTGCAGTGGCCCTGTTCCTGTCACCGTCCCTCTTGCCGACACCCGAACACCGGGCCTTCAACCTCAGCAGCGAGCTCGGGACGTTCTCTGCTCCGGTCAGTATCGGCGAGCCCTACATCCTCGAGCTCTCAGTCCGCGGCGGAGTCGGATTCGCCCCGGAGACGCCGTTGGCGATTGTGACGTGGGCGGACGAAAGCCGTGCCCTGGCCACGACTCAAGGTTCCACCACCGTGTGGAGGCCTCAGGGTGGGGTGGGCGCCGCCGCGAACTGGCGCGCAACCGCCCGCCACACTCTCGATGTTCCGGTCGGCGAACGGCCGCAACTGGTCCGCCACCCGGATCTGGATGACGCGATCACGGTGCGGGTCGAGAGCATCGGTCCGGCGCGGCCGACGCCGCCGCGGAATTTCTCGCTGCCGCAGTGGCTGATCGCCGCGGCGATCGTCGTTGCCGTTCTTCAACTGCTCACGGCCACGTGGCGGAGACCGCTGGCGGTGGTGCCCTGGATGGTGCTCGTCTTCGGCGCGCTTTTGGCGCGCGCGTCGGTCGAACCGCTCCACCTCCTGAGTGAACGTTTCGCCCCCGATCTGGCGCTTGCCGCCGTGGTCGCGGCGTGGCTGCCGGCAGCCGCAGCGTGGCTCGCCCGTGGGCGCATCTTCACTACCGTGGCCGCACTCCTGGTGCCGCTGGCGCTGGCAACACCCCAATTGACCCCGCCGATGTACGGCGACGAGCCATTCCACCTCGTGGTCATGGGCTCGCTCGCCGAGGACCACGATTTCGATATCTCCGACGACCTGGATCTCGAACGGTACCCGCAGAACACGCTCTACGCTCCAGGCTGGCCTCTCTTCCACTCGCCGGGTCTCGGGTTGCTGTTGCTGCCGGGATATGCGGTGGCGGGGCGCACTGGGGCTCTGGTGCTGCTCGCCCTGATGGGCGCGGCAATGACCATGTTGCTGGCCCGGAGGGCGCGCGATCTCGGCGTCGGCGCGACGCGGGTGCGGATCCTCGTCGCTGTAACGGCCGCGACCTACCCCCTGGCCACCTTTGTCACCCAGATCTGGCCCGAAATCGTCGGAGGGCTCGCGGTGTCGATGTTGTTGGTACTGGCCGCGAAGAGGGGCGGCGGTCGCATCAGCGCTGCAGTGGTCGCAGTGGCGGCGGCGGTGGTGAAGACCCGACTGGCCCTGTTGACATTCCCCGTCATGGCGGCGGTATGGATGCGCCGTAACCGGTTGCTGGGAGGCGTGCTGCTGGCGGTTGCCGCCGCGGTGGTGGCAGTTGTCGGCCTGCTGGTCATGGGCCACCCCTTCGGGCCCTATCGACGGCTCCACCACCTGTGGCCTTCGGACCCCCTGCTTGCCGGAAAGGTCCTTGGCGGTCTGGTGTTCGATGCCGCCGGGGGGCTCGTCTTTACCGCACCGCTGTGGGTGGCCGCCGCAGCCGGGTTCGCCCTCCTGTGGCGCCGTGGCGGGCCCGGGGAACGCGCGTTGTTGGTCGGTTGCGGTCTGACCGTGGCGGCCCTCCTCCATTCGGAGGAATGGTACGGCGGCGGCGCGCCGCCGGCGCGCTATCTCGTCGCGATGTTGCCGGCCGTCTTTCTCGCCGGCGGCATGGTGCTGCAGCGGCCGTCGCGCTGGCGGCGGTTGGGGGTGATCCTGTTGCCGCCGTCTGTGGTGGCCTGGTGGGTGCTGATCACCCGGCCCCATCTTTCCGTCAACCCCGGAGACGGCGGCTACTGGCTCGCCGACGCGCTGGCGCGAAGGTTTGGCAACGACGCGAGGGACTTCTTTCCGTCGTTTCTGGTTCCGGGCACCGCAACGCTGGCGGTGCCGATGGTGATGGTCGGGTTGGTGGCGCTCGCCGTATGGCTGGCTTTGCACAGCACGCGAATCGCTGACGCCATGAGGCGGTCGTGGATTGCCGTGTGGTTGGTTGCCGCGGCCGGATTGGTGATGGCCGCTGGGCTCGCTCCCGACCGGGTCGTCGAGTTGGAAGGCCCACAGGTGCGCAGAAGCGGCGGGCAGCCGGTTCCGGCAGAGGGAACCGTCTCACGCCACAACCATCGCCGTGGCTGGCAGCTCGATGACGGTGACCGCATCATGGTGCCGTTGCGGCTCCGGCCCGGTTCGAAGGTCGTTCTCGAAGGCTGGCTGTTGGGAACTGCCCGGCGGCGCTCGAACCTGGTGGTGCAGTGGGACGATGACCAGGCGATCGTCCTGAAGTGGTTTGGGAACGAACCGCCGGAGAAAGTCGTGTTGCCGGCTCCTCCCGGAGCGGGGCGCCACCGGCTGACCATTTCATTTTTCGGCCCTCCCCATGGAGCGGTCGTGCTCGACCGGCTGGTGGTCGATTCCATCGAAAACTCGCCGGACAGGGGGGGTGAGGCGTGACCTGGGCGGCCTGGTTCGTACTCGTGGTGACCGGTCTGGTGATTGTCGGTTTGGCGCGCAATCTGGCTGCGGATGCTCTGCTGTGGGGTGCCGTGATCCTCTGCGGGTTGGCCGGTGTCATTTCTCTGCAACAGATGTTTGTCGGTTTCACCAACACCGGCATGTTGACCATCGCTGCGCTCTTTGTGGTGGCCGCCGGGGTTCGGGAGACCGGCGCTCTCGATCTCGTGGGACGCGCTTTTCTGGGAAGGGTTCGAACGCTTGGTGGGGTCATGGGCCGCCTCGGGCTGGCGGTGCCGCTGCTGTCCGCATTTCTCAACAACACCCCGGTGGTGGCGATGTTCATCCCCATGCTGTCGCGGTGGTGCGGCAAACACCGGGTATCGCCTTCGCGACTTTTGATCCCCTTGTCCTTTATGTCAATTCTCGGCGGGATGACCACGCTCATCGGCACCAGCACCAACCTTGTGGTGCAGGGCATGATGGCCGAGGCCACGGCCTCGAACCCGGCCCTTTCGGAATCCCTGCGGCCCATGGGTCTGTTCGAGATTGGTGCGGTCGGTCTCCCGTGCGCCGTCCTCGGGGTCGCCTATCTGATGCTCTTTTCGCGGTACATTCTTCCGCCACGGATGGATCTTCTGGAGAAGATCGGGACCTCGCCGCGCGAGTACCTGGTGGAGATGGAGGTCAAACCGGATTGCCGGCTGGTTGGACAGCACGTGGAGGAAGCGGGCCTGCGCCACCTGCACGGTTTGTTCCTTGCCGAGATCATCCGCGACGGAGAACTCATTGCGCCCGTCCAACCGGACCACGTGATCGAGGCCGGCGACGTCCTCACTTTTTCAGGGGTCGTCAGGACGATTGTCGAGCTCGAGAAGATCCCGGGTCTGACTCCGATCGCTGACCCGGACTACGAACACGAACTGTCCGAAAAGCGCGAAAAGCACCTTTCGGAGGCCGTTGTGTCGCCGACCTCGCCCCTGATCGGGCAGAGTATTCGCGACTCGAACTTCCGCGCCCACTACAACGCGGCCGTGGTGGCCGTCCACCGCGGCGGCGCTCGTCTCGCAAAACGCCTGGGAGACATCGTCCTGCAATCGGGCGACACCCTCCTGCTGCAGACAGGGCCCCACTTCGACGAAGCGCACCGCAACAACAGGGACTTCTTTCTGGTCAGCCGCGTCAGCGATTCCAAGCCCCCCCGACACGATCGCGCCGTCCTGTCGCTGGTGCTGGTCGGCGTGCTGGTGGCGCTCCTGACCTCCCAGGTCATCCCCACCGTTCTCGCGGCCTTTCTGGTGGCGGGCGCCATGATCGTCGGTGGCTGCATTTCCGTGGCCGAGGCCCGGGCTTCGCTCGAGCTGCAGACCCTCTTCGCCATCGCCGGCGCGATCGCCCTCGGCCAGGCCCTCTTGAGTTCGGGCGCCGTCTACGCGATCGCCCACACGGCGGTGACCACTCTCGGGGCGTGGGGGCCCTATGCGGTGCTCGCAGGTATCGCCATTCTGACCATGTTGTTCACCGAGATCGTCACCAACACCGCGGCGGCGGCACTGATGTTTCCGCTCGGCGTGGCGACCGCGATTGATCTCGGGGTCGACCCCCGGCCGTTCGTGATGGTGGTGGCCCTGATCGCTTCGGCGAGCTTTCTCACGCCCATCGGCTACCAGACCAACCTCATGGTCTACGGTCCCGGCGGCTATCGTTTCACCGACTTCGGCCGCGTCGGCCTCCCGCTCAGCCTGCTCATCCTGACCTTGGCGGTAGTGCTCGCCCCGATCGTGTGGCGGTTTTGAACCACAAAGACATCAAGGCCGGGCCCAACGCAAAGGCGCAGAGACGCAGAGACGCAGAGGGGTTGTTGCCGGGTTGATGGTGTTTGCCCGAAGTGAACGGCGGAACACGCCGGCGATCGGATCGCCGGCTGCCGGTGACAAGCCCGTCACCTCCGGACGCGAGCGTCCGTTGGTGCCGCGCTGCTCACCGACCGATGCGCCTACGGCACACCGGTTCCGCTAGTCTTCCTTCAATGTTTCTGAAAGGAAGCGAGGCCTGCGCATCCTATGCGCAGGCGGTCGGACCGGCCATCGCATCGAACGCCGGCGTTCGATGGGTGGTTCGATCCAACGGTTTCCGGCCGTCATCTACGGCCGGAGCCTTGCCGGGTATGCGCTGGATTACGAAACGACGCAAGATATCCGCATCTGCGTCTATCTGCGCTATAAGCGGTTTACTCCGGGCTCTGCGCCTTTGCGTCTCTGCGTCTTTGCGTTCTATTCCGAGTCCGTGGACGCGGTTCGGGTGCTCACTGCGTTCAGGGCGGCCAGGTAGGCGCTGCGGCGAGTGGGTTGAGCCAGGGCTCTGATTCTCAGGTTGAGGCGCAGAGCGGCGAGGATGGCCGGAGCAGCGCTGCGGTGGTGGTGCTCGACGTATCGCACGAGATTGCCGTAGTAGGCGGTGAAGAATGCCTCGTCACCGAGGGAGGCCACCGAGGAGCCGCCGTGGTGGAGGACTCGCGCCGCTGGCCGGACGACAAAGCCCTTCGTAGAAGGGAAGGACGCGGTCCCGCGAAGTTCCTCGAGACGGGAGCAGAAATCGACGTCCTCCCACCAGGCCGGGGCGTAGGTCTCGTCGAATCCGCCGAGGGCGTCCCAGACGGTGCGCCGCACCAGCCACGCTGCCGCTGCGGGTTGGGCCACAGGCTGTGGACGGGTGGGTGGGGTCGCGAAGGCGGGGGCACCCGATCTTCCGGTCGCTAGACGCAGAATGGTCGGTAGGCGGCGCAGCTGCCACCGGTGCTGCGATCTGCCGTCGATGCCTTCGAGGAGGGGCACCGTTCCGGAGATCTCGGGTTCATCGTCGAGACCTGCGGCAAGGGCATCGAGGGCACCTGGCAGGACTTCGGTGTCGGGGTTGAGGAGCAGCAGCAGCGCTTCTTCGCCCTCGACCGCACCGCGGTTGGCGGCGTGGGCAAACCCCAGGTTCTTCTCAATCGCGACGACCTGGATCGCCGGGAATTCTACGGCAAGGCTTTCGGCGCCGCCGTCTCCGGAACCCGAGTCCACCAGGGCGACGCGGGAGAGCCGGGGCCCACCGTATGTCTCGAGCGAGGCGAGACAGGCACGAACCTCGTCGCCGCCGCGCCAGCGCACCACGACCGCGAGAATGTCGGCGGTCACCCCGGCGCCTCCACGAGATCACGGCGGCCCATCAGGATCGATGCGGCCTCGATCGCGGCAGGCACGACCGAGTGGCGCGGTGTGATGGGCAATGTCGCGAGGAGTTCGGAAAGGGGCTGGCCGACGATCGACCATCGCCAGGCCTCCCGGTGGGCGGTCAGAGCGCGGCGGCAGCGCTCCTGTTCGCGGTCGCCCAGCAGCAGGTCCATGGCGGCCGCGGTGGCATCGACTGCGTGGGTCGGCACCACGGCGCCCCAACCACCGACGCGTGTCAGTGCGGCCATTGCGCCGCCCTTGCTGAGCAGTAGCGGGACCCCGGCCCAGAGGCCGTCGAGGGCGCGGGTTCGAAAACAGAGATCCGCCTCGGTTCCCGGATGGTGGAGCACCGCGATCAGGGCGGCGCGGTTGAGGATGCGGTCGCGTTCGGCATACGGCGCCCAACGCTCGAGGGGGACCACTGCGGGCGGTTTGAGGCCGTGGCGCCGCGCGGCCTCGAGGAGGTCGGCCGTCGAGAATGTCGCGGCGTCGGACCCGGGGCGGGTGGCGGTCGGCACCACCAGGCTGACGTTTCTGGATCCGAGCCGGGCGCGGGCGGCGAGGAGGGTGTCGAGGTCGAGCCACGGCCACACGCCGCCCCACCACAGGATCACCGACCAGCCGCTCGGCACGCCGTCGATGGTGTCCCGTTCGGCTGACGGGTCGGCATCCGGGATTCCGAAGGGCACATCGATGATCGGGACGTCGGGGCGGTCGCTCAGGCGATCGCTCCACCACGTCTGCTGAGCCTCGCCCGCGGCCAGCACGGCATCGGCGCGCGCCGCCACCAGCGGCAACCTCGACGCGGCGGTGCGCCGCCTGTGGCGGATGGCGGGAGAGGGCGGGCAAGCTGCCAGTTCCGCGAGCAGAGGTGTGGCGCCGTCGATCACCAGCAGGTGGCTGCCGACAAAGGCTCGCGGCGGCAGGCTCCACGGCGCCCCCACCACGGCATCGACACCGCGCCACCGCGTCTTCGACACCACGGGCGGGCCGTGGCCTTCGGGGTGGCTGGAACCGGCGGCGCCCGAGAGCACGACCTCGTGTCCGGCCTCGAGCAGGACCCGCGACAACTCCCAGGCTCGCAAAGCCGAACCGGCCATCACCGGGCCGACGCGGTCGTCGGTGAGGACGAGAACTCTCACGGGGGGGTCTCCGGGATCCCAGCGAGCCGCGAGCCCGGTGTGGAGCGCAGCCAGCCCCTCGCGACCAGCAAGGGCAGAAAACCCCATGTGACGGCGGCGACCGCGGCGGCCCGCGGATTCGATCGCGCCAGGGTGTTCACCGCGCGCAGGTCGCCCCGGAGGAGGCGGGGCACGGCGCGCAGCAGAGAACCGGGGGTGAGATTGCCGGCCAGCGCGCGCCAACGGTTGGCCAGAAGCCACCACGGGTGGCGCCACAAAAACGCGCCGCCGCTTGCCGATCCGATGTGGCGGACCGGGGCTCCTCCCGTCCACAACGCCACCCAGCCCGAACGACGCAGGCGGAGACCGAGATCGAGGTCCTCGTGATAGCTGTCGAAGGTCTCGTCGAAGAACGTCCCGTCGGCAAGGGCAATCTGATGAAGGGCCTGCATCCGGTAGACGCAGGCCGTTCCGGAGACTGCCACGAGAGGTCGTTCCCCGGTGTCGTCCGAGAACGGGTCGCCGCGGTTCACCTGGACCGGGAGGGCCCAGCGATCGAATTCGATGCCGCAACCGTCGATCAGAGACCCGTCGCCGGTCACGATGGTGCCCTGGAGGGCAGCCACCTCCGGGCGTCGCTCGAGTACGCCGACATGGTGCGCCAACCACCCCGGCACGGGCACGGCGTCGTCGTTGAGCACTGCCACGGCCTCGATGCCGTCGCCGAGACTTTTCAAACCGAGATTGACGGCGGCGGCATAGCCCAGCCGGTTGTCGCAGCCTTTCAGGTTGAAACCGTGTGTCTCCGGAGGGGGCTTCGCGCCGCCCGAGAGCACCATCACCGTTTCGTCGGGAGCGGGCGTGAAACCAGCCGCGGAACGCAGACAGTCAGCCAGGTGGGGGCCGCCGAGGGAGGGGATTACCAGAGCGGTGCGCACAAACCCTCGGGAAGGCGGTTGGCAGCGATTCTCAGATCGCTTGTGGCGTCGCTGTTCGTTGTCACGGCCCTCAGTATAGCCACCCGATCGCGACCTGGAACTTTCGATGTGACCGAACTCGCGGCGCGGCTACAATGGCCGCATGGCAATCCGCCTCGCCGTCGACGGGCGCAAACTCACGGATTTCGGGATCGGCACCTACGTGCGGGCCCTTCTCCGCGGGCTCGAAAAGCGCCCCGATGTCGAGCTCACGGTCATCGCCCGGATCGGACACGAGGATCGCGTCTCCGAACTGGCCCCCAGTGCGAGGGTTGTTGCGACGGCCGCACGCGGGTATGGCGTTGCCGAACACTTCCAACTCCCGACCGCGCTGTTGCGGGAGCGCGTGGATCTGGTGCACTTTCCACACTACGTAGTTCCCCGGTTCCTGCCCAAAAAGGTCGTGGTGACCGTGCACGATCTGATCCAGCTCTTTTACCCCCCGCCCGGTCAGCACCAGCTCTCGCGGTTGTACCTCAGGATGGTGCTGGGGTCTGCGCTGCGGCGTGCACGGCGGGTGATCACGGTCTCCAGATCCTCGCGGCGCGATCTGATCAACCTCTTCGCCGCCGATCCGGAACGGATGGTTGTGGTGCCGAACGGCGTCGACCCCGTGATCGCCGAGCGCCCGGACAAGGAGACTCTCGAGGAGGTCAAGGCCCGCTACGATCTGCGATCGCCGCTGGTCCTGGTGGTGGCCAACGACAAGCCCCACAAAAACCTCGATCTGGTCCTCCGGGCGTACCACCTGGCGGTGCGCAAGCACCGGATTCCGGGCCAGTTGGTGTTCCTCGGTGGCGCCGGGAAGGAGAGTCGCCTCCAGACCCGCGCCGATCGATTCGGGCTCGGAGACAGGGTGCGGCTGCTCGGTCGGGTGCCGCGCGCCGATCTGTACGCGTTGTACCATGTGGCGGCGGTGCAGCTGCACGTGTCGCTCTACGAGGGGTTCGGGCTGCCGGTGCTCGAGGCGATGTGTGCCGGAGTCCCCGTGATCACCTCCAACCTCGGCGCCATGCGCGAACTCGGGGAGGGGGTGGCGCGATTGGTGAATCCGCTCGAGGTCGACGAGGTGGCGGCGGCCATCGAACGGGTTCTGGTGGATGATCCGATGCGCCAGCGTATGGTCGAGGCGGGCAGACGGCGGGCGGAAAGCCTGAGTTGGGACCGCACGGTCGAGGAGACCGTGGCGGTGTATCGTTTGGCTCTCGGGGAGGTTTGATTGCGCGTCGCATTGGTCCATGATTGGTTGACCGGCATGCGCGGTGGTGAGTGGGTGCTGTACGACATCGCGCGGATGTTTCCCGAAGCTCCGATCTACACCCTGGTCCATCGCTCGGGAAGTGTCGCGCCGTTGCTCGAAGAGCATCCGATCCGCACGTCCTGGCTGCAGGCGCCGTCCTTCGGGGGCAGGCGCTGGCGGTATCTCCTGCCGCTGATGCCGGCCGCAGCCGAATCGTTCGCCTTCCCCGACGCCGACCTCGTGATTTCGAGCTCGCACTGCGTGGCCAAAGGGGTCATCCCGCCACCGGGCGCGTTTCACCTCAGCTATGTTCACACCCCGATGCGGTACGTGTGGGACCAGCGCGCCAAATACCTGGATCCCATCCCGAGAATGCTCCGACCCGTGCTCGAGACCCGCTTCGCCCGGCTCCGCCAGTGGGACATGGTGTCATCTGCTCGGGTCGATCGGTTGGTGGCCAACTCGCGGCTGGTGGCGTGGCGCATCAAGCACTACTGGAACCGGTCCGCAGAGGTGATCCCACCTCCGGTGGCGACCGAGTACTTCACTCCTGGCGGTGACCGCGGCGACACGCTTTTGACGGTCGCGGCGCTTGTTCCGTACAAGAGGGTGGAGGTTGCGATTGCGGTCGCCAGAAAACTCGGCCGGACCCTGGAGATCATCGGGACGGGGCCGCGGATGCGGGCCCTGCGCCATCTCGGTGGCCCCGATGTGCGCTTTCTGGGTTGGATGCCCCGCGACGAGCTGCGCGCCGCCTACCGCCGCGCGGCGGCCCTCCTGGTTCCCAACGTCGAAGACTTCGGCATGGTATCCGTCGAGGCGCTGGCCTGTGGGACACCGGTCGTGGGTCTCTCCCAGTCGGGGACGGCCGACATCGTGCGCGCCGGCGTCGAGGGCGAGCTCGCCGATGAGTCGTCGGTCGAGGCGCTGGTGGAGGCGACCGCGCGCGTGCTCGATCGCCGTTGGGACGAGGAACTGCTGTGCCAGCGGGCCGACCTCTTCTCCCGCGAACGGTTCCGCACCCGCTTTTCCTTCCTGCTCGATCGACTCGGATTTCGAGAGGCGCCTGAGTGATTGAACGCCGCCGGCAGTTCCAGGTCGTTCTGCAGCTTATCGGCGACCTCGTTGCCACCGGTCTCGCAGTTCCCGTGGCCTATTGGCTGCGGTTTGTCCTCGAGGTCCAGCCGGTCACCAAGGGCCTGCCGCCGATCAGCATGTACCTCAATCTGGTGCCGGTGGTTCTGGTGCTTTTTCCGGTGGTCTTCTACTTTCAGGGCCTCTACCACCGGCGGCGGATCCGATCTCGATTCGACGAGGGCCTGCGGGTGGTGGTGGCCGTTCTTCTGGCGACAGTGATTCTGGCGGCGGGCCTCACCTTTTATCGCCCGCCGGACTTCACATACTCTCGTCTCTTCCTCGTCACGTTTGCTGCCACCGACATCGCGCTGGTCGGTCTGTTCAGGTGGGCGGTCGCCGCGAGCCTGGCTCGAATCCGGCGCTCCGGCGGCAATCTCCAACGGGTGCTGGTGGTCGGTGCCGGTGATCTCGGACGAGAGGTCGTCGAGCGCTTGAACATCCACCGCGAGTACGGATTCTCGGTGGTGGGCTTCCTCGACGACGACCCCGGCCGGCAACAACGGGACATCCACGGTGTCCCGGTGTTGGGCACGACGAAAGACCTGAAAGAGGTGATAACCGGCCACCACGTGGACCAGGTGATGATCGCCCTGCCCCTGGCGGCCCACCACCGCACGGTCCAGCTGGTGCGGGAGGCGGGCGAGATGCTCGTCGACATCAAGGTCGTGCCCGACGTGCTCCAGTACTACGTCATGAAGGCCAGCATCGAGGACCTCGACGGCCTGCCTCTGATCAATCTGACCCAGATACCCCTTCAGGGGCTGAACCAGATCGTCAAACGAGCCTTCGATCTCGGCGGTTCGACCCTCCTGCTCGTCGCAACTTCGTGGTTGTTCCCGATCATCGCCTGGCTGATCAAGAGAGAAGACGGTGGCCCGATCTTTTTCTCGCAGGTCCGGATGGGGATGGACGGCCGCTCGTTCGAGCTCTACAAGTTCCGCTCGATGAGCCCCGACGCCGAGGGCGACGGCGAGGAACGTTGGACCCGCAACCGGGACTCCCGAATCACTCGGGTCGGCGAGGTTCTTCGACGCACCAATCTCGATGAGCTACCGCAGCTCTACAACGTCTTTTGCGGCGACATGTCTCTGGTCGGCCCCCGGCCCGAACAGCCGAAGTTCGTCGAGCAGTTCCGCAGCCGCTATCCCGCCTACAACGTCCGCCATCGCGTGCGCGCCGGGCTGACCGGCTGGGCCCAGATCAACGGCCTGCGGGGCGACACCTCGATTCGGCAGCGGGTGGTCCACGACCTCTACTACGTCGAAAACTGGAGCCTCGGCCTCGACCTCAGGATTCTCTGGCGAACCCTATGGCTCGCCCTCCACGAAGCGAAGAGCTGAGCGCCAAAGAATATTTTGAATTTCATCCCAACTCTCCACCGACAACAGGCATTCAAGTACTCAGGTTGAGTGGGGCGACGGGCGGCGACGGCGGGCCTTTCAGGGAAGTTCGCGTGCGGCGGAGGTGCCTCACAGGAACGGCGTGAGGAAAGCAGGGCATTGAAAGACCATGCCGCCTTCCCCCGTTGCCTGAGTGTCATCACGTTCAGGCGAGAAGGTCCGAAATTCAAAATTCAAAATTGAGAATCATGCCCGGTACTCGTCCGGCCCGTTTGCCGGCAGCCCCGCGGCCTCACGGAGCACCGCGGCGGTGGCTTCGGCGGCCCGCTCCCACGAAAACTTTGCCGCTCGTTTGCGGCCGAGTTCGATGAGCCGTTCCCGGTGGTGGGGGTCGGACCGCAGGGCCGCCACCGCCGAGGCGATGCCGTGGGCGCTGGCGGGGTCGACATAGACGGCCGCCGGTCCGGCGATCTCCGGCATCGCCGAGGTTCCGGACGTCACCACGGGTGTACCGCTGGCCATGGCTTCAACCAGCGGCAGCCCGAAACCCTCGATCCACGATGGGAAGAGCAGTGCGTCGGCGTGCCGGTACAGGGTCGCCAGCTGCGGCCGGTCGACCGTGTCGAGGTGCTGGATCCACTGGCGAGCCGGCGATGCCTCGAGCTCGCTGCGGATGCCCTCGGTGCGCCATCCCCAGCGCCCGACAAGGACCAGTCCGCCGTCATAGCCCCACTCGCGGAGCAGGCTGAAGGCGCGCAGGATCCCGACCACGTTCTTGCGTGGTTCGAGGGTGGAGACGAATAGGAGATAGGGCTCGAGGATGCCGTCAGGGAGCTCGTCGTCAGCTGGTCCGGCAAAGAGGGGGTCGACGCCTTCGTGAATCGTTCGCACGCAGCGGGGGTCGGCGTCGAGCCGCTCGGTCAATTCTCTGGCGGTGGCGTCGGAGACCGCGATCAGACGGGTGGCGTGGGACAGTGTGTTCGGGAGGTTGAGGGCAAGCCCCTCGAGGGTCTCCGGAGACACCGTTTCCGGCATGGCCGCAAATGCCAGATCGTGAACCGTGGCCACTCGGGCGCGCCCGAAGGGTTCCTGATCGCCGTGAAGAAAGAAGTTCGGCGCAAACAGGACATCGTTCCCGTCGAAGACGCGCAGCATGGGTTCAACGATGAACCGCAGCAGCCCGAGGGTCAGGCGCACCGGCAGCAGGAAACCCGGCGGGATCTGGTGGACGCGGAACCGCAGGTTTTTGTTGCCTGGCATCACCGGCGGCGGCGGCTCGTCGGGGGCGAGAAACGTCCGGGCGTACAGGTTGTAGACCAGACCGTCGTCGCGTCGATCGAGGGCCGTCAGCAGATTCCATTCGTACCACCCGACACCGGTCATGGTTTCGAAGAACGGGTAGATATCGACGCCGACCGCCGCCACTTCCTCGGCGAGAACCACCCGGCGGTGAAAACGACGCCAGCGGGCGCGGAGGGTGCCCGCGACATCGCGGGCGATATCGACAAAGAAACCGACTGTGGTGGTCAAACGACGGAACATCGAAGCAATGATAGCCCAGGTTCTTTTGGAGAGTGTGGGCCGGGTTCAACAATAAAGTCGCCCGGAAACGGAAATGGAGACGGAGACGGGCCGGGAAAGCGGTAGGATGGGCGCCGTGAAGGTGGGAGTCATCGCAGCCGAGATGGAAGGCCCGAGCACCGGCGTCGGAAGGTACCTCCAGGGTCTTCTGACGGGGCTTGGTTCGTGGGACCACGATGTCGAGTGGCACCTGTTCTTTCAGGGTGCCGCCGGTACGGTCTCGGTGCCGTTGCCCGATTGTGTGCTCCACTTTTCGAACGATCACGGCAACAGGTTGATATGGGAGCACCTGCGATTGCCGTCGCAAATCGACCGCCGGGATCTCGATGTGGTGTTCTGCCCGGCCTACTCCGTCCCGTTTGGTGTGCGGACGCCCCTCGTGGTGTGCCTCCACGATCTCAGCTTCGAGGTGGTGCCGGGTGATTTCAGGCCGCGCGAGCGTTGGCGCCGTCGTTTTCTGGCGCGGCGGGCGGCCCGGGTGGCTGATCGGGTCCTCACCGACACCGAGCACATGGCCGACCTGGTGGTGCGCAGATACGGGGTTCCGGAGGAGCGCATGGCGGTGGTCCCGTTGGGTGTGGATCGAGCGCAATTCAGCCCACAGCCGGGAATCAACGACAGCGAAGTACTCGAGCGATTGGGAGTGAGCACTTCCTACATGCTGTGGCTTGGAACGGTGCTCGAACGGAGGCGCCCTCGTGAGGTGCTCGATGCCTTTGCAGCTTTGAGGTCTGGCGGTCACGACTTCCAGTTCGTTGTCGCCGGCGCGAATCGGATGCGGTCGCCGCACCGGCTCGATCTTTGGATTCGCGAGCTCGGTCTGGAGGCGAGCACGCTGCAGCTCGGGTGGGTCGAGGAAGGGTCGCTGGCGCCGTTGTACCGGGGGGCTACTGCCGCGGTATATGTGTCGTGCCACGAGGGTTTCGGCCTGCCGCCACTCGAATGCCTGGCGTGCGGCACACCGGTGGTGGTCAGCGGCGGGCTGGCCCTCGACACTGCATGGCCGGACTACCCCTTTCGTTGCGCGGACGACTCCACCGGTGCGATTGCGGAAGCCTTCCGCGCTGTCGCCTCTTCATCCGGGTGGAACGGGGACCACGCGGACAGGGCCCACGATGTGGTCGAAGGATTCGACTGGGAGGCCAGTTCACGGCGTCTGGTGGCGGAGCTCGAAAAGGCGGCAGCGCGATGATTTCGGCAATCATCGTCAACCACAATTCCGAAGAACACCTGCGGCGGTGTCTGAAGAGTCTCATCCGGCCGGGCGTCGAGATCGAGGTTCTGGTCGTCGACAACGCCTCTTCAGACGGGTCCTTGGGTCTGGTCCGTGAGGTCTTCCCGGAGGCGCGGGTCTTCGAACAGGATCGCAACCTGGGTTTCGGTGCCGCCAACAACATTGCCGCGAACGAAGCACGCGGAGAGAGTCTGCTGCTGATCAACGCTGATGCCTGGCTAGAAGCCGAAGCCCTACAACGTCTTCACCAACACCTGCAACGAGACGACCGTCTGGCGCTGGTCGCGCCGACCCTCCTCTATCCGGACGGCAGACGGCAGTTCGTTTGGTCGCCCGAGAGGGGGGTTGCCGGGGAGGCGCTGCAACAGCTGCGAAACCCCTTCGAGAACAGCCGGTGGGCTCACGGTGCCGCGATCCGGACGGTGAGCCGTCTTGCCGGGCGGTTGTGGTTCACGGCGGCCTGTGTGTTGGTGCGGACCGAGGCCTTCCGGGCCGTGGGAGGATTTGACGAGACGTTCTTCATGTACTTCGAGGATGTGGACCTGTGCGTGCGGCTTGAAAAGGCCGGCTGGGGATTGGCCCAGGAACCGGGCGCTGTGGTGCGCCACGCCGGGGGCTTCTCGAAGCACCCACAGGTCGACGATGTCTACCGGCCCTCCCAGCTCCGCTATTATGCCCTGCACCGTCCGTCGTGGGAGGCCAGATTCGTCGAGGGCCGTCTGCGTCGGCGATACGGCGACACGGCGGTGGATGGGTGGCTACGCAACGGCGGTGGGCCGTGAGCACCGGTTGGTCCGTATTCGTTCTGATCGCCGCGGCGGGGCTCGCAGCCGTCTGCTCACGGCCGATCCTGCGGCGGCGGCGGTGGGTGCGCCGGCTCGAAAACAGTGAAGCGAATGTGGCGGAGGCGGTGGCCGACGGCCGCTTGCCGAGGGCCACAGGCGAAGTATTGCTGCAGCACCTCGAAGGCCTGCGCCGCGAGTGTTCCGGAAACAACGGGAGTTGAAGGTGCGGATCGGGATCGATGCCGGGAGAGCGCTGCACGGGTTCGGGGGGGTCGCCACCTACACCCGACAGCTGGTCGGCGGTCTTGCCCGGCGCGCCCCCGGACACGAGATCGTCCTCTTCGATCTCGACCGGGGCGTCCACCGTCGTGATGCGTTCGAGCGGGTCTTGGGGGTCTTGCCCTCCCATGTGCGAACGGCAAAGGTCAGCACCGACGAACTGAAGGGGCTCGAGCTTTTCCATGCCCCGGGCTTTGTGATGCCGCCGCGGGGTGCGCGCCACCACGTCTTCACCCTCCACGACCTGACGGTCCTCAGCCATCCCGACTGCCATACCCTCGACAACCGTGTGCGGAGCATGGTGGCGATCGCCGATGCCATGACGCGGAGAGCAACCCTCATCGGAGTCTCGCGCGCCACCCGCGCGGAGGCTGTCCGCCTGCTGTCGTTGTCGGGCGAGACGGTCGAGGTGCTGCCGCCGATGCTCGACCCCCGATTCACGCCTGGCGGCAACGACGAGCTCGACGAGGCGGCGCTGGAACGGTTGGGTGTCGAGACCCCGTACTGTCTCGCAGTCGGCAGTCTCGAACCGAGAAAGAACCTCGTTCGCCTGCTCGATGCCTGGGACATGCTGCCGGAGAGCTTACGGGAGGATCACCTCCTGGTGGTTGTCGCCTCGGCGGGGTGGTTGCAGGTTGGTTTGCGCGGGCGACTTCGCGACCTCGAGCGGGACGGTTCTGTTCACGTGCTCGATCGGGTGGCGGGGCTCGACCTTGCGGCCCTCTACCGCCGGGCGAGGGTGGTGGTCTTTCCGTCGCTTGCCGAGGGCTTCGGTCTGCCGGTGGCAGAGGCGATGGCCTGCGGCGCGCCGGTCGTCACTTCGGATGTGTCGTCGATGCCGGAGGTGGCGGGGGGCGCTGCGGTCCTCGTCGACCCGGAGGATGCCGACGCCATCGCGGATGGCGTACGTCAGGTTCTCGAACACACGGAGCTGCGGAGGGATCTGCGCGAACGCGGTCCCGAACAGGCTCTGCGCTTCTCGGCCGAGGTCGTGGTGCCGCGTCTCCTGGAGATCTATCAGCGGGCCGTTCAGCGTTCAAATGTTGAACGTTAAAAGGCTCGGCTGATACGATACGGGCATGGCGAACAAGATCCTCGAACGCAGAGACGGTCCGGTCGTGGTTCTGACCCTCAACGACCCTGAGCGCGCCAACCCCTTGTCGTCAACGCTGGTGCAATCGTTGCGCTCCGCCCTGGTGCGGGCCGCGATGGATGAAGGGGTCCGCGCCGTCGTGCTCGTCGGTGCGGGCCGCCACTTTTCGGCGGGTGCCGACCTCGACGCCCTCGAACGCCTTGCGGCGGGCGGTGACGAGGATGGTGCGCGAAGCGACACCCACGAGTTGAAGGACCTTTATGAGACCCTTCTCGGCCACCCCAAACTGACCGTTGCAGCCGTCCGGGGCGCCGCGGTGGCCGGTGGCTGCGGTCTCGCCACCGCGTGCGACTTCGTGGTGGCGGAGCCGGGCGCGCGCTTCGCCTACACCGAAGTCAAAATCGGTTTTTTGGCCGCCATGGTGCTCACCTTCCTGACCCGTCGCGTTCCCGGCCACGTCGCGCGGCGGATGCTCCTCGACCCGGAGATGATCGATGGCGAAAGGGCTGTTGCACTCGGGCTGGCGGACGAACTTGCGGAAGAAGGTACCGGTCTCGAGACAGCGATCGCTCTGGCACGCCGGGTGTGTTCCAAGGCTTCACCCTCCGCTCTCGCCGCGACCAAGGCCCTGCTCAACGAGACCGCGGGTCTGGGCTGGCGAGAGGCCCTCGAGGCGGCCGCCTCCGCCAACATCCGGCAGCGCCGCGACCCCGACTGTGTCCGCGGGGTGCGCGCGTTCCTCGAGAAAAAGAGCACTCCGGACTGGCTCGAGGATCCTGACGACCAACCGGACTGAATCAACTGATGAAGGACACCTGTTCAACCGTAAAGAGCTGAACAGATCCCCTTCTCTCGTGGAGAAGGTCTGAGCCGCGAAGCGGCGGCAGAGAATAGGCCGGGGCGTGAGCCCCGGCACGCACGACAACAAAAAGGTCGAGCCCCGGAGGGGCGACAGATTCTGGATGGGCGGTGAAATCGATCCGTTAGATGGTGGTCATCTGCCGCCACTCCGCGGCTTGGATTCACTTTTTGACGGGGTCCCCGGGGCTCACGCCCCGGGCTATTTCCTGTCGCCCCTGCGGGGCTCGATCCATCGAGTGGCCTTTTCTCATGTGCCTCTGGATGGGACAAACCTTGAAAGGTTGAACGTTCAATGTTCGAACGTTACTCGCCATCCACCCTTTCGAGGATCTCCGTCACCCGGTCCTTTGGAACCGTGATGGTGAGCATCTTCAGCCGGACGTAGTCATCGCGGTAGAAGTAATAGCCCTCGTGCTTGCCGGCGCGTGAGGAGCGGTTGGAGTCCTTGATCAGGAACCAGTCGTGGCCGTCGACCTGGGTGATGCCGACAAGGTGGATGCCGTGGTCGTCGGTGCTCGTTTTATTGGCAAAGCGGAACTCGCGGGAGTCCTGATCGATAAAGGGGCCGGGGATGTCGAAGGTCGGCACCACCGCGATGTCCTCAAGCCCCCACAGACCGGGTTCTGAGGTGTCGCCGCCGATCACCAGGCTCTGGCCCGCGGCTGCGGTGGAGCGAATGACCTCGTACCACGTGTCGAGCGGGACGTTGACGTAGCTCGTGTCATACCACCAGTTGTCGGGCACGTCGTAGGGACCGCGAGACCAGAAGGGCACCGACAGAGTCGACATCAGGCTGAGGTAGTCGTTGGGATCGAGGCCACAGACGTCTGAGAGAAACGCGGCCGGCGTGTGGTCTTTGCCGTTCCACATCGCGGTCTCCGGCGGGCGCCCCATCGTGAGGTCGAGGATCCGGCGGATGGTTTCGATGATGAAGTCCTCGTCCCAGAAACCGGTGTCGCGGCACCAGTCGAGGAACTCGTTCATTCTCTTTTCCATCAGATCGTGGTCGAAACGGCCGTCCTCGGCCAGGACCCCCTCATAGTCGGCGCGCGGGACCACCCCGTGCTCGCGGTAGACGCGCAAGAGGGCCGCGCTCTGCGAGCCCTGGGCGAAGTACGACTCGCCGCGTGTCTCGACATAGCCGCGGGCCTTGTTGACGTACTCCCAGTACGCCGTCCACATCTCCGAGAGCTTGATCTCCTGTCCCGAAAGGCGGTGGATCTCGGATTCCATGAACGAGGTCGCCGAAAAGCTCCAGCAGGTCCCGGTGAGGTATTGCGGAGTGGGCGGAAAATGCCAGGCTTGGGTTGCAAAGGCGTCGGGGCCCGCGGGCCGCGCGATGACCGAGGCGTCGAAACGGAGCTCGAGCTTGGCTTCTTTACGCGCCTCGGCGGTCTCTTTGACCTTGGCGATGATCTCGGCCGTCTTGGCCTCGGCGGCCTTGCGGAGCTCGTCGTTGCGCTCCTCCATCTCCTCAATGACGGGGTACTTGCCTTTTTCGACGTAGGTCAGCTGGTCCTTCTTCGGTTCATCGGTGGCCCCTGAGACGGCCGCGGCGAAGCCGAAAATACCGATCGCGAGACAAGCTGAAATTCGAGATTGCATTGCACCCTCCTATGGTGATGTCGGGAAACTGGCCCCTGATGAGGACTATATCGTATCGTAGGACTACCTGTCGGTCAGCGCCGTCACGAGGGCGTGAACGGCCGCGTCCCAGTCTGTCGGCGACGGTGCCGTCACCGCCAGACGGACATGACCGGCGCCTCCGAAGTCCTCGCCGGGCCACAGCCCGACACCGGTTCGGCGTGCGAGATCGACGCAGAACGAAGAGGTTTCGCCTCCGCCGGTGGTTTCGCCGACCTCGAGCCAGATGTAGAAGCCGGCTGCCGGGCGGCGGACGATCAGACCGGTCGCCTCGATGGCCGCACGCAGGGCATCGAGGCGCTGATGGACCGCGGATCTCGCCTGGTCGAGGTAGTCATCCGGAACCTGGGGCAGCGCGGTGAGAGCCTCTTGCGCCGGCCCCGAGGCCGGGTTGAGGAGGGCGGCGTGGCGGGCCGCCACCCGCGCGGCAAGCTCGGCGTCAGCGACGACCCAACCCATCCGCCATCCGCACAGGGCCCAGCTCTTGGAGGCGCTGCGAACCTGCACCACCGTTCTGCGGTCGGGGTCGAAGTCCGCGGGAAGGCGGGGTTTGTCCGCATCGACTTGGAACTCCGTGTAGGCCTCGTCGCAGATGAGGCGGATCTTGCGGTCGCGACACAGCTCGACCAGGGTTTGCGCCTGGCCCCCGGTGAGCGTGGCGCCGGTCGGGTTCGACGGCGAAGAGAGGACAATCGCCCTGGTTCGGGGCCCGATGCGGTCGGCAACCGCCTGCGGCCACCCGTCGAATGTGCCGTTGCCTTCGGCCACGGCCACCGGACGGGCTCCAAAAAGAGTGGCCATCGTGGGGTATGCCGGGTAGCAGGGAATGGGATGTATCAGTTCGTCACCGGGCTCGAGGAGGGACGCGAGCACCGCCAGCAAACCACCCTTGGCGCCGTTGGTCACGACCACCTGGTCGGGGGTCGTCGCGGTCTCTGCAGCGCAAAACCGGTCAGCGAGAATCTTGCGGAGCCGCAAAAGGCCGGCCGGCGGCGGATAACCGAACGTCTCGCTGTGTGATGCCCGCGCCAGGGCCTCCCGAAGCACCGCGGGAGGCGGCACGCAGGGCTCACCGACGAGCCAGCTCGATGTCGGCGAAACGTGCTCGTTGAGTGCCGCGACGACCCGATCGAGGGCCCTCACGCAGTCGTCCCGTCGTCGGCACGGCCGAGATAGCCCTGACAGCTGGCCATCAAGCGCTCGAAGGCCGGGGCGTCGTCGGTCTCAACAGCCCCCAGCCACTCATCGAGGGCCTGCCGCAGCCAGCGTCCGGTTTCCGGGGTCGCCTCGTTGAGGACCTGGATCTCGAAGTAGAGACCGGGGTTTTCGCCGGTGACCTCGCGGGTTGTCCCGAGCTGCTTCGTAAAGGTGACACCGGCGACCTCGTCGAGGTCCGCGGCGGTGAGAGTGGAGTGCGACAAGGCACGGGCAAAGACCAGGTTTGAGAGGTGGGTGAGACCGAGCACGAGGCCCATGCGCCGGTCGTGCTCCTCGATGGAGATTTCGACGATGTTGGCGGACGTGTCGGCAAAGAGAGCGACCACGACCGCGAGGTCGTCGGGGCGGGCCTCGCTGCAGAAAACGACCGTCCGCCCTGAGAGCATCCTGACATCGGGCCCGAACAGAGGGTGAAAGGAAACCAGGCGCAGGCCCTCTCCACGCAGGCGGTCCGAGAGGCTGCTCAGGTGGCCCTTGAGGCTGCACATCTCGGCCACGACACCCGGCACCCGCAGCCGGGCGAGCTCTTCGAGAACCTCAGCGCAGGCGCTCATGGGAACCGCGACGACGATGAGATCGGCTTCGGCGGCCGCCGTGTCGAGAGCCATCTGCGGAAAGTCGCTGTCGCCCTCAGCCAAATCGTGAATGGACACCCGGTGGCCCTGACCCTGGAGAAAACGCGCGATCCAGCGGCCCATGCCGCCCCTGCCGCCCACCACCAGTGTGCGCAGCGCATCGCCCTGGTATACCGTGTCGAGGTGGGCAGCCTGCTCCTCGACCGCCTTGCGGATGAGAAACGTCGCGAGATCGCGTCCCAGCACCTCGTCGAGCCCGAGCAGGCTCGAAGCATCGGCAAAGCGCTGGTAGACCTCGGCCTCGACCTTGAAATTGCGCAACGGGATGCCCGCGGCCTGTTTGAGCTCACCGATCTGACGCGCCAGCTCCAGCCGTTCGCACACCAGGTGGAGGATGCGCCGGTCGAGGGCCTCGATGTCGCGCCGGTGTTGATCCAACAACTCGCGCGGCGGTTGGGAAATATCTTCAGTCCTCATTTTCTGCTCCTCGGTGGGGTGCGGACGGCGGCTGGGAGGCCCCACCGTCGCCGGCGGGCCCCGTGTCTTTCAGCTCAGACGGGTGGCCGCCGGCGCTCGCAGAGGCTGCCGTAATAGGCGAGGCCTGCAGTACTGCGTCGGTGGTCGCAGGTGAGAGCTGTGGTGTCCACCGATTCATCCTAGCAGAAGGCCGGAGAATCGGCGACAGGGGTTGGCGCAGCCCCCGGGGAAGGTTGGATGGGGCACGCGGCAACCGACGATCGGGCGACGGGACCCGGCGTCGCCTCGAGGCCCTCGGTCATACCGATTGAAGTAAGAACTCGCGATTGATCAGTCGCCACCCCGTGCCCCTGACGACGACTGAACAGAGGAGATCCTGATCGAACTCCGCCGTCAGCAGGCTCCAGCCGTCGCGGTGTTCCCGGAGTTGGCGCAGCTGTGGCGGCCTCCCCGGGCGGAGGTCGACGTCGACATTTCTCAGCCCTCCTGGGAGACCGAGACCGACTGCCTTGAGGGCGGCCTCCTTGAAGGTCCACAATCGTAACAACCAGGCATCAGCCTCTGTCTCAGAGAGCTCTGCGAGCTGTTCGAGTTCGCGATCGGTGCAGATGCGCCGGGCAAGGCGGTCGCGGTTGGACACCGGACGCAGCCCTTCGATGTCGACCCCGATCTCAGCAGAGGCCATCGCGACGACCACGGTGTCGCCGGAGTCGCTCGCGTTGAAGTGCGGTGCGCCGGCGACCGAGGGTTTTCCGCGCTCGCCGTAGCCGAACTCGACCGCCGCGGGTTCGGTGTTTGTCACCCGGCCAAGCAGGGTGCGGAGGACGGCGCGTGCAGCGATGAAGCGCCGTGCAGCGTGCGGCACCCTGAAGCGGTCGGCGCGCGCCAATTCTCCGGGATCGAGGAGTGCGCGCAGTTCGGTGGCAACGTCGTTGCCGATGTCGAGCGACGCGTGCCACAGGTGGACTTCGTCGGGTGGGAGGTCGAAGGCTGTCATTCGAAGATTCTACTGCCTCCGCCGCATGTTGACTTTCTGTACGCGCTTCCCGAGAGGAGCCCCCCTATGCATTGTTTGCCCTTGACGGTGGACCGACGGCTGATGCAATCCATCAAACAATGCAAAGGACGGCACCTCCGCCGCACGCGGGCCGTATCCTTACGACCTTCCCGAGAGGAGCCCCCCTACGCATTGATTGCCCTGGACGGTGGACCGACGGCTGATGCAATCCATCAAACAATGCAAAGGATGGCACCTCCGCCGCACGCGGGCCGTATCCGTGCGCGCTTCCCGTGCGGAGCCACCCTTCGCATTGATTGCCTGCTGGATCGTGACAAACCGCAGAGTCCGAGTTCAAACAATGCAAAAAGTGGCACCGCCGCCGCACGCGGGCCGTATCCGTGCGCGCTTCCCGTGCGGAGCCACCCTTCGCATTGATTGCCCGTGGGGTCGTGCCGGACCGGAGGGTTTGAGTTCAAACAATGCGAAAAGTGGCACCGCCGCCGCACGCGGCACGTATCTGAGCGCGCTTCCCGGGAGTTGCCACCTTCAACATTGTTGGCCCGAGAGATCCTGCCAACGTGAAAGCTGATGCGTCCAACAATGTCGAAGATGGCACGCTCCGCCGCACAGGTCCCCCCTGAGCAATCGAACGTTGATCGTCGGTGGGCCGTGGCCGAAAATCCGAAATCCGAAATCCGAAATCCGAATTTCTCCTGCTACTCTTTCTGAATGAACGGGTATACGTTTTCGTGTCCGATCCAGGTGCGGTGGCGCGATCTCGACGCCTTTGCCCACGTTAACAACGCGGTGTTCGCGACCTACCTCGAGATTGCGCGGACGGCGGCCTGGCGGGAGTGCTTCGGTGGCCGTGAGGCGATGGACATTTCATTCTTCGTCAGGAGTCTGACCATCGACTTCAAACGGCAGGTGGCCCTCTACGACGATGTCACGGTGTGGTTGCGGGTCGGCGAAATCCGCGGCGCGTCATTCACCTTCGAATTCGTGGTCGAGGCCAACCAGGAGGTCGCCGCCGAGGCTGTGACACAGATGGCATCGGTTGATAATACGACCGGCCGTGTCGTTCGAATGTCGCCGGGCATGCGGGCGAAGTTGGAGCAACTGCAGGCTGATTGATGTGGTGTGGAGGGAAAGGTACCTCTGAGGCTGATTGACTTTCTCGGCGCGCTTCCCGAGAGACTTTCCACGCTCGCTCCCCGAGAGGAGCCCCCCTATGCATTGTTTGCCCGGACGGCGGAGCCGACTTCTGATGCAGCCCATCAAACAATGCAAAGGACGGCACCTCCGCCGCACGCGGCTCGTATCAGGGCGTCCTTCCCGAGAGGAGCCCCCCTATGCATTGTTTGCCCGGACGGTGGACCGAAGACTGATGCAGTCCATCAAACAATGCAAAGGACGGCACCTCCGCCGCACGCGGCTCGTATCAGCGCTCGCTCCCCGAGAGAAATTGAAGATGGCACGCTCCGCCGAACGCGGTCCCACCCACTCTGAGCACTCGGGCGTCAATGAACGGGAGTGGTCGGGCGGAAAATCCGAAATCCGAAATCCGAAATCCGAATTCTCTACCCGAGTTCCAGCCAGTCGAACCACAGGGGGTGCTCCGCCTTGTACCATTTGAGCACCTTCCGGATCAGCTCTTTCTTGTCGGGCTCCAGGACCGATGCATCGACCAGATCGAAGTCGATCAGCATGTGGTCGTTCGGCAGGTACGAGATGGCTTCCGAACACAGAGTCTGCAGCTCGTTGCGGATCCGGCCCGAGTCGGAGATCTTGACCGCGCGGTCCCGGTAGTCCTGACCACCGTAGAAGCGGTCGAGCAGCGGCGAGAACACCATCTGCATTTCGTCCACGGGCTCCATGAGCCGCAGTTCGAGGGTGACATCCATCACGCCGCGCCGGGTGGCGGCGCGGGTGGTGACCCGGTAGCGGTCTTCCGCCACCTTGGTGACGCCGTCGAGCCCGGTGTAGGGGTCGGGAAGCATATAGCTCGCCAAAGCCAGGACCCGCCACTCCTTGAGAGGGAAAAAATCGTCGGCGGTCAGGGTCGCTTTGTGGACCGGCATCAGAGCCTCGCGGGCGGATCGAAGGCTGATGCGGTAGTCATCGACGAGATCGGGCGCGAGCTCGGTGCCGAGAGTGGCGGCGAGCTGCGCTGGAAAATCTTCGGCATCCGGATCGAGCGCGACGACCAAACGTTCGCGATCAGCCGGCGCCTTGAAACTCGACGAGAACAGGGTCATGGCGCTGTACAGGTCGAGAATCGGATCGAGGCTGGCCGCCTGCATCGCCTCTGCCGAGGCGGCATAACCATCGCAAATCAAGAGGTGGCTTTCACCGTCCTCGTCCTCCCATGAGCCGACTCGGAAGACAGGTGCATAGGTGCCCGACTCGGTAAAGACGGGGATGCCGGTGCCGGGCATGGCCCAGCCATCCTCCACGAGGTGGGCACCCAGTTCCCGCCACTCGGCCCACAGCGCGTTGAGGCGGTGGTCGCGGCTCTTGCCGCCGAGGGTCCAGACATGGACCCGTTCCGGCTCGATTCCAGGATAGGCCTCACGGATGGCCTCCATCACCTTGTGGCGCGGAGTCCGATAATCGATCAAAACCGAGTGGCTGGCGGCCACATCCATTACCCGTTGCGGCAGGATGAGGTTGCCCATATAGCCCTCATACGGCCGGGCCACCTTGAGCGGCTGATCGAAGAGGTGGAGAACGGTCATCGGTCCGGTCGGGCTGCCTTTGGCAAACCGTGAGGTATTTTCCAGCGTGTCGACGGCGGCCCCCCAGATGGTGATGCCGGCGGTCTGCAGATCGGACCAGAATTCGGGCCACTCGTAGGTCGGATCGTTGACCAGTCGGTGTACCCGGCGATCGAGAAAACGCGCCACCTGGGGCCGCGCATAAACCCGTCCGAAACCGAGAAGTGGGTTGGAGCCCATTTCCGGGGTCTCCCCGGCCTTGGGCATCAGACCCTCACCCAGCGAGATCATCACGGCGTGGTTTTCGGGGAGGCTCCGGGTGAGGTACCAGAGGGCTTCGGAAAGGGCGTAGGCCGAGACCGCATCGGCGTCCTTTTTGACCCTGTTGATTCCCGCCTTGTCGAGGTCCGCGCCCTCGCCCCAGCGGCCGAAGAGACGGGTCCCGAGCGCGGTCACCGCGGCGGCGACCACAAAGGCCCGCTCGAGCGAACCGCCGACGAACGAGAGGTCCCGGCTCTCCGTCGTGTTTGCGAACTCGACCTCAACGTCCTCCAACCACAGGTGGAAACGACCGAGAATCGCTCTGGTGTCATAAACCCACTGGGCAGTGCGGTTGCGCCGGTCCATATTCATCTGGCACTCTCCCTGAACACTGACTATGCCACGCCTCTACGGGCGGGTCGAGTTCAATTCGTCAGAACGCTCGATACGTGATCGCCACCACTCGAGCAGATCCGCGAGCGTTTGTTCGATCGGAATCTCCGGTTGCCACCCGGTTGCGGCTGAAAAGAGCGAGGTGTCCGCGACCAGGCAGTCGATGTCCGCCGGGCGCAGTCGGTCGGGGTCTACCCGGATGTCGATCTTCGTGTTGGAGAGTCCGATCAGGTGTTCGAGCACCTCGCGGATGCTGATGCCGCGGCCGCTGCCGACATTGTAGGCCGCACCCGCTCGACCCCGGACGGCCGCCGCCCAGTAGGCTCGGGCGATGTCCCGGACATCGGTGAAATCGCGGATCGGGTCGAGATTGCCGACGGCCATCACGGGTCGCTCGAGACCGCGCTCGATCCTGGCGATCTGGCGGGCGAAGGCCGAGGCGGCAAACTGGGGCGGACGACCGGGGCCGGTGTGCGGGAACAGCCGCAGGCGGATCGTCCGCAGCTTGAAGCCGAGGTGGTATTGAGCGGCGATGAGGTCCTGTGCCGCCTTGCTGGTGGCGTACGGGGAGATCGGACACAGCGGAGAGCCCTCGCCGATCGGTTGCCGCTCCCTCGCGACGGCGCCATAGATCTCGGCCGATGTCGCCACCACCACCGTCGGGTCGATATCGAGCGACCGCAGGGCCTCGAGCAGATTGAGAGTGCCGATGGCGTTGACCTGGAACGAGCGGTCGGGCTGCTGCCACGAGCTCGCAACCGACGTCGCCCCGGCGAGGTGGAGCACGACATCGGGCCGGACATGTTCGAGGCTTCTTGCCAGCGACGAGGGAAGGGTGAGGTCGCCGGCCAGGTGGTGGACCGCGGTCGGCACCTGGGCCGCGTCTTCTTCCCACACAAGACCCCAGATCTCGGCGTCGGGGACGTCGTGTTGAAGGTGTTCGACAAGGTGGCGGCCGACAAAACCGGTGACTCCCGTGATCAGGATCTTCATCGTGTCTCCAGATAGCGGCCGAGCCCGTCCTGCCAGTGCGGCATCGGACGTCCCAGCACCGCCTCGAGGCGGTCGATGTCCAACACGGAGTAAGGCGGGCGGGGTGCCGGTCTCGGGAACTCGGCGGTTGTCACCGGGACCACCTCGACGTCAGCTCCGAGCCGGCGGACGATCTCAACCGCAAATGCGTTCCACGTCGTGCTCCCGGAATTGACCGCGTGGAGGGTCCCGGCCGCTCCGGCAGCAGCGAGGTCGAGAATGGCGTCGGTCAGATCGTCGCAGAAGGTCGGGCAGCCGCGTTGGTCCGCGACCACCTTCAGAGTCCGGACGCCGACGTCGATCTGACCGCGGATGGCCTCGACAAAATTGCGGCCGCCGCGGCCGTAGAGCCAGGCCGTTCTCACGACAAGGTGGCGGTCTGCAGTGCGCGCGAGTTCTTCGCCGCGGAGTTTGGAACGGCCGTAGGCGCTTTTCGGCGCCACCGGGTCGTCTTCCGTGTACGGGCGCTCGGCATCGCCGGCGAAAACGTAATCGGTGGAAATCTGGATCAGCTGGGTGCCGACCTCGTTGCAGGCCGCAGCGAGGTGGCCGACGGCCGTTCCGTTGACCGCCGTGGCGCGATCCTCGTTGTCTTCGCATTCGTCAACCGCGGTGAACGCCGCCGCATTGACGACAATCGACGGCCCGGCCTCGACAATCCACCGTCTGACGGCCTCTGCGTCGCAGATGTCGAGAGTATCGAGATCGCGCCCCTCAAACGCAACACCGCGTGCGACGCTTGCTGCCGTCAGAGATCGCCCGAGTTGGCCGTACGCACCGGTCACGAGAATCTTCTGCAGTGGTGTCTCGGCCATGCCGCGGATGGTAGCAGAACGGAAAGTCCCGCGGGAACAGGGCGTGATGATTCGACCGCACCACCGCGAGGGGAATACGATAGGCTGTGTTGAGATTGACACGTGCAGGGAGAGCGAACCATGACTGAAATAGTGGAACTCGATACCGACAAAAAGGACGGCGAACCCGTCCCGGCCCACGGAGACAACACGATCCCGGGCGACGGCGACGAGAGTATCGTGGGCGGGATCGCGGAGCACATGGCCGCCATCATGACCGAGCTCAACCTCGATCTCACCGATCCCAACTACCAGCGGACCCCCGAACGGGTCGCCAAAATGTATTTGGAAATGTTTCACGGCCTGCGCGAGGGCGCCGAACCGGCGGTGACGACATTCCCCAACGACGAGGGCTACCACCACATGGTGATCGAGAGGGAGATCCCCTTCTACTCGATGTGCGCTCACCATTTCGTGCCGTTTTACGGTCACGCCCACATCGCCTATATCCCCGAATCGGAGGTGGTCGGTCTCTCGAAACTGCCCCGCGTCCTCGAGTTTTACGCAAAGCGACCGCAGATGCAGGAACGGCTGACCGAGCAGGTCGCAGAGTTCCTGTGGTCGAGACTGCAGCCCCAGGGTGTCATGGTCGTGATCGAAGCCCGGCATCTCTGCGTGGAAATGAGGGGGGTCAAGAAGGCCGGCGCGCTCACCACCACGTCGGCCCTCAGGGGATGCTTTGCCGATCGACTCGTCCGTGAGGAGTTTCTTGCCCTGCTGAGGCGCCAGACCAGTTGGTAGGGGCGTTACCGGGAAACTTCGAAGAAGAGGTAGACCCGTCGGGTGTCCTGAAGTACGAATGCAGTGATTTTTTCCTTCTGGGCGACTTCTTTGAGACGGTCTCGGCCGACCTTGATGCGGTCGAGTTCGAGTCGGTCGAGCGAATTCCCATTTTCGTCCTCAAAGAGGACAATCAGCAGCACATCGGCGCTCTCGCCCGTATTGAAAAGATCGACCTCGACGGTCACCGGCACAGCTTTGGTTCGCTCGTACTCGCGATCACTCTTCAGTTGGACGGAAAAGCGCATCCAGCGCACACCGTCCACCTCGACCAGGGGCTGGAGGTCGGCGCCCACCTCATAGATGAAATCCTCCTGGAACGGGCTGGTCACCGGGGTGTAGTCAGTGTTCTGGGCTGAGGCCGAACCCGCGAGGCAGATCCACACAACGAGCGCCGCCGCTGTGATCGCGCCACGATGGAAGTGTTGAAACGCCCTCATTCTGAACACCTGTACTTCAGGCGAATTATACACGTGTTGACGACTGCCAGGGGAAAACAAAAAACCACGGCGCCTGCGGGCGCCGTGGCAGTGTTTGTTTGTTGTTTTCGAATCTATTGATTACTGGTGAACTTTCATCCCTTTCGCCACTCTGCCCGCATCGCCGGACGTGACACTGCAAATCGAGAGCTTCTCCTTGACCTGGTCGACCTTGAGGCGTGCAAATTCGGTCATGCTCTCGTCCAGTACCTCACCGGTGTCGGGATCGCGCAGGATCTCGACCTCACCCACCGAAAACGTTTCGCCCACGGTCACACCTTCGCGGCTGCCGCGGTTGATGTAGACCTTGCCGCCTTTTGTCAGGACAACCGAGCCGCTCCACTGAATGTTGGGAAGCTGGGCGATCATGAAATCAACCGCCACAGCGCAGGCGTCCTGAACGGCAAGCCCGACATTGTCGTTGGAGTGGCCGCCAAAGGCTGCTCCCCATCCACCGGTGTTGTAGCCGACGCCGAGACCCTTGCGTTTGTGCGTCCCGACGACACTCTTCGAAGCGATGACCTGACCGGTGGTGGAGTCGACCATATAAATGGTGGCGTTGACCTCGCCCTTGCCACCTTTGCCGCCGATATTGAAGCCCTTGATGCGAACACCGCCACCCGCGCCCCCGGTGTCGCCCTGGACGTGGGTGATGGCGCCCTTGATGAGGATCTGGGCCGGCGTCATCTGGCCGGTCGCCGGCGCCTTGGCGCCACCTGCGGTGCGGCCAGACGCCGCGAAGTCCTGCTCATCGAGAGCGGCGCCCCGCATGTCGGTCTCACCGAGGACGATGAACTTCCCGCTCTGGTTGAGCATGTCGGTGAGGACGGTGCCCCAGGCAGTGCCGATGTCCCACTGGCCGTGCCACCCGGCCTGGTTTTCGAACTTGGTCACAGTGGCGGAGTATCTGAGACCCCCGGTGGCCTCCTCGGCTGCGGTGGGCAATGCTGCCGCGATGAGTCCGATCATGATGATGAAAACAAGTGATTTGAATGCATTCTTCATGGCAATCCTCCGCGTTATTCGTTGGTGCCTTCCAGTTTACACCGTCCCGCGAGCGGTTTGAAGGGAGAGCGGTTCCTCGAAAATTTGGATTTCGGATTTCGGATTTTCCACCCCCCGCCCCGAATCAGTGACGTCGGCTGAATATCAACGCCCTTGAAAACTCACCCTCGTCGTGAACCCGGGAAAGACAAATTCGAAATCCGAAATCCGAAATCCGAAATTCACCCTGGGTATTTTCCGGTGATGAAGTTGGTCAGATCCTGGATGTGGCCTTCCTGGTTTCGGCTCACCCATCGCGTCAGGTCGCCCGAAGACACCACGCCGAGCAGCTTGCCTTCGTCGATCACCGGCAGGTGGCGGAAGCGCCTTTCGGAGATCAGGGCCATTGCATCCTGGACGCCGGTGCTCGATCGCACCGTCTCCACTTCCGACGTCATGACGTCGACGACCTTCGTCGCCGCAGGGTCGCGGCCGGAATCGACCACGCGCGTCAAAACATCCCGTTCGGTGAAGATCCCGACCAGTTCGTTCGACTCGCACACGAGGAGTGCGCCGACACGCTCTTGATTCATCTTGCGCACCGCGTCAAGCACGGTCGCCTCGGGCGCCACGGAAAAGACCGTCGAGCCCTTGGTGGCAAGGACCGAGTCGAGACTATCCTGCATGATCGCCTCCAGGATCTCCGGGGCCCACGGTGGACCGCTGTGAACAGATCGAACTGATCTGAGATAACAGCGGTCCACCCGGTCCAATTCCCGGGGGACGTTGGCCCTCACCGCCAGCGTTGTGCCTTGAGAACGCACAGGGCGGCCATATTGACGATGTCGTTGACATCGACGCCGCGCTGCAGGACGTGCACCGGCGCGTCGATGCCGGTGAGAATCGGCCCGATGGCCTCGACCTTGCCGAGCCGCCACAGGAGCTTGTAGGCGATGTTGGCCGACTCGAGATCGGGGCACACCAGGATGTTGGCATCGCCCTGGATTCGAGACAGTGGGAAGGCCTCGTTGGCGATACTCGGTTCGACCGCGGTGTCGGCCTGCATCTCACCCTCGATCACCAGGTCGGGCCAGCGCTCCTCGGCGATGGCGACTGCTTCCCGGACCTTTTTGGACCGTGGATCCACGTTGGAGCCGAAATTCGAGTACGAAAGCATGGCAATCCGGCCTTTGGTCTGAAAGTAGATTTCAGCGACCTGGTCGGAAAGAAAGGCGATCTCCGCCAGACCTTCGGCGGTCGGGTCCTGGTTGACGGTGGTGTCGGCGATGAACAGCATCCGGTCTTCGAAGAGCAAGAGATAGACGCCGGCAGCCCGTTTGATGCCTTCCCTCGTCTTGTGGATCTGCAGGGCGGGGCGGATGGTTTCGGGGTAGGACATGGTGAGACCGGCGATGAGCCCGTCCGCGTCCTTTTGCTGGACCATCATGTTGCCGTAGTAGACCGGGTCGCGGACCAGCTTTCGGGCGTGATCCGGGGTGACACCCTGACGCCACCGCATGCGGGTCAGCACTTCTTCGTAGACTTCGCGTTTCGGGCTGGTGGCAGGATCGACCACCTCGACCGTTCCATCCGGTACCTCGTGCTGGTCGAGCAACTCGTCGATCTTTGCTTTCGAGCCCAGCAGCACGGGGGTGCAGATACCCTCCTCGGCCAGGATCTTCGCGGCGCGAACGACCTTGACCGCCTCGCCCTCGGGAAAGACGATGCGTCTGGGATCCAGCTTGGCCTGGTCGAAGACCCCGTGCATGACCTGCCGGGTCCGCGACAGACGGTTCTCGAGTTCGCGAATGTACTCTTCCTTGGAGGCATAGGGCTTGCGGGCGACACCGCTTTCGATGGCGGCTTCGGCCACCGCGGGCGCTTCCCACAAAAGCACCCGGTAGTCGAAGGGTTTGGGGATCAGATACTCGCGACCAAACTGGATCGGTTTGCCGCCATAGGCGCGCACCACCGAGTCCGGTACGTCTTCCTTGGCGAGGTTGGCCAGCGCGTAGGCTGCTGCGAGCTTCATCGCCTCGTTGATCCCCGAAGCTGCCACGTCGAGCGCACCGCGGAAGATGAAGGGGAAACCGAGCACGTTGTTGACCTGGTTGGGGTAGTCGGACCGGCCGGTGGCCATGATGACGTCGGATCGGACTTCGAACGCGTCCTCGGGCAGGATCTCCGGGTCGGGGTTGGCCATCGCGAAGATGATCGGGTTGTCGGCCATTGTCTGCAACCATCTCTTTGGTCACCATGCCCTTGACCGAGACGCCGGCAAACACGTCGGCGCCCTGCATGGCGTCGGCCAGAGTGCGCGCCCCGGTCGTCGACGGCAAAGCGCTCCTTGTAGGGATTCATGCCCGCGGTGCGGCCCTTGAAGATCACGCCCTTGGAATCGACCATCAGGAGGTTCTCAGGTTTAACGCCGAGGGAGATGTAGAAATTCGCACAGGCGATCCCGGCGGCGCCGGCGCCCGAGAAGACCACCTTGACGTCCTCGATTTTTTTCTCTGCGATTTCGAGGGCGTTGAGGAGGGCGGCGCCGGAGATGATGGCGGTGCCGTGCTGGTCGTCGTGAAAGACCGGGATGTCGCAGCTCTTCTTGAGCGTCTCCTCGATCTCGAAGCACTCCGGTGCGCCGATGTCCTCGAGGTTGATGCCGCCCAGGGTCGGCGACAGCATCTCGCAGAAGCGGATGATCTCTTTGGGGTCCTTGGAGTCGACCTCGATATCGAAAACGTCGATGTCGGCAAAGCGTTTGAAGAGCACGCCCTTGCCCTCCATCACCGGTTTGCCCGCCATGGGGCCGATGTCGCCGAGACCGAGGACGGCGGTGCCGTTGGAGACCACCGCCACAAGATTGCCTTTGTTGGTGTATTCGTAGACCAGCTCTGGGTCGCGGGCGATCTCGAGACAGGGCTCGGCGACGCCGGGGGTGTAGGCCAGCGACAGATCGCGCTGGGTAAGGCACGGTTTTGTCGCGACAACTTCGGTTTTTCCGTGTCGTTTGCCCGTGTGGTAGGCGAGGGCTTCTTCCCGTGTGACCTTTTTCATGACTCGTCTCCTTGCTGTCCAGACCGTGAAATCATCAAGAGAAAGATTTCACAAGCGCGCACCATAGCCCCTGTAAGGGATGGGGTCAAGCCCCGATCCGATGCAAAGAAGTGCTGATTCCAGGACGCATGATACCGCAAAAAACTGGGGGCGGTTCGGTCACCCTTCCCGAGCGAGACGCACCAGTTCGTCGAGCAGGGACGGGTAGTCCAGCCCGGAAAGACCCCACAGCCGCGGGAACAGGGAAATCGATGTAAAACCTGGAATCGTGTTGACCTCGTTGACCCAGAGACCCGCGCCCCTGCGCTCGAGAAAGAGGTCGACACGCGCCATCCCCGCACAGCCGAGCAGGCGGAAGACCTCCACGGCGAGGCGTTGTACCTGCTGGGTTGCCGCCTCGCCGAGCGGTGCCGGTGCCAACAGTTCGCACTTCGAATTCAGGTACTTGTCGTCGTAGTCGTAGAACTCGTGCCCCGGCACCACCTCGCCGGGCACCGAGGCCTTCGGGTGGTCATTGCCGAGCACCGCGACCTCGATCTCTCGTGCGTCGATGCCTCGCTCCACCAACACGCGGCGGCCGTGGGTGAGCGCCACCTCGACCGCCTCCGGCAGTTCGTCGGGCCTCTTGACCTTGCTGATGCCCACCGATGAGCCGAGCCGAGCGGGTTTGACAAAGAGCGGCAGCCCGAGATCCAGGCAGCGCCGCTCGAGGTCTTCGCGCCTTGCATCCCACCGGAGATGGTCGATCTCGACCCATGGCGGGGTCGGCAGACCGGCCTGGGCGATGACTCGTTTGCAGAAGATCTTGTCCATGCACAGGGCCGAAGAGGCCGTGTCGCAGCCAACGAAGGGGATGTTCAGCATTTCGAAAAGCCCCTGGATGGTGCCGTCCTCGCCGAAGGGACCGTGGAGGACTGGAAAGGCGACGTCGAAGTCCTCGTTGACGAGGCGTTCGTCGAGACGGGCCACGCCATCGAATGCCACCACGCCGTCCGCGCGATCGGACGACTGGGCGAGGACCCTGTAGGCGGTCTCGGGATTCGCCCACCGGCCCGTGCGATCGATAGCCATGGGGACCACCTCGTAGCGCGTTGGATCGAGGGCACGGTGAACCGACCGTGCCGACACGATGCTGACGTCGTGTTCCTGCGACCGCCCGCCGAACACCAGCGCGAGACGGAGCCTGGTCTGTTGCTCGCCAGTGGTCATGCGTCTACCCCCACGCCACGAGTCTACAGCGAAATTGTGGCTCAAATCGGGCGGCTGGGGGTGGTCAGTCGCGGCCGCCGCTTTCGTCCTCGAAGAGCGACATGAACTCCCCATAGCCCTCTTCTTCGAGGTCTTCGACGGGGATGAACCGAAGCGCTGCCGAGTTCATGCAGTAGCGCATGCCAGTGGGCGCCGGCCCGTCGTCAAACACGTGGCCGAGGTGGGAGTCGGCGCCGGCCGACCGGACCTCCGTCCGCACCATGAGCCAGCTGCGGTCCCTGTTTTCGACGATGTTGTCGGCAACCAGCGGCTGGGTGAAGCTCGGCCAGCCGGTGCCGGATTCGAATTTGTGGATTGAGGCGAAGAGCGGCTCGCCCGAGACCACGTCGACATAGATGCCGGCCTCGTGGTTGTCCCAATATTCGTTTTGAAAGGCGCGTTCGGTGCCGTCCTTCTGGGTGACGCGATACTGCTCGGCAGTCAGCCTTTCCCGAAGTTCCTGGTCGCTCATTTTCGTGGCCCCTTTGTGCGGCTGTGATTTCTGCGCGTGTACGGGAGGGGTGGACGCCCCGATTGCCATCGCCAGACAACCGGCGGCGATCGCGTGGATGAGGTGGTTTCTCATTTTTTCTCTCCCCAGAGTTGCTCCAGGCGGCGGTCGCGTCCGCAGCTCTTTCGGTAGTAGGAATAGCGGAGCGGGTTCTTTTTGGCATAGTCCTGGTGGTAGGCCTCGGCCGGATAGAAGGCCGTGGCGGCGGTGATCTCGGTGACGATCGGTCCGGAAAACGGCTTGGTCTGCTCGAGCTCGGCGCGCGACCTCTCGGCCGCCTCGCGCTGCCCGTCGTCGTGGTAGAAAACGCCGCTGCGGTACTGGTTGCCCCTGTCACAGAACTGGCGGTCAACGACGGTCGGGTCGATGTTGTGCCAGAAAACCTCGAGGAGTTCGTCGTACGTGACGACACTCGGGTCATACACCACGCGGATTGCCTCGGTGTGACCGGTGCCTCCGGCCGAGACCTGTTTGTAGGTCGGGTTGGCGACCTCACCGCCGGTGTAGCCGGAGGTCACCGTGAGCACGCCGCCGACCTTTTCGAAATCGGCCTCGATGCACCAGAAACAGCCCCCGGCAAACGTGGCGTACGCAGTGTCGCCGGACTCTCCGGCAATGGCGGGTTTTGGCATTGCAGCGAGGGCAATGGCAAAACCCGAAGCTGCAGCAAGATATTTGAACGATTGGTGTCGCATCTCGAATCCTCCGCTTCACTCACTAGTAATGCCGGTCAAGGTAAAAAAGTTTCCCGGTCCCACGAACTCGGCCGATTGCTGAACTTCGGATTCCGGATGCCGGAGCCCAAGGCACCTATGACCTCACAGCGATAGGTGAAGGACCTTTTCCGAAATCCGAAATCCGAAATCCGAAATCCGAATTCGGGTCGGGGTACCATGCCCCCATGAAAGAGGTTGTTACCGGTCTCGATGTCCTCATCGAAACTCCCGAGCTGGTGGGCGGACGCCGGTGGGCCCTGCTCGCCAACCACGCGGCGGTGACCGCCGACCTCGATCCGGCCCGTTCAGCTCTTCTGGCAGCCGACGTGGGCCCGCTGGTGCGTCTCTTTGCACCGGAGCATGGTCTCGACGGCATCGCGCAGGACATGGAGTCGGTGGAGGATCTCCTCGATCCACTGACCGGAAGCGCGATCCGGTCGCTGTACGGTGATGGTCCGTCGACCTTGGCACCACGATCTGCCGATCTCGAAGATCTCGACGTCCTGCTCGTGGACCTGCCGGATATCGGGAGCCGCTACTACACCTTTGCGGCGAGCATGGACGCCGCCATGCAGGTCTGCGAGGAAATGTCGGTGGAGGTCATGGTCCTCGACCGACCCAACCCCATCGGCGGGGTGGCGCGCGAGGGTGGTCCGGTGGGCGCTGGTTTTGAAAGCTTCGTGTCGCAGCTGCCGGTGCCGGCGCGCCACGGTCTGACCCTGGGTGAGATCGCCCTCCTGCTGCAGCGCGATCGCTATCCGGGGCTCGAGCTGACGGTCGTGCCCTGCCGCGGGTGGCGCCGGGACCAATGGTGGGATGAGACGGGCCTGCCGTGGGTGCCGCCGAGCCCGAACATGCCGACCCTGGACGCCGCGACCATATATCCCGGACTCTGCGTGGTGGAGGCCACGAATCTCTCCGAGGGCCGTGGAACCACGAGGCCGTTCCACCTTATCGGTGCTCCCTGGGTCGATGAGGAAGCCCTGGTGGCCGATCTACGTGCTCTCGGTCTTGAGGGTGTTGCTTTTCGCGCGGCCCGGTTCCGGCCGGAGTTCCAGAAGCATGGCGGCAAGGTCTGTCGGGGCGTCGAGCTGCACGTCGTCGATCGTCTGCGACTGCAGCCGCTGGCTCTCGGACTCAACCTGCTCGCGGCCATCCACGATCTGCACCCCGAGTCCTTTGCCTGGCGGACAGAAGCCTACGAGTTTGTCAGCGAGGTACCGGCCCTCGACCTTCTGACTGGCTCCGGGGAAGCCCGTGACCGCATCGAAAACAGACGTTCGCTCGAGCCTCTCCTGGACCGTTGGCGGCAGGATGTGAAGGACTTTGAATCGAAGCTCGAGGGTGTTCTCATCTACCACGAAGAGGAGTGACGATCTTGCGAAGGCTGGCGGTTTTTCTGGTGTTGCTTTTGACGGCCTGCGGTGGAACGCCGCCCGCGCCACCTCCAGCGACCTTCGGACTCCCATCGGTGCACACGGTTCCCGAAGAAGCGCCGACGGTGATCCTGGTTTCGATCGATACCCTGCGGCCTGACCGGCTCGGGTGCTATGGCGGTGAGTGGCCGACGAGCCCCAACCTCGACCTTTTCCGCGAAGACTCGGCGTTGTTTTCGAATGCCATTTCCCAGGCGCCATCGACCTTGCCGTCGCACGCCACCATGCTGACCTCACTCCTGCCCGAGCACCACGGCGCTTCCTTCAGCCGTCGTGCGCCGCTGCCCGGCGATTTGCCGACTCTGGCGACGGTGTTGGCTGCGGCCGGTTTTCGCACCGCCGCCTTTACCGGCGGCGGGCAGATCGCACCCGAGTTCGGGCTCGACCGCGGTTTCGAAGTCTACGGAGTCAACAAAGGTGGGCCGGATTTTGCCGACGCGGTGGGCTCCGGTCTCGAGTGGCTGAGTCGCGACCTGGATCGGCCCGCCTTTCTCTTTCTCCACACCTACGAGGTCCACCACCCCTATGTCCCGGACGCCGATCTGCTGCAGATCTTCGATGACGGCTATGCGGGACCGCTTCCGGATAGGATTTCGAAGAAACTTCTCGACGGCATCAACCGAGGCGAGACCAGGATTGACGACCGCGACCTCGCGCACATCGTCGCTGCCTACGACGCCGAGATCCGATCGGTGGATGAGGCCTTCGGAGAGCTGCTGCGCGGGCTCGAAAGGCTTGGCCTTGCCGAGAACACGCTCCTGGTGTTCACTTCGGATCATGGAGAGGAGTTCGGCGAGCACGGGGTCGTAGGGTGGCACTCGCACACCCTGTACGACGAGCTGTTGCGCGTCCCGTTGTTGATCCGCTTCCCCGACGGCTTTGCCGCGGGTCAGACCGTTGAGGCTCAGGTGAGGCTCCTCGACCTCGCCCCAACCATCACTTCGGCAGCCGGGATCGAGGCGCCATCGACCTTCGAGGGAATCGATCTCGAGCTGGTCATCGATGGTCTGCCAACGCCGTTGCCGGCAGTCAGCCAGATGGATTGGCAAGAAGGACAACCGCCTCTCTCCGTACGCTCGCTCAACTGGAAGCTCTATCCCAAGGTGGTGCTCGCCGGTGCGCGCTTTTCGTTTGAAGGGCCGTCTTTCGTGACCCGTGTAGTCAAGCGAATCGGGCGTTGGCGCAACGCCAATGTGCTCTTCGATCTCGTCAACGATTCCGAGGAACAACACGACGTTCTTTACGACAACTTCTGGACGTCGGAGGGCATGCGCAAGATCGGGGAGCGGATGCTCAAAGAGCGGTCGGTCCCGCCGCCGGTGCCCACGGTGACCGTCGACGATCGCACCGAAGAACGGTTGCGAGCCCTCGGCTACCTGGACTGAGCCCCGCTCAGGGGTGACGAGTGAGTCCGCGGAGACGCTGAACTTCGTCGATGATCCGGCGGGCGGCCCGGTCGATGTCTGAGGCGTTTGTGAAACGGCCGAGGCTGACGCGGACCGACGCAGAGGCCAGCTTCTTGCTGATCCCCATCGCGCGTAGAACTGGAGATGCGCCGGGGTCATTCGAGGAACAGGCCGACCCCGTGCTGATGGCGAGATCGGGCAAGGAGGCGAGGAGAGCGTCGCCCTCGATCCCGGCAAATGAGAGATTGCTGGTGTTTGGGAGACGGTGGGAGGTCGATCCGTTCACAGTGCAGTGCTCGAGAACGTCGAGGACCACAGATTCAAAATGGTCGCGGAGCTCGGCCATTCGAGCGGCGTCCTCGGCGACCTCACCGACCGCGATCTCGAGGGCGCGCGCCAGACCCACCGCACCGGGGACGTTGGGCGTGCCCGATCGGAGACCGTTCTCGTGACCGCCGCCGTGGATGACGGGTGTCAATTTGAGTGGCGGCGTGCTGCGGCGGAGATACAGCGCACCGATGCCCTTCGGGCCGCAGACCTTGTGGCTTGACACGGTCAACAGGTCCACCCCGAGCTCGTCGACGTCGAAGGTGATCTTGCCCGCGCCCTGGGCGGCATCGCAGTGCAGCAGTGCGCCCCGACGGTGGACCATTTCTGCCGCCTCGCGCACGGGTTGAATGGTGCCGGTCTCGTTGTTGGCAAGCATCAGGCTGAGGATGGCGGTGTCGTCGCGGAGGGCCTCGTCGAGCTCGTCGAGCCGGATGCGGCCACCGCCGTCGACGCCGACAACCGTCAGCTCCCAACCCGATCTCTCCAGCCAACGCAGGGGCTCGAGCACCGAGGGGTGTTCGGTGGCCTGGGTCACGAGATGGCGGCGGCCTGCACCGAGACCACGGGCGGTCCCGATCAGCGCGAGGTTATTGCCCTCGCTGGCGCCCGAGGTGAAGACGACCTCGGTGGCGGAGCGAGCGCTGAGGCATTTGGCGACGGTGTCTCGTGCCGCCTCGAGGGCGCTGAAGGCTTCGCGCCCCGGCCCGTGGTTGCGGCTCGAAGGGTTGCCGAACACCTCACCGAAAAACGGCAGCATCGCCTCCACCACCCGTGGATCGCACGGCGTCGAGGCATTGTGGTCGAGGTAGATGGCGTTGGTCTTAGTTTTCACAATCGAGATTCTACCGTTCTCGCCTTTCCGTGCTCGCTTCCCGGGAGTTGCCACCTTCAACAGTGTTGGCCCGTGTTGCCCTGCCGACGTGAGTGCCTGTGAGTCCAACAATGTTGAAAATGGCACGCTCCGCCGCACGCGGCCCGTTTCCGCGCGATGTGCCGGGGTGGAAATTCCGATGCTCCAGAGTTTTTGCCCGTGAGTGCCATCACCTGTCATTTCGACCGAGGGAGTGAACCCCACGTGTCTCACCCTGTCATTTCCACCGAGTGAAGAATGAGCGAGCGGAGAAATCTCTTGTCGGAGAAACCTCCATTTTCCACCCCAAAAATATTGCTCCGTATTCGAGGGTTCGAGCGAACACGGCATTCAGAACGTGCTTCCCGTGAGGAGCCACCGGCCTGTCACGGCGTAGCCAAAGGCGAAGCCGGACACCTCCGCCGCACGAGGCACGGCTCAGAACGCGCTTCCCGAGAACTCAAAACTCAAAACTCAAAACTCTCAACTCCTTGCGGCATGAAGCGCTCCGGGCTACCATTCGGGTTCGGCGTCGGAGGGTCGCGCCAGGAGTTGTGAGATGACTGAGAAGAAGAAGTTCGAATTCCTCACCGTTGACGAGGCGGTTTCACGAATTGCCCGCGGCCAGCAGATCATCGTCGTCGACGACGAGGACCGCGAGAACGAGGGCGACCTGATCTTTGCGTCCGAGATGGTGACGCCGGAGGCCATCAACTTCATGGCCCGTCACGGCAGGGGTCTGATCTGCGTGGCATTGACGGCCGAACGGTGTGAAGAGCTCGGTCTTCCGCCGATGGTGGAAAAAAATACATCCACCCACGGCACCGCATTTACAGTGAGCGTCGAGGTTCGAGAGGGCACGACGACGGGCATCTCGGCCCACGATCGGGCGGCGACGGTGCGCGCGCTGGTGAATCCGAAGACCACCGCCGACGATCTCCAGCGACCGGGCCACATGTTCCCCCTGCGCGCCCGTCGCGGCGGGGTGCTCAAGCGCGCCGGCCACACCGAGGCAGCGGCGGATCTGGCGAGAATGGCCGGTTTCACGCCGTCGGGGGTCTTGTGCGAGATCATGGACGAAGACGGTCAGATGGCGCGGCTGCCCCGGCTCAAGGAATTTGCCGCCGAGCACGATCTCGGGATTCTCACCGTGGCCGACCTGATCGCCTACCGCATGCGGAACGAAAACCTGGTCGAACGAGTGGCTGGGCCGGAGTTGCCCACCGAGTCGGGCGACTTCAGGATTCTCGGCTATCGCAACCGAGTGACCGGCGAAGAGCACGTGGCGCTGGTGATGGGCGCCATTGAACCCGCCGAGCCGGTGCTGGTTCGGGTTCATTCACAGTGTCTGACGGGTGATGTCTTTGGGTCGCGACGGTGCGACTGTGGCGCCCAGCTCGAGGCGGCGATGGCCAAGATCGCGGAGGAAGGATCGGGCATTCTCCTGTACCTCCTGCAGGAGGGTCGCGGCATCGGCCTGTTTAACAAGCTGCGCGCTTACGAGCTGCAGGATCAGGGTGAGGACACGGTCGAGGCCAATGTCCATCTCGGTTTTAAAGCCGACCCGCGCGACTATGGGACTGGAGCGCAGATCCTGGTCGACCTCGGCGCCCGCCGCCTGCGCCTGATGACCAACAACCCGACGAAATACACGGCCCTGCGCGGTTTCGGTCTCGAGATCGAGGAGCGCGTCCCGCTCGAGGTGCCGCCGACCGACCGCAGCCGGCTCTACCTCGAAACCAAAAAGAACAAGATGGGCCATCTGCTCAAGCTGGTGTAGAACGTAGGCCGAAGTGGTACGACCCGCCGATTACCGGACGCATTTCGGGTCGAATGAAGTGAACCGTATTCTCGCGAGTTCTAAGTTTTGAGTTATGAGTTTTGAGTTGCGGACCCCACTTTTTGCACCGAGGTGTAGCCCTGGTGAGGGAGACTTTGGTGGGCGCGAGGGCAGCTCACGGAAAAAATTAAAAACTCAAAACTCAAAACTCAAAACTGTATTCTCCCAAATCGGCATATGCGTTGAGTAGATATCCTCTTCCCGATCTCAGCGCGGTGGTCCGCGACCTTGAAGCCGAGGTGGCGGGACTGGCGGTTGGCGGCGTGGTCCCGGGCGCGCGGGCTCTGGTCCTGGCGGCGGCCGCTGCGAAGGGGTGGCCCACCCAGAGGACTCTCGTTGTCGTGCCGCACGTTGCCGACGCGGACGACCTGGCGGCGGCGCTCGGGCTGCTCGCGCCCGCCCTCAGCGTTGGGGTGGTTCCGGCAGAGATGGCCGGGCCCTACCTCGGCGCTGAACCACCCCTGGCGGCGCGGCTTCGACTGGTGGATCTCCTCGTCCGTCTGGCGGGCGAGGAGATCGATCTCGTCGTGGCGCCGGCGCGCGCCCTCGGCACACCGATTCCACTGCCGGCCGAACTGACATCTTACGCATTCGATCTGCGGGTCGGAGACCGGATCGATCCCCGCCAACTCGGTCTTCGTCTCACGGCCGCCGGCTACCGGCGAGCCGATCTCGTCGAAGAGGCGGGTGAATTCGCCATCCGCGGGTGGGTGATCGATCTCCACATGGGCGGGGAACAGGGTGTCCGATTGCAACTCGACGACGACGTCGTAGAGTCGATCCGGTTCTTCGATCCGGCCACCCAGCGCGGTTTGGACCCATCGGGAGACGCGATCGCGGTCATGCCGCTCGAGCCTTTTCCAATCGATCCGGAACGGCTGACGGCGGTCGCGTCGGCGCTCGAACACGACTACCCTGCGCTTTCGGGGGTGGTGGCCGAGGGCGCAGAACGCCGCCTGTGGTGGGGCGCGCTTCACCTCGCGGGCGGGGCCACGAACTGGGTCGATCTTCAGCCGAACGTTGTCGTCTGCGACCGGGACGAAGTTCTCGGGGAGGTTTCCCGCTGGTGGACGGTTCAGCAGCGGGAGTGGAAGGCCTTGAACGAGCGGGTCATGGCCCTTCCGCCTCCCGAAACTCTGTTGCAGACCCCGGACGAGCTCAAGGAGACTCTCGAAAACCCTGCGCTGCGGATCGAGCGCCTCGAACTCTTGGACGGTTCGACGACCTGGCGCCGCCTCGCCACCAGCGCGTCGGAGAACTTCGTTCGCAGGCTCCCCGACCTGGTGCCGACGCTGCGGGCGCGGCGCGGGCAGGATCTCGCCCAGGTCCTGGTCGTGGCGTCGGCGGGGGAGGCCAAGAGATTTGCCCACCTTCTCAACGAGGGCGGCGTGGTACCGGTTGAAGCCCCGCCTCCGATTGGCGGCGTGGCCATCGCTCAGGGCGGCCCGCAATACGGTTTCGTCTGGGAGGGAGGCCTTGCGGTCTATGGGCGCAGGGATCTCACTTCGACCCCGATGCCGCGTCCGCGCCGGTCGGGCCCGAGTGCCTTCATCTCCGATCTGCGCGATCTCAGGCGCGGCGATCTCGTGGTCCATCTCGACCACGGGATCGGCCGGTTTACGGGTTTTCGACGGGTCGTCGTGGAGGGTCGGGAGTTCGAGATGATGGCCCTCGAGTACCGCGCCGGTGACTCGCTGATGGTTCCGGTGGAGCGGGCCGATCTGATTCAGAAGTACGCTTCGGGTGAAGCAGATGTCAGCCCGACCCTCGACCGTCTCGGAGGGGGCACCTGGAAGCGCCGCAAGTCGCGCGTCCGCAAGGCGGTGCGCGAGATGGCCGCCGAGCTGCTGCGACTGGCGGCTGTGCGCCAGGCCGCCGAAGGCTTTGCCTATTCGCCCGATTCGCCCTGGCAGCGAGAGTTCGAGGACGCGTTCGAGTTCGATCTGACGATGGATCAGGAACGTTCGGTGACCGACATCAAGAGCGACATGGAGTCCACCCGTCCGATGGATCGGCTTCTGTGCGGCGACGTCGGTTACGGCAAGACCGAGGTGGCCATCCGTGCCGCCTTCAAGGCCGTCCTCGAGGGCAAACAGGTGGCGGTGCTCGCTCCGACAACGATCCTGGTGGAACAGCACCTCGACACCCTTCGCCGCCGCTTTGCAGGCTTTCCGGTGGAGACGCGGATGCTCTCGCGGTTTTCGTCTCCGGCGGAGTCCAAAGAGACCATCAAGGGTCTCGCCGACGGCACGGTCGACGTGGTCGTCGGCACCCACCGTCTGCTCGGCGAATCGGTTGTCTTCCGCGACCTCGGGCTTGTCGTCATGGATGAAGAACAACGCTTCGGTGTCGCCCAGAAGGAACGGCTCAAACGGCTGCGGGCCGAGGTCGACGTCGTCGCGATGTCGGCGACGCCGATCCCGCGCACCCTCAACCTTTCGCTCAGCGGGCTGCGCGATATCTCGATCATCGAGACTCCGCCCCGCGATCGCCAGGCCGTGGAAACCAGCGTCCTGCAGTTCTCGGAAGACATCGTTCGCGAGGCGATTCACTACGAATTGGAACGCGGCGGCCAGGTCTACTTTGTCCACAACCGTGTCAAGACCATCGGCGCCTTTGCCGATTGGGTGCGGCGAGTGGTGCCTGAGGCCCGGCTCGTGGTGGCTCACGGCCAGATGTCGGAACGACCCCTCGAGGCGGCGATGCGCGCCTTTCTCGCTGGTGAGGCAGACGTGCTGGTGGCCACCGCGATCATCGAAAACGGCCTCGACATCCCCAACGCCAACACCCTGCTGGTCAACCGCGCCGATCGCTTCGGGTTGGCGCAGCTCTATCAGCTGAGGGGGCGGGTCGGTCGTTCGGATCGTCTGGCTTTCGCCTACTTTCTGGTGCCTCCGAATCAGCCGCTGTCGCCGACCGCGCGCGCCCGCCTCGCGGCCATCCAGGAGTTCTGTGAGTTGGGCGCCGGTTTCCGGATCGCGGCCCGCGATCTCGAAATCCGCGGCGCCGGCAATCTGCTGGGCGCGGAACAGCACGGCTTTATGGAAGCGGTGGGCTTCGAGACGTACTGCCAGTTGCTCGAGGAGGCTGTGGCCGAACTCGAGGGTCGGCCCTCGACCTCGCGGCGTGAGGTCGAACTGCGGCTCGGCGTCGACCTCCAGTTGCCCGAGCTCTACCTGCCCGAACCGGCTCTGCGTTTGAGCTTTTATAAGCGGCTTGCGGCGTGCGACGGCGAGGAGGCTCTTTCGGAACTGCTCGTGGAGATGGCGGACCGGTATGGTCCGGCGCCGGCCCAGGTGGAGGCGCTGGCCGAAGCGCAGCGCGTTCGGATGGCGGCCCGGCGCGCGGGCGTCGCCGCAGTGGCCCGGCGCGGCCGCAAGTGGCGTCTGCGTCTCGACCCTGCGGTCGTGCCCTCCGAAGGCCTGGCCGAGGCTGTGGTGTCCGTACCGGGTGCGAAGATGAGCCCCGAAGGAGAGGTCACATTCCCGATCGACGACGAGAGTTCGGGCGTCGGTGACGTTCTGGTGTTCCTTCGCCAACTGGAACGCGACCCCTCTTGACCTGCATATCTCACCAGCCTCCGTCTGCGGCCGACGATGCACCGCACCCGGCGGTGTTTTCTCTCCTTGGGGTGCTCCACGCACTGACGAGTAGGCGTCCGCGCCCCTCGGGTCGCAAACCCCACCGGGCACGGCACGTCGTCGCCCTCGCAACGATGTCCGGTGAGATATGCAGGTTCACCCGGTTACCATGGGCCCATGGTCAGCCTTGAGGGCGAAGATCTCGGCAGCGGCGTCTATGTCAGCCCGGCGCAGAACGGGGAGCTCGTGGTCACCAGCCCCCGGCTCGATCTCGGGTGGCGGGTGGCCGAAGGGCGGGTGCCGGGCACGGCTGTCGTGTGGCGCGACCAACCCTTCGAAGCGACGGCTCGCACCGCCGCGGGGGCAGGCGACCGTTGGACTCTTCGGCCGTGGCCCGATGCGGGTGCGATGCGCCATGTCGTATCACTCGACACCGCCTATGTCGCGTCGACCGCCGAGCGAAGTGCCTCCGATCGACGCGGCAATCGAAACCGAACGGGGACCATTCTGCTGTTGCCGTTTCTCGGCCTGGCACCGGCGAGGGTCCAGGAGCGATGGCAGAGCGAGTGGCTCTTTCCCGCCGAAAGGGCGACATGGGTCTCGTCGGTACTGGAACTTCTGGGAGGGGCCTTCGGTTTGGTCCAGGCCCTTGCCCTGGCCTTTGGGAGCGAGTGGTTTCTTCCCGGACCGCTCAGGTTCATGGCGGTTGTCGGGCCGTTGATGATTGCGGAGGGGATCGTCCGTCTGGTCCTGGTGGCGACTCGCGAAGAGCCGATTGGATCGTTGGTGGGCCTGCCGCTTGCTCTGTTCGAGAAACCGGCGAAAAAGACCTTACCGCCGACGGAACCCGAGGTCCGTCTGTTTGATGAGGAAGAGGGTGTGCTCGAGCTGGTATCGCCCATCAACAGGGTGGATTGGGGCCACGAGGGGCTGCTGCCCTATCGGGACCGCTGGTTTGCCCTGGATCGCGCAGATCGCGAGGGCCGCAACTGGACCTACCGTTTCGTACTCCGTGAAAAAGACGCCCGGGAGCACCCGGTATTGCATCTGCGATCGCCGGCCGCACGGAAATTCGTGGCGCCTCGGGACGCGGCGCCTGCGCCGTCGATTCTCAGAACCACCCTGGTGACGGCCGCTATCACGCTCGGCCCGCGAGCCGATCAGGAGCGGTGGGCCAAAACCCTGGGAACCAACCCCCGATGGCTGACCATTGCCGGTGCCGTTGCTGAGCTCATCGGTGGTCTTTCGAATCTCGGCGAGCACGCCGCGGCAGGCAGCGTGTTTTTCATCGTGCTCGATGTGTTTCTTGTCCTCGAAGGATCGTGGCGGCTGCTGTCGGCCCTCGGGGGAAGACCCTGCGGGAGCGTTTTCGGCTGGCTTCTGCGCCCTCTCTACCGATCCTCGTTGTAGCCCTCAGATCCGTTCGTGTTAGGCTTCCCTGATGGGTGTTTCGCATCCCTTTCGGGTCGTGCTGCTGGTGGCCTCTGTGGTCTCCGTCTCGGCGTGTGGACGCGGTGAGGTCGGTCTCGCCCGGGTGGGTGACAACCGCCTCGATATCCAGCCCTTTCAGGACTACATTGGAGAGGCCTCCGGCGAGGCGTGGCAAGGCCTCAGCGCCCGTGTCGCCTCGAGGCTTCTCGATCAATACCTCGATCGGCAGGTCGTGATCGAAGCCGCGAGGCAACGAGACCTGTTGACCGACGCCGATCCGACTCGCCTCGGCGCGGGTGAGATGCGGTGGTTTCTCGACAAATTGTGCGGCCCCCCGCCCGAGCCTTCGATCGAGGCGATCGCGCGCGAGGTGGAGGAGCAGCTGATCGAAGTTCTTCCGGCGCAGGCCCACGTTCGACAGATCCTGGTGGACAACCTCGAGCAGGCGGAGAACGCCCGTCAACGCCTGGCGGCGGGCGATGACTTCGTGACGGTGAGCCGTGAGCTCAGCCGCGCCCCGAATGCCATGGACGGTGGGGAACTCGGCGTCTTTTTTGAAGGCAGCCTGCCCGAAGAGGTCGACCTGGTGGTGTTTTCGCTGCAGGCGGGCGCCATTTCGGACCCCGTTCAAGGGCATTCCGGGTACCATATCTTCCAGGCCCTGGAGGTGATTCCCTCCGGCCCGCCGGATCGGACGGCGGTGGAGTCCTCGGTCCGAACGGAGCTCACCGAGAACGGCGCCCGGGAACACACCCGCGAATGCATCGGACACATGGCGTCCGATGTCGGCGTCCAGGTCTCTTCGACCAATCTGTGGTTTGTCTACGATGGAAAGTACGGAAAGGGTGGAGTTGATGCGTAGTCGGGTTTTTCTGGTGTCGGTTGTCCTGGCGGCCCTGGCGATGGGAGCTGCGGCTCAGGACCGCATGGTGCTCGAGGGCATCCTGGTGAGGGTCAACGACCGGATCATCACGATCTCGGACTTCACGAAACGGCTGCAGGTCGAGCTCACCCAAATGCCGTCGCCGCCCACCGAGGTGGAGATCCAGGAGCTCACGCAGATGCTGCTCTCCGAGATGGTCGACGAGCTCGTTCTTCTCGAACGCGCAACCGAAAAGAGAATTGAGGTCAACGAAAAGATGGTCGACCAGGCCCTCCAAGGCCTCCGTGAGGAGAACAACCTCATCGAAGACGAGGCGTGGGAGCAGGCGGTCGAAAGTTCGGGCCTCACTATGGGACAGCTGAGGGAAAGGTATCGACGCACGATTCTCCTGCAGCGCGCAGTGCAGGGTGAGGTTCGGCCAACGGAGATCACCGTGGAGGAGCTGCGCCAGCTGTACCAGCAACAGATCGAAAGCTTCAGCGTGCCGGAGAAGGTGGTCCTGGAACAGGTCTTCATCTCGTCCGACGGTTCCAACGACGACGACGCCGTACGGCGCGCCAACGGTATGGTCGCGCGGGTTCGCGACGGCGCCGACCTCAAGGCCGAGGCGACCCTCGCCGGCAGCCAGCTGCAGGACCTCGGGGCCATTCCGGTTGAGGATTGCCGGCCAGAGCTCAAATCGGCACTCGCGAAGATCGATGATGGCCAGGTGACGGATCCGTTGCTGGTTCCTGGTGGTGCGCAGGTCATCCTGCTGGTCGAGACCATTCCCGCCGGGTACCAGCCCTTTGACGAGGTTGCGGAAGACATCCGTCGTCAAGTGTCTGCCGACAGCTATCAGGAGCAGACTCAAGGGCTCATCGAGAAACTCAAGAGGGAATACCTGGTGGAAGTGTACGAGGACCGGCTCGCGATCGTGTATCGCAACCTGGGCGGTATCTGATGTCGAGAGGCCTCCGATCATGAACCGCCGCCAGCGTACGTGGATCAAGGACCTCAAGGCGGGAACGGAAATCGAGGAGAGCTTCGCCGTTCGAACGGCAGACGTCCGCCAGGGGCGCGGTGGAGGGTCGTATCTGGCGGCCACCATCGGTGACCGAAGCGGTGAGGTGACCGCGTTGGTCTGGCAGAACGTGGACCGTTTGCGCGACGTCTTCGAGCCTGGAAACGTTGTGGCCGTCGTCGGTCAGGTCCAACGCTACAACCAGCAGCTGCAGGTGGTGGTCAAGAAGGCGGAAAAAGTCGCTGATGACCGGATTGATCACGAGGATTTTGTTCGATCCTCCGCCGTCGATCCCGTCGTTCTGTGGAAGAAGCTGAACTCATTCATCGAGGAAGTTGGCGACGACAACCTGCGGCAGCTCCTGTCCGGGATCTTTACCGACCCAGAGGTCGAAGGCCTGTTCAGAGTTGCGCCGGCCGCTCGGGGCATGCACCACGCTTTTCGTTCGGGGCTCCTCGAACACACGGTGTCGGTGGTGACTGCCGCAAAAATGCTCGCTCCGCATTACGGTGCCGACCCGGATCTTGTCGTTGCCGGAGCTCTGCTCCACGACCTCGGCAAAATCTGGGAACTCGAGCTCGGGCCGTCGATCGAGTACACCGACGATGGGCGACTGCTCGGACACCTCCCGATGGAAGTGCTGTTTGTCGAGAAGAGGATCGGCGAGTTGGAGCAGTTTCCCGCGGAGACCCGCCGTCTGCTGCTTCACATCCTGCTCTCACACCACGGTGAGTTCGAGTACGGATCGCCGCGTCGTCCGAAAACCCCCGAAGCATTGCTGGTCCACATGGTGGACAACATGGATTCGAAGATGGCGGGGATGTGGGAAGCCATCAACGCGGATGGATCCGACGATGAGCCGTGGACGCCGTACTCGAGGATCCTCGGGCGCTTCGTGTACCGCCGGCGCCCCGGGGGGGGGGGCGGCGGCGAGAGCTGACCCGGCCCTTCAGCGACCGCGGAGGGCCGCTGCGACTTCGCCAGTTTCCGGAAATCTTCCGAGCGCGGCTTTCGAAAACACCAGGTCGCCTTCAACCGTCACCTCGAAGACGCCGCCACGACCCTTGATGAGTGTGGTCGTCGTCCCGAACTCCTGATCCAACTCAGCCGCCAGACCGGCGGCACGAGGCAGGTAATTTCACGTCACGCAGTATTCGATCGAGATATCCATCGGCGCCTCCGTACCTGACAACCGCATCATACCTTGGGTTCCTTCCCGTTCCCGCCTCTCAGAACGCGTTTCCCGAGAGGAGCCACCTTTCGCATTGTTTGCCCGAGCGGCGTGGGCGGATTGACGAGGTGGGGCCAAACAATGCGATAAATGGCACCTCCGCCGCACGCGGCTCGGATCAGCGGAGTGGCACCTCCGCCGCGCGCGGCTCGCCTCCCAGCCGCGGAGCGGCGACAGAATTTAGCCTGGGGCGTGAGCCCCAGGAAAAGACGCAGAAAAAGTGAAAGCCCCGGAGGGGCGACAGACGGGGCCGGGTGGCCGATAAACCGTTTTCGAAGGTTCGAGTGAACCCGCCTTTCAGGACACCCTTCCCGAGAGGAGCCACCCATCGCATTGTTTGCCCGAGCGGCGTGGGCGGATTGAGGAGGTGAAGCCAAACAATGCGATAAATGGCACCTCCGCCGCGCGCGCCCTCCCCGCCGTCATTTCGACCGAGCGAACTGTCACGGCGTAGCCCGTAGGGCGAAGCCGGAAGCGAGTGGAGAAATCTCCCGCAGGGAATCCCTCCGAGAAAGCCACGAGCGGAGCACCGACCAAGCCCCAAGCCCCAAGCCCCCGGGTCGGTGCTAGCATCGTCGGCGAGAACCCCAACGGTAGCGGGCGGTGCTCCGTAAACCGTGGTGGGGAGACGAAATTGAGGGAGATCCTGTGCATTCTGCCGGCTGCAGCAACAAGCCAACGCGAGGTGGTCATGGATGATCGCTCGTGGGTGGAGTCTGCGCGGCAGGGTGATGAGGAGGCCTTCGCTCACATCGTACGCCGGCACTCGGGCGGTTTGCACCGGGCGGTGGCCCGGATTCTCGGTGACGAGACGGAGGCGTGGGACGTCGTGCAGATGGCTTTTTTGAAGGCCTGGCAACAGCTTGACCGCTACGATTCGCGCTACAGGTTTTCGACCTGGCTGTATCGAATCGGGACCAACCTTGCCATCGATCTCTTGAGATCCCGCAGCAGCCGTGAGCGCGTTCACAAGGCCGGCTCCGAGCATCGGCTGCATCTGGTGGGCCAGGGGGAAACCGCGGGCACGCGGGCCGACCGCCACGAGGCGGATCGTATTCTGCAACAGATTGTCGGCGTCCTGACGCCGCAACAGAGGGGCGCGTTTGTTTTGCGCGAGATGCAGGGTCTCGAAACGGCCGAGGTCGGGGAAATCCTCGGGTGCTCGGCAACCACGGTTCGCAACCACGTGTTCCAGGCTCGCAAGGCGCTCCGCAGGGAAATGAGAGAGCATTTCCCGGAGTACCTGCCCGCTTCCGAGAGGGGATGAAATGGAGTGTACCGAATTCCGCGAATTGTTCGACACCTACGTCGAAGAGGCTCTCGACGAGACCCGGCGGCCGCTGTTCCGCCGTCACCTCAGCGAGTGCTCCTCGTGCGGCGAGTGGGCGCGTTCGCAGGAGCCGAGCCTGCTCTTCGCCATGGCTGAAAGCAGGCCCGTCGATCTGGCCCGGGTCGAAGCATGTGCGGTGGCCGTGACCGCACAGATCCGCCAACAACGTCTGGCCGGACGGTTGCAGCGAACCCGCCGGCCGTGGTTGGCGGCGGTTGCCGCCGTCGCCGTTGCGGTGGTCGGCGCCGCTGCCTGGCAGATGCTGCCGGTCGCGGGGGACTCCCCGCCCGCGGTCTCACTCGAAACGGTGATGCAGCCCGAGGTGGAAGCGGCTCCGCCGTCGGTGGAGGTTGAAATGCCCGGGGACGATGTCCGGGTCTACCAATTCGCCAACGAAGAGGACGACGACACAGCCGTCTACTTTGTCGTCAATCCGGCATTGGAGCTCTGACACCGTGTTCCGCAAAATCATTCCCGTCGTGCTTGGAGTTTCGCTGATCGCGGTGACGGCATGGGCTGCCGTCGAGACGGTCTCCCGAGTCTTCACCTTGCAGTTTCTGTCGGTTGCAGATGCGACGAACGCGGTCGAACCGCTGCTTTCGGAGCAGGGCAGCCTGACGTTACAGCCGAGTCGATCGCGAATCACCGTCCAGGATTCTCCCGAAGTCATCAACCGGGTGGTGGAAGTCATCGGCCGGCTCGATCGCCTCCCGGATCGGTATCGAGTTCGCATCGAGCTCCTCCAGGGCGGGGCCGAAAAGCCTTTTGGAGCGGCTAACGAGGTTGAGGCGACCGATCGCTTGCGAAAGATGTTCAAGTTTCCGTCGTACCAGAGCCTCGGCAGCGCGATTCTCGAGGGCGAGCTTGGCAGCGACACGCAGGCATCCCTCGGTACCGGGTATCAGATATCGTTCGTCGCTCAAATACCGCCCCACTCTCAGGACACGCCGTGGGGGGCGCCGGACCCAGGCGACCGTATCCAACTCCGGGGGCTGACGCTCGAGCGTCTGAGGCCGGGCGCTGACGGCGCGCAGCTGAGCCAGGAATACCTTCGCACCAACGTCCTCCTGTCTCCGAATCAAAAGGTCTATATCGGCGCCGGAAACTCCGAAGATCCTGAGTCCGGTCTGGTATTGATCGTCCAGGTTCAGGAGCCGGGAGGCAGCTGAGTGCCGGAGTTCGTCTGTCAGGCTGGGGGCCCCCGACGGCTCGGTGGTGGAACAACGCAGGGTCGCGGCGTCACTGGATTCGCTGCGTCGCGAGCTCGAGGGCGAGGGTTTTCACATCTTCGGCCTCGCGGCTGCACGCTCGCGGTTTCGGGTGCCGTTCTTCTCCCGTTCGGAGAAAGTCAGCGGCCAGGACTTCATGCTCTTCAACACCCAGCTCATGACCCTGCTCCACGCGGGCATGCCCCTCGCCCAATCTCTCGATCTGCTCAAGGACCAGCAAACCAACCCGCATTTCCGCGCCCTGTTGGAAAAAGTCCATCAACAGGTGACAACCGGTATCGCGCTGTCGGATGCCTTTCTCGCTCTCGGCGACACCTTTCCGCGGTTGTATTCGAATTCCCTGAGGGCGGGCGAACGCACCGGAGAGCTGGAGCAGGTGATCGGCCGTTTCGTGGAGTATCAACGGTTGGTGGAACAGGTCCGAAAGAAAATCATCGGAGCGATGACTTATCCGGCCGTTCTGGTGACTCTCGCCATCGGTCTCGTCATCATCCTCATGACCTATGTGATCCCGAGTTTCTCGGAGTTCTATGTCCAGTTCGAGTCCGAGCTACCCCTGCCGACGCGGCTCGTGATCGGGCTCGCCAACACCATGCGCGACCATTTCGTCCTCATCGTTGCGGGTGCGATCGCGGGCTGGTATGCGCTGCGCGTGTGGCGCTCCTCACCGAGCGGTCGTCAGATCACCGACCGTTGGCGACTGCGGGTGCCGCTTGTCGGGAATCTCTCGCACCTGTTCTCACTGTCGCAGTTCAGTCGTTCGCTGGCGATTCTGCTCGGCGGAGGGACGCCGATGGTGCCGGCCCTGGAGACCGCCTCCACTTCGGTGAGCAACACCTTTATCTCCGAGCTCCTCCTTGGATGCGTCCAGGAGGTCCAGGAGGGGCGTCCGCTCTCCGACGCGTTGTCGGACACCGGCCAGGTGCCCGACCTCGCCCTGGCCATGGTGCGGGTTGGAGAGTCGACGGGAGCGTTGCCGGAAATGTTGAGCCACACATCGGATTTCTTTGACGAATCGATCGAGTTTACCCTGGGGAGAGTGGTGACATTGATCGAGCCCATGATTCTGGTGGTCATGGGGGCGATTGTTGCGGCACTGCTTTTGGCCGTCTACTATCCACTGCTCACGATCGTCACCAAGATTGCCTGAGGATTTATGGCTACGGACCCCAACATCGAAGAGCAACTCGTGATTCTCGAGCAGGAGCGGGAAGGCGCCGAGGAGGAGCAGGAGGCCAGGAAGCTGGCCGAGAGGCTGCAGCTCCCGTTCGACCCACTCCACGAGTTCCACGTCGATCCCGAGCTCTTCCGCACCATCCCGGTCGAGGTGATGCTCCGCTACCAGTTCCTCCCACAGCGCTCCGAGGGAGAAATCCTGTTCGTGGTGATGGCCGACCCGTCGAACATCGTCAGCGTCAATGAAATCGAGCTTGCCCTGGCGCGCCCCCTCGAGTTGGTGGTCGGCCCGGCCAACCGCATCGCCGACATCCTCGAAAAATCGGAGTCCACCCAGCGAGTCCTCGACGAAGCCACCGAAGGCTTCAGCATGCAGCTGGTGCAGGAGGCAGATGACGGCGGCGAGGTCCTCTCGATCGATCGCATCACGGCCGACTCGTCGCCGATCATCCGGTTGGTGGACTCGATTCTGTTCAATGCCATCCAGCGCCGGGCGTCCGACATCCACATCGAGACCCAGGACCGCGAAGTTGTCGTGAAGTACCGCATCGACGGCGTCCTCTACCAGGCGATGAAATCGATCGACAAACGCCACCACTCGACCATCGTCAGCCGGATCAAGGTCATGTCGGAGCTCGACATCGCGGAAAAGAGGATCCCCCAGGACGGCCGCTTCAAGGTCAGGTTTTCGGGGCGCACCATCGACTTTCGCGTCTCCATCATGCCGACGGTGCACGGCGAGGACGCGGTGATCCGCATCCTCGACAAGGAATCGACCAATGCCGAGTTCAAGACCCTTGACCTCAACGTGCTCGGCTTCGAGGACGACACCAAGCGCCAGCTCCGCAAATTCATCTTCGAGCCCTACGGTATGGTCCTGGTGACGGGCCCCACCGGGTCGGGGAAAACCACATCTTTGTACGCCTGTCTGTCCGAGATTCGCTCGAGTGAAGACAAGATCGTCACCATCGAGGACCCGGTGGAGTACCAGCTCCAGGGCATCACCCAGATCCCCGTCAACGAGAAGAAGGGACTGACCTTTGCCCGCGGTCTGCGCTCGATCCTGCGCCACGATCCGGACAAGATCATGGTTGGTGAGATCCGCGACGAGGAGACGGCGCAGATCGCGGTGCAGTCGGCCCTGACCGGCCACCTCGTCTTCACCACCGTTCACGCCAACAACGTGGTCGACGTGATCGGCCGCTTCCTCAACATGAATGTCGATCTCCACAACTTCGTGTCGGCCCTCAACTGTGTTCTCGCGCAGCGGCTGGTTCGCCGGATCTGTGTCCACTGCAAACGACCGGCACGGGTTTCCGACACCCTGCTCGATGACTCCGGCCTCGATGCCGACCGCTACCGGGACTTCACGTTTTATGAGGGCGGCGGGTGTATCGAGTGCAACGGTACCGGCTATCGCGGGCGGTTAGCCATCGCCGAGCTGCTGAACCTTTCTGACAACATTCGCCAGCTGATCATTGATCGCCGGTCGGCCGCGGAGATCAAGCGTGCTGCGAAGGCCGAGGGCATGCGGTTTCTCCGTGAGTCGGCGCTGCAAAAGGTCTTTGCCGGCGAAACGTCGCTCTACGACATCAACAAGGTGACCTTCGTCGAATGAACTGGGAACGGATTTTCACGAGCCCGCCGCCGGCCACCGCCTGGGACCTGGGTGCGGCAGAGTGCGCGGTCGTTCACCGGACCGGGCCGGGCGAATTGCACTGCGCAGCCGAGGATGTGCCGCCGGGCACCTTCGAGGTGGGACCGGTCGGGCTGCAAGCGGTTCATAGTGAAGCCCTCGCTCCGGTCTTCACGCGGCTCAAGGGCGCGGCGGAGGGCACCTCGACCGCGGCGGTCATCGTCCCCACGAGGTGGATGCGTGCGTTTCTCCTCGAAGCCGACCGATTGCCCCGCAAAGAAACCGAGGTGCAAGATGTCGTGCGCTGGCGTCTCAAAAAGCTGCTGCCGGTGGCGCCCGCCGAGCTCCGGCTTTCGGTCGTCCGGCTGCCGGAGGCGGTCGGCCGGCGTCAGATTATTGTTCTGGCAGGCATCGAACGCGCGGTCGCTTCGCTCGAAGCGACCTTCAATGCCATCGGCATCCAGCCGGGACTCATCACCACCAGACTCTTCTCCCTGATCCCTCGGCTGCCCGGTGGCGACCGTCCGTTGCTCCTGGTCCAGCTCGAAGCCGGTTTTCTGTCGTTGATTCTCCTGGTCGGCGGTGTGCCGAGGCTGTTGCGGACGAAACCGCTGTCGCCAATGGCCGCGGTCGACGACAGGATCGAGCGCGAGTTACGGCTCAATCTGGAGTACATCCGTGACAAGATCGGCCTCGAGGGAGAGATCGAGATGAAATTGGTGTGCGACGACGCGGTCCTCGATGGCGAACTGCGCCGTTGGATCGAGGAGGAGCCCGCGGTGGTTCATTTCGCGGAAACCCCCGCCCCTCCATGTGGACCGTCCACGGTTGCCGGACGACTTGGGGTCGCCCGTCTGGCTCCCGCGATGGCGGTGGTGAGCGGGCAGGTTCGATGATCACTCCCAGTCTTGCTTCGCGACCCTTTCTGAACACCCGGCCGGTGTGGATCTTGACGATTGCGGCGGGATGTCTCGCGCTCGTGTTGATGGTGTTGAATGTCCGGTTCTATCTGGTCACCAACCGTGCTGTTGAGGACGAAATCTTGACTCGAGATGCCCTCGAGGAACAGTACGGCGCGCTCGAAGACATGGCTCAGCAGGAAATCGCTTTCTTGAACAGGGTCCCATGGCGAACACTCGAGGCGCGGGTCAACGCCACCAACCTGGTGCTCGAGGAACACGCCTTTTCGTGGTTGCAGATGCTCGACAATATCGAGCGCGTGATGCCGTACGACGTCCGATTGACGCGCATCGTTCCTTCGGTGGGGCCCGAAGGCGTCATATTGACATTCGCGGTCGTGGCGCGAAATCGCGACGCCATGCTCAATTTCATCGACAACCTGGTGGCGGACCCGTTGTTCGACGAGCCGTCGCTGGCGAGCGAGACAACGCCCGAAGACTCGGCGACCGGCACCTATCTCCTGTCGATGCGGGTTCGATATCACGCCGCAGAGGGGGCCTCATGACACTGGATTTCAGGCCCTGGAAGCGGCTGTTGCCGGTGTGGCTGCCCGCCGTCGTCGTGTGCCTTGCAGCCATCGTCCTTTTTGTATGGCAGACCTCGGAGTCCGGGGGAAGGCGCGCCCAGGTCCGGGACCGGGTCACGGATCTCGAGGCGGAACTGGCGCGACTCGAAAACCTCATGCGCGCCACCGAAGGAGATCGCGAGTGGGTTGCCGAGATCGAACAACAGTTCGAAACTCTGCATGATGACGTCTTTGGAACTCTCGATGGCCGTCTGACCGCCATCTTGCGTGCGGTGGGCTCGGCGACCCGCGATTCGGGGCTGCTCCCGGGGAGCTACTCCTACGCTGCCAAAGAGGACCGCAGCACCGGCTTTGTTCGATTCAGCATCCAATTTTCGGTTGCGGGGGAGTACCGCCAGATACGTCAAATGCTGGCCGACCTGCAATCGAACCCGGAGTTTTTGCTCGTCGAAGGGCTCAGCCTGTCGGGCGATGAAGACCCGATCTCGCAGCAACTTCAAATCTCGGTTCGTATCGCTACTTTCCTCGTGGAGGCCGACCCGCGACAGTTGCGTCGGCTCACCGGCGGCAACGCCGCTGCAGTGGAGGCCGGCGATGGCTGACGCCAAACCAGCGAACGAGCAAAGGCGTCTGGCGATCCTCATCACCGTGCTGGTGGTGGCCTCCGTTGTGGCAGTCGTTCGCTTTCTCGGTGAGGGTGGCATGGTGGGCGGTGCATCGGGGTCGACGGCGCTCGAATACACGGCAAAAAACCTGCCCGGGTTGGAGATCGGCGAGGGCGGCCGCAACGAGATTGAGGGAGCGGAATCGGCCGGCAATCCTTTTGCCTACCGAGCGCCGCCGACCGCGACACCGAACCTGACACCGCGGCCGACCCCGATTCCGCGGCCGACCTTGCCGCCACGGCCGACCCCGACGCCGAGAATCGCTTATGGTATCGACGGTCAGCCCAAACCGCCGCCGCCACCCTTCAACCGTGAATACATCGGCTATCTCGGGCCGCGGCCTCGACTGGTGGCGGCGTTTCGGAAAGGTGGTCAGGATTCCACAGATGTCGAGGTGGCCATGGTCGGCGACGTCATCGAAGACATTTATATCGTGCGCGCCATCCGCCTCGAGTCGGTCACCATCGGCTTTGTGGGTTACGATGCCTCGGAGGACACCAGTGTACCGTTGTCTGACAAATAGGACCTTGACTCTCGCCGTGATTCTCGCCTCAGCAGTGACGCTGGGGGTGATGGGTTGTTCGACAGCCAAGCAGACTGCGAGTGAGGGGGATCAGGCTTTCAACAGCCAGAACTGGGACGCGGCCGTCTACCACTATCTTCAGGCGCTGGCTGAAGAACCGGACAATGTCGAGTACAGGATGCAGCTTGCCTTTGCTCGTCAAAGAGCGTCCCAGAAGCACTTCCAGAACGGCGTTGCCATGCGCAAACTCGGGCGCTTGATGGCGGCCCGCAGCGAGCTCCAAATGGCGGTCCAGCTGGACCCGAGCAACCAGTACGCCGAACAGCTTCTCGAGGACGTGATCGAGGAGATCGAGATTCTCTCGGCCCCGGACGGCCTGCGCCAACTCGATGAAATGAAGCAGCGCGCTCGCGAGGCCAAGGTCAAACCGCCGATTCTCAATCCGAAATCGATGGACCCCATCACCCTCAATTTTCCCAAACCGAAACCGGTCAAGGAGATCTACGAGGCCATCGGCAAGGCCTATGGTTTCAACGTGCTCTTCGATCCCAAACTCAAGGACGATCGTCTTGCCATCGAGCTCAACGAGCTCACCGCCGAACAATCTTTGGAGATGGTGATGCAGGCCGCGGGGCACTTCTACAAGGTGCTGGATGAGCACTCCATCATCATCGCCGAGGACTCACCGCAGAACCGCCGGGAGTATGAAGATCTCGTCATTAAGACGTTCTTTCTCTCCAATGCCGATGTCAAGGAAATCGACAAACTTCTGAGGTCGTTGATCGAGGCACGCCGGCTGTCAACGAACGAGCAGCTCAACGCGATCACGCTCCGCGACACCGCCGACAAGGTAGCCATCGCAGAAAAGCTCATCCGGGTCAACGACAAGGCCAAGGCCGAGGTCCTGATCGATGTGGAAATCCTCATTATGAGTTCCACCAAGAACTCCGACATCGGGACCGCCCTCTCGACCTACAATTTCAACCTCACTCTCGACACCGCGGCCATCAACCCCCTCGCCCCCGCCGGCAGTCTGGGTCTCGATGATTTCAAGGATATCTCGCGTGGCGACTGGTTCATCAACGTACCCAGTCTCCTGATCAGCCTGGCCAAGAACGCCGGCGAGGCGCAGGTGTTGGCGCAACCGCAGCTGCGGGTCACGGAGGGAGAAAAGGCCAGCCTCCTGATCGGCGACCAGGTGCCGATCCCGGTCACCAGCTTCAACACCTCGAACTCCGCCGGCGGCAACGTGGTGCCCATCACCTCGTTCCAATACAAGGACATCGGCATCCAGATCGAGGTCGAGCCCAGGGTCCACCACAACCGCGAGATAACCCTCAATCTCAAGGTGGAGATCTCAAATCTCGGAGACACGGTGCCCGTGGGCCCCGACCAGGAAGCCATCACGATCGGCACCCGCACCATCACTTCGGTGATACGCCTCAAGAGCGGCGAGTCGAGCCTGCTCGCCGGACTGATCCGGCGCGACAAAACCAAGGGCGTGGTGAAGACTCCCATCCTCGGTGATATTCCGCTCATCGGGCGCCTCTTCAGAATGGAGAGCACGACCGACAAGGACACCGATCTGGTGCTGACCCTGACCCCTCAGATCATCCGTTTCCCGGATATCGAGGAAGAAGACCTGGCGCCCATCTGGGTCGGAACAGAGAGCCGAATCTCCTATTTTGGCGCCTCTCCGAGGGTGCAGTCCGGGCGCTCCAACCGGGGGCCCTTTGACGATGATCGGAAAGATCAGGAAGCCGACGAACAATCCAACGAACCACAGACTCCGTACGGCACTCCTGCGTCGCGGCGGCCGACGGCGCCGCGGCGGGTGACTCCGCCGCCCGCCGAGGACCAGGGCGTCGATCTGGTCCCGTCGGGAGGCCAGAAGAGCGCCCCGGAGACCGACCCGACCGGCGATATCGGGTGGAACGATGTGCCCGAGTTCGAACCCGTGGCATCGGGTCTCGAGAACTCGTTGCCGCCGTTGATTGTCGGTCTGGAACCGTCGGTGGTGTCGCTTCAGCCCGGTGAGGAGACCGTACTTCAGTTGGTGGTCCAGGGTGGGACCGGTTCGTATCGGCTGCCCCTGGCACTCTCCTTTGATCCCCGTCGCGTTTTCGTGATCGACATTCTGACAGCTCCCGGCGTGAACTTCTTGCGCAGCGACGTGCACGCGGCCGACGGGTGGATCGACCTCGATGTGATCGTGGCCGACGGGATCGAGAGTGGTCAGGCCGTGGCCGCCCTGACGGTCCAGGCTCTGGATGGCGGCCCGGCGCCCCTGGTCTTCACATCGGCCGGCGCTGTCACGGCGGAAGGTTTGGCGATCCCGGTCGCCGCCCAGGACGGTGCGCTGTTCATCAAGACGAACGGGATGGTTCTCGAACCGAAATGATGCGTCTTCACCGAAACCAGAAGGGATTTTCCCTCGCCGAACTGGTGATGGTGGTTGCATTGATTGCCGTACTGGCGACGATGGTGCTGCCGGTGGCCAAGTTCACTGTCAAGCGCCGCAAGGAGGCCGAACTCCGTCTCTCACTGCGGCAGATCCGGACAGCGATCGACGAGTACAAGCGGCTCTCTGACCAGGGTCTGATCCCGGTGAAGATCGGTGGTGAAGGCTATCCCGAAGATCTTGAGGAACTGGTTGAGGGGGTCGAGATCGTCGGTCAGGAGACCAAACGGAAGTTTCTGCGGCGAATCCCGGTGGACCCCATGACCCAAGAGGACTGGGAGCTGCGTTCCTACCAGGACGATGCGGACACCACGAGCTGGGGCGGTGAGAACATCTATGACGTGCGCACCAGCTCGGAGGGTGTCGCCCTCGACGGGACGAAGTATGCGGATTGGTGAACTCATGAATTTCGGATTTCGGATTTCGGATTTCGGATTTGCGCCCACCCACCCCCCGAGGTGTCATGGGGTATCCAGAGGCAGATTGTCGGGCTCTGAGTTTGGAATGGGACGTGAGGACGCAGGAATGCCGCATCCTAACCTGTGCAAAGCAGAAAATCAGGTCCGAAAAATCCGAAATCCGAAATCCGAAATCCGAAATTCTCCCGCGGGATTCACTCTTATCGAGCTGATTGTTGTGGTGGCGATCATCGGTATTCTGGCGACCATTGCGCTGCCGGCGATGAAAAACGCACCGATCCGGGCGCGCGAGGCGGTCATCCGCGCCGACCTGTACCAGATGCGCTCGTGTATCGACCAGCACCTCGCCGACAAGGGCAAGTATCCCGACAGCCTCGAGGCTCTGGTCGATGCAGGCTACCTCCGCTATCTACCGATCGATCCCTTCTCGGGGTCGTCCGAAGGCGCCTGGGAGGAACTGTACGCCGAAGGCGATGAGCTCGAGGAGCTGGAGCCCTTCGAAGACCAGTTCGGAGGCGGCCAACAGGTCATCGATGTTCGCTACGCCGACGGCGAACGGGTCGCCCTCGATGGAACGCTCATCTCGGAATGGTAACGGAATTTCGGATTTCGGATTTCGGATTTCGGATTTATCCGAGCCGACTCTCGATTCACGAGAGGTGGAGTGAAAATCCGAAATCCGAAATCCGAAATCCGAAAACACCGGAGGGTGGCTACACCCTCGTGGTCGTTGTCATGGTCGTCGCCATCATGGCGATCATGATGGCGGTCGCGGTGCAGACCGTGAGCTTCCAGATGCAGCGCGAACGCGAAGCCGAACTGATCTTCCGCGGCCAGCAGTATGTCGAGGGCATCCGGCTCTACCGCCAGAAGTACGGCCGCTACCCGATGCGGATGAAGGAGTTGTGGGAGGCCGATCCGAGGGTTCTTCGCCAGAACTGGACCGATCCCATCACCGGGTCTGAGGCGTGGGGCCTGGTGTTTCTCGGTCAGGAGGGCCAGCAGGTGGGCGGCCGGGGCGGGCCGACGGCGCCGGGCCAGCCACGCCCTCAGACGACGCCCACCAGAACTCCGGTGTTCGGCGACCGCGGGCTTGGGGGCGAGGGCGAGAAGGTCGGCCCCATCATCGGAGTGCACTCCCTGTCGAGCGACACCAGTATCAAGATCTACGAGGGAAGAACTCAGTACAACGAGTGGAAGTTTGTCTTTCTGGAGCAGGAGGGGGCCGGGCAGGCTCAGGGCGGCGGGGGTGACGACGACCCCGGAACCCCTTGGGGCCAACCGCCGACTCCGGTATCAGGAGGAGGCCCAGGTGGAGGGCAGGGCCCGGGAGGTGTGGGAGCGGAGGCTCGGGCGGTGATGATCCTGGCAATCCGCAACCGACCCCGCCGATGGCCCCCGATCCGCAGCGAACCGGAACGCCGCGGTACTGATCCGGCTTGGGGCTTCGCCGGTGGCTGCGCCCGCACACGTCGCCTCCCAGGCTGCGCCGGGACAAGGGCCACCGGAGGGCTGCCGTGATTTGACCGCCAAACCAATTCCTGTACACTTCCCCGCCGTGTCGAATCTCACCGATTCCGAACTGCCCGCGTTGTTGACGCAGACCATGCCTGGTCGCCGGACCGTAGCGGCGGGCGTGTGGATCACCCGGGGCTCCGCCCACGACCCCGCAGAGATTTCCGGCGCGACCCACCTCGTCGAGCATCTCACCCTGCGATCGTGCGGCGGCCGCGATCGCCGGTCTCTGGCCCTGGACATCGATCGCCTCGGTGGTGAGGTCGATGCGTGGACGAGCTCAGAGCTCATGGGGGTGAGCGTCAACACCACGGTCGACGCCCTCGACGAGGCGCTCGATCTATTGGTGGACGCCATTCTCGAGCCGACCTTTGCGCCCGACGATGTGGCCCTCGAGCTGCGGGTGACCGAGGCCGAGCTCGAACTGATGGCCGACGACCCCGGCGAGCGGGTCGAGGAGGCGCTGCTCCGCGCCGCCTGGGGCGACCACCCACTGGCCCGTCCGGTGATCGGAACCAGGGAAGGCCTTGATCGGCTGACCCCCGAAGTTCTCAGACAGCACCACGAGCGACTGGTGCAGCCCGGTGGGATGATCGCCGCGGTTGTCGGCGATGCCCATCCCGCCAGCATCGCGTCGAAGTTTTCGCGGCTGCCGCTGACGACACCGCCAAAGCCGCCTGCCCTTCCCGAGCTGGGGTGGGTCGGCGCTCACCTCGACGTCAATCGAGAAAACACGGATCAGGTCCACGCGCGCCTCGCCTTTGCCGCCCCCGCCGTCGGCGACCGCCGGGTGGTCCAACTTCTCGTGCTCAATCACATTCTCGGAGACGGCGCGGCCAGCCGGCTCTTCCAACGCCTTCGCGAGCAGGAAGGACTGACCTACGACATCTGGTCGGGCCCGGTCCTGCGCCACCTCGGAGGCCTCCTGGAGGTCGGTTGGGCCTGTGCTCCAGCGGCTTTCCCGGACTCGCTCAAGCTGGTGCGCGAGGAGCTCGGGCTTTTGGCCGGCAATCTCCGCCCGGACGAGGTTGCTGCGGCAAAGGAAGGTCTGCTCCGCGGTTTCGAGATGGACATGGAGTCGCCCGGAGGGCGGTGCGCCCTCGATGTCGGCGAAGTCCTCGAGCGGGGACGGCGATTCGACCCGGAGGCTGCCAGGAACGAGCTTCTGGCAGTCACCATCGATGACGTCCGCAAGATGGCCGACGTGGTCCTGCGCCTCGACCACGTGGCTTCCGCAGTGTGCGGGCCGGAAGGTGTCTCGATTCGGGTGGCGTGAGGGCGGGCCCGCCTTTCTGAATGGCATTGCTCGCGAGGAGCCACCCGTCGCATTGTCTGCTCGAAGAGTCGTGCGAGATTGATGAGGCGGCTCCAGACAATGCGACAAATGGCACCTCCGGTGGAGGTGGCTCGTTTCCGCGCGCGCTTCCCGCGAGGATGCCAGGCACGCCACATTGTCGACCAAGGCCTCGACAATGTGGGAGCCAGGCACCTCCGCCGCACGAGGTCCACTCTCCCTGAGCACCCGGACGTTTCCCATCGGTGGAAGCGTAGGCGGTACATCCGAAATCCGAAATCCGAAATCCGAAATTGAGCTGTCGTATGATCTCCCCATGACAGTTGACATCCACGTTCGCCGTTTGTCGCACGCCGAGGGTCTGCCGATGCCGGTCTACGCTACCGGCGGGGCGGCGGGCGCCGACCTGTGCGCTGCGGTGGATTCCGACGTCACGATCGAGCCCGGCGAACGGCAGGCGGTGGCGACGGGTCTGGTGCTGGAGATTCCCGACGGTTTCGAGGCCCAGGTGCGGCCGCGGTCGGGTCTGGCCATCCGCCAGGGGTTGACGGTCGTGAACGCTCCCGGGACCATCGACAGCGATTATCGCGGTGAGCTCAAGGTGCTGCTGGTCAACCTCGGATCCGAACCGGTCGTCATCGTTCGCGGCGACCGCATCGCCCAGATGGTGATCGCGCCGGTGACCCGCGGAGTTTTTATCGAAACCGACGAGCTGACGACATCCGACCGCGGCGCCGGCGGGTTCGGTTCGACGGGGGTGTGAGGGTGGAGATCCTGGTCCTCGCCTCGGGTTCGTCGGGCAACTGCGCCCTGGTTCGGGCGGGCGGCGTGTCGATTCTGGTCGACGCCGGAGTCTCGGCCCTCCAGATCGCGAAGCGTCTTGGGGTCTTCGGGTGCTCGCCGAACGCGGTGGATGCGGTCCTCCTTACCCACGAACACTCGGATCACATCCGCGGGCTCGAAGTCTTTCTGCGACGCCACCGCGATGCCCCGGTGTGGACGACCCGGGGGACCTGGTCGGCGCTCAAGGTTCGCAGCAACGGCGGCGGCGACCTCGTTCCGGGAACAACCAGAGTTTTTGGTGATCTTCGGGTGACTCCGGTCAGCACGTCGCACGATGCGGCCGACCCGGTCGCCTTTGTCTTTGACGACGGCCGCCACTGTGCGGCCTACTGCACCGATACCGGTCGATTTACGACCCTCCTCGCCCAGCGTCTGCAGGGCTGTGAGCTCCTGCTCCTGGAGACCAACCACGACAGCGACATGCTGCGGAACGGCCCCTACCCGTGGCCCCTCAAACAGCGGATCCAGGGGGGGAAGGGCCACCTCGGGAACCACCAGAGCGGGGAGGCGGTCGACACCCTCCGATCGTCGGTCCTCAAGGCGGTGGTGGGGCTCCACCTTTCGGCCGAGAACAACACCCCGACGATGGTCCACGACACCCTCCGTGCCGCGGCGGGGGAGGGTGTGCCCGTCACAGCCGTCACCCGGAACGAGATGCTGCGGGTCGGTGTCAACGGCGACGGCGCTGCTCTCGAGCGCCGCGAACTGCCCGGGTGACGTCGGAGCCTCCGGTGTATTCGGGGACACGTATGACCCGAAATGTCTGGAGCAAGCCCCGGAGGGGCGGAAGAAAATAGCCTGGGGCGTGAGCCCCAGGAACCGGGCAAACAAAAAAGGAGAAGCCCCGGAGGGGCGACAGAAGACCACGGGTCTGCAATTTTGAAATCTGGGCGGAACGGTCTGTCGCCCCTCTGGGGCTTGATTGTATTTTCGCCGGGATACCTGGGGCTTGCGCCCCAGGCTAAGGTCTGTCGCCGCTCCGCGGCTCTCATCACGATTCGGGATATTACGTCTTAACGCAGAACGCCCTCGCACCACTCCCTGGCGTTCTGGAACATTTTGAGCCACGGCGAGACCTCGAGGCGGCGCCAGTCCCGCGGCATCCAGCCCCAGTTCCAGGTGTTCATGGTGCGTTCGGGGTGCGGCATCATGGCGAGGTGGCGGCCGTCGGGAGAGCACAGACCGGCGATTCCCTGCGGCGAACCGTTGGGGTTGTGAGGGTAGGACTCTGTCACCGTGCCGCCGTCGTCGACAAAGCGGATCGGTGCGAGATGCTCGGCTTTCACTTGATTGAAAACGGCGGCATCGGGGAAGAGGGCGCGGCCCTCGCCGTGCGCCGACCAGACGCCGAGAATGGAGCCCTCCATACCGCGCAACATGACGGCGGGGCTGGGCTGGATGGTGACGGTCGCAAAACGCGACTCGAAACGGCCCGAGGCGTTGCGCACGAAACGCGGCTGGTCTGAGGTTTCGATGCCGCGCCACGGCACCCACCCGAGCAGGGCGAGCAGCTGGCAGCCGTTGCACACTCCGAGGCTGAAGGTATCGGGCCGGTCGAGAAAGGCCTCGAACTGGGCCCACAGATCGCGGTTGAAACGGATCGACCCCGCCCAACCCTTGGCGGCGTCGAGGACATCGGCGTAGGCAAAGCCGCCGACGGCAACCACCCCGCGGAAGCGGTCGAGAGTGATGCGGCCGGCGAGGAGGTCGGACATCGCCACATCCCACGGTTCGAAACCGGCTGCAAGGAACGCGGCGGCCATCTCGCGGTCGCCGTTGGAGCCTTCCTCGCGCAGCACGGCGACCGGGATCCTGTTGGTCGAGTCCAGGACTGAGGCAGTCGTCGCGGTCGGGGTGTAGGTGAGGGCGTATGGCGGCGCCGAGCGGGTGCGGAGACCATCGCGTTCAGCGGCAACGCACAGCGGGTCGGCCTGTTCGAGTTCGAGCCGGAACGACGTCGATTCCCAGAGATCGCGGAGGTCGCGCATATCGGCGGCGAGGACCTGGCGCCCGCCGACCGTTACCTGGATCTCGGGCTCGGCCAGGGTGCGGCCGATGACCGCGCACGGAAGATCAGCGCGGCTGAATGCGCCGACTACGCCCTCCAGATTCGCCTCGTCAACCTCCATCACGAGCCCCAGTTCTTCGTTGAAGAGAATGGCGATCGGATCGTCGCCCTCGAGTGAGACCTCGAAGCCGCAGTTGCCGGCAAAGGCCATCTCGAGAAGGGTCGTGATGAGACCGCCGTCGGAGCGGTCGTGGCCGGCGGTCACGAGCCCATCGGCAATCAGGTCCTGAACCACCGCGAATGCGCGCGCCAACACTCCGGCATCCTCGACATCCGGGGTGTCGTTGCCGATCTGAGAGAAGACCTGTGCCAGTGCCGAGCCTCCGAGATGGGTCGCGCCTCCCGAGAGGTCGGCAAAAACCAACCGTCCGCTGCCGGGCAGTTCGAGGTCGGGAGTGACGGTCTTCCGGATGTCGGGACAGGAGACATAGGCCGAGATCACCAGCTCACCCGGCGCTTTGACGAGTTCCTCGCCACCGCCTGAAACAGGAGCCCGCGCTGCCATCGAGAGGCTGTCCTTGCCGCCGTCGACCGCCATCCCGAGTTCGACCATGAGATCGCTCATGGCGACCGCAGCGTCATAGAGATCGGCGCCCTCGCCGGGCAGCTTGGCGGCCCACATCCAGTTGGCGGAACAGCGGACGTCTTCGAGGGCGGTGGCGCGGGCCCACACCAGATTGGTCAGGGCTTCGCCCACCGCCATCCGCGCCATCGCGGCCGGGTCGACGAGGCCCTTGAGGGGTTGCTCGCCGATGGCTGTGGCGGTGCCGGTGGTGCCGAAATGGCTTTGGGCGATCACCGCGACATCGGCGATGGTGAGCTGGAGCGGGCCCGCACACTGCTGGCGGGCCACCAAACCGCTGACCGAGCGGTCCACCTTGGTCGTGAGAAATCTCTTCGAGCCCACCGACAACAAACGCAGCACCCGGTCGAGCGCCTCGGCGATCTCGAGATTCGGCGGCAGCGCCAGCGCCTCGAGACGGCGGCGCATTCGGTCGAGCTCGAACGTCTTCTGCGGCACGTCGCCGAGCACGTCCTCGAGCACCAGGTCGACCGGTGTCGAACCGTCACTCGCGTCGTGGACCACGACCCGACCGTCGCCCGTCACCCGGCCGACAAAGGAAACCGGAACCCGCTCGCGTTCGCACAGGCTGCGGAATAGCTGCTCGTGCTCGGGGCGCACCAACAGGGCGTCGTTCTCCTGGTACTCGGCGCCCCAGATCTCGAGCACCGACAGGCTGTCGTCGCCCACTGGAATCTCGCGGATCTCGAGCCGCGCCCCGGCGGGTTCGACGATCTCCTTGAGGACATTGCAGTTGCCGCCGGCGCCCTGGTCGTGGATGCTGACAATGGGGTTGCCGGGCCCGAGCTCCGAACAGGCGCGGATGACGCGGTTGACCTTCTGCTCCATCTCGGCGTCGCCGCGCTGGACGGCGTTGAAATCGAGATCTTCGGCGTTGTCGCCCTGGACCATCGACGAGGCGGCGCCGCCACCCATTCCGATGCGATAGGCGGGGCCGCCGATCTTGACCACCCACATTTCCGGCTCGGGGCCCTCTTTGGCGGTGTGGCGGGCGTCGATCTGGCCGACACCGCCGGAAAACATGATTGGTTTGATCCACTCTCGGCGCTCGCCGTCCGGCAGCCGCAGCCCCGCCGAGCGGGTGAAGCCGGTGATGACGGGTTCGCCGAACTTGTTGCCGTAGTCCGACGCGCCGTTGGAGGCCTCGATCTCGATGGCCAGGGGAGTGGCCAGGTTCGGGGGATAGCCGAAGCAGGGGTCTTCCCACGGCAGCTCGTAGCCGGGAAGGTGCAGATTGCCCACGCAATAGGCGGCGGTGCCGGCGACCACCAGCGACCCGCGGCCGGTGGCGTGGGTATCGCGGATGCGGCCGCCGGTGCCGGTCTCGGCGCCCGGGAAAGGCGCCACCCCGGAGGGAAAGTTGTGGGTCTCGGCGGTCAGGATGAGGTCGAGGTCGAGGCCGCGAAGGACCAGGGGCGACGGTGCTTCCGGATCGCTGCTGACCAGCGCTGGCGTTAAAAAGCCGCGGATGGCGCTCGAGTTGTCGTGAAAGGCGATAACGCTGTTATTGGGGTTGGCCTCGTAGGGGCGGCGGACAATCGAAAAGAGATGTTCGGGCGCCTCCTCACCATCGATGATCAGACGCCCCTTGAAGAACCAGTGGCGCGAGTGCTCGCTGTTGGACTGTGCGATGTCGAAGCACTCGACGTTCGACGGGTCGCGACCCATGCGGTCGCGGAAGAGCGCGGTGTAGAAGTCGAGGTCCCAGTCGTCGAAGGCGAGCCCGAGCTCGGCGTTGATTCTCTCGAGGGCCGCCCGGCCCTCGGCCATCACCGGGACCGCCGCCACCGGTTCGGGTGTGATGCCGGATGCGAAATCGTCGAGGGGGCGCGGGTAGGGGCACTCGGTCATGCGGTCGTGGAGGCCGGCGAGAAACGCTGCTCGTTTTTCTTCGGAGATCGGCGATGTCGTGCGCAGGAGGTAGCGGCGCGAACGCTCGATCCGGCGCACCGCGTCGATGCCGCACGCTCGACAGATCGAGACCGCGTTGGTCGACCAGGCGGTGGTGAAGGTCATCCGGGGCCCGACCTCGAGAACCGTGCCGCCGCGGCCATCCAGGCAACTGGTGTCGCCGTAGTTCTGCGGCTCGAAGGTCTCGGCCAGCAGCCAGTCGAGGACGCGAAGATTTTCGGGGCCCGGGTCAGGGGCGGCATCGATGTAGAAACACTGCTCCATTTCGACACCGGTGACCGTGAGGCCGGTGGATTCCTGTGCCGAGCTCAGCAGTGCGGCATGGGTTGACGAGGGCAGGGCGAAGCTGCGGAAACGGCGGATCAGCGTCATGGGGAGGTTGTATCAGGGATGGGTGGGATGTGCCAGTTTCGCCCCCCTTCCCCGTTCGTACTCGCACTCGTAATCGTGCTCGCCTTCGAATACTCCCATTTCGCCCGACGTACTCCCGACACGCGACGCAGATTTTTCCGGATCCCTTGCCACCATCGACCCATCCGGTTAAGGTCGCACCAGAGATCGGAATCGTCTTCACACCCGTCAGAAACCGGGCACGGAGACGGGCACGGAGACCCTGAGATGACCACATATCGAGACGCCGGAGTCGACATCGACGCCCAGGACCGGGCGCTGGCTCAGGTCAAGAAGATGGTGCGCAAGACCTACACCCCCGAGGTGCTGTCGGACCAGGGCGCCTTCGGCGGTTTGTTCAGGGTGCCGATGAAGGGTTTCAAAGAGCCGGTTCTGGTGTCGTCGGCCGACGGCGTCGGGACCAAGCTCATGGTGGCCTTTGCCACCGGGCGCCACTCGACGGTCGGCCGCGATCTGGTGAACCACTGCGTCAACGACATCCTGGTACAGGGCGCACGGCCGCTCTTTTTTCTCGACTATCTTGCGACCGGCCGGCTCGAGCCCGACACGGTGGCCGATGTCATCGGCGGCGTCGCTGCCGCGTGTTCGGACAACAAGATGGCGCTGCTCGGCGGCGAGACTGCCGAGATGCCGGGGTTCTACGACGACGGCGAGTACGATCTGGCGGGTTTCATCGTCGGGATCGTCGACCGTAAGAAGATTCTCGACGGTTCGGCTGTGCGCGACGGCGACGTCCTGGTAGGGCTGTCGTCAACAGGTCTTCACACCAACGGCTACTCGCTGGCGCGCAAGGTCTTTTTCGAGACCCTGGAGCTCGGTGTCGGCGACTCGGTGAAGGCGCTCGGACGCACGGTGGGGGAGGAGCTGTTGCAGGTCCACCGCTGCTACCTCGAACCGGTGTGGCCGCTGCTCGAACAGGGGTGGGTGCACGCTCTCGCCCATATCACCGGCGGCGGGCTTACGGACAACATCCCGCGCGTTCTCCCCGACGGCCTGAGGGCGGTCATCAAGGTCGGCGCCTGGGACGTGCCGCCGGTCTTCCGGCTGTTGGCCGAGAAGGGCAAGGTGCCCGAGGACGATATGTGGCGGACCTTCAACCTCGGAGTCGGTATGGTGCTCGCGGTGCCGCCGAAGCATCTCGAAAAGGTGCTTCAGCAACTCCGCGAAGCGGGATGTCCGGGTTTTCCGATGGGCAATATCGTCAAGGGCGAGGCCGGGGTCGAGTACGACCATCCTCCGGATGGCTATCCGAGTGGATTGAGGTAGGTACTTCAACGCGGGTGGTGCGCCGACTTTCCGAACGCGTTTCCCGAGAGGTGCCAATCTTCGCATTGTTTGCTCGAGGCGGGCCACCGACGTGAAATAGCTGAGGCCAAACAATGCGAAAAATGGCACCTCCGCCGCACATGGGCCGTTTCTCATCAGCCGTGCCGGCTCCTCTCCTGACAGTTGTTTCGCCCCCCCACCCTGTCATTTCGACCGAGAGAGCGTAGCGAACGAGCGGAGAAATCTCTTGCAGGGGGAATGCACACTCCTCGTGAAGGAGATCGGTCCGTTTTGGGGCGCTCGGGCTTTTCGCACAGCGGCTTGAACGAGTGGTCACATGAGCGCATTTTTCATTGGAAACACATGATTTATGATTCGGGAGAACCTACGGGAGGATCGCATGGCCAAGCAGATCGGCATCATCTATTGCGAGCGCATTCAGGATGCGAGCTGTGTCGGCTGCGCCAAGTGCTACAAGGCCGTCAACGAGAACACCTTTGCCTTCGAGGACCAGGGCGATGTGCGGGTGGTCTTCAAGACCGGCTGCGGTGATTGTCCGGGACTCGTCGTGCCCAAGGTGGACCTGCAGATGACCGTACTCGAAGCATTTGACATCAGCGTCGACGAAATCTACTTCGGCACCTGCGTCAAAAAGGCAACGGCGCTCATGAACTGCCCGATGAACGTCGAGGGCGTCACGCGGGTCCTCGAGGACAAGTTCGGCGTCCCGGTGCAGATGGGGACGCATGACTACTGGGCAATTCTCAATTTTGAGTTTTGAATTTTGAATTGCGGCCAAACCAACCGGCTCCGCGGGGTAGGGGGCGGGAACCAAGAATTTTTCAAAATTCAAAATTCAAAATTGACGAAGGCTTTCATTCCCCGAGGAACCTTGAATGCCAGCCTGGGCTTGCTTTCTGCTCGAATTTCGCGTACAATCCGAGCTCCCGGTATATCCGGGAAAAACTCCTTGCTCCAGACATCGATCTGGGGCCGAAGGCCGAGAGGAGAACATATGCCTTTGTACGAGTTGGGGGTCATTGTCGACCCCGAGGTACCGCCCGAGGAAGAGACCTCCACCCTGGAGCGTCTCGAGGGCATCATCACGGACGCTGGTGGCGAGGTCATCGGCAAGGACACGTGGGGACGGCGGCAACTCGCCTATCCGATCAAAAAGAAGAACTACGGCGTCTACCACTTCTGGAAGGTCGAGGTCGATGGCGGCGCGCTCGATAAACTCAATTTCGAGATGCGCACCAACGACGTGGTGATGCGGTCGCTGATCCTCAACATGGATCGCGAGCTGCGGCGCAAGCGCAAGATGGACGCCAAGCTCGAAGCCAAGGCTGTCAAAAAGGCCGCCAAGGCCGCAGCCAAGGCCGAAGCAGCGGCCAAAGAGGACTGAGGAGGCAACCATGCGACCCAACAAAAAGCGTTTTCGCCGCCGCGTCAAAGTGTGCCGATTCACGGTCGAGAAGATCAATTACATCGACTACAAAGACATCGAGCTTCTGCGTGAGTACACCCCGACCAACGGCAAGATCCTGCCGCGTCGGGTGACCGGCACGCGCCCCGCCTTCCAGCACAAGCTGACGAGGGCCATCAAACGGGCGCGCCATATGGCGTTGCTGCCGTACACCGGCAACTAACGACGACTGAGAATTCCTGGAGCGCCGGGCGGCAACGCCCGGCGTCTAATCATGGTCAGCGATCCAACCCCATCCCCGACAACCGAGGCGGTGCCGCCGCGACTGCCGCGTCTCGGCGCGGCGTCCTCCGGTCTGGTGGCGCTCCTGCTGGTGGGCGCCCTCTTTGCGATTCCGCTGCTCGGTCTGCTGATCGCACCTCTCGCCCTCTTGCCGGTAGCTCATTTTCAGGCCGGCGGGAGGCGCGGCTTTCGCGCCTGGGGCCCGGTCGTGGGGCTGCTGGGGGTCGCATCGGCGGCCGGGATGGCGGCGTTCGCGCTCCCGTTGCTGGCAGCCTATGTCCTGTTGGTCGTTCTGCCGGCCGTGAGCCTCGAGGCGTGGGCCTGGTGGCGCTGGAGCGAAGGACGGTGGGTGGCCGTTGCGACCCTGGCCTCTGCAATCCTCGTCCTGGTGGTGGTTGCCGTTGTTGCCGCGCCTTTGACGCCCATGGAGGCGGTGGGTAATTGGCTTCGTACTGCCGCGATGGACGCATCGGAGATGTATGCGGCATGGGGACTTGCCGAGGGTGAGGTCGAACTCGCCCTGGATGCCGCGGAACGGATGGCATCCTGGGTGCTGCCGTCCATGCTCGTAGCCTATCTCGTTATCGTGTTGTTCTGGGTGAGGCCCCGACTGCCGCTTCTCGGCTACCCGATGGCGGCCGGAGCGTTTGAAGACTTCCGCAACGACGAGTGGCTGGCTGTGGTGTTTGCGATCACGGGCATCGGGACGCTGGCCCTTTCCGGCACCGCCCGATGGGTGGCCCTGAACCTGCTGGTCGTGGTGCTCATCTTGTATTTTGTCCAGGGTTTGGCTATCATTCGAGCCCACCTCGCGCGCTGGATAGGGCGAGGCTGGCTGGTGCGCTGGGGTGTCGTTCTGCTGTCGTTGCAGGTGCCGATGCCGCTGTTCGTCGCGGCGCTCGGCGTCGCAGACAGTTTCCACTCGCTCCGGCCACGGGTCGACGAAGACGGAGGAACAGAATGAAATTGATTCTCAACGACCATATCGAACACCTCGGCGAGCGCGGCCAGTCGGTCGTGGTGAAGGCCGGTTACGCAAACAACTACCTCCTTCCCAAAGGGCTTGCTTACCCCGACACGCCCGGCAACCGCAAGCGTTTCGAGCAGGATCAGACCAAGTGGGAAGAGATGGACCTCACTCGGCAGACCGCAGCTCAGCAGCTGGCGTCCGAGCTCGACGGCACAAAGCTCGCTTTCGAGCGTCGTGCGGGTGAAAACGACGTGCTCTTCGGTTCGGTGACCACGGCCGAGATCGGCCGCGAACTGGCGGAACGCGGGTTCGACATTGATCGCCGCAGGATCATGCTCGAGCACCCGATCAAGGCGCTGGGGCAATCCGATGTCGTGGTCCATATCCATCGCGGTATCGATGTCACGATCCCGGTACGCGTGGTACGTCCCGGCGAGGACCCCGACGCGGTGGCGCCTGAATTCGTTGCAGAAGGCGTGCTTGAAACGCCGGAGGACGCCGCCGAGGCCGAGGCCGCCTCGATCGCGGTCGAAGGCGAATCGACGCCGACCGAAGCCGCGGACACGGACGCCCCTGAGGCTGAGCCGGTTCCCGAGTAGTCTCATGAGCGGCGACGATCGCGCCGCGCCCGCCGACCCGCCGCTCGAGGACGGGCAGAACGAGAGCCTTCATCGGAAATGGATGAGGGCTCTCGCGCTGATGACACCCTGGGGCATCAACCGCCGAATCAGCAACGTCGAGGCGCGGGCCGACGGCCGCATGAAGGGGGTCGAGGATCGTCTCGACGGCATCGAAGCGGCGATCCGGACACTCCAGGAAGAACTCGCGGCGGCCCGCGACCAACGGCTGGCCGGCGTCGAAGAGCGGGTCGACGGTGCGGAGCAAGCCGTGAGCGCGCTTTCCGACGAGACCGCCCGCCTCCGAGACCGCGTGGTGCCGGCGGCGGTGGCCCGCGCCGATGCGCTGCTCGACCGGCTTGCCGAAGAACTGGAAGAGGTCGGCTCATTGGTCGAACGTTCCCTTCGTGGAGAACCGCTTCCGGCGCCGGCCGCAGCCGGCGCGCTCGATCGCGGGATCAGCAGCGGACTGGCCGAGGTGCAGCCGCTTCTGATCAAGGCCTTTCGGGGATCAGAAGAAGAGATTCACCACCGATTGGATCACTACCTGCCGGATCTGCGGCAGTCGGCGCCGGTTCTCGACCTCGGCTGCGGGCGTGGAGAACTGTTGTTGATGCTGCGTGAGGCGGGAGTCGAAGCGGCCGGTGTCGATGGCGACGCCGCCCTCGCGGGCGCCGGGCGGCGCCGTGGGCTCGATGTCGTCGAGGGCGATGTGCTCGAAGTGCTGCAGACCCTCGGCGAAGCGTCGCGGGGCTCGGTAACAGCGTTTCACCTCTTCGAGCACCTCGCACCGGAGACTCTGGCGGCGGTGTTGGCCGAGGTGCGGCGTGTGTTGCGTCCCGGTGGCCTGCTCATCGCTGAGTGCCCGAACCCGCACTCCCTGCGGGTCGGCGGATCGCTTTTCTGGCAGGATCCGACCCACCAGCGACCGCTGTTGCCGGAGACGCTGGAGCTCTTTCTCCGCGCGGCCGGGTTCGCCGTCGATCGAACCGAGACGCTGCACCCGTTTCCGGCGGACCAGCTTCTGATGGATGACGAGGGCGGGACCGGCGCGGTGACCGATTCCGATATGACGACCCTGGCGGAGCGTGTCGATCGCCTTCGCCGCCGACTTGACGATCTGCTCAACGGCCCCCGCGACTTCGCGGTGTGGGCCGTCAAACCCAACAACCAAACCGGCGCGTGACGACGGAGGTTCTTGATGTGGCAACGAGGCGCCCTGGCTGTGTTCTGCGGCATGATTGCTTTTGGCTGCGGACAATCTGAGGAAATCGCTTTGACCTCCGAGCTGTCGGTCGTTCCCGACATCGCCGCCCGTCGAGCGCAATTCGTCGACAAAAACCTGGCGGCAGATGTGACCCACCTTTCGGGCGGCGATCGCACGGCCCTCGTTCACCTGGTGAAGGCGGGCCGAGCAATCGACGAGATCTTCAAACTCCAGGCGTGGGCGGGCAGTGCCGAGTTCGGACCCCTCGTCGCTGCGCTCGAGGGCGAGGATGCTGCGCCGACCAGGGACTACTACCGCATCATGTACGGGCCCTGGGACCGGTTGACGCACTCCGAGCCCTTCCTCGGCGACAGTCCCCACCCCCCGGGGGCCGGTTATTACCCCGAAGACATGACCGCGTCCGAGTTCGAAGACTGGATCGCGGCCCACCCGGAGGATCGGGAGGCCATGACCTCGCTCCACACCATTATTCGCCGCGACGGCGACGCGCTGGTCGCGGTGCCCTACTCCGAGGCCTACGCCAATCTGCTCGAAGTCGCGGCGGCCGAGCTGCGCGTGGCGGCGGCGGCCACTGAGAACGAGAGTCTGCGGCGTTTCCTCGTGCTTCGGGCGGATGCCTTCTTTACGGACGACTACTTCGAGTCCGACATGGCGTGGATGGATCTCGATTCGGCGATCGAGATCGTGATCGGGCCGTATGAGACCTACGAAGACCAGCTCTTTGGCTACAAGGCGGCCTTCGAGACCTTTGTGTGTGTTTCCCAACCCGAGGATTCGGCGCGCCTCGAGGTCTTCAAATCCGAGTTGCCTTTTCTCGAGCGCAGCCTGCCGATCCCCGACGAACACAAGAATTTCAACCGCGGTTCGGAGTCCCCGATTCGAGTCGTGGATGAAATCTTCACTGCGGGCGACACCCGCGCCGGGATTCAGACGATCGCCTTCAACCTCCCCAACGACGAAAGGGTGCGCGAGGCCAAGGGCTCGAAAAAGGTCCTCCTCAAGAACGTGATGCGGGCCAAGTACGACGCGGTTCTGGTGCCGATCGCCGGTCGTGTGTTGCCCGCCGCGGGTGCCGATGCGGTGACGTTCGAAGCCTTCTTTCAGTTCACCCTGCACCATGAGCTGTCGCACGGCATCGGCCCGGGACAGATCGCCATCGACGGCCGCGACACCGAGGTCCGCCTCGAATTGAAGGATCTGTACTCGGCCTTCGAAGAGGCCAAGGCCGATGTCCTCGGCGTGTATGACATCTACCGGTTGGTGGAGAAGGGCACTATGGATTCGGCCATCCTCAACAGCCTCCCGTGGACCTACACCGCCGGTATGTTCCGGACCACGCGGTTCGGCGTCGCCGAGGCCCACGGGCTCGGGATGGTATTGCAGGCCAATTATCTGCTTGAAAACGGAGCCGTCGAGATCACCGATGACGGACGGTTCCAGCCGGTGCCCGAGGTGTTCGATGACGCCTTCCGGGGCCTTGCCCACGAGCTGCTGATGATCCAGGCTCTCGGCGACTATGACGCCGCCGTCGACTTTGTCGGGCGATACGGCACGGTCGATCCGGCGATGGCGGCCGCCATTGGCAGCCTGACCGACCTGCCGGTCGACATTGATCCCTCCTATCCCCTCGGGGGGCTGCAATGAACGCCGGGGTCGAAGGCCGTGTCGCCATTGTCGGAGGATCCTCGTCGGGGCTCGGATACGCCGTCGCCGAGCAATTGGCGGTAGGTGGGGCAAAAGTGGTGGTGGTGTCGAGGTCGGCGGAGAGGGTCTCGGCCGCCGTTGACGCCATCCGCGAGCGCGGTGTCGGAGCGGTAGAAGGCCTGGTCGCGGACTTCACGGATTCGGAAGCACCGAGGCGGGTCGTGGAAAAGACGCGTGAGCTCTTCGGGCAGCCCGAGATTGTCATCGCCAACGCCGGCGGTCCGCCGGGCATGCCCGCGGTCAGTGCATCCGCAAATGACCTGACGGCGGCCTGCGAACTCCTGCTCCTGCCGGTGCAGAGGCTGGCCGAGCTGACGCTGCCGGCCATGCGGTCGGCGGGGTGGGGACGCTTCGTGGCCATCACCTCGATCGCGGTACGCCAGCCGCAGCCGGGCCTGGTGCTCTCCAACGCCCTGCGGGCGGCGGTCACGGGCTACCTCAAGAGCATCGCCGACGAAGTCGCTGCGGATGGTGTGACGGTCAACACGGTCTGCCCGGGCTACACCGCCACCGACCGGCTCCGCGTGCTCGCCCAAAACGTGGCCGAACGAGAAGGCACCTCAGTGGATCTGATCTTTGAGAAATGGGCCTCGATGGCACCCGTCGGTCGCCTGCTCCGTCCCGAAGAAGTGGCCGCCGCTGTGACGTTCCTGTGCAGTGACGAAGCGTCTGGGATCACCGGTGTCGCACTGCCCGTGGATGGCGGTTTTTCGAGAGGGCTGCTCTGAACCTCTTTTTCACGGTTTTGGCGGCTGCAAAGCCGCCAAAACCGTGAAAAAGACAATGGACATTTGATGTGAAAGGGTTCACAATCTCATGAGACGGGTGTGAAACCAGTCGTACTGGGAGGAAGTTTATGCCGACACGTGATTTGACCTTCGCAATCGTGGGCTCCGGTGGTGACGGCGTCATCACCGTGGGCGATATGATGGCGCAGGCTGGCGCAGCCGAGGGGCTGCACGTGATGAAAGTCGAGGCCTACGGGCCGCAGATTCGAGGTGGCGAGTCGTCTTGCACGGTTCGTTTGAGTGGGGATCCAATCATGGCCCAGGGCGACCTGGTGCAGGTGCTGGTGGTCTTCAACTGGGCCGACTTCGGACAGTTCCGCGGCGAGATTGTGGTCGCCGAAAACGCTGTTGTCCTTTATGAAGCGACCGATGAGACACCCCGCGACGAGATCGATCTCGGACCGGTGTCAGAGGTGCGGTGGGTCCCGGTGCCGTTCATCGAACTGGCGAAAGAGGCGGCGGGCACCACGCTGGCAAAGAACATCGTCACTATCGGACTGCTTGGAGAGCTCTTCAACCTCCCCAAGGACGCGATGGAGCGGGCGATCAAGAACAAGTTCTCCAAGAAGAGCGAAAAGGTGCTCGAGGCCAACCTCAAGGGCTTCGAGGCCGGCAAGAAATATGCCTCGAAGATCGAAGACGAGGCCACCGGCATGCGGCTGCAATACGTCCCGGGTGAGCCCATGCTGCTGATGTCCGGCAACGAGCTCTGCGCCGTAGCGGCCCTCCACGCAGGCTGCCGCTTTTTTGCCGGGTACCCGATCACCCCGTCGTCCGAAGTGCTCCACTTGCTGTCGGAGTTGATGCCCAAGGTCGGCGGCTACCTGGTGCAGACCGAGGATGAACTCTCCGCCATCGGAGCGGTGATCGGCGGCTCCTTTGCCGGGGTCAAGTCGATGACAGCGACCTCGGGCCCCGGTCTCGCCCTGATGACCGAGATGCTGGGTCTGGCTTCGATGGCCGAGGTCCCGGCGGTCATCATCGACGTCCAGCGCGGCGGCCCTTCGACCGGTCTGCCTACCAAGAGCGAGCAGAGCGATCTCTGGCAGGCCCTGTGGGGCTCCCACGGCGACGCGCCGCGGGTGGTGTTGGCGCCGGCCGACGTCGAGGACTGTTTCCACGCCACGGTGGCGGCCTTCAACATCGCTGAAGAGGCGCAGATGCCGGTGATCGTGCTCTCCGATCAGTTCATCGCGCAGCGCCGTGAGACCCTGTCGATGCTGACCCTCGATCACGAGGTCACCGGTCGCCAGGTACCGTCGGCAGGCGATCTCCGCGAATACAAGAGGTACAAGGAGACCAAATCGGGGATCTCGCCGATGTCGTGGCCGGGAATGAAGGGCGGCGAGTACCAGACCAACGGTCTCGAACACAAAGAGGACGGCACGCCGACCTCGATGTATCTGACCCACGAGAAGATGAACGCCAAGCGCTACCGCAAGCTGCGTCTGGTACGCGACAAGTACAGTTTCTACCGCCGTTACGGCGCCGAAAAGGCCGAGGTCGGGATCATCTGTTGGGGCTCGTCCAAGGGCCCGGTCAAGGAGGCGGTGCAGAACGCCACCGCTCGCGGTGAACGGGTTTCGGCCTTCGTTCCGCAGCTGCTCTATCCCTTCCCCTACCACGAGTTCAACGAGTATCTGAAGTCGGTCGACAACGTGATCGTCATCGAGCTGAGCTATTCGGCCCAGTTTTACAAGTACCTTCGTACCTTCCTCGATCTGCCGGAGGCGCGCACATTTGTGTTCAAGCGTTCCGGCGGTAAGAACCTGACAGTTGGTGAGGTCGAAGACAAGATTCAAAAGGTGCTGGAGATGGGCGCTCTCCGGCGGGAGGTGTTGGTATGAGCCCCGCGACCAAGGTCGAGCTCAAACCCGGCGCATACAAGACGGGACTCAAGCCTGTCTGGTGCCCCGGTTGTGGTGATTTCGGCGTTCTCAACGCCCTCTACCGTTCGATGGCCGCCTTGCAGATCGAGCCCTGGAACACCGTGATTCTCTCGGGCATCGGCTGTTCTTCGCGGCTGCCAGGCTATGTCACCACGTATGGATTCAACGGCGTCCACGGCCGTGCCTTGACCCTGGCGACCGGGGTCAAGATGGCGCGACCGGAGCTGACGGTGATCGCGGTCGGCGGCGACGGCGACGGTCTCGCGATCGGAGGCAACCACCTGATCCACGCCTGCCGCCGCAATCTGGATGTCACCTACATCCTGATGGACAACGAGATCTACGGTCTCACGAAGGGCCAGGTGGCGCCAACCACCCCGACCGGCGACAAGACCAAGTCGACCTTCTGGGGCAACCCGGAACCCTCGGTCGACCCTTGCGAGCTCGCAATCTCGACAGGAGCAACCTGGGTCGGGCGTGGTTTTTCGGGCGACATGAAGGGAATGACCGAGCTCATCACCGCCGCCATCGAGCACAACGGCTTTTCGTTCCTCAACGCCATGTCGCCTTGCGTCACCTGGCGCGGCGACGACGAGTTCAAACGGCTCAAGGCCATGCAGAAGCCGCTTCCGGAGGACCATGATCCCTCGAAGCGGGCCAACGCCATCGCCTACACCCGCGAAAAGGACATCTTGACGACGGGAGTCCTCTACGAGGTCCACACGCCGACCATGGTAGAGCGCGTGGAAGACATCAAGAAGCGCGCGATGGACGGCAAGCCTTCGCCCTCGACCAAGGAGATGTTGAGCGCCTTCTATCCCAAATGCTGACGTCACTCTGACCGTTTTTCCACGGGCACGGGTTCACCCCCGTGCCCGTTTTCTTTTCCATCTCCGTGCTCACCTCACGAGACGACTTTGGACTGAACCGCGGAGCGGCGCCGAATGGCGGCACTCCGGGGTCAACCCCGGGGAAAAGAAGCATGAGCCGCAAAGCGGCATCTCCTTGCGGTACTCAGGGATCAACCTCGGAATGACAAGAATGAGCCGCGGAGCGGCGGCAGATTGTAGCCCGGGGCGTCAGCCCCGGGAATCGCGTTTCTCTTCTTCATCGAGCCCCGGAGGGGCGACAGATTCGCACGCATTCTGCCGCCCCTCCGGGGCTCCTCAATTATTTCGGTTCTGATCCTGGCGCTCACGCCCCAGGCTCCATTCTCTCGCCCCTCCGGGGCTTTCGATACCTCGAAACAACAATATGAGTTTGGAGGGCCGATCTTGGCCCACCTTCAGTTACTCCACAGGCACCGCCATCTTGCTCGCGAGGTTGTCCCTGATCCACTTCGCGTCAAACCACTCCAGCGGGTCGACCGATTGGCCCTGGACGAAGATCTCGAGGTGGAGGTGGTCGCCGCCGGCGAGACCGGTGGCGCCGCTCCTGCCGATGGTCTGGCCCCTGGCGACAGGATCGCCTTCCGCAACCTCGATCGAGGCCATGTGCCCGGCGAGCGAGAACAGACCGTAGCCGTGGTCGATGATGACGGCGTTGCCGTACAGGGTCATCCATCCCGCGAACAGCACCACGCCGGAATTCGGGGCGGGCACCGGAGCCCGCGCCGTCGAGGCGAGATCGAGCCCGAGGTGGGTCTGGCGGTCGATGACCTCGCCGTCGTAGAGATAACTGCGGGTCTGTGCAAAGTTGGCCTTGAGCGCGGTGTTCGGCATCTGCAGAAAGGGGCCCGACCAGAGGAAGGCGGGCTGGCTCGTGCGCGCCAGTTCGGCGACCCGCGCCAATTCCCGCGCCCGAAGCTCGCCGTTGATCATGAGGTACTGGTCGAGCAGTGAGCCCGAGGCGTCAAAACCCGGCGTCTGGCTGGCGATGGCGGGCACGACGCGGGCGAGGAAGTCGTCGCCTACCCGGATGGTATCGGTCCTCGGCGGCACGGCCTTGAGAAGGTCGAGGAACGGCTGTTCGGTGCGAAGGCCTGCATCGTCCTCGGCAAAGAGCCTCACCTCGGAGATGTCGGAGAGATCCCACGGGATCGCGTAAAGGACGAATCGATCTTCCGGTCCGCCGCCTTCGAGCGGGAAACCGTCGGCTTCGAACAAGCCGGCGCGGACCCCGGACCGAAGCACCGTGTCCCCGACCCGGTAGACCACCGCGCCGCTCCCCCCTGACGGGCGTAGTGCTGGGTGGAGATGAGCTCGAGGCGCGGTGGGCGCTTGCGGACCGCCATGGTTTGTTCGACAACGGTTGGCTCCGGGCGGCGAAGAAAGCCGGCCGGGCGGCTCGCTATCGCGCGAACCGTTGCTTCACCCTCCGCAAGCCACAACAGCGACCCGGTGCCGACCGTCGCCCCGAGGTTGGCCTCGGCCACCCCGTCATCGCCACCGAATAGAGCCGGCAGGACCGAACCTGCTGCGAGGGTCTGCTCGGCCAGGACCTCTGTTCGGTTGCCCTGTTGCAGCTCGAGCCGGATGGATCCGAGACTCTGCGCCGGCACGCTGAACCAGGCGGTCACCACGGTGGCTGGGCCGATGGCAGGCCAGTCGGTGGTCACGGTGACGATCGGTTCGGGGCCGACCCGCAGGGCGAACCACGCCGCACCTGCCGCCACAACGACGAGCAGCAGCACCAGGATGGTCGGGAGTTTTCGTGATTTTCTCGAAAACGACTGCATGGCGACTCCTCAACGGCTGTCATTCCCGCCCTTCAAGCGGCACACGAGCATAACCTACCGAAGCCAACGGGCGATGGTCTGCCTCAATGGCAATTCGCGGCGGAGCATCTGCGGCCAGCCGCCGCGAATTGCATAATCTCAATCTCATACAACAATGAAGCGATAAGCTTGACGTCTTTGTTTGACGACCTAAATTGTTAACAGCGGCAATATTCAGTCCGGTTAACGATTTGGATCGGCGGCGCACGCATGACTTCGACCGAACAGTTCGCCAGCGGGCCTTTTCCCGGCGACCAGTTCCACCGCTTTCTGCGCTACGGCCACGTCCTGCGGTCGTTGTTGCGGGAGTTCCTCGAAGAAGACTTCCTGCGCCAGATCTGCCCGCACCGGTTGACCCGGTCGCAGTTCTGCTTCCTCAAGCTGATCGCCGCCAACTCCGACCTCCAGGTGGGTGAGTTGGCGCGTTCGATCGGGGTCTCGGCAGCGGCCGCCAGCAAAAACCTCGATAAGCTCGAGCGCCAGGGTCTGGTCATCCGGGAGACCTCGAGTGAAGACCGGCGGGCGATTCTCCTCTCAGCGAGCGGCGAAGGACGGCGGCTGGTGCTCGACTACGAACGCCACAAGGCGGCGCGGCTGATGCCCGTGATCGAAAGCCTTGGCGTGGAGAAGACCGGGATCCTGTGCGATCTCCTCGAAGAGGTGTGCACCGGAATGTTGGCCCGCGTCGAGGAACCGCGCGAGACATGTCTCCGGTGTGCGGGTTACTACCGTCCCGACTGTGTGTTCGAAGAGTTTCAGGGAGAGTGCGCGCTCAAACCCCGGCGACGAGGCGAGGCGGAGGCGTGATGACGGAATTTCGAATTTCGAATTTCGAATTTCGGATTTGTCATACCGCTTTCCGGGAGGCCACGCGGGAGAGTGAGCTGACTGTCGAGATTCGAAAATCGGAACCTGAAATTTTCACTCGGGTCGTTTGTGAGCCAGCCGGGTGCCGCGGCCGGAAATTCGAAATTCGAAATCCGAAATCCGAAATGCGTTGCTACGGGAGGGCTTGATGAGGAACTGGCGAACGCCGCTTGACGTCGAGAAGGTCAAGGTGCCGGTAGGTCGGGTGGTCATCATCGACGACCGCTGCAAAGGCTGTGCCTTCTGCGTGGAGTACTGCCCGAAGGACGTTCTGGTGCTGTCCGAGGGCTTTAACAAAAAAGGCTACCACCCACCGGAATTGGTGAAAGACGGTGAGTGTGTGAACTGCAATCTGTGCGAGATGATCTGTCCCGACTTCGCGATCTTCTGCGTCCCCGCAGACGAGACGGAACCGGCGGCAGAGGGAGGTCCCAATTGAAGGCCGATCCAGCTGGCGTGCTGACCGGAGTCCACTACCTCGACGGTGACTACGCGTGCGGCGAGGGCGCCATGGCGGCGGGGTGCCGTTTTGTCGCCGGGTATCCGATCACGCCCTCCACCGAGGTGGTGGAGCGCATCTCACGGAGATTTCCGATGATGGGCGGCACCTTCATCCAGATGGAGGATGAACTGGCGTCGATGGCCGCGGTCGCCGGGGGCGTGTGGACCGGCACCAAGTGCATGACCGTCACATCGGGGCCGGGCTTCTCTCTGATGATGGAGAACATCGGTCTCGCGACCATGATGGAGGCGCCGTGCGTGGTGGTGAACGTCCAGCGCGGCGGGCCTTCCACCGGTTTGCCGACGATGGTCGGGCAGGCCGACATGATGCAGGCGCGGTGGGGGTCGCACGGCGATTACGAGCTCATCGCCCTGTGTCCGCAGTCGCCGCAGGAGGCCTTTGATCTCACGATCGAAGCCTTCAACCTGTCCGAGACCTGGCGGGTGCCGGTGATGTTCATGATGGACGAGTGCGTGGGCCACATGACCGAAAAGGTCGTGATCCCGGAGGCCGACGAAATCGATGTCGTGCCGCGGGTTCTCACCGCCAAAAAGCCCGGCGAGTATCAGCCCTACGCGATCAACGGTCGACCGGTGCCGGAAAACGTCCGCGCGGGCGACGGCTATCGGTTCCACACCACCGGTCTGACCCACGACGAACGCGGCTACCCGGATATGTCGGTGAGTTGCCAGTCGACCGCCGTTCGCCGTCTGATCGACAAGATCCGGCTCAACGCCGACCAGATCGTGCGCTACGAAGAGGAACAGATCGAGGGCGCCGACGTGGTGGTGGTGGCCTACGGCATCACCGCCAGGGTCACCCGCGCCGGGATCGATCTCGCCCGCGCCCAGGGCGTCAAGGTCGGTTTCATGCGGCTGATCGTCGTCTGGCCCTTCCCGGAAACTCGGATCCGCGAGCTCGCATCACAGGTCAAGGCCTTCGTCGTGCCCGAAATCAACTACGGGCAGATGGTGCTCGAGGTCGAACGCTGCGCTGCGGGCAAAGCCACGACCACACTCGTGCCCCACCTCGGCGGAGGAGTGCACGACCCCAACGATATCTGCAGGGCCATCGTGGAGGCTGCCAAATGAGTACGCCCACCCAACACATGCCGGAAGATCACCCCATCGCACCCTATCTGCGGATGGATCGGATGCCCCATATCTGGTGCCCGACCTGTGGCATCGGCACTGTCGTCAAATGCTTCGCCACTGCTCTCGGTGAGGCCGGGGCGGACCTCGACAAGACCGCGATCGTCTCGGGCATCGGCTGCACCGGGCGCGTCGCCGGCTACATGAACCTCGACGCCTTCCACGCCACCCACGGCCGCGCGATCCCCTTTGCCACCGGGCTCAAGATGGGTCGGCCCGAGCTCGAGGTGGTGGTGTTCTCGGGTGACGGCGATCTTTCGGGGATCGGCGGCAACCACTTCATCCACGCCGCGCGCCGCAATATGGATCTGCTGGTAATTCTGGTCAACAACTTCATCTATGGCATGACCGGCGGTCAGAACGCCCCCACGACGCCGGAGACGGCGCGGTCCTCGACAATGCCCTTTGGCAACTTCGAGCACCCCTTCAACCTGCCGCACCTGGCGGCGAGCTGTGGCGCGACCTTCGTTTCCCGATGGACCTGCCTCCACATCCGCCGCCTTACCAAGTGCATCCGCACCGCCCTCGGGCGCAAGGGATTCCGTTTCATCGAGGTGATCGCGCCGTGCTCGACCCTGTATTCGAGACTCAATCGGTTGGGGAGTGGGCTCGACCTCCTGAAGTTCTACCACGACAACTCGGAGATCAAACACGGCGCCGACACTCGCGAACTCGACATCGCCTACCAGGACCACTTCATCTGCGGCAACTTCGTCGACGAGGAGCGCCCGACCTTCCTCGAGCAGATGCATGCGCACTACACCAAGACCCTCGGCGATCGCTACATGCCGATGTCGCCCGAAGGGGGGTGGCTCCATGAGTAGCCGCACCGAAATCCGCATCACCGGTTTCGGCGGCCAGGGCGTGGTGCTGGCGGGCCACATCATCGGCCACGCCTGCGCGGTCAACGGCGGCAAGCACGCCACCATGATCCAGAGCTTCGGTCCCGAAGCCCGCGGTTCGGCCTGTTCGACGACCCTCGCAGTGTCCGACACCGAGGTGCTCTACCCCTATATCGGGCGGCCGGACATCTTCGTCGTCATGTCGGGCGAGGGCTACGACAAGTTCGGCGGCGAGCTCAAGGACAACGGCACCCTGGTCTACGAGCGTGACCTGGTCAAGGTCGAGCCAAAGGACGGCCAGAAGGCGTTCGGGGTGTCCTCGACCCGGATTGCCGAGGACCTCGGCCGCGCGATCGTGCAGAACATCGTCATGCTGGGCTTCTTCGCTGCAGCCACCGAGATCGTGCCGGTCGAGGTGATGCGGCAGGCGGTCGAGGAATCGGTGCCGAAGGGCACCGAGACCCTCAACCTCAGGGCCTTCGATGCCGGCGTCGCTGCCTTTGCGGAGAGCTATCCGGAGGGCGTGCCGGCGGAAGAGGCCGCACCGGTGGGGGGCTGATATGTCCAAGGTCGGCGTGTTTGTCTGTCACTGCGGTGAAAACATCGCCCGCAACGTCAAGGTCAAGGACGTCGTCGACTTTGCCACCGACGTCCCGGGTGCGGCCGTTACCGCGGACTACCCCTATCTGTGCTCGGCGCCCGGGCAGCAGATGGTGATCGACGCCATCCTCGAGCACGGGCTCGACCGGGTGGTGATCGCCGCGTGTTCGCCGCAGCTTCACGAGCCGACATTCCGCGCCGCCGCGGCGCAGGCCGGGCTCAACCCGCACCTGGTCGAGATCGCCAATATCCGCGAGCACTGTTCCTGGGTCCACCGTGACCCCGAACAGGCCTCCGCCAAGGCCTGCCAGACCGTCACCGCGGCGGTGGAACGGGTCAAACGCTCCAAACCCCTCGACCCCGTCGAGGTGCCGGTGACCAAGAGGGCGCTGGTGATCGGCGGCGGCGTGGCCGGGATCCGCACCGCCCTCGACATCGCCAACTCCGGCCACCCCGTGGTGCTGGTCGAACGCGAACCGTCGCTGGGCGGCAACATGTCACGGCTGTCGGAGACCTTTCCCACCCTCGACTGCTCACAGTGCATCCTGACGCCGCTTGATGGTGCAGGTCTCTCGCCACCCCAACATCGAGCTCATGACCTACTCCGAGGTGGAAGGGGTCTCGGGCTACGTCGGCAACTTCACGGTCAGCATTCGCAGGAAGCCGCCCTTTGTCGATCCCGATGTGTGCACCGCCTGCGGCGATTGCACCGAGGTCTGTCCGTCACCGGGGGGCAGCGAGTTCGACATGGGTCTGTCGAGTCGCAAGGCAATCTATATCCCGTTCCCGCAAGCGGTGCCGTCCACCTACACCCTCGATGCCGACCGCTGCCTCAACTCCAATCTGCAATCGCCAACCGGCTTTCGGGTATTGGCCTGTGTCAAGTGCGACGAGGTCTGCAAGCCCCAGGCCATCAACTTCGACATGCAGCCCGAGATCGTCGAGCGCCAGGTCGGGGCCATCGTCGTCGCCACGGGCTACGACCTCCAGATCGGCCAGCAGGCGAAGGAGTGCGGCTACGGCGAGCTGCCGGATGTGATGGACGGGCTCGAGTTCGAGCGCATGCTGTCGGCCTCCGGCCCCACTGAGGGTGAGGTCCGGCGGCCGTCCGACGGCGCAGCGCCAAAGGACGTGGTCTTCATTCAATGTGTGGGTTCGAGAAACCCCAAACACGGGGTGCCCTACTGTTCGAAGGTGTGCTGCATGTACACCGCCAAACACGCGCTGCTGTTGCGCCACAAGGTGCCGGAGTCGCGCGCCTACATCTTCTATATGGACATCCGCGCCGGCGGCAAGGGCTACGAGGAGTTCGTCCACCGCGCCATGGAAGAGGAGCGGGTGATGTACATCCGCGGCCGGGTCAGCCAGGTCTACGAGGAGGATGGCAAGCTCAAGGTGATGGGGGTGGACACCCTCTCCGGAAAACAGGTCGAGATCGACGCCGACATGGTGGTGCTTGCGACCGCGATGGAGCCCACCGACCACGGCAAGATCGCGAGCACCCTGCGGATCGCCACCGACACCCACGGTTTTCTCAAAGAGGCCCACCCCAAGCTGCGCCCGGTGGAGACCCTGACCGCCGGGATCTTCCTCGCCGGCGCCGCACAGGCGCCCAAGGACATCCCCGACACCGTCTCACAGGCCTCTGCTGCGGCCTCCAAGGGCATGGAGCTTCTGTCGCACGAGTTCCTCGAACGCGACCCGTCCAACGCCAGCATCAACCAGGGCGCCTGCGCGGGCTGTTTCGAGTGCCTCCAGGTCTGTCCATACGGCGCGATCGAGAGCCAGGAGGTGCTCGACCGCGACGGCAACGTCCAGCGGATGGTGGCGTGGTCGAACCCGGCCATGTGCGAGGGCTGCGGTCTGTGCGCCGTGACCTGCCGCGGCGGCTTTATCGACGTCGCCGGCTACAACGACGAACAGGTCTTTGCCCAACTCGGGGCGCTGGGGCCGCTGCCGGAGGTGTTCAGACCATGAGCGACATCGGAACCAGCGCAGTTCAAGACACCGGAGCCGCCACCGCCCCGGAGGGCTGGCAGCCCCACATCGTGGCCCTGGTCTGCAACTGGTGCAGCTACGCCGGCGCCGACATGGCGGGGACCACCCGGCTCGAGTATCCGGCCAACGTCCGCATGGTGCGCTTCCCGTGCACTGGTCGGATGAGCCCTCTGATGATCCTGCGCGCATTCGAGCAGGGCGCCGATGGCGTCCTGGTGTCGGGCTGCCACCCCGGAGACTGCCACTACGTCGAGGGCAATCTGGTGGCGCGCCGCCGCTTCACGATCTTCCGTTCGCTGATGGATTTCCTTGGCGTCGATTTGAGACGCCTCCACTTCGCCTGGGTGTCCGCGGCCGAGGGCCACAAGTGGGCCAAGGTTGTCAGCGAGGTCACCGCCGCGGTGAGCGAGGTCGGTCCGCTGCCCCGTTTCTCGGCGGCGGATGCCTGGCAAGGTCTCGATCTACCGTCGGTGGAGGGCACCGGCCCCGAAGACTTTTCCGAGGCCGATCTCGAGACCCTCCAGACCAATGTTCGGCGGGCGGCGGCAGAGCTCCTGACCACCGAGAGAGTCGATTCGGTCGTCGGCTACCGGGCCGGTTCTATGCCGGGTCAGATGGTACCGACGACGGTGACGTCCGCAGCCGACACCGCTCAACTCGAGTGGAGCGAAGGCTGCGTCAACAACTTGGCGGCCTACGCCACTACCGCGCTGGCCGAGGCCGGCAAGGTGGCGCTGGTGGTCAAGACGTGCGACCTCGGTGCCGTCACCGGGCTGATTCGCGAGAACCAGATCGATCGCGAACGGGTGCGTCTGATCGGAGCGCAGTGCCCCGGTGTTCGGCACGGGGACGAACTGGCCGACAAGTGCCGGTCCTGCTCCGGCGCGCCGCACCCCATCTGCGACCTCGTGGTAACCGTGGACGGGGTGCGCGAGAGCTGCGCCGATCCCGAGGCCGAGAGCGCTGCGACCGAAGATGCCCGCGACGCTCAGATCGCCCACCTCGAGACCCTGCCGCCGGACGAGCGCTGGCGCTACTGGCAGCGGCAGTTCGGTCGCTGTCTGCGCTGTTACGCCTGCCGGGCGGCCTGCCCTCTCTGCTACTGCTCGTCGTGCATCTCGGAGAAACACCGCCCACAGTGGGTGCCCATCTCCATCAACGAGCGCGGCAACAGCGCCTGGAACGTGATTCGGGCGATCCATCTCGCCGGCCGGTGTTCGGGGTGCGACGAGTGCGCCCGGGCGTGTCCGGCGGACATCCGCCTCGACCTCATCAACCGCAAACTGGCCCTCGAGGTGGAGCGCCAGTACGGGGCCGCGGGGCTCGACCCGAACGAGAAGTCCGCCCTGATCGACTTCCGGATGGAAGATGCCGAGGAGTTCATCCTGTGAGGAGTGCCTGATGGACCGCACACAGTGGAAGCTGGACGAAGAGCAGATGCGAGAGTGGCTGCAGGGTCTGGTCGACGCCGGGTCCTCGGTGGTGGCGCCGGTCGAGGAAGACGGATTGGCCCTCTTCCGGCCGATCGCGGCCGCCGACCACGCCCACCTGGAGGCCTCCGGCAAGACCAGGTGGTCACCCAAGGAGTTTTTCTTCCCGCGTTCGGAGGCCCTCTACCGTTACAGCTTCAAGGGCGACGCTGTCGAGGTGAGGGACCCTGAGGTCATCCAGAAGCAACAGGTGCTGGTGGGTGTCCGTTGCTGCGACGCCGCCGGACTGGTGCGGCTCGATGAGATCTTTCTCAGCGGCACCAAGGACCCCCTGTACGCTGCGCGCCGCGAGGCCACGACGGTCGTGACATCGGCCTGCGCGGCCGCCGATCCCGAGTGTTTCTGCACCGCGGTCGGGGGCTCGCCGGTGGCTCTCGAGGGCAGTGACGCGCAGTTGGTGCCGCTGGACGACGGTTGGATGCTTCGGGTACTCACCGAAAAGGGCGAGGCGCTGGTCAGCGAAGCATCGCAGTTGTGGACCGAGGCGGTTGAAGGGGACGCCGCACGGATTGACGAACTCGAAAAGACGGTGACCGACCAGATCGCGCGCAGCCCGTTCCAACGCGATGTTTCGACGGTTCTTGAAGCGGGCTTTGAAAGCGCCTCCTGGGACCGGCTCGCCCAGCACTGTCTGGGCTGCAGCATCTGCGCCTACGTCTGCCCCTCGTGTTCGTGCTTCGACATGAACCACGAGGCCAACGCATGGTGCGGCGAACAGTGCCGGTCGTGGGACGCCTGTACCTTCGGTCTCTTCACCCACCACGCTTCCGGTCACAATCCGCGTGAGACCCACCAGCAGCGCTACCGTCAGCGGGTGCTCCATAAATTTTCATTTGCCGGCGAAGAGGACGACCACTTCCGGTGTGTCGGCTGCGGGCGCTGCGTTGCTTTGTGTCCGGCCGGGCTCGACATCACCGAGATCGTGACCGCTGCGGTCACCGCCATCCAGGAGGAGGGTGCCGATGCAGCTCGCTGAGATCTCTCCCAACCCCTATCACCCGAATCTGATGCGCATTGCCGGTTTCACCGACGAGACCGCCGACGTCCGCACCCTGCAGCTCGAGTTTGCAGATGCCGCTGAGGCTGAAGTCTTCGGCGGGTGGCAGCCGGGGCAGTTCGGCCAGTTCACGGTCTTCGGTGCCGGCGAGTCGGTCTTTGCCATCGCCAACCGACCGTGGAGCCCGAACGGCGGTGCCGAGGGGCCGACGGTCGAGTGCACCTTCCGCGCCATCGGCAAGGTCACGACCGCCCTGCGCGCCATGTCACCGGGTCAGACCATCGGCTTCCGCGGTCCTTACGGCAACCACTTCCCGATCGATGACTGGAAGGGGAAGGGGCTGGTTTTCATCGGCGGCGGGATCGGGATGGCGGCCCTGCGTTCGGCCATGCTCGCAGCCATCGACTGCAAGGACGAGTTCGGCGATATCGTGATCCTGAACGGGGCGCGCTCGGTCGCCGACATGGTCTACAAAGAAGAGATGCCGGCATGGCAGGAGGTGGACGGCGTCACCGTCGTGCGGACTGTGGACCCCGGCGGCGAGACCGAAGGGTGGGACGGTGAGGTCGGCTTGCTGCCCAACGTCTTCGAGACCCTGGGGCTCGATCCGGACAACCGTGTGGTCATCGCCTGCGGTCCGCCGGTCATGCTCCACTATCTGTTCCTGAGTCTGGGCAAAACCGGCTATCAGCCGGACCAGGTGGTGACCACGCTGGAGAACAAGATGAAGTGCGGCATCGGCCACTGTGGCCGTTGTTACGTCGGGCCATTTTCGGTCTGCAAGGACGGGCCGGTCGTGACCTGGGCGGAACTCAACGAACTGCCAAAGGATTACTGATGGACGCCAGAATCAGACCCGATTGGGACATCAGGGACGCCATCCTCGACATGGGTGGAACGGATTCCTACAAGTGTTACCAGTGCGGCAAGTGCATGGCGGTGTGCCCATGGTCGCACGTGGAGACCGTGCTCTTTCCGGTATACCGCACCCCGCAGTCGGTCAAATTCGGGGCCATCATGACCTCGGAAGACGCCGAGCAGATCGAGCGCGAGGTCGAGGAGGTCTACCGCTGCGTGGGCTGCGAATCGTGCTCGACATGGTGCCCGCACGATGTCTCGATGCCCACCATCATGCGCGGCATCCGCCGCATCCTGGTCGAGTTCGGTTCCTACCCGTCCGAACTCTCCGATTCGGTCGGCCGCATCGCGAGCTCCGGCAACCCTTTCGGCGAACCGCGCGAGAATCGCGGCCAGTGGGCGGAGGCGCTCGAGGTCCAAGCCTTTACCGCCGACATGGATTATCTCTACTCGCCCTGCTGCACCCCGGCCTATGACCCGCGCGCCAAAAAGGTAGCCGAGGCCACGGTTAACGTGCTTCGCACGGCGGGGGTGACCTTCGGCATCCTCGGCGACGCCGAGTCGTGCTGCGGCGAGGCGATCCGTCGTGTCGGCGCCGAGGAGGTCTTCCAGGAGGTGGCGGGGGCGAACGCCTCGGTCTATTCGGAAGCCGGCGTCCGCAAGAGCGTCTGCACCTCACCCCACTGTCTGTTGACGTTCAAGAACGAGTACTCGGAGTTCGACGCTACTTTCCAGCCCGTTCACCAGACCCAGCTCTTTGCCGATCTCATCGCCAAACAACGCCTGACGCCCTCGAAGCCGCTCGGCAAGAAGGTCGTCTACCACGACCCCTGCACCCTGGGGCGGGCGAGCGGTATCTACGACGAACCGCGGGCGGTGCTGCAGTCGATCCCCGATCTCGAACTGGTCGAGATCCCGCACTACTCGCGCGAGTACAGCTTGTGCTGCGGCGGCGGTTCGGGAGGCATGTGGATCGAGCGCGCCAAGGGCGAGAGGCTGTCGGACATCCGCGTCGCACAGGCGGCTGCTACCGGCGCAGAGATTCTCGCAGTGGCCTGTCCCTACTGCCTGCAGATGTTCGAGGACTCGGTCAAGACCATGGATCTCTCACTCGAGGTCAAGGACGTGGCGGAGCTGCTGGCGGACTCCCTGTAAGAGCCAACGGAATTTTGCCCGCAGATGACGCAGATGGACGCAGATCCATCACTCCGTCGCAAACACGAAGACGCGAAGACACGAAGACGTCACAAAGACGGGCAGTCAGGAATTCAACGCAAAGGCGCAGAGACGCAAGGGCGTGGTTCCTGCGTGAATGAGGTTGCCTGGAGTGACCGGCGGAAATGCCGGCGATGAGAATCGCCGGCCCCCGGGAAAGCGCCCGTCCGCGATGGATGCAAGTATCCCTCACGAACGACCATTTTCCCGGCCGACGCGCCGGCACGTCCCTTTCGCTGGCGACTGGTGACAACTTCGAATGAGACGCGATAAACACAGCGTCCTCCCGCGCACTACAGCTTGACCGAACATTCCATCCCGGATCGAGTGGCGGTAGACTGTCGGTTCATCGATCGATCCAGAAAAGGGCAGTGACATTGAAGAAACCGTGGATTCTCTACAGCATTTTCGTTCTCGGCGCTCTCGCGCTCACCGTATTCCTCATCGTTGATCTCAATCGGTACACGAGTGAACGGGAGGACGAGAGCGTTCGACTCGGCCGGGATGCGGGCGTCCGGGTCGCCGAGGCGCTGGATGCGCAGCTCAATGAGATCGCCGAAAGAGCCGTGCAGTATGCCGTGAACGTTGTGGTGATCGACGACGAAACGCAGTTGCTGGAGAGCATCAGGGACGAAAGCCTGCGTATACCCCTCGTGCTCGGCGTGACCGTGGCTTTTGAACCGGGAGCCTTCTCGGGCAGAGATCGATTTGCGCCCTTTTTCAACAAGAGCCGTGATGAGTTCCAGTTCATCGAATCAAGCTACGACTACACCGACCCGTCACTGGCGACCGCCCGGTGGTACACGGATGTTGTTTCGGCACGGCGGCCGAGGTGGTCGGAACCGTACTTCGCGAAAGCCGCCGGGGTAATGGTGGTTGACTACGTTGTGCCGATGTTTGACGCCGCCGGGGAAACGATCGGAATCGTCGACTACACCATCACCTTGAGCGAATTCACCCGGATCGTCGACTCGCTGAGTGTTGGCGAGGCGGGATACGGATTTACCTACGATTCGCGAGGGTCGATCCTCTCTCATCCCAACACCAATTACCTGCTCGACAACGTGTTCCAGGTCAAAGACGGTAAGGATGAAGCGATCATCGCGAAAATGCGTGATGACCGCGAGGGTGTCGTCGCCTACGACAGCACCTACACCTACAACCACTCCTGGTTCTTTTTCAGGGAGCTGGAATCAACCGGTTGGAAAAGCGTGCTGGTGTTCGCCGCCGATGATCTCCTGGGCGCATCCGACGAAGGTCGGCACAAGAAGATTCACATCGCCATGGGAGTCAGTCTGTTGTTCGTGGCCACTCTCCTGCTGGTGTTGAGCGTGAATCGATTCACCCCTAGGGAGCTGTGGTGGTTGGTCATCGGCGTGTCGCTGGTCATCGTCGGCAACATCGTCGTCTTCTGGTACCTCAATCTGACCACTGATTTTTCGTTGTTCGAAGGCGATCAGGAGCGCATCGTCAACCGGTCGATTCTGAAGAAATACACCGATCGTTACGATCAGGATCTCGAAAAACTCACCAACTCCACCTATATCAAGGTGCCGACCGGCATCTACATCGAGTCCTACGAGTTGGGCTCGTTCGAAGTGAGCGTGATCGGCAAGCTGTGGATGAAATACCCGAAGGACCTCGCCGAGAGGGCTCCGCCGGCGTTCTACCTCCCCGATGTTTCGGCGATCGAGTCCCGCGGCCTCGTGAGCGAGGTGATCTCCGAGGAAGAGTCCGAAGACCACGTGCTGGTGACCTGGAGATTCCGCGCGACCCTCGAGCAGGATTTCAGCTATCAACAGTTTCCGTTCGAGCAGAACGATATTCGGGTGGTCATCGCGCACCCGGACTTCAGCGAGAATATCTTGTTGGTGCCGGATCTCGAGAGCTACGACATCCTGGACCCGTCAGTGAGACCCGGGCTGAACGAGGAGGTTTCCGTCCCGTCCTCGGAGACGATTTCCACGTTTTTCACATACAAGACCATCGATTTCAAGACGAGCTTCGGGCATGACGTACGGGCCAAGGATCAACCCGCTCTCACCTTCAACCTGGTTGCCAAGAGGATATGGCTCAGCCCGTTCATTGCGAACATCATCCCGATCCTGATCGTAGCGCTGATCATCTACATCGTCCTCTACGTCTCTTCCACCACCGAGGGTGGAAGGTCCGGTGTGACCACGATGAACGTCATCCAGAGTTCGGCCGGATTCTTGTTTCTGCTGCTCCTGGCCCATGTCAACCAGCGTGATCGAATCCAGACTCCAGAGATCGCATATATCGAGATGTTCTACTTTTCGATGTACGTGTTCATTACCGTTGAAGCCATCGCTCTGGCGATGCTCTTTCGTGGCGTCGACTGGAAGTTTTTCACCTACCGGGACAACATGATCCTGAAGCTGATGTTCTGGCCCGCGCTGGTTTCCATCTGGCTGGCGGTGACGATCGTTCGTTTCTACTGATCAGAAGTAGAACCCGAAGTTGATATTGAAGCGCGTGTTGGTTCCGGTGTCCGCGCCGCCGTCGGCGAGGGCGTAGGTCCAATCGCCCCCGAGCCAGGGCTGGTTCCGTCCCGTGGCGACGTCGATGTAGACCAGCAGCGGGCCCGCTGCAACGCTGCAGCCGGTCACGTTTTGCAGACTGTCGCGATACCCGGTTTCGGCTTTCGTCATCAGGCTGAAGTCGTTGTAGAACGTCAGCGACGTGATGAGCCCCCAATCGACCGGCAGCGTGTAGGCGACGCCCGCGCTGTAGATTGTCGCTTTCGACGCAACGTAATAGGACGCGTCGTAGGCGCCCTTCACCACGAACGCTCCATCGGGGCTCGCGTCGAGATTCGGGTCGTTGTCGACGTCGAACGCATAGACGATGGTCTGGAGCATGACATTCCAACGGCCGTAGTTTCCGTTCAGATGAGCGGCTATCGCGCTCCGGTCGCCGGTTCCTCCCAGGGGATTGTCGTTCTTGACCCTGCCACCCATCAGTGAGAGCCCGACCTCGGTCGGAGAGCCCTTTGCGCTGCGGAACGTGTAGGCCGTGCGCAGGTTGATCTGACCCCGTTCGGCGTTTCCGTTCGTGCCCTCGCGAACGAGATCGTAGGAGTACCGCGCGCTGTCGTCGCTCTCGCCGACCCACTTCCCCTCGTCCCGGGCGAAGTACGCCGCCTGGAAATTCCAGAATCCATAGTCTCCGATGTACTTCACTCCGAAGTCGTAGTCGTCCTCGAAACCAACGTAGTACGGCAGCTGGAAGAACCAGTTGTGCGAGGCATACGGCAGTATTCCGAAGGGCACGTTCGTCACGCCGGCCTGGACCGCCTGCCCCTCTCCGAGGGCCGCCCCGATCCAGGCGTGGTGCAACACGCTGTAGTCGTGTCCGTTCGAGAAGCGGTCGCGGTAGTAGCGGTACTCGAGCGAGGCGAAGATCGGGCTCGCATCGAGGTCGAGGTTGATCCGAGCGGTGTCGAAGGCGGCCTCGCCCGGCCAGGCGTAGGCCTCGTCCCAGTCCTTATAGACGTAGTTGACCCGGAGTGCTCCGCCGATTCGCAGCGGCCCCACAAAAACCCCCTGCCAACCTTTTGGGGGCGGATTCGGTCTTCGCACCTTCCTCGGAGTCGGAGGGTTCGTCCGACGCGACCGTTTGGGCCGCCGTCTCATTTTCCCGTGCCGCAACCACTGTAGGGGCAGCCATAAAAGAGGCGACGATCGCCAGGGCGCAGGTGGTGGTTTTCGATTGGACCGAAGACACCCTGAAGAAATTCACCCGGTGGGTCGCCCGAGGCGTTTCGCGAGGTCGGCTTTGTCGACTGCTTTGGAGAGGGCTTCCTCGTACTCGACGGTTCCAGCCTTGACCAGATCCGCCAGTGAGTCGTTGAGCAGGCGATTGCCGGCCGCTTTGCCGGTCTGCATCGAGCTCACGATCTGGTGGACTTTGCCCTCGCGGATCAGGTTCGTCACGGCGGGGCTCGATACGAGAATCTCAATGGCGGCAACCCTGCCACCCCCTTTGCGCTGAAGCAGGTTCTGCGCGACGATACCGCGCATCACGTCGGCCAGGGTCACCTGGATGCGGCTCTGTTCCTCGGGTGGGAAGAGGCCGACGATGCGTTCGATGGTCGAGACCGCGGTCGCGGTGTGCAGGGTGGCGAGCACCAGGTGCCCGGTGTTGGCGGCCTCGAGCGCCAGCGAGACGGTCTCGTGATCGCGCATTTCACCGACGAGGATGATGTCGGGGTCCTCCCGTAGCGCCGCTCGAATTGCAGCCGCGAAGCTCTTGGTGTGGGAACCCACCTCGCGCTGATTGACCAGGGATAGCTGCGAGTGGTGAACGAACTCCACCGGGTCTTCGAGAGTGATGACGTGTTCCTTGCGCTCCGGTTGATCAGATCGACCATCGCAGCCAAAGTGGTCGACTTCCCGCTCCCGGTGGGGCCGGTCACCAGGACCAGGCCTTTGGGGACCTTGCAGAACCCAGCGATGACCGCCGGCATGCCGAGCTGCTCGAGGCTCAGGATGGTGGTCGGGATGAGACGAAAGACGGCACCGATGCCGCCGAGATCGCGAAAGAGATTGACCCGAAAACGGGCCACGCCGGGAAGCGCGAGCGCGAAATCGGTATCGTTTGCGGCTTCGAATTCTTTTCGATTCCGATCCTCCAGCTTGGCGCCGAGCAACTCGAGCACGGTCTCCGGTCCGAGAGGCGGAATGTCGGCGATCTCGTGCATTGCGCCGTCAATCCGCCAGCGTGGACGCTGGCCTCCGGTGAGGTGGAGATCCGACGCACCCTCGGTGGCCATCCCCCGAAGCAGCCGCTCCAGCATCTCGGTTTTGACCGGGGGCCCGTCTCCCTCGGGCTCGTCCGCACCAGCCCTGCTCCTGAGGATCTCGGAAAGCCGACGGTTGTCGAGGTGCACGATGCGCACCTCCATCGCCGGCAGATGGATGCGGATCCGTTCGATGAGTTCGGCGGAGGGTTGGTCGGCGCAGCCGATGATGGCCACCTGGCCATCAACAGCCAGCGGAACCACCCGGTGACGCATCATGAACTCGTGTGGTAGGAGGACGAGAGCCTCGCTCGAGGGTTCCAGCGTCGGGTCCGCCTCCGGTACCGGGACATGCTCGATCATCAGTGCCAGGCGCTCGGCCAACGAGCGCGCAACCGCGAGCCCGAACGATGGAAACTGGGCGACCATGACCTCGAAAAACTTCGGGTCGAATGAAACCACGGTGGAGGTCACGACCGCATCCATCGCAGCCTCACTGGGCCGACCGAGGAGCAGTGACGCCATGCCGAGCATTTCACCGCGACCAAAACGGGTCACCTCGACCAGGTCGCCACCGGCGCCTCTGGCCATCAGCACCCGCAGCTCGCCCGCGAGGATGAGGAAGAAGCCTCTCGGGGGCTCGCTCTTTCGGATCAGGCTCTCGCCCGGATCGAGTTGAAGCAGCGTTGCGTGGGTAACCGCCTGGCGAAGCTGGTGATCGTCGAGGCTCTTAAAAAGCGAAGTGGTGCGTGTCGCGGCGACCACCTTGTCGATGTCTGCTCCTTCGATAGCCTTGGTCTTCATTATTTTCTCCTATAGGCGTCAATGCAGCTGCGCGCAAACTCATGACTTCTGTTCAACCGGTCCTCCCAGCATGGCACAACCGCTCTTTTTGCCCGCAGATCACGCAGATAGACGCAGATCCATCGCACAGTCGCAACCACGAAGACACGAAGGCACGAAGAAAACGCAAAGGCGCAGAGACGCAAAGATGCAAAGGCGAGGCTCCGGCGGGTACGAGGTTGCCTGGAGTGACCGGCGGAAATGCCGGCGATGAGGATCGCAGGCTCCCGGGAAAGCGTCCGTCCGCGACGGATGCAAGCATCCCTCACGGACGAACGCATCCCCGGCCGACGCGCCGAGGGCGCGTCGGTTCCGCCTTCGGTATGCCAGGTGTACCTAACTCTCTGCGTGGATTCGTGGGCTTTCGCCGCCATGGACGAGATCACTGACCCCTACGGCCCCTCGGCGAAAGCATTTCTGACGATCAACCCTGGCGGACTCGTTCTTCGTCGACCTCGCGAACGCGATGGTCACCTAGGCGTTCCTGATGTTGCAGATCTTCAAGTGAACTCCTACCGAAGTCGTCTACGATATCTGCGTTGTCAGGTGACGGTCGTCAGCCCCCGTCCCTCATCTTTTCCTTCAGCTCCTCTTTGATCTCACGTTGATCCTGCAACATGCTGTAAACCGTGTAGTACTTGTAGATGTTGCTGACGTATTGGACGGGTTCGCGGCCGACCTCTTTGGCCACGACCACCTCGACGTTTCCGAACCAAAGGGCGGGGTCGAATCCCATGCCCGCCGCCTCTTTTCGCAGCCTCTGGATGCGGTTCGGCCCCGCGTTGTAGGAGGCGAAGGCGAAGAGAGTGCGGTTGACCTCGTCAATGGCGGGGTCGTCGAAGAAGTTGTCGACGATGTAGCGGAGGTACTTGGTGCCGGCATGGATGTTGTTCTCGGGGGTCGAGATGTCTGGAATGCCGACCGATTTGTCGGCTGCCGTGGTCGGCATCACCTGCATGATGCCGATCGCGCCCACCCGACTGACGACGCTCTGGTCCAGCCCCGACTCCTGGTAACCCTGGGCGGCCACCATCAGGTAGTCGAAGTCGTATTGATCGCCAAACGTGCGGAACAGGTCGACGACCGCCTGGAGCTTCTGGCGCTCGCCGTCCGCGAGGGCGTTCTTGACGAACTTCGTGTCCTGCAGGTAGCGCTTGATGAGCATGTTGCCGAGCAGCGTGCCCGACTGATGCGTCTTTGCGAACTGGTCGACCTTGGCCTTGAGACCGGTCGCATCACGCCGGATGGCCCACCCGATCTTCTGACCGGTGCGGACCGCGACGTCGGTGTGCGCGACGAGATTCGGAAGCACCTGGGCCCAAAAATCGGCCAGATAGTCGTCGGAGATGGTAATCCCGATCAGGCCCGCGTTGACCATTTCGAGGAGGTCCTCGGTCTCGAGGTACTCGCTGACAGGAGTGATGACGATCTCCTGGAGGCCGCGTTCCAGGAAGGCCGCGTTGAGCAGGTCGAGGCTGTCCTTGTAACTGCTGGACGGCCTGATAAAGACCTCTTTGCCGGCCAGGTCGTCGAGAGTCGCGATGGCCGGCGAGTCCGGACCGGTGACCACCACCTCGCTGACCTCATTTGCGCCCGGGATCGAAAAATCGACCTTCTCGGACCGTTCAGGCGTAATTGTGAGGGAGGCGGCGGCGATGTCGCCGCGCCCCTCTTCGAGGTACGGAATCAGCTGGTCGCGGGCTACCGGGATCGCCATCACGTGCAGCGGACGCGAACCGAGCTTGAGCTCCTTGTTGAGAGCCGTCTCGAACTCCCGGAGGAACTCGGCGGTGATGCCGCGCTGGGTACCGCCGTCGAGAAAGAAGTTGGTCTTGTTGTAGACGACGAGGGCCCTGATGGTGCGCCTCTCGACCAGGGCCGCGAAATCGCCGTGAAAGGGCTCCAGCAACTCCGCCACCAACTCGGGCGGCACCACCGCGATCGGCGCCTGTTCTGCCAATGCCTCGGGTGCGGTCGTGTCCTGTTCGACCGCCGCCGTTTCGTCCCCACCGGAGCACGCCAACACAGAGAGACTCAGCACCACAACAAAAGGCAGACGTCGCAGTTTCATTGTGCACCTCCGATGGAACAACCAGCAGCAGTTCGGATCTCGTTTTTCGGGTCGTGTTTCTCAGAACCTCACCCGGGCGAAGACGCTGACGTCTTGAATGACCCAGTCCAGGGCGCCGTTGACCAGGTTGCCCTCATCGGTTTCGATGCCCGCCCAGTCGACATCGACGGTCGCCAGGTTGAACGCGGCGCCGAACGACCACCGTTTGCCCGCCAGGTACTCGATGCCGGCGTGGCCGACCCACTGCGTCCCGTCGATGTCCCCGACCTTGACCTCAAGCCAGCCGACACCGGTCATGAAGCGCCATCGGTCGGAAAACAAGCGCCGATACTCGAAGTAGAGATAGGGCAGCGGGCCGGACGCGGAGTGCTGGCTCCTCCCATCGTCGGAAACGTTCAGACCTTCCCACGCCAGCGTCGTCGAGAAGTCCATCCACCGGAAGCCGAGACCGAAGCCGGCCGCCCAGCGCTCTTTGACCCACGGGTAGAAGGCGTAGTCGATAAAGTACTGGGTGATGTCGAATTCCAGATCGAGCGTGGCATCCACGGGTATGACATCGTCGCCCCAGTGGATTTCATCTTCGACGTGTGTCGACGTACTGCGGTTGATGTCCTGCCAGCGGACGCTGACCCGATTCCGCTTGGAGATCTGCCACTCGAACGCGAGGGTGGGAATGGTCTTGTCCGTCGCCAGACCGAGGTCTTCGAAGTTGAGGGTCGTGCCCTCGCCGAGGAGCTCGGAGTCGAGCCGTATTTCGGTCGAGAGATTGATCCAGCTGGCTTCGACTCTCAAGTTGAACTTGTCGAACAGGGGTTCGTACTCACGCTGCGCCTCGGCGGGTAAAGCCACCAGCGCGAGAGCCCCGCTCAGGATCGCCACCCACAGTAAAGTCCGAGTGCTCGGATTCACGCCCATTTGCCAGTCTCCTTCTGCCCGGTTGCACACAAATCATACCTGGGACGAGGGTTCGCTCGTCAACGGCAGGGTAGCGTGGAGGCGAAAAGCCGTACACTCGCAAGATTACCAGGACGGGAGGGTTCACCTCGCGGTTGGTTGCTAGAATGGCAACGCGACCCCCACAGGAGGACGATGATGAGGCAGACCCCCCCCGAAAAGACCACGTCTGGATTTGAAGTGATTCGGAAATGGGCCATCCGGCTCGGCATCGCGGTGCTCATCTTCGAAGTCTTTTACCTCATTGCAGGTAACGTCTTCCTGAGCGCCGGCCTCCTCACCGATCTGCTCAACAAGAAACCGGAAAAGACGAACATCACCTGGCAGTCGGCAGTGACCTACCTGCCCGGTTTTGCCAGGGTCAGCGGCTTCGAACTTCGCAGCCAGACCGGGAACAACCAGATCTATCTGAGGGTTGCCGAAGCCAACACCCGGATCAGCCTGGTCGGGCTCCTCAACAAGACCATCCACCTCCGGGGCGTGGATGCCAAGGATGTCGACTTCAGGTATCGCCAGCGGCTCGACCGGCCACCCAAACCCGGCCAGGAAGAGGAATTAGACAAGGGACCTGAGAACACCGAGTACTGGCCGGAAATCCCCGGTTGGACCAACCCGCCGGATCCGAAACCAGAGGATCTCTACCCCGTCAAAAAGAAGAAACGTCCGTGGACCATCAAGATCACGGGGGCCGAGGTCAAGGGGCCGATCAAGGCGGCGTTCGGCAGTGTCCGGATCAAGGGCGATGGATGGGTCGGCGGAGGGGTGATCGTCGTACCGAAAAAGACCATCACGATCCGCCGGGGACGCCTCGGCCTCGACTCGACACGGGTGTCTTTCGGGCCCGAGTTGGTGACGGACGATCTCGCGATCGACGCCGACCTTCGCTTCGAGCCATTCCCGGCCAAGGGCGCCAGAATGATCGATATCCTCGGTGGCGTTTCTGGTGAGCTCTCCGTGTCCGGAAATCTCAGCGAGAAGGTGGCCGTGAATCACGTGATCACTCCGGGGCTAACGACCTTCGGCGCAGGACACGTCAAAGCCGACCTCGAACTCAAGCAGGGCATCGTCCGGGCCGGATCGGAGTACTCGTTGCAGTCGGATGCCTTTCACCTGCGGGTGATGGGACTCGACGCCGGCGGATCGGCAACCGTGTCGGGGAAGACGGTCAAGGAAAGCGAAAATCACGTGAGTCGGATGCACGTCGACCTGGGAGCATTCCAGTTCGTCGACCCTGACGATGGCTCGGTGGACATCTCCGGAACGGGCATCAAACTCGACGCCGAGTGGAAGGGGTTCTCCATAGCCGGTCACGTGCCGGCGTCATCGGTCGCCCTCGACCTGCCAACCGCCGAGATCCACGACATCAGCACGTTCAACGCGCTGATTCCGGACGCCGCTGCCTTCACCCTCAATTCCGGGACCGGGCGGGTCCAGGCCAGGCTCGAGATCAAGGAGCAGGTGGCGACCGGAACCATCGACGTGGCGGCCCAGACGATCGAGTTGGAAAGCCGCGGTACTCCGCTCATCGGCGATCTCGAGGTGCATACGAATCTTGTCAAAGGAGATCTTCAGACGGGGCGTTTCGATCCATCGGGCACTACGGTTCGCCTCGACAAGATCATCAACAAGGACCTTTCCGAGAAGAAACAGAAGAAGCTGGATCCCTGGTACCTCGAGGTGGGGCTCGAAAAGAGCGACATCACGTTCAGCCGACCGTTGGCGGTCGATGGCAGCGTGACGATCGACATGTACGATACCCGTCCGATCATGGGTCTGCTCAAAGAGCTCGGTGCCGGGCCCACGTGGTTGGGGCTTGCGCCAACCATCAGGAACGTCAGTGGCGCCCTCGACGTGAGCCTCGGCGCGGGTTTTTTTACCTTCGACGATCTCACCATGACAGGGGACGGCTTCGAGGCCATGGGATGGATGGATTCCAGGAACAAGGAGACCAACGGCAGGCTCTTTGTCAGGTTCAAGTCGGTGATGGCCGGAGTCTCTTTCGACGATGGCAAATCAAAGATCCACCTTTCCAAACCACGCAAGTGGTTCGAGGAGCAACCCACAGGCCCGGGCGAGAACTCCCCAACTCCAGAAGCGACGCCCGAATAGACCGTCCCAGCCGAGGCGGGAGCGAGAACCCCCCCGACACCGTTAGCTCCGTAGGGTGGGCTTCAGCCCACCTTCAGAGTGGTTCACTTACGAGACAAAAGGAATAGACCCGCAGCGATCCTGAAGGTGGGCCAAGGCCCACCCTACTCGAACGACAAATGGTGGGGAAAGTGAGGTCTGCGCTCTTCCAGCGCGCTTCGGGTGGGGGTCCGCGGTGCCGCTGTGCGAAAATAACCCGATGTCCGCGAAACCGGCTTTCGTGCCCTCGGAACTCCAGGAGCGCCTGCGCTTCGAGGAGTTACTCGCCGACCTGTCGTCGAAGTTCGTCAACCTGCCGCCCGCCGAGGTGGACCCCGCGATCGAGGACGCGTTGCGCAGCGTCTGCGAGTGCCTCGAGATCGATCTTGCCGTGCTGTGGCAGTGGTCGGCGACTGGCCCCGGATGTCATCGCGCCCACACACGCCTACCCCCCCGTGGAGCAGGTTCTTCCTCCCGAGCCGTTGCATGAGGACAGTTTCCCTGGATTCTGCAGGAAATATTGGACGGCAACGTGGTCTCCCTGTCATCTCTGGCGGAGTTCCCGCCGGAAGCCCACGTCGACCAGGAGTACTGCAGCCATTACGGCGTCAAGTCGCATTTGAGCATCCCCCTATCGATCGGAGGCGAACCGCCCGTAGGCCTCGTCGGCTGGAACACCCTGCGGGTCGAGCGGAGCTGGCCGGATGCGCTGGTCAACCGTCTGCAACTGGTAGCGCAGATCTTCACCAACGCGCTCGCCCGCCGGCGCCACGAGCTGAGCCTGCAGGAAAGCGAGGAACGCCTGGCCATGGCGGCTGACTCCGCCGGGGCCGGGCTGTGGACCCTCGACCTCGGCACCGGCGTCTTCTGGGCCACCGAGAGGGGCCGGGAGATCTTCGGGTATGCGCCGGACGAGGCCATCACCCGGGAGCGTTTCGAGGCGTCGGTCCATCCCGACGATCGGGATCGGGTCCGCGAAGCCATCGAGCAGTCCGTGGGTACGGGCGAGCCGTTGCACGTGGACTACCGCATCGTGGCAGGTGACGGCCCCTTGCGATGGATCTCTTCCCGCGGGCGGCCCCGTTACAGCTCCGCGGGCGAGCCGGATCGTCTGACGGGCGTCTCCATCGACATCAGCGAGCGCAAGCGCGCCGAAGAGGCGCTTCGCGAGAGCGAGGCCCGACTGGCGGCGGGCGCCGACCTCGCGGGTCTGGGGTTCTACGAGGGGGATTTCGACGCGGGCATCATGTTCGCCGACGACCGGATGCGAGAACTCTGCGGCGTTCCGCCGGAACGGACGTTGGGCCTCCAGGCCCTGGAGTTCTGGATGGAGCGCCTGCATCCCGACGACCGCCGGCGCGTGCTGCACCTGCGGGACCAGCTGCACGGCGGGAAGCTGGACCGGATCTCCCTCGAGTATCGCTTCCTGCACCCGGACCGTGGCGAGGTGTGGATCCATCACCTGGCGGGCGTCAGAACACGCGACGCCGCCGGACGCGCCATCCGCACCTTCGGCGTCCTCCGCGACATCACGGGGCGCAAACAGACCGAGGAGGAATTGCGCGACCTCAGCCGGCGGCTGATCGGCGCCCACGAGGAGGAGCGCGCGATGCTCGCGCGCGAGTTGCACGATGACATGACGCAGCGGGTCGCGGTGCTGGCGATCGAGGCCGGACGCGCCGAGTCCGCCGCTGCAGACGGACTTCAGGCAGAGGCGATGCGGTCGCTTCGCGAAGGGCTCGTGCGCCTCAGCGAGGACATCCACTCCCTGGCCTACCAGCTCCACCCGTCGGTTCTCGATGAGCTCGGGCTGGCGGAGGCGCTGCGGGCGGAGTGCGAACGGCAGGGTCGCCGGAGCCGGCTCAATCTCTCGTTGAAGCTCGATCCGCTGCCCGACGTCGGGAAAGAGGCGGCGCTCTGCCTGTTCCGCGTGGCGCAGGAGGCGCTGAACAACGTGGCCCGCCACGCCGGCGCCGCCACCGCGAGCGTCACGCTGCGGCAGGATGCCGATGGGCTGATCCTCGCCGTGGGTGACGACGGCGTCGGCTTCGATCCGGCGAACCGGGCGAGAGGCAGAAGCCTCGGTCTGGCGAGCATGCGAGAACGGGTGCGGCTGGTGAACGGCACGCTGGACATCGAGAGCGCGCCCGGTCGGGGCACTGTGGTCGTCGCCTGGGTTCCAGCCGATGGGAATGCACCGTGAAACCCGTTCACCGACCGCGGGTGCTCCTCGCCGACGACCACCTCATGGTGGCCGAGGCGCTGAAGAGCCTGCTCACGCCTGAGTTCGAACTGGTGGGTGTGGTGGAGGACGGGCGCGCCCTGATCGCGGCAGCCGAGAAGCTGCGGCCCGACGTGATCGTCGCCGACGTCACCATGCCCCAACTCAACGGCATCGATGCGCTGATCCAATTGCGGCAGGGTGGAGATCGAACGCCCGTGGTGTTTCTGACCATGCACCGCGACGTGAGCTTCGCACGGCGGGCGCTCGACGCCGGGGCGGCGGGCTTCGTGCTCAAGCACTCGGCGCCGGCCGAGCTGGTGACGGCCATCCGCGCCGCGCTCCAGGGCAAGACCTACCTCACGCCGCAGCTCGCGGGGGAGGTCCTGGAAGCCATGAAACAGGGCCCGGAGCACGCCGGCGACGACCCGATCGACAGCCTCACGCCGCGGCAGCGGGAGGTCCTCCAGCTCCTGGCGGAGGGTCGGTCGGCGAAAGAGATCGCCGCCGATCTCGAGATCTCGGCCCGGACGGTGGAGTTCCACAAGTACCAGATGATGGAGACCTTGGACCTGCACACCAATGCTGAGTTGATCCACTTCGCCATCAAACAGGGCCTCGTCGAGCTGTAAACCCCGTAAAATTACGGATTGATGCCCACTATAAACACCTCTACGATCCTCCTGTGTGCAATCACCGGATTTCAAGAGGAGCCCACTCATGAAGGATGCTGCCGATGCGCCGAAGACTGCCCGCCGATCAAAAAGGAGGCGCCGCGTGATCACCGCCATCGTCGTGCTGTTCCAGGTGTTGGGGTTCCTTTCGTCCATCCACGCGGTGATGACAGCCCGTACCGCCCAGGGCGCTATCGCCTGGGGCGTCAGCCTCAACACCTTTCCTTACCTGGCGGTGCCCGCGTACTGGGTCCTGGGCCGCCGCAATTTCCAGGGCTACGTGGAGGCGTTTAACGACCGCCAGACCGAAGTGGAACAGTTCAGGACCACCATGCAGGAGCGGATCGCGCCGTTCGCGGTGGAGAGCCTGGAGCGGATCCCCAACTACGAGGCCATGAAACGGCTCGCCCGCAGCCCGCTACTGAACGGCAACGACGTGACACTGTTGGTGGACGGGGACGCCACCTTCGACAGCATCATCGCGGGTCTGGCAGAGGCCGAGAACTACGCCCTGGTCCAGTTCTACATCATCCACGACGACGGTCTCGGGCGGAGGCTCAAGTCGGCGTTGATCGACTGCGCCAACCGCGGCGTCAAAGTCTTCGTGCTCTTTGACGAAGTCGGCAGCGCGGGTCTCCCCAAGGCCTACCTCAAGGAACTCGAGGCGGCCGGCATCCAGCAGTCCGAGTTCAACACCACCCAGGGCGCCCACAACCGCTTCCAACTCAACTTCCGCAACCACCGCAAAAACGTGGTCGTGGACGGAAAGGTGGTCTGGATCGGCGGCCACAACGTTGGCGACGAGTACCTCGGCCTCGATCCCAAGTTCGGTCACTGGCGCGACACCCACGTCCGCATCGAGGGACCGGCGGCACAGGTCGCGCAGGCCATGTTTCTCGCGGACTGGTACTGGGCCACCCGGACGATCCCCGACTTGAGTTGGGAGCCGGTGCCGGCGGCGAGCGGCGCCGACGTCAAGACCATGGTTCTGCGCGATCTCCCCGGTCGACGACATCGAGACCGCACAGCTCTTCTTCGTCCACGCCCTCAACGCCGCCCGCGACCGGATCTGGATCGCCACCCCCTACTTCGTGCCCGACGAGGCGGTGATGGCGGCGTTGCGTCTGGCCGCTCTGCGTGGGGTGGACGTCCGCATCATGGTGCCCGAAAAAGGCGACAACCCGCTGGTCGATCTGGCGACCCGTTGGTTTGCCAACGAATTGGCCGGCGTCGGGATCACCTTCCTGCGCTACACCGACGGTTTCCCGCACCAGAAGGTGTTTCTGGTGGACAACGACATCTCCTCGGTGGGCAGCCCCAACTTCGACAACAGGTCCTTCCGGCTGCAGTTCGAGATCAACGCCATCATGGTCGACGAGGACTTCGGGCGGCAGCTCGAGGCGATGCTCGAAAACGACATGGCGCACGCCGTTCCCTGGGACCCGACCGACCTCGAGGACGCCCCGTTCACCAGGCGCCTCGCGGTGTCGGTGGCGCGGCTGACGGCACCGGTGCTGTAAGGTGCGACGCACCGGGATTCCGGCAAAGAACGAGTGGAACCGTAGGGTGGGCTTCAGCCCACCTTCAGGGGCCTGCCCATGACGTGTGACGATTCTGAACGTGGGCCAAGGCCCACCCTACGAGGGTCCGACGCTCCTCAATTCTGGGGCGGGTCAGGAACTGAAGTTGTCGACCGCGGTTGCTGCAAAGCTGGCAGGGAAGGCGACCAGGATGGCCCGCTTCAGACCCACCACCGGGTCCACGAGGAGCTCCAGACGGTCCACTCCGAGCAGAAGCAGCGCGGCGATCAGCAGCGTCACAAAATACGTGCTGAGCACCCGTTGGACGAAGACCTTGCGGTTGGGTCCGACCGAACCGTGCTCCAGCATGAAGACCATCAGCGCGAGGAACGAGATCGACGCGAGTGCGAAGAACAGCACGTGCGGCAAGCTCAACTCCGCACCGAGGTTCCAGACCTCTTCGGTCACTGTGACTGGAAAGGCCATGATGCATGCGCCGGTTGCGATTTCCGCCACGTCCCTCCTGGCAAACCTGGCCCGTCGTTTCGTTATTGCAGACATCTCGCCTCCTGTTCCTTCGTGGGTTCGAGGGTACCCGCATCGGTTGTCGGACTCAAGGCAGGGTGTTTTCCCTGGAGAGCCATCGTCAATTCCCACCAGGTAGGAGGGGCTCAATGACCGAAAGCACACAGCGTTACTTCGTGAACCCGGCGGTCGTCAAGGGCTCGGCGTTCACTCTCGCCGGCCTCACCATTCTGGCGGCACCGCACGCGGCGGAGTTCATGCTTCGGTTCCTTGTGGGAGGCTGCCTCCTGGTCGTGAGTGCGAGCGACCTCTGGGGTCACCACCGCGGTCGCGACAGTGCGCACGGCCGGTTACGGGCGGGTCTCGCGTTCGTCGCCGGAATTGGCCTGCTGTTGGCGCCCGGCGTGACCGTTCGCGTTGTCGAGTTGGTCGTGGGCGGGTACCTGGCCGGATTAGGGCTGCTGGCTCTGCGCCGGTGGTTTGACCGGGACGCCGAGGAGGCAGACCGCAGCATTTATGCATGGAAAGGAGCGGCCCAGCTCGCCGTTGCTGTGTTGATCCTGATCCTGCCCGGAGCGCTTTTCTCCATGGCGCTGGTTGCAGTCGCCGTGTGCGGTGTTGTCGTCGGCCTGGTGATGATTGCCTGGGGACTCCAGAGCGGTTCGGAAAATGCCGAAGTTGCCAACCGTGGTATGGCAGTCGAGATTTTCCGGCGCTGGCTGTACGACCAGGATCTCGGCCCGGATCGACGCACTGCAATTGCCGATACCCTTTACTTCGAGGGACCGAACCGGCGCGCCAAGATCACGTCGTACATCTTCATGCTGTTGCTCTCGGTGGCGATCGCGAGCCTCGCCGTGCTCCAGGACTCGACGGCCGTGATCATCGGCGCCATGCTGGTGGCCCCCCTGATGACCCCGATCATGGGCTGTGCGGCAGGGATTGTCGCCGGCTGGCGGGTCCGGGTGCTGACGTCCTTCGCGGTGGTGGCGGCCTCGGTAGTGACGGCGATCGGGCTGGCGTGGATTCTCGCATCGTGGATCCCGGCGCTGGTTCCGCTCGGGGTGAACTCGCAGGTCCTGTCGCGATCCTCGCCGACCTTGCTCGACATGGCGATCGCGCTCGCTGCCGGCGCTGCCGGCGCCTACGCAACAATCGACGACCGTGTTTCATCGTCGTTGACCGGCGTGGCGGTGGCGGTGGCCCTGGTGCCGCCTCTCGGGGTGGTCGGCGTCTCGCTTCAGGCCGGGCACGTACAAGCTGCCTTCGGGGCCTTCCTGCTCTTCGCCACCAACCTGGTGTCCATCATCCTGGCCTCGATGGCCGTCTTCGTACTGATCGGTTTTTCGCCGGTCAAAAAGATCCTCGAGGACCGCAAGTCGGTCGCCGATCTGGTGTCCATGGTCGCCGTGGCGACCCTGCTGATCATGGTGCCGCTGGGACTCACCGGCAAGGGCGTAATGCAGAATTCGGACAGGACGCGCCGGGCGCAGCGCCAGGCTGTGACCTGGTTGGGCGCCGACTCGACGGTGAACCTTGTCCGGGTCACGACGCGCGGCGAACAGGTCAAAGTCATGCTGACCGGGAGTGGCGAGGTGCCGAGCGTGGCGGACCTCGAAAGCGCGCTTGCGCGCAGCTTCGGCGTGCCGGTCAAGGTCACCGTGGAACACGTCCCCTCAGTGGTGATTACATCTGCGGATCAGGTGGTGTCCGTGGAGCTGGAGACTGATCACGATCCCGGGGAAGATGAAGATTCCCCGCAAGAGACCGTGCACGACACGCCGTGATGGACGCCCACTTCGACCGGGCCGGACAGTGCAGATCGCATGAGCCCGTTCATCGAGGCGACGCATCGGGAGAGCGCATGACTGGACGGATCGATCGGGGGGTGTTGAACCCAGCTGGAGGGGGCGTCTCATGTTGAAAACCATAGCGATCGGAACGCTGATGATTGTCTTGACGACCGCCATCCATGCCATGTGCATGGTGATCACGCTCAGAGTGCTCGAACGCCGAACGGGCCACAGGCGAATGACGTTGAAATCGCAGCGGCTCCTCGTGGTTTCCGGAACGGTCCTTCTGTTCTTCGCGGCCGCCCTCCTCGAGGTGTCGGTGTGGGCTGCAGCCTTTGTGATTCTGGGGGCGATCTCAGGCCTCGAACCGGCGCTCTACTTCTCGATGGTCACCTACACGACCCTCGGCTACGGCGACATCCTTCTCAGTGAACAGTGGCGGCTCCTCGCCTCGTTCGAAGCGGCCAACGGCATCATGATGTTCGGCTGGACCACGGCCCTGGTGATTGCGGTCGTTCAGCGCACCTATGCCAAGGAACTGCAGCGCGCCTATCGAATAGAGGATTCGTGAGCGAGGCGACCGGGTTGTTGGTCTTTCCCAGCTCCCGGGCCTATCTCGGTGGGTGAGCGGTTGTGTACCGGGTCGCCGTCTGCGTGGCAGCGGATCGGCCTGCGAGTCGCAACCGTGCTGGCGTTGGCCTTGGCTTTTTGAAGACCAGGCGGGTGGCGCTCCGACGCCCTATCGGGTCTTACCAGCGAACCCGGATGTAAAAACTGAAGTCGTTGATGTCGAGTTCGATCCTGGCATGGAGCAGATCCTCCTCGTTCGAAGCCTCCGATATTGTCCCAATCGACGTTGACCGTGGAATAGTTGATCGCCTGCACCAAAACCCCAACGCCGGTCGGTGATGTACTCGCCAGCCAGGCGGCCGAGGTACTGACCACCCTCGATATCTCCGATCTTCACCGCGAGCCAGCCGGCCTGGGCCTTGAGGATCCACCGCTTGCGAAAAATCCGGCGGTACTCGAAGTTGATGTACGGGAGGGGCGCGGCGCCGTCGATCTGTTTCTCGAGCTCGGTGCCTTCCACCGTCAAAGTCGTCTTCAGGTCCATCACACGAAAACCGAGGCCGAACCCGCCCGCCCATCGCTCCTTGACCCACGGGTAGTAGGTGTAGTCGATGGCGAGCGTGCGGATGTCGAAGCCGAGGGTGATGTCTGCCTCGACGGGGATGATTTCGCCACCCCAATCGATCTCCTTGAGCACCTGGGTTGACGAGTCACGGTGTCCGTCGGGTTCACCGAGAATTGTGTGGGATTTCGACCCGCTGTTGAGTGTGAATACTGCCGCCGTTTCGGCGTCACGTCGAATCTGAGGTTCCGCTCTTGGCAGGAGGTGGACCGCCCCTCAGGCGAGGGCGACGACGATCGGCCCCGCCACTGTCAGGAAGACGTTCGCAAATGCGTAGGTCCCGGTGTAGCCGAGGGCGGGGATTTCACTCTTCGCTTCGCCGGTCACCACGCTCAGAGTCGCGCCGCTGGTCATCGCGCCGGCGATCGCACCGAACAGGATGGCCGGGTTCAGATGCATCAGGCGATGGCCGACGACGTATGCGATGAGCAGGGGTACCACCGTGATCACGGCTCCGGCCGCGACAAGCTGAGGTCCGGCCTGCATGAAGGTGTCCACGATGTCGGCTCCTGCGCGCAGCCCGACACCGATCATGAACAACTGCAGGCCGAAATCTTTCAGGAAACTCTGCGCCGCCTCGGGGAAACGTCCGAATGTCGGGCGGACACTGTTCATGAAGCCGATGACAATTCCTGATACCAGAAGACCGCCGGCCGAGCCGAGACCGATCGAAAGGTCGAATATGGTGATCGACAAGGTGCCCAGGAACGAACCTGCCACGATGCCCACGGCGAGCACCAGCAGATTCGTTTGCTTGACGTCCCGTTCGACCTCGCCGAGGGCGTCGCCGAGGGCGTCGATATTGGCCGTCGGTCCGGTGACCTTGATCTCGTCACCGCGGCGCAGCTCGACCGAAAGCTCAAGAGAGATGTCTTTGCCCATCCGGGTCATGCCTTCGGCATAGACGCCGAAGTTCCTCGCGATTTCGAGGTCCGCCAGAGTCCGTCCGACGACATCTTTGCGCTGCACAATGACCCGGGCAGTTTCCATCGGTCCGGCCGTCTCTTGCACAAAGCTGATGTCCTCACCGAGCGTACGAATGCGGTCCAGGAACGCCGGCGAACCGAGAGCGATGACCTCGTCGTCGAGCTCGAGTCGATCAATCGATTGCAGGTCGATGAACTTGCCGCCGCGTCGCAGCCGAACCCAGGAGAACCCGTCCCACAGCTTGTTGAGTTCTTCGGCAGGCATCCGGAGGAAGTCCTCATTCGATACCCGATAGGCGCGGAAGCCGACCTGGTCCGCGGCGCCGGTGTCGGCCGCTTTCATCGAGGTTTCGTAACTTTTCGCCTCGTCGGCGAGGTTGATGCCGATCAGCGCAGGCAACAGCTTCACGATCATTATCAGCCCGGCGAGGCCGAAGATGTAGGTGATCGCATACCCGGTGGTGATATTGCCGACCATCTGGTCGACGCTCCACCCCGCCGGCGGATTCACAGTGCCGCCACGGATCGCATCCTGCGCTGCTGCGAGCGTCGGCGAGCTGGTGAGGCCGCCTGCCAGCAACCCGGCGCCGGTCCCCGGCTCGAACCCGAACGCGTGCGCGAGTACGATGGCCAGAACAACGCCCGTCACGGTCACAATCAGCGCGATGATCAGATACTTCAGCCCATCGGTTTTGAGCACGTCGAAGAAACGCGGTCCGGCCTGGTATCCCACGGAGAAGATGAAGAGCGCGAACCCGACCGCCTGAGCCCCGGGTTGCATCTCGAACCCCAGATAGCCGAAACCGAGCCCGGCGAACAGGACCCCCGCGACCGGCCCGAGCGTCACGACTCCGATGCGGATGCGACCCAACAAGTGCCCGAGGCCGAACACCAGAAATAACGTCATGACGGGCTGACTACGAAGGAATTCTACGAATTGCATGGGCGGCAGTCTACTACGGGCCTCTTTCCACCCCCGGATGATGGAGGCGCTCAATCTGCACACCAACGCCGGACCGGTGTTCTTCGCGATCAAGAACGGCCCCGTCGAGCTCTGTTCCTCCGGCCCCGCCCCCCGGAATACCTTCAACCGCAAGCCCCGTAATTTTCCGAGGTCACAACCCAAAGAAATCGGAGTAGTCTTCGGCTTGAAATCCGGCGCCTCCAGATATCGCGTATTGGCAGCCGCGGTCTAGGATGCGTCTTGAATTCGGAAAATCCAGAGGAGGAGGAAAGATGATGAAGAGAACTGGAACATTGCCAGTGGTTGTTCTGATGGTGGGAACCCTGTGCGTTGCGTGTGGGGACAAATCCGAGATGCCCGCGGAAACCGTGGTTCCCGCGGCTCCGGTAGCGGCCGAGGCCGTTGTTGACACCGTGGAGGTCTCCGCGACCGTGGCGGAGATCGACCACGCGACCCGCGAGGTCGTCCTCATGACGGAGGACGGCGAAGAATTCTACCTCATAGCAGATGACGCTGTGGAGAACCTCGACCAGGTGCAGCAGGGCGATGTGGTCGTCGCCATCTACACCGAGGCCCTCGCCTACGAGGTCATACCGGGTGGGCAGGAGACCGGTCTGGAAACGACCGTCGCAGCCGCGGGCGCCGAACTCGGCGAGATGCCGGCAGGCGTTGTCGGACGCAAGACCACTCTGGCGGTCACGATCACGGCTATCGACACCGCGACTCCCTCGGTCACCTTCATGGGGCCGGGCGGCAACACGCGCACGATCAGGGTGATGTACCCGGAGAAGCTCGAAGGGGTGAACGTCGGTGACACGGTGGTGATCACCTATGCCGAAGCCCTCGCGATGAGTGTCGAAAAGGCACTGGCTGAATAATTTCAGGCCCTCAACAGGGCCGAATTTTTTTCAAGGAGGAGTGACATGGGAGACTTCAGAGAAGCGATCAACGACTGGGCACAACATGCACACAAACACGCTGGATGGATCGTGGCATTGGGAGTGGTGACGGTGATCGCGGGTGTTCTCGCGATAGCGGCTCCATTTCTCAGCGGCGCCAGCGTTTCTGTTTTCCTCGGCTTTGCCTTGGTCATCGGTGGAGTGGCGCGGCTCATGGGCGCGTTTCATGCGGGCTCGTTCGGGGCCGGGACTCTGGCTTTCATCGGTGGAGCCTTGACCCTGGTCCTCGGCATGATCATGGTGTTCCGACCCGGCGTCGGGCTTGCGGCCATGACCCTGATTCTCGGCGTCTACCTGCTGGTGGACGGCATCTTCGGCACCGTGCTCGCGTTTCATGTCAAACCCGAGAAGGGTTGGGGATCGATGTTGTTCAGCGCCGGGATGGGCGTACTGCTCGGCATCATGCTGCTCAAGGAATGGCCGGTCTCTGGACTGTGGGCCATCGGCACCCTGGTCGGCGTCAACCTGCTGTTCGCCGGTTTCTCCATCATTTCTATCGGTACGGCCGCGCGGGGCGTGACCAAGCGCCTGTCGTAGTTCGAACGAGTTCCCCGGCCGCTCGGATCGAGCGGCCGGGATGCGGCGTTCAGGAGCAGCGGCAGTGATCAGTGATCAGTTGAGCCGCCTGCAAGATACCTCGAAGATCCAGGAGCAGCGGCGAGAGGGTATGAATCCCGCCTCCTCACGTTCCACAGGCTCTTCGTAGGGCGAAGTTTCTCACCATCCCTTTCGAATGCTTCCGCCCCTTAGTAATCTGTGATTTACAGGTAGCTGCAAACTGAGGCTGAACTCAAAACTAGCGATGGTAATGGTGCGATGGATCTGCGTCTATCTGCGCGATCTGCGGTTTGCGATGGTGCGACGGTGCGATGCTGCGATCCGACAATCCGAAATCCGAAATCCGAAATCCGAAATCAACGGATGACCACCTCGTGGTTTTCCCAGTGGCCAGCCCCGTAAAACTCCGAGGTCACAGCCCTCCAAATCCCAACTAACCTCTGTTTGATGCCGTTTTTCGACAGAAATCGCGACGAGCGCCGCCGCAGAAAAGGACCGCCCGTATGTCAGAGGAGCCGCTGAGCTGTGTGCTACTGGCGGACCGCCACCACGGTCTCACCGAGGGCGTTCGTGGGCTGCTCGAAACGACCTTCGAATCGGTGGTCATGGTGGCCGACGAGGCGTCGCTGCTCGAAGGTGCGGTCCGGCTCCGGCCCGAGGTGGCGATCGTGGACCTTTCGCTGGCCCGGGACAGCGGCCTGGGCTGGTTGCGGGAACTCCGGCAGCGCTGCCCGGATGTCAAGGTGATCGTTCTCAGCGTCCACGACGAGCAGAGCGTGTACCGAGCCGCGATCGAAGCCGGCGCGGACGCCTTCGTGCTCAAGCGGGCGATCGCGACCGATCTGTTGCCGTCCGTCGATGCCGTCCGTCACGTCCCAAGACACGCCGAAGAAGAAGAAGGAGTTCAAAGATGATGAGTTTCCCAACCCGGGTGATGTTCCTGTCAGCGACTGGAGCCCTGTGTCTGGCGCCCGTGGCCCTGGCGCAGGCGCCGGCAACAAACGCGGCCCCGGCGGCGACCGTCAGTTGCACGTCAGGAGTCGACGAGCGCCAACACTGCCCGGCCGACACGTCGGCCGGCGTCCTGTTGGTTCGGGAGACGGGGGAGGCGGCCTGCCTGCTGGGCAGAACCTGGGGCTATGACGGCACGGGTGTGTGGGTCACCGAGGGATGCGGCGGCGAGTTCCTGGTGGCCGCCGCCCCGCTCGCGCCCGACGCGGACATGAAAACTGCGGCAACGACTCCTGAGGACACCGCGGCGGTGAGCCCTGACGCATCTCCGCCGCCGGACGGCGGTGTCGCGGAGGTCCCGGCCAACGAGACCTGGGGTCTCTACGATCCCGGCAAGGGGTTCGTCGTCGGCACAAGCGAAGCAGGGGAACTCTCCATCAGCGCCTACGCGCTGCTGCGGTATATGAACCAAATGCCCGCCGACCAGATGTTCACCGACCACCTCGGCAACGAGCATCCCGTCGACGCCAGGCGGGATATCTACTCGCACCGGGTCCTTGTGTGGCTGAACGGCTGGGCAGGAGACCCCGAAACTTCGGTACAACATCGCCTTCTGGACCGTCAACACCACCAATCAGAGCGCCATCTTCGGCAATATCGGCTATCAATTCAGCAAACGGTTCAATCTCTATGCCGGCATCTTCGGCAATCCCGGTTCGAGGTCGATGTTCGGCTCCCACCCCTACTGGCTCGGCAACGACCGGGTCATGGCGGACGAGTTCTTCAGACCGTTTTTCGCCCAGGGCATCTGGGCGAACGGTCAGATCACGCCAGGCCTCTGGTACAGCGCGTCGATGGGAAACACCTCGAGCACCCTGGGCGTCACCGCCAGCCAGATCGACCGGCACTTCACCTACGGCGGCTCGGTCTGGTGGATGCCGACGACCCACGAGTTCGGCCCCAGGGGCGGCTATGGCGACTGGGAATATCACGAAGACCTGGCGACCCGCTTCGGTGTGTCGACGGTTCTGAGCCCCGAGGAGCGGTACACGGCGATCGGCACCAACCCGGGGAACACCGCCCTGAAACTCGCGGACAGTCTGAATCTGTTCGCAGAGGGGTCTCTGGCGCCGGGTGTCACGGTGACCAACGCGGACTATCAGGTCCTCGCGTTCGATGCCGGTCTGAAGTACCGGGGTTTCTTCTTCCAGACCGAGTTCTACCACCGGACGCTCAACGGGTTCCAGGCGGATGGCGCCTTGCCGGTCGACGAGATCGTGGACACCGGTTTTTATGTCCAGGCGGCGTTCTTCCCCATCAAACAGAAACTCGAACTCTACGCCGCGACCTCGCAGATCTTCGGCGACGAAGACGCGGGCTTTGACGACAGCTCGGAGTACCTGATCGGTACGAACTGGTACCCCTTCAACACGCGGAATCACCGGCTCAACCTCCAGGTCATCGACGTCAACAGATCTCCGGTCTCGAGTACTTTCGGCTACTACACGGGCGGCCAGGACGGCACGACGGTGTCGGCGGCATTTTCGATCTTCTTCTGAGGCACTGCATACGAAAGGAAAGAGGAACACATGAACACGCATCATCACGATGGACACATCAGATTTCGGCTTTCGGGCCGGGCGCTCGGACTCATCTTCGTCCTCTTCGCCACGCTCGCGAGCCTGCCGGCCGCGGCGCAGGTGCCGGAGGACGCCGAGTTTTTCGACTCGCACTTCCACATCACGAATTACATCCAGGAGGGCACGGACATCCACGACTACGTCGAGATGATGGGCACCACGATCGGCCGCTCTACGGTGTTCGGCCTGCCGCTGCAGCAGATGTGGTCGTATGGCAATACCGGCGACTTCGCCCCCACCTACTACCTGCAGTCCGATGCGCCGCTCTACTACTACTCGTTCACCGACGCCCATATTGCGATGGCCTACAAGTCCTTGACGCCGGAGCAACAGCTCCGTTTGGACCCCATGATCACCGGTTTCAACCCCGCCGACATGTACGCGGCCGACCACATCCGGCGCGTGCTCTTGACGTTTCCGGGGGTCTTCTCTGGGATCGGCGAGTTCACCATCCACAAGGAGTTCGTGTCGTCGAAGGTGGCGGGCAATGTCGCCAGCCTCACCGACCCGGCGCTCGACCGCATCCTCGACCTTGCAAACGAAATCGGGCTGGTGGTCCTGCTTCACAACGACATCAACATGCCGTTCCCGAAGCCGGACCAGGAGCCGTACATCCTCGCCCAGATGAAGGAGCTGTTTGAGCGCCACCCGAACACCACGATCATCTGGGCGCATCTCGGTGTCGGCCGGGTCGTGCGGCCCTTCGAGCAGCAGGCCGCGATCGTCGAGAAGATCTGCACCGATCCCGACCTCTCACACGTCTACATGGACATCTCCTGGGACGAGGTGGCCAAGTACGTCACGGCTTCGCCGGAGGCGACCCAGAAAACAGCCGATATGATCAACCGCTACCCCGATCGCTTCCTTTTCGGCTCCGATGTCGTGGCGCCGACCTCGGTTGACGCCCAGATGGCGGTCTTCGAAGCCTACGCGCCGCTGTGGGCATTGCTGACGCCGGAGGCGATCTACAAGGTTCGCAAGGGCAACTACGAGACGTTGTTCGACGCGGCCCGCGTGAATGTACGGGCGTGGGAGCAGGCGCACGCCGACGACCCCCACGTCGTGCCGCCGTGGACACCCGTGTCCGGTACTCCCGCGGGAGCGACGAATTGAACGAAGGAGAATGGCGTGTTGAGGCGCGGAACGACGACCTTGATGAAAAAAACTTCGAACTGAGAAACGGATCAACGAAAGGAGAAACGTATATGAAAAACGATGAACAGAAACGCCTCCTGGCAGTCGGTGGCGTGGCACTCGCGCTCCTGCTGCTGCTTGCGGCGCCATCGGTTGTGGCTGCCGACGACCCGCCGGAGCTGACGGAGGAGACCGTCGCCATGGAGTCGGAGACAGACGACGGGGTCGATGCTGAAGAGGCGGCGGAGGCCAAGCCGCGGACGGAGATCTACGGTTTCGCCATGACCGACGTCGGCTACCGCACCGGCCAGATCAACCCCGACTGGTTCGACGTCATCCGGCCGACCAAGATGCCGGCCTCCGAGAACGAGTACGGCGCCGACGGCAACGCCTACTTCAGCGTTCGCCAGACCCGCTTCGGGGTCAAGTCGTGGTTTCCAACCAAGCTCGGCGAGCTCTACACGATCTTCGAGTTCGAGCTCTTCGGGGTGGGTGACGACGCCGGCCAGACGACCTTCCGTCTCCGCCACGCCTACGGCGAGCTCGGCCATTTCGGCGCCGGCCAGACCTGGAGCCCCTTCATGGACATCGGCGTGTTCCCGAACTCGCTCGAGTACTGGGGCCCGTCGGGCATGGTCTTCTTCCGCAACGTCCAGGTGCGGTGGATGCCGATCAAGGGCGACACCCGACTGACCTTCGCGCTCGAGCGTCCCGGCGCGAGCGGCGACCAGGGGCAGTACGACGAGAACATCGCGCTTGACGAGGTCACGGCCCGCTTCCCGCTCCCTGATCTGTCGGCGGAATATCACGTCGGCAGCGACTGGGGCTATATCGAGATCGCCGGCATCCTGCGTCGGATCGAGTGGGAGGACAAGGGCACCGACCAGTACGACCTGTCAGGCAGCGCCACCGGCTGGGGCCTCAACCTGAGCTCGAACGTCAAGCTCGGCGATGCCGACACGCTCAGGATGCAGGTGGTCTACGGCGAGGGCATCGAGAACTACATGAACGATGCTACCTCCGACATCGGCATCGAACCGAACCCCGGTAACCCCACGGCACCGGTCAAGGGCGTGACGCTGCCGGTCCTCGGTGTGGTGGCCTTCCTCGACCACAACTGGAGCAGCGAGTGGAGCACCGCCATCGGCTTCTCCCTGATCGACATCGACAACGCCTCGAGCGCCACGCCGGACACCTTCGCCAGCGGCCGCTACGCGCTTGTCAACCTGCTCCACACCCCGGTGCCGAACATGATGGTCGGCGCCGAGCTGCAGTACGGCTACCGCGAGAACTTCACCGACGGGTGGTCCGTCGACGACTTCAAGGTCCAGTTCTCGTTCAAATACAACTTTTCGCACGTCTTTGGAGGTAACTCATGAACTCTGTGATTTCAATTCGTAATGCGGGCGCGTGGCTGCTCGGCCTCGCCGTGGTGGGAATGGCGCTGCTGCCGATCCCGGCGTCGGCGCAGTCCGCCGCCGAGCCCACGGCCGCGGAGTTCCAGCGCCTCGTGGACGAGGCCTTCAACAAGTTCAAAGACGTGAAGGAAGGCGCCAACGCCAACTACATTCCGATCCTCGACACGGTGCCGAGCGAGCTCTTCGGCGTCGCCATCGCCACCCGTGACGGAAAGATCTACTCGGCCGGCGAGCAGGAGTACCGCTTCTCGATCCAGTCCGTCTCCAAGCCCTTCACCGCGGCGCTGGTCATGAACCAGCAGGGGCCCAAGGTGATCCGCGAGAAGATCGGCGTGGAGCCCACCGGTATGGCCTTCAACTCGAAGCTGGCGCTGGAGCTCTACCCTGATCGTTCGGTGAATCCGCTGGTCAACGCCGGCGCCATCGCGGCCGTCAGCCTGGTCCAGGCGGGGTCCGAGGACGAGCGCTGGAAGCTGGTGCACGACAACCTGGAGGGATTCGCGGGCGGCAAGCTGCCGGTGCTCGAAGAGGTCTACACGTCCGAGTACGAGACCTGCTGGGGCAATCGCGGCATCGCCAACATTCTCTATAACTACGGGCGGCTCTACTGCGAACCCGAGGAGGCCCTGCGGGTGTACACGCGCCAGTGCTCCGTCGGCGTGAACACGCACGACCTCGCGATGATGGGTGCGACGCTCGCCAACAGCGGCGTCAACCCGCTGACGGGCCGCAGGATGATGCCGGCGGAGCACGTCCCCGAGCTGCTGGCCATCATGGCGACAGCGGGCTTCTACGACGAGTCCGGCGAGTGGATGTACAGCGCCGGTCTGCCGTCGAAGACCGGCGTCGGTGGCGGTATCGTCTCGGTGGTGCCGGGCAGGTTCGCGATCGCGGCATTCTCACCGCGCCTCAACGAAGCCGGCAACAGCATCCGTGCGATGAAAGCGATCAACTACATTGCGAGCGAACTCGGCGTCAGCCTTTACGGACCCAACAAGGGCGAGTGAGCCCCGGCTTCCGAAGGCGTCGCGTGCGGGTTGTTCAACTCGAGGGAGGGGCGTCGTCCAACGGCGCCCGTTCCGTCGGCGGCTGCCGGTCGTCGTGGTGTCGGACTTCGCGGTCACGGGCACCGTGATCGGGAGCAGTAGAAGCTGAGTCATGAGAGGAGGTTGAGCGATGCAGCTGTGGTTGGAGCTGGCACTGCTGCTGGCGTGCATCGTCATCGGGGCCCGGATCGGCGGCATCGGCCTCGGCACGATCTCGGGCATCGGGCTCGTGATCTACGTTTTCGTCTTCCGGATGCCGCCCGGAGGCCCGCCGGGGACGGTGCTCGGGATGATCATCGCGGTGATCACCGCTCTGGCAGCGATGCAGGCGGCCGGGGGCCTCGACTTCCTGATCGGGGTCGCCGGAAAGATCCTGGCCGGCCGCCCGCGGCAGATCACCTTCCTCGCACCGCTCGTGACCTACGTCCTGGTCCTCGTTTCGGGCACCCAGCACGTGGTCTATGCCCTGCTTCCGGTGATCGCCGAGGTCTCGCGCAAGGCGGGCGTCCGACCCGAGCGGCCGCTGTCGGCGAGCGTGATCGCGTCGATGAACGGCATCATCGCCTCCCCGGTCGGGGCCGCGACGGTGGCGCTGGCCGGTCTGCTCGCCGGCATCGACGTCAGCCTGCCGCAGATTCTGCTCGTCATCGTGCCGGCGACGCTGGTCGGCACGCTGCTCGGCACCCTGGCCGTGGCGCGGCGCGGCAGGGAACTCGAAGACGACCCCGAATACCTGCGTCGAGTGGCGGACGGAAAGATCGCTGATATCGCCGCGCAGCAGGGCCTCGAAGGTCTCGCGCGCCGCCGGGCGATCGGCTCCTGCCTGGTGTTCCTGGGGGCGATCGCGGTGGTCGTCGGCATCGGTGTGTTTCCCGACGCGCGCCCGGTGTACGAGAAGGTCGTCGAGGGCGTGACAGAGACCGGACAGGTCGAGATGGGCCGCGCGATCATGATCATCATGCTCGCCGCCGCCGGGCTGATCATGGTCTTCTTCAAGGCCAGCGCCGAGGTGGCCGTCAAGGGCAGCATCATGAAGGGCGGCCTGGTCGCCCTGATCTCGATCCTCGGCGTGTCGTGGCTCGGCTCGTCGTTCTTCGAGGGCAACCAGCAGGCGATCGTCGGCGGCATCTCCTCGGCGATCCAGTCGCAACCCTGGGTGTTCGCGCTCGGGATGTTCGCGCTCTCGGTCCTGCTGTTCAGCCAGGCGGCGACAGTGGTCACGCTGGTGCCGGTCGGGCTGGCGCTCGGCTTGAGCGCGCCGCTCCTGGTCGGCGCCTACGCGGCGGTCAACGGCATCTTCTTCCTGCCGACCTACGGCACCGTGCTCGCCGCCGTCTCCTTTGACCAGACGGGAACCACCAGGGTCGGCAGGTACCTGGTCAACCACAGCTTCATGCTGCCGGGACTGGTCTCGACCGTGTCCAGCACCGTCGTCGCCATGGTGCTCGCCTCTTGGGTTCTGGGGTGAAGTCCGAATAATCCTCCGCAACGAAAGGAAATGAACGTGCGACAAGCTACATCGATCTCAAGAATCATCGGCCTCGCGCTGGCATTGCTGGTCGCGACGAGCGTCGCCGCCCAGCAGGCCGTCCGCGTCGAACACGATCTGCTCGGCGACAAGGACGTCCCCGCCGACGCCTACTACGGCGTCCAAACGGCGCGGGCGCTGGAGAACTTCCAGATCTCCGGACGAACCCTCCAGGACTACCCCGATCTCATCGACGGCTACGCGTACGTCAAAATGGCCGCGGCGATGGCCAACACCGACGTCGGGAAGATGGACGCCGCGATCCGTGATGCGATCCTGGCGGCGGGCGAGGCGATCCTCGCCGGCAAGTACCACGACCAGTTCCTGGTCGACCCCTACCAGGGCGGCGCCGGAACCTCGACCAACATGAACGCCAACGAGGTCATGGCCAACGTCGCGCTCGTGCTCGGCAGCCACCCGCTCGGCTCGTACGACATCATCGAGCCGCACGACGACCTCAATATGTCGCAGTCGACCAACGACTCGTACCCGACCTCCCTCAAGGTGGCGATGCTGGCCGGCAACGACGCCGTGGCGGCAGAGGCCGAAAAGCTGGTGGCCGCGCTCCGCGCCAAGGGCAGCGAGTTCATGACCGTGGTCAAAATGGGCCGGACCGAGCTCCAGGACGCGGTGCCGATGACGGTCGGCCAGGAGTTCCACGCCTTCGCCGCCGCCCTCGAGGCCGAGATCGCGTTCCTGCGCCAGTCCGAAAAGCCGCTGCTGGTGATCAACATGGGAGCGACCGCCATCGGCTCGGGCATCACCGCCCCGGAGGGCTACGCGGAAAGGGTCCCGGTCCACCTCGCCGAGCTCACCGGCAAGCCCTTCGTCATGGCGAAGGACATGTTCGCGGCGACCTGGGACCAGCACGCCTTCGTCGCCGAGTCGGGGGCGCTCAAGAGCATCGCGGTCAAGCTGGCGAAGATCGCCGGCGATCTCATCCTGCTGTCGTCGGGACCGCGCGCCGGTCTCGGCGAGATCAACCTGCCGCCGATGCAGCCCGGTTCGTCGATCATGCCGGGCAAGGTCAACCCCGTGATCCCGGAGCTGGTCAACCTGGTTGCCTTCCGGGTCATGGGCAATGACCTCACGGTCACCCTCGCGGCCCAGCACGGACAGCTCCAGCTCAACGCCTACGAACCGGTCGAGGCGATCGCGATCCTCGAGTCGCAGACGCTGCTCACCACCACCATGCGCACCTTCCGGGAGCGCTGCATCGACGGCATCACCGTCAACCTCGACACCCTCGCAGGCGACATCGAACGGACGGTCGGCATCGTCACCGCCCTCAACACCGTGATCGGCTACGAGGCGGCGACCGAACTGGCCAAAGAGGCCTACGAGACCGACATGGGCATCCTCGAGCTCGTTCGCGCGAAAGGCATCCTGACCGAGGCGCAGATCCAGGAGATCCTCGACCCGGTGGCTTTGACCGGGCTGAACCCGGCCGCGTATGAATAATCGTCCGCAAGCAAGAAGGGGAAGCAACGCCATGAAAACGACCCGTTTCACACTATCCGCCCTGCTCGTGCTCGTAGTCATGACGACGGGCATTGCCGCCGCCGGCGAGCTGCCCAACGTCGTCGTCCTCGCTACCGGGGGCACCATCGCCGGCGCCGCCGAGAGCGACGTCCAGGCGGGCTACACCTCAGGGCAGGTCGGCGTCGACCAGCTTCTGGCCGCCGTGCCCCAGGCAGCCAAGCTCGCCAACCTGCGCGGCGAGCAGATCGCCAACATCGGATCGCAGGACATGAACGATGAGGTGTGGCTGAAGCTCGCCCACCGCATCAACGAACTGGTCGCGATGCCCGACGTGGACGGGATCGTGATCACCCATGGCACCGACACCATCGAGGAGACCGGCTATTTCCTCAACCTCGTGATCAAATCGGAGAAGCCGGTGGTCCTGACCGCGGCCATGCGTCCCTCGACGGCGCTCTCCGCCGACGGCCCGCTCAACTTCTTCAATGCGGTCGCTGTGGCCGCGGACAAGGACGCCGCCGGCCGCGGCGTGCTGGTGGTGGTCAACGACTGGATCCACGATGCCGCATCCCTCACCAAGACCAGCACCACTGCCGTGCAGACCTTCCTGTCGCCGCTCCGCGGCCTGGTAGGAGTCGTGGCCTACGGCGAGTGCGAGTTTTACCGGGGAGCGGTGGGCCGGCACACCGTGAACAGTGAACTCTCCCTCGACGGTGTCGAAGTCATGCCTCGCGTTGACATCGTGATGGTTCACGAGAACATGGACGGCGTGCTCATCGACGCCGCGGCCGCTGCGGGGGCGAAGGGAATTGTAGTCGCCGGAGTGGGCAACGGAAACCTGACCAAGCCCGCCCTCGACGCCCTCGCCGCACAGGCGAAAAAAGGGATCGTTTGCGTTCGCAGCAGCCGCGTGGTCACCGGTCGCGTGGGGCGCAACGTCGAGGTGGACGACGACGGCCTGAAGCTCATCGCCTCGGATGACCTCAATCCCCAGAAGGCGCGGATTCTGCTGCGCCTCATCCTCCTGGAGCCGCGGTCGCTGGATGAGATCCAGCGTATGTTCAACGAGTACTGAGGTCTAGAACACAGGCCGACCGCCGCTTGCGGCGGTCGGCCGGGCCTCCTGCGGGCAAGGACCACCGCGGGCGGCCTTAATGCCGCCCCTACTCGGAAATCCCGTGACGGTGGTCGGGGCGGGGCGTGCCCCGCTCACGTGACTTCGGTTCTATAGAGAGGTCGGGCCGACGCTCCTCCGGTCCGAGAACCTCGTAGTTTTCCCAGTCGCAAGCCCCGTAAAACCCCGAGTTCACAACCCAAAGGAATCTCCCTAACCTCCGGTTGATGCCGTTTGCAGACAGACGACGCGAAGAGCACGGTCGCGGAGAAAGAAGGCCTCGATGTCCGAGAAGCCTGTGAGTTGTGTTCTTCTGGCCGACCGCCACCACGGCCTCACGGAGGGCATCCGTGGACTGCTCGAGACGGCATTCGGGACGGTGATCATGGTTGCCGACGAGGCGTCGCTGCTCGAGGGAGCGGTCCGGCTGCAACCCGAAGTAGCGATCGTCGACCTGTCACTGGCCCGGGACAGCGGCCTCGACTGGTTGCGAGATCTCCGGCGGCGTTGCCCCGGCCTCAAGGTGATCGTTCTCAGCGTCCACGACGAGCAGAGCGTGCGCAGCGCGGCGATGGCAGCCGGCGCCGATGCCTTTGTTCTCAAACGAGCAATCGCGACCGATTTGTTGCCGGTTGTCGATGCCCTCGGCAGTGCGAAGGGAGTCAACACGGCTTGAGGTGCGTAGCAAAACAAATGCACTGAAATGAGTTGATCAAATAAC
>CAWAUY010000002.1:0-55231 GCA_963785275.1 Candidatus Sulfomarinibacteraceae bacterium
TCCGGTCGCAAAAGACAAGCAAGAAACCAAGGAACCGTGAGTTGGTGATCGCAACAATTATTGGAGATCGTGAGTGACTGAAAAGAACTCCTCCGGGCGTCGTGACATCCACCGCGGGGACTCACAATCGGAAACACAACCGAAGATCGGGATCGCTCTCGGCGCCGGCGGGGCCAAGGGGATCGCCCACATCCCAATGCTCGAAGCGCTGGACGAGATGGGAATCTCCCCACACCGCATTGCCGGATGCAGTTTCGGTGCGGTGATAGGAGCTCTCTACGCCTCGGGTCTGTCGGCGGCGGAGATCAAGGACAAGATCGCGCGGTTGGCGATCACCAGGAGCGACACCATGCGAGGGGTGCTCTCCGACAGCAAGATCAGCAAGTGGTGGGGAATGATCGACCCCGACTTCCGCCGCAACGGCCTGATCAAGGCCGAGTCGATCATGGCCTCGTTGTGCGGTGACCGTTCGTGCGAGACCTTCGAGGAGCTCGCCATACCCCTGTCCGTGGTCGCCACCGATTTCTGGGAATGCCGGTCGGTCGTCATCGACTCGGGGCCGCTCAAACCCGCCGTTCAGGCCAGCATGGCGCTGCCCGGGCTCTTCACGCCCGTCGAGCTCGGTGGGCGGGTGCTGATCGATGGAGGAACGACCAACCCGGTGCCTTACGATCTGTTGATGGACTCGTGCGATATCGTGATCGCCGTCGACATCAACAGCGGCAGCCCAGCCGAACCGGGATCGGTTCCCGGCTACTTCAACAATCTTTTTGGATCGATCCAGATCATGCAGCAGGCGATCGTCCAACGAGAGCTCGAGGCACGTCGTCCCGATATCTACATCAAACCCGGGTTGAGCGACTTCAGGACCCTGCACTTTTATAAGGTTGACGAAATCTACAGAGAAGCGCAGACAGCCAAGGAAGAGCTGAAACACGAACTCGGGAAAAGACTTGCGACCTGGAACGAAACGCCGTGACCGAGCCATGTCGGAAACCCGTCAACCAGCCCGCATTGGTATGAGGATTTGTAGTGAGAGGTGCGAGGAGCAACCGTGGTGGTGGTTGCGCAAGATGAGCGAGCGGAGGCGTACTTGCGGTACGTCGAGCGAGCGAATCGAGAAAACACCGCCGCGCGCAGTGCATCGCACCTCGTAGCAGGTGACTCATGAATAACGATTTGCGTTAGGATTTCGGCATGCAGAAACGACTGTACTTCGAGTTGAGGGCTGGAGCCGTGATGTTGGGATTGGCGACCTTCGTCTTCTCCACCCCGGCGGCTGGCGCTCAGGGCACGCCGTCCTGGCCGACGGCCGTGACAACACCCACACCGGCAGCAGTGCGCGTGGCTCCGCCACCATCGGGGTCTCCCGACCCGACGCCCGCGCCGTCGACTCCACCGGCTCCGGAGACGCCGTCGCCGACCCCAACCGGAGAGGAGGCGGGGGAAAAGCCGATTCCGACTGAAACCTCTGAGAACGAGAAAGAGGCCGGCGAAACGCCGGTTACTCCGACGCCGGCCGCCGCGACCGGCGAGGACGACGATCAGACTCCAAAGAGCAAACTGGAGACGAACCCGGGTGCTGTGGCGTTTACCGACTACCGCCCCTTCGATCTCGACGAGATCGAGCCGCAGAAGTTCGACTCCAAATGGAAGGCGTTTGTTGCAGGAATTCGTGGTATCAGCCGGTACAACCTTTTCGACGGAAAGCTGAAGTTCCGAATCGGCGGCCAAATCCAGGTTGACGGTACGGCAGGCAACGACGATGCGACCTACGAGGAATATTATGCTCCGATCGATTCGCAGGTCTCTTTGCGCAACATCGTTCTCTTTGCGGTGGGTCGGCTCAACGATTTGAACTTCAATTTCTCGTTCGATCTCGGTGCCGACTGGGGGATCGACGCGACCTGGGTCGAGGGTGCCAAGGGAGGTCTCGAAGTCTGGGGGCATCACGTCGGTAAGCTGCGCCTCGGTCTGGTGTACGAGCCGTTCAGCCTCGAGCGGCAGACCAGCAGCTACCACGGCGGCTTCATGGAGCGATCGCTCCCCGTCACGGCCTTTGCCCCCGGTACCAATCTCGGCGCCAAGATTCACGACTCCAGCAGGAACGGGCGGACCGCCTGGGCCGCCGGCCTGTTCTCGTTAGGCAAAAGCAGCGACCAGAACGCCGGCACCTCGCTGCTGTCGCTTACCGGTCGTTTCAGCTGCCTCCCGGTCTACCGGGACCAGGGTCGGCAGCTGGTGCACGTCGGCGCGTCGTTCAGCTCGAGGTCGCCGACGGGTGGTGACACCCGGTACCGGACGCGGCCCGAGGCCCGGTACGTCGATTACCTGGTGGACACCGGCTCATTCGACACCAGCCACATCACGCTGTGGGGGCTGGAGTTCGCCGCGGTGCGGGGTCCGTTGTGGATGATGGCGGAGTACATTCAGAGCGACGTGTCGGCCCAGTCTGTCGGTGATCCGACTTTCGCCGGTTCGTATGTCCAGTTCGGGTGGTTCCTCACCGGTGAGACCCGGCCGTACCGGACCAACAGCGGGACCTTCGACCGTGTGCTGCCGTTGAAAAAGTACTCCGGGGGCAACCCATTCAAGAAGAAGAACGGCGGCGCCTGGGAACTGGCGGGCCGGATCTCGACGGTCGATCTGACGGATGGTCTGGTGGAGGGCGGCGAGTTGACAAACTTCGACATCGCCTTGAGTTGGTACGTCAACGCCGCGACCCGGATCGAGCTGAATTACATCTACGCCGACCCCAAGAACCGGGGAGCGGCGAACATCGTACTCTTGAGGGTGCAGTATCAGCCGTGGTAGGTGATGTTGACCGGGTGGCTGGCATCGGGAACAGAGCGGATCGGGCGAGCGCAGCCGACAGGGGACGGAGCACTGCGGTGAGGTACGCCCTCGACGAGGAGGCAGCTGGATGAAGGCAGTTCAGGAGTCTCTGCACATCGTATGTCCGCACTGCGACTCCATCAACCGGGTCGCAGCTGCCAGGATCGGGGACGGTCCGACCTGCGGGAAGTGCAAGCAGCCGCTATTCCCGGGCGGTCCGGTGGTGCTCCACGAAGGCAACTTCGACAAGCAGATCACCCGCAACGACATCCCGGTGGTGGTGGATTTCTGGGCGCCGTGGTGCGGGCCGTGCAAGATGATGGCGCCCGCGTTCGAGCAGACCGCGCGCGATCTCGAGCCCGGAGTCCGGCTGGCCAAGCTCAACACCGAGGAGGCCCAGTCGATCGCCGCGCGCTTGAACATCCAGAGCATCCCCACGCTTGTGGTCTTCCGCAACGGACGCGAAGCCGCGCGTCAATCGGGCGCCATGCAGCACGCTCAATTGGTGCAGTGGGTCCAGAACCACATTCGATAGCCGTGATGGTGGGCCTTGGCCCATCCTTCAGGGGCCTTCACGGGTGGTTGGCGAGTCGGGTAGGTATGAGATGGAAGCAGGTGTGCGATTCCGCACCGGGGGTCGTCGAGTGGGTGCTGATTTCCGGGTGAGGCCTATCCCAATTTGCGATTGAGCGCTCGCACCCCGAGGAACGTGATGGTGGCGAATCCTCCCAGGATGATCGCGATCAGGATCAGCCCGCGGATGAAGAGCTTGTTGACCTCGCGGGTGAAGGCCTCGTCCATCAGGGTGTCGAGGTCGGCGAACACTGCCGCCCTTTCTTGACCGATCGCTTCGAGCACGATCCGGCGCTCTTCGGAAATTGCCGCGAGGACCGCCAGCCGTTCCTCGCGCACGGCGGCGAGGATGGCCTCGCGTTCGGTGCGGACATCCTCGTGCATCAGGGTGGTGCGCTGGAGATCGACAAAGGCGAGGGTCTCCCGGAGATACGCGTGGACCGCGTCGAGCACCGCCTCGCGTTCGTCCGCCACCAGGTCCGGGAGATTCGCGATCAGGGGATCGAGATCCTCGAGAAAGGCCGCCACCAGCTCGAGGTGTTGGAGCTGCTCGACCGCGGAGATTACGGCCTCGTAATCCTCGTCGCCCTTGATGTCATCCAAGATCAGGAGCTGGGCCTGCCAGCGGGCGAACTTCGGAAGGTACTCGGCGTTGAGGTCGATCCGTGCCACCAGGTCCTCGACGGTCTCGGTAATCGATCCGATGCTCTTCAGCGCACTGCCGCCCGCGCGGGCGGTGAACTCGGCCATCATGGCCGCCGTTCCCCGGCGCGCGGTGAATCGGGAATCTGTTGGGTTGTCCTCGGCAAAATCGTAGATCAGCGCCCTGCCCGCCTCGAAATCGGTATCGGGCCCGGCGTTGTCGACGATGACCTCGATGTCGCTCTCCATTTCGTCGAGTATCCGGATCACGATTTTCTGCTTCTCGGGCGGCAGATTGTGCGCCGAGAGGTCTTCGAAATAGATCCGCATCTGGGCGATGAGGAACTGGGTATCGATCAACGCAGCAAGAGGATCGGGCTGGAACAGTGCCTGCTGCATGGCCGGAATACCGTTGCTCAGCCACAACAGGGCCCTTCGTTTCATCGCCGGGTCGTTGGTGCGTTCCAGGACCCCATTCCCGGCCTGTTCCATGAGCCCCGAGAAACGACCGGCCAGGGACCGCACCTGGACCCTCAGTTGGGCCGAAGAGATGGTCATCTTTGTGCTTTTCATGAGCTTCGTCTGGCGTGGGCCGCTGGTCGTGCAGCCGCCGAGGAACGACGCGGTGAGAACGAGACAGGTCAGGACGGTTCTCAACCTGTGGCTTGGGCGCATGATGACTGTCCTCCTGTGACGGGTCGCGCCCATTCTACGAAATCCGGAGATCAGGCTCGAAACGGCTGCGCGATCAGGACCCGGTCGCCGGTGCGTGTCGCCGTGACCTGCCACCGGGTGCCGCTATGGCAGAAATGATCTCCCGGCCCCTCGACATCGGGGAGATCAACGACCTCCACCCGGGGCTCACCCTCTCCGTCGAAGATGACCACCCTTGGGCGTTCGGGACCTTCCGGAGCCGCAGCCGATCGTGGTCGGCGATCGAAATCATCGCGTAAGTTCATTTTGGCCTCAAGGTATGAGATGCAAGATCCGGGCCGGTTGGTTGTGTTGAATCTGGATGGCTTCAACGTCGATCATGTCCTGAAAACAGGACTCCAACGTCCGAAATCCGGAACAGGGCCTGCCCGCTGGCGGGGACTCGAAGCTATCGCTTCCCGAAGCGGTACTCGAGGGCTGCGAGGACCGACTTGCGGCTCCCGACTCCGCCCTCGAAGGTCAGGTTCCAGTGTTCGCCGAGGCCGGCGACCATCCCGATCTGGTAGTTCCACGGTTCGGACTGTTCGAGCACCGCATAGTACGGCACGGCGCCGAGGTAGGGCATATCCCACACGCCTTCGTGGGTTTCCTCGGCGTTCTGGTACATTGCGCCGATCCAGATCGCCGCGCCGGAAAAGGTGAGCCCGAACCGCGGTGTCAGGACCCAGGCGCTGACCGACGACGACGCGACGTCGAGATTGGTTTCTGTGATGTCATAGGTCAGAGAGGTGAACCACCCCTTGCCGCCGAAGGCGAGAGTGGCGCCGCCGCCGTACATCACACCCGAGTAGTCGATCTTGATGTTGTTGAGCGTGATCGGCAGACCGAGGTCCACGTTACTCAGCTTGACGGTGGTCGTGCCGTCGATCTGGCCACCGAGCACAAAGACATTGAGAAAAGGAAAGAGCCAGTAATCGAACTTGAGGTGATAGCTGTCGGTGTTGTTTTCGATCTCGAGGCCGTCGGCTGCACTGAGATCGAGCCCGGCGATCGGGATCTGCAGGCTCACGATGTCGTAGGGCTGCGTCTGGTTGTACAGGGTCGCTCCGATTCCCCACTTCATCGGCAGCTGGTGGCCCTCGCCGGGAATGCCGGCTCCCTCGTTTTGTGCCCATGCTGGGGTTGCGATCACTGCCGCCACGACGGCAAGAACAAACACCGTTGGTGTCAGACGTCCTTTCAAACCACCCTCCTCGTCGAATGGATTTCGAACCGGAAAGGCGCGGATCGCACGGGTGAGGCGCCCATCCTTTGATTGTTGAGCGTAGTGTATCCCATTCCTGATAGGCGTCATCGGGTCTTCAGCTGCGATGGCGTAGAATGTGCGCCGAGCGAGGTTTTTGATGAGTCCTGATCTTCCAGGCGTCCTGTTTATCGTGTCGTCGCCTTCCGGCGGCGGCAAAACCACGTTGATTCGCGAGACCATCTCCCGGTTGGCGGAGCGCGGCATCGAGGGCCACTTCTCCGTCTCGCATACGACCCGACCGGCACGGCCGGCCGAGAGCGATGGCGTGGATTATCACTTTGTGGACGACGACGCCTTCGAGGCGATGGTGCAGAGTGGAGATTTTCTCGAGTGGGCGGAGTACGCCGGTCATCGATACGGCACGTCGCGAACCGCGGTCGAGGCGCAACTCGCCGCCGGGCGCGATGTTTTCCTGGACATCGAGGTGCAAGGGGCCAACCAGGTCAAGACCCAGGTCCCTGATGTGGTCAAAATCTTCGTCTACCCGCCCTCGTACAAGGTCCTCCAAGCCCGGCTTCGCGAACGCCGACAGGACGCGCCGGAGGCCATTCAGCGGCGTTTGCAGTGGGCGGTCAGAGAATTCCAGGTCGCCGGGGAGTTCGATTATGCTATTATCAACGACCGTCTGGACCAGGCGGTCAATGCCCTGTTCGGCATTTGCATTGCCGAGCACCAGAAATCGACGCGAATGAAGCCACATCTGGACGCCATCAGAAAGGCGTTTCAGGAATCGCTTGAGAAGGATTTCACCCGATGATTGAGCTGCCCGAAGAATTTGATTCGATCTTCCGATACATCGTCGTTGTTTCACAGCGCGCCGAACAGATCATCAACGGGGCCAAGCCCCGCACCGAGAGCCGGTTCAAAAAACCCACGCTCAAGGCCCGTGACGATGTCGATGGGGGCGAGGTCACCTGGCGCATCCTCACTCAGGAAGAGCTCGACGCGCATCGCCAGGAGATGGTGGAGCAGTTCCGCGCCGAGATGGATGCCGCCGGCGAGCGCGAGTCGAAAGAAACGATCCCCGACGTTCTGCCGACTGCCGCGGTGCGCGAAGTGGTGGCTGCTGTTGATGAAGACCGCGACGACGAGTTGATGCGTCTGCAGCGGCTGCTCGGAATGACTCGGGCTGCGGTGGATGTCGCTGAAGATGATGCTGTCGAGGACGGTGCCGACGCAAAAGCCGCCGACGACAAGGAAAAAGACTGAGTTCCGCGCGGACCTCGACCTTTTGCAGGACCCTGTTGCGGCGTGCTGCCGAGTGATTGTGGAGAGATGGATGGCCGCAGCCAAAAGGTCGTCACGCGCGCCCCGGCACTTCGCCGATCCGGTCGTCTCGCTGCTCATCCTCCCAACCGAATCATCTCATCGAGCCTTTTAGCATGCGGGCTCGAGATCTCAACCGTTTCCTCGAGGACATGGGGTGGCCGACCTCGCCGGTGATCCAGCCGGGAACTCTTCGAGCCCCCACCGCCAAGGCGGCGCCGGCCGACGCAGGCGCCACGAGCGAAGAGCCCCTTTTGGCCCAGGCCCGCTCTGCGGCCGACTGTCAACTGTGCCGTTTGAGCGAAAAACGCCACACGGTGGTATTCGGTGAGGGCGACCCTCATGCCGCCGTCATGTTCATCGGTGAAGGCCCCGGAGCGGAGGAGGATCGCACCGGAAGGCCGTTTGTCGGTCAGGCGGGTCAGCTCCTCGAGCGCATGCTCTTCGCCATCGGTCTGAGCCGTGATCAGGTCTACATCACCAACATCGTCAAGTGCCGGCCCCCCGGGAATCGCGACCCCCGGGAAGACGAAGTGGCGGCGTGCGCGCCGTACCTCGATCAGCAGATCGAGCTGATTGCCCCCACGGTGCTTGTGGCCCTCGGCAAACCGGCGTCACACCGCCTGACCGGGTCAAAAAAGCCGATCAGCGCCCTGCGCGGCCGTTGGGCCTCCTACAAGGGCGTCCCGCTGATGCCGCTGTTCCACCCCGCCTACATGCTGCGCACCCCGAGCGCCAAGCGCGAAGCGTGGGAGGACCTCAAGAAGATCAAGCAGCGATTGGACTCAACCGAAACCGGTTGAGTCCAATCGCTGAATTTTGAATTTTAGATTCTGAATGACCGCGTGCGGCGGCGGTGCCTGGCTTCAGCCTGGCACCTCTACGGGAAGCGCGAAGGGCAAGGCGGGCACCTCAAGACCCCCCGCAAAAAAGGAAAGCGGGCGCCGCGAGGCGCCCGCAACTCAGAACTCAGAACTCGTCCTACTTGTCCCTTTCGAGATACTTCAGGAACTCCCCATCGGTCGAGAGCATTAGAATCGTGTCTTGATCCATGGTCGACTTGTAGACCTCCATGGTCTTCAGAAAGCGGTAGAAGCCGGGGTCGCGATTGTAGGCAGCGGCATAGATGTCCGCGGCCTCGGCGTCGGCCTTGCCCTTGATTTCCTGGGACTCCCGGTACGCCTCCGATGTGATTTTCTTGAGGTCGCGGTCCTTGTCACCGATGATGCGGGCCGCCTCGCCAGCGCCTTCGGATCGATACTCTTCGGCGATCCGCTGGCGTTCAGAGATCATGCGTTCGTAGACCTTGGGGCGATCCTTTTCGGCGTAATTGGTGCGTTTGAACTGAAAGTCGAGGATTTCGATGCCCAGGACCTCGGTGCGGGCCGAGGCATTTTCCAGGACCTCCTGTTCGAGGACCACCCGGCCCGCCGTAATCTGGCGCATGGCCTCACGGTCGATGGCGGAGCTGACCTCGAACTCGCGGTTGGTCGACCGCACGACCTCGATGAGATCGTGTTTGGCGATGGTGTTGCGGGTCTCACCGTCGAGAATGTCGTCGAGCCGCGATTGCGCACCGCGCTCGTCGCGCAGACGCTGGAAGAAGAGAAGGGGGTCGGTGATCCGCCAACGGGCGTAGGTGTCGACGAAGATGAACCGCTTGTCTCTGGTCGGGACCTCGTTGGGTTCGCCGTCCCACTCGAGAAAGCGCTTGTCGAAGTAGTTGGCCTTTTGGACGAACGGCATTTTGACCTTGAGTCCCGGTGTGAAAACGGGCTCGCCCACCGGTTTTCCGAACTGGGTGATGATGACCTGCTGGGCCTCATTGACGACGTAGAAGGCCCCACCGAGAGTCGCGACAACGAGAAGAATGACGAGGGCAACGAGAAGGAGTGAAATCTGTTTCATTGTTTCACCCCCGCCCCGTCCAGTTGCATGAGCGGCAAGACGCCCTCCAAACTGTTGTCAAGAATGATTTTGCGCTGCATTGCCGGGTAAATGGCCTCCATGGTCTCGAGGTAGATGCGCCGCCTCGTGACCTCGGGAGCACGCCGGTACGCCGCGTACACCTCTTCAAAGAGCACAGCGTCGCCCTCGGCGCGGTTGACGCGGTCGATGGCGTAGCCCTTGGCCTGCTCGATGACCTGCGCCGCCTCGCCGCCCGCCTTCGGGATGACCCGGTTGTACTCGCCGCGCGCCTGGTTGATCGATCGCTCGCGTTCCTGTTCTGCCTGGTTGACCTCGTTGAACGAAGGCTTCACCGGGTCGGGAGGATTCACGTTCTGAAGCACAATCTGGTCGACCACGATACCGGTCTCATATCGCTCGCAGAGTTCCTGGAGCTTGAGCTTGACCTCGTCCTCGATCTCGAGCCGGCCGACCGTGATGACTTCGTCGACCGAACGATCGCCGACCACGGCTCGCATCACCGCCTCATTCATATCGCGGAACGTCTTGCCGACGTTGCGAACCCTGAAGAGGTATTTGTAGGGGTCGTCGACCCGGTATTGAGCGATCCACTCGACCACAGCGACGTTGAGATCGCCGGTGAGCATCAGGCTTTCGCCCTCGTAATCGCGCTCGGAGTAGCGGGTGCGGACCCCCGCTTCAACGGTTTCGAACCCGAATTCCTGTTTGAGCTGCCGTTGCACCGGCACCTTCATCACCTGCTCGATGGGTGTTGGCAGCTTGAAGTTGAGCCCCGGGTCGGCGGTTCGGGTGTACTCCCCGAAACGCAACACGATGCCGACCTCCTCGGGCTGAATAGTGAAGAAGATACTGAACACCAACAGCGCGCCGATGAGGACGAGTGCGCCGATGAGGATCAGCTGTACCGGCGGTTTTCCCGGTCGGAATTGGCCGATGTCGATGGTTCGAGGTCCCTGATTTTCCATGTTCTTTCCCTTCGGTTAACTGGGTGTGGGGGCCGTCAGGACCATCGTCAGGTCGCCCACGTTGGTGCCGGTCGGCCCGGTTCGAAAGGCGTCGCCCACGGCTTCGAGGGCGGTGCTGCTGTCATTGTCTTCGAGTATGGCCTGAGGGTCGAGGCCGAGATTCCGCAGCCTGAAGACGGTCGAGGAGTCAATTATGGCGCCCGCATTCTCGGAGACGCCGTCGATACCGTCTGTGCCTGCCGCGAGCACGACGATGTCGTCTAGGTCTTCGATTCCGATCGCTGCCGCCAGGGCCAACTCCTGATTCCGGCCCCCGCGCCCAGAACCGCGCACGGTGACCGTTGTCTCTCCACCGAACAATACGGCGGAGGGGGTGGTTGATTCCAGCGCTCGGGCGGCCAGCGCAAGCTCGCGGCCGCGAACCGACGCCTCGCCGACGAGGTCTTCGGCGACCTCGTCGACGCGATAGTCGCGGGTGCGAAGGCTATGGGCGGCGACCCGGACCGCGGCCCGATTGTTGCCGATCACACGGGTCGAGTTTGCTACCGCCCATTCCCCTGTGTCGGGTGAGCGATCGGCGGCTGACTCGAGAAACTCGATCACCGCAGGCGGCACCGACGGGCGGAGCCCGCGTCGGTCGAAAACCACGAGCGCATCAGCCGCAGTCGATGGCGAAGGCACGGTCGGCCCCGAGGCGATGTCCGGCAGCGCGTCGCCGAGTACGTCGGACAACACCAGCGTTCTCACCCTGGCAGGTGAGGCGTCCCGTCCGAGGCCGCCACCCGCCGCGGAAAGGAGGTTTCGTCTCACTGTGTTGAGTTCGGCGATCGGCGCACCGCTCCTCAGCAGGACCTCGGTGGTGGCGCGGATGTCGGCCAGCGTGAGCCCATCCGCGGGGTCCGCCAGCAACGCCGAACCGCCGCCCGAGAGCAGCACCACCAGCAGATCGTCCGCGCCGAGGCCACGTGCCACATCGAGCAGCTTGCGGGTCGAAGTCTCGCCGGCTGCATCCGGGGAGGGGTGGGCGCCGCGGAGTACTGTCGCCGAATTTTCGACTTCGGGCGAGATTGGCACGTCGTGGGGTGCCAGCACGTACAGCTCGTTGGTCCATTCGGAAAGGCACTCGAGCCAAGCCGCCGTCATACCGGGCGCGGCCTTGCCAATAGCCATCACCACGTGACGTCCCGATGAGCGGGGGAGGGTCTGGCCGGCGAGGAGCACTTTTTCCCCCTGAAGTTGGATCTGGTTTGGAATCAGATTTCGCGGTTGTGCCGCCGCCACCGCGGCGTCGAAGGCGGCGCGGGCATCGCGCCGCATGTCGGCAAGAGAAACCATCGTGGGCAGTGTAGCGGAGCAAATTCGGAATTCGGAATTTGGAATTCGGAATTTTCATCACAACACGCCACTGACTCGAAATATCCGAGTGTTCAGAGTGTGCAATACCGCGTGCGGCGGAGGTGTGTCCGAGTGGCAGCCGGGACGGCCGCCCCACAAAGGCCCTCGTGCGGCGGCGGTGCCCGAATGGCAGCCGGGACGGCTGCCCCACAAAGGCCCTCGTGCGGCGGCGGTGCCACTTTTGACGTTGTTGGGCTCACGGCTGCCGGACATCGGAGAGATCCCTGTGGCCAACAATGTCAAGGGTGGCTTCGCACGGGAAGCGAGTGCTGAAAATCATGTCGGACGACTGATCCTTCCGCGAGTTCTCCCGTCCGGAATCCGCGGCACGGTGACTTGGGACGAAAACGGGCGCCCGAAGGCGCCCGCACCTCAAAACTCAAAACTAAGAACTGATCTCCATCGGCTTCGCCGTCAACACCAGCTCGTCGCCGTCGGCGTCGAGCTGAATGGTGGTGCCCGGGCCGACTTCGCCGGCAAGGACCATCCCCGCGAGCGGGTCCTGGACCAGTCGCTGGATGGTTCGTTTGAGGGGCCTCGCTCCGAAATCTGGATCGAAGCCCTTGTTCGCCAGGAGTTTGGTGGCGGCCTCGGTGCTTTCGATGACGAGTCCCTGGTCGGCGAGGAGCTGGTTGAGGTTGTCGAGCTGAATCAGCGCGATCTTTGCAACGTCCTCCTCGGAGAGACGGTGGAAGATTAGAACGTCATCGATGCGGTTGAGGAACTCGGGCCGGAAATGCTTTTTGAGCTCGGCCTCGACCAGGGTGGTCATGCGCTCGTGCTCGGACTCCGGGAGCTCCTGGATGATCGAGGACGCGATATTGGAGGTCATGATGATGACCGTGTTGCGGAAATCCACGGTGCGGCCCTTGCCGTCGGTCAGCCGGCCCTCGTCGAGGACCTGGAGCAACACGTTGAAGACATCCGGGTGGGCCTTTTCGATCTCATCGAAGAGGATCACCGAGTAGGGGCGCCGTCTGACCGCCTCGGTGAGTTGGCCGCCCTCGTCGTAGCCGACGTAGCCCGGGGGCGCGCCGATCAGACGCGACACCGCGTGTTTCTCCATGTACTCCGACATGTCGATGCGGACCATCGCCCGTTCGTCGTCGAACAGAAAATCGGCGAGCGAGCGCGCGACCTCGGTCTTGCCGACCCCGGTCGGTCCGAGAAAGAGAAAGGAACCGATCGGGCGGTTTGGGTCCTTGAGACCGGCGCGGGCGCGGCGCACTGCGGCGGCCACCGCGGTGACGGCGTCGTCCTGCCCGACCACCCGTTTGGCAATCCGATCCTCCATTTGGAGCAGTTTGTCCTTCTCGCCTTCGAGCAGCCGCGAAACGGGGACTCCGGTCCACTTGGAGACCGCGCGTGCGATGTCCTCCTCGCCCACTTCCTCGGCGAGCATGGTGCCGTGCTCCTGTTGGTGGCTCTTGAGCGCCTCGGAGGCGGCCTCGAGCTCCTGGTTCAACGTGACGAGTTGGCCGTAGCGGAGTTGGGCCGCACGTTCGAGGTCGCCGTCGCGTTCGGCGCGGTCCGCCGATTCGCGGGTCTCCTCGATCTGCTCCTTGAGTTCCTGGAGGCGGGTGATCAGGTCCTTTTCCATGTGCCACTGGCTCTTGAGACCTGCGCTCTGCTCCTGAAGTTCGGCCAGTTCGGCCTCGATCCCGGCGAGCCGCTCCTTGGACGTCTTGTCCTTCTCCTTGGCGAGGGCACGCTTCTCGATCTCGAGCTGGAGCGCTCGGCGCTCGAGTTGGTCGATTTCGGTGGGCATCGAGTCGATCTCGATGCGCAGCCGCGAAGAAGCCTCGTCGATGAGGTCGATGGCCTTGTCGGGCAGAAAACGGTCGGTGATGTAGCGGTTCGAAAGCGACGCGGCAGCGACCAACGCGGTGTCGGCCACGCGCACGCCGTGGTGGACCTCGTACTTCTCCTTGAGGCCGCGCAGGATGGCCACCGTCTCCTCGACCGAGGGCTCCTCGAGCAGGACCGGCTGAAACCTGCGCTCCAGTGCAGCGTCCTTTTCGATGTATTTGCGGTACTCGGTGAGGGTGGTGGCGCCGATCGCGCGCAGCTCGCCTCTTGCCAGTGCCGGCTTCAGGATGTTGGCCGCGTCCATGGCACCTTCGGCCGCGCCGGCGCCGACCAGGGTGTGGAGCTCGTCGATGAAGAGAATGACCTCGCCGTCCGAGTCGACGACCTCCTTGACCACCGCCTTGAGACGGTCTTCGAACTCGCCGCGGTACTTGGCGCCCGCAATCAGCGCACCCATATCGAGCGACACGATGCGGCGGTTTTTGAGGATCTCGGGTACGTCGCCGGAGGCGATGCGTTGGGCGAGACCCTCGGCGACAGCAGTTTTACCGACACCGGGCTCGCCGATGAGCACCGGGTTGTTCTTGGTGCGGCGGGTCAGAACCTGCATCACGCGGCGAATCTCCTCGTCGCGACCGATCACCGGGTCGACCTTGCCGGCGCGGGCGAGCTCGGTGAGGTCGCGGCCGTAGTTGGCGAGGGCCTCATATTTGTCTTCGGGGTTGGCGTCGGTGACCCGGTGCGAGCCGCGCAGCTCCTGAATGGCCGCGAGCAGGCTGTCCCTGGTCACGCCGTGCACGGCAAGTGCGCGTGCGGCCGCCGAATCAGGCACCGCCACGATGGCCATCAGCAGGTGTTCGACGGAGACGTACTGGTCCTGGAACTGGGGCGCGATCTTCTGCGCCTGTTCCAACACTTTGCGAAGGCTGCGCGACGCCTGCGGCTCGGCGCCGCCGTCGGCCGACGGCAGACGGTCCAGCGCTTCCTTGAGTTCAGATTCAAGCTGACCCGTCGGAACGCCGACCTTGGCCAGAAAACGAGGTGCGATGCCCTGCTCCTGCTGCATCAACTCCAGCAACAGGTGGGTGGGAGTGGTTTCGGGGTTGCCGCGGCCGGCCGCGGTCTTGAAAGCCTCCTGGAGAGCTTCCGAGGCCTTGACGGTGTATTGGGGTTGCCCATTCATGGGTTGTGTCCTCCTTGAAACGGTCCGGGAACCGCACTCTGAATATAATATCTTAGTGTTTCTTTGTCAAGTTTATTATTTACTGATTTGACAATGTTTTTATAAGATCTTTTGGGAACGTCCACGCCCGCCGACCCGTGGTCAGAGAGTCCGAACGGAAACGGGGGCGGGCGCGGAGAGGCGTTGGGGAACAATCCGGCGTTCGGGCTTGTTCGATCAGCAGGTACAATGGCTCTCCAAGAGACTGATACGGGGGATTTCAGAAGACCAATGGGTGAACAGGACGTACGCGAACAGTCACAGGCCGAAGAGATCCGGGTCTTCCTCCGCCACCTCCTCAAGGATGTCCAGGCCTTCGAAAAAATGCTGGCAGAGGAGCGGTTCGAGACCGGGGTGCGCCGTATCGGAGCCGAGCAGGAGTTATTCCTTGTCGATTCCTATTGGCGCCCCGCGCCGATCGCAACCGAGGTGCTCGACGCCGTTCAGGATTCCCACTTCACAACCGAGCTCGCCCGCTTCAACCTCGAGTTCAATCTCGACCCTCACGTTTTCGGCGGCAGCTGTCTGCGCGATATGGAGTGGCAACTCGGCGAGCTGCTCGGCAAGGCGCGGGAGGCGGCCAGGAGCTGCGGCGGGGATGTGATTCTGACCGGCATCCTGCCGACCCTCAAGAAGACCGATCTCGAGCTCGTCAACATGACGCCGAACCCACGGTATTTTGCCCTCAACGACGCCATGAACCGGCTCAAGGGCGGTGCCTACGAGTTTTTTCTTCAGGGCAAGGACGAGCTCCATCTGCACCACGACTCAATACTCGTCGAAGCCGCCAACACCAGCTTTCAGATCCACTTTCAGGTCGCTCCGAAGGAGTTCGCGCGTCTTTATAACGCGGCCCAGGCCGTGGCGGGACCACTGCTCGCGGCGGCTGTCAACTCGCCCATGCTGTTTGGCAAGAGGCTGTGGTCGGAGACCCGGATCGGCCTCTTCCAACAGTCGATCGACACCCGCCGAACGACGCCTCATCTGCGCGAGCAGGCGCCGCGGGTGAGCTTTGGACGCCACTGGGTCAAGTCCTCGGCGCTCGAGATCTTCCAGGAAGATATCGCCCGTTTCAGGGCGCTGCTGTCAGCCGACATGGACGATGACCCCTTCGAAGAGCTCGAACACGGACGGGCACCCAGCCTCAAGGCGCTCCGCCTGCACAACAGCACGGTCTACCGGTGGAATAGGGTGTGTTACGGCATCAGCGACGGCAAGCCGCACATCCGGATCGAAAACCGCATCCTCCCGGCAGGACCGACGCCGCGCGACGAAATGGCCAATGCCGCCTTCTGGTTCGGTCTCATCAGCGGAGTCCTCGAGCGCTACGGCGACATCGCCGCGCACATGGAGTTTGACGACGCTCGCTCGAACTTTCTCGCCGCCGCGCGCCACGGCCTCGACGCCCAGCTGGGGTGGGCGGGCGCCACGCCGGTACCGGCCGACCGCCTGATTCTGGAAGAGATGCTTCCGCTGGCCCGCGAAGGGCTGGAGGTTCCCGGTCTCGACCAGGAGAACATCGACCTCTATCTCGGCGTGATCGAGGAACGGGTCCGTACGCGGCAGACCGGCGCTCAATGGCAGCTGGACTCCATGGCCGGGCTCGCCGACCAGGGCCCGATCGCTGAGCGGCTGTCGGCCGTCACCGCGGCCATCGGCGCGCGCCAAAAAAAGGGCGAGCCCGTCCATACCTGGGAGCTCGCGAAACTCTCGGAGGGCGGGGGTTGGAAGCAGAGCTATGCGACTGTCGAGCACTGCATGGATACCGACATTGTCACGGTCAATCAGCAGGAGCCGGTGGATCTCGTGGCCCAGCTCATGGTGTGGAACAATATCCGCCACGTCATGGTGGAAGACTCCGACAACCGGCTGGTCGGTCTGGTGTCCCAGCGCAAGTTGTTGGGCCTCGTCGGCACCTACCATCCCGAAAAGACTGAAACGCCGCTGCCGGTGAGCGAGATCATGCAGCATGATCCGGTGACGGTGAAGCCGGAAACCTCGACTCTCGAGGCGATCGCGCTGATGCGCGAGAACGGCTGGGCCTGCCTGCCGGTGGTCAAGGACGACCACCTCGTCGGCGTGCTCACAGAGAGCCGCCTGATGGTCATCGCAGGCCAGCTGCTCGAGGAGAAGCTGAGAGAATAATTTCGAATTTCGGATTTCGAATTTCGGATTTTCCATCGCAAGGCCCGGATCCGAGCCGCGTGCGGTGGAGGTGCCATTCTTGGCTTTGTTTGATGCATTCGTCCCTGCGGCCAGCAAGAGGTCTCTGGCAAACAATGCCTTGAGTGGCTCCTCACGGGAAGGGCGCAGGCAAAGGCATGACGTCACGAACCCGCCTTACCTCGCGAACGTCTCCGACGTGCCGAAGTTGAACGTCGTGTCGTGGCTCGTCTCGAGAAGCACCTCGGGAAACGGCCAGCGTGCGTCCAACAGCCCCGACGATGCCCGAATTGTGGGGTAGCCGTCCCGGCTGCCAGAAAGAGCGTGGAAAACTGCCGGTCGCCAACAGCGCGGCTGAACGACAAATTCGAAATCCGAAATCCGAAATCCGAAATCACCGCGCGCCAGCGCGGTCGTGGGATCAGCTAGAATCATCTCGTCCAATCCAGGGGGAGGGTTTCATGGCGGAGAAGAAGTTCGTTCCCTACGTGCCGTCCGAAACGTCGATGCCCGAGCTGACGTTCAAGGCTCTGTTTCTCGGCGTGATCATGGCGATCGTCCTCGGCGCCGCCAACGCCTACCTCGGGATGAAGGTCGGGCTGACGGTGGCGGCCACTTTCCCCGCCGCGGTGGTCGCAATGGCCGCGCTCAGGGTCTTTCGCGGCAACATCCTCGAGGAGAACCTGGCGCGGACCACGGCCTCGGTCGGGGAATCGTTGGTCGCCGGCGCCATTTTCACCATCCCCGCCTTTCTGATAGCCGGGGCGTGGACGGAGTTCAACCTCCGCGACGCCATGCTCATCATGGGCATCGGTGGTGTGCTTGGGGTGCTCTTCGTCATCATTCTCCGACGCCCGTTGGTTGTCGAGGCGGACCTCCCGTTCCCCGAAAGCGTCGCCGCTTCGGAGATCGTCAAGGCCGGCCAGAAGGGCCAGACCGGGGCCGGTCTGGTGTTTGGTGCCATGGGCATCGCCGCGGCGTGGGAGTTCATCAAAAATGACGCAGGTGTCCAGTTGATCCAGGACAAGGCGTCGCACTTCGTCCAGTTCGGCCGTTCTGCGATCGACATTCTCGGTCGTAAGATCGAATACACCGGCGGCATGTTGCTGTCGACGCCGGAGGCCTCGCCGATGGTGATGGGGGTCGGCTTCATCGTCGGGCTTAAAATCTCGGCGGTGCTCTTCTGCGGCGCCGTTGCCGGGTGGCTGGTTCTCGTGCCATTGGCGATCTTCCTCAACCCGGAACTGGCGTCCCTCGGCGCCGAGAACGGTTTCACCGCACTGGCGATGGATGTGTGGTTCCGTCAGATCCGGCCCCTCGCCGTCGGCACGATGATCGTCTCGGCCTTCTACACGCTCTACTCCCTGCGTGGAGCGCTCGCCAACGGCATTCAAAAGGCCATCGTGGCCCTCAAGGTGGGGACGGCCGCCGACACCGAGCGCACCGAACAGGACCTCAACCTCAAGTGGGTGCTGGCCGCAATCGGCGTCATGGCGATCCCCATGTTCTTTCTCTATCGCTACTTTTCGGCCTCGACCTTGCCGGCACTCCTGCTGACGGTGGTGATGTTGGTGCTCGGGATCCTCTTTGCAGCGGTGGCGGGTTACCTGGTGGGGCTCGTCGGCAACTCCAACAACCCGATCTCCGGCCTCACCCTGTCGGCCCTGGTCATCTCGGCGCTCCTCATGGTTCTGATGGGCGTTACCGGGGTGCACGGCGTGGCGGCGGTCCTCGGGGTCGCGGGTGTTGTGTGCTGCGCCGCGGGCGTGGCGGGCGATATGATGCAGGACTTCAAAGTCGGCCACATTCTCGGCGGCACGCCGTGGCGGATGCAGGTCGGCGAGATCATCGGCGTCATCGCCGCCGCCGTTGCCCTGCCGGTCCTCCTCATGGTTCTCAATTCGGCTTACACCATCGGGTCGGCAGAGCTGCCGGCGCCGCAGGCCGGGCTGATGGCCCTGATGGCCCAGGGCATCGTCGGCGGCGATATGGCGTGGCCGCTGGTCATCGCCGGGATGTTTCTGGGGGTTGCGCTGATCCTCATCAAGGCGCCCGCGCCGATGCTGATCGCGGTCGGTATGTATCTGCCGTTTTCGACCACCTCGGCGGTCTTTGCGGGCGGCGTCATCCGCGCCATCCTCGAGTGGTTCATGAAGAAAAAGGAGGCCACCGACGACGAGAGGATGCGGGCCGAAAACTCGGGGATCCTGGTGTCCTCGGGTCTGATTGCCGGCCAGTCGTTGATGGCGGTGCTGCTGGCCTTTGTCGTCCTCTACGAGCAGGCCAAGCTCGGTATGGCCGAGAACGAACACCTTCTGCCCAGTCTCGGCCACAGCTTCTGGGGCGGGTTGCTGGTGTATCCGCTGCTCCTCGGTTTGCTGGTGTGGCTGCCCCTGAGCCGCATGCGCTCCGGCGCGGCAGGCGGCGAGTAGGACGGAAATGGCACGATCCTCCGGCGTTGATCAGGTCGTGGACCTGCTCGAGCTCGAGCCGGTGCGCTGCGTCCCGTGGCAGGAAAATGTCGATGGCAACGTGATCATCGACCGGCCTCGGCCTCCGCTCGACGGGTTGCGCGGTCTGATCGAACGCGCCAACTGGTTGGTCACGCCACGGAGGATCCGGCTTGACGACATCGGGAGCTTTGCGTGGCGCCGGCTCGATGGTGTCACGAAAGTGCGGACCCTGGCAGGCGTCATGCGCGAGACCTTCCCCGACAGCCGGCACCAGATCGAAGAACGACTGGGTGTCTACCTGCGGGCCATGCGGCGGTTGAAGGTGATCGACTTTCCGAGCCTGGAGGAGCCGCGATAACCGGGGCCGTGAGCCCTGCCCCCGTTGTGATATCTTACGCCCTGCCATGAGTTTGCAGGCAATGACTGACGCGATCACGGTCGACCGGGTCCACAAATGGTACCGGGTCTACGCGGCACCCGGCGAGCGCATCAAGCGCCTCTTCGGCCGACCGAGCCGCCACCTCGATTTCCGCGCTCTCGAGGATGTCAGCTTCAGCGTCGATCCAGGGTCGGCGGTCGGGATCATCGGCGAAAACGGCGCCGGGAAGTCGACCCTTTTAAAGATCATCGCCGGCACGACGACCCCGACCGCAGGTTCGGTGGATGTTCGTGGTGTGGTGGCTGCCATTTTGGAGCTCGGGGCGGCCTTTCATCCCGAGTTCTCCGGCCGTGAGAATGCGATCCTGTATGGCGCCCTCATGGGTCTGAACAAGGACGACATGGAGGCGCGGCTCGACCCTATCTTCGACTTTGCCGAGCTCGGAGAATTCATCGAGCACCCGGTCAAGAGCTACTCGACCGGCATGGCGATGCGGCTTGCCTTCGCGGTGGCGACTCACGTCGACCCCGATGTCCTGGTTGTGGACGAGGCTCTCGCCGTCGGCGACGGCTATTTTCAGAAAAAGTGCGTCGACCGGATCCGTGAGATCCGCGATCGCGGCACCACCATCCTCTTCTGCTCTCACTCCATGTACTACGTGTCGCTGTTCTGCAAGCGCGCCCTGTGGCTGCGCGCCGGTCACATCGAGATGGACGGTCCGGCTCAGGAAGTGGTGAACGCGTACGAGGAGTTCCTGATCACCCGCGAGAAACGCCGTCTCGACGAGAAGACAGAGGGCGGGGGCGAAGACCCCGCCGGCACCCCGGGCCAGCAGGCGAGGATTCGCGGCATCCGTGTGTTCGACGCGGAAGGCAACGCCACCGACACCTACACACCGGGCATGGAGCTGGTGGTGGAGATGGAGTGGGAGGCGGTGGACCCGGAGGGCGGCTTCCACATCGGAGTGTCGCTCGATCGCGGCGACGGCACCCGGGTGGTGGCGGTTGCGACCTTTGTCGACGGTTTGCCGACGCGATCGGGCGCCGGCGTCCGCTGCGACCGGGTGCGCCTCGACGGTCTGCCGTTGGCCAAGGGCAACTACTCGGTGACGGGCTACATCTTCGACCCCAGCGCCCTCCACATCTGGGACCAGGCGGTCATCACCGACTGTCTTCGCCCGCGCGACGAGGGCTGGTCGTTGTCGTTGCTCAAGGTCGACCACCGCTGGGAGCTCGACGGTGGAGACCGCGGGTGAGCCTCGGCGGCGCCGAGATCCGCGTTTTTCGCGCCGGCGACGAAAACGGGATCGTCAACGGGCTCAGCGCGACCCGGTCCCACAATGTCTCTCTGGAGGATTGGAGCTGGTCCTACCCGCCGATTGACGGGGGCCGCCCGATCGTCGTCGCGGTCGCAGACGGCGGGATCGTGGCTCACGTCGGAGGTGTGTTCTCGGCGTTTCAGATTTCCGGGGGGACGGTGCGGGCACTGGCGGTGGTCGACGAATTTGCTCTCCCGGAAGTCGGCGGGGCCGGGGAGCAACGGCAGCTTCTGGCCGACCTGCACGAGACCCTGCTGGCCGAAGTGGCTGGAGGCGAACGCTTCCAGTTGATTTATCGGTTGGCTGGCGATGGCGACGGGGAGCGCGCTTCCGGCGCCGCTGACGGGGTCTGGGTGGAACTGCCGCCGGTCGATGTTCTCTCCCGGCGCGAAGCCGTGCCAGCCCCCGTCCGCCGCCTGGCTTTCCGCGCCGAACCGGCTCGCGACTGGGAGCCGCGGCTCGACGATCTCTGGCGGCGCGCCGCGCGTTTCTACCCCGTCGCAGCGGTGCGCAACGCTGAGATGGCCCTTCACCGGCATGCCGCTCACCCGGAAATCCGGCGCCACCGTTTTCTCGTCTTTCCGCGTTTTTCCAGCCACGCGGTGGCCTTTGCAGTTTTCGAGACCAATGCCAGCCGCTGCCGGTGGGTCGATCTGGTGTGGGATCACGGAGAGCCCGGCGCGCTCGATCTGTTGTGCCACCTGTCGCGCCGGCTGGCGAGCCAGGTTGGAGCGATGGACGAGAGGATCGTTCTGGGCGGAGATGCCGCTGCTCGTTCGCACCTCGAAAACGCGGGCTTTCGGCCGGAAGGCATTCTCGAGGATCTCAGTCTTCGAGTGTTGGCGCTGCCGCCCGGCCTCAGGGCCTCAGAACTCGCGTCGCGGTGCTACGTCACGCAGACCGATCTCGACCCCTTGCGGCGGATAGGGTAGGGCGGTCGTGGCGGTTCTGGCATGGACGCTCGCCCCACTGGTCCTTCTCCACTGGTGGATGTGGCGGCGGCGGCGGAGGCTCCTGCGGTTCCAGCTGGCGCTGGACATCGTCCTCGCGGTGGTCGTCGGCCCCGCCCTCCTGGTGGGTGGGGATCTCAACCCGGTTCGGTGTCTGGAGCGCAACCGACCCTTCACCGCCACCGAGTGGTCCGAACTCACCGAATTCCAACCGACCCAGTCGGATCTGGTGTTGCAGTTTCATCCGTGGTGGGAGGCGACCCGCAAACAGCTGCTGGCCGGCCGACTGCCGGTGATCGACGACGATATCGGGGGTGGTCTGCCGCTTCTGGCCAATGGGCAGACCGGTCTGTTGGCGCCGGTCATGCTGCCGGTCTGGGCCCTCGGCCCCGAGCGCGGCACCACGGTGATGGCGCTGTGGAAAATTGAGTTCGCTGGTCTCGGCGCCTTTTTGTTGTTGTGGCGGGTCTGGCGCCTGCGCTGGATGGCGGCGGCCGTGGGCGGGTTGGCCTATGCCGGCGGAACCTACCAGGTTGCCTGGCTCCTGGTCCCTCTGAGTTGGGTCACCGCGGCCCTGCCGTGGCTGTGGTGGTTGACCGCAGCCGCGCTGCGAAAGCGGTCGGGCTGGCGGAGCGTGGCCGGGCTCGGGCTGGCCTGCGGTTGGTTGTTGGGCTGCGGTCTGCACCCGGAGACAGCGGCCATCGTCATCGGTTCGGCTTTCCTGAGCGGGCTCGTGCTCCATCCGCGGCGGTGGCTGCGGGTGGTTGCGGCGGCCGCGGTCATGGTGGCTGTGGCCCTGGCGCTGGCGTGGCCGACCGTCGGCTACATCGGCGCCTCGGCGCGGCTCGAGGTGGCGCACGACCAACGCCCCAACTCACAACCGGTCCCGGAGGGTTGGCGCGGTCTGGCGGCTCGGCAGATGCTGCTGCCGATGATCAACGGCCACCCCGGTCGCGGCGACTGGCGGGCGCCCTTCCCCTATGCCCCGGCGGCCACCGGTGTCGGTGGTCTGGCCCTGGCTCTGCTTGCTGCGGGATCGGTGCGTCGTCGCTGCCGAGGGCTTTTGTGGGCCGCACTGGCATGCCTCGGCGTGGCGGCCGTTCTCTATCTCCGGTTGCCGCTTCTCGACTGGTTGTTGGTTCGGGTGCCGCCCCTCGATCGCATGACCCTGCCCCGTTTTGCCGCTCTCGTGCCCTGGGGGCTCGCAGTGTGTACGGCGCTCTCAATGGACGGGGCTCTTCGTGGACGTCTTCGAAACACCGTCTGGCGATGGTCGCCGGCGGGAGTGATGGCAGGTGCGGCGGCCGTTTTCAAACCCTGGCAGCTGGCGCCGCTCGATCTCGTGCTCGTCATCGTGACGGTGGTCTCCGCCGCGGCTGCGGCTTTGCTGATCCGCCGGCCGAGCCTGTTGGTTTCTCTGGTTGCGGTCGAGCTTGCGTTGTGCGCCGTCGGCATCAATCCGGTCGCCGACGCCCGAGACCGCCTCCCGCGACCGAAAGTCCTCGAGCGGCTGATCGAGCTGCAGGCGGCTGAGGGCGGTCGCGTCATGGGAGTCGACGGCATCCTGCCAGCCAACCTTGCAGGCCGCTACGGGCTCGCCGATCTGCGGGCCTATGACCCGCTGCGCCCGCTGCCCTTTGCCGCGTTATTCGGCGCTCTCGGTCAGACCGATCCGGTGCTCGGCGGGCCGGTGCACCGTGCGCCACCGAAAATTGCCGGCGCGTGGTCGGTGCGTTTTCTGATCTCGGGGCCGTCGCGAACAGCGGACGGATGGGACGCGGTGTGGCGCGGTCGCGATGGGGCCGTGTGGCGCAACCCGTCGTGGTTGCCCGAGGTCAGGGTTGTCGGCCGGACGGTTGTTGGGGGTTGGGACCGCCTGGTGTCGGAGACGGTCGATTTCGAGACCTCGGCGGTGGTGCCCGAGGGGACCCCTCGAGTCGCCGCCGACCGTGTTGATCTCGAGGTCGAACTGTTGGAGGGTCCGCGAATCGAAGCCGTCGTCGACTGCGACGGCCCCTGTCTCGTGGTTGCAGCGCGTCCGTGGGCGCCGGGGTGGTCCGCCAGGGTGGACGGCGAGAAACGGGCCGTTGTTCTCGCAAACCTTGCCGGTCTCGGAGTCGTGGTGCCGGCGGGCCGGCACCGGGTCGAACTCGACTACAGCCCGTGGCGGTGGGGAGATGGGGTACCCTGATGACCGTGGACGCTGCTCTCGATCTCTCGGTCGTTGTTCCGATCTTCAACGAGATCGGCAGCGTCGATCCTCTGGTCGAAAGGGTGCGCGGCGCTCTCGAACCGACTGGCCTCTCCTGGGAGCTGCTGGCGGTGGACGACGGCTCGACCGACGGCACCGGCGAGAGGTTGGACGAGCTCGCCACTTTGGATCACCGCGTCAGGGTGCTCCATTTCGTCGCCAACTGCGGTCAGTCCGCAGGTCTCGACGCCGGCTTCAAAAACGCCCGCGGCCGGCTCGTGGCCCTGCTCGATGCCGACCTTCAGACCTATCCGGAGGATCTGCCGAAGCTGATCGAGATGCTCGAGAGCGAGCAGATCGATGCGGTCGTGGGCATCCGTGCCGAGCGCCGCGACACCGGGTGGAAGAAGTTCAGCTCGTGGTTCGCCAACGGCGTCCGCAACCGGCTAACGCGGGAAGACATCCAGGACACCGGGTGCCCGATCAAGGTCTTCCGGGTCGAGGCCATCCGCCAGGTCAAGATGCTGACCGGGATGCACCGCTTTCTGCCGACCCTGCTGCGGATGGAGGGCTTCACCGTTGTCCAGGTGCCGGTCCGCCACGCCGAGCGGGTTGCAGGCACCAGCAAGTACGGCACCTGGGACCGCGCCTTCTCGGGACTCCGCGATGCTCTCGGTGTGCGTTGGATGCAGGACCGGCGGATGAAGTGGAAGGTGCGGTAGGGGCCTTCGAGAGATTTCGTTTTTGAGGACTCGCTTCCCGCGAGGTGCCACATGAGCCTCTTGCAAAATTGACTGTCAAAGGCGGGGCAGGCCCCGCCACTCCAAGGGATTGTCCTGTGTGGGTAGGGGCGGCACCTGTGCCGCCCGGCCTCGATCAGGCGCGAATCGTCCGATTTCGACTGAATATTTCGAATTTTGCAAGAGGATCACGTATCAGTGCGTTGTTGGAGTCCCGAGAAGCAGTCATTTCGACCGAGCGAACGAGCCGCTCTCCCACGGTGTCATTTCGACCGAGCGAACGAGCCGCTCTCCCACGGTGTCATTTCGACCGAGCGAAGAATGAGCGAGCGGAGAAATCTCATCGAACCAGCAAGAGGTTTCTCGACTGCACACCCTGCGGGTGTTCCGCTCGAAATGACAGGCATTAATATCAGGGGGTAGATGTTCGACCATCCGACCCTATTGAAGATGGCACCTCCGCCGCACGCGACTGATATGCTCGCGGCTGATGGACCCTCAAGCGCCGAATTCTGACGCCGCGCACCGCGACCGGTCGACCGGGCTCGTGGTATTCGGCGTGCTCGAGATTCTGCTCGGTCTCCTCTGTGCTCTGCTGATTCCCTTGAGCCTCCTGGCCTGGTGGGTTTCGGCCGGCTCGACGAGCTTCGGGTCAACCTTTCCCGTGCTCGTGATCTATGCGGCGACGGCGGCCGGATTCATCTGGCTCGGTATCGGCTCGATCCGCGCCCGGAGGTGGGCGCGCGATCTCACGTTGGCGTTTTCCAGAATCTGGCTGGTGACCGGCGTCTGCTCGGTGCTGGTCATTGCTTTCATGCTGCCGGGAATCCTCGGAGGGTTGGGAGCCGCCGAGGGCATGCCTCCCGAGGCGCTGTTTGTGGCGTCAGCCGTCATCTTCGTCGTTCTCGGTCTTATCTACGTTCTCTTGCCCGCAGCATTCGTCCTCTTCTATCGCTCGCCGGATGTCGCAGCCACGTGCCGCGCCCGAGACCCCGCGACACAGTTCACCGACCGCGTCCCACCTCGCATCTTGACGCTCGCGGTGGTGTGGGGGCTCGGGTCGATCTCGGTGCTGGCGATGCCGGCGTATGGCTGGGCCATTCCATTCTTCGGTTTGATGCTGTCAGGAGCCGCCGGCGCGGCGCTGTGGATGGTCGTTCTCGTGGTATGCGGCGTGTTGGCGTGGGGGACGTGCCGCGGCCACTTGTGGGCGTGGTGGGGGGCTATGGCTGCAACGGTGGTGGCCGCCGCGTCGACCATCCTGACCTCTCTTCGAATCGGTCCGGGCGAGGTGGTTCGCACCCTCCCGATCGCCGACGACCAGCGGCTGGTGCTGGAGTCGATCTCGTGGCCGGAGCCGTGGGTCATGACGCTGGTGTGGATCGTCGTCTGGGCCTCCATGGTGATCTACCTCCTCACAGTACGCTCTGAGTTCCGCAAACCGGCCGCGCGCGCCCATGTCTGACGCGGGCGAGCGACACCGACCGCCCGGAACGAAGGGTTGCCTGGCTTCCGCTGCGGGTCTTGCGGTGCTCGCGGTCATTTCGCCGTTCGCTCTGGTGATCCAGAGCTGGCGACGCTGGCGGCGAGGCGATGATATTCGGGTAGCTCTCGAGGTCACGCCGTGGTCCGATGGTCCTGCCGGCCGTTCGCAACGGATTGACGCGACGATGAATGTGCCGCTCAGGGACGAGGCCGGTTTTCGCAGGCGCGTGACGGATGCGGTGGTGCGGATCGCCGAGGCCGTGAGGCGGCCCGACGATGTCTACAACATGGTGTATCGGATGCCGTTGGACGAAGAGGCCTTGATCCTTGCGGTCGGTCCCCAGCTGCAAGGGCTCGGAGAACGGTTTTTTCTCACCCTGAATCAGGGGGTGGTGGAGGGAAGGACGATCGTGTGGCTCACGCTCGCCCGCGACGCGCCCCTGGCGAGTGTGGTGGACGCCTTCACCTGCGACCCCGAGGCTGAGGGGCAATTAGAGAGTCTTCTCGCGGCCCCCGGCGCCCGCTGGACCATGGCCTCGGAATGGGCCCGTGTCGGACCGTCGCTAGTGATCCGACTCATTTTCGTTGTGCCGGCCTCGGCGCAGTCCGTCGTGAAAGATCGCCTGACGGCGCTTAGCGCCTAATGGTTCCGTTGGCCGTTCTGAACGACTCTGAAGGTGGGCCAAGGCCCACCTTCAGTCTCGCCGGTGGTGAGTGCGGAGCGTTGCCGCGTGGTGACGGATGTGGTCAAATGCACAGCCGTTGGAGGACGTATGGATGTCGGGTTGATCAAGGACCGCAGACCGTTCGAGCACCGCATCGGCCTTACGCCGGGAGGAGTCCGCGCTCTGACCGAAAAAGGCCACCGGGTCTACGTCGAGAACGACGCCGGGCTCGAAGCTGGCTTTCCGAACGAGGTCTATCGGGACGTCGGTGCGACCGTCGTCTACTCCGACGAGGAGGTGCGGCTGCGTTCGGAAATGCTGATCCGCCTGTCGCCCCCGACTCCCAATGAATGCGCGAGCTACCAGCCCGGCCAGGTGGTGATTGCGGCCTGGCACCTGGCGGTCGCTTCGGAGGACTATTTCAAAAAGCTGCTCGAGGGCAAGGTCACGACGGTCGGCTACGAAATCATTGAGGATGACAACGGCCACGCGCCTGTGCTCGTTGCGATGTCGGAGATCGCCGGGCGGCTGGCCGTCACGATCGGCGCCGGGCTGGTACTCAACGAGTTCGGCGGCAAGGGCCTTCTGATCGGTGGCGCGCCCGGCATCCCACCCGCCTCGATGGTGATTCTCGGCGCCGGCACCCTCGGCTGCGAGGCGGCAAAATTCGCACGCGGCATCGGTGCGCACGTGGTGGTGCTCGACAAGAACATCAACGCCCTGCGCCGGGTGCAGACGATGACTCCCGACGAGATCGCGACGATGACCGCCACCCGGCCTCATATCGAAAAGGCGCTCGCCTTTGCCGATCTCCTTGTATGTTCGGTCGCAGTGCACGGCGAGCGCGCTCCGACTCTGGTGACCCGGGACATGCTCAAACTCATGAAGCCGCGATCGGTCATCATGGACCTCTCGATCGACCAGGGTGGTTGTTGTGAGACCTCGCGGCCCACCGATTTTTCCAACCCGACCTACGAGGTGGACGGGATCATCCACTTCTGTGTGCCCAACCTGCCGTCAACCGCCTCGCGCGCATCGACGCGGTCGCTCACCAACTCCATGCTGCCCTATGTGGCGGAGATCGCCGACAAGGGGTTTGACCGGGCGGTGCGCGAGAACTCAGCGATCCACCGCGGCACCTACACCTACGACGGTCACTGCGTTCGCGAAGGCGTGGCGAAAATCTTCAACGTGCCTTTTCACGCCATCGACGGCGACTGAGGGGGCGTGATGGACTGGAACAGTATTTTTCGAGCTCGTGTCGTGACCGCGGATGAAGCTGTCAAGGACATCCGGTCCGGCGATCGCGTGTGGATCCACCCCGGCTGTAACACCCCGACCCTGCTGATCGATGCGATGGTGGCGCGCGCTCCCGAGCTCGAAAACGTCGAGGTCGCCCATATTCTGACCCTGGCCGCGGCGCCCTATGTTGCACCGGGTATGGAGGGCCACTTCCGACACCGGTCCCTCTTCACCGGCGCCAACGTCCGCGCCGCTGTCAACGAGGGGCGGGCCGATTTTGTGCCCATTCACCTCCACGATGTTCCCGCGCTGATCTCGCGGGGGCAGATGCCCGTCGACGTCGCTCTGATTCACATCTCACCCCCCGACGAGCACGGGTTCTGTTCCTACGGGGTGGGTGTCGACGCCACCAAGACGGCCGTCGAGCACGCCCGAACGGTGATCGCTCTGGTCAACCGGCAGATGCCGCGCACCCTCGGCGACTCCTTTGTCCACGTCTCCAAGCTCACCCGGGTGGTCGAGGTGGATCTGCCGCTGATCGAACACCCGATGTCGGAGGAGGTCTCCGAGGTGGCGCGCAAGATCGGCGAGAACATCGCATCCCTGATTCCGGACGGTGCGACGATCCAGATGGGCATCGGCGAGATCCCGGATGCAGTCCTCGATTTCCTCGGCGACAAGAAGCACCTCGGCGTCCATACCGAGATGTTCTCGGACGGTCTCGTGGATCTCTTCGAAGCGGGAGTCGTGACCAACGAAAAAAAGAGCCTGCACCGCGGCAAGATCGTCGCCTCGTTCGTGATCGGGACCCGGCGCGCATTCGATTTTGTCGACAACAATCCCTTTATGGAGTTCCACCCCAGCGAGTACGTCAACGATCCCTACATCGTGGCCCGCAACGACAAGATGGTCGCCATCAATTCAGCGCTCGCGGTCGATCTCACCGGCCAGGTCTGCGCGGATTCGATCGGCACGAGAGTCTATTCGGGGTTCGGCGGCCAGCTCGACTTCATCCGAGGTGCGGCGCGATCCGATGGTGGCGTCCCGATCATCGCCCTGCCGTCAACCGCCAAAGGCGGCACATTGTCGCGCCTCGTTGACACCTTGATTCCGGGCTCGGGAGTCGTGACCACGCGGGCTGATGTGCACTACGTGGTGACAGAATACGGCGTGGCCGATCTGTTCGGGCGTTCAATTCGCGAGCGTGCCCGTAGCCTGATCGATATCTCACATCCCGACTTCCGGGAGGAACTCGAGCGAGCGGCCGGGGAGCGGAACCTCCTGTAGAATCCGAACTCGGAATTCGGAATTCGGATTCCTGTGTTGCAATTGAGAAGTGAGGATTAAATGGCATATCCCGGTTTCGACATTCAAACCGCCACCATTCGATTCGAGCCGTCCGGGCGCGAAGTCCAGGTGGTGCACGACTCCATCCTCATGGATGCGGTCTTACAGGCCGGTCTGCCCCTTGGCCAGTCGTGTAACGCAGTCGCCCTGTGTGGTTTCTGTCGCGTTCAGATCCTCGAAGGGCTCGAAAACCTCACTGCCTCGCACGGCGAAGAGAAGAAGGTCCTGGGATCCCTCCACGCAGGCGACAACGAACGCCTCGCCTGCTGCGCGCGCATCAACGGCCCGGTGACGGTGACGACCGATTATTGGTGAGCTCGTCTCGATTGGGGTTCCTGGTACCGACGTGAGATGAATGCCGACCGAGTCTGATATTGGATATTTGATATTGGATATTTGATCACTCTTGTCCAAGACAGGTTCTCGGAAAGGATAGCCGCGGAGCGGCGACAGGAATGAGCCCGGGGCGCGAGCCCCGGGAAGCCGTGCAGCCAAAAACAGTCAAGCCCCGGAGGGGCGACAGAAAAGGACGCGTTGCCGCGCTAAAAGCCAAGCGGGATAGTCTGTCGCCCCTCCGGGGCTCGCCTATTTATCCGGGCCTTGTTCCCGGGGCTCGCGCCCCGGGCTAATATTTTTCGCCCCTCCGGGGCTTTTTCGGTGCCGGTCTATGTGGCATTGGCTCATGACGTCTTTCGACAACCTCGGTCCGAAATACCTCGTTTCCGGGTCGTAAAACGTCTGTTTTCCGTACGGCATTCTCTCGTGAGAGTCTGTTTTGGACAGCAGTGATATTTGATATTGGATTCACCGCCTACGGAAAGCGAGCGGCGATACCCATCCAACATCAAATATCAAACCCCCGACGCCCGGGACCCGTGATGAGTCGCCGAAGTTCGGGGGTTGATATCGACCGAATGCCTTAATTCAGCTTGTCATTCTGCCAGTATTTGGTACCCGCGATGTCGGCGTTGGCCATCAGTCCTTTTTCGGTCAACTGGTAGATCGCGAGACCGTTCGTGAAATCGGTCTTGGCCTCTGCGGCGTGTTTGCCGGCCGCCGCGGTGGCTCCCGCGTCGGCCTGCCAACCCTTGTTGACGAAGTTCTTAAACGTCTGTTTGTCTTGAAACAGAAAGACGATCTGATACTTGTTGGCGCCGAGTCCGAGGCCCACTCCCGCTGTGCCCATCTTCATATAGGTCTTTTTCCCGGACTCCTTGACCACCGCCACGCCCTGGCCGCCGCCGCCCGAAAAGCCGAAGGCGAGTTTGAGGTTGTCAAAGACCGCCCAACCGTACGAGTTGTCATACAGCGCTTTGGCCTTCGAGTCGCCGGCAAAGAGCGTCTGCAGGGTCTCTTCCGCGGTCTCGTTGATCTTTGCCCTTTTCGAATCCTGCTTCAGTGATTTCCAGTCGTCCTCGGCAAAAACGTTTGTTGTCGGCTGAACGAGAATGATCAGAGCGCACAGTACCGTCGCGCAGATCAGTGTTTTTTTCATTGTGTTCTCCTTGAGTTCCGTTTGATGGCGAAATCATAACACGGGGGCTGCTAACCATCGTGATCGCTGTCACGTAGTGAATGGTGACCGATATACGAGGAGGTCCCAATGAACGGACAACAATCAGAAGCTATGATCATGATCATCGTCATGCCAACCATGTTTGTGATCTTTGGCTGGGCATTCAAGACGATGCTCACTTTCTTCCAGACCAGATCACACATGAAGCACCACTACGCTCTTCAGGACAAGTTGCTCGATAAGCTGGGCACATCGCCCGAAGCCCTCGAGTACCTGCGCAGCGGTGCCAATGAGAATGTCTTTGCGTTTGCAACCCAGGAACGTGGCAACCCCTACGCCCGAATCCTCAGTGCGCTCCAGGCCGGGGCGGTTCTGAGTCTGTTGGCGATCGGGTTTCTGATCCTTCGCGGCCTGCTCCCGGAGACGTTCGAGGGCTTTACGGTGGCGGGTGTGCTGGGTCTCTGTCTGGGTATCGGTTTTCTCATGTCGAGTGGAGCAGCCTACTTCTTTTCGAAGAAGTGGGGACTGGTCAACGGTTCTGACGGCGAACAGGCTTGATACCGTAGGCGGCGTGGGATTTCGAGGCGATGATACCAATGGCGCTCGCTCTGCCCCGAACCCGAGCGGCGGATGCAGCGACGGCGGCGACGATGGATGAGGCGGTCTTCGGCCGCCTCTACCATCGCACCGCCCGCCCGCTGCGGGCCTATCTGATCCGGTGCTGCGGTGATCTCGCATTGGCAGACGATCTCCTGCAAGAGGCCTATATGCGGTATCTCCGTTCGGGTTTCGAGGGTGAGGACGAGGACCATCGCAAAAATTATCTTTTCCGCATTGCGACGAATGCCATGCGCGACCATTTTCGCCGCAAGCGACCAGAGACCGACGAGGTGCCCGAACGGGATCACTCGCCTGGTCACGACGATGCGATCCACCTTAGATCCGATGTCGGCGGAGCCATGTCGGAGCTTTCTCCACACGACCGCCAGATGTTGTGGCTGGCCTATGTGGAAGGGTCCTCACACGAGGAGATCGCAACCGCCCTCGGTCTGCGGACACCGAGTATTCGATCGATGCTGTTTCGGGCCCGCAAGCGATTGGCGGAGAAACTCCACGAGAAGGGTCTGCATCCGGGAGGAGAGTCATCATGAAGAACACGACGTGCGCCCATGAGGACGCGGTGACGGCCGCCGCCCGTTCCGGTGACTGGACCTCCGAGTTGATGGCCCACCGCGACGGCTGTATGGCCTGTGCCGAGCTCACCCTTGTCGTAGCGGCGATGGCGGCCGATGCCGAGGAACTTCTGGACCTTGCCGACCCTCTTCCCGATCCCGGTGTGATCTGGCTTCGCGCTCGGCTCGCGGAACGGGAGAACAACTTCCGGCGTGCCACCCGGGCCATCGTGTGGGTGCAGCGGGCGACGATTGCGGTGGTGGTGGCCGTCGGGCTCTCCTTTGCCCCGGGGCTGTGGACGTGGATCAAGGGGGTCGTGGCCAGTGTCGACCTCGGATCGGCCGCGGCCGGGCTGCCGCGTGCCGCGGGCTCGCCGACCCTCGTGATGGTGATGAGCCTCCTCGTGCTGGGTGGTTTGGCTTTGTGGGAGATGACCGCGGTCCGCGACTTCTGACTGACCCCTCGCGCCCGAGCTCAGGTGAAGAGCAGCCACCACCCGACCCCGAACACCGCGACATCGGCCAGGATGTGGCTGATCCAACCCGGCCAGATGGAACGGTAGCGCATATAGAGCCAGGCCCAGATGACGCCGCCGACAAACACCCCTGTCGAGGCCAGTACGGTGTGGAAAGGGCTCAGATAGCGGCTGACGGCGATGACGTGGTGGATGGTAAAGACGGCCGCCGAAACGAGGACCGCTCCCGCTGGAGGGAAGAGTCGTTCGCTCTGACGCACGACGAACCAGCGATAGACGTACTCCTCCACGAGCGAGTTGACCAGGGTCCAGCCGGCTGCTGCTGCGAGGTAGGCGGCCGGCGTTCCGAGACCCATTTCCTGGACCGCGCTCCGGAGCGGGCCCAGATCCATTCGCTGCACTCCAGTCAGCCAGGCGCCGACAACGATCACCAACGCGATTGCCAAACCGCTGACCAGACCGACGCCAAGCCCGCCGTTCCGCGGCGGGGACCAGCTCGCGCGACCCCGCTCGACCAGCAGGTACCAGCCCGCAGGAAAGGCCAGGAGCCAGATTTTTGCCGCCAGGAACACAGCGTGCCCGAACGAGCCCGGCGCGGCGACCATGGCAGCCAGCACGCCGATGCTGGGGACCGGCACGACGAGGGCCAGCGCCGCGATGGCTCGGCGGCGGTCACGCTGATCAGTCGTCACCGTGGCCTCGTGGCTCGGCGGCGGTGCCTGGCATCCGGCCCGCCGCGGGCCGCGTGCCTGGCATCCGCACGGGAAGCGAGCCCTGATAAGAGTCGTGGGTCACAATCCCGGGATGCCGAGAATCAAATTGGGGTCGGGGCACAGTTCGAGGAATCGTTCGCACTCTGACGGTGTCGAGACACCGGGGTAGTCGCCACCTGCCGGAGTCTCCTCGCAGATGATCTGAAAGTGGAGGTGGGGCGGCCAGCCGCCGTTTTCGTGAACGTCGCCGACCGAACCCAGTGCCTGGCCCGCGGCAAGCTTCTGGCCCGTTCTCAGCGCGAGCAGAGTGCTGCGGCTGAGGTGGCCGTACAGGGTGAAGAACTTCGCGCCATCCAGTTCATGTTCGAGAATGACCGTGGGACCGTAGTCGCCGAGACCGGCGTTGTCGGCCAGCGAAAAAACCACGGCCGGCAGGGGCGCCATGATCTCGGTCCCCTCGACCACAAAGAGATCGATGCCGAGGTGGACGCTGCGGCGCTCGGCGGTGCCGTCAAACAGAGGCGAGTGACGGTAGAGCACGCGATCCTCGTTGTAGCGGCCGATACCGACCGGGATCTCGGAGGCCGCGATCCGCTCGAAGAGGTATTCGGTGAAGCCCGAGACGTCGTTGATGTCGAGGTGTGTGAGTTCGGTGTTGGCTGCGGTGAAATCGAAGATCTCGAGACGCCCCGCGCGGAGGTCGAGGGGCACCAACGGGGCCATGCCCGCTCTATTCGCCTCGAGGGCGGCCACGACCGGTGATTTGCGCATGGCGCGATTGTAGCCCGACAACGCAGATTCATCCATCCCTAAGACGGTGAGTGTCAGTCACGGCGAAGTCCACGGGACGAAGCCGGATGGGGCACGCGTCTCGGGTGCCGTCATGGCGGCCTTTTTCGAGGGACGTCAGCGGGTTCCGGGCTCAAGGTCGGGAAGAACAAGGGTCGGGCTCAAGGTCGTGCCCCGGGCCTCGGACTCGTCCGCAAAAACGACCGTGACAGACCGGAAGCGATCCTCCCGCCAGTGGTCTTCGACCAGAAGCCACGAGCGAACAAACTCCGCGACCTCGAGCCTGCAGCGCTCGCGCACCATCTCGAGGTGGCGCGAGTCGGATGCCCGCTGCGACAGGATCTCCGTCAATGAACGCTCGAGCCCTTCCATTTGTTCGTTTTCGTTGAACCGGAGCCAGCCGCGGTCGCTGTACTTCTCCATACCGCCGGTGTCGATTGCCGGCGGCAGGTTGGGTCGGATCTGCGGGGCGTGGACCACGCACGACTGACCCTCGACCTCGAGCTGCCAGGGCTCATCGAGCCGAAGGTGGTAGCGATAGGTCACGGGCACCCTGATTTCCGTCACGGTCGTTCCGAGGGAAATCAGGTCCCAGGCGACCCACCGTTCGTCGGTGCTGCGCAGGATCTCGGTGGCCTCAAACGAGGCCAACTCGAGTTTGATACCGGTGTCCGGGGTGAAACTGGGGATCGCCGCGACAAAGGTCGTGGTGATCGTTCCGCTCTGAAAGGCCTCGGCGATATCGACGACGCCGCTTCCGATATCGCGGACGATGTCGGTGGCCGCGCGTCCTCCGGCGCGAGCGGTCTCCCCGGCCTGGCGAACACCGAGATAAGCCAATAACCCGAGGACCACAATCACGAGAGGCCATCGCAGGGCGCGAAGAACGTCGGACCAGGTGGACGAGCGCGGATCGTTTTCGGGTTGATGCATCCGCAGAACGCTACCGGTTTCAGCCCGGAGCCGCAAGGTCGCGAAGCAACCTTTTCGGGCGTGGCGGTATCTCATATGCGATCGAAACCAAAGCGAAGGAGTTTTGACGTGAAATATTCCGAGAAGGCCGCCATCATCTTTCTTGCCCTTTTGATCGCTGCTGCCTGGGGCTTTACCTATGAGACATTCGAATCAGTCTTCGACGAGACCTTTGTGCTGTCGCCCGGTGGAACGGTGTCGCTCGACAACATCAATGGCGACGCGACGATTGAAGTCTGGGACCGCGACGAAGTGCGGGTGCACGCCGTCAAGACCGCGAGTTCGCAGGACCTTCTCGAGGCTCTCAAAGTAGAAATCGCCGCGCAGCCGGCGTCGGTTCGGATCGACACCGAGTACCCATCCTCGAAGCGTTTTCGCGATGAAGCGTCCGACCAGGATTCACGTGAGAGGCGCCATATGAAGGTGGAGTACACCTTGACCGTGCCGCGTTCAGCGGTGATCGACGAAGTGGAACTGGTCAACGGGAATCTCCTGGTCGCCGGGGTCCAGGGCGGCATCGATGCGAGCACTGTCAACGGCAATATCGTGGTCCGCGATGCGGCAGGCGAGGCCTCGTTGTCCACCGTCAACGGCGGAATCGAGATCTATGTCGATCAGCTTGGCGGCTCCGACGAGGTCGAGCTCGAGACGGTGAACGGTTCCATCGATCTCTACCTCGCGTCGTCGGTCAGTGCTGATCTTCGCGCCGAGACCGTCAATGGGGCCCTCGCCAACGAGCTCGGCATCGAGGTCATCAAGGGCAAGTATGTCGGATCGAGTTTCAAGGGCTCTGTCGGCGGGGGAGGTTCGCTGGTGGAACTCGAGACCGTCAACGGCAGCATCGAAGTGCATAGTTGGTAAGCAGCTAAAAACACAATGAATCAGGGCCCCACCGCGTGGCGGTGGGGCTTTTGTACATCGAATGAGCATATCGAGCACCGGTTTTGCTTGACCGTGTTGAAGTGGGCTATACAATGAGGCATCGTGGCGAAAACAAAGAAGTCTCTGTCGACCGAGCGGCACCGTACAGCTTCACCCTATGAAAGTCTGGTGGGGTTCTCGCGCGCGGTGCGCCGCGGTTCCCGCATCGCGGTTTCGGGAACGGCGCCACTCGACGAAAACGGCGAGACGGTCGCCGGCGGAGCCTACGAGCAGGGCAGACGGTGTTTTGAGGTCATCCTCGAAGCAGTGGCGGCACTGGGTGGCACGCGCGAGGATATCGTGCGGACGACAGTCTTTGTTGTCGACGTCGCCGACTGGGACGCGGTCGGTCGCGCTCACGGTGAGTTCTTTGGCGAGGTCTACCCGGCGGTGACATTTGTCGTGGTCAAGGCATTGCTCGATCCCCGTTGGCGGGTCTACATCGAGGCCGACGCCGAAGTGATGCCCTGACCGGTTGATTTTGCGACAACCACCTGCCCGAATGTGTACATCGCGAACACAGGGTGACCGCGTGGTATACTTCGGCCATCACGGTGAAGTCGACCCGCCTGACCTACAGCCATAACAAGTCGTTGCAGTCAACGATGGGGATGAGTGTCGCTTCAACGGCCCCGCCCTCGAGCGTCGGCGGACGGTGGCGGACATGAACACCCTGCCGCGAGTTCTCCTCGTCGACGAGAGCTCGAGCGATCGGCGGTTGGCGTCGCTCGTGCTCGCAGGTGAGTTCGGCGAACTCAATCTCGAGGCGGTCGGCACCGCGATCGAATTCTCCGGTGCGCTGGCTGCAGGACGTTTCGGGCTGGTCATCACCGAGGCCCGTTTTTCGTGGGGCGACGGCATCGAGGTCACCCGCCTCGTGCGGGACGTTCGGCCGGATTGTCCGGTCATTCTCTTTACGGCCGCGACCGGCGAGGATCTGTGGAGTGAGACCCTGCGGCTCGGGGTCGACGGGTATCTTGCCAAGTCTTCCGATGGCTTCGCGAAGCTGCCGTCGGTCGTGCGTTCTGTGTTTTTCCGCACCCGGCGGCGGGCGATGTCCACCTCTCGCGATGCGCCCTACCACCGCCTGGTGGAAGGGCTGCCGGTGGGGATTTTTTCCGCCACCCTCGACGGCGAGATCCTCGAGGCCAACCCGTCCTTTGCCGCGATGCTCGGTCTCTTCGACCCCGAAGAGGTGTCGTGGTCGAGCTTCCCAGATCTGTTCGCCAAGCCTGAAGCGGCCGACACCTGGCGTGGGCGGATTGCTTCCGCTCGGTACATCGGCAATCTGGAGGCCCAGCTGCGCAGGGCCGATGGTTCGATTTTGTGGGCGCGCATCTCGTCATGGGTGGTTGAGAACCCCCACACCGGGGACCGGCACATTCAGGGCCTGATCGAGGGGTCCGACTCCTACCACGCTCTCCAACAGGAGCTCGAAGACCGGGTCCAGTCCCTCGAGAGGTCCAATGAGGAGCTCGAGAAGTTTGCCTACGTGGTCTCGCACGACCTGCAACAGCCACTGAGCGTCGTCTCGAGCTATCTCGAGCTCCTGTCGGACAGCTGCCGCGACAGATTGTCCATTGAAGAAGCCGGCTACCTCGAGCGAGCGGCGAACAGCTCCCTCCGGGTCCAGGAGATGGTCGATGCGGTGCTCAGCTACGCGCGGGTGGACTCCCAGGGGCAGGACTTCACAACGGTGGATCTCGCCGATGTCTTCGAGGAGGTCAAGGCCGGGCTGTGGAAGGAGATCGCCTGTGCGAGGGCCGAGATCTCCAACGACCCGCTGCCGGTGGTCGAGGCCGATTCGTCGCAGATCCAGCAGCTCCTGCAAAACCTGTTGTCCAACTCGCTGAAGTTCGCCGACAAGATCCCGGCCAGGGTCCACGTCGGGGTCGAGGAGGGCGAGGACGCATGGCAGATCTCGATCCGTGACGAGGGCATCGGTCTTGACCCGGAGGCCGCCGACCGGGTGTTCGTGATGTTTCAGCGGCTCCACACGGAAAAGGAATTTCCGGGCTCAGGCATCGGCCTCGCGATCTGCAAACGAATCGTCGAACGCCACGGCGGCAGGATCTGGGTCGAATCGGAACCGAAGCGCGGCGCGACCTTCTTCTTCACGATTCCCCGGCGGCCACCCGGCACAGGGATGTCTTCACGTGCGTGACCGGCTATCATCCAGGGGGCTTTGAATGGTTGATCTGGCAAAGAAACGGTCTCCGCGAAGCGGCGAGACGGTGCGATTGCTTCTGGTGGAGGACTGTCCGGACCACGCGGACCTGATCCGGGCCAAGCTCGGTCGGTCGAAACGGCTCAAGGTGGAGATCACCCACGTCGACCGGCTCGAGAAGGGGCTCTCCAAGCTCAGGTCGGGTGGGTTTGATGTCGTCCTGCTCGACTTCTCGCTGCCCGACAGCTTTGGTCTCGAGACTTTTCGACGGGCCCACGAGGCCGGGCCGCGGACCCCCATCATCGTCCTCACCAGCCTCGACGACAACGAACTCGCGGTGCAGGCGGTTCGCGAAGGCGCCCAGGACTACCTGATCAAACGCGAGGCCGATACCCGGCTGCTGGTGCGTTCGATCCTTTACGCGATGGAACGTCAGGCCGCGGAGGAGGCCCTCAGGAATTCGGAGGAACGCTACGCACTGGCCGTGCGCGGGGCCAACGACGGCCTCTGGGACTGGGACCTCGAGGCCGACCGGGTGTTCTTCTCACCGCGGTGGAAGGCAATGCTCGATTTCGCAATCAACGATGTTGGCGACAGCCCCCGCGAGTGGTTGGACCGGATCCATCCTGATGACAGGCCGCCGTTTCGACGGCACCTCGACGCGCACCTCGAGGGGGCAACCGAGTACTTCGAGTTCGAGCACCGGATGCGCAATGCGGCCGGGGAGTACCTGTGGGTGCTGGCGCGCGGCGTGGCGGTACGCGATCCACAGGGGAACCCCTATCGAATGGCGGGCTCCCAGACCGACATCACTGCCCGCAAAAGGGCCGAGCACCAGCTCCAGCACGATGCGCTTCACGACGGCCTGACCGGGCTCGCCAACAGAGTCCTTTTCATGGACCGTCTGGCCTGTGCCCTTGCCGATTTGCAGCGCCGCGCCCAACCCAACTTCTCGGTCCTGTACTTCGACCTCGATCGTTTCAAGAACGTCAACGACAGTCTCGGCCATACCGTCGGCGACAAGCTCCTGGTGGGCATTGCGAGCCGGCTCGAGCACTTCCTGCGTCCCGGTGATACCGTGGCGCGGCTCGGCGGCGACGAGTTCGCCATTCTGATCCACCGGGTCGACGACGCCAGCGGCGCCATCCACGTCGCGGACAGGATCCAGGAAGTTCTGAGCATGAACTTCTCGATCGACGGGCACGATGTCCTGGTCACCGCGTCGATCGGCATCGCCCACAGCTCGACCGGCTATACCAACCCCGAGGAGATCCTGCGCGATGCCGATATCGCCATGTACCGCGCCAAGGCGCAGGGCAAGGCGCGCTACGAGATCTTCGACCGCGACATGCACCAGAGCGCGGTGGCGCTGCTCAAACTCGAGACCGAGCTCAGACGCAGCGTCCACCGCGGTGATTTCCTGATGAACTACCAGCCCATCGTGTCGCTGGCGAGCGGTCGCATCGTGGGGTTCGAGGGTCTCGTCAGGTGGCAGCACCCGGAACGCGGGGTGGTGATGCCCGATCACTTCATCGCCATCGCCGAGGAAACCGGGCTGATCGTGCCCCTGGGGTGGTGGGTCCTCCGCGAGTCCTGCCGCCAGACCCGCCGCTGGCAGAATCAGTTCCCTGCCGATCCGCCTTTGTGGATCAGCGTCAACATGTCGGGCAAGCTCTTCATGAGATCCGACATGGTCGACGAACTCCTGGGCATCCTCGACGAAACCGGCCTCGAACCGCGCAGCCTAAGGATCGAGGTGACCGAGAACGTGGTCATGGACCACGCCGAACTGGCGGTGCGCAATCTCATGGAGCTGCGCGCCCTCGGCGTCCAGCTTTCGATCGACGACTTCGGCACCGGCTACTCGTCTCTGAGCTACCTCCAGCGGTTCCACTACGACTCGCTCAAGATCGACCGCTCCTTCGTCTCAAAGCTGGGAACAGCCGGCGATTCGCGGGCCATAGTCGAGACCATCCTCAACCTCGCCAACAGCCTCGGCATCGGGGTCGTCGCCGAGGGGATCGAGACCGCGGAGCAGGTCGACCGGCTGCGCCGGATGCAGTGTCCGCACGGCCAGGGCTTCTGGTTTTCGCGCCCGCTGGCCGTCGCCGCCGCTGAGGAGCTGATCGCATCCTCACCATCCTGGTGACGCTCGGAGTTTTAAGTTTTTAGTTATGAGTTTTGAGTTGTCGTTCCGCGCGTTGTGGCCAAAGTGTGTGGGTGTGGAACTCAAAACTAAGAACTAAGCACTAAGAACTCGCCAGTCAGGATGTAATCCTGACGGGCATTCGTCGTGGTCCCCAGGTCCCCGGGGGTCCGTCGAAGCGTCCAGGACATTGGGTGCCGCAGTGGAGACAGCGGCCGCAATCGTCGAGACTCCAGCGCCCCAACTGGTACCAGTCCCTATCGATCAACAGCTCACCGCAGCCGTGGCAATAGGTGCTGCCGCCCGCGGGGTCGACGACGTTGCCGGTGTAGGCGAAGCGCACGCCGTTGTCGAGAGCGATGCGGCGGGCGCGCGTCAGTGTTTCGGGTGGCGTCGGCGGTAGGTCGTTCATCTTGAAATCGGGGTGGAAAGCGGTGAAGTGCATGGGAACATCGGGGCCGAGCTTCGAAACCACCCACCGGGTCATCTCATCGATCTCGGTTGCCGAGTCGTTCTCGCCGGGAATCAGGAGCGTGGTCAGCTCGATCCAGACGTCGGTTTGGTGGACCAGATATTCGAGGGTCTCGAGCACCGGCTGCAATTCGCCGCCGCAGAGCTTTTTGTAGAAACGATCCGTGAAGCCCTTGAGATCGACGTTGGCGGCATCCATGTGGGCAAAGAACTCGGCCCGCGGTTCGGCGAGGATCTCGCCGGCGGTCACCGCCACCGTTGCGATACCGGCGTCGTGACACGCAGCGGCGACATCCACCGCGTACTCGAGAAAGATCACCGGGTCGTTGTAGGTGAAGGCGACGCTGCGGCTGCCGGATCTCGCGGCGGCTTCGGCGATGGCTTCCGGTGAGGCTGAATCGGCCAGAGTGTCGGTCTCGCGCGACTTCGAGATCGACCAGTTCTGGCAGAAACGACAGGCCAGATTGCAGCCGGCGGTGCCGAAAGACAGAACGCCTGTGCCGGGGTAGAAGTGGTTCAGGGGTTTTTTCTCGATGGGATCGACGCAGAAACCCGACGACCGCCCGTAGGTGGTGAGCACCACACCATTGTCGACGTTCTGCCGTACGAAGCAGAATCCCCGTTGCCCCTCCTTGAGCTTGCACAGGCGCGGACACAGTTCGCACACCACACGACCATCGTCGAGAGGCCGCCAGTAGCGTCCGGGGACTGTTGAGTTCATCGCTGCTCCATCCTTCATTGATGATTCCGCCCCAGTCGGATGTCAAGCGCTTTGGTGGCGTTTGTGGCGCAGGCGTCCCGCCTGCGCCACAAGATTATCCGGATGGATTCCGGCCGCCGATGGAGTGGGCGTTTGCTCCGTTGACTTTCTTCCGGAGGGGACATCCCGATGCTCACGGCTGCATTGCCCGTGAGTGCCCCCTCCGAAGATGATTGCGCCCGTGGCATCTGCTCACGTGGAGGACGTCGAATCGCAACATCGTTCGGAGACGGCACGTCCGGTCAGCGCGGGCCGTTCCAGAGAAATCAGGTAACCCCCAAACCTGTCATTTCGACCGAGCGCAAGTCACGGCGAAGTCCGTAGGACGAAGCCGGAAGCGAGTGGAGAAATCTCTTGTCGGGAAGAGGCGTCACTTTCTCCGGCGTTCGAGTGAACCCGCCTTTTAGAGCGCGCTTCCCGAGAGGAGCCACCCGTAACAGTGGGCTTGTCACGGCGTAGCTGGAGGCGAAGCCGGACACCTCCGCCGCACGCGGCTCGTATCAGCAGGAGTTTCCCGGGAGGATCCACCCGTAACAGTGGGCTTGTCACGGCGTAGCTGGAGGCGAAGCCGGACACCTCCGCCGCACGAGGGCCGTTTCTGGCTCGTTCGTGTGAACCCGTCTTTTCGCACGCGCTTCCCGGGAGGATCCACCCGTAACAGTGGGCTTGTCACGGCGTAGCTGGAAGCGAAGCCGGACACCTCCGCCGCACGCGGCTCGTATCCCAGCCGCGGAGCGGCGACAGAAATTAGCCCGGGGCGCAAGCCCCGGGAACCGAACGACAAAAAAAGGAAGCCCCGGAGGGGCGACAGGATAGCTTGGTGTAGATTTGTGCCGCCGTCATGACTATGCCCGCCGCCAACCGCGGCATCCCGTCCGATTTCGATCCCGCCGACCTCCGTGCGCCGGCGCGGTGGGAGTTGCTCCGCGAAGGCAGGGTGGTGTTCGAGCGCCTGTCGTTGCTGGCCACGAGTTCACGGATCCGCGGCAGTGTGCCTCGAGGGTCCGGTCAACCGGTCATGGTGGTGCCCGGTTTCGCCACCGACGATTCGTGGACCGCGCGCTTGCGCTCCTTTCTGGCCTCGATCGGGTACGAGGTCCACGGGTGGGAACTCGGCCGCAACAACGGCCGGGTGCCACAGCTGATCCCGGCAGTGGTCGAGCAGTGCGAGCGGTTGGCTGATGCCAGCGGGCAATCCGTCCGGCTGATCGGCTGGAGCCTCGGCGGCTACCTGGCCCGCGAGGCCGCTCGCGAGCGGCCCGAGCTGGTGGAACGGGTCATCACTCTTGGCGCGCCGGTGGTCGGCGGCCCGACCTACACTGCCTCGGCGCCGATGTACCTCAACAAGGGCTACGACCTCGAAGAAATCGCGGCGTCGGTCCGTGAACGGGAGCGGCAGCCGATCTCCGTGCCGGTCGCGGCCGTTTACAGCCGCACCGATGGCGTCGTGAAATGGCAGTCGTGCATCGACACCTTTGACAACCCACATGTCGAACACCACGAGGTCGTCTCGACCCACCTCGGGATGGTCAATTCGCCGCGGGTCTTCAGTCTTGTCGCGGAGCTCCTGGCCCGGCCGGCTCTGTAGAAATCGAACCTTGACGCGAATGATGAGAAAAACCGGCCCTCGGCGATCGCTGAAACAACGACTGCACCGGCGGCCGCACCGCGGGTTTTCTGAACCGCGGTCGCCCCGCTTATCCTGAGGTCTCTCGCACGACCAACCCAGCGTGTTCGAGCCACTCGAGGGCCGGCGCGTAGCCAACGGGATTGGTGTCGACCGATGGGGCGTTGAGCGCGTCCTGGAAAAACAGGGTCATCAACCGAAGATACAGGTATCGTCGCAAACCGCTGCTGCCTCCGCAGACCCAGCGGCACAGGAAGTCCGTCGGATTCTCCGGGTCGCAGTGGGTTCCTCCGACGACCCGCACATCTTCGGCTGCAAAGATGAGCGCGTCGAGCAGGTCCCGGACTGCACCCTGGGCGTTGCACGCGGACGGCTCCGAACGGAGACTTCCGAGCGCTATCGGCGCCATCCCGGGTGCCGCGTCCAGAGTGCTTCGCCAGGGCACGGCATCCAGAAGAAAAAGCGCCCTCACCGGGTCATCCGAGCACTGGGACCGCAGCGCCGCCTCGAACGACAGTGCGCCGCCTGCACTGTGGCCCGCCAGACCGAGTCGATGCGGATCGACACGGCCGTCGAGCGCATCCCCGGGGGTGGTGCCGCGCCTCTTGAGCCATTCCAGGTGATCGAGGACCACCGTGATGTTTGTTTCCCGGGCGACGAAACCCCCGAGACCGACCTGGTTCGGGGTCAGCACGACGAAACCTCTCCGTGCAAGATAGTTGGCGTTGTTGGCCTGGGTCTCTTTCGTCCGGGCAAACCCGTGGTTGAGGACCACTGCCGGCCACGGCGGCGCAGGCAGGTCGGGCTGCGCTTGCGGGATGTAAAGGCTGTATGCAACCACATCTCCTGTGCATGTCTGCCGGGTTTTGTTCTCGATCGCGACGTCAAACAGTTCAGCTTCCGCAGCCACGCTGCAGAGCAGCCACGCGGCGAGTAACAGTGTTCTCCTCAAATCCTATCGCCTCCCCGTTTCTCCGGCACGCGACATTTTGTCACGGGCCGCTTGTCCTGTACGGGATTCTGTTCGAAACCTCGTGTCCAGACGGATGGCACGACAGCTCGGGGTGTCGGAGCCAAAGACCCGGTTCAGCCGGTTCGATTCTGCTACCCTGTCTCAATGAATCAGTGCCCGAAATGCCATTCAGCGGTCTCCGGGGACAGCCGTTTCTGCTCCTCCTGCGGCGGAGCGATTTCGCCGCTCTCCGAGCACCCGACCGAACTGTACGATCCCCCGTGCTCAAGCCGTCGTCGTCGACTGAATGGACAGAAGCGGTCATTCGATAGGGGTGGTGTCTTTGGCTTTGACCGCAGCGACATTCGAGTAAGTGCGGCTGGAACCTCGTGTGCACCTGCGAACCTGCGGCGTCCTTCTGCGTTCTAAAGTGAGGACGATCCTCTGGAGGGCATCGTGATTTCGATCTCGGATCTCTCGAAGACCTACTCGAACGGTGTGAAGGCGCTTTGCGGCGTGAGCCTGGATCTCGGTCCTGGGCTGTTCGGCCTGCTCGGACCGAACGGTGCGGGCAAGTCGACACTCATGCGAACGATCGCCACGCTCCAGAAACCCGATGCCGGACGGATCGAATTCGACGGGGTCGACGTCGTCGACGAACCGTCTGCGATCCGGTCACGGCTCGGCTATCTTCCCAGGAATTCGGCGTCTACCCGAAGATCCCGGCCGCCGACCTGCTCGACCATCTCGCGGTCCTGAAAGGCGTCGGCAACCGCTGCGACTCGAAGCGAACAGGTCGATTCACTTCTCAGCCTGACCAATCTGTGGCCCGTACGGAAAGACGCCCGTGAGCACTTTCTCGGGTGGGATGAAACAACGGTTCGGTATCGCCCAGGCATTGCTCGGGAACCCGAGCGTCGTCATCGTCGACGAGCCGACGGCTGGGCTCGATCCCGAGGAACGCAACCGTTTTCTCAATCTCCTGAGTGAGATCGGCGAGAACGTCGTCATGATCCTCTCGACCCACATCGTCGAAGACGTGCGGGACCTCTGCCCTCGGATGGCGATCCTGGCAGAAGGCCGCATCCTGCTCGAGGGTGCGCCCGGCGATCTGATCTCCGGCCTCGAGGGGCGACGTGTGGCGCAAGGCCGTGCCGAAGGAAAAGCTTGGGGCTACTGCGGGCGGAAATGACGGTCATCTCATCCCACCTCCGAGCCGGGGTCACCGTTATCCACGTGCTCGCCGACTGCCCGCCAGGGCCCGGCTTCGAACAGGTCGCCCCCGATCTCGAGGACGTCTATTTTCGACGCTCTCCCGATCACGAACCGCGGCTTGACGAACGCAATGCGGTGTTCTCAGACATCATCCGATTCGAATGGCGTTACCACACGCGCCAGTTCTCTTTTGTCGCCGGCGCGGCGATCTTCGCCGTGCTCGGTTTCGTGTTGACTGTCGGTCTTGGTCGGCAGGACGTCCAGGCAAACTCTCCATACCTCATCATTGAGGTCGCCGCGCTGCTCTCGCTCATGTCGATCTTCCCGCTCACGGTCTTCAGCGCGAGCGCCATTCTCCGCGACCGCGAGTTCAAATGGAGGAGATCGTCTTCTCGACCGCGAGTCGAAAAAGGGCGGTTTCTTCTCGGACGATATTCCGGCGTCGTGCTCGCGTCGCTCACGCTGATGCTGTTCGCGATGGCGGGGATGCTCGCGGCGCCTCTTTCCGGCTGTGATCGATCCGGAGCGTGTCGGGCCCGTGATCCTGGTTCATTACCTGCAGGCCTTCGCCTTCGTCATCCTGCCCGACCTCCTCTTCACTGCGACGGTCGTTTTCGCGGTCGCTGCTCTCACGCGCAGCGCGCCGGCGAGCTACGTCGGGAGCGTGGTTCTCTACGCTCTCTACTTCGTCGCCGCTGCCCTCACGAATTCACCCCTGATGGCGGCGTCGGCGTCCAACGCGGGAGCCTCGATGAGCCTCGCGGCGCTCCTGGATCCGTTCGGCCTCACCGCTTTCTTCGAGCAGACGCGCTACTGGACGATTCTGGAGCGCGACACGCAGATGATCGCGTTGGCCGGAAACTTCCTCGTCAACCGCATCATCTGGATATTCGCGGCGCTGATGATCGTCGTCATCGTCTATCGCGCCTATCCCTTCCGGCTGATCGCCCAATCGCGCCGCGGGGAGACGCAGCGGGACGAGGGGGCCGTCGCGACGCCCCGGCCGTACCGAACCCTTGATCCCAAACCCGACGCGTTCTCGCAACTCGCCTTTGCGATGAGGCTCGAGATCCGTCTCCTGATGCGAAATTTCCCGTTCCTCGTGCTCCTCCTTACCTGGGTCGTCTTTGCGGTCCCCGAGGTCTGGGGAACGGTGACCAGCGGAGAGTACGGCGCGGCGTTCCTGCCGACGACGAGTCTCGTCATCTCTCGGCTCCGGCAGCCGCTCGCGGTTTTCGGCACGCTCGCGATGATCTACTGGTCGGCCGAGGCATTCTGGAGGGAGCGGAGCGTCGGGATCGACCCGATCGTCTCGGCGACCCCGGTCACCGGGCCCATCCTCTTCGCGTCGAAAGTCGCCGCCCTGGCGGTGATGTCGGGCATTCTCGGGCTTGTCGGCGTCGCGGCCGGAATCGCGATCCAACTCATCCGCGGCGGGGCGCCCATCGAGCCCGGCATCTATCTCGGGTTCGTCCTCCTCGGGGTGACGCCACTCCTCGTCTTTGCAGCCGCGTGCGGGGTGATCCAGGTTCTGTCCCCGGGCAAGTACTCCGGTATGCTCTTTTCCTTCGTTTGGCTGCCTTCATGCACCGGGGCGGTCTCATCGGCGTCGAGCATCACCTCCTGCGCTTTGCGACCGCTCCGCCCGTCGGGCATTCCGACATGACTGGTTTCGGCGACACGGTCGTCGCGTTCGCGTGGTTCTCCCTCTACTGGGTGCTCGTGGTGTCGGCGTTCGCGCTCGCGGCGGCACTGCTCTGGCGGAGGCACGACGACGAGCGGCTCGTCTCTCGCTGCAGGTCGCTCGCCCGGACGTCGTCAAAGGGTGAGCGACTCGCCATGGCCTCGACTGGCCGCGGCCGCGGCGCTTCGTCGGCGCATTCATCTTCGCGAACACGAACATCTCGAACCGGTACGAATCCGCGGATCAGGTCCTCGACTGGAAGGCGGCGTACGAACGGACCTACGGACCGCTCGCCGCGGATGCGCAGCCGCGAATTGAACGGATCGAGACCCACGTCGACATCGATCCTGACGCGCGGCGGCTTCGACTCGCGGGCGAGTACCTGATGTCAAACCGCTCGAAACAATCCGATTTCGCGGCTTCTCGTCACTGTCCGGCGAGACGCGACGCGGGCGCGCTCGCGGTCGAACGGTCGGCCCCCCGGCTCGTCGACGCGCGCTTTGGAGATGCACACATTCGACCTCGAACAGCCCCTGCTGCCGGGAGAGTCGGTCACGCTGGCGTTCAACGTCGATTATTCGCCGCGGGGCTTCACGAACGAAGGCCCCGAAAACTCGGTGGAGAGCAATGGCTCGTTCGTCATGGGTTTTCTGCGGTTTCCCGGCGTCGGCTATCGCTTGAGCTACGAGATCCGGGATTCTCGCGAGCGCGAAAGGCGGGGCCTGCCCCCCCGGCGAAACGGCCCCCAACTCACCGGCGAGTCGGGGGAAGACAACGTTCCGCGGGATGAGTGGGTTTCGGTCGATGCGACGATTTCCACCACGACGGGACAGATCGCGGTGGCTCCGGGACGCCTCATCGACTCGCGGCACGAGGACGGCCGAAGCACGTTCCGCTACCGGACCGACCACCCGATCCCCAACGTGCTCGCCATTGTCTCGGCCCGTTACGAGGTCACCCGCGCGCAGCATGCAGGCATCGACATCGAAATCTATTGGCACCCTGCGACCACGACGAGAAACGTGCCGGCGATCCTCGAGACCGCCCGCGCGTCGCTCGATGTGTTCCAGGAGGCGTTCGGCCCCTACCCCCATCGAGAGCTCCGCATCGCCGAGGTGCCGTCGAGCGCGAACTTCGGAGGGTTCGCAACCCCCGGGCTCGTGCTGCTGGCCGAAAACCGTGTGTTCTTCGTCGACGGCACCCGGGAGCCGCCGGTCGACCTGGTGTGCCGGCGCGTGGCGCACGAGATCGCTCACCAGTGGTGGGGGCACCATCTCGTACCTGCCTCCGTCGACGGCGGCACGTTTCTCACGGAGAGCGTGACGAAATACGCAGAGACGCTCGTGCTGGAGCGCATGCATGGCGCGGCGCAGGTCCGGAGCCTCCGGGCGGTCGAGCTCGACCGATACCTGTCGGGCAGGGTGGGCGAGGCCGAGCCCCCGCTGTTCGAGGCCGCTCGGCAGCCGTTTCTTTTCTATTCCAAGGGTCTCCTCGTCATGGGCGCTCTGCGCGACCTTCTCGGTGCCGAGGCTCTCGACTCTGCATTGCGGTCACTGATGGCGGCGGAATCCGGACCGACCGGCAACGCCACGACCCTTGATCTGCTGAAACATCTCGACGCCGTTGCGCCGGTTTCCGATCGGCCGTTGATCGACGACTGGATGAAGAGAGTGGTCCTGTACGACCTCGCGGTCGCATCGGCCGCGTCGACCCGTCTGCCTGACGGCAGGTACGAGATCACGGTGGAAGTGCGGGCGTCGAAGATCCTGGTGGACGAGGCCGGCCGGGAACAGCCGATTCCGATGGATGAGAATATCGACGTTGCGTTGATCACGGGTGATTCCGGTGGCCCGTCCCGACAGGTCGAAAAGGTCCGGCTTCGCTCCGGGGCCAACACCTTGTCCTTCGTCGTGGAGAGGGAACCGGCGGTCGTCGAAATTGACCCTGAGATCCTGCGGATCGACCGAAACAGACTCGACAACGTGTGGAGAATCGAGTCCGGACCGTAAGGGGAAAATGCTCTCGGTTCTGCTACGCTGTCTCAATGGTTAAATGCCCGAAATGCAAGACAGCGGTCTCCAGAGTCAGCCGTTAGCTGGCAGGAGCTTCCCACTGACCTCGCCGAAGCCGACCCGGATGCCGTCTGATTCGCAATGGCCGCGCAGGATCACGGTGTCGCCGTCGGCGAGGAATTTTCTCTCCTCGCCGTTGGCCAGGGTGATGGGCTCCGAGCCGCGCCAGCTGAGCTCGAGCATGGAGCCGCGCTCGTGCTTGGCGGGGCCGGAGATGGTGCCCGAGCCGTAGAGATCGCCGGGGCGGGTGTTGCAGCCATTGACGGTGTGGTGGGCGAGCTGCTGGCACATGCTCCAGTACATGTATTTGAAGTTCGACGGTGGCGATGGTCTCGGGCGCTGCTGCCTTCTCCGGGTGCAGCTGGACTTCGAGCTGGATGTCGTAGGCGCAGTTGCCGGCGTTCTTGAGGTAGTGGAGCGGCTCGGGTTCGGCCTGCGCCGGACCGGCGCAGCGGAAGGGCTCGAGGGCGTCCATGGTCACCACCCAGGGTGAGATCGAGGTTGCGAAGTTCTTGGCCAGGAACGGACCCAGCGGCACGTACTCCCAGGCCTGGATGTCCCGCGCCGACCAGTCGTTGACCAGCACCATCCCGAAGATGTGATCGGCCGCCGTCGTCAATGGGAATCGGGGTGCCGAGGTCGTTGCCGGGGCCGACAAAGAAGCCCATCTCGAGCTCGAAATCCATCAGGCGGCTCGGTCCGTAGCTCGGCGCTTCGGCGTCCGGGGCTTGGTCTGGCCCATGGGCCGGCGGACTGCGGTACCGCTGACGACCACCGAGCTGGCGCGACCGTGGTAGCCCACCGGGAGGTGGAGCCAGTTGGCCTGGAGGGCGTTGTCCGCCCCGCGCAGCATGATGCCGACGTTGGTGGCGTGTTCGCGCGAGGAGTAGAAATCGGTGTAGTCGCCGATCGTGGCCGGCAGCAACATCTCGACGCTCGAGGCCGGCACCAGGGCGGCATTGCGCAGGCCCGCGTCGTCGCGCAGGGCCGGCTGGTCGTGGCGGAGCAGCTGGGTCAGCTTGGCCCGCACCTCGCGCCACGCCGGCCGTCCGAGGGCCATGAAAGCGTTGAGGCTGGACAGCCCGAGGACGGCCGCAGTCCCCATCTCGGGCCCCGACAGCAGACCGCGGTCCGCGAGCACCGACAGATCGAGGACCTGGTCGCCGATCGCGACCCCGATCCGAGGGCCCGCCCCGAACGCGGGCTTGAAGACGCCGTAGGGGAGGTTGTGGATCGTGAAGTCGGAGTCGGCAGGGACATCGATGAACGAACGCAGTTCCGGGTCGGGTCGGGTCATTGGAGTGGCTCCTTTGGCTGGTCAAAGATGTGGAGTGCCTCGAGGTCGTCGCGGGGCTCTGAAAAACTGCAGCTGCCGAATGATCGTCAGCATGCCGGCTCGGGCTTTGGCGACCTCGGTAGCCGATGCTTCGAGGTTGCGCCACGCCAGACGATCGGCCTCGATGACAAAGGACCGCGGATCGGTGTCGGCGACGATCTCGGTGAGCGTTGTCACCGGCACGTCGTACGCGGACGCCATCACCGACGCCGCGAAGAGATTGAGAAAACCGTGGGCGACGGCGCCGAGCGCCTCATCGGTGTGCCGGAAGGGGTGGTGCAATCCCTGGGTCGCCTTGAGAGGCACCGCGGTGGCGCGGCAGGTGGCGATCGCCGCCGCCACCGCCATCGGTTCCGGGATCGCCGCCGCATCGAGGCCGCCGCAGCGGATCTTGAGTCCGAGCCGATGGCCGGGGCCGGCGCTGCGCTGGGCGTCTCGAACGGCCGCTGCTGCGGCCGGCAAACGCGGCCGCCACTCACCGAGCAGCGAGACCTCGAAGAAGGGCGTCATCTCGGTTGAGCCGCCCGTCGAGAGGCTTCGCCATGCCTTTTCGACGGCCACCGCTGCGCCCCCCGCTTCCGGCAAACGGACTTCGTAGACATCGGCGGTGGCGCGTTTCTGCTGGCGGGAAAGAAAGGCATTGATGAGCGCTGCATCCTGACTGGTATTGGCAACGAATTCGTCGAGCGAGGCGCCACCCCGGCCGAGGACTGCGACCGCAACCGGTGCCTGCCCATCGTCGTCTGCGCCAATCAGCTCTTCGAGCTCTTTGAGCCGGCCGACCGGGCACACGAACCGCGCGAGCATCCAACCCGTGTCCGACCGGCGGTGTTCGAGATAGCGGGAGAATGCATCAGCCATGCTGAGTTCAGCCGGCGGGAACAGACCCGCATAGTCGATCATGCCTTCAAACAGTGCCTGCAAACATGGTTTCATGGGACCTCCGGCCGGATTCGGGTATGGTACAGCAATTCCGCTCTGCGGAATTGAGGTTAGAATCTTGCGTTGAGGGGGTCTCGTGATGCATCACCGTTCAGGTTGGGGTTTTCGGGTCGTGGTCGTGTTCGTGGCATCGGTTTGTGGTTTTGCGGTATTTGCAGGCGCTGCCGATGTCGAAACGTCGAACCCGGGCTTCGAGCGTCTGGAGCCGGGCGGGGCGATCGTCGGTTGGCGGCTCGCAGCCGTGGCCTCGAGCGTCGGCGCCGAATTCGTCGGGGTCACTGATGAGATGCACGACGGGGTCGGCAGCGCCAAGCTGACGGTCAGAGGCCACGGCAAGGCCACCGCCGTTTCCGACCCCGTGGCGCTCGAGGTCGGCAAGCTCTACCGTCTCAGCGGGTGGATCCGAACCGAAGGTGTTGTGTCCGATCCCATGGCCAAATACCCGACGGCCCTGCCCGCGTGCCTGAGCATGCAGGCCCTGCCCTTCACCATGCACTCATCGGCGGTGGGTGGAGACTCGGACTGGACGCGGGTGGATCAGCTCTTTATCGCGGTCGCCGCCGAGGACCGGGTCGCGCTCCACCTGGGATACAACGGCACCGCTCGCGGTGCGGCGTGGTTCGACGATATCCGGATCGAGAAGGTCGAGGACATTGCCGACTACATCCCGCCCGAGACCGTGCGCTGGTCGGGCAACGGGTTCCGCTACGACGACCAGGGGTGGATCTTCATCCACATCGAGGGCGAGCCCTACGAGCGCGGTTACCAGTACGGTTCGCTGATGCCCGACGAGATCGCCGAGTACATCCGCAAGCTCGGTTTGCTCCAGCACAAGGAAGACCCGGAGGCGGGCTGGCGGACCATCCGCTTTGAGACCGACGCCCTCTTCCTGCGCAAGTACGACGATGAGTATCTGACCGAAATGAAGGGCATCGCCGACGGCGCCGCCGATGCCGGCGGCGAGGTGTGGGAACGTCCCATCGACCTCCGCGACATCGTTGCTTTGAACTCGGTGGTCGATCTCGGCCAGCTCGAGGACGCCCTCGAGGTGACCCCGAACTCACTCACCGGCCAGGCCTTCGCATCGCCCGACGAGGAGCTCGACATCGAGGTCGAACAGCACAAGTGCTCGGCTTTCGCAGCCACCGGGCCGGCGACCAAAGACGGTGACGTGGTCTTCGGTCAGATCTTCATGTGGGGCGGGTTCACCGGCGTCCACTGGAATGTCATCACCGACATCGAGCCCTCTGAGGGCTACCGGCTCGTCTACCACACGTTCCCCGGTGGGATTCACTCGGGGGCCGACTTCTATCTCAATTCCGCCGGGATCGCCTTTGGCGAAACCACGGTGATGCAGACGCCCTACGAGGAGGACTCCACCCCGCAGTCCAACCGCGCCCGCAAGGCCGCCCAGTATTCGGCCTCGATCGACGACGTGGTCCGTATCCTGTGGGAAAAGAACAACGGCATGTACACCAACGATTGGCCGATTGCCGATTTCAAGACCGGCGAGGTGGCCATTCTCCTCCTCGGCACCCACACCATGAAGTTGTGGCGCACATCAGAGGACATGAACCCTTTCGGCACACCGGGCTTTCTGTGGGCCAACAACAACAACCGCGACCCCGAGGTGCGTAAAGAGTACGTGGCACAACCCGACGACCGCCCCTTCGATCTCATGTTCTCGCCATGGAACCGCGATGTGGCCTTCAACGAGTTCTACGCCGAGAACAAGGGCCGGATCGATATCACCGCGGGAGTCGACCTGTGGGCTTCCTCGCCGGTCAACCGCGCCCACGCCTGCGACGGCAAGATCACCAACACCGCGATGGCCGAGCAGATGGTCTTTATGGCCCATCACGGCAAGGTGACGCTGCGCGAAAAGTTCCCGACCAACGGTTGGCGCTATCTGCCCGACCTGCCTGGCGCTGAACCCCACCTCAGCCTCGGCTACTCAGTGGTGAGTCCTATCTTCATCGCCGACCAGCTCAAGGCGGCGCGGGCGAACGCTGCGGCGGCCGAGCCCGAGGCGGCGGATCTCGAGTTCGGCGATCTCGCGTCCGAGTTCGAGATCACGAAAAAGGACCTCTGGCGCGGCACCGTCGAACCGGCCAACCCAGCCGTGAGCTGGTTTGTCAGCGCCACCGCGGCCTACTGGCGGATGCTCGACGGTCTCGAAGATGAGGACGCTGTGGCAGCGGCCGATCAGCTGGCCGATGGTCTGGCGGCCCTCGAGGCGCGCTACCTTTACACGGTTTCGCGTGAAGACGACCTGGCCGCCCTCAACGCCTCCCGCGCCTACGACCGCTATGGGCCCTATCTGCTGCCCCGGATCAAGGGCACCTTTGCCCTCCACCAGCTGCGGCTGCTGCTCGGAAACGAGGTCTTCTTCGACGTCATGTCCACCACCCACGATCGCTTCCGCGGCCGGGAAATGACGACAATCCAGTTCATCGACGTGGCCGAGGAGGTGTCCGGCAAGGTGTTGGCGCCCTTCGTACGGCAGTGGCTCGATCGCACGGGCCTGCCGCAGCCCGTGCCGTCGGTCGAGATCGAAAAGGTCCGGAGCGGCGGGTGGGACCTCGAGCTGACGGTCGATCAGGAAGGTGTTCCCTACACATTCGTGACGCACCTCGAGATCGAGGTCGACGGCGATCGACTCCTGCGCGAGGTGACGGTCGACGGCGACGACCCGATCCAGCTCCACTTCGACGGACGGCCGACACGAGTCATCTTCGATGCCCTCCACGACATCCCCGTGGAACACGCGAGCTTCTACGCGTGGAACAACTTCATCGATGAGTTCCACGACACCCTGATCGTTTACGGCACCGCCCGCCAGGACGAGGCCAACCACACCATGGCCCGGCGCTGGCAGGAGATGGTGGCCGATATCTACATCGAGATCCTGCCGCCGTTGGTCAAGGATGCGGAGATCGGCAGCGATCAGGCGGCCGCCAGTGACCTCATGGTGATGGGAACCCTGGATGACAACTCCTACTTCAGCCACATGCCGGAGGACCTCCCGGTTGATTTTGGCCGTGACTCCTTCCAGTGGATGGGATCAGATTACGGCGAGTCCGACGATGGGCTGTTTCTGGTCGTACCCAACCCGTGGAACCCGGCCAAGACCATGTACGTCATGGCCGCCAACTCCGGGATGCAGCTCTACCACATGACCCGGACCTACCACCGCGGCATCCCGCAGTGGGCGAGGTTCAAGGGCAGGGAGATCGTCGACAAGGGCTGGTTCGAGCGTCCGGGTTTTGTGATTGAGTTGGCGGCGGAGTAATCAACGCGAAGGCGGGCCGGCTTTCGATACGCGCTTCCCGAGAGGAGGTGCCCGCAACGGCAGGCTTGTCACGGCGTAGCCGAAGGCGAAGCCGGACACCTCCGCCGCACGCGGGCCGTATCAGCGCGCGTTTCCCGGGCGGAGCTACCCGCAACAGCAGGCTTGTCACGGCGTAGCCGAAGGCGAAGCCGGACACCTCCGCCGCACCAGGCCTTTCCGAAAAATGGAACGAAACACCAACCGTCGGCGGGATTGCCGATCTCCCTTTCTCCCCTGCGGTGGTGGGCCGCTTAGATCGGGTCGCTCAACTCCGCGACCGCGAGGGAGAGGTGGGCGTTGAACTGCTCGGGCGTTTCCATCATCAGGAAGTGTCCCGGTCCTTCGATGATCACGGCTTCGAAGTCCTCGTGGTATTCGCGGTTGCCCTCTGCATTGGTGGGCCACATCGCCGCGTTGATGCATCGCACGGGCACGTCGAC
>CAWAUY010000003.1:0-458348 GCA_963785275.1 Candidatus Sulfomarinibacteraceae bacterium
CGAGAAGCTCGGACGCGAGGTGGCGATCAAGGTTCTGCCGGAGGAGTTCTCCGCTGATCCGCAGCGGCTCGACCGATTCGAGCGCGAGGCGCGCGCGGTGGCCTCTCTCAACCACCCCCACATCGTCACCATCCCTCGGTGGAGGAGGTCGGGAGCATCCACTTCCTGACCATGGAACTGGTCGACGGGCGGACGCTCGAGAAGTTGATCCCGGACGGCGGCTTCGACCTCGAGCGCTTCTTCGAGTTGGCGACGCCGCTGGCGGAGGCGATCTCGGCGGCGCACGACAAAAGTGTGATCCACCGCGACTTGAAGCCGGCGAACGTGATGGTCGATGGCGGCGGCCGGGTCAAGGTCATGGATTTCGGTCTCGCCAAGCTTCAGGACGCAAAGGACGCATCGGATTCGAGCGAGCTCCCCACCGAGGCCCTGACCGGGATCGGCACGATCGTCGGCACCGTGCCCTACATGTCGCCGGAGCAGGTCGAGGGCCTCGTCGTCGACCACCGCACCGACATCTTCTCGCTCGGGGTCCTGCTCTACGAGATGGCGCTTGGCGAAAGGCCCTTCAAGGGCTCGACCTCGCCGGCCCTGATGTCGTCGATCCTCAGGGATGTGCCTCCCTCCGTGGTCGAGATGCGCGACGACCTGCCGCGCCACCTCGCGCGGATCATCGGCACGCTGTCTCGAAAAGGACCGCCGCGACCGCTACCAGACGGCGCGCGACGTCTTCAACGAGCTCCGGGGGCTGAAGCGGGAAACCTCCGGGGAGTCGGTCGCTTCCGCGGCTCCTCGGGTCGTGCCCGTTCGACGCGCTGCAACCGCATCCTCGGGCAGCCGCCTCCGACCGGGCCGCGATCGTGCCATCGCGGTGGCGTCGTTTCGCGCGCCCGCCTCGGATACGGCTCTTGCGGGCCTCGCCGAGGGTCTTGCCGAGGACATCACGAGCGGTCTCGCCCGGTTTCCCTATCTGACGATCATCGATGGTGCTCAGCTTGGACTGGGCGAGGATTCCGGCGCGACGACGCCAGGCCATGGTGTGCGCTACATCCTGCGCGGCGGTCTGCGCAGTGCGGGCCCCGATCTGCGCCTCAGCGTGCAGCTCGTGGAGGTCGAGACCGGCGCCCACGTGTGGTCCGAGGCCTACGACCGCCGGTTCGAGGGTGCGAACCTCTTCGAGTTGCAGGACGACCTGACCGACCGGATCGTGGCAACGGTGGGCGACTACTCGGGTGTGATGGCGCGGTTGGTCGCTGCAGAGCTTCGCGCTCTGCCCGACGAAGAGATGACCGTCGATGACTGGATCATGCGCGCGGTCTGCTACGTGCAGGTCATCCAACCGCCCGAGGAGCACGCCGCGATTCGCGACGGGCTCGAAAATATGGTCGAGACTGCATCCGGACAACGCGGAGGCCCATGCGTGGCTCGCGAACGCCTACGTCAACGAGTTCGCCTTCGGGTTCAATCCTCTGGAGGATCCGATCGGGCGCTCGTTGCAGATGGCGCAGCGGGCCGTCGATCTCGATCCGACCACCCAGGCGGGATGGCTCAATCTGGCCGGAGGGCACTTCTTTCTCGGCGACCTGGCGGCGTTCGAGGCCGCAGCCACCAGGGCGATGGCGCTGAACCCGAGGAACTCCTACGCGATCGCCTACATGGGGTTGTGCTTCGGGAACTCGGGGCAGCGGGAGCGCGGAGCAGAACTCGGAACCCGGGCCTGTGCCCTCAACCCGCACCATCCCGAGTGGTACCCGTTCGTCAATTTCTACCTCCACTACGCACGCGAAGAGTACGAGGATGCCTGTCTGGTGGTGAAAGGGATCAACTGGCCGAAGTTTCCCTATACCCACATCAACTTCGCCGCGGCGTGCGGGCAGCTCGGCCGGCCGGACGAGGCCCGCACATCCATCAAGACGCTGCGCGACTCCTTCGGCTTCGACCTCGAGGGCGTGCGAGCGGAGTTCCTCAAGTGGGGCCACACCGAGGACTTCGTCGAACACATCCTGGACGGGCTGCGCAAGGCGGGAATGGGCGATGACGCGGGTTCGCCGCAGTCGTTCGTTGTCAACGGGCCAAAGCGGTCCAAGACAGTCCGCCCCCAAGCAGGCGGCGAGTTCGACCTGGACTCCATCGTCGTGCTGCCCTTCGTCAACATGAGCGAGGACTCGGCCAACGAGTTCTTCGCAGACGGCGTGACCGAGGAGATCCTGACCAGCCTGTCGAAGATCCGCGGTCTTCGCGTGATCTCCCGCACGTCGGCCATGACCTACAAGGGCACGTCGAAATCGATCCGCGAGATCTCGGCCGAGCTCGAAGTGGGAACGGTGCTCGAGGGGTCGGTGCGGCGGGCGGGCGACCGGGTCCGGGTGACGGCGCAGCTCATCGAGGCGGCCACCGACCGGCATCTGTGGAGCGAGAGCTACGACCGCGACCTCGAGGACATCTTCGAGGTCCAGAGCGATGTCGCGGTCGAGATCGCGCGCGCCCTCGAGACCGAGCTCGCGAGCGACGTCGTGGCGCAGATCAGTCAGCGTCCCACCGAGAACATGGACGCCTACGATCTCTACCTCAAGGGACGGCAGGGGGTGCGAACGCTGGTGGCGCCGGAGGTCGCTCGTGGCATCGAACAACTCGAGCAGGCCATCGCCCTCGACCCGGATTTCGCTGCGGCCTGGGCTCACCTCTCCCTGGGGCATCTCTTCTCCGCCTATTGGGGCGCCGCTCGCGGTCGTGAGGACTTCGACGAGGCCCGCAGGGCGGCCGATCGAGCCCTCGAGCTCGATCCGGACAGTGCCCTGGCGCGGGTGGGCCGGGCAGGGGTCCGCTCCCACCTCGACCTCGATTGGGACGGCGCCGTCGCCGATCTCCGGGAGGCCATCGAGCTCGATCCGACCGAGATCGACGCCTACTTCTGGTTGGGCGTGACGTTGTTCCTCATGGGGCGGTTCGAGGAGTCCGTCGCAACGCACGAGATCGCATACTCGATGGATCCGCAGAGCCCGAACATCATTTCGCAGCTCGGGCTCGTGCTGTGTTACGCCGGTCGGCGGGAAGAGGGCGAGCGCATGCTGCGCGACGGGATCGAGCAGCACCCCGTCTTTTTCGATCTGCCCAACTTCCTGGCCATTGTCCTCAAGAGGCGGAATCTCTTCGACGAGGCTGCGCGATGGCACGACCGCACGAGCGAGCTCACCGGCCGGCACCCGTTCTTCGAAGCGATGCGCGCGTCGAACCTGAAACTGGCCGGCAAGGGAGAAGAGGCCGGAAGGGTCCTGGATCGGCTGGAAGGGGACGATCCGCGGATGGACAGTGCCGTCCGCGGGATGCGTGCCATCGCCGAACGCGATGTGGATGGGGCGCTCGAGCTGCTCTCGACCGCGGTCGACCAGCGCCTGCCGTTGGTCTTCTGGTTCCGCCCGGCGGTGCACGATGACGAGTTCCCCGCGGACCACCCCGGAGTGCGGGCCTTGTGGCGGCGGCTGTGGCCCCGGGATCCTGCGTTTTCAGAAGTCGAAGAACCATCCGAAACCTCAAGCAAGGCCGTGGCGGTTCTGCCCTTCACCGACATGAGCCCCGGCCGGGACCAGGAATGGTTCTGCGAAGGCGTCGCCGAGGAGATCCTCAACGCGCTGGCTGCGCTTCCGGAGCTGCGGGTGGCCTCTCGGACCGCCGCCTTCCGCTTCAAGAACCAGGACCGAGACATCGCCGCCATCGGCGAGACCCTCGGCGTCACCACACTGCTCGAGGGCAGCGTGCGGACCGCGGGCGATCGACTGCGGGTCACGGCCCGCCTCGTCAATGCCGTCGACGGCTACCAGCTGTGGTCCGAGAAATTCGACCGAGAGATGGCCGACGTCTTCGAGGTCCAGGACGAGATCGCGGCGAGGGTGGTGGAAGCGCTCGAGATCAGCATGTTGGGCTCCGCCGAGGTCGGCGGGTCCGAACGCCACAGCGCCGATATCGAGGCCTACCACCTCTACCTCAAGGCACGCCACGCCCGCTACTCCAAGCTCGACCTGAAGACCGCACTCGATTGCTACCAGGGGGCCGTGCGGCGTGATCCGGACTATTCCCTGGCCCGCATCGGGTTGGCGGAGACCCTTGTCGTGCTGTCCATGTACGGCTTCGTGCCGCCGAACGAAGGAATGACGAGAGCGCGGGAAGAGCTTCGGCAGGCAGGGGAAGCGACAAGGAAGTCCGCCGAGGCGTGGGCCGTGGAAGGCCTGATCCGGCTGGTCTACGATTGGGACACCTCGTCAGCGCTCGTGGCCTTCGATCGGGCGATCGGGCTGAATCCGGCAAGCGTCACGGCGGTCGCGTGGCGTTCGTGGGCGTTGGTGGTCGACGAGCGCGTCGAGGAGGCGTTCGATCAGGCCCGCAAGCTGGTGGCCCTCGAGCCCCAGTCGTCCTACGTCAACACGATGGCTGCGATCACGTTCCTCGTTGCGAGTTCCACGGATGAGGCGATCCGCCTGTCGGGGACCGCGGTCCGTCTCGAACCCGACTCACTGCTCGGAACCTGGGTGCACGGCGTCGCGAATGCTGATGCCCGTCGCTGGGTCGAGGCGGACGAGTGGCTCGGCCGCGCCGTCGAACGCTCCGGCCGCGCGCCGGTCTTTCTGGGTCTCCTGGCGTGGTGCCGGGCGGCAGCCGGACGTCCGGACGCGGCGCGCGAGATTCTGGCCGAGCTCGAGGATCGGTCGGAGACGGAGTACGTGTCGCCGTACTTCCGGGTGTGGGCGGTCAGCGAGCTCGACGAACCCGACGCGGCGCGAAGCCTCCTCGAACAGGCGCTCGCGGAACGCACCAGCCTCCTCGCCATCACGGGCTTCCCGCCCCATCGAAAACTGCTGGTTGAACCGACGATGCAGCAGTTGATCGAACAGATTCGTGGCGGTGCGGCGTCGGAGGGGTCGGCATGATCGGCACGACCCTCGCCCACTACCGCATCACCGCGGCGCTCGGCGCCGGCGGAATGGGGGAGGTGTGGCGCGCGACCGATGAAAAGCTGGGGCGCGAGGTGGCGCTCAAGGTGCTGCCGGCGGATTTTGCGGCGGACCCTGAGCGTCTGGCCAGGTTCGAGCGCGAGGCGAAAGTTCTTGCGAGCCTCAACCACCCCAACATCGCCCATCTCTACGGCCTCGAGAATGCCCGATGCATCGACGAGCTCCCCAAAAGCCGTAGGGGAGGAGGTCTATCCCGCTCCCGTGATGACGAGCGGGCGGCAAAGCAGGATAAACCCCGCCCCTACGACTGTCCATATGCTCGTGATGGAGCTGGTCGAGGGGGAAGATCTCTCCGAACGGATCGCACGCGGCGCGATTCCACTCGACGAAGCTATCCCTATCGCACGACAGATCGCCGAGGCGCTCGAGGCTGCGCACGAGGCGGGCATCGTCCACCGCGATCTCAAACCCGCCAACATCAAGCTCACCGAAAACGGCACGGTCAAGGTGCTCGATTTCGGGCTCGCCAAGGCGTGGGAGAGCGAGGGCGGCGACTCCAGCATCTCGATGTCGCCGACGATGACCCGCAACGCCACGATGGAAGGTGTGATTCTCGGCACGGCCGCCTACATGAGCCCCGAGCAGGCTCGGGGCAAGAAAGTGGACCGCCGCGCCGATGTCTGGTCCTTTGGCGTTGTCGTGTGGGAGATGCTCACCGGTCGGAAGCTCTTCGAGGGCGACACGGTTTCCGATGTGCTCGCCGCGGTGTTGCGGGCCGAAATCCCGTGGGACCAACTCCCGCAATCGACGCCTGTAGCGGTCGAACGCCTTCTCCGCAGATGTCTCGCGAGAGACCCCGAGCGTCGGTTGCGCGACATGGGTGACGCGGGTCTCGAACTCCGGGAATCGTCCGAGCCGCAGCTTCAGGTGCGCGGAAATACGGGGACGCCCGTTTGGCGGACCCTGCTGTGGATTGCAGCGATCTCCGGCCCGTTGGTGATGGCAGCGGTCTTGTCGGTTTGGTTCGGCCTTGCGAAGTCGACGTCGCCGCAAAGGGTGGTGTCGAACCTCTCCGCGCCCGACGGTTATTCCTTTGACCTGAACGGCGGTCCGCCCGCCGTATCGCGCGACGGCCGGAATGTGGCCTTTCTGGCACGCGAACCGGAGGGGCAGAGCTACATATTCGTGCGCTCATTTGACAACGCCGACGCCCGCCGGCTCGACGACACGCGAGGAGCGCAGATGCCCTTCTGGTCGCCGGACGGGCGGTCCCTCGGTTTCTTTGCCGATGCCAAGCTCAAAAAGATCGGGTTGGAGGACGCGAGGGCCGAGGTCCTGGCCGAAGCGCCGCAACCGCTTGGGGCTTCGTGGACGGATGACGGCACGATCATCTTTGTCGGTGACTACAATTCGCCACCGCGGTTGATTGCAGGCGACGGTGGCGACGTGCGGCAGTTGCCGGTTCCCTTTTCAGGTTTACTGTCCACGTGGTATGCGTGGCCCAGGATCATCCCCGGGGGGACGCACTACCTCTTTGTTCTGCAAGATCTCGGAGGTTCGAGATCCGGCACCTATGCGGCCGCGCTGACGGGCGATCCCCAGCCGGTGTTGTTGACCCGGACGATGTCCCGAGTCGAGCTCGTGGATCCGGGTTGGCTGTTTTTCTGGGAGGAGGGGTACCTCAAGGCCTATCCCTTCGATGACCAACGACTCGAGATCGGCTCGGAGAGCGTCAATCTGGCGGAGGTCCGCTGGTCCTCGTTTTCGTTTTCCGGCCGGTTTGCAGCATCAATGTCGGGGATCCTCGTCTATCAGCGCGGGACCGGTCAATTCGGTGATACGGAGATCGTCACCGTTGATCGGACCGGGCGCCAGCTTTCGTTGGTAGGGTCTCTGGCCGAGTACTACTCGCCTACGGTTTCGCACGACGGGCGACGGGTGGCGGTCGACATCACCGATATTCAGAAGACGCAAGGCGACGTGTGGGTCTTCGATCTCGAACGCGGAACCCGGACCCGTCTCGCGGCCGGCCCTCTCGATGAGTCCCGCCCGGTGTGGCGCCCCGACGACAGCGAGGTGTTCTTCCGGCGCGTGCCCGATATTTATGTTCGCGATGTCGAGGGAGCGAGACCGGAACGAGCCGTCACATCGAACGACCTCAACTCCGAGCCTGACGACATCGATCCCGAAGGTCGGTTCTTGCTCTACAGCCTCGAGTCGGAAAACGACGTGGACCTGTGGGTGCTCGAGTTGGAATCCGGCGAGGAGCGGCCGTGGCTCGACGAGCCGTACGCTGAACGCGATGCGCAGTTTTCGCCGGATGGTCGATGGGTGGCCTATGGGTCGGAAGAGTCCGGCCCGAGCGAGATCCACGTGCGGAGCTTCCCCGGCGGCGAAGAGCGGTTCGTGGTCTCCGGTGGCGGCGGGAGAACTCCGATCTGGAGCCCTGACGGCAGCGAGCTCTTCTATTACTCGGCCGATTCCGAAATCACGGCGGTCCCGGTGACCTGGACCGGCGGGAGACCCGATTTCGGCAGACCGACGCCTCTCTTTCGGGTGATCCTCCGCTTAGGCGATCACAGCTATGACGTGTTCCCCGACGGCGAGCGTTTTCTGATCAATCGCATGGTGACGGAAACCGACGAGAGGTCGTTGGTCCTCGTCCAGGGTTGGCAACGGGAGCTCGAATCCAGATGATCGGCACCACCCTCGCTCACTACCGCATCACCGCGGCCCTCGGCGCCGGCGGAATGGGGGAGGTGTGGCGCGCGCACGACGAGAAGCTCGGCCGCGAGGTGGCGATCAAGGTTCTGCCGGAGGAGTTCTCCGCGGACCCGCAGCGGCTCGATCGATTCGAGCGCGAGGCGCGCGCGGTGGCCTCTCTCAACCACCCCCACATCGTCACCATCCACTCAGTGGAGCAGGTCGGGAGCATCCACTTCCTGACCATGGAGCTCGTCGACGGGAAGACGCTCGAGACGATGATCCCGGACGGCGGCTTTGACCTCGAGAGCTTCTTCGAGCTGGCGACGCCGCTGGCCGAGGCGATTTCGGCGGCGCACGACAAGAGCGTCATCCACCGCGATCTCAAGCCCGCCAATGTGATGGTCGACGGCGGTGGCCGCGTCAAGGTCATGGATTTCGGTCTCGCCAAACTTCAGGACGCGAAGGACGCATCGGATTCGAGCGAGCTCCCCACCGAGGCCCTGACCGGCGTCGGCACGATCGTCGGTACCGTGCCCTACATGTCGCCGGAGCAGGTCGAGGGCCTCGTCGTCGACCATCGCACCGACATCTTCTCGCTCGGGGTCCTGCTGTACGAGATGGCGCTTGGCGAAAGGCCCTTCAAGGGCTCGACCTCGCCCGCCCTGATGTCGTCGATCCTCAGGGATGTGCCGCAATCCGTCGTCGAGATTCGCGACGACCTGCCGCGCCACCTCGCGCGGATCATCGGACGCTGTCTCGAAAAGGACCGCCGCGACCGCTACCAGACGGCCCGCGATGTCTTCAACGAGCTGCGCGCCTTGAAACGGGAGATGTCGGGCGAACCGTCCGTGTCGGTTCAGAAGCGAGCCCGACCCGTCAGCTCCCGGGCCGGCACATCGCGAGCGATCGCGGTCGCGCCGTTTCGCGCACCTTCCAAGAGCGAGGAGCTGACGGCTCTCGCCGAAGGACTGGCAGAGGACATCGCTGCGAGGCTCGCCCGGTTCCCCTATCTCACGATTCTCGATGGAACGGAGCTCGGGTCGGGCGACAGCTCGATCTCGGCGGGCGCCGGCCGCGGTGCGAGGTACGTGTTGCGCGGCGGGCTGCGAAGCGCCGGGCCCGAGCTGCGCCTCAGCGTGCAGCTCGTCGACGTCCAGACCGGCGCCCATGTCTGGTCTGAGGCCTACGACCGGCGGCTCGAGGGCGCGAGCCTCTTCGAACTGCAGGACAACCTGACCGATCGGATCGTCGCATCAGTCGGCGACTACTCCGGTGTCCTGGCGCGGCTGGTCGCGACCGAGCTCCGCGCCATGAACGACGACGAGATGACGGTCGACGACTGGATCATGCGTGCGGTCTGCTTCCTGCAGGTCCTCCACCCGCCCGAGGAACATGCGGCGATTCGCGACGGTCTCGAAAAAATGGTCGAACTGCACCCGGACAACGCCGAGGCTCACGCCTGGCTCGCGGACACCTACCGCGACGAACACGCCTTTGACTACAACCGTCGCGAAGATCCTATCGGACGCTCGTTGCGGGCCGCGCAGCGGGCCGTCGATCTCGACCCGACGTCTCAAGCGGGCTGGGACGGGCTGGCCATGGCCCACTTCTTTGCCGGCGATCTTCCGGCCTTCGAGGCCGCTGCCACCCGAGCCATCGCGCTGAACCCCAGGAACTCCTATACCAAAGCGGTCATGGGTTTGATGCTGGGAAACTCGGGGCAGCGGGATCGTGGGGCCCAGCTCGGTCTCGAGGCGTGCGCCCTCAACCCGCACCACCCGGAGTGGTACGGTTTCGTCAACTTCTACCACCACTACGATCGCAGGGAGTACGACGAAGCGTACGCGCTCATCAAGAAGATCAACTGGCCGCGAATGCCCTATTCCCACATCAACCTCGCGGCGGTGTGCGGGCAGCTCGGTCGGCCTGACGAGGCGCGTGCGTCGATCGAGACGCTGCGCCGGGATTTTGACTACGATCTCGAGCGTGTCCGCAAGGAGTACGCCAAGTGGGGGCACACGGAGCCGTTCATCGACCACATGGTTGAAGGGCTCCAAAAGGCCGGGTTCGGAGAAAATGCGGGGATTCCGCAGGCGTCCGGCGTCCCAGGCGTTTCGCGGCCCACTGACGACCCGCCACAGCAGGGCGGCGCAGTCGACTCAAAGTCGATCGCGGTGCTGCCCTTTGTCAACCAGAGTGCGGACCCCGAAAACGAGTACTTTTCCGACGGCCTCACCGAGGAGCTGATTTCCGATCTCGCGGGCATCAAGGCGTTGTCGGTGATCTCGCGAACCTCGGCCATGCTCTTCAAGGGGACGGCCAAGGACCTGCCAACGATCGGCCGAGAGCTCGGTGTCCGCTATGTGCTCGAAGGCAGTGTCCGCAAAGCGGGATCGAATCTGCGCATCACAGCCCAGCTCGTCGACGCCGAAAAAGACACGTCGCTGTGGTCGGAGAAATTCAGCGGCAAACCGGACGATGTTTTCGAGGTCCAGGAGCGTGTCTCGAGGGAGATCGTCAACGCGCTTGATGTAACCCTGACGCATGAGGAAAGCCAGCGTCTCGCTGAACGACTGATCGCCGACCCACGGGCATTCGAACTCTACCTGCAAGCCCGTCAGGAGCTTCGCCGCGTGGGTGGGGAGGGTACGGAAAAGGCAAAGAATCTGCTCGCTGAAGCGGTAAAGATTGAGGGCGAGACACCGCCTCTCAAGGCGTTGGCCGCCTGGGCCAAGGTCTCGGAGATCAGGTCCGGCCTCAATCGCGATCAGAAGCCTATCGAGGAGGCCGCTCGAGATGGCCAGGATTTAATACGAACGATCCCCGAGGCGGCCTATGGTCACGCACTCATGTGCTATGTCGAGTACGAACGCGGCAACCATTCGGCCGCCATCCGGCACGGTCGAGCTGCGCTCGATCGTGATCCGAGCGACGCGGATGCACTCTTCTTTATGGGTGCGAGCTACATCGCGGCGGGTCAAAACGAGCAGCTCTGGAAGACCAGTCGGCAAATTCTCGCCTGCGATCCGCTGGGCGCGATGTCCTGGATGTTGTCGGGCGCTTCTCGTTGGTTCGTAGGTCGATTCAGGGAGGCGCTTCCAGATTTTCATCGGGCCCTCGAACTCGATCCCGATAACTTCTTTTTGCAGTGGTCTACCGGTTACACCTGCGTGGCGCTCGGCGAGCTTGAGGATGCGGCCCGGCACGCCGCCGTCGCTCGAAAGACCATGCCCGACGCGCCCTATACACGGCAGTTGCTCGCTCTGATAGATGCGACGGCTGGTGACAAGGAGGCTGCGCTCGATCATGTGGCGTCGATCGATTTTGCGCCACTCGATGCACACAACAAGTTCCATCTCGCAGAATCACTTGCCATGGCGGGTGATCACGACCGCGCTCTCACAGTCCTCGAGCTCGCCGTAGATCAAGGATTCTACCCGTATCCGTTCATGAGCGAGCATTGCCCGTTCCTGGTGGCGCTTCGATCGCTGCCGGAATTTGAACCGATCCTCGCGAAGTCAAAGATGAAGACGGAGTCGTTCCACGAAGACGGTCCTCTTCAGCCAAGCCCACCCGACGCCTCGGGAGAAGCGAAGTGATCGGCACCACCCTCGCCCACTACCGCATCACCGGGGCCCTCGGCGCCGGCGGGATGGGGGAGGTGTGGCGGGCGACCGACACCAAGCTGGGGAGAGATGTCGCGCTCAAGGTGCTGCCGGAGGAGTTTGCGGACGACGCCGGACGGCTCGATCGTTTCGAACGCGAGGCGCGCGCGGTGGCCTCGCTCAACCACCCCCACATCGTCACCATCTACTCGGTCGAGGACGCCGACGGCATCCGCTTCCTGACCATGGAGCTGGTGGAGGGGAAGACGCTTGACGGGATGATCCCGGAAGGCGGCTTCGACGTCCAGACGTTTTTCGATCTGGCGACGCCTCTGGCTGAGGCGATCTCGGCGGCGCACGACAAGAGCGTCATCCACCGCGATCTCAAACCTGCCAACGTGATGGTCGACGGCGAAGGCCGGGTCAAGGTGATGGACTTCGGGCTCGCCAAGCTTCAGGACACGGAGGACGCATCGGATTCGAGCGAGCTTCCCACCGAGGCCCTGACCGGGGTCGGGATGATCATCGGCACGGTGCCCTACATGTCGCCCGAACAGATCGAGGCCAAGGTCGTCGATCACCGCACGGACATCTTTTCGCTCGGGGTGCTGCTCTACGAGATGGCGATTGGCGAGCGGCCGTTTTCGGGCGCGAGCCAGCCTGCGCTGATGTCGTCGATCCTCAGGGATGAGCCGTCGTCAGTTGTCGAAATTCGCGATGATCTTCCTCGTCACCTGGCGCGGATTATCGGCCGGTGTCTCGAAAAAGACCGGCGCGACCGCTACCAGACCGCTCGCGACGTCTTCAACGAGCTCAAGGCACTGCGGAGGGAATCAACTGCGACCGGGCACTCGCGTCCGCCGGTCGTTCCGCCGTCGCAAAGCGCGCAGCAAGCCCGCACGAGCAGCTCACAGATCAGGCGCAGCGATGTGCCGTGGATCGCGGTGCTGCCGTTTGGTTGTCCAAGCGGTGACACGGATATCGAAACCTTCGCGGATGGTCTCGAGGAAGATATCGCGAGCGGCCTCTCGCGCTTCTCCTACCTCTTCGTGGTCGCCCGAAAATCGACTCGCCGCTATCGAGGCGAGGCGGTGGATGTCCGACAGGTCGGGGAGGAACTGGGTGCCCGTTACGTGATGGAGGGGGGGATCCGCAAGGCCGGATCCACGATTCGAATCGGCATCAACCTGATCGACACCACGTCCGGCACCCACCTGTGGTCCGAGACCTGGGACCGCGACTTCGACAAGGCGGGTATCTTCGATCTTCAGGACGAAATCACCGGCAAGACCGTGGCCACGGTGGCCGACAGCTATGGGATTCTGGTCCACTCGATCGAGGCCGGTTTCCAGGCAAAGGACGAATCAGAGTATGCCCCCTGGGAATGGGTCATCAGGCTCTTTGGGTACCGGCAACGGCCCACACCGGCCGAGCACGAGAAGCTCCGAGACAGCCTCGAACGGGCCGTAGAACGGGATCCGAGTTCCGCGGAGGCCTGGGCCTGCCTGTCGCAGATCTACCTCGACGAGCATGGTTTCGGATTCAATGTTCGCCCGGATGCTCCGAATCGGGCCCTTGCCGGCGCTCAGCGTGCCGTCGACCTGAATCGTGCGAGTCAGCTCGGTTACCAGGTGTTGGCGCAGAGTCAGTTCTTTCGGCACGACCTGAAAGCGTTTCGTTCTGCAGCAGACCGGGCCATGTCGCTGAATCCGAGGGACAGCAACTCGATCGGGATCCTCGGTCTTCTCATCGTGCTCTCGGGAGACTTCGAGCATGGTGCCGATATTACCCGCCGGGCCATGGAGCTCAATCCGAATCACGCCGGGTGGTACCACTTCGGCCCCATCTGGGAGAGTTTCCACAACCAAGACTACGAAAAGGCCCTGGAACATGCGAAGCAGGTCAATATGCCGGGCATGTTCGGACAGCATCTCGTGGTGGCCGCCGCCTGTGGTCACCTCGGCCGGACGGCCGAAGCGGAGGCAGCACTCAACGACCTCCCAACAAATGACCCGGACCTTGCGTCCTCTATTCGTCAGAACCTGGAAAACTGGCATTTTGCCAGCGGCCTCCTCGAGCCCGTTATCGAAGGGTTGGAAAAGGCTGGGTTGAAGCTCGCGCCGGGCGATGTCGACCCGGTTTCCGTGGCCGCTCGATCGGGAGCCCGCACAACGGTCGGGATCGCCGTCCTGCCATTCGCCGATATGAGCCCGGAGAAGGACCAGGACTACTTCTGCGAAGGCATGGCCGAAGAAATCATGAACGCCCTGGTTCGGATCGAGGGCATCCGCGTCGCATCGCGCACGTCCGCCTTCCGTGCCCGGCAGGAGGGTCACGACTTGGCGGAGATTGCCCGTCTGCTCTCCGTGAGCCACATACTCGAGGGCAGCGTGCGAACGGCAGGGAACCGCCTGCGGGTGACCGCGCAGCTGACCGACGTGGCGAGCGGCTACCAGCTCTGGTCCGAGCGCTTTGACCGGGAGCTGGAGGACGTCTTCGCCGTGCAGGACGAGATCGCCGCCGGTGTCGTCGAGGCTGTCGAGTCCCGTCTCGCTCCGGGTGAGCGAACCATCCCTGCCCGACCGCAGGCCCGAAACCTCGAAGCCTATCGGAGCTTCCTGTTGGGCCAGCATCTTCGGTACGCCAAGGAGGACCACGGCGGGGCGGTTCGGGCCTTCCAAGAAGCCGTCCGCCTCGATCCGACGCATGCGCCTTCGTGGACCGGACTCGCGGAGAGCCTCGCGCTCTCGGCGCACATGAGCCTGATCCCGTCACACGAAGCGTGCGCAGGCGCCCGAGAGGCGCTCGCGACCGCGCTGGAGTTGCAGGGAGAATCTGCGGACGGCCTCCACGGCGAGGGCTTTGTCGCATTCATCGAACGACGATGGAGGGACTTGGAGGCCGCTGTTCGTCGAGCGATCGAGATCGAACCGTCCCACGTCCCGTCCCTTGGCCTTTTGGGGATGTGCCTCAGCCTGCACCAGAGACCCGATGAAGCCGAGCCGTTTTTCGAGCGGGCCCGGCAGACCGACCCGCTCGCGTCCTTCCCGTACATGCTCACGGCACTGGGGCTGCTGACCGCGAGAAGGCCACAGGAAGCCCACTCTTACGCCGAACAGGCACTCACGTTCGAGAAGGAGGACGCGTCGGCGCTGTTCTGCTCGAGCCTGGCAAACGTCGCCCTGGGGCAATTCGAGGAAGGGATAGCGGCGGCCGAGCGCGGTGTGGCTGTTTCCCACCGGGGGGCCGACTTCCTGGGTCTCGTGGGGTGGGCACTGGCTACTGCAGGACGGAAGGATGAAGCACGGACGCTCCTCGAGGAGCTGCGAGCGCGTCCGGCGACCGCGCCCCCGATCGTCTCCGAGGGCTGGCTGCTCGGCGCGCTCGGGGAGATCGATGCGGCCTTCGAGGTGCTTGTGCGGGCAGAAAACGAAAACCAGCTCTGGCTCTACTACACCGGGTTGCCCGGCTTCGATCCCCTCCGGGCCGACCAGAGGTTTGATGCTCTCGTCGAACGCCTCGGCCTCCCACCGGCTTTGACCTCAGGAACTCTGGTGTCCGATGCACCTGAGCCCGCGGGACTGGGTAGGGATGATGATCACGGTTCCGATCTGGCGGTAGCCCCAATCGAATGTGACCGAAGCGATCCCGAGCTGTGCTCTCTTGCGGCTGGGCTGGAGGAGGAACTCACGTCTTCGTTTGCCCAATTCGCCTACCTCAATGTCCGGGAAACTGACGCTGTGGCGTTCGCGGGCGGGGGCTCCGAGGCTTCGGGCGTGGGCGAGGTGTGGCGCGCCGCGGGGATTCGCTACCTGGTGACCGGACGTCTGCAACGCGTCGGTGGAACGCTGAGGCTGAGCGTTCGCTTGCTCGATACCGTTTCCGGACGCAGGTTGTGGTCAAGGAGCTACGACTCGTCGCTGTCGGACTTCAATATCTTCGAACTCCAGGACCATCTCGCGGACCGCGTCGTGGCCACCGTCGCGGACAGCGGTGGGGTGTTGGTTCGCTCCATAGCCGATGGTCTCCGGTCGAAGGCGCCGCAGGACTACAACCCGACCGATTGGGTGATGCAAACCTTCGCCTACTGGAACCAGATGCGTGAAGAGGAGCACGCCAAGCTCAGAGAGGGTCTCGAGTCTTCCGTCGAACGGGACCCCCATCACTCGGCGATCTGGGCCTGTCTCGCACAGACCTATCTCGACGAATACCGAGTGGGGTTCAACCCCCGGAACGGGAGCCTCGATCGGGCCCTCGAGGCGGCGCTCAAGGCTGTCGAGCTCGACCCGCGTGATTCGCTGGCCCAGGAGTCGCTCGCAGATGTGCACTTCTTCCGCCGGGATCTGACGGCCTTTGGATTGACCGCCGACAGGGCATTGGCCATCAACCCTCGGGACGCCACCACAATGGCTTCCATGGGCACCTGGTTGGCCCTGTCTGGCGAGCTGCAACGAGGTTTCGATCTCACCATTCGGGCGATGGAGATCAACCCGGAGCATGGCGGTTGGTATCAGATTGCCATCTTCTTTTATTACTTCGATCGAGATGAGTTCGAGAAGGCTCTGGCGGCGTCAAAGAGCATGAACATGCCGGATTTCTTCTGGTCCCACCTGATGACGGCGGCTGCAGCCGGCAAGCTGGGTCTCGAAACCGATGCGCGAGCGGCAGTCCGTCGACTCGAAGCGCTGTTCGAGGATCCGGCCCGTGAATCGCGCCGCGAGGCCGAGAAGTTCATCGTGCCCGAGGAGCTCCTGGCGTCGTTCCTTGACGGCCTCGAACGGGCCGGGCTTCGATGGGACCCCGCCTCGCCGGTTGAACGGTCTTCTGAGCGAGCTCCGGAAGCTCCCGGAATCGCGGTGCTGCCCTTTGCCGATCATTCGGCCGGCGACGACCAGGAGTGGATCGCCGCAGGGACGCACGAGGCCCTGTTGACCGCGCTGCAGCAGATCGGCGGGTTGCGGGTGACCTCGCGGACCTCGTCAATGCAGTACCAGAGGACGAAGCTGGCGTTGCCTGAAATCGCGCGGCAGCTCGGGGTCGGCTGGCTCGTTGAAGGGGCCGTGACCAGGGTCGGCGAGCGCATGCGGATCACGGCCAAGCTGGTCGACGGTTCGGCGGACCAGCAGATCTGGGCGGGACAGTACGAGACCGATATCCGCGACATTCTCGCGCAACAGAACGAAGTTGCGCGTGAGATCGCCCGAGAGGTCCAGGTGGTCATCACACCGGAAGAGGACCTCCGATTGGCCCGGGCGCAGCGGGTCGACCCGGCCGCCTATCGCGCCTATGTGCGAGGGCTCCACCACTTCGATCGCGTGAACCCGGCCGACTTCAGACGGAGCACCGAGCTCTTCGAAGAATCCACCTCCCTCGATCCGAAGTTCGCGCCCGCGCACGCGGCCCTGGCGGCAGCCTACGGGATCGGCGTCGAGTTCGGATGGGTAGCGAAGGCCGAGGCTGCGCCCCTGGCGGAGCACGCGCTTCGGGCCGTCCAGCGGATCGATCCGGGGTCCGCGAGCGCATACCGCGCCCTGGCGAATGTGCAGTTTCACATTCGGCGGAATCTCGCGGACGCCGAGAAAAGCTATCGCAAGGCCGCCGAGCTCGAGTCGAATGTCTACACCCTCTTCGAGTTCGGTTGGTTGCTCAGCCAGTGCGGCAGGCACGAAGAGGCGGTGGCGGTTCTCGAGGAAGTTGTGGCCCTCGATCCCAGGTCGCCGCTGTTCAGGTGCGATCTCGGGTGGTGGTGTTTCGGTGCGCGGAACTACGACCGCGCAGTCGAGGAAGCGCTGTTCGCGCTCGAGCTCGACCCTTCGTTTGCAGAGGCGCACTGGCTGTTGGCGATCTCGTATGCCGAACAGGAGCGGTACGAAGAGGCATTGACGGAGCTCGAGCTTTATGAGGTACCGAGCGGGTATTCGGTGCTCTGGTACCGCGGGTACATCCTGGCACTCGCGGGCCGCCGCGACGAGGCGCGTGAGGCGCTCGAAAAGCTCGAGGAGAGCGGAGCGCCGGACACCGAGCGCGCCTACATTTTCCTCGGGCTCGACGATCGCGCCGGAGTCCTGGAGGCTCTCGAACAGGCTGAGGGCTCCGATATCGCGTTCCAGCCGTATTTGTGGCCCCGCTACGCGACGTACCACGACGACCCGAGGTTCCGCGTAGTGCTCGAGAAATTCGGGTTGCCGTTGCCGTCACACGGGGGATCCGCATGATCGGCACCACCCTCGCTCACTACCGCATCACCGCGGCCCTCGGCGCCGGCGGGATGGGCGAGGTGTGGCGGGCAACCGACACCAGGCTGGGAAGGGATGTCGCGCTCAAGGTCCTGCCGTCGGAGTTTGCGGACGACGCCGGGCGGCTCGATCGCTTCGAACGCGAGGCGAGGGCAGTGGCCTCTCTCAACCACCCCCACATCGTCACCATCTACTCGGTCGAGGACGCCGACGGCATCCGCTTCCTGACCATGGAGCTGGTGGAGGGGAAGACGCTTGACGGGATGATCCGGGAAGGCGGCTTCGACGTCCAGACGTTTTTCGATCTGGCAACGCCTTTGGCTGAGGCGATCTCGGCTGCGCACGACAAGAGCGTCATCCACCGCGATCTCAAACCTGCCAATGTGATGGTCGACGGCGAAGGTCGAGTCAAGGTGATGGACTTCGGGCTCGCCAAGCTTCAGGACACGAAGGACGCATCGGATTCGAGCGAGCTTCCCACCGAGGCCCTGACCGGGGTCGGGATGATCATCGGCACGGTGCCCTACATGTCGCCCGAACAGATCGAGGCCAAGGTCGTCGATCACCGCACGGACATCTTTTCGCTCGGGGTGCTGCTCTACGAGATGGCGACCGGAGAGCGACCGTTTCGGGGTGAGAGCTCACCGGCGCTGATGTCGTCGATCCTCAGAGACGCCCCGCAGTCGGTAGTCGAAATGCGCAGCGACGTGCCGCGCCACCTGGGCCGGGTGATCGGCCGGTGTCTCGAAAAAGACCGCCGCGACCGCTACCAGACCGCCCGCGACGTCTTCAACGAGTTGAAAGCTCTGCGCAGGGAGTCAACTGCGGCCGGCCACTCGCGCCCGCCGGTCGTCCCGCAGTCGCGGAGCGCGATTCAGGCCAACGCGAGCAGCTCACAGATCAGGCGCAGCGACGTGCCGTGGATCGCGGTGCTGCCGTTCGGCTGCCCCGCCGGCGACTCGGAGATTGAGACCTTTGCCGACGGTCTGGAGGGGGACATCGCGACCGGGATTTCGCGGTTCTCGTACCTGTTCGTGGTCGCCCGCAAATCGACCCGCCGTTATCGTGGCGAGGCGACCGATGTCCGTCAGGTGGGCGAGGAACTGGGCGCCCGCTACGTCATGGAGGGGAGCGTCCGCCGGGCGGGGTCCCGGATCCGTGTCGGCATGATCCTGATCGACGCCGAGACCGGCACCCATCTGTGGTCGGAAACATACGACCGCGACCTCGATGCGGCCGACGTCTTCGACTTACAGGACGAGCTCACCGATCGGGTGGTGGCGACGGTTGCCGACTCCCACGGGGCGCTGACCCGCTCGATGGCGATCGAGACCGATTCGAAACCCCCCGAATCATTGACGTCGCACGAAGCGGTGCTGCGACTCTTCCTCTACCGGCAGCGAACAAGTGCAGAGGACCACCTCGTCACGCGCACGGCGCTCGAGCATGCCGCCGAACGGGACCCCAACAATGCCGAAGTTCTGGCCGCCCAGGCGAGTCTGTGCATCGAAGAGGCGAACCACGACTTCAACCCGCGTCCCGACCCCCTCGATCGCGCCCTGGCCATCGCGCGGCGCGCAGTGGAGGCCGACCCGTCCAGCCAGCTGGCGCACTTCTACCTCGCGCAAGCGTACTTCCACAGTCAGAACCTCAGCGGGTTCCGCGCCGCCGCCAATCGAGCGCTCGAGCTGAACCGCCGCTCCACCGACACCATGGCGATGCTCGGAATCCTTTTCGGCTACGCAGGCGACTTCGAAAAGGGTGTCGAGCTGGCCAGCAAGGCGATGGAGCTCAACCCCCTCCATCCCGGCTGGTACCGGTTCTCGCCGTTCATGAACGCCTACCTCCAGGGACGCGATGCCGAGGCACTCGAGATCGCGCAGCAGATCAACATGCCGGAGTACTGGGGCGACCCTCTGGCGCGGACCCTGGCCCACGCCCAGCTCGGCAACCAGCGGGCCGCGGAGGCTGCGGCGCGCGATCTGCTGCGGGTGTGGCCCGACTTCGAAAAGGACTACAAGCGGGTCGGTCTCGATCCCTGGGTTTACGCATTGCCGGAGCTCGAGGCTCGCATCGTCGACGGCCTCGCCAAAGCCGGTCTGAAGGTACTGGGGGCTGAACGGCCGCAGGTTGAGTCGACAGGGGAGGAGAAGACCGGAAGCGAACCGGAGCGCGGTCCGGTCGCGATCGCGGTCCTGCCCTTCACGGACATGAGCCCCGACAAGGACCAGGATTACTTCTGCGAAGGCATGGCCGAGGAGATCATGAACGCCCTGGTCCACGTCGAAGGCATCAGGGTCGCCTCACGAACTTCGTCGTTCCGGGCGGTCGAAGAAGGCAACGACCTCAAGGCGATCGGACTCGCCCTGTCGGTCGGCCAGGTGCTCGAGGGCAGCGTGCGGATGGCGGGCAGCCGCTTGCGGGTCACTGCGCAGCTGACCGAGATCGAGAGCGGATACCAACTGTGGTCCGAACGCTACGACCGGGAGGCGGCGGACGTCTTTGCGGTCCAGGATGAGATCGCAGCCGGCGTCGTCGAGGCGGTGACGTCTCGCCTTGACTCGGGTGTGCGGAAGGTGCCGGTGCGGGAGCGGGTCGGCAACCTCGATGCCTACCGTCTCTACCTCAAGGGACGCCACTACCGCTACTCGAAGAACGACCACGCGAAGGCCCTCAAGTACTTCGATGAGGCCGTGGCCATCGACCCGGAGCATGCTCCGTCGTGGGTCGGCAAGGCGGAGGTCACCATCCTCGCTGCCATCTACAGTCTGATCCCAGCCCGCGAGGCCTACCAGACGGCGAAGGATGCGCTGGCAACCGCCTTTCGTATTCAGGGTGAATCCGTCGAAGGACTCTATGTGGAGGGGATGATCTCGCTCTGCGAGGCGAGGTGGCAAGACTCGGAGGCTGCACTGCGGCGAGCAGTCGAAATCCAACCGAGCTTCGTCCAGGCACATTGCTGGCTCGGATTCGCGTTCAGCGTGCAGTACCGTCTTGACGAAGCAGAGCGCGCCTTCGAAATCGGTCGACAGTTCGATCCGTTGGCTGCCTATCCTTATGCCATGACGGCGTGTGGGCTACTGGCCACCGGCCGCCCGGAACAGGCCGTTGAACCCGCGGGCCAGGCGATGACCTTCGAGAGCGACAACACCCTGGCCCTGTACTGCTCTGGGCTTGCCAAGGTGGCGATCGGGGAGTTCCAGGAGGGCCTCAATGATATGGAGGCGGCGGTTCGACTCTCGCGAAGGGGCAGCCTCATTCTCGGGGTATATGGTTGGGGGTTGGCAGCAGCCGGCCGGCGCGCCGAGGCCGAGACCATTCTCGAAGAACTGCGATCGCGACCGAAACCGGCGCCGACGGTGGTCTCCCAGTCGTGGATCCTCGCTGCGCTTGGAGATGGTGAAGGCGCTTTCGAGGTCCTTGAGCACGCCGAGGAGGAATTGCAGGGATTCCTCTATTTCGCCGGTATGGCGCCCTTCGATCTGTTGCGGTCGGATCCGAGATTCGACGCTCTCCTCGAGCGCCTCGGTCTGCCGCGGTCGCCGTCCTGCGAGCGAATTGACAACGCCGACGAATCCGATTCGAACCCGGAAAAGTCGATCGCCGTGCTGCCGTTTGTCAACATGAGCGCCGATGCCGAGAACGACTACTTCAGCGACGGGTTGTCGGAGGAGATCATCAATGCATTGACCCGCCTCCCGGGGCTGCGGGTGATCGCGCGCACCTCGGCCTTTCGCTTCCGCGGCGAACAGGATCTGCGCAAGGTCGGTGCGGCGTTGGGAGTGGAGAACTTGCTCGAGGGGAGCGTTCGCAAGGCGGGGCAGAAGTTGCGGATCACGGCGCAGCTGATCGATGTCGCCGACGACTCGCACATCTGGAGCGAACGCTTCGACCGCGAACTCGTCGACGTCTTCGCGATCCAGGACGAGATCTCCGCCGCGATCGTCGACAAGCTTCACCTCAGCCTGGGCACCGGCGAACCGGCCACGAGGGAGAGATCCAACGTTGCGGCCCTCGATGCGCTGCTCGAGGCTCGTCATTTCTTCTTTCAGTTCACGCCCGCTGCCGCCGAGCGGGCCCTCGGCCGCATCCAGCAGGCGCTCTCGATCGAACCCGATTACCCGGACGCGCTCGCCCTGCAGGTTTTCTACAACGTGATGATGGGCTATATGTTCGTTGATCCCCGCGAGGTGCTCCCGCAGGCAAGATCCCTCGCCGAGCGGGCGCTCGAGCTCGACCCGCAGCACGGGGAAGCACAGGCGGCCGTAGCGGTCTTGGCGGGCTGGATGGACCGGGACTGGTCCGGGGCCGAAAGCCACTTTCGCCGAGCCCTCGATCTGGCGCCAGGATCCGCTCGGGTCCACGAGCTGCACGGTCTGGGCAGCCTCCTGGCAATGGGTCGTCTGGAGGAGTCCCTCTCGGAGCTCGATCGCGCGGTGGAGCTCGATCCCCTGTCGGCGTTGTACGCCGGCAACCGCGGGCGGGTCCTGACGTGTTCGCGGAGGTTTGTGGAAGCAGAAGCAACCTGCCGGCGGGGCCTCGCCCTCGACCCGGGGCAGCTCCTGGCGCAGGTGGAGCTCATCTACGCGCTGACCTTCCAGCAGCGTTTCGAAGAAGCCATTGCGATCGGCCGGCGGGCGATCGACGATCACGGACCCGGGAAGGCACTCCTGAACGCACTGGCTCTATCGCTCGCGCTGGCCGGCGAGCACGACGAGGCGTGGCACCTCATCGATAAGGATTCCGGCGCCTATCGAAGCCCGCTCGCGCGGGCCCTCGTGCACGCGGTCTGCTCCGAGATGGACGAAGCAATCGAATACGCTCAGCAAGCCATCGACGAATACGAACCGCTCATGTGGTACCTCAAGGTCCACCCCATGTTCGACGCCCTCCGCGACGATCCCCGATATCCGGATCTGCTGAGGCGGTTGAATCTGCTCGAAGGGAGCCGACAGTGATTGGCACGACTCTCGCCCACTACCGCATTACCGAAAGCCTCGGCGCCGGGGGAATGGGAGAGGTGTGGCGCGCCACCGACACAAAACTCGGCCGCGAGGTGGCGCTCAAGATCCTGCCGGCCGAAATGGCCGCCAACCCGGAGCGGCTGGACCGCTTCCGTCGCGAGGCGACGATGTTGGCCGCCCTCGACCACCCGGGAGTGGTCGGCGTGTACTCGGTCGAGGAGTCCGACGGCGTGCATTTCCTGACGATGCAGCTGGTCGAAGGGCAGTCCCTCGATCACCTCATCACCGAGGGTGGGATGGACGTCGATCGGATCCTCGAGATCGGCACCGCCACTGCCCAGGCCCTGGAGGCTGCTCACGTCAAAGGCATCGTCCACCGCGATCTGAAGCCGGCGAACGTGATGGTGGCAGGTGACGGGCGGGTCAAGGTTTTGGATTTCGGCCTCGCCAAGATCGCCGCACCACCATCTGATGAGCCTCTGGATTCCGAGATGGAGACCGACCTCCACACCCGCGAGGGGGTGGTGATGGGCACCATGCCCTACATGTCGCCGGAACAGATTGCGGGCCGTGCGGTCGATCAACAGACCGATGTTTTCTCCTTCGGCGTGATGCTCTACGAAATGGCGACCGGACGCCGCCCGTTCCAGGGACAGTCGTCAGCGGAGCTCGCGTCTGCCATCCTGCGTGACACGCCGCCGGCTCCTGCGGCTGTTCGTGCCGGTCTGCCGGACGGATTGCTGCAAATCATCAGCCGCTGTCTCGAAAAGGAGCCCGACGCGCGCTTCCCGAGCATGACCGACCTTCATGACGCGCTGCAGAACCTGCCTCGGGATGGGAGTGACCGACCGACCGATTCGGGAACGAAACCGCGGCCTCGAATGCGAGGCCTCCTCATCGCGGGCGGCATCGCGATCCTGCTTGGCGCGGTGGCGTACTTCGGCATTCTGAACCGACCGTGGGGGCCAGAGGGCACCGCGAAGGGGCCCGAAATCCGATCGATCGCCGTGCTGCCGCTCGACAACTACTCCGGCGATCCGAGCCAGGACTATTTCGCCGAGGGGATGACCGACGAGCTCACCTCGGACCTCGCGCGCATGAGCCAGATCCGGGTGATCTCGCGCGGTTCGGCGATGCAGTTCGGCGGCGGCAATCGACCGTCGGCCCCCGAGATCGCAGAGGCGCTGGATGTCGACGCCTTCGTGGAAGGCTCGGTCTTACGATCCGGAGACAAGGTCCGGATCAATGCACAGCTGATCGACGCGCGGGCAGACCGGCATCTGTGGTCCAAGAGTTTCGAACGCAGCTCGAAAGACGTTCTCGCGCTGCAGGATGAGCTGGCCTCGGCCATCGCCCGCGAGATCAACGTGCAGCTGACGCCGGCAGAACAGTCGCGACTAGGCAGCGCACAGACCGTGAACCCCGAAGCCTACGACGCCTATCTCAAGGGCCGGTACTTCTTCAACCGCCCGAGCGACGAGAACCTGCAGAAGGCCATCGCCCGTTTCGAGGATGCGATCGCCATCAGCCCGAACTTCGTACCCGCCCTCTCGGGATTGTCGGACGCCTACCTCTGGGCCGGCTACAACGAAGGGTTCATCACGGCCTCCGAGGCGAGGCCGAAGGCGAAGGCGGCCGCCGAACAGGCCATCCGGCTCGACGACACCTCGGCCGAGGCGCACGCTTCGCTGGCGACGTTCAAACTCTTCTACGAGTACGACTGGGAAGGCTCGGAGGCCGAGTACCGCCGGGCCTTCGAACTCAACCCGAACTACGCCTTTGCCCACGATCAGTTCGCCCTCGGTCTGGCCTTCCAGGGCCGGTATGAAGAATCGATCGCCGAGACCAGGCTCGCTGCAGAGCTCGACCCGCTCAACCCGCAGATCCTGATTGACGGCATCTTCGCGTTTGCCTGGCAGGGCGATTATGAGGCGGCGAAGCAGATGGCGAAGCGAGCGGAGGAACTCGACCCCACCTATTTCTTTCCTGAGTTTTCCTACGGGTGGATCGACATCCAGGCCGGAAAGCTCTCCGACGCCATTTCTCACCTCGAGAAATCGAAGACGATGGGGTCGCCGGCCTTTGTCAGCGCCTGGCTCGCCTACGCCTACGGGGCGTCCGGGGACCGCGACCGCGCGCTGGCGGAGGTCGAGGATCTCAAGGCGATGTCACTCGATGGGACGCCCACCCCGTTTGACAGCGCGCTCGTCGCCCTCGGTCTGGGGGATTATCCGCGGGCGGTGAGCTTGTTGGAACAGGCCTACGCATTGGACTCACAGTGGCTCGGGTGGCTCAAGAACGACCATGCCTTCGATCCGCTGCGCTCGGACCCGCGCTTTGCCGTGCTGATGAAGAAGCTGAATTTCGAAGAATGAGGATGGAGATGACAACCACGTGATCGGCAGGACGCTCGCCCACTATCGCATCACCGCGGCTCTCGGCGCCGGGGGGATGGGGGAGGTGTGGCGGGCCACCGATGAGAAGCTCGGGCGCGAGGTGGCGCTCAAGGTGCTGCCGGCCGAGTTTGTGGACGACCCGGAGCGGCTGGACCGTTTCGAGCGCGAGGCGACGATGCGTGGCCTCGCTCAACCACCCCAACATCGCGACCCTCTACGGGTTCGAGAGCGTGAACACCCAAATGGCAGCCGGGACGGCTGCCCCACAAAACGGCCATGCACCTCCGGAAGCGTTTGTGGCGCACGCGTCCCGCGTGCAAGCCGCGGATTTTGAATCTCCGCAGAGCGCTGGTTCAAGCCCGAAACTCCAATCCCCTGAGCGATCTGTCACCTTCCTCGTGATGGAGCTGGTCGAGGGTGAGTCGCTCGACCACTTGATCCCCGAGGCCGGGATGCCGGTTGAGAGAATCGTTGGAATCGGTACCGCGATGGCCGAGGCGTTGACCGCCGCCCACGACAAAGGGATCGTCCATCGCGACCTCAAACCAGCCAATGTCATGGTCACCGTGGATGGCAGGGTCAAGGTGCTGGATTTCGGGCTTGCCAAGATCGCCGGAACGCTGGCGGGTGAGCCGTTGAACTCCGAGATGGCGACCGATCTTTATACCCGCGATGGTGTGGTGATGGGCACGATGCCATATATGTCACCAGAGCAGGTGGCGGGCCTTACGGTGGACCAACGGACCGACATCTTCTCCCTTGGCGCCCTGCTCTACGAGATGGCGTCAGGGCGTCGCCCGTTTGAGGGCCAATCCTCCGCCGAACTCATTCCCGCGATCTTACGCGACGCGCCGCTGCCGCTCGGAGATCTGCGTGATGATCTCCCGGTGGAACTGGTGCGGGTGATTTCCAACTGCCTCGAGAAGGACCCGGATGCCCGATTCCAGAGCGCCGGTGATCTCCTCGCCCCCTTGCGGGAGGCCACGACCGATCTTGATGCGGGTCGCCACCCTGCGGTCTCGCGAGCGGTCAAGATAGGTGGAGGCGTCGCGGTTGTGCTCACCGCAGCGATCGTGTTTCTTCTGATGCGCGGAGGAGTATTCGAGGTGAATTCGACCGGCCCTTCGCAGGACACGGCTGCCGCGTCGTCTCAACCCGTAACCCGACCCTCCGTCGCCGTGCTGCCGTTCGTCAACCTGAGCGGTGACCCAGAGCAGGAGTACTTCAGCGACGGCATGGCCGAAGAGGTTTTGAATGCCCTCGCCTCGGTTCCGGGTCTCACCGTGGCGGCCCGCAGTTCGGCCTTCTCTTTCAAGGGGCGCAACGTGGATGCTCGCACCATCGGTGAACAGCTCAACGTTGCGAACGTGCTCGAGGGAACGGTTCGAAGGTCCGGGTCCCGCCTGCGCATCACCGCCCAACTCGTGAGCACGAACGACGGCTATCAACTGTGGAATGAGGTGTTCGACCGCGAGTTGACGGACGTGTTTGCAATTCAGGAGGAGATTGCGCAGGCGATCGTTGGCGCGCTGAGCACCCAACTTGGAGTTCGACCCGGCAACGTGCTGGTTCAACCGGGCACGTCGAATCTCGAGGCCTACAACGCCTATCTCCGCGGGCTCTTTCGGCTCGGGATCTATAGTCGAGAGGCGACGGAACAGTCGATTCTGGATTTTGAGGAGGCCGTTGATCTCGATCCGGGATTCGCCGACGCGTACGGTGGGCTCGCGATGGCCTGGGCAAACCTCAATATCTGGGTGCCGTCCAGCGAAGTGGCCGGGCCGCTGCGGGACTCCTCCTCACGAGCCCTCGAACTCGATCCCTACCAACCGGGAGCCCTCGTGGGCAAAGCCTGGTTCATCATCAGTACCACCTGGGACTGGCGGGCCGCTGAGGAACTTTCACTTCGAGCCATGGACGCAACGAACCGGGACGTCCTGGCCGCCGATTTCTACGCCGCGCTCCAGCTCTGCCCGACCGGCCGGACCGACGAGGCGGCCGCGCTCTACCGCGAGCTCCTCGAGACCGATCCCTTCAACACCCTCCTCGCCTTCGATCTCGGTTGGGTCCTCATGTTAGGCGGGAGATCCGAGGAGGCCCTGGTCGAGTTTGATGCGCTTCTGGCAACAACGCCGGACTACCCGTGGGGACACGGACTCCGGGCCTGGGCGTTGGCTGATCTGGGACGCCACGCCGAGGTGGAGGCCGAACTCGAACGCATCCCGGATTCCGACGACGGTCTCGTGCTGATGTCACGCGTCGTTGCGCACTATGCTCTCGGCGATCGGGAGGCTGTGACGCGGCTGATAGGGCGTCTGAGAGATCTCTCCGCCACACAACCGGCGATGCGAGTGTTCCTCGCGTGGTTCTCCTGCTCACGGACCATGTCGAAGAGGGGCTGCAGGAACTCGAACGGGCCCTCGAGGTTGGCTCCTTTCAGGTCCCGATGAGCCGAACTCTTTTCGCTCGGGATCCGGCAGTCCGCGATCATTCGCGTTTTCAGAGGATCCTCGAGCGGATCCGGCTCGACGACGCGTCGCTTCGTGAGCAGGGTTTCGAGGTTTCACAGTGATCGGGCGGACGCTCGCCCACTATCGCATCACCGCGGCCTCGGCGCCGGTGGGATGGGCGAGGTGTGGCGGGCCACCGATGAGAAGCTCGGCCGCGAGGTGGCGCTTAAGGTGCCTGCCTGCGGCGTTTCGCCGGCGACCTGGACAGGTTGGCCAGATTCGAACGTGAGGCCAAGCGTGTTGGCGAGCTTGAATCATCCGAATATTGCCCATCTCTACGGGCTGGAGAGCGTGGACACGAATGGCAGCCGGGACGGCTGCCCACAAGGGACCCAGGCTGATGAGGAAAGGCGTCGGGCACGCGTCACGCGTGCCAAGTTGGAGGTTCAAGCCATCACCTTCCTTGATGATGGAGATTGGTGGAAGGCGAGGACCTCTCCGCGCGCATCAGCCGTGGTCCGGTTCCCATCGACGAGGCCCTCCCGATCGCGCTGCAAATCGCCGAGGCGCTGGAGGCCGCGCACGAAGCGGGCATCGTCCACCGCGACCTCAAACCCGCCAACATCAAGCTCACCGACGAGGGCGTGATCAAGGTGCTCGACTTCGGGCTCGCCAAGGCCTGGGAGGCGGAGGGTGGCGACGCGAACTCGTCGCTGTCGCCCACGCTCACCCGGCACGCCACCATCGAAGGCGTGATTCTCGGCACCGCCGCCTACATGTCGCCCGAGCAGGCGCGAGCCAAACCCGTCGACAAGCGTGCCGACATCTGGGCCTTCGGCGTGGTGCTCTTCGAGATGCTTTCCGGCCGGCGGCTGTTCGAGGGCGAAACGGTAAGCGATGTGCTCGCCGCGGTGCTCACACACGAGCCGGACCTCGAATCACTTCCGGCCGGAACCCCGGAGACAGTTCGCTGTGTGCTGCACCGCTGCCTCGAGCGTGATCCGCGGCGGCGCATGCGCGACATCGGCGCCGCGCGCATCATCTTCGACGATTTGATTGCGGGCCGCGGCGACTTCGGTCCACAGGCGACGGCTGTGGACCCAGCGCTGATCGCTCCCCTCTGGCGCCGGGCTCCTCCCGTGGGTGGTCGGTCTCGTGGGTCTGGCCGCCGGCATCGCCGGCCTGATTCGCGCCGTTCCTCCCGGCACGAACACGGATCCTGCGCCGGTGTCGAGACTGATGATTCCCCTGCCCAAGGACGCGCCTCTTTTCAACCAGGGTGCCCCGAGCCGTGCCCTGGCCATATCCCCCGACGGCGCCCTCGTCGTCTATGTGACCGATCCCACGTCTCTCGGACACCCGACTCCGTCTCCGGCGCCTGGCCGACAACGAGATCCGTTCCATACCCGGCACCGAACTGGCCAAGTCCCCCTTCTTTTCACCCGACGGCAAGTGGCTGGCTTATTTCGACCTCGCCGAGGGCGCTCTCAAGAAGATCTCGATCGAGGGCGGGCGAGCGGTCACCCTGGCGCGCGGGTTCGCGAATGCGGGCTGGATGCTGGGGAGCTGGTGCGAAGACGGACGCATCGTGTTCGACACATGGAACGGCGGACTGCGCACGGTCGGCAGCGACGGGGGCGAGCCGCGTGCTCTGACCCAGCCCACGGATGAATGGCATCTCGATCCCCAGCCTCTGCCCGGCCCCTCCTGTCGCGTTCTCTTCTATTCCCTGGGCCGCGGCGAGCCGACGATCGAAGCCGTGTCGCTGGACAGTGGTGAGCGGGTCAAGGTTTTGGAGAACGCGAGCCACGGAATGTATCTCGCATCGGGGCACCTGCTGTTCATGCGCGAACAGGCTCTTTTCGTGGCGCCGTTCGACGCCCTTCGCCTGAAGGTGACCGGGCCCGCCATCGCTCCGCCCATCGACGCCGTGGTGGATTTCCTGAATGAGAGCACCCCGACTCCACAACTGGCGGTCGCTGGAAACGGCACGCTGGTCTACGGTGCGAGGGATCCCGACGCCAGACGCGAAACGGACCTTGTGTCGCTGACCGCCTCGGGCCAAACCGAGGAACTCGGCGCCCTGCCGTTTCTCTTTCCGAGGATGGCCCTGTCGCCGAACGGAAACCTCCTCGCCGCCGCGGGCCGACAGGCCGGCCGCCCGAGGATCGAGGTCCTCGACCTGGAGCGGCGGACCACGACGAATCCGTTTCGAGACCAGCGGCTCGGGCCCGGCCATGCAGCCGGTATGGACCGCGGATGGCAGCGCGCTCCTTTATGCCCGGAACGGTCCGTTCGAGGGGGAAATCGTCCGGCATTTCCTGGACGGACATCTTCCCGACCGGACGCTGGTGAAGGTCCCGGGAACCTGGTTGTGCCCCACCTCGATTTCGGCGGATGGCCGCTACCTTCTCGTCACGCACTACGTCCCGGAAACCGGGGGGGAAATACTGATGGTCGACCTGCAGGACGCGAACGGCCCGGCCGTCACACCGCTGGCCGCCACCGCAAATACACAGTACGGCGGCGTCGTCTCTCCGGACGGCCGATCGTTTGCCTACGTCTCGGACGAGTCGGGAACCTGGGACGTGCTGATCGAGACGTTTCCCGAAGGCGGACAGAAGACGCGGATTTTCTCCGGAGGGCATTCACCTCTGTGGTCTCCCGACGGGAAGGACCTCTATTTCATGACCCAAGGCTCGCGACCTGGTGAGGTCAAGGCCATGGCCGCCCGGGTGGAGTACACGCCGGCCCTCCGAGTAGGTCAAGCCCGCCAGGTGTTTTCGGGGTCCTTCTTTCCTGGAGACGACTCCGGCCAGACCTTCGCGGTCACCGCCGACCGCCATTTCATTCTGCAGCGAATCCCGGCCGGCTACTCGCGCGAGTACGGCTTTGCCACTGAACTCCGGGTGGTCCAGAAATGGTTCACGGAGCTGCGTGGCGAGACTGCCGCGGCGGAACGATGATCGGCCAGACGCTCGCTCACTACCGCATCACCGCGGCGCTCGGCGCCGGAGGGATGGGGGAGGTGTGGCGGGCCACCGACACCAAGCTCGGCCGCGACGTGGCGCTCAAGGTTCTGCCTGCAGAGTTCGCGGACGACCCACAGCGGCTCGACCGCTTCGAGCGCGAGGCGCGTGCGGTGGCGTCGCTCAACCACCCCCACATCGTCACCATCCACTCGGTGGAGGAGGCGGAAGGTGTCCGCTTCCTGACCATGGAACTCATCGAGGGCCGGAGTCTGGACAAACTGATTCCGGAAGGTGGCATGGAGTTCGGTCTCTTCCTCGACCTCGCCACACCCCTTGCCGAGGCGATTTCGGCGGCCCACGACAAGAGCGTCATCCACCGCGACCTCAAACCCCCGAACGTCATGGTCGACGCCGACGGACGACTCAAGGTGTTGGACTTCGGGCTTGCCAAGCTGCAGGAGGTCGGCGACCCATCCGACTCCACAGAGCTTCCGACCGAGGCGCTGACGGGGATCGGAACGGTTGTCGGCACGATGCCCTATATGTCGCCGGAACAGATCGAGGGTGAGGCCGTCGACCATCGAACCGACATCTTCTCGCTCGGCATTCTGTTGTACGAGATGGCCCTCGGCGAACGACCCTTTCAGGGCAAGAGCTCGCCGGCACTGATGTCGTCGATTTTGAAAGATGCGCCAACGCCGGTGGTGGAGCTGCGATCCGATCTGCCGCGCCACCTGGGACGAATCATCGGCCGCTGTCTCGAGAAGAAACGTCGTGACCGTTACCAGACGGCGCGCGATGTCTTCAATGAACTGAAGGCGCTGCAAAGAGAAGCGAGCTCGACGGCTCCACCTGGAGATCGTTCGGCAGTCGGACCTTCGGGCACGGTTCCCCGACCGTTGGCGACTTCCACCGCCTCCTCGAGCGGCGTGAATGCGGACGAAGGCTTCTTGGTCGCGGTGCTGCCGTTCAAGTACTCCGGTGGCAATACTGATATCGAGGCGCTGGCCGAAGGTCTGACCGAGGACGTCATGACCGGGTTGTCGCGGTTCTCTTATCTGCGGATCGTTGCGCGGAGTTCGGCGGCTCAGTTCGCGGGCTCGGCGATCGATGTGCGTGCCGTCGGCGAGGAGTTGGGCGCTCGATACGTTGTGGAGGGGAGCCTCCGGCAGGCGGGGAGCAGACTGCGCGCCGCGGTTCAGCTCGTCGACGCGACGACCGGTGCCCACCTGTGGGCGGAGACCTATAATCGTCCGTTTGATTCGGATGCGGTCTTTGACGTGCAAGACGATCTCGCACCGCGCATCGTATCCACGGTGGCCGACATGAACGGTGTGCTGCCGCACTCCATGGGCGAAGCGTTGCGCGGCAAGGCCTCGCAGGAGCTGACTCCGTATGAGGCGATGCTGCTGGCCTTCAGCTACTATGAGACGCTTGCAGTCGATGACCATGCGAAGGCGAAGGATGCGCTCGAACGAGCCGTCCGCGAAGCGCCCAGCCACGCGGACTGTTGGGCGCTGCTTTCGATGCTGTATGCCGACGAGCACAAGCAGGGCTTCAACGCCAGTCCCGAGCCGCTCGGTCGCGCTCTTGATGCGGCGCGGCGTGCGACAACTCTCGCGCCGTTGAATAACCTGGCGTACCACATGCTCGCCCAGGCGCACTTTTTCCGCGGAGAGTTTCAGGCGTTCCGCGTCGCGGCTGAGAAGGCCGTTGCACTCAACCCGATGGACGGGTGCACGATGGCCTTCCTGGGAATCCTCATGGCGTACACGGGAGACTGGGATCACGGCTGCGCGCTGGCCGAGAGCGCCATGGAGCTCAACCCGCACCACCCGGGATGGTACCGGTTCAGCATCTGCTTCAACAGGATTCGCCAGCGGGACTTTGAGGGTGCGCTCGACCTCGCCCTCAAGTTCAACATGCCGACGTACTTCTACACCCATGCCACTCTGGCTGCGATCTATGGACAGCTCGGCGACATGGAGGCGGCGGGCACCGCGTTGCGGGAGCTGCGACGATTGAAGCCGGACTTCGCCGAAGGGACCCGGGAGGAGTTCAAGAAATGGGTGGGCGAAGGCGAGCTGCTCGATCTCCTACTCGAAGGACTCGAGAAAGCCGGACTCAGGATTCCCCAGACATCCGATTCCGAATCATCGACGCTCGATGTTCAGACCGCCCCCTCGCCGAGTTCCGGCGTGGTGCCTGCCGACGAGGGTTTCTGGGTCGCGGTGCTACCGTTCAAATACACGGGCTCCGACGCCGACGTCACCGCCCTGGCCGAGGGTATGACCGAGGAGATCGTGACCGGTCTGTCGCGATTCTCCTACCTCAGGGTGGTTGCTCGAAGCTCGACTCTTCGCTACGGGAGCGAGGCGGTCGACGTCCGGACGGTCGGTGACGAGATCGGCGCCCGGTTCGTGATGGAGGGCAGTCTTCGCCAGGCCGGGGCCAGGATACGTCTCGCGGTGCAACTTGTCGATGCGAGCACCGGCGCGCACCTCTGGGCCGAGAACTACGATCGATCCTTCAGCTCGGAAGTGGTGTTCGAGCTGCAGGATGATCTCGTACCGAGGATCGTTTCCTCCGTGGCGGACATGCACGGGGTCCTGCCGCACAGCCTGAGCGAGGCGGTTCGCGGCAAGCCCGCTGATCAGTTGACCCCCTACGAAGCGCTGCTCCACAGCTTCGGCTACAACGAACGCTTCACTCCTGAAGCGCTGGCCGAAGCGCGGACAAACCTGGAACGGGCAGTTGGTGAGGCTCCGGAAAACGGCGACTGCTGGGCGATGCTTTCGTTGATGTACTCCAACGAGTACGGGCACTGGGACAACCAGAACCCCGAGTTCTTCGACAAGGCGCTGCAGGCCGCGCGCGCGGCGGTCCTGGCGGCGCCCCTCCATTCCCTGTCGCACTACGCATTGGCGCAGGCCCACTTCTTCAGACGCGATTTCCCGGCTGCCAGAACGGCGGCGGAACGCGCGGTGTCGCTCAACCCGATGGATGGCGCGACGGCCGCGTTCATGGGATTGCTGATTGCCTACTCCGGCGATTGGGAGCGTGGTTGTGCTCTGGCGGAACGGAGTTTTCAACTCAACCCGAACCTCCCGGGGATGTACCACTACACCGCGTGGCACGATGCCTACGGCAGAAAAGACTACCGTCGCGCGCTGGAGCTCGCCCTCAAACTGAATACACCTGAAAACTTCTATCAACATGCCGTCCTGGCCATGTGCTACGCCCAGTTGGGCGAGATGGAGGCGGCGCGCAAATCGCTCCAGGACATGCTCGCCCTCAAACCCGAATACGCCGAGGTTGCGCGTGAGCTGCACGGAAAGTGGATCCAACCGGATCTGGTCGAGCAGTTGCTGGACGGACTGCGCAAGGCCGGGCTCGAGATCGCTCCCGCCGAGACGAATCCGGGGCCCGCGGTGACGACAGGGCCAGCGGCGACGGCCGCCGCTGCCAACGACGACCGCCCCGGCATCGCGGTTCTGCCCTTTGTCAACCGCAGCGACGACGCCGAGAACGAGTACTTCTCAGACGGCCTCACCGAAGAGCTGATCGCCGACCTCGCGGGCATCAAGTCCCTCTCCGTGATCTCGCGGACCTCGGCCATGCTGTTCAAGGGCACGGACAAGGACCTGCCCACAATCGGCCGCGAGCTTGGCGTCCGCTACATTTTGGAAGGCAGCGTCCGCAAGTCCGGTTCGAGTCTGCGCATCACCGCCCAGCTCGTCGATGCCGAAAAGGACTCGCCGCTGTGGTCTGAGAAATACAGCGGCACCATCGACGAAGTTTTCGAAGTACAGGAACGTGTCTCACGGGAGATCGTCCGCGCGCTCGACATCAGATTGACCTCGGACGAGAGCCGGCGACTGGCCGAGCGCCCGATCGTCAACGCCCGCGCTTTCGAGCTCTACCTGCAGGCCAGACAGGATCTTCGACAACGACCCGGCTCGGCGGTCGAGCGGGTGCCGGCCCTTCTGGTGCAGGCCATCGAGATCGAGGGTGAGACACCCCCGCTCGTGGCGCTCAAGGCCTGGGCCATGGTAGCCGAGGTGAAAGCCGGTGTGAGTCGTGATTTGCAACCTCTCGACGACGCCGAAGCCGTGGCCCTGACACTCCTGGAACGCGACCCCGACGGACCGTACGGGCATGCGATCCTGGGGTTTGTGTGCTACGAGCGCGGCCGGTTGAGGAAGGCCATCCGACATCTCGAAAAATCGCTCGAGCGCAATCCCAACGATCCGGACACCTTGTGGTATATGTGCGCCACCTACTTTGCTGCCGGCGATATTGAAGGCGGTTTCCGGGCCGCACGCCTGATGGTGACGCACGATCCACTCAATGAGACGTCCTGGATGTGCGCGGGCGCGGCGGGAACCATCGCCGGTCAATTCGACCAGGCCCTGCCGGAATACGAGCGGGGCATGGCTCTCGATTCGCAGAACTACTTCCTTCGCTGGTGTCTCGGTTATTCGCTCGCCGCCCTGGGACGGACGCAGGAGGCGTCCCGGCATGCGCAGTTCATGGCCGAGACGGAACCGGATGGGCCTTACACCCTGCAGTTCCTCGCCCTCATTGACGCCCTCGAGGGGAGACACCGGGAGGCGATCACGCGACTCTCGGACATCGACCTGGCGCCCCTCGACAGCCACACGCGGTTTCACCTGGCCGAGCCGTTCGCCCTGGCCGGCGACCACGACCGAGCTCTCGACATGATCGAGCAAACAGTCGACGGCGGCTTCTACCCTTACCCGTTCATCTCGGAGCATTGCCCGTTTCTCGCACCGTTGCGGTTTCTGCCCCGTTTTGTGGAAATCGTTGCGAAGTCGAAAGAACGGACGGAGGCCTTCAGGCAGGCTGAACACGCAGGGTTGCCTCCGTCGCATCCGACCGGAGGTAGATCATGATCGACACCACCCTCGCTCACTACCGCATCACCGCAGCCCTCGGCGCCGGCGGGATGGGGGAGGTGTGGCGTGCCACCGACACCAAGCTCGGTCGCGAGGTGGCCCTCAAGGTCCTGCCGGCGGAGATGGCCGCGAATCCGGAGCGGCTCGACCGCTTCCGCCGGGAGGCGATGATGCTCGCCTCGCTCAACCATCCCAACATCGCGACCCTCTTCGGGTTCGAGAGCGTGAACACCCAAATGGCAGCCGGGACGGCTGCCCCATCCGGCTCCGCCGATGGCTTCGCCGGGACAAGCAATACCGGGCCTGTGAGGGCGGAGCCTGAAGGGCGAAGCCCCATGGGGCACGCGTCCCGCGTGCCGGATGAGGATTTAGAATTGACCTCGGATGCAAGGGCGTCCGAGGTCACCTTCCTGGTGATGGAGCTGATCGAGGGCGAGTCCCTCGACCGGCTCATCCCCGACGGTGGGATGCCGGCCGAGCGGATCGTCGAGATCACGACGGCGCTCGCAGAAGCCCTCGCCGCTGCCCACGAAAAGGGCATCGTCCACCGCGACCTCAAACCCGCGAACGTCATGGTCACCGCCGATGGCCGGGTCAAGGTTCTGGATTTCGGGCTCGCCAAGATCGCCGCGTCGCAGCCGGATGAACCGTTGAACTCCGAGATGGCGACCGACCTCCACACCCGCGAGGGCGTCGTGATGGGCACGGTGCCCTACATGTCCCCCGAGCAGGTACGGGGCGAGTCGCTGGACCACCGGACCGACATCTTCTCCCTGGGAATCATCCTCTACGAGATGGCCACTGGCGTTCGCCCCTTTGCCGGCGCCAGCCAGGCGGCGCTCGTGTCGTCGATCCTGCGGGATGCGCCCCGGCCGGTGAGCGAGTTTCGCGCCGACCTGCCCGCCGGTCTCGCCCGCGTCGTCAAGCGCTGCCTGGAGAAGGACCCGAGCCAGCGGACACAGACCGCGCGAGATTTCGTCGCCGAACTGCAACTCGAGCACCGGGACGAGGACGGCGACGTCTCCAGGATCCTGCGCATGCCGCCCGTTCCGTCCACGCCGCTCATCGGCCGGGAGGAGACGCTCGAGGCAGCCTCGGCGCTCTTGAGCGACGGCGCGCGGCTCCTCACCGTCACCGGCTACGGCGGTACCGGCAAGACGCGCTTCGCGATCGAGTTGTTCGAGCGCCATTCGAGCGAGCACCCGGGCGGCGCCGCCTTCGTCTCTCTCGCCTCGGTGACAGCCGCGGCAGAGGTGCTGCCCACGGTCGCGAACGCACTCGGGATTCCCGAGGCTCAGGAGCGCTCGGCTCTCGATGCGCTCGTGACGGTGATCGGGAGCCGCGACGTGCTGCTTGTGCTCGACAACCTCGAGCAGGTTCTGGATGCGGCCCAGGACGTCGCAGAACTGGTTGGGCGGTGCCCGAATCTGCAGGTGATCGCCACCAGCCGTGCGCCGCTCAAGGTTGGGGCCGAGACCGAGTTCGGCCTGCCGCCTCTCGATCTGCCCGCGGCAGGCACCCCGGGACTCGATACGCTCGGGCAATGCCCGTCCGTGGAGCTCTTCGTTCAGCGGGCAACGAAGGTCAAGCCTGGATTTGGGCTGACCGAGGCGAACGCCGGACCGATCGCCGAGATCTGCCGCCGTCTCGACGGCCTGCCGCTCGCCCTGGAGCTCGCTGCCGCGCGCGTGCGCATCCTCGAGCCCGCGGCCCTGCTGCAGCGGCTCGACCATGCCCTGGACCTTCTCACCTCCGGTGATCGCGACCTGCCGCTGCGCCAGCGGACGCTCCGCGCGGCGATCAGTTGGAGCTATTCCCTGCTCGACGCGCAGGAGCAGCAAGCACTGCGGCGGCTCTCCTGTTTCCACGAGGGCTGGACGCTCGAGGCGATGGAGCAGGTTTGCTACGCGGCCGACGAACGCCACCGGGCGTTGGACGAGCTCGATTCGCTGGTCGAAAAGGGGCTGGTGCGCGTTATTGGTGAGTCCGGGCGCTACGCGCTGCTCGAGACGATCCGCGCGTTCGCCGCAGAGCAGCTCCACGCGGACGGCGAAGTGGAGATCACGCGGCACGCCCACGCAGACTACTACGTCGCATTTGCGGAGCGGGTCGCCTTCGACTTCCGGACTCCTGATCAGATCGAGGCCATGCAGCGCGCCCACCAAGACGACACCAACGCACACGCGGCGATCGACTGGCTCACCATGTGCGCCCGCGCAGGCGACACCGGGTCGCTCGAGCGGGCGCTCCTTTTGTGCGGTCACCAGAACTGGTTCTGGCATATCAGCGGCCAGCATCGGACCGCTCGCGTGGCCTACGATGCCCTGCTGGCGCTTGCCGCCGATCGGGCGCCGAGCCGCGGTCGTGCCCTCTCGTGGCTCGGGGCTGGCATGATCTCCACCACGACAGACGAGTGGGAGCGCTCGCTCAGCGAGTGGACCCACGGCTTCGAAGACGGCGAAGCCCTGGGCGACTCGAAGATCGCGGCCGAGGGCCGGATGGGCGTGGGTTACTGCAACCTGAGCCTCGGGCAGATCGAAGCCGCGGCCGAGGCGCTGGACGATGCGATCGAACGCGCAGCCCCGGTCGACGCGTTCATGCAGGCGATGGCGATGGCCATGAAGGCCATGCTGCTTTTCGGGACGGGAGAGCGCGAAGCCGGCGTGGAGTTGATGCAGGACGTGCGCCGCATCCAGAAGCCCATCGGCGACCACGAAGGTGGCGGGGTGGCACAGAGCTTTCTCGCCCAGATGACCTTCGCCCAGGGTGATCCGGGGGCGGCCCTCGCGCTTTATCGTGAGGCGCTCAGAATGCTCGAAGTCGTCGGCGATCACCCCGAGGTCGCTCGCGTGCACTGCGAGATGGGGTGGACGGCGCTCGCCGTATCCGACCCACGGGCGGCGGCGGAGTCGTTCCGCCGTGCCGTCTACGCCTACGAGGGCGTCGGCAGCGCCCGCGGAACCGGCCAGGCGCTGCTCGGCCTGGCGGCGGTCGAGGCCGCCGAAGACCGCTCCGAGCAGGCCGTCGCGATCGCTGCCGCTGCCGAGGCGTTCCTGGCGCGCGCGGGCGCCGTGGTGGCGCACCCGATGGCCCCAGATCTGGCCGACCGCATCGAAGAGCTCAAGACGTCGATCCCGAAGGGCACGTTGGAAGGGCTCGTGGCCCGAGCCACTGCGCTGACGACAGCGGACGTTCTGGAAATGGCCGGGGAGTCGTCGTGATCGGCACGACCCTCGCGCACTACCGAATCACCGAGGCCCTCGGCGCCGGCGGGATGGGGGAGGTGTGGAGGGCGACCGACGAAAAACTCGGCCGTGAAGTGGCGCTGAAGGTGCTGCCGGAAGCATTCGCCAACGATCCCGACAGACTGTCGAGATTCGAGCGCGAGGCGAAGGTGCTGGCTTCGTTGAATCATCCAAATATTGCCCATCTCTACGGTCTCGAGAGCGTGAGCACTCAAATGGCAGCCGGGACGGCTGCCCCATCCGGCTCCGCCGATGGCTTCGCCGGGACAAGCAAGGCCGAGCCTGTGAGGGCGGAGCCTGAAGGGCGAAGCCCCATGGGGCACGCGTCCCGCGTGCCAATTGGAGGTTCAAGCCCCATCACCTTCCTTGTAATGGAATTGGTGCAAGGGGAGGATCTTTCGGAACGGATTCAACGTGGACCGATCCCGGTGGACGAAGCGATTCCGATCGCGAAGCAGATCACCGAGGCTCTCGAAGCAGCGCACGAGGCGGGCATCGTCCACCGCGATCTCAAGCCGGCCAATATCAAGCTCACCGAAGACGGCACGGTCAAGGTGCTCGATTTCGGTCTCGCCAAGGCGTGGGAGACCGAAGGAGGCGACATCAACTCATCCCTGTCGCCCACGCTCACCCGGCATGCCACCATCGAGGGCGTGATCCTCGGCACCGCCGCCTACATGTCACCCGAGCAGGCGCGGGGCAAGTCGGTCGACAAGCGAGCCGATATCTGGGCCTTCGGCGTCGTGCTGTTCGAGATGCTTTCGGGGAGGCGGGTGTTCGATGGTGAGACCGTGAGCGATGTCCTCGCTTCCGTGCTCAAAAACGAACCGCAGTGGGAATCACTGCCCGCAACGACCCCTGCGCGGGTGCGCCGCCTGCTCGAGCGCTGCCTGGTGCGCGAGCCGAAGCAGCGGCTGCGCGACATTGGCGATGCCCGGTTGGGGATCGACGAGACGGGGCGCGGTGAAGAGGACATTGATGAAACCTCTCCTGGAGGAAAAGGCCTCCTGCCGTGGGCAACCGCGGCGGTGAGTCTCTTGGCTCTCGCCGCTGTTATCACCGGGTTCTGGACGGGCCTGTGGTCAACATCCGCCGCTGAGGCGCCCTTGACCCGTCTGAGCATCTCGCTGCCCGCCGGGCAGGCGGTGACCTCGGCCCCCGCGATCAGCAGGGACGGACAGATTGTCGCCTACACCGCCGCCCGCGCCTCCGATACGCCACAGCTCTATATCCGCCATCTGGATGAATTCGAGTCGTACGCGGTACCGGAAACCGATGGGGCCGAGAGCCCGTTCTTCTCTCCCGACGGCCGGGCGGTCGCATTCTTCGCCGGTGGCCGATTGCTTCGGTGGGACGTCGGGGGCGCCTATCCGCAGGTGCTGGCTGACGCACCGACACCCATGGGCGGCACCTGGGGCGAGGATGGCACCATCGTGTTCGTCCCGCTCTGGAACGGGGGTCTGTACCGGATCCCTGGTTCTGGTGGTGAATCCGAGGTGTTGCTCCGTCCGGATGGGAAGGAGGAATACGCCTTCGTCTTTCCGCGCTTCGCTCCCGACCGGCCGGAGGTGTTGTTCACTTTCTGGGGAGTGTCGGGAGGTCTGGCAAGCGTGAATATTCAAGACCTCAAGAGAACCGAAGTCGTTCCGAGGGGCGGCAACGGAGTGGTGACCACGTCCGGCCACCTTCTCTTTGTCCAGACGTATTCGCCGTGGTCGGGGTTGCTTGCCAAGCCGCATCTGCAGGATTCGGGTGCAGCCGCGCCGTCGAGCCTAGTCTTGTCGGACTTCTTCTTTCATCATTGGGACCCCGACCCGTGGCTGAGCGTCTCGGACACCGGAACCCTTGCCTACGTGCCAAGCGAGATCACGCAGCGGTCGCTGGTGCTGGTGGACGAGATGGGGCGGAGCGAAGCCATGACCGAAAAGCGGGACCTCTTCGGGACCCTGTCGCTTTCGCCCGACGGACGCCGCATCGCGGTCGACCCCGAACACCGGATCTGGGTGTACGAGACCGGGGTGGGTGGACGCACGCGGTTGGTGCCGGAGAACCGCGGCACCGACGAGGGGTATCCGGTGTGGGACGCCGACGGGTCGAGGGTGTATTACGCATCCAACCACTCCGGAAATTGGGAGATCTATTCGAGAGTGCCCGGCGCCGCGCAGAGCGATATCGTCGTGCAGCGGGACTTCGACCAGTTTCCGGTTGCGGTCGCTCCGGACGGGACTCTCGCCTTCCAGGAATCGAACACGGTGACCGGCGACGACATCTGGATTCTGCCCCCGGGGGGTACCCCGACTCCGATGCTGACGGGGCCGGGCACCGACGCGTTGTGCGACTTCTCGCCGGACGGTCGCTGGATCGCGTACGCATCCGACGAAACGGGCCGATCCGAAATCTATGTCAAGACGATCGTCGGAGACTCGGAGCGTGTCCCGGTGTCGACCCAGGGCGGCCGGCTCCCAACCTGGTCGCCGAAAGGGGATCGTCTGTTCTACCGTCAGGATGCCATCTTAATGGCTTCGGACGTGGTCGGGCGCGATCCACTTATCTTCGGCCGTCCCCGTCCGCTGTTCGAGGCAGGGTGGGACCTGCCGGCGGGAAGATACCTGGAACGAACCTACGCGGTGGCCCCCGACGGCGAGCACTTCGTGATGATCCGCCACGAGCCCGAGGCTATCCCCGACCGTATCAATATTGTTCAGAACTGGTTTCGAGAGCTCGAACAGTTGGTACCCGTCGGGAAAGGAGTTCAACCGTGATCGGCACGACCCTGGCACATTACCGCATCACCGCGGCGCTCGGCGCCGGCGGGATGGGGGAAGTGTGGCGCGCCACCGACACCAAGCTCGGGCGCGAGGTCGCGCTGAAAGTCCTGCCGGCGGAGATGGCCGAGAACCCGGAGCGGCTCGACCGCTTCCGCCGTGAAGCCACCATGTTGGCCGCCCTCGACCACCCGGGTGTGGTCGGTGTGTACTCGGTGGAGGAGTCCGACGGTCTGCACTTCCTGACCATGCAGCTGGTCGAAGGCGAACCGTTGGATCGCCTGATTCCAGAGGGTGGGATGGACATCGGTCGCATTCGCGAGATCGGTTCCGCGATTGCCGAGGCGTTGGCCGCTGCCCACGACAAGGGCATCATCCACCGCGATCTCAAACCGGCCAACGTCATGGTTGCCTCCGACGGGCGGGTCAAGGTCCTGGATTTCGGGCTCGCCAAAATCGCCGGACCACAGGCGGACGAACCGCTGAATTCCGAGATGGCGACCGACCTTCACACGCGCGAAGGCGTGGTCATGGGCACCGTGCCCTATATGTCGCCGGAGCAGATCTCGGGCCGTCCGGTGGACCAGCAGACCGACATCTTCTCCCTCGGCGTGATGCTCTACGAGATGGCGTCGGGGCAGCGCCCATTTGCGGGACAGTCCGCCGTCGAACTCGCCTCCGCGATCCTGCGCGACACGGCGCGGCCACTTGAAGATGTTCGGAACGATCTACCGGGCGGGCTGGCCCAGGTGATCGAGCGGTGTCTGGAAAAGAACGCTGCAGACCGTGTCCCGTCGGCAAGGGACCTGTGCGACGGGTTGCGCGGCGCGAGCGTTGCGATGCCGTCGATCCAGTCGACCCGGCCCGCAACGGCCGACCAGGGCGCCGCCCGCACCGACGAGGGCTTCTGGGTGGCGGTCTTGCCCTTCAAGTACACCGGCGGCGATAGCCGATCTCGCGGCGCTGGCCGAGGGCCTGAGCGAGGATATCGTGACCGGCCTGTCCCGCTTCTCCTACCTGCGGGTGATCGCCCGCAGCTCGACGCTACAGTATGCCACCGAGGCGGTCGACGTACGGGTGGTCGGTGAAAAGCTGGGCGCACGCTACGTCATGGAGGGGAGCCTCCGCCGGGCGGGGAAGAAGCTCCGCCTCGCGGTGCAGTTGGTTGATACACAATCCGGAGCTCACCTGTGGGCGGACGCCTACGATCGCGATTTCGATGCCGAAGATCTTTTCGCCCTGCAGGACGAGCTTGTCCCGACGATCGTTTCGACGGTGGCAGACACCCATGGGGTTCTGCCCCGAAGCATGGGCGAGGCGTTGCGCAGCCGTTCTCCAAAGGAGTTGAGCCCCTACGAGGCCGTGTTGCGCAGCTTTTCCTATTTCGAGCGAGTGACCGCCGAAGAGCTTGCCTCGGCGCGGGAGGGCCTCGAGCTGGCGGTGCAGAAGGCGCCGGACTCTGCCGATGCCTGGGCCATTCTGGCCCTGCTCAGCGCCCAGGAGTACGGACAGGGCTTCAATTTCCTGGCGGATCCCCTCGAGAACGCAGCGAACGCGGCGCGGCGGGCCGTCGAGGCCGGGCCCTCCAACCACCTAGCCCATTTCAGTCTCGCGCAGGTGCTCTTTTTCCAAAAGGAGTTCGAGGCATTTCGCAACACGGCGGCGCGCGCCGCCGAACTCAACCCCATGGACGGCAACTCGATCGCGTTTCTCGGTGAGCTGCTGGTCTATTCGGGCGACTCGGATCGGGGTCTCGAGCTCGCGGGGCGGGCCAAACGGCTCAACCCCACGCATCCCGGATGGTACTGGTACGCGGACTTCTTCCATGCCTACCGAGAACGCGACTACCCGGCCGCTCTTGCCATCGCGCAGAAAGTGAATCTGCCTGACCACTGGGGCCAGCACGCGGCGATTGCGGTTGCCGGCGGGCAGCTTGGAGATCACGAGGCGGCGAGCAGGGCACTCAAGAAGCTGCTGGAAATCCGGCCGGATTTCGTCGTTATCGCCCGTCAGGAGTGCGAGAAGTGGTGGGATGCGGAGCTCGTGGAACAGATACTCGACGGGCTCAGCAAGGCCGGGCTCGAAATACCACCGGCGCCCGGATCGGAAGACTCTTCGGTCGGAGATCCGTCGCGTGGGCCGGAGTCCGGTGCGACCCGCGCCGACGAGGGGTTCTGGGTTGCGGTGCTGCCATTCAAGTACACCGGCGGCAACGCCGACCTCAACGCCCTGGCCGAGGGGCTATCCGAGGAGATTGTGACCGGCCTGTCCCGTTTCTCCTATCTGCGGGTGATCGCGCGCAGCTCGACCGAGCGGTACTTGGGCGAGGCCGTGGACGTCCGCTCCGTCGGCACCGAACTCGCCGCGCGCTACGTGATGGAGGGCAGCATTCGCCAGGCGGGTTCAACCCTTCGCATCTCGGCGCAACTGGTGGATACGAGCTCCGGTGCGCATATCTGGGCCGAGACCTACGAGCGCCCCTTCCGCACCGAAGCCATCTTCGAGCTGCAGGACGACCTCGTTCCCCGGATCGTCTCTACGGTCGCCGACTGGTACGGCATCCTGCCCCACAGCATGAGCGAAGCGGTGAGGAGCAAGCCCGTGGACCAGTTGACCCCCTACGAGGCGCTGCTGCGCGGCTTTGGCTACTTCGAGCGTGTCACCCCCGAGGAGCACGCCGTTGCGCGGCCCATCCTGGAACGGGCCGTCGAGGAGGCGCCGGGCCATGCCGCGGCCTGGGCCATGCTGTCGATGCTGTACGGGGAGGAACACAGATTCGGGTTCAACGTGGAGCCCGATCCGCTCGGTCGCTCGCTTCAGGCTGCGCGGCGTGCGATCGAGACCGCGCCCTCCAGCCACGTCTCTCATCTCGCCCTGGCCCAGGCTCACTACTTCCGCAAAGATTTCGATGCCTTCCGGAATGCAGCGGAGCGAGCCGTCGCCCTCAACCCCATGGATGGAGCCACGGTCGAGTACCTGGGCCATCTGCTGGCCTTCGCGGGAGACTGGGAGCGCGGCTGCGAGCTGGGAGAAAGGGCGAGGCAACTCAACCCACACCACCCGGCGTGGTATTGGGCCCTCCCCTTCCTCGACGCGTATCGCAAGGGCGACTACCTTGAGGCGCGAGACCTCGTTCCCAAGGCCCTCATGCCGGGACAGTACTACTCGCACGCCCTGTTCGCGGCTCTCTACGGCCAGCTGGGTGAGCGGGAGGCGGCGGGCGAGGCCCTGCGAGAGGTGCTGGCCCTGAGGCCTGATTTCGCGCAGATCGCGCGCGATCAGTTTGAGAAATGGTACCTACCGCAACTCGTCGAGCAGCTGATCGATGGGCTTGGCAAGGCTGGGCTGGAGATTCTGCCGGCGTCTGGTTCGGAAGTGCCTCCGGTTGGAGCTGACCAGCCGCGTGGGCCGGGGTCCGGCGCTTCGCGCGCCGACGAGGGTTTCTGGATTGCGGTGTTGCCCTTCAAATATCGCGGCTCGGACCCCGACGTGGAGACGCTGGCTGACGGGCTGGCCGACGAGATCGTGAGTGGGCTCTCCCGATTCTCCTTCCTGCGCGTCATCGCCGGCACGTCAACGGCGAAGTACGCGGGAGAGGCAGCCGAGGCGGGCCCCGTCGGGCGGGAACTCGGTGCCCGGTACGTCATCGAGGGCAGCATCCGCCAGGTCGGTTCGACGCTTCGTGTCTCGGCGCAACTCGTGGATACCGATTCCGGCGCCCACCTCTGGGCCGAGACCTACGAGCGGCCTTTTCTCCCTGAAGCGGTCTTCGAGTTGCAGGACGACCTGGTCCCGCGAATCGTCTCGACGGTCGGCGACGCGCACGGAATCCTGCCGCATTCCATGAGCGAGGTTTTGCGCGCCAAGGAACCCGACCAGCTGACCCCCTACGAGGCGGTGCTACGCAGCTTCGGATACGGCTACCGCCGCACTGCCGAAGAGCACGCCGCGGTGCGGGCCGCCTTGGAGCGGGCCGTCGAAGAGGCGCCGCGCTATGCCGACGCCTTGGCGATGTTGGCGCTCGTCTATGTGGACGAACACTCTCACGGCTACAACCTGCGGCCGGACCCGATCGGTCGCGCCCTCCAGGCCGCCCGGCGAGCCGCCGAGGCCGCGCCCTCGAACGCGTTGGCGTTGAACGCCCTCGCCTGGGCTTCGTTCTTCAGCAAGGAGGTTCAGGCCTTCCGAACAGCGGCGGAGCAGTCGATCAGGCTCAATCCGCTGAACGGTCCGACCCTTGCCGGTCTGGGCGCCTTGACGTCGTACACGGGTGACTGGGAGCGTGGGAGTGCGTTGGTTGAGCGGGCCGTGGAACTGAATCCGCGCCACCCCGGATGGTACTGGTTTCCTCTCTTCTACAAGGCGTACCGGGAAGGCGACTATCGAGGCGCGGTGAATATCGCGCTCAGAATCAACCTGCCGGCGTTCTTTGTGACGCACGAGGCGCTCGCCGCGGCGTACGGGCAGCTCGGTGATCACGACGCGGCCACCAGGTCCCTGCGGGAAATGCTCCGGCTCAAACCGGACTACGCCGAGACGGGGCGCGAAAGACTCGAGAAGTGGTTCGATTCCGAATACGTCGAGCACCTGAACGACGGGCTTCGAAAGGCGGGACTGGATGTACCGCCGGCGGGAGAGACATCATGATCGGCACCATCCTCGCTCACTACCGCATCACCGCGGCGCTCGGCGCCGGTGGGATGGGGGAGGTGTGGCGGGCCGAGGACCTCAAGCTTGGTCGCGAGGTGGCGCTCAAGGTCTTACCGGCGGAGATGGCAGCGAACCCGGAGCGGTTGGATCGCTTTCGTCGGGAAGCCACCCTGTTGGCTGCCCTCGACCACCCGGGCATCGTGACGGTTCACTCGGTCGAGGAGTCTGAGGGTCTGCACTTCCTCACGATGCAGCTGGTCGAAGGCGAACCGTTGGATCGCCTGATTCCAGAGGGAGGGATGGGCGTCGATCTGATCGTCGAGATCGGAACAGCCATTGCCGAGGCGTTGGCCGCCGCCCACAACAAGGGCATCGTCCACCGCGATCTCAAACCTGCCAACGTTATGGTGATGAAGGACGGACGGGTGAAAGTCCTGGACTTCGGCCTCGCCAAGATCGCCGGACCACAGGCGGGCGAACCGTTGAATTCCGAGATGGCGACCGATCTCCACACACAAGAAGGTGTGGTGATGGGGACTGTCCCCTACATGTCGCCGGAACAGCTATCGAGTCGCCAGGTCGATCACCGGAGCGACCTCTTTTCGCTGGGTGTCATCCTCTACGAGATGGCGAGCGGCGGGCGCCCGTTCCAGGGGCGGTCGTCGGTCGAGCTCGCGTCGGCGATCCTGCGCGATAGTCCGCCTCCCCTGAGTGACGTGCGGAGTGACCTGCCGTCCGGGTTGGTCGACGTGATCGTGAGCTGCCTCGAAAAATATGCTGCTGACCGATCACAGTCGGCCCAGGACGTGTGCGAGCGACTGCGCGGCGCGAGCGTCGAGGGGGCGCCCATTCCGATGGCTGTGCAGCAGGTGACAAATCAGGAGTTCGCACCGATCTTGCAGTCCTCCGCCGAAAGGAAATCGATCGTCGTTCTCCCATTCGCCAATCTCAACTCCGATCCCGACGCGGAGTACTTCTCCGACGGTCTCACCGACGAGATCATCACCGATCTGTCGCAGGTCCGGGCCTTGCGCGTGATCTCCCGGTCCTCGGCGATGCGTCTCAAGGGCGACGAGCGTGGCCTCGCGGCGATCGGCCGGGACCTCGCCTGTCGGTACGTGCTCGAAGGCAGCGTGAGGCGCGCGGCGAACAACCTGCGGATCACGGCGCGGCTGGTGGACGCGCCGGACGACGCCCAGCTCTGGTCCGACAAGTACGAGGGCACGTTGGATGACGTGTTCGACATTCAGGAGCGCGTTTCGAGATCGATCGTGGACGCTCTTGAAATCCGGCTGACGCCGCACGAGGCCGAGCAACTCGCGGAGCGGCCCATCCCGGACGTTCGTGCCCAGGAGTGCTACCTCCGCGCTCGGAGAGAGATCTGGAGCTTTCTGCCCGGCGGCGTGGACAAGGCCGTCAGCCATCTCGAGGCCGGTCTCGAGCTGGTCGGCGGCAACGCCCTGCTCTACCAGGGGCTCGGTGAGGCCTACTTTCAGGCCATCAATATCGGGGCCGCGGGCGGCAGGGAAGAGGAGTTCATTGAGAAGGCCGAGAGGTGCTCGGAGAAGATCTTCGCGCTCGAGCCCGAATCGACGGGTGGCTACGGCGTCCGAGCGCATCTGCAACTGGCGCGGGGCGATATTCATGGCAGCCGCCGGAGTTGGCGGCGCGTGTTGCACGCCTTTCCAAAGGACGTTCAGGCCCTGCAGCTGTCCGCGCACCTCCTCGGGTGGCTCGGCGGAAAGCCGGACGCTGCGGCGCCTTTGGTGGCACGGCTTCTGGACATCGACCCGCTCGATCCGATGAGCCGCCTGATGAGCATGACGGTGCCGCTGTTCGCCGGCCGGTTTGAAGAGGCCCTCGAACCCGGACGCCGCATGTTTGATCTCGATCCGGTCACCCCGGTGTGGCGCTCGAACTACGTCATGGCCCTGAGCTACGCCCGGCGGCTCGACGAGGCCGAGACGTTGACCGAGGGGGTGGTAGCGCAGCCGGATTCGGACATCGGCACGTGGTGGATGGGGCTCTGCCGGGCGGCCTGGCGGGAGGACCGCTCGGAGGTCCTGCGGCTCACCGATGGCCCGTATCAGCAGGCTGCCGAGTGGGATGCGGAGATCCCCTGGGCACTGGCGAGCGCTCATGCCGCGGTCGGCGCCACGGATGAGGCGTTGCTCTGGCTCGACCGTGCGATCGACCAGGGGATGATCAACTACCCGTTTCTCTCCGAGCACGACCACTATCTGGACAGCATCCGAGGCGACGAACGGTTTGGCCGGTCGATGGATCGGGCCAGGCGGGAATGGGAGCGATTCGATGTGTAAGGCTGTCTCATGATCGGAAAGATCCTCGCTCACTATCGCATTACCTCGGCCCTCGGCGCCGGCGGGATGGGGGAGGTGTGGCGCGCAACCGACGAGAAGCTCGGCCGTGAGGTGGCGCTCAAGGTGCTGCCGGAGGATTTCGCACAGGACCCGGATCGCTTGGCGAGATTCGAGCGCGAGGCGAAGGTGTTGGCAAGCCTCAACCACCCCAACATCGCCCACCTGTACGGACTCGAGAACGTAGATTCCCAGCCGTCCCGGCTGCCGGATGAGAACTCAAGACTCAAAACTCAAAACTCAAAACTGACTGCGGACGCCCCCGCGTCCGAGGTCACGTTCCTCGTCATGGAATTGGTCGAGGGCGAGGATCTCTCCGAACGAATTGCCCGCGGTGCGATTCCGGTGGATGAAGCGATCCCCATTGCGTTGCAGATCGCCGATGCGTTGGAAGCGGCGCACGAACAGGGCATTGTCCACCGCGATCTCAAACCAGCCAATATCAAGATCACCGACGACGGCTCGGTCAAGGTGCTCGACTTCGGGCTTGCGAAGGCGTGGGAGACGGAGGGCGGTGACCTCAGCTCGTCCTTCTCACCGACGCTCACCCGGCACGCCACCCTCGAGGGCGTGATCCTGGGAACCGCCGCCTACATGTCGCCCGAGCAGGCCCGCGGCAAAAAGGTCGACAGGCGCGCCGACATTTGGGCCTTCGGCGTCGTGTTGTGGGAGATGCTGACCGCACGTCGGCTCTTCGAGGGCGAAACCGTATCGGACGTGTTGGCCGCCATTTTGACCAATGACCCGGATCTCGACTCGCTGCCTCGGGAAACACCGCGCCACGTCCGGGCGCTTGTCGGCCGCTGTCTGCGCCGAGACCCCAGAACTCGTCAGCGCGACATGGGCGATGTGAGGCTCGATCTTTCGGATGTGAATGAAGACCCGCAGGCTTCAGGTGTCACCGAATCTCCGCAGTCTCGATCCGGGTGGGTGCTCGCGGCTCTGGTGGGCGCAATAGCGGGAGTCGTGCTCGGTCTCATGCTCTATGGGACATTGGCGAGCCCGAACGCGGTCACAGGGTCCGCCGATCGCGCCGTTCGTCGCTCGATCGTCATCCCGGCCCCGATTGGTGGGCCGCGGAACATCTTGGGTCTCGCCATCTCGCCCGACGGCAGCATGGTCGCGCTCGGGCAGGAGTATGGCGGCGAAGAGCTGCTCGAGCTGCGACGGCTTTCCGCGTTCGAGTCGACCTTGATCCCCGACACCGAGGGTGGAACCTTCCCGTTCTTTTCGCCAGACGGCCAATGGCTGGCCTTCTTCGACGACGACGAGCTGCGCAAGGTCCCGGTGGATGGAGGGCCGTCGACCTTGATCTGCGAGGCAAAGGTGACCCTGGGCGGGACCTGGTCCGACGATGGCTGGATCTACTTCACCCACGGCGAAAGCCGGTTGGCGAGGGTGTCCGAGGACGGTGGAAAGCCCGAAAACCTCAAGTTGGAGGATGCCTTCGGACCGCACGCCCTCCCTGGTGGCCGCGGGGTGTTGGTGAACCACTCCTCTGGCAGCGCCGCCGCGGGCCGCAGGGACCTGGCGGTGATCTCGGTGGTGTTGGCCAACGGCTCGGTCAAGAGGGTGATCGACGACGGCTACGCTCCGCGTTATGTGGCGAGTGGTCACCTGGTGTTCGTGCGCCAGGGATTGCTCCTGGCCGCGCCGTTCGATCTCGATCGCCTCGAGGTGACCGGGTCTGCGGTGCAGGTGGCTGCCCACGTCGTGACCGACTCTGTGTGGGGCACCGCCCTCTACGACGTGGCCGCGGACGGCTCCCTGGTCTACGTTCGCGGAGGCGACTACGCGGCGACCGTACCGACCTGGATCGATCGGGATGGGACCGACGAACCGTTGTCGGTGGAGCGCAATGTCCACGGGACATTCCAGCTCTCGCCCGATCGTTCAAAGCTCGCAATCCAAGTGGCGGAGGAGAACGACCAGATCCACGTGTACGATTTCGCTCGCGAAACAATGACGCGTGTGACCTTCGAGGGTGCCAGCCGCTACCCCGCCTGGTCTCACGACGGCCGCGAGCTCTTCTACCTGGCATTTCGCGATGGCACCTCCACGATCATGCGGCGGCCGGTGGACGGCAGCGGAGGCGAGGCGCCGATGCTCACCGCTGAGGTTCTCGAGCGCTTCGGTACCGGCTCTCTCATGCCGTCTGATGCTTCGCCGAACGGCCGGCATTTGTTGGTGGGGACCTGGGGTGATTTCAAGACGGGCGCCGATGTCTGGATATTGACGCTGGACGGCAGCGACGATCCGCAGCCGCTCATCCGCACTCCGGCCAACGAGATCATCCCGTCGTTCTCGCCCGACGGCAACTTCATGATGTACCACTCCAACAAAGCCGGACCCTACGGAATCTACGTTCGTCCCTTCCCCGATGTTGATGGACGTGAGTGGACGATCTCCGCGCGCGGCGGCTACGACGCACGCTGGTCGCCGAGTCGGAACGAGATCCTCTACCGGGTCGGCGCACGCCGACTCATGAGCGTTCCGTTCCAGCTGGAGCCCGAGTTTCGACCCGGAACCGAACGCCGGGTGATGGAATTGGACGCCCATGACGCCGGCGGCTTCTCCTTCGATCTGTCGCGTGACGGCGACCGAATCCTCGTCAACCGGCCGGCCATGTCGTATACGGACGAACGACCAGTGGTGCTGGTCAGCAATTGGTTCGTCGAGCTGGAAGAGCTCGCAGGGAAAGGTGGCGGGACGTGATCGGCACGAACCTGGCCCACTACCGGATCACCGCAGCGCTCGGCGCCGGCGGGATGGGGGAGGTGTGGCGGGCCACCGACGAAAAGCTCGGCCGCGAGGTGGCGCTCAAGGTGCTGCCGGAGGATTTCGCACAGGACCCGGATCGGTTGGCGCGGTTCGAGCGCGAGGCGAAGGTGTTGGCAAGCCTCAACCACCCCAGCATCGCCCACCTGTACGGACTCGAGAACGTAGATTCCCAGCCGTCCCGGCTGCCGGATGAGAACTCAAGACTCAAAACTCAAAACTCAAAACTGACTGCGGACGCCCCCGCGTCCGAGGTCACGTTCCTCGTCATGGAATTGGTCGAGGGCGAGGATCTCTCCGAACGAATTGCCCGCGGTGCGATTCCGGTGGATGAAGCGATCCCCATTGCGTTGCAGATCGCCGAGGCTCTCGAGGCGGCGCACGAGCAGGGGATCGTTCACCGCGATCTCAAACCGGCCAATATCAAGCTCAGCGACGACGGCACCGTCAAGGTGCTCGACTTCGGGCTCGCCAAGGCGTGGGAAACGGAGGGCACCGATCTGAGCTCGTCCTTCTCGCCGACCATCACCCGACATGCCACCGTTGAAGGGGTCATCCTGGGCACCGCGGCCTACATGTCCCCCGAGCAGGCGCGGGGAAAGAAGGTCGACCGGCGGGCCGACATCTGGGCCTTCGGGGTCGTGCTGTGGGAAATGCTCACCGGCTCGAAGCTCTTCGAGGGCGAAACGGTCACCGATGTGCTGGCGGCCATCCTCACCAGCGAACCGGATCTTGATTCCCTACCGGCGGTAACGCCGCCTCGCATTCGAGCATTGATCGGCCGCTGTCTGCAACGGGATCCGAAGATGCGGCAGCGCGACATGGGCGATGCGCGGATCACGATCGGCGAGGTATTGGCGGGAACCGTGGGAAGTGTCGACCCATTGGTCGTTTCTGCCCGCACCAGTCGGGCAGTTTGGCTGCTCGGCGTCTGCATTCTGGGGGCTGGCCTTCTCCTCGGGTGGTTGGCTCCTCGGTGGCTCGGTTCGTACGGCGGCGATGGAAGTGAGCCGCCGTTCCACGCCGAGTTCCAGATCAGCGCTCCACAGGGAACGAGTCTGGTCAGTGGCATGGCCCTGTCGCCCGATGGGCACCAACTCGCGTTCGTGGCCCGCGGGGAGGACGGTCGGACGGCCCTCTGGATCCGTGCTCTGGCAGATCGTCAAGCGACGATGCTGCCCGGCACCAACGACGCCCGCTATCCATTCTGGTCTCCGGACAGCCGCAAGATCGGCTTCTTCGCGCAGAATCACCTCAAGGTGACCGAACTCTTCGGCGGCCAGCCCCGGATCGTCGCGGATACCGGGTCGAACCAGGATGCGAGGGGAGGCACCTGGGGTGATGGGGACCTGATTCTCTTTGCGCCAAGCTTTGTAGGCCCGATTCGGGCCGTTTCGGCGCGCGGTGGAGAGGTGACGACCGCGACGAGGATCGACGAGGACAGCGGCATCGGCACGCAGCGCTTCCCGAGCTTTCTGCCCGACGGCAAGCGTTTCCTCTATTACGCCTCGACCGGCACCGGCATTGAGCCGGGAACGCTCTGGCTGGGAGAGATCGGTTCGCTCGACTCGAAAATGCTCGGGCCCGCCAACTCGTCGGGTGTCTGGGCGGCTCCTGGTTATGTGCTCTACGTGACCGGCGAGTCGCTGGTGGCCCACCGGTTCGACGATCGCAGGAACGAGTTGGTGGGTGATCCGGCGCCACTCGGGATCTTGCTGGCCGGCACCGTCGCAGTGTCCGGTCAGCGTTCGCTCACAGTTGCCTCAAATGGTCTGCTGGCCTACCGGGACGACAAGGCGGGCACGACGAGAGTGGTGGTGGCCGATAGGTCGGGGACCGAACTCCGGGTGCTCGCGGAGGAAAGCAACACCTGGTACTACGCCCCGCGTCTGTCGCCGGACGGCCGGCGCGTCGTCGTTTCACACTACGAGCCGGGGTCGACGGGGGGGGGGCTCTGGCTGCACGAGCTCGAGGGTAACCTCGAGACACGCCTGACATTCAGTTCGGGCGACGACGTCCTGAGTGCATGGTCTCCCGATGGCCGCGAGGTCGCCTACTCATCGACCGGAACCACGTCGGGAGAGAGCGGCATCTTCCGCATCGCGGCAGACCGGTCGGGCCAGGGGCAGACAGTTTTCCTCTCCGATACCTTCGCCGCGACGGACGCTTTCACTTCCGACGGCCGGCGGCTGGTCTACTGGGAGATCGGGAAGCAAGGTCGGGGCACCCTCTGGATCCGCTCTCTCGAAGGGGACCCCAGCCCGCGCCGCCTCGGCCAGGACCAGGCATCGGAGTGGGGGTCCGACCTGTCTCCGGACGGCCGCTGGATTGCATACAACTCCGACGCGGCGAGGCGCTGGGATGTCTACGTCCGCGCCCTGGACAGCTCGAGCGGAGAGGTCCGTGTTTCGACCGACGGCGGATTCGCACCGCGCTGGCGGCGGGACGGCGGGGAGCTGTTTTACGTCGATTTGAATGGGCGCATGATGGCGGTGCCCGTCTTCTCGCTCGATCCGCCGACTTTCGGAACGCCGGAAGCCCTCTTCGACGCTCGGCTCGAGGAGGCGTCCGACCGTCAGTACGATGTCTTCCCGGACGGGCAGACATTCGTTCTGAATCGCAGCACTGTTGAAGACCGGGAGCCAATCGTAGTCGTACTTGATTGGGCGGCGAAGCTCGAGACGGAGGGTCGAAGATGATCGACACCACCCTCGCTCACTACCGGATCACCGCAGCGCTCGGCGCCGGCGGGATGGGGGAGGTGTGGCGGGCCACCGACGAAAAGCTCGGCCGCGAGGTGGCGCTCAAGGTGCTGCCGGAGGATTTCGCACAGGACCCGGATCGGTTGGCGCGGTTCGAGCGCGAGGCGAAGGTGCTGGCAAGCCTCAACCACCCCAACATCGCCCACCTGTACGGACTCGAGAACGTGAACACCCAAATGGCAGCCGGGACGGCTGCCCCATCCGGCTCCACCGATGGCTTCGCCGGGACAAGCAATACCGGGCCTGTGAGGGCGGAGCCTGAAGGGCGAAGCCCCATGGGGCACGCATCCCGCGTGCCGGACGCTGGTTCAAGCCCCAGGCCCGAAGCCTCGGGCCCATCTGTCACGTTCCTCGTCATGGAATTGGTCGAGGGCGAGGATCTCTCCGAACGAATTACCCGCGGTGCGATTCCGGTGGATGAAGCGATCCCCATTGCGTTGCAGATCGCCGAGGCTCTCGAGGCGGCGCACGAGCAGGGGATCGTTCACCGCGATCTCAAACCGGCCAATATCAAGCTCAGCGACGACGGCACCGTCAAGGTGCTCGACTTCGGGCTCGCCAAGGCGTGGGAGACGGATGGCGGCGATGTCAGCTCGTCGTTCTCACCGACACTCACCCAACACGCCACCCTCGAGGGTGTGATCCTCGGCACCGCGGCCTACATGTCGCCTGAGCAGGCCCGTGGCAAGAAGGTCGATCGCAGGGCCGACATCTGGGCCTTCGGGGTCGTGCTGTGGGAAATGCTCACCGGCTCGAAGCTCTTCGAGGGCGAAACGGTCACCGATGTGCTGGCGGCCATCTTGACCAGGGAACCCGATCTCGACTCGCTGCCGCCGGAGACGCCGGCTCACCTACGAGCGCTCATCGGCCGCTGTCTGCGGCGCGATCCGAAGATGCGGCAGCGCGACATGGGCGACGTGAGGATTTCCCTGGCCGAACGTGAGGACCGTGGCGAGGACACGACCTTGGATACCGTTCCGTTCGCTGCAGCGTCGACCTCCGGTCGCCGAGTCTGGCTCTCAATTGCGGCCGTGTCGCTTCTGGCCGCTGGCGTGATGGCGTGGCTGTGGCTGACCTCGCCGCGCAGCGCATCCGACTCTCCGGTTCACCTGTCGGTGACCCTCCCCCCCGGGATATCATTTTCGACCCAGGACAGCGATCCGGTCGTCGTGGTCTCGCCCACGGGCGATCGAATGGTCGTGACGGCATTCAGGGGCCAGACTTCACAGCTTTTCCTTCGTTCCTTTGACGATCCGGAGCTGCAGGCGCTGGAGGGCACCAAAGGCGGCAACACGCCGTTCTTCTCGCCGGACGGCAGATGGATCGGATTCACCGGCGACGGTCGTCGGCTGCAGAAGATCTCACTCGATACGGGCCAGGTGACGACCCTCGCCGAGGCCGAATGGGGCGGCGGCTCCTGGGGCGAGGACGAGAACATCGTCTACACACCGACCTACGACGACGGATTGTGGAAGGTGCCGTCGTCCGGTGGTTCTCCGGAGGTGTTGACGGAACCGGACCAGTCGGTGGACGAGCTCAACCACTCGTGGCCCGATCACCTGCCGGGCGGCCGGGCCGTGATCTTCACCAGCTTTCGCCTGCCGTTGAGCGAGAGCAGAATCGAGTTGTTGGATCTCGAGTCCGGCGCGCGACGGATGCTGGTGGAAGACGCCGTCTACGGGCGGTATTTGACGAGCGGTCATCTGGCCTTTGTGCGTGGTCAAACTCTCTTTGTGGCGCCGTTCGATCTGGATCGGTTGGAGGTTGCCGGACCGCCGGCCGCGGTACTCGACGACGTCTACACCTCGCCGTACGAGGGGCACGCCCAGTACGCGGTCTCGGATAATGGCGTTCTGGTTCACGTTCCGCGATCGGTCCTCGATCCGGATCGTTCCGTCGTGTGGATCGATCGGGACGGTCGCGAAGAGATCCTCTTGGCGCCCGAACGGAGATATAGCGCGCCATCGCTGTCGCCCGACGGGACCCGGCTGGCCCTGACGGTGGACGACGAAACCCCCGACCTTTGGGTCTACGACCTCGATCGAAAGATCATGAATCGACTCACCATTTCGCCGCGGGCCGAGTTCTCGCCTCTCTGGTTTCCCGATGGTCGTCATCTGGCCTGTTTACTCGACATCCCGCTCTTCGCCATTCACAAGATGCCAGCGGACGGCAGCGGCGAGGCGACGCTCCTTCGAGAGAGTACCTTTGACAACTACGTCGAGGCCATCTCCGCCGACGGACGGTGGATGGCGGTCCGCGAGAGCTCGACCGACACCCGCGGCGACCTCGTTGCCCTGCCGCTGGACGCTCAGACCGACGAGCGTGTGATCAGGAAGAGCCCGTTCGACGAACGCTTCGCGTCGTTCTCTCCCGATGGCCGACATGTCGTCTACGAGAGCCACGACACAGGCCGCATCGAGGTCTATGTGCAACCTTTCGAGGGCTCCGGATCGAGAGTCCAGGTCACGCGCGACGGCGGCGGCTACCCGCTGTGGGGCAGGAACGGAGAGATCTTCTACTGGAACGGGAACCGACTCCATGCGGTTGCCGTTGCCACCGAACCTGCGCTGCGGCTCGGTGAGCCGGTGGCGCTCTTCGAAACAGGCCACCACGCCAACTGGACCAACCGCGGCTACGACGTCACTGCCGACGGCCGCCGAGTGGTGCTTGTTCGCACGCCCGAGGCATCGAAACCACGCGAGGTCGAGATCGTCCTCAACTGGTTTTCAGAACTCGAACGGCTGGCAGGCCCGGGAGGTGCGCAATGAATGATCCACCGAGCGGCATCCACCGCCGGGTCCGGCCGGTCAAGGCCATCTCGATCGATGATCTGGCCGAGGCTGCGGGGATCGTGGGCGGCGTCAAGCGGCACGAAGTGCATCCAGGCGACCGGATCATCGTGTCAACGAAGAATTCGGTCTACTCGCTCACGGCGCGCTCCGACGGTTCCTTCGAAGTAGGCGGCGGCTGGTTCGAACGCGAGGGGAAGGGCCCGACGACGGTGGAGATTCTCGGCTGCACGGCCGGGGGCCATGCCCTCTTCACCGACCACATCGCGGCTCCGGGGCTGTTTATGGAGTTCGGCGACGGTCTGCGCACCACCCGAATCCGGACGGTTCGGAAGATCTCAGGTCGAGAGAAGACGTCTTGAATACCGATCTCCCGGAATGGATTGCGCTTCGACAAGCGTTTTCACTAACGAGATCCCAATATTTGAGTATTGATACGGCGTTCGCCGTGTTGGTGTGTCGTGGTCGGGGAGGGACATCATGTTCATGCGCCTAGTCAATCTGAGGGTCAAAGAGGGCAGGTTGAACGACTTTGCCCGCTTTTACGAGGAACGGACCATTCCAGCTCTGCATGGCGTCAAAGGGTGCCTCTATGCGAGCCTGTTGAAGCCAACCGCAGACGATGTGGAGTGCGTGTCGATGACCCTGTGGCGCAGCCCCGAAGCTGTCGATGCCTACGAAAAAAGTGGGCTCTACGACGAGTTGCTCGATGAGATGGACGACATGATGGCCGAGGTCGTGGAGATGAAGGTCCGTTCGGGTGGCGACTCGAAGCGCGACCTCCACCTGCTCCAGGACCCGGACGTGGAGGCCTATCCGGTGGAGGTTGCGGGGATCGGTGAAGTTGTCGATGCCGACATTTCGCGGCATTTCTTTGTACGGTTGGTTTCCGCACGAATCCAGACCGGAAAGTTTGATGCCCTCAAGGAACGTTTCAACGAGGAAATCAAACCGGTTCTGATGGCCACCAAGGGGTGCCGGGCTGTGTTCTTGGTTGAGAACACGAAGACTCAGGAACGAGCCCTGTCGGTCACGATATGGGACAGCGAGGAAGATGCGATTCGCTACGAGCTCAGCGGCGGTTTTGACGAACAGACGGCCAAGGTCAGCGAGTTTTTTTCGGGTTTGTACCAGTGGCGGATGTCCTTGAGCGCTTCGGAAGACCGCAGATCGATCTCCGGCAAGGACCTCGACGTCAAGAGCTTTCAGGTTGTGACCGGCAAACGGTTGGGTTCCTGATGTGATTCCACCTGAGTTGGGGTGGAGTTGACTCTGATGATGAGATACAATCTCCCCGTCTGAAAATCTAATGAGCAGTTTGGATCTGGTGAGGAAATTCGTACGCGCGGGCTGTTGTGCCGTTGATGGCTGAAACCCGCGCGGACACGCGGAGTATGATTTCGTGAGGAGAATCAGTTGAAGATGGTCCGCCCTGTCGCTTCGACACGATTTGTGTGTCGATGGGATCGGACGAAACGAGGTGAATTGGATGGTTGAGTCCGGGCCCCGCTGCGAGTTTGAAGCGGCCCAAATGGTAGTTCGGGTGCAGAAGGAAGTCCCGGGACACGTCGAGGCCATTCCGCCCGTCGTCGAACAGATCATGGAAGTCGTCCGCCAACAGGGTTGTGCGGAGCACAGTGAATTTGAAATCGAGGTCTCTCTTTACGAGGCGCTCGCCAACGCAGTCGAGCATGGATGCGGGCACGATCCCGAGAAAATGGTCGAGGTGGTTGTCGCGTGCGAAGAGCACCGCGGCATGATCATCGTGGTTCGCGACCCGGGGCCTGGGTTCGATCCAGAAACGGTGCCCAGTCCGATTGAGGGAGAGAACATCTACGCCGACGGCGGGCGCGGCATATTCCTCATCAACCAGCTCATGGACGAGGTTCGCTACGAAAAAAACGGCACCGAAATCTGGATGATCAAAGGCCCGAAGGCCTGAGATTTGAAGCCCGGTATGATGGCCTCGATATGAAGACCCTCCGTCGAGCGATTCTGGCCGCAGTCGGCGTGTGCGCCCTCGCCGGTTGCGCGTCGTCGACCGATTCCTCCGATTCCTGGTCGAGGAGCTACCTCGCACCGATCGACCGCGTGTTCGGCGCGGTCACCGACGTCCTAGAGGATGATGGGTATCTGGTCGAGGTGGACCGCTCGAAGGATCAAATCACGGCCGACCCACCACGGAATTCCAGGGGGTTGAGTCCATCTTTGGCGGTGAAAGTGGTCGAGAAATCCGGACGGGTGCTGGTCGATGTCCAGACCCGCGCAGGATCGAACGACTCAGTGACCCGCGGGAGCCAGGTCAACATCTTGATCGTCGAGTTCTTCCACGAGCTCGAGCTGCGCCTCCAGGGCCTCAAGGACTGACGACCTCGAATTTTGAATTCTCAATTTTCAATTTTGAATTTCGGCCAACCCCCTACCGACAATAAGAGTTCGAGTATTCGGGAAGGGTTCGACTGCGTGCGGCGGAGGTGTCCGGCTACGCCGGGACAGGCCTGTGCGGCGGAGGTGCCCGGCATCCCGCCCGGGAAGAGAGTTCGGATACGAGCCGCGTGCGGCGGAGGTGCCATTTTTGACATTGTTGGAAACACCGTATTCAAAGTCGGTGGGATCTTTCGGGCCAACAATATCAAGGGTGGCTCCTCACGGGAAGCGAGATGGGAAAGTCGGCCTGCCTCAAACGCCGTATACTCGCCTCACGGTGAGATCTTCCTCACCGTACACCTGGAGGTGAGGCATGTCCTTTTCGAAGATCCGGTTCGCAGCCGGACTACTGACGGCAACGATGGCGTTCGCGTGCGCCCAGCCCGGTCCGACGCCCCCTGTTGCACAGAAGATCCCACAAACCCTCGAGACCCACGGCGACGTCCGAGTCGACGACTACTACTGGCTGCGAGAACGCACCAACCCGGACGTGTTGGCCTATCTCGCGGCGGAGAACGCCTACACCGAAACGATGCTTGCGGAGACCGCCGCGTTGCAGACCGAGCTGTTCGAGGAGCTCACGAACCGGTTGCAACCGGATGAATCCACCGTTCCTTCCCTGTATCGCGGCTACTACTACCTGAGCCGCTACGAGGAGGGCCTCGAATACCCGATCTACAGTCGCCGCAAGGGGTCGGTGGAAGCCCCCGACGAGGTCACGCTCGACGTCAACAAAGTGGCCGAGGGGCACGACTTCTGTTCGGTGTCCGACAATCTGGTCAGCCCGGACTCGAAGCTCCTGGCGTGGGCGGTGGACACCGTCGGCAGGCGGAAGTACACGATCCACGTCACGGACCTGGCCACCGGAGAGCTCTTGCCCGACGTGCTCACGGACGTCACCGGCAATCTGGCGTGGGCCAACGACAGTCAGACCCTGATCTACACCCGGCAGGACCCCGAAACCCTGCGCGCTTACCAGGTGTGGCGTCACCGACTGGGCACTGATCCATCCGAAGACGGGTTGATTTACGAGGAGACCGATCCCACCTTCAGCGTGTCTGTGTGGAAGACCCGGTCTGAGAAGTACGTTCTCATCGAGTCCGAACAGACCCTGGCGTCGGAGTACCGATATCTTGACGCCGACGACCCGGAGGGCAAACCGCGGATGATTGCGCCGCGGGAACGCGGCGTCGAGTACAGCGTCGATCACGTGGGCGACCGTTTCATTATCCGAACGAATCTCGAGGCGCCGAACTTCCGCCTCATGATCGCACCGGTGGCGTGGCCGGCCAGGGAGAACTGGCGCGAGATGGAGGCTGCCCCGGCCCGCGATGACGTGTTCCTCCAAGGCGTCGAGGTCTTTCGCGATTTTATTGCGCTCACCGAGCGTCGAGACGGGCTTCGTCACCTGCGCATCGTGCCCGCGGACGGAAGCCCGGAGATCGAGGTGCAATTCGATGAACCGGCCTATGTGACCTGGGTCGATGACAACGAAGAGTTCGACACTTCAGTCCTGCGCTACGGATACAGTTCCCTCAATACTCCGGAGACCATCTACGATCTCGATCTGATAACTGGCGAACGCACGTTGATGCAGCAGAAGAAGATCCGCGGCGGGTTCGACGTGGCAAACTATGTTGTGGAGAGGATGATGGCGCCGGCACGGGATGGCGTCAAGGTCCCCATTTCGCTGGTCTATCGAGCGGGCATCCCCCGCAACGGGACTGCTCCGCTGTTGCTCTATGGCTATGGGTCCTACGGATCGAATATGGAGGCGTGGTTTCGATCAGACGTCGTCAGCCTCCTCGATCGGGGCTTTGTCTTTGCCGTCGCCCACATCCGGGGCGGCCAGGAGATGGGCCGGTGGTGGTATGAGGACGGTAAGCTCCTCAACAAGAGGAACACGTTCACAGATTTCATCGACTGCGGTCGGTTCCTGGTGGCGGAAGGCTACACCGCCCCAGACCGGATGTTTGCGAGGGGCGGGAGCGCGGGCGGCCTGCTGATGGGGGCAGTTGCCAACATGGCCCCCGATCTCTTTGCCGGCATCATCGCGAACGTCCCGTTCGTGGACGTCGTCACCACCATGCTCGACGACAGCATTCCGCTGACGACGAGTGAGTTCGACGAATGGGGCGACCCGAAACAGCCTGAGTACTACGACTACATGCTGTCGTACTCACCCTACGACCAGGTGGTCGCCAAGAACTACCCGGCGTTGTTGGTGACCACCGCGCTCGAAGATTCACAGGTGCAGTACTTCGAGCCGGCCAAGTGGGTGGCGAAATTGCGCGACATGAAGACGGATGACAACCCACTTCTCTTCACCTGCGAGATGTCCGCAGCGGGACACGGCGGCGTCAGCGGGCGCTACCGAAAGTATGAGAAGACCGCTCTGGAGTACGCCTTCCTGCTCGAGGTGCTGAACGGGAAACTCTGAGTTTATCCAGGGGATGATTCTGTCGCCCCTCCGGGGCTTCATCATATTTCGGCTCCCATTCCCGGGGCTGACGCCCCGGGCTAAAACCTGCCGCGCCTCCGGCGCTCACGCACCAACCCGCTGGAACGCCAAGCCCCATCAGGGGCGACAGAAGATAGCCCGGGGCGTGAGCCCCGGGTATCGTGCCCGCCCCTTCACTTGAGCCCCGGAGGGGCGACAGATAACGGTGTGCGGAACGTCTGCGTGCGGCGGAGGTGCCAGCGACCGACACGCTGCCAGATGCTGGACTCGACAACCGACCAGAAGAAACCGCAGATTTTGCCTGCCGAATTTCATCCACCTACCTGACTTCTCAGTGCAACCGGTAATGACGTCTTGTGGTGCGGGCGTCTCGCCCGCACGTGCAGCCGGGACGGCCGCACCACAAAACGTCGCAACGCCTGCCGCAGAACAGCGTCCGGAAAAGAAGCACGTGCGGCGGAGCGTGCCATCTTCAATATTGTTGGACCCACTACCGTTCACGTCGGCAAGTTCCCCCGGGCCAACAATGATGAAGGTGGCAACTCCCGGGAAGCCAGTTGGGAAACGAGCCGCCTTCACCGGAGGTGCCACTTTTGACATTGTCGGATGCTCCGCTGTTCCAGTCGGTGTCCTGCCGTGGGCAGACAATGTCAAGGGCGGCTCCGCGCGTGGAGGTCGTTGGGACAGCCGGGCTCACTCGAACGAAAAACCCCCGCGGCACGCCGCGGGGGTTTGTTTTCGGTGCTTCGATTGCCGTTCACTCCTTCAGGAGAATCGCCTCCATCTCACCGAGAATCCTCCTGAAGCTGTCCATGACCGCACGGATGACCTGCGGGTCGTTCATGTCGACTCCCGCCCTTTGGAGCGCGTCCATCGGGTAGACGCTGCCGCCGAGCTTGAGGGTCTCCAGGTAATCGTTCACGGCATCCGGATCGCCGGCTTTGAAACGGTTGCCGATGGCCTCGCCCGCGGCAAAACTGGTGGCGTAGACCCACACATAATAGGTGCGGTAGAAGTGGGGGATTCTCGCCCACCCGCTCTTGAACTCCGGGTCGAGGATGGCGCCCTCACCGTAGTACTCAGTCCACAAATCGCCCCAGATTGTTCCCAGAGTTTCCTTGGTGAGAGGCTGCCCGGCGTGGCCGGCCTCGTGCGCCGCGTGCTCGAACTCGTGGAAAAAGATCTGCCGCAGGAAGGTGCCGACAATCTGGTTGAGGCGCATGTTGAGCAGCGCCAGCCTCTGGGTCGGGTCCTTGGTGCGGTTGAGCATCCACTCGAAGAACACTGACTCCGAACCCACGGACGCCACCTCGGCCACGAACAGGGTGTAGTCGGACAAGTGGTACGGCTGGTTGGTGTTGGCGAGGTAGGAATGGACGGAGTGGCCCATCTCGTGGACCAGCGTGAAGACGTCTTCGAGTGTCCCGCCCCAGTTGAGGAAGAGATAGGGGTGTGAGTTGTAGGTGCCCCACGAGTAGGCGCCGCCGCGTTTGCCGGAGTTCGGATACACGTCGATCCAGCGATCGGCGAGACCGCGAGCCGCGACTTCGGCATACTCCGGCCCGAGGGTCTCGGTCCAGAATTCCATCGCCAACGCCCAGCCCTCGTCAAAGGTGTAGGTCGCATCGCCCTCCGGCACCAGACTCACGTAGAGGTCGTAGATGTGGAAGTCCTCGATGCCGAGGACCTTTTTCCGGAGCTCGACATACTTGTGGACCACATCGAGGTTGTCGTGAACCGTCGACACCAGGGTCTCGACCACCGAGCTCGGGACGTTTGTCTGGTTGAGCACCATGTCCAGGGTATTGGGGTATTTGCGGACCTTGGACATCCAGACATCCTTCTGGATGAGTCCCCCATAAGTGCCGCTAAAGGTGTTGCCGTAGGCGTCGTAGGTCCCGAAGAGAGCCAGCGCCGCGTCCTTTCGGACCCGGCGATCCTGGCTCGCCATGAAGGTGTAATAGAGACCGGGGATGACCTTTTTGTCCTCACCATCTTCGTCCTTGATGGTCGGCCACTCGATGTCGGCGTCGGTGAGGAATCCATAGGTCTGCTGTGGCGCGGCGCGCAGCAGCGAGGCCTCGGCGAGGACCTGCTCGATGTCCTGGGACCGGGTGTGGGCCTTGGTCCGCAGGATGTCGTCGAGGAGGTGTTCGTAGGTCTTCATTCTCGGGTCCTCGAGGTATTTCGCAATCGTGGCGTCCGGAATTTGGACGACTTCGGGATCGAAGTAGGCCGTTGCCTCGCCGAACTTGGCTGCGAGCGACCGAGCCCTGCCCACATAGGCGTTGGCCTCGGCGTTCCTGGTGTCGGTGTTCTGCCACTGGGCGGCATAGACGAAAATGTCCTCGAGGGTTTTGCCGAGCTCGACCTGAAGTTCGATGGCCGCCAGCATCGTGTCGGCGGATTCACCGAGCCGGCCCTTGTATGCGGCCAGCTCGGGGATCCTGGAGTCGACAATGATGTATGCCCCCTCCCATGCCTCGACATCGGGAAAGATGTCTTCCAGGCTCCACCGGTACTCGATCGGGATGTCATCCCGGTTTTCGTAGAACAGTTGCTCCTCCGCGGCGCCGGCGAACCCGGCGGTGGCGAGCGTCACCACGAGTGCTGTTATCAAGCAAAGATGTTGGCGTGCCATGCATGTCCCCGTTTCCGACCCGACCACGCGGGCCTCAGAATTCGACAGAAAGGTTACTACGACCCGAGCGCTGCGTGCTCGGGTCGAATTCGGAATTCGGAATTCGGAATTTTCATCGCAACTCGTCGGCGACGGGAAGCGCGCCCTGAAGGCCATGGATCCTCGGACGCCACCGACCTCAACCCGCTTGTTCCCGAAACCCCGCCGTCCGTTCCTGACAATCCAACGTCGTGCACGCCGAGCAGCAGGTGAAGGACGGACTGATGCAGTGCGCCTCCGCCGGCGCGAGGACCAGAACGCCCGAGACCGATTTGATCGGCGACATGAGACAGCTGTCATTGATCGTGACGCCGACCTCTTCGGGTTCGAGCGCGGCAAAAAGGGCGCGTTGGCCGGAGACGTGCCAGCCGCAATAGCCGGGGCTGTAGGGCAGCACGGCCTCATCGGATGCGAGCTTTTCCGAGAGCCCGAACCGCCGCGTCGCGAACTGCGCCATCTCGTCAGCGGCAAACGAGGCCACCTGGTCGAGAATGTAGCCCTCGGCCAGCTCTCCGGTATCGAACAGATAGGGGATCCGGCTCGAGACCTCCTCACCGACAGTTGCCGCGAACAGTGCAAGTGCCACGGCGTCCTCGAGGATGACCTCGAGCGGAGTGTCCGAGTCGTTTCCGCCCTCGCCGCGGTAGATTGCGTCGAATTTGGCGGGCGAGATTTTCTGCCACACACCGCGGGGGCGTGCGGACTCGACAAACGCGCGGCCCGCTCCCTCGATCAGACCGTGGACCCGATCCGCCATCGGCGATCCGTCGCTCGCCTCAAGACGCCCTATTGACCGAACGACAGCGGTCAGCAAATCGGTGGGGGAAATGTCGAATACCTCTCGCACCGGCGTCCTCCGTATGATGAGGATATCTGATTTCACTATCGGCGAGGAGGGGTCGTGCTAATTTGACGAATGGGGCCGGACAGATTTCGAATTGCTGGAGGTCAGCGGTGGACGTACTACGAGAGATCGACGAAAACCTGCAACGTGGCGAGCATGAGAATGTCGCCGAACTGACTCGAAAGGCGATCAAAGACGGTCTGAGCGCGTCGGATATCCTCAACGACGGCCTTCTTGCAGGGATGGCGGTGGTCGGCCGCAAATTTGGGGCGCACGAGATCTTCCTGCCGGAGGTCCTGCTGGCGGCGAGGGCGATGAATGCAGGGGTCGAGCTTCTCAAGCCCCTGTTGATTGCCGACAATGTTCCGAGCCTCGGTAAGGTCGTGATCGGGACGGTCAAGGGCGACATGCATGACATCGGCAAGAACCTGGTCGGCATCATGCTCAAAGGGGCCGGTTTCGAGGTCATCGATCTCGGCAGCGATGTTCCGGCGGAGCGCTTTGTCGACACCGCCGCGGACGAGGGCGCCTCCGTGATCGGCCTGTCCGCCCTCCTCACCACGACCATGGCGGGGATGAGGGCCGTGGTTGATCTCATCAGGGAGCGGGGCCTCGACGGCGACATCAGGGTCATCGTCGGGGGCGCGCCGCTGTCGAAGGCTTTTGCCGCCGAGATCGGCGCCGCGGGCTACGGTTACGACGCGACGTCGGCGGTCGATCTGGTCAAAGAGCTCTCCGGAGTTGCCTGAGATGGGCGCGTTGATGGATCGACTGAACTCCGGCAAGGTCCTTGTGGGCGACGGCGCCTGGGGCACTCAGTTGATGGCGCGCGGGCTCGAGCCAGGCGACAGCCCTGAAGGCATCAATCTCTCCGACCCCGGCATCCTCGCGGCCATCGCGAAGCTCTACATCAATGCGGGCGCCGACCTTGTGACCACCAATTCCTTCGGTGGGTCGCCGCTCAACCTCCAGCGCTACGGTCTCGCGGAGCGAACCGGGGAAATTAATAGAGCGGCGGTCGAAGCCCTGAAACCGGTGGTCGCCGGTCGCGCCATGATCTCGGCATCGGTCGGTCCGACGGGCAGCATGCTGACGCCCTACGGGGATACTGACCCGGAGTCAGTGTCCGACGCTTTTTACCGTCAGATCGGCGCGCTGATCGACGGCGGAGCTGATGTGATCTGTATCGAGACCATGATCGATCTCGCTGAAGCTCGCCTGGCGATCGAGGCGGCGCGTTCGATCTCCAGCGCCATTCCGATCATCGCCACCATGACATTTGACGCCACCCCGCGTGGTTTCTACACCACGATGGGCACGACCATCGAACAGGCATGCGCGGGTCTTGTCGAGGCCGGGGCCGATGTGGTCGGCTCCAACTGCGGCAACGGCATTCAGAAGATGGTCGAGATCGCGCGCGAGTTCGCAATTCACGCCTCGGTTCCGATCATCATCCAATCCAACGCCGGGCTCCCCGAACACCGCAGCGGCGTGTTGGTCTACCCGGAGTCGCCCGAGTTCATGGCCGGGAAGACCGCGGAACTGATCGACCTCGGAGTCAGGATCATCGGCGGTTGCTGCGGCACCACGCCGGACCACATCCGCGCCGTCAGGGCCGCGGTGGATGCCCACCGCGGCCCCGACGGCAAATTCGGAATTCGGAATTAGGAATTCGGAATTTCGACCCGCCGTTCCCCAGCTCGTTTTTTATCGGTGGAGGTGGGCGGGAAATCCGGCGTCGTTAATCAGGCACAGAGTGTGGCCACAGGTCGACGGCCAGGTTTTGGGGTGGCGCCGCCATCGGCTACCCGCTCGTGGCGGGTCTCAGCCGCGGCCGCAGGCCGCGAACAACTCCGAATTCCGAATTCCGAACTCCGAAATTCCCTAATGCGCGTGCTCGGCTTCCTCGCCGAAGTAGGCCTTGCGGAATTCGGTCACCAGCTGTCGCAGGGTGGCGATTTCGTCGAGGTTGGTCGACTGTTTGGCCTTCATGGCGTGGATCTGGATGGCGTGGAGTAGGGTCAGCTTGTTGACGTAGTCCTTCGTAGCTGCCTCGTCGCCGTGGTCGGCCGGTGGCTTGATGCGCTGCGCCATGAAGTAGGCCGTCACCGAGTCCTGCAGTTTCTGGGCGTGTTCTTCCTTGTTCATCACCCAGCGCACCAGCTGGTTGGAGTCAACCGGCGTGGCCGCGCCGAGGGCCACGATCTGCTGCATCGACTTCTCGATGGTGGTGATGTCCTGTTCCATGAACCGAACCTGAAGCTCGTCGTCGAAGATTCCGCACGGGATCTGGCAGTGCGCTGCGGCCTGCAGCGCTATCCCGAGACCGGCGGTGAATGCGAGAAGAGTGACTGCGATGGTGAAGCGTTTCATGAGTTCCCCCGTTTCTGAGCGTTGGTCTTTAGGTTCACAACCGGTCAGCCGTTGCGGGTATTTCCGGTAGTCAGTTCCCAAAGAGGACCGAGACGAGCTTGCTGAGACGAATGACGTTTCCATTGCGAAGCACGGTCACCTCGAACTGGTCGCCGGGGCCGAGCGCCTTCCGCCTGGTGAGGATCTTGTCGTATGCGTCCGGTTCGCCGATGCGCACACCGTGGACCGACAGGATGATGTCGCCGCCGAGGGACAGATCCTGGCCGGCGATGTTGGTCTTGAGATCGCCGGCGCGAAGCCCGAGGGCCGAGGCGGGCGAGCCTGCAGCAACGGCCTCCACGAGGATTCCGGCGCTTTGGGGTACGTTGAGGGCATTCGCCACCTGACCTTCGATTACCACGCCGTGAAGCCCGGTCCAGGCGGTGGGGTCGTCGATCAACACTTTGATAGCGAGATCCGAGGTGACTACGAAGCCGAGGCCCTGGGATCCACCGCTGGTCGAGAAGATGTGGCTGACGATGCCGATCACTTCACCCTGCATGTTGAACATGGGCCCGCCCGAGTTGCCCTGGTTGATGGCGGCGTCGGTCTGCAGGAGTTCGACCTTTTCAAAGCCGCCGAAGAGGTGGTTCGGCGCCCGGCGGGCGCTGATGTGGCCGACCGTCAGCGTGTGGGCGATGCCGTAGGGAGCGCCGATCACGAAGATCTGGTCACCGACCAGGGCGTTGACTGCGCTGCCGAGGAGGGCCGGCGTGATGCCCTCCGGTACGTATTCCGCCTGGATCAGCGCCACATCCGCGCTGGGGTCCGATGCGAGCACGCGTGCCGGGACCTCGTCGCCCGTGACGAACTTGACGGTGATCGTGTCCGCGACCTGTACGACGTGGGCCGCGGTCATGATCCGGCCGTCGGACGAGATCAGGAAGCCGGATCCGATGCTGCCCGCTGCAACCCGCCGCGACGGTCCCTGGTCGGCCACCACCTGCTGAATCGTGGTGATCTCCACAACCGACGAATCAACCAGGCGAAACAGCTCGGCGAGGCTCCCGGTGTTCTCTGCAGCGGCGGCATTGCCGGACCACGCCGCCAGAACGAATGTCAGGAGGGTGGTGAGATGCTTCATGGCTGCTCCCTCGGTTTCAAGGTGTCTCCCGTGGATTCGCGCCCTACTTGATGAGCGGGACCTCTCCGGCCATTTCGTACTCGATGATGGTGTCCATCTTGTGTTCGATCTGAAAGAACCGCGCGACCGTCCGTCCGGGGAGGACCTTCTGCATCTTCCTGGCATAGGTCGTCCGAGTTTTCAGCAGGTTTTTTTCGTACGAGAAGAAATCGGCGAGGAGGGCGGACGCCTCCGCGTCGGTCAGCGTTTCAAAGCTCGCGAAGTACTTTTTGAGCAGCGCGACCCGGGTGTCCGTGGCCTGATGGACGGCAGCCCGGTACTCCTTGTAAAGAGGCCAGAAGACGGCGCTTTCGGCGTCGTTCAGACCGAGGTTCGCGGCCACCACGGCCTGGCGTTCGGTTTGGACCACCGAACGGGTCAACTGAATGTCATCGTCGGCGGTCTGCGCCCCCACCGGAGCGGCAAGACACGCGGTAAATAAAATCAGTGCTTTTGCGACGGTTCGGTTCACGGGAAAGTCTCCTTCATGATCGTCGGCGCCGCAGGCCGACGGTATCCTTGTCCACGCAGTCGAACCCTATCGGGTGTGGGCTCATTCCCCGGAGGCGATGGGTTTGGCGGTGCACTGATCGGCCACGGAGGCCGACCCCTCGCATTCGACCTGACTCCACCCGCCCCTGATGTTGGTGTTGCCGCAGTAGTCTTTGCCCATGCTGTTGGGGTTGTTGAGATAGCCGAGAACGCTGCCGCAGCTCTCGTCCTCGCCAGGGGTTACCTCGCAGGTACCGCTGTAGCGCGGATTCTCGAAGCAGCACGGAGTGGTCTGAATGGACGAAGTCTCCATTCCTTCGTCGGCAAACGCGACTGGGGCAGCCAGGAAGAACACTGCGATCAAAATGGTCGCAATTTTTCGAAAAGCGGTCATTGGGATCTCCTCTTCGTTCAGTTGTGCGGCATTGACTCAAGCGATTTCTTCTGGAGCTGTCGCTGCAAGTTGTCGCGGTAAAAATTAGTATACGCCATAAAGTACTTGTTGATGTTCGCAACATACGTGACGGTCTCGCTGCCGATTTCGGCGGCGGCGATGGTCTCGACGTTGGCGAACCACAGGTTCGGGTCGTAGCCCTGCTGGGTCGCCACGCGGCGCAGTTTGGCGATTCTGGCAGGCCCGGCGTTGTAGGCGGCGAGAGTGAAGTCGAACCTCGCCTTGTCGGGGATTTCCGGATCAGAGAAGTAGCGGTCGCGAAGAAACGCCAGATATTTGGCGCCTGCATGGATATTGTTTTCGACCGTGTCGATCGGTGTGACATTGACGTTCTTGTCGGCAGCGGTCGATGGTTTCATTTGCATGACGCCGACCGCTCCTGCCGAACTGCGGTGACTCTGGTCGAGCCTCGACTCCTGGTAGCCGGTTGCTGCCAAAGCCAGCCAGTCGAAGCCGTACATATCGCCGTACTTTTGAAACAACCCGCGAAGCTCATCGAGCCGCTTGCGATCGGCCGCCGAAAGCGGGTTCGAGATCCATTTGGAATCCGAAAAATACCGTTTGAAGTAGATATTGCCGAGCAGCGTGCCCTTCTTGATCGTGCCTACGAATTCGCCGAGGCTTGCCGCGAGCTTGCGGTTGTCGGGCCGCACCGCCCAGGCGATCGATCCGCCGGTGTGAATGGCCACATTCTCGTGGACCCGGATTTCCGGCAGCACCGTGGCCCAGGCCTTGGCGATGTGTTCGTCGGCGAACGTGTACGGGAAGACCCCGGCATTGACCATCTCGAGCAGATCCTCGGTGGTGAGGTACTCGGGCGCCTCGACGATTTCGATCGGCTCCCTGTCCGGCGGCCTTGAGACGCGCGCTGATCTGCTGCAGGTGTTCGCCATAGCTGCTGCCGTTTCGGACCCAGACCGGCCGGCCGGCGAGGTGACTCGAGGACCGGCGAGTGGCGGCGCATCGGCGCCCGACACCACGACCTCGCGCACATTCGGGACGTAGGGATCGGCAAAGGCCACCATCTTTTTGCGGTCCTCAGTGATCGTGAGACCGCCGGCGGCGATGTCGCCGCGCCCGGCGACGAGATCATCGAGCAGGCGGTCGAGCGGTACCGGGATGAACACGACGACGATCTTCTGGCCGGTCTTTCGGCCCTGGTTGAGGTGCTCCTCGTACTTGTCGAAGCAATTCGTACTCGAACCCGTGCTCGGTCCCGAAATCGACGAAGTAGTTGGTGCGGCTGTAGCTGATGAGGACCCGCAGGAGCTGCCGCTCGTTGATCTCCGGCAGATCGCCCGTGAACTTCGGCTTCGATCCTGGCGAGGGCCGCAGTACCGGTATCGGTGGGCGTTCGGCCAGCTGGGCAGTCGCACATGGTGGATTGAGCGAGAGGACCATCGCGCCGAAGCAGCAGAACTCCATGACGAAGGGCATGGGACATCCTCTGGCAAGCCGTCGATCGTGATGTCCGGTTTGCATGCCATGAGAGGCATTGTACAGCGATCAGGAGAGGTTTTCTACATTATTATGGAACCCGCGAGCCATGAGAGTCATCAATCACCTCCACCGCCTGGATGTCCGCGGACCTCCCGTGGTGGGAGAAGGGGCCTGGTGCGGTTATCTGCAGTTCGTCCAGGCCACCTGGCAACAGCTGGGTCGGGACAAGGTCATCATCAGGGCTTCGGGGCTGGCCTACTCCTCTTTGCTCGCCGCGGTGCCCTTGGTGGCCGTGGCATTCGCAATGTTTTCCGCCTTTGGCGCCTTCGACGACATCAAGCAAAGGGTCCAGGAGTTCCTCTTTTCGCAGTTTCTGCCGACGAGCCAGGACGAGATCGTCGAGTATGTCAACCAGTTCGCCGACAGCGCCAGCAGACTCGGGCTGATTGGATTTCTGTTTTTGGTCCTGGCCGCCATTCTCCTGCTCGACAACATCGAATCCAACTTCAACCAGATCTGGCACGTGACCAGCCCTCGGCGGTTTATCGCCAAGATCACCTCCTACACCTCGGTGCTGGTTTTCGGGACCCTTCTTCTTGGAGCGAGCATCACGATTTCCGCCCGCTCAAGGCCGCGATTTTCCGGGATATTCCATTCGACCCAGGGACCCTGGAGAAGCTCGGCGCCTGGGTCTTCCCGCTGGCCTGACGTTTCTCGCCTTCTTGCTGATGTACCTGGTGATTCCCTACACCCGAGTCCAACTCAAGAGCGCCCTGCTTGGGGCCTTCATCGGCGGCGTCCTGTGGGAGCTTGGCAAAAACGTGTTTGCGAACTCCGTCGGGTGTGTCCGTCCGTTACTCGACCATCTACGGGTCGCTGGCGGTGATTCCGATCTTTCTGATCTGGCTCTACATCACCTGGATCATCGTTCTGCTGGGGCTCGAAATCTCGTTCATCCACCAGCACTTCGCGGCCCTGGTTCGAAACCGATCATCCGGCGATCGAGACGAGTGCGACGGGTGCCGACCGGGCTCCAGATCTACACCCTGATCGCGCAGGCGGTTTCACAAGGGGAAGGAACCCACCGCCGCCGACGAGTTGTCGCGGCGTTTTCTGGTAGCGACCGGCTCGGTGGACAGCCACATCGATCGGCTGGTGGAGGCCGGGCTGGCGCGACGGGTGGCCGTCAGGTCAGGGATCGAAGGGCGTGGTCCCGGCGCGCTCTCTCGGCGAGGTGCGAGTGGCCGACGTGATCGCCGCCTTCATTCCGATGGGAGATGAGGAGATGCGCCGGCGCCCATCGAACTGGCGGTCGAAGACATCGTGGCGAACTTTCGCGACGCAGGGTTCGAGGCGGTGGGCGCGACCACATTTCTCGATCTCGTGACCGGGCTCGCTGAACCCGTCGAAACCGGCCTGACCTCGGATCTTCGATCCGGAGAATCCATGGAAAGAGGCCGACAATGCGGCGTCGGCCGCACGGGTCGCGAGTACCAGCTCGATTTCTCCGAGATCCACCCAGGACCATGTTCGACGAGGAAGGCCGGCTCCAGAAGGCCCGGAAGACGGTGGCGGTGATCCTCGACTGCGATGCGGGCAGTGCGGTCGTCGATCCGCAGCAGGCAAAGGTGCTCGACATCGGTTGTTCCACCGGCATTTTGACCCACCACTATGCGGGTTTTTTCGGCCGCGTAGTGGGTGTCGACATCGACGACGGTGCGGTCGAATGGGCCCAGAAGAACCGGGCGAGCTGAGAATATTGACTACCGGGTTGGGGATTCGATGGAGCTTCCGTTCTCCGGCGGCTGAGTTCGACGTCGTGACATGCACCCACATCTACGAGCACGTGCCCGACGCCCAGCGCATGATGGACGAGATCTACCGAGTGCTTGGAACCGGGCGGCGGCTGTGCTATTTCGCGGCCGAAAACCGAATCCGCTTGTGGGATGGCCACTACGATCTGCCGTCTGCTGACCGTGCTGCCGAAGACTCCGGCTGATTGGTTCGTGCGGTTGATGCGCAGGGGTGACGGCCGCTACGAGACCCATTTCACGGTGCGCGGGTTGAGGCGGTTGGTGCAGAGGTTCGAAATCGCCGACTACACGCGGGAGGTCGTCCGAGACCCGGTTCGCTTTCGAGGCATCCGACATGGTTGCCGCCGGATCCATCAAACAGAAGGCGGCGTTGGCAACCCTCACCGCCGCCTATTGGGCCTTCCCGACCTACCTGTGGATCCTGCGGAAACCTGCCTAACCGGCGGACTCCGCTACCTAGCGTCGGCAGTTTGCCGCCGACGATCCGTTTGACGAGGCGCCCCTTTTTCCAAGACCGTGTCCTCACTGACACCGTTGAGGATGGCGAGGTCGGAGACCTCGGCGTTGGAAGGGAAGCGGCGGGCAAACTCGGTCAGGGTCATGGCTCGCGGCAGGGTGACGACGTCGATGGTCTTCGGTTCGACCTCGAGGTATCTGCGCTCGGTGACTCTCTGCGAAGCTCGCCAGCGAATGCTGCATCGCTCCGCGAATAGCTCCGCCAGGTCTCGGCGGCGGTGTATCCCATGAGCTGATACACCTGGCCGTCGTGGCTGAGAAAACCGATCAGGCCGTCCGCTTTGCTGACACCGGTCTGTGGGTCGAAGGCGCGGAAGCGAGTAGAGGTTGCGGCCCTGGTTCGAACCGCGCTGCACGCCCTGCTGGGAGAAGAAGGCCTCGAAGGCGGCCCGCGGTGAATCCTTGTCGGAGAGGGTCAGGACGACTGCGGCGTCGCGATTGGGGCTCAGGGCGCCCACCGCCTGGCGCTGATTGATGATCTGCCACTGATCGGGGAAGTCGACCTTGAATGCCAGCACCGGGTGGTAGTAGGTCTGACCGACGGTGTAGCCCTGGCGGGGGTCGTCGTCGTAGACGAGGCCTTCGATCCGCCTCATGTAGGACTTCGCGACCCACCGTTCCCTGACGCAGTTCCGGCGGCAGTTGGCCGATGCGGGCGTCGATGTTCTGAACCCGGTTGCCGGGGTCGGGGTGGGTCGACATCCACTCCGGGTTGCCCCGCATCCCCTGGGCCTGCGACACCCGGTCGAGGGTGCTGAAGACCTTGGGCATCTCGTGGGGGTCGTAGCCTGCACGGGTCATGTAGCGCAGACCGAGTGCATCGGACTGGTTTTCGTCGTCGCGCCCGAACTTGAGAAAGAGGATGCCCAGCCCCTGGCTCGCGAGCCCCGCGTACTGGCGGAACTCCTCACTGGCCACGGCGGCGACACCGAGACCGAGTTGCGCGAGTTGGGCCCGGCTCATCTGCTCGACCGAGTGGCGCGCGGTGACATGGCCGATCTCGTGGCCGAGAACGGAGACCAGTTCGGCCTCCGAGTTGAAGTTGGCGAGGATGCCGCGATTGATGTAGATGAAACCGCCCGGCAGGGCCATGGCGTTGACCACCGGGTCATCGAGGACCGTAAAGGTCCAGTCCAGTTCCGGCCGTTCCGAGGTGGCGGCGATCTTTGCGCCCGAGTCCTGGATGTAGCTCTGCCACTCGGGGTCGTCGTAGGCGCCGAAGGTGGCCAGGACCTGCGGGGTGGGTCTGGCGACCCATCTGGATCTCCTGCGCCTCCGACATCAGGGTCAGCTGGCGTTGGCCGGTCGCTGGGTTCATGGTGCACGCGGCGATCAGCAGGAGGCTGATGCCGGCAGCCCGGGTCCAACGAGATCGTTGTCTTTGTTGTCATGATTCTCGACCTTCCCCCGCGGAGCTGCGATCAACAGTCGTGAGTTCCGCGACATTGTAGCCGAGCAGGAGCGCTGGGGAGTTGCTGACGGCCTCCCGGCTTCGCCCAAACCGACCGCTCGATTATGGCAATACCTGATGGTGGGCCAAGGCCCACCCTACGGTTCTCGCGATCTGTGGACCCGGCGTAGGGTGGGTCTTGGCCCACCTGCTGAGGAGAAGGCAGATTCGTTCACGATCACGTATCGGATGCCAATGACTGTCATTTCGACCGAGCGAAAGTCACGGCGGAGTCCGGAGGACGAAGCCGGAGCGAGTGGAGAAACCTCTGCCGGATCCCTTTCTCCCTTGCTCCCTCTCCCCTTTTCCTCAAGAAAAAGGGGCCCGAAGGCCCCCTTGGAATCGAAAGGTCGTCAACGTCAATCAGTGGTCTCTTCGGCGGTGGGGAGGGCGATACTGCTGTTGTAGATGTCGCGGTAGATCATCCACTCGCCGTCGACCGGCCGCCAGATCTCGATGTATTTGCCGCGATCGACGAGGTCGCCGTCGCCTGTCCACATGCGGTAGCGACCGGCGACATAGGCCAGTTGGCCGTCGATGACCGTTTCGAGGGCCTCGATATCGATCTTGAAATCACCCTCGGCGAAGAGCTCCTGATGGGTGGCGCGGATGGCGTCGCGGCCGAAGACCGCGGGCTCGTTGGGCGGAAGAATGACCGCGTCGGGCGCGTACAGTGCGGCCAGGCCTTTGCATCGTGAGTTATTGAACGCCTCCATCCAACGACTGCCGTTCCGGTGAAGGATGGTTGCTGGGCGTCTGATGATTCGGCAGGCGCGGTGTCGAAGCTCACCATCGAGCCCTGGGGGACCTTGAGCTGAGAACCGGTGGTCGCGATCTCGCCCTGGGCAGCAACTGCGGTGCCGCTGATCGGGGATGACGTTTTCGCCGACCTGAATGCCGGTGGCCTGGATCTGGTAGCTGTCGCCGGAACCATCGCTCCAGAAGCTGGTCGGGACGACCTGGGCATTAACCTGGCTTCCGGCAGGAGCGATGACTGTGTCGCCGTCCATCAGATCCTGCTGCAGGGTTCCGGTCACCGTGTGGCCCGCTCCCTGAGTGCTGGTGTCGAGGTCGGAGTCGAACTGAACCTGCAGCGGGGCCGACACCTGCATCAGGCTGGCGTCGCTGGCAGCCGGTGCGGTTTGCGGTTGAGCCGAGCCGATGGGTTGCTGATTCTGCTGGATTCTTTCGGTCGGTTCGCTGGATTGCGGGGTTATGTACTCAGGCTGGCTCTGCGCAGGGTCGTTGCAGGTGCTGACAGTCCAGCCACCGCGGATCGTGGTGTTATCGCAGTAGTACTTGCCCACGCTGTCAAAGCTGTTGAGGTACGAGAGAATGCTCGAACACGTCTCCGACCCGCGGGCGACAACCATGCACCCGCCCGCGAAACGGTAGTTGTTGAGACAGCAGTTTTCATCGGCGCCGGCACCCAGGGGTACCAGGGTCACGACCATGATCGCTGAGAGAACGGTTAGGGAAAACGATGTTTCTGTTGATTTCTTCATGAGGTGCTCCTTACGGCCGTACACGGTCGCTGCCAGCAGTATAGATGGTTGTGAGGTTCTTATTGTGATCACCGCCCAGAATCGCCTTTTTAAACGCGGAGAAAGGCTGAGCTATTTCCGCGTGGCCGAGGCGACCCGACGCCAGGTGAGCACCGCGAGATAGGCAATTCCGGCAATGACGATGGTGGTGGCGCCTGCGGGCAGGTCTGGGGAGTAGCTCACGGCCAGTCCGCTGGTGGTGAAGGTCGACGGCCAGAATCGCTGCGACGGCCATCATGCCGCGCAGGGTGGTGGTGAAGTGGCCGGCAATCGCCGCCGGCAGTGTGAGCAGCGCGATGACGAGTACGATGCCGACGACGCTGACCAGCAGCACAACGGTCAAGGCGATGAGAACCAGCAACAGAAGGACGTAGAACTCGACCCGGAGGCCGCGGAGACGAGCGAACTCCTCGTCGAAACAGACCGCCTCAAGCTGTGGGTAGAGGCCGAGACCAAGGACCAACACGACGGCATCGAGCGCAGCCATCATCCACAGATCGGAGCCGCCGATCAGCAGGATGTTGCCGAACAGGTAGCTCATCAGATCCTCGTGGTAGCCCGGCGTGACGGCGATAAAGAGGATCCCGACCGCCATGCCGATGGCCCACACCGCACCGATGATGGTGTCTTCCCGTTCGCGGGCGCGAAGACTGACGAGGCCGATGATGATCGCCGATACCACGGCGGCCGCGACCGCTCCGTATTGGGGGCTGACGGGCCAGCCGTGGACCACCTGAAGCTAGCGGGCGATGCCCAGACCGGCGAGAACGCAGTGGGCGATGGCGCCCGCGATGTAGGTGATTCGCCGAACCACCACGTAGGAACCGATCGACGCCGCAGGCGATGCCGGCAAGCGCGCCCGCGGCCAGCGCGTGGCGCAGAAACGGAAAATCGACGACCGCCGAAAAGAACTCCATCACGGCTCCATGCTGTGGTGGTGGTGCACCATCCTCACATCCCCGCCGTAGATTTCGGACACCCGTCGGCCGTCCAATTCGGCCGTCGGGTGGACATCGACCCGGCGGTGGACGCAGATCACGGTGCGGACAAAGGTCGCCACGAAACCGAGATCGTGCGACACCAGGACCACCGTCAGACGTTTGTTGAGATCCTTCAAGAGATCGAAGAAGTCCTTTTCGACTTTCTGGTCGAGACCCGCCGCCGGTTCGTCGAGAACCAGCATGTCGGGGTCAGTGACCAGGGCCCGGGCCAGCAGGACCCGTTGCCGCTGTCCTCCGGAGAGATCAGAGAAAGCTTTGGCGCCCGCCTCCTCGAGCCCGGCCTGGGCGAGGGCGTCGAACGCTGCCCGGCGGTCTGCCGAGCTGTAGGAACCGAAGGTGAGGCCTCTCCCGAGGCGGCCCATCATCACCACATCGAGCGCCCGCACCGGAAACCTCGGGTCCATCGTGGCGTGCTGGGGCATGTAGCCGATCTTCGGTCGCGCTTTCAAAGGGGTGGTTCCGAACACCCTGATCGTGCCCGAGGTCGGAGTGAGGAGACCGAGAATGAGCTTGATCAGGGTGGTCTTGCCGCCGCCGTTGGGCCCGATCACGCTCGCGAAGTCGCCTTCGGTAATGCGAAGGCCGACCTCTTCGAGGACTCGTGGGCCGCCGTTGAATCGGAAATCCAGGTTTTCGATCTCGATGACGTCTTTCGTGGTCATATCAGTTCACCAGGGTCGCGGCGATTCGGTCCGCCATGTGTCTCGAGGTTGACGAGGTAATCCTCGGCGAGGGGGTTCAATACAACAACCTGACAGCCGAGAGCGTCGGCGACGCGGCGCGCGGCGGTCTGCGAGAACTGGGGCTGGACAAAAATCGCCCGGGTGTCTCGACCTTCCAGGCTGTTGACGATCTCTGCAAGCTGGCGAGCTGACGGCGCCTTCCCGTCGGGTTCGACAGCGATCTGAATCAGCCCGTATCGGCGGGTGAAATAGCCGTACGCCGGGTGAAAGACAAGCAGGTCACGCCCTGCAAAAGGCTTCATTATTGAACCGATGTTGAGGTCGGCCTCGTCGATCGCAAGGAGCAAGCGGGGCAGCGATGATTCGATTCGGGCGGCGCCAGCCGGGATCTTTTCACGCAGCGCCCGGGCGGTGGTCTGCGCCACAGTCGCCATGGCGGTGGGGTCGAGCCAGAAATGAGGGTCGAGAGGACCGTGACCATGTCCGTCGCTACCGCCCTCCATCCGAGCGAGCGTGATACCTCGTCGGCAGTCGACGATTTCGAGATCGGGCATCAGCGTTGAGATTTTCGAAAGCACCGGGCCTTCGAAGGGGACGCCGATCTGGAAGTAGAGCACCGCGCCGTTCAGGGCGGCCATCTGTCGCGGGGTGGGCTCGTAGGTGGCGGGAGATGCGCCGGACGGCAGCATGACCTCGACCCGGACCAGGTCGCCGGCAAGCTGCTGAACCACAAACCTTTGCGGTGGGATGCTGACAAAAACCACCGGGAGTTCGGATGCCCGAATCGGCGCAGACGGCCCCAGAACCAGAATCACCAGGGCCGCGATGCCGAGCGCGCGGAGAAGGCGCACCCTTTCTCCCCTCATCCGCCTGCCGCCGGGCACACGAGTTTGTCCTCATCGCACTCGTCGCACCGCTCCACGACGTGGGTCCGGCTGAATTCCTGCCAGTGTCGCTGTTGGTGGGGGCTCAACACCCCGGTGCCGTGACAGAGAGGGCACACCCCCTCGAGGGCTGCAAGGATCGCCGAGCGAATGAACTCGGAGCGGTTTGGGATATCGCCCATAGCCTCGACAAGGGCCTCCTCGGCCTTAAACGTGATGATTTGTTGCTTGCCGCCCAGGGTTGCCACCGCAGACCTCCTCTGTGTTGTGAACGATGGTGTTACAGATTATTACCACAGTTCTGGTCTGTCAATACGGGTGGCGTTTGCCGAGTGGGCGAAGTCAGCTTGCCGACTCGTCGATGGCCTCGGTATTCGTGATGTCGCCCTCGACGGTCTCGCCGTTGGCAACCACGATGGATCTCTTATGGCCGCAGGATGCCGCCAGAAAGCAGGCAAGAACGAGAGCGAGCCGGAACCGGGGGATGCTCAAAGACGGTGCCTCCTCTCGACTCAACGCGATCTTTCCCGATTGTGTTCTGATCAGGCGGCGGCCGCCTTTCTCGTGTCGATACGGTTGGTGACGAAGATGAACACCAGGAGGGCGAGAAAAGACAGCACGCCGATTCCGGAGTAGGCGTACCACAGGTAGTTGGCGTGGGCGTAGACCTCAGGCATCGGCGCCTGGCCGGCAAGGGCCAGCGTGTGCTGCTCCTGAACGGCGGCGGGCAGGGTTGTCGGCTCGGGACAGAAGTTCTTGAGCAGGTAGCCGGAGAAGATGAAACCGAAGATCCAGGCAAAGAAGGTGTTGATATGGGCAAAACCGAGGAAGACGCCCTCCTTGCCGCGCGGCGCCTGTTTGGATGCGAACTCGAGCCACTTGGGCGACAGGAAGCACTCGGCGAGGCCCTGGATGGCGATGCCGATAACCATCATCAGGGTGATGGGGTGGACCTCCATCCCGAAGATGTGGACGTTTCCCCGAAACCAGGATGATGACGCCATCGCGAGCGAGGACATGGGAATCATCGCCATCGCCACCAGAATCGAATTCTGCGGTTTCCAGTTGCGGACCATCTGGGTGATCGCGACCACGAAGAGGACGACCACCAGCGGGTTGACGTTGGCGTACCACTCGGGTTTGTAGGTCTCGCCGGCCATCCGCAGGACGTAATCCGGCATCGAAGCGTAGAGCTGGCCCTGAATGGCCCAGAACCCTGCGGTGATCAGGATGAGTGCGAGGAAGCGCATGTTGCTCATGGCCATCCACATGCCCTGGAACACCTCGCTCATGTTCTTGGGCTGCGCGTCGCTGTCGTCCGGCGGGCGGTAGATGATCATGACGAGGATCAGGGCAAAGAGGCTGGCGCCGGCGGAGAAGAAGGGAACTGTTTCAACCCCCATCTGGATGCGCATCGGCGCGACGATCGTCTTTCCGGTGAAAGAACCGATATTCACCACCATGTAGAAGATGGAAAAAGCCCTGGCGCGGTTGAGCGAGTTGGAGGATTTGGCCACCGTTCCGGTGATCACAGGTTTGACGAAGGCGCCGCCGAGGACGATCAGGGCGAGCCCGGCCAGGACGGGTCCGAGGGTCGAAAACACCCCGAGTGAGCCGTAGCCGACGGTCAAGCAGGGCAAAGGCGAGGATCAGCGCCTTGCGGAATCCCATGCGGTCGGAGATCGCGCCGGTGAAAAACGGAACCAGGTAGATCCAGCCCCCGAAGAGGCCGGCAACAACGCCTGCCTGAACGTCATCGAGCCCGACGACCCGAATCAGATAGGTGCGGAGGGCGATGAAGGTGCCGTAGTAGGCCGCGCGCTCGCAGAGCTCGGCCGCATTGCCGGTCCAGAACGTCTTGGGAAACCGCCAGGTCGGTTTTTCGGCAGCGGTCTCTTCCGCGGTGATCTCTTCACTCATCTGTTGTCCTCCAGATCTTTCAGACGGCGCAACTGTAGCCCGGATCACCGGGACGGCAAAACCGAAACCTCGGCGGGGCGGGAGGAGTAGAATCCTACATCATGAGAAAGTTCAAGTGGATCGTTGCCGGAATCGCGGTCGTGGCGGTGGGGCTGGTTCTCCGATAACAGCTCTTCGCGCCCGAAGATAGTCGAGGTGCGGACGGCGGAAGTCGAGCGGGGACTGGTCGAGCAGACCGTCACCAACACCAGGGCAGGAACGGTGCGGGTGCGGCGCCGGGCCGAGCTCTCGCCGCAGATCGGGGGCCTGGTGGTGGACCTGCCCCGCCGTGAGGGCGATTGGGTGGAGGCTGGAGAAGTCGTGGTCCAGCTCGACGACCGCGCGCAACGCGCCGAGCTCGCAGTCGGCCCGGACCACGGTCGAGGCGGCGTCGGCTCAGGCGGACGAGGCGTGTCTCGCCGCCGAACTCGCCGAGAAGGAGCTCGTGCGAGTGGAGAGCCTCCACTCGAAGGGCATCGCGAGCGACCAGAACCTCGACCTCCTGCGCACCGATCGCGATCGAACCAGGGCGGGTTGTACGGCCGCGCGGGCCGCCGTCGGCCAGGCCGTCGGCACGGGTCGGTTCGGTGGAAGTCCAGCTCGCCTTCACCGAGTTGCGCGCGCCATTTGCGGGGACGATCGCCGAGCTCAGCACGGAGGTCGGTGAGTACATCACGCCCTCGCCCCCGGGGCTGCCCATTCCTCCGGTGATCGATCTCCTCGATCCGGCGTCGATTTATGTCAGCGCTCCGATCGACGAGGTCGATGCGGAACGAGTGCAGGTCGGGTCAGGCAGTGCGGGTGACAGTGGATTCGCGCCCGGATGCGGCCATCGGCGCGACGGTCGAGCGCGTTGCGCCCTATGTCCTCGATGTGCTGGAGCAGAACCGCACCGTCGAGGTCGAGGTCAGGCTTGACGACGCCGAGGCCATGCGCGGGCGTGCTGCCGGGCACATCGGCCGATGTCGAGGTCATTCTCGACAGCCGCCAGGACACGCTGCGGATCCCGGCTTCGGCAGTGGCCGAGGGCGGTGGAGTCCTGGTTCCTGAGCAACGGCGTGCTCGAGGAACGAACTGTCGGGGTCGGCCTTCGCAACTGGCGCTTCGCCGAGGTTCTGGACGGGCTCGCCGTCGGAGATCGGGTTGTGGTCGTTCGCAACTCGCCCGACATCAAGGCCGGGGCGCTGGCGAAGGAGAAGGGCCAGTGAACGGTACGGAAATTTCGAATTTCGAATTTCGAATTTCGAATTTGTCTCCCTCCCTCCTGTCTTTCAAAAGGGGGTTGCGCGGGAATTCCGAAATCCTAAATCCGAAATCCGAAATCAACAATTCGAGTATGTCGTGATCGTCCTGAAAGACATCTGGCGCACCTATCACGTGGGTGATTCCGATGTGCACGCACTGCGTGCGGTCGATCTCGAGATCGAAAAGGGGCGACTACATCGCCGTGATGGGCCCGTCGGGCTCGGGCAAGTCGACCCTGCTCAACATCCTCGGGTGCCTCGATCGCCCGACCTCCGGGACCTACCATTTTGACGGCAGCGACGATGTGCTTCTCTGTCCGATGCGGAACGGACCAAATTACGGCAGTCGGAGATCGGCTTCATCTTCCAGTTCTTCCACCTCCTGCCACGCCTCACCGCCCAGGGCAACGTCGAGTTGCCGATGCTGTTTGCGGGCGTTGCGCGTGCGGAACGCCGCCGACGGGCCTCCAGAGTCCTCGAGTCGGTCGGGCCTCGCGGACCGTATGCACCACCGGCCGGATCAGCTTTCGGGCGGCCAGCGCCAGAGGGTGGCGATCGCCCGCGCGGTGGTGATGGAACCAGGTCTGTTGTTGGCTGACGAACCGACCGGAAACCTCGACCGGGCGGCGGCGGTGGAGGTCATGGAGCTGCTCGGCGCGATGAATGCCGACGGTCAGACCGTGGTCCTCGTGACCCACGACCCCGAGGTCGCAAAACGGGCCAGTACCGCCGTGCGAATGGATGACGGTGAGATCGTGGAGAGACGATGAAAGGTGATTTCGGATTTCGGATTTCGGATTTCGGATTTTTCGCAGGCATTCGAACTCTGGCTGAGGTCAGCAGGGAATTCGGAATTCGATTTTCAGGATTGGGCATAAGCCCGGATTCGCAATGAGGAATCTCACCCGCAGTCTCTATGACGTCGGCACGTGTGGGTGGATGGGAAATTCGAAATCCGAAATTCGAAATTCGAAATCTAACGAGGGTGATCGTGACCATCGGTGAACTGATCGTCTTTGCCGTGGGGGCGCTTCGCGGCCACCGGTCTGCGCACCGGTCTGTCGGTGGCCGGTGTAGCGGTGGGGATCGCTGCGGTGATTGCCCTGACCGCTCTCGGCGAGGGTGCGCGCCGATACGTCGTGCAGGAGTTCAGTTCACTGGGATCAAATCTCCTGATCGTGCTACCCGGGAAGGTCGAAACCACCGGCATGATGCCGTTCGGCGGCACCGTGCACGATCTCACGATCGACGACTACCGCGCGGTGGCGACGCGGATCCCGCTGGTCCAGCGGGCGGCGCCGTTGGCGACCGGGGAGGAGACCCTGCGTTACGGCGGCAAGGCGCGATCGGTTCCGGTGATCGGAACGACAGAGGAACTGCTCGAGGTGCGCAAACTGCGGGTCGGCGCTGGAGAGTTTTCTACCGCCCGGCGATCCGAACCAGGGGGGCGCCGAAATCGTGCTCGGTATCAAGGTTGCCCAGGAGCTGTTCGGCGCGGAAAGCCCGCTTGGCAAGGTCGTGCGGCTCGGCGAGTGGCGGTTCCGCGTGGTCGGCGTCCTCGAACCTCGGGGGAGGTCGTTGGGGTTCGATTTTGACGATCTGGTCTTCGTTCCGGTGCGAACCTCGTTGCGGATCTTCAACCGATCTTCGCTGTTCCGGATCCTCGTGGAGATGCCCGGGGAAGGCGATCTGGAAGAGGCCAAAGCAGCGGTCATCGAGCTGCTCGCCGAACGCCACCGCGCGGAAGACGTCACGGTGATCACCCAGGATGCCGTCGTCAACACCCTCGACTCCATTCTCGGCGTGCTCACGCTCGCCCTGGCCGCCATCGCCTCGGTATCCCTGACCGTGGCCGGGGTCGGAATCATGAACGTCATGCTGGTCGCGGTGTCCGAGCGCCGTCGCGAGATCGGATTGCTCAAGGCCCTCGGGGCGACCACGTCGCAGATCATCGGCGTCTTCATCGCCGAGGCATCCGTCCTCTCGACCTCGGTGGGCTCGTGGGTCTCGCAGCCGGCACCGCTGCGGTCGCGGCGTTCGTCCAGTTCTATCCGACATTTCCCGCCGTCCACACCGACATGGGCGATCGTCGCTTCGTCTGCTCGTGTCGGTTGTCGTCGGGTTGTTCTTCGGGGTCGTTCCGGCGCGCCGGGCCGCGCGGCTCGATCCGGTCGAGGCGTTGGTGGGACGATGATGGTCTGAATTCGGAATGAGGAATGAGGAATTGGGAATTTCGGCGCGCTGTCCCTGTGCCCGTGAAAGGATGGGTGGGCGGCAATTCCGAATTCCGAATTCCAATTCCGAAATTGAGTGCTGGGTGGGCTGATGGACATCCTGGAGCTCATCCGTTTCGTCGTCGGCGCGATCCGCGGGCAGCGTCTGCGGTCGTTTCTCTCGGCCCTCGGGGTGGCCATCGGCGTCACCGCGGTGATCGTCCTGACCTCGCTCGGTGAGGGCACGCGTGACTACATCGTCGGCCAGTTCACCCAATTCGGCACCAGCATCGTCGCGGTCAACCCCGGCAAGGTCAAGACCCTCGGCATGCCCGGGGCCCTCGGGGGCACGACCCACAAGCTCACCATCGACGACGCGGAGGCACTGCGCCGGATCCCGAACATCGAAGAGGTCGTGCCTGTGGCCTTCGGCCAGGCGCAGGGTCGAAGGAGGAGGGCGGGGCCGGAGCGTCTTCGTCCAGGGAGTGGGTTGGGAGGCGGCAAAAGGCTTTCGCCTGAATGTCTCGCAGGGATCGTTCCTGCCCCGCATGGACCCGAATCGACGAAGCTCTTATGCGGTTCTCGGTGCAAAGCTCTCGCAGGAGCTGTTTGACGATGTGTCGCCCCTTGGCAAGAGGGTCCGCATCGGCGGTTACACCTTTCTCGTCATCGGTGTGATGGAAGCCAAGGGGCAGATGATGGGGTTCGACTTCGACGACACGGTCTACGTGCCGGTGGCGAGCGCGCTGGATATCTTCGACGTCGACGAACTGGTCGAGATCGACATCGTGGCCAGCAACACCGACGTCATTCCCGAGGTCGTCGCCGGCATCCGGTCGCTGCTGATGGAGCGCCACCGCGGCGAAGAAGATTTCACGATCACGACCCAGACCGAAATGCTCGACACCTTCGGCAAGATCATCGGCATGATCACCATCGCGGTTTCCGGGATCGCGGGCATCTCGCTTCTCGTGGGCGCAATCGGCATTCTCACGATCATGTGGATTTCGGTCCACGAACGAACCAACGAGATCGGCCTTTTGCGTGCTCTCGGCGTGAGCGGGGCACGGTACAGGGATTGTTCCTCCTCGAGTCGGTGCTGCTGGCGGTTGCCGGCGGCACGTTCGGCCTCGCTGGCGGGTCTCTCGCTGACCGCTCTCGGCCGCGCGGCGGTTCCGGGCTCCCGTTGTCGACACCGCCTCTGGCGATCGCGGCAGCCCTGGCCATGTGCCTTTTTGTGGGGGTGGTGAGCGGCGTCGCACCGGCGCGTCGGGCCGCCGATCTCGATCCTGTGGATGCGCTGCGTCCGGACCGAGTGACATCAGTGCAACCTGGAGAACGAGCGAACGTAGATGATAGGTGAAGATCGGGACGTCACGGGGCTTTGCGAAACTGGGTTGGCTTTCCGGCACAGTGCGATAGCACGAACACGATTCTGCTTCCGTCAATCTCGGATTTGCAGTGTGATTGGAGGTCTCTTTGCGCCGGGTATGGTCAGTTTTCATTGCGTGTGCGGTGCTGGGGAATTCGGCCTGTCAGGTCGAGGTCCCATCGGTGTGGTTTGGCGGGTCGTTCCAGGCCGCACTGGACGAAGCCGCCGAGAGGGACACCGTTGTGATGGTCGAGTTCTACACCGACTGGTGCAACTGGTGCCGGCGCTTGGAGAGCGACACCCTCACGAACCCGGAAGTGCGGGCCGAACTCGCCGAACTGGTGGCCCTCAAACTGAACGCGGAGAAGGGCGGCGCCGAGATGGCGACGCGATACGGTATCGACAGCTATCCGACGATGATCTTTTTTGACGGGCGCGGCAACGAGATGGAACGCATTCTCGGCTATCTGCCACAGGAAAAGTTCCTGCGGCGGGTCCAACGCATCCGCAGCGGGGACACCTTTCTCGCATGCCTGAGGGTGCTCGAAGGGGATCCCGGGAATGTCGACGCCATCGAGCGCTCTGTCAACGGTCTGCTCGAACGGTCCGATCCGGAAGGCGCCATCAGCCGCGTCGAGGCCTTTCACAAGGCCACCGACGGCGAACAGCTCGACATCAGCCGACGTCTGATGTTCACCGCTCGGGCCGAGTTGCACACCAGGGTCTATCAGCGGGCCGGCAGGTTGTATCGCCAGGGGTGGGACCGGGGTTTCGAGGTTCCGGACACGGACGGCACGGCGGAGCTCCGTCGGATCATCGAGGATGCTCTGATGGACCTGCCCGGCGAAGACCAGGCGGAGTCGTTGCGCACCGCGCGTTACGAAGACGCCGCGGCCCTGCTTGAGATTCCGGACATCGAGAACTCCACGCCCAAGGAACTCCTCGATGTGGCGGATTTCGCGTTCGGCAACGGTCATTTCGATCTCGCTGCCGAGCTGTATCTCAGTTGGTTTGATCGTGAAGGCGCCTCGGCCCCGGCCGAGAACCTCAATGACATTGCGTGGCGCCTCTATCTCTCGGGTCGAGAACTCGAACGGGCAACTGAGATCGCACGCCGGTCGTTTGCGGCCGACCCGGACCCGGAAGCCGCTGACACGTTGGCCCGACTTCTCTACGCCAGGGGAGAGGTGGCCGAAGCCATCGATTTTGAAGAACGCGCCGCCGAGTCCTCAGAAGGGCCGAGGGGCGATGCTTTTCGCATCATCGCCGAGCGCATGGCGGCCGGGGAGAAGATCGAGGACCGCCCGACCTTCGACAGCTATCCGGGAACGCGCCGAAAACAGTTCTGAATTTTGAATTTTGAATTTTGAATTGTCGTTCCCAACATGGCACGCGAGGTCGAAATCGATGTGCACATGGTGCAGCGGTGGCGGTCTTTTCTGGGTGCGGGGGCCGGCCCGAAATTCAAAATTCAAAATTCAAAATTGAGAATTGACAACCCGTAGGGGTTGTCACCACAGGTAGTCTTTCGCGATCTCCCGCTTGTCGTGGCCGGCGAGGATGTGGACCACGCGGACCTTGCTGACGCTGGAAGGCGAGAGGCTCCCGAGCGGGAGGTGGACAATCCTTTTCGCCCTCCGTGAGGCATACTCTCGGATCGGCGTCGGCGGCGGGTGGCGGCCGACGTGGACCACGATGGGGTCCGTGCTGTAGTCCACCGCCGCCATCAGCAGGACCTCGGGTTTGTGCGCGCCGCTTCGTAATCCGGGTCACGCCAGACGTCGAAGAGCCTCCCCGGCGGGTAGGTGAGCATGAATCCGCCGTAGGTGGCGCGCATGATGCCGGGCCCCACCACCTGGCGCATCGGATCGGTGGCGTAGAGGGCCATGTCCGACTTTCCTGCTCGTGTTCGCCGAGCCACGACATCAGGTAGGGGTAGTCGGATCCCGACGGGTCCTCGTCGAAGATCATGACCACCGCTCCGGCGACACCGGGTTGGCGCCCCCGTTCGCGCACCCAGATCCTGCCTTCGTGGCGGCGCAGCAGGGTCTCGCGGAGATCGATCCCATCGAGCATGCTGGTGGTGAAAGGCTCAGAGTGCGAACTCTCGGCACTGAGGACGGACACCGCCCTCTGTTTGAGGTGGCGGCCCCAGTCCTCCACAACGACGTCTTCCGGTGGGTAGGAACAGATGCCCTCGCCCGAAAACGCGCGGAGCCAATCGGCCGGATCGTCCGGGGACGGGTGGCGGCGGACCGGGACCGCCAGGGGTCGTTGCTTGGTTCTCAGGAAACGGCGGCGAAACCTCACCGTCCGCGTCCCGAGATCGAGCTCCTCGCCGTCGATTCGAGCGGTCTCGATCTCTGCGGTCGGTTCCTGCCACGGGTAGCATCGGGCGGCGTCGAAGATCTCCCACGCCAGGTTGTCGTCGCCGACACCGCGGGCGGCGACCACCATCTCGTAGAGACCGGGCACCAGCCGTCCCTGGACCCTGGCGTAGCGGCGGGCGAAATCGAAGAAGAGCCGGCGCTGCCAGCGTGTGGTTTCGGTTCGCGTCTGTTCGCGATGGGAGGCGGTGCCGACCTGCCACACCACTTCCTGCAGGGCGCTCGCGGTCAACTGCCGCCCACTCTCGCTGCGTGAGTCGGCTCGCGTGGTGGGCCGCGTAGGAAGCAACCTGATGTTGGCGCTCGCCGAGAGCGTCTCGCTGCGACCGCCGGCGATGACCGTCAACGGTCCGAACGACGCCTCGATTTTCGGAGCGACGGTGTGCGAAGAGATCCGGTTCCTCGGGAAGTCTGGCCGCTGCGGATGATTTCCCACACCGAGTGGGCCAGCGGCGTATCGGGCAGCACCGCGGTGAGGCTGTCGGGGTGCGAGGTGGCGGATGACGACCCGTGGTCCGGCGCTGGCGCGCCAGGGGTGGTGCCGTGCGTACCCGAGGAGCTCGGCGACGCGGGTGGCGTGGGCGGCGCCGACCAGGCTCAGGATCGTGCCGTGCACCGGTTTTGCGCGCCTCGTGGAGGTGAAAGGCCATGCCCTGCTCGCGCAACCGGTCGCGGTCGTCGTGGGGTGCGCTTTCGGCGAGACGGCGCAGGAGATCGACGTATTCGCCGTCGCCGAGGCTCGTGCAACGCGTGCGGGTCGGGCAGGTGATCGTGGCGGCGGCTGCGGTAGCGGATGTCGGGATCGATGAGCAGCACCCGACGGCCATGTTCGATCGCCCACCGCATGCCCTCCACGAGTGGGTCTCCGGGGGTCACCACCCAGATCAGAGCGTCCTCTCCCGGCTCTTCGGACACGACGACCGAGATTTTCGGCAGCCGTGCAACGGCGTTGATCGCGGCATCGGCGAGGGTCGTCGGCAGCTCCACCGCGACTGCCGCGGGGTCGAGCTCGGCAGAGTCCGCCGCACCAGGCCGGCAAAGTCGACCCGCTCGTGGAGCACCGGCATGATGCGGATGCCGGCGCGGCCTCGGGGGCGATGAGGTCGAGATCGAGGGTGGTCACTGGTACTCGTGGAGCGATCGGCATTGAATTCGGAATTCGGAATTCGGAATTCGGAATGACTGTTTCGTCGGTACGATCTACCGGGAGGGTGGTGGAAATTCAAAATTCATAATTCAAAATTCAGAATTTTCCGGTCACGTCAGGCAGCCGGAAGGGTTCCGCATCGTCGTTGCCGAGGGCGAGTCGCAGGGCGGTGTCGACGGCTTCGCGGGCGTCGGCGGCCTCGCCGCGGCTCAGGGTCTTCATGGCGTAGCGGGCGATGTTGATGCCGTCGCGGACCGAATAGCGGAGGTCCGCGAGGTGGGCCGCCTGGAGAAAGGACAAGCACGTAGTTCAGTACTTCGTCTTCGGCGAGCGCCGACCTGGCTTTCGAGAATCGCCCTCTCCTCGTCTTCGTCGGGGAAGTCGATCACGATCTGCGGCATCAGCCGCGAGTGGATGTACTCGGGGACCTCGTAGGTCGAGGCGTCCTCGTTCATCGTGGTGACAAATCGGAAGTCGGCGTGGGCGTTGATGGTGATGCCGGCGACCACGCTCTCGACCGATCGCCGGTGGTCGAGCAGCGGCGCCAGCGAGGCCCACGACTTTTCGCTCATGCGGTTGCCCTCGTCGAGGATGCAGACACCGCCGCGAAGCATGGCGGTGACCAGAGGTGACGCCATGTAGCGCACACCGCCGTCGGGGCTCAGGACCGGGGTCACCAGGAGGTCCTCCGGCCGGGTGTCGGTGGTGGCCTGGACGATGAAGATGTCCCGACCGAGCTCGCGCGCCGCGGCGCAGGCCAGGGTTGTCTTGCCGACCCCGGGCTTGCCCAGCAGGCGCGGGTTGAGCGGCATGTCGTCGGGCGCGAACAGCGACCACGAGGCGAGCAGCTGCAGCAGCACCTCGCGTTGTCCGATCCAGGTCGGGATCTCACGCACCGGTCGCGCGAGGTGCAGCTCGACGCCGTCGATCTCGATCACTTTGTCCAGACTCACGAATCCTCCTGCAGGCGAACGCCATTGTAGCGCTCCTGCATTCGTCGTTGTCCCGTCCCCGAGCGTTCGAGTGAACCCGCCGTTCAGAGCGCGCTCCCCGAGAGGAGCCACCCGTCACATTGTTTGCCCGCGGGTTCTCTCGTACGCCGGCGGGTTCGAGATCAAACAATGAGACAAATGGCACCTCCGCCGCACGCGGGCCGAATCCCAAGCACCGGGCGGTCCCCCTCTCTACCTATCCCCCGGTCTCCTCTGCTCAACTCTGCTCCTCACTCAACCTCAAGCTCCTCTGCGGCGCATGTGGCATAATCTGCTCCTCCTCAACCGAGGAGGGGAGAAAACCATGGACAGAACACGCGCCGGTCTCGACGACGAAACGCTCGGTTTCGTGCTCCAGACATTGAAGACCGTCACCGAACGCCGCCTCGATCAGGAAACCCGCCTCCACCTCGACGAGGACGCGCGAGTTTCCGCTCGAATCTGGTGGACGAGATGCTCGGACCGGAGCTCGGTCTGCACCTGCTCTTCCTGCCCGAAGAGGTGGGTGGGCTGGGTGGCGGCGGTCGCGATCTCTTCCGTGTTTCCGAAGAGATGGCGCGGGTGGATCTCGCGGTCGCCACCGCATTTCTTGCCATCGCCCTCGGGGTCGACCCGATCATCGTCGGCGGCACACCCGAGCAGAAGCAGCACTGGCTGGGCCGCATCGGCGAAGAGGGGCTGATCGTCGCCTACGGCGTCACCGAGCCCGAGGCCGGCTCCAACGTCGCCAACCTGAAGACGGTGGCCGAACCGATCCTGAATGACGACGGCAGCGATCCGCGCCTACCGTATCGACGGCACCAAACAGTTCATCACCAACGGCGGCGTGGCGAAGATCTACACGGTGCTCGCGAAGACCCCCAACGGGCCGTCGTTCTTTGTCATCGAACGCGACACGCCGGGATTCTCGGTCGGGCCGCCGGAGCACAAACACGGCATCCGCGCCTCCAACACCACCCAGATCGTCATGGAAGGCGTGGAGGTGCCCGCCGACCACCTGCTCGGCCTCGAAGAGGGCAAGGGGCTCGAGCAGGCCAACGAGGTCTTCGGTTTTACCCGGTTGATGGTGGCGGCCTTCGGACTCGGCGCCGGCGAGGAGGCCCTGCAGCGGGCCATCACCTACGGTCACGAGCGAGTCCAGTTCGGAGAGGCGCTGTACAACAAGCAGGGCTTCACCCACAAGCTCATCGTCCCGCACGCGGTGCGGCTGGAGGCGGCGCGCGCCTATTGCGAGGAGGTCGCCGAACGCCTCGATTCGCGGCGAGCCGGGGCTGCAGGTCGAAGGCGCCGTGGCCAAGCTCTTTGCCACCGAGGCCGGCAACGCGGCGGCCGATGCGGCGATCCAGGCCCACGGTGGGTATGGCTACACCCACGAGTACGAGGTCGAGAAGATTCGCCGCGACGTGCGCATCACCACGATCTACGAAGGCACATCAGAGATCCTGCAGAACATCATCGGCACCCACCGCTGGCGGATGGTGGTCAAGACCAAGGGCGGGTTCTACCGCGACATGGCGACCGGTCTGCGCGAGACTGGGAACCGGCGAGGCCGCGGCGATGGCGGCAGACGCTCTCGCCGAGACCATCCTCGCCTGCCACACCAAGAAACTGCCGCGCGAGCAGTGGGTGATGTTCGAGCTGGCGCGGTTGGCGGCCGAGGTCGAGACGGCGGTGGTGCTGGCCCGCAAGGCGGCTCGCGACACGAGCCCGCGCAAGGAGCTGCTGATGGCCTGCGCGCGCCTCCACGGCGGCGCCGCGGCCCGCGATGTGGCAGTACCGGGCTCCGGGTGCTGATGGCGAGCGGGCGCTACACGCGGGAAGAGATCGCAGCCTACCGGGAGGCGATCCGTTTCGACGAGCTGCTCGCAGACCTCCGCCGGCGAGCTCGAGCTCATGAACCAGGTCGCCACCGCCCTCGAGTCCGACACCGTTTGAACGTTCGGCTCATCCGAATCGAGGTGCGACCGGAGTCGCAGCCGAGGGTGAGCCATGGCTAACCGCAAACCGGGGAATCCGAAGTCAGGGTGGGCCACGGCCCACCTTCAGTATCGCGCGGTGGTCTGCCGCAATCGCATCCGGGACGGCTGCCCAAAAACGCTCCGGGTTGGTCTTGTGGGGCACGCGTCTCGCGTGCCTTCCGGATACGGTGTTCACCCTCTTAACGTGCCACGTTGGAATTTCTACGTTCCAACGACTCAACGTGACGCCGACCCCGTGCCGATAGACCAGCTTTCCGCCGAGATCGGCGGTGAGGGCGAGCATCGCCAGTGCGGCAATGACAGCCGGGAGAGCCAGCAGGCGGAAGATCCCGACCTTGATCCGGCGGTCGTCGCGGCCGAGCCAGGTGACGATCAGGCGCAGTGAGGGTGGCCACGGCGAGGACCGCCAGCGTGATCACCGCCTGCGCCTCGTGATCGGCGAGCACCGATTCGGCGGCCGGGGTCATCGTGGACTGCACCGCTTCGGCGGCTCGTTCGCCCGAGAGGTAGGCGGCGCCGGCCCCGAGGGTGCCGACGAGGTACATGGCGCCGGCGGCGCGGTCGAGCCACACCCGATCGCGAAAGACCAGACACGCCAGGTCGAGCAGCGGCGCAAAGGCGATGAACGCGATCGGGAAAGTGCACCACCACCACGTGCAGGCTGGGGACGCTCGGGTCGTTGATAGAGTGCGCGCAGGGCCTCGATCACGCCGCTTCTCCCTCGGCTCGTCCGCGCGCTGTCGGGGTTGATGAACCAGCCGTAGACCGCGAGTCCGATCACCGAGAACAGCACCCATCGCCATGACGCCTCCGAAGAAGACCCACGGCTGGATGGGAAGGCCGGCCTCGTGCGGCACCCGGATGAAGTTCTCGTAGAGCCACCCGGCCCACGGACCGGAGTAGAAGTTGCCGATGAAGATGGCGAAGAAGGAGTAGCCGAGATAGAGCGCGACCTGGTCCTTGGGCGCGATGGTGCCGCAGTACTCGAAGAACCGCGCCGAGCAGATCATTTCGCCCAGCGACCAGACGACGATACCGAGCGAGATGAAGGTGGCGACCGGCGAGATCGCGGGGAAAATCCACGACGACGGTGGCGATGGTGGTGCCGACCAGCATGGCGCGAAGGGTCGGCCAGCGGCGCGTGAGATACGAGATCGATGCCTGGAAGAGGACGATCAGGAGCGCGTCGAGCGAAATCAGAACCTCGGGGTTGAGCCAGTGGCCGGCCACCTTGGTGAGGGGGACGATCGTGTCGATGGCCGCCTCGGCGGCATAGAGATCGGTGAACGTTTCCACATAGAGCGGCAGGAATCCGAAGAGCACGTTGATCATCCCCCAGAAGCCGGAGAAGATCACCAACAGCAGCACAAAGCGCCAGTTGGCGAGCACCATGACGATCTCGCGAAAGATGTCGGCCATGGTCTTGCCGATTTTCCGCTCGGCCTCGGGTACCGGATCGCGGAAGGCGAAGATGGCCTGGGCCAACATCAGCGCACAGGCCGCCGCCGAAACCCAGAACACATAGTTGAACTCGGAGCGGTTGCGCACCTGGGCCGCCACCACCGGGCCGATCAGCCCGCCGGCGTTGATCATCATGTAGTAGAGCCCGAAACCGACCGGCCGGGTGCTGCCCTCCTCGGTGGTGCGGGTGACCGAGCCCGAGATGGTGGGTTTGATGATCGAGCCGCCGACGGCGATCAGACCGAGGGCCGCGCAGATGATCCGGAAGTCGGTCGACGCCCCGAGCAGGAAGTAGCCGCCGGTGAGGGTGGCGAAGGCGACGATCAGCGCCGGTTTGTAGCCGAAACGGTCGGCCAGCGCGCCGGCGAGCACCGGCAGGAAGTAGAGGGTGGCGGTGAAGATCCCGTACACCCAGCCGAAGGTGTCGGCGGGAATGCCGAGACGGTCGACGATGTAGATGCCGAGCACCATGACCATGCCGTAGTAGGCGAGGCGCTCGAAGAGCTCCATGACGACGGCGGACCACAGCGTTCCGGGCAACTGGCGAACGAGTTTGAAATCCATAGCGGCGAATTCTACCCGAATTCGCTGCGCGAATCGAGTTTTGAATTTTGAATTTTGAATTTTGAATGCCGTCGCATCCTCTCAGCAGCCGGAACGTCTGCCCCACAAGTCTGCAGAATGACTGGTTTTGCATGTGGGGCACGCGTCTCAGCGTGCCGCGAGGTTGCGTCGAAACGCCACAACGTCCAAAAAAAAACCGCCCTCCCCGGATCAGGGAGGGCGTCCGAAATTCAAAATTCAAAATTAAGAATTCAGAATTAATCAGTCGCGGTCTCCACCGGCTCGGCTGGGATGCTGACCTCTTTGCTCGCGCCCTTGAGATCGGAGAACTGCATCCACTCGGCGTCTTTCCAGTAGTCGTGGACCGAGTCGGGTGTCGCCCGGATCGGCGATCTGGACGCCGATGGCCTCGAGGAAGGTGCCGGTGAAGGCGTAGTAGGCCGCCAGCAACTTGCGGTAGTTGACGCGGGCGCGGATTTCGGCGAACTGGGCATCGGCCAGGGCGCGCTGGATCTCCGAAACCTGGAAGTTGGTGGAGAGGCCGTTGTTGAACTTGGTCTGTTCGGCCTCGAGGTTGCGCACTGCGAGGCGGCGTGACGCCACTGCCGCGTCGATGGCGGCGGCCCCGTCGTAGAGCGATCTCACCGCCAGCCGCACGTCGTGGGTGATGGGCTGTTTGAGAGCGGCGAGCTGGGTGTCGGCGCGGTCACGCTGGTAGCGGTTGGCCGCGAGTTGCTCTTTGGCGCGGTGGTTGCCGATCGGCACCGAGTAGTTCAGGCCCAGGGTCCACCTCGGGAAGTCGAAGTCGAAGACCTGGCTGGCCGCGTCGCCCCAGCCTTCGCGGATCGTGACGGGCTCGCCGGTGTCCGGGTCTTCGATGGTGCGACGTTCCGCTGACTCCGCCCCAGCCGTAGCTGCCGGTGAGATCGAGGCGCGGCAGGGCGCCGTTCCGCGCCACCTTGACGTTGTGGTCGAGGCGCGCCAGCTCCAGTTCCTGCTGGAGGATCGCGGGACGTTTTTCGAGGGCGGTTTCGATGGACTGCTGAAGGTCGGGCAGGACCGGCTCCATGTCGTAGGAGTCGGTGGCCTCGATCTCCACCTGCCACTCGTGGGGCAGATCGAAACCGAGCAGGGCCTTGAGGTTGTCCTCGGCATTGGCGGTCGCGTTCCTGACGTAGATGAGCTCCTGTACGCGGGTGGCCACGGTGGCCTCCGACTGCACCATGTCGATGGGGGCCGATGTGCCGACCTCGACCCGCTGCCGGGTCTCCTCGAGGAGCCTGTTCGGCGAGGGCCAGGGACTGCTCCGTCACGCTGACCTGCTGCCGCGTCGCCACCAGCTCCCAGTAGGCCTGCTCGACTTCGGCCAGGAGCTGGATCACCTGGGCCTCGAACCCGACCGCGGTCTGCTGGCGGATGTTTTCGGCGATGATGATCTGCGACCGGGTGACGGTGGTGCCGAAGCCGTTGAGCAACGGTTGGGTGAGGGTCAGATTGAGGGAGGCGTCCCAGCGGGGGTTGAGGAAGAAGAAGGTGGAGTTGGTCTCACCGCGAAAGGAGGTCCAGTCGCCGCCGATCTGCGTGCCCGAGGGCAGGAGCTGATCGACACCCAGGAAGAAGCGGGTGTTGCGGCTCTCGGCCACGTTGGCGCCCTCGAGGATGGTCGAGGTCGGCGCCTCGTTGGAGTCGCCGTTGACGCCCGCCGTCAGGAAGGGGTCGAAGATCCCGCCGGATCCGCGCACGTTGGCGTCGGCGATGGCGAGATCGTAGCGGCTCACGTGGAGGTTGAGATTGCGGGCAGAGGGCCAATTGATAGGCGCCGAGTGAGGTCGAGCTTCAGGATGTCACCCGGCGCCATGGGCAGCGGGCCGACCGTGGTCGGCAGGGCGGAAACGTCGATCTCCGCCGCGCTGCCGGGGAGAGCGGTACCAGAAACAGAATTGCAGCGATGAGTGCGGTTGTTCTCGTCTTCACCTTGAGTCCTCCTTGCAATCGTCCCGTACGCTCATGTTCTACGCACCTGATGCTGAAAGGTTCGCCGGTCGAACGCGCGGCGTCAACAGAAAAACGATGGATGTTGACACTTCTTAATGATCTACGTCCGTGTCGATCTCTGCAGAGAATACGCGAATTCGCACCCGGAATTCCCATGATAATGTGCACTACAGAGTCGATGTGGGATCGACATCGATGACTCGACGGACCTTGTTGTGGACCGGCAGGGCCTCGATTTTTTCGAGCAGACTCGCGCAGCAGTTCGCGGTTCGCCGCCGAAAGCAGGATCTGCCAGCGCCACAGCCCGCGGATTCGCTCCAGCGGCGCCGGCGCCGGACCGCGCAGTCGGACCCGCTGCGGCAGCGGTTGGGTCGGCCGCCGCGGCCGCTTCGGCCGCGTCGCGGGCGAGACGTTCGCTGGCGGCTTTCGAAGCGAACGAGGGCCAGACGCGCCACCGGCGGGTAGGAGAAACTGCGGCGGTAGATCATCTCCTCGGCCAGAAAGGTGCCGACATCGTGCCGGCAGGCGAGCTGGACGGCGGGGTGGTCGGGGTAGTAGGTCTGAATCACCACGCGCCCCGGCCGGTCGCCGCGGCCGGATCGTCCGGCGACCTGGGTCGAGCAGTTGGAAGGTGCGCTCGGCCGACCGGAAATCGGGCAGCCCGAGCATGGCGTCGGCGGAGATCACCCCGGTCAGGGTGACGTTCGGGAAAGTGGTGTCCCTTGGCCACCATCTGGGTGCCGATGAGGACCTGGACGGTCCCGGCGGCAAAGGCGCCGAGGGTGTCCTGCAGACCCGATCGACGGCGAACGGTGTCGCGGTCGAGGATGGCGCTGGAGACGTCCGGCATCAGACGGCTCAGGTGCGCCGCGACCTTTTCGGTGCCGGCGCCGACCGCATCCAGCAGATCGCCCTTGCAGGAAGGGCACGCTGGCGAGTGGCTGCTGGCGGTGGCCGCAGTAGTGGCAGCGGAGATCGCCGGAACGCTGGTGGACGACCAGCGAGACCGAACAGTCGGGGCACTGGATCTTGTGGCCGCAATCGCGGCACAGGAGGATCGGCGCCCACCCCCGCCGCTGCATCAGCAGGATCGCCTGTTCGCCGCGGCCGAGGGTCTCCTCGAGGAGCTCTCGCAGCCGGCGCGAGAACAGGGTCCGACCCTGTTCGCCGGGCTCCGGCGGTTCGCCCCTGAGATCGACCAGCTCCACCTCGGGCAGCGAGCCTCCCGCGACCCGCCGGGTCAGGCGAAGGTGGTCGGCGAGGTCGCGCTCCACCAGCGATGCGGCCTCGACCGACGGGGTCGCCGAACACAGCAGAACCGGGACCTTGAGGTGCTGGCCAGCCACCAGTGCGAGATCGCGGGCCTGGTAGCGCGGCGCTTCCTGCTGTTTGTAGGCGGCGTCGTGCTCCTCGTCGACGGCGATGAAACCGAGGTCATCGAGCGGTGCGAAAAGGGCCGATCGCGGGCCCACCACCACCTTGACCCCGCCGTCCGGATGCGCTGCCACTCCCGCCACCGTTCGCCCTCGGAAAGGGCGGAGTGGAGCACCGCGGCCTGCGAGCCGAACCGGCGTTCGACGGCCCCGGAAGCGGCCGGTGTGAGGCCGATCTCGGGCACCAGGACGATCCCGCTGCGGCCCCTGGCGAGGACCAGTTCGAGACAGCGGAGGTAGACCTCGGTCTTGCCGGAACCGGTGATGCCCTTCGAGCAGGAAGGGTGAGTAGCGATCCCTCGTCGAGGGCGGCCTCGACGGCATCGACCACGTGTCTGCTGCTCGTCGGTGAGGACGGGGCGTTCGACCGCGGGCCGCAGGACCCAGCGTTGCCGCCGCGCCGGCGCCTGATAGAAGCGGATGAGGAGACCCGCCGTGTCCATCGCCCGGATCGTCGCCGGGGAACATCCGACCTCGCCGCAGACCTCGGCCACCAGCGCCGGGCGGCCCTGTTCGGAAAGCCATTCCAGACACCTCGCGGCGGCGTGGGGCGCGGGCGCACTGCTCGAGAAGGTCGTCGAGTGGGCACGTCGGGCAGCTTGACTGCAGCCACCTCGGCCTCCGGCGGGCGATCCCGGCGTTTGCTGCCCACCGAAACCAACCGCTCGGCCACCAGCGCGTCCAGAGGGCCTCTGCTCGAAACTCCTGCGCGGGCAAGGAGGGTCGGCACTCGGAGTTTGGTGGCCGCCTGGAGCTCGGCGAGGAGGGCGCCTCGCTTGTCCGGTGAGGGTCTCGGGGTCGACCGCGGCGCCCGCTGCGGTCAGCGCTGGCAATCTCGCCGTCGGCCCGCAGCAGGCCGGCAGGGAGCACGGCGGCGAGGGTGTCGCCGAGCGGGCACCGGTAGTAGGTGGAGATGAAATCGGCAAGGTAGAAGAGGTGCGGAGGCAGCAGGGGCTTGTCATCGACGACCTCGGTCAGATTGCGAAGGACTGCCGGGTCGATATCGGTGGCGTCAGAGACTGCCACGAGAACCCCGGTCACGGTCTTGTTGCGCAGCGGTACGCGCACCCGGACCCCGGGCACGGCAAATGCCTCGAGGTCTTCGGGCACCGAGTAGGTCAGAGCCTCGGCGGTACTGCGGGGAATCGCGACGCTCGCGTACATCGGTTCATGGTAACGCGGAGCGCAACCTCTTACCCATCTCACGCGGGCGTTCTTTAACGCCGCGCCTCCTGTTTGGCAGGTTGAGCCGCGGAGCGGCGACAGGATTTAGCCTGGGGTGTGAGCCCCGGGAATCGACGATCAAATAGATGAAAAGCCCCGGAGGGGCGACAGGCTGGGCCGTTGGATGCCTGTTGTCGAAACGCTTTCGAAGGCTCGAGTGAACCCGCCTTTCAATACGCGCTTCCCGAGAGGAGCCACCCGTCACATTGTTTGCCCGCGAGTTCTCTCGTACGCCGGAGGGTTCGAGATCAAACAATGTGACAAATGGCACCTCCGCCGCACGCGGCTCGTAACAGCACGCGCTTCCCGTGAGGATGCCAGGCACGCCACCATGATGTTGAGGACAACATCATGGTGGGAGCCAGGCACCTCCGCCGAACGTCGTATCCCCCTTTCTCCCTTTCCCCCCATTTCTCCCTTTCTCCTCTGCTCCTGCGCTCCCCCTGGGCCTGGAGAATGCTAGGGTTCTTCCGTGGCAACCAAACGCGTTCACGGCGACATCGAGGGTGAAAAACTCAACGCCCAACAACAGGTGGTGGAGATCGTCTGCAAGATCCCGCGCGGTCGGGTCATGAATTACGGCCAGATCTCGACCCTGATGGGCAGTCGCTTGTCGCCGCGCGCGGTCGGCTGGATGCTCCACCGGTGTCCGGACGGTGTGCCGTGGCAAAGGGTGGTCAACGCCTCCGGCGGGTGCTCCACCGACCACTTGCCGGATTTCCCGAAGGGTCTCCAACGATCCCTTCTCGAAGAGGAAGGCGTGGTGTTTCGCGCCAACGGCACGATCGATCTCGAGGCCTACCGCTGGTGGCCGGACGGAGAATCGCGACCTGAGTCTGACCTCAGCTGAAGGCTATCCGGACGCCGCCCACACCGGAAATGTCGCAGGGTCGATGCCGAGAACCGCGGTCCCGAGAAAGTAGAAAACCAAAGAGATGACCACCACGCCGATCAGGTTGATGGCGAGACCCACCCTGGCCATCTCGGCGATCTTGATGCGCCCGCTGCCGAAGATGATGGCGTTCGGAGGCGTGGCCACCGGCATCATGAAGGCGCACGACGCCGACAGGGTGGCAGGGATCATCAGCAGCAATGGGTTGGATCTTCATGGCGACCGCGACCGAGGCGAGGATCGGCAGGATCATCTCGGTGGTCGCGGTATTCGAGGTCAGCTCGGTGAGAAAGGTGATGACCTCCGCAGACCAGCGTGATCATGGCATAGAGGCGGCACGCCCTCGAGCCCTGCGAACCGGGTTCCGATCAACTCTGAAAGACCGGTGGCCCGGAAGCCTTGAGCGAGGGCAAAACCGCCTCCGAACAGCAGCACGATGTGCCACGGGATCTTGGTGAACACGTCGACACCCATCACCATGGGGCTGTCGGCATTCCGGCTCCGTGTCGGGATGAAGAACAGGATCATCGCCATGCCGATGGCGACCGTGGCATCGTCGATCAGGTTCGGCGTTGGGCAGCAGCCGCGACCATCCCGGTATGGTCAGCACGCCGAGCACCAGGTCCTTGCGAAAGACCCAACCGAAGGCGGTGGCCGCGAACACTGTGAACACCGCCCGCTCTTCGAAGGACATGCCGCCAAGCCCCGCGTACTCGCGTTTCACGACCTCGCGGTCGATCGTCGAACGACGTTCCCGAAACGGAAAAACACCCGCGTCAGCAGCAGCCACACCACGGTCAGCAGAATCAGCGGTGATGGGCAACGCCATCACCAACCACTGGCCGAAGGCGATAGGCTCTGCATTCGGGAACGTGATCTCGAAGATCCTCGCAAACGACAGATTCGGCGGCGTGCCGACCAGCGTCGCCATACCGCCGAGCGAGCAGGCGTAGGCGATTCCGAGCATCAGAGCAACGGTGAAGGGGTGGCACGCGCTCCATCCCGAACCTCTCCTCGAGTTGCAGGATGATCGCCATGGCGATGGGCACCATCATGATGGCGGTGGCGGTGTTGGATATCCACATGGAAAGAAATGCCGCCGCGACCATGAAACCGAGGATGATGCGCGACGGCCCGCCTCCGATCCGTCGGATGATCCACAGCGCGATGCGCTTGTGCAGCTTCCACTTCTCCATCGTCAGGGCGATCATGAAGCCGCCGATGAAGAGAAAGATCGTGCTGTTGACGTAGATCGGTGCACACTCCCGGGTCTTCATGATGCCCAGCGCGGGATACAGCACCAGCGGCAACAGCGCGGTCGCCGAGAGTGGGATGGCATCGGTGATCCACCAGGTCGCCATCAGACACCGCCACCGCCGCCATGCGGGTCACCCCGGGCCGGAAAGGATCGAGATCGAGAAACAGGGTCAAGAAGAACAGAATGGGGCCCAACAGGAGGCCGATTCTCTGACTCGTCGATCTGGCTTCGGAGGAAGCTTCTGCAGGCACCACATGAGTTTACTAGCTTTGGAACACACCTGCGTTCTGTTCATATTTCGGTCGCCGGTGCGTCGCTCCTCACATAGTTTTTGTGAGTTCTGAGTTTCGATTCCCGGGTTCAGAGACGAGCGCGAGGGCCGAAACCATTCAGATACTCAACACTCAAAACTGAGAATTCCGGTAGAGCCGCATCGGACGGAGTTCGGAAAAAAGGCCCAGGGCGTGGCAGCGACCCCAGAAGAGTTCGATGGACTCCAGTTCCGGCGCGCCGATTTCGTACTGCAGGATCTTCTCGAGGTAGCGTGTGGCGAGGTCTGCCGGCCACCCGTCGGCATGGGTTGAGACGATCTCCGGAATGCGAAGCATGTTGCGTTCGCGGTAGCGGCGCAACGTCGCCGGCAGTTCTCCGAGGTCGTCGCCGGCACGGGCGAGCCAGGTGGCGAAGACGAACGGCAGACCCGTGAGCCGTTTCCAGGCCTCACCAAGGTCGAGTTGGTAGGGATAGAAGCTGACCGTCGGTTCGTCGCGAACCACCTTGTCGCCGATCAGCAAGAGGCTCTCCGGCGGTTCGGTGCCTTCAGGTACGTCGGTCCGCAGCGTCGTCAGTTCGGGCCGGCGTCCGTTGAGGGCGTCAAACACGATCTCCAACAGCGCCACCGACGTGTGGCTGTCGCCGTCGGTATGAACTCGTTTGATCTCTCGAATCGGAACCCTGCTAAAGACCCGCACAGTGTGCGTGGGCCCGTCCGAGCCGATGGCTCCCACCGGTACGAGGCACAACTCGGCGTCCGCCGTCTGGAAGTCGATGATCGGGCACAGCGCCAACCGAGCGCGCTTGCTGGTCAGAGTCTCGAGGAGATTGCTCGGGACATCCGTGATCACCGAGATTCCGGGTTCCCGTTCGAGGCCGTCGATCAGCGGCCGGGCGTTGAGGAAACTGACGGCTGCGACCGTGTGCACAGTGCGGGGAATCGACAGGGTCTTAACCGATCGGATCGTGCGGCATGCTGCCGCGGCGGCTGCGCAGGTAGGCGAACGGCGTGGCGAAGAGGAAGTTCGAGACTCTCGACGTATAGATGTCAGCCGAGCGTTCGATCTGATTGGCAAGGTGGCTCTTGTCGTTGCCGGATCGCAACAGAGCACCCCACCGCGGGTTCTCGAGCTGGGAGGCTTCGCGCGCGAGCGGAACGATGCGTTCGTCGAGGGCGATGGAGGCCTCCCGGACCCGTTGGAACTCGGCCTCGAGTTTCCTGGCCGACGACTGTGGTTGCTCTGCGTATCCTCCCTTGAGGCGCTGGAGGGCCAGACGAATGCGGCTGAGGGCGGTTTCGAGCTGGATCTTTTCTTCCATCATTTCGACGAGGATACGCTCGGAGCCGCGAAACGCGTCGATCGCCGTCAACTCGTCTTCGAGTTCGCGCAGGATGAGGGTGGTCCGCCAGCGCAAGCTCGCCTTGGAGACCTTGACGTCGGCGAAGATGTGGTCGCCGACGTAGAGGATCGCGGCGCCCGAAAGCCCGAGGTAGTTCTCAACCCTGGTCGCGTCGCCACCGAGATAAGCGCCCGGTTCGGGGATCTGGCTCGGCACCGGTCGCAGGAGCCCGGCCTCCTCGTCGGCGATCGAGAACAACGGCAGGTCATAGAGGAAGAAGCTGGGTTTTCGGGCGGCTACGATGACCAGTTCGAAAAGGTCGCGCCAGGTCATGTTCCCGGGCAGGAACCGGTCGTAGGCGTAGGCCATCACGGTACGGGCGTAATCCCACTCCGAGTTGGAGATCAGCATCAACCGCTTGCCCGACCGGAGCTGGTCGAGCAAAGCGAGGGGCGCCTGCGGGTCGAGGTCGATAAAGGGCTCCGGGTCCGCCATGATCTCGGCCTTCAGGGTGCCCTCGATGTGGGTCTCGTCGAGGCGCGCACGGACCCGGCGGAAGAGGTCCTCGTAGCCGTGGACGTTCGGGAACACGCGCTGGTCGTAGAGATCCACGAGTTGCAGGTACAGGCAGCTTTCGGAGAGTGAAAACAGGGTGTTGAGAAAGGAGAATCGCGGCTCCGAGAGATCCACCGGCGTGTGGCGGTAGACGTCGCGCTGTTCCTCGAATTCCATCAGCCGCGTCCCGTGATTGGCCCGCATGACGTAGCCGAAGCGATTGGCCTTGACGATGTTGCCGAGCTCGGCGTCGATGACGAGACCGCGGATCACCAAACCGGGATTGAACTCGAGGCCTTCGACAGGCCAGCCCTCGCTGCGGAGGAGGTCTTTCGCACGGTCGTAGGCCTTCCGCTCCCAAACATCGGCATGGTAGTGGACCAGGGTGTAGTCCATGTCGTAGCCGATGGCGCCGATGGTGCGCAGATTGAGCGTGCGGTTGGCGTAGATCCGACGGCCCGGAGGCACTTCTTCGATGTTCAGGGTCGTGTCCAGCATCCCGCGCAGCTTAGCACTCATTATAATATTCGAGAGTGGGCGCCCGCGGCGATCCGGCTTCGCCCATGGCTACGCCGTGATTTTTCGGCCTCCGGCCGAAAAAAAAGCAAGCCCGCGTGCGGGCTTGTGAAGGAGGAGATTATCCGGTGCGTCCACCATCAATATAGGTCGCGAGCGGGTCTCAAGCTGTGAGCGGGGTCACACAAAAGGATCAAACGTTGGATTGTTCAAAGTTTCGGGCACCGCAGCCGCACGAGGCACGTGTCAGCATGCGCTTCCTACACCGGTGGAACATCCCGATTCTCCCGATGGCGTTGCCCGCGAGTGCCCCCTCCGAAGATGTTTGCGCTCGAAACATCCTGTCGACGTGAAGGTTCATGTGTCCAACAATGTTGAAGATGGCACCTCCGCCGCACGGGGTCCCGATCACCCTGAGTACCTGAACGTTGAATGTCGGTGGAGTGTGGGTCGAAAATCCGAAATCCGAAATCCGAAATCCGAAATCTGCCTTTGGTGGATTACTCCTCCGGCTTGACGACCCCGATATAGGGCAGCGTCCGAAACTTTTCCGCCCAATCGAGACCGCAGCCGACCACCCAGACATCGGGGATCTCGAAACCGAGGTAGTCGATCTGGGCGTAGACCTCTCGCCGTTCGGGTTTGTGGACCATGACGCAGGTCTTGAGCGATGCCGGCTGCCGTGCCGCCAGGGTCCGCACGAGATAGGCCAGGGTGTAGCCGGTGTCGACGATGTCCTCGACGATCACAACGTGCTTGCCCGCGATGTTGCGGCGCAGGTCCATGATCATCCGCACTGCTCCGTCGGTTTCGGTGCCGTCGCCGTAGGTCGAGAGGGCCATGAACTCCACACTGCGAGGAACCGTGAGGTGGCGGGCCAGGTCTGCCAGAAATATGAACGATCCCTTCAGCACGCCGACCAGGATCAGATCGTCGACATCGTGGTAGTCGACCGAGATGCGCCGCGCGAGCTCTTCGACCTTGGCGTGGATCTCTTCTTCGCTGATCAGGACTTCGAGCATGGATTCGGGCATCGGGTCTCCCTTTTCAGGCGATTGAAGCGTACCTTGGACGAACTTGCCGGTCCATACGGGCCGGGTTGATGTTGGATATTTGATATTTGATTCGCGAACCGGCCGTTCAGCTGCAACGATGGGTTGCGGCGAGTTCGATCCGAAATCCAACATCCAATATCAAACATCCGAGCCGGCTGTGCGGCTGTCGTGGAACATGCGAGGATGGTCGGCGGTTGAACGAGGGGTGAGTTTGGACACGAACACGAACGCGGCAACGGATGCGACCGGGAGCCCGGTCTACCGGCTGCTGAGGCACTACGCCTGGCGCTACCGGTGGAGCTATCTTGCCGGGGCGGCTCTTCTGTTCGTGACCAACTATCTCAGCGTCAGCATCCCGGTCCAGATCGGTCACGCCATCGACGCCCTGCGGGCGAACACATCGATGGGCCGATACGTCGCCGCCATCGCGGCCATGGGTATCGCCGTCATCCTGGTACGGAGTCTGTCGCGGGTCCTCATCTTCAACCCGGGACGTCACGTGGAGTACCGGTTGCGCCGCGATCTCTTCGCCCACCTGCTGCAGCTGCAACCCTCGTTCTACGCCGTCCACAAACGCGGCGATATCGTCAGCCGCGCGGCCAACGACATCTCCTGGGTCCGCACGCTGGTCGGCTTTGGCGGCCTTCAGCTGTTCAACGTGACGATGGCGGTGACCCTGACGGGTTGGAAGATGGTGTCGCTGTCGCCGCGTCTGACTCTGATGGTGCTCTTGCCCGTGGTCGTCGGGGCCGGTTTCGTCCAGTGGGCCATCCGACGCCTCTTCCACCTCGCACGCCGCAGCCAGGAGCAACTCGGCGAAATCTCCGAGCACGTGCTCGGCAGCCTCCAAGGCATGGCGGCCATTCAGGGCTTTGTCGCCGAGGAGGCATTCATCGAGCGGTTCGAAAAGCGCAACCGCGAGTGGCTGCGGACCAGTATGCTGTTGGCCGTTATTCGCTCGACCGCCCTGCCGTTGCTGGTTCTGGCGGGCGGCGTGGCGATGTTTGCGTTGATCGCCGTCGGCGGGCCGATGGTTCTCGCAGGCACTCTGACCGTTGGTGAACTGGCGGCCTTTACCGCCCTGCTCGCGGTCTTCCTTCCGCCTTTGCGTTCGATGGGGTGGATGATGTCGGTGATTCAGCGCGGCCGGGCGGCGTTGGAACGCATCTTCGAGCTCGTGGATGCCCCGGTCGAGCGCCCCGAGGGCAGTGCGGGCCAGGTCACGGAGCGGGGCCACGGTCCGACCATCGAGATCCGCGACCTGACGTTTGCCTACCCCGACGAGCCCCAACGCGCCGTCCTCGAGGATCTGTCGACGACGATCCCAGCGGGGTCGGTGATCGGTCTCTTCGGCCGCACGGGCAGCGGCAAGAGCACGCTGCTGCGTCTGCTTGCCCGGGTTTACAACCCGTCGTCGGGAACCGTTTTCGCGGATGGTGTCGATCTCACCTCCGTCGATCTCGACTCATGGCGGCGCCGGCTGTCGATGGTGCCGCAGCGGCCCTTCCTGTTTTCCGACGCAATCGCGTCCAACGTCGCTCTTAGAAGCAGTCCCCGATGCTCGAGCGGATCTCGCGCTCGATCGAAATGGCGGCCCTCGGATCCGATCTCGAGGCCTTGCCCGATGGTCTGGAGACGGTGGTCGGCGAACGCGGGATCATGCTGTCGGGCGGACAGCGCCAGCGCGTCGCACTTGCCCGCGGCCTGTACCGCGACAGCGACCTGCTGATCCTCGACGACGTTCTTTCCGCGGTCGATCATCGGACCGAGGCCCAGTTGGTGGAGACCGTCGCCGCCCTTACCAGAAGACCGGAGGCGCCGACGGTGCTCATTGCCAGCCACCGCTTGTCGGCCCTGCGCCACTGCGACAACGTCCTGGTCCTCGACGGTGGGCGGCTCGTCGATCACGGCACCCACGGCGAACTGATCAAACGACCGGGGATCTACCGCGACACCTGGTTGGTCCAGAGCCAACGCGCGGCATCCGAGATCGAGGCGGCATCGTGAAACCGCCATCTGTCTTCCGCCGTCTGTGGCCGTATCTGCGGCCGGATGCCTGGGCCTTCGCCCTCGCCGTTGCGTTGACGCCGGTGACCGCTGGGCTCGACCTCCTGCAGCCGTGGATATTAAAAAAGGTCATCGACGGGCACCTGGTTCCAGGCGTGGCCGACGGTCTGATGCAGTTGGCGTTGGTCTACCTCGGCGCCGTTGTTGCGAGCTATCTCTTCGAGGGCGGGTATGTGCTGGCGCTGGCGTGGGGCGGCCAGCGGAGTATCGTCCGCTTGCGATCGGGGATCTACCGCAAGTTACTCGGTCTGAGTCAGAGTTTTCTCGACCGCCAACCGGCCGGCAAGCTCCTGACTCGCGCCACGTCAGACGTCGACGCCCTCGGCGAGGCGCTGTCGTCGGGGCTCATCAATATCCTGCTCGATATCCTGCTGATTGTCGGCACCCTGGTCGCCATGTTCCTCCTCGATGTGCGGATGACCCTTGTCCTCCTGCTTCTGGCGCCGCCGATCCTGGCCATCCTCGAGTTCATCAGACGGCGGTTGCGGGCGCTCTTTGTCGAGGTTCGGGGGGCGCTGGCGTCGGTCAACGCGTTTCTTGCCGAGCGGGTCGATGGCGTCGAGGTGGTGCAGCTCTTCGGCAACGAGGCTCACAGCGAGAGCCTGTTCGACGAACGCAACCGCCGCTATCGTGCCGCCACGACCCGGTCCAATATCTACGACTCGATGATGTACGCGGTGGTCGACGGCACGGCGTCGATCGGTGTGGCGGTCATGCTGTGGTACGGGTCGGGGCTCGCATCCCGCATGGGCGTGCCGTTGCCGGCTGCGACGCCGGTGAGTGCGGGTCTGCTGGTTGCGTTTATTCAGTATCTGGACCGCCTGTTCCAGCCGCTGCGCAAGCTGTCGTCCACTGTCGCAGTCCTGCAACAGGGAGCGGCGGCGTTGGAAAAGATCCTGTCGTTGTTTGACGTCACCGACACGGTGTCGGACGAGGGAGAGCCGATTCCCGAAGTCGAGGGCGAGATCGTGATGAGCGGGGTGAGCTTCCGTTACCGCGTGGATGGGGAGGATGTTCTCCACGACGTCGACATCACGGTGCGCCCGGGCCAGGTCGTGGCCCTGGTCGGCGCCACCGGTTCGGGCAAGACGACCATCAGCCGCATTCTCGACAACTCATACACCGGCTACCGGGGCTCTATCACCCTCGATGGCCGCGAGCTCAGGGAGCTCCGCTCGAGGGACGTGCGCCGCCGCATCGCCGGTGTTCGTCAGGATCCGCAGCTGTTTTCGGAGACCGTGCGCTTCAACGTCGATCTCGGCAACGATGCGATCGACCAGGCCGACTGCAAGGAGGCGGCGGCACTGGTCAATGCGGACAGAGTCGTCGAGCGCGTGGGCTGGGACCACGTGCTGCGCGAGCGTGGCGCCGATCTTTCGGTGGGCGAGGGGCAGCTTCTGACTTTTGCCCGCGCCATGGCCCATGATTCGCCGGTGGTGATCCTCGACGAGGCCACGGCGAGTATCGACTCCCTCACCGAGCAGTTGATCCAGGATGCCCTGGCCAAGATCTTCGAACGCAAGACGGTGATCGTCATCGCCCACCGCCTGTCGACCGTCGAGCGAGCGGATTGCATCGTCGTGCTCGACCACGGCCGGGTGGTGGAGCAGGGGACCCACAACGAGCTCCTCGCGGTCGACGGGGCCTACGCCCGCCTGGTGCGCGCCGGCGAAGACTTGTTGGTGGCGTAGCCCGGCTTTCCTGACGGGTCTTCCCGGGAGGTGCCCCCCAATGCATTGTTTGCCCCAAGCTGTAAACCTGCGACTGGCGCACTCCATCAAACAATGCAAAGGACGGCACCTCCGCCGCACGCGGCCCGTATCAGCGTGCGCCTCCCGCTGCCGGCGCCCCTACGGGGCTTCGATTGCTCAGGGGTTTCGTGCATGCCACACCGTCCGAGCCCGCGCCACCTCGGCGCTGTCGTCGGTGCGCACCAACTGGTGGCGCACTTCGGTGCCATCAACGATTTGGCTCCGCGACTGCACGGTCTGCCCCTGATGGCATTCGGCGAGAAACTGAACATCGAGGTCGGTGAGATCGTGGTCGCCCCAGATCTTATCCGGCACCGCCTCCATGACCCATTCGACGAAGCTGGTGTTGTTGGCGTGCCCGGAGAGGTCGACGTCACTCCGGCGAACCGAAAATATGAGCTCCCGCTCCGCAGGGTCCGGTAGAGCGAGCTTGCCCATCTTCGCGGGTTTGGATCCCATGCCGTACTCGTGGAACCGGTCCCAGGCTTCGGCGGGCAGACGGACTGGTCTCCGTCGTTCGAGATCGAGCACGACCCACCAGGTCGAGACTGTCCCGATGCGGTCGCCATCGCCGGCTGACAGGATAAATCGCCGTTCCACAATCAGCTTGCTCATGGCCTCGGGCCAGGTCTCGATGGTGATTTCATCGCCGCCCTGCGGCCATCGATCCAGGGACAGACACATCCGCGACAACACCCACGCGGTGCCGCGCTCGAGCAGGGTCTCCACCGCCACTCCGAGCATACCTGCGTGGGTGACGGCCACTTCCTGCAGCAGCTTGCACAGGATCGGAACCTGAAGACGCCCCATGGGGTCGACCTCGTACGACCGAACCCTGAAGACTTCGCTGTAAAGAGCTTTCATCCTCCCACTTCCCTGCCCGATTCACAGATGCGGAGATCAGCAGTCAACGCCGACGCCAAGGCCCCACCTGCAGTCTCTGCTGTGCTTCGATGGCGGCAAGGCTCTGATCGATTCGCTCCGTCGTCTCGGGCGTCGCCCCCATTTGGAGAGCCTTCACCAGGAATTGGTAGGCCGCGGTCGCATCGTGCAGGTCGTCGAGCAGGATGAAACCGGCAAGTGCGTACGCCTCGCCGATTTCTGCCGCTCTCGGGGCATCCCGGATCACCCGTTTCAATAACACCAGGGCCGCATCAGATCGGCCCTCTGCCCGCAGTTGCGCCGCAAGCGAAATGGCTTCGGGCGGCGACAGCGCACTCCTCGCAGCGTTTGCAGACAAGGCGAAGTAATCGGAGGCGGCGTCGTCGAACCGTCCCCTTGAGAGCGCTTCGCGGACCGATCTGCCTCCGGCCGGCGGAACCTTTGGAATTGGGACATCCTTGGGCCTGGAAGAAACCCCGCGCCAGTTCATCACAAAAGCCGCCGCCGCACCGGCAAGGAAGCCTCCGATGTGGGCGCCGTGCGCCACGCCGCCCCCTCCCGCAAAAATGAAGGGCACCACGTTGTCGAGGAAGAGATAGACCGCGAGGACGATGCGGGCCGCGATCTCGAAGGTCCGCGCGAAAAATGGTGGCAGGAAAACCAGCACCCGGACCATGTTCTTCGGGAACCAGACGAAGTAGAAACCGAGGACCCCGGATATTGCGCCCGAGGCGCCGACCAACGGGACATCGGAGGTCGAGAAGAACGCGGCGTGGAACATCGTTGCCGCGGCTCCGGTCAGGAGATACCACACGACGAACCACACGATGCCCAGACGTCGCTCGACGTTGTTCCCGTAGATGAATAGAAACAGCATGTTCCCGGCAAGGTGCATGAAGCCCCCGTGCAGGAACATCGAAAAGGCGAGATCCATCACCGAGCCCTGGGCCGGACGGTAGCCATGCTTGAAAACAAACAGGTCGTAGCCGGTGACCTGTTGCGAGGCCTGGGCGAGTTCTTCCGGACTGCCGGCGTACTGCGACAGGAACTGCATGTACTCCTTGAAGGCGGGATCGCTCACATCGGCGGGCTGTGTGCTCAGGGGGAGGTTGACGACGAGGAAGATCACGACGTTGAGCGCGATGATTGTCCACGTCGCCCAGGGGATGCCCTTCGGGTTTGGCGAGTCGGATATGGGAAAGAACATGGGCTAACTCCTGCTGACAGATGTGCGAAACGCACCGAATCCAGATGGAGGGAGGGGATGAACCCCTCCCCTACGGTTTTCAAAATCGCCTTGCCGAAGTGGCCCGGTCACGCTGCGAACACGGCTCCAACGGCTGTGGGTGGACTTCAGCTTCTGCCGCACCCCCAGGGAAAACATGTAGACCACTCCGGCGATGACGTAGAACAGCATTGTTTCCATGGTCTCGATACTCCCTCGCCCGGTCCGGCATATGAGAGGTGCCGCCTCTCCCAGACAATCTACTGTCCTCATCGACCAGACGAATCCCCCGAAATGAGTTGTTTCTGGGGGGGCCTCTCCTGCCCAGCGAGGTCCTGAACGACGGCCACGGCAAACTCGAGGCTAATGTCGCAGGCCGAGGTCGAGGCGCAGGCCACAAGCTCGCGCCCACCGGCTCATGAACTCGAATGTGGGATTGGATGTCCATCGTTCGGCTCGCGCGACACTACAACTTAAGAGTTGTGATCTCAATGGTCAATCGATTTGTGCGAGTTCAGGGGTCGGCCGATGGACGATTCTCAGGCTGATGCGTTGTCGTTGGCCCCGCGGGCATCGGGTGCTGCGTCCCGCAGCGTTCCCTTGAGAAACTCGACGTTTTTCTTGAGCTCGCCGGCCGATCGCTGCCAGATCGTGAGTTGAGGCTGCAACCATTTGATGCCTACATAAACGGCGATACCGCCGATGGTCAGGCCTGCGCCAGTGCTCGTGATCAAAGCCAGCCAGACCGGGAAGCCCACCAGTTTGACGAGTGCCGAGGCCAGGGCGCCCAGGAGCAATGGGAGGCCGCTGATCGCGATGACCACGCCGGCTATCATGAGGAACAGGGGAGGGGCCGACTTACGGGCCATCTCACTGCCGTCCGCCGCGAAGAGCTGCAGTTGCAGCTCCGCCAGTTCGACGGTGTCGTGCACCAGCTTTCGGGTACTTGACTGCAACTCGGTGATCGGTGAGTTCTCGCTCATCTTCGTTTCACCACCAGGCCGATTGCCGCACCGAAGGCGAGGGCGACGGCCAGACAGACCTCGGGGTTCTCACCGATATACGTCGTGACCGAGCGGCCCCAGTCAGCCACCCGTCGGGGAGCGACCCGTTCCTCCGCCTCGCCCGACGTCTCCGCATCCGCGTTTTCGATGGTTCCCCGATCTTCTTCGCTGTTCATCCCGATCGCCTTCCGTCGCTGGTCACTCGGAGTCCCTGATGACGAGAAAACTGGTCATGATAGCTCCGAGGGATCTACTGGCATAGGCCGTCGCGGCTTTCTTCGCAGCTCCGATCAGCACCGATCTCAGTTCATCCGTGGTGAATGCCGCCGACCGCTTTCCGGTGTCCGGATCGGAAAACTCCTCGTCGGGCTTTCCCCGCGATGGAACAAGGATGAAGCCGAGAGCAGCCGCAGCGCCTACCGAGGCCCACGGATACCGCCGGACGTACGACCTCCAGTCACTCAGGGCGTTCACCTGGGCTATGACCTCGTCCGATTCTTCGTCAATCCGGTGTCGGATCGTCACCATCCGTTTGCGGATCTCGTCAGCGCTCATCTCCACCTGTGGTTCAGGCGTCTCCTCGGTGGCAAGCTGCGTGCTGTCTGATGGTTCCTTGTTCACCCGCAGAGTATGCGCTATCTCCGGGGAATTGCGAACCCCCTTCGGCGGGGTAGGGCTCAGGGGTTAGGGCACGCTCGGCTGATCTTGGATATTGGATTTTGGATTGACTCATTCCTCCCTTTACGACAACACGGTGAAGCTAGAGATCTGGTGACATCCAACATCCAACATCCACAAAAAAGCCCGCCCGGCGAACCGGGCGGGCGAGTGCAAGGTGCTCAGCGGTCACTTCAGAGTGATCGTCACCTTATCGATCGAGCCGGTGAATTCGCTGCTGGCGCGGTTGTAGCTGTCCGACACCGGTGTCTCCGGGTCGATTCCAACGCCTGCCGACTCGTCAGCCGAGAAGATCCCAGCCTGGGTGGCGGCGATCTTGCCGGATCCGACCGATTCTCCGTTGACGTAGAGGGTTACGGTACCGCCGGCGCCGGGTGTTTTCCCACCATCGTAGGCAAAGTCCATTTTCACGGTGCTCTTGCCCTTGGGCAGCTCGGCGTTTGCCTTGACATCGGTGACATCGATCCCGACATAGTTGTAGGTGTAGATCGGCATACCGTCCTTGACGTGGAGGCTCCAACCGCCAAAGCGCCCACCCTGTGCCACGATGACGCCGTTGGCCGGTTTGTCGCCGGTCTCGACCTCGGCGACGATCTCGAGTGAGGTGTTCTTGACGTTGATGAAGTCGTTCTCGAGCAGACCGTGCATGCCCTCGTACAGGGTCAGACTCGTCCTCCCGTACATCAGATCTGGTCGTCCGGCGAGTTTCGGGTTGAAGAGCTCCTGCCGCCGATCATCCAGCGGCAGCACCTTGTATTTGACCGCCTCGCCGAGAAAAGCTTCCTGCAGCTTGGCGAGAAGCTCTGGGTGCTGCTTCGAGAGATCGGTCGACATGCTGAAGTCTTCTGCGACGTGGTAGAGCTCCCAGGTGTCCTCGGGGAACCGGTTCTCGACCTTGCCCCACGGCTTGATGTGGATGGTTCCGGCGAACCATCCGTCGTAGTAGATCCCGCGGTTCCCGAACATCTCGAAGTACTGGATTGTGTGACGACTCGGCGCCCTGGGATAGTCCCACGTATAGACCATGCTGGTGCCTTCGATCGGACGCTGGGGCGTACCGTTGACGATTCTCGGTTCGGGCAGACCGGCGGCTTCGAGAATGGTCGGTACGACGTCGATGACGTGGTGCCACTGGCTGCGAATCTCGCCCTGGCCCTTGATCCGATCCGGCCAGTGCACGACCATTGCGTTGCGGGTACCGCCGTAGTTTGAGGCCACCTGTTTGGTCCAGGTGAAGGGTGAATCGAAGCAGACCGCCCAGCCGGCCGACATATGGGGATAGGTGGTCGGATCCCCCCATGCATCGTAGTACTCCATCATGAAATCGATGTCGGAGCCCTTGGCCACACCGTTGAAGTAGGTCATCTCGTTGTAGAGACCCTCCATTCCGCCTTCGGCGCTGGTGCCGTTGTCGCCGGCGATATAGAAGATCAGCGTGTTGTCGAGCTCACCCATGTCCTCGATCGCTTGAATGACGCGGCCCGTTTCATGATCCGTCATCTCGAGGAAGGCGGCGAAGACCTCGGCCTGCCGCGCGAAGAGCTTCTGCTCCTTGGCGGAGAGATCTTTCCAGTCCTTGATGTCGTCGGGCTTGGCCGCCAGCTTGGTGTCGGCCGGAATCACGCCGAGCTTCTTCTGCTGTTCGAAGATCCGCTCGCGGATGACGTCCCAGCCCTCGTCGAACTTCCCGTGCCACTTCTCGATATAGGACTGCGGCACGTGGTGCGGCGCATGGACCGCCCCCGGCGCAAAGTAGACAAAGAACGGTTTGTCGGGTGTCAGCGCCTGCTGAAAGCGCACCCACTCGATAGTCTTGGTCGCCATGTCATTCATGAAGTGGTAGTCAGGATCGTCCGGAGTCTCGATCTGGTTCTGGTTGTGGAAGAGCCCCGGTGCCCACTGGTTGGTCTCACCACCCAGGAAGCCATAGAACTCGTCAAACCCCTGGTGGTTCGGCCACCGGGCCATGGGCCCCGAGGGGCTGATTTCCCACACCGCCGTCTCGTGCCACTTGCCGAATGCGGCCGTGCTGTAGCCGTTGAGGCTGAGCATCGTCCCGACGCCCGCGACGTCGTTCGGCAACATTCCCGTGGCGCCCGGAAAGGAGGTCGCGACCTCGGTGATCTTGGCCTGGTTGGCCGAGTGGTGGTTGCGGCCCGTCTTGAGCGCCTGCCGCGTCGGCGAGCACAGCGCCGTAGTATGGAATTGGTTGTAGAGCAGGCCGGTGCCGGCAAGCTTGTCGAAGTGGGGCGTTTCGAGCACGCTACCCGTGGCGCTGGTGCCGCCGAAACCCAGGTCATCGAGCAGGATGATCACGACATTGGGCGCATCCTTCGGTGCCTTGACCTCGAAGATCGGCGGCGCCTTGGCGTCTCGCGCATCCAGGGTCGTGATGGGCGGATACCAAGGCCCTTTGATCGGCAACTCGGTCCGATCGACCTGGGCTGTGACCTGATTCTCTTCGGCTGCGTCGACTCCGGTGCCGAGACCGGCGCCGCCAGACCGGCGACCAACAGAATGAATAGAGTCTTCGTTTTCATACCTCTTCTCCTTTATACATTTCAATCGTTTTTCCGACCTGGTGTGTGGAACAGGATACACGCCCGGGGACATTGTGTCTCGATTTCGCGGTGTAATGAATGAGGTCGCCGCCGCAGATGTCAGTTTCTTGGCGCGGATGAGTTGCATGCGAGCACTACGAAACCCGCACGTCGACCCCGAATCCCTCGAAACGAGGGGGAAATGGGGGAGAGGAGGAATTCGGAATGAGGAATTCGGAATTAGGAATTGCGTCGCACCATCGCAACATCGCAATTCGGAATGCCGACCACGAAGCCGCGTCTCTGAAGGTGGGCCAAGGCCCACCCTACCTCGGGCCCGCTGACCGCAGCGATGGGTAGGGTGGGCTTGAGCCCACCTTCAGAGTCTTTTTCGGCCCCTTTAGAGAAACCGAGGCGGTCCGCATTGCGAACCGCCCCGGTGGTGAGTCTATGGATTCAGGCTGTTTGGTTTTCAGTCGTTCCGAAGGTCAATTCATGGACTGGATATTGACGCCGAAGAAGAGCTGGAATTGCGGTTGACCGACATCGCCGCTGCTCAGGACGGTGAACTGCGGCTCGAAGTACGCATTGATGACTTTTTTGCCTGCCTTTACGACTTTGCCGACGCCCATACCGACCGGTACCGTCCAACTATCCGCCTCGAGATTGAAGACCCAGACTCCGGTTGAACGCACGTACCAGCCCTTGCCCATCTGCACCATGCCGAAGGGCTGCACTGCAGCGAGGCTACTTTCGCCGTCGCCTGCCACGTCGTGTTGGTAGGTCACGAGGCCGCCCCATTGGATGAGGTTGGACCTGGCGTCGAAGAGGACCATGGCTGCTCCGAGATCCCAGGTGTCGTTACCGGGGATGCCACCGGTGCCAGTAGGAAACGCCGCCAACGGGCCAGCACCGAAGGTGATTTCCGGATTCTTCATTTTGAACAGATAGGCGGCAAAGGCGTTGATCGAGCCGAGGCCGGACTCGGAGCCCGCCGGTGTCGGCACTCGATTGACCGGCAATGAGGCACGGAGCAACCAGTTTCCCTTGAACAGTTTGAACGGCTGGGCGTAGCGGATCCACAGCGTATTGGCCGTGCCATCCGTCTCGTTGAGTTCTGAAATGTAGTAGTTCTGAATATTGAGGGTCGTGAAACTCGCCAGCGGGTTGTTCGCCTGTTTCGCAGCCTCTGTGGCCTCCGCGGAAGTCTCCTGGCCATACGCCGGACCGCAAAGGGCGATGATGAAAAGCGCCGCCAAAACACACGCCACACGTTTTACCTTGATCATTCTGTGCTCCTCTCCCCGTCTGGGGGATGAAATCTCATAGAGTTTCTGAGGTCTCATGCTCCCCAAGAGTAGGGCCTTGCGGGTGGTCCGGCATCCCTCGTTTATGGGGGGAAATGGGGGGGGGGTGGCGTGCGAGATCCAAGAATCTAGGTGCGAGTGACCGCAAGGTTTGATGCGCGATGTGGAATGGACGACGATGACTGAAACTGAAGAAAATATTGCAGTCTTATCATAAGCGGATTATGATGGTGACATGGAACGAAACGTTCAAGCGTATCTTGCCGAGATCGGGCGACGAGGCGGTCGGAAGAGCCGCCGGGTGCTCGACCCGGAAACTGCCCGTGCGATGGTCCGCGTGCGGGAAGCGCGCCGGCTTTACCGTCGCTTCCACACCGAGTGTTTCTGGTCGTTCGACCCCGAATACAAGATCGGGCCGTCGGATGTTCACTGGGTGGCTACGCAACTCCGCAGGCACGGAGGGCGCGAAGCCTGGCAGGCGGCGGTGAAGCTGTGCCGCTAACCGACTACCAGGAGGGCCTGGCACGGTTGCTCTCCGAGAACCGGACCTTTGACTCTTACCTCGCCGGCGGGGCCGCGATTCTGATGGAGCCGAATACCAACCGGTTCAGCCGCGATCTCGACTATTTCCAGGACTCAGAGGCCCGGGTCGCCGAAGCCTTTGCCGCCGACCAGAGGCTGCTCAATGCCGGTGGATACTCCATCGACATTGATCTGAATCAACCCGGTTTTGTTCGTGCCGTCGTCCGAAAAAACGGACACGCGACCAAGGTCGAGTGGGCCCGCGACTCGGCCTGGCGATTTGTTCCCACTGTGCGCGACGCCAGGGTCGGATTCACGCTCCATCCGGTTGACCTTGCGGTCAACAAGATTCTCGCGCTCGCCGGACGTGACGAGCCCCGTGATGTCCTCGACGCGCTCCACTTTCACCGCGGGCTCCTTGTGTTCGGCGCGCTGTGCTGGGCGGCCTGTGGGAAGGACCCCGGTTTTACCCCGCTTTCCCTCCTCGAGCTTCTGCGGAGGCGGGGGCGGGTTCGAGCTGAAGACCTCGCAAGACTCGACCTTGTTGAACCCATCGACCTCGAAACGTTGAAAGGGGAGTGGCTCGAAGCGCTTGCCTCGGTGGAACCATTTGTTGAATCCCGCTCTCCAGAGGAGATCGGGTGCCTCTACTACAGCGCCTCGCGCCGCGGATTTGTCGATCCCCGTGAAGTCACCGACGCTGAACCTCATTTCGGCAGACCCGGCGGTGTGCTGCCTCGGGTCCTCGAAGATTAACGCGGCCCGCAGACTCTGAAGGTGGGCCAAGGCCCACCCTACCCATCGCCTCGATTCATGGGTCCGGGGTAGGGTGGGCTTCAGCCCACCTTCAGTTCCTCAGTCGATCAGCTCGAAATCGTTGAGCACCCAGGTCTTCTCGATGTAGCCCTCTGTCGGGCCGTAGAAGCGGAAGACCACGAAGAAGCCCTTGGCCGGATCGGTCTTGATCCAGTTCTTCTCGTGCCCTTTCGGCGCCTTCGGTCCGAAGTAGACATCGACCGAACCGTCGGGATTCACCTCGGGGTCTCGCGTGCTGCTGACGGTGATGTTGCCACCAGATGGGAGCAGGCTACGGCTCAGAGGGTCATAGGCGGTCACCGCCCAGAAGCGTTTGACGGGCGGGTTGGCCGGCACGCGGAGCCGGTAGTTCTTGTCGCCGAAGAGGTAGGTGCCGTTTTTGTCCCGGAGCGCGGTGAGGTAGGAGGTGCCCACGCCCGGTGTCGTGGAGAGCAGACTCGGCGAGACGCAGATGGCCTGGTAGAGCCAGAGGGTCCTGGCGTCGATGTCGCTGTAGCCGTTCACCATGAACTCGGTGTTGCGGATGAACATCTTCTCCCAGTGGCGGTCGGGCCAGTAGTGGATCTCCGGGTCTCTCGAGGCGTAGAGGATGGCCCGCGACATGGCGACGCCCTGTTTCGCGGCCTGGTCGAATATGCGCTGCATCCGCACATCCGGATTGAAGGGCTTGCCCTTCTCGATGCCGAGCGTGGCCAGTCGACCGAGGAGTTCTTTGTCGAAGAGCTCGGTGGGCTCGTACTGGATGATCTCGTTGAGCATCTCGAAGGCGGAACCGTCCTCCGGCGCCAGGGTATTTGCGCCCATCCCGGAAGTGTTGACGGCGTTGTTTTCCCGTGGACCGGTGGCCAATGGATAGACCTTGAGACGCTCCTTGAACCATGCGACAGCCTGATCGCCGTTGCCGACGGCCCCGAAGCCCCGCATCATCGCCCAGATCCGGTAGCTCGGCGAGTGGAAGGTGAAATACCCGGTTGGTTCTTTGCCTTCGTAGCCGGGCGGGAGGAAGAGGTACTTTCCGCCCTTGCCCTGATCGGGCCCGGTCGGGCCGAAATCCGTGAGGTACTTGAAGTTGGCGTCGTTGGCGTTGCCGAACATACCGGGAGGTATCTCGACCACCGTCGGGCCGTCGACCTTGAGGTCGATCGTGGCAACGGCGTAGACGGTGACGTCGTTCCCGGTCAGATAGTTCTCGCTCGGGTGCATGAAATCGGCCATCACGCCGATGTCCGAAGGGGTCTCGAAACCAAAGTCCCGGATCTGCGCCTTGAGGATGCCGTAGATCGAAAGGGCCGAGTAGAAATCCATATAGGCCTGGGTGGCGCGCTGCAGATCCATCTCGTCGTAGATGAGCTGCACCGACTCCTCGGTCGGGAATGCGCCGCCTTCGAATCTCAGGGTGCCGAAATCGGTCCGGATCTTGTCGGGCGCCGGTTTGAAGTCCGTGTTGGTTTGTTTCTCCCCGGCAGTATCAAACAGATTCCTTGTTTCTCCCGGAGTGCCGGCGCTCTGAGCCGACACCGGACTCACCAGGGCAGCCAGCAACAGTCCGGCACCAGCAAGAATGGCCATCGATTTCGATTTCACGGCGTGCTCCTTTTTTCAGTTCGGATAAGAAAAAGGGGCGGGCCGTCGCCCGCCCCATGTCGGGGTTTTGATATCAGCTACTCAACCAACTCGATCTCGCTCGGCCGCCAACTGCGGTCATACCAGACCTGAGTCGGACCGTAGATCCGCCAAAGCATGTTCCAGCCCTTGCTGGAGTCGGTCTGGATCCAGTTCACGTTTCCGTCCGGCTTCTTCGGGCCGATGAAAACGTCGTAGGAACCATCGGCGTTCTTCACTACAGCCGGATCGCTACTGGTAACTCCCGGGTAGGGGTTGTCGGTCTGCAGCAGGGATCGGGTCTGGTTATCATAAACGGTGATGTCCCAGAAGCGCTTGGCCGGAACGTTGGGCGGGATGTGGATTTGATAGGTCTTGCTGCCGTCCAGCGCCCGGCCCTCGGCGTCGCGCAGGCCAATCACATACTGCGATCCCGCACCGACGGGCGGCTTCACCATCACCGGCGTGATCCCTGTTGCGTAGAAATGGAACCGGGTCCTCGAATTGATCAGGCTGACCCCGTCGTTGAGGAACTGGTAGCTGCCGCCGGCGAAGCCGATCTCCCAGCTCTTGCTCCCAGGCCAGATCACGACGTTCTCGTCACGGTTGCGGAAGAGGATGGTGCGCTGGGCGGCGGTGCCCACCGCGGCGGCTTCGGCCAGGATCTTCTGCATACGGGCATCCGGCGCGAAGTCCTTGCCCTTCTGGATGCCGATCGAGGCGAGCAGCCCGAGAATCTCCGGGTCCTCCGCCGAGTTGGGCTCTTCCTGTACGGTGATATTCACCTCGTTAAAGAAGGTGGCGTCCTGGGCATGCAGCGTATTGAAATCCTGCATGGCGGTGTTGACCCAGTTGACCTCTTTGGGTTTCTCACCCAACGGGTAGAGGCGGAAGTGTTCCTTCATGTTTTTACCACGGGCACGGGGTCAAAATCTCGTCATGAAGCCGCGCATGGCCAGCCAGTGGCCGTAGGTCCGCGATTTCTTGACGATGTAGCCGTCGGGGATCGAGTCTTCGTAGTCCGGCGGCACCAGCAGATATTTGCCGCCCTTGCCCTTGTCGTCGCCCGCGTTGCCGAAGTCGCAGACGTAGTGAAACCAGGCGTCATCGATGATGCCCAGGACGTTGGGCGGCGTCTCCATGACCATCGGGCCGTTCTTGAGGTCGATCCACATGAAGGTGTAGACCACTGTAGTGTTTCCGGTCAGGAGCAAGCCCTTGGAGTCCAGACGTCCCCCCAATAGATCATGGTTTCGTTGTCAGGCCCCCACTTCTGGATCCCCTTGCGGAAACCCTGCAGCGAAGCCGCCGGGGTGGTCATGATCATGACTTCCACCGCACGGGAAAAGTCCATATGATCCCAGACCTTCTGCGCCGTCTCCTCCGTCGGATACCCGTCGGTGAACTCGAGGGTGCCCAGGCGGGTCTCGGAGCGGTCGGGGGTGATGACGTTCGCAGGGATTTCGGTGCTGTACTTCATCGTGGGGGCTTCAGCCCCCGCGGTGGTCGCCAAGCCGGCGGCCATCAGCGCGACCAGGATGCATGTCAGTGATTTCGTTTTCATGGTGCGTTTCTCCTATCGTGTTGGTCGTAGTGGGCGGGGACCCGGCTTCGCCTGCGGCTACGCCGCGGCAAGAAAACCCCGCCCCTACGAAGTTCTTCTATTCAACGAGCTCGATCTCACCCGGCCGCCAGGTCTGGTCGAGCCAGGGCTCGAGCGGGCCGTACATGCGCAGCGCGACGAACCAGCTCTTGTTCGGAATGGTCTGCAGCCAGTTGCTCTCCTGGCCCTCAGGCGCCTTCGGAGCAAAGTAGACGTCGATCGAGCCGTCGGCGTTGGTCTTCATGCCTTCGCGGTAGCTGTCCAGGGTCGGGAACTGCTGGTCGGTCTGCAGCTGGCAGCGGGTCTGGGTGTCGTACATGGTCAGGGCCCAGAAGTCCTTGACCGGGATGTTTGGCGGCAGGTGGAGCTTGTAGGTCTTCGAACCGTCGAGCGGCCGGCCCTGGGAATCCACCATGCCCATCGAGTAGTCCGAGCCCTTGCCCGGCGATTTGCTCGACATGGCGGGGGAGACGCAGATGTAGCCGAAGTGGTAGAAGACCCGACCATCGAGCACGCGAGCGCCGTTGGCCATGTAGGTGGTGCTCCCGCCGATGATCGGCTGGTACCACCCGCTGTCCTTGCCATAGGTGTAGAGCCCCGGATTGCGCGGCGAGAAGCTGATGGCGCGGGCTGCGGCGTTGCCGATTGCGGCTGCATCGACCAGGATCTTTTTCATCCTGTCATCTGACGGGAAGGGCTTGTCTTTTTCGATGCCGATGGCGGCCAGCTGGCCACTGATCTCGGGACCGAGGAATCCGGCCGGTTCCTCCTGGAGGATCGCGTGCACATTCTCGAAGAATGAGAAGTCGTTGGGCACCACGGTGTTGATTTCCTGCCCCGTACCGTTGATGAACTCCATCTGCGGCGGGCTGTTCTTCTGCGCGAGCGGGTACACCTTCAGGTTGTCGCGGATATTCTCCGAGGCGGCCTCGATGCCCTTGTCCAGGTAGCCGCGCATGAAGAGCCACGCGCCGTAGGTCTTCGACGGCACCACGTAGTAGCCCTTCGGCACGTTGCCCTCGTAGCCCGGGGGCAGCACCAGGAACTTACCGCCCTTGCCCTTGTCGGGACCGGCCATACCGAGATCCGTCATGTAGAGGAAGGCCATGTCGTCGAGGATGCCGAGCATGCGGGGCGGAAGCTCGATGACCGTCGGCCCGTCTTTCTTCAGATCGAGCCAGCCCATGGCGTACATGGTCGAAGTGTTCGCGGTCAGCCAGAGGGCCTTGGAGTCCAGTAAATTGTCGTAGATGACGATCTTGTTGCTGGCATCGATGCCGAAGTTCCGCTGTCCCTCCCGGATCGAGTACATGGACATCGCCGGGATGCAGTTCAGGAACGACTCGACGGCGCGTGAGCGATCGAGATAGTCGTAGACGCTCTCGACCGTGGTTTCGTCCGGCACGCCATCAAAGTACTCGAGAGTGCCGATCGAGGTCTCCACCGAGTCCGGGGCCTTGATTGACGCCGGGATATCGGTGGTCATTTTCATGGTTGGTGGGGCTACGTGCTTGGCTTGCGCCGTCGGTGCCGGGGTTTCCGCGGGCCCCTGGCTGCAGGCAAGGGTTCCGCCTGCCAGGAGCACGGCCAGGCCGATGAGCATTAGGTGGTTTCGGGTCTTCATCATTCTCCTCCTTGATTCGATTTCTCGGGAGGGGATAAACCCCTCCCCTACGGTTGTGCGGTGTGGTTCGCGGTCCGTGTTGTTGTGGTTCATGCGTCGTCTCCGACCTCTTCGACGCGGAGGATCGGCAGGTGCAGGTTGTACAGGGTCTCGAGGACGCCGTTGAGCTGGGCCTGGTCGCGCAGAGGGCCGACCAGCGTGGTATGCGAAGAACCGCTGGCGCTCTCCGCAACCGAAACCGCCATGCCGGCGAGCCGGTCGCTCCAGTGATCACTGAGCGCTCCTCTGACGACGATTCGATATGTGGCGGGGCTGCCGAACTCGATGTCTCTGATGGCGTCAATTGTCGTCATCGGAGGTCACTCCTGTTTCGTTCTAACCAAGAACGTGACTTTGCCATGCTTGAAGTATGGGTAGGGAAAGTGAATTCAGAATCCCTCAAATAGGGCGGGAAATAGGGGGGGAATGAGGGGGGTGGGCCGTCAACGGGGCTTGAGAAGCCCTTTTTCGGTTGATGCGGCCACGGCCTGCCGGCGATTGTTGACGCCGAGCTTGGCATAAACGCTCTTGAGGTGGTAGTTCACGGTGTGGGTCGAGACGCAGAGCCGGCTCGCGATCTCCTTGTTCTGGAGCCGTTCCGCCAGAAGCTCGAGGACGTCGAGCTCGCGGTTGGTCAGGTCTTCAGGTGCAGCTGAGCTGCTTGCGACCGACGGAGATGTCTCCTGCACAATTGGGGTCGCCACCGGGTTGGCCGCAACGTGGCTCGAAAAGGCGCTCAGGACTCGCCGGATGAAGTCAGTTTCTTCGCCCAATTGGGGTTGGCGATCAAGCATTTCCGCCATCGCCGGTCCGGCCTCGACAAACGGTCGAATCCAGCCGTGCGGCGCTGCCAGCTTGAACGACTCTCGAAGGGCCTCGAGACCCTTGTCATTGTGTCCCTGTTTTTCGAAAGCCAGCGCCAACAAGACAGCCGTCTCGATTGTCTGATTCGTAAAATGGCGGGGCTCGGCCATCTGCCGGACGGCGCGAAGCAGGTCGATCGCTTGGCTCAGGCTCGTTCTGGTGCCGGCTGCAATCAGCACCCTCGCACGGGTGATTGCCGGCACCTCCAACCAGAAATACAGCTCCATCGGTACCGGTGCCTCGTAGGCAGACCGCGCCCAGGTGACCGCCGACGTCTCATCTCCCCTCAACAGGGCGAGTCGCGCCCGGCAGGAACTGGCCACAGGGAGAAAAATCGAGTCTCGAAGCTCGAGGGCGAAGTTCTGCAGACGCTCCAGAGCCTCTTCGGAATCATCGGGCCGCCCAATGAGTTGCTGGGTGAGGGCCCGGCCGGCGAGTGCGTCAATCGCAACCCTCGTGTGCAGGATGTACCGGTGCTGGGCTGCGTCAGCAAAGTTTCGGGACGCCTGCTCTAGGTCGAAGGTCTGCAGGTCAGCCCACGCTTCCATGTACGTGCCAATGGCTTCGGTGTAGGCGATATCCCTAGTTCCAGCGACTGATCGAAGACGCCGGGCCTCGTTTTTCACTCGATCGAGATCGCCCGCAGTCTGGGAGATGAAGGCTATCCCCGCGATCAGGCGCGAAACGTAGATGCTCTCGGACGATCCGGCTTCCCGAATTCGGTCTTCGAGCGCGCGAAGCGCCATGTCATGCTCGCCGATCATGCTTCGTGCCATATTGAGAAACATTTCGAGGTGCCCTCGGATCAAACGACGCTCCCCGGCCACACGCCTGGAAGCCTCCTCGCAGAAATGCACGCTCCTCTCTCCGTCGCCGAGGAAAAACTGAAGGGACCCTGAGAGAGTCTGCAACTCTCCCAACAAGTTCTCGTCGTTTACGAGGAGCGGGGCGGCCTGTTCCAGGATAGGCAGAAGCTCGACCAGATGAAACCGGTGGAGGGCGACCCAGGCACGGGCGAGTAGGAGCCCCGGCCGCTGCTGGACGAGGTCTTCCGGGAGCAGGTCGATCCACCGCTCGATGACATACCACCTGTCGGCGTCGAGCTCGTCGCGCCGATGCCGCTCGACGATCTGGACCGCCCGATCGAACTCCTCCGCCGCCAGGGTGTGTTTCAGGGCTTCGTCAATCAGACCTTCGGCTTCGAACCACTCGCCGGCCCGGAGATGGAGGGATGCGATGTCCTCGCTGCTTGATGTCTCGCGCAACTGGCGCTGCAGAAGATCCTGGAACAGGTGGTGATACCGGAACCACTCCCCCTCGGTGTCGAGAGCAATGGTGAAGAGGTTATTGCGCTGGAGGAGGTCGAGGAATTTCCGGCCGGTGAGCTCCGGATGCGCCGATGCTCCATCGGGGCAACACACCGCCTCGAGGAGCGGTGCGCAGAATCGGTCGAGGATGGAGGACCTCAGCAGCCAGTCCCGATCCTCGGGTGACAGCCCGGACAGCGCTTCTCGGAGGAGGTACGCGCGAGTTTGCGGAAGGCCCCCACGGAGGCCGCCCAGAAGCGACTCCGGGTCGACGGCGTGGCGCAGAGCCAGGATTACCAGACGCAGACCGGCCGCCCATCCTTCGACCTGTTGCTGCAGATTTGCGAGCGCCTCGTCACTGATCGCGAGTCTCCGCCGTCGCCGACAGAAACTCCGCGGTCTCGCCTCCGGTGAACCGCAGATCCTCCAAACGCACTTCGGCGACCTGGTTGCCGGCCAACAGGCTCATGAAGGGCAACGGCGGATCGCGGCGCGTCACCAGCACGAGGCGGACCGAGCTGGGCGGGTGCTCGAGCAACCGGCCTATCAGATCGTGCACCGGTGACGAGATCTGGATCCGGTGATAGTCGTCGAGCACGATTGCCAACGGTTGGCCCAGGGCTTCGAAATCATTGAGCAGATGACCGGCCAGCACCGATGGGGGTGGGAGCTCAGTCGCCTGCAACAATTCCTCGGTGGCGCGGCAGGCGCCTTCGGCGACGGTGTGGACGGCGGCCACCAGGTACTGGAGAAACAGTCTGAGGTCGCTCTCATCCTCGTCGAGGGACAGCCACGCGACAGGATGTTCGCAGTGCTCGGCCCACTGGGCGACGAGCACGCTCTTGCCGTAGCCGGCGGGTGCCGAAACCAGGGTCAACGGCATCTCGAAGGCCCGATCCATCAACCGGAAGAGGCGATCCCGGCCCACCACATCGAACGGCACCGACGGTCGGTGCAGCTTGGTGCGGATCAGGGGCGCGGAGCTTTGTTGAGGATCCAAGAGTTCCTTCAATCCCTCAGGACGTATCAGTGTTCGCTCGCAAGCTCCCGCGACCATAACAGGAAACAGGGCGGGGATAAACCCCGCCCCTACGCCGGGCGCGTTTAGAAATGTCTGTAGGGGAGGTTTATCCCCTCCCTAGCAGGGCTTATCCGCCGGCGCCGACGGTAATCAGCGGTGCCGAAGGCGAGGCGCCGGTCTCGGCGAGGGAGGTCAGCAAGAGCATGAAGCTGAATCGCCGCTTCGAGGCAAAGTCGCGGTCGTCGATCCAGAACCAGAGATCGCGGTATCGAATGGTGACGAATGCATCGTCCGGCTCGTCCGGCCGGAGTGAATCCTGATGGACGGTGGCGCCCACGGGCCTTCGAATTGCGGTGCGGGTCGGCACCGCCCTTCTTCGATGTGCTCTGGCGGCACCTCGATCCCGAAGCTGTACTCGCCGATGATCTCGAGCAGCGAGCGGGTGAGCATGGCGACTGTATCCGGCCGGTCGGCGATCGAGCCGTACTCGAGGCGGAACTCCGCTCACTTCGGCATCGAGGTCGAGGATCTCGCGCACTCGCCGGCGAGCCTCATCAACGGGACCGAGATCACCTTTTTTGATCACCAGAACCGCGACCTCGCCGTCCGGACGGCGATCGATGCGGATGTCGATCGAGGAGGATTGCTGAATCTGGGTGAGCGCCTGCAACAGCTCGCCGAACTCCGGGTCGGGCTCCTGGTGGAGGAGTGTGCGCGGGTCCCGTTGGCGATCCCGTTGATCGACCGGACGGCGACACCGAAAACGAACTCCACCGGCCACCCCGACTGGACCATAGACAAGAGCGACATCGGTTGGATCGGTGTCAGCAGGCTCTTGGTGAACTGCTCGCCGGTCACCGGCGTGTAGGTGATGGTGGGCCTATCGGCCCAGCGGCCGGCGATGCCGCCGACCGGCGGGCCGACACTGGAGGGACGATCCCAGCCGGGCGAGTTGAGGCTGACCTGGCCCTCGAGGCTGTACTGATTGATCAGAGACGCCACGTTGATGAAGACCGGCGTGTCGCCGTAGCGCAGCTTGACCATGTTGAGCAGCATCTGCTGCTTCCACGCCGAGCCGAGGGCGTCGTTGTAGCCTGCGTTGTCGCGGGTCACGGTGCTCGGCCCGATCGAGGTGCAGGCTGCCGTCAGCACCACGCTGACCAGGAGGCACCCCGCGACTGCGGCACGGTGATCAGAATTTGACGAGATAATCTTTCGCCTCCAGACAGACGCTGAACGCCTTCTTGAAGTTCTCCAACTGCTCGGCCGTGGCCTGTTGCGCCTGGGCGGCCTGGGTTTCCACCTGGGCCTGCGCTTCGTGGCGCGCGACCCGCTTTCGCCGGTGCCCGACGACCAGACCGGCAGCTGCACCGTAGGCGGCGCCCTTTGCCGGTGTCACCGGCGATCGCACCGATCAAAGCACCGCCCGCGGCGCCGCGGACCGCGCCGCGGGCGCCGGCCCCGGTGCCGACGGCCCCGGCCTGCGCCTGTGCCTGGTCGGCTTGCTGCCCCTGGGCCTGAGCCTGTTGTTGCAGTTGGAATGGATCGGTACCGGTGTTCTGCACCGCCCACCCGTAACACGCGGCTTCGTCGGTGGATTGCTGATCGGCCGCCTGACCCTTTTGTGGGAACACGTAGACGTTCATGGTTGCGGCCAGGGTCTTCTGCCCCGAAGCCGGCGCCACGGCGTCCTGCGCCCGGACCGCCGGCGAGACCAACGCCACCGCGATGACGCACCCGATCACTGTGCGGTACTTCATCTCATCACCTCCCCGCCGGCAGCGGTGTGCAGGCGCCGAAGACCGAAACTGTGAAATCTTCCCCCGCGATGCCGCCGACATGCTGCCGCTGTCTTCCGCAACGACGATGCTGAACGCCCGGCCCATCTCCATGCCCTGGATGAAGATCAAGCCCTCCTCGCGCCGCAGCACCTCGGCGGGTGTGGTCCGGTCCTCGCCGCTGGCCTCGGTGGTGCTCAGCATCTTCGCCGCGAGGTCGACCTCGACGAACTGCGGGATGTTCCACGCCCACGGCGGGCCCGACTCGCAGTCCTCGTCGCTGGTGCACACCATCGCCCACGATGACGAGCACAGCACCGCGGCAGCCTCGCTGAGATCATCGCCGAAGGCCGGCGCGGCGCCGGAGAGCAACACGAGGGCGAGGCCCCAGAATACGGTTCGCTGTTTCATGGCATTGCCCTTTCTCATTTCGATCAGAACCGGAACACGACCCCGAACTCGGCCCCGGCCATGGTCATGCTGCGCACCACGCTCCGTCGCCCTGGTCGAAATCGAGGTAGCGGTAGAGGAGAACCAGGCTGCCCCATCGCAACTGTAGCCGACGCCGGCATAGCCTGCCACGTGAGGTCGGAATCGCCGGTGCCGATGTCCAGGTGATAGGGCACGAACCAGTGATCCGCCAGCCCGAGCCGGCCCCTGACGCCGACAACGCCGTTCCACAGGTGGCAGACTTCTTCCAGGGCGCGTCGGAGTCGAGGGGACCGTACTGCGCGCAGACGAGGCGCGTGTCCGTCGAGAAGTAGCGGACGCCGACCAGGACCCCGAGGGTGGACCGTCGACTGCTGGCGACCTCATAGGCGCCGCCGAAGCTGGTGATCCAGGCCTTGAGCTCGAAATCGGCACTGAGGTTGAGTCCGGATCGCCGATGTCCAGCAGCTCGTTGCTGGCTTGCGGCCTCCTTGAGGTAGATCACATCGCCGAGGATCGACCACTTGCCGTGGTTCGCGGCGAAGCCGACCATCGCGGTGAACTGGAGGTTGTCGAGCAGGTCGGCGGGATCGACCTCGATCGTGTCGCCGAGTTCCGGGATCTCGTAGGCGAGCTTGCCCTCGATGGTCGGCAGCCAGCCGTAGATCGCGAGATCGAATTCCCAGCCGTCCTGCGCCGAAGCGTTCGGCACCCCTACGGTCGTCATCGCGATCGCTATCAGGGTCGGCAGAATTACGGCTTTCAGAAGTCCTTTGGTCATCGTGTCCTCCGTGTCTCGATGTGCACCGGCACGCGGTGCCGTTCTCGACTCTGACCGCTGCAACATGGTCAAGTCGGACTCAGCGAGGGGCGGTTCGTGTCTCGAACCGCCCCTCCGTCATATTTCGATTCGACTACTCCACCAGCTCGAGCTCGCTGGGACGCCAGGTCTTGTCGATCCAGGGTGCCAGAGGCCCGTAGGCCCGCAGGATGATGAACCAGCTCTTGCCGGGGATGGTCTGGATCCAGTTGTTCTCCTTGCCCTCAGGCGCTGTCGGAGCGAACCAGATGTCGTAGGATCCGTCGGCGTTCTGCTTCACTTTTCCACTCAGGCTGTTGACGCCTGCGAACTTCTCGTCGGTCTGCATCATGGAGCGGGTCTGCGTGTCGTAGATGGTCACCGACCAGTTGTCCTTGACCGGCACGTTGGGCGGCAGGTGCAGCTTGTAGGTCTTGGCGCCGTCGAGCGGCTGGTGTTTCGAGTCCAGACCGGCGATCGCATATTGCGATCCGGCGCCGGGCTTGGTGAGCGCCATCGCAGGTGTCACGCAGACGGCGTTGTAGTGCATCCACAGGCGTGAGTCCGCGCGGCGCGCCCCGTCTTTTAAGAAGTAGGTAGTCATTGTCTGCAAAGGCCATGACCCACTCGCTGCCGGTGTCGGGGTAGTAGCGGTGCCCCGGGTCGCGCGGGAAGACGGTGTTGGCGCGGGCATAGGCGTTGCCGATGTCTGCCGCCTCGCTGAGCAGCCGCCGCATCCTTCCATCGGGCTGGAAGGGCTGACCCTTGACGATGCCGATGGCCGCGATCTGGCCCCGCGTCTCCGGACCGATGAAATCGAGGGGCTCCTCCTGGATGATGGCGTTGAGATCCTCGAAGAAGCTGAAGTCGTTGGGTGGGATGGTCTGGTACTCAGCCAGACCGGACATGTTGAGGAATTCCATCTTCGGCGGATTGTCCTTTTGCGCCAGAGGATAGACCTTGAGGTTGTTCTTGATGTTGTCGGCAGCGTCTTTGACGCTGTCCCTGACATAGCCGCGCATGAAGTTCCACACGGTATAGGTCCGCGACTGCACCACGTAGTAGCCGTCCTCCGGCACGTCGCCGTCGTAGCCGGGGGGCAGCACCAGGTACTTGCCGCCCTTGCCCTTGTCGGGTCCGGCAGCGCCCATGTCGGTGATGTAGCGGAAGTACATGTCATCGAGGATGCCGAGCACGTCGGGAGGGATCTCGATCACGGTGGGGCCGTCAACCTTGAGATCGAGAAAACCCCAGGTGTAGAGCGAGGTGTTGTTCCAGGTGAGAACCAGCGGCTTGGAATCGCCCATCTGCTCGGCGATCACGATCTGGTTGGATTCGGTGTGACCGATGTCGCGCTGTCCCTGGCGGATGTTGTACATGGAGACCGCGGGCATCATGTTGATGAATACATCGACCGCGCGGGCACGATCCACGTAGTCGTAGACCTTTTCGGTGGTGTCGCCGATGGGCACGCCGTCGAAGAACTCCAGGGTGCCGATGGGTGTGTCGACCGCGTCTGGGGTGGTGATCCGGTGCGGAATCGTGGTGGTGTTTTCAAAGGTCGGTTCGGTGGTACCGACGGGTGTCTGCGCCGAGACGGTGACTGCCAACAGGCAAGCCAGGGCGATGATTGTGAACGACTTCGTTTTCATGGTGCGTCTCTCCTTTGTTCAGGTTTGGGTATTCATGGGATTCAGGATGCAGGATTCAGGATGCAGGATTCAAGATGCAGGCGGGAACCCGAGTCCCTGTGACCTGCACCCTGCATCCTGCGACCTGCATCCCGCATCTATTCAACAAGCTCTACATCGTTGGGCACCCAGCTCTTGTCGTTGAATGCCTTGAGCGGACCGTAGTAACGCATGTAGACAAAGAATCCCTGATCCGGCAGGGTTTTGACCCAGTTCGCTTTCGAAACATTGGCTGGAAGCTTTGCGGAGAAGTAGATATCGATGGAGCCATCAGCATTGGTCTTCGGTGCCGGCTTCTGCTGGCTGCTGATGCTGGGGTAGGGCTGACTCTGGATTTCGCAACGGGTCCACGGATCGTAGACCGTCACCGCCCAGAACAGCTTGACCGGAACATTCGGGGGCATGTGCAGCCTATAGGTCTTGTTGCCGTCAAAATACTCGCCGTCCTTGTCCTTGTAGGTGGTCTGGTAGCGGGAGCCCAATCCGTCCGGCATCTGTGCCGCCATGGCAGGCGTGATGCCGTCGGCGGTGAAGTGAAAGGTCGTCCGCGACTCCAGATTGAAGTAGCCATTCGGGTCGAAGCTCGAGCTGTCGCCGATGTAGGGGCTCTCCCACATGCGATTCGGATAGACCCTGGCCGCAGGCTGACGGCTGTCGAATGCGATCACGCGGGACATCGCCACGCCTTCTTTGGCGGCCTGGTCCAGGATCTTCTTCATCCGGGCGTCGGGGTTGAACGGTTTGCCTTGTTCAATACCGATGGATGCGAGACGCCCCAGCTTTTCTTTGCCGAAGGCCTCGGCCGGTTCGTAGTTGATGAGCTCATGCATCCATTCGAACGCGGTGGCATCCTCGGGAACCAGGGTGTTGATCGGAACCCCTGTCACATTGGTGAACGTGCCTTCTTTCGGTCCGTCATTCAACGGATAGACGCGGCAGTTCTTGCGGAAGAAGTCCATCGCCTTTTCGCCAAATCCGACCACCTCCGCGTTGGCGCGGACAAACGAAAAGAGACGATAGGTCGGCGATTGAAATACAAAATAGCCGTCCGGCACATCACCCTTGTAACCGGGAGGAAGGATCAGGTATTTACCACCCTTGCCTTTGTCCTGGCCGGTGGGACCAATATCGAAGGCAAACAAGAAGTTGGCGTCATCTACCGGTCCCATCAACCCGGGAGGTGCTTGAAAAACCGTGGGGCCGTCGGCCTTCAGGTCAAACACCACCATGGCGTAGATACTTTCCGTATTACCGGTCAGCCACAATGCGCTGGAATCCAGTCGGTCGGCTGTCACCGCGACATGCGAGCTGTCCTTCGAGCCGTAATCCCGCACTGTTCCGATCATCATTCCACGCATGGAAAGGGCTGGATACATATCGAGGAACAACTGGGTCGCGCGCTGCAGGTCCAGTTCATCGTAAACTTGTTGAGCGGTTTTTTCTGTCGGGTAGCCGTCAGGAAACTCCAGGGTGCCGAACCGCGTCTTGATCTTTTCCGGTGCCGGCTTGAACCCACCCGGTGTGTACTTCTCCTCGGCACTGCCGAGTTCGAAGATGCTCTGCGCCTCGGCCGGGCCTCCGAGACCCGTCGCCAGTAACCCGATCAGAATGAATGTGGACAGTGATTCTGCTTTCATTTCTGCTCCCTTTCCTTGCGGCCCGCGGGCCGTCGTTCAAAGATCTCGTTGCCAGGTGTTCGTGTTTCCTTCTCGACCTGCTCGACCCGCAGGATCGGCAGGTGCAGGCTGTAAAGCGTTTCGAGGATGCCGTTGAGCTCGGCCTGGTCGCGGACTGTCCCGACCAGGGCAGTGTGCGGCGAGCCCCCCTCGCGCTGGGTGGAGGTGATGGCGAGACCGGCGAGGCGGTCGCTCCACTCCTGGCCCAGCTCGCCCTTGACGACGATGCGATAGGTGGCGGGCCCGCCGAACTCGATTTCCTTGTTTCCATTTGACAGGTTCATCTGCGAGCCTCCGTCGAAACTTGGTCAATTGAACAGTTGGAGGTCCATCTATAGGGTCAATCACACGAATATTATCGTTCCTGCAATGACCCCGCGAATCCCCAGAAGTGAGGGGGAATCGAGTAGGGCAGGGAGAAGTAGGAATTACGGAATTGCCACCCGCCCACCCGGGAGCCGAGGACGGCTGCCCCACAAATGATGCCGCTCTCATTTGTGGGGCCAGCATCCGGATGGTTGCGGTGGGCCTACTCGTTTCCTCCCTGTTTTGAGGGATTCGCGGGCTGCCGCCGGGATGCACACTGAGGTATGCAACGATGCCGGCAGAGAGATTGCACCCCCTGGGGTTGTGCAGGTACGGTCGGCTGCGGAGGAAATTCTGATGGCGTTTTCATCCGGGCAGAGGAACATGAGAGCGGCGGGTCGGTCAAGAGGCTAGTGGTTCTGGCGCTTTCCATGTTGGTGGCGAGTACAGCCGTCGCCGGGAAGACCGACGTGGTCGTGTTCGACAACGGCACCGAGATCGTCGGTGAGGTCAAGAGCCTCGTCCAGGACAAATTGAAGTTCAAGACCGACCAGGCGGGGACGATCTACATCAAGTGGGAATTCGTACACTCCGTCACCGCTTCGGCTTTCTTCGAGGTCTACGACGAGAACGGAGACGTCTACTACGGAGCCCTCGAGGCTACGACCGAGGCTCGACAACTGGTGGTCACGGGCGAGGACGGCCGAATCGTTCTCGATATGGATTTCGTTGTCGAATTCACGCCGATCAAGAAGACGTTTGTGGAACGTCTGGATGGGAACATCGACCTCGGTCTCAGCTACACCTCTGCCGACTCGAGCCTCCAGTACTCGCTGGACGCGGCCGCAAAGTACCGGCAACGCAAGTACAGCGGGTCGGTCAGCCTGACCTCCATCCAGACGCGCCGCGATAATGCAGACGATATCTACCGTGACGACCTCAAGTTCGAATACACCCGGTACCACGGGAAACGGTATTTCGGAACCGGGGCGCTGGACTTCAGCCGCAACTCGGAACTCGGCATCGACTTGCGGGCTGAGCTCGGCTACGCCTTCGGCCGCTACGCCCTCGTCTCCAACCGGCAACAACTGTCGGGGATGGTGGGATTTTCGATCACACGTGAAGATCCGACTGGTGGTGGTCCGAGCACAACCTCTGGGTGGGGAATGATCGGAGTCATCTACCACTACTTTCTCTATAACTTTCCGGAAACCGACATCCTGATCGATATTTCGGTCCAACCCAGCATCACCGACTGGCCGCGGACCCGGATGAATCTGAATCTTTCGCTGCGGCGCGAGGTCATCGAAGACTTCACGGTCAGCCTTTCGGTCTATGACAATTACGATTCGGAACCACCCGAGGGAGCCCAGGCCAAGCACGATCTCGCGGTGGTGCTTTCGGTTGGATGGACGTTCTAGCGGGCGTCGTTCGACGCCCGCTGAATTCGGAATTCGGAATTCGGAATTCGGAATTTCATCGCACCAACGCACCATTCGGATTTCGGACATCGAATCGCACCATCGCACCCATCACAAACCGCAGATTCCGCAGATAGACGCAGATTCATCGCACCGTCGCATTTCGGATTTCGCATTTCGGATTTTCCACCCATCCAAGACGCGTCAGGAATGGAGAACGATTGTGGTGCAGGCGTCCCGCCTGCACGATTCCACCGACATCGAAGAAGTGCGGGCGAGACGCCCGCACCACAACATCGCTGCAGACGTCAGTCGTCGCCCTCGGGAGGTTAGGCTTTCGGTTTTTCCGCGTCCTCCGGGCCGGTGGGGCCGCTGGCTTCCTCCCCAGCGGTAGTGGTGACGTGCACATCCCGCTGCGGGAAGGGGATCTCGATCCCCGCCTCTTTGAGGGCGCGGCGGATGGCGAAGCGCAGTTCGCTCTCGATGCGAGCGCAATTCCCTGCGTTCGCCCAGGCGCGGAGCTCGAAGTCGAGCGAGCTGTCGCCGAATCCTTTGAAGTGACACTCGGCCTTGGGGTGGTCGAGGACCTCCGAATGTTCGTTTGCGGTATCGATCAAGAGCTGCGCAACCGTTTCCGGATCGCTTTCGTAGTCGACCCCGATCGGGATCTCGATCCGCCGCCGGTCGCGTTTCAAGGTCCAGTTGAGGACGTCCGACGAAACCAGGTGGGCGTTCGGGACCACAAGCTCGGGCCCACGCCAGGTGCGAATCAAGGTGGCCCGCATGCCGATCTTTTCAACCACGCCGCTGGCGGAGCCGACCTCGATGGTGTCGCCGACCCGGATCGGCCGCTCGAAGAGCAGAATCAGCCCCGACACGAAGTTGTTGACGATGTTCTGCAGGCCGAAACCGATGCCGACACCGAGGCCGCCCGCCACCAGAGCGGTCTTACCGAGGTCGAAACCGATGGCGGAGAAGGCGACGACCACACCGGCGAGGATCACGATGTAGCGGCTGATCCTGGAGATGGTCTGCGGCACCCCGACCGGAAGGCTGAAATGTTGAAGGACGACGACCTCGAGGACAAAATCAACCAGCGCGGCGAGCTTGACCGACAACCAGACGATGAAGATGAAGGTCAGGACCTTGCCGAGGCTGAGGGAGAATGCGCCGATCGACACGTCCGCCTCGAGGATCCTGCCGATCCTGGACACCGCGGGTTCGTAGAGCATGAAGCCCTTGAGGGTGAAGACGATCCATAAGATTGTGATTGCCAGAGCGATGGTGCGGAAGCAGGCCCGGCGGACGGTGTCGGAGTGATCGGGTGCGATACCCAGGCGACGCGCGGCTGCCGAGAGAAGGGCAACCCGGACCATGGCCCGAAGCAATGCCGCTACGACCACCAGGACGATTGCCGTGAAAATACCGTCAACCGTGCCGATGACCAGGAGTGCGCCAAGGCGGACGTTGCCGGAAACATTTGCCAGCAAGCCGATGGCGAGCAGCAGGATCGCGAGCCTGTAGGCGCGGGTCACCCATGGAATCCAGGCCTCCGACAGCTCTCCCGGATCAGACTTCACAGTCCGGAGAAACCACAGGCTGAAGGCGATGCCGGCCAACGCCAGGGCGAGCAGCCAGAGACGCTGGGCGACTGACGCGACCGGTGAGAGCTGGACCAGCCGCAGCAGCAGGAAGAGCGGGATCATCAGGTACGGAATCGGTCGTAGGCTCTTTTCCAATACTCCGAATAGAAGGAGCACGATGGCGAGGAGCAGCAAGAGATTGATGAGTGTCGAACCACGCTGTCGGCGCCTGCACGTCGACGATGCTGCTCACAACCAGGATGATGACCGCGGCCGCGGTCATCGGTCGATCGAGCATCGCGACAGTCATCGCCAGCGATCGATCCTGTTGGACCCACAACGACGCCTTGCGTCGCATCAGGATCAGCATCACCGCAAGCCCGGCCCACAGGAGGAGCCAGGTCAGGAGCAGAGGTCCCCGTTCGGCGATGTAGCCGCGCACATCCTGGAGTTGTCGCTGCGATATGGCCTCGATCTGACCGATGACGCCCGCCTGCTCGTCGTCGCCATCTCCGAACGCCCTCCACAGCGGCGGGCTGTCGGTGGTGAAGATCCCGACTGAACGTTCTGATATTTCTTTCCGTTGCCGCGCGAGGAGGTCATTGAGGGCGCTCTGCTCTTGCGCGACGCCGGCCTGCAGCGCCAGTACTGCATCCCGGGCAGACCGCACGCTGTTCTCACCGCCGCGGATCGTCTCGATGGCTTCAGAGATCTGTTGCATCAGCGCTGCGGGCAACTCATCCGTTCGTTCCTGGTCGCGGGTGAGTTCCCACAGCTGCCGTTCGGCCTGCAGATCTTCGAGGGTCGATTCCAACGCTCCCGATCGTGTCGAAAGGTCCCGCATCCACCGATCGAGGCGTTCGCTGGAGCGTTCGGAGGCTTTCTCGAGTTCCTTGATCTGAGCCACCTGCCCGACGTTCTGCAGGGATTCTTCGGTCTGCTTACCGATTTCGACGATCCGGTTCTTCTCCTCGGGGAGGGCCTGTTGGATCTGCTTCAGGCGATCGTCGGGTACGATCGTGGCCTCGGTGTTCCGCACGAGGTCGCGCGCGGAGCCTGCGCGGGCGGCGATGTCGTTCGTCGGAATCGGTGTCGGCCCCGGGGCCGGACTTGGTGCCGGTGTGGCGGAGGGATCGGCTTCCTGTGCCGCAACCGGGTGGATCGCCACACAGCTCAGCAGCACGAGGATGGCGGCCGAAGCCGCCCAGAACTTCAAAATGGTTCTGCGAACTCTCATCTGTGTCTCCCTCCGTCGGGCTGGAGTGCGGCCACGGGTCGCGCTGGCATTCTATTGCAGCGGAATGCTCGGAATCGGGAACGAGGCGGCGAGCGTGAAGGTGGTGCCCTCGAGCTGGCTCCGAATGCCGGTCTCCCACAGGAACCGGGCGTTGATGAAGGCGATGATCTTTTTCTTGGTCGCGATCGGGATCGTCACCTCCGGTCCGACGCCGAAGCCCCGGTGCTTGCCGAAGTATTCGTCGAAGACCGGCTGGAGGTCATGGCCGGGATCGTCGCCCGTGACCTTCCATTGTGCGTAGTAGGCGACGCCGACGGAGAGGGCCCCCCCCATGTAGGACTTGCCGAGGCCGCCCTCGAGGGTGAGGATGTCGCCGACCTTGATGTCGGTACCATCCTTTTTGGTGTGGGTCTCGTAGAAGGCGGTGGTCGCGAAGGTCCAGCTTTTGGCGTCGTCGAGGTAGAGCGTGGTCCCGCCGGAGATTTCGAAGCTCCACATGCCCATTCCGAGGTTGTCGTCGGCGCCGGCTTCGTAGCTGCCGGTGGGGACGTAGATACCGAGCCCGGCGGTGAAGTCGGCCCGTTTCGTGTTCCAGCCGAGCGTGATCGGCTGGATGTAGGTGTCGGTCAGACCGGTGTCGACCTTTTCGTTGATAGAGATGATGGGGGCCTGGAACCTGTTGTCGGTGAAGGCCGGGACGATCGTGAAGCCATAGGTGCCGCCCAGGATCTTGTGTTCGGTGACGTAGGTCAGGGCGATCGCATAGGCATTGACGTCGATCGAGCCGCTTTCCTCAGGGTCGAGAGCCACCGAATTCCCATCACGGTCGCGCAGGGTTTCGCCGTCGTAGCGGATGTACATCCCCGCCAGGTTCCATCCAAGCGGCGCCTGCGTGCCCGACATCAGTCCGGTGTCGCCGGGGTAGTTGTGACCCAGGAACTGGGCAGAGGCCAGATTCGGGACCAGGGCAAGAACCATCAAACAACCGATCGAAAATGCGACGTGCCGTGTACGTATCCTCATTGCGATCCCCCATCGTGCACGACTCTTCCGGCACCTGAATCTCCGTGAACTGACTGATTCTTTTCACTCTTTCAGTGTGGGGCCCGCCGCCGTTCAGCGAATCCCCATGTATGTGTGGGGATCGAGGGGGAAATGAGGGGGGAGGGGGAGGAATTAGGAATTCGGAATTAGGAATTAGGAATTTCATCGCACCATCGCAACGTCACATTTCGGATTTCGGATTTCGGATTTCGGAATTCCATCGCACCATCACAAACCGCAGATGACGCAGATAAACGCAGATTCATCGCACTATCGCGACGTCGCATTTCGGAATTCGGAATGGCATCGCACCGGACTGGCGATGTTTTGCGATGACCAAAGAAACGACTCTGCATCTCTGCGCCTTTGCGTCTCTGCGTTTTCTTCTATCGGGCGAGGAAGGAGTTCAGATTTGCCATCGCACGATCTGAGTTCTGGGTTCCCGCCCAGCCCAGCGAGCAGCCGGGGCGGCTGCCCCACACGTCGTCTCCTATGTGATCGGCAGCGGTTTGTGGGGCACGCGTCTCGCGTGCCGGGTGGGCGGGCGACCTAACCAGGCGTCTTGAGGATCCCCGACTCGAGGGCGTGTTGTACCGCCTGGCGGCGGCTGGTGACGCCGAGCTTTGAGTAGATGTTTTTGAGGTGGTAGTTGACGGTGTGGGTCGAGATGCAGAGCCTGGTCGCAATCTCCTTGTTGTAGAGCCGTTCGTGGAGCAACTCGAGGATGTCGAGCTCGCGGTCGGTGAGGGCGTCGAGTGTGGGTCGACCAGACAAAACCGATGTCTCTGTTCGTTGACCGGCCGAAGGCTCGGCGGCTGGCGGGAACTCGGTTGCCGCTGCCGCATCCGCGGGTTCGAATACAGCCAGCACCCGGCGGACGAACGCTTCGTCCTCGGCATTGGATTTCAGGCGCTCGAGCATCCCGGCCATGACCGGGCCGGCCTCGATGAACGGCCGCACCCAGCCCCCGGGTCGCGCCAGGGCCACGGCTTCAGCGAGTGCCGCATCCGCATATTCAGAACTGCCCTGTTTCTCCAGGACCAGGGCCTGGAGGACCGCGATTTCGATGACCTGGCACTGGAATCGCCATTCCTCACAGGACTGCCGCAACGCTCCGAGTGAGTCTGCCGCCATCTTCAGATTTTGCGTTGATCCTGAGGCGATCAATGACCTCGCCTGGGTAATCAACGGTGTCTCGAGCCACATGAAAAGGGACCCGAGATCCGGATCCGCGCTGAACGACTTTGCCCAGCGTTCAGCCATCAGGGAGTCGCCCTGGAGAATGGCAATTCTGGCGGCACAGGATTCCGCGACGTGGACATATTCAGGTTCGTTCAACTCTCCGGCGAGTCGCTGCAATCGACCGACCGTCTCTCGAGCCGCCCCCGGTTGCCCCAGGAAATGCTGCGAAAGGGCCAAACCTGAATGTGCATCGAGGGCCGCTCGGGTGTCGAGGACGTATCGGTGATTCGCAGCCCGGTCGAAATGGCGCGACGCGGCGTCCACGTCGCAGGCGGCCAGGTGGACCCACCCTTCGAAGTAATCGCCCCAGGCTTCGTGGTTCTCGAGACCACTCGCCGCCGCAGTGCTGCGCAATCGCCTGGCCGTCGCGAGGGCGGGGCCCAGGTTCCCGCCCAGCAGGTGAATGAGCAACAGGGCGCCGTGCAGCTTGACGAGGTATTCGACCTCGGACGACGAAGCGTCGAGGATTCGTTTGTCCAGCGTCTGAACCGCCGCCTCGTCGTCACCAACCATGGCGCGAGCCAAAGCGAGCGCGAGCTCTTTCTCACCATCGATGAAATCTCGCTGACCACTTGTATGCAGCAAAGACTCTTCGAGGAGTCTTCGACTGTTCTCGGCATCGCCCACCCAATACGCGAGGCTGCCGCGAAAGAACAGGAGTTCGCCGGAAGTAGCTGTGTCGAGAGTGTCGCCGGCTGCAGCCTCGCACTGTTCAATGATTTCGGGGAATCTCGCGAGCTGGAGACGAAGGTAGGCAATCCAACCTTCCGTAAGGATGAGCTTCGGGCGTTGCAGCCGGAGATCCTGTGGCAGCATCGCCAGCCACCGTTCGACGATCAACCATCGGTCAGCGTTGAATGCGTCCTGGCGGTGCCGCTCGATGATGTCGGCGGCGCGATCGGCTTCGCCCGCCACCAGCGCGTGCTTGATCGATTCCGTGATCAGGCCCTCGGATTCAAACCAGGTGCTCGCGCGAAGATGCAGGGCTCGGCGATTTCAGAAGGCTCTCGTTCTTGCTCGAGTTGTCTTTTCAGGATCTCCTGGAAGAGGTGATGGAAGCGGAACCACTCGCCCTGAACATCGAGAGGGATCGTAAACAGGTTGTTGCGTTGCAGCATGTCGACGAATTCCCGGCCGCCGAAACACATATTTTCCGAGACAGAATCCGGTGAGCAAACTGCCTCGAAGAGCTGCGGAGAGAAGCGGTCGAGGATCGAAGTATTCAGCAGGCATTCGCGAACCGGATCTGGCTGCCCAGCGAGGACTTCATGGACCAGATACTTCTGGGTGTGAGGGAGGCCGCCGTGCAGGCTTTCGAGAAAAGCGACCGGGTCTTTGGCGTGTCGGAGAGCGAGGCACACGAGCTGCAGACCGGCGGCCCATCCCTCGATCTGGCGGTCCAGATTGTCGATGCCCCCGATCCCCATGGGTTGTTCAACATCTCTGGCGAGGAGTTCGACGGTCTCCGACTTCGTAAACCGGAGGTCCTCGAGCCGGATCTCGTTTACCAGGTTTTTGCCCCTCAAGGACGACATCGGCAGCGGTGGGTCGCGTCGGGTCGCCACCACGATGCTCAGGGCAGGCGGCGGATGGTCCAGAACAAAGGACATCAGCTCGTGGACACCCGACGCACGATCGATACGGTGGTAGTCGTCCAGGATCAGCACGAACTCGTCGTCGATGGCGTCAAGGTCGTTCAAGAGGCATGCGCCGAGCATCGATACCGTCACAGGGTTTGGTGACCTGATGATTCCTTCGGTCTGCGTACAGGCGTCGGGGAATGACGTTTGCACTGCGGCCAGGACATATTCCAGAAAGTCATGAACGTCGTTTTCGGTGGTGTCCAGTGACAGCCAGGTGGACGGTCGGTCCAAGGTCTCGGCCCAGTGGCTGATCATCGTGCTCTTGCCGTAGCCGGCCGGAGCCGAGACAACCGTCAGCGGAACCTGAAGCCCGAAATCCATCCGCGCGTGCAGCCGCTCCCGATACACCATTCCGTCCGTGACCGGCGGCCGGTGGAGCTTGGTGCGGATGATCGGCAGCTTGTCCGGTCTCGTCTTGACGCCGGTTTCGCCGGTCGGGGGTGTTTGCCGGGCAGTCACAGCTACGGATACTACTGTATTCGGCTGTGGTTCCGACAATTCCGAAAGTGGAAGAAGGCCCCAATCGCTGTGGAGATGCCAACGGGGAGGGGTCGGCCCCTCCCCGTGACAGTTGAATTCGAGTTGTGAGGAAACGACCGGGCCGACCCGATCGACTTTTCGATTCTATTCGCCCATTCCGGCGAGGATCTTCTTCCACTTCTCGCCGAGCTTGGTGACGATCTTGTTGACCTGTTCGGTCACCTTCTCCGGTTTGGCCTTGACCGTCACCGGAAGGGTGGCACCTGTCGGTTTCCGGTTCTGATGGCATTGTTGGGGAGGGCTGAATAGTCGAAGCGGCAGCACGGACCAGGTTCGATCACGGGCGGGCCGAAAACGACCCGCCTCCGCATGTCAGGGGAATCCTCGCCCCCCTTGATTTCGAGATCTGCGGGGGACTCGGGCTGCGAACCGCGGGTCTACGCGTCCTCCTCGGACGAATTCGGCTCCATCCCCCTCAACAAGCCGGTTTCGCCGGCGATCCAGATGATGAAACGACCGACGGGCGTTACTTTTGCCCGCAGTTCCTTGACTCGATTGGCCAGCGCTACCCGGTCGGTGATGATGCCGTCCACCCCGCGACTCATCATGACCCACATCTGGACCGGGTCGTCGATGGTCCACGGGTAGGTCTTCATGCCGCGTTTGTGGGTGCGTCGAATCATCGGCACCGTCGTGTTCTTGGCGGTGAGGGCGAGAAAATCCACGTCGAGCCGGGTGAGATCGCCTATGGCAACCGCGTTGAGGAGGCCGTAGGTCCAGTCCGGCCGCAGGGCGGCGGATCTTGCGCACGCCGTCGTAATTGAGGGACATGATGACGATTTGTCGGTCATGCCGGTGTCTTCGACCAGGTCGACGACCTTTTCCTCGAGGTTGACGTCGTGCCCGTAGTACTTGAGCTCGATAAAGACCCCGACTCGGCCCTTGGCGAGTTCGAGGACCTCGCGCAGGGTCGGCATCCGTCTGATCGGAGAACTCCGGTGCGAAGGAGCTGCCGATGTCGAGGTTGGCGAGATCGGCTCGAGTGGATTGCCATACTTCGAGACTTCGCTCCGGCAGCGCGCATGAAGTCGCGATCGTGCTCGACCACCACCGTGCCGTCGGCGTCCTCCTGGACATCGAGCTCGATCCAGTCGGCGCCGTCGGCGATGCCGCGCTCGAAGGCCGCTATGGTGTTTTCGGGCGCCACCGCGGCGCCGCCGCGGTGGGCGATGATCTGCGTGGGGTCCACCCAGTCGGGGTCATCAACTCCCAGCGCGAACCCGACGACGGCCAGGACCCCGGCCGCAATCCCCGCGGCGAGGACCAACTTGCCGGGGATCCTGAGCGATGCGCGGTCGGTGAACGAGCCCGGTGCGCCGATTTCGGGCCGCAGCTCACCGGGGCCCGCCACTGATCGATAGATGCGGACGACGAGGAGGGGAAAGAGGACAGTGGTGATAACGGAGACGGCGAGGTTGGCAATGCCTGCAATGACGATCACGAGGCTCAGACCGATCAGGAGAATCGCGAGATTCGAGACATCGTGGTGAGAAACCGCCAGACCACCCAGCCACCCGACGACAGTGGTCACCGCCACGGACAGGAGGGCAGTGAAGACGAGCCACCCAGGAGCCACAGGGTCAGTTTCCAGCGCACTGGGTGGGTGGCGGCATCGCTGGCCGCGAGGGCTTGTCCGCCACCTGTCCGTTCAAAGAGAACCATCGGCAGCGCCAGCAGCCAGCCCGCGATCTTCCGGAGGATGATCAGGGCGAGAATCGTCAGGAGGATCCCGAGACCGACGGCGGCGGCCTTGAACTCTGGTGGTTTCTGCGCCAGGTAGTAGTTGATGTCGTGGGTGCGCGACAAGCATCCAGTAGATTCCACCGACCGCCGCCAGAAAAGGCACCGAGATGAGCAGCAATCGAACGAAGGCCTCGCCGGCGAGGTGAACCAGGGCTGCCACTCGCCGGTAGGCGTAGTTCAGCGCTTCCAGCCAGGTCACCCGCCGGTCCTCGACGGCGCCGAATGCGATGACCATGAGCTGGCCGGTCTCGGCAAATAGGACGCCCAGCGACACAGCACCCGTCACCACCAACGCCACCATCCCGAACGGGTGGAGCAGAAACGACACGATGGCCTCGTCGGTGACCACGCCGGTGGCCGTGCGCCAGAGGAAGAGCTTGCCCAACAGACCTACCAAGGGAGCGATGATGAGCACAGCCAGGGCTCTGGCGAGGATGTCGGTGAGCACCAGCTGAGGCCAGGTGCGGCGAAAGTCGCGAAGCGATTCCTTCACGAGTGACCACGCTGTTGCATTCAAGAGTGAACCCCCAGGTTACGGTCGGATCATTCTACTGGATCGGGCAAGGCGCGGCTGAGAAACCGGTCACGGCCTCAAAAAATCCAGAACATGACGACGCTGAGGACGCCAAGCGAAGTCAGAAGAACGAATGCGAGGCGCCCGGTCTGCCTGGCGCCGAAAATCATCGCGTAAATGCCCTTCATCAGGTTGTTGACCGCCGAAGCGATGATCACCGCGAGGGCTGCGGTGCCGATGTCGAGGGTCACTCCGACGGTCTGGGTCAGGCCGAGGATGAATGGATCCACATCGGCGGCGCCCATGATGCCTGCCAGAACCAACACACCGGTATTGCCGAAACGCCCAACGACCCACTGGGTGAGAACCAGCACCGCCAGAAAAATGACGGCAAAGGTGATGGCAGAGGTCATCTCGAGGGGGTTGGTTTTGGTCTCAGTTTCAGCGGGCTCGAATTCGCAATCGCGGTCTTTGCGGCCGTACCTGGTCAAAGCCACGCCGACCGTGATCGCGGCCAGACCGAGGGCCCAGAAGATCACGGTCAGGCGGTGGGCGAGGGGCGCGGCGAAGAGGAGCAAGAGGATCCACAGCCGCAGATACATCATGCCGGTCGCGGCGACGATCCCGCCCGCAAACCTCGCCGTACAGTCGCCCTTGCCCTTGGATTGGCGCGCGAGAACGACGGTGGTCACAGTTGAGGAGTAGGCGCCGCCCAGGATTCCGGCGAGAAGAATGCCCCGATCCTCGCCCCACCAGATCCGCAGGAGGTAGCTGACATAGGACACGCCGAGAACAGCCACCACGACCAACCACAGCTTGAAGGGGTTGATCTCGAAGGGGGTGAAATCGCGGTTGGGGATGACCGGCAGGATGACCGCGGTGATGAGAAGGAAGCGCAACAGGGTGCTCAATTCGTGCCGCGGCAGCTTGGTCGCGAGACCCTCCAACAGGTGCTTTTCCTGGAGCAGGATGACGGTAATGACACCGGTGGCGATGGCGAGCCAGTACATGCCCTTGGAGGCGCATCCGCCGAGAACGAAGGTCAGCAGGACGGCAGCTTCGGTGGTGATGCCGGGTTCGTCTTTTTTCAGAAAATACCAGTGTGAGAGCACGACCAGGGCTCCGGTGACCACGAGCCCGAGCGAGAAGGGGATGACCGAGTCCGGAAACGCGGCGATCAGAACAAAGCCCGCGAGACCGATGATGGGGAAGGTGCGGACACCGCCGATCCCGTCGGGTTCGTGCTCCTCGCGTTCGATCCCGATCAGCAGCGACAGCCCGAGGGTCAGCACAAAGCCGAACACCTCTTCCGGCAGATAGGAGATGAGGGCGTCCATCGAACCATTTTACCGCTAATATTCGTCAAACGTCAGAAGAACATGATCTTACCGGTCTGCATTGTCGCGAATACAGGATTCAAGATGCAGGATTCAGGATTCATCGCACGAGGCCCTGGAAAATCCTTGATTGAAATATGCCATCTCGCTGCATCCTGTATCCCGCATCACTCTTGTCCAATACAGCTTCTCAGAAAGGAAAGCCGCGGAGCGGCGACAGAGAATAGCGCGGGGCGTCAGCCCCGGGAATCGAGCGAGAAAGAAACAACCAGCCCCGGAGGGGCGACAGAAAAGACCAGCCTGTCGCCCCTCGGGGGCTTGGATTTTTTCCGGCCCTCATCCTGGGGCTTGCGCCCCATGCAAATTTCTTTCGTCCCTCCGGGGCTTATTCATGCCGGCCCATGTGTTGGCGGCTCATACAGATTCTGGACAACCTCGTACCGGAAGGCCCCAAATCAGGGCCATAAGGTGTTCGTTTTCAGCAGGACATGCTCTCCTCAGAGTCTGTATTAGACAGCAATGATCCCGCATCCTGGATCAGCTCCCGTCGACCAGACTTCCGACGAGATCATCGCCGGCCGCGGTTGACAGCCGGTGACACGCGGGTCAGGCTGCGGGGGTTCGGGAACCACAGGCTGAGGATCACCAGCACGGTTCCGGAGACTCCGAGCCCGAAGAAGATCGGGTCGACGGGTGCAATTCGAGGTCGATGACGTTGAGGATCACCGTGGTGCCGCCGCCGAGGAGGATGCTCCAGAAGCAGGCGACGGAACTCGCCCGCCGCCAGTACATGGCGGCCAGGGTTGGGAAGAAGAGCCCGGAGACCATGAACGAATACGCCAACAGAATTGAGTCGATGACCTGCGGCACGTAGAGCGCGAAGAGCACCGATCCGAATCCGACGGCCAGGGTCAGGATCCGGGAGAGCCTCGAGCAGCCAACGCTCGAGGCGGCGGGAGCGACGTGGCGGCCGACAATGTCGTCGACGAGATTGCCGACGCTGGCCAGCAGGCAGGAGTCGGCCGTTGACATGATGGCGGCAAAATAGGCGGCGAGCAGGAGGCCGGTTGCGCCCAACGGAAGGACGTCTGCGGATCAGCAGCGGCAGGCCCATCTCGGGATCGGCGGCGGGATACAGGACACGGGCGAACATCCCGAGGATTGCGCCCATGAACGCCATCGCCGGGTACTCCGAGCAATCCGGCCAAGAACCAGGCCCGCTGCGCGGTGGCGACATCTCGCGACGCGTGGATCCGCTGGAAGAGACGTCATCGCGATGAACCAGATCGGCACGATCGTCACCATCCAGGTGACGAACTGCAGTGCCGAGACGTTGGTCAGCGAAAAGTACTCGGCGGGAAGGGCGGCCCGAAGACCCTCGAATACCGCCGACGGCACGAAGCCGAGAGGGATGCCGAAGCCGATCAGACCGACAAAGAGGATGATCCACTGGATCGTGTCGGTGTAGACCACCGCCTGCAGTCCGCCGAGGGCGGTGTAGACGACGATGACCACCGACATGACAAGCACGGACGTGGTGAGATCGAAGTCGAACGCCGCCGAGGCCAGCTTGCCGCCGGCGAGGAGCTGCGAGCCGGTGAAGCCGGCATAGCCGATGGCGGAAACCAGGGCCGCGACCAGGCGCGTCGGCTCACCGAAACGGTGGGCCAGGAAGTCCGGGAACGAGCGGTGGACGTGGGTCTCGCCGATGGTCCTGACCTCGTGGCACGAGGACCACCGCCGCCAACCACGCCCCGATCAGCCCCGAAAACAGGAGCCACGACGCCGACAGCCCCATAACGAAGCCGAGACCTCCGAGGCCGATTGAAAATCCGCCGCCGACGTCGGTTGCGACGACCGAAAGCCCGATGTGCTTTGCCGTCATTTCGCGGCCGCCGACAAAGTACTCGTCGAGCCCTGTCTGACGGCGCTGGAAGAACAGGCCGACGCCGAGCATCGATGCGAAGTACACGCCGATGATCAATAAGTCGAGAGGATGCACTCGTTAAAAGCCCACGAGTCAGTTCGAGGGCCTGAGAACCATCGAAAGATCTCGTCCCGACAGGCGGTCGGGAGGGGGGTTCTCGACCGCGGCCACCGGTGCAAGTTTTCGGGTCGCCCGACTGAGGATCTCGTAGCCGTTTTCCGGTCGGCGCAATTCGCGCATACGGAACATGATCGTCAACTTAACGTGTTGGCCGGACGTGAGAAATTTGTTGGCGCGGCGGACCTTGGTTTCGAAATCGTGGTCGCCGATGTTGGGCCGGAACTTGACCTCTTTGATCTCGACAGCGTGCTGTTTGCGTTTGGCTTCCTTGGCCTTCTTGTCGCGCTCGAAGATGAACCGGCCGTAGTCCATGATTTTGCACACCGGCGGTCGGGCGTTCGGCGCGATCTCGACAAGGTCCTTATCCTGTTCGGCGGCCGCCCGTCTCGCCTCGTTGACTGGGAGGACACCGATCTGCTCGCCGTCGCTTGCGACGACCCGAACCGGTGTCGAGCGGATATTTTCATTGATGCGGTACTCCGCCTTCGGCGGGGGCTCACGGAACAACTTTTTTCGACCTCTGATGCAAGACCTCCTGTGCTCGGGTCGATCGCGTCCGGCTGTAGCAACCCTGGATCAACGACGACCCAATTAAATATTTCGTGTACAAATTATCTCGTATGCGTCAAAAGATCAAATATGGGAGCCGTTTGGTCATTTTGGGCTCCCCTCGGGCTGGATTTCCGCCTACAATTGGCGGCGGAGAGTGACATGCAACAAGCTGGAGACAGGAACTCCCCCGGATTCGAGTCGGCCATCACGAATGAGGTGATGTCGGCGCTGCGCCGGATCATCCGAGCCATCGATCTCCACTCGCGGGCCCTGGTGCAGCGGTTCGGTCTCACCGGCCCGCAGTTGATCGTGCTCAAGGAACTTCTTGCCGAGGTGCCGAGGCCGGTGAATGAGTTGGCGAGCGCGGTCAACTTGAGCCAAGCGACGGTGACTGGAATCCTTGACCGGCTCGAGAAGAAACACATGGTCGAGAGGGTGCGCAGCACGGCGGATCGGCGTAAGGTCCTGGTATCCCCGACGGCGACCGCCGAGGCAGCGCTGGCCGACGCACCACCGCTGCTCCAGGAGCACTTTACTTCGTCGTTTTCAGAGCTCCCCGACTGGCAACAGAACCAGATTTTGTCGTCGTTGCAGCGGATCGTCGCGTTGATGGAGGCGGGGGATGTGGAGGCCGGACCGATTTTGACCACCGGCCCGCTCGATGCGTCGCCGGAAGAGACCGAGGAGTTCTTGAAGGCGGCGGAAGACCCGACAGACCTTCCCTGACCGGCGGGTCCGCGACGACGCATTAAGTGACGAGTTGTCAAACTTTATTTCCGATGTTAAACTTTAGTGCACGATGGATTTTTCGCGACTCGTTGTACTGACCCCGCCGACTCGCAGGGACCGCTGCTGATCCGGCAGCGAGGCTCACAGTCAAACGAAAGGTATCCCCCATGACATTTCTGACTGCCGAAGGCGTATCTCTTGCCCGGCAACCGGCTTCAAAGGCGCAGTCGATCTGGCGCGACGTTCCCCTGGAAGATTGGAACGACTGGCACTGGCAGATGCGTCATCGAATCACGACCGCCGAGGAGATGGCCCGTGTGATCCCCATGACGCCGGCGGAACAACGCACGATCGAGAGAGCTCTCGAGCGTTTTCGTTTCGCAATTCCACCCTATTACGCATCGCTGATCGATCCGGACGACCCGACCTGTCCGATCCGCCTGCAGGCCGTGCCGGGCGAGGGTGAGTTGCTGGTCGGGGACTTCGATATCGAAGATCCGCTCAACGAGGATGGCGATTCGGTCGCGCCGGGGATGACCCACCGCTATCCGGACAGGGTGCTCTGGGTCATCATGCACGAGTGCGCGATGCTCTGCCGGCACTGCACCCGAAAGCGAAAAGTCGGGGGTACTCAGAACGCGATCACCGAGGAGCAGATCGATGCCGGTATCGGATACCTCCGCAGCCACCCCGAAGTCCGCGACGTGCTGCTGTCCGGCGGTGATCCCTTCCTGCTCGCAGACGAAAAGATCGAGCACATTCTCGAAGCGAATTCGTGATGAAGTGCCGACCGTCGAGGTGATTCGGTTCGGCACCAGAACGCCGGTCACCATGCCGCAACGGGTGACACCGGAGTTGGTCGGAATGCTGAAGCGCTACCACCCGGTCTTCGTCAACACGCACTTTACGGTGCCGCAAGAATTCACGCCCGAGTCCGAGAAAGCCCTCGCCTTGATGGCCGATGCCGGTATCCCGCTCGGTAACCAGACGGTGCTGCTTCGGGGGGTCAACGACTGCTGGGCGCTGATGCGAAAGCTCATGCACAAGCTGACGGCAAACAGAGTGCGTCCTTACTACATCTACCAGTGCGACCTCGCAGAGGGTCTCGAGCACTTCCGGACCACGGTCGCCAAGGGTATCGAGATCATGGAGCATCTCAGGGGCCACATCTCAGGGCTCGCCGTACCGACCTTTGTCGTGGATGCGCCCGGGGGAGGGGGCAAGATCCCGGTCCACCCCAACTACGTGGTGTCGCAGCACGAGCACAAGGTCATCCTGAGAAACTTCGAGGGCCGGATCGTTGCCTACGAGGAGCCGCGCGACTACACCGGTATGTGCAGTGAGGGACAGCCCTGCTCGTATTGCAAGGAGATCTTGCGCGAAGGGACCGACACTGTCGGCGTCGCCGGTCTGTTCGATGACGATCCGGAGAACATCGCCCTCGTTCCGGCGGAGACAACCGCTGATCAGGAGGCGTCAACCGAAGAGATGACTGCCAAGGAGACCGCTTGATGGAAGCAACTCTTCCGACCGCGTTGGAGATGGGAGTCGAACAGCGTGTCAAGGCCGTCGACTTCACGGCCGAGATGGTCGTCAGCGACTTCAACCAACGGATTCAGGTTCTCAGCTACGAAACACGCGATCCGGGATCCATGGTCGATCAACTCGCGATAGAGGCGCGACGGCGGGGTTTTGGAAAGCTGTTTCTCAAGGCCCCTGTTTTTGATCGGGTAGATTTGGAAAACGTGGGCATGGTCAGGGAAGCCGCCATCAAAGGCTACTTCTGCGGGGAACCGGCCGACGTCATGGCGCTGTATCTGGATTCGGACCGCATGAAGCGGCCGTACGAATCGGAGCAGGAAGAGATCATCGAGTCGATCACCGCGAGGCCGGCAGATGCTTCGATTCCGGATCTTCCCTCGGGCTACTGGATGGCGACCGCGGCGCAGAACGACGCCAATGATTTAGCCAAGCTTTACGCCACGGTCTTCGCGAGCTACCCCTTCCCGATTACGGACCCCGCCTATTTGATTTCGACGATGAAGACCCATGTCGTGTATCGAATCGTCCGTGACGGCGAGGGTTCGCTGGTCGCCGCCGCCTCGGCCGAAATATGCCGCCGTCACCGCAATGCCGAAATGACTGACTTCGCTACCCTTCCCAGTCAGCGCGGCCTCGGCCTCGCCCAGCACCTCCTCGCAGCACTTGAAGACGACATGCTGGAGGCCGCGATTCCGAATCTCTACACGATCGCCCGCGCCCGGTCGGCCGGCATGAACCGGGTGTTTTACAACCGTGGCTACGAAATGACCGGAACCCTGGTCAACAACTGCCACATTGCCGGCCGGTTCGAAGACATGCACGTGTGGTGCTGGAAGGGGTGACCTGCTGGCAGTGAAGGGTTGCAGCGGCTCGCATCAAGGAGCGACTCGAGCTCGCCTGCATATCTCACCACGTATCGACGACGGCCTACGATGAAGTCTGCGGGAGCCCGAACAGGTGCTCCGAAGCGGGCGTTCTACAGGTCAAGTTGATCCCTGCAGCGAATCGGCCACAGGATCTGAATGGAGAGGCTCAGTCGAGTCGAGCGTCGACCAAAAGCCCCACGAGATCATCGTCCGCGACCCTCGGCACCGTGACGTGCCCGCGCTTGCGGCATTGGCGCGGTTCCAGGTGTTGACGGTCTCGATGGCGTTGTCGTTGCGCGCCCAGGCGCGGCGGGCGACGCCGCCCATGGCGTCCCACTCGAGGGCGGTGTCGAGGATGCGGTCGACCCTCTCCGAGCCGTCGAGGACGAGGCCGAAACCGCCGTTGATCGCCTTTCCCGTGCCGACGCCGCCGCCGTTCGAGAGCACCGCCATGGTCATGCCGCGGGCCGCGTTGCCGGCCCAGCACTGGTGCGACATGTCGGCCACGGTGTTGGAGCCGTCGTAGATGTTGGCGGTCTCGCGGTAGGGCGAGTCGGTGCCGCCGGTGTCGTGGTGGTCGCGGCCCATCATGACCGGGCCGATCTCTCCCGCTCGCACCATGCGGTTGAACTCGCGGGCGATGGCGGTGCGGCCCTCGGCGTCGGCGTAGAGGATCCGGGCCTGGGTGCCGACCACCAGGGCGTTGACTTCTGCGTCCTTGATCCACTGCCAGTTGTCGCGGTCCTGGCCGCGGCGCGTGGGGTCGATGCAACCCATGGCCGCGGCATCGGTTTTTGCGAGGTCCTCGGGCTTTCCCGACAGACACACCCAGCGGAAAGGCCCGTAGCCGTAGTCGAAGCACATGGGGCCCATGATGTCCTCGACGTAGGACTGCCAGATGAAGCCCTTCGGAGGTGTCGATACCGTTCTTGGCGATCTCGGGCGCTCCGGCGTCGAAGACCGCCTTCATGAAGGCGTTGCCGTAGTCCCAGAAGTGGGCGCCCTTGGCGGTGAGGCGTTTGAGGACCTCGAAGTGGCGGACGAGGCTCTCGTCAACCAGTGAGGTGAATTGCTGACGGTCGGTCGCGAGGAGTTCTCGGCCCTGGTCGAAGGAGACCCCGGCCGGGGTGTAGCCGCCGTCGTAGGGGACGTGGCAGGAGGTCTGGTCGGAGATGAGGTCGACCGCGATGTCGTTGGCGTCGAGGTACTCCAGGAGGTCGACCACGTTGCCGAGATAGGCGATCGAGAGCGCCTTGCCTTCGGCCGCGGCTTCGAGCATCCACCGCACCGACGTCTCGAGGTCGTCGGTGGCTCTGCGAGACCCAGCCCTGGGAGTGGCGGGTCTCGACGCGGGAGGGGTCGACCTCGGCGACGATGCCGGCGCCGCCGGCGATCTCGAGAGCCTTGGGCTGGGCGCCGGACATGCCGCCGAGGCCCGAGGTGATGAAGGTCTTGCCGGCCAGGTTGCCGTCGTCGGGGACGCCGAGGTAGAGGCGGCCAGCGTTGAGGAGCGTGATGTAGGTGCCGTGGACGATACCCTGGGGGCCGATGTACATCCAACCGCCGGCAGTCATCTGGCCGTAGTTGACGCAGCCCAGTGCGGCGAGCCGTTGGAAGTCCTCGGGGGTGTCGAACATCCCCACCATGAGGCCGTTGGTGATGATGGCGCGCGGCGCTTCGGGACGCGACGGGAAGAGGCCCAACGGGTGTCCCGAACTGACCACCAGGGTCTGCTCATGGTCCATGATCTCCAGGTAGCGCTTGATCAGCAGGTACTGCATCCAGTTCTGGCAGACCTGGCCGGACTCGCCGTAGGTCACCAGCTCGTAGGGGTAGAGGGCGACATCGAAGTCGAGGTTGTTGTCGATCATCACCTGCATCGCCCTCGCCTCGGTGATGCGTCCGATGTAGGAGTCGATCGGTTTTCCCGTGATCCGGCCCGCCGGACGGTAGCGGTAGCCGTAGATCCGGCCCTGGGCGCGCAACTCCTCGAGAAACTCCGGCGCCACGATCTCATGGTGCTCTTCGGGTACGTAGCGGAGGGCGTTCTTGAGCGCGACGATGGTGTCGTGGCGATTGAGGGTCAAGCCGCGCGACGGCGCGCGCCGGATCCCGGGTTCGAACGCCTTCGGTTCCGGCAAATCGGTCAATTCGACGGTGAGAACTGGATCGCTCATCTCTTCCTCCGGGTGGGTCATTGTATCGCTGTTCCCGTCTCGGTCTCGGTCTCCGTCTCCGTCGAGCCGGTCACGAGCGTTCGAGTGAACCCGACTTTTGGAACGCACTACCCGAGAGGAGCCACCTTTAGCATTGTCTGCCCGAGACGCCCCGTGGTTTGGCAGAAGATCGAGGCTTCAAACAATGCAAAAAATGGCACCTTCGCCGCACGCGATACGGATCCGGGCGCCGCGACGCACCGTCGGCCACGGAACGCTGCCTCCGGCGGGTTCCAGGGAGTAAGTATCCGCAACGGTCGGCTTGTCACGGCGTAGCCAGAGGCGAAGCCGGACACCTCCGCCGCACGCGGCTCGTTTCTGCAGGCCTGGGGAGACATGCTGCCTTTTTGTGGCGCAGGCGTCCCGCCTTCGTGTGCAGCCGGGACGGCTGTGCCACAAGCCTTCGGTGACGTTCTTCCGACTTCGAAATCCCGATTCTCGATAAGCCTCCCTTTTTTGCAACGAAAACAGCTGGGAAGCGGCTTTGTTCGAGAGGCCTAAGTTACTCGTGACAAGCCAGTAACGGGACGTTAAATATCGTTAGCGTTTTCTCCTTCTATGGGCTAATATCGCGGATTGGAGGGAGCAGTGCCCCATGATGGCTCTCGACTCGGTTGAGGTGAGAAAGCAGGTCCGGGTGATGACCATCGATGGTGGTCACCGGGTGCGCTCCCACCTCAACACCCTCGGCATCCACGTCGGCGACTGGCTGACCGTGGTCGAGCGAGCTCCCTTTCGCGGTCCGGTTCTGGTCGAGATCAACGGCACGCGGTTGGCCCTTGGACGCGGTGTGGCCACCAAAGTTCAGGTCGAGATCGACGGCACAGTCGAGAGCCTGACGCAGGCGCAGAAATTGGTCGAGGCCGATAAGGCATGAGATTTGTACTCGCCGGGCAGCCGAACGCCGGCAAAAGCACGATCTTCAACTCGGTGGCTGGCTATCGCTCGGCAACTGCCAACTTCCCCGGCTCGTCCGTCTCCTTCTTTACCAGCCGGGCGATGATCCTCGGCCGGGAGGTCGAAGTGGTCGATCTCCCGGGGATCTATTCGATGATCTCGTCGCAGGAGGATGCGGGCAAGGCCGAGACCTATCTCCTCGAAGAGCCCTACGATCTCATCATCAACGTGATGGACGCGAGCCGGCTCGGACGCTCACTCGAGTTGACGCTGCAGCTTCTCGAACTCGAGAAGCCGATGATCGTCGCCCTCAACATGATGGATGAGGCCGTTCGCGGCGGCATGGAAGTAGACGCGGAGGCCCTGTCGAAGCAGCTCGGCGTCCCGGTGGTGCCGACGGTGGGACGCCGGGGACTCGGGTTGAAAGACCTGTTTCGGATCGCCCTTCAATACGCCCACTCCGGCGAAAAGGCGACCCCCATCGCACTCGACCGCGAGGTCGAGGAGGCCGTCGAACAGGTCGTCGCCATCCTCGAGCGCAGTGGATCAGATTTCGGAGTTCCAGGGCGGTTCGCCGGGCAGAAGCTGCTCGAGCGAGACCCACATTTCGAAGGAATGTTCTACGGACCCGACCCCGATTTGAAACCCAAGATCAGGGCTGTTGCGACGGTTCTCCAAAAAACCCACGGCTGGAGCGCCGATCAGGTGATCTCGGGCAGCCGCCACGCAGTCGCCCACTGTATCGAGGAGGAGGCTGTGACCCACACCCGAGCGAAACTCGGTTGGAGGGAGTGGGCCGACAGGATTCTCTTGAGCCCGTACTTCGGCGGCCCCGTGATGGTGGCGATTCTCGGATTTCTCTTCTGGGTGGTCTTCAAGGTCGGACAGAGGCTCGAGGCACCGCTGGTGGAAATGACCGAAAGGGCGCAGATCCTGTTGGCCGGCCAGTTGCCGCCCGAGACCCTCCTCGGGACAGTCGCTGCCGGCGTCCTGACGGGTATCGCGGGCGGCGTGGCGATCGTGTTGCCCTACCTGTTGCCGTTTCTGATCGGTCTCGCCATCCTCGAGGACACCGGGTATCTGCCTCGGATGGCCTATATCCTCGACAACTTGATGCACCGCATCGGCTTGCACGGCAAATCCGTGCTGCCCCTCATGCTGGGCTACGGCTGTTCGGTGCCCGCCATCATGGCGGCGCGGATCCTGCCGACCCGCGATCGCCGGATCACGGCGGTGCTGGCGTCGTTCATTCCGTGTTCCGCCCGGACGGTGGTGATCTTCGGTCTGGTAGCGGCTTATATGGGCCCGTGGTGGGCGCTCTTCATCTACCTTCTGAATCTGTTCCTGGTCGTGCTGCTCGGTAACATCATGGCTCGCAAGATGAAAGGCGCTCCTCCGGGGTTGATTCTCGAGATCCCAGAACTCCAGGTGCCGAGCCCCAAAACCCTGGTCGCCAAGACATGGCTCACACTCAAGGAGTTCATTACCATCGCGTGGCCTCTCCTGGTGCTGTCGTCGGTCATCCTCGGTCTGCTCGAATGGGCTCACGCCGCTGGCGCCGTCAACGCCATGCTGTCGCCTCTGACGGTCACCGTACTCGGTCTGCCGGCGGCGGTCGGAATGACTCTGATTTTCGGCATTCTCCGCAAGGAACTGACGCTGGTGATGCTGGTCCAGGCGATGGGCACCACTCACCTGAACATGGTCCTCACCGAAGGGCAGTTGTTGACCTTCACCCTCTTTGTGGTCTTCTACGTTCCCTGCGTGGCCACCATCGCGGTGATGGCGAAAGAGTTGGGATGGCGCGACACCGCTCTTGTCTCAGCCTTCTCGGTTGTCGTCGCAGTGGCCGTCGGGGTCGCCGGCCGCATCGGTTACGCGTTCTTCACCTGATCACCCACGTCTCTCTCTCATCTCATTCTCCTGTTCGCACCGTTCAGCCGCCTGCCGTTCTGCGTCATGAACCGCTTGGATCGAACGTCGAGGTGGTGGAACCAAACGGACATGGCCTCCACACTCGGCCTCGCCGCCTTGTTGCCAAACTGCCACACCGCTCCATGACTCAACGATTGGCGTAACGAACCGGGTCCTCGACGCCCGCTTCCTCAAAGCCTTTCAACCGCAGCACGCACGAGTCGCAGCGGCCGCAGGCAAGGCCCTCCGGGCTCGGGTCATAGCACGACCAGGTGAGGCCGTAATCCATACCCAATTCGAGGCCGCGGCGGATGATATCGGCCTTTGTCATCTCGAGGAGGGGAGCCCTGACCTGGAATCGTTCACCGCGCTCGGCGCCGGCAACCGTGGCCAGCGCAGCGAGGTTCTCAAACGCTTCCAGGAACGCCGGGCGGCAGTCGGGATAGCCCGAGTAGTCGACGGCGTTGGCACCGATCAAGAGCTGCCGAGCTCCCACCACCTCGGCGAGACCGAGGAGCAGCGCCAACAGCACCGTGTTGCGGGCCGGCACATAGGTGATGGGGACCTCGGTTGAGTTCGGGTCGCCGTTCTTCGGCACTTTGATGTCGTCGGTCAGGGCTGAGCCGCCGATGGTGCGCAGGTCGAGGGTGATGACCCTGTGCGACGCGGCGCCGAGGGCCGATGCCACGGTGGTCGCGGCCTCGATCTCGACGCGATGGCGCTGGCCGTAGTCAACCGTCAGACAGTCGCACTCAAGACCCTCCGACCGGGCGATTGCCAACACGGTTGTGGAATCGAGACCACCTGACAACAGGATGACGGCACGCGTTTGGGACATGGACGTAATTGTGCCGTGAATCTTCGGAGATTCGGAAGTTCAAGTTTGAGTTCTGAGAAATTTCGAATTTCCAGCCCACCCAGCTTTCCGGGGAGCTCGGCGGAAAGCCTGTGAAAAAAATTCAAAATCCGAAATCCGAAATCCGAAATCAACGAAGCGGCGTCAGTCCCGCTTCCTTGCGTGCGTGTTCCCACAGCTGGGCGACGGTCGTGTCATCGGGCGCCGGCACCGCGGCGGCCTTTTGGCAGACCTCGTTGCGCAGGGTCCCCATCCGGGCCGCCATTTCGGTGACCCGGGAGGACATCGTGGAGTCCGCGGCGCTGAGCTGGTTGAGGTGCTCCACGATGTCGTCCAGCCGATCGAAGGACTTACACACCAGGACACCGTGGTTGCGAGCCGATAAGGCGAGAGCAACCCTCTCGGGCAGGTCTCCCCACTCGTCGAGAGCGCCCATTTCGATGTCGTCAGACAAGACGACCGGAGAGCCGGGGAGGGCCGCGGCGAGATCCACGAGGGTGCGCGACAACGACGCCGGTCGTTCGGGGTCGCCGAGACCGGGAACCACGACGTGGGCCATCATCACCGCCGGAAAAACCGGACCCAGTTTTTCGAAAACGCTCATCTGGCGGGCGAACTCCGCCTCGTCGAGATCGAGAACCGGCAGTTCGACGTGGGTGTCGGCCGGAACCCAGCCGAGGCCCGGGAAGTGCTTGCTGCAGCCAGTCACTCCCCAGGTCGCGAGACCGTCGTTGAAAAGGCCGGCGAGCACGACGAGTCGTTCCGGGTCGTCGCTCAGACATCGGCCCTGCGCACCGAGGCAGCCACCGGGACAATCGAGGTCGACAACCGGCGCCAGATCGAGCTGAATGCCGAGGCGGCGGCAGGCGGCTCCGGCGGCCTCTCCGAGCGCGAGCACCGCACGGCGGCCGGCCGTTCCGGCTTCCCCAGGGGTCGGTAGGTCGCCCCACAGATCACTGAAACGGTTGACGATTCCCCCCTCGAGGTCGGCTGCCACAAAGGGGAGGCTTTCGAGCTCGCGGAGCTGTTCCACCAGCGCCCTGGTCTGTTCAGCAGACACGATGTTTCGGGCAAAGAGGATGACTCCGGCTGGTCGCACCCGGTCCAGTATTTTGTGGTCCTCGGTCCTCAGCTCGGTGCCGGGAATCCCAACGATGAGTGGCATGACGTCAGTGGTTTTCACGGCCGCTCCGCGTTCCACTGCCCACGGCGTAGTCTTCAGACATCGCCATCGATCTTCGTTTTCAGGTCGACCAGTAGGTTGAGGGCCTCGATCGGAGTTATGCCTTCGAGGTCGAGGCGGCGGATCCGGTCGGTGATCTCGTTGGAGGCCGATCTGAAGAGATCGAGCTGGTTCAACCGATTCCTGTCTGCCCCCGCCGGCGAGTGCGTCGCGGGGTTGCCCGTCACGTTGAGCTCGTGGCGTTCGATGTTGGTGAGAATATCGGCCGCCCTGCTGCACACTTCGTCGGGCACTCCCGCCAGGCGCGCCACGTGGATGCCATAGGAGTGGTCCGCCGTGCCGTCCACGACGCGATGCAGGAAGAGGATCGAGCCTTTCCACTCCTTGACCGCCATCGACCGGTTGGCGAGGCGGGGCAGCATTTTGGCGAGGTCGGTCAGTTCGTGGTAGTGGGTAGCGAACAGAACCAGGGCTGTGTGCTCGAGTCGATCGTGGAGGTATTCGACGATCGCCCACGCCAACGAAAGCCCGTCAAAGGTGGCGGTGCCGCGGCCCACCTCATCGAGGATCACCAGCGAGCGCGGCGTGGCGTGGTGGAGGATGTTGGCGGTTTCGGTCATTTCCACCATGAAAGTCGACTCGCCGCGAGCCAGCATGTCGGATGCCCCGACGCGGGTGAAAATGCGGTCAGTGAGGCCGATGGCCGCCTCCGAGGCCGGGACGAAGGAGCCCGCGTGAGCCATCAGCGTGATCAGCGCGCACTGCCGGAGGTAGGTGGACTTGCCGCCCATGTTGGGCCCGGTGAGGAGGACAATCTGGGTTGTCGCCGGATCGAGGCGGGTGTCGTTGGGGATGAACGGGGGGTCGCGTTGCAGTTCCTCGAGCACAGGGTGCCGACCCTCGACGATGGCCAACCCGATCTCGTCGGTCATCACCGGCCGACAGTAGCTCCACCGTCGTGCACGGTCGGCGAAGGTCGAGTGGACGTCGAGACAGGCAACGGCCGCAGCGGTTGCTCTGATCCGTTTGGCGTGTGCGGTGAGGTCGTCGAGGAGACCCTGGTACAACAGCCGATCGCGGGCTGTAGCGAGTTCCTCGGCAGCGAGGATGCGGCTTTCGAGCTCCTTGAGCTCGGGGGTGATAAAGCGTTCGGCATTGGTCAGGGTCTGGCGCCGTTCGTAGTTTTCGGGTATGCGATCGAGTTTGGCCTTGCTGACCTCGATAAAATAGCCGAAGACCTTGTTGTAGCGAACCTTGAGCGACCCGATACCGGTGCGCGTGCGTTCCTCGCTCTCGATCCCCGCCAACAGTTCCTTGCCACCGCGGGTGAGAGAGCGTTGTTCGTCGAGTTCGGCGTCCCACCCACCGGCGATGACGCCGGCGCCGGGGACCTGCGCCGGATCGGCGGCGAGACGTTGATGCAGGATCTCCGCGAGATCGGTCATCGGATCGAGGGAATCGGCGTGGCGACAGAGCAGCGACGACGTCGCGCCTCGGGCGGTCTCGAGCACCCTCGGCAGGAGATCCAGACCGGCGCGGAGGCCGTCGAGCTCGCGCGGTGTCGCCAGACCGAGACCGACCCTGGCTGCCAGGCGCTCGAGGTCCGGGAGGTTCTCCAAAGAGGTGCGCAGATCCTGGAGGAGCTCTGTGTTGTCCACCAATTCGGCGACGGCTCGGTGACGTTCGCTGATCTCCTCGAGGTCGATGCTCGGCCGGACCAAACGGTCGCGGAGGAGCCGCGATCCCATCCGGGTTCGGGTTCGATCGAGGATGTCGATCAACGATCCGCGCCGCGTCCCGTCGACGGCGCGTTCCACTTCGAGGTTGCGGAGGCTGGCGCGGTCGATGACGAGGGCCTCGTCGCCCTCGCGGCAACGGAAGGCTGCGATGTGGTTCAGTGCGCCCTTCTGGGTGTGCTCGACATAGCCGAGGAGGGCGCCGGCCATGCCGACCAGGGGCTCGCCCGAATCAAGGCCGAAGCCGCGCAGCGATCCGACACCCAGGACCCTCCGCAGACGCTGCTCGCCGGCGGTCGGTGAGAAGGTGTCGGGGGGGATCGGCGTCACCGTCGGCTGCGGGACTTCGGGGGGCCACACCGCGCGCCACCCATCCCAATCTTCGGTGATGAGAATCTCGCGCGGCCGAAGCCTCGCGAGGTGCTCGGTGAGAACCTGCGGATCGCTGACTCGGACGCCTTCGAAGGTTCCGGTGCTGAGTTCGATCCAGGCCAGGGCGGCGGCCTCGTCGTCGCCACCGAACGCGGCCAGAAAACAGTGTTCCGAACCATCGAGCAGATCGGTGTCGGAGATCGTGCCCGGCGTGTGGGTGCGGATAATCTCGCGCCGGACCAGCCCTTTGGCCGTGGCGGGGTCTTCGACCTGTTCCGCGACGGCGACTCTGAAACCGGCGTCGAGCAGCTTGCCCAGATAGCCGTCAAATGCATGGTAGGGCACGCCGCACATCGGCGCGTCTACCGAATCATTCTGCCGACGGCGGGTCAGGGTGATTCCCAGCACCGGTGCGGCGGTCTGAGCGTCCTCGAAAAAGAGCTCGTAGAAATCACCCATGCGGTACAGCAGAAGGGCGGTCCCGGCTTGCTCTTTGAGTTCAAAATACTGGCGGAGCATTGGGGTCATCTTCACGGGGTGGTCTCCTGCTCCCAATATCAGCCGGTGATCTTGAAGAATTTTGTCCGTACCGGGATGTTCCTCGCGGACGCGCTGCGTGCGGCGACTGCCGGGGCAGCTGCAAATGCAAGAATGGCCGTTCGACTGCCCATCATCCTCCTCCGTGCGACGTGGGCCTGCCGTTTCGGGGGCCCACTCCAGCGAATCGTGTCGAGAACTCGAGAATCCGCGATCTCGCCTCGGGAGTCAAGGTCGGCTGTCCTTCATTCCTTGCCCCCACGGACCCACCACTCCGAACCGCGGTCAAACCACCACGAGGCCGAATCGCCGTCGAGAATGCGTTGGGCCAGTTCTTGGGCGTTCTCCGTCCGCAGCCGGCGCAAAACGAACGGCGTCCAGTCCGAGGCTCCGAGGACGCCCTGATCGAGCTGTTCCTTGAGGGAGAGCAGCATCTCCAACTGGTCGGCGTCGTGGGCGACGATGGACTCGGGGGTCGCCTCGGCGCGATATTCCGCCAGCAGCGCGCACAGCTCGTCTGCAAAGGGGAGTCCGGCGCTCATGTCATCTGCGGCGCACACTTCGTCTGCTGTGACGTACTTTTGGTTGACGTAATTGAGGTCGCCTGTGCGCGCTTCCGGAAGGTCGTGCACCAGGGCCAGCCTGAGGACGTGGTCGGCGTCGACGTCGTCTTCCATGCGGGCCAGCACGAAGGCGATCATGGCGACCCGAAAGACGTGTTCCGCAACAGATTCCGAGCCGGATCCCAGAAACTGCCACCCCGATCGCGGCGTCCGTTTGAGCATTCCGACCTCGAACAGAAATTCAACCAATCGATCCACTGCGCCCCCTTTGCTGGTCAGTGTAGCGGGTCCGTCGTCCCGTGCCCGTCTCCGTGCCCGTGCCCCCCGCCCACCCTGTGTCATTTCGACCGAGAGAGCGTAGCGAACGAGTGGAGAAATCTCTTGCCGGGAGAGCCTCCGCGACAGCGGCGCACCGTCTTTGAGCGTTCGAGTGAACCCGCTTTTCAGAGCGCGCTTCCCGAGAGGAGCCACCTATGACATTGTTTGCCCGATAGGTCCTGCCGACTCGAATGATGATGCATCAAACAATGTCAAAGATGGCACCTCCGCCGCACGCGGGCCGTTTTCGCGGGCGCTTCCCAAGCATTCAGATCTGAGGGTCGAGAACTCTGCCGAACAGTCCTCCGGGGACGATCTTGACGATCTCGGTCGGGACGACGCGGTTCATCAGGTCGTCGTCGGCCGAAGTGTGGGTCGTGACGCGCACGTAGTTGGCTGTCAGACCGCTCCAACGGAGGGAATCGCCGAGGTCTTCGGCGGTCTCCCAGAGGACATCGGTTTGGCGGCCGACGAGTCTCGCGTTGAAGCGGGCTTCAAGGTCCGCGCCGAGGACGTGCATGCGGCGACTCCGCTCGTGGGCCACCGGGCCGGGGACCTGTCCGGGCATCTGCGCCGCCAGCGTGCCGTCTCGCCGGGAATAGCGGAAGATATGAAGACGTGAGAAAGCCATCTCTTCGACAAAGGCGATCGACTGTTCGAACTCGTCATCGTTTTCGCCTGGGAAGCCGACGATGAGATCCGTTGATATCCCGAGATCGGGGTGGGCACGTCGGGCGTCGTCAACCAGCTGAGAGAACTCCAGGCGGCTCGTGCGCCGCGCCATGCGTTTGAGCGTCGCGTCGCAGCCGCTCTGCAGCGGCAGGTGGAGATGGGGGAGCAGTCTGGGGTCGGAAAAGACTTCGAAGAAGCCGGAGTCGAGATCCCACGGTTCCAGCGACGACAACCGCAGCCTTTGGAGAGGTGTGGAGTCGAGGATCGCCACGACGAGGCGCTTGAGCCCGGTGCGGTCGCCCATGTCGTGGCCGTAGGAACCGAGGTGCACGCCACTTAGAACCACCTCGCGGTATCCGAGGGTCACGAGCTCTCGAATCTCTTCGAGGAGTCGATCCATCGCCACGCTCCGGCCGGCCCCGCGGGCGATGGTGGTGACACAAAAGGTGCAGCAGTTGTCGCAACCGTCCTGAACCTTGAGGAAGGCGCGTGTTCGCAGGCTGTCGCCGGGAGCGTACAGAGTTGTTTCATCGAGGTCAGGGTCGGGTTGGCAGAGGAGACCACGGGCATCGGCGATCTCGAGAAGCCGGTCCTTGTCGGCGTTGCCGACCACGAGGTCGACTCCTGCTTCGACGGCGGCCTGAGGCGTGAGTTCCACGTCGCACCCGGTGGCGATGACCGCGGCATCGGGGTTGCCCCGTTTGATCTGACGGATGAGTTGGCGGCTCTTTTTCGACGCGATCGATGTCACGGTGCAGGTGTTGAGAATGCAGAGGTCTGCAGGCTCGCCAGGACCAACCACCCGGTGTCCTGCGGACGCCAGTGTCCGCGCCAGAGACTCGATTTCGCCCACATTGAGGCGACATCCAACCGATTCAAGCCTGACCCTCACCTCGTTTCCTCAGCCGCTGCGAAGGGCGATCAGCCGTTGATGAGGTTCTTGATCTTCTCGCGGATCTTTGCCCTCTCCTCGTCGATGTAGCGTTCGTAGTTGAGGACCTGGCCGTCGCGGATGATGAACATGATCGGGTTGTGGTGTACGTCGCCGTAGTCGTTGAACTGGATGATGCCGGTAACGCCCGGGAACTCCTTGATGCCAAAGGCCAGGGTCTTGCGGATTTCTGAGGTGGAGAAGGTTTTGGCCTCTCCAGCCACCCACATCACGACCCGCATCGCGTCGTAAGCATGGGCCGCATAGATGTCGGGGTCGGTGTTGAACCGTTGCCGGTAGGCTGCGACAAAATCCTGTGCGAGCTGGCCCTCGGACTTGACGTCAAAGGCAGGCTGCGGAAAGAAAACGCCTTCCACGACGTCCGGATAGGATTCCACGATCTGGTTGGTGTAGAAAGCCGAGGTCGCGCAGATCAGTCCGTTGTAGCCCTTTGCGCGGAGGTGTTGGAGGACCTTGATCGTGCTTTCGCCGTATCCGATGATATAGACCGCCGAGGGTCGGGCGGCGGCAAGGAGGTCGCTCGATTCCTGTTCCCAATTCGTTCCGTCGGCGAGAACCCGGCCCACGATCTCGCCGCCCATGGCCTGTTCGTAGACCTGTCGAAACGGAGGTTCGATGCCACGAGCCTGCGCCGAGTCCTCGGCATAGATCAACACAGTGGTCTTGTCCTGGTCGTCGTACAGGAATCGGCCGGCACGTCGTCCCTCGAGTTCATCCGACGAGAAGACCCTGAAAAATCTCCTCGACTCCTTGGTCAGCGATGGGTCCGACGCCGAGGGAGACACCGCAATAACGTCGGCCTCCTCGAGCACCGGAATCAGCGCGTGTGCGGTGTCGCTGGTCGTGCCTGCAACCACGATTCGGGCACCTTCTCCCGCCATGCGCCGGAGCTCGGTTGCGCCGGTCGCCGGGTCCGAATCGGTATTTCCCCAGATGACTTTGAAACCCGTTGGAAGGCCCGCTTTGCCTTCGTCGAGAGCGAGGTCGATGCCGTTCTTCATGGACTCACCGTAACTGGAAGCCGAACCGGTTGTCGGCAGCAGAACGCCGACCACCGGAGGGCTGCTGCACGCAGCAAGGAGCGCGACGGCAGCCAGGATCGACGTCGTCTTTGCCAGGGATGTCAGGGATTTCACGCTCAACCTCCAGGTCGCATCGGTGATCGCTGGAGGACATCATACAGAATCCCGCGTCGAGGGGTCGGGAAAAGTCGTCTCCGGGGGAGTAGTGGAGAGGTTCCTTCACAACTTGGATGACAATTCGTGTCATTTCGACCGAGCAAAGCCCCCTCCCCAGCCTGTCATTTCGACCGAGCGAAGCCCCTCCCCAGCCTGTCATTTCGACCGAGCGTAGCGAGTGGAGAAATCTCTTGTAGGGACGGCCTTCGTCATGACGGTGGGGCGTTTTCGGGCGTTCGAGGGAACGTGGCTTTCAGATCGCGCTTCCCGAGAGGGGCCACTCATCGCATTGTTTGCCCGACACGCCCGACAGATCCGCTGAGGACAGAGGCATCAAACAATGCGATACATGGCACCTCCGCCGCACGTGGAAACTCCCTTTTCCCTCCGCTCAATTGACTGGGGGAAACGTCTGGAGAATCCGCGTGACTCTCTTGTCGACTTTCTCGTCCGTTGGGTTCATTTTGGAAAAAGCGCCAGCGCCGACCCCCCGCCACACCAATTGGCGGCTCCTGCGGTCGATAACATCGATGACCAGAGTGCCCTCGGGATAGCTGTTGACCCAGGTCACGCCTCCGCCCCAAAAGCCCCTTCGATAGCCATACCAACCGCCACCGTTCACAACCACTCGTTTGCGAACCGCCGTGTAGAAGGTGACCAGGAGGTCCGCTTCCCGGGGAGCGGTCTTTGTAAAGCCCTTTCCAACCAGAACGGTCTGCATCGAGGACGCGATCCGGCGGTCAACGAGTTCGCTCATTTGCGGCCCGCGTCTCTCCTTTGCGGGGCGTTCGAACAGTGCGAAAGATTTCAGGGAGCTGAAGTTAATTTCCGAGTCGTGGTCCGCCCTGACCGTCATGGTGGAGCATGCCGTTGAGAGTGCAGCGATTGCAGCCGAGAGAAAGATTGTCACGATGGGTCGCATGGGCGCCTCCTTACAACGTTCGACGAAGTGGACACGAAGGAGTTGTCAAACGGGGTGCGGATTCCCCCGGAGGCCGCATTATCTGGCCGGAAAATCCGCAAGCGCCCGGGTCATGGATTTGTTGATTTTTTCTTCGCTCGAGCTCTTCTTTGACAGCGCGCTGTTGATCACGCTCCGCCACACAAGCTGGTTTTCCTCGCGGTCGATTATGTCGATGATGATGGTCCCTTCGAGGTAGGTCGAAACGGTGGTCATGTTCCACCCGGGCCAATAGCTGTAGCCGTAGCCCCACCTGGGACCGTAGCCCCAGCCGGATCCCCAGCCCGTGTTGTACATCCGGAGCTGCGAACTCAAAGACGTGTAGTAGGTCACTTCGAGATCGGCCTCACCTTGGGCCTTCTGACTGTAGCCTTTTGCGGTGAGATCTCCGGCCAGCGCGCGCCGAATCCGCGCGTCGATGATCTGGCTGGCACCCACGGTCGGGCGCTGATCGGGCTCCGAGTTTCCAAGCCAGGAGAAGGTGGAATAGCTGCTGAAATCCGCCTGCTGGTCGTAGTCGGTATTTACGGTGGTCGACGAACACGAGACCATCACCAGGGCCGCGGTTGCTGTGAGGGTGAGTGTGAAGCTTCGCATTCGTATCTTCTCCTTCGCAGCCCGGTAGATGCAGGATTCGCGCCAGAAGGCCTTCGGTAGCGAAAACCCCGAATGGTGGCGCAGAGATTGCGAGTCAGTGCTTGCGGAAGATCTGCGTCAGCTGTTCCCGGGTGTGCGACGCCGCCACCTTCTGGATCTCTCCCATCGCCGACGGACGTTCGTGGCCTGACGTCTGCTTCATTCTTCCCGCACGCTCCTTGTTGATCTCGGTCGCCCACTTTTCGATGCCCTTGAGCGTCTCGTGGCGGGTGACTCGACCGACCAGGCGGTCGCCGTCCATGACGGGGAGACACGAAAAATTGACCTCGAGAAAGGCCCTGGCGGCGGTCAGAAGGTCCATATCAGGTGTCACCGTGACCTCGAGGGGGGACATGTAGTGCTCGACCGGACCGCCCGCGCGCTGATCATAGGCCCAGTCGATGATGGTCCGCAGGACGTCTTTCTCGCTCAACAGCCCGACCACGAACCCGTCTTCATCGACCACCGGGACTGCGGCAAACGACGATCGGGCGACCGTGCTCATACAGTCGGCCATCTCATCCGTGACTTTGAACGTCCGGGCCGCCTTTTTCATGATTTCTTTTACGATCGGTGTCCTTGCCATGAGCGTCACCTCCCGACCTGAATGGGACCGTTTCCCACAGCTTAGCACCGCGCGGCCGTGTTGTATCGCTTCGGGCGATTCGGTGGCTGCCGTGAGTTTTTTGAGCATTGGAATCCTCCAACTGTTTCGCTGACTTGACGACCTTGGTATCCTCTCTGCGCTTGTTTGCCGTTTTTGGTTGAAACGAGCGGAAAAGAGCAGTGTATGGCAGTACACGTGATCAAGAAGGGACTCGACCTTCCCATCACCGGTGCCCCGGAACAACGCGTCTTCGACGCGCCGGCGGTCTCGAAAGTGGCCATCCTCGCCCGGGACTATCCGTTCATGAAGCCGCGGATGCACGTTCAGGAGGGGGATCGGGTCACACGGGGCCAATTGTTGTTCGAGGATCGCAAGACCGAAGGCGTGAGAATGACCGCGCCCGGGGCCGGGACGGTCACCGCCATCAACCGCGGTGCGCGGCGGGCCCTGCGATCGGTGGTCATCGAGTTGACGGCGTCTGAACGCGAAGGGCAACCGGTCGACAGTGATTTTCAGCCATTTTCCTCGTTCACCGGGGCTGCGGTCGAAGATCTCGAGAGAGCTGCCGTTCGCGATCTTTTGGTCGAGTCGGGGCTGTGGACAGCGCTTCGCAGACGACCGTTCTCGAATGTTCCGTCTCCAAGCGAAAGCTGCCGTTCAATCTTTGTGACCGCGATGACCACGGATCCTTTCGGGGTCGATCCCGAAGTGGCTCTGGATGGCCGTCAAGAGGAGTTCGAGCTCGGCCTGTGGGCTTTGTCTCATCTCACCGACGGTCCGGTCTATTTGTGCCGGGCGGTGGGGTCGAAGATTGGCGCCGGCACAGCCCCGCGGGTCAGAATCGAAGAATTCAAGGGCAAGCACCCGGCCGGTCTGGTTGGCACCCACATCCATACTCTCGATCCGGTGAGCCGCGCCAACGTTGTGTGGCACGTCGACGCCCAGGACGTGGCGGCGATCGGTGAGTTGTTTGTCACCGGGAAACTTCCGGTGAAACGAGTTGTTTCCCTGGCAGGGCCACTGGTGCAGCAGCCTCGTCTGTTGGCAACTCGGCTCGGCGTGTCGACCACGCCGCTCGTAGCCGGCCAGTTGTATCCCGGGGAGGCGAGAGTGATTTCCGGTTCCGTATTTTACGGGCACCGCGCCATGAGCGAGGCCGGCGGGTTTCTTGGTCGCTATTCGACCCAGATCTCCTGTTTGGCCGAGGATCACCGCCGCCGCTTCCTGGGATGGTTGTGGCCCGGGCGGGATTTGTTTTCCACCACCCGCGCCTACGCCTCTGCGCTGAGACCGAAATCAACGCGATACGCTTTCACGACCTGTGCCCAGGGCGGTCACCGCGCGATGGTCCCTATCGGCCTTTTTGAAAAAGTGATGCCCTTGGACATCATGCCGACCTTCCTCCTCCGCGCGCTGCTGGTCGACGATGTCGAAAGGGCCGAGGCCCTCGGTTGTCTCGAACTCGATGAGGAAGATCTCGCTCTGTGTTCCTTTGTGAGCCCCGGCAAGGAAGATTATGCCCCGGCCTTGAGAAGAAACCTGTTCGAGATCTGGAAGGAGGGATGATGTCGATCCTCCGCCGATTCCTCGATGCGCAGCAGGAGAGATTCCAGTCGGGCGGCAAGCTCGATCGTCTGTACCCTCTTTTCGAAGCGGTCGATACAATCTTTTACACCCCCGGCAAGGTCACTTCGGGCACCACTCACGTGCGCGCGGCGCTCGATCTGAAGCGCATGATGTCCGTCGTGGTGGTCGGGCTGATACCGATCGTCTTTTTCGCGATGTACAACACCGGGCTGCAGGCTGCGCGAGCCATCGCAGCCGGGGCGCAGCCTCTCGACACCTGGCAGACCAGCCTCTTCGAGGCGATGGGCTTCACCTTCACGACGGGCTTCTGGTCGTGCTTTGTCTATGGTGGCCTCTACTTTCTGCCGGTATTCGTCGTCACTTTTGCGGCGGGAGGCACCGTCGAGGTCATTTTCGCCTGTGTACGTGGCCACGAGATCAACGAAGGTTTCTTCGTCACTGGGTTCCTTTTGCCCCTGACCCTGCCGCCGACGATTCCCCTGTGGCAGGTGGCGTCGGGCGCGATCTTCGGCGTCCTGATCGGCAAGGAGATCTTCGGGGGCACGGGAATGAACATTCTCAACCCGGCCCTGACGGCTCGTGCCTTTCTCTTTTTCGCCTACCCGGCAGAAATTTCCGGCGATAAACCCTGGATCGCTGCCGATTTTATCGGGGTCGACGGTTTCTCCGGCGCGACCTGGCTGTCCCGGGCGGCGGCCGACGGGGTCGGAGCCCTCGGAGATCTCGGCAACGGGCTGTGGTGGGACTCCTTCGTCGGTCTGATCCCCGGGTCGATGGGCGAGACGTCGGCGCTGCTGTGTCTGTTGGGGGCCGCGTGGTTGATCTTCACCCAGATCGGATCGTGGCGCACGATGCTCGGGGTGACTGTCGGCACGGTCGTCATGGCAAGCATCCTCAACGGGGTCGGCTCGGAGACGAATCCCTTCTTCGGGGTGCCGTTCTGGTGGCACATGGTCTTAGGAGGGTGGGCCTTCGGCGCGGTCTTCATGGCCACCGACCCGGTCTCGTCGGCCTTCACCGAGAGGGGCAAGCTGATCTACGGCTTCGGGATCGGCATTCTCGTGATCCTGGTCCGGGTGGTCAACCCTGCCTACCCCGAAGGGATGATGCTGGCCATTCTGTTCATGAACATGTTCGCTCCGTTCATTGATCATTACTTCGTGCAGGCGAACATCAAGCGGAGGTTAGCGCGTCATGCGGCAGTACAGTAACGCGTACATTATCGGCTTCGCGACCGCGGTGTGCCTGATCTGCTCGATCGTGGTCTCGACCTCGGCGGTCGCCCTCAGAGAGCGACAGGACCGCAACAAGGTGCTTGACCGACAGACCAAGGTTCTGGTGGTGGCGGGTCTGCTCGATGAAGGGCAGAAGGCGACCCCGGAGGAGGTGGAGAAGCTTTTCGAGAGCAACATCGTCTCCAAGATCGTGAATCTCGAGAGCGGCCAGTATGACGCCGACGCAGATGCCGCCTCCTATGACCAGCGCAAGGCCACCAAGGACCCCGCCCTCAGTCGCGAGGCGCCGGCCAACAAAGCGGGATTGACGCGCCTCCCGGAGGAAGCCCTCGTGTACCAACGGGTCGAGGACGGCGAGGTGCTCTCGATCATCCTGCCCGTCGAGGGCAAGGGGCTGTGGTCCACTTTGTACGGTTTCATTGCCCTGGCGCCCGACACGAGGACGATCAAAGGGATCACCTTTTACGAGCACGGCGAGACGCCCGGGCTCGGTGGCGAGGTCGACAACCCTTCGTGGAAAGCGCTGTGGCCGGGCCGCAAGGCATACGACGAGGACTGGGAGCCGGCCATCGAGGTCATCAAAGGGTTTGCCGGCCCGGTGGAACAGGATCCCTACAGTGTGGACGGGCTTTCCGGCTCGACGCTGACCTCTCGAGGCGTGACCAACCTGGTCCAGTTCTGGCTCGGCGAGAACGGCTTCGAGCCGTATCTCGAAAAGCTGCGTTCGGAGAGGGGGCGCTCATGAAGGCCGCACACAAGAGCGCCCTGATCGACCCGCTGTTCAACGACAATCCGATCGCCTCCCAGGTGCTGGGCATCTGCTCCGCCCTCGCGGTGACCACCAAGATGGAGACGTCAGTGGTGATGTCCATCGCAGTGATCGCGGTGATGTCGCTGTCGAACCTGTCGGTCTCGCTGATCCGCAACCTGATCCCGCCGTCCATCCGGATCATCGTTCAGCTCACCATCATCGCGTCGCTGGTGATCGTCACCGACCAGGTGCTTCAGGCATTCTTTTTTGACATCTCAAAGCAGCTGTCCGTCTTTGTGGGCCTCATCATCACCAACTGTATCGTCATGGGCCGCGCCGAGGCCTTTGCGATGCAGAACCCACCGCTGGACAGCCTGCTCGATGGCATCGGCAATGGTCTCGGATACAGCCTGATCCTGATCGCGGTGGGTTTCTTCCGAGAGCTCCTCGGGTCTGGAAAGTTGTTCGGCGTCCAGGTTCTGCCCCTCGTCACCGAAGGTGGTTGGTACCAGCCGAACGGTCTCTTCGTGCTCGCCCCAGGCGCTTTCTTCCTGATCGGTATATTCATCTGGCTCCTGCGTACCTGGAAGCCCGAGTTGCAGGAGGATTGAGATGCTTGAACACTACCTCAGCCTCGCCGTCAAGGCGATTTTCGTCGAGAACATGGCGCTCGCCTTCTTTCTCGGGATGTGCTCATTCCTGGCAGTCTCGAAGAAAGTGGACACAGCGCTGGGACTCGGGGCGGCGGTCACCTTCGTGCTGACCGTGACCACCCCGCTCAACAACCTGGTGTACAACTACCTCCTCAAAGAAGGGGCGCTCACCTGGATCAATCCCGCCTGGTCTGGCATCGATCTCAGCTTCGTCAGGTTTCTCGCCTTCATCGGATCCATCGCCGCGTTGGTGCAGATCGTCGAGATGATCCTCGATCGGTATGTGCCCAAGTTGTATGCGGCTCTGGGGGTCTTTCTGCCGCTGATCGCTGTCAATTGCGCCATTCTCGGTGGGTCGCTGTTCATGGTCGAGCGCGACTACACCCTCGGCGAAAGCACGGTCTTCGGCTTTGGGTCGGGTTTCGGCTTCTGGCTCGCCATCGTCGCCTTGGCTGCGATACGCGAGAAGATGCGCTATTCAAACGTTCCGCCGGCCCTCCGCGGCCTCGGCATCACCTTTTTGGTGACCGGGCTCATGGCAATCGGTTTCATGGCTTTTGCGGGCATCCAGTTGTAGGTAGGTTGATTCATGCTGACTGTCATTCTAGGAGTGGTCGTTTTTGTGGTCGTCATCGTGGCGCTGGTAGTTGTCTTGATGATCGCCAAGTCGAAGCTCGTGCCCTCGGCCGACGTGACGATTACGGTCAACGAAGATCCGGACAAGGCCATCATCACGCCGGCGGGCGACACCCTGCTCAATACTTTGGGGGCCCAGAAGATCTTCATCCCATCGGCGTGCGGAGGCAAGGGCACCTGCGGGGTGTGCAAGGTGCACGTCTTTGAGGGCGGAGGCGCCCTGCTGCCCACCGAAACCTCCCACGTCAACCGCGGCGAGGCCCGCGAAGGTGTTCGCCTCTCGTGTCAGGTGAAGGTCAAACAGGATATGAAGATCGAGATCGATCCCGAGATCTTCAACGTTCGCAAGTGGAAATGCCGCGTGCGTTCTAACCAAAACGTGGCGACCTTCATCAAGGAGCTTGTCCTCGAACTGCCGGAGGGTGAGGATGTCCCGTTCCGCGCCGGCGGCTATATCCAGATCGAATGCCCGCCGCACGTCGTCAACTACGCCGATTTCGACATTGAGGAGGAGTATCGGGGCGACTGGGACAAGTTCAATATGTGGCAGTTCGTGTCAAAGGTTGACGAGCCGCTGACACGGGCCTATTCCATGGCGAGCTTTCCATTGGAGAAGAGCATCATCATGCTCAACGTTCGCATCGCATCGCCTCCGCCCAACATGCCGGATGTCCCACCGGGGAAGATGTCTTCCTATATTTTCAGCCTCAAACCTGGAGATGAGGTGACGATTTCGGGGCCCTTTGGCGAGTTCTATGCCCGCGAGACCGACAATGAAATGATCTTCATCGGAGGTGGCGCAGGTATGGCCCCGATGCGGTCGCACATCTTCGACCAGTTCCGACGGATCCACACCGACCGCAAGGTCTCGTTCTGGTACGGTGCGCGCAGCAAGCGAGAGGCCTTCTATCAAGAGCACTTCGACGCCATCGACGCCGAGAACGAGAATTTTGATTGGCACCTCGCGCTCTCCGATCCACTGCCTGAGGACGAATGGGACGGGGACACCGGTTTCATCCACCAGGTGGTTTTCGACAAGTACCTGAAGGACCATCCAGCGCCCGAGGACGCCGAGTACTACATGTGCGGGCCGCCGATGATGAACCAGGCAGTGGTCAATATGCTCCTCGATCTTGGTGTCGAACCTGAAAACATCATGCTCGATGATTTCGGCGAGTAGCCAGATCCTCCGCCGGAAGCAGACAAACTCCAGGGAGGGCTGATGCCAGAGAGACGTCCGGGTGGGCCTCCGCCGCTGCGTCGTCTGATCGTGCCGGGGCTTTTTGTTGCGGCTCTCTTTGCTGTGTACGTCATTCGTCAACCCGGTGACGCGATGCTGCAGGAGAGAGTTTTGGCCGGTTCCACGATGGGCACCACCTACACGGTCAAGGTCGTGGTGGGGGATGATGACGACTCTGCGGGTGATCGCCTCACGGTCATGATCGAAAACGTCCTGGCAGGCGTCAACGCTGCCATGTCGACCTATGTCGACACCTCCGAGGTCATGGTTTTCAATCGCCACGGCGCGGGAAATTTCGAGGTTTCGGCTGATCTGTTGGAGGTGGTTGGGGAGGCTCAGCGAGTGGCCCGGTTGTCGGGCGGTGCATTTGATATCACGGTCGGGCCTTTGGTCGATGCGTGGGGGTTCGGCCCGCGGGGGGAGACCCAGCCCCCGAGCGACGAGACCATCGGCGCCTTGTTGGCGGCCACAGGGTTCGAACACCTCACTGTCGATGTCGACCGTGGGCGCCTGGCGAAAGGGTTCGCGGAGGTGCAGATCGACCTTTCGGCCATCGCCAAGGGCTTTGCGGTGGACAAGGTCGCCGGCGCCTTGATTCAGAGCGGTCACGCGGATTTCATGGTCGAAGTCGGCGGCGAGGTTCGAGCTGCAGGACGCAACGCCGATCGGCGGGTATGGCGCATCGGTATCGAGCGCCCCGAAGACGGTGGACGGTCGGTGTACACGGCGGTCCCGCTGCAGGATCTCGCCCTTGCGACCTCAGGCGACTATCGAAATTTCGTCTTTCGGGATGGGGTGCGGGTGTCGCACACCATCGACCCGAGAATCGGGCGACCGATCTCTCACGATCTCGCCTCGGTCTCGGTGATCCAGGCCAACTGCATGACCGCCGACGCTATGGCCACCGCCCTCGAAGTTCTCGGTCCGCAGGAAGGTGCGGCCCTCGCCGAGAGCCACGACATTCCGGCACTGTTTCTGGTGCGGCTTGCAAACGGCGATTTCGAGGAGTTCCGATCGCCGATGTGGTCGGCGCTGATCGAGAATGTTCCGAGCGGCGACCGTGTTGACCTGGGCGGGAGTTGATCCGTGCCGACAGTCATCCTGACATTTGCTGTTTTCGTTATCGTCGTCCTGCTGATGGGGGTGGGCGTCGTGCTCACCGGACGTAGCCTTCGCGGATCGTGCGGCGGCCCGGACTGTGTCTGCGAATCTGAGGGCAAGCCCCTGGGGAGCTGCGACCTCGACGGCAAGAACCTGCCGGTCCTTCCGTCGTGATCCTGGATGCCGAACCCTTGATGCTGGATTTGCCCACGCGCCTTTGAAGCTGGGCTGGAGGGAATGACGTTTTTCGCATCCAGCATCCAGCATCACTCGTGTCCAAGACAGCTTCTCGGAATGGAGAGCCGCGGAGCGGCGACAGGAATGAGCCCGGGGCGTGAGCCCCGGGAAACCGCGCAACCAAAAACAGTCAAGCCCCGGAGGGGCGACAGAAAAGGACGCGTTGCCGCGCTAAAAGCCAAGCGGGATAGTCTGTCGCCCCTCCGGGGCTCGGCCTATTTATCCGGGCCTTGTTCCCGGGGCTCGCGCCCCGGGCTAATATTTTTCGCCCCTCCGGGGCTTTTTCGGTGCCGGTCTATGTGGCATTGGCTCATGAAGTCTTTCGACAACCTCGGTCCGAAATATCTCGTTTCCGGGTCGTAAAACGTCTGTTTTCCGTACGGCATTCTCTCGTGAGAGTCTGTTTTGGACAGCAGTGATCCAGCATCGAGCATCCAGGATCCAGCATCCAGCGACTACCCGCCTGAAATCAGTTCCTCTGCATCGGCGCCGGGTGGCGTGTCGTCCTCGGGATCGTCGAGCCATCCGTGAGGCAGAACGACCTTTTGAGTGCCGCTGCGCTTGCCTCTCTTGATCAGGTGACCCCGGGCCGGAAAGGCCTGGTCCCTGTCGACCGTTGCCAGTTCGGCTTTCAATTCCTCGAGGTTTGTGACTCGCATCAGGCGGTCGCGAAGCCGCGCGCTCGAGTGAAAACCCCTTGTGTACCAACCTCCGTGCTTGCGAAAGGAGAGCATGGCGGATCGAACGCCAAACCACTCGACCAGCATCGTGGCATGTTCGATCATGATGTCCGTGACTTCGCCGAGGGACGGAGATCTCTGCTGCGGTCGGCCGGCGAAGGCGTCGGCGAGGTCGCGAAAGAGCCAGGGGCGTCCGAGACATCCGCGCCCCACGGCGACCCCGTCACACCCTGTTTCGCGAACCAGGCGAAGGGCGTCTTCAGCGACCCAGATGTCGCCGTTGCCGATCACCGGGATGGAATTGACGGCCTCTTTGAGTTCGCCGATAGCGCCCCACTTCGCGCTGCCGTCGTACAGCTGTGCCGCTGTCCGGGCGTGCAGGGTCACCGCCGCACAGCCTTCGGCCTCGGCAATTCTCCCGCTTTCGAGGTGGGTGAGATGGTTGTCATCGATGCCCATTCGAAACTTGACGGTCACCGGGACCTTTTCCGCTGCACCGACCGCCGCGCGGATGATCGACGCCAACAGGCGCGGTCGCGCCGGGATCGCGGCCCCACCGCCCTTGCGCGTGACCTTTCGGACCGGGCATCCAAAATTCAGGTCGAGGTGGTCGATCCGCCCTTCGCCGACCAGCCGCCGCACCGCCTCGCCGACATAATGAGGATCGACACCGTACAGCTGCAGACTCCGCGGCGCCTCGTCGGGCCCGAAATCCGCCAGCTTGAGGGTCTTTTCCCGGCCTTCCACCAACGGACGCGCGGTGATCATCTCGCTGATGAACAGCCCGGCGCCGAATTGCCGGCAGAGCCGTCGGAAGGGATAGTTCGTGACCCCCGCCATGGGCGCGAGAACGACCGGCGGCGACACCTCGATCGGCCCCACAGCGAGCCGCTGCGGGGCCGTTGCGCCACCCTTCATTGGCCCCTCATGGAAAAAACGCCGCGGAGACCGCGGCGTTGAAGTATCGATCGAGAGCCGGGCACAGCTACTTCAGCAGGTTCTCGAGATAGGTCGAAAGAAGCACCACCCCGAAACCCGAGGCTCCAACAGGGAAGCCGTTGTGCTCCTTCTCGTTGTAGGCCACCCCGGCGATGTCGAGGTGAGCCCAGGCGACCTTGTCCGGCACGAACTCCTGGAGAAAGGCGCCGGCGGTTACCGCGCCGCCCCAGCGGCTCCCGGCGTTCTTGATGTCGGCCCATTCACTTTTGAGGTACGACAGGTACTCGTTGTACAGGGGCATTGGCCACACCCGCTCGCCGACTTCCTCGCCGAGTTTTCGCAGCGTTTCGACGAGTTCGTCGTCGTTGCCCATGATGCCGGCCGCTTCGTGACCCAGTGCCACCACGCAGGCGCCTGTCAGTGTCGCCAGGTCAATCACGATATCGGGGTTGAAGCGCGCCGAATAGTGGAGGGCATCGGCGAGGATCAAGCGACCCTCAGCATCGGTATTGTCCACTTCGACGGTCTTGCCACTGGCGGTCGTAATGACATCGCCCGGTTTGATCGCGGTTCCGGACGGCATGTTCTCGACCGCAGGCACCAGCCCGACAACCTTGATCGGCAGGTCGAGATCGGCGACGGCTCGCATGACGCCGACAACCGTTGCCGCTCCGCACATGTCGTACTTCATCCAGCCCATGCCGGCGGATGGTTTGATCGAGATACCGCCCGAGTCGAAGGTCACGCCTTTGCCCACGAGGACCACGCTCTTCTTCGGCTTCTTCGGACGGTGTTCGATGACGATCATCCGCGGTTCTTCGACCGACCCCTGGCTGACGCCGAGGATCCCGCCCATCTTTTCCTTCTGCAGTTCCTTGATGCCGAGAATCGTGACCCGCAGCCCTTTGATGTCGTCCGCCATCTCTTTGATGGCCATGGCGAAAGCCTCCGGAGGGAGGTCGTTGCCCGGGCGGTTACCGAGGTCTCGAGTCAACTGCTGCGAGGTGCGCAAGAGCCGCACCCGCTGGAGGCGTGCTTCGAGATCTTCTTCGCTCTCCTTGGCCAGGGGCAGAATATGGAGGCCGTCAATCTTTTCGAACTCGTTCTTCTTCGACTTGAACTGATCGTAGGCATAATCTGAAATCGACGCCTCGAGCAGGGCAAAGAACCTCGAATCGGCCTGATTGAGTCCGTGGACACGGACCGGAATCCCGAGACCGATCTGGTACTCCCGGTTCTTCGTGGCTTGACGCATGACCCTGGAGAGGGCCTCTCGCAGCCTCGAATGGGTCAGCGCCTTCTCCTCGCCGAGGCCGATAAAAGTCACGCGTCGAGCGAGGTCGAGAGGGCATTCGCCCGAGATGATCTCGCCCTCTTCGCCACGCGGCGCGAGGGCCTTGGCTTTCGCCCGCAGGGCCCTTTTCTCCTTGGCGGAGAGATCGAGGCCGCCCACAGGGTCGGTGCCTGTACACATCAGGAGATATATACAATCGAGTGGTTCTTCCGGGGCTTCGCGAAACTGGTAAAGGTCTGCCATTGGGTGAGTTCAACCCTCCCTTATATACAACTCGGCCGCGGATTGTAGCACATTCTCAGAATTCGCATTAAGTCGCTTCTGCAGAGCGACTTAGTGCCCGAGTCGTGGGAAACGGTCGGGCAGCGATCGAAAAACCGGCACAAAGGTTGCTAACGATCCACCGTTGATCTGGACCCACGCGTATTGAACCGGAGCCTCATCTGCTGCTGACCATCCGGCTTTTCTCACTCGGATTCTCTGTGAAGAAGCAGGGTAGACTGCTTCGGTGAAAAAACTGCGGTGGGATGACCGTGTCGATCCGTCGGTTCAGGTGGTGAGCTTTTCAGCTCAGGCCTCTGAGACGGGCATTCTGATCGCGGAGTTCGAGAGCTGTGGGGGCGGGCCGGGTCTCAGTTGGGCGGCACTTGAACCGTGGACGCGCAGCCGCGCGGTGACCCTCGCGGTTGTCGAGGGCCCGCTCGCGTCACCAGCGCTCGATGTTGCCCTGTGTTCGGATCTCGTCTACCTGCTCCCGGCGTCACGTCTGCAGTTGGCTCGCGGCCCTGGAGCACCGGCGCCGGGAGTGATCTGGGCCCTTGGGCGGGCCGGTCGGCGGGCCCTCGCGCGCGGTCTGCTGTCCACCGCCGACCTCAGTGCTGCGGAAGCTGTCGACATCGGAATCGCGCACGAGGTCATTCGTGATCGTGCCGCGCTGCCGTTCCCGGATAGTGCCTCGATGACTGCCGCCACCACCGCTCGGGATCTCATGCGATCCCGTGATTCAGGTGGTTCCGGACTTGCCCTGGAGCTCGCGTCGTTTCGATTGCTGTTCGCAGCCGGCGACCCCGGGGAGGGAGCCCGCGCCTTTCTCGAAAAGAGGGAACCGTCGTTCTAACCGGTTGCATTTTGACGATCTTCGGCCGGGACCGGCACCTCAACTGACTCGATCGTGCGTTTGAACCCACTGGGGAGAGCGGGTAATCTGATGTTTCGATCTCGATTGGAGTTGTTATGGCCTTGATGAGCATGACCGGCTTTGGGCGGGCGCGCGCTGAACTGTCGGACCGCTATGGGGTATCGGTCGTGGTGCGCTCGGTGAACCACCGCTACCTCGATGTCCAGGTGCGGACGAATCTGCGGGAGGAACTTCCCGAGTTGGAAGCGGTCGTTCGCACCGGGATTTCCGATCGACTGCAACGGGGACGCGTCACCGCACAGATAAATCTCGAACAGAGCGGCGCGACGGGACCACAGGTGACTGTCAACGTCGAACAGGTGTCGGCCGTTCTCGAGCAGCTTGCGGCCGTTCCGGTGCCGGCGAGCACGTCGACCGGGCTCTCGCTCGGTGATGTTCTCTCTGTGCCGGGCATGGTGAACGTGAGCGCCCACGATACGGTTCTCGATGATGACGAGACCTCGGCGTTGCGGGATGTGGTTTCCGTCGCGGTCGAGTCGATGATGGACATGCGGGCTGCCGAGGGCGAGCGTTTGGGCCAGCAGATCGTCGACGAGCTCGGTCTGGTGATCGGCTTCGTGGATTGGTTCGAACCCAGGATCGGGGAACTTCGGCAGGCGGTCATGGAGCGCGCGCAAGAACGAATTCAGAACCTTGCCAAGGAGGCAGCGGACCCGGACCGTATCGTTCAGGAGGCGGCGATCCTCGCCGACAAGGCAGACGTCGCCGAAGAAGTCGTTCGTCTGCGGGCGCATTTCGAGGCCTTTTCCGAACGGTTGGCTGGCGGGGGAACGATCGGTCGGACCCTTGATTTTCTGTGCCAGGAAATTCACCGGGAGCTCAACACTCTCGGTTCGAAGTGCCGTGAGCCCGGTGTGGCAGAGCGGCTCGTCGATGCGAAATCCGCGGCGGAGAGAGTTCGAGAGCAAGTTCAGAATCTCGAGTAACATTGGGTCGAACCACTGGTAACCTGTTGTCGCGATAGGATTGTCGAGAGGGCTGCGAGGAGTGAGCAAGAAACGCATCAGTTTACAGACGAGAATCGCTCGTCACATCGCCTTTGCGGTGGTGCTCAGTCTGGTCGCGAGCGCTCTGGTTCTGGTGGTGTTCCGGCACCGATCCGTGCAGCGGAACATGGAACGTGCCGCGGAGACCTACGCGTCACTCGTTTGTGAACCGCTTGTCAACCATATCTTTTTTCTGGGTGCGGAAGGCAAGGGAATCCTCGATCAGGAGGTCGCACAGCTTCGCGCGCTGAACGCGGATGTCAATCGCCTCGAGATCGTGAACGTGCGCGGCAATGTCATTTTGAGTTCCGAAGGGCCCAGGGTGGTGATCTACGGTGACGGCGTCAATGCTCCGGTCATCGACGACAGAGAACTGAACCGTGCGATCGCCAGTCTCGAACCTTCGACGGCCGTGGTCAGGGAACCCAGTGGAGAGACGGTCTTCCGAGTCGTTGCACCGGTCGTCGATCAGTGGGGCGTTCATCACTACTCCCTGGTGGGGACGTTCAGCTACGTCGGCGTGAATCGGCAACTCCGAAACTCGTTGTGGCTGTCGGCGCTGATTCTCGCGATGGGTCTGGGTCTGACGCAGTGGGTTTCGATGAAACTGGCGCGAGGCATCACCCGTGATGTCGAACGTCTTCGGAAGGGTGTGCAGAAAATTCAGGAGGGGCATCTCGAGCACAGGGTGTCCGTCAACTCGAGGGATGAGATCGAGGAGTTGGCGGAAGCTTTCAACGTCATGGCAGACGAGCTTCTGGAGACCATTCAGCGGCTTCGAGAGGCCAATCGCGAGTTGGAGACGCTCGATCAAACGAAGGCCGACCTGGTGGCCAATGTATCCCACGAGCTGAAGACGCCGCTGACTGCGCTCCGCGGTTATCTCGAACTGATGGCCGACGGCGAGTTGGGCGCCCTCCCGAACGAGGCACTTCGCGCCGCGATGATCTGCCGAAAAAACGTGCAGCGCCTGTCCCTGAGAGTGGAAGAGCTCGTCCAGCTTTCACGGTTCGAACGCTACATGACGCTTGACCCGGCGCGGGAGGACGTGGATCTATCGGCTGTCCTCGAAGGCGTGATCGAAACCGTTGGACCACGCCTCGAGGAGTCCAACATCGACATCAGCGTCCGGGTGGAGGGCCGACTCGATCCGCTCCAACTCAACCCGGAACAGATCGAGAGGGTCTTTTTCAATCTCCTGGACAATGCCGTGAAATTCACCCCTGAAGGTGGAAGAATCGCGGTGACGGCGGAGTCGAGTGAACGTGATGACCGAGACGGTGTGCTCGTGAGCATCGAGGACGAAGGCGTCGGTATCCCGCGGTTGGAGCTCATTCGGATCTTCGATCGGTTTCACCAGGTAGACCCGAGCTCGAGAAGGCGATTCGGCGGGATGGGTCTCGGTCTCTCGCTGGTGCGGAGCATCGTCGAAGCCCACCGCGGATCGGTATGGGCTGAGAGCACCGAGGGCTCCGGGTCGGTCTTTTTCGTCTGGTTTCCCCGGTTGGAATCGGTCCCGGAAACGGCGCGCCCCCAGGCTCCCTCTGATAGACTCGAGACGGTGACTGGTGGCGACATTCAGTCGGAGGAGGGTTGATGGCGCGAGTCTTCGTGGTAGATGACGAGCCGGATATGGTCGATCTCCTCGCCACAATTCTCAAGGCGGACGGTTTCGAGGTCGAGACCGACACCGACGGGCGATCGGCTCTCGCGCGGATGCTCGCGGAGCCCCCGGACCTCGTGCTCCTCGACCTGATGATGCCGGATCTCGACGGTATGGAGCTTCTCAAACTCCTTCGGCTCGACACCAAGGGAGCTGATGTTCCCGTTCTTGTCGTGAGTGCCCGCAGCGGTCATCAGGACCAGCTGGGAACCCTCCAACTCGGCGCCAATGCATATATCTGCAAGCCATTTTCCCCTCGCGAGTTGGTCCGCCAGGTACGGCAGCTTCTCGGCTCTACCAGTGGCGAGCCGCGTGGGTAACGGAATCCCCGCCACCGACCCCATCGAACTGCAGACCCGAATCCTGCAGTATCGGGCGAGCCTGTTCGACCCGGTGACCAAACTACCGACGCTGCCGGTCGTCATGGACCGCGTGCGGAGGATGCTCGACGAGAGAGGTGTTCTCCAGGTCTTGCTGGTGCGCATCGAACATGAGCAGAATCTCGAGCGGATCGTCGGGTGGGAACGCTACGACTCGGTGTTGAAGAACGTGGCGGGCCACCTCAGTGGACTGCTCGAGGCGGCCGCCAGGTCGGGCAGCCTCCTGTGCCAGGAAAACGTCCGCGGAGATATTTTCCTGGTGATTCTCGCCGACCGATTTGAAGCGAGCAGGCTCCACGACACCCTCGTCGAGGGCATCACGATCACCGTTGACACCGGCGAGAACGAAAAGATATCGGTACGGGTCGGCCAGGGTGTCATCAAGATGCGGCCGGCTCTGCGGGTTGAACGAACGATTTACACCGGCATCCTCGAGGCGCGGCAGGACTTTCATCGCCGCGGTGAGGCACTCGATCAGGCTCGGCTCGATGAGGTTCGAAAAATCCTTCGGGAGAGATCCATCAGGACCCTCTTCCAGCCCATCGTGCAGCTGCCGGAGAGAGAAGTCGTCGGATATGAAGCGCTGAGTCGGGGGCCGTCGGGCAGTTACCTCGAATCGGCCGAAAACCTGTTCGGGTTCACCGAGCGGGCGGGCATGCTGGGTGAAGTGGAACTTTTGTGCCTCGACCGCGCGCTCGTCAATGCGAAGAAATTACCGGTTGGCGCAACGCTGTTTCTCAATCTCTCGATGCTCGGCCTGGAGTATATCGAGTCGGAGGTTCGCGGACTCACAGGCCGTTTGCTGGACGCGGGGAGGTCGCCGAAAGAGTGCGTCCTCGAGATCACTGAACGAACCTATGCGGAAAGCGCGAGCCGCCTCCGTGAGCGGGTGGCGGAACTCCGACAGAACGGGTTCCGCATCGCCATCGACGATATGGGGACAGGCTACAGCGCGCTCCATGTGCTGGCCGAGCTCCAGCCCGACTTTATCAAGCTGGACAAAATGCTGGTGAGAGATCTCCCCGAGGAACCGATCAAACGCAACCTGGTCTCGGCGATCACCGGTTTCGCCCGCGACAGCCAGTCGATTGTGATCGCCGAAGGCGTCGAGACCGAAGCCGAGGTCGAAGTGTTGAGAGAACTCGGCATCGAGCTCCAGCAGGGGTTCTTCTTCGGATACCCGAAGCCGTTGGATTGAATTTCAGATTTCGGATTTCGGATTTCGGACCAACCTCTCGCCGACAATAAGCGTTCGAGTGCTCAGGGTGAGAGGAGGCGCTGCGGCGGCGGTGCTCACCCTTCGCATTGTCTGTCCCTCCTGCCTTCGCGTCGGTGGGCTGCTTCGGGCAGACAATGCGAAGAGTGGCTCCTCACGGGAAGGGTGTTTGGAGAGTCGGTGAACGCCGGATGCGCCTTACCCCATGATCAGTATGATCCCCGTCGCCATCGAAAAGTAAACCGCTAGCGCGAGCGAATCGTTGATGGTCGACACCAGCGGTCCCGAGGCGACCGCCGGATCAACCCCGGCGAGGTCCAACACCATCGGCATTGCGGTGCCCAGGAGGCTGGCGGCGGACATCCCGATGGCCATCGCGGGACCGAGCGCGAGACCGATCAACGGGTCGTTGTTCATCAGGACCGCGAGAGCTGAAGCCACGGCGCCGCAGATCAGACCCATGAGCAGGGCAACTGCAACCTCGCGCATGATGTGGCGGAGATAGCGGGCGCGGGGCAGGGTATCGAGGGCCAGCCTGCGAACGGTGGTCGTCGAGGACTGCAGTGAGGTGTTGCCCGCCATCGCCATGATGGCGGCTGTGAAAACCGACATCTGCTGGTACAGACCGACCTCTCGAGAGGCCAACATCAGCACGCCGCTCGACAGCTGGGTGCCGGCCAGACATACCAACAGCCACGGCAGACGATACCGGGCGACGTGGAGAATCGACTCCGACTCCTCTTCCTCGACCGAGGAGCCCGCCATCTTGTAGATGTCCTCGGTGGCCTCCTCTTCGATGACGTCGAGCACGTCATCGACCGTCACCACGCCCATTAAACGATTCTCCGCGTCGACCACGGGGATGGCGAGGAAATCGAATTTGTCGACGAGATCGGCGACCTCTTCCTGGTCCGAGTGCACGTTGACCGAAATCACGTCGGTGGACATGATGTCGCCGAGCCGGGCGGCCGGACGAGCGGTGACCATGCGGCGAAGACGCACGAAACCGAGCAGACGGCGTTGTTCGTCGACCACGTAGACCGCCGCAATGGAGATGTCCGCGTCGGCCGTTCGCAGAAAATGGATGGCATCGTCGACTGTCTCGCCGGGGGTGAGCGCCACCACCTCGGGGTTCATGATGCCGCCGGCTGTGTCGTCGCCGTATGTCAGGAGCCGGCGGAGGACCTCCTCGTCGTCGGCCGCGATGTGCTCGAGGACTTTTTCCGATTCGTCGGTCTCGAGCTCGCCGATGAGGTCTGCGGCCTCGTCAGCGGGCAGGGCTTCGGCGATTCGAGCGAGACGCTCCGGTTCGATGTCGTCGACCAAGCCGGCCCGGATCGATGCGGTGGTGTCGGTGAGAACGGCACCGGCCGCCCCGTGATCGAGTGCCGATACGATGCGCTGCCGCTCGTCGACCGACAGGAGATCGAGCCACTCCGCGATGTCCTCGGGGCGGGCCAGACGGAGAAAGATCTGCAGCGCATCTTCCTCGCCGGTCTGGAGGAGGGCGTGCAGCTCGTTCACGAGATCCTGTTCGGTGTCCACGTCGACCATAGATACTCCCGACCGAGGATGATAGCGCATATGGAATTAGGAATTCGGAATTCGGAATTCGGAATTTTCATCCCAACTCCCACCGACAGGAAACGCCCGAGTGCTAACTGGAAAGACCGCAATCGGCGGAGGTGTCCGGCTTCGCCTTCAGCACGCTGTGACAGGCTTGGCATCCGGCCCGTCCAACGGGCCGCGTGCCTGGCAACCTCTCGGGGATTGAGGGTGGATAGTCAGCCCGCTGCGGAGCCGTGAGGCTCAGCCGGCTCCCACCCTACCGCTTGAAGAAACCCGAGGCCGGCCCCTTGCCGCCATCCTGCATTTGCTGGTTGAGTTCTTTGATGCGATCGTTGAGGGCGTTGATCTTCTGTTGTGACTCTTCGCGCACCCGGTGCACCTCGGAGCGAGCAACATCGCCCTGGCGCCTGATTTCATCGGTGCTGTCGCTGACTTCCTGAAGCTGCATGCGAAGACTCGACAGATCAGACTCCAGAGCCTCGATCTGCTCGTCCTTCTCGCCGAGCTTGGTGCGGTGGCGCTCTTCCATTTCTTCATACAGCCGCTTGGTTTCGAGCAGCTCCGTGATCTGGGAAAAATCGGCCGGCGACGGTGACATATCACCCTCCCTAAATCGTTCCTCGATGGTCGGAAACATGGCTCGCAGCTTGAGTGACAGATCGTCCGGATCAGACGAGGCCTGTACCGCCTGGTCGTAGGTGATCTTGTCGTGGGCGAGCAGCGCTATCAACGATTGGTTCATGCTCTGCATGTGGTAGAAATTGACCGAGTTCTCCATTTCCTCATGGATCTCTTTGATTTCCCCCTGCTCGATGTGTTTCGAGATCTTTGGAGAATTGATGAGAATCTCACAGGCGGGCAGACGCAGGCTGTCGTCCTTGTTCTGGACCAGTTGCATCGACACGATGGCTCGCAGCACGAGACCCAGCTGGCTGCGGATCTGCGTCTGTTGATCCGCCGGGTACGAGTCGATGATGCGATCAACCGTCTGCGCAGCGCTGTTGGTGTGCAGCGTCGAAAAGACGAGGTGCCCGGTCTCGGCCGCCGTGATGGCGGTCGACATCGTCTCGAGATCGCGCATTTCTCCGACCATGATGACGTCGGGGTCCTGACGCATGCAGTTTCTGAGCGCCTCTTGAAAAGTCGGGGTGTCGGTCCCGACCTCGCGTTGAGAGATCGTCGCCTTGTCGTCCTGGAACAGGAACTCGATCGGATCTTCGATCGTCACCACATGGCACGGGCGTGCCCTGGAGATGAGGTTGATCATCGATGCCAGAGTTGTCGACTTGCCTGACCCTGTCGGGCCGGTGATCAGCACCAGACCACTCGGGAATTCGGTGAGAGATCTGATGATATCCGGAAGGTTGAGGTCGTCGACGGTTGCAATTTCGAACGGAACTCGTCTGAAGACCGCAGCCATGGTTCCCCGCTGCATGTACATATTGCAGCGGAAACGGGCGACGCCGGGAACGCCGTAACCCATGTCGACCGCCTGTCGTTTTTCGAAACGAGCGCGTTGCGTCGGTTTGAGGAGCTCGCCAAGCATCTTCTCGACCTCATCCGGCTGCAACGGGTTTGACTTGATGGGAATGAGACGGCCTTGAATCCGCAGCAGCGGCGGGCGCATTGGCTTCAAATGAAGGTCTGAAGCGCCTTTCTTGGTCATGAACATGAGCAGTTCTTTGAGCTCCACGTGTCCTCCCTCGAGAGCCGTTGGACCACACAAAAGACTAGCATAATAGGCCGGTCGATCCCGGTTCGGGACCACGGGCAATCGGCGGCGCGCCGTGCGCGCCGCAAACACGCCAGCCCGTCGCGGAGATCCATCTCCGGCTCGAGTCCAGTAGAATGCGCGGATGAAAATCTATACGAAGACCGGTGACGGTGGTCAGACATCGCTCTTTTCGGGCGGTCGTGTCGGCAAGAACGATATCCGTGTTGAGGCGTACGGCACCGTTGACGAGTTGGTGTCGCACCTCGGTCTGTTGCGTTGCGAGACGCTCTCGCCCGAGGTGTCCGGGGAACTGATGGCGATTCAGAACGCGCTGTTCGTGGTCGGCAGTGTCCTCGCTGACCCGGACCAACGCGTGACTCATGATCCTGAGTCCTGGAACACTGCCGGCCTCGAGAACTGGATCGATGCGATGGAGGCGCAGTTGAAACCGTTGACGGCTTTCATCCTGCCCGGGGGCACCCGGGCAGCCGCTCTCGCTCACGTGGTGCGCACTGTGTGCCGACGGGCAGAACGTCGAGTCCTCGCCCTCAGCGAAGATCGAGGCGGGGTGCCGGAGGGAATTCTCGCCTACCTGAACCGTTTGTCGGACACCTTCTTCGTGCTTTCCCGCCACCTCAACGCTCTCGAGGGGGTGGCGGAAACCGAGTGGCGGGCGCAGCGAGGTCGTTGAGCCGGTCGCGCCGAGGTGGCGAGAGACGCTGGCGAGCCCTCGTACGATTCGAAGTATTGCTACAATCGGTGGTTCGTGGATGGAGACGAGCACCCACCGCCGTTACCTGATCAGGCCTCCGAGAGACCCGGTGAGGAAATTCGAAGCGCCAGCCCCACCCCCATGTGCAATGTCAACCGCGGTTCGAACGTTCTGGTAGGGGTGTTAGGAGACGACAGCAGATGCAGGAACTGAGCCTCAGCGAGGGCAACCTCGAACGACTCTTCGGGACGCGGGACGAAAACCTGCGCTATCTCGAGGAACGTCTGGGGGTCAAGGTCAGCGCGCGAGGGCCCCAGGTGAAGGTGTCCGGTGATGAGGAGAATGAAAAGATCGTCTCTCGAGTCCTCGAAGCTTTCGACCGGTTGCTGAATTCCGGTGCCAAGGTGACGAGCGAGGAATATCGAACAGCGGTGCGGGTGCTCGACGAGGACATCACCGTCGACCTCGTGGAGTTTTTTCTCGACTCCTCGATTCCGGATTCCGTTCGAAAATTCGTGGTGCCGCGAAACCTGAATCAGAGGTTGTTGATCCGGGCGGTCCAGAGCCACGATTGTTCGTTCGTGACCGGACCGGCGGGCACCGGAAAGACCTATCTTGCCGTGGCGATGGCGGCGGCGGCACTCCAGGACAAGCAGGTGCGCCGAATCGTGCTCGTGCGGCCGGCTGTCGAGGCCGGCGAGCGGCTCGGCTTTCTCCCGGGCGATCTGGTCGAAAAGATCAACCCCTACCTTCGTCCGGTCTACGACGCTTTGTACGACATCCTCGGATACGACAAGGTCTCAAAGCTCATGGAGCGGCAGGTGATCGAGATCGCGCCCCTTGCATTCATGCGGGGAAGAACCCTCAACGATGCTTTCATCATCCTGGACGAGGCTCAGAACACTTCACACGAACAGATGAAGATGTTTTTGACACGGATGGGATTCAATTCGAAGACCGTCATCACTGGAGATGTGACCCAGATTGATCTTCCGTTCGCCCGCACCTCGGGACTGGTTGAGGCGTTGAAGATCTTCGAGGGAGCCGAGGGGTTTGCCTTCATCCGGTTCTTGCCGCGCGACGTTGTTCGGCACCGTTTGGTGCAGCAGGTTGTCGACCGCTACGATCACTGGGAAGAGACCCGCCGGAACGACCAACAGACATGAGCGGCAACGGATCCACCAAGGCCGAGCCGAAGACTCCGGCCTCGAGGATCGAGCGTGGTCTCGAGGCCCGCGTCGGTTGGTGGGACCGGTTGCTCGACCGACCGGTTCTTTGGGCGCTCATCGCTCTTGTCGGGACGTCCATGTTGGTCCTGCCGAGAGTCGGTGCGGGGCCACCGGAGTGGCAGCCCGGTGAAGTGGCGACTTTTGACCTGGTCATCCCCTTCGACATCTCCCTGCGCGATGAGACCGCGACCGAAGCGGCCCGCGCAGAAGCGCGGGGCACGGTGGTCCCGGTCTATGACCTCGAGCCGCGGCTGCGAGTCGAAATCGAAGATCAGCTCCACGTGCTCTTTGCGGCGTGTCGCGACCGGATGGAGGGCGATCAGGACGAGGTTCCAGCGCCCGGGGCATTGACGGACCTCGTCGAAACCGAACCGATGCTGAGGATCCTCGAGCCCGCCAACTGTGCTGAGAAGCTCGAAGTGGCCATGGTGGAAGTAGTCAATGTCGCACTTCGACGGAATATCGTCGACGACCGCAGGGCGCTGGAACGGCGCGGTGAGAACGGTGTCGTGCTTCGTAATCTGGCCGCGGGGTCCGAGCGCCAGGTGCCTCTGAGCACGCTGGCCGACGCGATTGATGTTCGCCGGGATCTCGAGGAAGTGCTGCGCGCGGAGCTCCTCGAGCGCCCGGCGGTTGCTCGCAGGTGGATCAAGACGACCGTTGACTTTCTGGCTGCCAACCTCGTACCGAACCTCATCTTCAACAGAGGTGAAACCGTCCAGAGGGCCCGCCAGGCGGCCGAAAAGGTGGTCCCCCGGTCTCGAGAATTGCGCCGGGGTCAGGTTTTGATTCGGCGGGGCGACACGGTGACGCCTGAAGTGGCGGAAACTCTTCGGGTCTTTCGACGGGAACGGCGCAACACCAACAACCTGACCCAGATGACGGGCATCGTGCTGCTGATTGGTCTGCTGATCGTCGGTTGGTGGCCGGCGCTGCGGTTGGTCAGCCCGGTTGCCGATCTCAGGCTCAGGCTGTCGATGATGTTCATCCTGGTCCTTCTCTTCACAGCCGCAGATCGACTCGGCCTGTTTCTGGCCTCCGCGATCGCCTTTAACGCACAGGGCTCGGCCCTTTCGACCTCCGAGATCTACTTTTGGGCGCTCCCCTTCGCCGCCGGACCGGCCACCGTTCTGGTCTTGCTCGGGATGCAGCCGGCCTTTGTGTTCGCCGTTTGCGGCGCCGGGATCGCGGGCATCATGCTGGGCGGCGACTTTTCGATGACGGCCTATGCTCTGGCATCGGGTGTTGTCGCTGCGCTTGCGGCCCGGCGGTCGAGAGACCGTGCGTCCCTCAGCCGTGTCGGTCTGGTGGTCGGTGCGGCGAACGTGGTGTTGATGTTGATCATCGAGCTCTACCGGGGCCTGCCGGACACACCGGTTTCGCTCGCTCTGGCGGCCCTGTTCGCCTTTGTCGGAGGCCCCCTGTCGGTTGGTGTCGTCTCGTTCCTCCTTCCAGTGTTCGAGTCGATGTTCGGTATCACGACGGCCACCCGGCTCCTCGAACTGTCCAATCAGAATCTGCCTCTCCTCAAACGATTGTCGTTGGAAGCGCCTGGGACCTACCAGCACTCACTGGCCGTTGGCAATCTCGCCGAGGCCGGCGCCGAGGCGATCGGTGCCAATTCACTCCTGTTGCGGGTTTGTGCCTACTACCATGACGTCGGCAAGCTTGTGAAACCCGACTACTTCGTCGAAAACCAGCGCAACGGAAATCCCCACGACGGCCTCGCGCCGTCGATGTCCGCCCTTGTGATTCAGAGCCACGTCAAAGAGGGGCTGGAGATGGCGCGCGAGGCGCGATTGCCGTTGCCGATCCGTCAGGGCATCGCGACCCATCACGGCACCAAGCTCATCAGGTATTTCTTCAACCGCGCCACGGAACGGAGCGGCGACAAAAAATCAGCGGTGAGGGAGAGCGACTACCGCTACTCCGGGCCCAAGCCGCATACCAAGGAACTCGGCATCCTGCTCCTTGCTGACGCGGTCGAGGCGGCAGCCCGGACACTTGAAGTGCCCACCCCGGGCAAGCTGCAGGGTATGATCGACAGGATCTTCAGCAACGACCTCGAAGACGGGCAGCTGGACGACTGCGATCTCACGTTCTCGGAACTCGACAAGGTGGCATCTGCCTTTATGTGGGTGCTCACCAGCATGTACCATCATCGTATCGATTACCCGGGATTCGATTTCAATAGGAGGCAGCACGCGAGTGACTCGAGTTCACATCAATTGGGAGAGAAGGCCGTCCCAGCCGGCAGCTGACGCATTGCGTCGGGTGGTCACCGAGACCCTGCGACGTGTGAGCCGACCCGACTGCGAGGTCCACATCATGATCACTGACGATGCGAGGATTCGTGACCTCAACAACAGGTATCGCCACATCGATCGCGCGACAGACGTTCTTTCGTTTCCGGATGGCGACGAGCTGCCTTCGGGGCTGGCGCTCCTTGGAGAGATCGTTATTTCACTCGAAACAGCGAGGCGCCAGGCCGCCGAACTCGGCCACGGGGAAGTTCGTGAACTCTCGGAGCTTGCGATGCACGGCGTGTTGCACCTCCTGGGCTATGATCATGAGAACGACAGGGGACAGATGAACGCTCTCGAAATCGAGCTTCGCGAGGAGGTACTGGAATGAGCACCGGTTTGATGGCCTGGCTGGGCCATCCGGTAACCATGGCGATTGTCGGTCTCGCGGCAGCGGCTCTCTTTTCGGTGACTGAGCTCGTCTTGAGGTCTCTTCCCCAACTCGGGAACGTTCGCTTCCAAGGCATTCTTGAAGGCAATCCGGGGCTGGTCGGTGCTGCGTCGGGGATTCACGTGTCGCGTTTGATCGACGTCTTGAGGTGGATCCAACTCGCATGCCTCGTGGTCTGCGGCACGGTCATCATCAGCTACCCGGGGGTCGAAGGGAGATATCGACTGGCAGCGGTCCTCCTGGTGCCGCCGTTGCTGATCGCATTTGTCCGGCTCGGGTTTCGCCCTCTTTCCGAGGATGTCGTGACCAGGTTGTTGCGTTTGCTGGGTCCGATGGCAACCCCTCTCGTGACGGCAGTCGTCAAGTTGCGACCGCGGGTGGCGGTGGTGGTTGAGGACGAAGAAGAAGAAGCCAGCGAGGCGGAGATCCAGGCCTATCTCGAGGCCGGAGAGGCGGCCGGAATCTTCGAGGGCGAGGAGGGAGAAATCCTCGAGTCCCTGGTGGATTTCTTCGATACCGTCGTTCGAGAAGTCATGACGCCACGGACCGAGATGGTGACGGTTTCGGACACCGGCTCGTTCAGGGACCTCTTGAGAATCTTTGCCGAGACCCACAAGAGCAGGATCCCCGTCTACCACGAGACCGTCGACAAGATCGTTGGCGTCGTTCATGTCAAAAACCTGGTTCAGCACGGGCTCAAGGGCACCGAGCCGCCGGTTACGGACCTTGCGCGCCCCTGCCTGGTGGTCCCTGAAAACAAGCCCCTCGGAGATCTCTTACGCGATTTCCAGAGCCAGCACAAACAGATGGCGATCGTCGTCGACGAGTATGGCGGCACCTCAGGGCTGGTGACGCTGGAAGACATCCTGGAGGAGATCGTCGGCGAGATCGAAGACGAGCTCGACCCGCGGCAGCCGCCCGACTGGCAGCTCATCGGGGATGGCGTCTATCGACTTCAGGGACGCGCACCGCTCGATGTCCTCGAAGAGCTCTTCGGTCTCGAACTTGACGAGGAGGATATCGATACCGTGGGCGGATTGGTGTTCTCGAACCACGGAACCGTTCCCGAGCCTGGCACCGAGGTGGAGGACGAGGGACGGGGTCTGGTTTTCCTGGTCGAGTCGATGGACGAGCGTCGTATCGAGAGCGTCACTGTCCGGAGGACGGACGATATGGCTCCCGACCCCGGTGCGGAGTAGGAAGACGATGCCTGGAGACGAAACCGTCACGGGGACCGACGGCGGGAACTCCGCTTCCCGGTCGGGCACCGTGGCGCTGATTGGAAGGCCCAACGCGGGCAAGAGCACTCTGCTCAACGCGTTGGTCGGCAATAAGGTCGCGATCGTTTCGGACAAGCCGCAGACGACGCGAAACAGGATCATTGCCATCCTCACCCAACCCCGGGGGCAGGCCGTGTTCTTCGATCTTCCGGGTGTTCACAAGCCGCTGCACAGGATGAATACCCGGATGATGCAGGAAGTGCGATCGGCCCTCGAGGAAGTCGATGTCGTGTTGCACCTGGTGGATGCCTCGGTTGCCTGGGGCGGCGGCGAGGACTTTCTATTCGAGCTGCTCGCGTCGATCCAGCCGCAGGTCATCGGACTGTTGACCAAAATCGACCTCGTGCGAGACAAGGGCGAACTGCTCCCTCTGATCGCGAGGTACCGGGAGCGCCGGCCTGGAACGCCCATCATTCCTATTTCGGCGCCGAAAGGCGATGGACTCGAGGACCTGTTGGATGAGCTCTTCGGGCGTCTCCCGGCCGGGCCGCACCTCTACCCCGGGGACCTCACCACCACCCAGACCGAACGCTTCTTCGTCGCAGAGGTCGTCCGCGAAAAGCTCCTCCACCGGACCCGCGGCGAGCTTCCGTACACGACCGGGGTTGTGGTCGAACTTTTTGACGAGAGCGACACGCTCCTCCACGTCGAGGCCGTGATCTACGTCGAGCGCAAGAGCCAGAAAGGCATCGTCATCGGAAAAGGCGGCAGCATGATCCGCTCGGTCGGCCAGGCCGCCCGCGAGGATCTTGAACGGCTGCTCGGGATCAAGATCTTCCTCGGACTGACGGTCAAGGTCCATGCGCGGTGGCGGGACGATCCGCGTGTCCTTGTCGCGATGGACCCGGGGATGGCGGACCTCAGTGAGTACGGTGGGGACAGCGAGGAGGATACTCCCTGAGAATTCGGAATTCGGAATTCGGAATTCGGAAATTAGCCCCTCGCGCTGGAGAGAACGCGGGCGGTTAGGGTGGTTGCGCTCGATACCATTGTGGTCTTTACCGCTGACGGCTGTCCGCATTGCGAGGCGTTGTGCGAGGACTTCACGCGCCGTGGTGTGGTGTTTCGCGAGATTAACTTGAGCCGTCAACCGGACGAGATGGAGCGCCTGCGCCAGCTGAGCTGGGAACACCGCCTGCCCGTGGTGGTTGACCACGAGCGGGTGTCGATCGGGTTTCGCGGGAAGGCTTCGACGTTCGAGGAGTTGGGGCTGGTGTAGGAACTGTTGAGAGAGCCCGCCTTTTTGGGCGGATTTCCCGAGAGGAGCCACCCTCAACATTGTTGGCTCGCGTCACCTTGCTGACATCGGAGGTTCGTGCTCCAACAATATTGAAAATGGCACCTCCGCCGCACGTGACTCGTATCCGCGCCCCTCGGCCCCTCTGCTCAATCCTCCTCATCCGGGCGGGCGCGAAGGGCCTTCTTTCGTGATCGTTGTCGCTTTGATTGGAGCCGCCGCTTCTTCGCCGCCCTCGACACTCTCGTTCGGACCCGGGGTTTTTCTTTGGCCAGGGCCCCTGCCACCAGGTCGATAAATCTTTCGATCGTTGCTTTCCGGTTGGCCTCGCGGCTGCGGTGGCGTTGTGAAGCCACCCTGAAAACGCCCTCTTTGCTGATGCGTGTGGCGAGCCGCTCCTCGATCCTCGCCCGTTGCTCGTCCGAGAGGGACGCACTCGCGGCAACATCGAAGAGCAGTCGGACCTTGGTTTCCACCTTGTTGACGTTCTGCCCGCCCGGCCCGGAGCTGCGCGCGAACTCGAAGCTGAGCTCCCCGTCGTCGATCTCGAGGTCGTCGTTGATCCTCACCATGTATCGATTATGACCGAACCCCGACAATCGTTCTCGAACTCGTACTCGGAGTCGTTCTCGTGCTCGTACTCGATATTCAACACCCAAACTCCAAAGAAAACCCCCGCCGTGGTCGGCGGGGGCACATTCGGAATCCAAAATCCAAAATTCCTACAGGAGGCTTTGAATCTCCTCTTCGAGGTGTTCCTCGTCACCGGCTTCAAAGCCGAGATGGAAATACATCACCTTGCCGTCGCGGTCGATCAGGAAGGACGACGGGTAGGCCCGGACCTTGTAGACACGGCCGGCAATCTCGTTGTCGCCTTCGCCGTTTTCTACAAACGTGTAGGTGAGGCTGTTCTCCTCGATGAACTTCGTGGCGCGTTCGGTGTCGCTCTTGCCGTCGACAGCGATGATTTCAAAGCCCTGGTCTTGATACTTCTCATACAAGGGTTGCAGGCGTGGCAACTCCACGCGACAGCCGCCTCACGTGGGGAACCAGAATGCCAGCAACGTCACCTTCCCATTGGTTTCGGAGAGGCTTCTGGTGTTGCCCTCGTAGTCGAGAAGCTCGAAATCGTCGGCGAGAGTGGCGAGCCTGTTGCGGGTCGACCACAGAAATTCGTCGAATCCCTCGTCGCTGCCGTTCTTGGCGAGATAGGCTTCTCTGAGGTAGGGCATGGCAGCGGAGCCGTCCTCGCCGAACACGACTTCGGCGCCGAGCAGGTCCAAAGCGCGGTCGATATCGCTCTCAGCCAGCGCGGCGCGGCCCCAGTACTGGTACAGCGGGGTATTCGGGACGCCCAGGTAGGTCTCACTCGCGATTTCATCGGCGGCTTCAAAACGGTTCATGGCGAGCTCCGCATCACCCAGGTTGAACAGGGCCCAACCGTCGGTGGTGAGCATCGAGGCCTGCCGACGCTGCACGCGCACCGCGACCTCTTCATCCGTGAACTCGCGATCCGGGGAGTCGGCGCGAACCTGTTCGGGAGTCGCCATCTCCAGCGCTCCAAGCGAGTGTTCGTCGGCTGTCGTCCACTCCTCGAGTTCGAGCGCCATCTCCGCTACCTGCTCGTGTTCGCTGAAGGTCAACGGCCGGACCGCCCCGAGCTCGTTCGCGAGCACGGCAATATTGAGCGGGACATTCACTGAGCCGGCCAATTCGAGGGCCGCCATGCCGACCTCGAATCGACGCTCGGGATCGTCGATCTGAGCCATCGCGTCCGACACGACGTCCCACGCGCCCTGTGGGTCAGCCATCTCGTGTCCCTGGTAGTAGACGAGCGCCGATGCCATCCGACCGCTGTGCGAAGTATCGGGATGTTTGGCGAGATAGTCCGTTGCCAGGGCAACCTTGGCCTCAGCTGTTTCGGCCTCGCCCCAGGCCTCCTTCAGAAGATCGTATGCAGCCTCGGCCGGGTCCGGCCCGTTCTCCACTTTGGCGCATCCGGTGGCCAGACCGACAAGTGCCACCAAAGTTATCAACACTGATTTGCGAAACATGGCTCCTCCTTCCGGGTCTGCGCTCATATGTGTCCTTTTGAGCGCTTGTGCAGTATACGCCTGCCGCTGAAAATGGATGGGTACAACTGAGTGTCTGGTGATTGAATCTCAGGTTTGTGGACTCAGAACAGACCCCCTTCATGTTCGAGAAGGCCGGGTTGAGGGTGGATGGCGGCATCTCCCCTGTTCACTGTGAACCGTGACCCGGTAGACTCCTTCAATGCGAATTGATCAACGGTGGTATCGGACGATCTGGCCGAGCGAAGACGGGACGGCCGTCGAAATCATCGACCAGACCCGTTTGCCTCACGTTTTCGATATCTGCAGCCTCTCCAGCCTCGACGACGCCGCGGACGCGATCCGATCGATGAAGGTCCGTGGCGCCCCCTTGATCGGCGCTACAGCCGCCTACGGCGTCTGTCTGGCGATGCGGTGCGATCCGTCGGACGAAAGCCTGAACCGAGCAGGGGCGGTTCTCGCCGCGACACGACCGACCGCGGTGAATCTGCGCTGGGCGCTTGCCGAAATGCGGTCGGCGCTGGAGCCGCTCTCGGAATCTGAAAGGGCCGTCGAGGCGTGGTCTCGCGCAGCCGGGATCTGCGACGACGACGTCGAGATCTGTCGCCGGATCGGCGAACACGGCCTTGCCCTTCTTCGGGGAATCAGTGAGCGCAAGGGTGGCGACACGGTCCACGTCCTGACCCACTGCAATGCCGGGTGGCTGGCCACGGTGGACTGGGGAACGGCGTTGGCTCCCATCTACATGGCTCACGACGCAGGGGTCGCTGTCCACGTGTGGGTGGACGAAACCAGGCCGCGAAATCAGGGGGCCTCGCTCACCGCGTTCGAGCTCGGAGCCCACGGCGTGCCCCACACGCTGATCGTCGATAACGCCGGTGGCCACCTGATGCAACAGGGGATGGTCGATCTCTGCATCGTCGGCACGGACCGCACGGCCGCCAATGGCGATGTGGCCAACAAGATCGGGACCTACCTCAAGGCCCTGGCCGCAGGCGACAACGGCGTTCCCTTCTTCGTCGCGCTGCCTTCGACGACCATCGACTGGGAAACGGCGGATGGTCTGACGGAGATACCGATCGAAGTCCGATCGCCGAAGGAGGTGACGAGGGTGTGGGGCCGGGTTGATTCCGGCTCTGTCGCCGATGTTGCTGTCGCGCCCGAGGGTTGTGCGGCCCTCAATCCGGCGTTTGACGTGACGCCTGCCCGGCTCGTGACGGGTCTGATTACAGAACGAGGGGTGTGCTCCGCTTCGAGGGAAGGGCTCTCGGGGCTCTTCCCCGGGTCTGGACGGGAGTCGACAGAATGAGAGTTTTCGGAAGTTTTCGCCGCACTGGGATCGGGGTGGTCTCTCTGACGGCGACGGTCGCCTTTTTGGCAAACAGCGGATGCGTCGAAAAAACGACCACGTCTGCAAGGAGCGCGGCAATCTGGGACCTCGACCGGGCTGAAGTCGTCGAGTGGCGGTCCGACGACCCATCGTTCAGCCAGGACTTCGCCATCGAGGCTTCGGGAATGGCGGCCGCACGGTCGGTTCTGTTCATCCCGTCTGAGAAATATTCGCGGCTCCTTCTGTTCGAGCGTGGCGGAACAAACCGGGTTGGCGTCGTGCGTCTTGATGTACCACGCCACGCGGAGTTGGAGGGCGTGGCGTTGAGCGGGGAGGGACTCCTCTTCTGCGACGAGGCCCACGCGGCGGTTTACGAAATGGTTGACGCCGGTGAGGAGTTGATGGCGGCCGCCAGAGGCGGCATTCCGGTCGAGGTTCGAAAGCTCGACCTCGATGGCGTGTCGGTGCGCGGCGGTAAGATCGGTTTCGAGGGCATCGAGGTCGACCCCGATACGGGCGAGGTCGTGTTGCTGCTTGAACGCGATGGAACCGAAGAGTCCGGCTGCGTCTCGAGGATCTACCGCCTCCGCCGTGCCGGGGCGTCCCTTGTCTCGCAGGGCGAACCGGTGGAAGTCCGGCTCGAGGACTGTAATTGGCGGTTGACCGGTCTGTCCTGGTGGAAGGACCGGCTGATCGCGCTCAAAACCCAGTATCCGGGCGAACAATACGAGATCGTGTCTGTCGATCTCGGATCGGGCGCCATTGAGGTCGTGCTCGAGCTCACCGACTATTTGCGGTCTCTCCCAGCGCAGGGCTGGAGCAACAATGTCGAAGGCCTCGCGGTTGCAGAAGACGGCGCCCTGTGGCTGGTCGCCGACAACGCGTGGACGGGTGTGATCGACGATCCACTCCCTCCGCCGGTCGATGTCCGGACGTCACTGCTGAGGATTCCGGTGAGTGGGGAGCGATGATTCGAAGTTGAATAATGACGGATGGGCTTTCGATCAACCGTACGAGCGATGTACAATCATCGTGGTGTCATAACATTTGGAGTCTCCACTCCTGGGGTCGAGTAAAGGAGTGAATCGTTGATGGAGGTTTGGGGCAGTTGAGCTTCTCCGACGCGCCGTTCGCCCTGGTGCTCGCGATGGCTGCGATGCTGCTGCTGTTGCTCGCCCTGGTGATGGCCCTCCGTCAGAGCTCGGTCGCGCGGCGCAGCGCTGAAGAAGAGTTGAAGGAGCTTCGAGAAAGCTCGTCGCGGAAGTTCCGGCGACTCGAACAGGACCTCCAGTTCATGCGCGAGTTCTTCCAGATCTTCGCGTCATTGCTCGGTGAAATGCATGCCGAGCGCCAGGTCCGGATGATCCCCAAGGCCCTCCTCAAGGCCGTTGTCCAGATATACCGACCCGAGGTCGCTGCCGTCCTGGTCAAGAGAAAGCCCTCAGTCTCCGACCCCAGCGAGGGTGAGAAATTGTCGGTTGCCGCGCTGCACTCGACCCGGGGGACCCTTCGCGATGGCCTCGAGTTCCGTTTTGGTGAGGGTCAGGTCGGCATTGTGGCCAAACGTCAGCAGGTCATGGTGCGCAAGGACTTCGAAGACGACCAACTGTGGAACTATGAACGTTCCAGGGTCACCGCCGAGCCGACATGGGACATCGTCGCGCCCATGGTGGTGGGTGAAAAGACCCTTGGCGTCCTCGCCATCGCTCGACCCGATCGGCACCACGACACCGAACGTGACGTGTTGGAGATGATCGCCCGAATCGGGGCGCTGACCACGCAGAACGTGGCTGCGTACCGACAAAAAGAGGTCGAAGCCGAGCACGACAAGCTCACCGACATCTTCAACAAGGGGGCGCTCCTCAAACGGCTTGACCTTGCGATCATTCAGGCCCGCAAGGCGGGCGGCAAGGCTTCCGTATTCATGTTCGATCTCGATAACTTCAAGATCTACAATGACACCAACGGACACATTGCAGGCGATCGTCTATTGGCCAAACTGTCACAGCTGGTGAAGGAGACGGTCCGCTCTGATGACGTCTTTGGACGATTCGGCGGTGAAGAGTTCCTCCTTGTCATGCCAGGCAGGAGCGGGGGGCAGGCCATGACCGCTGCCGGGATGGTCCGTAAGCGAATCGAGGAATACCCGTTCGAAGGCGGCAGCACCCAGCCCCTCGGCAAGGTGACGATCAGCGGCGGTGTCGCCTGTTTCCCCGGCGATGCGGTGGACGGGGTCGAGTTGCTGCGAGCGGCGGACACCGCTCTTTACAGGGCGAAGCAGGGTGGACGCAATCAGGTGTTCCGTGCCGAAGAGGCGGGTTTGAATCCACATTAGATCGGCCCGGTTCGCGCCCATCCACCCAAAATCGAGAATTTCGCCGTTCCTGGCACGGATTTGTCCTCTTCGATTCACCCCTCGTGCGAAAAGCGGGTTAGAATACCGTCCATGAAAGTCGATGTACGACACGTGGATGACGTGATCATTGTTGACCTCGAGGGCCGACTGGTGATGGGAGTCGGCGACGAGCTGCTGCGCGACGTGATGAACGAGCTTGTTGCCGAGGACTGGAAGAAGATCCTGCTCAATCTGCGGCAGGTCTCCATCATCGACAGCTCGGGGATCGGCGAGGTGGTATCCGGGTGGAAGCTGGCGCGTCGATTCGGCGCCACGGTCAAGCTGCTCCGCCCCGCCCCGCAGGTTGAACGGACTCTCAAGCTGACCCAACTCCTGCCGCTCCTCGAGGTCTACGACGACGAGTCCGAGGCGGTGGGGAGTTTCCTTACCAACTGAGCCGCTGCGGCCGGTCGGCGAGACGCTGAAATCGAAAGCCTGGTCTCACGGGAGGAAGAGGATGTTCGACAATTTCAGGGCTGGTTTCCGCACCGAACTCGACAGCATTCGCGAAGCGGGTACGTTGAAACGTGAGCGGGTGATCTCCTCTCCCCAGAGCGCTGCCATCAAAGTCCCCCAGGGCGAGGTCATCAACTTCTGCGCCAACAACTACCTCGGTCTCGCTGACAACCCCGAAATCATCGCGATGGCGAAACAAGCCCTCGACGACCGCGGATTCGGGATGGCTTCGGTGCGTTTCATCTGCGGCACCCTCGATCTCCACAAGGAGCTCGAACGGGTCGTCACCGATTTCAACGGTACAGATGACACGATTCTGTATTCCTCGTGCTTTGACGCCAACGCGGGTCTCTTCGAGGCTATATTGGGCGCGGAAGACGCCATCATTTCGGATGCGCTCAACCACGCTTCGATCATCGACGGCGTACGCCTCTGTAAGGCGGAACGTTTTCGCTATGCCAACTCCAACATGGAAGAGCTCGAGGAGATCCTGAAGAAGACCGGGGGCCACCGCCGGCGGCTGATCGCCACCGACGGTGTGTTCTCGATGGACGGGTACCTGGTCAAACTCGACCGGATCTGTGATCTCGCGGATCGCTACGACGCCATGGTCATGGTGGACGACTCCCACGCCACCGGCTATATCGGCCCCACCGGACGCGGCTCGGCCGAGCACTGCGGGGTGCAGGGACGAGTCGACCTCATCACATCGACCCTTGGCAAGGCTCTCGGTGGCGCCTCAGGCGGCTATACAACCGGCCGTCAGGAGATCATCGATCTTCTCCGCCAGCGCTCGCGGCCCTATCTTTTCTCGAACACCCTGACGCCGTCGCTGACCGCTGCCGGCATCGGGGTCTTTCGAATGCTGTCCGCGACCACCGCCCTCCGCGACAAGCTGATGGAGAACACCCGCTATTTTCGGGACAAGCTCTCGAAAGTGGGCTTCGATCTGCTCGAAGGTGAGACCGCCATCGTACCGGTGATGCTCTATGACGCCCGCCTGGCGTCCGAGGTCGCCGACGCCATGCTCGACGAGGGCATCTATGTCATCGGGTTCAGTTTCCCGGTTGTGCCGAGGGACCAGGCGCGAATCCGGGTACAGATCTCGGCCGCGCACGAGAAGGACCACCTCGATCGGGCGGTGGCGGCGTTCGAAAAAGTCGGAAAGAAACTCGGCGTGATCTGAAGCGGGACGGTCGGCCCGTGCAAGCAAAGGCACCGCCAGAGGCATGGACTGAATGGGGTGGAGAGGGTCGCCAACTCGTTTTTGGGCACGCCAACGGTTTCCCTCCCGCAACCTATCGTGCGCTGCTGGAGGCGCTCAGCCTCTCTTTCTCGGTGACGACCTTCGCGGCACGTCCTCTGTGGATTGGCAGCGACCCCCGGTCGGTCGAGTCCTGGCACGACCTGGCACAGGATCTCGGGAGCGAGCTCGACCGGCGAGGGGTGCGGGGCGCTCTGGGTTTCGGCCACAGTCTCGGCAGCGTACTCAGCGTGTTGGCGGCGGCGGCGGACCGGCGCCGGTTTGCGGCGCTGGCGCTGATCGACCCGGTGGTCTTCACTGGATTCCACGCCGTCTTCTGGGGCGCGCTCAAAGGACTGGGGATCGGCCCGAGGCTCCCTCTCGTTCGAGGGGCCCGGCGGCGGCGCGAGACCTTCCCTGGCTTCAACGACGTACGGGCTTCGTACGAAGGAAAATCAGTGTTCGCCACCTGGGACTCAAAGGTGCTCGGCGACTACATCAGCTCGGGTTTTGCGGAGACCGGAACAGACGAGGTGAGGCTCCGCTATCCGAGGGCGTGGGAAGCGAGGATCTTCGAATTGACCCCTGCCAGCGTGTGGCGTGAGCTCAAAAGTCTCGATGTGCCGATGCTTGTTGTTCGGGGTGCCGATTCCGACACCTTTACCGCGGCGGCGGCCGAAAGAATGCGTCGCGAGCTGCCGAAGGCCCGAGTGATCGAACTTGCCGGTACCAGCCATTTCGTCCCCATGGAAAGACCGCGCGAAGTCGCGGGTCTGATCATCGACTGGGCGCGTGAGTTGGAGATCTGAGATCTTGAACGCCACGGTCCTCGCCTTCGAGTTGGAAAAGGAGTTGCGGGCGGTCGGGGATGAGGAGAGCGCCGTCGGCGCCACGGCCTGCCTCAAGAGCGATTGCGCTTCCGGCCTGAGAAAAGGAGCCCAACCCCCCACGGCACGCGGTCAAAGAGACGATCGAGGCTGAAGATCGACCGCACGACGGCGACCAGCCAACGGCGCCGGCCGAGATTCGAAACCGTCTTGAGGGTCGGGTCGCTCTCGATGGCGCCGTCGTGCCAAAGACGGCGGCGGTTGACCCTTTTGAGAAAGAGATCATCGTAGAGACGGAGCATCGGCCAACCCCACACGACGACTTCCGGTTTGAGACCGGAAGCGTCGAGGATCGACGCCATTTCGGGCGCGGTGTAGCGTCTCAGGTGGCCCGCCCAGTCGTCCCAGTCCGACCACTGTTGAGGTCCGGCGGGGACGGTTCCGACCAACCATCCACCTTGTGTGAGGACCCGGGCAAGCTCTGCAACAGCGAGATTGTGGCCAGGGATGTGTTCCAACGTCTCGGCGGTCGTGGCGCTCGAGAACGTCTGGTCGGCGAACGGGAGGTTCGTGATATCAGCGACGACCGGCAGCACGCGATCACCGAGGCCCGACGTTTGAGCACGATCGCGGAGGACTCCGAGTGAGAGCAGCGACAGGTCGGCGGCCACCACCGTCCGGCCCTCTCGAGCCAACGTCAGCGACAGCGACCCGACCCCGGCCGCGCACTCGAGGTGGCCACCGGAGACCGGCGCGACCTCGCGCAGGCGCCGGACCAGACGTTCCTCGCGGTGTGCGTGGCGCGGTCCGAAGAACTCGGGGTCTGCGCCCCATTCTGCCTTTCCCATGATTGCAGGATAGCAATCCTGAATTCGGAATTCGGAATTGCATCGCAACCCCCGACCGACATGAAGCGCTCGAGTGCTTCTTGAAAGACTGCGTGCGGTGGAGGTGCCTGGCATCCGGCCCGCCCGACGGGCCGCGTGCCTGGCTTCTTTCGGGAAGCGAGTGCTGATACGATTCGCATGCGGCGGAGGTGCCATTTTCAATATTGTTGGATATTGAACATCCAGGTCGGTGAAATGACCCGAGCCAACAATGTCGAAGGTGGCTCCTCTCGGGAGGCGCGTCCGGATACGCGCGTGCCCACTCTGTTACCATCCCCACCCATGCCGCAGACTCTTCGCCCGGAATGGATCGACACCGCCGAAGGAGTTCGGATGGCTGCCGGTCTGTGTTCGGCGAACAGCAGCCTTGCGCTCGACACCGAAGCCGACTCGATGCATTCCTACTTTCACAAGGTGTGCCTGATCCAGGTGACGGCTGATGGCCGGCACATGGTCATCGATCCGTTGCGGCTTCAGGCCGAAGACCTCGAACCGCTGTGGACGGTGGTCGCCGATCCATCCGTACCGGTCCTGATGCACGGTGCCGATTACGACTTTCGGGTGCTCGACCGGGACTACGGAGCTCGGATCTGCGGGCTCCAGGACACGCAGATCATGGCTCAGTTGCTGGGCGAGGAAAAAACCGGGCTCGCCGCCCTGCTCGAAAAAGAGCTCGGGGTTCACCTCGACAAGAGGCACCAGCGGGCGGATTGGGGGCGTCGGCCCCTGACCCGCTCTCAGGTGGCCTATGCGGCAGCTGATACCGCGTACCTCGGGGCCCTCGTCGAACGCCTCCGCTCGCGTCTCGAGGAACTCGGAAGGTGGTCGTGGGCGGTCGAGGAGTTTCAGAGCCTGGAACAGGTCCGGTACTCGCCGCCGGACGCCGATCCTCTTGCCTTCGAACGAATCAAGGGTGCGCGGGCATTGCGGGGCGAGGTGCGGGACAGGCTCTTCACCCTCCACGGCTGGCGGGATCACATGGCCCGGTCACTCGACGTGCCCCCGTTCAAGGTGCTCGGAAATCGCCAACTCATGCTCCTATCGGAAGATCCTCCGACCGATCTCGTGGCTTTGGGTGAGGTTGAGGGCATCGGCCCGCGTGCGGTTCGGCGTTGGGGCAACGAGCTTCTGAACGCGGTCGATCGCCCGCGCCGTGCGCCCGACCACGTCAGACCGCCGCGACCGCCGAACCCGCCGGCCGAGGTGCGGCGCCGACTCAAGAACCTGGTGTCCGCCCGCGACGCGACGGCCAAGGAACTCGGTCTTCAAGAGGGCCTGGTGTGTTCGCGGAGTCTTGCCGGTGCGGTGGCGGCACGACAGCCCAGGTGTTCCTCGTTCTATGACCTCGAAACTGCGGGGCTCGGGGGCTGGCGTCTCGAGGTGCTCGGAGAAGGTTTTCTGGAGGCGCTCGCCGAGAGCTGAGCCGGAAGGCGCGGATTCATCGCGATCTCTTTCTGGTAGGCTGAATCGGTGACCAGCGAAGCCGCAAAGACGCGGGCCTACGGACGACTGGGGAGCCTTTGGGAGAGTTGCCGTCCATTGGTCCTTCCGGTCGTGCTGATCGTGGCGACACTCGATCTATTTGCGGTGTGGTTTGTCGGCACGGAACAGACGCTGTACCACGCGGACCAGGTGACGTACTGGTCGTACTCGCAGAACCTCTCGCGGTTGCTGCTCGCGGATCCGGTCGCCGCCATGAGGGCGGTAGGGCATTCGGTCGCCAACAATGACGTCAACCTCCTGCCTGCGTTGCCGGTGGCCTGTGTCATGGCCCTGTTCGGTTCCTCGAGGCTGGTGTACCTCCTGTCAGTGATCACGATCTATGGCGCGGCTACCGTCGCAATGCTGATGGTGGCTCTCCGGCGGTTCGGGCTCGCGAACCCATCCTGGATCGTGGCGCTGGTTTTTCTGCTCACGCCGACGATCTGGCGTCCGGTCTTTAGCGGCTATCTCGGTATTGGCGGTGTCGCGCTGGCGCTGGCGGTTTTGGCCCTGGTTTTTCCGACTATTGGATCGATGGCATCGCTTCGAAATATGGCCCTTGCGGGAGCCGTTGTCGCGGCCCTGGTGCTCTTCCGAAGGTGGTGGGGCATCTGGGCCGTCGCTCTGTGTGCGGTCGTGGTTGTGGCGGTGGTCTGGGCGTTGGTTGCTGCGCGGCCGCTCTCGTCGAAAAAAATCCGCGATATGCTCAAGGGACCGCTGGTCTTCGGCGCGACAACGGGCGGAACAATGATCGTGTTTGCTGCACCGATAGTCGTGCAAAGGCTGACCACCGACTATGCGGACCGTTTTGCGGCCTATGGTCTCGATGGGTGGCCGCAGCGGCTGGTTGCGACAGGTGGTCATTTTGGATTGCTTGTCGCGGTGTTGGTCGTCGGAAGCTTCATTTTTCTGCTCGGCGACCGTGTGAACCGCCGAACGGCGGTGCAGTTGGCTCTCCTGATGGTCATCACCTACACGCTCATGGTCAGCATCCAGGACCATTCACCGCAGCACTGGTACCTCTACGATCCTTCGATTCTGCTGCTGTTGGGGATTGCTCTGGACCGTCTGCAGAGACGGTGGCCTGTCAAGCGCCATGCGGCGGTCTGGGTGCCGTTGATAGTGGTTGGTGTGTTGCTGACGGCGGCGGTCTTTGTCCCTGGACGGCTCGAATCAAAGGGCCTTGGGTTGTTTCCGTCCGATCCGATTCACCCGCGGGTTCGAAACGATCTGGCGGAAGTGGACCGCCTTCTGACCTACCTCGATCACCGGTACCAGGGTGGCGCCGGAGCGGTGTACGTTCTGGCGAGCTCCGGTCTGCTGTCGGATCATGTCCTCGGCTTTGCAAATCTCTCACTGGGCACCGACCACCCTTCGGTTCGCGGGATTGTCGCCTCGGCACACGTCGATCGTCGAGACGGGTTTCCCCGAGGGCTGTTGTTTGCCGACGCCGTGGTTGTGACCGATCCGGTGCAGATTCACCTGAGGGCCGACGAACAACGGGTGGTCGTGGAGCCTGCGAGCAGTTTCCTCAACGGGACCGATATCGCGCTCGCCTTCGTCAAGCTTCCCGTGACCTTCAGCCTCGACGGCGGGGTTCAAGCGTTCATCTTCGAACGGGTTCGGCCGACCACCGTCGAAGACCTCGAGGCTCTCAGCGCTCGTCTGCGCAGATCTTATCCAAAACGACCCGAAATCTTCGCTCCCTGATCGGCTTCCCGCCTACTCCTCGATCCGCTCGACATCGGCTCCGAGATCTCTGAGCCGTTGGTGGAGGTTTTGATACCCGCGTTCCACCTGACGGATGTTGTGGATCGTGCTCTCCCCTTCAGCGGCGAGGGCGGCGATCACCAGAGCCATGCCCGCCCGGATGTCGGGGCTCGCGAGGTTCTGACCGTGGAGCTGCGACGGCCCGACGACAACGGCCCTGTGGGGGTCGCAGAGGACGATGCGCGCCCCCATCGCGATCAGACGATCGACCCAGAAGAGCCGGCTTTCGAACATCTTTTCGTGAATCAGGATGGTGCCCGTCGCCTGGGTGGCGAGCACAACCGAGATTGAGGTGAGGTCGGCCGGGAAGGCCGGCCAGGGGCCGTCGTCGATCTTCGGGATGGCGCCGTGGACATCGTCCCTGATCACAAGCTCCTGGTCGGCGGGAACGACGATGTCGCTGCCCTCGACCCGCCAGGAGATACCGAGCCGGCCGAAGCAGAGTTCTGTCATGCGGTGGTGTCGTTCGGGCTCCGCGTTGACCACGCGCAGCTCGCCGCCGGTGACCGCGGCCAGTCCAATGAAGCTCCCCACCTCGACCGGGTCGGGACCGATGGTTGCGGCCGCTGGACCGAGGTGACTGCAGCCCTCCACTTCCAGGGTGTTGGTGCCCACCCCGTCCACTCCACCACCCATCGCGTTGATGAGTTCGCAGAGCTCCTGAACGTGGGGCTCGGAGGCGGCGTTACGGATGGTCGTGACGCCGTCGGCGAGGGCCGCTGCCATGACCGCGTTTTCGGTTCCCATGACGCTCATTTCGTGGAGGAAAATGTCGGCTCCCTTGAGTCCGTGAGGTGCGCTCAGATGGTAGGCGTCGGAAGCCACCTCGACCTCTGCACCCAGAGCCTGCAGGGCGTGAATGTGGGTGTCCAGCGGACGCCTGCCGATGCGGTCGCCACCGGGTCGGGGCAGCACCGCCCGGCCGTGCCGCGCGAGCAGGGGCCCGGCGAGCAGAAACGAGGCGCGAATTTCGCAGGCCAATTCCGCTGGTGCCTCGTGGCCCGACATTTTTGAACTGTCGATCCGCCAGGAGCCCGGGCCGGTCTCCTCGACCTGGCATCCGAGGCTGGTCAGCAGCTCGAGCATGACCTTGACGTCGCGGATCTGCGGCACATTGGCGAGTTCGACCGGGCCGTCCGCAAGCACCGTCGCCGCGAGCATCGGCAGTGCCGCGTTCTTGTTGCCGCCCGGAATCAGCGTGCCGTGGATCGGCCTTCCGCCGCGAATGATGTAAGCGTGGTGTTCGTCATCGGGGATCATCATGGTCCGATCATCATACCGAGAGGTGGCGTGATGATGAAGAGACAATGGCGATATCGAGGCACGTTGCTGTAGAATTCCCGATCGTGGCCCACGTCGAACTCCATGATCTCAAAAGTCCGAAACGCGCGAGACAGCTCGCCGCGTTGTTGGCCGATCTTCACCAGCAGGGTGTGCGGGCGGTCGTATGGGTGGCCGACGAGGGTCGGCGGCAGATTCTCGACGACTATCTCTGGACCTTTGAGAAGTTGTCGTTTGTTCCCCATTCACTGTGGAGCCCCGGGCTCGGTGATGTCGAGGAGCCGATTGTCCTGGTGGGCGAACCGGTCAATCCAAACCAGGCGTCGGTGCTGGTGGTTGGAGACGATCTGCCTGATGGGTCATGGGCCGCGACGTTCGAGGTCGTCCACGACCTCGTCGGGAGCGACGATCAGGGTTCGACGCGGCGGGAGTTCTGGGATCGTTGGCGAAAGAGTCCGGAAAGCAGCTCGACGGGGGATTTGTGATGACATTCATGCGGTGCGCGGCGGCGATGGTGACGGTGGTGCTCGGAGTGGGTGCTGTTCCAGCTGCAGCGGTCCAACCTGCGAACTCGATGTCGGAGGCTGAGCGGCACGCGGTGGTGCGAGAAGTCCTGCTGGCGGTGCCGCTCATCGACGGCCACAACGACGCCCCGTGGGCGATCCGCAGCCGGGTGTCCAATCAGATTGCGGGGTTTGATTTTGTCGACACCACGACCCTGGAGAGACCGCTGCACACCGACCTCACGAGGCTGCGCGAGGGCGGTGTGGGCGGCCAGTTCTGGTCGGTGTGGGTGCCGACGAGCCTCGACGGCCGGGAAGCCGTGATGGCGGTCCTCGAACAGATCGACCTCGTCCACCGATTGGTGGAAAAATACCCTGACGAACTCGCGATCGCTCTCACGGCGGATGACGTCGTCCGCATCCACGGTGAAGGCAAGATCGCATCGCTCATCGGGGTGGAGGGGGGCCACAGTATCGATTCGTCGCTGGCCGTCCTACGGCAGCTCTTCGCGGTCGGGTCTCGCTACATGACGCTGACCCACTGGTCCAACGTGCCGTGGGCCGATGCTGCGACCGATGCGCCCGAGCACGGCGGCCTGTCCGAGTTCGGGTTGGCGGTCGTGCTCGAGATGAACCGCCTCGGGATGCTGGTCGATCTCTCCCACGTGTCGGCCGAGGTCATGAACGACGCCCTCGATATCACCCGTGCACCGGTGATCTTTTCGCACTCCTGTGCGTTGGCGATCAACCCCCACCCGCGCAACGTCCCCGACGAGGTGTTGGCTCGGGTGGCCGAGAACGGCGGCGTGGTGATGCTCAATTTCGGGTCCTATCTTCCTGGCGCCCGAGGTGACCGAGCGCAGCGCGAACCGCGCAGGCCGAGCAGGCGAGGCTCGAGGAGCATCTACCCCGGCGACCCGAAGGCGGTCGAGGATGCGATCTCCGAATGGCGCGAGGCGAACCCGGTGCCGATGGTTCCGTTGTCGGTCGTTGCGGACCACCTCGACCACATCGTCGAGGTCGCGGGGATCGACCACGTCGGGCTGGGTTCTGACTTCGACGGCATAGGGAGTCTTCCCGAGGGTCTCGAGGATGTCTCCGGCTACCCGGTGCTGTTGGCCGAAATGCTGGGCCGGGGATGGAGCCGTGACGACATCGCGAAACTTGCAGGCCTCAACGTCCTCCGCGTGATGCGCGAAACCGAGCGAGTGGCGGCGGAGCTGCAGCAAACCGAAGCGGCGATCGAGGTCCTCTTCGCAGACTCAATTTCCGTCCCGGCGGTAGATTAGACGTCGTCAGGCGTCGGGCAACTCGATGTCCAGGCGTTGCAGAGGCGGTGTCCGGGCGGAGCGCCGGATCGCCAGCGCCGCTTCGACCACCAACCACAGTGCGATGAAGGTAATGGCGCCACCCACGAAGAGCAGGATGTTGTTGCCGTCCCGCCAGAACGAGAGTCAGCTTGCTGCTCATGGCAATCAGGGTGGTCACCATCATGAAGACCATGGGCACCAGATACGGCAGGGCCATGCGCCCACGCTCCAGGAGGTAGAGCGATACCGTCAGGAGGGCAAGCCCGGCCAGCAACTGATTGGTCGACCCGAAGAGCTGCCACAAGACGAGGCCGGCGGACTGTCCCTCGATGCGATAGAAGGCGAAGAACGAAATCGCGGTCACGGCGAGAGTCGACGAGAGATAGCGGTTTTTGAGTGGCCCGAACCGGATGGACGTGGCGATTTCCTCGATGTTGTAGCGCAGCAGGCGGGTGGCGGAGTCGAGCGTTGTCAGTGCGAAGCTGACCACCACGACAGCGATCAGAGTTCGCGCGGTCTGCTCGGGAAGACCGACAACCGACACGAAACGGGTCGCCCCTTCGATAAAGGCACTCATGCTGCTGCCCAGGCCCTGGATTGAGGCCCAATCGGCATAGTGGTGCTTCCAGGCTGCCGGCGACACGAAACCGGCCGTGCAGGCGAGCACCGCGGCCAGCCCGAGCAGGCTCTCTCCGATCATCGCGCCGTAGCCGATGGGCCGCGCCTGGGGCTCCTTATCGAGCTGTTTGGCGGTGGTGCCGGACGACACCAGGGCGTGGAAACCGGAGGCGGCGCCGCAGGCGATGACTATGAAGACGAAGGGATAGAGAGGGGGCGCACCTACTGGGTGAGCATCGACGATCGGGGCCGCGAACTCGGGGCGCAGGATAAAGAACCCGACATAGGTGAGACCGAGCCCGAGGTAGAGGAGGAGCGAGTTGAGGAAGTCGCGTGGCTGCAGCAACGACCACACGGGGAGTACTGACGCCAGCCAGGCGTAGGCGAGCAGAATCCAGGTCCAACCTGTTGACGACGCCCAGCGGACCGGCAGGTAGGGCGACGCAATGACGACCGCGAGAATCACCACGAACGCGACCGAGATCAGCGGCATCAGCCTGCGTCCGCGTTTGCGCACCAGCCAGCCGATGATCAGGGCGGCGACCAGGATGGCGCCCGACGGGACGACAGACTCCGGGTAGTATTCGGCCGAAAAGAGCAGGCCGACGACATAGGCGAAGACCCCCATCGCGAGGGCGATGGCGAAGAAGATGATGGCGTGCATCAGCGACTTGGCGCGTTTGCCGATCAGCCCTTCGGCGATGGAGCCGATCGAAAGACCCCTGGCGCGGACCGAGATCACGAGCGCCCCGAAGTCGTGGACGCAGCCGATCAGGATCGATCCGAAGACCACCCAGATCATGGCCGGGAGCCAGCCCCAGACAACGGCGATAGCGGGGCCGAGCATCGGCGAAAGACCCGTGATCGACGCGTAGTGGTGGCCGAAAAGCACCAACGGCCGCGTCGGTACGTAGTCGACCCCGTCGTCCATCGAGTGCGCCGGCGTCACCGCGTCGGGTCTCAGGGCAAAGACCTGAGTCGCCAGGTATCGCGAGTAGAACAGATAGCCTGCGAAGTACACCGCAAAGCACCCCAGCACGACGAGGATCGATGTCATGGCGCCTATTCTACCCACCGCGCGCCCGTTTCCGTCTCCGCGCCCGTGCACGTCTCCGTGCCCGTGCCCGAGTGTTCATGTGGTCCCGCCTTTCAGAACGCGCTTCCCGAGAGGAGCCACCCGTCGCATTGTCTGCCCGAATGGGAGAGCCAGATTGATCAGCCGAACCCAAACAATGCGACAAATGGCACCTCCGCCGCATGCGGGCCGTATCCGCGACTGAGCTGCGGCTCGTCACGGCGTAGCCGGAGGCGAAGCCGGGCACCTCCGCCGCACGCGGGCCGTATCCGCGACTGAGCTGCGGCTCGTCACGGCGTAGCCGGAGGCGAAGCCGGACACCTCCGCCGCACGCGGGCCGTTTCAGCAAGCGCCTAGCGTAGTGAGGATGCGGTTCAGTTTCCCATTCATCAGGTGAGAATATCGGTTCACTGGCAGCGTAGTTATGAGTGGAGGCAGAGATGAATAGACCCTCTCAACCATCACCCGGAGCCGGTTGGAAGCTCCTTTTTCTGTCGGGGCTCGGCGGTGTGCTGGCTCTGCTTCTCATCGTCCTCGTCCCCGATGTCCTCGTAGTGATATTCGCGGTGCTGTTCGCTGTCTCGATGGTATTCCTTTTGCTCGAATTCATCGGCTTCAAACAGCACGGTGACGAATGGGTGGATTGGCGGTCAGAGCCAGTCGAACCGATAGATGATCAACCTCGGAAGACTGAGAGGGTGCCTTCGTTTGGCGAGGTGGCGAATCCCGACAATTGGCCTCGCCGGCTGCCGACTGCGTGGAAACGACGGAAGCCACTCAAGGAACGCAATAGGTTCTTTTCGAACCGCAGGTTCCCTAATGACTAACGGCGCAGAGGGAAATCGGCCATCCGATTCGAGAACTCGTCTCACGTGCGGCGATTAATCCTGGCCCCACAACAGCGGTCTGCTCGCCTCATGCCACCTGAGTAGCCACTTCACGGCGCCTCCGCTGGTGCGGACGTCGCCGCGCACCTGGGCCTCGACGAGGGCGTTGGCTGCTCGCCCGAGTGCGGGACCGGGCTCGAGACCGAGGAGGTTGGCGATTTCCTCGCCCTTGAGGTAGGGAACCGGATCGACGAGTTCGGGCCCATGATTGTGCCACTGCCGCCACCAACGCTCCCACCTGTGATCGGGTTCGACGGCGGCGGCAAAGCTGATGGCCGCGGGAAAGGCGGAGCCGGCGCGGTGGATCACGGCCCTTCTTCCAGCGGCTGGACCATCGACCGCCCCCAATACGTCGGCGAGCATCCTGGCTGCCCGGGCCGCGTGGAATCGAAGCGGCCGCGGCCAGGCGTAGGGGGCGACGGCGTCGGGGTGGGGTGACCCCCACGTCCGCAACAGAACCGCGAGGGCGGTGGCGTCGCCGGCTGCGGCGAGCGCCGAGCGAAGTGGGTTCGCGTTCGGGTGGAGTCGCGACATCGCGTCGAGATTCGAGGATGCCCATGATCCGTCAAACGCAGTGCGCGTCGGCGCCGTGCGCTGGAGTATGCCGAGGTCGAAAAGGGTGCGCAGCCCTCGATCGCGTCCCGGCAGAGCCACCAGTCTCAGGAACTCCTGACCGAGACGCTCCGGAGGGGCGTTGCGGACTTTTGGCGCGAGGGAGCGAATCCATCCTGCGGTGCGCTCTTCGAGCTTGAAATCGGCAAATTGGGCGAGAAAACGCGCGGCACGAACCAGCCGAACCGGATCGTCCTGGAAGTTCCTTTTCCGGATGGCTTTCAGCGTTCCTGTCTTCAGATCATCGATGCCGCCGACCTGATCGATGATCGGCCCTTCGGGAAGCCGCCACATCAGCGCGTTGACGGTGAAATCCCGGCGCCGGATGTCGGCCCCGAGATCGAGATCGCCCAACGGCCACAGCTCGACCTTGAGCCGTGAGGTCTCGATCCGCCATACGCGCTTGCTGCCGCTTCCGAGCACGTGAGCGTTGCCGTCGAGACGGGCGGCCAACCGTCGCGCCGGTCCGCGTGCGGATTCCAGGTTGCCGGGAAGAACGAGATCGAGATCGACTGTGTTCCGACCCAGGAGGCGGTCGCGGACATAGCCACCGGTGACCAGGCATTCGGGGGTGCCAAGCCCTTCCCACACCCCACGCAGCAGCAGATCGTGCTCGAGTGAGGACATTTTGAGTCTGGGCATGGCTCGATGAGAATACATCATCGAATTCGGAATTCGGGATTTCCATCGCGGCGCCCACCCCCCCCAAGTAAGTTCGAGTGCTTCTGTCGGGCGAATGCGCTGAGCCGAGTCGCGTGCGGCGGAGGTGCCTGGCATCCGGCCCGTCCGACGGGCCGCGTGCCTGGCATCCTCTCGGGGAAGATCGTTTGGAAACGGGCCGTGCGGCGGAGGTGCCTGGCATCCGGCCCGTCCGACGGGCCGCGTGCCTGGCATCCTCTCGGGTAGCGCGTGTGGAAAGTCAGATTCCGGCGGAGATGTCTTTCACAACCCCAAGCCCCAAGCCCCAAGCCCCCTCAAGCCTCAAGCCTCAAGCCTCAAGCCTCAAGCCCTCATAGTGCTACAATGCGCGACCCCGCCGAGAGGCGGAAGATCCCGGAAGAGAGGGAATGACAGATGGCCGAAGAACGACTTCAAAAAATCATTGCGCGCTCGGGCCTGTGTTCGCGCCGCGACGCCGACCGGCTGGTCTCAGAGGGCCGGGTCAGAGTCGACGGGCGGGTCGCCGAGCCCGGCGAAAAGGTCGAGTGGTCGAAAGTCCACATCAAAGTCGATGGCAAGACCCTCAAGGCGCCTGAAGTCGCTCGTTACTTCCTCCTCTACAAGCCGCGAGAGGTCATGACCACTTGCGACGACCCCGAGGGGCGAAAGACGGTGCTCGACCTCGTACGGTCCGTGGTGCGCGAGCGGGTCTATCCCGTAGGTCGGCTCGATTATCACTCGGAAGGGCTGCTCCTGCTGACCAACGACGGAGAGTTGGCTGCCCGGGTCGCGCACCCACGGCACGGGGTTGTGCGCGAGTACATGGTCAAGATCCGGGGCGACCTCACAAGACCTGAATACGACAAGTTGATGATGGGCACCAACATCGACGGTCGTCACGTCAAGCCGCGGTTGGCGCAACGGGAAAAGATGGGCCGAGGCGGGGCGACGACGTGGTGGCGGATCGAGGTCACCGAGGGGAGAACCCACGAGGTTCGCGAGCTCTTTTTCCGTGCCGGCCACCACGTTCAGCGCCTGCGGCGGACGGCGATCGGTCCCCTGCGCGATCACACTCTGAAACCCGGGGAGTTCCGCACCCTCAGCGAGAATGAACTCACGACGTTGCGCCGTGTGACCGAGCCGACCAAAAAGTCGAAACCGGGCCGACCTCAGCGTTCGAATCCGAGGCTCGGAGGGCGGCGCAAGACGACGGAGCGAAAATCCTCACCCAAGAAGCGCTAAACCACTGAAATCAAGTTATCTGCCATTCGCCGAGGGCAGACAGCCGTGTTAAAATCACGCGCTGCTTCGAACTGGCTGGAGGATGCGTGGAGAAGAACGACGAGAGTCAACAACCGCTTGAACAGCTCCTGGCGAACCGCCGGACCAAGCTCGACGCAATGGTCGATCTCGGTATCGAAGTTTTTCCGCGTCGGTTCCGGGTTGACGAGTCGGTGAGTACCGCACGGGGACGATTCGAGGAGAAGACGACCGAGGAGCTCGAAACCGAGCAACCGCAGGTGCGGCTTGGCGGGCGTTTGATCGCGATTCGCGGACACGGCAAGGTCTCGTTCGCCGATCTCAGCGACGGCGCCGGACAGATCCAGCTGTACCTCCGCAAAAACGACCTCGATGAAACGGCGTGGAAGACCATTGAGCTTCTCGATCTGGGGGATTTTCTGGGAGTTGAAGGCAGAGTTTTTCGCACCCGCGCCGGGGAACTCAGTGTCGCCGTCAAGGATCTCACGGTTTTGGCGAAGGCCCTCCGCCCCCTCCCGGAGAAGTACCACGGTCTCTCCGATCGCGAAGCGCGTGCGCGCCAACGCTACCTGGATCTGCTGTCCAATCCGTCTTCGCGCGAGGTATTCGAAGTGCGTTCGAAGGTGGTGTCCTCGCTGCGCCGACATCTCGAAGCGGCGGGTTTCATGGAAGTCGAAACACCGATGATGCAGCCCATCCCAGGGGGCGCTGCGGCGCGGCCGTTCAAGACCCACCACAACACGCTCGATATCGATCTGTACCTGAGAATTGCGCCGGAGTTGTTCCTCAAACGTTTGATCGTCGGCGGTTTCGAGCGGGTCTTCGAACTCAACCGAAATTTCAGGAACGAGGGGATTTCCACCCGACACAACCCCGAGTTCACGATGCTCGAGTTCTATTGGGCCTTTGCCGATTACGAGATGCTGATGGACTTCACTGAGGAGCTGTTGACCGCGGTTGCGGAGGACGCGGTAGGGACGCTCGAATTGCAGTGGGGCGAGCACACGATCGACTTCCGCCGGCCCTGGCGGCGGCTGACCATGCGGGACGCAATCCTGGAGCACTCCGATCTGACGCCGGAAGACCTCGGCGACAGGGCCCGGATGGAGGCGGCTGCCCGTGCCCTCGATGTGCAGCGGATCGACGAAAGGTCCGACGGAGGCTTGCTGGCCGAGCTCTTCGAGATGACCGCCGAGCCTCTGATGATCAACCCGACGTTCATCATGGATTTCCCGCGTGACATCTCGCCGTTTGCGAAGTCGTGTCCGGGAGATCCTGACACCGTGGAACGGTTCGAGCTCTTTATCGGCGGGATGGAGCTGGCCAACGCCTTTACCGAACTCAATGATCCGGACGAGCAGCGGCGGCGACTCGAAGCCCAGGCCGCCGCGCAGGGTGGGGACGTCGACCAGGACTACGTTCTCGCGTTAGAACACGGGATGCCACCGACGGGCGGCGAGGGCATCGGAATCGATCGGCTGGTCATGCTGCTCTCGGGTCAGCAGTCGATCCGCGACGCGATCCTGTTTCCGCAATTGCGCCCTCGGGACTGAGATGGCGACTCTCTGCGCCGCAATCTGCCGCCGGACCCCGGCGGGAGAGTGTCCCTTTCACTGGACAGGGGTCCGACGTATCGGACACCGGACGGGCCGTCGTGTCGGCTGAGCTGCACCTCGCTCGCCGATACCTGATCGGTCTGCGGCGCCGGACGCACGTTGCGACGGTGACCTTGATCTCGATGGTCGGGTTGGGTCTCGGCGTGCTCGCACTGGTTGTCACCTTGTCCCTCCTCGAGGGATTCCAGTCCGCTATCCGCGGTGAAATCGTCTCCAAGACCAACCACGCCCGCGTCACAGCCATGACCGGCCGCCACCTCGAGTACCATCAGGAGTTGGCGTCGGTCTTGCAAGACAAGTTGCCCCAGGTGGAGTTGGTGCAGATAGTTCGTGGTACATGCTTGGTTTCGACCCTGTCGGATGCCGTTCCGGCATCCGTCGTCGGCCGGTCTGACGCCCTGAAAGTCGTGGTTGACCGAATCCTGGCAGCTCGGCTCGGTGTCGGCGTGGGAGATCAGATCCAGGTGATATCGCCAAGACAGCGGCTGACGCCTATGGGTCCGTTGCCAATTCGCCAGACTGCGGAGATTGGAGAGGTCACACTGCCCGAGCCCGGAGATGAGTCAGGGATGGTGGTGTTACCTCTCGCTACCGCGCAAAAGCTCCTGTGGGGCGGCGAGGTCGTGGAGGCCATCGAGTTGCGGGATCCCGACGATCCCTGGGGTCTGGGAGGACGGGTTCGTCAGGCCCTCGCAGCGTCCGACCAGCCAGTCTCGGTGATGGGGCTCGAAGAGCTGCATCGACCGCTGCTGCTCGCCCTCGCGCTCGAGCGCGTCATGATTTTTCTCGCGGTCAGCCTGATGTTGGTGGTTGCGGCCCTCAACCTGCTGTGCAACGTGGCCATGGTAGCGGCCGAGAAGCGGGTCGACCTCGCTGTGCTGGCGGGGCTTGGCCTGCCCCCGCGGGCGTTGAGACGACTCTTTCTGATGCTCGGCATCGGCATCGGCATGGTCGGCTCGGTCGTTGGGGCGGTTCTCGGCGTCGCGGTGGCGACAGTCCTTGATCGCACCGGTGCTCTGCCATTGCCGCGCGGGGTCTTCGCGACCTCCTCGGTGCCCTTCCAGGTCGATCCGGCGATGGTCGCCGTGGTCATGGCGATCTCGTTGATTCTCGCCACTGCTGCGTCGTGGTTTCCATCACGGCTGATTGCACGACGGGATCCGGCGGAAGGCCTGCGCTATGAGTGACCCGCGCAACATCGTCGAAATGGCGGATATCAGCAAGGGGTTCGGTGCTGGGAGCACTCGGGTGGAGGTCCTCAGGGATCTCGATTTCAAAGTGGCCGAAGGCCGTCTCCTGGCCATCGTCGGTCCGTCTGGGGTCGGCAAGAGCACGCTGTTGCACATCATCGGACTGCTGGACCGCCCGGATGGCGGGACCTTTTCCCTCGACGGTGGCGAGGTCGGCAATCTCGACGGCGAGCAGCGCGCCCATATGCGGAACCGATTGATCGGTTTCGTCTTTCAACACCACTATTTGCTCGACGAGCTCGACGCCCTCGACAACATCGCGCTGCCGCTTCGAATTGCCGGTGAGACGCCTGCAACCGCGCGGGCGAGGGCGCACGAACTGCTCGATGCAGTGGGTTTGGCGGACCGATCACACCATTTCCCGGATCAACTGTCCGGCGGCGAACAACAACGAGTCGCCGTTGCGCGGGCGTTGGCCATGAAACCGCGATTGTTGCTTGCCGACGAGCCGACCGGGAATCTCGATCGTAAAAACTCGGAGCACGTCTTCGATCTGGTGCGGGATCTGCATTTGAAGGCCGGATTGACATCAATTATAGTGACCCACGACGAAGAGATGGCCCGCATGTGCGACGGTGTGTTCCGCCTCGCGCCTGCGGGCGAATATTTCGAAGATGTTTGAACGATTTAACGAACACGTCAGGCGCAGCCTTTTCTTTGCCCGCTACGAAGCGAGCCGCTCGAGTAGTCGGTCGATCGCCTCACAGCACGTCCTTCTCGGGATGCTGCGCGAGGCGGACCCGGTTTTCGGCGAACTCCTCGGTAGCAGGGGAATCGACACCCGCGAACTCAGGGAAGAGCTCCTGGGCGAGCGCGTGAGTGTCGAGCGGGTCAGCACTTCGCCGGATCTTCCGCTTGCCGAGGAAACCAAGAAGGCCCTGGCCTATGCGGTCCACGAGGCCGAGAGCATGGGCCACCCCAACGTCGGTACCGAACACCTGATTTTGGGTCTGTTGCGCGTCGAGGAATCGACGGCCGCCGAGTATCTGACGAGCCGCGGTCTCGAGTTGTTCCAGCTCCGTGAGGAGGTGGTGCGGCGAGGACGCGAGCTCGAGGCCGAAGCGACGGCTCAGGCCACCCCCAACGTCATCGAGTTCTCACGCGACCTCACCATGATCGCCGCCGATGGTGGTTTCGACCCCCTGATCGGTCGCGAGCAGGAGGTCGAGCGCATGGTGCAGATCCTCAGTCGGCGGACCAAAAACAACCCGTTGCTGCTGGGCGAGAGTGGGGTCGGCAAGACCGCCATCGTAGAGGGGCTGGCCACCAGAATCGTCGAGGGTTCGGTGCCCGTGAACCTCTCTGATCGTAGAATTCTCGCTCTCGATCTGTCGCTGCTGGTGGCCGGGACGAAATATCGAGGCCAGTTCGAAGAGCGCCTCAAGGGCTTCCTCAAAGAGCTCCACGACCACCCCGAGATCATCATCTTCATCGATGAGATCCACTCGTTGATCGGCACCGGGTCGGCCGAGGGCTCGCTCGATGCTGCCAACATCATCAAGCCGGCGCTGTCGCGAGGCGAGATCACCTGTATCGGCGCGACCACTGTCCGCGAATACCGAAAGTATGTCGAAAAAGACCGGGCTCTGTCGCGGCGGTTCCAGGCCGTCACGATCAGGCAACCGAGCGACGAGGAGACGATTGCGATCCTCGAGGGCGTGCGGAGTCGGTACGAGGAGTTCCACGGCGTCAGGTATTCTGACAACGCCATCAAGGCGGCGGTCGGCCATGCCGGGCGCTACATCACGGACCGGGCATTTCCTGACAAGGCCATCGACGTTCTCGACGAGGCCGGTGCCAGGGTCAAACTTCGACAGGTCTCGGCGACCACATCGCTCCGTGGGGTCCAACAGGAGATCAGCGGCGTCGTGGCGCGGATGAAGGAGGCGATCTCCCGCAAGGACTTCGAGCTCGCCGTCGATCTGCGGGAAGAGGAACTTCGCCTCCGCGAAGAACTCGAGATGCTCGAAAAGACCCACGCGGATGAGCCGCCGGAGAAGGTGATCGTGAACCGGAGTGACGTCGAAGAAGTGGTCGCTTCGTGGACGGGCATCCCGGTGACCTCGATCGGCGAAGATGAAGCCGACCGTCTGCGCCGCATGGAGGAGATCCTCCGGCAGCGAGTGGTGGGTCAGGACGACGCTATTGCGGCGGTCGCACGAGCCATTCGCCGGAGCCGCCTCGGGGTCGCCAGCCCGAATCGGCCGATCGGTTCCTTTATCTTCCTCGGGCCCTCCGGCGTCGGCAAGACCGAGGTGGCCCGTCAGCTCGCGGGGTTTCTGTTCCAGGACAATCGTCGGCTCGTCCGTTTCGACATGTCCGAGTACATGGAAAAGCACACCGTGTCGCGGCTGATCGGCTCCCCTCCCGGCTACGTCGGGTTCGAAGAAGGCGGCCAGCTTTCCGAGCAGGTTCGGCGCAACCCGTACTCGGTTGTGCTGCTCGACGAGATCGAGAAGGCCCACCCCGACATTTACAATCTGTTGCTCCAGGTGCTCGAGGACGGCCGTTTGACCGACAACTACGGCAACGTCATCGATTTCACGAACAGCTTGATCATCATGACGTCGAATCTCGGAGGCCGCCAATTGATCGATGGAGATCGGGTCGGTTTTTCGAGCGACAGCCAGGGAGTCGACGCCTCGCAGGCGCGCGACCTCGTGGATCGTGAGATGAGGCGTCATTTTCCACCGGAGTTCGTCAACCGGTTGGACGAGATCATCGTGTTCGGTGCGCTCGATGAGTCGAGCATGCTCGAGGTCGCGAAGCTGCTGCTCGACGAGACGGCCGAAATCCTCCGGCGGCAGAACGTCAGCCTTCATTTTTCTTCCGATGTCGCGCGGTGGCTGTTCGACCAGTGTGGAATAGACCCGCAGGCGGGCGCGCGACCGATGCGTCGGCTCATCAAGCTCTGGGTCGAGGATACGGTGGCGGATTTTCTCATATCAAACAGAAACGAAGGTGTCGTTGAAATAGGCATGATTGTCGAGGGAGGTCGACCGGTCGTGAGAACCATGAATGAAGATGCGGTGATCCTCGGACAGGACGTCGGTTGATGCGGTCGGTCGTACTCCTGTCCGTGGTCGTGTTGATCGCCTTTCCGGCCGGCGCGCAGGAAGAAATGATTATCCGGGACATTGTGGTTGAGGGCGGGGTCACCCTCACCGTCGATACGGTGTCGTATTACCTCGGGCTCGAGCCCGAAGATCCCCTGGAATTGGACCTCGTCATCGACGGCTATCGGCGCTTGTGGGATTCGGGTCTCTTCGAGGATGTGGCGGTCGAAGTCCAAGATCTCGGCGACGGTACCGTGACGTTGTACGTCGTCGTCAAAGAGAGGCCGTTTGTCATCTCGGTCACCTTTGAGGGCAATAAGAAGATCAAGAGTTCCGATCTCAAAGACAAGCTCGATGAGTTGGGTATCGAAGTCCCGCGAAATGTGCCTCTCAAGATGGCACAGCTGTCGCGGATCCAGTCCGCCGTCAAGGAGGTCTACGACGCCGACGGTTTTCGCTCGGCGGAAGTCCAATTCCGGGTCGACACCGTCGGGAAGAACAAGCGGGAGGTCGTCTACACAATCGACGAAGGCGGCAAGGTCAAGATCAGGGACATCGATTTCGTCGGCAACAGCGTGTATCCGGCGTCGAAGTTGCGCGGGGTCATGAAGAAGACCAAGCAGAAGGGCCCCCGGTACATGTTCGGGGACAAGATCATCTTCACCAAGGAGGCGTGGGACGAGGACCGCGACAACCTGCGCACCTTCTACCAGAACAACGGCTACATCGATGTCAAGATCGGAGAGCCGGTGCTCAACCTGATCGCCAAAAAGCCGGATGCCGAAACGCTGAAAAAGAAGGACTACCGGATGGAGATCACCATCCCGGTCGAGGAAGGTCCACCGTATACGCTCGGCACATTCGATGTCACCGGGGCGACGGTCTTCAAGACCGAGGGTCTGATGCTGATCTTCAACGTGCAACCAGGGGAGACCTACAACCGGAAGGTCATCACGCAGGGCATCGAACAGGTCCAGGAGGGTTATCAGAACACCGGATACGTCTATGCCTACGCCAGCGAGTCGTGGCAGAGGCGCGAAGGCGACGAACATATTGTCGATGTGACCGTCGACGTGTACGAGGGCGACAGATTCAGACTCGGTCGTCTCGAGTTCGTCGGCAACACGACAACGCGGGAAAAGGTACTGCGGCGAGAGTTCCGGATCGCTGAAGGCCAGTACATGAACATGGGCCTCTTCCGGGCCTCGGTCTTCAAGGTCAACGCTCTCGGCTACTGGAAGCTTGAAGAGGAGCCGCTCGAGTTCGATTTCGATGACGAAAACAAAAAGGTCAATGTCAAGGTCAAGGGCAACGAGGTCGGCCGGAACGACGTCCAATTCGGCGCCGGGTATTCGGAACTCGACGGGTTCTTCGTGCAGGGGCAGTTCAATACCCGAAATTTCCTGGGTCGCGGCAATTCGATCGGGGTGTCGCTCCAGTTCGGTGCGCGATCGGATCTCTACTCCCTGAGTTATACCGAGCCCTATTTTCTGGACCGTCGGATTCTCCTGGGCGCGTCGATCTTCAAATCCGCCATCGCGGTCCAGCAGATCGGATTCTCGAGCTACGAAAGAGAGACCACCGGCTTCACGATTTCGACCGGTCTCGGTGTGGGGCCGTTCTCATCGGTGTCGGGCCTCATCGCATTCCAGGACGACTATTCGAAATATCTGATCACGAATTCCGGGTTCCCCGGGACCCCGACCACCGGTCACGACCGGCCGCAGGACATCCCTCCGGTCACCGGCGTTGTGTATGATCGAGCCTTCGAGGTTTACAGCGGAAAGACCCACTCATTCACTCCGGGATACAACCGTGACAGCCGGAACGATCCGTTCGACCCCAGCCGCGGCTCCGCATTTTTCGGACGCGTGCGGTTCGCGGGTTTTGTTCTCGGTGGAGACTTCGAGTACATACGTCCGGAGGTGGGTTACACCAAGTTCATTCCGTTGAGCAAGAAAGTCACGTTGGCCTATCACGGTGAAGGGGGTCAGTTCTTCACTCCGAGTGATTCCGAGATCCCGGTTTACGAGCGCTATCGGATGGGCGGCGATCGCTCGCTCCGCGGGTTGCCGTATTACTCCGTGATTCCTCGAACCGCCGAAGGCGAGTACTTCGTCACTCCTGGAGGCTCGCGCATCGGTGGCGACCGCTACTGGCAGATCAACCTCGAATACCAGTACCTGATCGGCGGGCCTGTCAAGCTCGTGCTCTTTGTCGACATGGGTAATACCTATGTCGCGGAGCAGGGATGGGATTTCAGCCTGTGGCGGAGGACCACCGGCATCGAGATGAGGATTTTCCTCCCGATCTTCCAGGCGCCCATCCGGTTCATTTATGGTTTCAATCTCGACCCGTATCCGAACGAGGCGGACAGCGACTTCCAGTTCTCGATCGGTACGACCTTTTAAATAAAAAAGCATGGAGGACAGAAAAATGACTCGTTCGATGATTCGTGTAACGCTCCTGGTCGTTCTTGTGGCTGCGGCGGCGCTGCCGGCTGTCGCGCAGACCAAAATCGCGGTGATCGATGTGCAACGGGTGGTGAGCGAATCGGACCCGGGCAAAGAGGTCATGCAGCGGCTCAAGGCCCTCACCGACGCCAAATCGCAGGAGGGACAGGCGCTGCAGCAGAAGTTTGCAACTCTGCAGGACCAGTTCAACAAACAGCGATTCACGGTCTCCGAGTCCCGGCAAGCTGAGATGAGCAAGGAGATCGAGGACCAGCAGATCCTGATTCGACGATTTCAGGACGATGCCCAACGCGAGGTTCAGGAAGCCCAACGCCGCGAACTTGGCAGCCTCGAGGAGCGCATCCTGCCGATCATCAACGTGGTCGGTCAGGAGCAGGGCTTCATCCTGATTTTCAACAAGTTCCAGTCAGGCCTGGTGTATGCCGACGAGGCGATCGACATCACCGACGACGTGATCCGTCGCTTCAATACCGCTCAGTGAGCGGAAGCTACAGTCTTTCAGAGCTCGCCGACCGCCTCGGTGCCGAGGTGGTCGGGGACGCTGATCTCGAGGTTCGCGCCGTCCGGGCGCTTGCCGAAGCGGGCGCGGAAGACCTGAGCTTTCTCCACAACCCCAAGTACGCGGAAGACGCTCAGTCCTCAGGTGCCGGTGCCATTTTGGTCGCCGCCGCGGACGGTCTTCCCGAACGGAATCTACTGGTGTGTCGCGAGCCCTATCTGGCGTTGGCGAAGGCCCTCGAGCTCTTCTATCCGGCTGAGCGGACGGTGGCCGGCGTCCACCCGTCTGCTCTCGTGGCCGACGACGTCGTCGTCTCTCCGGAGGCGAGCATCGGGCCGCTGTGTGTGGTGGAAGCCGGCAGCAGTGTTGGCGCCGGTACGGTCATCGGCTCAGGCTGTGTGGTCGGTCGAGGTGTCGAGATCGGCGTCGATTGTGTGATCCACCCGCGAGTCGTGATCGAGGACGGCTGCCGGGTGGGAAATCGGTGCACCATCCAGTCGGGCACGGTCGTCGGCGCTGACGGCTTCGGTTTTGCAACCGTCGACGGCGTTCACCACAAGATCCCGCAGGTTGGGATCGTCGTTCTCGAGGATGATGTCGAACTCGGCGCCAACGTGTGCGTCGACCGGGCCGCTCTCGGCGAGACTCGCATCGGCAGAGGAACGAAGGTCGACAACCTGGTGCAGATCGCCCACAACGTCAAGATCGGCGAGCACTGTCTGTTGGTGGCGTTGGTCGGGATCTCCGGATCGACCGAGATCGGCCACCACACGGTATTTGCCGGACAGGCGGGCTGCGCAGGACACCTCAAGATCGGCAGCGGTGTGGTGGCGGCAGCTCGAGCCGCGGTTTTCAAGGATGTGCCCGACGGGGCGACCGTGGCCGGGGTTCCCGCCCGGCCGCACCGCGAGTGGCTCAAGGCCCAGGCGAATATGGGCCGACTTGAAGCTCTTCGAAAACAGGTCAGAGATTTGGAGGCTCGAATCAACGGGCTGGAGGACGCAACATCATGAACGACATCAGCGACATCCTCGCGGTGATGCCGCATCGCTATCCGTTCCTCCTCATCGACCGGGTATTGGAGATGGACGAGAACACGATCCGGGCCGTCAAGAACGTGACATTCAACGAACCCCACTTTCTCGGCCACTTTCCCGGTGCTCCGGTGATGCCGGGGGTCTTGATCGTCGAGGCCATGGCTCAGGCGGGGGGGTTTCTTCTCTTCAGCCAGGTCGAGGATCGGGAGGGGAAGCTGATTTTCTTCACCGGCATCGACAATTGCCGTTTCCGCAAACCGGTTGTGCCCGGCGACCAGTTGATATTCGAGGTCGAGATGGTGGCGAAGAGAAAGGCCTTCGCCAAAATTCACGGCCGCGCCCTGGTCGGTGACGACGTGGTGTGCGAAGCGGACATGATGTCGGCGCTGGGAGAACGCTGATGAGCGCTCGGATCCATGAGACCGCAATTGTCGACCCTTCGGCGGTCCTTGGCGACGGCGTGTCGATCGGGCCCTACTGCGTGATCGAGGCCGGGGTGACTATCGGCGTCGACTGCGAGATCGGCCCCTTCTGTCGATTCGGCAGCGGGACCTCGGTCGGTCAGCGCAATCGTTTCGAAAGCCACTGTTCCGTGGGCGCACCGCCGCAGGACCTCAAATTTTCGGGCGAAGCCACGACCCTCGAGATCGGGCAGGAAAACCTTTTTCGCGAGTTCGTGACCCTGCACCGTGGAACCCCCGGGGGTGGCGGCGTCACGCGAATCGCCGACAAGAGCCTGTTCATGGCCTATGCCCACGTCGCACACGATTGCGTGGTCGGTTCGCAGACCATTTTCGCCAACAACGCGACCCTGGCGGGTCACGTCGAGGTCTGCGACTTCGCGACAGTCGGTGCGTTTTCGGCCATCCACCAGTTCAGCCGGGTCGGTTCACACGCCTTTCTCGGTGCCTACACCGGCGCCAACAAAGACTGTCTGCCGTTCATGAGCACCGTCGGGAACCGCCCATCGAAGTGCTATGGGCCCAACACCATCGGTCTCGAGCGCAAGGGCTTTTCCGAAGAACGGCGACAGGCCCTGAAACGGCTGTGGCGCCTGCTCAACAGTTCGAAGCTGAACACGTCACAGGCAATCGAGAAAGCGCGCGAGGAACTCGCCGGCCAGGAAGACGTTGAATTCGTGCTGGACTTCATCGAGAGTTCTGATCGCGGCGTCATTCTGGGTTGAAGGGCAACGCAGCTTTCAGCCCGGGACGATCGATGGGACGGCGTGCCACCCGGGTGAACGGTTGGAATACAAGTTTGACCGACGGGAGTTGTTGGCGGTATGAGAGTTGATTTTGACTTTGCCAACCTTTCGATCAAGGACGCACTGGATCTCGCCATTCTGGTTGAGGAGGAGGCGAGAGACCGTTACAAGGAACTGGCCGATAATCTCGAGGTCCACGACACCGGGGATGCTGCAAAGTTTTTCCGGTTCATGGTGGGGTGCGAGGCGAAGCACGGCGAAGAGCTGATGCAAAAGCGGCAGGAACTGTTTGGGTCGGAGTCGACGTCTGTCGACCGGTCGATGTTGTGGGAGGTTGAGGCGCCCGGCTACGAGGTGGTCCGGACCTTCATGACATTGCACGACGCCCTTGAGGTCGCCATGGCGGCGGAGACCAAGGCGTTTGAGTTCTTCGACGCAGCCCTGGCCGAGGTGAAGGACTCCGAAGTGCGCGAGCTCTTCACAGAACTCCGTCAGGAAGAGGTCGAACACATGGCCATGGTCCGCGAGCAGATGAAGAATGTCCCAGTCGCCGATGGGTTCGACCCCGGAGATTTCGCCGACGAGCCGGTTGCTCAATAGTTCCGACTCGTTGAAGCCTATCGACGTTGGAGTATTTGCGTCCTAGCCTGCATATCTCACTGGGCTTCGTAGCGAGGGCGGCGAGGCTCCGTGCCAGGTGGAGTTTGCGACCCGAGGGGCGCGGACGCGCACTCGACAGTATGTGGAGCACCCCGGGGCGAGAAAACACCGCCGGGTGCGGTGCATCGTCGGCCGCAGCCGGAGGCCGGCGAGATATGCAGGCTAGAACCTGTATCCGAACCCAAAACCGATCACCCAGGGCTTGATGTCGAGATCGACCGTGTCGACGCCGCCGTCATTGAATGTGACCTCGGCTTCGAGGCTCACGCCCAGGTAGCGCACATCGAGATTGGCGTACCAGCGGTTGTTGAGAGAGTAGTTGACGCCGGCTTGCGCCGCGAGACCCAGGGTGCCCTTGAATTCGATGTCGTCGACTTCTGTGTTCTTGAGGTCGTTTGAGAGTTTGGAGTAGGGGATCGTCCAAGCGGCCCCGAGCCCCACATAGGGGTCCCAGTGACCGTAGACCGGAATGTGGAACTGTCCCAGCGCGGTGAGCGGAAAGAGCCAGACGCTGCCGCCATCGATCCCGCCGCAACAGATATCATCGCCGATCGCGCTCAGATCCTGCGCCGATGCGCCGACCGTGAACTCCGCACTGATCATTTCCGAGAATCTGGCCACGGCGACGTACTCGAGCCCGATCCCGGCCCCCAGTTCGAGGACGGCGCCGGTGTCTCCGACTTCCTGGCTGGTTGCCCCACCGGTCAGGTACAGGAGGCGCCCACCCTGCCGCCACTTGGCGTCCTGAGCCGCGACCGTCGCTGCCGACAACACGAGCGCGCAAAAACACGTTGCGGTGAGCCGTCGATACATCAGGTGCCCCTCAGTAGACCTTGCCGAGCCGCTCGAGCGCTCTCCCGGCGTCTCCGACCTTTTCCATCATGTCCATGGCATCCTGGCCGAGCCCTTGGATCAACTCCTCGGCGGAGGTCACGATGTTGCCACCAACAAGGTAGAGCGGCGTTCCATTGGGATCGATATACATCCCGTCCGCCGGCTGCGATGCGGTGAGCCCCTCGTAACCGGTGGGCTCCTTTTCCGAGTCGATGATCGCCCACACCTTGGCGTCGAGGTGAATGATTTCCACTTTCTCGTCCTCGTAGGCAGTTCGAAGCTCCTGCCAGCCGGGTGCCTCGTGGTCGCCGCGTAGTATCCAGATCGTTGCCATATCAGTCCTCCGCTGCGGCATCATACCCTTTCTTTTTCACCTCCGGCGGTGGAACCGCCGGACGTGAAAAAGGAAAGAGAAAGGTCAACCGAGGCGTTCGTCGAGTGCCAGGAGAGCCTCGAGGGCGTTGAGGGGCAGGCAGATCTGTCCCTGGGGAACCTGCGGTTCCCTAGGGTTGATCCTCACCAGTGTCGCTCCGGACCGCGCTGCCAGCCTCTCCGAAGTCATCCGCACCGTGGGAACCGCCGATCCGGCGCCCAGTTCAACGATCGCCAGGCGGGCCCCGGCGGTGGAGCCCAGCCAGGCTTCAAAGCGACGTTCCTGGTCGGATGTTCGGTGCGGCAGCCAGTGCCAGTCGTTGAACATGAGCACGTTGGGGCGGGCGAGAGCACGGCAGGCAGGGCACCGAGGCAGCGGCGAGACCGCACGCAGGGTCTCTTCACCCACCTCGATCTGCAGATCCTGTCCGCCCCAGATCTCGTCCCGGCACGGTTTCGCGCACTGCAGGTGGCTGATCGATCCGTGGCATTCGACGACGTGGTCGCCGTCAAAACCGGCCGTTTGGAAATGACCGTCCACGTTCGAGGTGAAGACAAAGGCCCCCAGGCCCTTTGCATCGGCCCATTGGCGCAGAATGGCAAACCCGGGGTGCGGGTGCGTGTCTCGATACAGGTTGAACCGGTGGCCGTAAAAGCCCCAGGCGAGCTCCGGGTCGCGTTGGAACCAGAGAGGGTTTGCCATGTCGAAAAACGAGATGCCGAGCCGCGCAATGGGCGGGTAGGCCCGCCAGAACCCCTCGTTGCCGCGGAAATCCGGCAGGCCGGAATCGACGCCCATGCCCGCTCCGGCCGTGATGAGCAGCGCATCGGCATCGGCGACGATGGAGGCTGCGCGATCGATCGTCGAGGTCAATTCGGCGTCCATAATCGGATTGTAGCGGGAACGACGCATGAGTCGGGCCATGCCCAAAAGAAGAACCCCGCCGAATCGGCGGGGTAACTCTCGATTCCGAATTCCGAAATCCGAATTCCGAATTCCGAATTCGTCCTCATTCCTCTCCCATAAACGGGTAGGCGAAATGCGTCGGCGGCACGAAGTTCTCCTTGATGGTTCGCTGCGATGTCCAGCGGATCAGGTTGAGGTATGAGCCCGCCTTGTCGTTGGTTCCGGAGGCGCGGGAGCCGCCGAAGGGCTGCTGGCCGACCACCGCGCCGGTGGGTTTGTCATTGATATAGAAGTTGCCGGCGGCGTGGCGCAGACGGTCCGCCATCTTGATGATCGTCGTCCGGTCGTGGGCAAAGATCGCGCCGGTGAGGGCGTACGGTGAGGTGGTGTCGCAGAGATCGAGGGTGGCGTCGAAGTCCTTGTCGTCGTATACGTAAATCGTCAGCACGGGCCCGAAGATCTCTTCCTCCATCAGCTTGAAACGCGGATTCGTCGTCTGAACCATCGTCGGCTGGATGTAGTAGCCCTCTGAATCGTCCCACTCGCCGCCGCACAGGATCTCGGCATCGGCTGCGTCCTTGGCGAACTGGATATAGCCGGTGATGTCGGAAAATGCGCCGGCATCGATGACCGCATTGAAGAAGTTTCGGAAATCGGTGGGCGGCCCCATCTTGATCTCAGCGGTCTGGCCGAGGGCGAGCTCCTTGACCTTCGGCCAGATCGAGCTCGGCACATAGGCGCGGGAAGCGGCCGAGCACTTCTGGCCCTGGTACTCGAAGGCCCCGCGGACCATCGCGGTGGCGAGCGCCTCGATGTCAGCCGAGCTGTGGGCGAAGATGAAGTCCTTGCCGCCGGTCTCGCCGACGATGCGGGGGTAGGTTCGATAGCTTGCGATATTTTCGCCGACCGACTTCCACATGCCCTGGAAAACGGAGGTCGAGCCGGTGAAGTGGACGCCTGCGAGACCCGGGTCGGCCATCACGGGGTTTCCGACCTGGCCGCCGGAGCCGGGGATGAAGTTGATGACGCCGGGCGGGAAGCCGGCGGCCTCCATGAGCTGCATCAGGTGCCAGCCGGTGAAGACCGTCGACGAAGCGGGTTTCCACAGCACGGTGTTGCCCATCAGGGCCGGCGCTGTCGGAAGATTGCCGGCGATCGAGGCGAAGTTAAAGGGCGTGACGGCGAAGACGAAGCCTTCGAGGGCCCGATACTCCACCTGGTCCCAGTATCCCTGGGCCGACTCGGGCTGCTGTTCGTAGATGAACTGCATGTACGAAGCGTTGAATCGCCAGAAATCTACCAACTCACAAGCCGCGTCGATTTCGGCCTGGAAGACGCTCTTGGACTGGTTGAGCATGCAGGCGGCGTTGAGCCGGTCTCGCCACGGGCCCTGCAGGAGTTCCGCGGCCTTGAGCATGACTGCGGCGCGGTGCTCCCACGGAGTATCGGACCACTCCTTCCATGCCGCAGCAGCGGCATCAACGGCCATCTTGACCTCGGCCTCGCCGGCCTTGTGGTAGACGCCCAGAACGTGTGAGTGGTCGTGGGGACACACGGCTTTGGCGGTGTTGCCGGTGCGCACTTCCTTGCCGCCGATGACGAGCGGGATTTCGATCTCCTCGCTCAGCATTTGGGCAATCTTGGCCTTGATCGAGACCTTCTCGGGGGAGCCGGGTGCGTACGACTTGATCGGGTCGTTGACGGGCGGCGGGATGCGGACAATTCCATTCGCCATGGGGAAACCTCCTGCGGGGTTGTTGAGTGGTGTGCGGAGCACCAGATGCGCCGCCCGGGCATGGTAGCTGTAACCGCCGGGCGGCGCAATGACTGGCCGTTTTCGGCACCTCCTGTGGACGCGTCACGTATCCGCAGAGATTGACTGAAGCCAAGGGAGTTGCGGCGTTTGTGGTGCAGGCGTCTTGCCTGCACGTGCGGCCGGGACGGCCGCACCACAAGACTGTTTCGAATACGGCAGGTGAAAGGCGGCTGAAGAATTCAAAATTCGAAATCCGAATTCCGAAATCCGAAATTCGAAATTCGAAATTGCCCTGTAAACTCCCCCCATGTCCTTCATCTACCTCGACTCCAACGCGACGACTCCGATCGACCCTCGGGTGGCCGAGGCGATGAGGCCTTATCTGACCGATGGCTTTGGCAACCCGTCGTCCACCCACCGTGAGGGGCGCACGGCGAAGGCGGCGCTCGAAGCGGCCAGAGAGAAGGTTGCCGGATGTCTCGGCTGCCGGACCGGCGAGGTGGTTTTCACGTCCGGTGGTTCTGAGTCGAACAACCTGGCGATCTGCGGCGTGGTGGAGGAGCGAGGGGGCGGCCACGTCGTCACCTCTGCGGTTGAACATCCTGCAGTTCTCGAGGTCGTTCGCGCCCTCGAACGGCAGGGGCGGATCGACCTCACCGTGGTGGGCGTCGACGCGCTGGGCCGGGTTGACGCGGCCACGGTCGCCTCAGCGCTGCGCGGCGACACCGTCCTGGTCTCGCTGATGCTCGCCAACAACGAGGTCGGAACGCTGCAGCCGGTGGCCGAAGTGGCGGCTGTCTGCCGTGAACGGGGCGTACTCGTCCATACCGATGCCGCCCAGGCTGTGGGCAAGATCGCGGTTGACGTTGCCGCACTCGGTGTCGACCTGCTCACGGTGGCGGGCCATAAACTTTACGGGCCGAAGGGTGTTGGCGCTCTGTATGTGCGAAACGGTGTCGCGATCGCTCCCCAGATCCGGGGCGCCGGGCACGAGAGGGGTCTTCGTGCCGGCACTGAAAACGTCCTCCTGGCGGTGGGTCTGGGCGCGGCGTGTGAGTTGGCCAACTCTGAGATCGCCGCGGAGGCTGACGGGCTGAGGTCGCTTCGAGACCGACTGTCGGCGCTGTTGAAGACCGGGTTCCCATCGATGCTGGAGCACGGTGACCCCGGGAACCGGCTGCCCAATACCCTGAGTGTGGCGTTTCCAGGTATTGACGCCGCGACGCTGCTGAGCGAGCTCGGTGACGAAGTAGCGGCTTCAGCCGGCGCGGCGTGCCACGCTGACGGAGTTCAGGTGTCGCACGTCCTGCAGTCGATGGGGGTCGAGCCGGACCTCGCCCGCGCTACCGTCCGACTGTCGGTGGGGCGATTCACCACCACCGACGAGGTCGAGCGGGCCGCAAGGCTTATTCTCAGCACTCTAAACGTTTGAACGTATTGACGTTCGACCCTTTGATGTTGACGACCGGCGGAGAATATTGACGGCTTCGGTGCGTATACTCTTCAGGTGAAAAGCTCGTGCCCATGGTGTTTGGAACCGTTGTCGAGTCGCCGGATGACGCCGGAGTGCCCCCATTGTGGACGCCAGGTGGGTGGAGAAGGCGAACCAAAGGCCCTCGAACTGCGTTTCGAGAATGTAGAGCGCGAACAGGGGACGACCTACCGCCGCCTGCTCGCGTGGGGTGTGCCGGTCACGGCCGCGGTGGCGATCTTCGTACCGCTGCTTCACGTCGGTGCGGTATTTGTCGTGCCGCTGGTCGTGGTGGCCCACCTCATCGTGGTGCGGTTGGTGTTGGTGCGCGAGGCGCAGCGGCTCTTCGGACCGGTACGCCGGATGCTCAATCGATGGATGATCAGGCTTTCGTTTTTGTGGATCGGTCTTCCAGGCTATGGCGCGATGACGGTGCCTTTCATCGGCGTGGCTCTTGGGGCGGGCACCTTTGTCGTGCTGACGACGATCGCCCACGTCTCGGCCGTCATCAGCCTGCAGCGGGAACGGTCGGGAGAACCGCTCACGAGTTGGGAAAAGACATTGCCGGTGGCTCTGGCGATCGCAACGGTCGTGGTGCTGGTGGTGGCGGTCGGTCTTGCCGTGGCTTTCGGGTGGACGGTGGCCGCAATCGCCGACAGGATGCAGTCGCCGTGAGACGTCGGCGCCGGGTTTGAAAGGGACTGAACAATGGAATCACTGATGACATATATGGCGGCCTTCGGGATCGCAGCGGGAGCCGGAGCCAAGGCCTTTATTCCGGTGCTCGCCCTTGGGGCCTTCAGCTACACACCGTACTTCGAGCTCTCGCAGAGATTTGCCTGGATCGCGGATCCTGTCGTGATGGCGGTGTTGGCGGTCCTCGTGATCGCCGAGGTCCTGGTTGACGCCCATCCCGACCTCGGCAGGTTTTCCGATGTGATCTCCTATCTGCCGAAGGTGGTGGCCGGCTTCATCGCCTTTGCAGCGGTCACCGGCAGCCTCGACGAGGATTTGGTCCAGTTGGGCACTTCGGGGGTTCTGGGCGGCGGCACGGCGGCCGGTGTGCACTGGCTGCGCAACCAGGTGAGGCGGCCGTTCCGGGATCTCGCGGAGGAGGCTCACAGTTCGGTCGGCACATTCGCATCACTGGGCGAGGCAGGAGCCTCGGCCACCCTCACCGGGACAGCCCTTCTTGCGCCGCCGCTGTCGATGTTGATGTTGGGCGGGTTTGCGGCCACTGCGGTGGTTGTCTCACGGGCGAGAGAGGGCCGCAGGGTTGCTTGCCTCCACTGCGGAGAACCGGTGCGGCCCGGCGCCCTGGTGTGTCCCCACTGCAGGAAGGACCAGGTGTCGGCGACCTGAACTCGATGGCCGTCGCGCCGGGTGATGAGTGGTTGAGATCGAATGACGAAGCCCGTCGCAAAGGCCCCGGTTTTGTCCGTTTGGCCGTGCTAAGCTTGGGCGTTCACGAAAGGGGAACGAGTGAGCTTCAAGGTTGGCGACAAGGTGGTCTACCCCAGCCAGGGCGTTTCGGTGGTGGAGGAGATCTCGAACGAGGTCCTTGCCGGCGACGAGATGCGTTGCTATCACCTCCGGCTCCTGGGCTCGGAGTCAAAAGTGATGGTGCCGGTCACGAACTCGGATCGTGTCGGGCTGAGGCCTTTGTCTGAGAAGAAGCTCGTCAAAAAGGCCATGAAGCGTCTGAAAGCGGCCTACGGCGAGAATGCTGAGGACTGGAAGGACCGCTACCGGGCCAACCTCGACCGCATCAAGACCGGTGACCTCGACGAAATCGTGGATGTGTTGTTGTGCCTGGCGGAAGTTGCCGGGCGCAAGACCCTGAGCTTCCGCGAGAGGAAGATGTACGACCACGCCCGCCAACTCCTGGTGATGGAGGTGGCGGAGGTCGACGGCACTGCGGTGGACAAGGTCGAGCAACAGGTTGAAAGCGCCCTCGGCCACGTCGTCAAACAGGACGAAGAGTGACTCGCCACTGATCTCCAAAGCACAATAGAACCCGCCTCGACCGCGCATGCTTTGAGTGAGTGTTATTCTCACCGACAGCGCGAGGAGGTCGTTGTTGCATGAGTGAGGCCAGTTCAAAACCGGGGCCGTGGTATTTCAAGCTGCATTGGCAGGTTCTGATCGCTCTGATCGCGGGTGTCGCATTTGGCTGGTGGGCGCCGACCGCATCGCAGGAAATCGGCTTTCTCGGCGACCTCTTTCTGAGTTTGTTGAAGATGATCATCATCCCGTTGATCTTCACGTCGCTCGTGAGCGGTATTGCCAGCCTCGGCGATGTGAAGGCGGTCGGCCGCGTCGGGATCCGGACGGTGGTCTACTACACCCTGTCCACAACCCTCGCCATTGCGGTCGGTCTCACCCTCGTCAATATCATCAACCCCGGCGCCCACCTTGACTTTGCGAGCTCGGCGGGCCTGCCCGAGGGCTTTTCGACCGCAACCTCGACCCTCCCTGAATTCCTGTTGCGGATGGTGCCTCAAAACATCGTGGCGGCGATGGCGGCAGGAGATGTCCTGCCGGTCATCGTCTTTGCGCTGCTCTTCGGGCTCTTTCTCACCCGCCTCAACGGGCCGAACGTTGACGCCGTACACCGGGTGGTGGACGGTATTCTCGAGATCATCCAGGCCCTGACCCTGGCCATCGTCAAACTCGCGCCGATAGGGATCTTCGCCCTGCTGGCACGCGAGGTGGCGCGCAGTGGCCCGGGGATCATCTGGGACCTGCGTTATTACTTCGTGACGGTCGGTCTCGGCCTTCTCATTCATGCGCTGGTCACACTGCCCACCATCCTCTTGCTGATTGGCGGTCGCCAACCCGTGGCCTATGGGAGGACCATGGCTCCGGCGGTCGCCACCGCGTTCTCGACGGCTTCTTCGTCGGCGACCCTGCCGCTGAGCATGGAGTGTTCGGAAGAGGCGGGCAACCGCAGAGGCGTGACCAGCTTCGTCCTGCCGTTGGGGGCGACGGTCAATATGGATGGAACGGCGCTCTATGAGGCGGTCGCGGCCCTGACCATCGCCCAGATGTACGGCGTCGAGCTCGGTCTGGGACAGCAGGCGCTGGTGCTCCTGACTGCGTTGCTGGCCTCGGTGGGAGCCGCCGGCATCCCGATGGCAGGACTGGTGATGTTGGTGGTTGTCCTGCAGGCGGTGGGCTTGCCTCTCGAGGGCATCGGGACGATCATTGCGGTCGACCGCGTCCTCGACATGATGCGAACGGCGACCAACGTGTGGAGCGATCTGGTCGGCACCGCCGTTGTGAATCGTTTTGAAGGGAACGACCCATGAAGAAGTTGATGTTCCTCGTGGCTCTCCTGGGTGTCGCGGCTCCATCGACGGTTGAAGCACAGGTCGCTGACAGTCTTCGCGAGCAGATCAGAATCCGCGAGATCGTGCTTGAAGGGCAACTCGACGACCTCGCCGAAGCGAGGCAGCAGCTTCGCGAGGTGTGGTTGCAGCTCGAACAGCAGACCGGGAACCTCATGCGCGCCCAGCGCGAGGGCGAAACGGTCGACAGTCTGCGCCTGCGTGACGAGGACCTGCGGCGTCTCGAATCGGAGTTCCTGGCGGCCATCACCAAGCTCCAACAGGAACGCCGGACGACGCTGGAGAATCGCACCATGCTGGCGGCGATGGCTACCGAGGTGGACCGGCTTTCGACCGAGGTTGGAGATGCGGAGGCGCCGCTCAACGGCACCTGGCGGCTCGTGGTGGAACCGGGGCAGGACGGAATGGCCTATCTGCAGCAACAGGGCACCCTCGTGACGGGCACCTACGCCCTCTCGGGCGGATTTTCCGGCTCGTTCCGGGGCACCCTGGTGGCGCGCAAGGTGCGGCTCGAGCGCATCGACTCCCAGATCGGATTTGCCGCCATTTTCTACGGCCAGTTGGTCGGCCAGGGCCGAAACCTGAGATTGCAGGGGAACTGGGAAGCGACCCAACTCGCCAGCGGCCTCGCATCGGCCGGGAATTGGACCGGCACCAAGGTCCGGGAGAGCGAATAGGCGCTGTCCGTGCTATTGTTCCGGTTCGCGACCGGCCGCGGTTCGCGACCACCCTTTGAGGAGTCGATCGATGTTTCGTAATCCCTGGTTCACACTCGTGCTCGGCCTCATGGCGGGCCTCATCCTCGGCTATGTCTTTGCCGAACAGCAGGCGGTGCCGCCCGCAAAGGCACTGAGGCAGGGGATCAACCCCGCCACAGGCCAGAATGAGCCCCTTCCGGAGGGACATCCGCCGGTAGAAGGCCAGACCGCGGCGGCGGGCCAACAGCTCCGTCAGCAGGTCGGTGAGATCGAAAACCTGCTGGCCGCCAACCCCAACGACCCCAAGCTGATGGCAGCCATGGGCAACGTCTACTTCGACGCCAGCCGGTGGGACGAAGCTCGTGTCTGGTATGAGCGGTCGCTGGCCGTGGCGCCCGACGATGTCGATGTGGCTACCGATCTCGCGGTCGTATTCCGGAATCTCCAACAACCGCAGCGGACCATTGAACTGCTCGACCAGGCTCTTGCAATCGCCCCGGACCACTGGCAAGCCCTGTACAACAAGGTCGTGGTCTACCAGTTCGATCTCCACGAACACGAAAAAGCGGCCGAATCGCTGAATCGCCTGAAGCAACTCAAGCAACAGGACCCGTCGATTCCAGACCTCAGCGGCATCGAACGAGAAGTCACCGGCGGTTAAGTTCCTGGAATTTCGGATTTCGGATTTCGGGTTTTCCACCCGTTCTCCCTATCGACCATTTCCGGGTGGGTGATGGTCAATCCGAAATCCGAAATCGCAAATCCGTAATTTGGTGCTGTCGTATACTCGTCATCTCCCACTCTGGAGGGTAGATGCAGCGAATCCTCATCGTCGTCGTCGTCCTGCTCGTTGCGTGGCGGATCCTCGCCTCGATCGGTCGTCGTCTGAGTGAAAAAGCCCCCGGCGCCGACAGCTTCAGCCGTTTTTCGCCGGAGGCGAGGCGGCGCCGAACCCAGTGGAGCGGTGGTTCCGAACAGAGCGTCGAGGCCTTGGTCGAATGCACTCGGTGCGGGACCTTTGTGCCTTCCGGCCGCGCCCTGACCAGTGGCGAGGACCGCGTATTCTGCAGCGAGGTGTGTCGCAACCAGGCCACCGCGCCCCCGGGTCATGCTGGCAGGTGATCTCCACACCCAGCTTGTGGCGGCAGGGGCCCGCCTTGCCGCCGCCGGTCTGGTCCGCGCCAGTGAGGGCAACCTTTCCGCGAGGATCGGCGGGCGTCATTGTCTCGTGACACCAACCGGGGGCGTCACCGGGCGTATGACCGGCGCCGATCTGGTCGAGGTGCCCCTGGATCGCGGCAAGGTGCCGCGACGAGCGTCGTCCGAAGTCCGGATGCACCTTGAGATCTACCGCTGTCGGCCCGATGTGGAGGCGATCGTCCACGCCCACCCTCCGTGGGTTCTCCGCCTCGCACAGGAGGGCCGTCGGCCGGACCCGAAGTACCTCGATGGAGACGCGGCTCCGTTCGGTCGCGTCGTCGAAGTGCCGATTTCGAGGAAGGCAGCAGGGCTCTCGCGAGAACCGCAGCTGCAGCCCTCCGGGAATCGTCGGCCTGCGTCCTGCTGAATCATGGGGCAGTGGCGGTCGGCGCGACGGTCGAGAGTGCTTTGCGGCGCATGCTCCGGCTCGAGCGCGCCGCCGCTCGCACGGGTCGGCTCTGAGATGAGCGACGCCGCCCTCTTTCCCGACGATCCGACCACGGCCCCACTCGCCGAACGGATGCGGCCGGCCGCTCGACGAGGTGGTCGGCCAGGGCACGCTGGTGGGCGAAGACGGTGTGATCCGGTCGCTGCTGGTCGGCGGCGAGCTGCCGTCGATGGTGTTCTGGGGCCCACCGGGATCCGGAAAAACGACCATGGCTCGACTGCTGGCGGATGCCGCGGGCGCGGAGATGGTGAGCGTTTTCGGCGGTGCTGTCGGGGGTCAAGGAGGCGCGCGCGAGGTCATGGCCGAGGCGCGGCGGCGTCGGCGGATCGAAGGTCGGCGGACGATGCTCTTCGTCGACGAGATCCACCGCTTCAACCGCGCGCAACAGGATGCTTTTCTGCCCTACGTCGAGGCCGGCGACATCGTGCTGATCGGTGCCACGACCGAAAACCCGTCGTTCGAGCTCAATCGCGCCCTGCTGTCGCGGGTCAAGGTGTACATCCTCGACGCCCTCCGCCGGAAGAGATCGACCTGGATCTGCTGATGCGGCGGGCGCTGGACGACACAGAGCGGGGCCTTGCGGGTGGTGGCCCGGACGTCGACCGACGCGGCTCGAACTGATCGCACGATGTCGCTGCCGGGGATGCGCGTCAGGCGCTACAACCACCTCGAGCTGGCGGTGGCGGTGGCGCGTGCCGACGGTGCCGAGAGCTGGTGCAAGGCGACCTCGTCGAGCGCGTCGCCCAGAAGGTGGCGGCGGTTTACGACAAGGGGCGGCGAGGAGCACTACAACCTCATCTCGGCCCTCCACAAGGCGGTGCGGAACTCGGATGTCGATGCCGCGCTGTACTGGCTGGGCCGGATGCTCGAGGGCGGCGCCGACCCGCGGTTCGTGGTCCGGCGGATGCTGCGCATGGCTTCCGAGGACATCGGCATGGCCGACCCGAGGGCCCTCGAGCAGGTCGCGGCCGCGGCGCCACGGTTGAGCACATGGGAATGCCCGAGTGTGAGCTGGCCCTGGCGCCAGGCGCCGTCTACCTCGCCCTCGCCGCCAAATCCAACGCCGCTCTACACGGGCGTACGGCGAGGTCAAACGGGAGGTCGGGCAGCGGCCCGGTCTTGCGATCCCGATGGCCGATCCGGAATGCTCCGACCGCGCTGATGAAGGATGCCGGCTACGGCGACGGCTACCGCTATGCCCACGAGAACGAGGCGCGGTGGCTGACATGGAATGTCTGCCCGACGACTTGGCCGGCGCACGTTTTTACGAGCCCACCAGGTATGGCTGGGAGGCGCGAATCGGCGAACGGATGGCGGAGATCCGTGGGTTGCGGGATGCGGCAAAGAAAAAGTCGCGCTGATGAGGCCGAACTGCCTGTGGTGTTGTGTTACGGTTCGCACGTGAAGAAGCGGATCGCCACCATCGCCATTGTTCTTTCGGGGCTCGCCCTGTCTTCCTGCGGATATCACCTGGTGGGGACGACGTCGTTTCTGCCCGAGGACATTCAGACCCTGTACGTTGAGAGCTTCAAGAACCAGACCCAGTGGGTGGACATGGATCAGCGTCTGATGGAGGCCCTGACCCTGGAGTGGGTCCGACGCGGACGCTTGCGGTTGGTGGAATCGCCGGCCAAGGCCGACGTGGTTTTGAAAGGCGTGATCCAACGGCTGGCGGTGATTCCGGTGTCGTACGACGACCAGGGCCGAGCCAACGAGTACCAGATGAGTCTCCAGGCCGAGGTCCAGCTCGAGGATGTGCGCGGCGACGACGACGAGGTGTTGTGGGAGGACAGGGCCTTCTCCAGGCGCACCTCGTATCTCGTCGACCCGAACGCCGTCAACTACTTCGACCGCCAGAATCTCGCCATGGACGAGCTCTCCGATGTCTTTGCGAGCGCGCTCGTGACGGCGGTTCTTGAAGGCTTCTAACGACAGAGAGTTCTGAGTTTTGAGTTTTCGGTTCTGAGTTATCCGTTCGGTTTCAGCCGTGCGTATCCCGCAAGAAGCAAGCGGCAGGCACGTCGCAGAATCCGAAACCAAAAACTCAAAACTCAAAACTCAAAACTTCATCATCTTCGTGTGAATCCGAACCACTTCCGCAGGATCGAGGCGATGGTCGGAGTCAGCTTCGTACGATTGTAGGCATCCGCCGCCTTGCGGATGATCTCCGCCCGGGTCGGGTAGGGGTGGATGACGCCCGAGAACGATCCGAGCCCCATCCCCGCAGCCATCGCGGTCGTGACCTCAGAGATCATGTCGCCGGCGTGGCGACCAACGAGGGTCGCGCCGAGGATCGTGTCGTTGCCCTTTTTACAGTGGACCTTGAGAAAGCCCTCCGTTTCGCCGTCGGTGATGGCGCGGTCGACATCGGCCATCGCCACGTTCCAGGTGTCGATCGCCATGCCCTGGGACTCCGCCTGGTGCGGGTACATCCCGACGTGGGCGATTTCCGGGTCGGTGTAGGTGCACCACGGGATGACCAGCTTGCTCAGTCGTTTCTTGGGTCCGGGGAAGAGAGCGTTTTGAATGACGGCCCTCGAGGCTGCGTCGGCGGTGTGGGTGAATTTGCAGGGGAGGCAGACGTCGCCCGACGCGTAGATGCGTTTGTTGGTGGTCTGGAGGAAATCATTGACCGTGATGCCACGTTGGTCGTGCGCGACACCTGCGGTGCCGAGATCGAGCCCCTCGACGTTTGGTGTGCGGCCGACCCCAACCAGGATCTGGTCGGCGGTGATGGTCTCTTCGCCTTCCGGGGTTTTCAGAAAGAGGAGTTTCTTCACGCCCCGCGTCTGCACCCGTTCGAGCGAGGTCGCGAGCCGAACGACCACCCCGTCGCGCTCCATCGAGGATTTGAGAAGCTCGGCTGCGTCCCGGTCTTCGCGTTGCAGGAACTGGTTGGCGGTCTCGATGATCGTGACCTCGGTGCCGAGTCTGGCGAAGGTCTGGGCCAACTCGCAGCCGATCGGCCCGCCGCCGACGACCGCGAGCCGCCGGGGCTGCTCGGTCAGGTTGAAGACGTTGTGGTTGGTCAGAAACCCGGCCTCCACGAGACCTGAAATCGGCGGCACCGCGGCGCGGGCGCCGGTCGCGATCACCGCTTTGGCAAAAAACAAAGCGGTGCCGTCGACATCGATCGCGTCCCGACCGGTAAAACGTGCCGCTCCAAAGTACACATCGACCCCGTAGTGATCGGAAAACCGCCGTGCTGAATCGTGGGGCGAAATCCCTGCCCTGAGTGCGCGCATGCGCTGCATTACGCCGGCAAAATCGATCTCGGGCTCGCCGTTGACGAGGACCCCGAAGTCGCCGGCGGAGCGCACCGCGTGGGCGGCGTGGGCCGAGCGGATGACGGCCTTCGACGGCACGCAGCCGACGTTGAGGCAGTCGCCGCCAAGCAGCTGGCGTTCGACGAGGGCAACCTTGGCGCCCAAGCCGGCCGCGCCCGCGGCGGCGACGAGCCCGGCCGTGCCCCCGCCGAGCACCACCATGTTGTAGCGCCCTTCTGGGCTCGGGTTCTGCCACCCCGGGGGATGGACGTTGGATGCCAGCTTCTGGTTGTGCTCGTCGTCGGGTTGAAGATTCAGTTCCGGGTCGATCATGGACGCTCCTTCGGGGCTGTTGGACTTTGTAAGACGGCGACCATGCAAAGGTTACCCGCATCGATGTTCGGGATTGGTTTTGATTTTGGATATTTGATGTTGGATCTGCCCCGCAATCTTCTCGCGATGGGCTTGTGTGGACTCGAAATATCCAACATCCAATATCATTGCTGTCCAAAACAGATTTTGAGGAGAGCATGCCCTACTGAAATCGAACACCTTACGGCCCGAATTCGAGTCTTTCCGGGATGAGGTTGTCACAAGCTGTATGAGCCACCAGCACATGGCCCGGCACTGAGAAAGCCCCGGAGGGGCGAAAGAAATTTGCCTGGGGCGTGAGCCCCAGGATGAGGGCCAGAAAAAGAGCCCAAGCCCCGGAGGGGCGACAGGCTGTTCAGTTCGACTCTCGGGGCCGACGACCGTTCATTTCTGTCGCCCCTCCGGGGCTTGACTTTTTTTGGTTGCACGGTTTCCCGGGGCTCACGCCCCGGGCTCATTCCTGTCGCCGCTCCGCGGCTTTCCTTTCCGAAAACCTGTCTTGGACAAGAGTGATCCAAAATCCAATATCCAATATCCAACATCCAATATCCAACATCCAATATCCAACATCTAATATCCAACATCCAGCATCCAGCATCCAGCATCCGCGCGTGCGGTCGGTGTATCCTTGTCCCCGGAGGTCTCCATGGCTCAGCAGAACCGCACCATCATCGGCATCTTCGTGGTGCTTCTCATGATCGTCATCGCGGCTCTTGCGTGGTGGTGGATGGGTCGCAGCGGCGATGATCAGGTCATGGAGGCAGCCGTTCCGGCCACCCCGACACCGGTGCCCATTCCGACCCCGTCGCTCGAAGAGCGGCTTTCGGCGAAGCTCTCGGGCACGACCCTGAGCACCTCGGACGCGGTGGTTCGGGAGTTGGCGGCCGGGCTGTCGGCCAACCCCAAGCTGGCGGCGTGGTTGGTCAACGAGGACCTGATCCGGCGCTTCACCGCGGCGGTGGACAATGTGGCGGCCGGTGTGACCCCGGTCGATCAGGTGGAGTTCCTGCGGCCGAAGAAGGGGTTCAAGGTCAAGAGCGCGGGCAACGGCCAATTCGTCATCGATCCCGTTTCCTACCAACGGTACGACCTGGTGGCCGCAGTCGTGGCGTCGCTGGACACCGAGGGGACGGTCGCCCTCTACCGCGAACTCCAACCGCTCATCGATGATGCCTACGCGGAGATCAGTCCGCCGGGGAGGCAGTTCGACGATCGCCTCACCAAGGCCTTTGATCAGCTCCTGGCAGTCCCGGTCCTGAACAGCCCTCAGGAAGTGGAGCAGCTGATCGTGACCTATCAGTGGAGCGACGAGGAACTCGAAGGGCTGTCCGCCGCGCAGCGTCAGTTTCTGCGCATGGGCCCCGACAATGTCAGCTCGGTCCAGGGGAAGTTGGGTGAGATCAGGGCTGCGCTAGCAACAACCCCGACGGATTGAGTCGCCCACAGATCCGTCGACCTCGATCCGATTCATGGGTTTTGGACAGTTGATGTTGGATATTTGATATTGGATTGGACAGTTTGCTTTCGTCTGGCGATCAATCCGACACCAGACATCAAAGATCAAACATCAAACATCAAAGATCAAAGATCAAACATCAGACATCCGACCTACGTCATCCGTCGTCAACCATCCGCCATCGTTTCGTCAGCGCAACGCCACCCTCAGGTACCGTACGAACGACGGGATGTCCGTAAAGCTCAGATCCGCGTCGCCGTTGTGCCTGGCGGCGCCGTCGTGGAGCATGCAGACCGCGCACAGACCGGCGTCGCGGGCAGCCAGGATGTCGTAGTGCGAGTCACCTACTCCAAGGCACTGGTCGGGTGGGATGCCGAGGCGGCGCGCGGCCTCGGCGATCGGCGCACCAGAAGGCTTCCAAAGGCCTGAGTCTCGGGTCAGGACAACTTCAAATTTCAGGCCGAATCGATCGAGCAGCCGGGAGGTGTTGGTTTCGTTGTTGTTCGTGACGAGCGCTGTCGCCAGATCCCGCTCCGCAAGAAGCTCGAGGAGCTCGGCGGCGCCCTCGTAGATGGACGCCCCACGAGTGGCTTCGGCTTCGATCACCTCGAGCTCGGCCAGCCGTGCCGTTCGTGCCGGTTCGGGAAGACTGGTGAGTTCGTCGATGAGGGAGCCGCTGTTGACGCCGAGATCGCGCCGAATGGTGGGCCAATCGTAATGTGAATCCACAAGGGTGCCGTCCATGTCGAAAATGACGGCTTGAACGCCCTCCATCGGACTCGGGTTGCGATGGCTTTCGCCAGGTGGCCGCCCTGAACCCGGGATGTCGTTCATTTCGAGATCTTTTTCAGTTGTTTGCTGACCTTCCTCGCGTCTTTCTTTCGTCCGGCATCGATCAGAATATTCAGGCGCTGACCGAGGATCGGAACCAGGCGGGCGTCCTTTGCCCCGTACTCTGCCTCGATACTCGAACGAACCTCCGCGTTCAGAGCCAGGGCCTCGTCGGTCTTGCCGCCGGCTGCGAGGAGGGTCACCAGATCGAGCTGCATCTGCGGGTCCACTGCTCCCGCGCTTCCGATGAGTTGGCGCTGCCAGTTTGCAGCTTCCAATGGCTGACCGCGCAGAGCCTCGACCTGAACCAGCCGCGACAGGTTTTCGAGGTTGGTGCCGTCCTCGAGGACGACCATCGACCGCAGGCGGTCCCTGGCGCGCAGCACTTCCTCGTCGTCGCTGGCCGCCGCCAACAACATCTCGAGATCGTCGGTTCCTCGGTTGACCTTGGCCCAAGAGACGTCGGCGAGGACCATTCGCCCCGTCATCTCGTCATCGGGCTCCGGGTGCGCGTTGAGGGCACGGAGCGCCAGCCTTTCGGCCGTGTCGAACTCGCCGGCCGCGAAGGCTGCTTCGGCACCCGCAGCCATCGTTTGTGACATGGCATCCTGCTCGTCCTCCTCGGCGCGCAGCTGGGCAATCTGGACAAAAAGCTGCTCTGCCCGGGGGCCCTCGCCGGCCGTGAGCTCCATCCGAGCGAGTGACTCGAGTTGAATGGCGCGTTCTGCCGCGGTTGCCTGCGAATCGGTCGCGAGAACCTCGGCGGCGCGTCGTTGCCACTTCAGGGCGGCCGCCTCGTCCTCCTGGATGATCTCCATCCGCGCCAACATGGCCAGGACCTGCCAGAACTGGCGAGCATCGGCAGAATCACTTGCGGTCGCGATGGCGTCGTATCTCGCAAGACTGCTTTCAACGGTGGGCAGGTCGCCGATCGGCTGGCTGACTCTGGCGACGATGAAAAGGGTGTTCAGCAGTTCGCTGTCGTCGGTACCGACCCGGTATTCCTGCGCCGCCAACAGCAGCTGGTAGAGGGGCTGTGCCTTGGCAAACTCCGACTGGTGCTCGTAGAAGCGGCCCAGGTTCTCGAGGCTGGTCTCCAGCCTGCGGTCGCCCGCAGGAAAGGTCTGGGCGATCTCGAGAGCTGATTTGAAGCCGGACTCGGCTTGCGCCATCTGGCCGCGGGCAAAGGCGTACTCCGCGCCCCGCGTGGCGTTGGACCAATCGCCCTGCGCGGTGGCGATTGCGGAGGCCAAAAGGACTGAGCCAAGCATCAAAAACGGTCGAATTTGCATGAAGACCTCTCGTGGGCCGTCGCCCGGACGGACGAGATTACACCAACCCGGTCGCGAACCGGCGGAGATGTCCGGCGGGACGACTCTCGACTGTTCGTACGCCAGGCTGTTGGCTTGGAAATTCCGAATTCCGAATTTCGAAATCCGAATTCGTATTCTTGAGCCGCTACACTGGCACCGGAGGATTTCATGGCACAGACCGATCTCGACCGTTTTGTCGCCGAGGCCATTCTCGGCATCGACACTCTGTGGGGCGGCGATGTGATGAACCCGTCCGGGACGGGCCGCTTTATCGCTGATTCCTGGTTTTCCGATGAGGACCTCCCGAAGAGCTACACCGATCCCACGGCCGCCTCTGTCCGTTCTTCGGGTGGTGTCTCGGCTGATGAGCCGGATCTGGAGGCGATTGACGCCTATCTGAAAACCGTCGACCTGCCGGCGGCCATCTCGGGTATGACCGAGTTGGGGGCGGCCGAGGGTGGCGTCCGCGGCGCCTATCTCGCCGGTCTCGGTGGCAGCGTGCAGGTGATGTGGGATCTCGCGATGGAAACCCTGGGCCGCGGCGAGCCCGTGCCCTACGCGCGGTCCGTCGAAGCATCCACTGCGGTGGCGCCAACACCATCGGAACCGGGGCCGAAACGCGTCCTGCTCGCCGAACTGCTCACCGGAGCGGGCTACCCGGTCGATTCGGAGGACGGGATCCTCGCTGCGGTGGACGCGTGGCGCGCCGACCGCATGGTGCCGGCCGCAACCATCCCGGCACTGGCGCGCGCCTTTATCGCCGAGCTCGAGGCCGGGACCGCCGCCAACGTGATGCCCTACCTGCCGGATGAGCTGCAGAGCGTGCCGCGGTCCAACGTCGAGTTTCTTGCGATCAAGGACGCGTGGTTCTCTGGGTCCATGAACTACGTCGGTCGTGCCCGCGACGAGGCGGGAAGCCCTTTGTACGAGGCGACATACGAGATCAACGCCTCGCTCGAGATCTCGGTGCCCGAGTTCGCGGAGCTGGTGAGCCACGAGGTGGTGCCGGGTCACGTCACGACCTTCGCCTTTGTGCAACACCTCTACGCCACCGGTCAGGTGGGGTTCGAAGGCACCGTGCTAACGATGAATTCGCGCTATTCGACGCTGGCCGAAGGCATCGCCAACAACGCGGCCCTGATGGCCTTCGGTCTCACCGAGCTCGACCAGCTCCCCGATGACGACCTCAAGATCGGGATGCTGCTGTCGCGGTTGCAGGACGACGCCAAGAACCAGGCCTCCTACCTCACCTGGAACGACGGCGTGGCCCAGCCTGATGTTGCCGCGTCTCTGCGCAGGGACTGCCTCGTTACCGAAGAGCGGGCCGACAAGCTGTCCGGGGCGTGGGCCCACCACCCGCTGCTCGGCCGGATGTACCTACCCTCCTATCGGGCGGGCACCGACAAAGTGGCCGAACTTCGCCGCCGCCACCCTCCGGAGATCATCCTGCCGGCCCTCTTCGGGTGTCGGGGGCTGGTGGACATCAAGACCATCGACGCCGTCATCTGACAAAAAGCACCGACTCGCGCGTCGGATAGGTGTGGAAGCCGTGACCAACAACCCGTCGTCGCCATCGACTCACCGCGACCGTCCGTCGAAATCTGAGGGTGAGAACTGGCGGCGGATCTTCGGCGAGCTGGCCGAAGGGCGGGAGTCGGCCCTCGGGGATCTCTACGATTTGGCGGCCAATAACCTGTACGGGCTCGCCCTGTGGCGGACGGGATCCGAGGACGATGCCGCCGATGTGGTTCAGGATGTGTTTGTAAAGGTCGCGGAGCAGGGCCCAAAGCTGGCCAAGGTCAGAAACCCCAAGGGATGGCTGCTGACCGTCACCCACCGCGCCGCTGTGGACGTTGCCCGCCGCCGCATTCGACGGTCCGCGGAGCCTTTGGATGAGTACCCGTTCCTCACGGCCGTTCATGGTGACAGCGACACCATGCTGGATGCAGCTCACGCCTCCGTCCTGCTCGCCGGTATGCCGCCGAACCTCCGCGATGTCATCTATCTGAAACACTTTGTCGACTGCACCTTTGCCGAGATCGGTTCAATCACTGGAGTGCCGACCTTCACCGCCGCCAGCCGCTATCGAAAGGGGATCTCCGATCTCAGAAACCTCATGAAGGACGAATGATGAAAAATAAACACGAACGCGACGATGAGCGTCTCTTCCCGGGGCTCGAACCGCCGCCGCCACCGGCCGATCTGCGCGGCCGGGCTCTCGCGGCGGCTCGCCAGCGGATGACCGAGACCCCGGCCCCCGATCCGTGGTCGAGGATCTGGAACAGTCGCAGCGTTCGGCTGGCGTGGGCGGCTGCGGTGATACTCCTGCTGGTTGGAAATGTCCTGATAAGTCCGAACCTGGGTTCCGGTTTCGAACCGAGTCCGATAGTCCTTGCGGGCGACCAACCCGATGAGCAATTCCTCGAAATCCTGCGGCCGGTTCAGATCAACGCCGACGCACACCCCACCATCGGTCTTTTCACTGCGGCCTGGGATTTGAACCAGATAGAAGTTGGAGGCAACCCGTCATGACGTCCTCAAAGAAACATTCGAAGTTCGTTCCGGTGCTGCTGGCCGCGATCGTCGTCGTGGTGTTGGCGGGATCACTCGGCGCGCGGTTGATCTCCCGGGAGAGGTCCGATTCGACCCACCCGGCGCCAGACGCATACGTCCGGCAGCCCGCTGTTCTCGATGTTGCGACGCTGGAAGTGCCGTGCTGGACCTGCCCGGCCAACAAGGGATGGCCCCTGCGATTCCAGACCGATCTCGATCTGTTGGCGCCGCTCGGGGAAGGACCGGGCAACGCCGCGGAGTGGTTTGCGCTCTTCACCAAGGAGATCGGACCTCGCGCCGATGAGGCAATTGCGGCGAGCGATGCACGGGTGGAGGGCCCGGAATGGGTGGGGGAGGTTCTGCCGCCCGATTACCCGCTCCTGTTGGAGGCTGAACCCTGGGTCGACCAGGCAACCATGACGTTCTACCCCGAGTGCTATTCGCTCGACGGTTACGAGACCCGAGTCACCAACCTGCTGTTCGCCCTCAACCTCGCACGATCGTGGATTGCCCGAGGCCTGGCGGCTGAGGACCCCGAAGCTGCGATGGCCGACTTCCAACGTGCGATCCGCCTCGGCCGTCTTTTGCGCCAGGAGGACATCGTCATCATCAACGACCTCGTCGGGCTGGCCTGCATTCACCTGGGTACTCGCGGCGTCTATGAGCGCGCCCGGGCCGATGGCGATCTCGAAAAGGCTCTGCTGGCTTCAGTTGTTTTGGGTGAAGTCCCGGCGCAACGGTTCCGGACATCAGAGAGGATCACGGCGACCGATCTCGCGGAATCGATTGTGAGTAACGGGAGTGGCGAACTCGAACTGCAGTTGCGCCCGGGCAAGCTCGATGCCCTGATAGATGCTGCCGAGAACGCACCCGACCGGCGTTTCCGAGCCGAGGCCATCATCGGGCTCAACACAATCCGCTGGCAGGGGACGGTGGAGGAACGCGCGCGCGCGTTTGAGGTGCTCGAGACTCTCGCCGCCGATGCCGATCCCGAGATAGCCGCCGGAGCGCGCTGGAGCCTGGACTGGGAGATGACTCGCGAGCAGCTCAAGGTTTGGGGAAACTCCCCCTCGTAATTCAGACGATCCACCCAATTCTCCAACCGGGCGCCTCGGCGCCCGGTTTTCTCGTTCACCGGACGTGCCGTCTCCGAATAATGTTGCGATCCCTTGTTTTTCACACGAGTGGATGTTTCGGGCGCAATCATCTTCGGAGGGGGCTCTCTCGGGCAATGATGATCTGAACATCGGGATGTCCACTCCGGAATGTCCTCACCGGAGCGGACCCCTGCCCGCACGTGCAGGCGGGACGCCCGCACCACAATTCCCAGTCAACCTCTTGTGGGGCAAGCGTCTCGCGTGCCGCGCGGGATGATCCAGCATCCAGCATCTTGTATCCAGCATCCTGACCGATTGGATCCCATCGGGCGTGGCCGATTTGACAGCGTTGGAACTTTCCCAAGCCCCGTGTGTCTAAACTGGTGCCATGAGAAAAACACCACTCCACACGACGTCGCGCCAGATCGTCCTCTTCACAGCCCTCCTCGTCGTCGTGGTTTCGGCTGCGGCGCTGCAGGCGGTGACGGCGCCCGCAACAGGTGGCGATCCGCAGTCTGTCCCGACTCCGGTTACCATCGCTGTGGGAGATTCTGTGAGCTGGAACGACGTTGACCGGATGATCGGAGAGCAGAAGTTCGAGGCGGCCTCGGACGCGGTGACGATCATCCGTGAGCGCGCGCAGGCTGAGGGCGATGCGGAGAACTGGGCCCGCGCCCTGGTCGAGGAGACCAAGCTGCGGATGGCCCTGCACGGTTACGAGACCGCAGTGCGTTTCCTGAAAGACCAGCCCTGGCCCGAGGATGCGGTGTCGCAGGCGGTACTCGAGCTCTACTACGCCAACGCTCTCGCCACCTATGCCCGGGTCTATTCGTGGGAGATCCGCCAACGCGAGCGGGTAGAGACCACCGGAGAACTCGATCTCAAGGCGTGGGACCTCGAACAGATCGTCGAGGCGGCGGATGCGTCATATTTCGCCCTGTGGAACAACCGTGCCGAATGGGGCAGTGAGCCGCTGGGCGAATTGGCCCGATATATCGCGCAGAACAACTACCCGCCGCGGATCCGCGGCACCCTCCGCGACGCCGTGACCTCTCTGTGGGTGGAGTTCCTGGCCGACTCTTCGCTGTGGAGCCCGGCCGAGTCGAACGACGTTTTTCAGCTCGATGCAGCGGCGTTGATTGCGGGCGATCCCGGAGCGGCGGCCAGCGTCAACCTGGGTGATCCCGATATCCATCCACTCACCAAGATCGGCGCCCTGCTCGACGATCTCGAGTTCTGGCACGCCTCCAATCACCGTCCGGAAGCTGCCCTCGAGGCGCGGCTCGAGCGGCTGCGCCGGATGCACGCGTCGCTAACGACGGATGCCGACCGGCTCGCCATCATCGCCAACCTCGAAGTGTTCCAGACCGCCTTCGATCGCAGCCTCGAGTGGTGGTCTATGGGCCAGGCGGTGCTGGCCGAATTCGTCCAGCAGGTCTCCGATCCCGACGCCCTCATCGACGCCCGCGAGATCGCGCTCGCCGGCCGCGAGCGCCACCCCCGGAGCATCGGCGGCCAACGCTGCAACCATATCGTCGCCGCCATCGAACAACCGAACTACACTCTCGCTGCAATGGCGGTGGACGGTGCCGGCCGGCGGTCGCTCCAGGTCTCCCACAAAAACCTCGACACCATCCATTTCCGAGCCTGGCCGTACGATTTGATGGCCTTCGTCAAGACGTCCGAGGACTACAACGTCCTTCCCAGCCACCGCGAGGCCGAGGCCGTCATGACTGGGAAGCCTCTGGTCGAGTGGTCGGCCGCCCTGCCGGCAACCCCTGATTACAGATCTCATACGACCTATGTAATACCCGAGCTGACCCAGCCGGGCGCCTACCTCGTGGCCGCATCGATGCGCGCCGATTTCAAGGACGGCGTCAACTTCATGGTCGCCGAGAACTTCCTGCTTTCGGATCTGGTCCTGGTGACCCGGCCCGTCAAGGGCGGCTACGAGGTGACGGCCCGATCCGGAGACAGCGGGCGGGCTCTTAAGGGCGTCGAGGTCTCTCTCTACAACTACGACTACCGGCGTGGGCATCGAGAGGTGGTCCGGGAGCGCACCGGTGACGGCGGTACGGTTTTCTTCAGCACCAAGCTCTGGAACCGGGAACAGTACTTCGTCATGGCACGGAATGGCGACGACCTCGCCCTCGACGCCAACCGGCTCTACCGGCAACACGACGGCGGCCGCGGCACCACAACAGCGGCCATGCTCTACACTGATCGTTCGGTTTACCGCCCACAGCAGACGCTCCATTGGAAGGCTGTGGCGTACCGCGGCGGCGGTGAGAAGATTGAGTACCGCACCCTCCCCGACACCGCCTTCAGCGTGTCGCTCGTCGACGCCAACGGCGAGGAGGTGGCCTCATCCGATGTCACCAGCAACACCTTCGGTTCGGCCAGCGGATCGTTCGACATTCCGGCGGGCCGGTTGCTCGGCCAATGGAGGCTGCGCACCTCGCTCGGAGGGCAGACCTGGTTGCGGGTTGAGGAGTACAAGCGCCCGACCTTTGAAGTCAAAGTCGAAGAACCTGAAGCTCCGTTGCGCCTCAATCGCGAGGCCGAGCTTTCGGGCGACGTGAAGTACTACTTTGGACTGCCGGTCGTCACCGGCGCCGTCGACTGGCGAGTGACCCGCGAACCGGTCTACCCGCGGTGGTGGTACTGGTGGTACCCCTCGGCGTCCGCTCAGAGCCAGGTCGTGGCGGCGGGCGAGACCACCCTCGACGACGAGGGCCGATTCCAGATTTCGTTTGTTCCCGAGGCCGATGAACGCGAGGCCGAACGTGGGGTCACCTATCGCTACCGGCTCGCCGTCGATGTCACCGACGAGGGCGGCGAGACCCGCTCCGCCGAGCGTGTCTTCCGCCTCGGTTTCGTCTCGGTGGAGGCGCGGATCGTCGATGATCTGGGATTCCACGTTCATGGCGAACGATCGACCGTTCGCGTCCTCCGAACCGACCTCGACGGGACTCCGCGGCCCGGACAGGGATCGTGGCGGCTCGTCCGTCTCGAACAGCCCAATGAGACCCTGACTCCAGCCGACGAACCGCTTCCGCAACCACTCGGTGGGCGGAGGGGACTCGAGACCCCCGGCGACCGTCTCCGACCGCGCTGGGACCCCAGCTACGACCCGAACGCAGTGCTCGGCCAATGGGCGGAGGGCGCCGAAGAGGCGGACAGCGTGCTGACCCACGGTGAGGACGGTGCGGCGGAAATTTCTTTGCCCGGGCTCGAGGCCGGAGCCTACCGGTTGATCTACACCACCGAGGACGAGTTCGGCGCCGAGTTCACCACCAGCGAGAATCTTGTTGTGGCGGGTGCGCGCCGCACGCCGCTGGCGCTGCCGGCGTACCTGCGCTTTGAAAACGCATCGGTTGCCGTCGGAAAGACGGCACGCCTCTTTGTCTTCACCGGTCTCAAGGCGCAGGAGATGGTGCTCGAGATCTACCGCGATGGGCAGCGGGTCGAACGGCGCCCGATCGGCGCCGGCCGTTCGGGCGTGGTGGACTTTCCCATCACCGAGGATGATCGGGGTGGTTTTGGCGTCGCCCTGACCCTGGTCCGCGACCACCAACTCGTGCGCCAGACCGCGCGCGTCTTCGTTCCGTGGGACGACCGCAAACTCGAAATCGACTTCGCCACCTTCCGCGACCGCATGCGGCCCGGCACGAGCGAGACCTTCAGCGTCACAGTCCGCAATATGGATGGCAGTGTTGTGGATGCCGCCGCCGCCGAGCTGTTGGCCTACATGTACGACCGCAGTCTCGACGTTTTTGCGCCCCACTCGCCGCCTTCGGTCGCGTCTCTCTACCCCGATCGAACCGGCATCAACCGGTTGTGGGACAACCTCGGCCGCGCCCAACAGGCATGGGGCCGCAGCAGCGGTCTCGGGCTGCCCGGCTACCCCCACCTCCACGGCGACTCGCTGATGGCCCTCGACGGCTACGGCATCGGCGGTCCGGGGCGTCGCGGGCGCTATCGCGCCATGAAGGCCGGGATGGTCATGGAATCGCGTTCGGAGATGGCCGACATGGCGATGGCTGCTCCGATGGCGGCTGAAGAAGCAGAGGGCGATGGCCGCCAGAATCTGCAGCGGATGGAAAAGGATGACGTAGCGGGGGGTGGGGAAACTGAATCATCCGTGGAACTTCGCTCCGACTTCTCCGAGACCGCCTTCTGGGAACCGCACGTGATGTTGGCGGCCGACGGCTCGGCGACGGTCGAGTTCGAGGTCCCTGACTCGGTCACCGATTGGAATCTCTGGGTGCACGCCGTGACCACCGATCTTCGCGGCGCCTCAGCGACCCGTCAGGCGCAGTCGGTCAAGGAACTGATGGTGCGGCCCTATCTGCCGCGCTTCCTCCGCGAGGGCGACCGCGCCGTACTCAAAGTCGTGGTCAACAATGCGGGGGAGGAGGCCTTCGCTGGCGCGCTCAACCTGGCGATCAACGACCCCAACACTGGAGAGGATCTTCGATCGCTCTTCGGGCTGACCCCCGAACAGACTTCGGGCGTGGCGTTCTCGGTCGAGGCCGGCAAGGGCGCCGATCTCTCGTTCCCGCTCGACGTTCCCGCTCGGGTCGGCACCGTCGCCTTCAGGATTACCGCCCGAGCCGGGCAGTTCTCCGACGGCGAGCTGCGGCCGCTGCCGGTGCTGCCGGGACGCATGCACCTGATGCAGTCGCGCTTTGTCACGCTTCACGACGCCGACCGGCGCGAATTGCATTTTGCCGACATGGCGGCCGAGGACGACCCCACGCTGATCAACGATCAGTTGGTGGTGACTCTCGACGCCCAGCTCTTCTACTCGGTGCTCAATGCCCTGCCGTATTTGGTCAACTACCCCTACGAGTGCTCCGAGCAGACCCTCAACCGCTTCCTCTCGACCGGGATCGTCTCGAGCCTCTTCGACCAGTACCCATCGGTGGAGCGGATGGCCGAGAAACTGTCGGCGCGCGAGACCCGCTTCGAGACCTGGCAGGCCGACGACCCGAACCGCGCCATGGAGCTGGTGGAGACGCCGTGGCTGCAGACCGCGCGCGGCGGGAGCGAACAGCCCGAAGATCTGATCAACGTTCTCGACCCCGCAATCACCCGCGCCCAGCGCGACGCGGCTCTGGCCAAGCTCGCCAAGAGCCAGACCTCGCTCGGCGCCTTCCCCTGGTTCCCCGGTGGCCCGCCGTCGCCGTGGATGACCCTCTACATCCTGCATGGTTTTTCGAAGGGCCTCGAGTTCGGGGTCGATGCGCCAAAGGACGTGGTTGTGCGGGCGTGGGCCTACATGCACCGCCACTACATCGAGGAGTGGGTCGACTGGATGATGAGCCACGACTGCTGCTGGGAGACCATCACTTTCCTCAACTACGTCCTCTCCAATTACCCCGACGAGTCGTGGACCGGAGGGGTCTTCACAGCCGACGAGCGGCAGCAGATGCTCGACTTCAGCTTCCGCCACTGGAAACAGCACTCGCCCTTGACCAAGGGCTACCTCGCCTTGACCCTCGAGCGGGCGGGCCGCCACGACGACGCGGTGTTGGTCTTCGACGCTGTGATGGATTCCGCGAAGACAGACCAGGACCTCGGCACCTATTGGGCGCCCGAGGACCGCGCCTGGCTCTGGTACAACGACACCACCGAGACCCACGCCTTCGCCCTGCGGACCCTGACCGAGCTCGAACCCGACGACGGCCGCCGCCATGGTCTCGTCCACTGGCTGCTCTTGAACAAAAAGCTCAACCACTGGAAGTCGACCCGCGCGACTTCCGAGGTTTTGTACTCACTCGCCTGGTACATGAAGCACGAAGAGACGCTGGCGGCCCGCGAAGAGATCACGGTGGCGGTGGGCTCGAAGATCACCGACTTCGTTTTCGAGCCCGACGAGTACACGGGTGCGCGCAATCGGGTGATCGTCGAAGGCCCGGACATCGATCCCAAGACCATGTCGACCATCGTCGTGGAAAAACCCACAAAGGGCTTTGCTTTCGCCTCGGCCACCTGGAGTTTTTCAACCGAACGGCTGCCCGCAGAGGCGCGGGGCGATCTCTTTGCCGTCGAACGCACCTACTTCCGCCGCTTCAACGACGGCGAGCGTTGGGTCCTCCGGCCGCTGGACGACGGCGTGCACCTCGAGCCCGGCGACCAGGTCGAGGTCCAGCTCTCGATCCGCGCCAAACACGCCGCCGAGTATGTCCATCTGCGCGACCCGCGGGGTGCCGGCTTCGAACCCGAGACCCTCCACTCGCAGTACAAGTGGGACCTCGGCATCTCGTGGTACGAGGAGGTGCGCGACTCCGGCACCAACTTCTTCTTCGAGTGGCTGCCGGCGGGCGAGTACACCTTCAAATATCGTTTGCGCGCCGCCATGGCCGGTACCTTCAAGGTCGCCCCCGCGGTGCTGCAATCCATGTACGCGCCCGAATTCACCGCCTACTCGGCCGGCAACGAACTGGAGGTCGAGACCGACTAGGCTGGTTCTCTTATCGGTTTTTGGCGAGCGCGGCGAGGACCCGTTCCGGGGTCAGAGGTAACGTGTAGAACCGGACACCGATGGCCCGGTAGACCGCGTTGCAGATGGCGCTGACGGTCGGGATCACGGGCAGCTCTCCGCACCCTCGCGGTGGGTGGCCCTTGGGTGCGGCATTGTCGAGAAAGGTGATCTCGAGCGGCGGCAGGTCCGAGAACCTCGGGATTCGATAGTCGTCGAGGCTGCGCGCGAAGGCCGTGTGTCCATTGGTTTGGACATTTTCGAAGAGAGCGAACCCGAGGCCCCACAACATGGCGCCCTTGGTATTGGCGGTCAGGGTGTTGAGGTTGATGACCGTCCCGATGTCGTAGGCGCCGTAGAGCCGCTCGACCTGGACGACTCCGGTCGTGGGGTCCACGGAGACCACTGCGGCGACCGCGCCGAGCTGGCGACCGCCGTGCATGCAGATTGCGAAACCGGTCCCGCGGTGTTCCTGCAAATTTTCGGGATCGTAATCGACCATTTTTGCGCACGTGTCGAGCAGCGGGATGAACGCCGCTTCGGCGACGTTTCGCTTGCGAAACTCGACCGGGTCGAGACCGGCGACCTCGGCCACCATGTCGGTGTGGCTCTCCATCGCGAATCCGCTCTGGACAAAGCTCGTCCCGCGCATGGTTGCGTGGCGGACGGGCATCTTCGTGTGAAAAAGCCTGGTCAGGACATTCGGTATGGCGTAGGTGTCGGTTGTCCCGAAACCCTCGTCCTGGTAGAGATCGATAGTCCTGGCGACGAGTCTGCCGTCGCGCCCGAGACCGCTCGAAATATCCGCGACTACGGCCTCTTTGAATCGGCCGCGGCCGGCGAATTGGCGTTCTCTGCTGAAGACGCACTTGACGGTGCTGCCGGACTCTTTTGCCATCAGGGCGGCATTGACGGCCGCCTCGGGGTTGTCCTTGACGCCAAAGCCACCGCCCACCGGCATCCCGATGATCCGAACATTCTCTTCGGAAAGTCTGAGCCGTTTGGCGACGTTCTGCCGGGACTTGAATGGCGACTGGGTGCTCGCCCAGACGGTGACGCGGTCGTTTTCAAACCGGGCGACCGCGGTTTCCGTTTCCATCGGCACCTGGCTGGCGTACTGAGTGATATAGGTCTCCGCCAAAAGGTGGGGGCTTTCCGCCAGAGCCGACGTCGGGTCGCCGTTGGCTTCGACGGTCTTTACGAGTTTGGCGCCGGCGCGGATCTCTTTTTCGATGTCGATCGCGGTCGGACGCTTCGGGACCCGCCAGTCGGCGTTCATCGCATCAAGGGCGCGGTGGACCAGCGGAAAATCGTCGGCGACGGCCCACGCGTTGCGGGGGGCCTGGGTCGCGACATGAACGCCCGGTATCCGACGCGCCGCCTCGAGATCGACTGATTCCAATTTTGTGAGTTGTGGAAAGAACGGCGGGCAGAGAAAGGCGCCGTACCGGACCTCACCTGGGTCGAGGTCGCCGGTGTAGGTGAGCGTGCCCGTGACGATCGCTTCGGCATTGGCGGCGAGGCTGCCCCGGTCGATATACGGTCTCTTGGGGCTGTTCGCACCCTTCGGGTCGATGGTGGCAACCCTGACCGTTCCGTCGGCGAGGTTTCCGATGGCGATCCGGCGGGAATCGTCCGCCGGATCAACCACTTCACCCGCACGGTAGACGAGCTTTTTCGCTGGATGAGCGAGGACGATCGCCGCCCTTCTGATGAGGTCTTCGCGGATCTGCGAGCACGCGATCCAATAGCCCCAACCCACGGTGCGAGTGGCGCCCGAACCGGTTGTCGGACCGTCGTCGGGGCAGCTGTCGGTGTCCCCCAGAATCAGGTTGATCTGTGACAACGGCAATTCGAGGCCCTGCGAGATGATGTCGCCGAGGACCGTCTTGAGGCCCTGACCAAGCTCGGTCCGACCGGTGTGGGCCGTGACCGAACCGTCGCGACCGATAAAGAGCCACTCTGTGTAGCCCTCGTGGCGAAGATCGACCCCGGCTTCCAGCTCTTCAATGGAGAACGCTGTCAGTTGCCCGTCCCCACCGTCGCCGGAACACGAGAAATTGAAAGCGTACGCGAGGCCGCCGCCGATGAGTTCGAGGAAGGTCCTCCTGGTGAGCGGCATCAGCTTCCCGAATTTTCTCGGGACGCGGCGTCCCTGATCGCTTCGATGATGTTCGGGTAGGAGGCGCACCGGCAGAGATTGTCGTTCATCGCCGATACGATCTCTCCGGTCGTGGGGTTCGGGTTGACCTCGAGCAGGGCGGTCGCTGTGACAATCATCCCCGGGGTGCAATAGCCGCAACCGAAAGCTGTGTGCTCCATGAATGCGGCCTGTAGTTTCGAAAGATCCCCGGGGCTGCCGAGGCCTTCGATCGTGACGATCTCTTCTCCGTTGCCGACCTCGCCGACAGCCACGATGCAGGAGCGATAAACCTCACCATCGATGAGCACCGAACACGCCCCGCACGCTCCCTCGCCGCAGCCGAATTTGGTGCCGGTGAGTTTGAGCATGTCGCGAAGCACCCAGAGCAGAGGTTGTTCAGGGTCGGCGGTGACTCTGGAAGCGGTCCCATTGACGTTGAGTTCGATCTCTTTCTTCATCGCATTATCGCCCTCTGTCTACGAATTGTACGTCGATACCGTACCACCTGCGGCCGGACGCCGTGATTCAGCAACGCGGTCACCCGAAGCGTCAATACCGCCAACTCGTGAGATCTGCGCCCTCCGGTGCGGAGGCGTCGATCCTGTCGAAGATCCGGGGCAGATACATTGTGTTGTAGCGCAGGCGCGAGAGGTGGTTGCCGTTTTCGTGGTCGCCGTTCCAGCAGTGCTCGGCGCGGTCGCCGTAGTCGACGAAGCCCGCGTAGTAGGGGTCTGTGGTGGACTCCAGAAACGCCTCCATCAGATACGCGGCATTGTTGAGATAGTAGTTGTCCATGTCGCCGGTGAAGATGTGAATCTTGCCCTCGAGCTTCGGGCCGAGCTCGGCCCAATCGCGCTGGAGGATGAAGCGCAGGTCGTAGTTCTCGCGCCAGTACTTCGCGACCTCGTGGTCGATGACGCCTGTCCGGCGGTCCCAAAGCCGTTCCGGGTAGCCGTCGGCGCTCACGGGTGAATACACCGCCTCCCAGATGTCGAGCTGCTGGCCCGAACGGTTTTTAGCGCCGAGGACGAGCTCCATCAGGCTGTCGTCGCGAATGGTGGAGCGGATGGCGCCGAGCCAGTCGCGGTTGGACGGCTTTTCGATTCGGCGGAAGGGCCCTTCGTAGTAGAAGGCGTTGGCGTCCTCGTAGATGTTGACCGACATGTAAGCGCGGAAGTCGATGGGATCGGGGCAGGCCGCAAAGGCGCCGTTGTAATCGTCGGGGTAGAAGATCTGAGCCGCGAGGGCCTCCCAACCGCCGGTCGAGCCGCCGTAGAGGAAACGCGCCCAACCCTCGCCGATGCCGCGAAATTGCTGCTCGATGTGCGGGATCAGCTCGTGGGTGATGGCGTCGCCATAGGGACCGAGATTGGCCGAGTTCACCGCGTAGGAGTCGTCGTAGTAGGGCGTCGGGTGTTGGATCTCGATCACCAGAAAACGCGGGAACTCGGGGCCGATCCACTTCTGGTAGAAGTCGTAAGCCTCCTGTTGCTGAATGCGGTTGTAACACTCGACGTGAAACCGCTCCGAATACTCGCACTCGAGATCCGGATCAGGCGGCTCGGTGCGGAACCCCCCGATGTCGGACGGAAAGTGGCCGTGGAAGATCATCAGGGGATAGCGAGCGTCGGGGTGTTCGTCAAAGCCCCAGGGCAGCAGGACGTGGGCGCCGAGCTCCATGGGCCGGCCCCAGAACTCGGTCAGGAGATCGCTCTGGATCCGGATGTGTTTGATGTATTCGGTATCGGCGGCCGGTTCGATTTCCGGGATGATCTGATCGAGAACGAGACGGACCACGCCGTCTGCGGCCGGGTCGACCGAAATCATCTTCGCCGTGCTGTAGAGGTTCCCCGGGGCCCGGTTCCACTGTTGCCCCTCGCCGCGGTCCATCGGGAGCTTCACCGTGTGGCCGTCGCCGCGTTCAAAGATCTCGTAGCGGTGGAGCACCGCCTGGACGACGTACTGACCGGGGGGGAGTTCGATCAGGCTCGCAACGGGGTAGCCGAAGACGGAGTCATCGAAGACGACCGGAACACCGGGCGCGAGGGCGTCGACGTCGATGCCGAAGATCTGGATCGCTCTGACCCCGGGCCGAACCTGGAAACGGGGCTCCGTTTCATCTGAGGTCGCGATCAGGAGGAGAACCCGTCCATCGATCGTCCCGGTCTCGACAGCGGCGGGAAACGACACTTCGAGGTCGAGAGCGCCTGAAAGGCCGGGGACGGCCAGAAGTGTCAGGAGAACGGCAGGTTTCAACACTTTCCGGAGCATATTCATGAATCCCTCCCGGATGGCGTGGGCCGGTGGTCAGAGTAACCGAGCCTCGACCCCGCTACAATTGCGAGGAGCTTCATGAACACGACGACCACGTCCCAATTCCGGGCCTGCAACCTCTGCGAGGCGATCTGCGGGCTCGTCATCGAGGTTGGTGACGGTGAAATCCGTTCCATCCGTGGCGATCGCGACGATCCTTTCAGCAGCGGCCACATCTGTCCCAAGGCGGTGGCCCTGCAGGACATCCACAGCGATCCGGACCGGTTGCGAAGACCGATGCGGCGGACCGGCGGTGATTGGGAGGTCATCGGTTGGGAAGAGGCCTTCGACGAGGTGGCGGAACGGATCCGGGCAGTGCAGGGCCAACACGGTCGGGACGCCGTCGCCGTCTACCTCGGCAACCCCAATGTCCACAATTGGGGCTCGCTTCTCTTTGGTCCGCCCCTGATCCGGTGTCTGAGGACCGTCAACCGGTACTCGGCGACCTCGGTCGACCAGCTGCCGCACCACGTGGCGGCGGCCCTGATGTACGGCCACAAGTTGCTCTTGCCGGTGCCCGATATCGACCGGACCTCGCACATGCTGGTGCTGGGCGCCAACCCGGTGGTTTCGAATGGCAGCATGATGACCGCCCCCGGTTTCAGGAAACGGCTCGAAGAACTGCAGCGGCGCGGCGGCCGGCTGGTCGTGGTGGACCCGAGGCGCACCGAAACCGCTCGCCTGGCGGATCGCCACCACTTCATCCGCCCTGGAACCGATGCCTACCTCCTGATGGCTCTTTTGCAGGTCATCTTTGACGAAGAACTCGAGGACCTCGGTGGTCTGGTCGATCTCGTGGATTCGCTCGACGCAATTCGCGGGGTGGTCGGGGATTTCACACCCGAGGCCATTGCCCCCAAGACCGGGATCGGAGCCGACGCAGTGCGCGAGATGGCGCGGCAGTTTGCCGCCGCACCATCCGCCGTGTGCTACGGCCGCATGGGCGTCTCCACCCAGGCCTTCGGCGGTCTCTGCCAGTGGTTGGTCCAGGTGCTCAATATCGCCACCGGTAATCTCGACCGGCCGGGCGGCGCGATGTTCACCAAACCCGCGGTGGATCTGGTGGCGAACACCGGCCGTGGGTCCCTCGGGCGACGGCAGAGCCGCGTCCGCGGTCTGCCGGAGTTTGGCGGCGAGTTGCCGGTGGCAGCGCTCGCCGAAGAGATCACCACACCGGGAAAGGGCCAGGTGCGGGCCCTCGTGACCGTTGCCGGTAACCCCGTCCTGTCGACACCCAACGGCGTCCAGCTCGACACGGCACTCGCACAGCTCGATTTCATGGTTGCGATCGACTTTTACCTCAACGAGACCACCCGCCACGCCGATTTGATCCTGCCGCCGACATCGGCTCTCGAACACGACCACTACGACCTCGTGTTCAACCTGCTGGCGGTTCGCAACGTGGCCCGCTATTCACCCCCGCTTTTCGATCCTCCAGCCGACTCGCGCCACGACTGGCAGATTCTGGATGAGCTTCGTCGGCGGCTCGACGATGGATCGGTCGTTGCGCGATGCAAACGATGGCTCAGCGCCAGGCTCGGACCCCGTCGTCTGCTCGATCTGGGGCTCAGAATGGGTCCGTACGGTACGGGATTCCGGCCATTTGGTGGGGGCCTCGATCTTTCCAGGCTCGAAGCTGCGCCGCACGGGATCGATCTCGGACCGTTGGAGCCGTGTCTTCCGGCACGCTTGATGACCGCCGACCGCCGCATCGAGATGGCCCCGGCGCCGTTCGTGGATGACGTCAAGCGGCTCCGACACGGATTGGACACCGGTGGAAATGATCAACGACTCCTGCTCGTCGGCCGGCGCAACCAGCGCAGCAACAACTCGTGGATGCACAACGTGCCCCGCCTGATGAAAGGCCGGGAGCGCTGTACGCTGTTGGTCCATCCCGACGACGCGCGCCGGCTCGAGATCGAGAGCGGTGATCGGGTGGTGGTGACCTCGAAGACGGGCCGCATTGTGGTCCCGGTCCAATTGAGCGATGAGGTGATGCCGGGCGTGGTCAGCTTGCCGCACGGTTGGGGTCACACCCGCCCCGGAACTCGACTTGGGTGTGCGCACGAACAGCCCGGTGCCAGCGCCAACGACCTCACCGATGATCGGGTGGTCGATTCAAGTTGCGGCAACGCGGTGCTCAACGGCGTACCGGTCCGGGTCGAACCCGCCACGACTTAATCTCGAGATTCGTTGTACATCCGATCGATGATCGCCGCATGTTTTTCGAGCAGGACTCTGCGCTTCAGCTTGAGGGTCGGGGTGAGCTCGTTCGCTTCCTGGCTGAACTCGTCCGGGACGAGGGTGAATTTCTTGATCCGTTCAAAGCGTGAGAACGAGGCCATCTTGGCCTCCAGGATTGTCTCGAAGTGGGCGTACACATCCGGGTTGGCGCACAGGGCCTCGAGATCGCCGTCGATGTTGTTCTCGGTCGCCCACGGCTGGAGGACGTCGGCCTGAGGAACAACCAGGGCGCTGATGAAGTTGCGGCGGTCGCCGATGACCATGGCCTGGGCGATGAAGCGGTCGGTCTTGAGGGCGTTCTCGATCGGCTGCGGAGCGACGTTCTTACCGCCGGCGGTGACGAGGATCTCCTTGATGCGGTCGGTGATGTGGAGAAAGCCGTCATCGTCGATGTGGCCGACGTCCCCGGTGTGAAGCCAACCGTCGCCATCGATGGTCTCGGCGGTCGCCTCGGGTTGACGCCAGTACTCCTTCATGACGATCTCGCCGCGAACGCAGATCTCTCCCACATCCGTGATTTTGAGCTCGACCCCCGGCCCCGGCTTGCCGACGCTTCCGAAACGGAAGTCCGTTTGCGTGTTGGCGGTCGCGGCGCCCGTCAGCTCGGTCATGCCCCAGGCCTCGATGAGCCGGATACCGACAGCGTCGAAGAATTCGGCCATGCCCTTGGCGAGAGGCGCGCCGGTCGAGACGTAGAATCCGATGTTTCCGCCCGTTGCCGCGTGGATCTTGCTGAATGCCAGCTGTGTGGCGACCCAGTGCTGGAGTTTGAGCACGGGCCCGGCGCCGCCGGTCTGTTCGGCCTCGTTGAATCGCCTCCCGACGCCGATCGCCCAGTTGAAGATGGCGCGTTTGAGCGGCGGCCCCTGCTGAACTCCGGCGTGAATGCGCCCGTGGATCTTTTCGTAGACCCTGGGTACCGCGACGATGTGGGTGGGTCGAATCTCCCGGAGATTTTCGCCGAGCGTTTCCAGGCTTTCCGCGTACGCGATCGTGAAGCCGTACAGAAGGGCAAAGGTGTCCACCACCCTTTGCAGAATGTGAGAGAGCGGCAGAAAGGAGAGCAGAAGGTCCCCCTCGTCGCCCTCGAAGACCGGGTAGATGGCCTCGTACTCGGCCGTGAAGCAGCGGTTTGTCAGAACGACCCCTTTCGGGTCGCCGGTGGTGCCGGAGGTGTAGACGATGGTCACGGGATCCGACGGCTGCGCTTTTCGGGCCAACGAGAGGAAGTCGTCGTGGGAGCCGCTGCGCCCAAGAGCCTTGAACGAGTCCAGGCTGAGGACGGCATCATCTTCGGTCAGGTCGTCCGGATAGAAGACGACGATCTTTTCCAGTGAGGGCACCTGGTCCTTGATCGCAAGGATGGTTGAGAGGTGATCCATGGTCGAAACAAAGATCATCCGAGCCTCGGCGTCGTTGAGTATGTAGGCGATCTGCTCGGGGATCAGGGTGGTGTAGAGGGGCACGGTGACCATCCCCGCAGCGAGGGCACCGAAATCGGTGGTTGCCCACTCGGGGCGGTTTTCAGAAAAGACGGCCACCCGTGTGCCGGGCTCGTAGCCCATGGCCCTGAGAGCGAAGGCAGTCTCGCGGACCTGGACCATGCTCCAGTCGAAAGAATAGGCCTCCCAGCTCCCGCCGCGTTTGACCGTGAACGCGGTTTGATCGCTTCGGCGATCGACGATCCCGATAAAACGCTCGTTGAGCGTGTCTGTCATGCAAGGCCTCCATTGAATTGCTCAGCTGATCATACGGAAGACAATCGGTCGCGACAATCTTGGAAACGGCAGGACGGTCGAGAGCCGGAAAACACTCGTTCAGAACTCTCACTTCTGCACGACGTACATCAAGGCGGGACTGAGCGGTCGCAGCGGGACAACGAATCACGGCCTTTTGCAACGGGCCACGGTAGTCGATGACAGGCCGACCTCGGAGTAGAAATGAGACGAACCCAACGAACTGGGGCCCCGAGGCCACTGAGCGATGCGGAGTTGGAGCTGATCGAGGCTCTTCTCGGCGCCGCGGGAGCGGGTGCGGGCCGCTACCTGGGCCAGTTGCCGAGGGTCCAGGTCGTTGGTGGTTGCAGTTGTGGTTGTCCCAGCATCGACCTCGCAGTTGAGGACGGAAATCGGAATGAACGGCCGGTGCCTGTGATCGTCGCTGATGCCGAATCGCCCGAAGGCGTACCTGTGGGGGTGATTCTGTGGGCCCGGGGCAGAGCCTTGAGCGGACTCGAGGTGCACCCCTGGAACGGGTCGGACAGCGTGAGGTTGCCGGCGGTCGACTCTTTGATGAACTTCAGAAAATAGACGTTCTCGTCCGAAATCGCCTGATACCCCCTTCGAGGCCGTCGGTGACGACGCGATGCAGGGGTGTGGCAAAAACGTAGGTGAGAATGAAGCTTCCGACCGCGACTGCGCCGACGATGTTGTCGGTGAGCCAATGCCCTCCACCGACCATTCGCGGAACACTGAACACCGCGGCCGCGATCCATCCGATGGCTGCGTATCGCCTCGGCAGATAAAAGGTCAGGAAACCTGCGCAGATGAAAAGTATCGTGGCGTGGTCGCCCGGGAAGACAACATAACCCACGTCCTTTGTCGGGATTCCCGGAACGAGCTCTGAGAGTCGGACGACCTCAGGGAAAACGAGTGTCGGGCTCTCCCGGTCGACCACCATCGCGATGGCTTCGGCGATCTGTTTCGCGGCCATCACCATCACGGTGAGAAGGAGACCTCGGGCGATGAAAACTTCCGGTCGCTCCCTCCGGTGGCGCCAAACGAAGTGAGTGTATATTCCGATAAAGGTGAGTGCCGACACGATGTCGACCAACCTGTTGTTGGCGAGAGCCCAGAAGACCTGCCAGTCCTCGGCGGCCACCAGTGAGTCGTTGACCATGAAAAAGAAACGCTCGTCGAGAGCCGACCACAACGATCGTGTCGGTTCGATGAACCAGGTGGCAAGCAGGATCACGCTCGAGCCGCACCCGAGCACGAATGCCAACAGGTGCCAATCCTCATCCTGAGTCCGCCTTTGAGGAGTCATCATCTTCCGCGCATTGTTGCCGTGAATCCGCCGATGTCAAGGTTGGAGTCGACGCCAGGGTCGGACGGGCGGTCGTCGTGCTATGGTGTGGATGAAATTCGAACACACAACGGGCTCGGACCACGGCGTTTCGGGCTGCTCTGTTTTGAGCCAGATATGAAAAGGAGAAACAGCCATGGATCTGACGAGTATTGTCGTATTTCTGATCATCGGCGCGATCGCGGGTTGGCTTGCAGGGGTCGTCATGAAGGGCGGTGGATTCGGCCTTCTCGGCGACATCGTAGTCGGGATCATCGGCGCCTTTGTCGGTGGTTGGCTGTTTGGAGTGCTCGGGATATTTGCCGGTGGGTTCATCGGGGCTGTCATCACTGCATTTGTCGGGGCGTGCGTCCTGCTATTTGTCATTCGCCTGATCAAAAAGGCCTGAGACCCGACCAGACGAGATTGAAAGTCTGCCCGAGATCTGATCTGATCGTGTGGTTCAGCGACAGGATGAGATCTGGGAGGCGACATGGGTGAGAATGGTTCGAGAGGCTGTGGCTGTTGTGGCGGCGGCATTTTCGGCAGCATTGGTGCAGTGCTTGCGGCCCTGCTGAGTTGGAGCGTTAACCACAGCGTTCTGTGGGCGCTGCTGCACGCTTTCCTGAGCTGGTTCTACGTCGTCTATCACTGGTTGACGTACGGCAGCTTCCTGCCTTGAATGAAGGACTTCAGTTCACGATGCCTGACTCGCCAAGATTCTGCTCGGCAAACTCGAGGACGCGATCGTAGTGTTCGTAGTCCTGGCAGTGTTGCTGGAGGAGATGAAAAACGTCCGTCGCCTTTTCGACCTCACCGACGTCGCTGAAGGCAACCATCAGTTGTTCGAGCGATTCGCAATCGCAGCGCCGGACGTAGGCGGCCGCCTCGGAAAAGACCACGCTGTATCCGGCCTGGTTGGTCCAACTGAAACACAATGAGAGAAAGGTATAGATGTGCCCGATGTACGTCTCGTCGTAGACCTCGTGCATATAGGGCAGGCAGCGGAGGAGATAGGGAATGGCTTCCCCGTAACGGCCCTCGTCGAACAGAATGACGCCCAGGGTGTAGCACGATTGGCAGTAGACACTGAGAACTTCGTCGAATGTCTCGAGGTAGGCCTTGTAGGCTGTGATCGACTCTTCGAGGATTGTGCGGGCGCTGTCGATTTCTTCGAGGTCGTAGTGGATCGTGCCGATCAGACCGAACAGAAAGTTGCGCCAGTTCACTTCCTGTTCAATCTTGGTCAGTGACTGGAGATCTTTGATGTCCGAATGATCGGCGGTCCGGTCGTCCATTCGTTCGATCGCCCTTTCGATCGCGGCCGCGACGCGGCCCGACTCGTCGCTGCCGGTGTACCAGTCTGGAACTTGCATGTTTCGAACCCCTCCGCCGCGAGGCGAGTGTAGCCTGAATGCGAAGCAATCTCCACAGCCGAAAGTTCGAGGTGTCGGCTCGTCGTCGGTCGTGTGCGGGACCCGTTGATGCTGGAGATGACTGAGATATAATCTCAAACATCATGAGTTGCAAAAAAGGGGAATCCTCCAGCAAACCGAAGAAGGGCCGCTACCGCTGCAAAGACTGCGGCGCGGTGACCAAAAAGAAGGATGACGTCTGCGACCCGAAAAAGATCAAGAAGAAGAAGTAGCAGCTCATCAACTTCGACGTGTGCAATTCAGGCCCTCTCGTCGAAGCGAGAGGGCCTGAAATATCAATCGGCGCCCATGCCCCCGTATCGCCGACTGTTTCGACCACCCTTCGGTATGGCATGGGCGCCTTGATTGAACTCTCAGTATACGAATCCACGTTCTGAGCGCAAGAGTGTAATTGCAGCGATTATCCGGCGTCATTCAGGATCGTCTTCGACCCCTTCGTCGAGGCGGGATATATTGGTCTCTCCGCCTTTGGTGTGCGTGAGCGGACCAGGCGGGATCGGAGGGAAATGAAAAACAATCGGGTCGAAGTTCGTTATCGCGGCGAGATGCACCGGGTGAAATCCGGAATCCGTGTGGACGAGTTCTTGCGCTCCGTCAACGGAGACGTTCCAGATACCATCCTTTCGGCGTTGGTCAACCGACGTCAGGTCATGCTGGATTTTCCCCTGCGCGGGCTCGTCGATCTCGAGTTGGTGCGGTATGGCGACCGTGAAGGAGAATCAGTCTACAAGCGGTCCGTCAGCTTGATGTTTTACGAGGCGTGCAACGATCTGTATCCGGAGGCGAGGCCGGTGATCGGGCAGTCGCTCGGCAATTGCTACCACTACCAGGTCCGGGGCGAGCACCCTTCGTTGGACGAGATGGCCGTGGCCGTGGAAGAGCGGATGCGCGTGATTCACCGCGAGGCGAGACCGTTCGTTCGCAGCACGGTGACCATTGAGGAAGCGGAGAAGTACTGTCGGGCGAACGGGTGCGAGGACAAACTGCTGTTGCTCGCGACCCGGCGGTCGTCGACGGTTCACACCTTGACCTGCGGCAGCTTTGTTGATCTCGCGTACGGTCCGAGTGCGCCCCACACCGGGTGTTGTCCGACGTTTGGCGTCATGCCGTACGAGGATGGTCTGATGTTGCGTTTTCCGCGCCGTGCGGACCGCGGCCAGCTGCCCCGCTTTTCACCGCGACCGCTGCTTTTCAGGACCTACGTGGAGGCGCGGCGGTGGCAGGAGCTTTTGGGAGTTGAAAATGTGGGCCAACTCAACCGTGTGTGTCTCGAAGGAGAGGACCCGCACTTCATCCGTATTGCAGAGGGATTGCACGAAAAGAAGATTGCTCAAATAGCGGACGAGATTCTGTCGAGGCAACCGCGGGTCCAGCTCGTGACCATTGCGGGTCCCTCGTCGTCCGGCAAGACCACCTTTGCCAAACGGCTTGGGGTCCAACTCAAGGTCAACGGGATCGAAATGGTGTCGTTGTCCCTCGACAACTACTATGTAGATCGCGATCAGACCCCCAGAGACGAGGAGGGGCAGTTGGATTTCGAGGCTCTCGAGGCCATCGACCTGCCGCTCTTTCACCAACACCTGGCGGAGCTCATGGCGGGCGAAGCGGTTCTGACGCCCCGATTCGATTTTGTAACCGGCTCACGAAGACCCGAGAACGAATGGGCCCCGATGCGGTTGGAGGACAATCACGTGCTGGTTGTCGAGGGCATCCACGGCCTCAACGACCTTCTCACCCAGACCGTGCCCAAGCAGAAGATCTATCGCATCTTCATTTCCGCTCTTTCGCAGTTGGCCATCGACGATCACAATCGGATCTTCACATCGGACGCACGTCTGATTCGACGCATCGTCCGCGACCAGCTGTTCCGGGGATTCACGGCCGAGCGCACCCTGAACCTTTGGGACCGGGTGCGGCGGGGCGAGGGGAAGTGGATTTTTCCGTTCCAGGAGCAGGCGGACGTCATGTTCAACTCGGCGCTGGTTTATGAACCGGCGGTCCTCAAAGTGTTCGCCGAGCGGTTTCTCCTCCAGGTCCCACGCACCAGCCCGGCCTATACCGAAGCGTTTCGACTCCTCAAGCACCTGTCGATGTTCGTACCGATTTTTCCGGACGAGGTCCCTCAGACCTCGATTCTGAGAGAGTTCATCGGCGGCTCCAGCTTCAGCTACTGATGAGCACGAAGAGCCAGCGCGCCGGGAGGGTCGTCGAGTTGCTGGCGGCGGAGTATCCGGACGCCGCCTGCGAGCTCGATCACCGTTCACCCTGGGAATTGCTGGTCGCGACCGTGCTCTCCGCTCAGTCCACCGATCTGAGGGTCAACACGGTGACGCCGGTGTTGTTCGAACGGTGGCCGACGCCGGCCGATCTTTCGCGGGCAGAGCAGGGCGATGTCGAGGATGTCATCCGTTCGGTCGGTATGTTCCGGCAGAAGGCCTCGGCTTTGCGAAAGGCCGCCCGGATGGTCGCGGACGATCACGACGGCGAGGTCCCGGCTCAGATGGCGGCATTGATCGCGCTGCCGGGAGTCGGACGCAAGACAGCGAAAGTGGTTCTCGGCGAAGGTTTCGGCGTCGCCGCGGGCGTGACGGTAGACACCCACGTTCGTCGGTTGGCGCGACGGCTCGGTCTGACGGATCTCCAGGACCCTGAGAAGATTGCAGCCGTGCTCGAAGACCTCCTGCCACAGAACGAGTGGATCCGGTTTTCGACGAGGCTGATTCTCCACGGCCGCCGGGTCTGTTCGGCGCGGTCACCACAGTGCGCAAAATGCGTGCTCGAACCCGTGTGTCCGAGAGTTGGCGTCTGAAACGTTCGAACGTTCAAACGGTCTCCGGTTGCCGCCGCCAGCGCCGGTGCATCCACACCCACTGTTCGGGATGGGCGCGAATCTGGCTTTCAATGGCGGCCGTGGCCGTCGCCGTGAGTTCCTGCACCTGATCCTCGAGAGTCCCGGTGCCTGGCACGACGAGGGGCGGGTGGATCTTGACCTTGTGTGACCCGTCCGGACGGCGGTGGATGAAACCGGGGATGATGGGGCTCCGCATGCGAACAGCCAGCGTCGCGGCGCCGGAAGGTGTCCAGGCTGGGCGCCCGAAAAATGGAACGAAGACTCCAGGGATGTCTCGAATGTCCTGATCGATGAGCAGGCCGCAGACTTTGTTGCGTGCCAGGGAGCGCGCCAACTGCCGGCCGGCGGCGGGTCCGCGCGGCACGATCTCGGTACCGAAACGGGTTCGGGAGTCCCTGACCAGACGGTCAAGGCGTGGGTCGGCCAATTCACGAACCGCCGAAATCAGCGGTACGCCGGCCACCGGCACGCGCGAGCTGAGAAGCTCCCAGTTCCCACAGTGCGCCGTGACGAACATGGCTCCCCTGCCGCCCTCGAGGGCGCGCTGAAAGTGCTCGAGACCCTCGATCTCGCAGTACGTTTCCACCTGTTCGGGGCGTGCACGCCACAATCGGGCGATCTCGCCGAGCATCAGACCGAAGTGCCGTGAGCACCCTCGCATGATGACATTGCGGTGGCTTTCATCGAGCTCCGGAAATGCCATCTCGAGGTGGTTCTGGATTCGGCGTCGCGTTGCCGGCATCAAACCCAGAGCGGCAGCGCTGAGCATCGGACCGATGGAGCGGGTCAGAACCGGTGGCAGACGCCCTCCGACACCGAGGAACGTTCGAAGTGCGAGGTAGAGGACAGTCCCTTTGGCGGGTGACGGCATGCCGAGAGTCTACCGTTTCCCGGGTTCGTCAGTTACCTTTCCAGGCTTCGATGCGGGTGATGGTGGCAGCGCCTTCCTCGAGTTCCAACTCATCTCCCGCGGCGCGTCCGAGCAACCGTTGCGCCAGTTCAGATCCGTTGGCGTAGATCCTGCGGTCGAGATCGGCATCCCAGGCACCGAGAATCGTTATCGGTTTAATCGCGGATCCCCCTTCGCCGGCAAAGTGGATCACGGTGCCGATGTTGACTGTGGACGTGTCGGCGGCGCCGGGTTCGAGGATTCGGACGACCGCGAGCTCTTCCTGGATTTTGGCCGCGCGGGCAGATTGCAGTTCCTGCCGGTCGCGCAACATGTGGTATTCGAAGTTCTCTCTCAGGTCGCCCTCGGCGGCCGCCGCGTTGATGCCCTTGAGAGTCTTGGGGATTTCCTCCTCGAGGAGGACGCGAAGCTCCTCTTGCTTCGCGTCCGCTGCAGGACGGCTCGCGACCATGATCGGTGTTTCGTGGTCGGATGAAGGCTGCCGTTGATGTTGGGCGGCCTGCTCGATCAGCCGCGCTCTCTGAGCCTCCACCGCGTCGATCCTCGAAATCCGTTGGCTGAATCGCGTGGCCTGCTGTTCGTTGGCCGACTCCATAAGAATCCGGACCGCAACCTTGCCCCCATCGAGGAGCCCTTTGGCCCGGCTCCGGAAGGCTGAGAACTCCTTCCTCGTGAACCCGTCTGGGAGTTTTTCGAGGAGCGAAGGCGTCATTCGGGCTTGGATCGACCCTGGGCAATCATCCTCTGTCATGTTTTCACACGACCATATGAACTGTGCCGGGTGGTTGGCATGATTTCGGAAAACGGCATCAACTGCCTGGTCGAGAAGACCGGAATGGCCCTCACTCTCGAGGCGGGTCGCGATGGTTCGGAGGTTCTGCGAGCTCTCCTCGTGCATGAACCAATCCGCCCACACGGCCGGCCAGCGGTCGGGCGACGACTGGGCGGTGGCCTCGAGTGCCTCCGCCCTCGCGGTGCGGTCGTTGATCCCGGACAGCAGCGCCAGGTGCCCGCCGGCTTCCAGGAGCCGGTCCCGGCAGTCCGCGGCGGCTTCGGCACCGCTGGGCAGGCCGGCAAGCACCCCTGCCGTCATCCACGCGAGACCGGGTTGAGACTGCTCGAGATCCGGCAGCGATTGTTCAAGGATTTTGGCTGCCGCAGCGGCCTCTTCCGGTCCGCGTTCGGCGAGTCGTTTGGCGATCACCGGTCGGAGAGAGGGTTGCGCCGTCCGCAACTCGTCGAGAAGAGTCTCGCCGGCGGCCTCCGCGCTGTGGCTCACGTCGTATCGGATCCGGGTTCCGGACCCCGACGACAGAATTCGGGGGTGCTTTTTCGCCGCGTTCCACCATGAGGTCCAGCGTTCGGGCGGCAGAACACCGTCGAGCGCGGCCTTGACTGAGGCGACGGTTCCAGGCTCCGACAGGCTCTCCAGAATCTGGACGAGCGCCTCACCCGGTTCCTCGAGGACGAACATCCTCAGGGTCTCGGGGTCCTCGACCTTGCGGTGTCGAAAGTCACCTTCCGGGAGAGGGCGGAGATACCTGCTGGCGGCGCCAAAGGGGACCGATATCGGACGTCTGCCCTTGACATCGACCTTGATGTTTTCGAGCTGGAGGTTGAGGTCGATCACGCGCCCGACCCCCTGCCCGATGACCTCGACAATCGTTCCCACGTCGTGATCCAGCCACCGCTCGACCGTCTCGAGCTCATCGAGAGGGCGCCGGGCCGTCGTGATGGCGTGGTGGTCGAGAACCGCACGGAGCGACGGACTGTCCTGGCGGCTGTTGGTGAGGCTGGTGGTCAAACGTTCGAGCAGCGCGGGCGAGGGTTTGGATTCCGCCAACCTGATCAGTTCGCGGATTGCCTCGAGCGCATTGCCCGGCGAGTTCGAACTCTCCAACGAATCTGCCAGCAGTTCGAGGAGGGTCCTGGCCAGGTTTTTGCGGCCATCCTGCCAGGTGCGCCGCCGGACCTCGAAGAGTTCGCGAGTCGGGATCGGCTTCTCCTCGAGGGCTTCCAGCCAGATTTCTTCGACCCGGTCCCAGTTCTGGTTTTCAAGGGCTTCTGCAAAGGACGGCCTGATCTCGACGCTCTCCACCATCAACACTCCCTCAAGTTTTCAAGCGCCGATTCTAACAGCGATTCCGGATTGCGGTGGAGCGCGGGCTGCGGCGAGGCTCGAGGAAGTTCTTCGGATCAGCTGTGAGCATCAGAAGCCGGGATCTTGAGCACGTCACCTGGATAGATCCGGCTCCCCCTGAGACCGTTGGCCCTTTGCAGGGCCGATGTGGAAATGCCGAACTTTCTGGCGATGTCAAACAAGGTGTCGCCTCGCTGTACGCGATATGTGGTGTTTCCGGAGCCTGCCTGCTGGCGTGGTGATGTTTCGCTCACGGGGTCGGGTATCCGCAGGACATCCCCCGGGTGAATGCGGCTGCCATTTTTTCGGTTGGCGCTTTTCAATGCCGAAATCGAAATGCCGTGCGCTCGCGCAATATCGTAAAGGGTGTCGCCGGACCGCACAGTGTAGGTCGGCCCGGTGGGCGCGGACGTGCGGCGGGTATCGGTCGTTTTTGAAAACGACGCCCCATCCGGTATGCGCAGGTGTTGGCCGGGGCGGATGATCGAGCGCCTGGACAGGCCGTTGACAGCGCACAGGCTGTCGACCGAAACCGAAAACCCCCGCGCGATGTCCCACAGAGTGTCGTTTCGCTTGACGGTGTAGGTGCCCTCGGCGCTTGCGGCGAAGGTCTGCCTCGACGCCGCGGCGGTCTCGGTGCCAAAGCGGGGGACGATGAGGTTCTGCCCTGGATGAATGAGGCTGCCTCGGAGACCATTGGCCTGGCGGATCGCACTGACATTCGAACCGTATTTTCTGGCGATGGTGTACAGGCTCTCACCGCTGCGCACGGTATGGATCATCCGCGGCGCCCAATCCGATCTCGGGTTCGAATCGAGCACCAACTGAGCGGCTTCGGCGGTGCCGGTGGGCAACCGCAGGGACGTCGTGCTCTTGGCCGGTGTCAGGTCCCGTCGGATGGCGGGGTTGAGTTCTCGGAGCTCATCCAGGGAGATGCCCGAGTTTGAGGCCATGAACTGGAGGTCGAGGGCGTCGGGGACATCGATGGTGTCATACAGCCAGGGCTGTTCAACCGGTGCTTTGAAACCGTATGCTTCGGGGTTCTTGGCGACAATGACGGATGCGATAAATGCGGGCACGTAGTTTCTGGTCTCCCGCGGAAGGAATCGGCGGAGGGTCCAGAAATCACGGCTGCCGGACTTCCGAATGGCGCGGCGTACGTTGCCGGCGCCCGAATTGTAGGCGGCGAGGGCGAGGTACCAGTCGCTGAATTCGCCGTACAGATCGCTGAGGAACGCTGCCGCAGCCTCGGACGACAGGACCGGATCGCGACGTTCGTCAACCAGTGAACCGACATCGAGCCCATAGTGGCGTCCGGTGGAGGAGATGAACTGCCACATCCCGTGAGCACGTGCTCGGGAGTAGGCTTTGAGCGAAAAAGCCGATTCGATCAGCGGCAGGTACGAAAGGTCGAGCGGGAGGTTGGCAGCCTCGAACACGGCACGGATCATCGGCAGATACGCCCCGGCCCTCGACAGACCGACGCTGATGCGTTGGTGATATTCGCCCTGCGAACTCATGGTGGCGACGAATTTCTCGACCGTCGGGTTGAGGATGAGTGGAAAGTCGCTTGTTGGCAGCCCGCTCGGGTCAACGGGATCTTCAACCTCGAGGCTTTCGACAACGATGTCGATTGGCGGCAGGATCACCAGGTCTTCTGCGGGTGTGAACACCTCGTCAAATGGCTGTTGCAGGGCCTCGATCTCGTCAGCTTCGTCGATGACCTCTGCAATATAGTCGACGTAGACCTGACGGATCGGATAACCGGCCGGGGTTTCGAACACCATGCAAAGGGCCTCGTCGGCGTACGTCATGGCCTCGATCACGTTGCCGTCTGCAGCCAGCCGTTGAGCTTCGGCCATGGTGTCGTCCGCCCAGTCGCGGGTTGACTGCTCCCATTCCTGGTACGACGGTTGTGGTGTCGGTTCGACGACGGTGGGGGCGATCGGATCAGGTGCGGAGGCGCACGATGCGAACAGCAACGCCGTCGAAACCAGGAGGAGCAAGCGGCCGGTTGACCCGAGCGCGTGAGACGTCAACGAAGGTTCTCCAGATCCAGTGACAGGTGAAGACTGAGCCTCTTGAGACCATCGGCGCTGTCGATGTCGAGCGACACCGGGTCAAAGGAGTGAATCGTCTCTCCCGCCTCGTCCTGGATTCGAATGGCAAACTGGACACCGCGCATCTTGCTGAAAATGTTCGAGTTGACTGACCGCTCGAGTTTCTTCCTCATCTCCCGGGTCAGACCTGATGCCGAAGACAGCAGGCTGTCGAGGTCGAGGTCGGGAGACGTGGACGAAAACTCCCGGTCGCGAGAGCTCATCGTCGCCTGTTTTCGCAATCCGTCAAGCTCGGCGAGAATGTCGACCTGATTCGAGACCTGAACCCGCTTGACCGGCGGCGGGGCCTCGATCTCGCCGGACGACCCGTTTTCGAACCCGACCTGAATCTCCTCCTCGAACTCTTCCTCTTCTTCAGTCGGGATCTCGTCAGGGGGGTGGGCAGCCTCCTGCTCTGGCGGCGACCACTCGGCCGCAGGCTGTTCCACTTCTGGAGGACTCTCTTCGGCGGGTGGTGGGGCAATTTCCTCGACATCGCCGAAATCGACGTCCGGCGCGACCGGAGCGGCCGGCTCAGGTTCTGCAGGGGCGGTGGGCTCTTCGGGTCGAGTCTGGTGATCTCCGACACCTTCTTCCGCGGCACGCACCAGCGACTTCGCGGAAATTCGCGATGCGGGTTGTGGCGGCTTCACCGCTCGAACCGTCGGTGACGCGACCCGGGCGCTGCCATCGGTCTGTCCATCGCTTGCGTTCATGCGGGTGCGGAGCTTCTTCAGGGTCAGCTTGGTGATTTCCTTGAGGGTCGTGATGACCCCGTCTCCGGTGACCGCGGACGCCTCGCAGAAGAGGAACTCCCGCTCGGGGTTGAGGTCCGAGTTGAGTTCGTCGACGCTGAGGATGTTGGAGAGGTCGCGTTTGTTGTACTGGAGCACGATCGGGAGGTCGGATAATGAAAGCCCGAATTCCTTGAGGTTTTCCTTGAGGGTCGCGAAGCTCTCCATGTTCGCGTCCCGCATCGGACGCTGCGAATCCGCGACGAAGACAAGGCCGTCGACACCCTTCAAGACCAATTTTCTCGTCGTGTTGTAAAAGACCTGGCCTGGCACGGTGTAGAGCTGGAGACGGGTCTTGAAACCACCGATGGTGCCAACCTCGATCGGCAGCAGATCGAAAAAGAGGGTCCGGTCGGATTCGGTCTCGAGGGAAACCATCTCTCCGCGGGATCCGGGCGCAGTTTTAGCGTAGATATAGGAAAGATTTGAAGTCTTCCCACACAGGCCTGGACCGTAATAGACGATCTTGGCCGCCATCTGCATTGTTGCCCAATTGAAGAAAACCATGGCCGAATTGCGATCCTGTCTGCAAATCCCAACCTAACATAACGGCCTGCAACGGTCAATTCTAACAATCGGTTGCGTCATCTCCGGAACACTCTCGCGTCGTCTCGGCGAGGACTTCTCCAGGCTGGGCGGGGTCGCCGACGATGCTACAATAAAATGGGTTTGTCCAATCGCCCATTCTCTGGGAATCAGATCGTTTTCCTCTAGATGTCGGTGGGCTGTTCAACCCGAGTTCGACGGGAGATTTGATGGAGTTGAGCAAGAGGGCGTTGTCCGTTCTCTGCGCCATTGTCGAATTGTATATTCGCTCTGGCGAGCCGGTGGCGTCGCAGCGCGTCGCCCGCCACAGTCGGCTCGGGCTGTCCTCTGCAACCATCCGCAACGTCATGGCGGAACTCGAAGAAGGTGGATTTCTGACTCGTCTTCACAGTTCGGCCGGGAGGGCCCCGTCCGACAAGGGGTTCCGCCTCTATGTCGACAACCTCCCCCGCCGCACGGCGCCGCCAGCGGCCGTCAGGAATGAACTGGCCGGGCAGATTCTGGCGAGGCGGCGCGAGCTGATCGAGGACATCGAATGGGTGGCGCAGCTCATCGCGCAGGCGACCAACGAGGCCGGGGTGGCCGTTCGACCGCTTGGCGAGGGGCCTGTGCTGGAGGCAGTGTCCCTGGTTCTCCTCGAACACCGGGGGGTCCTCGGTTTGATTGTGGGCAGTGACGGGAGCGTCGAGAAAAGAGTGTTGGAACTCGATGACAAGATCAGTCGCGATGATCTCCAGCAACTTTCCAATTTCATGACCAGCCGTCTCGCAGGCGCACCGCTTCAGGACACTCGTGAGTTCATGGCGCGGCTGGCCCTCGACGAAGAGCCGGGCCCCGACGGCCCGCTGCTCGCCGGCGCGCGATCGGTTGTTCAGCAGCTTTCGTCGGTCGACGAAGGCGATATCGAAGTCCATATCGCGGGCACCGAAAACCTTCTGGTTTCGACTGATTTTTCTGAAATCGAACGGGTCAGATCGTTGTTGTCGACCCTCGAGGACCGAGCTCGAATCGCGGCCGAGTTTCGGCGGGCCTTTGCCCGCGGCCGGACCCAGGTTTTGATCGGAGGCGAGTCCGAGACGACAGCGCAAGGTAATCTGGGTATTGTCGCGACGCTCTACTTTCGGGACCGACAACAGGTTGGTGCCGTTGGGGTGGTCGGGCCACGGAGGATGGATTATCAGCGGATAGTTCCTGTGGTGGAGTTCATCGGAGACTCGCTGACGCAGATGCTCGAGACGTCTGGAGCTGACTATGCATGATGAGATCGACTTTCCGGGAGAGCTTGGAGACCTCGGTGACGACGAGATCGAGATCGAATTCGTCGATGTTGATGAGGACCAGGTTGAGCCCGAGCCCCCTCCCGAGCCGAAGACCGAAACCAACGCTCCGACAGGTGTTGCCGTCAGCGAGGAGGCCGGCTCGCAGAAGGCTGAACAACTCCAGGCAGAGCTTGATCATGTGCGCGACGTCTATCTGCGGAAATTGGCGGAGTTCGACAACTTCCGAAAACGGGTCGATCGCGAACGGGAGGACGTCCGTCAGGCCGCCCAGGAAGATCTCATTCGCGAGCTGCTCCCGGTCATCGACAATTTCGAGCGCGCGCTGCAGCACGCGGACGACGACAGCGGCGCATTTCATCAGGGTGTCGAGATGATCGCCAAGCAACTCCGCGACACTCTGGAGCGAAAGGGCGTGACCGAGATCGATCCGGTGGGCCAGATCTTTGATCCGGAGGTCCACGAGGCCGTCCAGCGAGTCGAAGGAGGGGACCATCCCCCGGGCACGATTGTGTTTGTCATGCTCAAAGGCTACACCCTTGGAGATCGGCTGATCCGACCGGCAATGGTCGGAGTCGCCGTCGAGCCAGTGGGGCCCGAAGGCGGCGCCGGAGGCGAGTCGTGAGCAAGATCATCGGAATCGACCTCGGAACCACCAACTGCTGCGCGGCTGTTGTCGACGTCACCAAACCCGTCGTCATTCCGAACCGGGAGGGCGCGCGGACGACACCGTCCGTCGTCGCATTCACTGCAGCCGGCGAGCGGCTGGTCGGCCAGATCGCCAGGCGCCAGGCGATGACGAATCCCCAGAACACGGCCTACGCGGTCAAACGCCTCATCGGCAGGCGCTTTGATTCCGAGGAGGTCCGTTGGTCGAGAACGTTGGTGCCCTACTCGATCGTTGAGGCCGAGAACGGGGACGCCAGCGTCAGCATTCTCGACAGGACCTACAGCCCGCCCGAGGTATCGGCTCTGATTCTCCGCGAGATCAAGGAGTTTGCGGAGGAGTTCCTCGGCGAGGAGATCACTCAGGCCATCATCACCGTCCCGGCCTACTTCGACGACAGTCAGCGTCAGGCGACCAAGGATGCCGGCACCATCGCCGGCCTCGATGTCGTTCGGATCATTAACGAGCCGACTGCGGCCTCGCTTTCCTACGGCTTTGGCAAGAATAAGAACGAGGTCATCGCAGTGTACGACCTCGGCGGCGGAACCTTCGATATCTCGGTTCTCGAGATCGGGGACGGCATCTACGAGGTCAAGTCGACGGCCGGCGACACCTTCCTCGGTGGTGAGGATTTTGACTCCAGGGTGATGGAGCATCTGCTCCAGGAGTTCAAGACCGATACCGGCCTCGACCTTTCAGAGGACATGATGGCGATGCAGCGCATCAAGGAGGCGGCTGAAGCCGCAAAGTGTGAGCTGTCGACTGACGAGGAGACCGAGATATCTCTGCCGTTTATCGCCGCAGACCACACCGGACCCAAACACATGCAGGTTCTGTTCACCCGCAGCCAACTGGAAGGCCTCGTTGCGGATCTCGTTGAAAGAACGCTCGAACCGTGCCGGAATGCCCTCGAGGCGGCCCGCCTCGAGCCGGAACAGATTGACGAGATCATTCTGGTCGGCGGCCAGACCCGGATGCCGCTGGTTCAGCGAACCGTCAGCGAGTTTTTCAAACGCCAACCGAACCAGGACATCAACCCGGATGAGGTGGTTGGCATCGGTGCCGCGATCCAGGCGGGTATCCTCCAGGGCGAGGTCAAGGACCTGATCCTCCTCGACGTAACGCCGCTGTCGCTCGGCATCGAGACCCACGGCGGGTTGTTTACAAAAATCATCGATCGCAACTCGACCGTACCGACGAAGAAGAGCATGATCTTCACCACCGTCAGCGACAACCAGACGACGGTGAACGTCCATGTCCTGCAGGGTGAACGCGGGATATCGAGCGAGAACCGGTCTTTGGGCCGGTTCGACCTCGTTGGCATTCCGCCGGCTCCTCGTGGCGTGCCCCAGATCGAGGTGACGTTCTCGATCGATTCCAACGGCATCGTCAACGTGGGCGCGCGCGATCTCGCGACCGGTAAGGAACAGAGCATCGAAGTCAACCCGGCGGGCGGCCTTTCGAAGGAAGAGATCGACTCCCTCATCGCCGAGGCCGACAAGTACCGCAAGGACGACCGGGAGCACCGCGAAATCCGCGAGCTGCAGAATCGTCTCGATGGTCTCCTCTATACCAACGAGCGGGTGGTCAAGGAGTTTGGCGCCGGCCTGTCACCGGAGGATCGCGAGGAGGTCCGGGCGACGTTGAATCGCGCCCGCAAAGCGACCACCAGCGAAGAGCGGTCGGTGCTCGAAGAAGCCATCTACGCGGTGCAGGATGCTGCCCAGATCCTCACCCAGGTCATCATGCTCGATCCGATCGCCGCACTCGGCGGCCAGATGAAAATGGCGCCAGACGCGCCCGGCGACGATCGCAGCGACGACAGCGAAAGCGAGTACTAGACCTCGATGTCCACTGAAAACCGGCGAGATTACTACGAGATTCTCGGCGTGGGGAGGGATGCCTCTGCCGCCGAGATCAAGACCAGCTACCGGGGACTGGCGGTCAAGTTCCATCCCGATCGGAACCCCGACCTTCCGGATGCCGAAGAGAAGTTCAAGGAGGCGTCCGAGGCGTACGCCGTGCTCTCCGACCCCGACAAACGTGCCCGTTACGACAGGTTCGGACACGCCGGCCTCGGCAGTGAAGGATTCACCGGTTTCGACCCCAATTCCTTCGGCGATTTCGCCGACATCCTGGGTGATCTCTTTGGGTTCGGCGATATGTTCGGATCGCGGCGCCGTCGATCGGGATCGGGTTCGAGGCGCGGCCACGACCTCCAGTACACTTTGAAGTTGACCCTCGAAGAGGCTGCGACGGGGATCGAGCGATCGATTCGCGTGCCTCGGCTGGAAAGCTGCGAGCGTTGCTCGGGTTCGGGTTCCGAACCGGGGACGACGCCGGAGAGCTGTTCGACGTGCGAAGGGGCGGGACAGGTTGCCTATCGGCGTGGATTTCTCTCGGTTGCCCAGACCTGCCCCTCGTGCGGTGGCGCGGGACGGGTGAACCGCGATCCGTGTTCCGATTGCGAGGGCCACGGCAGGACCGAAAAAGAGACAACCCTCAAGGTGACGGTTCCCGCCGGTGTCGACAGCGGCATGCGGCTGCGACTCGTCGGCGAAGGTGAAGGCGGTACGTTCGGCGGCCCCGCCGGCGATCTCTTTGTAGTGATGGATGTTGCCGGTCACGATCTCTTCGAGAGGGATGGTGCCGATCTTCACCTCGAGTTGCCGATCTCGGTCTTCCAGGCCATGCTCGGCGTCGAGGTGCCGATCACCACTGTGCTCGGTGAGGACCGCGACGTCGATGTCGATGCCGGTTCGCAACCCGGAGACGTCATTCGCCTGCACGGCGTCGGGATGCCTCACGTCAACGGACGGAGGCGCGGCGATCTCTATGTCCACCTGCGGGTGGTGGTACCCAAAAAACTGTCACACGAACAGCGCCGGCTGATCGAGGAGGTTGCCGAAATCGGCGGCGGTCTCGAACCGGAATCGGACGGTGGGTTTTTCGATCGTCTGCGGCGGGCGTTCGGCGGCGATTGATCGGGCAACGGACGGCCGTGAGCGCCTTCCAGAGCATTCGCTGCTCGATCCCGTCGGCACTTGAGGAAGAGCTTCCCACCCTCCTTTTCGGAGTGCCTGTTCTGGGCACCGAGATCAACAACCGACGCGGCGATCGCGCCGAGGTCACTGTGTACCTGTCCGGCTCCGATGTGGAATGGGTCGCAGAGGTGAACAGGGCGATCGCGGAGGCAGGGGGGCTCGATTTCGAAGTTGCCATCGTCGAGGAAGAAGACTGGATGGCGAACTACCGGAGGGCAGTACAGCCGTTCGAGGTGGGCGCGACGTGGTGGATTGATCCGCACCCGGACACACCGACCGCAGCGCCCCCGGAACGCAGGCGGTTGGTCATCCCACCGCGGATGGCCTTCGGATCGGGCAGCCACGAGTCGACGCGCCTCATCCTCGAGGCGTTGGAATCGGCTGATATCGTCGGAAGAAACGTGCTCGACGCGGGAACAGGTTCGGGGATTCTCGCCCTGGCCTGCGACGTCTTGGGAGCTCGCCGGGTGCTCGGAGTCGATATCGACCCGTTCGCGGTTCACACTGCCCGCCAGATCCGCGATCTCCAGGCGTGGAAGCCCCGCGCCCACTACGCGATCGGGTCGATAGAGTGTGCGGTTCCCGGGTTTTTCGATTTCGTGCTGTGCAACATGATAACCGCCCACTTCCTCCCCCTGCTCGATCGAATGAGCGCGGCCCTCGCCCCCGGTGGAACGCTGGTGCTTGCCGGCCTGTTGGTCGAGGAGGTGGACAGCATTTCCGGGGAGATCGAGCGGTGCGGGATGCTGGCGTCTTCGACGGCGGCGCTCGGCGAGTGGGCGAGCCTCAGCGCAAGGTTGCCACGATGAAGACGCCCCCCTGGCTGCTGGTTCCGCCGGGAGTGATCCACGACGGTGCCGTTGTCGCTCTGGATGACGTGGAGGGGCGCCACGCAACTGGGGCGCTGCGACTTCGCAGCGGGCACGAGGTCGTGCTTGCGGACGGTAGCGGGAGGATCGCGGCGGCGCGGCTGGACATCAAGGGCCGGTCGAGAGTCGACGCCGAGGTTGTGTCCTGTCAGGTCCTGCCGCAGCAGCGGGGAGAGGGCATCACGCTCGCGCTCGCGGTCATCGAATCAAAGGCCATGGACTGGGCGGTTCAAAAAGCGGTGGAAATCGGCATTCGACGGGTGCAGCCGATCGTCACGGATCGCACCCAGGCTGGCCGCCGCGTGAATGCCGACCGATCGGCGCATTGGCAGCGGGTCGCCCGCCAGGCGCTCAAACAGTGCCGACGCGCCTGGGAAATGGAAATCCCGGACGTGCGGGATCTGACGGCGGTCGTGACGAGCCGGAAAGGTGCAGGAGTGGTTGCGGACCCTGACGGAGTCACGATCTCCTCCTTCGAGCTGCCTCAACGCCGCATTCTGGTTGTCGGCCCGGAAGGCGGGTTCTCCGAGGTCGAACTCGAGATGTTCATTGATCGCGGCTGGACCCGCCTTCGATTGGGTGCGCACACCTTGCGGTCGGAGACTGCCGCTGTCGTTGGCGGCGCGCTGATGGTGGCGTGCGACGAAGACGCGTAGAATCACCGGATGAAAAACACCACGTTGTGGATCGATTCCCACGCCCACCTGACCATGTTTGAAGCCCATGAGGTGGCCGCTCTCTTTGATCGTGCGGATGCGAAGAACGTCGGTGGGGTTCTCGTTCCAGCCACCGGGCGCGAGGATCTCGAAACGACGCTCGGGTTGGCGGAGGACTTTCCGCAGAAGGTAGTGGCGGCGGTCGGTGTCCATCCTCACGATGCGTCCACCCTCGACGACGGTTTGAAGCGCGAGCTCGAGGCTGCGCTGGCCCGACCCGGTGTGGTCGCGGTTGGCGAGGTGGGTCTCGACTACCACTACATGAATTCCCCGCTCGAGGATCAGTTGACCGCTCTCGAGTGGCAACTCGATCTCGCTCTTTCGGCGAATCGACCGGTGGTGCTGCACAATCGGGAGTCGTGGTCGGATCTCGAATCAAGGCTGAGTGCGCGGGCCGGACGTCTTCGCGGGATCTGCCACTCCTTCACCGAGGGCCCGGCCGAGGCGTTGAGGGTGATCGAACTCGGGCTGATGGTCGGGATCTCCGGGATGGTGACATTCAAGGCTGCCGACAATATTCGGGAGATGGCCGCTGCACTTCAACCTGAGATGGTTCTTGTCGAGACCGACAGCCCATTTCTCGCCCCGGTGCCGCATCGGGGGCAGCGAAACGAACCCTCGTTCGTGCCTTTGGTGGGGTGCAAGCTGGCGGAGGTATGGGGGACAACGTCAGACATCGTTGCGGAGAGATCCACAACCGGTTTCAGGACCCTATTTGGCGTTGCCGAATCCTGGCCCGGCTGACACGATGACGGCCCGAGAATTCAGCTGCAATCGGAGAGAGATATCACGTTGGGACGGTCTGCGGAAGGCCTGAAATCTCAGCCTTTTTTCGGGCGACGGCCGCGTCGACGCTTGATGTTCTTGAGGCTGATTGTCAGCATTTTGGATGATGGGTCACGCCCCACGTCGAACCGCTGTGCCTCGTCAAAACTGAGGCCATAGAGGTCAAAAAACTGCGGTGCTTTCAAACTCACTGAGCGCCGTCTTCTGGAGAGTTTCAAAGCGCCGTCGTCTTTTTCGTTCACGGTGATCTGAACGCCGACGATCTTGCGCGTTTTGTCAAAAAATAGGACGGCATATGACGCTGAATCGAGTCCAAAGGTCTCGACACTGGCAGCGTCAAATGAGATCAAACCGCTCGGCCGAATGGTAGCCCTGGGCCGAACTCCCGACGATTGAGATGGGATGAATTTTTCGAACGCCATGAGTTACCTCCCAAAGAGACTGACGCCAGAATACGGAAAAGAAATTCAAGAGTCAAGGAAATTTCAGCATTATTTGTTCGTTTTTTGTACGAAGATTTGACCAAATGGATTTGACTATTAGTGCATATTTTCTGTAGAGGCAATGTGTGATTTTTGAAGATGAAGGCGCCAAATCTTTCAATTCGAGAGGAATAGGGCTCATCATCGAGACGAATACGCGCCGGAAATTTCTTCTCTGGATACGGAAAACTGTGCCGACTGAATCGAAGGTTATGAGGGATTTGCTGATCCAGCAGGACTTTGGTGGGTGGTCGTGGCCGTGCCCGCGGATTCACGATAGACTTCGGTCGTGGATACTCTTGATGGAAAGTCCGTACAGAGAGCAGGCGTCGATGAATCTGTGGATTCCGGGCGCACCCGGAGGACTCGAAGGCCGAGTCAATTTGCAGTAATTCCGGTCGCATACGCAGGTGAATATTCACGGTGTCTTGGAAACAGATCGTGTGGCCTCATTTATGGGCGCTTCGCCCCGGTTGTCGGTCGCGAATGCGCGGACAACGTGAGAGCGGATGCGACGGACATTGCCAGGGTGGAAATCGGCGGTGAGGTTGTTCCGAAAACGGGCTCGGGAGAACAACAGGTCGAGCCTGAAAGACGCGCTTTTCCCGGCCAGACCGTCGACTGCGGTTTTCTGACTCGACTGCTGTCGGAGTCCCCGGGGAGCGTGGCCTGATGCGGGCCAGCGTCGTCATCCCCACCTACAACAGGCTGCGAGAGCTGCGACGGGTACTGGACGGCGTGGCGACTCAGGCGAGGGACCAGGACATCGAACTTGAAGTCGTTGTCGTGGACGACGGTTCGGACGACGGTACCGGGGCGTGGCTGCAGGAAGCCGGCACCGAGCGGGGTTGGATCGTGCTCAAACAATCCAACGCCGGCCCGGCAACGGCCCGCAATCGAGGCGTCCGGCAAGCGTCGGGAGAGATCGTTCTTTTTCTCGGGGACGACACGATTCCCCAGCCGGGTTGGTTGCTGGCCCACCTCGAGGAACACCGCCTCTTCGGGGGCAAGGGACCGCTCGCGGTTCTCGGCCATACTTCGTTTCCGGCCGATTCTGAGAGCCCGTTCATGAGGTTCATTAACGAGTACGGCTCCCAGTTCGGCTATTCGATCATCGAGGACCCACGGTCTGTGCCCTTCAACTTCTTCTACACTTCAAACGTTTCTCTGCCGAGGGACGAACTGATCCGGCACGGCGGATTCCGGGAGGATTTTCCCGCCGCCGCCTGGGAAGACATCGAGTTCTCCTATCGGGCGCAGCAAGAAGGCCTCAGCCTCTGCTACCAACCCCGAGCCAGAACCATCCACGAGCACTGTGTTCGACCACGGACGTTTTGTCGCCGTCAGAGGACATCCGGTCTTTCTGCGGCCATCTTTCAGAGCATCCACCCGGAGCTGGCAAGTCTGCTCGGGGTGGCCAGGGCCAGGCAATCAGTGCGGTTCGAGGGTCTGAAACGGTTCTGTCTGTTGTGCTTGGTCGAAGTCGGGGAGAAGATCGAGGGCCTCGTACCGGCGGCGGCCTACCAGCGCTACCTCGATCTGTGTTACCGCAAAGGGTTGGCAGCAGGATTGCATTCTCCATGACCGGAGGTGCACGATGAAGACCACGTGTGGGCCGTTGTTGGTGCTGCTGCTCTGCAGCGGCCTCGGAAACGCGGCGGCGCAGAACGGCGCTGAGGTGCAAGCCGCGGGATCGACGGTTCAACAGTCGTCGGCACCGGACGCTGCACGACAACCCGCGAGTTCAGCTGGGGTTGACGCGAGCGCGGTCATGTTGCCGTGTACACCGGTGGCGGCCTATTGGACGGGACCGCCACAGTCCGCGGGGATGCCTCCCGGTCCCGAGTTGGCGATCGTCAGCACCGACGTCAGACCCAAAGATGCTCGGCTGTACCTCGACGACAGGTTTGTCGGCCGCACGCGGTATCTCGATGGGAGGCCGGGCTATCTCTATCTCGCTCCCGGTGCGTACCTCGTCGAGCTCAGGTTGGATGGTTACGAGACAGTGGCGATTGATGTCGTCGCAGAGGCGGGGTGTCGTTTCGATCTCAAACAACGGCTCCTGCGGGTCAAAGGGACGCCGAAGGAATCGAAGGCGGACAACTACGGAAAGGGCAAGCCCTTCAACCGTGTGTACGCTCCGCTTCGCGCGGCTGACCAGGCGGGCCCTTCGGGGCTCCGGGGCGGCCCGGATCCCAGTTTGAGACCTGATGTCGGGCGCACCAACGCTGTCGGCGGTCAAAAGCCGGAGACGGGAGCAGCGCTGCAGCTGAAAGTCAATCCGGCCTCTGCCTCCATTGCAATCAACGGTGCGTTCGCCGCAACGGCTGCGGAGGTTGCGCTGATGGAAGGGCCGCTGGCAGTCGCCTCCGGGAACCACTTGATCGAGGTCTCGGCACCGGGCTATCAGGGTTTTTCGCGAAGTGTCGACCTCGAGGACGGCGAGGTCCTCGAGGTGTCCGTGGATCTGACACCGATGGCACAAGAGCCGCAGTGATTGGTTCCTTTCATCTTGAATTGAGAATGAAACCGATAATCGCAGCACGACAGGCAAATCTGTGATTCTCCAAAGGTTTCGAGGACTCATCCACTGGACACCGGCGACATCGGCGTGGTAGGATGAGGCATCAATTGAGAAAGGGAGGGGTTCGGGGACGCTGACCACCTTGTATGCCTACCTATAACGAGGCCAACCTTAAAGGCCTGCCATAATTTCCTATCGTTTTGATCCTACCGAATTGGCAGAACCGTCCCTCCCGATTTTTATCAACCCAGCCTCACGGCTGGGTTTTTTGATGCCCGAAAGGGTGTGGGGACCCCAGGTCAGGACGGTTGGTTGGAGCCGGAGTCAACCAGGGTGCCGGGCTCGATTCCGATCGATCTCAAGGCTGCCGCCCACCTGTCGGGAGCAGGAACGCCAAAGAGGATCTCGTGATCCAGCGGAGCAATCACCCACGAGTTCTCTTCGATCTCGCGTTCGAGTTGACCGGGAAACCAGCCGGAATAACCGAGCAGGAGGCAGTATTGGCTGGGGCTCTTGTCGAGAGTCAATCGGACCAGCGTTTCGGTATTGCCGGACACAGCGAGAGAGTCCGAGATCGTGATGTCGTCCTCCTCGGGCTGTTGGTTCCCCCGCTGGAAAAGGACAAAGCCCTGGTTCGGCTGCACCGGTCCGCCGGCCATCACCTGGGGCAGCTCATGATCCACCTGCTCCTGGCCGAGTTCGCTCAGAATGTCGTGCATGTCGATCTCGAGCGGGCGGTTCACGATCAGACCGAAAGCCCCGTCCGTGTCGGAGTGAACTCCGAGAAGAACCACCGATTGCCAGAAATTTGGATCGGCCAGGTTGGGCATCGCAATCAGGAGTTGCCCTGCAAGCGACGGAGACGAAGCATCCACAACTCAATCCTATCAGGGAGTCAGCGGGCCGGTCGCGAGCCGGAGATTTCGGATCATCGCGGCTCCGCGTGGAAGATCCGGAGGTCTCGAGGCACCGGGCTCTCCGAAGTTGACGGTGAGATTGTGGGTCCCGAAATCCCATGCTGCGATGAGGCCTTTGTCGGTGCCGGTGCTCAGTGATGTCGGCGGTCCCCAGGCGGCAATGGCTGCCGCTGGTGTTGTGGTCCAATCAATACCGGCGTCAAATCGAAGTCGATAGGGCGTGTAGTCGAGCAGATTGCCTGCGTACAGGACGATTTCGGCCAGACGCTGGTGGGCGTCAAACGTGAAGGCCCAGATCACTGCGGGCCCGGCTTCTGCGGTCAGGTTTCTGGCCTCCGGATCTGACGAAGCGGCTCCGAGGCGTTGCGCCACAGCGCCGTGGCTCTCGCCGAGAGTGACGCCCATAACGCGTGCCTTTCGAACATCAACCTCGAGCGGCGCCGAATATGTGGCGAGCAGGGTCTGCACTTCGGGCTCGGCGAGGAATTGGCGACTGCCCGGGAGGGTCACCGCGAGGTAGAGATCGCGCGCCCCGCCCTTGAGGAGCTCTTCAAAGATCAGGTAGGCCTGTTGTGTGTCGCCGGTCAGGTAGGAAGAGGCTTCGAGGTAGATCGCGGTCTCGGGTCGTTCGGGGTGAAGGGCGACAGCCTCCCTGAAAGCGCGGTTGGCAGCTGTGTAACGGCCGAGGTGAAAGTACGCCCGCCCGATCTCTGCTGCCGTGATGTATGTGATCTCGGGATCGTCGGAGGCGGAAAACGGCAACAGGATCTCGATCGTTTCGGAGTAATGATGACGTTGGGCGGCCTCGCGGGCGCGGGCGAGAGCGGCGTCGAAATCCTCACATCGGGCGAACGCTCCGACCAGGATTATCGCTGCAACGAGATGCCACACTCTGGACTTCACCCGTCAAGGCTAACCGGAAAAGCCGGTGGGCGCCAACGGCAGCGGCCTCCGGTCGAGACGCGTAGGATATATTTCTGAAATGAGCCAAACCGAAAACCGGCTTTTGTTGAGTTCTCCCGAGCGACCGCTCGACCGCCAATCGTCGGAGTCCCTGCGTTCAGCCCTCGCGGCCTGTCCCGATGTGGCATTTGCGCATTTGGTGGATGTGCAGGTCGAGGGCGTTCAGGATCAGCCGGACCTGTCTCTCTTCGTGTGGCTCGTGCCCGCAGCCGTGAGGTCGCTTCGCGGTTCCTTGAACCTGGTGTCCGAAATTGTCGCCGGCGCCATCCCCGACGACCGATTCGTGGATGTCTTGATCCTCAACTCGGCGCCGGAACTGCTGGCGGCGGTCGAGCGCGCAGGGTGCTTGTTTGTCGAGCGCGACCCCGGGGAGCGCCGGCGGGCCCTCGAGGCGGGAAGGCTTCGTGACGGCGATGCGCCCGAGTGAGCCCACAGCCGTCCGCCGAAGGTCCGACGTTGTTGCGCTCTGAGCAAAGCGACCCGTACAATGGGCTCCCCGGTGGCCGGAGAGCCTCAGGGTCGGCAATTGCTGACGGGAACCGAAACGGATGATTCCGGGAGGCGAAGGGAAACGGGATGGAAATCGACAGTTCTGAAAGCGAAGGCGTGACCGTCCTGGCGGTGCGCGGGGTCATCAACTTCGGTGAGTCGGCACGCCAGTTTTCTTCGTACCTTCAAGGGCTGCTCGATTCCGGGGTGCCGGCGGTGTTGGTGGACATGTCCGGTATCGACAACGTCGACTCGACCGGGCTTGGCGAGATGGTTGGCTACCTCCAACGATTCGAAAAAGAGGGCCGCCGGTTGGCTCTGCTGAGGCCCCACCGCAGGATATTGAGCCTGCTGAGACTGACTCGTCTGGATGAGATATTCCCGGTCTTCGACGACCGGGAGGCGGCGATCGCCGAACTCAGCGGCTGAGTTCGTACAACCAGCCGAACGGGTCGTCGCGCGCCCCGGTCTGGATACCAACGAGGGCGTCGTACAGTTGCTGCCATCGCGGATCGAACGGGTATTCCCAGCGCGTGTCGCCGTCGACGATGGCTGACACCCAGCACAAGACGGCGGCGGTGCCGCAGCACGCGGCAGCATCGAGGTCGCCGAGTTCCTCGACGCCGATCTTCCGTTCTTCCGTCGGCCAGCCGAAGATTCCGGAGGCGATTTCCATCAGTGAGACCCTCGTGACGGACCGGAGAATACTCGTCGATTTCGGCGTCAGGAGGGTGTCGCCCTTGAATCCGAGGAAATTGGCGGCGCCGATTTCCTCGATATACCTGTGCTCAACGGGATCGAGGTAGATCGCATCGACAAACCCCGCATCCTTGGCCTCGCTGCCCGGGGCAAAGGACGAAGCGTAATTCCCGCCGGCCTTGATATGGCCGGTTCCCTGTGGGGCAGCGCGATCGGAGCGGCTGACCATGAAGCTCTTGTCCTGATCCGGTCCGAAACCGCCTTTGTAATAGGGGCCGACCGGACTGACAAATATCCGAAAGACATACTTCGTCGCCGGTTTGACACCAATGTTGTCTCCGACCCCAAGGTACATGGGCCGCAGATACAGCGCAGCGCCGCTGCCGTGAGGTGGGACAAATGGCAGGTTCGCCCGGGTGACCTCTTCGATGCCGCGCAGGAAGAGCTCTTCGGGGACTTCCGGGCCCTTCAGATAGCGCGCCCCCATATTCATCCGTTGCGCATTTTCCAACGGCCGAAAGGCGAAAACCCGTCCGTCGGGCCCGCGCTGGGCCTTCATACCTTCGAAGAGCTGTTGCCCGTAGTGAAGACACTGGCTGCCTTCGCGCAGGTGCATCGTCGAGTCTTCCAGAATCCCGCAAACCCGCCACACCCCGAATTCGAAAACGGCCTCGAAACGGTATGGGCAGGCAAGATAATCGAATCCCAGGTTGGAGAAATCGAGATTGACCGTATCGCGATCATCGATGAAGTAGTATCTCGGTTTCTCCATGCAGGCCTCCTGAGCTTTTGATGGCTTCGGTTGCGAACCGCATCGACGACCAGAGGCCGGTGCAGTGGGTCATACCGACACCACGGACAGGATACCCGGTCCAACCCGCATCGCGCTACTCGACATGGACTCGGGATTGAGCGAGAATGGCGCGTCATTCAGATAAGAGAGGTGTCATCCTGAGGTGACGGGTTCCCAGCGGGCCCTCCATGAGACCGAGTTCCAAATTGGCACCATCATTGCAATTGGTATGGAGAAGAGCAGAAAGGGGTCTTTATGAAATCAGCGTCATTCAAAACGATCGTCACCTTGTTCGTGGTTGTTGGTGTTGCTGCGACCATGATGAGTTGTTCCACCGGTTCGCCCACCGACACGCCCGGTGTCGAGCGATTGGGCCAGTACATTCTCAAACAGTACGGGCCGGAGCTGTGGACCGTTCTAGCCTATCGATTCGCGAACTCCCAACTCGGCGACGAGTGGATGATCCTCGAGGTGGGTTTCAGTTCGCCCGGCGGACAGAACGCCACGGTGAAGCGCGAGAATATCTTTCTCCGGACTCCTGCCGGCGATACGATCCAGTTGCCTTCGCAGAAGGAGTTCAACAAGGCCTATGGGGCACTGCGTCCGGTGATCGCGAAGGCCAACGTCGATCGCGACCCGTTGGATTATTTCCCGCCGAGCCGGATCGAGTGTTCGGTCCAGTTCTACGTCTCGCCGGGTGGAGGCGTGTCGTTTGACGAAGTCACCGTCAACGACAGGCGCGGTTGTTTCGGCCGTCTCTACGTCAACATCCCGGGTGGCATCCAGGCCGGCAGGTGGACATTCGGAGTCGACCTCGAGGAGAGCGAGATTCGGATCCCGTTCGAGCTTGGGGAGTGATCTTGATGCTGGATTCTGGATGCTGGATGATCACACCCGTCTCCACCACTCTTCGGGGTGGGCGGACGGATCCAGCATCTAGGATCACTGCTGTCCAAGACAGACTCTCACGAGAGAATGCCGCACGGAAAACAGACGTTTTACGACCCGGATACGAGGTATTTCGGGAAGAGGTTTTCGAAAGACGTCATGAGCCAATGCCACATAGACCGGCACCGAAAAAGCCCCAGAGGGGCGAAAAATATTAGCCCGGGGCGCGAGCCCCGGGAACAAAGCCCGGATAAATAGACCGAGCCCCGGAGGGGCGACAGACTATCCCGATCGGCTTTTAGCGCGGCAACGCTTACTTTTCTGTCGCCCCTCCGGGGCTTGACTGTTTTTGGTTGCACGGTTTCCCGGGGCTCGCGCCCCGGGCTCATTCCTGTCGCCGCTCCGCGGCTATCCCTTCCGAGATGCTGTCTTGGACAAGAGTGATCTAGGATCCAGTATCCAGCATCCCGCCTAGGGGAAAATCCCCCGGTGCTTGTAGACCGCCGCGATCTTGTCGATGGCGCTGATCATCGACGCGGTGCGGAGGTCGATGCCCGCATGCCGCTGTTGGTTCTCGCGAATCTGGTGGTAGGCCTTGATCATGGTCTCTTCCAGGCCGGAGTTGACGAGGTCGATTTCGTCAGCCCCACGGGCAAAATCGCTGATTTCGGCCTCGGAGAACGACGTGCCGGTGGCGTGTTCGATGGCGTTGAGTATCTGCCGCGAGGCCTTTTCCTCGAACCGTTTCTCCATGCGTCCGAAGCGCACGTGCTGGAGGTTCTTGAGCCACTCGAAGTAGGAAACGGTCACGCCGCCGGCGTTGATAAACGCGTCCGGCACGACCATGACGCCTCGCTGATGGAGGTGTTCGCTGGCCTCGGCGGAGACCGGGCCGTTCGCCGCCTCGGCGACGATCCTGGCCTTGATCCGTCCTGCATTCTCCATGGTGATGGCGTTTTCGAGAGCCGCCGGAATCAGAATGTCGCAATCGAGCTCGAGGCCGAGATCCCGGTGTTCCAGGTTATCGGCGCCGGGGAAGTCGAGGAGCGAACCAGTCTCTCGCCGGTGGGTCATGACGTCCTCGACGCGAAGCCCTTGAGGCTTCGAGATGGCTCCCTCGTATTCGATAAGGCCGACGATGACGGCGCCCCCTTCCTCTTCGAGAAACTTCGCCGCGTGGTAGCCGACGTTGCCGAGTCCCTGAACCACCACGCGTTTGCCTTCCAGGCCGGGCATGAGATCGAGTGGGCGCATGTCGAGACCGAGGCTGCAGACCTCTCTCAACGCAAAGAACACGCCGCGGCCGGTGGCCTCGGTGCGGCCCTGGATGCCGCCCTGTTGGACGGGTTTTGCGGTCACGCAACCGAGGGCGTTGATGTCGTGAGGCGCCAGGGTTGCGTAGGTGTCGGCTATCCACGCCATCTCCCGTGAGCCGGTGGCAAAATCGGGCGCCGGGACGTCGAGCCCTGGGCCGATGAAGTTCTTTTTGAAGAGCTCGAAGGTGAAGCGGCGGGTGATTCGTTCGAGTTCTCGTTCGGAGTACTCGTGAGCCGAGATCTTGACGCCGCCCTTGGCGCCGCCGAACGGCACGTCGACGATAGCGCATTTGTAGGTCATCAGCGCCGCCAGGGCCATCACCTCATCCTCGTTGACCATTGCCGCATAACGAATGCCGCCTTTGGTGGGCAGCATGTGGTGGCTGTGCTCGGCCCGCCACGCGTGCATGACCTCGATGCTCCCGTCGTCGCGCTTGAGGGGAAAGGTGAAGTGAATCACGCTGTTGATGGCTTTGATCTGCTCGAGCAGACCTGGCCGATAGTCGGTCAGCGCCGCGGCACGGTCGAAGTTGGTGTTCACCTGCTCGAAAAAGCTGATCTGCGACGTCATGTGCTGCCTCCGCTGTTTGATCTCGGTCGGGGGATGATAGCAGGCGCGATCCCCAGCGGGCGGGACGAGCAGCGAGCAGTGAGTGACGACATCTTGGCTCCCGGTCGGACAATGAGAGAATCGGGCGATGAAAAAATTGGGAGCCAACCGGTGATCTTTTCCCGGTGGAGGGGTGAAACGCGATGCACACAAGGAGAATTACATTCAACAATCCCGCCGGGCACAAATTGTCCGCTCTGCTCGACCAACCGGTGGACGATGAGCCCATCGCCTACGCGCTCTTTGCACACTGTTTTACCTGTTCCAAGGACTATAAGGGGGTCGCGCGGGTCTCGCGGGCATTGGCCGTCGAGGGAGTTGCCGTTCTCCGTTTTGATTTCACGGGGCTTGGAGACAGCGAGGGCGATTTCGCGGACACCACCTTTTCGTCCAACGTTTCTGATCTCGTGGCGGCAGCGGAGTACATGGACCGTGAGCTCGAGGCGCCGAAAATCCTGATCGGCCACTCACTGGGCGGAGCGGCAGTGCTGCAGGCAGCGGCCCTGATCCCGTCCGCTACGGCCGTCGCCACGATCGCGGCGCCGTCGTCGACCGATCAGCTGGCGGGGATGATCCGCTCGTCCTCGGCCGAGATCGAGAGTGCCGGCGAGGCAGAGGTCAAAATCGCCGGGCGGCCGTTTCGAATTCGTAAGGAGTTTCTCGATGACCTGTCGGCGGTCAACATGCGCGATGCGATCGTCAACCTCGGGCGTGCCCTGATGGTCTTCCACTCGGCAGTGGACAGAACGGTAGGCATCGACCACGCGACGGCGATCTTCGAGGCGGCGAACCAACCGAAGACTTTTGTGGCGCTGGATGGGGCCGACCACCTGTTGAGCGACGCCGACGATTCCCGGTACGTTGGATCGATGATCGCCGCCTGGGCGCGTCGTTATATCGGACCGCCGCAAGAGAAAACCGCGGCGAAGGAGCTCGGCGACAACCTCGTCATCGTTCGGACCGAACAGGGCTATCGAACCGAAGTCGTCGCCAATGGTCACTCGCTGGTCGCGGATGAGCCCCGTCGTCTGGGGGGAACCAACACCGGTCCGACGCCCTACGAGCTCCTGGCTTCGGCGCTCGGCTCCTGCACCACCATCACGCTTCGCATGTATGCCGATCGCAAGGGTTGGCCGCTCGATGCGGTCGAGGTGCGTCTGCGGCATGAAAAAATCCACTGCGAAGACTGCGCTGAGGTTGAGGGGCCGCGGGCCAAGATCGATCACTTCACCCGCGAAATCAGCCTCGAAGGCTCTCTCGACGACAAACAGCGCCAACGGATGCTGCAGATCGCCGATCGGTGCCCGGTCCACCGAACCCTGGAAAAACCGGCTGAAGTCACGACCACGCTGGTCGAGGGATAACAGGCTCGTTCGGAATCGAGCCGCGTGCGGCGGAGGTGCCTGGCATCCGGCCCGTCCGACGGGCCGCGTGCCTGGCATCCTCTCGGGAAGCGCGTGCGGAAACGAGTGGCGTGCGGCGGCGGTGTCTACTCTGTAGCCGGCTGAGCCTCAGGAGATCCAGGGGACTCCGGCGCAACCAGCGGCACAATATCGGCCGTCTGACCGAGGGTCTTGATCATTTCCTGAACCTTGGCGCCAACCTGCTGCTGGGTCAGGAGTTGTCCCGCGCGGTCTCTGCTTTCCTCGAGAGTCGCCGTGACCTCCGGCTTCTTTTCCTCGACTTTGATGACGTGGAACCCGAAGTTGGTGCGAACCACATCGGAGATCTCACCTTCGCCGAGGGCAAAGGCCGCTTCGGCAAAGGGCGGCACCATCTGCGGGTAGGTGAAAAATCCGAGATCGCCACCCTCAGGGGCACTCGGGCCCTCCGAGAGCTCGCGGGCAAGCTCGGCGAAATCTTCACCCGCGAGAGCCCGCTTCCGGGCTTCGTCAGCCTGCGTTCTGGAGTTGATGATGGTATCGGCGTCCGCGTTCTCGCCGGCCGCAAAAATGATGTGTCGGGCGTGAACCTCGGCGGGCGTTGTGAACATCTCCTGATTCTCGGCGTAGAACGCGGCGATCTCCTCGTCGGGGATCGTAATCGCCGGCACGACCTGCTTTTCGATCAGTGTCCGGACCAGATCCATCTCTTTGACGGTGATGAGCAGCTTGTCGTAGGACGTGCCCCGCGCCGCCAGAGACTCGTCCAGTTTGTCCCGCCCGCCGGCCTGTTGTTCGATGCCCGCGACCACTTCCGCGACACGCAGATCGTTGACCTTGTAGCCCTGGCGGCGGGCTTCCTGGGCGAGAAGCTTCTGTTCGACCACCCGCTGAGTCGCCATCTGAACCAGTTGCTGCTGCTCGGGGGCTTCCCGTCCCTGAGCCGTCAGCTGCCCGGAGATATTGCTCATGACCATGCTGACTTCGGCAGCGTAGATGGTGTCCCCGTTGACCGTGAGCACGGGGGGGTTGATATCGGCGGCCGGTGCCAGTGCTTCCTGCGCCTGGACACCGGCGGTTGCGATGAGCAGAACCGACAGGGCGCAGCGTGAAATTCTATTCATGAGGAGCCTTTCAGTGCCGTTCGCGGTGGTTTTTGGTGCGCGAACGAGAGTCCAGAATATCATTTTCGGTGTTCGAGAACCGCTACGAACGCCCCGCGGGCACCGCGGCTGACGATGGAAAACCGAAAACCGGCGGTCGTTGCAAACCTCTCGAGGGTGAGGGGATCGACAAACAACCACGGGTAGGCCTGTCCTTCCATCGAGCCGTAGGTCAGACGAAACTCCACCTCGCCGGGATAGTCCGCTGGGCGACCTTTCCCTCGACTCATGGAGGGGGTGAGTGACGGCAGAATGATCGACAGATCCGCGGAGTCGCAGACGATCCGCCCGTTGGGATTGAGGATCTCCCGTGCTCGTTCGAGAAAGGTCTCCAGCCCGGAAAGCGTCCCCACGATGCCGATCCCGTGCATCAAAAGCAGAATGGTGTCGAATGTGTCGCTGTCCAGTGCCTCGAGATTTCCGAGGCGGGCGTCACGCACACCACGATCCCGCATCACCTGCACGGCATCGCGGCTGATATCGAGCGCGGTCACATCGATGTCCCGATCCTGCAGTTCGAGGGCATGGCGGCCCGCCCCGGCGCCCAGATCGAGCACCCTTCCACGGCACAACGAAAGAGCCCGCTGTTCGAGGTCGGGGATCGGCAGGTAGTCCGGGCGGTAATATTCCTTCACGGGCGTCGGTTCATCGTCCCAAAGGTCTGAGTGAACAATGAAATGGCTGTGCTCGAGGCCCCGGTGGTAGTCCAGCAGAGCGCGTCCGAGCGGCGCCCATCGGGCGGACTGATTGTCCTCAGATGTCACGGACCGGACCACGGCTCGATCGCGAATGATGGCGGGGTCATCACCCGCATCACCGGCAGCAGCCCGACGGTCTCATCCCAATACGGTGTTCGTTGATACCACCAGAGGTAGCGTGCGCGCGCGTTTCCAGAGAGGTCCGGGTCCTCGAGAGCGGTCTCCCACTCTTTCTTCACTTCCGGGTCCTCGAGCATATCGAGTGCGAGGGCCTCGAGGACATCGCCGCCGATGTAGATCTTGCGCTCAAAGACCGATGACACCGTGCCCCACCGCACCAGCGAGTCGGGTGCTTCGGGCTCGAAGAGCTGAACCGCCACTTCGAAGTTGGGCTGGTCCGCGGGGACCCACAGGCTGCCGGCAGGGACTTTTCGAACCTCGGGTTGGCGGCTCACTTCGAAGTCCTCGACCATCACCACGCCCTGATAGGACGACCCGGCAAATTTCGGATTGGAGAGACGGATGGTCTCCACCTCGATTTCGGTGTTGCTGGTGATTTCGTAGACCCTGAGCCGGTGACCGGTCAGCACATCTGCGATCTGCGGCCAGCCGGGGAGCACGACATAACCCCGAGGGCGCGCCAGTACCATTTCCGGCACCGGGAGGTGGCGCCACTCGAGCTCGACCTCGCGGACGTTCCCTGGGTGGTACTGAACCCTCTGGCCGCCAGTGACGACGGATTCTCCTACGGTCCACTCGAAGGCGGGCCAGGTGATTGTCTCGCCCTCTTCTGCCACCCCCCACGTCACCACCACATCCGACGGGTCGGCTTCGGCGCGCCCCAGTGCGGTGACGCGGTCGTCCGCTGCGGAAACGGCGCGCATGAGTTCCTTGCCCGAGCGGCCGACCTCGAGGATCAGCTCCTCCATGAAGGTCCGGTTGGCCAGCACCCGGTCGCGGAACGGTTTGTGGGCGTGCATTTCGATCAGAATCGACGGCCGGTTGCGGAGCGGGAAGTAACCCGAGGAGTAGCGCGGTTGTGCGACGTCCCAGATCATGCCCGCGGTGGGGTCGGACCCGGAGATCAGATTCACGTAGGGGCCGTTGAGGTGACCTGCGGCCTCGGTTTCGGCGAGAACCTTCGGCAGGTGCGCGTCGACCCATGCCGCGACACCGGGGTCGAGCTGGGGTGCTTCGGCCACCAGCCAGGTCAGGACCCAGGCGTGGTCTGATCCGTTGGTGACGTGGTTGTCGACGTGGAGATCGGGTTTCAAGGCGGCGACGAGCCGCGCCATGGCTTTGGCTTCCGGGCTGGCCAGGCGCAGAAAATCGCGGTTGAGGTTGATGCCGTTGGCGGTAGCGCGGTAGCCCATCCCTTCCACCGGCCCGTTCTGGTTGGAGCGGTTGTATGGGGACACATTTTCGTGGCCGTCGGCGTTGTAGATCGGGGCGAAGACAGTGATCACGTTCTTTGCCAGGTCGGGACGCCGCCCCAATGCGATGTCGCGCAAGATCATCAGGGTCGCCACCTTGCCGTCCACCTCTCCGGCGTGGATGCAACTCTGGATCAGCAGGATGGGCTTGCCGCTCGCCTTGATCTCCGCCGGATTGAACTCGCCATCCGATGAAACGATCACTATCGGCAGGGGAAAGCCGAGCCCGGAATTGCCGAAGGCCGAAACCCGAATGGTCTCGGGAGCTGCTTTGGCCGCCTTGAACAGGAACGCTTCAGCCTCGGCCAGCGTCGATGTGGCCCGGAAGTCGGTCTTCTCGGCCACCGTCAGCCATTCCTCGGGGACCGGTTCCTCGGCGGGGACGATGATCGAAACGAGCAGAATGACGGCGAAAGCAGATGTCTTTTTCATGCCCGACACTCTATCCGATTTTGCTGACTGTACCCACAGGGAGCGGGACGGGGGGTCCGACCCGGTCGGCGTCTAACCGTGCGCCTGCGGCATCTCGGTCTGCTCCATCATCGACAGGGCCTCGGGGCGGGGAGCGTTTTTCTCATTGTCCCAGTATGGGGAGAGCCGGCGCAGGCTGGCGACGATCTCGGGGAAGACCTCGATGACCGTGTCGATCTCGGCATCGGTGGTGTAGTGGCTGAGGCTGAAGCGCACCGAACCGTGGACGGCGGTGAAGGGGACCTTCATGGCGCGCAGGATGTGCGAGGGTTCGAGCGAGCCCGAGGTGCAGGCCGATCCCGAGGAGGCGCAGATACCGTGCTCCGAAAGCTGGAAGAGCATGCCCTCGCCCTCGATGAAGTGGCAGGCCACGTTGAGAGTGTTGTCGAGCCGCGGCGCGTCGCCGCCATTGACCTCGAGATAGGGGATCCGCTCCACCAGTTCCTTCTGCAGCCGGTCGCGTTGGGCGGTGATGCGCGGGGTGTCGGCGTCGAGGCGCTCCATCGCCAGCTCGAGGGCGCGTGCGAGACCGACGATGAAGGCGACGTTCTCGGTGCCCGCCCGCCGTCCGTCCTCCTGGTGACCGCCGAGCAGGAAGGGCCGGCACCGGGTACCGCGGCGGATGTAGAGGGCGCCGATGCCCTTCGGTGCGTGCAGCTTGTGGCCGGAGAACGAGAGCAGGTCGACGTTTGCAAATGATCCGCGGAGGTCGATGGGAAGCTTGCCGACCGTCTGGGTGGCGTCGGTGTGGAAGACGATCGACGGGTCGGTCTCCTTGGTGATGCGGGACAGTTCCTCGACCGGGAAGATGACGCCGGTTTCGTTGTTGGCGTGCATGACCGAAACCATCAGTGTGTCGGGACGCAGAGCGCGCACGAACTCGGTCTTGTCGATGCGCCCCTGGGTGTCGACCGGGATGAACTCGACCTCGAAGCCGCGGCGTTCGAGGTCGATGCCGACCTCGTAAACGGCGGGGTGTTCGACCGCGCTCGCGATGATGTGGCGGCGTTCCGGAGTTGGCGGCGATGGTGCCGAAGATGGCCGTGTTGTTGCTCTCCGAGGCGCACGAGGTGAAGAGGATCTCGGTAGCGCGGGCGTTGCCGAGCAGCTGAGCGATCGTTCTGCGGGCCCTGGTCGATGGCGTCGGCGGGACCGCGCGCCGCCTCGTACATCGAGCTCGGGTTGAAGTATTCGCCCGTGAGATAGGGCATCATCGCTTCGACCACTTCGGGTGCCACGGCAGTCGTTGCGTTGTTGTCGAGATAAATGACGGTCACCGTTGCCTCCGTTATTGTCTTCAGATTTTGCGCGGGTCGACGTTCATATCAGATGATATTGGATATTAGATATTGGATGTTGGATCGGGCTGCTACGCATCCAATATCCAAAATCCAACATCAGATATCGTGGTATCAATTGCCTCACGTTACGTCTACACCTCGATCACCCGAATCTGCTCGTCGATGTGGTCCTTGAGTGCCTGTTCGACCAGCATCTTGACGGTGTTGGTCGAGCCCATGCAGTTCGAGCACGCGCCCTTGAGCTCGACGTAGACCACTCGGTCCTTGATGTCGACGATCTCGATGTCGCCGCCGTCCCTGGCGAGCTGGGGCCGGGCGTACTTCTCGAGGACGTTGTCGACCAGCTTGGCGAACTTGAAGGGCGACATCTCCCGCGGCGGTTCCGCCTTGGGCTCTCTCGCCATCGGCAGGACGGGCAGTTCCTTGAAGGCGGTCGGTCGTTCGCCCCAGACCTTGGTGAGGATGTCCTGCAGCCCGCCGGGCGTGTGGTGGCACGACATGCAGGCGCCGCCGGCCTTGATGGCGCCGGTGATGTCGCCGATGGTCTTGAGGTCGAGTTCCTCTGATCTTGCGCTCGATATAGGGCTCGGTGAGACCGAAGCAGGTGCAGACCAGCCGGCCCTCCTCCTGCTCTTCGCGGCGGATGTCGATGCCGAGATCGAGCGAGGTCGACACCGCGTTTCTGCGCCCAGTTGAAGACCGCCGCCTCGAGGGCCTCGGCGCCCATCACCGAGCAGTGGATCTTGGCCTGGGGGAGCCCTTCGAGATAGTCGACGATGTCCGAGTTGGTGATTTTGAGGGCGTCGATCGGGGTGTAGTCGCCCTCCTCGATGATCGCGCACAGGGCCTCGGAGGCGGCGATGGCCGAGGTGCAGCCGAAGGTCAGATAGCGGGCCTCGGTGATGCGGTCCTGTTTGGGGTCGGTCGGCGTGACGGTCGACCTTGAAGGTGAAACGCAGGGCGTCGCCGCAGGCGATGGATCCGTGCTCGCCGAAGCCGTCGGCATCTTCGATCTCGCCGAGGTGGGTCCCCGGCTTGCCTTGCACCGCAGCCATGAAGAGCTCGGTGGTTTTTTTCGAGTAGTTCCAGGTCATGGGCTCCTCCGCCGGCGCCATCGCGCACCGCGCAGGGAATAATAGCCGATTCCGGCCGGCGGGGAAGGTGGTAAGAGCTCTTGGTCGGGGTCAGTCGTTGAGGCCGAGTTCGGTCGAGATCTGCCGAATTGCGTCCTTTCTCGGTCTGGCGGACCCGTCCGTCGGCCTCCGCCACCGAGTCGAGGAAACCGCGCAAGCCGGCGTCGGTCGTTGGGTCCGAGGTGAGCGCGAAGCCGACGACTGGCGTCATAGGAGCGCGCGCAGTCCGCAAGTTTCCGGCAGTGGCGGGCGATCTCGACGGTGAGCACCGCTTCGGGCAGCGACAACGAAGCGTGTTCGACGAGGATCGACTCCATGCGTAGGACCTCCTCTTCGCTGACGTGCCTGTCTGCGGCGGCAACCCGGTACAGGATGAAGGCGAGGGTCTTGAGGTAACCGGCCGTTTCGTCGGTCGAGATCGTTGAGTCGTGCCAGCGATTGGCGGATTCCCGGCGGCGAGTTTTGCCGGTGAGGATGGGCTGTGTTGGCAGTGGTTGCTGTCGGCATCGTGACTCCTCCTGCTCTTCAATACGCACGAAGGACCGAAAAAGAGTTCCTGAAGTAAACTCGACCCATGACGATAATGCGCTTTCCTCCCGAGGGACTGTTCGCCGGGTCACATGCTGATCGCGCTGGTTGATTCTGATTGGTCCAACCGGGCTTCAGGCGGCCGATCCCGAGGCGGTGCGCGGTACCGGAGGAGCGGTATCGAGCGCCGTCCCTCAGCGACAGAGGCGGGTCTGGCGATTCTCGAGGCTGGAGGAAATGCTGTGGATGCCGCGGTTGCCACTGCACTTGCTCTCGCGGTTGTCCATCCCCAGGCCGGCAATCTCGGCGGCGGTGGTTTTGCGGTCGTTCGCTTCGACAACAAGGTCGAGACCCTCGATTTCCGCGAGACCGCCCCGGCCGGGGCCACCCCGAAATGTATCTCGACAGTCGGGGCGAGCCAAGGCCTGAGGCGTCTTGGTCGGGCCGCTGGCGGCCGGGGTGCCGGGCTCTCCGGCGGGTCTGTATCGAACTCCACAAAAATATGGTCGATTGCCGTGGAAGGCGGTGGTCAGCCGGCGATCGGTCTCGCTCGCGAGGGATTCGTGGTGACGCGCCGGCTCGAGCAACTTTGGCGAATCAGCTGAAGATCTCCTGCGCCGTTTTCCCGAGACCGAGGCGGTGTGGTTCCCCAACGGACGGCCGCCTGTTGCGGGTAAGGTGATGCGGTTGCCGGAGCTGGCGGCCACACTCGAAGCCTACCCAGAACGTGGGGCCGCCGGCCATCTCGGAAGGGCCGGTCGCAGCTGCGATCGAGCTCGCGGCCCGCCGTCACGGTGGAATCATGCGTGGCCGCCGATCTGGCGGCCTACCGTTCGGTGTGGCGCCAGCCGGTGCTCTTCGAAGCCTTCGGGTGGCAGGTGGCGTCGATGCCGTTGCCGTCGTCGGGAGGGCATCATCCTCGGCGAGACCCTCGGATTGCTCGAACGTCTCGACTGGGAGTCGAAAGCCGCGATTCGGAGCGGACAGATTCCATCTTCTCGCCGAGGTGTGGCGCCGGGCCTACGCCGATCGCTTCCTGCTCGGCGATCCGCGCACGAGCCAAGCCAGCGCCCTGCAGCTACTGGACAGCGAGTGGCTCGATGCTCGCGCCGAGGAGATCAGATCGGCAAAGCCACGGACTCCGAAAATGTTCTGCGGTGGTCGCGGGAGTTCGCCCCCGAATCGGCCGAGACGACCCATCTGTCCGTCCTGGATGTCCAGGGAAATGCGGTCTCGATAACGACGACCCTCAACGGGAGATTCGGCTGCGGTCTGGTGGTGCGCGGCGCCGGCTTCTTTCTCAACAACGAGATGGACGATTTCGCGACCGCACCCGGTCGGCCCAACCTCTATGGCCTGGTTCAGGGCGAGGCCAACGCGGTGGGCCCTGGAAAGCGCATGCTGTCGTCGATGACGCCGACGGTGGCCTGGCGTGGCGACGAGGTGATCGTGGTCGGCTCTCCCGGCGGGTCGAGGATCCCGACCGCGACGGCGCAGGTGTTGCTCAATCTGATCGTCGACGGCGACGAGCTGCAGGCTGCGGTTGACCGGGCCAGGATCCACCACCAATGGATGCCGGACGTGCTTTTTGTCGAGCCGTACGCGGTTTCGCCTGACACAGCGAACGTGCTGGAGAAACGGGGACACGAATTGCGGGTGATCGACCAGATCGGCGAGGTCAGCGCGGTGCGTGGGGTTGCCGGCGGTCTTCTGATGGCGGTCCAGGACCCGCGTGGCCCGGGGAGCGGCGGCGTGGTCAAACCGGCGGTTGACTGATGCGGCTCCTCGAGGAGATGGCCGAGGAACACCAGCTGGTGGACCGGGCATCCGGCTCGTTGATCCGGTTTGCCGAGCGTGCGCTCGCGGCCAAGACAACCCCTCAGGATGTTGCCGACTTTGTCCAATTTCTCAGGGTTTATCGTGGGCGGGTATCACCACGAGAGGGAGGAGCAGGTGCTTTTTCCTGCGCTCGTGGAGCGTGCCGAAGTGCCGGCCGACCGCGGGCCGCTGCCGGTCATGCTGGCCGACCACCAGCGCGTCGGCCGCGATGGCCGACGAACTCGAGGCTGGCGAAGGGCGATTCGGAGGCGGCAGCTGGAGTTGCGCGGCGGTTGGCCCACCACCTCTGGGAGCACATCGACAAGGAAGACAGCGTGCTCTTCCCTGAGGCCGAACAACGGCTGATCCGCGGCGGTGTTGCAGATCTCGAGGGCCGCCCGCCGACGGCGGAAGAGGAAGCGGCGCGAGAGCTCGGTGAGCAGCTCACCGTGAGATTTCCGCCCCTCGAGGACCCCAACGCCATCCGCGGCGACGGCTGTGTCGCCTGTTCCGCCTTTGCCGTCACCTGCGGCGGCATCGAGAAGGAGTGGTGGAACGACTGGGAGCACGAGTACCACCGAACCCTCGACGAAGGCTGACGAGATTTCGGATTTCGGATTTCGGAATTCGGATTTTCAGGAATTCGGAATGATGGCCGTGCGGCGAAGGTGCCTCCCTCCAGCCTGGCTCCATCACGGGAATCGCCCCAGGAATCGCGTACAGTCGGGGTGGCGACTCTCGCGGGAAGCGAAAAGGGGAGCCGGGAAGCTCAGAAACCTCATTTCTCCGCTGTCAGTTCGACTCGAGCGTCGCGAGCGGAGAAATCCCGCGGGTAGAAAGGCGTCAGTGTCTCCGGCGTCGAGTGAATGCCTTTCAGACCGATCTCCGAGGGGAGTCATTCATCGCATAGTTGTGCGAGGGGAGAGATGATTCGGCGACTCAACAATGCGCTAAATGGCACCTCCGCCGCAGCGAATCTACTGCGTCGATCTGCGTGATACGCGCTCGCCGATGGGACGTTCGCTGATTCCGTAATTCCTCTCCGCCCTTTCCGCGACGTCACGCCTCCGGGTCGTAGTCCGGGAAGTGCTCCACGATGACGTCGAGGTGTCCCGTCAGCTCCTGGAGCTCCCGGGTCAGGGCGCGGCCGATCACCAGTGCGCTGTACCTGGTTGGTGCCCTCGTAGATCTGGGTGATCTTGGCGTCCCGCATGTACTTTTCGATCGGGTAGTCCTTGCAAAAACCATAACCGCCGAACAGCTGCACCGCATCGGTTGTCACCTTCATGGCGGTGTCGGTGGCAAAGACCTTGCCCATGGCGGCCATCTTGTTGATGTTCTTTGCGCCGGAGTCGATAAGCCGCGCCGAAGAGTAGACCAGCTGGCGCGCGGCCTCGATCTGGGTGGCCATGTCGGCGAGCATGAACTGGACCGCCTGGTGCGACATCACCGTCTGCCCGAATTGCCGTCTCTCGGAGGTGTATCGGAGGGCCCACTCGAAAGCGCCCTGGGCGAGACCGAGTGCCTGGGCCGCGACGCCGGGTCGGGCGCGGTCGAGGGTCATCATGGCGTTTTTGAAACCGCCGCCTTCGCGTTCGCCGAGCAGTTGTGACGCAGGCACTCGGCAGTTCTCGAAATCGAGTTCGTTGACCGACACCGTGCGGATGCCCATGGTGTCTTCGCGTTTGCCGATCACGAAGCCGGGTGTGTCCTTCTCGATGATGAACGGCGAGATGCCGCGGATGCCCCGGTCAGGCTCGGTAAGGGCGTAGATCGTGAACACCGAGGCGACACCGCCGTTTGTGTTCCATTTCTTGTGGCCGTTGAGAACGTAGTCGTCGCCGTCGCTGATGGCGGTGGTGCGGAGGCTGCCGGCGTCGGAGCCCGAGGCCTTTTCCGACAGACCGAAGGCGATCAGGCTCTCCCCACGGGCGATCGGCGGCAGGTACTTCTGCTTCTGCTCTTCCGTGCCCCCGAGGATGATCGGGAACGACCCCAGAGCGTTGACGGCAAAGGCGACCCCGACACCACCGCAGGCCCGAGAGAGCTGTTCGACGATCAGGCACAGATTCAAAACCCCGGCGTCGTGGCCGCCGTACTCCTTCGGAATCCATGCCCCGGTGAGCTCGTAGGACTTGAGCGCCTCGAGGATGTCCCAGCCGTACTCGCCGGTTTCGTCGAGTTCCGAGGCCCGCGGCCGGACATATTTCTCCGCAACTTCACGGGCCCGTTCCTGATAGTCGATGTTTTCGGCCGTCAACAGCTCGCGCATCATCACCTCCACGATTTGAGGCCTGCATTCTACATCCTCATTTCAAATTCCGGCCTGGCTGCGGTCGCCTCAGACCGGCCGGAATCTGGGAAGAGCGAACATTTTCACTCCGTCATGCGTAATTCACGATGAGTCACGTCGTTGAGTAGAGGGGGAGGAACAATGGCCCGAAAAAAGAAATATTGGTGGATCGCGGTCGTGGTGGTGGTGATTGCAGTCGCCGCTGTGGCCTTTGCGTCGAAGACCCGCGGTAACGGCGACGGCGAGGAAGAAAAGGGCCCCGACATTCCGAACCTGGCGGCAGGCATCGACGACGTTCAGGTGGTAGTGCGTGAGGTCGGCACGGTCGAGCCCGAGGTCAAGGTCGAGATCAAATCGAATCTCTCCGGAAGAGTGGTCGATCTCCCGGTCCGCGCCGGTGACGTGGTCAAAAAGGGCCAACTCATCGCCCGTATCGAACCGGACGTCAACCAGGCGCAGGACCTGCTCTCGGTCCGCAACCGGGGTGAGTCCACGGCGATCAACCTCGAGGACGCGAAACAGGAATATGAGGCCAAGCGCAAGCTCTTTGAAAACGGCCTCGTCTCGGAGGAGGCCAATCGCCAGGCCGAGACCCGCTACCGCCAGGCCCAGCAGGCCCTGGACGAAGCGCGTGGTCAGATCGGTCTCGTCGAGGCCTCCGGGATCCCGGTGGGGGACAACCCCCGTCAGGTTGTCAACATCTTCTCACCGATGGCGGGCGCCATCATTCAGCGTCCGGTGGAGCTCGGCGAGACGGTGACCGGTTCGGGCTCGTTCAACGCCGGCACTGTGATATCAACAGTTGCCGACCTCGGCACGATGTTGGTCAAAGCCGGTATCAACGAGGTGGACATCGGCAAGATCCACCTCGGTCAGGAAGCGCGGATCACTCTCGACGCCTTCCCGCGGGTTGTTTTCATGGGTCAGATCAGCCGCATCGCTCCTGCCGCCCGGCTCGACAACCAGGTCAAGGTCTTTGATGTGGAGATCGCTCTCGATGAGCTCGGCCGCGAGTTGCGCACCGGAATGACCGCCAATATCGAGATCCGCGGAGACATTCGCGAACAGGTCCTTGCCATCCCCGTGGAATCGGTCTTTGTGCGCGGCGAGGAGGAAGTGGTCTACGTTCTGCGCGAGACCCCGTTGCCCAAGACCGAGAAGACTGAGGATTCGGACGACACCGACGCTGCGGCAGACGAAGAGGTGGCCGAAAAGGCCTCCAGCGAAGAGAAATGGCGCGATGACCCGCGCCAGGATTGGCGGCGCTTCTATGAGGAACGCCAGGTCGTGACCGGAATCGCCTCGACCACCGACGTCGAGATAGCGGAAGGCCTCGAAGAGGGCGAGAAGGTTGCACTCGCCGATCCGTCGAAACCGAAAGAGGAGAATTCGTGATGCAGACGCTGATGAGTCTCAAGGGTCTCACCAAGGTCTACGGCGAGGGTGACCTTGCGGTGGAGGCCCTCAAAGGCATCGACCTTGAAGTGGGCGTCGGCGACTACGTCGCCGTCATGGGACCGTCGGGCTCCGGCAAGTCGACCCTCATGCACATCCTCGGTCTTCTCGATTCGCCAACGGCGGGTTCCTACACACTCGACGGCGAGGAGGTCGCGGGGTTTTCGCGCCGCAAGCTCGCCCATCTGCGCAACAAGAAGATCGGTTTCATCTTCCAGAACTTCAACCTGTTGCCCAGAGCCAGTCTGCTGCGCAACGTGGAGCTGCCGCTGCTGTACGGTGGGATGGGTCGCAAGGAACGCCGGGAACTTGCCTATGAGGCGTTGGGGAGAGTCGGTCTCGCGGATCGCGCCCGGCACCGCCCCAACGAGCTTTCGGGTGGTCAACGACAGCGTGGCGCCATCGCCCGTGCCATCGTCGGCCGGCCCTCTGTGATCATGGCGGATGAGCCCACCGGGAACCTCGATCAGCAGACCGGCGGCGAGATCCTCGAGCTCTTCGACGAGCTCCGCGCCGGCGGCCAGACCCTGATCATGGTGACCCACGACCCGTCGATCGCAGCGCGCGCTCGGGAGACCATCCGGATCGTCGATGGTCGCGTCATGCCGAACGGACAGCGGGTGGCAGCGTGAATCCAACCCAGTTCATCCAGGAGGGTTTCACCGAGATCCGAGAGCACATCGGGCGCACCCTGTTGCAGACTCTCGGTGTGATCCTCGGCGTGGCGTCGGTGGTGGCGACCCTCGGGATGACGGCGAGCATGGACGCCCGACGCGACCAGTACATCGCCGAGTCCGGCGGCACCCTCCTGATGGGGGTCTACAATCAGCCCCCGGCCGTACTCGAGATGACGGCCCGCCAGCGCGCGAAGACCGGTCTCAAACTCTCCGACGCTGCGGCCATCAGGGAGTCGATCGACGGTTTCGATCTCGTGGTGGCGGAGATCGGCCGCACCCACCAGGTCCGGGCGGGCGCCACCGAGGAGCGGTTTCGCATCACAGCCATCGAGCCTACCTTCATGCAGATGCGCGAGCTCTCCATGGGGAGCGGGCGCTATATCACCGACCATGACATGGAGACCGCTGCGGCGGTGGTCGTGCTCGGTTCCACTCGAGCTCGCCAGCTCTTCGGGACGGCCGACCCGGTGGGAAAGGCCCTCAACATCGACGGCAGGGCCTACACCGTCATCGGCGTGACTGCCGAGAAGATCTTCTTCTGGCAGCGTTCCGACTCGTACAACGCCCACGAGTGGCAGAACCGGTTGATCGTGGTTCCCATCACTACCTATATGAAACGCCACCAGGAGGCGGGTGCAAAGGACATCGACGAACTCAATCTGAGGCTCAGTTCGACCGAGGCCCACAAGGACAGTCGCGAGGCCCTCGAGCTGTTGTTGCGCTCGCGCCACGGCATCGAGGACTTCGGGGTGTGGGATCGCGTCGAACGGATGGAACAGGGCGCTCAGGAGGACATGATCTACAACATCACCTTCCTCGCCTGCGGAATAATTTCGCTGCTGGTCGGCGGCATTGTGGTCACCAACATCATGCTTGCGTCGTTCAGCGAACGGATGCGTGAGGTCGGTGTTCGCAAGGCACTCGGTGCCACCGGGTGGCAGGTGTTCACCCAGTTCCTGATTGAAACGATGGTGGTGACGGTGTGCGGTGGGGGACTCGGACTCGCCCTGGGTATCGTCTTCACCTTCGGCATCATGACCGTCATGCAGATGGAGATGACGATCACCCCGCTGATGGTGACGGTGGCTTTGTCTTCGGCGGCCCTCGTGGGTTTCTTTTTCGGGATGTACCCGGCGGTCAAGGCCTCACGGCTCGACCCCGTGGTTGCACTGCGTTACGAGTGAGGTCACATGGTTATCGGCGAAGCCCTGCGAACAACGTTCACCGAGGTCTGGGCGCACAAGATGCGGTCGTTGCTGACCCTCTTCGGGGTGGTACTCGGCACCATGGCTGTGGTCACGATGGTCAGCCTGATCGAGGCCGTCAAGGTCGAGATCTGGAGCGGGATCGACTCCCTGGGTCTTCGCGGCGTGCTCTTTGTCAGCGCCGAGACCCCGACCTCAAAGCTCGACATCAAACGCGCCCATATCTCCGAAGGTCTGCGACGCGAGGATGCCGCCGCCCTGGTGGCGGGAAGCGACCAGATCTCGGCCGCCGCGCCGATCGCCTTTTCACAACAGGTGGTGGCGTGGGGCGATGCCAGCAAGAGTGTGCGTTTGACCGGGACGACCTCCGACTACGGCGTCGTCTTCAATCGGGGAACCGAGACAGGCCGTTATCTCTCCGACCTCGATGTGGGGCGTCAGCGCCGCGTCGTCGTCATCGGCCACTTTCTCGCCGAAGAGCTTTTTAACGGTAGCGACGCGGTCGGCCAGTGGGTGCGGATCGGCGATCATCGTTTCGAAGTGATCGGTGTGGGCGAACGGGTCGGCAACGAGATGATCAACGACGGCTGGAGCCGGCGTGAGATGCAGGGGGCGACCATTCCTCTGACCACCATGCAGGGCCTCTACGGTGGCGGTGACAGGGTCCCGTTGATGGTGGTGAAGGTCCCCAATACGGACAACCTCGGACAGCTGTTCGCCCACGTCAAGAACCTCCTGTGGCGGCAGCACAATCGGGTCGACGACTTCGAGGTCGAAAACGTGGCGGCCGAGATTCTTCAGGCTGAGGACGAAATCGACGAAATGATGAGCGGCTGGACCATTATCCTCTTCTCGATCTCAGCGATATCGCTCGTCGTCGGTGGGGTCGGGATCTTCTCCGTGCTGCAGATCTCGCTGGCCGAACGGCTCTTTGAGATCGGTCTGAGAAAGTCCATCGGCGCCGAGGACCGCGACATTCTGATCCAGTTTCTGGTCGAGGCGGTCTTTTTGTCGGCCGTCGGGGCGGTGATCGGTTTCGTGGTCGCGGTTGGAGTGTGCGCGTTGGCCGGGCAGTTCTTCGAGGCCGGTCTGCCGATCTCCGGATTCGCGGTCATGTTGGCGATCGTGTTTGCGATCAGCGTCGGTCTGATCGCGGGCCTCTACCCCTCGATGCGTGCAGCGAGGTTGACGCCCGTCGAGGCGCTGGCAGGCTGATCGGGCTGACTACCGCCCACGCTCGTGTCGGATATTTGATGTTTGATCTTGGATTCGCGCACCCGACTCTTGGTCGAGCCGTCAGGATCACTTACGGTCGGTCCCATCCAACATCCAATATCACTCTTGTCCAATACAGCTTCTCAGAACTAAAGCCGCGGAGCGGCGACAGAGAATAGCGCGGGGCGTCAGCCCCGGGAAACGAGCGAACAAGAAACGACCAGCCCCGGAGGGGCGACAGAAAGGAACAGTCGTCGGCCCCGAAAATCGAGCTGAACAGCCTGTCGCCCCTTCGGGGCTTGGGGGTCTTTTTCTGGCCCTCATCCTGGGGCTCACGCCCCAGGCAAATTTCTTTCGCCCCTCCGGGGCTTTCTCAGTGCCGGGCCATGTGCTGGTGGCTCATACAGCTTTTGACGACCTCATCCCGGGATGCCTCAAATTCGGGCCGTAAGGTGTTCGTTTTCAGTAGGGCATGCTCTCCTCAGAGTCTGTTTTGGACAGCAATGATCCAATATCAAATATCCAACATCATTTCGCTGCGGCGGCATCGAGCCCCGTCGCGATATCGGCCTCGAGATCCGAGGCGTCTTCGATCCCCACCGACAGCCGGACCATGCCGTCGCCGATGCCGATCCGTTCTCGCTCTTCGGGTGGGACCGAGGCGTGGGTCATCGTTGCCGGGTGGCACACCAGCGATTCGACGCCGCCGAGTGATTCGGCCAGGGTGAAGATCTCCACCGCATCGCAGAAGGCAGCTGCTTTCTCGACCGAACCGAGATCGAATGAGATCATGCCCCCGAAACCAGATTGTTGTTGGCGCGCCAGCCCGTGCTGGGGGTGGTTGGCGAGCCCGGGGTAGAAAACCTGAGCGATCTCGGCTCGCCCCAGCAGAAAACCGGCGAGTGAACGGGCGTTGGCCTCGTGGACGCCCATCCGCACCGCGAGCGTCTTGAGGCCGCGGAGAACGAGATAGGCATCAAACGGGCCGAGGACTGCTCCGACATTGTTCTGCACCGTGTGCAGGCGTTCGCCAACTTTCGCCTCTCGAGCGACCACGACGCCTCCGATCCCATCCGAATGGCCGTTGAGGTACTTGGTGGTCGAGTGCACCACGAGGTCGGCGCCGAATTGAAAGGGCCTTTGCAGAATCGGAGTGAGGAAGGTGTTGTCGACCACCATGAGAGCGTCGTGTTCTTTTGCGATGGCGCCGACGGCAGCCAGATCCACCACGTGCATCAGCGGGTTGGTGGGGGTCTCGACAAAGATCATCCGGGTGCGGTCGGTGCACGCCGCTGCAAAGGCCGCGGGATCGGCGGCATCGGCAAAGGACACGTCGATACCGTGCTTCATCGTGGTGGTCGTGAAGAGGCGATAGGTGCCGCCGTAGAGGTTGTCGGCAGCTATCAGGTGATCGCCGGGCTCGAGGAGATCCGTGATGGCGTCGATGGCGGCGAGACCGGACGCAAAGGCGATGGCGTCGACGCCGCCTTCAAGCTCGGCCATCGCGCGCTCGAGTGCCGATCTCGTCGGGTTGCCGGTGCGCGAATACTCCCATCCCCGATGTTCGCCAAAGCGACGGTAGGCGTAGGTCGAGGTGGCGTAGATGGGGACGTTGACCGCCCCTGTTTCGTCGTCGGGCTCGAATCCGGCGTGGACGCAGGAGGTGCCGATCTTCATGGTTTCTCCGAAAATTTTTCGTAGATATCTTTCGAGAGGTAGCGTTCGGAAGAGTCGGGGATCAGGGTCACGACCCGCTTTCCTGTTCCGAGGCGTTGCGCCACCTGCACCGCCGCCCACACCGCGGCGCCGGCAGAGGAGCCGGCGAGCACACCACACTCGGCCGCAAGCCTACGGACATATTGAAATGCGCGGTCGTCGGGCACGCTGATGATTTCGTCGGCAACGTCGATGTCCATCGTGGAGTGGAGGATGCTCATTCCGATGCCTTCAACCTCGTACGAGCCGGGCTCGCCGCCACTGAGAATGGACCCTTTGGGTTCGACTGCGACGGCCAGGAGGTGGGGAATCTCGGTTTTCAGAAACAGGGCAACCCCGGAAAACGTTCCACCGGATCCGCACCCTGCAACCAGCGCATCGATGTCGCCTCCCATCTGGTCGTAGATCTCCGGTCCGGTGGTGGCGGCGTGGGCGCCGGGGTTGGCAATATTGGAGAACTGATCCACGTACACGGCGCCTGGGGTGGAATCGGCGATTTCCCGAGCCTTCCGCTGCGCGCCCGGTATCCCGTCCTCAGACGGTGTCAGGACCACCTCGCCTCCGAGGGCTTGCATCAGCCGCTGTTTCTCCACCGAAAACTGCTCCGGCACGGTCAGTATCACCCGATAACCGAAGCGCCTTCCCACCATGGCGAGAGCTAACCCTGTATTGCCTGCAGTCGCTTCGACAATGGTTCCCCCAGGTGTCAGAGAGCCCTCTGCCTCGGCACATTTGATGAGGCTGAGTGCGATCCTGTCCTTGACCGAGAAGCCGGGGTTGAGACTCTCGAGCTTGGCCCAGACTTCACCGCTGGTTGTCGTCTCCAGCTCCTTGAGACGGAGCAGGGGGGTTCCGCCGATGAGATCGAGGATGGATTCAACCGTTCTCATGATGAGATCCTACATGATTTTGATTCGCAGTTGCAGATCTCGAGCGGGGTGTTGGCGGCGCGATTATCCGAGAGCCGCGCGAAGGGCGTCCTCCAAATGTGGCTGTTTGAAGCTGTAACCCGCTTGCTCCAGGACCTTGGGCCGAACTCTCTGCGAGGAGAGCAGCAGGGCATCGGCCATTTCGCCGAGGGTGAGCCGAGCGGCAAATGAAGGCAGGGGCAGGAACGCGGGCCGATGGAGAACCGATCCGAGCGCCGAGGTGAAGTCGGAGCAGCGGGTTTCCTGAGGGGCAACAAGGTTGACCGCGCCGCTGAGATTCGGGTTCTCGATCGCGTGCCGAATCGCGCCGACCACATCGGCCATCGCGATCCAGGCCCAGAACTGTCGTCCGGAGCCGATCGGACCGCCGAGCCCGAGCTTGAATGGCAGCAGCATTTTGGCGACGGCGCCGCCTTGTGCCACGACCATGCCGAGCCTCAGGAGGACGACCCGGGTGGCTTCAGAAGCAGCAGCCGCGGCGGCAGCTTCCCAGTCGCGGGAGAGATCCGCAAGGAAGCCTGTGCCCGGTTCCGATTCTTCGGTGAGGACTTCTTCGCCGCGGTCGCCGTAGTAGCCGACTGCCGAGGCGTTGATGAGGAGCGATGGAGGTTTGCTCGCCGTGGAGATGGCATCCACGAGAGTGCGGGTCGAGTCCAGGCGACTGTCTCGAAGCGCCCCCTTGACCGTGGCGTTCCAGCGCCCTTCCCCGATCGACCGCCCGTTAAGATTGATGACGGCGTCGAAGCCGTCAAGAACGGAGGGGTCGAGTTGATGACGGGCGGGGTCCCACGCCGCTTCGCCGGCACCGGGTTGCTGCGGAGAACGCACCAGGCGAACGACGTCATGTCCCTGTTTTTCGAGGTCCGGCACGAGGGCCGAACCGACCAGACCGCTGGCTCCTGAAATGATGATCTTCATGATGTCTCAGAAAACACGGACAAACGAGAAATTCTTCCACTGCAATCCGGTTTTTTCGCGTCGGAAGCGCCGCACGGTCCACTCTCGGTCAGGCCAACCACCCCACCATGTTTTCGATCGCGATCTCGGCGAGCGCGCTGATGTGGTCGGGGCGCCGGTTGAGAGCGGGAACGTAGCGGAAACCGCTGCCTCCCGCCCTGGTGAAAACCTTGCAGCCGGCGATGGCGATCTCTTCGAGGGTCTCCAGACAGTCGGCGGCGAAGCCGGGACAGATCGCGTCGAGACCCGCAGTGCCCGCGAGACCGGCATCCTTGAGGAGTTTCACGGTTTCGAGACCGATCCACGGTTCGCGTCCGAATCGCGACTGGAAGCCGAGTTCGATCCTCGCTGAATCGAATTCGAGACGTTCCGATAACAGTGCCGCCGTCGTCCGACACTGCTGTTCATAAGGGTCACCGGCGGCCACGTAGCGTTCGGGCAAACCGTGAAAACTCATCAGCACTTTCGACGGTACGCCGCTTTCGTGCCAGATGTCCTGCAGGCTGGCAGCCAGCGAGCCGATATAGCCTGGGTGATCGTGGTAGTCGTTGACGGTGCGGAGATCGGGAATGCATCGCCAGGTCGCGAGTTCTTCAAAGACGGCGTCGAGGGAGGACGCGGTGGTCGTCGCCGAGTACTGTGGGTAGAGCGGGAGGACGAGGACTCGTCGACACCCCCTGCGTCTGAGGACGCCCAGAGCCGCTCCGATCGAAGGTTTGCCGTACCGCATGCCGGCGAACACCGGCACGACGCGTCCGATTCGTTTGCCGAGTTCCCACTCGAGATCGGCCGCCTGGTGGCGGCTGGTGGCGACCAGCGGCGAACCATCCGGCCCCCAGATCTTGCGGTAAGCGCGGGCTGAACGAAAAGGCCGAAAGGGGAGGATGAACAGATTTCGAATCAACCACCAGCGAAGCCGGGGCAGTTCGACCACGCGGGGGTCCGCAAGGAACTCCCTCAAGAACATCCTGACGGCGGATGCCGTGGCGGCCTCGGGTGAGCCGAGGTTGACAAGAAGGACACCCGCCGGCGGCGGATCTGACACTGAAGGCGGCTCGTCGGCGTAGCGCATCCTGACCAGTCTATAGGGTTGGTGGGGATGGGGGTAGCGGCGGGACATGTCCCGCACGTATCAAGGTGACCCGAACGCCCTCGCGGGCGGCATATATGCCGCCCCTACTGCGCCGCAGGCCCGTCGACGAAATCGTCGGGGTCGAAGTCGTCGGCCTTCGGCATCTTGGCCCGGGCCTCCTCGATCATTTCCTGGTGCCGTTTTTCTTCGTCGCGGAGCTCGACGAAAAGCTCTTTGACCTTCGGGTCCTCCACGGCCGGCAGGGCGCCGTCGTAAAACTCGTAGGCCTTGACCTCGGCTTCCATGGCCACGTCGAGGGCCGCCTGCATCGACATGAAGGCGCGCGCGGCGTCGAACTCGGGGGCCTCGATATCGTACAGCGCCGAGGCGTCGGCGGTGGTGGGTTCGTTGCCGAACAGAGTGGCTCGCTGTTCGCTCAACTTCTGGGCGTGCTTGATCTCGTTGGCGGCCATGAAACGGAAGAACTTCGCCGCTTCGGGCGTGCGGTGCGCGTCCATTTGTTCGGCGAAATCGTCGTAGCGCTCTTTGGCCTCCTCCTCGACGGAAATCGCAAGGTCGAGAGTGTCGCGGAGCGAAAGTGCGTTGAAATCGATGCCGTGGCTCATGTATTCCTCCGGCAGCCCGGGCGGCTGCGGTCTTTGGGCCACGACTCTGAACCTGACAGCTGTGGATGTCAAGGATTGGAGCGGAGAGAAAGGGGGAAAGCGAACCCGCCCCTGATCATTTTCGAACAATAATGAATGAGATTCGACCGAGCGTAGCGAGTGGAGAAATCTCGTGGGCGTTCGAGTGGACCCGGCTTTCACATCGCGTTTCCCGGGAGGAGCCACCCATCGCATTGTTTGCCCGAGACGCCTCGCGGGCTTGCAGAAGATGGAGGCGTCAAACAATGCGATAAATGGCACCTCCGCCGCAGGCGGCACGTTTCCGGGCTTTCTTCCCGTGATCGCAGAATCCTCAAGGACGGCACGTCCGGTCAGCGCGATAAGGCTACGACCGACCGAAACGCACGTGTTCCCAGATCTTCCCGGTCAGCCACCCGACCAGCATGAGACCGAAGATGACGCCGGTGTGCCACACCAGGACGTGGCGCAGGTCGGACATCGGGCACACGATGTGGTTGACGGCATCAGCGGTGACGGCCGCACCGGTTCCTCCGAGGAGGCCGGCAATGGAGGGGCGCAGCGGCAGTGCGCGAAAAACCAGCCACAGCGTCACCGCCAGGGCCGGCAGACCGAGGGCGAGGTCGTGGGTTGCGCATCCGATTCCAATGGTCAGCCCCTGGCCTTTCACGTACGGCATCCCCGGCGTGTGCATCCAGGTTGCGATGCCGACCAGGACCTGCATCACGACTCCTGTGCCGACTGCCAACTTCACCGCGCCCGCGGGCACCCCACTTCCAGGGACGGCTTCGCGGAGCGCCATGCCGATCAGGACGATTCCGACCGTCAGTTGCGCCGCGGTGCAACCCCAACTCAACCACATCGGAATCTGGCCCATGTCGGGACGAGGACTCAGTTTGAAGATGACAACGATGACGGCAAGCCCTGTCGCCGTGACGGCGATTGCCATCAGCAGCCGCATCCACACTGGTGGCAGGGGGCGGACCGGCTGGAGATCCTGGCCGACCGCACGTCGTAGATTTTCGGGCAGGGAAGGTGTCGTCACGAGGTGCCTCCCTGCTGTTCCGCCAGCCGTTGCCGGAGGCCTTTCAGCGCGCGATGCGACCGGACTTTGGCCGTGCCTGCCGCAATCCCAAGAACCTGGCCGACCTCCTGGAAGCTCAGGCCGATCAGGTGGTGCAGCATCAAAACCTCCTGGGCCTCACGGGGAAGTTCGCCGAGGTACCGGTGCAGTGTCGCGTGGTCGGCCAGTTTCTCCATTTCGGGTGGCACCGGCACTTCGGGGAGTTCGTCGTTGGCGAGATACTCTTTGCGCCGCCGACCCGATCGCAGGTGCATCAGCGCCACGTGGCGCGTGATGGCGTAGATCCACGGTCTGACGGGCCGCGGTGGGGTATATGTTTGACGGGCGCGGTGAATCTGCAAAAAGGTCTCCTGGAGGAGGTCTTCGGCGATCGTTTGATTGCGGACGAAGGTCCACAGGTAGCGAAGAAGAGGTTGTTTGAGAGCGGCATACAACCCTTCGAAGTCATCCATGCTCCCATTCTGGTAGCCGATCATGAGAGCGGTCAGGCGCTCATCTTCAACCTGACGATCGACCGCCATCATGGACTTTGCCCATCCTCCTCACTTCGTTACGCGATCTCTGAGTGACGCCGGCAGTATAGCGGAGCCTCGATGCGGATAGGATAGGCGATGTGACTGCCGAATCCCTCGTTGAGTGGTATCGAAAAAGCGCGAGGTCGCTCCCGTGGCGAAGTGCTGTCCGCGATCCGTACCACATCGTCGTCAGCGAGTTCATGCTGCAGCAGACCCAGGTGGATCGCGTGGTGCCTCGGTTCGAGTCCTTTGTTCGGAGGTTCCCTGATTTCGCCGCTCTCGCTGCGGCAGGTGAAGACGACGTCGTGGAGGAGTGGTCCGGACTCGGCTATTACCGACGCGCCCGGATGCTCCATCAGCTGGCCGTGGCGGTCGCCGACAGCGGTGGGGCTCTCCCTGCCTCGGCCGCTGGGCTGGAAGAACTGCCCGGTATCGGACCCTACACCGCGGCGGCGGTGGCGTCGCTCGCCTGGGGTGAGGCGGTGCCAGTCCTCGACGGCAACACCATGAGGGTGGGCGCCCGCGTCCTGGCGCTTGATCTGGATCCGAGGTCGGCGCAAGGCCGCCGTCGTCTCGGAACCTGGATTCTCGGCCTGATGGAGCACGAAAACCCCGGCGAGGTCAACGAGGCCTTGATGGAGCTCGGTGCGACGGTGTGCTTGCCCGCCGATCCCCGCTGTCAAGGATGCCCATTGGCCTCGGGCTGCACGGCACGCGAACAGGATCGGCAACAGGACTTCCCGCAGCCCCGTCGGCGCAGAGCCTCGGTCTCGCTGCGATGGGTCGCCGCGTGCATCGTTCGCGGCGACGGGGCGTGGTTGGTGAAGCGGGTCGACGAGGGCCCGATCCTTCGCGGTCTCTGGCTGCCGCCTCTGGTTGAGGTGACCGAGGGCGATGATCCGGCCGAGGCGGCTCACCGGCTGGTCCCGTTCGCAATCGGGTTGCCAAGGGTCGGGCCGGTCATCCGCCACCACATCACCCACCGGAAGATCGACGTGGTCCCTTGCCGCATCATGGTTGAAAGCGAGGAACCGCCGTCGGAATCGTGGTGCTGGGTCGACCCCGGGAAGCCCGGCGTGCCCACCTCCTCGTTGCTTCGGAAGCTGTTGAACTCCGTTTCTGACTGACTGGCGGGGGAGCAACGGAGGCCCCCTTCTTAATATTTTCCGATTATTAAGGATGTCATTTCGACCGAGCGTTTGGCACGGCGCAGCCGAAGGCGAAGCCAGAAGCGAGTGGAGAAATCTCTTGTAGGGAAAAAGCGTCACTTTCTCCGGCGGTCGAGTGAACCCGCCTTTCAGAGTGCGATCCCCGAGAGGAGCCACCTTGAGCATTGTTTGCCCGGGACGCCTCGTGGGCTTGCAGAAGATGGAGGCGTCAAACAATGCAAAAAATGGCACCTCCGCCGCTCGCGGTTCCACGAAAGTCGGAGGGCGTTCACTATCTGTTTGGGGGTGGTTGGGGCATTCCGAATTCCGAATTCCGAATTCTCCCGGCTATACTCTGCTCACCGGATTGCCGCACCGCGTCAGTTCACCGGCAATCGGCGAAGGAGGCATCATGCAGCACGCCACGGCTGGATCGTTTCTCGGAATCTCCGGCGTCGTCTGGTTCTGGGTTCTCACCATCGTCGGAGTCGGCGCCGTCGTCCTGTCTCTGAGCCGGCGTTTTCAGCTCCTCAGGTCGGGGCGGGCCGACAACCGGTTTGACCGGCTCGGCGAACGATTCAAACACATGATGGTCTACGCCTTCGGCCAGAAGAAGATGTTCGACGACAAGATCGCGGGTTTTTACCACCTGCTGATCTTCTATGGCTTCCTGGTGGTGAGCATTCGCACCGTGACCATGGTCATCGAGGGCCTCTTTGCGGGTTGGGAACTGCCGCTCCTCGATTCGCCGTTGGGTCACGCGTACCTTTTCTCCAAAGATATTTTCGAGCTTCTGGTTCTTGTGGGGCTCTGTTTTGCGATCTGGCGGCGCGGCATTCAAAAGAAGGAACGGGTGATTCAGAGCTGGGGCGCCTGGCTTGTGATCGGTTTCATCGCGATCCTCATGATCACGGATCTTGCCTCGGAGGGGGCCCGGATCGCGGCGGGCGAGATGGACGGTTCATTCCTCCCGATTTCGAGCCTCGTGGCGGGGCTGTTCGGCAACCTGAGTGAAGGGGCCCTTCAGGCAGTCTACAGCGTGAATTGGTGGGTCCACCTCTTCACTCTGTTCGCCTTTGCCAACGAGCTGCCGTATTCGAAGCACTTCCACGTCTACACGTCGATTTTCAACGTGTTCTTCGCCAACCTCGACCCACCGGGCAAGCTGCCGAGCATGGACCTCGAAGACATCGACGAAGAATCGACCTTCGGCGTCTCGAGCATCACCGATTTCACCTGGAAACAGATGCTCGACATGTACACATGCACCGAGTGCGGGCGCTGCCGCGAGTTCTGTCCCACCACGCTGACCCACAAACCACTGCAGCCGGTCCTCTACCTCAAAAGCGTGCGCGACCAGCTGTATCGGGAGCAGGGTGCGATTCTCGGTGCTCCCGGCGACGGCGACCACCCGTCGGAGACCGGTCTGGTGCCGACGGTGGTCGACCCCGAAGTCATCTGGGCGTGCACGACCTGCCGCTGGTGTGAGCATGCCTGCCCCCTCGACATCAGCTATGTCGACAAATTGGTCGAGATGCGCCGTAACCTGGTCCTCGAAAAGGCCGAGTTCCCCGAAGAGGCGCAGTCGGCCTTCCGCGGCTACGAAGTCAACGGCAACCCCTGGCAGCTGCCGGCGGAGGAGCGCGGGAACTGGGCCTCCGACCTCGGTGTGCCGTTGGCGTCGGAGGCGGGCGGCGACTTCGAGTATCTGTTCTTTGTCGGTTCGCCGGGGAGCTACGACGATCACGGCAAAAAGGTGTCGCGGGCACTGGTCGAGATTCTCCAGGCGGCCGGCGTCAAGATTGCCATCCTCGGCCCAGAGGAGGCTTCGACCGGCGACGCCGCCCGACGGTTGGGGAACGAGTACCTGTTCCAGATGCTGGCGCAGCAGAACGTCGAGACCATGAATGGTTATGGGGTCAAAAAGATCGTGACCAACTGCCCCCACGCCTTCAACACCCTGGCCCACGAGTATTCCGAGTTCGGAGGCGACTACGAGGTCCTGCACGGGACCCAGCTGGTGGCGGAGCTGGTGCGCAAGGGCAGGGTCAAGCTTAAGGGCAGCGTCGATATGGACCTCGCCTATCACGACCCCTGCTATCTCGGCCGCACCAACGGCGAGTACGACGCGCCGCGGTTCCTCCTCAAGGCCATCCCGGGAATGAGGGTCCGCGAGGCCGAGCTCTATCGCGAGACTTCGATGTGCTGCGGCGCGGGCGGCGGCCGGATGTGGCTCGAGGAGAATATCGGCGAACGGATCAATCAGACGCGTTTCGGCCAGCTCGAAGCCAGCGGCACCGCCGACGTGGCCGTGGCCTGTCCCTATTGCTTCTCGATGCTGTCGGACGCTCAGAACGAGCTCGGCAAGGAGGCGGCCGAGACCTACGATGTCATCGAGTTGGTGGCGAGGTCGGTAGGAGGCTGACTCGTTTCAGGCAGAGGAGCAGAGGAGCAGAGGAGCAGAGGAGCAGAGGAGCAGAGGAGCAGAGAGGAGGAGCGAAGGAGACTCTGTTCCTTATCATGTGCGAAAGAAAATATGCCTGTCATTTCGACCGAGGGTAGCCTCTTCTCAGCCTGTCATTTCGACCGAGAGGAGCCACCTTCACCATTGTCGGCCCGAATCGCGATGCCGACGTGGGCGATCGTGTGTCCAACAATAGTGAAAATGGCACGTCCGGTGGACGCGAACGGCCTCCCGTTCTCACTTTCGCCACTTCCGGGATGTCAGCTGTCGAGGTTCAAGTCCACCCGATTATCCGGCCCTTCCCACACGCTGACCGACAGGAGTGTGCCGCGGAGGGCCTCGAACTGCGGTGCGAGCTTTTCGGCCAGCACCTCGGCCACGCGCTCTGCGGTGGGCGACGGCGCGCCGATCTCCGGGTGGTCGTTGAGCGGCGTCCCGTCGAGCGCGTCGACTTGTGCCGTCAGGATCTGATGGACGGCGTGAAAATCGAGAGCGAAGTGCTCGGCGTTGAGGCGTTCGGCGCCCACCCGGATCGCCACTTCCCAGCGGTGATGGTGAGGTGATTCCTCGCGGCCCTTGTAGCTCGTGAGGGCGTGGCGGGCCTCAAACGATCCCCGTGAGTGAATGACCCAGCGGCTCATCCGGACACCGCCTCCGCAACGGCGGGGGTCTTCGAGGCGGATTTCGGTCGTGGTTTGAGCACGAGTTTTTCGCGGGTCGCCCTGGCCCGGGCGGCGCTCTCTTCGGTGAGACCGAGTCCGATCAGGAGTTTTTTCACCGAGGCCGTGGGCCCGGCCTGCTGGCGGGCGTTGATCTCCACCTGGAGGCTGCCGTCGTCGAGGAGCTGCCACTTTTGAATGGCGTCGCGAATCCCGTCATCGAGCTGGTCCGGACCATCGGGCCACGACGAACCGTCAACCGGTGGCGCGATTCGGTAGGCGATCGCGTCGAGCAGACGCCCGAGCGACGGCGCACCGGGAAGGATGGCGCGGGCGTCCAGGATCTTCACGCCATCCGGGAGCAGCGCGTTGGCGCGGTCGCGGTGAACGCTTGTGATCGGCGCCGTACAGTCGACATCGAAGATCTCGGCCGTGCCTTCGTGACCGAGCGCCAGCGCCGGTCCCATCGACAGTCGAATGTGGGGGTTGAAGCCCTCCGTGTAGTGGACCGGGAGACCGGCTGCCCGCAGGACCCTCTCGAAGGCATCCATGACCTGGCGGTGGGAAAGGAACCGCGCGTCGCCGGTCTTCGAAAAGGTGAAACGATAGCGGCGGTGGACCGGCGGCTGCGGCCGATCGCGACGGGCCCCGGGCAGCCGAGGTTCCGGCCGCAGCCGGTAGGCGGCGGCTTTCGGACGCTCGTCTTCAGGCAGGGGTTCGCCGAGAACCGGCAGAGTGGCCGGAGCGAGTTGGGTGTCGGCGCCGTCGCCGGGGATGCCGCAGCGGTAGCAGTGCCCCCACTTGCAGTCTTCGGTCTCGGCCTCGCGCAGGGCGCGGCGCCACTCGGCCTTCAAAAAGCCTTTGCGCAAACCGGCGTCGATCAGGTCCCACGGGAGGGGTTGGCTCAGTTCACGGCCACCGAGTTCCTTCTCGAGATCGACCGAGCACTCGTCGATGGCCTGTCGCCAGGCTTTGAGATCGAGGTGATCGGACCACCCGTCAAAGACCGATCCGAGGTCGTGCGCACGTTCGATCGCAGCGGCGAGATTGCGGCCTCCTCGCGAAAGCAGGGATTCCAGGGCCGATTCGGCAGGTTCCGACCAGGTGAGCTTGGTGCCGCGGATGCGCTTGAAGCGCTGCTTGAGGAAGCCGATCCGCCGGTGGAGCTCATCGACGCCGGCAAAGGGCTGCCACTGAAACGGCGTCCAGGCCTTCGGGATGAAGCACCCCACCGAGACCTTGACCTGGACCTTTCGTCCACCGGTGACGCGTCGCCCGGCGGAGACGATGTCCTCCGCAAGGCGGGCGAGCTCTTCGAGATCGTCATCGGTCTCGGTGGGGAGCCCGATCATCGCGTAGACCTTGATCAGCTGCCAGCCCTTTGAGAAGGCCGACTCTGCCGCGCGCACCATGTCGGCGTTGGTGAAGGTCTTGTTGATGACGCGGCGGAGGCGATCCGAGCCGGTTTCCGGGGCAAAGGTGAAGCCGGATTTCCGCACCCGCGAAACGGCGTCGGCCAAACCGACCGAAAAAGAGTCGGCGCGCAGCGACGGCAGGCTGACCGAGACTCTTTGATTCTGGAGTCTCTCCGCGAGGTTGTAGACCAGCGGTTCGACCTGCGAATAGTCGGCCGTGGAAAGGCTCAGCAACCCGACTTCCCCGAACCCGGTTTCGCCGATCTGGCGCTCGATACGGTCGGCGACCACCTCGGGGTCGTGTTCGCGCACCGGGCGGTACCAGTAGCCGGCTTGACAGAATCGGCAGCCCTGGGTACAGCCTCGCATGATCTCCATCCCGAGCCGATCCTGGATGACGTCTGCAAAGGGCACAATCACCTTGTCGGGCTGATCAGCGGGATCGAGCTGGTCGACCCAGACCCGCTTGACCGGGAACGGTGCGCTCGCATCCGTGGTCTCCCACCGCGCCGGTTCGTCTTTCGATGCGGGCTTCCAGTCGTAGAAGATCGGGACGTAGACGCCGGGGACGGCCGCGAGGCGTCGCAACGTGAGCGAGCGGTTTGCCTTTTCGGCACGGCTGTCGCGGATGACATCGAGAATCTGGTCGAGGCCTGCCTCGCCGTCGCCGATCAGGATGGCGTCAAAGAAGTCCGCCACCGGTTCGGGGTTGGCCGTACATGGGCCTCCCCCGAGCACGATCGGATGGGCGTCGGTCCGCTCCGCCGCACGGCGCGGCAGGCCGGCCAGATCGAGCATGTAGGGGATGTTGATGTAGTTGAGCTCTGACTGCAGTGAGATCCCCACGACATCGAACTGTGCGACCGAGCGATAACTCTCGAGAGTGAAGAGCGGCAGGCCCGCCGTGCGCAGCGCATCCGCCATATCGGGCATCGGCGCGAACGTGCGTTCAGCCAGAGCGTCCGGCCGGCGGTTGATGAGGTGGTAGAGGATGCGCGTTCCCTGGTGAGACATCCCGATTTCGTAGGCATCGGGAAACGCCAGGGCGACTCGCACGTCAGTTGAGTTCCAGGGTTTTCGGATCAGGTTTCGCTCAATTCCGAGATACCGCGTGGGTTTCTGGACCCGAGGCAGGATCTCGTCAAGCGCCGCGCGAATCGCTTCCGGCGTGGGATGGACCATGGATACACTCCAACAAAGCACTCAAAGGTTGAAATGTATACGAGTTCTCAGTTATTTCCAAGCTGCACGGGCTCGATGCTGGATTCTTGATACTGGATGAATCTTGGGGTAGACCGAAGGAGAAGCCTTTTTCTTGATACTTGGTTGAAGGAGACAACTGTTGTGCCGCATCCGGCATCCGGTATCCAGCATCACTGCTGTCCAAAACAGACTCCCACGAGAGAACGCCGCACGGAAAACAAACGTTTTTCGACCCGGATACGAGGTATTTCGGGAAGAGGTTGTCGAAATACGTCACGAGCCACCGCCACATGGACCGGCACCTAGAAAGCCCCGGAGGGGCGAAAAATATTAGACCGGGGCGCGAGCCCCGGGAACAAGGCCCGGATAATTAGGGCGAGCCCCGGAGGGCCGACAGACTTTCCCACTTGGCTTTTAGCGCGGCAACGCATCCTTGTCTGTCGCCCCTCCGGGGCTTGACTGTTTTTGGTCGCACGGTTTCCCGGGGCTCGCGCCCCGGGCTCATTCCTGTCGCCGCTCCGCGGCTTTCCTTTCCGAGATGCTGTCTTGGACAAGAGTGATCCAGGATCCAGGATCCTGAAATGATTGAGACCGAGACTTCATGTACACTTCACGGCCATGAAGGTCGTTTTCTTTGGAACCCCCGATTTTGCCGTGCCCTCACTCGAGAGGCTGCACTCCAGCACTCACGAGGTGGTCTTGGTGGTGTCTCGGCCCGACAAGGCTGTCGGCCGGCGCCAGGTTGTGACGCCTCCCCCCATCGTGACCGCCGCCCTCGACAAAGGCCTCGAGGTGTACCAGCCGGCAAATCTCAAGGGTGAGGACGTTGCTCAGAGACTTGTCGATTGTGGGGCCGATGCAGCGGTCGTCGTTGCCTACGGCAAACTGATCCCGGCGCAGCTTCTGCAGGTCCCCCGCTACGGATTCATCAACCTCCACCCCAGTCTTTTGCCGCGTCACCGTGGTCCCTCGCCCATCCAGTGGGCGCTGGTGTGCGGCGATCGCGCCACAGGCGTGACGACGATGCAGCTCGACGAGGGCATGGACACCGGCCCGATTCTGCTTCAGGAGCGGGTCGATATCGACGAGCGGGAGACGGCGGCGATTCTCGCCCCACGGCTCGCGGAGCTTGGGGCCGGGCTGGTGGTGCGGACTCTGGACGAGTTCGAGACCGGTTCAGTCACGCCGCGACCGCAGCCGACGGATGGCGTCAACACCTCGCCCATGCTGCGGCGCAACTTCGCCAAGGTGGACTGGTCGATGCCGGCGCGCCAGCTCGTCAACCGCCTGCGGGGATTTACACCCTGGCCGGGTCTCTACACCAAGTTTCGCGGCGGCCGCCTGAAGATCTTCGGTCTCGAAGAAATCAAGCCTTCGCCATCGGGCAGTGAAAAGCACGGCACGGTGATCGAGGCGACTCCTGAAGGCATCATTGTTCGAGCGGGCAGATCGACCGCGGTGAGAATCACCGAGGTGCAGAGGGAAGGGCGTCGCCGTATGCCGGTGGACGCCTTTTTGATCGGTGAACGGGTGTCGCGGGGTGAGACTCTCGGCTGACCGCCTCACGGCGGCTCACCTGCTGCTCCGCGTCGAGCGAGGCGCTTTCTCCTCCCGCCTGTTGACTGGACAGACGCCTCCGGCTGCCCGGATCCGGGTGCTCGAAGTGCTGCGGTGGTTGCGCGCGCTCGATTCGGTCCTGCAACCTCAGTGTAGTCGCCCTTTGGCACAACTCGATCCCGAGGTCCGGGTGGCGCTCAGACTGGGACTGGTCGAGGTGATGCGGCTCGGCGTCGCGCCGGCTCTGGCCACCGACGGGTCCGTGCGGTTGGTCAAGCGTCTGGGCTGTTCATCGGCTTCGGGCATGGTCAACGCGGTGCTCCGCAAGGCGGTTCACGCCTGGCCGAACATCCTCGAGAACTCGTCGCTCGATGTCGCCCTGTCCCACCCGTGGTGGATCTACAAACGCTGGCTGAAAATCTTTGGAGAAGAGGCAGCTGCGGGGAGCATGGCAGCGGCCCAGGAGCGCGCCGTGACCTGGGTGTGGTTTCAAGACGAGTCCGCGCGGGATAGGCTCCTGGGTGAAGGCGTCGAGCTCGAGAGCCATCCGTGGTGCCCCGGCGCCGTGTCGGCGCCGCAGGCCACGGCGAGGTTGATTCAAGAGGTCGTGGCGGGCGCCGCATACGCGCAGGACCCGAGCTCGCAGCTGGTTGCGCAGACCGCTTTGGCCCTTTCAGATCGCCAGGGGTCTTTTGTGGATGTGTGTGCGGCCCCGGGCGGCAAGGCCGCCTTCCTGATGCAGCACGGGGAGTGGCGGCGTGCGGCAGCGGCCGATCTGAGGCCGACCCGGGCGCGGTTGGTGTCGAGGCTCCTCCAGCGACGGGGCTCGGCGCCGGTGGTGGTCGCCGACGCGAGGCGCCCACCGTTCGAGCCGGGTAGTTGGGATCTCGTGCTACTGGACGCGCCGTGCACGGGGACGGGCACCTTCAGGCGACACCCGGAGATCAAGTGGCGGTTGCAGAGGGAGTCGATCGCGGAGATGGCGGGGCTGCAGCGGGAACTGTTCCTTGCGGCCTGTGATCTCGTGGCCCCGGGCGGCGTGTTGATGTACGCGACCTGCTCGGTGGAACCGGAGGAAAACGAGGGCGTCATCGAGGAGGCCTCCCGCGGTTTCGAGGTCGCGGATCTTTTGCCCGTGATCCCCGCGGGCGTTCCGAGGCGACAGACCGACATCGGAGGAGCGCGGATCCTGCCGAACGCTGATGGCGATGGGTTTACGATGCACGCTATGCGGCGGACCGTGTAGACCAGAGACGATGTTGCGGGTCCCGTATTTCTGAACGGCAAACTCGTGAGAAACCACTCCGCTCTGTTTTTCCGACCGAGCGAGTGAAGCGAGCGAGCGGAGAAATCTCCTGTCGGGAAACCGCTGGCGGCAGTGGTGCGACGTTTGCGAGCGTTCGGGTGAGCCCGCCTATGAGTGCGCGCTTCCCGAGAGGAGCCACCCTCAACATTGTTGGCCCGAACCAACCACGCAAACTGGATGTTCGAGTATCCAACAATATTGAAGATGGCACCTCCGCCGCACGCGTCTCGGCTCAGAGCGCTCCTCCGTCAAAAGCACTCGAACTTACTTGGGGGGTGGGGAGTTGCGATGGAAAATCCGAAATCCGAAATCCGAAATCCGAAATTTCAACCTTGTTCCAGCTTCGCCTCGATCTTTTCCCACTCGCTCATGAGAACTTCGAGCTCGGTGCTGAGCTTTTCGCGCTCGGTCTGCAGTGATCGGATCTTCTTCACTTCGGTGTTTTCGTAGAAACCCGGTTCGCAGAAGGCTGCGTCGATTTCAGCGACCCGGGTCTCCGCATTTTCAATCGCGGCTGTCACGATGTCGCGCCGAAGCTTGAGGTCCTTGAGCTTTCGGACGTCGCTCGGAGCTTTCGCGGCGGCGGAAGCCGCAGATGATCTGGCTGCGCCCCTTTTCTTCTGCTTTTTCGCACGCAGCTCGGCGGCGTCTGCGTCGAGGTGGTCGTCGCCGCAGCTTTCCAGGTACTCATCATAGGTGCCCGGGTAGTCGGTGATCCCCTTCTCGGTGATCTCGAAGACCCTGGTGGCCAGCTGTGAAACAAACCACCGGTCATGGGAAACGAAGATCAGCGTGCCGTCGTAGGCGTCGAGACCGGCCACCAACGCCTCGATCGCCTCGAGATCGAGGTGGTTCGTGGGCTCGTCGAGAATCAGAACATTGGGTTGTTCGACCGAAAGACGGGCAAAGACCAATCGCGCCGCCTCGCCGCCTGACAGGCTGGCAAGCTTCTTCTCGACCTCGTCGCCCGAGAACAGCACCTGTGCGAGCCGGTTTCGCACGGCGCCGGTCCCTTCTCCGACACAGGCCACCGAAAGCCAGCTCTCCACGGTGGCATCGCGGCTGGTGAGGGACTGCCGGTGGTCCTGGGCGAAATAGCCGGTGCGCACCTCGTGGCCCCAACGGAGCTTGCCGGCGTCGGCCTCGGTCTCTCCGACCGCGATCTTGAGCAACGTCGACTTCCCGATCCCGTTGGGCCCGATGATCGCGATCCGGTCCCCACGGCGGACGTTGAGGTGGACACCGTCGAGAACGACGTTGTCGCCGAAGGCCTTGCTCAGACCCTCGATCTTGAGCACTTCTTTGCCACTTGGCCGAACCTGACTGAATTTGAACAACGGATACCGCCTGGAGGACCTGGGCAGCGGCTCGATGACGATTCTGTCCATCTGTTTGAGTTTGCTCTGGGCCTGACGGGCCTTGGTGGCCTTCGCCCGAAAGCGATCCGCGAAGGCCCGGTGTTCGGCGATCTTCTTCTCCTGGCGCTCGATCTCGGTCTCTTTGCGCTCGCGCTCGCTTCTCTTGGCCTCAGTGAATGCACCGTAGTTGCCGGTGTAGAGCGTCGCCGTTTCGTAGTCGATGTCGATGATGTTGGTGCACACGTTGTCGAGAAAGCGATGGTCGTGCGAGATCACCACCGCACAGCCGGCGTAGGAGGTGAGGAACCTCTCCATCCACCGGATCGACAGGATATCGAGGTGGTTTGTCGGCTCGTCGAGCAGCAGACAGCCTGGATCCGCCGCCAGGACCTGGGCGAGCAGGACCCTGAGCTTGAAACCGCCTGACAGCGTCGACAACGGCTGCCGGTGGACGGCGGTCGGGATGCCGAGGCCCTCGAGGATCTCGGCGGCCCGGGCTTCGAAACCGTAGCCGTCGAGACTGACAACGACGTCCTCGACCTCGGCATAGCGCTCGCCGTCGAAATGATCGGCGGAGGCCTCGAGGATCCGGTCTTTCTCGACCAGCGCAGACCACAGCTCGTGGTGGCCCATCATGGTGACGTCAAGGATCGGAATGTCCTCGAACTGAAAATGGTCCTGGGAGAGGGTTCCAATCTGGAGGCGCTTTGGAATCGAGACCGAACCGGTCGTTGATTCCTCTTTTCCGGTGAGAATCCTCAGGAGGGTGCTCTTGCCGCAACCGTTGGCACCCACCAGACCGTACCTCCGGCCGGGATTGAGCTGGAAGTTCGCTTGACCGAAGAGGGTCTGGCTTCCATATGACTTTCCGAGATCGGTCACCGTTATCATGGCGACGTAGGATAGCAAGAAAGAATGAGGAATGAGGAATTAGGAACTCGGAATTTCCATCGCAACTCCCCACCCCCCAAGTAAGTTCGAGTTCTGACGTCGGAGGAGCGCACTGAGCCGAGTCGGGTGCGGCGGAGGTGCCTGGCATCCGGCCCGTCCGACGGGCCGCGTGCCTGGCATCCTCTCGGGAAGGTCGCCCGGAAACGAGTCGCGTGCGGCGGAGGTGCCATTTTTGACATTGTTCGATGCCCAGGCGTTTCAGGTGGCATGGTCGTGCGGGCGAACAATGTCAAGGGTGGCTCCTCTCGGGAAGCGCGTTCTGATACGAGACCTGCCCGGCAATGGGGCCTCGGCTCGGCGACCACATCGTCGGGTCCGGGTTATGATCGCGGTAACGACTCGTCGAAGGAGACGTCCACCCATGAGAAAGACTCTGCTGGTTTTCGGGATCCTCGTGCTGTTGGTTGCTTCCCCGACATTCGCGAGCGACGCCGACGGCGACGCCATCGTCGGGGTGTGGGCGACCGATCCGGAGGGCGACGGCGGACCGGCCCATGTCGAGATATATGCCGATGGAGATCAGTTCGCGGGCAAGATCATCTGGCTCGAGGAGCCGCTGTACACCCCCGATGATGCCGGCGAGACCGCGGGGGTCCCAAAAGAGGACCACAATAATCCGGATCCTGCCCTCCGATCGCGGCCGATCGTCGGGCTGATCATCATGAAGGGCTTCGCGTTTGACGGGAAAGACACCTGGCACAAGGGCACCATCTACGATCCGGAAAATGGCAAGACCTATAAGTGCAAGGTTCGATTGGGCGGTGATGGCGTGCTCAAGGTTCGTGGTTTCATAGGGTTTTCGTTGCTCGGGCGGACCGAACTATGGACTCGTGTGAAGAAGAACGGCTGATCTCGTCGCGATCCGGTTCGCGCCGCGCCGGGCTTCGCATTGTGATTGTGGAAAGGGCACAATCGTGGGACTGATCTCTCTGCAACGCATCCTGCTCGCCGACGACGAACCGGACATTCTCGAAATCTCCCGGATCGCTCTTGAAAACGTCGGCGGGTACGAGGTCACAGTGTGTGAGTCGGGCGCCGAGTTTCTGCGACTTCTGGCCGGCTTCAACCCCGATCTCGTGATCATCGACGCCCTGATGCCGGACATGAATGGCCTCGAGGTACTCGCCGCGATGCGTGCGACGGCAGGGTTCGAAGATACTCCGGCGGTGTTTCTCACCGGACTCGTGCTCGAACGCGACCTGCGCGACCTGCGGGCTTCGGGCGCCGTGGACATCGTCACCAAGCCATTTGACCCCATGAAACTACCGCAACGAATTCAGGATATCTGGCGGACAATCGATGACGAATGACGGCGACTCCCGCTCGGCGTCAGATCGGCTCGAGATGGGTCTCGCAAAGCTTCGCGAGAATTTTGCAGTTCGCCTGCCCGAACGCGCCCACGACGTCGCGTCTCAGTGGGGGTCCCTTCTGGAACGTGGTTGGTCGAATGATGAACCTGCGTGGGCTTCACCGTACAACGCACGGTCTCATGGGCACCGCGGGCAGCCTCGGTTTCTCGGAGGTCGCAGAGATAGCCCATCACATCGCGCACCGGTTGGTCGATTTTCTCGATCGTGACGTACAGCCGACGTCCCAGGACATCACTGACGTCACCCTGTTGGTTGAACAACTGTCCGCAGGCGGCGGTGGGAGACCAGGCACGCGGTCTCCACCCGGTGCTGCGAGGTCTCGACCAAGCGGGGCTGCCGCAAATGTTTGAGCCGCGCAACCTCATCGTGATCGTCGAGATCGAAGGGGAGTTTGCCCGCGAACTCGCGGTGCAGCTGGGCCATTTCGGTTTTGAGCTGCAAATGTATGAGCGGATGGACGAGTTGGTCTCGGCCGCCGGAGGCCGCGCCCCGGCGGCGGTCATTCTCGATCTCTCCGCTCCAGTTGGCGAGAAGGTGGGAACGGACGCTGCCGCCAAAGTTCGGGAGGCCTTCAGACCCGAAGTCCCGGTCGTTTTCGTTTCCAACCGTTCGGACGTTGAAGCACGGCTCGAGGCTGTGCGTGCGGGTTGCAGCGGCTATTTCGTCAAACCGGTGGATTTTTCCGAGATCGTGACGACCCTCGACAGGATCACCCGGATCGAGCCCGAGGCCTACCGGATCCTGATAGTCGACGACGAGAAGGATGCTGCGGCCATTCACGCGGCCAGTCTCGAAGCGGCAGGTATGGTCACCGTCACGGTGATCGATCCTCTCGAGGTCATGGCGCACCTTGTCGAGTTTCAGCCGGATGTCATTCTGATGGATGTGTACATGCCAAGTTGCAGCGGGATGGAGCTGGCCGCGGTGATTCGACAGGAGGAGGCCTTTGTCGGAATTCCGATTGTGTTTCTGTCCTGTGAGACGGATCGCATGAAGCAGATCGCCGCCCTCGGTGAAGGCGGCGACGATTTTTTCTCCAAACCGGTGCCTCCCGATCAGCTGGTGGCTGCGGTGACGGCGCGGGCGCAGCGGGGGCGAACGCTTCGCCACTTCATGGAGCGCGACGGGCTCACGGGCCTGTCGACCCACAGTCGGATCGTCGAACAGCTGGAAGCGTCGATCCGTAGGGCGGATCGGAAGGGCGACCGGCTCGCCGTGGCGATGCTGGATATCGACGGTTTCAAGGTGATCAACGACACTCACGGGCACCTTGTCGGCGATCAGGTTCTCAAGGCCCTCGCCTATTTGTTGCGGCAGCGGCTGCGGTTGACCGACTACGTCGGAAGATTTGGAGGTGATGAATACCTCGTGGTCCTTCCCGATACCGACGTGGAATCTGCGCAACGCACAATGGATGATATCCGGCGCAATTTTGCTTCGATTGAGCACGATACGGGTGACGCCAGTTTCACCGTGACCGTGAGCGGCGGCGTGGCCGAATACCCGGAATCCGGGACCAGTCATCAGCTGATCGCCGCCGCCGACGGGGCGCTGTACAGTGCAAAACGCGCGGGTCGGAATCGTGTGTTGCGAGCGGAAAGCGAGGATCAATGATGAATCGGGCCCGGACTTCGGGCTGGGCGGTGATCGCCGTTGTGCTGGTGGTGGGGCTGGGTTGCGGTCGCGATCAGGGTTTGCCGACTGTCGGTCCCAGCCCGAGCTCGAGACCGTCGGGAGTCCTCACCCTCGGGTCCGTCTCGCTCAATCCAGCCCGAGAACATGACGTGTTCCAACCGCTCGCCGACTATGTCGGTGAAAGGTTGGAATCGGTGGGGATCGGTCGCGCACGGGTCGTCGTCGTCGATTCGCTGAGCACGATGGTTGACGAACTCGAATCTGGGGGGGTGGACGTGTACATCGACAGTCCCTTCCCCGTCGGCTTTGTCGTCCAGCATTCCGAAGCCAAAGTGGTTCTGCAACGGTTCAAGCGGGGTGCGAAGGTGTATCGCAGTGTGTTGTTCGCGCGGGCGGATCAGGGCATTGAAGACCTTTCCGACCTCCGCGGACGGATGATCGCATTTGGCGAACCATTTTCGACTTCGGGCTACCTCCTCCCCAAGGCCGCTCTGTTGTCGGCAGGGTTCAGACTCGTCAACTTCGCGGACCCGGCGGCAGGAGTCTCCGATGACGAGATCGGGTACATTTTTTCGAACGACGCGGAAAACACGATGGTCTGGGTCCTCAAATCCAAGGTCATGGCGGGAGCGGTCAACGAAGATTATTTCGAGGCCCTCGCGGGGAGCCGCATCGGCGAACTCGTTGTTCTCCACCGATCGAATGCGGTGCCGCGCAACATCGTCTGTGTTCGCGGAGACCTCGACCCCGGTGTCCTAAGAGCGGTGGTCGGAGTCCTTCTCGACATGGACGAGGATGACACTGGTAAGTCGATTCTCGATGGATTCGAGCAGACCTCGGCTTTCGAACCTTTCCCAGAAGGGGGAGAGCAGGCCCTTGCCGGGGTCACCGAGCTCTTGCCTTTCGTCGCAGAGGATCTGGGTCGATGATCGCCGAGGACCTGGTCCGATCGCGGTCAATGAGGGGGGCAGGGTGCGACTCGGTCTGAGGGGTCGATTCATCGCCGGCATGTCGGCGGTTGTGATCACATTCGGGTTGGCTCTGACCGGTCTCGCGGTCCGGATCCAGAACGACAGAATGCGCCACGAGCTCGAAGAGCGCGGCAAGCTCCTGGGAACGGTGGTCGCCGCCAATTCGACCGACGCCCTCGCTCACCTCGAGGTCGGCGAATTGCGGGAGTTGATGGCTGAGGTACGAAACCAGGAGAATGTGATCGATGCTGTTGCCTACGACGACGAAGGCAGGGTTCTCACGGACGGCACGGTCGAGAATTCGCGCCGCCACACCTTTGCTGTCGAGTCGGTTCGCAGCCACCTGAGTTCATCTGATGCTCTGCTGGTGGACTTTGCCGGTGACGTGATGGTCGTGACAAGGCCGGTCCTCCTCGGCGGAAAGAAAATCGGTGGCGTGACCTTGTCGTACTCGCTGGCGGGGCTCGCGGAAGACCAGGCCACCTTTGCCCGAAGGACAATCCTGGTCGGTGCCGTCTTCGCTCTGGCCGGTGTGATTCTGGCAACGGTTCTGGCGGGCGCGGTGACTCGTTCGTTGAAGGAGGTCATCGCGGCGACGCGAGCGCTGTCGGCGGGGGAGCCCGTGCCCTATCTACAGGTACGGGCCGCAGACGAAGTCGGCGAGCTTGCCGATGCGTTCAACAACATGGCTCAAAGACTGCGTGAGACGACCGTTTCGCGGAATGAATTAGATCTGATTCTCGAAAAGATGGGTGAGAGCCTGGTGGTGACGGCAATCGACGGCAGCATCGTCCGGGTCAACAGGGCCACGTGCCTGATATCGGGAGCAACGGAATCCGACTTGATCGGGAAGAATATTCGTCGTTTGTTTCGCGCCCCCAGCGGTTTCCCGTCGCTCCTCCAGGTCGCAACCCGGGGCGAGGCAGTACAGGGCATCGAGACGGATCTCATGACCGTGTCCGGAGATTCCGTGCCTGTCATGGTGTCTGTTGCGAGCCTCGCGGGGACTTCCGCGAGATCGAAGGGCTACGTGGTGCTCGCCGCCGACCTCAGAGAACGCTTGCGGATCGAGGAACAAAAGGACGAATTCGTCACGATGGTCCACCACGAGGTCAGGGCGCCTCTAACGGCCGTGCGTGGCGCCATCGGACTGCTCAATGGCGGCGTGGCCGGCGAGCTTGGAGAGAGCGCTCGCGAACTTGTCGATATCGCGTTTCGGAACAGCGAGCGGATGGAGCGTTTGGTGGGTGACATTCTCGCGTCGCGCAAGCTGGATTCCGGACACATGGACTTCCAGCTCGAAGAGATGGGCCCGAAGGGCTTGGTCGAGCAGGCGATCGAGGCGACATCCGCCTATGCCGAGAAGTTCGGCGTGGCGTTTGTTTTCGAGGGCGACCTCGGCGACATCACGATTCGGGTGGATCCGGACCGGTTCATTCAGGTCCTCACGAACGTCCTGTCGAACGCCGTCCGTTTTTCTTTGCCCGACGAAACCGTGAGGGTGGTAGCCCGCCGCATCGACGACCTGGTGAGGATTTCCATTGAAGACCACGGACCTGGCATCGCGGATGATTTCAAGGACCGCGTCTTCGAGAAGTTCGCGCGGGCCGACGACGGATCGTGGAGACATCGAAGCGGCACCGGTCTCGGGATGAGCATTTCGAAGGCCATCATGGAGGAATTGGGTGGGGCGATCCACTTTGAAACCACCGCAGGGGTGGGAACGACTTTTTTTGTAGACATCCCGGTGGTCCGGTGAGGGGCCGGCTCAATCTGACCCTCTGCTGTGACTGCCGTAGACAGCGCCCCGGCGGTGGGCTATTTTCGAATAAGGATGAATGCACTTCTTTCAAGCGGAGATACATTCCGGACAAAGACCCCGTGGCCCGTCGAAAGAGGGCGGTTTGCTGCCGCCGGCGCCGGCTCACGGTCGTGACCGGTTCATCATGACGCACCGAGCCTGATAGGAATTTCGACCAACATGGCAATTACCGGCAATCTCGAAACGATGAACTTGGCTGAGCTGCTGCAGTGGCTCGCCAACAACCAGCAGACCGGGACCCTGATCATTTCGAACGGGACCATTGAGAAGAAAATCTACCTCCAGTCCGGGACCATTTTGTCGTCGTCGAGCTCGGATCCACGGCGCCTCCTTGGGCATTTTCTAGTCAGCAAGGGTGTCATTACCGAAGAGGTTCTCTCGCAGGCGATGGCGGTGCAGGAAGATCAGGGAAAACTCCTCGGTGAGATCCTGATCGAAGGCGGGGCCGTTGACCAAGCCACTCTTGATCGGATGCTCAGGCTCAATGCGGAGGAGAACATCTGCGATCTGTTCGCCTGGGAGGGGGGCAGCTTCGAGTTTCTCGACGGAGAGCTGCCGGAGCGGGAACTGGTGTCTGTTTCGATCAATATCACGGGTCTGATCATGGAGGGCATGCGCCGGATCGACCACACCGCAGCCATGAAGGACGTGATTCCGTCTCCGGAATGCGTGCCGGTATCGGTGGCGTCGCTGCTTGATGACGAGGAGCTCGATCCCGGGTGGCGCGGGGTGCTCGAGGCCGTTGACGACGACCGCAGCATCGATGATATCTGCATGCATACCCACTCGAGCGAGTTCTTCGTTTGTCAGGTTCTGCACCGGAAGATCGTCGAGGGAAAACTGAAGATTGTCCGCCCCAGGGTGATCGAACCGGAACACGAGCTCGTCGTCGAGACGGTCGCAGGCCCGAGCTCTGCACCGAAGGCCGAGGCCCTGGTCGGTGAAGCAATGAACCAACTGAAAGTCGAGGAATACGAATCCGCCGTCCGTCATCTCCGCGCAGCCGCGAGCCTCGAGCCCGACAACCGGGATCTGCGCCTTGTCATCGAGCAGAAGGAAGAGGCGATCCGCAAGGCGATTGCCGACACCGGGGTGCGCCCCGAATGCGTTCCGGTTCTCGAGAGCTCGTTCGAGGAAATGAAGTCCCTGAGATTCTCACCGGGTGAGGGCTTCATCCTGTCGCGGATCAACGGGAAATCGGATATTCGATCGATGGCCAAGATCTCGCCGCTTTCAGAGCTTGATGCCCTATTGGTCTTCTGGAAGCTGGTCAAAGCGAAACACATCAGCTTTGCGGGCGCCGAATGACGGGGTTGGTGCGCGAGAGAGAGCACGGACACCGGGAGCGGGCCGGGTCAGCCTTCGCACCGGCGCCTGCGATCCGGAATCGCTTCCGCGGGAGTCGATGACGTGGGCCGGCTGATCAACCGCGAGAAACTCGCGCGGGCCAAAGAGCAGCGGGGTCTGCGCAAACAGCGGATCCTCGAGGAGGCGGGCACGGTCTTTGCGCGGATGGCCTACTCGGCGGTGACGCTGGATACGATCGGCCAGCGCGCCGAGGTCGAGCGTGGTGTGGCGTCGATGTACTTCCGTTCCAAGGAAGAGCTCTTTCTGATCGTTTTCCGGGAATGCCTGACCGAGTGGTACGAGTTTCTCGATCGTCACTTCCGCGATTCAGACGAGCACTGGGATCGCGACTCCCTGGCCGCGTTTCTAGCACGGAGCGTGGCCGCGCGTCCCGATATGACGAGGTTTCTGAGCCTGTTGCCGGTGGTGCTGGAACAGGATATCGAGATCATGGAGGTCTTCCGATTCCAAAGGTGGCGCTGCGATCGGATGGCGGCGGTCGGTGAGCGGATGGAGAACGCCACGGAGGTGCTCGACGAGGGCGGCGGTTCAGTGATCCTGTTCCGGCTCCAACTCATCGCCGGTGGTCTGGAGATCGCCTCCAGCCCGCGGGGGGCCGCGGCCTTTGACCGCAACGACCCGGATCTTGCTGCGTTGTGGGTCGATTTGGAAGCCGAGCTGACCCGAGTGCTCGTCGCCTACCTCGAGACTCAGACCGGACGTGCGTGACGCGCCGACGTTCAAACATCGAAGATTCAAACGCTTGACACGCTGCGACTCGATCAGTATCATCCCCCAGCCCGAGTCAGTGGAGGATTTATGGCCAAAGGACATCGTGTGACCGTCAAGCTCAAAAGCACCGAGAGTGCTTATATGTACAGCGTGAAAAAGAACAAACAAAACACGACCGAACGGCTCGAGCTCAAGAAGTACGATCCGGTCGTCCGCAAGCACGTCATTTTCAAGGAAAGCCGTTAGCGAACGCGGAGGGCGCTCGCGCGCCCGTGTCGGTGCGCTGACACAACCCGGCAGGCCAGCGATGGTCGCCGGGTTCTCTTTTTTTGAGGTTCGAAGGCTCCCGGTGATGTTGTTTGGAAGACCTTCCGTACCAGCCTCCCCGTGTATGATGGGTGCCGTTTTATCGAGGCGGATCAAGGGGCACACATGGACGTTCTCAGGGAGTTTCTCGAGTTCATCGAGTACTCGAAACCGCAACCGGTCGCGGACCTCCTGCGCCGGGTACTGCTCAAGAGCCGACGCCTGACCGATGCCGAAGCCGGGAGCGTTTTTATCGCGCGTGGCCGCGGAGAAAAACGCCGTCTCGAAGCGGCGGATTCTCAAAACGACCGCATCGATCTCGAGCCCGCCAGTTTTGTGGTTCCCCTCAACAAGGAGTCGATCGCGGGCTACACGGCGGCGACCGCCGAAACCGTTTTCGTGGCAGATCTCTACAATATTCCGGGGACTCTCCCGTTCAGATTCGACCCGAGCTTCGACCGTGAGCACGGCTACACGAGCCGCTCGATGCTCAGCTTCCCGCTGCTCAATCACGACCGGGACGTGATCGGTGTCGTGCAGCTGATCAACCGGCTCGATCCGAAGGGCAACGGACCGGTGCCTTTCGAGAGAGAGCAGGCCGATCTGATCGTGCCCTTCAACCACATTGTCGGTGGTGCGATCGAGCGCGCCGACATGTTGGACCGGATCTCGGCGCAAAATGTCCGGTTGCGCGACCGCAACCGACAGCTCCGGGAGCAGCGGGCGCGGATCGCCGCCCTGCAGGACGAGACCGAAGATGCCTTTCAGCTCTCGATAAATCTCTTGTCGAGAGCGGCGGAACTACACGACGAGAACACCGCAAAGCACGTGACGAGAGTCAACGAGTACTCCTACTTTCTTGCCAGGGAGCTCGCCATGCCGCGAGCCTTCTGTGACGAAATCAGATACTCGGCGCAGCTCCACGACGTCGGCAAAATGAGCGTCAACGTCGCCATCCTTCGCAAGGAGGGCCCGTTGGACGACGAAGAGCGTGCCGAAATGATGCGCCACCCCGAGTACGGGTTTCAGATCTTATCGGCCTCCGACCGTCTTACCATGGCGGCCGAGATCGCGCTCAACCACCACGAACAGTGGAACGGCGGAGGGTATCCGGTGGGTCGAAAGGGCACAGAAATTCCGGTGTCCGCCCGTGTCGTCGCCGTTGCGGATATCTATGACGCGATTCGTTCGCCGCGGCCCTACAAACCGGGATTCACCCACGAACAGACCGCCAAGATCCTGCTCGAGGGCGATGATCGATTCACCCCCGGCGACCACCTCGATCCAAATCTTCTCGAGATTTTCGCGGCCAGACACGAGGGAATGGCGGCCATCTGGGATCGCTTTCAGGACCTGTAACCCGCCTCTCTCGCAGAGTTTCGTTCCGAGGGCGGCAAAGGACAGGTATCCGTCGGGTGTGTCGGGAATCGGGCGACGAAATCGTGGTTGTACGCCGTCGAGGAGCACGATGTGCGAGATGAACGGCGGGACGTAGTGATTCGACGTCCGGAGTCGACACCCTGTGAAAGAAGCGGGTTCAGGGCTTTGACTCAACCCGCCGCAGGATAATCAAGGTCCTATCGTCATGGTAGGGCTGCCCCTCCACGAAGGCATCGACCGCCGCGTGAATCGACGCGGCGAGCGCTTCGGGTGCTTCACTGCGGCGTTGGCGGCAGACTTCGACCAGGCGGTCGCGTTCGAACATCTCCTCCGTCGGGTTCGCGGCTTCGGTGATGCCGTCCGTGTAGAGGATCAGGGTGTCTCCTGCATCGAGTTTGGTCTCTGTCGCCGAGTAGGTGGCCTCGGGCATCAGACCGAGGGGCATGCCGGTGGGCATCAGCAGCTCGACCTTGCCATCGGCGCGCACCAGAATGCTCGGGTCGTGCCCGGCGCTGGCGAAACGCAGGGCACCGGTTTCAGACGAGAGGATGCCGAGAAAAGCTGTGGCGAACGACTCCACGGGAGTCTTGGCGTTCATCTGAGGCGACACGCGGTTGAAAATGTCGGCAGGCTCCATGCCCTCACCGAGAAATGCATTGACCAACGCGTCGACGTAGCCGGTCAGCAGCGACGCCGCGATGCCCTTTCCCGAAACATCGGCGATCACGACCGCGACCTCACCCTGATCGGCCCTTTCCACGATTTGATAGTAGTCGCCCGACACGCCGCGCGACGGCGTGTTGCCGCCGTGGATCTCGAATCCGCAGACCTTTGGCATGGCCGCGGGCAGGAGGGCCACCTGGATGCGCCGGGCCAGGGTCACTTCCTGCTCGAACCGCCGCCTCTCGGCCGCCTCTTCGGCGAGCGCGAGGTTGCGCAGACGGAGGCCGGTGGCCGATGACACGACCGCCAGAAGTTCCATGTCGGCCTCGGTGAACTGGCGGCTCGCCAGGGTCGAGCTCAGGACGATCATGCCGATGGGGCCTGCCGGCGTCAGCAACGGCGCCGCGACCAACGTGCGCACACCGGCGTCGAGAAGACTCTCCGAACCCGCAAATCGCTGATCGGTGGCGGTGTCGTGAACAACAGCCACGAGCCCGTTGCCGATGACCTCGCGGGCGAGACTCTGCGATTCCGGAAAAGCATCGGTCTCGTCGTCCCGCGACCGGCTGGCTGCACGCACCAGGGTCTCGCCATCCTTGAGGAAGATGGCGCCGTGACGAGGTGTCATGTGAACAAAGAGCCGTTCGAGCACGCCGTCAAGCAGTTCCTCTGCGGTCGACGACTTGTCGAGAGCGTGGTGGATGTCGTAGAGCACGCGCAGCTGGTCGGAGGCATGCTGGAGCTCAGCCTGAGCGACATCCATCGGTCGCGAAAACTCCCGCTCCGATTCGGCGATGAGGTCGCTGGCGGCCCGCAGGATGGTCCCTTCGGTGCTCAGCATCGGGGCGTTGTGGTTGATGTTTTGCGCGCCGCCGATGGTGATGACCGAGGCGGACAGGGAGATGACATCTCCCGGACGAACGCGGGTCGGCTCCGAAACCGGGAGGCCGTTGACGCGCGTCCCGTTTCGCGATCCGAAGTCTTCCAGCACCCAGGTGTCATCGGACTTGTACATGCGGGCGTGTTTTCGTGAAAGGCTCCGATCGGAGATCGTCAGATCACATTTGGTCGAGCGGCCGATCACCACCGACTCGGTATCGATATCGTATTCAAACGGTTGCCCGTCGGCGGGCGCGATGTGAAGTGTTTTCATGGCGTCACGATCATACTCATTTCTTCCCGATCATGTGGTACTGCCAGAGGTCGCGATCGGAAAAATGGAACAGCGGCGAAAGAGCCAGCAATCCGGTCCTGCCGATCGTGTCCTCGAGGTAGTGGAGTTCTTCGAATCGGCCCTCCATGTCGGGGTCCGCGGGAACCTCGAAGCCGGCCTGGCGGGCCATCAGAATTCCTTTTGCGCGGATGGACAGCTCGAGACGGAGCCGCAGCAGGCAGATCATGTCGACGACGGTCGTGGGCGGGAACCGATCCCGCAGTTCCTGCAGGTAGGTGCTGATCCTGCTGTCTCCAACCTGTCCGGCAACGATGACCTGCAGCAATTCGGCATCGGTGTCGAAGCCGGTCCCGAGCCACTCCCTGGTCCGGCGCTCGCTGATGTGAAAGACAGCGACGAAAAAGGCGGGCAGCGCTATCAGAAGCAGGGCGGTGGACACTGTAGGGGCGACAAAGAAGTGATTGAAGATCGAGTGCAGAACCGCGGCCAGGGCGAGGCCCGGGAGGAACAACACGAGATGGAACCCATCACGGGTGTCCAGGAGCTGTCTCGAGATGATGGCCATGATCGCCGTGACGCTGCCGTGCATCAGAGCGGTCCCGAAACCGCGCACGATCCACAGCGCGATGTTCGGGTCGTCGAGGATGAGGAGGTAGTGGAGGTTCTCGACCGCCGCAAAACCGGCCCCGACGGCGAAACCGAGGATCGCCGCATCGACCAGAAATGCGACCCGGTGCCTGGCAAAAAGCACGATGATCACGACGCCCTTCAAGAGCTCTTCCACCACCGGTGCCACGTAGCGCGCGAGGGCGATCGGGTCGACCCCGGTCCAGCTTTCGACGAACTGGTTGACGAACAGGCTGGCGACAGCGGTAGCGCTTCCTGCCGCGATCACCGAGGCGACCGTTCCCAGTCGAACCAACTTGAAGCTGTCGAGCAGCATCAGGGCGACCAGGAACGAAAAGACCGGCAGCAGGCCGAGGGCGACTCGCAGGCTGATCTGGACGAGAGTCATCTCTGAGAATCTACAGGATCTTGAGGGAGATCATGTACTCCCCTGAGTTCGGACGCCCGCTTTCGAAGGCCCGGGCATAGCCGAACGACAGGGTGCTCGAGAGGTTGGTGAATATCACCAGCTTGAGGTCGATCTGGGCGCCGATGCTGTAGAGCTCCCGCCGGAGGCCGCTGTCGTCCAGGTCGGTAGTGATGGCGCTGCCGAACAGGCTCGGGCTCGCCCAGGTGGCGTAGAAGTTCGGCACGCCGACCCGTTTGAAGCGCAGCGGCGGGAGCTCCCACTCGAGCAGGAGCTTGGCGAAGTTGTTGGCCTCGAGCTCGTTGATCTCGATGCCGGGGAAGCTGTAGTAGTCGCGGAACCGCCGCGCCTCCTGATGGTCGACCCAGTTGTTGCCGAAGGCGCCGAAATAGAAGTTCGAGAGCGTGTTGTCGCGGTTGCCCCAAGAGTAGCCGGCCGAGGGTCGCAGCCACAGCGACGAGTGGGTGATGGGTAGCGGCAGTCCGAAGTCGAGCTCGCCCCAGACGCGCAGGAAGTTCGTCGACTCGGCGTACTTGTCGTTCAGGTACAGCCCCCAGCCGAGCCCCTTCTCGGGCTGCAGCCCGCCGATGGTCTTGCGGAAGGCCTGGTACTCGAGCTTGGCGTTGAGGGCGAAGTAGCTCGAGATCGTCGCGATGACGTTCTGGTACTCGGGCAGGGTGTCGAGGCCGCCGAAGCCGGACAAGGCGATCGAGTAGTCGAGGGAGCGCGGCCGGTCGTTGATCAGAATCCCGGTGTACTCGCCGACCCCTCCGTAACCCTTACGGCTCTGCTCCGTCGGGCCGAAGAAGTCGTAGAAGTAGGCCGGGTTGTAGTATGCGGAGATTCGCCACGGCCACCGCCGGAAGTTGCCGATGAAGTGGAACTTCTCGCTGTTCGGCAGGGAGTTCGTCGGCGACACCGAGGCGGTGAGATCGAGAGCTGGACAGACCCACGGGATCCATGAAGTTGAAACGCATCCCGATGGCCGGGTGGCCCAGGTAGGACTCGACGACCGGGTACATCGAGGTGAGCTCGAGCTCCCGCAAAGGACGGTAGAGCCCGCTCTCGGGAGCCAGCGCCTCGAGGTCCACCGCCGACGGCGGTGGCAGCGTCCACTCCTTGACGATCGGGTACTTCTCGACGATCTGCTGGCCGAGGAAGTGGATCGGGTTCACGTCCTCGATCGGTTCCGGCTCGAGCATCACCGGCACGAATCCCTCCGCGGTGTAGTGGAATGCGATCAGCTCGTCGTCGGAGATCGGCAGCGGGCGGAAAAATCCGGTGACGGCGTTGGTCAGCCGCCTCCATCTCCTCGCGCTCGAAGTCGTAACGGAAGATGTTGGAAACGCCGGTGTAGTAGGAGGTGCCGTAGAGGTACCGCCCGTCCGGCGAGAAGACGAAGTTGGCGGGCGAGTTGTTCGGCGAACTCGTAGAGCACCTCGATAGCCGCTGTCGCCGACGAGCAGGTCGTCGATCGCCATGCGGATCAGCCGCTGGCGGCCGCTGACCTCGATCATCGACGCGGTCAGCCAGGCGCCGTCGGGCGAGATGTCGATGTCGAAAATGTCCTTGCCGAAGGGCAAGGTGAAAATCTGTCTGAGGTCGTCCCAACCGCGATAGGGGTGCGCCGAGCCGGACCAGCGTCGACAGCCCGTTGTTGTGCTGCACGCCCCACAGCGAGCGGTCCTTCCGGTCGAACGCCAGATCGCCGATGCGGAGATTCTTTCCCAGCACGGTGACCTTGCCGGTTGCCGGGTCGACGGCGTTGATGTCCCGCCACTGGCGGCTGTTGTCGGTGGTGAAGAACACGGTCCGCGACTCGGGGTCGTAGGCCAGCGAGGTGACGTAGTAGAGCGCCGGGGTGGCGATCTCGGCGATCGTCGTCATCTTCCAGGTGTCGACGTCGATCGTGACGATGTGGGCGAACTCGCCCGGGTAGTTGACGGCGGTGATCAGCTCCCTGCGCTCGCGGTCGAAGTAGCCTCGCGACACCGAGCCGAGCGGCCGCTCCGACAACGGTTCGAACCCGGTCTCCGGGTACTCGCGGATGGCCTCGATGTTGGCCTGCTGCCACTCGTGCTCCCACTCGATCCACTGCTTCCACTCGGCTGTCGAGATCGTCGCCGTACACCTGCTCGAACTGGGCGCGGTAGGACGCCCGGCTGTCGGGGCTGCGGTCGATCCACTTGATCACCGATTCCGGGCCGTAGTGGTCGGCGAGGTAGCGTGACGAACCGAGTGCCGTAGAGGTAGGAGACCTGGCCGACCTGGAAGTCGATGGCCTTGCCCTCGGACTCGAGCCCGACGGTGTCGTAGAAGTACGCGTCCGTCGTGGACCATCGTGCGGAAGACCATCTCGTCGTAGCCGCCGAGCGCGCGTCCGTAGCCGCCCGCCATCCAGGTCTCCATGAACACCGCCATGCCCTCGTGGTACCAGCGCGGCGCGTACATGCTGCGGGGTCGTCAGATAGCTGTAGACCATGGACAGCGGCTCTTCGGGCAGCGGCGAGACCTTGCCGGAGAAGAACCGCCGCCAGCGCTGATCGGTTGGCGCCGGCTTGTCCGAGGCGACAATGTGCAGGAGCTCGTGGCTCATGACCCAGTTGATGCGCTCGTTGGTGGGCGAGGTCTCGTAGACGTACTCGAAGGGTTCGATGCCGATCGTCAGGTAGTTGGTCGGCATCGCCGATGCCCCGGCGTAGCCGTAGTCGTCGAAGTCCTGGAGGAGAACGGTGACCGGCTCGCTGGGCGTGTAGTCGAAGAGCTTCTTGTGAAAGTCAAACGAGTTGGTGAAGCAGTTGGTGAGGTGGGGGAGGATGTACTCGTTGTCCTCGTCCATGTAGACCACGAGCATGTCGTCCGTCTCGAAGAGCCGGAACTCGAGCTGTGCCGAGGCCTCCCGGGCGACGAGGCACGACAGGGCGACGACGATCAGAACCGCTGTGCGTCTCATTCGGACTCCCTTGTCGATCGATGTTGCCCACATGGTAGCCCACCGAAAGAAAAAACAGGATGCCACGGTCATCCCGTGGCATCCTCGGTTCGGTTCAGGTGGCTGTGGTCACTGCGCGAAGGCCCGCTCGAACATGGCTGTTTTCTCCTGCAGCGACGAGCGCTCCAGCACTGCCATCTTCTCCTGTGGCGTCATCCGCTCGAGGAAGCTGGCCTTCTCGGCCGCGCTCGCGCGCGCGAGGATGGTCGCCTTCTCCTGCAGCGAAGTCCGCTCAAGCGCGGCGATCTTCTCCTGCGCTGTGAAGCGGTCGAGGGCGGCCGCCTTCTCCTGGACGTTCATTTTCTCGTAAGCGGCGCGTTCCATGGACAGTCGCGCGAGCATGCTGGAGCGCTCGGCTGCCACGGCGCGGTCGAGGATCGCGGCCTTCTCGCCGGCATTCGCCCGCTCGAGCACGGCGATCTTTTCGGCTTCGGAGGCACGCTCCAGCGAGGCGGCCTTCTCGACATCAGAGGTGCGATCATACATCGCCGCCTTTTCCTGCATCGAGAACTTGCCCAGCATCTGGGCCTGGCGGTCGAGCGACGCCCGGGCGAGCAGGCTGGCCTTTTCAGCAGCGGTGGCGCGCTCGAGGCACGCCGCCTTTTCCGACCTGGGTGGCGCGGTCGAGCGCCGCGGCCTTCTGTTGCATCGAGAAGCGGTCGAGGACTGCCGCCTTCTCCTGCGCTGCAAAACGATCGAGGACCGCCGCCTTCTCCTGCGCGGTGAAGCGGTCGAGCACGGCCGCCTTTTCCGCCACCGAGGCCTTCGCCAACGCTGCCAGCCTCTCGGCCTGGGTCATGCGATCGAGCAGCGATGCCTTCTCCTGGGCCGACATCTTCTCGAATGCCGTCCGCTCGAGCGAGAAGCGCTCTAACACGTTGGACTTTCTCGGCTGCCACGACGCGCTCCAGTACGGCGGCCTTTTCAGAGACGTTTGCGCGCTCCAGAGCGGCCGACTTCTCAACTTCGCTCGCTCGCTCCAGCACGGACGCTTTCTCGGCCTGGGTTGCACGCTCCAGGGAAGCGGCCCGCTCCTCGACCGACAGACGCGCGACCATCGCCGCCCTCTGGTCGAGCGACGCGCGCTCGAAGTATGCCGCCTTTTCCTGCACCGACGACTTGCCGAGCAGCTCGGCCAGCTCCTCGCCGGTCACGTTGAACGCGGCTTCGGCACTCGCAACGTCTCCCGCCACCCCGTTGGCGAGCTCGACGTCGGCATCGGAGATTTGCTCGGTGCGGTAGCGATCAGCTGCGGTGATCGCACCGGCTGCGTCTTCGCTGAGTACCTGTGGGGACTGCTGCGAAATAAAGATAATTGCTCCGGCGCCGATCACGGCGACCGCTGCGATACCTGCGATGATTCCTTTTCTACTTGCCATCATGTACCTCCTGATGTTGATTGAGTTTCAGTTGTCGTTCCGATGTCACTACTCCAACTACAGGGCAGTGGCGAAAAAGTTGGTCGGCCCTCACCCATGGTCCCCATCCGCGTCGCCCGCGAACCAGTCATCGGCCCTCACCAGACCGTTCGCGCGAACGATCAGGCGGACCGGGACCGCCTCGATGGTGGCGGTGATTTCGATCGAATGAGCGGCTGGACCGCGGGTGCGGAAAATGGTCTTCCCGTTCGTGGCCGTCACTTCGAGACCGCTGGTGGCGCCGGAGCCGATCCCCGTGACCAGAAGAAAGCCCTGCGCCACTTCCATCTCGACTTCGAGATCGGTGTCGACCCCGAGATCGATATCGAGCGCTGCCACAGCTCCGTTTCGGCGGATCGTGACCGAACCGGCGGGGCCTCCGAGATCAACCTTCATCTTCCGGGTCGCAGGCTCGATGGCGGCCGCGCTCATCGTCCCCGCCGCTCTCGAAGCGTCGACCGACATCCCGGAACCGGGCTGCAGGAGGTACCCGACCGTGACGCCGACCAGAAGGCTCGCCGCCAACGGCAGCCAATGCGTCGGCCGCCACTTCGCCACGCGGGGGAGGGCGGACGGGGCCGGCTGCGCCGTGCGAGTGGGGGTCGGAACACCTTCCAACGCGTCCGCGATACGTGCCCGCAAGTCCTGCGGAGGCGACGCACGGTCGAGTCCTTCGAGTCTTTCCGACAGGTCCTCGATCTCCCGCTGGAGCTCTCTCGGCGTCGGGGTGTTGTTCGAGATACCCTAAGAGTTCTGACCGTTCTTCGGCTGTGATCGCACCGTCCCGAAACTCCCACAGCAGCCTTTCGAGGCGTTCGAATTTCATAGGGTGGCTCCCTGATTCTTCAAGACCGAACGGAGCCGCCGGCGAGCCGTGAAGAGCCGTGATTTGACGGTCTTTTCGTGGATGCCGAGCAGGTCACCGATCTCGTTATAAGAAAAGCCCTCGATGTGCTTGAGCACAATCACGGTCCGGTGGTTCGCGTCGAGCTGTTTCAAAGCAGCCTCGAGCTGTTCCGCCGCTTCGGTTCTGCGGTAGGCGGCTTCCGGGTTGGCCGCTGTCGACGGGAAGTTGCCGTCGAGCTCGGATTCGTCGCGCCGGCGATCCACCATGTTGAGGGATTGATTGACCGCGATTCGGTAGATCCAGCTGAAAAAGCGATACTTCGGATCAAAGGTGTGAAGTTTTTCAAATGCATTGACAAATGCGTTCTGGGTCGCGTCCATGGCGTCTTCCACCGACCCGGTGATCCGGAAGGCGGCGTTGTAGAGGGGGCCCTGATAGCGATCGACGATTTCGTCGAACGACTCTCGGTCTCCACGGAGGCAGGCACTGACCAACATGACATCTCTTTCATTCGTCATAAGTACCGGCCGCGAAGAAAAATGTTGGTCGACATGTGAATGTCGTTTGCATCTATTTGATTTCAAATATGTTATCGAACCCAGCGATGCTGAATATTTCGCGGATATGGGGGTTGAGGTTGGCCAGTATGATGGCTTCACCGCGGTCGACGAGGCGTTTCTGGGTCGCAAACAAGAGGCCGAGGCCGGCGCTCGAGATATAGCTCAGTTCCTGAAAATCCATCGTGCAGGACGAGGTGATCGTCTCGAACGCCGTCTTTGCCGTTTCGATCTGGGAGGCGTCGAAACGACCGTGCAACCGGATCACGCCATCATCGCTTTTCTTGACCTCGAACATCTCACTGCTCCAGTACTTTGCGGACCGAGATTTTCATGCGCCGGTCTTCGATCTGATACTCGTACTCCAAGTCGTCGACCATGGAGCGGACGAGATGGACACCGAGCCCACCGGGGCGCCGGCCATCGATCCCGGCCTCGACAGGAACGGCGTCCACCGTGCTCTCGTCGAATGGTTCGACATCGATATCGATGAGCTCAAGAAAGACCTGCTCGTCGTCGTGGTCGAGACCGAGGGTCACGGTGTCGCTTCCACCGAGATTGTGGCGCACCATGTTCGTGAAAAGTTCTTCGACCACGAGGTTGATGCAGAAGACCGTGCGCGCGTCAAATTCGTGCTCCTCGGCAAAGGCCTGCAGAAAGGAGAAGATCTCGTCGAGTGACTCGATCTTACGTGGAAACTCCCTGCTTGCCCCTGCCATGCTGCATCCCCCGAAGGTCAGGCTTGACTCTCGTGACCCATTGGGCACGGCCTGATCCGTCTAATTGTTCAATGCGTTGATCTGAGCGTCACTCTAACACAGGAGACCTATTCTCAGAAAGCCGGTGGTAGACTCACTTCAGACATTCGATGGACATCTGAGTGGTGCGGGGGCCGCGGCAGCGAAGTGGGAGGACCGGGATGCAGGTGGTATTCGAGCCTGATCGTGAGATCGACAACGCCCTGGTGGTGCGCCTCGAGGGCGCCGTCGAGGTCGTCACGGCCGAGCGCTTATGGGAGCTGTCGTCGGAGCGGGTCGCAGACGGAGCCCGCTTCTTCATCTTCGACTTCACCGGCGTGACCATTCTCACCAGTGCCGGGATCGGGATGTTGGTTCGCCTTCTGATCCGACTTCGCGGTCAGGGTGGCACCCTGGCCGTGTTCGGTTGCAATGAGCACATCTGCGAGGTCTTCGATACCGTTTTGTTGAAGGAGATCCTGCACGTGTGCGAGTCGGAGGACGAGGCGCGGGACAAGCTAGGCGAGAGGTGATCGAAACAGCCGTCTCCGAGACGGCCTGATCTCCATTGCCACGATCGCGACTATTTCTTTTTCGCGGTTTTCTTTTTGACCGGTTTCCTGGTTTTCTTCGCCCTGGGGTCTTTGCCCTGTGACCGCAGTTTTTCCTCGCGGCGGGCGAGCAACTCCACCGCCTGTTCGAGGTCGACTTTTTCGGGGTCGCTGCCCTTGGGGACGGTGGCGTTCACCGTGCCGTCGGTGACGTAGGGGCCGAAACGACCGTTTTTGACCTGGATCTTCTCGCCGTTTTCCGGATGGGTGCCGAGATCGGCGATGACCGAGGCGGCGCCCGATCCGCGGCCCCGTTTCGGTTCCTTGAGCTTGGCCACCGCCTCGTCGAGGGTGATCGTGGCGAGTTGTTCCTGCGACTCGAGGCTTCGGGTCTCGGTCCCCATCTTGACGTAGGGGCCGTAGCGGCCGTCCTGGACGGTGATGATCTCGCCGGTCTCGGGGTGGCTCCCGACCTCGCGCGGAAAACTCAACAGCACGACGGCCTGCTCGAGGGTCACGGTCTCGGGCTCCATGCTCTTCCACAGACTGGCCATTTTCGGTTTGTCGCCGCCGTCTTCGCGCTCTCCGAGCTGAACATAGGGTCCGAAGCGGCCGCTCTTGACATACACAGGCTTGCCCGTCGTCGGGGTCGTTGCCGAGAACCTTGTCGCCCTCGGCGGCCTTGGCGACCATCTCGAGGGCGCGCTCGAGGGTCAGTTCGTCCGGCGGCATGTCGTCGGGGATCGACGCCCTCACCTCGGAGTCGCCGATCTGGATGTAGGGGCCGTAGCGACCGACCCGGACCACGACCCTCTCACCATCGGGATTCTGCCCGATCGTGATGCGAGAGGCTTCGCGGGGCTCGATGTTCTCTCCGCTCGCCACCAGCGCACGCAGACCCATCCGCATGATCTGACGGCGGCCGTTGTCGGCGTCGGCGACGCCGAAAGTAGAAGTCGTTCAACCAGGGAGCGGCCTCGCTCTCGCCGAGGGCGATGGCATCGAGCTCGTCCTCCATTCGCGCGGTGAAGTCGTAGTCCACCAGATCCGGGAGGTTGCGTTCGAGCAGCCGGGTGACCGCAAATGCCGTAAAGGTGGGCACCAGTGCCTGAGATTTGTTCCACACGTAGCCGCGGTCCTGGATCGTCTGGATGATTGACGCATAGGTCGATGGACGGCCGATACCGCGCGCCTCGAGCTCTTTGACGAGGCTGGCCTCGGTGTACCTTGCGGGCGGCTGGGTGGTGTGGCTGGAGGGCTCGAGCCCCTCGACATCGAGGGCCTCACCCTGTGACAGCTGCGGGAGGATCTTCTCCTGATCGGCGAGTTCGGCCTCGGGGTCGTCGGAACCCGCGACATACGCGCGGAGAAAACCGGCAAAGGTAATGACCTTGCCCGACGTCGTAAAAGTCGCCATCCCCCGGTCCGCGGTGGGGGCTTCGATTCGAACCTGCGTCCGCACGCCGATCGCGTCCTTCATCTGCGACGCCATGGTGCGTTTCCAGATCAGATCGTAGAGCTTGAACTGGTCGGCCTCGAGTGTCGATCGCAGGCTGTTCGGGGTGCGGAAGCGGTCGCCCGCCGGTCGGATGGCCTCGTGGGCCTCCTGTGCGCTTTTCGATTTCGAGCGATATACGCGTGGCTGGTCGGGCAGGTAGTCGGTGCCGTAGAGCTCCCGCACCTGGTGGCGGGCGGCGCTGAGTGCCTCACGGGACAGCGTCAACGAGTCGGTTCGCATATAGGTGATGTAACCGTTCTCGTAGAGGCTTTGGGCGATCCGCATCGTGCGCCGGGCGTTGAAACGGAGCTTGCGTCCCGCCTCCTGCTGCAGGGTGGACGTCATGAACGGGGGGTAGGGGCGGTTGGTGAACGGTTTCTCGTTGACCTCGGTGACGGTGAAATCCGCGTCTCCCAGTTCGTCGGCGAGGGCTTGCGCCTGGTCGTGGTCGAGGACCAGAGCCTTGGTCTTGAGTTCGCCGCTCTCCGAATCGAAATCCTTGCCGATCGCCACCTTGGAGCCGCCGAGTTCGGCGAGCTTGGCGGTGAATGCGGTTGCCTTGTCGATCTTTTTCAGCGTCGCCTCGAGCCCACAGAACGCCGATTCGACAAACCGCATTCGTGCCTGTTCGCGAGCGACGATCAGCCGCGTGGCCACCGACTGGACGCGGCCGGCGGAGAGTTTTGGCCGCAGCTTTTTCCACAGCACCGGTGAGACCTCGTACCCGACCAACCGATCCAGGATGCGCCGGGTCTCCTGGGCGGCGACCAGACGGCTGTCGATGTCGCGCGGCGCCTCCAGTGCGTGGGCGATCGCCGAATCCGTGATCTCGTGAAACACCATCCGTTTGACGGGGACCTTTGGTTTCAGCACCTCGACCAGGTGCCAGGCGATGGCCTCACCCTCGCGGTCTTCGTCAGTGGCCAGGTAGAGTTCCGAAGCGGTGGTGAGCTTCTTCTTGAGCGTCGTGACCTGTTTCTTTTTTCCCTGCGGAACGACGTAGAGAGGCTTGAAGCCGTTGTCGACGTCGATACCGAGTCGCGCCCACGGCTTGCCCTTGTGCTGTTTCGGAATCTCGGCTGCGGAGGGCGGCAGATCGCGGATGTGGCCGATGGAAGATTCCACGACATAGTCCGGCCCGAGGAACCGGGCGATGGTCCGCGCCTTGGCTGGCGATTCGACAATAATGAGGGGTTTGCTATCGGCCATAGGGCCCATAGGAGAACGGAGTGCGCTCTGCTTGTCAAGCAAAAGGTCCGAAAGAGATGCCGGCTTCGGGTGGTATGATCTGCCGACGCTGCACGCGCTGTGGAGTGGAAAAGAGCGATGAGGAGTCGGTGTGGGACCGTGGTTGGTTGAGGTCAAAACTTCGGAAGAACTCGAACCGTGGCTCGATGGCGGACCGCCGGACCGGCCGTATTCGATGGTGATGGTGGTGCGCGGCGACGGGCCGATGGTGCGGGCATTCTTGCCCAACGCCCTCGATGCCGCAAAAGTCGATCCGAAGCGGGTCGTGGTGTGGCTGAAGAATACCGGGGCGCTCGATGCCGAGAACACCACGAGGGTTTTCGGGGACGGCGACTGGTGCCTTGCCGCGGCGATCGGCGCCGACGGAAACACTGCCGCATGGGTGAGCCGCGACAGGGTCGAAGTCGAGGACGCCGCCTTCGCGTTCGCCGAGGCCGAAAAAGTCAAGAAAGTTGAACTCATCAATGTCTGAGATCCCTGACAAGTACAAACACCTCGAAATCGAAGACAAGTGGCGTCAGTTGTGGGACGAGTGGGACATCTACCGCTGGGACCCTGAGGTGCCGCGGGATCAGACGTTCGTTGTCGACACGCCGCCGCCCACCGTGTCCGGATCGCTCCACGTCGGCCATGTCTTCAGCTACACGCACCAGGATCTGTTGGTGCGCTACCAACGGATGACCGGCAAGAACATCGCCTTCCCCATGGGATGGGACGACAACGGCCTGCCGACCGAACGCCGGGTTCAGAACCTTCTCGGTATCCGATGCAACCCCCATCTCGCCTACGACCCCGACTGGAAGCCGGACCCCGCGGGCGGCAAACGCAAGGAGATCGAAGAGGTTTCGCGGCGCAACTTCATCGAGGCCTGCGGCGTCGTCACAGAGGAAGACGAAAAGGCATTCGAACATCTCTGGCGCCACCTCGGGCTGTCCATCGACTGGTCCGAACAGTACGCCACGATCGACGACCACTGCCGCCGGATCTCACAGGCCAGTTTTCTCGATCTGGTGGCCAAGGGGCAGGTCTACAACGTCGAGTCGCCGACGATGTGGGACATTGATTTCAAGACCGCGGTCGCCCAGGCCGAGGTCGAGGACCGTCCGCGTCAGGGCCTGTTCTACGATCTGCGTTTCGGTGTCTACGGTGGGGGAGAGCTGATGATCTCGACCACCCGGCCCGAGCTTCTCGGCGCCTGCATCGCCGTGGTCGCCCACCCGGATGATGAGCGCTATCAGGGCCTCTTCGGCAAATTCGCCATCACGCCGCTCTATGGGGCGAAGGTGCCGATCCTGGCTGCCGAGCACGCCGATCCCGAGAAGGGAACCGGCATCCTCATGGTCTGCACATTTGGCGACGCCATGGATGTGGAGTGGTGGAAGAGCTCCGGTCTCCCGTTGAAGCAACTCATCGGTCGCGACGGCCGCATGGTGCCCGCAGCATTCGGTGAGGCGCCGTTTGAAAGCGTCGACACCGACCTGGCGCAGAAGACTCACGACGAAATGGCCGGTCTTTACATCTCGAAGGCGAAGAAGAGGGTGGCCGAACTGCTGGCGGAGGAGGGGAGCCTCCCCGGGTGGCAGGGGGCGGCGCTGGTGGGTGACCCGAAGCCGACCGACCAGATCGTCAAGTTCTACGAAAAGGGCGACCGCCCGTTGGAGTTCGTTCCGACCAGGCAGTGGTTCATTCGCGTGCTCGAGCACCGGGAGGCCCTCCTGGCGCAGGGCGATAAGATCCAGTGGCACCCGTCCCACATGAAGACCCGCTACACCCACTGGGTTGAAGGGCTGAACCAGGACTGGTGCGTTTCCAGGCAACGGTACTTCGGAGTTCCATTCCCCGTGTGGTACCCGGTTGCGGCGAACGGCGAGCCCGAGTTCGACCATCCGATCTACGCCGACCCGGACACGCTGCCGGTGGACCCCTTGACTGATTCCGCCCCGGGTTTCTCGGAGGAGCAGCGCAACCAACCCGGCGGGTTCTTTGCGGAGCCCGACGTCATGGACACCTGGGCGACCTCGTCTCTGACGCCTCAGATCCAATCCCACTGGGACATCGACAGCGAGCGCCACGCCAGCCTGTTTCCGATGGACATCCGTCCTCAGGCGCACGACATCATCCGGACCTGGGCCTTCTACACCATCGTCAAGGCGTGGATGCACGAGGACGAGATCCCCTGGCACCACGTGGTGCTGTCGGGATGGATCCTCGACCCCGACCGCAAGAAGATGTCGAAATCCAAGGGCAACGTCGTGACCCCGGACGATCTCCTGGTCGAGTGGTCCTCGGACGCGGTGCGCTACTGGGCCGCCCGTGCCCGGCTCGGCACCGACACGGCCTTTGACCCGGGGGTCTTCAAGGTGGGCAAACGGCTTGCCATGAAGGTCTTCAACGCCGGCCGGTTCGTGCTCATGCAGCTCGATCGCGAGGACGCCGGGGAACCGGCGGCCGGAGACATCGCCGAGCCCCTCGACCTGGCCCTGGTCGCCCGGTTGCGGGTCGTGATCGCCCTGGCGACACGAGCCTTCGAGGCCTTCGACTACACGGCCGCCTTGAAGGTGATCGAGGAGGGCTTCTGGCAGTTCTGCGACCACTACCTCGAGTTGGTGAAGCTGCGGTCGTACTCCGAAGACGACACACCGGCCAGACGTTCTGCGCTGGCGACCCTCGGTCTCGGCCTCAACACCTACCTCAGGCTGTTAGCGCCCTTCCTGCCCTTTGTGACCGACGAGGCGTGGTCGTGGAAATTCGCCGGCACCGGCCGCCTGAAAAGCGTTCACACCGCGCCGTGGCCGACCGAGGCCGAATTCGAAGCCATCGCGAGACCTGAAGCGGACGGCGGTTTTGAAGCGGCGGTCGAGGTCATGACGGCCATTCGGGGAGCCAAGACGGTGGCGCAGAAGAGTCTCAGGTGGCCGGTCGCGTCCCTCGAGATCACCGGCCCCGACGCCGCCCACGCCGCGCTTGCCCCGGTGATGGATGACATCCTCCGCGCCGGCAACGTCGCTGATGGCGGTTTGACCGTTTCCGAAGGAACCGCCACCGAGGGAGCGAAGTTCGAGATATCCGTCACCCTCGCCGACAGCAACGATTCTTGAGTTATGAGTTATGAGTTTTGAGTGCCGGCACCTGGCCCGGGCATCCTCGCGGAGCGTCTGGGCGAGAACTAAAAACTAAAAACTAAAAACTCAGAACTCCTAAGGCGCTGGAATCAGCGCCGTGGGCGCCGGCATGATGTTCCAGGTGAAGCCCGACAGCCCCTCAGGGTGGGTGTAGAGCAGTTCCCTCTGCGGCACCCCGTCGACCCACACGTAGCGGTTGACCTCGCCCTCGTCGTCGTTGGCGACGTAGAGCTCATCGATGCCGTCGCCGTCGAGATCGGTGAGGATGGCCGCGTGTTCGAAACCGCCCGAGTTGCGGTCGATCGACTCGATGGACCACTCGGCGCGCGGGTCGGAGCCTGGGCGGAGCAACCACAGACCGCTCTTGTTGGCGGCCGCCACCATCTCCTTGATGCCGTCGCCGTCGATGTCGCCGGCGGTCAGGAATCGGGTCAGATTGTCGTCGAGGCTGGCGATGAACATGCCACCGGTGGGTTCCGTGCCGGCGTCGAAGCGCAGGATCTCGACGCGTCCCCCGGCCACCGCCTCCACCGAAACGTACAGCTCATCGGTACCGTCGCCGTCGACGTCGTCAACCAGGATTTCCTTGGCGTGGCGGTCGCCGAGATCCGCGACAACCGTCCTGGGCTCGTCGGCGCCCGGAACATAGCGCGTGACGAAGCCCGGCTGCGGGGTGCCGTCGAGCTTGTTGGGCAGGCTGGGTGTGGCATAGACCTCGAGCTGTCCATCACCATCCAGATCGCCCAGCTCCACCTCGTGGACGAAGGTGTTTTCGTCGGCGTCGAGCTCCTCGGCGGTAAAGCCGCCGGCGCCATCGCCGTAAAGGACAGCGACCACGCCCTGATCGTGGGTGGCGACCGCAATGTCCGAAAAGCCGTCGTCGTTGACGTCGGCGACCTCGAGGTCGCGCATCCGGCTGAATCTGCCGCCGAAGTCCCTCTCCCAGAGAGTCGAGCTCGAACCGTCGGCGTTCCACAACTTGACCATCGCCTTTGAACCGCCCGCGGTCAGGATGGCCCTGTCGCCGGTCGCGGGGTCGAAAACCATCGCCTTGTGAAAGACGTTGCTGTCGGGATCTTCAATAAACCGGTAGTTCCACGAGCTGCCGTCGTTGGTGAGGATGCCGAGCTGTGCCGGCTGCGGAACCGGGCCTGACGGTCCGTTCTCGAGTACCGCCAGCGCGAGCAGCAGGCCGTTGGGAAGGGGTTCCACCGCCGGCGCCTTGGCGCAGCTGGCAAGGGTGATGATCAAGGGAAGGGCGAGCACAACAGCAAAAAGTCGGCGCATGTTCTTCTCCGGTATTTTTTCAGAATTACCGCACGGTGTGCGGGCCGGCGGTATCCTACCGCATCTCGATTTCAAAATTCGGCATTTCCATGGCACTATCTCCGCGCGCCCGCTCCCACACTCCACACATGCTAGACTCGCCACCTCCCGGGAGGGTGTTGCAAAGATGAAACAACGAGCCTTTCGAAACGCTTTGACCACGGCCGTGATCGCCATCGTTCCAGTTCTTTTTCTGGTCTCCTGCGGCGGTGACGGTGGCGAGCAGCAGAACGTCAAGACCGAGGCCGTGCCGGTGATCGTCGTCGCCATCGACGGCCTCCGGGCGGATGCCCTCGGGTGCTACGGCGCTGCGGCTGCAACACCCGCGTTTGATGCTCTCGCGGCGGAATCGTTGCTCTTCGAGTGGGCCTTTGCCCAGGCGCCGCAGATCCAACCGTCGTTGGCGACCCTCTTCAGCGGGCTCTATCCGACCACCAACGGGCTTCGCGCGCCGGGCGACTATATGGTCGATGAGTCGTCGACCCTGGCCGAGGTCCTTGGCGCCGCGCGCTATACGACCGCGGCCTTCATCGAGGGTGGTGCCAGCGACAGCGACTACGGCCTCGCCCAGGGTTTCGACTCCTACCAGACGTCCGCCAACCCCGGAGGGGCCGCCGCGGACTGGATGGCCGCAAACGCGGGCGAGAACTTCCTGTTGGTGGTGGGCGGGTGGTCGCGGGTGGCCCTCGACCAGGTCAATGCGCTGCTCGACGGCAGCGGTCGGCCCGAGGGCATGAGCGACCGGGTACAGGAGGTGTTGGCGTCGAGGGCGACCGGTGGGACCGCGGCCTTTGACGAAGCGGACCTCGAGTGGGCGCGTGCGTGGTACGCGGCCCGGGTCCAGGTGATCGACTCCCGGTTGGGCGCCTTCCTGCAGGAAGTCCGTCAACTCGGTCTCGACCAACGGGCGATCGTCGTTGTCCTCGGCAGCAACGGCTTCGCGCTTCAGGAGCACGGCGACCTCTTTGGCGAGTCGCTGTACCCGCAGGTCACCCACGTGCCGTTGATGATCCGTCTACCAGGTGGGTCTGACGTCCAACGGATCTCGAAGGTCGTGGAAGTGGTGGACTTGATGCCCACCATCCTCGATATCACCGGCCAGCCGGTGCCGGCCGGAGTTCAGGGCGCCAGCCTGGTGCCGATCCTCGATGGTGCGGGCCAGCCACCCTACGTGGCATTTGCCGAGTCATCGCAAGGCGGTGGGCAGCGGTTTATCGCCTTCGGTGGGATGGCCATGGTCAGCGATGTGGCGGGGGACGAGGGTGCGTTGTTCGACCTCGGGATCGACCCGCTGGCAGCCGACGACGTGGCCGAGAGCCAGGGCGAAAAGGTCGATGTCATGGTTCGGCACCTGCAGGCGTGGGAGAAGATGGTCGCGGTCGCCTCTCTCGATCCCCAGTTGAGAACCGAAGAGGACCTCGACGAGGACACGCTGAAGCAGCTCAAGAGCCTGGGATATATCCAATAAAATTTTGAATTTTGAATTTTGAATTTTGAATTGGCGGCGCGGGTTATGAGTGTGTCGTCTCAAGCCTCAGGCTTCAAGCCCCTTGCCTCAGGGGAACGCGAGCCAACGTTCGCCGTTCCACATGGCTCCAACGGCCCTGTCTCGGGTCGGCATTCGGACCGTGATGCCGCGATCGGCGAGCCGTTCCAGGACCTCGCGGTGCGGGTGGCCGTGGGTGTTGCCGGGCGCGGCGGGGATCAGGGCGATGGTCGGTGCGGCGGCATCAAGCAGGGAGGGTGAACTGCCGCCGCGGCTGCCGTGGTGGGGAATGACAAGGACGTCACAATCGAGCCTCGACGCGGCGCCGAGACGGCGCTCGGTGGTTCTCCCGATATCAGATGTGACAACTGCCGATCCCGGCCCGAGCCCGACGCGGACGACCAGGGAACGCTCGTTCTCCTGGCGAGGCGGGTGGCGTGCGGGAGGCCACAGCACTTCGAGCCGGAGCCTTTCCGTCGACAGAGTTGAACCTCGTGCCACCGGGACAATCCGGGTCCCGGCGGATCTGGCCGCGCGCAGCAGGGGGACGGTTTCCACCGCCGAGAGCATCCAGCACGGCAGGACGAGGCGCTCGACGTCGAGAGTCCGCAGGACGTTGACGGCCCCGCCGATGTGGTCCTCGTCGGTGTGCGAGGCCATCAGCACCTGCAGGCGGCGGTGACCGGCGTCCGCCACCAGGATGGCCGCCTGGCGGCGGTAGCGACCGGCGTCGGCGAGAACGGCATCACGATCGGCCGCCACCACCACCGCCGCACCGTCGGCGACCGGCAGCACCGTGACCCGGGGCGCGCCCGCTGGATCTGCAAACGCGAGGCGGAGGTTGAGCACGACCAGGAGTGCGATCCACGCAGCGGCTGCCCGGCGGCCGATCCGCCCGATCTGCAGGGCCAGCCAACCTGTTGCCGCCAGCGCGAACACCGTGGCGACGGGGAGGCGCGGTGCGATCATCTCCGCCATCCTCGCAAGCCCCCCGACAGCTCCGACGAGGGCCGTCAGGTATGTGAGCAGGGTCAGCACCAGCGCCGCGCCACCCGCCCAGATCGGGGCGAGCACGGCCGCGAGAACCGAGGCCAGAACGGTTGGCGCGAGCAGCGGCAGCGCCAGAACATTGGCGAACATCGCGCCGGGGATGACGCTTCGAAAGTGCCACGCAACCAGAGGGGCGGCGGCGATCTGCGCGACCAGCGGGACCGCAACCGCGCCTCGCAGCCACAGCGGTCCGCGGAGAGACGCCGTGACCGGGGGGACCCAGCGGATCAGGGCGGCGGTGATCGCGACCGTCAACTGGAACCCGGGCCCGGCGATCATTCCGGGGTCCGCCACCAGCAGGATGAGCGCGGCCAGCAGCACTGCCGCCATCGGCAGCACCGCCCGCCCGAGAAACCTCGCCCCGAGATAGATGATGGCCATGAGAGCGGCCCGAAGAGCCGACGGCGATCCACCGGCCAGGATTGCGTAGGCCGGAATCAGCACCAACGCGATGAGACGTGCCATCCGTGGTCCGGCGCCGAGAAGTGCCGCGACCAACCACACCGTGCCGCCGACGATCCCGACGTGCAGCCCACTGACCGCGAGCAGGTGGGCGAAACCGGAGCGCCGCCATCGGTCGCGCTGCGCCTCGGGGACCAGATCGCGCCTCCCCAGGGCGAGCGCGGCGGCCAGTTCGGCGGCACGGATTCTCGCCGCGTCGGTGCCCGCGGCGGCTATCAGATCGTGGGCCATCCGGTTGCGCATTCGAGGCAGAGGCCGGAGTCGGCCGGTTGACTGGAGCAGGCGGGCGGACGGCACCACCAGAATGGCCTGCCCGAATTCTCCTGCGGGACGGGCGAGGGTGTCGATGACGGCACCGGGCTGCGGCAGATCGTCATTGCGGGCCGTACCCCGAACTTCGATTCGAAGATCTCTCGGGAGGTGGATTGGGAGGTTCTGCTTGTCGGCTTCGAGAACCCTGATCCGGGATCGGTGCCCCCATCTCGATTGGGTCCAACCCTCGGTGACCGCGACACGCGCCCGAACCACGGCATCGGGATTCGCAACCAGGTGGTCCCAACTGAGGCGGTCGGCTGAAGCTGCGAGACCTCTGCCTCCGGCCAGCGCGAGCCCCGCCGTGAACCACAGCAGGACTTTTGGCGCACCACCGCTCCGAGACATGTCGAGGAGCGCAGCTGCCAGCGCCGACGCGCCGAGGAGCATCAGGACCGTGCCGGCCCAGGTGGGACCGGGCTCCGTCACCCACCACGTGGCGGTTGCGGCGACGATGGCTCCTCCGAACATGGACCACAAGGGTCGCAGGGCCCGGCCCTGCAGGCTTTCTTCCGTCACGTTCGCTCCAACAGGGCCAGGATCTCGACGTGGTGGGTCGATGGGAAGAGATCGAAAAGCTCGATGGAACGCACCTGGTAGCCGGCGGCGACGAGATGTCCTGCGTCGCGCGCCCAGGTGGCGGGATCGCACCCGAGCATCAGGACGCGGCGGGGCTGCCAGCGCACAAGGCTCTCACGCAGCGGCCTGGTCAGACCCGAGCGGGGAGGGTCGGTGATGACCAGCGCCTCGCCAGGGAGATCGGCGGCGGATCCGACGTAGTTCTCGGCAGTTTGGCCGACGGCAACGGATGCCGCCGGAAGATTGAGCGCGGCCGCCCGGGCAGCGATCCGGTGCGGTTCCACCAGGTGGGCTTCCCGTTCGCCGTTTGCAAGGGCCGCGGCGGCGAGGAATCCGACCCCGGCGTGAAGATCGTAGATTGGTTCCGGACCGCTGCCCGCGAGATCAGCGATGCGTTGGTACAGGGCCCTGATGAGGTGTCGATTGCCTTGAAAGAACGCCCCGATCGGCACCCTGAGCGGTGTCGGAAGATCCATGGTCACCGCTGTGGCGCCCCACCCTGCATGGATCTCCCCGGATCGGTCGAGGCTGTGAAAACCGGAAACCGCTGCTCCGAGGTTTTCACGATCGGGGATCCACGACGGGTCCAGCTGCACGGGCCCGCCTCTCGCCGCGCGCAGGCCCGCAATCGCATCCCCCGGCTCGAGGCTCTGCAGCCACTCCACGTCGACCCTGTGCGGACAGCGTCCGGCCAGAACGTCGGAGATCGAGGGGATGGCTGACATGAGTTCCGGCGAAAGGATCGTGCACGAATCAATGGACGTGACCCGTTGCGACCTGGTTTCGTAGAAACCGAGCCGTCGGGTCTCCGGGTCCCAGTGCAGCCGGGCGCGCAGCCGATAGTTGAGAGGTGACGTGGCGATCGGGGCCTCGGCAAGCAGGGCGGCGAGGACGGGCATTCCCCGGCCGCGTCGGAAGCTGCCAACGCCTTGAAGCGCGCGGCCTCCCCGGCCTTGATGTGCGGCCAGTCGCAGCCGCCGCAGCGGTCGGAGTGCGGGCACGGATCACGGTCTCGAGCGTCGTGAGGCGACTCGAGCACCTCGAGGGTCTCCGCCTCGATGATGCCGGCACGGCGTCGGGTCGGTTGCGCCAGCACGGTTTCGCCGGGGAGGGCCCCCGCCACCATCCAGGTCTCTCCATCGTGGTGCGCGAGAGCGCGGCCGCCCCCAATCAATTTCTCGGCACGGAGCGAGGCAGGTGCGTCGGCTCCGTTGCTCGAGGGCTTCTGCTCGGTGGTCAATAGTCGATCTCCAGACGGGGCAGTTGGAGCAGGTCTCGGAGCAGGCGGTCGCGAAGGGCACGAAAGGTCCGGTCGCGGGCCTCGGGGGTTGCCGCCACCTTTTCGGCATCGGTGCGCGCTCGGTCCTCGAGCTCGCGGCGGTCTCCATCCTCGAGGGCCTCGAAGCAGTCGACGAGCAGCGAGGTCTCGACGGCGTACAGGTGCTCTTCCAGAAAATGGGCGTCGACGCCGACCGCCTCGTCGACCTCGTGGCTGATCCGGTCGATCACGGCGGCCACCCGCGGCCTCTCGGATCTGATCCCGGTGGCGCTCGAGCGGAGGGACTCCGCCAGAGCCCGGACCGATTCCGGTGTGATCGTGGGGGCGTCAACGGTCTCGTCGGTTGATCCGATCCGCATTTCGGCGATTCGTTTCGCGTGGTTCTCGACCGCGTGCCGGCAATAGGAGAGGCTGACCACGGGCTCTTTCTCTCCACGTTCGCGCCGCCGTGCGAAGACCTCCGCCACGCCGGTGCGGACGGCCGTCAGCGGGACCTGATCTCTCCACCAGGCCCTGAGGAGTTGGAAGTCCTTTGAAGAAAGGATGTGCGGGACGCCGCGAAAGGCCGAAAAGAGGTCTTCGACCGCCCGGTAGTAGACGAGTTCGGGGGTGTCGTCCGGGACCATGGCGAGAGTGTACCGTGCCGATGAGATTTTCGAGCGGAACACGGCGGCCGGTGGTGTGACTTCATCGTTTTGACCTCGAATAGGTACAATGCGAAGGTTGAGATGCGTCGCATAACTTGTTACATGCTCGTTCTGTGGGCGCTGTTCCCCGCCGTCTCGGCTGGTGCAGGCTCGTGGGCGTTGCTTCCCGACGCCGTGGCGCAGCTGCAGCTGGACCCGCGCAACCCGTCGGCCTCCGAGGTGCTGCGGCAGACCGGCGCCTCCATCCGTTTCGAGGCGGCGGCGGGGCGGTTGAGTGCGGTGGCGACGCTGATGGAGGTCTACTCCAGTCTTGTGACGCAGTTGCCCGACGGTGAACAGCGGATGCGGAGGGTCGAACAGGAGGTTTCGGCGGCGTTGGTGGCCTATGGCCGCACCAACCGCGCCAACGACTTCGAGACCGCCGCCACCGCCTGGACGATGGCCGCGACCTACGATCCGTCGGGCCCGGGAATGGCACTGATCCGGAAAATCCTTCTGCCGCCCGAGGGGCCCGAGGATGGCGCCTCGTGGCGTGCCCCACTCGATGGGGCTGAGCTCGTCTTTCTGCGACCGGCCCGGACCCGCGTTGGGTGCTCTGATTCGGACCGCAGGTGCCGACAGAATGAGGTTTATTTCCGTTGGTTCGAGATGCCGGGTTTCTGGATTGAAAAGCACGAGGTGAGCAATGCCCGTTACCGGGATTGCGTCGAGGCCGGAGAATGCAGGCCACCCCTCGACGACTTCCGGTACAACGATCGTGGGCGCGACCTCGACCCCGTGGTGGGCGTGACCTGGTACCAGGCTCGGGATTTTGCCTCATGGGCGGGTAGGCGCCTGCCGTCTGAGGCCGAGTGGGAAAGGGCCGCCAGGGCGGGTGACCAGCGTTGGCGGTTCCCCTGGGGCAACAGCCGGCGGGCCGAGAACGCAAATGTCTGGACGGGGTCGCCGGAGAGCACGACCGGAACGACGGCGGTGGGGTCATTTCCTGCATCCGGACCAGGGCTGTTCGATCTGGGTGGAAATGTCTGGGAGTGGTGTGCGGATCGGTATCAGCCCGGCCTGAAGGACCTCCCCGACGATGGCGCCCCGTTGCGGGTTGGCATCGGGCGGACGGTCCGCGGCGGGTCGTGGCGGCGGAGCATCGACCTCGCGCGGGTGTCCTCGAGAAGTTGGTTTGATGAGATGTATCGGGCCGACGATCTCGGCTTCCGGTGTGTCATGCCGAGATCCGAGGAGGTCGCCGACACGGTCGTGTTGGCGACGGCGAACAGGACCTTTGCGCTCAGAATCCGCCTCGGCCACGACCTCGCCGGTGCGGCGCTCTCGGTTGAAGATCGCCGCTATCTCGACCGGAGGGCCATCACCTGGCTCCTGTTGGAGGAACGTGTGAGTTATGCGCTGCAGGTGGCGGTTTCGTTACTGCAGCGAGACCCCGAAGACCCGGTGGCGCTCGATGTCCTCAACGGCATCGACGAGAAGATCAGCAGTGCGGCGCGGCGCGGCGATTTCGATCAGTTGGATGACATGAGGAGCGTCCTCGCCCTCGCAGCAGCCGGCAACTCGAGGTTTGAGCGTCGGCGCCGCGAGCTCGAGCCTCGCGTGGTGTCCGCGCTGCGGGCATGCGGGGAGACGGCCTCCAGGGTGGGGCAGAGGGACCTGGCCAGGGCGTGTTTCGAAAAGGGGCTCGAGATCTCGATCAACGACACCACCCTGCTGCGTGGGATCGAGGGAGTGACGCCGCGGCCGGGAGAGGTGCGAACCTCCGAACGGGACGGTCGGGAGATGGTGTGGATTCCACCCGGCACGTTTCGTTTTGGCGCCAGCGAAGGCGACGGCCAGGCGGATCTCGACGAGTTTCCGGCCGGTCAATTCATCGTGCGGGGTTTCTGGATCGATCGCAACGAGGTCACGAACGCCGACTACCGCCGTTGCGTGGAAGCGGAGGCCTGTAAGCCGCCCAGCCAGACGGATGCTTACGACGATCCGAATCGCGGTTCCAACCCGGTTCTGTGGGTCGACTGGTATCAGGCCCGTCAGTACGCGCGATGGGCTGGAAAACGTCTGCCCACCGAGGTTGAGTGGGAATACGCGGCGCGCGCCGGGAGCACGGAGAGATTCTCGTGGGGCGCAAGGTGGGACGGGGGTCGGGCCAACGGCATCGGGACCGAGGGCGACGACCACTGGGCGGCCGAGGCGCCGGTCGGCAGCTATCCGCCGAACCCGTGGGGTGTGAACGACCTTTTCGGAAATGCGTCGGAATGGGTCCAGGACGTCTACCACCCCGGGTATGGCGGCGCGCCTCGAGACGGTCGGCCGTGGGAGCAGGAGATTGGTCCCATTGCAGAACGCAAACGGGTTGTCCGCGGTGGTTCGTATGCCGATCCGCCTTCGAGGCAGCGGGCGTCCGATCGGGTCGACCGGCGTCCCGGCGAGGTCCACAGGGCGATCGGTTTCCGGTGCGCAGCCGATTGATCTGACGATCCTCCGTTCGAGCGGAGGCGGTCAGAGCCCGGATTTTTCGAGGATCCTGTCCAGGGCCTCGATCTCACCGCGGGTGGTGTAGAAATGCGGCGAGAAGCGCACATATCCCTGGCGAACCGAGACTGCAACCCTTCGTTCGAAGAGCCGCCTCCGGGCATCTTCGGGACCGATTGACGGGTGGCGGGCGGCCACGATCCCTGCGATGGGATGGCCGGACCCGGGGGAGAAGACGTCCCAACCGTGGGCGAGCAGGACTCTCGTCAGGAGTCGCGCGGTCATTTCGACTCGCGACTGGATGTTCTCGCGATCGACGGCCGCCACGAGGTCGAGACCGGCAGCAAGCCCCGCGACCCCGACATCGTTGTTGGCCCCGGGCTCGAAACGCCGTCCGTCGCCGCGGTACTCGAGACGGTGGAGAAAGAAATCGCGCGGGGCCAAGGCCACGTTGCGCCAGCCCGAAATCACCGGATGCAGCTGCTGGCGAAGATCGGGGGTGGTCGCCAGGAGGCCGGCGCCTTCCGGTCCCAACAGCCATTTGTGGCCGTCGGCCACGACCGCGTCGACTCCAAACGTCCCCATGTGCATCGGCAACACGCCGAGACCCTGGATGGCATCCACAACAAGCAGAATGCCCCGTTCCCTGCAGATGCCCCCGAGTTGCGCGAGCGGGGCGATCCAGCCGCTGTGGAAAGCGACCCACGAAACGGTCACCATGCGGGTGTGGTCGCTGATGTGCTCCTCGACCGTCTTCGGGCTGACCCGCCCATCGGGTTGGGGGAAGCGGACGACTTCGACACCACGCCTCGCCAGCCCGAGCCACGGCGACACGTTGGCCGCAAATTCCTCGCTGCCAACCAGGACCTCGTCTCCGGGCTCCCACTCGAGACCCTCGGCGATCAGCGACAGGCCTTCGGATGTGCTGTGAACGATGGAAACGTCGTCCGGTTGGCACCCGATGAGCTGGCTTCCGAGGTGGCGGCACGAAAGCAGGTTGTTGCGCCACTCGCGGTGTTTCTCGTGTCCCGTCTCTTCTTGTTCCGTGATCCGTTGCCGCATGGCCTCGGCCACCGATGACGGGAGTGGGCACACCGCGGCGTGGTCCAGATAGAGCACGTGCTCCCGAATCGGGAACTGGGGGAGCCACACGCCGAGATCGAACGCCATGTCGTGATCATACCTTGCCCATTCGCGGGCAGCCGCCCCGGCTGCCCGCGAATGGGCTCACACGTTCGGCATCAGATGGATGCGCTGGATCTGCAGCAGTCCGACCTTGACCAGTGCGTCGGGATCGCGGAGCGCGAGCGGGATCAGATCGCTTTCCGGAATGCCGGATTCGATCATTGCAGGCCCGCGGAGGAGACCGTGGCCGCACGCCCTCCCTGTGGGTTGGGCGCGGTCGCTCATCTTGCGCGCCAGATCGACCAGCGTCCCCCAGTTTTCGGTCGGGAAGTTCGGCTGGCTCGACAGCGGGTAGACGACGTAGCCGACCCGGGTTCGCAGGTTTGCCGCGAGCAGGAGGTCTGAGTCGGCTGCCATCGCGAGGAAGCGTTGGCTGACGACGTAGGTATGCTCCGGGTCGAGGTCGCGGAGCACCGCGAGGTGTTCCTGATCGCTGAGGCGGATCGGGATGTCGGAATCCCTGATGACATCTCTCAGGAGGGCCTGGACGTGATCGCTGATCTGCGCGCCGCCTTCGCCCGGCGCCGGGAACCAGTCGCCCTTGATCGGTTCGAGTCGAACACAGTAGAGACCGAGACAGGTCCCCGGGGAGCGATCTGGTGATCTCGAGCTCGTCACCATCGCGCGGCGCTGGGCGAGGCGGAGCTCGTACGGCAGGAAGACCTTCAGAAAATCGCGGCCGGCGACGGGGATGTCTGGTTGGTCGGCTGGTTGCTCGCTCATCGATCGATGTTCGCAGAACTTCCCTTGGCAGTCAATGAGCCGAAGTGGCTGAGGTCATATCTATGCTATCTCGGCGTCCCCGCCGGCTTATCTCTCGCGTACCGCGAAGCCCGTCTTCGCCGGCTCAGTCCTTCTTCCGCAGCACGTTGAGTGCCGAGCCCGCCTTGAACCACGCGACCTGCTCTTCGTTGAGGCTGTGGTTGAGTCGGATGCTCTCCTCCGAGCCGTCGGCGTGATGAATGACCGCCGTCACCTGTTCACCCGGCGCGATTCCGGCGAGTCCGGTGAGAGAGATCCGATCGTCGACCCGGATCTTCTCCCAGTCGCCCGGGTCGGCGAAGTGCAGCGGCAACATGCCCTGCTTTTTCAAGTTGGTTTCGGCAATGCGGGCAAAGGACCGCGCCAGCACGGCCGTCCCCGCCATGAATCGGGGTTCCATCGCGGCGTGTTCGCGCGATGACCCTTCGCCGTAGTTCTCATCGGCCACCGCCACCCAGCGGATCCCACGCTCCTTGTACGACCGCGCCAACTTGGGCAGCGACACGACGTCTTCCGCTCTCGATGTCGATCCCGAAACCGGGCTCGTCGGCAAAGGCGTTGACGGCGCCGAGGAAGAGGTTGTCCGAGATGTTGTCGAGGTGGCCGCGGAAGCGAAGCCACGGTCCGGCCTGAGAGATGTGGTCGGTGGTGCACTTGCCGCGGGCCTTGAGGAGGACCGGCATTTTCTCGTAATCACGACCGTCCCAGGCGGCGAACGGCTCGAGCAGCTGCAACCGTTCGGAGCCGTCCTTGACCTTGACGTCGACAGACGACCGGTCTGCGGGCGGCGCGAGGTAACCTTCGGCCTTGAAGATGAAGCCCTTCTCAGGCACCTCGGGCGCGGCGCTTGGGTGGTTCGAGGCGGTAGGTTGACCCGTCGTCGGCCGTCAGTTCGTCAGCCAGCGGATTGACGGTCAGATTTCCCGCGAGGGCGTAGGCGATCACCACCTCGGGGCTCGAGATGAAGGAGTTGGTCTGGGGATTGCCGTCGTTTCGTTTGGCAAAGTTTCGGTTGAACGAGCTGATGATGGAGTTGACGTCACCTTCGGTGATGTCCTTACGGTGCCACTGGCCGATGCACGGTCCGCAGGCGTTCGCGAGCACCGTGCCGCCGAGCTTCGTAAAGGTCGCGAGTTGGCCGTCGCGTTCGATGGTGGCCTCGATCTGTTCCGATCCCGGTGTGACCCAGAGAGTGGTTTTTGTGGTGGCTCCGTGAGAGATCGCCTGTTTGGCAACATCGGCGGCCCGCGTCAAATCCTCGTAGGAGGAATTGGTGCAGGAACCGATGAGGCTTGCGGTGAGATTGTCGGGATAGCCGTTCTCGCGGACGTCGGCCGCCAACTGCGAGACCGGCCGGGCGAGGTCCGGTGTGAAAGGGCCCACAACGTGCGGCTCGAGCGTGTCGAGGTTGATCTCGATCACCAGGTCAAAATACGTCTCGGGTTCGGTCTCAACCTCCGGATCGGCGGTCAACAGGTCCTTGTTGGCCTCGGCCAACGTGGCGATCCGCGCGCGCTGCGTGGCGTCGAGATAGGTCTTGGCCCTGCGATCGTAGGGGAAGATCGATGTCGTCGCACCGAGCTCTGCGCCCATGTTGGTGATCGTGCCCTTGCCGGTGGTCGAGATCGACGACGCTCCGGGACCGAAGTACTCGATGATGCGGTTGGTGCCGCCCTTCACCGTGAGAATGCCGAGCAGCTTGAGGATCACGTCCTTTGGCGAGGACCAACCATTGAGGCTCCCGGTGAGCTTGACTCCGACGATTTCCGGCTGCAGGACCTCCCAGTTGAAGCCCGCCATGACGTCGACAGCGTCGGCGCCGCCGACCCCAACGGCGATCATCCCGAGGCCGCCGGCGTTGGGGGTGTGCGAGTCGGTGCCGATCATCATTCCGCCCGGAAAGGCATAGTTCTCGAGCACGACCTGGTGGATGATGCCGGAGCCCGGTTTCCAGAACCCGAGGCCGTAGCGCGCCGATGTTGACTGCAGGAAGTCGTAGACCTCGCGGTTGCGCTCGATTGCGCTCTCCACGTCCTCTTCGGCGCCGGACTGGGCGAGGATCAGGTGGTCGCAGTGGACCGTCGACGGGACGGCTGTCTCGTCCCGCCCCGAGAGCATGAACTGAAGCAGCGCCATCTGCGCGGTGGCGTCCTGCATGGCGACCCGATCGGGTCGGAGCTGAAGATAGGCCCGCCCGCGATCGAGCTCTTCATTCGGGTCTGCGAGATGCCCGAACAGGACCTTTTCTGTCAGCGTGAGTGGTCTGTCCAGGCGCTGCCGGATCACTTCGAGGCGTCGGCGCGTGGTGTCGTAGACCGATTGCACGAACTCAGGAGTCGATTCGATGGTAGCCATAGGGCGTCTCCTTGCATGAGCTTCGGCACCCGGCGCCGTCCAACGGCCGCCGCAGTGCGTCACGTATTCTACACCTGAAATTTCGGGCGGTCCTCGGACGCGGAATTCGCAGCGACGTTATCCTCGCAGGCGATGATCGAAACGACAACCTGCGGTCAGGACCGTCCGAAATTTCTGTGTGACGCCATGCTCGGTTCGTTGGCGCGGTGGCTGCGTTTCTTCGGTTTCGACGCGACCTACCTGGATCCCGGGGTCCCCGACCGCGTGCTTGCGGCCCTGGCGCGATCCGAGGGCCGCTGGCTCCTGACCCGCGACCGCGAACTCGCGGCGGTCGGTCCGCGAACATCGCTCGTTCGTTCCGAGACTCTCGACGACCAGCTGGTGGAGGTGCTTTCGCGTCACGGTCTGTACCCGACCGCAGAACTCGAACGCGCGCGCTGCGGAGAGTGCAACGGCGACCTCGAACCCGTCGAACGGGAAGAGGTCGCTGAGGTGATACCGCCATACGTTGCCGCCACGGCTCCGCGGTTCCGCCGCTGTTCGGGTTGCGGTCAGGTCTACTGGCCGGGAAGCCACAGCGCGCGAATCGTCGCCCGCATGCAGGCAATCATCCAAAGATTAAACGTTTGAAAGTCCGAACCTTAGGGCGACTCCACGCTACAATGCGCCCATGATGGCGAACTCCGATGACGCGCTCGAACAGCTCGAAGAGATCCTGGGCCACCGCTTTGTCGATCGCGACGTCCTGCGGATGGCCCTTCGTCACGGATCAGCGGCTTCAGCGCAGCGGCGAGGGTCGTACCAGCGGCTCGAGTTCCTCGGCGACGCGGTGATCAGCCACGCCGTGGCCCGGCTGCTCTTTGAGGCGTTCCCCGAAGACGATCAGGGGTTGCTCACCCGGAAGCGTGTCCACCTCGTGCGTTCGGAACGGTTGGCAGAGCGGGCCGCGCTGCTCGGGCTCGACGGCTGGGTCGAAGTAGGGCCGAGTGAGGAAAAGAGCCACGGCCGCGAGCGCACGGCGATGCTCGAGGATCTCTTTGAAGCTGTGGTCGGCGCCATCGTTCTCGACGGCGGCTGGGATGTGGCCTATCAGTTTGTCGGCGAACAGTTTGCCGAAGATCTCGGAGGGCTCGACGAACGCACCCTGGCGCTTGCGGACCCGAAATCCTCTCTCCAGGAAGCAGCGCAGGCGCGCGGCCTGCCCCTTCCCGAGTACCGCAAGCAGGCCGTGACAGGCCCGGACCACCGGCGGCGGTGGGCCTATGTGGTGATCTTTGACGGTGAGGAGATCGCGCGTGGCGAGGGCGTCAGCAAACGGGAGGCCCAGCAGCAGGCTGCCCGGCGCGCCCTGGTGCGGCTCGGTCTGGTCCCGGAGGAGTAGGGGCGGAAAGATCCGTCGTTCGAGGGCCGCTTCTCAGAGCGTCGTCCCCGGGAAAAGCCACCCTCAACATTGTTGGCCTGTGTCGCGTTGCCGACCTGGGATTTGTGCCTCCAACAATGTTGAAAATGGCACCTCCGCCGGACGCGGCACGTTTCCGAACGCGCTACCCGAGAGTTGCCACCTTCATCATTGTTGGCCCGGGAAATCCTGCCGACGCTAAGGCAGATGAGTCCAACAATATTGAAGATGGCACGCTCCGCCGGACGCGGCACGTTTCCGATCGCGCTACCCGAGAGTTGCCACCTTCATCATTGTTGGCCCGGGAAATCCTGCCGACGCTAAGGCAGATGAGTCCAACAATATTGAAGATGGCACGCTCCGCCGGACGCGGTTTCGCCCACCCTGAGAACCCGAGCGTTTCACACCGGTGGGGGTGCGGGTGGAAAATCCGAAATCCGAAATCCGAAATCCGAAATTTCGAGTCGCGGTAGGATGAGCCGGTGACGAAACCGCACCCTCTGCTCGAACGCGCTCACGAGGCTCCCGAGAAACCCGGGGTCTATCGCTTTCAGGACCGCACCGGCAAGGACATCTACGTCGGCAAGGCGCTCGACCTGCGGCGCAGGGTCTTGTCCTACTTCGGCCGCCACGATCTGCCGGAGCGCACGCAGTCGATGCTCGCCAGGGCGCGGCGGCTCGACTTCACTGTGACGGCGAGTGAGGCCGAGGCCTTCATTCTGGAAAACACCCTCATCAAAAGGCTTCGTCCGCGCTTCAACGTGCTGCTCAGAGACGACAAGACCTACCCCTATCTGAAGCTGACCACCGGTGAGGCGTGGCCGAGGGTCGAGCTCACGCGGCGGGTTCAGAATGACGGCCACTCCTATTTCGGGCCGTTCATGGGCCAGCGGATGGCGCGCAAGCTGATGGATCTCTCGCGAACCCACTTCCAGGTTCGGACCTGCCAGATCGAGATTGACGGCAAGCTCCCGCGACCCTGCCTCTACTACCACATGCGCGCGTGCCTCGGGCCGTGCGTGGACGGTCTGACGACGCCCGATGCCTACGCCGATGTCGTTGAAGAGCTTCGCCTTTTTCTCGATGGCAAACACCGCCGGCTGTTACCGCGGTTGGAGCAGAGCATGTGGAAGGCATCCGAGAACGAGGACTTCGAGATGGCGGCGCGTTACAGGGACCTGATGGCGGTCGTCAAACGCCTCGGCGAACGTCAGGACGTGGAGCGTCCGGGCCGGGGCGATGCCGACGTGGCCGCAGTGTGGACCGACGGCGAACACGCGACGGTGTGCGTCCTGCCCTACCGTGCCGGGCGGCTGGTGGACAAAAGGGAGTTCCACTTCGAGGGCGTGGGCGAGGTCGCGGTGTCTGATCTTCTGGTGACCTTCGCCGCCCAGTACTACGAAGTCAACCCTGCGGTCCCGCGTCGGGTGGAAACGGCGCAGGAGCTCGAGGAGGACGACCGCAGCCTGCTGCAGGCTTATCTCCGCCACATCTCAGGTCGCTCGGTCCTCGTCGCCACTCCGGTTCGCGGGCCGCGTGCAAGGCGGGTGGCCCTGGCGTTGAAGAACGCACGGGCCGCGTTCGACCTGCGATTTCGAGCCCCGCGCTCGCAGGCCCAGCACCTCTCGCGCCGGCTCGGCGAGGCCCTCGGTCTCCCCGGTCCGGTGAGTCACATCGAGTGTTTCGATATTTCCCACTCGAGCGGAAAGGAAACCACTGCATCCTGCGTGGTGTGGCAGGACGGTCGGATGAACAAACGCCAGTACCGAAGTTTTCATATACGGGAGGTCGAAGGCGTCGATGATTTCGCCTCCATCGCCGAGGCGGTGGGTCGGCGCTACCGGCGGTTACGCGACGAGCAGCGGCCGTTTCCCGACCTCGTGCTGATCGACGGCGGCGTGGGCCAACTCAACTCGGCGATGGCGGCGCTGGATTCGCTGGGGCTCGACCTGCCGATCGCGGCCCTCGCCAAACGCGAGGAAGAGCTGTGGCTGCCCGCGGCATCAGAGCCCCTGCGGTTGGACCGATCGGACCCCGCCCACCTGGTGCTGCGAGAGACCCGGGACGAGGCCCACCGCTTTGCCGTCAGCCGCCACCGTGCGCGGCGCAAGAAGAAGACGCTTTCGTCACAGCTGCTGTCGGTCCCCGGTGTCGGTCCCGGCAGGACGCGGGCGCTGCTCAACCGGTTCGGTTCGGTGCGCGGGGTTCAGAGTGCCAGCGTTGAGGAGCTCCAGCGCGCCCTCGGACCGCAGATCGGCCGTCACGTGTGGCACCATCTGCACGCGGGTGAGTCGACAGTTGGGGACTGACGATTCGAGATTTCGGATTTCGGATTTCGGATTTCGGAATTGGGCTCCGACATCGTTCAAGCCGAGGGAAGGGGATTCGTGTGTGTTTCGGCAGTGGATTTCATTGCCCGCGTTTCCGGTCCAGTCGGGCGAACCGAACAACTGGGAAATGGGTCAATGAGTGGTGGCGGGCCCTGAAGGACGTGCTTACGCCTTGAACGGAGAATTCTGAGGATCACGCCTTTCCTCGCTCGCTTCCCGAGATGAGCCACTCTTGACATTGTTGGCCCGAAATAGCCCACCTCCTTCAAGTACGGCGTAACCAACAATGTCAAAAATGGCACCTCCGCCGCACGTGGTCCCACCCGATTGGAGCACGCATGCGTTGACGTCACCTCGGGTGGGTGGCCGGAAATTCCGAATTCCGAATTCCGAATTCCGAATTTGCGATGTAGGGTGGGGCGGCATGTTCATTTCCGAAACCTTCACCAGTCTTCAGGGCGAGGGGATGCTGGCTGGCGTGCCGTCGTTCTTTGTCCGGACGTCGGGCTGCAATCTCCGGTGCAGGTGGTGCGACACGCCCTACACCTCGTGGGTGCCGGAAGGCGCGCGGCGGTCCGTTGAAGACCTGACGGCCGAGGCCGTGGCTTCCGGTGTGAGCCATGTCGTTGTCACAGGCGGCGAACCGCTCCTGCAGCGCGAGATCGGCGACCTGACCGGGAGCCTGAGAGCGCTTGGCCTTCACATCACGGTGGAAACCGCGGGAACGTTGGACCCGGCTTTCCACTGCGATCTCCTGTCGGTCTCGCCGAAAACCGCCAACTCAGATCCCCCTGGGGCGGCGCGGGATCGCCATCGAAGCCTCCGTGGCGACCACGACCCGTTGCGGCGTCTGCTGCTGCGTTTTCCCGAGCACCAGCTGAAGTTCGTGATTGAAGACGCCGATGACCTTCCGGAGGTGCGATCCGTTCTGGAGTCCGTCGGGACCACAGATCCCTCCCGTGTTCTTCTCATGGCTCAGGGCCGAACCGCAGCTGAAGTGGCGGAGCGCGCGCCCGGGATCGCGGCCTTGTGTCTGGAGCATGGCTTTCGCTACACTCCCCGACTGCATCTGGGCCTCTTCGGAGGCGGCCGGGGAGTGTGAATGGGTTTTTTCAGAATCGCGAAGACATTCGAGGTCGAGTACGGCCATCGACTGAGCAAGCATCCGGAGAAGTGTCGGTTTCCGCACGGGCACAGCCTGCGAATCGAGGTCGTGGCCCGGGGCCGTGAGCTCGACGGCAACGACATGGTGTGCGACTACAAGGCGTTGAAGATGCTGGTCGTGGATATCGTGGATCGTCTCGATCACGCGATGGCGCTCAACTCCGCGGATCCTCAGCTCGAGGGCTTGATGGCGATCGGCGACAGGGTGATCCTGTTTGACGACACCGACCCCACGACCGAGGTGCTCGCGCGCTGGCTCTACGAGCAGATCGCCGAGCGCCTCGCGGCGGACGGTGCGGTCTCGTCGCCGAGCGGCACCGCCTACAAGATCCCAAAAGGCCTCGAGCTCGAAAAGGTCAGGGTGTGGGAGACGTCGTCCTCGTGGGGGGAGTACGTCGGAATCGAATGAGGAATTCAGGAATTAGGAATTACGGTATCGCAACTGCCACTGACCGCACAAAGAAAGTGCCCGGAGGGGCAAATCTCGCCCGGGCGGAGCTCCGGGAACACGATCCGGCATAAGCAGCCCCGGGGCGACGACATGCCGATTGGCATCGTGCGGCGGAGGTGCCTCTGCGGAGGCCCCACCGGGCTTGACATTGTTTGAGGCTTGACGGTTCCAGTCGACAGGGTCGCCCCGGGCAACAATGTCAAGGGTGGCTCCTCTCGCGGAGGCCTGTTCGGAAAGTCATGTCGCCCGGCTCTCAAGGAGAACCTGGCATCCAATCCCGCCACAAACCACTACAATACCCACCAGACATGACCGACTACTCCCACACCAACCCGCTGGTCCCACCCGAAACAGTCGTGCAATGGGTCGACGCGTTGCCGCAACCGGTGGCGATCACCGGCGGCACCGGTTTTGTGGGTTCCCATCTCGTCGACACGCTGTGCGCAGCCGGTCTGAGGCCGCGGGTTCTGGTCCGCGACCCGGCGTCGCCGAGGTGGATCGAGGGAGCGCCGGTGGAGTGGGTCGCCGGTTCGCTCGAGGATGCCCCGGCGCTCGAGCGGTTGGTGGAGGGAGCGGGTACCGTCTTCCATCTCGCCGGGGTCTTGAGGGCGAGCGACGAGGCGGGGTTCGATCGCGGCAACCGCGGCGGTACCGCCAATCTGGTCGGGGCCCTGAGCACGTCGGCGCCTGAAGCGCGGTTGATCCACGTTTCGTCGCTCGCAGCGGTCGGGCCTTCGCCGGAACCGTCGGGAGTCGGACCGGACGCGGAGCCCTCACCGATCTCGTGGTACGGCCGTTCCAAGCTGGCAGCCGAGCGCGAAATTCGTGGTCTTGAGGCAGGACTTTGGTGGTCCATCGTTCGTCCTCCGGCAATCTACGGTCCTCGCGACTCCGACATATTTGAGTTTTTTCGAATGGCGAGCCGTGGTGTGGTCGTCATTCCGGCCGGCGAGCGCTGGCTGACGGTGGCCTGGGTGGGAGATGTGGTGCGCTCCGTCCTCGCAGCAGCGGTCGGCGAGCCGGGAAAGCTGTTTCACCTCGGTGACCCCGAACCGATTCTCATGGACGCACTGATCTCACAGCTTTGCGGTGCCGGTGGGGTGGCCCCGAAAACGGTCCGGGTCCCTCCATTTGTGGTCGTGTCTGCTGGAGCGTTCGGGAGCGCCATGCATCGATTCGGGTGGCACCGGCTGCCGTTGACGGCCGACAAGGCACGAGAGTTGTTGGCCAGCCACTGGACCGCTCGCACCGGGGAATCATTGCGGGCCCTCGGTGTTGACCAGTACACGAGCTTTCCCGACGGCGCGGCTCAGTGCTGGGCCTGGTACCGAGATCGGGGCTGGTTGCACTGAACAGGACACATATCCTGCTATGATTGCCGCGCTGCATGAGTTCTGAGGTCGCCGGGTCCGGTGAGGAGACCGGCGATCATTCCAGTGGAGTGACATGGACGTTTTCGACAAGTGTTCAGAATTTCGAGACGCGCACGTGATCCGCGACCTCGGCATCTACCCGTATTTCAGGGTGATTTCGTCGGGCCAGGATCCGGTCGTGAGCATGAACGGCAGCCAGGTGATCATGCTCGGGTCGAACAACTACCTGGGCCTCACAAACCACCCGGAGATCAAGGCCGCGGCCGCCCTGGCGCTCGAAAAATACGGTACGGGCACTGCGGGCTCACGTTTTCTCAACGGCACCCTGGAAATTCACGTCGAGCTCGAAGAAAAGCTCGCCCGGTTCATGAACCGGGAGGCGGCGCTGACCTTTTCAACCGGGTTCCAGGTCAACCTGGGCGTGATTTCGACCATCATCGGCCGCAACGACACTGTGATTCTCGACAGCCTGGATCACGCGTGCATTCTCGATGGTGCTCGTTTGTCGTTTGGGCGGGTGTTGAAGTACGCCCACAACGACATGGCTGTGCTCGAGGAACGCCTCCGGTCGGTCGGACCGGACCGGGGCGCGATGATCGTCGTCGACGGTGTGTTCTCAATGGAGGGCGATCTCGCCGACATCCCGAATATCGTTGATTTGAAGAGCAAATACGGCGCCCGTCTGATGATCGACGATGCGCACGGTGTCGGAGTGTTGGGCGAGCATGGGCGCGGCACTGCCGAGCACTTCGGGCTCGAAGACGAGGCGGACCTCGTCATGGGCACGTTTTCCAAATCTCTGGCAACAGTCGGCGGTTTTGTCGTCGGAGACGCCGATATCATCGATTACGTCAAACATACGGCACGCTCGCTGATGTTTTCGGCGGCGCCGCCGCCGGCGTCCGTGGCGTCGGTCATCAAGGCGCTCGAGATCATCGAAAGGGAACCCGAGAGACGGGCGCGGCTGTGGGAGAACACCGCCTACATGAAGTCGGAGTTCTCGGCCATGGGTTTTGACACCGGCGAGTCCGCATCCCCGGTCATTCCGCTGGTTGTCGGGGACAACATGGCCGCGTTCAAGATCACGATGCGCCTCCAGGAAGAAGGCGTGTTTGCCAACACCGTGGTCTCGCCGGCTGTGCCGGAGGGCCGCGCGATGATCCGGACGTCCTACATGGCGACCCACACGCGCGACCACCTCGATCGCTCGCTCGAGGCCTTCCGCAAGATCGGGCGTGAATTTGGAGTGATCTCGTGACGGTGAAACCCGTCAGGGGTCGTTCCGACCGCAAGAGATTTATCGATCTCCCCTGGAAGATCTACCGCGGCGACCGCAACTGGGTGCCGCCGCTCAAGGCGTCGGTTCGCGAGATGCTGGACGTCAAGCGCCACCCGTTTTTTGACGGCGGCCGCGAGGGGGAACTCGAGCTCTTCCTTGCATGGGAAGGGCCCGATGTGGTGGGTCGGGTGGCGGCGATCCTGAATCACACGCACAACCGCGTCCACGACGAAAAGATCGTGTTTTTTGGGTTTTTCGAGACCATCGACCGCCCGGACGTGGCGCGAAATCTCCTTGGCGCGGTAGAAAAGTGGGCCGCCGAACGCGGCGCGACAGCTGTCCGCGGACCGATGAACCCATCCACCAACTACGAGTGCGGCATGCTGATCGAGGGTTTCGGCCGTCCTCCAGCGCTGATGATGACCTACAACCCGCCATCGTATCCGAGGCTTGTCGAAGGCTCGGGTTATGCCAAGGTGAAAGACCTCCACGCCTACATCTCCCCGGTGCACGGTGCGAGCCTCAAGCGGTTGCAGCGACTGGCCGACCGGACCCGCAATCGCAACCCGACCCTGACCACTCGCGGCGCCGACCTCTCGGATTTCGAGGGTGAGGTCAAGCTCGTCCAGGAGATCTACAACTCGGCCTGGGAAAAGAACTGGGGTTTCGTTCCCATGTCCGACCCGGAGATCAGTTGGTTGGCCAAGGAGCTCAAGCCGCTGGTGCAGGCGGACCTGTTGCGATTCGCCCTCGACGACGGCGAGCCCGTGGGCTTCCTCCTCGTCATGCCCGACTGGAACCCGGTGTTGGCGGACCTTGATGGATCGCCGTGGCGCCATCCCTTGAAGACGCTGCATCACCTGATCAAGAGCAAACCGGAGACCATGGAAGGTATCCGGCTCTTCACGTTGGGCGTCAAATCGGAGCACAGAAAACGGGGGATCGAGGGCATCCTGATCGGCGAGGGACTCCAGAAGAGTCTGGAAATTGGCTACAAGTGGTGCGAGTACTCGTGGATCCTCGAGGACAACGAACTCACCAAGCGCCTGGTGCGGCTGATGGACGGTGAGCTCTACAAGGTCTACCGGGTCTACGAGAAGCCAGTTCTCAGTTCTTAGTTTTGAGTTTTGAGTTCGGACCGCACCGTCCGTGGTCTCCACGGAGATATGGGGATTCAAGACTGGGAATTCAAAACTAAAAACTCAAAACTCAAAACTATATGACAGAGCGATTCGCCCGGTTCGTTGGGGTTCCCGGTGGCCTTGAGAAACCGCCTGGTGATGCCCCGCACCAACGCCCGCATTTGGCGCTTGCTGTTGTTTTTTGCAGTGAGTGGGATCTGAGCCGCGGCCAGCGCCTGGTGGCCGCCACCGAATCCGGCGCGGCCACCCAGGTTGCGGGCGATGCGCCCGGCGTGACGTTCGCGGTCGGTGGTGCGGAGGCTGAGGTGGAGCCAGCCGTCGATGACCGCAAGACACATGGCCCAGTTGACGTCTTCCGCGCGCAGGAGGAGGTCGGCCGCTTCGGCCACCATCTCCTGTGAGTCGAGATGGCCGAGGTCGGAGACGATCCGGCTTCCATAGACGGTCGCCTGGTCAAGGGCGATGCGCAACTTGGAGAAGTAGCTCCTCGGCAGCGGCGCCTGGACGATGCGACCGAGGGCGCGGGCGTTGGCGAGCGGATACAGGTCGAGAAACGCCTCGAGATCCGCGCGCGTGCTCTCGCGTCCGAGGTCCTGGGTGTCGGAACGGATCCCATAGACCATGGCGGTTGCCAGTGGGGGAGGGACGTCGATCTTTGCGGCCTGGAGGTACTCGTAGAGGATCGTCGACGTCGCGCCGTAGCGGCTGCGTATGTCGGTGAATCGCGCCGACCGGGTTTCGGGTCGGATCGGGTGGTGGTCGATCACGACGTCGAGCCGGAGCGATGGGTCGAAGTTCACGTTGCCCGCACCCGGTTGGGCGTCCACCATGCACAATCGGTCGAACCTCGCCAGGTCGAGATCGTTGAGGACTCTGGTGTTGAGGCCGAGGTATTTGAGGAGAGCGAGATTCTCCGCCCGCCACACCGCGCCCGAGTGCCCGATTGAGCACGCGATATCGTGGCGCTCGTGGGCAATTTCGCGGAGGGCCGCTGCGGCGGCGATGGCGTCGGGGTCCGGAGTGTTCTGGACAATGATCAGCATGCTCCGTGCGCCGTCGAGCACACTGGAGAGTCTCTTGAGGCGGATGGCCGGTGTGATGGCCTTTCCCATCAAACGGAATCTCCGCCGCTGTGCTCCATTTTTCCGTTCAGAATGCCCACGCCAACTCCAGCCGGGGAGTATATACCGGCGGCTGCGGAGTTTCTTTGTGAGGGCTTCAATATCCGTTGCGGAGAGCGGGCTAGAATGATGATGGTCGAAAGGTGCGATCAGGCGCCGAGGATCTCAGCCTGATTCGCCCTTGGTTCTCGGAGGACTGGATGATCCGTCGTGGCTGGTTTCAAGTGCTCTCGCTCGGGGTGGTGGGGCTCGTGTTCGTTGTCCTCGGGCTGACGTATCTTCGCGCCCGGTTGACAGTGAGCCGGCTGCCCGAGCGTGGCCGAACGGTCGAAGCGGTGGATGGCTGCCCGGCGCTGGCGGAGATTCTATTCGACCAGCGTGGAGCGCCTCACGTCTATTCAGGGAGTGACTCTGCCCTGTGGTTCGCTCAGGGCTACCTGCACGCCCGAGATCGTTTTTTTCAGATGGACCTGGCGCGAAGAACTGCCGGAGGGCGGCTCGCCGAGCTCTTTGGCGAGCGGGCTCTCGACAGCGATCGCAAGATGCGGATGCTGAGGCTTGCCCCGTCGGCCCGCCGGCAGGCTGCGCTCCTGACCGCCTACGAGCGAAGGATCCTCGAACTGTATACATCGGGAGTCAACGCGGCACTCGTTCAGTACGGATCAACCATTGCGCCCGAGGCGTGGATCCTCGGGATCGAACCGGAAGCGTGGTCGGTCGAGGACTCGCTGATGGTCGGTCTCCTGCTCCAGCTCAATCTGAGTTCGGCGATGTCCGAGGAGTTGGAACGGGCGGTTGAGCTGTCCCGGCTGGGGCGTGACCGTGCGGTCGACTTGTGGGGGTGGACCCCTGCCGAGGCGAGGGCGTGGATCCCCCCCGGCGATTTCGCCATTCAGCCAGTGCGCGATCATGAGCCCATGACGCTTCCCGGCGCGGGAACGGGATGGAGCGCCTGGGCCATCGCGCCACAGCGCACTGCTTCCGGGCGCCCCCTCCTGGCGAGCGATCCCCACCTTGGAGTGCAGGTGCCGGCGGCGTTTTTTGCGATTCATCTCAGCGGTCCGGGTGTGGAGGTGGCCGGAGCTTCGATAGCGGGCATTCCCGGAGTGTTCATCGGCCACACCCGGAAGGTGGCGTGGGGCTTGACGCTCTCGATGATGGACGATCAGGACCTCTTCGTCCTGACCCTGGACGACCTCGGGGGCCGCGAACTGATTGACGGTCGGTGGCGACCCCTGCGGACGGTCACCGAAGACATCGCAGTGCGTTGGCAAGCTGATCCCGTGCTGGTGAAGGTGCGGCTCTCGGTGCACGGCCCGGTGGTCCGTGAAGAACGAGGTAATTCGCTGGCACTGGCATGGTCGGGGCTCAACGGGCCGAGCGTGGTGGCCGCCATTCTCGGAATGAATCGGGCGCAGACCGTGACAGCGGCTGCCGAATCCTGGGAATCCGTCATCGGGCCGTCGATGAACCTTTTGGCTGCGGACACTCACGGGACGATTCTCCACCAAGTGGTTGGACGGGTCCCCGAGAGGGTGCGCGGGGCCGGTAGGATTCCGTCGCCGGGTGGGGACTCGGACTGGGCGTGGAAGGGTTTCCTGCCGATGTCGGCAAATCCGGCCCGGATCGACCCGCAGGACGGTTTCTTCGCGGCGGCCGGCCACGATCTTTTTGCGGAGGGCGACTACCCCCTGTCGCGGGCCTTTCCCGCCGAGTTCGCCCCACCCTGGAGATTGCGTCGAATCAGGAGCGCGTTGGAAAAAAGCGACGGGTGGACGGTTGAAGCGTGTGCCGAACTGCAGGGCGATGTGGTCTCCAACGAGGCCATTGCCGTCCTCAAACAACTCCGTCCCGATCTCGAGGCGCACAACGGGCGATTCGCGCGCGAACTGATGGCGTGGGACGCGCGAATGATCGCGGACTCGGAGGCGCCGACGGTCTATTCCACCTTCATGCTCGAGCTCGAAGACGCTATCGGCAGCGACGAGGCGGAACGACTTCTGCTCGAGCGAACGCCTTTGGGTCGCAACGAGATCCTCAGGCTGTTGGCGGGAGGTCTCGACGAGTCGTGGTGGGACGACGTGAGCCGTCCGGATCGCCAGACACGGTCAGATATTCTGGCGGAGTTGCTCGATCGCCTCGACGGCGACGCGCGATCCGAGAGTTGGGGCGACATCCATCAGGTCGTGTTCTCCCACCCATTGACCTGGATTCCCGGGGTCGGGTCGCGGCTCGCCGCAACCTGGAACCGCGGTCCGTTTGCCGTGGGTGGAGGCAATGTGACCGTCAACGCCGAGTCGTGGAACCGGAGTGAGCCGTTCGCGGTGACAGGCCTTCCGGCGATGCGATTCGTGACCGAGGTCGGCAACTGGGATGCCACTCTCCTCGGACTCCCCACCGGGCAGTCAGGTCGTCCGTGGTCGGGTTTTTATGCCGACCAGATCGAGAGTTGGTTGAGCGTCGAGCCCGCCGCTTTTCCCTTTACTCGAGAAGCGGTCGAAGCAGCGGCGATTGCCCGGCTTCATCTGGCTCCGGCCAACGTCCGGGTCCCGATGTCGGAGGGGCCCCAATGACATCCGAAACCGCACACCGGAATGCTGCGGGAGATCGGGCACGCCTCGCGTTGGTCACCTGCGGGCCGCAGATGGAGATCGCGCTGGGCGCAGATTTTCTTGCCGCGCCTTCGGTGATCCGGCTCGGTGGCGTGTCTCCGAGATCGACGTTGGTTTTGGCAGCGGTGGACCTGCTGGCGGAGGATGCCGGACTCGCGCCCACGGACATCGGTCTGATTGTGGTCTCCCGGGGACCGGGTTCCTTCACCGGGATCCGTGCCGGTCTCGCAACGGCTATGGGCCTCGCCGCAGCCACTGGCGCCGCGTGTGTCGCCTATGACTCTCTGCTGATGTTGGCGGCACGTTGCGCCGCACCTGGAACGGTTTGGGCAGCGCAGCCGGGACGTCGCACAGAGATCTACGCCCGTCGATTCGAGGTCGTTTGCGAGGGGCCTCCTGTTGGCGAAGGGAGCATCGAGATACTCGCAGTCGCAGAGATCGAGGAGCGACGTCCGTGGATCGCCGCGGAGACGCTCGATCTCGATGGCGTTGAAAGGGCTGGCGCGGCTTGCGGTTCGGCGGAAGCGCTGCTGCGGCTGCACAGCCTGGGCGTTCCCTCGGATCCGCTGGAGCCTCTCTACGTCGAAGGTCCTCCGATCCACGTTCGCTCCGGGGGATCTGGTGAGTGATCGATTTGCGGTTCGTCCGCCGCAGCTCGGAGACGCGCGGGACCTCGCGAGGGTTGACACCGGGTGTTTCCCGGACCCCTGGCCGGCTCAGTTCTTCGTCTCTGAAATCCTCGCCGATGGGAGGTTCAACCGCCTCCTGGTCGATCCTGCGGGTCACATGACAGCCTATCTTTTCTGCGCCTGGCAGTACCTCGATCTGCACGTTCTCAAAGTGGCGACGTTGCCCGGTTTCAGGCGTCGCGGGCTTGCCGGCCGCCTCATGGGGCTCGCCGAGGACCACGCGGCGGAGATGAGTGGGGAGAGCCTGACTCTCGAGGTCCGGCGCGACAACAGATCGGCGATCGCTCTGTATGAGAACCTCGGCTACACTTTTCGGGGAACCCGATCGCACTATTACCCGAACGGCGAGGACGCACTGATCATGACGCGACGGATCCGGGACTAGCCTGCATATCTCACCAGCCTTCGGCTGCGGCCAACGATGCACTGCACCCGGCGGTGTTTTCTCGCCTTGGGGTACTCCACGTACTGACGAGTACGCGTCCGCGCCCTTCGGGTCGCAAACCCCGACCAGGCACGGCACCTCGCCGCCCTCGCTACGAAGTCCGGTGAGATACGCAGGCCAGCCGGGTCGGGTCTCAGGAGTCCGAAACGGGCCGCGGGCCAGTCATCTCGGCCGGTCGGACCAGCGCGTCGAATTCCTCTGCGCTGAGGAAGCCGAGGGCGATGGCCGCCTCCTTGAGTGTCGTGCCTTCGGCGTGGGCTTTTTTGGCGACGCGGGCCGCCTTGTCGTAGCCGATCGTCGGGTTGAGGGCCGTCACCAGCATCAAGCTGCGATTCACGAGATCGGCAATCCGCTCTCGGTCGGGCTGGATTCCGGCCACACAACGATCGGCGAAGCTTCGGCACGCGTCCCCGAGAAGGCGGATCGACTGCAGCAGGTTTAAAATCATCACCGGTTTGTAGACGTTGAGCTCGAGGTGCCCGTTGGCCCCTCCGGTGGTGATGGCGACATCGTTGCCGATGACCTGTGCCGCCACCATGGTCAGGGCCTCGACCTGGGTCGGGTTGACCTTGCCCGGCATGATCGATGACCCGGGCTCGTTGGCGGGGAGAATGATCTCGCCGATCCCGCTGCGCGGGCCCGAGCCGAGTATCCGAATGTCGTTGCCGATCTTGGTCAGTGAGACGGCGGTCGTTTTCAACGCGCCGCTGGCGGCGACGATCGCATCGTGGGCTGCAAGGGCCTCGAAGTAGTTGCCTGCCGGTACGAAGGGCGACCCGGTCAGGTCCGCGATCTCGGAGCATGCCCGTTCGGCGAATTGCGGGTGGCTGTTGAGGCCGGTGCCTACCGCCGTGCCGCCGAGGGCGAGCTCGTAGAGATCGGGCAGTGCCGCGCGTACCCGGGTGATGTTCTTGTCCATCTGCTGGACGTAGCCGGAAAACTCCTGACCCAGGGTGAGCGGGACCGCATCCATCATGTGGGTGCGGCCGATCTTGACGATGTCGAGAAACTCAGACGACTTGGCACGCAAAACGTCCCGGAGGTGCTCGATGGCCGGCAGGAGGTGGTGTGCGATCTGCTGTGCGGCAGCGATGTGCATCGCCGTCGGAAATGTGTCGTTGGATGACTGCCCGAGATTGACGTGGTCGTTGGGATGAATGGGGTCTTTGGATCCGAGCTCGCCGCCGGCCAGCTCGATGGCGCGGTTGGCAATGACTTCGTTCGCATTCATATTGGTCTGAGTTCCGCTGCCGGTCTGCCATACGACCAGTGGGAAGTGGTCGTCGAGGACGCCCTCCGCGACCTCCTGCGCGGCCCGGGCGATCAGTTCGCCGTCGCGACCGGTCAGCAGACCGAGTGAGGTGTTGGCGCGGGCAGCGGCCAGCTTGAGGATGCCGAGGGCCGCGATGACCTCGCGGGGCATGCGCTCGGTGCCGATTGGAAAATTCGACAGCGAGCGCGCGGTCTGGGCGCCCCAATAGCGGTCGGCAGGCACTTCGACCTCGCCGAGGGTGTCACGTTCCAAACGCGTGCTCACACTCACACCTCCCGTCGCTTGTCGCACTCAGGGTAACCCCGGACGCCCCGTGTCCGTTCCCTTTTTCAGAAAAATCCCTGCGGATCGCGGTATCTCCTCGTTTTTACCTCCGTTGCCGGGAAATCCAGAGCACGAAAAATCGAGAGGTGCCGAGGCCGGATCCCGGTGTTTTGGGCTGAAGCGGGCCATTGGTTGTAGAATGGCGGTATGGGTTTGTTGGGCGAGATGCTTGTCGAGCGTGGGGCGATCTCCGTGGATCAGCTCCACAAAGGCCTTGCTTCGAGCCGGCAAGTTGGTCAAAGATTGGGCACACAGCTGGTCAACCTCGGTTTCATCGACGAGAGGTCCCTGCTCGAAACCCTTGCCGAGCAGCACGGTGTGCCATTTGTGACCGAGGCAATGCTGGTGGAGTTTCTCCAGTCCCTCGATGCCGGATTGTTGCCGGAGCCCATGGTCAGGAAACTGCGCGCGGTGCCGTTTCGCACGGTTCGCGATCGTGTTCAGGTGGCGATGAGCAACCCCTGGGACGCGAGGATCATCGACCGGATCTCCAACTTCACCCAGTTTCACGTCGAACCGTTTGTCGCCTCCGACCGCACCATCGAGCTCGCGATGGATCTGGTTCCCACAATCCGGGAGGTTCCGAAGACAAGCGAAGAGGAACTGCTGACCGAGGTGGTGGAGACCGACGCCCCCGCCGCCGGATGGGACCAGTTGTGGTCCGCAAAAGTCGAGCCGTCTCGTTTGCTCCAGATTCACAGCCGCCCCAAAGCGGCCAAAGTTGTGCTGGTTGCGAAGTACCCGACCCTCGAGCCCGTCGGGACCACCGAGCGCAAGGTGACCGCGGCGATCACCGACGACAAGGAATTCGTCCGTCTTCTCGGAACCGCCGCGACCGCAGCCGAGGTCGGTGAGGTCCTGATTCTCTACTCGTCACAGATGCTGGATCGTATCTGCGTCTTCGCGGTCCACCACGGTAAGATTTCCGGCTGGATCGGGCGCGGTCTTCCGCTCGATGCCGCAGATCTCCGATCGTTTTCGGTCGCAGCCTCCGAACCTTCTCTCTTTCGCGAGTTGGAGGAGAGCGACAGCTATCTCGGTCCGGTCCCGATGGGTCCCGTCAACGACCGGCTGATGGCGATATTCGGTCCCCCGATCCCGTCACAGATTCTGGTCGCACCATTGGCGATGAACGGCCGGGTCAAAGGCTATCTGGTAGGAGATATTCCGGGACGGCAGGTGCCCGACTCGGTCCGGGAGGCCCTGGTCCCGGCTGGGCGAGCTGCAGGCAACGCTCTGGCGGGGATCCTGCGGGGGCGAGTCTGATACCGTTCCCGAGTTCGGGGTAAGATAATCCGATGAAGCGTCTGGGAGAGATCCTCCTCGATCGTGGAGCCATCGCCATCGCCGAGCTCCACACCGGACTCGAGGCGTGCCACTATCGTGGCGGGCGTCTCGGGACGCAGCTTCTAAAGTTCGGGTTCGTCGACGAGCACGCCCTGCTCGAGGCCCTTTCCGAACAACTCGGTGTCCCACCGGTCACGACCACCGTTCTTCGGCGGGCCCCCGATCCGCTGCGGCGGTTGATTCCACTGAACGTCGCGCTGCGGCTGCAGGCGATCGTGTTCGACCGCAAGGACGGGATTCTGAGTGTCGCGATGACGGCTCCGAGAAACCCAGCGGCGATCGAGGAAGTGATCAGCTACGCGGGGCTCGATATCAAGCCGCACGTCGCCACCGAAATCGGCATTATGTCGGCGCTTCGCGAAATGAAAATCGAAGAGGAGATTCAAAAGGCCCCTGAACCTTCGGCAGGGTTCAACGGCGGCGGCGAGGCCGACGAGTGGCAGAAGCTGTGGACGCCTCCTGCGCTCGAGGCCCTCGACCTGCTGCACCCGAGGACAGTTCCGGCCCGGGACGAAATCCCGATGGCGGCCACCTTCCCGGGTTTGGCGCCGGTGCCGTCTTCGGCACCGGGTGGAGCGATGAGCCCGCTGAACGATACGGCGTTTTCTGCCCTGCTGAGAGAGGCACGGCATCGCGACGAAGTGGGTGAGCTGCTGCTGCGCAGAGTGTCAGAGGTCCTCGGGCGCTGCTACCTGTTGGCCGTCCACTCGGGCAAGACCGTCGGCTGGCTGGCTCGAGGACGAGGAGTGGTGCTTGACGACATCCAGTCGTTTTCGGCCGAGAGCGATGAACCGTCTGCGCTCGATACGATCGCCGGCGGGGACAGTTTTTGCGGCAAGCTGCCCGACGGGGTTATCAACCAGCTCTTGATCGAAATGCTGGGAGACCCGGCACCCGGCGAGGTCGCGGTCATCCCGATAGCGATCAAGGGTCGGGTCGTCGCCTACGTGGTGGGTGATGCACCGGGGTCCGCTGTCACCCGCGCACAGCGCGAAGATCTGGCGTCGGCGGCAAAGAAGGCGGGTGTCGCCCTCGAGATCCTGGTCATGAAAAATAAATTCTTGAAACCGCAGTCCCCCTAGCCTGCATATCTCACCGGAATTCGGAGCAAGGGCGTCGAGGTGCCGTGCCCGGTGGGGTTTGCGACCCGAGGGGCGCGGACGCGTACTCGTCCGTACGTGGAGTACCCCAAGGCGAGAAAACACCGCCGGGTGCGGTGCATCGTTGGCCGCAGCCGGAGGCCGGTGAGATATGCAGGCTAGACCGCCGTTCGGTGATGCGGAGCGCGAACCGCGGCGCCCTCTGGGCTCAAAAGCTCGTAATAATTTTCACAATCTCTTCGGCGGCGTATAATGACCGGCGGACGGCCGCCGAAAAAGCGCGCCGGGAGGAGGTGGCGATGGGTGCAACTGGATCAAATACCGAGACATTCGTCGAATTGATTCGACGGGCGTCGACCGAGCTTCCAGCCGACGTGGTGGAAGCGCTCGAGGAGGGCCGGAAGGCGGAGAACAAGGGTGGCCTCGCCGGCATCGCGCTCAACACGATTTTAGAAAACGTGGACCTCGCACGCGATATCTCGGCACCCATTTGTCAGGACACCGGGACGCCCGTCGTGTGGATCCACCACCCTGTCGGCGTCAGTACGAGGGCCCTCAAAACCGAGTTTGAATCGGCGGTTCGGGAAGCCACGCAGCGCAAGTTTCTGCGTCCGAATGCCGTCAACACCCTGACCGGGTCGAACACCGGTGACGGTGCGGGGCGAGGCATCCCCTTTGTCCACTTCGAGGAGTGGGACGAGCCGAGGATCGAGGTCCGGATGATCCTCAAAGGTGGGGGCAGCGAGAATGTCGGGACGCAGTACAAGCTGCCCGACACCGAGCTGGGCGCAGGTCGAGATCTCGAGGGCGTCCGGCGGGTGGTGCTCGATGCCGTGGTCCAGGCCCAGGGCAAGGGCTGCGCTCCCGGCGTGCTCGGTGTGTGTATCGGCGGCGACCGGGTCTCGGCTTTCGAACACTCGAAACGGCAGATCCTGCGCCCGATCAAAGACACCAACCCGGTGCCCGAGCTCGCAGAGCTCGAAGAACGGCTGCTTCGGGAGGGCAACGAGTTGGGTGTCGGTCCGATGGGCTTTGGCGGCAAGACCACCCTTCTCGCGGTCAAGATGGGAGTTCTCGATCGTCTGCCGGCGTGCTATTTCGTAACAGTGACCTACATGTGCTGGGCCGACCGAAAGGCCGGAGTGAGCATCGACGAGGGGGGAGAGGTGACATGGCTGAGCTGAAGCTTCCGGTCAGCGAAGAACAGGTTCGCAGCCTCAAAGTCGGCGATTTCGTGGAGCTCACCGGCCGCATGATCACCGGCCGCGATGCCGCCCACACGTGGTTGATGAAGGAGCATCGCGAGGACGTGGCGCCCTTTTTGAAGGACTCGATCATCTACCACTGCGGTCCGGTCGTGGCCACCAACGATGACGGATCATACGATTTTGTTGCCGCCGGCCCGACCACGTCGATCCGTGAAGAGCCGTATCAGGCGGACGTCATCGGGCGCTACGGTCTGCGCGGCGTGATCGGCAAGGGGGGCATGGGCGCCAAGACCCTGGCCGGGCTCGCCGAACACGGCGCCGTGTACCTCCACGCGGTGGGCGGTGCGGCACAGGTTCTGGCCCGCGCCATTCCCCGCGTCGAGCGGGTTTTCATGCTCGAGGAATTCGGCGTGCCCGAGGCCCTGTGGGTCATCGAGGTCGATCGGTTCCCGGTCATGGTTACCATGGATTCACATGGTGGATCACTGCACGACGAAGTGGAAGAGCATTCTCAGGCCAAGCTCAGGGAGCTGCTCGGTTTCTCGGTATAGACGCGCGCGAGGGCATGAGGCCGGGGCGCGGCGTCCCGAGCGCGGCTACAGCCTGGTCGAAGCCCTTGCTGCGTTGACCATCTTCGGCATGGCCATCCTGGTCGCCGCCGGATTTTTGGATGTCCAGATGAGCGCTGCCCGACGCCTCGAGGCCCGGGCCGATCTCGTGCGAGCGGCAGAAATCCTGCTCGAGAGCGTCCGCGGTGGAGTGCTGCCCCTGGAGTCGGCGGACATCGACTTTGCGGATGAGTTCCAACCGCTGTCCGCCATCACCGTGAAGACCAGCGTCGAGGTGGCGGAATGCCCGGGCCTGCCAAATCTCTATCAGGTGCGGGTGGTGGCGCGGGCGATGGTTCGGAGCGAAGAGATGGTGGTGTCGATCACCACCCGGGTGTGGCGGCCGTGACGACCCAGCGCGGGACCACCCTGGTCGAACTGCTGGTCGTGCTCGCCCTCCTCGGCATCATGGTCGTGGCCGCTGCGACCCTCATCACCCATTCGATAAGTTTGCTCGGGGCCGCGGGCCGCGCGGTTCGCAACCCGGTCATGCTGCACGTCAACGAAAGATTACGGCGCGACATCCAGGAGGCGGCCGGCCTGATGGCGGTGGAGATGATCTGGAGCGAAGATCCTCTGCTGATCCGCACCCGAACAGGCGGAATCGTCGGCTACTCGGTGATCGACGGCGGCCTGGTGCGCGAGGTGGTCTCCGCGGCGGGCGAGACAGTCGACGAGCGGGTGGTGTTGCGCGGCGTGACCTCGTGGTGGTGGCGATCGACCGCTCCGTCGGTGGTGGACATCAACATCGGCCACCTTGTTCATCTCCCGCCGGAGTACCAGGCGTCACGAGTGGTTGGATACGAGAAGGAACGGCGCATCGAGAATCTCCGGTTCGCCACCCGAGGCGGGTGGGGAGGGGCACAGTGGTAGGTGCGAGGTCTTCCGAACGGGGCATCGCTCTCGTCTTCGCCCTCGCCGCCCTGACGCTGGTGGCCATCACGATCGCTGCCGTCGCGGCCGAGATCTCCTCTCGCGGCGCCGGAGTGGTGCTCGAGGAACGGTCGATTCGCACGACCGCCCTGTCGGACTGGGCGATGTCGGAGACCCTGGCCGAACTGGCCGAGAGAGGCCATTCATTTCGGGGAGTCAGCGAGCGCTCGGTTGCCGGCGGGACCATCTCGAGCACCGTTCGATGGCTCGGAGAGTGGGAGGTCGAGGTGGTGGCAGTCGGCGCGCGGGGAGATTGGCGCTCCACGATCACCGCCCGAGTCTCACTCCTGACCGCCCCGCGTGTGGTGTGGTGGCAGCGGACTCAGGGCCCGTCAGCTGATTGAAATCCGACCCTGCAGCATCCGGTTTCGCGGATCGCGGGTCTCGCCCACGGACGAGACGCGGATCGCGGCCTCTTCGCCGACAGGGCAACGGTTCTCGCACAGACCGCAGCCGGTGCAGAGCTCCGGTTGAATGAGGGGGCGCTGGAGCGTGATCTCGTTGCCGGCGCGATTGGTGATCGTGACGTCCTCGAAGAATATCGCCTTGGGCGAGGTAGGACACATTTCCTCGCACACGATGCATGGCGTCTCCATGGCCCAGGGGAGACAGCGCCCGCGGTCGAAGAATGCGGTGCCGATGGTGACGTCGGCGGGTTCGCCGATCGCCTGTTTGGCCTCGGGGTCGAGGGTCGAGATCGCCTCGGTGGGACAGACCTCGCCGCAGCGGATGCACGAGGGCTCGCACCAGCCGCGGCGCATATCGAGAATCGGAGTGAACAGGCCTTCGATCCCGGTTTTGCCGATGTCGGCGCGGATCACGCCGGTGGGGCAGGAAGCCGAGCAGGCCCCGCAGGTGATGCAGCGGGCGAGGAAAGATTCTTCGTCCAGGGCGCCGGGCGGGCGGATGGCGTCGTGAGTGCGAGCATCCATCCCGCTGCCCGAGGCCCTCAGGACCGGGGCAAAAGCAGCGGAGCCGACGGCTGTCAGCAGGAACCGTCTTCGGCCCACGTCCAGAGACGGCGAATGTGCGGGTGCAGCGGTGGTGCGGGAGACCGTAGCGCAGGCTCTCCTCCGCGCAGGTTCCGAGACAGTTGAGGCAGACGTGGCACTCGCTGACCCGGTGCTTTTCGAGGGGCTCGTCGGCGCCCTGGCAGGCGAAGACGCACAGGGTGCAGCCGGTGCAGGAGCCGGTTTCGTCACGGCGGATGCGGAAAGGTGCGAGACGGGCGAACACACCCATCAGCGCACCCAGAGGGCACACTGCGCGGCAGAAAAGGCGGGGGATCATCGCCGACAACAGGAGGATGGCCGCGAGCATTGAGAAAGAGATCCATCCCCCTGGAGACATGCCGCCGTGCCACAACGGTCGGATGCCGGCGGCAAAGGCCCGGTGGAGCAGCGGGATCGGGTCGAGCCACCCGATGTGGTTGGCGCCCAGGGCCGCCCATACCAGCAGCACGGTGAGAACGATGTACTTGATGGAAAACCACCGCTGATAGCGGTTGATTTTGTAGCGCTTGCGGCGCTCGGGCCCGGCGACCCACGAGACCACCTGTTGCAGGGTACCGAGCGGACAGACCCACCCGCAGAAGAATCGACCAAAGATCGCCGTCAGCCCGAGCACCGCCAGACCGAGCCAGGTCCAACCGACGATCGTCCAGTCCGACAGCGCGGTGCTGATCGCCGTCAAGGGGTCGAGCGCTAGAAGGACCGAGGCTACGATGCCGGCACCCGTGGTTCGGCGAGCCCCCAGAACAGGGCGACAAACGCCAACAGAAAGAAAGACTGCACAGCGATGCGGAGATGGCGGGCCCGAGGTCATGATCACCGCATCCACCCAACCGAGGCATCAGTTTTGAGTTTTGAGTTTTGAGCTTTGAGTCTTCCGCAACCTCGGTCCGGGAGTGCGATGGCAATTCCGAAATCCGAAATCCGAAATCCGAAATCGATGTTCAGGTACCTACCTCAACCGACTTCCAGTCAGAGGTCCCGAGCCCGAGCCGCTGGGCGATCGCGATATGCGGCAGGTCCTCCGGAGTCAGGTCGAGCAGGGCCGCGCCCCACGCGTCGGCGGCCACCGGATCGGTCGCGACCGCGATGCGGTCGTCGGGTCTGACCAGTGCGAGTGAGCCGCCGGTGGGCCCGCCGCCGGTCGAAGACCCGGGTTGCGTCAATGACGGTCAGGGTCGGTCGGAAGGCGGCGCCGAGTTCGGCGCAGACCTGGGCGATCCGCTGGTGGAGGTTTGGGCGGCGGCCGACCACTGCGCCGAACCAGTTCTTCATCCCGAGAGTGGCGCGCGACAGTGAGTGGTGTTTGACGATCGGGACGTTGATGACGCGGTCGGCTGTGGCGATCGGCTCGAGCACGTCCCACGGGCCGAGCACCGTCCCACCGAGATCCATGCGGACCGTGTCAAGGTTGCGCTGGTGGGCTGTCGCGGCGCCGGCATCGCGGGACGCGGCCTCGATGCCGGAGCGCACAAACGATCGGCCCGGGTCGTGGCACGAGTTGTCGACAACCATCACCGAAGCCGCGCCCGCTGCCAGGCACAGTCGGGTCAACTCGCCGATCAGTTCGGGGTTGGTGTTGGCGGCCTGTTCGGCCGTCCGGTCCCAGGCGCAGTTGGGCTTGATGACCACCCGTTCACCTGGTTTGACAAATGCTCCGATGCCCCCGATCGCTGCGAGAGCGAATCGGACATTCTCAACCGGTCCCCGGCCCCCAGCGGCCGCCAGCTCGGCCCGGAACATCGGGCTGCGTACGCCAGTCTTTCGGGGAGGCGAGGGATTCGGTGGCGGGAGGTTGGTGGCGGCCGGGCCGGCCCGCGAGGCCGAGCCCCAAGCTCGCCAGCGCCACGCCCGCAACCGCAGGCGGTCCCCACTGACGAAGGAGGTCACGTCTCCCAATGGCGCGGTAGTCGTCGATGATGGGGAGGTCTTTCTTTATGGTCATGTCATCCTCGCAGCCCAAGTGTATCGCGCCCGCTTGCCCGCTCGTTCGATCCAGATATCCAACATCACTTTGTCCAAGACAGCTTCTCAAAAGGAAAGCCGCGGAGCGGCGAGGAATTCAGCCCGCCGGGGAAGTCAGCCCCGGAGGCGACAATCCGGCAGAGAGCATCCCGATGCTCTCGGCGCTCATTGCCGCGATGTCGCCCCTAACGGGGCTCGTTTGGATTGCCGATTCGTGGGCAGGTGGCCCATTCATGGAATTCGAGGACCTCGATCTGATCAGGCCCGGGAACAGAGATCTGTTCTGGACAGCGTTGATCCAACATCCAACATCCGGCGCAGCCGCGTGTACAATATGCCGCACAATGAATTCTGCAATGAAACGGAGCTGACACAATGAGCAAGACACTCATCGGGTGCGGTTTGGCGGTCGTTGGACTGGTCGTTCTGGTTGCGGTGATGGTGAGCGGTATTTACAACAATCTCGTCGGTCTCGAAGAGGGTGTTGATGCGGCCTGGGGCCAGGTGGAAAACGTCTACCAGCGCCGCGCCGATCTGATCCCGAACCTGGTGGCGACGGTCAAAGGCGCCGCCGACTTCGAGCAGGAGACCCTGCAGAACGTCATCGAGGCGCGTTCGAAGATCGGCCAGATGAACATCGAAGGAGCGCCGTCACCCGAGCAGATGCAGGCTTTCCAGGCCAACCAGGATGCCCTGTCCTCAGCCCTCTCTCGCCTGCTTGTTGTCGTCGAACGCTATCCCGAACTCAAGGCGGTCGATGCGTTTCGCGATCTCCAGGTGCAGTTGGAAGGCACCGAAAACCGAATTGCGGTCGAGCGCAACCGCTACAACGTGGCCGCTCAGGCGTTCAACACCGCCCGCCGGAGATTTCCTGCTGTCATCATCGCCAACGTGCTCGGATTCGCCGACAAGGGCTACTTCGAGTCGAAACCCGGCGCCGATGAGCCGCCGGTGGTCGAGTTCTGATCGCGATGTGGAAAGCCTGAGAACTGGTGATGAAGATTGGTCGATTTTTCACTGACAGCGACCTCGTGGCGATCCGGGAAGCAACGACGGAGGCTGAGACCCGGACCGGCGGCGAAATCGTTCCCTACATCGTTGAAAGGGTGATCGAGAAGGACCAGGCCAACTGGTGCGGCGCCGCCATTGGAGCAATGGCAGCGGCCCTTGCTGCGGGCATCTTCAATGCATTCAGCCAATCCTGGGGAGGCTCGGGCATCTGGTGGATCACGCTGCCGACGGTGGTCGGTTCCGGTCTCGGTTTCCTGATCGGTGGCATGGATGCCGTCTCGAGGTGGTTGATTCCGGACGATCAGGTGGATCGCGCCGTCAGAATGCGTGCCGAGGCCGCCTTTGTGGAAGAGGAGGTCTTCGATACCAGGGACCGGACGGGCATCCTGGTGTTTCTATCCTCTCCGAACACCGTGCCGTGATCCTGGCCGATGCCGGCATCAACCGGTCGGTGCCGGAGGGCACGTGGCAGACACTTGTGGACGAGCTCGTCGCCGGGATCAGGGCCGGCTGTGCCGCCGAGGCGATGAGAAAGACAGTGGCTCGATGCGGTGAGGTCCTCGTTGAACATGAGGTCGCCTTGCGGCCCGACGACACCGACGAACTGCCCGACGCGCCGAGAGTTCGGGAGCGCTGAGATGGACCGTCTCGGTCGTCGTCTGGGAGTCACGTTCGCCGCGGTGATTGTCGCGGTGGCGGTGTCGGCCCCTGGTCTCGAGGTGCCCTATCTCTCAGGAAGGGTCAACGACCAGGCCGCGCTCCTCGACGAGGCCTTCGAGGACCAACTGGAAGAACGGTTGCGACTGCTCGAAGAGGAGACCGGCGCCCAGGTCGCGGTGCTCACGATCGGCAGCCTCGAGGGCGATCCGATCGAGGACTTCTCGATCCGGGTCGTCCAAACCTGGAAACTGGGGCGCGAGGGCGTCGACGACGGTGTCCTCGTTCTGGTTGCTCGCGACGATCGCAGGATGCGGATCGAAGTCGGCTACGGACTCGAGGGGGCCCTCACCGATGCTCAGGCGGGACGGATCATCGACAACTCATGACACCCCGGTTTCGTGAGGGTGATTTCGAGGGGGGGGTTGGCGCCGCGGTGAATGCGGTTTCGGCTGCTGTGCGGGGCGAGGGTCTCGAACTGCCCGAAAGCCGTCCCGAGGCCGGCGCGCCGAATTCTGCGACATTCGTCTTCTTCCTCATTTTCGGCCTGCCGTTCATCAACGCCGCCCTTGCCTCGCGGGGCGTGGCGGGCTGGGTTCTCTACCTCTTCCTCGCGCCGTTCTTCCTCGCGATACCTGCAGCGATGTTCGGGGTCAGGGTCGGGGTGATCGTGGGGATCGCCTGGCTGATCGGCTTTCCGCTCCTTCGCCTGATCTGGCCGAAGTCCTCGGCCAAACGAACCGGCAGCCGTGGCGGTGGGTCTTTCTGGGGGCCGTTCCTCGGTGGAGGCGGCGGTGGCGGCGGCGGCTTTTCTGGTGGCGGCTTTTCCGGAGGTGGCGGCAGCTTCGGGGGCGGAGGCGCCAGCGGCGGCTGGTAAAAAAAAAGAGGAGACCAGTGGTCTCCTCTCGGATCTGTGAAAAGGCTCCGGCGAATTGCTTAGTGGTCGCCACCCGCCTTTTTCTTCAGCTCTTCGGCCTTTTTCTTGGCTTCTTCCTCGGCTTTCTTGGCCGCGTCTCCCGTGGCTTCCACGGCCTCGCCGGCCATTTTCTTGCCGTCCTCGACCATGTCGCCAACCGCCTCGGCGCCGTCCTCAACGGCCTCTTTGCCGCCCTCGACCATGTCGCCGACAGCTTCGGCGCCGTCGTCGACCATCTCATCAACCGATTCAGCAGCGCCCTGAACCGTTTCGCCGACGCTTTCGGTCATTTCGTTGGCCTTCTCCGTGGCGTTCTCTGCCGTTCTCTGACAGGCCAGGTTCGGCAGCACCAGCAGCGCCAATGCAGCCACGATCACGATCGTCATCCGCCCCTTTTTCATCTTTGTCCCCCTATTATTTTGGCCCTTGCTCCGAAATTGGGCTCAGGCTCCACCCCTCGAACCCGTCGACAACGGACTGTTCTGAGAGGGCGCCCGCCATGATCTCACAACCGCTGCCCTCAAGCGAGTACCTGATGTGACTTTTTACCGCCTCTCGCTGTCTCAATTTTTGTACACATAGAAGCGTCAACGACCGAACAAAAGAGGAGGATGCAATGGGTCTGATCGATTTCATCAAGGATGCGGGGAAGAAGATCTTTCACAAGGATGACGGAGCTGCGGCTGCGGCGGCACAGGATGCGGCCGATGCGGCTGCGGAAAAGGTCAGGGCTGCCAACCTGACGAAATTCGTACAGGGTCTGGGTCTCGGGATCGATGATCTCGTTGTCGTTGTTGACGACGACCTCGTGACCGTCACGGGCACGGCTCCGAGCCAGGAGATCCGGGAGAAGATCGTGTTGGCGGTTGGCAACACCGCGGGCATCGCCAGGGTCGATGATCGGATCACCGTCGTGGCCCCGGAGCCCGAGGCCCGTTTCTACACGGTCGTGCGGGGCGACTCGCTCTCGAAGATCGCCAAGGAGTTTTACGGCAACGCGATGAAGTACCCGGTCATCTTCGAGGCCAACAAGCCGATGTTGAGTGACCCGGACAAGATCTATCCCGGTCAGATGCTGCGGATCCCACCTCAGGAATAGACCGGGTGGCGGTGTGCAGGTTTCCCGCCCGTCACGGGTGCCCGATGTGCTGATTCGAGAAATCGAGAACCGTCGGCGGTCGTGCTACGATGCTCAGGATTTACCGGATTACAAGGGAATGGTCGTTCGTCCATTCAACGCAAATTTATGATTGGGTCGGTCTCGACCCGGAACTCAAAGGAGCACGATATGTCAGTCGCAAAAGTCACGGAGATCAGTTCGTCGTCGAAAACCAGTTTCGAGGATGCCATTCAAAAGGGCGTCGAACGAGCCGACAAGACCCTCGACAAGGTCAAAGGCGCGTGGGTCAACGAAATGAAGGTCGAGGTCGAAGACGGCAAGGTGAGCGCCTACCGGGTGAACATGAAGGTCACCTTTGTGCTCAAGGGCTGAGGTGGAGATGGATACTTCAGATCTTCTCGGTTCCCTGATGGGACAACTCGGCGGCGGTGGGATCGAACAGATCGGCCGTTCGGTGGGGCTCGACAGCGGCGATGTTTCAAAGGTCCTCGCCGGTGCGATGCCCGCGATTTTGACCGGATTGACTCGAAATAGCTCATCGCCGGACGGTGCCGCAGGCCTCCTTGGCGCGCTTGACCGGGATCACGACGGCAGTGTGCTGGATGACGTCATGGGGTACCTCGGCGGGGGCGGAAATCTCGGCGCCGGTGCCGGCATCCTTGGTCATGTCCTCGGGGGTCGCCAGGCCAATGTCGAGAGCGCGATCAGCAAGTCGAGTGGCGTCGACATGGCGTCGGTCGGCAAGATCCTGGCGATGGTGGCGCCCCTGCTCATGGGTGCCCTCGGGAAAGCCAAACGCGATCAGGGTCTTGACGCTTCCGGACTCGCCGCAGCCCTCGGGCAGCAGGAACAAGCGGCTCGCAAGGTCTCCCCATCGGCAGTGGATATGTTTTCTCGAATGCTCGACAGCGACGGCGACGGCGATCCAATGGACGACATCGTCAAAATGGGATCGGGATTGCTCGGCGGCCTCTTCAAGTCCTGAGGCGCTTCAGCCCGTTGGCTGAGCCGTGTTCATATCGGGCCCTTCGATCGGATCGGGATTCATATCCGTGAGATCGAGGCGGCCCGTTTTTTCGATCTTGATCTTCTTGGTTCCAAACGAGCCTTTGGTGAACAGCGAGCCGCGGATCCCATAGGTCACGTCCTTCTTCTGCAAGATGCTCTGGATGCGAAGCAGCGCGGAGGCGTTGTTGAGGTGGAAGACCGCGTCGATGACCGCTGAATCGAGGCGGTCGACGGTGAAGGTCTCGGAAGCGGTCCCGGTCCCGACCTTCTTGTCGTCGAGGATCAGCTTGAACGAGCCGCCGTCGATGGTGAAGGCTTCGGGATTCGGATTGGTGACCCTGAGCTTTGCAACCAGGGTGGTCTCGAAGACCGTGACCTCTGTGAATTTGACATTGGCAAGGGTCACTTCGAGGGGCTCGATAGTCGCCATCGAAGAACACCCTGCGCATGCGGCCAGAACGATACAGAGTGCGATTCGGCGAGAGTTGCTGTGCAGCGGGTACGTCATGTGGCTTCTCCTGTCGATCAATGGGTCGAGTATAGGTGAATTCGGCCGGGTCGCGCTGGAGACGATCTGATAGGATCTGTTCCTGCCTGAAAAAAGGGGGTAGGTGATGGCGGCGAAATTCGAAGTTTTCAAGGGCAAGAGCGGTGATTTCAGGTTTCGGCTCAAGGCGGCGAACGGCAAGGTGATCTGCCAGGGCCAGGGATACAAGACCAAGGATGCCTGTCTGAAGGGCATCGAAAGCATCAAGACCAACGCGGCCGGCGCGGCGGTTGTGCAGACCAACGCCTGAGTCGGCGCCGGCGATCGGTGCTCCCATGCCGGCGTGTCCGAACCACCGGCTGATCGGGAATCCTGAGTTGCACCCGAGCGTTGTCAGATGCGAGAGGCTTGGAGATTGTTGGGCAAAGCCATGAGAATGAGACAAGCATTCGTGTTGTGTTCGGGAGCGGTTGCCGCGCTGCTCGGGCCGGGTCATCTGCTCGAGGCTCAGCTCGTCGAGCAGGTTCCGGCGGTTCTCGAAGAGGTCGGCGTCACCGAGCATCCCGACGCCAAATTGCCTCTCGAGCTCGAATTTCGCGATGAAAACGGCGAACAGGTGACGCTGAAAGACTACTTCGACGGTGACCGTCCGGTGATTCTGACCCTGAATTACTACCGCTGCCCGATGTTGTGCGGCTTGATGCTCAACGGCGTCGTCGACGGTCTCGAAGCCATGCAGTGGTCGCCCGGCGACGAGTTCGAAATCGTCACCGTCAGCATCGACCCGCTGGAGACTCCCGAGCTCGCCACGGCAAAGAAACAGAATTATCTCAAACGGCTCGACCGGCCGTCGGTTGCGGCGGGCTGGCATTTTCTCACCGGCCGCGAGTTGGAGATCAAGCGGCTCGCCGAGACCGTGGGCTTCAGCTACACCTACGACCCGGAGACCGGGGACTACGCCCACGCGGCGGCAATCATGGTCTGCACGCCGGATGGACGGGTGGCGCGGTATCTCTACGGTATCGAGTACCCGGCCAAAAGACTCAAGTTTGCACTGCTCGAAGCTGCCGAGGGCACCGTCGGTTCGACGCTTGACCAACTGATCCTCTACTGCTATCACTACGACCCAACAAATCGCCGTTACTCGCCTGTGGCCATGAATATCATGCGTGTCGGAGGCGGTGCCACGGCATTGATTCTGGGGATCTCACTCGGGATCTTCTGGATTCGCGAGTGGCGGCGCAAGAGAAAGAATGACGTGAAGGAAACTGCGGCATGACGGCATCTCATTTGATTCACAAACTCGGAGCCCTGTTTGCTGCTGCGCCCGATCCAGAGGATGGTTCGTTCTGGATGCCGCCTCAGGTGTCTACTGTGGCGGCCGGTGTTGACTGGCTGTTCAACTTCATCCTCGCGATCTCGGTCTTTTTCTTCGTGTTGATCGTGGTCGTGATGGTGGTCTTCATCCTCAAATACCGCCGCCGTGCGGGTGAGGGAGCGGAGGTCTCGCCGAGCCACAATCTGCCGCTCGAGCTCACCTGGACCGGAATACCCGTGCTGATCGTGATCGTCATCTTCTTCTTCGGTTTCAAGGGCTATCTCGACATGGTCACGCCACCGGCCAACGCCTACGAAATCATGGCGGAAGGACAGAAGTGGAACTGGAGCTTCACCTATCCCAACGGTTACGTTGATGCGAATCTCCACGTGCCGGTCGACCGCCCGGTGCAGCTGGTGATGTCGTCCGCCGATGTGATCCACAGCCTCTATGTGCCCGTTTTCAGGATCAAACAGGATGTCGTGCCGGGTCGATATTCCAAAGTCTGGTTCGAAGCGACCGAGCCCGGTGAGTACGATCTGTTTTGTGCCGAATACTGCGGCACGAGCCACAGCGACATGCTGGCGCTGGTGGTCGTCCATCCGCCCGGCGAATTCGAGATCTGGCTCGAGAACGCATCGAATTTCCTCGAAACCATGAGCCCGGTGGATGCCGGCCGCAAGCTCTTTCAGGTCCGCGGCTGCATGCAGTGTCACAGCATGGACGGGTCCGCCAAGACCGGGCCGAGCCTGCTGGGAGTGTTCGGCCGTATCGAGAATATGGCAGACGGCACCACGATCACCGTCGATGAAAACTACATTCGCGAGTCGATTCTCGAACCCAACGCCCGCGTGGTGGCGGGGTTCGAACCGGTGATGCCGACCTACCAGGGCCGGCTCAAGGACGCCGAAATCATGGCGATCATCGAGTACTTGAAGGCCCCCGAAGGGGCGTCGCAGGAGGACAACAGCTGATGGCTGAAGCGATCGAAAAGTCGGGAGGCACGGGGCCCCTTGCAGCCGACCCGGAGACCGACAACTACCTCACGCACGGTAAGGGCGTCCTCTCGTGGCTCTTCACCCTCGACCACAAACGAATCGGCGTCATGTATCTGGTGGCGATTCTGGGGTCGTTCTTCCTCGGTGGCGTCTTCGCGCTCGCTCTGCGCACCGAGCTCTGGACGCCCGGCCAGACCATCATGACGGCCGACACCTACAACAAGATGTTCACCCTGCACGGGGCGGTGATGATCTTTCTGTTCATCATTCCCGGCATCCCGGCGACCCTCGGCAACTTTGTCCTGCCGTTGATGCTGGGCGCCAAAGACGTGGCCCTGCCGCGCCTCAATCTGGCGAGCTTCTGGCTGTGGCTCATCGGAGCTACGGTCGCGGTGGCGTCCATCATCATCGGAGCCGTCGATACCGGTTGGACCTTCTACACACCGTATTCGACCACCACGACGACCGCCGTGACGGCGATGACGCTGGGGGCGTTCATCCTCGGCTTCTCGTCGATCTTCACCGGGCTCAACTTCATCGTCACCATCCACAAAATGCGGCCGGAAGGCATGACCTGGTTCCGGATGCCGCTCTTTCTGTGGGGGATCTACTCGACGGCGATCATCCAGGTGCTGGCGACGCCGGTGCTCGGGATCACGCTGCTGCTGCTGGTGGCGGAACGGACTCTCGGGGTCGGGATCTTCGATCCCGCGCTGGGTGGCGACCCGGTTCTCTACCAGCACTTCTTCTGGTTCTATTCGCACCCGGCGGTCTACATCATGATCCTCCCGGCCATGGCCATCATGAGCGAGTTGATCTCGACCTTCTCCGGCAAACACATCTTCGGCTACCGCTTCATCGCGTGGTCGTCGATCGCCATCGCCCTCTTCAGCTTCCTGGTGTGGGGCCACCACATGTTCACCAGCGGCCAGTCGGGGCTGACCAACATGATCTTTTCCGCCCTCACTTTTTCGGTCGCGATCCCGTCGGCGGTCAAAGTCTTCAACTGGCTGGCGACGATGTACAAGGGCTCGATTCGGCTCGCTGCGCCCATGCTGTATGCGCTGTCATTCCTCTTCCTGTTTGCGATTGGCGGTTTGACGGGTCTCTTCCTGGGATCGCTGTCGACCGACATCCACCTCCACGACACATATTTCGTGGTCGCTCACTTTCACTACGTGATGTTCGGCGGCACGGTCATCGCCTTTCTCGGCGGCATCCACTACTGGTGGCCGAAGATGTTCGGGCGGATGTACTCGGAGCGGTGGGCCCAGGTGTCGGCGCTGCTCATTTTTGTCGGCTTCAATCTCGCATTCTTTACCCAGTTCGTGATGGGCAGCCATGGCATGCCCCGGCGCTACTACAACTACCTCGAGAGGTTTCAGCCGTATCATCAGGCCTCGACCGTCGGCTCCTTCATTCTCGGCCTCGGCTTTCTGATCATGGCGGGCTACCTCCTGCAGTCCCTGGTCAGCGGCAAAAAGGCGCCCGCCAACCCGTGGGGGGCTGCAACCCTGGAATGGGAGACCACCTCGCCTCCCGCCTACTACAACTTCAAACACGAAATGCGGGCCGGCGATCCCTATGATCTCGACGCCATGCGCTGGGACCCCGAAAGCGGAGGCTACGTCCGCAAAGACCCGAATTCGGTGTTGGCCTCATCCGAGGGGGCGAGCTGATGGCCGGCCACGCGGCGACCACTGAGGATGGCCTCCGGGTCGACCACCACTTCGAAAACGCCGACCAGCAGTACCAGTCGGCCAAGCTCGGGATGTGGGTGTTTTTGGCCACGGAGATTCTGTTTTTCGGCGGTCTGTTCGTGGCCTACTCGGTCTACCGCGCCAACCACCCCGAGGTTTTTGTCTTTGGTCACCACTTCCTCGACAAAAACCTGGGTGCTCTCAACACGGTCATCCTGATCTGCAGCTCGCTGACTGCGGCGTGGGCGGTGCGAGCGGCCCAGCTGAGGCAGATCGGCATGCTCAAGCTGATGTTGGTTCTGACCATAATGTGCGCCTTTGGTTTTATGGGCGTCAAGGCGATCGAATACAACGCCAAGTGGAAGCACGGTCTGTTGTGGGCGGGGAGTTACGACCCGCATTTGGAGCATGACGAGGCAACCACCGAGGAGAGCCTGCAACTCGGCGGGGCCGAGGTGGTTGCTGAAGAGCAACGCGTTGGCGATGCCGAACTCGTGGTGGCAGAAGTGGTCCCGACCGGGGAAACGATGAGCCCACCGGAATCCTCGTCCGGAGATCGCTCCAACATCGCACCGGCGGCCGAGGGACCGGCGGGTCTGGCGTCGCCGGGGGAGCTCGCGGAAGGCGACCTCGAGCTTGAAGTCGAGCCTGCCAATGCGCAGGTCTATTTTTCGATCTATTTCCTGATGACCGGTTTGCACGGGATCCACGTGCTGGGCGGGATCGGTGCCTTTGTGTGGCTTCTGATGTGTGCACGGCGCGGCGATTTCGCAAGCGGTCATTTCACCCGCGTCGACATGGTGGCGCTCTATTGGCACGTGGTGGATCTGATCTGGATCTACCTCTTTTTGCTCCTGTACCTCGTTGATTAGGGATTGCCCATGAGTGATCACGACAACTCGTTCGTTCACGTCCTCTCGGTCAAGCTGTTGCTGGTGGTGTGGATTGCCCTCATGATCGGCACCTGGTTGACGGTGGCCGCATCGAACGTCGACCTGGGCTGGCTCAATATCTGGATCGGCCTCGGTATCGCCACCGGCAAGGCGGCCCTGGTGGCGCTGTACTACATGCACCTGCGATGGGACAAACCCTTCAATGCCTTCGTTTTCATCGGGGCTTTCTTCCTGCTGTTCCTATTCATCGGCTTCGCTCTGATGGACTCCGGTCAGTACCAGATCAACGTGATCCCGGGCTACTCGCCCGGCATGGGCGGTTGAGTTTGCGGCGATGACCGGAGACCAACAGTCGGTGCCGGTCGTTCAGGGTGCAGGAAGGCTGGGGATGTGGCTCCTCATCGCCTCGCTCACCATGCTTTTCGGTGCGGCGGTGGTCGGTTATCTGGTCATTCGCCTGAGGACGCCGGACTGGCCGCCTCCCGGTTCTCCGGCTCTTCCGAACGGTGTATGGGTCAGCACGGTGTTGTTGATCGCTCTCAGCGCGTTATTGGTCCTGGCCGAGCGCGCCATCCGCTCCAATCGCGTGGAGAGTACGGTGCGGATGTTGACCGTGTCGGACCTCCTGGCGGTGGCGTTCCTCGCGTCTCAGGTGGGGTGTTGGGTGCGGATGGCTGAAGACAGCGTGCTGCCGCAGCAGAGCCTCCTGGTCTGGGGTTTTTATACGCTCACCTTCCTCCACGCCGTGCACGTCCTCGCCGGGATCGTGCCCCTCATTCTGGTAACCATCCGCGCCCGCGGCGGTCGCTACACGGCGGCCGATCACGACGGCGTTCAGTTCGTCGCCATGTACTGGCACTTCCTGTTGGTGACGTGGATCGCCATCCTGGTGGTCTTGACGATCTGAAATGTGGTTTCCGAGAGGGGCCGCCTTTCTGACCGGCATTGCTCGCGAGGAGCCACCGTTTTGATCGGTGTTGCTCGCGAGGAGCCACCTTTCGCATTGCGTGGCTCCAGAGTTTTCGTGGATTTTAGGTTTCGGGCCCACACAATGCGAAAAATGGCACCTCCGCAGGACGTCGTATCTTGCCCTAGTCGAGGGTTGGAAGCCCCAGATCTTTGGCATTGATGATGTTGGGGGCGGCCTTCGGCGCCGGGCCTTCGACGAAGTCGAGGATTCTGTCCGGATCGTTCGAGACCGGCCAGTCCCTCAACAGAGCGGCAACGTTGGACGCGGCGAGGATGGCCATGCCCTGTCGGGTCCACTGCGTGGCCGACGCGATGTGGGGAACGATCACGACGTTTTGCAAATCGCTCAGGCCGGGTTTCATCTTCGGCTCGTCCTCGTACACGTCGAGCCCGGCCTTGAAGTTCGGGTTCTTCGAACAGTGCGCCACCAGGGCGGCCTCATCGATGATCGGTCCGCGTGCCGTGTTGACCAGGATCGCGTTCTCCTTCATCAAATCGAGTTTCCGTGCATCGACGAGGTGACGGGTCGATTCGTTCAAAGGCGGGTGGAGGCTGACGACATCCGCCTCCGTGAAGACCTCCTCGATGGTGGTTGCACGACGCACCGAGATGGACGCCTCGCCGTGCGCCGTCAGGAATGTCGAGTAGTCGCGGAGGGTGGTTTCGAGTTCGGGATTCGCGGTCGTGTCGAAATAGATGAGGTCCATCGAGAAAGCCTTGACCATCATGGCGGCATACGCCGCTCCTATCCGACCCGTTCCGATCACGCCGACGGTCTTGCGGGTCAGCAATTCACCCAGGAAAAGCGTCGGAAGCCATCCTTCGTAGGTGTGGGCGCGCATGAAGGCATCCGCCTCGGGAATCCGCCTGGCGGCCGAGATCGTCAAGGCGACGGACATTTCCGCGGTGGCTTCGGTGAGAACCCCGGGGGTGTTGCCGACCGCGATGCCTCGCCTCGTGGCAGCCGCGACATCGACGTTGTCATAGCCCACGGCGTAGTTGCTGTAGACGGTCCCGCCCGCCTTCTGAAGAGCGGCGAACAGGGTGTCCCCCCAGGGCTCCGTCAGTTGCCCGATGGCGCCGTGGCACGCCTCACCGATCGCATCCAGAAGGTCGGACTCGGTCAAGATCCTCGTTTCGGCGCCGTATTCAACCCTCGCCCCGGCATCGGCCAGTATCTCGAGCCAGGCCGTGCCGGGTAGCTCCTTGGTCACCATCACCCGCTTCGTCCCGGATGGGTTGTGGACCTTCCAACAGTTTGCAACCACATCTGCCTCCTTCATACCGACGCCGAGATCATGATCAGGTTCGATGCCGCACAACAGCCGGGATCGCCGCCACGAGGAGGATGGCGAGACCGGCGGCGGTGATTGAAAGCCCCGCCCACGGAATGACGACGACACCGATGGCGATCGCTGCCGCCGCGGCCCCGGCCTCGTCGGCCGCAAACGCCGCTCCCGCGTCGCGCCGGGTGTCGCGTCCGCCCAGCCGGGCGAGTCCGGGGAAGGCGGCACCGGTCAGGGCTCCGCCCGCCACGAGCAGTGCCGGAACGGCCGCCAAAGGAACCGCAACTGCCGCCCCGGCTGCGATCGCGGCCGACACGGCCGAGCCGCCCAGCAAAACGAACGGCAGCCCTTTTTCAGGGCGTTGCCAGCGGCTGGCCGCCAGCGACCCGACCGCCACACCCGCCATGAAGATGCCGGTCAGCGCGCCGATCTCGGAATAGACCGAGCCCCGTGTCGACTGCCACACGGCGATCAGGACGAGCCACCACCCCATCGAACAGAATCCAACGGTGGCGGCGGCGACCGTGGGCGCGATCCTGCGCAACGTGGCGGCAGCGAAGATCAGGAGAGCCATCCCGCCGAATACTGCGGCGGCGGACCAGTCCGACGATCCTCCGATGGCACGTGTCGCCGCGAGCAGACCGGGGAAAATCCGGGCCTCGTGCAAACGGTTCGCCAGCAGGACGGCGCGGGGGCGATCGATGGTGTTCGGCAGTGAGTCGAGGGGAAGCTCGGCGGTGAGGGTGCGCGATCGATCGGGATCGACGAGGAGGGTGATCATCCCCGGCTGCAACGCGGGCCCGGCCACACCTCGCCTCTCGTACCGATCGGCCAAAACCTCCGGATCGAGGGTCAGGTTGGCCTCGGGACCGCCGGCCACGATGAGGGTGTCGGAACCGGGAATCAAGACGAGCTGCCCGAAGACCCGCCCGACCGTGCTTGCCACGACCGCGAGCAACCGACCGCCGCCGCCACCGATATAGGTGTCGGGAACGGCGACACGCAACACCAGAACGCCGTCGGGGCGCATATGGGCTCGGCATTTGCGAAGAAATTCGAGGGTCCGGGTCCGGTTGCGGCGCAGGGTCAGCGGGTTGCCGTCGAGAAGAATCACCAGATCCCAGTCACTTCGCGTGGTCAGGGCGCGCATGGGGTCGGAAGCGACGGCCCGGACGTGGGGCCTGCCGAGGGCGGCCTCCATCGCCTCTCCGTAAAATCCAGGCAGGGCGCGCAAGAGATCGGGGTCCTCCTCAACCACCGTCAGTCGATCGACCGGGTGGAGGGCCATGGTCTCGACCGAGCCGTCGACAACACAACCGAGGGCGAAGACGTGGCGGGGGGCAGGGTGGAGCAGCATCAAGAGGTGCGCACGCGGCACGACCGACCACGGATCGGGATAGGAGGCCAGGAGTCGTCCGTCGCCATAGACCGATGTGGGAGGGCCGTCCGAGACCGCGATCTTCTGGTAGCGGGTTTCCAGCCAGGAACTGAGGGCGCCCGGACGCCCGGACCACGCCCATTCCGCGCGCGCCAGAATGCCGCCGGCGGAAAAGGCGAGCGCGATGGCGACGACCGCGAGGACCACGGCCGCAGCTGAACGCCGCTGCCAGCCCGCTGCGGCGGCAACCACGCCGAGAGCGAGGCACGTCGCGCCGGCCGCGCCGAGGTGGATCAGACCGATACTCAGAAGAACCCCGCCGAAGAGGGCTCCCAGGGCCTCGAAACCGTATGCCCGACCGCCCCCTGAATCACCGAGGGCCAGGGCGAGGGTGGGAAATGCCATGCCCCCTGCGACGGCTGCGGGCACGATTGCGACCGCCCACAACCAGATGGCGGAGCCGGTGGTGATCGTTTCACCCGGTGCCGCGCCGATAGCTGTCGGGGCGAACCGTAGCGCGACGACACCCAACCCCGTCAGCGCCAGAACGGCGGTCGGCAACCACGCGGCAAGCTTCCGGGAACCGATGTGGATTCCGAGCCGCGCCCCTCCGGCCATGCCCGCCAACCACAGGGCCATGACCACGCCCCATGCCGTCTCGGCGCCACCCATCGACGCCATGGCCTCGCGCACCAAAAGGGCCTGCGCGGCGACGGTCGCGCCGCCCAGGAGGAAGGCGGTAAGACGCGGGTCGTCGACAGTGTTTTTTCGGGCTCACGAGCCCATTATGGACGTAACGTCTCAACGTTGAAACGTGAACCTTGTGCAATATTCACATTCAAAGGCGGGCCAGGCCCCGCCACTACGGCGGAATGTCGTTTGTGGGTAGGGGCGGCACCTGTGCCGCCCGGCCTCAACCAAGACTCAATCTTTAAGAGAGCTCTTCGAGCACCGCAGCCAGGTGTTTGTAGAACTTCTGAACCGACGAGATCTGGACCTTTTCCTCGGGCGAGTGGGCATTCTCGATCTGCGGACCGATGGACACGACATCCATCCCCGGAACCTTTTCGATCAGGAGTCCGCACTCGAGCCCGGCGTGGATCGCCTTGATTTCGGGTTTTTCACCAAAGAGCTTTTCATAGACCTCGCAGGTCTTCTGCACGATCGGTGAATTGGGGTTCGGCTTCCAACCGGGATACGCATCTTCAACGTGGACCTCGGCACCGGCCTGCCGGAAGATGGAGTCCACCTGGCGCCTGACCGCGAAGAGGGCTGGCATGACCGACGAGCGGTACGAAACATTGATCTCCGCGTGGTCGCCGTGGTTTTTCACCACCGCGAGGTTGTTGGAGGTCTCCACGAGGCCGGGCACGTCGCGCGACATGGAATGCACCCCGTGGGACATTCCGTCGAGAACTCGGAGGAGACGGTCCCGGGCGTGCACGTTGAGCACCGAACGGCGGGTGTCATCGTCGTCCAGTTCGTCAACACTCACCGCGAGACCGGGGTCCGTCGGTTCGAACTCCACGCGGAAGTCCGTTGCACACGACTCGGCCACGGTCGAGAGCGCGCCGATCCGGCTTTTGTCGACCCGGCAGACCGCAAAGGCCTCGCGGGGGATGGCGTTGTGTTTGTCACCACCGTCGATGGAGACGAGGTCGAGCTCGATGCCCTCTTCAATGGCAGCGAGCAGGACCCTGGTTGTGAGCTTGATGGCGTTGCCGCGGTTTTCAATGATGTTGAGGCCCGAGTGGCCGCCGCGGAGGCCCGTCACCGAGACCTTGACCGGCACCGAACCCAGCGAGGCGGTGCGGCGAGCTGTTTTGAGCATGGCGATCGTGTCTGCGCCACCGGCGCAGCCGATATAGACGGCGCCATCCTCTTCGGTGTCGAGGTTGAGCATGATACGGCCGCTGACGATCGACGGGTCGAGGTCCTTGGCGCCGGTCAGCCCGGTTTCCTCGTCGATCGTGCACAGCAGTTCGAGCGGCCCGTGGACGACCTCGGGATCGTCGGCAACGGCCATTGCTGCCGCAACTCCGATACCGTTGTCGGCGCCGAGGGTGGTCCCCTTCGCCTGGACCCAATCGCCGACGACTTCGACGTCGATGCCCTGGGTCATGAAATCGTGCTCCACGTCCGAGTTCTTTTCGCACACCATGTCGAGGTGGCCCTGGAGGATCACCGTCGGAGCATTTTCGTGGCCCGGCGTGGCGGGGACCTTGATCGTCAAACTGCCGGCTGCGTCCTGGAGGACTTCGAAGCCGCGTTCGGAAGCCCAGCTTTTGACTTTCGCAACGATCTTCTCTTCGTGTTTTGAGGGCCGCGGGGTGTTGCGGATGGTGTCGAAGTGTTTCCACAGAAGTGCGGGTTCGAGGGACTCCAGGGGACTACTCATGTCAGAACCTCCTTGTTGCTGGCGAACCAGCCCCGATATGATACCGGATCTCTGCCGTCACACCGCAGATGTCTCGAAGATCGGGTTGTGAACCGGTTCAAACGACGTTTTCTATGATCTTGAGAGCGGTCAGGGCCCCGCCGATCCGCAGACCGTCGGCCATGATGGTCACGGCGAGTTGACGGCCGTCCGGCGACATCACAGGTGGCGTGATGATCGCAAAATCGCGGTCGGGGACCGCGTCGAGGCTCACCGGGAGGTCCGCGACCTCGATGCCATCGGTCAGCGACAGGGCATCACGGATGTCGTCTGGGTCCACCCGATCCTCAAATACCAGACCGAGGTGCCCGAGGTGGCCGTGAAAAACGCCGGACAGGCTGAGGGTGACCGCCAGTGGGACGGTTGGGAGGACTTCCGCCGCCTCCTCCTGGAGTTCAAAGGCATCAACTGCGATGACGTTGAAGGCTCGCGCGTGGCCGTAGATCAAGTCGTCAACCGGCGCTCCCTGAAGACGTTGGCGCGACTGGGCGGCGAGCAGTTCGACCGCGTCACGCCCGAATACCGACACTGGATCAACGATCGCCAACATGCCTCGCAGGTCACCGAAGTGGGCGAGGGCGTCAACGAGTCGCGAGGTCACGACCAATGTGGGGTGGGCGACGCGGAGGTGCCGGGAATTGGGGACATCACTGCCGTCCGATGGGGTTGTGAGATCGTTGAGAACCGGCAGACGGGCCATATCGATGACCGTAGAATCGGGGTTGTGCTCGAGGAACTCAATCAGGTGATCGTGCCGCGAACCCTGACTATCCGATGCCACGACAATAATGCCCTGGTCCTCGAGATCGTCGGCTGAGTCCAGTGGAGGGACCAGCGCGGGACCTCCGGAGAGCTCCGCAATCTGAACTTCATCGTCGATTGCAGTGTGCCGGAAGTCAAACTCCAGGCCCAGTCGATCGAGGAGATTCTGAGTGTTGATGAACTCGCGTCCCGCGAGGGTGAGCGGGTCAAGTACCAGGAGTTTGTTCGGCGCCATCTTTTGCCTCTTCGTGACTCTCGGATGGTTCGATTGCCGTCGGCTTGCGGCGGGCGCGCTGGGTCAGAACCATGACGGGTGCGGACAGGATGTAGATTGCGGCCAGCACGGACAGCACGTGCGGCGTCAGCGTGACCAACGAAAAAACCAGGGCGATCAAGAACAGAGTCGGTGCCGGCCACTTCTTGCGGAGGTTGACGCCCTTGAACGATTTGTAGGGGAGATTGGACACCATGAGCAGCGACACGGCGAGGACGAAGGCCACGACCACCGGGATGAAAGCGGGATGGGTGACCGGAGTAGGCGACATCAGAACCAGCATCGCGATGGCCCCGGCCCCGGCGGGGATCGGCAGACCGATGAAGTCGGAGGAGCTGTGGTCGTTGGCCTTGAAACGCGCGAGGCGGATGGAGCCGGCCACCAGGAAGAGGAACACAACGGCCATCCCGACCCGGTGCACCTCGGACAGCCCCCATTGGTAGGCGAGCAGCGCCGGCGCCACGCCGAACGAGACCACGTCGGCGAGCGAGTCATAGGCTTCGCCGAAGGCGGTGGCGGTGCCGGTGAGGCGGGCAATCCGACCGTCGAGGACGTCTGCAAAGATCGCGATCAGAAGGAGAACCGCCGACCGCTCGAAATGTCCGCGCGTTGACTCGACGATCGACAAAAAGCCGCAGAACATGTTGGCGACCGTGAACAACGAAGGAATCACATAAAAGCCCCGACGGATGGTCCCGCCGCGTTTGCTGCGTTTGACCCGCGTGACTGTCATGGGGTCTCACCGGCAAGGCGCGCGATCGGGGATTCTCCGGCACGGACCGAGTCGCCAACGGCAACCATGATCACCGCGTCTTCCGGAAGGAAGACATCGACCCGCGATCCGTAGCGGATGAGGCCGATACGTTGCCCTCGGACCACGGTGTCACCGGGCCTGTGGTCGAAGACGATCCTGCGTGCGACCAGACCGGCGATCTGTTTGAGGCCGATCCGCCCGGCGGGGCCTTCCCATATCGAGAGATTCTGCTCGTTTTCGAGCGAGGCCTTCTCTTTGAACGCGGAGAACTTCCGTCCCGGGTTGTAACTGTAGTCGACGAGGGACCCGGCGATCGCTGCCCGATTGACGTGGACGTTGAAGACCGACATGAAGACGCTGATCTGCTGCGGCAGTCCTTGATCAACCAGCTCCCGGGGGGCGCGACTGATCTTGATGACCTTTCCGTCTGCGGGTGAACAGGCCACCGTCGGATCGGCTTCGCACATTCGCGACGGATTCCGGAAAAACAGCAGGGCGAACAAACCGATCAGGATCAGGAAGCCACCGAACCAGGGCCACCCGGCGCGCCACACGAGGGCGCCGGCGAACGCGGGAACCAAAACGAAGGGCCAGCCCTCCGGAGCAATCATGGACGGGAGTGTACTACGAGCGGAGACTGAGGGTCAGGAGGTTGATGCTCGCTGTATATGCGCAATCTGGTCCTTGAGGTGAAGTTTGAGTTTTTTGAGACGCTTTTGTTCGATTTCCTCCTCCGGTGACAACCACGGGCGCCGCTTCAACTCTTCAAGTCGGCGTTCGTGGTCCCGGTGCTGAATTTGGAGTTCTTCGACTGTCGGCGGCGTCTCAATGTGCTCGGAATGTGGGGTCATTCCAAACCTCCAGATGAAGTTGGTTCACCTTCAATCGTAGCACTCCGGGTTCGGGCGCGGGCAGGGGGGCGGAGAGGGAACGATCAGTAGTAGGGTCGATATCCGAGATCCTCGTCCTCGATCGGGCCCTTCTGTTTGAGTTCCTCGATACCAACCACGGCTTCGTCTCGGGTGGTGAAGGCCATTTCGTGCTGACGGCTCATGACCAGGGCCTGTTTGGGACAGGCGTCGACGCAGTAACCGCAAAAAACGCACCGCAGGAGGTCGATCTCGAACGCCAGGGGCCGCTTCTCCCACTCCACGGTGGCTTCGGGGTCCTCCTCGGCGACGATCGTGATGCAGTCCGCAGGACAGGCGGTCTCGCACATGTAGCAGGCAACGCACCTGAGCGAACCGTCGTCCCTGGTCGTCAGGATGTGGCGGCCCCGCGTGCGCTCGGAGTACTCCCGACGCTCCTCGGGGTATTGAATCGTCGCCACATCCCGCTGTCCAAAGAGGTTGCGCAGGAAGTGGCGCAAGGTGACGGCGAGCCCGCCGAGAATCGCAAAGATGTAGAGCCGGCCGAGAACTCCCTGTCGTGACGTGCCGACGTTGACCGTTGACACCTTCTTCATCGATCGAGCTCCCCGGCGATGATGTTGAGGCTGCCGAGAATGGCGATCGCGTCCGATACGAGATGGCCCTCCAGCATGTGCGGATACGCCTGGAAAATCGCAAAACACGGCGGCCGGACCTTGATCCTGTAGGGGTGGCCCGAACCGTCCGCAATGATGTAGAACCCGAGCTCTCCGTTGGACCCCTCGGTCGCGGTGTACATTGCGCCGGACGGCACCTTGATGCCTTCGTAGATCAGCTTGAAATGCCAGATCAGCGCTTCCATCTCCGAATACACCTTGGATTTCGGTGGCAGTGCCACATGGTGGTTGTCGGTGATGACCGGGCCCGCGGCGAGTCGGCCGATGGCCTGTTCGATGATGCGAAGGCTCTGGCGCATTTCCTCGAGGCGAACGAGATACCGCGCGTAACAGTCGCCTGCAGATGCAATCGGAACGTCAAAATCGTACTCTTCATAGCCCAGATAGGGCTGTTCCCTGCGCAGATCGAACGGTACGCCGGAGGCGCGGAGACAGGGCCCGGTCCAGCCCCATGCCACCGCCTCTTCGGCAGACATGACCCCGACGCCCTCGGTCCGGTCGCGGAAGATCCGGTTCTTTGTCACCAACCGGTCGACATCATCGATGAACTTGGGGATGGTCTGGAGCAGCCGCCGCACCCGCTCCTCGAAATCGGCAGGGACGTCGTGAACGAGACCGCCGATGCGGGCGTAGGATACCGTGAGCCGGCCCCCCGCACAGGCTTCGAGCAGCGAGTAGATCTCTTCCCGAGGCTGAAAGAAGTACCAGAAGTTGGTGAGTGCACCGAGGTCTACCAGGTTGGCGCCGAGGCACACGGCATGGTCCATGAGGCGCGAGAACTCGCACAGGATCAGGCGGACCAGCTGCGCCCTTGGCGGCGCTTCGATACCGAGCATCCTCTCGACGCCGAGCGCGTACCCGACGCCGTTGTTCATCGCGGAACAGTAGTTGAGGCGGTCGGCGTAGGGAATCACCTCGTTCCAACCGTGGGTCTCGGACATCTTCTCGAAACATCGGTGGAGGTAGCCGATCTCGGTCTCCGCCTTCGTGATCACCTCGCCGTCGAGGCGAACGATAATTCGCAGGGTGCCGTGCGTCGCGGGGTGCGAGGGGCCGAGGTTGAGAATCTGGGTCTCGAAGTGATCCTCGTCCTCGATCGTCTCGGTGACCCAGTCCGGAACCATCGCCTCTTCCTCGGTGAGGATCCAGCGCTGCGCCGGGTCGTAGTCCTTGCGCAGAGGATGTCCCTGAAACGCCTCGTGGGTCAGTATCCGCCGCAGGTTCGGGTGGCCGTCGAAGCGGATGCCCATCAGGTCCCAGGCCTCACGCTCGAACCAGTCGGCCGCCTTCCAGATGCCGTAAGCCGACGGGACGTTGGGCTCCTCCTCGGAAATCGGGACCTTGACCCTGAAGCGGTGTTCCTTGTCGAGACTTGCCAGGTGGTAGACCACCTCGAACCGCTGGTCGCGCCCGGGGTGGTCGACACCGCAGATGTCGAGGAGCAGGTCGCACTTCAGATCGGGGTGATCGCGGAAGGTCTTGAGCACCCCCGTGAGGCGGCTGCGATCGACCTGCATCTCCACGAATCCGTCCGCGGCGGTGTGGGCGTCCACCGTGTCACCACCTGGAAAGAGCTCAAGCAGAGTTGTCTGTGACATGCCGGCCTTTCGATGAGAGTCGGTCATATTGGGTCTCGCCCCGCTGGATCAGGTCCTGGAGTTTGAGGACTCCCTCGATCAGCGCTTCCGGGGTGGGCGGGCATCCCGGTACGTAGACGTCCACCGGGATGAACTCGTCAACGCCCTGAACGACGTGGTAGGCGCGGTAAAAGCCGCCGGTGCAGGCGCACGCGCCCATCGAGATCACGTACTTGGGTTCGGCCATTTGATCGTAGACCCTCTTGACGACAGGGGCCATTTTGTCGGTGATGGTCCCGGCAACGATCATCATGTCGGACTGGCGCGGCGAAAAACGGACCACCTCGGCACCAAAGCGCGCCAGGTCGTAGTGGGAGGAAACGGTCGACATGAACTCGATGGCGCAACAGGCCGTGCCAAAGGGCAGCGGCCACAGGCTGTTCTTGCGCGCCCACGCGAGCATCGTCGCAATCCGCGTGGTGAGCACCGCGGAACTCCCGTCAGGTTGCCGCATGCAGCCTCCTTGCCATAGTCCTGGAGTCGATTCGCACCTGCATTATACGTTCTCCTTTTGGAATGGGACGGGCGGCCGCGATATTCCACCAGAACAACGGAAACTATTGCGTCATGGAGCTTTGCGTGGTAATTTTTAAAGATGAGACTGGCGTGTCGTCGTCGGTGCAACATCGAGAGAGCAATGGGGTCCGGCCGATTTGAGCGCAGGGCGACCGTGAGAGCAAGGAGCACGTGATGGAGAACAGACTATTCGTGGGCAACCTGCCCTATGGTCTCGGCGAGAGCGAGCTCGAGGCCGCCTTTGCAGACTATGGCACCGTCGTCAGTGCGGTGGTCATCCGCGACCGCGAGACGGGACGTTCGCGCGGCTTCGGTTTTGTTGAAATGGAGACCGAAGAGATGGCGGAGTCCGCCCAGGGGGCCATGGACGGGTTTGAGTTCGACGGGCGTCCGATTCGGGTGAGCGAGGCGCAGCCGAAAAGCGACGTGCAACGCCGGTCGGATTTCGGAGAACGCTGGTAGAAATCCAGACGGAGATCGAATGCCACGAGGCCCCGCAATTGCGGGGCCTCTTCAATTGTGGAAAGCCGCCTGTCAGAAGTTCCAGGAGAATCCGCCGACGACCTGAAGACCCGAAAGGTCGATCGTTCCAAAGCCCGAGAAATCTTTGTTGAGTTCGGCTTCCGCCCACCGGTAGCGGCCTTCGATGAAGAAGCTCCAGTGGGAGCCGACGGGCACGTCCAACCCGGCGAGGCCAAACAGTTCCCAGGTGGTGCCGCTGGCGCCATAGGTCGCATACACGATCGGGAGGTCCTGGGCGCCAAAGTCGATGAAATAGCCCTGCTCGCGGAGGCTCCACCAGAGCAGACCGCCGCCGCCGCCAATGTAGGGGCGGGCTCCACCCCTTCCAAAGCGCCAGACGTAGGCCGCTGTCATGTCCGTGAGATCGAGGGTTGTTGCGTGGCTTATATCCAAACCGTCGGAGTCCACCCAGTCGCGGTAGGCCTGGGTTGTCGCGCCGCTGTAGAAACTGCCGCCGAACAACAGCCCTCCCTTCGGTGATGTCCGCCACAGGTAGTCGGCACCGAACACCACGTCTTCGAAGTCTGATGCCGAACCGGTGAAGACGTCGAACGTGTCGTTCCAGTAGGCTGAGTCCCCCTGCGGTGAAAAGATGCCGATGTATCCGCGCACCGAACCGAAATCGCCCGGCCGCCAATTGCCCTGAGCTTCGGCTGTGACGCTCATACCTGCGGCGACGATCGTTGCAAACAAAACACTGAGGAATGTCGAGCGGCGCATAAGACCCCCTTCCGAGCAGGCGATGTGTGCCGCCTGTCGTTGACTGCGTGAGTAGCAATTCCGATGCCACCCCGAAGAGGTGCGATTTCAAGAGATCTGCGGGCTCTGTCTTTCCGGTGAAGGCCGGAGGTGACCTCCGCAGGTGACACCAGCCGGCGGCTGCGCCGCCGAAAATTCGGAATTCGGAATTCGGAATTCGGAATTTCCATCGCAACCTCCCACCGTGCCCCGGATACGTTCCACGTGCGGCGGAGGTGCCTGGCATCCGCTCTGGAAGCGCCTGCTGATACGGCCCACGTGCGGCGGAGGTGCCATCTTTTGCATTGTTTGATCCAAATGACTTCCCGTGGGTAGGGTGGTGCTGGCAAACAATGCAATGGGTGGCACCTCACGGGAAGCGAGGAGTAAAAGGCGGGAACTTCAGAAGTTTCACGGGAAGCGAGCAATGAAAGGCAAGAACTTCAGAAGTTCAATCTTCGGCTACCATGCCCGCGGAGGCACGAATGATTGATTTGATAGAACACGGCGAGGTCCACGAGCTCCGCCTCAACCGACCACCGGTCAATGCCCTTTCGCCCGAGCTCTTGACGGCGTTGCGGGACGGCATTCGGCGGGCGCCGGAGGGCGGCGCTCGGGCCCTCGTACTGTCGGGACGAGAAGGTATGTTCTCGGCGGGTCTCGACGTTCCCTGCCTGTTGGAGCTCGACCGACGGGAGCTTGCCTCCGCGCTTGTGGTTTTTTTCGGGGTCATCGATGCGCTTGCGAAGTCCTCGATCCCCGTGGCAGCTGCCGTGACCGGCCACAGCCCGGCGGGGGGCGCGGTGTTGGCTTTGTGCTGCGATTGGAGGGTGATGGCCGACGGGCCGTATTCGATCGGTCTCAACGAGGTGCGCATCGGCATCCCGATTCCGGAGATCGTCGCGTCGCTCGTCCGGCGGGCTGTGGGAGCCCGTCGCGCTGAAGACCTTTGTGTGACCGGCAGGCTCCTCGAGCCCGGCGAGGCTTTGACTGTGGGTCTGGTGGACGAGGTCGTACCCCCAGGTCAGGTCATCGAGGCGGCTCGAAGCTGGTGCGAACGCGCGATCTCGGTGCCCTCGGCGGCCCTCGTCGAAACTCGCTCGAGGATGCGCAGCGACCTCGTTGAGATGATTGACCGGCACCGTGAGCGGGATGCTCGCCAGCTTTCGGAGACGTGGTTCGAACCCGAGCTGCAGATGGCGATGAAGCGGCTGGTTGCTCGTTTGAAAGGCGACTGAGAGGCCGCCTGGGCTCGGGAATCGGGACGGCCGAAGCTGCTACAATGCCGGGGCGTTTCGACAGCATCCGATCTATGACCCGGTCCGAACGACCCCGTGGAGGTTCGCGGTGAAGATTCCGTCTCTGGTTCTCAAACAGCTCTTCAATCATGGAAGCCTGGAAAACACGTCAGACGGTGTTGTGTTCGGGCTCAAAAACCGGCTCAGCGACGCCGTTGTGACCGGCATCAGGGAGATCACCATTGATGGCCGGCGAATGGCCATCAAGGATGTCGTGTTCACCCTGGGCGACGAAGCGATCAAGGCCGCCGACGTCAGCGCGGACAACCCCATCGACCTGCCCCTCGCCATGACCATGACCGTACTGTGTCGAGGCGACAAGCTCGAGGTGGGCAAGCACACGATCGGTTTGAGCTTTGACAGCACTCCGTTCGGCAAACTCAATTTCTCGGTCAAGGATGCGATCCGCGAACACAAGGAAACGCGGGTCACCGTGCCCTACGACAAAGAAGATGACTACAGTGCCGACATCATCAACAAACGTCTGGAGTTTGCACGCTCGTTCGGCGGTTCCGATTTCGAACACGTGCCAAAAAACTCCTTCGATCCGTCGGAGACCAAGGGCAACATCGAAAATTTCATCGGTGTGGCTCAGATCCCGATTGGTCTGGCGGGCCCGGTCAAGATCAATGGCGAGCACGCAATAGGGGAGTTCCTGGTGCCTTTGGCAACCACTGAGGGCACCCTGGTTGCCTCCTACAACAGGGGCATCAAAGTCCTCAATCTTTCCGGAGGGGTCACCTGCACTGTGTCCGACGACCGCATGCAGCGGGCGCCGGTCTTTGTTTTCGATTCCGCGCGCGAGGCTCGGGGCTTTCGCGACTGGGTCGACGCCCACCTCCCCGAGATCGCAAAGGCCGCCGAAGCCACATCGAGCGTCGCCAAGCTCCTCGATATCGACATGTTCCTGGCCAGTCGGTTTGCCTACCTCCGCTTCAACTATTTCACCGGCGATGCGGCGGGCCAGAACATGGTTGGCAGGGCGACATTCGCCGCGTGTTCCTGGATGCTCGACAACGTTGACAACGTGCGGAGATTCTATCTCGAGTCGAATCTCGCCACGGACAAGAAGCACTCGCAGATCAACATCATGCGAACCCGCGGTAAGAGAGTGATTGCCGAGGCGGTGGTGAAGCGGGACGTGCTCGTCCAACACATGCGGGTCGAGCCCGAGAGTCTCCAGTATCACTCCCAGATCTCGAATGTCGGCGCCTTTCTGTCGGGCGCCAACAACAACGGAGCCCACTCCCCCAACGGCATCACGGCGATGTTCATCGCAACCGGCCAGGACGTGGCCAATGTCGCCGAGTCGTCGGCAGGCATTCTGTACTCGGAGTTGAATGCCGAGGGAGACCTTTACATGTCGCTCACCATTCCGTCGCTGATCGTCGCCACCTTCGGTGGTGGGACAAGCCTGCCAACCCAGAGGGAATGCCTCGCCATGATGGGGTGCGTCGGTCGCGGCAAGGTGAAGAAGCTGGCTGAGATCATCGCCGGTGTGGCGCTTGCGGGTGAGATCTCCCTGGGTTCGGCGATTTCGTCGCTCGACTGGGTCTCGAGCCACGAGAAGTACGGCCGCAACCGTTGACGTTTCCGGGCAACGTTTGATGGAGGAAAGCCCCTCGACCAGCCCCTCCGCGGGGCCGGACAAAAGGCCTGAACCGCGGCGGCGGGCGGACCGGCGAGCCTACATCAATATTCCAGGTCTCGCTCGTCGTGGGCGAGCCACCCTCCGCCAGGTCGTCAGCCTGCTCTTCGGCGGCTTCGTGGCGTCGGTCGAAGCCAGCCGGCGGAAGGGTGGCCGCGGTCTTCTCTTTCGTTTTCGGGCGATGCTGGCCTGGGTTTTGCGGCGCTTCCTCGATCCGGAGATTGCGAATCGGCCATTTCCGGCCCAGCTTCGGATTCGCCTGGAGATGCTGGGACCGACCTACGTCAAGCTCGGTCAGATCCTGAGCCTTCGCCAGGACATCCTGCCCGAGGTCGTGACCGATGAGCTGCGGTATCTCCTGTCCGATCTGCCGCCGATCGACTTCCCCAAGATTCAGGAGATCATCGAGGCCGAACTCGGACGCCCGATCGACGAGATCTTTGCCGAGGTCAACCCGGTCCCGCTGGGGTCGGCATCGATCGCGCAGAGCCACTGGGCGAGGCTCGCCTCGGGCGAGCAGGTGATCCTCAAAGTCGTCAAGCCGAATATTCGAGACCTTCTCTACCGCGACGCTACGCTGCTGCGGACCACCGCCCGTTTTTTGCAGTTGATCATTCCCCGGTACCAACCGAAACGGGTGATCGACGAATTCTGCGAGTACACCCTCCGCGAGGTCGAGATGACCTTCGAAGCGGAGAATGCCGAGACCTTCGCCGAGAATTTTGCCGACGAGCCGGACGTGGTCTTCCCCCGGATCTACCGCCAATACTCGGGCGATCGCGTCTTGTGCATGGAGTTTCTGGACGGGATGCGTCCGGACGACGAGCGCGCGCGGTTGCTGCCGCCTGACGAACGGCAGAGGCTGATCGATCTCGGCGCCGTGGCGATCCTCCGCATGTTGTACCAGGACGGTTTTTTTCACGCCGACCTCCACCCGGCGAATCTGCTCATCCTGCCGGGCACCAAGGTCGGGTTCCTCGACCTGGGTATGGTCGGGCACTTCGATCCAGTGCTCCGCCACAGCCTCCTCGAGCTCTTCTACGCGATGGTGATGGAGGATTTTGACGGTGCGGCGCGGCACCTCGCGTCGGTGTCGCAGACCGAACCGCGTTCCGATGTCGTTGGTTTTCGAACCGCAGTGCGCGAGGTCGCCAGGAGGTGGCGCCGCCAGGCGCGCTTCGAGGAGTTTTCGCTCGCCCTCCTGATCCTCGAGTGCATCCAACTCGGGGCTCGCTACCACCTCTATTTTCCCGTCGACATGGTTCTGATGGTCAAGGCGTTGGTGACCTATGAAGGCGTTGGCTACGTGCTCGACCCCACATTCAACGTGGCTGAGGTCTCGGTCCGGCACGTCGGCAGGATTCTCCGCCAGGAGTACTCGCCAACCCGCCTCTGGATCGAGGTCCAACGCGTCGCCCCGGATATCGTCGATGCCCTCTTGAAGACCCCGCGGTTGGTTTCGGAAGGGCTGAGCGCCCTCGAAGGACGGACCCGGCGGCGACCACAGCGTGCCCTGACAGGGGTCCGTGCGACCCTGTTCGGTGGGGCATGCCTGGTGTCCGGCGCCATCCTGATCGGCCTCGGCGGCCCCTGGTTTCTGGCCGCTGTGCTGGTGGTCATGGGTCTTCTCCTGCCGCTCCGGCGCGGCGAGTGATCTGACTCCTGCCGCGGGTCGATGGACCCTGAAACGGGATTTTTACAACAATCCTATTGCTCGTTTCTGGACCGATGATACCCTCCGTCCGGGTGCGAACGGCGTCTATTTTGGATCGGCGCTGCGCGTCGGATCCAGAATTGAAAGAAAGGAATAAAACATGTTTTTTCAAACACTTCGTCGAATCACTATCGCGACTTTTTTGATTGCATCAGGGGCGGGGGCGGCCGGTGCCGCTGACTTCGGTCTGCAGCAGATCACGTTTCCGGAACGAAACCAGATCGAGGTGACCTTTGACCGCGATTCCAGGGCGCCGGATGCGACTCTGGTGGCCGAGGTTCAATACAGTGAGGGACAGGCGAACACCAGTCTCCGCTATCGGGACATGAAACCCGCAATCCTCTTTGGCGGTGACGTCACGTGCTTTGTGCTGTGGGCGGTGACTCCCGACGGAACGACCGAGAACCTCGGTGAACTGTGGGTGCGGAACGAGAACAACTCCGTGGAGTATTCAACCGGTTTGAAGTCGTTCGCGATGATGGTGACCGCCGAGTCGAACCCGCTCGCGTCCGAACCATCGGAGTTGGTGATGTTCTGGAACGAGCCAGCCAAAGCCAAAAAGGCCGTGTCGACGCCCTTCACCTTTTCAGCGTTTGCGCCGGCACCCAAGATCGAATTTCCGTCGATCGCGCGTGTCATGTGGGACCAGAAGCAGCCGCTCGACCTTCGCCAGGCGGAAAAGATCTACGAACTGGCGGTGGCGGCCGGTGCCGAGAAATATGCGCCGAGCGTGTTGCGGCGTGCGAATCTGACGCTGGTGCAGGGCCGCAACTTCACGGCTGGCAGACAGACCAAGGCCGCGACGGATTATTGCGGACGTTCGGTCGCCCTCAGCGCCGAAGCTTTGCAGGTGACGGCCCGCTCAAAGGAGGCGGAGGCAGTGGAGGCGGAGATCGCGCGCCGGACTGCTGAAATGAACGCCCTGGCCGGGCGGGCGAGTGAGGCGGAGGCCAGCGCGGCCGCAGCCGCTGCCGCGTCCGCCGAGGCCCAGAGGCAACGCCAGGAGGCCGACGCGGCGGTTGCGGCGGCTCAGCTTGAGCTTGCCGCCATCACAGCCGAACGGCTTGAACTTCAGGGTTCGGTCAACGCCCTCCAGCAGGAGGCGGCAGGCCTGGCCCGCGAGAAGGAAGACCTTTCGGCACGGCTTCAGGGTGCCTTGTCCGAGGTCGCGGACACCCAGAACACGGCCCGGGGCATGGTCGTCAGCCTGCCCGATATCCTCTTCGATAGCAACGAGGCGACGCTCAAGAACGACGCCAAGATCGTGATCGCCAAACTCGCAGGCATCTTGTTGATCATGCCCGAACTCAACCTCAGGATCGAAGGCCACACCGACTCGACCGGCAGCCCCGACTACAACCAGGGTCTTTCCGAACGGCGGGCGGCGTCGGTTCGCGACTTCCTGGCCGGTCAGGGGATCGACTGGCAGCGGATGATGTCGGTCGGATACGGTTTGACACGACCAGTCGGTGACAACGCCACTTCTCAGGGGCGCGCCAAGAACCGCCGGGTCGAAATCGTCATCGCGGAAGGCACCGTCGCCGCGAACTGACCCTCACCTCTCACCAACGCAATCCGGCCCCGGTTCTCCGAACCGGGGCCTTTTTTCGGGCTGCCTTTTTTCTGCCACAATCTGCCGCGAGATTGCCTTGTTTCTCCATCGGGGAGTCGGATTCGCGGCCTCTAATGACGGTGAGAGGGAAGTCGCAGGCTTTGGTTTGGCGAATCCGGACTCTCGGGTTACGATGCCCACTGCGATTGGCAGAACGGTATCGAAACGGCATGGAGGCGAAAGTGAGCAAGGGCCGGGACCGCACCGAAAATTCGCCGAACTACGTTTTATTTCCGGTGGCTGTCGGCGCCCTGTTCCTCGCCTTCCTGGTGGTCGGCGCTCTCCTCGGTTGATCGCCGTCGTCAGAAGTCGATGACGTAGCGCCCGTCGCGCATCAAGTCCATCCTCGTCCCATCTTCGCCGTGAAGAACCACTTTTTCCGCAAGCACCAGCGGTTGGATCTCCGGCAGGTACACGTGGTCCTGGTGCATCACTGCCTCCGGTCGGGAGAATTGGGCCGGTCCGACCTGACCGCCGAAGTGCTCGCTGCGGCCGAAGGCGAGGTGGAGACCGAGCTTTTCGTCCAACAGCACCACCCCGATCGGCGAGATCCCGAAATCGGACAGCACGCCGAGACCGAGTTCAGCGAGGTTGCCGCGAGCAGGTTCGGCCTCGAGCCGCGAGCGCTCGGTGTCTGATTCAGGACCGCTGCTGGTGATCGCGACGGCGACGTTGTTTTCGATCGTGAACACGACCACCTCGTCACCGAATTGAACCGGTAGGCTGCCTCGGCTGGCGGTCGGGTCTCCGACCAACTCGCCTTCGTAGGGGACGATGTAGGCCTCGCCCGAGGGGAGATTTCCCGCGGTTCCGGCTTTCGGCAGCAGACCACCCGAAGCATGGGCGGTGCGGTGGCGCAGATCGAGGTGGAGCCGGTGTTCCTCCGACCCGCTGACCAGAAAACGGAAATCGGCAGCCGTGCTGTTGTCGAGAAGGTTCTTGAGGAGCATCACCCGACGGTTGACCTCGGTGTAGTCCAGCCGCAGGGCGGGGACCATCTCTGGTGTGAAGCCGGGCATGGTGGCGGCCCGGAACCCGAGTCGGGGGGCCATGACCTTGAGCGGTGCGGTGGTCGAAAACTGGGTCGGCGCGATGACGATCTGGTGCGAGCCGAGGACACCATCCATCGGTTCCTCGAGGTGGCCGGTCATGGCGTTGATGTCACCGGGGATCTCGTTCCCGGTCCAACGCCAGGCGCTGGACGGCAGGTCGGCGTTGTTCGAGTGGACGTTGCGGTAGAGGTACAGCGAAACCTCGAGGCCGTGTTCGGCGCGTGCGTTCGCAAGCTCCTCGACCCACCCGGCCGCCAGTCGGCGACGGACCAGCCACTGGTCGTTGTCCGGCACCTCGTCGTCGGGAAGATCCACGATCACCGCCAGCGCGCGATCATCCTCGGTCGGTTCGAAGACCCGCCGCACCAGGTTGTTCAGTTCTTCGGCGCTGAGTCGGTCGTCGGCCATGTGAATCCTCCAGGTCATTCGTTTTCGAGGACTCATCCTACCGTGGCCGAAAGGTGGAGTCGTTTTCAGGCGTTCGGGTGAACCCGCCTTTCAATGCGTGCTCCCCGAGAGGAGCCACCTTCAACATTGTTGGCCTTGTTGCTTCACCGACTTGTATATTCGAGTGTCCAACAATATTGAAAATGGCACCTCCGCCGCGCGCGGCTTGTCCCGGCGTAGCCAAACACCTCCGCCGCACGCGACCCGTTTCCACAGAACGCGGGATTGCTTTGTGGTGCGGCCGTCTCGGCTGCACGTGCGGGCGGGACGCCCGCACCACAATCTGTTTCTGAGTTGGTTGGGCGAATGTTTAGGTGGAATCCAGCACCCGAGATTTGGATCGAACTGGGACATCTGTGGATGTCTTCAGAGGATGGTCCGAAAATTCCGAATTCCGAATTCCGAATTCCGAATCAATCCACGATCTCGACGGTGATCTCGTCATACCAATCGATCGAGCCGGGGAGCCCGATGGTGATGATTTCCGACCGACCCCTGGTCACCCGATCGAAGGGGTGGCCTCGAACCGATTGGACGAGCCCCCCGTCCCGCCACCCGGTGATGGCAAACCACAGGTCGAGGGGACCGAGGTCGCGGTTGCAGCGGTTGAGGGCGTCGATCTCGACCAGGACCTGGGCCGAGGGTCGAAAGACCTGGTGGGCGCTCCAGCGGTAGGTGACGCATTCGGAAGTGAGCGGGGTGGGGCTCGGCTCCGGACGGGCGGTGGCGGTGGCCCGTGGCGGGAGGGTGGGCCACGGAGTCGGTGGCACCGTGGGGGCCAGCGCCACGACCCACTCGGAGTTGTGTTCGACGAGGACGGTTGCGGTGGCTGTTGGAGTTCGTGCCGGCGGGCCCGTCGGCCTGGGCGGCGGGGTTGGGAGGGGCTTCGGAACCGGCTGGCGGTGGAGATACTGCCGGATCGCCAAAGCCGCAAAGATCGCGACCAGGACCACCACCACCGTAGTGATGAGAGAAGGGCCACCTGATCCGCGGCGCGCGCTCGAGGTGCGATAGCCTGGCAGTTCGTCTGTCACAACCTCACCATAGCGGAGGTTGGGACAAATGAAGATTCTTGACGCACTGCGGCATCACCTCTATGCTCGCCGCAACGGGTCGGGAGGTTGACGATGCGCTGGGTGGTATTCAATCAGAAGGGCGGCGTCGGCAAGTCGACGATCGTCTGCAATCTCGCGGCGGTGAGCGCCAAACGGGGCCGCAAGACCCTGGTGGTCGATCTCGATCCCCAGGCCAATTCGAGCCACTACCTGCTCGGGCCGGATCTCGAAGCAGCGACGCCGACCTTGGTTCAGTTCTTCGAACAGACGCTCGGTTTCAAGCTGTTCCGCGAAGGGCCGCGTGATTTTCTCCACCACACCCGTTTCGATAATCTCCACATCATGCCTGCGGGTCTCGAGCTCGAGGATCTCCAGGGCAAGCTCGAGGCCAAGTACAAGATCTACAAGCTGCGGGACGCCCTCAGAGAGCTCGACGGCTACGACGAAATTTTTCTCGACACACCGCCCGCCTTTGGCTTCTACACCCTGTCGGCGTTGATCGCCGGCGATCGTTGTCTGATCCCGTTCGACTGCGACGATTTTTCGCGACGCGCCCTTTACAGCCTCCTCGAGAGCGTCGAAGAGGTGCGGGAAGATCACAATCCGGGGCTCGAGGTCGGCGGAGTAGTGGTCAATCAGTTCCAGGCCAGGGCACGGCTACCGCAGCAGTTGGTGGACGAATTGGTGGCCGAAGGGTTGCCGATCCTCGAGCCCTTCATCTCGATGTCGGTCAAGGTGCGGGAATCGCACGGTGCGGCGAGGCCGCTTCCGTTTCTGGCGCCTTCGCACAAGCTCGCCCGGCAGTTCGAGGAGCTCTTCGAGGCCCTCCGCCAATCATGACCATGGCCGGGCATTCGACCTGAAAATCGACTCGGTTTGTGACTACTTGACGGGGAAAAATATTTCGGTAAACAGGTCGCTCTCTGCGACGTTGCCCGGATCGCTGACAAACACGTCCCAGGGGCGCCCGTTGGTCTCGAGTCTGTGGGCGGCCGCGAACGCATCCACCTTCTCATAAGTCTGTTCGAGACCGGTGTACGGCCCAACGTGGATCGCACGGATCACGCGGCCGCCGTAGGTCTCTCCCATGCGCACGGGGGAATCCGGTCCCGCGCCTCGACCGAGATGACCACTGACCGGAATGCCGGCGTCAAAACCGAAGCCCCGATCGTCCCGGTAGTTGGTGATCGCGAGCGGCTGTCCATCCAACTGGAGACCGTTGGTCGAAACGAAACCGAGGACATGACCGTACGCCGCTGCCAACGCGGCCGAGATCTCCGTGGGATCGGTGCCGCTGCTGCCGGTGGCGTAGGCGATGGTGGTGGATGGGACGACTGTGAGACCGATCTCGATGTCCGACCAGTCGATTTTCGGCAACGCTTCGGCCACCCGTTTGAGATTGGCGAGCCCCTGGGCGTAGAGCGGTCCGAGTTGGCGATCGAGGAAGATAGCCCAATAGCGGCCTGGGAGGTCGAGACCGAAGTCAGTATCGAACGTCCATGTCAGACGCGTCCCACCTTCGGCGTCCTGCAAGAGAAAGGTCGATTGGGCATCGCCCTGCGGTCCGAGATCGAGCGCCAAATCTACCCGTTCATATGGGGTGCTGGCGACGATCGTCTGGCTGCCCGATTTCGGGTTTCGGTTCGGTCACCTCCCAGGTGATCTTGGAACCGACACCGAAATCGGGGCCTTCGAACTGATAGCGAAGCGTCCGGGCATGACCGCCACAAACGGCGACCAGTCGTTGAAGTTCTGGAACCCGTTGACCTGGGCAAAGACGACGCAGGCGGGCGCGTCGATCATCACCGAGCGCTCGACGTGGCGGGTGCGCGGGCAGGAGGAAGCCGATCACGACCAGGATGACGAAGATCGCAACGATGCCGATCAGGAGTCTTTTTGAGCACTTTCACCGGAATCTCCCCGGCCCACCGGAGTGTGTCGATTCGGCAATATCGGCGGGCTCTCGTGGTTTCTGAGCGAAGAATACCACGATGGATCACTCCGCTGTCGCAGCTCGATTCGCCTCTCGTGGTGATCCCGGGACACGGAAGCGAGACGGCGATCGCTCTAGACTTGAAATTGAAGTGCACGCAGAAGAGGAGGCCGCCGATGTTCAAAAAGGACCAGAACGACCACAACACCGATCGACGCAGGGACATACGGCGCAGGCGACGCCTGCGAGCGAGACAGGCGGCTCCCAGCTCAGGCGCATCGGCGGTCATCGGGCCGTCGATTACCGTCAAGGGCGATGTGTCGGGAGACGAAGATCTCGTGATCCTGGCACGGGTCAGGGGACGGTCAACCTCGCACAGCACAACGTGACCGTCGGCCCGAGCGGCAGGGTCAAGGCGGATGTCCGCGGCAAGATGGTGATTGTCGAGGGCGAGGTCGAAGGCGACCTCAAGGCGCAGGAGCAGATCGTTTTGCGGCATACCGCCAGGGTTGAGGGCAGCATCAGCGCCCCCCGGGTCGCCCTCGAGGACGGAGCGGTCTTCCGCGGTGGTATCGAGATGGATTCGACCGCCAAGACCGGCTCAAGGAAGGCCCACCGACCAAGGGAGCGTCAGCCGGCGGCAACGGCCGCGAAAAGACCACCGAGACGAAAGCCGAGACAAAGAATGTGCCGTCGTCGGGCGCATCCGTCAAGGACCTTTCGGCCTGAGTCTTCTTTTCGCCGCGGATAGCGCATAATGCGGGTCTGATGAAGCTGCCCTGGAAGACCCGCACCCGGAGATCAGAACCCGCCCCGGATGATCATCTGGTCGAGGATCGTGCCGCGCCCCGAAAGTCCACCGATCGCCGGGACTCGAAGCGGTTCTGGAAGGAGCTGCCACGGGGTGACGTCATCCGGGTTCTCGATCTCGGCCCGGCGGTGCCGAAAATATCGACGTTTCTGACCGGGCTTCGCGAACCGGATCCAGGTCGTCGACGCCATGAGCGAAGTCGCTCGATATCCGATCCCGGCCATTCGGACACTGCGACGCTCTCATGTCCGAGCACGCGGGCACGTTTCACCTCGTGCTGCTGTGGGACTGCCTGAACTACTTGTCACCCGGCCAGGGCGCGGAACTCGTCGAAGCTGTCTCTCCCCTGTGCAGACCGGATGCCCGATGCCTCGCCATGGCGTCACGCCTCGACACCATGTCCGCCAGACGCCCGTCTACCGGTCGAGGACGGGAGTCACCTGATCTACGAGTGGTCGACAAGCGAAGAGATGGGTGCTCCGCAGATGACTCCGGCCGCCGTGGAGAAAATGCTGCAAGGGTTCAGCATCGAGCACGCCTTCGTGCTTGCGAAACGGCGTCCGCGAGTACGTCGCCATCCGCGATCCGGTGGCGGCGTCAAAGCGCTGAATACGTGCCTCCGCCGCACGCGGCACGTATCCGAACGCGCTTGCCCGAGCGAGTTGCCACACTTCAACATTGTTGGCGCCGGAGCAGATCCCGCCGACGAGAAGGTCGATGCGTCCAACAATGTTGCCACTGAGTGGCATGGCGTCAATCCGCACTTGCACGCGTCCCGCATCCGTACGCGCTTCGAAACTGGAAATTCCGAAACTAAAAATTAAAAATTCAAATCTTGCCCCACAGCCTCGGTGAGGAACTGCACGAACGGGCCGGCGGCTCGGCATGAGGCTTCGACGCGGTCGATGAAGCCCGCCTTGCAGGCGGCGGCCTGGGTGAACTCTTCGATGCAGATGAAATCTTTGCGTTTGATGTCATCGATCAGCGGGTGCTCGGGATCGAAACCGCGCGGAGGGCGCTTGAGGCTTTCGCCGCCAGATGGTGATGCTTGACGAACTGGGGGTCTTCCACCACCGAATGCCACCGCGAAGGGTCTTCGACGATGGCGTCGCGGAAACCCGCGAGCGCCTCGCCGGCGGGGCGCCACGACCCAGCACCGACGAAGACGCTTCCCGGTTCGAGGTGCAGATAGAAGCCGGGTGCGTGGGCGTCTTGTCCCGCGCCGTGGCGGAACTGGGCGGCGGCGTGGGTCTTGTACGGGGCTTTGTCCTTGGAAAACCGAACATCGCGGTAGATCCGGAACATCGAGCCGCCGGATCGGCCTGGGGTCGGCGACAAAATGCGGGCTGATGGCATGAAGCGGGCGCCGCAAAGTCCGAGATGAAGCTCAGCAGAGGCTCCTGCACCTCCGCTGTGTAGCGCTCCTTGTTTCCCTGAAACCACTCCCGGGTGTTGTTTTCCTTGAGCTCCGATCAGGAAATCGAACAATTCGGGCGAGAAATGGCGTGACCGGACCATGGACGACCTCCTTCATCCAGCGCTCGTTTCTTGATATGTACAACGTTTGGGAGCTCCGAGATGTTCCTCTGCTACGCTGTGGGTTCGAGAAGGGAGCGATTTGATGTCGGAAAAACGACTCGTGGCGGTAATCGCGGTCCTGGTCGCGGTGGCCGCCGCGGTATGCGTGGGCAAAGGTGATCTCCGATCACGATCCCAATGCGGACTTCTCCAGCTACAAGACCTATGGTTGGTTGGACCGCGAAGACTCGATCGAAGGGCAGTTGCCGGACCACCTGCGGATCAGGCTGCGGCGGGTGACCGAGGAGGTTCTGGCCGAAAAGGGTCTCGAGCCGGCGCCGGCGCCACCCCAGACGGATCTCCTGCTGACATACCATTTCGGTGCCACCGAAGAGTTCCAGGTCAACTACATGCCCTACAGTCCCTACCGGACGTGGGGCTATGGATACTGGGGCGGGTACGGAGTGGCTACACCGATGTTCGTCGATACACCGAAGGAACTCTGGTACTGGACATCGTCGATGCCCGAAGACGCATCAATTGGTGTGGTTCGGATCGATCACCAAGGAGATGCGAAGCGTCGATCCCGCCGGGCAAGACGGATCCAAAAGGCCATCACCAAGCTCACTGAAGAACTTTCCGCCAAACCGCCGAAATAGGAAGCGAACGGTCAGTCGGCGAGCCGACCCCTCGAGTCCGCGATCCGCCGCACCATCTCGGCATCGACGGGGCTGCCGTGCTCGGTGATCTCGTCGGCGAGCTTGCTCAGGCTCTTGTGGTCGTCCTGAGCGCGCCGCCGCAGCGCCGCCGCCATCTTGTTGAAAGCGTCCTCGATCGGCCGCAGAGTGTCGTCCCGGCGGAGCCTGAGCGTTACGTTGTAGTGGCCGGCTGCCACATCGTCCATGTAGTTGACGATCTTGAGCATCGCACCCGCCGTTCGGTGGGTGATCATGATCGATCGCAGAACAACCATGGCGAGGATGATCAACGAGATCGCGGCCAGGATCGCCATGTTTCGAACCTCGTTGGCGTGCATCTGTTCGGAGAGGTGAGGGTTCGCGGTCACGATGCGCTTGGTTTCGGTGAGGTTCTGCCACGCGAGGACGCTGTTGAGAATGATCAGCAGAATGAGCACGAGACCCGCGACCTTGATCGTCGCGGCGAGTTGCATCCGACTGTCGACCAGGTATTTTCGACGTCTGAAGGAAGCATGCTCTTCCGCGCCTTTGACGTTCCTCAGCCTCTCGGGGTGCCATCGCTGCTCCTTTCGATCGTTCGCGTTCCCGCCGTTGCCTATTAAGAATTCCATTGTAAACGAAAAAACGGTGTGTCTGCGTCTCGGAAAGGGGAATGATCCGACGATGAGACCAGGAATGTGTTTGCCCGCTTGGGCGCCAGGAGGTGCGGAATGAGGATCAGCAACGACGGGTTACGCTAGCGCGGCATGGGTCGCGTAGGATGGAGCACCGACTGGGAGCGAGATGGCGGAAGACCCGAACAGATTGATAGAGGAGATTCGTGCCGGAATCATCGGCGACGACCGTGCGATCGAAGGGCCGTTCGGTCTGCGTCGGGTGACGTATGCCGACTACACGGCTTCTGGGCGGTCGTTGAGGATTCATCGAAGACTTCATCCGGGACGAAGTGATGTCGTCTGTACGCCAACACCCACAGTGAGATTTCGTCGACCGGTTTGCAGACGACCCGATTTTCGAGAGGATGCTCGCGCCGCGGTGCTCGATGCCGTGCACGGCGGCGACCAGGATGTCGTCATCTTCTGCGGTTCCGGGGCGACCGGCGCGATCAACAAGTTGATCGAGATTCTCAATATCCGGCTTCCGGCGGATCTGGACGAACAATGTACGACCTGTCGGGCAGCATCCCAGCTGACGAGCGCCCGGTCGTCTTCATCGGCCCCTACGAACACCACTCGAACGAGATCTCGTGGCGGGAGACCATCGCCGACGTCGTGGTCATCGACGAGGATCGCGACGGACGAATCGACGAGAGCGCACCTCGATCGAGAGCTGATCGCGTACCGCGACCGGCCCCTCAAGATCGGCAGTTTCTCGGCCGCATCGAACGTGACGGGCATCGTCTCGAACACCACCTCGGTGACGTCGTTGCTGCACAGACACGGGCGCTCGCGTTCTGGGATTTCGCGGCCGCCGCTCCGTACGTCGCGATCGACATGAACCCCGGCGAGCGATAACGACGATCCTCGCGGCTGCGAAGGACGCCATTTTCATCTCTCCCCACAAGTTCGTGGGCGGACCGGGCACTCCCGGAGTTCTGGTAGTCAAACGCGCTCTCGTCACCAACCGCGTCCCGACGGTGCCGGGCGGAGGCACGGTGACCTATGTCAGCGCCGACAGCCACAGCTACATCAGCGATCTCGCGATCCGCGAGGAGGGCGGGCACGCCGGCCATCATCGAGTAGCATCCGCGCCGGGCTCGTGTTCAAGCTCAAATCGGTCGGTTGGCGAGTCCACCATCGAGGACCTCGAGAACTCCTTCGTGACGCGCGCCATCGAGAGCTGGTCGGCCAACCCGAACATCCGGATTCTCGGCAACAAGGAAGCGAAGCGGCTGTCCATCGTATCGTTCCTGATCTGCCACGGTGACCGCTTCCTGCATCACAATTACGTCGTGGCGCTGCTCAACGATCTCTTCGGAATTCAGGCGCGAGGCGGGTGCTCGTGCGCCGGGCCCTACGGCCATCGGTTGCTCGGGCATCGAACTCGCCCGATCGAGCAGGTTTCGCGACGCGATCAACAGCGGATGTGAGGGCATCAAACCGGGTTGGGTGCGGGTGAATTTCAACTATTTCATCTCCGAACGGTTTTCCGGTTCATCATCGAAGCCGTCGCATCTGGTGGCCTCCGAAGGATGGAAGCTTCTGCCGCAGTATCGTTTTTCCCTCGAGCAGCGGGTTATGGCGGCACCGCGATCAACCCAGGTTCAAGGAGCTTCGGTCTCGATGACCTGAGTTTTGAATCCGGAGAGCCGATCTATCAGCGGGCAACGTCTGACCGAGCCGGAGAGCGCCCTCGACCAGTACCTCGAGGACGCCCGTCGGATCATCGCCGAGGCCGACGCGGAGGCGTCGGATGACGAAGGACACCGCCGCACTCTCGGAAGAATTGGAGTGGTTGCGGTGGTTTCCCCTCCCGGTGGCGGCGACGACAGAGAGAGCCGAGTCCGAAGGATCGAGACAGAAGTCGTCTGATGACGATGTAACCTCTGACCCGCGATCCACGTAGATCGTAGACAGACCTGACCGGAGAAAGGTGCGACTGGAACCGGCATGAGAATCGGTGAAAGCAGACTGGCGCAGGCGCGTGAGCGCCGCTGGAGTCGGCCGTACAACTCGCTCGACCCGGCGGTGGTGCAGTTGGAACAGGAGGAACGCGCCCGCGTCTCCGGCGGGCAGTTCGTCTCGGCTTGGCCGCAGCCGATTGCGTTGCACGTCGTGCTGTTCTTCATCGTTTTTCCGTCCTATTACGAGGAGAAGATTCTCAAGGTCGGCAGCACGCCGCGGGTCTTCCGCCTGCGTCAGGTCCAGTTTGCCCAGCCACCGAAACCGAAGGTCCAGCGGACGGTCACGCGGCCCAAGGCGCGAAAGATCCCGGTTCCCGACGCCACTCCGGACGATCCCGAACCGATCATTCGCGAGGAATCGGTGGACATGTCGGATCTCGATTTCCCCGAGGTTGGCGATTCGGTTGTCGATTCCGCAGGGCCCGGCCGGGCCGGCCATCGGGCCGATGCAGATCAGCGGCAACGTGCTCGCCCCGAAGAGGGTGTTCTCTCCCGATCCCCACTATCCCGAGGAGGCCCGCCACGCCAGGGTTCAGGGTGTGGTGATTCTGCAGACGATCATCGACAAGGTCGGGCAACGTGACCGACGTCAAGGTGCTCAAGGGTCTGCCGTCCGGCCTGACCGAGGCGGCGGTCGAAGCGGTGCCGAAGTGGCGGTTCGAACCGGCGACGCTCGAGGGCAATCCGGTGGCGGTCTATTACCTCGTCACCGTCAGTTTCTCCGTGCAGTAGGTCGGTCACCCGACGTGTCCGAAAATGACGAACAAACGCTCGAGATGTTGGAACGGTTCCTCATAGAGCAATCGGTCAGATCAGAAAGTTTCACGGAACCTCAAGGAGAGCCGCGGAGCGGCGCAAGAAATTAGGCCTGGGGGGCAAGCCCCAGGAATCCACGACGAACAATAATGCTCAAGCCGCGGAGCGGCGACAGATTGCAGCTCTTCGTGGCCGCGGCTCCGACTCCGAGGCGGCCGTTTCTGTCGCCCCTCCGGGGCTTGGCTGATTGGTTGTCGCCCGACACGTTCCGGGGCCCACGCCCCGGGCTACAAACCTGTCGCCGCTCTGCGGCTCTCTCTTTTCGACCGGATGCTGTCTTGGATCAAGAGTCAGCGATTCCGCGATGACGTTGCAACGTTTGAACGTCTCTGGCTGCCTGCATTCTGCCTCGATCTTCCTCCGTCATGCCCCATTCCTGCCCTCGATCGAACCCATCCGTCCGCCATCGTTGAATGTGAAAGGAGGTCACCATGCAAAAGGATGACCGAATCTTCGCAATCGTGGGCGCGCTGTGTCGTGAGCTGTCGCGGCAGTGATCGCGGCCATCATCTGGCTGGGCACCGGAATCACCGTCGACGCCCCGCAGCGGGCGGCGGTCGTTGTGCCGCTGGCCCAGGCGACAGCGCCGACGGCCTCCGAGGTCCCGGCTGCGGTCGCCGTTGATGAGAGGACCGGAGCGGGTGCCGAAAACGAGATGGTCCGCAGGGCGGTGGCTCGGCTCTCGGCCCACCCCAAGTTCGCGGCATTTCTCGTCACTGATCGGCTGCTCGTCCGATTCGTGATGGCAGTCGACGCCGTTGCCGGCGGCTACAGCCCGCGCGACCAGGTCGAGTTTCTGCGCCCGACGCGTCCCTTTCTGGTCCGCGAGATCCGAAGGACGGCTGGTCGCTGCATGCGGGAAGCCACCATCGTTACGATCTCGGCGGCCGAGGTCTTCGACTCCATCGCAGTCGATGGCGCGGTCGATCTCTACCGTCGGTTCCAGCCGCGGTTGGAGGCGATCTACGAGGAGATCGGGTGGGCGGGCGAGGACTTTGACGCCAGACTGTGCGAGGCGATCGACCACCTGCTCGAGGTCGAGAGCATTTCGGGGCCGTTCGAACTCGAACAAAGGGCCATGGTCTACGCCTATGCCGACGACCGTGTCGAACAACTCAGCGATGCCCAGAAACAGCTCCTGCGGATGGGGCCCGGCAATGCGCGGCGCTGCTCGTCCAAGATGCACGAGCTTCGTGAGGCCATGGGTTGGCCGGCCCGCGAGAGCTCGAGCAATCCTCGGCGTTCGAGTACTCAGGAGGCCGAGAACCGGTCCGGCGATCCGATCGTCACGGCTGACGCGTCGCCGGGAGTGGTGGTCGCATCCTGGACGACCGGGTCGGCGCGACCGGCACCGTAGACTTCAATCCCCCGGGCGGTTCCGCCCCGGGTTTTTATGAACCCCTCGCAGCCCGGCAGCCGGGATGGCTGCCCCCCAACTCGAAGGTTGATAACAGGAATTGTGGGGCAGGCGTCCCGCCTGCCATGCAGCGGTGCGGTCGAGCTGTACGTCGCCGGCGAAACCTACCTTCAGCCCGCGATCAAACTCCAGATCGCGATCCAGGCGGGCAGGGTGAGGATGCAGGCGGCGTACGAAAACACCATGATGCTGCCGATGCGCTGTTCGTCGCCACCATAGGTCCGAACCATCAGCACCACCCCCACCGGCGGCGCCGAAGCGGCCTCGATCACGAGGAATTCCGCGAGCAGCGGGTTGGCGGCGGCGAGACCGGAGAGGTGAACGAGCAAAGCGACGAGTCAGCGCCGGCAGCACCAAGAGCTTGACACCCATCGTTCGCACGGCGTCGGCGAGAATGGATCGGAAGCGGATGGTCACGCTGCCGAGCACTGCGCCGAGCACCAGGGTGGCCACCGGAACCGCCGCCGAGCCGATCAGCGAAACCGCCTCGAGGGCCGGTCGCGGCAGCAGGGCCGTGGCGCCGGTGAGCGCCGCGATGATGGCGACGATGTTGGCCACGAACGGCGGCGTCAGAAGGCCCCGCCACAGCGGACGATCGCTGGAGGCGCCCGAGATCAGGAACTTGCCGAGGCTCCACAGCACCGGGTTGTAGCCGAGAATGAAGAGGAAGACGTAGAGGGCGAAGGTGTCGAACCGGTCCGGGAAACAGTGCCAGACCCACAGGCAGGACAAGGTAGCCCGCATTCTGCATCCCGGCGAGCGGCAGGAGGTGGCGTTTGGCCGGCAGCTGGCCGGCAAAAGCCACTGCGCCGAGACCGGTGCCCACCAGAGCCATCGCGATACCGGCCAGCGGAAGGGCCCACCACCACGGTTGGGACGACGGATCGAGAGCTTCGACCACCTTCGTGAAGATCAGGCACGGGAGAAAGATGTTGACGGTGGCGCTCGAGAGACCATCGATCTGCTGGCTGGGTGACGATTCCGCGCCGAACCATCAGACCGGCGCCGAAGATGACGACGAAGATGCTCGCGATGGCGAACACCGAGGCCGAAAAAACGGTAGCGAACGGACCCATCATCGGACGTCTCGTGTCCTGAGTCGGGGAGAATCAAACTGCAAACAGCCTCCTGCTGCCGGATCGAAGCCCGGTGGAGAGTGCATTATCCACTACCCGTGCAGATTCCCGCCGGATTTCACGGCAACCCTTGCGGCGGTTCGGCGTACTTCCACACGATCGGAGCCGGCGAGAGGCTCGAGGGGGGTGATTGTGACGGCGGTGGATTTTCGACTCCGGCTACTCGTGGTGTTCGCCTGCACAGTCGTTTTTGCGACGTCGCAGCCATTGCGGAGGCGGGCGAGCCGGTCGCGGTGCAGGCGGCGCAGAGCGCGTTCAATGACGCCTACCGGCAGGAGGACTGGTCGAAGGCGATCGACTCGGGCTCGATCTGGTTCAGATGCGTGCCGGACAACGCCACCACCAAGTACAACCTGGCGTGCGCGTACGCTCTCTCCGGAGACCCGGATTCGGCCCTCCACTGGCTTGGCCGCGCCGCCGCGAGCGGGTTCGCCCGGCTTTCCCTCTTCGAGTCCGACACCGACCTCGATTCCGTTCGTGATCGCCCGGGGTACTCGAGCGTCCGCGCGGCGGTGGCCGAAAACGAGAGACCGGAAACATCGAGGGATATCGCGAAACGCGCCTCGACCTCCCCGGTCCTCATTGTCGCGCCGCCCGGCTACGACAAGCGGCATCCCGCCCCGTTGGTCATCGCGTTTCACGGTTACGGCGACCGGCCGGGGAACTACCCGCGATTCTGGGGCGGGCCTGCCGCGGAGTTCGGCGCCATCCTGGCCGTGCCGCAGGGGATGCAACCGGTAGGCAACGGTTTCGGGTGGGGAGAGCGTCGACGAGGCGGACGCGCATCTTCAACGCATTCTCGACGAGGTGAGCCGAAAGTACGCCGTGGACCCGGATCGATGGTTCTGACCGGCTTTTCCCAGGGCGGATACATCGCTCTGGCCCTCGGTTTGCGGTATCCGGGCCGGTTCGTCGGCGTTGGTCCCGATGGCCGGGCCCTACATCCCGGAGATCGATGCTCCGCCGCGTGCTCGTGCGGGCGACCCGCGGTACTATTTCATGGTCGGTGAGCGGGACAGGGCGGTGTCCGACATGCGGCACGCCGCGAAGGACTACGAGGCCGCGGGTTTCCCCGTGAAACTGAGGGTTTTCCAGGATACCGGGCACAGCTTCCCGAGGGCCAGCGATCGTGAGTTCACCAACGCCCTTCGCTGGGTCCTCAAGAACGACGAATAGTGGGATTCAAAACCGGTCGCCGATCGCCAGGTAGAAGCGATCGTTGCCGCCTTCGGTCCGGCCGTAGGCAAAGATCACCGGCCCGATAAAGGTGTCACCACCGACAAAAATGCTGCCGCCCTTGCGCATCGTTCCCCACGACACGCTTTCGCCCGCGAAATAGGTGTTGCCGGCCTCCAGACTCAGACCGGCGTAGATCCTGACTCCCGATCCGGCGATGCTGAAGCTGAAGAGATTCCGGTAGGCGACCAATCTCGCCATCGCCATCTTTTCCCCGAACAATTCTTTGCTTCCGAGACCCGGACAAACGGAACAACCCTCCGAGAAAATAGGCGCTGAAGAAGCTCTCGGCCGGATCCAGATTGTCGCCGTACTCGACGGCCGGCAGAAGGGTGTTTTTGCCGAACGACCATGCGTAAGACGCCGAGCCACTTATCTGTTCGAATTTGGTCTCGGAACCGAGGGTGTCGGAGGAAACTGAGTAGAGGACATCGACCTCGGCGCCAGAATGCGGGAAGGCGACCGAGTCCTGGGTGTCAATGCGAAAAAGCGCCTCGCCTCCTGCCCGTCGTTCCTTCACGGTGTCGAATTCAGGCGAGCCGATGCGCGGCGAACCCTCGTTGTCGCTGGTGAAGGCGGCGAGGCGGATCTCACCCCAGCGCCCGAGAACCCGTCCCGCAGCAAGGCGGGCTTCAGATCGTTTGAACTTGTACTCGGCGATGGCTTCCCCTTGCAACCAGATGTCCTGAACTCCCTGCTCGAAGGAGATCGAAGGCTCGACAAACCACCGCATGCCCCAGTCGAGAGGCTGGTAAAACGAGGTACTGACTCCACCGACGGTACCGAGTTGGACCATCGTCTCCCATTCCCCACCGCGCCGGTTGGCGGGGAGGTACTGGTGGCGAACCTGCAGGTGGTAGCTGGAATCTCCGTCGAAGTCGTCGAAAAAGCCGAGACCGAACTGGAGCGAAGCCCTGCCGTAAAGGCGGAGGCGGGCGTCTCGATGACGAGCTCCTTGACCTCTGGTTCGACCTCGTCGAGTTCGAAACTGATGACGCCGAAGTAGCGGGAGTTGTAGAGGCTGAGGATGTCGAAGATCAATGCCCTGCGATCGAGATCTTCGGGAGGATCGATGGTCAGAGCATCGCGGACCAATCGGTCGTCGACTCGGCTGGCGTTCACCAGTCGCACGCTGTCGACTTCGAGTGGCGCCAGCGCGGTCGCCCGCTCGCGCCGGCTGAACTGGATCCATCGTTGCTCGGAAGCGCTGAATTTTCTGAGTTCGCCGATCTTGTCGCGGGCCGCCTTCTCCCCGATCGAGATTGCGTCCTCTGCCTTGTCGAAGCTGACAAAGGTGATGTCGCCGAGATCGGGCACGATCAGGACGTCATGCGGGCCCAGAAGGGCTGACATCCCGGTCCCGGTTGCCGGCGGTCAACAGCGAGTTGAGGTGGGTGAAAACGCTCATGAATGTATCGAACTGTTCATCTTCCTCTTCGAGCAGGGGACTCGAAATATCGACCGCGATGATCCGCCGTGCACCGAGTTCAAGGGCGATACCTATGGGCAGGTTGGCGGCGATGCCTCCGTCGACATACTCCTTGCCGTCGATGATGACCGGTGGCAGGGCGCCCGGGACCGACATGCTGGCGCGGATGGCGGTGGCGAGACTTCCCGAATCGAGGACCATGGCCTGACCGGTGGCGATGTTGGCGGTCACGGCGCGGAACGGGATCGGCAGGTCATCGAAGTTTTTTGTCTGGGGAGACAGGGCCTCAACCGTGCGCAGAACGAGGTCGAGACGCTGCCCGTCGATGACCCCCGGGGGCAGGACCGGTTTGAAACCGTCAAAGTGGAGGCGTCCATCGATCATCAGCGGATTGTCGTCCTGCTTTCGTCGGAAGGACTGGTATTTGCGATCGAGCCGATCGGTGAAGATTTTCCCCCAGTCGATGGTCTGCACCAGTTCCTCGATGTCGTCCGGCGACCAGCCGGCGGCATAAAGCCCGCCGACGACCGAGCCCATGCTGGTCCCGACGATCAGGTCGGGAGCGATGTCCATCTCCTCGAGGACCCGAAGCACGCCGATGTGGGCGAATCCGCGGGCGCCGCCGCCGGACAGGACGAGCACGAGCTTTTCATCATCGGAATTCTCCTGAGCACACGTGCGGGAGAGACAAGAAGAAGTGCTGTGAGTGCGGCCGCGATGCAACCGGGCTCGAGAATTGTTTCATGACATATCCGCTTGAGGTCGTTCGGGTCGTCATCAATCGGTCTCAGGGCGCAATCGGGCCGTTTGCTCGAGCTCGAAGACCATCGTGTCACCCTCGAGGATTCGCATTCGAACGGGCGCACCCGGCAGCTCGGGGACAAAGAAGAACTCCTGCACGGTGGAAGCACCGTCTTCGGCCACGCGGTACAGCCAACCCTCGAACTCTCCCAACTGCGTCGACGAGCGCAACCCACTCGCGGGTCGAGTGAGCCGCCGGGAAACTGGCGTGGTCGCGAAGCTCGACCCAGGTGGAACGAGCGACGGCAGGCTCACCGACAACCGAACCGTCCTCACCGATGGTCGCGTACTCGATCTCGGCGCCGGTTTCGTCTGCTGCGACAACTGTCCATCGTTCGAAGACGGTTTCGTCGGGCGAGGTGCGCCGCATCAGGAGCCGCAGACCCGGCACCCAATCGGCGCGGATCTGATCGGCGGTGAAAGGTTGCTCGAGAATTCCCGAAGCGCTCTCTTCGTTTCCGCCCGCAGGCGCGCCGGGCGCCGGGTGTGGTGTCGCAACCCGACGTGAGGGTGGCGGCAATCAGGAAGAAAAGAACGCACGCTGTATTTCATGGCTCCCTCCTCGAAATCCTGCTCTGGAGAGCTTCGGGATGCACTGATTCTACATCGCTTTAGCCGTCGGGGAGGACTCCACAGCGATGCTATAGTCGGGCCGCAAAAACGACGCGAAAAATTGAAGGAGAGGTGGATTATGCGGGGGATCATGGAATCGTTTCTGGACCAAATGGCGGCCAAGGGACCCGGAGATTCTGGCGGCTGTCGCGGTGTTGGTTATCGGGTGGCTGGTGGCTCTGGCCTGCGCAGTATTGGTGCGCGTGCTGCTCAAAAAGACCGAAATCGACAATCGGATGGCCGAGTGGTTGGTGGGTAAGGAGAAGGCGGAATCCTTGTCGATTGAAAAGTGGATCTCGCGGGGCGTCTTTTTTCTGTTGATGCTCTTCGTCCTGGTCGCCTTCTTCGAGGTGTTGGGCATGCGGCTCATCACCGAGCCGCTCAACCGTTTCCTGATCGAGATCTTCGAGTACATACCCAACCTCATTGGACCGGCAATCCTGGTGGTGGTGGCGTTCGCGGTCGCATCCGGGCTGCGGTTCCTGGTGCGCCGGGTGGTGTCGGCCTCCAAGCTCGACGAGAAATTGAGCGGTGAGGCAGGCCTCGAAGAGGATGGCACAATGCCGCTCTCCCGCACCATGGGCGAGGCGGTCTACTGGCTCGTCTTTCTGCTGTTTTTCCGGCTATCCTCGGCGCTCTGCATCTCGAGGGGCTGCTTGGACCGGTGGAGGGCATGGTCGACAAGACGCTGGCCTTCCTGCCCAATCTATGGCGGCCGCTCTGATTCTCGGGGTCGGCTGGTTGCTGGCTCGCATCGTCCAGCGGATCGTCACCAATCTGTTGGCGGCGGTGGGGGTGGACGGCCTGGCGGATCAGGTCGGGCTGGCAAAGGCCCTCGGCGAACAGAAACTGTCGGGTCTTATCGGGCTCGTTCTCTACGTGCTGATCCTGGTGCCGGTTCTGGTGGCGTCCCTCAACGCCCTGGCGCTGGACGCGATCACGCGGCCCGCAAGCGAAATGCTCAATACTTTTCTGGCTGCCCTGCCGCTGGTCTTTGCCGCCGGTCTGGTGCTGGTCATCGCGTATTTCGTGGGTCGCGTGGTGTCGAACCTTGCGACCGGTCTCCTCGCGGGGGTCGGGTTCAACAAGGTCCTGGTCAAACTGGGCGTCGGCTCCGAACCCGAGGAGGGGGCGCGGACTCCGTCCGAGATTGTCGGAAACCTGGTGCTGGTGGCGATCATGCTCTTCGCCACCGTGGAGGCCGTCGGTCTGCTCGGTTTCGACGTGTCTCGCCGCGTTGGTGACGCAGTTCATGGTCTTTGCAGCCCACGTTCTTCTTGGTCTCGATCATTTTCGGGATTGGGCTGTTTTTGGCGAATCTTGCCGCCAGGACGGTCGAGGCGAGCGGCGCGACGCAGGCGCCGTTGCTGGCGTTGGCGGCTCGGATCTCGATTCTCGTCCTGGCCGGTGCAATGTCCTTGCGCGAGATGGGTTTGGCCAACGAAATCATCACGCTCGCCTTCGGTCTGCGTGCTCGGTGCCATCGCCGTGGCGGCCGCCATCGCGTTCGGAATCGGTGGGCGCGACCTCGCTGCGGAGACGCTGAAGGGGTGGAAACACAAGCTCGAAGCTCGAGGCTGAAGGCGCAGGAGATACCGCCGCTCCGGTGCATTCGGGTGACGACAGCGCTCCGCGGGCGTGGTCCCGCAGTTCGCTGCCGGTGGACTCTGTCCGCGGCTTTGACGAAGTCGATGATCCGTATTGATACTGAAAATCAGGAATTTGGGAGGAAAGCAGACGATGGTCGAAAGAGTCCAGCAGCGGACAGTTCGTGTGGTACGACCTGATGACGAGCGATCCAGCGGGCGCCAAGGACTTTTACACCAAGTTGATCGGATGGGGCACGCGCCCCTGGGAAGGTGGCGGCGAGCCCTACACTTTGTGGACGAACAACGAGAATTCGATAGGCGGGGTGCTCGATTTGCCGGATGAGGTGCGGGAATCTGGCGCGCCGCCACACTGGCTGTCGTACGTCGGTGTGGATGACATCAAGGCGACCGTGTCCCGGGTCGAGGAGCTCGGTGGTTCGGCGCTCCACGGCCCGGTCGAAATGCCGGATGCGGGCAGCTTTGCCGTGCTGGCGGACCCGCAGGGTGCGGTGTTTGCGGTCTACCAGTCTGCGGAAGAAGGCGCGGCCGTCGGGGATGCGCCGGGGATCGGTGAATTCTCATGGCACGAGCTGGCCACCTCGGACTACAAAAAAGCCCTCAGTTTCTACAGCGAGATCTTCGGCTGGAAACCTGCCGAGGCGATGGACATGGGGGAGGGTGGGATCTATCAACTCTACGGAGGAGGAGGCAAGCCCCTCGGCGGGATGTTCACCAAACCGAACGAGATGCCGGGCCCGCCGATGTGGCTCTTTTACGTGTTGGTTCGAGACGTCAACGAGGCGTCAAAAAGAGTTGTCGAACTTGGAGGTCAGGTGATCAACGGACCGATGGAGGTTTCCGGTGGTGACCTGATCGCGCAGTGTCTGGATCCTCAAGGAGCCCTCTTCGCGGTCCACTCTTCGGCGTCGAGCTGATCGGCGCCTGCCGCCGCACTCTCAGGGCGACCGATTCTGCGGTTCGTGCGACAATTTGGCGGGAGAACGCTGTGAACACCTTCAAGACGTGCGCGCTGGTTGCCGTGGTCGCGACCGCTCTGTGTGCTGCTGCAGCGGCACCGGTGGCCGTGCGGGTGGAGATCGAAACCCTCGAGGTGGATGCGGAGGGGACCCAGGTCGTCCTCACGGTGCAGGTCTCACCGGAGGATCGATCGCGGATCGGCAAGAACGCCATGGTGCGGGTGATGCTCGATGGTGATGTGCCACCCGGGCAGAGCCCTCTGTGGGCAGTGCGGATCGAAGGCGACGGCAGCGGTCGGATCGAGACCGTCTGGCCGCCGGGCGAGCACGCCCTGCGGGTCGAGATCTCGAACCCGAGCGGTGAGCACACCGGTCTCTGGGTGGGGACGGTCCGGATACCCGGTGCCGAAATGGCTTCCGGAGACGCCGCCGCCGAAACACCGGTGCCCGAGAAAACTGCTGTCCAGGAAAAAGAACTCGATAGTGCAGCCGCAGCCGCGGGCTCGGTGATGGCGGGTGCTTCCGCACCGTCGCCGGTCGCCAACGAGCCGGTCGAGATCTCGGAGAGCGTCGAGGAGATCGTGACGGAACAGCCGATTCAAATGGTCGACGAAAGCCCGGACGTCGAACTGCCCCTGGAACCGCTCCCGGAGCCGAAAATCGAGGTGGAGGCCGACGCCGCGCCCGACATCGAGCTGCCTCCGGAGCCGGAGATTCTGGTGGAGGCGGATGTCGCGCCGGACCTCGAGTTGCCTCCGGAACCGGAGATCGAGGTGGAGGCGGATGTCGCGCCCGAGATCGACCCGGCGCCAGAAATTGCACCAATCGACATGCCGGGCGATGACGAGGTCGAGACGCTCGCGCCGATTCGCAGTGACGACGCCCCTGCGGTGGTTGCAGGCGCTGCGGGAACGGTTGCCGCGGCTGTCCCGGAGAAGAGCGCCGAGACGCCTTCCAAGCCGGAGAGACAATCGGTGGAGGAGCCGCCCTCAGAACCGGATAAGGTGAATGTCGAATCGGGTGTGGCCGTTGTCGAGCCGTTGCGCGCCGACAGTGTCCAGCCGATGGCCGAACCCGATGCCGCCGTTGACCCGGCACTGGAAGGGTCGGACGCAGCTCCGGATCCGCCGACGGCAGCTGTGGCGACGGCTCTCGAAGCCTGGGCCGCTGCCGACCCGCAGACCGTCGATCTGACGGTGGTGGCGTTTCGCGGCGACGAACCCGCAACCGGGCTCAAACCGACCGATTTCAACCTCGAGGTCGGTGGCAAGGACGCGACGATCGAGGAGGTGGGCGGCCGCGATCGTGCGCCGCTCCAGCTCGGAATCGCCGTCGATGTGGCGACCGGGTCGAGTGCAGGATGGTCGCAGTCGGGCGGTCGTCTGTTTTCTCTGGTGCAGCGAGCGCGGGGCGGTCGTGGGCATGCCTTTTTTGCCATCGACGGGCGGGTCGGGGCCTGGGACGGCGCTCCCGGCAAGGGGGTCGAGGCCACGGGCGTTGGCGGTCTGCCGGCGTTGATCGTCGATTCGCTTGGACGTTTTGAAGGTCGCCGAGGTCGCACCATCCTGGTGGTCGTCACCGACGGCCGCACCGATGCCGACAAAGCGGCCTGGAAGGCAGCGACCCAAGCGGCGGCGAACTCCGGGGTCCCGGTGCTCGTGATCGCTCTGTGGGACGACACCTTCAGCCAACGCATCCGCAAGAACCTGAAGACCATCGCTGATGCCTCGGGTGGAGGGCTGTTCCTGGCCCAGGGCAGCGACCAACTCGATCGCGCGGCGGAACGGTTCGGCCCGATGATCGACGCCGGCGTGGCGCTTCGCTTTGTGGTCCCGTCAGGAGTGGCCCTGCCCGCTCCGGTGTCGGTCACCACCGGCGACAAGACGTTGGAAGTGACGGCGCCGAAGGGCGTTCGCTAGCCTGCATCTGGAAAAGGGCCCGGTGCGGGATTTCCCCAACACCGAGCCCGTTGTCCGCCCTCCAACAACTTCAAGCGTCGCAGGTCTCTGATCGAGATTCTGTGATCTCAATCATCTTTCCAGGTGTGGGTTTCGATGTCCGGAGTGATGTCCGCTTCAGATAATCCGCTCGTGGAGCGCCCTCGAAACCGCCTCGAGGCGGTTCGCAGCACCGAGCGTCCGCAGGATACCCTGGATGTGCGTCCGTACGGTATGAACGCTGATGCAGAGTTCTTCGGCGACCTCGCGAGATCGCTTGCCTTCGGCGAGCAGCAGCAGCACTTCGAGTTGGCGGCGGGTGAGGCGGGGCTTCTGATTGGTGCCGCGCTGGTCAGCGCCGCTTGGAGCGCTGGTGCCGGGGACCGTGACTCCCGGGATATTGGTGTGGGCGAGCAGGCGATCGATGGCCTCGTCGGCACGGCGCCGGCGGTGCATCTGGGTCATCAGATAGACGAGGTGGTAGTCGGTGGTCCCGGGGCCGAGCACCACCACAATGGTGACCGCGACCCGAATCATCTTGCCGGTCGCGGTGATGATGGCGATCTCGAAGCTCTTGGGCGTGTCGCCGATTCGAACCATCTCGTGGAGAGCGCTGTGGTCGGACGACAGGCGATTGCCGTGGACATCGCGCGCCTGGATCACCTGTTGAAGATTCCGACCGAGGACCTCGTCGGGCGGTGAAACCCACCAACTCGATGGCGGCGGCGTTCCAATTGACGATGTTGTTTTCAGAGTCGACGGCTATGGCGGCCCTCGATGCGTTTTCGACGATGGTCGGTACGTTGGGGAAGGCGACGGGCGCCTCGACGGAAGCCGGCCTGCGCCGCCTGGAAGCAGGCAGTCGATGGACGTTGTCCGCTGCCGCCTTTGAACCGTCTCGGGTCTTCTTCGCCACCGTTGCCTCGCAGTTCTTTCGAAACTCACGCCCTGATACTGCTCACCAAATTGTCAGAACGTGCTTCCATTTTATCACCCGTGTCCCGGGTCCTGCCCCCAAGAGCGACCTTTTGGCGGCGGATGCGGTCGGTTGGGCGGGTAAATGCCTCGAAAACTTCATCAACCGTATGTTAGGCTGCTCTGCCGACACCACGATGACACGGTTGTGAAAGCGAACCCCCGGGTGTCGCTGGGAGTGATTTGAGATGGAGAACATGCCGCTCGACCAGGAAGTGGGATCGTCGTTGCCGGTGCCGGCCATCGTGGCCGGGGTGGTGGCGATCGTGGTGGTGATCGCGGGCCTTACGGCGTATTTCGTTCTTGAAGAAGCGGATTCCGGTCACGAGATCGTGATTGCCACCGGGAAGTGAGTCCGGCACATACTTCGCTCTCGGCACCGCCCTTGGCGCGCGTTTTGGAGGGGGAGGGTGTCGTCCGGTCGGCCGCGGTGCTCTCCACCGAAGGGAGCGTTGCCAACATGAAATTGATCGGCGATGACCGATCGAACGTCCAGCTGGCCTTTGTCCAGAGCGACACCCCGCCGGATTCCTCGGCGCGGCTGATCGCGCCGCTCTACAAAGAGGTGTTGCACATTCTTGTTGCGAAGGACATCGCCGAAAACGTTCGACAGCATCAATGATCTCTCCGGTCTTCGGGTCGCGGTTGGCGCCCGCAACTCGGGCACGCGGCAGGTTGCCGAAAGTGTGCTCGTTCATTTCGGCGTGACGGTGGGCGAGGAGCTGGAACTGTCGCCCGAGGTTTCGGCGAGCGGACTGATCGACGGATCGGTGGACGCAGCCTTCATCCTGACGGCCATCCCCTCTCGGATCGTCGATGAGCTGGCGGTGGAGGACGCTGTGCGATTTCTCAGCCTGGGGGATGCGCAGGAGTCCGGCAACGAGTCGGATGGTCTGGCCCTTGTTTTCCCGGCGATTACGGCGACCACCATCCCGAAATCGACGTATGTTGGTCTTCCCGAACGGCCTGTGAGCACGATCGCCGTATCGGCACTGCTGGTCGGGCGGCGCGACCTCGATCCGGACCTCGTGCGCTCCATCACAGAGGCGATCTTCGAGCACCGCGCCGGCGCCGGCGGTCTTCAGGGCGAGGACCTGGTCGTGGCGCAGCAGATTCGAGAGGACTTCCGGCCCGGCGGTTTCTCGATTCCGTTTCATGATGGCGCGGAGGCCTACTACCATCGGGAGGAACCGCCGTTCTTCGTCGCCTATGCCGAGGCCATCAGCCTTGTTTCTGACCCTGCTGGTCGGTGTCTACTCCGGTTATATCGCCCTTCGCGAGTGGATGAAACGCCGCATGAAGAACCGGATCGACGCATATCTGATCGAGGTCGAGGAACAGACCGCAGCATTGGGATCGCTTTCATATGAGGACCTGGTGCAACATCGGGACGCCCTCTACGACATCCGTCACCGTGCGTTTTCGGACCTGGTCTCCGAGCGGGTGCTGGCGGACCAGAGCTTCACGATCTTGCAAAACCACATGCGAGACGAGTTCGCGGCGATCGAGGCACGGATCAAGGATAAGACGGTGTAGCCCGCGAATTCAGGGATATCGGCACCTGCAGGCGGGATTCGACTCGGGGCTTCGCCGCTGGCTCCGCGCGCACCGCGATGATCTGAGACCGGCTTTACAGTGCAGTCTTCTCGGCTGCACGTTGAATTGAACACTGCCTGGGATGTTGAATTCATCTCTGCGACAATGAGCGTAGAGGAACTGACGATGGTGATTTTGGGCGGGCGTTTTCGGGCGATTACTTTGATCTGTACCGCTGCGATGGGGTGGCTCTGGACAGGTTGCGCCTGTGGTCCCGGTACAAGCGGGTGCGAAGATCACGAAACGTCGGGAGACTACGAACTGGTGCGCGTGATCGAAGTGGCGGGCCGGCAGGGATCGCCACCGACGGCGAACGCGCTATTTCGTCAGCGGCAGCACAGCGTTATATGTTTATTCAAAAGACGGGGCGTTGCTGGCGTCCAACGACGATCCGTTCGTCGACCTCGAAAAACCTGCCAACCATATCGGCGATATCAGCGTTTACGGTGGCGATCTGTTCGCGGGAGTGGAGTGGTTTGTGGACGGGCGGGGCCGGGACATCCAGATCGCCGTCTATGATGCGGAACGCTGCGATACAAGAGGTCGATCGACTGGGAGCCCGATTCAGGCCAGCTCGAGGTCAGCGCGTTGACCGTGGACGCCGCCAACGGCCTGGTGTGGATGACGGATTGGGTGGACGGGCAGGTATATCTACCGCTACGACTGGCGACGGAAACCTATTCGGGCAAGCTGCACCTGCGACCGGTCCCGCAGTGGCAGCAGGGGATAGCCGCATTCGAAGGATGGCTGTACATCACCGCCGACGACGGCGACGCCGAGGACGACGAAGTCGACAATCTGTGGCGGGTACCAGCCGAGCCGACGGCAACCTCCGCGTACGTGAGCCATGAAAAGGCGTTTACGGATTTCCGCGATGTCGGGCGAGATCGAGGGCGTCGATTTCGACCCGCGAGGCCGGCGAGATGCTGGTGTTGGCGAATCGCGGCAAGAGGATCATTCTCGGTATGCCGACGGGACTGTATCCGGGTTATGACAGGGAGATCCATGAGATCTACGTCTATCGGATCCGCGAAGGCCATTTGCAGACCCGTCCATGATGGAAATCAAGGCACGCGGAGACACGAGCGTGCCGCGGTCGTCGCTCAGGACCACGCGGTCGACCTCGATCTTTTCGACTTTGAAGCCGCCACCTCGGAGCCCTCATAGACGTCCATTGCCGTTGATTTCGGCAAACGGGCGGATCGGTCTGAAGACGATATAGCCGAGCGACAGGGAGGCATAGCCGAGTTCGGCATCCATCACGAAGACCCGCTCTCCGCTGGTCGTGATGACCGGCGTTGCTCGTTCTTGAGGGATCTCGCCGGTGGCGTTCCAGGCGGCATCAGGATCGGCGACCTCAGCCGACGCGGAGTCCGGATATGGAGCGGGTAGTGGCTCCATGGGCCGAGCATCCTGTTGCGACGGGCTGAGAAGATCTCGTCTCGGGCTGAGCTGCCGGATTTGGGTCTGGTTATCTGAACCGAAGTCCGCTGTCTCCGGGACGCGGATGGCGGGAGGGGTGCAGTCGCCGACAGGGATTCCGTGGCCGGCCGGTGCCCACGATCCACCACACGCCTGCGGCGCCGGCGACGCCCGCCAGGACAGCAACCAGCCCGACCGCTGCCGGGCTCATTCCGCGCCGCGGGCCCCGCGACGGGTAGGCCTGCGGCGCCCGGCCCGCGTTGCGCTGGTCGTCGTGTTCGGAGGCGGCCTGGCGCGCCTTGCGGAGGGCTTCGTTGATGAGACTCACCAGCCCTGCCCCTCCAGGTCGTGAATGGCTCGCCGCACCTGCCACCACCCGATCTGGTCGCGCCCCTGCACATAGCCGCACAGCAGGCTCTTGTCGCATACGGCGTTGATCAATCGCGGGATGCCCCGGGAATAGCGGTGGATCGCCCGATAGGCCGGCCGGCTGAAAGAAGGCCGGCCGTTGGAACCAGCCACCAGGAGACGGTGCTGGATATAGGCCTCTGTTTCCTGGCGGTTGATGGAGCCGAGGTGGTAGCGGACCGTGATCCGCTGCCGCAGCTGGCGCAGCGCCGGAGCATCGAGGCGATCGCGCAGCTCGGGCTGGCCGATGAGGACGATCTGCAACAGCTTGTGCTGATCCGTCTCGAGGTTGGACAGCAGCCGCACCTGCTCGATCAATTCGTCCGACATGTCCTGCGCCTCGTCGATAAAGAGCACGACGACGTCGCCGGCGTGGGCGCGATCGAGCAGAAAGTCGTTGAGCCGCTCGACGAGTCGGATGCGGTCGTTGCCGCTGTCATCGAGATCGAGCTCGCGGAGGACCGACCGGGTGAGCTGGATCGGGGTCATGACCGGGTTGAGGATCAGGGCCGTGGCGTAGCCGTCGCGAAGTTCCTCGAGGACCTTGCGGCACAGCGTGCTTTTGCCGGCGCCGATTTCACCGGTGATCTGGATGAAGCCCTTGCGCTCGGAGATACCGAACAGGATGTGCTCGAAGGCCTGGCGGTGGCGGCGGCTGAAAAACAGGTACCGGGGATCCGGTGTGATGTTGAACGGTGGGGCCGAAAGGCCGTAAAACTCCTGGTACATAATGAATCAGTGCCCGCCTGCTTGTTTACGGATGGCGGGCTCCGATTGTACCTGTGCCGCTCGCTGGGGCGAATAGCGGCGCTCTTATTGCCGGCCGAGCCGGCGCATCCGGAACCAGACATCCGCGGCTGCGGGCTGGGGAAGCTCGTACTGGATCAGGGGTTCGACGAAATCGAGTGGCGCGAGCAACCCCTCCCACAACAGGTGGAAAACCGTCTTGGTCGAATTCACCACCGGCGCGGCCGACACCCGTGTTTCGTGGAAGTGCCCGTCCGGATGGGCGTTTGTAGACAGTTCCCCGTAGAAGAAGCCCTGATCTCGATCCTGGATGGTGAAGGTCTGGTTGCCGCCGCGATTCCACTGAATCGTCACCCGGATCGTATAGCGGCCCCGGTATCCGGACGGAACCGTCACTCGGGTCGGGTTCGCCGGATCGTAGAAACCGCCGCGGTCCCAATCGGGAGGGTCGACGAAGTTGATCGATGTACTGGCAGGTCCGGGCATGGGCCCGGCGTGACCGTAGAGATCGACCCCGTGAATCTTGAGGTTCCGTTCCAACCAGCCAATCGCGGCCATAACGCGTTCTCCCTCCGCTGATTCTGTTCGGTTGTCGTGGCTGTGTGCTCAAGAATCAATGTGGATCGATGCAGGGCCTCTGTCAACTGGGCATCGAATCTGGAGTGTTCACGCCGATTGGATCAGCCGCGGGACCTCTCTGCGGCCAATCCCTGGACGTTGGCGTAGGTAAAGACGGCGCACAGGATGAGGATCCACCAGTCCCCGGCCGTCACCGCCCAGAGACCGATCGCCACCGTGAGGACGATCGAAAAGGCGCGAGCCGCGATCCGCCCACGGCTTCCAGCCACCATCTCGGCGAGCGACGAGGCGATGTGACCGCCGTCGAGGGGCAGGATCGGCAGGAGATTGAGCACGCCCCACCCGAGGTTGACCCACACGACGTAGTTCGCGATCCGGAGAACCGAGCCGGGCGCGTCGGCGAAGAGCCCGCTCATGGGCGGCCAGAAGGACAGTCATTCCGATGGTGATTCCGACCGCCGGGCCGGCGACGCTGATGCCGATCTGCTGCCACGGCGTGAGCACGCGCGGCCGCATCCAGCCCGTCATCCCGCCGAAGGCCATCAGTCGGATCCACGGTTGCATGCCCAGACGGCGGCCGGCAAAGGCGTGGCCGAGTTCGTGGGCGAGCACCCCGGTGATGACGATGACGATCCAAACCACCATCCACTGTGGTTCCTGTCGTCCACCGATCAGCCACGCAGTGACAAAGAAGAACGGATCGACCCGCAGCGGGAACCCGAAGACGCTGAGCCCGCGGCGGGGCTGCCGGCCATCGTTTGGAGGCTCACCACCCGGAGTGGCGTACTGGTTGGGGTAATTGTCCATAGAGTGTCAGTATGCCACGGCGACGTGCCACGCGGTTCGCATGGCAGCCGGGACGGCCGCCCCACAAGCCTTTACAGGCTTCCGAAATCCGTAATGGCAGCCGGGACGGCCGCCCCACAAGGCCTTTACAAGGCTTCCGAGCAATCCGTAAATGGCAGCCGGGACGGCCGCCCCACAAGGCCTTTACAAGGCTTCCGAGCAATCCGTAAATGGCAGCCGGGACGGCTGCCCCACAAGTCGGTCAATTCGTTTCTGAGCATTTTGTGGGGTAGCCGTCCCGGCTGCCAGGTCACTGCGCGACAGTGCGGACCCAAGAACTCAAAACTCAAAACTCAAAACTGAATCCAGTGTGTCACCCAACCGCGACGGGGCGCTCCATCACGTGTTCGAGTCTCTCCGCCACCGCCTCGGCCTCGCGAACGACCCGATCGATTACCGCAGCGACAGTTGGGGTGTCGTCGATCAGCCCGGTGCACTGCCCCAGCGGCAATACGCCGTGGTCGAGGTCGCCGGTCGTACAGCCGTTCTTGAAGGCCTCGAAACCGATCGCCATCCGTGCCATCTGTACCGATTTCTGATATCCCGAGAGCACGATACCGGCGGCGAGTTTGGCCCACGGCAGACCGAGCAGGCGGGCGATCTCGCGCGACCGCAGCAGAGCCGACAGGGGATTCAATCGTTGACGAACCAGCCGCTGCGCCCCGGGAGCGTCGACGTAGCGGCCGTAACAGCCCGTCGACTCGGTTGGTGTAGACGGTGTCCGCGACCTGGTGCTCGACTGTAGCTTTCTTGGCGCCGTCATGGACCGGGCTTTCGAGAGTGTTCATGAAACGGGTCCCCATCGCAACACCACCGGCTCCCAATGCCAGCGCCGCCGCCAGCCCGCGCCCATCGGCAAAGCCACCCGCAGCGATGATCGGGATCGAGACCCGATCGGCGAGGCTGGGCACCAGCACCAGTGATGTGATCTGGCCGCCGTGTCCGGCCGCCTCGTGTCCGGTGACGATGAGGGCGTCGGCGCCGTCCCGTTCGGCGGCCACGGCGTGCTTTTGAGTGGCGACAGTGGCAATCACCTTGCCGCCGTAGGCGTGGGCCTGATTGCAGATCCAGTCGCCCTTGCCGAGCGAGTAGTTGATGACCGGGACCTCTTCCTCAAGCAGCACCTCGGCGTTCTTGCGGTTGCCCGGGAAATAGAGCGTGACGTTGGCGGCAAAGGGACGGTGCGGTGAGTTCGCGGGTCCGGCGCACCGCCTCGCGGGTCTGGTCGGCATCGAGCACCCCGGTGGCGAGGATGCCGAGACCCCCGGCATTCGAAACCGCGGCCACCAGCTCGGGAGTGCTGATCCAACTCATGCCCGAAAGAACGATCGGGTGCTCGATGCCGAACAGCTCGGTGATGCGTGTCTTCATCGTGTTCCTCCTCGATGGCGGCGCCGTGCAGGCGCCGTTCGAGAGTAGCACTGACGGGAAATTCTCAATTTTGAATTTTAAATTTTGAATGACATCGCACATGGCAGGCGGGACGCCTGCCCCACAAGAGCACTCAGATCGGCTCATTGTGGGGTAGCCGTCCCGGCTGCCATGCGTGTGGCCGGAATTCAAAATTGAGAATTCAAAATTCAAAATTCAGCTAGACTGCCCTGCCATGCCGATCCGCGCTCGCCTCGCCCTGTTGACCGCCGTCGTCCTGTGGGCGGTGTCGTTTGTCGCGACCAAGGTGGCTCTCGAGTCGGCGCCGCCATTGGTGGTCGTTACCCTCCGTCTGCTGATTTCGGCCGCCTGCTTTGTGCCGTTGATCGTTGCGACAGGCGGCACACAGGGGATGGGCGGCTGGCGTGTGTTCCGACAATTGGCGGTCCTGAGTCTGTTCGGCGCCGGGCTGCACTACGCGACCCAGACGATCGGTCTGCAGTACACCACGGCGTCCAACGCCTCGCTCTACGCCACGACCGGGCCGATCTCCATCATGTTGCTCTCGGCGCTGGTTCTCGGTGAGAGGATCACCCTGCGCAAGGCGGCCGGCGTTGCTCTGGCGGTGGCGGGGGTCCTGGTGGTCATGGGCGTCGCCAAGCTGCGCTCCTTTGAGTTCGGGAACGTCAAGGGCGACCTTCTGGTGCTGGCGAGCCTCGTCATGTGGGGCCTGTTCACAGTCTTCGGCAAACGCATCACCGACACATTGGGTGCGTTGCGGGTGACCGCCTGGGTGACGGTGATCGGGGCATCCTGGATGGCGCCGGTCGGGTGGGCGGAGATGCGGCTGACCGGATTCGAAGTATCGTCGCTGGGTCTCGAGGCGTGGTCGGCAATCGCCTTTCTCGGGGTGGGGTGTTCGTTCCTGGCGACCCTGCTGTATTTCGTGGCCCTCGGTCTGACGGAGTCGCAGAAGGTCGGTGTCTACCTCTACCTCATTCCACCGTTGACCGCTGCCTTTGCGGCCTTCTACCTCGGTGAGACCCTCACCTTGAACCTCGTTCTCGGTGCGGTGCTGGTGTTTGCGGGGGTTGCCCTCACCGAGCGCAGCTGACAACCCAACCTCTCACAGAAACCGTCACGGGCGGCATATATGCCGCCCCTACCCTTTGAGAATGTAGGGGCGGGGCATGCCCCGCCCGCCCGCACTGGATCCGTTGATCATCGGCAGGGTGAGTTCTTCGAGCGAACTCAGCTTGGCGTCCGCGGGGCCGTACGCCGGATCGTCGAAAAGGTGGGGCGGCGGCACGGCGATGACCCGCATCCCGGCCGCGGCCGCAGCCTGGACCCCGGCCGCCGAATCTTCGATGACGAGACAGTCGATGGGTAGGAGCCCGAGTTCGCGTGCGGTGGAAAGAAACACCGCGGGGTGGGGTTTGCCGTGAGACTCGTGGATCGCCGATCTGCACGACGTCGAAAGCGGCCGTCAATTCCAGCTTGCGCAGCACCGCGTCGATGAGCACGGGACTGGATGACGACGCGAGGGCCGTTCGGAGACCGACCGAACGAACAATGCCGAGGGCGTGACCGAAACCGGGTATCGTCTGGCCCCGTTCGGAGATCAAGGTCTGCATCCGCAGAATCAGCCGCTGCTCGATCTCGTCGGGCCGAGGTCCGGTCCATGGAGCGCGGGCAAACCAGTAGGCGATGACCTCGTCCGTCCGCATCCCCATGGTGCGCTCGCAGTCTGCATCGGAGAGCTCGAGACCGACGTCGGCAAAGACCTGCCGTTCGGCTTTGCGCCAGAGGGGCTCGGAGTCGATGATGACCCCGTCCATGTCGAAGATGACCGCCTTCATGTCGCCTCTCACGCTGCCGTCGGAACGGGCCTCCGGTCATCCCCGATGTGGGTGGAGGGGTTGTTGACTGCCGGCGGGCGCCGGGCCACCGCGTCTGGTCGCGATCTCAGGAGTCGTCGTCTTCTTTGACTGGGGCGTCCGAATCCGCTTCGTCGGTCGAACTCGGAGCATCGCCCTGCGGGAACGGACCACCTTCCCAACCGGTGGGCTGCGGTTCATCATCGAGCTCGCCGCCCTTGTTCAGGCGCCTTTCGAGCTTCTCCTGCTTCTTCTTCTGCTTCTTGAGTTCTTTCTGTCGTTTTTCGAACTTGTACGATCCGCTTTTTCTGCCCAATCCGTCCTCCCTATTCCTACCCTAGCAGATCGGGGCGTCGGAGTCGGCTGGCACGGACGCTTGAAGGCTCGTTGCAGGGGCCCCTGTGCCTGCTTACAGACTGCGGTAGCACCGGGCGATGCAGTATTTGAACCAGCGCGGTTCGGGGCAGTTGTCCTCCCAGTAATTCGCCGGCAGGCTCGGGTGGATCACCGCGTCCTCCATCGACAACCCCGTCCTCCTTGAGGGTGCTCAGCGCCGACAACGAGATCTTCGAACTACTCCCACTCCAACTTCAGATAGTCCGTGTCGACGACCCGACCGTGCCCCGGGCACACCCGCGTCGGGTTCATGGCATACCACTTCTTCAGGGTGTCGATCCACGCCTGAATATCGGTCGACTGATCGCCGAAATACGGGTATTTGTCGACCTGCACCAGATCGCCGGTGATCAGTACTTTCTCCGAAGGTACATAGACGTAGGACGAGCCTGCGGTGTGTCCGCCGGTGTTGGCGAACACGACCTGGCTGGCGGGTGATCCGAAAACCTGCTGGGTTTCGACCCAGGTTGTCGGCGGGAACGGCCGCGCGGATTTTTTTGCCTCGGCGAAGGCGGGAAGATGTTGTTATAGCCCTCGATCGACTTTTCGTTCCACTCGATGGCGAGTTGGTGCTCGAACAGTGGACGTGGCGATGCGGCGGCCACGACCTCGACATCGTCAAATGCCCCCATGGCAAAGATGTGGTCGAGGTGGGCGTGGGTCAGCATCAGGTATCTGGTGGGTCGGTCGAATCTTTTTTCCATAGTTTTGCGGAAGTCCGCCGCCACCTCGGTGTTGAGGCCGGCATCGACAAACACGAGACCGTCATCGAGGGCGATGCAGGTGATGTTGGAACCGTTCGCATTCTGGGCCATGACGACCGACGGTGAGACGTCAACGATTCACGAATTCTGGATCGGGGGACCCCGCCCACGCACCGCCCATGAGTGATACCGCAAAACACATCGCGAGAACATACCGTCCTGGCGAACTCATACGACCTCCCGCAGTCCTTTTCGAGTGAGACCGCTGTTGCAGCGGTCACTCTCAAGTACGAGAGGTCGCCAATGGGGTTGCCGAGTCGATTCCTTGTCTCAAGGCGCGAGGAAAGGCCGAACGGGGTTTCGGGTGGGGGCTATCCGGGCTGGACCGAAAGGGCGCCTCCGTACATCTCATCGAGATACGCCCTGCCGAGTTCCTGCCAGTGCTCGAGCGCCTCGCGGGCAGATCGTTTGGCCTCGCGAAATCGCCTGCGCAGCTCGCGCCTGGCGGCGAATCCGGTGCCTTCGGCGATCGTGGCCTGCAGCGAGGTGCGGGCTTTCTTGAGGTCCGCCAGCGCCTCTTCGCAGCGCCGTTCCGGCGGCCAGGATGCTCTCGCGAAGGGCGTCGCGGGGGACCGGTGGCGATCATCTCGCGAACCGCATCACCGGCGGCCGAGGTGTGGGCCCTGGCGGTTGCCTGCCAGCCGTCGATGGTGTCGCCAGCGGACTTCAGGTGTTCGTCGAAGGTGTCGCGCGCGTGCTCGAACATCTTGCCGAGCGTGACGTCGATGGGGCTGCGCCGGAGATTGCTCGGCCAGCCCGACCCGCGCCAGCAGCCAGATCAACCACTTGCTGGGGTCCCAGTTGTAGAGACGCGGGCCGTTGCGGTAATCGGCCTGAAAGCTGTGGTGGTAGTTGTGGTAGCCCTCACCGAACGAGAGAAACGACAAGAACCAGTTGTCTCGCGCCGAGTGGGCGGTCGAGTACGGTGGCTGCCCCACATGTGGGCGGCGGAGTTGATGAGAAAGGTGAAATGCTGGGTCAGGACGATCCGCAGGAGAAATGCAAACACAAACATGCCGAGCATGTGGCCGGTGATCAGACCGAGAAGGATCGTCGACCCGATATTGACCACGGTGCCGATCGCGATGGCGTGGCGGTGCTGCCAGCGGAGAATAGGGTCTTTCCACAGATCGGGGACATTCGACGTGTCATCGTGTTTCGAGCCCTCGACCATCACCCAACCCATGTGGGAGTAGAAAAAGCCCTCCTGGGCGTTGTAGGGGTCGTCGTCGGTGTCCACATTCCGGTGGTGAAAACGGTGCGCCGCGGCCCACGAGATGACGCTGTTTTCGAACGCCGCCGCGCCGATGACCGCAAACACGGCACGCACCGGCGCCGGTGCCGCGTAGGCCCGGTGGGTGAAAAGCCGGTGGTATCCCGCCGTGATGCTGAGGCCGGTCACCAACCACATCGCAACGCAAGCGACGATCTCGACCCACGTCACGCCGTGGGTGGCGATGTACCAGGGGACCGCAATCGACCGCAGCCAAAGGCATCAACGTGAGAAACGCGACGTTGCCCCACACGATGGGGCGGCGCGGTTTCGGTTTGAGCGAGGTATCGTTTTCCTGTGAATCAACCGTCATAGGTGAAAAACTCCGGAGGTATGTCGCGGGTATGAGGCCCGGTCGCCCTCACCGTATCATGAGGGGAGCCCCAGACCGCGCCGCACCCGGACGAATACCGTCCCGGTACCGCTGCCAGCTGAAAGGTTTTGTGGGGCAGCCGTCCCGGCTGCCATGTGGTTGGGTCGACGGTGTTGAATTCTCGACCACCCGCCCGGCACGCGGGACGCGTACCCCACAATTCACCCCGGGCGTTCGTGAGCATTTGTGGGGCAGCCGTCCCGGCTGCCAGGCGGTGATGAGACTGGTTCGACCCCACTGCCCGGCACGCGGGACGCGTGCCCCACAAGGCAACCCGAAACGACCATGAGCAATTGTGGTGCGGCCGTCTCGGCCGCACATGCAGGCGGGACGCCTGCACCAGCAAAAAAAAACCCGCCCGAATCGGGCGGGCGTGAAGTCGAAATTCAAAATTCAAAATTCAAAACTAAGAACTCAAAACTAAGAACTCAAAATCGAGGTTACCTCGTGGCTCGCGCATTCCGATTCGACGAACGGTTGCCCGCGGGGCGATTCCTGCGCTGCGCCTTGCCATTTCCGCGCGCGCGCTCTTCCGCCCTGCGGGCGCGGTGGGCGGCGATCCGCTCGCGGACCGGGATCTCGAGGCGTCCTTCGGGCTTGGCGTTGTAGTCGAAGCCGTCGATCTTCCGGCGCTCGATGCGGCGACCCACTGCGCGTTCGATGGCGTTGACCAGGGGCTGTTCCGGCAGGCGACGCGAAGGTCAGAGCGTCGCCGATAAGGCCCGCTCGGGCCGTCCGTCCCGACGCGGTGGATGTAGTCCTCGGGCGCGACCGGGACATCGAAGTTGATGACGTGCGGCAGGGCCTCGACATCGATGCCGCGGGCCGCGATGTCGGTGGCCACCAACACCTTGATGCGGCCGGTTTTGAAACCGGCGAGCGCGGCCTCACGCTGCGGCTGGCTGCGGTTGCCGTGGATCCGCTCGCACGAGATGCCGGCGCGTTCGAGCTTCTGGAAGAGGCGGTTGGCGCGGTGCTTGGTGCGGGTGAAGACAAGGGCCGTCTCGACGTCACCGCGGTTGAGCATCTCCTGAAGGAGTTTGGCTTTCAGTAGTTCGGGCACCGGCAGGATCGTCTGGCTGATTCCGGTGGCGGGCTCCGAACGGCGTTCGACGTCGATCCGTACCGGATCGTTCAGGAGGTCTCTGCTGAGCGTGACGATCGGCTGCGGGAGGGTCGCCGAGAACAGCATGGTCTGCCGCTTCTTCGGCAGCTGCGCGAGGATCCTGCGGATGTCGGGCAGAAAGCCCATGTCGAGCATCCGGTCGGCCTCGTCGAGCACCAGGAACTCGAGGTGCTCGAAGCGAGCCCACGGGTTCTGCATGAGATCGAGCAGGCGTCCGGGGGTGGCGACCACGATGTCGACGCCCGCGCGAAGGGCCTTTTCCTGCTTGCCGGGTTTGACACCGCCGAAGACCGTCGCCGACTTCACTGGCGTGTGGCGGGCGAGGGCCTCGATGTGTTCGTGGATCTGCGACGCGAGCTCCCGGGTCGGGGTGAGGATGAGAGCGCGGGTGCGGCCGCTGGGGGTGCCGGCCATCTGCTGGAGGATGGGCAGTACGAAGGCCGCGGTCTTGCCGCTGCCGGTCATGGCGCAGGCGAGCACGTCGCGACCGTCGAGCGCCGGTGGAATGGAGTCCCTCTGGATGGGTGTGGACTCGGTGAAGCCGAGGTCGTTGATCCCGCGCTCGATGGCGGGGTGGAGGTTGAGGTTGGATGAATTGCAAAATATCTGGTCTTTCTGCAGACGCACGCACCCATCACAACGGGTGGTCCGCATGTTCTTTCCGGCTGATTGTGGGTAACGGGAGACTTGCCGGTGAGGCTGCCGTACGGGGCGGGGAGCCCCTGCGAGTTGTTTGCTATCGGTCGGGTTGCTGTGAAGCAACGTCTCTCGGCAGCTGAGAGAGCATCTCACATATGGGCATGTTTAGCAAGGAGGCTCTCGTATGGTGTTGATCTCTCGGTGCGGCAGCCGGGACGCGTGCCCCACAAAGCCTCACAATTTGCTGCCTTCGTATCAGATGGGCAACTCAAAACTCAAAACTCAAAACTGAGAACTGTGGGATGCTACCGTTTCGCTCCAACGCCCGTTTCCAGCAACAGCGTTCGCGGATCGAGCACCACATTGAGGTCCTTGTCCAGCATCTCGTCGCGGTCCTTGGCCACGTGGAGGCGGACCTTGGCGTCCTGCGGAACGAGGAGAAAGGCGGTGTCCACCAGATCCTCGAAACTGATCGGCAGGTGGCGGCAGGTGGCCCTTGGAAGCCGGCTCGTCGCGCGACGTGCGGCAGGCCATCCACAGCTCGGCGCCGGCTTCGGCCGACACGAGCTTTGGCGGCTTCGATGGTCGCCGGGTCGAAGCCTTCGAGCTCCATGCGATCGAGGATGATCACGTTGGGCACGAAGTCCATGGCCTCGCGCAGCAGGTCGAGGGCCTCCCGCATCCGGTCGGCGGAAAATGACCGGCCGACATAGGTGTGGATGTTGCGGCGCTTTTCGATCTCGAGCTGGATCGCCGTCCAGTGCTCGAGCTTCTTCTCGCGGCGCAGCATCTCCTTCAGGAGATCGTCGTACCAGTCGCGGACCTTTTCGACCGTTCGCTCGAGCGAGATGTGGAGGACCTTCTGGCCGGACAGCAGGGCGTCGATGCCGATGCCGACGAGAAAGGCGGTCTTGCCGACTCCGGCGCGCGCCATCACCACGGCGAGGTGGCCGGGTCCGGGGCCGGGGTGTCCGTCGCGCTCGAGGAGCGTGCGGGGCGAACGGCGAAGTTGAATCATCAGATTGGTCATCACTCATCCTCCTCGGAGGTCTTGCTCTTGTACTTTTTGAGGAGCTCCTCGGTCACGTCGCTCGGTGCCGGAGCGTACTTCGCGAACTCCATCGTGAACTCGGCCTTGCCTTCGGTTGCCGAACGGAGATCGGTGGAATACCCGAACATCGACGCCAGCGGGACCTCGGCGTCGACGCGGGCGAAACCGGCGTCCTCGGTCGAACCGAGCACGTTGCCTCGGCGCTGCATGAGCGTCTTGTAGATGGCGCCCTGGAACTCGGTGGGGCCTTCCACCGAGACCTTCATCACCGGTTCGAGAATCCGCGGTTTCGCCTTCTTGTAGGTCTCGCGGAAGGCTGCTCTCGATGCGGTCTGGAACGCCATGTCCGAAGAGTCGACCGCGTGGAAACGCACCGTCCTTGAGCACCGCGCGCACGCCGACGATGGGGAAGCCGATCAGGCTGCCCTTGTCGAGCGACGAGCGAAAGCCCTTGTCGCAGGCCGGGATGAACTCGGTCGGGATGCGGCCGCCGCGGATCTCGTTGACGAACTCGTAGTCGCCCTCGTCGAGGGGCTCGATATAGCCGACGACCTTGGCGTACTGACCGGAGCCGCCGGTCTGCTTCTTGTGCACGTAGTCGAAATCCGCCCGCCGGGAGATCGCTTCGCGATACGCCACCTGCGGCGCGCCGGTTTCGACCTCCGCCGCAGTACTCGCGGCGCATGCGCTCGACGTAGACCTCGAGGTGGAGCTCGCCCATCCCCGAGATGATGGTCTCGTTGCTCTCCGGATCGAGGGTGACCCTGAATGTCGGGTCCTCCTTGGTGAAGCGGTGGAGCGCCTTCGACATGTTGTCCTGGGCCTTGGAATCGACCGGGTTGACCGACAGCGAGATCACCGGGTCGGGCACGTACATCGAGGTCATGGCGAGCCGAGGACCGGGGCCCACGAAGGTGTCGCCGGAGTGGCAGTCGATGCCGAAGAGGCCGACGATGTCGCCGCCGGTCGCCGATGGGATGTCCTCCATCTTGTCGGCGTGCATCCGCACCAGACGGCCGATCTTGGTCTTCTTGCCGGTCCGGGTCTCGATCACGGTGTCACCCTTTGCCAGCGTGCCCTGGTAGACACGGAGGAAGGTGAGCTGGCCGTAGCGGCCCTCGTCGAGCTTGAAGGCGTAGGCCACGGTCTGCGCCTCCGGGTCGGACTTCAGCTCGACGGGCGCGTTGTCCTGGTCGAGGTCGACCGCCTCGATCGTCACGTCGGTGGGGCAGGGGAGGTAGAGGTTGACCGCGTCCATCAACTTCTGCACGCCCTTGTTCTTGTAGGCCGAGCCGATCAGAACCGGGGTGAGCTCGAGGGACAGCGTGCCGCGGCGAATGGCGTCGTAGATCTGCTCGGGGGTTGCGCGGTCCTCGAGAGCGGCCTCGAGGAGCTCGTCGGAAAACAGGCTGACGGCGTCCAGCATGTCGGCGCGCTTGGCCTCGGCTTCGGCCAGCATCGCGGCAGGGATCTCACCCTCCTCGATGATCTCGCCGTTGTCGCCCCGGAAGTAGATGGCCTTCATTTCGACGAGATCGATGATGCCTTCGAAGTCGGCCTCGAGACCGATCGGCAGCTGCAGCATCACCGAGTTGTGGCCGAGCTTGTCGCGCAGCGCATTGGCCACCCGCTCGGGGTTGGCGCCGGAGCGGTCGCACTTGTTGACGAAGGCGATGCGCGGCACCTTGTAGCGCTTCATCTGGCGGTCGACGGTGATCGACTGCGACTGCACGCCGGCGACCGCGCACAGCACCAGCACGGCGCCGTCGAGCACCCGCAGCGCGCGCTCCACCTCGATGGTGAAGTCGACGTGGCCGGGGGTGTCGATGATGTTGATGTGGTGGTCCTTCCACTCGACGTAGGTCGCGGCGGAGGTGATGGTGATGCCGCGCTCCCGCTCCAGCTCCATGTGGTCCATGGTCGCGCCGACGCCGTCCTTGCCCTTGACGTCGTGGATCGCGTGGATCTTCTGGGTGTAGAACAGGATCCGCTCGGTGAGCGTGGTCTTGCCCGAGTCGATGTGGGCCGAGATCCCGATATTGCGGATCTTCTCGATGTTGCTGATCATGGTGTCCTCGCCAATGCGGTCCGGGCCGCCATCAGTTCGGCCGTCCCGTTCCTCCCGGGATGACCATTCTACGGTTGTATCTGTTACGGGGAGATTCTACCTCGCCCGGCGTTTCAGAGCGCACCGGCCCCAATGTCGCCGTGCGATGCCGCAGATGATAGAACTCAGCCAATCAGTTGTCAATTCCGCCAGATGGGTCTT
>CAWAUY010000004.1:0-937419 GCA_963785275.1 Candidatus Sulfomarinibacteraceae bacterium
CAGGGTCGTTTGCCTGGGCCGTAGAGATGTCGGCGATCTCATCGTTTGACGTCGATGTCGATTTTCTGCCGTCAGGCGACACGGCAACGGCCGACGAAGATTTTGAGGCTCTGAGTGGAACCCTGACGATTCCGGCTGGCCAGACCAGTCAGAACATCGATATTCCGATTCTCGATGATCTGATCGATGAGACCGACGAGTTGTTTTCGATCGTGCTCGCAAACCCGCAATCGGCGGTGCTCGGAGACCCGTCTTCCACCCTGATCACAATCCTCGATGATGACGTGGCGCCGGCCATTGCCTTTGCGGTATCGGAAGTGACTGTCGAGGAGACGATCGGTCTGCTCGAACTTGCGGTGGAGCTGACCCAACCTGCGGCGATCGATGTCGCCTTCGACTACGAAACAGTCGCCGGGACGGCCACCGCCGGCGACGACTTCGTAGCTGCGTCGGGCACGATGGTGATTTCGGCCGGCGAGACGTCGGGCTCGGTACCGGTCCAGATCGTCGACGACGACGATGAAGAATACTCGGAAGACTTCACCGTCGTTTTGAGCGACCCGCAGGGTGCGGTCGCGGGTGACCCGATGATCGTCACAATCACCATCGGGACCAGCGACCTTCCCCCGGTGACGCGAGTCATCTACTCCGTGGGCCCTGTCGAGAACCTCATCTACGAGCCTGCGACGATCTCCATCAGCACCGGAATCGCAACCATCGAATGGTCCGAAGATCCATACGAAGTGCTTGTGGGTCAGCGGGTCGTGTATGGAGATCCCGCGCAGTATGCCTTTTTCGTTTCGTGTTCCGATTCCGAGGAAACCACAACGTGCAGCGTCGCGGCGCCGGGAGGCGGCGTCCCGCAGGATGCCACGGCGGAAGCGATTGTCGAGGTGACCCACGCCTTTCCCACCGTCGCGGCGGCGATAGCGGGAGCGGATGACGCGGACCACCTCGGGACCTCTGATCTCGCAGGGTCGCGAATCGCCCTCGACATCCTGTGCTACGGCAGTGGCATTGAAGATTCGGACCCGGTATTTATCGACGGGTGGGTAACCACGAGGAAACCCCGATCACCATCAAAACGCCCGTGCCCGAGTTCCACCGGGGCGTGTGGCAGGGTTGGATCCACAACTTTGCCGTCGAGGGCGAGCCGTGCATTCGCTCCACCGTTGGCAACGTGATCCTCGAGGGGCTCCAACTGCACAGCTATGGGGACCCGGCGACGGATATCGCGGCCGTAGTGTTCGAGGGTCCCGGCGCAGCGGGGACTGTCGAAATTTCGAGAACGCTGATACGGTTGAAGACGCAACCGGTCCCGGCAACCGGATCGGGTGACCACGAGTGGCGCCGGCGCCCTCGAAATCGAGATCAGGAATTCGATGATCTACGACCTCGGCACGGGGTCGGCGCGTCACGCCGGAGTTTTGATCGATGACGAGCCGGTGACGGTTCGCATCGCCAATACGACGATCATCGGCGGCGAGCACGGGGTTGTTCAGATCGCTGGGACTGCAACAGCGATCAACACATTGGTTTCGGGTCAGCGGTGAGCTGCTTCGAAGGGGATTTTTTGGCGGATCCCGCAACAACGCGGCGACCGACGACACGGCGCCGGGAACCGGAGTATTCAAACCGACTCACAGTGGCTCGTCGGTCCCTTCGGCGGCAGCGATACCGATGCTCACCTGGGCTGCGATCCACTTGCGAACGCCACGATCACACACTCGGACTTCGACATCGGAACCGTCGGGAATCTCTTCGACGACAATCTTCGCAACGGCGCCCGAACCCCACAGACCGACAGCGCTTTCGTGCAAATCGTGCTGGATCGTCCTCTCCGCCTCACTGGCTCGCGGGTTGGCGTCGGGTATTCGCAGGAGAGCCAGTGGTGGCTCGAGGTGGCTGACTCGGTGACCGACCTGAATACCCAGGGTGAAAGCTACCGCCTGCTCGTGAATGAAGAGTCCATCAATGCCTTCGGGTTGCCGGATCCGGGATATGCGTGGGACGAGGCCTCGTTTGCTATGCCCGAGACGGCGACAGTCGCGCGGCTCAGAGTGGAAAGGTCTGGCATCGTCGACCACATCTATCTCGGTGGTTGGGCACTGGATTGGGCGGGATCGCCGTGCGACGCCGGTGCTAACCTGGCATCCGATCCGGGCGGAGGCTTCTCAGACGACGTCGACGGAAATGTCCGGATTGCCCCTTGGGATATGGGTTACGACGAAGCCTCGTACGTCGAGCCATTCCTTCTGAATTGGGAACAGGAAGTCTGGGAGCAGGAGCAGGTGGGGACGTTTGAAGTTGCGCTCGATCGGCCCTATCCAGACCCGATCGTAGTTTCCTACAGAACGTACCAGCTGTCCGCCACCGAAGGTGAAGACTACACCGAAACCACCGGTCAGCTCACCATTCCGGCCGGCGAGGTCGGCGCTTTCATTCGCCCGGTCAACGATGACGGCATTGCAGATGATGGTGAAACCTTCAATGTGGAGCTCCTGGATCCGTCGAATCCCATTTTGGTCTCCGATTCCACCTACGTCATCTTGAGAGACGGGGAGACACCTCCCGAAGTCTCCGTCGCACAGGAAGCTGTAACCGTCTCCGAATCGGCGGGATGGGCGCTGCTCGACGTATGTTTGCCGGAAACGGAGCCGGCTCCGGTTTCGTTCCATTGGAGGGCTGAAGACCTGACTGCCCTGATGGGCATCGACTATGGAGGTTCCCAGCTCGGTACTACGATCAGTGCTGGAGATCTGTGTGCCGAGATGCAGATTCCGCTGATCGACGACGAGGTCTTTCGACACGACAGAGCTTTTGCCGTTTCGGTTTTCGCCTCGAACGACGCCGTCGTTCGGGCGCCTTCGAGAACCATCGTTCACATCGTCGATGATGACGGCCCGGTCTTTGAATTCGCGGTTCCCATATTCACGGTGGATGAGGGCGTCGACGAAGCGACGATCGATGTCACCCTGAGTCGCCGGTCGCGGTGCCGGCATCGGTCGATGTCGCGGCCCAGGACGGTGACGCGGTCTTCGGCGAGGACTATCAGACCAGCGTGTGCACGGTGTCATTCGATGTCGGGGCGACCGCCGGGTCGTGTGTCATTGAAATCATCGATGATCTACTCGACGAAGACGACGAAATCATCAACCTCGGTCTGGCCAATCCGCAGGGGGCCGGGATTGAGGAGTCGTCGGCCGGGTTCATCCTCATCGAAGACAACGACGACGAACCCTTGATCTCATTCCAGACTCCCTCGGTGGCGTCTGCCGAAGGATCGGGGAACGCAAACGTCACCTTGGTTCTTTCCGGACCGTCGGGCCGCCGTATTGATATCGATTGGGAAACCAGCGATGGTACGGCGCAGGCCGGTACCGATTATTTCGGAGATTCGGACAACGTCGAATTCGAGCCGGGCGAGATCAAAAAACGGTCTCCATTCCTCTGCTGGATGACACAGCCGTCGAAGCTGACGAGACTTTCTTCATCGAAATCCTGTTTGCAGATGGTGCGATTCCCTCATCACCGACCTCGGTGGAGGTCACCATCGTCAACGATGACCTCGTACCTCAGATCCATTTTGCGACTGGGCCGGTAGTAGCCGACGAAAGCGAGCCGGCAATCCAGTTGACTCTTGAGGTGATTCCCTCCTGGGGCTCGGATGTTTCGGTCGGGAGTGGCACTGGTGGATGGCACGGCGGTCGCAGGGATCGATTTCGGATCGGGCCCCGTGGCGATCACGGTTCCTGCAGGGGAGACACTGGTCGATTTCTCGATTCCTCTGATCGGCGACACCGAGGTGGAAGACAACGAGACCTTTACAGCCCAGTTGGTCGATCCGGTCGGGTGCGTCGTGAGTGAACCGAGCGCGGTTGAGGTCACCATCCTCGATGACGATCTGGTGCCGGTGATCACGCTGCCGTACCCGGGTGTCTACTTTTCCGACGGTGATGTCCTGACACTGGACGGTGCGGATTCGTTGATGCCGCCGGGATACGATTCGTGGTTCGCCGTGCTCCGCGATGACGGATCGGATCCGATGGACATGGTCTACCAGGCAAGCGGCCTGACCGATTCTTTCACGGCATCGGGGGCTGATCCTGCCTACCGCATCCGGTTGGTGGTCGCGGCTCAAGGAACGCTTCCGGACGACGCCACTCTTCGCGGCGCGGCCGTTCCCTGCACCCACCCCGATCCCGACTTCGGCTGCGCCAGCACCGAAATTCAGGTGCCCAAGGCGAACAGCTCGCACGTATCAGGATTTCGAGTGGGCCACGTCTACCCCGAACAGGTCATGCTGTTATGGGCCGGAGCAAAAACCCTGGACCTCGAGCGCAGTTCCGACGGCGGGGAGACCTGGGACGTTCTCGGTCGGCCTGAGACCGAAAACTACGCGGTCGATGCCGATATCGTCGAGGGATCCACCTACCACTATCGCGGTCGGTATTGGCAGACCCAGGAATGGGTCTATCTCGACATCAGCCTGCCACCGCCTGGCGCGCCTGTCACGATTCCCGTGTGGTCGGCGCCCCGGGTGCTCCCGCAACTCGATGAGGTGACCTGGCATTGTCCTGATGTCGCGGCGCGCCCATTGTGTGACGGCACGCTCCACATGCGGCTGCAGAGCGAGCCCGGTACAGGGTCTCTCGGCGGCGCCACCATTCGGGTGTATCTGAACGAAGAAACGTATGAATTGACCGACGGGACCGGCAACGAGATCCACACAGAATTCAACATCAGCAACAACTATCTGGTCGCCTTCCGCGGCTACGATTCCCGGCTGCGTGGTGCGCAAGCCGACCCCGGATCTGGTTGTCAACGTCCCGCCGGGCGACGATCAGGCGGCGGTCGATCTGAGCGGCATTGTGTTTGGTGCCAACGGGCTCCGTTTCGAGGTGGAGACGGGGGCGGCGACGTCAGCGAACGGGCTCTATTGGTCCTGATCATGGACGAGCCGGTAAAGGGCGATCCGGGCGAGGACTACCTCCCTTCCTTCCCGTCCTGTTTGGCGATGTCGTCAACAACAGCGGTCCCGGATGTCGGCGTGGGACCGGCGGGACGCCACGGCCCGGAATGCGTCGATGGCGACTCGTGGTACTACTTCGACCACTTCGCTCAGGGTTACAACACGGCCCTCTTCTTCAACGAGATCAATTTTGCGGGGGACAACGACCGCCTGATCTGGACCGACACGGTCGGAGGCTGGAGCGCTTCATACTCGGGGCTTGCGACGGGCCCCATCCCCTCCAGATGACCCGCCCGGGCGTACAGTACGACTGGGGCATGGTCGACGTGAAATTTACCGTCCAATTGGCGGTTTTTTCACCGCCGACTACTCGACCGAGGTCGAGACCGAAATACCGAGCTTTGAGATGGACATCACCGTCGACACGGCGGCGGCCAACCTCACGCCAAACATCGCGTCAGTCTCGACGAACTGTTGATCGATTCCGCCAACGAATCGCCTACGGTGTGATCCGTTCAGATCACCGACGCCGATCAGAATTCGACACGGGTACGGTCCAGGTCTTCAACTGCAGTCTCGAGACCTGCTTCCCCCGGACAGCCGATGCGACGCCCTACGCCGGTTTACTCCTGGGACCAGAAGTACACGGAGGGCAACTACGGCTGGTTCGTCGTCGAACTGCCCCTGACTACAGCAAATGACGGTTTGAACGATCTCGTGTTCTGCGCAGCAGACCTTTCAGAATCCTGGTACGCCTGCCGATCCCTGCGTGGCTGCGACGATCACGCGGCAGTCGCCGCTGGTCGAGGCCGTCATCACCGAGCCCACAACGAGCCCGGTCACCGGACGTCCCGGGACTCTGGTCCCGCTCGACGGCAGCTCGCTGTTTCCTGAAGGGGCGTAGCGCTGTGGACCATAGGGAGGCTGAACGGTTGGGGCGACGAGCGGAGCCACCGTTGTCTCGACACCCTCCTCGGATCCGATGGATCTGATCACACAGACCATGATTCCAAACGGCAGCACGAACGGTATGAGAGCTCGCCTCGTCGTCGCCGCATCTCTCGAAGACCTGCCCGAGGACCTTTGGCCCAATACCGGCGATCTTCCGTGTCTGCGGGGTGAGGGCGAGGGCCGTTGCGACAGTACTGAAGTGCGGATCTTGAGCAAGTGCACAACAATCCGGCTGGGATCTTCCCCACGATCGTTGAACCAGAGGACGGGCGTCAAATCGGACCCGATGACCCCTTCACCCTGCGGGCGGGTATCGATTCTGGGGAGCCGGAGAAGTTTCCATTCCGGACGATGGTCTTCGCGGCGGACGTCGGACGCAAGTGGCAGTCAACCGTCGGCGCCGAAGATGAAGGCCAGGCTTTTCCTTGACAATCGATCGGGGTGAGGATAATGACCGCTGCCGGGCTCGATTCCGGCAGCTGGCAGTTTGTCGCGAGGCGAGGAACCCGGCGAATGGGTGTGTCCATCCGGTATGGGTCCTCGGCCGTTCAGATCCGATCACGATGACGTTCGGCAACAGCCTCGACGGCATCGCTCCGGGCCAGATCGTTGAGGGCGATTTCTTCCGCGTGCATTCGCGGAACCTTGGCTGAAAAGCTCGCCATCGGCGAGACGGCCAAGGTCATCGTCGATACCGACGAGGATCCCTACAACAACGAGGTCACCGAGTTCACCGTCGGCATCTCTGAAGGCGGCTTCTTCCGAACTATCGCGGAGCCGGAGTACTTCCCGGCAGGCGACGGTACCACCTACTACATCCGAGTGGCCGATAATTCCTCGTGGGAGAATCTTGAGCGCTCTACGGCGAGCTGCGGGTCGAACCGGCCGGGTCGCCCGAAAATCCCGTCTCCGGTCGCAGGACGAAAATACACGGTCGTGTTTCGGCCAGTTTTCAGATCAACGGCTCCGAGTGCGCCCAGCCGATTCTCCCGGGTCAGACGCTGGCTCGGCACCCTCGATCGGAAGGGGCTCGACGAGGACTCTCTTCTACTTCTTTGCCGGTGCCGGTACCGAGATCCGCATTTACCCCTGGACGTGGTGGATGGCGAACGCCGCCTCGACCGCCTCGGACAAACCGAACCCCGAGCTGTGGCTGACGCGACCCGACGAACTCATCGTCGCGGCTGCTGGAACACCGCTCTCGGGAGACGATCGGGGCCCATTTCAGTGGAACGGGTTGTGACCATCGTGCGGCAAGCTAGTTGATCGCGGTCTCGGCCACCGGGTGGCACCGGGGACTATGGTGCTGAAGAGGAGAGAAAGTTGTCCGAAGGCGGTGACGGCGCTCCGGCCTTCGCATACACCAGGTCCCCTCGTTTATCTGTCCACCTCAACTCTAGGCCCCCTCACATGGTTCCCTGTTTGGGGGTTCTGGACTAGTTTCGGCAACCCATTCGCTGGGGCACCGGTCGTTGTGGGAGGAGGGCGAGGAGTGTGGCGGCGGAGTGTTTCTGTGCCACTGGTCCCCGTCGATGTGGTGAGGACCGAAACCCGAGGGTGATCTCAAGTACACACCGGTGAGTGATCCGGACGGAATTCCGCTTTGTGGCGGCCTCGTCTGGATTCGATCGTCGGGGACCGGGCGGTCGTGAAAAGGCCGGCTGTCCATTCGCGGAGGGACGTGAGGGGGCTCCCCCGGAGACGATCCGGTGCTTGGACGCCCTCGGTTCCGTCGGCTGGATGGACAAAAACGGCAGTGCCCTTCCGGATCTCGAAGACGGCGCTCGCGATCAAGGAACAGTTCACTTTTCGTCGACGGGGCTCAAAAGCATCCAACGGGAGGGCCAACAAAGGATGGACCTTTACTGCAACGACGCCATGCTCAATTGTTCGTCCTCAGGGCGGCCTCGTCCTATCGTGCCGCGAGGCTTCTCCGCTCCTGGCGGGTGCGGGAGGAACTGATCGATGCGTCTGCTTGAGATCCCTCTACGGTGGGGAGACCGTGGGAAGACCTGGATGGAGATCGAGGTGGTCACGAGTGTGCCGCTCGATTCGGTCCCCTTGCAACGGCTCGGGTGCGCGACTGCCGTGGGCTGATGAGCGAAGACGTGGAGATCACCGAAGTGGTAGGCGTGACCGTCACCGAGGGACACGGCGCGGCCTTGAACCAGGGAGAGGAAACCTGCGACAGGTTGGCGGTCGTCCCCGGCGTTTTCAATTATGAGGTGGGTCGTGATGCGGTCATGCGCTACACCCATGTGGATGAGGACCAGAAACCCTGTTGCTGGCGCCGGTTGAGTGGATCGATGCGGTGCTGGTGGCCGAGGTGGAGGTCCCCGACGGCAGCGGCGGCGTCGTGAGAATCTCTACAAGGAAAGAGACAGAGGTTGCCTCCATTCCTCGACCGGCCGCCGCGTGTGAGGTCCGTTCATATCCCAACGGACCGTTCCCGGGCGGAATCCGGCGAGATCGCCGGTATCGATCCCGAGCCGGCGACGGGCGGCACGATCGATACATCGTTCCCCATCGGACCGGTCTATGTGGTCGACAGTTGCGGAAACATCCAGCACCCGGAGCCCGGGACGATGGATGTCGGAGTGCTCGGTGTCTCGCCTGCGGACCCGGCAGGTATGGGGTGAGGTCGATCAGTTCATAGATCCCGTTCAATGGTGGCGGTGGAGCCCCGAGATTCACAGCACCCGTTCGTTCGAGGTGGACGAGCAAGAGTATTTCTACATCCCGGACGGTATGTACACGGTGACTCTGGGGGCTGCCGGCTCCGAGGTGTGCGGAACCCGGTCCCGCTGGATCTGGTGGCCGACTATCGAGCCGGTCGTCCCACCGTCCGTCTGGTGTGGAGCCAAGGTGGATACGAACCCGATGATCCGTCGGCCTTTGCCGGCTTCCCCTTGATGCATCCGGCAGGGGAAGGTGTGATGGCCTGGAGGGTGCGGCCGTGTGATTCGAACACCTACACGCACGGCGGCACGATCTATCAGAATGTGCCGATTCGCCTGCGCGTCGTCGAGCGGCTGGTCTATTTCGATCAGGACGGCGAGATCATCGAAGACCTGCGCCCGGTTGAGGATGCATGGATCTGCACCGGCCAGGCCTTCGTACACCACGTCAAGGAGCCCTACACCTTCTCGCAGTGGGCCACATGCGACACGTCCACCAGGGCGAGGTCATCAGTTTCCGCCTCCACCGAGCACAATTGGTGGGATGACGACTACACCGGTCCCATCGGGATCACGGCCGGCATCGTCAGGGCTCCAAACAGCGGCGGGAACTACATTCTGGTCGCTGAGCCGCTCGATGAAGCGTTTCGGCGCGGCGAGAGCTGGCGGCTGGATCCGGCATTGCAGAGAGCACGGCAACTGGGATCGCCGCAGAAGGTTTTCAACGTCATCAACCGCGAGCCGCCCGAAGATCTCAGCTGCCAGAGCTGTGGCGATTGCGACGGAGATATCGGTCTGGGAAACGGCAACGCGCGATACTCTGATTCCGATCCCTGGCCTCTTACCGAGCCCGCTGACCGTGCGCACCTACGACAGTCTGAACTCCGATGCAGGGGTTTTCGGCACCGGGTGGAGCTCGGCCTTTGACGCCAGAGTGACCGAGTCTCGGCGCTCGTCAGGCGACCCCAGAAGGTCGTCGGTGATCCGACAGGTCTATCTGACGACCGAAGACAATCGGGTCTTGGCCTTCGAATTCATGGACGGCGGTTCGTTCCGACAGACCTGGCCGTCGAGCGGTGCGCCCCACCGGCTGACCGACACCGGCACCGGCTATGTCCTCGAACTCAACGGCGACCCCTACGTCAGGTACTACAGGGGCAGCGACGGCAAGCTCGAGAAGCTCACCGAAGTGGTCGGCGGCCGCGAATACACCATCGTCTACGACGGTGCGACGGGTACTCCTCAGGAGGTCGTCGATTCGGTCGAACGGTTCCATCGCGACCTTCATGAACGGTCGACGGCAAGGTCAGCGGGATCACGGTCGGTGGCAATACCACCACCTACGAGTACGGCGGCGATGCCACCCTCGATGCCGTCACCTTTGCGGCAGCGACCGTGGCGCAACTACACCTACTCGGCCGAGGATCAACTCACGGAGGCCGTTGACGGCGGTGGTCGGCTCATCAAGGCGTTCGGCTACACCGATGGGTGGGTGACAAGCTCGACGTCGGCAGGTAAATCCATCACCTCGATCGAATGGGGGGGCACTGGCCCGAGGATTCCCGTCGTCGGTGAGAAGATGGTGCGAACCGATTCGGCGGAGGGCTCCTCGACCTACTACTACCTGCGGGAAGTTGCCGGCAAGGATCGGGTGGTTGAGGTCATGGGCGAGTGCGCATGCAGCGGCAACGACCGGATGTACGCCCACGACAGCATCGGCAACGTGGTGCTCGAGCAGGACGGCCGCGGCTACATCACCCGCCGTTCGTATCTCGGCGACGGGCGTGTCGAGCTCGAAGAGAGCGGGCTCCAATCGTTGGATGTGACCCGGCGGACTTCCCCGAAGACCCGACGGCCTGCCGCCTCACGGTGGATGAACTGCGCACGATCAACCCCGCCAACCTGGTCTCCGACGGCCCCTCCAACGCCCGCTGGTTCGCCTACGACGAGACCCAGTGGCCCAACAGGCCCACCCAGACGTGCCGCGAGAGTGTGCTCAATCTTGAAGGGGAAAGCGATCGCGTGGCCTGCGCCACCACCACCTATCACGAGGCCACCGGCCAGTGGGCCACCATCACTGAGACCGGGTGGACCGGGCCGACCCCCGAGGACGCGGTCTCCCAGACCCGCACCTCCACCCGCACCTTCTACGGCGGCACTTTCACGACCCCGGCCTTCGATCCTGGCGGCGCCTTCGATCCGTCGTGGCTGTTTGAACCACAGCCCGAAGACCTCGTGCGATCCACCGACGGCCCGCGCGACGATGTGAGTGATGTGCGGCAGTTTGTCTACTACCCCGAGGTAGACGTGGCGGGGACACCGGTACCGGAACACTGGCGCGGTCAATTGGCGGCGGAGATGGACGCCCTCGGCTTTGTCACCCGGTATGAGGACTACGACAAGTGGGGCAATGCCCGCAGGATCATCGGACCTACCGGGATCACTACCGAAAGGACCTTTGACGAGTACGGCCGTGTGCTCACGAGCACACTGGTTGCCAATGCGGGCTGCAATCCGCTCGATGACCCGCTGTGTTCGGAGAACCTGATCACCACCACCACCTACGAGCCCGGTGGCGGTCCGCTGTCCACGGTCACATCGCCCGGCGGTACGGTGACCGAGTACGGCTACGATGAACTTGGCCGCGTGCTCACCACCGACCGCGGGCCTGCGGCGGGCGACATGCGCGAAAGGATGGAAAACGAGTTCGACCCGGTCACCGGACTCAAGGTCCGCGACAGCCGTTTTGGGTGGGATTCAGGATGGACCGAACGGTCGCGCACCGAGTACGACCACTATCTCACCGGACAACTGATCATGGTTGAGCGGCCGCGGTCGGCCGCCGATTCGGACCCGTCTCAGGAGCACTACACATACGATGTGGCCGGGCGTATGGAGACCCTTCAGGACGCCAACCAGACGCGCCAAACGTGGAGTACGAGCTACGATGGGTTGGGCCGGCTGGAAACTGTGTGGCAGCTCGCTGGATTCTGACTGGCGATAATGGGCCGAGACGACCTACGAATATGACGCCAACGGAAACCTGACATCCGTCACCGATGCTGAGGGCAATTCGACCACCTACGTGGTGGACGATTTCGGTCAGACCGTGCGCGTCGATTCGCCGGTCACTGGCATCACCGACATGGTCTACTACCACGGCGGCAACCCGGTGACCCGCACAGAAGGGCGTGGTGTTGTGACCACCAAGCATATTCGACGCCAATGGGCGGCTACAGGGGTCGAGTACGACGGCGGCGGGAGCCGTCGGAAACAATGAGCTTCGGCTACGACGAATCCGGACGGCGCACCAGCGCCTCGTCGCCGGAGGTGGCGCAGATCTTCATCCACTCGCGACGCGGGCTCGTACTCACCGCGTCGCAGACGGTGGATGGCACCACCCACGATACGAGCTATACCTAAGACCTCAACGGCCAGCTTGAGACGATGACTATCCCTCCGGGCCGCGAGGTGACCTTCGACACCGACTTCGCCGGTCGGCCGACCAATCATCACCGCGGTGCCGCCGGCGGCGGCTCGCCCAGTGAACGTGGCCGAGGGCCTCGAGTACCTGCCCTTCGGACCGGCCACCCATCTGGATCTGGGGCCGGCGGCGGGCCGGGTGGTCGAGGACCGGATGCACGATTGGCAGTACCAGCGCACCGGTCAGACGGCGGTGGGTCCAGGCGCACGGGCATCCTTAACCTCGAGTACGGCTACGACGCGGTAGGCAATCTGGTCACTCGAACGGATTATCTCGGCGATCAGTGCGGGCTACGGCTACGACGATATCAGCCGACTTCATCAGCGCCTCGTGGACCGACGCCAACCGCGTCTACGAGTACGACGCCATCGGCAACATCGAGCGCCTCGGGGTGACGAAGGGCTGTCCGGCGAGGGCGAAGTGATTTTTGGCTATCAGGCGAACCTGACGGCGGCAACACGCCGGTGCTCAAAGCACCGATACATCCAGGGTGGTACCCCGTTGAGCTCGTACTTCGGTGGTCTCGGACGACATCGGCAACATGACCTCCGACGGGCTTACAGCATTCGACTACGATGCATCCGAACCATCTTGGGATCGCGCACACTTCAGGGCGTACCATCCTGAACAGCTACTCCGCTGACGGCCGGTTGGCGCGCTCGAGCGCTCCGACACGGCGGTGATCACCGACATCGTGCTCGACCTGGGGGTCGCCGACTGGCCAAATACGAGAACGGCCTATGGCGTGACTACGTCTACCTGGGGGACCAGCTCCTGGCCTACTTTGACGAGGCGTCAACCGAGCCCGTCCAGGTCCTGGCGGACCACATCGGCATGCCCATGGTGGTGGTGAACGGCCGCGGCGTGGTCTGGGAGGCCATGACCGAACCTTACGGTGAGCTGCGCGGTGATGTTGGGTTCGGCGCCGATCCTGGGTTGCGGTATCCCGGCCAGTGGCAGGACGAGCTCGATCTCGAGGCCTCGTGCGTGGGTGACACCTGCACCGTGCCGGGCCGCTGAAAGGATTCGTTCTCGCTCTTCGAGAATGGGTATCGGTGGTACAAGCCCGGGTGGGGGAAATATGGTCAGAGCGGATCCGTTGCGAGGAAACCAATCTCCTACACCAAATTGAACTATTTGGAAAACTCCACTGGGTTCGGCCGAGTCGAATCCTCTACGATTCTCCGATCCCATTTGGTTTCGGTACAAGCGAACGGCTGACGCCGAATGTTGTGATTGCCCGGGCGGGAAGTGGCGGTTCTCTTGGGACAACGGTCGGTGCGAGTGGGTGCATCTCCATCTAAGGCCAAGGATCGAGTACTGGGGGGGTCTCTTGTCTGTAAGTCCGACAAATTCCGTGGTCGTACCCATTTCATTTTGCTATGTAAGGGGGTGGGGAGCATACGTGGCAGTGGAACGTTCAATTACGGATCTTGGAAGTTCATACCTGACAGTATCCGGGAAGGAAAAGAATTGCCCGGATACTCATGGGACAATGAATTTAAAATAGTCGGATTAGAAGCGTTATGGATTGGCGGGGGACATTTGATGGAGATTTGAGATGAAGGCACCTTTGAGTGTGGGTTTCCCTTATTAGAGTGTCGGTATCTATGGGGCTTACGTGGCAACTTTCTCTGCGTCAAGATTTCGATAATTATCATGAAATCTGAATCAAAAATATAGATGGAATTCAGATTGTCCTCGAATCTCGAACGAAATTTGAGTGCCGACGTTCATTGCTAGTCATTGCTTAATCTGTTTTTTTTCTATTTTTAAGTTCAAGGAATGGCTACGAGTGCCGCACTTGTGACGATACCTTCTCTCCAATAGAAGTTAACAGAGAAATTTCACTTTCTGTTTTTTGTCGATCCATCTTTCTCATGGAGATCGTCTTTTTGACGTATTAGGATATGGCCTGTTGGAATCTCCGTCCAATGGAGTTGGTGGATTCTGGTAATTATTCTACCTGTGGATTCCGGGCGTATTCTTTGTAATCCTTCCAGTTGGTACGGTTTTTATATTTTCCGTTCTGGAATATTATTATTCTAATTTTTATCAAGATTCTGTGCGAATCTTGTTTAGTCCCGCAAGATGTAGTTCAAACTTGACAAATTTCAAATTCAAAAGCTTCGAAATCAGAAGGTCGGGAAATTGACGATTATTTTATGTTCTAATAGGCCTTTTGATCGGTCCAATTAGTATCGCGATTTATTGCCATGATTATTTCTATTGTCATAGCATAGGAGAAAAATCGCAAAGGTGCCAGGATGGGGGTGATAGGGTGCCTGGCACCGATCTCCGTATTATAGGTGCCAGTATAGGTGCCAGATTGGTGCCACCCTTCGCATTGTCGCATTGTAAAGGTGCCCGGCACCGCTCCACAGAACTGATGCAGTACTTTCCATGGTGCGACTTCTTTCGATATCGCACCCATTTCGTGAAGAACTGATTCTTCCGAACACCTTCTGATGCAAAAATCACCATTACAGACGAGAAAAACCACCCATTTGAGCGATTGCGGAATAGACATCCGGGCCATATCGTAGAAAAGAGGGCGTTTCGGAACGGTGAAAAGGAGCGATCCGTTCACCATGAAGGCTGATTCAGGGGTCCGACACCGGTCGTCGCTGGCGATGAGCGCCAGGCGTTCGGTCAGGAGTAGGCATCCGACATTTCGAATGTCGATACCCGACGTACCAACGTGGAACCTCCATACAGCTTTCCGAGGCATGCCAAAGGAGCAATCAATGTTCATAGGAAGGCGAATCGGCTCGGTTCAGGGACTGGTTTTGGTATTTGCGCTTTCGTGGGTCTCGCGGTGGCCGGTTCACCCTATCTCGTGAAGGATATCGAGACATTCACAGGATCGATCACGAACGACTCGTCGCCGCAATCGCTGACGGTGATCGATGGGGTTCTCGATTTTCAGCGCGACGGAACCCACAACTGGAGAGGAGCTTTGGCGCAGCGACGGCACCACCGAGGGGACCTATTTGGTCAAGGACGTTCGTCCTGGATCCACCGGCTCCTGGCCACACTTCTTGATCGATTTCGACGATGGCCTGTTCTTCGTGGCGGACACCGATGGGCGGCGAGGCGGCCTGTGGAGGAGCGACGGAACCGCCGAAGGGACCGTTTTTGTTACGGGTGAAAACAAGTTTGGATTCGTGACCTGGCCGGTCCGGCCAGCGGTCGTCAACGGTTCGCTCTTTTTCACAGCCAACGATGGCATCCATGGTTCCGAGCTCTGGAAGAGCGATGGAACCTCAGGCATGACGCTCGTCAGAGATTTCGTCGTAGGGGAAGGGGGCTCGACGCCCAACAACCTGACGAACGTCGACGAGACCCTGTTCATGGTGGTCCAGGGCGATCTGTGGAAGAGCGACGGAACCGATCCGGGAACGACCTTTCTCGCAGATATTGGACCGGGCACCGGGAGCAGTTCTATCTTCAACCTCACCCCGGTTGGTGACACGCTGTATTTCTGGGGTTACGACGGGGTGGCCGGATTGGAGCTCTGGTCCAGCGACGGAACGGAATCGGGGACGGGAATGGTCAAGGAGATCAAACCCGGTTCTTCAGGTTCCGGCCAGGGTTCGATCGCGGCGTTTGACGGAGGGGTGCTTTTCAGCGCCGACGACGGTGTCAACGGGGCCGAACTCTGAAGAGCGACGGAACGCCCGATGGCACGGTTCTCTTGAAAGACATCGTCTTCGGAGCGGGCGGATCCAGTCCGTCGCTCAGCTCTAACGCGATTCTGGACGGGTTGCTCTTTTTCGTGGCGCACGAGGCGACGGGGTACCACCTCTATCGAACCGACGGGACGGAGGAGGGGACCGAACAGGTCACGACCGACCTGTCGGTCGAGAGCGTGATTTCGACGGGCGACGTCCTGTACCTGGTGGCGACGGGAGGCTCAGCAGGCAAGGAGCTGTGGAAGAGCGACGGCACCGCCGAAGGCACCGTGCTTGTCAAGGATATCCGCGATGGGTTTCAAGGCTCGCAACCGTTCTGGCTCGCCGTTGAGGGCAGCCAGGTGTACGTTTCTGCAGACGACGGTGTTCATGGGAAGGAGCTCTGGATCAGCGACGGGACGGCCGGTGGCACGCTGATGCCGCGGGACATCTTCTCCGGGCCCTTTGACTCGAGCCCCTGGTTTTTCGCCGACCTCGACGGGAATCTCCTCTTCAGCGCGACGGATATGGGTCGGTCGTACGGCCGGGAACTGTGGTCCAGTGACGGCACTGAGGGCGGAACCGAGATCGTCGTGGATCTCTGCCTGGGCACTACCAGTTCCCGTCCGAGCGACCTGTTGGAGTTGGACGGTTCGGTGTACTTCGCGACCTATGGATGCAGTGGTGGCAAGGAGATTTGGAAAACAGACGGGACCTCCGTAGGCACGACGTTGGTCTCCCAGATCTGCGCACCGGGGCAATCGTGCTCCAACCCGGATCAACTGACAGCGGTTGATGATCGGTTTTTCTTCGTGGCCGATGAACCGACCCACGGCAAAGAGCTCTGGGTTTCGGACGGAACTTCTGACGGCACGGACCTCGTGTTCGACATCAACGCGGGGGGGGCCGACTCGAGCCCAACCCTCCTGACACCCATCGGGGAGACTGTGTTCTTTGCCGCGGATGACGGGAGCCACGGAACCGAACTCTGGAAGAGCGACGGAACGGCGGACGGATCTGTCCTGGTGTTGGACGTTCATCCGGGCGCAGGGTCTTCGGACATCGAGGGCCCGGTGGCCGCCGGTTCGACACTGTTCTTTGCCGCCGATGATGATGTGCATGGACTGGAGCTCTGGAGCAGTGATGGTTCTTCGGATGGCACGTCGATAGTGAAAGACATCTACCCGGGGTCCGGGGGCTCCTTTATCACCGACATGACAAGTCTGGGAGGGCTGCTCCTGTTTTCCGCCTACGATTCGGTCAACGGGGCGGAACTCTGGCGTTCCGACGGGACCGAAGAGGGCACCTCTCTCCTCTCAGACATCTCACCCGGCTCGACCAATTCGTCTCCGTTGGAGATCGTGGGAATCGACGGGAAGGCGGTGTTTTCGGCGCTGACCGGTGATCTCGGTCGAGAGCTGTGGGTCACTGATGGATCTCCGTCCGGCACCCAGTTGGTCCGTGACCTCTGGCCGGGCCCGGTGGGTTCATCGCCGGAGGATCTGGTCAGTCTGGACGGCATCGTGTACTTCACCGCCCGGCGCCCAACCACCGGAAGAGAGGTGTGGAGGACCGATGGCACGTTTTTTGGGACCTGGTCTCTGGGCGAAGTCGTCGATGGCACTCCGGATGCCTCTCCGGAAGGGTTTTCGCTTGCAGGCGGCAGACTCTTCTTCGTGGCGGACGATGGAATCACTGGTCGGGAGCTCTGGGCGGTGGGGGACGTACTGTCCGACACCTTGTTTGCCGACGGATTTGAGGGTGGCGATTTCGAAGCCTGGTCGGGCACCGGGCCGTAGGTGTCGCGTGGGAGCCAGGTCCGGAGTTTGAGGGTGTCGAGCCCAGTCGAGTACGATTCGTCGACGAGGAGATGATGCAAAGTCTTGGTGCCAATTAAAGGTGCCGAATAAAGGTGCCGGGCACTCACTCATGACGTTGTCCCCTGAGCAGTAATCTGAGAATAGACTCCAGATTGCCCGGGCCGAACCGGGAGATCCTCGAAGGTGGCATCTGCGAGGTCTTCAGCCGGATCTCACATGGTGGGCGCGTCTTAGCGAATGCCGAAATCGACTCCATTTGGGTGAGGCTGCTGACGGGGCACCGGCCCCCGTCTCACTCCGGCAACGTCTTCAAGAAATCATCCGCCTCGTTGATCGAGGCCCGCATGTCGGCGATCAGCTGTTCGATGTCGGCTCTCGATGCCTTCCATGTCGTCGGCGAGACCGCCGATGGCGGCGGCGTTGAGGTTGTGCTTGAGGAAGAGCACGTTGTCGTTGAGGTGGGTGAGGACGGGCTCCATGCTGGCCTCTGATTTTTCGAGCGAGGCGGCGAGGTCGTCGTATTTCGCGCGGGTCTCGTTGAGCTTGGCGCGGCTCTTTGTCCGGTAGTCGGCGTTCGAGATCTCGCCGATCTCCTGAGTCCCACTCCTTGAAGAGGTCGTCGGCGATCGATTCGATCTTGTCGATCCGGTCGCGGATGTCCTGCGGCCCGGCCTTCGGCGTCGTCGGCATCGTCCTTGAGCTTGTCGTAGGTCTTCTCGAGCTTGCCGCCGTCGATATCGTAGAGGCTGCGGAGGCGCTCGAGGGCGTCCTCGAAGTCGTCGGCCGCCGCCTGCTGCTCCTGTCTTGACGCTTTCGACGTTGGAGCGCAGGAGGTCGCGTTTCTCCTGGCCGAGCATTTCCCAGGCGGAGTAGTAGGCCGTGCTGCAGCCGGCGAGGACGGCGATGGCGATGACGATCAGGCGGTGGGTGTAGGGGCTGTCTCGTGACGTTCATCTTGTGTGTCTCCGTGTTCGAATCGATGGGGCATTGTACAACTGCCGTCCCTTGGAGCGCGGCAGCGCGAGGGTCGCTGCGAGTGTTTCGATCCCGGATATCTAATATCTGAGACGCGATCTTGACTTCATCCTCTGGCCGACCTAACGTGAGGGCAGAAATTCTTGAGATCGACAACGCATTCAACCTGGAGGACACAATGGCAACACTCTTCGTGCGGCATGATGTGATGGACTTCGCGACCTGGAAACGGGCCTACGACGATTTTGACGCGGAGCGGTCGACAATGGGCGTCACCGGCCACGGCGCCTATCGGGTCGAGGACAACCCCAACAGCGTGATCATCTACCACCACTTCGATTCGATGGAGGCCGCAAAGGCCTTTATGGGCAACGCCCGGATTCGGGAAGTCATGATGGCGGCCGGCGTCCAGGGCGAGCCGATCGTGTGGTTTGCCACCAAGGCGTAACGGCCTAAGGTGTTGACCCGACACATTTTGCCGCTGACCCCTTTGATAGACTCGAATGGGCGGAGTCGAGGGGGCACGACATGTCGGCCTACGTTCACACGTGTGATAAGTGCGGCGCCCAGATGCAGGTCAACGACCGCTATTTCGGGCGGACGCTCAAATGCACGACCTGCCGCACGGAGTTCGTGGCCGAGGGCCCGGAGGACGGCGCAGAGGCGGACACCTTTGTACCGCCGCGTTCGGCCCCTGCAGAAGGAAAAGAGCGCCAAACGCTTTCTCCCGCTGCTCCTGCTGCTGATTCCGTTGGCCGGTTTCCTGGCCTGGATGGGCGGGGGCGACGACGGCGTCGCCGACTCCGCCTTTCGCGAGGGTCACGCGGTCGGCGACAGAGTGTCGGTCGACACCGGCACGACGCGGCCGGTGCTGGTCGCCCTCGATCACGAGTCGGTCGGTGCGTTGGTCGACATGCGGACCGGCGCGATCCAGGTCGGCATCACTTCGATCATGAACAACCAGGACAAATACCTCGAGCTCGAGGCGGGAACCAAGGTACTCGTGCTGGCCTTTGCCAACGAAGACCGAGAGGCCAAGGTGCGCATCATCGAGGGCCCCTCCGTCGAACCAGGAGGTCTGGGTTCCGCGGCGCTGGCTGCGCTGAGGTCCCTGTTCCCGACCACGCGTTCATCCCGGTTGCCCTCAGAGGGCGGCGGCTGATTTCACCCGCTGATGGGGTTATTCTGGAGAGGTCGTGGATCAAGAGACTGAAGACCTCAAACGCAGCATCGTGACCGCGCTCAAGGCAGAGCAGTGGGCCGAGGCCCTGCCGCATCTCGAGGCGTGGTGCGAACGCTATCCGGATCACGCGAAGACGTGGTTGAACAGGGGTTATTGCCTTTTCCATCTCGGGCGCATGAAGGAAGCGGTTGCCGCGTTCGAACGCTGTCTCGACGTTGGACCCCTTTTTCGACTCGGCGCAGAGCTGGCGCCGAAAGGCACTTGCCGGGCTCGAGGACGCAAAAACGGTCTCTCACGAGATGCCCGAGACAGCGCCGGTCACGGCGGCAGCGCGACCGGTCCTGCAGGACGTGACCCGCCGGGCTTCGGTCGAGTCCCAGGCCCAACGCAGTTTCGCCACCATGGCCATCCCGGACACTCGCCGCGGATGGCAGGCGGGTTCGGTGATCGACGGCCGCTACGAGGTGCACGACACGGCGCGGGGCGGGATGGCGGTGGTGGCGATCGCCTTCGATCGCGAACTGTGGCGAATGGTGGCGATCAAGACGCCTCTGCCGACGATGCTGGCCACCGCCGACGGCCGGGCACGGTTCCAACGCGAGGCGGAGTCGTGGGTCGCTCTCGGCGTCCACCCCAATATCTGCTGTGCGTATTACCTGCATGAAATCGGAGGCATGCCGCGGCTCTTCATCGAGTACGTCGACGGCGGCGATCTCAATGAGTGGCTCAAGCGCGATGAAAGGCCGGGTCTCGAGGAACGGCTCGACATCGCGATCCAGATCGCCAGCGGTCTCGACTACACCAACACCTTCCCGTGGACCGACGACGACGGCGTCGAGCACCGGGGCCTCGTCCACCGCGACGTCAAACCGGCCAACGTGCTGTTGACCACCGACGGCATCGCCCGGGTCACCGACTTCGGTCTGGTGCGGTCCCACTCGGTGGTGGAAAGCGGCGCCGGCGACGATGTGCGCGATCAGCTCGATCCGACGCTGCCGCGCACCGCCAGCTCGCAGGACAGCGTCGCCACGGGATCCTGGCAGACCGTGACCGCGGCCGGCGGCCTGGTAGGAACACCTCCCTACATGGCGCCCGAACTGTGGCGGCAGGTCCAGCGCGGTACGGTCGCCACCGACATCTACGCCTACGGATGTCTGCTCTACGAGGTCTTCTGCGGCCGCCGTCCCTTCGTCATGAAGTCGGATGCGGCGTCGCAGACCCGCGAGGCCCACCTCGGCAGCCTGATGCGGATGCACCTGCGGGACGAACCGCCGGATCCGCGAACTCTCGGACGGCGACATCGACGCGCGCCTTGCCGACCTCGATGCAGGCGTGTCTGGCCAAGGAGGCCGACGGCCGCCCGCAGACATTCGCCGAGATCCGGCGAGCGGCTGGTGGAGGTCTACGAAGAGGTCGTCGGGACACCCTACCCGCGGCCCGGAGCCAAAACGGACCCAACTGTTGGCCGATTCCCTCGCCAACCGCGGTGCCTCCTTTGTCACCCTGGGTCTCGAGGACCGGGCATCGGCGAGCTTCCGCGAGGCCCTCGAGATCGATCCGCGCCACCTCGAGGCCACCTTCAACGCAGGTCTGCTCGAGTGGCGGCGGGACGGTCTGAAGGATGCAGAGCTCGAACGGCGCCTGAGCGAAGCGGAGAGGACGGGGGCGAATCCCGGCCGCGCAGGTCTCCTGCGCGCGAGGTTGCGGATGATGCTCGATGATCCGGCTGGGGGCTTTGCAGGCCCTCGACGGCTCGGCTGAGGACGAGAGCGAGCCTCTTGAGGCGCGGCGAACCAGGGCATTTGCGATGTTGCGGCCGCCCGCGGCGACTGCGGTGGCGGTCGATGCCGGACACGCCCGGGAGCTTCTGCGAAGCGTTGTGGAGGAGAGCCCATCCGACCTTCCCGCCATGGTCGGTTTTGCCGAGAGCTGCCGGCTCGCGGGCGACGAGGCGATGGCGGAAGAGGCCCTGACGGCCGCTCGGTCGCTCGATCGCGAGCTTCCCGAAGACCTCGATGCCGCGGTGGCCGCACACCTCTCCGGCCACCGCGTCGAACGGGTGATGGACCACCCGGCTCCGGTCCAGAGCCTGCGGTCGTGACGGCCGACGGCAGGGTGGTGGTCCGGACCGCCGGGGCGGAGGCGTTCGTCTGGGGCCCGGACCGGCGATCGACCGGACCAGCCGGATCGACCTCGGCGGCCCGGCGCGCCAGGGACGGTCGATGGCGGTGGCGGCGGCGCCCTCGTGGCGTGTCTGGAAAACGGTCCCCTGACGGTCTTCGCCCTCGCGACCGGCAGGAGGATCCGAAGTTTCCGTCTCCACCCCGGGGTGGCGACCTGCGTCGATTTCTCGCCGCACGGTGAGCACGATTGCGAGCGGTGGCTCCGACCGGGTCGTGCGGCTGTGGAACTGTACGGAGCGGGGAGTGCGAGCAGAGCCTGCAGGGGCACCAGGCCTTTCTCAGCGCGCTGGCGTGGCACCCGACCGAAAACATGGATCGTCACCGCGAGTGCCGATGGTACGGCTCGGTTGTGGGATCTGATCGAGGGACGATGCCGTCCACGTGCTTCGATGGACACAGAGGGCCTCATTCGGAGGTCGCGGTTGCCGCCGACGGCCGGGTGGCCTCGACCGCGGGCCAGGACGGCGTGATCGGGGTGTGGGACACGGCGACCGGCGAGAACATCCGCTTTCTGCGCGGCCACCAGGGAGCAGCCACGGCGGTTGTGGTCGTGGGGGAGTCCATCGCCGCCGGCGGCGAGGACGGGACCATTCGCCTGTGGTCCCTGAGCAGCGGCGAGTCCCAGCGGGTGATCCGGCTTGGCGAATCCGATTCAGGATCTGGCTGTCGCGAGCCGGCGGTTCAGGTTCTGGTCGCGTGCCTTCGGCTCGCACGTCAACCTGGTGCCGCTGCGGCAGCCGGCGGCCTCGCCACTGCCGCTGGTCCTCGCCGAGTCGGCGGCCTCGGGTGAACTCGCCGGCCGCGAACGCCGATTCCAGGAGCACCTGCCAACGGGCGCGCGAGTTCATTGCAGAGCGGCGCGATGGCGGAGGCGGTGGCGCCGCTGCGCGAGGCCAGGGCGGTCCCGGGATACGAGCTCCACCAGGATGCCCTCGAACTCTGGAACCGGGTGCTGGCCCATTTTCCCAAAGTCGGAGTCCCGCGCCGTGGTCGAGCTGCGCAGGATCAGCAGCGGGCACGGCCCTTTGACGGCCTGCGGTCTGACGCCCGACGGGTCGGTGTGTCTGGCCGGCGGCAGGCGACGGTTCGTTGCGCCGTTTCGACAGCCGCAGCGGCGAGCGAGGTCTTTGCCGTCGCGGCCGGACGATCAGGGGGTGACGGCAGTCGCCGTGAGCTCCGACGGCGAACTGGCGGCGACCGCCGGTCGCGACGGATCGGTCGCGGTGTGGCGGACAGGCGACGGCGAGCGCCGATACAGCTTCGGCGGCCGCGAAGGCGCGGTGCGGTCGGTGGTCTTTGCGCCGGGCGACGAGGCGGTGATCGCGGCCGGAGACGACAAGGTCGTCCGCGTGTGGCGGCTGGACGAGACGGCTCGTGCGGAGACCCTCGGCGGGTGCGACGAAGCGGTGTCGAGCCTCGCGGTGAGCGCCGACGGACGGTATCTGGTGGGCGGCGGTTGGGACAGCCTGGTCACGGTGTGGAGCCTCCGCCGCCGGGTCGAGTTGCGCCGGATGGAGGGCCACGAAGGTGCTGATTCACGCCGTCGCCGTCAGCCCCGATTGCCGGCTCGTGGCTTCGGCAGGCGAAGACGGTGCGGTTCGCCTGTGGGACCTCGAGGGCGGTCGGCTGTGGCGCACCCTCGACCGGCCACGACGAGGCGGTGCACGGCGGTCGCTTTCACTCCCGATGCGCCGGTACCTCCTGTCGGCCGGCAAGGACGCCACCCTTCGTCTGTGGGACGTTCGCACCGGCAAGTGCGGTCAGAGTCGTCAAGGGACACTCTGGACGCGGTTGCCGATCTGGTGATCGATCGCGACGGCGGCACGGCCGCTTCGGTCGGGGCGGATGCCAGCGTTCGGCTGTGGTTTCTCGACTGGGAGCCGGAACTGTCAGGACAGCGGCCAGTGGGACGACCGGGTGCGGCCGTTCCTGCAAGGTCTTCTTGAGGCAGCGGGAGAGCGATTCCGCTGAGGGTGGGCGGCCGACGTGGTCGGACCACCAACTCGCGAGCGCTGCTCGAGGATCTGGGGCGGCGCGGGTTCGGTTGGCTCGCCCCGCGAGCGGGTCGAGCAGGAACTCGAACGGCTCGTCAGTTCAGAGACGAAAGCCGGACCGAGGAGCAGGAGCAAGACCCGCGAACAGGCCAAACGGCGGGCCCGCCAGGTCCGGGTGGCGCCGGTCAAGGAGATCGCCGAGGGCCTGACCCGGAACATCGGCCTCAAGGTGGCCGGCGTGGCGGCGGCGGTGATCGTGGTTCTGGTGGCGCTGTTGAGTCTGACCTCGCCCGGGTGGATCGGTGAAGTTCAGCCGCCTCTACCGCGAGATCGGCGTCACCGTTCAGGGACGCGCCCTGCGCGTCGAGCAGGGGACCGTGTCGGCCTATCAGCTCGGGCGCCTCCGGCGGGATCGAGCGACTGCGGCCAGGAGGTGTTCTCCGATCTCGTGAACGTGGCGCTCAACGCGGAGACCCTGCGTACGCCGCCGCCGGACCCCGGCGTCGCCGCCGACGAGATTTTCGAAACCGCTACGCCAACGCGGTCAACTGCGTCGCACGGTTGGGCGAGACGAGTTTGACGCCGCAGGTGCTGCGACGCGCCGAGTCGGGGCTCCACCCGAAACGAATGGAGGATCTGCTTGACGGTCATGATCGGGCATCGGCGCCGCGCAGGACCCCGCGATCGAACGCGCGCTCGACGCCACGTCGGAGTCCGTACGCCACCTCGCGGCGCTGACCTTGATCTACGGCGAGGACGACCACGGTGCTCCCGTCCTGATGGCGGCGCTCGAAGGGGGACGAGTGGCGTGGGGTCGAGGCCGCGTCGTCGGTACTGACCGAACTGATGTGTCTCGGCGTCATCCCCGAGGACGAAGCCTTTGAAACCGTGCGCAGGTTCTGCCAGAACATCGATCCGCTGGTCCGCCGCAACGCTGTGCGGGCGCTGGTGTTGTTCGAGGAAGAGGACCCGATGCGCGAGGTCCTCGAGGGCGCTCTCGACGACTCCGACGAGGGGGTCGCACAGGCTGCACGAGAGGTCAGAGACACTCTCGAGCGAGCCGGCTAGTTTTCGTCCGCCCCGAGCAGCGAATCCTCCACATCATCCCAGTTGAGCAAAAGGAGCTCGGCGGAGGGCAAGGCAAGCGACCGGGTGAACTCGTCATCAATATCCGCGAGGTAGGACTCGAGCGCGCGGCGAAAAATCTGCGCTCGCGAGCTGTCGTGGGATTGTGCCGCCCGATCGACGTCATCGACCAACTTGTCCGGCAGAGTCGCGCTGATCTTTTTCATGAGGCCCCTCCAGGCTCCTGAGTGATACCAAGATTGAGGGTGCGGCGATGTGATGCCGGTCACTCGACCAGCCTTGGGCGATTCGGCCGGACGACGCGGTGCGGGTGGTAAAGTCTGCAGCAGCGGAGCTTTTGCCGCGGTGCGCCCGGGACGGCCGCACCACATCCGGCACGCTCCGTCGAGAACGCGGAGGGAGATTGATGAAACGAATTCAGTTTGCGATCGGAGCGCTGATTCTGGCCGTTCTGGGTGCGGCGGGAGGTCTTTGTGCCACAGATCCGCCGCCGCGGGTGCGGATCGAGACCCCGGTCGGAGCGATCACGGTGGAGCTCGATCCGGTCCGCGCGCCGGGCAACGACCGCCAATTTCCTGCGGTACGTGGAACAGGGCTTCTACTCCGGCGGTCAGTTCTTCAGAACCGTCACGGCGGAAAATCAATCCGTCGACGCAGTTCTGATCGCAGTCATCCAGGGCGGCGCCGATCCAGCGCGCCAGACCGAACTCTTCCCGTCGATCCCCCTCGAACGAACGAGCGACACAGGGTTGTCGCACGTCGACGGCGCCGTCTCGATGGCCAGGTCGGGCCCCGATACTGCCACCCATTCGTTCTTCATCTGCGTCGGTGACCAGCGCGAGCTCGATTTCGGTGGCAGCCGAAACCCCGACGGTCAGGGCTTTGCAGCCTTCGGACGGGTTGTCGAGGGGATGGACGTGGTGCGTGAGATCCACGCAATGCCGGCAACCGCCCAGAGCCTCGATCCGCCGGTTCTGATCGAGCGGGCTCTCAGGCTTCCCTGACGTTCCTACCCGCGGTCCTTCCGGTTGCCTTTGTCGCGAGGTTCCTGGAACTCCTGGCGGAGATAGCGGAAAACGCCGCCCACGAGGTAGAGGGCGATGATGACGAGCACCGCGATGAGGAGACCGAACTGCACCCGCTGATGGTAGCAGCTGTCGGACGGGAGAGAGAACGAATCCCCGATCCAAACCAGGACGCCGTCGCTGTCGGTCGGATGACTCTATACTGGTGCGGGAATCCCGACGGTTTTTGAGATGAGTCCTGAGGCGGAACCGACATCGGCAGGGCGGACACCTCCTGAACCAGGCGTCGGGCTGGGAGCAATGGAAGGGCAGAAGGTTTCCCATTACACGATTCTCAATCGCCTCGGCAGGGGCGGGATGGGGATCGTCTACCGGGCGGAGGACCGAAAACTGGGGCGCACGGTCGCCCTGAAGTTCCTGACTGCGGAGATGGACGAGGTCACGCGCGGATGCTCGGGAGCGGTTTTTTCGCGAGGCGAGGGCGGCGTCGGCTCTCGACCATCCGCGGATCTGCACGGTATTCGAAATCGGCGAGGGCGACGACGGCCGGCCGTTCATCGCCATGGCCTATTGTGCGGGGGAGACCCTCCGCGAGAGAATTCAGCGGGGCACGATCCCGTTTGATGAGGCTCTGACGATTATCGTCCAGATCGCGGAGGGTCTTGCTGCAGCCCACGAGGCCGGGGTGGTCCACCGCGATATCAAACCGGCAAACATCATGCTCACCCCGGGCGGCGTGAAGATCCTCGATTTCGGGCTCGCCAAGCTCGCCGACGTGACGCAGATGACTCAAACCGGGGCGACCCTGGGGACTCCGGCCTATATGGCGCCGGAACAGGCGAAGGGCGAGAAGGTCGACCCGCGGTGCGATATCTGGTCTCTCGGCGCGATCGTGTACGAGATGGTCACCGGGCAGCGCGCATTTGCCGGCGACAACCCGACCGCCATCATGTTTGCGATTTTGTCGCACGACGTTCCTCCGCTGACGGACCTGCGGTCGGATGTGCCGGACGAGTTTCAACGAGTCGATTCGGAAATGCCTGCAGCGTGAACCGGATGAGAGGTATCAGAACCTCCGCGAGTTGCTCGTGGACCTCGGTCTGGAACAGCAGACCCTGATCTTGAGCGCGAGTGGATTTGACGAGGCCAGGACCGCGGTCTCTGACACGCGCGGCTCGCCTGCGGCGCCGACGCGGCGCGTCCGTGTCGGGCGTCGAGCCGCGGTGGTCGCGGTGGCTCTTGCGGTGGTGTTGGCAGTTGTTCTTGGTTGGAAGTTTCTGAAGAACAGCCCGCCATCACAGGCGGCGGGCGGCGATATGGAGCAGAGTCAGCCGGTAACCCAGCAGCCGCTTCACGTTGTAGCGGTTGCCGATTTCGTTAATCGAACTGGCGATCCTGAGCTCGACTGGTACGGCGAGGCAATCGCCAGACTGGTGACCGATGCCTTGACCGGCTCTCGTCTGTTGCACGTGGTGTCGGATGACAATGCCGAGGCCGGCGATCGGTTCGATGTCCTGGTCACGGGTGAGATTCTGCCCGGGGCATCGGGCGTCACGGTGGCGGCTCGGATCGTCGAGTCTCGGAACCGGCCGAAGCTTGGCGGCAAAGAGGTTGGACGGTCTTTCGACCGAGTCGCTGCTGGCATGTGCGGACGCGGTGGCAGCCGAGGCTCGAAGGGGACTCGGGCTCCCACCCGAAGACAGCGTTGACGTGTTCTCCGCGGATTTCGTGGTCGACAACCCGGAGGCCTACGGGCGTATCTGGCGGGGTTGCGGGCGTTCGCCGATTGGCGCTACGACGAAGCCGAACGCGGCTTTTCCGAAGCCCTGGGTCTGGTGCCGGACTTCACGATGGCCCGCTATCGTCTGGCCTGGGTCTACATCGCAACCGGGCGCCGGGAGGAGGCCCTCAGCGAGATCCGGCGCGCCGCGGATGATTCCGAACGATTGACCGATCGCGAGATCGCGCTACGTGCGAGCGGCCTCGGCCGATTTCGAATCGCGGATGGACGACGCGGTTTCTGAGTACTGAGGCGCTGGTCGAGGCCTATCCGTACGATGCCGATGCGCGCCACATGTTGGCAGGGGTCCTCCACGACAGCGGCCGGTATGCCGAGGAGATCGAACAGCTCGAGGTGCTCGCGGGTCTCGAATCCGGATGACTCAGTGGTGAGGAGCATGCTCGGCTATGCGCACCTCGCCACGGGGAATTTCACGGGAGCGGTGGTGGAGCTCCAGCGCTACGTGGCGCTGGAGCCCGACAGCGCCAACGGACACCACTCCCTGGGTGATGCCTATCGCGCTCAGGGCGAGTTCGAACTCGCGACGGATGAGTACAACAAGGCCCTCGCTGCAGATCCGAGCTTCCATCTCGCGACCACCAGCCTTGCCGTTGTTGAAGTTCTGCAGGGACGGTTGAGCGGCAGCGGAAGCGCTTTTGACGGATCTGGTACGAGAATCGAGACCGCGCCGCCCAAGGACCGTGTCGACGCCGTCTTCGAACTGGCGTCGGTTTTCCGGTGTCGGGGGCGGTTCCGCGAAGCGATCAGAAGCGCTCGACTCCATGGCCCGGGAAATCGAGGATGGAGCAGGTCCGCGAAGCGATGGCGCTGTCGGTGCGCGGGACTCGACTCGCCGAGGTCGGCGACCTCGCGGGCGCGCGGAGGCAGATCGAACGGGCGATCGAGCGTTCGCCCGGCGTGCCGACCCGGTACCTCTTTGCCCGGGGCGTTCTCGAACTGCGCCAAGGCGATGTCGCGGCGGTCGAGGCGCACCGCGAACGAGATCGTCGAGTTCGCCCTGCCGGCCGACGATCCCGATCGGACCGAAGACAAGGCTGCGGCCTATCTCGAAGGGATGGCGCTGTTGGCGGAAGGGCGTTCGGACGAGGCGATCGATCGGCTGTCGCTGGCGGTGGCCTCCGAGGGATACGAGTACGCGATCTATCGTCTCGGTCTGGCCGAAGCCTATCTGGCCGCCAGGACGGTTCCCCGAGGCGATGGCGGCCGCCCGCCAGACGTCGGAGTCTTCCGACCCGGCCGACCCCCGGCTGGATCTCGAACTCGATCGCGTCCGTGCGGTGCTGCTGTTGGCGAAGATCAACGCCGCGATGGATCGGCCTGACAAGGCCGTCCGCCCGGGCGGGTGAGTTTCTTGCGCAGTGGCGCGACGCCGATCCGGGCCTGCCGGATGTTGCGGCGGCCAAAAAACTAACGGGCGGTCTCGGTTAGAGACCGCCCGTTGTGTTGATCAAGAACTCTATCGCGGTGGCCGGGTGATGCCACCGGGGCGGGCGCCGGCCACGCAACCGCCGGCGTTGCCGTCGCCGTCGAAATCGTAGAGAAAGCCGCACTCGATTTCATGGTACTGACGGAATCGGGTCTTGACTCGGGGGTGACTGGGTTTCAGACCCATCGCTCGGCGTCGCGAATGTCGATTCTGCCGTCGCCAGTCCATGTCGATGAGAATGTCCGGCGCCTCGCCGTCCACATGAAAGACGCGGACGAGTGACAACGGTCTCATTGAGGAGCTGTCGACGATGAGGTCTGCCCGCCTATCAGCGCACGTGAGCGGGCCGCCGTCCAGCCGGTAGAGAGCGTCGTTACCGGGTTCGCACATGCACGCCAAAGGCGTCATCGCGGTCGCAATGGTGATGTTGCTTGTCGATCAGCATGACCGGTGTCAACAGGTCCGAGGGTACGTTGATGTGGGCGAGGACCGAGGTCTCGCGATGCCCTCCCAGGAGCGAGTACGCGGCCGAGTTGAAGAGACCCGCCAGATTCCAGGCCTCGCATGCGGAGTCTGCGGGTCGAAAAAGTCGCTCGGTACCGGGATCCAGTCTCCGAGATCCGCAGGGGGTTGGGTTGGAACCGGTCTCGGTCGGAGGCCGGGACCGTGGTCCGCCAACACGACCAGCCCCGGCATCCGCCGCCAGCGAACCGTAGCGGACATCGTCTCCAGCTCTGCCGAGGGTGGGGCCGACCGGCGACAAGCTGCCACACGGATGACCTACTGACATTCCAGACACCGGCGCTCTCTTCGAGTTCTTCTTCCTCGGAGTCTGGAACCGCTTCCTCCAGGCTGCTGAGCCCGGCGTGATTTCCAGCCAGGTTTCGTCCTTTTCCCAAGCCAGGCGTTTCGGATCAACGTTGGTTGGGTAGGAATCCAGTACAAGGACTGCCGGCGAGTGTTGTGATTTCGGGCCCCCAATCGGGCGGGATGCAGCTCGGGGTATGCGGGATCAGGAGAACCATCGCAGTAATACGCATCGTAGACGTCCCGAGCTGGCAAGCCGAGGGCGATGAACGATGGGCAGTGGTCCGGGTCGTCGAAGACGATGAAGATCCGGTCTCTTGTCTGCCCCGGGAAAACTGGCGGGAAGTCGGCGACGCCGATACCCAGAAGCCGACGTTCCTTGGCCTGCAAGCAACGCCGTAATCTGCCAGCCGCTTCCGGGTGGATAGCGATCACCCAGGGGTTGGCATCAACCAGGTTGAGGCGCATTTCGGCTCCACTGTGCCGGTGACCTTTCTCCTGGGCCTGCGCGGGGTGTGCCAGCACCCCAAGAAGGAGAGCGAAGGCGACGACCCCGGCGACACGTCGCGAAGTCGGGCGGACGGACCGAGTGATCGGAATCCTGGATGTGGAGACTCGGATATGTGTGAACATGGCACCCCCCTTTTTGTCCCACGGCGACCGCGATTGTCGGCCCTCAAAGGAGCCTAAGTCTTATTCAAAATACCGGTCTATATAGAAAAGTCTCGTTTCTTGGCCACGTTTTGTCAAGGGGGTGTACACGCGGGAATTCGGGCGAAGTGATCGGGTGATCGTGTGTCAGGGGCGCGGCGAGCCGTCGCGCGCAGTGGCCAACGGCTTTCGATCCATCGCGATCGCCGCTTCGACCACGGTGTCGCGGCCGGCGGCAACATCGTCGCGGTCGAGCCACACCTCGTGGTCGGGTTGGACGCCGGTGTGGGCCAGGTACTGGTGGCCCTCCACGAGGTAGCCGCTGCCGGTGGCCTTGGTGAAAAACCAGTCGTCGCCGAGGACGGGGTTGTTGGAGAGCGTGAAAGCGCCGTTGGTCGGTTTGCCGAAGGTGCGCACCATGGGGTGGAACCCCATCCGCAGCGACTCCCAGTCGCCGTTGCTGACCGAACCGGGGCCAAAGAGGACAGCGATGGGTTTGTCGTAGTAGGTGTCGAAGATTGGCCCGGGATGGTGAACCGCTGCGGCGTTGTAGGTCGGGTGGGGGACCATGTCGAGGTGGTCGTCGGGGCTGCCGCGGAGGTCGAAGGAAACGGCGGCGATACGCTCGTTGAACAGCAGTCTGTAGCCGGCATGGGCCTCGAGCATGTAGCCACCGTAGTTGAGGCGGAAGTCGACGATAAGGCCGACAGTCTCGTGGTGGTGCATGAGCTCGTCAACTGCCTCGTACCACTGCTCGCTGATCCGGTACTGGTCCTCCCAGTGCCACCCGGCGACGTAGATGTATCCGATCTGTGTGCCCTCGATGACGCCCCATGTGATGTAGTCGTCGTTGACGAAATCCGGCATCTCGACGCCCGGGACCGGAAGCTGCTCGTTGCCCCAAATGGTGCCCTGTTGACCGACGAGGAGGGTGGTGGGCAGGCTCACGACCTCGTCCGATCCGTACTTCTGGATGTCGATGGTGTCGAAAAGGTGCCAGTTCATTCCGGCGCTCATCAGCATGCAGTGTTCCATCGACTCGTCGGTGCTGCCCCACACCCACCGCAGCTGGATGGGAAGCTCCGCGGCAAGGAGTTGCGGGTAAAGGTCTCTCCACGGCACGCCGTCGTAGCCGAGTACGAGGTCGCCGGGTTCGAGGCCGAGGTTGTGGTTCGGCAGTGCCCTGTAGACCAGCAGCGAGCCATCGGGCATGGGTGTGAGGGCTGCGCCGAAGGTCGCGTTGTCGACCCACGCGCCGACGACGAAGAGAGGGGTGTCGAAATCGATCCGGTTCTGCCAGTTGAGCGATCTCCTCATGATAGCGGTGTGGGCGTCTTTCATCGCGAGCGATAGGTGATTCATGATCGCCGCGAAGCGGCCCCGGCTGACGCCGTCGCGAACCTCCTGGCGAAAGCGTCGGCGGAGCGCCCGCATATCGACCTCGAGGTTCATATAGGCGCCGTACGTCTGGTCGAGGTTGTCCCAGGCAGCGTCGAAGATCTCTACCTGCTCGTTGGCAGGGAGCCCGGGGCCCCAGGTTTCGTCGATCAGCTCCCGCCACTCCTCGACGGTGTGTTTGCCGATCTTGGCGTGAGAGGGGATTTCGACTGCGGTGGCCGGTGAGCCGGTCCCAGGCGATAGACCGATCCCACGAGGCGGCGCTTCTGACCACATCCACGTTGGGAGCAGGAACGCCGATGCTATGACGAGGCATGTCGCGGTCGCCCGAATGGGGACCGGCCGCCGTCCCCGGCGTGGCCAGAGTTGCTGAGTATCCATGTTCCTGAATATACGTTGGCAGACCCAGAAAGGGTTTCCGAGGCGGGTGTAGAATCTCTTAATCGATGAAGGAGGAACACCGATGTACGAAAAGAGTGTCGAACTTCTCAACACCGCGATCGCGGACGAGCTCGCGGCCATCCACCAGTACATGTACTTTCATTTCCGGCTCGACGACCAGGGCTATGCACCGTTGGCGAATCTGCTCAAGATGACTGCGATCGAGGAAATGCAGCACGCCGAGATGATTGCCGAGCGCATCCTGTTTCTCGGGGGCGAGGTCGAGATGAAGGTCGGCCGCAAAGTCGAGAAGATCCACGACGCGGCGGTCATGCTCGAGAAGGCGGACGCGCTGGAACAGGACGCCATCAAGATGTACAACCGGTTCGCCAACGAGTGCGCCCAGAATGCCGACTCGGGGACCAAGAAGCTCTTCGAAGACCTGGTGGCGGCCGAGGAAGGCCACTGGGACCAATTCGATCAGCAGTCAGAACACGTCCAGCGCTTCGGCGAACAGTACCTCGCGCTCCAGTCCTTCGGAAACGGCCCACCCGAGGGCGGCCCCGCGGAGTAGAGCGCGGCCGGTGGTTTTGTGCGGGCGGGACGCCCGCACCACAAAGGCCAGCGGCTCACGAGCGGATTGTGGTGCGGGCTGTCTATCACGGCGTAGCTGAAGGCGTAGCCGGATCTCGCCAGCACATGGCGGTCAAAAAAACGGGCGCCGTTGCGTTCGGTTGGCAGGCCCTGGTGATGATGCCCATTCGCGCGAGATGCTCGAGTGTGCGGTAGACCGTGGTGCGGGCGATGCCCGGGAGGCGCGGTTCGACGGCATCAAGATCTGATCGGCAGAGGGGTGGCTGTCGAGATCGAGCACCGTTCTCGAGGTCACCGTGCGCTGGGCGGTGACACGTTCTCCCCGTTGCCCGCACAGCCTTTTGAATTCACCGATCCGCCGTTTGTCAGCCAGATCCAAGTTCCGCCCCTGTTTGGCCCATGTCATCGGAGCCAAAGGCTGATCTGTCGCGTTAAGACAAATTATGTTGCGTGATAGAGGTTGTTCGCAGGATCTCTTCAAATTGAGAATCAGCTCGAGTCGAAGTGTTAGACTCCCCGGCGCGCTCTCCGGCGCACAACCTTTGAGCAAGATCTTCCGAAACCGAAGAATCACGCGTTCTGTAAGGAGAATTTTGTGAGCATTTCTGTCGAACTGCCGCGCCTGTCTCATCGCCGCCCTGCTGGTTGCAGTGGTGCCAACCGTCGGCGCGGTCCGTTCGTCCAGGCTGCCAGTGGATGCTGGTGAGATCAACCTCAGCAAATATATTGAGCCGAACCAGAGGTCCAACCTCCTCACCCGCCACGTTCGCAAGGGGGTCATCAAGCCGCATCGGGCTGATGGCGACGACCAGCTGCAGACTCATCAGGCGATGGCACCTCGATCCCCACCGAGATGACATGTCGGCCGAGAATCCCTCCGTCGAAGGCTGCTGGCGTTCGGGGTCACGGATTTCAAGGAGGTTCGAATCGAGACTGGTGTCCGCGGTCGCTTCGCACCGTCTGATCCTCGTGGTCCGGCGACCCACGCGAATGCGGCGTCGGCGGTCCTGAAGCTGGCGTTGGCCATTGGGAGCGGTGGTCCGAGACGTTCGGCCTAATTCTGACCGGAGCCTTCAGCTCGAGGAGGTGGGGGAGATGTTTGACGAGGTTCGAGCGGCGAGCGAGGTCCGCTTCGCGGACTTTGCTGAGAGCCTTCGCGGCCGGGGAGCTCCTGGGAAAAGACAATGTCCTCGAAAAACGAGTCGGTGATGCCGTGATCGCGGAGTGTGAAATGGATGGGAGTTTGCGTGTCTGAGAACGACATGATCACTTCGGCCCTGCGCCGCTTCGTCAAGCTCGGAGGTTTGGCGGGGAGAGTGGGGGTGTCGGTCGTCGGGAACCAGGTTTTGGACGTCGCCCGATCGGGGCCGTCGAAGCAGGTCAAGGCAACCGAGAACCTGGTGCGCAACGCCTCGCGCATCGTCGAGACTCTCGGCGAGATGAAGGGCGCGGCGATGAAGATCGGCCAGATGCTCAGCCTCCACGAGGGCATGCTCCCGCCGGAGGTGGCGGAGGTACTGCGAGGGCTGCAACAGGAAGCACCGAAGGTGCCCGCCGAGGTGATGGAGCTCGAGATCCGCGGCGCCCTCGAAAACTTTGACGACCTCTTCGAGCACCTCGATTTCGAGGCCTTCGCCGCCGCCTCGATCGGTCAGGTCCACCGGGGCCGGCTGCGGGACGGCCGCGATGTGGCGGTCAAGATCCAGTACCCGCTGATCGATTACATCGTCAAGGCCGACCTCAAAAACCTCAAGACCCTGGTCCGCACCCTGTTGGCGATGATTTCGGACATCGATTTCGAGCCGATCTGGTCCGAACTCAACGATCGCCTGATGGAGGAGCTCGACTACAAGCGCGAGGCGGCCAACATCCACCGGATGGCGGAGCTCCACCGGGGCGAGCCGGACATCGTCATCCCGCGTGTGATCGACGAGGCAACGGCCCGTACGGTGTTGACGCTTGAGTACGTGGGCGGCTTGTCACCCGCCGAGGCCTGTGCGGAGGCGACCGCCCAGAACCTGAAAAACCGCTGGGGGGTGGTCCTGGCGGAGTTCCTCCTGCGCGGCCTCGTGGAGGACCGGTTTCTCCACGCAGACCCGAACCTGGCAAACTTTGCCTTCCTCGAGGATGGACGGGTGGTCGTCTACGACTTCGGCAGCGTCAAGGAGGTGCCGGAGGACATGGCGACGCGGTATGCCGAGCTCCTGGTGGCGACGGCCCACGGGCGCGGGGAGGCAATCCCCGGCCTTTTGAAGAAGATGGGCATCAACATGAAAGATGGATCGCCACTGCCGTCGTTCGTGATCGAGCCCTACCTGGAGATCTTCAACGAGGTCCTCAGGGATTCACCGGTCTATACCTTCGGCGAGGACCCCGACATCTATCGCCGCGTATTCGATGTCGGGATGGACAACTGGAAGCATTCGATGGACATGCAGTTTCCCGAAGACGCCATCTTCATCAACCGGGCCCTCGGCGGTCACTTCGGGAACCTGGCAAGGCTGGGTGCGGCCGGTCCGTGGCGGGACCTGGTCTTCGACTCCGTGGCTCGAATCGGCGTCGCGACGGATTGAACTCGGAGAATGCCCTCGAGTCTGTCGGCCACGATTACACGCGAGTCGTCTCTATTCTGCGAACGAATCGCCCATCTGGGCTGCCATCAAAGCGTCGATCTGGCGTTGCAGATCCGCGTTGATTCGCTGCTGTTCGGCGAGGGCCTCCCTGGTCGCGGCCATCTGATAGCGCGCTTCCTTGCGGAAGGTGGTGGTCCGGTCGCCGAAACCGTTGGCCCTGATGGTGTTGAAGAGGGTCGTCGCCAACAGGAAAAGGATCACGATCGACAACAGCTTGGTGTTCACTCCCTCGGACATCTGGCCTCCTTCGGTTGCGCTGTGCTCCCAATCCGGGTCGCGGGTACGGTGAGCTCTGCACTCCCTTCCATCATACAACGTAAGATGTTGAAGGCCCGTGTATTGTGGGTTCGCGACGGTTCGAAGATCACATCGGTCCGCTACACGCAGCTCGTTCGCCCACCAGTCGGAGATATCGCTCTTCAAGGGAGCGCAGTTCCTCGTTACGGTAGGCTCCGGGCTCGGCCACCCGTGTTTCGGTGGCCTTGACTGTGACCGTCAAAGCCTCTTGAGTGCCGGGCATACTATCGGGCAATCGGGTCAGATTGATGCGGAGATCGATCTCGGTGCCGAGAACGTCCGAGTCGAGGCGGCCGAGGATGGCGCCGGACGAGCTGTTTGCGCTGAGCACCTTGCCGCCGATCCGGGTGACGGCCGTTTGTGCAGCAACCCACACCGTTCCAAAGCGGTCCTGGCAGTCCTGGCGCATGGTCGGAACTCCGTCCGAACTGGCGCATCCCGCCGCAACGCAGAGCATGGTGATGAGCACTGGTGTTCGCATCGGCGGCCTCCACGGTTTGATCGGGTCAGCGTACACTGACCGAACGGGGGGCGCCACGATGAACATCCAAACCCTGGACCTCGAGTTTTTCGAAGCGACCGAGATCATCGCGTCGTTCCTCGCGCCTGTGGCGGACGGTTTCGTCGTGTTCGACACCGGCCCGGCGAGTGCGGTGGATGTCTTCGAGCGCAGGGTGAACGCCGCCGGTTTCGACCTCGCGCAGTTGAAGGCGATTTTTGCGACCCACGTCCACCTCGATCACGCAGGAGGGGCCGGCGTTCTCGCCAGAAAAACCGGATGCAGGATCTTCTCGCATCCGGCAGGGGTTCATCATCTCGCTCACCCGGAAGAAAAGCTCCTCCCCTCGGCGGAGCGGCTGTACAAGGAGATGATGGTCCCGTTGTGGGGCGTCACCGAGGGTGTTCCGGAGAGCCAGGTCCGCGCGATCGAGGATGGGCAATCGGTCAAGGTGGGGGGGCTCGAGATCGTTGCCCGTCATACTCCCGGCCATGCTGTCCACCACATCACGTGGCAGATCGGAGACGCCGTCGCCACCGGTGACGTGGCCGGTGTTCGCTTCCCCGGAGCGACCCATGTGCTGCCGCCCATGCCGCCCCCCGATATCGACATCGAAGAGTGGAGGGCGAGTCTGGCCGTGCTGCGGCTGCTCAAGCCGTCCCGCCTGTTGCTCACCCACTACGGGGCGTTTGACGATCCCGGACGCCACCTCGACGAACTCGAAGACCGTCTGGTCCGTTGGACGGAGACCGCTCGCGGGGTCGTGGCCGAGGGTGGCGACAGGGAGGCGCTGGGTGCGGTTCTGTCGGCCTTGGACGAGCGCGAAATGAAAGAGTCGATGGTCCCGCCGGAGGCGGCGGAGCGGTACCGAAGACTGTGCCCGGTGAAGGAGAGCTCCGCGGGGTTGTTCAGGTATTGCACGAAGGTGAGGGGCTGAAAGCAACGTTCAAGCGGAGGGTGCTTCTCTGAGCACCCTTCCCGTGAGGAGCCCAGGCACGCGGCCCGTCGGACGGGCCGGATGCCAGGCACCTCCGCCGCAGGCGACTCTTATCAGGGCTCGCTTCCCGGGAGTTGCCACCCTTGACATTGTTTGCCCCGGCGCTCGTTAGCGACTCAACGTTCGGGATACAAACAATGTCAAAAGTGGCACCTCCGCCGCACGCGACTCGTTTCAGCACGCGGGACCTGTGAGCACTCGTACTTTTCCTGTCGGCCATGCGTTGCGATGAAAATCCGAATTCCGAATTCCGAATTCCGAATTTGCCCTCTTTGCCCTGCTACCATGCCCATCTCGGAGGTGTTCGATGGCCAAAGCGCGGACGGTCTTTCTTGGTGCCGGTTGCCTGCTCGTACTTCTCGGTGTGATCATCATGGTGGTGCTGGTGCGGGGGCTTTCGGCGCCGTCACTACCCGGTGAGATAGTCGTGACGTTGCGTCTGGCCGGGCCGATCGCCGAGGTGACCGCTGAGGACCCGTTTGCCGAACTGATGGGCGATCAACCCACCAGCATGAGCAACCTTCGCAGGGCCCTGAACCGAGCGGCCGAGGACGACCGTGTGCGTGGGCTGCGCCTGAGAATCGACAGTATCGGAGGCGGATTTGCCACGGCCCAGGAACTCCGTTCGCTGATCGCAAGAGTGGGTGCCGCGGGTAAGTGGACCGCCGCCTACATGGACACGGCGGGTGAGTTCATGCCCGGAAACCTGGTCTATTACGTGGCGTCGGCCTGCGACGAGGTCGTGATGAACCCACAGGGGGACCTCAACCTGATTGGTCTCTCCGCGAGAAGCCCTTTCATCAAGGGCACCTTCGACAAGCTCGGAATCCAAGCTGAGTTTCCCGGGCGCGGCGCCTACAAGACGGCCCGCTTCATGTACACCAAGACCGGGTTCACCCCCGAGCAGGAGGAGATGACCGGGTGGTTGATCGATTCCCTGATGGATCAGCTGACCGAGGGCATTGCCGAAAGCCGCGGGTTGTCGGCTGAAGAGGTCCGCGACCTCATCGACCGCGCGCCGTTTCTCGGCTCCGAGGCTGTTGATGTCGGGTTGATGGACCGGGTCGAGGACTTGGGGGCATTCAACGAGCGTCTCGATGAGCGTGAGCCCGGCGCGAAGAACGTCGGAGTCCGCGCGTATTTGAATCAGAACCGGGCGGCGACGAGAGGCCCGAAAATCGCGGTCGTAACCGGAGTCGGTTCGATCATGCGCGGCTCGAGCGGTGAGAGTTTCAACCCGCTTCTCGGTGGGCAGGTCATGGGTGCCGATACGATCGCCAAGGCCTTCAGGGACGTTCGCGGCACCCCCGGCGTCGAGGCCGTTGTTTTTCGGATCGACTCGCCTGGCGGCAGCGCGGTGGCGTCCGAGATCATCCGTCAGGAGATGGTGCGGACCGCGGACAAGGTGCCGGTCGTGGTTTCGATGTCGAACGTGGCCGGGTCGGGCGGCTACTGGATCACCTGCGGTGCGCAGAAGATCGTCGCCGAACCGGTGACCCTGACGGGTTCCATCGGCGTCTATGCAGGGCACCTCAACACATCGGGTTTCTGGTCGGACAAGCTCGGCGTGACCTACGGCCGGATGGATGAGGGGATCAACGCAAATATTTACGGTGAACTCGAAAACTGGACGGACGAGCAGCGGGCGATTGTCGATCGAATGTTGGACCGTATCTACGAAGACTTCGTGGAACGGGTCGCAACCTCGCGCGGGATGAGCCCGGAATCAGTGGACGAAATCGGCCGCGGTCGCGTCTTCACCGGCGTCCAGGCCCTCGAGAACGGCCTGGTGGACGTGCTCGGCGGGTTCGACGCGGCACTCGCTGAGGCGAAGATGCTCGCTGACATCGAACCTGACGCGACGGTCCAGTTGGTGCAGTATCCACGGCCCCTTTCCTGGTGGCAGGAATTGACCAGAAAGCGCGGCTCTGACCAGGTGGCCCTCCACGCAAAAGTCGATTTCCTCCAGCAGTGGATGACCAGCGGCACACTCAACACCCCCGGAGTCGTCTGGATGCCGCCAATCCTTATCCAGTAGGAGAATTTCGGATTTCGGATTTCGGATTTTCATCGCAGCCCTGCTCGCACGATCAAGTGCTCACAATGGAATCGGGTGCTGAAACGAGTCGCGTGCGGCGGTGTCCGGCGTCGCCTTCAGCTACGCCGGGAATCCTCTCGGGAAGCGCGCTCTGAGAACCTGGCCCGGCAACCGTGCCGCTCAGCCGGTTTTCCCAATCACCACCGTCACCCGCCCCCGCGTGACCTCGTCGCCTGCCGGGTCGCGGACGACCACCGTCGCCTGAATCTCGCCTTCGAAGTCTGGTTCCAATTCCTCACAGCTGCCCTCGGCTCTCACCGTGCCGCGCGCCTTCTTGAGAAACTCCGACTCGAGCCGGACCGGAATCATGCGCGTGTCGGGGTGCATCGAGGCGATGATGGCGAGGCTGCCGGAAAGCTCGATCAAATTGGTCAGGGCCACGGCGTGGACCGATCTGAGGTGGTTGCGGACAGCCTTGCGATCGCGCATCGCGACCACCGATCGCCCGCGCTCGAGTTCCTCGATCCTCGCGCCGATGGTCCCGGTGTAAGGTGCGAACTTGCCGATCGCCCGGCTAAAAAGCCAGCGCCCGAGACGCGTGCCCCTGGCGCGGTTCCACCGTTCGATCACTTTGCTTTCCACTCCGACCATAGGGGCCTCCCCGTGTCGAACTCGCCGCATTCTACGCCATGACGGACGCGGCGTTGACAGGGTGGGGCGCCCGTGGTCCCATGGAAGAATCGCGATGCGAGAAGCTTCCCACACCGAATCCCGAGTCATCATCTGCCGCGGCGCGCGTGCAGCCGAACGTCGTCTGCTCGAGGAAATCGAACGCTCCCGGGCTGCGCGGCTTGAAGATCTCGTTCGTCCGATGCGGGTGGTGGTCCCTTCTCGGAGTCTGCGGCGGCACCTGCTGCGGTTGCTCGCCGCGAAGCGTGCGCGCCGTTGCCGGGGTTCAGGTCCAGACCCTCTTCGGCTTCGCCCTCGAAGTGCTCGCCCGTGCGGGGCGGCCGGCCCCTCGGGGCGATGCGGCCTTCGAAATCTGGGTGCGCCGTCTGGCGGCCGTGGAACCCACTCTCAGGGCTTCTCTCGACGGTCTGGTCGACGGCTACGACTCGGTGCTGGGGGCCGTGCGCGACGTGCTGGACTCGGGTTTTCTGCCGGGCAACGAGGACGGTGTGCTCGAACGGCTGGACGAGGTCGGGCCGGAACTGGCGCCGGAGCGGGTCGAGCGCGCGCGCGCGCTGGTGCAGTTGGCGGCGGCGGCGTACGAGGCGAGCGAAGCGGAGGAGCTGGGGCGATCGGCGCAGACCCTGCAATGGGCCGAGGAGATTCTCCAGGCGGCCGGGCCCGCCCTGGTGCCGACCCGATCGCTGCTGGTGCACGGGTTCGCGGATGTTACCGGCGTCGCGGCCGACCTGCTGGTGGCGATGGTTCGGGTCTTCGAGACGACGGTTGTGCTCGACCGGCCGCCCGACCCGGCCGCTCCGGACCAGGACGATCTCGGTGGGCTCTATCTGAGCCGCATCGAGGAGCGGATGACCCACCTCGATCGAGCGATCGACGATCGTGAGGCCGAGCCGCCGCACACGGAACTGGCGGAGGCCCCCGATCTCGAGGCTGAGGCGCGGTGGGTGGCGGAGACGATCCGCGCGATGCTCGACCGCGGCATCGAGCCTGAAGATATCGGCGTGGTCGCGCGGACCCTCGACGACGTCGTGTTGCCGCTGCGCCGCCACTTTCATCGCCTCGGCGTCCCGTTCTCCGGAGTGGGGGCGACGGTGCCGGGTGCGGGTCTCCGGCGCAAGCTCTTGCGCCTGACGGAATTGATGCAAAGCGGAGCCGCGTGCAGCGCCGATGTGTGGCTCGAAACCACCTCCGCCGACGGCGGCACGACCGAGCTGCTCCTCGGTCTGCGGGTGCTGGGCGTTCTGAGGTTGGCGGATCTGGCGGTGCTGCCGGCGAGCGCCGTTCCGACCAACGGGATCCGGCTGCCGGTGGCGATCGGACCCGAGGAGGAGGCCGAAGAACCGGACGCGCCGAGGCGTCTGCCCGCCGCGATTCTGCGGACCGCCATCACAGAGGCCCGAGGGCTGGTCGGCGCGCTCGAGGCGAGTCCCGCGGCGGCGCCTCCGTCGGCGCACCGGCGGCACACGCTCCGGATCCTCGAGACGGTGGGCTGGGAGGCGGGTTCGGCGGAGTTCGAGGCAGTGCGCGCCGCGGCAGATGCGATCTGCCGTGAGCTCCCGGAGCAACTCGATCTTTCGGCGCGGGAATGGGGAAAACTGCTCGACGATCGGCTGCGAAGCGCCGGGGAGGTCGCGATCGGCGGCAAGGGGGGCGGCGTCCAGGTCCTCACCGTGATGGAATCGCGCGCGCGGACCTTCGGCCACGTGTTCGTTATGGCGTGCAATCGCGGGGTCTTTCCGCGGATCGTCCACGAGGACCCGATGCTGCCGGAGACGGTCCGCGCCAGGCTCGCCGCCGACGTGCTGCCGGAGATGCCGGTCAAGGGCCGGAGCGCCGACGAGGAACGCTATCTTTTTGCCCAGCTGTACTCGTCCGCGCCGGACGTGCGGCTTTCGTGGCACGTCTTCGGTGCCAAGGGCACGATGACTCCGTCGCCATTTGTCGACCGGCTGCAACTTCGAGCGGGCGCTCCAGATCCGGTTCGGGTGGCGCAGCTGTGGAGCGGGGACACTGACGCGGAGAGACCGCGGACGGCCTTCGAATTGGCGGTGCTGGCCGCGCCGCTCGACTGGTCCCGAGGGGCTGCAACAGATTCTCGGGAAGGCCGTCGAGGAGGGCCGGCGTGACGCCGGGGCTGCGGACGACGGAGTAGCGGCGGAAGCCCTGGCCGCGGGCCCGGGTCGATCTTCTGGGCGCGGTCGAGCGGCCCCGCGGCGACTCTTCCGTCTCCCCGTGGTTCGGTTTCACCGGCGTCCGCGACGGAGACGACGGCCATCCCCTGTGGGTCACCCACGCCGAGGCGACCGGCACCTGCCCCTGGCGCGAGTTCGTGGAACACCGGCTCGGCGTCCTGCCGATGCCGGACCCCCTGCTCGGCCTGCCGGGGATCGACGGTCCGCTGGTCGGCCAGGTGGTCCACGGCGTGCTGGAGGACATCGTCGAGGACGTTCTGACGTCCGACGCGGACGACGGCGGCTGCGAGCTTCGAGCGGATCACGGCCCGGGCTGCCGACGGTGATCCCTTGGCCGGGAGCCGCGAGGTACGAAGAACTCCTGGGTCGCCATTCGCGTCGGGTGGCGGCGCGGGCGGGTCTGGAGCCGGTCGGACTGGCGCCGATGCTGGCGGCGCGGGCCCGCGGTTTCTCGAGGTCGCGCGGGACCTCGAGTTGGCGGGTGGGGCGCTGCCGGGAGTGCTGGGGAGTGAGGTCGAAGGGAGGGCGGCGGTTGCCGGTGTGTCAGCGGATCCCGTGGCCTTTCGCGCCGACCGGGTGGACGGCAAGGACGGAGAGATCACGCTGGTCGACTACAAGGCCGCGAGACCCGTTTCGGAGGCCAAGAGAGAGGCCAAGCGGACGAGAGCACCTGATGACCGCGGTCGCCCGCGGGCGGCGTCTCCAGGCCGCCGCCTACGCGTGCGCCGCCGGGGTCCGAATCGGCCACGAGGGGCAGTACGTTTTTCTGAAACCGGGCGACGAGTGGCCTGACCGAGGTGCGGGTGATGGCGGTAGCCGGCGACGATCGGGAGATCAACGAGCTCTTTGCCAATGCCGTGCAGACGATCGATGCCGCGCGGGCCCGCGGGATCGCCTTCCCGCGGCTCGAGGAGGCAGATGGCAAGGCGGCCGGACACTGCGCCTACTGCGCCGTCGCCGAGGCGTGCCGCCGCGACGACTCGGCATTCCGCCGCGACCTCGTGCGCTGGATGAACGAGCCCGAATCGAGCGGCGACGACACGACGGATGCGGCGCGCTGGCTGTGGTGGCTCGGGTTCGAGCAACCGGGAGAGGACGAATGAGAGAGGCGCCCGTCGACCGGGTGGCCGCCGACCAGGCCGCGCGCCGATTCGCCCAGAGTGAGTTCGAGCACCCGGTGGTGGTGGTCGCGGGCGCCGGCACCGGCAAGACCGCATTGCTGGTGTCGCGGGTCGCGGTGTGGTGTGTCGGCCCGGGTTGGGACCGTCACGCCGAGGCCGGACTCGACGACTGCGCGATCGCCCGCCGCGTGATCGAAAGGGTGGTGGCCATCACCTTCACCGAGGCGGCGGCCGCCGAGATGGCGCGCAAGATCGGCGTCGCGTTCCTCGAACTCGCCACGCGGCGCGAAACCGGTGGGATGGGACCCCGAGCCCGGGTCTGGTGCCGGAAGACGGCCGGGGAAGTGGAACGGCGAGCCCAGGCGTTGTCGGAAGAGGGCCACCGGCTGGTGGTGTCGACCATCCACGCCTTCTGCCAGAGGCTCCTCTCCACCTACCCGCTCGAGGCCGGTCTGCATCCCCGGTTCGAGGTCGATGCCGACGGCACCCGCATCCAGGAGTCTGGCCGAGAACGCCGTCGAGGAGAGCTCTGCGGGGGCTCGTGGGGGTTCGCGGCAGAGCCACGATTGGCAGCAGCTCGGCGGCCGAAGGTATTTCGCCCGCGGCGATCGTCGATGCGGTGTGCAAACTGGTGGACGCCGGGGCCGATCCGGAGATGTTGGCGCGGACCCGTTCGACGACGCCGCGGCTGCGGCGGTTGCGCGCAGGGTTCGTGACGCGGCGACTGGATCTTCCGGCCGCCGTCGGCGATCGGCTCGCCGGCGTCAAGGGCGAGGTGACAGCAGGCGCGCCGGGGACCGTCGGCGGACAGGTCGCCGAGGTCATGCCGGCCGAGGGCTCTGCGGTGTCCATGACTCGAGCTTGCAGCTGCGGCCGCCGCGGTCGACCCGAGGGCCATCGAGCGACTGCGCAAGTGGTCGAGGCTCGACTTCACCGAGGGCGAGGGCGAGGCCTTCGAGGGCATCGGTGGAGAGGTGGCGCTGGCGTCGGGCGAGACTGGCGGCGGCTGTTGGCGCCGCTCTGACCGATCCGCGCCGTGGAGAGCTGGCGGCGGCACGCGCGGTCGCTCGCTCCGCTGCTGGAAGCCGTCCAGGAGCGCCGCAGCGCCGCCGGGCTGGTGACGTTTTCGGATCAGCTGCGCTCGGCAGCCGCGGCTTCTCTGCCGATTCGCCGGGTGTTCGCTCGCGAGGTGGTGCGCGGGATCGACCACCTCCTGGTGGACGAGTTTCAGGACACCGACGACGTCCAGTGCCGGCTGGTCGAGATGCTGGCCCTGACCGGCGAACCCTCGCGTCGTCCGTCGCTGTTCATCGTCGGCGATCCCAAACAGTCGATCTACGCCTGGCGCAGCGCCGATCTCGCGGCCTACGACGATTTTGTCGCGAGGGTGGTGGAAGCCGGCGGCGACGACCGTCGACCTGGTGCGGAATTTCCGGTCGGTGACGCCGATCCTCGACGAGGTCGAGCGCGCTGGTGGCGCCGGTGATGGACGCGGAGGCCGGCATCCAGCCGGCCTTTCAGCCGCTCGAGGCGACCGAGGGCCGACGGGAGGTGCCGGGGGTGGACGACGGTGGTTGGAAGACGGTCGAGCATTGGGTGGCGTGGCCGGACGGGCCCGACGGCGTGGCGCCCGAGAAGGGCAATGCCGACAGCGTGACCTCGGCTCTCGAGGCGCAGGCGATCGCGGCCGACATCGCGCGGCTGCGCGCCGAGGGCGTGATCGAGGGGCTGGGGCGAGGTGGCGGTGCTGTTGCGGGTCACTACGGCCCAGGAAGTTCTGCTGGAGGCCTTTCGCGAGGCCGGCGTTCCCTACGAGGTGGCGCGCGAACGCGACTACTACCGCCAGCGGGAGGTGGTCGAGTTGGCGGCGCTGGTCCGCTGCGTCCTCGAACCGGCCGACGTGCTCGCGCTCCTGACCGTCGTTGCGCAGCGATGTGGTCGGGGTGCCGGACGCGGCGCTGGCACCGCTGTGGGGGGCCGGGTTCCCGGGCCGGATGGCCGGGCTGGCGGGTCGAGGATCCGGTGGCGGCGGCAGCCGTCGTCGAGGCGATCGGGCAGGCGCAGGCTGCGGCTGCCGAAGGATGCGCCCGGCGCCGACGCGGTGCCCGGGTGGCCGGCCGCCGTGCAGGCAGGCAGCGGAGATTCATCGCCGAGATTGCGGCGCTCGCTGCGGTCGGATCCACCCGATGTCTTTGTCGAAAAGATCCGGACCCTGTGGCTGGCCGAGGTGACGGCCGCCGGCGCGCTATCTCGGCCGCTTCCGCCGGGCGCGGATCGACCGATTTCTCGCCGACCTCGAGGCGACGCTGGTCGCCGGCGAAGGCGGGGATGCCGGGCTCGCCAGGTTCCTGCGGCAGGCGGTCGAGGAGGGCGGCGAGAGCCGGGTCCCGACGCCACCCGATCTCGAGGTCGATGCGGTCCACGTCATGACCATCCACAAGGCCAAGGGGCTCGATTTCGGACACGTCTACGTGGCTCAGATCCACAAGGGGGGGCGCGGGGGCGGCAAGCGCGCTGCGGCGGAGCTGCGGTTTTTCGACGGGAGGCCCGAGTACCGGCTCTTCGGCTGGGCGACCCCGGCCTTCGCCTCGGCCGAGTGGGTGCAGGATCGCAAGACCCGGGCCGAGATCGTGCGCCTTCTCTACGTGGCCACGACCCGCGCCAAGAACCGGCTCGTGGTGTCCGGGGGGTGGCGGGCGCCCGGCGACGATGTGCCGCCGGAAGCGGCATCGACCTTTGCCCGGCTCGATCAGCCGCCGTCTCGAGGCCGGAGCGGTGGAACGTCAGATCGAGAACGCGGCCGAACGCGTCGTCGGCGAGGAGGAACACGTCGCGCGGTTGATGCCGGTGTTCGGGCGGCCGCCGGAGACGGTGGAACCTGGAGCCGCTCGCGGGGCCGGCGTCGAAGTTCCCGCAGAGGCGCTGCTTCGCGCGAGCGAACTGGCCGCCGCTCGCCGGGCCGCCGCGGAGAGGATGGAGCGGACGCTATTCCGTTCGGCGTCGGCAGAGGCCCACGACCGGTTGCAACGGGCCGAGGCCGAGGAGGGCGAGCGGGGAAGGGGAGGGCGCTTTCGGATCGAGGTCTGGCGATGGCTCTTGGCACCGCGGTGCACTCCATGATGGAGACTCTCGATCTCGCCTCCGAGCTGGCGCCGCAGATCGCGGCTCAGCGTGAACGCATCCTCGGCGAACTCGGTTTCGACGACGACGGGGACGATGGGAAGGGCCGTGCCGAAGATCTGCTGACGAGGTTGGCCGGGGGTTCGTGTCTGGCCCGATTGTCCGCGGTCGCCGATTACGTGGTGGCGCGGGAGCTGCCGGTCATGCTGTGGTCGGAGGAACCCGGTCTTCCGGGCGCCGTGGTGTCCGGTCTGGTCGATCTGGTCTACCGCGACCCCGATGACGGCCGGGTGGTGGTGGCCGATTACAAGACCGACAGGATCGACGGCGCTGAGGCCCTCGCGGAGCGAGCCGGAGTGTACGAGCCCCAGGTGCGCACCTATGCCAGCGCCCTGCGCGATGCCCTCGACCTCGACCACGAACCCCACGTCGAATTGTGGTTTCTCGCCGCCGACCGTATCGTGCGGTTGTGAACAGCCGCGGTGCAGGCGGGACGCCCGCACCACAAACGCTTCGATGACGGTTTCCGGGGCCGGACATCTCGACGTTCACGGTTGCATTGCCCGTGAGTGCCCCCTTGAGAATTCGCCGGGCATCCCTCGTGCGAGGGCAGCATCGCAACATCCTCGACGGCGCGTCCGGTGGACACGGAGCGTGTCTGTTCGAGGGTCAAGTAGAACCCTTGCCCCACTCGTCATTTCGACCGAGCGAAGAATGAGCGAGCGGAGAAATCTCGTGTCGGGAGAGCTCCTCCCTTGAGAAGAGTGGCCCTTCGCCGCACGAGGCGATTCCGAACGTTCGAGTGAAAACGTCTTTCGATCGCGTCAGCCCGGTTTATTCCCGCCGGGCCGAACCAAATGAAAAAACCCGGCGGAACCGCCGGGCCATCGCAGAGAAGAACTCCTCCTCCCTCACTACGAAGGGAGCATTATACAAAAAAGCAAAATATTCTGTCGGTCCTAAACCAGCGACTCGGACTCCATCGCGCGTTTCATGGTGGTGCCGATCTCGGCGGGGGTGGCCGCGACGGCGATCCCCGCCGCTTCGAGGGCCGCGATCTTGTCGGCCGCGGTGCCCTTGCCGCCCGAGATGATGGCGCCGGCGTGGCCCATGCGGCGGCCCGGAGGCGCCGTCTGGCCGGCGATGAAGGCCGCCACCGGTTTGGACACGAACTGCTCGATAAAGGCCGCCGCGTCCTCCTCGGCCGAACCGCCGATCTCGCCGATCATGACGATGGCTTCGGTCTGCGCCGTCCTCTTCGAAGGCCTCGAGACAGTCGATGAAGTTGGTGCCCGGCAGGGCGTCGCCGCCGATGCCGACGCAGGTCGACTGGCCGAGGTTCGAGGGCCGTGAGCTGGCCCACCGCCTCGTAGGTCAGGGTGCCGGAGCGCGAGACCACGCCGACCGGGCCGGGGATCGAGATGTGGCCGGGCATGATGCCGAGCTTGCACTCGCCGGGGGTGATGATGCCGGGGCAGTTGCCGCCGATGAGGCGGGTCGGCAGGCCCTGGAGGATGCGCTGGACGCGGATCATGTCGCGCGCCGGGATGCCCTCGGAGATGCACACCACGACCTCGATGCCGGCGTCGGCCGCCTCGAGGATGGCGTCGGCCGCAAACGGCGGCGGCACGAAGATCAGCGAGGCGTTGGCGCCGGTTTCGCGGACCGCGTCGTCCACGGTGTTGAAGACGGGCACGCCGTCGACGTTCTGTCCGGCCTTGCCGGGCGTCACGCCGGCGACGATCTTGGTGCCGTACTCGCGGCACTTCTGGCCGCGTGGAAGGTGCCCTCTTTGCCGGTCAGACCCTGGACGACGACCTTGGTTTCGGAGTTGACCCAGATACTCATGCCGCACCTCCGACCGCTGCCACGACTTTTTCGGCGGCGTCGGCCATCCCTTCGCCGACGATCAGGTCGATCCCGGACTCGGCGAGCACCCGCCGGCCCTCCTCGACGTTGGTGCCTTCGAGCCGCACCACCAGCGGGATGCTGAGCTTGACCTCTTCCGCCGCTGCGACGACGCCGCGCGCCACCATGTCGCAGCGCACGATCCCGCCGAAGATGTTGACCAGCACGCCCTTGACCGAGGGGTCGGAGAGCAGGATGCGGAAGGCCGCGGCCACCCGCTCCTGGGAGGCGTCGCCGCCGACATCGAGGAAGTTGGCCGGTTCGCCGCCGCAGTGCTTGATGATGTCCATGGTCGCCATGGCGAGCCCGGCGCCGTTGACCATGCAGCCGATGTTGCCGTCGAGCTTGATGTAGTTGAGGTCGAACTTCGAGGCCTCGACCTCGAGCGGCTCCTCCTCGTGGACATCGCGCATCGCCTCGATGTCCTTGTGGCGGAAGAGCGCGCTGTCGTCGACGTTCATCTTGGCGTCGAGAGCGACCACCCGGCCGTCGGTGGTGGTCACCAGCGGGTTGATCTCGAGCAGCGAGGCGTCGGTCTCGCCGTAGGCCTTGGCCAGCGCGTGCATGAACTTGGTGCCGGCCTTGAAGGCGTCGCCCTCGAGACCGAGGCCGAAGGCCAGCTTGCGGCTCAGGTAGGGGTGGAGCCCGACGTCGGGGTCGAAGTGGGCCTTGAGGATGGCGTCGGGGTTTTCCTCCGCGACCTCCTCGATCTCCATGCCGCCGAACTTCGACGCCATCATCACCGGGAAGCCCTCGGAGCGGTCGAGGACCACGCCCAGATAGAGTTCGCGGTCGATCGGCAGCGCCTCTTCGATCAGCACCGTCCGCACCAGCTTGCCCTCGGGGCCGGTCTGTTTGGTGACCAGGGTCATGCCGAGGATCTCGCCCGCCAGCTTGACCGCCTCGTCGGGGTTGTCGGCGAGCTTGACGCCGCCGCCCTTGCCCCGGCCGCCGGCGTGGATCTGCGCTTTGACGACGACCTTGCCGCCGAGTTCCTCGGCCGCCTTTCGGGCCTCTTCGGCCTCGGTGATGACGATGCCGCGCGGCACGGGAACGCCGTGCTGCTGCCAGCACCTCTTTGCCTTGATACTCGTGGATCTTCATCTCGCCTCCTTCGGGAGTTGCCCGAGAACGGGCGGAGCTATTTTGTACCATCTTTCACGAGCGGGCAAGGGCGGCGGGAAGATGAAGGGACCGGGGAGGAGGGGGTAGATACAGAATTTCGGATTTCGGATTTCGGATTTCGAATTTCCATCCCGCGTTCCGGGTCGAAAACGAGGAATTCGGCGACCCTGCCTCTTCCGATATCCGACATTTACGATGCAGAAGACCGCCACTTCGTCAGTCCGAAAAATTCGAAATCCGAAATCCAAAATCCGAAAAAAAAACGCCCGGGCCGAAGCCCGGGCGTCGTGTGTTGAATGTTAAGAGAAAGACTACTCGGTCATCGGCTCGAGCGTCATCGGGTCCCGCAGCGGGAGCTCCGTGATCTTTCCGAAATCCGAGAGCTTGGCCTCGTGCTCGGGGTGGCCCTTCATGATTTCCTCGACGTTGCCGACGACGAGCATGATCATCTTGCTCGGGTCGAGATCGGCGGCCATCGCCTCTTACGTCGGCGCCGGTGACCGCCGCGACGTTGTCCGCGATACTCGGTCCAATAGGAGTGGGGCCGGCCCAGGAGCTCATCGGTGGCATACAGACCGACCACCTGGCCCGCACTTGCAAAGCGGCGCGGGAAGGTCTCGATGAAGGACGGCCTTTGCGGTGCGAAGCTCCTCTTCGGTAGGCGGTGCGGTGCGCATCGATTTCAGGAGATCGAAGAAGATCTCCGCGGCATAGGCGCAGGTCGAGGATTTGGATTGGTAGTAGGCCCGGAACTGTGCCCGGCATGGTGACCGGGAAAGCTGAGGCCGGAATAGGCGCTGTAGGCGAGGCCCTCGTCGGAACGAATGGTCTTCATCATGCGAGCGGTGAAACCGCCTCCGCCGAGGATGTCGTTGCCGATCATCAAGGGGAACTGGTTCGGCGCGCCGAGCTTGTAGCCGAGCTTGCCGATGCTCACCCGGCCCTGGTTGACGTCGCGTCTTGTTGATGACGTAGACGCCCTTCGCGGTCGTCGGTGAGCGGCTGCGGTATCTCAGGCAGCGGGTTGATCGAGCTTGGGCAGCGTCGCGATCGTGCGGTTGAGGAGAGCTTCCATTTCGGCCTGCTGGAAGTCTCCGGCCACGGCGACGACGAGGTTGCCGGAACGCATCAGCGAGCTGATGAATGCTCTTGCAGTCATACCGCGGTGATCGGCATCAACCGACGCCTTGGTGGCCAGCCGGTTCATCCAGTAGGTGTCGCCATAGATCAGGCGATCCCACTCGCGGGCCTCGATATCGGCGGTGTCATCGTTGCGCTGCTTCATGGCCTGCAGCATGTTGTCTTTGGTCTTGGCAAACCGGTCTCCTGGAAACGAGGCTTGGTCAGGACGTCCATCATGATGGCCATGGCCGCATCGAGGTCCTTGGACAGAACGTTGAGGCTCACCGAACCGGTGACGTCACCGATATTGGTCGTCAGGTTGGCGGCGAGAAAATCGAGCTCCTCGTCGAGTTCCTGGGCGGTGTATTCGCCGGCGCCACCGGAGCGCCAGGCGTCGCCGGTGATGGCGGCGAGACCGGACTTTGCCGTCGGGCTCGAGATAACGTCCTCCCCTGAAGTAGACGGAAATGTTGACGAGCGGAAACTGGCTGTCCTTCTTTGCGTAGACGGGCGTTCCATCGGCCAGTTCGAAACGCAGAGAATCGGCGTCCGGCACCTCGAACGTGAGGTCCGGGAAGACCAATTTCTCGGGCCGGTCCGGGATATCAGCGGCGGAGACTGTCGCCGCGGCGACAGTCAGTGCCAGCACATACAACGGTAAAAAATCGTCAAACGGCGCATGTCACTCCCCCTCTCCGGCCGCCGCCTTGAGCATCTCGAGGCGTTCGGTGGCCTTTTTGATCACGAGTTCGATCCCCGGCTTGATCTCGGGCGGCACCTGGGCCGAGCATGCCCTGCATCTGCGCCAGTCCCTGTTCGAGTTGGGCGGGGTCTTCGATCGTGATTGATCTGCGCGAGAGCCTGTTTGGCCATGGCTTTGGCCTGGCCCGAAAGGCCGGCCAGCTCGGGATCCTCCTCGCTGCCCTCCTTGCGGAAGTACCACAGCGCATTCAGTCCCGTTTCGGTGAAGTAGGTATTGGCGACGCGCTGGATGTCCTCGGTCGTCACGGCCTCGATGCGGGCCGACGACTCGTTGAGGAAGCTCCAGTCCTCCCACACGTCGTACAGGAGCAGCTGCAGGAGCAGGAAGAAATCGGACTGGAGACGGCGGTACGAATCGGCCAGGGTTTGGTTCTTGACCTTCTGCAGCTCGCGTTCGCCGACCGGTTCCGTCTTTGAGCTGGTCGATCTCGAAGATCAGGGCGTCCTCCACCATCTGGTGGTCGACACCATCTGCGAGCTCGGCGCCGACTTCCAAAGTAGCCCCCGTACTTGAGTGAGTTGTAGCTCGAGTAGGGCTCGCCGGTGGCGATCTGTTTGTCCTCGACCAGACTCTTGTAGAGCCGTCCGGTGCGATCGTTGAGGATCGCGTTCATGACCTCGAGGGCGTAGTAGTCGGTGTGGCCGAAGGGCACCGTGTGCCAACGGAACTGCACCGACGGGTTGGTATCGGCGGTGGCTTTCATGCGGCGTTCGGCGAGCTGCTCGATCTCCTCGGTGACGACCGGCGGCGGTGGCTTCTCGCCTCGTGGGATGCGGCCCAGGTATTTCTCGGCCAGCGCCAGCGCCTCCTCGGAGTCGAAATCGCCGACCAGCGCGGTCGTGATGTTGTTCGGTGCGTAGTAGGTGGCGAAGAACTTCTCGGCCTGGTCGCGGGTGATGGACTCGACGTCGGAGGGCCAACCCACCACCGGGTGGTGGTAGGGGACCGAGCCCCAGAACATCATGTCGAACTGCTCCTCGAACTTGGCCGTCGGGTTCGATTCGGTCCGCATGCGGCGCTCTTCACGCACCACGTCGCGTTCGGTGTAGAACTCCCGGAAGACCGCGTTGAGAAGGCGCTCGGACTCCATCCAGAACCACAGCTCGAGCTTGTTGGCGGGCACGGTGATGAAGTAGATGGTGAAGTCGTTGCTGGTGCCCGCGTTCATGCCGGAGGCGCCGGCCTCGGTGTAGACCTGGTCGAACTCGTCCTTGACGATGAACTCTTTCTGCTGCGCCTGGAACTCCTGCATCTTCTCGCGAAGTTCGGCCAGCTTTTCGGTCTGGTTCTCGGGCAGGTAGATGCTGCCCTCGAGGTCGCCGCGCGCGTTTCATCTCGCGCATGACCTCGTACTCGGCCTCCATCTCGAGGCGGAGCTCGTCGAGCTGGGCCATGATCGCGGCCTCCTGCTCGTAATCCGAGGTGCCGATGGTCGGGCTGCCCTTGAACATCATGTGTTCGAAGAGGTGGGCGATGCCGGTGGCCCCGACCTCTTCATTGACCGACCCGACGTGGGTGATCCAGCCGGCCGAGACGGTCGGGCTCTCGTGGCGTTCGACCATCAAAATTTTCATTCCGTTGTCCAGAAAGACCTCCTGGACGGGTACCTTGGCCTCCTGGGCTGTGACGGCAAACGTGCTGAGCAGCACGAGCATCATCAGCCCGGCGACCGTCAATGTGACGCCGAAGACTCATTGTCTTCGCTCCTTCCGTGTTGGTGTCGTGAGTGTATGCGTTTCCGGTGGGGATCGGCCCCCAATATGATGTGATTTCGGATTCAAAGACTACTCCCGGCTCTCTTTCTGCGGTTCGCAGATGATACTACGGCCTGGCAGCGTTTGGGTTCTTGGCGTGCGGCCGTTTTCTGGACAGTAGCCGGATGGGATTGTACCGTGGCCCTACCGGAGGCTGAATGAGCGAGTACCTGTTGGCGCTGGATGTCGGCAACACCAACACCGTTGTCGGTCTTATTCGAGGGTGATCGGCTGCGCACCCACTGGCGGCTGACCACTCACGCCGAACGCACTGCGGACGAGGTGGGGATGTGGTTGCACCAGCTTTTGCGGTGGGAGAAGGTGGACCCGGACGATCTGGCCGCGGTGGCCATCGCTTCGGTGGTGCCGCCGATCGACCCGCGGCTCAACGAAGGGGTCAAGAGGTACCTCGACCGAACCCCGTTTTTCGTCGAGCCGGGGATCAAATCCGGGATGCCGTTGCTGGTGGACGCGCCGCAGGAACTCGGCGCCGACCGCTTGTGCGACGCCGTGGCCGCCTACGCGGATCACGGCGGGCCCTGCCTGGTGCTCGATTTCGGGACCGCCGTGACCTGGGAAGTCGTGTCTGCCGATGGTGAGTATCTCGGAGGCGCCATCGCTCCGGGACCCGGTGTCACAGCCGAAGCGCTGTCGCTGAAAACCGCCAAACTTGCCCAGCGTCGCCATGGCGCCGCCCGAGAGGGTGATCGGCAAGGGGACGGTGGACAGCATCCAGTCGGGTCTGTTTTACGGATATCTGGGTCTGATCGAAGGTGTCACGCGAAGGATCCTCGATGAACTGGGAGAGGCGACGGTGGTCGCGACGGGAGGTCTGGCGGGTGCATTTGCCGCCCACACCGAACTGATCCACCACGTCGAGCCGGACCTGACCCTGCACGGTTTGAGAATGCTGTGGCAGCTCAATCGAGAGGAGGCGGATTGAGCCCGAGGGGACGCGAAGCGCGCAAGGAGGTTCGGCAGCGCATCCGCAAGCGGGTCGAGGAGAAGATGCGGCCGCTCACGCTGCCGAACTTCATCACCCTGACCCGGATGGCGATGGTTCCGTTCTTCGTCATCGCGGTGTCGGATCAAGATTTCCGCCTCGCCATGTGGATCTTCATCGTCGCGGGCCTCACCGATGCTTTCGACGGGTATCTGGCGCGCCGCATGGACATGAGAGTCCCGAGTCGGAGCCTACCTCGATCCCATCGCCGACAAGATGCTGATCACCGTCGCCTACATCGCGCTGACCTTCCCCCAGGGGCAGGCGGTCGTGATCCCGCTGTGGTTGACCATCCTGGCTCTTTTCCGCGACTTCGTCATCATGATGGTGGCCGGGGTGTTGTACATGGTCGAGGGTCTGCGGGAGTTCCCGCCGTCGCCGCTGGGCAAGGCCACGACCTTCGCCCAGGTTGCGACCATGGCGGTCGTGCTCCTGGCCAACGTGTTCTACGTGCCGCGATGGGTCCCACCGGCCTGCTTCTACGTGTCGTTCATCCTCGTGATCGTGTCGGCCTTCAACTACATCTACCGGGTCAGCCGTTTCGTCGAAGAGGCAAGGCAGGAGCGGCAGAGCGAAGGGGAAGAAGAGGATGCGGGGGAGTGACGAATTTCGGATTTCGGATTTCGGAATTTTCCATCGCACCGGCCCTTTAGAAACCGCAGATGGGGCGTTGGGATACCGAAGATCGTGTGCAAATCCGAAATCCGAAATCCGAAATTGCCGAGTCGGCGGTCTAGGTCACCGTCTCCGGTGGTGTGAAGGTCGGCATGATGTTGTTGAGGACCCGGATGACGTCGCGGGCGATGGTCTTTTCCTCGTTGGTGGGGACCACCAGCACCCGGACCCGTGAATCGTCGGTAGAGATCTCTCCCTCGCCGTCGGTGACGGCGGTATTGCGGTCCTGGTCGATCTCGATGCCCATGAACTCGAGCCCGGAGAGGGAAGCTTCGCGGACCTCCACCGATTTCTGGCCGATGCCGCCGGTGAAGAGGACCGCGTCGACGCCGCCCATCGCCGCCGCATAGGCCGCGATGTACTTCTTGATCCGGTAGCAGAACATCCGGAACGCGACGTCGGCGCGCTGGTTGCCGTCGGCGCGGGCGGCCAGCAGTTCCCGCATGTCGGAGGAGACCCCCGACACCCCGTACAGACCGGAGTGTTTGTTGAGCATGGTGTTGACCTGGTGCAGGGTCATCTCTTCCATCGCCATCAACCAGGGAATGATGGCCGGGTCCATGTCGCCGGAGCGGGTTCCCATGACGAGCCCCTCGAGAGGGGTGAATCCCATCGAGGTGTCGATGCTCTTGCCGTGATCGACCGCCGCCAGAGAGCACCCGTTGCCGAGGTGGACGCTGATCAGCTTCTTTTCTTTGCGCTCCCAACCCAGGATCTGGCTGCCCCGGAAGGTCACGTAGCGGTGGGAGGTGCCGTGAAAGCCGTATTTACGGAGGTGGTGCTTCTTGTAGAGCTGGAAGGGGATGCCGTAGAGAAAGGCGTGGGCCGGCATGGTCTGGTGAAAGGCCGTATCGAAGACCGCGAGGTGGGGGATATCGGGCATGGCGGCGTGGGCTGCGTAGTACCCGCGGAGATTGGGCGGGTTGTGGAGCGGTGCGAGCACCGAGCACGCCTCGATCTGCTCGACGACCTCAGGGGTGATGAGCACGGACGATGCAAAGGCCTCGCCGCCGTGGACGACCCGGTGGCCGACGGCGCCGATCTCCTCGACCGAATCGAGAATGCCGTGCTCGGGGTCGGTGAGGATGCGCAGGACCCACTCGATGGCCGTGCGGTGTTCGAGGATCTCGCGGTAGTCCTGATAGGTCTTGCGGTCCGGGACCTCGAGGACCAGGCGCGAATCGGAAAGGCCGATCTTTTCGACCAGACCCGACCGCCAGGGTCTCGTCCTGGTGGGCGTTCATCCGATCGAGATCGGTCTCGATGATCTGGAACTTGACTGACGAAGATCCGCTGTTGAGGACGAGAATTTTCATGTTCGACTCCGTGTGGCGTTCGACTCAAGCCATCCGCGGCTTGTCGTCGGGGAGGCGGTCGGTGCGGTGGCGGTTCTCGTCGTATTCGAAGAAACCGCGGCCCGTTTTGGCGCCGAAGAGGCCGGCTCGAACCAGCCGTTTGAGCAGCGGGCAGGGGCGGAACCGCGGCTCGCCGCTCTCATGGTAGAGGTGTTGCATCCAGTTGAGAACGCGGTCGAGACCGGTGCGATCGGCCCACTCGAGCGGACCGCTGCGAAATCCGTAGCCGAGTTTCATGGCGAGGTCGATCTCGCGCGCGTCGGCGACGCCCTCCATCACCACGTGCATCGCCTCGTTGATGAGCGGCAGGATGATCCGGGTGGTGACGAAGCCGGGCATCTCGAAGACCTTGATCGGCACCTTGCCGAGAAGACGCGCGAATTCGATCGCGCGTTCGTAGACCTCGTCGGTCGTCAGCTGACCCCGCACGACTTCGACCACCTGGGTGGTGGTCACGGGGTAGAGAAAGTGCATCCCCACGATGCGCTGCGGCTGGGTGTTCTGTGCCGCGAGCTCGGTGATCGAGAGGGTCGAGGTGTTGATGACGATGGGGTGGTCGGGCGCCATCCGCTTGTCGAGTTCGCGCAGGATCTGGCGTTTGAGGCCGAAATCCTCCTGGACCGCCTCGATGGCGAGATCGCAGTCGGTGGCGCAGTCAAAATGGGTGACCCAGGTGATGCGCGAGAGAATCGCCTTTTTCTCGGAGTTGGTCAGACCGAAGCGGGTGATCTCGTGGTCGAGGGATCGTTCGAGTTCGCTCCTGCCACCTCAACGGCCTCGGCGGAGACCTCCTTGAGATAGACGTTGATGCCCTCCTGGGCGACCTTGGTGGCGAGGGACCTTCCCATCATCCCTCCGCCGACGATGGCAACGCGGTGCAATTCCCAGCTCATCGGCGAAGTGTAGCAAAAGATCGGCGAGTCGGCATCTGGTTTGTGCGAAATTTCACAAAACGATGACTTTGTGCGTTCTGGGCGTTGTTTTCCGTGGTGTATCATGAACCCATGAGACGAGTTCTCTCTGTTGTTGTCATTATTGTCGGGGTTGTCGGTGACCGCTGGAGGCACTGTTCGGCGCCCAGGCCCGAGGAGTGCCGAGTATTCCCGAATCTGAGTTTTCTTTCGGTCGACGGGACCAGAACGGATCGATCTCGAGTCGCTGCGCGGGCGTCCCGTACTGCTTGACCTTCTGGGCGAGTTGGTGCGGTCCGTGCCGGAAGGAGCTGCCCGAGCTGCAGAAGCTGGCGCTTGAGCTGAAGGCCGAGAAGCTGGCGCTGGTGACGGTCAACATGGATCGCACACCGGCCCATGGGCATGAAGTTCCTCGAGACGCTACGGCATCGATATCCCGGTCTATCTCATGAGCAGCAACGAGACTCAACGCAGCTCGGCGTGGAGTCGTTGCCGACCAACGTGCTGATCGACCGCAAAGGCCGTCCCGTGCAGATCTACGAGGGCTACTCCCCGGCCGTGCCGGAGGAGATTCGCCGAGTCTGGTCGTGGCCATGGAAGGCGGCCCGATGACCTCGGGTCAACCCAAAGGCAAATGACGGCGCCGGCGCGCCACAGAGTCGTCCTGGCCGTGGCGGCCGCGGTCTTGAGCATCGGCTGGAGTGAAACGACGGTCCGCCACGTGGCGTGGAAGGCGGTCGATTTCGTCCCGCCGGATCTCGCCCGCCAGATCCACCGGCACGAGGATCGATTCAACGCCGGGATCCGACGCGGTTGGCGGCTCCGCCGTCATGGCGCGCCGGGCCTCCGGGCAAACTGCCTCAGGCGCTCGAAGCGCAGGTGCGGCGGTGCGCCGCGGATCTCCAGCAACCGGTGCCTCTCGGCGATCTGGTCGAGGAGCTGGGGGTTCTTGCGGTACTCGTGCTCGATGCCAACGACCCGCTGGCCGTGGCCCACGACGACAGCCGCGAAGCGGCCTACGCCGAAGCCTATCAACAGTACGTCGACTCGATCCTCGGCAGGGTCAAGCTGGTCTATTACGGGCAGGACCGCGAGCTCATCCAGGACGAGGCTGTGGGTCCGCGGTCGACGCCACGGTCGCCCGCAGCGCCTCGCTCTACCCGTTCGTCGGCCAGGAGTTCTACCGCACGGGTGAGCTCCGCGGCTGGCAGAAGCCTCGACGACCGGGCGGTGACCTTCGGCGTCGCCGGGGTCGCGCTGTCCCGCGCGCTCACCGATTTCGCCAATTTCTCGGCCTCTGATCTGGCGGCAGGGCGGCGGTCAGGTGCCGACGCCGCGCCCGACCCCGTTCGGACACTCGGGCCCCACAATCACCCGCACCCTCGACGGCGGGTTTCCCGAGCGCGACGAGCCGCCGCGCGGCAACCCGGCGATGCCGAACCCGGGGCTCAAGCTGCCGCCGCCCTAGGAAATTCGGAATTCGGATTTCGGAATTCGGATTTCGAATCGATCCATCACATCTCTCCAGGCAGGCTGGTGGAACGGCAGCCGGGACGGCAGCGTCCACTCGAGCTGCCGGACGACTTTGTGGGGCAGGCGTCCCGCCTGGCATCGGGTCCCGTGCGGCGGAGGTGCCTGGCATCCTCTCGGGAATGCCGCGTGCGGAAAGTCACTGTCCCGACGGAGCGCTACCTGATCGGGCCGAATGTCCTCAAAGCGCAGGTCCATATGGAACTCCCGCTGCATCATCAGCACCTTGGCGAGCCCATCGGTCACCATGCGGGAAACAAACAGGTCATCACCCTGCAGTGTGAACTCGAGCCGGATGGCCAGTCTCTTGAGAGGTTTGGGCGCGTGGACGGCCGTCATCTCCATCCAGGCTCGGTTCCAGCGTGACGGGGTCCCACGCCAGCCGCCCGTGGCGACGTTGTCGTCGTCCTCGTGCCCCGGAGCCGGCTCGAAGGTGACGACGATCTCCGAGCCCACGGTCTCCGGTTCGCCGAACTGATAGAGATCGGCGGTGTCGCCAAAGGGGTTGGCAAGATCCGAATCGTCGTCCTCGTCGTCCTTCTTCCTGTTGGACCGTGTCCTCGCCCTCAAAATCTCCACGCTGCTTTTCGGTGACGTCCTCACCGTTTTCGATGTAGCGGAGGAGGTGCCGCGTCTGGTTCCCGTCGGCCGCGTTTTCGACCTCTGCGTCGAACACCACTTCTTCGCGGCTCTTGCCGTTTGGTTTCTGAACTACGGTGGTGATGGACATGATGTATCTGCCCTGAAACTCGTCGGTTTCGGACGGGGTGACAACCTCGATCCAGGCGTTCGGCGACCCTGTCGGGAATTTCGGCCTCGACGTGAACGGCTGAACCGGCGACAACCAGCACCAGAATGGCGATGACAACGACTCGAACGCATGCTTCCTCCCCGCTGTGGCGATCCCTGTCCCTCAGCAATCGGCGTGCCTGTAGACCGACTCAGACTTTACGGTCGATCCGGGTGTCTATTTGGCGCGATCTCAGATCTCGGCCGCCCAGCTCTTGCCCTGTTTGTGGACGCCGCCTTCCAGGGTCTTGAGGAATCGCGATCTCAGCTGGTCGGACAGCAACGTCTTCTTGACCGGCGGCAGTTTGAGGAAACCGCCGACCAGACCGCGGAGAAAGGCCTGGGTCCCGCTCGCCGGGTTGTCGAAGAACTGGTACTGCAGCGTTCCGCGCTCGAGGGACGACAGAATCACCCGTTGGAAGGTGGATCTCGGGCGGAATCACCCGCTGCGCCCGCGGTTCGAGCTTCATGGCGCCGGTGGTGCAGGCGTTGGCGCAGACTCCGCAACCGAGGCAGAACTCCTGATCGATGGCGGGTTTCTTTTTCTTTTTGGTTTCGGGGTTGTCGTCGGGCACCATCGAGATGGCGTCGATCGGGCAGGCTTTCTCACAGAAGTTGCAGCCCTTGCAGGGCTCGTCATCGGTGACGGCGATATAGCTCGACGTGACCACGGCCGCTGTGAAGCCGTGATCGGTCAGACCGGCCAGGGCGTTGCAGCAGCACCCGCAGCAGTGGCAGATGAAGGTGACGTTGCGTTGGACGTTGTCGGCATTCATCACCAGACCCGAGGTCGCGCGAGCGGTCGACGTTGTCGAGCATCTCGGCCTTCGAGACTTCGCGCGCGAGGTCGTGGCGGATGAGGTAGTCGGCCGAATAGCCCATGGAGGAGCAGTTGTCCATCGGGGCGTCGCAGGCCGTGCCCGAGATGGTGCTTTTCGTGCCGGCACGAGCACAGACCCATCGAGAAACGGTCCTGGCGGTCGATGATCTCCCTCGCTTTCTCGTAGTCGAGGACCTCGACGTGGTCTTCGTCGCGGATGGTGCCCTCGTAGCGGCAGGGCACGCATGATGGTGGCTGGTCTCGCCGTGTGCCGAAGTTCGCTCGCGTGAAAGACGCCGTCGGGGCCCATGTACTGGTGGAAGAGACCGGCGATCTTCTTGCGGTCGAGGTCGGGGCCGGTGCGCATCATCGTGAGCTCGAAAATGCCGATGACCAGCGGCGACACCGTGTAGCGGTATTTCCCCTGGATCTCGATGTCCATCACCAGGCCCTTGTCGCAGAGACGGTCGAGCCGGTTCCTGAGGGTCGGTTTGGTCCTCGCCGGTGATGGCCGCAAGCCGGCGCAGGGTCGACAGGCCGTAGGGCATGCGGGTGATCAGATCGGCCTCGTCCGGGGTGTAGAGCTCCTGGAGGATCTCGCCGAGGGTTTCGTTCCACGGCGTGCGGGTGCCCAGGCTGATCGATCTTGCGGCCCAACTCGCGAAACACGTCTTTGCCGACCAGGTGTCCCATGAGCCTCCAGTCGCGTCAATCCTACTCGATATGCTTGCAGAGGACGTCATTCCCGAGGAGCGACCTGTCAAGGCGTAGCTGAGAGCGACAGCCGGAAGCGAACGCGAGGCGTCTACAATCGGGAAAAGGCGTCACTTTTTCCGCCGTTCGAGTGAACGCGGCTTTCAGGGCGCGGTTCCGGAGGAACCACCCTAGCATTGTTTGCCCGAAAGGCCTCGTGGGCTTGCAGTGAGATGCGAGGCGTCAATACACATGCAAACAATGTGCACCTCGGCCGCACGGATGTATCTCACAATCTGCGTGATCTCGCCGAGCGAAGCTGAGCCGAGCGGCGAAAAATCCGCATTCCGCATTCCGCAATCCGCAATTTTTCGGAACCTACCGCTGGCACCCGGGGCACCAGGCGGTGGTGCGGCCTCCGATGACGTCGGAGCGGAGGGTGGTGTCGCACCTCAGACATGGCTTTCCCTGGCGGCCGTAGGCGGAGAGGTGGATCGCAAAGTAGCCGAAATTGCCGTCGGGGGTGGCGTAGTCACGGATGGTCGTGCCGCCCTGCTCGACGGCTTCTGCGAGAACCGACCGGACCTCGTGCGCAGCCGGTCAGACGCTGGATCGACGTTCGGTGCCCCGGTCGCGTGGGTCGAATGCCGGCCCGCCACAGAGCCTCGACGGCATAGATGTTGCCCACACCCGCAACAAGGTGCTGGTCGAGGAGCAGCGACTTGAGCGGTGCGCGGCGCGCCTTGAGGCGCGGGGGGAGGCTCGTTTCGAGACCCGGGGTCGAGCGGTTCGATCCCGAGCGCCGAAAGCGACGGGTCCGAGCGCCTCTGCCCCCGGCTCCAGCCACACCATGAAGCCGAACCTCCGCGGGTCGACGAATCGGAGTTCGCGCCCGTCGTCGAGTTCGAGCGTGACGTGGGTGTGGGGCAGGACCGGCGACCGAGCATCGGTGATGGTGAGCCGCCCCGACATCCCGAGGTGGTTGAGCAGGGTGCCCGGCGGGTCGAAGTCGATGAGCAGGTATTTGCCCCGCCGCCGCGGCGTCGCGAGCCGCCGTCCGGGAAGGACGGAGGACAGGTGCTCGACGTCGAGCGGCCGGCGCATGGAGATGGAGCGTCCGCGGACGCCGGTGATCCGGCGCCCGGTGAGTTCGAGGTCGAGCGCGCGGCGGACGGTTTCGACCTCGGGAAGTTCGGGCATCAGTCCGCGCCGCCGTAGCCCATGGCATCGTGAGCGCCATCCGGCTGCGCATGAACGTCCGCTGCCGCGTCCGAGCAGCCGGCCGCGGTCGTCTTCGAGTGTGGCCTCGGCGACCCACAGGTTCTTGCTGGCGTTGACCACCATGCCGCGGGCGACGAGGGAGCCCTCGATGATGCGGCCGCAGAAAATAGACGTTGAAGCTGACGGTGAGCACGAAGACGTCGTCGACCAGAGAGTTGGCGGCGAAGAACGCGGCGTCGTCCATAGCCTTGAAGTAGTTGGCGCCGTGAACCGCCCCGCCCGCGTGGTGGAGGTGGGGGCCGACGTCGAAACGCGATCTCCGCCGCGCCCTCGGCGATGGTGATGTCGGGGCGGTAGGGCTCGTTGCACGGTGCGGCGAGGTACATGCGTTCGAGGCGGCGGTGGTGGTCTTATTGTTCATCCACTACCTTCTGGTTGCTTCTTGGCCGACATGAATATATCCGTCGCTCTTCCCGAGAGGAGCCACCTTTCGCATTGTTTGCCCGAGATCGCCTCGTGCGACTTGCAGAAGATAGGGGCGTCCAACAATGCTGAAAATGGCACCTCCGCCGCACGCGACTCGTATCCGCACGCGGTACCTGAGGCAGCCTCCGCCGCAGGCGGCCCCGCCCGTCCTGACGGAATCAGGCGCTTCCTTGAGCGGTGGGATGTTTGTCCGTCATTCCGAATTCCGAATTCCGAATTCCTAATTCCGATCGAGCTCAAGCTCGATCGGGCAGTGATCGCTTCCGAGCACGTCGGCGTGAATTCTCGCGTCGACCACCCTGTCTTCGAGGTCGGGCGAGATGATGAAGTAGTCGATGCGCCAACCCACGTTGCGTTCGCGGACCCCGGGACGGTTGCTCCACCAGGTGTAGGCGCCGACGGTCTCGGGGTTTCTCTTGCGGAAGATGTCGACATAGCCGTGGTCGAGCAGGCGGGTGACCCACTCCCGTTCCTCGGGGAGGAACCCGGTGTTCTTCTTGTTGGCCTTGGGATTTGCGAGATCGATCTCCTGGTGGGCGGTGTTGACGTCGCCGCAGATGACGATGCTCTTGCCCTTCTTCCGCTGCGCCTCGGCGTGCTGCAGAACGGCCTCTGAGAACGCGAGCTTGTAGGGTACCCGCTTGAGGTCGTTGCCGCCGTTTGGGAAAGTACCCGGTGTAGAACAGGAAGTCGCCGTAGTCGGCGATGATCAGGCGCCCTTCGCTGTCGAAGGCGGGGTCGTCGAGTCCGCCGAGGACGATGCTCTGCGGTTCGATCCTCGTGTACAGCCCCACGCCGGAGTAGCCCTTCTTTTCGGCCGGGTGAAGGTGCGCCTGGATACCCGTCCGGGTTCCGGATGTGCTCTTCAAGCTGCTCGGGCAAGCCCGGGTTTCCTGAAGGCCGAGGATGTCGGGTTTCGCGCTGCCAGCCAGTCGAGGAAACCTTTGCGCCCGCAGGCCCGCAGTCCGTTGACGTTCCAGCTGAAGAGTCGGAGGGTCTTTTTCTTCGCCATTCAATCTCCTTTGAAAAGGGTGTGTCGAGGGTGTCGAGCTGCGCCACTTCGAAACCGAGCCGGCGCGCCGCTCGTGTGTTCGCGTTCGGTGTTGAATCCCCACCCGGCGAGGACGCCCCGGACTCCGAGCCCGGCGACCGTTTCGAGGTGGTTCAGTTTGTCGTCGATAAAGGTGATGCTGTTCGAAAGGCGCTCCCGTGCGCCGCTGCAGTTCGCGCGAGGTGAATGGTCTTTTCAACGCCGGTCTCCTTGTCGAGGATCGAGCCGGGGATCGAACGCGTCCTGCGAACCCGAGTTCACGTCAGCAGCAGGCGGACCGACTGAGCGTCTTTGGCCGTGGCCACCGCCGGGATGAACCGTCCCCGGTGGCGCTCGAGGGCCGCGACGAGCTCGGGGTAGGGGAGGTGCAGAGCGAGCCACCGCTGCAGGTCGGAGTCGCGCAACCGCGCTCTCGATTCATAGAAACGGCGGTGGAAGAGATCTCTCCAGGAGTCGCGGGAAGGCCGGCATAGAACGCGTCGTAGGCCGCCTGGTCGGTGATCGTCTTCGATGCTTCGATCGCCTTGCAGCGCGACGCCGAAGTCTTCGGCGCGGTTGCCGAGGGGCAGAAGATCGAAAAAGCGGCGATACACCTCGTGGCTGCGAAACGCATCACCGCCCGCTAGTGCCTCGTCGCGCAGCGGCTTCAGGACATCCAAGCAGGCCCGATCCGGGCTCCAGAGTCGTCAAGGGTGTCGACGGCCACCACGAACACCTCGCGAGAGGAGTCGCACAGCACACCGTCGAAATCAAAAGCAATAACTCGCATGGGCGGAAAGTGTAACGCAGCGCTTCGGCTGAATTCGGAATTTCGAATTTTGAATTTCGAATTTCGTCCACGCCCCACCTACGGGAGAGTCCGAAGTACTCAGCGCAGTGATGACGCGTGCGAGTAGGAGCGTGCCATTTTCAACATTGCATGGAGACGCGAATATCCCCATCGGCAGATCGATTCGGGCAGACAATGTCGAAGGTGGCTCTCTCGGGTATGACGCTCAGACGAATCGGGCGTTCACCGGATCGACCGGAAACGCCGGTGGTGGCGGCCGCGCTACACTCCGTCCGTGATCAAACTCGAAAACGTCCGCAAGCGCTACCGCGGCGCCGATGTCGATGTCCTGCGCGGCGTTGATCTCGAGATCGCTGGCACCGGAGAGTTCGTGTCGATCGTCGGTCGTTCCGGTTCGGGCAAGACCACTCTCCTCAATCTGATCGGGAGGGCTCGACACCGCCTTCGAAGGGCGGGTCGAGGTCGACGGCGAGGCGGTCGAGAGCTCTGGACGACACGAGATCGCCTCGTTTCGCAATCGGCGGGTGGGTTTCGTCTTTCAGGCCTACCACCTGCTCGATCACCTTAGCTGTGGAGAAAACGTCGCGCTGGCGGCGTTGTTCGCCCGCGGCTCCAAGCGGCGCGACGGTTCGTGGGTTCGCAATCGCGGGTCGAGGAGGTTGGACTCGGTGGGTCTGCCCGGCGCGGCGCGGCGCAGCCCGACCACGCTCTCCGGCGGAGAGCGTCAGCGGGTGGCCGTGGCCCGCGCGCTGTTTCACGAACCGGCGATTCTCCTCTGCGACGAGCCCACCGGCAACCTCGATTCGCAAACCGGCCGCGAGATCGTCGACCTGCTCGCCGAACTCCATCGCGGGGACAGATCGTGATCGTCGCCGCCACCCACGACGACGCCGTCTCCCGAGGCGGGCGACCGGGTGGTGCGGCTTCGTCGACGGGCGGCTGATCGACGGAACCGGAGAAGCCTGGATGATGGGCCGCGGTTGGCTGCGTGCGGTAACGGCCGATCTGCGCCGGCACTGGCGGCACTTCGCTGCCGCAGCCTTCGGGATCGTCCTCGGTGTGGCCGCCCTGGCGTTTTTTCTTGCCCTCGGGCTCCAGGTCCGGCAGGTGCTGCTCAGCCGGGTCTTTCCGTCCGACCGGATCGAGGTGGCGCCGCGAAGCGCGGACCTCGATCTCTTTGCGCTGCGGCTCGATCTCGGCCGGGATGCCCTGACCGAGGCGGACCTCCAGGAGCTGGCACGATCGAGGGCGTGTCCGAGGTCTTTCCGAAGATGCGCCTCACCGGTGCCCGCCCTGGCGTCGGGCGGGGCAGTCGCTGTTCGGTGCCGGGATGCAGACCGAAATTGTCGCCGACGGGATCGAACCGGCGCTCGTCCAAGAGGAGGTCGGGCCGGCATTTCGCGAACCGGCGAGAGATGGAGACAGGCGCCATGCACGAACGACCGCCAGTGCGGGGACGACGCTTACTGCGATGCGTCCGGGAGTTTCGGCGTGGCGGTCGTGCAGGGAGTATCTCCCGGTACTGGTGTCGCCGTACATCGTCGAGCTCTACAACGGCGCCTTCCGTCGCGCGTATCACCTTCCGAAGCTCAACCCGGAAGCGTTGAAGGGCCTGACCTTCGAGATGACATTCGGCGCCTCGACCTTGCGCCCGTCGTCCCGGCCGCCGGTCCGCCGCCTGGCGCGGCTGGTCGGCGTATCGGATTGGGCGATCCCGCTCGGAGTGACCCTGCCGCTGGGGGATGTGCAGCGGCTCAACAGGCTGCTGGACTCCGAGGAGGCGGGGAGACGGTTTCACTCTGCTGTTCTCGAGGTGGCGTCGCAGGCCGCCGTGCCGCAATGTCGTGCGGGCCGTCGAGGAACGCGGTCTCGAGGTGCTCGACCGCGGCGCGCGGCGCGCGGCCTTCGGCACTGCCATCGTCACGGCGGTCCTCGGTCTCGCGGCGGCGGTGTTGATTGCAGTTTCGGCGGCCCACATCATGCACGTCTTCTCGCTGTCGTGATGATCAGGCGCCACGAGATCGGAGTGCTGCGCGCGGTCGGCGCGCGCAGGTCCGACATCCGAAAACTCCTGATGACCGAGGCGGCCGTGGTCGGAGCGGTGGCGGGTTCCGCCGGCGTGGTGGTGGCCGCTGATCGGCGCCGCGGCCGCAGACCGGTTGGCCGCCTCGCACGTCGCCCGATTTCCCGTTCAAGCCGGAGAGCTTGTTCGCCTTCTCACCGACTGCTCGTCGCGGCTGTCATCGCGCTGGCGGTCGCGGCGTGCGTGGCGGGGGTGCTTCCGGCCGCGTCGCGCGCGGTGGCCGGCGACCCCTCGGATGCGCTCGCCGGCCGCTGAGAAATCAGTACTACTCATCGCGTCGCTTCCGTCTCGTCTTCGTAATCTCGTCGGATCTGTCGGGAATGAAGCTCGCCCATGTTCTGCATGAAATGCCCTCGATCATCGGCCCCATCGTTGCGTCGAACTCCTCCGAGGTTTCGATCGTCGAGAGCTGTTGGACAAAACCCTCGGCCATGGCGAAACCGAACATCGCCTGGCCCTTCATCTCCTGCATCTTTTCGGGGGTGATCTCCTCGAGAGTGGTGCGCGCCTCGGCGACCTTGGCGTCCCACTGCTTCGGCCATCTCGCCGGGACCCAGCGATCTTCGACCTGGGTCACAGCGCGACCTCTTCGGGCTCCTCGTCGCTGGACGGTGATTCTGAGGAGGGCGGTGTCCCGGTCTCCTCGAGAACCTCGACCTGCGAGAGTAGTCGAGCAATGAGGAACGGGTCCTCGCCCTCCTCGGCCTCGATCGCGTCGGCCTGAGCCATCAGCTGGGCAACCGTCCCGGCGAGGTACTGCTGCCAGTCAATGGCAGCGAGTCCCGCGAGGGTGGAGACCTCGCTCGCAGAAGAATGTCCGAGCGATCGCGAGCGACGGGTCATCCTGGCCTCGATCTGCGGCGACGTCCACGCCGGTACCCGCGACGGTGTTGCTGGCGAGGATGATGTCCTGTTTGGACTGGAGCACATCCACGAAGTTCAGGGCGAGGGCCATGGCGCGGTCGTAGAGTTCCGGGTCCATCTTGGCGGCGAACAGCGCGGTGATCTCGTTGATGTCGGCGCGATAGCTCTCGGGCAGGGCCTCCCAGAGGATTTCCGGGTTGGTTGTCCGCCAGATTCTGAGCCACTGCCATCGACGGTGCCGTCCGGCGAAGAGGGGAGAGCAGGCTGGGCGGCGACGATCTCGGTGTCCTGGGCGCAGCCGAGGGCGACCAGAACAAACGCAACACGAGCAGAATGGGACGGCGAGAAAAATGAATGCATGTTGATACCTCCAGATTGGAGCCGATTATGGCACAACGGTGTGGCCTCGAAGCAATGAAATCCTCAGACCCGGGACCCTCGCAGCTCTCCAAGAATGAGTTCATATCTGAAACAGACCGTTCCGTGGCCGCTGCGGAATGAGAAATATGCCCGGTCATTCTGACCGTGAGCGCGCAATGGCCCCTACTTGTCATCCCGACCGAGCGAAGTATGAGCGAGCGGAGGGACCTCACCGCGGCTTCAAAAACAGGATCAGTGCCAAACCGACGCAGAGATCTCTCCGCTACGGTCCTTCCGGCTTCGTTTTCAGCTACGCCATGACACGTCGTCCCTCCGGTCGAGATGACAGATCGTGATGGATGGGAGAGGTGGTTGCTCTCGACGCAATCTGCGGTTTGCCATTGGGTCGGTGGAATGGCCGAATTCCAAATTCTGAAATCGTCCGGGTGATCACCAGAGGTGCGGCGACGGATGGTCCTGGCGGACGTAGATGTCGGTCCGCGGGCGATCGACCTTGACCTTGATGGTGTAGTCCTCAGTGAGATCGGGCGGAGGAATGATCGAAAATTCGTAGTAGCTCGAGATCACGCGGGTGAGCTTCGTCATCGCGGTGTCCGGGAAGAGGTGGGTCTTGACGTAGAAACCGCCCGTGTCCTCGGCGACCTGGCGCAGTCCCGCGTCCAGCGAATGGTAGTCGGCGTTGGTGACGTCGAGCGAGAACACCGATGTCCGCGCGTCTGCAAGCGCCTTCATCGCCCTGGGGTAGCTGTCATCGATCGTGATGCGCGGTCCGGCGCTCATCTGACCGAGGGCGTAGCCGAAGAAGACCAGGGACTTCGGGCCTGGGATGCTCCTGCAGGCCGTGTCCGATCAGGATCGAGGGCGTCCGCCATCGATGCTGCGTCTTTCATGGCCTCGGGATCGAGGTGCGCTTCGAGCGATGGCCCGTTTGGGTCGGGCGGTACGGATCGGCCTTTCAGGATCTCGGATGGCGTCAGCATCTCTGCGAGGGCGGTATGGTCTGTGGTGAAGTCGGCTCGCAGTTCGAGGTGGCTGTCGATACACGAGGACCGCCACCCGGTCGCCAGGGCCCGAGGTTGGATACGAAGTCCGAGGCGCGTGGCGCCATCCTCATCAGGCCGATGGTCCGCGAGAAGTGGAGTCCGAAGTCGATCTGAAACAGGATCACGATCAGCCGGCCCTCGGGAGGGCGTCGAACGTCCTCAGCACGTCGGTTCCGCGGCCTGGACCGGAGACGCCACGGTCGACGGCGTCGGCGGTCGAAGGAACCCAGAGCACGGACTCGACCTCGGCCGGGTCGCCGCCGACCTTGACCGTGAAATCGTCCGGGCCGAGACCGAGTACCGGCGATCCGTCGTGATCGACCACCCGCACCTCGGTGACGATCCGTCGGACCTCGATCGTGGCGCCGAACGACGTCGGAGTCGGCTCCTGGGCACTGGCGACCCGCACGCCTCCGGCAGCAACCAGAACAACCGCGACGGTGCGGAGTCTGTGCGGGAAACCCATGAGTGATTCTACGACGGTGCTCGATTCCGGTTCTGATCGTGGGTTCGGGGCTGATGCAACAAGTGATGGGTTGCGAAGCAACTCAGAGAACACGATGGGCGCGAAGCCTGGGACGCCGCGGTGAAGCTGTGCCGTTCACCGATTACCAATCGGATCTCGCGTGCCGGCCATTCCCGCGGCAGCTGGGGAGGCTGCCTCACAAAGCGATCAACGCTGTCGTGTGGGGCCCGTGGGTGAAACTCTTTGAAGGCCCTACCAGGCCCCGGTTCTCGGGTCTTTTCCGATAGTGTCGAGCAGGACCTCGACTGCGCGCTGCAGCTGGGTGTCCTCGGTGGCCGAGGCGTCCTCGGCCGGCGGCTGCCACACCAGCACGTCCGGCTGGGCGCCGTTGTTCTCCATGTTGAGCCCGGTGGGGGCGACGAACCACCCGCGGAGCGGAAGGCGAACCGACGAGCCGTCGAGGGTCCTCATGCCGCCGGTCGAGATCACGGCGCCGAAGGTCGGTGAACCGACCAGGGGCCCGCGTCCCAACGATTTGAAGGCGTGCGAGAAGATCTCGGCGTTGGAGTAGGAGTCCTCGTTGCAGATGGCGACCGCCGGGCGGGTCCAGGCCGCCAGCGGCAGCCGGCTCTGCGGGTAGGCTCGGATGTCGGGGTCGCCGCCGCGCGGCACGGTGAAGGCGTGGCGCTGCACCATCAGCACCGCCATCAGGTAGTCGGTCGTCCAGCCGCCGCCGTTGGAACGGACGTCCACGAGCAGGCCCTCTTTGCCGTCGGCCGCCGCGAACAGCATGCGTTCGAACTCCTCGAACGATGGGATGTTCATGCCCTGGATGTGGATGTAGCCGAGGCGCCCGTCCGACCACTCATCGGTGAGAGCGCGGCGCTGCCGCACCCACGTCGTCGTAGCGAAGCCCGCGCTGGCGTGTAGCTGACGGGCTCCACGACCACTGTGCGGTCGCACGCCGTCGCATGCCGCGGACGGTCAGGCGGGTGCGCTCGCCGACGGTGTCGACAAACAGCCCGAAGACGTTGGTGGTGTCGTCGATCTCGACGCCGTTGACCGCGATCAGGCGTTCGCCCGGCTGAAGGGCGGCGTCCGTGCGCCAGGCCGGCGAGTCGGCGAGCACCTCGCGAATCAGAGATCCCGGGTCCGCCGGCGGCCGGGTCAAAGGTGACGCCGATCCAGCCGGTTCTGTCGCCGGAGGCGGTCGGTCTGCCGCGGGTGCCGGGAGGGTAGTAGCCCATGTGGGAGGCGTTGAGCTCGCCGAGCATGAGATTCACGATGTCGGCAAAGTCCTCTTTGGTGGAGGCCGCGAGCGCCCACGGGCGGTACTTCACCTGCTGCGCCGGCCAGTCGACGCCGTGGAAATCGGGATCGTAGAAGTTCTCGTTGAGGGCCCGCCACGCCTCGTTGAAGACCACCTCCCGCTCGAGCCGGACATCGACCACATAGCGCGCCTTGAAGGGGATCGGGGTCGCCGCTCTTGCCGTCGAGACCGACCCTCTTGATCCGGCCCTTGCCGTCGAGATAGAAGATGGTCTTGCCCTTGGAGTCGAAGACGAACTGCTCGGGCTCGGCGCCGTCCTTGGTCAGGCGCTTGAGGTCCTCGCCGTCCCAGCGCACGCTGTAGAGGTCGGTCGTCACCCTCGAACTCGGCGGTGAAAATGATGGTCTTGCCATCGGGGCTGACGCGGGCCGCGCCCTCGTCGCCTTTGAGATCGGTGATCCGGTGGACCCGCTCCCACAGACGATCGAAGTCGATGGACACTGTCGGAAGCTCGGGTTTCTTCTCGTCGTCCTCGGGTTGCCTCGTCGTCGTTCTTGTGCCTTTCTTCTTGTCCTTGTCCTTGTCGTTCCACAGCTTGAGCCACTGCGCCGGGGTTCTTTCGTCGTCCTCTCGAGTCAGCCAGACGCCCCAGAGGTCGAAGGTGTTGTCGGCCCGCTTGGCGGTCCACACCAGGCGGCGGCCGTCCGGCGACCAGCGCGGTGCAACGTCGTCATCAGGGTGGCGGCTGACGTTGTACCGGTCGCCGCCCGCCGACGGGACGATCCAGACCTCCGAGTTGTAGTGTTCGTCGGGTGTCGAGTAGGCGATCCAGGCGCCGTCCGGGGACCACTCGTAATCGGGCGCCGCCCAGTGGTCGAGAATGACGGTCTCGTCGCCGCCGGTTGCCGGCTGGACGATCAGCTGGCCCTGGCCCCGGATGAAGGCGATCTTCTCGCCATCGGGCGAGAACGACGCGGCGTACTCTTCGGCCGGGGTGTCGGTGACCCGGGTCAGATTGGAACTCGAAGGCCTCGGGCCAGGGGGTGTCTTTCTGCTGCCGGGACCGCGGTATAGAGATCGTCGTTGCCGTCGACGGCGGAGGAGAAGAGCAGGGTGGCTGCCGTCGGGCGACCAGCTCAGATCCCGCTCGCGTTCCGGGGTCGTCGTGACCCGTGCCGTCGGCGGTTTGGCGATCTCCTGGTCGTCCTTGTCGACGATCGCGGTGACGAATACGTCGCCGTGAACGATGAACGCCGCGAGCTTGCCGTCCGGGCTGATGGCGAGCTCATCGGCGTCGTCGGTCGCGGTGCGGCGCTCGATGGGGTTCTTGACCTGATCCGCCGGGACCTGGATCGACAGACGGGTCGGTGGACCACCCGCGGGCGGCACCGTCCAGATGGCGTCCTCGAACTCGTAGGCGACGACGCTGCCGTTGGCGGCGGCGCGCGGGAAGCGCACGGCCGAGCCTTCGTGGGCGGTGAGCGCCGTCGCAGTCTTCGACGCCACGTCGAGCCGGAAGACGTTCTTGCGCCCTCACGCGATGACAGGAAGATGATGGTGCCGCCGTCGAGCCAGGTCGGACGGTCGTCGGTACCGTCGAAGTCGGTCAGTTTGGAGTAGTCGCCGCCACCGTCTCTCAGCCAGATGTCGCGGCTGGCCGACCCGCGGTAGCCGCGGCGGGTCCACTTGGTCTGCCCGCGAACAAAAGCCAGCTCCTCGCCGTCCGGGCGAGTACGAGGCCGCTTCGCCAAAGGCGTCCTGGTCGAGGGCGGGTGTGCCGCCGTCCACAGGAACCGTCCACAACTGGGAGCCCCATTTGACGCTTTCCGTGCGGTTGCTGGTGAAGAGGACGGCCTTCCCATCGGGGGTGAAATCGTCGGGCACGTCGGACGGTCGAGGCGAAGGTCAGGCGGACAGGTGCCGCGCTGCCGTCGACCGGCATCACAAAGACATCGACGTTGCCGTGGCGGCTCGAAGCGAAAGCGAGGAACTTGCCGTCGCGCGACCACACCGGGTAGCGCTCGATGGCGGGGTGGGCCGTGAGCCGTCTGGCATCGCCGCCGGCGGCCGGGACCAGCCACAGGTCTCCTTGCCAGGAAAAGGCAATCTGCGATCCATCGGGCGACGGCGCCGGGTGGCGGGGCAGGGGTGCCTCGACCGCGGATGCGGCGGTCGCGAGGATGATTGAAACGGCGAAGATGACTGCGATTCGACGGGACATGGCTTCTTCCTCCAGCGTGTCTCCTGGTTGCTTTTCTCAAAACCCCTTGGCTGGCCCACCGGGTTCCGAGGCGGCAGTCGAGAGGTTAACAGATCCGGCCGTGTTACCCTGACCGCCGACCGTGGAAAACCGACAAATGAAACTCTGGCTGCCGCGAGTGGGATGGTTGGTGATCGCCCTCCTGATGGTCTTCTTCATCTGGGGGCTGCGACACCGTTCGCAACTCGAGAGGAAGGGCCAGAAGGCCATCCAGATGCTGTTCGTGCCGTCGGTCGAGCAGGGCACCCTGGTCCGGCGCGGTGACGAGCTCGCACGTTTCGTGCGTGCCGACAGCGGTCTCACCCTGAGATCGCAGGTGCCGACGAGCTACGCCGCGGTGATCCAGGCCCTCGGCGCGGGCCAGGCCGATGTCGCGTGGATCCCCGCCTTCGCCTATGTCCTGGCCAACGCGCGCTACGGCGCCGAGGCCCGCTTGCAGGTGGTGCGTTCGGTCGACCGCTACTCGATCGATCATCACCCGTTCGGGTGCCGGCGAGCCCCAACGTCTCGAAAATCTCGTCGACAAGAGGATCGCAGTACCATCGGCGATCACCGGCGGTCTCCGAGCGTCGCTTGTCGAGATTCTCGACGAGTTTGCCCCGGGGTGGGTCGAGGTCCCGGTCGGCAGCGACCGCGAAGCGGTGTGGCTGTTGGTCGAGGATCGATCAGTGGACGCTGCGGCCAGCCGCCACGTCTACTCAGGCCCGCACGATCTGGTGGGGGACGGGCGAAAAGAGCTCGAGTACGACCGCCCCGGAACGCTGCGCGAGACACAGGTCATCCACACCAGCGGTCAGGCCCAACCCGAGCTTTCGAGCGTCTACTACGGGTGTGTCATGACCCGCACCGATTCCGGGATCAACCGGCTCGAAGATCTCAACGGCAGCAACTTCGGTTTTTCGGACGAGACCTCGACCTCGGGCCACATTTTCCCCCGGGCACTGCTGCAGCGGCGCGGCGTGGAGCTTGGCCACATGCTGTTTGCCGGGGGGCATCCAAACGTCGTCCAGGCGGTTCGTGACGGTAAGGTGTCGGGAGGAGCCGCATTCTACTCGCCGCCGTCGGAGGCCAACCAGAAAGACGGCACCATGGTGGGCGATGCTCGATTCCTGATCCTCAAAAACATGGCGACCCAGGTCGAGCGAGAGCAGTTGCTCGACGAGGTGCGCATTCTCGCCCTTACCGATCCCATCCCGAACGACGTGTGCTGCGTGCGGCGCGGATTTTCCGAGACCACCTGGGAGCGGTTCGAAGCCTCGTTGCAGCGATTCCTCGAGACCCCGGATGGTCGATCGGCCTATTACGATCTGGTGGCCGGGGTCGCGGCGGCGCCGGTCACCGATGAGGACTTTGACGACTTCCGTGCCGCCCTGACCGAGGCGGGGGTTAGCGCTTCGGCGCTGCTCGACGCCGCCGAGGCGAAGCTCGAGAAGGACCGCGCAAAGAAGGGGAGTGGTTCGTGAGCCCCGCGGTCGCGCCCATGCCGTCGTCCCAGACTGCCGTCCGCATCGAAGGCCTCGGGATGGTCTATCCCGGTGGGGTTCGGGCCCTGGAGGGCGTCGATCTCGAGGTGCGGGAGGGCGAATTCCTGGCGGTTTTGGGTCTTTCGGGATCCGGCAAATCGACCCTCCTGAGGTGTATCAATCGTCTCATCGACCCCACCGAAGGTCGGATCTGGATTTACGGCGAGGAGATCACTGCGCTTCGCGGCGGGAGGCTACGGGCCATTCGGCGCAGTGTCGCGATGATCTTCCAGCAGTTCAACCTGGTGCGCCGGCACACCGTGCTCAACAACGTTCTGTCCGGCGCTCTCGGCCGCACTCGATTGTTGCCGAGCTTGATGTTGACCTTTCCCCAGAACGAACGTGAGCGGGCCCTTGCCCATCTCGCACGGGTCGGACTCGAGGACAGGGCGGGCAGCCGTGCTGATGCCCTGTCGGGTGGTCAGCAGCAACGGGTGGCCGTAGCGCGCGCACTGATGCAGGAGCCGCGTTTGTTCCTTGCCGACGAGCCGGTGGCGTCGCTCGACCCGGCACTCCGCCATTCGGTGATGCGCCACATCGAGGCCCTCAACCGCGAGGAGGGTCTGACGGTGATCTGTTCGCTGCACGACATCGACCTCGTGGAGCGTTACGCGACCCGGTTGGTGGCTTTGCGCGACGGCCGCGTCGTGTGGGAGGGGCTTCCGGGCGAGTTCGACAAGGGAACGTTCAAAGAAATCTACGGCGAGGACGCGGAGCCCGCGTCCAACTCGGGGTTCTGATGGGGCAGAAGGTACCTTCCGAGGCGATGGTGAGTTGGCGCAAGGGCGTCGCCCGGCTGCAGTCAATCGCCATCGACGCGGTGCTGATTTCGATGGTGCTGCTCATGGCCGAGCTGCTGTTGTTGGCCTTTTCCGGTCGCCGCGGTTTGACCGGGCTGCTGCTGAGCGCCGAGGACATTCTCGATCTTCTCCACTACGCCTGGGCCGGTCTGGCAGGCGTCTTCGTGGCCCTTGTCTGGAATGTGTTCTACCGCACTCTCGGTGCGTCGCCCGGTCGCGCGTTGGTTCGCGGCGTACCGGAGTGGGAGCGCGATCTCGAGTGGACGCAGACCCTCCGCGGGTGGTTTGCCGCGATCTTTATCGAGATGACATTCTTCGCCGGGTGGCTGATCACCGAGCTCGATCTGTACGCCTTTCTCACCAAGTTTTCGAAGGCCGCCGATATCGTGCGCGGGCTCGCCCACCCGTCGGCGAGCGTGCTCCACGAGGGCCTGGTGCTGCTGGTTCAGACCATCTTTCTGGCCTTCATGGCGACCGCGTTTGCCATCCCTGTGGCCTTCGTGCTGGCTTTTCCTTCGGCTCGAAATCTGACACGGGGCTCGTTCCTGGCACGAACCGCCTACACGGTCTCGCGGACGCTGATGAACTTCGTGCGTGCGGTGGAACCGCTGGTGTGGGCCCTGATCTTCATCTCGTGGGTCGGGATCGGTCCGTTTGCGGGCGTTCTCGCGCTCTGGGTCCATTCGGTCGCGGCCTTGACCAAGCTCTACTCGGAGCAGATCGAATCGATCGACACCGGGCCCATGGATGCCATCACCGCGACCGGCGCCGGCACCCTCCAGGTCCTGCGCTACGGGGTCGTGCCGCAGGTCATCCCGCCGTTCCTCTCCTTCACCATCTACCGCTGGGACATCAACGTCCGGATGTCGACCATCATCGGTTTTGTCGGTGGTGGCGGTATCGGCTACATCCTCAAACCCAGGGTCGATCTTGGTGAGTGGGGCGAGGTCGGCACTCTGGTGTTGTTGATCGCGTGCACCGTGTGGCTGATGGACATCATCTCGGCCAAGATCCGCGAGCGCATCGTCTAGCCGAACCGGACAACCTCACGCCCGCCCACCGCGGGCCGGGCCCGCGGCCATGCGTCCTCGGATCAACGGACTTCCACGAGCAAGCTCGTGTCAGCACGCCGATCCTCCTCCGCTGCGCGACTTCGTCGCGCTGGTCGGGCTCTACCCACCCCAACCGTGTCATTTCGACCGAGCGAAGCGAGCGGAGAAATCTCTAGCAAGGTAACCCCCATACCCCCCAATTAGAATCGCGCTGATACCCGCCCCCTGGCGACACCGGTGCGCCGACGATTGCCTTCAATCGGATTTGGTTTGCAGCTTTTGTGGTGCCTTGTCCCGCCTGCACTGTACGGCCGGGACGGCCGCACCACAATCGCATTGCATCGATTGAATTTTGACGTCGGGAGGACGACTCAATCAAATATCAAATATCCAACATCCAATATCTGTGTCCATATGGGCTTATCCGTGGTCGCAGTAGAAGCCTCGCGATTGGTGGGGGTCAAAAGTCGTAGAACCAGCCGATGGCGACCCAGGACTCGTCGAGGTGGGCGAACTGGCCCATGACCGATCTTCCGAGACCCGCCTCGATCGCGATTCGGTGGACGGAGCTGCGGTTGCCGACCGGGATCATGTAGCCGGTCTGGATGGTGACCCGGGTCCGCCAATCGGACTCCTCGTAGCTGCGGGAATTGAAGGCGACAAAATATGACGCCCGGTTTTTCCAGTACTTCCGCTCGGTGTTGTATTGGGTGCCGACCTGAATGGTGGCGGTCACGGAGCCCGAGTATCCGTTGCCGTACCCGAGCTCCGAGTAGAGCACCCACCGGGGCATCATCTCCCAGCTGACGCCGAGGATCGCGTCCTCCCGGGTGTACTTGATGCGTTGTATCCCCGTCCGATCGGAATACTCGTCGCCGATGTGCGACGAGTCGTGTTGGCTGCCGAATCCGAAAACCGAGGTTGTGCTTCGGTTTCCAAGCGATGGTGAGCCCGTAAAAGCCGTCCCAGCCCGTGTTGTCCCAGCTGTAGCCGATATCGAACTGGGCGGACATCCCTCCTTCGAAGCTCAGCTGCCACCCGAGGCTCGGTGTCGCCCTCAGGGTGCCACCGGTAGATCCCGAGGGTGCCGCCGGTCCGCAGACCGAAACGACCCGCGGTCGTGTCGGGAAGTCTCGGTGTGGGGGAGCCACTGGATCGTCAGAGCGTTCTGGGGGCGCAGAGGGTCCGCGACATATCTGGGATAGAAATCGTTGGGGGGAAACCAGATGCCGGTGCGCTTCTGGGTCGGGTCCTGTTCGGGTTCCTCATCGTCTGCAAGGCCGGTGGGAAGCGAGAAACAGGGTGGCGCACGAACGGCCAAAAAGACTCGAGAACGAAAAAGCCACATGGCGCGGGAGTATACCCCACATCTCACGGGCTTCGACGCTGGCGAAGTCTCGAGGTCCCGGTGCTGATCAGTGGCTTCTCCGCGGTACTGCTCACCGGCCTCGATGGCGATGTCGAGGGCGTTCTGCGGCGGCGGCAGCGGACAGGTGGCATACGGGGTGAAGGCGCACGGCGGGTTGTAGGCGAGGTTGAAGTCGAGCACGGTCGTGCCGTCGTCGCCCGGCGCATCCGCCGACAGGAACCGGCCGGCGCCGTAGGTGGTCAGGCCGCTGGTCCCGTCGCGGAAGATCAGGAACAGCGACTCGATCCTCGGGGCTTCCGACGTACGGTTCGAGGACCTGTTCCTCGCCGTTGATCGTGAAACGAAGGGCCCCCATCGCCAGCATCGAGGTGTCAGCTGGCCGAGGACCGTCGGGATGGCCACCTCCCGAGGTTCGGCGTAGGGCTCGAACCGCGCCTCGACCCGATAGGCGGGGTCGATATCGAAGTGCTCGATCCCGGGAAAGGTGAGCCGGGTGTTCGCCTCGGGGTCTTTGACCCGAGCGGCGAGGCGGCCGTCGCGGTCGATGATGTAGAACGAAATACGGCCGGCGGTGATCACGTCGGGACGGCCCTGGACGTCGGTCGCCAGGACTGCGTTGGTGAGTGGTTCGCCGTTGATCACCACACCTGTGCCCTCTTCGCCGAAGGCGACCACGGTCCCGTCAGCGGCGAGGATGAGCAGCCCAGCGATCTCGGCTACATTCTCGTCGGGGAGGACGACCGCGCCATCCGGCGCCGATCCGAAGCGGTTCTCGCCCGGCTCGAGCCAGTAGAGCCCGGTCAGGGTCAGCCAGCCGTCGTCGGCCTTGAGCCGTGCGAGCCTCTGGTTGCGCCAGGCATCGACCTCGGCGGCGTAGGCCGGGTCGACCGGCACCGGCGCTTCGGTGCAGGCCGCGGCGATGACGACGAGTGCGGCAAGGGCCGCCAGGCGAACGACGAAGAGGGCGCGATTCTCCATCGGCGTGTTGTAGCACACTCCCAGCTCGCAAATTCGGATTTCGGATTTCGGATTTCGGAATTCTCGACCGCCCTCCGCCTGCGGGAATCGCGCCCGGGAATGGTTCGCGTGCGGCGGAGGTGCCACTTTTGACATTGTTGGATATTCGTTCTGTCGACTTTCGTGAGAGGTTGCGAGCCAACAATGTCAAGGGTGGCTCCTCTCGGGAAGCGAGCATGGAAAGGTAAGATACGGAGGATACGTTCACCAGCGGTTTCGCTTCTTCACGGCAACGCCGTCGACTATCGGCCCGAATCCTCCGCGGTCGCCTCGTCCATTCGCCTGTCGACCCGGCGATCCTCAGGGGGCATTCTTCGATCGTGTACCATGAGATCGAATCTCGAAGAAGATTGGTGACATGAAACTCGAAAACGGTGCGGTTCTCGGCCCCTATTCGATCCGCGAGCTCCTCGGCTCGGGCGGTATGGGTGAGGTGTACCGCGCTCTGGATACCCGACTCAAAAGGGAGGTTGCCGTGAAGGTCCTCCCCGAACATCTGGCAGACGACGCCGAGGCGCACGCCCGTTTTGAACGTGAAGCTCAGAGCGTTGCGGCCCTTTCGCACCCGAACATCCTCGCTATCCACGACTTTGGCCGCGAGAACGACGTTTCTTTTGCGGTCATGGAGTTGTTGCATGGCGAGACCCTCCGCGAGAGGCTGGAGCGTTCACAGCTTGGTTCCGCAAAGTCCCTGGAGACCGCTCAACAGATCGTTCGCGGGTTGGTAGCGGCCCACGACAGGGGGATCGTGCATCGGGATCTCAAACCCGAAAATGTCTTCCTGACGACTGATGGTTTGGTCAAGATCCTGGATTTCGGCCTTGCAAAACAAGACGCCGTGTTGCCATCACACGACTCGGACACGGCTGCTCCGACCCTCGGCCATAGTCAGCCTGGTGCGGTCATGGGGACTCTCGGCTATATGTCACCTGAGCAGGTCCGTGGTCGCCTCGTCGACCACCGCAGCGATATCTTCTCTTTCGGCACGCTGTTGTACGAGATGCTTTCGGGGAGGAGTCCCTTCCCGGGCGAGAGTTCCGCCGATGTCATGAGCGCCATTCTGCTTGGAGACCCTCCACCTTGTACCAGTTCTCAAGGCTCACTTTCACCAGCACTCGACCGGGTTGTCGGTCGCTGTCTGGAAAAGGATGTCCACGATCGGTTCCAGACCGCCGGCGATCTGTTGTTTGCACTGGAACATGTCAACGACCAAGCCTCTGGTATTTCATCTTCCAGCTGGAACGCAGCCGACACATCTCCTGAGACTCCGATTCGTTCGATCGCCGTCCTTCCCTTTACAAATATGAGTTCCGATCCCGAACAGGAGTATTTCTGCGAGGGGATGGCGGAAGAGCTCATCAATGCCCTGGGAACGATCGATGGTTTTCGGGTCGCGGCCCGAAGTTCGGCGTTCCGCTTCGCCGGCAAAGCCCTGGATATTCAAGAGGTGGGAGACGCCCTCAACGTCAAATCGGTGCTCGAGGGCTCGGTGCGCACGGCTGGCAACCGGGTGCGGGTCACTGTCCAGCTTATCGACGTGGAGAACGGCTTCCAGATCTGGTCCGAACGGTATGACAGGGGCATGGAGGATATCTTCGCCCTCCAGGACGAGATCTCCGAAAGCATCGTTGGGGCCCTTCAAGTCAAACTCGGGACGGACGTACGCGAAGACCTCAATCGTCCGACGGCTTCGGTCGAGGCCTACCATCTCTACCTCAAGGGACAACACAATTGGTACAAGCGTGACAGAGGTTCGTTGCAAAAGGCTGCGGATTTCTTCGAGCAGGCTGTCGCCGTCGATCCCGACTATGCGTTGGCCCACGCCGGGTTGGTCATCAGCTACACCAGTCTGGCCTTTTACGGAATGGAACCGGCCGCGGCCAGGGCCAGGGCGAGCGCGGCAGCGGAACGGGCAGCCGCTTTGGCGCCTGGGGTGGCAGAGGTACATGCGGCTCTCGGTCTGTACGCGGCCTGGTTGGCCTACGATTGGGAAACGGCGGAGAAGGAACTGAAAGCGGCGGTCGAGGCCAACCCATCCTACGCGTTGGCCCATATCTGGTACGGCATGACGCTCGCGACTCTGTCCCGGCACGATGAGGCGATCGCACTGGCGGCCCGGGCCCGCGAGGTCGATCCACTCTCGCCATACGCCAACACCGCTCTCGGTCTGGCACATGTCCAGGCGGGGCTGAGAGCCGAAGCGCTTCCGGCGCTGGAAGAATCGATCAACATCGACGCTGATTTTCTCTACACCTTGTGGGTGCTCGGTGGAACATACGGCGCTCTTGGCCGTCATGACGAAGCCGTGGCCGTTCTGGAAAAGGCGGTGACCCTTTCTGGTCGAGGCGCCTACTACCTGAGTTGGTTGGGCTGGGCCTGCGGCATCGCAGGACGGAAACTGGAGGCCGAGCAGATCCTCGATGAGCTCGCAGCGGGTTTCTCGAACCACGACGTCCAGCCATTTTTACTGATGCAGGTCTGCAGCGGTCTCGGCGACCTGGATTCGGCATTCGAGTGGCTTGAAAAGTCGGTGGCCCAGGGCGATCCAGCCGCCGGATTTATCGGCTTTCCTCCGATGGATAGCCTCCGCGAAGACCCGAGATTCGACCGAATCCGTGAGGCTCTGGGGGTTTCAGGCTGATCTCGGCATCTTGTTCTTTGTCGCGCACGGCGAAGGTGCCATTTTTCGCTTTGTTTGTACTCAGGAGATCCGGCCACTCGTGTCCAAGAGGGCTTCTCACAAAGGAATGCCGCGGAGCGGCGACAGATTGTAGCCTGGGGCGTGAGCCCCAGGAACAGCGGTAAAAGAGATATCCAAGCCCCGGAGGGGCGACAGAAGTCTGTCGCCCCTCCGGGGCTTGAATCTTAATATGAGGCCTTTGACCTGGGGCTCACGCCCCGGGCCATTTTCTTTTGCCCCTCCGGGGCTTCAATCTCATTGTGGGGTCTTTGTACTGGGGCTCACGTGTACGACCTCAGGACATAGGTAACACTTTCGTATCAGGACATAGGTAACACCTTGAGGCAGACTATGCGACGGGTGGCTCCTCACAAGAACCTGCCGGGAGCAGCGATCCGCGGCCGACGGCCTGGCTGGAGGACCGGTCATCGGCCATTCGCTGGCGACGGTGCATCGCTGCGCCCGTAGGGCGCCAGCAGGTGAGCACGAAAGGTCAATAGAGGTGAGGCGTTTCCAGGCTCATCCCGCCGCGATCGCTTTGTCGAGCCGTTTCTCGAAAAGCTCCCCCAGCGCCGCCAGCGATTCAAGATCCGTCGGTTCGTCCGGCATGAGAGGAATCTCGACGACTGGATGCGAGTCTCCGACCAGATCCCGGAGCTCTGCCACACCCTCGTTGTCGCGTTCGCCGAACCACGCCAGAAGGCGGCGTCCCGAGCGTGCCGTGTCGCGCACCGGCGGCAGCTCGGGGTGGACGCGGTTGACCACGATGGGACCCAGGTGATAGCCCGCCTCGGTCAGGCGGCGGGCAAAGAACAGGGTGTCGGCGACGCGGCCGGTGCCGGGCCCGGAGACGAGGACGAACAGGGTGTCGGGTGATCTCAGAAGCTTTTGGACCTGGAGAGCGCGCTCGCGGAAACCCGTTGAAGAGCGGCGCAAAGGCCTGGAAGAACTCGGCCATGTCGCGCAGCAGCTCCAGCCCGACCATGCGGTCGAAGAAAGCCCTCGACATTGCGGCCGAGGAATCCCGAACCGGGAGGTGACCTTGAGCTTGCCGTCGGCGTCGAACCACGGTTTAAGCGCGATCCGCAGGGCGCCGCTGTCGAGGAAGCTGACGATGCGTTCGGGGGCGCCGAGAAAATCAAGGGCCTGCCGGGTCGGAGGGGTGTCGAGGATGATTCTGGAGTAGGCACCCGAAGCGAGCCACCTCGAACAAGCCTCTCCGAAGCCATGTACTCGAGCACGCCGGCGAGGTTGCCCGACAGCCGGTCGTAGAAGCGGTTGGTGAGGATGCGTTGCCTCGCGGCCTCGTCCGGGCGCGTAGCGCTCGATGAGCCGGTCGAAAGGTCCGCCGGGCATCGAGAAGGCTGGCCCACAGCTTGCCCTTGCCTCCGGCCGCGACCTCGGTCTCGGCGTCGCGCGCTTCGTCCCCGACCCCGAGGGCGTCTTTGAGCCGCAGCGACGGGTCGAAGGTCATCACCAGGGTGTCGTCGCCGCGTTGCGCCGCCCGCAGCACCCATCGCCGCGGCGAGGGTTGTCTTGCCGACCCCGCCGGAACCGACGACGATGATCAGCGGTTTGCGGCGCGGGTCCATCAGCGATCCCTCGAGTTCGTGGGTCAGGTGCTCGCCGACCACTCCGACCAGAGACGGTCCGGCATCGATGGGCTCCAGTGGGATCTCAGCGATCGGGCCGTCTCCAGCGTTCGGCGAGCCTGCGCCAGTTCGTGTTCGTTGACCGCGCGGCGCCGCGCCCACAGGCGGGTCGATGCGTCGCGCCGCGCGCGCGCGGTCAGCGGCGGGTAGACGGCATTCACGACCACCAGCTCGGGCGTCCGGTCGAGGCGGTCCTGCATCGACTCGGATGAACTCCAGCGACTCCTGAACCGGCATTTCCTCCGCAGTCGTGACGACGACGCTGCCAAAACGGGCGCGGATCCTCGAGGAAGGTCGCGATTTCCGACGCCATGCTTGCCGATCGGCCCGCTGGAGATCACCTCGGACACGAGCTGTGGGGCGGCCATCCAGGCGATGCCGTGGCCGGAGGCGGGAGCATCGAGAATCGACCACGTCCGGCTTCCGCAGGATCTTCGGCCCGTGCCCCTCGACCAGCCGTAGAGCCCGCCCGAAGACCGCGGTCTGTTTGAGACCGGGGGCGCCCTCCGTGAAGTGGAGGTGGACGGGGCTCGACAGGACTTTGCGCACGAGAGCGCCGACCTTGAGTTTCTCCATGACCAGATCGTCAAGAAGCCGCCGCGGTTCGAGGTGCTGGACCCAGAGGTTGGACGCCGCCTCGACGATTTCGCCGCCCGAAGGTGGCGATGTCGAGAAGGAGGTGGAGGTTTTCCCGCGGGTCGACCTCGATCAGCAAAACCCGCCGGCCGCGGTTGGCGAGCATGGTCCCGAGCGCCGCCGAAACGGTGCTCTTCCCGACGCCGCCCTTGCCGGTGACCACGATCAACTGGAGTTGTTCGAGCCGGCCCAGGACACCCACGGATCCTCCTTCGATGGTTCTGTTCGGAGCTTAACACGAGGTGAGGGGGCCTTCGAAAGGTGTCACCGCCGCAAAACCGCCTCGGCCATGCCGTGGCGTTCGATAGGCCTCGTCGAATGCGTTCATATGCTCAGAGTATCTGTTGGCGGGAATGGTTGAAACCATGTCGCAGGTTGTAACAACAGTCGGCGGGGTGCGTCCGCAACGGAGGCTGATATGGAGAGACGAGGAGACAATCCTTTCAAGATAGCGGCGGCTCCTGAGCCCGTAGAGGCTCAGGGACAGCCGGTGGTGGAGACAGATGTATCATCGGACCCGATGGCCCGCATTCAAAAGATGGTGGCGGCGGCTCCGATGTTTGTCTTTATCAAGGGCACGCCGCAGCGACCGATGTGCGGTTTCTCGGCGAATACGGTGGCGGTTATGGACTCACTGGATGTTCCCTACCAGACCTTCGACATTCTGTCCGATGAGGCGATCCGCAGCGCCGCCAAGGAGTTCGCCGGTTGGCCGACATTCCCCCAGGTCTTTCTGCGCGGAGAGTTCATAGGGGGCAACGACATCGTGACCGAGATGCACGCCAGCGGCGAATTGCAGGCCATGGTCGCCGGGAGCGGGTCGTGAGTTCGGCCTCGGCATCGAGTCCGATTCCATCGTGGTTCTCAGCGAACGCGCGCAGCACGAGGTGCGCTCGATATTCGAGCGCGAGGGCATGGGCGAGGAGAAGGGTCTGCGGCTGAGCGTTGTCGGCGGCGGGTGCTCCGGGCTATCGTACGAGATGGATTTCTCCGAACAGCGGCCGAACGACACCCCGATCGTGCTACGACGGATTTACGGTGCTTGCTCGATCCCAAATCGACAATTTACCTCAAGGGCATTACCCTTGATTTTCAGGATGGGCTTCAGGGAAAAGGCTTTGTCTTCTCAAACCCCAACGCCACCAACACCTGCGGCTGCGGTGAGTCCTTCAGCGTCTGAATCCCTGCTCTTCGATGGCGGCGAGACGCGGCTCGACGACTGTGTCGTGGTGGCCGTTGAGGGCGGCGACCGGGAGCGCTTTCTCCACAGCCAGTTGACCTCTGACGTTGGGGGACTGACCTCAGGCAGATCCCAGATCACGGCGCTTCTCGATCGCGCCGGTCGTCTTCAGGTCTTCGGTTTTCTCCACAAACGCCCAGAGCGCCTCGATCTTCTGCTGCCGTCGGCGGCCGCCGGCAATGCGATCGCGTTTCTCGAGGGCCACATCATCGCGGATGACGTGAGCCTGCGGCGCATTGAAACCGGCAAACTCAGGCTGCTCCTGGGCGCCGAAGGCGATGCGGCTGCTGCCGGAGCTGGCGATCGAGACGACCTTTCCGATCGAGGGGTGGGGGAGCCGGGGTTGCGTCTCCTGGGGTGACGAAAATCGACGGCTGCCGGCAATGGCCGACGACGAGCTCGAGGCCCGACGGGTGCTGTCGGGGATTCCCCGATGGGGTGTCGATGCCCGTCAGGGCCAGTTGATTCATGAAACCTCTCTCGACGCGGCTGTGTCGATGAGCAAGGGGTGTTTTCTCGGCCAGGAGACAGTCGCCAAGGTGGCCAGCGGCCGTGGGGCGGCGCGGGCTCCTGTGGTGCTCGAGATCGTGGCCGGGGATTCCGTGTCCGCTGCACAAGCCTCCGGCGCCTTCGCGGCAGCTGGAAACGACCGCGCCGGTGAGGTCCTGGCGACGACGATTTGGGAGGGGTCGACCTATTTGCTGGCCTCGGTAGTGCGCGATCTGCGGGTCGCGGACACGCGATTGACGTGCCGTTGGAGCAACGGGGTCTCGTGCGTCGTCAGAGTGTGCCCACTGCCGTTTTTGAAGACGCCCGAGCCGAAGTATTGGGCGACCCGGCTTCAGCTGCGGGCTGTCGAGGCCTTCTCCTATGACCGCGAAGACGAGGCGATTCTGTTGTTGCAACGGGCGATTGCCGTGTGCCCCGACCACGCTGATTCCTACGAATCGCTCGGCGTAATTTTCGGCCGCCACCACCGTTACGACGAGGCGATCGCGCTGATGCAGCGGTTGCTCGATGTCGATCCATCCTCGATCATGGCCCACACCAACTTGTCGCTCTACTACAACCGGCAGGGACGCATCGAAGACGCCGAGCGCGAGGCCGGAGAGGCGCTGCGCGCAAAAATGGACCGCGAGCGTGACCAGCGCCAACGAGCCGAGGCGGAACGCGAGAGGGAGGCATCCCATGCTGATGATCGACAGCGGAGGGCGGAGATGTTTCGACAGGTCCTCGCGATCGACTCCGAGGACGCGCTCGGAAATTTCGGTCTCGGTGAATTGCTGACGGAGGAGGGGAGTTATGCCGACGCCATTACCCATCTCCAGAAGGCTCTGCAGACGGACCCCCGCTACTCGGCCGCCTTTGCGGCACTGGGCCGCGCGTACGAAGCCTCCGGTCGTCATGAGACCGCCGTCAGCACCTACCGTGAAGGCATCAAGATCGCGGCCGCCAAAGGAGATCTCTCCACCGCCAACAAGATGCAGGAGCGGTTGGCCGTGCTGGAAGATACCGACGAGGGCTGATCGGAAATTCTGATGGTGGGCCAATGCCCACCCTCCGGGGCAACATTGAAACGTTTGAGAATTACTCGGTGAACGTTGCAGCCCGCCACGGCCCGTCAGGGAGGATCCGCGGTCAATTCGAAATGGCGCCGCGTCGACGATCTCGACCCACAGGCGATGGGTGACCGGTTCGCCGGCTTCGATGCCGGCGATCATCGCCCGGTCGAGCGTCTCGACGATTGCGAACCTCTCGCCGGCGATGCACAATGGCAACAGGACGTCGTCACCGCGCGCCTGCGATGGCACTCGACGGTCGCTATGATCGAGAATCACAGCAACGGTCAGCCATGAATCGCTAAAAAGTTCGATGTGCGGTGCGGTCGATTGATTACGCCGACTTCTCCACCCACACGGTCAGGATCTCGAGGGACGCTTCGACCGCCTTGGTCATCCACTCCAGCGACACCCACTCGCGGACCGAGTGGAAGTTCTGGCCACCCGCCCACACGTTGGGGGTCAGTAGACCCATGTAGGACAGCCTGGCGCCGTCGGTGCCGCCGCGGATGGCCTGCCGGATGGGCGTCACGCCGATCCTCTCCACCGCCTCGAGGGCGTAGTCGAGGACCTTGGAATCTTCGCGGATCTTGTAGGCCATGTTGCGGTAGGACTCGCTGATGTCGACCGAGATCTTGGCCTTCGGGAAGCGCTTCTCGACGTCGGCGATGACCGCTTTTGAGGAAGTCCTCACGCTCGTTCAGTTTTTCGACCGAGAACGCGCGCACCAGGACCTTGAGCTCGACCTTCGTGACGTCGCCGGAAGCGATGTAGGGGTGGAGGTAGGGCTCACGACCCTCGGTGGTCTCGGGCAGCAGTTCGTCGCCGATGCCCTCGATGATGGCCGCGGTCACCCTGCAGAGCGTTGACCAGCTTGTCCTTGGCGTAGCCCGGGTGGACGTCGTGGCCGACCACCGTGACGTTGGCGGTGTCGGCGCAGAAGGTCTCGTCTTCGATTTCGCCGAGATCTGAGCCGTCGAGGGTGTAGGCGTAGTCGGCGCCGAAGGCCTCGACGTCGAAGTGCTCGGTGCCTCTGCCGACCTCCTCGTCGGTCGTGAAGGCGATGCGGATCGGGACCGTGGAGAAACTCCGGGTGGTCCTTGATCCAGGCGACCGCGGTCATGATCTCGGCAACTCCCGCCTTGTCGTCGGCGCCCAACAGGGTGGTGCCGTCGGTGTGGATGATGCTTGTCGCCGACGCACTTTGCGAGGTTCGGGTTGTCGGCGGTCTTGAGCACCTGGTCGGGGTTGAGCTGGATGTCGCTCGCCGTCGTACGACTCGATGATCTGCGGTTTGACGTCTTTTCCGGAGGTGCCGAAATAGGTGTCGACGTGGGCGATCAGACCGATGGTCGGGGACTTTGCCGGCGGCGGGGTGGTCGGCGGGCAGGTTGCTCGGGGATCGAAGCAAACACGTAGCCCCACTCGTTCATCGCGGCGTCGTCGCAGCCGAGGGCTTTGAGTTCGTCAACCAGCATCCGCGAAAGGTCTTTCTGTTTTTCAGTCGTCGGGCTCGATTCCGAGCTCTCGTCGGAACGGGTGTCGACTTTGACATAGCGAAGAAAACGGTCCAGCAGCTGCTGGCGGTCTTTCGGAATTCCAGGGTTGTGGTCACGGAACACCTCCAGATCAATCTCGGTTGTCGAGTCTAACGTGGATTATCGGGTTGTCCATTCTGGCTGGGCCGCCGAGGCCGGCCCGCCATCATGTCGTTTCGACCGAGCGAGTGAAACGAGCGAGCGGAGAAATCTCCAGCAGGAAAACGCTCCACGTATGTGCACCCAGGCTGTGTCGCGTGCCGTGTTGAGGTTTCTCGACTCCGCACCCACGGGTGCTCCGCTCGAAATGACAGCTGTGTGAGTTGCGAGGGTCAGGACGGCGGCCTGGGCGGCAGTCGCCGAAGCGGTAGGTCACGCCAACAAGCGCGAAAAACCCTCGGCTCTGGTCCACGATCGGGCTTTCAGAGATCTCGTTGTCGAGCCGTTGCACCCGAAGCAAGCCCGGTCAGCCGGATCCGCGGGCGTGAAATAGAAGAACCCGAAAAGGGAGGTTCTGAAGTTGACGGCCGAGTGGCCGATGAATACCGGGCGCCCGGGCCGCGCCTCTTCCGGTGTCACACCGACGTAGTAGTCCACCATGTTGCTGCTCTGCCACACGACGCCGACGGACGGCAGGATGCCGCATTGACCGCGGTTGAACATCCAGAATCCTGGAAAAATCCATCGCCGCCTGCTGGCCGTTCGATATGCCGAGGATATCCGTGAAGATGGAGGTGCTCAGACGGTACTTGCCGGGTTTCCAGTCGAAAACGAACCCGGCTTCGACCGAGGAGTTCCTCTTTGTTCATGCCTGCCAGTTCCGGCGAGTCGTCGGGGTCGAGGCCGGCGAAAACAAAACCGGCCCGGGCGTCAAGAGTGAATTTCTCGGTTGTCGATGAAGTGGTATCCCGCCTGGATTCCCTGCACGTACGAGCTTCTTGTAGGTGAGTTCGATCAGCGGGATCGGGGTGATCTTGTTGTCGACGCCGACGTAGGGACGGGGAGACGAGATGACACCGAGTCCGAGTGACCACCTGAGCTGCGGGGTGGGTTCCACAAAGGTTGGTTCATCGCTCGAGGTCTCTCCGGCAGGCGACTGAGCCTGCGCTGCAGCCGAGAACATGAGAAAGGCCAGGACCACGGGCGACAGGGTTTTCTTCATCGGTACTCCCGAGATGGCAGATTGTAGTCGGGCCGGTATCCCAGGTCCACCGTGGTGACGACAAAAAAACGGCCCGCCGGAATAGGCGGGCCGTTGGAGGGGGGGGTGCGCCGTGGCGCGGGAGTCAGCCTCGGGGGAGGATGACGGTGTCGATGACGTGGATGACGCCGTTCGTTGTTTCGATGTCGGTCGCGGTGACCGTCGCGTTGTTGATCATGACGTTGCCGTCAGCGAGCTTAATCATGATGTCGGATCCCTGAACGGTGGTCGCAGAAGCGAGCCGAACCACATCGGAAGCCATCACCCGGCCCGAAACGACGTGGTACAGGAGCAGTTCGCGCAGCTGGTCGGGGTCGGCGAGGAGCCGATCAACCGTGCCCGCGGGCAGTTTCGCAAAAGCTTCGTCGGTGGGCGCGAAGACGGTGAACGGGCCTGCTGATTGGAGCGTCTCGACAAGACCAGCTGCCTGTGCTGCGGCGAGCAGCGTCGTGAAGCTGCCGGCCGACTGAGCCGTGGCAACGATGTCGCCGCTGTTTGCTGCCTGGACCGCCGAGCTACTGCAACCACCGCCGGCGAAAGCCGGGATCGAACCGAATGCCAGAACCAGACCAAAAATAAGTGCTCTTTTCATCATGACCTCCCAGGTCGTTTCTTCCAGTGCCGGAAGCCGGCATCGATAGAAGCAATATCTAGAATAAATCTAAAATTCCAAGATTGGAGATATTTTTTTGATGGAGGTCTTGCACATTCGATTTTCGAGCGAAATACATGTCGTCCGCACCCAATTCGTGGGTTGGACGGGCGGGTTTGCCTCGCCCTCTTCAATTCGTATATCTAAAATTTAGCTAGGAAATATCGATTCCAGGGCCTCGCGCCGGTAGTTGAAAATCGTCTCCACATCCCGATTGACGACCAGGGAATGCGCGAGGCGGCCGCCGATCGCCGCGTAGGCGATCTTGTCCTCGACGAGGGTGCCGCCGCGGTGTTCCTCGAAGAGGTGCTCGTGCCGCCACAACCTGTAGGGTCCCCGAATCTGGCGATCGACAAAACGGACACCCGGCTCCCAGACCTCGATCTCGGTCCGCCAGCGCATTGGAATACCGTGCCATCTCAGCCGGTAGTCGATGAGAGCGCCGGCAGCCATCTCGATCGGCCGTCGGCGTCAGGACCTCGAACTTCAGCCATGGGGGCGTCAGATGCCCGAGGTTTCCGGCGTCGGAAAAGAAGGCGAAGACCTCGATCGAGAGGTGCCTGGACGATCTGCGGCGAAGAAAAGTCGGAAACGTACATTCAATCGTCGACTCCTGATTCCGCGCGTTTGGCAATCCGTTTCACGAGCCCGGAGAACATGATCTTGTGTACCGGGTAGAGGAGGTTCCAGTAGAGCTGGCCGCGCAAGCCCGAAGGGCTCGAAGATCGCGGTCTGGATCAGCTGGGTCCCGCTGCTCCTCCGGCACCGCCTCGAGCTGCAGCCAGGCGCGGCCGGGAACCTTCATCTCGGCGCGCAAGCGCAAGGAGGTGCGGCGGTTCGACGCGCTCGACGCGCCAGAAATCGACCGCATCGCCGGGTTCGAGATCGGCGGGGTGGCGCCGGCCGCGCCGCAGCCCCGGCCCACCCACCACCTGGTCCAGGAGCCCGCGGAGCGGACCACGCCCAGTTCCAGAAGAGCCAACCCGTCGACCCCCCAAGTGATGCAAAGGCGCGGAAGGTGGCCTCGGGGGAGGCGGTGGTGTGGCACCTCCTGGTCTCGCGGATCAGGCCCTCCTCCTGGGTCAGGTCGAACGCGGGCGTATCGCCGAGGGCGTTCGACCACCGGGTCGTCACCGCGTTCTCAGTCGTTTGGCGCAGAGCGCGGGTGACGGCTTCGCGATAGGAAAGCGGTTGTCACCTCGGGGAAATCTTCGCAGGGCCCGGGAAGTGTCGGCAACCACCGGATGGGTCACGCCCTCGATCAAAGGCACGGCGAGCCGGTTCGAGATCGGGGTCACGAGGCCCGACCCACAGCGCCGCGAGGCGAGGCGCGAGGACCGGCACCGGGACGATCACACGCCGGAGGCCGCGCACGGCGGCAAACTCCTGCATCATGCCCTTGAAGGTGAGGGGATCGGTGCCGACGTTGTAGATCCCGGAGGGACCCCGGTCGAGGGCCAGAACCAGGTACTGCAGGATGTCGCGCACCGCGATGGGCTGGACCTGGTTGAGAATCCACTTCGGTGCGATCATCGCCGGGAGGCGTTCGGTGAGGTAGCGGACCATCTCGAACGAGGCCGAGCCCGAGCCGATCACCGGACCGGCGCGGAACTCGGTCGCCGGCAGTCCGGCACGGAGGATCTCGCCGACCTCGGCGCGGCTCGAGAGGTGGTCTGAAATTTCTTCGCCTTCGGGCAGGAGCCCGCCGAGATAGATCACGATGGTCGAGCTCCTGCGCTGCGGCGACGAAGTTGTGGGCGGCGGCCCGGTCGCGTTGAACGAAATCACCGCCGGTGCCCATGAGGTGGACGAGATAGTAGGCGGCATCGACTCCCGGAGAGGCATCCAGCCAGTGAGGAACGGGTCCTCGACGTCGCCGCGGACGATCTCCACCCTCGAAGACCACGACCGTCCGGCCGCCCGCGCCGGATCGCGGACCATGACCCGGACCTGGTGACCTTTTCGAGAAGCAGTGGGACCAGACGGCCGCCGATGTAGCCGGTTGCTCCGGTGACGAGGATCTTCATGTTGTCTCTCCATAGTTCTTCGAGGTAGGCCCGTGACACGGGAACTTCCGCGCGGTGTTGGCCGACGACATGTAGCGGATCTTTCCGAATATCGGGCGTTCGGGCCCCCACGGCCGGTCGTGGCGGCCGAGGACCCAGAAGATCCCGGTATATGAGTTGGGGTCGCGGCCGTCGAGGGCGAATCGATTGTTGAGCTCGATCATCACCTCGAGGGCCTCGCGCGGCTCCGATGTCCATTCAAGGATCTTCTTGCCCCACAGCATCCGCAGGTAGTTATGGATGGTGCCCTCGCGAACGAGTTGGGTCTGGGCGGCGTTCCACAGCGGGTCGTGGGTCGCGGCCGCCGTGAATTCTTCGAGGGAGTAGGTGTGTTCGCGGGGGTCGAGGACGTGTTCGGTGAGGGTGCGTTGGGCCCAGTCGGGCAGGCTCTCCCATCTGTCGTGGTCGGCCCGTCGAGAGCACACGTTGAATCCCAATTCCCGCCAGGTGATGACCTGGTCGAGGAAGGCCTCGGCATTCTCGCTGACGCCCCACCAGCCGGCGCGCCGGCCGTTCGCTGGGGCGACCACGTCGTCGGGAGTCCATCGCTCGCGGCGCATGATCTCGAGGAAGATCTCGTGGCTCGAGATGTGGCCGAAGTGCAGGTACGGCGAAAGACCGCTCGAGGCCTCGTCCTCGGGCCGGTTGCGGTCTTCGTTGTAGGCGTCGAGACGGTTGTCGAGAAATGTGGAAGGACGTTGCCGGCTGCGGCCGACCCGCCTCGGAGCCCCGTCGGTGCGACGGTGTGGTCGATCGGCAGGACGCCGAGCTCGACCACTCCACCTTCGAGGAGCCGTTGCGCCTGCGACGGCCACCCGACCACCGCAGCTTCCGGCAGGTCTGGAGATGGCGGAAGCGTCCTCGGCCAGCGGGTCTTCGAGCGGAATGTGCCGAGGTGGTTCGAGGAGGTTCTTCTGGAGAAACCTGCGAAAGGCGTAAGCGGTCTTGAACTCGCGGTCGGCTGCCGCCATCGGCAGCAGCCCGTTGCTGTCGACGGCCTCGAGCCGAACGGAAAGCCGGCCGCCGCCGCCCGCACCATCGCGGGCAGGAAGAACGTCGGGAAATCATCGGTGACGACGACCGCGGCACTGCCCTGCAACGGTTTGGAGGAGTCCGCTGCCCGCACCCGCTTCGGGCTCGAGATAGGGGAGGTAGGCGACTCGGCTCGTCGCAAAGGCGTCGCGTTGTCTGCCATTCCGTCGATCACGAATGCGTGCAACCGGTCCGATGCCCACCGATAGCCGCAACGAAGCGGCTCGAAAACCAGCAGGGGTTTGCCGAGACTGGCGCGCCCACCCGGCGGCGCGCTGGAGACCGAAGTTGAACCGCGATCCTCCGCGCAGCGATCATCCAGTAGATGACCCACTGACCGTCCGCATTCACTGGTGCCGAATTGGCTTGACGGATTCGGACTGCAGGCACCCCGTCGTTGATCGATGTCTCAGTTGTCACTCTGGGCCCCCCGAAGCGGTGAAGAAATGTGGTGGTGGCGGTAAACGCGCTGGGTCGGAGAGAAGAGCGAGGTCGGAGTCCGAAAATTCCATTGACGGTCGGCTGTCGTATTTATCAACCTTGAAATTCTTAGAAATAAAATCGACAAGGAGTCGATTGTTCGGCGTGATGAAAGCGGCGGGCAGTCACTCATTGGTTCAACTGTTTTCTCCGTCGAGGGTAGCTGTTCCAGCCCGTGAAGGAAAGAACCGCTTGTCACCGGGATGCCTTTTGGAGGTTTGAAATGGATCAAAGCGTCTTTTTGACCCGAGCGCTCACCCATGGGAATCGTGATCGTGTTTCCTCCAGGTGTGACGAGTTTCTTCAATCCCGGCGTGCACCGTCTCGTCCGAGAGGTTGAGAGTCAACTGAACGGAGTGTATGTGACGTATGCTCTAGCGGTGGAGCCACCCCCGACGTCGATGGTGCCGTCAAGGCCGCGCGTTTTGCCGGGTGCAGTTCGGCGGTTGTCGTCCACTCTGAGGAGTGGCTGAGTGAAGATGCGTGGATCGACTCGGAGTCCGACACCTTGTGGAACGGGTATGACGAATCGATCGCGCTGTCGGGAAACAGCTCAGCGCGTCGTGGCAGCGTACAATCAGGCGCGGGGCTGTCCGGGATCGCGGCGTGAAGACCAGCGATCTCCGAGGCGGGCCGATCGGAGGCGGAGCGTGGTGAAGAGTAGCGGAAAGTCTGAACCAGTCGGGCCCGACACCGAGGCGAACGACGAGAAATTGTGGCCGATGGGCGCAGTGACCCGGCGCACCGGAATCGGTGAGCACACTCTGAGAGCGTGGGAGCGGAGGTTCGGTTTCCCCACGCCGCACCGGCTCGAATCGGGCCACCGGCGGTATTCGGCGGCTCAAGTGCGGCAGCTGCTGCTGATCTCCCGAGCCCTCGAGATGCGGCCACCGGGCCGGCGACGTGGTGCCGATGCCGGGTGCCGAGCTCGAAGATCTGCTGCGCGAGACCGGGGTGGTCGATGTGCTGGTGCCGCGGGCGGTGGTAGCGAAGAGGCGGTGGCTGAGGTGATTGATGCGTGCCGCGAAATTCGATCGTGACGCGCTGACTCGGATGCTGCGACGCGATGCGTCGACCCTCGGAATGGCGAGGTTTCTTCGAGAGAGGGTGGCGCCTCTGCTCGAGGCAGATCGGTGAAGAGTGGTCGCGGGGCGGCATCGAGATCCGCCACGAGCATTTTTTCTCGGAGGTTCTGGAGGACGAGCTTCGCCTGCTGCGGGCGCCGCTGCAGGTCTCGGCGGTCGGCCGTCCGGTGGTGCTGGCGAGCCTGCCGAACGAGACTCCATGCTCTCGGACTGCAGATCGCCGCTCTCGGCGATCACCGATCGCCGGCCGCGCCGTGCGGGTTCTCGGGCCGCAGCTTCCCGCTGACGAGATTGTCGCCGCCGCCGAGGTGTGGATGCGGCGGCGGTGGGCGTTTCGATGAGTGCTTTTCGCCTCGGAGCCCGAGACTGCGAGGGAGCTCGAGGTCATTCGAAAGGCGCTGCCCGAGGCCGATCGAGGTCTGGGTCGGCGGTGCAGGCTCGACCCAGCTCGAAAAGCTGCCCGACGGAGTGAAGACAGTTGCCGACGCTCGATGACCTGGACCACGTCGTCAACGGCCTTCCCGGGTGAGACGAGACCCGCGCCCCGTCTGTTCCGTGTTAAACCACCGTCAATCCGGGCGTTCAGGGCGTTGACCGCGGTCTGACGGCCGGTTCATAGTGGGCAGACAGTCTCGAAACGGCGGACCGGCCCGCCGCGGGCGGAATACAGGAGAGAAAATATGAAAACGAAATTTATGGGTACCTTCATCGGATGTGCGTTGATGACACTGGCGGTTGTCGCCTGCGCTCAGCAGGCTGCTGCCTGCCGGCGGCAGGCGACGAGGTCGTCGCCAGAATCGGCGATGAGGTCATCACCGCCGCCGAGGTCGAGTCGATGGTCGGTCCGTCGCTGGTCAAGCTCCGGCAGGAGATCTACGACCACGACCGTCGGCGAACTCAACGCGCAGATCTTCGAGCGCCTGGTGACCGAAAAGGCGACCGCCGAAGGCATCACCCGCGAGGAGTTCCTGGCGCAAGAACGTGGACGAAAAGATGACCGAGCCCGACGAGGGCGAGATCGTCAAGGTCATGTCCATGTACCGGAGCCGGCTGGCTCAGGATGATGCCCAGGCCCGCCAACAGGTCATTCAGGCGCTGCAAGCAGCAGCAGCAGGCGCAAGCTCATCGAGGCGATGCGGGACGAGATGTTTGCCGAGGCCGGCGTCGTCATCCTGCTGCAGCCGCCGCGAGCCGAGGTCGCCATCACTGAGGGCACTCCCTCGCGGGGCCCGGTGTCCGCGCCCATCGTCTTGGTGGAGTACACCGACTACCAGTGCCCCTACTGCTCCAGGGTGCAGCCCACCATCGACGCGCTGATGGAGCGCTACGACGGCCAGATCCGGCACGTCTTCAAGAACCTTCCGCTGCCGATTCACCAGCAGGCCCAGCTTGCGGGCGAAGCGGCCCTGTGCGCTCAGGACCAGGGCAAGTTCTGGGAGTTCCACGATTGGCTGTTCGCCAACCAGCGCACCATGAACCGCGAGACCATGATCGCCGAGGCGGGTGAGTTAGGCATGAACGTCGAACTCTTCACCGCGTGCATCGACGAGAAGCACCTACCAGTCACGAGTTGACGCGGACATGAAAGAGGCGCGTGGCTTCGGAATCACCGGAACTCCGGGCTTCATGATCAACGGCAGGGTCCTCACCGGCGCCCAGCCGGTCGAGGCCTTCGAAGCGGTCATCAACGAGGAACTCACCCTCAAGGGCATCGAGGTGCCGCCCAGGCCGGAACCCGCCTCAGGCTGACGCTGCGCCGCGACCGGTGAGGAGACAGCTACGGAATAATTCGGAATTCGGAATTCGAAAACGTCACCGCCCTCCGCATCTCGGAGGGCGGTTTTTTCGTATCCGATGTGCAGCCGGGACGGCCGCACCACAACAACGTCAAAGACTGCGTTGTGGTGCGGGCGTCTCGCCCGCACGAGGGTTGGCCCGAAATTCAAAACTCAAAACTGAGAACTCAAAATAGACCTCGACGTCAGTCGAGGTCGATATCCTTGATCGGCCGCGACCCGTCGTCGTTCTTCTTGGCGTCGTCGAGGAGCTCGCGGAACCGGTCTTCCATCAACCGGTTCTTGGACTTTTCCTTGCGCATGGCTTCCGCCATGACGTCGGCGGCGCGGTCTTTTTCGCTTCTCGAGCTGTTGCAGGCGGGTCGTTGAAGTCCACCTTCTCGGTCAATCCTGGCCGGGGGCTTGTGATCGACGACGACGCCCGCCTCGGTGTCGATCTTCAAGGCGGAATGGCAGTGCGGACAGGTCACATTGAGTTTTTCGGTCATGGTGCACCCACCTTTTTGATCAGCGTTCGGCCACTCCGTGCTCGCGATCGCCCACAGTCTACCGTTGCCGTTGCCGGGATCACAGGGGTGCTATCCTCGGCCTGCGAAACAGATAGGAGGCGGTCATGAAGGTGGTGCGTGGCGTTTTCGTGGGTGCGCTGGCACTGGCGACTGCTGGTGGCCGCTGCGTGCGAAAACACGGAACCGAGCCCCGAAGAGGCGACCCTCATCGAGGAGGCGGTCGGCGGCTACCTCGATGGCCCTGGCCGAGGCCTACTCGACCCTCGACATCAACGTCCTCGAAGGCCACGCGAGCCCCAACGAGATCGCCGCCGTTCAAAAGCTGCTCAAGGAGCTCCTCCAGACCACCGGAGACCGGATCGACGCCGAGCTCATCGGCTTCGACATCGAGACCATGACGCGTGTTTCGAGGCATCAACGCCACGGTCCGTCTGATCGAGGTCTGGAACATCACCCGCTACGGCGCTGCGGACGGCATCGAAAAGGGCCGTTTCGAAAGCACCATCCAAAGGACCCTGCTCCAACTTCGGCTGATCGAGGGTCGGTGGATCATCATCGGGAGATCCAACCTCGAACAAGAGACCCCCGTCCCGCGAGCCGGCAAATCGACGGAGGATCGAAGTTTGAGCGCGCAGCCCGTCGTGGTGGTGGTGGGCCGGCCCAACGTCGGCAAGTCCACCCTCTTCAACCGGCTCACCCGCAGCCGTCGCGCCCTGGTCCACGATCTTCCGGGCGTGACCCGCGACCGGATCCTCGGTGAGGTCGAGCGCCCAGGAGGCGGCGCGTTGACCCTCGTCGACACCGGCGGGCTTGCTGATGGAGGACGAAGACACCTTCGTTCCGCTGATCCGCGGTCAGGCGGAGTCCGCCATCCGCGGCGCCGATGTGGTGATCTTCCTGCTCGACGGCGATGGCGGGGCCGATCCCCGAAGACCAGGAGATCAGCGAGTATCTGCGCGGTCTCGGCGTCCCCGTCGTGCCGGTGGTCAACAAGGGCGACCGCAAAGAGGTCGAGCTCCAGTCGCACGAGTTCCACCGACTCGGGTCTCGGCACACCGATCGTGATCTCGGCCGAGCACGGCACCGGGCTGAACGAACTCTGGGATGCCCTGGACGCACATCTGCCCGAACCAGTGCTTGAAGATGAAGACCAGCTGGGATCGACGGGAGTCTGAGATCCCGATCGCGGTCATCGGCCGGCCGAACGTCGGGCAAGTCCTCGCTGATCAACCGGCTTCTCGGCGACGAGCGACTTCTGGTCAGCGAGGTGTCGGGGACGACCCGCGACGCGGTCGACACCGTGCTCGAAAAGGACGGTGTCGCGGTACCTGTTCGTCGACACCGCGGGAATTCGACGCAAGGGCAAGACCGACCGCGGCCCCGAGGTGTTGTCGGTCGTGATGGCGCGGCGCTACCTCGAGCGAGCCGATGTCTGCCTGCTGGTGGTCGATGCGGTCGAAGGCATCACCAACCAGGACGCCCACGTCGGCGGTTACGCATGGGAGGCGGGCAGGGCAGTGATCCTGGTGATCAACAAGTGGGACCTGATGGAGAACCGGGAGCAGGCGAGGGACCGGCTCGAGGACCAGGCCGACCAGACACCTCAAGTTCATGCGCCACTCCCCGCGGGTCTACCTCTCCGCCCTGAACGGCAAGAGGGGTTCACCGCCTGTTCCCGGCGATCCTGCGACGTCCACAGGGCGTACGCAACAAGATCGCGACAACCGAGCTCAACCGGGTCATGCGCCAGGCGTGGGACCAGCGCCCGCCGCCGATGGCCGGGAGCAACGGCGCCCAAGCTCTACTACTGCTCGCAGGTCCACCAGTCGCCGCCGAAATTCGTCCTGTTTTCGAATCTCACGCGCGCCGCCTCACTTTTCGTACATCAGATACCTCGAGAACGTCCTTCGTGACAGCCTTCGGTTTGGACGGGGTCCCGATTCGGGTTATTATCAGAGGACGGAAGAGTTAGCAGGGACAGAAGGTTTCCATGGTTTTCTTCAACTATGCGCTGAGAAAGCTCAACGCGAAGATCGTGTACTACGGACCGGGTCTGTGTGGCAAAGACCACCAACCTGGCGTGGATTCACGACCACTTCGAGGGCGGCGACCGCGGCAAGATGATCTCCCTCGCCACCGAGGGCGACCGGACCATCTTTTTCGACCTGCTCCCGCTGGAAATCGGCGTCGATCCGCGGAATGGACGTCACTCTCCAGCTCTACACCGTTCCCGGCCAGGTCCACTACAACTCCACCCGCCAGCTGGTGTTGCGCGGCGCCGACGGCGTGGTCTTCGTCGCCGACTCGCAGCGCGCCATGCAGAGCTCCAACATCGAGAGCTTTCAGAAATCTGCAGGAGAATCTGCTGCTCCAGGGAATCAGCCTCGATGGCTTTCCGCTGGCTCTGCAGTTCAACAAACGCGATCTCAAGGACGTCAGGCCGGTCGAGGAGCTCGACGCCGATCTCAACGTCTTCAGGGTCCCGATCTTCGAGGCCGTGGCGACCGAGGGCGTCGGTGTACAGGAGACCCTCGAGGGCATCGTCAAACTGGTCATGCGGAGCCTGAGAGAACGCTACGAGGGCGCGGCAGCCGAAGCCCGCTCGCCGGGGGCAGCCGATCCCGCTGCGACCATGCGGACGCCGCTCGGTTCGACCCCCCGGACACCGGCGTCTGCGCCCAAACCGGCCCCCGCCCCCGCACCGCCGCCGGTCGAGCCGGTCAAGCCAGCAGCGCCCGCCGCTGCGCCGCCTCCGGTCCAGGAACCGCCGAGGGCCGCCCCCGCGCCGCTCCGGCCACTCCGACGCCGCCGCCGGCCTCTCCCAGTCCACCCGCCGCCGCTGCGGGCCCCTCCCGAGTGGAGGCGCCTCCGGAGGACATCGTCTTCCCCGAAGACGACGGCGCCAGGACACGGGATTTCTCGAAAACCGCAGCCCCCGCCGGCGGATTTCCGTCCGGCCAGGGATTTGAAGACGAGGTGAGCACGGCGGTCTACGAGGTCGGCGACGAGATCCAGATCGGTCCCAGCGACGCCAGCGAACCCCCGATCGAAGGCGATGTCTTTGCAAGCCCGGAAACCCCCGCGTTTGTCGACGAGGTGACCAAGACCGAGGTTCCATCACAGGAGGTCTTCGAGTCGCCTCCGATTCCTGTCGAAGCGCCGCCACCGGAGACCTCGACGCCTGTCGAGAACGCGGCCCCCGAATTCGCGACGCCGTTTGACGAACCAGCGGGTGGCGACGAGCCCGAAATCGAGTTCATGACCGACGACAGCGCAATCGATGCGCCGCCGCCGGCAGCGGACATTCCTCCTCCGTCGGATCGATACGTCGACCGGATCGTGGCGCCGAGCCCGTTTGCGCCCCGCGACCCGGACGCAGACGGTGGAATCGTCGGTTGGACCGACGAGGACAGCGCGGCTCTCGCCGACCTCACCCAGGACATCGTGGTCGACGAAACCTCCGACACCGCGATCGAGGTGCCGGTCGAAGAGATTGAATACGACCTGGTGGAGACCTCGGCTGCATCGCCCGATGCGACGGAGGACCACGATCCGCACGCTGAACCCGAACCGGAGCCGGCCGAACTCGTGGCCCCGGCGGCCATAGAAAACGCCGAGCCCCGCGAAGTCGCGGTTCGCGCTGAAGACAACCAACTGCACCTTCGACTCCAGGGCACCGGCGCCATTATCGAAAGCGGTCAGGTGCGGGAGTTGGATATCGAAGTGCCGGTCCCGGGCGCATGGGTCGGCCATCGCCGGGTCACCCTGCAGCTGCGGCTGACCCTCACACCTGATTCGGAGGAAGAGAATGGCGGATCCGGTGAAACTTCCTGAAGACCAGGAGCAGTTCAAGCTCAACGAGGTCTGCAAGCTCGCCAATGTCCAGCCCTACATGCTGCGTTTCTGGGGCACCGAGTTTCCTCAGCTCGAAGCGGGCAAGAGCACAACGGGCCAGAGACTCTACTCCCGTGAGCAAGTCGAGCTGATCCTCGAAATCCGGAGACTGCTGTTTGACGAAGGGCTGACCATCGCCGGCGCCCGCAAAAAAGTGGCCGCGATGGAGGATGGGGGCGTGGTGGAGCCGCCTGCCGAGTTGGAGGTCGAACTGGCCCCGGACGACGGCGACGAAGCGGAGGCCGACGACGATACGGGCGAGCCTGCTCCCGAACCGGAGAAGAAGGCGTCGCCGCCCAAGGCCAAGGTCAAGACCAGCAGCGCCCGGCGCACGACAAAAACGAAACCCGCGCAGGCAAAGGTTGACAAGACAGCCCGCCGCCGACGTACAACCACTGCTCGCGACGCTCAAGAACGTCCGCGACGAGATCGACAAGATCGTCACGGAGCTCAAGAGCAACTGATCTTTAGAATTTTGAATTCTTAATTTTGAATTTTGAATTGCCGGCACCCCTCAAGGGGCTGAGCGACGCCGGCCCGTCATTCAAAATTAAAAATTCAAAATTAAGAATTGAATTGTTTGGGTCGGGACGTGGCGCAGTTTGGTAGCGCACTTGACTGGGGGTCAAGGGGTCCGGAGTTCAAATCTCCGCGTCCCGACCATTATTTTTCAACTACTTACGAGTCGGCGAAGCCGGCTCATTTCTTTTTGGAGTCGCACGGGCGTCGCGGTTGCTGCAATATTTGTAGTGTGTTCTCCAAATACCTGGCCAGGACGTGGACGTGCGTTCATAGCGGCGGTGGGCGGGGAGAGCCTCGGATCCTGGGCGGGCCTAGTGCCCAGGTGGATAGAGCGGAGGTTTCCTAAGTCGAAACTGCTGTCCATAGCGTCCCACTGGGTATCACTAAAGACACAAAATAGACAGCTGGGGTCCGTCACGCTGCCCATAGCGGGCGCCAACGGTAGGGGGATTGGTGCGATAGGGGCACCGTTCGCAATCACGCATTGTTGTCTTCCGATCGCGACCTCAAAATGTGGCAATGCGAAGTTGGGCACCCGTCTGAGATCCGCCCGTTGACAGATCCACCCGGACTGTACAAAATCACGAGCCGAGCCGGCGCTCCCGCGTGGGCTCCCATGGAGGATCGAGTCATGAACCGACTGGTGAACAGCCACCGCCTCATTTGAGCTTGGGGCACGGAGCCCGGGAGGCTCCGCAGAACAACCAGCCATCGATTGCCTCCGCCAGCCTGACCCGCCCGTTTCCCCGGGCGATCGGCGGCGGGACGCGGCCGATCGCATTGAAAGGGGAAAGAATGAGTGATGCACCTGATTACAGACCCATGTGGGCAGAGCTGGGCCTCGATCTCGAGAAGCACGACGCGCTGCTCGGTATTCTCGGACAGGCCTATACCGATGTCTTCCTGGCGCAGAAGAACCGTCCCGAGGGCATGGGCTATTTCGACTTCGTGATGAGCGAGGTCCATGGACTGCGCATCCAAGAGCTGGTTGACGCCAGGGCGGCAGGCAGGATCGTAGTCGGTTCGTTCTGCGTGTTCGTACCGGAGGAACTGGTGCTCGCAGTGGACGGCGTCAACGTCGGATTGTGCGCCGGCGCCGACTTCGGCACCGAGAACGCCGAGCGGTACCTGCCGCGCAACACCTGTGCTCTTATCAAGTCGTTCTTCGGTTTCAGCCTGGAGAAGGTGTGCCCATACCTCGAGAGCTGCGACCTCATCGTCGGCGAGAACACGTGCGACGGCAAGAAAAAGGCGTACGAGACCTTCAAGGACATGATCAAGGGCGAGTTCATGGCCCTGGACATGCCCAATACCAAGAGCGACGAAGGGCGGGTGATTCTCAAGCAGTCCTACCTGGATTTCGCCGCCGCGCTGCAGCGGGTGTCCGGCAGGACCATCACTGTCGACTCGCTCAAGGCCGGAATCGAGAAGGTCAATAAAAAGCGCGCCGCCATGCACCGGCTGGCGAAGCTGCGCCAGGCGATTCCCGTACCGATCAGCGGCCTGGACGCGCTGCTCGCCAACCAGGTGTTCTTCTACGACGACGCCGAGCGTTTCACCGACAGCGTCAACAAGCTCTGCGACGAGCTTGACGAGCGCGTCGAAAAGAATATCGGAGTGAGGCCGGAATCGACGCCGCGCATCGTGATCTCGGGTTGCCCGATGGCCGTTCCCAACTGGAAGCTCCATTCGATCATCGAGAGTTCCGGCGCGGTGGTTGTCGGTGAGGAGTCCTGCATCGGCGAGCGTGGCACACAGAATATGGTGTCCACCGCCGGTGAGAGCGTGGAGGGGCTGATCGAAAACCTGGTCGACCGGTACTTCACGATTGACTGTGCGGTATTCACGCCGAATCCGACCCGTGCCGAGCACACGGTGCAAATCGCCACCGGCGCCGGTGCCGACGGTGTCATCCATTACGCCCTCCAATTTTGCTCGCCCTATCAAATGGAGGCGCCGTTGCTCGAACGTCACGTCGAAGGCGGCGGGTTGCCGGTGCTGCGAATCGACACCGATTACAGCCAGGAGGACGTCGGCCAGCTGAGTACGCGCGTCGAGGCCTTCATCGAGCAGATCAGGCGCTAGGCGGGGCCGCCGCGATGCGCATCATCGGACTTGATATCGGCTCCCGGACCGTCAAGCGGGTGACCGTTGAGGATGGGGAGATGACGGACCGTCTCGTCGTATCCAACAACCACGATCTTCTCGCGGTCTGCGATGAGCTGCTCTCCGACCGACGGGCCGATCGCGTGGTGGCCACGGGTTACGGCCGGCGCCTTTATGCGGAGCACCGCGAGGCCACGACCCTGACCGAGATCCGGGCGGTGGCTCTCGGCGCGAGGAGAGTGCGTCCCGGCGCCAGGACGCTGTTGGACATCGGCGGGCAGGACACCAAGGTGATCTCCCTCGGCGCCGATGGCGCGGTGGCCAAGTTCGAAATGAACGACCGCTGCGCTGCGGGCACCGGGCGTTTCCTCGAGGTGATGGCCACCGCGCTGTCGTACCCGATGGCCGATTTTGTACAGGCCGGCCGCGAGGCAGACAGCTCCCGAGCCATCAACGCCATGTGTACGGTCTTCGCCGAGTCGGAGGTCATCTCGGCGACGGCGCGTGGAGCAGATCGTGCCGAGCTCGCCCGCGGGCTTCACGAGGCGGTGGTCCGCCGAGCCGTGGCCATGCTGCGGCGCCTGCCCCTCGATGATGAGATCGTCTTCTGCGGTGGGGGGGCTCTCAACGCCTGCCTGCACGAATTGATCTCCGGGTCGCTCCAACGCGAGGTCCACCTGCCTCCCGATCCCCAGATCGTTGCGGCCCTCGGCGCTGCGCTGTCGATCGAAGCCGAAATGAGGACGGAATGAGTGCCAGGTTCATACATTCGGTCATTCACACTTCCTCTCAACGTGGAGAGTTGAATGCCAGTCTGCCGGTGGGTCCGATGCAAAAGGTGCCCGGCACCAATGTGTACTAGACTTTGGTCGTGCCCACACCACAGCTCACTGTAGCGTTTTCGAGCCATCGGGTCGAAACACTGGAGCATTGCGAGCAGCTGCTCGACGACCATGACCTGGTGCTGCTCGAGGAGCCAGCGGACGAGTGGTTTGCCTCGATGTTGAACGGCGAGCTGGGCATCGAAGACTACGTGGACGAGCTGGCGCCGGCCTTTCCTCTTTTTACCCACGCGTCCTGTTCGCTGTGGCGGCGGGTGCACGAAAGAGGCACACCCATCGTGCAACTCGACCCGTTCCAGCACGAGCTCGGCCGGATCCACGATTTTTTTGACAGCGGCGGCAAACCCGACGGCATTCCCAGTGGAACGCTGCGCCGCACGGTGTACGAGGCAGAGCGTGAGTGGACCAGCGTGCTCATGAACTGGTACGAAGCGGCGTTGCAGCCCAGCTTCGACGAACTCGTGGAGGCCACGTTGCTTTTCGCCCGCGCTGATGCCAACCGCGGTCGGCTGAGGGACAACCTGCGCGCCGAGGCTGTCGTCGCCGCTGCGAACGGTGCGCACCGGGTCTACGTGGAAGCCGGCTACCTCCACCACCGACTGTGGCTCCAACTGCGGCGAAGATGGCCGAGGCCGCGAGACGTGCACGCCGTGTGGCTGCTCGAACCGGTGGTGCGGGCCCGCGTCGGGCGCCGCCAACTGCTCAGTCCCGGTGACTTGTTGACCCTGGCGTACACCTTCCGGCCTGAAAAGGCCCCGCCCCGGGCGCGCCTCCTGGCGGCGCGCAGCCTGGTGTATGTCGAAATCAGTGCCAAGGACGAAGCCGTTCCGGGCGATGATCCATACCCGCACACGACAGAGGAGATCGAGGCGGCCGCGCTCGTCGACTGCTTGAGCTACGGGCAGTGCGAGCAGTTGTACGCGGCCGTGCGGCACCTCGACCAGAAAGAGGCGCGGGCCCTTGCGCGCTCGTATTGAATTGGTGCCGACGTGGTGCCAAGTCCGCAGTACCGTAGCTATAACGGGCAACCACAGGACTGCGGACCTGGCACTTATTTCAACGCCACAGCACGAGCACTGAACCGCCGAGGATGGTCGCGGCCGTCACCCGGCACCAGCCATCGGCGCCAGACGTCATCTTGTCCGAACACTTTGTTCGGGCAGCTTAGTTCGGAGCCAGCCTCCGCGTCGGGCGCAGCGGGGCGGCGGTGATCAAGCCGAGAGCCCTTTTGATGCGGTCGCCGTCGGCCTTCGAGATGCCCGCCGACGGGATGGTGACGGTCGGGTCTTCGCCGCCCATCGGTGGCAGCCCTACCGGCTGGTTGTTCACGATGAGAACGGCGATGGCCCCGACATCCTGGGCGTTTTTGACCTTGACGGTGAAATTGCATTCGCCGCGGTCGATGACGGCGATCTTGCCCGCCACCTCGGAGGCGTTGGCGAGGGTTTCGCACGCGAGCTTCGGCTGATCCGTCGAATCGAAGGCCACTACGAGGTCGCCGGTGATCCCGGTCTCGTTGATCGGTGGGCCGAAGAAGGCTCCCTGAAGCAGGTAGGTTCCGGCGACGCTGCTCGGCGAGTTGATGGTCAACGTCGGCGCGTTTTCCAGGAAGTCGGGTGCCGCGTCGGTCACCTGGGGTCCATCCCACACCACCCGGTTGGGGTTGATGGCCGAGTTGCGGCGCTCAACGTTGGTCATCTCGTCCCAATGGAGCTGCAGGTCGACGTCGAAGAGAAAGCTCGAAAAGATGTCCGGAAGCTGTGGCAAACCGCTGCCCGGGAACACCGGGTACAAGCCGTTGGCGGGGTTGACGAAGGAGATGAAACCGAGCCCGTGGGCCATCTCGTGCAGTGCGACCATGGCGAATGCGATCTGCCCGTTGGGGGTGTTGCCGTCGAGCCCATAGTAGTAGCGAAAGCTGGGAGATACGCAGCCCTCGTCGATTTGGCTGTTGAAGGTCAGGCTGAGATCGCCGGCGTTCACCGGCCCGCCGTCCTCAGTGGTGCTCAGGTTTTCCCCGGCCAGTGCTTCGGCCAGCGCGGTCGCGTACCACATCCCCTCGCGGGGGGCGTTGGGGAAGTTGAAGAAGATGCTGGCGGGCCCGGCCTGCGCGAGCACGGCGCCGGTATCGTCGCAGTCGAGTTCGGAGAATGCTGCATCCAGGTTGATCTCGACCGAGCTGCCGAGCAGCCCCGCCCAGATGTCGGCCGCCCACTCGATCGCCGCCAACCGTTGGCCGCCGAGGGTCGTGCCGCCCGGATTGTTCGGTACCTCCGACGCGTTGGTGGGGTCGTTAAATCCCTCGTCGTCACCGTCGGTGACCCGCACGGTAATCGTCGAGCCGCCCTGTGGCCAGCCCAAGTCGTTGAAGTTGGGCAGGGTCAGATCCACGGTGCCCACCGGCACCAGGGGCGAGGCGTTGGGCTCCATCAGCAGGTCGGGACTGGCGGAGCGATCCCAGTGCGAGACCGAGGAGCCCGGGGCAAGCTCGGTCGGCGTGTAGAGCATCACGCGGCCCAGGGTGTCGGAGCCGGCAAACTGTGTTGGATCCAGAGCAAGCGTGCCGCTGACGTCGTCCGCGGCGGCCGCGACTGCCGGGACCATCGCGAGCGAGAGCAGCGTGGCGAGTGGGAAAGCGATGCGTCTCATGGTGTCACCTCAGTCCAGCCGAATTGTCGGTCTTGGCCGACCGGGGGTCGAGGATCTTTGCGGCCTCGTCCGGGTGGTTCACGCAGAAGAACTCCTGCCGGCCATCGGGACTGATCCGCACCATGATCGCGTGCTGGAAGCGGTCGCCGAGGTCGACACCCGTGCCTCCGCCCGGGGTGGAGAAGATCCGCAGCCCCTCGGTGGAGTGGCTCAAGGCTTCTGCCAGGGCGTCGCTGAGCAGCGATCGTTCGGGCGGTTGCTCGGCGTGCGTTTCCGGTAAGGTCTCGAGATCGATCGGCGTGTCAGCCAAAGTTTGGGGGTCCGGCGACTCCGCTGAAACCACGAACGCGGAGCAAAAGATCGTTAAGGCGAACGCGAGAGCCGCAGCGCCCATGTGTGGTGTCCAATAGTCTCCAGGGTGCCTCATGTTGCCTCCGAGTCGATGGTGTACGCCCTTAGTTTTGAGGGGCGGCTGCCACGATGATGACACACTCCTCCAACCACAACGTCACTTTCGGCTAACAACTCGATGACGCGGTTTCATCCATCTTTCTGGTCGGGATCTGTGCCACCCTGGGCATGGTTTCATTGTCGAGCGAAATACCCATCGGACTATTTGACGCTCAGGTGGTAACAACGGCTTCATGCTGAGTGTGTCACCCGCGCGGCACTCACGCGGATCTTCGGTAGAGGTCACGTTTCAATTGCTTGCTGTCAACGTTGTGGTTGGTGTGGTTGGAGGCTTCTGGCCACCGATTGCCGATCTTGACAGAGACATGGTGTCCCCGATAGGGTCGAGTTCTGGTTGAGATTTTATCTCACCCCGAAAAGGGGCGAGTTTTGACCGAGAAGAAATCCGAAAAGTGGATGAAGCGGGTTGGCGTGATTGGATTCCTGTTCTTCCTCGCCAAGGGCCTGTTGTGGCTTGCGGCCGCAGGTATAGCGGCCGCCTGGCTGAAATGACCGCCGATTCGCTGACCCCGCGGACAAGGAAGACACCGCCATGAATGACTCGAAACTCTCCATCATGCAGCGCCTGCGCGAAGAGACCTCGGATCTGCATTCTCACGCCGAGTCGAGGATCCTGCAGCGCGAGATCGCGAAGGGGACGGTCGAGAGATCGGCCTTTGTCGCTTACCTCGGTCAGCTGTATGCCGTCCACGACGCGCTGGAATCAGCACTTCGAGACGTTGCACGCAGCCATCCGGCGATCTCTGCGCTGGCGACCGCTGATCGAATGCGGGTTCCCGATCTCGATGACGATCTCGAGTTCTACGGCGTCGATCGGGAACAGCTCCAGGTTGGAGGTGCGGCAAAGAAGTTTGTTTCACTCGTCGAACAAAAGAGGGACTCCGATCCGGTCGCGCTGCTCGGCGCGCTCTACGTCCTCGAGGGCAGCACCAACGGCGGCCGTTTTCTCGCCAAGGTGCTTCGCAAGAGCTGGGCTCTGGATGATCACGGCGTTTCGTACTTCGATCCCTACGGCGATCAACAGGGACCGGTCTGGGCTGCGTTCAAACTCGGCATGGACGAGGCGTCATTCGACAACAGGCACGAGGACGCGATCGTCGAAATGGCCAGGAAGACGTTTGAAGCCATCGCCGACGTCTCCGACGAGGTCGCGAAAGCCAGGTGATACATCGGATGAGTGCCAGGTCCGCAGTACCGCAGTTCTGGCATGGAACGGTTGGACTACGGAACTGCAGGCCAGGAACTGATGCCGATGTGATGTCACCGCAAGAGCAGGGGAGGACTTGTTCGAGTCCCATCGATAGCTTCTGTGCGAGCGTTCGGCACCGGTGTGCAACAATGCGCACGACCATGCGCGGATGGCAGTATTGAACACCGCCGGGAACATCCTGGTGACCGGAGCCAGCGGTCTGTTGGGTCGGTGCATTGCGGCGCGGCTCGCTGAGTCGGGCAGCGTCACGGGAACAGGTTTCTCCCATTCGGCTGAGGGCCTCGTGCCGGTGGATCTTCGCGATGCCGCGACATTGAATAGTCTACTGTTGGAGGTGCGCCCGGATCTCGTGGTGCACTGCGCGGCCTACCGGGATCCCGATTTCTGCGAAGAGCACCCGGAGGAGGCTTCCCGACTGAACCTGGCACCGGTCGCGCAGATGTGTGAGTCGCTGCCGTCCTCTACGCCGCTGGTTTTCATCAGCTCGGATTACGTGTTTGATGGCAACGAGTCACCATACGCCGAGGCTGCAATGCGACGCCCGGTGAACTTCTACGGCAGGATGAAAGTGGAGGCGGAAGATCTCGTTCTCCGGCGCGATGCGGGTATTGTGCTTCGCATCCCCCTTCTGATCGGTGCTGGCGTCGCCTGGGAGGATTCCGGCTTCATCTTCAAGACATTGACCCAGATTCAGAACCCGAGACCTTCGACGCTGGACCACGCCGGTATCCGGTTTCCAACATGGATCGAAGATGTCGCTGAGGCGGTGGCCCACCTCATCGACATCGAGGCGGCGGGGGCCTTTCATTGTTCCTCGTTGAACGGGGGTACGAAATACGAATGGGCGGCAGAGATGGCCGATCTGGCGGGTTTGACCATGGATCACATCGCGCCCGACACCGACGGCTCGGACTCCTCGGCGCCAAGGCCCGGTGACACACAGCTCGAGGTCCATAAGATCAGGAACACCGGTTTCAATCGCTTCACTCCGTTTCAGGAGGTCGTGCGTTTGGTCTTGCAGCGGTTCTCCATCAGCGACGAATGAATCACGTATCGGTGCTGAAAGGTGCCACACATCGCGCACATTTACCGCAACCATGCGAAGGCGGCACCCTTACTGGATGTCTCTCCTGGCGCCATCCCGGTGCAACTCCAACTGGCGACCGTCAGGGCGTCTGGCAGTCGAGACGCCACGCATCGAGGTCGAGGTTCTTTTTCAACCACGAATAGCCGAGGGCGTTGAAGTAGGGGCAGAACTCGCTCTCATCGCCGCTGTATTCGACTCCAAAGACCGCCTTGCCTGCGTCGATAAACGGTTGCAGGAGCTCGCACTCTTCGTACTGGTAACACTGCTCGTTGAGCGCCCAGTCGAAATCATCTCCGAGGTCGGCGACCTGGTCGAGGTCGTTCTTGAGTCCTACGGAGAGGCCGCGGGCGTGGGCTTCCGCGGCGACAAACCGATTGAACGCCAATTGATCAGCCCCCGTCAGGGGGAATCCGCTGTCGTTGGTATAGGCGTCCATGTTGTCGGGCTCGACCCCGGTGCACGCTTTAGAAACTGCGATGTCCAATCGAGCCCCGAGGATCGGGCCGAGGACGTCGAGCCGTCGAATATCGACCCAGCTCTCGCCGGGCCAGCCGTCGAGCGGGTCGCCGAGCACTTCGGTCGGATAGTCCCCGGCGTCCGGACGCCAGTTCTCCCACGAGCCGGCGCTGAAATAGCAGATCACCACCCGGCCCGCACCGAGGAGCTCGGTGATGGTCGAGGGTGGTGTGTCGAACAGGTCGATGTCGTACATGGCGACATCGATGGTCGTGTCGACGGTGCCGGAGAGCTGCCATTGCCAGGTGGTTCCCGGAACGGGCCGCCACACCCAACCGACGGATGAGCTCCAGGCCGCGAGGTCGCCGGATTCAAACCCGTCGGAAAAGACCTCGTTCTGGGCATTTCCGGCCACAGCCGACATCAACACGGCGACAAGTCCGAGGACGGTGCAAAGGTTCGACATCGCTTCTGGAGGGTATTGTAACGTTGGCGGGCGGGTTGCTGCCGGGCAATCCCAAAAACGAGGAACGGCTGGCCCGCAGCGCCGCCAACGATTCAGCACCGATGCGCGGACTCTCCGGGTTCGCGACGGGAGTGGGCGAGAGGGAAATTCAATTGAGCAAACCGACGATTGAACCGCGTCGAGACGGGACGAGGTGACGGGGCTGGGCTACACGGCGGGCGATTCCCATTCGATGGCGGAACGGGTCGACGCCTTGATTCAAAGCCGGGCCCTGTGCCGCAATATCGGCCGACGAGCACAAAAAGCAGCGCAGAGCTTGTTCACTCGGGATGGTTTTGGCGGGAAATTCTTTCGCAGGGCGCTGGCTTTGCGGGACGAAATGGTTTCAGGAAGTCACAACCCCAAAGACTGAACGACCAGAGTCCGGGGCCTGCCATCCAAAAACATCCCCCACGCCGGACATGGTTGTCTTGGACCGCTGGTTCAGAGCGGCGCTCACAACAATTCAACCGCTGGAGTCGTGGCTCCTGTCAGGACTCGTCGTCACCAAACCAGCTCCGCCATCGAACAATTGATCCCGCTGCCGATACCCATGAGGGCGATCCGGTCACCGTCCTCGAGGATATCCGATTCGACGAGCTTGGAGAATGCGATGGGAACCCCGGCGGGGCCGATGTTGCCGTGGTCAGGGTAGAGCTTGAAGATCTTGTTCAATGGGACGCCCAGGGTGCGGGCAAACTTCTCGGTATGGGCCTTGCCGACCTGATGGATGATGAACTGGTCGAGATCCTCGATCCTCCAGCCGAGCACCTCGCGGGCAAGCTCCCAGGTCTTCAGACCGAGCTCGAGGCCGTGGTGGAAGAGCTTCTTCGTATTGGTGATCATCTGGTCCACCTGCGCCGTACAGAGCTTGCAGTGTTGGGTCGCGGCCATGGTCACCCCACCGAGGAAACGGTGTTCCCTCGCAACTCCGGTGGCGCGCGACAGGATCATCGCGGCAGCCCCGGATCCCAGGGTCAGCGTCGCGAAGTTTTCGCGAAACACCGACCAGGTCATTCGCGGGTCCAAAAGGCGTTTGATGGTCTCGAGTTGGGCGAAGTGGGTGTTTTCGCAATCGACGACCATGCCGTGGTCGGTCTGGCCGCGCTCGATCATGGTGGCCACCAGGTCCATGCCGTTCATGAAGCCGAGGCAGGCGTTGCCGACATCAAAGCTCATGCAGTCTTCAGCAAGCTCGAGTTTCTGGTGAACCACGCCGGCGGTCGAGATGTCCCCGGGATCGCGACACACCGACGTGTTGACGATCACTCCGAGATCGGATGGATTGATTCCGGTGTTCTCGATGACCTTTTGGGCCGCCTGCACCGCTCCGTCGCTCGGAAGGAGGGAAGGGGCGAACATCAGCCGCGATTCGATGCCTGTGAGTTTCTTGAGAATCCCCCGGGGGATTCCCATCCGCTTGAGAGCCGGCTCGAGACGGCTCTCGATGTCTTCTGACGACACGCGTTCAGGGGCGTCGATGTGGGCGATGCCCAGCATTTGAACGTCGGAATATCTCATGAAACCCTCCTCCGGTTGGACGTGTGGCGACGATCGTCACGCGGTTCCAAGCCTCTGAACCATGAGGCTATCAACCGGCGGTTGTCCAGGAAAGGGATGTTGCGGCATCGCAGCCCGCGACGAGCCCGCGGTCCTCAGTTTCAGAAATCTACGCGTCTGCACTTGGCAACCTGAAAGCGAGGGCCCATATTTTTCTCCATACGACAACTTTCGAATTCAGATCGACGGTCTGCCGACAGACGGGTTGTCCGTCTCCGGCGACCGCCACGGCCATGCCGGGAGGACTCATGTTTCAGAGAATCGTCGCAGTCGTTTTCGTCGTTTTTGCCGTCGCGGTACTACCGATAGCCGCGGAAGAGGGGGTTCCTCTGGCCAAAAAGCACGACAGCCAGGACTGGTTCTACATCGTCCACGTTCAGTTTGAGCCGGGAACGATGGATAAGGCCATGAAAATCATCAAGGAGCACTACACGCCGGCCGCCGAAACCGCGGGAGTCAAAATGCCCAAGTTCTACCAATGCAGTTCGGGCAAGTGGGACATGGTCTATCTCTACCACCTGGACGAAGGCATCTCCGAGCTGGCTTGGGAGATCAGCCCCACGGACGCCAAGTGGCTCGCGGCCTTTGCCGAGCAGGAGGGTGGCATGGAGGCGGCCGAGAAGATTTTTGCGGACTACGAAGACATGATCGAAGAATGGGATGTGGAGCTGGTGCGATGGGTGGACATGAAGCCCGAAGTGAAAAGCGAGTCAGATTAGAGAAGCCTCTTCCAGATATTTCCACCGGGCCCTCGACACCCGGCTCATCACGACCCACATTTTGAGAAAGAGCTGTTTGGACGCTACAGGTCTCGGCCAAAGAGTATCCGCGGCTGCCGCGGCCGGTGTCCTTCAGTGATGGAGGTCCTGTGATGGCGTATCCGAAGACCGTGTCGACCGTAACCGCGATCGTCGTTCTTCTGCCGGTGATGGCCGTGGCTCAGGTGATGGAACGGATCAGCGTCAGCAGCGCTGGGCTCGAGGGCACCGGCACGAGCGTCCTGGCCTGCCGCATGGCACCCATCTCGTCCGACGGTCGGTTTGTCGTGTTTCAGTCGGACGCGCCGGATCTGGTGGCCGGCGATGGCAACGGCCTCACCGATGTCTTTGTGCGCGACCGCACCCTTGGTACAACCACGAGAGTCAGTGTCGACACCGGTGGCGGCGACGGCGATGGCGCCAGCACCGACCCGTGCCTGACCGCCGACGGCCGCTATGTCGTCTTCGGATCGCACGCGTCCGACCTCATCATTGGAGACCTCAACGGAGTGTCCGACGTTTTTCTGCGCGATCTTGTTCTCAACACGACCGTCCGGATCAGTCTCGACATGGGCGGGGGCGAAGCCGACGGTGCCAGCACGCACCCGACGATTAGCGCCGACGGCCTCTATGTCACCTTCGGGTCGAACGCCACCGATCTCGTCGCTGATGACGGGAACGGGGTAGCCGATATCTTTATTCGTGACCTCGTTGCCCAGGTGAACGAACGTGTGAGCGTCGACACGGAAGGCAACGATCCGGATGCCAACAGCTGGAGGCCGATCGTGAACGCCGACGGCCGCTACGTAGCTTTCCATTCGGCCGCAAACGATCTGGTTCCGGTCGACGGCAGCGGGGCCGACATCTTCGTCCGTGATCGACAGCTTTCGCAGACCATCCGGGTGACGGTCGACGCCCTCGGAAATGACCCGGACGGTAACAGCTATGGCGGCACCATCAGCGCTGACGGACGTCACGCGACGTTCTGGTCGAGGGCTACCGATCTCGTGCCGGACGATACCAACGGGTTCGAGGACGTGTTCGTTCACGATCTCGTGCCGGAGACCACGAGCCGCGTCAGCATGCGCGCCGACGGCGGTCAGATAACCGACTACCCGAGTTGGACGAGCAGTGTGAGCGGAAAAGGTCGTTTCGTGGTCTTTTTTGCGGATTCCGACCAGTTTCTTGCCGAGGACAACAATGGCGTCAGCGACATCTTCGCTCTCGACCGCACCACCGGCGTGCTGCGGCTTCTCTCGGTCACCGCGACCGGGCAACAGAGCGACGCGTGGAGCAGCAACCCGCTGATCTCGGGCGACGGCACCCTGGTGCTGTTTCAGTCTGATTCCACGACTTTGGTTGATGACGACACCAATGCCGCCGGCGATGTCTTTCTCAGCCGGGGGCCCGCCTTTGTTTTCGAGGATGGCTTCGAAAGCGGTGGCGAAGAGGCGTGGTCGAAGGCGGTGCAGTGACTGAGTCGTCTCATTCTGAACGATTCAGCAGTTCGTGATGTCCCCAAAGGCCGCGTTGAGGCCGCCTCATTTGACTCTTCACAAGGAAGTTGAGATTGATTATTCTATGAGCATGTTCAACACGATACTGACATGAATTGAATTGCGGCTGCGGTGTGCGGGTGGGGGATCATGATGCGAAGAGGCGTCTGGGTGCTGGTGAGTGCTGTGTTGTGGTGCGGTGCGGTGGCGGTCGTGGGTGCGGAAGAGTGGGTGATTTTCGAACCGCTCGAAGTCAGAAGTGCCAACGTCGACGGACGAGAGCAGAATCTCCGGGTTTACGGCGCTGCAATCGATGGACGGCAGTGGACCTTGATCCTGCTCCAGGGTGGGCGGCTGGTCGACCCTCAGCGGGACGACGTGCTCGTGGTCAGCGGACCGGCTTTGAGAAGCGAGCGTGGAACGATGAAGGTTGATCTTTCCGCGGTCGAATCTGTGTCCGCGAGTTCCTTCACCCTGGTCGAAAGGGGGTCTGGCTCCGAACTCCGAATGCAGTGGGCGAAGCGAAAACTGACGGTCGTTTTCGAGAACCCTGCCGGTGCGACGTCCACCCCGAGCGCGGCGGTCGTTCCTGCCTCGGGCACCGATGACGGCCTCGAGTTCGTTCCAGAATTCACAGCGCTGGCTCACGGCGTCAAAGTGCGTGCTGCGGAAGGTGAGACGGCCCCGGAGCTCACGGTCGAGACCGTGGCCGCAACTCCGGCGGCGATCGGTGGGATGTTACCTGTCGGGCAGTTTGTGCAGATCTCGGCGGATGAAGCCACAACGATTCGTCACCCAGTAGAAATCTTCCTTCCGGTTCCGGAGGAGTACCTGGAAAAACCTGGCAACCTGGTCGTGGTGCGGCGAGATGAGGAGGCGATGGCGCTCCTGGCTCCGCATCGCATCGACCAAGAGGGCGGTGGCGTCGTGGTGCGGACCCGGGAGTTCTCTACGTGGGGTGTTTACACCTGGGAAGTGTCGTACCCTTCGGCGCTGGTGTCCGGTGTCCTCACGGTGGTTCCCGGCTGCGATGAAGATCCGGACTGGGGTGAGGTGCATCTCGAATGCAGCCAGACGGTGTCGGGCGAGTCCGGGAGTTTCCCGATTCCGACCGACGGCATCGGACCGTACCAGGTCTTTCCGCCGATTCCGACGTGGCTGTTCGGCACCTACCAGTTCAAGTACGTGTTCGGGATGAGCGACAACTATTTGTTTTCCGCGGGGCAGCCATTGCCATCTGTTGCAGTGACTGAAGCCGGGGCCAACTCCCGGCAGGATTTCGAGCTGTATCCAACTTCGTCGCGGATGAAGGGAACGGTGACCGACGGCGATGGCAACCCCCTCGACCGCGTGAAGGTCGCCGTGATTGGGGACGGCCTTCGTTTCACCGGCCGCACCCACGGCGACGGCGCCTACGAAGTCGACTGGATCGGCAATTGGGAACCGGGTGGACCGCGCACCTTGAGGTTTTCGAGGTCTCTGACGAATCTCGATCGTCCGGAGTGCGGGGACCTCTGGGGTGAGGTCGAACTCGAGGCGTGTGTCACCAATCAAAGAAACTTCGTGTGGAAGCCGGTGGGTGAGATCACCGGCGTTGTGACCGACAAGGACGGCGAAGTTCTTTCAGATGTGCGGATCCAGGTGGTCGCTGCCGATGGCGAGACGCAGAACACGTTGACCGGACCCGGGGGAGACTACTCGGTGTTCGATGTGGTCGAGGGTGAGGCCTCGGTCACCGCGACCTGTCCCGAAGACGAGGATTCAGAAACCTCGACCGTGGAGGTGGAGTGCAACGACACGTCGACTTCGAATTTCCAGCTCGATTGCTGCACCGGTGAGCTCTTCGGGACCGTGACCGACGATGACGGTAAAGGGGTATCCGGAGCGTCGGTGGTGGCGAAGGACGCCGATGGCGAAGTTTTCGAAACATCGACCGACGGCTCGGGGGCCTATCAACTCGAAGGTCTTGCCGGAGGACTCGCTTCGGTCACCGCGACCTGTCCCGAAAATCAGGACGAATCCACTCTCAGCGTCGATATCCCGTGCAACGAGGCGGCGCAGCTCGATTTTCAAATCGAGTGCTGCACGGGTGATGTCGTGGTCAACGTGTACGACGGTGAATTTCCAGCAGAAGACGGGATGACGGTCACTCTCCGCGCACACGACGGCAGCACACAGACAAAGCTCACCGAGGTCGGCGGCGTCGTGTTTGAAAAGGTGCCGCCCGGTCCGGCCGAAGTCAGCGTCACCTGTCCCGATGTCCAGGATTCCGATTCGGGGCAGACGGAGGTGGTGTGCGACGAAGCCCAATACGGGGATCTCGCGGTCGACTGCAGCGAGGGCGGTCTCCACGGGACCATCGAGGTGCAGCGCGGCCTGCCCGGCGTGATGGAGGCGAAGATCGACGGTGGATTCGACGTGACTCTGACCGTTGACGACAACGTCAGCGGAATTGGGACGGCGGTGATGACCATCGACGTCGTTGGTGATGGAGGGCGTTGCAGCGGCCGCCAGAATCTCGCCCTGTCGATATCCGGGTCAAAGGTCGGCAAGGAGTTGCGACTCGACATCGAGTTCGACGCCGGTGGCCGGTCGATGAGCTGGGAGTGCGGCGGAGGCCGGCCGGTGGGCATCGACGCCATCGCCGGTCTCGAGGACGAGGGCCGGAACCTCAAGATCACGATCGACAGCAACGATCCGTTCCACGCGTCGCTCACCCGCGAGGCAGGACAGGTCCCGTTCGGAACCCGGCTGGAGGTCGAAATCTCCGGAAACTGAGGTTGGTCGCGCATTCACGAATACTCGATCGTAGGATTGTCGATTCGATATTCAGGGGCGCTCGCGAACAGAAAACAGGCGTTTGCCGACCAGCTCACACCGATCAATACAGTGAGTCCGCTAACCGTCAGTTGACCTTGAAGGTGACATCCCCGTTTTCGAAGAAGCTGACGATCTGGTTGGCCGCCGCCACGCCGGCGTTGATATTGGCCTCCGCGGTCTGGGCGCCCATCTTTTTGGGCGTGAAGAAAAAGCGGCCTTCGTACCGGTCTTGGATGTCGTTCTTGCAGGTCGGTGAAATGTCCGAGAGGTAACGGAAGTCCGGACGCTTGGCGAACATCTTCATGAGGCCGTCTTCATCGATGACGCCGAGGCGGGCGGTGTTGATCAGCGTGCCGCCTTCGGGCATCTTCGACAGCAGTTCGAAGTTGATGGACTTCATCGTTTTTGGCGTCTCAGGGATGTGGAGCGAGACGTATTGGCAGGTCTCGTACAGCGTCTTCGACGGTGCTCACCGGGGTTACTCCGTCTTTCTTGATGGCCTCGTCGTCGACGAAGGGGTCGAAGGCATACACGTCCATACCGAAACCGTGCGCCACCTTCGCCACATAGATCCCGACGTTGCCATAGGCGTGGATGCCGATCTTCTTGCCGCGAAGCTCGGTGCCGGGCTTGCCGTTGTAGTCGTTGCGCGCGCTCATGACCATCATGCCGAACACGAGCTCCGCAACCGCGTTCGAGTTCTGTCCGGGGGTGTTCATGGCGACCACGTTCTTCGCGGCGGCCGCGGCGCAGTCGATGTTGTCGAATCCCGCACCCGCGCGGACGACGATCTTCAACTGTTTGGCGGCGTCCAGGACTTCGGCAGTGACCTTGTCGCTGCGGATGATCATCGCGTCCGCGTCACCGACCGCGGCGAGCAGATCCGCCTTGTCGGTATAGCTCTCGAGGAGTTGGACGTCGTAATTTGCTGCCTTGAACACGGCGATGAGTTGTTCGACGGCCGCCGGCGAAAACGGCTTTTCGGTTGCTACCAGGATTTTCTTTGCCATGAGATTCTCCCTACTCTACCAGTTTGCGTCATCTGTAAACGTAACAGTCTCGCTGCCAGCGTCGGAGTCGATCGAGGTGGTGGCCGAACACCAGCACGATGTGGTTTCCCAGCGGCGCCCGCAACAGGTCTGCGACGGTGCCGCCGTTTGAAAGCTCGAACTTCGACCTGGGTCCGGCAGAGGTTTTCTGCGCTGCCGGACCGCAGGATCTCGCCCTCTGCGAGCCACAAACGGTCCATCCCCGTACCACCAATACGCAAAAGGGTGACCGGGCCCTCTTGGAAGTGTCCCCTGGATCCCGACCCCCAGCCCTGACTCGAAATGAGACCGCAGCCGGTAGTTCTCGACCAGGGTGCGGGGGACGGTGCAGTGCGCCAGCCACAGCGTGTTGCTCTCCGGGTCGAGCTGTGCCGGGTTGGCCATCCACGGTGTGGTGCCGAGCAGCTTGCGGGCCCACAGGAGACCGATGGTGCTGACCAGATCGCCTTCGCAGCCGGCGATGATCCCTTCATCGGTGAGTTGCGCCAGGGCGAAGCATCCGGTCGTCTGCTGGTTCAGCACGAGATCGAAGCAACGCACTGTCAGCGCGTCGAGCTGGTATTTGGTGACGATGTATTTCAAGGCGAGATAGACCCGGCCGACGTCGCGGATGTCGGAGGTGGAGGGCTCGCGCACCTCGATCGCGCCGGCCGTGAGGGCATCGACGTGCGAAGCGAGGTCGGCACCATCAACCGCCCCCAGAGACTGGACAACCTCTTCCATCTCGATGGGCACGATGCTCGGGCCCCAGACGGCCCGGATCGTCGAGGCTTCGGGACTGCTGGCGACGAGCCAGTCCGACGGCGTTCCCACCAGCCCGATGCGCGCCTCCTGCAACGCCCGCCGTACGTCGATGTCGTGCACGGTGTCCGTTATCTCTGCGAGACCAGCCTCATCATCAGGTCCTTCTGAGATAGAAAATGCGACCCGGTTTGCCGTCCTGTTGCAGCCGCGCCAGAACCTCGAGGGCTGCTGGCAGAGAGTTGTTGCCCGGGATGGGCGATCAGGTGAAGGGGGTCGTCTGCCATACTCTCTGGACGAGCTCGCCGACCATCGGAGGATGACTTCTTCGCTCCCACCGGTGGCCACCATGAGAAAGACCGGTGTGCCGTCGGTGGAGGAGTTGGTATCAGACTGCCGTTCTCCGCCCAGAGACTCGAGGGCGCGAATGTACCCTCCGATGATGGTTTCGAGTTCGTCTCCATCGAGAAGAGTGCCCGGATGCATTGGGATAATGCCGAAGAGTTGAGACATGGGTCCCCCGTCTGAGGAATACTAGCTCTTTTCGCGGGTGAGTTCCGTCGGCTCACGAACGTTGCGGTTCGCTGCGCACCAAAGAGCAGCGTCGACGGGCAACGGTCCTTCAGCAGCCTGGCTGTTCCTGGTGGTCGTAGCAGATGACGGAGCGCACAATGCGGCGATGCAGAACGGGAACTGCGTCCCGGTTCCGTCATCCCGCCGAATCGTAGGCGGAACGGATCCACCCGACAAGCTCTTCATCGACTTCGTCCGGCGAGGAGATTCGAACCTTGTACTGGCACATCCCGCCCGGCTTTTGGGTCTTCAATCGATCGCCGCCCGTAAGATCCTTGGCGTTGAGACCGATCTCGACCTGGGTCCTGGTGGCCGGTCCCACCATTGCGAACTGTTTCTTGCGGCGCAAGCTCAGATAGGACTTTTTGGGCGCGATCTCGAACGGCCCGAAATCGGCGATCGCCGCCATGATTTCGTCGTGGACCGGTCGCAGCGCTGCCTTGGGTCCCGTGTAAATGGTCTCAACCGCGGCGTCGGGGGTGGCTGCGGGTGCGGTCGCATCACCGGTTGAGCGCCTGAACAACGTCACCAGCGTATTGGCATCGCCGTGGCCGAGACCGAGGTCCTTCTTGGCGGCGTCGCGAAGCTGGCCGTGTTTCTCGAGGCCGGTAGAACGCAACCAGGCGTTCAACTGGTCAAGGGACTTGCCGGTCTTCTTCTGAATATTTGCGAGTTGGGTCTGTACCGCCTTGTCAATGTCAACCATCGTGTCCACCTCCTTTGATGGGTGTGCACCAATAAAGCTCGCCGGGGGGGCGCGGCGGATGAAAGGCTGCACCAGTGGAAGGCCGCCCGTTGCAACACGGCCATTGACGCGGAAATTTCGTTTGGCGACCCAGGAACGCGGTCGATGGCATTCCTTTGGACGGTGTTTGAGGGTCGGCGGTTGATCGGTCGGGTTGTTTTCCCATCGCGGTTATCTCCCGATCTCCAGTAGCCCGGGGCGGCAATTGCGGGGTGTATTGGCGGTCTTCGGCAGGTTGGAGGATTGTGAGGGGTGAGCCTCCAGGCTTTGTTATGGTTCCCTCAAGATGTGGCAGCGGCATTCAAGTTGAACGTCGCCGTCTCGCGATCGAACGAAGGCGAGGTGGTGCATCGAACGCAAACAACCCACGACCCCGGTTTCCAGATCCCTATTCGTGAGGGGTGACGGTCCGCGATGGCTTCAGCTGGTCGCAGTTGCCGCGGCCGTGGTCGGTGTTGGACTTCGGGTTCGGATGTACCTGGAGAATCGGTCGCTGTGGCTCGACCCTGCGATGCTGGCGCTCAACGTCGTCGAAAAGGATGTGATTGGACTTCTGGGGCGTCTCGATATGAACCAGGCGGCGCCGCCGGGCTTCCTTCTGGCGTCAAAGGCCATCGGATCGATGTTCGGCTACAGCGAATACTCACTTTATTTGGTTCCGTGCCTCTTCGGCGTAGCGGCATTTCTTCTTTTCATGCGTTTTGCGGTCGCGGTGCTCGGGCGTCTCCGTGCGCCGCTCGCCTACGTGCCGATGGCAACATGCTCGACGGCTGTCTTCTATTGCGGAGAGTTCAGACCCCAGTCCGCCGACCTGTTTTTCAGCGTGCTGGTACTGGTCGCAGGGTCCGCAGTTCTGAAGACAGAAATGGGAGCCACCGGCGATCACCGCGTTCGTGGCTGCAAGCCTCGTCGCCGTCTGGTTTTCCTACGCTGTTGTGTTTGTGATCGCGGGGAGCGGTGCTGCGCTCGTTCTCCTCGCCGCAATTTCAAGGCAACCGCGCGCTGCGCGCCGGATGGCGGCCGCCGTTGCGATCGTGATGGTGCATTTTCTTCTCCTGTACCTCCTGCTCATCCGCCCGTCGATCGGATCTGATCTCTATTCCGCGAATTCTGCAGCCTTCGCACCGGTCGTGCCCACTGCAAGTGGTCAGCTGTGGTGGTGGATTCTCGCCGTGAGCGGGTACTTTCGCTACCCTCTGGGGTTTGACGGGTTCATTATCGTGCCCCTGGTCGGTTTGATCACCGGGATCGTCGTGAGTCTGCGGAGCAAAAAGACCGCATTGATCGCGACGGTCATCGGTATGCCGATGGTTGCCCTGTTTGTCGCGTCGGGTCTCGGCTTCTATCCGATCACGACCGGGATGCACGAGGTGAGGGCCCGGTTCGTGTTGTTCACCGTTCCGATCACGCTGTTGTTCATTGCCAGCGGGACGTCTCGCCTGTGCGAACTCACAGGCAAGAAGAAGCTTCTCGTGTGGCTGATCGTTGCGATGCTGCTGTTGCCGAGCGTCTACGGCGGTCTCACGGGACCACGATTCCGCGGACAGGAGATGCGCCCTCTTGTCCGCTATCTCCGGGATGCCATCGAGCCCGGCGACACGGTGTACGTCTTTTCGGGCTCGGTTCCGGCGTATCGCTTTTACACTCGCAGTGACCCCCTCGAGGCTGTCCACGGGCGGTGGCCGCGGTCGTCGGATCTCGCGGATGATCTCGAAAGGGCGGGAGACGCCGGTCGACTCTGGGTGGTTGTCAGCCATGCCTACAACGGTGAGCGACGCATGATTCGAAAAGCGCTGGCGGGCGAGGGCAGGCTCAAGGGCGTGCACCGGTTTCCCGGGGCGGTGCTGTTCGACTATCAAATCGGCGATTGAAGGAGTTGGCGGAGAAACGCCCTAGGTTCTGCGGCCGAATTGATGGCGGACGAGCCCGAGAGCGAAACCGAGCCCACAGATCACGAGATAGACCCAATACATCGGAATGGCGCCGAGCGTGAAGAGGATGCCGCGCCGGCGCAGAAAGAACCCGAAGAGCCCTGCATTCAGGATCCCGAGAAGCACCAGTGCAGCAACGCCGACGGCCAGCAGCGGCGGCCACGCCCAGGCGGCCGGGAATGTCAGGAGGGGGATAAAGGCCAGGAAGACACTCATCCGGTCGCGGGTCTTGACGTTGAGGTCGTTGACCATGTGGCCTTCGCGGAGCATCAGTTCGGTCCACGGCGCCGCCCGGCGCAACAGGTCGGTCCTCAGCAGGTCGACCAGGCGCCAGGTCTTCAGGTGTTTGACTTGAATGTCTTTTGCCAGGCGGATCGCGTGGCCGGACCGACGAAGCCTCGAACCGATCTCGATGTCCTCGATGCTCGGAACCGGATAGTTCCCGTCGAACCCCCCAACCTCATTGAAGGCCCGGCTTCTGACGGCTCCACATCCCGCCCAGAACGTCGAGGCCTGTTGCCGGCCTTTCTGGTGGACATAATGGTGGAGCAGGTTCCGGTACTGGGAGAGGAAGCCCGGATCACCGGGAGCGTCGTCGTAGGAGCCGATAACGGCCGTGAGTTCGCTGTCGGCCGAGAACTCAGCGGCAACGCTCGCGACGAGATCGGCGGGCACTTCGATGTCGGAATCGATAAAGAGCAGAAGGTCCGCGTCCGTTGTCTCTGCACCGGAATTGCGTGCGGTCGCCGGACCGCTTCGTTCAGCCAGCTGGACCACCGTGGCGCCGATTCCGGACGCGACTGCGGAAAGGGCGTCGTTCGGACCATCCATGACGACGACGATTTCTCCCGGCGCTGGATTGAGGCGGGCGAGGCTCCGGGCGCACCGGCCCCACGCCGGCGCGGCTCCGCCGACCGGAACGATGAGTGCGACGTCGGCAGGCGTGACACCTCGACGCGACGGCACCGTGGTCGCGGCCACGCGTTCACTGGCGGGCGGAGGTGGTGTTGTGTTCAGGTCGATTCACTTTCCGCCCGAGCGCCATCTCACCAGCCGGTTGTAGAGCGAGGCCACCGACCACCCGAGGACGCCCCCGGTCAGGGCTCCATAGGCGAACCCGACGAGCGAACCGCCCCAGGTCACCGAATAGCCCGGGTAGTAGGCCCTGAGCAGTGAGAGATTCTGGCCCACAGTAGGACCGCCCTTGATGACGAGCCATAGGGTTGCTGCAAAAAGACCGAATCCGAAAACCATCGCCGCCACGACGCCGACGATCCCGGCCCGGAGGCGGGCGATGGTTCGGGTCACGAGGATCAGCTCTCGTTCACGTTCGCTCAACGGTGCCTCCGTCCAGGGCCTCGAGGGTCGTCAGCGTCGCCAGTTTTCGCTCGAGGCCTCTCTCGAATCCTCTGATCAAAAAGTTCACGAGCTTCGCAGTTGTCCAGCCCGCCGCAAAACCGAAGAGGCCGACCTCGACCACGCCAACCGCCAGCCCGAGCCAGGAAACTCGAAAGCCGAAAAGGTAGTTGCCGAGGAGCGAGAGCATCGGCACGAACGTCGCATCGGATCCGACCAGCAGCGCCGCAGTGGCGACGGCCAGACCCAGGCTCGCGGTGGCGCCGACGGCCCCACCGAGTGCGACCTCGTCGTACCGGGCGAAGGCCGATTGCAGCAGCTCGTCGATGCCCCCGGCAACCCGCGACGGCACTTTGTCTGTCGCGCACGCCATACCGCTCGGGCCTCGTCTTCCTGAACCTCTTCGTGGAAGCTTTCTTCTTCGTTGATCGACCACAGATCGAGTTCGGTCCCCGCGACGTTTCTCGCCGCGAACAGACCCGCCAACATGGAATGGTCCTGGTTGTTGTAACGGTGCTGGCCGTTCCGACCCACGGTGTGGAGGTTTTCAAACCCGTCAAGCCAGCCCCGCAGGACCTCGAGGTGGCCTTCGTATGCATCGTCATAGACGGGGTAGGCCTTGGGTTGACGCACCACGGTGCCGGCTCGAACCTCGTTTGGTTCAAACAGGCCGATGGTCTGGGCTTCGGAGGCGCCGAGCGCAACCAGGTCCTCATCGGCCATATCCCAGAGGTCATCGCCCCGGTTGACGAAGTACTCGAGCCCGATAAAGGAGAGCTCCTGGTCGTTGACCATGTCGGGGCTCCAGTTTTTGAAGCTCTGAACCCGCCCGACCCGAACTTCGGAGGAGTGGACGTAGATCCAGTTGTCGGGGAAGAGGTGCTCACGCTCGACGATCAGGCCGACGATCAGAAAGTCGCGAAAGCGGAGACTGGCGGCGGCTGTCTGCACCGCCTCCGGAGCCGGGGGATCCATGGCTTTGACCAGCGTGCCGATCGGCATGGACGAAATCAAGGAGTCGCAGGGCTGGGTGCGCTGCGATCCATCGGTCCCTCGAACATCGATCGAGCGCACCCGCCCGCCCTCGTGCTGGACCCGAACAACGCGCGATTGCATGTGGGTCTCGATGCCATGTGACGCCGCGAGCGTCGCGGCACCTTTCCCACATCATGCCGGGTCCGAGACGCGGGTAGTAGAAGCTCTCGATCAGGCTCGCCACGACGTCGCCGTCGCGGGTCCCGTTGCGAACGAAAGCGTTCTTCACCGCCGTCAGCAGGTTGAGGTTCTTGATGCGCTGGGCGGCCCATGCGGCACTGATCTCGGAGCACGGCATGCCCCACACCTTTTCGGTGTAGGTCCGGAAGAAGATCTCGAAGAGTCGGCGGCCAAAGCGATTGCTGACCCACGCGTCGAAGGTCGTCTCGTCGGCTATCGGAAAGAGTTGGGATTTGAGGAAGCTCGTCATCACGCGACCCGATTCGACCAATCCCAACCCGCTCAGAGCGTTGAAGGGTTTGAGGGGGTAGTCGAAGAACCGGTCGCGATAGATAGATTCGCGACAGCCGCTGTCTGACCAGGAGCTCGTCACCGAGAATTTCGTGCCACAGGGCCTCGACCTCCGGCACTTTGGTGAAGAAGCGATGGCCGCCGATATCGAGGCGGCAGCCTTCAAATTCAACACTCCGGGAGATACCTCCGACGGCGTCGGACGCTTCAAAGACAACGCCCTTGCGCCCGAGCTTTCCGAGCTCGAGCGCTGCCGTCAGCCCGGCCGGACCCGCGCCGATGATGGCGGTGGACTGTTTGCCGCGCTGAGATTCCATGATGACAGACATCCTAATACAAACCGTTGTAATTGAGATCAGCGTTTTTGGGACGACTGTTATTCCAATGCGGGTCTGCGGAGGTGAGGATGCGCGAGGGCGTCGCCTCGAAGCCCGGTCGATGGGCTGATCTCCGTGGTTGATACCGGTATGGCGTGGCCGACGCGGGGCTGACGTCTGCTTGGGGCGGCATGGTAGGCTCGGGCATGCGCCACAAGGACATTCGAACTCTGAGCGATTCGTCTTCTGATCGATCTGGGGCTTGTGGCGGCGGTATTCGTGCTGGTCTGGGCTTTCCGGAGCATTCTCCTGCCGTGGTTCCTGCCCACCTTCTTCGAGACCCCTCTCTATCCTCTGAGCAGCTATCTGCGAATGCTGCCGATCATCCTTGTGGCGTGGGCGGTGGGTCTGCGGGTTGCCGGTTTTCGAACCGGAGAGACCCGTGGATTCGGGAATTCCGTCGTCCGCGTCCTCGCTGCGTGCATCACCGCGTCGGTCCTGGTCGCGCTGATCACCGAACTGTCACCGCTCGACGAGACACTTGTTGGAGGCTCCTTCAGCCGTTTTCTGCTCGTGGCATTGGCCTGCCTTTCCGCCCTGGTGCTGATCCTCGAGAGAGCTTTCCGTTCCGGCCGGCCAGCCGATGTCGTGGTCGCCTCGTGGAATCGATTCGATGCGGCGGCGGTCAGGCTCGGTCGACCGTTGGAAAGGTTCTGGCCCAATGACGGAGTCTCAGCCATTTTTTTTCTGGTGGCGACCGCCAACTTCCTCCTTCTTTCGGCGCTTCTTTTTTACGAAGACCCCATTCTCGACTCGGCGTTGATGATCGGCGATGCCCAGGACTGGGTGGCGAACGGGCTGTATTTTCTCGGCTATCCGGTGGCCTACTCGGCGCGTCCGCCGCTGTTCCCGCTGGTGATTGCGGGTCTGGCATCGGTGTCGATGTTGAAGTTGACCCCGCTGGTTCTTCAGGGACTGGTGTTCGCAACAGGTCTCGGTCTGTATCGAATGCTCAGCCAAACCTGTGACCGGCTCCTGACGGCGCTGGCAACCCTGGCGTGGCTGACGAATGCGACCTGGGTGTGGTGGAGTGCCGCCTGGATGGCGGACATCCCAGCAGGGTGCCTTCTTGGGTGGGCCCTCATATTTTGGCAGCGGCGAAACACCAGCGGGCGGCCCGGCTACGTCCTGGCGGGCCTTGCGGCAGGTCTCAGCGCCGTCACCCAGCCCGTCGCAGTTCTCTTCGCCCTGCCAGTGTTCCTGACGGTGGTGTGGCACCGGCGGGGGGACCTTCTCAGCCGGGCGTTCCTGGCCGGGGCCGCTCTCTTCGTGACGCCGGGGATCATCTGGGTGTTGGTTCGGATGCGGCTTGTCGGTACGCTGGGGGACGTGGTCTACCGCAACTGGGGCGCCGTTGGGCTCCAGGCTGAGTCGCTGCCGGGCAATGGGGTGTTTTTCGCCTGGTCTCTTGTCGCCCTGGTGAGTATTCCCGCGGTGATGCCGATCGCGATCGGAATGTGGACCATGGCCCGCCGGTCGATTCGCTCGGATTGGGCGACCCTGGTCGTCGGCGGCTTTGTCACGATCATGGCGTTTTTTGTGTTGATCTATGATTCCAGCGCCGCTCGTTTCCTGAGCTACGTCTATCCATTCCTCCTGATCTTTCTGGTGGCCGGCCTGTGCCGGATACGACGCGTGTGGGCGGCCGTGATCCTCGCCACGATGATCGTCGCGTGGGGGCTTCCTCTGCGCGTAGAAATGATGAAGTGGCCGCGCATCGTGCTGTGGCCGTTTCCCCTGGTGGACCTGAAAATGGAAGCCCAGAACGTGGATGGCATCTGGACGTTGCTGCCGGCCGTCGAGAGAATACCACTCAGAGCGACCCTCGAGCGGAACCCGTACATTCGCCTCAAGAGAACCCGCGAGCTCGAAAGGCCTCCGCGCCTGGAAGGCGTCTCGTTCGAGTTCGATCGTCATACGGTCTACTTTCCGGAATCGAGCGATTACCACCATCGTCTCTTCCACCGGACCCGACTCGGAAACCAGCTCCGGATGAAGGTCTATCAGGTTCCGTTCACCCTCGTCGCGAGGTTCTGGCCCCTGCTGCCGACCGAGCGACTCGGTCTTCAGGACGCCGTCGTGCTCTATCGGGCGCGCCTTCCCGGAGATTCGGACAGCGACCTGATCGCTCTCAATCCCGGTGGCGAGGCGGAAAAGCTGCTGGCCCGTGAGGTCGCTCCGCGGCCCGGGATCGAACACGATCTCGAAATTGCCCGGCGGATCGTTCCGCTGGTGAACGGATCGCGTCTGCTGGTGTTGTGCGGGCACGAGGGCGCCACGCGATGGCAGGCCGTTCTTCCCTTCATGGTCGACGTTCTCGATCTCTGGTACGTCGGTGCGTGGGGCCTGGACGAAATGGAATCGAAAATGGGGCCCGAAGAACGGCGCGAGGTCTTCGGGGATATCGTGGTCGGCCAACACCGCATCGACGACGTCCCGTGGTGGGTCATCGGCGCGCCCGGCTCAGCTCGATCCGATCAGTCGCCCGGGTCTCCGGCGGCCGCCGGAGAGCGGTGAGTCGCACAGGGCGACGTCATTTGATCGCAATCGAATTGGGTGGGCTTTCGGCCGCAACATGTCGTCGCTGTGCCAGAAAACCCCAGGCGACGCGTGATGTACCATGAGCCTCAATGAATCGACCATCGCGTCATCGCCCTCTCAAGGAACCTGATTGCAGCAGCCGCGACAGCCGGTTCTGGTGAGACATGCGGCCTCACCTGATCCACTGTTCGTACCACAAGTGCCTGACGGTGTACTACGGACGGGTCATGGATGGGCTGTTCAATCGGTGCCAGCCGTGGGGGCGCGGCTTCCGCCACTTCAACAGCCATCTCCAGGATTTCTACGGCGCGTTTGCTTCGTACCGTGTCGCGTCGGTCAACAATCGGGCTCTCGATCTCGAACGGCTCTCGCCATTCAGGATCTCGCGCTTTATTCGCGATCCCCGCGACCTGATCGTTTCCGGCTACTTCTACCACAAGCGGGGCGCCGAGGACTGGGTTTTGATCGAGTCTCCCACGGCAGCCGACTGGTACTTCGCGAATGGAATAGTGCCCGAGGGCTTGCGAGATTCGGGGCTGTCGTTTGCCGGGTATCTGCAGTCAATACCGGAAGAAGAGGGGCTGCTCGCTGAACTCGAGTTCCGAAAAGACCACCTCGAGTCGATGGCTCAGTGGCCCGTCGGCCACCCCGATATCGTCACGTTCCGTTACGAGGACATCATCGGGGACGAGGTGGCGGTGTTTCGTCAACTGTTCGACTTCTACGGAGTGTCGCCGCTGGAGCGCGCCCTCGGAACGTGGTTTGCGAAGCGGCACTCGATACGCAAAAGGTCGGCGGACCCCCATATTCGAAATCCGGCCTCGGGGCAGTGGAGAAAGCACTTCACACCTCAAGTGAAGCAGGCATTTGACTCCGAGTACGGCGCCCTGCTCCGGCAACTCGGCTATCCGGCTGACTGAGAGCGTCAGGAGTGTCAGCCACGTCGGCACCTGCAGTTCGGGACCGGGAGGACATGCCGGCGCGGATTCTCTGCGTGACATCCGGGTTGACCGGGATGCTCTACTCGAGTGTGGAGCTCGCGCGACGGCTGGGGTCGGCAGGGCACGAATTGACATACGCCGGCCCGGCCCACGCCCGCGCGTTGGTCGAGGAACACGGGCTCGACTTTCTCCCGTTGGATCCGAGCCGGTACGAGGCTTTTCTCGAGGTGGATGCCACTGCGGGAGCTCTCAAACGGCTTCTCAATCTCCGGGGCCGACGCCGGCAGGCCCTCGATGCACTGTCGGTCGGCGGCTTCGCCGATGCGGTAGGGGCAATTGCTCCGGATCTCCTGCTCATCGACGGAGAAATGCACGAACACATCATTGTTGCCTCGCAGACAGGGGTGCCGATCGCCCTCCTGAACACCTTCGCCTCGATCTGGAGGCAGCCCGGACTCCCACCTGCGCACTGTGCGGTGCGTCCCGGAGTCGGTTGGAGAGGCACGCGGGCCGGGATCGCGGTGCTGTGGCTTGCATTGCGACTCAGGAAGGTTCGCGTCGCATCGACCCTCAAAGCCCGCCGGTTCGGTTGCGATCGTCTTTCGCTTCTCAATCACCTGGCCCGCGACGCCGGCTTTGACCTGCAGCGCGAAACCGACGCCGGCCAGTGGCTGATGCCCTTCACCTACCGGCGGTTCCCGGTGCTCAGCCTGCACGCGCTCGAGTTCGAGTTTCCGCACCGGCCGCCGCCAGTGGTGCGGTATGTCGGTCCGATGGTGCTCGAGCGCCGCGGCGACCACGTCATGCCACCGGATGAAAAAGCAATGCTCGATGCGGTGTTCGAGCGGCGCCGCGAGGCGGTTGGAGAACGCAAGCTGATCTTTGCCGCCTTCGGGTCGGTCTTTACCACCGATCGTGCGCTGCTCCGGCGCCTTCTGGGGTCTCTTCGGGAGCGCCCGAACTGGGAGCTCGTGATCAGCCTCAGCGGCCGCGTCCCGCCGGCCGCTCTGGATCCTCTGCCCGAGAGGGTGCATGCGTTCTCATGGGTCCCCCAGATGGAGGTCCTTCGGCACGCTGACGCGGTTGTGACCCACGGCGGCATCAACACGATCGACGAGTGTGTGGTGAACGGCGTGCCGATGCTCGTCTTTTGCGGTGGTGAAACCGACATGGCGGGCAACACCGCACGGGTCGAGCATCACGGCATCGGCATCGCCGGCGATGGCCGGCAGGACCGCAGCGAGGACATCCGCCGCCACCTTGATCGCCTTCTGAGCGAGCCGTCGTTTGCTGACAACGTCGGGCGTCTGCGCAACCACTATCTCGCGTACGCCGAGGACCGCGTGGCCGAACGCGCCGTCGCGGCGTTGCTCGCTCAACCGCGTGTGGATTCGTCGACGTCGTGCGGGGGAGCGTTGCGTTGACCGACCTCTCTCGGCGCGTTGCGGCTGGGGCCGGTTGGCTTTACGGCTACAGGTGGCTCGACAGGCTGCTGGACTTCGTCGCGATCGTCGTTCTGGCGCGCATCCTGTCTCCAGATGATTTCGGCCTCGTCGCCATTGCCGCATCGGTCGTCACCATCATCGAAGGGCTGAGCGCCTTCGACGTCAACAAGGCTCTGATCCGCAGCCGGGACGAGTCGCATGAACTTTATGACACCGCGTGGACGCTTTCCGCCCTGCGCGGCATCGTGTCGGCCGTGGTCATGATCGTGGTCGCGCGCTTCGTGACCGACGCGCGGATCGCTTCCGTCCTGCTGGCGCTTGCGTTGAGTCCACTCATGATCGGGCTCTCGAACCCGCGGTTCGTCATGTTCGAACGCGACCTGGTCTACTCGAGGGTGGCCTTTCTGACGCTCGGCGGCAAGCTCGTATCGGTCGCCGTCACGCTGGTCATCGCTCTCGTGTATCGAGACTACTGGTCGCTCGTGATCGGCATGCTTGCCGGGACGCTGGTCACCATGATCCTGAGCTATGTGCTGAGGCCGTACCGCCCACGGTTTTCTCTGGCTCGGTTTTCCGACATCTTCGCCTTCAGCGGCTGGCTCACGCTGACATCTTTCGTCACCACGCTGTCGATGGAGACCGACAAGATCATTGTCGGGCGTCTGCTCGGAGTCGCCGAGACCGGGCTGTACTTCATGACCCAGAGGGTTGGGGTGCTGCCGACCAGGGAGCTCGTCAGCCCGATGCAGCGAATTCTCTTTCCTTCGTTCAGCGAGCTGACCGGCGATCTGAAACGGCTTCGGCGAGGCGTCTGTGAATCGATCAATATTCTGGGCAGCCTCAGCCTCCCGGCGGCGTTCGGTTTTGCGCTGGTCGCGAATGACTTCGTACCGCTGGCCCTCGGCGACCAGTGGATCGTGATCGTTCCACTGCTCGTGATTCTCGTTCCATACCTCGGTCTGCGAGCAACTCTCTCGATGACCCTGCCGTGCGTGATGGCTCTTGGAAGGACCCGTTTACTGTTCTGGGTCAGCCTGGTGTACGCCCTGGTTCACGTCCCTTTGTTCATCGTCGGGACGGCCCTTTACGGCCTCAATGGCGCGATCTGGAGCATTGTTCTGGCCGGAGTGTTCTACACCTACTTGAACGTCTGGTTGCTGCAGCGCACGCTCGACATCTCGCTCGGGGAGATTCTGCTCCAGCTCCGCCGTCCTTTTTGTGCTGTCGCGCTGATGGTCGGTGCGTTGGTGACCATCGGTACCATTTTCCCACTCGAACTGTTCTCAGAAAACGGTTCGTGGTTCTCGTTGATCACCAAGATTCTGGTCGGCGGCCTTGTGTTTTGCGGCGCGCTGTTCGTTTTCTGGCGAATGGAGGGTTGCCCCGACGGTATCGAGCGCCGCGTGCGTCAGGTGCTGTCTCGCAGAAGCGCCGTTTGAAGGGCTTCTGCAAAAACGGACTCGGTGCGTTCTGCGATCGATGGCCAGGAGTGATCGAGGGCCACCTTCCGGCCGCCCCTGGCAAGGCGCTCCCGGAGGCGGGCGTCGCCGAGCACCCGGACCAGGGCCTCAGCCAGGGCGGGGGGCGCATCCGGAGGAACAAACAGGACATCATCGCCGTCGTTGAGGACTTCGGGCAGTCCCCCGACGCGCGAAGCAACCACGGGAACACCGAGCGACAGACTCAGAAAAAGGACGCCCGATTGGCTGATGTGCCGATAGGGCATGGCGAGCACGTCGGCCGCGCTGAAGTACCGCGCCACATCGGAGAAAGGGATGTACTCCAAACGGTGGACGGCTCCCAGAGACTTCGCACGGTTTTCCAATGCCTCGCGGCGGGCAGGAGCGAGGTTGACCGGGTCCCCGGCCACAACCAGACGGGCCTTCGGTCGCGCAGCGGCCACTGCTTCCCAGGCATCGAACAGCACGTCGAGGCCCTTGTACTCGCGGATGTAGCCGAAAAACAGCGCGACCTCGTCGTCTTGCCCGAGGCCCAAGCTGGTTCGCGCCGATTGACGGTCGAAGGCCTCGCCACCGGTCTCGAAAAAGCCGTACTCTCCGTGCGGGATGACAGCCACACGCTCCGGATCGACGGCAAACTCGTTGAGAAGGCGTTGTCGGTCGTGATTGGAGTGGGCGACGATGAGGTCGCTGAGGCGGTGAATTCGCCGGTAGACGGCGTCCTGGAATCCGATCCTCTCGTGCGGCGTCACCACGTGGGCGGTCGCCGCGACAGGTTGCCTCAAGAATCGGAAGAGGGTGAGGTACACGAGGGAGATCGGGTTCGTGCAATGAAGGTGGATGATGTCGGGGCTGAGGCGACGGGCAAGGAAGGTCACGGCAACAGCGTCGATCAGTGCCTCGATCTTGAGTGCCAGACTGTGGAGTGGTTTCGGGAGGGAGCCCTGCGCGCGGGAAGTGAAACGCGCGAGGGTGCGGATGACGCGGACGTTCTGCGGCAGCATCTTCTCTTCGAGCTCATAGGCCGCCGTGGTCACCAGCGTGACATCGTGGCCCCGTTCGGCCAACGCGCACGACAGATTGTAGGCGTAGTGGATCAGTCCTCCGCGGCCGAAGGTCTCGATTTCGAGGATACGAATGGGACGTCTCTCAGCGCGGGTCACTCTTCCTCCTGATGCGCTCGCGGCACCGACTCCGGGTCACCGTCCGTCTCGAGGGCCCTTCGCGGCTGGAATCCGCGCGGTTCGTGTTCTGGTTTTCGCCCCTTGCGCCGTTCGGCGGATGGAACGCGGCCCGCCGGGCGGATCGTATCACCGTCCGGCGGCATGCCGTTGGCGGCGGACGGGATACACTGGCGCGGAATCTGAGATCGGGTTGAGATTTTTCTGATGGCCAATCGTGACAACGACAACCGCGCTGCGCTCCTCGAACAGGCGATTCGTCTGAAGAAGGCGGCAGCGCGTCCGGTCGCGCAGGGCATTCCCCAGCGCCCTCCGGACGAGCCGGTCCTGCTGAGCGAGATGCAGCGCAGCCTGTGGCTCGCGCACCAGATGGATCGGCATTCGCCGGCGTACAACCTTGCAAGCGCGTTTCGGGCTCGCGACGTTGTGGACGTCTCCAGGCTCGAGCGCGCTTTCAACACGGTCGTTTCGAGGCATCGCGTTCTGCGTTCGACCTTCGTGGCCGATCGCGACTCCGTTCTTCAGATCGTGCACCCCCATTCCCCGCTGGGGGTCGATGTATTCGCAGTGGGGGAGGGAGAGGCAACGGCTGCGGCGGTCGAGGAAGCCCGTCGACCATTCGACCTCGAGACCGGCCCGCTGATCCGGCTCCAACTCATCGAGGATGGGGCGGGAGGCGAGCGGATCCTGCTGCTGGTGCTCCACCACATCCTTGCGGATGAGAGGTCGCTCGCAATGCTGTGGAGGGAACTGGCGGACGCCTCCGATGATCGGCCCACCCCGGCCGCCCCTGCGGTGCAGTTTGACGATTACCTGCACTGGCTCCAGCGGCGGGACCCGGACGATCAAATTCGCGAGCTCGATTACTGGCGGCGGCAGCTGGATCCTCTCGCCGACGACCTGAGGTTGCCGTTCGAAAAGGCCGCCGCGTCGTCAGCCGAAGCGCAGGGACGTCTGGTCACCAGGGTGCTGGATCCATCGTTGCAAGCCGCGGTACGGGGTCTCGCCGCCGATGTCGGCGCGACCCCGTTCACGGTGTTCGCGTTTGCGTTCCGGCTGCTGTTGCAGCGCTTCACCGATGGAGCTCACGTTGCCTTCGCGACGCCGGTCTCCACGCGCTCTCACCGCGATACTGCAGAGATGGTGGGGTACTTCACCAATCCGGTCGTGATTTCCACCGTGATCGACGAAGATCGAATTGTAGGGGACGCCCTACGCGACTTCAGCCGCGTGATGCGGGAGGCACTTTCGCATGCGGCAGTGCCCTTCCATGTGCTCGCCGAGGAGCTGTCGCCGCCCCGTCGGCGCGGCCGTCACCCGGTCTTTCAGACGATGTTCGTCCATCAGGAAAAAGCGCCTCCGCCCATCCTGGGGACCGCTCGCCTCGAACCGATGACGCTCGATCTGGGCGCATCGAAGTTCGATCTGACACTCTTTGTGACCGAGGGCGAGAGCTCCCTGGAGGTGTCCGTCGAGTACCGGACGGACCGCTTCGATGAGGTCTGGATGGACCGACTGCTGGACCATTTCGAACACCTCCTCGAACAGCTGCCGGCCGATCTCGAGCGCTCCACTGCAGAGCTTTCGATGTTCAGCGCCGGTGAGCGCAGCCTGGCGATTGCCGCGGCCTGCGGCGCCGACCTCGATGTGTCGGACCACCACTTCTGCCGCAACAGATACGAGACGTGGCACACCGGAGCCCGCAGGCGCCGGCAGTGGTGTGCGGAGGGGTGTGCTCCACCTATGGTGAGCTCGAGAGCGCAGCGCTTTCGATCGCGAGTGAGCTCGGGTCAAAGGGCGTGGGGGAGGGCGATCGCGTTGGCATCTTTCTCGGTCGATCGGATCGGCTGGTGGCGGCCCTTCTCGGCACCCATTGGTCCGGCGCGGCCTACGTGCCTCTGGACCCGAATTATCCCCGAGACAGGAATCGCCGCGTGCTCGAGGACGCCGATGTCGCGGCCGTTCTGACCGACTCCGCCCTGCAGGGGCATTTGCCGTCCGGCCGATGGGTGGTGATCGATATCGACGAACTCGACGGCGCCGACTCGGGACCCGGAGTCCCCTCCGATCTCGTGCCCGAATCACACGCCTATCTTCTCTATACCTCCGGTTCGACGGGCCGGCCGAAGGGCGTCGTTGTCAGCCACGCCAATCTGAGGGCCTCCACCGCCGCCCGCCTCGAGGTTTACGAATCGCCGCCGCGGCGTTTTCTGTTGGTGCCGAGCGTCGCCTTCGACAGCTCGGTCGCCGGGATCTTCTGGACGCTTGCGCTTGGGGGGACCCTGGTGGTTCCGACCGACGAGGAGGCTCGGGATCCGCGACGACTGGCGGATCTGGTCGCTCAGGAGGGTGTGACCAGCCTGCTCTGCGTCCCTTCGCTCTACGCTCAGATGCTGGGGGTCGGCGGCGCCAAGCTGCAGGGCCTCGAAGTGGCGATCGTGGCAGGCGAGACGTGTCCTTCGAGACTGGTGGCGGAACACTTTCGAGTCGTGCCGCACGTGCGCCTGTTCAACGAGTACGGACCCACCGAGGCGACCGTCTGGGCGACGGTGCACGAGATGACGGCGGCCGACGCATCGCGTCCGGTGGCGATCGGGCGACCCATACCCGGTGTCAGGGTCGACGTTGTCGATGCCCGCGGACGCCCGGTTCCTGCGGGCATCCCCGGGCAGGCCTGGATCGAGGGCCCGACAGTGGCGGAGGGCTACTGGCGGCGCGCCGATCTCACGAAGGAACGTTTTCAGGCCGGTGTCGGAGACAGAGCAGGCCCGCTATCGGACCGGGGATCGGATGGCCTGGACGACGGACGGACGCCTGATGTTCCTGGGTCGGGATGATGACCAGATCAAGCTGCGGGGCTATCGAATCGAGCCCGGCGAGGTCGAGGCCTCGATTCTCGAGCTGCCCGGCGTCGAACAGGCCGCTGTCGTCGCCCGCCCTGTGGGTGCGGGCACCGCGACGGCGTCCGAACTCGGCGCCGTTCAACTGGTGGCCTTTCTCCGGACGGCGGCGCCGGGCATCCCGGCGGGCTGGCGGCCGGAACTTGCCAATCGTCTGCCCGACCACATGATCCCGAGCCGTCTGGTGGAGCTGACTGCGCTGCCACAGCTGCCGAACGGTAAGATCGATCGTCGGCGACTTCGGGACATGGCGCTCGATCCCGAGGCCGTGGTCGGACGGGACGGACCGGTCCCGAGCCCCAGGGAACAGGCGCTGATCTCTCTCTGGGAGGGCCTCCTCGGAAGATCGGGAATCGGAGCGACCGACAACTTCTTCGAGCTCGGCGGACATTCACTGTTGGTCGTCGAGATGGCGGTGGCGATCGAACAGGATTTCGAGGTCGAACTGGCGGCGGCCGATGTCTTTGAAAACCCGACGGTCCGCGAGCTGGCGAAGAGGATCGATCAGCGGGGTGGTTCGCAGTCTCCGCCCTACGATCACCTCTTCCCGATTCAGCCGGCGGGCCGGGGCACCCCGTTGATCGTTGCGGTGCCCCACTTCTTCACGCAGATGTTTGCAGCAAGGTTTCGCGGCGAACGACCGGTCTACGGGCTGCGTGGGGTCGGCCTGCGAGCCGAGGGCAACCTGGGTCGGTGGCGGACCATGCGCGATCTCGGCGATGATCTCGTGGCCGAGATCCGCCGCAGATTTCCCGATGACGGGTGTTTCATCGCCGGTTACTCGTTCGGCGCCTCGATGGCGTTCGAAACAGTGCGATTGATGGAGGAGCGGGGCATCCCCGTCCAGGGTCTCTACCTGATCGCACCGATGCCGTTCGACTTCGTTCGCTTCGGCCCCTTCCAGGTGCAGATCGACGGCCTTCGGCGCCCGGTCCGAGATCTCTCGGGCCGCGAAGTATTCGACCTCTGGGCCCACACCAACAACCCCTTGACGCTGCGCCCCTCCCGGAGAGCTTGGCGCTGGCTTGCCATCGAGCCGTGGCGGCGTTTTCTGTGCGCGATCGGCAGATTGAGGCGGTTGGCGGGGCTGCCGCTGACCGATCGCATCAGTTATGCCGATGTCCGGGTCGATCGATTTCGCCTCCACGCACACTACCGGCCCGGACCGGTTCGCACGCCAACCGTCATTTTCAATGCCGTCGAGCCGGCAACCGATGCCGCAGCCACCTGGCGGCCCCTTTTCGAGGGGCCATTGACGGTTCACGACATTCCCGACCCGCATCTCGGAGAGGATTCGGCGGAAGCCGCCCGTCGGGAGATCCTCAGCCATCTCACCGAACTGGGGCAACCATGAGGGGCTATCTCGAGCCATGTTGAAAGAAGCCGAGCTGCGGCGCATCCCGGATCGTTGGCTGGCGCTCATCGACGACGCCGCCACCCGGGTCGAGCCCGACGAGCCGTCGCTCGGGGGGTGGTTTTCAAACTACTGCCGCGAGCACCGCACCCGGCTTGCGACAGACCTTGACATCGTCGATCGCCACCTCGAAAAGGGCGCACGTGTCCTCGAGTATGGAGCGGTTCCACTGCTGATGACGGCCGCGCTGGGGTCTCTCGACTTCAAGGTGAGCGCCCTGGATCTTGCGCCCGAGAGATTTGCGGGGTCCATCGAGAACCTGGGTCTCGACGTCATCCGGTGCGATGTCGAGACCGAGGCGGTCCCGTTTGCTGGAGGGACCTTCGACGCGGTGCTGTTCAACGAGCTGTTCGAGCACCTTCGGATCAACCCGGTCTTCACTCTCAGGGAGGTGCATCGGGTGCTCAAACCCGGTGGACGGCTGCTGCTGTCAACACCAAATCTCCGGTCATTCCGCGGGATCCGGAACTTGATCGTGCGCAACCAGGGTCATGCCGTCTCGGCGGGGGTTTACCGGCAGTACGAGAAAATCGAGACGCTCGGACACATGGGGCACGTCAGGGAGTACACGACCCGCGAGGTTTCGGATTTCCTGACCCATATCGGATTCGATGTCGAAAAGATCATCTCCAGGGGCGGACACGGACGGGGCGTGGTCGGATTGGCCGAGCGGCTGGCGCCTTCCCTGCGCCCGTTTTTCACCCTCATCGCCCGCAGGGTCGAGGCGCCATGACGCACCCCTCCATCGAGAGGCGCATCTTCATCGTCGGCGCGCCGCGATCGGGCACCACCCTGGTGCAGAGTCTGCTCGCGGCGCACGGCGCGATGACCTCGTTCACCGAGAGCCATTTCTTTCGTAAACACTTCTCGAACGTTCCCCTGCTTTCACCTTCAATTCTGACCAGAGACCCTCGTTCAGGAGTGTCCGAATTCCTGGCCGAAAACGGCGAAGAGCCTCCTCCTGCGGCGGAGTGGTTCTCGAAGAAGGAGCGATGGGCCCTGGGGATTCGGCCTCTCCTGCCGCTCCTGACCCTCCCGGTCGCCCGGCAGCTGATACGGGTTCTCGACGAACTCGCGCTGAGGAGGGGCGTTCCGAATTGGATCGAGAAAACGCCGTGGCATCTTCGATACATCCCGCTGCTTGAAGAAGCGAGCCCCGCGGGGCGCCCGTATTTCATCCACGTCATCCGAGACGGTTTGGAGGTCGTGGCTTCACTTCACAGGGCCTCGCAAAAATGGGAACGACCGTACGGTCTCGAAGAGTGTGTCGCGCGATGGAACGCCGACCTCGGCCTCTCCCTGGATCGAATCAGTTCGCCGAATCACCTGTTTATTGCATATGAACAGCTGACGTCGGATGCCGAGGCCACGGTCAGACTGCTGCTCGACAAGCTCGGTCTCGCGTGGGAGCCCGCAATCCTCGAAAACTACGGCAGCGCGTCGGAGGGAGTTGTCACCGCAGGGGAGGATTGGAAGACCGGTGTCGGCCGCAGTATCCGGCGCTCCGCGACGTCGGCGGAGGTTCTGACTACCGAGCAGAGGGAGTGGGTCACCAAAAAGCTGAACCAACATCTCTACGACCGGATCCTCGAACACAGAGGGCGGCGGACGCACGCGTCCGCCGGCGCCGGTTGATAGGCTCAGGCCATTGATGAGCGATCGACCCCTCGTCTCCGTTGTGGTGCCGTTTCACAACAGCGAACGTTTTATCGGCGCCTGTATCGAGTCGCTCCTCGCACAGCGTGACGTCGGTGGCCCATTCGAGATCATTCCGGTGGACAACGGGTCGACCGATGGGTCGGCGTCGATTGCGGCGCGGTTCGGCGACGTCATCGTGCTCGAGGAAGCGGTTCCCGGTGCGTACGCCGCGCGCAACACCGGCATTCGCAACGCGCAGGCGCCCGTGATCGCGTTCACGGACGCCGACTGCGTTGTCGCCCCCGATTGGCTGCGGTCGATCCGGGATGGTCTGCAGGACGGGGCAACCGCGATCCTGCTCGGGCACTGTTCGTATCCCGCGAACGCCTCGTGGGCGCTCCGGCTGCTCGGCGTCTATGAAAACGCAAAGACCGACTACGTCATCAATCGGTGTCCGGCGGCCCATCACTTCGGCTACACCAACAACATGGCAGTCCGGGCGTCGGTTTTCGAGATGGTCGGCCCTTTCCTGGAGTGGCAACGGGCGGCGGACAGTGAACTGCTGCACCGGCTGGCAGCCAGGCACCCCAACCTCCGGCCGGTGTATCGCCGCTCGATGAGGGTGACCCACATGGAGTTTCTTCGCGCCCGGGACCGCGCCCGACGCCTGGCGCTCTATACGAAGACCAACTCCAGAATCGAGACCTTTCGGGAGCTCAGCGTGGCGCAACGGGCGGGTCTCCTGATGTTTCTGCTGCGCGGCGGGCGGGCCGGGAACTGACTGCGGTCAGGCTGGCGGCTCGACCTCATCGAGGATCCGCCGGCGGTCGGCGTCCGGAATCGCAGCGACATCAGCCAGAATCCGGTCCTCGGCGACCTGTGCGAGCTCGCCGAGATTCGGGTGCGAGAACAGCGTCTCCAGAGGCAGGTCGATGTTGAACTCCCGACACAGCTGGAGCATGACCTGCATCGCAGTGAGGGACGTGCCGCCGAGTTCGAAGAAGCTGTCGTCCGCTCCGACTCGTTCGACGCCGAGCTCCTGCTGCCAGACGCCGGCAAGGTACTGGCCGACCGGCCCTTCGGGTGCGCGGTACGGCGTTTTCGAATACTCGCCGATCGCCTCTGCGCGCAGGGCCTGTTCGTCGACCTTACCGCTCACGGTCAACGGGATCTTCTGGACCCGCCGCAGGTGCACCGGGATCAGCTGAGCCGGAAGCCGTTCGCCGAGCAGGCGCCGGAGCTCCTGATCGGAGAGGTCTTCCGAGGCGACGAAAAACGCCTCGAGGGCGGTGTGGCCGGCATTTGCCGTGGTGCGCTCTTCGTCGTACCCGATCTCCGCCAGCGTTTTCTGCACGTGGTCGAGGTCGATGTCGTCGTCGAGCTCCTCGAGCGCGCCCTCGCGGGTCTTGTGGCCGAGGCGAACGTCCCAACTGTAGGGCAGCGCGTAGTTGTGGTAGCCGCGTTCCTTCTTGTGAATATGGATTCCGATATCGTTGATCAGACAGTTGGTCGAACGACCGGTGTCTTTGGGGCGCACCCAGGGCACCTTCTGGCGAAGATAAGCATAGAGATCGTCGAGACCGACATCGACATAGCGATAAAAATCGACAAACTGAATCTCCTCGAAGATCTTGTCGTCTTCGAAGATCGTGACATCCAGCGATCGCGTGGCTTCGTCCGCGACCCGGTGATAGACCTTGCGCGCCGCGAGCACGGCGGCATCGACCTCATCCGGACTGCAGCGGCCGTCGCGGAACATCTCCTCGGTCAGACGGGTTTCAAACATCTGCCCGCGGGAGAGGCCGGTGACGATGATCGGGATCCCGAGCTCTTTCGCGCGCCGCATGCTCAGGGTGTAGATCGTTTTGAAACATCCGTTGCAGACGTTTGAAAAACGCATCAAACTGTCTCGGAAGATGTCGTTCATGGCCGGGGTCGTGCCGAACTCGACCGGCACGCCGATCTGGCTCGTGACCTTCCGGATGTTCTCTTTGGCGCCCTCCGAGATGAAGCCGTTGTCGAGCGTGAAGGCGTAGACCGACAGACCCATCTCAACGAGCCGGCACAGGGCGTAGGAACTGTCTTTGCCTCCGCTGTAAAGCATCATGCAGTCGAACTCTGGGTCGATGACGGCGGGCGGACTCGTCGAAGATTGCACGCAGATCGGCCTCGGTCTTGAAGTAGGCCTGCGCGTGGTCCTTGATCGACTCGTACGTGCGGCACACGCTGCACACGCCCTCGGAATCAAAGACCGCACGCGGGAAGTTCGAGGGCAGCCCGCACCGGGTGCAACGGTGGACCTCGTCGTGCACCGCCGGCGGCGTTGACTGGCTCCGGCGCGCGACCACCGCGCACTCCTCGATCATCGGCAGGGAGAGCAGAGCCGTTTCGATTTCTCCTGGCTCGACGCGGTGTCCCGAGATCTTGAGTTGGCGGTCGAGCCGGCCGAGATACTCGAGGGTCTCTGGATCCACCAGCCGAACCAGATCGCCGGTGCGGTACCGGCGCTCCCCGGGGCGGTGGGGGTGCGGCTGGAAGTTCTCTGCGGTCAGATCGTCGAGCCCGTGATAACCGGCAGAAAGGCCGAATCGCGAGATCCACAGCTCGCCCGGGACGCCCTCTGGCACCGGGACCTGGGCGGTGTTCAACACTTCGATCGTGACGTGGTCCGCGGGAACGCCGATCGGAACGCTCGCGCCCGTGTCGCGCGTGGGGTCGTATCGGTGTTCGACGCACCCCACAACGGCCTCCGTCGGTCCGTACTCATTCGAGAGCTCGACCAGGTCGTGAAGCTGCGTGCTGACGGCAGCTGCCAAAGGTGTCCTGAGATTCTCTCCGCCGACGACCATGCGCCGAATCCGCGATCCCTCGAGGCCGATCCGCGAGAGCAGCGACAGGTGGGAGGGCGTGAGCTTGACAAAATCGACGGCGTTGGCGCGGACCACCTCCATCAGTGCAGTGTCGACGGGGCCGTCCGGTTCTGGGTAGATCTCCAAGGTGCCCCCGGTGATGAGAGGCAGGTACAGGCTGGTTATGGTGAGGTCGAAGGCGAGCGACGTGAAGAGTGCGAACGTCAGGCGATCCCCCCGGACGTACCTCCTGGACGCCCACGTGAGATAGTCGGCGAGCCCGCCATGATCGACGAGTACTCCCTTGGGCCGGCCCGTCGATCCGGACGTGTAGATCAGGTATGCGAGATCGTCGAGACCCGGCTCCATCCGATCTGTTGGTGCCCCGCGACCCGTCTCGATCGCATCCGCGATCGTGAGGACGGAAAGGCCCGGCGCGGCGGTAGCTGTGGGTTGCAGGCCCTCTTCCACGAGCAGGATCCGGGCGCTGCAGTCCTCGAGGACCTGGTCGAGACGCGCGCTGGGGGATGACGGATCGATCGGCACATAGGCTCCCCGCGCTTTGAGGACGCCAAGCATGGCGACAACGGCGTCGGTCGAACGGCGGCTGAAAATCGCAACCCGGTCTCCCGGTTGGAGGCCCCGATCCGACAGGGATGCAGCGAGAGCCTCAGACTGCGCCTGGAGTGCCGCAAAGCTCATCTCCCGGTCCCCCTGGCGAAGGGCCACGCGATCGGGATCGCGGGCGACCTGTTCGTCGAAGAGCGCAACAACCGATTGGTCAGGGAGCGGCGAAGAATCTGTCGAATTCAGCGCGGCCAGCACCCGCCGTTCGTCCTCGACGAGCACGTCGACCGCGGCAATCGGCTGATCGGGATCTTCGAGGCATGCCTGGAGCAGCTTTTCGAAGTGCTCGAGACTTCGACGGCGCAGTCGTTCCGGCAGCGAGCCCTCGTTGATGTCGAAATGCAGGACGTAGCGCCCCGACCCCGAGAAATCGTGGACCTGGAGCCTCAGGGCGTGCACGCTGTCTCCGTGCCCCGGGTGAATCCACTCCGCCTGGGCCGGGAGCCCCGCGAACTGCCCGAAGGCGGCCGGAAAGAAGTTCAGCACGATATTGCTGGCCTCGGCGCTCGAGGGGGTGCTGGTGCCGGGCAGGGCGTGGCGCAGGAACAGCTTGGCTTCCTCCAGACAGCGGGCCCCGAGCGATCGAAAGGTCTCATCGGGCCCGACAGACACCGCAAACGGAAACATCTCGATGAAGAGGCCGAGCGCCCGCTTGGCCTCTGCCGTTGGGCGTCCGGCGACCGGCGCGTCGAAACCGAGATCGCTGGTGCCGCTGACCCGGTGCAGCCAGCTCGTGAGCAACGTGGCGAACACCGTGAATCGGGAGAGTTCCTGCGACAGACTGGCAAACCCGTTCTGCCGGCTGAGCTCATCGAGCGCGCGGGACTGTTCCAGGTCGAGCTCGAGCGTCACCCGGGTGCTTGCGGTGCCGGTCGGGTCCGGCCTGCGGCCGTAGAGAGGCACCGAACGCCCCGGTCGTTCCTGCCGGCCAGACCAGTGTTCGTTGGCTGCCGCCGGTGTCACCGTCTTCAACTGCAGAGCCGCTGCAGTCGGGTAGTAGGCGGGAAACGACGGCCGTTCGTCGTCGGCGCCGCGCAACAGCGCCTCATACTCCGCGCCGACCCGGCGATAGAGAAGCAGCGTCGACCAGGCATCGGCCACCAGGTGGTGCTGATTGAGATACCACCCGGTTCGATCGTCGCCGAGCGGAACCACAACGCTGTCGACGAGGGCGCTACCGAGGTTGAGTGGTCGAGCGCAGCGCTGCCGGCACCAGTCCAGGAACTCCTTCTCTGGGTCGGCCGAAGGCGGGAGGTCCTCGACCCCTGTCAGACTGCTGCCCGCTTCGTTGATCGTGCGGAGGGGCGCGCCTTCGTGCTCCTGAACTCGGGTCCTGAGGACGTCGCTGGCGTCGGCGACACGGCGCCACGCCTCACGGAAGAGGTCCGTACGAAGCGCCGTCGGGAAAACAAAGGCAAAGGCCATGTTGTAGAGCGGGCTCTCCGGGTGGAGCCGCTGCCCGATCCAGATCTGGGTTTGGCTGTGTGTCAGATCTGAGGTTTCGGATCCTGTTCGGGCCATGTCGCTCTCCTCGTGCGAGCCAGTTGCTACCATCGGCTCACTGTCGTGGGTCAACAGCCGGCGGCTGAGCGTGACGGCCGGTGCGCTGCACAAACTCGGCGATCACCGAAACGTTCTGAAAGTTTTCGATGACGTAGTCGGCAGGCTGGATATTGAGCTGGAACTCCTCTTCGACAAACACCGACAGACGCAGTATTGCAATCGAGTCGAGAATCTCGCCGGACAGCAGGTCGTCCTCCCGGTGGACGGTGGTCCCCACTGTCAGCAGCTCGTTCTGAATGAAGGTGATGATCCGGCTCTCGATCTCCCGGGTCTCGTCGAGTGAGGTCGTGTCAGACGACATTGTCATCCTCCGGTTTCATCAGTTGGGCTCGAAGAGCATTGCGATCGACCTTGCCGGTTGGTGTCCGCGGGAGGGAATCGAGGATGGCGATCTCTGCTGGCACGGCATGGAGGGGGAGGATCTTTGCCAGAGCGGCCAGAAGCTCCCGTTGGCCGAGGGATCCGCCGCCGCCGACCACGACGGCTGCCCGGATCGCCGAGCTGCCTTCGCCGTCGGGCACCGCGAACGCCGCCGCTTCTTCGACAGTGTCGAGAGACAACAGCCCAGATTCGACCTCTTCGAGCTCGACCCGGTAGCCCCGGACCTTGATCTGGAGATCGGCGCGAGCGACGAAGGTGAGATTGCCGTCGTCACGGGCCCGCACCCGGTCCCCGGTCCGAAAAAAGACCCTGTCGAAGTCTCCGTCGGTCCGCTGTCGGACAAGAACCTGCCGGTTGCGTTCGGGATCGTCCCAGTAGCCCGACATCACGGTCCCTCCCTGGACGAGCAGTTCGCCGACCTCGCCGTCGGCAACCGGCCGCGTCTCGGCGTCGACGACCTGAGTGCGCGCGTTGGAACAGGCCTTTCCGATCGGGAGTTGGCCGGAAACCTCCAGCGAATCCGGCAGGTGATAATAGGCGCACACATTGGTCTCGGTGGAACCGTACACGTGGCTGAAACGTGCGTCAGGGAGCTGCTGCATGATCCGGCGCAGGTGCTTTTCAGGGAATGTCTCTCCTGCAAACAGGACCCAGCGCATCGCGCTGAGGTCCCGGGCCTCGAGGTCGCCGCGAAGCGACAGCTGGACGAGGGCGGTGGGCACCGAGTACCACACCGAAACGCGCTCCCGCTCGACGAGTTCCGCAAGGCTTCCCGGCATGATCAGCGCCGCCGGCGTCAGGACGACGGTGGTGGCACCCGCTCTGGCAGCGGCGTAGTAGTCGAAGGTGGCGAAACAGGTGTGGTGTGAAGAGTGGTTGCTGAGGCGATCGTCGGCGGTCAGCGAGTATTCCGCCGCTGCCCAGTCGACAAAGCTCATGGCGCTGCGGTGGGTGTGGAGAATCAGCTTCGGGGTCCCGGTGGAGCCGGAGGTGTGCAGAATGTACGACGGGTCGAGATCGATCACCGAAACCGCCGGCGGTCGGTCGGTGGCTTCCCCGGCTGCAGTTTCCCACGAGCACGATCGAACGGGTGTCTCGTCACCGAGATCGAGTCCGACCGCGGAGGTCACATCCGGACACGCGGCAAGTACACCGCGAAGGACCTCGCGCTTTTCGGGCTGCGAGACGAGGTGGGTCGCCCCCGTGGCGCGCACGATGCGCACCACCTGTTCGACCGGGGATTTCGGGTCGATCGGCACCAGAACGCCTCCTGCGGCCATCACTCCGTAGAAAGCCACCGGCACCTTGAAACCCTTTGCAAGCAGAACCGCAACGCGGTCGCCGCGCTGCAAACCCGAGCCGATCAGCACTCGCGCCAGACCGTTGGCCTGACGGGCCAACTCTCCGTACGTCAGCGACGCCCCGTCACAGCGGATTGCAGGGGCCTCAGGACGGCGGTGCGCCGCCTCGTCGATCATCTGGTGGAGCAGCACCGGTGGCGAGGTGGCGATCTTCACGGCAGCACCTTCTGGACGCCGACCGGCAGCAGCTCACGCATCGGAATGTCGACGCCAAAGGCCCGTTCGACGACCCACACTCCGGAGACGAGAATCAGTCCGACCGCTGAGACCTTGAGGAAGACGGTTCGGTACAACCTCAGCCGGCGGACTGCAAATGCCAGCGGAAAGAGGACCGCCACGATCAGGAGCTGACCGATCTCGATGCCGAGGTTGAACGCAACGACCGACAAGCCGAGGTGTTCGTCGAGGACACCCAGATCCATCAGGCCCCCCGCGAAACCCATGCCGTGAAAAAGGCTCAAGCCGAACACGATCCACCAGATTCGTCCCCGGAAGAGCGGGAAGAGGATGTTGAGCGCCGCCAGCGTCGTCGAAGCGGCGATCATGGTCTCGACCAGGGCTTCCGGCAGGCGAAGCAGTCCGAGCGCCGCGAGCGTGAGTGCTACCGCGTGGGCCGCCGCGAATGCGGTCACGATCGTGAGGATATTCCAGAGGGCTGGACGAAGCGTTTCGAGTGGCTGCCACCCGCCTTTTTCTCGCCGCAGCGCCACCGTCAACAGCAGAGCGACCAGAAAGAAGACGTGATCGAGACCCAGCACCATGTGCTCGGCACCGAGGTGAACCAGGGCCATGAAGCCACGGAGGCGGCCGGACGACGTGAGATCGAAAACCTGGTTGCGAGAGCCGGGCCCGAACACCAGCGAGACCCGGTTTTCATTGGCGAAGGTCCCGGTCGCCCAGTTGTGCTCGACGAGGAGAAAGCCGTGGTGTTCGGGGTTTTCGTCGAACAGGACCGAGTAATCGATGGTCAAGCTGTCGGGGACTTGACCGAGCCCACCGAGGTCGAACGGCATCAGCACATAGCCGCCCTCGGTGTTGAGCAGGTCGTGGGTCTTGAATTCGATTGCAAGAGGGCCCCGGTCATCGGAAATCGAGACGTGCTCGAGGAAGTAGCCCTGAAGGAAGCCGATCCTTTGGTCCAGGTTGTCTGCGGTGATCTCGAACTCGGTTCCGGAAAAGCTGAGGGCCGAATTGAAGTCCGAGAGAGCAATCTCGAAGCGGCCGCTGATCGTCTCGGGGTAGATCTGAAGGTAGAGGTAGCTGTTGCCCGCGTTGTGGGCGGAGCTCTCCGCCGCGACACCCGCGAAAATGAGCACGCCGACGAAGCAGCGGAACCATGCCGATTTGAAGAACACCCGCCTGAAATCGTTTGCCATCATCCGAGCCCCCTCAGTCCTGCAACAAGATTTCTCTGGATTTCCGAGGTGCCGACGTACAGGGTCGTGGCGAGCGCGTCGCGCAGCTCCCGCTCGAGTTCGTACTCAACCATATAGCCGTAACCTCCAAAGATCTGAACGGCGCTCCGGCAGCACGACACCAGCGCCTCGCTGACGGCGAGCTTCGCAAGCGCCGACTCCCGCGTGGCCGAACCGCGGTGCATTCGGTGCCATGCGGCACGGTAGAGCAGAAGCCGGGCCGCTTCGAGCTCGAGCTCCATGTCGGCGATGCGGTGGGTGATCGACTGGTGTTTCGAAAGCGCGACCGAGCCGGCGGTGCGCTGTCTGGCGTGCGCAACGCAACCCTCGAGGAGCCGCTCCATGACGCCGATGGCCGGGGCCATCACCAGCAGCCGTTCGAGGTCCATCGTCTGATTGAAGATCATTGAACCCGAACCGATGCCGCCGATTACCGCGGATTCGGGGACCCGGCAGTTTTCCAGGAAGACCTGCGACATCGGGCTCGTCCGCAGACCCATCTTCGCGATCGGTGGGCCGACCGAGAGCCCCTCGGTTTCCCGTGGCATCAGGAAACACGTGATCCCCGCGAAACCGGCTCCTCCGGTGCGGGCATAAATCACGAAGAGGTCGGCGACCGGCGCGTTGGTTACAAAGGTCTTCGAACCGTTGAGAACCCAATCGTCCCGGTCCTGGGCTGCGCTGGTCTGAAGCGAGAGCGCGCTCGATCCCGAATCGGGCTCGGTGATGCCGGTGGCGCCGATCACAGAACCGTCGACCAGACCGGGCAGCCATTTCTTCTTCTGTTCGTCGCTACCGAACTCGGACAGAGGGCCTTCACAGGAGGCCGCGTGCGCGGCGACTGAAAAGACGAGCCCATTGTCGCGGGCCCCGTAGCCGACGCCCTCGAGAATCGCGACCGCCGACAGCAGGTCGTGCCCGGCACCCTTCCACTCTTCGGGGACCATCACGCCCTGGAGGCCGAACTCCGCGCACTCCAACCAGAGATCGCGCGAAAAAATGCTGTCCTGGTCGCGTTCGATGACCCCGTCGGCGAGTCGCCTGGACGCGAATTCCACCGCGCCGCGGCGCAGGTCTGTCTGTTCATCGGTCCAGGCGAAATCCACGTTGCCTCCTCGCGTTCCCCAACCCCCTCAGGGCTTCCAACACAGCCGTTCGCGCTCCGGGTGGAGCTGTCGGCGGCCCTCTCGAATACAACCTCGGTTTCGTTCGAAATGACCGTGGTGAGTCCACTCTGAGTGCGCTTGCGGCGTATCTTACAGCAGCGCACGCTGAACCACTGCATGGTCCTTCGAAGATCCGAAGCCCGACGACGGCCGCCCCATACCTCGAACAGACAACACGCAGGCCGACTCAGGTATTCGCGGTCTGCGGAGGCGTTGACCGGAGTGAGTTCAGGATGGCCGCGCCGAGAGGCCGCGGACGTACCGAGGGTCGGATTTTGCCTGAACCCATGAGATGACGAAATCGCGATTGGACAGGGCGGACCGCCGGCAGGCCCGGCGTCGGCATTCAGGAGGTCATTTCTTCTTGCGCTTGCTTTTTGGGATCGCTGCCTCGTAGTGCGCCAGAAACTTCTTCACCGGAACGCGGGCGACCGCCTTGGTAATGAGTTCGAGGGGAACATCGTCGACGTTTTTGAAACGGACGCAGGCCTTACCCATGCTCAGTTTCTTGCCGGTCTTCTTCCATTCCTTTTCAAACCACTCGCGCTGCTTCTTATCGCCGTAAATGCACATCAGGTAGAGCGACATATAGTTCTTCTGAGAGGCGAGCCCGGCAAACGGCACGGGTTGCTCGGGGGCGCAGTGGTAGCCGTCGGGGAACACGCTGTGGGGCACGAACCAGCCGATCATCCCGTACTGGATGCCCTCCTTGTAGCCTTTCGGGAGACCTTTGTTGACCGCCGCTCGAACCTTTCGGATGGCTTTCCTGCGGTCCTCGGGCAAGCTGTCGAGATATGCTTTCGGCGTCGGTGGTTGGTCGCTCATGGTGTCTACCCCTCGTGGTTGCGCCCAGTTTACATTACCCCGTGGTACCTATCCCCTCGTTGCGTCGGCCGAGGGGCAGCGGAAGGTCCGCGGCGCCTCGGCGGCGGAAATAGACGACCAGCATGCCGAGGACGAGAACTGTCGCAACGGTTGCACCAATGCCGGCCTCGGGCCCGAAGGCGCCGCCGGAGACGATGTCGGGACCGTTGGATACGAGGGTCACGCCCGGCACCTGGATTTCTTCGAGTGACAGGTTGGCCCCGCACAGGACCTGGGTGAAATTCCATGCAAAATGGAAACCCCAGGCGGCCGGGATCCCGCCCGCAGTAAATCGAATTGCCCCGACCACCAGCGAACCGAGGACGATATTGAGCATGGTCATTGAGTTGAACCCGGTCGATCCCCAGTGCGCTGCAGCAAATAGCAGCGCCATGAGCAGGTTGGCCCAACCACGACCGAAGGCTTCGGAGAGCTTCGTCAATGGGTAGCCGCGGAAGAGCCACTCCTCGGCGAGCGAGGCCACAAGGAGGCAACCGCCAAGCGGGATGACGTAGGGGAGGTAGGCATGGGCGGCTTCGCCATCGATGATGAGCTCTGCTCCACCAAGTACAAGGGTGACGAGGAGCATCGAAAAGGCCATGGTGAGGCCGGCGATCGAACCTCCGGCAAAACCGCTCAAGCTGGATCGGAGGGCGGGCCACCCGCGAAAGACTCCCGAGGATCTGGCCGCCAGGAAGATCAAGAGGTTGGTGAGGGCAATCCCAAGGATTGTCAATACGCTCTCCCCTGCGAGATCGAGCATGAAGCCGCCCGCCTCCCAGTCGCCGCCAAACCTTTTGGTCGTGCCCATGACCGCGATTGTGACGGTGAGAAAGAGGATGAAATAGCCGATGACTTGAAGGACGGAGATGATGGCTCTCTTCAAAGGGGCCCTCCGTTTGAATACGCGGGATCGGTCCGAAGAGCGCGCAATTTCCGTCTCGTCACCGTCAGGATTCCCGGTCCGTCAATCGGTCCTCGGGTCAGGAATCGCGACGGCGCCCTGCTCCACGCTCGAACAGATCTGATGGCTGACGCGAAGACACCCAGTCGCCGGTCAGAGCTTCGCTGCCGGTCGGCCCCGGGAAATCCCGAATGACGAGTCGGTTGGCGTCGAGCCACATCCGCTGCGACAGGTCATCCGGATCGTGGGAGCGCACGGTGCCGTACAGGGGATCGCCGAGGATCGGAAGGCCGGCGTGGGCAAGCTGGATTCGGATCTGGTGTTTGCGGCCGGTTGACGGGCGAATCTGAACGAGGGCGAGTGGGTTTTCGATCGCAATCACCTCGACGTCGCAGTGGGCGTTCGCGGGCAACTCCGGCCGCACCGCCTGGCGCCAGTATTCGTCGTGATCGCGGGCAATGTGGTGGGCGAGGGAGAATTGCTGAGACGGCGGATCGCGCTGCAGTTCGCAGACTGCAGTGTAGGTCTTTTCGATCAGTGGGCGGGGTTGAAACAGCTGTGCGAAATGCGAGCGCGTTGTGGGGTCGATGGAGAACAGCACGAGGCCCGAGGTCAACCGGTCGATGCGGTGCAACGGAGTGACGTTTCGGTTGCCGGTGGCCTCGGTGAGAAGGTGGAGGAGGCAGTGGCGCACCCAGCTTCCACCTGGAGTGACCGGCAGGTTGGGCGGTTTGTCGACCACCATGAGATGCCGATCCGACCACACGACCCGGAAGTCGGTGCGGACAGGCGGCTCCCGCTCGACCTCGCGCAGGTAGTGCACCTCGAGGAGCGGTTGGAAAGGCGTATCGACGTCGATCAGTTGGCAGGGTGTCCAGACCTTGCCGGCCGCAAAGCGCTCCATCCAGGTCTCACAGGGGATTCTCGGGAAGCGGTGGAGGAAGAACTCGAGAATTGTCTGCACACCAGGCGGCGGCCGCTCGGGCAGTTTGACGGTTGAGGGACGGGTCTGTGCCACGATCTGCATTGTTGCAGGGATCTTCTGAACACCCAATCCCCTCTATCTCCTGGAGGGGATTTCCGATCGCCGCCCTCGAAGTTTTTGGCACAACGCGCGCAACACTGCGATCGGTGGACGCGGGCACGGACAGTTGCTCCGTATATACTCCGTTCCGCACCATGAAGAGCAGGATCAGATATACAACGAACCGCGACGGTCAGTCGGTGGCCTATCAGGTTTTCGGCAGCGGGCCTTTGGACCTTGTCTTCATCCCGGACTGGGTCGGCAATCTCGATGTGATGTGGGAAGATCCGACGCTGGCGGCCTTTCTCGAACGCCTCGCGCGGTTCGCGCGGGTGATCTGCTTCGACAAGCGTGGGACCGGCCTCTCGGATCCGGTCCCGTCAGGAGCGGTCCCGACCTGGGAAGAGTGGATGTACGACGTCGGCACCGTGATGGACGCGGCGGCGAGCCGGCGTGCGGCGATTTTTGGTCACGGTGACGGCGGGGCGATGGCCCTGCTCTTTGCCGCGACATCACCCGATCGCACAACGGCCCTGGTTCTCGCCGACGCATACGCCAGGCGGACGCGCGCGGGCGACTACCCGTGCGGTCTGCCCGAAGAGGCGGTACCCAAACTGGTCGATGCCATTTTGAGAGCGTGGGGCACCGGTGAAGCGGCACGGGTCGGCGCGCCCAGTCTGGCCAGTGACCCCGCCTTCATTGAGTGGCGAGGTCGTTTTGAACGAACGGCCATGAGCCCGGGGCAGTTCAACCCGGTCTATCCGCGGACCTACGACGTCGACCTTCGTTGGCTCCTGCCCACCATTCGAGTGCCCACCCTGGTGCTCCACCGCGCCGGCAACCGCTACGTGGTGGCCGGCAACGGTCGCTTCCTGGCCGACAGCATCGAAGGTGCGCGCTATATCGAACTGCCGGGCGACGATCACTTCTTCCACGCGGGCGATGTGGAGGCGATGCTGGGCCCGGTCCAGGAGTTTTTGACCGGTCGTCGTGTGGTTCCCGAAGCCGAACGGGTGCTTGCGACGGTGCTCTTTACCGATATCGTCGGTGCGACGGCTCAAGCGGAGCGCCTCGGTGATACTGCGTGGCGTGAATTGCTCGAACGCCACCACTTTCTCGTCCGGCGTGAACTGACGCACTACGGAGGACGTGAGATCGACACCGCGGGCGACGGTTTTTTTGCGTCCTTCGAAGGGCCGGCACGGGGCGTGCGCTGTGCGATGGCCGTCCGCAACTCACTCCGATCCCTCGGCATTGAAATCCGAGCGGGGCTGCACACCGGCGAGTGCGAACGGTCCGGCGAGAAGCTTGCCGGGATCGCGGTGCACGTTGGTGCGCGGGTGGCCGGTCTGGCGGAGGCCGGCGAGGTGCTGGTGTCAAGGACGGTCAAGGACCTCGTTGCAGGATCCGGACTCGCATTTGTCGATCACGGTGTTCACCAGCTCAAGGGCGTCAGCGACAGTTGGCAGCTCTATCGGACAGACGAGAACAGTCCTTCCTGAAGCCGGAATTGAAGGGCCGATCGCGCAACGATTCCGAGATCCGTGAATCGCGGTTTGGAGGCGGCACCTTTCGATATGAAAGGGTTGTTCTTCCGAAACTCGTGCGGTGAGGGTGAAACCTGCAGCCCGGTTTTGCGAATACTCAATTGTGAAAACCAATTATGGGGCGTCGGAGCCGGCGCCAAACAGCTCCCGCCCGGAGGCGCCGCCAGTCCTGGGCGAGGGACGTCATCGACACCAACGAAGGATCAGAAGGAGGATCGCGATGAAGAGGGTATTTGCGTGTGCGCTGTGTTTTGCGTTGGCTGCTTGCGGGCAGCAGGCGGGCGACGACGAGGTCGTATTGACCAGCGGTATCGAACTCGCCAACATGAACACGACGGTCAGACCGCAGGATGATTTTTTTCGATACGTCAACGGGACCTGGCTCGCCACCACGGAGATCCCGGCCGACCGCAACACTACCGGGGTCTTTATGGATCTTCGCGACAAGGCGCGCGAGGACGTGAGGACGATCATCGAGGAGGTGGCTTCGGAGACCGATCTCGAAACGGGGTCGGATGAACAGAAGGTGGCCGATCTCTACAACTCGTTCATGGACACCGATCGGCTCGAGGTACTTGGGATGTCGCCGCTCGAAAACCAACTCGCCGATATCGACGCCATCAGCGACAAGGACGAACTCTCGGGATATTTTGCGGTGCTTGCGGTTGATGGGGGCGGGGGACCTTTTATCCCCTACATCACGGTCGATGCCAAGAACTCGTCGCGTTACGCCGCCCACCTGTGGCAGTCCGGGCTCGGTCTTCCCGACCGCGACTACTACTTCCGGGACGACGAGCGGTCTATAGAGCTGCGGGATGCGTATGTTGCCCACATCGAGAAGATGTTCGACCTCGCGGGCTTCGACGACCCCGCTGGTTCGGCCGCGATGTTAATGGTGCTCGAGACCGAGCTTGCCGACTCCCAGTGGACGACGGTTGAGAACAGGGACAGCGAAGCCCGTTACAACCTCTTTGCCGTCGACGAGCTGGGCACGCTGGGCAAAGGGCTGAACTGGACGGTCTTCCTCGAGGCAGCGGGTCTCGGCGGTGAACAGGATCTCGTCATCAACCAACCCAGCTACATCGAGGGCTTCAATGCGGTGTTTCAGAAGACTTCACTCGAAGACTGGAAGACCTTCCTGCGCTGGAACCTGCTCAACAATTACGCAAGCTATCTCGACTCCAAGATCGATGAGCAGAACTTCGACTTTTACCTGCGGACTCTCGAAGGCCAGGAAGAACAGCGCCCGCGCTGGAAGCGCGGCGTCGACGTGGTCAATGGCAGCCTCGGCGAAGTCGTCGGCAAGGTCTATGTCAGTCGCTACTTTCCGCCCGAGGCCAAGGAGCGGATGGTGGAGTTGGTTTCCAATCTGTCACGGCCTATGCCGAAGCGATTGAAAGCCTCGATTGGATGAGCCGGAGACGAAGGCCGCCGCCCTGGTCAAACTCGAGAAGTTCACTCCCAAGGTCGGCTACCCGGATCAGTGGGAGGACTACTCCGGTCTCGAAATCGTCGAGGGTGACCTCGCGGGCAATATTCTTCGTGCCAACCGCTTCTATTTCGACCTCGACCGGTCCAAGCTCGGCGGGCCGATCCGAGAGTGGGAGTGGCCATTCAACCCGCAGGCGGTCAACGCCGGCTACATTCCGACCAAGAACGAGATCGTGTTTCCGGCCGGGATCCTGCAGCCGCCCTTCTTCAACATGGCGGCGGACGACGCCGTCAACTACGGCGCGATCGGCGTTGTCATCGGCCACGAGATGGGCCACGGTTTCGACGACCAGGGCTCGAGGTACGACGGCGACGGCAACCTCAACAACTGGTGGACCGAGCAGGATCTGGAGGAATTCAAAAAGCGGACTGGCTCGCTGGTCGATCAGTTTGCGCGCTTCCAGGTCTTCGAGGACCTCAACGTCAACGGCGAGCTCACGCTGGGCGAAAACATCGGCGATCTGTCGGGGCTGACGATTTCTTATCGCGCATATCAGATCTCGCTCGATGGCAAGGAGGCGCCGGTGTTGGACGGCTTTACGGGCGACCAGCGCTTCTTCCTCGGCATCGGCCAGGCGTGGCGATTCAAGGCGACCGACGAGGCGATACGGAACCGGGTCCAGACCGACCCGCACTCGCCGCCGGAGTTCCGGGTCAACGGCCCACTCCCCAACATGCCCGAGTTCGTGGCTGCCTTTTCCGTGCAGGAAGGCGACGGCATGTATCTGCCGCCCGAGCAGAGGGTCAAGATCTGGTAGAGAGACGGCTTTTTCTGACATGGCGGGGCTCGGCCCCGCCCTTTTTTTTGCGCATCAATTTCCGTGCCGGTCTCGATCGACTCGATCGGTGGAATCGCTCTCGTGATTTGCGTAAGATAGGTCCGCATTGAAAGCACCGTCTCAAATTCATCTCGGGATTGAGGTCGCGACTTCTCTCGCCGTTGTGGCGTGTCTCGCGTGCGGCGGCCCAGAGCCCGCGCTGCGGCCGTCGGTCGATCTCCGCGTTCACCGCGGACAATTGTCACAGCGTTTTCTCCTGACTGGAACGATCGAAGCGGTCGGTGGCGCGCGCATCCAGGTGCCGGCAACCCGAGAGTACAGACTCCAGATCCAATGGTTGGTCGAGGACGGTTCGACCGTGACGGCCGGCGATCGGGTTCTCGAGTTCGACGCGTCGTCATTCACCTCGGATCTCGATCGGCAGCGCACCGCGGTTCAGAGCAGTCTGCGGAGCAGGCTCCAGATCAGAGCCCAGGGTGAGGCGCGGTTGAAAGATGGCGAGGCCGCGGTGGAGCGCGCCCGCATTTCGCTTGAAAAGGCCCGGCTCGATGCCTCGGTGCCAGTGGGCCTGCACAGCCGTTACGACCACCGAAATGCTCAGCTCGCGCTCGCGCGAGCCGAGGCCGAATATGCCAAGTCCGTGGCAGACCTCCAGGCCACCACGACTTCGGTGGAATCGGATATCCAGGTGAACGAAGAAGAACACCGGAAGCTCCTCCGTGAGTTGAAGGTGGCCGAGGACGCGGTGGTCAAGCTCAGCCTGGAGGCCCCGCGCGATGGTATTGCAGTGGTCGAACGACATCCCTGGGAGGACCGAAAGTTTCAGGTCGGCGACTCCGTCTTCACGGGTTGGCCGGTGGTGGGCATCCCCGATCTCGAGAGCCTTCGAGTCCGCGCGTCCCTGAGCGATGTCGACGACGGCCACCTGGAAGTCGGCATGCCGGCCGTGTGCACCCCGGACATCGAGCCGGAGCTCCACCTGCCGGGCCGGGTCACCGAAATCACGTCGATTGCGCGGGAACAGCGATATGCGTCCGAACGGCGGGTCTTTGACGTGGTGATCGAACTCGAGGGTGCATGGGGCGACACCCTGCTGGTGCCCGGGATGTCGGTGCGGGTCGAGGTGGGAGTTCCCGGTGAGGAGGCGCTGCTGGCCCCGAGGGCCGCGGTCGACTTCTCGACCGATCCCCCCCGAATCAGACGCTCCGACGGCCAGTGGGCCGAAGTCCGCCTCGGGCAGTGCTCGGCGACGGACTGCGCTGTCATTGAAGGGCTTGCCGACGGCGATCGGCTTTCCGACGTCGCGGACCAGGGAACATGAAGATCCGGAGAAGGGTCGTGGTCGGCGTCCTGGCTGCGTTGCTGGCGGCAATTTTTCTGCGCTTCCTCGCAGCTCGGCTCGGCCGGCCCGATGGCAGCCTCCTGGTCGAGCGCGGCGACCTCGTTATCGCGGTCGAAGTCACCGGCACCCTTCGCGCGGTGGAGAGCTCGGCCCTCGGCCCACCGCAGATACGGGATATGTGGCAGTTCAAGATCGCCATGGTGGCCGAAGAGGGCAAGGAAGTCGTGGCCGGGCAACCGGTGTTGGCCTTCGACACCTCGGAGCTCAAGCAGCGGCTCCAGACCAAATCGGTGGATCTCGACACTGCAAAAACCGAGGTCGAGATGAAGCGAGTGGCCATGGAGGTCTCCGAGGCTGATGACAGCCTGGCCCTCGCAGCTGCCGAAGCCATGCTCCGCAAAGCGCGGTTGATGGCGTCGCAACCGGTTGATCTCCAATCGAGCATCGAGATCGAGAAGGCGCGGCTCGAGCTGGAGTTGGCCGAGCTCGAGGTGGGCCTCGTCAAACGCCGAATCGATGCGACCCGCCGGGCCGGCGCCGAAGAACTGGCGATGTTGGAGGCCCACATGGGTCAGGTGGCATCCGAGGTTCGGCAGAGCCAGGAGGGGATCGGACGGATGACCCGGGTGGCGCCGCGCGATGGCATCGTCATTCACATGACCAATTGGCGCAACGAAAAGAAGAAGGTCGGCGACTCATGTTCGATTCGGGACATGGTGATCGAGATCCCGGATCTCGCCAAAATGGAAGGCGAAGGTGAGGTCGAGGAAGCGCGCGCCGGGCACGTTCGCGAGGGCCAGAAGGTGGTGTTGCAGCTTGACGCCTACCCCGATCGGGATTACCGGGGCACCGTCAAGGAGATGACTCGAGCGGTCCAGGAAAAGAGCTGGCGCAACCCCCTCAAGGTCATCCGTCTGACGCTCTCCCTCGATGAGACCGACCCCGAACGAATGCGACCGGGAATGCGTTTCCGCGGCGAAATCGAGATCGAGCGCCACGTGGGCGCGACCCTGCTTCCGATCGAGGCGGTCACTCGGGCCGATGACGGCCTGGTTGCCTGGAGGTATTCCTTCGGCCGCTGGCGCCCGGTGAAGATCGTGCTCGGACACCGCGACGCCGAACAGGTCGAAGTGCTCGAGGGTCTTGAGCCCGGCGATGTGGTCGCCGATGGGGGACGGGGATGACGAGGCGGCGAATCCTGATTTCCGTGGCTCTGTCGGTTCTCGTGACGACGGTCGTCATTGCGGCGGCCGCGCTGTACGGTTCGTCGAGCCCTGTGGTTCCGACCATGAGGGTGGAGAGCTCGCCGTTCAAAGTCAGGGTCGTCGCGGAGGGCAACCTCTCCGCGGTGAGAAGCACCCCGCTGACGGCACCGATCAGACCCCAGATGGCCTTTACCGTGGCGTGGTTGGTCGATGACGGGTCGGTAGTGGGGGAGGGCGACATCGTGGCCCGTTTCGATCCGACTCAGCTCGAGCGGAATCGGGAGGACGGGCTGACCGAGCGGCGGATCAGCGATCACAGAATCAGCACTGCAACGACCAACCGCGAGGTTGCCGTCGGCAAGCTCGACCGCGATGCCGACGTCGCTCAACAAGAACTCGAGGTGGCGCAGGAATTTCAGTCGACCGACGACCAGAGCTACTCGAAAATGGAAATCATCGAGTCAAGGATCGATACCGAACTCGCTGAAACCCGGGCGGACCATGCCCGGACGTCCCAGGTCATCCAGGATCAGCTGTCCGAGACTGCGATCGAACTCCTCGCCATCGATCGCCGCAAGGCCGACCTCAGGGTCCAGGAGGCGGCGGAAGGCCTCGCGTCGCTCGAGGTGAGCGCGCCCCACGGCGGGATCGTGATCCTCGAGCGCGATTGGCGCGGCAATACCGTCAGGGTCGGCGATTTCGTGTGGCCCGGCCGCCCGCTCGGCCGGATTCCGGATCTTGCCGAGATGCAGGCCGAGGTCTTTGTTCTCGAGGCCGATGCCGGCGATCTCGAAGAGGGTCAGAAGGCAACGGTTTGGATCGAGGCCAGCCCCGGCGTCGAACATGAGGCCACCGTCAAGAGCGTCGACCCGATGGCCGGACGACGAAACCGCCGCGTCCCGGTGCAATATTTCCGAACCGTTCTCGAGCTCGAACGGACCGATCCCGCCACGATGAAGCCGGGCTCCCGGGTTCGCTCCGAGATCATCATCGCCGACCTCGAGCACGCGATCACCGTGCCCCGCCAGGCGGTGTGCAACGTGGACGGCACCATCGTGGTCTACCGCTGGGATCGGGGTCGATTCGAGGCGGCGGAGGTTGCGCTCGGACCGGCTGCCCTCGGCCGCGCTGTGATTGCGTCCGGGCTTAAAGAGGGTGATGTCATCGCACTCCGCGACCCGACCGCCGCCGGCGAAAAGGAGCGGAGGGACGACGAGAAGACTTCGGTTCCGGACCTCCCCGGAGGAGCGGGATGAACCTTCGCGACGCCCTTCGCAGCGCCTTCGAAAACCTCGCGACCCACAAGCTGCGGTCGATCCTGACGATGTTGGGAATGATCTTCGGCGTCGGCGCGGTGATCGCCATGCTGTCGATCGGAGAGGGCGCGGAGCGCGAGGCCATGGCGATGATCGAACGGCTCGGCGTCCGCAACATTCTGGTTCGCGATATCGACATGCGCGACGAAGATCTCCAGGAGGTCCGCGAGACCTCACTCGGAGTGTCACAGCGTGACGCCACTGCCATCGCCGATGCGGTCCCAGGGGTCGAGCTGACCTGCCCCAGGGTCACGGTCATCCCGTATTCGGTTCTTTCCAACGGCCGCACCGTCAATGCCACCGCCCACGGCGTCGGCAGCGTTTTCGCCGATCTCACGAATCTCACGGTCGCCGAGGGGCGGTTCCTGGACAAACGGGACGAGGCTGAGCACGCGCAGGTCTGCGTCATCGGCGATGGGATCCGGCGCGAGCTCTTCGGTTATGAAGCACCCATCGGCCGGGTTGTCAAGGTCAATGATCTGTGGCTCGAGGTGGTGGGCATACTCTCGGGCTCCGGCGGTTCTTCTGTTCAGGGCGTGGCCGTCGGTTCGACCGATCTCGATATCTATCTCCCCGCCAGCACCGCGATCCGCAAGCTCGATCTCCCGGCGCTCGAGGCCCCCCTCGACGAGATCATTGTTCGACTGGACGCCGACGCCTCGCCGACCGAGGCCGCGAAACTGGTCGAGCAGCTCCTCGATCGGCTTCACGGCGGTGAGGAGGACTTCGAGCTGGTGGTCCCCGAGGCCCTGCTCGAACAGAGCCGCAAGACCCAGCGGCTGTTCAACATCGTGATGGGCGCCATCGCAGGGATCTCGCTGCTGGTCGGGGGCATCGGCATCGCCAACATCATGCTCGCCACGGTCTTTGAGCGTACCCGCGAAATCGGGGTCCGGCGGGCGGTGGGGGCACGCGAAGTGGACATCCGGACGCTCTTCCTGATGGAGAGCTTCACTATCAGCGTCCTCGGCGGATTGGTCGGGGTCGCCATGGGCGTCATCATCTCGAAGGTGGTCGCAGCTTCGGCGGGGTGGTCGACGGTGGTCACGGCGTGGTCGGTGATCCTGGCGTTCGGAGTTTCGATGGCGGTCGGGATCGGCTCAGGCCTGTACCCGGCCTTGAGGGCAGCGAAGCTCAACCCGATTGACGCCCTGCGGTGGGAGTAGCGTCAGAGGTCCCCACCTTTGATCAGCTTGATGAGAACTTCGGTGGCAAACTGTGCGGCCATCGCAATGACGGCGAGTGCCATGAGAGATTGTCCGGTTGCGAGGACAAATTCGGGCTCCGAACAGCGGCGCCGGTTTGAGAATCACCGGAATGGCTGCCGCCGCCTTCACGGTATCGGCCAGCCGATCGAAACGGGAACAGTCGGTTTCGATGTTGGCGAGTGTCTTTCCGCAAACCAAAGGGCTGAAACGTGACAGGGCCCTGGAGAACGCCTGCAGGTGAAGGCTCGTATCATGCGCCTTGCAGCAACAGCCATTGAGAGGCGTCCAGCCATGGTGTCTCAGCTGTCGAACGTCGGTTGCGGGATTCGACGAGGAGGGTTATCTCCGTTGGGTTTGAGCCGCGCTTTTTTGTTTGGCGATCGAGACCTTGAGAGAGTTGCCAAAGACCCTAACGCTTGCGGTGGTGGTACCAAAGGCCTTTGTGTAGACAACCGTCTGGGTCGCGGCTCTGGAAGTCCGGGCGCCGGTTGAATATGAGCTCTGATCTGCTGTCACCATGATTCTGTCACCGGCCTCGTTCTCAGAGACCTCGTAGGTTGTGCCGGCGACTTCGAACTGAACGACGTAGGCGCCGTCGGGCAGGTCGTTGAAGGTGACGCTGCCATCGTCGCCGGTCGTACCCTGCGCGACAGTGTCTTTCTTCGGCGGTTGGGTCGGTTTGCCGACCTTGACGTCGACCCCAGGGATCGGGTCGGTCTCCAGTGCGAGGCCGAGGCTGGCGGAGAGGGTCACAACCAACGCTGCGATGAGAGTCTTCATTGCGGGCGCCTTTCAGGGGGATGTTTGCGCAGTTGACAGTCGATCGATTCACCAAGGCGGCAAGGCCGGACGGACGTGGACCGTCTCCTGGCCTCGTTTGCTCAAGATTCGAGTTCTGCCGTTCTCAACAGAGCGTTGCCCGCCGTGATTCCCCGCGGTTCGGCCCAACCGCGGAAAAGATCAGTGCGGTCGACAGTCGGTCAGAGCGTGTTCATCTCGATGTTGCCGAAGTTGCGGCCGTAGAATTTCATGTAGTCCACCTTGCGCACCATGGCCTCGACCACCTCCCGCGAGAAGTTGATCTTGGTGAGCTTCTGGGCGCTGCCCAGACCGCCGGGGCTGAAAACGTTGATCTCCATCAGCTTGTCGCCCACCATGTCGAGACCGACCAGAAACATGCCGTCCTGGACCAGCTTGGGACGAACCATTTCGGCCAGATGCAGCGCCTCTTTGGTGATCGACGGCCTCGGCGAGCTTGCCGCCGGCGTGGATGTTCGAACGCATGTCCTCGCCCTTGCGGACGCTGCGGAAAGCTGCGTATTTGCCCTTCACTCGAAGCGGTTGGCCGTTCATGACGAACAGTCGCATATCGCCCTCTTCAGCGGCCGGCAGGTACTCCTGGGCGATCACAAAGCCGTCCCGCGACACGGCATCGATCATCTGGTTGAGATTCGGCATATCGTCGGGACGAACCAGGAAGACGCTGGCGCCTCCCGAGCCCTGGAGCGGTTTGAGTACGATCGTGCCTTGCTCTTTGGCGAAGGCCTTGATCTCGGCATGTTGTCGCGGGTGATCAGCGTGCGCGGCCGGACTTCCTCCGGGAACAGCTGGAGATACATCTTGGACGAGGCTTTGGCCAGCCCGTTGGGGTCGTTGAGCACGATGACGCCGCGGCGCATCGCCACCCGGCCGAACTCGGTGGCCACCGTGGTCGCCCACGGCCGGCGCGATGGAGTCGTCCGAAGGCACATTGCGCAGCATCAGGACATCAAGGTCGTCGACGCGTGATTCGCTCATCGACCGCCTTCTTGCTCTGCAGGTCCTTGAAGTAGGCCTCGTTGGATCTGTAGTTCTTTTTGGGCAGCTCTTGGCCCGCGCCCGGATGTTCTCGTCCGCGTCGTAGACCAAATCGCCGACCCCGATGGCGCACACTTCGTGGCCCATGATTGAGGGCCTCGCAGGCCGAGGCGGGTGGTCGTGAAGCCGGCCTTTTCCGTTTTGACATCGTTGACCACAAATCCAATTTTCATCTGTTTTTCCTTTCGTACGAGCTCGGCGACCGAGAGACCGCTTCGAACTCGCTCCAGGCGCTCGAGGGCGTCTGGAGAATCCATGTATCGTGGGATCAGCGGCGGCGCCTTGAGAACCCCCCGCCACTGCAGCTCGCGAATGACGGGGATGTGCTGGGTGCCGATCTTGCCGACGAACAGTGGCTTCAACTGGCCGCCGTTGGCAAGATAATCGAGAATCTGTTGCAGGCCACGCAAGTACACCACATCCTTGGTCAGACCGCCACCCCTGAAAGTGCGCATGGTGATGACGAAGGCTGTCCGCTGGGGGAAACCGTGGGTGTGGTCAAGTTCCCGGAACGTCTCGACAAAGGTGGCGCCGTCGATGAGGTGGGCCGCCGCGATCACCCGTCCCGCGAGAAGTCGCAGCCTCGGGCGGCTCAAACCGCCGACGAGGTATTCGGAGAGGACGGCCAGACCCTCCTGGAGGGCGTCGTACCCGGCCAGGCCGGCATAGAGATGGCGCAGCGGTTGGACCCTGCCGTTGTGGTACGTGAGGACGTGGGTGCCGACTTCGTGCTGGATCAGAGCCTCAACCCGTGAGGCGGGGATCGTAGAATCGGCGCTGATCAACGAGATTCCCACGGGAAACCATGAGACCCGTCACGTCTGAGCGAATTGTGACTGTGGCGCCGATGTCAGGGAGGCTCTGGCGAAAGAACTCAATCTCCTGTTCAGCGCGACGCGCGAACTCGGCGGCGCTCACTGGGCTTCCCATCGAGGATTCTCGGGTTCTCGGCGGAATCGCCTCGAGCACGTTGGCTGCGAGCGCCTGGAGGTCTGCCTCCACCGGACCGTAGAGTTGGATGCTGCCGGGCAGGAAACGGACAGTGTTGCGATCCTGAAGCATCGTGATTTGGCGGTCGATCTCGTCGATCTTCTCGCGGAAGATCATCGCCAGCGCCGGGTCCTCGATCCGTTCGACCGGCGCCCGGTAGAGCTTTCGTTTGAGGACCACGGGTTCGTCCGGGGTTGGTCGGTAGAGGAGGGTGGGTTGGCGTTCGAGCTGCTTCCTCCTGAATTCACTCCACGCCTGTGCACCATTCACCGGCGTGACCTGAAGCAGGAAATCAAAGGACTCGGAGACCTCGGCGAGGATCCTGTCGACATCCCACACGGCCTTGACGACTTTGCGCCGCCCGAGGGTGTGGAAATGGCGCGGCCGGTGGGTGGTCTGGTTGCGCGCGAAGTCGTACAAACCCCGCCGTAGCGCTACAGTCACGGAGCGACGCAGGATTCGCAGAATTCTCGGGAAAACTTCTCCGGTCTCGGGGTTCCGGTAGACCGGCGAAATCTCGAGCCCGTAGACCTGGCAACCGATGTCGGTTGCATCGGCGGGCCTGAGAATCGGCGACATGCCGCGCGGGCAGCACCTGGTGGTGGCGGAGGTCGTGACCTCGGATTTCAGGCGGTCGAGTCGGACCCGGCCCAGCGCCCCTGCAAATGACTCGACCACCGATGCCCTGCGATGCGCCGCGTTGGGCGACGAACCGGAATCGCGGTCGAAGATCGGCAGTGGTGAGAGCGTCTTCGGTCACAACCGGTGGCCCGGACCAGATCTCGAGAACCAGAAAGGACCCGAACTCCTCGACCATTGCCTCGGCGATCGAACTGACGAGCCGGGTCACACCGTCCTGGTGCTTTTTTTGACCCGGCGCTACCAGATAGGAGGCCTCGCTGGTGGCGAACCGCTCAGTACCGTTATCCGTGGAACGAACCGGTTGACGGTAGACGACCAGGAACGGCAGCTGGCGGTCGATGGCCACGCGGCCGGGTTTTGGGAGAGTCCGGCGGACGGGCTTGCCGGCTCGCAGTCGATCCGTCACCGTCGCAATCAGCCGGTCCGAAATCACGTCCTTCGCCCGGCCTCCGGCGCGCGTCGGCGACTTCGTCGTCACAGCCTCTCCAACTCCTCGTAGATGCCCGGGATGGTGGCCGCCAGTGCCTGACCGACAGCAGCCTGAAGAACTGGATCCGGCGTGCCGGTCCACTCGTCCATGAAGAACTTCTTGACCTCAACGGAAAACACACACGCCGATTCGGGAAATGTGGCGTGAGTCCACGCGCCGTGGTTGCCGCCGCGGAACTTGATGTTCTCGCGGACGTCGAGGCGCCCGCCTGGGAAATCGAACGCAGCCAAGTCAGAAATGAAGCGGTCGATGACCGGCGCCCACAGACCGCGGTTGGTCATGGTCCCGGTGCCGACGTTGATCTGGGGGTTGAGCACAGGGTCGGCTTCGGGGCCGTCGGTGCCTTCGCGCCGGTGGTTGTACGTGTGGAGGTCGAAGACCACAAAGTGGCCGTAGCGATCCGCCATTTCCGAATACAGTTCGTGGAGGGCGGCATAGAAGTCGTCATACTCTTGAATTGACTGCTCGACGTCCGCCTCCGGAATGGCATCCTGCCAGACTTTGAGCCCCCAGGCATCCTCCGGTGTTCGGTAGACAGCCTTTTCACGAGGCCGGTTCAGATCGACCTCGAAACGCGATCTTGTCCCCACCACCCGAGTTGGTGCGACACAGGCCCAGCCTCCGGTAAAAGGGTCCTCTTCCCGCAGTCGATCAGACTCGGTGATCGACATCAGTTGAAGCACCTCTGCCCGCACCTCGTGGCCGTCGTGGATCGCGGTCGCAACCAGCGGTCCCTCACCCCGTTCCATCTTCCAGATCCTGTCGGTCATCATTCCTCCTGTCAGTCGTCCTGCCGGAAACCGGTTGCGCTTCCTGTGTCCAGAACATTCCGAGTCGGAGAGTGTATCTCAAGAACCGCGAACGGCGATTTCTTCACAAAAGAAACGGGGCTCCCGTTGATCCCCGCGTCCCAACGACGCGGGGCGGGAGCCCCCGGGCATGCCTCAGTTTTCCAGGCTGACGACTACTCTTCGGTGTCGAAGCAGCCTTCGGTAATGGTCTGATTGCCGCTCTCTTCGATCGCGAGGACTTCGAATATGAATTCGGTCCCCTCGACCAGGACTTCTTCCGGCACGGCGACCAGGTTGACGTCCGCCGGGACCGTGACGGTGAAGTAGTTGAACTCAGCTTCGTCGCTCTCGACGATGACCTGGTAGGCGACGATCTCGAGGTCGTCGCTGCCCCAGATGTCCATCTCGACCGGATCCCATTCGATGTAGGCCGAGTCGACGAACACGCCGGTGCTGCACTCGTCTTCATTCCCGGTCGGTTCGGGATGGACGATCTCCGGTCCGTCGGGGACAGTGTGGGTGAACTCGGCCGTGCCGGTGGCCCAGGTGTTGTCGGTGTACCGCGCGAGGAAGAAGTACTCGCCCTCGGGTAGGAAATCGATCAGCGCCTGCATGCCGTCGAGATCTTCGTATGGCGGCTCGTTGCTCTCCATGAACAGTTCGGTCCCACCACCGATGTTGCGCACTCCGCCGGCAGCATGGGCGTGGAGGATCTTGCTCCCGTTCGAGTCGTAGACCCTGACGTTTCTCCAACCCACGCCATCGAGAAAGATCTGAAAGCCCGTGTCGCCGGCGGTATCGTTGGTTTCAATGATGATCGATGCCGCGCCGAGTTCGACGACCTCCTTGTTCGCTTTCAGCCAGGCGCTGACCTCGGCCCAGTTTCCGTCCTCGAGGATTTTCTCGCTGATCGCATCCTGGTCCAACGGCTGCGCGGCCTGCACCGCAACTCCAGGGAGCAGAAGAGCGATTACGGCCAGAATGGTCAACAGATTGCGTGTCGTCTTTGTCATGGTGTTCCTCGTTTCTCGCAGACCTTCGGTGTCCGCTGTTTTTGTTGTCAAATCGAACACATCCGCCCCGTTTTCGCGTCTTGTTTCGTCAGCTCTCCTTTCGCCGAGAATTTCCGTCTCCGCAGTACTTCATTTTGAAGCTCTGGTTCAGGTAAACGCTGTCCGATTCGTTTTCGAGCTTCCGGCCTCGCGCTCCGGCTGGGTTCGATGAGTATGTGTGTCGTGAAGGCGAAAATCCTTCGCGCTCGTTCCGCAACAGGTTGTCGAAGGTTGGCTGGACGGAAAGAATCCGCGAACGTGCAGAGTCACCTCAGAAGCCCGACCTTCAATCCAATCCTCGACAAGCGAGCAAACCGGTCTCGGAGGCGGCTGTCCCCGATGCCGGTCACGGGTCGACCGCCTCTTCGATCGAGCGGTCGAGTCGTACCCTGTTCCGCTTCGGTAGGCGGAGAGATTCGGTTTTCCGTGATGGCGACTGAGTCAGCTTCCGATCGCGACCAGCCGGAAGATCTCCAGTAGCATCTTGACCGCCTTTTCCATGTCGGCCACCTCGATGCACTCCTCGGTCGAGTGTTCGTTTTGAGCGCCAATCCCGACCACGGCCATCTCGATACCTCGGTTGTTGTAAATCGAGGCGTCCGTGAAGCCGGTCATGAAGACGGCTTCGGCGTCGATCCCCACCGTCGACAGCGCCTGTTTGGCGATCCTTACCGACCAGGCATCCTCCGGTATCTGCACCGCCCGGCACTTTTCGTCGACTTCGATCTTCACCGTGGCGCCCGTTGCTTCGATCTCGCGGCGCAGGATGGCAGTCATATCGTCGGCCAGGGCGGTGGCCTTGCCGTGGTCCGCCGATCGGCATTCGGCGAGAAAGGTGCAGGCGTCGGGGACACCGTTGCGGATGATGCCCCCCGAGATGACACCCACGTTGGCGGTGGTCTCGTGGTCGATGCGGCCGAGGGGGAGTGCGCTGATCGCCTTCGCCGCGGCCTGAATGGCATTGACGCCCTTCTCCGGTTCCATCCCTGCGTGAGCGGATCTGCCACCGACTGCGACGTCAATCGCGAAGTAGGTCGGCCCGCCGATGATGATCGTTTCGAGGGTGTCGTTGTCCATCAGGAAGCCGCGGCGTGCCGTGAGGCGCCCGAAGTCGAGCTCCTTGACGCCCAGGAGACCGATCTCCTCCTGCCGGCTGACCGCAAACTCGATCGGCGGGCGGATCGTCGCCACCCGCAGCGCCTCGAAGACCTCCGCGATGCCGGCCTTGTCGTCGGCTCCGAGAATCGTCGGACCCGAAGAACGAATCACTCCGTCCTCCAGAACCGGTTTGATGCCGACGCCCGGCTTCACCGTATCCCCGTGACATGAGAGGAGAATGGGCTCCACCCCCTCACACCCGATGCCTTCGAAGGTCGCAATGAGATTGCCGTAGTCATCGAGGGCGGCGCGGCCGCCGGTATTTTCGATCTCTCCGAGGAGAAAGTCCATAAAACGTGCCTCGTCGCCGGACTCCGAGTCGATCTGCACCATTTCCATGAACTGCCGCACCATGCGTTCCGACATTGCGACCTCCTGTGACCGACGAGCATAGCAATCCGGACCGCGTCGATTGAGATCCTAGTCCGTCGCGCCGGCGAAGAAGCGGCCGGCGAGGCGACCTGTGAGCACGCAGCTGCCGAGGAAGGTGCCCTCGAGCGAGCCCTTGCCGTGGATGCCGCCGCCGCCGAAACCCGCGGTCTCGCCGACAGCGTAGAGACCGGGAATCGGCGTGCCGGCGCCATCGAGCACGCGGCTCTCGAGATCGGTCTGGATCCCGCCGAGGCTCTTGCGGCTCAGAATGAACTCCCGGACGGCGATCAACGGCCGCGCTCCGGGGTCGTCAATCCTCTGGAAGGCGCAGGTGCGAATGCGATCACCCTTGTACTGCCTGAAGGCGGCGATCCGCCGCAGTTGATCGTCATTGAAGTAGGGCTTGCCGCGGTCGATCCTGGAATCGTAGGCGCGGATATCGGATTCCATCCCTTCGCGGTCGATGCTGACGCCGGGAAGCGAGAGATCGTCCATTTTCTCCATCAACTCCGGGAGCGAGTCGGCGACGAGAAAGTCCTCGCTGTCGTTTAACAGGCGATGGACCAGAGCCTTGTTGCCGAACACGACCTCTTTCACCAGCTGGAGTTTGCGCTTGTGGCGGAAGGCGGTCATGTAGTCGCAGCCGGACACGGCGAGCTCCTTGATCGCGATCTTCCAGTTGAGCACCTGCCACGAGTACTGTTCGGGGGTCCGGCAGATCTGTTCGACAAGCCACCTGGTGTCGCTGTAGCCCATCAGCGGCACCGGACCGAAGCGGCGGCCGCGGGCGTCGAGCCAGAGCGCCGAACGAGGCGGTACGAGGCTGATGCCTTCGAGAGGGGAGTCGGGGTCGTTCCCGTGGACCCCGGCGGCGTAATGCCACTGTTTGTCGAGGTGGGTGAGGGCTGCGCCGTGGCGCGCCGCCTCGTCGTGCAGGAGGCCGTCGGCATATCGGTGCGATCCTTTGAGCAGGGTGGGGGGAGGGTCGCCCCACGGCTTGTACCAGTTCGCCTTGACCTTGCTGAGATCGCCGCCGCAGATGCCACCCGAGGCGAGCACCACGTGGTCAGCTCGGGCCTCGAAATCGCTCCCCTCGTTCTCGAAGGTCCCGGCGCAACCGACCACGCGACCCGACTCGATGACGAGGCGTTCGACGCGGTGGCGGCAGCGGATCTCCAGGCGATCGCGGTGCGGGTGTTTTTCGAGGGCGGCGACCACTCTTTCGATGATGGCAAATCCGGTGCCCCATGCGATGTGCCAACGGGGAACCGAGTTGCCGGGGCGAAAGAGACCGCGCTCGGCCCAATTGACGACAGGCAGAAAGTCGACGCCGTGCCCGGTGAGCCAGTCGAAGATCAGGTCCCGCGAACGCTCGACGTATTTTCTGGCCCAGCGACGGGGCCAGTCGTCGTCCTCACCGAAATCTGCAAAGCTCTGCCAGTCCGACCACGCCTGTTCGGGGGAGTCGCGGATGCCGAGTTTGCGCTGGTGGGGGGTGTCGACGAACATCACACCGCCGAAGGAACGTTTGGCGAGCCCACCCAGAACATCTTCGGCGTCGCGGTCGAGAACCAACACGCGAAGACCGTGGTCCAGCGACTCGAGGGCGGTTGCGAGTCCCGCCAGTCCGCCACCTGCTATGACCACGTCGGCGCGATATGTGACGGTCATCGAACCTCCCCCGAATGTTGGTGCTCGATCATCCTCACGAACCGGAGGAACAATGTCAATCGAGCGAGGTTCCGCGGCGGTCTGCGACGTCCTGGACGACCCTTTCTATTCAATCAAGAGCTTCGCAGTCGATATGGCAGGCGGCAGAGGCGGCGCCGATCAGGTCGGCCTCGTCGCAGACCGTTTGATGTCGGTGCCTGCCGCCGACATCGACTCCGTGGGTCCCCAGCATCAACACAACAGAGAATAAGGCTCCAACAAGTCGACATTTGAACGTTCTTTCCTCCTTACCCGTCTCCTTCGAAAGGTGATAGAACATCGGTCAAGAACATCACATGTGTCGAGAAAGTTGACGCTTCAACTCTAGAAACGATCAGGGACAAGGAGTTTGAATCGGCGAGATCATGCTGTGGCAGTTCTTGCCGCGCAAAAGTTCAGGGGTACCTCAGTTCGAAATTTCCGCATCCTGACTGTACGAACAAGCTCCAATGGCTTACCGGCCGTGACAGCTCATCCGGTCTCGCCGGAAAGCAGTTCGAGGCGCCGTTGCGCCTCCCGTTTGCCGATGCCGCGAATCTCGGCCCACGCAGCAAGGCGTTCGGCGTTCGGTTTCGATTTACCGTTCTCCCAGTTGTAGATCGTCAGGCTCGAAACGCCGACCAGTTGAGCATATTCCCTGGCCGACAGGCCCAACCGCTGGCGGTCGGCCCTGACCCACTTCGGCGAAAAACGGATCGACCTGCCGGTCTCGACCTCCGGCGGTTTCTCGAGGCGGCGCTTCTCCTGTTTCTGCAGGAACTGCAGCGAACGATTCAGATTGGCGACCTCGGTTTTCAGACTGGCTACGGTGCGACGCAACTCCGCATTCGATTTCTTGAGCGGATCGACGCTTTGGCGCACTTCCTTACGGGCGAGTCGGGTGATCTCCTCCCGCAGTACAGTTGCGACATTGGGCATATCGTCTCCTTTTTCTGAGCAATTGCACGCGGCTGCTCACTACCTTATCAGGTTGCGAAGGCGCTGACCATTTGTCGATCGAACAGATGACGGCGACTCACGTCTATACTGGATCTCATGGACAAAACTGCCGCCGACTCGAAAGCGCCGAGAGGCCTCTGGAACCGGGCGCTCTGGATGGCCGATCGGACCCCTGAGGCGCGGAACCGGTATGTGGATTTTCTGAGAGCGGCGTCGATCCTCGCCGTGGTGCTCGGCCACTGGTTGATTTCGGCCCCGTATTTCGCGGGTGGTTCCCCGGCGTATGACCACCTCCTGGACCTCGCGCCCTGGTCGCGTTGGTTGACCTGGCTGTTTCAGGTCATGCCGGTCTTCTTCTTTGTCGGTGGTTTCTCGAACGGCGTGTCCTGGGAGTCCGCCCAGCGCAGAAACAGGGGTTATCGGGAGTGGTTTGATGCGCGGACGCGGCGTTTGATCGGACCGGTTCTGCCCCTCCTCATCGCGTGGGCGACCATGGTTGCGGTTGCACATTCGAACGGGGTCAGCGATGGCATGATCCGGATCGGTTCGAAGGTCGCGCTGGTGCCGGTCTGGTTCCTCGCTGTCTACATCCTGGTTGTGGCCCTCGTGCCCTTGACCCACGCCGCGTGGAAGAAATGGGGCCTTGCCACGGTCGTCGTACCGGTGGTCTGTGCGGCCCTGGTCGATGTTGCGTTCTTCGCCGGCGATCTCAGAGTTCTCGGTTGGTTGAATTATCTTTTTGTGTGGCTGACAGTCCACCAACTCGGCTACGCCTGGCACGATGGCCGGCTCGGTGGTGCAAGAGCGGGTCTTCCGCTGCTCGGCGCCGGCCTCGTGGCGCTGGTCGGATTGACCCAGTTCGGGCCCTATCCCCTCAGCCTGGTCGGGGTGCCGAGCGATGAGGTCAGCAATACGTTGCCGCCCAAGCTCCCGCTGCTTGCTCTGGCTGCGGCCCAGATCGGTTTGGTTCTTGTGGTCGAGTCGCCGGTGAGGCGGTGGCTGCAGCGCCGGGTCCCGTGGGCTGCCACGATCCTCGTCAACGGAATGATCATGACGGTGTTCCTGTGGCACTCGACGGTGATGATTCTGCTGGTGGGGCTCGCGTTCTGGCAGGCGCCCTCGCTGCTCGCCCAACATCCGGATACCCCAGGTTGGTGGACGACCCGACCGTTCTGGATTGCCGCCTATGCGATCGCCACCTTTCCATTCCTTGTCGCGTTTTCGCGGTTTGAACGTCCGGCCGCCGCCGGGGAAGGGAAACCTCCCGCGGCCGTTTGGTTGCAGATCTTCGGTTGTTCCGTGGCGTGTTTTGGGCTCGCCATGTTGGCTCTCGATGGTATCGGCGGCACCGGCTGGCTCGGTCTGCGTTGGATACCGCTGCTCCTTCCGCTGCTTGGCGCCGGGTTGGCGGGCTTTGGCCCCCTTGGGAACATCGGTCGGACCCTGAGCCGGGTTTGACCCTGGCCGGTCGCGCTTTGGGGCGTTTCACAAGGTTGCAGGGACGCCATCGTGTGATAAGGTGCGCCGGCCGAAAACGGCGCGAGTGGATACAATCCACCGGCCGTTGGACCCCTCCAACCCGCTTTTGGTGTTTTCGGTGATATGTCATCAAAGGAGCTTCAATGAAAAGATCAGTACCGTTTGTTACGGTCCTCGCCGTGGTGGTGTGCCTCGCGATTCCGGCTGCCGCACAGGTTGAACCGACTGCGGTCGTCCTGACCGTCAATGACCAGCCCGTGTATTCCTGGGAGATCGGACTCTTGATCCCCCAGATGCAGCAGGAAATGGCCCGTCAGGGAATGCAACCGCAGCAGGATCAGGTGATCCAGGCCTCCATGCAGCGGGTCGTTGACTCCAAGCTTCTGGCGCAGGAGGCGAGGCGCCAGAAGATGCAGGCAAACGATGAACGGGTCAAGGTGACGATGGCTCAGGTCGAGCAGCAGGCCGGCAGTCGAGCCAAGCTGGACGAGGCCCTCAGCCAGCTCGGAATAACGTATGCACTGCTCGAAGACAGTGTGATCGAGGCGGACCTGGTTCAGGTCTTCATCGAGACCACGATCGACCCGCAGGTGTCGGTGACCGCGGAAGATGTGGAGACGTACTACAACGAAAACCCGCAGATGTTCCAGCAACCGGAACAGGTTCACGCGCGCCATATCCTCATGAAGACCGGTGCGGAGGCAACCTCCGATGCAAAAGCCGCTGCATTGGCAAAAGCTGCGGCGGCTCGGAAACGAGCCGTTGCCGGTGAGGATTTTGCCGCTCTGGCCACCGAAATGTCGGAGGGTCCGAGTGCTCCACAGGGCGGCGACCTCGGGTTCTTTGGGCGGCAACAGATGGTCGCTCCGTTTGCCGACGCAGCTTTTGCACTCGAGGTTGGCCAGATCTCGGAGGTCGTCGAGACCCAGTTTGGATACCACGTCATCAAGGTCGAAGAGAAAAAGCCGGCATCGACGATGTCTCTGGACGAAGTCAGGCAGCCGCTCGAGCAGATGCTGCGGCAGAACCAGGGCGGACAGGCCACGAACAGTGTTCTCGAACAATTGGCTGCGAATGCCGCGATCATCCAGGTCGTGCCGGACGCCGCCTCTCCGGAAGCCGCGGCCGGCGGCGAGTAGGGATTTCACGATGGTTGCAAAAAAAATCGAAAAAGACGTAGTAGTCGGCATTAACTACCGCCTGACGGTGTCGGACGGAACCGAGGTCGATACGACTCAAGGACGCGAACCACTGGAGTACCTGCACGGCCACGAGAACATCATCCCGGGGCTCGAAAAGGCGCTCGAAGGCCGCCGGATCGGCGATGAGATCGACAAGGAGTTCGACCCCGAAGAAGCTTACGGCGTGCGCGACCCGGAGCGGGAGATCGAGGTCACACGTGAGCAGCTCGGTTTCGATCCGGAGGTCGGCACGGTGGTCCAGGCGCAACTCCCGGACGGGCGCGAACAACACCTGATGATTGCCAAGGTCGATGGTGACACCGTGACCCTCGACGGCAATCACCCGCTGGCGGGGGAGAACCTGCGTTTCGAGGTGTCGGTCGCGTCACTCCGCGAGGCCACCGCCGATGAGATCAGCAAGGGGCACATCGACTAGTTCGCGCTCGAATGAGTGTTCCACGATCGCCCGCGCGATGTTTTCGGCGAGCAGGGCGTTGCCGAGCGCGGTGAGGTGCCCGAAATCGCCGGCAAATGTGTCGGTGTAGTAGGCGTCGTACCCGTTTTCCTCCACGAGTTTCTGATAAAAGCTGTTGTCAACGTAATGGGGCCACGAGCTGAGGCCGAGGAGCCGCTTGGTCTCTTCGACGTTTCTGCCGGGGTACTGGACGGCGTAGAGCTGGATCCCCCTCGATCGGACGACCTCCATGAGTTTCCGATAGTTCTTCCTGGTTTCCGGATTGACGTACTCGTGTCGGACCTTGCGACGAATAGAGCGATAGAACGCAGCGTCTTCGGGTCGGTCGTGGCGCTCGTAGAAGGCAATCAGTTCATCGAAGAAGCGCGAGTAGCCGGGGTTGATTTTTTCCGCGATCTCCTTGAGCGCAGCCTCGGCGGCGTCGAGCCGACCGGATTTCTCGTAGAGGTCGGCAAGGACCCCGGTCTGGTGGGTGTGGTCGACGAGGTTTGTCGGCTGCAACAGATCTCTTCGGATCGCCTCGACGATTTCAATGGCACGGTCGGTTTGACCTAACTTGTCGTATGAGGTGGCGAGCTCGGTTTGCAGGAGAAAGGACGGCGACGATAGGGCGTGCGCCCCGCGCAGGAGGGTTTTGTGGGCCGTGTTCGGATCTTCAAGGTGGTCGTAGAGTCGGGCCAATTCGACGTAGCCGTCGGCAAACTCGGGGTCGCGGGACAGTCGCTCCTCGAGGAGGTGTCGCGCCCCGAGGGAGTCGCCGTTTCGGATCAGTCGGTGCACCCGCTCGAGAAACCTGAAATCACCGGGCGGCCTGGGCGTGGGTTGAGGCGGTGTCGGACCGGGACGGACAAAGGCTCTATCGATGCCGGGTGTGGGTTGGTAGATGCCTTCGCCCAGAGCCATCAGACTCATCCGACGATCGGCCGAGTCCACGTATCCAGAGCTTGTGCTTGACCAGGCGATACAGCTTGTAGAGGCGAAACGTGCCGTACCAGCGACCGCGGCCGGGCTCGATGATGCTCCCGTAGGCGTGGGTCTTGCCGCCGTCGTTGATGCCCATCATCGCGACGATGACATTGGGTTTGAATGCCTCGGATTCGGTTTCCAGCTGCTCCACAAGATCGCGAGTGACAGCGCCGGATCGGCCCATGTTAATGGCGACAACCGAAACGCCGAGATCCTGGCGGTTGAGTATTTCCTGGAGGAGTTCGGGGTATCGGGGGATGCCGGACTCTCCCGCGGTCGTGGATTCGCCGAGGCAGAGGACCCGGAACTGGTGCTGGTGTCGGAGTCGGCGCGCGTTGTCGCGGTTCTGAGCCGAACGGATGGCATGCCCGGCGACCCGCATTCCGGCCTCGAGGAGGCCGAGGGCGAGCACTGTCCCGAACATTATGAGCGCGACGCGCGACAGGATTTTTGGCACCCGAATCAGGGTCAGCCCTCCGGCACGAGATGTATCGAAGCGATGGTACACGACACCCGATGTCCGGCCGCGGTCTGATCCGCGAAGGTTTCCATTTGCCTCTCGTGGCCCAGTGGCCGACAATGTTCGCGACAGGCACGATTCTGATTCAACACGTCGACGTCCTTCGAACGGAGGCACCATGGACAGAAAAACAACCGGTCGACTCAACCGTCGCGATCTGCTGAGGCTGGGCGCAGTTGGCGCCGGAGGGCTCGCGGTTCACTCGATGGCCGCACCTCTGGCGCGGGCACTCGGTGGTGAAGCCACAATGATGGATGTCGCCGCACCGCCGCTCGATGTCGTTCGAATCGGTTGTGTCGGTGTTGGGTTGATGGGCACCGCCCATGTCGAGAATTTCCTCAAGATCGAAGGCGTCGAGGTTCGCGCGGTCTGCGATGTTGTTGAAGAGAGAGTTGCCCGCGCCCAGAAGATGGTCGTCGACGCCGGCCAGCCAGTCCCTGAGGGATTCAGCCGCGGGCCGAGAGACTTCCTGCGCCTGTGCGATCGGCCGGATCTCGATCTCGTGTTGACCGCGACCCCCTGGGAGTGGCACGTGCCGGTGTGCATTGCGGCGATGCAGGCAGGCAAGCACGCGGCAACCGAGGTGCCTGCCGCGTTGACGATCGACGACTGTTGGAGGCTCGTCGAGTTGTCTGAGAAGAGCGGCAAGCACTGCGTGATGATGGAGAACTGCAATTACGATCGCTTCGAGATGATGACGCTCAACATGGTGCAACTGGGGTTGTTCGGCGAACTCCTGCACGCCGAGTGCGGCTACCTGCACGATCTGCGGTCGGTGAAACACGACATGGAAGGGGAGGGCGTGTGGCGGAGGGCGCACTCCATGACCACGAACGGCGATCTCTACCCGACCCACGGTCTGGGCCCGGTGGCGCAGTGCCTCGATATCAACCGGGGCAACACCTTCGAGACCCTGGTCTCCATGGGCTCGAAGACCCGTGGTCTCCATCTCTACGCCGAGGAGGTTTTTGGACCGGACAGCTCGCAGGCCGCCGAGAAATTCGTGCTGTCCGATGTGGTGACCACCATGTTGCGGACCGCGCGTGGAGAGACCGTGGTCGTCACCCACGACACGAGTTCTCCTCGACCGTACAGTCGAGACTATCTCATTCAGGGGACGCGAGGGATTGCCCGCAAGTACCCGCAGCCCGTTCTCCACATCGAAGGGCGCAGCGAGGCCCACCGGTGGGAGGCGCTGGACGACTTTCTCGAAGATTACGATCATCCCGTGTGGCGTCAACTCGAGTCCGCGAGCGCCGGCGCCGGACACGGTGGTATGGACTTCATCGAGGACTACCGTTTGGTCGACGCCCTTCGTTCGGGGCGGACCCCGGACATGGACGTGTACGACGCTGCCATGTTGAGCGCAGTCATTGAGCTCAGTGGGCGTTCGATCGCGAGGGGCAGCGAACCGATGCGGTTTCCCGACTTCACTCGGGGCGGTTGGCGCAGACAGCGGCATCTTCAGGTGGTGGAGGTCGGCGACCGGTGAGGTCGGGATCAGATTGGATTGCGAGCCTCGCCTCTCGAGCGAGTGAAGTTTTTGAACGATCGGAAAAACCCTGTGTGGCGGTGGCCCCGGGCCGGGTGAATCTGATCGGTGAGCACACGGATTACAACGACGGATGGGTGCTGCCCATGGCAATCGACCGAAAGGTCGGCGTCGCGGCCTTTTCCCGTGACGACGGTGTCATTCGCGCCCACTCCGTGGTGTTCGGCGAGACCAGGGAAACGAGACTCGAGAATCTGACAGCCCGCGGTCGCTCGGAGTGGTTCGACTATGTGGCCGGAACGGCGTGGGCGCTGATCTCGACCGGCCATCACCTGGAGGGGGCGGATCTCTTCGTGGACGGTGATGTTCCGCTGGGTTCCGGACTCTCATCGTCGGCTGCCGTTGAGATGGCGACCGCTCGCTCACTGTGTGGGATCTCGGACATCGAGTGGGACCCGGTCGCGATGGCTCTCCTGGGACAGAAGACCGAGTGGGAGTATATCGGTGTCAAGGGCGGGGTGATGGACCAGTTCATCGCCACCATGGCCCGGGCTGGACACGCCCTGCTGCTCGATTGCCGAACGCTCGAGACGCGCCTGGTGACCTTCCCGGACAACGCGGTCGTGGTGGTGTTGGACACCGGAGCCTCCCGATCCCTGGCCGGCAGCGCCTACAACGATCGCAGCGCCAGCTGTCGGGAAGCGGTCGCTGCGCTGGGGCGCGCGAACCCCGAGATCAAAGCCCTCCGCGATGTCGACGTCGAGCAGTTGGAGGAATACCGTTCCAGGCTTGACGCCACCGTCTTTCGCCGCGCCTTGCACGTGGTGGCGGAAATCCGGCGCCCTCTCGCCATGGCTGAAGCCATGGCGGGTTCGGACCTTGTAGAGGTCGGCCGACTGATGAACGAGTCGCACTCGAGTCTCCGGGATCTGTATGAAGTATCGAGCTTCGAACTGGATCTGTTCACCGATCTCGCGCGGCGTCATCCCGGTTGTTACGGGGCACGGCTCACCGGGGCCGGTTTCGGCGGTTGTGCCATCGCCCTGGTGCGAACCGAGGATGCAAAAGATTTCATGGCGACCGTCCACTCCGGGTACCGCGCCCGAACCGATCTGCCGAGTGCGGTGTTTGCGGTCCGCGCTGAAGGGGGTGCCAGATTGCTGGAAAGTCCGGGGAAAATGCCGCCCCACGATCCCACGATCTGAGTCGCTTCAGGCGCGGGGTGAGCAACCTTCTACGATCACTTCTCCCGGCTGAAACGTTCGCTGTCGCGGTGGCAGGATCTGGAGGTGGCCGCGTCGACCAGTCGACCTCCTGCGGCGAGGAGGGCCACCCGGTCGCTCATGGCTGCGGGATTGATGATCAAACCTGAAGAGGCATGCCGGGTTCCAGCCCTCGCGGATGAGTCCTGAAAGGGAAGCCTGCCCTTGCAACCACGCGTGAGCCAAGCTAGCGTCTTAGGAGATATTGCGAGACGGGGGAACGTGGCTCAGCGAGCATTTATCGTCGCCGAAAACGACAACGAGCGACGCCGTGTGCCGGTGGGGGAGGGATTGACCATTGGCCGCGGCGGTCATTGTTCGTTGGTTATCCGGGATTCGGCCGCGTCTCGCCAGCATCTCGAGATCAAGGACACCGGTTCGGGGTACGCCTGCCGCGATCTCGGCAGCCGCAACGGGACCCTGGTCAATGGATCCAAGATCACAACCTGCGAACTCGAAGACGGTGATCAGATTCACATCGGTGAGACCGTGTTGATTTTCGAACTCGGGAGTTCCTCGGTCGCGGCAGCACCGGAAAAGACGGTGTTTCTGCAAACGGTGCTCGACCCTGCGGGACGCGAACAAGAGCTCCCTCCGTCTCCACTCTCACAGGACTTCCTCGAGGCCGCCTACACCTTGATGAATGCGATGGCCTCAAATTTCAACCCGTGCGAGCTGGTGGACACCATCCTGAAGACCACCGTGAAGGCGATTCGAGCTCACCGGGGAGCGGTTTTGTTTGCCGGGCTTGAAAACGAGCTCCTGCCCTGCCCGGAATGCGGCAGGGTTCATACGATTCTCGACGGCGTTGCGGAGTCAGCGACGGTCGGGGAGATCGAAATCAGCGGGACAGTCGCCCGGAGGGTCCTCGGCGACGGGGAGAACGTTCTCTTTCAGTCGGGCTGGAGCGAAAGCACCATCGACCCCAGCGTCAGCATGGCCGCACTCAACTTGACGTCGATCCTGTGCGTGCCGATCCGAACACAGGACAGCATCTCGGGAATCCTCTATATCGACACCAATATTGTCGACCATGCCTATACCCAGGACGATCTTCTGCTGGCTGCCGCTGCGGGCAACAGCGCCGGACTGGCACTCGAGAACGCCCACAACCACCAGGCCCTGCTTCAGAAACAACGGATCGAGCAGGACGTCGAAGCGGCGTGGACCATCCAGGAGGGCTTTCTGGTCAGCGACTGGTCGTCGGATGATCCGCGCTATGGCATCTACGGCCAAACGCGCCCTGCGCGGATCGTCGGCGGCGACTTCTACGACTTCGTCCGCATCGATGAAGACCGGGTCGGCATCTTGATCGGCGATGTCAGCGGCAAGGGCATTCCAGCGGCCCTCACCATGGCCCAGATCCTGGCCGAGTTTCGCCTTTTTGCGGTGGGCTCTACATCCCCGGCCGAGGTGCTTCGCCAACTGAACGAGCGACTCGTGGTGCGCAGCCAACGCGGGCTCTTCTGCACGATCGCCGCGGTCGCCATCAATTTGACGAACGGCAACATTCTCGGGGCCAACGCGGGTCACCATCCGCTGGCCGTTGTTTCGAGGGACCGGTCGGTGACGCTGTTGGAAGCCTCCGGGCCGCCCATCGGGATTCTTCCCGAGGCGTCATGGACCGACGAGCGGGCTGTTGTGCAGCCTGGCGACACGATTGTCCTTTACACCGACGGGATCGTCGAGGCCCGTGCTGGAGTCACCATGGGGCCCAATCATGGTGAGGTCATCGAGTACGGTGTGGAGAATATGATGAAGGCAGCACAGACCAGCGTCGATGCCGGGCCGCAACGTGTGATCGAGGCCATTATTCACGACGTCGATCGCTTTTGTTCACCGGTCGCGGCCCACGACGACTGCACCCTGATCGCGTTAAGGTACAACGGTCATGGCTGACGATTTCCGGTTGGAAGTTCGATCAGATCCCCGATTTCTGAGGTGCGTTCGAAACCTTGTCCGGGGCTGGGTGGAGGCCTGTGAGTTGGAACAGGATGCGACCGACGAGATGGTGTTGGCCATCGACGAGGCATGCTCCAACGCGATGCGCCACTCCTACGGCGGCAAGTGCAACCGTTTCGTCGAACTGACCCTTCGGGCGGATGTCGACTTTCTTGAGGTGCGGCTGTGCGACCAGGGTGAGCCGTGTCCTCCCGAACGCCGCGAGAAGCGGGTGCTGGAGCCACCGGACCCGGATCGACTCGAGCCCGGAGGCCTCGGTGTGCAGTTGATGCATCGCGCGTTTGACGAGGTTGAGTTCTGTCCGGACACAACACAGGGAAACTGCATCATCATGCGGCGCAGACGAAAGACATGAGGGGCGGGATATGGGGTTGAAAATCGATCAGACCGTGCACGGCGAAAAGATTCGAATCGCGGTTCGGGGAGAGGTGGATCTCTCCACCTCGCCCGAACTTCGCACGGCCATCATCAAGGCTGTTCCCGTGGCCGAGGGCGTCGAGGTTGATCTGAGCGGTGTTGAGTACATGGACTCCTCGGGGGTGGCGACCCTCGTCGAGGGGTTCAAAAGCGCGCGGGAGAACTCGAAGGCGTTTATCCTTCTGAGGCCGTCGCCATCTGTCATCAGGGTCCTCGAATTGTCGAGACTCGACGCTGTGTTTGAAATCGATCGGACGTCGTGACCGATATCGTAGGTGCTGTCGGCAGGTGGGCCCTCGCCCAGCTCGCTGCGGCTGCACGGGTGTCGGTGCTGATCGTCGACACCGTGACGTGGCTTTTCGTGGCGCCGTTTCGAGGAAGGGGGCTCCGCACGCGAAGTGCCGTCGAGCACTTTGTCGAGTTCGGCGTGCGATCACTGCCGATCGTTGGATTGATCTGTTTTCTGATCGGCGTGATTCTCGCCCTGCAGTCCTCCTACACCCTCGACAAGTGGGGTGCGAACCGGTTTATCGCGGTTCTGGTGGCGGTTTCGGCGATCCGCGAACTTGCGCCGCTCATGACCGCGGTCCTCATCACGGGTCGCAGCGGATCGGCCATTACCGCCGAAATCGGAACCATGAAGGTCGGCGAGGAGATCGATGCCCTCGAGGTCATGGGTCTCAATCCGATCAAGTTCCTGGTGGTGCCGAAGTTTCTGGGTATGATGATCGCGGTTCCCTGCGTCACTGTGATCGGGATGTTCATCATGATCTTCGGCGGCTTTGCGGCGGGGGTGTTCATCGTCGGCGTCGATCCCGCGACATATGTGGAAATGACAATCAACTCGCTCGCGGAGAAGGACTTCGTGATCGGCCTGACAAAAAGCTTCTTTTTCGGCATCACAATCTGTTGGGTCGGTATCTACCGTGGGTTCGAAGTCGAGGGCGGGGCCGAAGGGGTTGGCAAAATGACAACATCATCGGTCGTGACCTCGATCTTCCTGATCATCATCGTGGATCTCGTGTTCACGATCCTCTTCTACTTCATCTGATCATGAACGAGCCGGCCGCACCCATCATCGAAGTCGAGGATTTGGTCGTCAAATACGGCGACCGTGCGGTCCTCGACGGCGTCACATTCTCGGTGCGCCGCGGCGAGGTTTTTGTCATCCTCGGCGGTTCCGGCTCCGGGAAGACCACGCTCATCCGAAACCTTACGGGTCTGATGCGGCCCTACTCGGGATGCATTCGCGTCAAGGGTGACGATTTCACCGCGATGTCCGACGATGAACGCATCGATCTGCGGAAGAGAATCGGAGTGTGCTTTCAGGGCTCCGCCCTTTTCAACTCTCTGACCATCGGGGAGAACGTCGCCCTTCCGCTCGCCGAGCACACCGACCTCGAACCCTCGACGATCGAGATCATGACCAAGATCAAGCTCGAACTCGTGGGTCTCGCGGGGTTCGAGGACTTTCTCCCATCAGAGATCAGCGGCGGCATGAAGAAACGCGCCGGTATCGCCCGCGCTATGGCCATGGACCCTGAGATCCTGTTCTACGACGAACCGTCGGCCGGGCTCGATCCGATCGTGGCCGCCGGTATCGATGCCCTCATCCGCAAGATGCAGGCGACGTTTGATCTCACAAGTGTCGTCGTTACCCATGAGATGGAGAGCGTCAAGCTGATCGCCGACACCATCTGTGTTCTCCAAAAGGGCCGGGTGGTCGGGATCGGGCCCCTCGAACAGCTCCGCGCAATGGACCATCCCTACATTCAGCAGTTCTTCGCCCGACGTCCGGATGACGAAGCGGCCGGGGAAGCGGACTACGCGAGATATTTGACCGGACTCGAGTGATTGGCTACAACGAGAGGCAGTATGGCAGCAAAAAGAGAAAACTTCACAGCGACCGAGATCAGAGCGGGGATTCTCGTTCTGGTCAGTTTCGTCATTATCGTGGTCTTTGTCGCGGCCATCCGGGGATGCCGTCCCCACGATGACTCGGCCAGAGTCTTTTTCGCCTCGTTCACCGATATCGGCGGGCTCAACAACCGAGCTGATGTTCGCTTCGGCGGCGTCAAGGTGGGCCAGGTCATCGAGATCGAGCCCGACCCTGAGGATCGATCGATGATTCGGGTCACGGCTGAGGTGGCCGGAAACGTCCCGGTCAATGCCAGCAGTGTGGCCACAGTCGCTCAAATCACCCTGACCGCCGAGAAACACCTGGAAATCTCGACCGGGGATGGCGCGGCGGAGCTCCTTCGCAGCGGGGACGCTCTCGCCACCCACACCGGGAGCGGTGGATTTGTCGACATTCCGGATCTCGACGGCATGGTGGCGCGGATGGAAGTGCTGCTCGACAGCGTGACCCTCCTCGTGGGCGGAAAACCGGTTGCAGGAGCCGACCGCGACATCGTCGACTTCGCTGAGGTTGCTGCGGCACTTCAAGCGACCCTTGACGCGTCAGGTGGCACTTTCCGTGAGGTCAACGGGGTGATCGCCGAGAATCGGGATGGGCTCAACGAGGTGATCGAGAGACTGGCGACGATGGAGGCGACCGCCACGGTCTTGATGAAACAAATCGCTGATGTGATCGGCGAAAACCGGGTGCCGCTCAATGAGACAGTCGTGAATCTGGAGCGACTGACCGCCGAGGCGAGCGAACAGTTGGAGGAACTTACCGCATCGCTGGCAGTCACTCTGCAGTACTTTCAAGACATGGGCGGGAACGCCAGCGATCTCCTGGACGATCAACGTCCGACGCTCGAGGGAATCCTCCTGAACCTCGAGGTAACGACGCGCAACCTCCGCCGGCTGTCAGCGACACTCGCCGACCAGCCGAGCGCAGTTGTTCGAGGCGCCAAAGCCCACGGCCGGAAGGACGGCGAAACACCATGAGGCCAAGACTCCCACTGATTGTGATGCTGTGTTGGGTGACCGCATGTGCATCAGCGCCGAAAATCAGCTATTACACGCTGTCCATGATTCCTTCCGGCACGGTGGCTGCGTCGGTCAACCTGGCTGTAGAACAGGTACGGACCAGCGACGCCCTGAGCCGAAGCCGGATCATGATTCAGGCGTCGCCTACAGAAATCGAGTACTACGCCACCGATCATTGGGCCGGTGGCCTTGCCGAGTTGGTGCGCCAGAAACTGACCGCGGAGTTTGGACAGCCTGTTGAGGGGCGGCCAACCCTCGTGGTGACGGCGAATGTTTTGTCCTGCGAGCAGGTGGATGCCGCCGCCGGCGTCGAGGCTCGGATGAAACTCTCCGTAACATTCCGCGATCCTTCCCAAAAACGATACCAGGGAGCATTGCTCGAGAAATCCTACGAGGCAACCCGGCCTGCGGCGCGCGCCTCGGCTGGAGCGGTCGTCGAAGCTCTGTCACTCTGTGCGGAGCAAATTGCTGGCGAGATCGCGGCCGACGCGGGCGCCTTTCGAACAGAATCCTAAGAGAGGCCCGGCTGGTTATCCGTGAATAGTCGAGTTCAAATCGATCGTCGCCGGACACCGGAGGATGCCTCCCTCGTGGAAAAGAATGAGGTCTGGGAGAGTCTCCTTTCCGATCGACCGACGACGGATCCAAGATATTTCTACGACGACTTCGGCAGCGAGCTCTTCGAGCGCATCACCACCCTCGATGAGTACTATCAGACCCGCACCGAGCTCCGGCTGCTCGAATCCGTGGCCTCCGAGATCATTGAAGTTGCGCGCCCGCAGGAGATGGTCGAATTGGGCTCAGGCGCGGGCCGCAAGGTTCATCTTCTGCTCGACGCCATTCGAGATCGTGGTCTGCTGACCAGTTGTGTCTTGCTCGATATCAACGAAACCTTCCTCGAGACCTCGGCCATCCGGTTGGCCGACGACTATCCGGAGATGTTGGTCCGCGGGGTGGTGGGTGACTTCACTCGCGACCTCGAGGCGGTGGGGGTCGGACCGCCGCGGTTATTCGTTTTTCTGGCAGGCACGATTGGGAATATCCACCCCGATTTCTTGTCGGATTTTCTGTCGATGGTGCGCCGGACGATGGTCGCGGATGATCGTTTTCTGGTCGGTCTGGACCTGGTCAAAGATCGTGCGCGACTGGAGGCCGCCTACAACGACCTCGGAGGGGTCACCGCTGCGTTCAACCGCAATGTGGTCTCTGTGCTGAATGCGCGTTTCGGGACGAACTTCGACCCCTCGTCGTTCGAGCACGTCGCTTTTTGGAACGAACGTAAGCAGTGGATCGAGATGCGGCTGCGCGCCGTGCGCTCCATGCACGTAAACCTGCCGGGGGACCCTCGAGTGTTGGTTCTCCGGAAGGGGCAGGAGATCCGGACAGAGATCAGCTGCAAGTTCACCGAGCACACGATCTCCAACGCCCTCGACGGTACCGATCTGGTTTTGGAACGCTGGTGGACAGATCCTGAATCTCTGTTCGCGTTGGCGCTCGTACAACCGGGGTCTCGGCAACCCGTAGCCACGTCATGAAAGAGGGATTTCAATATCGGCTTCGTGAGGCGTGGCGAATGTCTGACCGGATCTTTGACATGGTTCCGCGCGAAAGGTGGCTCCACCGACCGATCAGTCTTCGTCATCCGGTTCTCTTCTATATCGGCCACCTGCCTGCCTTCGCCTGGAACCAGATCGGCCTCGCGCTGCTCGGGTTGGGCCCCCTCCATCTCGAATTCGACGCGCTCTTCGAACGTGGTATCGACCCGGTTGGCGTCGATCGTCATTCGTCCGCCGTCAGATGGCCTGAGATCGATCAGGTCGTGGAGTATCGGGACACGGCCAGGGAGCGCCTGCTCGAGCTGGTCGGGGAGGTCATCGAACGGCAGAACGAGAATCCGTTGGCTGCACGGGGCCGAATCCTCAATGTTGTCCTCGAACACGAGTACATGCACCAGGAAACCCTGCAATACATGTTGCAACGGATGGAGCCGGAGGAACTCCACCGCGATGACGCCGTTTCGCCGCCAAGGCCGGGTTGCCAGGTTGCCAGCGAGATTGTCGAAGTCGCCGCGGGCTCTGTCGATCTGGGGGCCGACTTTCAGTCGGTGGACTTCGGTTGGGACAACGAGTTTCCGCCCTTTCGGGTGGAGGTGGAGTCATTTGGCATCGATCGTTTTCCAGTGCAGAACGGCGAGTGGCGCGAGTTTGTCGAGGCTGGTGGCTATGCGCGGAAAGATCTGTGGGGCGCTGACGATTGGCTGTGGCGGCAGCGGATCGGGCTGAACCACCCCGCGAGTTGGGAACGAAATGGTCGAGGTTGGCGCTGCCGAACTGTCTTCGACATCTTCGATCTCGAGCAGGTCAGTGGTTGGCCGGTCATGGTAAGTTGCGCCGAGGCAAGAGCCTACTGCCGCTGGAGCGACACCCGCCTGCCAACCGAGGCCGAACTTCATCGTGCGATGTATGGGGCCCCGGGTGGTCCGCAGCGCGCTTACCCCTGGGGCGACGCCAGACCGGCGCCCGGACTCCACGGCAATTTCGACTTCGCCTCGTGGGCGCCGACTCCGGTCGATGCACACCCCGCCGGGGCCTCTGCGTGGGGCCTCGAGGACACGATTGGCAATGCCTGGGAATGGACCTCGAGCCCATTCGCCCCCTTTCCGGGGTTCGAGGCCTACATCACCAGCTACCCGGGATACTCGGTAGATTTTTTTGACGGTCGCCATTTCGTGATGCTCGGCGCCTCGTGGGCAACTCCGGCGCCGCTCATTCGGTCCAGCTTCCGCAACTGGTTCCAGGATCATTATCCGTTTGTCTTCGCGGGTTTTCGCACCGTTCGACCGATTTGAATCGAGTTGGACCGAGGTTGGCAATTCCATACCGGTGCGTCCTGCAGGGCTTATACTCTTGAGGAACATTCGAGGAGGCATGACCCGGCGGTTGACGCTGCGGGTTGAAGGTCGATCAGCATTGGAAGCGTACCGACACCGGTGGCACCACCAGTCGGCGGATGAGGGAGTTGGAGATGTCGGACCCGCGGATTATCGTTGTGTCCGGAGGCATGGGGACCACCGGGGAACAACTCGCGCGAACCGCGCTGGCGCAGTTCGAGGGTGCCAGGACGTCGATCGCCGTGATGCCTGGGGTTCGGACGGTTGTGGAGATTCGGGATGCGGTGGAACGAGCCGCCGAGACGGGCGCTCTCGTGATCCACACCCTTGTGGATCGCGAGTTGCGGGGCGTCCTGAAAAAGACAGCTATGGCGCGGCGGGTGATCGAGGTCGATGCCATGGGACCGGTTCTTGACCAGGTCTCCAACCTCCTCGGAAGGCTGCCCGCCGGGAGACCGGGTCTGTATCGCAAGGTTCGTGAGGACTATTTCCGGCGCATCGAGGCCATCGAATATGCCGTTCGCCACGATGACGGGCGCCATTTCAACGAACTGGCCGGGGCCGAGATCGTTCTCATCGGAGTCTCCAGGGCCGGGAAGACACCCCTGAGCATGTATCTCGCGATGCGGGGGTTCAAAACCGCCAATATCCCGCTGGTCAAAGGCATCGAAGCGCCTCAGGAGCTCTTTGAGGTGCCTCGGGGTCGCGTGGTCGGTCTGACTCTCGACCCCGATCGGTTGGTGAATTTTCGCCGCAAACGCCAAAATGGGCTGGGTGATGGCGCACCACAATCGTACTCCGATCCGCGCGAGGTGATGCAGGACCTCGAGTTCGCCCGCACGGTGTTTCGCAGGGGTCGGTTCAAGACGGTCGATGTGACCTCGAAGCCGATCGAGGAGAGCGCCAACGAAGTGGTGGCTGCGGTGGCGCGAGACGGTGGATTGGATACGGTTTCACGAACCACGTTCTGAGAGGAACAGGAGGTCTTTCATGGAGTCCCATGACAACGGTATCGATCGTCGCAGGTTTTTGAAGCTCGGGGCACTGACCTCGGGTCTGGCGGTTGGGGGGTGTTCGCGCGCCGAATCGCTGGCCGATGATTCCGCGCCGGTCGAAATGGGCTATCGGAAACTCGGGGCTACCGGTCTCGAGGTTTCCGAAATCTCATTCGGCAGCTATGGCTTCGACAACCCCGCCCTCCTTTCGGCGGCGCTCGACCAGGGCATCTCCACCATCTGCACCAGCGCCAACTACCAGGGCGGACGTGCCGAGACCTCGATCGGCAAAGCGATCGCCAACCTCGGGAGCCGCCGCGACGAACTGGTCCTTTTTACCGGCGACACCTTCAAGACGAATGCGACCGCGCAGGACGTGCTCGATGCCATCGACGCGAGTCTTCGGAGGCTTCAGACCGACCACGTCGAGATCTACCGGATCACAAACGTGACCTCGTTGGACGAGCTCCGAATCGACGCCCTGTACGAGGCCTTCGACCGGGCAAAAAAAGCCGGGAAAGTCGGTCACTCGGGTTGTCTGGCCACCATGGCGGGATGCAGGAGGCCCTCAAGACCGCGATCGACGATGGGCGCTACGAGGTCCTGTTCACCAAGTACGACTTCGCCTCGTACCCGGACCAGGACCCGATCCTCGAAGCGGCCGCCCAACAGGGCATCGGAACCATGGTCTTCAAGACCAACGCGGGCAACCGCAAGAACGAAATCAAGGATCTCGAAAAGGGCGGTTTGTCCTTCAAGCAGGCAACCATCAAGTGGGCTCTGAGCCACCCCTACGTGGCGAGCGTGTGTGTCGGGATCACCAATTTCGACGAAATTCGAGAGTACGGCCAAGCGGTTGGGAAGGGCCTCGAACCGGCCGAAGTCGCGATGCTGAGGCGTTACACCGACGAGATGTTCGATCGTTACTGCCGCTTCTGCGGCGAGTGCGAGGGGCAGTGTCCCAACGGGGTGGCGATCGCCGATGTCAATCGCTACGCCATGTACTTCAGGTACTACGGTCGTGAGAAGGACTCGATGCAGCTCTACGAGGGGCTCGACGTCGGTCGGCGCGCAGCTGCTTGTGCGGAGTGCCGGGGCCACTGTGAGGTCGCCTGTCCCTTCAACCGGGCCGTGCGCGAAGAGCTCGTGGATGCCCACCGCCTGCTCAGTTTTCGGAGAATTCAGGCGTGAAGAACCGGCGCCGGTTGGGGATCGCGGTCTTCCTTGTCGCGCTCGCGGCGTGCGGCGGCGGCCACGACGCCCCGGCCCTGCCCGAGGAATCAGTCGACGGTTCGCCGCCGCTTCCGCCGGCAGGCTGGAGCATTGTCGAGGGCCCCGCTGCCTACGACGCCGACAGCCTCTTTGAGTACCTCAATGGAGGGGCGCCGTTGTATTTGAAATATGGATTCCAGGCTCTCACCCAGACCCGCTATCAGCTGGGAGATGATCCTTTTGCAAGCGTCACCCTCGATATCTACGAGATGGACTCGAATCTCGGTGCCTTTGGGGTCTATCGCAGCATTCTGCCTCCGGAAGCAGATGCCCAAGACTGGGGCGTGGAGGGCTATCGCTCCGGCACGATCGCCTGCGCATGGCGCGGTTCGATTTACGTCCACGGCGAGGCTGACGACACCCGACCTGAGCTGGTCGACGTTCTCGAAATGTTGGTGTCGTCGACGATCGAGGACGTCGACGGGTTGAAAGCCCTCCCCGCCGATCTTGACGTTCTCCCCCGGGGCGGTCTGATCCGCGGGAGCGAGCGCTATGTTGCTGCTGATATGTTCGGCCACGCCTTTCTACCCGGAGGGGTACTGGCAGAATACGAGACTGACGGAGACGAGGTCGAGCTCTTTTTCACTGAGCTGTCCGACCCCTCTCAAGCTTCTGACGCCATGGAGCGGCTGCGTGCCCACCAACTGGAGTGGGGCAAAATCGAAGCAGAGACTCCGTTTCTCGGAGATGGCGGATTCCGTTTCACCGATCCTGGACTCGGTGCGGGCGTGGTCGTTCGCAGCGGGAGATTCATTGCCGGCGCGCACGGTTCCGCCTCCGTTGACAGATTCGTGCGAGAATTGCTGGCGTTGCTTCCTCAAAACTGAAGGCGCAGGCGTCACGAGGCGACGGCCCTCGGGAGGGTCTGTTGACCGCGGCGCGAGATGGAGACACTGATGGGGAAAAGTCAAAAACTCGGGACATTTGTCGGTGTCTTCACGCCGACGATTCTGACGATCCTCGGTGTCATTATGTACCTCCGGTTCGGGTGGTTGGTCGGGCACCTCGGGTTGATCCGGGTCGTGTTTGTGGTCGTCCTCGCGAACGCCATCACCTTCATCACCACCCTCGCGTTCTCGGCGGTGGCGACCAACGCGAGGGTCGGAGTGGGCGGTGCCTATTTCATCATTTCCCGCAGTCTGGGACTCGAACTCGGTGGCGCGATCGGGGTGCCGCTCTTTCTCTCGCAGACCTTTTCTGTAACGCTGTACGCCTACGGTCTCGCTGAGTCCTTTCGGATCGTGTGGCCGGCCCTGCCGCTGTTGCCGGTGACGCTGGTGGTGGTGATCGGTGTCGGAGTACTCGCCGTCACCGGTGCCGAACGAGCGCTCAGGGCTCAGGTCGTCTTGATGGGTTTTGTCGTTTTGTCGCTCGTTGCTCTCGCCATCGGGGCATTTCTTCGATCTTCCGGCTCCGACGTTGTGCTTCACGCACCTACTGGAGACATCAGTTTCTGGGTCGGGTTTGCGGTCTTCTTTCCCGCGGTCACCGGTGTGATGGCCGGGCTGGGTCTGTCCGGCGACTTGAAAGACCCTGGCAAGTCGATCCCCCTGGGTTCCATCGCCGCGGTCGCCACCGGTTTCGTGGTCTATCTGCTGATCCCGATCCTCCTGTCGATGGGAGCCGATCCCTCCGATCTTCGCGACGATCCGATGGTGTGGTCGCGGATTGCGGTTTTCGGCCCGTGGCTGGTGCTGCCGGGGCTGTGGGCGGCGATATTCTCCTCCGCGGTGGGGTCGATCCTGGCGGCGCCCAGAACCCTGCAGGCGCTGGCGAGCGATGGGCTCGCTCCACGTTTTCTGTGTCGGAAGACAGGGGACTCCCGCGAACTCCTGCCGGGCATGATGGTGGCGTTGGCGATCGCTGTAGGCGCGGTCTTTCTCGGCAACCTCAACGCGGTGGCGGCAGTGGTCACCATGTTCTTTCTCACGGTTTACGGCACCGTCAATATCGTCGCCACCTTCGAGGTTCTGAGCGGGGATCCGTCGTGGCGGCCGAAGATCAAGGTCCCGTGGCCCATCACCCTGATCGGGGGTCTGGCCTGCATCGTCGTGATGATTCTGATCAATCCGGTCGCCGGTCTGATCGCGCTCGTTGCGGAATTCTCACTGTGGTTCTACCTTTCCCGGCGCGCTCAGGAGGCACGCTGGGGGGACGCCAGGCGGGGCCTCTACGAGGCCCTGATCCGGTGGGCCCTGATCCGGCTCAACGAGCGGCCGATCAGCGCCCGGAATTGGCGGCCCCACCTTCTGACGTTTGTCGACGATCCCCTGAAGGAGCTCGATCTGATCCGCTTCAGCGACTGGTTCAGCCAGGGCCGGGGGGTGGTGACGGTGTGCAATCTGGTGGTCGGGGATCTGATGAGCGACGACCTCGATCTCGCCGAACGTAAGAACGGCATTCAGCGGGTGATCGACGCCGAGGACATCGTGGTCTTTCCCGAAGTCGACGCGGTCAACGACATCGTAGAAGGGCTGGTCAACGTCAGTCAGGCGAACGGTATGGCAGGAATGTCGAGCAACACGGTCCTCCTCGGGTGGCCCGAGTCGACCTCACGGCGCGCCGAGTTTCTGCGCGTGATGGCTCGGTTGGAACGCCTCAAAAAGTCCTTCGTGCTCGCCCGGATTCGGCCGAAATACATGTTCCGGCGAGAAAGCCCGACCATTCACGTGTGGTGGGGCGGACTCGAACGGAACGGCGACCTGATGTTGCTGCTCGCGCATCTCCTGCACTCGAACGCCGAATGGCGCGGTGCCAAGGTCGAGGTCATGAGTCTCGCCTCATCCGAACTGATGAGGAGCCGTACCGAGGCGCACCTCATGAAGCTGTTGCCCGAGATTCGCATCGAGGCCGAGGTGCGGGTCGTGCTCAAGCCGAAGGGCGAGACGGTGACCGAGGTCATCCACCGTGAGAGCGCCGAGGCGGCCGCGGTTTTTCTCGGGCTCGAGGTGCCGCGAAGTCGGGGACGAAGAGACCTATGCCGAACGGATGGAACGTCTCGCCGGCGACCTCCCCGTCGTGTTCTTCGTCAAGAACTCGAGCCTCTTTGTCGGCGACCTTTTGGAGACGACCGAGCCCGCGATCGAGGCCGATGACGCAGACGGCGAGGAGGCCGAGGACCGCCCATCGCGGGACTCGAAACCGTTGCCCGAATAGCGCGTCTTTCCTGGAGCAGCTCGAGAGATCCCGGGGCGGTTTGCGTGTCGACGATCAGAGTGACTGGATGCTCGAGGCAAACGCTCGGCTTCCGGAGTCCTTCATCCAGCATCCAGTATCACTTTTGTCGAAGACAGCATCTCGGAAAGGAGAGCCGCGGAGCGGCGACAGGAATGAGCCCGGGGCGCGAGCCCCGGGGAACCGTGCAACCAAAAACAGTCAAGCCCCGGAGGGGCGACAGAAAAGGACGCGTTGCCGCGCTAAAAGCCGAGCGGGATAGTCTGTCGCCCCTCCGGGGCTCGGCCTATTTATCCGGGCCTTGTTCCCGGGGCTCGCGCCTCGGGCTAATATTTTTCGCACCTCTGGGGCTTATTCGGTGCCGTTCCATGTGGCGTTGGCTCATGACGTCTTTCGACAACCTCTTCCCGAAATACCTCGTATCCGGGTCGTAAAACGTCTGTTTTCCGTGCGGCATTCTCTCGTGAGAGTCTGTATTGGACAGCAGTGATCCAAAATTCAGAATCCAACATCTTGCATCCAGGATCCAGGATCGGCCGCGAGCGGCCGGTCAGAACCCCCACTGTGTCCAGAGCCAGATCTTGTCGGTGTCGGTGGCCCAGTCGTCGGCATCGTAGGATGCATACTTCATCGCGAACTTCTGCTTCCACGGCGCGGTGTAGACGACCGCGGCGTCGAATTCGGTGCCCCACGAGCACCGCCGCTGTCGGCACGAAAAATCGTGGTAAACGCCGAGAGAGCAAATCGACCGAGCTTGGCTCCACGCTGAAGAAGAGGTCGCGCAGTCCGTCGGCAGGGGTGGCCAGGAACTTGTCGGCCCAGCCGTTGAACTTGTGGAGGGTCGCCAGCGGAGTGTTGAAGCTGCCGTCGTCCGGCGGACCCTCCGAGCACCTCGTATCCGGCGGCGGCTGTCACCTTGCCGAATACGAAACCGAGGTCCGCCCGGAAGTAGTCCGCCTCGACCGATTCGGGGTTGTTGCCGGTGTCCTGCTGGGTCGCCACCTCGAGTCGGTAGTTCAGCCCGAGAGCGTCCGAGAGGTTGGACTTGCCCGTAAAGGAGCGCCAAAGGTCGTGGTGGACAGCGCCCACAGTGCTTCCTGGTCGTAGTCGATGGACAGGAAATATCCGCGCAATGCGCCCACGTCCGAAAAGGTGTAGGACACCCTCGAAATGTGACGTGGACATCGGCCGCGAGGCGCCGGTGACCGTCCGCTGACGGGCGATATAGGAATAGCCCGAGCTCGAGGTTTTTGACGCCGGTGAAATGCACCCTGCCGCGCCGTCAAAGGTCTGGTGGTTCTGGCGCCATCCGACGTTGCCGATAAAGCGCGAGTTGTCGATGATGATCTCCTGGCGGCCGCCGCGGATCGGCAGGCTGTCCAGCGGTTTCCAGTCGAGGTAGACCTGGTTGATCTCGGTGAGGGGCGGGTCGGGGATGACCGGGCGGTCGGTGACCCCGTTCCACAGCGAGCCGGCCCCGGCGTTGTTGTGGTCGTTGGAGAATCCGATGTTGACGACGTTTTCGAACTCGATCATGGCGGCGAGGCTCTTCCACCACAGCGTCCGGTAGCCGAGGGCCGTCCGCAGGGTCGAGGCCTTGTCCGTTCTGATCGAATCCCGTCTGGTCAACATCCTCGTAGCGGTAGCGAAGGTTGAGGGACACCTTGCCCTTTGTGATGGCGTCGCCGAGCGTTGCCGGTTCTTCGGCCAATGCAGGTGAGAACGCCGTCGCAGCGAACAGTGAACGTCAGCATGATGCTCAGGTTGAGTTTGTGTCGGTATGTCATGGCAGTCTCATTCCCTCCGTCGCGAGTCGACGGCGCAAATCAGTCGCTTGTGGAAGAGAGGAACTCGTCCCTCAGGTATTCGTGCATCGCCCGGTTCTTTGCCTTTTCGGGTGTCGGTTCGAGATAGGCGAAGGCGTCGTCCTCACCGTAGGCGAGGATCGAGTGGCAGAGGGTGCAGTCGTCGGGGATCCAGTTGCCCTCGCTCGTCCTGCAGGTTGCGGGTGTGGCAGCGGAAGCAACCCGGGGTGTCGCTGTGTCCGAGAAAGCTGGGATAGGCGCCCCACTCGATGTTCATCCCGGGGTGGATATTTCGCGCCCAGATACCCTCGAGCTCGACGATCGCGGCGTCGATCCGGTCGTACCAGGCCGATGCCTGGTCGGGGTAGTTCCGCCGGTAGAAGCTCTCGAGGCCGGCGCGGATGCCGCGTCCTGGCCGCTTCGAGGGACGGGATAGCCGCCCCGGACGGCAGCCAGTGACTCGCGGCGGATGTAGGGCAGGCTACGGTCGATCGCGCCGAGGCGGATCTTCTCGTCCACCGCCCGATCGGGCTCCTGGTAGATGTGGGTGGCGCGGTTGTGGCAGTCGACGCAGTCCATCGTCCGAACATCGTCGACTCGACGTTGCTCGGGCCGGCGCAGGCGCGGTGTTGACGAAGCGCCGGACGTTGCCGTCGGGCTGGAGGGACTCGACCCAGATCATCTCCTCGCGTTCGTCGTCGACCGAGGCGTAGCGCACCTCTTTGCCGGGGCTGATGTGCCAGTGGACACCGGTGTCGCCGGCTGCGCCGGCATCGATCTTGAGGTTGAGCGTCGTGTAGCGCGGCGTCGATGCCTCGTCGTTTTCGTACGCAATCCGGGTCTGCAGCCGGCTGCCGTAGAACTTGCTCGGCCAGTGGCACTTCTCACAGGTCTCCCGCGCCGGGCGCAGCTGGTGGACAGGGGTCGGGATCGGCCTTTCGTAGAGGTCGAAGGTGGCCGAGACCATCTGCCAGGCGCCGTTGAGCTTCGAGTTCACGAGCGCGCCGACGCCTTCGCCGACGTGGCACTCGACGCAGGCGACCCGGGCGTGGGGCGACGCCTGATAGGTGGTCCACTCGGGGTTCATGACCGAGTGGCAGGCGGTGCCGCAGAACTCGGCGCTGTCCATGAAGTGGAGCATCTTGATGCTCGCGGCACCGAGAATGAACGATGTTGGCGAGGGTCAGGATGGCGACTGTGCGAAAAACCTTGGAACCCGCCACATCACCCCTTGACGCCTCGGCGCCGAATCTTCTGCTCCATCAGTTCCGTGGTCGTGAGCCCGGTGCGTTTCTTCTGCAGATACCAGGCGATGAGGATGATGATCAGACCCGAGCACGAAGAGCACCGGGAACAGCGAGATAGACGATGAGCCCGACGTAGGCGTTGGTCACGACTCCTGAGAACATCGCCAACTGCATGAAGACGAAGCTCACGAACGCCGTCGTCGTCAGGACGACGCCCACCCGGCCGAGTCGGTCGAGCGAGACCGCGCGGATGAAATCGAGATAGGTGCGGATCATCGTCACTCCTCGACGATGAAGAACCTCTGGTAGATCTTCTGCATCTCGCCGGACCGGATCTGTTTCTTGAGATCGGCGGTCTGCTCACGGACCCAGCGAGTGCATGGGATCGTTGCTGAGGATGTTGTCGACAAAGGCGTCGACTTCGGGATCGCCGAGTTCGCTGGCCTCGGGCAGCAGTTTGAAGTAGAAGTGCTGCGCGATCTCGTAAAAGCCGTGCCACCAGGTGTAGTCCGGTCCCATCATGGCGGCGCCGTGGCGCGCACGACGGCCCTCGTGGTGCCACAGCTCCCAGTAGGTCCACTCGATCTGGTTGGAGAAACTGGCCGGGTTTTCGAGCAGCTTGCGTTCGCGGACCAGATTCATCAGATCGGTGGCCGGGGTGGCGAACTTCTCATTGTAGAGCCGGACCGAGGCGTCGAACTGGTAGAAGTGACCGTCGCTGAAGGTCGTGGTGTGGCAGGCGCGTGCACACGTCCTCCATATTGGCCCTTTTGGTCTGCCAGTTGTCCTTGTGCTTCGAGACCGGAGGGCGCAGGGTCCAGGCGATCCGCTGGCCGACGTCGTGGGTGACGCCCTGTTTCTTGGTGGCCGACATGTGACAGCTGGCGCAGGTGGGGGCTGCGGAGTAGTCGACACCCACGACCCACGAATCGGCCTCGAGGTTCATCTTGTCCTTATTGGTGAAGTAGGTGTTGCCGTGCTTCGACTCCTCGTAGACCTCTTTCTGCGGGTGGTCGGGGCCGAGGTGGCACTTGGAGCACGCCTCCGGCTGCCGCGCCTGGGCCTTGGAAAATGAGTGGCGGGTGTGGCAGGCGGTGCACGCACCGAGCGAGCCGTCAGGGTTGATGCGGCCGATTCCGGAGTTGGGCCAGCTGCGCCGCGCCAGCTTGTTGGGGCTCGTTGGGATCGATCTCGACCTTGGCGCCGTGGCAGCTCTCACAGCCGATGATCGCTACCGGATCGCCGGCGGCGACATGGGCGAGATAGGCATCGGCCGAATCGAGGATCTTGCCGGCACGTGGCGTGGTAGGAGTTGCCGACCTCTTCGGCTCGCGCTGGGCGTGGCAGCGACCGCAGTCCGCCGGGGTGACCAGGGTGGCGATGAGGGCGTCGTAGTGTTGGTAGGCATCCTTGTCGCCGCGCTGCGCCTGGTGGCAGCTCAGACAGGTGACGTTGTGGGCCGCGTGTTCGGAGTCGAACCACTGTTTGTAGAGCCCCGGTGTCTTCTCCTTGTGGCAGGTCATGCACGCGCCGGCCACCTTGGGGTCTTCGGCAGCGCCGGCAGAAACGACGAATCCACAACAGAAAACAAGCCCGGCATCAAAGCGTGTCGCATGTTCACTCTCCCTTTTGATTCGGTGAGCCGACATCATACCGTGCATTCCAATTGAGCGCCATACGTGTCAGATCGGGCTCTTCGCGCATTGACCCCGGTCAAGAACTTCTGGAAAAAGGCTGTAGAGTTTCCATTCTGTTATTGGCGATCTTAAACAAGAGAGCTGACGCCCGTGTAGTATCATGGCCGGATGAGGGTCGGATATGAGATTGACCGTGAAGAGGCTTTCCGAAGGTTCGATGAAGTCGCGACACAGGTTCTGTGGTGACGGTGACCGCGGTGGTGGCACCGGTCTCCTGGTCGCTGTGCGTCGCTGAAGAACCCCCCGGCACCGTGACCGCGCAGTTCTTTCAAAACCCAGACCGCGTCTGGGAGGGGATCCAACTCACTCTGGAAAGCCTGGACGTACGTGGTCGAGTCGTCGAACCGGGACGAGGGCGTGATCCGTGCGGCGAAGCCCGCCGACGACCGACGCCTTGGATCGCGCTCGAGATCAACCAGGTGATGTACACCGAGGACCAGGTTAATGTCTTTGCCCGGGGCGTGCCCGAGGACCCCTCGAACCCGCCCGATCCAGAGACCCTGGAAAAGGCGGCGCAGGACTTCGTCACCGTGCTCAAGAGAAAGCTCGGGGGTTAGTCGGCCCAGATCCCAACCCCGTTCTCTCGAGCTATTCGCTCGATCTCGACGTAGTGTTCGCAGATGCTCTGGGAGATGCTCTCGCATCCACCCGGGCGAGGCCCTTTTCGAGCAGAAGGGCTGCGATATCGGTGGAAAGGCCCTTCGCCGAACATGAATTGGTTGCGAACGGGCGGCCTCGCTGTCGTCCCGGACGATCGTGGCGGCGGTGTTGTCGGTCGTCCACGTAAACATCGCGACCGTCTGGCCTTCGAGGCGGCGTTTGGTGAAATCGTAGGCCTGCCATCCGAGGGATCGTTGGGCGGCGGCAACGGAGATCCCGGTGAAGCGGGTAGTCCATCCTCCTTCGATCTCGATGAGTCGCCAGCGTGAACATGGGTGACGACCCGGGTGTTGCCGGCGGCGGTCGGCGCAGATACGGGAAGTGACGAGAATTGCGGAGTGATACATCAGCGTTGGTCTTCCTCGAGTCGGAGAGGGCCATCTCCAGGAACGATAGTGGTTCCCGAGTCGGTCAGAGATGTGCCGTCGATTGGAAAGAATGAGGGCCTTCCCACGACGACTGACTGTCATCCCGACCGAAGGCCCGCCAGACCGTAGTGGAGGGATCTCTCGGGGCCAGGTGAGAGAATTTGGACCCTCGAGCCCAAGCCGAATTCTCCGCTCGCTTACTTCATTCGCTCGGTCGGAATGACACGAAAGAGGGCTCAGTACCGCCTGCGTCAATAGCCGGCCACGGATCGACCACGGACAGCAGCTCTTCGCCGGCCACAAAGCGCCGCAGGTTCTCGCGGAAGAGGAACCACCGGAGGTCTCGAATCGTCGTTCGACCAGGCGGCGAAGTGGGGCGTGATGATGAGGTTCGGCGCCTCCCAGAGCGGATGGTCTTCGGGCAGAGGCTCGGGGTCGGTGACATCGAGCCCGGCACCTGCGATTTCGGCCGGTGACGAGGGCCGCGACAAGGGCGTCGGTGTCCACGGTGCCGCCGCGGCCGACATTGATGAAGAACGCGGTCGGTCTCATGGCCGCAAACAGCTCCGCGTCAAAAAGGTCTTCGGTGTCCGGGGTCATGGGCAGGCAGTTGACGACAACATCGGCCTCGCGGCGTAGCCGGCAGATCGTCCCCGAGACCGACGCTCGCGACAAAGGGCGGTCCGCTGCGGCGGCTGTTGCGGATCGCGGTGACGCGCATCCCTGCGGCATCGGCGAGGCGCGCGACCTCGGTGCCGATGCCGCCGAGCCCGACCACCAGCATGGTCTTGCCGCGCAGCGTGGTCAACGGCGCCGAGTCGCCGATCTCCGAGCGTTGCCAGCTGCCTTCATTCTGAGCCGACAACCGCGCGGTTGAGACCGCGGGCGAGGGCGCTGGTCAGGGCGATGACGTGTTCGGCGACTGACCCGTGACGCCAGACGTTGGCCGTTGGTGAGCAGGACCTTTCCGCCGGCCAGTTCCGGGATCGCCAGATATCGTTCGACGCCGGCGGATCCCACCTGCACCCAGCGCAGGCTTTCTCCGGCGGCGAGGAGTTCGGCATGTGGCGGTGCCGATCAGTGCGTCGGCATCGCCGATCAGCCTCCAGCGCTTCCTGACCGGTTGTGTTGAAAGGGACGATCTCGACGCCGGGAGCGACAATCGACAACATCGCCAGGCGATCCGGCCAGGAGTTCCGCCACAGGACTTTGCGCGGTTTTATCCAGCCCGGGGTGTCGCTGGTCGGAGATGGCCCCGCACGGAGATTTCGTTCTTCCATCAAAGGCCACGGCGGGCGCAGACCGCCGATTTCGCCGTAGACGGCCGGAATGTCTCGGCCGCAGTGTCGGGAGCGCGCTCCTTCCACGCTTGAAACCACCCCGCGTCATAGCCGGCGACTGCCCGGTCCTCGCTCATCCCCGCAAGCAGGCTGTTTTCCACGTGGGTTCGAAGGCCGGTGAGTCGATCGAGCTGTCCCGCCAGCAATTCGGGCCCACCGGGGGCTCCGTGTCCGGGGATGACGATCGCGGGTTCGAGATCGAGGAGATCGTAGAGCGCTCCCCTCCACGCCGACGTATCGGACTGCGAGGTGGCGGCGATCCCGGAACGGTCGCAGAGGCGGCCCGTGATGAGGATCTTCTCGGTGGGCAGCCAGACCACGGCGTCGGAGGCGGTGGCGCAGCGGCCGAAGTTCAAGATGACCACGTCCCGATCTTCGTGTTGCATCGTGAAACCCGACCGCACTGTGACTGTGGTCTGCGACGGTCCTCGAGTCGAAAACCGCGTTTCCGGCACGAGAACAACGTGCGATTCGGGAAACACCGTGTCATCGCCCTCACCCGACTGGATCATGAATTTCGGGCGTTGAATGGATCCCGCGGTGCAGCGGGAAAAAGAGGGCGTCGACAAAGAGCGTGTCGCTCCCGAACTCGATCTGAACCAGGTTTCGGCCATCGTCCCGTTCACCGAGATCGAAATGCCCTGTTGGCAGTTGGATCGTCGCCGTTGCGAGGGACCGTAGCGGCCGACAGAAGGATGCAGGACAGGCCGACCGCGAGGACAAAACGAACGAAGGCTGAATATTTCATAAGCCGCATGATACCGGTGCAGGCGATCAAATGGGGATGATCGGAGTCAATGCGGCGGTCGCCGTGTATTGCATGATGATGGCATCATGAAGAGGGAACACCGACGGCTGCAGCGGGAACGCAAGACAGTCCGGGCCATGGTGGGTCTGTACTGCTCGCACCACCATGGGGCGGCAGACACTGTGCTCCGAATGTGCTGAGCTTGCTTCCTATGCGGATCGCCGCCTGGATCAATTGTCCATACGGGCCGGACAAACCCAGCTGCACGAACTGTCCCATCCACTGCTACCGGCCTGAGCCCCGCGAAAAAATGCGCGAGGTCATGCGGTTCGCCGGTCCGCGGATGCTCGCCGGCATCCGTGGCTCGCGATCATGCATCTCATCGACGATCGCCGCCCGGCCCCGCCGCTGCCGTCGGTGAAGCGCACAGCCGAAAAAACGACACTGCTGACAGCGACCGCGATAAGCTGACACAGTGATCGAGTCACCACCGCAGGGGCGATTCGTGAAACCTGCTGCGGACCATCGGCCCCGGGTTGGCGATCGCCGCCACCGGGGTCGGCGCCGGCGATCTGCTGGCGGCGATGTTCGCGGGGGCCGACTTCGGCATGGCGCTGGTGTGGGTCGTGGTGGTCGGCGCGGCTCTCAAGTTCGGCCTCAACGAAGGAGTGGCGCGGTGGCAGTTGGCCACCGGCACGACCCTGCTCGAGGGCTGGTGCCGGTACCTCGGGTGGCCGCTCAAGGGCTATTTCCTGGTTTATCTGGTGGTGTGGAGCTTTATCGTCGCTGCCGGTCTGATGAGCGCGTGTGGGGTGGCGGCCCACGCCTTGTGGCCGTCCATCAGCATCACCGCGTGGGGCGTGATCCACTCGTTGGCGGCGCTGGGGCTGGTGGTCCTGGGTCGGTACGCTTTCTTCGAGTCGATGATGAAGGTTCTCATCGGTCTGATGACGGTGACTTTGTTGATCAGCGTCGTCCTGGTCGGACCGGATCTCGACGGCGCTGATCCGCGGGCTGGTGCCGTCCCTGCCGGCTGGTTCCGCCGCGGCCACCCTGAGCCTGATGGGCGGAGTCGGAGGCAGCGTGACGCTGCTGGCCTACGGCTACTGGATCCGGGAGAAGGGGTGGAGCGGCCCGTCGGTGCTTGGCACGGTCCGTGTGGATCTTGCCGCGGGCTACCTGCTCACCGGCCTTTTCGGGATGGCGATGCTGGTGTTGGCGGCTGCGGTTCTGAGCGGAGGCGAAGGCATGCCTGCCGGGAGCGACGGGTCTGGTGGCCTGCGGCGACGCGATCCGGGAGGCGGCCGCGGCGCGTCTGGGGTCGGCCTCAGGCGAATGCCGCGAGCAATGGTCTTTCTGATCGGGGTCTGGGGCGCCGTCTTCACCAGCACCCTGGGGGTCTGGAACGGCGTGCCCTATCTGTTTGCGGATTTCGTCAATGCTCTTCGAGGCCGATTCGACGTGGTAGTCGACACCGCCGGAGACCGCTTACCGTGGGTATCTTCTCTATCTCGCCCTGCCGCCGATGGCCCTGCTCTTTCTCGGCCGGCCGCTCTGGATCATCAAGGTCTATACCTTGACGGGAGGTCTCTTCATGCCGCTGCTCGCCGCGAGCCTCCTGTGGCTCAATTCGCGCCGGGAACTCGTAGGCGGACTGCACAACCGGGCGCCGGCGACGGCGACTCTGGTCCTGGCGCTGGTTCTATTCGCCGTGATCGCGTTCCGCCAGCTCATCGACCTCGGCTGAGGCCCGGCATCACTCCGACGGGCCCCTCTTTTCGAGGTCGCGTTCAAGCTCCTCAAAGGTGACGCCCAGCCGCTTCGCGGTGCCGACCGCCAAGGAGGTTGTCGGCGACCCCGGGAACGAACCTGAAGGTCGCGCCGCGGTCACCGTCGACCTCCGCCTGGAGGAAGCCGAGTTCGGCGACGGTCGGCTCACGCTGCATGGCGTCCGCATAGTCGAGAAAGTGGCTGGTCACGAAGGCAACCGGTTCAATCTGGCGCAAAAGACGAAGCACCATGTCGACGATCTCGATGGCCTCGGAGGGGTTGGTTCCCGAGCACAGTTCGTCGAGCAGGACCAGCGAGTGGACGGGGACCGTTTCGAAGAGGGTCCTCAACCGCATCATTTCGGTGCCGAGCCGGCCCTCGGCCTGATCGGCACGATCGAGCTCGATGATCGAGGCAAAGAGCCCTTTGACCAGGGGGAGCCGTGCGCTCGCGCACGGCGCGTACAGGCCCGACTGAGCAAGCACCTGGAGAATACCCACTGCCTGCAGCAACCGTGTTTTGCCGCCCGAGTTCGGCCCAGTGATGAGCATGATGGGCGCGGGCCCCGCCATCACCAGATCCGCCGGCACCGGGCGCCGAGTGAGGCTGAGAAGAAGGGGGTTGAAGAGCTCATCCACCTGGAGGACCGCATCCTCCGAAAGTTCGGGGAGGCAGACGTCGAGGCCGCGGTCCCTCGCCTGGTCGGCAAAGGCCCGGGTGGCGGCGTACAGCTCGAGGTGGCAGACCAGCTGCACCACTCGCGCCATGGCCGGCGCCACCTCCTGAAACACTCCCATTACCATGCGTTCGGTGAGCTCGCCGCCTTTGAGACTGTAACGGCGGTAAAAGACCCGAAGACGGTCCCACCAACGCCGGAGGGGGCGGCGAAAAAATGGGTTCTTCCGGTTTTCGCGAAGACCGATGATTTCGAGGTGGCGGAGCCGACCGTCGGCACCGACCACCGCCGCCAGCTCGATTGACGCCATCCGGTCGTGATGATCGAGGAGGGCAACCATCCTTTGATAGGCGTTCGAGTCCTTGATCTGAGTGCCGATCGTCGCCAATCGCTGCAGCCCGGATCTCGACTTCTTCGAAGTCGTCGGCCATGAGATCGATCACAGATCGAAAGGCGCGAAGGACGTCGAAACGGAAGCGGGTCGGCTCCAACCGTGCGTCGTCCCGTGATGCCCGCAAGAGGGTCAGGAAGCGGAGGACCTTCGCCAGGACCTGATCCATCGACCGGCGGAGCTCGGGATCTTCCTCGAGTTCGCGAAGAATAGCCTGGCGGAAGGTAATGGTCTCGAGGTCGGTTGGAGCCGTCGACAGAACCCGCTCGAGGAAGGCTCGGTGCGCGGAGTAGTTTTTGTTCTCGAACCGAATCACGAAACAGTTTTTGACCAGGTCCGAGAGAAAGAGATCGTCGGCGAAGTTTTCAGCGACCCACTCCGTCGTGCCGGCTGACATGGTGTCGAGGTCGCGGTCGATTTCACCGGCGCTGGCACGACCGAGGAACGCGAGTTCGAGGAGGTTGAGGAGCGTGTCTGTGTTGGGCCCTTTCCCAGGGTTCGGGGAGAGCAGGTCGGGTAGTGGCACATCGTCGAGTTCGCCGGATGGGCGCTCGCTCCTCTCGATTCCCAGGACTTCCAGCAACGAACCCATCAACCGGCGGCCGTCGCGAGACCGGGCATCGTCGCCCACCCGGCTGCCGGGACCGCCTTCGGCGCGCCGTCTGAGATAAGACTTGTGGACCACCATCGTGCAGAGTCTACCTCGACCCGGGGACGAAGGGATGGTCGGGAGAGCGACTCGACCGAAACGGCGGCATACCGCGCCGTGGCACAATAGCCGACGTGAAAACACCATCGTCACGGAGAGATGCCGCCGAGCTCGATCAGAGGGACCCGATCGCCGCCGCCCGCGAGCTATTTCTCCTGCCGCCAGGCCTCATCTATCTCGACGGCAATTCGCTGGGCCCGCTGCCAGCGGCGGCCCCAGAGCGGATTGACGAGGTCGTCCAAAAGGAGTGGGGGAGCGGCCTTGTCCGAAGCTGGAATGATGCGGGGTGGATTGATCTGCCGGAAAGGGTGGCGGCGAAGATCGCGCCGCTGATCGGAGCTGCCGCGGACGAGGTGATGGTCGCAGACTCCACCTCGGTCAATCTCTTCAAGCTGTTGGCCGCTGCCCTGAGGTTGCGGCCCGGTCGCAGGGTGGTTCTCTCGGTCCTCGAGAACTTCGGTTCCGATCTTTATGTTGCACAGGGCCTGGCTCATCTCCTGGACGGCGGTGTCGAACTGAGGTTGGTGCCGAGCGGGGAGGTGGCGGCGGCCTTGACGGCCGATGTTGCGGTGCTGATGCTCACCCACGTGGATTTCCGCACGGGAGAGATGCACGACCTGACCGCGACGACGGCGGCTGCCCACAAGGCGGGGGCTCTCGTTCTGTGGGACCTCGCGCACTCCGCCGGGGCGGTGGAGGTTGAACTCGACGCGTGCGGTGCCGACTTCGCGGTGGGGTGCGGCTACAAATACCTCAATGGCGGTCCGGGGGCTCCCGCATTCGCCTTTGCCGCCCACCGTCACCACGAGTTGCTCGATTCGCCCTTGTGGGGTTGGATGGGGCACGCGGCAGCTTTCGATTTCGAAACCAGCTACGAGCCGGCGCCCGGGGTCAAGCGCTTGCGGGTGGGAACCCCACCGATTCTCAGCCTCGCGGCGCTGGAGTGCGGCGTGGAAACCATAGCCGGCATCGGGATCGAACGACTTCGCGCGAAATCGGTGGCGCTGACGGAATTGTTCAAGACCCTTGTTGAGCGGGAGTGCGCGGGGTTCGGTTTCGAGCTCGCGTCACCCGGCGAGGCCTCGCGCCGAGGGAGCCAGGTCTCCTTTCGCCACCCCGAAGGCTACGCCATCATGCAGGCTCTGATTGCCGGTGGGGTGGTCGGCGATTTCCGGTCGCCCGACATCCTTCGCTTCGGTCTGGCGTCGGCCTATATCCGGTTTGTCGATGTGTGGGATGCGGTTGCGAAACTGCGGGAGATCATGGAGACGCGAGCCTGGGACCGCGCGGAATTCAGGGCGCGAGCGAGGGTGACCTGACCCGGATAGAGGAGGCCTCGTGGGTTCAATTCATCGAGGAGCTGTCGTGCTCTTGTTGGCAGCGGCGGCGTGCGGGTCTCCGAGTGGAGAGAACATCACCGTGATGACCGCGGCCGGCGCTCTCGCTCTGCCGCAACCCGCGGCTGACCACCGCATTTCATACGGTGACGGGCCGCTCCAGTTCGGCGATTTGCGTCTGCCCGACGGCGACGGCCCCCACCCGGTCGCGATCGTGATCCACGGAGGCTGCTGGCTCGCCGAGTACGAGCTCGGCTACATCTCCGGTCTTTCGGACGCGCTCACTCGTGCGGGCGTCGCAACCTGGAGCATCGAGTATCGGCGGGTAGGGGACGATGGCGGTGGCTGGCCCGGGACCTTTCAGGACGCAGCAGATGCGGTCGACCACCTCATGAACATCGCTGCCGAATACGATCTCGATCTCGATCGGGTGGCGGCGGTCGGCCACTCCGCTGGCGGACACCTGGCCCTGTGGTTGGCCGGCAGAAAATGGCTTGACGGCGCCGATCCGCTGCGCGGCGAGGCCCCGCTGCCGCTGAATGGGGTGGTGGCTCTCGCGGGCATCCCGGATCTGGCGGCCTACGCGGCGCCGAATGGCTGCGGCGCAGCAGTGTCGGGGTTGTTGGGTGGCGATCCGGTCGATGTCGCAGATCGGCTGCAGCGCGGCTCACCCATCGCCATGGTCCCATTCGGCATCACCCAGAAGCTGATAACCGGCGAGCTGGATTCGATCGTCCCCAAAACCCAGGCGACGTCCTTTGCAGAGGCCGCTCGGCGGATGGGGGATGAGGTCGAGGTGATCGACGTGGCCGGTGCCGGCCACTTCGAACTCGTGGACCCCGCAAACCCGGCGTTCGCGATCGTTCAATCGTCAGTGCTGGAGGCTCTCGAGCCTGCTTGGAGCAACTGACCTCGGCACCCTGCATTCAGTCGAGGCCGACCGAAAACATCCGATCGAGATCGTGACGGGAAAAGGTGCGGAATGCGATCAGCGTTTCGGACGACAACAGGCCTTCGACCTGGAGGAGTTGTTCGGTCACCAACGTGGCGATCTGCTCGTCGTCGCGGGCCCGGATCATGACGACAAGGTCGTACTGCCCGGCCACCGAATAGACCTCTGAGACGCCGTCGAGCTCCACCAGCTGTTCCGCCACGCTGTTGATGTTCGCGCTCTCGACGTTGAGCATGACGATGGCATTGACCACGGGGAAACCTCCTGGAGAGCCGTTCAGTGCGGCGGTCGGCCCATGATACCCCGGCAACGTCGTCATGTGAGTCGGCCGGTGTCGGGTGGTGCCGGCCGTTGGCGCGGACCGAGGCGTCGCACGGCGAGAGGGATGGACAGTGCACTGCGCTGACCATCCAAGAAAATCTAAGAAATTTCACCCAGGTTCAAACCGTTGCGCTGTGCAGCTGCGGGTGCGGCGGACGTTCCCGCGGCGAACAAGGAGGCAATTATGACCATGACAGACGACGATCGGAACGGCGCGATCATCCAAGCTCTCGCAAAGGCCTACAACATGGAACTCGAGACCGTGATGAACTACATAGCGGTTTCGGTGAATCTCGACGGTGTGCGTGCCAAACACATCAAGGACGAACTGGCGGCGGATGTACCGACTGAGCTCGGCCACGCCCAGCTTCTCGCAAATCGGATCAAAACCATCGGCGGCGTTGTGCCGAGCTCGCTCCAACTCACGATGGAGCAGGTTGCGATGCAGAGCCCCGAGGACTCCACCGACATCACAACCGTGATCAACGGGGTCATTGCGGCCGAAGAGTCCGCGATTGCACAGTACAAAAAGATCATCGATCTCTCGAGCGGTTTTGATCCGGCCACCGAAGACCTTGCGATCACCGCACTCGGCGATGAGGAAGAGCACCGGCGCGAATTCAAGGGCTTCCTGAAAGAGGTCGAGGCGGGACGTCTGGGCTGAGCGTCGAGAGCTCATGCTCTTGACCACCGCCCCCGAGGGTGTCACCGTCGCCCTCGGGGGCTTCTTCGTCTCGTGCAGTATCGCGTCATGAACCGATCAGGGAAGGTACCGGGCCCGGTCAAGGTGGGCTACGGAACCGGCGAGATGGGAATTGCAGCTGCGGAGTTTTTTGTCCGCGTCTACCTGCTCAAACTCTATGTCGACGTTCTCGGGCTTTCGGCTTCGGTGGCGGGAGGCGTGCTCGCGCTAGCCCTGGTTTGGGACGCGGTCACCGATCCCCTGATGGGCGAGATTTCAGATCGTACTCGGTTGGGTTGGGGCCGGAGGCGGTTCTGGATTGCTGTCGGCGCCCCGATGACGTCACTCCTGTTTGTGGTGCTCTTTTCGCCACCCAGTGTCGGCTCACAGTTCGTTCTGGCCTCGTATCTTCTTTTCGCGTACATGGCGTTCAATACAGCGCTGACCGTGCTGGCAGTCCCGCATGCCGCTCTTGGAGGCGAGCTCACAACCGATCCCGACGGGCGGAACGAGGTCTTCGGTTGGCGGTTTCTGTTTACGAACGTGGGGCTGGTGCTGGCAATCCTCGTGCCGGTGGCGGCGATGGGGGAGGACGGTAACGCCGCGCGGGGGGCCTTCTGGATCGCGCCCGCGATCCTCATCACCGGATGGATTGCGGTCCGCGCGACCAGGAATTTCGATCGTCCCGATGACCGAGGCGAACGATGGTCGATCGGCCTCGCCCTGCGCTCGCTGACGGCGGCGCTGCGCTCGCGGCCGTTTCGCCCCCTTCTGGCCTCGTACGTTGTGGGATCGGTGGCTTTGACCCTCAACTCCTCGCTGGCCCTGTTTTACTACCAACACCGTCTCCTGCTCAACGAGCGGCAGGTTTTCATCTGGGTGCTGCTGCCGTTCGCTCTGGTCATCGCCGTTTCCATCGGCGGGTGGGTGTTGATCGCGCGGCGGATTGGAAGACGGTGGACGGCGTTTGGGGGGATTCTCATGCTCGGGGTCGGCACGGCGGTTGTGTACCCGTTGTTCCCGCGTGGAGAGCTTCTCGGACCCGTCATCTGGGGGCTCGCGGGCGGTGTGCTGGTTGGTTCGGTGTTTCTGCTCGACGCGACCGTTGCAGACGTCGTTGATTACGAAGAGGCGGTTTCGGGGGCTCACCGCGAGGGTGTGTTCTTTGGAATGTGGCGCATGGCGTCGAAAGTGGCGCGAGCGGGCGGCCTGATGGCGACCGGGGTTCTTCTCGATTTCATAGGTTTTGTTCCCGGTGCCGCCCCTCAGACCGAGGCCACGGCCGCCGGACTCGCTTTCGCCTTTGGCCCGGGGGTCGGTGCACTGTTCGTGGTCGCATCGCTGGTTTGGTTGTGCGTGCCCATCGACGAGGCCAGTCAGGCCCGTGTACGGCGGATTCTGGATCGGCGACAATACCAGCCGTGAAGCCCACGCTCCCCGCACCTGGCATGATGGCCGACCGTTGGCGTCTGGATCCGAACATCGTGTTTCTCAACCACGGCTCCTTCGGCGCGGTTCCTCTGCCGGTGCGTGCCGAGCAGAGCCGGATTCGCGAGTTGCTGGAGGCAGAGCCGGTCCGGTTCTTCGAGAGACGCTACCAGCCACTTCTCGATCGCGCTCGCGCTGCGTTGGCGGGGTTTGTTGGAGCGCCCCCGGAGAATCTGGTTTTTGTCGCCAACGCAACCACCGGGGTGAACACCGTGCTGCGCAGCCTCGATCTTCGGGCCGGCGACGAACTCCTGACAACCAACCACGAATACAACGCGTGCCGGAATGCCCTCGAAGCCGCCGCCGAATCGGTCGGCGCCACGGTGAGGGTGGCCGACGTGCCGTATCCGCTCGCCTCGGAGGATGAGGTACTGGAAGCAATACTCGGCTGCGTGACCCCACGCACCCGGATTCTGCTGGTTGACCATGTGACGAGCCAGACCGCTCTGGTCCTGCCGCTGGCCCGCCTGGTTCGCGAGGCACAGTTCAGCGGTGTCGATGTGTTGGTGGACGGCGCTCACGCGCCGGGGATGATCGACCTCGATCTCGCGAGCCTCGGAGCGGCTTACTACACTGGGAACTGCCACAAGTGGCTGTGTGCTCCAAAGGGCGCGGCGTTTCTGTACGTCCGCGAAGACCTTCGCTCGAAGATTCGTCCGTTGGTCATCAGCCACGGTGCCAACGCCTCGGCAGCGAGGCGCTCGCGGTTTCATCTCGAGCACGACTGGACAGGGACCCGCGATCCCTCCGCCTGGTTGTGTGTTCCAACCGCCATCGCGACGCTCGAAGGCATGGTTGAGGGTGGTTGGCCCGAGGTGCGGCAGCGAAATCACGCACTGGCACTGACGGCCCGGGAGAGTCTGTGCACAGTTCTCGGCGTCGATCCGGGGTGCCCAGATTCGATGATCGGGAGCATGGCGACGGTGGCCCTGCCGGATTCCGACGGTGGGGAGAAGAAAGATGCCTTCAGTCGAGATGTTCTCCAGGACGATTTGTATGGGAAGTGGTCGATCGAAATCCCTGTCATCCCCTGGCCCTCGCCCCCCCAACGGCTGCTCCGCCTGTCGGCTCAGCTCTACAACAGCCAAGCTCAATATGAGTACCTCGCAGAGGCGTTGGCGGAGTCTCTGAGAATTTCCTCCTGATTCAATAGGGAGAGGCGGGAATTGCCGGGCGATCAGTCCGGTTTACTTGAAGGAGTCTGCGACTGCGACTCAATTTTATACATCTATCAACCATTGACCATCCAGGAGGAACCATGAGCTTCAAACTTCCCGATCTACCGTACGACGTCAACGCCCTCGAACCCAACATCGACGCGAAGACCATGGGCATCCACCACTCGAAACACCACCAGGCTTACGTCAACAACCTCAACGCCGCCCTCGAGGGTCACTCGGAGCTTGCGGACAAGACGGCGCTCGAGCTTGTCGCCGATCTCGACGCCATTCCCAAGGACATCCGGATGGCGGTCCGTAACAACGGCGGTGGACACGTGAACCACTCGCTGTTCTGGACCGTGATGAAGCCGAATGGAGGCGGTCAGCCGTCGGGTGGATTGTCCGATGAAATCAACGGTGCTTTTGGATCATTCGACACCTTCAAAGCCGAGTTCACAAAGGCGGCGATGACCCAGTTCGGGAGCGGCTGGGCGTGGCTCTGCGTTGGGGCGGATGGCAAGTTGCTGGTGACCAAGACCCCCAACCAGGACAATCCAATCTCGACGGGCGCGGGCATTCCCATTCTTGGTCTCGATGTCTGGGAACATGCCTACTATCTGAACTATCAGAACCGTCGACCGGATTATGTCGAGGCGTGGTGGAACACGGTCGACTGGGACCGCGTGGCCTCCTACAACTCCGCGATCAAGGTGGGCGGCAAGGTCCAGGATGTTGCTGACTGGGCCAAGACACAGTGGAGCCACCTGGGCAGCATCCTCAACAAGCTCACCGACTGACAACGAAGCGATAGGAGTCGGTGCAAACCGATGCCGCCGGACGCTGTCCGGCGGCCTTTTTTTCGGGTTTTTGCGAGATTCCGGGGTATGATACCGCGCAGACCATAGGTCAAAAATCTTTCTTGGAGGAGAGAATCATGGAAAACATGGGGAAATGGGCGTTCATCGTAGGGTTCGTGATCTGCGTTGTGGCTGGACTTCTGATTGCCGAGCCGTGGATGTTCTGGGTGTTGGCCGTTCTGGGCCTCGTTGTCGGTTTTATGAATGTGACGGCCTCTGAGACCAGGGGCTTCCTGCTCGCCGCCATCGGTTTGATGTTGTCAGCGTCGTCGGTCGTCACCATCCCGATGATCGGCACCGCAGTCACCGCCGTGCTCTACAACGTCGTGACTTTTATTTCAGCAGCGGTTCTTGTGGTCGCGCTGAAATCTCTCTTCGAAATCGCCAAAGACTGACATCTCAGACGCGAGGAACGAACAACCCCCGGGGCGCGGTGCGCTCCGGGGTTTTGTTGTTTGCGGTCGAGCATCAGAATGAGAAGGTGTCACCCGCCGACATCAGATAGAGATCGTCCGCACCATCGACGTCAAAAAGCTCGCCTTCAAAGCGGACGGCGACCGAGCCCGGGCTTGGCGCGACGCCGAGTCCATAGGCGGCATCGGTCCCGCTGCCTGAATTGGGGTCATGTTGTGTGGAGATCGTCCGACGCCCGGATATCGGGAATCGATCGACTGTCCAATCAGGTGCTGATCGGTTAGAGTTCCACGTCGTGAGAAGTGCGATTGAAAACGTCCACAGCCGGATCGCTCCCTATGTTCGGCAGACGGCCTGCCGGCGATCAACGACACTGTCTCAAGCGATCGGCGGCGAGGTCTTCCTGAAGTTGGAGAACCTCCAGGAGAGCGGGTCGTTCAAGCTCAGAGGAGTCGTCAATAAGGTGCTCTCGCTTTCCGAGGAGGATGCCGGCAAACTTCTGGTTGCGGCTTCCACGGGGAATCATGGCATGGCGTTTGCGCATGCAGTTGAGCTCTTTGGCCTGAGCGGCAGGCTCTTCATCCCCCGCACCGCATCGAAGATCAAGGTGGACCTGCTTCGCGATACCGGGATCCCTTTCGAGATGGTGGGCGACAACTGCGTCGAGGCGGAAAACCACGCCCATGCGTTCGCCAAGGCCGGCGGCCACGTCTGGGTATCGCCGTACAACGATCTCGAGGTCGTGAGGGGCAGGGGACCGTCGCGGTTGAACTCATGACGCAACTGGAAGAATTCGATTCGGTGCTGGTTCCGGTTGGTGGCGGAGGGTTGATCTCGGGGATCGCTGCCTACCTGAAAGCCGCAAGACCAAAAGTCCGTGTCATCGGTTGCCAACCCCGGAATTCGTGCGTGATGTTTGAATCGGTCGAAGCCGGAGAGATCATCGAGGCGGAGGAAAGGCCGACGATTTCGGACGGCACCGCGGGCGGCATCGAACACGGGTCCGTGACCTTCGACCTCTGCCGGAAGTTCGTGGACGAGTTCATCCTTCTTGACGAGACTGACATTGAAACTGCGATCTGCCGCATCTATAAACAGGAGGGCATGGCTGTGGAAGGCGCGGCGTCGCTGCCGGTCGCCGCGGTCGTGAAGGACCCACATCGATTCGACGGTCAGCGGGTCGTCGCCGTGCTCTCCGGTTGCAGGGTCGACCCGGCCACCATCCGCCGCCTCCGTTGTGGAGGATCCAGCGAGGACAAGTTATGAGAATTCCAATCTTCGAGCTCGAACGGGTGCAGTCGATCTACGAAAACACGGTGGATTTCAATCTCACCGAGAGCGGTTTCCATCCCTACACACTGAAGGAACTCCTCGAACCGGCGCAGATCGAACAGCTCGCGGACACGGTCCTCGGTTATGGCCAGACCAATGGCGCGGCCCCCTTGAGAGAGCGGATCGCGGCTCTCTACTCGAACCAGTCGGCCGACAACGTCCTGGTCACCAACGGTTCGGCTGAGGCCAACTTTATCGCCTGTCACACGCTGGTCGAACCCGGCGACGAGGTCGTGATGATGGTTCCCAACTACATGCAGATCTGGGGCATCGTGGAAGAGATGGGCGCCTTCCCCAGGGCCTTTCACCTGCGCGAGGATCAGGCGTGGGCGCCGGACCTCGCAGAGTTGCGGGACACGGTGACCCCGGCGACGAAGATGATCGCAGTCTGCAACCCCAACAATCCCACCGGCGCAACCCTGAGCGAAGTCGACATGCGGGAGATTGCGGCGATCGCTGAGAGTGTCGGTGCCTGGGTTTATGCCGACGAGGTCTACCGCGGGGCCGAGCTCGACGGGGTCGAACTGTCGAGCTTCGCGGACATGTCAGGCCGCGTGCTGGTCAACGGAGGCCTTTCGAAGGCCTACGCCCTCCCCGGTCTGAGGCTCGGCTGGCTGGTCGGGCCCGACGAGGTCATCGCCGATTCATGGGCGTACCACGACTACACCTCGATCACCGCCGGAATCCTCTCCAATGCCATCGCTGAGATCGCCCTCTCGCCGGAGGTGCGTCCGACGATCCTCGAGCGCAACCGCACCATGCTGCGCACCAACCTCGATCTCATGCTCGATTGGGTCCGCGGGTTTGACGGTATCTTTCATTTCGTGCCACCCAGGGCAGGAGGGATGGCCTATATCCGATACGATCTGGATATCAACTCCACCCAGTTGGCGGACTGGCTGCGGTCGGAGCACAGTGTTTTCATTCTTGCCGGCGACACTTTTGGGATGGACCGCTATTTCCGGCTCGGGATCGGCGCCGAGACAGGCTACCTTGCGGCCGGTCTCGAACGGATGCGCGGAGCCCTTTACGACAGATTCAGTCTTTGATGGCATCTGCTTCGATATGGGGGCCGGGACGGCTGCCCCACAACCGCTTCAGAAAAGGCCTGTTTGTGGGGCACGCGTCTCGCGAGCCATTCGCCTCGAGATCTCGCGTTCAGACGTCAGATCGGCAGCCAGTCGACCGGTGAGTCGCCGATCGTGCGAAATCTCTCCCACAGCCCCGGCGCCTCAGTGCGGGAGATCTCGGCGATGGCCTGCTGGTCGAGGGTTGTGAGCTGGAAGTCCTGAAGCAGAAACTCTCCTCGCGCCACGGTATGGCGGACCGGCGACTCTGCGGCACCGTACACGAGATGGCCGAAGATGTTGACGCCCGTGAGTGGTGTGGGCGGCGGGCAGTCAACGACACACAGATCCGCCGGAGCGCCGGACACCAGCTCGCCGAGCAGGGGCTCGTCGAAAAAGCGCCGCGCCACTGCAACGTTGTTGTGGAGAAGTGCAGGGTGAGCGGCGAAGCCGACGGCGGGGTCTTCCCGTCCCGCGCGTTGGATCAGAAATGCGAATCGCAACGACGCGCAGCATCGCCGACGACATGCCGTCGGTGCCGAGGCCAATGAGACAGCCCTCAGCCGCTGCCCTTTCGACGTCGAGCCTTCCGACGCCGTTGTTGGCATTCGATTCGGGACAATGGATGAGCACCGATCCGTTGCGGGCGATCACCGATCGGCCCTCCGACGTCAGGTGAACGCCGTGAACAAGGAGGGCGCGCTCATCCAGGAAACCGCGGCGCTCCAGTCGTTCGAGCGGCGCCGCGCCAAAGGCCATTTCGGACACCTGGAAGTCGAGGCCGTCCTCGGCGAGGTGGATGTGGCACCCACAGTTTTCGGGTCGCCGGGCGGCGGCCTCGTCGAGGGTCTCGTCGGTCACGGTAAAGCTGGAGTGCAGTCCGAGAGTGCCGCGGATCCTCGGGTTGTCCCGGTGGTGTTCGATGAAGCGCAGGTTTTCGACCAGCCCTGCGACGGCCTCCTCGTGACCGTTGCGGTCCGAAATCTCGTAGCACAGAGACGGCGGAGAGACCCGGCTTCCTCGACCGCACGGCCGATCAAACCCAGGCTGCCCCGTAAACAGGAGGGGGAGGCGTGGTGATCAAAGATCGTGGTGCAGCCGCAACGGATCGAATCGGCCGCTCCGAGGAGGGCGGAAAGCCGCACGGTCTCCGGGGTGAGGGCGCGGTCCAGACGCCACCACAAGCGGTCGAGAATCTGACCGAAGTCCCGCGGAGGAGAAGCCGGGGCGAGCCCGCGTGCGAGGGCCGAGTAGAAATGGTGGTGAAGATTGATCAGGCCCGGCAGGATCATCCCCCCGCAGTGCGTCGACAGGTTCGGCGTCGACATATTTCGTCCGCAGGGCTGCGGAGGGACCGATTTCGAGGATGCGGTCCCCGGACCACGCGACCGCCCCGTCGAAAATGATGTCGGGCTGCAGCCATCGCGACACCACGACGCCATTCGTCAACAGGATCACCGGCTCAGTTTGATCGTTCACGCCACCCCCCGCCTGACCCACTGACCGATATCCGGCATCACCGAATTCAGCTTCGTCCGTCTTTGAAAGAGTGAAGACCTGGCGACCCCGGACAAAGGTCGATCGAACTCGACCCGTGAGCTCGCGGCCCTCGAGCGGCGTGTAGCGGTTGAGATTGTGGAGATCGTCGGCGCTGGACCGGTCCAGCGCTGGCGCTCGTCGAACACCACGAAGTCCGCGTCAAATCCGGCGCAGAGCCTGCCCTTGCGGTGGTCGATGCCGAGAAACCGCGCGGGCTCGGATGCGGTGATCTGCGTCAGGCGTTCGAGGGTGATCCGGCGACCGCGGACGCCTTCGGAGAAGAGGTAGGGCAGCATGAGCTCGACACCCGGGATGCCGCCGTAATCGCTCCATACGGAGGCCGGTCTGCTTTTCCTCCGGCCATTGGCCGGCGGCGTGATCGGTGGCGACAAATGAGAGTCTCCGCTGGCGAGACCCTGCCACAGCCGGTCGCGGTCAGCTGGCTGTCTTGACCACCGGCGCGGTTTTGAGGATCGACCCGAGGCGTTGGAAGTCCTCGATGGTGAATTCGAGATACTGGGGACAGGTCTCGGCCGAAATCGGGAGGTTCCTCGAGCCGCGCGGCGCTGATGAGATCCAGCGCCTCGCCGGATGCCAGGTGAACGATATGAACCCGCGCCCCGGTGGCTCGGCAGGCCTCGATGCAGGTTTCGACTGCTGCGACCTCGGCCGCGACGGGCGAGATGCCGCGTAGGCGGCAGGGGAATCCTCGTGGTTGTCGTGCGGCGTGTTGGTCAGACGCTGGACGATCGTTCGGTCTTCGGCGTGGACGCCGACCGGGATCCCGAGCCGGCAGGTGTGGGCCAGAACCTCGCGAAGGGCGTCGCCCGTCGATGTCACGGAAGGACTCCATTCCGGAGAGCAGGTAGACCTTGATGGCGCCGACACCGGCGTCGGCGAGACCCGGTGAGCTTCTCCTGCCAACCGGGCTCGCCCAGCGAGTTGGCGGAAACGCCGCCCCACAGGACGAAGTCGACCACGTGCTTTGGTCCGGATGACCTGCAGCTTGTTGGAGAGGGCCTCGACATCGGTGACCGGTGGCAGCGAGGTGCACGGCATGTCGGCGACACAGGTGACGCCGCCGGCGGCGGCCGCGCGGGTTCCGCTCTCGAAATCCTCGCGATGGGTAAATCCGGGATCGTCGAAGTGGACGTGGCAGTCGATGACGCCGGGCAGCACCAGAGCGCCCTCGAGATCGACCCACTGCTCGCCGCCCGCCGCGGTGGCGCCGCCGGCCGGCAGGACCTCCTCGAAGCGGCCGTCCTCGACGACCAGTTCGGCAAATTGTGTGCTGTTGCCCTCGTCCGGGATCCGGAGGTTGACGTAGCGGGTTCTCATCGTGCCCCAGTCTAACCTGCCTCCCCGAGGAGCCATTCGGGATCGGCCTCGACGACAGGCAGTTCGGGCATCGACCGTGTAAGGAACGCAGGAGAGTGATCATGGCCCCGAGGGGCGCAGGATCGAAAGGTCGATCTCGGATAACCAGTGCTCGGGCCCTGGTTTCGACGACCTCGAGGGTCTCCGGATCGAGGCGAATATCGACCTGGGGCGAGACGTAGCGAAGGGCTTCACCGCGGAAGAGCTCGTGGAGCTCTCCTTCAAAAAAGGCCTGGATGCCACGTTGGCCGTTGTGTTGCAGCAGCATGAACGCGTTGCCGTCCTGGGCCTCGAAATCTTCGCGGTGAAGGTAGAGCCGCGGTTTGTCGCGCCAGGGCCGACCCGAGGTCGGGCAGAAGGTGACGCAGTTCCCGCACTCGTTGCAGGCATCGGTGAGCACTGCCACCTGCGGGCCCTGGGCGACCCGGAAGGAGACCCCGCCGGTTCGCTTCACTCGACCTTCCGCATTCGGAACATCGGCAATTCGAGAACTTCAGGGACCGCGGTGTAGGTGAGGATCGCCCGGTTCGGGCACACACCCTCACAGGTGGAGCACACGACGTCGCAGTCGAGGCAACGGGCCGCTTCTGCTGCTGCATCGTCCGGCGTCAGGGTCAACACGACCTCGTCGAAGCCCGCGCGATCGCCGGGTGGACGATGGGGGATGGCCACCCTCGGTTCGGTCCTGGACCGCCGCCGTAGGAGATCGGTGCTCTCGAAAACGGGCCAGCCCTTCTCAGGTGGTTGGGTCGTCGGTCGTTGCCCGTTCCTCGCGAGCGAGAATCGCGTCTGCGATCTTCCGACCGTCGCCCGCGGCCTTGACGATGTTGGCGGGCCCTCCGCCGATGATGTCGCCTCCGGCGTAGACGCCGTGCAGCGAGGTCTCGAGTGTCAGCGGGTCGACGTCGAGAAAGCCCGACGCGGTTGAGAAGCCACATCCTCGCCTTCGAAGACCCTGAGATCGGGGAGTTGGCCGATGGCGACGATCAGGGCGTCGAGCTCGACTTCGAACTCCGCCCCCGGAATCACTTTCAGGCCGCCGCCGACCGGAGGGTCGGGCTTTCCAGGCGCATCTTCCACATTTCGACCCGGTCGAGCCGCCCGTCTGACGACCCGAGCTCTTTCGGCGCCGCGAGCTCGACGAGGCGGCCGCCCTCGTCGAGAAGGTCGCGGAGCTCCTCTTCCTGGGCGGGCATCTCGCTCTGGTGCGGCGATAGAAGACCGTCACCTCGCCATCGCTCAACCGGCAGGCGGTGCGCGCGCAGTCCATTGCGACATCGCCGCCGCCGATGATCCCGATCCGCCTGCCGAGATCGGGCGCCTGCCCGGTTCGGGCGGAGCGCAGGAAGTCGAGACCGTCGATAACTCCTTGAGCCGTCTCGTTGTCGAGACCCAGCGGGCGACCGCGCCGCGCCCCGACCGCGACGACGATGGCGGCGAAACCCTCGTCGCGCAGCGATGCCAGGCTGACGCTCGAGCCCACGTCCTGGCCGAATCGGTGTTCGACGCCAAGACCGGCGGACCCGTTCGAGATCGCGTTCGACGGCGTGATGGGCTGCACGGTAGTCTGGAATGGTCGCTGAGACCATGCCCCCGCCTGCAGGCCGCGCCTCGAAGACGGTGACGGCCCGGCCGGCCCGGGCGAGGAAGGTGGCGGCGGCGAGACCGCACGGGCCCGCCGCCGACAACCGCCACCGGCGGCCCCTTCAACGGGCCTCGCCGATCCTCCCCTGCGAATGTCTCGTGGTCGGTGATGAACCGTTTGATCTCGCGGATCGCCAGCGGTTGATCCATGTGGGTGCGCAGGCACACCGGTTCGCACGGGTGGTGGCAGGTCCGCCCGAGGATCGACGCGAGAGGGTTGTCCACCCGGGTGATCGGACGCTGCCCCCTCGACATCCCCGTCGCGAACCGCCGCATATATTCGGGCACGTTTTGGTCGACGTCGCAGACATCGGTGCACGGCGCCTTGATGCAGTCGAACAGACCCAGGCGTCCGGGCGGTCTTGGTGTTGTTCCGTTGAAAGTCGGTGCATGGTACGTGATCGGAGCAGTGGTGGCCGCCCGGCGTACTTGCCGAGATTCGCCTGCGGCAGCGATCTCCACGGTAGGTGCCATCGGGTGAGCCGCTGCGAATGAACGTCATCGATGATCCCGCGCCTGGGCTGCCGCCATCGAGGCCTCGAGATTTTCGAGGTACTGTCCGAACCGCAGATAGCCGCCTGGTTTGAGGAGGTCCGAGCACGACGGTGACGGTCCGCATACCGCAGCGCAGGAGCGTTGGGGTGTTGGCGGCATCGGCGCCGCCCGAGAACGACATGATCGGCGGTTGCTGGACGAGCGCATCGGCCAACACGTGGGCGAGGGTGACGGTCAGAGCGTGCAGCGGCCGTCCCGAGAGGTACATGGTTTCTTCGGAGGTCGAGAAACACGCGGCGGTGGTTGCGGACCTCCAGAGTGTTGGTGAGCTTGACTCCGAAATCGAGCTCGGCCTCCCCGCGGTGGTCTGCAGGCCCTCGATCAGCGACAGGCCGTCGTCAAGCACGAGGTCGTGGGCAAATGCCTCGTCGGGGACTTCGATCGTCGGCGAATCCGAGGGCGTCGATTGAGGATCCCCCGGACCCGTTCCGGCCCCGAGGAGGGTCGGGTTCAATTTGACACTGGTGTGGAGGCGGCGTTCGCGAAGCAGGTAATCGGAGATGGCGCCGATTTCGTCCGGTGGGCACCCGTGCATGGTGGACAGCGTGACATTGTCCGACAACCTGGGTGGAACCTCGATGTCGGCGAACTCCGGGAAACGTTGGGCTACAATCTCGAGACACGAGGTAAATCGTCGCCGGCGTCCTCCATCCTGATCGAGGAACTGCTGCATATTGGGCTGACGGATGCCCTCGAGGTTATAGCCCACCGAGAGGTTGAAGATGACGCCCGGAACGTCGCCCGGGAAACCGAATCGGCGGTGGAGGGCGTGGATCAGGACCCAGGCGTGGAGATATTCGCGTAAAGGACTCCCCGATCGCGAGCTCCTGCGACCACTCGACGTTGTAGCCTTCGTCCTGCATGTCGATGCACGGCTTGGAGATCTCGAGGTCGTCGAGGGTCTGAACGGTCTTGAGTTCGATGAATCGGGCGCCGCACAGCCACGCGAGCAGATGTTCTGGGCGAGTTGGGAGTGGGGCCGGCAGCAACCCCGATCGGATTCTCCAGTGGCTGCCCGAAAACCTCCGTGCGGAAGGGATCGCCGGTTGAAGGCGTGAAACCGAGCTCGCGGGGGATGCCGAATATTGAGTCTTTTGGAATCGAGCTCGTCGGCGATCCACGCCGTGAGGTGGTCGAGCGAGAGGGGATGGAAGCGGTCCGACATCGCTCGACTACCGGGACCTTTTCTCCGCGTACATTCTGCGGTCAGCCTCTTCGAGGGCGGCGGTCGCATCACCACCGGGAAAGAGCTCGGCGATTCCTGCGGCGATCGAGAAAGCCGGAGTGTCGGCTGTCGGGCGGCGGAGGGACTCCCTGATGGCGGCGACGCGGTCGCGGGCATTGCCCTGCTCCATCCCCGGCGCGATCACGAGAAACTCGTCGCCGCCCCATCGGATCACGTAGTCCTCGGGGCGAAACTGCTCGGTGACGAGCCGTGCCAAAAGTTGCAGGGTCGTGTCGCCGACGTTGTGTCCGAAGAGGTCGTTGACCTCCTTGAATCGATTGATGTCGATGAAAATGATGGCAGCGCCGGTTTCGGTCGCCGAGGTCATGGCCCGTCGCAGCGCCCGGCGGTTGGACAGATTTGTCAGGGGGTCGGTGTCCACCAGCCGACTCAGGCGCTGTTGAGACTCCAGCAGTTCGCGGTTTGCGTACTGAAGCTGTTGTTCGCGCCGGTCGGCGATGACCGCGATGCACGCGAGAGCCAGCATCAGTTCGGCGCCGGCGTCAATGAACGAGGAATACGTGAGGTAGGTGAATCCGGCTGTGCTGCCCCACAGCCCCGGAACAAGGAGCACCGCCGAATAGGCGAAAACGGCGCCCTCGAACAACATCGCCCATCCCAACCACCTCGAGATATTTGACCGGGGATTGCGCAGCACCACGATTCCGCCGGCGAGAAAGACGACGGCGAGCAGCGTCGACTCGGCGAGTTGGGCGTGCCACAGGAACGGCATGGCAAAACCGAGAACAAGACTCCACGCGGCGACAAAGGCCAGAAGGGCGGTCGTCGACACCGTCGGAGCAATTCCCGGTCGAAGGTGGTTGCGTGCCCCGGACACGATCAGAAGGGCGAATATCAACTTCCCAGCCAGGTAGAGCACCAGCATCAGGCGGTGGCCGAACGGCGGAATGTCGGCGTAGGCGTGGATGAACACACCCGGCCAGGGCGAGAGCGTCGGCCAGCCAGGCCATCATCCACAGCCGGACTTCGCGGAGCTTGACCATTCGACCGAGGAGCAGGAAATAGCCGAAGAGGCAGATCACCACCGAAAACTGAACGGCGATCGAAAGGCGGTTGAGGATGGCGGCAAGGTCGTTCATGGCGACTGTTTCACTATACCGGTGCCCGAGGTGGGTGGGTGGCGCGATTGGGCGCAGGGGAGTATCACGTTCGAACGCGAAGGATTGTCATTTCGACCGGGCGCAGCGACCCCACCAGTCTTTCGACCGAGGCAGCGACCGTCACTCCGTCATTTCGACCGAGCGCAGCGAGTGGAGAAATCTCTTGGAGGGAGGAGCTGTCACTTTCTTCTGGCGTTCAAGTGAACCCGGCTTTCAGATCGCGCTTCCCGAGAGGAGCCACCTATAGCATTGTTTGCCCGAGGCGCCTTGCGGGGCCGCTGAAGATCGAGGCGTCAAACAATGCAAAAGATGGCACCTCCGCCGTACGCGACTCGTTTCCCAGCGCGCGTGCAGGCGTCTCGCCGGCATCACAGGAAGTCGTTGACTGCTGGAAAACGCAGTTGGGAATCGTGGGACCAAACGCCCCCTGCTATCCTCGATCCCATGATGGTCGGACGTCAGACAATGGATGCCGCCGAGTGCGCGGAACGCATTCGGGTGTCAAAGCGAGTGACGGCTCTCAGCGGCGCGGGGCTCTCGACCTCAGCCGGCATCCCGGATTTTCGGGGCCCGAACGGGCTCTACGTGACCCGTCGCTACGACCCCGAGACCGTGTTTGACATCCAGGCCTTCCGCCGCGACCCAAAGCCGTTCTACGACTTCACGAGGGATTTTCTGGGCACTGTCCACTCCCTCGATCCGACCCCGACGCACCGTTTTCTCGCTGACCTCGAAAACCGGGGCAAAGTGACGGCAGTGGTGACGCAGAACATCGACTCCCTCCACCAGAAAGCGGGATCGCAAAACGTCGTTTCGCTTCACGGCGACTATTGGACCAGTCACTGTCTCTCGTGCAATGCCGAGTTCGACCTCGAATATATGGAACAGGCGGTGAATCAGCGAGGACGTGCCGCACTGCCCGTGCAGCGGTCTGATCAAACCCGATGTGGTGTTCTTTGGGGAACCCGTTTATGCCCTCGAACGGGCTTCCGCGCTGGTTGCGGATTCCGATTTTCTCCTGGTGCTCGGTTCGTCTCTCAGTGTCTATCCCGCCGCGTTGTTCCCGAGCATGCGGGAGGCTGCGTTCTCGTCGTCAACCAGGGTGAGGTCGGACTGCCGGCAGCCGCGAACCGGTTCTTTGTCGATGAGGATCTCGACGGATATTTTCTGAGGGTCGCTGCGTCTCTTCGGGCCGGGCGCTGACGGCGAGATGAATACCTGCGTATCAAATGATCAAACTGCTTACCTAGTGTGCACTTTGAGATCGATCCATTCTCGCCGAGCCATCCCGTGTGGGTTCCGTAAGCTGTTGTGTGAGAGACACCTTCGTGTATTCGTGCGAAGTTGCGAGAGGTGGCACGAAGTGTGCTTCGTCCCTCACAGACCGGGAGTCAACGGCGGTGGTTCGCGACCATGGTGGGAGAGGCACTCATCCGGGCCGCACGGTAGGATCATCGGATAGAGTCGAGCCCATACCTCCTGGTGCTCTTGTTGGTCCGGCCACCCCTCCTTCGGCCGGACCAACTTTTTCTATCTTCCGTATGCGCTCGATCCCCAGACGTTTGATCTTCATGCTCAAGCCGTTACGGGTCACGCCGAGAAGGCGTGCTGCTTCCGAGTGATTCCCCTCGGCGCACTCGAGTGCCCGTTCGATGACGCGTCGTTCAACGACCGCGAGTTGCTGTTTGAGATCAAGATTGTCTGCTGCCCGGCCTCCGCGTCGTCGGCGATACCGTCGGTCAGGATGGCGGGAGAAATCATGTTGCTCTCGATGGTGTGCGCCGCCGGGCAGCTGACGACGAGCCGTGTCAGCTCGCGCTGCAGTTGCCGGACATTTCCCGGCCACGCCGCCTGTTGCAAGGTCTCGAGCGCGCCACAGAGAGTCCCCGAATCGTCTTCTGGTTTTCGTTGGCCGCGCGTTCGAGGAAAAAGTGAGCGAGCGACGGGATGTCTTCGCGGCGGTGGCGAAGCGGCGGGAACGTGGACCTCACAGCCGGCGATGCGGTAGTAGAGGTCCTTACGGAAGTGGCCGTCGCGAACTCGCTGCTCGAGATTGGTGTTGGTCGCCGCGATGACCCGTACGTTGACGGTGATGGGCGCGGCGGCACCTAGGGGGTGGACCTCGCCCTCCTGCAGGGCGCGCAGGAGTTTGGCCTGCAACGCCGGATCCATATCGCCGATCTCGTCGAGAAAGAGAATGCCGCCATGGGCGAGACGGAGTTTACCGGTCCGGCGAGTCACTCCGGTCGCGACACCGGCCTCGATGCCAAAGAGCTCAGCCTCGAGGAGATCTGCAGGGATGGCGGTGCAGTTGACGATCTGGAGAGGGCCTTGAGCGCGGTCCGACGACGAGTGCAGGATGCGAACGACGTGTTCCTTGCCGACCCCCGTCTCGCCTGTGACGAGAACCGGGATGGTGCCTTTGAGCAGGGTCGCCAACTGGTGGTACATCGCGAGCATTGCCGGAGTTCGTCCGACCACGTGCCACGGCGGGAAGCTGAGGTCGTTCTCGTCCGGCAGAAGAGCTCGCCGTCATCGGGACCGGAACCGTCGCCGACTGGAAGAGGCGGAGCGCGACCTCGAGAAAGCCGACCTCCGAGGCTGCGATCTCCGCACCGGCGAGGATCAACGCCGCCTCCCAGCTCGCTTCACCCCAGGCGATGGCCACGGACATCGGGAGGTTCGAAGAAAGGAGTGGACTGTTGTCGGCCGACGCTTCTTTGTCTGCCGGCAGGAGATCTTCAAGGGCATCGGACTCGGTCCACGGTGAGAGGACTGCCAGATCACCCGACGCGGCCTGGACGACGACTTCCCCCAAGGAAGTTCGAGTGAGCAGGGCCACCGATCCGCCGTCGGCGTTGCCGCAGCCAGGTACTCCATGGCGCCGTCGACGTCGGGAGACCATCGGCTGATGAGACGGGCGGCGCACTGTTCCAGAACATCGGCCCAGGCAATCGAGGTCTGGCGAAGGGATACCGATCGCAGTCGTGATGCCCGCCGTCGTCGAAAACGTGCCGAACCGGGGCGTCATCGTTTTCGAGGTTGATGGCAAGTTCGTGTTCCTCGGCCGCCAGCGACTCAAAGGTCATCAGGACGGGCCCGAACTGCACCCAGTCGTTCTGGCCGAGTCGGGATTTGCGGCACGCGGACACCGTTGACGTAGGTGCCGTTGGTGCTGCCCAGGTCTTCGATGCGAACACGTTCACCATCGACCCGGAGCAGAGCATGTTGTCGCGAGACCTGGCGGATCGGGAGGTGGACGGCGCTTGTCGGGTCGGCGCCCACCGGATTTTCGCCTTCTTTCAGAACAAAAACCCGCGGCTCGCCGTGGAGATCGCCGTGAAGACGGAACACACGAGCTCTGCGAGCCCTTCATTGCTGCGCGCACGGGACGCCCTCCTGAGACGATTGTACCGCGGCTCAACTGTTCGTGCGATCGAGGACCTCATGAACGAGTTTTCCTGGCAGGAGATCCGCATCGAACTGGGGTGCCAACCGCCGGGCCTCTGCGGCTGCCCCGGCGGTGTCGCCTGTGGTCTCGAGCGCCACCACACGCACGGCCTGAGCAAGCTTCAGGATCTCGGAGTCGGTAAAGTCCCACCTCGAGGAGCGGGCTATAGCGCCAATCACACGATCGAGTTCTCCGATCGCCTCGTCCGGTCGACCCTGCGCAACGAGGGCCGCGGCGAGCGCGATCGTGCCCAGATTGAAACCGTCCGGGTTGAGATCGATCGATACGCGCATCCGTTCCGCATCGTCCGGGACCGGGATACCGAGGCGCCACCTGATGAGGCAGGCGACTGCGTCGCCGTCGCCGTCGACATCGACGGTGCGCACCTGGGCGTCGGTAGGGGTCGCCGTATCCCACCAGAGACGGGTGCGGGCAGCCAGGCTGTTGCGCAGACCGCCCTTGCTTTCTGGGGCGACCCCGCGATCGGTGAGGTAGGCGATGGCGGTCGCGACGTCATTCTCGTCCCGTTGGGCGATGGCGATCTGAAGCATGAGGACGGGAACGTCAAATCTGGCACGGGAAGATGTGCCGTTGTTGGCGGTGTCTTGAAGGATCGCCTGGGCCTTTTCCGGTTCGCCGTGGACGGCATACAGATGGGCCAGGCGATAGAGCAGGTCGTCGTCACGTTGCAGGTGGCGCGTCTTTTCGAGCAGCGCGATGCCGGCTTCGGCGTCCCCGACGCCCGCCAGGGCCTTTGCGGCCAGGGTGGAAAACACGAGCTCGTAGGGCATCTCGTTCATCAGCGGGCCGGCGTCCGTTCGAATGCTCTCGACCAGGGTCTCGACACCGTCCCGGGTGATGGCCCTGGTGTCGGCACCTATCAGGTGGAGCGATTCCGCGAATTGGAGTCGTGCCTCGCGCAGGTCGAGGCCCGCGTTGGGCCCTCCGATCGGGTTGAAAAACTGATCAAAGGTGGGGCCTCTGGTAGCGAACCCTATGACCAGTTCGGGCTCGCTCTCGACGACGAATCGGTCATCTCCGAATGCGGTGAGATGACCGGGGGCGAAAGGAATGTATGTACGCCAGGAGCCGACTGTGGCGTTTCGTTGCATCGCTTCGGGAGGTGCGACAAGACTGGTTGTGCGCCGGTTCGAAACGGGTCGCGAGCCTGGGGGGATCACGTCGATCTCACCATATACCTTGGTCATCCCCAGAAGATTGTTGTGGGCGATGAACCTCAGCCCCGTCGGGCCGTTCTCGTGTGCGCCGGCGACGCCGAGGAAGGCCCCCGGGTGCCGTAATAGCACATCCCAGACGTCCCATTTCGGCCAATAGACGATGAGTGCCGAGGGATAGAACCGGTGGTGATGGCACGTGGCGATGATCTCGTTCCATCCGTCGCCGTCGAGGTCTTCGAACGAAATATTCGGGAAGACATCTATTCGATAGGGGAACCGCCAGCTGCCGATCAGGTCCTCGAGAATGGCCGTGGTCACGAGCTCGCCGTCAGCGCTCAGAACCGTCACGTACGATCTCTTGTCGGCCGGTGGTCTCTCGTGGTCCGGAGACGTTGGCGGACCGGTGACGACGACTTCGTCGCGCCCGTTTCCATCGAGATCGGTGGTCTTGATCACGAATGGCGGCACGGGTGGGGTATATGTCCAGGTCGGGTCTCCCTTACCGTCGATCCCGAAGACCGAATCCTGATCCAGGTCGAAACCGACCGTCCGGTGTGTCACCGAGGACCAACCGGCAAATGCCGCGGCAACGAAGATAATCACACCGATCGATGCCGCGACGAGGTTCTGTGTCCGAGGGCACGGAAAAATCCGCGCCGTTTCGCACGCCAGAGCAACCCGGGCGGCGGACGGGCGATCTCTCGGACGCGGCTCGAGCATTCGCCGGATGAGGCGGTTGAGCCACGATGGGCATTCGGGTCGCTCCCGGCGAAGGGCGGGCGGTCGCTCGCGTTGGCGCCGGGTGAGCGTTGCGACCGCAGTATCGGAAGTGAGAGGGACTTTCCCGGTCAGGCACTGGTAGAGGGTGAGTCCGAGACCGTAGATGTCGCTCGCAGAGGTGAGGTCGGAGCCGAGGCCTTGCTCAGGAGCCATATAGGCGGGCGTGCCCACCACCATTGCTGTTTCGGTGACGGTCATACCCTCTTCCATCGGACGAGCCAGACCCATGTCGCACAGCTTGACGGTGCCGTCGGAGACGAGAAGGATGTTGCCGGGCTTGATGTCGCGGTGGATGATGCCGAGGTCGTGGAGATGTGCGAGTGCATCGGCGATCTGGCGGCCGATGTTGACGACCTCGGAGGCTTCGAGCTTCGAGCGCTCGTCCAACAGCTCTCTGAGGCTTCGTCCCTCAACGAGTTCCATGCTCAGAAAGACGTGGCCGTCGGCTTCGTGGAGGTCGTAGACGGCCACAGCGTTGGGGTGACAGTTGCGCGACGCGCGGACCTCGCGCCGCAATCGTTCTCTGGTGAGGTCGTCGTGGAGATCAGGGTGAAGGATCTTGATCGCGACTTTTTGACCGACGGTCCGGTCGAGAGCTGAAAACACGGTCCCTGTCGCACCGACGCCGAGAATCTCTCCGACCACAAACCGTCCTGCGAGAGTTTCGCCCGGCCGGACCTCGACTACAGGGTAGCGGTGACGAGGTCTACCAGGCCTCGCGTACTGCTCGGTGTCGTCGCGAATAACCATGCCTTCCAGTGCCGCCCACGTAGCGGCTACCAATCGCGGTGATTATTGTACCGATTCAGTCGAGGTCGGGTGCGACGGTACGACGGGAACGGGGCAGCGACGGCTGCGACGCGGGGGCATCGATCATCGGGAGAGCGTTCCGCCAGATGCCGTCGTAGCCGTGCAGGGCCGCGGCGACCGCGCCCGCCGTCGGGACGAGGCCGATTTCCCCGACGCCTTTGGATCCATAGCCGCCCACGCCGTCGGGTACTTCGACCAGGATCACCTCGATCTCGGGTGTGTGGGCCGCGCGGAGGATCCCGAGGTCGCGAAGCCCGCGATGCATGGGCTGGCCGCCGACGCAGGGAAAGTCCTCGGACAGGGCATAACCGAGTCCCATGTGGACGCCGCCCTCGATCTGACCGGCGCAAGAAAGCGGGTTGATGGCGCGTCCGACATCGTGCGCCGCCACCACTTTTTGAATCAATCCGTCGTTGTCCAGGATCACCACCTGGGTCGCAAATCCGAAGGCCATGTGGGTGATCGGCTCGTCGACCGGGGCGCCCGGCGTCGTCGTGAAGTCGCAGATGTACTCTCCGCTGAAGCGCCGCCCCACCAGATCTGCATGCGAGGTCGCTTCCAGCGCCCCGGCGAGCTGACGCGCGGCGATCTGACCGGCGGCGGTGCACAGGGCGGTGGCGCGCGAGGCGGTTGTCATTCCGCACTCCACCTCAGCGAGGCTGACGGTTCGAACATCCATCAGGTCGGGAGCGAGACCGGTTTCCTGACTTACGACCTGACGGAGAATGGTGTGCAGCCCCTGACCCATTTCGGTGAATCCGGTGAGGATCTCAAGGCGGCCGTTTTCGAGGACCTCGATCGCGACCCGCCCGGTGTCCGCCATCCCGTTGCCGATACCGGTGTTCTTGATCCCGCAGCCGATGCCGGCCCTCGCTGCCGTTTTATACACATTCCGGACGGCCTCGAGAGTCTGTCGGATCCCGCAGCTCGCGTTCATTCTTTGACCGGTGGCAAAAAGGTCGCCGGGATCGAGTACGTTTCGCTCACGGATGTCGTAGCCGTCGAGCCCGACTCTCGCCGCCAGCCGATCAAGGACGCCTTCGATGGCAAATGCCGCCTGGTTGGCGCCGAACCCCCGCATCGCACCGCAGGGTGGGTTGTTGGTGTAGACCGTCCGCGCCACCACATCGACGTTGGGAACGCGATAGGGACCACACGAGTGGCCCGCCGCCCGCTCGAGGACCTTGGCGCCAACCGATGCGTAGGCTCCGGTATCGCCGACGATATTTGCGCGAACCGCGGTGAGCCGTCCTTCGCCGTCACAACCCACCGTGTAGTGCAGGGTGAGAGGGTGCCGCTTGGGGTGGATCAAAATCGATTGTTCGCGGGTCAGCACGGTCTTGACGGGACGCTGCAGAAGCCACGCCGCCAAAGCAGTATGGCCCTGGACGGAAAGGTCCTCCTTGCCACCGAAGGCGCCGCCGTTGGACACCAGTTCGACCTCGATCCGGTCGCTGTCGATACCCAGGATGGCGGCGATCTGGCGTTGGTCGTCGTGCACCCCCTGTCCCTGAGAGAAGACTTTCAGGCGACCGTCAATCGGCAGGGCCAGGCAGGCTTCGGGCTCGAGGAAGGCGTGCTCGATGCGTTGGGTCGAGAAGGTCTCCTCGACGACGTGTGCGGAGTTTTCAAGCGCGGCGTCGACGTCGCCTCTGGCAAATGCGGAGACCTCGAGCAGGTTGCCGCCGTCGTGGATGGCGGGGGCGTCCGGCGCCAGTGCGGCCTCCGGCGAACACAACGGCTCGAGAACCTCGTACTGGACAGCCACCAATGTTGCGGCGGTTCGCGCGCGGTGCTGCGAGTCGGCCACCACGACTGCCAATACGTCGCCGACGTATCGAGTGGTCGCTCCCTCGGCCACCAGCAGCGGCCAGTCGTGAACGATCAACCCGTGGTTGCAGACACCGGGGATGTCGCGTGCGGTCAAGACCCGCTCCACACCCGGTGCGGCCAGCGCAGGCCCCGGGTCGATCTTGAGTACTTGGGCTCGCGGATATTCCGAGAGGACGAGCGCGGCGTGCAGCATGCCATCGACCTCGAGGTCGGCAACGAAGTCCCTTGCGCCGAGGGTCTGCTCGAGCCCCCGATAGCGGGATGGGGAAGCGCCAACTCCCTCACCTGTCGGCCCATCCGAGGTGCGTTGCAGCCCATGGGCCTCGCCGAAGAACCTTCCGTTGCGCGGCAGGCCGGTTTCCGTCGCACCCTTTGTACCCCACGTCTCGCCTGCAGTCCGAACTGCATCGACGATACGGTTGTATCCGGTGCAGCGGCAGATGTGGCCGGCCAGGGCTTTCTCGATTCGTTTGCGATCCGGAGAAGGGTTCTTTCCAAGAAGGTGAGCCGCCCGAACAGCGATACCGGGGGTGCAGAAACCGCACTGAACCGCGCCCTCACGGACAAATGCCGCCGCCAGGAGTTGCCGCTGCCGTTCCGGGAGGCCCTCGAGGGTCACGACCTCGCGACCGGCGACCTTTTCAGGGTCCGTTTGACACGAGAGCGAGGGTCGACCGTCGAGGAGGACGGTGCAGCATCCGCAGACGCCCTCGGGCGCACAACCGTCCTTGGCCGAGGTGATCCCACACACCTCGCGCAGGACCGCCAGAAGTCTCATTCCTTCTTCATATTCGACCGTGGTGTCGCGGCCGTTCAGGATGAAGGTAAGGCTTGGCACGCAGCCTCCTTGCCGTTGCGGACCGCGATGATTTCGCCCGCGATGCTGATCGCGATCTCCTCGGGCGTGTGGCTGCCGATCGAAATCCCGACCGGGGCCCGAACCCGGCTCAGGCTTTCGCTGGAAACGCCCTCCGCCCTCATATCGGCAAACATCGCGTGGATCTTGGCCCTGCTTCCGAGAACGCCGAGGTAGGCGTAGTCGCGACCAAGGAGCCGCCCGAGCACCCGCCGGTCGTGGATGTGGCCATAGGTCATGATCGCGACCCACGAGCGGTCGCCCCCGGGAACGTGATCGGCCACCCGTTCATAGTCCACGACCCTGCGTTCGTGAGCAAAGGTATTGGCTTCCATGGTCGGCAGCTCGGGACGGTTGTCGAGGAGAACGATCCGGAAGGGGAGGGTCGCCATGACTCTCGAAAAGGCGAGCGACACGTGGCCTCCGCCAATGATCGTCAAGGTGTCCAAAAGGCCAATCGGTTCGCTGAAGCTCCAGCCGTCATCGCCCTCGAGAAACCTCGGTTCATCGACGACGCCGGCGTCAAAACGGAGACCTTCTGGAGTGAGGTGGAGCGTGCCGTTGCGGTGATCAGAGATTGTGTCGACCAGGTTCTGAAGCGCTTGCACATCATTGCTCGTCAGCAGGTTGACTGCGAAGACCTGGAGACCCGAGCACAGGGTCCCGCCCTCGCCAGGGGTGTGGCGGAAACGGATGATCTCCGACCCTTCTTTGTGAGCCTTCGCGCGTTCGAGAAGCGCCTTTTCTGCAGCCCCACCCCCGATTGTGCCGGCGATGCCAAGATCGGAAACGACCGCCATCGTCCCGGTCACTCCCGGGACCGAGCCCGAGTGATTGACGACCTTGACCAGCACTGTGTGGTGGCCGGCGCGCAAGGACTCGAGGGCGTGCGCCCATGGATCCGTCGGCATATCGGTGCGATGTTCCATGGAGGGATTGTAGCGGAGCTGGCGCTTTCGGAGCGGCAGTTCGGGCCAGCGGTGCTCGGCCGCCGTGGGCGGCCGAGACCTCACCGGACGTTCGAGTTCTCTCGGGCTCTCTCTGTGCCTCTGTGTCTCTGTGGTTTTGCGTCTCTGCGCCTTTGCGACTTTGCGTTCACTTGGGATAGGTGCGATGGATCTGCGTCATCTGCGGGTAGTCTTCGCGACTTTGCGTTGAATTCCCCGCCGTCGACTAGCGGTCGCCGTGGAGGAACATGAGGACCTTCTCGGGAGTCATGGGCGCGTTGAAAAAGGCTTCGCGGTCGGGACGGAAGGCCTTCATGGCGTCGAGCAGGGCGAAGTAGGCGCCGATGCCGTACATCAGATGGGGGTTCGCCGATGGCTTTGGATTTCAGGATCGCATTGGGGTTGTCGGCATCTTCGAGAAAGTGGCCCTCGATCTTCGGCGTCGCCAGGATGTCGGGGATCTTGTAGGTGCTGAGCGTGTCGGTGAGATTGCGGCCATCCCGATAGAGCAGCTCTTCCATCGTCATCCAACCGATGCCCTGGACCAGACCACCCTCGAGCTGGCCCATGTCGACAATCGGGTTGAGACTGCGGCCGGCGTCGTGAACGGCGCGCACCCGATCAACCGTGTAAGTTCCCCGGAGACCGTCCACCGTGACCTCCACCACAGCGCTGCCATATACGTGGTACGCGAAGGGCTCGCCTTTTTCGATCTCGCGGTCGAAGTGGATTCGGGGCGTTGCGAAGTGGGCCTGAGCGGACAGGCTGACCCGCCGGAAGTAGGTCTCCCAGACCAGTTTCTCCCACGTCAATTCGCTGACAACGCCATCGACCAGGACATGGTCGTCTGCGGATGGCGACAGCATCGGGTGACACCTCAAGAAGTTGACCGGCAACCGCTCGCAATCGTTCGAGGAGGGTTCGGCAGGCGATTTCAGTGGCGCCGCCATTCATGTCGGCGCCGGAGCTGGCGGCGGTGGGGGAGGTGTTGGCGACTCTGAGTGTGTTTGTGGTTTCGACCGTGATGCGGGAGGGTGCGATCCCCAGCGTGTGGGCGGCGACACCAAGCATCTTGGCGTTGACGCCCTGGCCCATTTCGACGGCCCCGGTCGAGACGCTGACGCTGCCATCCGTGTAGACATGGACCAGAGCGGCGGCCTGGTTCAGAAAGGTCGAGGTGAAGGAGATCCCGAAGCACACCGGCATCATGGCGAGGCCCCGTTTTGTGAGGCTGTCGGCAGCATTGTGTTCGTCGATTTCGCGGCGAAGCCCGGCGACGTCGAACAGCGTCTCAACCTCGTTGAACGCCCGTTGTGCGTTGCCCTGTTGGGCCTTCATTCCGTAGGGAAAGGTGTCGCCCTCGGCGAGGAGGTTTGTGCGCTGGATGTGCAAACGGTCGCTCCCCATGACCTCGGCTGCGTGGGTGATGGCGCTCTCGAAGACGAACATGGCCTGCGGCGCACCGAAACCACGGAATGCGGTAAACGGCGGGAGGTTTGTTTTGCAACTCAGGGCCGTGACCAGGACATTGGGCACGAAATAGCTTCCGGTGGCGTGGAACAGGCTGCGCTCGAGAATGGCCGGGGAGAGATCGGCGGCGGCGCCCGCGTTCTGGTAGTAGGTGGCCTCGTAGGCGAGGATGCGGCCGTCGGCGGCGAGCCCGATTTTGTAGTCGGAGGAGTAGGGGTGGCGTTTGCCGGTCATCCGCATATCCTCGCCGCGGTCGAGTTCGATTCGGACCGGGCCGGTTGAGAACGCGGGCGGCGAGCGCGGCCAACACCGCCCACGGCGTCGCCTGGTCCTCTTTGCCGCCGAAGGCGCCGCCGAGCCTCGCCACATCCACCTCGAGAGCGTTCATCGGCAGATCGAGAACTCGGGCGGCGATGCGCTGTACGGCGGTCGGCGCCTGGGTCGAGGAGAGAATCCGCAACCTGTCGCCGCCCTGTGGGATGACGAGTGCGGCCTGGGTTTCCAGATAGAGGTGCTCCTGGCCGCCGGATTCAGCCTGACCTTCGACGACCGCTGCACACTCGGACCAGACCGACTCGACATCGCCCAGGGCAAACGTGCGAGATGGGACGATGAGCTGGCCTGCAGCGGCGGCTTGGCGGGCATCGAAGATGCCGGGCGCTTCAGCGATCTCGAGCACAATGGCAGCGGCTGCGGCGCGGGCCCTGCGCGGCGTGTCGGCCACTACGCCGGCGATCGGTTGGCCGACGAAGTGAACCTCGCCCTCGGCAAGCAGGGGCTCGTCCTGGATGATGCCGCCGATCTGGTTGTCGCCCGGAATGTCGGCGGCCGTCAGAATGCATGCGACACCCGCCATCCCGGCTGCTCCGGAGGTGTCGAGCCGTACGATCCGGCCGTGGGCGACCGGCGACGGCTAGCACGGCCGCGTGCAACAATCCCGGCGGGTCGGGGAGATCGCCGATAAACAGGCTCTCGCCGCGGGTGTGGGGAGCGATTTCGTGGTTGCTCACGCCGACGCCTCCGCAAAAAGACCGGTGTCCACTTCGAACAGGACCTGGAAATGGGCGAGCACCAGTTGGCCGAGAAGCAGCTTTTTGTACTCCGCCGATCCCCGGACATCGGTAATCGGTGAGATCTCAGACCGCGCGGATTCTGCCGCGGCCAAGGCGGTCGCGGCAGTCGGTTCGCTGCCTTCGAGAAGCGCCATGGTTCGTTCGAGTCGCATTGGCACCGGTCCCACGCCGCCGGCCGAGAGTCGGGCGTTGGTGATCCGCCCATCGGTGGTCTGAAACGAAATTGAGGTGTTGACAGTGGCGATGTCCAGATACGTGCGTTTGCTGACCTTTTCGAAGTTGAAGAAAAGGCGGCCATCGGCGACGGCGAACCGGACCCACTCCACCATCTCGTCCGCGCGCAGATCGAGCTTTTTGTACCCGAGAAAGAACTCGTGGAGCGGGACGACGCGGCGATCGCCGCTGGCAACCAGCCCGACCTCGGCGCCGAGAGCAAGGAGGGTAATCGTCATATCGCCGATGGGCGAGGCGTTCACGAGATTGCCGGCGATCGAGGCCCGGTTGCGGATTGGGAGTGAGCCCATGAGCTCCATGGCGCGGTTGATGCCGCCCACCGCGGCCTCCAGGATCTCCGACTGTTTCATGTCCTCGGCGGTGGCAGTGGCCGCAAGATAGACGAATCCGTCGCGCTGCCGGATGGCGGGAGAGACCGGACCTGGGAACGATATAGATCGGACCGTCTTCGAGTTGGTGGGGTTTCTGGACGTAGAGATCGGTACCGCCGCTGACGATGATCTGGGAAGAAGACGGTGCCGTGAGGGCAGATTCAGCTGCAACCGGGAGCAACTCGTCGATTTGAAGAAACGAATCGGGGAGGAAGGCTTCGCGGACCAACGCCGGGACTCTCGACTCCTCGAGATCGATTCTGTCCCTCAGATCCTCGAGCAGCCCCTCGATGGACCGAATAATGGAGGCGTAGCCCGTACAGCGGCAGATGTTCCCCGCCACGCTTTCGATCGCATCAGCAGCGTCCCAGCTCGCAGCTTCAAGAAGATGGCCTGTCAGTGCGACGACAAATCCAGGCGTGCAGAAGCCGCACTGAGACGCGCCCGTGTCGACAAATGCCTGCTGGATCGGGGTGAGTTCGCTGCGGTTGAGGCCCTCGACGGTCACCACGTGGCGATCGGCGAGAGCGCCCAATGGCACCAGACAGGACGTCACCACCTGGTAGCGGGTGCCGCTGTTCGTCCGTTGCCCCACGAGCACCGCGCAGGAACCGCAGTCGCCCTCGCGGCAGGCGTACTTGACTCCAGTGAGTCCGGCCACACGACGCAGGTAATCCAGCGCCGGCATTCCCGGCGGGTCGTGGGTCTCTACCAATCGGTCGTTGAGGACGAACCGCAATTGCCATTCCTTGAGAGCACGTCTCGTCGATCAGGTTATCACGACACCTGTTTGATGCCCCTCAGGAACTTGTGGAGTTCAGCGGTCGAAAGGGGGCGCGCGAGGTAGTAGCCCTGTCCGAATCCGCACCCGAGCTCGACCAGGCTGTTCATCTGGTCCTCGGTTTCGATGCCCTCGGCCACGACCTCGAAATTGAGGCCCTTGCCGAGGCGGAGAATGGCCTGGACGAGAGCAGCGGCGCCGTTGTCCGTCTCGATCTCGTCGACAAAGATCTTGTCGATCTTGACGACATCGACCGGAAACCGTCTGAGATAGCTGAGGCTGGAGTAGCCGGTCCCGAAGTCATCGAGCGCGAGCCGCACGCCGAGGGACTTGATCGCGCGGAGCTTGCTCGCCGCCTGCTCCATATCGTGCATGATGACGCCCTCGGTGATCTCGAGTACGAGGTGGCTGGGCTCGATTCCGGACTCCATGATGTCGGTGGCGAGGTTGGCAACGAAATCAGCCTCGTTGAGCGAGTTGGGCGAGATATTGACGTGCGCGGCCGCCGGTTTGCCGGCAAAGATTCCGGCGTTGAGCTCGACCACTTCGGCGCACGTCCGCTGCAGCACCATGCGATCGATGACCGGCTGCAGACCCTGCTTCCTCCGCCAGCGGCACGAAATTCATCGCCGAAACCAGGCCTTTTTGCGGATGATGCCACCGGACGAGAGCTTCGAAACCGTGCACCGTCATGTCCGGGATGTGCATGAGCGGCTGATAATAGACGTCGAGACCCTTGTCATCGAGAGCTGTTCTCAAATCGTGTTCGAGGTCGAGTCGGTCGAGGGCGCTCGACTGCATTGACTGTTCGAAGACGGCAACCTGGCCCTTGCCCTTGGCCTTGGCGTTGTGCAGCGCCATCAGCGCATTGCGAACGACTTCTTCGGCGTCGACGTCGCTGGAGTGTTCGAGGGCGATGCCGACGCTGGCGGAAAAGCGCACGTCGCGCCCCTCGAGGGGGAACGGTTGGTTGAGATCGCCGAGGATTCGGTTGGCCGCGGCGGTGGCTTCGTCGGCGTCGGAGGCCTCGAGCAGAATCGCGAATTCGTCGCCGCCGAAATGAGCGACCGAGTCGCCCATGCGGACGCTGGCGCGCAGGCGTTCGGCAAGCGCAATCAGGACCTGGTCGCCTGCTGCGTGACCGAGGCTGTCGTTGACCCGTTTGAAATCGTCGAGATCGAGGAACAGAACCACGACCGCATGACCGGGGGGCCTGCGGCGGGCGAGGGCGTTGCCGACGCGATCGAAGAGCAGCGCCCTGTTGGGCAAGCCGGTAAGAGGATCGTGCATGACGCGAAGGCCGCCGCGATCGCCCCGTCGTCGTTGGAATTCGCCGGCCTGGGCGCGGGCGATTGCCTTGCCGGCCTGTTTCCCGAAGACGCTCATGGTCCGCAGGTGGCGCTCGCTGTAGATCCGTTTCGGTGTGGCGTTGAGGTTCAGTACGCCGATCAGCCGGTCACCGTCGAGAAGCGGCACGCACATCGCGCACGCCGGCTGGGTGGCCTCGTCATCTTCGGTGTAGTGCTTCCAGTGAAAGACGCCCATGATCAACATCGGCTCGTGGCTCGCGGCCACCTGTCCGGCGATGCCCTCGCTGATCGGCACCTTGGCGCCGCGGGCGGCGCTCTTACCGCTCGAAGCGACCGTGTGGAGCTCATCCTCACCCTGGAGCAGCATGATCGATCCACCCTGACCGCCGACCAGTTCGAGGCAGGAGTCAAGCATCGCATCCACCATCTGATTGAGATCGGCCCGTCCGTGGATCTCATCGCCGCCCTCGGCAAAGAGCTGCGCCTCGCGAACGGTGTTGGCCAGGGCGGTGGCGAGCACCTGTTCGTCCACGACAGCTTCTGTCAGAGATCTCAACTCCTGTTCTTTCTTGAATGCGTAAACGCTGAACAGGATGATGAGCACGACGATGCCGAGAAACATCAATGTTTTTGACGACAGGAAGGGGAATTCGATGAGCGTCGCAACCAACCCGAGGGCGAGGATACTGACGGCCGACACCATGAGAAAAAGAGTCAACGACCACAGCTGAAGCCGCCGTTTCGAAATCGCCTCGAGATTCGGGGCGTTGGCGTCGCTCAAACCGGTGATCCGACCGGCAACGGAGTCACCGTTCTTTTGACTCTGCGTCATTTCTGGCCTCAGAGCTCTTTCGTCAGGTTGTTATACAGACACCGCGATAGGTCAGGGTCCAAACCCTTACTACGAGGTTATCACACAGGCAGTGGGCTACTTAGGCTCCCCGCTTCGATGGATTTCAAGGCGCGGTCATCCCACGCGCCGCCAAGGTTCGCCGTCGAATAAAGTCGGCTGACGCCTCTTGACTTCCGTCTATACTCACTGTCGTCGGAGGGGCCCTGTGTTCAAAAAGGTACCGGATGTCTATGTCATCGTCTTTTCCCTGATCGTGCTGGCTGCGGTCGCGACGTGGTTTGTTCCCGGTGGCGCATTCGATCGGGAAGAAGTCGTTCGCGGGAACGTCGAGGCGGAGATCGTGGTGCCCGGTTCATTTCAATTTGAAGATTCGCACCCCCAGGTGCTCGAGATCTTCACGGCACCGATCCGTGGTGCGCTGCGGCTCGCCAACATCATCTTCTTCATCTTCATGGTCGGCGGCTCGTTCTATGTGCTCAACGAGACGCAGGCCATCGCAGCCGGCATCCATCGGCTCGTCAAGGCTCTGAAGGGGCGGGAGTACCTTGTGATCCCCACGGTCATGACCGTGTTCTCGCTGTTCGGCGCGACCTTCGGGATGTGCGAAGAGGCGATACCGTTCGTACTCATATTCGTACCGATGGCCCTGGCTCTCGGCTACGATTCGATGGTCGGTGTCAGTCTGACCTTTCTTGCCGCCGGAGTCGGCTTCGCAGGCGCCTTTCTGAACCCGTTTACGCTCCAGATCGCACAGGGGATTGCCGGGATTCAACCGGTGTCCGGGTGGGGCTACCGACTCATCGTCTGGTGCGTGGCCACCACCGCAGTGATCACCTGGGTCATGATCTATGCGGCCCGCGTCAAGGCCGACCCCACCAGAAGTCCCATGTTTGAACTCGACACCGTTCGCCGCCGGGAGGTTCTCGCACAGCAACAGGCGACAACCGAGTTGACGCCTCGTCGTGCGATTTGCCTGGCGATCCTGCTCGGCGGGGTGGTGTTCATGGTCGTCGGGGTGGTGGTTTTCAAGTGGTACATCATCGAACTCACCGGTCTCTTCCTTGCGATGGGTCTGACCGCGGGCCTGGTTTCCGGGATGAACGTCAACGAACTCGCAAAGACCTTTGTCAGCGGATGCCGGGATATCGCCGGGGCTGCGCTGATCGTCGGTTTTGCAGGGGGCATCGTCGAGATCCTCGAGGCTGGCAACATCATGGACACCATCCTCTGGGGCATGAGTTCGGTGACGTCGCAGCTTCCCCGTGTCATCACCGCCCAGGTGATGTACCTGATGCAGTTGGGAGTGAACTTCTTCATCCCGTCGGGATCGACTCAGGCCGCTCTGGTGATGCCGATCATGGCGCCTCTTGCCGAACTCTCCGGCATCACACCTCAGACCGCGGTCTTGGCATATCAGCTCGGCGACGGTTTCACCAACATGATCATTCCCACCTCTGGCGTCACCGTCGGCACGCTGGCGATGGCGAAGATCCCCTATGAGAAGTGGTTCCGTTGGAACCTGCCGTTGCAGGGCATGTTCATACTGATGTCGTTGATGTTTCTGGTCTGGCCGGTCCTGTCACACTGGCAGTGAGTGGCAAGTTCTTCAGCAAACTCAAGGCTTGGACGTGAGGACGTCCTCATCTTCCGCTAACACCCGGTTGATCCTCGATAACGCGGCCACGGCGTGTTCGCGGTGGCTGGTCGCGATCTCCGTGGCGAGGGCGTTGAGCAGCACCGTGACAGCGGCGACGGCGTTGGTGAACATCATGTTGTCGCTCTTGACCGGGAGGGTCCACGTGGCGAGCCGGGCCGCGGGAGCGGTGACTCTGTCGGTGATGGCAACCGTCTGAATCCCGATCTTCTTCGCTTCGGCGAGCATGTCCAGCCCCTGCCGGGAGTAGGGCGGCAGTGAGAAAACCATCACGAGATCAGTCGGTTTTGCCGCCACGAGCTGTTCGAGGGGCGATGAAAATCGAGTCGAGAGATTGTGAGTGTGGAGACCGACCTGCAGGAGGTTGTAGGCGGCGAGTTCGGCAAGGTGCGCCGAGACGCCCATCCCGAAGGTGAAGACCGACGATGCGAGGAAGAGCGCCTCTCCGATCTCGGTGAAGAGTGCGCGGTCGAGGGCTTCCACCGTGCGGTTGATGTTGGAAATTTCGAGATCCGCCACTGACGCGAAGATGTCGTTGGCGACCTCCTCGGCCGTTTCGTCATCCCCCCGGTGGAGGTGGTCCTGGAGGATATCCACCAGCTCCATCTTGAGTTCTGAGAACCCGGGATACCCGAGGCGTTGGGCGAAACGAACCACCGTTGCCTCGGAAACACCAACTCGGCGGGAGAGTTCAGGCACCGAGAGAAAGGGAACCGTGGTGAGGTGCTCGAGCACGTATTCAGCCATCAGCCGCTGCTGTCGCGGCAGGCTGGAGGCTTTCCGGGCCAGCATCGTACTGAAGTTGTTTTGGGTGGCCTTCTTCTTCATGAGCTCTCCAGTTTGCTCCCGGTTCCCAGATTATAACCGCGAGGTCCTTTTCTCGGAGGTCTTCACGAAGCTGCGAAAGAGCCTTGACAGGTTTCGTTGATCGACCTATGGTACAGATATGATAGCAAAAATTTCATCAAGTAAATATTTTGAATAATTTGTTTCATAACGGAAGGAGCTGAGATCATGAAGTGCATCATCCGTGTTCTTTGTTTGTCGCTGGTTGCCGGACTCGCGCTGCAGGCACTCCCGGCGGCCGCTCAGAGCAACACGACCGGCCTTGTTCGGGGGACCGTGACCGATCCTTCCGGAGCGGTTCTCCCGGGCGTCATGGTCGTCGCCAAATCTGACGCGTTGATTGGTGGACAGAAGGTCGCCGTCACCAACGAAAACGGGAACTTCCGTCTTCCAGGGCTCAACCCGGGGCTGTACTCGCTCGAGGGCCAGCTCCCGGGCTTCCGGCCGGTCCTTCAGGAAAACGTCGTGGTTCAACTCGGCCAGAGCATTGACGTCGATCTTCAGATGGGGGACGTGACCGTGTCCGGGGAGATCGTTGTGGTGGCCGAGTCGACGCAAGTCAACACGGTTTCGAACAGCGTTTCGTTCAATCTCGGCGAGAAATTCATCGAACGCCAGCCTCTGGTTCGCGATCCTGTGGGCCTCATGGACTATGCCCCGGGAGTGCAGAACGGCCAAGCCTATGGGGCCGCGTCAGTCAGTCAAAACGCATACAATCTCGACGGCGTCGACGTATCGGACCCCGAACTCGGATCCCAGTGGGTGCTGCCGAGCATGGACTGGGTGCAGGAGGTCGAGGTGGGAGGCCTCGGTGCGAACGCCGAGTACGGCGGGTTCACCGGTGCTGTGGTCAACCTCATTACGAAGTCCGGTGGCAACGAGTTTCATGGAGACGTGCGCGCGTATTACTCCGGCGGCAGTCTCAACTCGGAGAACGCTCCCGAGGGCGTCGAGGGCACGAACACTGTTGACAAGGATATTGAGGGATCCGTCAACTTGGGCGGGCCGCTGGCCCAGGACAAGGTGTGGTATTTCGTCTCGCTCGATCAGCGACAGCGCGTCGTTGATCCATTTTACGCAGTTGACGCACCGCTTGGCGACGCTGCAAACAGCGATCGTACCGAGACCCGTGGCCTCGCCAAGGTCACCTGGCAGCTCAATTCCGGCAACAAGATCATGGGGCTTCTGGACTATGACGGTGTCGATCACGAATACCGCGGAGTAGGGGACTTCGTTCTTGCGAGTGGGTCGGAGCGTCAGGACTCGCCGAACTACTCCTACAATCTGACCTGGGAGTCGCTGGTCAATAACTCGAACTTTGTGACCGTCAAGCTCACCGGTTTCACCGGCACCGATGACCGTTACGGCTATTTCGACGACACGCCGGGACGCGAGGACGCCGATAGCGGTTTTGAGTGGGACAACCTCAAGTCAGACTCGTCGAAAGAGGTCGATCGGACGGTGTTTGACGCTTCGTGGTCGCTCTTTGCGGACAGTCTGTTCAGCCGCAATGACTCGCACGACTTCAAGTTCGGCGTGAACTATGAGACGTTCAACAGCGACTACGTCACAAGCCGCAACGGCGGGTTTTCGTATTTCGATGATTCCTACTACTGTGATTCTCTTGACGAATACTTCGACGGTCCCTTCTGCGGCGTCTTTTCTTCGGACTGGGGTGGTGAGTGGAATCTCAAGGCCAAAATGGACGGGTTCAATTTCTACGTCCAGGATTCGTGGAAAACCGGGCGCGTAACCGTCAATTACGGTGTCCGATACACGAAGTACACCGGGAACTTCAGAGAACCCATCTCCGCTCCGACCTCGGGCGGCGGCGACGTCTACGATGTCAGCATGTGGTCACCGCGGCTCGGTCTCGTCTGGGACATCAGCGGTACCGGAAAAACCGCCGTCAAGTTTCACTATGGGACCTTCTACGACGGGATGTCGGTGGTGCTGTTCGACCGGGAAGCCTCGGGTGATGCTCTGTCCGACACCATTTATCTCGACTACAACTTCGACACCGACGAGTTCGACATTCCCGCCGGTGGGTCGGTCAACGCCCGCGCGGACATGAATCCGGCCATCAGCCAACCCTATGTCGAGCAGTATGTGGCCACGGTCGAACACCAACTGCTCGACGAGTTGGTCATCGGTGCCGATTATATTTGGCGCGAGTTCAAAGACGTGGTCGCGATGGAGACATCAAATCTGCAGGACTATGATCCGCAGCTAGCGCCCGACAATCCGTTTGGTGGCGGTCAGGTGCCGTTTTTCGACCTGCTCGCCCCACAAGAGTTTTTGATCACCAATCCCGACAACGCTCAACGCGACTACCAGTCGGTGTCGCTCCGGATGCAGAAGCGCTACACCCGAGGTTGGTCACTCGACGCGTCGGTCGTCTGGTCGGACCTGACCGGTAACGCCGACTGGAGTTTGAATGGCTACCTGAGCAACTTCGAAGATCTCAACGGACTGTTCAACTCGAATGGCTCTTTGCCCTTTAACTCAGAATGGGTCTTCAAAGTTGCCGGTTCCATCGACCTCCCATTGAACTTCATGCTTTCTGGCTTCTATCAGTTCCGGACCGGCGAGTATTGGACGCCCTACGTCCGGATGCGAGGCCTCTACAATAACGACCGAACTTCAGTTTTCTTGACGCCGCGGGGCAGCGAACAGTACTCGGATCGAAGCGTCCTCGACCTCCACCTCGAGTACGATTTGAATCTCGGCAGGAATCTCGAGCTGTCGCTGTTTGTCGACGCGTTCAACGCCCTCGATTCCGAAAAGGTCACCAGCGTCTCGCAGCGTTGGGGTGACTACTACTATGACTACCAGGATCACCCCGACGGGAGTGAGTGGGCGCCGACCTCGAGCTTTGGGACCCCACTCTCTATCCAACAACCGCGGGTGATACGCCTCGGCGCGAAGTTCAGTTTCTAGAGACCCGCAGTGAAGGGCGGCCTTTGGCCGCCCTGTTTTTTTTCCCGGGGGAGTCATGAAGTGGATTTTGAAGGGTATGGCAGCCCTGTTGTGGCTGGTTCCAGTTGGCGCTGCCGGCTCGGAGACGCCCGGAGGGCATCTGATTCTCAACGGCGGCGGAGCCAAACCTGCAGAGGTCATGGAGAAGTTCGTCGAGTTGGCGGGTGGGCCCGAGGCCCTGATCGTTGTCTTCCCGACCGCTTCCGGAGAGCCCGACACCGGCCAGTACTACCAGGAGTTGCTGGCCGAGTACGGCTGCACCAATGTCGTGATCGCGAATGTGAGGTCGTCCGAAGACGCAGCCGTCCTGGAGACTGCCGCGATCGTCGAACAGGCGGGGGGCATTTTCTTTTCAGGGGGTGACCAGCGCCGGATCACCCTGGCCCTCCTTGATACTCCGGTGGGTGCGGCCGTCAAACAGGCCTTTGCCGCCGGTGCGGTAGTGGGCGGTACTTCGGCCGGCACCGCGTGCCAAAGCGGGCTGATGATCACAGGCGACGGCGACTTCACGGTCATCATTGCGGAAAACGTGGAGCTTTGGGAAGGACTGGGGCTGTTTGCCGGTGTGATCGTCGACCAGCACTTTGTCGCGCGACAGCGCCACAATAGATTGATTTCCGCGGTCCTCGAGCACCCGGAGTTGTTGGGCGTCGGCGTTGACGAGGGGACGGCCGTGTGGGTTCGGCCCGACGGCACCTTCGAAGTTCTGGGAGAAGGTTGGGTGGTCGTCTATGACGCGTCGCGCGCTGAAATCTCACGCATCGAAAGAGCCGGCGGCTCCACTCAGTTGGGGGTTCGCGGGATGGTGACCCATGTGCTCGTCCCGGGTGACCAGTTCGACGTGAGCCGTCGGGAGGTGATCGGCGTGCCCTATGGGATCGGACAGTGACCACGTCGACCTCCGCCGTGCCCGAGTCGATACTCGCTGAAAGTTCGAGGCTGCTCGAAGATCTTTGCGCGATATCGTCGGCGAGCGGCGACGTCCAGGGTCTGTACTGCATGGCGGAGCGTCTCGGTGGCGAATTCACCCGTCTCGGGTTAGTTCCGGAAATTCACGCTGAGATGGGCATGAGGGGTGAGGGTCAGCCGGTTCTTGTTGCACGGGGGCCCGGTTTCGGCGACCACTCCATCCTGCTTCTCGGACACCTCGACACGGTCTTGCCGGCTGTCTCACCTGAGCATGTCAGCGGTCAACTGCGCGGAACCGGGGCCCTTGACATGAAGGGGGGATTTGCCGCGTTGATCGGCGCTCTTTCCCTGCTGCAATTTAGGAGGGAGGCCGTCCCGGAGGATCTCGTCGTCGTGGCGGTGCCCGACGAGGAGATCGGTGGGCCCATCTCGGTGCGGGCGGTTCGCGACTGGGGCAGTCGAGCGCGTGCGGTTTTGGTGCTGGAGCCGGGTGCGCCGTCGGCGGCAGGGGAGACCCTGGTGACCGGGCGGCGGGGTCTGACGGTGTGGCGTTTGGACGCCCGCGGGACGGCCTCTCACTCCGGGGTCGCCTATTGGGAGGGACGATCTGCATTGGCAGCGGCTGGCGCGTGGGCCGCTAAGGTCCAGCACCTGTCCGAGCCCGGCGATGGTCCGGTGGTCAACGTCGGGCGAATCGTAGGCGGCGATTCGGAGTTTGTAAGTGATGTGGGGGAAGAACACCGGTTTATTGGGACCAGCGAGCGTCTCAACATCGTGGCGGACCGATGCCTCGTCGAGGGCGAAGTTCGTTTTCTCAACGTCGAAGACCGCGACCGCGTCGTTGCGGCGATGAAGAGCATCGGGACCGACCTCGCTGAGCGCTGGGGCGTCGATTTCGAGTTTCAGGAGATCGAACACATCCCGTCGATGGTGGCTTCCCCGAAAAGCGCCGATCTGGCTCGCCATCTGGCTCGCTCTGCGGAGGCAGCCGGCTGGGTTCTCGAACTCGAGCCCGACCGGGGTGGCGTGTCCTTTCCCAACTTTCTGCCCGATCCGTCGTCGACGTGCGTCCTCGACGGCCTGGGTCCGGTGGGTGGTGGGATGCACACCCGCGGTGAGTATCTGGATCTTCGTTCGCTCGAGCGCCGGATCCACCTCATCGCCGAGGCGCTCCTCTTCGTCCGCGATCACGACTAGGACGGCTCGTCGTACTCCGTCCAGCGCAATCTCAGTACTCAGATGACCCAGACTGACCCAGATCCGGACTCGGAAGAAAACGCAGAGACGCAAAGACGCCGCAAGAGTTCTCAGTTTTGAGTTTTGAATTTTGAATTTGCGTACGCACTTCTCGCCAACTGAATTTTCCCGGGTGCTCAGTCGCGTGGACGCGTGCGGCGGAGGTGCCATTTTCGCGCACGGATTCGTGGCACGTGCGGCGGAGGTGCCATTTATCGCATTGTTTGGGCTCGCCTCATCAATCCGCCCACACCGCTCGGGCAAACAATGCGATGGGTGGCTCCTCCCGGGGACCGCGCTCTGAAAGGCGGGTTCGCTCGAACGCCTGGGGAAGTGACGCCTCTTCCCTCCAAGAGATTTCTCCACTCGCTCCGCTCGGTCGAAATGACAAAATTGGGAGGGGCTCCGCTCGGTCGAAATGACAGTCATCTGTTTTCGACCATGATAACGAGCGCGTCTCCTCTGCTCCTTTGCCACTCTGCTTCCGAGTCCGAATCCGGGTCAATCAGGGTGATCTGAGGACGCCCTGCCGTTTCATGGTTTTGCCTTGGGTCCCTTTCACTCCCTCACAGCTCGCGCAACGCCTGGGCGACCGGGAGCCTGGCCGCTCGGACGGCGGGGAGCACGCCTCCGACAAACCCCATCAACAGGGCGAACACCAGACCCGCTCCGAGGAGGCCGGGTGTCACTCGGAAGGCGAACGCCAGGTGTGAGAAGGTCTGCCAATTCATCGTGCCTGCGGTGAAGCCGTTGAGCGGCAGAACGGCGAGACACCCGAGGACGCCCCCTATCAGAGAGATGAACAGCGATTCAAACATGAAGGAGAGGACCATCGAACCGCCGCCGAAGCCGAGAGCGCGCATGGTGGCGATCTCCCGCGCTCGGGCGGCCACTGCCGAATACATGGTGTTGAGGGCGCCGAAGACGGCGCCAATGGCCATCACGAAGGCCACCAGAAAGCCGAGGACGCGGATCAGCGTGCTGACCATCTGCGACTGCCGGGCGTAGTAAGCCTGCTCGCGCTCCACTTGAACCGTCAAACGGGGATCCGATGTCAGAGTGTCTTTCAGGGCGTCGAAATCAGTCGGTGAGGTGAGGCGCGCCGTGACCGAACTGGCCAAGTTTGCCGGCCGTTTGAATGCGTCGGCGAGGACGGTGTGGTCGCACCAGATCTCTGAGTCGAAGGCCGAGCCCCCCGCGTCGAAGATGCCCACAACCTTCCAGTCCCGGCCTCCGAAGCTCACTGTCGATCCCAACCCGAGCCCGCGGTATGTCTGGACTGCGTTTGAACCGACGACAAGCTCAGCCAGTCCTTCGCCGAAGAACCGACCCTCGGCGATCTTCACCGATGGGCGCACATCGAGAACGACCGGCGTCATGCCACGGATCTGAACGTTGGCATCGGTACCGCTCTTCATCAGCTGAAAGGCCCCGATCACCACGATCTCCGGACTGGTGAGCGGCACACCTGCCGCGTTGCGAGCCACCTGGGTTGCGTCGCCGATCACCTTCGACTGGTCGAGAGAGACCCCACTATCCATCTCGGAGCTCGCGCCGGCGCGACGGATGATGGCGTTGGATGAAGAGCCCGAAGAAATCAGCGTCGCTTGAAAACCCCGCGCCATCGCGAGCATGGCGACGAAGACTCCGACGGTGCCGGCAATGCCGATCACCGACACCACAGCGCTCTTCCACCGGGCGGTGACCGATCGAATATTGTAGGAAACCGGAATGGCCATCACACCCTCCGTAGCGCGTCAACGATGCGCAGTTTCATCGCCATCAGTCGCCGGTATGGTCCCGGCGACCAGCCCTACGAACAGGGCGATTGCAATGCCCGAAGCCATTTGTTGGCCCGAGATGAAAAACACCGGCAACATCCCTCCCGTAGGGTCGCCGCCCAACGTGAAGAGCTTTGCGAGGCCGATCCCGATGACGCCGCCAACGAATGCGATGATGACTGCCTCGGCGAGCACCAGAAAGAGAATCGTCTTGTCGCCGAATCCGAGGGTCTTGAGGACTCCAAGCTCGGGCACCCGTTCGCGAACCGCCATCGCCATGGTGTTTCCGGTGACCAGCAGGAGTGTGAACAGGACGACGGCGCCGATCGAGAGGATGAGCATGCGAATGTTGCCGATCTGTTTTGCAAACCCAGCGGCAAAAGCCTGTTCGGTTTCGGTCGATGTTTCGTAGGCCGAATTGGCAAAACGGGTGTCGACGTCCTTGCTGACGGCCACCGCGTTGTCGGGGTTGTCGATTTGAACGGTGTACCAACCGACGGTGCCGCCGCCGGACATGGTTTGCCGGCGTTCCTCGAGGTATTTCCAGTGGAACCAGAACATCGACTCGTCGTCGCCCTGGCGGGAGCCCTCGTAGATGGCTCGGATGTTGAAGTCCCACGTCCCGGACCAGATGGTGCCCTGGATCGGGATCCGATCACCCAGCTTCCATCCAAAACGGTCGGCCGTCGTTTTCCCGACGACCGCGCCCTCGCGGTCCGCCAGAAACGCCTGCCACTGATCGTCAGATATCAGGAACTCCGGAAAGATCTGCCGGTAGGTGTCCGTGTCGATCGCAAACTGTGGAAAGAAGTTCCTCTGATCCTGGTAGATGCCGCCGAACCAGGTGGCGTAGGTCGCCTCGGTGACGCCGTCCATCTGGCGCAGCCGTTCCTGGTAGGAAAGAGGTAACGGCATGATCAACGACGTCTTGTTGCGGACGATCAGACGGTTGGCGCCGGCCACGTCGACGCCCGCGTTGAGGGCGGTTTCGATAGTGACCAGCAGCCCGAACAGGAACAACGCGACGGCAATCGACCCGACGGTCAGAAATGTACGGGTTTTCTTTCGAACGAGGTTCCGGAAGATGAACGGCAGGTATTTCATGAAACGGCCGCCTCGCTCCATGGCTTCCACGAGGGCGCCCTTTTCGAGATGGAGGACCACATCGGCGCGATCGGCCGCCAGGGGGTCGTGGGTGACCATGAGAATGGTCTTGCCGTGATCGGCCTCGAGGCTGGTCAGGAGATCGAGGATCTCCTCTGCCGACTTGCGGTCGAGATCGCCGGTGGGCTCGTCGCACAGGAGAAAGGTCGGGTCGGTCACGATGGCGCGCGCGATGGCAACCCTCTGCTCCTGACCGCCGGAGAGCTGGCGGGGGTAGTGATTGATCCGATCAGGGAGTCCGACGAGGGTCAATGCCGTCTCGACGTGGCGTCGGCGTTCGGCCTTTGACAGCTTGGTCAGCAACAACGGGAGTTCGACGTTCTGGAATGCGGTGAGTACCGGGATCAGGTTGTACATTTGGAAGATGAAGCCGACGTGGCGGGCGCGCCATGTTGCGAGCTTCTTCCCCGACATATGGGTGATCTCGTCGCCGTCGACGGTCACCGTCCCGGCAGTCGGAGTGTCGAGACCTCCGAGGAGGTTGAGCAACGTGGTCTTGCCGGAACCGCTGGGCCCCATGAAGGCCACGAAGTCGCCCTGCTCCACATCGAGATTGAGGCCCTGGAGGACATCGATCGACTCGTTGCCTCGTCGGTAGACCTTGTTCAGGTTGCGGACGCTAATGAGGCTGTTGCCGCGATCCGATCCGTCGATGCTGACCATATTGGTGTCTCTCCCTACTTTTTGATGCGAACGCGGTCACCGTTCTCGAGCGTGTCTGCTCCGTCGACCACAATTGTCTCGCCTGGGACGACGCCCGCGAGGATTTCGACTTCGCTCCCGACGGTGCGACCGATACTGACTGCGCGCCGCTCGACGACGCCATCATCGGCGATGAAGACCACTGTCCTGCCTTCCCTTTCCTGGATCGCGACCTGCGAGATTATGGACTGGGGTTGCTCGGCACCCGGTTCCTCTTCGACCGGCTCCTGAAACGCGACCTTGACGCCCATATCGGGGAGAATTCTTCGGGTCGAGCTCGTCGAAGGTCAGGCGAACCTTGACCGTCGCTTTCTGTCGGTCGGCGGTGGGGATGACCGTGCGAACGGTGGCGGGGACGTGCCAATTCGGGTAGGCGTCGAGCACGGCGTCAGCGGGTTGTCCGGGGTACACCTTGGCGATCTGCGACTCGTTGACATCGACTTCGATCTCGAGCGACGTCATGTCGACGATGGTCGAAATTCCGGTGCGGGTGAAGCCACCGCCGGCCGAGACCGGCGAAACCATCTCGCCGGGCTGCGCGTCCTTGGACACTGCGATGCCCGCAAACGGTGCCTTGACAGTGTAATTCTCGAGATCCTGAGCGGACACCGCCAACTGGGCTTCGGCAGCGGCAAGGGACGAGTTCGCCACCCTGAGTTTGGCGCGGAGGGCATCCACCGCGGCCGTGGCGGAATCGAGGTCCTGAACACTGGCAATGCCCTGTGCCCTGAGGTCTTCGGTGCGGCGCAAGGTGCGTTCGACGTCTGCGAGGTTGACTTCCAACTCGTCGATCCCGGCCTTCGCAACATCGCGGTCGGCGCGGATCGCATCGTAGCGGCGGCGGGCGTCGGAGTCGTCGAGCCGCGCCAGGACCTGGCCCTGCTCGACAGCCATCCCCTCGTCCACCAGCACCTCGGTGACCTTGCCTGTGATCTTGGAGGAGACCGTCGCCTTGCGGCGGGGCTCGACATAGCCCGAGGCGTTGAGGACCGTGGCGGCGCCGCCGGTCGATACGGATCGTGCGACGGCCACCTCGACTTCCGGCGCCGATCGTCCGCCGACGAACACGACGGCGACGACGGCTACGGTGACCATGCACCGCAGCGGCGATCATCAGAAGCGCCGGGTGCCGCTGTCGCCGGTCTTCGCCTGCCGGTCGATCTTGAGGTCCGAGAGGTTGGGTTTCGATGTATCGCTCATGTGGTTTTTCCTACGTATTACTGAACGGTGGAAGGGCCCCGCTTCTTCCCGTTGTCATGGCGTTGAACGTGGATTCTAACATCGCGCGCAGCATCGGATGTTGGATATTGGATGTTTGATATTTGATAAGGCGGTCGTGAGTTTTTGTGCGATCTCTGAAGGACCTTGCGGATCGGACGTCCGGTTTTGGGCTGGTTGGGTGATTCGATCTAATATCAATCATCCAACATCCAATATCAGTCATCTTTACAAATCCGGAGTCGCCATTCTGTTGGCAGGTCTTGCAAAGCAGTCAGGTCAATGAAAATCATGGCTCTCCACGGCGGCGTCGGCGTGGACGGCCTCGAAGCGCCGGGCCTTGACCGAGATCGTGCCGTCCTGTTTCTGGAGCGGGCCTTCCACCATCAGGACCGGGGTGGCGACGATGAAGGCGCGGTGTTTCTGATAGAGATCGGGGCGGATGATGGCCTGGACCATCCCGGTCTCGTCCTCCATGGTCAGAAAGACAAAGCCCTTGGCGGTGCCGGGCCGCTGGCGAACGATGACCGCGCCCGCCACCCGCACCATCTCGCCGTCCTTGATGTCGTCCAGAGCACTGACCGGCACGGCCCCGCGCCGATTCATCTCTTCGCGCATGTAGGCCATGAGGTGGGGGCCGGTGGTGAGGTGGAGCCCGGCATAGTCGGCGACGGTCTCGTCGAGAGGGGCCATTTCAGCGAGTGGCGACGCCTTCTCCGGCGGCAGGTCGGCAAACAGCGGCCCGCGCCGGCCCGCCACTTCGGAGACCTGCCACAGTGCTGCGCGGCGGCTCAGACCCAGCGAAGCGAGCGCCCCGACGTGGGCCAGCCGTTCGAGGTGTTCGGCTGCGAGCCCGCAACGGTGGGTGAGATCGGCGGCATCGGTAAAAGGCGCCTGCGCTCTCTCGGCCTCGATCGTGTCGGCGGCCGCCCGATTGAGCCCGTGCACAAATCGCATCCCCACCCGCACCGCGCCCTCTTCCCAGCGGCAGCGCCATCCCGGAGTGGTTGACATCGACCGACAGGAACGACACCCCGTGGCGCTGGCCGTCCTTGACCAGGGTCGCCGGGTGGTAAAAGCCCATCGGCCAGGCGTTGAGGAGACAGGCGTAGAAGGCGGTCGGGTGGTGGGCCTTGAGGTAGGCCGAGGCGTAGACGAGGAGGGCGAAACTGGCGGAGTGGGACTCGGGGAAGCCGTAGAGCGCGAAGGAGGTGATGGAGCGGATGATCTCCTCCTGGGCCCGGGCGGCGATACCGCGCCGGGCCATGCCGCTGCGCAGCCGTTTCTCGATCACCGCCATTCGCTCCTGCGAGCGCTTGAAACCCATCGCCCGCCGCAGTTCTTCGGCCTCGCCGCCGGAGAAGCCCGCCGCCTCCATCGCCATGCGCAGCAGCTGTTCCTGAAACAGCGGCACACCGAGGGTGCGTTTGAGAATCGGCTCCAGACAGGGATGGGCGTAGGTCACCGGTTCGCGGCCCTGGCGGCGCTTGAGGTAGGGGTTGGTCATGTTGCCGGCGATGGGCCCGGGGCGGATGATCGCGACCTGTACCACGAGGTCGTAGAAGTTCTCGGGCAGGTTGCGCGGCAGCGACGCCATCTGCGCCCGGCTCTCGATCTGGAACACGCCGGCGGTGTCGGCGCGGCGGATCATGTCGTAGGTCTTCGGATCGCTCGGCGGCAGATGGGCGAGGTCGATCTCCACCCCCTCGTTGCTGCGGATCATCGGGATCGCCTCCTCGAGGGCCGCCATCATGCCGAGACCCAGGAGGTCGATCTTGATCAGCCCGAGGTCGGCGCAGTCGTCCTTGTCCCACTGGATCACCGTCCGGTTCTCCATGGCCGCCGGTTCCAGCGGCACCACCTCGTCGAGCCGCCCCTGGGCGACGATCATGCCGCCCGAGTGCTGGCCGAGGTGGCGGGGGAGGTGGTGGATCTCCCACCACAGTCGTTTGAAGTGCTCGAGCCGGCGCGAGGTGGGGTCGAAACCGGCGGCCGCCAGCTCGGTGTCGAGATCCCGCGCTCCTTCCCGGATCTCGATCGTCCATGTGGCGGCCGAAGCGTTTGGAGATCCGATCGACCTGTTCGAGCGAAAAGCCCAGGGCCTTGCCGACCTCGCGCGCCGCCGACCGTGCGCGGTAGGTGATGACATTGGCGGTCATGGCGGCGCCGTGCGGCCCGTAGCGTTGGTAGACGTACTGGATGACCTTTTCGCGCTGGTCGCCGGAGGGCAGGTCGAGATCGATGTCGGGCCACTCGCCGCGCTCCTCGGACAGGAAGCGCTCGAACAGGAGCTCCATCTTGACCGGGTCGACGGCGGTGATGGAGAGGGCGTAGCAGACCGCCGAGTTGGCGGCCGAGCCGCGGCCCTGGGCCATGATGTTCTCCCGCTGGCAGAAGCGGACGATGTCCCAGACGATGAGGAAATAGCCCGCCAGATCGAGCTTCTCGATCAGATCGAGTTCGCGTTCCAGTTGCGACTGGGCGCGGGCGGTGAGCGGTCGAAAGCGGGTGCGGGCGCCGTCCCAGGTCACCCGGCGGAGGTGCGAGATGGGGCTTTCGCCCACCGGCAGCGGGTAGTCGGGGAAGCGGTAGCCGAGGTCCGACAGGGTGAACTCGAGCTCGTCCACCAGGGCCCCGGCCTCGGCCACCGCCCGCGGTTGGTCGGCAAAGAGGAGCGCCATCTCGCGCGCCGATCGCAGGTGGCGTTCGCGGCAGCCCTCGAGCAGTCGGCCGGCGGTGTCCAGGGTCGCGCCCTCGCGGATGCAGGCGAGGACATCGGCGAGATCGCGGTTGGACGGTTTCGCATAGCGGGTGCCGCCGGTGGCCAGCAGCGGCAGCCGCAGGCTCCGAGCGAGATCGATGAGCGCCCGGTTGCGGTGTTCCTCGTCGCGCAGGCGGTGGCGCTGCAGTTCCACGTGCAGCCGTCTCGGGAAGAGTCTGCTTGAGGTGTTCGAGCTCGCGCCGGGCGGCCTCGAGACCGCGGTGGACGAGCCGTTGGGCGAGGACCCCCTCGGCGCCGCCGGTGAGGCAGTGGAGCCCGTCGGCGTGCGCCGCCACCTGCTGCCAGGTGGCGCGGGCCTTGCCCTTGGGCCGACCGCGAGCGGCCTCGGTGAGCAGCCGGCAGAGGTTGCGGTAGCCGCGGTGATCACACGCCAAGCAGGGTCAGCCGCGGGCAGGGGAGTGCCCGGGTGGTGGAGGGTCGGGGACGAGGCCGAGGGGGCCGGGTAATTTTGAATTTTGAATTTTGAATTTTGAATTATCCGTCCCAACACTCTGTGGGCCCCCAGGGTCGGGTGGGTTGGGACATTCCGAATTCCGAATTCCGAATTCCGAATTCTCATCCAGAACGACTTCGGCGCCGACGAGGGGCTTGATCCCAGCGTCGCGGGCGGCCTTCCAGAACCGCGGTGCGCCGGAGAGGGTGTTGCGGTCCACCAGCGCCACCGCGGGCAGATCGAGTTCCGCCGCCCGCTCCACCAGGTCTTCGGGTTGCGACGCCCCCTCGAGGAAGGAAAAAGCGGAAGCGCAGTGCAGCTCGGCGTACTTCACCCACCCGCCCCATCCGATTCGGATTTCGGATTTCGGATTTCGGATTTCCCACCCGTCCACCCGGCAGCCGGGACGGCTGCCCCACCCGGCTTCGTCCTCTGGACTTCGCCGTGGCAAGCAAATCTCTGTTGCTTGTGACTGCGGAGCGCCCTGCGCGGAGCCGTATGGGGCACGCGTCCCGCGTCCTGGATCGGTGGGTTAAAATTCCGAATTCCGAAATCCGCAATCCGAATTCCATCAGTCGTACATCCCGTCGGCGAACCAGTCGCCGGTCATGCGGTCGCGGTAGACCCGGTAGAGACCGCCGCCGGAGAGCTCGAGATCCCAGTAGTCGCGCTCGACGGGTTTTTCGTTCCACCACCCGTCCTCGAGGGACCACGGCCCCGCCGCCACCCGGACCAGCCCCTGGACCCGCGGGGTGGCGCCGGTCTCGGAACAACTGAGATGAGTCGAATCGAAGGGGTTTGATTTCGGATTTCGGATTTCGGATTTCGGATTTTCCCTTCATGCTCGCCCGGCTTCATCGGATGGTGGATGGGGAGTTCAGAATCTTTTCCTGCCATCCGTCCGGCAGCCGGGACGGCTGCCCCACAAGACTTTCTCGAGGACTTCGTTTGTGGGGCACGCGTCCCGCGTGCCGGGTGATTGGGCGGCAAATCCGAAATCCGAAATCCGAAATCCGAAATTGTTCTCCTCCGTGATCACTTCGATCGGCACCGGCGGCCGCAGGACCCTGACCGCGAGCAGTCCCCGGCCCTGGCGTGGCGGTTGGCGGAGTTTTGGGGCTGCGGGTGGTGTCGAAGGGAGCGTTCTCGTAGCGTTCGGGGAGATAGCCGTCCACGGTGCGCGGCGAGCCCACCCGGTCCGGACCGAGCCGGGCGGCGAGGTGGGCGAGACTGCCGGCGAGCTTGTCGGGGTGGATCTCGGGTGCGCCGAACAGCGTGAGCTGGCCGCGGCGCGGCCGGTCGGGGTGGGTGATGGTGATGAAGGAGACCACCGCGGCCCGCGGCGGCTTCGACTCGAGCTCGAGGTGGATCAGCGCCAGCAGGGCGTCGATGTTGCGGGTGGGGGCGGGCAGGCGGATCGTGCGGTGTTCGGCGCCCTCCGGTTCGAGCCCCAGTTCGAGCTCGAGCAGGGTGCAGGCCAGGTCTTCACGCTCGAGGCGCTTGCGGGCCCTCTCCAGCGATTGGCGAAGGGCGTAGAGCAGGGGCTCGACGGTGACCACCGGCCACTCCAGCTCCATGCCCTCGTGGAAGGTCGGAGGGGGATGGAAGGGCTCCAACGGGCTCGAGTCGAGACCGCGGGCTGCGCGATGGGCGCTGGCGCCGGCCGGCCCGAGGCGGCTGGCCGTGCGATCGGCCGGCAGCCGGGCAAAGTCGCCGAGGGTGTGGACGCCCCAGCGGCGCAGGGTGTCCATGAGTCTTCGGTCGAGGGCCAGGTGGGTCAGGGGCAGGGGGGCGAGAAAGAGGGTCTCCTCGCCGGCCGGCACCACCTTCGGCGAGTCGGGCATGTGGGCGGCGATGCGGGCGGCCAGTTTGTTGCCGGCGATGCCCACCCGGATCGGGAGGTCGAGGGACTCGGCGGCGACGATGGCGGCCTGTCCCATGTCGTGTTCGATCGAGGCGCCGTCGTAGAGACGCTCCATCCCGCTGACATCGGCAAAGACGATGTCCGGGGCGGCGTCCTCGAGCCGCGGCGAGAGGCTGGCTGGCGGTCTCGAGAAGGGCCTCGTGGGCCGAGGCCTCGGAGGAGGCGTCGCGGCCGCGGGCGATCAGCGAGGGCAGGATGCCGCGCGCCTGGGCGAGGCTCATGCCCGAGCGCACGCCAGATCTGCGGGCCGGGCGGGAGGCTCCCACGACCCGCGCTGCGGACCCGTTGCCCTCGCACACCGCCACCGCCTCGCCGGCCAGCTCCGGCTCCGCGCGCAACCTCGCCGCGAGCGGGAAGAGGGGGATGAAAAGGCAGGCGATTCGCGTCATGAGAATTCGGAATTCGGAATTCGGAATTCGGAATTTCCATCGCAGCACCCCGAGAGGCTTCGGGGGCGGGTGGAAGGGATCCAGAATTCAGTATCGAGGATCCAGCATCCAGCATCCAAGACTGGCCTCACACGCAGAAGGCGAGCACCAGAAAGCAGAAACCCAGGATCAGGAGTCCACAGGCCTCGCCTGCGAGTTCGAAGAAACCTCGTGCACTCATCTCAAATGGCTGCGACATGATGTTCTCTCCCTTCGGTCGGAATTTCGGAATTCGGAATTCGGAGTTCGGATTTTTGATCCCCGGTCGACTCGAGCTGAACCACCGGTCCGAAACTCGCTTCGGGCAGCGTCAGTTCGATGGGGGCCTCGCCGAGGTCGGGGTGGCCGATGCGCTTGCTCAGAAAAAACCGCGACTGCAAACCGTTGAGCAGCCGGGAAACTCTTCCGCCGCCACTCCAGTCGCCCCGCCCGCGGCCGCTCGTCACCACCGCGCCGGCGGCGCACCCGCTCAAACGGTAGGGTGATCCCACCAGGACCACCGCTCCGTGGGTTGCGGCCCCGCGCGCCAGACGCAGCCATGCGGCCAAGGGCGCGCGGCCCCGCACCGGCGGCAGCCCGAGGTCGAGGGCGACCAGCGGGAAGCCGGTGTGGAGCAGGAGCTCGGCGGCGGCCAGCGAATCGTTGAGGTTCTGCGGCCGCAGCCACAGCAGGCATTCGAGGTCGACCCCGATCGAGGCCGCCGATTGCGGGTCCAGCTGTGCGCCCTGGTCGACCAGGGCCGCGACCTCGCCGGCGCCGGTCACCGCCCGCAGAGCCGCCAGGAGGGTGGCGAAGCGGCCGCACGAGCCGCGGCCGACGATTTCCACCAGTTCGCCCCGCGGGAGCCCGGCGCCGAGGATGCGGTCGAGACCGTTGATGGAGGTGGTGAGAGGGCTCTGGCGCACTGCGGCGCGTCGTTGACGGATGAAATCCGAGGCCCGGTGAAGCGAGTTCTGGAGATCGTCCGGGCAGTTCAGAACACAATGTCTGTAAGGCTTCTGTCCGGTTCGGCGTCGGTATAGATTGTGGTGCCGCCATCTTTTTCCTCCTGGACTTTCAAGTATAGGTATAAATAAAGCATAAATCAAGTCAAGCCCCAGGAACACCTATACGGAGAAACCACAGAGACACAGAGACACAGAGAGAAAACGCAAAGGCGCAGAGGCCGAACACCATCGCAAACTGCCCGCAGCTCACGCAGATGACGCAGATGCAAACCCGAAAGCAGGGGAGCAGGGGAGACACGCTCCTTGTCACGTTCGAATGCAAATAGACTGTCATTTCGACCGAGCGGAGCGAGTGGAGAAATCTCTTGCAGGGAAGAGGCGCCACTTTCTTGGGCGTTCGAGTGAGCCCGGCTTTCAGAGCGCGCTTCCCGAGAGGAGCCACCTTGAGCATTGATTGCCCGAGACGCCTCGTGGGCTTGCAGAAGATAGAGGCGTCAAACAATGCAAAAAATGGCACCTCCGCCGCACGCGGCCACGCGACTGAGCACCCGGGCAAATCCAGTCGGCGAGGAGTGCGTGCGCGAATTCAAAATTCAAAACTAAGAACTCAAAACTCCCGAAGGGGGGTTGACAGACGAAAAGTCTTAGTACTATGTTTTTAGTATGAAGAAGCAGGAACGCCCGTTGACCGACGCCGAGCTCGAGATCATGCACGTGGTGTGGGAGCTGGGGAGCGGCACCGTCCGCCAGGTCCACGAACACCTCAACCAACGCCGAACCCTCGCGTACACCACAGTAATGACCATGATGGGCATCCTCGAAGACAAGGGGCACCTCACCCGCGTCAAGCAGGGCCGGGCCTATCTCTACCAGCCCGTCCGGCCCAAGAGCCAGGTGATCGCGGGGATGGTCGACGACTTCGTCGGCAAGGTCTTCGACGGGTCGGCGCGGCCTCTGGTCCTCAGCCTGGTCAAGGACCGCAAGCTGTCGAAAAAGGACATCGAGGAGATCGCGCGTCTCATCGAGGAGGCAGAATGAGCCACCAAGAAACCCTGATCGTGCTGCTCTCCTACGCCCTCCAGAGCGGACTTCTCCTGACGGTCGGTCTGATCGCTCCGCGGCTCCTCCGGTTGCGCCACCCCAGGACCCTCCTGGTCTACTGGCGGATCCTGCTCCCGGTCGTCATCCTGTTGCCGTTGGCAACCGCGATCTGGCAGCCGAAACACCCACTGCCGATGTTGAGCATTGACAGCACAGCGGTGGAAGAAGTGGTGGCGATCCACTCTGAAGTTCCGATATGGTCGAATTTCAGTTGGGGGCTCCTGCTCGTTCCGGTTCTCCTGGTGACCGCCCTCGGGCTGACGCCGAATCGTCGTCGGCCTCGTTGTACCTCGCGACGCTGCCGGCGGACGGCGACGCCGATCATTCCGCTGCCGGACCGGGTGAGCGCCCTCCAGCGCCGCCTCGGTCTCGAGGTCCCGTTTGCCGCAACAGACCGTCTCTCGGTACCCATCACCTTCGGCTGGGCCCGGCCGATCGTCATGGTGCCGATGTCTTTCAACAGGCTGTCCGTCGATGAACAGGAGGGGGTGGCATGTCACGAACTCCTCCACATTCATCGCCGGGATTGGCCGGTGGCGCTGGCCGAAGAGATCGTTCGCGCGATCCTCTGGTTTCACCCGGCTGTCTGGTTCCTCCTCCCCAGGATCGCGCTCAGTCGTGAGCAGGTCGTGGATGCGGGAACCGTCGAAATGACCGGAAAACGCCGCCAATACCTCGACGCGCTCTGGCAGATCGTAGTTTCCAGCCACAAGCCTGCCGCTGCGATTGCGGTTCCGCTGGTTGGAAGATCCCATCTGCGGGCGCGAGTCGAAAGCTCTGAAAAAGGAGATTGCCATGTCGAAAACCCGGATCATCGCCAGCGTGGTGGTCCTCGTCGTATCGGTCGCCGCGGCCGCGATGGTCGGTGCGACGGTCTTTTCCTCGGCCCGTCCCGATTGGAGAGAAGAACTCGATCGGGAGCCACCTGGAGCACGGAGGACGAAAAACCGACAGGGGACGACAAAGAAGACAGAGGAAAGCGACTCAAGAAACTGGAGACCTGGGATCACGACGGGGAGTGTTCGGAAATGACCCATCCCGAGGCGATCGAGAAAGTGAACCCGACCTATCCACCGGAGGCCAGGGAGGCCAAGATCATGGGGAAGGTCATCCTCAGATCGACCATCAACGATGACGGGCAAGAGTCGAGGACCTCGAGGTCCTGGAATCACCGGACGAGCTGCTGACAGCGGCCGCTCTGGATGCCGTGAACCAGTGGCGATTCGAACCTGCAAAGTGTGACGGCGAGCCGGTGGGCGTCTACTACAATCTCACCATCAAGTTCGCACTGAAATAAAAGCATTCAGAAGAAGATGTGCGATGAAGGGGGAGGCCGTTCGGCCTCCCCCTTTGGCTGCGCAGCGGACGCGCTCGCGCGTGTTATAATTCGATCTGACCCGTAAGTTAGCCTACTCGGAACGGGTTGGGTAGTTTTCTCGGTGTCCCTCCGACGTCACGCGGAGGGTTTTTAGTCATCTCACGCCGACTCGGGGTGTCCATGTCGATCAGCGGCAATTTGCGCACCATGCCCTTTGCGGACCTGCTGCAGTGGGTGTCGCAGAGTCGAAAGACCGGCACCCTGTCGGTTGAGGGCGACCCGTACAACAAGAAGATCTATTTCCGAAACGGTCTGGTTGCGGCCTCGTCGTCGGAAAACCCGAAGGAATTCCTCGGTTATTACCTCGTGGGTTGGGAGATTCTTGGTGAGGAGGAGCTGCAGGAGCTTCTCGACATGCAGGAGCAGTACGGCACCCTGCTCGGCGAGCTGCTCGTCATCGTCGGCCGAATGTCCCGTGAGGAACTGCAACACGTTCTCCAGGTGAAGACAGAAGAGACAATCTACGAGCTCTTCCTTTGGCAGGAGGGCGACTTCCGGTTCCTCGAAAACATCCTCCCCGCAAAAAAGTTTCAGCCATTGAATCTCCCGGTCGAGATGATCATTCTCGAGGGCGTTCGCCGCAAAGACGAGTGGACGCGATGCCGGAGGTGTGATTCCCGACGAGGCCTGGATCCCGAGCCTCGTCCGTGCGGTCGACATGGAGCAGCTCGGTGATATCGAATTGGGGATTCTGCGCGAGATCGACGGCAACAACAGTATCGAGAAGATCGCCCTCACAAATCGCCTCGCATTTTTTCACGTCATGATGTTCGTCTATCAGGGCATGAATCACGACCTCTTCGAGGTTCGAGCGCCGGGTGACGAGATCGTCGCCATCCCCGGTTTTTCCAGAGGATCGTGGATGACCCTGCTGCACCAGGTCGAGGAGCTTATCGGCGAGGGCAACCTCCTCGCCGCCTTTCGGAGATTGGGTGAGATCAGCGAAAAGTACGGCGACAACAGCGATGCGAAGGAGCAGGTGGATTCGGTTCACGGCAAGATTGCCGATGCCGTGCAATCCTTGAATCTCAACGATTCGGCAGTTCTCAAGCTCGCGATCCACCCCTCGGAAATCACGAGCCTGACGTGCAGCCCGCAAGAGGGCTTCCTGCTTTCTCGAATCAACGGCGCCTACTCTCTGGGTGAGATCCTCAAGGTGGTTCCGGGGTCGGATCTGGAAAACAAGCTGCTGGTCAACAATCTCGTGCTACGCGGTGTGGTTCGGCCCGACGAGGGCTGAGGATCGACCGCTTTTCCGGAACAGCATTGAGCACAACCCGGTTCGGAGCAAGGGGTGAACATGTCGATATTCGATTGGTTGAAAAATACATCAGGCGATGGGGCCGCCGTCGAAGACTCCGAGTCTTCGGCAGTCCGCGACATTGCCAACCGTCTTTCCGACCTCGGCCCAGAACGGGCGCACTGGGTCGCGGCATTTGCCATGGTGCTCGCCCGCGCCGCCCGCGCCGATCTCGATATCAGCCAGGACGAATTGGACGCGATGCGAAAGATCGTCCACGAGGTCGGCGGACTGCCCGAGGATCAGGCCGCGCTGGTGGCCGAAATGGCCGCGCACCGCAACGAGCTTCTCGGCGTCACGGAGGACTATCTTTCAACCCGCGAGTTCAAGCGAGTCGCCGGCGAAGGCGATGCCGAACGGTTGCTCCACTGTCTCTTCGCGGTCACCGCCGCAGACGACAGCGATTTCGCTCGTGGAGGAAGAGGAAGTTCGTCAGGTGGCCAACGAACTCGGAGTCGAGCTTCCTCAGTTCACTGAAATTCGAGCCCAATTCAGAGAGAAGCGAGCCGTTTTACGCGGAATCCCCGGAAATACGGGCTGAATGCTGGAGCTTGTGCCTTGGGCATGAAACGGGCGGAGCTGGATCGCCGGCATTTCGATTCCATCGCGGATGACTATGCCGGTAAGGACCTCGTGCCGAGTTCGCGGTTCGCGCGGCGACAGAGGCTGGCGCATGCGGTCGCTCGCGTACCGCTCAATCAAAAATCGCGGGTTCTCGAGGTCGGTTGTGGAGCCGGTTTCGCGGCGTCCTACCTCCGCGGGCGCTACGGCTCCTACACCGGCATCGACCACTCTCTCGAGTTGATTGCGACGGCTCGCCGTTACAATACCGGCCCGGACACCGAATTTATTCGAACCGGCGTCGTCGATTTCAAGGACGCCTCGGGTTTCGATCTTGTTTTCCTCATCGGGGTTCTGCACCACATGGAAGACCGCCCTGAGATCATGGACAATCTTCGCAATCTGGTGCGCCCCGGAGGCTACCTGGCGGTGAATGAGCCTCAACCCTCCAATCCGCTTGTTTCTGGTGCGCGAATACTCCGGACACGCTTCGATGAGTCCTACTCGGATGACCAGGATGAAATCGGATTCGACGAATTGCTTCGCCTTTTTTCATCAGCTGGTTTGACAGACATCGAGATTTCCCCGCAGGGGATCTTCTCGACACCTTTCGCTGAGGTTGCCATGAGGCCGGACTGGCTGATGGCACCGGTTGCAAGGGCCGCGTGTACTATCGATAGGATTGCGGAGCCACTGCTTGTCGGGCCCCTGAGATTTTTGACCTGGAATCTCACGGCGGTCGGCCGGCGTCCGCGTGCTCATGAGTCGGATGACGCGATCGAAGGAACTGGTGCCCAGTGACGCCGAAACGACAGACTCTCGATCGCTTCATGAGGTTCATCGCTGTTTCTGCTGTGGGTTCCCCCCTCAATCTCGCCGTCACTGCGGTCGTCCATGAATGTTTCGGTGCTTCTGAAGAACTCGCCTTCGCGGTTGCACTAACAGCCGTCTTTCTTTTCAATTTCGTGGCTTGTCGGTATGTGATTTATCGAGCGACGAGCGGCGATCCTCGCCGTCAGCTCCTCAAGTATTTCTTTTTCTCCGCCGTGTTTCGGCTCCTGGAGTATCTCGCTTTTCTACTCATTCGCTCCGTATTCGACACGCAGTACCTGGTGGCGGCGATTCTGGTTCTGGGGGTCTCGTTTCTTTTGAAGTTCAAGTTTTACGGAAACGTTGTATTCACAGATGACCGACCGGGCGCATCGTGACGATGCCAGCCCAAGAAACGGCATAATAAGGACGGTATGGAAAATCAAACCGCAACCCGTGGCGTCGATGTTTCACCGCACCCCATGCGCCGGGCGTCCGACGCTCTCCCCGCGTACTCGGTGATCGTGCCCTGTTACAACGAGGTTCGGGGAATCCGATCCACTCTCGACGAACTGGCATCGGTCGTCGGTCCTGCAAATGCCGAGATCATCGTCGTTGACGACGGTTCGATCGACGGTTCTCGCGACGTTCTCGACGAGATGGAGCGCGAAAACGCGATCCCGGAATTGCGTGTGATTCATAATGAGCGCAATCTCGGTTACGGCGCGGCGATCAAGACCGGAGTCAGAAGAGCTCGCTGCGACCTGATCGTCATCATCGACGCTGACGGCACCTACCCGAGCGACCGAATCCCGGATTTGGTGGAGGCAGCGAGCAGCGCCGACATGGTCGTGGGTGCACGGACCGGGGGCGGAGACGGCCTGTCGTTGCTCAGGCGAATCCCCAAGAGCATCCTGCGCGCCCATTGTTCATGGTTGGTGGGTCAGAGAATTCCCGACATGAACTCCGGTCTCCGGGTTTTCCGAAAGCCCATCTTCGACGAGTTTTTCAAGATCCTCCCCGACGGTTTCTCTCTGACCACGACCATCACCGTGGCGATGATGCGCAGCCGATATTCGGTGGTGTTTGAACCCATATCGTACGCCGAGAGAGTCGGCCGGTCGAAGATCCGGCCGGTGCGGGATACCATTGGATTCGCACAACTCATCCTTCGCACCGGAATGTATTTCGCGCCGCTCAGGCTTCTGCTGCCCCTCGTGGTTGTTCTGATGTTGGGTTTTTGTGTGAGCCTCGGCTACGACATCGTGGTTCTTCGGAATCTCACCGACAAGACGGTGATTTTGTTGTTGTTCGGGATGAACACAGCGCTTTTCGGATTGTTGGCGGATATGATCGATAAGCGGAGCTGACGGCTCTCAGTTCGAAAGCTCAACGATCTGCCACCAGTCACCGCTGTCGATCGGTTTCGTGAACGCTGAAAGGAAGCGGTCGAGACGGGCCTGGGCCGAATCATCACGGCAGACCAGAAATCCTCCACGGTTTTCGGCCTTTGCGATGCGGTCGGCCTCGGCGGAGTTCCACAAGATGTGCGTCACGCCGATTCTCTCAAGCTGCGTTGCGATGTCCTTAGCCGAAGCGCTTTGATTGGCAAGTTCCACCAACAAGGGGACCCGAAACTGGTCCTCGACGATCACGTCGCGATCGATCTCAAAGGGCCGGGGCTCGCCTACGAGGAGAACCATTGCATCAAGCGGCAACACCGCGTTGGCTGCACGGAAGGGCTCGAGCTGGGTGCAGTTCTCCAAGAGATATTCTTCGGAATCCCCGGCACCGAGAAAACACCGGATCTGGTTGAAAAGGTTGTGGTCCCGCGCCGGATTGCAGTTCGCGCCGAGAATCACGACCAGCAGAAGTGTCATCGTCCATCGCAACGGTCGTGACCACCCGGTGCTCTCTTCCGACCACGACGCACCAATCAGAGCAGCGACCACTGCCATCACCGGGAAGAGATAGCGCCCCAAAGGAGGACCGACCGCCCATGCGGGCACGGCGAGCGCGACGTATCCGTAGGCTGTCCAAACCTCCGGCTTCCTCCGGTTGCGCCACGCCCACCAGAGAATCAGAGGAGACACGATGAGGTAGACCGGCCCGAGATCCCCGCCTCGGCCACGCCGGCTGAACGTGCCCATCGTCAAAGCGGTCTTGATCTTGGACGAGTCGAATTCGAAGGTGCCGATCCCCGAGCTGACGCCGGCGTTGTCGCCCGGTAAACTTTCCTGCTCGCCAGAAAAAACTCTTTCCATATAGGGAAACACGGGATTGCCAGTGTCTACGACATTGCGGAGAAACCATGGTGCCAAAGTGATCGAGGCGCCGAGACCGAACGCCAGTCCGATCGAGACGACACGCCGCACTCTACCGAGCGAACTGCCCACGACGGCAGCGGCCACGACCGCCACGATGCCCATCGGGATCACAACAGTGGCAAGTGCAGAGTACTTGCATCCCGCCGAAACGCCGGCCGCCAGACCCGCTCCGATCGCAATGGACGCCGGAAGCCCCGGTGTCTGGATCATACGAAGAATCAACAGCATGCCGCCGATGGCGAACGCTGCAACACCCAAATCCGAGCCAGCGAGGGCGCCCATCAGAACGACCGCCGGCGAAGCGGCGAACAATGCCGCTGCCAGGAGTTGCCCTTCGAGCGCGGCGCCTAGCCGCCGAGCGGCCGCAGCCGATCCAGCCGCAGCCAGCGCTCCCAGCCACCAGTGAATCACTTGGGCACCCCATCCGCCCGGACCGGAAAGCGCATAGGTGTAGAGCAATCCCATGTTGGCGGGGAAAAATGAGTACGCCTGCCGCGGATAGGTGAAAACGGTGCCCTCTCGAAGCCACTGGTAGGGAAAGCCGAGATGGTAATGCCACTGATCGTAAAACGGTGCAAGCGTGGTGGCGGCGGCAAGGCTGACGCCTCCGGCCACAACGATCGCAACACACCAGGATATGGGCAGACTGCGAAGACTCAGTGTCTGGATGGTGTGTCGACGATACAGGGACAGACCGCCGTAACATGCCCACAGTCCAAAGCAGCCGATCGCCAACGGTGGCCGAAGTAGGTGGAAAACCGCGAGGAGTCCAGCCGTGACGGCAAGCATCGCGGTTCCGGCGAGCAGCTGCAAGTACACGCCCTCGAATGATGGGCTGCGTGAATTCGAAAAAGCGGCCTGCGGTCGCGCGTCCCGCGCCCCACGCCGCCAACGCGAAAACCAGGACCCAGAGAATCCCTCCGACGAGTGGAATGGATGCGTTAAAAACCCGGTACCAACCATATTCGCTACATACAGTGGCTGCTACCACTGCCCAAGCGAGGCAGGAAATGGTAGCGATCGCAGTGGGTCTACGATTTGTCATCCGACGATGGTATCGCAGCAGTGGCGCTCCTCCATGTGGGGTTGGCGAGATTGCGGTGTCACACTGTCCGCGAGTAGACCGGACCTTCGCCGGGGGCGGCGAGATAGGCGTCGAAGGGCATGCACAGATTGCGGAGGAAGAAGCGCCCGGTCGGGGTGACCCTGAGCCCGCTGGGATCGAGTTCGACCAGCCCGTCGGCGGCCATCGCCTCGAGATCAGCGAGTGCGTCGGCGAAGTGCTGGCGAGGATCGACGCCGAACTCGGATTCGACCCAGTCGAAGTCGAGGGCGAGCGTGCAGATGATGCGGTTGATGACCGCTCGTCGAAGCTCGTCCTCGGTGCTCCGCAGGACGCCGCGTTCCACCGGCAGGCAGCCGGACCCGACCCTGCGCTCGAAGCTGCGGAGCTTCTTGTCGTTGGCCACGTAGGCGCCGGCGACGTCGCCGATGGAGGTGACGCCGATCCCGACCTGGTCGGATGCCGGCATGACGGTATAGCCCATGAAGTTGCGGTGGACCCGGTCCTCGTCCATCGCCCGCGCGAGTTCGTCGTCGGGTCGTGCGAAATGGTCGAAGCCGACAAAGCGATAGCCGGCTTGCCGTGAACTCCTCGGCCGCCGCCAGAAACAGCTGAAACTTCTCCCATCCAGCGGGCATCGACGCCGCCTCCAGCTCCTTCTGATGGGGTTTGATCCAGGGAACGTGGGCGTAGGAAAAACAGGCGACGCGATCCGGTGCGAGCTCCTCGATGACGGTGCGCACGGTGGCCCGAAAGCCCGCCTCCGTCTGCAGCGGCAGGCCGTAGATCAGATCGATGTTGACCGAGGAGAAGCCGAGGCGCCGCGCCTCCTCGACGTGCTCCCGAGTCAGTTCCAGCGGTTGAATCCGTTTGACCGCCTCCTGCACCGCCGGGTTGACGTCCTGCAACCCCATCGAGAGGCGGTTGAAACCGAGCCGCCGCAGGGTGGAGAGATGCTCCATGGTGGTGACGCAGGGATCGATCTCGAGGGCCACCTCGGCGTCCGGCGTCAGCGGAGAACCTCGAGGTGATGGCGGCGAAGAGACCTTCGCACTGGGCAGGGGACAGGTAGGTCGGGGTTCCGCCTCCCCAATGGAGCTGGTTCAGCGTCGTCCGCGGACCGAGGGCCGTGGCAAGGATCTCGAGTTCCTGTTCGACCGCGTCGAGGTAGGCCTCCTCGGGGCCGCGCCGAGGCGAGATCACGACGTTGCAGCCGCAGAACGTGCAGCGCGCCTCGCAGAACGGGAGGTGGACGTACATCGAGAGCGGTTCGTCGGACCGTCGCGCCGCGAGCGCGCGAGCCTCTCACGGTAGGCGGCCTCGTCGAAATCGGGGCTGAAGTGCGGCGCCGTCGGATAGGAGGTGTAGCGCGGACCGGGCCTGATCGTACTTCGCCAAGCAGATCGGGGGAGAGACTCGGAAGGATCGAGAGATCTGGTCAACCGAGCTGCCCGGTCCGCGAATTTTGAGTTTTGAATTTTGAGTTTTGAATGCATCGCACAACCGGGCCTGCAAGATCCGAACTGACGGAATCAGGGAAGCGAGCGCCGGAATTCCGAATTCCGATCAATTCCGAAATTCCGAAATTCAGCTCTTCATACCGATACTCCTGCACGGTCCGCACGAAGGCTTCCATCGAGTGGACCGGGACGTCGGGGGTGATGCCGTGGCCGAGGTTGGCGATGTAGCCTCGCCGGGGCGCGATATCGAGCATGGCGCGAGTCAGGCGTCGGATCTCGTGGTCCGGCCCCATGAGGGCGCCCGGGATCGAGGTTGCCCTGCAGCGCGACATCCGGCAGCGCCATCGCCGCGCGCTGGAGGTCGACCCTCCAGTCGAGCCCGATGACCTCGCAGGGCATGTCGGGGAGATCGTGGAGCAGGTGGGCGCCGCCGTTGGGGTAGTAGATCCTGGGCACGCCGAGATCTGCCGTGGCCTCGAGGAGCCTTCGTGCGGGACGCAGCGCCCACCGCCGAGCGTCCTCGGCGCCCAGCGCGCCGACCCAGGAGTCGAAGATCTGCACGGCCTGGGCGCCCGCTTCGACCTGGGTGCGCAGGTAGGCGGCCATAGCGTCGGCCAGGGTGTCGACCAGTCGGTCGAAGGCCTCCGGGTGGTGGTGGGCGAACGACTTGACCTTGGTGAATGAACGCGAGGTCGCACCTTCGACGAGATAGGAGGCGAGGGTCCACGGGGCGCCGCAGAATCCGATCAGTGCGGTGGACGGAGTCGAGCTCCGATCGAACCAGGTGCAGGGTCTCGCCGAGGAACTCGGTTCCCGACCACGGTCGTGGCGCTCGGACGCGATCAACGTCTTCGGGCTCTCGAACCGGGTTGGCGATATGCGGCGAAGGCGTGAAGGTGAGTTCGGCGCCCATCGGCACCAACGGCGTCAGGATGTCTGAAAAGACGATGGCCGCATCGAGACCGAATCGGCGGATCGGCTGCAGCGTGACCTCGGCCGCGATCTCCGGGGTGTAGCACATGGTCAGGAAATCGCCCGCGCGTTTGCGCACCTCGCGGTACTCCGGGAGATAGCGGCCGGCCTGCCGCATCACCCACACCGGCGGACGGTCCACTTCCTCCCGCCGGCAGGCCCGTAGGAATCGGTTCATCTGCCAACCATCTGATTTCGGATTTCGGATTTCGAATTTCGAATTTCCATCCGGACACTTGGCAGCCGGGGCGGCTGCCCCCAAAACTCCATCGTTCACGTCTGCTTGTAGGGCACGCTGCTGGTAAGGCGGCGTTTCGGAGATTAGAATCTTGGTTTTTCGACCACCCTCCTGCACATTTCCTGAAAGGGGTTGCGTCAAATCCGAAATCCGAAATCCGAAATCCGAAATTCACGCTATCTCCCTCACCACATCCTCAAACACCGCTACCGTCTCATCGATCACGGCGTCGTCATGCGCCAACGACACAAACATGACTTCGTAGGCCGAAGGTGCGAGCGACACACCGCGGTCGAGGAGGGCGCCGTGGAGCCTGGCGTAGATCTCGGCGGTCTGCGGCTGGATGTCGTCGAATCGCCGGGGCGCGTCGCCCTCCTGGAGGACGAGCCACAGAATCGAGCCGACCCGAGCGACCGACCACGGAACGCCGGCAGCGATGCATGGCCTCGGACAGCCCGGTTTCGAGCCGGTGCGCCGAGCCGATCGAGTTCCGCGTAGGCGGCACCACCGTCGGCCAGAAAGCGTTTGCAGCGCCGGCAGCGCCCGCCGCCATCGCTACCGGGTTGCCCGGAAAGCGTCCCTGCCTGGTAGACCGGGCCCAGCGGGGCGAGCTGTTCCATGAGCTCTCGCGAACCACCGTAGGCACCGACCGGCATGCCGCCGCCGATCACCTTGCCGTAGGTGGCGAGGTCCGGCGTGACGTCGTAGAGACCGGCCGCGCCGTTCGGACCGAGGCGGAATCCGGTGATCACCTCGTCGAGGATCATCAGCGCCCCGTGCGGTGTGCACTCGTCGCGGATCGTCCGCATGAATTCCGGACGCTGGACGAGCAAGACCGGAATTGGCGGGGACGCCCTCGATGATCACCGCGGCGATTTCGTGGCCGCGAGCCGCCATCAGATGCGAGAAAAGCCTCGTCGTCGTCAAGCGGCAGCACCGCTGTGTGGCGTGCAAAGCTCTCCGGCACTCCGGCCGAGGACGGGGTGCCGAAGGTGGCCAACCCCGAACCGGCGGACACCAGGAGGTGGTCGGCGTGGCCGTGGTAGCAGCCGTCGAACTTGAGGACCACGTCGCGGCCGGTGGCGCCACGGGCAAGCCGAATGGCGGACATCACCGCCTCGGTTCCCGAGGAGACGAAGCGAACCGATCTCGAGGTGGGGCACGGCTGAGGTGACAAGTTCGGCGAGCTCGACCTCCTGCCGGCAGGGTGCGCCGAATGAGAGCCCATTGACGCGCGGTGGTCCGAACCGCCTCCACCACTTCGGGGTGGGCGTGGCCGAGGATCAACGGGCCCCACGAGCACACGTAGTCGACGTAGCGGTTGCCGTCGGCGTCGATGACGTGGCAGCCGCTGCCGCGTTCGTAGAACATGGGGATCGCCGCCGACGCTGCGAAAGGCGCGCACCGGCGAGTTGACGCCGGCCGGCATCAGCGTCGCAGGCGCGGCGGTACAGCTCCCGCGATCTGGCGCGGTCGCTCACAGCCACCCCTCCTCGAGGGCCATGCGCCCGTGGTAGGTGATGAGGATGTCGGCGCCGGCGCGGCGGAAGGCGTGCCAGTTCTCGAGCACCACCGCCGCGTTCGTCGATCCAGCCGCGTTCGGCGGCGGCCTTGACCATCGAGTACTCGCCGGAGACGTTGTAGACCGCGAGCGGCTGCGGGAAGGCTTCGCGCAGATCGGCGATGATGTCGAGGAAGGCGAGCGCGGGTTTGACCATCAGGATGTCGGCCCCTTCTTCGACGTCGAGCGCCGCCTCGATCAACGCCTCGCGGCGGTTGCGGGTGTCCATCTGGTGGGACCTCCGGTCGCCGTGAGCTGGGGGCCGAGTTCGCGGCCTCCCGGAAGGGACCGTAGTAGGCCGAGGCGTACTTCACCGAGTACGACATGATCGCGATCTCGGAGAGGCCGTTTTCGTCGAGGGCCTCGCGGATCGCACCGACCCGGCCGTCCATCATGTCCGACGGCGCCACCACGTCGGCGCCGGCCTGGGCGTGGGCCAACGCCATCGCGGCCAGGTGGGGGAGGCTGGAATCGTTGTCGATGCGGCCGTCGACGACCAGGCCGCAGTGGCCGTGGTCGGTGTAGGCGCACAGACAGACATCGGTCATGACCAGGAGGTCGTCGCCGAAGTCTTTTCTTGAGGGCCGCGACCGCCTGCGAGACCAGATTGTCTTCGGTGGCGGCACCGTGTCCGTCCGGGCTCTTGACATCGGCATCCGGCACTCCGAAGAGCAGGGCCGCGCGGATTCCGAGCTCGAGATCGCGGCCGACGGTCTCGACCAGCTTGTCGATCGACTGGTGGTCGATTCCGGGCATCGCGCCGATGGGATGCGAAGATGCCGTTGCCGGGGACCACGAAGTGGGGCTGCACCAGCATCTTTGCATCGAGGCGGGTTTCGGCGACAAGGTCGCGCATCGCCGGGGTACGGCGCAGGCGGCGGGGGCGGTTGATCAGATCGTACATAGTTCCTCCGCGAGACTTTTCATGGACGGTTCTTTGGGAATGCGGCACTCGATTCCGAGACCCGAGGCGGCCTGCTGGGTCGTCGTCCCGAGCGCCCAAGTGAGGACAGGGCAGCGGTCTGGCCGCCGACGCCCTCGAGATAGAGGGAGGCTGCCCGCGGCGAGGTCAACACAACCGCTTCCAGGCTTGGGCCGAGAGGGGGCAGCTCCCGCGGCGGCGTCGGTACCATTCGATACACCTCCACCGGAAGCACGGTGTGCCCGGCCTCTTCGCAACATCTGCGGCAGCTCGCGCCGGCGCTCCCTGCCGCAGGCGAAGACCGACGAGCGACGCGGTTGCAGGTCTGTCGATCAGACGCCTGGCCAAGACCCGAGCCGTTTCCCGGTCCGACCAGCTCGACCCTGAAGGCCTGCTTCCTCGGCGGCGCGTGCGGTCGAGGGCCCGACGGCTGCGGCCGGCAGAGCCAGAAGGTGCTTCGAGTGCCGCGCTCGCGGCAGCCACGGGCGAACCGCTCCGGGGCGCGGGGCGAGGCGAGGACGAGCCACGAAGTCTCGTCGGGCGCCGCCGAGGAACGGGCGGCGGCCTCCCATCCGGCGTCGTCGTCGATGTCCTCGAAGCCGCAGCACCGGGTAGGGCCGCAGGGTCAGACCACGGGGAGTCAGCAGTCCTTGAAGCTCCGACGCAGTCGGAGGGGTGGCGGGTGATGAGCACGAACCGATTCACGAAGAGACCACCTCGGGCAGGGCGAGACGCAGGGCTTCGAAACAGACGCGGGCGGCGGTCTGCGGGATCGGCGGCGGCGCCGCCGACGCGGGCGATGGTCGCCGCTGTCGCCTCGTCGTCGATGGCGCCGAGGACGGCCTGGAGGCGGATTCCCGTTGCTTCGGCGGTTGCCAGACAACCCGAGCGGCAGGTGACAGCCCGCCGCCGAGCAGGGCGAGCAGGGTGCCGTTCGGCCTCGACGCAGCGTGCGACTGCGTCGTCGTGGAGCGCGCGAAGGCCCGCACTCGCCGCGTCGCCGGCACGGGTCTCGATAGCGAGGGCCCCCTGTCCCGGGGCCGGCAGCATCGATCTCCATACGGCAGCTCAAGGCGACCAGACCCTCGAGATCCAGATGCAACCGCGAGACGCCGGCCGCAGCCAGCAGGATGGCGTCGTAGTCGCCATCGCGGCAGTTTGCGGATCCGCGTCGGAACGTTGCCGCGCAGCGCGCGGATCTCGATGCCCGGAGAATCGCGCCAGGGCCTGGGCGGCGCGGCGCAGCGACGAGGTACCGAGGATGGTGCCTTCGGCGCAGGGCAAGAGGGTCGTCGGACGGAGGGGGCTCGATGTCGGACCGAACGAGCAGGAGATCGGCCGGGATTGGCGCGTTCCGGGATCGCCGCCACCTCGAGCCCGGCAGGTTCTTCCGTCGGGCAGGTCCTTGAGCGAGTGAACCACCAGGTCGACGCGCCCCTCGAGCAGAGCGTCCTGCAGCTCTTTGGTGAAAAAGCCCTTGCCCTCCATCTTTCGGAAGGCCACGTCCTGGATGCGATCGCCCCGGGTCTTGATGATCTCGATCGCTGCACTCGCTGCCCAGCCGTTCGCCGATCATCTGCGCAACGTGGTGGGCCTGCCACAGCGCGAGGTCCGAACCTCGGGTTCCGAGGCGCGAGAGTTCGCGGCGTCATTTCTCCGGTTCCTCTTCGAATCCGTTGCTGCCCCTCGAGGCCCTTCATGAAACCGTCGATGACTGCACTCGAGTGGTGCCATGCCGCGCCTTTGAGACCCTTGAGCGGCACCTGGACCATCCTCTTCGCCATCCCCCTGGCGAGGCGTTCCACAGCCTTTCGGTCGCTGTCGCCGAGGTGCGAGAGCTCCTTGCTCGAGAGAGTGGCGGACGCGCGCGGTCGGCCATTTCCATGTAGCTCTTCTGGAGGCTGCGGGCGGCGGGCGAGAGGGCGCGATCGAAGAGGTGCCGTCTGAGGGTGCCGAGTTGGTGCTCCACCAGCTTCTCGCACCGGTCCATCTCCTCCAGGCGGCGTTGGCGGTTGATCTCGGCGGCCTCGTGCATCTCGTCGATTCCGTGCACGGTCACCCTGGCCAGCGCCCCGGCGCTCGGATCGACATTTGGCGGCATGGCGAGGTCGATCACGAGAAGCTCCTGGTCGTCGGCGAGCCGGTCGCGGACGGACGCGATTCGTTGGCGGTCGAGGAGGGCCTCGCTGGGACGAGGTAACGGCCATGATCGTGCCGACCGCAGGCGGGTTCTCGATGGCCTCCTCGAGTTCCATCGTCTCGGCGTGAGCGTCGTCGGCCACCATCTCGAGGGCTCGGGCCGGGGTCCGGTTGGCGACGATGACCCGCCGTTCGGGATCGCCGGTCCGCACCAGACGCAGTGCCTGGCGCGCCATCTCGCCCGCGCCGAGAATCAGCACCGGTGCATTCGACGGCGCGAGGTGTTCGTGAAGGGTTCTTTCGACCAGCGTCACCAGGGACACCGGCCGCCGCGTGAGTTCGGTCTCGGTCCGGATTCGTTTGGCGAGATGGAACGCCTCGTGGAAGGTCTGGTCGAGGATTCCTCCGAGCAGACCGGACTGGTGGGCGATCTCGTGGGCCTCTTTGGCCTGGCCGGTGATCTGGGCTTCACCGACCATCATGGAATCGAGGGCCGAGGTCACGCGAAAAAGGTGGCGAACCGCCGACCGTCCGAAGTGGACGTAGAGGCCGTCGTCGTCGGGAAGCTGGCAGCCGCCTTCGGTGAGATCGGTGAGGCTCCGTCTGAGATGGAACAGGAGGGGATTGGTGTGGATGCGGGTATCGCCTCTGAAATAGAACTCGACGCGATTGCAGGTGCCGAGATAGACGAGCTCTGAAAAACCCGCGAGCCGCGCCAGTTCGACCAGGTTTTCGCGCGGAAAATCGGCAGGCAGCGCGGCCGCGGCCAACGCATCGACCTGAACAGTCCGGTAGGACGCGCCGACAACCCCGATTCGATCCAAACCAGCCTCCCGTCGAGGATTCTACGCGAAAGCGGCTCGTGAGATGGGTCACGGCGGGGTAAAATCCACACTTCGCTGGACGTTTTGCTCGATTTCGCGCGTTGTTCGAGGTCAGAGGCCGCTTGTCCGAGGGCGGCACGGCGCACAGAACGGGATGCTCTCGTGCCAGCCGCGCGGCCATTGAGAAAATGCGGTGGCCGGAGTAGCCTCTATCGACAGGCTGTCGGCGCGTCCGGATACGATGCCGGCGCCAGACAAAAGGAAGGGGTTCGGAAACTCCATGAATCAAGCCGTCGGGTACTTCAGTTCGACGCTGGGCAAGAAGGTGTTGATGGCCGTCACCGGCATCATTCTCTTCGGTTTCGTCGTAGGCCACATGCTCGGAAATCTCCAGATCTACCTCGGTGCCGAACGTCTCAACCACTACGCGGAGCTCCTGCAGGCCAACCAACCCTTCTTGTGGTCGGTCCGCTCGGTGTCTGCTGTTCTGCGTCGGGGTGCACATCGTCGCCGCAGTTCAGGTGTGGTTGCGCAACCGCGCCGCCCGCCCGGTCAAATACAGGGTCTTCAGGCCACCAGCGGTCGACTACGCGGCGACGGACCATGGTGTGGAGCGGGCCGATCATCGCCTTCTTCATCATCTACCACCTTCTCGATCTCACCGTGGGGGTCGCCAACCCGGACTATATCCGCGGAGACGTCTACCACAACGTGTTGGCGAGCTTCTCGAACCCACTGATCGCAGGTATCTACATCGTCGCCAACCTGTTGTTGGCATTTCACCTGTACCACGGCCTGTGGAGCCTGTTCCAGACCTTCGGCTGGGACCACAATCGCTTCGGGTGGTTGCGCCGGGCAGCGGCGGTCTTCTTTTCGGTGCTCATCGGCGCCGGCAACATCTCGATCCCGTTGGCCGTGCTGACGGGCATCGTGCACTAGGGAGGTGGCGGAATGAAATTGGATGCACGCATTCCGTCGGGGCCGCTGGCCGAGAAGTGGCAGCGGCTGATCGAATGAGATCAAGCTTGGTCAGCCCGGCCAACAAAAGAAAACACTCGATCATCGTCGTCGGTACCGGTCTCGCCGGGGGCGTCGGCGGCGGCGCGCTCTGGGTGAACTCGGATACAACGTCAAGGTGTTCTGTTACCAGGACAGCGCCCGTCGAGCCCATACCATTGCGGCTCAGGGCGGCATCAACGCCGCCAAGAACTACCAGAACGACGGCGACACGGTCTACCGCCTGTTCTACGACACCATCAAGGGCGGAGACTACCGGTCACGCGAGGCCAACGTCTACCGTCTGGCCGAGGTCTCCAACAACATCATCGACCAGTGCGTAGCTCAAGGAATTCCCTTCGCTCGGGAGTACGGCGGCTACCTCGCCAACCGGTCGTTCGGTGGCGCCCAGGTGTCGCGAACCTTCTACGCCCGCGGCGAAACTGGTCAGCAGCTGTTGCTCGGCGCCTACCTTCGGCTTTGAGATGCGCAGGTGGCGGCCGGAACGGTCGTGATCCAACACGCGCACCGAAATGCTCGATCTGGTCGTGGTGGACGGCCGGGCGCGCGGCATCATCACCCGCGACATGGTCACCGGCGAGGTGGAGAGCCCATGCGGCGGACGCGGTCCTGCTGTGCACCGGCGGCTACTCAAACGTCTATTATCTGTCGACCAACGCCAAGGGGTGCAACGTCACCGCGGCATGGCGGGCGCACAAACGCGGCGCCGGGTTCGCCAACCCCTGCTTCACGCAGATCCATCCGACCTGCATCCCGCAGGCGGGCGACTACCAGTCCAAACTCACCTTGATGAGCGAGAATCCTGCGCAACGACGGCCGGGTCTGGGTGCCCAAGGCGGTCGGCGACGAACGGGCTGCCAAACGACATCCCCGAGGACGAGCGCGACTATTATCTCGAGCGGATCTATCCGTCGTTCGGCAACCTGGTGCCGCGCGACGTCGCCTCGCGCAATGCCAAGAACGTGTGCGACGAGGGTCGCGGCGTGGGGCCCGAGCAAACGCGGCGTCTATCTCGATTTCGCCGATGCCATCGAGCGTCTGGGCGAGGACGTCATTCGACCCGTTACGGCAATCTCTTCGACATGTACGAGATGATCACCGGCGAAAACCCCTACGAGGTGCCGATGCGGATCTACCCGGCGCCGCACTACACGATGGGCGGTCTGTGGGTCGATTACTACCTGATGAGCACGATCCCAGGTCTTTTCGTGCTCGGCGAGGCCAATTTCTCGGATCACGGCGCCAACCGCCTCGGTGCCTCTGCTCTGATGCAGGGGCTTGCCGACGGCTACTTCGTGATTCCGTATACCCTGGGCGAATACCTCGCAACGGCAAAGCTCGAGGAGGTCGGCACGGGACGAACAGCAGCTGCCGGGAGACGATGAGCGAGGTCGAGGAGCGCACGCAGCGGCTGCTCTCGATCAATGGGACCCGGACCGTGGACTCGTTCCACCGCGAACTCGGCATGCTGATGCTCGACCAGTGCGGGATGTCGCGAACCGCGGAGGGCCTGACCGAAAGCTATCGAAAAGATCGCGCAGCTCCGAGAGGAGTTCTGGACCGATGTCAAGGTGCCGGGCGAGCGGCGACGAACTCAATCAGGAGCTCGAGAAAGCCGGCCGTGTGGCCGACCATCTTCGAGCTCGCAGAGCTGATGTGCATGGACGCGCCGCACGCAAAGAATCCTGCGGCGGGCACTTCCGCGAGGAGCACCAGACCGAGGAGGGTGAGGCGCTTCGCGACGACGCGGACTTCATCAACGTCACGGTCTGGGAGTACACGGGCGAGGGAAAGAAGCCGGTCGCCCACACCGAAGATCTCGAGTTCGAAACCGTCGAGCCCACGCAGAGGAGTTACAAATGAGGCTGACCCTGCACGTGTGGAGGCAGAAAGATGCGCGAGACAAAGGCGGATTCGAGACCTACGAGCTCGAAGACGTCAGCACCCACATGTCGTTTCTGGAGATGCTCGACGTCCTCAACCAGGACCTGATCCTCAGGGGCGAAGAACCCATCGCCTTCGATCATGACTGTCGAGAAGGCATCTGCGGTACGTGCGGTTTTGTCGTCAACGGTGTCGCCCATGGCGAAAAAAAAGGCGTCACCGTTTGCCAACTCCACATGCGAAACTTCTCCGACGGTGATGAAATTACTATCGAGCCCTTGCGGGCGCTGGCATTTCCGGTCATCAAGGACCTTGTGGTGGATCGTTCGTCGTTCGATCGCATCATGCACGCCGGCGGTTTCATCACGATCCGTACCGGCGGCGCGCCGGATGCCCACACCATTCCCATATCCGACCGAGACCGCCGAGCACGCGATGGATTTCGCCGAGTGCATCGGCTGCGGTGCCTGTGTGGCATCGTGCCCGAATGGTGCCGCGATGCTCTTTGTCGGCGCCAAGATCTCCCACCTCGGTCTCTTGCCACAGGGGCAGCCGGAGCGGGCGGAGCGGGCGCTGAAGATGGTCGAGGCGATGGAGCGGGAGGCGTTTGGGGCTTGCAGCAACTACAGGTCCTGCGAAGCGGTCTGTCCCAAGAAGATCTCGATCTCGGGCATCGCGCGCATGAACAAGGACTTTCTCCGGGCGACACTGGCCGGCGCGACGCCCGCCCACGGCAAAAAACGCTGATCGGAAGCGAGTAGGGAAACGGCTCGCGCCCACGGACGTGCCGTCTCAGAACCATTTTGCGATCGCCTTTCCTCGACCGGAGCGTTTCCTCTGCGCGCAAATATCTTCGGAGGGGGGACTCACGGGCAACCCCGCTCGGAGAATCGGGATGGTGAATAGCAGGAGGAGCGTGGAAAGGTGGCGGTTCAGTTAAGCAGCGACGTGATGATGATCCCCGCCACCATGATCAGGAGCGCCCCGCCGAGGATCGCCATCGCGATTTCTCCGGCGCTGTATTTGTCGCCCTTTTGGGCCGATTTCCGCGGTTGGGTCTGACGAGCGGGCTTCTTTTTACGTGGTTTCTTCGTCATGATAGTGCCATTGTACAGCCCATGGGGGAATTGAATCACGTTCTGACGAGTAGTTATGGCTGAAATGTTCACCGACTCAGCCTCTCGAACTCGACGCCGCCCGTCAATTCAAAATTCAGAATTCAAAATTCAGAATTTGGACACGGCGAGGGGCTGCCCCGGGGTCCCTGGCCCCGGAGACAACCACTTAAAGGTGGGTATAATGGTGGGCACTGAAGGTGGGTACTGTATGGCTGCAGGCGGTGAAACCGCCCGAGCAAGGTGGGCATGCCGCCGGCCCGTGAAGTCTTCCGGACTCCCTCGTACAAAACGAGCAGGGATTTTGGGCCGATAACGACATGGCAATATATGGATACGCAATTCTCCGTGCCGAGTTTCACAAACGAATTCGACCGCCGATTGCGTCCAAATGGCACGTTTGGGTGTCATGATGTCCGAAATGAGTAACAAGGAGGCCTGAAATGAACGACGGTATGGAACGGGCGCGAGAGCGTCGCAATATCCTCGAGGAGTTGGGCGCAAAGATACCCGGGTTCAGGGGTTACCTCGAGCGCGAACTTCGCCGCGACGTGGACAAGATGCAGCGCGACTGGCTCGCCGGGCAGGTCGACCGCGCGCGGTTCGCGGTCAACGGCAAGATCCGGGCCTGGACGAAGGCGGGCCGGCTCGATGTTCTTTCCACCGCCGGCAGCGTCGAAAAGGCACTGGACAGGTTGGCCAACCGGATTCGTCACGCCGACTACGGATCGTCCGGTTTTTTCGACGCCGTGAAAATCGGGCAGGACGAGCTCGAGGCGCTCTACGCTTTCGATCTCGCCCTCAGCGAAAACGTCGAATACCTCGCGGTCCAGGTGGAACAGCTGCCGGAGACGGCCGACGAGGACATGGTGACGCGTTTGTACGACGCCGTTCAGTCGGCGGACCGCCGGTTTGACGAGCGTGCGACGGTCTTCGAAGACGTCACGCAAAAGGGAGGCAAGTGATGGCGCAGACGTTGGAGGTGCTCGAGCACCACGATCCCACGGGCGAAGAGATCGTCTATCGGTTCCCGCAGTCGGGCAGTGCCGAAATCAAGCTCGGTGCCCAACTGGTGGTTCACGAGGCACAGGAGGCGGTGCTGTACCGCGACGGCAAGGCTCTCGATGTCTTCGGACCCGGGCGCCACACACTGAGCACTCAGAACATTCCCCTGCTCACCAAACTCCTGGCGCTGCCTTTTGGCGGCACATCGCCGTTCCGGGTGGCGGTGGTCTTCGTCAACAAACGCACATTTATCGATCAGAAGTGGGGCACCCGCGAGCCGGTGGTCTTTCGCGATTCCGAGCTCGGGATGGTGCGCCTGCGGGCATTCGGCGTCTACGCCTACCGGATCGAAGACAGCCAGCTCTTCGTCAACACAGTGGTTGGTTCGCAGGGGCTTTTCGAAACAGCCCGGCTGCAGGACTTCTACCGTGATGTGATCGTCTCCCGGCTTAATGATCTGATGGGGGAGACCCTCAAGACGATCTTCGACCTGCCCCAGTACTACGACGAACTCGGTACCGCCTCCAAGGCGCGCGTCGCCGAAGACTTCGCCAAATACGGCGTCGATCTGACGGATTTCTATATCAACTCCATCACGCCGCCCGACGAGGTGCAGGAGAAGATGGACGAACGCGCCGCCATGGGCGCGGTGGGCGACATGAATACCTACATGCAGTTCAAGGCTGCGCAGGCGATTCAGGACGCTGCCAAGGGTGGCGGCGGGGCCGGTGGCGGCGAAGGCGGCGGTGCCGCAAGCGCCGGCATGGGTCTGGGTCTTGGCGCTGGTTTCGGCGCCATGATGCCGGGGATGATCACCAACGCGATGCAGCAGGCTCAGGGCGGAGGCGGCGGGGCGGCGCAGGCTCCAGCGGCCGCAGGCGCAGCGGCGACTGCAGGCGGCTTCTGTTCCGAGTGCGGCAAGGGAGTACCAGCGGGGGCGAAATTCTGTCCGAGCTGCGGGCATCCGCAGACCGCCGATGGGTGTTCCGGCTGCGGGCAACCGGTTCCCGAAGGCTCCAAATTCTGTCCGAACTGCGGCACGAAACAGGGTTAATTCGCGGTGGCAGTCGCCTGTACCCAGTGCGGGGCGAGCATCGAGCCGCGCGCCGGCGAACGACTGCTCGAGTGCCCCTATTGCGACACCGCCCTGGTGGTGGACGGCGGGGCCACGCTGATTCACGAGGTCATGGTCCCGACCGTGACCATGGAGCAGGTCCCTTCCCACCTGAGGAGATTCCTCGGGGGGACCTCGACCGTCGCCGATCTCGACAAGAAGGCGCGCCTCGGAGATGCCAGACTCCAGTACTTTCCGTTCTGGGCCTTTACGGTCGTTAGTGACGGCGGCGAACAGGTCGTCCTCGAACCGGCTGCGCCGTCAAGCCTGCAGGGGCTGCAGGGGCTCGAACTGCCGGCCGGCAGCACCCGCCCGATGCGGCGCGAGGTGCTGGGCGAAGTCCCGATCGTCGAACCGGACGTGCCCCTCGAAACCGCCCGCGACTGGCTGACGTCGCGCCGCGGCGAGGTTGAGGTGCGACAGACGGTCCTCTACCACCTGCCCTTGTACCGGACGCCGTATTCGTGGTCGGGACGTACCTACCAGGCGGCGGTTGACGGGGTTTCCGGAAAGGTCTTTCCCGCCGATTTTCCGGCAAAAGCCGAAAAACCCTACATCGGTGTGGCTGCCCTGGCCTTGATCGTCTTCGGCCTCGAGGGCCTGATCATCCAAAACCTCGTAGTCAAGCTTGCCGTCTACCTCGTATCCGCCGTACCGATCCTCGCCATCGCATGGTTGACGAGCCGGAAAGTTTGATGATGGATTCGGAATTCGGAATTCGGAATTCGGAATTGCCATCGCAGGTTCCCGACGGGCCGCGTGCCTGGCATCCTCTCGGGAAAAACGTGCGGAAAGGCGGCGGGGCACGATGAGTGTCAAACCACCACCACCGCCACCACCACCACCGACGAGTGGTGAACCGCAGACCAAGGCGGCGATCAAAAATCCCGAGAAGAAACGGGTGCTCACCGGGCTGACCTGCTCATCTTGTGCCGGCACCGTGGATGTCCAGGAAGGTCTGACCAACGTGATCTGTCGTTACTGCGGCACGCCACAGGCGGTGGTGGGCCGGCGGGGCATCCTGCGTGTCATGGTGCTCAACTCCATCGAGCGCGAGACGGCGAGCCGAGCGGTCCGAAGATGGTTCGCGAAGGGCATCCGCAAGGAACCTGCGCTCAAGAAAGACGCACGATTCCAGGAGGCCTTTCTCGCCTGGTTCCCCTTCGTGCGCGCCCGCCTCGACGCCGTCGGCTGGGTCCTCGGGGTGCGGGAAAAGAAACGAAAACGCGGCAAGCGTTGGGAGACCGTCCGCGAGCCGGTCGAGATCGACGTCGAACGATCGATCGACTGGACGATGGCGGCCGCCGACATGGGTGAGTTCGGCGTCCACCGGATCGATCTGTCTGGAGACCAGGTGCTGCCGCTCGATGACCAACTGCTGCGCAGCCGGGGCATGGTCTTCCGCCCCAACCGTTCGCTCGAGGAGACGGCGGATGCGTCTGAGCGAGCGCGCGCTGGAAAACATCAGCCGGTCCAACCGACTCGACCACGTTTCGTTTTCGTGGCTCGCGACAATCCGCCGCCGCGTCGCCCTCGTCTACTACCCGATGTGGGTCATCCGCTACGGATTTCGTGGCCGGACCTACCAGGTCCTGATCGACGCCGAAGGCGGTGGTGTGGCCTATGGCAAGGCGCCGGGAAACCACCTCTATCGCGCCTTCAGCCTGGTTGCGGCGTGCGCCGGCGCGTGTTTCGTAGGGACCACGATCCTCCAACACGCCTCAGGTTTTCTGCGATCGGAAAACGGGCTCGTGGGACTCGGTCTGGTCGGGCTCGCGCTGGCCGGGCTCGTCTACTGGGGCTACACCCAGTTTCGCCACGGCGGCGTGATTGAAGAGGGGACCGGACTCGCCGAGGACCTCGAGCATCAGACGCTCGCGGCCACGGTCGAGGACGTCGTGAGGAAGTTCAAATGAACCTGAAGCTGGTGTCCCTCGATTGTCCCTCGTGCGGTTCGGCGCTCCGCGGCGAAGGCCTCGACACCATCTTCTTCTGCCAGCACTGCGGTGACGCGGCAACCCTCGGCGAAGACGGTCTCGAGATGGTGGAGGGCTCGGCTCTGGTCCCCGCACCCGGCCGCAGCGCACGTTTGTGGAGGCCTGCATGGCTGATCGAAGCCGACGTCGCGGTCGCCGATCGGGTCCGCGCCGGGGGGCGCGAGACCGCCGGTTGGAAGGCTGGAAGGACCTTTGTCATCCCGGCCTTTGTCACGCCGCTCGCGGATTTGACGCGTCTTTCGAGGGCGCTCAGCGAGGCGGCGGGCGCCACGGCGGAGGTGCCCAGAGAACCGATTCACGGCGGCACTCTGGCGATCGAGGATGCCGTGACACTGATCCGCCACATCGTGATCGGCGAGGAGGTCCGCAAGTCCGACATGCTGGCCTCGATCCAGGTCGACATCGAGGTCGTTTCGAAGCCGTCTGGTGGCCATTCCATTCGAAGAAACCCCGAACGGTCTCCGCTGTTCCATAACCGGTGTAACGGTTCGGCTTGATTGAGACCCACGGAAGCGAGGACGTGCGGCGGAGGTGCCATTTTTGGATACGCCGTACTGGAAGTCGGTAGGATCTCTCGGTCCAACAATGTCAAGGGTGGCTTCTCTCGGGAAGAGCGACCTGTTACGGGTCATGTGCATCGGAGGAATCTCCCTGGAAGAACTCCCCCGCTGGTGCGTAATGAGAGTATGAGTTCGTTGCTAAAATGGTGTTCTCAAATTCGGAGGTGAGGTCATGGGTGCCACGTTTCTGATTGCGTTGGCGGTCATTATTCCGGTCGCGTTGTTCTTTGCCTATCTGGTGATCCGCGTCCGCTACAAGAAGGCCGGTCCCGACGAGGCCCTGATCGTCTTCGGACGACGCAAGATCTTCGGCAAGAAGGTGCGGACCCAGGCCGGCGAGATCGAGGGCTTCCGCATCATCCGCGGCGGCGGCACCTTCGTGTGGCCGGCGTGGGAGCAGTACGAGATGCTCTCGCTGCGCATGATGACCCTCGAGATCGACATGCCTCACGTCTACACGATCCAGGGCATCCCGATCAACGTCAAGGCGGTGGCCCAGGTCAAGGTGCAGGGCGACATCGACCACATCCGAAGCGCCGCCGAGGGTTTCCTCGGGATGCCGGTGGACGACATCAAGGCGACGATCAAGGAAACGGTGGCCGGCCATCTCCGCGGCATCGTCGGCACTCTGACCGTCGAAGAGCTCTACCGCGACCAGCGTCGTTTCCAGGAGAAGGTCCGCGAAGAGGCGCATGTCGATCTCGAAGGCATGGGTTTCGAGTTCCGCTCCTTTGTCTTCCGCGCCATCCAGGATGACCAGGGCTACCTCAACGCCCTCGGCCAACCCAAGATCCAGGAGGCCCTCAAAAACGCCCGTATCGCCACCGCCGGCGCGGATCGCGACGCCGCGATCGAAGAGGAGCAGGCCCGTCAGCAGAAGGAGCAGAAGCGGATCAACGTCGACACCGAGATCGCCGAGGCCGACAAGGCCCTGAGCCTCAAGGTCGCATCGATCAAGAAAGAGGTCGACGTGGCCGACGCCCAGGCGGTCAAGGCGGGCGAGATGGAGCTCAAGGTCCAGGACATCCGCATCGCCGACCAGGAGGTCAAACGCCAGAAACTCGAGCTCAACGCTGCGATCCGCGAACAGGCCGACGCCAAGAAATACGAGGCGGAACGCCTCGCCGATGCCAAGAAGTACACGGTCGAGCAGGAAGCCGGCGCGGAACGCCTCCGCCGCGAACAGGCCGCCAAGGCTCTGCAGGCGGAGGGCGTCGCAAAAGCCGAGGCCGAATCGGTGCAGCGGCGGCAGATCGGTCTCGCCGAGGCCGAGGCCATCCTGGCCAAGGGCGAGGCGGAGGCCGAGAGCGCGGCGAAAGTTCGCCGAAGCCCTCAAGCTCTACAACGAGGCCGGGCTTTCGATCGAGGCCCTCAAGGTGCTGCCGGAAATCGCGGCCGCGGTCGCCGAGCCGTTGGCCCGTGCGGGGGAGACCACGATCATTTCCAACGGCGGCCGGCCAGGCGACGGAACCGGCGCCGCCCGGATGACCGACGATGTGATCCAGGTCCTGTCGCAGCTGGGGCCGGTAATGAAGCAGCTGTCTGGTGTCGATCTCGACAATCTCCTGCACAATATCTCGCGGCTCCCGGGAGCGGTCGCCGACAATATCGAGGGTCGGCGGAGAAGCGAGAGCAAAGGCGATAGACCCCGACAAGGTTTTCGGCGACGAGTAGATGAGCGTCCAACGCAAACTCAACGCGCTCCTCTTCGAGCTTCAGACCGCGCAGTCGCCGCTCGCCCAGGCCAAGATCCTGGCGCGGTCGTGGCGGACGCTCCGCGAACTGAGCCCGACCGACCGGCGGCTGCTGGCCCGCCACGCCGGTTTTGACGGCGCGGAACAGATCCTCGAGGGTCTGGCGAAGAAGAGGCCGGGATTCGCACCGGCGACGCTGCTCCAGATGATTGAACAGAGCCAGGACCACCGACGGCGCGACGGTGGCCGGCATGCTGGACGGCGCTCCGCGATCCGCTCGCGCAGCGAGGAGGCCATTACCCGAGGCGCTGGACTGGTCTCCGAGGATCTTGGCGAGGACGACGACGGGACGGTCCGCAGGAGATCGTCGAGGCTCTCGACGAACTGCACTCGGTGGAGCAGGTCGTCCGGGAAACCCCCGAAGAGGCGCTGGCCGCGCTCACCGCAGTTGGCAATGGAGAACGCGAGTGCGACCGAAAACCTCCACAAACGCCGGCCTCAGGCTCCGAGGCCGGAGCGCCGGGGAGGCGCTCGACACCACGGATCCCCGCGAAAACGCCGGGCCCTCGCCGATGCGGCGCCGAGGCCACGGTCCCCACGCCCCCGAAGGCCGAAAGCCTCGGCCGAAGTCACCGACCCGCGCGAAGGCACCGGCGCCGATGGCGCCGGAAGGATGGGACCGACTCGGCGAAACGCGGGACAACGGCGAGACTGCAGCTCGAAGCCCGCCGGTGGCCGGGAACCGACGAGCGATGACACCGGGGCCTTCGCGTATTCGACGCCGCGGCGGTATTCGGGGCTCTCGGCGCCGAGTCGTCCTCCTTTTCACGTCTGCGGGTGCTCGAACGTGAAATGCGCGCATTTCGCGGGTCGAGTCTGGCGACGATCCGTGGGTTGCTGGAGACCTTTCCGGACGGGTGGGTCCGCCGCCGCGCTCTGGCCGCATTGATCGCTGCCGGGGTGCCCTCCGAGGCACCCAGACGCGCTAGATTGATTGCGGACCTCGAGAGCGAGATCGATCGCCGGTGGTGCCTCGGGGCGTTGGCGCAGCGGGGCGATCTCAAGGGGCTGCATTTGCAGCGGTCATTGAACTCGTGACGTCGCCGGCGAGGCGGCGGCGGCATGCAGACATCGTCGGCACAGAGTGATTCGACCGCTCAGTCGGACTGTCGTGGATCCGAAGCAGCTCTTGAAATCGCGGGATCGGTTCGGATCGGGTCCCAGTCGGGGTCGAGATCGAGGGTCGACACCGAGAGCCACCCGGCATCGCCAGAGCCTTCTCGATGGTCTTGACCGCGGCATACGGCTCGTTCGACCACGCGTAGATCTTCGCCAGGCGTACGAGGTAAGCTGTGGCCGGCCATCGCGTCGGCCGAGACCGGCAGCAGTTCCACTGCGCGCTCGCCGGATGCGATCGCAGACGTCTTTTCGCCCGAGTAGCGCGTAGGTCCAACCGAGAGCCGCGTGGACGGCCGGGATCGACCGGTGAGTTCTCGCGGGCGCGTTCGAGCGAGACCCGGGCCTCGGTCGCATGCGCCCACGTCGCCTGCCGGTGCACCCGCCGAGGACCCGGCCCTCGCACTCGGCCAGCTGCCGCGGGAAGATCTCTTCGTTGATCGGGTCCGAGATCAGCTCTTCGGTCGGCGCCAACCACTCGAGTGCAGCCGCGTAGTCCCGTTCGTACAGCGCCTGTTCGAACCGGAAATATCCCTGTTGCCGGGATCCTTGTCGGGCATCGCACTCGAGCATCTCGCGCGCGCCGTCGATCGAACCGTCTGCGGTGCGCAGCATTCGTTGCCATGAAGATGTAGGGGAAAATGTCGTCGGGAGCGAGGTCGATCGCACGTTGGCAGTGGTCCACCCCGTCGGAGTAGACGGCGCATCCGGCCGCAGGTGGAGGCCAGATCGACGGCGTTGATGTCGCTCTTCGGGTCGAGCTGGACGGACGCTGATTGAAAGCCTCCATCGCCTCCTCCCACCGACCCTGCCGCCGCAGCACGATACCGATGCTGGAGATGATCAAGGGATCGTTGGGCCGCCCGGCTGCCGCCAGGCTGAATTCGGAGAGGGCCTGCTCGAAATTTCGCTGGCCCCAGTAATAGTAGTAAGCCGAGAGCACGGTGACCCTCGGGAAGATCGGGCTGGAGCTCGAGTGCGCGGTGGGCCGCGGCGATCGCGTTGGCCAGGCGCTGCGGCGAACGATCGTACCGGAAGTGGAACATCAGGCTGTGGTTTTCGCTCAGGGCGACATGGGCGGAGGCGAAAGTCCGGATCGAGTTCGACCGCGCGTTTGAAATGAATCTCCGGCGAGCGCCGAGCTCATTGATGTTCGAAGCTCCAGCGGTTGGGGAGGCCCTGGAGGTAGGCCTCGTAGGCCTCCATGTTGTCGGTCGCGTTGCGCTCCAGCAGGCGCCGCTCGCCGGCTCAATACTGACGCCGAGTCGATCGACCACCGTCATCGCGACATCCGCCTGGACGGCGAAGACATCGGCCAGCGGGCGGTCGTAGCTTCTCGTCCACAGGATCTCGTGTGTCGCTGACGCGGACGAGCCGGAGATCGGCGAGCAGTTCGGTGCCACTCCCCTCATCTGATGTCCCGCTGCACAGCGCCCGACAGAGACGTATTCCGCGCCGAGGTCGTCGCCGATCCGGCGGAGAGCGTCGTCCGTCTTCGACGACGGTCGACCGCCGGAGTCCGAGATCACGACGAGTTCGGTCACGGCGGCCAGGCGTTCTGCGATCTCGTCGGTCATGCCGGCGGCAAAGAAGGCGTCGCTCTCCGTGGCCTGCGTTTTCGAAACGGAAGAACGACGATGCGGGGGCCCGAGACGTCTCCGGCGACCGCCGGCAGCGGCTGGTCGCGTTCCAACAGACCGCAGGACCGCATCGAAGCCGAGCACAGCGGCGATCAGAGTCAGGCACCGCCCGGCGGACACAGCTTGAAATGGCTCAGGCCATCGGTGCGACCGGTGCCGGGAGGGATCCCGTATGTGTCCGGTTGTGCCGTGCCACGCCGCATGAGCACGGCCTCCGGTATCGCGGATCGGGTGTGGACCTCGAACCGGCGGCCCGATCATACACGCAGCAGTGCCGACAGAGACGCACCGGTCTCCGATCGATCAGCGTCTGTCGAGGCCAGGCTCTCGCGGAGGCGGGCCGCCAGTAGAGAGTGTGCCGTTCCCGTACGGTGGCGTTGCTGACCGCCCGGCCCAGCGCCCGTTTCGAACCGACGATGACGACGAGGCTTCGGCCGCGGGTGATCGCGGTGTAGAGCAGATTTCGCTGCAGCATGACGTGGTGCTGGTGGTGGAGCACGATCACGACCGCCGGGTATTCGCTGCCCTGCGATTTGTGGATCGTGCAGGCGTACGCGGGAACCACATCCTCGAGGTGGTCGGATGGGATGACCACCATCCGCTCGTCGAACATCACCGTCAGCTCACGATCGCCGTGATGGATGCTCTCGATCCGGCCGAGATCGCCGTTGAAGATGTCCAGCTCGTAGTTGTTACGGACCTGCATCACCTTGTCGCCGACCCGGAACCGCCGCCATCCCACGACCAGCTCCCGCCCCGGGAGGCGTCAGGACCTCCTGGAGCCGTTCGTTGAGCCGCATCACCCCGAGCTCGCCGCGGTGCATCGGCGCCAGCAGCTGGATATCCTGGATCGGATCGAGCCCGTAGCGGGCGGGAATCCGGTTTGCGGCAAAGTCGATGGCGAGGTCGGCGGCCTGAACCGGGTCGTCTCGGGAGACGAAGAAGAAGTCGCCGTGGTCGGGGTCGGAGACCAGTCTTCGGCATGTCGCCGGCATTCACGCGGTGGGCGTTGACCACGATCATGCTCTCGGCCGCCTGGCGAAAGACCTGGTCGAGCCGCACCACCGGGATGCTCTCGGAGCGGATGAGGTCCGCCAGAACGTTGCCGGGTCCCACCGAGGGGAGCTGGTCGGCATCGCCGACCAGGATCAACCGGCACGCCGGTGGGATGGCCTCGACGAGCGCCGCCGCCAGCTCGATGTCGAGCATGGAGACCTCGTCGATGACGACGCAGTCGGCCTCGAGAGGTCTGCTGGCGGTTGCGGCTGAACGATCGCGTCTTCGGGGTTGAACTCAAGCAGCCGGTGGATTGTACCGGCCGGGTGGCCGGTTGTCTCGGCGAGGCGTTTGGCCGCCCGGCCGGTTGGGGCTGCGAGTACGATCCGCGCGTTCTTTCGGCCGAGAATCTGGACGATGCCGCGGATCAGCGTCGTCTTGCCGGTGCCCGGGCCCCCAGTGATCACCACCGCCTTCTTGCTGAGGGCTGCGGCCAGGGCGAAGCGCTGTTGGGCGGCGAACCGAATCCCCGCCTCGCCCTGGTACCAGGCGATGGCGAGGTCGACGATCACCGGATCGCCGCCCGGAAGGCGATGGTGAGAAGATGGAGCGAGATCTGCGGCGACGGTCGTCCTCGGCAGCCTCGAGGCGCGGAAGGTAGATCGCCGATGGGGGTCCATCGTTGGCGGGTCTCACGAACGACCTGCTGTCGGGCGACCAGACCCGCGACTGCCACCGGGAATCATCTCGCGCGGGAGCCTCGAGAAGTTCCGAAGCGGTGCGAATGAGCTGGTCCTCGGGCAGGAAGACGTGGCCCTGGCCCGCGGCCTCCCGCGAGGGTGTGCGAGCACGCCCGCCTCGAGCCGTTCGGGCGCCTCGGCGGGGATCCCGAGCTGGCGAGCGATGCGGTCGGCGGTGAGAAAACCGACGCCGAAGATGTCCTGCGCGAGCCGGTAAGGGTTCGACCGCACGACCTCGACCGCGGCCGGACCGTAGCGCTGGAAGACCTTGACCGCAATCGACGGGTGAAACTCCGTGGCCGGTGAGAAAGACCATGATCTGCTGAATGCCGCGGTGGTGTTCCCACGACTCGCGGATCTTTTCGAGGGTTGCGGGTCCGATTCCGCGGATCTCGAGCAAGCCGTTCCGGTTCGTTCTCGAGAACGTCGAGGGTGTCGAGGCCGAAGGCCTCCACCACCGGCTCGGCGCGTTTCGGTCCCAGCCCCCGGATCTTGCCCGAACCGAGGTATCGGCGGAGTCCTTCGATGGTCGAGGGCGCGACCTGGACGTAGGACTCAGCCTCGAACTGGCGGCCGTAACGCGGGTGGTCGACCCAGCGGCCGCTGAGTCGGAGTTCGTCGCCCTTTCGGATGCCGAGCAGGGGGCCGATGGCAGTCAGCGGCGGCTGGTCCTCGGGCTCGAGCCGCACCACACACCACCCGTTCTCCTCGTTGCTGAAGAGAATGTTCGAAATCACTCCCTGGGTGACTTCCCGTTCGTCGCTTGTGTTTTCAGGCATCTCGAGAATTGTACGGCAGCCGCACGTGTTTTGAAAACGCACGGAAACGATCATCGGGAAGCCGAAACCCATCAGCACCCGGATCTGGTCGGCGTTGTCGCGATCGGTGAGGATTTCGAGCAAGTGCGAGGGCGACGTCGATCGCGGTCGACGGTGCGGTCGATGTGAGGATGTTGGCGTCGCGGACGATCGGCTGGTCGAGCACGTCGACATCGTACTCTGCGAGCTGCCGCCGACGCCGACCGCTCGCCGAGGTGATAGGTGGTGGCGCAGCGACCGGTGAGCGCGCCGGCGTGGGCGATCGGCAGCGCGCCGACACAGATCGACGCGATGGGCCGGGACGAACGGTCGAAAGTCGCGAATCACGTCGCCGACGGCCTCCGAAAATGCCTCTTCGTAAAATCCGTATTCCTCGAAGCCCCCCGGAGATGGCCAGCGCGTCGAAATCGTCGAGCGGACCTCGCCGATCAGCGGCGTCCGGCAGCAGGCGCAGGCCGAAGGTGCAGGTGACCTCGGGCTGAAGACCCGCGGTGACCACTTCGATCTCCTCGCTGCCTTCCAATGAGGCCCAGCCGAGCACGTCGATGAAGGCTGCGGTCTCATAGACCTCCGCTCCGTGCGGGATCAACAGCAAGACCCGTTTCATGGTGCCCGCTTTCCGCCGTGGTGGCTTTCGACGCACGGCTCAGAACTGGAGTGTCTGCGTTGTTCCGGCGTTTTGTCCGGACAAACGCCGACAGTCCATCCGTGTTTCAGGTGTGGGAGAAGGCCACAACAATGAACCCAAGTGGGACGTAAAAGGCCAACTCCGTCGCCAGCACGATACCGAGTCCGACGCCTGCAGGCCAGCGCACGGCCTGCGCACAGTGGCTGGTGCACCAGACGATGACACCCACCAGGACGGGTCCGAAGAGTCCGCTGAGCACGCATCCGAGCACTGCGTAGGACGGCGGTGTGAATTCCATGAGGGTGAAGTCGAAAAGCTGCCACATGAAGGCTGTCGCGGCAGCGCCGATCGTGCCGAACACCGGAATCAGTGCGAGAAGCTTGAGGTCGTGCTTCATAACTGGATGTCTGCCCCACTCGGAAATTCGGGCGGGGAATCGACCCTCCCCTTGCCAATATGGGGTCTCGCGAGAGATCTGGCACCAAAATCAATCCAGAGACTTCCTGTACTCGACGATGCGGTAGGTCTCTTCAAACCCTGCTCGCGCCAGGAATGTCTGGGCGCCTGGGTTCGCAACTTCAGCATTGGCCGCCATGGTGCGGCAGCGCTGCGAACGACACCATTGCCCGGCAAAATCTACCGGCTTCCGGCTGCTATTCTTGCCGCGCCACGCCGGGCGGTGGGGGATTCCTTCGATAGAGCACACCGGACTGCCAAGGCATCCATCGACATCGCGGTACAATTTCTCCCGGAGGTCCCGCCGGACGGGAAGGCGCTCCCTTGCGATCTCGGTCATCGTGAGCAGGGACATGGCCTCTCCCTGACTTTTTCAGCGCTCGATCGCGTACAGCAGCAGGTCGGGTCCTTCATCGTCCAGCCGCACCTCACCATCGTGCGTGAGACCCAACTTTTCAAGGGTCCTGATCGATCCGATGTTGTTTGCCTGGGTCACGGCGACGATCCGCGTCAACCCGAGCTCGGAGAAGGCAAACTCCATCACCGCGGCGGAGGCTTCGCAAGCGTAACCCTGGCGCCAATAATCAGGAAGAAATGCAAATCCCACATCCACGTCGTCGAGCTCCTCGCGATCGAGCAGAGAGACGATGCCGATGGCCTCGGAAGTGCTTTTCAGTTCGACGGCAAATGGGCCGTACCCGTTCTTTTCGTAGCCCGCCAAGGCGCGGTCCCGAATATAGCTTTCGGCCTCGTCAACTGTTTTCACGCCGCGATCGCCGATGAACCTGATAAAGGAGGGTTGGCTGAGGAGGTCGAGCATGAAGCCGGCGTCGTCTAGCTCCAATTTGCGAATCACGAGGCGTTCGGTTTCGAGAGCTTTCAATACCTCAACCTCCATAGATCGCTGCCGCGCGCAGCACATTTCGCGCAGATGCGCCCGCGTCACAGCCAGCCCTTGAGTTTGCAATATGCCGCTGCTGCGATTTCGTACAGCAGGATCGTCGTTCTGGAATAGGTCTGAAGGTATTTCCAACCCGCAGCGGGTTCGCCCTTTGAAGACGCCGAGACCCAGCGGAGATCGGGCCAGGACATCCTCCGGGCGACGGCCACCGCGCGGCGGGTGTAGAGATCGTAGGTTACGAGGGTTGGTTGGTCATACCCCGCCTCGCGGACGATCTCCAGGCAGTTGAGGAGGTTTTCATAGGTGTTGCGGGATCGGTCTTCCTCGATGACGCGGCCCGGCGGGATGCCGAGCGCGACCAGGTATTGCGCCATGACCTCGGCGTTGGTGATGCCGAGCCGTTGATTGTCGCCGGTCGAAACGATGATCGCGGCCTCCGGAAATCGCCGCCACCAACCGGCGGCAAGCTCGAGCTCCGCACGGGTCGGGCGAGTCGGTTCGGTGGCGCTCTTGAGGGCGTAGGACGGCACCACGAGGCAGCCGGGGAGATCCGGAGGATTGTCGGGCACCCGCCAGGTCAGCCCCACGGATCGTCCCTTCAGCGTTGGCCACCGTTCGGCATCATTTGTTCCGGCATCTGGGCCGCCACCACCTCGCCGCGGGCGCACAACTCTCCTTCGGCAGATACCGTCGCGCTCACCACCACCTTGCGGCCGGTGATCTCCTTGACAAGCCCTCGGATCACCAGTGGGACACCAAGTGGGGTGGGGCGGAGGTACTGAACCTGCAGCGACGCGGTCACGAAGCGAAAGGGCGGGTCGGTGTCCATGGCACGCCCTGCGTCGCGGTACGCCGCGGCCGCCGCCGTTCCGGTGCCGTGGCAGTCGATGAGCGAGGCGATCAGCCCACCGTATACATATCCCGGGATCGCCACATGCTCGGGACGCGGCTCGTAGAGCGCAACCGTCTCGTCGCCGTCCCAGTAGCTCTTGAGCTGCAGACCGAGTTCATTGAGCCGCCCGCACCCGTAACAGTGGCTCAGTTCATCGGGATAGAAGTCCTGGAATGCCTTTTCGCTCATGAGCACGCTCTCCCTGTTGGCAGTCATGTGAGTGACGCCGGGCAAACCACTTCCCGGCGCCTCCATAGTACAGCGCCCGCGATGCCGAAGGTTTCTCAGAAAGAGGGGCGGGCCTGCCGGCGGCGAATCGACTGGATTGCCTCGTCGAGCTTCTGAAGAAATAATGAACGGTCGCGCTTTGTCATGGGCGGCGGTCCTCCCGTGATTTCTCCCGCACCGCGCAGTTCGGCCAACAAATCGCGGGTCGCAACCGCCTGCCCGATGTTGTTTTCGGTGAATGGCTTGCCGGTGGTGCCGATGGCCTGCGCGCCCTCTTTCAAACAGCGGGCGGCGAGGGGGATGTCGGCCGTAATGACAATGTCGTCGGGTTGGACGTGATCGACGATCCAATCGTCCGCCTCATCGAAGGCATCACCGACGACCTCGAGTACCAGCCACCTTTCGTCCGGGACCCTCATCCACGAGTTGGAAACCAGGGTCACATTCAGGCCATAGCGCTCGGCGACTCGATACACCTCCTGTTTGACCGGGCAGGCGTCGGCATCGACAAAGATGTGCAGCAAACGGAATCCTCTCCCTCGTTCGGCAACGCGAACCCGGACCCTGACGCCTCACGATACCAGCCGACCCTCGACGCGAGGGCGTTACCCGTTCTGATCGTCGGCTTCGGCACTCCGTCGTCTCTTGGAGGTGTACATCAGAGCGTCGCCAGCTGCAAGAATATCTTCGACCGCCAGATGCTTCTCCGGGTCGAATGCGACCGAACCGTGAGAAAACGAAATCTCATAGCCACCATCGGCGGCTCGATTGTGTTCGTCAATCGCAGTTTTGAATCTGGCGAGGATCTCCTCCGCAAGTTCCGGTGAGGTGTTGGTCAGCAAGGCGACAAACTCGTCGCCACCGAGCCGTGCAAACAGATCGGATTCGCGAAACGTGTGTTTCATCTGCTCGGCAAACACCATCAGCGCCCGATCGCCCTCGGCGTGACCGAACTCGTCGTTGATCTCCTTGAAACCATCGAGGTCGATGAAGATCAGCGAGGCGGGGATCTCCTGCCGCGCGCACAGGTTGAGGCTGTATTGGGCGAGCACCATGAAACCGCGTCGGTTGGTCAGCCCGGTCAGCTCGTCGAGGGTCGCCAACTGCATGGCAGAGAGCTCGCCCTCAGCCATCGCAGCGAGATCTCTCAGAGTATTGAGGTCGTCCTCCGAGATGTCGCGTGGCTGCTGGTCGATGATGCAAAGCGTTCCCATCATGTTGCCGTTGAGGGCTCGCAGGGGAACCCCGGCATAAAACCGGATGTTGGGATCATTCACGACCAGTGGGTTGTCGGCAAACCTTTCGTCCTGGGTCGCATCGGGAATGGAAAAGGTCTCGCTGCCGAGGATGGCGTGGCCGCAGAAGGAAATACTGCGCGGCGTTTCTGGAGCCTCCAGACCCGCGCGCGACTTGAACCACTGACGATCCCCGTCGACCAGGCTCACCAGGGCGATGGGCACCTCGAAGAGCTTTCGCGCCATCCGCGTGAGACGGTCAAACCGTTCTTCCGGCGGGGTGTCCAGAATGTCGAGCGATCTCAGCGTCGCGAGGCGCTCGCCTTCGTCTGGAGGTCTTTCAGGTTCCTTCAAGTCGGCCTCTTTCGCAGTTGTCGCCGGTGCGTCCCAATATTGTAGCTCGGAGAAGGCCATTTCGGTTTGTGTGATCTCAACGGTCAGGTGCTGGACTCTGCTCATCGGCCTCGAACCACGGTTCATTCGTCGCCGCTACCTGCCCGACCGTTCACAACCCCAAACCCAGCCACGCCGCCAACAGCGCGATGGCGACACACAACGGCGAAAAGATCAAGGTGTCGTTGCGGGCAAAGGTGGTGCCGCGGACTGTTTTGAAGAAACCGATAAAGCGGAACTCTCCGATCGCCCGGGCAGCAAAGACGAACGCGATGATCCAGACCCCGAGACGGGGGACCCACGAAGGGCCGGCGTCGGGCCACGCCCCGCGCCACAGCGCCACCATCGCTGCGCCGAACAGGAGGGCCGCGACGAGAAGGGTCGCGCCGATGCCGGGCTGGATGACCGGGACACCTTCCGCGGTCGGGATGACGCCACTCCAACCGAGGCGTCCGGAGAGGGCCCAGAAAACGTGGAGCCCGGCCAGTGCCAGAAAAACCACGCAGAGGATGAGTGCGGGGAAGGGGACCACAGGAAGGACTATTCGGCGTCGGTCGTCGGTCGGTAGTCCATCTTCATGTAGACATCCCCGCGCCGGAGCTCGTCGAGCATCTGAAGGAGCCGCTTTTCTTTCGTCTCCGGCCTTTTTGCGCGGGTGATCCAACCGACGTAGTCATTCTGCTGGTAGGCCGGCCGGCTTGTGTAGGCGTCGCCGAGTCCGTGTTTGGCGAGCGCGTCCGCAACGAAGTCGGGCATCGGATAGACGGGGCGCGAGAGCCCGGAGAAATCTGTTGGGTTCATAAAGGGCTCCTTTGGCGCAAGTCGGTTCGTCTCGGACGACGTCTTCACTGGGTTTCGTCGCCCGAACCGCATGAAGGATATTCTGGAAAGGCGGCGCCAAGCACAACACCATGGCACCGAGTAGGATGCTCATCCCGAGCATGATGAATCGTTCGTGTCGGACGACGAACCCGAGTCTCGCCAAGCTACAGCGACAGCCGCCCGATTATTGTCTGAGGCGTCACGAAGATTCCCGGGTTCCGATGGTTTTTCTCCACCTGTGCCATCACTCCAATTCTCCATCAGGCCTTCTTCTTTCTTCTTCTTCTTGGGTTTCGGGGGCGGAAGCTCTTTTTCCGTGACCCTCAGCAGTTCGCTCAGCCACTCCGTGTCCTCGAGGCGTTCCTCGACCAGAAATGCCGGTTTGGCGCCGGGGTAGGGCGAGGCCTCCACGACGTCGCCGATGAAGGCCCGTCCGGCCTCCGTCGGTTTCACGAACAGCCGGTTGTCGCAGACAAGCGCCACGATCTTCCCGTCAGAATACAGCGCGTACTCACCGAACATCTTTCGATAGGTGATTTCGCCGACATCTTCGATGTGATCCACAACGAACTCGACGAATTCAAGATCAGAGGCCATCGGGTTCTTGTCCTTCCATGTCGCCGTTCAGTTGCCGGTCATACTCCGCGGCATCGAAATGTCCCCTGGACTCGGCTATCAAACCGTCTGCACTCAGCGTCCACTTCTCATAACCGCTGATCTTCACTTCGTTACCGGTGCCCCCTGGCCCGGTGTTCGTTCCGGTGAGCGTCCATCGGTAGACACCGGAGTCGCCTTCTCCGCTGATCTCGTCCATCGCCACGACCATGTCAGGGAGGGCGGTCATAAAGGCCCCGGCAGCTGCCGTGATCGCGGGACGGCCGATCGAAGGCTCGCCATCGTTGATCTGCAGCGACCCCTCTTCGGAGAAGTGCGCTGCGACGCTTTCCGGGTTCTGGCTGCACCAGGCGGCGGTGTACGAAGTCGCGAAGTCCTTCAGATGGAACGAGTCCACAGCATCCTCCTGAACCCGGCACCCGGCGAAGGCCACAACTGAGACGACAAGCATGACGATCGACCGAATGACCTGTTCTCCCCTTTGTGAGCGCTTCATCGACTGCCTTTCAAGTCCGGTGATTTTCACTATTCTCACTGACACCGCTGCGCGGGATTATCGAACGACGTTTTGTACCGGTCGTGCATGGTTCGCGTGGTCGATATCATCGAACACCCCGCGATGCTGGGGGGGGCCGCTGGAACGAGGTGTCAGACTCCTCCGCCTTCTCATCGCGATCGTTTGACAAGAAGACCATAGAAAACCGCGTTGATCAACACGACCGCCAGGCCCAGGGCGATCTGCACCGAACGGTCGAGTCCGGATGGATAGACGACGGGTATGAGATAGCGCTCGATGAACCCCCCCGAAAACCCGGTTGAACCGGAGGCGAGCCGCAGCAAGTTTTCGAGAGGCGTCAACGGGCACACGCGACCCGAAAACTCAACGAATGCAGCCCAGGCGGCCGCCGGGAGATGAACCCAGATAAGCCTGTGATAGCGCAGGACGAGCCACCCACCGAGGACCACGAAAAGAATGAACGCCAGGTGGAGGACGAGCACCGCGTCTGCTGCAATCCGGTAGAACATGGGAGTTCCCAGAATATACGGTGCGCCACAAGATTCGTCGAATTCTCCGGGAGGATGTGCCGTCAGCTTCGACGAGCACTTCGGCAGAACAGCTTTCCTACTGGCTGTCATTCATGACGAGATCTTCGACCTCGATCGTGTCCCCGCCTCGCAACCGATCCACAATCCGCTCATGCCCGGTCGCCGGCGTTCCCCAGAATGTCTCCAACGCGGTAGGCTCGGTGCTCGCCTGCAGCGGCAGGATCATTCCTCGTCAATCGAACCAGGTGCCTTCGAGTTGTCGTTAGGGCCTCACCGCCTCAAAGCTTCGAGCTGCAGTACTTGCAGTACGAGGCGTCAGACGGCGTGGCCGTCAGCGCCGCAGTCGGGGCAGGCCTGGGTGCCGACCTTCTCTGCCCTTGACGACGCCGGCGAGCTCAACCGAGACGATTCCGGTGGGCACCGCGATGATGCCGTAACCCATGATCATGATCGCCGAGGCGAGGATCTTGCCGAGGGGGGTCTGAGGCGCGATGTCGCCGTAGCCGACGGTCGTCATGGTGACGATCGGCCCAGTAGATGGAGACCGGAATGTTGGTGAAGCCGTTGGCCTCGCCCTCGATGAGATACATCATCGAACCGACGATGACGACCAGGGTCAGAACGGCGCCGAGAAAGACGATGATCTTGCGCGCGCTGGCCCGGAGGGCGGCGCGGAGTTCTCGAGGCCTCGCCGACGAAATGCGCCAGTTTGAGGACGCGGAAAACCCGCAGCAGTCGCAGGGCGCGAATGACCATGAAGGACTGGGCGCCGGGGATGATCAGACTGAGATAGGTCGGCAGGATCGACAAGCAGATCGACGATGCCGTAGAAGCTGCGCGCGTACTGGAGCGGGTTTGCCGACGCAGTAGAGCCGCAAGACATACTCGATGGTGAAGAGAATCGTGACGACCCACTCGAAAGCACGGAGCCAGGTCCCGTACTTCGCGTCGATCGAGGCGACGCTCTCGAGCATCACCGCGATCACGCTGAGCACGATCAGTACCAGGAGAACGATGTCGAAGGCCTTCCCCGCCGGGGTGTCGGCCTCGAAGATGATCTCGTGGAGCCTGGCCTTGCAGTTCGAGCTGTGTGTCCGCCATTGGGATTACTGTAGCAGGAAACACCTGCTGGCGTGATCGCGGATCACCCGCAGGAGAAATATTCGTCGCGCGGCACAACATTGAATAGAGTATGAAGTTTCAGTCGATTGCGTCTGTCGCAGGATCCGGTACTCATCCTGTTGATCATGGTCGCTGCCGTGTGTGCTGATCGCTCCATTGCCGGCGGGGGCGTCGGATCCGCCGGGCGATCTGGCTCTGACGCTGATTCATGAGTGGTTTCACCCGTCCGGTGGCCGTTCGCCACGCGGGGGACGGTACAGGACGCCTCTTCGTGGTCGAGCAGGGCGGCCTGATCCGGGTCGTGGAGAACGGCGAGATCCTCGGTCCGGCTTTTCTCGATCTCTCGACGGTCGTAGACGCCGGCGACAACGAACAGGGTCTGCTGGGTCTCGCTTTTCATCCGGACTACTGCAGAACAACGGTTTCTTCTATGTCAACTACACCTACGACCCGGGCGCCAACCCCGACCGCTACCCGGGTCGCGCGTTATCAGGTGTCGGCCGGGGACCCCAATCAGGCGGACCCGGGGAGCGCGGCGACCATCCTCGATTTCCAACAGAACGGCACCAACCACAACGGCGGTGATCTCCACTTCGGGCCCGACGGTTTTCTCTACATCGCGTCCGGGGACGGGGGCGGGTCGGAGGACCCGGATGATCTGGCCCAAGGCCTGGACACGCTGCTCGGCAAGATGCTTCGTATCGACGTCGATGGCGCCGCGCCTTACGCCATTCCGGCCGACAACCCGTTTGTCGCCGATGCCTCCGCCCTTGACGAGATCTGGGCCTACGGTCTGCGCAACCCGTGGCGCTTCAGTTTCGACCGCCTCACCGGGCGACCTCTACATCGGTGATGTCGGGCAGTACGCCACCGAGGAGATCAACCGCCAGCCGGCCGCGAGCCCGGGCGGAGAGAACTACGGTTGGAGCTGTATGGAAGGCGACGGCCTCGCCAACTACAACCCGTGCGACGGCACTCCCCTGACGCCTCCGATCCTGGTCTACGACCACAATCCGGAGTGTTCGGTCACCGGCGGCTTTGTCTACCGCGGCAACATCGGTGGGCTCCACGGCCGTTACGTTTTCGGGGATTACTGTTCGGGGGTGATCTGGTTCGGCGTGAGCGGGTCGGAAGCTCTGGACAGCCGCGCGAGTGGGCGGACACGAGCCCTGCGGATCAGTTCCTTCGGCGAGGACGAGGCGGGAGAGCTCTACGTCGTGGATCTCGTGGAGGGGGAGATCTTCCGCTTCGAGAGCCCCAGCGCGATCTTCACCGATCTTTTCGAGTCCGGCGACGCTGTCACGGTGGACTGCGGTGGAGGGAGATTGAGGGTGGCAAAACGTCGAGGAGCCTCGGCATCGGAACGAGTGCTCTTCTCAGGTCTGGCGGCGTTCTTGCGGCGGCGCCTGCGCGCGGTGCGGTCGAGCCGTGCCGGAGGAGATTTCGCTCGAGTTGGTGGCAGACGGTTTTTCTCCGCCCGGTCGCCGTGAGCCACGCCGGCGACGGTTCGGGGCGTCTGTTCGTCGTCGAGCAGGACGGGCGGATCGTCGTGGTGGAGGACGGGGGCGTGCGCGACCGAAGCCTTTCTGGACATTGTTTCGCAGGTGGAGAGCGGCAGCAACGAACAGGGTCTGCTCGGGCTCGCCTTCCACCCGGACTTCGCGGACAACGGCTTCTTCTTCGTCAATTACACCCACGACCCCGCCGGTTCCGGCCCGGACGTGACGCGGGTTTCGCGGTTCCAGGTGTCGGCCGATGACCCGAACGCTGGCAGATCCCGGCAGCGAACTGGTGCTGCTCGAGTTCGACCAGGACTTCGCCAACCACAACGGCGGGCGACTCCAGTTCGGGCCCGACGGCTATCTCTATATCGCGACCGGCGACGGCGGCAGCGGCCGCGACCCCAACGCCCGCGCCCAGGACCTGCGGTCGCTGCTCGGCAAGCTGCTGCGGATCGACGTGGATGGTGGAAGCGCCCTACGCCGTTCCGGCCGACAATCCCTTTGTCGGTCTCCACACCGCGCGGCCGGAGATCTGGGCCTACGGTCTGCGCAATCCGTGGCGCTTCAGCTTCGATCGCGCGACCGGAGATCTTTTCATCGGCGACGTGGGCCAGAACGCGGTCGAGGAGATCGACTTCCAGCCGGCCTCGAGTGTCGGCGGAGAGAATTACGGTTGGAGCTGCATGGAGGGCGACGATTCGCGGTGAACTTCAACCCCTGCGACGGCACCGCTTTGACCGCTCCGATCCTGGTCTACGATCACAGCCTCGGGTGCTCGGTGACCGGCGGCTATCGTCTACCGGGGGAGCATCACGGATCATGCGCGGGCCTCTACGTCTTCGGCGATTTCTGCAGCGGGCGCGATCTGGTTTGCCTCGGAATCGGGTGGCGAGTGGAACGCCGAAGAGTGGGCCGACACCGGCATCAGCATCAGCTCTTTTGGCGAGGACGAAGACGGTGAGCTCTACGTGACGGATCTCAGCCGGGGGGAGCTCTACCGTTTCGTCGGCCCGACAGGCCCTGTGGTGCGGCGGACCACCGGCCGGAGGGTCGCGCCGACGATGGCGCCATAGCGGTGTCTGAAGGTGGGAGGGCTCACTTGCTTTCTCGTCACTCCGGATTCAAATAGTGGTGCCAGAGGATCCTTGCCGCGACCGAACGCCACGGGCGCCAGGGCTCGCCGAACGGCGAAATCGTCTCGGGTCGGCGGTTGATCCAGGCCCTTGAGATCCTGCACCGCCTTGTACAGCGCGAGATCGCCCTGCGGCCAGACATCCGGCCGCCGAGCACCATCAGGATGCGTAGATGCTCGGCGGTCCACGGCCCGATTCCGGTGATCTTGACCGAGTTCTTCCCGAACGTCGTCGTCGCGAGTTCGGCAAGGCCCTCGAGGTCGAGTGTTCCTTGGATGATCGCGACCGCCAGTTCGCGGCAATAACGCCCCTTCTGGCCGCTGAATCCGATCTCCTTGAGCTGCCGGTCGTCGAGGGTCGAGAAAGACCTCCGGCTCCAGCGATGGCAAGAACGAGGTTGAGCTTCGTGAAGGCGGCCCGCGCCGAGGCCAACGACACCTGCTGCTCGAGGATGATGTGGACCAGGGTCGCGAATCCGGGCTTGCGGTCCCACAGAGGCGGTGTTCCGAGCCGTTCGACCACGCGGCCGAGGTCGGGGTCGGCGGCCGCCAGCTCGGCAGCGGCGCGTTTCAGGGTCCTGTCGGGAAGCGGTTGCGAGAGGAGGGTTCATGCAAGCCGTCAGACCGACGGCGGTCGCGTAGCGGTCAGAGCGCGGTGCGCACGGCCTCGCGGCTCGGTAGTGGACGGCTCGCCCTCGAAGTGGCGCGAAAGGACCTTGAGAGGGCCGTTCTTGCGGTCGGCCTTGAGGTCGAGCCGCGCCACCAGCCGTTCGCCGGCCAGCACCGGCAGACAGAAGTATCCGTAGACCCGTTTGGGCGCGGGTTTGAAGATCTCGAGTACCTGGTGGAAGCCAAAGAGCTGGAGGACTCTTTGGCGGTCCCAGAGGACGGGATCGAAGGGAGAGAGCAGGACACCGCGATCGCGTCGCGGGCGGACGCTGTCGAGCCTGGCCGCGAGCTCGAGATCAGTCGGTGCGGATCCAACCCGTGGCTTTCTTTGCCGTTTCGCCGAGGATCAGGGCGCAGGGCACGATTCTCGCCCTGCTCCTGCAGGCGGGCCAGGGCGTAGCGGATTTCGCCCGGAGCAGTTGCGCAACCGCCAGGTCCTGGCCAGGGTTCCGGTCGTGGCCCAGCCGTGGCCTGCGAGAGCTCGCAGGAGGAGGATCTTCAAGTGCGCTTCGTCCTTGGCGACTGTCATTCTCACGGTACTCGTCCGGGATCACCCGCTCGGCGAGATCGTAGGTGCGCTGGAAGTTCCTGCGTTCGCGGATCGCGAGTTCGCCCGAGGACCAGAGCGCGGTGGCGACCTTCTTGGCCACCTTGAGATCCCACCACCCGCTGCTGCCCCGGCCCTCCATGTCGAGCGAACGCAGGGGCCCCTCGTCGCGGATCCGGCGGAGCGAGGTCTTCGGCCACGTCGGGGTGCTTGCCCGATGAGATCGCCCCACCACGGGTGGTGGCGAAATTCCTCGCGACGGAAGCCGAAGACGGGATAGAGCTCCATCGGCAGCCAACACGCCTCGTGGCCCCAGTACTCGAACAGCGGCTCGCCGGGCTGCGAGAAGCTCTTCCGCCAAGGCTGGGGTCGAAACCTTCAATCCGGGACAGCGGGACGAGTGGCGTGGCTGCGGGCGCCGGCGATCGAAACCGTGTCGAGCTGGAGGTAGCCGAAGCGATCGATCAGCGAATGTGCCGCGGCGAACGGGCCCGGCGCCCGCGACCGGAGGCTCTTCCTGGCAGGCCGGTCCACTCCGGTTTGAGGAGGCCGCGCACGGAGCGAGCGCGAGCCGGCGCGCGGCGCGGGTGGAGATCGTCTCCATGCCGGTCAGGCGATGCGCCACTTTCGCGAGCGGCACTGCAGGCCGGCCAAGCCATCGCGAATCGCAACGGGTACCGAAATCGTGCGGTGTCCGACCTCGTGTCCACGATGGTACACGAGAGTTTGGTTCGAAAACATTCGAACGTTTGAACGTCGAAACCTTAGACCGTGACCGGCTCCGCTGTCCGGGGCGCGGGCTCAGACATCGTCGCGGGTGCGGATTCCCTGGCCGGGATCCGGCTGCACACGTGCTCCGAAAGGGCGGTGATGGTCAGCGACGGGTTGACGCCGAGGTTGGCGCTGATCATCGAACCGTCCATGACGTAAAGACCCGTCGTGGCCGAAGACCCGGCCCGACGAGTCGATGACGCCATGCTCGGCGTCGGCGCCGATGCCGCAGCCGCCGAGGATGTGGGCGGTGGTCGAAGTGTCGAGCAGCACCTCGTTGAGGGTCGACTGCGGGATCGCGTCGAGATCGGCCGCGACCTCGCGAGCGATCTCGTTGGCGACCGGAATGTAGGACGGGATACCCGGTTGGTCAGGGTCGGGTTGCGTGGTCAGGGTCCGGCTGAAGGGCCACAGCCACTGCCGTTTGCGAACCAGCCGGGTGTGATTGTCGGCGGTCTGCATGGCCATCACGACGGTGCCGGTCTCCGCCTTGCCCCAGGGTTTGAGGATTCGCAGAAAATCGATCGGGTGGCGCAGAATATTGCCGATCCACTTGAGCGGACGGGGCAACCCTGATCCGCCGTCGGTGAGCGGGGTGCCGAGCAGCAGCATGACGTCGGAGCCTTTGGGGAAACGGACGCACTCGAAGTGGGTACTCGTCGTCGATCTCGACCTTGGCGGCGATGGCGATGCCTTCCGAGAGGTCCTTGCGGCTCCTCGAGGTGACGCCCAGCAGCGCCTCGGAGTTGGTGCGCACGACGTTGCCGAGTTGATTGGAGATGTTGGGCAGACCCGCCCCGTTCCCTGCACTCCATGAGGAGCGGCACGGTGCCGAGAACGCCTGCCGAAAACACCACCTTGGCGGCGGTGAGCGTTCCTCTTCGATGGAGAAAAGCCCTTGTGACTGTTTCCAGTGGAGCCGGTAGCCGCCGCCGGCGAGGCTTCGACAAAGGTGACCCGGGTGTCGGGAACCACGCGCGCGCCCGCCTTCTCGGCGAGGTAGAGGTAGTTCTTGTCGAGAGTGTTTTTGGCGCCGGGCCGGCAACCGACCATGCAGCCGCCGCAGAAGGTGCAGCCGGTCCTCGGCGGGCCCGTCTGCCCTCAAAATAGGGGTCGGGCACGGTGACATCGGGTTCGCCGAAGTAGATGCCCACGGGGTGTGTCTTGAAGCTCGATTCGCGACCGCGGCGTGCCGCGGCGCGGCGCAGGGACTCGTCGGCGGGCCCGAGCTTGGGGTTTTCGACAACGCCGAGCATCGTCCTCGCGGTGTCGTAGCGCTCCGGCATAGCCCGGCGCCAGTCTTCGAGGCCCTGCCACTGCGGGTCGTCCCACACGGTCTCCGGCGGTTCGAACAGGGTGTTGGCGTAGACCAGGCTGCCGCCGCCGACGCCGACTCCGTGCAGAACGAGGGCCTCGCGGAGAAGCCGCATGCCGAAAATCCCGCGGCAGCCGATGGAGGGGAACCAGAACGATTTCGGGATGTTCCAGTTACTCTTCGGGAAATCGGCGGGCTGCCACCGGCGGCCCTTTTCCAGCACCGTCACCCGATAGCCCTTTTCGGTCAGGCGGTGGGCGGCCACCGAACCGCCGAAGCCCGAGCCGATCACGGCGACATCGGTGTCAAAGCGTGCGTCGGAACGATCGTCTGGAGCCATGGTCATCGGGCCTCCGGCGGCAAGTTTACTCGAAAATGCCGCAATCGGCAAACAACGTCATGGTGCGACGACGTCGAAGACAAAACGCGGCCCGCAGCTGGACAGTGGGAGTTGTGTCGACTGCCGGCGGTGTGCTTCTCAACTCGGTTCCGGGCGGGAAAGACCGGTACGGTGATACTTCTGGGTGAAAGTGCCGGGCGGCATATATTCGTCAGTGTCGATTTCGCAAGGGGTGTCATGAGACTGTGATCACGTCGAATAGTCGGTTATACTCACACCTATGAAGAGGCTGAGCTTTGTCTGGTTTCGCGATCTCGCTCGCGACGCCGTCGGCCGGCTGCCGATCCGCCGCTGGTGGACGGTGTGTCCGGCGCGCCGTTGGTGTGGAGCGACTGGGTCGCCAAGAGGGGACCGGTCGCGGTCCTGGTCTGGGCGTCCTGGGTGCCCGACGCCGGGACCGGTCGTCGCGGACTACAAGGAATCGCCAGAGGCAGTGCCGCGAGGCCGGGCTCCATCTCGTGCTGCTCGACGTCCAGGAAAGCCTGGAGACGGCCGCAAGGCTCTGGGTGGGAGCGGCGTCAACTGGATTCATGATCGCCACGGCGCCCTCCTCAAGCACTACCGGGTGATCAAGGTGCCATCGATTATCGTGGTCGCAGCCGACGGCACGCTGCTGCAGCGGCTGGAGGCGACCCCCGAAGCGCTGCAAGCGGCGAGTCGGTCACGTTGACCCTCCGTGACGGTTTTGGCTCGGACGGTCGACGCGTGGGGCCGGGGTCGCTGTTGGGTTCCGGCATCCTGTTCGTCGTGTTGATGGATCACCCGCATGCGGCAACGGGCCCGTCCGCCGCCTCGAGTCTCGAACCGATCACGGTGGAGCCCCTCGTGGCCTTCCATCCGCCCTTCCGCACCTTGGTACAGGTCCGGCGACACGATCGAGAGCGTCAGCCGGCGGCTGGCCGGCACCGGATTGGGTGGCGTGGCGCGATGCCCTGAGCGCGGAGATCGACCCCAAAGCTGTTTCCGGGTACCGAGTTTCGCGGCCGGAGCCTGCCGTCGGGCTCCCTCGAAACGGTCGAGGTGATTTTCGATCGCCGCAACGAAGTGCATCTCACGGCCGGTCCCGACGGTATTTCCGTCGACCCGGGTGGAGCGTCCCATCACCAGCGACGTGGTGCGGCTCGAAGGGGTGATCGAGTCGTCGCTCTTCGGGGCGATGGACGCAGCGGGCGGCGGCCCCGAGTCTGGCGGTTCGCGTGGCCCAGATCTACCAGTGGGACATCGATTTCTTTCGGGACCTGCGGCAGGACGACAATTTTGTCGTGGTCGCCGAGCGGCAGGAGATCGACGGCGAGTTCTACGGCTGGGGCACGATCTACGCGGCCCGCTTCGTCAACCGCGACCGCGTCTTGAACGCGAGTGGTCTATCCCGACAACGACGGGCGTCTCGGTTACTACGATCTCGAGGGACACCCCCTGCGAAAGCAGTTTCTGAGGTCGCCCCTCAAATTCAGCCGGGTCACGTCCCGATTCAGCATGAACCGATTTCACCCGGTGCTCAAACGGAGCATGCCGCACTATGGCGTCGACTACGGAGCGCCGACCGGCACGCCGGTTCACGTGACAGTCGGACGGAACGGTGACCTTCGCCGGCCGCAAAGGCGGCGGCGGCAACATGGTCACGGTCCGCCACACCAACGGGTACGAAACCAACTACCTCCACCTCAGCCGATTCGGCAAGGGCATCCGCCGCGGAGTGCGGGTGACACAGGGGCAGGTGATCGGTTACGTCGGTTCCACGGGGCTGTCCTCGGGGCCGCACCTCGACTACCGAGTGCAGCTCAACGGGCGGTGGATCAACCCGCTTTCGATCTCGTCGCCACCGGTCAAGCCCCTGGTAGAAGAACGGCTGCAGAGGTTCCTCGCCCACGCGCTCGCAGTGTTGTCGCTGATCGATGGCAAGACGCCGCCTGTCGGGGCCCGCTGTTGATCGTGCGATCCCACGGTCTCGGTCACTGCCGAGGCGCCGTGTCGCGCCGATCTCGCCGGCGGCACTCTCGATATCTGGCCGCTGGGGCTGTTTCACCCCGGTGCGATGACGGTCAATGCGGCGATCCCGCTGACGGTCCGCCTCCGGGTGGATCTCGACGCTCCGCAGGGCGAGGTCCTGCACGCCGTGGAAGGCGGTGGCGCGAAACGATTCACTGCGAGACGATGCTCTCAGCGATCTCAGCGCGGCGGTCGCGTTCTTTCTCCTTCCGGCGGGAGGGGTGCGCATCACGGTCCTGTCGCAGGCGTCCGTCGGGTCGGGGTTGGGCGGTTCATCGACCTACGCTGTCGCCCTGTCCAGGGCGTTGTTGAGCGCGACGGGCGCCGAGATGTCCGACGAACGGCTGGTCGCGGTGGTTCGCGATCTCGAGGCGAGGGTTCTGCACGCCCCGACCGGCATCCAGGATTTCTGGTCGGCCGTCACGGGAGGGGTGCTCGGCGATCCACCTCGAACCGGGAGGTGAGCGCGTCGAAGAGCTCGACGTCGATCCGGCGTGGGTCGGGGACCGGGTGACGGTTTTCGACACCGGGATCGAGCACCACTCGGGAATGGTCAACTGGCAGGTCATCCGGCGCCGGCTCGAGGGGAAGACGGCGACGCGGGACGCCCTTCAGGGGATCGCCGATGCGGCCTCCGACTGCCGCGAACGGCTCCTCGCCGGAGACGATGCCGGGGTGGCGCGGGCGATCGCTTCGGAGTGGGCGCACCGTCGGCGGCTGGCCCCGGAGGTCTGCCCCGCGGAGCTCGTCGCGATCGAACGAGCGGCCACTGCGGCGGGCGCCGCGGCCTTCAAGGCCTGCGGTGCAGGTGGAGGCGGGAGCGTGTTGCTGTGGCACCCTCCCGGAGCTCGGTCGAGAATCGTCGCGGCCCTCGACGGCCGCGGCTCCGAAGCGGCCGGGTGGTCGCCTACGGGATTGCCGGCGGAGGGCTGCCGCGTCGTGCGTCGAAAAATAGCGGCGAGGCCGTCGAGACCCCGCCGCTCCAATCACACATTCGAGTGGGTCGGAATCGACCCGCCGTTCTCTACTCCGGAATGCGGAGCTTCTGTCCGACCTTGATCAGGTCGGGATTGTCGAGAATGTCCTTGTTGGCCTCGAAGATCTTCATGTAGTCGCTCGCCTTGCCGTAGTACTTCTTCGAGATGGCGCCGAGGGTGTCGCCGGAGACCACCTCGTAGATGCGCTCCTCGACGACCGCTTCTCGGCGGTTTCGGCGCCGGTGCCGGGCGCTTTCTTGACCTCGATGGCGTTGACGATGTTGTCGGCTTTCACCGCCTGATCGATCTTGCTCATCACGAGGTTGGCGGCCTCGCGGCTGTCCGCTTTGCCCTTGAGCGTGATGACTTTGCCGCGCACCTCGGCGCTCAGTCCGGACACACCCGGGCGTGGTGCGCTGCGATATCCTTGCATTGCTTTCCTGTACCTGATTCTCGAAACTCTTGCCGAACAGATCGAAGAGACCCATGGTCGGTCCTCCCTTCCTCTCCAGATGTTGATGGACGCAACTATAGCAGCGCTCGACCGAGTTCGCGAGCGGCTATAATCCTGTCAGCTCCATGAACCGCCGGGGGGACTACATGGACGATCAGGAACTCTATCTGGGGCGCGCACTGGATGGTACGGAGGCCGTCCACCTCGACATGGACCATCTGACGACCCACGCGGTGTGCGTGGGCATGACGGGATCGGGGAAGACCGGGCTCGGCATCGTCGCTCTCGAGGAGCTTGGCCCGGCGCGGGGTGTCGCTGCTGGTCATCGACCTCAAGGGCGACATGGTCGACCTGATGCTCAACTTTCCCGTCGCTTTCACGGGGCGGATTTCGAGCCGTGGTTGCCGCCGGACGCGGCGGAAGGCGTTGGCCGCCGAGGCGGCAGCCGCTGCCCAGGCCGCGATGTGGGCGAAGGGGCTCGAAGGCTCAGGGCTCGGGCCGGACGACATGCGGGCGGTGAAAAACGGCGTGACATGGCAGCTGATCACTCCGGGCGCCGCTTCCGGCGCACCGCTCGACATTCTCCCCGCGCTCGGCGTGCCCGCGGGGTGGGATCCTTCGGCCGATCCGGACGGCGCCACCGATCGCGTCAACGGCGTGACCTCGGCCCTGCTGTCGCTGGTCGGGCGCGGGCGGCGATCCGTTGTCCGATCGCGACCACGTGCTGACGGCCTCGGTGATTCTCGAACACTGGCGGCGCGGCGACGAACTCGATCTGCCGGGTCTGTTGCGCAGCCTGCTGGATCCGCCGATGGATTCGCTCGGCGCGCTGCCACTCGACGGGTTCTACCCTCGCGACGACCGCATGAAGCTGGTGATGGCCCTCAACACCCTGCTCGCCAGCCCGGCCTTCGCCGCCTGGACCGAGGGCACTGCCGATGGACATGGACGAACTGCTCGGCAGCCCGGCCGCGCCGCGCGCGACCATCGTTTCGGTGGCCCACCTCGACGACCGTCAGCGCAGGATTCGTGATCGCCCTGCTGGTCTCCGAGTTGGTGGCGTGGATGCGGCGCCAACCGGCGTCCTCTGGGCTGCGGGCTCTGCTCTATATGGACGAGGTGCAGGGCATCGTGCCGCCTCACCCCGCCAACCCGCCCACCAAGGGGCCGCTGCTGACGCTCTTCAAACAGGGCAGGGCCTACGGCGTCGGCGCCTGGGTGGCGACCCAGAACCCGGTCGATCTCGACTACAAGGCCCTCGGCAACGCCGGCGTCAAGCTGGTCGGGCGGCTGATCACCGACCGCGACCGCGAGCGCGCGCTCGAGGGTCTCGGCGTGTCGAAGCTCCCCGACGGCCGCGATGCCGACGACTCGTTGCCGGGCTCGGCAAGCGCGAGTTTCTCCTCACCGATGTCCGCGCCAAGAAGCGGCGCCGCGACCTTCTCCTCGCGCTGGGCCATGAGCTATCTGAGGGGGCCGGTGACCCTCGCCGAAATCGGTCCGTTGTTGCATCGCCCGATCGCAGCCGGAGCGGTGCTCGAGCCCGCAAAGTGTCGGCCGAACCCGGTGCGGCGCCACCCGCCGCCGCTGGCGGTGGACGCCGCGATTCGCTACAGCGCCGACCCCTCCGGTCAGGCTGCAAGCTCGAGGTCGTGGTGCGCAACCGGATCACGGTTCAGCGCAAGACCGTCGGATCTCTTCCGTGAGGAGGACGAGATCTGGAGGGTGCCGATCGACGACGACGGCCGGATGCGTTGGGAGGACGCCGAGTTGCTGACCGAACCGCCGGAACTGCTTCGGCAGCCTCCGGAGGGCATGGAGTTCCCAGCCGCCGCTCCCGGACGCCTGGCCGACGAGATCAAAAAGGCGGCGGCGAACTTCGTGACCTGGCGCGCGAGTCAACCGGTCGATGGTGCTGGTCAACGAAAAGCTCAAGATGTCCGCGCTGGGAGGGCGAAGACAGAGAGGCCTTCGTGGAGCGCTGTCTGGCCGCGGCCGACCGCGCCGACGACACCAGCCAGGGACGGGTCACGAAGCGCTTCGAAGGGCCGGATGAAGACCCTCCGCAAAACGTCTCGACAAGGAACGCGACGAGCTCGAACGCGACCGCGTCCAACTGCGATTCGCGAAGAGCCGAAGAAAAGATGGGGATGGTGGAGGGGCTGTTCTCGGTGCTTCTGGGCTCCAAAAGCATGAGTTCAGCATCGCGGAAGGCGGCATCCAAGCTCCGAACGGCGGCCGGCAAACGCCGGATGCGGCAGACCGCCGAGGGCTCGGTCATCGAGTCGGAGAACGAGATCGAGCGCCTCGAGGCAGAACTCGAGGACCTCGCCGAAGAACTCGCAGGACGAGATCGACCGGATAGCCGCCGAGTCGGAGGAAAAGGCGGAACAGGATCGAAGAGAAGGCGATCAAAGCCACGAAGTCTGACGTCGCGGTCCGCGATCTCTGGCTGGTGTGGCGCTAGAGCGCAAATTTTGAATTGTGAATTATTAATTTTGAATTCACTCATCAATCCTGTGAACCCTCGAGATGGTTTGCAGAAATTCAAAATTCGAAATTCAAAATTAAGAATTTTTGTCTCTCGATGGGCTCTGTCGAACTCGGATGGTTAAGGCATCAGGTAGCCAACCGCGGCGTACCCGACCCAATGGTGGAAATTGGAAGGCGCGGTATAGCCGAGCCCGCCTTCCCTGGCCTCGGCGGACACCGGCAGCTCGGGCCCGGAGAGGCTGGTGCCGTAGCTCAGCAATTTGCCGCGCGGCGCCGAGCCCTCGGTTTCGAGCGCGACCTTGCGCAGCACCTCGAGTCCGAACGGGACCGAAAACCGACCGCACCAGGGCACGCGGTAGCTGAGATCGTCGGGATCCACCAGGATATCCAGCAGCCCGTGCAGTTTTGACGGCGTGAGTGGTCCCCTCGAGGTACTGCCGCGCCAACCGGCGGTCGCGGGACACCGCGCGTTCGTAGGCCGCGACTCCGGTGCCGAACGGCGCGTGATCGAAGTCCGGACCGTAGTGGACCGCATCGCTCGAAACCACGATGGCGACATCGCGTCCCAGCTTCCAATTATTGCGCTGCATGATGGAGGCGACGGCGGCCGCCAATTGACCGCTGAGCTCTTCGATCCGCTGCCAACCCATATATGGCACCAGTATCGGAACGATGGTCCGCTGCGGTCGTTTGTATTGCAGGAAGGGCAGGAGGGCCTCCAGGGAGTGTTCCCGGCACTGCATCGCGTTGTCGACCACATAGGTGTCGACCGGCAGGGCGCCAATGATCTGGTCGCGCAGGGGATCAACCATGAGATCGCCCCACGGGGCGTGCCAGGCGGTAAAGGAATCGAAGACGAGACGGTCGCTGAGATCCCACAATCGCGCAGCGTGAAAGACTCCGATCAGGATCACCCGCGGCGCTGTGATGCGCTCCGTCAGATGGACATACACGCCGCCCGCGTAGAGGTGGTCGTCGTGGGGACAGACGCCGCCGACAAAACCGTCAGTCGGCTTCATCCCCAGCGCCCAGTCCTGCTGAGCCATCGCAGCCCTCTCGAGGTTGATGGCGGCCGCCACCGCCTCCTCGGCCTCTTGCCTGGTGGACGACAAACCCGATGGTGTCCATCTGGCCGCGGACGAGGTCGCCATCCGACGGAAGACCCATCGACGGCCTCGACTTCGGCGCGGGTCGGGGCCCCGCCGGCTCGGCGCCACCCGAATCATGCAGAAAAGTGTCACGGCAGAGAACAGTGAGGATCACTCGTTGCATTGAGCGGCTCCCTTTGAACGTCGTTTCGGCGTAATCGTCGATCATCGCCATGAAGCGGTCGGCGATCTCGTCGATCTCGCCGCGCAGGGTCGCAACCTGGCGGCCGTCGACAAAGACCGGACACCGCGGTTTTTCGCCCGTGCCGGGCAGGCTGATGCCGATATCGGCGTCTCTCGATTCGCCGGGCCCGTTGACGATGCAGCCCATGACCGCGATCGTGAGGTTTTCGACACCCGGGTCACGTTCGCGCCAGCCGTCGCTTCATGCGCTGCCGAACGTGGTTGTCGACGCGCTCGGCGAGTTCTTGAAAGGTCGCCACTGGTGGTGCGTCCGCAACCGGGGCACGACACGATGGTCGGTTTGAACGAGCGCAGACCGAGGGCCTGCAGCAATCTCGCGACGCGGCCTCGACCTCGTCGGTGCGCCGTCCGCCGGGCGCCGGGGTGAGCGAGACGCGGATCGGTGTCGCCGATGCCCTCGGCCAGCAGGACCGCCATCGCGGAGGCTGACCACACCAGACCGCGCGGGCCGATCCCGCTTCGGTGAGACCGAGATGGAGTGGTTGGCGGGTCGCGGCATGCCAGGTCGCGGTAGATGGCGATCAGGTTTCGCGGCGACGAGACCTTGCACGAAATCACGATGCGGTCCCTGTCGATGCCCGCACTCGAGGGCGGCCTCGACGGACCGGAGAGCCGAAGTCACCATACAGGAGTTGAGGACCTCGTCAGAGGCTCATGGCCTGTTCGCGGGCGGCGTTTTCGGCCATCGCGGCAGTGACCAGAGCGGGATCGAGCGAACCGCCGTTGACTCCAATGCGGATGGCGGCCCCGTGGTCGAGTGCGATGGCGCAGATCTCGGAAAAATTGACACCGCCCCGCGGCCCCTGCCGACATTGCCGGGGTTGATGCGGTATTTGGCGAGAGGCGCCTGCGCAGCGTGGGTGGCGGCGCAACAGCAGGTGGCCGTTGAAGTGGAAGTCGCCGACCAGGGGCACTCCGCACCCGGCGCGTCGAGCCGTTCACGGATCTCGGGCACTGCAGCCGCCGACTCGTCGCGATCGATGGTGATCCGCACCAGTTCCGCGCCGGCGCGGGCCAAGTTCGAGACACTGTCGAGCCGTGGCTGCGGCATCGGCGGTGTCGGTATCGGTCATGGACTGCACCACGACGGGTGCGCCGCCGCCGATCCGAACGTCACCGACCGTGACTGTTTCTGTTGCGGCACGGCGACGTTCAGTCGGATCACCCATACAATGGCGATCATACCTGTGCCGGGAGGCCGCCGTGGAAACGATCGTTTGTCGAGTGGAGGAGGGGCCAGGCCAGCGCTTTCTCGGTGGCCCGGTCGCCGTCGTCGGTGAGGACCTGGTGGTGGCGGTCGGTGGGGGGGAGCGCCCCCACGTCGGGTGCGCCGTGCTGGCGACGCCCTATGCGGCGAAGACCGGGGCCGGCCCGTGGTCGGCCTCGTGTTCGGTGCTCACCATCCCGCCGCACAAGGAGGAACCGATCGCCCGCGGCATCGCAACCCGGTTGGCGGCCGCGCTCGGTCGTGTTGTCGTCGTCACGGCGGGAGTCCACGACGACGACATCGATCCGGCCGGGATCAGGGTCTATCTCAAGTCTTGGCGGTGAAATGGCGGAAGCGCTCCTGGCGCGGCTCGCTCCGCTAGAATGTTCGCAACGATGACCATCGTGCGTTTCTCGTGGCGGTCGGCGCCGCAGGTCTCGGGGGCTATGCCCTCCTCACGCGACTGGGATCTCGACGATTTCGAGTCCTGGGCGGGGGGGCGGGATTGCGGGCCTGGTGGTGGTGGCCCTGCCGGCATGGTGGTTGGGCGTCGCCGGTCTGCGCCAGTGGCGGGTCGTTGGAATGGTCGTTCTGGTCGCTCTTGCAGCGGTTGGACTGATCGCCCTTCGGCGGTGCGAAAGCTGGCGCGGCGTCGCTGGCGGCGGAGGTGATCTTCCTAATTGCCGCCGCTCTGGTGATCGTCATCCGACTCGACCACCCGAATATCAGCCACCAGGAAAAACCGATGGATCTCGGGATCTTCGCCACCTTGCTTGCGCGCCGAGGCGTTTTCCGCCTCCGGATATGTGGCTGTCCGGCGAAGGGCTTCCCTACTACTACTGGGGCGCCCTGATGTGGACGGTCCCGATTTCGGTCAGCGGCATCTCGCTCGACTTCGCCTACAACCTGGTGGTGGGTCTGGCGGGAGGGTGCTTGTGGCGGCGCTGCTGTGGGCGCTTGGCCGTCGAGATCGGCGGCACCCATCGCAGCGGTCTCCTGGTGGCCTTCTTCGGGCTCTTCGCGGGCACGCCCGATGCCGTGCGCCAGCTGTTCGCGGGTCAGTCGCTCGCCGGGATCTCGATCTCTGGCACGTCGTCGCGCCAGATCGTCGACACCATCACCGAATTTCCGCTCTTCACCTTCTGGCACGGCGATCTGCATCCGCATCTGCTGTCGATGCCGGTGGCCTGTCTCGCTCTGTCTGGTGGCGCTCGAGGCGGGGAGGAGCGGTCCGCGGTGGCGGGACACGGCCGCGCTCGCCGTTCTCTTCGGCGTGTGTTGGGCGGCCAATCCCTGGTCGATGCCGCCGACGCTGGTGAGCATTGCCCTGCTCCTGTTGGCCGGCGATCGGCAGTGGTACTGGCCGGGGGGTGAGGGCCGCGGCCGCTGGTTGGCGGTGGCGGCCGTCGCGGTCGGGGGATGGATCGTAACAGCGCCGTTCCACCTCGCGTTCGTACCATTTTTCGACGGCATCGGCCTGGTGACTGCGTGGACAAGCCCCTCGGACCTTCTGCTCTACGGAGGCTGTCTGCTGGTTCCGGTGGTGCTGGCGGCGGTCGGGCTGCTTCGGCACTCGATGGGCCGCGACCCGGACATCGGCCAGGCTGCGCTGCTGGCGACCGTTGGCCGCGGTGATGATGGTGGCGGCCGCCACCGGACGGCCCACTCTGATCATCCTGACGGCGGTGACCGCGGTGTTGGTCGCGGGCGTGATGTGGGCGGCGCCAGGGGAGGGGAGACCGGTCTCGCCCTCGCCGCCCTCGGCACCTTTCTCTTTCTGGTGCCCGAGGTCGTCTATGTCGCGGACGGCTACGGCGACCAACTGCACCGCATGAACACGGTCTTCAAATCCTATATCCAGGGTTGGGTTTTTCTGGCCGTCGCTTTGCCGGTGATGGTGCGATGGTCGACGCCGAAAAGGTGGCTTCGAGCCGCTCCTGGTGGTTGCGATGATCGTCGTCGCGCTGCCCCATCCTGCGAGCCACGGCGCTGCAGCCTGAAAAACTCCGTCCAGCATGGGGTCTGGACGGGCTGGCATGGATGAGCGATGGGCGACCGGGCCATCGTCGATGGCGCTGCGCGAGCAGCCTCCGGGAGCGGTCCTGATCGAGGCGGTGGGCGGCGCCTACACCGAGTACGGTCGGCTCTCGGCCGCGTCCGGGGTGCCGGCATATCTCGGGTGGGCGAATCACGAACTCGTGTGGCGAGGGCCCGAGATCACGGTCGAGACCGAACGGCGCAAAGATCTCGTCTTTCGTCTCTACTCCAGCGGTGACCCGGAGGTCGTGCGACAGCTCGCCGCTGAAGCCGGGGCCGATCTGATGGCCGTCGGATCCCTCGAAGCGCGGGATTTCGCTTCGTCGGATCTGGCAGCGGTGGCGGCGGCGGGCGAAATCCTGGTCGAGAAGGACGGCGCATTTCTGGTCCGCGTTCGATTCGCCGGCACGAGGAATGAGCGCACCGGACGGGTATGATGGGATGGTGAACAAGCGATCAACCGGAACTGACCGTCGTCGTTCCCGCCTTCAATGAGGAAACCAATGTCGAAGCCATGCACCGCCGGCTTGCGGAGGCGCTCGACGGGGTTGTCGAGAGCCTCGAGATCATCTTTGTCGATGATGGCTCCAGCGATGGCACGTGGCGACTGGTGTCCGAGCTTGCGGCGAGGGACCCCCGCGTTTCCGGGATCCGGTTCGCGCGCAATTTCGGCCACCAGGCGGCGCTCACGGCCGGGGTCGATGCCGCCGTCGGTCGCGCCGTGGTCATCATCGACGGCGATCTCCAGGACCCGCCGGAGGTCATCCCCGAGATGGTGGCCCGGTGGCGCGAGGGCGCCGAGGTGGTGTACGGGCAACGCGAGGAGCGGGAAGGGGAGACCTGGTTCAAACTGACCACGGCCGCCCTCTTCTACCGCATGCTGCGCGGCATCACCAACGTCGAGATCCCGGTCGATACCGGAGATTTTCGTCTGATGGGACCGCGCGCGGTTGAAGCCTTCCGCGCCCTTCCGGAGCGCAACCGCTTTATCCGGGGTTTGGTGAGCTGGATCGGGTTCGAACAGGCGGCCGTGCGGTACAAGCGTCAGGCCCGCCTTCAGGGTGAGACCAAATTTCCGGTGCGCAAGATGCTGCGGTTCGCCCTCGACGGGATCACCTCGTTCTCGTTCTCTTCCGCTGCGGCTCGCCACCTGGACGGGATTCGCGGTCTCCATGTTCGCCTTTCTCTACATCGTGGTGGTGATCGTCCTCAAGGCGGTCGGCATCAGTTGGCCTGGCTACAGTTCGCTGATGGCGTCGATTCTCTTTCTCGGCGGTGTCCAGCTCTTGATGATCGGGATCATGGGCGAGTATCTCGGGAGGATCTTCGACGAGGTCAAACGGCGTCCTCTCTACCTGGTTGGCGAACGAACCGACGGAGATCCCGCGGTGATTCCCCCCAGCCGTCCGCTGGCATAGAACTCCTCACTCAGAGTGTTCCCGCTCGATGACGTCTGGCGGATGTCCTGAAAGGATGGATCCATGGAGAGTTACTACAAACACGAACACCTCGCGAACTTTTCGCGACATCGGCGAGGGCAGCGGCGAACTGGCGAGGAAGTTCTTCGACTATTACGCTTCCGTCTTCGCCGAAGGCGCACTGACTGTCCGCGAAAAGGCGCTCATCGCTCTTGCGGTGGCGCACGCCGTCCAGTGTCCGTACTGTATCGACGCCTACTCGACCGAGTGCGTCCACCAGGGCGCCGACCTCGAGGAGATGACTGAGGCCGTCCACGTTGCGACCGCGATCCGCGGCGGCGCATCCCTGGTCCACGGGTTGCAGATGCTCGAGCACGTAACTCAGATCGACGATGGGGGCACAGAACGGTAGGGAGGCAACGAAGAGTGACTGATGCCCTGACAGAGCCCGGTTTGACCGCGGAAGCACTCGCGGAGATCTCGAGCCCGAAGTCCGGGCCGCGGCACGCGACAAGCCTTTCCGCGCGGCGCTCGAAGCTTGCGGACCCGCGGCACCAGATCGCGACGCTGGATGCTGTGGACCTCTCCGCGGCGCCGCACGGAGGCGACTTCGATCGTGCCGCGACGGCGGAAGGAACCGGCACCTCTCCGTGCGTCCTCGGTGGAGATTTTCCAGATCAATCTCGGCAAGCTGTGCAACATGGCCTGCCGCCACTGCCACGTCGATGCCGGCCCCGATCGAACTCGCGAGAACATGGACCGCGAAACCGTCGATGCCTGTCTGGCGGCCCTCGATCTCACCGGGGCCCATACGGTCGACCTGACCGGCGGCGCTCCCGAACTCAACCCGAACTTCCGCTATCTCGTGGACCAATCGGTCGAACGCGGACGCCACGTCATCGACCGCTGCAACCTGACGGTCCTCCTCATCCCCCGCCATCGCGACCTGCCCGAGTTTCTCGCCGAGCGAGGGGTCGAAGTGGTGTGCTCGCTGCCGCACCACCGGCGCCGCAACACCGACGCCCAGCGCGGAGACGGCACCTTCGAAAAATCGATCGAGGCGCTGCGACGACTCAACCGGGTCGGCTATGGACAGGGTGATCCACGCCGAACACTGACTCTGATGGTCAATCCGGTGGGAGCGCATCTCACCGGTGACCAACTGTCGATGGAGCGGACCTGGAAGGGGAGCCTCGAACGCAACCACGGCGTGACCTTCGACCGTTTGATCGCTCTCAACAACATGCCGATCGCGCGCTACCTCGAGTGGCTCGAGAACACCGGCAATCTGTCCCGCTACATGGAGCTGCTGGTCAACTCCTTCAACCCGGCGACTGTGAACGGTCTGATGTGCCGCAACACCTTGTCGGTGTCGTGGACCGGAGATGTCTTCGATTGTGATTTCAACCAGATGCTGGATCTTCCGAGCCGCGGCCGCAGGGACGCGCCGGTCAACGTGCGCGATCTTGATGTGGGGGCCCTTGATGGGCGGTTCATCGTGACCGGTCGCCATTGTTTCGGCTGCACGGCCGGCGCCGGTTCATCGTGCGGCGGCGCCATCCACGACACATCCGGCTGAAGGCCCGAACTTTCAGTCCTCAAATATCTTGAGCGATCGGATGTCCGAGAGCGGGATCTCCTCGGTGAAAAGGACCGAGCCCCCACCAACCTGGTTGTCCATGTTGAGCACCAGATCGCCGCCTTCGATGCCCTCGATCCGGCCGTTCCGCGTGCCGCCCTCCAACAAGGCCACTTCGACACGGCGTCCGACCGATCGCAGAACCGTCTGACGGTCGCCGGGACCGATGATGACGAAACGCTCCATAGCGGCGATCCGGGTTCTCGCCTCCTCGATCTGGGCGGTCGAGACGCCGAACCGCATCGCGGTCCGTTCTGCCCGTTCGAGGTGGGGACCGGCCGCGTCCCACTCGGCGTTGTGAGCAGCGGCATAAGCCCATCCCACGAGACCGCGCACCACCTGCTCGGCGATTTCCTTGAGATCGGGCTCTCTGCGATCGATCCGGCCGGCCTCGGAGAGGTGGGTGGCGGCGGTCTCGAGATCGCCCTTGGCCAGCGCCAGTCGGGCGGTCGCGACCTCCTCGGCAAGCCGGCCCCGATCGACCGCGGTCGGTCGAAGGGCCGGCTCCCGGGTGGGGGTGGGTTGCGGCTCCTCAGTTGGTTGCGCCGAAGGTGTGGTGGGTTCGACGACCGCAGGTTTTGGAATCGCGGCAATCGGCGGACGACGACGGGTGAACGGACCGAGACCGAGGATGATGGCGGCGGAACCGGCTGCAACCAACACCAGCAGCAGCAGGCTGAAAACAACGGGCAGAGGCACTCTCTTTGCCTCGGGGGCCTCTGGCGGGGGCTCTTTCGGTGCTTCGACGACCTGTTTCGCCGCGGAACTGAGCGTGACCTGCCGGTTGGGTGTCTGCCGCGACGGCGCCGCATCGGCGTCAAAATCCGGCGCGAGCTCGATCAGCGACCGCTCGATATAGGCGATCTCCTTGCCGACCGACATAAAGCCCGTGCTCTCGAAGAGATGGGCCACTGGAAACAGCTCGCGGGCGATCCGTCGATAGTCGAGGGCCTCCCCACCTTCCTCTTCACCAGCCTCGAGACGTGCGATGAGCCCGGCGACCCGGTCCTCCATCAGGGGAAACTCTTCATTCCTGGAACCCATGGAGGCGCACTTGCGCTCGATCTCGCGCAGCCGCGCCACGACCGGGCGAAGGTCAGCGGTGGGGGAGTTGCCGTCGTTTTCCATCGTCCTGCCGATCTTATCGTACTCGCTGAGGGCGGGGAGCAGGGGAGACACGCTCCTGATCACATTCGAACGCGACTATTTGTCGTCCCGACCGAGCGAAGAATGAGCGAGCGGAGGGATCTCTTGTGCCTTCGAGCGAACCCGGCTTTCAGAGCGCGCTTCCCGAGAGGAGCCACCCATCGCATTGTTCGCCCGAGCGGGGTTGGCAAATTGGTGAGGCGATCCCAAACAATGCGATAGATGGCACCTCCACCGCACGTGGCACGTGTCCGTACGCGGTTCCGAGGTACCTCCGCCGCGCGGAAACATCTCCGTTCCTCTGCGTGATCTGCGGATTCTCCGGATGGAGGTGAGTTAAAGCAACCGGTATCGAGCATCCAGCATCTTCTCCCTTTCTCCCTTTCCCGTGCCGGCTTCGGCTACAGTGTCGCTGTGATATCGAGGAGAATCTCCACCGTCGCTGCGGCGCTCGCTGCTGTCACCCTCGTCGCGGCATGCGCAGCCCCGCAGCGCCGGACCGGCGGCGTCGAAGAAATCCGCCGGATCGGCGTTCTTCGCGTCGCGGTTCGGCCCGGGTTCTTTGACGCCGCCGCGACCCGTGAAATATCGCTCAACGAGTCCGAACTACTGCGCCAGTTCGCCGCGCGGCTCGGGGTCGAAATCCTTTGGATCGAAGCGCATCGGAATGATCGTCTGCTCGAGCTCGTCCAGGAAGGATCGGCGGACCTGGCCGTCGGACGATTCTCCGGGGCCTCGCTTGCGGAAAAGAACCTGGTCGCCAGTGCGGCCCTCACCTGGGTGGACGATCTGGTGATTGCTTCCGCCGGTTCCGAGACGGACGCGGCAGATCCAGGTCCGGGGACCGTTCATCTCCACCGTTCGTCGCTGACCCCCGCGGTGAAACTCTTTCTGGCAGAGCGCGATCTGGCTGTCGAGGAAGTGCCGGAAGAGGTGTCGATCGAAGAGGTGATCGAGCGCGTTCGCTCCAGCCGTTACCAGTTCACCGTCGCCGATTCGCAAATCGTGAACGAACTTCACGCCGGCAGCAATCTGGTCATTGCCGGTCGCATTCCGGTGCCCCGGGCGATCGTGTGGGCGGTACGCGAGTCAAATCCCACCCTGCGGCGTGCGGTCAACCATTTTCTCTTTGCCGAGAGCGTGCTGTCGCGAGGCGCGCGCGCGCGGACCTGCAGGGACCTGCGCCAGATCCGACAATCCGGCGTCCTGCGTCTGGTGACGCGAAACTCAGCGACAACGGTCGCGGTCGAGCGCGGCGGACTGGCGGGCTTCGAGTACGAGCTGGCGCTCAATTTCGCGCGCGAACTCGGTGTCCGACTCGAACTGTCGATCCCTCCACCCGAGGTCGATCCTGTGGATTGGCTCGAACAGGGCTTTGGCGACCTCGCGGCCCTCCACGAGCCGATGGCCCCCGGGGACGAGGAACGGTTCAAAGCGAGCGTACCCTATCGATGGGTCGACCTCGTGTCGGTGGTCTCCTCCCGAGCCGAACCTCCAGGGTCGATCGAGGACCTGGCAGGTGTCCGTGCAATGGCCTCGAGACCAGCCGCCGAGCTGGCGCGAATGATGCCGTTGGCGGCCCCGATCCGCGCCCGACCACCCACCGTCGGGGCGGATGGTTTCAACGCCGTGCTCTCGGTGGCGCGGGGCCGCGCACCGGTGGCGGTCGTGAACCGCGACGCGGCACGTCTCGCGGTTTCAGGAAGATCGGATCTTCAAATTGGGCCTGTGGTGGTGCCTGACGTGTCACTGGTCTGGGTCTTCAATGTGTCGTCCCCTCGGCTTCTCTCCAGAGCCAACAATTGGCTGCGCTCTGCGAGGCTCTCGGGCATGGTGCGTCAGCTTGTGATCAACCAGTTCGGGAAAAGGGAGCCTCCGCGGCCGGCCGCGATGCTGCCGATCCCCGACGGCGCCCTCACTCCATACGATGAACTGCTTCAGTGGGCCGGACGGGCCAACGACATCGACTGGCGGCTGCTGGCGTCACTGATGTACGAGGAGTCGCGATTCGATCCCGGCGCCGTTGGTCCAGGCGGATCGGCAGGGCTCTTCCAATTCATGCCCTTTACCTGGCGCGAGCTCGGTGTCGAAGACCCCCATCATCCCCAGGAGGCGACCGAGGCCGCCGGTCGATACCTGCGCCAGCTGATGGACGAATTTGACGATCTTCCGCTCCGCGACCAGGTGGCCATGGCCATCGCTTCTTACAACGTAGGACCAGGACATGTTTTCGACGCCCGCAAACTCGCCGTCGAAATGGGGCTCGACCCTGATCGATGGGCAGGCTCGGTGGAGACCGCGATGGTGATCATCGACGATCCGGAAGTTGCGAGGCGGTTCTCCTCCGGGGTCTGCAAGTGCCGAAGAGCGGTCGGGTACACACGGCGGATCCTGCGTCGATATGGAGCGTACGCTGAGCAATTCCCACCGGCATAGCTGAGAGCACACGGGAAAACGAGGCGCCCGGATCCGCTTGAAAGTGGGCAGTGGCATTTCCGAATTCCGAATTCCGAATTTTCTACAGATTATTCGCCTGGAACATGTCGCGCAGCGCCAGCAGGGTTTTGGCGAAGTTTGTCTCTTTGAGAAACTCCTGCATCTGCTTCTTCGTAGCGCCCTCGCGGGCCATCTCTTCCACGTTGCCCGTCACCTCGTAGAAGACCGACAACGCCTGCAGACCGAGGCGCGAGAAATTGTCTTTGTACCACTCGCTGGCGGTCACCTGCTCCCATGCGAGCGGGGCAGGCATCACGTCGCTCGACCACACACCCTCGGCGATGGTGGTCACCTCACGGTAGAGCTCGCGCAGGATCACGCGGTGCTCGCTGTTCTCCAGAGCCTCAGCCAGCCGTTTCGGTCCGACCGCAGCCCGCGCGTTCGGAGCGTCGTCCTCGCCATGCTCGCCCTGATTGTCGACGTTCGGAGTCTCCTCGACCTCGACGGTATCGTCCTCGGGCTCTTCCTCATTCTCGACCGGGCGGGCGGACGTGCTTGACTGCACTGCCCGTTTGGGCGGCTTCCGGGGTGCCTCATCCTCCGCTTGCTGCGGATCGTCGTCTCCTTCGTTGTCGGACGCCAAAGGCTGGACGACCTGTTCGACAACCTGTTGTTCTTCCTCGGGTATCGGGGGAGGAGAAACTGGCTCCGGTGTCTCGACTTCCGGCTCCTCGGGCTCCGGTTCCGGCGACAGGTCCGGAGGCGGTTGGACCGGCGCCTGTTTTGGCGGCCGGTCACCCGCTCGACGCTTGGGCGTGGGCTCTTCCGCGGTCGGTTCTTCGGCCGGGGGAGCCTCGTTCTCGGCCGGCTCGCGAACCGGCATCTCACCGATCGCCTTTCTGAAGCGCAGATGGAAGGTGCCGAGGAATGAGAGCTCGGTTTCGCTGATGGGTCGGGCCCTACCCAACTTGGCTCGCATGACGTCGAGCTCGACAAATCGCGCCTGCAGAAGGGCCGGGCTCGGAGCCAAAGCCATCAGTTCTGAAAAATGATCGGTGTTGTGTTCGAGGATTTCCACCAGGTCGGCGAAGACGGCGTAGTCCATGATCTGCTGATATTGGCCCTCGTACCAGTCAATAGATTTTTCGCGCTCTTTGGCGGCCACCAGACGCTCAAACACCTCCGAGGGGAGCCCATCGCGATACCAGGCGTCGCCGAATGCCGCTTCCAAACCTTCTCGAATCGCCCGCCGTAGGTCGCCGAGAATCTCAGAGACGATCCGGTACGCGTCGATGTTCTGTTCCAACCATGTCATTGTCTGACGTCTCCCGACTCGAAATCTCCTTGAGAGTCTCGAGATTAGCACGCCCACATATGGATTTCACTTTGAGGAACGGCGGCGTAAAACGCCGCCATTCGGGTCAGGATTGCCCGCTTGGTATCTCTACGGCTCGAGGGCCCAGGCGAATTCCGGATACTCCGGACTGTCCTCGACCAGGAATATGTGACAGGTCTCGCAATCCATGGGAATGGTGTGCTCGCCGTCGGCCGTCGACATTTCATCGTCGTGGCACCGCATGCACCCCGGGAAATCGTCGTGCCCAATGTGGTTCGGGTGGGTCGCCCAATTGGTGTCCATCTCGGGAAAGACGGTCTTGCCGTAGGCCTGCGATGCGAGGTCCGCGCCTCGAGCGACCAACGCGGCCTCGGATTCGGAGATGTCAGGGAACTCGGCTGAGTAGAAATCCGTCACGGTCTGGCGGACCGTTGCCATGCCCTCGGCGTGGCTCGGATACTCGCCCTCGATCGCGGCGACCGCCGTCTTCTTGTAATAGGGGAGGGTCTGGAGCTCCGGATGAGTGGAGATGATCCAGTCGACCGCCTTGCTCGGTACGAAGAAGGTGTGTGTCGGCCGATTGTGACAATCGACGCAGTCCATGATGCGTGCAGACGCGGCGAGTTCAGCATCCACGCCCTCGTCACCATCACGAGTGTAGACGCGGACGTCTCCGTTGGGCGTCGTCAACTCGACCCACGAGATCTCCTCACGACTTTCATCCGAGACAAATCGGATGCGGTTGTCAGAGTAGATATGCCACCAGTGGATGCCTCCGGCGCGGCCGATGTCGAGGCTGCCGCCCCCGGTTCGCAGGAGCATGGCGGTGAAGGACGGCGTGTTGGCCTCGTCCGTTCTGTAGCGCGAGAAAATGCGCAGCTTGTCGCCGTGGTGTTTGTTCGGCCAGTGGCACTGCTCGCATGTTTCTCGAGCCGGGCGGAGGGTGTGAAGCGGGGTCCCGATCGGTTTCTCGTAAGTGCCGATGGCGGTGTGCCAAACCTGTCGGAGCCCGTCGAGCTTTGATTTCACGAACCACGACGCCCCGGGGCCGATGTGGCAATCAACGCAGGCGACACGCGAGTGGGGAGAATCCTGATAGGCGGTGTATTCGGGCTGCATGACCGTATGGCAGGTCTCGCCGCAAAACTCGACCGTTTCCATCTCTTCGACAGCGAAGAAGGAGGCTGCGCCGAGAATGACGGTATTCAGCGCGGTGAGAACGATGACGATTGTCGCGATCTTCCGTGTCTGGGGATCGTTGAAATCAAGGCGGGGAAAGGTTGTCAGCTCCTCTTCGGTTGCGCCATCCCTCATCAGGCGCCCCCTCCGTCGCCACATCCCGATCGGAATTTCGATCAGACCGAGGACGAAAATGACCGGGAGCACCACGTAAGCGAACAGACCGATGTACGGGCTGTCCAAACCACCCCAGAGTTGGGCCAACAGGAAAATGATGATCAACAGACCCGAAATGGTCGTGAGCACGACCCCGGCGATCGTGAGGCCGTTGTTGGCGTAATTGAAGAGACGGCCAAAAAACCTCTTACGATCCTCGGCACTTTTTGTTGGCATCGATCCTCCGGTTGATCAAGGGTGAACAGTTACTCGTCCCGCGTCGCGGAGCTGCATCACCTTACAGGAATTTGAACAAGTTCTCAATTGATACCCCAGGAGACTTCTCTCCAGAAGTCCTCGGCCTGTGCCAACCTTAAATCTATGAAAAATATACCTTCTGGGTTCATTTTTCTCTTCACTCAACTGTGGAGATGTAATCTCAATTTCGAGACCACGGATGAACTTGAATAATTCGCCACATAGAGATACAGTTGCCCTGAACGGGGGTTCAGCCGAACCCTTTTGGGAGGCGATGGATGATCTTTCCAAGTGGTGACCCGAACGGGTATTCGAGGCCGAGTCGGCTGTTGCCCGCCGCCGCTTGTGTAGTGTCGCTGGTGCTGGTGCTCGGCGGGACGGCGTTTGCCCAGGAGAACGACGACTGCCTGATGTGCCACGAGGATCCGGATCTGGTGGGTGAGCGCGCGGGCGGCGAGTTCTCGGTCTTTGTCGATCCGGCTGCCTTTGCCACCTCGGTCCACCGCGACTTTGCCTGCATCGACTGCCACGCCGAACTGGATGGCGTGGAACTGCCGCACGACGAGGAACTCGAGCCCGTCGACTGCGCCATGTGCCATGACGACGTGGCTGCGGAACTGGAACTCGGACCCCACGGCGCCTGGGCCGATGACCCGTCGGCCCCGGCGGCGAGGTGCACGGTCTGCCACGGCACCCACGATGTGCTGCCGACAGCGGATCCGGAGTCGTCGGTAAGCGCCTCCAAGTCAATGGAGCTCTGCGGCCGATGCCACGCCCGCGAATTGAAACAGGTGGGCAAGAGCCCGCACTCACGGAGTCGGAATAACGGACCTGCCGCGAGCTGTGTGAGTTGTCACGCCGGCCATGCGATGACGCCGCCCCACGGCGAACAGGAAGAGGTGGCGATTTGCGGGACCTGCCACGAACAGCAGGCCGTCGAGCACCGACGGAGCCTCCATGGGCGCGCTGCGGCTTCGGGCGACCCGTTGGCGCCGAGCTGTGTGACCTGCCACGAACACCACGCCATCCTGCCCCACACCAACCCTGCGTCGCCGACGGCGAACATGAATATCCCGCTGCTGTGCGGTCGCTGCCACCGTGAAGGTACCGAGGTCACCCTCCAACACGAGATTCCCCAGGACGCCATTCTCGAGAATTTCTCGATGTCGGTGCACGGTGAGGGGATCTTCAAAAAGGGTCTCACCGTGACGGCGGTGTGCACCTCGTGCCACACCTCACACGATATTCTCGAGCACACCGATCCGCGGTCGAGCATCAATCGCGCAAATGTCGCCGAGACCTGCATGGCCTGCCACGCTCGAATCGAAGAGGTTCACGTCAAGGTCGTCGAAGGAAAGCTCTGGGAAGAGAAGCCCCACCAGGTCCCGTCGTGCGCCGAGTGCCACCAGCCCCACAAGATCCGCAGCAACCGGTTGAGCGCGCTCGGCGCCTCCAATGCCAACTGCCTCCGCTGCCACTCCGATCCCGAACTGGCGATGGATCAAGGTGGCGAGACAGTCTCGTTGTTCGTCGATGAGACCCGCTACAACATCGGCGCCCATGCCGGCATCGCCTGTGCCCAGTGCCACGCTGAGGTCACCCCCTCGCACGAGAGGGCTTGCGACACCATCACCGCTCCGGTCGACTGCAGCACGTGCCATGCCGAGGTCGTCGGAAAATACGAGATGTCGATTCACGGGACGCTTGCCGCGGTCGGCGACCTCGACGCTCCGACCTGTCTCGACTGTCACGACAAACACGCCACCGAAAGCTACCGCCTCCCGACCTCCCCGACCTATGCGCGCAACGTTCCCGAACTGTGCGCCAAATGCCATCGCCAGGGCGAGGTGGCGGCCACCCGCCTCGATTCCGAGATTCCCGACATCGTCGACAGCTACGCCATGAGCATCCACGGGAAGGGCCTCCTGGAAAGCGGCCTCGTAGTGTCAGCAACCTGCACCGACTGCCATACCGCCCATATGGAACTCCCCCCTGACGATCCCCGCTCGTCAGTCAACGGTGCCAACGTCGCCGACACCTGCGGCGAGTGCCACCACGGGATTGAAGAGACCTTCAGAACAAGTGTTCACTGGCCCGGCAACACGGAAACTGATCGCGAGCTTCCGAACTGTGAGAGTTGTCACACCTCGCACACGATCTCGCGAACCGATGCCGAAGGTTTCCGGATGAACATGATGAACCAGTGCGGGCGCTGCCACATCGACGAGGCCGAGACCTTCTTCGACACGTACCACGGTAAGGTGTCGCGGCTCGGTTCAGAGGGGGCCGCCAAGTGCTATGACTGCCACGGCACCCACAACATCATGCCCCCCGAGAACCCCGCCTCGACCTTGAGCCACGACAACGTTGTCGGCACGTGCGCGACCTGCCACCCCGGCGCTCACCGCAAGTTCGCCGGCTACCTCACCCACGCCACCCACCACGACCCGGACAAGTACCCCTTCCTCTTCTATTCCTTCTGGTTCATGACCATCCTGCTGTCCGCGACCATGACCTTTGCCCTGATCCACACCGGCGCTTGGTTGTGGCGACTGCTGCGCACCAGGGACAAGTGGATCCAACTCAAACAAGCTCCTTCCGAAAAGATGTACGTCCGATTCACCACGACCCACCGTGTGATGCACCTCGTGATGCTGCTCTCGTTCTTCACCCTGGCGCTGACCGGAATGGCCCTCAAGTTCTCGTACATGGGATGGGCCGCGCTGCTGTCGAAGATGCTCGGCGGATTTGCCGCGATGGGTATTTTCCACCGCATCGCGGCGGTGGTTTTGATCCTGCTCTTTGGCTTCCACCTGACCCGCATCTGGAAGGGGCACAAGGAGTCCGGGCAGAGTTGGTTCGCCTATATCTTCAGCGACAGCTCGTTGATGTTCAACCTCACCGACATCCGCCAGGTCTGGGAGAGCATCAAGTGGTTCTTCGGGCGCGGGCCGAGACCGCACTACGGCCGCTTCACCTATTGGGAGAAGTTCGACTATTTCGCGGTCTTCTGGGGCGTGTTCGTGATCGGATCGACCGGTCTCGTTCTCTGGTTCCCCGAGTTCTTCACCCGCCTGCTGCCGGGATGGTCGGTGAACGTCGCCACGATCATCCATTCGGATGAGGCCCTGCTGGCTGTGGCGTTCATTTTCACAATTCACTTCTTCAACACCCACTTCCGGCCCGACAAGTTCCCGATGGACCCGGTCATCTTCACCGGTCGGGTGCCGGTGGATGAGCTCCGCCACGACAAACCGGGCGAATATGAAGAGCTGATGGCGAGCGGCGGTCCAGACGAAGTCGAGGCCAGACTCCGGGCGCCCATCCCGCAACGGCTCGAGAGGATTTATAAGACCTTCGGCTTCGTGGCGCTGGGAACCGGCCTCACCTTGATCGCGTTGATCGTGTACGCGATGCTTTTCGGATACCGATAGGCCTCCCCATCCAAAACAACAAAGGCCCCCTCATTCGAGGGGGTCTTTTGTCATGCAGTGGTGCCGCGAATCCTGGTCTCCTCCGCGTGGTTGTAGACCCACGTCAAGGCGATGGCAAAAACGGTTGCCACGACACCGAGACCTGCATCAATCACCCTCGGTGCTGTCAGTGCGAGACGGATCAGGACCGTCGCGACTGCAAAGCCGAAGTAGCGGAAAACCACCGGGAAGGCGACGCTGTAACGAAGGGAGATCAGGACAATCATCACGTCGGCAAAGATCAGGGCGGTGTAGAAAATTTCGAAAAACGACGGCGACGTGCCGGCGACAGTCCAAATCCAGGCGACCTGCGCGCCGAGCAAGCCGAGGCTCCCCAACAGGAGCAGGGCGATCAGTTTCTTGGCAGTCACGAAGTTGGTGCGGGCGTCCGCATCGCCCGAGATCGGCTGATGACGCTGGAGCCGGTTGTATACGACAATCAGGGCAAAGATGATCAACGCCCCGGTAGAGTCCGAAAGGATGTACAGAACCCTCCGGGAAATCTCGCCGGAGGACGTGTCCCAGACGATGGGCTCGGGGAAATAGGTGAGCTCTTTGAACGACTGCCGAATGAGGATGAGGGACATGATCTCGAGTTGCTTCGCGACAGCGGTGGCCACGGATTGAGCCAGGGCGAAGACCAGCGAAATCACCTCGGCGAGAAGCAGCAGCGTAAACGGCAGGAGAATTGCCTCGAAGTGATTCGAGGGCAGTCGCAACGCCAATTCAGGGGAAACCCACCCGAACCGCTTGATTTCAACGAGGAGCAGTCCGGCGACGAACACCACCACCAGGGCGGATGCGACTCGCCTTTGGGTCGCGAAGTTTTCCCACCTCTTTTCCAAAAGATCGAAGAGTCGCCCGGCGCGGTCCATGACCTTGTGGCTCATTGGTCGTTCTCCGTGTCTTCGACGAGGGACTGATACAGGCCGGCATATCTCCTTTCGACGGTAAATCCCATTCTGTAGAAGAACTGCGGGCGGAAAAAGCCGGTCGTCAGCGAGGTGTAGCCGGCGGTTCGCAGCCGGTTGCGGAGCTCTTCCAACAGAGCGCCGGCAATACCGCGTCCCTGGTTGCCATTGGCAACGACGATCTTCTCCATGTGCACCGTCTGCGACTCGCCCTCCTCCTCGTAGAAGAGGCCCCCGATGATGTTGCCGCGTTCGTTGAGGGCGACCAGGAAGCGGTGCTCCGGCCGGAACTGAACCTGCAGCTTGGCGGCCAGGAACAGACGGTGGAGGCGTCCCACCTCCTTGGGATTGAGGGCGTGGCGGATGCGATAAGGGGCGCCTTCTGAGTCCTCGAGGGTCACCACCATTTCGCTCTGGTTGGTGCCGCCGGCGGCGGTCGCGACAAACTCGACGGCGTCTTCCGGTCGCAAATAAGGATAGGAGAGGCGCGCCAGAAAGTAGTCTTCATTGCTGTCGAGAGAGAGGTGCGCGCGGAGGTCCGACACCGCCGCACTGAGTTCATCCGGCGCCAGCTCCCCGCTCCGCAGCTTGGCAATCAGGCTTTCGAGGCCGTTGGCGAGGTCTTCGGTTGCGTCGCGGAAAACGGTCTCCCGGAAGTAGCGCGCCCGGACCTCGGGGTAGGACGCCCTCAGATCCACCAGGCCATAGGTATCGAAGATCTCCTGCAGAGTGGTCGCCCGGGCGGTATGGGTGGCCTCGGGGTTGAGCCGCTCCCACTTGCGGTAGCGCTTGGCGGCAAAGAACAACCGTCGCGGAAGGAACCCGCGACGGGCGACCGAGTCGAGAAAGCCCCGAAGGGCATCCACCATGTCGCGATCTTCCGGCGCGCTGCGTTCCAACACCGCGCGCAGCTTCGCTGCCCCCGGCTGCTCGCCGACGATTTCGAGGAATGCTGAAAAAAGAATGTCCCAACCCGCAAGCCCTTCGAGCTTGGGGTGGATCTCTTCGACCGCAGAGATGAACTGAACGTGCATGTTCCTCAACATCGTTGTCAACGAGTCAAAGGGCGCGCGCGAGGAGATCGAAACCAGACGCGCTCCGGTGTGGTAGTCGTGCATGGGCACGATCACATTTGACGGCGAGGGATCGGCGACCACCAGCTGTTGATCGGTGCGGTTCCAGAAGTCGACGTACGAGCTGACCGCCGCCCACGCAGCAAACGGCCACCACGCCGCCAATCTCTCCTCTTCCTCAGGCCGCCGGGCGAGCCTCGCAAGGGCGTGGTCGAGAGTTTCCCCGGGAATGAACTCCTCGGTCCACAGGCCGTGTTCGAGCCAGGCACCGCCGAAGATTTCCACCAGCGGGCCGAGTTCGCGCGCCTCGCTGCACACGATGAGCCAGTTGATTTCTTCCTGGACCTTCTCGGGCGGGAGATCGCGGTTGAGGTTGAGAGCAAGATCCAGCTGCCCTCGCTCGCGGGTCCTGGTGGCGACCCGGAAGACCGATTTGCCGTGCGACGTACCGAGAAGGCGAACCCAGACGCCACCCGGAAGAATGTCGTCGAGGTGGATGGCCGATGGCGTTGTGCCGAAGAGGAACGAGGCCTCGCGAATGATCGGGGTGGTGCGAAAAACCTTCAGGAGGAGCTCGCGGGTCTCGCCTTCGACCTCGTCAGCGAATTCCACGACGTCTTCCCAACGGTACTCGAGCCCGGTCTCAGGGTCGACGGCGACACGCGAGGGTGTCCCGAGCCATTGCCGGAAACCGCGCGCCAGTACGGACTTGCCCTCCGCGGCGAGCTCGCGGGCGGCAGCGGTCGGTGCGATCATCACGGCGCGGGTAAAAAATGCTCGCAAGCGGCGGTACTGTGATGGGTGCGTCGATCCGTAAGATGACAGGAGGTCGCACAGCCTCGGCAGAATGGGATCGAGGCTTTCCGTCGATTTCTGGCAGCGCCTCTCGGCCTCGTCGATAAAGGCGTCGATCTGGCCGGCCGTGAGGTCGCGGTCGGCGATGACCGAGATCGTTTCCGGGTCGAGGATCTCATCGCAGCGGTCGAGGAATGTCGCGATGGTGGAGGGGTAGTTTTGGGGGTTTTCATAAACCGCCAGGACCTGGAACGCACGCCGCTGGACAGTCGCCGACGGAGACCGAAAAGCGCGTCTGAGAACCCTCAGCGCGTGCTCGGTCAGCTCTGCGTCCTCGAGGTGGAGCAGGTGTTCGAGGCCCTTGATCGACGCCATCGCGTCGGCCTCTTCAGACGAAGCCAGGAGCAGCGCCGCCTGGTGGAGATCGATGAGCGCGATTTCCTGGCGCCGGAGGAGGGCGGAGATCGATTCGCGCTCTTCGTCGTTTGCAGCGTACTGTCCGACCCTCTGGAGCCACTTGGCGGAGACATTTCGCCGCCGCCGGGTGTCCCGCTGCACCGGTTCCAGTGGGGCGAAGTTCACGAGCTCGTCGTTGCCGAGCCAAAGCTGCGGCGTGCAGAGCAGGTGTCCGAGGTCGACCGCCTTGCGGTCAGGCTCGTACAGGGCGCTGCCGATCCGGACAACGGATTCGGCTTCGCGGCCCACTGTGAGCCTGGATGCGTAGGCGCTGAGGACAAGGCCGTTGTCGTCGGTTCTGAGGTCCTGGGTGGTGATGCCGAGGGCCTGAAACAACCAGTTGGGGACGACGATGTCGGCGCCGCCGACAGAAAACGTCCGGCGCCGGTAGAGCAGGCTGATCTGGTCGGCGAAGGAACGTTCGATCACCTTGCGGCGGTAGGTGCCCTTCGGGGTCAGCTCCCCGTGTTCGGCGTCGAAGTCGCGCGGGATGATGGCGAAATCGATGATCCGCTCATAGGGCGCGAGAAAGGAGTTGGCGCTCACCACCAACGAACGGAAATGGTCCTTGACGTCGGCGGGGGCCAACGACCCGAGATCGAGGTCCTCGAAGTCCGGGTTCGGATAGATCAGGGCGGAGTTGTAGGGACGATGGTCGCCGACCAGGAAGATCCGCCCCACAGAATCGAAGTCGCGAAAGAGATTCTCGATCTTCTGGGGCGCGATCGTCTCACCGTGGATGTTCTTGTAAATCTCCTTTTTGCGATCGATGATGCGAATGAAGCCGTCCTGGTCCATCTCCATCAGATCGCCGGTGTGGAACCACCCGTCAGCGTCGAAGCTCTCGACTCCCGACGGCGGATCGAGATAGCCCTTCATGACGTATGGCCCTTTGACGAGCAATTCGCCATCGTCGGCCAGGGACATTTCGATGCCCGGAAGGGCGGGGCCCAGAGATTCCTCTCGGTAGCGCCCGGGGGGCGTCATGGTGATGCCGCCGGTGGCCTCGGTCATCCCGAAACCGCTCATGAGTTCGACCCCGTTGTGTTGCATGAAGCGAAAGATTTCGGGGTCGAGGTAGCCGGCGGCCGACAGCCCCCATCTCAGGTCCGGGCCGACAATCGCGCGCAGCGCCGCAGCGACCTCGTTGTCGCCGGCGCTGTCGATGTCCACCGCCCCCCGCACCAGATCGAACATCTGCATCCACTTCATGGGGATGGAAATGAGCACCGACGCGCGCTGTCTCCGCATCTGGTGTGTCAGGGTGTCGATACTCGGGTCCTCGGCAAAACAGTAGGTGGCGCCCCAGAAGATCGATCCGGTGAGCTCGAGAAATCGGCCGAAGGTGTGAAACAGGGGGAGATAACAGAGGAATACATCGTTCTCGCCGATCTCGGGCAGGGCGAGGGCCCGCGCGAAGCGCTTGAATACGATGTTTCTCTGGCTGAAACAGATGCCTTTGGGGACCCCGGTTGTGCCCGACGTGTACATGACGGTCGCGAGATCGTCGATCCGGGTCGCCGCTCTGCGTTGGACCAATTGATCGACCGACACCTCGGAGGATCGCGCCTGGAGATGCTCGTAGGCAACCACTCCACGGGCCCCCGCAGCAGAGGAATCGATGGCGACGATCGGGCCGAGATCGGGCAGTTTGTCTTTGACGTTGAGGACCTTTTGCAACTGTTCGGTGTCGGAGACGACGACCGCGCCCACCCCGGCATGGTCGAGGATAAATGCGACATCGGCTTCGGTTGCGGTTGCCGGGACCATCACGTTGACGATGCCGGAGCTCAAACACGCAAGATCGACAAGGGCCATGTCGAGGCTGTTCCTCGACAGGATGGCCAGGGGACGGTCGCCCGTCTCGGCGGTGACGGCCAGCAGGGCGCGGGCCAGGAGGTCGATTCGGCCGGACGCCTGGCGCCAGGTGATCGTGCGATCGCCACCGCCTGACGGGACCTTGAAGAGCGGCCGTTCCCCATAGCCGGCAACGCGCTGGTTGAAAAGGTGGGCAAAGGTGAATTCCGAAGCCTCGACGAGGTCGAGAATACGCCCGGCCCAGGCGTCGGTGGTCCCGGCATCCCGGAAGCGGCACAGCAGGGAGTTCCTGCGAATGACGTCGAGCAGCCACCAGGCGCTCTCCCTGTCCCGGACGTTCTCCGCGGCGCGACGCTCCCGCAACCGCTCGACGCAGTGTTCGGAGAGTCGCTCCAGTGCGCCGAGGTCGAGGTCGGGCAGCATCGGATCGCCAAAGCGGCGGTCGGCGAGAAGCTCTGCAATCGCCTGTTCCTGCGCTGCCGGAATGCCTTCGTCGATGAGGTCGGCGAGCCGCCCGGCGGCCTCTGCCGGGGGGAGGCTGCGAAGGTCTTCGAGGGAGGCGACACCATTTGGGTTGTGATCGGTTTCCATGGGCGGAAATCATACTCGAGAACCGGTTCGACCGGAGAGGGCGGCCAGCGTGAAAGTGCATCACGAGCCACGAGCCGTTACAATGCAGCCCGCCGCGACTTGCGGTGCGGGGAGAATAATGATCGACAACAATGACCTGGAAGTGTGGGCGGGATACTTACTGGACCACTCGCTTGGAGGCATCACTGAGGACGACTGCGTGATGATCAAGGGTGAAGCCGTGTGTTGGCCGTTGATGGCCGTATTGGAGCGGAAGGTCATCGAGGCCGGTGGAACGCCGGATGTCTTTCTCGTCCCGCCCAATAACGAAAGGGGCCGGACGTGGTCGGCTGCCATGGCGCGCTACGGCACCCAGGAGCAGATTGACCGGGTCCCCGAGTGGCACCTCGCACGGTACAACGCAATGAACAAATACGTCGAGGTGCTGGGCGCCGAGGACCCGGCCCAATTCATGGGTCTCACGGCGGAACAATCGCAGGCCCTGGCCGCTGCCGACCGGCCCTACGCCAATATTCGCGTCTCCAAGAACTGGGTCATTACCCTGTATCCAACTGCAGCGTCGGCCGAAATAGAGGACATGGATTTCGAAACCTACAGGCGTTTCATCGTCGGGGCCTCCACGACGGACCCGCGACCGCTGCTCGCGGCTGAGAAAAAGTTGGCGCCGGTGATCGACCGCGGGAAGGTCATCCAAGTCGTCACCGAACACCCGCGCACAGGTCGCGAGTTGGTGCTCGAGCTCGACATCTCCCGAAGCCGGGCCGTGATGTCGTACGGGTTGAGGAACTTCCCCGATGGTGAGATCTTCACGAGCCCCGACGCCAATAGCGCCAACGGCGAGATCTTTGTCGATCTGCCGGTCAACTACGGCGGCAACGACATCAAGGGGATTTTTCTGAGGTTCGAGAAGGGACGCATCGTGGAGTACGCCGCCGACGTCGGACAGGACCATCTGTCGGCGATCATCGAGACCGACGATGGGTCCCATCGCCTCGGTGAGGTGGCGCTGGGCATGAACCCGGGCCTCGACCGGGTGCTCAAACATCCGCTGTTCGTGGAAAAGGTCGGCGGCACACTCCACATCGCAATCGGCGCCAGTTATGAGGACTGCTACCTCGAAGATCCCGGCTCGGATGAGGGCAAGGCCGAGATTGAGAGCCTGGTGGCGGAGGGGGTGGTCAACAGGTCCGCCCAGCACATCGACATCGTCACTGATTTCCGCGAAGGCGGCGTCGGACGATCGGTCCACATCGATGGCGTCGAGCTTGCGCCCCGCAACGGAGTGTGGGAGGTGGTCGGATGAGCGGATCGAACGGCGAGATGCGGGCGCCGCAGGACATCGCTCCACCGCAGATCTTTGAAGAGCTGCACAAGGGCGTTCTCGGCCAGAACACCGCCCTTCGCTACGTGTCGGTCGCGGTCTACAAGCACACGACCGGCAAGGTGCCGGGCAATATCCTGCTGGTCGGCAACTCCGGAACGGGAAAGACCACGATCATGAACAACATCCAGAGGATGTATCACGATGTGGCGGAGTACCGGCCGTTTCGGGCGATGACGATCATCAACGCCAACCTCCTGGTGGATTCCGAGCGCATGGAGTTCCAACCTGTCCGTCTGCTCGAGGCCGTCGAACAGAGGGCTCGAGCACTCGTTGGTGACAATCCGACGGCCGAGGCGCTGAAGGAGACCATGGAAAGGGCCACGATCTGCATCGACGAGATCGACAAGATGTCGTCGGTCGTCGCGGGCAAACCCAACCCCATCGGCGTGGTACTGCAGCAGGGTCTCTTGACCCTCATGGAAGGCGAGAACGTCACCTACAAAACCTTTGCATCGGTCGATGGCGAGGAGAAGGCCGTGACCCTCAATATCGACACCCGGCACATGATGTTCATCTGCGGCGGCGCCTTCGAGGGGCTGTACGACCAGGTCTATCTGCGGGTCATCAACCCGGCGAGCGGCGAAAAGCTCAAGTCCCAGGCGGTCCAGATGGCGGACGGCCAGGTCCGGATCGAGACCCGGTTTGCACTTGCGGATTTCCTCAAACCCGAGGACCTCTTCGAGTACGGCATGGTGCCGCAGTTCATGGCCCGGTTCGACAACGTCGTGATGCTGCGCGATCTCGATGTCGCGGTGCTCAAGAGCATCCTCCTTCATTCCCTGGATTCGCCCTATGTCCGCTCGAAAAGCTTTTTCGAGGTGATGAACATCGATCTCGAGATCGAGGACGTCGCCGCCTCGATGATCGCGGAAGCCGCCCAGGAGAACATCCGCACCGGTGCGAGGGCGCTGCGGACTGTCTTCAACAAGATCATCAATCCGCTCGAGTACGACCCCTGGGAGCACGATGGGCTTGAGAAGAAGGACGACGGCGGCCACCGGCTGGTGATCACCGAGGACATGGCGAAACGGGCCATTCGCGGCAACGGCGCGTGATCTGGGCTCGACCGGCTCCCCGTTGATCTTCTCTTTTTGAGAAGCAATTTCGATCTCAATTGTGGTATGGTTTCGCCAAGAACGTCGGTGGGGGAATCATGGCAATTGAAGCTGGCAAGCGGCTCGGACCGTATGAAATCGAAGAATCGATCGGTGCGGGCGGCATGGGCGAGGTCTACCGGGCCCGCGACACGCGTCTCGATCGAGTGGTCGCCATCAAGGTGCTCCCGGCCCACCTCGCCGAAAACCCCGAGCTGCGGCAACGCCTCGAACGCGAGGCCAAGGCGGTTTCCAGCCTTTCCCACCCCCACATCTGCCCTCTGTACGACATCGGCCACGAGGACGGCATCGACTATCTCGTCATGGAGTTCATCGACGGCGAGACCCTCGCGAGACCGCCTCGCCAACGGACCACTGTCCATGGACGATACCCTGAAGTACGGCGTCCAGATCGCGGACGCCCTCGAGAAGGCTCACCGGCAGGGGATCGTCCACCGCGACCTCAAACCGGGCAACATCATGTTGACGGCATCCGGCGCCAAGCTCCTCGACTTCGGACTCGCCAAGGCCGACAGCGCCGTCGGCGGGCAGCGACGCCGATCTCACCAGGACTCCCACCGTCAGCCAACCACTGACCGCTGCCGGCACGGTGCTCGGTACCTACCAGTACATGGCGCCCGAACAGCTCGAGGGCAAGGAAGTCGATACCCGCACCGACATCTTCTCGCTCGGTGCGGTCCTGTACGAGATGGCGACCGGCCGCCGGGCATTCGCGGCGGCGACTCAGGCAAGCCTGATCGGCGCCATCATGCACGAAGTTCCTCCGGCCGTGTCTTCGGTTCAGCCGATGACGCCGCCGGCCTTCGACCGGGTGGTGCAGACCTGTCTCGCCAAAGACCCCGAGGAGCGTTGGCAGACCGCCCACGACGTCAAGCTGCAGCTGCAGTGGATCGCCGAGGGCGGTTCGGTGATGGGGCTGCCGGCACCGGTGGCGGCGCGGCGAAAGATCCGCGAGAAGGCTGGCGTGGGTGGCGGCCGGCGTGGCCGCGGTCGCTGCCACCGTTTTCGCGGTCGGTTTCTTCCTGCGACCCCGGCCGCACCGCGGCAGGTGCGGTTCGAAATCGCGCCGATGCCGGAGCTGACCCAGATCGGCTCACCGCGGATTGTCGCCCGACGGTCTCCACATGGCCTTTCACGGAATCGACGGCGAAGGCAACTCCCAGATCTGGTTGCGGGACCTCGACAGCCTCGAGGCACGGCCGATCGCGGGCACCGAAGGGGCGGGGACCGGTGCAGAAAACGAATCGCGGCCGATCTGGTCGCCCGACAGCCGCCACATCGCGTTCTTCATCGGCACCAAGCTCAAGAAGGTGCCGGTTTCGGGCGGTCCGGCGCAGACCATCTGCGAGGCCGCCGGTGCGGACGGCAGTTGGAGCACCCAGGGAGAGATCGCCTTTGATGGTTCGGCGGCGGATCCCCATCTGGATGGTCTCGGCTGCGGGCGGCATCGCCAAACCCGAGGTCTCTCCAACCGACCTCGATGGGGTGACCTCCGTGGGCTGGCCCGAGTTCCTGCCCGACGGCCGCCGCCTGCATCTACATCGCCTCTCCCGACAGCGGCGGCTCCACGCTGATGCTCCACACCCTCGGTGAAAAGAAGATATCGAGCTGACGACGGCCGACTCCCGGGTCCAGTACGCGGAGCCCGGCTATCTGATCTACGTGCTCGACGGGATGTTGGTGGCCCACCCCTTCGACGCCGACAAGGGGAAGCTGGCCGGCGAACCGATGCCGCTGGCCGACAATATCGGCGCCAGCGCGGTCGGTCTCGCCGACTTTTCGGCATCCACCGACCGCACCCTGGCCTTCCGCAGCGGCGAATCAGGCGGGCGCCAACTGCGGTGGTTCGATCGCGAGGGCCGCCAGATGGGCGAGCTTTCGGAGGCCAACGATTTCCGGAACTTCAGAGTTGTCGCCCGACGGCCGCAGGGTCGTGACCGAGATCGCCGACACGGCAGCAGGAAACGTCGACCTCTGGATCCACGATCTCGAGCGCAGCACCGCCTCTCGTTTCACCTTCGACGCCGCCTTCGACTGCGGCCCTGTTTGGACCCCGACGGTGAGAGCATCATCTTTCACCTCCGCCGGGGAGGACGGCGATTCCCTGCTTCGCAAGGCGGCATCCGGAACCGGCGCCACCGAGGTCCTCTTGACGGCCGAAACCAATGTCATGGCCGGCGACATTGCCCCGGACGGAAAACATCTTTTGTACATGACCAGCGGTGAGGGACGTCCTGGGACATCTGGCCCTGCCGTTGGACGGATCCGGCGAGACCTTTCCGGTGCTTCTCAATTCGGAGTTCATCGAGGTGCGGCCGACGCTTTTCGCCCGATGGCAAATGGTTTGCCTACAACTCGAACGAGTCCGGAAAATAAGAGGTTTACGTACGGCAGTTCCCGGGACCCGGGGGGCAGTGGCAGACTCTCCACCGACGGCGGCAGCGAACCGATCTGGAGCGCGGACGGTAGCGAGATCTTCTACATCGACTCCGGGCGCAACCTGGTTTCGGTGCCGGTGACGACCGGCGACACCCTCGAGGCCGGTCTTCCCGCGATGCTCTTCGACCCGCCGGTCTTCCCGGTGACCCAGCGCGAACGGTACGTCGTGACCCGTGACGGCCAGCAATTCCTGATGCTGTCGACGACTTCCGGGATCTCGGTGCGACCGACCACCGTGGTGCTCAACTGGGACCTCGAGCTCGAGAATTGATGCGCTGACAAACCCCGGCAGGACATGGGCTACACTAAAGGGGTGGCCCACGAGTGCTGTCTGCGATTCGACCTCGATTTGAGCGAGGCCCTCGGGAGGCGACTTCGCCCCGATGCGAAGGTCATTCAGGAGGATCGCAACCTGGTGATGGGCGGTGTCGGCATCCTCGATCTCGAGCTCGAGGACGATCTCGACGCGGCCTACAAAGCCATCGCCGACCAACGTCCGCTGCCCGCTCGGGCGCTACCTCCTGCTTCGCAGCCGCGGCGACGAGGCCTATTGGACCTACCAGGCGGTGGTGCACGATCTCGAGGAGAAACCGTCCAGCCGCGCCGGCAACGTGCGCCGGAGCCTGACCGCCATCCTCAATGATGCCATCAAGAGGGGCATGTCGTCCTTGAGCGTCCAGCCGCTGGGCGTGTGGCACAGCCGGGGTCTGACCCTGGAGGAAATGGTCGGAGGCCTTCGAGGCCACCATCCTCGAAATCAGCCTCGATCTGCCGTCGCCGATGCGTCTGACCCTGCTGCTCGACGATCTCGATACCGTCGAGGAAGTGTCCCTTCTGCTGCGCTCCCGTCTGCTGAGAAAGGCGAGCCGCAGTTTTCGCACCGTCGACAACGACTCCGCCCTGGTGGAGGTGCGGCAGCGCGGCGCCCGGCTGCACTGCCGGTTCGTGCCCGGGCTCGCTCTCCGGCTATGCCGTAACCTGCGTCGACCGGCCGACTCCTGCAACCGATCTCGTCGGGCTCGACTCCGCAATCCCGGTGACTATCACGACCTTTGGATGGTATTCTGGCGCCGACTGGAGGAGGCGGGCGTCCGCTGGGCTCACACCCGGAGGAAGGTCCGGACTCCCGACAGGCAGCATGCCGGGTAACGCCCGGCCGCGGCAACGCGAGGGAAAGTGCCGCAGAAAGCAAACCGCCCCCGGGTCGGCCGGGGGTCAGGGTGAAAGGGTGCGGTAAGAGCGCACCGCTCCTCCGGAGACGGAGGGGGCATGGTAAACCCCATGCGGAGCAAGGCCAAATAGGGGAGTCGAGGGTCGCCTGTCCCCGCATCCCGCTCACGGCGGGTGAGATTTCCGGGTTGGCTGCTCGAGCCGCACGGTAACGTGCGGCCCAGATGAATGGACGCCGCCCCACGGGGCACAGAATCCGGCCTATAGCCTCCTCCAGTCATTTTTCAAGCCGGCGCGAGTGCGCGCGGCTCGAAAAATGACAAACGGTGATATGGAGAATCCGCCAATCGGAAAAGCCGCATCCATTTGAGTGACTTTCGGGGTATGGTTGAGGGCATGAGTTCGATCTTGGAGACCCCTCGAACCCGGCGAACCGATCGGCGTGGTGGCCCTGTCCGGACCGGTCGACCCGGCCAAGCTCGAGCCGGGTCTCGCGGTTCTTCGCAGTTGGGGCCACCCGGTGGTCGAGGCTCCAAACCTCCGGCTCAAGAGGACGGTTATCTGGCGGGCTCGGACGCGAGCGCGGCTGGCGGGGCTCGAAGAGGTGCTGGACGCGGGCGTCCGCTGGGTGGTCGCGGCCCGAGGCGGGTACGGCTGCACCCGCCTGCTGCCGTCGCTTGCCACTGGCAGCCCTTCGCAGCCGTGGCGTGGGCCTGATCGGCTTTTCCGATCTCACTGCCCTCCTCAATCCGCTGGCCAGGATGGTGGGGCGGTTCAGTTCCACGGCCCGATGGTCGCGGCCGGTCTCGCCCGCCCTCACAACGCCAGAGCGACTGCGGGCCCTGCTCGACCGGAGAGCTGACCGGCCGCGTGCTCTTCCGATTTCCGGAACGTCGCGTTGCCCGCCCCGGGCAGGCTACGGGGCACGGCCCTCGGGGGCAACCTGGCCCTTTTGACAGCCCTCCTCGGCACTCCGTGGGAGCCGAATTTTGAGGTTCCGTGCTCTTTCTCGAGGAGGTCGAGAGCCCCTCTACCGGCTCGATCGAATGTTGACCCACCTCCGGGGCTCTGGTAGATTGCGGAACGTGAAAGCATTGATTGGTGGGAGCTTGCGAGGTTGTCGACCGGCGTCCGAACGGCCGCTGAGCGGTGGCGTCAGCATGCTCCTCGAGACCGCGCCGCCCGGAATGTCCCGTCGTGACCGGTCTGCCCTTCGGCCACGGGGCGGCGAACCTCGCGTTCCCGATCGGTGCGACCGTCGAGCTCGACACCGCTCGCCGCCGGATCACCTGGAGCTAGGATGGCGAAATTCAAGGTCACCTCGCGCGAGACCACTCACGACTCCCTGGAGCCGATGCGCACCCAGTTTCCCAAGAACAGCGTGGTTTTCACCGAAGGTGACCTCGGCCTCGCGATGTACGTGATCGAAAGCGGCACGGTCGAGATCCGCAAGACCATCGGCGGCGAGGAGACGCGTGCTCGCGACCCTCGGCAAGGGCGATTTCTTCGGCGAGATGTGCATGCTCGAGGAGGACACGCCGCGCTCGGCCACGGCGCATGCGGTCGAGGACGTCGCAGCGGTGATGATCGACCAGTCGGCCTTCACCTTCATCCTCAAGCACAATCCCGAGATCGCGATCCGGATGATGCGCAAGCTGGTGCTGCGCCTCGAGCACACGACCCACCTTCTCGAGGAGGCCGTCGGCCACAAGGTGGACATCGAGGAGAGCGGCATCAAGGACCGCCCGGCTGCCAAACCCGATCCCACCGCCCGGCTGGTCGAGATCACGACCGGGATCTCCTTCCCTCTGGCGGCAGCGCAAGGAGACCACGGTCGGCCGCATCGACCCCGTCACCGGGATCAACCCCGAGGTCGATCTGACGCCGGTCGACGGCAAACGGTCGATCTCCCGCCGCCACGCCCGGGTCAAACGCGAGACCGACGGCACCTTCAGCGTGGTCGAGGATGTCGGCACGATGAACGGGACCTTTGTCAACGGCGTTCGGCTCGCGGCGGGCCGGCCTGTCCCGGTCGCCTCGGGCGACACCGTCGTCTTCGGCACCATCCAGTGCCGTTTCGAGATCGACGCCGATTGAAGAAAGGACGCACCAGGAGACCCCGCAGCCACCCTTTGCGCCTGACGATCCCGCTGACCGCTCTCGCCGGGATCGGCCCAAAGACCGCCGTGAGCTATGGCGGCCGAGGGATTCCGCTGTGTCCGCGACCTCCTTTTGCACCTGCCGCGACGGTATGAGGACCGATCGGGTCTGACACGCCTCGATGGGACCGCCGCGGCAGGCGACTGGATCCTGATTCGAGGCAGGGTCCATAAGGTGCGGGTCCGCCGGATTCCCCGCCGGAGGATCTCCATCGTCGATGGGGTTTTGACAGACCGGGCAGGCGCGATCGCTGTGGTGTGGTTCAACCAACCGTGGATCTCGCGCCGGTTCGACGAGCGAGAAGGACTTTTATTTCTACGGCCAGGTGCGCGAAGCCAGGGGGGGCGCGCTGCAATTGAGCAATCCCGAGATCGAGGAAGCAGTCGAGGACGGCGAGAGGATCGTCCCGGTCTATCCGCGGATCGGCACGGTTCGGGTGGGCGGCGGTTGCGAAGGCTGATTGCCGACTGTCTGCCGGCTCTCGAAGGCTGCGCCGATCCGCTGCCCGCGGCGTTGCGCCGCGCCCATGACCTCCCCGAACTCCGGGAGTGCCTGCGGCAGCTCCACGCTCCCGCGGCCGCCGGCACGAAGGACGCAACGTCCTCTCTTGCGGCAGAGCTCAACGGCCGCACCGATCCCTGCCACCGCCGCCTGGTCTTCGACGAGTTGCTGGCGTTTGCCTGTGCGATCGCCCGTCGAAGGGTCGAGAGGCTCGAGAACTCGGCCCCTCGGGTGACCCCGAAGGCAGCCGCAGAGGCTGCCCGGAACCTTCGCCTGCCCTTCAAGTCTCACCCAGGCGCAGGAGCGAGTGCGGAAAGAGATCGCCACCGACCTGGATCGCAGCGTGCCGATGGCCCGGCTCCTCCAGGGAGACGTCGGGTCGGGCAAGACGGCGGTCGCGGCACTGGCGATGGCGATGGTGACGGCCGCGGGCCGGCAGGTGGCCATCATGGCGCCGACAGAGCTCCTCGCCGAGCAGCACGGAAGGACCCTCACCACCTACCTCGCACCGCCGGACGCCCCCAGCCTGCTCGTCGGATCCACGCCGGCCGCAGAGCGTAGAAGGGTTCTCCAGGGACTTGCCGATGGGTCTGTTCAGGTCGTCATCGGGACCCACGCCCTCTTCCAGGAGGCCGTCGCCTACAGCGATCTCGGGCTGGTTGTCGTTGACGAGCAACACCGCTTTGGAGTCGTCCAACGGTCGGCCCTCGTTGCCAAGGGGGCGCACCCGCATGTGTTGGTCATGACGGCGACGCCGATTCCCAGGTCCCTCGCATTGACCGTCTACGGAGACCTCGACCTTTCGATCATCGACGAGCTCCCTCCCGGCCGCCGGAAGGTGCGGACCGAACGGCGCTCGGAGAAGGCGCGAGCCAGGGTCTTCGAGTTTCTCCGTGGAGAGATTGCGGCGGGCGGCCGAGTCTACATCGTCTATCCGCTCATCGACGCCAGCGAGGAGATACCGGCCGCCGCGCTTGCCGACCACGAAGACGACGTGCGCCGGCTGTTGCCCGGAGTCGAGGTCGGCACCGTGCACGGCAGGTTGTCCCGTGACGAGCGCGAGAAGGTCACCGCGGGGTTCCGGGAAGGCCTGGTGCAGGTGCTCCTCGCCACCACCGTGATCGAGGTCGGGGTCGACGTCCCTGAAGCCACGGTCATGGTGATCGAGTCGGCGCAGCGCTTTGGACTCTCCCAGCTCCATCAGCTGCGCGGACGTGTGGGGCGGAGCAGCCGGCAGTCGTGGTGCATCCTGATGACGGACGAGCGGCTCGGCGAGCCGGCACGGCATCGACTCGACGTCATCTGCGGCAGCAATGACGGGTTCGAAATCGCCGAAGCCGATCTCGAGCAGCGCGGCCCCGGTGAGCTCGTGGGCACCCGGCAATGGGGACCCGCCGGGTTCAGGTTTGCCAACCTCGTCCGCGACCAGAACCTGATCGAGGTGACCCGGAAAGTTGCAGCAGAACTCCAGAATCGGGGCCAGCTCACCGCGGTGCGAGACCTTCTTGCGCTGTACCATCCAATCGATCTTCTGGAGGGCGAGAGTTGATGGCACAATGGGTCCAGCCCGTTCGACGGAGGTTTTGTGTCTGAGGAGACAGCGATCAGAGTGTTTGAGGCTGGAGACTTTTATCAGCGCCTGAGGGCCCGGCTCAACGCCTGGCTCGCGTCGCGCGAAGGCAGAACCTATCGTTTTGCAGACCGGCTTCTGCTATTGCCCGATTTCATCCACCTCCTCGTCCGCCTCGCGTTGGACCGCCGCGTGCCGATGGAACTCAAGACCCAGACCGCTGCGGTGCTTGCCTACGTGGCTTTTCCCCTTGATCTGGTGCCTGAAGTAGTGGTCGGCCCAACCGGTTTCGCCGACGACCTGCTGCTGGTGGTGCTGATGGTGCGGCGGCTTCTCGGCAGCGTGCCCCCGGATGTCGTGCGGACCCACTGGGCAGGCCCGGACGGACTCCTGGAGACGATTCGCAATGTCATGGAGGCTGCTGAAGAGATGGTGGGCAACCGCGTGTGGTCCCGACTGCAGAGAATGGTTGGTGGAGGCAAATCGTGACCGAAAGCATGAACAGTGTTTCGAATTCAGGGCCCGCACTCGTGGTCGCCAACGACCAGCTGACTCACGTCGACACCAGTCCGTCGGACATGCTGCCGATCCCCGGCAGCAGGATGTTCGAGATCAACGAGGCCCTCAAGGTCTACCTCGAGCGCGAACCCGACGGGACCGTTTTCGACGCCAGCCAGGGCGATGGCGGCGCCAGCCTGCCTGGAGTTTCGCGCGAGCTGCTCGAGGAGGCCCACCGCCTCCAACTCGAGCACGGCACCGGTTACGACAAGCCCTTCGGGACCCCGGCCTTTCGACGCGCCGTGGTCGAGGACTATTGGGGACTCGATGCCGCCACCGGATGGGGCCCTGCCAACGTCATCGCCTGTCAGGGAGGGCGCGACGCTCTGGTCAAGGCCTACGACGCGATCCAGTTCCTCGGCCACCAGCGCCGTGGTGACTTCGTCGTTGTATCGCGGGTGCCTTGGATCTCTTACAACTGGGGGCCCTACGCGATGGGCGCCAACGTGATGCTCGCCCCGGGTCTCGAGGAGGACGCATGGGCCCTCACCCCCGAGGGCATCGCCGCGTGTGCCGAGACCGCCGCCGCATTCGACGGCCGCCGGCTGGCCCTTCTGGTCATCACCAGCCCCGACAACCCGACCGGACGCAGTATGAGCCCGGAGGGACAGATCGCCCTTGCGCGAGCCGCGTTTGCCGCGGGCGTTCCGTTCGTGCTCTTCGACTGGATCTACCACCGGGTGACGGATGAAGAGCCTTACGATCTCAATGCGTTCCTCGGCGCCCTCGAGCCGGCCGAGCGCGAACGCTGCATCTTTCTCGACGGCCTCACCAAATCACTCGGTGCGAGCAATATCCGCAACGCCCACCTGGTGGCTTCGGAACCGATCGTGAAGTTCATCCAGGGTCGCGCGTCACACGCGGTGATTCCCACCTTCCACAGCCAGGCGGTGGCGATCGCGGCCTACCGCATGGGATTCGACCGCGCGGCCGCCGGCATCATCGGGCCCACCAACGCCAGCCGCACAGATCGTCGAGGCCTTTCTCGCCGACCACGAGATCCGCCACATCCTCGGCAAGGGCTACTACGCCTTTCTCGACATGACGCCGTGGTTGGAACGGCGCGGGTTTGGCAGACGCCAGCGAACTCGGGACCGTCCTCGCCGAGCAGTTCGGCCTTGCCGTGGTCCCGGGAGGGTTTTTTTCGGAGTTCGGCAAAAACTGGATTCGTTTCTCCTACGCCCGCCACCCGAGACCACCACGGGGGCGCTCGAACGCCTGTGGTTCGCACTGTCGTCGCTGTGAGGTCCCCGCAGACCGGAGGGAGCCGGTGAAGAGGGCCGAATGGGTCCGGTTTGCGGAGAAGGTTCGGCTGGCCCTGGAGAACTCGCAACAGGCCGACCCGAAGAGCGGAACCTCCGGGCTCGAGGTCGAGTTCAACATCCTCGATAGCCGGCCTCAGTCCGGTCGAACAGGTCGGTTACGGACCCGAGGGGCGCTCATTTGCCGACTTCCTGTACGACGAGCAATTGCCGGAGTGGGTGAGGGAGCACTTCCAGCTCGAGGTCTTCCACTGGATGACCGAATTCGCCACCCAGCCGTGTTTCGACGCCCGTGCGACGGCGGCGCAGGCGCGGCTCCTCGAGGGCGTTCTCTTCGACACCCTCGCCGACATCGGCCGCGGTCACGGGACCTCGTTTCTCGCCCTCCACGGCAACATCCCGCGGCCCTTCGAGGTCTCAGCTTCCAGCATTCCATCAGGTTGGAACCTGGCTCGCAGGCGCTATCTCGCAGCGCTGTGTCGAGCTCTTCGGCGCACGGCTCGCCACCGCCGGCATCCACACCAACCACAGCTTCCCGGAGACGCTGCTGTCGTGGGACTTCATCCACCTGCCGTTGGCCGAGCGCAAGGGGCGGACCCTCGTCGACTATCGCAATCAGCAGGTGATCCGCGCGACGCGGCTGTTGCGTCCGATGTGCCCCGTCTTCATCGCCGTCAGCGCGGGTTCGCCGTTCGCCAGCGAGGTCGTCGATGGTGAAAGCGCAGGTCGTCCTTACCGACAACGACTCGATGCGGTTGTTGGCCTTCCCGAACCCGGAGGAACTCGATGTTCCCGGGCTCTACTCGAGCCACCGCGACTATCTTGATATCTCGTACGGGCTGGTCCGTTCGGGGATCCGTTTCGGCGCCAACAACTGGACGCCGGTCCGCGCGCGTTCCGATGTCGCGCCGGTGCGCCGCAACCTCATGGCCACCAGCGATCAGCTTCAGGAACTCTACCGGCGCGGGATCTTCTCGGTCGGCACCCACGGCAGCCTCGAAGAGGCGGAACGTGCTGTTGTGGTCGAAAATCTGTGCGCCAGGGTCGACCTCCCGATGAACCGGGTCGAGGTCCGAACCGACGAGGGCGGCGATACCCTCGAGCTGTCGGTGGCCAAGGTGCTGTTCAAGGATCTCCTGATGCTGAGGATCTACGGCGATTCCTGCCTACGGTGAGGATTACGGCTATGCGACCGCTGATCTCGCCCGCGCCCGCCGCAACGAGGAGGCTGCAGCACGGCGGGGCCTCGACGCCGACCTCGAACACCCTCACACCGGGCAGACCGTCACCGCTCGCGAATATCTCGCGAAGCTTCTTGCCGAGATCAGCCACTGGCCGAGGGGACTGGGCGTCGCCGAAGAGTTGGAACCGCTGCGCGAGATGGCTGGCGGCGGGCCGAACCCGTCGGCCGAGATCCGAAGCTGGGTCCGCCAACAGCTCGGAGACGATGCCCGCACATCGAAATCGGGCGCGATTGTGGTGCCCCGCCGACGACGCTCGCTGCCTGGTTTGAAAACCGGCGTTCGCGGGTGGCCGGCGAAGTGCAGTCGATCGCTGAAGCGCCCTCGACCGATTTACCGGGGAGAGTGGGCGAAGATGGCCCCTCTGGTGGACGGATTGCGCACGATGGCGTCCGACCGACCGGAGATGCCGGTCACGATCGGCGACACCGGCGCGGAACTGAGAATCGAGAATGTCGGAGATCGCACCGCCGATGTCCTCCGCCTCGCCGCCGATCTGATCCGCATCCCCTCGGTCACCAACTGCCCCGACGAACGCGTTGACGAGGTCTTTTCGTGCGCCGGTTTTGTCGCCAACTCTCCTCTCGCGGGGCGGTCTCGAGGTCCGGCTCTACGATCGCGGCCGCTACCCGGCGGTGCTGGCGTCATTCCGCGGGGCGCCAGCCGTCAACGGTGATGCTCTCAGGTCACTTCGACGTGGTGCGGCCTGAGCCCGACGACTGCCAGTTTCGGCCGAGGATCGACGGCGACTATCTGTGGGGCCGCGGCGCCGCCGACATGAAGACCGTGGTCGCCAGCGATATGCTGTGGATGGTTGAACGGGCGGCCGCAGGCCCGCCTTTTCCGCCGATCAACATGCTGCTGGTCGGCAACGAGGAAAACGGCGAGGGCGACCCCTTCGGCACGCCCCACGTGCTGGCCGATCTCGAACACCGCGAGGGGTGGGCGCCCGAACTGATGCTCGTGGGGGAGCGCACCGGTGAGGAGGGCGAGCGAACTCTTCGGCCACGTCTGCACCGAGAGCCGCGGCATTTTCCGAATGCGAATCACCGCACGGGGGGTGTGCGGCCACACCGGCGTCAGCGGCGGCCCGGCGGACCTCCTCGACAAACTCGTGGAGATCAAGCTGGTGCTTGCCTCGGTGTTCAAGCGCCACCTCACGCTGTCGAGCCTCGACGGCTGGGAGACCACCACCCGGTTTCCCTTCCTCACCGTCGGCGAACCCGGGGTCTACAACATCACGGCCGGCGAAGGGCGTGCTCGGGATCGAGATTCGTCCCGTGCCCGGCGACGACCTCGAGGGCATGGTCGGCCGAGATCGAGAGCCTGTGCCGGGAGCTCGGTCTCGAAACCAACCTCGAACTCATGGAGCCCGGCGTCGCCTGCCCACCGGACAATGTCCACCTGGCCCGTCTCCTGGCGGCGGTGGAAACGGTCTCCGGAGTGCCCGCAGTGGTCGGGAAAGAAGAAACCCGGCTCCTCCGCTCGTTTCGCCCCCGGCGGCCACCAGGTCGTGTGGGGTCAGTCCGGCATCGGCCCCCATTCCCGCGAAGAACGCCACTACATCCCCTCGATCGAGCCGTATCTGAAGGTGCTGGACGCCTTTGCCGGGAGGTTAGGGAAAGGGTGACAGCAGGGTGGCGGAGTTAATAGGTGACATGCGGGCAGATCGTCGATCTCGGATCGGAAGTGTCGCGATCGGTCTCGTTGTCAACGTGCTGCTGTCGTGGGGGATACTGCCGTTGCTCCTCCCGAGTACCCGCACCACAACACTCCGGGATTTGGGAGAAGTCGTTCTGTGGCAAACGATGGGGATTATTGGGTGGCCCTTGGCGATCCCGGGGTCCGTTCTCAGTCTTTTCTCCCAGTCCGGAGCGACCGGGCTGTGGCCACTGTTTCTCCTGCTGATGTACCCGGCGATGCTGGTCCTGTTTGTCTGCGTCTTCCGCGCCAAAACCCGTGCCTTGTGGGCGTTGATCGTTCTCCACGTGCTCATCACCGCATCGTTCGCTGCCGTCTGGTACACCGTGCTCAACGGCTACGATTTCATGGTGGGGTGAACCGGAAACTTCCCACGGGCGATCTATCACCCCTTGGTTGCCGGGCGAACGGCGTCAGTTTCCGTCGAAGAAGCCTCCGATACCACCCATCTTGCCGAGGATCGAGCCTTCGCCCTTGGTCTGGCCCCCGGCCTGCGGCGCGGCTTGCCAGATGCGGCCAGCGAGACGGGAGAAGGGCAGGGACTGCAGCCACACCTTACCGGGGCCCTTGAGCCTCGCGAAGAAGAAGCCCTCGCCGCCGAAGATTGCGGATTTGACGCCGCCGACGAACTCGATGTCGTAGTTGACCGAGGTCTCGAGCGCCACCAGGCACCCGGTGTCGACCCGAAGCCCCTCGCCGGGACCCAGCTCTCGTTCGACAATGGTGCCACCGGCGTGAATGAAGGCGAGACCATCGCCCTCCAGCTTCTGCATGATGAAACCCTCGCCGCCGAAGAGCGCGGTGCCGACCTTCTTCTGAAAGGCGATGCTCATCGCCACGCCCTTTGGCGGCGCACAGGAAGGCATCCTTCTGACAGATCAGCGTGCCGCCGTGCATCCCGAGATTTACAGGGATGATCTTGCCGGGGTAGGGCGAAGCAAAGGCTGCGCGGCTCTTTCCGGAGCCCTGGTGGGTGAAGACAGTCATGAAGAGGCTTTCACCCGTGAGCAGGCGCTTGCCGGCTCCAACCAGCTTGTCCATCAACTTGTCCTGTTTCTGTGAGCCGTCACCGAAGATGGTCTGCATCTCGATGCCGTCGCCCATGTACATCATGGCGCCGGCCTCGGCGACCACGCTCTCACCGGGGTCGAGCTCGACCTCGACAAACTGCATCTCCTCGCCGTGAATCTCGAAATCGACGTCGTCTGCAGTACCGCCGGTGGTGCGGCCGGGAGGGGCGGGAGGCGGGGTATGGGCCTTGAGTGCCGCAACCGTGTTGGCGGGCGCCCACTCGGTGACACCTTCGCAGTAGACCATTGTGTCAGGGGAGTAACTGCGAGCCTGCAGGGCATCCACCAGCTCCGCCTCGTTCATCGGTCCCACAGTCTGACCATCGACGGCCACGTACCACATGTTGTCGCTCATGATTCCTCCCAGTATGTCGAGTCGAGACAGTATACGCGGGGTTGGGGGAGTGTGTTCCAGGGGCAGGGGCAGCGTCGGCAAACGATGGCGGTGTCAAGTACAGCGGTGGCGACATGGCCACCTCCGGGTCGTTCATTGCGGGTGATAGCCATTTGCGACTGCTCGCCCGGGCTGGGGTCATCGACAAGGTTCAGCCCGAGAGACCGCTTGCGACCTTTGACGAGTGCGTGCCATGACCTGGCGGCTGCTCATTCCCAGACGCGGCTGATTCTTCGTCGAGACCGTTCCTGAAATTGACGCTAGAACATTGGCTGCGCGCGAACGAGGCACTCCGGGTCGTCATTGGCCGGTCGGTTAACGTGGGTGGTGACCGGGTAGGCTTCCATGCCGTCGGCGGGGTGGGGCGCCGTCAGTTGTTGCAGGCTTTCGGGACGCCAGAGCACCCGGCTCCAGCCAGTCGACGTAGGTCTCAGGCGGGAGGATCACCGGCATGCGGTCGTGAAGGTCGGAGATGAGGTCATTGGGAGTCGTAGTGAGGATCGTGAATGTTTCGAGTGGGCCGTTTTCGCCCTTCGACCAACGTTCCCACAGACCGGCAAAGGCGAAGGTCCGGGCGTCGGCGAAGTGGATGAAGTGGGGTTGCTTCCCGTCCGGGCCCTTGACCCACTCGTAGAAACCCGAGGCGGGGACGAGGCAGCGGCGGCTCTTGACGGCCGATCGGAAGGAGGGCTTCTCGGCCGCAGTCTCCGAACGGGCGTTGATCATTCGGGCGCCGATCTTCTCGTCCTTGGCCCACGACGGGATCAGACCCCACCGGAGCATCGCGCACTCGCGGGCGCCCGTGCGCACTCTGTCGCACAACCGGGACGTTTTGAGTCGGCGCGATGTTGAACCGCGGCTTGAGATCCTGCGGGGGATCGACATCGAACACATCGGCCAGAACCGAGGCATCGACGATAAGGGCAAAGCGACCGCACATGCGAGCCATCCTAAACGATCCCGAGCCGGACCAAACCACAGAGGCACGCAGATGATATGCCGGCGGACTACGCCAGATCGGCAAGTCAAACGCTGAACGCAGAGGCGCAGATGACGCAGCGACCGGGACGTACGGAAGGATCGCAAAGTCGGTAGAGTGACGTCGATAGCGCAGAAGTACGCGACCGCAAGGCCACAAAGACGCTCGATCAGGTCCACGGAGATCACCCGCGATTGACCCAGATGCCGGACCCGAACGCGAAACGCAACGTGAGAGGCGACGGCATGCGCTCTCCGGAGCGCAGGCGGGATCGTCGCAACGACGAACGCCGCGATCGGAACAGTCGACAGCGGAGCGATCGCCTGCGCTTCCTGCGCCGAGACCTCGCCGGTCAGCGTCTCGAGTTTTCTTGCTCCGGGCCCGTCTCTGACGTGCTTTGCGCCTTTGCGTCGTCTTGCAGTTGAATTCTCTTCTTTGTGTCGTGCTCTGTGCATTCCTGTGTCTCTGTGCCTCTGTGGTTTTCCGGTCGTGCAGTATGATGTCGCGGTCTTTGGGAGGAACTCGTGATTGGAACCAAACTGAAATCTGTCGTTGCAGCCTGCGCCCTGATGATCGTTCCTCTGTTCGGCAACGCCGCAGAGGATGAAAAGCGCGCCTTCGAGATCGCCGACTACTACCGCACCGCATTTGTCGGTTCGCCTGTCACAAGCCCCGACGGCGAGACGGATCGCGTTCCCGGTCACCCGCTACGACCTCGAGGCGGGGGAGAGCTGGAGCGAGATCTGGATGATGCAGGCGGACGGATCCGGGTTGCGGCAGATGACGCAGGGCCGGCACCACGATGGTTCGCCGGTCTTTTCTCCGGACGGCAAACAGCTGCTGTTCGTTTCGGACCGCGACGACGAGTCGCAGCTGTACTCGATGCCGGTCGACGGCGGGGAGGCCCGGCAACTCACCGACTTTCCGTCTGGGTGTTTCCGGTCCGGTGTGGTCGCCCGACGGGAAGTGGATCGCCGTTCAGTCCGAGGTCTACCCCGAGTGCGGCGCCGACGCCGAGTGCAACAAGACCATCGCCGATGCGGTGGCGGCCGGGCCGCTCAACGTGCGTACGGCTGACGAACTGCTCTACCGCCACTGGACCGGGTGGCGAGAGGGGCGCTATGCCCATGTTCTTGCTGGTGGAGGCCGAATCCGGCAAGGTCGTTCGCGATCTCACACCCGGGCGCTGGGACAGCCCGACCTTCTCGGTTGGCGGCGGTGGCGGCTTCGCCTTCTCGCCGGACGGGCGCGAGCTCTGCGTTGTCTCCAACCACGACCCCGACCAGGCGCGGTCGACCAACTCCGATCTGTGGGTGGTCCCCGTCGATACCGAGGCAGTCGATCCCGCGGCGGTCAACATCACGAGGACCAACGGTGGCTGGGACGGCGATCCCGGCCTATTCGCCCGACGGGCGCTTCATCGCCTTCCGGAGCCAGGCCGACGCCGGGCTACGAGTCCGACTACTACCGGGTCGGGCTGTACGACCGGCGAACGGAAGAGACGCGCTATCTGACCGACGGCGAGGTCTTCGACAACTGGATCAACGATTTCAGGTGGTCGCCGGACTCCAAGGCAATCTACTTTCTCCGGCGACGAGGCGGGCGAAACGCCGATCTTCCGGCTCGGTCTGGGCGACAGCAAGGCCGAGCAGATCGTCGCCGACGGCGCCATCGTCGGCTGGGACCTGCCGCGGCCGGAGACGCGGTGGTGTACGTGCAGATCGAAGGTGGGCGAGCCGTCCGAGGTCTTTTCGATTCCGGCGGCCGGCGGCGCAGTCCGAGCGGCTGAGCCAGCTTCAACGAAGCTCTGGCGGCGGAGGTCGACATTCGGCCGGCCGAGGTGATGTGGGTCACGAACCGACCGCGGATACCGGGTCCAGGTCTTTCGTGGTCAAACCCCACGATTTCGACCCGTCCAAGAAGTACCCATTGATCCTCAACGTCCACGGCGGCCCGCAGTCCCCTGGCGCAGACCGCTACCGGGGTGACTGGCAGGTCTATCCCGGAAAGGGCTACGTGGTGGCGTTTCCGAACCCCACCGGCTCGTGCGGGTTTCGGCCAGGACTTTGTCGATGCCATCTCCTGCGACTGGGGCGGCCGGGTGTATGACGATCTCATGGACGTGACGGACGCGCTCGAAGAGCTGCCCTACGTCGACGCGAATCGGATGGGTGCGATGGGGTGGTCCTACGGCGGCTACATGATGATGTGGTTTGCCGGCCACACCGAGCGGTTCCAGAGCCTGGCCTCGATGATGGGGGTCTACGATCTGCGCTCGATGTGGGGCGCCACCGAGGAATTGTGGTTTGTCGAGCACGATCTGTGTGGGCGTACCCTGGACCTCGGAGGAGTACGAGGTCTCGTCGCCTTCGTCCTTTGCCGAGCACTTCAAGACGCCGACCCTGGTCATCACCGGCGAACGCGACTACCGGGTTCCCTACACCCAGAGCCTTCATTTCTTCACGGATCTCCAGGTGCAGGGCGTGCCCTCGCGGTTGGTGGTCTTTCCCGACGCCGGACACTGGCCGGGTTGGTACGAGATGGCCTATTACTACCTGGTCCACCTCGACTGGTTCCACCAGTGGCTGGGCGGCGAGCCCGCACCGTGGAACCCTCAGGCCTTTCTCCGCAACCAGGTCTTTGCCGATCACGGAGTCGGACCAAGAGAACTGACCGATCGTGGTAGCCTGTCGCTGACGGAGGAGTAACGACATGGCAGGGATCTTCAAGGCGTACGACATCCGGGGGACCTACCCCGATCAGGTTGACGAGACGATCGCATTCCGGGTCGGCTATCACTTCCGCGACCTGCTCGATGACGAGGATCTCGCGCGCGGCCCCGTCGTGGTGGTCTCGCGCGACATGCGCGCCCACTCGGTCCCGCTGGCCGAGGCCCTCAAGAACGGCCTGCGGCGCGCGAGGAGTGGCGGTCATCGACATCGGTGTCGCCGACACTCCGCAGAACTACTTCGGCATCGGTTTTCTGAAGGCTTCGGGCGGCATCCAGGTCACCGCGAGCCACAACCCGGCGGTCTACAACGGCTTCAAGATGTCGCGGCGCGACGCCATCCCGGTGTCGTACGAAACCGGCATCGCCGAGCTCGAGGAGCTGGTCCTGGCCTCCGACGCGGCTGAGCGATCTTCCGCCGCTGGCAGGGCGAGGAACTCCGCCCGGTCTTCGAGGAGTACTGCGAACACGTCCTCGCCGAGGTGACGGTGCTCGAGCCGCGGCTCAAGGTCGCCGCCGACGCGGCCAACGGCATGGGCACCATCTACCTCCCGATCCTCGAACGGCTCAACGTCGATCTCGAGCTGCTGTACTTCGAACTCGACGGGAACTTCCCCAACCACGAGGCCAACCCGCTCAAACACGAAAACCTGGTGGATGTCGAACGGGCGGTTTCGGAAAACGGCTGCGACCTCGGGGTCGCCTTCGACGGCGACGCCGACCGCGCCATCCTGATCGACGATACAGGGCAACTTCATTTCGGCCGACAAGATCACCGGCCTCCTCGCGCCCGCGTTTTCTGAAGGACGAGCCGGGCGCCACCATCGTCTACGACCTCCGCTCATCGTGGGCCACCAAGGAGGCCATCGAGGAAGCCGGCGGCGTGCCGCTGCGCGAGCGGGTGGGGCACTCCTTCATGAAGGCCACGATGCGCGAGCACAACTCGCCGTTCGGCGGCGAGCTCGCGGGCCACTTCTACTTCCGCCGCAACTTCACCGCCGACTCCTCGATCATGACCCTGATCGAGACGCTCAACCACATCCGCGAGACCGGCAAGCCGCTGTCCGAACTGGTGGCCCCGCTCAACCGCTACCACTCGACGGGCGAGATCAACTTCCACGTCGACGACAAGGATGGCGATGATCCGTCAACTGGCCGAGGTCTTTGCCGACGGTGAGATCGACTACCTCGACGGCATCACCGTCCAGTTCGACGACTGGTGGTTCAACGTCCGGCCCTCGAACACCGAGCCGCTGCTGCGGTTGGTGCTGGAGGGGAAGACCCGCGAGCTCATGGACGAGAAGAAGGAGCTGCTGCTGAGCTACCTCGGAACACCCGAGTAGTACCATCACTCCGATGACGTCAGTTCTCGGTATTTCGGCCTACTACCACGACTCGGCCGCCGCTCTGGTGGTGGACGGCGAGATCGTCGCCGCCGCTCAGGAAGAGCGTTTCACCCGCATCAAGCACGACCACGCCTTCCCGACCAACGCCATCGCCTACTGCCTCGAGGAGGCCGGCATCGGGCCGGGCGACCTCGACTTCGTGGGTTTCTACGACAAGCCCTTCCTGAAGTTCGAACGGATCCTCGAAACCTACCTGGCCTTCGCCCCGGCGGGTTTCCGCTCCTTTCTCAAGGCGATGCCGCTGTGGATGCGGCAGAAGCTCCACCTGCCGCGGGAGATTCGGCGCGAGCTCCAGGGCGACTACCGGCGCGGCATCGTCTTCACCGAACACCACGAGTCCCACGCGGCGTCGGCGTTCTTTCCCGTCGCCTTTCGAAGAGGCCGCGATCCTGACCCTCGACGGGGTGGGGGAGTGGGCCACCGCCAGCTTCGGTGTCGGCCGCGGCAATCGGATCGAGCTCAGCCACGAGCTGCAGTTTCCCCACTCGCTCGGACTGTTGTACTCGGCCTTCACCTACTTCTGCGGTTTCAAGGTCAACTCCGGCGAGTACAAGCTCATGGGTCTCGCGCCCTACGGTTCGCCGATCTACGTCGACGAGATCCTCGACAAGCTGCTCGACCTCAAGGACGACGGCTCGTTCCGGCTCGACCTCAGCTACTTCAACTACTGCCAGGGTCTGACGATGACGTCGAAGAAGTTCGACCGCCTGTTCGGGGGCCCGCCGCGGACGCCCGAGACACCCCTGACCCAGCGCGAGATGGACCTTGCGGCTTCGGTGCAGAAGGTCACCGAAGAGATCGTCCTGCGGACGGCTGCGCCACCTCCACGAGACGACCGGGATGAAGAACCTGTGTCTGGCCGGGGGCGTGGCCCTCAATTGCGTCGGCAACGGCCGCATCCTCCGCGAGGGGCCGTTCGACAACATCTGGATCCAACCGGCGGCCGGCGACGCCGGCGGTGCGCTGGGCGTGGCCCTGCACATCTGGTATCAGCTGCTCGGCAAGCCGCGCACGCCCGGCCGCACCCGACGGTCAGAAGGGGTCGCTCCTCGGCCCGCGTTTCTCCGAACACCGAGATCCGGGCCTTTCTCGACACCACGGGGTCGGTCTACCGCCACATCGAGGACGACGACGCAGCTCGACGCCGAGATCGTCGACCTCATCGAAGGCGAGAAGGTCGTGGGTCTGTTCCAGGGGCGGATGGAATTCGGTCCGCGCGCCCTCGGCTGCCGCAGCATCATCGGCGACGCCCGCAGCCGCAAGATGCAGTCGGTCATGAATCTGAAGATCAAGTTTCGCGAGTCGTTCCGGCCCTTCGCTCCGATCGTTCTGCGCGAGCGGGTCAGCGAGTACTTCGAGATGGACGACGAGACCGACAGCCCCTACATGCTCCTGGTCGCCGATGTCGCCGAGGACAAACGGCTGCCGGTGGAGGAGGACGGCGCCACGGGTCTCGACAAGCTCAAGGGCATCCGATCGGTGGTCCCGGCCATCACCCACGTCGACAACTCGGCCCGCGTGCAGACGGTCGATCCCGAACGCCACGCCCGGCTCCATCGCCTGATGACCCGTTTTCGCGGAGCGTACCGGGTGTCCGGTGATGATCAACACGTCGTTCAACGTCCGCGGCGAGCCCATCGTGTGCGCGCCCGAGCACGCCTACCACTGTTTCATGGGCACCGACATGGACGTGCTGGTGTTGGAGAACTTCCTCCTCCTCAAGGAGGAGCAACCGAAGGCGGCCGTCCCCGATCGCGACGGCTACCTCGCCCAGTTCGAGTTGGATTAGGAGAGCCCATGAGCGTGGTACAGATCAACCGCGACCCCACCCTCCGCCAGCTCAGGCAGTTCGGCTGGATCTGGATGGCCTTCGTGGCCTTCTTCGGCGCCGTCGCGTGGTTCAAGTTCCACAACCCGGCGCTCGCCCGCGGCCTGTGGATCGCCGCGGTCGTGGTGCCGGTCCTCGGTTGGGCCGTGCCCGTCCTTCATGCGCCTGGTCTTTCTGGGAATGTCCTACCTCGCGTGGCCGATCGGATTCGTGGTCTCGCACGTGGTGTTGGCCGCGGTTTACTATCTCGTACTGACACCGATCGGTCTCGCTGATGCGGCTGTTCGGATATGATTCCATGAAGAAGACGTTCGACCGTGAGGCGGCCACCTACTGGGTGGCGCGACCGACCGGCGGGGTCGACGCAAAACGCCATTTCCGGCAGTATTGAGGGTGGCATGGGCGAAGAGAAACACACCGGCAACGATTTCGAACGCGAGGCGGACGCCCCGCAGCAGGGCATCGTGCGCGAGTTCCTCGATTTTCTGCTTCACAACAAGAAGTGGTGGCTGACGCCGATCATCCTGGTTCTGCTGCTGGTGACCGTGCTGATCGTGCTCTCCGGCTCGGCGGCGGCGCCGTTTATCTACACGCTGTTCTGATCACAATTCGCCTGCATTGCGTTGCTCAACCCAGCAGGGCGAGGAACACTCCCGCCGCGACTGCCGAGCCGATGACCCCGGCGACATTGGGGCCCATCGCGGCCATCAGCGGGTTGACCTTGCCGTCGGTCTCGGTGCTCACGAACTGCTGCACCACCCGCGCCGACATCGGCACCGCGGACACTCCCGCCGCTCCGATGCAGGGGTTGATCTTCGAGGCTTTCGGCAGGACCAGGTTGAGGATCTTGGCGAATACCACTCCGCCGAAGGTGCTGAAGGAGAAGGCCACCGCGCCGAGCACCAGGATGAAGATCGTCTGCGGGCGGATGAAGCGTGGTCCCCTCCATGGTGGCGCCGACCACGATGCCGAGAAAGATCGTCACGATGTTGATCATCGCGCCGCCGGCGGTCTTGGACAGGCGGTCGGTGACGGTGGATTCGCGCAACAGGTTGCCGAACATCAGCATGCCGATCAGCGGCGCGCAGGCGGGGATCGCAAGCGACGCCACCACCGCCGTGATGATCGGAAAGAGGATCACCGCGGTCTTCGACACCGGCTTGACCTGCGGCATGTCGATCGCGCGCTCGGACCGGGTCGTCAGGAGCCGCATGATCGGCGGCTGGATGATCGGCACCAGCGCCATGTAGCTGTAGGCCGCCACCGCGATGGCGCCCAGCAGGTGGGGCGCCATGATGGAGGCGAGAAAGATCGAGGTCGGTCCGTCGGCGCCGCCGATGATGCCGATGGCGGCGGCTTCGCGGGCGGTGAAGCCGAACAGCAAGAACGCACCGAGGGCGGCAACGGCGATCCCGAGCTGGGCCGCGGCACCGAGCAGGAAGGTGACGGGCCGGCCGAGGAGGGGGCGGAAGTCGGTCAGCGCGCCGACGCCGAGAAAGATCACCGGCGGCAGGAACTCGGTCTTGATGCCGGCGTTGTAGATCAACTGCAGCAGGGGATGGCTGCCGCCGGCCGCCGCCATGCCCTCGGCGGAGGCGCTCATCATCGCGTTCGGCAGGTTCGCGAGAATCGCGCCGAATCCGATCGGAATCAGCAGGAGGGGCTCGAAGCCCTTGCGAACCGCGAGATAGATCAGACCGCCGCCGAGCGCGAACATCACCAGGTTCTGCCACCCGAGGGCGGCGAAGCCGGACTGGGAGAGCAGGGTGCTCAGAGCACCCATGTCACGCCTCGAGCGTCAGGATCGAGTGACCGCGCCTCGATGTCCGCACCGATCTCGGCGTCGATGCTGGCGACCTTGCCGTCGCACGGGGCCTTGACATCGTGTTTGGCCTTCATCGCCTCGACCGCGGCCACCACCTGGCCCTGGCTGACGCGCGTCGCCGACTTTGACGTTGATCTCCACCAGTTCCGTCTTGCCCTGGAAGGGGGAGAACACCGGGGTGCCGTTGTCGGTCTGCGCCGTCGGCCGCCGCGGCTGGGCGCAGCGTGTCTCGACGCTTGCCGGCCGGCGGTTCGATGGTGATCGTGAAGTTGCGGCTGCTGCCGTTTTCGACGACCGTGCAGCTGGTGGTCACCGGACCGGTCAGCGCGGACGCTCGCGGTCGCGGCGCCGCGGCTGCTGGGGCCGGGGCCGCGGCCTCCTTCTTCTTCAACGGCAAGACGATCTTGGCCTTGCCGGAGAGCAGGCGGATGCCCTCGTTGAGATCCATGTTCTTCCCGGGAATGATGGCCGAGGCCACGAGAAAGACGGTTTCGTCGGTGACCGGGAGACCACGCTCCTCGAGGGCGGCCTTCGCCGGGGCGAGGCTGTCGGGGGCGGCCTCGAGCGGATCGCCGGTAAAGGGCGGCTTTTCGAGCTGTTCCGAGGCGATCTTCACGACCTCGGGGTCGGGCGGCAGCGGCGGTCGCCCGAAGTAGCCGAGGACCGACTTGCCGTAGCCGTCGTTCATCTTCTTCCAGCGCCCGAGGAGGACGTTGTTGAAGGCCTGCAGCCAGTACTGCTGGCTGCCGGGGGTGACGCTGGTCCACGCGCCGCCGGCCTTGACCACCACCGGGAACTCGGCGAGAACCTCGGAGTAGCGGTCGAGGATGCCCGCCTCCTTCATCATGTGGACGTTGGGGCCGATGGCGCCGCCCGGCATCGGGAAGCCAACCACCCGGGCGTCCGCGGTCGTCGTCACCGGGTTGAAGTCGTACTCGGCCAGACCCTCGTCGAGCAGGTTTTCGATCTCACCCATCTTGGTGTGGTCGATATCGAGGGAGTAGCCGGTGCCCTTGAGGGCGTGCCACATCGAGCGCACATCGGGTTGGACCGTTCCGGAGGCCATCGGACGGACCGAGAGGTCGATGCCGTCGACGCCGCCCTCGATGCCGGCCATATAGCAGGCGACCGCCATCGACGCGGTGTCGTGGGTGTGCTGCCAGAGGATGACCTCGGGCGGGAGGATCTTCTTGAGGCCGACCGCGGTCTCGTAGCAGGTCCTCGGGTCGGTGGTGCCGGACGCGTCCTTCATGCACACCGAGTCGAAGTGGACGCCACGGTCGAGGAGCTGCCGGATGATGTTGATGTAGAACTCGGCGGTGTGGACCGTTTCGTCCTTGAACGGAAGACCCATCAGGGCCACACAGACCTGGTGGTGCATGCCGGCATCGACGATCGGCTTGCCGGTCTCGGCGAGATTGTCGACGTCGTTCATGAAATCGAAGTTGCGGTCCCAGGTGGTGCCGTGTTTGGCCATCAGCTTGGCCTGAAGGTCGAGGGCGTCGAGGCGCTGGGTGGTCAAGGTCACGCCCGAAACCGAACGGGTCAGGATCTGGAGGTCGACGTCGGGCCCCACCGCCTCGCGCATCTTGTCCATGCACACAAAAGGATCTTCACCGACGTAGAAGAAAGGCGCCTGGTAGCGCGCGCCACCGCCGAACTCGAAATGCCGGATGCCCGCCTCCTTGGCGGAGAATTCCATCGCCGGCAGGATGTCGGCAAGGCGGACTTTGCCGCCGAACGAGCTCTGCAAACCGTCTCGAAACGGCGTGAACATGACGCGGATCTTTTTCGGCTTTTCGGTAAAGATCATCTTTCCTCCTCGATTTGGGTCACCATGCGCGCCCGGCCAGACCGCAGCGACGGCGGTGGAGATTGCGGCGACGACGGCGGAGTCAGTCTGCGTCTCGCGAACCGGAAAGAGGGTGGTGATCAGCCACATGATCGCGGCCAGAAGTCCGAGGAGACAGAAGACCGCAGTCATGGCGAACAGACACGCGGAAAGACAGACTCGTCACGTCCAAACTACACTCCTTTTGCTGTCCATTCGGGGATGAGCTGATCGCTGGCGATGCCGCATGACTGCTCGAACGCACCTCCGCGCTGATTGCAACAGGATACGCCGTTTCTCGAGAGACGTCCAGTGCTAATTGTGAATTTCTTCACGCTCCTCGCCCACACGTCAAACCGACGGATCTGCAATTGGGCTATTCTGGATAGATGCCATGAACGGAGGAAAGACCGAGATTCGGATCGGCGCACGGTCGTTGATGATCGGAGCGGCCGATCGTGGTCGTCCTGGCCGGTCTCAAAGCGTCGCAGACCCTCATCATTCCTTTCCTTCTCGCCCTGTTTCCTCGCCATCATCTGCGCCCCGGCGGTGTCGTGGTTGACCCGCCATAAGGTGCCGGTCGGAGTGGCGGTCTTGATCGTCGTGATCGTTCTGCTGGCGGTCTTCTCGGGGTTCGGCGCCATCGTCGGCAGTTCGGTCAACGAATTCACCGCATTCGCCGCCCAGTACCAGGCGCGATTCGACGGTCTGGTGGCGTCCGACGTCAGAGTGGTTCGAGGCCCACGACATCGACCCGAAATCTCTCGACCTTCTCAACATGCTGCAGCCGGGCAAGCTCATCAACATGCTCGGTGGAGTACTCAAGAACCTGGCTGCGGTGCTGTCGAATCTCTTTCTGATCATTCTGACGATGATCTTCATGCTCCTCGAGGCCGCGACGCTGCCGCTCAAATTGAGGGCGGCTGTTCGGCAGGAGAGGCTTCAACATCGACAACTTTCGGTCAGATCGCGACCCAGGTCCAGCATTATCTCGGCATCAAGACCGCGACCAGCCTCGTGACCGGAGTCGTGATCGGCGTCTGGACCGCCGTGATCGGGCTCGAGTTTGCGGTCGTGTGGGGCCTGCTCGCCTTCCTTCTGAACTACATCCCCAGCATCGGATCGATCGTCGCTGCGATCCCGGCGGTTTTGCTCGGTCTGGTTCAGGGTGGTTTCGGGTACGCCCTCCTGGTGGCGATCGGATATGTCGTCGTCAACGTGGCGATCGGAAATTTCATCGAGCCCTATTTGATGGGTCGCACTCTCGGGCTTTCGACGCTCGTCGTGTTCCTGTCCCTGGTCTTCTGGGGCTGGATGTGGGGCAGCATCGGAATGTTGCTGTCCGTGCCTCTGACGATGATCCTCAAGATCCTGTTTGAAAACACCGACGATCTGCAGTGGGTCTCGGTCATGCTCGACAGCCGCCGCGGGGCCGAGAAACGCCTCGAGATGATGGAAACGGCGGCTTCCGACCGGACCTGAGATTCAACCCGCGACGACCGACCGCGCAGCAGTCGCTGCAACTCCCGTGGCGACATCGGCGCCCTCGCTTGCGAGCACCGATTCGAAAGCGGCCAGGCACAACAGCACATTCTTCAGATTGCAGCCGTGGCCCATCAGACCGATGCGCCACACCTTGCCGGCGAGGGAGCCGAGCCCGGCGCCGACCTCGAGCTGGTACTCCGCCAACAACCGCTGCCGGACGCGGCCCTCGTCGACGCCTTCCGGAACCGGAATGACGTTGAGCTGGGGCAGACGCTCCTCGGCGGCGACCAGCAGATCGAGGCCCATGGCCTCGAAACCCGCGCGCAGGGCGTGGTGGTTGCGGTGGTGGCGGTCCCATGAGTTCTCGATTTCCTCCTCCGCGAGTATGACAAGGGCCTCGTGGAGGCCGTAGAGCGCGTTGACCGGTGCAGTGTGGTGGTAGGAGCGTTTCTGTTGGGCACCCCAGTAGCCCATCACCAGGTTGGTGTCCATAAACCAGCTCTGAATCGGCGTCGACCGCCCCTTGATGACCTCGACCGCTTTCGGGCCAAACGTCACCGGAGACAGCCCGGGCGCACACGAGAGGCACTTCTGGCTCCCGGAGTAAATAGCGTCGATGCCCCATTCGTCGACCTTGAGGGGGATGCCGCCGAGGGATGTCACGGCATCGACCAGGGCCAGACACCCGTGATCGTGTGCCATACGAACCAGCGTCTCGGCATCCGAGCGCGCCCCGGTCGAGGTCTCGGCGTGGACGAACGCGAGAATCTTCGCCTCGGGGTGTTCGGTGAGCGCCCTCTCGACCTTGCCGGGATCGACTGCGCGGCCCCACGCGTCTTCGACGACCACGGCCGAGCCGCCGCAGCGGACAACGTTCTCCTTCATCCTCCCGCCGAAAACGCCGTTGACGCACACGACCACGGTGTCGCCAGGCTCGACCAGATTGACGAAACAGGTCTCCATGCCCACCGAACCGGGACCGGAAACCGGCATGGTGAGATCGTTTTCGGTCTGGAAGGCGTATTGCAGGAGGGCCTTGAGCTCATCCATCAACGCCACGAAGGCCGGATCGAGATGGCCGAGGGTCGGCCTCGCCATGGCTGCGAGCACCCGCGGCGAAACGTCGGAGGGACCGGGCCCCATCAGGGTTCGTTGCGGAGGGTGGAAGGAGGTGAAGGTCATGATCCGTCCTTTCGTCGAGGCAGATACTACCAGCGCGAACTTCCGGCTGGCACCCCGGCGGACCCCGGTTGACAGGTGACTCTACAATGGGTGCCGCCACTGGGAGGGCCAAGATGAGATTTGTACGCATCGTGTTCGGTCTAACGCTCTTGATTTTCGCCGTCACCGGGTTCGCCTCAGCGCAGGCGCCCGCCGCTATTCCGAGTCCGGCGAGCGTGCTCGGTTTCGAACCGGGATCCGACCGTCAACTCATGGATTACGGTCAGCTCACCGACTACCTGGAACTCCTCGCCGCCGCCTCTGACCGCGTCGAAATGCGCGAAGTCGGCACCACACCTCTCGGTCGGACGATGTATGTGGCGTTCATCTCGTCGGCGGAAAACATCAGCACGATTGGACGAGCTGCGAGAGATCAACAAAGAACTGGCTCTCGATCCCGACACTCGCAGCGGACGAGCGGGCGTCGTCTGATCAACAGGGGCAGGGTCTTCGTCATGGAGACCCTCTCGATGCACTCCGGCGAGGTCGCGCCGAGCCAGTCGCTGCCGCTGTACGCCTACGCCCTGGCCACCACCGACGATCCGGAGCTGCTCGCCAGATTGAACGACGTCGTCCTGATGATGGTCCCGTGCCACAACCCCGACGGCATGGACATGGTGGTCGAACACTACCGCGAGTACGTCGGCACGAAGTACGAGGGGTCGTCACTGCCGCGCGTCTACCACAAATATGTCGGCCACGACAACAACCGCGACTTCGTCGCTCTCACCCAGGAGGACACTCGGGTCATCTCGCGCCTCTACAGCACCGACTGGTATCCGCAGGTTCTGGTGGAGAAGCACCAGATGGGCTCGACCGGGTCCGCGCTACTACGTGCCGCCGAACCACGATCCCATCGCCCAGGTGATCGACGAGGGGCTGTGGAACTGGTCGGCCGTGTTCGGCGCCAATCTCGCCCGCGACATGACCGCCGACGGGCTCCAGGGGGTGGCCAGCCACTGGCTGTTCGACGACTACTGGCCGGGCTCCACCGAGACCTCGCACTGGAAGAACATCATCAGCTTTCTGACCGAGGCGGCGAGCTGCAAGACCGCCACTCCGATCTTCATCGAGCCCACCGAGCTCAGGGTCCGCGGCAAGGGCCTTTCGGAGTACAAGAAGGGCGTCAACATGCTCGACCCGTGGCCCGGGGGTACCTGGAGCCTCGGCGACATCGTCGAGTACGAGCTGTCCTCGATGGCATCGATCCTCGCCACCGCGGCAACGAACCGCGTCGCGATCCTGACCTTCCGCAACGACCTCTGCCGCAAGGAGGTCGAGAAGGGGAGGACCGAAGCGCCCTACTACTTCGTGCTGCCGAAGGCGCAGACCGACCCGGGGAACTGGCAGCCCTTGCCGAACTGCTGCAGCTCCACGGCATCGAGGTCGATCGGCTGACGGAGGACACGGTCGTCGGCGACCGCCACCTGAGCGCGGGCGACCTGGTGGTTCCGCATGGCGCAGCCGTATCGAGCGTTCGTCAAGGAGATGCTGGAGGCACAGAACCTATCCGGAGCGACACTACACACCCGGCGGCGAGCTCATCCGGCCCTACGACATCACCAGCTGGTCGCTGCCGCTGCACATGGGGGTGCAGGTCGATCCAGATCGACACCCGAAGCACCGATCTCGAAGACCGCCTCGAACCACTTCCCGAACGACGCCTTCGACGTTTGACCTGAGGCTGCCCCACGACTGTGGGCGATCGCGCTACCCCTCGTCGAGCAACCAGGCCTACAAAGCCGCTTTCGCCGCCCTCGAGGCGGGTCTCCGAGGTCGGCAGACTTGCCCAGCCCCTCGGGGCAGAAGGGCGCGTGCTGCCCGGCCGGCAGTTTCGTCATCCCGGCGGATCCGGCGGTGGGCGAAGGGCTGCAGGCGATCGTCGAGCGGGCCTCGATCGCTCCGTTGTCATCGAGGGCGAGATCACGGCGCGGATTTCCGTGCGTAATGCCCCGAATCGCGCTCGTCGAGACCTATTTCCACGACATGGATGCGGGTTGGACGCGCTACCTCTTCGACACCTACGGAATCCCATACAGGGTTCTCCACCCCGGGGATTTCGAGACGTCGAACCTCAGCCGGGATTTCGACGTCATCGTCTTTCCAGGCGCGAGCAAGGACGTCCTGACAAAAGGCAAGTACAAGCGTGGCGATCGCTATGTCGTCAACGACTATCCGCCGGAGTTCCGCGAGCCCATTTCCAAGAAGGGCCTCGCCAAGCTCACGGCGTTTATCGAGGGCGGGCGGCACGGTCGTCTCCTGGGGCGGATCCACCGGACTGTTCACCGAAGGATTGGCGGCCGCCCAGCCGGCGACGACGAGGACGGCGACACCGTCGAGATCCCGGTCCGGGACATCTCCGAAAGCCTCGACGAGGTCTCGGTGCCAGGCGCCTTTCTCGCGGTCGACTTCCTTCCCGGACCATCCCCTCACGTGGGGCATGCCGGAGCGCGGCGGCGCCTTCAGCCGCGGCGAGCCCGTCTTTGCCACATCGATCCCGAGGCTCGACACCGACCGCAGGGTCGTCGCTGTCTATCCCGAGCGGGACCTGCTGCTGAGTGGTTATCTAAGGTGGAGAGGACCAGCTCCAGAACAAAGCCGTGATCGGTCTGGGTCCGAGTCGGGAAAGGGCAGCTGGTGCTGTTCGGGATCCGTCCGCAGTTCCGGGGGTCGACGCCCGGCGACCTTCAAACTGGTGTTCAACGCGCTGCTGTTGCCGCCGGTCGGTTAGATGACAGAGGGACGGACGGCGGAGATCGGCGATGAGGATGGCGGAGCTTTGCGCGGACGTCTCAGAGGCGTCGATGGTCGCCCTTGCTCGGGATGGTCCTCTGTGCCGGATGAGCCGGGGCTCAAGCCGGGAACGTCGGGACGATCCCCATCCGGTGCCACGCATCTCCTCGAGTCGTGACAGTCGACGGCGTGATCGAGGATGGGGAGTGGGACGCGGCCCTGACCCTGGAACTGCGGCTACGAGATCTCGCCCGGCGAGAACACCGTGCCCCCGGTTCGAACCGTGGTCTTCCTGACGTACAACGAGCAGCCGTTCCTGGTCGCCTTCAGGGCCTATCGATCCCGACCCGCCGACGATCCGGGCGAGGTACCGCGACCGCGACACCATCCAGGGCGACGACAGGGTCGCAGTCACCCTCGACACCTTCAACGACGAGCGCCGGGCCTACGAATTCTGGGTCAATCCGCTCGGCGCGCAAATGGATGCCATCTACAACGACGTCGAGAAGAACTTCGACCGCGCGTGGGACGCCATCTGGGATGTCCGCCGGGCAGGCTCACCGAATAGCGGGTACGAGGTCGAGATCGCGATTCCCTTCAACCAGATCCGATTTCAAGCGACCCACGGGCCCCAGACCTGGGGCATCGACCTCACCCGGACCTGGCCGCGGTCCGACCGCGTCCGTATCGGGCTTTTCCCGAGAGAACGCGGCGCCAACAGTTATCTGGCGCAGGAGGACAAGATCATCGGTTTCGAGGGAGTGAGCGCCGGGGCGAAATCTCGAGCTCGTACCCACCCTCACCGGCTTCGCACTCGAGGAGCGACCGGACTTCCCCGATTCCACTGGACCTGGAGGAGGACAAGAGCCTCGAACTCGGCGCCACCATGCGTTGGGGGATCACACCCAACATCACCTTCAGCGGGGCCGTCAATCCCGACTTCTCCCAGATCGAAGCCGACGCCGTCCAGTTGGCGATCAACAGCGATTCGCTCTGTTCTATCGAGGAAAAGCGGCCGTTTTTCCTCGAGAGCTCCGACTACTTCGAAACCGGGCTCGAGCTTCTCTACACGCGGATGATCGCCGACCCGTCGGCGGCCCTCAAGCTGACCGGTAAACTCGGCCGCCACACCATCGGGCTTCTTCACCGCCCGCGACGAAGTCACCAATCTCGTGGTGCCCGGGCGTCGAGGGCTCGGAATCGGGTTCCTACGACTCAGCGAACACCGCGACTGTGGCGGCGGTACCGCTACGACCTCGGTGCGGACTCGACGATCGGTGCGATGTTCACCGACCGCGAGGGGTGAGGACGGCTATTTCAACAGGGTTTTCAGCATCGACAGCCGGCTGCGGCCCGACCGAATCGGACTCGTTGACCATCGACGCCGCCTGGTCGAGCACGCAGTATTCGCCCGAGATGCAGCTCGACCTCGACCTCACCGGTGAGGAGATTTCTGATCACGCCCTGGCCCTCGAATATCACCCACACGACCCGCAATTGGTTCGCCGTTGCGAAGTACCAGGATTTCGGTAATCGACTTTCGAGCGGACCTCGGGTTCATCCCGCGGGTCGGTTACCGGGAGGGCAACGCCGGCGCGGGCTACATCTGGTGGGGCGAAGAGAACAACTGGTACAACCGGCTGGAAATCGGCGGGTTCGTCGCCCGCGAGTCAGGACCAGGGCGGAGAACTCCTCGACGAGGGTGCGAGTATGTGGTTCGAGGGCCAGGGCCCGATGCGAGTCGAATTTTCATGTCGAGATCGGACGCCAGACCGAAGTCTACGACGGCGTCCGCTTCGAAAACCTGGTGGTCCCGATACTCAGCTTCAGAATGCGGCCCTCGGCCATCCTTCAGCTTCCACGTCTTCGCGGTCGTCGGCGACTGGATCGACTTCGCAAATGTCCAGCCCGGCCGACCGGCAGCGGATCCGCGCTGAAGTGTCGACCTCAACTTCGGCCGGCACTTCAGTCTCGACCTCGAGTACCTCCACTCGACCCTCGACGTGGCGGGCGGCCGGCTCTACGCGGCCAAGAGTCCCGCAGATGTCCGCGATCTGGCAATTCAACACCAGGACCTTTGTCAGGGCGATCGTCCAATACACGGATGTGAGCAGAAACCCCGACCTCTACGAAGATGAGGTGGCGGGCCTCGACCGGGATTTCTTCGTTCAACTGCTCTTTTCCTACAAGGTCAACCCGCAGACAGTCGCCTTTCTCGGCTACAGCGAGGGCGGCCAGCAGACCGACGAGATTCGTGATGACCACGACCGGCCGCGCGGTGTTCGCAAAGATCGGTTATGCCTGGCTGTGGTGATCGTTCCAGGCGAGTTGAACGTTCTCGGGATCCGCAGACAGACGAAAAAGCCCACCAGCGCGATCGCGCCGGCGAGGATGAACACCCACTGAAAACCGTAGGCCTCCCAGATGTAGCCTGACAGGATCGGCAGGGTCATGGCCACCGCGTGGTCGATGGTGATCCCCATGGAAATCGTCGGCGTGATGTCTGCCGGGTCGTCGGCGATCTTCTTGAGATAGGTGGTGCGCGCCACCCGGAGGGCGAACAGACACCATGTCAAGGATGTAGGCTCCGTAAAGGGCGAAAGAGCACGGCGCGGCCCGTCAGGAGATCACCGGCAAAGGCGTAGGTCAGGCAGATCACGAGCAACAAGCAGTTCGTCTGCCGCCAGCACCGTCCGTTCGCCGAGCCAGTCGATGACCTCGCCCAGCAGCGGCCTCAGAATGACGCCGAGGGTGGCGGCGATGAAGTAGAGCAGAGCGATGGTGCTCACCGGCACCCCGTGGATCTCCACCAACACCCACGCGCCAAAGGCCAGGAAGATCTGTTTGCGGATGCCGAAAAGGGCCGAAATGGCGTAGAAGAGCCGGTACTTTTTCTTGTAGACCAGACGTCTGAGATGGCGTGTCGCCGCGGCCGATCTGCAGTCTGCGAATACAGCACACCGGCGATCAGTGCACTCCCCGCTGCGATGGCGTAGAACAGTGAGAAACGATCGCCCAGGAAGCGAGCCAGCACGTAGATCGTGCCGACGCCGAGGATCGTGCCGAGGTTGCGGGCGCCGCCGAACTGGCCGAGCCGACGCCCTTCCCGCCCGCCGTCGGCGAGCTTGAGACCGATCGGCCCTTCGACGGCGAAGATGATGTGATCGCCGAGCGACCAGATCACGATAAAGACCACGAGGGCCGCGTGGGTCGGCGCCAGATAGCCGAGGCCCAGCGCGCCGAGGGCCGTGAGCACCATGGCCGCTGCCGCCATCTGGGTCTCGCGAAAGACCGTCAGCATGGCCCCCGCGACGAACATGATCAGAAAGCCCGGGAGCTCCCTTGGCAGCTCCAGCCAACCTCGCGCCTCGGCGCCGAGGTGGTGGACCTCCGCGAGGTAGTTGTTGAGGGTCGCCGTGAAGATACCGGAAGCCGCCCCGAAGAAGAGGGTGGCGAGCAGGGCGCGTTTGAGTTCTTTGCGGTGCATGGGCCTCCGGATGCGATGAACCCCGGCAGGGGCGACGCGTATTGTACGCGTATACTCGCTGACGTCGGGGAGGACTATGCTGCAACGCGCCGGTCACGTGCTGTTGGTTCTGTCGTTTTTTCGTTCCAGCCGTCCTCGGAACAGCCGCCGAGGTCGACGAGGGGCCAACGCTCGAGATCGACAGGTGGCTCGTTCTGGGACCGCTCGCCACGACCTTTCCAGCCTTTGAAGACTCTGCAGAAGACGGCGCCCTCGAAGGCCTCCTCGATGGCTGCCACTCTTCCAGACCTCCGTGAGCTGCCGGCCGACGGCGAACCCTTCGCGGGTTTCGCAGGGCAGGCGGCCTGGCGGCGAGAGGCCGCCCTCGACGGATCGGTTGAGTTCGGAAGGCCCAGTTGGGCCCGCGATCGCCGGGCCGCGGTCGTTTGGCTTGCAACCTCCCTGCGGACCGATCCGCTTCGTCAAGGCGACGCTCGAGGTCGACTGCAGCCACTCGTGGAAGGTGGTGCTCGACGGAATTGGTGTCGAAGCTGATGATCTCGAAGTCGATCTCGACCCCGGCGACCACGTCCTCTCTCTGGCGACGGTTTTCGACCCGAAGGCCGAAGGTCCGTGGACCGCTCTCCATTGTCGTGGGCGGCCGTCGCCGGCCGCGGTCTCGGCCGATCTCGAGCGCGAGCGCGAACTCGCCGATCCTGGATGTCCTGGATCGCCCACGGTCACGTCTTTCGAGCTCTCTCCGAGCGGCGACCGGGTGGTTCTGTCTCTGTCCACGTTCGTGCCGGGCACCGATGAGCGGGAGAGCATGGGTCGAGATGCGATCGGTCGGAGACGGCGCCTTGCTTCGCAGTTGGCGCGGCGCTCCGGCTATGGCAGAGGTCCGGTTCGCACCAACCGGGAACCGGCTCTCATACGTGACGAAGAGTGCCGGGAACCCAAGACCGCGCCTTGTGGGTCGCGGACTTCGAATCCGGGAAGATCATCCGAAATGGTTGCCGGCATCGAGGACTGGAACGGCTATCTCTGGTCTCCGACCGGCAAGCACGATCATTTTCAGCACGACGAGCGAAGCCGGAGGAGAACGAGAGTGGCGATCACGAGGCTGCGCGGTCTGCTCGACCGGATGGCCGGCCACCGGGACCTCACGGAACTCCACCTGGTAGACGTCTCGAGTGGAGTTCGGCAGCAGCTGACCGGTGGCGCGGTCAGCGCGTCCGCGGCCGCGTTCTCACCGGACGGTTCGATGCTCCTGGTGACGCGGGAGGTCGAGGACCTGTCGCGTCGGCCCTACTCGCGAAACGAATTGTGGGTGATCGACGCTGGACCGACGGTGATGCGCGCAAGCTGCGCGACTTCTGGTGGCTCGGCGGCGTCGAGTACTCACCCGACGGGAAGCGCCTGTTGGTGCAGGCCGGCCCGAGCGAGTTCGGTGACGTCGGGGTTGCGGTGGATGGGGGAGGGCCGGTCAACGATTTCGACGGACAGCTCTTCGTCTGGGACCCGGAGACCGACGCGGTCGACGCCATCAGCCGCGCCTTCGATCCCGCCGTTACCAGCGGCGCGATGGAGCCGTTTCGACGGATCGATCACGGTCCTCGCAATCGACGGACACCGGCGGTCCCTCTTCAGATATCGAACCGGGACGGCGGCACCTTCACCGAGATCCCAACCGGGCATCGAGAGCGTCGGATGCGTTCGATGTGGCGCTGCGACGGCGCGACCATCGTCGCCGAGGGGACCTCGGTCTGGCGAGCCACAGCGGGTGGTCGTTGCCGGGGCGGGCCGACACACCCGAGCGCAGCTTCTTCTCGAGCCCGCTGCCGAGCGGTTCGCCGCCGTCCGCCGCGGTGAGGTTCGCGAATGGAATTTCACCGCCGGTGACGGCCGCGAGGTCGCGGGACGCGTCTACTACCCGACCTCTTCGACGTCCAGGCGACAGCTATCCGGCGATCGTCAACTACTACGGCGGCACCTCGCCGATGAACCGGTCTTTCGGCGGTCGCTACCCGGCGGAGTGGTGGGCCGCCAACGGATACGTGGTGTACGTGCTCACTCCCACCGGCGCCTACGGATGGGGGCAGGAACAGTCCACCGTGCACGTCAACGATTGGGGCGAGGTCACGAGCCGCCAGATCATCGAGGCCACCGAGCGCGTTCCTCGAGGCCCACCCCTTCGTCGATGCCGACAGCGCGTCGGTTGCATCGGCGCTTCCTACGGCGGGATTCATGACCATGAAGCTGGTCACCGAGACCGATCATCTTCGCGGCCGCAGTTGCCCATGCCGGAATCTCAGCCCTTTCGTCCTACTGGGGCGAAGGCTACTGGGGATACAGCTACGGAGCGGTAGCGAACGCCGAAAGCTTTCCCTGGAACCGGCGCGGATATTTTCGTCGACCGCAGCCCGCTCTTCAACGCTGACAAGGTCACGACTCCGGTTCTTCTGACCCACGGCGACGAGGACCCCAACGTTCCGCCCGGGGAGAGCGACCAATTCTACGCTGCGCTCAAACTGCTCGGAGTCGAAGTCGAATATCTGCGGGTTGCAGGTCTCGGCCACCTGATCATGGAACACGACAAGAGGGCGCTGTGGTCGAGGAGCATCGTCGCCTGGTTCGACCGATGGCTCAAGGACCAGCCCGAGTGGTGGGAGGCGCTGTACCCAGCAGAGTGAAGCATGTGATGGAACAACACCTCAGTCTTTGATGTTGCGTTGAGTGGAAGGAAAGACAGAATGAACCATGGTCGCACGACTCTTGATCTTCGGTCTCGTGGCCCTGGCCGGCACCCTGGCGACGGGTCAGCAGGACGGGGAAGACGGGAACAAGATCCTGTTCATTGCCGGAGACGACCAGGGCAAGGTGTGGGCCAATGTCAGCCTCGCACTGCAAAACAGCGACGACGCCTATCTGCCGATGGTGGTCGGGGTTCAGAACAAATCGCCGAAAGAGATCAGGTTGAACCGCGAGAGCTTCTACCTGACCGACCTCGACGGCATCGTGTACTCGATGCCCACAGTCAAACAGTGGCGCAAAGGCTACAAAAGAATTGTCGTCGATCGCCGTATGTTGTCGACTGGCGGCATCCCGTGGGAAGTCTGGTACCGGAGCGGGAGATTCGCGCGATCGAATTTCTTTCCCGATCTGCGGCGGCAGCCGCGGGAACACGACCATCAATTCCATCGTTCTCCGCAACAGATTACGGCATGGTCGATCTGATGTATTTCGAACAGCTGAGGAGCATGGAGGTCGGTCGGCCCTTCTTTCTGACGGTTCAACCCGAAGGGTTGGGAGACCCCGATCCGCCTCCGCCTCTACCTTTCCTGACCTTTTTCGGCCGGATTCCGCGCCTCCCAAAAGACCATCGCCGGGTAGCGGCTGCATCGGAGCATGTGATAGATTTCACGTGCTCGGCGGGATCCGACAAAATGCCGATTGGGAGACGATCATGGCCCGAATTCAACCTTTCCGCGGGTGGAGACCGCGCCCCGAACTGCTGTGCGCAGGTGGCGAGCCCGCCCTATGACGTCTTGTCCAGCGCCGAAGCCCGAGAGATGGCTTCGGACAATCCCCTGTCATTTCTGCACGTGGTCAAACCGGAGATCGACCTCGATCCGGACATCGATGTCTACTCACCGGAGGTCTATGCCACAGGCGCCGCGAATCTGCAAGAAGTTGATGGACGACGGAGTGCTGGTCCGCGAGGCGACTCCGGCGCTGTACCTGTATCGCCAGCGCATGGGCGACCACGTGCAGACCGGGCTGGTGGCCGGCGCCAGCGTCGACGAGTACGAGGCCGATCTCATCAAGAAGCACGAGCACACCCGACCGGTCAAAGAGGACGACCGCACCCGCCACATCGATACCCTCAACGCCAATACCGGCCCGGTCTTTCTGACCTACAAGGCGCAGTCCGGGCGTCGACCGGCTCGTCGAGCGGCTGACTGCCGCCGATCCGACCTACGACTTCATCGCTCCGGACGGAATCCAGCATGTCGTGTGGGTCATCGATGATCGCGGCCGACCGCGACGCACTCGTCGAGGCATTTGCCGGAATTCCCGAGCTGTACGTGGCTGACGGCCACCACCGATCGGCGGCTGGAACTAGGATCCGGGCCATGCGCCGCGATGCCAACCCCGGGCACACGGGTGGACGAGCCCTACAATTACTTCCTGTCGGTGATCTTCCCGGACAACCAGATGAAGATCCTCGACTACAACCGGCTGGTCAAAGACCTGAACGGACTCGAACCGGCGGAGGTGCTCGAACGGGCGGAGCAGGACTTCGAGTGTCGGAACCGGCGGAGGACGGTCGGCCGCAAGGACCCCGATCGTTCGGGATGTATCTCGACGGGGCGGTGGTACCGACTGACGCGCAAAGCAGGCCAGCGTCCCGGAAGACGACCCCGTCAACCGTCTCGATGTGGCGATTCTGCAGAACAATCTTCTCGCCCCGGTGCTCGGCATCGGCGATCCGCGGAAGGACGAACGCATCGATTTCGTGGGTGGCATTCGCGGGCTCGGCGAGCTCGAGAAGAGGGTTGACTCCGGCGAGTGGGCGGTCGCGTTCGCCTTCCACCCGACCTCGATCGACCAGCTCTTTGCGGTCGCGGACGCGGGTCTGGTCATGCCGCCGAAATCGACCTGGTTTGAACCGAAGCTCCGTTCCGGGTTGATCGTTCGGCCGCTCGCGGACTGATCGCGACGAGGGGGAAGAGTGAAGATTCTCATTTCAGACGCATTTCGATCCGTCCCTGCCGAGCCAAACTCGAGGCTTTCGGCGAGGTCATCAACGACAAGGACCGCCTGCCGGAAGTCGACGTCGTGCTCGTTCGATCCAAGACGACAATGCACCCGCGAGTACATCGACAAGGCCGAGCAATCTGCGTCTGATCATCCGCGGCGGTGTCGGGCTCGACAACATCGACGTCGAATACGCGCGGTCCAAGGGCATTCAGGTCTTCAACACCGCCGAAGCCTCTGCGGTGGCGGTGGCGGAACTCGCCTTCGCCCTGATGATCTCGGTGCCGACGCGGATGGTGGAAGGCCACGAAGGCATGAAGACGCCGCGAGTGGCTGAAGAAGCAGCTCAAGCGGACCGAGCTGATGGGAAAGACCCTGGGTCTTGTCGGCGCCGGTAATATCGGGACCGAACTCGCGCGCCGCGCCATCGCATTCGGAATGCGGGTCATCGCCTACGACCCCCTGTTGAAGGGCCACGAGTGCGTCGATCTCGTCAGCCTTGAAGAGCTCTTCTTCCAGTCCGACTACATCTCGCTTCACGTGCCGCTGACCGACACGACCCGCGGCATGTTCAACGCCGACACCATCGCCAACCTGAAGGACGGCGTCGTAATCATCAACACCGCTCGCGGCGGCTGCGTGGTGGAGGAGGACATGGTCGCCGCCCTGAAGTCGGCAAGGTCCGCGCCTACGCGACTGACGTCTGGTACTCGGATCCTCCGGATGAAAAGTGTCCCACTGTACGACGCGCCCAACGCCATCATGACGCCGCACCTCGGGGCCTCGAGCAGCGAGAACATGCTCCGGATCGGTGACGTGGTTGTTCGAATTCTCGAAGACTTTCAACAGCAGACTGCTTAGGAGGCCCACCGATGAGCCAGACCTGGAATTTTTACGCGGGACCCGCCACCCTGCCGGCGCCGGCCCTCGAAAGGGCGAAGGCCGAGATCCCGAACTGGGAAAACACCGGCATGTCGGTGATGGAGACATCTCACCGTTCCCCCGAGTACGACGTGGTGCACTACGGCGCGATGAAGCTGCTCTCTGAACTGCTCGGGTCTCGACGACGACCACCAGGTGTCTGTTCCTCCAGGGTGGCGCTTCGACTCAGTTCGCCATGCTGCCGATGAACTTCATCCCGAAGGGCGGTTCGGCAGACTATGTCAACACCGGAACCTGGTCGCAGAAGGCGCTCAAGGAGGCCAATATCGTCGCCACTGGGCGGATCGCCGGCTCGAGCGAGGCGGAGGGCTTCTCGAAGATTCCGAAACAGGCCGAGTTGGATCTCGACCCGAACGCGGCCTACGTCCACCTCACGTCGAACAACACCATCAAGGGGACCCAGTACCACGCGTTTCCGGAAACCGGGTCGGTGCCGCTGGTCGCCGACATGTCGTCGGACATCCTGTGGCGGCCCGTTCGACGCCAACCGGTTTCACCTGATCTACGCCGGAGCGCAGAAAAACATCGGCCCGTCCGGCGTGACCATCGTCATCATCAGGAAATCGTGGCTCGAGCAGGCCAACCCGGGCCTGCCGACCATGCTCTCCTACGGCACCTATTCATCAAAGGACTCGCTGTACAACACACCGCCGACCTTTGCCATCTACATGGTGCGGAACGTCCTGGAATGGTTGAAGGGACAACGGTGGTCTGGCGGCGATGGAGAAGACCAACCGCGCCAAGGGCGACCTGCTTGTACAGCGTCTTCGAGGAGAGCGGGGGGTTCTACAAGAGCCCGGTCGCCGAGGACAGCCGATCCTATATGAATGTGGTTTTCCGCCTCCCCTCGGAGGAACTCGAGGCGAAATTCGTCGCCGAAGCGCAAGGCCGCCGGGATGGTCGGTCTCAAGGGCCACCGTTCGGTCGGCGGGTGCCGCGCATCGATCTACAACGCCATGCCGCTCGAGGGCGTCCAGGTCCTCGCCGACTTCATGAAGGAGTTCGCCCGCACCAACGGCTGATCACTCACAGACACCAGACTTCATCGGACGGGCTGCGGCCCGTCCGATTTTTTTGCGCTACCATACAGCCGTGAAACGACTCATCATCGCCGACGCTCACGTCGGCCAGGGAACCGGACGATTGCCGGGCCATGATCTCCCTCGTGGAACGCGCCGCGAGCGACGGGGTAGGGGAGATCATCTATCTCGGCGACGCCTTTCAATACCTCATCGGCATGTCGAAGTTCTGGACAACCGGTGTCCGGCGAGGTACTCGAATGCTGGGGGCGAGCGAGATCGGCGGGGATGGTGATCGGGATCGTCGAGGGCAACCGCGATTTCTTTCTCGATGCGCCCGAACTCGCGGCGGAAATCGACTGGAGCGCCCGGGTCGTACGAATTCGATCCGGCGAGCGCCGCTATCGGCTGGTCCACGGCGACCTCGTCAACCGGCGCGATTTCCAGTACCGATTCTGGTCGACGATCTCCAAATCCGCGGTGGCGCGGTTGTGGGCGGGTCTGCTGCCGCGCCCCGCGGCCGTCGCCATCGTTCGCCGCATGGAGGCGCACCTCGCCACGACCAACCGGAAGTTCCGCTACACCAAACCCATCGCGGATCTCGAAACGAAGCGCCGCCGATGGCGTGGGCCGAAGGGGTCGGGACGGTGTTCTGGGGGCACTTCCACATCGCCGTGGATGTGCAGCGAAGGCGACCGCGAGGCGCTGATCATCCCGGCGTGGCTCGAAAACCGGTCGAGCGTGTTGGTCGCGCGCGGACGGCGGATGGCCGTTGGTGGACGACAATCTCTGCGCCCAAGACAGCTGATCCTCGATGACGAATCGAAGGCCGGTTCCACCGCCGCCAACCGGCGCGGGATCGATGACCCCGCGGCGATCTGCCCGGACCGCTGGCCGGATCTCGCCGGGGCGGTCGAACTTCCGGCCTCCAAGAGCCTGACCAACCGGGCGCTGATCGCCTCCGCGGCGGCAGGGGGAGGGCCGGATCGCCCGGCCACTGGACTGCGACGACACCCGGGTGCTGGCAGCCGCCCTCGGCACGGCGCGGTTGGGACGTTCGACTGGGAGGACGGACATCGTATTCGGCGTCGAAGGTTCCGCCCGAAACGGTCGGGTTGGACCTCGGAGACTCCGGCACCGGGGCACGTCTGGTGCTCGGACTGCTGGCCGCCTGCCCCGGGCGATCGGTGGTGGACGGGAGCGCCCGGCTCCGCGAACGACCGATGGCGCCGCTGTTGCGGGCGCTCGAGACCCTCGGAGCGACCCTGCACTTCGCGGACGACCGGCTCCCGGTCGAGGTGGAAGGGACCGAAGCTCGAAGGCGGGACGGTCGCAATCCGCCCGCGAGGTGTCCTCTCAGTTCGTTTCGTCTCTGCTGCTGGCCGCGCCTCTGATGCGCAAGGGAATCGAGCTCGAGGTGGTGGGACTCGCTGCCGTCCGCTCCCTATCTCGACCTCACGATGGACGTCCTGCCGGCCTTCGGCGGCCGAGGTCTCGGCGAGCGCAGACCGCCGCCGCTGGAGCGTGGCGCCCGCGGCCCTTGCGGCCGTCACCTACGAGGTCGAGGGCGACTGGTCGGCCGCGGCGTTTTTTCTCGCGGCGGCGGCGATCTCGGGCGGCGCGGTGGACATCGGTCCGCTCGATCCCGAAAGCCGCCAGGGCGACCGGGAGGCCGTGCGCGGTGCTGGTCGATGCCGGCCTCGAGTTCGAGTGGAACGGCGGACAGGTTGACCGTCCGCGGTCCCGGTCACCGCACCTCTCAACGCCGATCTCGAGCAGGCACCCGATCTCTTTCCGGCCCTGGTTGCGGTCGCGGCGTGTGCGCCTCCCGGTTCTCGGTTCACCGGACTCGATCACCTCGTCCACAAGGAGAGCGATCGGCTCACGGTGATGGTCGAGAACCTGCGGGCGCCTCGGCGCTGGTCTGTGCCTGCGACGGCGCCGATCTCGAGATGACAGCGACGTCTCCTCAGAGATGCCGATTCGTCCCGCGAGCGTCACGGCCGCAGGAGACCACCGGATCGCAATGGCGATGGCGGTCGCGGCCCTCGGCGCCGGGCCCTCTGTCAACTGGATGACGGGCCTGCGTGAGCAAGTGCTTCCCGGCATTCTGGACCGATTGGGACCGCCTGACGGGGCCGGTCACCGGGTTAGGGTGCGATGGTGAGAGTCCCGACGCCGGCGGCGCTGTCTGGTCGAACACCCGACGGTTCCGGTTCCTGGAGTTTCGCCGAGCGCTCGCGCGAGAGGCCGAACCGAGAGCTCGGCTCATTCGGGACGCCAGGCTTTCCCGCCGCGACCGCTTCCGGGCGGCGCTGCAGTTGACGACGGCGGCGTCGCCCACCTCGCGGAATTCGATCTGTGGCCGGCCCGCGGGCGATGCCGGAGGCGCGGCTCGATTGGAGCGCCATGCGGGGACCTCTCGGTCACGATGGGTGGATTTCCCTACCCACTTTCGGTCGCGATCGAGCGGTTGGGCGGCGGGGAAGGGGCGATGGACCGGCTTGCGGATTCGCGGCGCCATCGAGAGAATCGCCGACGGCGGTCGGACCTTGCGCCGGAAGACATCGACGGCGCCCACGGAGGAGCCCGGACTGGTGTTTGAAAGCGCGATCGCCCGGCAGCTTGCGTGAGATCTCGACAACCCCTGGATCCCGTACCGCGCGATCGTTGTGGGCGCTGCGATGGAACGAGCTCCCTGCCGGGGAGGCCGGAGTCATTCAGCTGTGGCGGGTGCCTCGGGATGCGACTGGCGCGGCGTTTGGCCGGGGCCTTGTGGTGCCGGCTTCGACGCGAGGACAGCCGCGCCTGGCTGTGGTCGGCCGGAGATGCGCTCGGGCCGACACGGCGCCGATGGCCTGCTCTCGGGCGAACGCGGCGGCGCTGATCGTGGCCGGGATCGGTGTCGCAGGGAGAGCTCACCGCCCTCAGCAGATGGTCGCAGCGGGAGGGCTGCAATGCCGTCGGCGATCGGAACCTTTCCAAGCGGCTGGCCGGCGCCCGCGCCGGCCATCGACTGCGAGCGACTGGTCCGGCACATCTCCGTGGTCGGGATCCCGTCCGGAACGCGCGCGCCGGATCCTCGACCGGCGAAGTCGCGGTTCGACCCGATCCTGGACCACCGACCGCGAAGCCCTGACGGCGGCGGTTCTCAAGCGCCGTCTCGCCCAGGAGCGCGGCAACGGGCCGGCCCCAGCCAGCTCGACGGTCGCCGAAAAGGAGCTCAAGGGTTGGCTGCGGCTGTCTCCCCGCGGGCTTCCCGCGGATCTTGTCGCCCTGCACTCGGGCATCCCGATAGTCGGATTTGAAGCCGGCCGGAGAACGGCTCGTGGTCGACCGACGGCGGCACCTGGCGTCTCCCCGAGCCGGCGCTGCTGGAGGCCGATCCCCGGCACCTCCTGGTGGCGGGCCTCGTCGAGGTCGATCATCCTCTGCACCTCCTGCATTCGGCGCTCGGCACCGGCGACAGCGCACGCCTCGAAAACTGGGCGCGAGCAGAGCTCGACCAACTTGCACGCGGTCGAGGTCCGAGAACTGTTGTCGCTGATTGCACCCGGCGCGCTGGGCACCGGCTGTCAGCTGCTGCTGGCCGAGGCGTGTCTTGTCGGTGATCGACCTCTGCGGCGCCCGCAGGCGCTGACCGGTGTTCCGGCCGGGCAGGCGGCCGCCCACACGCGGTGGCTTCGAGGCCATCGACCACGCGCCGGGACAGCCCGTGGCCGCTCCCGACGAGGCGGAAGTCGAGGCGCAACCCACGGGTCGCGGCCGAAATCGCAGTCGACGTGCTCTGCGACGCACGTCGGAACGGGCTGGAACAAGCAGGAGATGGCGGCAAAGGTGGTCGAGGCGCGCTCCAGCATCTGGGCGAGGAAATCCGGCGGCGAATCGAGATCGAGATCGGCCTACGTCCTCCGGCCACAGAAGCTCGCCGACCGGGAATGGGGGCGGCCTCGCCGGTCGATTCCCCGGCCCTCCGCGTCCAACTCGCGCACCGCCGAGCCGATGGTGCACCTCGAATCGGCAGGACCGAGGTCGCGCGCGAGGCTCTTCGAGCGTCCTGTCCGACAGTCTAGATCGGTCCGGGTCTGCTGGGCTACGTCGAACTCGACCTCGGCGCTGTGGCGCTCCAGGAGGGACGGAGTCGGGAAGCCGCCGCCCACCAACTCCGCGCCTATCGTGATGCGGGCGGCCGGCTTCGAACACCTCACAAACGTCGCGCTGTTCGATCTCGCCGTGGCCGACATCGACCAGCTCAGGGTCCACAGCGGCGAGGAGACGGCTGCAGGGTGCTCGCCGCGATCGATCCTCGGAGCATTTGTTCTCGGCGAGCAGGCTCGGCTTAGCTCTGGCGAGGGAGATGAACCGTCATTCCGCGAGCTGCTGGCGGTCTTCGAGGACGCGGTCCGCGAAGACGACCCACGTTTTGCCGAGGGACTCGCACTGCTGCGCGGGGTGGCCACGCTGCTCGACGGTGACCACCGAGTGCGGAGGAACTCCTGCGAGAAGGCGGGCCAGGAGGGACTGGCCTGGCTGGCTTTGTGCGGCGGCTGACACGGGCCGAGCCCCCGTCATGCGGCGCACGACGAATGGGGCGTCCGCCGGGCGGCCGAGATCGTCTGGGCCGTCCGAACGAAGGCAGGACCGCTGGCCTTGCCGAACTCCCGGAAATGATCGAGCCGGACGACGGGATTGGCGATCGCGCTGGCGGAGCGGATCGCCGGCATGCGGCTGCATCTGGATGCGCAGATCCGGGGCGCGGCCATCAGCGAGCTCCGAACGCATGGGCTGGCGGGTTGGGCCGAACAGACTGAGCGGAATCCACGAACACGCGGCCGGTTTGATGACCGCTCTCGCCAGGATCGTGGAGTGCGGGGGAGTCGACGGGGTGGAGAAGCAGCATCTTGGAGCTCCTCGTCCAGAGCCTCGAGATCACCGGCATCGAGGTCCTCGATGCCGGCGACGGAGACGACCATCTGGCGCTACGGACAGCGGCCGCGCCGGGAGCGAACTGCGCCACGGTCGGCTTGACGATTCGTCCCGTTGGGAGGGGATCTCGTCGACGGCCCGGCCAGCCGGCTGGTCCTCGGCGTGCTCGACCTCGGCGCTGCCGCAGGCGCCGGCGTCCACCACGACACCGACGTCGAGGAGACCGGGATTTGTCGGGGTGTCGCAAGCCTGCTCGATCTCCCTGCGGCGCGAACTCCTCGAACTCGGGCCGAGCCACCTCCCGGTCCTGCTTGTCGGGTGAGACCGGGTGTCGGAAAGGAGGTGGCCGCGCGGGCGCTGCACCGCCTCTCCGGCCGTCCCGGCGCCCTGGTCACGGTCAACGTGGCGGCCATCCCCGGAACCCTTCTCGAGGCCGAGCTTTTCGGGTCCGTCAAGGGCGCCTTTACCGGCGCCGACCGCTCGCGCCGGGGGCTCGCGGTCGCCGCCGACGGCGGCACCCTCTTCCTCGACGAGGTCGGCGATCTCGACGCCAATCTCCAGGTCAAGCTTTTGCGGTTTCTCGAGTCAGGCGAGGTGCGGGCCGTCGGCGCCAACCGGGCGCAACAGTCGATGTCCGGATCGTTTCCGCAACCCACGCCGACCTCGGACGGCGGATGCGCGAAGGGGGTTTTCGACGCGATCTCTACTTCCGAATCGCCGCCCCGGAGGTCGAGGTGGAGCCACTGAGAAATCGCCGCGAAGACATCCCGCTGTTGCGGGACCATGTTCGAGCGCGAGGCGGTTTCCCGTCACGGTCTGGTGACGACCGGTCGTGGAGCCCGGAGGCCGAAGCCGCGCTCTGCAGCAGCTACCACTGGCCGGGAAACGTCCGCGAGCTGCGGCAGGTCGTCGAGGTGGCCATGGTCAGGGCGGCGGGCGCAGTGGTTCAGCAGCGAACACCTGCCGATCTCCCCCACGAGCGAGATGCCGGGAGGGACCTGGGAAGAGGCGCAGCACGAATTCCGCCGGCGATTTCTTTCGGCGGCCCTCCACCGCAACCAGGGCAACCGAAGCGCCACCGCGCGCGAACTCGGGATCTCACGCCAGGCTCTGCTCTACCACCTCCGCAACCTCGGCCTCAACTCGAGGCGCAAGAGCTGAAATCCTCAGAGCCAGACTGCACCGCTCTCAGATTCTGGTTTGATTTGCGATGACATTTCCGGTTGAAGCAAAAAAAGGTGCGGGCTGGGGAGCCCGCAGGAGGAAGGAGGAGGTATGATGTCGTGTACCAGGTCGTTGTATGCCCGGCACCCAATTCAATAAGCAAACGGCGTGCCAATATTCCAGGGAGGGTTGTGGAACACCTACGGACCGTCGCGTGAGCCTCAAAACGGACCTCCGGAGTCTCCAGGAAGGCGGGCGAACCGGAGATCCACGAACGTGTGGATCTCCGCGCGTGGACCGCCCTCGGAGTGGGCGGTCTCGGCCGACCTTCTGATCCGATGTCGTAGTGCTGACGGGCTTCAACGGGCCCTCGACCTGCTCGCGGCCTATGGCCGGGGTTGGCTGGTCCTGGGTTCCGGAAGCCGGTTGGTACCCTCCGATTACGGGCTTCGGCGTGCCGATCCTCAACCTTTCCGGAAACCTCGGTCTGTGGGAGTTGGACGTCGATGGGGCGGTGGCGTGGAGTGGTGCCAACCTGGCACAGGTGTGTCGCGCAGCGGCACGATCCGGCCTCGGCGGGTTCGACGCCCTGATGGCGGCGTCGGGTACCGTCGGCGGTGCGATCCACGCTGCGCAGCGCGCCATTTCCCGCTCGCGGGGCGTTCTCGAGTGGACCGATGTGGCGCGCCCGGGAACCCCGGTTGAACGGGTGGTCCCGACAACCTGGGGTGAAAAGCATCGAGGACTCACCCTGGATCTCGAACGGCGGGTGATCCTGAGAGCTCGATTGAGATTGTCCAAGGAGAGCCTGCGGACGCTTCGGATCCGGCTCGCCGACGACAGCACCCAATCGCTGGCAGAGACAACCGCGAACCGCCGGCCCGGTATTTGTCGGACCCGACGGAGTTCGTGCCGAGGTGTTCTGGCAGAAACCGGCTGTCTCGGAATGTCGGTGGGCAGCGCGCGTCTGTGCGAGAACTCGCCGAACAGGATTCGTTCGTCACGATCGGCACGAGCCGCGGAGATTCTGGAACTGATGCAACGAGTCCGTGATCGCGTGATGGACAAGCGCCGGGGTTCAGCTCGAATCCGCCCTGTCGTTTGTCGACGAACACGGCGCAGCGGTCGAGCTGTGACGCTCTATCAGACCACACACGCTGGTCGCGCTTTCAATTTTTGCAGTCATAGCTGCTGGGGTCGATTTACTGGGTTCGATGTCGTGGAGCCGGGTCGCCGGCCAACTCGACGTCAACGCTGAAGCGGGCGCCCGGCGACTGGTCGAAGGACGCCTCGTCGCCCTCCCAGCCGCGGTCCAGAGATCGCGGCATCTGCATGTGAGAGAACTGGGGTCGGCACCGATTGACCTCGCCTTTGCGGTCCTCATGCGATCCGGCGGCGAACCAATGCAAATGGATGGTTTCACACCCCGTAGGCGCGACGAACCTGGCTCGCGGTTATCTCCTCGCGGGGGATCTTGAAGCAACGATCACGCTGCTTGAGGAGGCGTTGCTGCGGGATCCCGACGTCCGCGTATCTTCACCGCTTGCGGGCACTGGTGTTGATGACGCGGGGCGAAATCAGCGCCGCCCTCGAAAGCCTGGCTGTGGGGTTGGCCCTGGCACCCGACCAACTCGAACCTGAGCTCGAACTGACCCCCGAAAATCAGCGCGCCGTTCGACTCCGGAGCCTCGAAATGCGGCGCGACCTGTATCCGACGACGGAGGATCCAGACCGGTCTCGCTCTGGCCCGGGAATTGAGGAACGGCGGTGATCTCGAAGGCGCACGAGCCATATTGACTGAAGATGAAAACCACCCCGAGGTGTTGCTCGAACGGGCGCAATGGGCGCTCGACGAAGGCGACACTCGAGAGTGCGTGAGCCTGCTTGAGACCATCACAGCTATGCGAACTGCTCCCAACAACCTCCGCGCCCGAGCCTGGGCCATGACGGCGGTCGCGCGAGACACCGAGGGCGATTCCGAGGGCGCTTTGGAGGCGGCACTCCAGGCACTCCACCTCGACCGGGACTCACACCATGCCTTTGTGTCGCTGGCCGGTCTCGCGGAGAGGCGGGGTGACTTTGACAGCGCTCTGGAACATCTCCGGCGCGCCTGGGGCATGGCGCCGTCCGATGTCGGGTTGCTGGTCCGTATCGCGGGTGTCGCCGAACGGGCCGGGAAAACGCCCGATGCGGTGCTCGCCATGGAACGCGCGGTAGAGCTCGACCCTGCATCTCCCGAACTGGTGGTCCGGCTGGTCTCGCTGCAGATGAGTTCGGGGGACTTCACCAGCGCGACGATGACGCTTTCACGAGCACTGGATCGACACCCGACCAACCCGTCTCTGCTCGCCCTCGCCGACCGGCTCCGCCGGGATGTCGGGATTCGCTGAGATCTTATCGATCCGGGTCTTCCGCAGAGTTGGTGGCGTCGCCGGAGGCAAACCTCCCCGGTCTGGAACCCGCGGCCCATTCCATCTGCCGGCACATTCCGCGGAGAATCTGAACTTCGTTTTCGGTGATGCCGGCCCGGCCAAACAGTCGCCGAAGCTTGCGGAGAATCCGTTCGGGGCTTTGCGGGTCAAGGAAGCCGATCGTTGTCAGGCTCGCGTTCAAGTGACCCATCAATGCCTCGACCTCGTGCTGAGGCGCGGGTTCGGGAGCGGACTCGGTGTTGGGTTCGACCGCGAGATGAATCTGGGACACCATGATGGCGATCGCCTGGGCCAGGTTCAGCACCGGGAACTCCGCCGCAGTCGGAATTCGGACAACAAGATCGCAACAATCGAGGTCCTCTTTGGAGAGACCGCTGGTTTCATTGCCGAACACCAGTGCCGTGCCCTCCAGCCCCCGTTGAAACAACAACGGTACGGCCTCGCCCGGCGTCACGACGGGAAGGTTGTGGCGGCCGCGGCCGGAAGCCGATGCGACCACTGTACGATACGCTGCGGCCGCATCGGGAAGGCTGTCCCAGAGCTGCCACTCGAGACGTTTGTCGGCGCCGCACGCCCAACCGACGACCTCGGGATCGGCAGGATCGATCCGCGGACGAACCAGATCGATCCGCGGAACTCCGAAGTTCGCGGCGACCCGCATCGCCGCTCCGAGGTTCCCGGGCAGGGACGTTTGCACGAGGATCACCGACGCAACGTTCATGGACAGCTATAATAGCGTGGGGATCGTCGAGGAGAACACATGCTCATCCCGCTCGGCCACGAGCAGACAAGTGTCCGCCGCCTGCCCTGGGTGACCTTCACCATCATGGGGCTGTGTGTGGTGATCTTCGTCCTCATGGCCCCGGGCGAGCATCGAACTCAGATGGAAAGCTTTCTCAGACTCCAACAGTCTCTGGGGTACTTCACGCAACATCCCTACTTGAAGATGGACCCGCGTTTTCGTTCCATTTTCGTCAACGAGCTCGGCGACGAGCAGGCTGTCGTTTTCTCCGAACACATGCGGCTGGCGGGACCGAGCGCACCCGAAGATCCTGCGCGGCTGCAGGCGGAGCAGAATCGGTTCGATGTCCTCGTCGAGGAGTATTTCACCGGCATCGATGACTCGTTGCTCAGCAGATACGGTCTGGTTCCAGCCGAGTTCAAGACCTCACAGCTCGTGACCTACCAGTTTCTCCACGTCGGGTGGCTCCACCTGATCTTCAATCTCCTGATGCTTTTTGTCGTCGGACCGTTTGTCGAGGACGTTTGGGGACGCCCTGTCTTTGCTGCCTTTTACCTCTCGGCGGGGGCGGTGGCGGGAGTCATGTTCGCGATTCGGTATCCCGATCTCCAGATGCCGTTGGTGGGCGCCTCGGGAGCGATAGCCGGCGTGATGGGGGCATTTCTCGTCCGCTATTTCAGATCGAAGATCCGCTTTCTGATCTGGCTCGGTGTTCCGATCGGCCCATTTGGCGCCCCGGCCTGGATCATTTTCCCGATGTGGTTTGCGATCCAGCTCTTTTCCGCCCAGAGCCTGGAACAAACACTGCCCGAGGGGGGCGGTGTCGCTTTTTGGGCCCACGTGTGGGGTTTTGCCTTCGGAGTGGTCTTTGCAGCTGCCATGGCCCAGCTCAAAGTCGAACAGCGGTACCTCCACCACGCCATCGAGGCCAAGGTCACGATGCTCGACAACACGATCGTCGATCAGGCGATCGGGCAGGCTCGGGCCGGAGAATCCGAGGCCGCCGTGGCGGCACTGGAATCCGAGATCGCCAAACACCCGGAGAACGTCGATGCCGCCATCGCCCTGTGGAATCTCTGCACCGCGAGCGGCGACGCCGCCCGCGCGGGGCCGTCGATGGCCAAGGTCATCGAGACTGCCGTGCGCAACGGCGACACCGAACTCATCCTCGCCCACTGGGACGATGTTCTCGTTCACCATCCGGATATCGCCATCGAACCGCTCCTCGCAACTCGCCTCGCCGAGATCCTCGACCGCGAGCAGAGGGTTGTGTCGGCGGTCGAGACTCTCGAACTCGGGCACGCCCAGACCACCGAAGCGACGCCGATGGCGGTACTCCTCCGGATGGCCAAGCTCGCTCTGATGCTCGAGGCCCCGAGCGCCGGGAGCATCGTCCAGACGGCACTCGATCACCCTGAGCTCCCGGGCGGCTCACGCCCCGAACTCGAAGTGGCGTTGTGGGGTCTCGCCAGGCAGGCCTCCGATCGAGAAGAGGCCCGCCAGGAGTCCCCATTCGAGGAGGAACCAGCGGTCCCCAGACTCGAGAACGAAGAAAGCTCGCTCTTCGTCACCGAGGCCGTGCCAATGGCGCTCGAAGGGAATGTGCTGACCGTCGATGTCGCCGGCATCCTGCAACAGATCGACCTTCACGACCTGCAGGCTGTTGCGGTCGCGATCGTGGCCCGCGAACAGGAAAAATCTATCGCGGTCATGGATCTCCTGCTCGACCCACCTGGTGCCGAGAAGGACCGCGTGCGATCGTTCCGGATTGCCAGCAACACATTTGACCCGAGGACCTTCTTTGCGGGCGACGACGCCCTGACATCGTTCCGGGCGATGGCGACGCACGTCCTCGACGTTTCCCTGGCCTCTCCCTTGCCCGATTGGGAAACCGCAAGGGGGCAGCCGTTCAGGTCGTATCCATCGTTCTCCGATTACGAGCACAGAGTTCTCGGCGCCACGGACTGACTCTCGGTCAGTCCTCCCCGAACACCTCGGCGCTGAAGATCGATATCCGGGTCTCCGGTTCGCGCCAACAACCTCTTTTGAGACCCGCCTTTCGGCAGGTGGCGTCCAGCAAGGTCCCGGCGTCCCAGCCGTGCTCCACCGCAACCTGCGGCAGGAGCACAGCTCGACTCGAACCACGCTCGATCACGACGCCATCGCGGCCGACGACGACCTCGTCTGCAGTGCACGGCGACAGGGGCGTCAGAGCCGAAATCTCGATCCGAACCTCGGCGATCTCGTCGATGCCGAGTGCAGGAAACCGTGGGTCCCGAAAAGCAGCGGATTCGGCATTTTCGCCGACCGCAAGCCAGAGCGGCGAGACCCCTTCAATATGTCCGATGCAACCGCGCAGGCGATCGCCGATTTTGAGGGTGACAAATGCCCCCCGCGGCTCGAGCAGGAGCGGGTCGTCGGGTTCTTTTGCTGGAGGGGAGTGGCCATGCAGCCGCGCCAGGATGGTCTCCCGTGCCAACCGCAGAAGGAACGCGCGTCCGTTCTCGGGGAGAGTTCGCACATCGATTGAAGCTGCCATCGACCCCAGGATGCTATCGTGCACGGGTGATTGTCAAACTGCCCTACGCCTCCGAAGCGGTGGCCGTAGATCTTCGCGGCATACGGGTCCGGCCCCTCGCGCCCCGAGCACCATCCGACCGCCGAGACGTGCGGGAGATGGTGGGCAACGCGATCGACCAACCCGTCTCCGGAGCGTCCCTTGGAGACAGGGCAATGGGGAGGACTTCGGCGACCATCATCGTCCCCGACACGACTCGAAAGCTGCCGTTGCGGGAGATCCTCCCGGTCATCCTCCAGAACCTGGTCGGAGCCGGCATTCGCGACTCCAAAATCACGATTCTGATCGCCTGTGGCACCCACCCCGGCGTCGGGGCCGGCGAAACCCGGGCCCTGATCGGAGAGCTACCAGCCGGAATCTCGGTCGTCGAACACGACAGCAGGTCTGCAAATGAGTTGGTGACCGTCGGCGAATTACGGCCGGGCATTCCTCTGCGACTCAACCGCGCTGCGATCGAGACGGATCTGTTGATCACCGTCGGCGCCATCCGCCATCACTATTTCGCCGGGTTCGGCGGCGGACCGAAGATGGTGTTTCCAGGCGTCGCGGGGCACGACGAGATTCAGGCCAACCACTCGCTGGTCCTCGCAACAGGCGACGACGGCAGCCGAATCCGAGACCCGCGGTGCGAACCGGGCATTCTGGATGGAAATCCGGTGGCGGAAGAGATCGCGCGAGCGGCCGACATCCGTCCGCCGGACATGGCAATCTGTCTGCTCGAGGGCGGGGACGGCACGCCGGCGTGGGTGGGAGCGGGACCGTGGCGCGCAAGCTTCGATGCGGCGGTTGCGCGGGCGCGATCGTGGTTTGAAATCGACGGCGCCGGCCCATTCGATTTCATGGTGGCGTCGGGCGGTGGGGCGCCAACCGACTCGACACTGATCCAGGCCCACAAAGGCCTCGACGCTGCATGCCGGTTCCTGGCGCCCGGCGGGCGGCTGTTGTACGTCGCTGCGATCGACCGCGGCGCCGGTTCTGAAGCCATGCTGCCCTTCCTGCAAGACCCCGATCCGGAGGCGATTCTCGCAAGGCTCGCGGAGACTTGGGTTCAGTACGGTCATACGACGCTCCGCCTGCTGGAGAAAACCTCCCGCTATCGAGGTGGCGCTCCACTCGCGCCTCGAACCCGCGATGTCGCGAGACGGCTGGGTTTCGAGCCGGTCCTGGCCGTCCAGGAGGTCATCAATGCGTGGCGAGAGGAATCACCGGGAGCCACTGTCGGGGTCATGGCTTCGGGGGCGGTGTATCCCCGCTCTTGACCCCGATCAAGGAAACGCCGCGACGAACGATGGAAGATACCTTCAGTTGGCGACGGGAATTCGTCAATTGAGAGGAACCACACCATGACCGAGAAGAGTTCGACGCCGCCAGATTCGCTTCCCGCCGACCGCAGCAGCAACTTGACCGACCTGATCGCGGTCGCTGAGGGTGCGGTTGTCAGCCGGGTCCTGCGCGAAATCCGGCGGTGGCAACGTCACCCTGTTTGCCTTTGATCGCAAGCAGGGGCTTTCGGAGCACACCGCGCCATTCGACGCTCTCGTCCAGGTGGTCGACGGCTCGCTCGACCTGACCATTGGAGGTCAGCCTGTCAAGGTCGGCGCCGGGGAGATCGTTCGAATGCCCGCCGGCGTGCCCCACGCCCTGCATGCGCCCGAGGCGTGCCGCATGGTGCTGACCATGCTCCGTGAAGTTTCGAAGGGGGAGTGAGTCATGCCGGTTCGCGACGTCGTCGAAATCAACGAGGATCTGTGCGACGGATGCGGCGACTGCGTCACCGCCTGTGCCGAGGGCGCGATCGCGATCATCGACGGCAAGGCCCGTCTGGTGAGCGACATCTATTGTGACGGTCTCGGCGCCTGTCTCGGACACTGTCCGCAGGGGGCGATCACCGTGACCCGCCGCGAGGCCGACGACTTCGACGAAGCGGCAGTCGCCCAACGATCTCGGAGTCCCTCGGCGCGGCCACCCCACCTCCCCAGCCGGTGGCGTTTCCCGTTATGGGACAGCCTCAGGGTGGCGGTTGTCCCGGGTTCGCGACCGGCCATGCGGACCATCGAACCGCCCGCGGACCCGGGGCCGACAGGTGGCGAATCGTCCCAACTCCGTCATTGGCCCGTGCAACTGCATCTGGTGCCGCCGACCGCCCCGTTCTTCAGCGACGCCGATGTGTTGCTCGCGGCCGACTGCGTGGCATTCGCAGTCGCCGATTTCCACCGACCGCCATCTCGCGGGACGATCGCTGGCGATCGCGTGTCCAAAACTGGACAGCAACCAGGAGATCTACCTCGAAAAACTGGTGGCGATGATCGATCACGCCAAGATCAGGTCTCTTCGGGTCATGGTGATGGAGGTCCCGTGTTGCGGAGGGCTGGCTCGGCTTGCCGAAGAGGCCGCACGACGGGCCCAGCGCAAGATCCCCGTGGAACTTCTGGTCGTCGGGACGGGCGGCCAGATCCTGGGTGCCGACCCAATGGCCGGCTGATACAATCGGCTGACGGAACGGTCCGCTACGGCTCGTTTCTGTTCCGGGAACCCCACAGGGAGGCATTCATGAGACTTCGATTCGGCGCCGCCGCCGGTGTTGCTGCGTTGTCGGCTATCGCTGTGGGTCGCCAACGCCATTGCGGAGGACCAGCCGCCGACGTTTCGGTCGAGTCGACCCACCTCGAGGTCGGGCCCGTCATCGCGGGAACAACGGCAGTCGCAACCTTTGTGTTTCGCAACGACGGCGACAAGGAGATTCGGATTCTCCGAGCTGCGCCCTCTTGAGGCTGCACCGTCGCCGAGTTCGACTCGGTCATCCCGGCAGGTGGGTCGGGAACGCTCACAGCGAAGATGAAGACCTCGGCCTCGCAGAACGGCAAGGTCTCCAAATCGATCAACGTCTTCACCGGCGCGGCCAGACGCTCAGAACGTCAGACTTCGCTTCACAGTCGATATTCAGATGCCGATTGCCGCCAAACCCTCCTTTCGATTCGTGATCAACACCATCGAGGGCGAAGATGCCTCGACAACGAATTCTCCTTCACAGGAGCGACGGCGAACCGCTCGCAATTCGGAGGACCAAGGTGCCCCTGGCGGGTGTGACCGTAACGGCTTACCCGGTGGACAACGCATCGCCTCAATCGTCTCCACCGGCTGAAGCGACCCCGACGCCGTGGGGCGCGGCCAAACCCCAGGAAATCGAGACGACCGAGGCGGGTGGGGTGTGGCTGGAGATGGTCGGCGGACGCACTCACTCGCCGCAGGCCGTTATTCGGACGCGGTCAGGCTTGCGACCAACCACCCTGAAGCCGCGGAGATCAGAGATCCCCTTCACGATCAGGGTCCGCCCGCTGATCGAACCACGCCCCGCCGTGGTCAGGATGTGGACCTCGCCGACGACAAGCGACCCCGGCAGATCCGCGATCCTGACCCTCCAGCCACTACGGCGGCCGCAAGTTTATCGTCCGGTCGGTCGAGGTCTCCCATCCCGAAATCTTCACCGCGGCTGCTTATGGAACAGAGCCGTCAACCCAACAGTCCGTCAGGATCAGTCTCATCGATGGACTCGATGCAGACAGTCTGGGCGCGAGTCTCGAAGGCTGGATCCGGATCACGACCGATGACCCTGAAAGACCGGTCCTCGAGATCCCGGTCCTGGTGGCGCCGAATAGAACGCTCAGCCGACGACCGGTCGACGGGAGGCGTTGACCTCTGCGACCGCAGGGATCGGATTGACCGGCGCCGACACAACGAACTGCCAGATCGGAGGACCCTCGACCGCGTGCAAAGTCGAGGCATCGACAGCGTCGAACGGTGAGCCGCGAGCAGTCCTCCGAGGTTCTTCCCTGAAGCCGCGTCCTCCAGCGCGCCGTACACGGAGATATCACCGCGACTCAGGTAGGCCTGCCATTGGGCCTGGCGGTAGGAGGGGCGGTCGATCTGCAGGTTCGAAATGTCCGCCGCAGCGGCTCTCGACGACAGCCATTCTCCTCTTGGCTTCGCGACGGCTCAACATGGCTTCTTTCGAATACGGCGTGTAGGGTTTCGGTACCAGAACGTTGAATCCGGCGAGCAGGGCTCCCACCCTGCCGCGCTCGCGTCCGTGAGCCACCATCAGCGCCTGTGCTCGTCTCAGGAGGTCGGCGATGCCGCGAAGGTCATCATCGGTCTCACCCGGGCAAACCGATGATGAAGTACATCTTGATGTTCTCGATGCCGCAGCGCCTGCGCGGTCTCAACGGCCTCGAGAATGGCCGCATTCGTGATGGGTTTGTTGAGCGACCGCGCGCAGGGCGTCGGTCCCGGTCTCCGGAGCGATGGTGACGGATCGAGCACCAGAAGCGGCCAGAGGTTCGAGGATCTCTCTGCTGCATCGCGGGGATACGCAACGACGACAGGGCGACTTCGAGCCCGCGACGGCGGCATTCTTCGAGAATGTCATTCGAGTTCGGGGTGGTCGCCGACCGCGGTCGCGACGAAACCGATCCGCTGTGTGATCGCGCTGCAGCCGCTCGACGCGTTCCAGAATGCCGTCGGTGGAGTAGGACCGCAGGCGCCCGTAGTTGTAGCTCACCCAACAGTACCGGCACTTTTCAGGGCAGCCGCGCGACATCTCGACCAACCCTCTTCCGCTGTACTCGGTGTGGGGTGTGACGATGTGAGAGCGCCGGCACCATGGCCGGATTCAGCCATATGGGCATCGCGTTTCTCGACCCGGCGCCGTTTCCCGAGCGGAACGCCGTGCGCGTCGAGGTGGTGGCGCGGAACGAGGAAGCCATCCATCGCCGCCAGCACCTCGAGCGCGCCGTTCGCGGTCGGGCTCTGTCGTGCATGAGATCCAGAAAGTCCGGCCACAACAGTTCGGCCGAGCCGAGCACGAAGACGTCGACGGCGGGCGACAGCGGCAAGGGGTTGATCGACGCCACGGCGCCGCCGACGACCACCATCGGGTGGCTGTGGTCGCGTTCGACTCGAGCGCCGCGGGACACCTGCCGCATCGAGCGTCGCGAGGATATTCGGAGCATCGAGTTCGAAGGAACAGGTCCAGGCCAGGACATCGAAATCGCCGAGATGGCTGCCGGCTCTCCAGCGTCCGCCCGAGCAGGGGAGGGTCGGTGAAAAACCGCTCGACTCCGACATCTTCGGCTGCCGCGGTCAACTCGACCACCCACTGAAAAGCGAGGGACGACATCGCTACGAAGTAGGAGTTGGGGTAGCCGACGGCCACCCGCAGCGCCGCCGACAGGTGGCGATCGCACAGACCCGCGACTCGTCTCTGAGGATCTCGGACTGGTCAAACTTCATTGGACGAGGATACGGCACCTTGTACAATGCCGCCTCGCGCGATCCGAGAAAGGACGCCGATCGGTGGCCGAAACGCAACCCCCCAGAGTCATCCCGAAAGCTCTTGATCGCCATCGACGGCCCCGCCGGCGCCGGGAAGTCGACCGTGGCCGCACGGCTGGCGCGACGGTCTGGGTCTGCCCTATATCGATACCGGCGCCATGTACAGGACGGTAGGGCTGCTGGCGCTGCGCGAAGGGCTGGGAACCGCCGCTTGACACGCCGCGGCGGCGCGGGTGCCGGAACTGATGAGTGAGCACACCATCGACGTCGAGGTCGGTAGCGACGGCACAGAGAATCCTCGTCGACGGCAACGACGTGAGTTCGGAAATCCGAACCCCGGAAATGTTCGCTGATGGCCTCGGCGGTGTCGGCCCTTCCGGCAGTGCGGGAAGCCCTGGTGCCACTGCAGCGGACGCTCGCCAGCCGCGCCGGAGGGGTCATGGAGGGACGGGACATCGGAACCGTCGTCCTGCCCGACGCCGACCTCAAGTTCTTCCTCACGGCCAGCGCGCGAGGAGCGGGCGGCCCGCCGCCATCGGGATCTTGCCACCGGAAGACGGTGAACCGAGCCTTGACGAGGTTCTGCAACAGCAGCATCAACGGGACCTTCAGGACACATCACGGGCCGAATCTCCCCTTCAGGTCGCGCGGGGATCGGTGGTCATCGACACCACCGGTCTCAGCCTCGAAGAGGTGGTCGATCGGATGCTCGCGGAGGCCGAGAGGCTTTTGCATCACGGAATGCTTGACAGCACAGGGGATGAACCCGTAAGGTCATCAAATTACGGAGGCTAGGTTCACAATGGGGTGTATCTAGCGAGGAGGAACGAACTTGAACACGGACCCGGAAGTGAATGGCGATCAGGAATCAAAGGAGGGCATGAACGGGCTCTCCATGGAACAGCTCATGGAGAACTCGCTGCAGTCCTTGAAGGAGGGCGAGGTCGTGCACGGCACCGTGGTGGCCGTGACCGGCGAAGAAGTTCTCGTCGACATCGGATACAAATGCGAGGGCAGCGTTCGCGCTCGCGGAGTTCACCGACCCGGAAACCAGCGAGATCCAGGTGCAAGGTGAACGACGAGGTCGAGGTCTTTGTCGAACGCCTCGACGAGCTCGAGGGCCGGGTCCGGCTTTCGCGCGATCGAGCGGCCAAGCTCAAGACATGGAGTTCGATCGAAGAGGCTTTCAAGATCGGAGACTCCGGTCACCGGAAAGGTTCTGGAACGGGTCAAGGGCGGTCTCTCGGTGGATATCGGCGTGCGCGCTTTCCTGCCGGGATCGCTGGTCGATCTGCTGCCGAATCGCCGTCTCGAGGATTACCTCGAACAGGAGATCGAAGCACGTATCATTTCCTTTGACCGCCGCCGCTCGAACGTGGTGCTGTCGCGCAAGGCGATCCTCGAGGAGACCCAGGGCAAGATCAAAGACGAGACCATGGCGACCCTCGAAGAGGGCAAGCTGGTCAACGGCGTGATCAAGAACATCACCGACTACGGGGTGTTCGTCGATCTCGGCGGCCTCGACGGGCTGCTCCACATCACCGATATCTCGTGGGGCCGGGTCGGCCACCCCTCCGAGTATTTCAAGGTCGGCGACGAGGTCGATGTCGTCATCCTGCAGGTTCGACCGCGAACGGGAACGGGTCTCCCTCGGCTATAAACAGCGTTTCGAAGACCCCTGGATCCTGGTCCCGGAAAAGTACCCGGTCGGCAAGAGGGTCGAGGGCAAGATCGTCAGCATCGTCGATTACGGCGCCTTCGTCGTCCTCGAGGAAGGTGTCGAGGGACTGATCCACGTCAGCGAAATGTCGTGGACGAAGAAGATCAAGAACCCGCGCTCGATGCTCGAAATCGACCAAGAGGTCGAGGTCGTGGTGTCGGAGGTCGATGCCGACAAGCGGCGCCTCTCGCTGTCGCTGCGGGCGACCCAGCCCAACCCCTGGGAACAGGTGGCCGAGACCTACAACGTCGGCAGCACGATCAAGGGCGTGGTTCGCAACCTCACCGATTTCGGCGCCTTCGTAGAGATCGTGCCGGGCGTCGACGGGCTGGTCCACATTTCCGACATGTCGTGGACACGACGCATCAACCACCCGAGCGAGGTCGTTCAAAAGGGCGACGAGGTCGAAGCCGTCATCACTTCGGTTGACTCCTACAACCAGCGCATCTCCCTGTCGATGAAAGAACTGCTCCCCAACGAGTGGGAAGAGTACGCCAACAGCCACGGCGTCGGCGATGTCGATACCGGTTCGGTCACAAACGTCACCGATTTCGGCGTCTTCGTCGAATTGGCCCCGGGCGTCGAAGGCCTGTGCCACATCTCGGAAATCGATCGCGACGAGGGCCTGTCGCTGGCGGAGATGTTCTCCGCCGGGCCAACAGGTCCAGTGCCGGATTCTCAGAGTCGACTGGCACGAGAGCCGGATCGGTCTTTCGATGCACGGCGTCGACCAGGACGAGAACGCCGAGACCAGGACGGAGCGCGGCTGATGTTTCGCAGCCCGAGACCGCGATGGCGGCGGCCCTGCGGCTCGGCGGCGTGGTCGAGGAGAAGAAGAAGAGGCCGACGGCGGCGGCCGAGGAAGTTGCGGCAAGCGCGCACCGGAGGACGCCGAACGGCCGAGCCGACGCCGAAGCAGCGGCGACGAAGCAGACGTGGAAGTCGAGGCAGAAGCTGAGGTGACGGCCGAGGCGGAAGTCGAGGCAGAAACTGAAGTGACGGCCGAGGCGGAAGTCGAGACAGAAGCTGAGGTCGAAAGCCGAGGCGGAGGTCGAGGCGACAGACGAGGCTGCCGATCAGACGACGCCGACGAGTCGCCGATGACGAGGCGGCCGCTGCGGTCGAGGCGGCGGAATGCCGAGGCAGAAGAGGCAACGGCCGCGGTGGCCGAGGAGACCAGCGACGAACCGAGCCGGATGAACCGATTCTGAAGACGAAGAAAAAAGCGACAGCCGGCGCCTGACGGCCGACCTCGGAGCAAGGAGTTCTGTCAATGACCATGACCAAGGCCGATCTGGTGGATACGGTCGCAGAGGCCGCCGACGTTCCCCGCAAGCAGGCGGATGACGTGGTTCAGGTGATCCTGGAAAACATCATCACGGCGCTCCGCCGCAGTGAGAAGGTCGAACTCCGCGGTTTCGGTTCCTTTCGTATCCGGCAGCGGGGGGAGCGAACCGGGCGCAACCCGAAGACCGGGGCCCAGGTCCACGTTCCACCCAAGAAGATCCCCTACTTCAAGCCCGGCAAGCATCTGAGGGAAGAACTGCTGCAGCAGTAAGCGACGGTCGTGGGCGATCCTGTACGCTCCCTGGCGGCTCGAGTACGTCTCCGCAGCCGACGACCGAGACCGCGACCGTGCGTCTTCTGCACACGCTTTCGCGTCCGAGGACGACGCGGAGACCTTGACTCTCTGCCGGGACGGCACTCCTTCGCGCTGTTGAACCTCTACCCCTACACGACCGGTCACGCCATGGTCGCGCCGATTCGCCACTGCAACGACCTCGCCGAGCCTCGACGTGGAGAGCTGACCGAAATGATGGCCACCGCCAAGGACCTGATTGCAGCGATGCGACTGCTCTACCAACCGCACGGTTTCAACGTCGGATTCAACGTCGGCGAGGCGGCCGGCGCGGGGATCGAGGAGCACCTTCACCTCCACATCGTCCCGAGGTGGCACGCCGACAACAATTTCATGACCGTGATCGGTGGAACCCGGGTCATTCCGGAGGACATCGGACGGACCTACGAGAGGATGCGCAGTGCCCTGGACACCGTGCGCTGCGGGGAGGCAGGGTGACGACCGACATCAAGAAAAAGAGCGCAAACCGGGCCGTGAGGGCGAGGAGCGAAGCCGCGAGCCTGTCCGATCGCGCGCCGTCCATGTTGTTGGCGGCGGCCTGGTTCGTTCCCGGTCTCGGCCACTGGATTCTCGGCCGCCGCGTCCGCGCGCGTGGTTTTCGTCGCCGTCGATCGTGTGCGCCTTCATCACCGGAGTGCTGCTCAGCGGAGAACTCGGAACGCCGAAACCGGCAGAACCCGTTTTCGTGGCTCGCGACCTTTGCCTGCCTCGGCAACGGGTTCCTCTATCTGGTGCGCATCGTGTGGGTCAACGGACTCGGCCAGATCTTCGGCGGCTTCCCATTCGGTCTGAGCGGTGGCGGCAGCCCCTCGGCCGCGGGATTCGCCTACGGCAACACCTTCCTCTATACGGGCGGGCTGATGAATCTCCTCGCGGTGCTCGACGTCTCCGATATCGCCCGCGGCGATGAAGGACTGACGATGGACCACCTGTTTCTGATGTTGTGGCACGCGCTGCTGGTCTCGGTGTTTTTTGCGTTTCTGTGGCGCAGGACCGCGCGCGGCCGGCGCAAGCTCTTCCTCAAGACGTTGGTGATCATGGTCGTCGGCAGCACCGCGCTCGGTTGGTTGATGTACCCCTTCCCTGATCCGTGACGACCCGCAGCGATCCTCCCCGACAACGCGTTGTACACTGCGAGCCGCAATGGGGAGTGACTGACCTGGTGCCGATCCGTCTGATCTTCTGATCGTTGCAGGCGAGGTTTCCGGCGACATTCACGCCGGCAATATGCTCGCCGAGCTCTGCAGCTTCGCGCCCGGGCGTCGGCGCGTTCGGCGTCGGCGGTGAACGGTTGACGGCCGCCGGGCTCGATTCTCTGGCTTCGATCGACGAGCTGGCGCACATGGGGCTGGTGGAGGTCCTGCGCGAGCTGCCCCGGATTCGGCGACTGATGCACTGCCTGGTGGACGAGGCCGCGAGCCGGCGTCCGGCGTTGGCGGTGCTGGTGGACTCGCCCGACTTCAACCTGCGGCTGGCCTCCAGGCTGCGCCGGGTCTCGGCGTCCCTGTGGTTCTGTACGTCTCTCCTCAGCTCTGGGCGTGGCGTCAGGGCAGGGTCCGCACGGTGCGGCGTCTGGCACGTGAGGTCCTGTGCCTGCTGCCGTTCGAAGTTCCCTTCTATGAGACCCACGGAGTTCGGGCGCGATACGTCGGCCACCCGTTGGTGGACGAGATCGCTCGGGTCGGTCTTCTCGACCGACCGCACGATGTGGTCGCGGGCCGCGTCGGCCTTGCTCCCGGGCTCCCGCGAGATGGAGGTGTCGCAGCTGCTGCCGGTCATGATTGCGGCGCTTCGCGAACTCTCCCCCAGTCCGAGATCTCGGAGGCGGTTCTGGTCGAGGCGCCCGGAATGATGGGCCATGATCGATTCCGTCCTCTCGACGACCGGTTCCGACCCCGCCTGATCCGGGTTCGCGGCGAGCAGCGCAGGCTCGAACTGGCGCGGTCGTGCGCTGGCGTGGACCGCTTCGGGCACCGCCACCCTGGAATGCGCACTTCTCGACGTTCCGATGGTCGTCGGCTACCGGTTGCGGGGGCTGACCTACGCCGCGGCCCGCCTGCTGGTCAACATCGCCGAACGTGGCGTTGGTCAATCTGATCGCCGGCAGAGACGGTCGTCCCGGAACTCCTGCAGGCGATTGGAGCCCGAAGCATCTTGCGGACGAGACCACCGAATCTGCTGCAGGACGGCGGAGTTGCAGATCAGCGCGACGAGCTCGCGGTCGTCCGCCGAGCGGCTCGGCGAGCAGGGCGCGTCGCGGAACGCGGCCGAGGCCGTCCTCGAACACCTCGACGATCCGGGGATCGGGTAGAATCCCCCGGCTGGAGGAGCAACATGCACGAAGACAACGCGGCGACCCCCAGCGAGTCCGGGATCGCATCCTCCGGTTCGCGTTGGAATGATCAGCCTCGGCTGTGCAAAGAACCTGGTGGACGGCGAGCTGATGCTTGGGCACCTGCAACGGGCTGGTATCGAGATGACAGCGGACCCGACCCAGGCCGACGTCGTGGTGGTCAACACCTGCGGTTTCATCGACGATGCCAAACGGGAGTCGATCGAGCCGATGCTCGAGGTGGCGCGAGGCCAAACAGACCGGGCGGGTCCGTCGTCTCGTGGTCGCGGGTTGCATGGCTCAGGCCTATGCCGAGGAGATGCAAAGGGAGATCCCCGAGATCGACGCATTCATCGGGCTCGACGAACTCGAGCAGGATCACGGAGGCGGTGCGGGGCGAGCTCGCGGCTCACATCCCGGATCAGCGCGGCGCGCTCAGGGTCTACGACCATTCGAACCCGCGCATGGTCTCCACCGGCAGCCACGCCTATCTCGAAGGTTGCCGAGGGCTGCAACAACCCCTGTACCTTCTGCCACATCCCGGCGATGCGCGGGGCTTTCCGCTCGCGAACCGTCGACGATCTGGTCGCCGAGGCCAGTGCGTTGCACGAGCAGGGGGTCCAGGAAATCGTCCTGATCGCACAGGACACCACCCGATACGGAGAGGACATCGGCCTCGAACACGGGCCTTCGGACCCTGGTCGAAGGCTGCTCGCGGAGACACGAGATCCCCTGGATCCGTTTTCTCTACGCCTATCCCGGCCACCCTCGACGAGGGTCTCTTCGATCTCATGGCGTCGAAGAAGCGGTTTCTTCCCTACCTCGACATCCCTCTGCAGCACGCCAGCCGCCGGGTGCTCAAGGCGATGAAGAGGGGAGGGGACGCGCGCAGCTACCGCCGCTTGATCGAGCGGGCGCGCGCGACCGTCCCCGACCTCGTCGTCCGCACCACATTCATCGTCGGTTTTCCGGGCGAGGGCGAGGACGGAGTTTGGCGAACTGATGGACTTCGTCCGCGACATCCGGTTCGACCACCTCGGGGCCTTTTCCTATTCGTGGCAGGAGGAGAATCCCGGCGCCGAACTCGGCGATCCGGTGCCCGGGAGAGTCAAGGAAGAGCGACGACAGCACCCTCCTCGAAGCCCAGCAGGAGATCGCGCTCGAGCAGAATCTCGCCCTCGTCGGCCGGACCCTTCCGGCGCTGGTCACCGGGCCACTGCCGGAGATGGAACTGCTGCTCGAGGGCAGGCTCCAGCGACAGGCGCCCGAGATCGACGGCCGGTTGCTGATCAACGACGGCACCGCGCCGGCCGGGTCGCTGGTCGAGGTCGAGATCACGGACGCCCATCCCTACGACCTCGTCGGGCGGGATCTTCCGGATACTCAGCCCGGGCAGGATCGCGCCGAACCTGCCGGTGTTGGGGTGAAGCCGGATGATGGAGGTTCTTCGCGATCCCCTCGGGAACGACGATCCGCCGCGCCAGTCGGTGATCAGCATCGGCAACTTCGACGGCGTCCACATCGGCCACCAGGCCGTCCTGTCGCACGTCGTGCAGCGTGCGCGGGACGTGCGATGACCGCGGCCGTCGCCATGACATTCGACCCGCACCCCATCAAGCTCCTGCGTCCCAGCGAGGCGCCCAGGCTCGTCACCACCCTCGATCAGACGGCTCGCCCTGATCGCGCGCACCGGGATCGAGACGACTCTGGTCTTGCCCTTCACCCACCGGCTCGCCCGCATGGACGCCGCGGAGTTCGTCCGCGAGGTCCTGGTGGACCGGCTCGGCGTTCGAAGAGGTCTATATCGGCAACAACTTCCGTTTCGGCGCGGACCGCGGCGGCGACGTCGCCCTTTTGAAGTCGATGGGGGAGGAACTCGGATTTCCAGGCCGCGGCCGCGCCGATCGTCGAGGCCGCCGGCGGCGTGGTGTCGTCGACCAGGGTTCGCGAGGCGATCGCGTCGGGGCGGGTCGATGAGGTCGCGACGCTCCTCGGGCGAACGTTCTTCATCGACGGCAGGGTCCTCGAAGGCAAGCGCCTCGGGCGAACTCTCGGTTTTCCGACCCTCAATATCGAGGTCGAAAACGAAATCGAACCGGCTCACGGCGTCTACGTCACCATGGTTCACATCCCCTCGTTCGACCGGACTTTTGCGGCGGTCACCAATATCGGTGTCCGCCCGACGGTGTATCAGAACTCGCTGACCACCGTCGAAAGCCATCTCCTTGATTTCACTGCCGACGTCTACCAGGAGCGGGTGCGGCTGTTCTTTCTGCGCCGATTGCGGGACGAACAGGCCTTTTCGTCGACCATGCAATTGATGACCCAGATCCGCGCCGACGTCGCGGCCGCCCGGGCCTATCTTTGCCGAGCATCCGATCGAGGACTGGAGTTGATTCTGCCGTGAGTTTGACCGGCGCCCTCATCTTGCTGGCGTCGCGTGATGGTCTCGACCGCAATCCTGCTGATCGTCGTCGCTCTCGTCTGGTACCTGGATCGGTACGACCGCGAACCGATCCACATGGTGGCGGCCGTCTTTCTGTGGGGCGCATCGGCCGCTCCTGCGATCGCCGTGTTCTCGCTCGTGGCCATTGAACGCTCGATCGGGGGGATCGGGGGTGGTCCGTCGCCGCTGGTGTTCAGCGGGGTGGTTGCTCCGCTCGTCGAAGAGATAGCAAAGGCCATCGGGGTCGTTTTGATCGTCGTGCTGACCCGGGATTTCGACAACCCGACCGACGGTTTTGTCTACGGTGCGGCGGTTGGGCTGGGTTTTGCAGTGACCGAGAACTACATGTACTGCACGGCCATCGGCTCCACGATGGGCACGAGTGACTTTCTGACCCTGGCTGTCGGCCGGACATTTTTTGCTGCGGGAGCCCACGGGCTCGCCAGCGCCGCATTCGGCGGATTCCTGGGACACGCCGTTCTCACGCGCAAACGGTGGCAACGAGGTGCGTGGATCGTGGTCGGGCTGATTGCGGCTTGGGTTCTGCACGGCGGATGGAATGTGACTCTGATCCTGGTTGGGCCGTTTGCGGCGGGCGGCGGCCCGCGAGCCTGGTTGGTCGTTCTTCCTCTTCTGTACGCCGGCTACTTCGTCGATGTTTGGTGCTTTTCTGCACTCGGAACACCGGATCTTGAAACGGCAGCTCGGTGAAGAAGTCGCGCTCTCGATGGCACCTGCATGGGTCGTCGAGGTGATTCCGTACTACCGAAGAAGGGTGCGCGGGGACTGGTGGCCGGCGCGAAACGAACGGACGGTCATTTCACGACTGCTGACAAAGATCGCTTTTCGCAAGCACGCGCTGCGCCATACACCGCAGGACGAGGCCGCAATTGCCTCGCTCGAGGTCGTGCGACTGCGCCAGAGGATCCGCGCGATTTTGAACCCCGTTCACTCCGAAGGGGACTGATCCGAATCCCCGACCATGGCCGGTTTCCGAACCGGACACTGAACGAAGTTGGGGACACGTCGATCCCGCTCACGATCGTTGAATTGTCAATTTTTTGTTGAACGATTCGCATCGAAGGCCTGCCTGTCGAGGCCGGAGGTAGGATGAGACATGGACCGGTCGATCGCGAATCTCGACTCTCGGCGGGCTGAAGAAGCTTGTCGACAAACACGAACTCGACGAGCTCGAGGCGTTGCAGGTTCTCAGAAGTCCGTTCTGCACGCCCCGAGATCGCCGAGGCGATCGCGTCCGAACCGTCGCTTGCTCGGCCCGCACGGCGTTCGCGAACTTCTTGCCGGTTTTCCCGGGTTCAATTTCTGCCGCGCCCTCGACCTCCTCGCGACCCTGCCCTGGGTCTCGCTCCTGACCATCTCGCAGGCCCCGAAGACGCCACCGGTCGTGCGCCGCCACGCCGAACGCAAGCTCGTGTCTCAGATGCTGACCATGGCTCTGGGCGAAAAGATCGCGCTCGCCCGACGCGCCCACCGGGCCCTCTTTCCGGTCACTGACCGCATCCGGTGACGAGCAGATCCTGGTCGCGTCTGCTCAACAATCCCCGCCTGGTGGAGAACGACATCCTCGTCATCCTCAACACGGTCGATGTTCCGGTAGTCTTTTCTCGCTGAAATCGCACGGCACCGCCGATGGGGGACCTATCGAGGTGTTCGACGCGCATCGTCGAGTTGGACCTCGACCCCGCTCCCGCTTGCCTTGAGCGTCCTCGTCCAGACTGGCGGCAGGGCGACCTGCGGCGCCTTGTTCGGAGCGGAGAAACGTCCCTGAGAAAGTTCGCGAAGCGGCACTTTCCCTGCATCGAGCGCCACGCGAGCGGGCAGCGAGGGGTGATAATATCCTCCAGTGAGAAAAGTGATGGAGGGGACCCCCAAACACCCGAAGACCTTCGGTGAGGAGCTGCAACGGCTGCGCGCGGAGGCCGGTCTGACGCTCGAGGACATCGCCGCCGAAACCAAGATCTCGAAACAGATTCTGTCGAGCCTGGAGAACGGCGACTTTCGGTTTCTTCCGCAGAAGGTCTTCTGCCGCAATTTCGTCATCCAGTACGCAGAGGTGGTCGGCGTCGGACCCGCGTCCGCTCGCCGACGCCTTCGAGGCGGCGTGGGACCGGTTCCTCCTGGCATCGGGCTCCCACCCCAGCCTCGTAATCGACGATCCGCCCCTCGTCCGCAGATTTCGTTGGCGATTCTGGGTGCCGGTCGCTGGCAGCCGCGGCAATCCTCGTGGCGGCCGCATTCGTGATCTGGAAGAGCTCGAGGATCGAGGGCCAGTTCACGCCAGCCAGAGCCCGCGGGCGGCGATCGAGCGAATTTCGTCCGCTCGCCGCCGACGGTCCAGGGAGACCCGACCCACTCCGTCGCCTGTGCGGTTCGACGACAAGGTGCCGGCCACTGCTCAGACACGGTCTCCATCACCATCCGGGTGCGCCCCGAGATGGAGTGCTGGATTCACTACCGCGACCATAACGGCGTCGCCGGAGGCAAACTGCTTTCTGGCGGCACCGAGGAGATCATCGAACTTGCGGGCCCGGTCAAGCTGACGGTCGGAGACGCCGGAGCGGCAAGCCTCGAAATCGGCGGGCCGAATCTACGACGACCTCGGACGGCCGGGGCAGGTGGTCCACACCGAGGTCAGTTCTGAGGGTCTCGTCGTGCTCGGACCCAGGCACCTCGCAATGGCTGACAAAAGCGCCACCGGCGCTGCGCGACCTGATCCGCGGAATCGTCCGCGGCGAAGTGCCGAGGCAGGTCCGCCTGTTCGCCGCCCAGGGCCTGCTCCCGGTCTCGCGCGAAGATCTACTCGAGCCTGCAGACCGTCCTCACTTCCGATCCGGACTACCGAGTTGGCGGATGTGGCCGCAAGCATCGTTGCAAGGGCGAAGACGTCGAGACGATCCTCGCGTGGCTCGAAGGCGAGCCCGCCGGATTCTCTCGTGCTCGATCTTCTGATCCGCGTCCGTGAGGACGAGGAGGTATGGGCGGCGGTCGCCAGCCACCCGAACGTGTCCAACGAGACGCTTCGCGTGCTCGCTCGCAATGCCACTCCGATCGTCCAGGACATCATCATCACCAACCAGATGAGGCTGTTCAGCTGCCTCGAGATTCTCGACGACCTTCGCGCCAATCCGCAGGTCAACCAGGTCGTTCTGCGACGGGTCCGAGAGTTCGAAGAGGAGTTCATTCAAAAGGTTCTCGCCGAGGAAGAGGAAGCCCTCGCGGTGGCCGGCAGGAGCATCGAAGAGGCGATCGATGCCCTCCACGCCATCGGTGCGCACATCCCCAACGAAGACGACGATGCCTTATCCGGAATCCGAGGATCCGGCGCTGGCGGACGCCATCAACAAGGCGGGGCCTCAATCGGCCCACGCCCGCCTCCTCAAAATGAGCGTCCACGAGAGAATCGTCTGCGCCTTGAGGGGTTCGAAGGAGGAGCGGGCAATCCTCATCAACAGCCGCAATCGCCTGATTCAACGTTCGGTGCTCGGCAGCCCCAAGCTCACCGATCTTGAAGTGGAGAAGTTTCGCGTCCTCACGCAGCGTTGCCGAGGAGGTCATCGCCGGAATCGCCGCCAACCGCCGCTGGACCCGGCTCTACCCGGTCATCGTCGCCCTCGCCCTCAACCCGAAAACTCCGGTTTACACCGCCGGCAAGATCCTGCCCCAACTCGCTCCTCGAGACAAGATCAGGGTCGCACGGGACCGCAACCTCAACCGCGCCACCCGGGAAATGGCGCAGAAGTTGACGAGCACCCGCCGTCGTTGAACCGAGTGGGTTTTCGACACTCTTTTTGGGTTTTCTTGCGGCCTGGTCCGACACGCCCGCCGCGAAGAGCGAACGGGTTCGAGAAGACCGACTTCGCGATGTACGCAGGAATTTCGACCGCCACCGGTCCACCGTGTTCAGACCATACTCAACCTCGATATACTTGAGTGGGTTAGGGCTCCCCGGTCGCCGTTGCACCACTTCAGGGGACGTGGTAGGTTCAAAAGGTCACGGACGGAGTGATCGAGTATGCGTCACAAGTTGACACATTATGACACGCTGGGGATCGAGCGCGACGCCACGGACCAGCAGGTCCGGGTGGCCTTTCGAAACCTCGCACTGAAGTACCACCCGGATAAATACTCCGGTCAGGAACAGGTGACTGCGGAAGAGAGGTTCCAGACCATCACCGAGGCCTTCAACGTTCTCAGTCATCCGTCGAGCCGCGACAAATATGATATCGAGATCTCCAAGGGCACCGACGTCAAGAAGATGGACCCCAAGGAGATCTCGCGACGGCTCGCCGCCAAGGGCTCGCAGTGCCTGCGGGAAGGGAGTGCGGCTGAGGCTCTCGAACATCTCAAAGGCGCCATCGACCACGACGACGAGAACTCCCGCGCACACTATTTTTACGCCTTGACCCTGGCTCGAAGGTGCCGAGCAAAGCGCGGGACGCTCTCCGCCACATGGAACGCGCCTCGGTGCTCGAGCCCTCGAATGCGACGATGAAGGCCGAGGCAGCCGGCCTCGCGCTGGCGGCCGGCATGAAGAGTCGGGCGGTCGCGTCTGGCGGAAGAGGCCCTCACGCTCGACCCGACAAGCGCCAAGGCGAGTGAGGTCATGAGTCAGGCCGGGAGTGATGAGAGCGAAAAGGGCGGCGGACTGTTCAAACGGTTCAGGCGCCGGGGTTGATACACGGTGAACCCTGAAATCCAACATTCGATTCGAAATCGAAGCCGACGGTAAGACCGATGTCGGGATGAAGCGGCGGGTCAACGAGGATGTTTTCGTACTCGACCCGCAGCACGGCGTTTTTCTCGTCGCGGACGGTATGGGCGGCCACGCTGCTGGGGAGGTCGGCCTCCCGGGTCGCCACCGAGGAGATTCTGAGCGCCCTTTCGACAGCAGTGAACGACCTCGACGAGACCTGGCCGGAACACTGGGACCCCGCCCTGAGCGCGCCCGCGAACTCGGCCGTCGATGCCGTGGTCGCCGGCCACCACAGGGTGACCCGGGAAATGCAGGATGACGCCGACCTCAAGGGCATGGGAACCACGGTTGTGGTGGCGGTCCACCAGACGAATCGATGACAAGCTCGTCATCTGCCATGTCGGCGACAGTCGCGCCTACCGCCTCCGCCACGGCGAGTTTGCGCTTTTGACCAACGACCACTCTTGGGTCCACGAACAGGTGACAGCTGGCTTCTTGACTGAAGAAGCGGCGCGCAACCACCCGCTGAAAAATGTCGTGACCCAGGCTCTTGGAGGCACCAGCGAGCCCAGGGTCGACGTCCTCGAGACCGAACTTCAGGACGGTGATCTCTTCCTGCTGTGTTCAGATGGGCTGAACTCGATGCTCACCGACGACGAGATCGCCGGACTCCTCGAACCCAACGGTCCGTTGCAGGAATCCTGCGAGCGGTTGATCAATGCCGCCAATCAGCGCGGCGGCAACGACAACATCAGCGTCGTTTTGCTGCGTTCGCGCCGAGAGGCCGGCCCCGAATCGGAGCTTGACCGCGCCACACTGGGTGGGCGCGGGGAGTCCTCGATACCGTTCCCTGCAGTCATGGGGTCGATCCTCGGAATTCCCGCCGGCCCCGCCGAAGTTGACGATGACAGGAGACAATGATGGATTCACTCAAACTCCGGCCGAATCCGGTGTTCACCGGCATCCAGGGGCAACTGGTCTTACTGATACTCGACGGCGTCGGGCTCTACCGAGGACAGAAGGATGGCTACGGCGGCAACGCGGTCGACCAGGCGGCGACGCCCCATCTCGACAGGCTGATCCGTGAGGCCCCGGTCTCCATGAAGCTCAAGGCCCACGGTACAGCCGTCGGATCTGCCGAGCGACGACGACATGGGAAACTCCGAGGTCGGTCACAATGCGATGGGGGCGGGTCGCGTCTTTGTCCAGGGCGCGCAGTTGGTCAACCAGGCGATTGCTGACGGTTCGATCTTTCAAGGTCCGGTGTGGCGCGATCTGGTCTCGAGGGTCATCGATCGAAAATCTACGTTTCACTTCTTGGGCCTGCTCTCCGACGGGTACGTGCACAGCCACATCGAACACCTGCTGACCATGATCCGGCGGTTGGTAAATGATGGTGTCACGAGGATTCGAGTCCACGCCCTCGCGGACGGTCGAGATGTCGATCCGGTTTCCTTCCACACCTATCTCGACCAGCTCGAAGCCGTCCTCGCAGACGCGAGGACATCAGGCGTCGATGCTGAAATAGCCTCCGGCGGCGGCCGCATGCAGATCACGATGGACCGCTATGAGGCGGACTGGGACATGGTGCGGCGCGGGTGGGAGACCCACGTCTCGGCTCGAGGCAGAACTTTCGACAACGCCAAAGAAGCCGTGCGCACCCTCCGAGTCCGAACAACCCGGCATCATCGATCAGGATTTGCCGCCGTTCGTCATCACCGATGGCGGGGGATCGCCGGTCGGACCGATCGAGGACGGCGATTCGGTCGTGTTCTTCAATTACCGCGGCGACCGGGCGATCGAGATCTCGCGAGCGTTCACCGAGGCGGACTTCTCGCCGTTCGACCGCGGCCGGGTGCCCGACGTCATGTATGCGGGCATGATGGAATACGACGGCGACCTCGGGATGCCGCCGCTCTACCTGGTCAGCCCGCCGGCGATCTCGCGAACCGTGTCCGAGTACCTCGTCGAAAACGGCATCAGTCAGCTGGCCACCGCGGAGACCCAGAAATTCGGCCATGTGACCTATTTCTGGAACGGCAACAACTCGGAGAAGTTCGATGCTTCGTTGGAGGACTGGGTCGAAGATTCAAAGCAGCAGAGAGCCTTTCGACGAACAACCTGAAATGAAAGGCCGGGAGGTCTGTGACGTGGTGATTCACGATCTCGAGAATCGCGGCCACCGTTTCGTGCGGGCCAACTTCGCCAACGGCGATATGGTCGGACACACGGGTTCTCTGGCGGCGGCGGTGCCGCGCCGTGGAGGTGGTCGACGAGTGTGTCGGGAGGATCGAACGTGCTGTCCACGAAGCTGGGGCGACCCTCCTGGTCACCGCCGATCACGGCAACTCGGACATGATGTGGGAAGTCGAAAAGAAGACCGGCAACGTCAAGCGCGATGAACAGGGGCAACCGATGATCAAGACCAGCCACACGCTGTCGCCGGTTCCTCTGTGTCTTGTCGGTGCCGGAATCGACTCGCTCGTAGCCAATTCCGGCGATCGACCGACCCGGCCTCGGGAACATCGCGGCGACCCTGTTATTTCTCCTCGGGTTCGACCCACCGAAGGAGTATCTTCCGACGCTGGTCGTGCCAGGGAAGTAGATTTCAGGTCGATTCCGGGTTAAAGTCGCAAAATGGCATCACCCACGCCCCCCTTCCTCGAACCCATCGAAGAGGTCAGATCGCGCGTTCTGGAATCTGGAGTCCGCAGGGACATCCGGCCCCGGAACCGAGGCTGACCTGAAGCCGCCAGGAAAGAGCTCGACGCGTCATCAAGCGGGTCTTTTCGGAGCTGACGCCATGGCAACAGTGCCAGCTTGCGCGTCACCCCGACCGGCCCCACACGATGGCCTACACCCACAGTATTTTTACCGATTTCACGGAGCTTCACGGCGACCGGAGGTTTGCGGACGATCCCGCGATCGTGGCCGGACTGGCGCGCTTCGACGGAGATCCGGTGGTTGTGGTGGGGCACCAGAAGGGGAGGGACACTGCCGAGAAACTGCGCCGGAACTTCGGCATGCCGCGACCTGAGGGCTATCGCAAGGCCATGCGGATCATGGACCTCGGCGCCCGTTTCAAGCGTCCGATCATCGCATTCATCGACACTCCGGGAGCCTATCCCGGGATCGATGCCGAAGAACGCGGGACAGGCCGAGGCCATCGCCCACAACCTGATCGAGATGGCCGCTCTGCCGGTGCCGATCATCGTCATCGTCACCGGCGAAGGCGGGTCCGGAGGCGCATTGGCGCTCGGCATCGGTGATCGGGTCCTGATGCTGGAGCACGCCATCTACTCGGTGATCTCTCCGGAGGGTTGCGCGGCCATCCTGTGGAAGGACCAGGCGCGGGCCGAGGACGCGGCGACCGCACTTGCAGCATCACCGCCAAGGATCTCAAGGGCTTCAACATCATCGACGAGATCATCCCGGAGCCTGCGGGCGGCGCCCAGATGGACGCGGTCGTGATGGCGGACACGATTTCTTCGGCGATCCGAAGGAATCTCAAGGGACTGCGGAAGCTCAAACCGGAGGCCCTGGTGACCCGGCGCTTCAAGAAGTTCCAGGCGATGGGCGTCTTCAGCGACCGCTGAAATTCAGACCGATGCACGCATCTCACCCTCGCCGGCTGCCGCCGGGTTGCCGGCACTGATGAGCGTCGCTTCCCGCCGCTGGATTCGACGGTTGTCCGCCCTGGCACTCGCGGCGACGTTATTGGCTCCTGGCGGTGTTGGTCGTCCAACGACTGGAGAGGTTTAACCCTCCCGTGCCGTCGGTGGACGACGGACGCTGTTTCCGGTGAAGACGGCGATCGTGCGGTCGGGGTCTATACGGGTTTCGAGTTCATCGAACGGGTTGCCGGTGAGGAAGATCTTCGAATTGCTTTCGAAACGCACCCTGGGATCTGTCCTCGGGGTGGCACGAAATCGAAGGGGTGAGGCTGCAGTTTTTTCGCGAAGGCGAGATCGGACCGATCTTGACCTGCGACGGAGCTCGCTTCAACATTCAGACCCGTGACGCTGAGCTCGGCGGGAGCATCCGGATCGAGTTCCCGAGCGGCGCGAGCCTGACCACGGACGCCGGGAGCTTCGAAGCGAGCTCGCGGCGGTTCACCGCCAACGCCGAGGTGGTGTTCGTGTCCGGAGCGACCTTCGGGCGAGCCCGAACCGGCGACCTACGACCTCGAGAGCGACGAGATCATGCTCGAAAACGGCCTCACGATGCGGACCGCGGCCGGAGCCACCCTGTCCGCGCCGAGGGCGGTGTACCACCGGACGACGGCATTATCATCTTCCCGACGGGGGACGGTTGACGATGGGCCAGTCCGAGCTCGAAGCGCCCCTCATGCGGGTGGACCTCGAGAAAGACGACGGTCCGCCGCGGCGGATCGAGCTCGATGGGGGAGTCACCGCACAATCCACCGCGCCGAACAGCGACGGTGCTGGTCGTGGCGCGGATGGAGAAGATCGTCGGCCGTCAATGACGGCGCCGGTCGTTGGCAGCTCGATGCCACGACGTCGCGGGCCGTGGATCGATGTCCGGTTCATCGGTGGCGAGGGGTATTTCGAGCGCGAGCTCAAGGCGTGGGTGCTGCGCGGCGTTGTCGGCGAGGAGGGACTGATCAACCTTCGGGCCGAAGACGGGGTCTGCATCAGGGAAGTGCCGATCGAGGGCCCGGTCCGCCGTGGGGAGGCGAGCGAGGCCCGGGTGTGGTTTTCCGAGGGCCAGGCCACCGACGTGGAGATGTTGAGGAACGTCGTGATTCAGGGCGAAGGCGTCGAAGGACGGGGCTACCGCGCCCGTCTGTCCCCGCAGGCGGGTCTGCTGATGCTGCACGGCGACCCGGCCGGGCCCGAACGCGTCCTCCTTCTCTCCGAGCGCGGGCGCCTGAGCTGCGACCAGGCTCAGCTCTTCAACAACGAGGGCCGATCCGAGGCCCGCGGCAACGTTCAGGGGCAGATCCTCGACGTCTCGCTGATCGGCAGATCGGCCGCGGATGCGTCTCAGCCCACCCATTTCGCATCCGAAATCCTCGACGTGACCGACGAAGGCGGCATCTACCACCTTCGCGAAAACACCCGACTGTGGCAGGGTCACCGCCTCCTGTTGGCCGACGACGTCGTATTCCACCAGGATGCCGGCGACGGTGCGGGCGACCGGACACGTGCGGACGACGTTTCCGGCATCACAGTTGAACCTCGAGGGCGACGAGGGAGAAGACGTCGTGGTGGTCGCGAGGTCGCTCGATTTCGACGACAACCGAGGGCACCGCGATTTACCGCGGCAACGTCCGCTACTCGGACCCCGGATCACACGCTGGCCGCGGCGGAATTGAGCGTGTTCTTCGACGACGAACAACCAGGTCACCGCGGTTGAGGCGGTGGGATCCGTCGAGTTGGTGATCGTGGAAACCGGCCGCCGCATGACGGGTCAGTTCGCCCGCCGCGAGGTCAAGACCGAGATTGGTCACCGATCACCGGGTCGCCGGTGCGGCTGACCGATCCCGGTGGAAACGAGGTCTCCGGTTCTTCGTTGACCTGGAATCAGGCCGATGGTACGGTCTCGGTCGCCGGCGGAACCGAGACCATTTACTACCCGGAGGAGACACCCTGAGCCCAAAAGCCCTCGATCTGGCCGCGCACGGCCTGCGCAAGGCCTACCGCGGAAGGTGGGTGGTCGACGGTATCACGCTCGATATCGCGCCTGGTGAAATCGTCGGTCTCCTGGGTCCGAACGGCGCCGGGAAGACAACGACCTTCTACATGATGGTGGGGCTTGGTTCAACCCAACGAGGGAAAGGTCATCCTCGGCGATCGCGACATCACGTCCGAGCCGATGTACCGTCGTGCACGGATGGGCGTGGCCTACCTCGCACAGGAACCGAGTTCATTCAGGCGCCTTTCGGTCGAGGACAATATCTGGCTCATTCTGGAGGCGCTCGGCGTCGACGCGCAGGGACGCCCACCGGAGGATTGACGGGCTGCTCGACGACTTCGGTCTTGCCGATCTCAGGAATCAGCGGGCGGAGACCCTGTCCGGCGGCGAGCGGCGGCGACTCGAGGTCGCGCGGGCCCTCGCCACCAAACCCACCTTCATTCTTCTCGACGAGCCCTTCGCGGGCATCGACCCGCTGGCGGTACTCGATCTCCAACGCATCATCAAACGACTTAAATCATTGGGAATAGGCGTTTTAATTACTGACCACAACGTTCGGGAAACATTGAAGATCACCGACCGCGCCTATATAATCAAAGACGGCAAGATTTTTGCTACGGGAGACCCCGTTGATCTGTCAGAAAACCGGGACGTTCGTCGAATCTACCTCGGCGAGGAATTCAGGCTCTGACCCGGCACGAGACTGACGGGTCACGGCATTGCCTGCCCCCGAGGTTCGATTCGACGCCGCCTCGCGATGAGGTTTATTCACTTCATGGCCCTCGAACAGAAACTCCGATTGAAGCTGGCGCAACGGCTGGTGATGACGCCGTCGCTGCAGCAGGCGATCAAGCTGTTGCAGCTGTCGCGCCTGGAGCTCGAGGAGACTCTCGCCCAGGAAATCCTCGAGAATCCCATGCTCGAGGTGGAGGAATCCCAGGACGAAGTCAGCACCGGCAGCGACGAGCCGGCCGGAGAAGCGGAGCGCAGTCCACCGCAGAAGAGGCTCGGCACCGGACGAGACGCCGGGAGCCGGCCGCAGACGCCAGAGCGATGACCCGCTGCCTTCCGAAGAAGAGTCCTACGGCGACATCGACCTCGAGGCCTTTTTCTCGGACTACCTCGGCGACGGACGAAACGAAGGCCCGTCGATGTCCGCGCCGTCGCTCGAGAACGACAACCGCCTGGAGAACATCGTATCGGGCGGCGCCGGGCTGTACGACCACCTCCTCTGGCAGCTCCACATGCTGGACTGCACGCCGGAAGTCTTCGAGGTCTGCGATTTCGTCGTCGGCAATCTCGACGAAGACGGCTTCCTCCGGGCGACCCGCGAGGAGATCACGCCAGGGAACCGGCTGCGAGCGACGAGGTTGTCACGACGGCCCTCGGGCGTCGTCCGGTCGCTGGACCCTCCCGGGATCGCCTCGACCAGGTTGCAGGAGTGCCTGGCCGTTCAGGTCGAACACCTCTTGCGCGAGGGCCACGAAAACGGAGATGTGTCGCATCCTCGAACCAGGCCCACCGGGTGATCACCGAGCATTGGGACGATCTCCTCCACCAACGGTGGGAGCGTGCTTGCGAAGGCGCTGGGATGCGCGGCGTTGGCGGAGATCAAACCGATCCTGGATGTCATCCAGGGTCTGGAGCCGAAGCCGGGCCGGATGTATCGCCAGAGCGACAATCAGTACATCGAGCCGGATGTCTACGTGCGCAAGATCGACGACGAGTACGTCATCACGCTGAACGACGACGGTCTGCCGCGGCTCCGGATCAACACCCGGTACCAGTCGATGCTGAGAGCAAAAAACCTCGACTCCCAGGCGAACGAGTACCTGCGCGACAAGATGCGTTCCGCCCTGTGGCTGATGAAGAGCATCGACCAGCGCCAGCGAACCATCTACAAGGTGGCGCGGAGCATCGTCAGCTTTCAGGACGAGTTCCTCGACCACGGCATCGAACACCTCAGACCGATGGTCCTCAGACAGGTGGCCGAAGACATCGGCATGCACGAATCCACGATCTCCCGCGTGGTGAGCAACAAATACATGTACACACCCCGGGGTCTGTTCCCGATGAAGTACTTTTTTCACTCAGGCGTGGATTCGGCACGCGGGTGAAAACGTGTCGTCAATGGTCGTCAAGGAGCGGATTCGAAAGGTCGTGGAAGCCGAGGACCCGGAACGGCCGCTTGTCCGATTCGAAAATCATGCGGATGTTGCAGAAAGAAGGGATACGATTGGCACGTCGGACGGTTGCCAAGTATCGTGAAGAGATGATGATCCCATCGTCCGACAAGCGAAAGAAAGTGTTTTAGCACCAGGGAGTTCACAATGAAAATCGACTATATCGCCCGCAAGGTAGATCTCACGGAACCGTCGCGGCAGCTTGCCGAGAAGAAATTCGCAAAGATCGCGAAGTATTTCAACGATATCCTCGATGTCCGACTCGAGGTCGAACTCGAACGGCACCTTCACGTGGTCGATCTTCGATCAAGGGCAAGGATTTCGATGTCAAGGCGACGGCCCAGAACAAGGACCTGATGGCCGCGATCCAGGATGCGGTGGACAAGATCGAGATCCAGGCTCGTCGTGCCAAGACCCGGCTCAAGGACCACAAGAAGCGGGCAGGCTCCGAAGCCAAGATCGACACGGGCTGGTCGGTCGACGTCTTCGAACGCGATTCGATGGAGTCCGGGCAACCGAGAATCGTCGAACGAAGCTCGATCGCGATCAAACCGATGTCGATCGAGGAAGCGGTGCTGCATCTCGACGATTCTCCCTACGATTTCCTGGTTTTTCGCAACGCCTCCACGGACAAGGTCAACGTGCTGTACCGTCGCGACGACAAAAACCTGGGATTGATCACCCCCGAACTCTGATGAAAATCCACAAACTGATCGAACCGGAAAACGTCTTCCTCGAACCTGGAGGCGGAGGACGCTGCATCCGCCCTGACGGCGGTCGCAGCGGGTTTTCTCGCCGACCCTCGGTCTCGACGAGGACGAAGTTGTCAAAGCACTTCTCGAACGGGAGGCTCTGGGCTCCACCTCGGTAGGCGACGGTTTCGCCATCCCTCACTGCAAGATCCAGGGACTGAATCACATCGCCATCGCGCTTGGCCCGCCTCAAGACCGGCGTCGGATTCGGCGGAGACGCCGACCAGCCGGTGTCGTTTCTCTTCGTCGTGCTCGTCGCCTCCGGACCAGCCCGCCGCCCACCTCCAGGTGCTCTCGCAGATCGCACGGGTGCTGAAAAGGGACGACCTCCGAACCGAACTGTTGGTCGCTGAGGATCCGGATGCGGTCGTCGACGCCATCTGCCGAACAGCCAGTTCGGAGGGGCTGTGACGCGTCACCCGATCCGTCACGATCGAGAACCTGCTGGCGGAACCCCGGCTCTCGGCGCTCGAGTTCGAGGTGGTCGCAGGTGCGCCGGGACTCGAAAGAGCGGAGCATCACCAATCCGAGGATCCAGAAACCGGGCCTCGCCCTCGCCGGGTACCTGCCCTACGTCAAAGCCGGCCGGCTGCAGATTCTCGGGCGAATCGGAGTACGACTACCTCGCAACGTTCGCCGGCGCGGAGGCGGAGCGGCGTCTGCGGTGTCTGATGGAGCTCGACATCCCGTGCGTCGTGTCGACCAAGGGCAAGCGTCCGCCCGCGCGGAGTGCTGGAAGCCGCAGAGGCGGCCGGCCTCCCGTTGCTGGTGACCGAAACAGCGACCTCGAAGGCGATCGAAGCCATCTCCGACTATCTCGAGGACGCCCTCGCACCCCGGATTCAACTCCATGGCGTGCTGATCGACGTCTTTTCGCTCGGGACGCTGATCGTCGGCGACCCGGGGATCGGCAAGAGCGAGTGCGCGCTGGAACTGGTCTATCGAGGCCACCGGCTGGTCGCCGATGACACGGTGTCGATCCGACGAACCCACCACCAGGGACTGCTCGGAAGTCCGCACGAGCTGCTGGAAAACTACCTCGAACTTCGCGGCGTCGGCATCATCGACGTCAGAAAACACTTCGGGATGACGGCGACTCTCGCCAGAGGTCGCGGTGTCGCTGGTCATTCAGCTCACCAAGCTCACACCGCAGGCGCGCGAGATGGAACAGCGCTGGCGGGAACAGATGATGGAGCGCCCGAGCGCGTGGACGTCGACCGAGAGCATCCTCGGGATCGAAGTGCCCAAGTACACGATGGTGGTCGCGCCCGGGCGCGACCTGGCGATCATGGTCGAGACCGCGGTCCGGAAATGCCTGCTCGCACAGCGTGGGATTCAGGACGAGCGCGGTTTTCTCGAGAGCATCAACCTGATGGCGCAGGGAGGCACACGGTGACGCGGACTGAGACCAACTTCAGCGGACCATTCGTCGTGACTGGATTGTCGGGCGCCGGAAAGACCGTGCTCAGCCGGTGTTTCGAGGACATGGGCTATGTCTGCGTCGACAATATCCCGCTCGATCTCGTGCCGCTTCTGTTTGCGCGGACCGAAGGCGAAATGAACCGACTCGTGATCGTGCTCGACGTTCGAACCCGCGGCATGATCCAGCTCTTTCCGCAGTTCTTCGGCGACCTCAAAACAAGTACGACGGGAGTGCGGCTGGTGTTTGTCGAAGCCGCTCCGGAGATCCTCCTGCGCAGGTTCTCGGTTGCCCGGCGTCCGCACCCCCTCCGCGACCTCAGCCTGGAACGGGCGATCACCGAGGAGCGGGCGACTCTGGCGGAGGTCCGGGACCTGGCGGACCTCATCATCGACACCACCAACTTGTCGCCCCACGACCTGCGGCGGCAGGTCCTGACCCTCGGCGGGCGCGAAACCGATCGCCCTCAGTTGACGGTCGAGGTGCAGAGCTTTTCGTACCTCCAGGGGGTGCCGGCCACGGCGAGCCTCGTGTTCGATGTGCGGTTTCTGCCAAACCCGTTTTTCGAACAGTCAACCTGCGGGCCCTGGCGGGGGACGACGAGGAGGTCGCCACGTGGTTGAGCGGATTTCGACGAGGTCGAAGACGCGGTCACGCGAATCATGGACCTGATATCGTATCTCCTGCCCCGGTATGCCGAGGAAATGAAAACACATCTCGGCATAGCACTTGGGTGCACCGGCGGTCGCCACCGTTCGGTCTACGTCGCGGACCGGGTGGCGCGGGCGCTTGCCGAAGCCGGTCACGAGGTCGTTGTCCACCACCGTGACAAGGAACGTTGGAGGTACTCATGATTCCGGTCCTGGTCCTCACCCACGGCAACCTCGCGACCGAACTGCTGCAGGCCGCGCAGACGATCGATCCGACTCTCTCCGAGCAGACTTCGGCGATGCCGCTGCCGTGGGATGTCGATTCCGACGAGGCCTCCCGATCACTCAAAAAGCAGCTCCGAGGAGCTCGACCAGGGTGAAGGCACCTTGATCTTGACTGATATGTTCGGCGGAACCGCCACCAATCTGGCGCTGCCGTTTCTCGACCCTGACAAGGTCGAGGTGGTGACCGGCGTCAATCTGCCGATGCTCGTCAAGCTCGGTTCGCTCCAGGGTCGACGCTGTCTCGCTGCACGAACTCGCCACGGGTCTGGCAGACCGCCGGCCAGAAGAGCATCCGGGTGGCGAGCGAGTTTCTCCATTCCAAAACATCGTCAAAATAGCTCCGTTGCGCGCCCGTTTGCGGCTCGGCGGATACAATAGAACTGAATCGAGACCGGTCGCACAGTATTCAGAAGAACCCAGCTGCGACCGCCACCACGGCAGGAGTTGAACAGAATGACACGGGAGCAGGTGATGATCACGAACAAGCTCGGGCTTCATGCCCGAGCCGCGGCAAAGCTCGTTCACACGGCGAGTGCCTTCGAATCGGAGATTTACATCGGCACGGAACACGAGGAAGTCAACGCCAAGTCGATTCTCGGGATCCTGACGCTGGCCGCCACCAAAGGAACCCCGCTCGATGGTTCGTGCCGACGGCGCCGATGAGCAGGCGGCCGTCGACGCCATCACAGCGCTGTTTGCCGACAAATTCGGAGAGGGTCAGTGAGCCAGGCCCTCAGCGGCCTCGGGGTGAGCCCGGGCATTGCCATCGGCGAACCGGTGGTCCACGAGACCCGGCCGATTTCGACGCTTGCGAATCACGATCCCCACCGACATGGTTGAAGCCGAGGTCGAGCGGTTTCGGGCCGCGGTTGCGGCGACTATCGAGCACATCAAGGAAAACCGCGACCGCGCCGCAGCGCAGATGGGGGAGGAGTACGCCGCGATCTTCGAGGCCCATCAGTTGATTGCCTCCGATCCATCCTTCACCGGGCCCGTCGAGCAGGTGATCCGCGAACAGGAGGTCAACGCCGGTTGGGCTATCGACCAGGTCCTCGAGCCGCTGATTTCGCGTTTCGAGGCCCTGCCCGACGAGTATCTGGCGGACCGAAAGTTGGACGTTCTCGACGTGGCGAACCAGATCCACCACGAGCTCCACGGCCCGGATCTCGTCCAACTCGAAAACCTCGATCACCCGGTGATCCTGGTCGCCGACGACCTCCCGCCCTCGACGGCGGTCCAACTCCCACTCGACAAGATGTTGGGGTTCGCGCTGGAAATGGGTGGACCGACCTCTCACACGACGATTATCGCGCGAGCACTGGGCATCCCGGTGATCGTCGGCGCGCGCGGGCTCTGTGAGCAGGCGAAGAAGTCACGCCGCATCGCCCTCGACGCCTTCGAAGGCAAGATCGTGCTCGATCCGAATCCCGCTGAACTCAGCGAGTATGAATCGCGGCAGCGAGAGTACGAAGAACACCAGACCGGTCTTCTGCAGATGCGGGGCGCTGTCCACGGTGACGCGTGACGGCCGCGACCATCGAGATTCACGCCAACATCGAATTACCGGCGGAAGTCGATCAGGCGCTGCACTGGAACGTTTCCGGGCGTCGGGCTGTACCGATCCGAGTTTCTCTATATGAAGATGAGCCCGGCCCTCCCGTCGGTGGAGGACCACCTCGAGACCTATCGCGATATGGTTTCGAAAATGGGGCCTGCACCGGTCATCATCCGCACCTTCGACCTCGGCGGGAGGAAGCTCGCCCGAGAGATCATCGGCGGCAGACACCGAGGCCAACCCGGTGCTGGGGCTGCGTGGGATCCGTCTGTGTTTTTCCCGTCCCGAGTTCTTCCGCACCCAACTGCGCGCGATCCTTCAGGTGGCCGGGTGAGTTCCCGGTTGGCCAGGGTCCGAATTCTCTTCCCGCTCATCAGCGGCATCGAGGAGTTTCGAATCGCCAGACTCCTGGTTCGCGAGATCACCGCGGAACTCGAGGCAAAAACAGCTCCCCGTCCACAAAAACGTGCCGCTCGGCGCGATGATCGAGGTCCCATCCGCGGCCGTCATGGCCCGCGATCTCGCCCAGGAGGTCGATTTCATGTCGATCGGCACCAACGACCTGATTCAGTATTCGCTTGCGGTCGATCGTTCCAACAATCTGGTTGCTGATCTCTACAAACCAACCCATCCGGCGAGTGCTTCGTCTCATTTCCGAAGTGATTTCTGCAGGGCAGGCAGAGGGCATGGACGTCTCCATGTGCGGCGAGATGGCGGCCGACCCGCTGATGGTTCCGGTATTGGTCGGTCTCGGCCTCGAAAAGTTCAGCATGAATCCACACGCCATTCCGGTCGTGCGTGCCCTGATCCGACAGCTCTCGTACCGCGAGGCGTCCCAGATCGCCCGTCAAGCACTCAAACTCGTCACCGCCAGAGAAGTCGAGGAGTATCTCCTCGAACGCCTTGCCTTTCTTCTCGCAAAGACCAAGATTCACGTGTAGGGGATTCAATGGGCATCAGCACACCACGCATGATCGACAAGCCATGGGGCCACGAGGAGATCTTTGCCGAGACCGACGAACTACGTCGGCAAGATCCTCGCCATCCGCGCAGGGCAGGCCTTGAGCCTCCAGTACCACGAGGTCAAGGACGAGACCTTGCGGGTCCTCGACGGTAAGTTGGACATGGTCACGGGGCCGGACGTCGACAACCTGGTGCCGATTCGGATGACGGCCGGCGATGTCTTTCACGTGGCACCCGGGCGAACTCCACCGCATGGTCGCCGTCACCGATTGCCGCCTCCTCGAAGTCTCGACCAATCACCTCGACGACGTCGTTCGGATCGAAGATCGATATGGAAGAGAGGGAACCAGTGCGCCGTAGGTGCGTCATACTGGTTGTGGCCTTCGGGGCAGAGGGAGCCGAAATGAGTTTACGCAAACGATTGCCCGTTCACCTCGTGATGACGGCGGTGCTCGGTTTGAGTCTCGGGATGTGGGTCCATGCGGCCGACCCACCGACGCCGACCCCCACAAAGACACCACGGCCTGCCGGCGGCACATCCCTCAACGAAATGGCGAAGGACACCGAGCTCAAGGGGGGCGAGAAGGGGAAGTCGATTGTCATCACAAACGAAAATCTCGCCGAGTATGCTGAAAAGGGCTCGGTGACCGCGACCGAAAGCGATACTCCGAACCGCCGCCCTGTGCGCGACCCTCTCAAGGTCGAGATGGTGGCGCCGAGCGACCCGGAGCACAGCGACGAACGTCGTCGTTTTTGGCAGAGCCAGTACAAAAGCCAGATCGAACTGGTGGGCTCGCTCCGCTATCAAATCACCGTCCTCGACGGCGAAATCCCCGGCCTGTGGCGGGATTTTTATTCTTGGGACGATCCGATGTACCGCGACGGCGTCATCAAGCCCAAACTCGATGCCGCCACCGAACGGCGGGCGAAGCTGGAGAAGGATCTGGTTGAGGCCGAGGCGAAACTGAGCCAGATCAAGAGCGATGCCCGCAGGGACGGTGCTGAGCCAGGTTGGTTCAGAGGCATGAGCGCGCCGACGCCTTTTCCCCCGACACCGACGCCGGGAATTATCGTCTACTGAACCCGATCCCGGGGAGACCGGACGACGGGCTTGCCGCATCCATGGCGTGAGGATACACTCACGTCGATGGTTGGAAATTGCGAATGAGAACCTATTTCATTGAAACCTGGGGCTGTCAGATGAATCAGCACGACAGCGAGCTGATCGAAGGCCAGCTGCGCGATCACGGTATGGAGGCCGCAGCCGATGCCGAGACCGCGGATCTCGTGATCCTGAACACCTGCTCGGTTCGGGAACGCCCGGTCCAGAAAATCGTCAGCCGCATTGGAAGGCTGGAAAAACTCGATTCAGCGCCAGTCATCGGGATTTGCGGTTGTGTTGCGCAACAAGAGGGAGCCTCTCTCCTCGACCGCTCGCCGGCCGTAGGATTCGTGCTCGGTCCGGGTGAGATCGGGAGAGTGGGGGAGGCGGTGCGGACGGTCGCTCAGGGCATGCGCCCGGTATTGACTGAATTTGACGCCGAACGCGAACACAGCTTCGAGGCGATCTTTCGCAAGAGCTCGACCCGGGGCATGGTCACCGTCGTGGAGGGCTGCAACGAGTTCTGCACCTTCTGCGTCGTTCCCTATACCCGCGGCCGAGAACTCAGTCGAACCCTGGCAGACGTGCTCGTGGAAGTGCGGGCCCTCGCCGCCACCGGCCTCAAGGAGGTCGAGCTCCTTGGACAGACCATCAACTCCTACCAGTGCCCCGAGACCGGCGCGGACTTCGCAGCTCTGCTCGAGGCGGTGGCCGCCATCGAGCCGCTGCAGAGGGTTCGCTACATCACGTCCCACCCGCGCCACTTCAACAAGCGCACAATCGATGTCCTCGCAGCCAATCCCAAGGTCTCGCGCTACCTCCATCTGCCCTTCCAATCGGGCTCGGATGATGTCCTCAAACGGATGCACCGTCGTTACACGCAGAGCGAGTTTCTGGAACTGGTCGACCGAATCCGCGAGGCGGTGCCCGACATCAACCTCTCGACCGACGTGATCGTCGGTTTTCCGGGTGAAACCGACGAAGACTTCGATCACACGATGAAGGTCCTGCACCGAGTGCGTTTCGGGCAGGTCTTTGCCTTCGCCTATTCTCCGCGGCCGCGGACCCCAGCCGCTCGATATGAGCTTCAGGTCGGCGAGGAGGTCAAGAAAGACCGTCTGCACCGGCTTTTCGAACTGACCGAAGGCATTTCCGGCGAGCTCAACCGGCTGCTCGTGGGAGAGGTTGTGCCGGTTCTGATTGACGGCGACAGCAGACGGGATCCGATGCACTGGCAGGGCAGGGGAGAAGACAACAGGGTCGTCAACTTCCCAAAAACGGGGCGCGAGCGTGTCGGCGACATCGTCGACGTTCGAATCCTTCGTGCCGGGTCACATTCACTTTCCGGCGAAGCGGCCTCAGGTTCGCCGACCCTCCCGGTGCTCAGCGCCGTCGGCGGCGCCGCTTGACATCGAAGCCCGGCGCCCACAGATTGGGAAGATGAACGACCTCCGAAATGTCCAGTCCGCCGTCAAGATGACAATTCGTGGCCTGGTTATGGACCCAACCTCCAATACCCCGGTCGTGGTCCTCGAGAATCCCGATGGGAATCTCCTTTTGCCGATCTGGATCGGGGTCTGTGAGGCCAATTCCATTGCCCTCGAACTCGAAGGCGTCGCGGCTCCACGGCCCATGACCCACGACCTGATACAGGATCTGTTGCGGACCGCCGGTTGCGCCGTCGATCACATCTTCATCCATACCCTCGAGGACAGCGTGTTCAAGGCCTCGATCCAGTTTCGAGATGCGGCAGCGACGATCCACAACGTCGATTCACGGCCGTCCGACGCCATCGCGGTCGCCCTTCGCGAAAAAGTCGACGTGCTGGTGGATCCCGCGGTCCTCGAACACGGCGTCATGAACGCCTCCACGGTGGAAGAGACCATCCGGGAGTTGCTGGAACAGATGCGCCCCGAGGACATGGGTGAATACGAGATGTAAATCGACCCGTGGCGACCGCCTGGGCGTTACGAGGTGGAAAACTCAATGACGATTCGGGCATTCGTCGGGTCGTTCCACCAATGCGTTGACACCCGAAACCGAGCCCCCCTATAGTGGGCTCAGCACCGTCGCAGTTCCTGCGGAACCCGGAGAATTCATGAGGATCGCCATCACGAATCAAAAAGGTGGTGTGGGCAAGACCACCACCGCCATCAATCTTGCAGCGGGTCTCGCTCAAAAGGGGCTGAAAACGCTGCTGATCGATCTCGATCCCCAGGCCAACTCGACCATGTCCAACGTCGAATTGGAGCAGATCAACGAGCACATGTACGACGTGCTGCGTGCAACAACTCGTCTCGACGAGGTGATTCTCGCGGGGGCGCAGGAGAATCTCTGGGTGGCGCCCTCACGCATCGCCATGGCCAAGCTCGAAGTCCACATCGCCGGTGAGCTCGACGCTCCCTACAGACTGAAGGACGCGATCGAGGCCCTCGACAGCCCGTTCGACGCCATCATCATCGATACGCCGCCGACCCTGGGGTTGCTCACGGTCAATGCGCTGGTTGCGGCAACTCACGTGCTGGTGCCCATCCAGGCTTCGTATTTTGCCCTCGAGGGCACCGACGACCTGCTCGAGACCATCGACAAGATCAAGGCCCGTCCCAACACCGATCTGCAGATGCTCGGCATCGTCGTGACCATGTTTGATCGCCGCACGGTGCTCGCCCGCCAGGTCCGCGAAGAGATCGACGAGGTCTTCGGCGATCTGGTGTTTGAAACCAGCATTACCAAGTCTGTCCGCCTCGAAGAATCGCCGGCCCACCGGACCAGCATCTTCAGCCACGCACCATCCTCGAGTGGTGCCTACGAATACTATCGCCTGTGCGAGGAGGTTCTCCAGCGTGTCGGCTCCGAGTAAACCCAAAGTCGGTCTTCCGCCGAATCGCCGCATGCGCCACGATCGACACTTTGTCGACGAACTCGCCCAACGAATGGGGGAGGGCATCGGCCGCATGGTCCGCATCACCGCCATCACCAGCAATCAAGATCAACCGCGTTCGAATCTCGGCGATCTCGAAGATCTGCAGTCCTCGATTGACACCCACGGAGTTCTGGAACCTCTCCTGGTCCGCAACCTCGGCAAGGGAAAATACGAACTGGTTTCCGGAGAGCGTCGATTTCACGCCGCGATGGCGGTTGGTCTCACCGAAGTGCCCTGTATCGAGCTCACCGTCAACGATCAACAGGCACTCGAGATTGCTCTGATCGAAAACCTTCAAAGGAAGGACCTTACGGCATTCGAAGAGGGCGACGGCTACCGAACTCTGATCGACAAGTACAGCTACACCCACGAACAGGTGGCTGAGGCCGTCGGCCGCTCGCGGGTCACTGTCACCGAGGCCCTGACCATGCTTCGAATCCCGGATTCGATTCGGGATCTCTGTCGGCATGCCGACATAACCGCCAAGAGCGTGCTTCTAGAAATCGCCAGAGCGGGTGACCAAGAGTCCATGGAACAGCTCGTCCGGGACATCGTCGAGCACCGCCTCGATCGAGCGGCGCTCCGCCAACGACGCCATGGTGGAGCGGCTGATGCGAATCGCGATGACGAGAATCGCGGCGACGGTAACGCTTCCGACCAGAGGCCGTTTCGTTTTCAGTTCCGCAATCCTGATCGTTCGTTCTCGGTCTCGTTGGCGTTCCGAACGACGACCCAGCCCGAACCGAGAGAGGTGATCGAGGCGTTGAGGACGCTGATTCGTGATCTCGAAGCGAGCCTCGACGAAGAGGGATCGACCCAGAGCTGAGTTCCCACAAGGCCAAAATGCGCCCTTTATTCGCTTTTCCCATATTTAGGTTTACATAATATATCTTATCGGACATTGCTATCCAGCCGGTGTCCTGTGGAAATCTCCTCCCCTGTGGAAAAGCTGCGGAGAACTTCTCCCTTTTCCTTCCATTCAGAAACTGCTCGCCGCCGTCATCGTCCCGAGTCGCGTCGAAGCGTGTAGAATTCGGTGGATGACTTGGCATACCGCTCTCTCGGCACAGGGAATCCACCAGTGAGGCTCTTCGGCATCATCGATCGCCTCACGGTGCGTGAGATATTCACTCCGACCGCTCTGGGGTTCGTGACCTACACCTTTCTGGTGGTCATCCGGGGCATCTACAACCTGATCGAACAGGTCCTTGTTCGAGGCGTCGCGGCGAGTGACGCGGCACGAGTGCTTATGATCACGCTTCCACACGTGATCGTGCTGACGATCCCTATGAGCTTTCTCTTCGGCGTCCTTTTGGCAGCAGGCCGAATGAACGCCGACAGCGAACTCGTGGCGCTGCAGGCCGGCGGGATCCCGATTCGCAGGTTGTTGCGACCAATCCTCGCTTTTGCAGTCGTGCTCGCCACCTTCAACGCCTATCTGTACCTCTTTGTCATCCCCGATTCGAGCTCGCAGCTCCGGGAACTCAAGGTGAAGCTCTTTGCCGGGGCCAAAAACCTCGGAAGGATCGATCCCCAGGTCTTCCACGAGGAAATCCCGAATGCCCTGTTGTACCTGCGCGACGTCGACTCGGACAGCGGTGAATGGCAGGACATCATGCTGTTCGACAACTCCAACCCCGGCGAAGAGCGGCTGACCCTGGCTCGCACCGGCAGGATGGTGTCCGGAGGTGGAGGAAACATCGACCCGATCGGTGCCTCTGGTCCCCTGCCGGAACCGGAACAGTGGATCCGGCTCGAGGATGTGGTGACCCACCAGTTTTCGCGCGATGATCCGGAAACCTATCGGGTCAACAGAACAACATCGCAGCTCATTCGCCCGTCCTTTGACGGCGGGGGAACCGTCAACTACCGCCAGAGCATTGGGGACCGCTCGAGTGGCGAGTTGATGAGATATCTCCTCGGCGGTTCGCTCCGAGACGCCGATGGCCAACCGGAAACCGACGATACCAACTCCGAAATCACCCGCCGCCACGCGTCGATCGAGCTCAATAAACGACTGGCAATTCCATTTGCGTGCATTGTGTTCGGTCTGCTCGCACTCCCGCTCGGAGTCGGGTCCGGTTCAGGCGGCCGGGGCCGAGGCTTCGTGATTTCGGTTGCCGTCGTTCTCGCCTACTACCTGGTCAACAACCAGGGCGAGGTGCTGGCATCAAGGGAACGGTCCCGCCGTGGGTCGGCATCTGGTTGCCGAATATCGTCCTTTCGATCGTTGCGATCGTTCTGATGGTCCGGATGGGCCGCTGGCTCGGCGAACGCGAGCCCCGGGAAAACGTCGTGGCTCGCGGCTCCAAGGCGATCAAGGTGTGGTGGCGGCGGCGGCGCCGCCCGGCTCAATCCGCGCCGCGGGCTTTTTCCGATGAGACTGACGGGCAGTCGTGCCGATCGCGATCCAGCGCCGCCGCTATGCGAATATCTTCCCGGCGCTCCTCGATCGATATCTGACCCGCCGCCTCCTGCCTCCCCTGCTGCTCGTCCTGTGCAGCACCGCGCTGCTCTACGTGGTGGTCGATCTCAGCGATGCCATCGAGGACATGACGAAGAACGACATTTCGGCCGAGCGTGATCCTGACGCTACTACGCCAACCGGATTCCCCAGGTCTTCCTTGATGTCACGCCTATGGCGTTGATGATATCGGTCCTGGTTTTGCTCACGGTGATGGAACAGCAGCGCGAACTGACGGCGCTCAAGGCGGCCGGCATCTCCCTCTATCGGCTGGCGGTCCCGGTGCTTCTGGTCGCAGCGGTCGGAGCCGGTAGTTTGTGGATGCTGGGAGAGTTCATTGTTCCGAATGCCAACCGCGAGGCGCAGCGCCTACGAGACGTCATCAACGGAACCAACACCGCCCGTTCCTACCGTGCGAACGATCGCCAATGGCTGCTCTCGCGCAACGACGAATCGCTCTACAATTTCCTCCGTTACGACGGCGAGACCAAGACACTGATCCGGTTCACGATGTTTCAAATCGATGACGACATGAACCTGAAATTTCACCTTTTCACCCGGCGCGCGCGGTTTCTCGACGGAAAATGGATCGCAGATTCGGGTTGGTTCCGGCAATTCTACCCAGACGGAACCGACGTCTTTCGACGGATCGCAGCGCCGCTGGAACTGAAGATCGAGGAAGAACCCACCTACTTCGGCCAGGAATACCGGCGTCCATCGGAAATGTCGGTCGGCGAACTCCGCAACTACATTCCCGAGCTCGTCGATTCCGGCTACCGCCCTGCAAACCTGATCGTCCGGTGGCACCAGAAGTTCACTTACCCACTGTCCGCCTTTGTCATGGTGCTGCTTTCTCTACCCTTTGCCCTCAGCCGCGGTGGCCGGAGGGTCAGTACCATGCAGGGTGTGGCTGTCGCACTGACTCTCGGAATCGCCTACTTCATGCTGGTCGCTCTTTTCGGAAAGCTGGGCGAGGTGGAGATCCTGCCACCGGTTGCGGGGGCGTGGTCGCCGGTCGTGCTTGCGGCTCTTTTTGCGGTGAACCGGCTGACATCGCTCCGCACCTGAGCCGGAAAATTGGCGATGTCGGCATGCCGACACCGTCCAGGTAGGGTTGGACTGCGCTACGGCGCAGACGTCAGGTCGTGGAACCTCCGCCGCAAGGGATGGAGGTCGATGCCACGTTGTCCGGGATGATTGCGGTTGGTGAGCAACACCCAGATTCCGCCGCTCCCGGTTTCGGCCCACACCGAAACCCCGGTGAACCCGGTGTGGCCGAACGCGGTCGGCGGCAGGGCGGCGCCCGCCGAGCAGCCGCGGGATGTCGCGATCTGCCACCCGGAGCACCGTTCCTGCTCGAGGCCCTGCGTCTGCGACTCCAGAGCGCGCCGTGTTTCCTCAGGAGTCAACAGGGTCGCCCCGCGCCGCGAATATTCGGCCGTCAGACGTTCGACGCCTCGAAGCGATCCGAAGAGACCCGCATTTCCGGCGGCTCCACCGAAAAACCGGGCGTTCCCATCATCGGGGCGGCCCGTTCCGACCGGCGGAATCCACTTCGGATCGAGGCCGAGGTCGAGCACCATACGGTGTTCAGCCTTGGGCCGCGCTGCCCCTCCGACCACGGCGCGCCGCACGGGATCGGGGTTGAACCCGAGATCGTTCTCGAGCGTCAGCACCTCAAGGACTTTTTCGCGGAACAGGATGTCGAGGCTGGTGCCGGACACCTGTTCGAGCATCAGACCCGAGAATGACAAAACCGACACAGGAATACACCACGCTCGAGCCCTGGGCTGCCTCGACCGGAATCCGCGGCAACACCGCTGTCAGCTTGCCGGGCTGTCCCTCGGCCAGACTGTAGAACGGCAACCAGGCGGGGAGACCGGACGCGTGCGTCAGGAGGTGCCGCACTTCGAGATCGCCAACCGGCGAACCTTCGGTCTCGCGCAACACCTCCCCCACCCTGGTCGTCGGCGCCAGCGCTCCATCTCGGAAAGCCAACAGTGTCAAGGTGTTGGTCACAAGAGGTTTGGTCAGCGACGCGAGATCGAACCAGGTGTCGACGGTGACGCGGCGAGGTGTCCGCCCGATTTCAACCACACCCTCCGCGCACGTCGAAGACTGGCCGGTCTTCTCGGCCCCACAACGCCGCCGCTCCGGGAAACCTGCCGGCAGAAATCGCCCGAGCCAGCAGTTTCCGAACCCGATGATCGGTTGCCTCGGTCACCTTTCGGGGCTGACCAACGGGGTTGGTCGGTGGTCTTCGTCAACGTTGACATAGGTGATCTCGGCTTCGGTGACCTGGACATCCTCTTCCCGGTTCCAGTGGCGGGCGGCGGAGACCTTGACCTGGACGGTGATCGACGTGCGACCCACCCGCACCAGCGACGTGTAGAACGAGACGAGATCGCCAACAAATACCGGTTCGAGAAACACCACTTCGTTCATCGCCACCGTCACGACCCGTTGCGCGCCCTGAAACTTGGCTTCCTCGGCTCCGGCCTGGTCAATATACGACAGAATGACTCCACCGAAGATCGTGCCCGCGGCGTTCGTGTCGCGGGGCATCATCAGAACCCGGCTCTTGGGTTGGAATCGGCTGTCGTCCACTGGAGATCCTCCGAAGCGACGTCTCCGACGAGTATATCCCTCCGGCGTCCGTCGAGGCATGGATCGACCCTTTCGGTTCCGCTTCGGACGCTACTCAGAGGCGATCGCATCTCGTCCTTGACCAGCTCCTCCGGGTCCGGAAGATCCTCCGGGTCGTTCGAGTCCGAAGTGGAGCAGGAATTCCCGCGATGTGCGGTAGAGGAACGGCTTCCCCACGACCTTTTTGCGCCCGGCCATCCGCAGCAGGCGTCGATCGAGCAGCGTCCGCACGGTGCTCGCGGAGTTCGCTCCGCGAATGAAGTTCACCTCAGGAAGGGTCACCGGTTGGCGGTGGGCGACGATCGCCAGCACCTCGAGCGCGGCCTGAGAGAGCCGCTGCCGGGCAGCGATGCCGTGGAACGCTCGCAGGTACGGGTCGAGTTCGGGCGGCGTCACGCACCGCCAGCCGTCCGCCACCTTCTCGAGCCTGAGCCCGCTCTCGGGCCGGTCCCACGACGACGCGATGGTCTGCAGCGCCTCGCGAATTGCGTCCGCGCTCGGCCTCACGATCATCCAGCGCCTCGTCGAGCGCGGCCACGGTGACCGGTCCGCTGGCAGTCAGGAGAATGGCTTCGATACATGTCGTTGACAGTTCGGTTAGTCAGTCACTCGGTATCTTCCTCGTGCAACATCTCGGTCGATGTGAGTTGGCGGTCGCCCGGACGCAGGTAGATTTCGGCGAACGGCACGCGCTGTTCGGCAAACACGCCGCGCAGTCGCACCAGTTCCAGGGTGGCCACCATCACCGCCGCCACCTCTTCCGGATCCGATCTCGAATTGAGGTGACGCAACAGCGGCATCAGCCCGTCATCGACGACCCGGCGATAGATGTCCTGCATCTTCTGTTGCACGTTGTAGCGCAGCGGCAGGACCTGGAGCGGCGGTGGATGGGCGGCCGCAAAGCGCTGCATCACCTGGAGATAGGTCTCGGCGAGGAGTCGGAGGTCCACATCCTCCCAATCCAGTTCGGGCTCCTCGTCCTGCTCGAATTCGGTTTCCAACCCGGGCGTCCAGAGACACCGCCTGACCGTGTCGGTGTCGTAGAGGAAGGAGGCCAGTTCCTTGACCCGACGGTAGGCCAGCAGGCGCTCCACCAACTCTTCGCGGGGGTCTTCCTCGCCTTCCACGACCTGCGGCAGCAGCATCTTCGATTTCAGGTGCAGCAACCACGAGGCCATCCACAAGAACTCGCCGGCAACGTCGAGGTCGAGTTCCTGCATGCTGTGGAGGTGCGATTGTATTGATCGCAGATGCTGAAGATCGGGATGTCGTAGATCGACACCTCGTTCTTGCGAATGAGATGCAGTAGCAAATCCAATGGGCCGCTGAACACCGTCAACTCGACCGGTGGGCTGTGGAGTTCTTCGGCTGGCATCGTCATCGCGGCGGGAGTATACAGGCTCTCTCCCGGCTTCGGAATTCGACCGGTTTTTTGTCCCGGTGGCGCAGTGTTAAAATCACCCGCGCTCATGCAGATTGGAGGCCTGATGGAGCATTGGGACGGACAGATGGATCTGTTCGACGCCAACCCGCAGCGGGAGGTGTCGCGGGATCAGAAGGTGGTAGTGTTCGACCTCGAGACCCAGCGGTCGTTTGCCGACGTCGGTGGACGCAGCCAGATGCACAAGCTGGGTGTGTCGATCGGCGTCGCCTATCGCTACGACCGGGATGAGTTCCTGGTGGTCACGGAGGACGGCATCGGGCAGCTGATCGATCTGCTGCTCGAGGCGGACCTGGTCGTCGGCTACAACATCCGCGGTTTCGACTACGAGGTGCTCCGCGCCTACACCGACCACGACCTCCAGAAACTCCCGACTTTCGACATCATGTACGACCTCGAGGAACGACTCGGCTTCCGGCCGAAACTCGACAGCGTGGCCTCCCCCACCCTCGGTGTCGGCAAGAGCGCCGACGGTCTCCAGGCCCTCGAGTGGTGGCGCCTCGGCGAGGTCGACAAGATCGCCGAATACTGCCGTGAGGACGTCCGCGTCACCCGGGACCTTTACGATTTCGGCAAACGCCACCGCTGGGTCCACGTCGATCGCTTCGGCGGCAAACCGCGAAAGGTCGAAGTCGATTGGTAGATTAATATGAGATTAATTTTTAATTTCTGATATTTTTTTGCGACAAATGAGACCCAGCTGATCTCTTCCGGGAAGGCCGATGGATTTGTAGATCGGCGATGGGGCGGCCGGTGAGGAACCGAAAGCGGTCAGCGCCGATCGGAATTCCCGCAAGGGCCCGGTCGGACCTGCCATCCGCTTCCAACGCGACGGCGAGCAGAAAGCGAATTTCGGGAGAACCGGGATCGAGGTACAGCGCCCCGCGATAGGCCAGGATGGCGGCTCCGAAATCCATCACCCTGGATGCGGCGAATCCCACCAGTGCGTGGATGACAGGGTTCTCGGGAAACTCATGCCGCAGCGTCAGAGCGATGCCGCGCGCACCCTCGAAATCCGCTTTCCGCCAGTGCATCCAGCAGTCCCCTGATCCGTTCGTCAGGCGCGTGGTGATCCACCCCGGCGTCGGAATAGCTGGGCGGGTTCGCCCGACCGGGCGGTTCCTTGTGAATCGTCGCGTGGCATCTCTGTGATCCGTTCGAGCGGCTCGAGTTCCCGTTGCCAGCCCGGCAACCGGAGGCGGCCACTGGTAACAGAAACACGAACCGAGATCACGCGGTCGCAGAACCGCGTCGAGCGACAACAGGCTCTCACTCGGGCCGAGAAACAAGACACCGTCCGCCGCCATGGCCTGTTCGACTGTCTCCACGACCCGCCGCTGCAGTTCCGGACGGAAATAGATCAGAACATTGCGCAGGAAAACCAGATCGAACGGACCTGCTGCGAGGACGGCATCTCTTTCGACCAGGTTGAGTCTCCGATAATCAATGCGTTTGAGCAGCTTTGGATCGACCTCGTAACGGTCGCCGCGATCAACGAATGTCGAAGCCAGGATATCTGCGGGCACGCCGGCCATCGCTTTCCCGCTATAGCGCCCGAGCCGGGCTTCGTCGAGGGCCTGGTCATCGACATCGGTCGCGAGAATGGACCAGTCCCAGGTCCTCACGATGGGGTGGCGATGCGAGAACGATCGCGAGCGTGACGGCCTCTTCACCCCGCGCACATCCCGCACACCACACCTTGAGCCGGCGCCCGGGACGAATGGCCGCAAACTCATCGAGGATGGTGGAGCCCAGAGCGTCGAACTGGCCCCCCCCGGAACAGATAGGACTCCTTGACGGTGATCCGCGCGAGCAGATGGCGCCACTCGGGCGAATCCGCCTTGACCGACAACAGATCGAGGTACTCCTCGATACCTGTCAGTTTCAGGGAAGCGATCTGTTCACTGGCGATCGCGGTCAACTGACCGTAGTCGCGGGGAGGAACCACGAAACCACTGGCCTCTTCGATCATTCTCGCGAGTTCGGCGACGGCGGTCGTCATCATCGGGCCCCGGCTGCATGGGCCAGCAAGACGCCCGATCTGCGTCCGGCGTCAGCGTAAAGGTGACCGCGCCCAATTCGATGGCGGTGCGCGGCATGCCGAAAACGGCGCAACTCTGCTTCGTCCTGCGCCATGGTCAAAACGTCCTGCACGGCGCAACGCTTCAACACCCTCGCGCCGTCTGAGCCCATTCCCGACAGCTGAACTGCGGCCACGGTCCTGGAGGCGGATGCTGCAGCAGGCTTTCGAACAGAACATCGACCGACGGCGTGTGGCCGTTCACCGCGGGCGACTGGCGGTCCAAAGACAAGCGTGCCGTCGGGCGCCAAGCAGCATGTGACCGCCGGCCGGCGCGAAACGCACCAGACCCGGCGCCAAGCGTCTCGCCGTCCCGCGCTACCGCGACATCGAGCCCGCTCTCCGTCGCCAACCACTCTGCCAAAGCCGTTTCGAACCCGGCTGCGATGTGTTGGACGACCGCGATCCCGATCTTCGGAGCCTCTCCCAGGGCACTGCAGCACTTCGCACAGCGCGCCCGGCCCGCCGGTCGAAGCCCCGATCGCTACGAAACGAAGACCGCTCCGGACCACCGTCACCTCGTCGGCTTCCGCCGATTCAACTCCGCTGCGGCCGCTCCCTGCCGCAGACCGCAACGATCGACCGGCCGAGGATTCGCCCCAGATCCGCCCACCCATCGGGTTGATCCGGCTTCGGGTGGACGCCGACAACTCCGAGATGATGGGCGGCAAAAGCGATCCGGGTGTTGTCGCTGCGCATCGTCGGGATGAGGGCGAAAACGGGGATCCGACGGACGTCGGAGACCGCTTCGATCAGCTCACGTCCACCGAGACCGATGAGATCGAGGTCCGTCACCAGGCCATCCGGCGCGGTGAGCCGGACAAGTTCCACCAGCTCGCGGCCATTGTCCGTCTCGCCCAGGACCGTGATCGTTTCGAAGTCTCCGAGAGCCCTCCGAAGAACCGAACGAACCGTTGCCGAGCGGTCTGCCACCAGCAACCGAACGCCGGTCATCCGTCGCCCGCCACCCGGTAGACCAGCGCTACCAGTTCACGGGCATCGAGACCCTGTTTCGTGAGATATGCGTCTGCGCCAGCCTCGAGCCCGGCGAGCCGATCCGCCGGCCGGTCGAGAGTCGATACGACCACGATCGGCAGATCCGCAAACCGCGCATCGTCGCGAATGGCTCGCGTCAGACCCAGCCCATCCATACCCGGCATCTCGATATCGGTGACCACGCAGGTCGATCTTCCGGTACTCGAGAAGCGTGCAGCGCATCATCGGCCGATCCGGCGCTTGTGACGGCGATCCCGGCGTCTTCAAGCAACCTTCGCAACATCTCTCGTGTGACATCCGAGTCGTCGACCAGCAGCACTCTGATGGGTCGGACCTGCCGCCGTTCGGCGTCGCGGCTCACGATCTCGACCTCGTTCGACAGACCGAGACGCTGAAGTGAGAGCACAGCCACCGGCCGGCCCGACGCGAGCAGCGTGATGCCTTCCACCCCGGGCGGCGCGCCGGCCGCAGTCGGCAATCGGGCGGACGATAACCTCTTCCTCCCCGACCACATCATCGGCCACAACGCCGACAAAAACCCCACCGACCACAGTTTCGACCAGCACGGTGCTGTCGGGATGGCCGGCACCCAACAGGATCCGAAAGAAATCGGGGAACGATCAATCTGCCTCGGACCCGGACTGTGCGCCGACCGTCTTCCTCCTCGAAGGCCTCGGGCGGGAGACGGCGAAAGGCCTGGATCGGGGCCGCCGGCAGTGCCAACTGGTGCTCGCCGACCTTGAGACACAAGGACGCGATCGCCGCGCCGAGCCACCGGGACCTCGACCGTCACGGTTGTCCCGACACCCGGCTTTGAGATGCGAGCCAGACATCTCCGCCCACCGCCCGCACCGCGGCCGCAACCGCATCCAGACCGACGCCGCGTCCCGACACCTGCGACGCCTCTTCGCGTGTGGAAAAGCCCGGGAGCAGCAGTAGCTGGAGGGCCTCTCGGTCCGAGAGACCCTCCGCCTCCTCCGCGGTCGATGAATCCCAGCTCGACCGCTGCTGCCACGACCGATCGAGTATCGATTCCCCGCCCGTCGTCGCGGACCACCAGCCGGACCCGGTCGCCTTCGGTCGAAGCTTCGAGCCGGATCTTCGCGGTTCGGGCTTTCCGGCGCGACGGCGTTCTTCGGGGCTCTCGACCCCATGATCCACGGCGTTGCGCACGAGGTGGAGAAAGGCCTCGCGCAGAGCATTCGAAATGCGCCGGTCGAGCTGGGCGTCGCCGGCATCCACGCTCACCTCGACCCGCTTTCCCAGACGATTGCAGCGAACTCTCGGGCGTGCGCTGCCAGCGAGCGCATGAACGGCCGGATCGGTCGAACCTGCAGGTGGAGTAGGGTCTCGAGCTGGCGATCGGTCAACGTCGGAAGGTCCTCTGCCCGCCTTCGAGTTCGAGGCCGACCTGCCGAAGACGACGTGGCGAGAGTCGCCAACACTTGTTCCGGTGCCCGGTCGCCGACTCCGCGCTCGGCCAAGGTCGCAAGCCGGAATACCGGTCCGCCAGACCCTCGGCCGCCACCGCTATCACCCGCAGCCGGGCACCCCGATCGGCAAGATCGTCGAACGACTCCGCCCGGACGCGCAGTCTCCTTGTTCGCGCGTCGCCGACGGCGTGCCTGACCGGTGGGCGGTCGCTCGGCGCGCTCCTTCGTCGCGGACATCACCTTGGAGCCTGAGAGCGAGCTCCACCATGGCTGCGATGTTGCTGCAGCAGATCTCGAGATCGACTCGGCGCTCCGCCGACTCCGACGCAGCGATGTCTTCGGCCTCGTGGCAGCGCTCGGAGATCTCGCTGAGGCCCATCATCCGGCTCGCGCCCTTGAGGGCGTGGAGTTCCCTGCGCAAGCCACGACCGCGGCTCCGCGTCGTCCCCGAACCGGGCCGCCAGTTCGAGCTACGCGCTCGAGACGTTCACCCGCCTCTTCGAGGAAAGAGCGCGACCAGGTCGGCGTCGTCGATTCCGGCCACTGCGACTCAGATCCTGGTCCAGTTGCGGAGGTTCACGTCGACCCCGAGAGTGCCGATCATCGTCACCGCGTGATCGTGTACCGCCACGGCGATGGTGAAACACGGATCTCCGGTGAGCAGCGATTGATAGGCCGGCGTCACCGCCGAACGGCCGTCCCTCGTCACCGCCTGGAACCACGGCCTGTCGGCGTAGGACTGGCCGACTGCGACACTGCCCGGCAGCTGCCGATCGCCGACCCGTTCATCGTTCACGACAAAGGTCACCATCGATCCGGAAAGGTCGACCAGAAATACGCAATTCGAGGTAGGGGCAATCGTCGACGAGGTCTTCCAGAAGGCCCTCTACGGCCTCGAGATTGCCGGAGTAGTCCGCGGAGCCTGGTGGTCCACTTCAGAAGTTGATGTCGGAGGGAGTGTTGGGATTCGATTCGGAAACTCTGCGTCAGAAGCTGGATTGAAAGGGCCAGCTGGTTGAGTCGGTCCGCAGCTTCGGTGTAGCGGTTGAGGCCCTCGGCGATGCGCTGAATCACCTCACCGACCTCGCGCAGGGTCTCCGCAACCTGGTCGGAGGCGCCCCGTTGCTCCTGCGTCGCAAGCGAGATCTCGCGTGCCGCCTGGGCGGTTTCGGCCAGGGCGCTTCGAAGCTGGGCGATGGCCTCCTGCGCCGAGTGGCTCTGTTCGAGAACCTGGTGGGCGGCCTTGCTTCCCTCCTCCGTCGCCAGCACCACGCCGCGAATCGAATTGCGTGAATTCGTCGAGATGGCTTGCGCACCGAATCAACCGACTCCCGGGATCGCTCGGCGAGGCGCCGCACCTCCTCCGCCACGACCGAGAACCTCTCGCCGTGCTCTCCGGCGGCCGATGCTTCGATCGCCGCGTTCAAGCGACAGGATGTGGGTCTCCTGAGCGATCTCCGTAATCAGATCGAGGACCCGGTAGATCTCCCGGGAACGGCTCCCGAGGGTGTCGGCACTGCCGGAGATGGCATCCATGTGCTGGCGAACCGCGTCAACGCCTGCGACCGCCGCCTCCACCGAGCGCGGCACCTGCGTCTCCTGCTGATTCGGACGCGCCGCCAACTCCGCCTGGACGGCCGAGTTGGCGGCGATCTGCCCGGCGGTTCGCGCCAGTTCTTCGGTGCTGGCCGTGATTTCGACCACCGCCGCCGCCTGTTGGCTGGATGCCGAAGCCAGTTCGGAGGAGGTTCGCTGCACGGTGCCGGCCGCCGCCGCGACCTCGACCGACGACGACTGAATCTGTTGAATCAAGGCTGCCAGGGCGCGGCTCGCACCCCGGACGGCCTCCCTCATCTCGTCCGGCAGTTCGTCCGACCGGGGCGGAGGCCGCCACCAGGTCGCCGGGCTGGAGCTCTCGAGGGAGCGTGCGAGGGCCGCGTTTTGGCAGGACACACTGCTGTTCGAGATCGCGCAGCCTTCGCTCGAGCCCGCCCTTGCGGGAGGTGGACCGCAAAAACGTAGACTGCGATCGCACAAAGCCCGACCACCAGAAAGACCCTGATGTAGAGCTCGCCATGGGGTTGGTCTGCCGAGGCCTCCAGCAAGCCCCCTCCCGCGAGAACCAGCCCCACCAACAGGCCAGCGCCCAACCACCGGCCGCAGCACTCCGGACACTCGACCCTCAAGCATCTCCCACTCCCTTCGCCGGGCCGGACGTCCTCGAGCAACACCTCGGTGTCGACGACTTTGATCAGTTCGCCATCGAGCTCGACCGCGCCCGAAACCAGCCCCTCGCATGACTCATCGACGGTCGCACCGGCGAGAGATCTGCACCCGCAGTGCTTCGCTGACGGCCAAGCCGACGGCGGTCCACGATTCCTGCGCGCCGCGACCGAGGATCACCGTCGTCCGATGGTGCGACTGCGGCGCTGCCCTCTGCGATCGCGTGGAGATCGAGAATCGGCCAGCGGCTCGCCGGCGTACTGGGCGAGCCCGAGCAAGTGCGGCCGCCCACCGGGCACCGGGTGACAGGCCAGCCCGCGAACCACGTGGCGCACCTGGGTCGCGGGCAAGGCGTAGCACGCCCCACCGGAGCGCACCAGAAGAAACGTTCGATCTCCCTCAGCAGACAGGGACTTCGATGTCCATGGGCCCCAGGATATCACCCCGTCCCGCGGCCCTCGCTGTGCTGGGCGGAGACGGGCGCCTCCCGCTCCGGTCTCGGACCAGTCGAGCTCCGATCCCCGCATCGAGTGCGGAATCAGGAAAACGCCCATCATGACGATCCACCCGAGCACCACCGCGAGCCTCGTCCTCAAGCCCCGAACCGCCGCGATGGTGGCCGGAAGCCAGGCCAGGAAAGCGATCAGGGTCTTGTTGTCGGTCAGGTCGGTGCCGTACGGCCAACCCGTCCAATACGCCCCGAAGGCGAACTTCTGAACCAGAGGGCCGAGAAAGAGGCCCCCGACCACCAGCAGACCCATGGCGGTCAGGACCAGCCCTCGCCCGCGGCGCACCGCGACGCAGGACCTCGAACAGCGCGCGGGTCGAAACCAGCATGCTCGCAAACATCGCCAGGATGTGGGGGACCAGAACGCCCGCCGGGACCGGGTCTCGAAACCGTGCGACGACGGTCTCGTGCGGACGGCACCTGGACCACGCGACCCGCCGCTCTCGACCCGAATCACGTACTCCACCTTGCCGGCCGCCGGCTGGCGGGGAATCGACGGCTTCGAGGCGATCCCGACGGATGGGCTCCATCACCAGCGGTTGATACGCCTCGTCGGTGGGATATCTCCGCCACTCAACCACGGCCCTGCCGTCGCCCTCAGACCTCTGGCAGGGAGATCGTCAGTTGGTCGCGTCCCTCGTTCGAGCGCGGCAGCCGATAGCGGATGCTCCTGGCCGTCCGGTAGCGATCGAACGACCCCGGGCGGGATGGCTGGGACCGGTCATCCGCTGGAAGAACGCCAGCGCGACCGTCACCAGGAACGCCGCGACCCACAGCGCGGCCGAAACACCACGTCCTGTTCGATTCGGCATCATCAGCTGTTTTCGAAAACGCCGGCCGACCATCTCCTCGATCACGCCGGGCTCGACTTCCTCGAGCTCGTAGCTGACGTTGGCAATGGGCTTGTTGACCTTGATGATCCGCTTGAGGTCGATCGGCGTGCCTTCGACGACGACATCGGCATCGGTGGCGTTGATCGTCTCCTCGAGGTCGCGGACCTGCTGCTCGCCATAGCCCATCGCCGGCAGGATCTTGGCCGCGTTCGGAAACTTGGCATAGGTCTCTTTGATCGTGCCGACGGCGTAGGGACGCGCATCGACGATCTCGGAAGCACCCGCCTGCTTGGCCGCAAACCAGCCGGCACCGTACTCCATCCCGCCGTGGGTCAGTGTCGGGCCGTCCTCGACCACCAGTGCTCTCTTGCCGGCGATCAACGACGGATCATCGGCGGTGATCACGGAACGGCACTTGATGACCCTGGCACCGGGGTTGGTCGTGCGGCAGGTGTCGAGCACCTGCTCGACCTTGACCGGGTCCGCCGTGTCGACCTTGTTGACGATCAACAGATCGGAGATCCGAAGATTGGTTTCGCCGGGGTAGTAGGTCAGCTCGTGGCCCGCGCGGTGCGGGTCGACCAGGGTGATGTGGAGGTCCGGGCGGTAGAACGGGGTGTCGTTGTTGCCGCCGTCCCACAGGATCACATCGGCCTCTTTCTCGGCCTCGCGGACGATCTTCTCGTAGTCGACGCCGGCGTAGACCACGAAACCGTTGTCGATGTGGGGCTCGTACTCCTCGCGCTCTTCGATGGTGCACTGGTGGCGATCGAGGTCCTCATAGGTCTCGAAGCGCTGGCAGGCCTGTTTGGCGAGATCGCCGTACGGCATGGGGTGGCGGATCGCGACCACCTTCTTGCCCATGGCCTTGAGCATTCTCGACACGTAGCGGGTGGTCTGCGATTTGCCGACGCCGGTGCGCACAGCGGTGATGGCGATGACGGGCAGGGTCGACTCGACCATCGTCTTGGTCGCCGAGCAGATCCCGAAATGCGGTCCCCAGCCGATGACCTCGCTGCCCTTGTTCATGACGTAGGAGTGGGGCACATCCGAATAGCTGAACCAGACCTCGTCGACGTCGTTTTCTTTGATGACCTTCTCGAGATCGCTCTCGGGAAGGATCGGGATCCCCTTGGGATACAGGGAGCCGGCGAGCTCGACCGGGTAGACCCGGTCCTCGATGTCCGGGATCTGGGTGGCGGTGAAGGCGACGACGTCGTAGTCCTCGTTGTCTCTGTACAGGCAATTGAAGTTGTGGAAATCACGTCCAGCCGCGCCCATGATGACGACCTTTGTTCGTGCCATGATTGTCCTCCTCGGGAATACCATCGCTGTGGCGCCCTGCCTCGATGGTGGGCCGCCGGGTGAAGCTGAACCGGCGGCGGGGGGATTCTACCACTGCCCCCGTCACCCGATTTCGGATTTCGGCTTTCGGATTTCGAGCCTCCCGTCGATTCATGCCCGCATCGTGCAGGGACCAACGAGTTCAAACAATGCGACTCACCTGCGCAGCCTGCGGCAGTCCCGCGGAACAGCGACTCGTCGCCGGACTCCGCACGGTCGCGCCGCGACCCGGAGCACTCGAGCGTTTCCCGTCGGTGGGGATTCGGTTCGTAAATTCGAAATCCGAAATCCGAAATCCGAAATCCTTCCTCACTCCCACTCAATCGTGCCGGGTGGCTTCGAGGTGACGTCATAGACGACGCGGTTGATGCCGGCAACCTCGTTGACCACCCGACGGGCGATCCGGTCGAGCACCTCGGGTGGGAACCGGTACCAGTCGGCGGTCATGAAGTCGGTGGTGGTCACCGCCCGGATGGCCAGTACGTTCTCGTAGGTCCGCGAGTCGCCCATCACGCCGACGCTTTTGACCGGCAGCAGCACGCACAGAGCTTGCGAGATGTCGTCATACAGGCCGGCCGACCGGATCTCCTCGATGACGATGGCATCCGCCTCCTGGAGGGTTTTGACGCCATCGCGGGTGATCTCGCCGAGGACCCGAACCGCCAGTCCCGGCCCCGGGAACGGGTGCCGCCAGACGAAATCGTGAGGCAGACCAAGCTCCTCCCCCACCCTCCTGACCTCGTCCTTGAAGAGGTCACGCAGCGGTTCCACCAGCTCCAAACCGAGCCGTTCCGGGAGACCGCCGACGTTGTGGTGGGTCTTGATGACCGCGGCGGTGCCGCGGACACCGGAAGACTCGATCACGTCCGGATAGAGGGTGCCCTGCGCCAGATATCGTGCATCGGGAAACCTCTTCGCTTCGGCTTCGAAGACCGCGACGAACTCGCGGCCGATGATCTTTCGTTTTTCCTCCGGGTCGTTCGACCCCTGCAAGAGCCGAAAAGAAACGCTCGGAAGCATCAACGCGATCCAGCCTCAGACCGAACTCTTCGAAGTTCCGCTCGACGGCGTCGCCCTCGTCTTTTCGCAACAGACCGGTATCGACAAATATCGGCACCAGACGGTCGCCGATGGCCTCTCGCAGCAGCATCGCCGTCACCGACGAGTCGACCCCACCCGAAACGCCGCAGATGACCCTGCCCTCCGTCAACCTGTTCTCGAGCTTTGCCACCAACTCCTGGCGGATCACCGATGGGCTCCAGTCGCGGCGAGCGCCGGCGAGGGTGATGAAGTGCTCGAGCATCCTGGTTCCATGCGGGGTGTGGCGAACCTCGGGGTGGAACTGGAGACCGACGAAGCGCCGTTTTGGATCGAAAAATGCCGCGACTTCGGTCGTGGAGGTGCGGGCGAGCACCTCGAACCCGTTCGGGACGCGCTCCACCAGATCGCCATGACTCATCCAGACGGGTTGCCGTTGCGGCGTGCCCACGAACACCGGTTCTTCCGACATCACCTCGAGCTCGGCAAAGCCGTACTCGCGGTGCGGGGAGGACTGCACGTGTCCGCCGAGGTCGCGGGCCATCAGATGAAGCCCGTAGCAGATCCCGAGCACCGGAACCCCGAGATCGAAAACTTCTTTGTCGACCTGGAGCGCACCGTCTTCGAAGACACTTGCGGGCCCGCCCGACAACACGACGGCGATCGGTGCCAGCGCCCGGATCTCGGCGCCCGGCAGGTCGCCGCGCTCGATCACGGTCTTGACCCCGAGTTCCCGCAATCGGCGCGTGATCAGCTGCGTGTACTGCGACCCGAAATCGAGGATGAGAATGACCTGATGCTGCATGGACGCTCCCCGGCGCTATGGCGCCAGCCTTGTCGGGGCGGAGGATACCAGACAGGAATTATGAATTATGAATTTTGAATTTTCGGATTCGGACCAGCCTCCCACCGACAGGAAACGCCCGAGTGCTCACTCGAGGGAATGACCGCGTGCGGTGGAGGTGCCATTTGTCGCATTGTTTGAACTCGACTGTTCCGGCAATCGAAACGGCTTAGGGCAGACAATGCGACGGGTGGCTCCTCTCGGGAAGCGCGTGCTGATACGAGTCGCGTGCGGCGGAGGTGCCATTTGTCGCATTGTCTGAACTCGACCGTTCCGGCAATCGAAGCGCCTTTGGGCAACAATGCGACGGGTGGCTCCTCTCGGGAAGCACACGGAAAAACGTGTCGCGAGAGGCCGCAGTGCTTGGAACTCAGGTTGATTCCGCGAAACGAAGCGGGCTAGTTCAACCGGCCCAGCAGCTCGTCGAATCGCGGGTCGCGACGGAGGGGATCCCAGATCGGCGATACACCGACCATAAAGAGGTCGGCGTCGCGAACCTCGACGGCGTTGTCGAGGAAACGAAAGGCCTCGTCCACATTGCCCAGTGCGAGGTGGATCTGTGCGAGGTCGGTAGGCGGAACGTAGGAAGTCTCGTCCTGCTCCTCGAGCTCTCGAAGAATCTTGACAGCTTCCTTTCGATTCCCTGACTGCGCGTAGAGAGACGCGAGCGTGTGTCGGGCGTTTCTCGGTGTGCCCGGACCGGCAAGCTCTTTCGCCGTCCTCGCGGCCTCAATTCCGCGATCGAAATCGCCCGTGGCCTGCAACGCCTGCGCCAACCGCTGATAGGTAAACCAATAGCCGGGGCTGAGTTCGATAGTCTCTTCGAGATGCGCGATGGCCTCTTCATACTCCCGAGCCAGGTAGAGGATCATGCCCATCTGTTGACCGGTAAACGGTGACAGCGGGTCGAGTCGTTCGGCGCGGCGAACCTCACCAACGGCCTCTTTGAAGACTCCTCGGCACGCCAGCAGGTATGAATAGATGGCGTGAGTATTGCTCTGTCCCGGCGCGAGTTCGGTGGCTCGGAGGAGGCTTCCTTCCGCCGCGTCCCAGTCCCAGTCGTACGTCATCTCGATCCAGCCCTCCACGAGGATCGCGTTGGCGTTGTCCGCATCGATCTCCAGTGCTCTGCGGATGTTCTTTCTGGCCTGAGGTACGACCTCCGTCGGCGGCACGCCCAGAAAGAACGTAGAGTTCAGTTGAACGGCCGCGAGGAGTGCGTACGCGTCCGAATACTCCGGATCGATTTCGATGGCCTGCTGAAGATAGTTTGTGGCCTTGCCAAAACTGTTACCGGTGAACTGCGTGAAAGAGTGCATTCCCTTGAGAAAGGCCTCATGGGCTTCCGGATCGACGGACCGCGCCTGGACGAGGCGACCGCTCTCCTCGGCCGTGAGCGCGGCGTCGATTTCCTGAGCGACCGCCTGCGCCACTTCTGCCTGAAGGAACAGAACGTCGCGCAGAGGCCGCTGATAGTCTTCGGCCCAGAGGTGGCGGTCGGTCGCACCGTGAATGAGCTGGACGGTGATTCGAACATCGCTTTCGCCGCGTGTCACCGAGCCCTCGATGATCGCATCGACACCGAGTTCGCGAGCGATCTGGAGCAGGGGTTTCCCCGAGTTTTTGTAGAGCATCACCGAGGTCCGGGAGATGACGTCGAGCGAACCGATTTGCGCGAGTTTGCTGATCAGCGCCTCGGTCATTCCGTCCGCAAAGTACTCCTGCTCCGGGTCGCCCGAGAGGTTTTCCAGAGGCAACACCGCGATCGACCGAATCGGACCCACGTTTGCCCGATCGACCAGGCGATGCCAAAGGCCTCCGGGCGGCAATAGGACCAGCAGTGCAACCACTGCGGCGATCGCCACGACAAGGAAAAACTGCCACCGCCTGGCGACCGACGACCCTTTCGTTGGCAGGGGCGCCGGCGCCGCCGGATCGACCGCGGCCAGCGTCAACGACAGGTCGCGTGCGGAGGAAAACCTATCCTCGGGACGCTTTTCGAGGCATCTCATGACGACATTTGCAAGTGCCGGCGATATCTCCGACCCTTCTGGAGTCAGCGGTGGAGGGTCCTTGCCGAGAATTTCGCTGGCCAGTTCGACCGTGGAATGACCATTGAAAGGGCGTCGGCCACCGAGCATCTCGTAGAGAACAGTGCCAAAGGCGAAGATGTCGGCTCGCTCATCGCACGGTTGACCTCGGACCTGCTCCGGCGACATGTAGGCGAGGGTACCGAGCAGGCTGCCGGGGGTCGTCTCCAACGGAGCGGTCGGCATCTCGGAGGTGAAATCCTGTTCGGGAAGCACGAGTTTTGCGAGACCGAAATCGAGGATCTTGATTCGACCGTCGCCAGTCAAAAAGATGTTTTCAGGTTTGAGATCTCGATGGACAATACCCTTGTCGTGCGCCGCGGCGAGACCCTCAGTGATCGCTCGCGCGTACTCGACCGCCCTGCCCGGCGTGACTCCCCCGCCGTTGATCACCTCACGCAGGGTCTGACCCTCGAGCAGTTCCATCACCGCATACGGAACATCGTCGTCGGTTCCAAAATCGTGGATTGCGAGGATGTTGGGGTGGTTGAGTCTGGCGACCGCCCTGGCCTCGCGCTCGAAGCGATCGAGTCGATCGGGGTCTTTCGCGACCTCCTCAGGCAGCACCTTGACCGCCACCTCTCGATCCAGCCGTTCGTCATGGGCGCGGAAGACGACGCCCATACCCCCCGCGCCGATCTGATCGACGATGCGGTAGTGTCCGAGAGTGTGACCCAAAAGATTCTGCATTGTTCAGATCATTGCTGACGTTCATCGTATATCACAACGCGCGAGAGCAGTTGCCGCGCGAAGCTCCCCAATGGGCGACTCATCGAGCCGACATGCCCTATTTGCGGGCATTCCATGATGGTGAGTGGCGCCTTTGTTCACGGCGACACCATGAGATGATGGTAACCGGGCGGAGCGACAGGGAGAACAACAGGCATGATCAACTGGCTCCGCCGTGTGACCCCCGACCTCTTCCTCGCTGCCGTGGTGGCGCTGCTGATCACCCTCGCCCTTTCACAGCTCGACAAGGTGGAAAGCGACCGCATCGTGGGCAGCGTCCGTTGGGCCGCCCACGAGGGGTTGACGGTGGACGAACGGCTCGGCGTATACGAACGCTCGATTCGGCGATCGATTCTGGTTCACCAGCCGCTGCTGGTGGCATCCGCTGCGATTTGCGTCGGTTTCTTCTGCCGCAACCGCCGCTGGGCGTGGTTGACCGCCATTCTCTCGATCATCCCCGCGCTCCTGATGGGTGCGGGCTTCCTCCTCGACACACCCCTCACAGGATCGATTCTGTTGGCGTCATATCTCGCGATCGCGGCCCTCCTCGCGTCCCTGAGCGTGGGTGTACGCAACCGCATCCTACCTGCGGTTGCAGAACCCTCACCATGAGGCGACCGGTCAAAGCTTCGGACACCGGAAATTTGACCTGATTCGACGACAAAGCTAGGATTCTTTCCGGATACTCGGGGTCGTTCAAAGGAAGCTTCATGGCGCAACAGTTTCTGCCGGTGCTCATGATTTTGCTCGTGGCAGGCACCTTTGCCACGCTGCTGCTCGGCGTTGCCGCTCTCCTCGGCCAGCGAACCCGGTTGCGCACCAGGGCCCGCGTCGAAAGCTATGAGTCCGGCGTGCCCCTCCTCGATCGCGCCCGCAAGCGGATCTCGGTCAAGTTCTACCTGGTCGCGCTGGTCTTCGTCGTACTCGACGTCGAGATTGCGTTCCTCTACCCCTGGGCCGTCAATTACCGAGATCTCGTGAGCACCGGGTCCCTCGTCCCGATGTGGGACATGCTGGCCTTTCTCGGCCTCCTGGCCCTGGCCTACGCCTACCTGTGGCGCAAGGGCATATTCGATTGGGGCCGACGCAAAGCAACCGCCCCCGACGAGGGGCGCAACCGATGATCCGGGCGACGACGACGCCCCTCCACGTCGCCCCGCACGACGATGTCGTAGAGATCGAGTTCGACACGGATATGGAGCACGAGATCGAAGCGATCTGCCGGCGCTACCCCGATACGGAATCGGGCGCTGCTTTATTGCCGGTGCTGTGGCTCTGTCAGGAAAAATGGGGTTGGCTGTCGGCCGGCGTGATGCGGGCCGTCGGCGACCGGCTCGGCCTTGCCCCCGCTTTTGTCGAGGGCGTGGCGACCTTCTACACCATGTACAAGCGGCGCCCTCCCGGGCGCTACCTCCTCCAGGTCTGCACCACTCTGTCATGCCAGCTCTGCGGCACATCGGGTCTCGTCAAACATCTGCAGAAAAAGCTCGGTATCGGCTTTGGTGAGACCACCTCCGACGGCAACTTCACGCTGGTTGATGTCCAGTGCCTCGGCGCGTGTGGTGAGGCGCCCGTCATCCAGATCAACAACGACTACTACACCGATCTGACCACCGAAAACCTGGACAGCATCCTCGATGAGTTAGCGGCGCAATGAAAGACCCGGTTCTCCTGCGCGCCCGCGGCACCAAGAATTCGCGAAAGCTGGCGACCTATGTCAAGAGCGGCGGTTATCGCGCCCTCGACAAGGCGCTCAAGATGGCCCCGGCCGACGTCATCGCCGAGGTCAAGGCGTCCGGAGTTCGCGGCCGCGGAGGGGCCGGCTTCCCGGCCGGAGTCAAGTGGGGCTTTGTGCCCAGGGACCAGCCCAAACCGAAATATCTCATCTGCAACGCGGACGAGTCCGAACCGGGGACCTTCAAGGACCGGGAGCTCATCCTCGTCGACCCGCACATGGTGCTCGAGGGCATCGCCATCGCCTCCTATGCGATCGGCGCGCATGCGGCCTATCTCTACATCCGGGGCGAATTTGTCCGCGAGACCGAAATCTTGGAAACGGCCATTGCCGAAGCGCGCAAGAAGAACTATCTGGGCGACAACGTGCTGGGCCACGCCTACGACCTCGAGATCCACATTCACCGCGGTGCCGGGGCCTATATCTGCGGAGAGGAAACCGCGCTCATCGAGTCGCTCGAAGGCAAACGCGGTCTCCCCCGCCTCAAACCGCCCTTCCCCGCCGTGGTCGGTGTTTTCGGGTGTCCGACCGTGGTCAACAACGTCGAGACCCTCGCCTGCATCCCGCACATCATCGAGCGCGGCGCCGCCTGGTTCGCATCGATCGGCACCGAGCGCAGCACCGGCACCAAGCTCTTCTGCGTGTCGGGCCACGTCCAGCGTCCCGGGGTCTACGAGGAGCCGATGGGCATCACCTTCCGCGAGATCATCGAGGACCGGTGCGGCGGGATCCGCGGCGGCGGCACGCTCAAGGCCTTCATCCCCGGCGGATCGTCGGCGCCCGTCCTGCCCGCGAACATGATCGACACCCCGGCGGACTTCGACTCCGTCGCCGCCGCGGGGTCGATGCTTGGCTCCGGCGGCCTCATCGTCATGGACGACACCGTGGATATGGTGTGGGCCCTCGAAAACCTCCTGGTCTTCTACGCCCACGAATCCTGCGGCCAGTGCACCCCCTGCCGCGAGGGTTCGGACTGGGCGGTCGACATCGTCCGCCGGATCCGCCGCGGCTATGGCCGGTCCGAGGACATCGACACCCTGCGCCGTATCTCCCGATACGCCTCCCAGGGGATGACGATCTGCCCGCTCGGCGATGCATTCTGCGGGCCCATCGCCAGCTTCCTCGACCACTTCGGAGACGAGTTCGAAGAGGCCATCGCAAAGGCTCTGCCGATGCACCAACGCAACCTCCCGATCCTGCCAGTCCGATCGGACGACGACCTCTTTCTGAAAACCGGAGGGCGGCCGTGATCACGTTGACGATCGACGGCACACCGGTTTCGGTCGCGGAGGGCACCAACCTCGTGGAGGCTGCCGCCGCAGCGGGCATCGAAATCCCGACCTACTGCTACCACCCGGGATTGACGGTGGTCGGCCAATGCCGGATCTGTTTTGTCGAGGTCGAGGGCATGCCGCGACTCGTGACCGGGTGCTCGACACCCGCTCAGGAAGGGATGGCTGTTCTCACGGCGTCGGAGCGGGTCCGCGAAGCTCGCGCAGCCGTCATGGAGTTCCTGCTCGAAAACCACCCGCTCGATTGCCCCGTGTGCGACCAGGCCGGCGAGTGCGGTCTCCAGGACTACTCGGTGGAACATGGCCTCGACACCACCCACATGGTGGATGAGCGCCGCACCTACCCGGGTCTCGAGCGCCGTATGATCGGGCCCCACGTCGTTCAGAACCAGAATCGATGCATCCACTGCACGCGGTGCATCCGCTTCACCACCGAGATCTCCGAAACCTCCGACCTCACGATGAAGAGCCGCGGCAACCACTCCTATATCGACACCTTTGATTCGTTGCCCCTCGGACAACCCGTGGTCCGCGTGCGTCGCCGATGTGTGCCCGGTGGGCGCGCTGACGGTCAAGGAGTTTCGCTTCCGGGCCAGGGTCTGGCACCTCGAGGAAACGCCCAGCCGTCTGCCCCGGTTGCAGCATTGGATGCAATGTCAACCTCGGCCACCTCGACGGGGTCGTTCACCGTTTCACTCCGCGAGAGAACGTCGAGATCAACGGTTGGTGGATGTGCGACTACGGCCGGTTTCTCGCCGACGGACTCAACGACCGCGAGATCGAACGCCCGCTCGTCGGAGGTGACAGCGGGACAGCGCGCGGTGGCGTGGCCCGCCGCCCTCGAAAAGCTCGCCGACGAACTCAAGAACGCCCCCAAACCCATCGTGGTGGCTTCCGCCAATCTGACCAACGAGGCCCTCTTCGCCCTCAAACGCAACCTCGTCGACGGCGCCCACATGGAAGTCATCGTTCCCATCCACGGGGGACAGAAGCGGCAGATGAAAAACGGCCGCGACGAGTGGATCGAGAGCATCGACGCCCACACGAACAGCTCCGGGGCCCGCCACCTCGGACTGGCGATGGTCGATGGCGCAAGCCTCGAGGCCTACTTCCGCGACGCCAACGGGCCCTTCCTAGTGCTCGACGCCCACGCGCACCCGTGGCTCGAGTCCGAAGCCGCGGCGGCGGCTGTCGCCGGCCGTTTTGTCGCCGTCCTCGCCCGCACCCGTACGCCGCTTGTGGACATCGCCACCCTGGTGCTGCCCTCCGCATCGTGGGCCGAGACCGAAGGCACTGTCACATCCTCGACCGGCCACGTCCAACTCTCGAAGAGGGCGATGGCCCCGCGGGCTCAGGCACGGCCGGCGTGGGAGGTCGTCTACGGCGTCTCGCCCTCGCACTCGGTCTCGAGCAGGAGCGGATCATGTCGCCGCATATCCTGTTTGCCGAAATGGCCGCCGAGGTGGCCGCGTTTTCCGGGATGACCTGGGGCGAGCTGCAGGCAGGGGGCCCCGCTGCGATCCGCCGGGAGGTGACCGGTGTGGGCTGACGTCGCGGTCATCGCCATCAAGCTCGCCTTCGGGCTGGCGGTCCTCCTGACCACGGTGCCGATCATGGTGTGGGTGGAACGGCGGGGCTCGGCACTGATCCAGGACCGCCTCGGGCCCAACCGCGTCGGCCCGTTCGGTCTTTTCCAGCCGGTGATCGACGTCATCAAGTTGATCACCAAGGAAAACATCATGCCCTCGCGTGCGCTGCGGGGGCTCTTTCTCCTCGCCCCACTGCTTGCGGTCAGCATCGCCCTGAGCACTTTTGTCGCCATGCCGATCGGCGCCGACAGCGGGCTCGAGCTCTTCGGGCACACGGTCGATGGTCTGATCGTCGCACCCGACCTCAATATCGGGATCCTCTACATCTTCGCGATCGCCTCGCTCGGGGTCTACCCGTTGGTCCTCGCCGGGCTGGGCGTCGGGCAACAAGTACGCGCTCTACGGCGGCATTCGGGCTTCGGCCCAGGCTATCTCGTACGAACTCGCAATGACCCTGGCGGCGGTCGGAGTTTTGATGGCGGCCGGTTCGCTCCACCTCCAGGAGATGGTTGCAGCGCAGGAGCGGCACCTGGCTCGCCTTCCTCCCCCACTGGAACGTCGTGACCCAACCCATCGGCGCCCTGGTCTTCGTCGTCGCCGCGTTCGCCGAGACCAACAGGGTCCCGTTCGATCTCGCGGAGGCGGAGGCCGAACTGGTGGCCGGTTACCACACCGAATACTCGTCCCTGTCCTTTGCAGCCTTTTACATGAGCGAATACATCCACATGACGGTGGCGGCCGCGCTCATCACCCTCCTCTATTTCGGTGGTTGGAACCTGCCCTGGATCGACGTGCCGTTGACCGGTTGGCCGGGCGCGCTGCTGTCGATGACCGTGTTCGCTGGTAAAGGTGGCGTTCTTTCTGTGGTTCTTCGTCTGGGTGCGGTGGACCGTCCCCCGTTTCCGGTTCGACCAACTGATGGCGCTGGGCTGGAAGGTCATGATGCCGCTGGCAGTCGCTCAACTTCCTGTGGGTCGGGGTCGCGCTCGCCCTCGGGTACCTGTAGGGATCGGCGATGGTGACCTGGGTCTTTCTCGCTGCAGCAGCCGTCGCGATCCTCTTCGCTCTGGTCGCGGTGGTCGCCCGAAATCCCATGACCAACGTCCTCGCGCTGGTGGTGATGTTCTTCGCCATGGCAGCCGTCTTTGCCCTGCTCGGGATGGACTTCCTGGCCGCCATCCAGGTCATCGTCTACTCGGGCGCGATCCTGGTGCTCTTCCTCTTCGTGATCATGCTGCTCAACGTCCGCCGGGTCGATCGCCTCGGCAGCGGTCGCACCGTTCCAGGCCTTCATCGGCACCCTGGTGGCCGCCGCCATCGGCGCCATGGTGCTGGTGATCGTCCGGCCTCCTCCTCCCCGAACAGGGGGCGGTCCTTGCCGGGCGCGGCCGCGGCGGGCACCGCCGATGCCGATCGGAAGGGCCCTCTCTCGGCACCCACCTCTTCGCCTTCGAGTTCATCACCCTGCTCCTGGTCGCGGCGATCGTCGGCGCCGTCTACCTGGGAAAGAAGGACCTCCGATGAGCGCCGCCGACGTGGTCGCCATTCCCTACACATGGGTGTTGGCGCTGTCGGCGGTACTTTTTGCAATCGGCACCCTCGGTGTCCTCCTGCGCCGCAACGCCATCGCCATTTTCCTGTCGCTGGAGATCATGCTCAACTCGGCCAACCTCGCGTTTGCGGCCTTTGCCTTCCGTTTCGCCACCGGGCACGCGACCGCAGCGGCGGCGATTGACGGTCAGGTGTTCATCTTTTTCGTCATCGCGGTCGCGGCGGCCGAGGCGGCGGTCGGTCTGGCATCTGTTCATCGCCCTTTATCGTCACAAGGAAACCATCGATGTGGACCGCTTCAACATCCTCCGCTGGTAGGCGCCGGTGATGCTCGGCGCCCTGTGGCTGATCCCCGCGCTCTGTCTCGCGGGCGCGATCGCTCAACCTCGCGCTGGGTGCCGTGCGCGCGCCGAAGCCGGTCGTCACGGTCGTCGGCGTCGGCTCCGTGGGGGCCGCCACGGTCTGCGGCCTTCGCGGCGCTGTGGCAGTACTCTCAACCAACCCATCGACAGTAGTCGTCGAGCCCTACTTCACGTGGATCTCGGCCGGTACCATCACGGTCGACGCGTCGCTCCAACTCGATCCCCTGTCGGCGGTAATGGTGGCCTTCGTTACGTTTGTCGGGCTCTCGATCCACGTCTACTCGGTCGGCTACATGCACGGCGAGAGCGACCGCGGCTACGCACGCTATTTCGCCTATCTCAACCTCTTCATGTTCGCCATGCTGCTGCTGGTGTTGGGCTCAAACCTGGTCGTGCTCTTCGTCGGTTGGGAGGGCGTCGGGCTCTGCTCCTACCTGCTCATCGGTTTCTACTACACCAAGGGCTGGTGTGCGGCCGCCGGCAGCAAGGCCTTCATCGTCAACCGCATCGGCGATCTCGGTTTCTTGATCGCGGTGTTCATCACCCTCGCTGTCTTCGGCAGCGTCGAGTACTCGAGGGTATTTGCCGAGGCCGCCGGCCACCCCGAACAGTACGCCGCGGCGGCCACGGTCATCGGCCTGTTGCTGCTTCGTCGGCGCCATCGGCAAGTCAGCGCAGATCCCGCTCTACGTCTGGCTGCCGGACGCCATGGCCGGTCCGACCCCGGTGTCGGCCCTGATCCACGCCGCGACCATGGTCACCGCCGGCGTCTACATGGTTGTGCGGGCCAATGTCTTCTACCGCCTCAGCCCGACCGCGATGGTCACCGTCGCGATCGTCGGCGGCGTGACGGCATCTTCGCGGCAACCATCGGTCTGGTTCAGAACGACATCAAAAAGGTCCTCGCCTACTCCACCGTCTCGCAGCTCGGCTATATGTTTCTGGCCGCCGGGGTCGGCGCTTTCGTCGACCGCCATCTTCCACGTCGTGACCCACGCCTTCTTCAAGGCCTGTCTGTTCCTCGGCTCGGGATCGGTGATCCACGCCTGTGACGGCGAACAGGACATGCGCGAAGATGGGCGGGCTGAGACGGCACATGCCGACCACCTACTGGACCTTTTTCGCCGCCACCCTGGCGATCGCCGGGATCCCGCTGTTTGCCGGGTTCTTCTCCAAGGACGAGATCCTGGCACGGGCCTTTGCCGCCGGCGCGGGAGATCTCAACGGCTTCGGAACCGTCTACACCGTGCTCTGGGTGCTCGGCATGGTGGCGGCCCTGCTGACCGCCTTCTACATGTTCCGCGCACTCTTCATGACCTTCCGAGGCGACTACCGAGGCGGCGCGGAGAAAGAAGCACCACCTCCACGAGTCGCCGCGCACCATGACGCTCCCGCTGATCGTCCTCGGCGTGTTGTCCGATCATCGGCGGTTTTGTGGGATTCCCGGGCCAGCTCTTCCACGTCTCCGGGCTCAACCTGATCGAGAGATTTCTCGAACCCGTGATCCTGCCGCTCGGCAGCGCCGCGGCCCACGGCGGTCGAGGCCGCCGCGGAGCACGGCTCGCACGGTCTGACCCTGGGTGTCGAGTGGCTGCTGGTCTTCGCTTCGGTGGCGGTGGCCGTCGCCGGCATCGTCATCGCCCGGCGCTTCTACGTCGGTCCGGATGCCTTCAACGCGCCGCGGCGGCTCGCCGAACGACTGCCGTTCCTCCACAAACTCCTATTCAACAAGTACTGGATCGACGAGTTCTACGCCGCTCGTGATCGTCGGTCCGATCTTCCGGTTTGCGACCTTCTGCTGGCGGGTGGTGGACGAACTCGTGATCGACACCATCTTCGTCAACGGATCGGCGTTTGCCGTCGAGCTCACCGGCGACCTGCTGCGCTTCACAACCACCGGCAACGTCCGCAACTATGCGACTGGCGGTGGCTCTGGCCGTTCTCGCCCTTGCGGTACTGTTGTGGTGATGGGGGGGATGGTTGTCTGATCACGTCTTGACCATCGTCCTCCTGGCGCCGGCGGCCTTCGCGATTCTCCTGCTACCGATTCCGCAGAATGTGGAAACGCGTCCACCGCATCCTCGACAATCATCGCCTCGTCGATCATGTTCGCCTTCTCGCTCAAGCTGTGGTTCGGTTTCGATCCCAACGACCCCGGGTTTCAGTTCGTCGAATCGTTTCCGTGGATGCCGCAGTTGGGCATCAGCTTCAACATTGGTGTCGACGGCATTTCGATCCTCCTCGTTCTTCTCACGACCCTGCTGCTGCCGGTGGTGGTGCTGGCGGCGTGGCGGCTCAATATCGAGCACATCAAGTCTCTCCACATCTCGCTCCTCCTCCTGACCACCGGGATGATCGGCACCTTTGTCGCTCTCGATCTCTTTCTGTTCTACATCTTCTGGGAGATCACCCTGATCCCGATGTACTTCATCATCGGTGTGTGGGGTGGGCCGCGCCGGATCTACGCCTCGGTGAAGTTCTTCCTCTTCACCATGGCGGGTTCGGTCCTGATGCTGGTGGCGGTGCTCTACCTGGCGTGGTTCCACCACCAGCAGACCGGGGTCTGGTCTACAACTACCTCGATCTGCTGACCACCGCTCCGCTCCTGCTCCGTGACCGGCGGGCTGATGGCGCCCGGGCTGCTGGTGTTCGCCGCATTCGCCATCGCGTTCGCGGTCAAGGTGCCGATCTTTCCTTTCCACACCTGGCTGCCCGATGCCCACGTCGAGGCGCCCAGCACCGGTTCGGTCATCCTCGCCGGCGTGCTCCTCAAGATGGGGGCCTACGGTTTCATCCGGTTCAACCGGGCCCTGCTCCCTGAGGCGTGGGATCTCTTCACGCCGCTGTTGGTCGTGCTGGCGGTGATCGGCATCATCTACGGGGCCCTGGTCGCGATGGTCCAGGTCGACGTCAAAAAGCTGGTGGCGTACTCGTCGGTCAGCCACATGGGCTTTGTCATGCTCGGGCTGGCCGCCGGCACCCAGGCCTCGACGCAGGGCGCGATCCTGCAGATGGTGAACCACGGCCTCTCAACCGGCGGGCTCTTCCTTCTCGTCGGCATGCTCTACCAGCGCCGCTACACCCGGATGATCGACGAGTTCGGCGGGCTCGCCGGAGTGATCCCGGTCTTCACCGGGTGTTTTCTCTTTGTCACGCTCTCGTCCATCGGTCTGCCCGGGACTCAACGGCTTCGTCGGCGAGTTCCTGATTCTCGGAGGATCGTGGAGCGTCTTCCCGGCTGCGGTCGTGTGCGGCGGGTTCGGAATCATCCTCGGTGCGGTCTACATGCTGTGGATGGTGCAGAGGGTATTCTGGGGCCCGCTCGACAACAACGGCCAACGAGAGCCTGCCGGATCTCTCGATCCGCGAGTTCTTCGTGATGTTTCCCCTGCTGGTCCTCATCGTCTGGATCGGCGTCCACCCCATGACCTTCCTTTCGCCGATGGAGGCCGCCGTCCGCCTCCTGCTGGCGCAGTGACGGGGAGGCAGGAGATGATGACTCCCTCCCCCGCCGATCTCACCGCCGTCGCCCCGGAGATCATCCTCGCCGTCGCCGCCGGTCTGATTCTCATCATCGAGGCGTTCTTACCCTCCGTCCGCAAACACCTGTCCGAACTCACTTTGCTCGCCGTGGGCTGTGCCATCTGGGCGCGGATGACCATGCCCCTCCCGGGCGCGGTATGGTCGGACAGCTCTCCACATCGACGGTCTGGCGTCGTTTGTCGACATCTACATCCTGGTGGCGCTGTTTCTGACCGTGTGGATCGCCGGGCCCTTCCTGCGCCGGGTCGACGCCGACCACGGTGAGTTCTACACGCCTGCTGCTATTCGCCACGATCGGCGCGATGGTGATGGCGGCGTCGGTCAACCTCCTGACGATCTTTCTCGGTCTCGAGCTGTTGTCGATCCCGCTGTACGTTCTCAACGCATTTCTCCGCCGCACCGGAATCAGCCTCGAGGCCGGCCTCAAGTACTTCGTGGTCGGGGCCTTTGCCTCGGCCGTTCGTGGTCTACGGCATGGCGCTGCTGTACGGCGCAACCGCCAGCATGAACATCGTCGAGATCGGCCAGCGGGTAGTCGCCGCGGGCGCGTCTGAATCCCCTCACGGCGGTCGGTCTGGCGATGGTGGTCGGCGGTCTCGCCTTCAAGCTCGCGCTCGTGCCCTGCCACGCGTGGGCGCCCGACGTCTATCAGGGCTCACCGACCCCGGTCACCGCCTTCCTTTCGGTGGTTCCAAAGGGCGCGGCCCTGATCGTCCTGTTGCGTCTGGCCGTCGGTATGGACCTGCTGCACGTGTCCCGAGGTGGGTGATCGGCATCAGCATCGTGGCCGTTGCCTCGCAGGTCCTCGGCAATGTCGTCGCGATCGTGCAGCGCGACGTCAAACGGATGCTCGCCTACTCGGGAATCGCCCACATGGGCTACGCCCTGGTGGCCGTGCATCGTGGCCGGCCCCGAAGGCGGTACGGCGGTGCTGGTCTACTTCGCCGCCTACACCCTGATGAACATGGGCGCCTTTGCCGCCATCGCCCTGATGTCCGAGCGCGAGGACCGGCCGCACCTGATCGACGATCTCAAGGGGCAGGGCTATCAACCGCCCGATGGCCGCTCTGACACTGACGATCTGTCTCTTCTCCCTCGCCGGCGTGCCACCGTTTCTCGGCTTCACCGCCAAGTTCATGGTGTTCCGCGCAGCGGTCAACGAGGGGTTCGTTCTGGCTCGCGGTGATCGGGGTCGTCAACTCGTCTGTTTCGCGCTTTCTACTATCTTCGGGTAATCTACGCTCTGTACATGGAACCGCTGCCCGAGCGGGAACCGAGGCTTGAGCCATCGCTTCCCATCGCGGCAGTGGCGACTGTCGCCGCCCTCGGCGTCCTCGTCCTCGGAGCCTACCCGGGTCCCGTCCTCGATGCCGCCGCGAGCGCCATTCTCTCTCTGGTGAGGTAAAACATGGCGGCCTACAAGCGACACATCGACACGGCGAACATCTCGGAACTGACGATCTCCCGTCTTTCGATCTATCTCCGGTGCGTGGACCAGCTCCTCGAACTCGGGGTCGAGACGGTCTCCAGCCAGGACCTCGCCACGAGATTCAACCTCAATTCGGCCCAGATCCGCAAGGATCTCGCCTATTTCGGCGAGTTCGGCGTTCGCGGCGTGGGCTACAACGTCCGCGAACTCCGCCAGTACATCATCGAGATCCTCGGTCTCGACAGCGAACACCGGATCGCAATCGTCGGTGCCGGCAACCTCGGCTACGCCCTTGGCCACTACTCGGGCTTTTCCACCGGCAACTTCCTGGTGGTCGCAGTTCTCGACTCCGATCCGACCCGAATCGGCGACGCCACCCCGTCCGGGTTGCTGGTCGAAGACCAGGAACGCCTCGCGGAAATCGTCGCGCAGCGCCACGTCGAGATCGGCGTCATCACGACCCCCGCCAACGCCGCCCAGCGAGTGTGCGACCAGATGGTCGCGGCGGGTCTGCGGACAATCCTCAACTTCGCTCCGATTCGGGTCAGGGCGCCCGGAAAACGTTCTGGCAAAAACGGTAGATCTCAAGGTCCACCTCGAGGAACTCAGTTTCTTCCTCGCCAACCGCGAAGAATGACGCGGCTGTGGACCCCAGAGGCAGTTGAGGCTAAAGTAGACGAATGCACGAGCCTGAGACCATCGGCAAGTACGAAGTCATCGAGCAAGTCGCCGTCGGCGGCTTCGGCGTTATCTACAAGGGCTGGGACCCATTCATCAAACGCACGGTGGCGATCAAGATGTGCGCCACCCCCGACGATGAGGTGCGCCAACGCTTCCAGCAGGAGGCCGAGTTCGTCGGCAACCTGGTCCACCGCAACATCACCCTGGTCTTCGACTACGGCGTCGAGGACGAGGTGCCCTATATCGTCCAGGAGTTCCTCTCCGGCTTCGACGTCGACGAACTGCTCAAGGCCGGCGTCGTTCAGGACGAGAACTCGATCGTCTCGATCCTGCTGCAGGTGGCTGAAGGCCTCGAGTTCGCCCACGAGAGGGGCATCGTCCACCGCGATATCAAGCCCTCCAACATCAGGGTGCTCGAAGACGGCACCGTCAAGATCATGGATTTCGGCATCGCCAAGTCCATCCTCGCCGCCAGCAAGCTGACCCAGACCGGCATCGCTCTCGGCACGGCCGGTTATCTCGCGCCCGAGCAGATCCAGGGACGGACGGTCGACGCCCGCACCGATATCTTCGCGCTCGGCGTGGTTGCCTACGAGCTGGTGACCGGAGTCCGCCCCTTCGAGAGCGCCACCCTCAGCAACGTTCTCTACAAGATCCTCAACGAAGAGCCGCAGTACCCGGCGGACACCTCGGCGCACTGTTCGGACGCCCTCGACCACGTCATCCGCAAGTGTATGGCCAAGGAGCCGGCCGATCGCTACCAGGACTGCCAGCGAGCTGTTGGCCGATCTCCGGCAGATCGCCGCCGACGCCGACGCCGGAAGCCGCGACGACCAAGGAGTTGACGACCGGTGTTCTGCGCCGGGTCATGAAGGACATGGGTGCCTCCGCGGCCGACGAGCGATGACGCCACGAGACGGGTTCCGACGCCGCGGTCGTCGCCGGGAAAACCGCGATCGACATCGGGCAAACCGGCGCCGACACCCCAGAACACCAGACTGAGCCGGACGCCCGGAGACGTCGGAGCCCGAAAAGGAGCGCCGCAGCCCGGCCCTGTACATCTTTCTCGTCTTGGTTGCAATCCTGTTGGCTGCGGCCGGCGACCCTCTACCTGTCAAAGGACGCTCAGGACCTGGTGTTTGGAGAGGCCGGAGCGCCGTGGATCCCGACTCCCACGCACACGCCCACCAACACGCCGACACCGACCGTCACCCCGACCGCGACTGCGACGCCCGACAATCACACCCGAACCGAGCCCGACGCCCACGCCGGCACCGATTTCGGTCCGCCTGGTGGTCGATCCGCCCGCCGACGTGACGATCGACGGCCGCCCATTCGGCGACGGCCGCACCGCCGGCGGGACGGCCCGATTGCGGCCGGGCACCCACACCTTCACGGTGGCGGTGCCGGACTTCCCGGTCAAGACCCTGACGCGAGAGGTCACCCCCGAGACCAAAGTCCTGTCGCTGACGGTCGAGGTCGGGCAGATCTCGGTCCTGGTGGACCCGTCACTGGCTCCGCCTGGTGGCGTCGCGTTTCTCGACGGCAATGCGCTGGGGCCGATTCCTCTGGTGCGCTACAAGGTTCCTGCGGGCGAGCACGAGCTGCGTTGTCCGATGGGACGGCAGACGCCCGTTCCGCAGCACGGTCGTGATCCCACGCCTCCCCAACCCGGGGCTGCGCGTGGTCGTGGCGCCGCCCGCCGACTGACTCAGGGACACCGCGAAGACAGCGGCGGAATGGACCTCGTGCAAAATACGGGTTAAAGTGAAGCCATGTCGAGAACACACCGTCTTTGCTGTGCGTTCGTGCTCCTCTCAGTGATGGTTCTTCCTTCGGTTGTTTTCGCCCAGGAAACCACGCCGAGCGAAGAACTCGCCCTCGAGGCCTACCGCCAGGGCGAATCGGAACGGGCGGTCGAACTCTATACCGCGGCCCTGTCCGAAACCGATGACTCCGCCCACCGCGCCAGAATCCAGGTCCAGATCGCCTGGAATCTCTTCACAATGGGCCGAACGGACGAGGTTCGGACCCACTTTCGCATCGCTCTGACCGAGGAACCCAACCTGAGCCTCCCCGGTCGACTACTACACGCCGGAGTTCCTCGAGATCTTCGAACAGGCGCGCCGATCGACCTATCAGGCCGGCGGCGGAAGGCGGGGCGCCGCCTCCGGATCTCGAAGCGACCGTCGCGAGCATCAACGACCGGATCGTCTCCGAGGCCGACCTCGAAGGGGCCCTGGCGGACGTCGACAGCCTGCTCCAGGCCTACCCTCGCGACGGGCGGCTCATTCCCCTCAAGAGCCAGGTTCTGATGCTTCTCGGGCGCACCGAAGAGGCGTCGCCTCTCGCCCAGCTCGCGCAACGGTGGCATCGACAGCCAGATCTATGAAGACAGCGTTTCGGCGACCGATCTCGTTCTCCGCGCCAATCGCCTCCTCGAACAGGGCGACGCGACGACGGCGCTCCAGCTCTCGCGGCAGGCGGTGACCATGTCGCCCACCAACTACATGGCTCTCGAACTGATGGCGGAGGCCGCACAGCAGGTCGCGGACTGGAAGTCCGCAGAATATGCCCTCAAGAGCGCCCTCTCGCTGCAGCCCGACAATATCGATCTCAAGCTCCGCCTGGGCGAGGTCTATCTCGCGACCTTCGAGGCCTCAGCCGCCCGCGACATCTTCAAGTCTCTCACCGAGCAGTTCCCCAATTCGGATCGGCCGTGGGCCTCACTCGGTCTGCTCGAAGCCCGGTTGGGCAACTTCGACCGGGCCCTCGAGGCCCTGGCGAGAGCCATCCACGAAAACTCGCTGCTTCCCGAGGTTCAGCTCGCGAACGGTGAGTTGCTTCTGATGCGAGGCGACGTCGACGAGCGCGTTGAAATCCCTCGAAGCGGCATCGAACCTCCTCCGCAATGATGCCCAACTCGAGGCTCGGCTCGGGCAGGCGATGCTCGCCAAGGGCCGCTCTGCCGACGCTCTGACCCATTTGCGGGCCGCCGTCGACGGGGGTTTCGAGGAGCCTGACGTGCAGCGTTCATTGGCCCTCGCCCTCGCACTCAACGAGCATGTATGCCGAGAGCCGGCGGGTCATCGACGCCGCCGGGCCCGACGAAAGCGGCGACCGGGACCTGGTCTTGGGCTTCCTCGAGCTGGAACAGGGCGATTTCCAGGCGTTCCGAGAAGATCCTCACCGCGATTGCCGAATCGCGACCCGGCGATCCCGTCTCGGTCAATATTCTGGCGGCGTCGATTTATCCCCAGGAACGATACGACGAGTCGGTGGAATTGCTCGAGAGGGCCCACGAGCTTGATTCGGAGTCGGTGGTCATTGGCGACAATCTGGTCAAGGCCAAAGCGGCCTCCGCGGCGGAGGTTCTCGGTGCCAACGCCCGCAACGTCCGGCCGCAGCCTCAGTAGCCTTCAGACGTTCGAGCGCTGGAACGTCTGTTCGAGAAAGCCCAGCAGCTGATCGGCCGCCCGTTCGGGCGTGTGGTCGTCCTCGTAGGCCTGACGCGCAGCTCTGCGCCGTGCCGCCCACCCGCCCCGCCTCCGGCCGCTTCGGCGAGCACTCGAGCCAGGTCCGCCGAGGCTGACGGGCCCGGAGTGAGCCGCGGGGCCGCCGCCTCGGGCAACTCGAGAAATTGGCGCCGGCCGCCGACTGCAACCGGTGTCCCGCAGGCGAGAAAGCGAACGGCCGCAGCCGATGTCTCGCCTGCGGAGGGCGTCCGGAGAACGACCCCGAGATCGGCCGCTGACGGCAACGACGAGAAACTCATCGGTCTCGATCCAGCCGGTGGCGACGACCCGGTCTCCGATGCCCGCCGCCTCCGCCAGGCGAGCGAGATCTTGACCGAGCGATCCCTCCCCCACCAGCACCAACTGAGCCGCCACACCCGCCCGGACCGCCGCAGCGACGCCGGAGAGAATCGCCGCCAAACCCTTCTCCGGAGTCAGGAAACCCAGGTGCATCAGGACCACATCCCGTCCTCGAGTCCGAGGCGGCTGGCGAACTGCCATCCGGTCGACCTCTCCGGGATCGGCAACCGGAAGCCCGACGCGGCCGACCGGAGATCTCAGGCGCCTCGCGCCGCACCATGTCCTGGGCCCACTGCGGAATGAACGATCACAGCCTCGCTGCGGCGACAAAGGCTTCGTCGCCGGAAACATGAAGGGATCGCGCCGCCCCGTGAAACCGACCTCTCGGGCTGATGCCAGAGCCTGCGCCGGCAGGCGCCGTGGGCCTCCGAAAGCCGCTCCGCCAGAGATCCGTCCGCGCCGTTCGCCGCAGACCGCCTCGACCAGGAGGTGGTGCAGGACGAGGTCGTGGAGCACGACCGCGGTCCGCGGTCGACCCAACCGGTCGAGCAACCAGAGGTGGTGCGGGTTGTTCCCGAGATGGACGAGCGACACCTCGTCCGGGGCCGCCTCAGCATCGGTCGGCGACCAACGTCCACGCCATCGCCGAGCGGCCAGTCCTCCGGCCGCTGCCAACCCGGCGGTTCGACGACCCGCACCTGTGCTCGGGATACTCAACGCCTCCAGCAGATCGACGGCGTAGTCGCTCACACCGGAACGAACCGGCGGCAACGGCGACGCCCACAGGATCTTCACGACACTTCGACCCTAACACCGGTATTTTTGACGAAGTCACGTCTTGTGGGCGGCCCGTGGTCGATCGCCAAACGGCTCTCGGACAAAGAGAAACAGCTACTATTGATGAGTGAGTCCTGTTCGAGTTCCTCACCGTGGTCATCTATATCGGCTACCTGGTCAACGTCGGTCTGCTGTTCGTCGTCATGCCGTGGTCCCAGGTATGGGGCCTGCTCCTGACGATGCTGCCCGCCGGTTCGGCGGCGTTTCTCGATCTGCCCTGGGTCCGCGGCGCCCTTTCGGCATTTGGCGTCCTCCACCTGCTGCTGGTCCTGTGGGAGCTGGTCCATCCGACCCTCCTGACCCCCCTTCCGCAGGCTGGAAGCGAGTCTCAAGACGCCTCCGGGTCTTGATCTGACAACGCTTCGACCATAAACTTGGCATCGTGGGGCGCCGCATTCTGATCGTCGACGACGAGCCGTATATTCTGCGCATCTTGTCGTTCAAGCTCCGCCGCGAGGGTTTCACCACCTTCGAGGCGGAATCTGCCGAGGCTGCCGAGTCGCTCCTCGGAGAACACGAGATCGATCTGGTGCTGCTCGACGTCGCACTGGCAACACCCACCAACGGCTTCGACCTCGCTGCCAAGCTGCGCCGCAACTCGCGAACCCAACACCTCCCGATCATCATGCTGACCGCGCGGGGCTTTGCCTCGGACGTTCTCCGCGGCCGCGAGGTCGGGGCGGCCGGCTACATCACCAAACCGTTCACTGCCGAGGAGGTCGTGCGCCGGGTCCAGTCGCTGCTCGAACCTGACGCAAACCGCCACGATTGCCTGAACGGGTCGTACCCTTGACGCCCGCAACCGCGCCACGTAGGCTCGCAAGCCGGAGGCGGAGACCTGATGTATCGAAAAACACTGAACCTTCCCAAGACCGGCTTCTCGATGCGCGCCAAGCTGCCGCAGCGGGAGCCGGAAATGCTGGCCCACTGGCAGGAGATCGGATCTCTACGCGAAGATCCGGGAGGCCCGCAAGGGCTCGCCGCGGTTCATTCTCCACGACGGTCCCCCGTACGCGAACGGTTCGATCCACGTCGGCACCGCCCTCAACAAGATCCTCAAGGACATCGTGGTCAAATCGCGCACGATGCTCGGGTTCGACAGCCCCTACGTACCCGGTTGGGACTGCCACGGCCTCCCGATCGAACACCACGTCGACAAGGAGCTCGGGGCCGAAGAAGGCCGACATGAGCGTCTCCGAGATCCGCGCCGCCTGCCGCGCCTACGCCGAACGTTTCTACAAGCTGCAGCGCGACGAATTCACCCGGCTCGGCGTTCTCGGCCAGTGGGACGACCCCTATCTGACGATGGCCAACGACTACGAGGCCGACATCGCGTCCGCCCTCCACGGCTTCATGCTCGCCGGCTATGTCGAACGCGGGCGCAAACCCGTCCACTGGTGCTCCGAGTGCCGAACCGCCCTCGCCGAGGCCGAGGTCGAGTACCACGACCACTCGAGCCCGTCGGTCACGGTGGCCTTCAGCCTCGCCGACGACGCCCGCGAGCGGCTCGAGATCGCCCGAGGACGACCAGGCTGCGGCCCTGATCTGGACGACGACGCCGTGGACCCTCCCCGCCAACCTGGCGATCGCCCTCCACCCCGATTTCGAATACTCCCTGGTGCGTGCCGATGGATACGCTCTTCATCGTCGCCACCGACCTGCTTGCCGCCATCGCCGAGGCCGCCGGTTGGAGCGAGCTCGAGACCCTCAAGATCTTCAAGGGCGGACTTCTCGAGAACACCCATTACCACCACCCTCTGACCGGCAACGCAGGGGCTGTTCATCGTCGCACCCCACGTCACCCTCGAACAGGGCACCGGGCTCGTCCACACCGCCCCGGGGCACGGCGCCGAGGACTTCGTGATCGGACAGCAGTACGGTCTCGAGCCCTACGCGCCGGTCGACGACGACGGACGGTTCACGACCGAGGTCGAAGAGTGGGCCGGTCTCCACGTCCACGAGGCCAACAAACCGATCGTCGAACGCCTCCGCGAGCTCGGCGTACTGGTCGCCCACAGCGTCGTCGCACACTCCTACCCCCACTGCTGGCGATCGAAGAACCCGGTCATCTTCCGCGCCACCAACCAGTGGTTCATCCGGATGGACCGCCACGATCTTCGCGCAAAGATCGCTGGACGCGCATCCACGAGGCGGGCTGGCTTCCGCGGTGGGGCGAGGCGCGGATCCAGGGCATGGTGGAGAACCGCCCCGACTGGTGCATCTCGCGGCAGCGGATGTGGGGCGTGCCCGATCACGGTCCTGACCTGCGACGGCTGCGGCGCGGCCGCCATCGACGAGACCGTCTTCGATCACATCCGCGAGATCTTCGTCGCCGAGAGCTCGGACGCCTGGTACACCCGCGAGGCCCACGAACTGCTGCCGCCTGGCTACTCGTGCACCGACTGCGGCGCGACCGCATTCTCGAAGGACTACGACATCCTCGACGTGTGGTTCGACTCCGGGCGTCAGCCATCTCGCGGTGTGCGACACCGAGCGCTACGGGCTCGACTGGCCTGCGGACCTCTACCTCGAGGGGCAGGATCAGTACCGCGGGTGGTTCCAATCCTCCCTCGTCGGTCTCGGTCGGGCTCAAGGGCGCCCCGCCCTACCGCAAGGTCTTGACCCACGGCTTCGTGGTCGATGCCGAGGGCCACAAGATGTCGAAGTCGATCGGCAACGTGGTCACGCCCGAGGAGATCCTCAAACAGTACGGCGCGGACATCCTGCGTCTGTGGACGGCGATGGTCGATTTCCGCGAGGACATCAGGATCTCCGACGAGATCATGGCCCGCAACGCCGAGGCCTACCGCAAGATCCGCAACACCCTGCGCTTTCTTCTCGGCAATCTGGCGGATTTCGATCCCGCGACCGCACACCGTCCCGGCAGCCGAACTCGGCGGCCTCGACGCCTACATGCTGCGTCGCTGCGGCGCGGCTCGATCGAAGAGCGTCGACAAGGCCTACCAGAACTACGAGCTGGCCGACCCTTTCGCACCGGATCGTCAACTTCTGCACGGTCGACCTCTCGAGCCTCTACCTCGACGTCAGCAAGGACCGGCTGTACTGCGGCCACCCCGACGACCCCCATCGCCGCGCGACCCAGACCGTGATCTACCGGATAGCCGAGTGCCTCGCAACGGTGCTGGCGCCGATTCTCTCCTTCACCGCCGAAGAGGTCTGGCAGCTCCTGCCGGGCGACGCGAGAGGAATCGGTCCACCTCGCCACCTTCCCGTCCTTCGAGGACGTCGCCGAGGCATCCGGACGACGACGACGCGCGTCGAGCGTCTTCTGGCTCTGCGCGACCGGGTTCTGGCCGCCCTCGAGGAGCTTCGCCAGGAGGGACCGATCGGCAAAGTCGGAGGAAGCTCGGGTCACGCTCGGCGGCGACACCGCCCATCTTGAGCGAGGATCTCGAGTCCACCGGGCATCGACCTCGCGGGCCTTCTGATCGTTTCCCGGGCTGAGTCCGGGCGATGTGGCCGATGGTCATCGAGGTCCACGGCTATCCGGGTCTCCGAGTTCGAGGTCGAACCCTACGAGGCCGTCGACCTGCAGCCGCTGCTGGCGGCGTTTCGACGAACTGGTGGAGGATGCCGACCTGCCCGATCTCTGCCCGCGCTGCCACGAGGTGGTCGGGCGGCTGCTCGCCGAAGGGCGCGCCGAGCTCGGGAGCCGGAAGGCTGATGCGCAGCGCCATTCCCTGGATCACCGCACTGTCTGGTCGTGGTCGCTGACCGCGATCACGAAGAGCATGCTGATGGACCGGCTCGAGCCCGGGGGTTGGATCGAGGTCATGCCCGGTTTTGCTCTGACCCACGTCCACAACCCGGGCATCGCCTTCAGCCTCTTTGCCGACGGCGGGCCCCTGACCCGCGTGATCCTCCACCTGGTGATCTTCACGTCGGTCGTGATCATCGCCGCCATGCTGGTTCGCCACGCCCACAACAGCCGGCTCGCCGGGGTCGCCTTCGGCCTCATCCTCGGCGGCGCGCGTCGGGCAATCTGATCGACCGCGTCCTCTACGGCTGGGTGGTGGATTTCATCCACGTGTGGGTGCGCGTCGGCGACCGCACCATGTCGTGGCCCGACTTCAACGTTGCCGACGCCGTCCATCACCTGCGGAGCGGTCCTGCTCATCTCAGCGAAATCCTCAGCGCGCCACGAGAAGAGACGAGACGATGCACCCGATTCTGATTGACCTCGGTTTCTTCCAGCTGCCGACCTACGGAGTGCTGCTCGCCACCGGCGGTGGTGGTGGCGTCTGTGGACCCTGCGTCCGGCGCGCCGACCGCGCCGGGAATGGACGGCGCCAACCTGGTGGACTTCGCGCTGTGGCTGGTCATCTGGGCTCTGGTCGGCGCAAAGCTCCTGCTCGATCATCGTCGAGCTTCCCGCGCTACCTTCGAGACCCCGCTCGCTGCTCGGTGTCTTCCGTGCCGGCGGCGTTTTTCTCGGTGGATTTCATCGCCGCCGATCATCGCCGCAGTCGGTCCTGCTGCGCCGCTACAAGCTGACGGCCCTGCCCACCTTCGACGTGATCTCTCCGTCGCTGGCCCTCGGCCACGCCATCGGACGCATCGGCTGCCTGATGGCGGGTTGTTGCTGGGGCGCCGCCTGCGATCTGCCGTGGGCCATCACCTACACCGACCCGATGGCCGCCGAACGCCTCGGGAACGCCGCTCCACCAGGCCGTCCACCCCTTCCCCATCTACAGCGCGCATCTTCAACTTCGGCCTCTACCTTCTGTCTGGCCGCGCTGTTCAAGCGCCGCCTGCGCCGGGACGCGTTTTCGCGACCTATCTCGTGCTGTACGGCGTCGGCCGATTTCGCCCTCGAGTGGACGCGCGGAGACGCGGCCCGCGGTTTCGTCCTCGATGGCGCTCTGTCCACCAGCCAGCTGATCTCCCTCGGGATGATCGCGGTCGGCGCCGGCCTCCACCTCTGGGTCCGCCGGCGCAAGACTTCGTGACCACCCGGCACGAGCTGACGGTTCCGGCAGCAACTCGAAGGTTCGCGTCTCGACAGCTGTCTCGCCGAGCTGCGAGCCGGAGTGGACGCGATCGCGCGCCCGCAAGCTCATCGACGGCGGTCACGTCACGGTCAACGACGAACCGGCCAAGACCCTCTTCCAAGGTCCACGAGGGCGACCGCGATCGTCGGTCCTCGAACCGCCGCCGCGTCCCTCGATACCGAGCCCGAGGACATCCCACTCGACATCGTCTACGAGGACGGAGGAGCTGCTGGTCGTCAACAAGCCCACCGGGCTGGTCATCCACCCCGCCGCCGGCAACCCCGGCGGGACCCTGGTCAACGCCCTGCTCCACCACTGCACCGATCTTTCGGGGATCGGCGGCGTCGAGCGGCCCGGCATCGTCCACCGTCTCGACAAGGACACCACCGGGCTGCTGGTGGTGGCGAAGACCGACCGCGCCCACCTCGCGCTGTCCCTCGCCTTCCGCAAGCGCGAGATCGCCAAGACCTACCTGGCCGTCTGTTACGGCGTCCCGACCGATGGCGAGGGCGTGATCGACGCCCCCATCGACCGCCACCCACGGGACCGCCAACAGATGGCGGTGGTCAAGACGGGCCGGCCCGGCGCGGACCCTCTACCACGTTGAGGAGGCCTTTGCCGGCACCTGCCTGGTCAGCTGCCGGCTGGTCACCGGCCGAACCCACCAGATCCGGGTCCACATGGCGCACAGCGGGCACGCCCTGGTCGGCGATCCCCTCTACTCCGGACGGCAGTGGCGAAACCTCGACGGATGCGACCGCCGCAGCAGCCTGCCGGACCTTTCCGCGCCAGGCCCTGCACGCCTGGCGCCTCGGCTTCACCCATCCGGTGACCCACGAGGACGGTCGAGTTCGAAGCCCCGGTCCCCGGCGGACATGACGGGCTGATCGAGCTTTTGCGCGAGAAACGCTGACCGCTGCAACCTGGATCTCGAGTGAACCCGCCTTTCAGCACGCCACTTCCCGAGAGTTGCCACTTTCAACATTGTTGGCCAGGGGATAAAGCCGACGTCGAGGGTAATGGGTCCAACAAAATTGAAGATGGCACGCTCCGCCGCACGTGAGCCGTTTCCCAGGGCGCTTCCCGGGAAGAGCCACCCTCAAGAGTTGCCCTGCCACGGCGTAGCCGAGGGCGACCTGTGCGGGCGCAGCCATAGGCGAATCCGGACACCTCCGCCGCAAGCGGGCCGTCGCTCAGCCTCGGAGGGCGGCATCGAGGCGTCTTCGCAATTCGGGGGCGACCAATGGATCGGCGAGAACCGCGCGAAGGTCGTCTTCGGTATCGACATCATCGAGTTCCTCGAGCTCGACCCACGACGTCTCGAGCTTTCGAGCCGCTGCCTGGTCGCCGCCAGGGTGTCGGAGCTCGACCACGGGACGTCCGACGAACAGATCGACTCCCGGCCGCCGTTTGCGCCACCAGCCAATAGCCGCCGTCGAACGCCGGGCCCAGCACCACGCGGCGCGTCGTCGAGTGCGTCGACGGAGGCCTTCAGATGCTCGACGCGCAGACGTCGGGCAGTCCGACCCGACGATGACCACGCGATCGTAGCCTTCGCCGAAACGTCGATCAAAGGCATCGCGCATCCGGACGCCGAGATCGGTCGCCTCGCTGCACTTCCCACCGGTGAGTTCGAGGCTCTCGATCCAGTCCGGCGACGGCGCGTCCGCCAGCGACACCACCAGGTCGAAGCCCGAAGCAGCCAACAACGGCAAGCGTCCGTGTCGAGCAGGACCGCGTACACCAGCGCGGCCGCACCCGACTCACCGACCGCCGCCGCCAACCGGGTTTTGACCCGCCCCGGCACCGGTTCGCGCGCGAAGACGACGACCGGCGTTCTTCACCGGGCGATTCCGTACCACCGCGCCAGGGTTGCGGGCGGGACGCCGAGACTGAAGAGCGTCGGGAAAACGAGCATCATCAGTCGCGCCCGAACGGGTATGCTTCGAGTGCGGCGCGCCGTCGTGCGGATCTCCAGCGGCAGTCGGCGGATCTTCCCCACCCGGCGACAGGCTGCGGGCGAATGCCAGGTCCTCCATCAAGGGGATGTCGGGGAAAGCCACCGACGCGATCGAAGACCTCGCGCCGAACCGCAAACGCCTGGTCTCCATAGGGCAATCGCCCGCCCCGCGATCGGAGGTCGAGAGTTCGCAGCCACAGTCCGCCGGGCCAGCGACGCCGGTCTCGGGGCACTCGGCGTTCGGTGCGCAAGCGGAAACACGCGAGCGCGGTCGAAGGGTCCGCAAGGGCGCGGTCGAACGCGTCCTGACCACCCGGAGGGCAAGACGGCAGTCCGCGTGGAGAAAAAGCAGCACGTCGCGAGTCGCCGCGGCCGCTCCCCGGTTGAGCTGTCCACCCCGTCCCGGCGGTCCTTCGACAACCGCTGCGCCTCGGGCTGCGGCCAGATCGCCGTGTCCGATCGGTGCTCCCGCCATCCGACACCACGACCGTCGACGCCGCCGTCGAACGCCGATCGACGTCGCAGGCAGCGACTCGATGCTGTCGCTCTTCGTTCGAGGGTCGGGATGACGACGGTCAGATTCGGCATGAGAGTGGGATTCTATCCCGGGAATCGTCTATCATGCTCCGGCCATGGAACGCATCGCCTCACTCGCCGAGATTCCGTCCGAAGGCCTCCGCTTCACCTACAAGGAGGGGCCGTTCGAGGAGGAGGGCATACTCCTCAAGCTGGCCGACGGCCAGATCCGCGCCTACAAGAACGAGTGCCGCCACCTGCCGATGAAGCTCGACGACCGCGAACCGCGCGACTTCTGGGACCCGTCGCGAGACCCACCTCGTGTGCAACTCCCACGGAGCCCGTTACCGGCCGCTGGACGGACTGTGCATCGGCGGCCCCTGCGAGGGCTCGCACCTGCGGCCACTGCCGATCGTCATCGAAGACGACGTCGTCTACCTCGACACTTCGCAGGTCGGCGGCTTTTTCGCGGTGTGACAACCGCAAGGGAACTACATGAGACCGCACGAACTCGTCCATGCGCTCGAAGGCCTCGCCGATCGAATCCACACTCCACAGACAGCGGCTGGTAGCTCGTGATCGGGTAGGCGGTGTCCTTGGCCTGCCAGGGATCGAAGGGGCGGATCTCGACCGCGCCCGAAAGGGAGTGTTCGAGTTCGCCGAAGCTCGACAGCAGCCCGGCGCCGTAGGCCCGCAGGCTGTTCTCCTCGAACAGCACGCCGTACTCGATGGTGAACCAGTAGAGCGTCGCCAGCTGTTCCACCTGTTCATCGTTCGCCGTCAAGCGACCCTTCACCGATCTTCTGCGACAGATCGGCAAACTCGGGGATGGCGAGCATCGGCGCGTGCCCCATGAGCTCGTGCACGATGTCGGGTTCGGGCGTATAGAGGGGCTCGGAGTGGTGGCGGATGTACTGGGTCGCGCAGAAGACCCGCCGCGACAGAGCGCCGAGGAACTCCCGGGCCGAAACCAGCCCCGCCACCGGCTGCAATGAGAAGCCGGTCCGTTCGGTGAGGAATCGGCTCACATCGGCGAGCTGGGGCACTTCGTCGGGGAGGTAGCCGATGGCGCCCGACACCTCGAGAAATTCGCGGCAGGCGTGGGTCGGATACAGCGCCGTCAGCTTTTCGAACACGGTCGACCAGGTCTCGCGCTCGGACTCCGTGTATTCGGACGCAGTTGCGGTGGCTCACCCGACCCCAGCGGCGGTGCGAGGAGAGCGATTTCATCCCGGCGGCGGCGGTAGTCGGGGTCGTTGAATCCCGGATGGTCGGCTTCGAGCTCGACGATGTGTGTCGCGCATGTTCCTCCCCGTTGCGGCCTGCCAGCACTATGCCACGCCGGTGAAAAGCGGCGCAAGGCAGATTGCGGCACATCCGAGCGAGGAATTTTCGTTAATGTATGCAGCGGAGGTCCGTTTCATGGTTGACGACGAAAATCAGGAGGCACCTGTGGAACCAGCTCTCGCCAATCAACAAACGGACCCGGGCGGCTGGCTCGAGGCCATCTACCGCGAGCACTCGCGGACGGTCCTTCAGGCCGCCTACCGCGTCACCGGAAGCGCGGCCGACGCCGAAGACGTCTTGCAGACCGTGTTCACCCGTCTCGCCGGCCGCCGAGAATCGCCGGACTTCACCACCGGCTCCGGCGCCTACCTGCGGCGCGCCGCCACCAATGCCGCCCTCGACATCGTCCAGTCGCGATACGCGCGGTCGGGGGTGTCTCTCGAGGTCAGCGACGACAGCGTTCACCGCGACTCGGCCCCGGCGCCGGACCGCCTGCACCTCGGGCGCGAGCTGCACCGAACACCTTCGCCAATCCCTCACCAAGCTCAGCCGGCGCGGCGCGGAGATCTTCGCCCTGCGCTATTTCGAGGGACTCGACAACGACGAGATCGCCGAGCACCTCGGCACCACCCCGGGCACCGTGGCAGTCACTCTGCACCGGGCGCGGACGCGACTCAAATCCGAAATGGCCCCATTGATGGGAGGACTCCAATGACCGATCGCACCCACGACACCGATGACACTCTCGACCGCGCGGCGGCCGAAATCGCATCCCAGCAACTCGACGCGGAGAGCGAGCGGCAGATCACCGACCGTGTATGGGAGAAGATCGCGGCCGACATGCCGGTGCAGCCGCCGTTGCGCTCCTGCGACAGACTATCAGCGGGAAATCCCGGCCTTCGTCGCCGGCAACGCTGCCGGAAGCGCGCGCCCTGCTGGTGAGCGACCACACCCGCGAGTGCATCGCCTGCCGCCGTGCGTTGATGGCGGAACGCGGTGAACTTCGCGAGGCTCGCCCCACCGGAGTGGCATGCCGAACGTTCGCGGACCGACCCGCGTCTTCCTGCGGATCGCCGCCGCGGCCGTCCTCATCCTGACCGGAATCGGCATCGATTCACCTCGTCGGCAACTTCCATGGCCGACCGGAGACCTCCGCGCCACCGTGGCATCGGTCGACGGTATCGCTGCAGCTCGTCGACGACGACGGCACCGCCGCGCTCGACGAGGGACGCGGCATTCTGGCCCGCCAGGTCGCTGCGCACCACCAAGGACTCCGGGGCGATGATCCGGCTCGCCGACGGTTCGATGGTCGAGATGAACGAGCGATCCGAGATCGCGCTCAGGGCCTCGCGGCGCGGTACCACCATCGAATCTGCAGCGGGGCGACGTCATCGTCCACGCCGCCGAACAGCACGGCGGCCGGCTCTACGTCGACGACTGCCGACTGCGAAGTCGCGGTCAAAGGCACGATCTTTTCGGTCAACCACGGTCTCAAGGGGTCGCGGGTGTCGGTCCTCGAGGGCGAGGTCGAGGTTCGTGAAGGTTCGGTGAAGCGCCCTGCTCAGACCGGGCGACCAGATCACCACCAACGTCCGTCTCCGCGACGTTCCGATCGAGCAGGACTTCGCCTGGAGCCGCGATGCGGAGACCCACCGGCCAGCTCCTGCTCGAACTCAATTCACTGCGCAAGGTCGTCGCCGCGGCGTCGACCAGGCGCCTCCACGCACCTCGACCTTCCTGCTCGATCTCGCGCCGGCCGACACCTTCGTCTTCGCCGCCATGCCCAACATCACCGACGGGCTCGTCGACGCCCGCGCCGCCTTTGAGGAACGGCTGGCCGTCAGCCCGATCCTCAACGAGTGGTGGCAGACCCAGGTCGTCGAGACCGGCGTCGAAAACGAGATCGACGAGATGCTGGATCGGCTGCAACCCATCGGCGAGGCCATCGGCAACGAGGCCGTGGTCGCCGTTCCGCAGGACCGTCATGGAGGAGGATGGCATGCCTCTCTTCATGGCCGAGCTCGACGACGCGGCGTCCTTCCTGCGCCGAACTCGAAGCGCTGGTGGAAGAGGCCAACGACGAGTCCGACGGCGCACGCAGGGATCGTCATCATCGACGACCCGCGCACCGCTTCGCGCCGACCGATGCCGAGGTGCTGACTGTGGGTCGAGGGCTCCCTCTTCGCCGCTTCCTCCGATCTCGACAGCCTGCGGACACTGGCCGCGACGGGTCGACAACACCGCGGTCGACACCTTCGTCGGCGCCCGCCTCCACACGCGCCTGACCGAGGCCTACGCCGGCGGCATTTCGTGGCTCGTCGGTGCGGACATCGCGGTCGCCGTCTCCGAAGCCGTGGCCAAAATGCCGGCGGACGAGGCCGATATGATGCAGCGCCTCGGCCTGCTCGACATCACGACCTTGGTGGTCGAGCGCCACCGCGACGGCGACTGGTACGCCACCGACGCGCGAGCTCCTGTTCTCCGCCCAGCGCAGTGGGCATCATGGCGTGGCTCGCCGGCCCGGCGCCCATGGGCAGCCTCGAATTCGTTTCGCCAGACGCCTATATCGCGGCCTCTGCGGTCAGTCGCGACCCGGCGGAGATGTTCGACGAATTGCTGGCCATCCTGGCCGAGCAGGACCAGCAGGCGTGGTCGCAGCTGCAGCAATGCAGCAGCAGATCGGGATCGATCTCCGCGAAGATCTCGCGGCCACCCTCGGCGGTGAGGCGACGTTCGCGCTGGATGGGCCGATGCTGCCGGTGCCGTCGTGGAAGCTGATCGTCGAGGTCTACGACCCCGCCACCCTGTTCCATACGTTCAGCAGCGCCATCGCGCAGCTGAATGTGGCGCTGGCCGCCGAAGGCGAGGCCGCCGGTTCTGCTCGAGGAGCAGTCGGCCGCGGGCCGCACGTACTACACGATCAGTCGTGAGGGCCTCGGACTTTCCTCTCGTCATGACCACCATCGACGGTTACCTGGTCGCCGGACCGAGCCGGGGCGTTGTCGACCAGGCGATCGCCCAACGCGCAGCCGGGCGTGAACCTGCCGGGATCCGATGCCTTCCGGGCGCTGCTTCCGGACAACGGCTACACCAACTGTTCGGCATTGGTCTACCGCGATCTCGAGTCGCTGATCAACGCCGTCCCGTCCGAACTGCTCGAGGAGTTCGAAGTCGCCGGTGCGCTGAGCGACGGCCTCAGCACCGGGCTGGTGTGCGTTTTCGGTGGCGAGGACCGAATCACGGTCAGCGCCACCGGCGGCAGCCTCGTCGGTATCGGTTCGGTGCTCGGGATGGCCACGGCCATCAGGACGATGCTGCCGGGGCCAGGGGAACATCGACGATGATCGCGGAGATTGCGGCCATCGAGGCCCGCGAACGCTGTATCATCCCTGGGATGACCGAACCCAAGATCAACCGCCCGTGGCGATCGAGCTTGACGGGCTCTCCGTCACACTCGGCGGCCGGCCGATCCTGACCGATCTGCGCGCCTCGTTGAAGGGGCGCGCGATCGGCCTTCTCGGCCCCAACGGTGCGGGCAAGACAACCCTTCTGCGGACGATGCTCGGTTTTTACCGGCCCTTCACCGGTGATGTCAGCGTGCTCGGGCTCTCGCTGAAAAGCCAGGCCAAGGAACTGCGAGCCCACGTCGGCTACATGCCGGAGAACGACGCCTTCGTTGCGGGTATGACCGCCATCCACTTCGTGCGCCTGATGGCCGAGCTCAGCGGTCTCCCACCCGAGCCCGCCCTCGAGCGCGCCCACGAGGCCCTTTTCTACGTCGGTCTCGGCGAGGCGCGCTACCGCAAAGTCGGGCACCTTCTCCACCGGCATGAAGCAGATGGTGAAGCTGGCGCAGGCTCTGGTCCACGGCCCGACCCTCCTCATGCTCGATGAGCCCACCAACGGTCTCGATCCGCCGGCTCGCAAACGCATGTTGGACCTCGTTCGCGACATCCGGGAGCGCGGCGAGACTCACCTGCTGGTGTCGTCGCACCTGCTGCGCGATGTCGAGTCGGTGTGCGACGAGGTGATCATCCTCAAACAGGGCCGGATCGCCGCCACCTGCGATCTCGAGGCCGAGCGGCGGGCCAATAAGTCTTTCGTCGAAATCGAACTGCAGTCGCCCGAACCGAAGTTTGCGGAGGCTCTCGGCCGAGCTCGGGTGCGAACTGGCGGTCCAGGACACGACCCGGCTCAAACTGGTGATGCCCGGCGATCGTTCGGTGCGGGACCTCTACACCGCCGCCGATCGGCTCGGAGTCGGCATCCGCCATCTCGACATCAAGCGCGATTCAGCCTGCAGGACATCTTCCTGCGCGCCATGGAGGTCAACCATGGCCGTGTATGAACGCACGTGGAAGCCCTACTCCGGGGCGTTGACGCCTGTACGGTCGCGTTTCCTGGTGGTGACCAGGTACGCCATCGCGGACGCCTTTGCGTCGCGTCTCTTCACCGCCTTCTACGCCATCTGCTTCCTGCCGTCGCTGGTGGGGCTATTCTTCATCTATCTGAGCCACAACGTGACTCTCCTCGAAAAGCTGGGCATGCCGCACGGATCTGATGAATGTCTCTGACCTCGCAGTTCTTCATGATCCTTTTCTCGTGGCAGGCCATGCCGGCCTTTCTGGTGGCGCTCATCGTCTCCCCGAGTCTGGTCGCCGCCGACCTCGCCAACGGCGCCCTGCCGCTCTACCTCGGACGGCCGATCGACCGCCCGGACTACGTCCTCGGCAAGGCCGCCGTGCTCGCCATCCTGCTGTCGCCCATGACCTGGGTGATGGGGCTCGCCATCTTCGGTCTCCAGGCCTACCTGGAGGGCGGTTCGTGGTGGATCGAGAACTACCGGATCGGGCTCGCCTATCTCGTCGGACACGTGACGTGGATCGTCGTGATCTCGATGCTGACCCTTGCCATCTCGGCGTGGGTACGTTTCAAACCCGCCGCCCGCGGCGCCCTCTTCGGCATCATCTTCATCCTCGCAGGGTTCGCGACGGCGGTGAACGGCGTGACGGACACATCGTGGGGCGATCTCTTCCACCTCGTGCGCGCCATCAACAGCGTCGTCTTATCGCTGTTCGGCGCTCCCACCCCGAGCGGGCTGCCCGTGTTCTGCAACTGGCTGACCCTGATCGCGGTCACCCTGCTCAGCATCTGGCTGCTCAATCGCAAGCTGCGGGCCCACGAGGTCGTCTCATGAGCGGCGACCGCATCATTTTCAAAGGGGTCTCCCGTTTCTACGGCGAGGTTCTCGGCGTCAACCGCATCAATCTCGAGATCGCTCCCGGGCTCACCGGCCTGGTCGGGCCCAACGGTTCCGGAAAGAGCACCCTCATGCACCTCATGACCGGTCTGCTCGCGGCCGAGCCGCGGCGAGATCACCGTCCTCGGCGTGCGACCCGACCGACCCGAAGAGCTGTTCAAGCTGGTGGGCTATTGCACCCAGTACGACAGCTTCCCGAGCGGGGCGACCGGGCTCAGCTTCCTACTGCACGCCCTCGCCCTGCACGGCTTTCCCAAGCGCCGACGCGGAGGCGCAGGCATGGACGGCGCTCGAACGGGTCGGACTCACCGACGCCGCCAAACGGCGCATCGCCGGTTACTCCAAGGGAATGCGGCAGCGCATCAAGCTCGCTCACGCCCACTGCCACGACCCCCGGGTCCTGGTGCTCGACGAGCCCCTCAACGGTCTCGACCCGATGGGGCGGGCCGAGATGATCGATCTCTTTTCGAGCTTCGCCAAAGGGGGCCGCCACGTCATCGTCTCGAGCCACATCCTGCACGAGGTCGACGTGATCTCCGACGGCGTCATCATGATCCACGGCGGCTCGGTCGTCGCCGAGGGCGCCATCCGCGAGGTCCGCGGTGAAATCACATCGCACCCGATCCAGGTTCTGGTCCGCTCCAATCGCCCGCACATCGTCGCCTCGAAGGTGTTCGAGCTCGACCACGTCGTCGAAGCGAGGGTCCTCGACGAGCGCAGCCTGCTGGTTCGGACGCGCAACGCCGAAGATTTCTTCACCCAACTCAACCGGATCGTGCTCGACAACGAGGTCGAGGTCGAGACCGTCGCGCCATCCGACGAAAGCGTCCACGCTGTCTACGACTATCTGATCGGTGACGGCAGCGGAGGCGGTACGACATGACCGATCAACTCCCCGACGCGAAAGACATTCGCCGCATCCAGATCCGGACCCTGGTGGTCGCCGAGATCCGCCGGAGCCTGTTCAGCCGCGCAAATCGTTGCCGCTCTACCTGCTGGTCGGGATGCCGATGGCGCTGATGATCCTGCGCGCCCTGTTCATGCCCGAATCGATGCGGGCCAACGCCTCCCACGCGACGACCGAGTTCGCCGAGGTCTTCAACTTCTTTCTGTTGCGTTTCGTGGTCTTTTTCTCCAACGCTCTCATTTTCGTGCGGCTCTTCCGCGGCGAGATCCTCGAGCAGTCGCTCCACTACACCCTGCTGGCGCCGCTGCCGCGCAAGGTCCTGGTCCTCGGCAAGTACCTCGGCGGTGTGCTGTCGGCGGTGTTTGTGCTGGTGCCCGCCACCGTTCTCACCTATTTCCTGGTCTTCCTTCCCCACGGCGCTCGCGGCCTTTCGATCATGCCTCCGGCGCGAGCCTCGGCCAACTCGCCCGCTACGTGCTGATCGTGGTGTTGGCGTGCTTCTCGTACGGCGCGCTGTTCCTGCTCGCCGGTCTGTTCTTCAAGAACCCGATGGTCCCGGCAGTGGTGTTCCTGGGTTGGGAGCTCCTGACGCCCTTCCTGCCGCAACTGCTCAAGTCGCTCAGCCTGGTCCACTACCTGGTGTCGTTCACACCGGTGCCGGTGACGGTCGCGGCCTTCGCGATCCTCGCGCAGCCCGGTGGCGTGGTGGGTCGCGCTCTTGGCGTTGACGGCGGCGACGGTGATCCTCGTGTGGCTCGCCTCGCTGGTCGCCGCAAGACTGGAGATCAGTTACTCGGCCGATTGAGGAAGAGACCGAGCCCATCCTGACATCCGCTTCGGAGAAACCGCAGATCACGCAGATAGACGCAGATATTCGCGTGCGGCGGAGGTGCCATCTTTTGCATTGTTTGATGCCCCTATCCTCAGAGGGTCCGTGGGACGTTTCGGGCAAACAATGCTCAAGGTGGCTCCTCTCGGGAAGCGCGCTCTGAAAACCGGGTTCACTCGAACGTTCGAATGCAGCGCAGATTTCTCCACTCGCTCCGCTCGGTCGAAATGACGTTCATTGAGGTTCGAGCGTGACAAGGGGTAAGTCTCCCCTGCTCCCCTGCCTCACTGCTCAATCATCGAGCGGATTGTCGCTCCCGAAACCGAGGAACACCGGCTCAGGGCGCAGCTCGATCCCGAACTGCCTCCGCACCCCGTCGCGGATTTCCCTGGCCAACGACACCAGTTCGGCGGCCGTCCCGCCGCCGTGGTGGACCAGGGCCAGGGCATGGGCCGAGGAGATCCCAACAGGGCCTCTGCGCAACCCCCTGGTGAACCCGGCCCTCTCGATCAGCCACCCGGCCGGCACCTTGAACCGTCCCCCGCCGATGTCGAACGACGGCACCTGTTCATCGCCCTTCAGCACCCCGGCTTCGCGGCCACAGCGATCGACATCCACCAATACGTTGGGCTTGATCACAGGGTTGACGAAGAACGACCCCGCGCTGCGGCGGTTCGTGTCGTTCGAGTCAAGGACCATCGATTTGGAACGCCTCAGTTCGAGCACTGCCTCGCGCACGTCCGCGACGGTCGGCAACGACGCACGAACCGAGATCGCGCGTTGGAGTTCCGGGTAACCCAGAGTCGGTTCTCCCCCGGGCCGGAGACGGTAGGTCACGCCGAGCACCAGGAATTGTCCCGGACGACGCGCGGAACACCGAGCTGCGGTAGCCGAAACCGCACTCCGAGGGTGGCAGCGTCTGTTCTTCGAGTGTCTCGAGATCGAGCACCCTCACCCAATCCACGACGTCTGCCGACCTCCTGGCCGTAGGCGCCGACGTTTTGGATCGGCGTCGCCCCCACCAGACCGGGGATGCCGGACAGGCATTCAATTCCGGCGAAGCCGCGGTCGACGGTGTCCGCCACCAAATCGTCCCAATTCTCTCCGGCACCGGCGGTGACCAACACAGCGTCGCCCTCGCGGCGCATGGTGATGCCCCGCTGCGCCGCCTGGAGGACGAGCCCCTCCACACCGTCATCCGCAACGACCACGTTGCTGCCGCCGCCGAGCACTGTGATCGGCTCGCGGCCGCGGCGCGCCCACCGAACGGCCTCGGTCGCATCGCTGATATCGGCGACCTCCACCAGGTGTCGGGCAGCCCCGCCGAGTTCGAGACTGGTCAGCGGCGCCAGCGCAACATCTGACCTCAATCTCCGCAGATTTTCGCCGGGAATCGTCGGCTCGTTCGTTCTCATCGGCGTCAGTGTGCCTCAGCGACGTCCATTCTCCAAACGCTCCGATCGCCAGCTCTCGGCCGAGTGTTCAACCGCTAAGCACTCCAAAACGTGAAGATTCTCCGTTTATTGTTTATAATGAGACTCGGGCGGGAATAGATGACCAAAAATATCGTGCTGACGAGGATGGACGAAGAGACGTTTGCGCGCGCCTCAGATGCTCTCACTTCGGACGAAATCAACCTTCACCATGCCCCTTGGGATGACAACACCCTCGACCTCGTTCAGAGCACGAAGTTCGATGTCATCATCATCGGCTTCCCGGGTCCCATCACACCGCTGCGACGATTCGTCGAGTGCGTCCGCGCGCCGGGGTCCGCCTGCAAATCGAGCGGGGTGATCCTCCTCGCGGACCCCCAACACATCGATGCCGCCCAGGCCTTTCGTCGGTGTCGGTATCAACCGCGCCATCCCGACCGACAATGCCGAAGAGCTCCTTGCCGCCAGCATCGCCGAACTGGCCACGGTGGCTCCCCGCCTCGCGTTGCGAGCGCCCACCCGGGTCGTCCTGCAACTCGAGCAGCGGCCGCTCAGGACCTTTTGCCAGACCGAGAACATCTCCGAGACCGGGATGCTGCTGCGCGGTTTCGGCCACTACCCGCCCGGCACGACGATTGACTTCGAGATCAACATTCCCGGTCAGAGCGATCCCATCCGGGGCACCGCCACCATCGCCCGCACGACAAACGTCTCCCTCGAGCGTATGGAAGGCGTGGGTGCGCGGTTCCAGACCTTCATCGGTCAGGATGAAGGCCGACTGACCGAGTACCTGAACGACCACCTTCACTAATTCGTCGAAACGCCAGAGCGATTCGACGAATTAGGGTTCAGATCTCGCGCGCCACATTTCCTCGAGTTCGTCCACGAGGTCCTTGTCGGCGCGGATGCCGTTGACGCGGTTGATCTGGACGATGGTCGTCGGCGAGGTGAAGTTGACCTCGGTGAGATCCTCGCCGATGAAGTCCAGCCCGAGCAGGTAGAGCCCCAGCGGGTTGAGATCTTCGGCGACCACCCGGCAGGCCTCCAACTGACGCGGCGTCGGTTCGAGACGCGCTGCGGTCGCTCCCTGGTGGAGGTTGGCGAGACGGGAGCCGGTCGCCGGCACCCGCAGCACTGAGCCGAGAACGCGGCCGTTGATGGTCAGAATGCGCAGGTCCCCGGAAGTCTCGATGGCCTCGAGGTAGGGCTGAACGATGATGTGAGGCCGCCAGGTCTCCCAGTAGGCCGCAAGCTCGCTCTCTGCCACATCGGGGTGGACAAAGGTCACACCAATGCCGCAGTAGGTGTTCTCAGGTTTGAGCACGACTTCGCCGGCCTGCCCCCGCACCGCTTCCACGACGTCCTCGAGACTGCTGCACACGACTGTCGGCGCAGCAAACTCCGGATAGCGAAGGGCCGCGGTGTGTTCGGACAAGCTCGTAGGTGGCCGGCGCGTGGTTGATCTGGACGATCGTGCTCTGGCGCGTTTTCGAACTGTTTCGCGTGGGCCACAAACAGATCGTCCACCGGCGGGTCCTTGCGCTGCAGGATGACCTGGTACTCACCGACGTCAGCTCTTCGAGCGGGGCCCAGATCCCAGAATGGGTTCCTGGCCGCGTCGGACGAGAGGATTTCCCGCACCGGAAGGTTGGCGAGGTATGCCGTCGAGCTGCTGGTCGGCATCGGCCGCCGGCAGATCCATATAGTCGACCGCGATGCCTCTGCTGAGGAGCTCGGTGCTCAGACACACGCCGAGGTCGAATTCCGGGTTGAGAGCCTCGAGGCCGTCGGCGACAAGCAGGTAACGCGTCTTCATGGCGCCATTCTGCCACGATTCACAACGAACCCGCGAGCCGTCTTCCGGAGTTCTCGGGTTTGACGGGCGAGCACATGCCTGGCAGCATGTGTCGATGGTCCAGTTCACTCCGATCCCCGCGTTCTCCGACAACTACATCTGGATGATCGGGTCAGCCGCCGGCCCGGATGTCGCCGTGATCGACCCGGGGGAAGCCGGCCCCGTCCTCGCGGAAATCGAGGCCCGGGACCTGAATCTCGTGGCGATGCTCCTCACCCACCATCACGGCGACCACGTCGGCGGCGTCGAAGAATTGCTCGCACGCCACCCGGTCCCGGTCTTCGGCCCTTCCAACGAGTCGATTGACGGCGTCAGCCGGCCGGTCCGCGGCGGCGATTCCATCGCGCTGTCGGAACTCGACCTCGAGCTCGAGGTCGTCGACGTGCCAGGCCACACCGCCGGTCACGTGGCCTTTGTGGGCCCCGGGTTCGCGCTCGTCGGCGACACCCTTTTTGCCGGCGGCTGCGGCCGGGTCTTCGAGGGCACCATGGAGCAGATGCACCAGTCGTTTCGCGGCTGGCTGCAGTTGCCGCCCGAGACCTTCGTTGTTTTGCGCACACGAGTACACCCTCGCCAACCTCCACTTTGCGCTGGAGGTCGAGCCGGCCAACCAGGCACTTCAGCAGCGTCTCACCGATGCCGAGCGCGCGCGCGCGATCGATCAACCCACCGTGCCGTCGACGCTTGCCGTCGAGCTCGCCACCAATCCGTTTCTGCGTTGCACGCAACCCGATGTCGTCTCCGCCGCAGAAACCCACGCCGGACGCCGTCTGTCCTCCACCGATGAGGTCTTCGCCGTCGTCCGCGGTTGGAAGGACGGGTGGCGCGGATGATCAACGGACCGGCCTCTCCTTCCGTTCGCATCTACACCAAAAAGTGGTGTGGTTTTTGTTTCGCTGCCAGGCGACTCTTCACGAAACTCGGTATCGATTTCGAGGAGATCCCGGTCGATCGCGACCCCGAGCTGCGCCGTGAGGTCGCCACCAGTGCCGGCAACTGGCCCACGGTGCCCATGATTTTCATCGGAGATGACTTTGTCGGGGGCTATACCGAGGCCGCTGCGCTCCACCGCACGGGCAAACTCGTGCCGAGGTGCGAACCCGACGTCTCAGGGTCGCCCAGCGGCTGAGATACAATCCGCGTTCGTTCCGAAGACCACAGCGCTCAAGGAGAGAAATGCCGACCTCGCGAACCGATCTTCGACTGGTGCTCCTGCAGGTCCGCAGCGAGATCATCTCACTCAAACAGGAGCAGAGCTGTTTCATCGAGCGCTGCCGCGTGGCCCGGCGGCAGTTCCACTTCCACAATCTCGTCGAGGAACCCGAACTGAGGTGGCGGGATGTTGAAAACGCTCACGCCGTAATCATCGGCGGCGCCGGCGCCTTTTCGGTGACCAAGGAACACCCCTTCACCGAGCCCCTGCGCGAGGTCGTACAGCAACTCATCGACGACGACCGACCAGTATTCGGCGCGTGCTGGGGCCACCAGTTCCTGGCCGATCTCGGCGGCGGCACGGTGATTGAGGACAAGGAACGGGCCGAGATCGGAACGTTCCCCATCGAACTCACACCGGAGGGTCGCGCCGATCCCCTTTTCGAAGAGTTCCCCGACCGGTTTCACGTTCAGCTCGGCCACAACGACCGCGTCAGCGAACTCGGTCCGGGGTGGCTCGACCTCGCTCACTCGGAGCTGTGTCCGGCGCAGGCGATTCGTCTCGCAGGAAAACCCGTGTACGGCACCCAGTTCCACAGCGAGATGGACGAGGAGGGCTTGCGCGAGCGCATCCTGGTTTTTCTCAAGGATTACGTGCCGGACGAGGAAACGCACCGCAAGATCCTGTGGCGCCTTCGGCCCTCGATCGAGGCCGACCGCCTGCTCCAGCTGTTTCTCGAGCGCTACGCCTGACACCCCAAAAGGCACGGGAGACGCGCGCCCCATTCTGCTTCGCGCAGGGCGCTACGCCGTCACAGGCACGGTGAGTTGTCTGTCTCGGCGAAGTCCATGAGGCGAAGCCGGATGAGGCAGCCGTCCCGGCTGTCGATCCGGTGAGGATCGTCGGTCACCCGCTGATGAGGCGGACCGCGACCCACCAGACGACCAGGGCGGTGAGCGAGTGCAGCGCCACCGATGCCCACACGCTCCGCCACCGCTCGCGCACCACCCCCAGGGTCAGCCCCATGACCAAGCTCGCGGCGAACCACACGGCCAGGGTGCCGACCGTACTGCCTGCGATCGAGAGCCAGCCCGCCGGCAGGAAACACCATGACCGCCGCTGCGTAGGCCAGCGCCGACACCGCGTTGGGCGCGGAAATGATCTTCCTGCCGGCAAGCCGGACCGGGTAGGCCGTCATCAGGAGCCCGTGCAGTGCTCCGCGCAACAGCAGCTCAATGCCCGCCGCCCCGGCGAGGACCGCGCCGGCCATCCACCACGGCGACCCCTCAGGCGAACCCGCGACCGCCAGCCCCTGCAACGGCACCCAGCCACTGCCGCACAGAGCCGCGCCCACCGTCACCGGCAGCAGCAGCAGGAACCCCGCCCTCCGTGGCCGTCGCAGACCAAAGTACCCGGGAAATCTGCGACCGGCCGAGCAGAACCAGCATGAAACCAAGGCCCAGCAGTCGCCAGCGACGCCGCGCGATAGCCCTCCGAAACCGCTCCGCAAGCAGCAGCCCCGGTGGCGCGATGAGACCGCTTCCAGCCGCCAGCACAACGGCGCCGAGGGCGAGAGCGACGATGACCAGCCCAAAACCGACCGTCGCCAGCCGACGTCCGGAAGTCGGCGGTTGGAAGACCCAGCGGCAGATATCCACGATCTCGTCGATGCGGAGATCGGTGCCCGCCCCCCTCGGTGAGCCGCCGATGTCGCCCGACCCGCCCCATCGCTGGTTCCCGGACACCGCGGCGTCGAGCAAGTTCAGCCGGTCGTAAACGTCGTCGAGGTTGGTCGGCAGGAAGGGGTCGACCTGACGAACAGTGTAGGTTCGATCGTCTTTCTGCAGAATGAGCAAGCCCAATCGATCGCCGTGAACCTCTCTGAGCTGCTCTTCCACTTCATAGACGCCGGCGTCCGAGTGGCACGCCACCGCCAGGCGCTGCGGCGAAATTCGGACCCGCGCCAGCTCCTCGACCTCGCGCATCCCCTCGAAATCTCCCGGCGTGTAAACCAGCTCATCGATCTTCCGCAACGTCGCAAGGGTGAATTCGAGCAGATCGGTTGTCCCCCACACCCCCTGACCCTTGAGGGCGAGCTCATCGCTGCGCAGCTCGTTGATGGTGTCGAGGGTCGCCTTCTGAAGGCGCGAAGGAAAGGCGGTCAGATCCTCGAGCTCGAAGCCGTGGGCGTCGATCACTCCCTGCAGCCGGACCAGGGGCATCATTCTCCTGCGCAGTGCAGGGTCATCACCGCCGATCCGGCGGTGGTTGAGCAACAGCCAGATCGCAAGCACGGTGTCGAAATCGGGCTCGTTGGCCCACACCGACCAGCGCTCGTCATCGAGGTCCAGCCCTTTGAGGATGACGATCATCACCTGTTCGCAGGTCGCGAGGGTGAAGGCACGAACGCATCCCTCGTGGTGGTCGAGGTTGTAAACGCCTTTCGATGCGTCCACAAAGGGCTCGCCCTGGGCCGCGCCGTCGAGAAAGATGGTGCCCTTCGGGTACTTGCGCGCCGCTGAAGCCGACACCGAGAGACCGCGTTCGACCCGCACGGCGATGTTCGACGCCTCGACACAGGTCAGATACGGCCCCTTCTCATCCTCCTTGAGCTGGTAGCGCAACGGGAGGTGCTTCTGGGTTGCCAACGGCTGCTCGAGGGCTCTGGTGACCGCTGTGGTCGAAGCCGTCTGAGAGAAGGCGGTTCGAATCCGTTCGGTGAAACCGCCCATGCCGCCGTGTTCGTCGTCCCCTGGGGGCATATTCATTCCGGGGATTGTACCCCCGATCGGCCACGGCGGCGGTAAGATATCTCACCAAGGAGGGGCCAATGCCGAAAACCTACGCCTCACTGCTTGTGGTCATCATGCTTCTGTTTCCGGCCGTGACCCAGTCGCAAGACTCCGAAAACCCAGCCGTCGACGGCCGTCGAGAAGGCGCAGGAAAGCACAGAACACCAGCTCGACGTGCTCGCCAAACTGATCGACGACGTCCTGTGGTATGAGCGTGTCGGCGATGTTGCGGTGATCGAAAAGGCCCGCATTTATGGCCCGCCGCGCTGGAAGGAAGAGAACCCGACCGGCGTGAACGCCGGCAACCCCCTCAAGTTCTACACCTATCTCTTCACGCCGAAGGGCTTTGATGACGCCGGAAAGCTCCCGCTGCTCGTTCTTCCGCACGGCGGCGTCCACGCAGATTTCACCACCTACTACGCTCACATCGTGCGCGAGCTCCTCGCCCAGGGCTATATCGTCGTCGCGCCGGAATACCGCGGCTCGACCGGCTACGGCCGCGGCATGTACGAGGACATCGACTACGGCGGTCTCGAAGTGGACGACGCCCTCGCCGCCCGCGACTGGGTGGTCGAGAACCACCCCCGCGTCGACCCGAAAAGGGTCGGGATTCTCGGTTGGAGCCACGGCGGCCTGATCACCCTCTTCAGCCTCTTCCGCTTCCCCGACGCCTACGCCTGCGGTTTCGCCGGCGTCCCGGTTTCGGATCTCGTGCAGCGTATGGGCTACCACTCACAGGGCTACCGCGATCTCTACGAGGCCGAGTACTTCATCGGTAAGTCAGCGCAGGAAGATCTCGAGGAGTACAAGCGCCGTTCGCCAGTGTGGTCGGTCGACAAGCTCACCAAGCCGCTGCGAATCCACACCAACATCCACGACGAAGACGTCAATTACATCGAGGTCGAGCACCTCATCCAGGCCCTCAAAGCCGCAGACAAGGACTTCGAACACGAGGTCTCGGACGTTCCCGGAGGCCACAGCTTCGACCGCCTCGACACCCCGGAGGCCTGGGGCTACCGCAAAAAGATCTACGCCTTCCTCGCCCGCTATCTGAACCCTCCGAGGCCACAGATCTCGCTCGGAATTACGGCGGAAGGCCGTTTGGCACCCTGAAAAGTCCATCCTCTGTGAGGAATTCAGCCGTCTCGGCTGCAGCAGAAAGTTGACCTCGGACCCGTGTGGTGCAGGCAGGCCTGCCACGGCGTAGCTGGAGGCGAAGCCGGATCCCGCCTGCACGTGTCAATGTCAATTGCTAGCGTCATGACACCGCGCAGCCGGGGTCGAAGTCGGCAGTGGCGGCGACCATTCCGAATTCTGAATTCCGATTTCTCCGACCTCCCTACCCCACATTTCCCCCACCGTTTGCCCACCGTAACCTCATTTCTTCCCACTCGGCCCGACCGATCGTGGGTTCATGGTGGACAAAATGGTGGGGAGGCGGCCGCAGCTTGCGGCCGCCGCGATGCCGCCCGCCGGCGGACGATGCTACAAACTACGGAAGCCGCAGTGGCTTCGTTCGGCGCGATTCGGGCCGGTCGGTTTCCATGTCCTCCTCGCCGCCTCGACTCTTATCGGAGGGGTTTCCCCACCATGCTGTGCTACTGACACGGAAACCGACTTCGCTACTGCGGTCAATGCCGGAGTTGCGACCTCAACCCGAAATGCCGCTACCCGGGCTCCATCAAATCAGCCGACTCCCGTCCGGCCGTGGATTCACCCCGACATGCCGGGTGGCGTAAAATCCAAACTTGAAGCGGCCTTCGACATCGCCTTGGACCGGGTTCAGATGGTCGGAGATTGCGCGGGTCTATTTCACGAACTCGGCGCCGACCCTCTCGAGATTCTGAAAACCGGGCTGTATTTCCCAACGAACGTCCAGCGCGAACACGTCCTCTGCACTCGTTCCATGGCACAGACCATCGTCGGATCTGCACCCACGTGGATCTGCAGAAACATCACTGCCTACCCCGACGAAAAGATTGCGGCGGTATTGATACATGAGGCGCTGCATCACGCAGGGCTTCCCGAGGATGAGACCGGCCGCACTGCAAAGTCATCCGGGAGCATCACCCGGACGGTCGAAAAGAAATGCGATCTTGGTGGCAAGAAGGCCGGAAAACGGCAGCGGCGCTAGCATCCCGATCACTCCGCCGAAGACCGCCTCATAAGTTCCTCACAAATTCCCCACATGTTCTTCATTTCTTTGAGACGGCGAGCCTCCACCTTGAAGCCCAGAAGAGAAGCGTTCGAAAAGCTCAGTTGTGCCAGGCCGCTGATCTTTGCCTGTTCAGCTTCCCGGGACCGTCGTGGTCTCGGCAGCGGCCATTTACTCTATCTCTTAACTACGCCCGCGCTCCCCGCGCGGGCACTTTTTTGTTTGCCAAAACAGCAATATATTCCCAGATTAATTCCTATCAGCCAATTTGCAATTCCATAACCTTTTCCCCATAATATTTGATGAAGCACAGGCATATCAACCTTACGACCTGAGACCTGATCGGCAAACGTCCTTCCAGCGAAGGGGCGGCTTTCCGCTACAGGTTCCTGATGGAGGAAGTCATGAAGTCCAGGTTGTTGTGTCTCCTAGCTATCGTCATGTTGCTTTCAACTTTATCCGCGTTCGCACAGACAACTACCGGTCGTCTGATCGGAAAGGTTGTCGACGACACAGCGGCCGCCCTCCCCGGCGCCACCATCACCATCAGCTCACCTACCTTGATTGGCGGATCGCAAGTCAAGATCACGGACGGTGCCGGCGAGTTTTCCTTTATCGGTCTCGCACCAGGCGCCTACAGCCTGAAGGCAGACCTTTCCGGCTTCGTCAGCCAGGAGCGCAACGAGATCGGGGTTGCGCTCGGCGGTGCGCGGTCCATTACCATCGAAATGCCGCAGGGCACCTTCGGCGGCGAGATCGAGGTGGTCGCCGAAACCCCGATGGTTGACCCGACCCAGGTCAATACCAGCGCCAACTACACCAGCGATTACCTCCAGGGCTCGGCTATCGGATCGAATAACCGCGACTTTCTGTCGGTGATCTCGCAGGCTGCGGGTGTGGTCGGGGGTGGCAACCCCAACGTTTTCGGTTCGGTCCTCAATGAAAACGCCTACTACGTGGACGGAGCCAATACCACTGACCCGCTGACTTCAACGTTCGGCACCAACTTCACCTTCGACTCGATCCAGGAGATCCAGTTCCAGACCTCGGGGTACGAGGCGGAGTACGGCACCGCCACCGGTGGGCTCGTGAACCTGGTGACCAAATCGGGCGGCAACCAGTTCGCGGGTACCGTCGATATCCGCTACCGCGACGAGTCCTTTTATGAAAGCGGCACCCATTACGACGCCAGCCAGCTCGACAGCCAGCGCCAGGACGTCAACGCGACCATCGGCGGCCCGATCGTCCGCGACACGCTGTGGTTCTTTGTCGCCTACCGGTACGTGAACAGCGATTTCACGCCGATCGGCTCGCCCACCACCAGGTCTATTGTGGCCAACCTGCCCCTGGCCAAGCTCACCTGGCAAGCGGGGGGCAACTGGCGCGCGACCGCCAAATGGACAGCCGATCCTGCAGACTTCGACAACGACAACGCCAGTCCTTTTGTCGAGCCCGAAGCCAATTCGTTTCAAACTCAGGGCGCCGACATCTACTCGGCCGAGGTCAACGGTGTGCTGTCGGATTCTCTAGTCTGGAATACCGTCCTCAGCGCGTACCGTTCGTCGATCGACAGCTACCCTCAGAGCGGCGATCTCGAAACCATCGGGCACCTCAATCTCGTCACAGGGATCTTGTCGGCGAACTCCACCAACCAGCAGTACTCGGAGCGTGACCGCGACGACATCACAACCAACCTGACGTGGTTTGTGGATGACCTCGCCGGGTCGCACGAGTTCAAGGGCGGTATCGTCTACTCCGATCTCAACACCACCGCCGCCAACTGTGCCACCGGCACGGCCGGCGGCGTTCAGTGCGAACCGGACGTGCCCGGCAATATTTTCTATGATGTCGTCGTGGGCGGTGAAGACTTTCCGTACAACTGGTATGAGGCTTACGCCAGCGGCACACAGGAATTCACCGGCACGAATTCGACGTTCTTCCTGCAGGACGCGTGGCGGGTGGTGCCGAATCTCACTCTCAAGCTCGGCATTCGCTACGACGTCGCGAAGTACGACACCGACAACGCCACCCAGATCGCCGACATGAGCAAGTGGCAGCCGCGCATCGGCGCCGCCTGGGACCTCACCGGCGACGCCAAGAACATTGTGCGCGCCAACTGGGGTTACTTCATGTCTCCCAACGCCCTGACACTTCCTTCATTTGCACGAACCGGTATACGCGCCAACCGATGACTGGCTGTCGTGTTCCTACAATCTCGGCGTGACACCGAGGAAGTGCAAGGCTTTTTCCACCGCCCGCGGGTGGGGCTGGAGTATGGACCCCGAGGGGTGGGACCCGAGCGGCTGGATCTACATTCCGGGCAACACCCTCGGCGGTTCGCCGAGCCAGATCGACCCCAACCTGAAGGCGATGTACACCGAGACCTTCAGCCTCGCCTTTGAACGCGAGGTCGGCCGTCGGGCGTCGGTGACCGTGACCTACGTCGACAAAGAGGTCAAGGATGGGATCGAGGATACCTGCGACGGCAATCTAGGCCCCAACGGCCCGAATGCCGACGCAAGCTGTGACTTCTACGTCATGGCCAACCTGCCCGAGATCACCCGCGACTATTCGGGCTTTGTCGTCGAGTACAGTACGCGCACCTTCAGTTGGATGACCCTCAACGCCTCCTACACCTATTCCAAATCCAGGGGAAGCCAGGAGTACAACCTGAACGCGGGTTACGACTTCGACGTCTACCCTGCATACTATGAAAACCGCTATGGTTATCTCAGCGACCACCGTGAGAACCGATTCAAGCTCAACGGTTTTTTCACCATCAAGGGCGACTGGACCATCGGTTTTGACGGTTTCTATTCGTCGGCCTTTACCTGGCAGCCGACGGCAAACAGCAGCAACCAAGGCCAGATATGGGAGGGGAACCAGATTCCCGACTATATCCCCGGGAGCGGTCTCTATTACATCGAACCTCGCGGCAACCGCGACGCCAACTCGAACTACCAGCTCGATCTCCAGCTCTCAAAGGGCTTCCATCTCGGCCAATCGGTCCGAATCGTCTTGATCGGTTCAGTCTTCAATGTCTTTTCAAACGAGGAAGTTACTGGCATCTGCCGGGCGATCAACGGCTGCACCGACGTCGAAGGCAACTCGGTGGGCACCGGCGGGCCGACGAACTGGCAGACCCCGCGCCGCTTCGAGGTCGGCTTTCGCTTCGAGTTCTGAAGAGTGTGTTTTGCCCCGGCCCACCCAGGTGGGCCGGGGCAGTTGGACAGTCTTGTTCGGTCGTTCTTTTGAGGAGGAGTGGCATGCCGCGAGGAAACCAGACCCGGGAGACGAATCATGGTTCGTTCCTGCTCGGGGACTGGCTGGTGGAACCGGAGCTCAGCCGCCTGCGCAGGGATGACCAGGCCGTTCACCTCGAACTCAAAGTCATGGATGTGCTCGTGCACCTCGCCTGCCATCCCTCCAGAGTCGTGACCCGGCAGCAGCTCATTGACGGAGTCTGGGATGGCGGCTTCATCTCGGACAACACCCTGACCCACGCCATAGCGGAGTTGCGCCGAGCGTTGGGCGACTGCGCCGGCAACCCCGAATACATCGAGACCATCCATCGCAGGGGTTATCGGCTCCTCAAACCGGTGACCGATCTCGAGGGCGGGCCGCCACTCGGTTTTGGCAGACCGTCCCGCTTCAGAGTCCTGGTCGACAACCGAAATGTCCAACTCCGGGAGGGCGAAAACCTCATCGGCCGCTTGCCGGGGGCGTCCCTCTGCATTCACTCGCTTCAGGTCTCCCGCCGCCACGCGCGCATCACGGTCAACGACACGCGAGCATTCATCGAGGACATGGGCAGCAAAAACGGGACCTTGCTGAACGGCCGACCGTTGCTCAAGCGAAAACAGCTGAAGGACGGCGATCGGATCTTTCTCGGCGAGGGCATTGTCGCACTGCAATTCATCGAGGCCGGGAATTTCGCCCCGACCGATCCGCCCGACGCGGTCACCCCGACGAGCCCGCTTCTCGACGCCTGACACCAAGCGGATCCGATCGTTCCGCTCTCCCTCCTCAGGCCGCAATCTGCACTCTCCTTCCACAAACCCCACCAATTCCCCACAGCTTCCTCACCTCTTCGATCGGCCGACGTCCGATGATTTCAGTATCCACATCACCGTTGAAGCGATCCGGATTGGAGATTCGATGTCGTCAGGAATTGGTTGAGGGATCGTGCCTGGAATCCGGTCACCACGTCTGAAAGGGGCCCCATTCCAATTGGGAGAATGGCTTGTGGACCCGTCGCTGAGCCGAATCTGTCGAGGCGACAACGTGGTCCATCTCGAAATTCGGGTGATGGATGTCCTCGTGTGCCTCGCCGAGCACGCGACCAATCTGGTGACCCGCCAGCAGCTGATCGAGGAGGTCTGGGCAGCCACCCCGATCTCGGACAACACGCTGACGAGAGCCATCTCCGATGTGCGGGGTGCGCTTAAAGACCCTGCCCGGCACCCCTCGTACATCGAGACGATCCATCGGCGGGGCTATCGGATGCTGCAAATCCCACATCCGCAAGGGTCCGACCGGCAGCAATCCTGGTCCGCGCGAGATAAGGTCTGGTCGACAACCCTCGATCGAATTCGCAACTAAAGCGTAACCGCCAATCATGCGGCCATGTCCTTTGTCAGCGAAGCTCACCACCACGCCGGTCTCACCGAAATGCCGAACGACGTTGTGCGAGATCGGCACGATGATCATCGAGGCGCTCGTTCTCGGCTCGCCGCTCAACCTTGTTTCTGGCGCCACCACAAAAATGCTGAAACCCCCGACTCTGCTACAGTTCTCCCACTGATTGCGCGGAGGTTGGTGCATGGCTCTCTTCGAGGGCAAACCGATGTCGAACGTGGATGCGGCGTGGCTCCACATGGAGGACCCCACCAACCTGATGTTGATTACCGGGGTGATGTCCTTTTACGAGAAGCTCGACTACGGCGACCTCAAGGAATTGATCGAAGACCGGCTGTTGCCTTTTGAACGGTTTCGCAAAAAGGTCGCCGTGTCAGCCATTCCCGGGGTGGGACCGCGCTGGGTCACCGACAAGAACTTCAATCTCCATTCGCACCTGCAGCGGGTGGCCCTTCCCGATCCCGGCGGCCAGGATGAGCTCCAGGAGATGGTCAGCACCCTGATGAGCACACCGCTCGACATGACCAAACCGCTGTGGCAGTTCCTGTACATCGAGAATTACCGCGGCGGCAGCGCGGTGGTGGTGCGGATCCACCACTGCATCGCGGACGGCATCGCGCTGGTGCGGGTGATGCTCGGAATGACCGACGACTCGCCCAAGGGCGCACCCCACTCCCGACGCACACGACGGCGGCGGCGCCCCCTCGGGGGCGGCTACTGGCTGCCGGAAGTGGTCAACGAGGCGGTGTATTCGGTCGGCCGCATCACCGGCCGCATGGTCGACAAGACGGTGGACACGCTCTCCAATCCAGCGAAAGCAGCCCACCTGGTGGCCGAGGGTGGCAAAGGCGCGCAGGTGCTGGCGCGTCTGGCCACCATGCCCGCCGACCCGGACAGCCTGTTCAAGGGCACGCTGTGCACACGCAAGCTGTGCGCGTGGTCAAAGATCATGCCGCTCGACGAGGTCAAGGCCTTTTCGAAGGCCAACGGCGCGACCATCAACGACGTGCTCTTGACCGGGGTGACGGGGGCGTTGCGCCGCTACATGATCGGCCGCAAGGTCGACGTCGACGGCGTCGACATCCGTGCGGTGGTGCCGGTCAACCTTCGGCCGGAATCCGACATCGTCAAGCTCGGCAACCGCTTCGGACTGGTGTTTCTGGCTCTGCCGATCGGCATTGCCGACCGCGGCAAACGGTTGATCGAGCTCAAAAACCGGATGGACGCGATCAAGAAATCGTCCGAGCCCATGGTCATCTACGGTCTGCTCAACGCCGTCGGGATCACCGGTCCCAAGATCGAGAGCCTGGCCCTCAAGCTCTTCGGATCCAAGGCGACGGCGGTGATGACCAACGTCCCCGGCCCCCGCGAGGAGATTTATCTCGCCGGTAAGGCGATGCGGAGCATGATGTTCTGGGTGCCGCAGTCGGCCAAGCTCGGACTCGGGGTGAGCATCCTCAGCTATGCCGGCCAGGTGCGACTCGGCGTCGCCACCGATGCCGGCCTTGCCCCGGACCCCGAGACCATCATCGAGGCCTTCCAGGAGGAGATGGCGCAGATGATGACCGCGGTTTAATTTTTAGTTTTCGGCCCTCTCCCTGTACTGAAAGAAAGCCCGGATTCGTGCCGTCTGCGGCGGAGGTGCCCCGGAACCGCGTGCGGATACGTGCCGCCTGCGGCGGAGGTGCCACTTTCAATATTGTTGGATTTACCAATGCCTGCGTCGGAAGGCTGCCTCGGGCCAACAATGTTGAGGGTGGCTCCTCTCGGGAAGCGCGATGTGAAAGCCGGGCTCGCTGGAACGCCGGAGAAAGTGAAGCCTCTTCCCTGCAAGAGATTTCTCCACTCGCTTCCGGCTTCGCCTTCGGCTACGCCGTGACAAGCCGCTCGGTCGAAATGAAAGTCCTTAAAATTCGAACATGATAAGGAGCGGAGTCTCTCCTGCTCTCCTGCTCTCCTGCTCTCCTGCTCTCCTGCTCCCCTGCTCCCCTGCTCCCCTGCCTAGAATCCGAGGTTCTGTTGGCCGGATTCGTGAGCGAGGAGCCACCGCTTCCGGTGCAGGCCGCCCGCATAACCGGTGAGATCGCCGTCGCCGCCGATCACCCGGTGGCACGGAATGATGATGGCGATCGGGTTGCGGGCGTTGGCCAAGCCAACCGCACGGCTCGCCCCGATGTCGCCGAGGCGGCCGGCGATGGCGCCATAGGTGTCGGTTGAGCCGAATGGAATGTTGACCAGTTCCTTCCACACCCGTTTTTCAAATTCGGTGCCGTCGGGCGCGAGAATCAGATCGAATTCCCGGCGCGCCCCGGCGAAGTACTCTTCAAGCTGCTTCGCCGCCGTGAGGGCCAGGTCATCCTGGTCGCCTTCAATGACGCTGTCGTCGACAAACGCCACCGCCACTACGGCGCTGTGAGGATTGACGATGACGCGCACTCCGCCGATCGGGGTCTGGATCTGTGCCTGGAGCACGGGACCGCCCGTCACGCTTCGGCGGGCTTGTAGACCGCCGCGAGGATCACCCCGCAGATGACGCACCCGAGCGCAAAACGATTGCCGTTCAAGTTCTCTCCCCTTTCGATTTTCCGGACAATTTGTTGAGACGGAGTCTAGCATGATCATCTGTTGATCAATGCATTCGGAGTCGGCAGGACAGGCAACGCGGGACAGGTTCTGTCGCCCCTCCGGGGCTTTTTCATTTTTGAGCTTCCGATTACCGGGGCTCACGCCCCGGCCTAATGTTTTGTCGCCGCTCCGCGGCTTTACCACGAGAAGCCGCCTTCTGTGAGGAGCAGGCCGCGGAGGGACGGCAGAATCGGCGTCGCCCTATACTCAGTTGGTGAGCTAAGATTTTCACCACCGCTTGCCCGCGGAATTGTTACTCGACGTGTGGGATGCGGGTGACGGTAGAGGATGGGCGTCTTTGCTCGATCGAGGCCCATCCCGGCAACGCCGCCACCCCGAGGGTGTCTGTCTCAAGGGGCTGTCCTACATCGAGCGGGTCTACGACCCCGACCGGCTCCTCCACCCCCTCCAACGCACCGCGGGTGGCGGCTTCGAACGGATCTCGTGGGACGCAGCCCTCGACAGGATCACCTCCGAACTCGCCACGGTTCGCGAGAAGATCGGACCCCGCAGCGTCTTCTTCTACGAGGCAGCGGCACCAAGGGGCTGATGAACCGGCTCGCGAGCGATTTCTGGCGGCTCTTCGGCGGCTGCACGACCACCTACGGCGATCTCTGCTGGCCGGCGGGGCTCGAGGCCACGCGGCTTGACCCTCGGCGACAACAGACACAGCCGTCCCTGGGACCTCGCCAACGCCCGCCTCATCATCTTCTGGGGCAAGAACCCCGCCGAAACCAACATCCACCAGATGCGTTTCGTCGAGCAGGCGGTGGACCGGGGCGCTCGGGTCGTGGTCATCGACCCGCGGCGAACCCAGTCGGCGGAAGGCGCCGAGCTGCTGGTCCAGATCCGTCCGGGCACCGACTGGCGCGCTCGCCCTCGGCATCGCCCACCTGCTGATCGAGAGGGCGGCGATCAACGGAGCGTTCATCGACGACCACGTCCACGGTTTCGCGGAGTTCGCCGCGATGGTCCGGGCTTACACCGCCCGACCGGGTCGCCGAGATCACCGACGTCCCGCAGGAGGTTGATCGAGCGGCTGGCGACGATGATCGGCGACGTTGCGCCGCTCACCATCTGCGCCGGATTACGGGATGCAGCGCTACACCAACTCGGGCCAGACGATGCGCGCCCTCATCGCCCTGCTCGCGATCACCGGCAACCTCGGCAAGCCGGGCGCCGGCTGGGTCTATGCCAACCTGCAGAGCCACATCTTCTCGGCCGTCAAGGACCCGCTCGCTCTCTACCCGCCGGCGGAGCGACGACGACCCCATCCGGGTGTCGGTTTCGACGGCGCGGCTCGGCCCCGCCATGCTGGAACAGAGCGATCCGCCCCTCAAGGTGGCCTGGGTCGAGCGCGGCAACCCGGTCACCCAGAACCCGCAGACAGGCGACCGTCCTCGAGGCATTCCGCGCTCTCGACTTCCGCGTCGTGGTCGACCAGTTCCTCACCGACACCGCGCGCGAGGCCGACATCGTCCTGCCGGCCAAGACCATGTTCGAACAGACCGACGTCATCAACGCCTATTGGCACCCCTACATCCAGATCAAGGAAAAAGTGATCGAACCGCCGGGCGAGGTGCGGCCAGAATCCGAGATCTACCGGGAACTGGCCGAGCGGTTGGGAATCCCGAAGAATCCGAGATCGATGCAGTTCTTTCCCGGCGCCCGGACGACGCAGGGGTCGAGGCCTGGCTCGAGGAGCGGCTGGCGCCGTTTCCCGAGCTCTCACTGGAGCGGCTCCGCGAGGGCCCGGTGATGGCGCCCGGCACCCAGGAGGTGGCGTGGTCGGATCTCGTCTTCCCCACCCCATCGGGCAAGATCGAGCTTGTTCTGCAGCGAGGCGAGCGAGCGTTGGGGCAGCGACCCCCTGCCGGTATTTGTCGCACCGCGAGGAATCGCCCGTCGCCACGGCGACGACGGAAATATCCCGCTGCAGATTCTGACACCCAACACCAAGAACCGCATCCACTCGCAGTTCGGAAACCTCCCGTCGATCCGCGCCCTCGACCCAAAACCGCTGGTGCAGCTCAGCCCGCCCGATGCCGACGCCGCGGAATCGCCGACGGCGACCGCGTGCGGATCTTCAACGACCGCGGCAGCGTCGAGATCGAGGCAGGCCATCGACCACAGCCTGCGGCCGGGTTGCGTGGTGGTCCACAACGGGTGGTGGCTGTCGGAGGGTGGCGGCATCAACCGGCTGTCGGCTGCCCGCGAGACCGACATGGGGCACGGTGCCGCCTTTCACGACAACGCGGTCGAGGTGGAGCGGCTCGGGTGACGCAGCGCGGATTCGTTCTCGACCTCGATCGCTGCACGGGTTGCGGCGCGTGCGTCGTCGCGTGCACCAACGAAAACTCCCCCACCGACGGCATCGCGTGGCGCAGCGATCACCACCTTCAACCGGCAGCGGCTGCCGGACGCGCCGGTCTTCCACTACTCGCTGGCCTGCAACCACTGTCTTGATCCGGCCTGCATGGAGGGGTGCCCCGCGGACGCCTACACCAAGGACCCCGCCACCGGCGCCGTCCTCATCGACCGGGACCGCTGCATCGGTTGCCGCTACTGCGCCTGGGTCTGCCCGTACGACGCGCCGCGATTCGACGCTGTCGACCGGCGTGATGGAGAAATGCACCTTCTGCGACCACCGATTGGCGGACGGGCTGGAACCGGCGTGCGTTGTCGCCTGCCCGGTGGAGGCGCTCGCATTCGAATCCGTCGAGGCCCCGCCCGCCATCGTCGCGCGCGGGATTCCCCGAGACCGGTCTGCGCCCCGCCCTCAGGGTCGTCGGCGATCGGCGGCACTGCGCCGCCCCGAAATGACGGCGGCACCGCGACCCGGACGCGTCGCCGCAAGACGCCGATCGCTCGGCTGGAGGGCCTTCCGAGACGAGTGGTCTTTATGGGCATTCTCCTCGATCATCACGCTTCCTGGTGGCCTGGTTCACCGCGGCTACGGCCGCACGGAGCGCAAGGTCTCGCTGCCCGTGTTCGCGGCGGCCGGCGCCGTCGCCCTGGTGGTCAGCGCCCTCCACCTCGGGCGGCCGGCCCGCGCCTGGCGCGGCCTCCTCAACTGGAGGCGATCGTGGATCAGCCGCGAGGCGCTGCTGGTGACCTTGTTCCTGGCCGCGGCGTGCGGCTGTCACGTGTTTTCGGCATCGACCTCGTCAGTCGCTGCATGGGCCACTGCCGTCATCGGGATTCGCCGCGCTTTTCGCCATGGACATGGTCTACCGGGTGCCTGGATCGTCAGTGCCCGACGGTGCCCCACAGCGCCATGGCGACTCTCACCGCAGCCTTCTATCTGGGACTGATGCTCGCCGCCCCGGTGTTGGCAGTGCCGGCGGCAAGTCGCCAAGCTCGGGCTCTACCTCGTCGCGCCGAGAGCGATTGGCGGCCGTCGGCGGTCTCTCTCGCGACAGTTCGGGTTGTCGTGGGTCTCGTCCTCCCATCAGCGTTTCTGGTTGTCGGAGGGTGGCCAGCCTGGCTCCCGGTGGCACTGGCCGCCGCCGGCGAACTGATCGACCGCGCCGAGTTCTACGCCGGGCTCGAAGTTCCTCACCCCCGAAATCCAGATCTACCGCGACCTCACGCATCGAAATTGATCGCCGGGCACGCAACTGGCACGCGGGACGCGCTGCCCCACAAGGGCTTTCCGCAGCGTCCGATATGTGGGGCAGCCCGAAATTCCGAATTCCGAATTCCGAATTCCGAATTCTCTCGTCGCGTATTCTTGATACCATCTCCCCAAGGAGCACCACCATGGTCATCGAGTTCAGCGACCGCCAGCGGACCACCATCGCCGCCGCCGTTACCATCCTGTCGGCGGTGGTCATTATCCTCGCCATCGGCACCCTGTTCTGGATCGTCGGCGCGTTCTTCGTCAAGTTCTCGGGCATCTTCCTGCCTCTCGCGGTGGCAGCGGTTGCGGCCCTGGTGGTCAAACCCTATTACGAGGCCATCCGGAAGCGGCTCAAACTCGGCAAGGTGCCGGCGCTGATCGTCGGTCTTTCTCTCGGTCATCATTCCGATCGCCGCGCTCGGGTGGTTCTTCGGTGACCTCCTGTTCGAGCAGGTCAAGGGTCTGGTGCAGTCGATCCCGACATGGTGGAACGCGTCCGTCACAGTGGGTGCAGGCCAAAGCGCCGGCGCTGCATGCAGCTCTACACCGATACCGAGGTCGGCCAGGCCATCAGCAGCGCGGTCGAGGGCAAGGGTGATGCCATGGTGGATATCGTCCAGTACCTGGGTCAGACGGGCGGTGTCGGCCGGGGCCGGGGTCCTGTCGGGGGTCGCGGCGCTGCTCTTCTGGGTCGTGTCGCCAATCTACTTCGCCTTTTTCCTCATGGCCGACACCTCGAAAATCGACAAACTCGAACGCCATATCCCATTCCTCAAGGCCGAGACCAGCAAGGACGTGGTCTACCTCTTCCAGGAGTTCCTCAACATCATCGTCGCCTTCTTCCGCGGCCAGCTCATCATCGCCTTCCTCCAGGGTCTGCTGTTTGCCATCGGATTCACCCTCGTCGGCCTCAAGTACGGCTTCGTCATCGGGCTGACCCTCGGGCTTCCTCAACATCGTGCCCTACCTGGGCAACATCCTCGGTCTCGGCACCGCGCTGCCGTTGGCGTTCTTCCAGGACGGCGGCGGCATGATGCGCGTCCTCGCTCGTGCTCGTCGTGTTCGCCTGCGTGCAATCGATCGAGGGCTACTTCCTGACCCCCAAGATCATGGGCGACCGCACCGGGCTCCACCCGATGGTGATCATCCTCGCCGTCTTCTTCTGGGGCGCGGCCCTCAACGGCATCATGGGGATGGTCCTCGCCATCCCGCTGACGGCGTTTCTGGTGGTCTTCTGGCGGCTGGCGCAGGAGAAATACATGCCCGAACTCGTTTGAAGTTCCCTGAAGGTGCGGCCGTCCCGGCCGCACGTCAGGCAAGACGTCCTGCTCGCACAAAGTTTCCCGAGAACTGACTTCCGGACGAGCCAGTCGCGTAGAGCTCGGGCCGGCGGTCGCGGAGAAAGAGCTTCCTGGCGTGGCTCGCCGCCGCCTCGGCGAGATCGATGTCAGCAAAGAGGATGTGGTCCTCGCCAAGTGGCGCCCGCGCGACGACCCGGCCGTCGGGGGCGCAGACAAAGCACTCGCCCGCGAAATCCAGACACTCCTCCTCGCCGACACGGTTGCAGAGGGCGGTGAAGTAGCCGTTCTGGAAGGCCGCCACCCGCATCTCCGCCTCGTACAACCCTCGGGCCACTCCCCGACCGCCCCGGCCTGCGGCACCACCACCAGTTCGGCCCCGGCCAGCGCCAGGGCGCGCATGTACTCCGGGATAGTGGCGGTCGTAGCAGATCGACACGCCGATCCGGCCGACCCGGGTCTCGAAAGACCGGCGCGCCGGTGTCGCCCGGCGCGTAGTAGCCCTGCTCGTGGAAGCAGGCGTAGTCGGTGATGTGGACCATCCGCGTCCTGCCGAGCAGGGTGCCGTCGGCATCGATCACCGGCGAGCAGTCGTAGCAGCGATCGCCGTCGCGTTCGTAGAGGTTGAGCACGACCACGACGCCGAGCTCGGCGGCGCGCGCCGCAAAAGCCTCGGTGATGGGTCCCGGGACCTCTCGGCCAGGTCCTGCGGGACGATCGCCCGCGGGACTTTGCGGGTAGAAGGGCTCGAAGGCGAGCTCGGCGAAGCACACCAATTCCGCGCCGTCCCTGCGGCCGCCGCCTCCAGCGCCTCGAGACCGCGTCGGAGATTGTCGTCGCGGTCGTGGTGGCGTGCTGCTGAACCAGGGCCAGGCGCATCGATCCTCCTCTTCAGTTTTTTTCCGCGTGGAGATGCCCACGAAGGCATCACCAGCGTCGCCTACACCGTTGAGACCCACTCTCCCGAACCGAGGCTGCAACCTTCCTATTCGCACAGTCGTGCCTCTGCTCACCGAGTCCTCCGATGCAACTATTCTCTTTCGTTCGCGTGTGACCACAGATTATGCCTGCCGCGCGAACCGGCAAAGAAAGTGCTGCAGTTCCTCGATATCGGCGGCCACATCGTCGGTCGGCTGAAAGGGCTCGCGGAAACGGATCTCGTGGCGGCCCCAGTCAAGAGCCGTCGCCACGATCGGCACATCGGCGGCAAGCGCGATGCGGTGAAAACCGGTCTTCCACGTGTGTGACCGCCTTGCGGGTTCCCTCCGGCGCCAGAGCCAGAATGAGTTGGTCCGCAGCACTCGAACCGGGCGACCATGATCCTCGACGACCCCGTTGCCTCCACGGGTGCGATCCACCGGGATCCCGCCCAAAAAGCGCATGAACGCGCCGAGCGGCCCGTTGAAGAGGGTGTGTTTGCCGAGAGAACCGGGTCTCGAGATCCATCGCCAGCATGGCGGCCGCACCGATCACGAAGTCCCAGTTCGAAGTGTGCGGCGCGACGATGATCACCGCCTTCGGGATATCGGGGATCGAGCCTGGAAACGACCACCCGGCGGCCTTGAACATCGGCCCGGCCGATCCAGCGGCCGACCCGCCACCCTCGCTTCGGAACTGCCGCGCCCATCTCCGGAAGTCTGACCACTCACCACCGTGCCACCTTAGCGCTTTCACAACCCGCTGACCATGCCGGGCGATGTGAAAATCTCGAAGTCCCGTTTTCACAAGGAGCGCCTCGAAGCGCTCGCTTGTGAAAGAGGACCCGCCGAACCGGGGGGTCCGGGTTTTAGAATTCGACGCGGAAGCCGAGTTCGTAGCGCCGCGGAGTCTGCCAGTTGGTGGGACCGCCGGTGTCGGCGTGGTCGCCGTTGGTGTCGGTGCAGCCGTTGATCGACTGGCACACCTGGGTGACTTCCTCGGAGCTGAAGGCGTTGAAGACCGAGCCGATGAGCACCAGCCGAGCCGCGCTGCCGACCGAGAAGCCCTTCGAGAGTTGGAGGTCGAGCTGGTAGTTCGAGTTGGCCTCGCGGCTGCCGCGGGGCTCCGCGAACCAGATGCCGTACGGCATATCCGGAACGATCACGCCGTTGTAATCCTCGCCGCTGTTGCCGCTGTTGGCATTCGGCTCCCAGGTGAAGGCTGAGGACCAGAAGGCGTCAAAACCGATCGTCCAGTCGCCCTTGATGGTGAAGAAACCGTTGAGCTTGAAGCGGTGCTGGCGGTGGTCGGCGAGATAACCGTAGCGGTTGTCGTAGTGCGCCGGATATTCATCGAAAGTCGGATCCCTGATTCTGGTCGTACTCCTGGCTGCCCTTGGAGTCGGAGTACGTGTAGGAGGTGTTGAGGGTCATCCAGTTGAAGGTCCGGGTGCTGTACTCGATGATGAAGCCCTGAGTAGTCGCGACTCGAGTTCGGGCAGGTTGGCCATGATGTAGTAGTCGCAGCTGCCGCCCTCGCGTCGGGGTGGGCCAGTTGCCGTCGCAGGTGTCCTCGAAGATGTCGTTGGTCTGTCTTGTCGACATAGGTCAGGGTCACGGAGGCCCGACGGCCGACCTCGCGCTCGTAAGCGAGACTGAGGGTCTCGGTGTACATCGCCTTGAGGTTGGGGTCGACCTGACTCGGCACGACCGCCGAATGATGTTGCCACGGGTTGAGGAGCCAGCCGTCGGGATCCCAGTTCTCGGGGTCCATGCTCCACCACAAGCCGACCGTCGTCGATCGCGAACTGCTGCGCACGTCGCGGCGTCCATGACCGATAGAATCCCTGAGCAGGAAAGCCAGCATTCTGGGGCGCGATGCCGGTGCGTGCAGAACTCGGTAGGGTCAGAGCGTTGGGCGACATGAAGTGGCCCCAGTTGGCGCGGACGATGTTCTTGGCAGTCGCCGGTGATGTCCCAGGCGGCGCCGACGCGTGGCTGCCACTTGCTCAGGTCGGCGACCTGGGTGCCGTTGTCGGTGTCGTACTTGGCGATGTCATAGCGCACGCCGAGCTTGAGGGTGAGGTTCGGCACCACTCGCCACGCGTCCTGCAGGAAGGCGGTCGAGTTCGTGCCTTTGTACTCCTGGGGACCGGTCGTGAATCTCTGATACCAGACGTACGGGAAATTGCCGTCGACGTCGAGTGTCGTTGAAGACAGTTGCCCGGAACATCCGGCTCGCACTGGACGCCGCCGGCGGTGCCGGTCGAGCAGTTGGCACTCGTGAAGTTGATATCGGAGTAGACGAGACCGCCCTTGAACTCGTGCGAACCGGCGAGATCGTCGACGAACCAGGTCAGGTTCGAGTGTGATGTCGTCGCGGTTGCGCTTCGAGTATTGCTGGTTGTTGTAGTTGTCTGAATAGCATCGCCGGTGACGAGGTTGAGGTGGCCGATGGTCGCGAGATCGCCCGTCTGCGGATAGGAATCGAGTGTCGAGCGGAAAGCGCTGACCACCGTGTTCCACATCAGCGAGTCCGATGAGCACGCCGTTGAGCTCTGCCGAATAGATGTCGGCGCCCTGGTTCTGGAAACGGGCTCGCTTCGCGGCTCCATGAATGGACCGGCATTCGGGTTGTCGATGTCCGCCGGGTCGCCGGTGTACTTGGCGGTCACTCGCCAGCTCGGAGCCGGCCTGCCAGGTCAGCTTGGCCAGCGGATAGTTGCCGACGAACGTCCTGGTCGTTGGGGCGCCGATCGGGGTGGAATCGCTGTTGACGTACTGGTAGGCGGCAAAGAACCACAGCTTGTCGCGCAGGATCGGACCGCCGAGGGTGGCGTCGATATCCTGGCGTTGACGTGTCCAGGCGTGCTGGCGTCGTAGTGGTCGCCGCTCTCATTGAATGCAGTCGTCGCGGTAGCGGATGTCGAGGGTCCCCGCAGAACTGGTTGCCGCCCGATTTGGTCACCAGGTTGACGATGCCGCCGGTGGCGCTGCCGTACTCGGCCTCGTAGCCCGAGGTCTGGAACTGGATCTCCTGGATCGCGTCGAAGGTGAAGTTGGTGCCGAAGGTCGCGGTCACCGGGTCGGTGGTGTTGGCGCCGTCGACGTAGTAGGCGTTTTCACCGAGGTCGAGCCGAAGACGTTGGGGTTCCCGAGCCGCCGACGACGACACCGGCAGCCTGTGCAGGAGCACGTCTGATAGCTGCGGTTGGTGGAGCCGATCGCCGAGCCCTGCAGATAGTTGTCGGTCGTAGTTGGCGTTCGGTGTTGACCTGGGTCGGGTCGACCACCGGGGTCTCGGCCACGACCTCGATCTCGCCGCCGAAGGTGCCCATCGGCATCTCGATGGTGATCGTTCGCGAGCCGCCGAGCGGCGACCTGGATCTCGTTGCGCTCCTGGCTGATGAAGCCCGAGAGGTCCGCCTTCAGGGTGTATTCTCCGGGGGTGATGCCGATAAAGGCGAAATCGCCCGCGCCGTCGGTGATCTTGGTCTGCGCGCCGCCGATCAGACCGGCGACGAAATCGTCACGGTGACGCCTGGCAGGGCAGCTGCCGGTGTCGTCGACCACGGTGCCGACCAACCGTCCGGTGGTCGTCTGCGCGTGCACGAAGTGACCAGCAACAGGGCGGCCACCACCACGACGCAGTTCGATTCAAAAATCGAGACATTTCTCTACCTCCTATGCCCTATTACACATTCATCTGTGATTTCGAGAAACCAATGGATCAAATCGATCTTCGCCTGTTCAGCAACTGCACCCGCAAGAATCCATGCCGAAATCTATCATTCAATGAATCGAGATTCAGAATCTCGGAACGATGTACGAAAAGCCGAACGAGAGTCCAAAAAGCCGTTTATCAAACCCGGTCGTCTCGTCTGCTATAATGTGCCCGGGTCCCCGCGCAGGGCCAGTCGTTCGCAGGGCCCCCAAGGAGCGTCACAATAAACGGTAGACGGAAATGAGCGTCCGGATCGCGACAGGGATTTCTCCGAAGGCATGTCACCGATCATTGAAATACGGGACCTCTGCCTGTTCTCACTGGAAAAGTCAGGGATCCCTTCGTGCTCCCGGCAGCGACATCTCCTGGTTCAAGCCCGCGGAGGACATCTGATGCGTCACGCCAGACACCCTGCCTCGCTTTCACGATTCTGCTGCTGACGGCCGGCGCCTCCGCGGTTGACCGCACCATCCCGAACCGGGTCCGACGCTCGATCAACTGGCTGAGGACACCCGGCGACCGGTCCAGCGTCGTCACCGACCCGGCGACGGGCGTCGCCGGATTGATCAGCATTCGTCCCGGGGCTCTGGAGCTTCCGGCGTCGGCAACAAGGCGAAGGTCTTCGACTTCCTTGCCCGATACGGAGCCGCCTTCGGGCTCGACAACCCCGGCAGGGACCTTGTCCTCGAGCAGACCCGGGAGGACGGCGTCGGCATGACGCACCTCCGCTATGCGCAGACCTACCTGGGCCTGCCGGTTTTTGCAGCGCGATACTGCGCTTCCATTTTGACGACCAGAGAAACTGCGTCGCGGTCAACGGAGCCGTGGTGCCGAACCTGGATCTCGACCCCACCCCGGTCGATCGACGATTCGAGGCCGCCGAGCATCGCCCGCAGGGCGGTCGCCAAGGATCACGGCCGGACGGCCGTACGAAATCGAGTCATCGAATCTCGAGTTGATGGTCTACCGCACCGGGCTCGCGCGCGGCATTCCCGGCACCAACCACCTGGTGTGGAAGATGGAGGTCGGCGACGGGGCTGGCATCCGCGAATTCGTCTTTGTCGACGCCCACGGCGGTTTCGTGGTCGATCGGATCAACGGCATCCACGAGATCGACCGGGCGATTCACCACGAGAGATTCTCAAACGTGATCTGGAGCGAGGGCGACACCCTCCCCTTCTCCGACAGCACCTTCACGACCCAGCAGAACAACGAGGTCAATGAACTCATCGATGTTTCCGCCGAGACCTACGACCTCTTCTCCAACATCACCGGTGGCGAGTGGCTGTCCTACGACGGCAACGACCGCCGGATGAACGCCGTGTACGAGGCCACACCTTCGATCCTCCGTGTTCGGAGGCCGTCAATGCCACTTGGAACGGGCGAACCATCAACTTCTGCAACGGTCTTGCCGTCGACGATGTCATCGCCCACGAGTGGACCCACGCCTACACCGATTTCACCCACAATTTGATCTATGCCTGGCAGCCGGGGGCTCTCAACGAGAGCTACTCCGACATCTTCGGCGAGATCGTGGATCTGCTCAACGGTCACGGGCTCGACTCGCCCAACACCAAACGCACCGCCGGCGGGCTGTTCGACCTTTTCCAGCAGCACAACCTTTCCATACCTGACGGTGACGTCGCCGGCATCCATTGCCGGTGACTACGAAGCCCGGGGCGCCGAATTCAACCCGCCGGAGCCGTGGTCGGCGAGTGGTATGGTCGAGCTTGTCGACGACGGCACCGGCACCGCCAGCGATGCCTGCGAACCCCTTCAGGGCTTTACGTCCGGCCGCATCGCTCTGATCGACCGCGGCGACTGCAATTTTGTCGATAAGGCCGCCTTCGCAGCCGACGCCGGCGCCGTGGGCATCATCATCGCCAACAACGCCGGTGACGATCTGGTGCGAATGGGCGGTACCAAACCGAGCGGTTACGACACCCCGGCGATCTTCGTAACGCAGACAACGGGTGAGGCCCTCAAAGCAGCGCTTCCCGAAGGCGTCCAGGCCACCATCGCTCTCGAAGCTCGCGAGCGACAACTCGGTCCGGTGGCTGGTATCGGAGGACGGCGCAACGGGCGCCTTCCGCGACATGTGGAACCCCAACTGCATGTGCAACGCAGGCCGCGTTTCCGACTCGCTCTACTATTGCCTCGAGGACGACAGCGGCGGTGTCCACTTGAACAGCGGCGTGCCCAACCACGCCTTCGCCCTCCTGGTCGACGGAGGCACCTACAACGGCGTCACTGTCAAGGCGATCGGCCTGACCCGAGCCGCCCACATCTACTGGCGCGCGATGCGCGAATACCAGGTGCCCACCACCGGCTTTGCGGAGCACGCCGATATATTGGAATTGAGTTGCAGCGATCTCGTAGGCGCGCCCATGACGGATCTGGTGACCGGAGAAGCGATCCCACAGGTCGTCAGGAACTCCGACTGCAACCAGGTGGCTGCAGCCATGCTTGCCACCGAGATGCGGCTCGAGCCGACGCAGTGCGGGTTCTCAACCGTCCTCGCACCCGGTGCTCCCCCGATCGGCGCCAGCACCGTGGTCTTTTCCGAGACCTTCGACACGACGGCGGCGCTTGAAGATTGGACGCTGACGCAACGAGGGGGTCTATCCCGAGTACGACACCACCCGGAATTGGCAGGTTTCGACCTTTCTACCTTTAGGCCGCGACGGTGGCGGGCTGTATGCCGTTGACAGCAACTTTATCGGCAATTGCGAACCCGATGACGACGACCAGTCGGGGGTCCTGATGGCGGCAAGCCCGACAATCAACCTCCCGGCGTCGGCGACCTCGCTCTATCTCGTGTTCGACCACTACGTGGCCACCGAACCGGGTTGGGACGGCGGCAATCTCAAGCTGAGCGTCAACGGCGGCGAATTCGATCTGGTGCCGGCTGCGGCTTTCGCCTTCAATCCCTACAACGACGCGATCATCCTCTCAATCACCGATGACGAGCAGAACGAGGTCCTGAACTCCAACCCACTTGCCGGCGAGACCGCATACACCGGGGCCGATGAGGGTTCAGTCGAGGGCAGCTGGGGCCAGTCGCAGATCGACCTCGAGTCGCTCGCGTCGCCCGGGGACTCCATCCGGCTGCGATTCGACTTCGGCAACGACGGCTGCGGCGGCAACCAGGGATGGTACATCGACTCTCTCCAGGTGGTGGCCGGCGGCCAACCCACAACGGCGGTGCTGCGCCCCAGCAGAAGGGTCAGCCCCTGACTGCGTCAGAACGTTAAAGGTTGAAACGGTGATCGTTTCAGGGTGAGACAACCTGCAGCCACGGCTGCTGATCGAATTCTGGCACAAGCCTTGCTCGTTAGTGACCCGACCGGAGGGCAATAACGGTCGGGGAGCTATCATGGGCAACTCAGCAGAACACACAGGCACATTCGAATACGACGATCTGCGCGATCCTGCCGCGACGCCGGACATGGTGCACGTGGTCGTGGCCACCCGTGAAGAGGACCTCCTGTGGGCGGTGTTCGACGGGTTCTGTGAGTTGCCGACCGTTCGCGTCACGGGGTGCTCCACCCTGCCGCAGACCCGGCAGATCTGCGCGGCCGATCCGCCGACCTACCTCATCATCGATGTCAGTCTGCTCGAACACGAACCGATGGATCTGATCACCCTCGCCAATCTCTCGGATTCACAGTGCCACATCGTCGCACTCACCAACCACCCGGTCTTCGAGATCGGCGCCCGCTTCGGCAACGCCAGACTCACCTTCCTCCAGAAACCGGTTTCCGCCCACGATCTGCTGCTGTTGCTCCGGCTCCGCATCGGCGACAGCGCGCTGAAAGCGGCGGTCTGTTGACTCGAGATTCGCGCTGATCGTCCTGACAGGATTGCAGAAAACGATGAGACGAGTTCGCTAAACCATTGGCGGGCTTGACAAATTAACCTTATGCTTATATGTTTAATAGCTGAGCGAGGATTTTAGAATCCTCAATCGCACACTCGTTCGAATACGCCCGTGATCTTTTGATCCCACCTGAAGATAGCCCACCTTAAATTCCTACCAAATACCATCCATAACATCCCACCTTGCACACGGGCCTTCGACGAGTGCGTGCAATTCAGCGACGCTGTGCGACGCAGCGTCGCTGAATTGCTGTCGATGGGACGGGCGGAGCAAAACTTGTCGGCCCCCGGACCGTATCGACCAACCAAACGGAATCACCCTACCGCCCCGGTCGGTTTCCCTATCATGATGGGTGTGAGGCGTCGATGACACGTGGCAAAAATAGAACCCGAGCAGCGCGCGTTTGCACGTGGGCGGTGGCCGCGCTGGTGGGATGGGCTCCCGCGCTCACCGCCACCGCGGCCCAGGTCGAGTTGCCGAAACCCGGCGAACGGTGGATCGAGGTTCGGACCGCCAATTTCCGTTTCTTTTCGAATGCCGGGACCCGCGCCACCAAAAGGGTGGCCGCGGATCTCGAGGGGTTGAGGGCCGTCCTCTCCCAGCTGACCGACTTCGAGCTGCAATCGCCGGTTCCGACCATGATCTTCATCTTCAAAAACGACCGGTCGTTCATACCGTACAAGATCCTCTACGACGGCCGAGCGGGCTCTATGAGCGGGTATTTTCTCGAAAGCCCACACACCAACTTCATCGCGATCGACGCCGGTTCGCACGACGCCTCGGCGATCGTCTTCCACGAATACGTCCACTCCGTCATGGCCAACAACTTCTGGTGGCTTCCGGTGTGGTTGTCAGAAGGTTTTGCGGAGTTCTACCAGACCTTCGAGGTCGTCAACGACACGGCCTTCATCGGCCTGCCGCCCCGGAGCCGTCTGGCGAGGCTTCGCGGTACGATCCTCATCCCTCTCGCCGAACTCACGGCCGTCGACCACGATTCACCGTTGTACAACGAAGAGGGCCTTAAATCAGATTTCTACGCCGAGTGCTGGGCTGTGACCCACTACCTGTTGCTCGGCGACCGAAGAGCGTCGGCAACAGCTTGGGCGCTACCTCGCCCTCATCGAGTTCGGCGTGCCGCCTGAAAAGGCGTTCACCGATGCATTCGGGTCCGACCTCGGCGGCCTCGAAAACGAGGTCCGCGGTCACCTCCGCGGCCCGCGGATTCCGGTTCTCAAGTCCAGGACCGAGATCGATGTCGACGAGTCGATGGTCATCATGGAGATGTCGGACGCCGACGTCCTGTATCGTTTGGGAATCCTCCTGGCGGCCCAGCGGCCGGAGCGCCGCGAAGCCACCGCCTACTTCGAGGCGGCCCTGAATGTCGATCCCGATCACAGCCCGGCACTGACCGCCCTCGCGTTGGAAGCGGAGGAACGAGCCGACTGGGATGTCGCCGCCGAATTGCACTCCCGCGCGGTGCGCGCCAACTCCGAGAATCCCGAGGCCCTGTTCTACTGGGGGGAATTCCTCGCCAGGCAGGGCAGCGACAGTCAGCAGGCGCTCGCCGCCCTTTCAAGAGCGGCCCGGTTGAAACCCTCGTTCGCGCCGGCCTGGGTAGCCTTGTCTCGCCTGTATGCACGGCTTGGAGAAACCTCGCGCGAGGCGATCGTCGCGGCGGAAACCGCCCACCGGCTTGAACCCGCCAACCAGGACGCCGCCCGGAGCCTGCTTCGACTGTATCTGCGATTGGATCGCCGTGGCCAGGCCGTCGAACTGATCGAAAGATCGCTATCGAGCAGCCCGCAGGCGCGCCGCGAGGCGTGGATGGGTCTCTTGAACAACGACCTTCTGCGCGCGCGCGGACTGCTCCAAGACGACCGCGCAGACGCCGCGTCGGTTCGACTCGATGCGGCGCAAATGGATGTCGATCGCGCGGCCAGGCCGCAGATCATCGCACGCGGCATCGCCGACGTCAGAAGGTCGATCAGCCAGATCGAAGGAGCCAAAATTTACGATCTCGCATTTGCGGAGTACGAGCGCGGCAATCCGGAGGCCGCACGGGCTCTCCTCGAGCAGGCTCTCGAGAATCTGCCTGAAGAGGGACCGGTCACCGCTTCCTGTCGACACCTCATGTACGTCATCGACAACCCCGAAGAGTTTGCCCCACCGGATGAACCGCGAATTTCACCGACAAGGGAGGAGATCGAACAACTCAATCGGATGCTAGCCTCCGGAGACCTTCCAGGCGCGATCACTTTTCTCGAAGGCATCGCGGACCAGTCGTCGGGTCCCGGCCAGCGGTGGCTCGACGCCAAGATTCTCGAGCTTCAACGGACTCTCGACTACAACGCATATGTGGAGACCTACAACACTGCAGTCGAGTTGTACAACCGGCAGGAGTTCGACCGCGTTCTGAACATCCTCGACCGGTTCCTGGCGACCCAACCCGAGGGACCGCAGGCGGCTTCGGTCAGTGCCTTGATGGACGACGCACGCGCAGCACTCGAGGAACGTTCAAACCTTCGTCACTGAAACGGGCGGCATATATGCCGCCCCTACCCAGCCCTCGTTAGAACTGTAGGGGCGGGGCATGCCCCGCCCGCAAGCATCCGGCCACTGAGCGACGTTCAGATCAGACGGACCCTGAATCGCACCAGCCCTCGAGAGACTCCCGGCAGCCCTCTTCAAAATCGAGAAAACGGACCGCGAAACCCGGTGACCTTTTCGCGGCGCGGTGCCGCGTGGCGGGCCACGACGCCCGAGCCTCGGACCGCTTCGCCGTTGGGCAGGGTGAACTCGAAGACGCAGTCGCTACCGATCGACAGCATCGGCGAGTCGGTGACCAGCATGCCGGTCTTCGAGAGGTTGACGACCCACCCCTTGAAGGTGTCTTCGTCCTCGATCCTGACCCGGACCCTGGCCGAGATCCGCGGCGAGAATCGCGGCGCCACCTGCAGGAGATGGGCGGCCCCCTGCCCGATGACTCCGAGGTGTTCCTGTCCCGAAAAAACCAGATACGGACCGCCCTCGGCGCCGGCTCTCGCCTCGGTCATCATCTCCGGGATCGTGAGCAGGAGCAGCGACGCATCCTTGCTCGAAGCGTCTGGCGCCGTGGATCATCGCGACGAACTCCCGCAGCTTGAAGTCGGGGAGCGGGTAACGGCAGATCACGAGGTGGAACTGCTCGCGGATGGCCCGGGTCGCCGCCTCCTCGGCCTGAGCGACCGACTTCGCATGGCCAGGCTGCTTCGTTTGAGGACCGGACCGATCCGGTCGAGGGTCTCCCTGTCGAGCGCCACGGCGAGAATCCGCTTGGCGTCTTCCACCGATCACACCCTCCAGCGACGAGTGCGGGTCGACCCGGTGAATGCACTGCACAAATGAAACCATTACATCAGTTTAGCGCATGAGTGGGAACAAATGCACAGATGGCGCGTAGTAGTAGTGACGTCCGTGATTCAACAGGAGGAATTCATGATCGAGGTCGAGCGACTGCGCAAGAGCTTCAACTCCCTGGTGGCCGTGGACGACGTGTCGTTCACCGTCGGCGAGGGCGAGATCTTCGGCCTCCTCGGCCCCAACGGGGCCGGCAAGACCACCACCATCAACATGATCTGCGGGGTGCTCAAACCCGATGGCGGCCGCGTCCTGATCGGCGGCAAGGACATCTGGCTCGAGCCGAAGACCGTCAAGCAGGGTCTCGCGGTGGTGCCGCAGGAGATCGCCGTCTACGAGGACATGACCGCCCGCGACAACCTCAACTTCTGGGGCTCGCTGTACGGGCTGCGCGGGTCCGATCTGAAATCGAGGGTCGACGAGGCCCTGACCAGGGTCGGCCTCTCCGATCGAGCCGGCGGACAAGGTCAAGGACTTCTCGGGCGGCATGAAGAGGCGGCTCAACCTCTGCATGGGCCTCCTCCACCGTCCCCGGGTCCTGCTCCTCGACGAGCCCACGGTCGGCATCGACCCGCAGGCGCGGCTCAACATTCTCGAGGTCGTCCGCGAGGTCGCCGCCTCCGGCACCACCGTTCTCTACACCACCCACTACATGGACGAGGCGCAGGACCTCTGCGACCGCATCGCCATCATCGACCACGGCAAGATCCTGACCGTCGGCACGCTGGACGAGCTCACGCGTCTGGCCGGCGAGGCCGAGGTCCTGCGGCTCAGCGGGTCGTTCGACGACGAGGCCGCGCGCGAACGCCTCGATGCCGTCGCCGGCGTCCGGGTGCTCAAGGCCGACAACGGCGTGGCCGTGCTGTCGGTCGATGCCGAGGCCCGGGTTTGTTGGCGGTCCTGCCGAAGATCCTCGAGGCCGATCTCGAGGTGGACGACGTCTCGATCCAGCAACCCAACCTGCAGAGCGTGTTCATCAGCCTCACCGGCAAGGAGCTCCGCGACTGATGGCCGCCCTCGCCATCGTCCGCCGCGACCTCATCCGATACCTGCGCAACCCCGTGCGCACCGCGATGCTGTTTGCGGTTCCGCTCATGCTGTCGGGGATCTTCGCCCTCGTCTTCGGCGGCGGCGGCGCCGAACAGATCTCGATCAAGGTCCTGCTCTTCGACGAGGACGAGAGCCTGCTTTCGAAACTCCTCGAGGGGGCCGGCGGTTCGTCGGAGATGGACCAACAACTCGAGATCGTTCCGGTCGGCGCAGGAGGGCTACGAGATGATGGAGCGCGGCGAGGCGTCGGCCCTGATCCACCTTCCGAAGGGATTCACCAGCGACTACCTCGACGGGCCGGCCGACCACCATCGAGGTCGTCAAGAACCCGTCCGAGCGCTTTCTCCCGAAGGTCGTCGACGAGGGGGTCGGTATTGGTGCGGTGGCGCTGTCGGCGGGTTCGCGCGTGTTCCGGAGCGAACTCGAGACAGATCGGCGGTTTCGTGGACAGCGAGTCCTTCCCAACGGACCTCGCGGTCGCGTCCGTGAGCACCGGGTTCAACCAGAAAACTCAGGAGTGTCGAGCGGTTCCTGATGCCGCCGGTGGTCGAACTCGAGACCCTCACACTCAGCGAGACGGCCAACGATGAGAATGCGCCCGGTTTCAATATCCTCGCCTACTTTCTGCCGGGGTTTTCAGTCATGGGGATTCTGTTTCTGGCGCAGTCGGCGACCCGCGACATCCTCCGCGACCGCGAGCAGGGATTGGTGCGCCACCTCCTGACCGCCCCGGTCACAACCGCCGACTACGTTCGCGGCAAGAGCCTCTCGGTCCTCCTGGTGACCACCGCCGGGTTCGCGGTTCTGATCGCCATCGGGATCGCGGCTGGCGTTCAGCTGGGGTTACGCCCCCGCCGCGGCCGCCATGATCGTGGCGTCGGCTGTCATGGCCAGCGGAGTCCTGTTGCTGATCACGAGCTTCGTCAGCAGCGAACGTCAGGGCGACACGCTCACCACCATCGTCATCATGGTGTCGTCGATGCTCGGCGGCGCCTTCTTCCCGATCTCGCAGATGCCGACGTTCCTCCGTCCGATCTCCGCCTCGACCCCGGTCTTCTGGTCGGTGGACGGCTTTACGAAGCTCACGATCGGCGGTGGAGGGTTTGCCGACATTGCCATCAACCTTGCAGTGCTGATCGGAGTCGGCGGGCTGTGCATGGCGATCGGTTCGTTGCTTCTGCAACGCAAGCTGGAACGGGGGGTCGTGTGATGCGCAAGATCGCAGCCATCGCCGCTCCACGATCTTCGCCGGACCCTCGCCGACCGCGGCGCGGTGATGTGGATGTTTCTGCTGCCCGATCGTCTTCGCGACCTTTTTCGGGCTCGTCACCGGCGGCGGCAGTTCCAACCCCGCGGATGCTCAGGCCAGCCTGACCGTGGTCGACAACGACGGCGGCGTCGTGGCGCGCGGTCTCATCGATGACCTCGCGGGCCAGGGCGTCGCCATCACGGAACTGTCGTCCGAGGAGCGCGAAGCCTCCGAGGATCTGGTGCGAACGCTGGTTATTCCCGGCGGATTCAGCGACGGGGTGCTGGCCGGAGAGCAACAGACGCTGCGTCTCGAAAAGGAGCCCGGATCCTCAGAGGAAGCCGGCCTGGTGGTCCAGGCCCGCATCTTTGCCGCCATCACCACGGCTGATCGGGCGAACCGTCGAGGCGTCGCAGGGAGCTGGAGTCAGCCGACCCGGTCTCGAGTCAGGCGTTCTCCGACGTCGTTGTGCCGGACGATCTGGTCACGGTGGAATCCCGGTTTGCCGGCAATGCGACGATCCACCCCGACGGCTTCGCCCAGTCGATCCCGGGCATGGCGGTCATGTTCGTCATGCTGGTGGCTCTGACTTACGGCGCCGCCACCATTTCCGCCGAACGCGCCAACGGCCAGCTTCGGCGTCTCGATCACCGCCCCGTGACCCGGGCAGAAATCGTCGCCGGCAAGATCGGCGGCCGGTGGATCGTCGCAGCCGCCAGATCACGGCCTTCGTGCTCGTCGGTGTCGATCGCCAACAAGCTCTTCGGCGTCCAGATCGGCGACCGGCCCATTCCAGATGTGGCTCGTGCTGCTGCTCTACGGGCTGGTGGTGGCCCCGCTCGGTGTCGCCGTCGGCGGATGGTTCAAAGACCCCGACCGCGCCGCCAACGTCGGCGTCATGGCAACCATGGCGATGGCGGCCTTCGGCGGTTGCTGGTGGCCGATCGAGGTCGTCTCGAAGCCGCTCAAGATCGTTTCCCTCGACTCTCCCGTCGGGTTGGGCCATGAGGGCCCTCCACGGGCTGATCTCCTTTGGCCGGGATCTCACGGACCTCGGGCCCGAGCTACTGGCCCTTGCGGCCTTCGGCGCGGTCTTTTCGTTCCTCGCCGCGCGGTCGCTGCGGGTGGATTGAGACCGGATATGGCGATCGACGATACCGGCTGCCGAGACGTTCAACGCTAGGTGAACGTGGTACAAACTGGCATGGTCGACGACTTCAACACCGCGGCCGAACTCGAATCTGGCGCGCCGCCTCGCCGTCCTCGGGGCGTGAACCCGGCGAGGCGGACCGACTCGCGCGACTGATTCTGCTCTTCCTGATCCTCCCCGACCCTCCCGATTGCGCGCAACACATTTCCGCGCTTCGTGGAACTCAGAAGGCGGCCTCGAGTCCGTCGTCATGACGGGCGGCGGCTGAAGAGCTCGAGGACGCGTTTCTCGAGCTCTACGCCCACCTCCACATGAACGAGGCCCCCTATACCTCGGACGAGCGACGGCAGCTGGACGAGGCCGGCGGCTACTGGAACCACGCCGGCGGTCTCAGCCCGATCCTCAAGGCCGAGACCGTGGATCGGACCCGAAACCGTCAGCGCCGACTTCGGCGCCGGCAACGGTCTCCAGGCGCTGTTCCTCCAGGTCCTGTACCCGCACCGGCGAACCGTCCAGATCGAGATCTCGAAACAGGCGGTGGAGATCGGGCGCAGTCTCTGCGAGTGGCTGCGGGTCCCTTCTGAGCGGGTCGAGTGGATCGTCGACGATGTCCTCAATGTCCCGTCCATCGGCTACGACTTCATCTACCTCTACCGCCCCGTGCGCCCCGAGGGCCCCGGACGAGACTTTCTACACCCGCTTCGCCCGCGAGGTCGAGTCGGAAGACCGACCACCTGTGATCTTCTCGATCGCCGACTGCCTGCAGGATTTCCTCTCGGACGACCGCTACGAAGTCTTCTACGGCGACGGCCACCTGACCTGCTTCAAACCCCGGTCAGGGCGGTGAGGCGGTTCGGACCAGTTCCCTTGCACCTCTATCAATCCCCTGTCGCCCCTCCGGGGCTCATCGGTATGAAAAATGTCTTCTCCTGGGGCTCACGCCCCAGGCTATATTCTGTCGCCGCTCCGCGGCTGGGAAAAGGCCCTCGTACTGCGGAGGTGCCCCGGAACCGCGTGCGGATACGTGCCGCGTGCGGCGGAGGTGCCATTTATCGCATTGTTTGGGCTCGTTTCATCGGTCTACCGACACCGCTCGGGCAAACAATGCGATGGGTGGCTCCTCTCGGGCAAGAACGCACTTAAAGGCGGGTTCACTCGAACGCCGGAGAAGGTGACGCCTCTTCCCTGCAGGAGATTTCTCCGCTCGCTACGCTCGGTCGAAATGACATTCAATAAAATCTGAAAGCACGAAGTGCCTCAAGGTGGGCCTTGGCCCACCTTCAGATACGTTGCTACACCAACCGCCGTCCGACGGCGCTGCAGAATGTTGGCGACGCGGTCGCCCCACGGGCAGGCGCGAAAACACGTTCTTGACGACACCCTTTGTGAAGTAGGTCTTCTCCGAATAGTCGATGTCACTTCGACCAGCACCGGTGTGCCGGCGCGGGTGAGTTCGAGGGCGGCCGGCAGGACCGCGTCGAGTTCGGAGTCGCGGAGGATCCGGAAGTAACGGCACCCGGTCGTGCCGGGCGAATCCCTCGAGGTCGTAGTCGGGCAGGACGCTCGAGGTCTCGCGGTTGACCTGCATCTTCTGGAACTGGGCGATCTGCGACAGCTTGCCGTCGCGCAGGACGCACACCAGCGGTGCCGCCTGGTAGGCCGCGGCGGTGATCAACTCGAGCCCTGTCATCAAAAACGCGCCGTCGCCCGGCAGCGCCACGACGTCGCGGCCCGGGTTGGCAAAACAGGCGCCGATCGCCGCCGGCACCGAGTAGCCCATGCACGAGAAATCGGTTGGCGCGAGAAACCGACCCGGAGCTTCGAGGCGCAGGTGCTCGACAGCAAGGAAGGTGCCGTTGCCGCTGTCGGTGGCATAGACCGCGTCCTCGCGGCAGTGCCGCTGAAGAGCTTCGAACAGGATAGTGGGGCGTCACCCCGGTCTCGCTCGCCCGCCGCCGCCATCGCGCCACCACCTCGGCGTGCCCCTGTGCGATCTCGCCCGCCAGGCTCTCCCAGGGGCTCTGCCCGTCCATCAGGTTCCGATAAGAGCTTCGACAAAAAGCCGGGCGTCGCCGGCGATGGCGAGCTTGGCGGCGAAATTGCGATTGAAGACCTCGGGCTCGATGTCGACGTGGATCAGATTCTCGGGCGGCTCGATGCCGAAACCCTGCCAGTCGTCACCTCGCCGAAGCGGCAGCCGATCGCCAGCAGGCAGTCGCAACCGTCCATGATCCGTGCGCGCGAAAGCCGGCGCCTGGCGTCCGAAACCGTTCCACAACCACAGGGGGTGGCTCTCCGGGAAAGACGCCCTTGCCGCTGAACGATGAGGTCACCGGCGTTCCGAGTTGCTCGGCCAGCGGCACCAGAAGATCGGCGGCCCCGGCCGCACCCTTGCCCGAGGTAGAGGGCCGGCGACTCGGCGTCCGCCAGCATGGCCGCGGCGCGCTCCACGAGATCGGATTCCGGAACGGTCCCGGTTTCCGGTTCGGGTTGGTAATGGACCTCGCCGATCTCCTGCCGCAGCATGAAGAACTGGGCGGGGATCTCCACCGCGACCGGCCCCGGCGCGCCGGAGCGGGCGATCTGGAAAGCTCGGCGGATGGTGGGATAGAGGTCCTCGGCACGATCGACCCGTACCGCCTCCTTGGTGATCGGCCGCAGCGCCGCGAGTTGGTCGATAGCGTGGAGCTGGTAGGCGGCCCCTGTGTCGGAGCGGATGCCGCTGGCGAGCACGACCATGGGCACGTTGTCCATCCACGCCTCGGCGATCCCCGACATGCTGTAGGTCACCCCCGCGCCGGGAACCACGTTGATCACGCCGACCTCGTCCGAGGATCGGGAAAAACCGTCGGCGAGGAAGGCGCCGGCAACCTCGGACGTCACGAGCACGGTCTCGATGCCGTCGTCCGTCGCGAGGGCGTCGTAGAGCTCGATATTGTGGGTCCCGGGGATGCCGAAGGTGAAGCGAACACCCTCGTCAACCAGGGCGCGGGCGATTTCTTTTGCCGCTCGGGTCTTCATGACAGCAGCTCCTCTGCAGTTGTTGCGAATGCCCTCCGCGACGCGGTCGGCCAGAGCCATCACCGTGACGTAGGGGTTGACCTCGGAGCACTGCGGAAACAGGCTCGAATCGGCGACGAAGAGCCACGGCACGCCGTGCACCCTCCCCCACCCGTCGGTCACCGAATCCGTGGCGTCGCGCCCCATCCGGCACCCACCCATGAGGTGGGCAGAGGTGATCGAGATCTTGCCGGGTTTGACGTTGTCGCGTGGGATGAGCTCGTCGACCCTGTCGGCGTCGGCGGCATCGATGAAGAAGGTCTTTCCGGCCGGCGCATGGACCCGCTTCGCGCCGGCGGCAAAGAAGACCCTGCGTGCTCGCCACCATCGAGGCGTGGAGAGCGTCGAGAACCTCCGGCGTCAGGGTGTAGTCGACCACCGGACTCGCCCTTCGAGTCGAGGGTGACGCGGTTGTCGGCAAGAGCCGGGTCAAGGGCCAGGACGAGGATCATCTGCAGACGAGGGAACGCGCGCATGAGTTCGGAGTGCTCGGCGCCGAAACCGATCAGGTTCTTGGCCGTGACAAATGGGAAATACATGCAGGTCTCGAGCAGGAAGCCGTCGCTCTGCAACGAACTGGTCGCAGTAATAGCTCTTGGGGTGGCCGCTGAAAGTTGCTCGATCTCGTGGTCGTGCTCGCCGACCAGAATCAGTGCCGGGTGGAGCGTGAGGTAGCGTCCGAGGGCGGGCAGACGCTCACCGAACCCCGACCGCAGAAGCAGCGCGGGGGAGTTGGCGGCGCCGCCGGCGCAGACCACCACGACCTTTGCCTTGACCCTGTGTTCGCCCGGCTCCCAACGCGAACGCCTCTCCGAAACCCGGGTCGGCTCCACGACGGCCTCGCAGACCCGGTCGCCGATCCGTCGTCACCCGGCAGTTGGTGATCACCTCGACACCCTGGGCTTCCGCCTGCGGCAGCTGCACCCGGTGGGTCCCCTGTTTGGCCTGGTTGGGGCACCCGAGGTTGCACAGACTCGAACCTCTGCAGCCCTTGACGTTGATCGGGAAACTGTTCGACCCGGTAGCCGAGCTTGCGGCAGCCCTCGAGCAAACAGGCGGTTGTTGTCGTTGATCAGATCCTCGTCCAGCAGGTGGGCGTTGTTCTCCTCCAGGTATTTCAACGAGCGCGGGTGAAGATCCGCGAAATCCAGACCCCGGAACGTTCCACCGCTCGACAACCTCTTCCGGCATGGTCAGCGAGGTCCCCGTGTACATCACCGTCGAGCCGCCGTAGGCCCGCCCGTGCGGCCAGGGTCACGGCCCGGTCGCTGGTGAATGTCCCGCCGGAATCGAAGTAGAGCTTCTTCGACCATCTCGAGCTTCGCGTCCGGTGTACTCCGTCTTCCGCGAGCTTGGCGCCCCACTCGAGGACCGCGATGCGGACGCCCGAGGCGCACAGGGGCGCCAGCTCCTTGGCCGCCGTGCCGCCCCCCGCCCCGGAGCCGATGATGACGATGTCGAATTCGTGCTCACGCACGGAGACCGCCCGGCCGTCGAAGTCGGGTGGTATCCGACCAGACGATTGGTTTCCGGCTGTCCGTAGTAGCCCATGAAGACCATGGTTTTGAGGCCCCAGGTCCCCGACCGCAAGCAGACCCACGGGACAGTCCTCGAACCAGCGCAGTACGGCGTCCTGGCTTTCGGCGGACAGACTGTCGAACGGCACGCCATAACGCGGCAGCGGCGCCCACCTCAGGACGCCGAGAAAGGTCGCGAACTGGCGTCCGAACCGCTGGTTCCCGATCGCCAAGCGCTTCGTCGATGATGCCGAAGAAACGGCCCTGTCCGGCGGCGTCGAGATCGGCCTGTCTCGGGAACGATTCTCGACGGCAAGGACCCGCAAGAAATTCGGCCTTCTCGCGGGCGAGCGATTTCATGCCGGCATTCTATCCCGGATGGTCCGAATATTTCGGGAAATGCGCGCGAGGTTCCGGAAATGCCATAATCCAGCACCAACGTTACGCAGTGGCAGCGACCGCCGCGGTCGTGCACGGCGGCGGCAAACCTGGGGGAAGACACTTGGCCATCGATCCGCCGTCACGGCCCACACCGAAAAGCATCTCTCTTTTGGCAAGCTCGGACTACGTCGAACAGATGTACGAGCAGTGGCAAACAGATCCCGAAAGCCATGGACGAGGAGTGGCAGTTGTTCTTCTCCGGGTTCGACCTCGCCTACCGTCCATCGGGCCCGGTGGCGTCGGAACGCGCCGCCGATCAGTCGAAGGTGGCCAGCCTGATCTTTGCCTACCGCAACATCGGCCACCTGATCGCCGACCTCGACCCGCTCGGCGACAATCTCGAAAGCCACCCTCTTCTCGAGCTCGAAACCTTCGGGCTGACTGAGGAGCACCTCGACCAGGTCTATCGACACCGGCCACCTCGGCGGGGAGCAGCAGGCCACGCTGCGGGAGATCCTCGAGGTGCTGCGGGACACCTACTGCCGCACGGTGGCCGTCGAGTACCTCCACATCCAGGATATGGAGGCGAGGCGATGGCTGCAGGCCGAGATGGAGCCGGTTCGCAACCGGCCCGACCTGACGCCGCGAGAAAAAGCACCGCATCCTCGGCGCAACTCATCGACGCCGAGCTCTTCGAGAGCTTCACCCACGGGCGCTACCAGGGCCAGAAGAGGTTTTCGCTCGAAGGCGCGGAAGCACTGATCCCGGCCCTCCACCAGTTCATGGAGACAGCTGCGGCCACCGGTGCCGAAGAGGTCGTGATGGGAATGGCCCACCGCGGCCGGCTCAACGTCCTCGCCAACATCCTCCGCAAGCCCTACTCGATGATCTTCCACGAGTTCGAGGACAACGTTCGCCCCGATCCCTACGGCGGCGACGGCGACGTCAAGTATCACCGCGGCTACAGCTCCGACTACGCGACCGTCGATGGGCAGACCGTCCACGTCAGTCTCACTGCCAACCCGAGCCACCTCGAGGCGGTGGACCCGGTGGTCGAAGGACGGACCCGCGCCAAACAACGCCGTCGCGGAGACAGCGCCCATCGCATCAAGGTCCTGCCACTGCTGATTCACGGCGATGCCGCCTTTGCCGGTCAGGGTCTGGTGGCGGAGACCTTCAACCTCTCCCAGCTCAAGGGCTACAACACCGGCGGCACGGTCCACATCGTCGTCAACAACCAGATCGGCTTTACGACGCTGCCCGGTGAGTCCCGCTCGACCCGCTATCCGACGGACATCGCCAAATTCGTCGACGCGCCGGTCTTCCACGTCAACGGCGACGACCCCGAGGCGGTCGTGCACGTCATCGACCTCGCCCTTCGCTATCGCCAGCAGTTCGGCTCGCGACGTCGTCGTGGACATCGTGTGCTACCGCAAACACGGCCACAACGAGGGCGACGAACCGGCCTTCACCCAACCCCTGATGTACCAGAAGATCCAAAACCGGCCGTCGACCCGGTCGATCTACCAGCTGCAGCTCGAAGCAGCCCACGACATCACCCTCGACGAGAGCGAGAAACTCACCAACTCTCTGCAGGGACCGGCTGGTCGAAGCTTTCAAGAGCGCCAAAGAATCGTGTGCCAGGTCGAAGATGAAAAGCACGCCTTTCAGGGCATCTGGACCGAGTTCGACCACCCCTACTGCTTCGACTGCACCGACACCGGAGCGCCCTACAACGAGCTTCTGGCCGTGACCAGCGCGCTGACCACCGTGCCGGAGGGCTTCAATCTCAACCGCAAGGTCGCCCGCCGTCTTTACCGCCCAGCGCGAGACCGTGGAAAACAAGGGCGACGTCGATTGGGCCCTCGGTGAGCTGCTGGCGTTCGGCTGCCTTCTGTACGAAGGCACTCCCGGTGCGGCTCAGCGGCCAGGACAGTATTCGCGGCACCTTTTCCCACCGCCACGCCGCCTGGTTCGACACCAAGACCGGCGAGATCTACATTCCCCTGTTGCACATCAAACCCGACCAGGCGCGGTTCTGCGTCTACAACAGCATGTTGTCGGAGGCGGCGGTGCTCGGTTTCGACTACGGCTACTCGCTCGTCGAACCCGACATGCTGGTGATCTGGGAGGCCCAGTTCGGCGACTTCGCCAACGGCGCCCAGGTCATCATCGACCAGTTCATCACCGCCGCCTTCGACAAGTGGCAGACGGGTCAGCGGTCTGGTCATGCTGCTGCCGCACGGCTACGAGGGCCAGGGCCCCGAACACTCCAACGCCTACCTCGAGCGCTACCTCGCGGCCTGCGCCGAGGACAACATCCAGGTGTGCAACCTGACCACGCCGGCACAGCTCTTTCACGCCCTGCGGCGGCAGTTGCGGGCGGAGTTCCGACGGCCGCTGATCATCATGGCCCCCAAGAGCCTGCTGCGCCACAAACGCGCCGTGTCGCCACGTCGATGAGCTGATCGAAGGCCGTTTCCAGGAATTCCTCGACGACCCCGTATCGCCGGAAGCGCCGAAGCGCACTCGTCTTCTGCTCGGGCAAGCTCTACTACGACCTCGAGGAGGCCCGCGAGGCCGCCGGCATCGAGGATGTCGCGATCGTCCGGGTGGAGCAGTTCTACCCGTTCCACACCGAGCTCTTCGAACGCGTCGTGGCACCGTACCGCGGAGCAACCGAGATCGTATGGGCCCAGGAAGAGACGCAGAACCGCGGCGGCTGGACCTATATGATGCCGCGGTTGATGGAGCTCTTCCCGGACCGCGAGATTCGCTACGTCGGGCCGCGGGCCCAGCGCGAGCCCGGCGACCGGATCGCCCGGGATCCACCGCGAGGAACAGGCGGCCCTGGTTCGCGAGGTGCTGACAATCGAGTGAGCGGACGCGACCACAGGAGGGACAACCCCATGCCCGTCGAAATCAAGATCCCGGAGGTCGGCGAGTCCATCACCGAAGGCGTGCTGGTGGAATGGTCCGCCAGCGACGGCGCAGTCGTCGCCGTCGAAGACCCACTGCTGGTTCTCGAGACCGACAAGATCACCATGAACGTCAACGCCGAACACGCCGGCCGACTCAAGATCGCTGGTGGCCGAAGGCGAAACGGTCGAGGTCGGCCAGGTGGTGGGCACGATCGACACCGAGGCCGCCGCCGCCGAGCCTCCACCGGCAGCAGTCAAGCCGACACCTCCCGCCGCTGATACCGCGGCGCCACCGGCTGCAGCAGCTGAAGCCGCAGCTCCGCAGACTCCCCCCGTCGCCGACGGCTTGTCGCCTGCGGTCCAGCGCATGGTGCTCGAACACGGCGTCGATCCCAACCTCATCGAAGGCACAGGCAAGGGCGGGCGGATCCTCAAGGGCGACGTCATCCGCTATCATCGAGAGCCGCCTGCAGCAGCTCCGGAGACCGACTCCGGCACCAAAGGACGCCGCGCCACCGGCCCCAACTCGCGGCGGCGGCCACACCACCGTCCGTCGCCGCCGGCGAGCGGCAGACCCGGGCGCCGATGTCCCGGCTTCGCCAGAGGCTCGCCGAGCGTCTGGTCGAGGTGCAGCACAACGCGGCCATCCTCACCACCTTCAACGAAGCCGACATGAGCGCGGTCATGAACCTCCGCTCTGCCTACAAGGAAGACTTTCAAAAAGCGCCACGGTATCGGCCTCGGCTTCATGTCGTTCTTCGTCAAGGCGGCGGTGGATGCTCTGAAGACGGTCCCCGGCGTCAACGCGTTCATCGAAGGTGACGAAATCGTCACCAACCACTACTACGACATCGGCGTCGCCGTCAGCACCGAAAAAGGCCTGGTCGTGCCGGTGGTTCGCGATGCCGACCAGCTTGTCGATGGCCGAGATCGAGGCCAGCATCGCCGATCTCGCCACGCGCGCCCAGGAACGGCGGCTCGAACTCTCCGATCTCACCGGGGCCGTCTTCACCATCTCCAACGGCGGCGTCTTCGGTTCGCTGCTGTCGACCCCGATCCTCAATCCGCCGGGCAGCGCCATCCTCGGCATGCACTCGATCCAGAAGCGCCCCGTGGCGGTGGACGACGAGGTCGTGATCCGGCCGATGATGTACCTCGCCGTGTCCTACGACCACCGCATCATCGACGGCCGCGAGGCCGTCACGTTCCTCAAACGCATCGTCGAGTGCATCGAGAACCCCGAACGCATGATGTTGGAGATTTGAGTCATGGATCGCTTCGACCTCGTCATCATCGGCTCCGGTCCCGGAGGCTATGTCTGCGCCATCCGCGCCGCCCAACTCGGGCTCAAGACCGCCATCGTCGAGCAGTTCCCAGAGCTCGGCGGGACCTGCCTCAACGTCGGGTGCATCCCATCCAAGGCCCTGCTCGAATCGTCCGAGCTGTTTGAGGCGGCCCGCGAGCGCGCCTCCGACCACGGCATCGTGCGTCTCCGAGGTCGGACTCGACCTCGACGCAGATGATGGCCCGCAAGACCGGGATCGTCACCGAACTGACGGACGGTGTCGCGATGCTGATGAAGAAGAACAAGGTCACGGTCGTCACCGGGCGCGGCGTCGTGACCGCCCCGGGAAAGGTCACCGTCCACGGCGACGACGGCGAAACCGTGCTCGAGACGGCCAACATCTGCCTCGCAACGGGCTCGGTGCCGGTCGAGCTGCCCTTCCTGCCGTTCGACGGCGAGCGGGTGGTCTCCTCCACCGAGGCTCTCGAGTTTACGAACGGTGCCCAAAAGGCTGGTCGTGATCGGCGCCGGTGCGGTCGGGCTCGAGCTGGGTAGCGTGTGGCGGCGGCTCGGCGCCGAGGTCACCGTGGTCGAGATGCTCCCGACCATCACTCCGTTCGCCGACAAACAGATGGCCAAGACTCTGCAGCGGGCCCTCGCCGACCAGGGCATGGACTTTCGACTCGAAACCAAGGTCACCGCCGGCAAGGTCCTCAAGAAGGGCGTCAAGCTGACGGTCGAAGACGCCAAAGGCGAGCGTCGAGGAACTCAACTGCGACAGGGTGCTGGTGGCGGTGGGCCGGCGGCCCAACACCACCGAGCGCCGGTCTCGACACCGTCGGCATCGCCCTCGATGAACACGGCCGGGTCGCGGTCGACGACCACTTCCGAACGAACGTCGACGGCGTCTTCGCCATCGGCGATCTGGTGCGCGGCCCCATGCTCGCCCACAAGGCCGAGGACGAAGGCGTGGCCCTCGCCGAACAGCTCGCCGGCAAGCCCGGCCACGTCAACTACGACGTCATTCCCAACGTCGTCTACACCGAGCCCGAACTCGCCATGGTCGGCCGCACCGAGGCCGAGCTCAAGGACGCCGGCGTCGCCTTCAACGCCGGCCGCTTCATGTTCCGCGCCAACGGCCGCGCCAAGGGACTGGGCCTGCTCGACGGCATGGTCAAGATCCTCGCCGACAAGGAGACCGATCAGATCCTCGGCGTCCACATGGTCGGGCCGCGGGTCTCCGAGTTGATCGCCGAGGCCGCGGTGGCGATGGAGTTCTCCGCCTCGGCCGAGGACCTCGCCCGCACCTGCCACGCCCACCCCACCCTGTCGGAGGTGGTCAAGGAGGCGGCGCTGGCGGTGGACAAGCGGGCGCTTCACTCCTGAATTTCGGATTTCGGATTTCGGAATTGCCGGCGGGAGATTTCTCCGCTCGCTCGTTTCACTCGCTCGGTCAAAATGACGGAAGCACGTACTGAATCGGTCCGCGTGCGGTGGAGGTGCCTGGCTCACACATTGTCGAGGCCCTGGTCGACAATGTGGCCTGCCTGGCTCCTCTCGGGCACCGCGTGCGGACACGGCCCGCGTGCGGTGGCGGGTCCGACACACGCTATAGTCGTGTCATGCGCGCCATTATCTTCGACAATCCGGGCGACGAGTCGGTGCTTCGCGTTGCAGACGTTCCGCAACCGCTCTGCAGACCGACCGAGGTGAGAATCCGAGTGGCAGGCTCAGGGGTCAACCGGGCCGATCTCCTGCAACGAAAAGGGCTCTACCCCCCCCCCACGGCGCCTCCGACATCCTCGGGCTGGAATGCTCCGGCACGATCATCGAGGTCGGGAACGAGGTTCGGCGGTTTTCGAGCCGGCGATCGAGCCATGGCCCTCCTGACCGGGGGCGGCTACGCAGAAGAGGTCGTGACCCCGGCGGACACCGTGATGAGTGTTCCCTCGTGCATCAGTGACGTCGACGCAGGCGGCGTCCCGGAGGTCTTTCTCACCGCGTTTCTCAACCTCTTCATGCTCGGCGGGCTGGGCAGCGGCCAGAACGGCACTGGTCCACGGCGGCAGCGGCGGTGTCGGCACCGCAGCCATCCAGCTGATTCGCGGCGCCGGCGCTCGAAGCGCTGGTGACGGCCGGGTCGGAAACGCGTTGCGAGCGGTGTCGCAGAGCTCGGCGCCGAGCGCGCCTTCAACTACCGGAACAACGACTGGGTCAAGGAGTGCTCGATGCCACCGATGGGGGCGGCGTCGACGTCGTGCTCGACTGTGTCGGCGCACCATACCTCGACCACCACCTCGAAGTGCTCGCGGCTCGGCGGCCGGTTGGTGGTGATCGGTCTCCAGGGGGGTGGCCAGGCCGCTCTCGACCTTGCGGCTGATCATGAGGAAGCGCCTGACCATCATCGGTTCGACCCTCCGAGCCCGACCCGTGGCAGAAAAGGGAGGCATCGTGTCCGCGTTTCGGCAACGTTTCGGAGAAGGCCTCGAAAGCGGTGCTATCCGCCCGATCGTCGACCGCATCCTCCCGTTCGATCGTGCCGCCGAGGCCCACCGCCTGCTCGCCACGGGCGAGATCTTCGGCAAGCTCATCCTCACCCCGAGTTGACGGAACCGGCGCCCCTCAGGGCCGACACATCGCAGGCACCAATTCGCAAAAGGCCGCCCACAGCTCGTCTTCACGCGAGGTATCGAGACCGACAAGCGGCGGCCGGGTGGCGTACTCGCCAAGCCCGCGCGACGGAGGATCGCCTTGACGGATGGACCGAGACCGTAGGCCTCGAGCAGACCGCGCACGGCGTCGAGTTGCTGCTGCTCCTCCTCGCCGCGATGCGCCCGCGCGACCAGAGCCGGCGCGACGCTCGCTGCAGCGCTGATGCTGCCGCTGCCACCCGCGCGTGAGCAGGCCGTCACGAGGCGGTCGGTACCCGACCATGTAGACCCGGTCTGAAAACCGCTCGCTGAGCCTTGCGAGTTCGGCGGGATCGCCCGAACTGTCCTTGACCCCCGCGAGGCGGGGGTGGCCGTCGATCGCATCGAGCAGTTCCTCCGAAATCGGCACCCCGGTGACCTGAGGTATGTGGTACAGCAGAACCGGGAGCTTGGCGTGATCGAGCACCTCCCGAAGAAAGCTGCGAAACCCGCGGTCGGGGCCGCTCGAAAATAGAATGGCGGTGGGCACAAGACTGACATCGTAGTCAAAGACAGCCGCCGCTGCGACCATCTCCAGCACCTCGACGAGCGAGCACGACCCGACCCCGAGCATCAGCCGGAGTCCAGAATCCGACGCCGCAGCGGCCTCCGCCACCTGCAGCCTTTCCGCCAAGCGAAAGCGAGGGGAACTCGCCGTTGGTCCCGAGGACCAGCGCTCCGTCAAGACCCTGTGACGGCCAGCCAGGTGAGATGAGACTGCAGGGCCACAGGCGTCGAACTCGAACCGATCGTCAAGCGGTGTCGGGACCGGGGCATAGGCACCTCGTGGCAGCATGGGTCATCATCCTCCGGACGCGGATTTTAACAGCGGATTCACAGTGCTGCTCAACGGTCGTCGGGCCGCCGTTCCGTATAATTGAAGGTCACGGAAGAAATCCGTGTTGGAGGGCGCGTCCCGATGTTTCATCGCTATTTTCATTCCGGTTGTTCTCTCGCTGCTCGCGGCTGCTGCCGTCGACTGCCGGCGAGCTGGTGCTCCCGGTCTTTGCACTCAACCTCGATGGTCGCCACGGCGATCGCTGGAGCTCGGAACTCTATCTCACCAACCCCGGCGATCAACCGGTCCTCGTCGAGCTCATCCGATGTTTCTCCCCGGCAACATCGAGAAATCCACACCGTGCAATCTCTTCATGACGCCGACCCGGGTCGTTCCGCCGCAGTCGGCGACGGTGTGGACCGCGGCCGGTCTCGCCACCGATCTCGGCTGTGCGGACTCGGCCCGCGGCGGTCTGGTCCTGCGGGCGGACGGACCGCTGCACGTGACCAGCCGGCTCGTCAACCTCAGGGAGAGTGAAAAAGGCAACCCGGGAGCGGTCCTGTCGGGCCGCGGAGAGGCCTTCGACGCCATCGCCGATCGATCAGACTCCCCGCTGCGGGCGCCCACCTGTTGCCGGCCCTGATGTGGCACCGCAACCCTTGTGACGGCCCCCCGGAGTTCGAGACCGTGGTCGGTTTCGCCAACCCCGGCGCCGACACCGTCGAGGTAGTGCTCGACGTACCGCACGAGCTCGGACGCTCCGTCACTCATCGACGGTCGAGAGGTCTTCCTCCCCCACCGGTTCGGAGGTCGGGGGCGGATCGTGGCAGCAGTTCAGGCTGGCGCCCCGCAGGGACGCGTTGGCGTCGGAGTGCGGCGGCGTCGAGAGCTTTCTGGTGCGGATCGAACTGTCGGGCCCGGTCGCGGTTTATGCGTCGGTCATCGACCGCAAGAGCGGCGACCCGCGGACGGTCACGCCGGTCCCGCTGGCCTCTCCCTAGGAGCTCCGCTTCAGGTCAGGGGCAACGCCGGCTGCCCCCGCGGTTTGACGATCCAGGCGAGCCTGAAGACGCCCTCGCCAAGCGGGATCAGCTCGAACCGCGGCGGCCGGTTCTTCTCCCACTTCTCGAGGTCGTTGCGGGCCAGGAACACCCTGATCCGCGGCGATCGCAGCTCCGGGGAACCCTCCCAGAAACTCGGGGTCAACGGGATCTCCGCCGGGTCACGACTCGTCCGGCAGATACACGCTCACCGTCGTCCACTCCGGCCGGAAATTGAGGCTCACGTCTTCCTCGAGGACCCGAAGTCCGTAGGTGCTGTGGCCGTCATACGCAGGCGGAAACGATCATCTACATCTCCGGAGCCATCATCGCCAAAGCTCGATTCCGAGATCGCGGGCCGTCAACATGGTGTCGCAGTCGAGCGGCACCGACTTCATGCGTTCGGTCGCCTCTTCCAGAGGCACCGCCAGAACCGTCGGCGGATCCAGGGCGACCATGACGTTGAATCGCCGTTCTGCCACCATCCGCACCGCAGCGGCGCCGAACCTGAGGGCCAGGAGCCGGTCGAAGGTCGTCGGGTCCGCCGCCGCGCTGGAGGTGGCCGAGGACCACCGTCCGCGTCTCTTTGCCGGTCGTTCTCTGGATCTCGCGCGCGCCACGGCGCAACTGATCCCGCCGAGCAGACTTCTCCCGGCCCTGCGCCCTGGTCCTTCGCCACCATCTCGCCGTCGCGCGGTCTCGCCCCTTCGGCGGCAACGACGATGGAAAAGCGGCGGCCCTCTGGCTTCGCGATCCATGATCTTGTCGCAGACCGAATCGATGTCGTAGGGGATCTCCGGGAATCAGAACCACGTCCGCGGTCGCCGACACACCCGAGTGGAGGGCGATCCACCCGGCGTAGCGGCCCATGACCTCGACCACGAAAACCCGCTCGTGGGCTTCGGCCGTCGAGTGCAGGCGGTCGATGGCCTCGGTGGCGACGGTCACGGCGGTGTCGAAACCGAACGTGACGACCGTTCCGGAGAGATCGTTGTCGATGGTCTTGGGCACGCCGACTATCGGCATGCCCTTGGCGACCAGACCGTTGGCGATCCGCATCGAACCGTCGCCGCCGATCGCGATCAGGGCGTCGATCTTGAGCCTGCGGAAATTCTCGACCACCTCGTCCGAGCGATCCACCAGACCGATCTCGCCGCCGGGGAGCTTGACCGGGTACTCGAAGGGGCTGTTGCGGTTGGTGGTGCCGAGGATGGTCCCCCGAGGTGGGTGATGCCGCGCACCGAGTCGCGGTCGAGCTGCATGATCTTCGTGGTGTCGAGAAGGCCCTCGTAGCCCTTGCGGATTCCCAGCACCTCCCAGCCCCTGCGCAGGGCCGACAGGACGATGGAGCGGATCACTGCGTTCAGTCCCGGTGCATCGCCGCCTCCGGTGTTGACCGCGATCCTGCGAATCTCTTCGCCCATCAGACCTCCGTTCAAGGTTTTGCAGAATTGTAGCGCATCCATAGCGCTCACAACGTGCTCTGAACGTATGAACGTTTAATCAAAAAAGCCCCCTGCGGTGCAGGGGGCGCTGAGATTGATTGCTGTGCGGGATCAGAGATTGGCGAGCATGCCGTCCACTTCGCCGCAGGTCTTGCTGACCGCTTCCACCGAGTGGGCGAACGCCGCCTTCTCGTCATCGGTGAGGTCGATCTCGATGACCTGCTCGACGCCGTTGGCGCCGACGATCGCCGGAACGCCGACAAACAGGCCGTTGACGCCGTACTCGCCCTCGAGCTTGGCGCACACCGGGATGATCTTGCGTTTGTCGAAGATGATCGCCTCGGCCATCTCGAGCGCGGCCCACGCCGGCGACACGAAGGCGGAACCGAAACCGAGCAGACCGACCACCTCGCCGCCCGCCTTGCGGGTGCGGGCTCTCGATGGCGGCCAGGGTCTCTTCGTCGAGGAACTTGGTGACGGGAATACCGCCGACCAGGCACGACGAACGCACCGGCACCATGGTGTCGCCGTGGCCGCCGAGCACCATGGCGTTGACGTTCTCGACCGAGACGTTGGCCGCCTCGGCAACGAAGTAGCAGTAGCGGCCGGAATCGAGCTGCCCGGCCATACCGAAGAGCTTGCCCTTGGGCGGCGCGAGCGCCTTGTCGAGGGTGTAGACGATGGCGTCCAGGGGGTTGGCGATCGAGATGATAGTCGCGTTGGGGCAGTACTGCTTGATGCCCTCGGCAACCTGCTTGGTGACCTTGAGGTTGATGGTCAGAAGCTCTTCGCGGGTCGGGAAGGTGCCGTCGGGACGCGCCTTGCGCGGCACGCCGGCGGTGTTGATGATGAGGTCTGCGTCGGCGATGGCCGAATAGTCCTTGGAACCGTGGCAACGGACGTCGGTGCGGATCGTCGGGGTGCCCTCGGCGATGTCGAGGCACTTGCCCTTGGAGACCGACTGTTTGGCGACGACTTCCTGCCGCTCCGGCGGGTCGTCCGGGTTCACGAAAGGGGCCGGGTCGACCAGCCCGACCTCGCGCGCGAGCCGGCGCTGGACAATCTCCTGGGTCAGCACGCCACCGATATATCCGCCACCGATGAGACCGATCTTTTTGAGCATGGTCATCCTCCTTATATCGCTGCCGACCCGTTCCGACCTTGTCCGTCGCGCGCCACGCGTCGGGCGTGTGAAAATTTGCACGAGTCGCCGTGCCGCAGAAGAATACCACTTTGCGGCCCACGTTGTGGAGATCGAAACATCGACTGAAAGTCTCTTCAAACGAGCAAGAATCAGTCGTCGTCGCCAGGCTTCCTTGATCCGAGCAACAGATCGAGCCCGGCATCGAACACGCTGCCGCCCTTGCGCAGGATCTCCCCGCCCGCGCGGCCCACGGCCTCGCCGGTCACCGCCGACGCGATCCCCTCGCTGATTCCGGATCGAACCTGCTCGCGCAACCGGGGCAGCGCGCTGTCGACAGCGTCTTCGACGCCTCCCTGAACCTCGCCGCGCAGTCTCGGAAGAATCGCCTCTCCCGCCTCACCGACCCCGCCGGCGACCTGTTGCCGCACGTGCGGCAGGGCCTCGGCGACAGCCTCCTGGACAGCCCGCCGCACCTTGTCCGCAACCACATCGCCGGCGGCGTCGAGCATCGCAGTCAGCCGAGATTGCAGGAGGCGTCCCGCCAGGAACCAGAGCAGGCCGGCCGTCAGCAGTGCGGTGAAAACCCCGGTTCCCGCCGCGAACATGAGAGTCGAGGTGGAAGATCCCATAGTCGGCTCCAATCAACTCTGGTCGCCAAACCACCGCCGGAGATTTTCCAGCCCGTCGGTGATGGAGACCTTCGGTTCATAGCCGAGATCACGGCGCGCCGCCGAGATGTCGAACCAGTGGGCGGTCGCGAAGTTGCGGGCGATGAATCGCGTCATCGGCGGCCCGTTTTTGAAAGGTCGAATGCCTTCAACAGTCTCGAAGACCGCTCCCGCGGCGAGCGCAAGACCGAGCGGCACGGACCGCGTCCTCCGGCGGCAGCCCGGCCGCGCCGAGAATGCCGTTGATGATCTTCTTGAGCGGCCACGGATCGCCGTTGCTGATGAAATAGGCACGACCGGCGCACGCATGACCCGGCGCCAGCCTTTCGGCGGCCAGCAGGTGGGCGTCGACCACGTTGTCGATATAGGTGGTGTCGACCAGATTGGCACCGCCGCCGACAAAGCGGAGTCGGCCCGATCGCGCCCTCTCGACGAGTTGGGGTACCAGGTTCGTGTCTTCCGGGCCCCAGATCAGTCGCGGCCGGAGTGCAACCGTCGACAGGTCGTCGTCGTTGGCCGCCAAAACCGCCATCTCGGCCATCGCCTTGGTCTGCGGGTAGGCGGCGTCGAAGTGCTCCGGGTAGGGCTCCGACTCATCGACACCGGCGAGGTCGCCCCCGGCGGTGGACGACGCTCGGCGTGCTGGTGAAGACCAACTTCGGCACGCCGTGGCGCCGCACGGCGGCCAGCACGTTCTCGGTACCGATAACATTGGTCCGGTGAAACGGCTCGTAGGCGCCCCAGGGGTCGACCTTGGCCGCAACGTGAAAGACGATTCCGGAGTCCTCGACGGCGCGATCGACGACAGCGCGATCTGCGATATCTCCCCTGATCTGTTCGACGCCGAGCTCATCGAGTTGCGGGTAGCGGCCCCGTTGCAGAGAGCGCACCTCGGTGCCGCTTCCGACGAGGCGGCGCACGATGGCGCCGCCAAGAAACCCGCCACCACCCGTGACCAGCGCCTTCATCGCTTCACCTTCGGTTCGGCCCAGCAGCCAGCGCGGATCGCCCGATCTTTGCGTTGTGGCGGATGTCGACCGGGAAGCCAGAGTGAAACAGGACCGTGTCGATGTCCCGGGTGTGGTCGAAACGAGGCGCCGATCTCCAGGAGTTCTCCCCGAATCCGCTCGTGCTCGCGTGCCGGCGATGTTCGACTCGAGTTCGACACACAGCACCGGTGTTTGTGCGCCGGCTTCACCGACACCCACCAATGCCGTGCGGTAGACCTCCGGGTGGGTGTTGAAAACCGACTCGCAGGGCACCGTGTAGAGATCGCCACCAGCGGTCCGCACCCGTCTGAGACTTACGGCCGCAAAACCACAACCGACCGCTCTCGTCGAAGTATCCGAGATCGCCCATGCGGTGGCGCACTCCCCCATCGTCCGCGATTTTCGCGAGGGCAGTGTGGGTCGGTGCGTTGAAGTACTCCCAGCGTCACCTGCGGTCCCTTGACGACGATCTCACCGATCTCCCCGGTCGCGACCTCGAGCTCTTCGCTCCACGCAGCGATCGGTTCGTCGTCGATGCCGATCACCGCAGCCTCGATCGACGGCACCGGCCGGCCGACGCAGGTGCCCGGCGCCGCGGTCGGTCGCGTGGCGGGTCTCGCCCAGGATCTCGTGGCTCGATGTGATGGCCACGGGCAGTGACTCGGTGGCTCCATACGGCGTGAAGATCGCGGCATCCCCGGTCAACATCGACTGAAACGCTTTCGATCACCCTCGGCGAAACCGGGGCGCCGGCGGAAATCACCCGCCTCAGCGTCGGCAGCGTGACGCCGTGATTCTGCGCCCCACCGGCCGACGGTGTCGAGGAGGGCCGGAGAACCGAACATGGTGGTCACGCCGAACTCCCGGATCGGTTCGATGATCTTTGCCGGATCGACCCGTGCAGGCCGCGTCGGGTCCATGTCGGGCACTACCGTGGTCATGCCGAGGGCCGGGTCGAAGAGGGCGAAGAGCGGAAAGGTCGGCAGGTTGACCTCGCCGGGCTCGATCGAGAAGGCCTCGCGAATCGCATCGACCTGTGCGGTGAAATTGCGATGGCGGTAGACCACGCCCTTTGGGCGGTCCGGTGCTGCCGGAAGTGAAGACGATCGCGGCCACATCGTCCGCGGCCGTCGCGGCGATCGCGTCCGCCGGCCGTGAAGCTCCCAGAGCCTCCACTCCCTCGAGCGTCTCGCCGCCCCAGAACCACCGCCTCCCCACCGTGACCTTCGTCCGAATGGTGTCGCGGGCCCACCCCAGAACCACGCGCGCTGCATGGGCTTTGGAGACTCCGATAAAGGCTCGCCGGCTGGGCGTTCCCCAGACACGCCTTGAGATGTTTGAGACCGATACCCGGGGTCCACCAGCACCGGCACGGCGCCGGCCTTGAAGAGCGCGAAGGCGAGGGCGAAGAGATCGAGTCCCGGCGGCACCATCAGCACCGTTCGCACGCCGCGACCGATCCCGATGGACTCGAGACCGCGGGCGATGTGGTTGGTGCGGTCCTCCAGCTGGCGGTAGGTCAGCCGCCCACCGCGCCGCCCCCACGGGCAGATGATGGCCGGGGCGTCGGGCTGCCGCGCCGCCATCTCCGGCAGGAAATCCGCAATGTTCGATTTCTTCGGTCGTCATGCAGTTGCCCCAGACTTCGAGTCGCACGGTTTCCGAGAAAGAGGGGTCTCGTCGCACTCGCTTCCGACTTCGCCGATGAAGCACGCACCGAGAAGCCGCTCGACGAACTCGACAGGCTATTGAACGTTTCGACAGATGGAGGTCGTCGCGTGCTCCCCCGCCCCTCCATGCTCCACTCGCCCCTCACTTCTCTACCCTCTTGCTCGTGCTCTGCGTCCGCTGCCTCGAGTGAAAGTCCGGATGAGGGGGATGACCTCCTCCGAAGCATCCTCGAGGATGTAGTGGCCGCAGTCGGGGAAGCGGTGGACCTCGGCGTGCGGGTAGATCGCGCTGCCACTCCTCGAGGAAGTGGTGGTCGAAGACGAAGTCCTTGTCGCCCCAACACACCAGCACCGGCTGGTCGCGGAACACGTCGAGCCGCGCCTCGGTGTCCGACACGATGTCGTAACCGCGATCACCGGGCTTCAACGGGATGTCCTGAACGAAACGCAGGGTGGCGATGCGGTCGCCCCAACTGTCGTACGGGCGCGCAGTAGGCGTCCCGGATCTCCTTCGGAGAGCTTCTTCTTCGTGACAGCGACACGGGAGGCGCCTCGGCTGAAGGCGTTGAGCCCTCGCACCATCAAGGGCCCGAGAGGCGTGTCGCGAACCATCCACAGCTGCCACGGGAAGGGCTTCGACTTCGGAAGGTGAAAAGCGGCGGTGTTGAGAATCACCAGCCGCTTGATCCGCTCGGGGTGTCGAACGGCCCAGGCGAGCCCGATCATGCCGCCCCAGTCGTGAACCACGAGGTTGATGTCCGAGAGCTCGAGTTCGTCCATCAGGCGGCCGAAGTCGTCGATCCTGCGCCGAAGCGTGTAGTCGTAACGATCGTCACCGGGTTTGTCGGAAAGACCGCACCCCATGTGGTCGGGCACCACCACCCTGTGGTCCGTCCGCAGGTCACGCACGAGATCGCGGTAGTAGAAGGACCAGGTCGGATTGCCGTGAACCGCAACCACGACCTCGCCCTGCCCCTCGTCGAGATAATGAAGCTTGAGCCCGTCGAGATCGAGCCAGTGCTCTCGAACGGGTAGAGGTTGTTCCGCTATTTCCCGCATCTTTTCATCCAGCGATTCGCGGCAGCGAATCGCTACCAGACCAGCTCGGCCATGGTGCAGTTGATGCCGCTGCCGATGCCCAGGAGGGCCACCCTCTGTCCGCGCACCAACCGCCCGGTCTCCGCGAGCTTCGACAACGCGATGGGAACCCCAGCCGGCCCGATATTGCCGAAATCCGGATAGAGACGGAAGATCTTCTCGAGGTCGATTCCGAGGATCCCCGCCAACTGTTCGGTGTGGACCTTGCTCACCTGATGGAGGACGAAGTGGTCGATGGTATCGACCGTCCAATCGAGCGCTCCGGTCGCCCGACCCCAGGTGCGGACCGCGAGTTCCATGCCGGCCAGCAGCAGCTCCTTGGTCTTGGTCACCATGCTGTCGATATTGCCGGCGCACAGGCGGCAGTGCTGGGTCGCGGCCAGGTTGACGCTGCCCTTGAAACGGTGGCCGTTCGGGTTCGAGGTCCGAGCGGCCGAGCACCATGGCGGCAGCGCCCGAACCCAGGGTCAACGACGCGAAATTCTCCCGAAATGTCGCCTCGTCGATGTCGGGGCCCTGGAGCCGCTCGACGGTGGCCTCGGTGATCTGGCGGCTCGTCTCACCGTTGACCAGGATGCCGTAGTCGATCTCACCGCGGTCGATCATGTTGCCGACCATGTCCATGCCGTTGACAAAACCCAGACACGCGTTGCCGAGGTCGAAGTTCATGCAGGTCTCGGGGAGCCCGAGCATCGAATGGGCGATGCACGCGGTTGACGGCTCGAGATAGTCCCGGCACACCGACGTGTTGATGAGGATTCCCAGATCTTCGAGCGATCGACTCCCGCCGCTGCAATGGCCTTTTCGCCGGCCTCCGCGGCAACTTCGCTCGGCATGCGTGCCCTCGTCCCAAACCCGTCGTTCGATGATGCCGGAGAGCTCCCGAAGAAGGTTGCGCCGGATGCCCAGACCGCTCCATGGTCGGCGCCAGTGCTTCTTCGATCTCCTCGCGACGTGATGCGATGCGGGTGCGTCCACATGGGCAACGCTGAGAACTGACACGTTTTCGAAATTCATGTCATTCTCCATCGACGCACGCTTGCCGGGCAGTACGCACCGGAAGCGGATCGCTTCAATCTCGCGGCGGTGAGGGTACCATTCCGAACCGCGGCATGAAAGGCGCGACGCGGCAAATATCACGACTCTACACTTGAGATCGATCCAGATCCGGCTTCTCCAAACTGCCGCGAACACCAGGGCCTGGAGGCTTCGGTAGCGCGACCTGGGCGATCCACACGGCCGACATCCCGAAACCCAGCACCGGTCCGAGAAGATACGCCACAGGCAGAAACAGGACCCACTGCATCCCGATCGAGACCTGCATGACGAGATCGACTGGCGCCGGCGCCGAGGAGCGCGTTCAACAGAACCCCGCCGAGAGTCTCGAGCGTCATCGTGGCGCCGAGCAGGCGCAGCGGGAATCGCGCGAGAGCGATCGTGTGCTCGTCGTGGAGAAACAGACCGAGCAGGAGATCCGGAAACACCAGACCCACCAGCGCCCCGCCGCCGACCAACACCATGGCGAGCCTGCTCACATCCCACCCCCAGGCGAACGGCGTCGTCGCGGTCTCCCCTGCCGAGGGCCTGGCCGACCAGCGATGCCGCCGCGAATCCGAACCCGACACCCGGGAAGAATGGCCACCAGCAGAAGCTGGACCAGCACGTTCGACGCGGCGAGCTCGGGGGTTCCGATGCGGCCGATGATCCAGAAGAAGGCGGTCATCCCGGCGGCAAAGAAAAAGCTCTGCAGCCCGGCCGGGATCGAAAGCTTCAACATCGATGTCATCGTCGACCGATCGACAAAACTGCGCAGGAAGCCGAGCGCCCTCGGCGTGCCGCAGCGCGAGCCCGATGTAGATGGCGGTCCCGATGTAGGTCGAGATGGTGGTGCCGATCCCGGCACCGGCGGCGCCCAGAGCGGGCAGACCCGAGATGCCCGAAGATCAGCACCCAGTTGAGGAAGACGTTGCAGACGTGCATGACGACCAGGGTCTGGAGATAGCGTCGCGACTGGCTGATGCCGTTCCAGAACCCGCGAAAGGCGAAGTTCATCCCGATCGCCGTCATACCCACCAGCCGCGCCTGGAAATAGGGAACTCCCGAGAGCCACAACTTCGGGGTCCTCCACCAGCAACGGGTAGAGCCGGTCGGCAAAGCCGAAGAGAAGCAACGACCAGGGCACGCCTACCACAAGCGCGATCAGGAGACCCGCATTCAGAGGTGAGGCCGTCTCCCTCACTCGGCCCTCGCCAAGACGTCGTGCGGCAATTGCCTGCACGCCGGCAGACAGATCCCATGATGAAAGCCATCGCCATGAAGTTGGCGAAGCTCCCCATCCCCACCGCCGCCAATGCGGACGGGCCGAGAGTGCCCACCATCGCGGTGTCAACCAGATTGAGCACGTTCTGCGAAACCATGCCGCCGATGATCGGCAGCGCCAGCGTCAAGATTGTCCAGATTCGTTGGCGATCGAGCACGCGCCCCCTCTCGAATCGGCGAGCAGCATACGACGCCTCGGTCTCGAATCCGATCAGCTGGACGCCGGCGCGGCCGGTGTGTCACCATGATGGAGAACCCCGATCACAATCCCAAGGAGGAACCATGACCGACCTTCAGAAAATCATCAGTGGATCGACCCTCGCACTCCTCATGGCCGCCACCTCGGTCATTGCCGGAGATCGACAACACATCAAACGAGGCCGAGGAAGTGGCCAACGCCGCCATCGCCCAGCTCGCGGGATGGCAGACCCAGGCGGCCCGAAAAACACTGCAATCGAAGAAGAAGAAGTACGGCTCCGACTCCCGAGTTCAAGACTGCGTGGGCGCTGCTCGAGGCCCAGGAGGCCGGCTGAAGCCGGTAAGGGCTACACGGCCGCCAGCTACCAAAGACATTTCGCAGATGGCAAAAGCCGAGAAGGCCGACCCCGTGGCCTCGTACTGGGAAGGCGAGCTCTCTCTACCTCCAGGGCAAAAACAAGGAGGCGCTCTGCGGCCTGGCAGACGACGTCCACGCGGGCGCAGAAGATCGTCAAGACGGACCCGACCGACGCCACCGCCCAGTTCTATCTCGGTGCGGCTCTGGTCCGGCAGAAGAAGTACGACCCCGCCCTCACAGCCCTTCGGCTCGCCGTCCGCGGCGGATTCGACGAGGCGATGGTGAACCAGCAGATCGGCTTCATCTACCTCTTCCAGCAGAAGTGGAAGGAGGCCAAGGAGGCTTTCGATGTCGGCCTCAGCGTCGATCCCCGTTTCGCCCCATGTATTACTGGCGGCGCATGGCATGGGACAAGCTCGGCCGGAAGGACAACTTCATGCTCGATCTTGACCAGTACGTCAAGCTCGCTCCCAACGGCCCCGAAGCCGGCAAGGCGAAGGCGGTCCTGAAATCAGCCGGAGGCTGACGCGACGATTCTGGAATCTGGATGCTTGATGCTTGATGAAGCAGAACACCTCTTCGTACCACGCGGACCGTGACCGATCCGAGGTCAGATCCGGACACTCTAGACGGGATCGAGCAGTTCCCGATGCGAAAACGAGCGGTTTTCGTGCAAGGTCTAGGAGATCAAGGATTTGCGCGGAGGCGTACTTCTGTACGCCGCACAAGGGAATCCGAAGATCGACGCCGAGATTGCCGAAAAGCGCCGTTTTCGGACGGGAACGAGCTAGAACGGTCGCCCTATCCCAAGATAGAACTTCATTTTCTTCGAGCTGATGCCGACGTTGGCCACCGGCCACGCGACGTCCGCCCACAGCGGCCCGATCGGCGTCGACCACCGCAGCCCGACGCCGGCACCCACGGACAGACTCGAGATCAGCATCGCGCCAGCTCGGCCACACCTGGCCGATGTCGGTGAAAACTGCGAATCGAAGTGCGCCCCAGACCGGGATCCGCAATTCTTCGTTGAGGATGAACAAGCGCTCCACCACCCGCAGGCACCAGCGTCCCTCGAATCCGAAGGTCACCGGCCCGACGCTGTTGAGGTCGAAGCCGCGGATCGAGGCCTGGCCTCCCGCAAAGAAACGCGCCTCCGGAATCGAGATTCTCACCCTTGAGGGGTTCGGCGACGCCGCCCGGGCGGTCTGCAGCCACGTCGCGCCCTGAAAACGGCGTCCAGAGCGAGGGTGAAGTTGGTCAACCAGCTGACGTAGTTGAAATCCGAGCCGAAGGCGTCGGCGCTCCAGCCGAGATCCGAGGTGAGACCGTAGCCCCTGCGAGGATCGAAGAGATTGTCGAAGCTGTCGACGACGGTACGAACGCCGATCGTCCCGAGTTTGACTCGGATGTCGAACGGGAAGGGATTGAACGGGTCCGGCTCCTTCTCAAACGTGTGGGTGTCGGTCCACCGGTAGTACACGCCGGCCTGGACCTATCGGTCAGGGCGTACGAGGCCTCGAGAGAGGCGAGTTTCTCCTCCTGGGTCAGCAGATCCGGCTGGTCCGGCGCATCGCCGCTGCCGTAGCCGACGGTCGAGATGAGCGACAGCGCGGCCACCCGGCACCGGTGGCAGCGATCCGATCAGGAAGAGCTTCTGTTCGGTCGAGCCCCACCCGCCCCGAAGATTGAGCCCCACTCCCCTGCCGAAGAGATTGTCGTCCCGGAGTCCAAAGCTCGCCGAAACGCCCCGTTCGGTGCTCCAGCCCCCTCCGACCTCGGCGGCCCAGCGGTCTTTCTCCACGACGTCGAACTCGACATCGACCTCCGAGGCCCCGACATCGCGGGTCCGCACCTCGACCCGTTCGATCGGCGAGAAGTTGGCGATCTGGAGGCCGACCGATCGAGAGCCGGATCGGTGAGAACCTCGCCGTCCTCGCGCCTTGAGCCCCTTGTCGAGAACCTTCGTGCTGGCGTGCCTCACGCCGGCGTACTCGACCTTTCGCAAACGCCGCTGCGGCCCGGCTCGAGTTCGACCTCGACAACCCAGCGCCCGTCGACCTGGCGAATGCTCATTTCGCGCCGTCGCCTCGCGGTAGCCCGCCTCGATGTAGGCGTTCCTCAAGTCGCGGGTCGCGAAATCGAGACGACTCGCGATCCAGCGGTTGTCCGGCTCGAACCCCGAAGGTCTCCTGTGTTTGCAAGCCCCAGAGGATCACTCCCGACAAGCACAACTTCATCAATCGTCTGCCGTGGACCGGAGTTCACCTAAATGCGAACTTCGGCCGAGGTCTCGGTCAGGCGCACGACCCCGAAGGAGAGAACCTGCGCATCGAAATACCCGAAGAGCTCGAGTCGTTGCGTCGATTGTTCGGTCAAGCCGCCTCCGGCCGGCTCGCCATCGCCGCGACACATTGGCGGAGCCGAGCTGCGGCGCGATCTGCGACAATGTCGGGAGGAAGACCCTCGATGAACGGGCCCTGCACTTCGTCTCGGCTCCGCGGTCGACACTGACGACGATCAGATCGCCGGCCTACGGTCAGCGGTCACCTCGGCGTCCGGGATGGCCCTCCAGCGCGAGATAGCGGGTGACCAACGAGTCATCGCCTCGAGCGACGCTTCTCGAGCGGCGGCGGCTGGTACATGGACGTCACCTCAGAGCGAACGTGCCTCGGGAGTGGTTCGCCCTCGAACTGGACGAACTGCGGCTCTCCGGGATCGCAGTAGAACACCAGGGTCGGCGAACGTTCGTCACCGTCTTGAAATGCGGTCACCCGCGCATTCTGGTACCCGTTGTCGGCCATGGCTCGTTCCATGCGAACCGACGCTACAAAGAGAAGGAACGGATCGAACGGTTGCCCTCGCCGCAGCCGCGTCGCCTTCTTGAGTTGGCGTTTGGACATGGGCCAGTCGCCTTCGAGCTTGAGGCGGTGGATTTCGGGGCGGTCGAGAGACGCCGCCGTGCCTCCCCAGCTGAATCGTTGGAAAATCGCGGCGCCGACGTTGTCGTCGACGGTCTCCTGATAGACCTGCGGCGACCAATCCGCGAAGACCGCGGAAATTCCAACCCTGGAGCATCGTCATTCGGTCCTGTACATCGGTCAGGTTGGCGGAGAGGAACAGGGCCAGGTTGCGGTTGAGCCGTTGACCGACCATGAAGTTCACGCTCGGGTCGCGTTCGATCTGACCGGCGATATCGGCCGGTCTCAGAGTCTCGTTCTCGAAGCCGAGCACGCTGCTGAGACCCTGGGCCAGACCGCGGGTGGCCATCAGAGTCGGATCGACCCTGGGTCCCCTTCCTCTCCTCCGACCAGCGTCATGTCGGACTCCGGGCACGATTTCGACGATGGGATCGACCGCCGGATCGCCAGTGAACTCAAAAGTCCCCCGCCGCACCTTGATCTCCCGACCCCCGAGACCGATGACCCCACCCGGCGCGATCCGCACCGATACCGTGGATGCGGGGCTCCGCCGCGCTGCCGTCGACTCGCAGGACGTCCCAGTCACATCGAAGCGACCGAGGTTGTTGTCGACCTTGACGCCCGATCGTCCGCGCACGCTGATATCGAGGCTGATGTCGTGGAGCGGGTCGTCGGCGGCCAAGCTCGATGTCGTCGCCGCCCGAGCAACGCCGAAGTGAGATCGAATGTCTCGTCCCAGAGCCCCGCCATCAGGGTCAGATCGCCAGCAACGTGCGCCAGCTACGTCTGGTCCTCGGTTCGACGACCAGGTCGCCGTCCCATTTGGTGAGAGTGCCCTCGAAGAACAGCGTCACGTCGTCGATTTCGAAAACGAGGCCCTGGCCGGACTTCGGGTCCCAGCCGCCGCCGAGGAGCACCGTGTCCCCGGTTGACCTCGGCCGAACCGTCGAGAATGTCGACGCTGCCGTCCTGCACGCCTGGCCGCAATCTTGAGCCCCCGTATTTCGACCGGTGGATCGCGCATGACAATGGCGCCATCTCCGTGATCCAGCGTCAAACGTCCCGGTGGCGGATTCCAACGACAGGTCGTCGGACACCGGCAGGTGGAGATCGCCGTCGACGGTGAACGGTCCGCGAACGCTGAAGGGCAGTCTGCAGCAGCCGCGCAAGGTCCTCGTTGACGACCGAGCGTCCAGACCGCATGGACGCGTCTCTCGCAGGGTCGTACGAGGCCTCGACCTCGATTCGGCTGTCGAAACCGACAAGGGCACCGGTTGGACCTGGACCTGCTACGACCGTCGACAGTGACGGTCACCGGACCATCGGCAACAAGTTCGCCGGTCGGGTGGGCGACACGCAGACCAATCGCCGAGACCTTCAACTGCGGCAGGTCCGGCGTCAACGGGTTCCACTCGATGTCAGCGTTGATATCGGCCGCGATCTCGGTGCCCAGGGTATCGATCGCCAGCATTTCAGCGACCGGTCCGAAAACAAATTCGTTCGCCTGCAAAATGTGCCGGTCACCGATCCGCCCTCAGCGTCGGGCCACAACCACGACGGTCGTTCGATGTCTCTCAGGGGCACCTCGGCCCGGGCGGAGATCGAACCCGCGCGGGTCGAGGTGTCCTGGATCACGGCCCGCACGACGCCATCCGCCAGGTTGAGATCCAACTGCAGCCGGTCCGCAACCGGGTGCGATCCTTCGGTCTCCCACACAACGGAAAGATCTCCCTCGGGACGGCTCACGGTGCCGCCGATCACGGCCTGACCCGACACCCGGCCCGCAGCTGAATCCGGCACGACGACCGGGAGGGCAGCGAGATCGAGCCCGCTCCACGACAACTGGCCTTCGATAGGGGCGTCCAGATCCGTCAACGGCGCACGGGCGCTGCCCGCGACGACACCGCCGAATATTTCAGCCTGGAGGTTTTTGACAGACATTTGACCCGGATCGACGGCGAACTCGGTGACCAGGTGGGGTACGGTGAGGAGGTCAGACCCGACGCCACGTCCCTCGACCCGACCGCCGACGTGAAAGTCACTTTGCGACCACGCCAGCGAACCGGATCCGTCGAGGCCTCCTGCCACGGTCGACCCCAATATCCGGCGTGAGGATCTCGACCATCCGCGCAAGATCGGAAATCGCAAATTCCCAATCGCCCTCAATGCTCCCGGTACGAGGATCGACCATCCCACGCGCCTCGAACGCCGAGTCGTCTTCAACCTCGACCCGGGTCAGCCATTGCAGGCCCTCGAGCCCCCCAATTCCGCTCACCGAAATGCTGTGGAGCTCGCGACCGGCGACCATCGGGCGGATCCACGTCAAATCAGCATCCACCGCCGGCTCGTCGATCGAGCCCTCGATGCGCAGCGTGCCTTCGATCGGCCCGCCACCCACCTCCGGCAGTTCTGCATCGGGAAACCAGGACCGGAGGTGGGCCGCTCCAACCGCCGGGTCGGCCACCGCGATTTCGGCATCGGCGCGGACGATCCTGTCGGGACGGATGCTGCCGGTCGCGGTGGCGGTCACACCCGCGATCTGCGCCTCCATGCGGGAGATCCGCCAGTCGCTGCCGACGCCGGCGCCTCGGACGGCCATCCGGCCGTCGGACCACGAACAACCAGATCGATATCGCCGGCGAGCGTGTTCAGATCGACAGGAAACGAAAATGTGCCGTCGACGCGGCCCGTCACGGTCGTCGGTCCTTGAACGGCATCGGCGACCTGCGGAGCCATGAATGCCAGCAACCGATCAACCGGCGCGCGCTCGAGGTCGGCCGAAACAGTCGTCACACCCGCCTCGTCGACCGACACCTCGGCACCACCCCACCCCGGGCCCGCCACCCGAACGATCGGCCCCGTTCCGGTAGAGGACAACTCAAGGGTTTCGAAATCGTAGCCCGCCAGCGACATCGGAGCGCCACGATGCTCGAGATCGACCTGCCACCCTCCCATCGGCAACGAGTCCAATATTGCCAACCAGCCGGGCGCGCCCCTCGGGTGCGAGGCCAGTCACCAGATTGGGGTCCCACCATGCGGCCACCGACGGCAGGTCGGCCTCGATCTCTGTCTCGAATCGGCCTGCCATTTCGGGCGACGCCGCCACCCGGCCGACAGCCGAAAGGCCTGCAGCCCCGCCCCTGATGTCGAGATTCTGAACGACCACGCCTTCCGCCGAGGCTTCCACCTCCAGGGTCAGCGGTCCGAATACCAATTCACGCTCCAACCGATTGAGCACCAGACGCCCGGCCTCGACCGCCGCAGCTGCCGACCGGCCGACCAACTGTGCCTGCATCGATACCTCAGCGAGCACCACACGAACATCCGCCGCGCCTCCCGACGCGCTGCCTCCCGAGACCTCGAGCGAACCGATCTCGAGCAGGCCCCAGAGATCGATCTCTGAAGGAGTGTCCGATTCGCTCCCAGTGGGCGGCAGAGCGTCGCCGAAAAAAACCGGCGTGCGGACGGCGATATTTTCGATGCGACGCGGCCGGGTCGCGAGCCCTCTCCACGTCCAATCGGCGCGAATCTCTTCCACCGTGAGGAGCGTCTTCCCCTCCATGCTGACCGTCAGGGTCCGCAATACCAGGCTGGCGGGGAGGGGGCGCAGCCTGACGTCTCCAGCTTCGATTCTGACGCCGCTCGATTCTTCAAGAGTCGCCGTCACCGCCTGCCACACCCGACGCTGAAGCCGCGGGCTGTGGACAGCGATAACTGCGGAAGCGATCAGAACCGCGACCAAACCAGAGAGCGCCAGGACAAGCTTCCGTCTTTTTGTCACCTCCGCAGTGTACATCCAGCCGGTTTCCGTCGGTCCCCATCCGAGAACGATTTCGGCCCGTCGTCGGTGAGGGTCCTATCGTGCAGTCCCCGAACGATTTGCAGTTGACACTCGGCGGGGGGTTGCATACGCTTCAGCCAATACAAGGAGCGTAAGAGTCGTGGCCACTCCGTTGGAGCAGCTCGAGGGCAAGTACGAACTTCTCGAAAAAATTCGGGAAGGCGGTATGGGTTCCGTTTACAAGGTTCGCCACGAACTGCTCGACGAGATTCGGGTTATCAAGGTCATGCGACCGCAACTGGCGGATGACGAGACATTGAAAGCCCGTTTTCTGCGCGAAGCCAAAATGGCGATCCGTTTCCGCCACCCAAACATCGCCCAGATCTACGACTTCACCATGGACGAAAACGGTTACGCCTACCTGGTGATGGAGTTTATCGACGGGCTCAACCTCCAGGAGATCATCAAGGTTCTCGGCAAACCGTCGCTCGGTTTCGTGCTCGAGGTCGCCGATCAGAGCCTCGATGCCATCGGCTATCTCCACCGCAAACGGGTCATTCATCGCGATATCTCGCCGGACAACATTCTGGTTGAACGTGATGACGACGGTGCACTACAGATCAAACTGATCGACCTCGGAATCGCCAAGGATCGAGAAGGCGAAGATTCGTTGACCTCCGCGGGCACCTTCCTCGGCAAGGTCCGCTACTCATCGCCGGAGCACTTTCGAACTCACGAAGGGGCAAAAATCGGCGCCAGAAGCGACCTCTATTCCTTCGGGGTGGTGCTGTACGAAATGCTCACCGGCACCTACCCCATCAAGGGTTCCAATATCGCCTCGTTGATATCCGGCCACCTCATGCACCCACCGTTGGATTTCGACACTTCGGACCCCGACGGGTTGATTCCGGAACCCCTGCGAACCGTCGTTCTCAAGGCGATGGCCAAACAGCCCGACGACCGCTTCGAGTCGGCGGCAACATTCCGTAACGCCCTGGCGCCGTTCCGTTCGGAAACGTCAGTTGAGAACGACCAGTTGCGGGCGATCTTCGAGATCCCGACGCTGACGACCCGGAGCATTCGGACGATCAAACCCGGGAGCACCCAGAGCCGAATCGATCGCAACTTCAAACTTTCGCCAACTCCGCCGCCCGGCGACTTTTCCGATTCCGACGGAGATATCGACAGCTCTGGAACGATCGAGACCGGCAGCGAGGAGCGCGCGAAGACCAGCGACTCGAAGGAAGCCAGCCAGAGTCAGGTGCGCGCCCTGTTGCTGGGGGCGAGCAAGCTCGTCGAGGGCCAACACTTCGAAGAGGCCCGGCTGCAACTGGCGACCGTGCTCGAGTTGTCCCCGGAGAACACAGAGGCCCGAAAACTCGTCAAGGTCATCGAGGCGGCAGACGTCAAACTGCAACAACGCCGTCAGCAGACCACTGACGAGGTCAGGAAGTTTCTCCTCTCCGGAAATTTCGATCGCGCCGAGCACCGCCTCCAAAAGGCGATCGAGACCGACGGCGACTCGGACGACATGGGGAAGCTCGCCGCCGAGATCGGCGAAGCGAGAGAGCGCCACACAGCACGCCAACGCCAACTCGAGGAACTGATGTCACGGGCCGATCAGCTGATTGACGAGAGTTCCTTCGACGAGGCGATGTCGGTCATCGAGGAGGGCCTCGCACTCGAACCCGACAACCGGACACTCCAACAGCGCTACCAACACGCCCAGACCGGGCTGGCAAAGCAGCGTGCCGAACAGCGACGGCAACAGGAGATCTCGGACACGGCATTCACCATCGCCAGCCACCTCGAGAGTGAGGACGTCGGCCAGGCGGAGAGGGCGCTGGCCGTTGCCTTCAAGCTCTACGGCGAACACGAGGCATTCAACGATCTCGAAAACCCAACTCGAGGAGCTGCGCGCGGCCCAGACCCTGGCTGCAGCCGAAGAGTTCCTGAAAACCGCCAAAGAGCTGATAGAGAAAACGGAGTATTCGGCCGCGCTCGAGGCCCTCGAAGAGGCGCACCGGATTGCGCCGAGCTTAGAGGCGACCGACGATCTGATGGCTGCGGCACGAGAGGGTATCAGGCTCCACGAGGAGGCCGAACGTCGCCAACGCGCCATTGACGAAGCTGCCCTGAAGGTCGACCGATTGGTTCTCGCCGGCCGCCTCGAGTCCGCTGTTCGTATCGTTGACCAGACCGTCGAAGAGTTGGGCAGCTTCGAAACGGCGGCGGAGCTGCGGCAACGAATCACCGGCGACATCGAGAAGATGAACACGACGCTCGAAAGGGTCGAGAAGAACATCGAGACCGCCCTGAACGACTCAGCACACGACGACTTCACGAAGGCGCACGAGTCCCTCGAGTCAGCCAGAGAACTGGCCGCTGACATACCTGACGCCATTGAGTTTGTTGCCGAAGCCGAGGCCGAAGTACAACGCCGGATCGATGCCCACCGGCGACGGATCGCCATCGACAAGGTGGTCACCAGCGTCGATCGCCAAACCAAAAAGGGCGCGATCGACGAAGCCCAGCGCGAACTCGCCGTCGCCAGGAGGTTGTACGGCGCGTGTGAAGAATTCGAGGAACTGGATTCGAAGATCGACGCCAAGGGTCGCGAGCTTCGCCGGCAGGAAATCAATCATCTCGTTGAAAAAGCCCTCGAGGACGATCGCCCATTCGACGAGACCCTCGGCCTTCTCGATCAGGCCCAAGCTCTCGATCCTCACGATGAACGAGTCCAGCGTCTCCTGGTCCAGACGAAGGTGGCGCAGCAGCGAATCGACGATGAACGCACCGCCCACAACGCTGCCGAGACGCTCGCGGTGATCGACCAACTGATCGCAGACGGCGACCCGAAAAAGGCTCTGTCCGCTTTGGATGACGCGATACGAAGGCACGGCGACTTCCGTGCCGCCAGGATCTTGCGGGGCCGGCTCGAGTCTTACCTGAGTGCGTAAAAGGGGGCCTTCGCCATCTCGAACCCGGGCAATCCGCCACAGGTGGCAGATCCGACATAACCTCCCGCGCTTCATGGTGATAGACTTGAAGAGGTGGCTGTGAGATTTGACGTTACAGCCGCGCCAACCCGCCGAGAACCGTGTCCGAATTGGACCACGAGGAGTCATGTCGTTGTTCGACCTGCAATCCTGGATTGGGAAACGGAAACCGACCCCGTCTGAGGCCGTCCGCGTGGACGACGGCATCGGTGTTGACCGGGAAGCGATCATCTGTTCCAGAGATCGCAAACTCGAGGCCGAACTGAAGGCGGTTCTAATTGAGAGGGGCTATCGCTGCTCGACGGTTCGCAACGGCTGGGCGTGCAGGTACTCAGTGCGTCGCATCATGCCGGACCTGGTCGTTGTTGATTGGCGATTGGGTCGGAACCAGGCCACAAAACTCTCCGACGCCCTCTCCAAATCCGATCACGGACGGGTCTGCGCAAAACTGGCCCTGTTGCCCGCCGACGAACCCGGAGAGCTTTCAAAAATCCTCGAACTCGGCGTCAACGATTTCGTCATGCTGCCGCTGGATCGCGAGCAGCTTCGGGCTCGTCTCAGCCTGATCGAAGAACGGTACCGCGAACTCGACCAGATGCGTTCACTCCAGCGCAACCTCGAGATGGAGTACGACCGTTTTCTGCTCGCCACCGGCGGCCTCGGAGACGGCGTGTGGGACCTCGATCTGCTGACCGAGACAATCCACTTTTCAGATCGTTGGAAACAAATGTTGGGCTTCGAGCCCGAAGAAATCGAAGACTCTCTTGAAGCCTGGTTGAGCCGCGTCCATGCCGAAGACCTCAATCGGCTTCGAGCGGTCATCGATGCCGGCATCGCCGGCGAAATCACCGTCATCGAACAGCGCTACAGGATCCAGACCAAAGATGGTCGCTATCGCTCGATGCTTGCCCGCGGCGAGGTCCTGGCCGACGAGGAGGGCAAAGCTGTCCGGGTTGTGGGTCGGCAGACCGACGTGGAGCAGGAGGACGAAACCCGCGAGGCCGTGCACTCGTCGGGTCTCCAGGACCCCCTGACCCACCTCCCCAACCGCTCGGTCCTGATGGACCGGTTGCGGCACGCCTTCGCGCGCGCCGAACGCGACCCTGAACAGAGTTTCGCCGTTTTGTTCTTCGACCTCGATCGTTTCAAGAACGTCAACGACAGCCTCGGCCATTTGACCGGTGACCAGCTCCTGCGGGCCATTTCCCACCGGGTCGAAAAGGCCTGCCGACCCGGCGACACCGTGGCGCGGTTCGGGGGCGACGAGTTCGTGATCCTGGTTGAAGACATCAAGGACATCCGTGGAGCCACCGTAGCAGCGGAGCGGATCCAGGAAGAGTTCCGCGTCCCATTCGATCTCGACGGCACCGAGGTCTTTGCCACCATCAGCATCGGGATCGCCCTGTGGAACCCGGAGTACACGCGCCCGGAAGACCTCCTTCGCGACTCGGACACCGCGATGTACCGGGCGAAGTCGATGGGGCGGAACAGCTTCGCGGTCTTCGACGACGCCATGCACCAAAATGTGGTCGCGACCCTGAAGCTGGAAAACGACCTGCGCCGCGCCCTCGCCCGCAACGAGTTCCGAGTCTTCTACCAGCCCATCGTCGCCATCGACGACGGCCGCATCGCCGGATTCGAGGCCCTGGTGCGGTGGCAGCACCCGGAACGCGGTCTGCTGATGCCCGGCGCCTTCATCTCGGTGGCCGAGGAAATGGGTGCGATCATCCAACTCGACCGGTGGGTCGCCGAGGAGGCCTGCAAACAACTCAGGGTCTGGCAGCAGAAGTTCCGCGCCCACTCCAAGGCTACGATGTCGGTCAACCTGTCGACCACCCAGCTCATGCGCCCGGACGTGGTCGGGGGCGTCGACCTCATCCTGCGCAACAGCGGCCTCTACGGCACGAGCCTCAAGCTGGAGGTCACGGAAAGCGTCCTGATGGAAAACGCCCAGTACGCCTCGGAGGTGCTGGAACAGCTCAAGTCCTTGAACATCGCAATCAGCATTGACGACTTCGGGACCGGGTACTCGTCGCTCGCCTACCTCCGGAGATTTCCGATCGACACCCTGAAGATCGACTACTCCTTTGTTTCCCGGATGCTCGAAGACGACGAAAGTTCGGAGATCGTGCGGACCATCGTGACTCTGGCAAAGAACCTCGGTAAGGACACGGTTGCCGAAGGGGTCGAGCGGAGGGCGCAATTCCAGGCCCTGGCCGACCTCGACGTCAACATGATCCAGGGGTACTTTGTCGCGCCGCCCCTGCCAAAAGAGGTGGCCGAGAGCCTTCTCGAACGCACTGCAAACCATCCCAACCATCTCGCCAAGATTCTGGCCGACCGGATGCAGGGATCAGAGTCCCCCGCCAACAAGGCCGCTGCCAGTTGACCCGCCGCGCAGACTGACCTGCCCCACCCCCGGATCCGGCTGAATTTTCTTGCTACAATCGCCTTGAAATTGAAACACAGTAGCGATGTCGGTTGTTATCTCTCACTGGATGTCGGATGGCAGCCACGACCCGATACTCATTGAACCAGGGGATTTCATGACTGCAAGCAAACCAACGGGCGGCGAAAGTGCGGAATCGATCGAAACACGGGAATGGCTGGAATCTCTCGACTGGGTCATCCACCACGGTGGCGCCGATCGGGTGAAGCGACTCCTCGAGGACCTCCAGATCCACGCCCACATGGCCGGTATCAAGATACCTTTCGAGGCCACCACGCCGCACATCAACACCATTCCGATCTCCGAACAACCGCCCTTCCCCGGCAGCCGAGAGCTCGAGAGGCGCATCAAGAGCCTCGTCCGGTGGAACGCGATGGCGATGGTCGTGCGGGCCAACCACGAGGAAGAAGGCATTGGCGGCCATATCTCGACCTACGCCTCCGCCGCGACCCTGTACGAGGTGGCGTTCAACCACTTCTTTCACGGCAAGGGCGAACACTACGACGGCGACCAGATTTACTTTCAGGGCCACGCGTCGCCCGGGATCTACGCACGCGCTTACCTCGAGGGCCGGTTGAGCGAAGCGCAGCTGTTCAATTTCAGACGTGAGCTCCGGGACGGGATCGGCAGCGGCCTCTCTTCCTACCCCCACCCGTGGCTGATGCCGAATTTTTGGGAGTTCCCAACGGTGTCCATGGGTCTCGGCCCGATCATGGCAATCTACCAGGCTCGTTTCAACCACTACCTCGAAGACCGCGGGTTGCATCCGAAGTCCGACCACAAGGTGTGGGCGTTCCTCGGCGACGGTGAGACCGACGAGCCCGAGGCCCTCGGCGCCATTTCCCTGGCCGGCCGCGAGAAACTCGACAACCTCATCTTTGTCGTCAACTGCAACCTGCAACGGCTCGACGGCCCGGTGCGCGGCAACGGCAAGATCATCCAGGAGCTTGAAGGCCATTTCCGGGGCGCCGGCTGGAACGTGATCAAGGTCATCTGGGGCGAAGACTGGGACCAGCTTCTGGCCAAGGACAAGGAGGGCCTCCTGGTCCGCCGCATGGGCGAAGTTGTCGACGGCGAGAGCCAGAAGTACTCGACGTCTGACGGCGCCTACGTCCGCGAACACTTCTTCGGCAAGTATCCCGAACTCAAGGCAATGGTCGCCAACATGTCGGATGAGCAGCTGCGGCGCCTGCGGCTCGGCGGCCACGATCCCGCCAAGGTCTACGCGGCCTTCAAGGCCGCTGTCGACCACAAAGGCGCACCCACGGCGATCCTCGCCCGCACCATCAAAGGCTACGGTCTCGGCGAGTCGGGCGAGGGGCGCAACGTCACCCACCAGCAGAAGAAGCTCGAACAGGAAGAGCTCCTCGAGTTCCGCACCCGATTCGGCATTCCCCTTTCCGACGACGAAGCGCGGGCGGCGACGTTCTATCGCCCGCCCGAGAACAGCCCCGAGATGGTCTACATCCAGGAACACCGGGCGGCCCTCGGCGGGCCGGTGCCGACCCGCGGTGTGCGCTGCGAGCCCCTCCACATGCTCCCCGACTCGGTGTTCGAGGAGTTTGCAGAAGGCAGCGACGGACGCGATATCTCGACCACCATGGCGTTTGTTCGCATCCTCACCAAGCTCCTCAAAGACAAGCAGGTCGGCAAGCTCGTGGTGCCCATCATCCCGGACGAGGCCCGAACCTTCGGCATGGAGTCGCTGTTCCGCCAGATCGGGATCTACTCGCATGCCGGCCAGCTCTACGAACCGGTCGACGCCGGCACGCTGATGTACTACCACGAAGCCAAAGACGGCCAGCTGCTCGAAGAGGGCATCACCGAAGCGGGTTCGATGAGTTCGTTCATCGCTGCGGGCTGCGCCCACGCGACCCACGGCATCAACACCATCCCGTTCTTCATCTACTACTCGATGTTCGGGATGCAGCGCATCGGCGATCTGGTATGGGCCGCAGCCGACATGAGAAGCCGCGGTTTCATGATCGGCGGCACCGCCGGTCGCACCACCCTCAACGGCGAAGGCCTCCAGCACCAGGACGGCAATTCCCACCTCCTCGCCTATCCGGTGCCCAACCTCAAGGCCTACGACCCGGCCTTCGCCTTCGAGCTCGCGGCCATCATCAAGGACGGGATCCGGCGGATGTACGTCGAGCAGGAGGACGTCTTCTACTACATCACGGTCGAAAACGAGCCCTACGCCATGCCCGCCCAGCCCGAGGGTTGCGAGGAGGGGATCCTCCGCGGCATGTACCGTTTCCGCCCGTCCGGGAGTGAAGGGGCGGAACTCAAGGCGAATCTGTTCGGCAGCGGCGCGATCCTCAATCAGGCACTGCGGGCGCAGGAGATCCTCGCCGAAAAATTCAACGTCGCCGCAGATGTGTGGAGCATCACGAGCTTCAAGGAGCTCTATGTGGACGGCACCGACTGCGACCGATTCAACCGGCTCAACGGCAACGGCGAACACCGGACACCGTGGATCCAACAATGTCTCGGCGGGACCGACGGCGTCAACGTCGTGGCTTCGGACTACGTGAAGGCCCTCCCCGAATCGATCGGCAAGTGGTTCCCGAAGACCCCGGTCGCCCTCGGCACCGACGGCTTCGGTCGATCGGAAAGCCGCGCGGCCCTGCGACGATTCTTCGAAGTGGATGCCGAACACATCGTGGTGGCCGCCTTGAGCGCGCTGGCCGACGAGGGCCTCATCGGACGCGACATCGTTCAAACAGCCACCGCCGATTTCGGTATCGACCCCGGTGCGCCCAACCCGGTGAAGGTCTGAGGGGGCTGCCATGGCAATCACCATCAACCTCCCTGAGCTCGGAGAAGGCGTCGACAGCGTTGATGTGGTCTCCGTCCTCGTGGCGGTCGGCGACCAAATCGAGAAAGACCAGAGCCTGATCGAGGTCGAGACCGAGAAGGCGTCGGTTGAGGTGCCCTCGACCAGCGCCGGCACCGTTCTCGAGATTCATGTCAACGAAGGCGACACGGTCGGCGAGAAGGCTCCGATCGTCACCCTGGATGTGGTCGAGGCGGCAGCCGACATCCCCCCGGAGCAGCCCACATCCGACGCCGCACCGGCCGAAGAGCAGAGGAGCGGAGGGACCGGAGGGGACGAAGGGCAGCGAAGCGCAGAAGCAGAGGAGCAGAGAGACGGAGGCGCCGGGGAAAACGGCGTAGCCGAGACCGCCACTCCCCCACCGCCGGCGGTGCCGCGCGACGGCATGTCCGCGGTGCCGGCTGCACCGACCGTGCGCCGTTTCGCGCGCGAGGTCGGAGTCGATATCACAGCCGTCGAGGGCTCTGGTCACGGCGGCCGCATCTCGATCGATGACGTCAAGGCCCACACCCACCGCGTGCTCACGACCGGTGGATCTTCGACCCCCGGTCTGGCGGCGGCCGAATTGCCCGATCTCGCCCGTTTCGGCCCTGTGCGCCGCGAGGCGATGTCGAAGGTTCGCCGGCTCACGGCTGAAAATCTCACCCGGGCATGGCTCAACGCACCACAGGTCACGAACCACGAGAGTGCCGATATCAGCGATCTCGAGGATTTCCGCAAGGCCTACAGGGCGCGCGTCGAAGAGGCGGGCGGCAAGCTCACGATGACTGCGATCCTGGTCAAGATCGTAGCCTCGACGCTGAAACAACACCCGACACTCAACGCCGCCGTCGACATGGCAAACAGTGAAATCGTCTTCCGCGAGTCGATCAACATCGGTGTGGCGGTCGACACCGAACGCGGGCTGCTGGTCCCGGTCATCCGCGATGCCGATCGCAGGAACCTCACCGAAATCGGCGTGGCTCTCGACGATCTCGCCCGACGCGCCCGCGACAAGAAACTCGCCCCCGACGACATGCAGGGTGGAACATTTTCGGTCTCCAACCTCGGCGGCATCGGCGGCACCGGCTTCTCCCCGATCATCAACTGGCCCGAGGTGGCCATCCTCGGCGTATCGCGGGGCCGGATCGAACCGCAGTGGCACGAGAACTCCTTTCGGCCGCGGCTGATGCTGCCGCTGTCGTTGTCGTACGATCACCGGTTGGTCGACGGCGCCGATGCCGCGCGTTTTCTTGCGCAGCTGAAGCTTTCGTTGGAACAACCGTTGCTGCTGGCGTTCGAGGGGTGACCGCGCCACGTTCAAACGTTCAACGTTGAAACGTGAGCCTCGTGCAATATTCGAGATTCTCCGCCGAAATCCATATATTTGTGCGCGGTCGAGGCTGGGCGGCACAGGTGCCGCCCCTACCCACAAACGACATGCACCGGTAGTGGCGGGGCCTGCCCCGCCTTTGACTGCCAATTTTGCAAGAGGCTCACGTTTCAACGCAACGCCGTGTCATAAATTTGTCATACGGCTCCGGTCGTGAGACGATCCCGCCGCCTGGAGGGAAAATGAAATTGAATCTCGCCCCTATCGTCACCGCGGTTGCTGTGCTGTTCATCGGCTCCGGCTGCTCTCAACAACCCACTGAAACGGCTGAAGCCGATGCCGTTGTCGAAAACGACATCTCGCTTCCGCGCGTCCTCGACGCCGACCCCGGCGAGGTCCACTTCGGCGAGCTACGGATGCTCACCGACGGTGGTGAAAACGCCGAAGCCTATTTTTCTTTTGCCGGCGACCAACTCATCTTCCAGTCCACGAGGCCGCCCTACGACTGCGACCAGATCTTCATCATGGATCTCGAGACCGCAGAGACGGACCTCGCCTCGACCGGTACCGGCCGCACCACCTGCGCCTACTTCCTCCCGGGTGACGAGTCGATCGTCTACGCCTCGACCCACCTTGCAAACCCGGTCTGTCCTCCGCCGCCCGATATGAGCCGCGGCTACGTTTGGCCTATCGATCCCGGCTACGACATCTTCCGAGCGAAATCCGACGGCTCCGGTGTCGAACAGCTGACCGAAACGCCCGGATATGACGCCGAAGCTACGGTCTCGCCAAAAGGCGACAAGATCGTCTTCACCTCGATGCGCAACGGCGACCTCGATATCTACACGATGAACCTGGACGGTTCCGACGTGATCCAGCTGACCGACGGTATCGGCTATGACGGTGGGCCGTTTTTCTCGCCCGATGGATCGAAAATCGTCTATCGCACCCGCCACCCCTCCGACCTGACTGAAATCGAGGACTACCAGAACCTCCTCGCCGAGGGGATGATCCGGCCGTCCAAGCTGGAGATCTGGGTGATGGATGCCGACGGCTCCAACAAACGGCAGATCACCGACCTGGGTGTTGCCGCCTTTGCACCATATTTCCACCCGTCGGGTGAAAGAATCATCTTCTCCTCGAACTTCGGCGACCCGACGGGGCGCGAATTTGACCTCTGGATGGTCGACGTCTCCGGCGAGAACATGGAGCAGATCACCTTCACCGAAGGCTTTGACGGCTTCCCGATGTGGTCGCCCGACGGCACAACTTTCGTCTTCTGCTCCAACCGGAACAACACGAATCCCGGCGAGACGAATGTGTTCGTGACGGAGTGGAAGGACTGACGGTCGATTTCGGATTTCGGATTTCGGAATTTCGGGCACGTTCGAGTGCTCAGATTGGGAAAGGCCGCGTGCGGCGGAGGTGCCTGGCTCCCACATTGTCGAGGCCCTGGTCGTCAATGTGGCGTGCCTGGCATCCTCTCGGGAAACGCCTTCGGAAACGTGCCACGTGCGGCGGAGGTGCCATTTTCAATATTGTTGGACTCACCGACGTCCCCGCCGGCAGAGTCCTACGGGCCAACAATGTTGAAGGTGGCAACTCCCGGGAAGCGCGCCCGGATACGTGCCGCGTGCGGTGGAGGTGCCTGGCATCCGGCCCATCCTATGGGCCGCGTGCCTGGCATCCTCTCGGGAAACGCCCTCAGTTACGTGCCGCCGATGGCGGCGCAAATCACCTTGTAGCCGTCGCCCTCGAAGGCGGCGGCAACCTTCTCCTGCACGGCCTCATCCGGCGTCAGGGCCGACATGTAGCCGCCCCGGCCGCCACCCGTGACCTTGGCTCCAAGCGCGCCCAGGGCCAACGCATGGTTGCACAACGATACGAGGATCTCATGCGACAAACCCATGTCGATGAGGATCGAGTGGTTGGCCGTCATCAGCGAGCCCACCGTCTCCAGATCGTAACGCTCGAGGGCTGCCTTCATCGCCCGCGACTGGTCGCTGATCGTGTTCATGATCTCCGCAAAACCCTCAGGATCCTGCTCCTTGATGCCGAGCACGAAGTCGTCCAGAGTGGAGGTGTCCGCGGTGACACCGCTGTTGGCGAGGACGATCCGAAACGGCGCCTCCACCGCGATTTTCTCGAATTTCTTTTCTCCGTCTCTCGACGCGGTACTGCAACAGACCGCCGTAGGTGGAGGCGGTGTTGTCAACCCCGCTGGGTTTGCCGTGGTAGGCAAACTCTCCCTCCCAACCCACCAGGTTGATCTCCTCGATCGAGAGCCCAAGCGAGAACTCGGCATTGAGGGCCCGCGCCAGGGAGACACAGCTCGCCGCACTGGCCCCGACTCCGCTGCCCGCCAGCAATGAACCACCGTAGGTGATCGTGAGCGGCGTCTTGACAGCATCGATCCCCATGACCTCGAGCACTCGGTCGATCGACTCCACCTGTTGGTGTTTCTTTTTTTCCTTGTAGCCGGGCACCTCGAAGCGGTTGTCCTCGAGCATCCAGCCTCTCCCGCCCTCGTTTCGCTCCACAGTGCACTCGGTCTCGAACGGCAGAGCGGCGACGATCGCGGGAACACCGCGCAGGACAAACTGGTCGCCAATCAGAATCGTCTTGCCGAACCCGGTTCCTGAACCCATTCCCCGCCTCCAAATCACCTCGTCTCGAGGATCTGCTCCATCTCGTCGATCAACTGCTCTTCGGCGCCTTCAGGCACGGTCGTGGCCGCGGTCAGGCTGTGGCAGGCGTCGGAAAACCCACCCACGCGATCCGTAGCCTGCGGCAGGAGGATATCGAGACCGAGCACCCGGCCGCTTCGGATCCCCTCGCCCATCTGGTCCGACACCCTCATGGAGACCTTGACCTGACCGAAATCGAAGGCGCCGATACCGGGAACCTCGTTTGGGATCACCTGGAAGCCTGCGAGGTACTTTTCGGGATCGACATCGAGGGTGTTTTTGACGGCGTCCAGAAACGCCCCGATCATCTTCACACCCATCGGGGCAAAACGGCGGTGGACGTGAATCCATTGGACGCGGGAGGTCGCGATCATCTCGCCGTCGCGGATCCTCCGGACTTCCTCTGTAAAAGCCCGATCCTGGATCTTGCGGAGCCGATGCAGCATTTCGAACGATGCTGGGGACCGGCCCTCGAGACAGACTTCGATCCCCATTTCCGGCCCGCCGTCCGCGTAGCCAGCGCCGCCAAGGGTGTCGAGTTCGCGGGCGAGGCGGTCGACCGGAAAGCGCCCGGTTGGCGTGATCAAAACATAGCGTTCTCCGTCGCCGTCCTCTTCGATCGTCAACCGGCCCTGCCGACATGTCTCCCGAGCCGCCTCCCGGTTGGGGCCGACCAGCCGGCCGTCGACGAAAAACCGGTCGCCGACGGCGCCGATGGTGGCGATGGCAGCGAGATCGTTGTTGCTCCGGTCCCAGGTTCGCGCGAAAAGAAAGCAGGTTGTCGAGGCGGTGATGTCGCGGTCGCCGCGAAGACCGAAGATCTCAGGGTCAAGGAGGTGTACCCGACGGTCCGTCGGTGAGCTCGGCCTTGTGGTGATCGAGGATGAGCACCAGATTGCGGCCGCGGTTGAGGTCGGAGATCAGAGGCGCGATGCGGCCCGCAAAATCGGTGAGGACGATGAGGCGGTCGTCGGCGTCAAATATCTGTTCGAGAACCACCGGATACGGTTTCTCCAAACACACCCGTTCGACCGCGAATCCCTTGCGCTCAAAAACCCTGGTCAGAATGGCGCCGGATGACAGACCGTCGGAATCGTTGTGGTGGAGAATCTGCACCCTTCGGTCCGTCCGCTTTTCGACCTCGTGAATCGCCCGTTCCATGGCGCCGAGCAGGTCGTCGAGCATGGGTCAGCAACCCCCGCCGAGTTCGGCGGCAAAGGCCTCGAGGATTCCCAATTCGGCGGCGACGTCGAGAACTGTGAAACGGGTCCGGATCTCGCGGCCGTGCTGCAGGGCCGCGACCAACTCGTCGACGCCCACACCGAGATCCTCGACTCGGACAGGCGCTCCGGCGGCCGTCAGGGCGTGCCACACCCCCCGCCCGGTGGCCAGGGTGTGGCGAATTTCCTCCTTGATCTCGTCCTCGTAGAGACAGAGGCGCCCGAGGTCGCGGGCCGAACGCGCCTCGAGCTTGGCCCGCCACTGCGGCCACACGGCATCGCCGAGGCTCCCGAAGGTCGCGCGGACACCGAGCTCCGCCACGTCCGGCGCAGGGCTCGGGCCGAACTCCGCCGCACAGAAATCAACGTTGAGGATTCTCGAGTACAACTCGTCGATCACCATCGACGCAGCCCCCACCTGGGCGCCGTGGAGGTTGGTCGGACGGCCGTCGCGCAGACGAGTCATGTCCCAGTAGTGGGACAGGAGGTGTTCGCCGCCGGAAGCCGGGCTCGAAGTGCCGGTGACAGCCATCGACAGCCCGGAGATCAGCAACAACTGAAACAACAGGGTCACTGCTTGCGGATCGTTGGTGCCGAGCCCAGGAAACACATCGAGCGCGCGCTCGAAGGGCGCCGCGAGGAGACGATCGGGCATCGGACAGTGGTATTCGCCCTGACAAGGGCCGCGATCTTCCAGTCGCATCCGCAGTAGGGTTTCGACACCAGATCGCCGAGCCCGGCCAGGGTCAATTCGCGCGGCGCGCCGACAAGCACTTCGGGATCTGTAAAAACCGCAACCGGCGGCTTGGCCTCGCGGGTTGTCTTGAGGCCATCCTCGAGGAGGGCCACGATGGCGGATGTATAGCCGTTCATCGAGGCGGCGGTCGCCACCACCATGTACGGCAGGCCCCTCCGGAAGGCGAGCTCTTTGGTCAAGTCGTTGACCGTCCCGCTGCCCACGGCAACGAAGAAGTCACAGACCCCGTCGAGACCCGCCTCGAGGTCATTCACGAGCTCGACCGATGCGTGGATATGGCCGTCGGGACCGTCATCGATGAGACACCGTTCGACCTCGTACGAATCTTCCAGAGCTGCCGCGACATCGGACCCCGCCACCTCCCAGGTGCGCCGGTCGGCCACCAGCACAGCACGATTCCCGCCAACCAGTGACGGCAGGATGGCAGCCATGCGGTTGCCGATGTCCGGTCCGATCACCACCTCGCGGGTCAGGATGTGGTGCTCCCGCCCGCAGGTGCAGGACAGTTCGCGACCCAGCACCCGGTCGCTCAGAATCTCCGCAACGTCGGTCGGAATCGTCTGAACGGAATCCATCTTCGCAAGGTTAACCCGTAAACCTCGTTCACACCATCGCCGGTCGGCCGGGAAACGCCACGCCGACGCCGGCCCAAATCTCTGCTACCGTTGGATCACGTCGGAGAGCATGGGTAGAAACTCGATCGAACTGCGGAGCCGCTACGGCATGAACAGCGAGGAGTTCTCGTCGTTGATGCAGTACCGCATTATCGAGATCCTGTTGGTTGCTTCGCACTACGACTCCTTCATTCTCGAGGAGGACGGCCAGCTCACGGAGCTCGTGATCCAGGAGTACCGCAGCCTCGACCTCAACCTGCGGTTCGCTCCCCGCTTTACCCGCGCCGCCTCGGCCGCCGAGACCCTCCGCCTCATCGACGAACGCGACTTCGACATGGTCATCACGACACCGCGCATGCCCGACATGGAGATCACCGAGCTGGTGCACCGGATCAAGATCGCCGAGCCCGACCTGCCGGTGGGATTGATTGCCTCCCACGCGTGGGAGCTGCCGTGGCTCGACGACGTGCGCTCGAGCGGCGACCTCGACTGGACCTTTTTATGGCAGGGCAACGTCCGGGCTCTCCTCGCCATGATCAAACAGGTCGAGGATCGCCGCAATGCCGAAAAGGACATCCTCGAGGGCGGTGTCCAGGCCATCATCCTGGTCGAGGACGAGCCCCGTTTCTACTCGATCTATCTCCCCCACTTCTACACCGAAATCACCAGCCAGACCGGACGCTTGATGTCGGAAGGCATCAACCTCTCGCACCGTCTGCTGCGGATCCGAGCTCGACCGAAGATCCTGCTCGCTCAAGACTTCGAGGAGGCGTGGGATCTCTACCAACGCTACGCCGGCAACGTGCTCGGAATCATCACCGACGTCAGTTTTCCGCGGGAGGGCCAGCTCGACCAGACAGCCGGCATCCGGCTCGCGCGACAGATCCGCGCCCTCGACGAGGACCTCCCGATCCTCGTTCAGTCGATGGACGACGACCACGTGGAAGAGGCGCTGGAGATCGGCGCCGAGTTCATGAGCAAACGCTCACCGCAGCTGCTCGAGGACCTTCGTCAGTACATCCTCGACCACTTCGGTTTCGGCGATTTCGTCTTCAAGCTTCCGGACGGCACCGAGCTCGCGCGCGCGTCAGGGATGAGCTCCATGCTGCACGCGCTGGCCGAGGTCGAGGACGACTCGCTGATCTACCACGCCGGCCGCAACCATTTTTCAGCCTGGCTCAAGGCGCGCACCGAGTTCGAGCTCGCCTCGATGCTGCGGCCGCGCAAGGTGACCGAGTTCGCGACGCCGTCGGATCTGCGCAGTTACCTCATCACGACGATCACCGGGTATGTGCGAGAAATCCAGCAGCACGTGATCACGGACTTCGACGGCAATCGATTCAACGATTTCACGGCCTTTGCCAAGATCGGATCGGGATCGCTCGGCGGCAAGGGTCGCGGGCTCGCTTTCATGCACAAGATTCTGGCGCGAGAGGTTCTCGACACCGAGAACACCGAGATCGCCATCCCGCAAACGGTGGTCCTCGCATCCGACATCTTCGAGTCCTTCCTCGATGAAAACAAGATGCGCGGATTTGTCACCCGGTCTTCATCGATGCAGGATCAACAGATTCTCGATTACTTTCGCCGCTCGCGTTTCGCTCACGCCCTGCGCAGCGACCTCGGGGCTTTTCTCGAACGGGTCCCCGACCCCATCGCCGTTCGTTCGTCGAGCATTCTCGAGGATTCGGTCTACCAGCCCTTTGCCGGCGTCTACGCGACCATCATGCTCCCCAACAACCACCCGTCCCTCGACGTGCGGTTGGCCCAGCTTCTGGAAGCGATCAAGGTCGTCTACGCCTCCACGTTCTTCCAGACCGCGCGGGACTACCTGGAGACGACTCCTTACCGGATTGAAGAAGAACTGATGGCGGTGCTGGTCCAGAGGCTCGTCGGGAGCCGTCGCGGCGACCGCTTCTACCCGACATTTGCCGGTACGGCCTCGTCCTACAACTTCTATCCCTTCGGCGACATGACACCGGAGGACGGCGTGGCACAGGTGGCTCTCGGTCTCGGCAAATCAGTCGTCGAGGGTTTCGAGGCCCTGCGATTCTGTCCGCGCTATCCCGGGTCACTGCCCCAGTTTTCGGCCGTCAAGGACATCCTGCGCAACGCCCAACGAAGGTTCTACGCCCTCGATTTGTCGCGCAACGACGTGATTCCGGGGCTTCAGACCGACACCAATCTGCTGCACGAAGAAACGATGGAAGCTGTCCGCGACGGAGCCGCCACCCACATCGCCTCTACCTATGACCGCGCCAACGATCGCATCGTTTCCGGGCTTCAGGCCGGTGGATCGCCGCTGATCAGTTTTGACTTCCTGTTGCGCGGGCCGAATCATCCCGCTGCCCGAGATCTTGACCAAACTGCTCGACACCTGCCAGGTGGGGCTCGCGAGCCCGGCCGAGATCGAGTTTGCGGCCGATATCGACCCCAGACTCGGCCACCGCCAGACATTCCACGTCCTGCAGCTGCGACCGATGGTCTTCGAGGACATGGATGTGGAAGTCGAGCTCGACGAGTCCATGGACAACCGTACGATCGTGCGCACCGAGGTCGCGCTCGGACACGGCCGCCGCGAGACCATCGCAGACATCGTGGTCGTCGATCCGCGGCTGATGGATCGGGCATTCTCTGCGGATGTCGCGGCCGCGATCGAGCAGATCAATCGCCAGCTGCGGCGCGACGGGCGCCAATCGATCCTCATCGGTCCCGGGCCGGTGGGGTTCCCGCGATCCGTGGCTGGGGATCCCGGTGACCTGGCCGCAGATCTCGTCGGTCCGCGCCATCGTCGAGACCGATTTCGCCGATCTCCAGGTCGAACCCTCGCTCGGTTCGCACTTCTTCCACAATCTCACGTGTTACGGGGTCGCCTTCTTCGCGGTCCACGAGGTCGATGGCAGCGGGTTGATCAACTGGGAGTGGTTGGATCGACAGCCTGCAAAAGGCGCGGTCATGGACGGCGTGATCCGCCATATCCGACTCGACGAGCCCGCTCAGGTGCTGGTGGACGGCTCCACCAGCCGCGGCGTCATTCTCGAGCCCTGATCTCAGGCGCGACCCGTCATTGTGAACTACGTCACAAGGCTCTTGACAGAAACAGGGGCGAAGCTATGCTCGCGGAGGCGAACGAGACTTCGCTTTCGATCGCCGAAAAACAACACCCCCAGGAGGTACCGCCCATGAGTCAGGTTGCGAAGCTTTTCGCCGAGCAGTTCATGCGGGGAGTCATCGCCAAGAATCCCGGCGAGTCCGAGTTCCATCAGGCCGTTGAAGAGGTCGTCGAGTCACTCGTTCCGGTGCTCGAGCGCCACACCAAATACCTCGACCACCGGATCCTCGAGCGGATCGTCGAGCCGGAACGGGTCCTCATGTTCCGCGTGCCCTGGATGGACGATCGCGGCGAAGTCCAGGTCAACCGCGGCTTCCGCGTCGAGTTCAACTCGGCCATCGGTCCCTACAAAGGCGGGCTTCGTTTCCACTCCACCGTCAACCTCGGCATTCTCAAGTTCCTCGGTTTCGAGCAGATCTTCAAGAACTCCCTGACCACCCTGCCCATGGGCGGCGGCAAGGGCGGTTCGGATTTCGACCCCAAGGGCAAGTCCGACAACGAGGTCATGCGTTTCTGCCAGAGCTTCATGACCGAGCTGTGCCGCCACATCGGTGCCGACACCGACGTCCCGGCCGGAGACATCGGCGTCGGCGGGCGCGAGATCGGGTTCATGTTCGGCCAGTACAAGCGGGTTCGGAATCGGTTCGAGGGCGTGCTCACCGGCAAGGGCCTCAACTGGGGCGGCAGCCTGATCCGTCCGGAGGCCACCGGCTACGGCTGCGTCTACTTCGCACAGAACATGCTGGCGACCCGCGACGACAGTTTCGAAGGCAAACGAGTGGCGATCTCCGGGTCTGGAAACGTGGCCCAGTACGCCGCTGAAAAGTGCCTCGAGCTGGGTGCCAAGGTCGTCACGCTGTCGGACTCCTCCGGCTACGTGGTCATCGAAGATGGCCTCAACAAGGAGATGTGGGAACAGCTCATGGATCTCAAGAACGTTCGGCGCGGCCGTATCCGTGAGCTCGCCGACGCGTTCCCCGGTGTCACGTTCCACGAGGGAACGGGGATCTGGAACGTGAAGTGCGACATCGCCCTGCCGTGCGCGACCCAGAACGAGCTCGACGCCGACGATGCCAAGACCCTCATGGAGAACGGCTGTTTCGTGGTTTCTGAAGGTGCGAACATGCCTTCGACGCCCGAGGCGGTGGAGCTCTTTGTCGAAAAGAAAATCCTCTACGGCCCCGGCAAGGCGGCCAACGCCGGCGGCGTCGCCGTCTCCGGTCTCGAGATGTCGCAGAACAGCATGCGGCTGTCGTGGACCCGCGAAGAGGTCGACGACCGCCTGCGCGACATCATGAGCCGTATCCACGAGGCCTGCGTCACGACCGCAGCCGAGTACGATCAGCCCGGCAACTACGTGGTCGGCGCCAACATCGCCGGCTTCCTCAAGGTCGCGGACTCCATGATCGACCAGGGGCTCGTCTAACACGGCGGCCCATTGCAGAACGAGCCTGCTTCGGCGGTCCTTCGGGGCCGCCGTTTTTCAGTTTTGAGTTTTGAGTTTTGAGTTTTGAATTTCGGAATTGGCCCCTGTTCGACGAAATTTCCCGTGTTTGGGAGGGGCCGGATGGAAATCCGAAATCCGAAATCCGAAATCCGAAATCTGGCGCCCGCTGTGCGATCATCATCGGTAGGAGGATCAACATGAGCGAGACCGCCTCCTTCAATCCATTTGCCGATGCCCAGGCGCAGTTTGACCGGCTTGCCGAACTTATGGGCCTCGACGAGCCCACCCGCGCCCTCCTCCGCACGCCCGCCCACGAGCACCGATTAACGCTGCCGGTGCGGCTCGACGACGGGACGGTGGAGGTCTTTCAGGGCTTCCGGGTGCAACACAACGATGCCCGTGGACCCGCCTGGGGCGGCGTCCGCTTCCACCCCCAGGAAACCATCGACACCATCCGCGCCCTCGCCATGTGGACGGCCTGGAAGACGGCTGTGGTTGACATTCCTCTCGGCGGCAGCATGGGTGGCGTCGTGTGCGACCCCCACCGCCTCAGCACCACCGAGATCGAACGCATCTGCCGCGCCTGGATCCGCAGGGTCGCGCGCTCGATCGGCCCTCGGCGCGACGTCCCGGCGCCGGACATGATGACCTCGAGCCAGCACATGACCTGGATGCTCGATGAGTACGAGACGCTGCACGGCCGCCGGTCGCCGGGCGCCATCACGGGCAAGACCCTCGGCGCCGGCGGCTCCCTCGGCCGCCTCCAGGCGGCCGGCTACGGGCTGGTCTACACCCTTCGCGAAGCGCTCAAGGAGCTCGGTATCGAGCCCGCAAGCACCAGCGCCAGCGTCCAGGGCTTCGGCACGGTCGCTCAGCACGCGATCGAGCTCTACACCCAGATCGGCGGCACCGTGACCTGCGTTTCGAGCTGGGACGCTGCAGCCGGCCACGCGGCGAGCTATCGCAAGAAGGACGGCATCGATCTCGCAGAACTGAGGAGCGCCAGCGACCGCCTCGGAAACATCCGACCGGAAGAAGGCGCGCGACCTCGGCTACGAGGCCCTCGATGGCGACGCCTGGCTGTCGCAGGAGGTCGACATCCTGATTCCGGCCGCCCTCGAAGACCAGATCACTCCCGGACAACGTGGCATCCGTCAGCCAACGCGTCCGCATCCTCGCCGAGGGCGCCAACGGTCCGACCGTGCCGTCCGCAGAAGCGGCCTTGATCGAGCGCGGCGTCTACGTGCTGCCCGACCTGCTGGCAAACGCCGGTGGCGTGACGTGCTCCTATTTCGAGCAGGTGCAGAGCAACATGAACTATTACTGGCCGCTTTCGGAGGTGCTCTCCAAACTCGACCGCACGCTGACCTCGGCCTTCATCGCCATTTCCGAATCGCGCGCAATCCAAAAAACTCACCCTGCGTGACGCGGCGCCTGGTGATCGCCATCGACCGGGTTGCATCGCAATGCCGGGAGAGAGGATGGCTCTAGATGAGTGTTGAATTATCTAATTTTGAGTTTTGAATTTCGGAGCATCGCCCGTTCGTCGATGAACGGCATTCCAATTCAGAATTCAAAACTCAGAACTCAAAACTTGTCTCTGAACGAGCGTAACCTCCACGCCCCTCCCGCCTTCCGTGAATGGCCCGGCTGATGAACCAGGGTTCGTTGCCCCGCTTCGATCGCGAGTTCTTCGAGGGCGTGCATCCCCTGACCACGATCGGCGGCGGTGAACTCGGCGGCAAGGCCTCGGGACTGCGTCAGGTTCAACAGGAGGTTCTGGCCCGCCTCGACCCGAACGAATTCCCTCTTACCGAGGTGAGCGTCCCCAGGGCCGTCATCCTCACGACCGATGTATTTGACCGGTTCATGGATCGCAACGACCTGATCGATCTGGCGTGTTCCGAGCTTCCCGACGACCGGTTGGCCCATGCCTTCCAAAGAGCCGAATTGCCGGCCGAACTGGTGGGCGATCTCAGGGCCCTGATCTCCGGTGTCCACACCCCTCTCGCCGTCCGTTCGTCGAGCCTCCTCGAGGACGCGCTCGACCATCCTTTCGCCGGTGTCTACGGCACCAAGATGATCCCAAACAACGAGATCGAGGAGGACGCGCGGTTCAACCGCCTGGTCGAGGCCATTCGCTTCGTCTACGCAACAACTTTCTTTGCCGAGGCCAAGGCCTATATGGCGTCGATCGGCCGGTCGGTTGCCGACGAAAAGATGGCGGTGATCGTCCAGGAGGTGGTCGGACAGCGCGCCGACAGCCGTTTCTACCCGTGTATTTCTGGAGTCGCCCGGACCCACAATTTCTACCCAACCGGACACGCCAGGCCGTCCGACGGGGTGGTCAGCTTGGCTCTCGGTCTCGGCAAAACAATCGTCGACGGAGGGCAGAGCTGGTCCTATTCGCCGGCCTATCCAAAAGCGCCGCCGCCGTTCAACGACATCGGTGAGCTGCTCAAAAACACCCAGACCCGTTTCTGGGCGGTCAATATGGGCGAGGCTCCGCCGCACGACCCGATCCGCGAGACCGAATACCTGGTTCAACCGGGGCTCGTCGAGGCCGAGGAGGACGGTGCTTTCAGATTCCTGGTGTCGACGTACGATGGTGGCTCCGACCGCCTCAACCCCGGGCTCGATGCCCGGGGACCGCGGGCCCTGACCTTTGCGCCGATCCTCGGCTCGCGGATGATGCCGTTCAACGAACTCATCAGACGCCTGATGGATCTGTCTGAGGATGTCCTCGGGTCGCCGGTCGAAATCGAGTTCGCAATCAACCTCGAGCGCAAAGAAGCGCTGCCGGCCCGGCTCGGATTTCTCCAGGTTCGGCCGATGATGGTTGCCGGCGAACGGGTCGACGTCTCAGCCGAGGACCTCCAGGCCGACAACGTGCTCCTGGCAACCGACAAGGCGCTTGGCAACGGGGTCCGGGACGATCTCACCGATATCGTATTCGTCAGGCCCGAAGCGTTCGACCCGACGGCCACACTGCAGATCGCGAAGGAACTCGAGGCCATCAATCACGACCTGGTGGCTGAGGGGCGGAACTACGTGCTGATCGGGTTCGGCCGATGGGGCACGTCGGATCCACCCCTCGGGATCCCGGTGGCCTGGGGGCAGATCAGCGGCGCCAGAGTGATCGTCGAAGCGACCCTGCCGGACGTCCAGCCCGATCTCAGCCAGGGATCGCATTTCTTCCACAACGTGCTCAGCTTTCAGGTCTTCTACCTCTCGGTCGAACATCACGGGCCGTACGCGATCGACTGGTCGTGGTTGCTCGGCGCAACCCGTGGCACAATCAGCGGCGCACGCCACCCATGTGCGGCTGGACGTCGCCGCTTTCCATACGGGTCGACGGCGCCAGCGGCCGAGGAGTCATGACACACAGATGACTGACAACGACGTCGACAAACTTTTGACATCTCTTCAGGAACGCGCCAAAGAGCTCAACTGTCTTTATGAGGTCGAGCAGATTCTGGCCCGCCTCGATCTCCCGTTGGAAGATGCATTCCGCCAGGTGGTCGAAGTGATACCCCCCGGGTTGGCAGTACCCGGACATCTGTCGAGCCATGATCGAGTACGACGATCGCGTCTTCACCAGGGAGGAAATCCGGGCCGACGCCCTGGGTCCAGTCGAGCGATATCGTGGTCCAGGGCGCCGTCGTCGGCGGGCTCAGCGTCTGGTACACAGAAGGAGCGACCCGAGGAGGATATCGGGCCGTTTCTGAACGAAGAGGATCGGCTCATCCGCACCATCGCCGAGCGTCTCGGCCAGAGCATCCTCTTTCACCGGATGTACGAGACCCGCGTGCAGTGGGAGGAGGCCAATCGCGAGCTCGCCGCCGAAAAAGAGGACCGCTGGCGGGCCCCAATCGAACTCCTTCGCCGCTCTGATCGCGAGCTCTACCTGCGGATCGCCCGCAAGATGGTCAACCACCTGTGCTGGGCAGGCATCGAAGGCGGCCAGGAGCTCTTGCAGGAGATTTTCGGTCAGCCCGAGGAAGATCCCCGGCGCGACTCGAACTCCCCCGCCCGGCCGCGATCGGTCAACGAACCGGTTCTGCTGTCCGGAAAGCCCTTCGAGCTCGCGCGGCGCTTCCTCGGCTCCGACGCAGTGATTTCTCTGACTCAGGACTGGGTCATGGAGGACAAGGCCAGCTTCCTCCCCGCAGTTCTCAATAACCCTCGCTCGACTCTGTCCGAGGTGGCGAGCGCAGTTCGACGTTTCCACCACCTGCTGGCCGATGACACAGAACTCTCCACCGCCACTCTCGACGGCATCCACGTCGGGCTGATCCGGCGCTTCCTCACCGACCAGTTGGATTTCATCTCGGTCGCCAAGAAGTACATTCGAACCGAGGACTTCATCGATCTCATCGACCGGGTCATTCAATCAGACGCCAGCCACGGCAAGCTTGGCGGCAAGAGCGCCGGCCTCTTCCTGGCGGATGCCATCCTGCGCCGCGACGGTGATGGCGACCTCCCGATCGGGGAGGTCAAGGTCCCACGCAGCTGGTATGTCGCTTCCGAAGGCCTCATGCGCTTTATCGACTACAACGACCTCGACGAGGTCCTCCAGCAGAAGTACCGCGAGACCTCCCAGGTCCGTCAGGAGTTTCCGAACATCATCCAGTTGTTCAAGAACTCGAGATTCCCATCCGAAATCGTCAAGGGTGTTTCGATGATCCTCGACGAGGTGGGCGACCAGCCCCTGATCGTCCGCTCTTCGAGCCTGCTCGAGGACCGCATGGGGTCGGCGTTTTCAGGCAAGTACCGCAGCCTTTTCATCGCCAACCAGGGCACCAAGAACGAACGGATGCGCGCCATTCTCGACGCCATGACCGAGGTCTACGCCTCGGTCTTCGGACCGGACCCGATCGCCTATCGACGCGAACGCGGCCTCCTCGATTTCCACGAGGAGATGGCCATCCTGGTTCAGGAGGTCGTGGGCACCCGGCTGGGCAAGTACTTCCTCCCCGCTGTGGCCGGCGTCGCATTCTCCAATAACGAGTTCCGGTGGTCGCCCCGGATCCGACGCAGCGACGGCCTCATCCGTTTGGTGCCGGGCCTCGGGACCCGCGCCGTCGATCGGGTCGGCGACGACTACCCCATCCTCGCGGTTCCCGGCCAACCCGGGATTGCGGGTCAACACGACTGTCGATGAGGTCATCCGCTATTCACCGCGCTCGGTTGATGTCATCAACCTCGAGACCAACTCTTTTGAAACAATCGAGTTGGACGATCTTCTGAAGAGTGCACGGCACCGACTTCCCGGGATTCGAAAACGTCTTTTCGGTGCTCAAGGACGACGTGCTCCACAAGCCGGTCAAGCTCCTCGTCGACCCGTCAAGGGACAAACTCATCGCGGATCTGGGCGGCTTGGTGGGATCGACCCCGTTGTGTCAAATACGTGGGCAACATCCTCCGCATCCTCGAATAGGCGCTCGGAACCCCGGTCGATATCGAGTTCGCCCACGACGGGCGCGATTTCTACCTCCTCCAGTGCCGACCGCAGAGCTTTGCGGCCGAGGACGCCCCGGCGCCGATTCCCAAGGACGTGCCGGAGGAGGACACTCTTTTTGCCGCCCACCGATATGTTTCCAACGGGCACGTTCCCGATATCACCCACGTCGTTTACGTGGACCCGGAAAAATACGCTGGACTCCGCGAACGCTCGGACCTGGTCGCGGTCGGCGAGGCCGTCGGCAAGCTCAACAAACTGCTTCCGAAACGGCAGTTCATCCTCATGGGCCCAGGCCGGTGGGGCAGCCGCGGCGATATCAAGCTCGGCGTCAACGTCACGCTACTCGGACATCAATAACACGGCGATGCTGATCGAGATCGCCCGGCAAACCGGTGATTACCTCCCCGACCTCAGCTTTGGGACCCACTTCTTCCAGGACCTCGTCGAGTCTGAGATCCGGTACCTCCCGCTCTATCCGGACGCCGACAGCACGCTCAACCAGCGCCTCCTCCACTCTTCGCCGAACCTCCTGGTGGCGATGCTGCCCGAATATGCCCACCTAACCGATACGATCCGCGTCGTGGACATTCCCAGCGCCAGCGGCGGGCGGGTGCTGAGGGTGCTCATGAACTCCGAGCTCGATGAGGCGATCGGGATGCTTGCGTCCCCGGGAGAACAAACCGGCGGGACGCCGCAGGGGCGATTGGGGCAGGCCCCGGCCAACGCCGAAGGGTTCTGGAGGTGGCGTATGCAAATGGCGGAGCACATTGCCTCCGCCCTCGATCCAGACCGGTTTGGTGTCGAGGCGATGTACGTCATCGGCAGCACAAAGAACGCCAGCGCCGGACCTTCAAGCGATATCGATCTCCTGATTCACCACCGCGGCACACAAGATCAACGCCGCGAACTCGAGGTTTGGCTTCAGGGATGGAGCCTGGCGCTCGGCAAGGTCAACTATCTGCGGACTGGATACTCCAACTCCGAGTTGCTCGACGTTCACATCATCACCGACACTGACATCGAAAAGAGCTCTTCATTTGCAGCCAAGATTGGAGCCGTCACCGATGCGGCCCTGGCACTGCCGCTCGGTGACCATCGGTCAAGTGATTCGGCTTCTGCAGACGATTCCGGGTGAGACCGAAAATCAGATCAGCTCCCTCGATGCGGCATCGAGGTCACTCGGGTCAAACCTCACGAGGGCCAATTCCGGGCCGTCGTGAGCTGCGGTCATGCAGTGGGTGCGACCGATCACGATGCGCCATGTGCCGGTCAGTCGAGGCGCCTCGTGGATGTGGCCGTGCAGGGTCACCAGGGGCTGTCGATCTTCGATCAACCGCTGAATCGCGATGCTCCCGACGTGAACATCCAACGGGACGTAGTCGACGGTGCGGCCGTCGAGAGCCGCCCGGTCCAGTGATGTGGCGTACGGCGGCGAATGAAAGAGGAAGATCGAGTCCACGAGATCTCGTTCTCCGGCCAACCGCTCGAGATCGCCGGCGATGGTTCCGTACTTCACGTCGTCTGGGTCCTGCGGAACCGTTCGCGCGCCCCGCTCGGGCGAAACGCAGCCCGGATCGGTGAACCGGGACACATCGTAGCGTTCCCAGTCCTTCAGCTGAAAGGGCGTCGGTGGGACACAGGCATAGCCACAGACGGGAAACGGGCCGATGGTCTCCCAACGCTCGTGGAGGTCAGACCACAGGCCATCGCTCTCGCCATTGATCAAGGCGCGCCAGCTCGAGCGGTCGTCATCGTTCCCGGGAATCCAAAAGACCCGCGGATAATCCGATCCCAAGGTCGCTCTGAGACCGCGAAATCCTGGCTCCAGGAACTCGCCGGCGAAATCTCCCCCGCCGAGAGCTGTGGCCCAGGAATTGGGAAGCAGATCGCCACCGAGAAACACCGCGCCGGGCCGTTCATTCTCGATCACCGACCACAATTTCCGGTAACGCTCGGTGCTGCCGTGCAGATCCGAAACGAACACACACCGAATGCTGCTTGACCGTTCCACCTGTTTGGTCGAGCCCCTCGACGTCACTTTCGCCCGACGGTGAGACGGATCGCATCACCCTGCACGCTGGTGTCGAGCAGGAAAACGTCGTCACCGGCGAGATCGAGAACCACGTACAGTGCCGGCGGACTGTCCTCCGGGTGGTACCCGATTCGAATCCTGCGGATCTCAGCGGAATTGACCTCGATCTCATTGGGCTTGTAAAGGGCCTGGATCGGTGACACGTTAAACCAGAGCCGCAGGGGGTCCTCGAGCCGGAGGCTGCGGATACCGGAGGCATCGAACGCGCCGTCTCCGCGAATCACCACGATCGTACCGTCTGTTCGTGCAGCCGCTGTCACGTCCAAGACTCTCGACGCCAGCGTCTGCGCGACCGGTGGCGAAATCACTTCGGGTCGCTGCTCTGTCACGATGGCCCGTGTCGGGGTCTCGCCGCGCCCTTCCGGATCGGCGACCTCCGCCTCGGCCACAAAGGGCGATTCATCAGGATCCACAGGATCATCGGCGCTCAGATCAGCGGCCATCCTCGCAGCGGTTTCCGCGGCCAATCTCGACGCGGTTTCGGTGGCGCTTTCGGCAACCGCTTCGCCACCTTCCACGGGGGCTTCTTCCAGAAAAACGTCGTCTGCGTCGTCTTCGATCAGGGCGACACCGGTTTCAGACACCTCTTCAATCACAGGCAGCGACTCGACGACTTCAATGTCTCTGTTCTTCCACCAGTAGGTCACACCGAGAACGACGATCGCAACCATGACCATTGCCGCCGAGACGATCAGTCCCAGGCGAATATCGCTGGGCGGTTTGTTGTCCGCGCGAGGTGTCATCGCCATCTGTTTGAAAGATCCGTTCTCCGGACGAATTGGTGTGGTGTCCTTGGCGCCGTTGTCGAAAATCATATCGACCTGAAAATCTTCGCCCGATGATTCGGCGGAGAGATCAAGGCCGTCGATGCTGGTCGATGTGGGAGGCCGCTCCTCCTGCGTGTCCTGGAACTTGAAACTGTCCGATGGTTCGACCCGGTCCGGTGGCGCGGGGCTCTCGGCCGAAGTCACGTCGGGCTGGTCAGTCTCCGCCGCTTGCCCTGAAAGCCAGTCGGGCAGGATCCCTTCTTCCGCAGGTGGCGCCTGGTCAGGATCGGGCGGCAGCGGAAAATCTCTCGGTGTGGGAGCCGGGCTGTCGATGACCGACGGCGCACCGCCACCCACCCCGCCGAGTGAATCCGTCGGGATGTCCCCCACGCCACCCGAACGCGGTCCGACATCGAAGGGATCACCGCCGGTTGCAATATGGAAGTCAACGAGCTCGTCGATGACAGCCCTGCTCTGCTTGCCCACCTCACCAAAACGCAGGGCCATCCCGGGCACCAGATCCGGGTTGCCCTCGGGCACGATGGTCCACGCGACAACCGCCGTCCCTTTGGCCAGCACGAAGTCTTCGGGCATTCCGAACCTGAACTCGACCAGGGTGCCGCGAGGCAGCGGTCGGTCTGTCCGCGCAAAAAAACCATCGTAGTTTAAATACGGGGCCATCTCCTCGCGGAACCGCCGCAAGGTCGCAAACTCCAATTCGACGCACGGCAGACCGTCAGGAACGTCGGATACGCCCTGCTCATCATACGGGTCGTGTTCGTCAGTCATTCTAAGCCTTTCAATTGCCACGCCCACAATATCAAAAACTGACAGCAAATGAACGGCATTTCGAGTTTTCCTCTTTGCCTCGTCCTTTCCTTCTTCCAAACCCGGTCACATTGCAACCGGGCCGGGACGCAGCGCGAAATGCCTCACAGGCGTGGCACGAGTCGGCGTCGACACCCGCCTTGCGATAGTATGGACGCTCTGACGATGAATTCTGGCAACGAAATTTTCACTTCCAACCGACTTGCTGCCGTCGAGAGCGGTCTGTCCCGGCGCACGGCCTCGAGGTCGGCCGGATCTGGGCAACCGCTTCCGAGACGGAGTCTGCGGTCTCTGCGATGTCGGCAAACCGAAGTTCCCGGTTCCACGGGCCTTTCGTGTTGGTTGAGTGCAACTTCTCGGTCGGCCCTTTTCATCGCGCTCATGGTCGCGCCATCATTCGCGGTGGCAACCGAAGATGCGACCAGGACCGTCGACGTGTATGACGGCCTCGTGACGCTCGAGATCCCTGAAAAATGGCACGAGATTCCGCCCGATGTCCTGGAGTTCTTCAGCCTGCAATCAGCCGAGGAAAGCGGCGGGATGGTGGTCGAGATCTACCAACACGGTTATCGACCGGGAAACCCGGAAGCTGATTTCGCGCCCCCACAAATCCTGATCCAGATCAAAGAAAGCGGCCGCCTGAACTCCCGCCAGTTTCTCCAATTGCCTCCGATCGAGGTCGTTCGCGAACATGGGGACGATCGGCTCGACGAACGCATGGGGCCGATGCTCGAAAAGCTGCGGCTCAACGAGGTCTTTTTCGACCGTGAAAACAACTCGATCCACATCGCCAACACCCTCGACCTCAAGTACGAGGGAAAGACCATGGTGACATCGGTCTCGTTCCTCACCGAGCGCGGACTTTTTTCGATTCACTGTTACGCCCTGATCTCACAACACGTGGCGATGAACCCGGTATTCGAGCAGATCATCCAAAGCGTTCGAATCGACGATTCGATCCGATATCGCCCGCGGATCGGCGACCGGATGCCGCCCGCGGCCGGCCCTGATCTCATACGGCATCGCACTGGTGCTGGCGTTCCTGGCACTGGGCATCCACCTCGTCGAGCGCCGGCGCCGTTCGACGTGACGGTCGTCATCGATCTCGCCCGGCGATCGATCAGTGCCGGGGTCCGCGATCTCATCGGCGACCCGTCCCAGCGTTCCATCGGACTGTCCGGCAGCGGTCTCTCCCGCCTGTGGATCGGATCCGAGATTCACCGGCGGGTCCAGGCCGACCTCGAGGCCACCGAACCCGGGTTTCAGGAGCGAGGTCCCGACGGTCATCGAGCTCGAGATCGACGGCTGGACCGTCGAGATCTCAGGTCGTGCCGACGGGGTGGTCTTCGACGATGGACGTCGCCGTTCGGGTCGACGAGATCAAGAGCCTCCATTTCGCAGTCGACCTCCACAACCTTTTTGCGGAAGAACGCCTCGAGCGATTCAAGCGCCAGGTCTCGCTGTACGCGCTGATGATCTCGGAACCCGACCTCCCGCCGAGCCGCGCGGCTGATCCTGGTCGACATCGTCACCCAGGAGGAACAGGACGAGGAGATCGCGTGGTCGGTCGAATCGGTTCACGCCTGGCTCCGGCAGCAGGTTCATCGCCTCATCGCGAGCGAAACCCGTCGCAGCGCCCGCCTGGAAGAGCTCAAGGTGGCGGCCGAACGCGTGCCGTTTCCCGCACTCGAAGCAACGACCGGTGCAGCGCGAAATCGGCGACATGGTGGCCGAGGTCACGGCTGAGGACCGCCACCTGCTGTTGCGCGCCCCGACCGGTTGCGGGAAGACCGCCGCGGTCCTCCACCCGGCCATACGCTCCGCCCTCGGACGCGGGCAGCGGGTTTTCTTTCTGACCGCAAAGACCCTGCAACAACGAATCGCCGTGGCCACCGCCGAATGCCATGCAGGACGGGCCTCTTTCGCAGCCTCCAACTGCGCGCCAAATCCAAGATGTGCGCCAACACCGAGATCATCTGCCACGAGGAGTTCTGCCCCTACGCAAAGGAGTACGGCATCAAACTGGTGCGGAGCGGGTTGCTCAAGAACCTGCTCGACGCCGACGAGCACCAGGACCCCGACCGAATCTTCGAAAGCGCCAAGGAGCACGAGGTGTGCCCGTTCGAGGTCAGCCTCGATCTGTTGGCCGATGTCGACCTCGTAGTGTGCGACTACAACTACGTCTTCGATCCCACCATCGGGCTCAGCGCCCTGGCCGGAGGCGATGCATCTGCGCGACGCCGTGCTGGTCATCGACGAGGCCCACAACCTCGTCGATCGCAGCCGCGAGTACTACTCGCCGCAGATCACGTCCACGATGCTGGATCGCGCCCGCCGCTATCCTCGAAACCCGTTCAAACCCGGTGTTCGATCAGCTCGCGGATCTGGTGTCCGAACTCGCCCGGAGAGGTCGAGCGATCGCGTGGCCGAAAGCCTCGGCGACGAGGGGCCCGACGAAGGCCCGGCAGATCTCCGACTCGATGCCGTGTCCGATCTGCGAATCGCTTTCGACGGCGCCATGCTCAGCTATTTCCTCTACAAGAGAGAACAAGAGATGTGGATCGCCGACGACCCCGTCCTCGACGTTTTCTTCGCGCTGACCAGGTTTCACCGGGTGTTGGCGCTCGGCGGCGACGAGTTCGTCTATATGGCGCTGCGCAACGGCCCCGGCGGCGACACCTTGAAGATCTTCTGCCGAGACGCATCGCGATTCGTCGGCGAAATTCTCGAGGGCAGCGCTTCGGCCATCGCGCATGTCGGCGACCCTCGAGCCCTTCGAGTTCTACCGCGATCTTCTGGGTTTCGACGCTCACCGAACCGAAGAGCTCTACGTCGCTTCGCCTTTTCCACCCGAAAACCGCCTGGTGCTCGCCATCACTGACGTCGACACGACCTACCGCCGTCGCGCCGCGAACTACGACCGCATCGCGTCGTGGATCGCCCGGCTGTCCCACCCCGGCGGCAACGTCCTGACGTTGTTTCCGAGCTACGCCTTTCTCGAGGCGGTTCACGACCGGCTTCCGGCAATGAGCCACGCGATCATCGCGCAGCACCCCGGCGTGACCGACGCCGGGCAGCGTGAGATTCTCGAAAGGCCTCGGCAACGGCAACCCCCACCTCTTGCTGGCCGTTCTCGGCGGCATCTTCGCCGAGGGCGTGGATTATCCGGGCGACATGCTGTCTCAGGTGATCGTCGTGTCGCCGGGTCTTCCGCAGTACAACCTCGAACGCGAACTGCTCAAGGGCTACTACGACGAATTCTACGAACACGGTTTCGCCTACGCCTATTTGATCCCCGGTCTGACCCGGGTCGTTCAGGCGGCCGGGCCGTCTCCTGCGATCAGAGAATGATCGCGGTGTCATCACGATCATCGGGCGGCGATTCCTCGATCCCCGATACGTCCGCCTGCTGCCCGAGGAGTGGACCCTCGGCGATCCCACGAACCTCGATCCACGACGACCCCGAAGCCGGCGGTCCGCGAGTTTTTCGACAACCACGGTAATTCTGAATTTTGAATTATGAATTTTGAATTTCGATCACGAACTTCTCCCAGCACGCTGGGAGCAGGGGTCCCTGAAATTAAAAATTCAAAATTCAGAATTTAAAATTATCTTGCCATCGCCGCCTCGATATCGGCGACGGTCTTCGGGATCGGCGGGCCGAGCACCCTGCTGCCGGAGTCGGTGATCAGCACATCGTCCTCGATGCGGATCCCACCGAACGTCCGGTATTCCTCGACCCGGTCGTAGCAGATGAAATCGCTAGTGCAGACCGTCCGCCCGCCAACGGTCGATCAGGGCAGGGATGAAGTAGATCCCGGGTTCGATGGTGATCACGAATCCGCTCTCGAGCGGTCTCGCGAGCCGAAGGTAGGCGAGACCGAACTGGGGTCGACCGTTCCTCTCCCCTTTCGTAGCCGACGACATCGCCGAGATCTTCCATATCGTGCACATCCAAACCCATCATGTGCCCGAGACCGTGAACAAAGAACATGGCGTGGGCGCCGGCCTCGACTGCGGCGTCGACGTCACCCTGCATGAGCCCGAGGTCCTTGAGGCCGGACGCGACGGTCCGAGCAGCCAACAGGTGCAGCTCGCGGTTGGTGACCCCGGCGCCGCGGCCGCGATCGCGGCCTGATTGGCGGCCAGGACCACCTCGTAGATATCGCGTTGTTGGCTGCTGTAATCGTCCCGAGACAGGCATCGTGCGGGTGATGTCGGACGCATAGCCGCTGGGCGCCTCGGCGCCGCTGTCCACCAACAGCAAATCGCCATCGACGAGGGTGTTTTCGTAGGTCACGTTGTGGAGGACCTCACCGTGGACGGTGACGATCGGGCTGAAGGCCTGGCCGCAGCCGGCGCTGATCGCTTCCGCCATGTGAATCGCGGCGAGCTCCGCCTCGCTGCGTCCCGCCGCAGCCGCGCGCATGGTCGCGCGGTACATCCCGGCGGTCACAGCGAGCGCATCCTCGATCTCGTCGATTTCACACTCCTCCTTGATAGAACGCTGGGCGACCACGGCGCGCACCAGCTCGACCGACGTCTGAGCTCCGACCTCGCGCGGATCGATACTCAATAGACTCGCCAGAGCGAATCGGCGCTGCGACACGATATGGCGGCAGATAGTGGACGTCGACCCCGGCGCTCGGCAGCGAAGACATCTTGCCGGCCAGACCGCCGATATCGGCATGTTCGGCAGTCCCGGCAGCCTCGGCATGATCCGCCAGGGTCGGGTGCGGTCCGTGCCAGATCACATCATCCCGGTGGCCGGGCGCGCCATAGAGGACCGCATCGCCGTTCGGTTCGATCATCAGCGCGAGGCCGGGATGGCTGACGCCCGCCGTAGTAGAGGAAATGGGAGTCCTGTCGAAATGGGTAGACGTTGTCGACGTAGTTCCTGGCGCGCTTCGTCGTTGCCCATGATCAGAATGGCGCCGTTGGGGACCGCCGTTCTCAATGCCTCTCGTCGTGCCGCATAGCGTGCTCGGATCCATTCGTTCCTCCTTGGGTGGTATTCATTATGCCTGAACCGATTGCTGGTTATCCGTATGATTTGTGGGCAAGCCCGGCGTGTCGGTGGGTGGAAAATTCGAAATCCGAAATTCGAAATCCGAAATTCCGCACTGGAATGGCCCCACCCTGAGTCCTGTTTTACTGGCCATGAAGCCTCTTCAGATTGTCATGGCAGCCGCCGCCATGATTGGAGCCTGCATGAATCACGCCGCCGAAAGCGACACACCAAAAAAGAGAATCGGCTCGCAGACACCAAGAGCCCCTACCTCCTGCAGCACGCGGACAACCCGGTCGACTGGTATCCGTGGGGCCCGGAGGCCTTCGCCAAAGCGAAGAGCCGAAGACAAACCCATCTTCCTCTCGATCGGCTACGCCACCTGCCACTGGTGCCACGTCATGGAGCACGAGAGCTTCGAGGATCCGGAGGTGGCCGCGCTGATGAACGAGACCTTCATCAACATCAAGGTCGACCGAGAAGAGCGACCCGACATCGACCAGGTCTACATGACCGTCTGCCAGATGATGACCGGCGGGGGCGGCTGGCCGCTGACGATCATCATGACTCCGGACAAACAGCCATTCTATGCGGCCACCTACATCCCGCGTGAGAGCCGTTACGGCCGGATCGGGATGCTCGATCTGATCCCCCGGATCGAACAGGTCTGGGAGTCCGATCGCGACAAGATCCGCGGCACCACCCGGCAGATCATACCGCGCTCGAGAAGATCGAAAGTTCCGCCGACGGTTGGGACGCTCGATCCGAAGCTCATCGACGACGCTTTCCGGCAACTCGGTGGACGATACGACTCCGTCAACGGCGGCTTTGGATCGGCGCCGAAGTTTCCCTCCCCCCACAACCTCATATTTCTGACCCGCTACTGGCGTTTGACCGGGAATCAACTCGCGCTCGATATGGTCGCAGCACACCCTCGAGACAGATGCGTCTCGGCGGTATGTACGACCAGATCGGCTTCGGTTTCCACCGCTACTCCACCGACGCCGATTGGCTCGTACCGCACTTCGAAAAGATGCTCTACGACCAGGCGATGCTGGTCGATGGCCTACACCGAGGCCTGGCAGGCCACCGGCAAACCCGTTTTCAAAAGTACCGTTCGCGAAATTCTGACCTACGTTCTGCGCGACATGACATCGCCGGAGGGTGGTTTCTATTCGGCGGAGGATGCCGACAGCGAAGGCGAAGAGGGCCTCTTCTACCTGTGGACCCTCGCCGAGGCGACGGCGATCGCCGGTGCAGGAAGACGCGGCACTTCGCCGCTGCAGCGTGGAACCTCACGACTGAAGGCAACTATGCGGACGAGGCCAGCGGCGAACGGACGGGAGGCAACATCCCCCACCTCAGCGGACAGTCCGCAGAGACCGCGGCTGCCCTCAGGATCGAAACCCGAAGAGTACGATGCGCGGTTGGAGACCGTGCCGTGAGCGACTCTTCTCCGAGCGGGCCCAACGGATTCACCCTCTCAAGGACGACAAGGTCCTGGCCGACTGGAACGGGCTCATGGCCGCGGCGATGGCAGCCGCCGGTCGAGTCTTCGACGAGCCCAGTGGATCCTTGCGGCTGAGCGGGCGACATCGTTCGTGCTCGACGATATGCGGGACCCGACGGGACGGATGTTGCATCGATACCGCGACGGCGACGCTTCGATCCCGGCTTTTCTCGACGACTATGTCTTTATGACGACCGCCATGCTCGAGCTCTTCAACGCCACCCACGATGCGCGATTACCTGGCAACAGCCATCGACCTGCAACAGCAGACCGACGCCCTTTTCCTGGACGAGAAGAGCGGCGGCTACTTCTTCTCCGCAGCCGACAACGAAGAGCTCCTGGTGCGCCAGAAGGAGGTCTACGACGGCGCGATCCCGTCCGGAAACTCGATGGCCGCCGACAACCTCGTCCGCCTCGCCCGTCTCACAGGGCGCAACGGCTACGAAGAATCCGCAGACCGGGTTTTTTCGGCCTTCGCCTCGCAGGTCGCTGCACAGCCGTCGGCCCACAGCCAGCTGGTATCGGCCTTCCAGCACCGCATCGGTGCATCTCTCGAGATCGTGATCGTTGGCGACCCCGCAAGCCCGGACACCCACGCGCTGATCGACACCGCTCGGTCGACCGTATCTGCCAAATGCTGCGGTGCTGGTCGTCCCGGATGGGGATGCCGGAGGCGAGGTCCGAAAGATGGTGCCCTTTGCAGAGGCGTACGAAACGGTCGACGGTAAAGCCGCGGCCTACGTCTGCAGGAACTTCCAGTGCAAGCTGCCGACCACGGATCCTGTGGTGTTGGCTGAGTTGCTCGAGGAGGCGGCTGCGAAAAAGGTGGGGACACGCCAGTAACAAACCCAGGATTCAGAAGGCGAGAGGCTTCCGCAGCAGGCCCGACTTTTCTGAAACTCTTCCCGAGAGGAGCCACCCTTGACAATGTTGGCCCGAATGATCCCACCGACTTCGATCACAGCGAATCCAACAATGTCAAAAGTGGCACCTCCGCCGCACGCGGCTCCCACCCGCCCTGGACGCGATGATGTTTCTGTACGGTGGGGAGTTGCGATGAAAAATCCGAATTCCGAATTCCGAATTCCGAATTTCCTCGGGCGGGTTACTATGGCCGCCGATGATCGAGACTCCCCTGCGGCCGCGGATCGCCCTCGAGGATGGATGGGAATTCATTCGGCAACGGGTCGGCCGATCCTGGCTCAAAGGGCATGGCGGGGGCGGCCGACCTGTTGAGCTCCCCCACTGCTGGAACGCTTCGGACACCTTCGAATACGGGCGCACGAGCTACTCGGGGTGGGGCGCCTACCGCCGGCACGCGACCCTGCCTACGACCTCCGCCGACAACGGCATCGTCTGGAACCTTCGTCTCGGCGCGCTTCTACGGCGTCGGAGACGTCTGGTTCGACGGCAGACGACTCGCGAAGGTCGACGGCCAGTACCTCGGGGCCACGATCGGCCTCCCGCCTTTCCGCGGTACCACCGGGCACCTGATGGCCGTCCGCCTCGACAACCGTTGGCACCGCAACATCTTGCCGGGTTTTCGGCAACCCGATTTCATACTCCATGGTGGTCTTGCCGGCGGTGCATGGTTGGAGGGCCTGCCCGACTGCCGTTTCGCCGTCGACCGCATCCGTATTGAATGCAGGCGGCAGGAGACCGACTCCGAACAGGTGACGATCTCGTGGGCGCTCGCGGGCGCCGCGCGCCACCGCTGGCGAGAGCATGGTGGAGTGGCGGGTGACCGATGCCCACGATCGGACGGTCGGCGCCGCCCCGACCTGGCGAGGTCCCTACGATGCGGCGCAGCGATCGGCCACGATCGAGCTCCATAATCCACGATGTTGGTCGCCCGAAGATCCCGCCCTCTACTGGGCGGAGGGCCGGCTCGCTGATCGACGGCGCCGCCGTCGATGTCGTCCGCATCCGGTTTGGCGTGACCCGCGCCGAGTTCCGTGCCACGACGAGGGTTCTTTCTCGACGGCGTCCGCGTCGACCTCCACGGGTGCAACCGCCACGAGGCCATTCCTGGGTCTCGGCAGCGCCCTCCCCGACGAACTGCAGCGCCGCGACGCCCAAATCCTCAAGGACCTGGGTTGCAACTTCGTGAGACTCTCCCACTACCCGCAGTCGCCGGTGTTTCTCGACGCCTGCGACGAGCTCGGCATCATGGTCTACGCCGAGATCGCAACCTGGAAGAGCGTCCGTTCGTCGCGCGGCTGGCGGCAGGGCGGCGCGCCGCCAGATGCACGATCTGATCGTGCGCGATCGCCACCACCCGAGCGTCATCGTCTGGGGCATGGGCAACGAATCGACGATCGCGAAAGGCCTACCTCGAACTGCGGTCGATCGCCCAGGAGCTCGACCCGCAACGGCCTGTCACGTACGCCGAGAACCACCTCCACCGGGCGCGACGAAAGCGCACCGTCGGCATCCCCGACGTGTGGAGCGTCAACTACGAGCTCGACGTCCTCGACGAGGCCTGCGCCTCCAGCCGGCTGGAGAACGTCCTCGTGTCGGAGTGCTGCAACCACCCGGCGAGCATTCGGGGAGACGACCGCGAGGAGCTCATCCAGGTTGCGACGATCGAGCGCGAGTGGGAGCAGTTCGCAGACCGACCGTATCGTGGCCGGCCACGCGGTCTGGAGCTTTGCCGACTATGCCACCGAGCACCGTAAACGGTTTCGCCGGCTGCCCGGGCTGTTCGACGCCTGGCGGCGGCCCAAGATGGCGGCCGATCTGTTCCGCGCCCGATTTGCCGATGCGCCCCTTTGTGTCTCTCCTCGTCACCCAACCCGGCCCCGAAACGACGCCGTCGAGGTACCGGATGGACCACCGCGACGCGGCGACGGGCAGCGCGCCCCTCGAACTGCACGCCTTCACCAATTGCGAAACTCTCCGCCTCGCCCGGGACGGGTCGATGCTCGACGGTCCTCGAGGGCGCCATCCACCATGTCGTGCCCCTGTTCGGTGCGTTTGAAGAGATCATCGCCACCGGATCGCAGGACGGGACGGTGGTTCAGGACAGGGTGCGACGATCCGGCGAGGCGCAGCGCATCCACCTTCGAACGGCCGCAGTCGCCGCAGCGCCAACCGTCGAGGTGGAAGTGGAGATCCTCGATGATTTGAATATCACGGTCAGCAACTGGAACGGTGCGGTCCACCTGACGGTGGACGGCCCGGGTCGCTTTCACTCCTACAACGATGCTTCGGAAGTCGTCGTGGTCCGCGGTACCGGCAGGGCCTACCTCACCGTCGACTCGGGCGGGGACGGTGTGGTGGTCACCGCGTCTGCACCCGGTCTTTCACCCGCCATCCTTTCGCTGCACGGCGTCTGACGCGGCGCCCACGACGACCGAATCGATCACGGTCCGTCGGGCGGCCACCCTGGCGCCGCGAAGCACGATGGACCCGCGAACAACCGCCTGGTCACCCACCGCGCATCCGGCCTCGAGAAACACCTCAGGGCCGATGATGCAACCCCGGCCGACCATCGCCCCTTTCTCGATCCGCACTGGTTCGGTGATGAGTGCCTCGGACTGAACGTCCGGAGAGAGATCGACTGCGAGGCCCCTTCCCTCCCTCAACTTTCGCAGATTCAACCCGAGCAGTTCAGTCGGCGACGACACCTGGAGCCGTTCCGGCGCGCGCACTCCAACCACCCGGGACCCGGCATCGATGTGGCGCTGGATCGCCTCCTGAAGCTCGAACTCACCGCGCGAGGATTTCGACACCTCTGCCAGCAAGGGCAACAACAGCGGGGAAAAGACATAGTGCGGAAGGCTCACCGTGTGCGACGGCGCCTCCTCGATCGGCGGTTTTTCGACGATTCGACGCACGACGGTGCCGTCGAGCTCGACGGCGGCGCTGCGCGAAACCATCTGCGGTTCCACGTCGAGCAGGCTGAGGACAGAGTCGGCGTCCCGAGCCGCATCCAGGAGATCGCGGACGTGCTGCGTTCCGACCAGGCTGTCGCAAGCCGTCAGAATAAATGCACCGTGCAGGTTGGGGGCGGCCTGAAGGAGCGCGTGGGCCATCCCCAGCCGATCCTTCTGAATCACCCATTGAATCGAGACGTCGAGCTGTGACCGTTTGCTGAAGTGCTCTCGAATCTCATCGTCGTCCGGGCCGACAACCATCACCACGTTGCGGACACCGGACTCGACCAGGGGCGCCAGGGCCAGTTCGACGAGAGGCGTGCCGACCACCGGGACCATTGCCTTGCTCCGGCCCTCGGTGACCGGCCGCAGTCGGGTGCCGCGGCCTGCGGCCAGAACAACAGCCTGCATCACACCACCGGTTTCAAGAGCTCCGCCGGCCCGGAGGGTGCGCACACATCGTAGGTCGCGGCGGCTGCAGCGACCGGTTTGGCCAGGGCGTACTTCATTTTCACATCACCTATGATCAGAGCTGCCGCATCCACCTCGATCATAGCGATACAACTGCCGCCAAATCCGGCACCCGAAAACCTCGCGCCGAGAACCCCCGGGGTCGTCACAAGGGCCTTCCAGAGGGCAATGGTCTCCGGTGTTCCACACTGGTAGTTTTCGATCGAGCTCTTTCCTGAAGCGGTCATCAGCCGACCGAAAGTGTCGAGGTCGCCCGACCGCCAGGCATCAACCCCGGCCTCCACTCTGGCCGCCTCACCGAAATAGTGCGCGGCGCGCCGCCGCAGCATCTCCGGCAGGGCCTGTCCCCGAGCCTCGAACACCTCAGGCTCGACATCCGACAACACGGCCCCTTCAGCGTCTTTCCTGCCTCCAATCTCGAGCAGTGTTCGTGCGGCCCGGCCGCACTCAGCAACGCGGAGATTGAAGTCAGAACGAACGAGGGAGCGCGCCAGTCCCGAGAATGCGACGAGAAAGGCCGCCCGAAATCGACGTTCAGGCGCCGGGACCTGTCGGATCTCGAAATTGGAGCAATCCAGCCGCGTCAGGTGCCCGGGTTCGGCATAAAGGATGATGGACTGGTCGAGGCGCCCACTCGCGACCCCCATGAACCGGTTCTCCGACGCCTGTACGAGGGCTGCGATCCCCTCTCGAGTGTGTTCGATCCCGTTGACGTGCGCGAGAGCCATCAGATAGGCGATCAGGATCGCCGCCGAGGAGCTCAGACCCGATCCCGGCAGATCGCCTCCCACCACGGCTCTCAGACCGACCCCGAGAGGGTGAATAGCGGCGAGCGCCGAGACCGCCGCACGGGCATAGTCTCCCCAATCGCCAACCGGTTGTGTGGGGCCGTCGTGAAGATCAATCACCACGGTGCCGGGAAAGTCGAGGCTCGAAACCTCAAAACACCCGCTCTCATTCGGCACCGCCACCAGGTCGACCGATCGATCGACCGTCAGACCGGTGACCACGCCGCCCTGGTGATCGACGTGGGCCCCCAGTGGACAGATCCGCAGGGGTGCATGGATCGCAAAGACATCGCGACGATCGACCGGCCCGCTCTCCCTGAGCCGCTCCGCCAATGCGGGGAGACGGTCAAACGCCGCAGTGGCGGAACGCTTCATCTCCCCGACCACTCGCAGACCGGGAAAGTTGGGCCTTCCCAGAGCGCCACGGCGAATTCGGCTCGGAACTCCATCGGTGGTCCGAGGGTAGCGTCGAGCGCCCCCGCCGGCAAGTGAGAGGCGGGGCACATCTGCGCCCGAAAGTTCTGATATGTTGACTCCACCAGGAGGAGAATAGCCGTGGCCACCAGCGAGACCTTCCCCATCGATCTCGAGTTGTTTCATTCCCTCGCCCTCGACCCCTCTGCCGAGTCCCTGACAATCGAGCAGGAGCAACAGCTCGCCGCCAATGTCCAGCTCTGTCGGGACGCCATCGTCTTCTTCACCGCGACCGGAGCAGCGAGGGGTGTCGGCGGACACACCGGTGGCGCCTGGGACATCGTGCCTGAGGTGCTGATCGCTGATGGGTTCATGCGCGGCAGCGACGCGGTGCTCAAGACCTACTTCGACGAGGCCGGCCACCGGGTCGCGATCCAGTACCTGATGTCGGTGCTCAACGGCCACCTGCCGGCAACGGCGCTGCTCCATTACCGGGAGGCTGGGGCCCACCTGCCCGGTCACCCCGAGTTCGGCCACACCCCCGGTGTCGGCTTCAGCTCCGGTCGGCTCGGCCATATGTGGCCCCACGTCAACGGCGTCGCCATGGCTCATCCCGATCAGGCGGTCTTCTGTTTCAGCTCTGACGGGTCGCTGCAGGAGGGCAACGATGCCGAAGCAGCGCGCTTTGCTGTCTGCACGCAATCTCAACCTCAAGCTTGTAGTCGATGACAACGACGTCACCATCGCCGGACACCCGAGCACCTATCTGCCGGGGTATTCGGTGGCGAAGACGCTGGCGGGACAGGGCATCGACCGTCGACGAGGGCGACGGCGAGGATCTCAGCAGCCTCTATTCGACGCATGGCTCGCGCCCTGCGGACGCCGGGCCCGGTCGCGCTCGTCAACCACCGTCCGATGGCGGTTGGTATCCCAGGTCTCGAGGGCACTCCGAAGGCCCACGACGTGGTTTCGGTCGACGTCGCCAGGGAGCTATCTCGCCGCTCGCGGCCACGAGGAAGCCGTCGACTATCTGAACTCGCTCGACAAAGACCCGAATCCCCACCACTACCTCGGCGCCGGCGACCGCAAGGACTCCAACCGCAATCTCTTCGGCACGGCGGTGGTCGAGATTCTCGGTGAAATGGACGAGGCCGCCCGGAAGAGCGACGGTCCTGTCGTGTCGACTCAGACCTCGAGGGTTCGTGCGGGCTCGTCCACATCAAGAAGGCGTTTCCCGAGATCTACGTCAGTTCGGGCATCATGGAACGCGGCAACTTCGCGGCCGCGGCGGGCTTCGGGATGGAGGCCGGCAAACAGGGCATCTTCGGCACCTTCAGCGCCTTCCTCGAGATGTGCGTGTCGGAGATCACCATGGCGCGGCTCAATCGCTGCAATGTGCTGAGTCACTTCTCCCATGCCGGGGTCGACGACATGGCCGACAACACCTGCCACTTCGGGCTCAACAACTTCTTCGCCGACAATGGCCTCGACCACGACGACCACCCCACCCGGCTCTACTTCCCTGCCGACGGCGGCCAGATGAGGGCGTGCGTGCGGCGGGTCTTCGACGATCCCGGCCTGCGATTCGTCTTCTCCAACCGTTCGAAGTTGCCGGTGATCCTCGACGAGAACGGCGTCGAACTCTTCGGCGACGGCTATGTCTTCGAACCCGGCCGGGACGAAGTGGTGCGCGACGCGTCATCGGACGGCGGTTTCGTTGTCAGCTTCGGAGACACCCTCTATCGGGCGCTCGACGCCGTCGAACGGCTACGAGCCGATGGTCTCGACGTGGGGCTCATCAACAAATCCACTCTGAACGTCGTCGACGAGGCGATGCTGGCAAAGATCGGCGCTGCGAAATGGGTCTTCGTGGCGGAGAGCCTCAACTCGAAGACCGGTCTCGGAATCCGCCTCGGCACGTGGCTGCTCCAGCGGGGCCTGCATCCGCGGTACGACCACGTGGGTACGAACCGCGAAGGCTGCGGCGGTCTCTGGCAGCAGATGGGTCACCAGGGGCTCGATTCCGAACAGCTGCAGTCGAAGATCCGCGAACTGGCCGGCGATCAGTGATTCAACGGATCGCGGTCAGCGTGTTCGCGTTGACGCTGGTGCTCGCGGGCTGCACCAGCGCTGTCGATGTCGGCAACGGCGTCACCCGCCACGGCGACCACATTTACTCCTACGAGGGGCCCGAACTGGAGGCCACCGTCGGGACCCACCAGACCCTGAGTTCTCTGGGTGAGACCTGGCTCGTCCTGGCTCTTTATCTGCGGTCCGCCTCACCGTCGGGGCAACTCGTCATCAAGCGCAACGCAGTGTCGGTCATGACTCCCGACGGCCGCCGGCTGCCCCTGATCACCCAGGATGTGTTTCGCGCCGCCTACTCTCAGATTCACACCCTGGTTCGGCGCGCTGAATTCACAACCTCGTCCCTACAAACCGATCCGCGAGCCCTGCGGTACTGCGACCGCTGGTTCTTTGCCGAAGTTGGCGAGGGATTTGCCGCCGACGAGCTTTATCTCGTCAACTTCGAACCATGTTCGGGCCCGCTGGTCTTCGAAGTACCAGGTGGAGTTCAGCCCGGTCGATGGCGACTGATTATCGAACTCGAGGAGAGCCGTGTGGACGTCCCATTCGAGTTGGACGACCGCCGGTAGTTGGCGGCACATGTGCCGCCTTGCGCCCGTCCCGATCAACTCTCGCAAGGCGCGACAGGCCCCGCCACTACCCATTTATCTCCGTGTCCCGTAGTGGCGGCACATGTGCCGCCTTGTACCCGGTCCAATTGACCGCCGCCAAGGCGAGGCAGGCCCCGCCCTTGCGGCATCAGGAGAGCTTGGCGAGTTCTGCCAGCGTTTGGTCCTTAACGCCATCGATCGACTGCGTGCCGTCAACCTTGATCAGCTTCGGCGCGTCAGCGCCGCCTTCCGCCTCGAGATCACCGTAGAACCCGGTCAGAATCTCGGTCTGGGCGTGGTAGGTGGCCAGCCGGTTGCGGATGGTCCCCTCCTGATCGTCGTCGCGGTGCACCAGATCCTCACCGGTGACGTCGTCCTTGCCTTCGACCTTGGGCGGGTTGAAGGTGACGTGGTAGACGCGCCCGGACCCGGGGTGGGATCGCCGCCCGGAAAGCCGCATGACAATGTCGTCATCGGGAACCGCGATCTCGACCACCGCATCGATGGCGACACCGGCATCGCGCATGGCTTCAGCCTGGGCCACCGTGCGCGGAAAACCGTCAAACAGAAAACCCGACGTGCAATCCGGCTGTGTGATTCTCTCCTTGACCAGACCGATGATGATGTCGTCCGAAACGAGACCGCCGGAGTCCATGACGACCTTGGCCTGTTTTCCGAGCTCTGTTCCGGCTGCAACCGCTGCGCGCAGCATATCGCCGGTCGAGATCTGTGGAATTCCAAATCGTTCGCAGATAAATCGCGCCTGGGTGCCCTTGCCAGCTCCTGGTGGTCCGAGAAGAATCAGTCGCATGCAGCCATCCTCCGATTTCGCGGTGAACCGCGTTGATGTGCCCAGCGACTCTTGCACATTCGATGCCCATCGGCGCACCTTTTCGACACCTATTCAGCGGCAATAACGCAGTCTGAAGGAAAATAATAGTCGTCTCATGGCAGATCCCACGGCGACCCGCGGAAAGCCCGAAACGACCGATCGCCGGTACGAATAGTTCAAAATTGACATCGTAAGCTGTTTATTTTCAATATTTTTTGAATTTCCTCCGTATTCGTCAGCCTTCCATCGGCGCCGCCATCCACCCCGTCACCAAAGCGGGACGGGCCGCGGCCGTTCCACCAGGTGTAACAACGAGACCAAGACGATAAGTTACCTGTTATGTTCAATTTAGAAAGCCAACTGCCAATCACCGTAACGTTTCGGTAACAAAACCAATCCCCGAAGACTCATGCAAGTTGTTTATTCCGTTGCAAGTGAAAATTTTCACAGATCACACCAAAATCTCCGAAAGTCTCTCGCTCTAATAGTTCCAGAGGCACGACTTACGTCAATGAAATGTGAAAATCACACACCCCACCACGGTTTTTCTGCCCGAGGGGTCCGTACAACTCCCCCATCCCGACCGCGCCCGTCCGGTTCGAACGGCCCCGCGTTCCTGAGGGCTCACCTTTGACTCAATCCTTTTATTTCCAACCTTTAATGCCAACGTGCGATTGGTTCTCGTTGGAGATTGTGAAAACAGGCACAGCTCTTGCTTGATGAGCCACCGATGAGATTTTGTGGAGTTTTCGCATTCAAAGATCATTGGAGCTTGAAAGGAGGAACCCTGTATGCCGAGTTTCGTTAATGTTGAAAAGTGTGACGGGTGTAAGGCGCTCGACAAGACTGCCTGCCAGCACATCTGTCCAAACGACCTCATGGTTCTCGATAAGGAGAAGATGAAGGCCTACAACCGCGAACCCGAAATGTGCTGGGAGTGCTACAACTGCGTCAAGATCTGCCCGACCCAGGCCGTCGACGTCCGTGGTTACGCGGACTTCGTGCCCATGGGCGCGTCGGTGGTGCCGTTGCGCTCTACCGACTCGATCATGTGGACCGTTAAATTCCGCAGCGGCCAGGTGAAGCGGTTCAAATTCCCGATCCGCACCACCCCGGAAGGCCAGGCGGAACCCACCGGTGGCTGGAACACCGAACCGGGCCTCGAGGGTCCGGTTCTCTTCACCGAGCCGGATTCCCTCGGCTGCGACGTGTGGACGAAGTAGGGGGGGATCATGGCAAATTTTGAAACAGTCACAGTTGAAACTGATCTTCTGATCCTCGGTGGCGGTATGGCGTCCTGCGGCGCCGCGGTTGAAGCCGCTCACTGGGCCAAGAAAAACAACCTCAAGGTCACCATGGTCGACAAGGCCGCGGTGGACCGCTCCGGCGCGGTGGCCATGGGCCTCTCCGCCATCAACCAGTACGTGGGTCTCAAAGACGGCGAGAACACCATCAAGGACTACGTCAACTACGTGTCGCAGGACCTCATGGGCGTCGCCCGCGACGACCTCGTGGCTTCGATCGCACGTCACGTTGACGGCTCGGTCCATCTGTTTGAAAAATGGGGCCTCCCCATTTGGAAGGCAGAGGGCGGCGGATACGTCCACGAGGGACGTTGGCAGCTGATGATCAACGGCGAGTCCTACAAGGTCATCGTCGCTGAAGCGGCCAAGAACCACCTCGGAACCGACAACATCATCGAGCGCGTCTTCATCGTCGGCCCGATCATGGAAGACGGTCAACTCAAGGGCGCCTACGGATTCTCGGTGCGTGAGAACAAGTTCTACGTGTTCCTCGCCCGCGCCGTGTTTGTCGCCATGGGCGGCGCCGTCCACGTGTTCAAACCGCGTTCCTCCGGCGAAGGCCTCGGCCGCGCCTGGTATCCGCCGTGGAACTCCGGTTCCTCGACGTTCTTTACCTTGAAGGCCGGTGCCGAGATGACGTGCCAGGAAGTTCGCTTCATCCCGGTCCGCTTCAAAGACGCCTACGGTCCGGTTGGCGCCTGGTTCCTGCTCTTCAAGTCCCGTGCGACCAACGCCTTCGGTGGCGAGTACATGGTCGAGCGGCGCCCCGAGCTCGAGAACTGGAAGCCCTACGGACTGGTGAAGCCGATCCCGGCAAACCTCCGCAACTGGCTCGGCATGCTCGACGTCATGGAAGGCAAGGGCCCGATCTACATGCGGACCGAAGAAGCCCTCCAGAAGATCGCCGACCAGTACAAGGACGATCCGAAGGCCTACAAGAAGAAGATGAAGGAACTCGAGAGCGAGGCCTGGGAAGACTTCCTCGACATGACCATCTCGCAGGCCATTCTGTGGGCTGCCAGTGACGTCCAGCCGGAAGAGAAAGCCTCCGAGATCGCTGCGGCCGAACCGTACTTCATCGGTTCGCACTCCGGCGCCTCCGGCGCCTGGGTCAGCGGTCCTGAAGACCTGGCTCCGCCGGAGTACTTCTGGGGCTACGAGAACATGTGCACCGTCAAAGGCCTGTTCGCGGCCGGCGACGCAACCGGTGCCTCGTCTCACAAATTCTCATCGGGTTCCCACGCCGAGGGTCGCATCGCCGGCAAGGCGGCCGTGCGCTACATCGTCAACGAGAACCCCGCGATGCCCACGGTCAACGATGCGTTGGTCGAGGAACTCAAGGCCAAGACCCTGAAGCCGCTCGAACTCTTTGCCGAGCACAGTGGTTTCACATCGCAGACCGACGTCAACCCGCACTACATCATTCCGAAGATGTTCATGTTCCGCCTGCAGAAGCTCATGGATGAGTACGCAGGAGGCGTGGGCTCCCAGTTCACGACCTCGAAGATGCTCTGCGAGCGTGGTCTGGAACTCCTCGCGCTGCTCAAGGAAGACGCCGAATGCCTCGGTGCCGAGGATCTTCACGAGCTGATGCGTTGCTGGGAAAACGTGCACCGCATGTATCAGGCCGAAGCGCATGTCCGCACGATCCTGTTCCGCGAAGAGACCCGTTGGCCCGGATACTACTTCCGCGCCGACTTCCCCAAGCTGGACAACGACAACTGGCTGTGCTTCGTCAACTGCATCATGGATCCGGAAACGGAAGAGTGGGAAATGCTCAAGCGCGACATCATCCCGATGTTCAAGGCTGAGTCCGACCACGAACTCCTGGGCGGTTGATTCAATCTTTTATTCCGGGCCCCGGGCGCTACGGCGCCTGGGGCCCTTTTCCCCTCGAGGATATTGTGACCACTCTCCAAGAACACCCTGTGTGCCCCCACTGTAGCCAGAAACTGCAGGCATTCGATCTTCCAGAAGCCACCGGTTGGACCGCAGAGTTCCAGCTCGCATGCTTTAACGACGACTGCGGCTATTTCATCCGCGGCTGGGAGCACATGAAGACAAATTTCGCCGTCAACGCGTCCTACCGATATCGTGTCGATCCCTCCACGGGAACGCCGTCACCACTTCCGGTGTGGTCTGCCGACGCTCTCAAAGATCGCATCATCGAGGTCGCCATCGGGGAACAGACCGATGGCGATGTCGCTGCCGAAAGCGATGAAAATGGAGGCTCCACATGACGACCGCAAACGCGAACTTGCCGCAGTTCCTGGTGGATAAGCGGCAGCTCGAAAAGAACGAGACCTTCGGTTTTACCTGCCATCCGGGCGTTCCCTGTTTCAATTCGTGCTGTGCGGACATCAACATCGTCCTGACCCCGGCCGACGTCTTGCGTCTCGCCCGGCGCCTCGGGATGCACACCCGCCAGTTTCTCGAGACCCACACCACCAACCCCATCACCAAGGACCTCAAAATCCCGATGGTGATGCTCCGCATGACTTCCGAAGAGGGCAAGCCCTGCCCATTTGTCGGCGAAAAGGGCTGCTCCGTCTACGAGGACCGGCCCTGGGCCTGCAGAATGTACCCGCTCGGTATGGCGATCCCTCCGGCGCGAGCCGGCGAAGAGCCCGAGCCCATGTTCTTCGTGTTCGAGGACGACCACTGCAAGGGTCGCGAACAGACCGACCGCAAGGAGTGGACAGCCGAGACCTGGCGTGCCGACCAGGATATCGAGACCCATGAGGCCCTGGAAGAAGGGTTTCGGGATCTCGTCAGCCACCCCTGGTTCATCGGCGGCCGCACCCTGGATCCCAAACGCATGCACATGCTCTACATGGGCTGCTACGACCTCGACACCTTCAGAGCGTTTGTATTCGAGTCCTCGTTCATTGATCGATTCGAGATCGACGCCGGGGAACTCGAAGAGTTCAAAACCAACGATGAAGCTCTCCTCAAGTTCGCCTTCCGCTGGCTGAGGTTCGCGCTCTTTGCCGAACCGACCATGAAGGCGCGCGAGAAAACTGTCGAACGGAGTGACACATGAGTGAAAGCAAGCCATCCCTGCTCGTCATCGGCGCCGGCATCGCCGGCATCAGCGCCGCTTTGGAAGCGGCCGAAGCCGGAGCCGAGGTCGTGGTTGTCGAACGCGAGCCGTACATCGGCGGTCGGGTGATCCGCAGCCACAACTACTTCCCCAAGATGTGCCCCCCGACCTGCGGCATGGAGATCAACGTGCGCCGAATCGAGCGCAACCCGCGCGTCCAGGTCCTGACCTCGTCCCAGGTCACCGCGGCCGAACAAACAGATGCCGGTTGGAAGGTCACGGTAACGACCGCTCCCGCCTGGGTCAACGACAAATGCACGGCCTGCGGAGACTGCTCGCAGGCGTGCACCACCGAGGTGGACGACCCCTTCAATCTTGGGATGGCCAAGGTCAAGGCGATCCGTCTGCCGCATCTCAATGCGTGGCCGAAGCACTACCTCTTCGATCGCGACGCGGTGGGCGACGACGAGGCAAAGAAGATCGCGGACGCCTGCAGCTACGGGGCGGTCGACCTCGAGGCCTCCGAAAAAATCGAGACTTTCGAGGTCGGCGCGGTCATCGTAGCGACCGGCTGGAACCCCTACCCAATCGAAAAGCTCGACGACCTCGGTGGCACTTTCGATGACGTGATCGCCAATGTCCAAATGGAGCGCCTCGCCGCACCGGCCGGACCGACTGCCGGCAAGATACTTCGCCCGTCGAACGGTGAGCCGCCGACCAAGGTGGCCTTTGTCCAGTGCGCCGGCTCGCGCGACGTCAACCACCTTCCCTATTGCTCGGGCGTCTGCTGCCTGGCGAGCCTCAAACAGGCCACCTACGTCAAGGACCAGATCCCCGACGCCGAGGTCACCATGTACTACATCGACCGCCGCACACCGGGGCGGAATGAGGACGTTCTCCTCAAGGTCTCCGAGCTCGAGGGTGTCAATCTGGTCAAGGGAAAGGTGGGCCGAGTCGAACAGGTCAACGGAGCGTTGAAGCTCCACGTGGAGGATGTCGCCAATGACACTCTGATCGAGGCAGACGCCGACCTCGTGGTCCTGGCGACCGGGATGATGCCGGCCGCCGGCGATCAAGACCTGGCAGTCTTCGCGCACAAGGATGAGGACGGGTTCGTTCTCGATGATCTCGGATCCGGACTGACCGTCGCCGGCGTGGCACGCCGGCCCGAGGATGTCGCGGCATCCGTTCGTGACGCGACCGGAGCTGCAGCGCGGGCCCTGATCGCTGCCGGAAGGAGGTCCTAATGGACAAGCTCGGCGTTTTCCTTTGTACCGGATGCGGCATCGGTGATGCCGTCGACGTCGACGAGGTCATCGAGGCCGCCAACGACCGCGGATGTGCTACCACCCTGACCCACGAGTGTCTGTGCGCCCCCGAGGGGCTGGAGGCGATCGCCGCCTCGGTGAAAGAGCACGAGCTCGACGGGATTCTCGTGGCTGCCTGCTCAGAACGTGCCAAGACCGAGGAGTTCAACTCGCTCACCGCCGACGGAATGGTGATGTTTCGAACCGCCGTTCGCGAGCACTGCGCGTGGCCGCTCAAAGAGGCCGAGGATGACGAAGACAAGACCTCGCTCGCGCAGGACCAGGTGCGGATGGGACTCGCCCGTCTCGACGGCATGAAACCGTTCGATCCCTTCCAAGCCGAGATCAACGACACGGTCCTCGTCGTGGGCAGCGGTCGCGCCGGCCTCGAGGCGGCCCTCGCCGCCTCTGGCCTCGGTCACCCTGCCGTGCTCGTCGAAAAGAAGGACGAACTCGGCGGTTTGCTGGCTCACCAGAAATCGATCGCCCCTGAACAAGCGCCCTACGATGAGCCTGCGCCGAATCCGATTCCCGGGCTAATCGACGAGATCAAGGGTGATGACAACATCAAGGTTTTGACCGATACCTCGATCGTCAAGATCGACGGTCAACCCGGTCAGTTCAAGGTCCAGCTCAACGGGTCCTCCGGTCTCGAAATGACGGTCGGCACGATTGTTCAAGCGACCGGCGCGTCGCCGTACGACGCCTCGAAGCTGGGACACCTCGGCTACGGAGCCTCACCGGACGTGGTGACGGCGCAGGAATTCGAGAAGATGCTGGTCGACGGTGCAGTCGCCTGCCCGTCCGACGGCAGAACGCCGAAACGGGTGAGCTTTATCCAGTGCGCAGGTTCCCGCGATCCCGATCACCTCCGCTACTGCTCTTCAGAGTGTTGCGTCAACACGCTCCGACAGATTCAGGAGCTGCACGCCATTGATTCGTCGATCGAGAGCGCGATTGTCCACAAGGACATGCGCGCCGCCGGTCTGATGGAGCACTTCTACCTCGCAACCCAGGAGAAGACCGGTGCGATGATCACTCGTGGCGAGGTCACCGGTGTCGAGGTGAACGGCAAACTTTCCATCCAACTCACCGAGAGCCTTCTCGGTGACAACGTAGCCATCGAATCCGACCTCGTGGTGCTCGCGGTCGGCATGGTGCCGAACGCCGCTGACGGTGAGCTGATTCGCGAGCTCCACGATTCACGCCATCAGGCCGAAAACTCGGAAAGCTCGCAGGTTCGCGAAAAGTCGGCGGTCCGCGCTCAGGAGCTCGAGGCCCACGAGGGGACGGAGATCCTCAACCTCACCTATCGCCAGGGTCCGGATCTGCCGGCACTGAAGTACGGGTTCCCGGACTCGCACTTCATCTGTTTCCCGTATGAAACCCGCCGCACCGGAATCTACGCTGCCGGAACCGTGCACGCACCGATGGAATCGGCACAGGCCGGCGAGGACGGTTTCGGAGCCGCCCTCAAGGCCGTCCAGTGTATTGAAATGGCAAAACGGGGAGAAGCGGTCCACCCGCGCGCCGGCGATACCGGGCATCCCGACTTCTTCCTCCAGCGCTGCACGCAGTGCAAACGTTGCACCGAGGAGTGCCCGTTCGGAACCCTGAACGAGGACGCGAAGGGCACTCCCGAGCTGTTCACGCTGCGCTGCCGCAGGTGCGGCATCTGTATGGGAGCCTGTCCGGAACGGATCATCAGCTTCCCGGACTATTCGGTCCACCAGATTGCCGAAATGATCAAGGCCGTGGAAGTCCCGGAAGACTACGAGGAAAAACCGCGCATCCTGGCTCTTATGTGCGAGAACGACGCGGTGCCGGCTCTCGAGGCGGCCGCCGCGAACGGCGCGACGTGGAACCCCTGGGTGCGGATCATCCCGATCCGATGCCTTGGCTCGATGAATATTATCTGGCTGGCAGAATCACTGTCACGAGGCATCGATGGCGTGATCCTCATCGGCTGCAAGTACGGTGACGACTACCAGTGCCACTACGTGCGCGGTTCCGAGCTCGCAAACACCAGGCTCGACAATGTCGGCGAAACGCTCGAGCGGCTCGCCCTCGAATCCGAGCGCGTCAAGCTCGTCGAGCTTTCTCATGACGAGTTCGATCGCATCCCGAAGATTCTCGACGATTTTGCCGAGGAACTTGACGAGATGGGTCCAAACCCGCTCAAGGGGTTTTAGGAGGAGCAGGGAGGAACAGCATGGCCTCGATCCCGGTCATCGATACGTCGTCAGACTTCCGCGAGGCGTTCATCAAGCGAGGCGGCCGCAACGCCAGCAAGTGCTACCAGTGCGCGACCTGTTCGAGCGTCTGCGAATTGGCACCGGCCAACGCCCCGTTCCCACGCCGTCAGATTCTGTGGGCCCAGTGGGGCCTCGTGGATCGTCTCATCGGCGACGCCGGACCGTGGCTCTGCCACCAGTGCAACGACTGCTCGGTGCGCTGTCCCCGGGAGGTCAATCCGGGTGATGTGATGGCAGCGGTCCGCGCCATGGCGGTGGAGAAATTGGCCTTCCCCGGCTTCCTCGGCTCAATGGTGGGCAACGTCAAGAAAACCTGGCCGCTGCTCGTTATTTCGCCGATCGTGTTCTGGTTCGTGTTGCTCTTCGCAACGACCGGTCTGGGCGTGATCGAGGGCCATACCAATCTCGAGCCATCGGCTCTGCTCGGGCAGTTCTTCTACGACTCGTATGTGCCCCACTCACTGATCTACATCGTCAATTTTGCAGCCGTGGGCTGGGTCGCGCTGGCGCTGTTTGTCCAAGGGTCAGAGGTTCTGGAAGATGCTTGGCGAAAAACAGAAAAGAACCGGAACGCTCATCGGCTCACTGCTCGGAGTGTTCGCCAGCATCGCCTTCCACACGAAGTTTTCGAGCTGTGATCACGGTGTGCCCAAACGAAGATGGGGACACTTCCTGGTCATGTGGGGTTTTGTGGGTGCGGCCGTTACGTCCGGTTGGGCGGTGGTCTACCTGTATGGAGACACGATCTTCTTCTCCTGGTTCTTCAAGATCTTGCCGTTCGAGAAACCGGGATATCCGGTCGAAATCACGCACTGGGTAAAACTCCTCGGTAACGCATCGGCCGTTATCCTGGTAGTAGGCGGTCTGTTGCTCTGGGTCAACCGCCGCAAGACGGGCGACAAGCTTGTCGGCACCACGACCCCGTTCGACCGCTTCTTCCTCTGGGTCGTGCTCGGCGTCATCGGCACCGGCGTCTTCACCGAGATTTTCCGTTTCGTCCCCGGCATCCCACCGATGTTGGGGTTCGGGATCTACATCATCCACCTTGGAGTGGTGCTCTGTCTCTTCCTGACCCTCCCCTACTCCAAGTTCGCCCATATTCTCTACCGCACGTTGGCCATGGCGCACGAACGGATGACAACTGAAGCCCCGCAGCCACTTGAAAAAGCCTCGGTTGAGGCATGAAAAACACATAGGGAGAATGCTCAATGATCAAACCACACGGCTCTGAAACTCTGAACCCCCTCTACGTCGCGGACGATGCCAAGCGCGCCGCCCTCGAAGCCGAGGCAGCGAACCTGAAGAGCATCGTCATCTGCTCCCAGGCCGCTGCCAACGCGGTGATGCTCGGCTCGGGTTACTTCAACCCGCTGACCGGCTTCATGAACCTCGCGGACTCGATGGCGGTCGCCGAGAAGATGGTAACCGTTGATGGTCTCTTCTTTCCGGTGCCGATCGTCAACGTGGTCGAGGACGCGTCGGGCATCGAGCCCGGCATGCGCATCGCCCTCAAAGACCCCAACATGTCCGGCAACCCGGTCCTCGCCATTCAGACCGTCGACAAGGTTGAGACCGCCACCGCCGAGCAGATGGCGACCATGACCCAGAAGATCTACGCAACGGACGACATGGAGCACCCCGGCGTCAAGGCCTTCAACACCGTCGGTGCAACCTTTATCTCCGGTCCGATCGAGGTCCTCAATTACTCCTACTTTGCGAGGGATTTCCCTGAGACCTTCCGGACCGCCATGGAGATCCGCGATCTCATCGAGAAGAACGGTTGGACCAAGGTCGTGGCCTTCCAGACCCGCAACCCGATGCACCGCGCTCACGAAGAGCTCGTCCGCATGGCGATGAAACGCGAAAACGCCGACGGCGCCGTGATCCACATGCTGCTCGGCAAACTGAAACCCGGTGACATCCCGGCCGACGTGCGCGACGCCGCAATCCGCAAGATGGCCGAGCTCTACTTCCCGCCCAACTCGGTGGAGATCACCGGCTACGGATACGACATGCTCTACGCCGGTCCCCGCGAGGCCGTTCTCCACGCGGTCTTCCGTCAGAACATGGGCGCCACCCACCTGATCGTCGGCCGCGACCACGCCGGTGTCGGCGACTACTACGGTCCCTTCGACGCCCAGGCGATCTTCCACGACGAGGTCCCCGCAGGCGCGCTCGAGACTGAAGATCTTCGAAGCCGACCACACCGCGTACTCCCGTGAGCTCGGCGAGGTCATCATGATGCGCGAAGCCCCCGAAGGCCACAAAAAGGAATCGTTCGTGTTCCTGTCCGGCACCAAGGTTCGCGAGATGCTCTCAAACGGCGAGGACCTGCCGCCCGAGTTCGCGCGGCCCGAAGTTGCCAAGATCCTCATGGGCTTCTATCAAAGTCAAAAAGGCTAAGAACAGCCTTTCGGTCATACAGTCCTCTTTTGCCCCGCGCTTGCGCGGGGCCTTTTTGTTGCTCCGTGCCCTTGGGGCATCGGAGCAACAATCCCGGCGTAGCTGGCTTCAGCCAGCGAAGCCGGGTTTATCCATCGATCGCCGGCCAACTATCCTTTACCCATGGTGTCAAGAGAGCCCGGTCCTCACGTCTCGCTTCCCGTGAGGAGCCACCCATCGCATTGTTTGCCCGGGCATCCTTGATTTCCCGATACGAACGGTGGCCCAAACAATGCGATAAATGGCACCTCCGCCGCGCATCCTCGAGGCTTAGTTGAACCTCTCGAGGTACTCCAACAGAACCCGATTGAACTCCTTCGGAGCTTCGAGGTTTACCATATGCGCGACATTCGGAATTCTGACCAGCTCGGCGTTCGGGTTGGCCTCGACCAGGAGGTCGGCGATTTCGTGAATTCCCGGCATGTCGAGCTCCCCAGCGATCACCAGCATCGGCACGTCAAGCTCGGCGAGACGATCGATGGCGAGCGGCTGAATCGAGCGGCCCTCCATGAGTGACTCGACAGTCTGACGTGCCATGGCGCGAACCCGTTCACGGACCATGGGGTCTACCTGATCCGGTGTCCTGTGGGGTCCGTCGGTCCACTCTCGTTGAAAGGCCTCAACGACGGCGTCGAAATCTCCTGATTTCCAGGCCGCAATCAGCGATTTTTTGTTCTCCACGTGAAAGTCGGACACGAAACGGTAGCCGCCAAGGCCCGAAGAAACCGCCACCACTCCCTGAACGCGGGCCGGTTCCTCGAGGGCCATGTCGATTGCAACCCGGCCTCCCATCGAGAGGCCCACCATTACGGCCTTTTCAATCTGGAGGTGGTCCATAAGCGCACGAAGATCGGCATGATCCCAATAGGCGTCCGGCGGAAGTGTCGACCGGCCGTGGGCACTCGCGTCAAAACGAAGAACCCGGTGGTCTTGCGAAAGCAACTCGAACTGCTCGTCCCACATCGTGCAGTCCAACATGCCGCCATGCATCAGGATCACAGTGGGATCGCCAACACCCGCCACCTCGTAGTAGAGCCTGCTCTGACCGAACTCAGCGAAACCTGTTTCGATGGACAACTGAGACGATCCGCCGCAACCGCAAAAAACCAGCAATCCGATCGCGAGCAAATGACGCACAGGCAACCCCCGTCGTGTGAATTGTTACATAATACGCACGGTTTCAACGACAGGGACGCACACAGAAAAGCGAAGTCAATTCTGCCCGCAGATTACGCGGATGAACGCAGATGTTTGATGTTGAAGCTTGATGTTGGATGGTGTCTTGCCTGAGTGGGCCGACGAATCCAATATCAAATATCAAATATCTAACATCAAATACCCAATATCTAATACCCGGGATCCGGCTTCGCCTATGGCTACGCCGTGACGTTTGTGTGCGTGCCGACGGCACGTACACAAACGAAAGCCGGGCCCGAAGGCCCGGCTGAAAGTGAATAGATTTCCGCCTATCCGAAATGGATGGCGTAGAGCAGTGGCGCGATGATCATCGCGACCACCGAAATGAGCTTGATCAGGATGTTGAGCGACGGGCCCGAGGTGTCCTTGAAGGGATCGCCAACGGTGTCGCCGGTGACGGTCGCCTTGTGCATCTCGTCATAGGCGTCGCCCCACTTGGTGTGGCCTTCGTCCTTGACCTGTTTCTTGGAGTTGTCCCAGGCACCGCCCGCGTTGGCCTGGAAGATCGCCAGACAGACGCCGGAGATGGTCACGCCTATCAACAACCCACCAAGCATGTTGACGTTGTAGAGGCCAACAAGAACTGGAACGATCACCGCCATCAGGCCAGGAGCGATCATTTTTCTGATGGCGGCTTGGGTGGAGATCTCCACACACTGGGTGTACTCCGCCTTGCCGTCGGCAGCGGCGATAATCTTGGCTTCTTCGGCATTGGGCTCGCGCTCCTCGGTCTCGGCCCGCTGTGCAGCTTCGAGGGCCGGACGCAATTCGGGGATGTCGCGGAATTGGCGGCGCACTTCCTGGATCATGTCTTGAGCCGCTTTGCCGACCGCTACCATGGCCATGGCCGAGAAACGGAAGGGCAACATGCAGCCGATCAAGAGACCCACGAGCACGTAGGGGTTGGCCGCATCGATTTCGACCTTTCCCTGCATCTTGGTCAGGAAGGCGGCGGTCAGGGCCAACGCGGTCAGCGCGGCCGAACCGATGGCGAAGCCCTTGCCGATGGCGGCGGTGGTGTTGCCGACCGCATCGAGCTTGTCGGTTCGGGCGCGGATGTCGCGACCGAGCTGCGCCATTTCGGCGATGCCGCCGGCGTTGTCCGCAACCGGGCCGTAGGCATCGGTGGCGAGCTGGATGGCGGTGGTCGACAGCATACCGAGCGCCGCCAACGCGATGCCGTAGAGACCCGCAGAGCCGTAGGCGACGAGGATTGCAGCGCCGATGACCAACACCGGGAAAGTGGTGGAGTTCATCCCCACCGCGATGCCCTGGATGATGGTCGTCGCGGCACCTGTCTTGGAGGCTTCGATGATGCTTTCGACAGGTTTCTTCTCAGTTGCCGTATAGAACTCGGTCAACAGACCGACCGCGATGCCGGCGGCGAGGCCGGCGATGACTGCGATTGAGAGCCCGACCCAGGTGTAGGTCGCAGGCTCACCGGTGATGATGTCGTTGACCGTGACGCCGCCCGCAGGCATGAGCCATTTGATGGCGAAGAGGGTTCCGACCACCATCAGTGCGCCGGCGCCGAAGGTCCCCATATTGAGACCTGTCTGGGGGTTCCCACCCTCTTTGGTGCGCACGAAGAAGAAGCCGATGATGGACGCGACAATACCGATGACCGCGATGGACAGTGGCAGGTAAACACCGTTCATGCCGCTGCCGGTCTGCGCGGCCTCGAGACCGGCATACCAGGCCGCGCCGAGGATCATCGAGGAGATGATCGCGCCAATGTACGACTCGAAGAGGTCGGCTCCCATGCCGGCCACGTCGCCGACGTTGTCGCCGACGTTGTCGGCGATGGTGGCGGGATTGAGCGGGTGGTCCTCGGGGATTCCGGCCTCGACCTTACCAACCAGATCTGCACCGACGTCGGCAGCCTTGGTGTAGATCCCACCACCGACGCGCGCAAACAGCGCGATCGAAGAGGCACCAAGCGAGAAGCCGGACAGAATATTGAGTACCAACATCATGGGATCCGGTGTCCGTCAGGGCCGCCGGGTACATTTTGGTGTACATGAAGAACAGCCCACCAAAACCGGTCAACGCCAGACCGACCACCGAAAGGCCCATAACCGAACCGCCCCTGAAGGCGACCTGGAGGGCCTCGTTGAGTCCCTTGCGGGCGGCCGACGCGGTGCGGATATTGGCCTGGGTCGCGGTCTTCATGCCGAAGTAGCCCGCCAGACCCGAACAGATCGCACCGAGAACGAACGACAGTGCAATCAGGCCGTTGGTGTTCTGTTCCGCACCCACCATCGAATTCGTGACGCCGAGAAGGATGGCCACCGCGACCACGAAGATCGCGAGCACCCTGTATTCGGCCGACAGGAATGCCATGGCGCCGTCGGCGATCCACTTGCCGATGGTCTGCATGCGTTCGTTGCCCGGATCCTGTTTTTTGACCCACGCCGCGCGCATGTAGGCGTAGACCAGGGCGACAATCGCCACCGCCGGTGTCAGATATATGAAATGTACGGGTTCCACGTGCTCCTCCTTCTTTTGGGCCAGTGTTAGCCGATGCGATTCTCGCGGTAAATGCCTGATCTCAGGACGCTATCGCAAGAACCAAACTCCCCCACAATCGATCCCGCATATGATACACACATTCCGGAGATTGTGAAATCTTCCGCAAGCTTTTTCTGAGGATTTTCGACTTCTTCTCGGATATATGGAAACACGCCATTTACAGCGCGAACGAAGGAGGTCCGACCAACCTCGAAAATCCGTTGTAAATGCTGACAAACAGGAAAACAAACGGCGCAAAAGATTCAGCAGAAATTGATTCTCAAATGCTCCAAAAATTGCACTGGAATTGGCCGAAAAAAACAGCCGACGGCTGATTAATCCCTACTCGTACCGAAGGGCGTCGATGGGGGCCAGCCGCGAAGCACGCACCGCGGGCCACATGCCGAACACCAATCCCACAACAGAGCAGAAGATCACACCGCGCACCGCCCACTCGACCGGGACGTGGACTGCAAAATCGGTGAAGAACGTGACGATATTGCCGAGCCCGAAACCGATCAGAACTCCGATCACGCCACCGATGTTGCAGAGAACCACGGCCTCCATCAGGAACTGCAGCAGGATCGCCGGGCGTTTGGCGCCGAGGGCCTTGCGGATCCCGATCTCCCGAGTCCGTTCTGTGACCGACACCAGCATAATGTTCATGATCCCGATGCCGGCGACGATCAGGGCCACGATGCCGAGCACGAAGGCCGCCGCTTTGACACCGGCCGAGGCATCGTTGAATGCGCGAATCTGCGAGTCGGAGGTGAACCAATGGAAGGTGTCCTGGTCGCGGGGGCTGAGGCCGCGGGCAGCACGCAGGACCGATTTGGTCTCTTCGAGGGCCTCCTCGAGGGGCACGCCGGGTCGTGCCCGAACGGTGATGAAGATGGACCGTGGGCTGCCGTCCTCGTCCCGCGTCCCATACAGATCGGTCCACACCGAGATCGGCATCAGGACGTAGCTGTCGTACTGCCCGCCCATGGCCGACTTCTTTTCAGCGAAGACGCCCTGGACCGTGAATTTGTGGCCGTCCACCTTGACGGTCTTGCCGATGGGGTCGATGAAGGGAAACAACTCCTGGGCGATGCCGTGTCCGAGCACCACCACGCGGCGGCCGACCTGCACGTCCTCTTCCGTGAGATTGCGGCCGAGAATTACGTAGTGGGTGTTGTTCTCCGGATACTCCGGCGTTCCACCGCACACCATGAGACGGGGCTCGGTGGACGAGTCCCGATAGCTGACGCGTGTGTTGTAGTGCCACAACTCGGCCCCCACCATATCGACTGTTTTCACGCGCTCACGAATCGCGTACACGTGTTCCATGGTCAGGGGCGGCCAGCGGGCAATCTCACGGAAATTTATGTTGCGGTCGTTGTTGAAACCACCCATCGGGAACTTCATGATCTGAAAGGTCCGGTTACCGAGGACGCTCAACTCGGCCTCCATCTGGCTCTGCACGACCGAAACCCCGGTCATCACAGCGATGATGGCGGCGACGCCGGCGACGATACCGACCAGAGTGAGGATCGAACGGAGCTTGTGAGCGCCGATCGCCGACAAGGCCATTTTGAACGATTCGGTCCAGGTCATGGAGTCGCCCCTCTTCTACTCGTAGTGCAGCGCATCGATCGGGTTGAGCTTTGACGCCCGCCAGGCGGGTATGAAGCCCGAGATCACACCCGTTGCCACCGATACCGAAAGCGCGATCACAACAATCGGAAGCGACACGCTTGCCGGCAAAACCAGCTTGTTGATAACGGCCGCAACCGCAAACGACAACACGACACCGATCACACCGCCGACCAGGCAGATCGCCGAAGACTCGAACAGAAACTGCCACAGGATCGCCCGTCGTTTGGCGCCGATGGCCTTTCGGATCCCGATCTCGCGAGTCCTCTCGGAGACCGATACGAACATGATGTTCATCACCCCGACGCCGCCCACAAACAACGAAATACCGGTCACGGCCATGCCGATCATCAACACCACGCCCATCACGTTGTTGAAGGCATCGAGCAGCGAGTCCATCTTGTTGATGGCGAAGTTCTCGTCGTCGCTCGGGTGGAGGCGCCGGATCTTGCGCATCTCACCGGTCAGGTGGTACTCGAAATCTTCGATGTCGGTCCCCGGCGGCGCCTTGACGGCAAAGGCGAAGCTGCGGTTGCGGCCGCCGAACTCCCTGACAAACGTCGTCACCGGAATGAAGACCTGGCTGTCGAAATCAGGCCCACCGAATGTGCCGGCGCTGCCCTGCTTTTCCATCACGCCGATGACTCTGAAGTTGGCGCGACCGACCTTGATCTTTTTGTTGATGGGATCGACGTCGCCAAAGAGCTGTTCGCGCATGGTGACGCCGATGACGCAGACATGGCGTTTGAACGCGACGTCGGAGGCGTTGAGGAAGCGTCCAAACTCGGGCACCGCGCTCGACACCAGCATCTGCTTGTCCGTCGTGCCGATGACGGTCGCGTTGTCGATCACCTCCGAGAGGTATTTGACCGGGCGCCGAGTGTCGTCTGTGGGGTTGACGATCGCCGACGAGCCGAGCTGACGGGCGAGTTTCTCGCTGTCCCTGAGTTCGAGGTTCGGCCGGTTGCGAAACTGGAAGAAGCGGCCCTGAAACATCCAGGGAACCCGGGAGACATAGAGCACATCGGTGCCGAGGACCGACACGCTTTCCCGGAAATTGTTGGCGAGGCCGTTTGCCGCGGTCATGGTCGTCGACACCGCGACAATACCGATGATGATGCCGAGGGTCGTCAGCACACCGCGGGCCTTGTTGGCACGCAGGGCCGCCACAGCGATCCTCAGTGCCTCGGTGGTGGAATGGAGCCTGCTCATGCTGCTTCGGAATGGGCGGTATCGCTTTCGATCAGCCCGTCGCGCAGCCGGATCGAACGCTGCGCGTGGCGCGCGACGTCGTCTTCGTGCGTCACCAGCAGAATCGTGTTGCCTTCCGCGTGTAGGGCATCGAAAACCGCCATGATCTCGGCACCCGTTTTCGAATCCAGGTTTCCCGTCGGCTCGTCGGCAAGCAGGATGGTCGGTTGGTTGACCAGTGCCCGCGCGATGGCAACCCGCTGGCGTTGGCCACCCGAGAGCTCGTTGGGTCGATGATCCATGCGATCAGCCAAGCCAACCCTCGCGATGGCCTCCTCCGCCAGCTTTCGTCTCTTGGCAGGGCGCAGACCCGCGTAGATCAGCGGGAGTTCCACATTGTGAAACACGTCAGATCGCGGCAGCAGGTTGAATGTCTGAAAGACAAATCCGATTTTCTCATTTCGGATCTCGGCCAGTTCGATCTTCGCCGAGGGTCCCGACATCGGCGCCATCGAGGGTGTAGGATCCCTTCGACGGCACGTCGAGACAACCGATGATGTTCATGAGGGTTGATTTCCCGGATCCCGACGGCCCCATGATCGCCACGTATTCATTGGATCCGATGCCGAATGACACCCCCCGAAGGGCGTGCACCGCCACCGCGTTCATCTCGTATGTCTTTTCCACACTGCGCAGATCGAGTGTCATGACATCAACCCTCGCGCCCGCCGCCGACAGAAACAACGGAGTTTTCCTCGAGATCCCGGCTGATCGCTCGGTAGTTCCCGATCACGACTTCGTCCTCGTCGCCGAGACCGTCGGCGATTTCAATGTGAGTTTCGCTCTGGATACCGGTCTTGACCTGGCGCGCATGCGCCCGCCCGTCGGCGATCACCCAGACGATCTCGACAAAGCCCTCTGAATCCGGGGTGAAGCGAGCTTCCTCGCCTTCCGCAGCAGCCTCCGCACCGAGCTGGTCGAGGGTGCGCACTGCCACGCTTTGGATCGGCACGCTCAGACAGTCGTCGCAGACCTCGGTGACGATTTCCGCCGACGCCGTCATTCCGGGCCGCAGCTCCGCAACCGGATCGATGACTGCAACCTTGACTTCGAATTCCGTCTTTTCGTCGGTTGTCCCCATCCCCGATGATTTGGCGCTGTTGGCAATCTCGGTGACGCGGCCCTTGAGCTTGACGTCGGGGAGTGCATCGACCTCGATCTCCGCCTCGTCACCAATTGACACTGACACGATGTCGTTCTCATCGATCGCAACAAGCGCCTCCATGCCCTCGAGATTCGAGATCTCGAGGATCACGTCTTCCTGGAACTGCGAGCCGAGCGCGATCTCTCCGATCTCCTTGTTGAGCCGACTGACGGTTCCCGACATGGGAGCGTAGATCGTGGTTTTGGCGAGGTCGTCGCGGGCCTGTCGCAGCGCCGCCTTGGCCTGCTTACCCTGATCGAGCACGGATTGGTATCGAGCCTTTTCCACCTCGGCCGCAGCGTACATGGAGTCGAGCACCGATTGTGACTCGAGGCTGCGATCGAAGAGCTCATTTGTACGCTCGTAGTCCTTTTCGGCTTTGATCATGTTTTCTCGGGCGAGGTTGGCGTTGGCCTGGGCAGCCGACAGGTTGGCCTCTGCACTCGCCACCGACGCCAGGTACCTTTCACGGTCAAGCTCGACCAACAGGGTTCCCCGCTCGATCCACTGCCCCTCCTCGACTTCGAGCCGCGTGATCTTCGCGCTGACATCGGCCGAGATATTGACCTGGATCATCGGCTGGATCTTGCCCGTTGCGGTCACGGTCTGCACGACCTGGCGCCGACCGACCGGCTCGACCTGAACCTCGATGCCCTCCACCCCGCGATTACGCGACGCCAGAGTCGCTCCCGCGATCACCAGGACCGCGACAATCGGCAAACCAATCACAAGGACCTTCTTCATCTTTTTCATGTGACTCACTCCACCCGTTTCTGCATATAGTGTTGTTTACGTCATCAACCCTGTTTTGGTTCTACGTCCCAACCCTCGCGAGGTTGCGGTCGACTCCGGAGTCACTACTGAAGATGGGCCGAGGGCACCCTACCGGACCGCTCTGAATCAAAGGCTTCCGTAGGGTGGGCCTTGGGCCACCTTCAGATTGGCCTTTCACAGCCCGGCTTTCCGCACTCGCTTCCCGGGAGTTGCCACCCTCAACATTGTTGGCCCGGGAGGTTTTGCCGATGTGAAGGGTGTTCCGTCCAACAATATTGAAGATGGCACGCTCCGCCGCAGCCCGTCGTTCCGATCGCGGTTCCCGAGAGGAGCCACCCGCAACATTGTTGGCCCGTTTTGTCCTACCGACGGCGGCCCTCGAACGTCCAACAATATTGCAAATGGCACCTCCGCCGCACGTTAGCCCTGCAATTGCTCGAGCCTCTCCCTCACTTTCACCGCGTGGCCTTTGGCGGATGCGCGTTTCCAGTGGTGGGCGACCCGGCCCTCGGGATCGATGATCACCGTCGAGCGGATCACACCCACGGTGACCTTGCCGTACATGTTCTTCTCGCCCCACGCCCCAAAGGCCGTCCATGGTCTCGTGGCCGGGATCGCTCAACAGGCGCAGATCGAGTTTGTATTTGCCGATGAACTCGCGGTGCCGCTCCGGCGAATCGGGGCTGCAGCCGAGAACAACCGCGTCGAGAGAACGGAAGGCCTCGATCCCCTCGGTGAACTCGCACGCCTCGGTCGTACAACCCGGCGTGTCGTCTTTGGGATAGAAATAGAGCACCAACCAGTGGCCACGCAGGCTTCGAGCGTCACCTCGACAGCATCTTGGTCCGGCAGGTTGAACCCAGGCGCCGGCTGCCCGATTTCCAAGCTGTTTCTCTTCATCGATCTCCTCCACGTCTTCAGAATCGGTAGAATAACCGTGCGACGCGCCGAGAGATTTCAAAGGAGACACAGAATGAAAATATCGAAGATGATCCGAACGGCCCTGTGCAGCTGCAGTCTGCGTGACCACTGCGATTCTCGCCTCACCGCCATCGGCGGCGGAAGAAGGCGACGCCCGGCGGCGGCACCGCCGAACCCCGCCCTGCTCGATCCCAGCCTGGCGACGGCCACCGCGCCCGATACCTACAAGGTGAAGGTGCAGACAACGACGGGTTCAATTCGTCATCGAGGTCCACCGCGACTGGGCGCCGAATGGCGCTGACCGTTTCTATAACCTGGTAACGATCGGTTACTACAACGACGTCGCGTTCTACCGCGTCCTCAAGGGCTTTATGGCCCAGACCGGGATGCACGGCAACCCAGCGGTCACCGCGGCGTGGTCGGCAGGCACGGATCCCCCCGGACGCGGTCAAACAGTCGAACACCAAGGGTCGCGTGACCTTTGCCATGGGTGGCAGCCCCGACACCCGGACCACCCAGATATTCATCAACTACGGCAATAACTCCTTCCTCGATGACTCGGGATTTGCCCCGTTCGGTGAGGTGGTCGAGGGCTTCGAAACGGTGAATCAGCTTTACAGCGGCTACGGTGAGGGGCAGCCGAACGGGAACGGCCCGTCGCAGGCCAAGTTCTATCGCGGCGGCAACGACTACATCAAGGGATCGTTTCCGAAATTGGATTACATCGTCACCGCATCGATCGTCGAGTGACGCTATGATCGTTCCGCATTGAGCATGGAATCGAATCAAACGACGGAATCGAGCGAGGTCAGGAGGCGGACGCGGAGCGCGTTCTGAACCTGGCGAAACAGCGCGGTCTGATCACCGAGGATCAGGCCGAGAGCACGCTCGCCGAGGTGAGGGAAAGCGTTTGATCGCGGCGGGGCTCTATGATCGTCCCGATGCTGAAGGAGGCCGAAGATACCTCGATTCGTGTCGTGATCCCACCGACATGCTCGACGACGACACGCTTGCGGATCTCGCGCGGGAGCTCGGTCTCGAAGAGGATTGGCTCCTCGGAGTCCGCCCGAGGAGGCGGCAGCGCATCCCACGATCCGTTCGAGGTATTTCCAGTCACCAATTGGGACCGCTACGAGCTCGTGGAGTTCGTCGGCCGCGGCGGCATGGGCGATGTCTACAAGGCGCGCGATCTCCGCCTCGGTCGTTTCGTCGCGCTGAAGTTCCTTCGCCGAGACGACCCCGATCAGATCAAACGCTTCCTGCGCGAGGCCAAGGTCCAGGCGAGGGTGGAACACGAAAACCTGTGTCCGGTGTACGAGGTCGGCGACGTCGAGGGCCACTCCTACATCGCGATGCAGTACGTCTCCGGCGGATCGATCAAGGAGATCGCCGACCTCCTCAGCCCGATCGACAAAGTCGAGATCATGGTGGACGTGGCGGACGCGCTCCACGCCGCCCACCAGGCGGGACTCATCCACCGCGACATCAAACCGGCGAATATCCTCGTCGAACGCAACCCCGGCGGGAGCTGGCACCCCTACGTCGTGGATTTCGGTATCGCCCGCGAGATGGACACCCCGCACGAACTCACCGTCTCGGGGATGGTTCTCGGGCACCCCCGCCTTCTCCTCCCCCGAACAGGTTCGAGGGGAATCGAGCAACGCTCGACCGGCGGACCGATGTCTACGGTCTCGGAGCAACCCTCTACTGGTTCCTCACCGGCCGGTCGCCCTATGAGGGCGCTTACACCGAGATCCTCTCGGGCGTCGCGGACCGCGACCCTGTGCCTCCCCACCGGATCGACCGCACGATCCCGGTGGATCTCGAAACCATCGTCCTCAAGTGCCTCGAGAAGGAACAGGATCGCAGGTACGATTCGGCCCGCGAATTATCAGAAGACCTGCGCCGCTTTCTCGCCGGCGAGCCCATCACGGCGCGCCCAGCAACCGATTTTCTACAAACTCAACAAGAGAGTGCGCAAGCACCACGGTTGGTCGCTGCGGCTTTCGTTACGGTCGCCGCGTTTGTCGCCCTCGGCCTCGTCAGCCTGCGAACCAACCTCCAGACCCGAAAACAGGCAGCAGTGGCGCAGGTTCTCACCGAACGAGCGACCGTGAGATCGAGAGCTTCGCGCAGGGTCGCCGCGATGATGCCGCTGCACGACCGGACCGAGGAGCGAGACGCCATCAAGGGAAGAATGCCGGCCATCGAGAAGGAGATGGAGCGGCTCGGGGACATCAGCTCGGGGCCGGGTCACTACGCTCTCGGTCGCGGCTGGCTGGCCCTTCGCGATTACGGCGCTGCCCGCCACCACCTCGAGCGCGCGATGGATATGGACTACAGCAGACCGGGGGTTTCCTACGCTCTCGGTATGACCCTCGGACGGCTGTACCAACGCGATCTGACGATCGCCCGGCGGATCGAAAACGACGATCTTCGGGACGCCCGATCGCCGAGATCGAGCACAATCTTCGAGATCCGGCGCTGGCCCTGCTGCGCTCCGGCGAGAACACAGGCGGTCGAGGCGCCGCACTACGCGGAGGCCCTGATTTCGTTTTACGGCGGACACCTCGAAGAGGCGCTGGAGGCCACGCGCGGCGCGTTCAGGCCGAGGAATGGCTGTACGAGGCCAAGCTTCTCGAGGCGGATATCCTTGTCGAAATGGCAGCCGGGATGCGGCTCAACGGGGACGCCGACGGCGCACTCCTCAACTCTCGCTGAAGCCGACGAGGCCTACAACCTTGCGGCGGACATCGCCCGTTCGGATCCCAGCATCTACGAGGGACAGTGCGCCTTGTGGACGCAGATCATGGACATCCGAAGCCGGCGCGGCGAGGACGGTGGTGGAGCCATTTGAAAGCGCCGTTGAAGCGTGTGACCGTGCCCTCGCATCGCACCCGGTCGGGCGGTCGTTCACGAAAAGCTGTCCCATCTCTACTGGAGATGGGCCGACATCGTCAACGATCGCGGGGGGTCGGCCGAGCCATTTCTCGAGCAGTCCATCGCTCCGCTGATCGCGCGATCGAGCTCGATCCCGAGAGCGTGCCCGCCTATCTTGACCAAGGGCGGCGCCCTCACGGTGTCGGCGCTCAGGATGCGATGGGGCGCGGGGAAGACCCGCGCGCGACCCTCGAGCAGGCCATTGCGAGCTTTGAACGCGCGATCGCCATCGACCCGGGATTCGTCCTCGCCCACGACGACCTCGGCTATGCCTGGGAACGCAAGGCGCGCTATGAGATGGACGTCAGGTCTGGACCCGCGCCCCGTCTTCGCCAAAGCCGATCTCGGCGTTTCAAAGGCCATCGAGATGAGACCCGAGTACGCCAACGCCTACAACAACTCCGGTATCGCGTTGTGGCGCCGCGGCCATCTTCGAACTGAGGACCGCTCGGACCCGAACGCCGACCTGGGCCAGGCGGTTACTGCTTTCGACGCGGCGATCTTCCGCAACCCAACCTATGCCTACGCCTATGCCAATCGCGGCCTCGCTCGAAGAACCTGGCGATCGTCCGTTTCGACAATGGACTCGACCCATTGCAATACCTGGACCTCGCGAGGAACGATCTCGACAACGCGCTCTCTCTCAACCCGCAGATCTTCTGGGCGTACCCCGAAAAAACAGCGGTCGAGATTCTGTCGCGCGATGGGTCATGCAAGACGGCAAGGAACCCCCAAGGCCTTTTTGACGCAGCCGCCGCGCGGCATCCAAGGCCTTGACGGTCAATCCGCGGAATGCAGTCGCCTATCAAAGTGCCGCCGAGGTCCACCGCTGGCGAGCTGAAGACCGGCTTCGCAACGGTCTGTCGATTCAAACGGATATCAGGGAGGGAAAGCGACTCATCGAGCAAGCCCTGACCCTCAATCCGGGTCTCGCGCGGGCCATGGTGACGGGGGCCGCCCTCACGACCATCCAGGCCGAGGCTGAAGGCACACAGTCGATCAAAAAAGCCCTCGCAGCTGAGGCTGGCACCGCCGTTCGCCGAGCCCTCGAGATCAACCCCTACCTCGAACGTGAAACCGAGGAACTGAGGCGCCGCATCGGGGCTGTGTCACACTGAGCGAAGTCGAAGTGATGCTTTCAAGGAGTCACCGAATGAAAAAATCTGTAACACTTTTCGTAATCATGCTCGGTCTGTTTTCGTTTGCCGGGTCCAAGTTCAAGGCCTACGTGGGATACGACAAGAATGTCGATTTCGAAACCATCAAGACCTTTTCCTACTACGAAACACTCGAGACATCGGTTGCGGACAACGCACCGATTCACGAGATGATCAAATACCTGATCATCATCAACTTCAAAAAGAGCGGTCTCCAGCAAGTTGAAAAAGACCCCGACATCTACGTCACCTACCACACGCATCAGGGCCAGGATATGAAGATGAACGTCACCCTGTACTCCTACAGTTACAGCGCCGGCTGGTGGTTCAGCCCTCTGTGGGGCAGCGGCATGGATCTTTCGTCCTGGACCCAGGGGAACCTGTACATCGATGCCTGGAGCCCAAAGACCAAAACCATCGTCTGGAGGGGGGCTGTCACCGGTGTCATGCCTGACAACCCCGAGCCCCAAAAAGGCGCAGAAGACAATCGAAAAGGCCCTCAAAGCGATCGGCAAGGAGTGGCAGAAACAGTACAAGAAGGCCCAATAGCGATCTGGCGATCGCGCGCCATCTAAAAGGCGGAAACAACCACCGACGGCGGCGGAAGTGGTCGACTGGGTTCAGTTCTCAGTTTTGGGTTCTCAGTTTTGAGTATTCGGTATTGCCCGCTGGCGGTATAATCGATTCATGCGACCGCTCTTTCACTCGTCTCTGCAGGACAATCTCGGGAAGTTGGCGAGAAACGAGTACGCTTCGGACGAAGAACGCGACGAGTTGCTCCACGCTGTCTTCGAGGCCCAGAACATCAAACCGCGTGACGTGGTGTGGATGGCCTACCGGCCCGAAAAATTCCTCCGCGACGGGGCGGTTCGGGTCCTGCGGCGAATCCGCACCCTCGACACCATCAACCAATTTGTCGTCGAGAGCAAGGACAAGAGCGAGTCAGCGCTCAGATCCGCGACGGAGATCCTCTTCGGCCTCAGAATCCCAGGGATCGAGAATCACCTGTCGGCCCTGCTGGGAGCGGAAGAGGAGCCCGTGCGCGACGCCACACGACGGCTGATCTTCGAGGCGCCAGTCACACCGGCGCTCTCCCAGCTGTTCTGGAATCTCGCGGAGTCACCGAACACCGGCAACCGGAGCGCGTTCCTCGACCGCCTCGCAACCTTGGAACTGGCCGACGACGATGTGCCGCGCTGGGTCAAACAGGTCCACGACGATGACCCGATGGTTCGCGCCACCGCCCTGAGGTTTCTCAGCGTACAACGGACCGTAGAGTGCGTCGATCTCATCGTCGAAAATCTGCCGCGCGTCGACTACGCAACCCAACAGAATCTGATCACCGCTCTCTCCGGGGTCGCGCCAGCAGCTGGGACCGGATTTTGTCGACAGCCTCCTGCCGCTCATGGCCTCGGGAGAAGCGGGTACCCGTTCCGCGGTGATCAAAATTTTTCTCAGCCTCGAGAATCGCCACGAACTGGTCAAGAGGTACCTCAAGTTCTCGAAAGGCCTCGCGGGCTGGGCGAGAGACCGCGCTCTGGACTCGATGAAGGAGTTCGGGGACGACCTCATCGAACCCACCATCGAGCTCCTCTCGGACGCAGACGACGAAGTGCGGGCGATGGCGCTGGTCGTCGCCGGCTCATTCGACGACCCGCGGATCATCCCGGCGACGATCACGCTGCTCAAGGATGACGACTGGTGGCTTCGGGTCACCGCCGCGGACACTCTGGGACGATTCAAGGACGACCAGGCCACGGCACGCCCTGGTGGCCACCCTCGACGACCCCGAGGCGAGGTGGGCCGCGGTCGAGGCCCTCGGCCGGATCGGCGACCTGCGGTCGCTCCAGCCGCTCGCCAAGCTTCTTGCCGACCCGGCGCCGGAGGTTCGGATCGAGGTGCTGCTTGCACTTCGAAACTTCAACCACCCGAAGATCCTCGAGGCGCTGCAGAAGGTCGCGTCTTCGGACCCGGATCGCGTCGTCCGCGCCCGAGCCTTCGAGATCGCCGAGAGAGGTTGCCAAACGCACCGAGACGACCATCGAGGACAGTGAGCAACTGCGCGAGAGCGCCCTCAAAGTCGAGATCAGCGAGGACGAACCCGTTTGCACGCGCTTCTGGTCGAGACCCGGAACCGCAGTGGATCGGATTTCCACCTCTCGGTCGACCTGCCCCCGATGGTCCGAGACTCCAGTGACCTCGTTTCCATCGGGGATCGATGCGTTTTCGGCGGCCGAATGTGAAGCGGCCATTCGGGAGATCCTGACCGACGCCGAGATGCAGCGGCTCGAAGAGGAACAACAGCTCGATCTCTGCTACTACATACCGCGGGCCGGACGCTACCGCACCAACATCTTTCTCGATCACAAGGGCTGGAACGGTGTCTTCCGGGTCATCCCGGAAAAGCCGCCCACCATCGACGAGATCGGCCTCCCGGGCCACCTCGAGGAGATCGCGTCCCACCACCAGGGTCTCGTTCTGGTGTGCGGACCCTCCGGCTGCGGCAAGACCACGACCCTCGCCGCCCTCGTCAATCTCTTCAACGAGACCCGTCAAGCCCACATCATCACCCTCGAGGAACCGGTCGAGTTTGTCCACCCGTTCAAGAACTGCCTCGTCAACCAGCGGGAGATCGGCACCGGACACCGTGTCTTACGCCCGCGCCCTGCGCGGCGCCCTTCGCGAAGACCCGGACGTCATCGTGATCGGTGATCTCCGCGACACCGAGTCCATTGCGCTGGCACTGACCGCCGCCGAGACCGGGCATATCGTGCTCGGGACCCTGAGTTCGACGACCGCACCGAAGGCCATCGACCGGATCATCACGAACTTTCCCCACAGCCAGCAACCCCAGATCCGGGTGGCCCTCGCCGAATCGCTCAAGTACGTCATCGCCCAGCGCCTTCTCCCGATCGAAGGCACACGGGAACGCGTGGCCTGCTTCGAGATCCTGAAAGGCACCATGCCGGTCGCGAATCTCATCCGCGAAGAAAAGACCTACCAACTCCAGTCGGCCATGCAGATGGGCCGCACTCAGGGCATGCAGACCTTCGACGATTCGCTTGAGAGAGCTCGTCCGCAAGGGCATCATCTCTGCCGAGAGCGCCTACCTCCACGCCTCGAACCAGGATGACTTCGAGCCGGAGGATCCTCGGCTGAGGAAGCAAAGGACACCGCGTGATGGCCGAGCAGCAGCGGATCGACCGCTTTCCTCAAGCTCATGAACGACCGCGGGGCGTCCGACCTCCACTTCTCGGTCGGCCGCCCGCCGATGCTGCGGGTCGGCGGGCACATGGAGCAGATCCGCTATCGCACCGTCAAAGAAACCGATTTCACCGATCTGTTGAAGCCCATCGCCCCGCCGATGCGGTGGCAGAATTTTGTCGACACCGGCGATACCGATTTCTCGTATCAGGTAGATGAGAATTGGCCGTTTCCGGGTCAACCTCTTCAAACAACGCCGCGGAGCGGGCGCGGTGTTCCGGATCATCCCCACCAACATCATGACCATCGAGCAGTTGGGCCTGCCGACCCAGCTCCGCAAACTGGCCTCGATCCGCAACGGCCTGGTGATCGTGACCGGGCCAACCGGATCGGGGAAATCGACCACCCTGGCGGCGATCATCGACCTCCTCAACGAGACCAGGGGATACCACATCGTCACCATCGAGGACCCGATCGAGTTCGTCCATCCCAACAAGAAGTGCCTGATCCACCAGCGCGAGATCGGTACCCACGCCCCGAGCTTCGCCGAGGCTCTGCGCGCCGCCGGGTCGGGAGGATCCCGACGTCATCCTGGTCGGCGAGCTGCGGGACCTCGAGACCATCTCCATGGCGCTGTCGGCGGCCGAGCGCGGCACCATCGTCTTTGCGACCCTCCACACCAACAACGCCATCAAGACCGTCGACCGCATCGTCAGCGTGTTCCCGGCCGGCGAACAGGAGGGCGCCCGCAATGTGCTCGCCGAGGGTCTGCAGGGCGTCGTCGCGCAGCAGCTGCTGCCGAAGGTCGGCGGCGGACGGGTGGCGGCTGTCGAGATCGTCTTCGCGTCGCCGGCGATCTCGAATCTGATCCGCCGCGGCAAGGTCGGCCAGATCACGTCATTGATTCAGGGCGGCATCAAACAGGGCATGATCGACATGGACGCATCCATCCGTCAGCTCTACGAGGACGGCCTGGTGACCGCACGATCGGCCTACGACAAAGCCATCGACAAGGAACTGTTCAAGGACATCATGGACGAGGCGACAGGAGTCGTTGACTGAGTCGTTTCAAACGACGGACTGGACGAAACGAACCAGGGCTTCGAAGTAACCCCGTCCACCCACCAACCAGGTCTCGTTGTGACCGGCACCTTCGACCTCGTAGAATTTCTTCGGTTGCGGCGCCGAGTCAAACAGCTTCCGGCCCATTTCGAAGGGCACCACCTCGTCGGCTCTGGAGTGGATCACGAGGAGGGGGCATTTGATCTTCGAGACCTTCGTCAGAGAGTCCATCTTGGTGCGGATCAGAAACGCCGGCACGAACGAATAGTGCCGAGCCGCCATATCCGGTATCGAGGTAAAACTCGACTCGACGATCAGGCCGGCCGGATCGCTCTCGGTCGCCAGATTGACCGCCACCGCTCCGCCCAGAGATTTCCCGAACACAACCACCCGGTCCGGATCGACCCCACCTTCCGTGGTGAGCCAGACCCAGGCGGCCATTCCATCAGCGTACAGCCCCTCCTCGGACGGCTTGCCCCCACTTCTCCCATACCCGCGATAGCCGGCCACGAAGACATCGGCTTCCACCCGGGCGGCCAACTCGAGCATGAGACCGGCGCGGTGGCTGAGGTTTCCGGCGTTGCCGTGAAAGAGCAGGAGGACCGGCCGATCAGGGTCCGGCTTTTCACTCCGGCACCACCAGGAGTGCAGCCGGGTGCCGTCTTGACTCTCGTAATAGCAGTCGTTGACGACAGAACCCGATCCTCGCGCAATGATCTCGACATCCCACTCACCATCGGGGTAAGAGGTCGGAAAGAAGATCAACGATTTCTCAAAAAACGCCATCAACAGTACAAACGCCGCAAATACCGCGACCACGGTGAACAGCGCACGTTTCACACCTCTTTTCCCTCGCGGAGCGGGCGGACACAGCACTGGAGAGCGGCGCACGTCACGGGGATGGGACCCCGGAGAACCCCGAAGCACTGGAGTCGACACTCTGAAAGACGAATCATCATTTGAAAACGTGGCGGGGCTAGCAGGACTCGAACCTGCGACCTAAGGTTTAGGAAACCTCCGCTCTATCCACCTGAGCCATAGCCCCGTTCGGGATCCCGATGCTACGGCTCATGCGCTACGGTGTCAACGAAATGTGATGGAGTCACGTGCGGCGGAGGTGCCATTTATCGCATTGTTTGGGCACGCCTTTTCAATCCGCCCGCGCCGCTCGGGCAAACAATGCGATGGGTGGCTCCTCTCGGGAAGCGCATTGGGAAACGTGCCGCGCCCGGCGGAGGTGCCATTTATCGCATTGTTTGGGCACGCCTCTTCAATCCGCCCACACCGCTCGGGCAAACAATGCGATGGGTGGCTCCTCTCGGGAAGCGCATTGGGAAACGTGCCGCGCCCGGCGGAGGTGCCATTTTCAATTTTGTTGGATGCACGAACCCCCACGTCGGCAAGACAATCCGGGCCAACAATGTTGAAGGTGGCTCCTCTCGGGGAGCGTGCAGTAAAAGCCGGGTTCACTCGAACGCCCGAGAAAGTGACGCCTCTTCCCTCCAAGAGATTTCTCCGCTCGCTTCCGGGCTTCGCTTCCAGCTACGCCGTGACAGGCCGCTCGGTCGAAATGACAGGGTGAGGAGAGGGAAAAAGCCGCTCGGTCGAAATGAAAGAGTGGCGAGGAACCGGCGCTCATCACGAAAGTGGACATCCCGATGCTCACGGCAGCATTCCCCGTGAGTGCCCCCTCCGAAGATTATTGCGCCCGCGGCATCCGCTCACGGAGAGGGCAGCGGATCGCAACATCGTTCGGAGACGGCACGTCCGGTGAACGCGAACAATGCGCCGACGAAGGCCTTCCATCTCCTTTGCGCCTCACCGCGGAACTGCAGGTCCATCCACCCACACGGTGCCCGGGAGCCTGAGGGCGAAACGGAGTGCATCGGTGTCGACGTTCGGCACCCACAATGGCAGTCCGAGGCGCGCTGATGCTTCCGCCAAGCGTTGCACGAGCAATCCCGCAGGGGTCCCCGACCTCAGATCATCAGTCAACAGACCGGGCACTCGGACCGCCGTCGACCCGTCCAATCGGTTGAGATCGTCGACCTCGAGGACATCCTCGACCGCGGTTTTCTCGTCGCCGCCCGTCAGCCTCCAGCGGCCCTTCGCACCGGTGATTTCGATCGGTGCGGCGACCCAACCGTCGGAACGCTTCGGCACGGGTTCCGAAGCCCACCACCCGACCAATTGTCCACTCGGCAACTCGTAGACCGGCTCGACCGAGACCCGCTTCACGGCGCGGATGTGTTCCACGTGTTCGAGCAGGGCCGCATAGACCGCGGCGGCAACGCCCCGCCCTCCCGGAGAAACCTTCGAGAGCACGAGGTCATCGGCTGGACGGCCGGCCCCGGCCGCCAGCGGTTTCCACACGTCGAGAATCCGCTCTTCGCTCCGGTCGGCCAACACGAGAGCCGGCCAGGGCACGACCGCGGGAGGTGTGCCGAGGCCGATCGCCAACTCCGCCAGCAACCTGGAGAGGACCCGGTCGCCGAGTTGGGCCCGCCAAAAGGCCCGGTTTGAAAAGGACGCGACCTTGAGTTCGGAAACGCCATCGAACAGCTCCGTCACACCCGGGTCGATCGCGAATGGAGGCTCGGAACCGCGCGCCGCCGCCCGCAACGCTTCGACCACTCCCGGCGTCGAAACCGGCATCGCCGCCGCACCCCCCACACCCAGCCTGTGGGCCAGCAGCAGGGCGGCGTCGTCCTGGGCGATGACGACCCCGTGCGCTCGTTCGCCAATTGGGCACGCGGCCACCGATGGCAACCACCGTCTGCTGGCGTCGTCAACGGCGATCCACACCGGCTCGGAAGCGCCGGCTTCCAACGCGCTCCCGACGACATCCCGCAATCCTGAAACGGGAAAATCGGGCGTCGGCGGCAACAGGCGAACCATGCCTCAGCCCGCCTCGTGCGTGATCGTGAATCCGCCGGTCAGCGGCGACTGATCGAGTTCGTCCACGACCAGGACCAACTGCACGTCTGCAAACCTCGGTCCCTCTTTCAGCATGGACTCGAACGCAGCGTGGTGCGCCTCGGATCCCTCGACGAGGGCCTCGACCGTTCCGTCGCTGACATTGCGGACCCAACCGTTGAGGCCGAGTTGCCGGGCGCGCCGCAGGACGAATGCTCTGTAGCCTACACCCTGGACCTTCCCCGCGACTCGGTACCTTTTGACCATTGCGGTCTATCGGTCCCTGATCCACATGGACTATCCCTCCGGCATTTCGCCGCTCTGGCGGTTGGCGCGACGGCCGAAGCGGTGCAACAGCCAGAACCCACCCACCAGGAGGATCACGAAGGCGATCGAGACCCAGTTGAACCACTTGAACAGAAAATCGCGAATCGACGACCCGAAGAAGTACAGCAGCGCCCCTTCAGCCATGAAACGGAGGGTGCGCGAGACCATCGAAGCCAGCACGAAGATCTTGAAGTTGATCTTGAAGGCCCCACCGGCAATGGTAAAGACCTTGTACGGGATCGGCGTCAGACCGGCGATTCCGGTCGCCCACGCGTTGTAGCGGTCATAAAGCTTTTCGACCGCATGGATCTTGTTCTCGTTGAAGAACCTGTAGAGCAGCGGCCGGCCACCGAACAGCCCGATCCCATAGCCCGCGGCGCCGCCCAGAATACTTCCCAGCGAGCACACGAGCCCGTACCACAGCGCTTTCTCCGGAGAGGCCACACCGAGGGTGACCAGCAGGACATCCGGCGGAATCGGAAAGAACGAACTCTCGGCAAAGGCGAGCAGAAACAGCCACCAGCCCGGATGGGGCAGTGCCGCCAGCGAGTCGATCCAGGCGAAGAGGTGTTCTTTGATCTCAAGGAGCTGTTCTTCATCCTGGGAGATCCTCCCAACCGTGGCGGCCGATCAGGGGCACGAAACAGGCGCCCTTGAGCTCGCTGACGAGGGTCCGTTCTCCACGCCGCTGGACGACTTTCAGGACCTGCGTCTCACGGGGGCCCACGGGGACCACCAACCGGCCGCCGTCGGTCAGCTGCTCGACAAGCGGCGCGGGTACATCCGGCGCGCCAGCGGTCACCAGAATCGCGTCGAATGGCGATTGGGCCCGCCATCCAAGGGTGCCATCCATGACCTTGACGCTCACATTTTCGATGTGGAGCTGGTCGAGCACCCGCTTGGCCTGCCGCGCCAACGCCGACACGCGCTCGACCGAGAAGACGAACTGCGCGAGCTGCGACAGAACTGCGGCCTGGTAGCCCGATCCGGTGCCGATCTCGAGGATACGGTCCGTCGGTTGAATTCGCGCAGCGACGGTCATCAATGCAACGATCCTCGGCTGGGAGATCGTCTGGCCCTCACCGATGTGAATCGAAACGTCATCGGAGTAGGCCTGGTGGCGGAATGCCTCGGGAACGAAGAGGTGTCGCGGAACGTCCGTCATCACCTCGAGGACCCTTTGGTCGTTGATCCCACCCCGCCTCAAGGACTCGACCATCTGTGCCCGGCGGTAGTCGTAGGCGTCGCCTGCGGTCACTCAGTCCCCCGCCCCACCGACGGCATCGATCCACGCCGGTCCGTTCTCGGTCAACCGCTCGAGACCCCGGCGGTCGGTCATGTCGAGGTGGAGAGGAGAAACCGACACGAAACCCGACGCCACTTCGTGAAAATCGGTCCCGGGGATCGGTTCCCAGACCGGGTGGCCGCCGCCGATCCAGAAGATCTGGCGGCCGCGCGGGTCTTTGCTTTCGATCACCCCTTCTGTATAGCGGCGCACTCCCAACCGGGTCAGACGGACCCCGAGCGGATTGCCGAGCGGCACGTTGACATTGAGGAGCGTGTCGGGCGGTAGGCCGTGTTCGAGAATCCACGCCGCAACCTCGCGGGCGAACTTCGCCGCAACGTGAAAGCTCAGCCCCTCTCCAACCCCAAGCGATACGGCCATCGCCGGGACCCCGAGAATGACGCCTTCAAACGCCGCCGAGACCGTTCCCGAATAGTGCACATCGGCGCCCATATTGAAACCGAAGTTGATGCCCGAGACCACCAGATCGGGGGGGCCGTCGGCCATCAGGTTGGAGATCCCGATCGCCACGCAGTCGGTCGGCGTCCCGTCGACCGTGATCCGCCGTTCGGCCAGGCGGTCGATCCGCAGGGGCCGGTCCAGGGTGAGAGCGTGGGAGACCGCGGACTGCTCGCTGTTGGGCGCCACGACCCAGACCTCGCCGAGACCGTCGAGAGCGTCCGCCAGAACCTGGATCCCTTCGGAGGTGTAGCCGTCGTCGTTGGTGACAAGAATCCTGGGGGTTGATGCCATGAGGGGATTCTATATGAGTTTTAAATTTGGAATTTTGAATTGACCGCCCATCTGCGACCCGGAGGGCCGAGGAACAGACAAGCGAAAGGGCCCAGGGGATTTGGGGAACTCACGGGGATACGGCCCGACGTGCACGACGGAGGTGCCATTTATCGCATTGTTTGGGCTCGCCTCATCAATTTTCCCACACCGCTGAGGCAAACAATGCGATGGGTGGCTCCTCTCGGGAAGCGCGCTCTGAAAGCCGGGTTCACTCGAACGCCCGAGAAAGAGACGCCTCGTCCCTGCCAAGAGATTTCTCCGCTCGCTACGCTCGGTCGAAATGACAGGTGGGAGGAGGCTACGCTCGGTCGAATCTCATTCATTGGTATTCGAACGTGATCGGGAGCGTGTCTCCCCTGCTCCCCTGCTCCCTCCCGGATCGATTGAAGGGTGTTCCCGATTGTGCAATACTTCACATTCCGCTGGAGGCGTCGTGAGACGCTTCGCGAATTCGTCGTCAAACCCGTGAAGGGAGTCACAATGAAGCGAGAAATTCTCCTCGGAGACGAGGCGGTCGGTCTCGGTGCCATCGATGCCGGACTCAGCGGTATCTACGGCTATCCGGGCACACCGTCGACCGAGATCTTCGAATTTGTCGAGAGCCGGACAAAAAAAGCTGGTGACGTCCACGCTTTCTGGTCGACCAACGAAAAAGTCGCCTACGAGGAAGCTCTGGGCATGAGTTGGGCCGGGAAACGGGCCCTCGTGTGCATGAAACACGTCGGGCTCAACGTTGCCGCCGATGCTTTCATGAACTCGGCCGTCACCGGCACCAACGGGGGCCTCGTGCTGGCGGTGGCCGATGACCCGGGGATGCACTCGTCGCAGAACGAGCAGGACAGCCGCTACTTCGCCCAGTTCGCCCTGATCCCGTGCTTCGAGCCCCGCAACCAGCAGGAGGCCTACGACATGATGTTCGAGGCCTTCGATCTCTCCGAGGAGCTGGCGTTGCCGGTCATGATCCGGCTCGTGACCCGGATCGCCCACAGCCGCGCCGGCGTGGCGACCCGCGACCGGCGGCCGCAGAACCCGCTCCAACCCACCAAGGAAATCAAGAAGTGGACCCTCCTGCCGGTCAACGCCCGGGTCCAGTACAAACACCTCACCGACAAACAGCCCGAACTGCTCCGCCGTGCCGAGGACAGCCCGCACAACGAACTTCACATCGCCGGCAAATCCGGCATCCTGGTCTGCGGTCTTGCCGACAACTACCTCCGCGAGAACATCGGCACCGACCACGACTACTCGATCCTCAGCGTCCGCCAGTACCCGCTCCCGGTCGGCAAGGTCCGCGAGCTCGTCGCAGCACGTCGACGAGGTCCTGGTGATCGAGGACGGCTACCCCCTCGTCGAGAGCATGCTGCGCGGTCTCTTCGGGATCGACGGCGTTCAGATCAAGGGCCGCATGACCGGAGAACTGCCGCGCACCGGAGAGCTCAATCCGGATATCGTCCGCGAGGCCCTCGGGCTGCCGGCGCTCGAAACCGCCCACTCGCCGCAAGGCGAACTCGCCAACCGTCCGCCCGCCCTGTGCAAGGGCTGCCCGCACACCGACTCATTCAGGGCGCTCAACGAAGCCCTCAGCGGCTTCGACAGCCCCCAGGTGTTCTCGGACATCGGCTGCTACACCCTGGCCGCTCTGCCGCCTCTCGAGGCCGTCCACAGCTGCGTCGCGATGGGCGCATCCATCGGCATGGCGGCAGGTGCCGCCCACGCCGGCTACGCCCCGGCGGTGGCCGCTATCGGCGACAGCACGTTCTCGCACGGCGGCATCACGCCGCTGCTGTCCGCGGTCCAGCAGCACGTCAACCTCAACGTGCTGGTCGTCGACAACAGCACGGTCGGGATGACCGGGACCCAGCGCTCGATGTCGACCGGCCAGACCCTCGACCAGATCATCCTCGGCACCGGGCATCGAGGAGGACCACTTTCGGATCATCGAACCGACGCCGCGCAACCACGAAGCCAACGTCGAGGTCATGCGCGAAGAGCTCGCCTACGACGGGCCCAGCGTCATCGTCGCCCGGCGCGCGTGCATCGAGGCCCTCAAAACACGGTCGGCGTGAGGGGGCGAGGCATGGAAAAGAACATCATCCTCGCCGGGGTCGGTGGCCAGGGAATTCTCTCGATCGCGTTCGTGATCGACAACGCCGCGCTCGACGCGGGCTTCCACTTCAAACAGGCGGAGGTTCACGGGATGGCGCAGCGCGGCGGCGCGGTCCAGTCCCACCTCCGCTACGGCGACTCCGAGATCTACTCGGACATCGTGCCGACCGGCCGCGCCGACCTCATCCTCAGCGTCGAGCCCCTCGAGGTGCTGCGCTACTGGCACTACCTGCAGCCCGATGGTTGGGTGGTCACGAGCGTCACGCCATATGTCAACATCCCTGACTATCCGGAGATGGACGACCTGCTCGGCGAACTCTCCGGCTTCTCCAACATCGTCATGGTCGACACGGCCAACATCGCCCGTGCGGCCGGCAACCTACGCTCTCAGAACATGGCGGCGGTCGGCGCCGCTTCACCGCTTGTTGGACTTTTCAGAGGAACAGCTCCTGCAGTTCGTCGAAGTGCTCTTCAGCCGCAAGGGCGAGAAGATCGTCGAGGTCAACCGGCGCGCCTTCAGATTCGGACGGGCGGCCGGGCTCTTTTTCAGCGGGCTGGTGGAAGGCGGCATGTCGAGGTTCGCGGCCATCAAACTCTCGGCGAAGATCGCGGCGGAAACCGTCGACCCGGATCACGCCCCGATCTGGGTTGAAGCTCTCGGCGGCGACGACTCAAAGCTCGAGGCAGTGCTCGCCGAGAACGAGGCGGTCGCCTGCGACAGCGCCGCATCATTCGCCTGACCTCTCACTGACAGCGTCGCCATGGAGGAAGCCATGTCACCCATCGAAACGACCGTCGATTGAGGACATCCTCCGGCAGGCCCACGCGGAGGGGCGCACGAGCCTCTACGAACACGAGTGTTACAGGCTGCTGGAGGCGACCGGCGCCGAGGCCGCTCCCAAAAGTCGGTTGATTCTCGTCGGTGCCCACCCCACCCCGGCTGATCTCGAAGTGTTGACTGGCGACAAGGTGGTGCTCAAGGTCGTTTCGCCGGACATCACCCACAAGACAGAGGCCCGAGGCGTGCGCATCGTCGCACGGGAGATCGGCGCAGTGGAGGCGGCCTTCGATCTCATGCTGCGGGAGGTTCCGGAAACCTACGGAGCGTACCTCGAAAACCACACCGGCGACATTCCGGGCGGACTCGCGGGACGCCGCGGCCACGGTCTCGAGCAACGTCTTGCCGACCGCTTGGTCGGCATCCTTCTGTGCAGTTACATGCCCCCCGACGCGCAGGCATTCGCGACTGAGTTGTTTGTCGGGATTCGCCACACCGAAGAGTTCGGGCCGATCATTTCAGCCGGATTGGGCGGGGTCGAGATGGAGGTCCTCGCCAGACAGACCAAGAAGGGGGCCGCGGTCGCCATCGCGCCAACCGGCGCCGTCGACGGTCAGGAGTTTTTCGGGCTCTTCCGAAAAACCCTCAGCTATGAGCGCATGTCCGGAGCGATGCGCGGATCCCGCCGCCTCCTCGACGACGCCATCTTTGTCGAGTGCTTCCAGGCCTTCATCGACCTCGCCAACCACTTCTCGGCAATGAATCCCGACGCCGACTTCCACATCGAGGAGTTGGAGGTCAACCCGTTTTCCAGTTCCGGCGGCCGCATGGCCCCACTCGACGGCGTCTGCCATTTCAAAGCGGCCACCGCCCGCCACCAGCCGCGCCCGATCGACAAAATCGGAAGTCTCCTGAAACCGTCATCTGTCGGCGTGATCGGAGTCTCGGAACGCTCCGCAAATATGGGCCGGATCATTCTCGCCAATCTGATCGACGCCGGGTTTGACAACTCCGACATCACCGTGGTCCACCCTACCGCCAGCGAGATCGACGGTTTTCCCTGCGTGGGTTCGATCGCGGATCTCGGTCACAAAGTCGATCTCTTTGTCGTCGCCGTAGGCGCCGCGCAGGTTCCAGACGTGATCGACGATCTGATCGACCACGACAAGGCCAACGCGGTCGTCCTCATTCCCGGTGGACTCGGCGAAAAGGAGGGTAGCCAGGCTCTCGAACGGCGCCTCAAAGAGAAGATTCTCCAGGCCCACCAGGGGGAGAACGGCGGCCCCGTCTTTCTCGGCGGGAACTCTCTCGGCGTCATTTCGCACCCGGGCCGCTACGACACGATGTTTATCCCTGATTCCAAACTTCCGAAGTCGCGCGGCAGACACCCGCGAAAACTCTGTTTCATCTCACAGTCCGGGGCCTTCATTATCTCCAACCTGAGCAGCATGCCTTCGCTCGACCCCGCCTACGCTCTCTCCATCGGCAACCAGATCGACTTGACCGCCGGCGATCTCCTCTCATATATCAAAGACGACCCCGAGATCGAGGTCTTCGCAGTCTACATGGAGGGTTTTCAGCCGTGCGACGGCCACACATTCGCCACCGCTGTCAAAGAGGCGAAAGCTCTCGGCAAGGATGTCGTCTTTTACAAGGCCGGGCGAACCAGCGAGGGTCGATCGGCCACCGCCGGGCACACGGCCTCGGTGGCCGGCGACTACGCAGTCTGTGAAAACGCACTCCTTCAGGCCGGAGCGTTGGTCGCATCCGATTTCGACGAATTTGGCGACCTGCTGCGCGTCACGTTGGCTCTGCGCGGAAAGAACGCGTACGGCAACCGCCTTGCGGCAGTCTCCAATGCCGGCTACGAAGCGGTCGGCATGGCGGACTCGATCCGCCAACCCGGGGCCGAGCTCGTGCTGGGCGATTTCTCTCCAGCAACCGTGGAGTCGCTCGCGAGAATGCTCTCCGATAACCGGCTCGATGGTCTGGTGGACGTCCAGAACCCATTCGACGTGACACCGATGGCTGCAGACACGGTGTATGTGGACATGGTGGCGGAGATCCTGGCCGATCCCGCGATCGACGCGGTCGTCGCGGGCATCGTGCCCCTGACCCCGGCGATGCAGACCCTGGCCCCCGGTGAGGGTCATACGGAGTCGATCCTCGATCCCGGTTCGGTCGCCCTGCGTCTGCCGGAGATCGCCCGCGCCATCGACAAGCCGCTGGTCGTGGTGGTGGATTCCGGCGCCCTCTTTGACCCCCTGGCTCTGGCTCTCGAAAAGGGCGGGCTTGCGGTCTTCCGCAAGGCCGACCGCGCCGTCCGGGCGATGTGCCGGTGGGTCGACGCCAATCAATCCGAATAAGACTCCAGGGGGCGGGCGATGAAATCCTACACTCAGAAGTTGCTTCTCGACATCCAGGACCGGATGGAGTTCGTCAACATCACGCCCCGGGTCGAAGAGGCCGTTCTCTCGTCCGGGGTCCTCGAGGGTCTCTGTCTCGTCAATGCGATGCACATCACCGCCTCGGTTTTCATCAACGACGACGAGCCCGGTCTGCACCGGGACTACAAGCGCTGGCTCGAAGGGCTCGCCCCGTTCGACCCGTCGCCCGAACGCTACCACCACAACCGAACTGGCGAGGACAACGCCGATGCCCACCACAAACGCCAGATCATGGGTCGTGAGGTGGTGGTGGCAATCACCGACGGCCGACTCGACTTCGGTCCGTGGGAGCAGATCTTCTACGGTGAATTCGACGGTCGCCGGCAGAAGCGGGTGCTGATCAAAATCATCGGCGAATGAAACATTCGAATTCTGAATTTTGAATTCTGAATTTTGAATTGCCGGCCGGAAAACCCCGGAACGCCCCAAGTCGAAGCATTGGGCCGGGGGCTGCATTCCGAATTCCGAATTTCGCTCAGGGTTTGTTTGGCTGTCTGCCTTTGTCACGAAAGACGCCGTACACACCGGTGACGATCAAAAGCATCGCGGTCAGGGTGTAGCCGGTGATCGGTTCGGAAAGGATCAGCCAACCGAGCAAGACCGCGATCACCGGGTTGACGTAAGCATAGGTCATCACCACCGTGGTCGGCAGCAGCTTGAGCGCGTAGATGAAGGACGTGTAGGCAAACAGCGAACCAAAAACCACCAGGTAGGCCCATGCCATCCAAGCCTCGGCAGTGGGCTGCGGAAGAGGTTCCCGAACCGCCAAAGCGATCACCGCGAAACCCACACCACCCACCAGTTGCTGCCAGCTCGCCACGACGATGGGGTCGAGGTCCAGCTGCCGCCGGTTGACGATAATCGAGCCCAGGCCCCAGCTCACGGCGGCAAACACCACAACGATGATTCCCAGAAGGTCGGAGGTCACGCCATCCCGGATTTTCGGGTAGGTCAGGACGACAAGGCCGGCGAATCCCGTGACCAGAGAAAGTGACAGCAACAACGACGGCGGCCGACGGTCGATGAGGCCTTCCAGAAAAGCGACCCAGAGAGGCATGGTGCCGACGATCAATGCCGCCAGACCGGAGTCGATCCTCGTCTCCGCCCAGTTGACGGCGCCGTTGCCGCCGACCCACAACAGGAGACCGGTCGCCGCCAAAACCCCGAACTCGAGCCGGGAGGGGCGCAGTCTGGTGCCACGCAGAAGGTTCACAGCAAACAGCACAGCAGCCGCTACCAGCACTCTCGCCGCGCCGAGCCAGAACGGGCCCCACCCGGCGCCTTCGCGCACGGCCACACGAATGGCAAGATAGGTGCTGCCCCACACGATGTAGGTCACAAAGAGGTTGAGCAGCCCAGCCAATGGGAGATGTGTGCGATCGGTCTTCATGGCAGCGCACACCATACGCCATCTCATGAATTGGTGACAAAAGCCCCTGATCAGCGAACAGTGGTCGGCTCGGCGGCGATCCGGGTGGTGGCAAAACCGAGTTGTTCGCATCCGCGAATCAACACGACTCCCTGCTGGGCCCCGAGGGCGTTGATGGTGCCGGTCTCCGGCCGCCGGTAGTGCCAGTATTGATCGCCGTCCTTCCACTGACCGTGGAGGGCCTCCCAGCGCGCTTCCGCCGAGTCCTTCACAACGTTCGCGGAAACGACTTCGATCCGGGCTTCGGTCGCCGTCAACTCCCTGGTCATCCAACCGGGAGGAATCTGCCACTGCACCAGCTGATCGTCCGAACACGGGAAGCGCGCCTGGACAGAGCCGGTCGTGCACCCGGTGAGCCCCGCGAGAGCGACTGGCAGCAGGTATCGCGTCGCCCTCCGCATCAGCTCCACACTCCCGGGATTCTCTGGCCACAGCCCGGACAGGCGCCGTTCTTCAGGTTGTTCTTCAGGATCTGGAAACCCATCCGGCGGATCACGATACCGCCGCACCCCGGGCACACGGTGTTCTCGCCCGGGTGGCCGGGAACATTGCCCAGGTAGACGTAGTTGAGCCCTGCCTCGCGGCCGATGTTCCAGGCCCGTTCGAGGGTCGCGACCGGGGTCGGCGGGAGATCGGTGAGCCGGTAGGTGGGGTGAAATCGGGTGAAGTGGATCGGGCACATCCGGCCCCAGGTTCGCCGCGATCCACTTCGTCATGTCGCGGATTTCGGCGGCGGAATCGTTGAGGGTCGGCACCAGCAGCACCACGATCTCGAGCCACACCCCGCTCTCGTGGATGATCTGAAGGCTCTTGAGCACCGGTTCGAGTTTGCCGCGAACCTGTTCGCGGTAGAACTGGTCGCGGAAGGCACTTGAGGTCGACCTTGACCGCCGACAGCAACGGCAGCACGTCGCGCAGCGCCTGCTCCTGGATGAAGCCGTTGGAGACCACCGTCGGTTTGAGCCCGGCCGCGTTCGGCGGCCGCGGCCGCATCCCGCACGTACTCCCAGAACACCACCGGCTCGCCGTAGGTGGCGGCCGTCAAACGGGCGCCGTTGCGCTTCGCCGCCTCGACCAGGGCCGCGGGCGGCAGATCGTACGCCTCGACCTGTTCGGGCCGGAACTGCGACAGCTCCCAGTTCTGGCAGAACTTGCACTCGACGTTGCAGCCCGCGGTCGAAAAGGAAAAGGCCTTTTCGCCCGGCATCACGTGGAAGAAGGGCTTTTTTTCGATCGGGTCGACGTGTACCGCGCAGGCCCGGCCGTGGACCAGGGTGTAGTAGGTGCCGCCGCGGTTCTCCCGCACCCCGCACATCCCGCGCTCCATGTCGGCCACGGTGCAGGCCTGCGGGCAGAGCTGGCACTCCACCCGCCCCTCCTCGAGCTTCTTGTACCAGGAGGCCTCGCGGGCCTGCAGATCGTCGGTCGGTGCCGCGCGGCGGACGTGCGAAGCCGCACCCGACGGCGCCGGTCGCAGCGCGGCCGCCGCCCCGGCGGCGCCCAGCACCACCATCCGCCGCCGGTCGATCTTCATGCCGTCACCAGTTTCAGCCGCTCGGGATCGGCGACCCCGAGACCGTGGCCGGCCGCGGTGGCGAGATAGCGGACCGGCCGACCCGCCGCCTCGAGGGTGGGCAGTCCGCGCGCGGCGCGCTCGGCCTCGATCACCTGCCACGCCCAGAGGTCGGCAGCGACGGGGTCGGTGCTCGCCGCCACCAGCCCGAGCTCGAAGGTCGAGCCGGGGCGATAGGCCGGCCCGCCGTGGCACTGGGCGATCGACGCCGTCGAGCACCGTCAGACGCAGCTTGTCGCGGATATAAGGGATGGCGGGCGACGTCGGCGATGTAGGGATCGCAGCCGTTGTCGTGGTACTTGTTCGGGTTGTGGATCACGCCGTACCAGTTCTTCATCCCCGCCGACACCCCCGACAGGTCGTGGTCTTTGACCACCCCGAAGGAGATCAGAGCGGTGCATTCGGTGGACACCAACCGGGCGAAACAGGAACCGATGGCGCCCGAGTCCTGGGGCAGGCTTGTCGTAGTCGTTGTCGGTGCCGACACACCGGTAGGGCCCTCCCTGCATCGCGAAGGGTGAAACCGGCCCGCCGCAGCTCGCGGCTCGATCGCTCGAAGACGATGATGCGCCGCCGGTCGACGCCGGCCTCGGCCACCAGGTCGACAAGGGCCTCGACCAGCTCGACCCGCGGGCGACAGCTGCGCCCGGCGAGACAATTGACTTTGATGCCCGACCGTGTCGTCCGGGCCGGAAGAGCTGCGCAGCCGCCGCTCGGTCGCGGCGTCGCGCCCCACCGCGGACTCACGGCGCCGGCCACGGCAGAACGCGCCGCCTCGAGCGACAACGGAGATCCCAAGAGCCGCCGACGGCCTCCGCCAGACCCACCACGCCCGGCAACGACCCGGGGCTGCCACTCCGCACCCGATGCGACGCGAAGCCAGGGCGCCGGCACCGAGCAGCGGCCGCCAGCTCGCGCCGCGTCAGCTTCTGGTCACGGTTCAGCTTCTCCGAAGACCTGCGCGGTGAAGACCTCGAACCGGGCGCCTTTCCGCCAGCCGTCCGGCGGCAGACCCGCCTTCCGCGCCAGATGGTCGAGCATGGTCGTCCGGTCCCACCCCTGCTCCACCGCCACCTGCGGCAGAAACAGAGCGCGGTGGCCGCCCTTTTCGAGAATCACCCCGTGCGTCCCGACATCGATGGCGCTCGGGCCTGGCAACCGAAAGGGCCGGCGACAACACCGAGACTTCGATCTCGAGGCCGTCAAGTTCACCCGGCCTGAAGCCTCGGAAACCGCGGGTCCCGAGCGGCCCACACCGCGGCCTGAACGACCGCGTCCTCGAGCGGTTGTTCGGCCTCGATCACGCCCATACACGCGCGGAGGCGGCCCGGGGTCGCCGGGTTTCTTGCCCCGATGGTTCAGGGTCACAAAGGCGCCGGCGAGCGCCTCGCGTCACGCCGCGTCGTGCGGCGAGGCATACCACTCGGCGATGCTGCCGTCGTGGCGGAGGAAACTCTCGAGGCTGGCGCGCGCCAGCGCCACGACCGCGGCGCCCTGCCGGCTGTTCAAAACCGGCAGAGGCGGTACGGCTTCGGACTCGCTCCAGGCCTTCCAACTCCCTGCGAAGGCCACCGCCGCATAGGTCACGGAGAGGTCCCAACTGCCGGTGCGGTGGCCCGATGTCGTCACCTCCAGCACCTCGCCCGTCGCCCGTGAATGCGTGGGCAAGTAGCTCCATCAGGACAATCGCCGGCTTCGCCCCGCACACGGTGTCGCCGCTGACCTCCACCTGGTGCGCAAAACCAGGCGCATCGACCGCGGCGAGACGCCCCGCCGTGGCGTTGCCGAGGCGGACCAATTGCTCGCCGAGATCCGGTCCCGAGAACGGGGTCCACCGGTAGCGGTCGCCGTGGTGGGTGAAATCGGACGAGACACGACGACGATGGTGTGCTCATCGAGCAGCGGCGCCAGAGCGCGCGCCATCCGCCGGGCAATCTCGCCGGTCGGTTCCGGCGCCGACCAGGATCGGCACAATCGTCGCCTGCGGCAGCCGCGACCTGGAGAAACGGCAGCTCGACCTCGAGACAGTGTTCGGGCCCGTGGGCCGAGGCCGGCCCTCGAAAATCGGGATGGCCGCGCAGCATCTCGACCGCCCGGGTGTCGAGTGTCGACCTCGCCGAGGGGCGTTGAAAACGAATCGATGTCGCGGGCGGGGCAGAGCGCCGCCGCTGAAGGCCTCGTGGTGCGACGGCCCGAGCAGGATGACTCTCCGCACCGTTTGGGTTCGAGGGTCGCAAAGGCCCGACCCGCAACCGCTCCCGAGTACACGTAGCCCGCATGCGGCACAACCAGGGCTCGCGATGGCTGCGAGAACGGTGGCGATGCGCCAGCATCTCCTCGACCTGGCGACGAAGATCGACCGGGATCGCCCGGATAGAACGACCCGGCCACCGCCGGTGGTCGGGTCGATGCGTCAGCCATCGAACAACGGACATCATGAGCAAGCGCGATCAAGCAGGATTCTCATCTCCACCAGTGATAAACCCTGCCGGCGGACTTTGCAATCCGCCGGCCGCTCACTCGGGTTCGGCCGCCTCGTCCCGCCGCAGTTCTGCAGCCTTTTCCCGGTATTTTTGTGCCTTGTCGCCGTCTCCCTCGACCTGCGCAAGGCGGGCCAGCGCGTCGTACACATAAGGCTCCTTGCGCATACCACCAGCGCGCGCGCCGCAGATACTGCCGCGCCTTTTCGAAATCGCCGCGAAGGATCTCGGCGTCCGCCATGGTGATCAGCGTGAACGGGTTTCTCGTGCCCTCTGCCGCCGCCCGCATCGCGATTGTCGGCCTCTTCTGCCCGACCCTGGTCGCGGTAGAGCTTGGAGAGATTGGTCAGGGCCGACGAGTTCCGGGCTCGGCGGCCAGAGCCTGTTGCAGGGCGTCAAATGCCGCCTCTTGGTCGCCCAGCCGCGAATAGGCAACGCCCGAGATTGACCCAGGCGGGCGCCCACTCGGGCGCGAGGACCGTGGCGATCTCGAGATTGCGGACCGCGGTCGAGAGGTCGTCCTGGCGGATCGCCAACCCCCCGATGTTGGTGTGGTAAATGGCCGACGCGGCAGATCGTCGATCACCCGGTGGCTGGCTACCGGCTGTCGAAGAGGAATGTAGAAATCGTAGGTATAGATCCGGGTCGGCGCCCGGAATCCCGGCGACCACGTGCCGGTTGACCACCACCAGGCCCTCGTCCATCTCGACATCGGGCTGGCGTTTGACCGTGACCAGAAACGTCGGGATCCCGGCGCTCCGCGACAGCGCAACGAACAACGAGGTAAAGGACATGCAGTTGCCGTTGCGGGCTGCGAAAGCCTCTTCGGCGGTCAGGGTTCGCGCCTGTTCGTACTCGAACTCGAATTCTCCGGGTTCGAAAAACGCCTTCTGCAAGATCTGCAGCCGAACATCGGGAGCTGCTGGTCATGTACGGCGCCAGCTTGAGCTCGGCCCACTCCACCATCTCGGGCGTGGTGTGGAAGGGATAGACGACTTCCTGCGCGGTTCACGGGAAGCTCGCGATCGCCTGCTGCCAGTCCTCGTAGCCGAAGACCTCCGTCTCGATAGCGGCCGCAGAACCGCCTGTTGCGGCAAGGAGGAGCGCACGCGACGAGGACGCCGCAGGGACAGCTCGATCTCATACATTCAGTTTACGTCGAAGGGCCCAAAAGGTTACTCCGCCGCGGCCCGATCGCGGATAATGCACAATAGGGCTCAGCTCGAAAGCTCAAGGAGGCCCTATGCCGCAAAGACCCTGATTTTGCACCATTGCTCTCACGTTGGCGGTGGCCGGCGCCGCCGTCGAAACCCCGTTCGATCGGGACTTCGAAGACGCCACCCTGCGCATCGACTTCTACCACACCGGAAATGCTCTTCAGAGAGTTCATCGCCATCGACCGGGTGTACCGCCAGGGGGTGTGGGCCGGTTCGCAGAACCCGGCTCGCTCGACCCCTTCGAGTACGGCGGATATCTCGTCGAGGCCCGCGACGCGGCAACCGGGGAACTCCTGTTTTCCCAGGGCTTCGACAGCTATTTCGGCGAGTACCGGACCACCGGCCCTGCGACCGAGAGCTCGATGCGGACCTACCACGAGACGGTGCTCCTGCCCTACCCCAAACGCCCGATCCAGGTCGTCTTCACGGCCCGGCGCCGCGACGGCACGACGATTCCCCTCGCAGAAACCACCATCGACCCGGCGTCACTCGATATCCCGCCGAACCGCCGCGCCGGGGAGCGCAGGTGGTGGAAGCGCACATCGGCGGGCCACCGCAACAAGGTCCTGGACATCGCGATTCTCGGCGAGGGCTATACCGCAGACGAAAGCGATGACTTTCGCCCGCGACCTCTCGTGGGCCACCGAGACTCTGCTCGGGTTCGAGCCCTTTGCCGCCGACCGCGATCGCATCAGCGTGCGCGGTGTGCTGCTGCGCCGTCGCGCGACAGCGGCTGTGACGAGCCGACGCGTGGTCTCTACCGTGACACCGCGCTCGGCGTCACGTTCAATTCGTTGGGCTCCGAACGCTACGTGCTGACCGAGGGCAACCGCAGCCTGCGCGACGTCGCCGCCAACGTCCCCTACGACGCGGTCATCATCATGATCAACCACGACCGCTATGGCGGCGGCGGCATCTACAACCTCTTCTGCACCTTCACCGCACATTCGGAGTGGGCGGGCTACCTCCTGCTCCACGAGTTCGGCCACTCGTTCGGCGGTCTTGCGGACGAATATTACAGCTCGAGCACGGCCTACAACGATTTCTACCCACGCGGCCGAGAACCGGTCGAGCCCAACATCACCGCCCTGCTCGACCCCTCACGAGCTCAAGTGGAAGGATCTTGTGGCGCCCGACACACCGGTGCCGACGCCGTGGGAGAAGGAGGCCTACGATACAGCCGACGCCGCCTACCAGAAGGAACGGACCGTGCTCAACGAGGCCATCGCCGAGGCGGTCCGATCCGGCGCTTCGGAGGAGAAAGATCCGCGAACTGAAGACCGACGAGATCGAGCACGCCGCACGCGCACGCGCAGTGGTCCCACGAGTATCTCGCGAACAGCGCTTTCGCCGGTGTGGTCGGCGCTTATGAGGGCGCGGGTTATTCGCCACCGGCCTCTATCGGTCCGAACTCGACTGCCTGATGTTCTCCCGCCGCGTCCAGCCGTACTGCTCGGTCTGCGAACGTTCGGTCGCGGCCAGAATCGACGCTACGCGGAGTGAGCCGGACGCGAACAGCGCCTGCTGCCGGCCGCGGGTGTGCTACAAGAGCAATCCGGAGTATGGCGAACCAGCAAGACCATCTTCCGCATCAGCTTCATCAACCAGGGTGAAGTGTACGAGGTCTACGCAAAGAACGTCTCCCAGGGCGGGTTGTTCGGCTTTCGTGGAGATCGACGGTCTGGTGTTCGGCGAGCGCTCCAAGCTGCTGATCGACTCGTCGGAGGAGCGGCTCAAAACCGAGTTCGCCGGGGTCAGCCGGTTCTATGTTCCGCTGCACTCCGTGCTTCGGATCGACGAGGTCGAAAAGGCAGGCCGCGGCCGCATCACCGCCGGCGACGGCAAGGTCGCCGCCTTTCCCGATGCCCATGATGACGCCGCCGGAGGCACCAAGCGCGGGAAATGAGCCTCGAAGCGCCCGCAGGTGAAACAATGACGGATCCAACCCGTATATGAGGGCGGGGGAATAGATGACAGGGAAAATCAAACAGACGCTGGCTCGCTGGTGGACCGAGTGGTTGCGGTCGGTGCTTCTGATCGTCCTCCTCATCACCTCGTTCCGGTCGGCCGTCGCCGACTGGAACGACGTGCCCACGGGATCCATGAAACCGACAATCTTCGAGGGCGACCGGATCGTCGTCAACAAGCTCGCCTACGACCTCAAGATCCCTTTCACGACCCGCCGTCTGTTGGCCTGGGACAACCCCCAGCGGGGCGACATCGTGGTCCTCTATTCGCCGGTCGACGGCAAGCGTCTGGTCAAGCGGGTGGTCGGCATTCCCGGCGACACCCTGGCGATGGTCGAGGACCGCTTGATCGTCAATGACGAAGTTGTTGCGTACGCACCTCCGGACGAGGACCTCGTCGCCGGGCGCACGCGGGAATGGAAGGACGAGCTCATCGCATCGGAGATCCTCGGCGGATCCCCCACGCGGTGATGTTCAACCGCGGCGCCCACTGCATGCCGTCATTCTCTCCGGTCGTGATCCCCGACTCGACGTACTTCGTCATGGGCGACAACCGCGACGAGAGCTACGACTCCAGGTTTTTCGGCACGGTCCCCCGCGACCAGATCGTTGGCCAGGCCACCCTCGTCGCCGCCTCGGTCGATCCCGAGCGCAACTTCCGCCCGCGCTGGGATCGGTTCCTCCACCCCCTGCGCTGACGGAGCCGACAAGAGATTTCTCCACTCGTTCGCTACGCTCTCTCGGTCGAAATGACATTTAGAAAAATCGTCCGCGACTGGCAAACGGCCCGCGAGCGGCGGAGGTGCCATCTTCACTCTTGTTGGACTCACGAACACCCACGTCGGTATCGCGATGCGGGCCAACACTGGTGAAGGTGGCTCCTCACGGGAAGCGCATGCTCAAAGGCGGGATCACTCGAACTCTCGACAACCGTGCGGACGAAATCAATCCAAATGGCCGCGGTCGGAGTCGCCCATCTCGACCTTGCCGTCGGGGAAGTACTCCTCCATCGGCGGGTGACGAGATCGGAGTCTCGGGGTCGCAGAAGAGCTCCTCGGGGTATGGGGGCTTGATCCGCGCATCGATCACCAGCGGCAGGTGTAGGAGAGGTGGTGGCGTTTGACCTCCACCCGTGCGGCGTGGATATCGGCGGCCGGTTCGAACCGCGTGAAGGTCGTCCACAGGAAGTTGATCGGGCTTGCCAGCGCGCGGTCCGGGTCATCGGTCAGCACGACCAACGGCCACTCGGCGAATGCGGGGTGGCTGGCAAACCTCGCGGCTGCGCCGGGCTCCGGAGGCCAACTGGGTCCGCCCACCACCAGGCAACCGGGGCAGAAGGGGCGCGCCAGGCCCATCCCCTGCGGCGGTGCCGGTTGAGCAGAATTCCCGCGGCAGATTCGGACCGGATCTCCGAGACCGAGCAGAACACCCTTCGAACCGAGGTTGACCTCGGGGCCGGTGTAATCGAGGGTGTCCATCGAGACGTTCGAGAACACGTAGAGATCGGTCTCCGGGTTGGTCCGGGCGAGCACGTGTTCGAGGGTCGCCGGGAAGTCCTTGAGATCCACCGGCCGGTCGGTGACGAGCAGGAATTTGGTGAGGCTGAGCTGCCCTCGCCGAGAATGCGGAACGCCGACGCCATGGCCTCGCGTCGGTAGCGTTGGCGAACCACCGCCGCCGCCAGCGAGTGGTATCCGGTCTCACCGTAGGACCACAGCGACTCGACCGCCGGCATGACCAGCGGGAACAACGGCGACAGCAGCTCCTGCAGCAGGTCGCCGATGAAGAAATCCTCCTGCCGCGGTTTTCCGACAACCGTGGCCGGGTAGATGGCGTCCCGCCGGTGGGCGATGTGATCGATTTCGAACACCGGGTAGTCGTGCTGCAGCGAGTAGTAGCCGTAGTGGTCGCCGAACGGTCCCTCGGGCCGCCGGACGCCGGCGGGGACGCTGCCCGGTCAAGGCGAACTCCGCGTCTGCGATCAACGGGTGGGCGCCCGGTCCCGGGCAGCGCCGGATCTTGCCGCCAGCGAGCAGAGAGGCCAGGATCAGTTCGGGCACGTTTTCGGGCAGCGGCGCCACCGCGGCCAGGATCAGTGCCGGCGGTCCGCCGAGAAAGACCGTCACCGGGAGGTCCTCGCCTCGCGGACTCCGCCCGGGCGTGGTGGAAGCCACCACCCTTGCCGATCTGCCAGTGCATCCCGGTCGTCCGCCGATCGTGTACCTGGAGCCGGTACATGCCGAGGTTGTGGCCGGCACCGTCGGGGTCTTCGGTGTAGACCAACGGCAGCGTGACAAACGGCCCTCCGTCTTCCGGCCACGAGGTCAAGACCGGCAACCGTCGAGGTCGACATCGCCGGACACGACCTCCCGACCGGGCCCGATGCGCACCGAACGCGTCCCCAGCTTGAGACCCGCCGCCACCAGATCCCGCGCCGACCACAGGTCGCCGAGGGCGCGGCGGCATGGACCGGGTCGCGAACTCCACCGCCCGCCGCACCAGCTCCATCGGCCGCTCACCAAAGGCCAGCGCGGCCCGGCGCGTGGTGCCGAAGAGATTGGTTGCCAGGGGAAACTGACTGCCGACGACATCGGTGAACAGCAGCGCCGGACCGTTCGCCGCGATGACCCGCCGGTGGATCTCGGCGACCTCGAGCGCGGCGCGGACCGGCGCCTCGACCACCTGGAGGTCGCCGTCTCGTTCCAGCGGTGCAAGAACTGGCGGAGATCTCGGCAAATCTGTTCTTCGTCACCCGCGGAACATACCACTTCACCCCTAGTCCCGAAGTCACTCGGGGTACCCGGGGCTACCACCGGGTTTCCGAATGATTCCGATGAAATGCCGCATTGCGGCAATTACCATCAGGACCACCACGACCGCCACCGCGTCCCACGCAGACGAACCACCGAATCGTCCTCTGCAATTCAACGATTGAAATCGTTGTAAATGTGTCGACTTGTGACTCCGGCGCACCGGTCGTCACTCGAGTGGGTTCTCTTGACATGGTTGCCGCACTGCGGTATACACAAAGGACGCCGCGTGGCGGCAAACCGGTACAAGAATGCCCGGAGCGACGACACAGGAGACGCGCCATGATCCGACTGATCAAGAGATATGGAAGCCGCAAGCTCTACGACACCGAGGAGAGCCGCTACGTGTCGCTCGAAGAGCTCGCGGGCTGGATCCGAAGCGGCCAGCAGATCCGCGTCATCGACAACAAGACTTCGGATGACGTCACCTCGCAGACTCTGACCCAGATCATCTCCGAGGAGGGCCGCAAGGGCACCGCCCTGCTCCCGAACGAGATGCTGCACGAGCTGATTCGGATCGGCGAACAGGCGGTCTCGAGCGGGCGTCGAACAGCTGCAGACCCGGATGGACCAGCTCGTCCAGGCTTCGATCGACCGCATCGGTCCCGTGCGACGGGCGCGAGAAGAAATGGCCCGGCTCCGCGAACGGCTCGAAGATCTCGAATCGTCGCTGGCGTCCATCGACGTCGAACGGCAGGTGAGCGGGGAAGCTCCGACTGAAGAAAGAGCGGACAAGAAGACCGGCGAAGTGACTCCATGAGGCACCCGCCCCTCGATCGGAGACCGGAGAGTGATTCAGGGCCGAGGGTCGTCCGCAAAGATCGGTTTGGCCCTCGCCGGGGGCGGTCCCGCGGGCTCGATCTACGAGATCGGCGCGGTCAGAGCGCTCGACGAGGCGATCGAGGGCATCGATTTCAACGACCTCGACATCTATGTCGGCGTCAGCGCCGGGGCCTTCATCGCCTCCTGTCTCGCCAACAACCTCTCGACCGCCCAGATGTGCCGCGCCATCGTCAAGGACGAACCCGGTGAGCACCCGTTCGTTCCCGGAGAATTTTCTTTCTCCGGCGGTTGGTCAGTTCGTCAAGAGCGGACTCAAGGTGCCCGGGCTGCTGCTTGATGCGTTCTGGGACATGCTCCGAAAGCCGGCGGAGACCAGCTTCTTCGAGCCCATGACCCGTCTCTCGCGCGCCCTGCCCGTGGGGATCTTCAACAACGAACCGGTGCGCGCCTATCTCGCCAAGATCTTTTCGATGCACGGCCGCACCGACGATTTCCGCAAGCTCCGCCGCAGGCTTGGTCCTGGTCGCCACCGACCTCGATTCGGGCCGACCGGTCCGTTTCGGCGAACCCGGGCTCGACCACGTGCCGATCTCGACAGCTGTTCTCGCTTCCACCGCCCTCCCCGGTCTCTATCCACCGGTCGTGATCGAGGGCAGAAACTACGTCGACGGCGTGCTCCTCAAAACGGTCCACGCCTCGGTGGCGCTCGACGAGGGCGTCGATCTGGTTCTGTGCGTGAATCCGATCGTTCCGGTCGACACCATCCGCTCCGTGGAACTCGGCGTCATGCGCCGGGGCCAGCTGGTCGATCGCGGGCTGCCGACGGTACTTGCCCAGACCTTTCGCACGCTTGTCCATTCGCGAATGGGGGTCGGTCTCGCGGCGTATGAGGCCCGATACACCGACAAGGACGTGCTGGTCTTCGAGCCGCGGCGCGACGACTACCACATGTTTTTCACGAACGTCTTCTCGTTCTCCAACCGCAAGGCGGTGTGCGAACACGCCTACCAGAGCACCCGACGCAAGCTGTGGCGCAACCGTCGTCGCATCGAACCGATCCTCGAGCGCCACGGTTTGCGCCTGCGCGTCGAAGAGCTCGAGGACCAGGACCGGGACCTCTGGGAATCGGTGGGTCTCTACGAGAAACGGCGGCGGCGGTCCACCTCACACGTCAAAGACCGCCTCGACAAAGCGCTGGCCCAGATCGAGGCGCTGGTCGCCGAAGGCTGAGGCCCGATCCGCACCTGATTCAGCGGATCAGCCTCACTGCGGCGCGAAGATCCTGTCGTACAAGTCGCGGGCCAGTTCGGGATCGATTTCCTTCAGCGCAAGGTACTCGGCAATGGCACCCTCATCATCTTCCTCGTACAACTTGCAGAGACCGAGGCTGTAGCGTGCACGCGCACTCTGGGGATCGATCTCGACGACTGCTTCGAACGCCTGGGCCGCGTCGGCGTAGAGACTCAGATGGTATCTTGCCACCCCCAGGCAGAGCATGGCCTCGAGGTCGTCCGGAGAGACTGACACCGCCCTCCAACACGTCGCGGCGGCCTCTTCGTGCCGCCCCTGGAAGGCATAGACAACCCCCAACTGGGTCAAGGCTTCGCCGAAGTCCGGTTTGCGAACCGCAGCCTGGGCAAAGAACTCGGCCGCGGCGTCGAGGTCTCCGCGATCCTTCGCCACCATCCCGGCGGCAAAGAGGGTCTCGGGGTGCTCGGGTTTGATTTCGAGGGCCCTGTTGAAAGACGCCTGAGCCTCATCCAGGCGATCGAGGGCGGCTTCGGCCGAACCCATGCCAACCAACGACTGAAACGTCAGTTCCCGGGTGTTGGCGTGTTCCAGCGCCGCGCTGTAGCGTTCGAGGGCAGTTTCGTATGCGCCCTCCCCCATCGCCCGGAAACCCAGCTTGAGCTGATCGAGAGCCGGCGAAGAACCCGTGTGCTGTTGCGGAGTCTCCTCGGCGAAAGCTGCTGGAACCGCTGCAGCGACCATCACTGCCAGGATCCAGACTGCGGCCCACCTCGGAAGTTCTCTCATTTCCGTCCCCCTTATCGCCGTCAAACATTACCCCTTCCATCTTACAACCCGTTACGCCGGGGTCTGCAGGGCCTCGATCAGAGACTCTTTTCGTCGCTCGAGCAGCTGCGCTGAGGGCGACAGCATCATCCCGTACACGACGACCTGAACAATCGGCTAGGCCATCAGCAACGCGGATTGAAGTCATGGCCACGCCGGACGTCGGCTCGTGGTCCACGACAGACTGGAGGCATCACCGCAGAGTGTTTCGGAACTGTTCCTCAACTGAACAAATTCACCTCCGTTGACAGACTTCAAAGTGCCGATTATTCTCGTTGAATAAGAGAAAAGTGCTTCGAAGTCTGATTCGAAGTTGACACTCATTCTCACATCAAGGAGGCAGGAAATGATGTCACGAACGGCGGAGTCGGGAGCGATTCTGAAGACTCAAGGTCTGCACACCCATATTCGAAGGATGGCGATGATCGCCCTGCTCCTCGTTTTGGTGCCGGCAACTGCGGTTCAGGCTGCGGAGAAAAACGCCGCTGCCATCGAAAACTCGCAGCTTTTCATTCCGGCCAGCGCACACGTCTCTGGGGCGCTGGGCACGAACTGGAGAACCGACCTCGAGATCTACAACCCCGGCCAGTTGCAGGCGTCCGTCACGGTCGCGCTGCTCCAGGCCCAGACCTCGAACAGCAATCCCCAGACCCGCACCTACACCCTCGATCCCGGCGAGTCCCTGCGTTTCGAGGACGCCCTGATGTCGATCTTCGGTTTTGACGGTGCGGCCGCCATCAGGGTGGTCAACACTGAAGGTATGGCCGCGATGACCAGCCGGACCTACAACCTCACCGACGACGGCACCTACGGCCAGTTCGTCGGCGGGGTGATCAGTCAAAACGCCATCCAGTCGGGACAGGAGGGGCGCATCATCCAGCTCACCCACAACCGGTCCACGACCTCCGGCTTCCGCACCAACATCGGCTTTGTCAACGCAAAGGCATCCTCGATGACGGTGCAGGCGGACATGTACCGCGCCAACGGCGACTATCTCGGATCCAAGTCCTACACGCTGGCGCCCTATGAGTTCCGCCAGATCGACAAGATCTTCCAGAAGGTGACCAGCGGCGATGTCGACGACGGCTACGCCGTGCTCTCGTCACCTACTTCGGGAGCAAAGTTCTTTGCCTACGGTGTCGTCATCGACAATCGGTCGTCGGACCCGATCTACATCACCCCGGCCACCCGTCCGCGCAGCGGGTCCGCGCCGTCACCCACGACCACCCCGACCCCGACCACCACTGCTACCCCCTCACCCACCCCGACGGCGACGCCGACGCCGACTGCCACACCGACCGTCAGCCTGAACCTCGCACCGTACCAACCGGAGAACTGGAGCGGTCCTCTGGTCGCCTCGGGCACGACAGGTACGACCACATCCGGCGGTCTGAGCGGCAGTGGCGCCACCTACTTCGATTGGGCGATGGCCAACTTCGGCCCCGACGAGGCCGTCTTTCCCGCGGGCTCCAACATCGCGAGAATACTCATCGACGGAGACTCCGTAGTTTCGTTCTTCTCAAACGAGACCTACACACTTGCTTCGGGTTTCTACACCTCATACGATGACTACCAGATCGACAACATCGGGACCGGCCAGCACACCGCAACGCTCGTCGCCGATCCCGACAACGTCATCACCGAGACCGATGAAGGCGACAACACCTTCGACTTCACAGACACCTGGTCGGCCAAGGCGGCCACTGGCACGACGAGGATCGAGGTTCCCAAGGCGAGGCTTCGTGTCGCACCCATTCCGGGGTGGAAATCGAGTTCGGCGGGCGCCGGCTTCCGTCCCATCGGCATTCGCTGGCAGGGCGGTCCCCCGCTCGAACCGGGTCCGGTCGCGTTGGCCCACACCAAGGCCACCGCGGTCGACAACTCGGTTTATATCCCTGCCTCCGCCCACGCCACGGGCGCCCTCAACACCAATTGGCGGACCGACGTCCAGCTTCACAACCCGGGCACCCAGCAGGCCCAGGTTCGAATCGACATGCTGGCCCGGGACCAGTCCAATGCGAACCCCCAGACCCGGACATTCCAGGTCGCCGCAGGGTCGTCCCAGAGACTCGAAGACATTCTCGCCTCGTCGTTCGCATTCGACGGTGCTGCCGCCCTCCGCATCACGGTGCTCGAGGGCGACGCCATCACCACCAGCCGCACGTACAACCTCACCGGAACCGGCACATACGGCCAGTACGGCGGCACCGTCCACGGGTCGCACGCTTTCGTCACCGGCGAACGCGCGCTTCTGATGCAGCTCACCCACAACGCCTCGAACAACATCGGATTCCGAACCAACGTCGGCCTCGTCAACTGCACCAACCAGACGATCGTCATCGACCTCGATCTCCGGTCGGCCAACGGCACCAGCCTGGGCACGCTCTCCGAGTCCCTCGAACCGTTCGAGTTCATCCAGAAGGACAAGATTTTCAAACGGGTCACGTCGAACACCGTCGAACGACGGCTACATTCACATCACGTCGCCAACATCCGGGGCGCGATACCTGGCGTACGCCACCGTCATCGACAACGTGACGGGCGACTCGGTCTTCATCCCGGCGGCCTCGGTGCTCGAGGCCGAGCCCACCCCGGCGTCGTTCATCCCGTTTGCCGAGACCGCGTTCTCCGCCATGGGGCTCCTCGGCGAGGACGGCATTCCGAGCATCGAGACCATGGTCGGCATCATCCAGGCCTTCGGAATCGAGGGCATGATCAACGCGGGGGCCGCTTTGATGCCTCCCGGTTCGGTCACGATGATCCCGAACGGCGTCCGGGTCGATCTCGGCTCGCACTTCGTCGCCGCTCAGACGGGGGACATTCTGTCGGGCAGCGTCACCGGGACCTACTCCGACATGGTGAACCAGCCAGGGACCCTCAGCTACGACTACGAGGGCACCATCGACAATGTCCTGTGGAACGGCCAGTACGCCGAGATCGGTGGCGCCACCGGCGAGGTCGACCTCGCGATCGACGCCGAGTCCCATGTCGCCGGCGGCGTGACGATGGAGAGCTTCAGCACCGTCCAGGGGCCGGGAGGCAAGTCCATCGCCGACGTCACCGTCACCGGGTCGGCCGAGTTCGACACCGAGATCTGTCCCAACTACCCGATCTCGGGGAGCGTGACCATCACCAAGGACGGCGACTCCCAGACCATCACCTTCACCAACGACTGCGACGGCACCTTCGAGGGCGGTTCGCAGGGCCAGACCGGTGATGTCTCGTTCCGGCTGACCTGGAGTGGCCGCAGGATCTCGATCTTTACGTGCATCGAACCGAGTGCCGGCGAAACGATACATTTACTACGGTCACTCGACCTCGGCGACCAGCGGCCAACTCGATGTCGACTCGCAACTCCGGCTGCGCAGCCCAAGCTCGAGCCCAACCGAGAACATCTTCTGGCCCGAGGGCAGCGCGCCCCACGGCACCTACGCGTTCTGGGCACGCCGTTGGTCGGCTGTACAAGCGACGGCGACGAACACACCGTCGTTCACGCTGCGGGTCTTCGAGGGCGAGACCGTCGTCAGGACCATCAACGGCACGATGCCGGAAGGCGGCGAGACCGAACACTACACGCACGTCTACTGACTTTTCTCTACCGCGATCACGGCGCACCCCCTGCGGTGCGCCTTTTTTTTGTGTCCCTGCTCCTTACAATCCGCACTCGACTCGTCCCGAGGCACGGGAACCCACATGACCTGGACGTGCCAACAGAACTCGTGGTCTTCCCCGGAAAAAACACCCGCCCTCCCCGTTCCTCCACCGCAAGGCCAGGCTGGAGCGGGACCTCGCCTGATTCGATTTCCACCTCGTCCCAGACGAGGACGGGTCGGTCGACTGATCCGCACCGAAAGGACCAGACATCGAGTGCACGGCTGAAGCCGCTCTTGCGCAGGAAACACGATCACGCAAGGTGAGAACCAGGCTCGCTCTTCCAACAGAAGCGCCTTTCGAAGTCATGACAACCATCCGGCCTCTGAGCCGCAAAGAGCAGGGCCTGTCGATACCTGCGCTCGGCCTGTTGGTTGTTCTGCTGGTTGCGCCGATCGGGCTCTTCGAACGCGCAGACCACTCTCCGCGTCGTTGCCCTCGGCGAGGTCCATGGGGCCGCCGACAGCGTCACCACGCTGCGTTCGCCGGGCGCGAGGCCTTGATCGACACCCAGGAACGGCCCGTCAGTGTGAGGACTGGACCAATCGAACAACCTCACCCGGTTCTTCGGCGACGGCCTCCGCCATCAGCTGGTCGATGGTTCCATTGAGTCGGACGATTTCCAGTTCGTTGCCGCCAAACTCGACCACGAAAAGCCCGTCCAGTTCGCTCCCCTTTTCACCGTGTCCAAAGACCCAACTCGAGTCGAGGCCATCCCGTTCAACCACCACCGGCCGCCAGCCCTGAGCCGCCATTTCGTCACCGAAAACCTCCATCCACGAGAGATCCGTACAGTCAGGGGGCGTTGCAACACGGTAGGTGGTCACCTCGACCCTTTGAATATGAGTCAGCAGGTCGGCTCCTTCAGTTTCGCCGGAGAGCCGCACCAGTGCCTTGACGACAGCCATCTTCACTCCACCGAGGGAGATCCGACTCTCTCGCTCGAGTCTGCAGGCCGGGTTGGCGACCGCGATGGCGGTCTCGACCCGGGTGGCCCCCGGCGCTCTCGCCGAGCTGCAGCTCACTCCAGCCATCGCCACCGCGACTGCAAGAACAATGGGGCCCCTCGAGGCTCCAAACTCACATCCGATCCAGTGCATCATCCGGGGCGCGATCACTCGCCATCCACCATAAATCGCCCGAGATCAGGCATTTGGTCGGCCTTCGCCAGCAATTTCCCGAGCACCACAGGGTCGATATCGCCGACAACATTGACCAGCACGATCTCCTCGTCCTCATCATTCACCATCGCGGTCAGCCCGACGATTCTGCCGGCGCTCTCGCGCGCAAACAGCCAGACCTGTTCGCCTTCATCGACCACTTTGAGGATACGGCTCCATCCAGAGCCCTCCAACGTGGAGACGGCCTGATCAAAGCTGTGTGCGATCGTTGACGAGTCAGCCCCACGCGGCACGCCGACCTGGACGCGGACCCTCTCCAGCCCGGACACGAGTTGAGCGAGATCCGCATCTTCACCGTCCTGTCCCTCCATCGCACCGGCGGCGACCTGCAGCATCGCACCCGCCAGATCGACGTCCACCTCAAGGTCACCCTTCGCGAGCACCCCCATTTCCTCAATCGGGTAGAAACCCGGGTGGTTGGTGTCGGTCTGGGCCCCAACCACACTCGCTACCGCCAGCATCACGATCAGCGCTACCGCTTTCGTCATTCTCATCACAAGCTCCCTTCGCTCTCAGATTTGTTCTGTGTTCCGGTGTCCGGGCCTTGGGCCCATTTCAACGAACTCGACACTTCGGTGATCGTCGCGAGGACCGCGCGATCCTCAATCACACGGGCTTTCGCCCGCGACTCTGCTCGTCGCACGACATCACCCAGATAGGCCAACGCCAACCGTGTCTCCGCCGTGACTCTCGCAAGCTCGGTCGCGGTTGGTCGCGCGGGCGACGCCTGCCGTCGCGGCAAGATCACACCTACGAGAAGCACGACGACGGCGATCGCCGCCACTCCCGCAACCGCCCGCGCCACCCTCGGCGACCGCCACCCCATGAGTGGCGGCGACCCCGCGTCGGCCTGTCGTTCTCGATCTCACCGCATCGAGAAGAGGCGCTGGTGCCTCGAAACTCGGCAGTCGACGGAGCGCAGCGCGCACCTCTTCGGCCGATTGATGCTCGGCCCGACATTCGGGACACCCACCGACGTGACGGCGCATCTCTTCGGCCTCGCCGTCACTGAGGTCGCCGTCAATCCACGCTTCGATGAGATCAACCGCCTGGTCACATACCATGTGTCGAGACAACTGCGGCATCGTCATACTCCTCACGCAGGCTTTCCCTCAGTTGCCGCCGACCGCGATGCAGGGTCACCCGCACAGAATTCAACGGCATGTTCAACACCGCCCCGATCTCGCCATACGAAAGGCCTTGTACTTCTCTCAGGACGACCACACTCCGGTAGGGCTCAGAGAGATCAGACAGTGCAGAGTGGATCTTGAGCCCGAGTTCAGAAGCACGAACTCTTGTGTCAGGGCCCGGTCGTCCATCAATCGCATCTTCAAGAATCCAGCCGTCTGTGGACGGCAGAAACGACTTTCTTGCGGTCGACCTGCTGCGAATCACATCAATGCAGCGGTTTCGGGTGACCCGCATGAGCCACGCACCGATCCGTCCGGGATCGACCTCCGCTCCCTTCTGCCAGAGCCGAACCAACACCTCCTGGGTCACGTCCTCGCGCCTCCTCGCGGTGATTCAGCAGATACACGGCCAGCGTGAACACTCGGTTCGCCATGCTCGGCCACGGCGGCATCGAAGGCGGTTCTCTCCATTCGCAGTACAAGACGGATTCTCGGGTCGGAAAGTTACGGGGTCCCCGCGCAACCACCGGAGGGGAACGACGTATCTTCATATGGCTTCAACGCGCATCCGAGGGGGAGGTTCTTGAATGAGGTCACGAGGCATGCGGCCGCTGGCCGCTACGGCGGGGATCATCTGCTCGTTCGCCGCTTGTCATCAGGGCGATCCAAACCCGCAATCCCAGGTCAAGGTGCCCATCACGACAGTTTCCGACGAGGCGAGGGCGGCTTACTTACACGGTCGAGACCTGCTCGAAAATCTCCGCTTCGCCGACGCTCACCAGTATTTCGTCTCGGCCACGGAGATCGATCCGGGCTTTGCGCTGGCGTGGATGGCGGTGGCAAGTACCTCGCCGACGGCACACGAGTTCTTTGCGGCCATGCGGCGAGCCACCAGCACTGCCGAAAACGCCAGCTCAGGTGAACAGATGATGATCAGGGCCCTCGAAGCCGCGGGGAACGCGGACCCGGAAACACAGCGCTCTCAACTCGAAGCCCTGGTCGCCGCCTACCCCGGTGATGAGCGGGCCCACAATACGTTCGCCATCTTTCTCTTCAGTCAGCAGGACTACGATGCGGCCATCGCCGGCTACCGACAGGCCATCGCCATCAACCCCGAGTTCCCGCAACCATACAACCAACTTGGTTATGCCCTCCGTTTCACCGGCGAGTTCGAGGCCGCTGAACAGGCATTCAAACGCTATATCGAGCTCATCCCGGATCAACCCAACCCCTACGATTCCTATGCCGAACTGTTGATGAAGATGGGAAGATTCAGAGAATCGATCCAGTCTTACGAAAAGGCCCTGGCTGTCGAGCCGACATTCATCCCCTCCTACATCGGCATTGCCAACAACTTCATCTTTCTGGATCGACCGGAGAAGGCGCGCGCGGCCCTGGCGCGAATTGAGGACATCGCCCGCGGCGGCAACGAGCTCCGGCAGATGCACACCTGGATGGCCGCAACCTTCCTCCACGAAGGCGACACCGACGGCGCGCTCACCGAAATACAGCGCCGCTCCGACATCGCGGCCGATGCCGACGACTTCCCGGCAATGTCGGGCGACCTCAACCTCACGGGGGCGATTCTGCTCCTGGCGGGACGCGTCGAGGAAGCCGCCGCAGCCTTCGATGCATCCGTGGCCACTATGGAAACGTCGGATGCAACCGAAGAGGTCAAGGAGGCCGTGCGGCGCAATCACATTGCGAACTGCGCTCGAGTGGCCCTGCACCGGGAGGACCTGGCAGCGGCCGCCAAACTGGTCGATGCCTACCGCGCAGCGGTGGCGAGCCACCACGTCCGTTCCGAGCTCCAGCAGTCTCACGAACTCGACGCCATGGTGGCCCTCGCCTCAGGCGAGCCAACGGCGGCGATATTTGAGCTCGCCAATGCCAATCAGCAGAACCCAAGGGTGCTGATGCTCAATGCCCGGGCCTTTGCCGCCGCGGGAGACCTCGAGGCTGCCCGGGCGGCGTGCCGCCACGTCGTCGAACTTCAACCAGCTCAACTTCAATCTGGCCTCTGTCCGCGGCGAGGCACGCGACATGTTGAAAGGCCTCGAGGCGCACCCATGAGGCTTCATCTCTCTGTCCTCATGCAAGTGTTCGCTGAGGCAAATCCAATCGCCGCGTTCGACGACGTCCTCGAACGGGGCGAGGCCATGGCCGACAGCCCCCTCCGCTCGAAGGCCTGATCGGCCGACCGCACGCCCTCCCGAGCGAAGTGTGATCCATCCCGCCGGGGTCTCGGATTGAGATACTATTGAAGGGACGACGTGGACATCCTGTGATCGGCGCAGCATCCCGCCTGATGGTGAGGGTGCAAATTGATATCCTGGAGATTCGAGATCCGTTCGACGTCGCGCGTCGAAACTGGACCGAGGGGGCACTTCATTGGACCAACAGACCGGGACCACCGGATACGAAGAGGAGCGGATGCTCCTCAAACGGTACCTCTCGGACGAGATCGCTCCCATGATCTTCGCCGACAGCGCGACGGAACTTTTCGACGTTCCGGTCAACGTTGTCGTGACCGAGATCCAGTCGTGGATCGGCGACCAGTTCCGCGGATCCAGCAACATGACCGCCGGCGATCTCATCTTCCACGCCGCCACCAAGCTCCACCAGCTCGGGGTCCTTGAGCTGATTCCACGCGACGACGTTGCACAGTTCATGAACGGGCTGTACCCGCACCTCCTCAAGCTCTGTCCACCGGAACAACAGGCCGGGCTCCAGACCAACATCAGACACCTGGTCAAGAGCACGTCGATCGGCGGCAGCCGTTCAGAAGTCCTTCACAAACCTGTCCAGGGGGGAGGTGGACCGGGCTATGGCAGCGGCGGAGGTGGGCACAGCGTCGCTCCCGGCCAGATGAATCAAGGCATCGGCGGTCCGCCCGGCATGAGCGCGCCGGCAATGTCTCCGACCGCCGACCCGTCCGCCCTGTTGCGGCTCAATCTTCTGCTCGACAATCTCCAGCAGACCCTGATTCAGCAGGCGCCGAACGCCGACGGTACGTCGCCGCGGCCCGCGGCGACCCTCGCCCATGTCGTTGACGAGGTCACATCGAAGGCCGACAGCTCCCTCGAACTGGAAACTCAGCTGGGATTTCTCCAGGAACTCGGAGTGCCCGGACTCGGCGCGGGGCTGATCCAACAGCTCGGTCGAAGCCTCCCCGACTGGGCGCCTCCTTCGCACGAAACCGTCGCAGGTGCCGAACCCCCCGCCGGCGCTGCGCGCGCCATGCGCAAAGTGGTCAAGCTGTCAAAGGACCGCGAGGAACTGGCGCAGCGTTTTCGGGAACTGGTCGATGTCGCGGTCGAAGAGTTCAACTCCGGTTCGCTGGGGCGCGCCGTCACCATGCTCGATCTCGCGGGGCGCATGATCGAAGGGGGCGATATCGAGGCGGCGATCGCCGAGGCGGTGTACGAGGAGAGCCACCCGGCGCTCGATCCCGGTCAGCTGGACCTGCTTGTGGAAGACCCTGACAAACGCCTGCTCCTCCGCCGGGTGCTCAAGTTCTTTCCGCAACTCCACGCCGATCGACTGATTCTGGATCTCACCGAAGAGGGCAGCCGAGAGGTCCGCCTGCGGTTGCTCAAATTGCTGCGCGCCCACGGAGAGAACGCCCGCACGGAAGCTGTCCACGCTCTCGACGAGTCGATCAGCGGAGGGCAGCGGAAGCCGGCCGACGTCGAGCGCAATCTGCTCTATCTGATGCGCGCCATCCCGAGCACCAGCGACGAGACGGTCGACCACGAGATCGACCTTCTCAACCAGACCTCGGATCTCAGGGAAGCGCTGCCGATCATCCGCGAGAGCTTTTCCATCCTCACGCGCCTCCGTCACCCGCGCGCCTACGCCATCCTCGCGGCGAGAATCAGCGAGCTCGAAGACGGCTTGACGGCGACAGCTTCAATTCCCCTCGACGCCAAGGAGAGCCGCCTCCTGCTCAGCAACACCATCAAACAGCTCTGCCAGGACCCGGACAACGACAGCCTCGAGATCGTCATCACGCATGGGCTCAAGGGAACACCCCAGCTCGGGGACACCTACAGCCGGCTCGCTCAGCTCGGGACCCACGATCTTTCCGATTACCCCGCGCAGGTTATCCGCATCACGGACGTCGATCAATGACGAGCTCCCCCGAAAATTCCTCGGAATCTCGGTTGGCGGTCAACGCAAGGCCCTGATTCTCGAACCACTGGTCACTGCCATCGGTGGAACGAGGTCGCCCGAGGTCCAGAAGCTCCTGATTGAGATCGCCAAAAAATTTGCCGACCAGCCGTTTGGGGAAAGGCCGCCGAAGCCCTCAAGAATTCGGGACGGCCACTCACAGCCGCCGTCAAGGCCGACGACGACGCCATCACCCTGAGCGGAGATCTCGGGCTTTTTGGCCTTCCCAACCTTTTGCAGAACCTCGCCGATAACCGCCTCTCGGGCACCCTCAAAATTGTAGGAGGCGATAGCTCCCAGGCGGCATCCGTTGTTTTCGCCGGTGGTGAGATGGTGTCAGCCGGTTTCCGCGATCTTGCGGATGACATCGCCGTTTATCAGATGCTCGAACAACCGGTGGAGGGCCGCTTTCAGTTTGCGGCCGACAATTCACCCGAGGAAGAACGTGACGATGCCCCCAGCACCCGCAACGTCATGGGGCTGCTCATGGAAGGCATGCGCCGATTCGACGAATTCAACCGGGCGTGCTCTCTGATACCGGATGACGCGGTCTTCAAACCAACCGGCAAAAAGGCGAGCGACGTCAAGGAAGACGGCGACCCCAAACTTGCCAAGGAGGTCTGGGGCCGAGCCGCTCGCGGCACCCCTACCGCGGTCGTCGAAGGCGAACTTCCGATCGATGCCTTCCGCGTCCGCCGGCTGTACGAACACTGGGTCACCGAAGGGTCGCTGGCCCGTGCCGACAAGGCCTGAGACTTCGCCTCACTCAGCGCCGTTTCTCCACCTCATTCCATATGATCTGGCCGGAAATTCCGAATTCCGAATTCCGAATTCCGAATTTTCTGGTTCTCAGGGCGTCACCACCATCAACATCTCATCTGGAACCAGGTACTTCTTCACGACATCCTGGACCTGTTCCGGCGTGACCGCCGCGTAGGCCGCCTCGTCAATTGCCAGAGGCGAGGCGGGCCCTTCGAAAACGGCCCGGCCCACGCGATAGGCGCGTGATGCCGCGGAAAGCCCGCGCAGCATGCGGGTGCGTCGGGCGCGCGCGTTGAGGCGTTCGATGTCTTCAGTCAAAAGCGGTTCAACGCCGAGCTCGGCCACGAGGGCGACGATCTGCTCACCCACCAGCTGCGAATTCTCGGGGCGGGTGCCCACCGTCGCCTGAAGGACCCACGCACCCCCGGGCACGTGCCGAATGCCTGCGCCGAGGCGATAGGCGAGCCCCTCCTGTTCACGGATGACCGCGGTCATCCGATCGGAAAGCGCGTCCATGGCGACCAGAACGGCGGCGCGATCCGCCGCCTCCACCTCGACGATCCTTCCCCACAGGACGGTCACCTGCGGGGCCTCGCCGATTTCAACCTGAGGCGCTGAATCAGCGGGTTGCCAAGCCGGGTACGGACCGCGTTGCGGATCGGCCGAGGGGCCATCACCCAGTGCGCTCTCGACGATCTCGAGAGTATCTGCAACCGCAAGGGGCGAGGCAACCGAAACCACCAGGCGGTCGGGTGTGAAGTAGCCGGCCGGCCATTCACCCCAGAAAGCTCTCACCGAGTCGGCGTCGGCCGACGGCCCACCCAACCGGTCCCGATACCGGCTGGGCCAGGGGGTTGTCATCACCCAACAGAGCCCCGAGAAAAAGCTGCCGGGCCTTCTCGGAACCGCGGTTATCCGCCTCGCGCTCGGCCTGGTGATCGCCGGCAGCCGATCGCCAACCCGCCTCGTCCCACGCGGGCACACGCAGCATCTCCGCCAACATCATGAGCGCGGTCTCGAGACCCGCTGCGGGCCCCTCAATGCGAACATACGAGAAATCCGGAACGTGGTAGCGGTTGTCGAACGGGATCACCGGTGAATCGGCGATCTTGACTTCGAAACCCGCCCGTTCGATGCGCTGAGCCAGCGACTGGCCGGGGCCCAGGACCGTTCCACCGGACAACAACCGGTGGACGAGATCGGAGATGCCGGGAGCGCCGGCAGGCTCACGTAGAGTTCTGTCGGCCACCAACAGGTGGATCCCGAATACATCGCTGCCCTCCTCGGGCAGAATGCCGACCACCAGACCGTTGTCGAGAGTGGCAACCACGCTCCCGAGCGGACCGGGCTCGACGGCCGTCATGCGCTGCGGAATTTCGATGGCGGCGGCCTGCGGCAGCGGGGCGCGCCCCTCCGGTCCGCCCTCACCGATCCACGCCGCCCGAGTGCGGGCGGTCGCACCGCCGAACAGGACCGATGCCGTTGCACGGACGGAAGCCGGCGAGACCACCGGCGGCGCAACCGCATCGACCAGTTCGCCCCGCGCAGCCGCCAACGCCTCACCGTAGAACACCGCCGCGTAATGCAGGCGTTGATCATTGAGAGCGCGTTCGCCCGCCCAGGTGCGTTGAATCGACGCCACCACGGCGTCATCCGGTCCGGCGGCCGCGGCTTCGAGGGCCCCGAGCGCGGTGACCAAAAGGAATTCGGGCTCGACGCCAACTCCTGCCTGCACCCGAATCTGCAGCAGATCCCGCGGGTCCCTCGGCAGCCGGGCGACGCTCACATCCGCCGCGAGATCCGGAACCAGCACCGCGGCGAGGGGCCCGGAGGGATCGGACAACCACCTCGCAAGAACCTCCATCGAAATACCCGATTGTGCCGCCGCATCGGGCGCGGCGATCACGATCTCGAGGGTGCCGCCGGATGGGCCTCTCGGCGGACCGCCCATCCCGTGGCCCATGCCCATCCCTGCCGGAGATCCGCCGCCGGCTGCCGGTGCTTCTGGAGGTTGGGCGGCGCCCCACTCGCCCCATCCGGACCACGTCAGAGGGTCGGGACGGGTCAACGGCGGGCCGCCCGCTTCGAGGACGGCAAACGGCGCCAGGACCTCGGCGAGGCCAACCGGTCCGAGATCACCGGTGATCAGGATCCGGTAGCCTGACGGGACATAGTGCGCTTTGTAGTAGTCGGCGACTTCATCCCTGGTGGTGGCTTCGACCGACGCGACAGAGCCGCCAACCGGGTGTTCGAGGAGTGTCCCGCTCCACAGCACCGACCGCAGACGCTCCTCCTTGAGACCATCGGGCGAAGCGTGGTCCTTGGCAAGTTCCTCGAGGATCACCTTTTTCTCTTTCTCGTAGACCGCCTCGTTGATGGTCGACCGCGTCAACATCCCCACCATCAACTCGGCCGCAGCCACCGCATCCTCGCGGGGCACGAGGGCGAAATAGACTGTCGCCTGCTCGCGGGTGAAGGCGTTCATGTAGGCCGACAGCACTTCGAAGGCCTCGGTCACATCGCGTTCGTCGAGGTCGTCGTAGCCGTCGAAGAGCAGGTGTTCGAGGTAGTGCGACAGACCACCCATCCCCGACGGTTCGTCCTGGGAGCCCGCGGGAACAGCGACGGTGACCAGCACCGTTCCCGAACCCGGGCGCGGCCACAGCAGGGCGCGTGCGCCGGAGGGAAGGACCTGTTCCACCGGACCGGTTGTGACCGCGTCCTCGGGGTCGCGGCTTGAACGGTCGGGCGCCGCAAACACCGCCACAAACAGGACAGGGACGACGATCGAGACAACAAAAGAAAAAGTGTTCTTCAACATGGTGCGGATTGTACATCTGGCCTGGGACCCGCCACCGCTTCCCGACAGCGCGTGAGATTCTCGCAGGATCACGCCTTTCCTTGCTCGCTACCCGTGAGGAGCCACCCGTTGACATTGTTGGCCAGAATGACCCCACCGACTGCAAGTGCGGTGGATCCAACAATGTCGAAAAATGGCACCTCCGCCGCACCGCGCGACTGTTACGCGAGACGCGTGCCCGTCGGAGAACTGTTTCGAGCGATGGGGCAGCTGCCTGTCCCGCGAGCCGAAGGCGAAGCCGGATCCCGGCTGCCGCCGTCCGGAATCCGAAATCCGTAATTCATAATCCGAAATCCTGAAAAATGCTACCCTTTCTCGCCATGGCTGAAACCCGAGACCTCTCGTTGTCTCTCCGCGCCTTTCTGAAGGCCTACCGGTGGCGCACCATCGATCCGGTGCCGGTCGCACCGTTGTCAAAGCCTCTGTCGGAGTGCCGGGTGGCGATCGTTTCCTCAGCAGGTTTCGTGGTTCCCGGGGACGAGCCCTTCAGCGAGTCGGTGCGCGGGGGTGACTACAGCTTTCGCGTGATTCCGGCGGACACCGATCTTCAGGCCCTCGAGGAGCACCACCGTTCGGACTCGTTTTCCCACGCCGGCCTCGAGGCCGACCGCAACATGGGCCTGCCCCTGGACCGCCTGCACGAGCTTGCCGCCGATGGGACCATCGGCGAGGTGGCGCCCCGGCATATTTCGTTGATGGGCTCGATCACTGCGCCCGGCCGGCTCGTCAAGCCGGACCCTGCCCACGGTGGCGGATATGTTTGTGGAAGACCAGGTGGATGTCGCTTTGATGGTTCCCGTTTGACCGGTGTGCATGCAGACCGTCGGTCTTGCACAGCAGATCATCGAAGAGCGCGGCATCCCGACAGCTTCCATCACCCTTCTCGAAGACATCACGCAAAAAATCGGCCCCCGCGGGCGCTCTCGGTCCCCTACCCCCTCGGTTTTCCGCTCGGCGAAGCCGACAACGCCGGGCTGCAGACCACGATCCTCCGCGCCCTGCTCGCGCTGCTGGATCGCACTGACGTCCCGGTCCTGGAACGATTCACGCCATTGATTACCGCTGATTGAGAAAGCCCGGATACGTGCCGCGTGCGGCGGAGGTGCCATGTATCGCGATTGTTTGGGATCGCCCACCAATGCCGTCGAGCCCCGCTCGGGCGAACAATGCGATGGGTGGCTCCTCTCGGGCGACAGTTCTGAGGGTCGGGTTCACTCGAACGCCGAAGGAAGTGACGGCCCTTCCCTGCAAGAGATTTCTCCGCTCGCTGCCGGCATTCGTCCTGCGGACGACGCCGTGCCTTACGCTCGGTCGAAATGACAGTCGTTCTTATTCGAACGTCATAAAAAGCGCGTCTCCCCTGCTCCCCTGCTCATTCCGGGGATGGGTGGGTGCGAATTCAAAATTCAAAATTCAACAACTCAAAACTCCGACCTGCTACCATCCCACCGTGACCGAACTCAAGAGATTTCTGGGCTACATCAAGCCCTACCTCGTACAGATGATCGCCGCGGCGCTCATGATGGCGATTGCGGGCGCCTTGATGTCCCTCGTCGTCGCCACCCTCAATCCTCTGGTCAACGAAGTCCTGCTCGCCAAACAGCCGGAGGTGGAGCGGAGCCGCGCCCGACGAATCCGAAGAACTGCTCGATCGGATCGTCAACCGCCTCCCGGTCGACCAGGTGACGACCTGGATCCAGCGAGCGGCCGATGGCCAAGGTCCCGGTGCTGCTGATCTCGATCTTCCTGATCCGGGGCATCCTGTTGTTCTTCGGCGACTATCTGACGAGGAAGACCGGGTCGGCGGTCATCCGCGATCTTCGCGCCGATCTCCACGATTCCCTGATCTACCAGGCGCCGAGCTTCTACCGCCGCCACCAGACCGGCGAGGTCCTGTCGCGGCTGCTCAACGATGTCCACCTCATCAAGTTGATGTCGACCCAGGTCTTTGCCGACTTTTTCAGAGTCTCCGCGATGGCCCCCGCGATGCTGATCCTGGTGCTGCTCTACGACTGGAAACTGACCCTCTTCGCGCTCATCGTCCTGCCCGTCATGGGCTATCCGGTGGTGCGGCTCGGTCGGCGTCTTCGCAAGGCCGCTACACGATCGCAGCAGCAGACGGCGATCGCCGCCAACCAGCTCAAGGAATCGGTCTCCGGCGTCAAGATCATCCAGGCCTTTTCGATGGAAGAGATCTCGGTCGATCGATTCCGCCAGACGCTGCGCCAGCCTCTTCAAGGTCGACCTCCAGGCCGGCCGCGCCGCCGCTGCCTCGGGGCCGATCATCGAGGTCGTCGGCGCAATCGCCGGCGGCGTTCTCTTCTACTATGCGGGCCGCGGGCATCGCATCGGGCTCCATCGACCCCGGCAATTTCATCGTCGTTCTCGGGGGCCTCGACCTTTCTCTTCATGTCGGCTCGCCGCCTCAACCAGATCAACGTCGAGGTTCAACAGGCCATGTCGGCCGCGAACCGCGTCTTCGCGATGATGGACTGGCCGCGCGAGGTGACTGAACGCCCGGAGCCACGGCTCTTCGCGGCAGACCCGCAGGAAATCCACTTCGACGACGTGGTCTACACCTACCCCGACAGCGACGAACCGGCTCTCAAGGGCATTCAGCTGAAGATCCGCCGCGGCGAGATGGTCGCCCTGGTCGGCCCTTCAGGTGGCGGCAAGACCACCATGGCCAACCTCATGCTGCGTTTTGCCGACCCCACCAGCGGGCCGGGTCGACGATGGACGGGCACGACCTCCGCGATCTCGACCCTGGCCTCGGTGCGCGGCCACATCGGCCTCGTCACCCAGGAGACCACCCTTTTCGACGACACGGTCAGCTGCAACATCGCTGCGGGTCGGCGCGACGCCGATCCGGCGCTGGTGCGCCGCGCTGCCGTTGCCGCCCAGGCGGACGATTTTGTGTCGGCCCTCCCAGAGGGCTACGACACCATGCTCGGTGAAGACGGCGCCCGGCTCTCGATGGGTCAGCGCCAACGTCTGACCATCGCCAGGGCATTTTTCAAGGACCCGCCTTTCCTGGTCCTCGACGAGGCCACCTCGGCCCTCGATGCCGAGTCGGAGGACCAGGTCCAACAGGCCATGAACGTGCTGCTCGAGGGCCGCGGCAGCCTGGTCATCGCCCACCGGCTGGCCACCATCCGCGAGGCGGACCGCATCGTCGTTCTCGAAGGCGGGCCGGATCGTCGAGGAGGGCAGCCACCGGGTGCTGCTCGAGACGCAACGGGCTCTACGCCCGTCTCCACGAACTCCAGTTCAGGGAGTGAAAGTCCATCAGCCGTTGAGGGCCCGCCACAACAGGTAGGCGCTCACGCCCAGCAGGCCGATCACCATCCAGTACTCGCGGTTGCGTTTCATGCGTTCTGCCGACCAGGCCGCCGGCGTGAAGTCCTTGTACGGGGTCAGGGTCGGGAAAAGGGCCGGCACGGCTTTGAAGTAGCGGTCGTAGGCCTCGCCGTGTTCTTCGCGCAGACGAGCCGGCTCGACCCGTTCCTTGCGCCGCATGTAGACGCCGAGGAACCACGCCCACCCGATGACCAGACCGACCAGGCTCATGTAGTTCGGCAGGTTGACCATGATGATCACCCCGGTGAGGATCAGAAAGCGCCCCAGATAGAGCGGGTTCCGGGTGTAGCGGTAGGGGCCCGCGGTCATCAGTTCTTTGGTCTTGAGGAGAAGGCCCGACGACCAGAAGCGAACGGACTCGCCCAGCGCCACGAACACAAAACCGATCGCCACACTGAGAATGGTCGGTCGCGCAAAATAGACGAGGGCGACGACGACCGCAAACAGCGCCACCAGCCGCAGAACACCGAGGAATCTGTTGTAGCCCCGATCGCTCATGGATCTCTCCTCCCGGACAACACGTGCAGGATAGCGCAGCCCTGCCCGATTTCAAATCTCAGGAGGCGCGTTTGCCGCGCAAGCGGTTGAGAATCGACTTCACCTTGCGCCCGCGACGGTGCCAGGCGGCGGCCGCCGGGCTCACGCTGGCCACTGCGGCCTCGGGATCGCCACCGGTGAAGCGGGCCCGCATCCGAGCGAGATTGACGCGGTCGGATTCGCAGAACCGTTCGAACAGGTAGCGGCTGACGGACCCGGCCGGTCCCCGGCGACCCACGCCGTGGCGAGATCGAGCACATAGAGCGAATCCGTCTTCGGCCAGCAGGACATCCCGGTGGTGGAGGTCCGCGAGCGCCACTCCCCGTTCGTGGAACTCAGTCGACGATGACCGCCAGACCGGTCGAAGATCTCGTCGTCCAGACGACCGCCGGTGTGCTCCTTCAACGGCACCGCGTCGACCCAACGAGTGGCGATGGCAAACGGTCCGATCCGGCCCAGGAAACCCGGCACCGCATGCGATCCCGGCGACCGCCTGGAACGCGGCGGCCTCACGCCTGATAAGCCACCTGCCGAGGGTGTTGCGGGCGAGAAGCGTTGCGCGGTTCGTAGGTCTTGACCGCCACCCTGAGGTCATCGATCTCGTAGAACTCGACGTCAGCCTTGGTCCAGTTGCGTCCTGCGATTCGGCGGACGGGCTCGACTCCCTGCAGACCGATTCGCGGTCGAAACACCGGCGCCCGCTTCAGCGTGTGAAATAATGTCTGCCACGGTGAGATTCTACCCTCATTCTCGCGCCGCGCCCACGAGATCCGAACTCGACGAGGCGGACAAGGAGTACCTGACCCACGGTGCGCCCTTCAAAGCCGACGTTTTTGTCATCGATGTCGAGGGCGGGCCGATGGTCGTCAAGGATTTCGCCCCAAGAGCCTGGTGGCGCCGTCTCATCGGGCGGCTCGAGGTGCAGTCGCGAATGCCGCGCCTACTCCTACCTCGGGCCCATGCCCTTTCTTCCAGAGTTCTACGGATGCATCGACCACCACGCCCTGGCGGTGGAGAAGATCGACGGCGTCGCGCTCGCCCGCGCCCCCGATCGGGACGCCAACCGCGAGGACTATCTGACCCAGATCCGGACGGCGTTCGAACGGCTCGCCGAACTCGGATTTCTCCACCTCGACGCCCGCAACAACAAGAACCTGCTGCTGAGCCCCGACGGCCGTGTGGTCTTCATCGACCTCGCCGGTTCGTTCTGGATACCGCCCGGGAAGTTCGGACACCGCCTCCTGCGACGCATCAGCGCGCTTTATTACGAGGCCAACATCATCAAGTGGGAGACCGTACTCCACCCCGGCGGCGACCCCCGCGAGGGCATGAAGAAACCACCTCGCTATCTCAACGGACTGCACGATCTTCGGACTGGCGTGGAAACGGCTTCGCGACCAACGTCGACAACGTCGAAGCACTGAGTTGCGGTGTGGGCCCCGGCTGCTGCAGCAAAGGCCTCGGCGGTCGCTGCGTGGCAGGTGAAAAACACCACCTGCCGCCGCTCGGCGAACTCCGCGATAACCCTGATCGGCGGCAGACCTTCGCTCGTCATCGAAATTGACCAGCACGTCGTCCATGACCACCGGCAGGGCCGGGTGGGCGTTGGCGAGGTTCTCCACGTAGCTCAAGCGGAGGGCGAGGAAGAGCTGTTCGGCGGTCGCCCGTGAGAGTTTTTCGGGCTCCTTGCCGGTGCCGCTGCCGTCGCTGACGACGGGTTCGAAACGGCCCAAAGGGGTGGCAAGTCTGGTGTAGCGACCCGTCGGTGAGCAGGGCTGAAGATCTCCTGCGCCCGCTGGATCACCGCCGGCTGTTTCTCCGCCTCGTAGGATTCGAGCGACTGTTCGAGAAGGCGGGCAGCAAGGGCCTGAACGGCGTAGTCCTCGACGGTCTCGGCGATCCTCTCTTCGAGACCGGCCTCGGCCAGCCGGAGCCGTCACCGACTCGACTCTCCTCGGCACCCCGCTGCAGACGGCCGTCGAGGGTGCCGCGGGTCTCGAGGAGCTCGCCCCGCTCGGCTTCCACCTCGGCTGCGGTGCTGCGCGGGCCACCGCCACTGCGGCCTCGAGGTCGGCCAGCGACGCCGTCGTCGCCGAGGCCCGCGCGCTGGAGGACCGCCGCGAGGCCCTCGCGCAGCCGCTCGCGCCGCCTTCTCGGCCGACGTCCGCGCGCTCCCGGGCATTGGCCTCCTCGGTCCGGAGTTCACGCCGTTTGTCGTCGAGACGGCGGGCGGCGCCGAGCCGAGCCAGGATCGACCGCACCGAGTGCTCGATCTCCTCGTAGGCCTCGAGCCCCTCCGGGTGCTCCGCATCGGCGCCGATCTCCGGGCCTCCTCGACAAAGTGCCGGCACGTGGCGTGGCGCCGTCTCGATCTGAGCCTCCAGCTCCTGCCGGCCCTCGAGCCGGTCTCGGAGATCGCGCAGAAGGCGCATCACTCGGCGCACGCTCTCCGGTTCGCCGGATCGGGTCTGGAGGTTGTGTTGCTCGAGCCATTCGAGCCACTCTGGACCACTCGCGGTCGTGCGCCTCGAGCGGCCTGCTCTCAGCGGTCTTCTGGGCCGACGGCCTTGCGCCCCAGCTGGCGCTCGGTGGCCCACAGTTGGCGAACGCCCTCGAGTCGGCTGCGGATCTCCACGAGCTGCGCCGGCGTCGGCGACTCTTCGAGACCGAGCACCGCAACCAGCGAGAGCGACCTCGGCGGGGGCACCGTTGCGGCTGCCACCAGTTGCGACACAACAGCGCCACCGCCAGGAGCGCGGGCAGCCGGCCGCCCAGAGCAGGTGACGATCCTCCAGAACCAGCCCGCCGACCACCATCACGGCTGCGATGACCGCGGCGCCGACAGCCGGAAGCTCGAAGGGACATCGTCCGTCTTCGGACCGGCACCGATGGCCAGCAAACGGTCCACCGACCCCATCCGGACACCGACGACGTCCCGCGCGAGCTCGTCGTCGCCGAGCCCGAGCTCCCGCGATTTCGTCCGAGCGGCGGTGACACGGGCCTCGACGTGTTCGTCGCGCGCCTCTCTGGCCCGCCGCGCGGCGGCGTCCCGTTCGAGCCGCAGCTTCTGGATGCGTTCCTCCGCTTCGGCCAGGTGGTTCTCCAGATCGAGATCGAAGTGCACGTCCGACGCTTCGTCGAGCGAGAAGTTCTCGCCCATGTCCCTGCGCCCTGCGCTGCAGATCTCGCTGCAACTCGTGGAGCCGTCTCGTCGTCGCGCCGCAGCTGCTCCACCTCGGATCGGAAGAGCTCGAACCGGGTCCCCAGTTTTTCGATGGCGTCGGCCTTGGCGAGCAGGTCTTCATCGACCGTCGATGGCAGCCGCCTCCCGGTGGGCCCTTTCGGCCTCGAGACCAGACTCGCGCGGTCTCCTCGTGTCCGAGATCTTCTCCTCGAATCGCCGCCCCTCGCCGAGCAGGGCGGCCAGCCGTTCCTCTCCAGATCCGGGCCGCGCGCAAGTTCTCTCTCGACCGCCTCCAGTTCGGCGGCGACTTCGTCCCGTCGCATCCGGTCGGCCCGGTAGCGCTCCGCCACCTCCTCCACGGCGCGGCGGTCCTCGCGCACCTGGCGCAGCTCCTTGCCGAGCACGTGGAGCGCCTTGGTCCGGGCGCGGGGCGCCCACAGGGCATCGGCATTCTGCCGAAGGTCCTCCACCACGTCGTAGGGGTTGACCTGCAGACCCGCCGTCGTGGCGTAGAGCCGCGACTGGATGTCCGCCAACGATCCCATGTCGCTCAGTTCTTCGAGCGAAAAACCGAACACCGTGCGGAAGACACCGCTGCCGACGCCGGCGGTGATACGGACTCGAGAAGATCGCCGCCGGCTTCCCTGCCCCTCGGCTGCGCGACACGGTGACCTCCCCCCGCGGACGCCCTCCGGTGCGCTCGAAGATCACGGTCGCCATCGTCTCGTGACAAACACCAGCCGACCGACCCGGTGGTCACCCGCCGGCGGCAGATAGAGCCGTTCGACGACCCGGCCGCGCGGAAAGCCGTAGAGCACGTGGCGGATGAGCGAGGTGAAGGTGCTCTTGCCGGCCTCGTTGGGCCCGTGGCAGAGGTTGAGTCCCGGCCCCAGATCGCCGAGAACGGCGCCCTCGAGCCCTCCGTACCGCACCGCCTCGAGCCGCTTGAGGTACATCTCAGTCATCCTCGGAGAGCCGATCGACGCAGAGGTCGCACGCCCGTTGCGACAATCTGTTGCGGCGACAGTCCCACATCACGCTGCCCCGGGAGTTGACCGAGAAGCGGGCGCCACGATCTCCTCGACCATGGCCGCTGCCGGTCGTCGTCCTCGACCCCACTCGGCCGCCAGCCGCACCAGATCCCCGCGGAGGCCCTCCTCCCGGGCCACCGCTTCCAGATCGACGTGAGGACGGGTTCGATCGCGCAGGCGATCGACCCAGATCCAGGGCTCGCGCGCCGAGCTGTTCGTCGCGCAGGTCGGTCACGAGATCGGACAGGACCCCCGGACGGCCGAGAATCGAGTGTGAACGCCGAACGACCCGCTGAGATCCAACCGCATCACCACGGGCCGGCCGCCCGGCTTCTCACGCGCTCGTCATCACAGACTCGTGTGCAACCGCCGAACGCAGCCCATCGAGATCCATCAGCCCGGAGCCGTCGATCTCGATCGCTCTTCCAACGGATGGACGCGGTTTCGACGAATTCCTCGCGGGCGCCGTGACTGTCGAGCTCGACCACAAAGCAGCCCGCGCGGCCCCTCCTCGGTGGGGTTGAGACCCTGGGTCGAACCCGAGTACACCGCCACCGGGTTGTCGGAGATTCGTACCGGGCACGTGGATGTGGCCGAGGGCCCAGTAGTCCATGCCCGCGGCCCGCAGGTCATCGACCGTGCTCGGCGCATAGTTGTCCCATGCCGTGAGCTGCCCCACGTTGGTGTGGAGCACCGCCACCGCAAGCGGGTCGCCAGACTGCCGCCGGTAACCCGCGCGAGGTTTTCGGTCACCTGGCGCGAAGGGAAGCTGCGTCCGTAGACCGCGCACACCACTTCGCCGTCGCGAACAACCTCCCGGCGCTCCACCTCATTGGAGGAAAAAACCACCACCGAATCGGGCAGTTCGAGCCCTGCCGACCAGCCGTCGGCCGGGATCGTGATTGCCCTGCACGACGAAGGTCGGCGATGCCTTTGTCGGCGAGCCGGCGCATCGCGCGCTGGAAGGCCAGTTCGCCGCGAAGGCTGCGGTCGGCGCTGTTGTAGAGGTCGCCCGCGATGACCAGAAAATCGACCTCGCGCTCGATGCACAGGGCGACCACCCGGTCGAGGGCTCTCGAGTGTGGAGCGTGAGAAGGCACCCGGCGACGGCATCGTCGGTGGCGTTGACGCCGCCAAAGGAGGCATCGAGGTGGAGGTCCGACGCGTGAACGAAACGGACCGCCGCGGCTCACCGTCTAGAGCCCCAGAAAGAGGACCGACAGACCGGCGGCTGCGATAACACTGCCGGCTACCACATGCGACCACCGCTCGAGCGGACCGAGGCCGATCAGCTTCAGTCCCTCGTAGCCGGCCAGCGTCGCTCCCACCATGGACACCAGCGTCGCAACCCCGAAAACAACTGCGGTCAGGATCGCGACGTCCCAACGCCCCTGGCTCGCGGGCAGGGCAAAGAGCGGAATCAGCGGCTCGCAGGGCCCCAGAACAAAGATGATAAACAACGTCCAGAACGTCGTGTTGGCGCCGACCTTGGCGTGGCCGTGGCCGTGAGGGTTGAGGCCGTGGGTGTGGATGTGAACAGCCTCTCCGTGGACTGTGGGCCTCGATGCCCTTCTTTTTGCGAAGGGCGTGGCGCAAGCCCCACAGGGCATAGGCGAGGCCAAACGCGACCAGCGCCCACGCCGCGATCGGCCCGCGGCCTGATCTCGACCGATTCCACCTGTCCGATGGCGAGGCCGAAGATGATGCCGAGACCGCCCAGCAGCACCGAAGACGCGATATGGCCCAGCCCACAGGCACTGGTGATCAGGACCGTTTTGAGGCGGGACCACCCCCGCGCCTTCGCCAGCATGATGAAGGGAAGATAGTGGTCGGGCCCCAGCAGGGTGTGAACGACTCCGACGCCGAATGCGGCAGCCAGAAGGCTCCAGGATGATGTTGAAATGTCCATCAGCAGATCCTCGGCAGGTCGTGACCGGAGAGAAGATCGAGGGGCCGCTCACCGCCAACGCGCGGTCTTCAAAACCACCGGAGGCGTTCCGGTCTTTGCCGCCTCCATGTGCCCGATGACTGCGGTTTCCGATCCCGCGGGGTGGACGCGCATGGCCTCGACGCGCACGATCGACATCCTCAGCGGCGACCCACACCAGGGCCCGGCCTTCGCAGGCCAGGGCCAGGGGATCCATCCCCAGCAGATCACACACCCCCGCCACCTCGCGCCGCACCGGCAGGTCGCGTTCGATGAGAACGGCACGGCAGCCGCTTCGTTCCACGACCTCGTGACATACTGTGACGACGCCACCGCGCGTCGGGTCGTGGAGCGACCGCACCGCGGCGCCGCTCTCGAGCAGCGCATCCACCAGGGCCGCCACCGATCCGCAATCGGACTTCAGACCCGGCGCGTCCATCCCGTGCCGGTGGGCCAGAACGGTGGCGCCGTGGTCGCCGATCGGACCCGACACCAGAATGGCGTCGCCGGGCCTGATGTGAGCGTCCGAAAGATCGCGTCCCGGTGGCACGACCCCGAAACCGGCGGTCACCGCGAACACCCGATCCGCCTTGCCGCGCGGGACCACCTTGGTGTCCCCGGCGACGATCATCACCCCAGCCTCACGAGCGGCACGAGCGGCGCCCCGGACGCAGGTCTCGAGGAGCTCACCGTCCGTGCCCTCTTCGAGGATCAATGCCCAGGTCAGCCACAGAGGCTTGGCGCCGGACATCGCGAGATCGTTGACCGTGCCGTACACGGAGAGACAGCCGATGTCGCCGCCCGCAAAGACCGGTGGATCGACGACAAAGGCGTCGGTCGTCAGGGCCGGGCGGCCCGCTGGGATCTCGGGCAGGACGGCAGCGTCGGTCAGGGTCGCGAGGTGGGGATTGTCGAGGGCTGGCAGAAAGAGGCCTTCCACCAGCTGACGGGTCAGCCGCCCGCCGCCCCCGTGGGCCAGCAAGACGCGGTCCGGCCTCTTCACGAGCCGGCCTCGGCGGTCCATCGTTCGTGGCGCCACCACGCGGCGCAGGTACCTTCGGAGGAGACCATGCAGGCGCCGATCGGCGTGTCGGGATCGCACCCCGAATCGAACAGCGGGCACTCCGGCGGGTCGATCACTCCGCGCAGCACATCGCCGCACCGGCAACCCACCGGTTCGTACGGAGGCGGAAGCTCGACCTCAATCAAGGACGCGTCTCGATGCGCCCATTCGGCGCGCAGACCAAGCCCCGACCCCGGTACCTTGCCGAAGCCGCGCCAGATCTCGTCCGACGGCTCGAAGTAGCGATCGACGAGCTCGCGCGCGTGCTGATTGCCTTCCGCGGTCACCACCCGGCCGTAGACGTTGCCGATACCGGCCCGGCCCTCGAGAGCCTGGCCGACGAGAGCCACCACGCCCTGCATCACATCGGTTGGCGCGAAACCGGCCACCACGCCGGAGACAGAGAAATCCTCGGTCAGGAACTCGAAGAGCTTCCAACCGGTGATCACCGACACGTGGCCCGGCAGCAGAAAACCGTCGACATCGAGCTCAGGGTCGTCGACCAGCACCCGCATGACCTGGGGCATGGTCTTGTTGCCCGGCAGGAGCAGGAAGTTGGACGACGCCCTCTCTCTCCGCCTCGTCGAGAGCCCCGGCAATCGTCGGGGTCGTGGTTTCGAATCCCACCGCAAGGAAGATCACGCGGGCTTTCGGGTTGGCGCGCGCCACCTCGACCGCGTCGCGCGGCGAGTAGACGACCTCCACCCTGGCCCCTTCGGCCCGGGCCTGCTCGAGACTGATGGTGCTCGAGGGCACCCGCATCAGATCGCCGAAGGTGCACAAAATCGTGTCCGGCAGCGCTGCGAGCGCGAGAGCACGATCGAGGTAATCCACCGGAGTCACGCACACCGGACAACCCGGCCCCGAGATCAGACGCACGTTGGCCGGCATCATGCTGCGCAGACCGGCCCCGGCAACGCTGTGGGTGTGGGTCCCGCACACCTCCATCAAGGTCACGCGGCGATCGAGCTTATCGGCCTCGACCTTGAGTTCGGCGAGCAGCCCCGCCATCGCCGACGGGTCGAAGTGCGGACCGCCGCTCACAGATCCGCCATGGCGTCAGAGTATTCGCGCAGCAACTCCAGAGTCTTGGCGGCCTCGTCGGCATCGACCTGGCCGATCGCAAAGCCGGCGTGGACCAGTACATAGTCGCCAACCTCAGCCTCGGGCACGTACATCATCGAGACCTGTCGTTTGACGCCGTCGATCTCGGCGACGCCGACGAACTCGTCCCGTTCAACCACTACCATGGGAATGGCGAGACACATCGAACCCTCCATTCAACCGAACGGTGTCCGGCACCCCAGATCACCGGGTCGTTTCTGCCCCTATCCTACAAGCACCCGGAGCTTTTCCGAACGGCGTCAGCAAATTCACCCGAATTCGATCGGTGATAGCTCGCCTAAGGGTATTTTTTGAAAAACTTAAGATTCCTGAGAACTGCGCACCAACTGGTGGGGCCGAACGCCTCGAGCTGTGGCGACACTCGCCACCACCGCCTGGCCGTAGGACAGGCCACCGTCGCCCGGCGGCAGGTTCTTCGCCCGGACAACCTCGATTCCCAGGGGACCGAGTTCCGCGCGCATCCCGGCGCCGAGAACTCGGTTGACCAGACAGCCTCCGCTGAGCGCCACAAGATCCGGTCCGGCCGTCACCCGCCGGGTGATTTCCGCCCAAGACGACAGAAGGTCGCGTGAAACCCGGCCGCCACCGCAGCCCGGTCTTCTCCGTCGACAATCCGCCGCGCGGTTTCGGCCAGCAGCTGCGACGAGGCAAGAACCGGCACCGACGGACCTTCCTCGATCTGAACGTCCGGCCACGGCGCCACGTCGCTTCGTGCCCCCGCGCCGCAGCCTCCAGAAGGGCCGCAGCCTCGCCTTCCCAGCGGTTGACAGCCGTTAGACCCAACAGGGCGCCTGCTGCCTCGAAGACCCGCCCTGCGCCCGAGGCGTGCGGCCAGTGCCGCTGTCGACGCCAACCTCGCCACAGTCTCCAGCCGTTCGACGGTCGACGAGCCCGGCCATCGGTGTCTTGGAGATCAGCCCCTCCTCGCCCGGCGGCTACCAGCGCCGCCACGGCGACCCGCCACGGCTCCCGGACCGCCGCCTCTCCGCCCACCAGGGGCAGCGGTTCGAGGTGGGCCAACGCGCCGCCACGTGCAGGTCGCCACCGATCTCGAGCCACTCGCCGCCCCATGCGGTGGCGTCCGGGCCCCACCCGGTGCCGTCGAGGGCGAGGCCGACCGCCCTCTCGCCCGCCCCGGGAAGGCGACCGTGTTCGGCCAGTACCGCGGCGACATGGGCGAGGTGGTGCTGAACCGCCACGACCGCGACACCGTGGGCCGCCGCCAGTTCTTCGGCCAGCCAGGTGCTCGGGTAGTCGGGGTGGGCATCGCACGCGATCAGATCCGGCTCCACCTGGAGGAAGTCCAGCAGTCCTTCGATCACCTCGGCGAGGAAGGCACGTGCCGGCGACGGAATCGAGGTCTCCCACGTGTTGCGAGGGAAAGGCCTGGCGTCCCTGGGTCACGCAGGCAGTCACCTGCAGGTGGCCGCCGGTTGCGACCACCACCGCACGGTCGACTCGCTCCGGCAGGAGGATCGGCTCCGGGACCCAGCCGCGGGCCCGGCGCACCATGATGGGCCCGTTCGGCGACGACCGCACCACCGAGTCGTCGACCCGTCGGACGATGTCCCGGTCGTGGAGCAGAAAAGCAGTCGGCGATCCCCCGCAGCCGATCCACCGCTTCGCGGTTGCCGCGGCACAGCGGTTCTTCCGAGAGATTGCCCGATGTCATTACGAGCGGCGGCATCGGCGGGTCGCGCAAGAGCTCGATGTGGAGCGGCGTCGTCGGCACCATGACTCCGAGATCGCTCGAGACCCGGCGCCACCTCCTCGGCGATCGCGGACGGCTGCCTTTCGCGGCGCGAGGACGATCGGCGCCCTGGCCGACGCCATCAACGCCTCCGACTCCGGGTCGAGCTCGACCAGAGCGCGGGCCGCCTCGAGATCGCGGACCATGACGGCAAACGGCTTGCCGAATCGTCGCTTGCGTTCGCGCAGCCGTTCGACCGCCTCGCTCGAGTCGGCGCGACAGGCCAGCTGGAAACCCCCGATCCCCTTGACGCGCGACGATGCGGCCCGCCAGCAATTCTCGCGCGCCGCGGACATCGGGTTCGCCGACCCCGGTGTCCGCGCCTGCGGCGTCGGCCAGCCACAGCCGGGGTCCGCACGCCGGACAGGCCACCGGCTCGGCGTGAAATCGGCGGTCTGTCGGATCGTCGTACTCCCGTTCGCAGTCCGGACAGAACGGGAAACACGCCATCGATGTCCGCTCGCGGTCGTAGGGCAGGGACCGCACCAGCGAAAACCGCGGTCCGCAGTTGGTGCAGGTCGTGAAGGGGTAGTGGAAGCGGCGGTCTCTCGGGCTCGCCATGTCGGTCCGGCAATCGCTGCACACCACGGAGTCGGGCGGCACCAACGCTCCCTCGCGCCGGCCGAGGGTCGAGGTCCGCACCTCGAAACCCGTCTCGCCGAGCGGTTCTCGTGGCTCCCGCTCCACCTCATCGAGTCGGGCCAGCGGCGGCAGCTCCGCCACCAACCGATCGACAAAGAGCTCGACGGTGGCCTCCGGGCCCTCGATCTCGAGGGTCGCACCCAGCGGATCGTTGATGACCCAGCCCGCAAGCCCGAGCGAGGTCGCCACCCGGTGGACGGTCGGCCGGAAGCCGACGCCCTGGACGGTCCCCCGGCACCGGACCTGGAGTCGGATCACTGCGTTGCGCGCCTCTTGGCCGCGAGCCGGTCGCGCAGGAGGTCGAGCCAATCCGTCGATGCCCTCCCCGGTCAACGAAGCGGTCACGAGGATCGTCCCGTCGGGGTTGAGGCTGGCGATCTGCGTAGCGGACGGAATCGAGATCGAACGGCACGTACGGCAGGAGATCGGATTTCGAGATCACCGCGACCTCGGCCCGCGAAAAGATCGCCGGGTATTTGACGGGCTTGTCGTCGCCCTCCGCCACCGACAACACCACCACTTTGAAGTCTTCGCCGAGATCGTAGGTGGTCGGGCAGATCAGATTGCCGACGTTTTCGATAAACAGGATGTCCACGTCGGGCAGATTCCCGTCTCGAGACCGCCCTTCCACCTGGCGGGCGTCGAGGTGGCACGCCCCGCCGGTCAGGATCTGGTGCGCGGGGACGCCCAGGGCACGAATGCGGTCGGCGTCGTTCTCGGTGGCAACATCGCCCTCGAGCACCGCACAGCTTCAATTCGCCCTCGAGACCCCGCACTGTCGCCTCGAGCAGGGTCGTTTTGCCCGAACCGGGCGAGGAGATCAGATTGACCACCAGGGTTTCGAGCTCGACGAACCGGTTCCGCAACGCCTGCGCCCGTTCCTCGTTGGCCTCGAGGGCGCGGCGTTTGACTGTGACGACTTTTTTCATGACTGTCCCTCATTGAAATGGAGGCCCGTGAGATGGCAGCGCGTCATGCGCGGCTCGCGCCCGGCAGACGGTTCTTCGGAATCGCCCCGATCTCACCCGGCTGATCGGACTCGAAACTCAAATCGAGGATATCGAGTTCGTCCCCGCCGTCGACCTGGAGCGGCATGCCGCAGTCCGGGCACAACGCGCAGCCAGCTCCCCTCCGAACGTTCCTTGGCTTCGCTCGCACACCGAACAATGTTGGTCGCCCGGTGCCACACGACCTCGAGTTCGGCCTCGGCGTCGGCCGTCTCGGTCGACCACCGCCTCCCAGGCATAGACCAGGAGATCGGGCTCGACGGCCGAGAGTTCGCCGACCGCCATCCGGACCCGTTCCAGCCGACCGCCGCCGTGGGACTCCACCGTCTCCCGGCAGGTGCGGTAGATCTCCAGCGCGATACCCATTTCGTGCACGAGGTCAGTATAACGATACAAATCCGGGTTGCGCTCGCGCGAAGCCGCGGCGCCAACACGGATTTGTGTACAATGCGCGCGGCTTATGGCATTGCCTCGTCTCATTCTCACCGGTGCTTCCGGCTTTATCGGCCGCCACCTTCTCGACGCCTTCAAGGAGGAGTTCCGGATCGTCGGTCTCGCCCGCCGCTCGCAACTCCACTGCGGCGCGCCGGTCCACAACAACATCACCTGGTACCAGGTGGACATCGGAGACAAGAATTCGCTCGAGCGCCGCATTCCGTTACATTCGGGAGTCCGGCGGAGCCGACTATGTCATCCACCTCGCGGCTCACTACGACTTCACCGGCGACAACCACCCCGAGTACACGCGAACCAACGTCGAGGGGATGCGCAACGTGCTCGAGGAGTGCCGCACGTCTCGACCTCAAGCGCTTCATCTTCAGCTCGTCGCTGGCGGCCTGCGCGTTTCCCAAACACGGGAGAGGTGCTCACCGAGACCAACCCGCCCGACGGGGATCACGTCTACGCCGTCACCAAACGCATCGGCGAGGAGATGCTGGCCGAGTACGATGATTCGATGTCCCGTCGTGCATCATTCGTCTCGCCGCCCTGTTCTCAGATTGGTGCGAGTACCCCCCGCTCTACTATCTTCCTCGAAACCTGGCTGTCGAACGTCTGGAACAGCAACGGATCCTCGGCGGCCGCGGGACCACGGCCATACCCTACATGCACGTCCGCGAGATGGGCCCGTTCATCCGCAAGATCATCGCCCTCGGGGAGACTTCAAACAGCGCGAGATCCTGATCGCCAGCCCCAGCGAGACGCTCTCCCACAAGGCTCTCTTCGATCTCGCCAATATCGACTACTTCGGCCAGCGCGCCAAGCCGATGTTCATGCCCAAGTTCCTCGCCCGCATCGGCGTTGTGGGGCATGGATCTCCTCGGTCGTGTTCTCGGGAACCGGCCCTTCGAACGGCCGTGGATGATCAACTATCTCGACACCGATCTCGCCGTCGACGCCGGCGCGACGTACGAGCGACTCGAGTGGCGGCCGCAGAAAACGGCTGTTGCTGCAACGGCGGATGCCGTTCATGGTGGAGTACCGCAGGACCAACCCCGAACGAGTGGCACCGGGTCAACCGCGCCGCCCTCAAAGAGGTCCACCTGCGGGCCAACCTGCGGATCAACCGCCTGCTCGAGAAATATCTCGACACGCATCTGCACCGCCTACCTCGACCAGATGCTGTCGCCCGGCTCCGCCGCCCGATTCCCCTCGTACCAGGGCGTCCCCCGCGACGTTCTCGAGTGGCGGTTCATGATCCTCCTGCGCCACCTCCAGAGCTCGATCCGGACCCGCGACCGCGGTCTCTTCACCACCTATTGCCGCGACCTCGCCGAGAAGCGCCTCATGCAGGGTTTCGGGGTGCGCGAAGTGGTCGGCGCTCTGCTGGTCCTCAACGGGATTTGCGTCGACACTGCTCCGCAGCGACCCGGAGGCCGAGGATCTGTCATCGGCGATCCACGACTACGTGTCGATGACGGTCCAGTTCGGGTGCGACCAGATCCTCGAGATCTACGAAGAAGTCGGCGGCGAGGAATTCGACGACGACTTCTGACTTCGCGTGCGGCGGATTGTGCAATTTTCAAATTGTGGGACACTCGGATATCGCCATTGGCAGGCAGATTCGGGCACACAATGTTGAGGGTGGCAACTCCCGGTGAAGAGCGTTCAGAAACGAGCCGCGTGCGGCGGAGCGTGCCATTTTCAACATTGTGGGACACTCGGATATCGCCGTTGGCAGGCAGATTCGGGCACACAATGTTGAGGGTGGCAACTCCCGGGAAGCGCGTTCGGAAACGAGCCGCGTGCGGCGGAGCGTGCCATTTTCAACATTGTGGGACACTCGGATATCGCCATTGGCAGAGCAGATTCGGGCCAACAATGTTGAAGGTGGCAACTCCCGGGAAGCGCGTTCGGAAACGAGCCCCGTGCGGCGGAGGTGCCATCTTTGCATTGTCTGAAGGCTTAACCTTTCTGCTCGCCACAATACTTCGGGTCAGACAATGATAGGGTGGCTCCTCTCGGGAAGTGCGAGCGGAAAGCCAATGCTGCCTCGGAAGCCTCCGAGCGACCTACGCCTTCTGAACAGCCCGATGCACCAGGAACGCCGTCAGCGCCATCGCGCCGTCGGCGAAGCCCGAAAACCACACCGACCACGGGGTGTCTGCAACCAATGACCCACCGACCAGAAACACAAAGGCCGTCGTCTTGGCAATCAGCAGCAGATCGATCGATCCCGACCGCCGATACTCAACGACATAACCCGCTGCCAAAACGAAGTGAAAGGCTCCCGCCTGCCAAATGAAGAAGATCGGATCGGCGCCTCGCCCATCCGGCGAATGATACCGCCCAGTCGGCGAAGAACATCAACATGATGCCGACGATGGCGCTGTGCAGCACGATGAGAGCAAGGAGGATTTTTTCCATCTGCCGTGTGACGACCATTTCTCACCCCCACCAGATTTCGAGTTTTCCCGGCGGATCCCGAGGCGCCGGGGCCATACCGCAGACGCTCCAACTCTCCGACCACCGCATCCGACACGGCCTGCACGGATTCCATCAGCTGCCGGGGTGAGACTGGTGCCCTGGCCGGTGCTCTCGGGGATGACACCCACAAAGAGGATCTCGTCCGGGTTGCAATCGGAAAACTCGGTTGCCATCAGTGCCTCGCGGAGCCCCGGCTCATGTGGACTCATGCGGGACGGGGGCGGCGAAGAGACGATCTCCCGGTCGCGCAGAAGCCGCAGCGACCCCGGCTTCTGATCGCCGCGGACGGTATCGATGACGATCACCATTCGCGCGTCGGCCAAATAGGGCGTGAGGTCCATGCCGGGCGTACCCAGATCGATCACCTCAACGCCCTCGGGGAACTCATAGCGAGACTCCAGAACCTTGATCATGTACGGGCCAAGGCCGTCGTCGGTGCAGAGCACGTTGCCGATTCCGAGGATACGGATGGGTTTGGGTTCGTTCATCCGGAGATCATGCCAGAACAGGGCGGCGTTGGGTAGGGAAAACGTGACAAATGAGCGTCAGACCGGCTATTGAGGCTCGATACTGGATCCTGGATGCTGGATTCGATCGCAAATCCTTCGGTGCTGCGTCATCAAGCTTGGGTGGGCAGGATGGCGCGAAATCGTGAAATTCCTCCTACGAGTTGTCAAGGACCGTATGCGTTGAATCCGGAATCATGTGACCTGGATCTTGTAACCAGAATCCTGTGATCTGAATCCAGTGACCAGAATCCGGAATAAAAAAGGGCCGGGAAAATCCCCGGCCCGAAGATGAAAATATCCGCCCTCAGAGAACTCTGACCTTCGACACCTCGGTCCCATCCGGATCGTGGGTGTGGATGGCGCAGGCCAGGCAGGGATCGAAGGAGTGGATCGTGCGCAGGACCTCGAGCGGGCGCTCGGGATCCGCGATCGGGTTGCCGACCAGCGAAGCCTCGTACGGCCCCATCTGATCTTCTCCGTCGCGCGGTCCGGCGTTCCAGGTCGAGGGAACAACGCACTGGTAGTTCTTGATCTTGCCGTCTTCGATGACGCACCAGTGGGACAGGGTCCCGCGCGGCGCCTCGTGGAAACCGTAGCCTTGGATCTCGCCCCTCGGGAACTCGAACGGGGTGAAGATGTCGGTGTCTCCAGATGCGATGTTGGCGACCAGGGCCTCCCAGTGGCCGAGCGCCAGGTGGGCGATCACCCGCGCACGGATGGCCCGCGCAGCGTGCCGTCCGAGAGTCGAGTGGAGCACTGCCGGGGTCAGTTTGACCCCGGCCACCGTTGCCCGCAACATCGAGGAACTCGAGGGCGAACTTCGTCGTGAGTTCGTCGCCGGCGGCGAGTGCCGCCGAGAACCTGGGCCAAGCGGCCCGACCTGCATCGGTTGGCCTTCGAACCGCGGCGCTTTCACCCAGGAGTACTTGCCGTCGTAGTCCGAACTCGGAGTACGCCGGGACCGTGTCCTCCTTCCCAGGGGTGGCTTCTCCCAGTCGCCGTCGTACCACGCGTGGGCGATCGACTCGGCCACGTTGTCGCGGAAGAGGTCGTCGTTGAACGAGGTGATCGGCCGGTAGCTGCCGAGATCCGCGTTCATGATCACGCCACCGGGCATCTGGAACTCGGTGCCTTCCGCGTTGAGCGGAAGCTCCGGAACCGACAGATAGTTGGTGACGCCCGCACCGTAGCCCAGCCAGGGAGCGTACATGGCTCCGATGGCGGCCACATCCGTGAAATAGACCTGATCGACGAAGGTCTTGACCTCTTCGAGATAGCCCTTGATCTGGTAGAGCTTGTTCATATTGAGCGTCGCCTCGTTGTCAAGGTTGATTGCATTGGCGACGCCGCCAACAGCCAGGTTCTGGATGTTGGGAGTCTTGGAACCAAGCACCGAAACGACCTTGTTGGCGGTCTTCTGCACCTCGAGGGCTTGCAGATAGTGGGACACCGCCAGCAGATTGACATCCGGCGGCAGATCCATCGCCGGGTGGCCCCAGTAGCCGTTGGTGAAGATACCGAGCTGGCCCTTGGAGACGAAGCTCGCGAGCTTCTCCTTGACCGCTGTGAGGTCCTTGACGCCGTTGGCGGGCCACGGCGACAGCGACTCCGCCAGCTTGGCGGTGGTGGTCGGGATTGCCCTTGAGGGCCGACACGACATCCACCCAATCGAGTGCCGACAGGTGGTAGAAATGGACGATATGATCGTGGAGTGAATGAGCCGAAATGAGAATATTCCGGATCAACTGGGCGTTCAGCGGCGGGTTGATCTGGAGAGCGTTCTCCACCGACCTGACCGAAGCGATAGCGTGGACGGTCGTGCACACCCCGCAGATGCGTTGTGTGAAAACCCATGCGTCCCGTGGATCGCGGCCTTCGAGGATCTTCTCGATACCGCGCCACATCTGACCCGAGGACCACGAGTTTTGGACCTTGCCCCCGTCGACCTCGACATCGATGCGCAAATGACCCTCGATGCGGGTGATCGGGTCAACAGTGATCATTCTGGCCATCAGGCCCCCCCTTCTAATGAGCCGTCCCGGCGGCACGGGTGCCGCTCAGGATCGGGTAGCGTTTGACAATGAAGATGTAAAGGAAGATCTCGAGCCCGATCGCGCCGAGCGTGATCAACAGCTCGAGAGTCGTCGGGAAATAGGACCAGCCCTCTCCGGGATTGAACGCAGTCAGATAGGTGTCGAAGCGATACAGCCCGCCGGCGAGCATGATCAAGATCGACGCCTTGAAGATCGTGGCGAAGTTCGCGCGGTCCTTGGCCCGCATCAGCATGAACATCGGAATGGCAAAGAGGGCGATCTCGATCCAGAACATGAGGCTCAAGACCCCCGAGGTGAACATCAATGGCGGCCTTGCCGCTGATCAGGATGTCCGCGATGCGGAGCACAGGTAGAGACCCAGGACGACCACCATCGCGCCCGAGAGCGAGATCAGCATGCTGTCCTCGCGCTCGCGTTTGAAGACCCTGCTCGACACCGCCGATTCCCACACCACCACCGCATACCCCATGCCGACGCAGGAGATGAGGAAGAGGAGCGGGACCCAGCCGGTGCTCCACAGGCCGTGCAGCTTGCGGTCCGCGAGATCAGCATCAACGTGCCCAGCGACGACTGGTGCATGGTCGGCAGCAGCACGCCGAGGGCGATGATCCAGATCAGGGCCTTGTCGTAGAACTTGAGACCGGCCTCGGCGAACTTGACCAGCCCCGAGCTTCTTCGATGTGGCCTTCCATTTCTCGAGGAACGCAGGTCCGAGTTCGATCCAGAGCACGCCGACATAGGCCATGACGCACAGCGCCACCTCGAGCAATGCCGAGTTCCAGTTGTACTTGCCCGACATCGGGGAACCCGCCCAGCGGGATCCGCCAGATGCCCCACCAGCGACCGACGTCGATGATGATCGCCACGCGCGGCCATGGAGTAACCGAGGGCGCTGGTGAGCAGGGCCGGACGCACCAACGGGTGGTACTTGCCCTTGTTGAGGATGTAGGCGAGGATCGCGATCGCGTAGCCGCCGCACGCCAGTGCGGTGCCGGTCACCACGTCGAAGGCGATCCAGATGCCCCACGGGTAGCCGTCGGTGAGACCCGAGACCGTGCCGATTCCGGTCGCGAACCGGTAGGCCAGGATCAGCACCCACAGACCGAGGAACATCACCAGGAATTTGGTGAAACGGTTGAAAATGAGGGGTCCGCCGACGGGTTCAGCGTGATGCTCACTCATCGGAGCCCTCCTTCTTCGCCGCGCGGCGATTCCGCCACAAAACGGCGCCGAGGATGCCGTACAGGGCCACCGGTGCGATGAAACCCTTGTAGATCCCGTGCTGGATGTTGCGGGCCTGGGCCGCAACACCCTCGTCGCCGAGTTCCGGCAGACCGAGTTTTTCGAAGTCCACGTCCGCCAGGTACAGCACCTGGGTCCCGCCGCCTTCGGTGTCGCCGAAGATCTGCGGGTCGCCGGCCGGGTAGTAGCGCTCCGGGCATTCTGCGATGCGCTGTCTGGCCTCGGCCAGCAGTTCCTCGTAGGTGCCGAAGATCACGGCCTCCTTGGGGCAGGCCTGGCAGCAGCCGGGCTCTTCGCCACGGGCCAGCATGTGGTTGCACAGCTCGCACTTGACGATCAGAGGTAACGCCGTGTCCCACTCGAACTTCGGAATGTTGTAGGGGCACGCCACCTGGCAGTAGCGGCAACCGATGCAACGGTCCTGGTCCCAGGTCACGATGCCGTACTCGCGCTTCTTGAAAGCGCCGATCATGCACGCGTTGACGCATCCCGGGGTCGATGCAGTGCATGCACTGCTGCTTCATATAGGACTTTTCACCGTCGCCCTCATAGAGCTTGATGATGTTTTTCGTCTCACCGTTGAGATCGTTCGGCGGATCGTAGAGATTGCCCGGCATGTTGTTGGCCGTCTTGCAGGCGGTCACACACGCACGGCAACCGATGCAGAGGGTCGCATCGTAGAGCATTCCCGACCGCGTCCGGCGGCGCGACCGGGCGTTCCGCCGAGGCCTCGGCAGGCGTTGCGGTCGAGACCGCTGCGCCGGCGCCGACGGCGGCGGCTCCTTTCAACAGAGTTCGTCGATCCATGGTCATGACGACCCCTCCTCACTCCCCCCTTCCGACATCTTCTTCGAGGCCATGAGCCCCGCACCGACCACGGCGCCGCCGACGATGCCGGCAACACCAGCGGCAGCCGCAGAAGGGCTGGTCCGATGGTCGGGATGGATGGGCGGAACAGCGTTTTCGGGCAGCGTCGCCTCTTCGTGCATCGCCTTGTGGAACACGACGCCCTTTTCGGTGCACCCGATGCACGGGTGGCCGATACCGATCGGCCACGCGTCCGGCAACTCACCGAAGCTCATAACCGAGCAGTTGGCGTGGGTCTCGGGGCCCTTGCAGCCGAGTGCAAACAGGCAGTAGCCCAGCCGGTGGCCCTCGTCGCCGTACTGGCGGGCGAAGCGGCCGGCGTCGAAATGTGCGCGGCGCGGGCAATGCTCGTGGATGGTCCGGCCGTAGGCAAACAGCGGACGACCCTTGTCGTCGAGCGCCGGCAGCGATCCCAGGGCAACGAACTGGAGCACGGTGCCCAGGAAGTTGTAGGGGTTCGCCGGGCAACCCGGAATGGTCACAACGGTCGTTCCCTCGAGGATCTGCGGAGCTCCAACGGCGTCGGTCGGGTTCGGGTCGGCCGACGGGATCCCGCCCCACGAGGCGCAGGAACCGATAGCGACCACGGCCGCGGCTTTCGACGCAACATCTTCGAGAATGTCGATCGGCAGTCCGGCCGCCGATCTGGCAGTAGATCCCGCCGTCTCTGCTCTCGGGATCGCGCCTTCGACCACGCAGATGTATTGGCCGGCGTTGGCCTCCATCGCCTGGTGCAGGGCGTCCTCGATCTGGTAGCCCGCAGCGGCAAACAGAGTCTCGTGGTAGTCCAGCGACACCAGGTCGAGAATCAGCTCGGCGATCCCCGGCTGCGACGTCCGGAGCAGGGACTCCGTGCATCCGGTGCACTCCTGGAAGTGGAGCCAGATCACCGATGGTTTCAGGCCTGCTTCTGCGGCCTCGGCCCATTTCACTCCTGCAGCTGCGGGAAGCCCAACGGCCGCTGCTGCCATCATGCACGCCTTGACAAAGTCCCTTCGGTCCACACCGTCCCCTTCAGCGGAACCGACGGGCGCACCTAACCTGTCAATCCTCCAACCCATCATGGCCTCCTTTGAAAATCTTGGATTCAACCAACAAAATATTCCCGGCTTTTTGACCGACCCACACTACGAGCGCCAAAAGCCGATTGTCAATAAGAGCAGTCGGAATTTCACTTGATTCTCAAATTCGATTGGGTTTGTGAATGCGAATCAGTTGCAAATTCCAAGACTTCTTCGACTCGATCTGAAATTGCTATATGGAAAAGCGGAGATGTTCAGAATCCGACGCCGTTGTCCGAAAATCGACCACAAAGTGCACCCCTTCGACATGGCACGCTGACCGCAGGAGCCGCGATGCCGCGAATCGCGCGCGCCTTCCAGCCAGTCACTGGAGTCGCAGACGTCACTGCAACCGCGCCGAGGCCAACGAGATTGAGTTGCCGAATGTTTTCCGCAGGAAAATATATCGGAAAGTCCCGGTCAGGCACTCCGCGTGCTCCTTTTCACGCCTCCGTCCGGTACGCCGGCCGCCGAACTCTGGATCTCCTGTGCCACCTGCGCCACTGCCGCTCCACCGTCGCACTCAAACTACGGACCAGGCGACACCGTCGCCGGTTCGGCGCCCCAGAGCCGGAACCGGACGGCGCGCAGCCCGGCGTTGGCGTGCAGAAGCCACTGAAGATTGGACCCCAACTGGAGGTGATGTGCCGACCCGGCACCCGATATGCAACCCGAAGATTTCCTCGTGCTCGAAGCGGTGGATCGTTCCCGGTGATTCTCCCAGCTCGACGGCGTCGACCATCCACACCGCCTCCTGGCCCCGCCACACCGACAACAGGCCGAGCACGTCGGGCGCAATCTCGGCCGTCATCCCCTGTGGGAGCCCACGTCGGAGCAGGGCTCCTACGACGGCCTCCCCGAAGCCATCATCCGCCATGAGCGGATTGCCGAGCCCGACCACGAGCGCTGTCGATCCAGCTGCCGCCGAGGCTCAAGGATCGACCCGTACGACGTGGACCGAGCACGAGATGCACGGGTCGTAGGCGCGGGCGACCATCCCCAGGTCGAGACGCAGCTGTTCGTCGTCTTCGACTGAGCCGGCGCCGAGAAGCTCTTCGACCGCATGACGCAGGTCGCGCTCTGCGTTGAGCAGATTCTGCGAAGTCGGCGTGATGATATTGGCTGCTGCGACTCGACCCTGCTCGTCGAGCTCGTACTCGTGGAACAGTGTTCCCCGGGGCGCCTCGACCGCCGCCACTCCGAGCCCCGCCCTCACGTCGTAGGCGACCGGCTCCTTGCCATCGTCCGCCATCGCCATCAGCTCGTCACAGATCTCGACCCCACGCTCCAGACAGTGCACGATCTCCACGAGCTGCGCCCAGTTGTTGAGCAGAATGTTGTCCTCGGCGCCGTTGGGAAACAGCAGCTTCGAAGCCTCTCGAGCGCGCCCCGTCAGGCGATCGCCCCACAGCGCCAAACGGGCCAGAGCACCGACCATATAGCTCTCACCGGAGGCCAGCGCCGCATGTCTGGCATTCGAGTGCTCGACGGTGAACTCCCTGACGACGTCGCGGTAGGCCGCCACCGGGTACTCCTCGCCGCGCGAGGTGCAGATCGTGCTTGCCGCGGAATCGGTAGCCCGGGCCATCGGGTCGCAGCGCCATGAACACGGTCGGCTGCGCGGCCCACCTCGGCATCTCGATCGGTGACCGCAAGGTCCACAAAGGCCATCGCAGTCTCGACGGCAGCGGCCAGCTCATCGCGAAGATCTCCAAGCTGTGCGTTGTCCGGTAACTTGCCGAACCCTCCAACCAGGGCATTCACCGGATGCACCGGGCGACCCCCGACCAGTTCCTGAACCCGGTTCCCGAGCTGTTTCAAGCGCAGCGCCGATGCGACCTCTTCGGGATAGGTCCCGTTGCCATGGCCATGACGGAATCGAAACCGAGGTAGTCGGGCAGCGCCAGAGCGAACACGTGCAGCGCATGGACTTTCGATGCCCGCGCCGAGCAGCATCAGCCCGCGCAGCTGCCGCACGCGTCGGGTCTCGGCGATACCAAGGGCGTTTTCCAACGCCATCAGCGCGTTGACGCGTGTGATTCGCCGAACAGATCGCGCAGACCCGGGAAATGATGCCCTGCACGTCGAGATAGTGCTTGCCGACCAGGAGCTTTTCGTAGTACCGACTGCCCTCGTGGATGTCCATATCGACATCGACGACGCGATCGCCCGCGATCTTGACGAAGACGCCGCCGTGGCCCTCCACCCGACCGAGATGCGGGATCGTGATCGTTCGGCTAGCCGTCATGCTCTCCCGCCTCCTTCGAGACCAATCCGCATCCACGCCGGTGCCGAGAAGTGCCGCATGCGGGTAGAAATTTCCATTGCCGAGATTCCGCGATCGGCAAACATGGTGACATTGGCGTCGTAGTGCGGTTCCTCGACCGGCCCCCGGCAGCCGGCGCACGAAACCCCGTGCGATGGGCACCGCGCGCCGCAGCCGCCGCGCGTCATGGCGCCGCAACAGACCTCCTCGAATTCGATCACGCGGCAGGCGTTCTCTCGGATCTTGCACTCCAGGCACACCGGAATCGCGGGCAGCTCGGGCACGGTGCCGAAGAGCAGCGAGTTCACCGTCGCAAGGAACTCGTGGCGCTCGATCGGGCAACCCGGCAGCAAGAAATCAAAAGGCACGAAATGAGTCGCGGGGAGGGCCTCGGCCGCGTCCGGGATCGGCCGATCTTCCTCGGAGACCTCACGTTCGAGGATCTCACGCGGAATGTCATTGCGCATGGCGGGCAAACCGCCCCAGACCGCGCAGGTTCCCAGGGCAACCAGGAAGTTCGTCCGTGGCCCGGATCGTCTTGAGTCTCTCGAGATCGAGTTCGGTCGCGACCACCCCTTCGACAAAGGCGATGTCGAGCCGGCAGGTCGTGATCGTTGTCCGACTTGGCCATCGCCCAGTCGACGATGTCGATCGAGTCGGCCAGCCGCAACAACTCGTCCTCGCAATTGAGGATCTGCAGCTGGTCCCCGGCACATCCGGTGAGACCGAAGATGCCGACCCGCGGTTTGGCGTTCTGCCGGCCTCGTCATTGGTCGATCAACTCCGGGAGGTTGACGGCGTCCCAGTAGGAGAAGACCGGGCCGTGGAGGCAGGTGAAGGTGTAACCGACGGCGCAGTGGCCGCACTTGCCGACGCCGCACTCCATTCGTCGCTCGAGGCTGAGAAAGATCCGGTCCTTGGCGAAACCTCTCGATACCAGCTTCTCGAGCATGAACCGGTAGAACACCGGCGGACCGCACGCGGCGGCAAAGGTGCGTCCGACGTCGATTTCGATCTCGTCAAGCAGCTCGGTCACGACACCCTCGCGCCCGTTCCACGGGATGGCCGTCTGTGGCATCCACCGACAACAGGATCTCGGCGTCGCCGCGGCGGACGAGGGTTTCCAGCTCGTCCCGGAACAGAACCTGTTCGGGAGACCGGCTCCCGTACAGCAACGATGACCCGACCGAAACTGTGCCTGAGATCGATCAGGAACTGCAGCAGACCGCGGATCGGGCACCATCCCGAGACCGCCGGCCACCAGCAGCACGTCCTGGCCGACGAATCGCTCGATCGGGAACCCGTTGCCGAGCGGCCCCCGCAGGCCCACTTCGTCGCCTTCATGCACGTGGTCGAAGAGGTAATTCGTGAGCACGCCGGCACGGCGGATGGCCAGCTGGAGGACTCCCGGGCACGCGTGGGAGCAGACGGCAGGGAGAAGGGCCCCTCCCCCACCCCGAGCACCGACAGCTCGACGAACTGGCCTGGGCGCCAGGCGAATCGCTTTGCCAGCTCGGGATCCGAAAAACGGAGATCGAAGAGCCGCACGTCGGCGATCAACTCCTGGATCCGCATCACCCGGGCCGGGGCCGGTTGGTAGGGGTTGCCGCCGGTGACGAGCTCGCGTTCGGCGTGGCGCGGCATCTGCATCGGAGGAAGACCGAGGCTCATATCGTCCCCCTCACGTGCTGGAAGACCTCGACGACGTTGATGCCGGTCGGACAGTTCTCGATGCACCGGCCGCAGCCGACGCAGGACGGCATCCCGAACTCCCGCACGAATGCCTCCTGTTTGTGGTAGTAGCGGTTGCGGACCCTTTCCCCGCGGTCGCCGCGAAAGCTGTGGCCTCCGGCGACCATCGCGTAGTCGCGGAAGAGGCAGGAGTCCCAACTCCGCACGCGAGCGGCCCCGCCACCGTTCCGCAACCTCATCCGTGACGTTGAAGCACGAGCAGGTCGGGCACACCATCGAGCACGAACCGCAGCACAGGCACTTCCTGCCGAGCTCATCCCACACCGGGTCTTCGCGTTTCAGCTCGAGCACGAACGGCAGTCCGGTGACATCGAGATCGAGGGTGAAGGCCTCTTCCTGTCGCGCAGCCGCTCGAGGTACAGGCGGGTGTCGTGGCGGGTCGCCGGCTCGAAGAGGTGGCGGTTGGCGCACACGATGTCGTCTCCGATCGAGCTCCCGACCACGACCAGAAAGGCGTTTTCGAGTGGGGTCAGGAAGAGATCGAAACCGTCGTTCGCCGACGACGTGTTCAAAGACTCGCAGAAGCAGCTGCTCGTCCGGCCAGCAGCCGTAGCCGATCACCACCAGCTGTTCGCGGTTGCGGCGGTAATAGGGGTCGGGGAAATCCGAGAGGTAGAGCAGGTCGAGGATCTTGAGCGCATGGATGTCGCAGGCGTGGGCGCCGAAGAACACCTGCGGTCCGCAGTCGTTGTCGGCGGACTCGATCGCCACGCCACCGGCTTCGGACCGCAAGCATCGTGAATTTCGGTTTCAGCAGCAACTTCTTGAACGGCACGATGGTCCGCAGGGCCTCGGGTCGGGCCTTCGTGACGTCTTCGTCGATGACCTCCAGGCTGAAAAGCCCGTGGTCCCGCTCAACCGGCGCCCACACCCTTCCCCACGGCCGCAGGCCCTCGATGAACTCTCCGAGCAGGCCTGATTTCATCCGCAGCGTCTGCATGTTCGATCCGTCAAAGTGAAAATTATCACAAACCGCAACCTTCAATATGAGCCACGAAGTCGAACTATTCAAGCTCCGGTCGTCGACTCCGCCGCCTCCGGACCCGCGTCGGCCCGACGACGGAATCGAACGGGAGAGGTCGGCTCCGCCCCTGCAACGGAATCGACGGTCGAGACGGCATACATGCCGCCTGACGTGTTCTTGTGCCTGTACGATAAGCTCGGGCACTGCCAAGGAGGAACAATGAGCTCCATCGATATCCGATCGACCACGGAGACACTCTCCGGCCTCATCTGGGAAAAGGACCGCGAAGGCCTCGACGGCGTTTGTCGACGATACTTCCGCCAGCCGACCTCAGCCTCATTTTTTCGAGGCTCGATTCGGGCGACCGCTCGGAGCTGCTGGAGATCCTCGATCCAGCTGACGCCGCCGGTCTTCTCCTCAATCTGAAGGAACTCGCACCCCACGCCCTGCTGTCGCAGATCTCGCCCGAGTCCGCGGCCGCGCATCCTCCACGAGCTGCCGAGCAACGTCGAAACGGACTTCATCGCCGGCTTGAAACCGGACGACGGCGAACCGGATCCTGGAGTTGCTCCCGCGAACGGGAGATGGACGACGTCCGCGCCCTTGCCCGCTACGCATCGGACGTCGCCGGTGGGCTCATGGCGACGGAGATCCTGCAGTACCCGGAGACCGCCACCGTCCAGCACGTGGTCGAGGACCTCCGACACAACGCTCCCGTCTATGCCAACTACAACGTTCAATACATCTACGTCACCAAACCCGATCACTTCGCTGGCGGGTGTGCTCAGGGTCCGTGACCTCCTGCTCAGCGACGGCGACACCGCTCTCGGTGACCTGATCATCAAGGACACGGTGACCGTCGACCACCTCACACCACTCCAGGAACATCAGCGATCTTCTCGACCGTCACCGCTATCTCGGGCTGCCCGTGGTCGACGACGAAGGCCGACTGGTCGGGGTGGTCCGGCGCGCGGCGGTCGAGGAGGCCATCGCCCAGCGGACGGCCCGCCAATTCCGCCTCGTCCAGGGCATCATCGGCGGCGAGGAAGTTCGGACGATGCCGGTGGTCGTGCGTTCCGGGCGGCGGCTGGCGTGGCTGAGCGCGAACATCGTCCTCAACGTTCTCGCCGCGAGCGTGATCGTGTACTTCGAGAGCACGCTGACCCGCCTGATCGCCCTCGCCGCCTTTCTGCCGATCATCTCCGACATGAGCGGATGCTCCGGCAACCAGGCGGTCGCGGTCAGCATGCGCGAGCTGTCGCTCGGGCTCGTGCGACCGCGCGAGACCCTGCGGGTCTGGGCCAAGGAGGTCAGCGTCGGCCTCATCAACGGCGTCGCCCTCGGGGTTCTGCTCGGCGTCGTCGCGTGGTTGTGGCGCGGCAACCCGATTCTCGGGATCGTCGTCGGAGCGGCCCTCGCCCTCAACACCCTCATCGCCGTCTCCATCGGCGGCACGGTGCCCCTCCTGCTCAAGGGACTCGGCGTCGATCCCGCCCTGGCGTCGGGCCCGATCCTGACCACCGTGACCGACATCTGCGGCTTCTTCCTCGCCCTCGGCCTCGCCGCGCTCGCCCTCTCCCGCGGCTATCTCTGAGTACGCGCGCTCGTCGAGATCCGAGCGCTCGACACGGTCTACCGCTTCGGCGGCTCCAGCTTGCCCTCGTCGACGTACTCGCGCACCCAGCCCTTGACCAGCCCGGTCAGGAGCAGGATCGAGATCAGGTTGGGGATCGTCATCAGACCGAGCGCCAGATCGCCGAAGGCCCACACCAGTTCCAGCGAATAGACCGCGCCGAGGAAATGGGCGATGCAGAAGACGATCCGGTACGGCATCACCCACCGCGGGCCGGCCAGGTAGAGGATGGACCGGTCGCCGTAGTACGACCAGCTGATGGCGGTCGACAGACCGAAGAGAAACACCGCCAGGGTAATCAGCAGGTGGCCGTTGCCGAGCGCGAGTCCGCCGAGACCTTCTTTGAAAGCCCACGCGGTCAACGGCGAGCCGTTCTGCAGGGCCTGCCCCTGCACGATCAGAACACCGCCCACCGGCTGACCGTCAGCCGTCGAGAATCTCGCCCGATTCCAACCCGCCCCCGTCTTCCGGGGTCGAACCGAATCATGTCCGTCGAACGCCCGCATGTTGCGCTGCAGCACCGCGTCGTCGGCGATCAGAAGCTCCACGTCATCGACCAGCGCGTCGTTGCGAACGAGATTGAAATCCGACGGGAACGCCGTTCGCCACCTCGAGATCGCCGCTCGGCAGCGCGCCCTCCGGGAATCTCGCCGTTGGCCGCGATGGCCGTCCCGGCGGCGACCACCTGAGAGCCGACTGCTCGTTGACCACGAGCTGCTGCTCCTGCTTGCTGTGCCACACGCCGGACACCAGGATCACGAGCCCGGTCATCGTGCAGATGATCAGGGTGTCGATAAAGGGGCCGAGCATGGCCACGACGCCCTCGCGGATCGGTTCGTCGGTCTTGGCCGCCGCGTGGGCGATCGGCGCCGACCCCTGACCCGACTCGTTGGAGAACAGGCCCCTCTTGACGCCCCAGGTGAGCATGAAGATGAACGTACCGCCGGCAAAACCGCCGATCTCGGCCGCCGGAGTGAACGCCGACTTGAAGATCAGCAGCAGGGTGCCGGGAACCTGGTCGATGTGCATCAAGACCACGATCAGGGCCGACCCAACATACAGTGGCGGCCATGAACGGCACCAGCTTCGACGTCACCCGGCCGATGCGGCGGATGCCGCCGAGAATCACCGCCGCCACCAGTGACGCGAGGACAGACCCCGTCACCCAGGTCGGAACTCCGAGGTCCTGCCGGAACTGGTCGGCCACCGTGAAGGACTGAACCGCGTTGCCCGAACCGAAGGACGAGATGACTGCAAACACGGCGAAGGCCACCGCGAGCGGCTTCCATTTTTTGCCGAGCCCGCGTTCGATCGAGTACATCGGCCCACCGGCCGCCGAGCCTCCGGGAAGGATGATCCGGGTCTTCATCGACAGCGTGCACTCGGTGAACTTGAGCGCCATCCCGAAGACCGCCGTCACCCACATCCAGAACAGCGCCCCGGGCCCGCCGTAGTGGATGGCGGTCGCGACGCCGGCGATGTTTCCGATGCCGACCGTCGCCGACAGGGCCGTTGTCAGAGCCTGAAAGTGGGAGAGATCACCGTCGTGCTCGGGATCGTCGAACTCACCACGGAGAACTCGCAGCCCGTGCCGGAAGTAGCGGACCTGAATCCACCCGAGGCGAAAGGTCGTGACGAGCCCGGTGCCGACCAGCAGCACCACCAGCAGCGGCATCTGCGGCGGCCAGCCCCAAACGTGTCGCTGAACGTGAATATGGCTTGACTCACCCACTCGAAAAAGGAGTTCATGTCCCCGTCTTCCTCCGGCGCTCAAAATCGAAAGGACCGCCTCGAACCGGCGATCCGAACTGGAATCTCCGCCCATGCTAGCCGAGCGCACGACAGCACCGCAACTGCCATCGAGATGTGGAACTGCTCCCGTGGGCGTTTCGTCAGAAGGCACTTCCAGTCTATAATCCGTCGTCGAAGGAGAGATCTCAATGCGCTATGTGGCGCTCATCCTGCTCCTGGTTCTTTCCGGGTGCGGCGGCCGATCGGGTTCCGCGCCGGATTCAGCTGCAGCCGGCGACTCGGATCCGCGGCCCAGCGCCGCGGCAACCGCTTCCGAGAGTACGGCCGCGATGGCCTCTGCCAATTTCAACACCCCGGCGACCGTCGCTCAGGAAATCGCCGCCGCGTGGTCCGGGGTTAGAATTCTGGTCGTCGACCGCGAAAGCGGCGCCGAGGAGACCTTTGAAATTCCGATTGAACGGCGCAGATCTGTCTGGGCGACAGCGGGCTCGTCCTTTCGGCCGGTGTCTTCCTTCCGGACTTCATCCTCGACGAAGACGGCATCACCAGCCGTTCGGCGGAGCCCATCAACCCCGCGGTCCGGGTCGTCATCTCCGAGGATGGGATGGAGGACTTCGAGGGCTGGCTCTTCGCCTCGATGCCGGAAATCCGCCCGTACCCTCACACCCGCTACGAGGTGCTTCTGGTCGAGGGCATTCCTGCCGGATAGGGCAGTGAAACAGAGGGGCAGACGCGCCGTCCCTGTCGTGGTCCGAACAAGATCCCTCTACAGCAACTTGTCGAGATTGGCCAACAGGGTGCCCTTGCGGACTCGTTGCCTGAACCTTCTTGTCATGGCGAGGTCGCCGAGGGTCGCGAACTTGCCCAGGCCCTCGCCATACATCATCGGCAGCGCCGCGCCGAGGAAGGCATCGAAGTCCTCGTCGTAGGGGTAGTACCAGGGCATAGCCCGATCATCGCCCGGGTCGCGCATCACGTACTTCACGTTGACCAGATCGTGCAGACCGTACTCTCCGTGCGCCCGCCCGATGCCACTCTCGCGGACCCCGCCCCACGACCCGGTGGTTTCGCCAAACGCCACCGCATGGTCGTTGATGGTGACCACCCCGGCGTCGAGCTCTCGCTGAAGCCGTTCGGCGGTCGCTTTCGACCGCGTCCACCCCGAGGCCGTGAGACCGAACTTCGAGTCGTTGGCTCGCCGCATCGCCTCGTCGATATCCGCAACCGGCACCATCGGCAGCACCGGACCGAAGGTCTCCTCGTGCATGACCTCCATATCGTCAGTAACGTCGACCAACACCGTCGGTGGATAGAAGAAACCCGGCCCATCGGGCATCTCGCCACCGGTCAGCGCACGCGCGCCCGGCGGCGAGAGCGCCCTCGACCTGTCGCGCGACGAGGTCGCGCTGCCCTTTCGTCGTCAGCGGGCCCATATCGGTGTTGGGCTGCGACGGATCGCCGACCCGCAACTCGTTGGTGAGCTCGACGACCCGGGCCAGCAATCGATCGTATATCGGGCGTTCGACATAGGCCCGCTCGATCGAGGCGCAGGTCTGACCGGAGTTGACGAATGCCCCCCACACCAGACCGCGGGCGGTGCGTTCGAGGTGGGCGTCGGCCGCCACGACGGCTGCGTCCTTGCCGCCCAGCTCGAGCTGAGCCGGGACCAGCCGTTCGGCGCAGCGACGCGCCACGTGGCGCCCGATGTCCACCGAACCGGTAAACAGCACCTTGACCACGTCGGGGTGGTCGAGCACCGCGTCGGTCGCCGCGCCCGGGAGAGCAACGGCATTGATGACACCGGGCGGAAAACCCGCCCGTCGCGCCATGTCGCCGAGGGCAAGGCCGGTCAGCACCGTCGCCGACGCCGGTTTGAACACCACCGTGTTGCCGGCGCCGACAGCCGGCACGAGCTCGGCCATCGGGATGCCCACCGGGTAGTTCCACGGGGTGATGACCGCCATCACGCCGAGCGGATCGAATCGGTAGCCCGCCTCCCAGTGCGCGAACATCAACTGCCGCGGTTTCACCGGTTTGAAGGCGAGCAGATCGGTCAGGTTTTCCGCATAGTAGGACAGGGTTTCGAGCCCCGGAAACACATCCACCAGCTGCGCCTCGGTGATCGGTTTGCCGCCCTCCATCGAGACCAGACGAGCCAACTCGTCGCGCTCCTCGAGCATGATCTGCAGCCAGCGGCCGATCAGCCGCTGCCGTTCTTCCACCGGGGTCTTCGACCACTCGGGGAAGGCCTCTTTCGCGGCGCCGACGGCATCGACCGCTCCGTCGGCATCGAGGGCCGACACGGTGGCGATCTCCTCCCCGGTCGCGGGGTTGAGGGTCGAGATCGAGAGTGGTCCATCCACATCCACGTTGCGAACGATCGAGTGTTTTTGAAGGTTCATGGCGAGATTGTAGCAGCGGCGCCTCCCGCCACGCCGCTCTGCGCTGGATGTTGGATGTTGGATTTTGGATCACTCTTGTCCACGACAGCTTCTCGGAAAGGAAAGCCGCGGAGCGGCGACAGGAATGAGCTCGGGGCGTGAGCCCCGGGAAACCGCACAACCAAAAACAGTCAAGCCCCGGAGGGGCGACAGCAAAGGACGCGTTGCCGCGCCAGAAGCCAAGCGGGATAGTCTGTCGCCCCTCCGGGGCTCGGCCTATTTATCCGGGCCTTGTTCCCGGGGCTCGCGCCCCGGGCTAATATTTCTCGCCCCTCCGGGGCTTATCGGCGCCGGTTCATGTGGCACTGGCTCAGCCGGGAAGCAGGCGCAGATCGAGGCCGACTGCTACCGATCCGTCGCTTCGCCTTCGACAGCTCGATGGCCCGTTCCATGTCCCGTCTCCCGAGGTCGATGGCGCGGCGGATCTTCGACCACTCCATGGTCCACCGGCCGACCGGGAGGTCCTCGCTTGGAGTGACCACCACAAGCCGTTCGCGCCGCCGGTGCAGTCGAAGTTCGTTCTCGAGTTCGGCGAGACCGTGGGCGAACACGCCGCGATCCACAGTTCGTCGAAACGGCCCTCGGGAACCATGAGAACGGCACCCGGTGGACGAGGCCGCCGTCGAGATAGCGATCGCCGTCGATCGCGACCGCGCTCGCGGAGGCCGTTGATATACGGCACGAAGGCGGTCGCGCGGAGCATGAGGCCGAACGCCTCTTCGTCCGCCGCATCGCGGTTCGACAGGTACGCCAATTCGAGCCTCGGCAACGGCAGACCCGGTCCGACCACGCGCGCCGCCGCCACCACTACCTCGGCCCGGGCCGTTCGGGCAGCTCGCACGTCCATGGTCCGCAGCGTGATCTTCTGGATCAGACGATCGACGGTGCGGAAGCGGCCAAACGACATCCACGGATGCGGAGCGATCCGCCACGGGTCCGCCTGGCGCCAGGAGTCGATCAGGGCCTCGGGGTCGCCGGCCGCAAACCACGCCGCGGCAATGCCCCCCGCCGACACCCCGGCCATCAAATCGAACTCGATGCCGGCCTCCTGGAGCGGTTCCAGAAAGCCCGCGTAGTAGGCGCCGCGGTTGGCGCCCGACGCCATGAGGAGCGCTCGCCGCACGATCTCAACTCGTCCGGTGGGCGTGAACCGCGGCGGCCTGGGCCGACGGCATGAGAATCATCTCGCGCACGTTGGCGTGAGGCGGCCGGGTCGCGCAGTAGAGAACCGCGTCCGCGACGTCGTCGGGCGTCAGCGGATCGAGACCGGCGTACACGCTGTCGGCGCGCTCCCTGTCGCCGTGGAATCGGACCACCGAAAACTCGGTCTCCACCATCCCCGGATCGACCGAGGACACCCTGACGCCGGTGCCGAGAGTGTCGATGGCGAGGCCACGGTTGAGCGCCGTGACCGCGTGTTTGGTGGCGCAGTAGACATTGCCGCCGGGATAGACCTCGTGGCCGGCGATCGATCCGATATTGATCACGTGGCCGAGACCGCGATCGACCATGCCGGGAAGGACGGTCCTGGTGACGTACAGCAGCCCCTTGACGTTGGTGTCGATCATCTCCTCCCAGTCGGAGATGTCGCCCTTTTGAAGCGGAGCGATACCTCGGGAGAGGCCGGCGTTGTTGACCAGAATCTCGATCGGGCGCCAACCTTCCGGCAGGGCGCCATACCAACCCTCGACGGCCTCTCGATCGCGCACATCGAGGGACGCCGTCAGGATCTCCACGCCATGGCGCCGCCGCAGCTCATCGGCCAGTGTCTCGAGGCGGTCGACCCGGCGCGCAACCAGCACAAGGTTGCACCCGTTCGCCGCAAAGACTCCGGCACAGGCGCGGCCGATACCACTCGAGGATCCGGTCACCAGCACGCACTTTCCTGTGAGTTCGACTCCCATGTGCAACTCCCTTCACAGCTGTCCGTGGATTGCCATTGTAAACGGACACAAAAACGCCCCGGGGGCATCCCGGGGCGTTGAAATCGGATGAGTCCGAAATCAGTCGCCGATCACGTCCTCGGTGATCACCTCGACGCGGAAGATTTTCTTCACCGGGGCATCCATTTTCTTCATCACACACCCGGTGACCGGATCGAGGTAGGTGTCGAGAAGGTGTTCGTCTTTCTTCACGGTCAGGGTCGAGCCGGTCTCCTCGCAACGGAAGACCACAAGGTCGCCGCCAATGAGATGCTCGCCGCCGGTCTTGATGATGATCGGGTGGCCCTCGCCACCCTCGCTCACCCACTTCAGCACACGGTGGCCGTCGGCGGTCTCGGTTTCCTCGAAGTCGTCGCCGAAGCGCTCCTTGAGGGCCTCGATGTCGATCTCGCCGTCCTCGCCCTTGAAGATGAACACGTTCTCGTCGCCGAGACCGCCCTCACCGATGAACATCACGTTGCCGTCGGCGTGGGTGAAATCGCCGTCCCCATGCTTCATGATCATGATCTTCTTGCCACCCTCGCCAACCTCTTCATCTTCGGTGACCCAGACCATGTCCCCGTGGTGGCCCATGTATTTGTGAGCCATCCCCATCGGGCCGCCCTCGTGCACCAGGGTCAGCTGGTCGTCGACCCGCTTGACGACGATCTCGTGACCGCCGACGTCGAACGTGCGCTCTTCACCCTCTGCGAGGTCGTCGAGGTAGACCGTGTCCTCGACGCCGTTGACATCGACGGTGATCTCCTGACCACCCTGGTTCATGACCTCGACCTTCATCTCAATCTCTTCTGCGAGGACCCACACCGCGCCCACCAGAAGAATCAGGGCCGCCGCCACCAGATACCGTGTCCATGCTGTATTCATGCTCGTTGCCTCCGTCGTGTTGTGGGCTGCGATCGAATCGCGCCCGGATTCGGTTGTGTACCCAGCAATCCCCGTGCCAGCCCGCACCGCGATTTTCGGGCACCCGAGGTCCTCAGATGAGCACATCAACTCCCCATATCGGGAGATTCTCCACCGTTGCCGGCCATCCCGTGTTTTTCGAGCCGATAGAGGAACGCCTTGTAGCCGAGACCCAGAAGGCGAGCGGCGGCCGCACGGTTTCCCTGCGACCGTTCAAGGGCCTGGCGGAGGAGATCGGCTTCCACCTTGTCCCACACCAGACCCTCAGCCGGCAGCCGGAACGGGCTGTCCTTGCCCGCGCTTCGCGCTGCGGATCTCCGCCGGCAGGTCGTCGAGACTGACGCGGCCGTTCTCGGCGAGCAGGACCAGCCGCTCGACCGCGTTCGAGAGTTCGCGGACGTTGCCGGGCCACCCGTGCTCCATCGAGCGCACGCAAGAACCGGCGGCGGCAAGGCAGCTGTTTCGATGCCGTGCCGCGCCGATGCCTGTTCGAGAAAGGCGCGGCCAGCAGCGGAACGTCCTCGAGCCGGTCGCGCAGCGGCGGCAGTTCGATCGGCACCACGTTGAGCCGGTAATAGAGGTCTTCGCGAAAACCGCCCTCCGCAACCAGCGCCGGCAGGTCGCGGTTGGACGCCGCAACCACCCGCACATCGCACTCCACCTCGCCCGAGCCGCCGACCCGGGTCAGGCGGCGCTCCTGGAGGACGCGCAGGAGCGAGGCCTGGAGGGGCAGCGGCATCGAGGCAATCTCGTCGAGCAGAAGGGTCCCGCCGTCGGCCTCCTCGAAACGGCCCTTCGCGTCGGCGGTGGGCGCCGGTGAAAGACCCCTTCTCGTGGCCGAAGAGCTCGCTCTCGATCAGGGTCTCGGGGATGGCGGCGCAGTTGACCGCGACGAATGGGCCGTTTGCCCGTCGGCTCGCCCGGTGGAGGGTCCGCGCCACCAGCTCCTTGCCGGTGCCGGACTCGCCCACCACCAAAACCGTCGCGTCGGTGGCGGCGACCTTTTCGATGGTTCGGTAGAGCCGCAGCATCGGCTCCGATCGTCCCGATGAGCTCGCCGTAGGAGTCCCCCTCGTGAAGCACCTCGCGCAGCGCGACGTTTTCCCGCTCGAGGCGGTGGGTCTTGAGCACCCTTTTGCACGGCGAGCAACAGCGCCTCGCGCTCGAAGGGCTTGCCGAGATAGTCGTCCGCTCCACGGTGAACGGCATCCACCGCGTGGGCGATCGAACCGTAGGCCGTCATGACCACGAAAGCGCACCCCAGCGAACGGCTGCGGACCTCGTCCAGCAGTTCGCCGCCGTCGCGGCCCGGCATCCGCCAGTCGCACAGGATGAGATCCGGGACCTCGTCATCGATGGCGGCCAGGGCCTCTTCCACCGTTCCCGCTTCGCGCACCTCGTGGCCCTCGCGAGACAGGATGTCGGCGATCAGACGGCGCTGCGGCGCCTCGTCCTCGACCAGCAGGACAGAAACCGGGTCACTCAATTCAATCCTCGCTCTCGCGGCCGCGGGCCAGCGGCAGACGGACGGTCGCGACCGTGCCCGCGTCGGCACCCTCCGCCAGCTCGAGTTCTCCGCCGTGCATCCCGACGATGAGTTGGCGGGCGAGGAAAAGGCCCATTCCCGAGCCCCCGACCTTGGTCGTCACATGGGGAGAGAACAACCGCTCTTTCACCTCCGGCGGCAGGCCCGAGCCCCGGTCAACGATACGGACCACCGCGGCTCCCTCCTCGCACCACATGGTCACCTCGACCGGCTCACCCGACGGCGACGCCTGGGTCGCGTTCTCCATCAGATTGCTGATCGCCGCCCGGACCGCGCCCGGAACCGCTCGCACGAACAGTTCGCCGCGCTCCTCCACCCGGACATCGGCCCCCTGCTGCACCGACTCGAGAATGACGCCCTTGACCAGGTCGCCGAGATCGATCTCCTCGGGCTCGACCGACTCCTCGGCGCCGAGGGCGAGGAATGACCGCAGCCAGCGGTCGATACGGCGGATCTGCGCCCGCGAGGTCTCCACCAGATCGTGTCGCGCGGTGTCGCCGTCGGCCAGCTCTTCGACCGCGAGACCGAGTGTGTGGAGCGGGTTGCGCAAGTGTATGGGCGAGCCCCCTCGAGAGGTCGCCGAGCTGTGCGAGGTGCTCGCGCTGCTGCCAGACCTGGCGCTCGCCTTCCAGTTCCTGGAGCCTCTGCGACATCCGGTTGAAGGCGCGCTGGAGATCACCGACCTCTCCCGATGCGGACTCTGGGACCTGGATGCCGAGGTCTCCCCGTCCCAACAGATCGGCGCCCTCGGCCAGCGACCGGAGCGGCCGGGTCATCCGGCTCGATAAAACCGCCGAAGCGAACAGTCCGGCCATCAGGAGCAAGCCTCCGACCGCGGCGCCCTCTCGCATGGTCTCCCGAACCCGCTCGACCGTGGGTGAAACAGGAATTGGGATCCGATGCAGCTTGCGATCATCCTCGGTCACGACAAGGAACCGATCGTGGCGCTCTTCGCCATCTTCGACCGCGAGGACCAGTTTGCGCGCCTTGAACGCCCCATCGGTAACGGTTTCGATTCGTTTCACCAGGTGCTCGTCCGCCACCACGGTACCGCCCCCTTCGTCGCCCTGGGTCTCGACGATCCACTCGATCTTCTGCAGGATCGTGCCATCGCCGTCGTCTTCGTTCTGCTCGGTGAACACCGGCCTCGTCCATTTGGCTGACGCCAGTGATCCGGGGCGGTTCGGGTACCACGATGACCTGGACGTTTCTCTCGGCCTCCCCTTCGGCAGATCCCGGAACCGAAGACGGGGCCGGTCGGGTGGGGTCGATCGCAGCCGACACGTCGTCGGTCGTCCATGTGTTGGAATTCGAGAAGAAGGCGATTTCCGCCGAAAGCACGTCTTTGCCGACCGACGCCGCGACGTTTGTAAGATCTTCCTCGATGGAACGGAGCTGTCGGGCGTAGAGCCACCACTGAAGCCCCATCACCGCCAGGACCAGGGCCGCCGTGCCGAGGAAGAGCCGGGTTTGAATTCTCATAATCGCTCCTGGGTGAAGTATACGCACCACGGTGGTACGCGGTCTCGATTAAAGCAATCTCCGTGCCACTGGTCGTGCTCGTCATCGTGCTCGTCATCGGAATCGCGGAATCGAAGTCTTCCCGTGTGACTTAGGGAGAAACGAGTACGAGTACGCTCGATGACGAGCACGAGTACGACCATCGACGGTGCTAAACTGCCCCGGTATGACCAAGGGCACGGAAATCCCCGGGTCGATCAACGACCAGGGCCGACGATTATGACCGAACCCGCTCGCAAGGTGGCGACCATCGGGCCGCGGGTTTGGGCGATCGGCGGCGGCAAGGGCGGCGTCGGCAAATCAGTGTTTGCCGCCAACCTCGCAACTCAGCTCGCCCGAAACGGTTCACGGGTCGCGCTCGTCGACGGCGATCTCGGGGGCGCCAATCTCCACACCCTGCTCGGCGTGCCGAGCCCGGACACGAACCTCTCGGACTTCATCTCGAAGCGCGTCGCGACCCTCGGCGAGGTCATGACTCCAACCTCGATCGAAAACCTGTGGTTGGTCTCCGGGGCGAAAGCGCTGGTCGAAACGGCAAATCTGAACTTCGGCCAGAAGAGCAAGCTTCTGCGCCACATCAACCAACTCGACGCCGACCACGTCATCCTCGACCTCGGCGCCGGCTCGACCTTCAACGTGCTCGATTTCTTCCTCGTCGGCCCGCAAAGGCGTCCTGGTGGTGGTTCCGGAACCGACCTCGGTGGAAAACGCCTATCACTTTCTCAAGGCAGCTTTCTTTCGCAAGCTCAAACGCGCACAGCCCCGTGACCAAGTCCAGGCGGCCGTCAAGGAGATCATGAACGGCAGCGCCCGCGACAGCGTGCGCACTCCGCGTGATCTGATCTCGAGGGTGTGGTCTCTCGACCCCGAGGTCGGCGCGGCCCTGGTCGCCGAGGCGAGTTCGTTCCGTCCGGCGTTGGTCGTCAACCGGGTCACCCACCCCGACCACGAGAAACTCGGCCAGGACATGGTCGCGGCCTGCCGCGACTACTTCGGGATTCGCCTCCAACTGCTGGGCTCGCTGCCGGCCGACCGTCTGGTCGAGCGTTCGGTCGAGCGAACGCAAACCGGCTGCCGAGCACTATCCGCAGATCCCGTTCGTCACCGCTCTGACGTCGGTCGTCACCAACCTGACCTACACCCGGCGGAGGCCGCAATGACAGCATCCCCGGAGGACTGGGAGCTTCTCGGCCTCGAGCCCGATGCCGATGTCGCCAAGGTGCGGCGAGCGTACCGCGAGCGCAGAGCCCTTTATCAGGGAGAGACTCTCGCGACGTACAACCTGTTTGAGTCGGACGAGCGGACGGCGCTGGTGGCGCGAATCGACGAGGCATACGAACGGATCGTCGGCTCCGCTCCGACCGCGGGCCCGGGCTCCCTCGACGCGCGACGGCGACCGCTGAGGCAGATGTTCCGAGCGGTCCCGCACCGGATGCCGTCGCCGAACCCGGGAACCACCTCCGCCACATGCGGCTCATGCAGGGCGTTTCGCTTCACCACGTCGAGGCGGAGACCAAGGTCGGCGTCACGATCCTCGAACGCATCGAGAACGAAGATTTCGACGCCCTGCCGGCGGCGGTGTTCGTGCGCGGCCACGTCGAACAATTCGCCCGCGAAGTGGGAATCGCCGATCCTGTCGCCTTCGCCAAAACCTACCTCGCGAAAATGCAGGGTGATGCCGACGAGGACTGATTCAGTTCTGAGTTTTGAGTTCTGAGTTCTGAGTTTCAGCCCACCCAACCCCGTCCGTGAGCTCTGGATTGAATCGCGTGCGGCGGAGGTGCCATTTAAAACATTGTTGGATGTACGGCCGCACCCTCCGGCAAGAAGACGAGGGCCAACAATGTTGAAGGTGGCTCCACTCGGGGACCGCGATCTGAAAATCGGGCCGGCACGGAGACAAGAAAAAAGGGCGCCCCGAAGGGCGCCCTGAATCGTTCGAAGAGTTCGACTATTTCTTGATGCCGGCAGCTTCTTCGAGCATGTCGGTGGTCAGGGACTTCGGGCGTTCGATGGGATAGCCCAGCGCGCGGTCCCAGGTGATGTTGGTGAGCACGCCCAGCGCACGGCCGACGCCGAAGAGGACGGTGTAGAAGTCCCAGTCCTCGAGACCGTAGAACCACTGGATGACGCCGGATTGCGCGTCCACGTTCGGCCACGGGTTCTTGGCCTTGCCCTGCTCCTCGAGAACGCCCGGGGCGACCTGGTAGATCATGCTGATGAGCTTGAAGAGCGGGTAGTCGGGAAGGTGCTTGAGGCAGAATTCGCGCTGCGACTCGTAGCGCGGGTCGGTCTTGCGGAGCACCGCGTGGCCGTAGCCGGGAATGACCTGGCCGCTGTTGAGGGTGTCCCACAGAGCCTTCTTGACGAGCTCTTCGGTCGGCTCCTGGCCTTCGAGGCCTTCCATGAACTTCATCGTCCAGCTCAGGACCTCCTGGTTGGCGAGACCGTGGAGCGGACCGGCGAGACCATTGATGCCGGCCGACAGGGAGTAGTAGGCATCCGACAGCGCCGACGCCACGAGGTGGGTGGTGTGAGCGGAGACGTTGCCCGACTCGTGGTCGGAGTGGAGGATGAAGTACATCCGCGCCACGTCGTCGTAGGGCTTGTCGATGCCCATCTGATGGGCGAAGTTGCCGCCCATGTCGAGGTTCGGGTCCTCAGCGATCTGGTCGTCGTCCTTGTATTTGAGGCGGTAGATGAAGGCGGCCAGCACCGGGAGCTTCGCCATCAGATTGCAGGCGTCCTCGATACATCGGATCCCAGTAATCCATCTTCGACATGCCTTCGTTGTAGGTCTTGACGAAGAGCGACTCGCGCTGCATGGCGAGGATACCGGCCGAGTACATGGTCATCGGGTGGGTGTCCTTCGGCATCGCGCGGAGAATTCCCTTGACGTAGTCCGGCAGCTGGCGGCGGGTCTTGAAATCAGCGACGACTTCCTCGGCCTGTTCGGCGGTGGGGATCTCGCTGGTCATCAGGTAGTACCAGAATCCTTCGACGCTCGGATACTCCTGGCCTGCAACGGCCGGCAGCGCGGCGAAGGTCTCGGGGATGGTGCGGCCGCGGAAACGGATGCCCTCGAAGGGATCGAGGTAGGACACGTCGGTGACCAGGCAGCGGACGCCGCGCGCGCCGCCGATGGCCTGGGCGATCGTCACTTCGCTGATCTTGGTGTCGCCGTACTCTTTGAGCAGACGCACCGTCCTCGGACGATGAGCTTCGATCTTTTTGAACAGGGTTTCTTTGAGAGTGGACATCGATGCCTCCTATGTTGATTCTGCCGCTCGGCCGACACGCAGTTGCGATGGCGGTTCGACACGGTCGTTGTTTGTCATTCTCAACACATGACAGAAACCCGGACAGGGTTCCCCGCGTCGAAGAGTATAGAGCTTGTGAAGAAAAGTGACAAGCTCTTTTCATGATTGCTCATACACGGGTTTCAAAACCCGGAAACGACCATGTTGCGAGTCTCCGATCCGCGCTGAACGACGACAACTGAATACCCACTCACCATCTCTCTGACGGGAAACGACTTTCGTTGGCTCCAGATGGCGGAGGATTTCGAGAACTGACTCCGATGCGGACGTGGCGATCTCGATATTCACTTCGATTCCGCTACAATATGCGGCGAGGCATCAAACATGGCATTCCGGCTCGAACCACGATCGGTGAATGGCCGTTGCCGGGTCTGCGCGACTTCGGATAGGAATGCGGTGCGCGTCGGGTCCGTCGCAGCTGGTTGGCGGTTCCCGTGAGCACCTGGAAGCTGCGGTGGCTCGCTGGCGAAGCGGACTCCGAATACAGCCTCGTCCAGGGAACCCACGTGCTCGGCTCCTCCAATCAAGCTGACATCCGAATCAACGACCGCACCGTTTCCCGCCGCCACTGCCGCTTCATCGGCTCCGAAGAGGGCATTACGATCGAGGATCTGGGTTCGACCAACGGGACCCGAATCGATGGGAAGGCCGTCGAAAAACCGACTGTGATCACCTGCCCGGCTCGCATCAAGGTCGGATCCGTGGTGATCGAACTGATCCAGAGCGAGGACCGGTCAGCCGATGCGCCGTCCAGCTTTTCCGGAATGAGCTCCGGCGCGTCCGTGCTCCTTGGACCCGCCACCGTCGGGTTCCTTCGGGATGCAGGCCAGGAAGTCGCGTTCTCGGCGGAGGAGGTCATCGTCCGGCGCGGCGAGCACCAGGACTATTTCTACGTCGTCATTGAAGGACAGGTCGAGCTGTTGCTGAACGAAGGTGAGTCGCGCAAGCGGCCGCTCGCACGCCTCGGCGAGGGCGGAATATTCGGCGCGGAGTCGGTTCTGGCAAAGGAGGGCGCGGCAATCGACGCGGTCGCGGTGACGGATGTCCGTTTGCTGCGCTACCCGGCCTCCGCCCTGCCTTCCGCCCTCCAGGAATCCGAATCTCTGCGCCGCAAACTGCTCGGCGGCTTTGCGCGAAACCTCCACAAGACCACGTCCGACGCCCTCGATCTGCTGCACGGCGCCGACGTCATGGCCCGTCTCGTCCAGGGCGACAGCGACCCCGACGAACTGATCGCGGTCTCGCCGCGCATGAAGGCGATCCGGAAAAAGGTCGACGAGTTGGCCGCAAACGACCTACCGGTCCTGATCGCCGGCGAGGACGGGACCGGCAAGACCCAGATCGCGCGTCTGATCCACGATGGATCGGCTCGATCGAACGGGCCGTTGATCGCGGTCAACTGCCACGATCTGTCGCCCGGTCACGCGGCCGAACTCATCCTCGGCGAAGACCTCGGCGGACGACTCCCGACCGGAGACCGATCGAGCGGCGGCATTCACCTCGCCCACGGAGGCACCCTGGTGCTGCGCGGCGCGAACTCCCTCGAGCCCGCCGTACAACAGATGCTCGCCGCCTTTATCAGCGCCCACGACAACAAGCCGCCCGGGACGTTTCCCGGACACCCGGATCATCCTCACGGCGCGGGCCGCCGGGCCGCGGGGCGACCACCAGAAGCGGTTTGGTCGAGGCCCTCACGGAGTGCTTCGAAGAGATCATCGAGATCCCTCCCCTCGCGACCCGCCCCAAGGACATCCTGCCGCTGGCCGAGGAGTTCCTCAAACGCCACGGCCCAGATGCGCCGGTGATCACCGAGCCCGCCAGTCACGCCCTCCTGTCGCTGCGCTATCAGCGGCGAAACGTTGCCGAACTCCGCGAGACCATCGATCTCGCGGTTCGAATCGCCGACGGTCCCGAGATCCGGCCCGAACATATCTTCGGCGGTGTCGGTGAGGACGCGGCGCCGCCCGGCATGGACATCACCGCGCACGCCGCTGATCGCCGGATTGCTGCGGACGGACCGGGCTCCCGCTTCTGCGCGGAGTGACCCTCGCCGGGTTCGCGGCCGTGATCGTGCTCTGCCTCGCCGCCGCGATCGAGCGCGGCGGGCCGCGTCGCCAACACCGCCATCTGGTCGCTGTGGGAACCGGCGGTCTTCGCGCTCTTCCTGATCGTCGGACCGGTATGGTGCACGATCTGCCCGCTCTCGACCGCCGCGCGCCTCAGCAAACGGTCTGGGATCGTCGGACAGGCCCCCTCCGGCGTGGCTGATCCGTCACGGACCGTGGCTGGCCATCGTCGGTTTCGCCCTCATCATCTGGGTCGAGCGGGTCTTCATGTCGGCCGAGAACCCCGTGGCCTCCGGGCTCCTGCTCCTGTCGTTGGTGGTGGCCGCGGTGCTCGGAGCCATGCTCTTCCGCCGCGAGGTCTGGTGCCGCCACCTGTGCCCACTCGGGAGGCTCGCCACGTCGCTCGCGCCGGCATCTCCGATTCAGCTCACCGCAAAACAGCGGGTGTGTGCATCCACCTGTACGACCCACTCCTGTTACAAGGGCACCCCGGAGATCTCCGGGTGCACCGTCTTCCACCACCCGCTCGAAGGCAAACAGGCCTACCGCTGCAAGCTCTGTCTCGACTGCCTCAAGTCCTGCCCGCACCACTCGGCAAACGTCCAGATCCGGGCGCCGCTCATCGCCATGTGGCGGCTGGATTCCACGGCCGCTGACCTCGCCATGTTCGCCTCGGCGGTGTCGATCCTGGCCCTCGGCGTCGTGGCCTCGCGCCGGTTCGAAATTCTCAGCCAACCCCTCAATTTCACCGTTCTCTGACGATTCTCTGTCTGGTGGCCGGCATCGCCCTCCACCACATCGTCATGGCCGTCGCGCACACCGACCGCAGAAAAGGACAGATGGTCCAACTCGCCATGACGGTCATGATCCTCGGCTGGAGCGCTCTGATGGTCAACCAACTCGCCAACATCGTCGTGCTCAACCAGGCGCGGATCGTCCTCGACACCCACCCGTGGTTTCCGGCGTGGGTCCCGACCGAGATCGAGCCTGCTGCTGATCCTTCAGATCGGCATCGTTCTGATGGCGCTGGCGTTGGCCCTCTTTTCTCTCAGCCACATCAGTTTCGAAGGAACCACACTGTGGACCCGGATCGGGAAACGCCTCACGCCGTTTCTTCTCATCGGCTACGCAGCGGCAGCCATCGCACTCTTGGCTTCCTGAGAACGATATCTCGCAATACTCAATCAGTTGATGAGAAAATGGACTATCAGGTAAATACCCACAATCTTTACCACTTGACCAGATTTCTCTTGATTTCGCACGCGGCAACCGTCTAAATTTCTGATCAATCGAGCAATGAATAGAATTCTTTGAACAATTGACCTGACCGGGATTCAGGAGATCACATGAAGAGACTCATTCTCACGGCGCTCCTCGCTCTGCTCACCATCGTCACACCGGCCGCCGCCCAGCAGGCCGGCGACCAACATCAACGTCCTGCCGGTGGTCGCCCCGTCGATGCCGACGATGAACGGCAACCCGACGATCCCGACTGGTCTCAAAGGCGACGGCTATCTCCAGCGCCAGGTGGAGCCGACCATCGCGGCCTCGACCCTCAACCCCGACCACCTCCTCGCCTTCTTCAACGACTACCGCGCGGTCGATATGGCTGCGGGACGACATCGGCCTCGGTGAGGGCGAGATCACCGCGCTGACGCTCAAGCTGGCACGATGTTCGCATGCTGCCGCCCGAGATCGGTTCGTACCTTCCCAAGAGCGAATTGGCTGCCGCCCGAGTCGAAGGCGGCAGCGAGGCCTGGGTCGGCGGCAGCCGTTCCTACGACGGCGGTCTGACCTGGAGCGGCGTCTTCCTTCCGGGAGCGCCATTCGACGACTCGCCCGCCTCACTGGCCTCCCCGATCTACGGTCTCGAGGCGGCCACCGACCCGGTCGCTGTGTGCCGGCCCGTGCGGCACAGTTCTACCTCGTCTTTGTCGCCTTTACCCGCGGCGGCCAGAGCAAGCTCGCGGTCGCCCGCTACGAGGACCTCAACAACGACCCCGGCGGCGACACCATCGTCTACAAGGGCACGACAGTCGTCGAGACCGGCAACAACGCCAAGTACGGTCATTTCCTCGACAAGCCCCACATCAAGGTCGATGTCTTCCGGGATGGCGGGTCAAAGAACACTCTCGAGAATGTCGATATCTCCCTGGATGGCGCTTCCAAGAAGAAACCCAAACCGCCCTCCGGAGGCAACGACGACCCATGCGCCCACCGGGTCTATGTGAGCTACAGCACCTTCACCGGTAAACCGAAACCCGGCAAGTTCCAGAGCAAAGTCAACTTCGCGGTCTCCGAGGACGGAGGCCTCAGCTTCTCGAAGAAAAAGATCAACAAAAACTTCGGCCAGAACCAGGGTTCGGCCATCGCGGTCGATCCGAGGGAAGGGACACCCACCACCACCGGCGGCGGCACCGTCTATACCTTCTGGCGCCACTTCAACAAACCCGACAGCATCATCATGACGAAATCAACCAATTACGGCAGCTCGTGGAGCAAACCCAAGGAGATCATCGGGTCGCAGGATCTGGTGAAGTTCGACCAGCCGACCATCTCCACCGATGCGGCGATCGAATTCGGCCTCTTCGGTGACACCGGACTGCCCGAGGTCGCTTTCCGCTCGAATGCATTCCCAACCGCAACCGTTGCGGTGGACCCCGACTCAAACGGCGCAGAAGCCACGGTCTTCGTCGCGTGGCAGGAGCGGGTTGGCCCGGACGGCTATCCCCTCGAGGGCGGCACTCCGCGAATAGTCATGATGCGTTCCGACAACGATGGCGCCACCTGGACCGACACCGCGGGAGTTCCCGGTCAGCGGCGGGCGGTGGACTATCTGGATCGCGACCAGACCGGCGACCCGACGGTACCCGAGCCCGGATTCGGCGTGTTGCCGCAACCTCGATTCTCGGGCCCTCAGGTGATGCCCGTCCTGTCGTATGGCGGCGGCCGGCTGCTGCTGGCCTATTCCGAGGCTCGCGGCCGTATCGTCGACTACGTACCGGCAGAGACGATTGTGGCCGACGCCAACGTCAGCCCCCTGACCGGTTTCATCAGCGGCTATGACCAGGTCGTCGATTTCCGCGCCGCCCTCTTGAATCCTGCAAGCGGCGATCTTCTGTCGTCGATCCAGGTCTCCCGTTACCCGCTCAGCGCCGGGACGGATCTCAGCGAAGAAACCCTCGAGGACGTGGCGCCGATCAACCCACCCTGCGCACCCGACTACAGCCTGCGCCTTCCGGGAGTGCCCCTCAACCCCTGCATCCGCCAGGTCAACCGGGTCAACGCCCCCCACTCGGCGGGTGGCTCCTCGCCCTTTATCGGCGACTACCCTGGCGCGCACCCATTCGTTCAGTTCGTGACAGATGTCGACGGCAATTGGCGCTGGGCCACCGAACCGGGTGACCTGCCGTCCCGCGGTTTCCACGCCGTATGGGCGGACAACCGCCACCTTGTGCCGCCGCAGAACCCGTCGCCGGGCAGCCCCTGGATCGAATGGGTCGATTATCCTAACTACGACACGCCAGGCAGCGGCGAGGCGTCGTGCGCCAACCCGGGCTCGCGCAACACCGACGTCTTGACGGCCCGCGTCAATGCAGAACTGGTGATCAACTCGCCGACCTCCTACAAAGAGATCGGTGCGACCGGAGCCAGTTTCCCCTTCACAATCAGCAACAAGACCGACACCGGCCGACGCTACCGGTTGACCGTCACGCCGGATACCGGCATTGCGTCGTTCCTGTCAGATCCGGATGACGCCGTCGTCGACGTTGAGGTCGATCTCTTCCCGTTCTCGAGCACCGCCCAGGTGGTGTCCGTGTTCGAACCGACCCTCGAACCGATCGTTGTGAACGTTGAGGAACTGAATTGCGCCGCTGACTGCCAGACGGGCACGATCACCTTCAACGCGCACCAGACAATGGCCTCCGGCCAAAGCGCTCCGGTCGAGGAGTTCTTCAGCCCCACCATCGAGCCCAACGCCTTCGTCATCAACTACAAACCCGCTACCGCGTTCGTGATCAACCCGGGCGAGCAGAACGCCTTTGTTATCAATCCCTCGATTGACAACGCCTTCGTTATTAATCCGACGGTCGGCGACGCCTTCGTCATCAACGCCTTTGTGATCAACGCCTTTGTCATCAATGCCTTCGAAAAGAAGGGGCTGCCAGGCGGCAAGAGCACGGAGAAAGCCGAACCGGAGTATTACGACATCTTTGACGTCATCGACACCACCTGGACAGTGAGCCCGGGTGAGAGCACCGACGCCTCGAGCTTCCTGCCCCTGCTCAACGTCGACAACGCATCTAAATTCACCGACAACTACGTCTTCCAACTCATCGTCCACAAGGGCTCGCTTTACGGCACTCTCAACGGCTGTGAGCCGGCCAACGTCAACCAGCCCCAAATCCTCTCGACCTTTGCTCAAGGGCCGAAGGACCTGGAAACCCAGACCGCCTTTGTCATCAACCCCTCGCCGCAGAACGCTTTTGTGATCAACCGCAGCGGCCAACCAGCGTTCCCTCAGAACGCATTTGTCATCAACTCGACCTTTACGGTCGCGCCTTCCGACGAGGCTTCCGCCGCTGCGAAAAACGGTGGCAGCAACGACGGCACGCTCAAGGCGCCGCGGGCGCCCGACACCGTCAACGTCACACTCCGTGCCTACCAGATCAAACCTACGCAGGATATGTTGGATGACGGCGATGACTTCTACAATCCCTACCCTGCCGACGACCCCAACAACCCCACCGGCAAGGCGGGCGACAGAGCGTCGTTTGCAGCGGCCTCTCTCGACTGCGACACCTTGGACCCTGCTTCCGAGTGCCTCGATTTCAACGCTCCGGATCTGATCCCGATCGATATCGACTCGACCCCGATCACCGCCGAGGTGGGCATGACCTTCGACTTCCCCGAATGGGCGGTCAAGAACCAGGGCACCACCGATGGTAATGCCGAGAATGCCGACCTCCGGCACGGTTTCTATCTGTGTCCGCGGTGGGTTGCGGCGGAGGCCACCGGTGATGCACAGCTCGACCTTTCGCCGTGCACGCCATTTGCTGATTTTGCATCGACCATGAACAACACCCTGCCCCCTGGCGGTACGGACCCCATCGCCTCGACGACCTTGACGGTTGCGGAAACCATAGAGCCCGGCCTCTACGACGTGGTGGTTTATGTCGACGACCTGTTCCAGGTCTCGGAGTTCAACGAGGTCAATAACTACGACACGGTTCCTATCACTGTGATTGGCGAACTGCTCGACAACGGCAGTTTTGCCACACCGATGATCATGGAAACCAGGGGATGGGAGCTCTTCGGCAACAGCACCGAGGGTCTCGACTGGACCTCCGAATGGGTCGACTGCGGCGGCTGCAATATCGATTCCCTGCTTGAACTCCAAAGGAATGGGCTCATCGTCAATGGTGCCGACGGCGGCCAGTACGCCGAGCTCGACTCCGACTTCGGCGGGGCGGCTGCCGGGAGTCAGACGAATCTGCGGCTCTACAAAAACTTCGACACCTGCGAAGGGGTGACCTACAGCTTCTCGTACTCGTGGGCCCAGCGAACCAGCGACGACCGTATGCAGGTCTCGTGGGGTGGCCTCGTGTTGGAAACCGTCGGATCAGATACCACCGACATCGGGGAATGGAAAAAGGAAACATGGGAGCTCCCCGGCGACGGTACGACCCGAAGGCTCGAGTTTGAAGAAACGGGACCGGCCAACTCGTTGGGGATGTTCCTCGACGCCGTCACCCTGGTCGGCCCGTTGTGTCCCCAGCCCGAGGTACCCGCGAAATAGGGTGCGATCAACCCACAACACCAACGGCGCCGCATCTGCGGCGCCGTTTTTTTGAGCCTTTTGTGCCTAATTGCGGCTTTGCCTACGACCCCGCGCCGAGCCGGATCGCTGCATCGGCGGCGAGCGCATCCGGCGGATCGGCGTCGCCGCGCAGTTCGAGGAACTGGCGGTAGAGGTCGTCGGCGGCCGTCTTGTTGCCCAGGGCCTCGTGGCAGCGGCCGAGCCAGTAGAGGGCCGGCGGGTAGTAGCGCAGGGTGGCGCTGTCGACCAGGAAGACGTCGGTGATCTCGCCCTTGCCGCGGACGCAGTGGTCGAACTCGTCGAGGGCCTCGGGGTAGTGCTCGGCCTCGAAGAAGGCGCGGCCCCTCAGGAAGTGGCCGAACCAGAAGTCGTAGTCCTCGCGGGCGAAGCGGAACTCGCGCATGGCGGTCCCGAGCTGGCCCTTGTCGAGCGCCTTCTCGCCGCGGATCAGGGCCGACAGCGCGGTGGTCTGGCTCTGCAGCCTGTTTTCGAGCTCCGAGAGCGATCGCATCCGCCGCTCTTGGCCCGGCCCGCGGCCATCAGCAGCGCGCGCACCGAGATACTGGATGCCGTCGTTTCACTGAGGTCGAGCGCCTGTTGGCGGCGTCGCGGCCGCACCGGGGTCGCCGAGGGCGAGCCGCGCCTCGGCCAGGGCCACCAGCATCGCCGCCTTCTCGAATGGGTTGTCCGAGATCTCGATGCGCGGGTTCGAGGATGCTCGATGGCGTCGGCGTAGCGCCCGACGGTGAGCAACATGTCCGCCGCCCCCATCGGCGCCAGCGACGATCCCATTCCACCCGAATCGGCAAGCCGCGAATAGACATCCTGCGCCTTTTCGAGGTCGCCCGACGCGGCGGCCGCCCGGCCGAGGGTGAAAAGGGCATAGCCGAAACCGGAGTTCTGCTCGTAGACCTTCTGAGACTCGGCCATGGCGGTCTCGAAGTCGCCGGCATAGGTCGCGTAGATGGCGTAGTTGATTCGCTTGATGAGATTGCCGGAGTCCAACTCCACCGACCGCCGACCCGCCTCAACCGCTTTGTCGAAATCTCGGACCATGTGATAGGCGTAGCCGAGGTTTGAATAGGCGCCGCCGTCCGCCGGAAATTGTTCGACCAGGGTCTGGTAGTTTTCGATCGCCTTCTCATAGTTGTGCGAGACCAACAGGTAGTAGCCGCCCAACGTCCGGTAGCGCTCGCGTTCGGACATCCGGTCGAGGTGTTTGAAGGCGTTCTGATACGCCTCCTCGGCCTCAGCCTCGCGGCGCAGATTGCCGTAGGTGACGCCCATCCCGGCGTAGGCGCGGCCAAAGGCCGGGTCGGCGGTGATCGCGTCATCATAGGCCTCGAGCGCCGCCTCGAACTCACCCTGGACAGCGAGGTCCTGGCCCCGCGCATAGGCCTGCATCGCCTCGACCGAGGCCGCGGTGAAGGTCTCTGCCGCCGCCAGACGGTCGGCCTTTGGTGTGAGATCGCCGAGTTCGCCGCGCAGCTCGGCGGCGATCGTACCCACCGCCTGGAGGACCTCATCTTTGATTGCCGCCGTCGCGCGCGCCACCGCCATCGGCTTGCCTTCTCCCGGCTCGAGCCCGGGGTCGATGGCCTGCACCGACATCGAGAACTTCGCTCCATCCTGTTCGATATCGCCGATGAGAATCACGCTGACGCCCTCGCGCCGGGAGATCAAGCGCGCCATCGTCTCGTCGACGCGGCTGCCCGGCTGGATCTGCTCGGCAATCTGGTGGGCGTTCGCGGGCGGGATCGCACTGATGAATGCGGCGCCCTCCATCGCGATGGTCAGGGCCTGCTCGAGCGCGCCGTCAAAAGATGGATCGCCGGTGCGGTTGTCGAAATCCGCCACCAGGACCGAGAAGGGATCGGGTTCCTCGGTCGGTCCACGAAGGCTGGCAACCCACCAGGTCCCGGCCAGGAGCACGGTCACCAGCGCCGCCACCCCGACCACCATCTTGCGGGTCAATCGCCGCATCACGGGCAGCGGGTGGCCCTCGTCGTCGAGACGATTGAGATCGGCTTTGAGATCGGCCGTCGTGGCGTAGCGTTCGTCCGGATCCGGCTGCAGACAACGGGTGATGATGCGGTCGACCGGCTCGGGAATCGTCGGATCGATGGTCCGGGTGGCCGCCGGCGCGCTCGCCACCCTGCCGCGAAACTCGCTGAAGGCGCTCTCGGTTCGCTCGACGCGGCGCCGGCCCACCAACAGATCGTAAAAGATCAGACCGAATGAGTAGATGTCGGCGCGGTGGTCGATGCCCTTGCCGGCAAACTGCTCGGGCGCCATGTACTGGAGGGTTCCGACCACCGCCCCGGCCTGGGTTTCCTCGGTAACACCCATCCTCTTCTTGGTCTTGGCGTCGACGAGGTTCTCCGCAACATCGACGCCGGTCGGCGTCGCCGACCGTGCGATGCCGAAATCCATGATGTAGCTCTCGCCCGTCGCCGGTTCGACCATGATGTTGGCGGGTTTGAGGTCGCGGTGCACCACCCCGGCATCGTGGGCGGCCACCAGGCCCGAGACCACGGGGCGCAGGATCTTGAGGGCGTCCGGTACCGATACCGTCTGATCGCGTTTGAGGATGTGGAGCAGATCCTCACCTTCGATATAGGTCATGGTGATGTACTTGATGCCGTCGATATCGCCAAGATCGTGGATCCGGACCACGTTCTTGTGCGTGACCTTGCGGGCGAGCAGGAGCTCCCGTTTGAAGCGCCGATCGAGCTGTTCGGCAAGGGCCGGGTCTCTGGCCACCTCGGGCCGAATCACTTTGAGGGCCACCGGGATCTCGAGCTCGGTGTCCCACGCCTTGTAGACCGCACCCATCCCGCCGAAGCCGAGCAGCTGATCGATCCGATAGCGGACACCGAAAGAGGCACCAATCTCGAGGGGGCCCGCGTTGTTTCCGGTGACTCGAGGCGATGGCGCAATCGGGGCACCGGGATCGGATTCCAACGAACCGGTGTCGAAATGTTGGGTCGCTTCATCTTCGGCGGGCTCTTCCGGCAGCACCTGGGTGTGCTCATCCTCTTTGAAACCACCTGGAAGCTCTGTGTGTTCTTCGTACTCGATCTGAGGTGCCGAGCAGAAGAACCGGTCTTTTCGTTGAGGAGCCCACCGCAGTGGACGCAGCGCTCCCGATGGGGGGCGTTCTCCTTGCCGCAGGTCGGGCAACTCACCATCAGAAGGTCTTCCACAGACCGGCAGAAAACCTCATCCGGCGAAGCCTCGGCATGCAAGGGCTGGCAACAGTGGGGGGCGTTTCGTGATGAAAATCATGTCTTCCGCGTGCCACATGATACCCGGCGCCGTCCCGCAGGACCAGCCATCTTCCTCGACTCATCAGATTCCGGGAAAAACAGCCCGAGAACGGTGCAGCGAATCTCCCAGGTTGACATCCCCGGCCGCACGGCCAAGAATCACCCGATGCTATCGGTCACCGACAACCGACGCCCGGGGCAGCTGGTCCTGGTCACGATGGACGCAGCTGTCCTGGTGGGCGCCGGTGTGGCTGCGGCCTGGATCCGTTTTGGCAGCGAAATCCTGGGCCGGGAGCTCGACCTCATCCTCGGCCACCCCGGTTTCATCGCCTACGCGATCTTCGCGCAATTCGCGCTCGCGGTGACCTTCGACCTCTACCGTCCCGAAAGCTGGCGCACCCGCGACTACGTGCTGGCGCGAATGGCGGCCCTCGGGATCAGCCTTGCCATGGCACTCGCCCTGAGCAACTACCTTGTCCTGCAGTGGCGATTCGGCCGCGGGCTCCTCGCCCTCACCCTGCTCCTCTCGCTGCCCCTCCAGACTGCGCTGCGATTGCTGTGGCTCAAGATCGTGTCGATGCCGGCCCCCGACGGCGCGGTGGTCATCGGCGAGGGGCCGATCGTCGGGGCGCTGAAGGAGGTTCTCGACAACCGACCCGCGCCGCCCTTCGTGATCGAGCGCCACTTCCGGGATCCGAACGGCAACGACCAGGCGGACCCGACCGAACAGGACCTCGCGGGCATCGATCTGGTGATCGTGGCGCAACTTGCCGATGACGATATCGCCCGACGGCTCGCCGCTCTCAATTTCAAGGGCACCGCCGTTGTCGACTCGGCGGGCGCCTACGCGGCCCTCACCGGGAGAATCCCGGTGCGCCAGGTCGACTCGCGCTGGTTCATTGCAACCGGAGACTTCTCGTCGGTGGCAACCACCGCGTTTCACCACACGCAGCGTTTTCTGGATGTGGCGGCCGCGACTCTGCTCTTGATTGTGACCTCTCCGCTGTTGCTGACGGCCGCCATCGGAATTCTCGTGAGCAACGGTTTGCCCGTCCTCTATCGGCAGCAGCGCCTCGGACGATTCGCGAAGCCCTTCACCCTCTTCAAACTGCGCACGATGCGCCACAGTGCCGAACAGAACGGACCGCAATTCTCCCAAGCCGACGACGACCGCGTGTTTCTCTTCGGGCGGCTTCTCCGCCGATGGCGGGTCGATGAACTGCCGCAGCTGATCAACGTCCTGCGTGGCGAAATGAGCCTGGTCGGACCGCGGCCGGAGCGTCCAGAACTGGCGGCCCGGCTCGAACAGGACATCCCTTTTTACGCCTTTCGATATTCGGTGCGACCGGGCCTCACAGGCTGGGCCCAGGTCCAATTCCCCTACTGCTCCGAACCCGAAGAACACCTGGTCAAGCTCGAATTCGATCTCTACTCGCTGCGCCACCACGGTCCGGCGTTGTACGCAATCGTGCTGTTGAGAACGCTGGGGGCGTTGGTTTTTCCTCCGCGTTCGGGGTGATTCCGTATTGGCGCATCCATGCGTTCCTGACTGTCACAGCGCTCTTCCCGGGAGGAGCCACCCATCACATTGTCTGCCCGAAAAGATTCAAGAATCCGAAGGCTGTAGCTCAGACAATGTGATAAATGGCACCTCCGCCGCACATTGCCAGGCACCGGCACTGCACGTGGCACGCGAGACGCGTGCCCCACAAGACCAACCCGGAGCGTTTGTGGGGTAGCCGTCTCGGCTGCCATTCAGGGAACATGGCACCTCCGCCGCACGATGCCAGGTACCGGCTCCGTCTCCTTGACACCCGCTCAGGCGGTCTCCATACTCGGGTCAGTTCTTTGGCTATTGCAGTATTTGCGTTTCCGTGGGGGTGCCCTGTTTCGACAGGGCTGAGATAACACCCCTCGAACCTGATCCGGGTCATGCCGGCGGAGGAAATTGGAGACGCCCGCCCTCCTGCCTCACAGCATCCGGAACGGGCTTCCTTCTCTTCGCAAGCCGACTCGATCGAGAATCGGAAGCACCGGAGTGCACCTCCTTTTCAGACTTTTTCTGACCACATGTGTCGCCGTTCTGCCCCTGACGGCTGCGGCTGCCGAGATTCACGGAAGCCTCATCGACGCGAGCTCACGCCAGCCGATCGCCGGCGCCGAGATCCGCGCGACCGCCACGGGGCTCGATCTCAACACCACCACCGATGCTGGCGGTGCGTTTCGTGCTTGCGCTGCCGGAACCACCGCCCTCCAGTCTTCGACCTCCGGGTCGAGGCCCGGGGATACCAGCGGATCGTGGCCGAGATCACCGACTCTGCACATACGACCGATCCTCACGCTCGAGGCACACCCTCTCTTCGCCGCCGAAGTGGAGGTGACCGGTTTGCGCGCCGAGCCCGGCGAGACCCCGGTGACGGTCACCAACGTGGGGCGGGAGGAGATCGAACGGAGGTACTGGGCGCAGGACGTCCCCGTCTTTCTGTCGCCGGTGCCCGGCTTCTACGCCTACAACGATTCGGGCAACGGTATCGGCTACTCCTACTTCTTTCTGCGCGGCTTCGATATGCGGCGCACGGCGGTGAGCCTCAACGGAGTCCCCCTCAACGACGCCCACTCACACGGGCTCTTCTTTATCGATCTCGCCGATTTTCTTTCGACCACCGACACCATCCAGGTCCAGCGCGGAGTCGGCACGAACCTCTATGGAGGCAGCGCCATCGGCGGCTCGATCGACGTTCAGACCAGCCAGCCGGCGGCCGAACGGCGGCTCCGGCTTGTGACCCTCGGTGGATCCTTCGGGACCTCGCGCCTGACACTCGCCTACGACACCGGTCTCGTCGACGACCGGTGGGCGGCGACCTTTCGCTACTCGAAGGTCTCGAGCGACGGCTACCGCGACCAGTCGTGGGCGGAGATGTGGAACTACTACGCATCCGTGGTTCGGTACGGCGCCAAGACAACCCTCCACATCAACCTGTTCGGGGGGCCGGAGAAGACGCACCTCGCCTACGAGGGCATCCCGAGGGCCTTTCTCGACGGCGACATCACCGGGGATGTGACGGAATGACCGGCGCTACAACCCACTGGAGTACCCGAACGAGATCGACCAGTTCTTCCAGCCTCACTATCAGATGATCCACAGTTGGCAGGTCAACGAGAAACTGGTGTTCCAGAACACGTTCTTCTACTTCGCCGGCGACGGCAATTTCCAACAGTTCAAGATCCGACGCCTGGTTCCCGGAGTACGGGCTCGAGCCCATTTCCGGGCCCCGAGGGCGAACTCATCGACACCACCGATCTGGTGCGCACGGCGGGAGGTGGACGAGTGGGACGGCGGTTGGATCCCCAATCTCGAGTGGCGGCACGGCAGGCGGAGGCGGATCCTGCAGGCGGGCGCGGCCATCCGGTTGCACAGCGGCCGTCACTTCGGGGTGGTCCAGTGGGCCCAGTACTACCCACCGGACCTCGCAGCCCGACCACCGCTACTACGACTACCAGCTCGACAAGACGACGCGTGCAGCCGTTTCGTCCAGGAGAACTGGCGATTCAACGACCGATGGAACCTGCTCGCCGGGCTCACCTGGACCTCGCAGCGCTACGACATGCACGACGACAGGATCAACGACGTCGCCTTCGACGTCGGCTATTCCTACCTCCTGCCCAGGCTCGGCCTCGCCTACCATCCGACGCCACGGTGGAGCCTCTACGCCAACGTCTCTCGCGGCGGCCGCGAGCCGGCCTTTCGCGACATCTACGACCCACAGAGCTACTGGACACCCCCGCCCCAGGACCTCGACCCCGAAGAGCTCACCGACTTCGAACTCGGCGCCGGCTACCGGTGGACCACCGGCGAGCGCCACCCTCAACTTCTACTATCCTCGACTTCTCGAACGCCATCGTCTGGGCCGGCGGCCTCGACAACAACGGCGACCCGGTGACCGCCAACGGCGCCGTCACCGAACACACGGGGGTCGAGCTCGACCTCAACTGGGCGCCGCTGGCGCGCTGGAGCGGCCGCCTGTCCGTCGCTCGGGCCGACAACACCATCGTCGAATTCGTGGAGTACGGCTATGGCGGCGACGAGATCGACCACTCCGGCAATTCTCTGCCGGTGAGTCCCGAGTGGATGGGCACCCTCGAACTTCGCGGCGGCACGGGCCCGGTGGACGGTTTTCTCCAGTTCCGTTTCGTCGACGATTTCTATCTCGACAACAGCCAGGACATGCGGAAGTTCCCCGAGATCAGCCGGGGACCCCGACTACATCCACCGCGTCAACCCGGCCTATAGCCGTCCTCGATCTGGGGCTCGACGTGGATCTCGGTCGGCCGTCGCGGACTCATCTCGGCCCGCCGTGTCAGCCTGCAGGTGCGGGCCAACAATCTGGCGGACCGGCTCTACACGACCTTCGGCTACTTCGACGGCGTCCAGCCAGTCTGGATTCCCGCCGCCACCCGCAACGGCTACCTCGGGCTGACATTCGACTGGTGAGATTCGTACCCTTACGGGCCGACCCGGGTTTGCCGCACTGCGACATGCCGATGGTCGGCAGGAGAGGTTAAGCTAGCGTCCGTGCGGAGACCGCCGATGATCAAGTCGCTGATCACCTTCGTCCTCCTGATGAAGGTGCGGATCCTCAGCCGGCTTTTTTTCCACCTCGAGAACGACTGGATCACCGACGAGCCGGACGACTATGCCAAAGACACCCGAGTCATCGCGATCCTCAACCATACCAGCCTGTACGAACCACTGATCGCGGGATACGCCCCCATCAACCTGCTGTGGAAATTCGCCCGGCACGGCGTCCTTCCGGTGGCGGAAAAGACGATGAAACGCCGAATCGGTTTGTTTTTTGCCTTTCTCGTCCGCCACCCCATCATCGTGACCCGCCAGCGCGATGCCACCTGGGACAAAGTGCTCAACAGCGTCGACTCAGATGCGATCGTCATCATCCTCCCCGAGGGACGCATGAAACGGGCCAACGGCCTCGACTCGTCGGGCCGCGAAATGACAGTCAGGGCCGGAATCGCCGATATCCTCGAAGTGCTGCCCGACGGCCGGATGCTGATGGTCTACTCGGGCGGGCTTCACCACATCCAGGTCCCCGGCGAACTTCTGCCCAAACCGTTCAAGCCCATCCGCGTCCGCATGGAGATGGTCGACATCGCCGAGTACAAGAAAGAGCTTGCGAACGAATACCCCGACCTGGATTTCCGAAAAGCCGTCGTTGCCGACCTCACACGGCGGCGGGACGAATACTGCCCACCAGAGGAGACTTCGGAATTCGGAATTCGGAATTCGGAATGACAGCGTCGCAGGGGCGTGCCGGCAGCCCCTCGTTCACCGAGTTCAAATGAAGCCGTAAAGTCGCGCCTGGAAAAGAACCGCGATGGTCTTGCTGTCGCGAATGCCGCCGTCCCGACAGGCCTCGAGAGCCCGTTCGACCGTCCAGGTAACGATTTCGATGGCTTCGTCCGGGTCTGATGCATAGTCGGAAGCCGCCTCCAACGCGGTCGCCACGAAGGAATGCAACACCTCATCGGAAAAGCCGGGAGTGGTGTAGAACCAACCGAGTGGCGTGGTCTCCCCGGCTCGCCATCCGGTCTCCTCCTCGAGCTCGCGGACCGCACACACGACCGGTGGTTCTCCTGGATCGAGCTTGCCCGCCGGCAATTCGATCAGGACCTCACCGGTCGGGTACCGGTGTTGCCGAACCAGCACGATCCGACCATCGGGCAGCAGCGGCAACACAACAACTGCCCCACGGGTGGCGGACGATTTCCCTGAGGGCCTCGCCCCCGTTTGGAAGGGCCACACGGTCGACCTCGAGATCGAGGATTCTCCCCTCGTACACCGTTTCTCCGTCGATCCGGGTCTCGCGGAGATTCGGAAAATCACCAGCCACGATCTACCTCCCGGCGGAAAACCTTCCGCAGACGGTCAACTCTACAGCAGGTCGCAGCGTTGGTTGTCGAAGGAATGAAAAGGGAAGGGCGATCAGTCGCCGATACGGCTCGTGGTGTTGCGGCCGGATCCCGAGGACGAGCCGGTGCTTCCGGCTCCGCTCGTCCAGCCGGTGCCCCGGCTGCCGCCACCGCCTCCGCCGCCCGGCGATGAACCGGAGCTGTTGGACTGTGAACCCGCCCAGGTGGGGTTGGCTGCAGCCGTGGCCGCGGTCCTGCCGTTTGCGCCCCACTGCTGCCCAGCCTCCCAGTCGATCTGGCCGTTGTATCCGGGGTCCTCGTCAGGGCCCGCCACAAACCGCGGGGGCTCGTCGTCTTCGATAAAGACGTACTGGCCGGGGGCCCAGTGCTGATACCGGCCGACCACCACGAACGCCGGCTCGCTGTAGACATCGGAGCCGGTCTTCGCAGAGCCGTCGTTTGGCTTCCTGGCGTCCAACAGCAGGACGTATGGCCCGGGCTTGGTGCCTTTGTAGTGAGTGTCCCAAAAGGTCTTCGGGTCGATCGCCTTGTTCCCGCCGTCGGAGTCGTACCACAGGGCGGCCTGAATCCCGCGGAGCTCGTTCATACAGCTCGCCATCCTCGCCCGTTCGATACTGTTCTGGACGCTGTTGACGACGATGGCGGTCAGGATGCCGATGAGGAAGACGACAACGATGGTTTCGGAAAGGGTGAACCCACGGACGGCGCCCGATGGCCCGCTTGCCGTTTCGCCGAGACCCTGCGGTTTCCGAGTCATTGTCATATCTCCCATGAACATTAGATGTCTTTCGCAGAGAATTGGCTGTGACAACCCTCACATCTTCGATGAAAACCACCAAAATCTATTTAATCCAATGACTTCAAGACGAAATCTCTTTTTGGTCAAATGTGACAACTTTTACTCAAACGATATGGATCAAACTGAAACGAGTGCTTCAGGGCGGAACAGATGCCACGCGACCCGGTCCAACAGGAATCGGTCCGATTCCTGGCACTGTTTGTGCAAATCGACTCTCCGGTAGATGAGACCGTTCTTTTATCAAAGCCATAGTTTCAGCGACCACGATCTGACGCTAAAACCCGCGTCGAGTTCGGAGGGGGGCCCATGACCATCGACACGATCCGCTACCGCGTCATCATCGCCATTGTCGCAATCATGACGGTCAGTTTTGTTTCCGCCCCCGGTATCGCACAGGTCGCCATCGTGGAAGACATCAATGTGGGAGCGGGCGGCACCTATGAATTTAGGGCCGGGGCGCTCGGCTCGGCCATCTACTTCAATGCCTACGACGGCGTCCACGGCGAGAAGAACTGTGGGTCAGCGACGGAATCCTGAACGGTACCTACCCGAACGGTAATATGGTCAAAGACATCTGGCCGCTCGAGAACAACGACATCAACTCGTGGTGGTCGTCCGAGCCCGGAGATTTCACCGCGGCCGGCGGATCGATGTATTTCACCGCATCCGAGCGAGAGGACCCCGACGACCCATCAGGCCGATTTCGAACTGTGGCATTCAAGTGGGTCCACAGCCAGTTCTCTCGACATCTGGTCCGGCACAGGTACTCCGGCCCGACAAACCTGGTTGAGATGGGTGGTGCCCTCTATCTCTTCGCGTACGACGAAACCTACGGGCGGGAACTTCACAAGGTCACCGGGAGCTCGGTATCGGTGGTCAAGGACATCGAGCCCGACAGCGGCAACGCCTTCGTCGGCGCAGAGTTGTTCTCCGTCGATCTCTCCAACAACGGGACGAACGACACTCTCCTCTTTTCTGTCTTTGACGACACCACCGGATACGAGCCCTGGATCAGCAACGGCACCGAAGGCGGTACCGGCCTCCTCAAGGATATTCAACCCGGAGACGAAGCGTCTGATTCGGGCGCGACTGATTTCGTCGGCTTCGGGGGCAAGGCGTGGTTCCGGGCGGACGACGGAACCAACGGTGCCGAGCTGTGGGTCACTGACGGAACCGAGGCCGGCACCACCATGTTCCTCGACATCGACCCAACCGGTTCGGGTTCTCCCTGGTCGCTGACGCCTGTTGGAAGCCAACTGTTTTTCACAGCAAACGACGGAACCAACGGCATCGAGCTCTGGATTTCGGACGGCCTCGAAGAAGGCACCACTCAAATGGTTGCTGACTTGACTGACGGTGTCGGCTCGTCCGTTTCTCAACAACCTCACCGCGTTCGGCAACGTCCTCGCCTTCACCTTTGATAACGGCGTCAACGGTGAGGAGCTCTGGACCTCGGACGGCACACCGCAAAACACTGGAATGGTGAAGGATATCTGGGAAGGCTCTTCCGGATCCACTGTCGGCAATCTCACGGTCGCCAACGGCCTGCTCTTCTTCGGTGCCAACGATGGTGCCCTCGGGCGCGAGTTGTGGGTTTCAGATGGGACCTCGGCGGGAACGCAGCTTGTCTGCGACGTCGCTGATTTTTGGAGCGTCGAGGGACCGACCGAGCCTCACCGTGGCCGGGGATCAGCTCTTCTTCCGAACGAACTCGAGCGCCGGCCGTGAACTGCACGTGGTCAACACCACCGACATGGTCGACGCCGCCCGATGCCCCGACCGTAACCGGGGATCTCCACTCCGAAACGACGTTGACTTTCTCAACCAGCGGTTCAGTGTCAGCTCAAAGGCGCCGATGTGCAGTATCGGTTCTATTGGGATGAAGACGATGTCTACAGCGACTGGCTCGATGTTGGCGTCACCTCCGCCGACCACTCCTGGGACGAGGCGGGCGCCTACGATGTCTTTGCCGAGGCGCGTTCTGCTTCCAATCCCTTCGACCGTAATCTCATGTCCTTCCAGCGACCGTGAGATCACTCTGAGCTTTCAATGAGACCATTTCAGTGCCTGATGTTGATCGAACATACCCAGGGCGGAGTCGAAGAATACTGGGACTTCACCGTCGTCGGTGAATCCTCCCTCGGCCATGCCCTCGAGTGTCCAGGTCGTCACCTGGGGCGACGGCGACAGCGTCGATTAGACAAACCTCGACGCTGCGACCCGAGCACAGTGGAGCTCTCCGCGCGCGTGGGACTCTGCCGGAACACACAATGTCAGAGTACCGGTATCCCGTTGTCGAGAACACCTGAGAACGACGCCATCAACTGGGTGGACTTCGATGTCGAAATATCGGGGGCTGTCGACGAAGAAGAAGTTCAAACCCGTTGGCACGGTCCCACCTCGGGTTGGACAGGCCACGCACGCCACTTCACCCTCGAGGGCGACTCAAACAGCAACCATCGAACTGCAGTATTAGCTCGACTGGGGCAACGGAACCATCATCGAATTCGGTGAATTTTCCGGGAGGGCCACGCGGTAGAGCTCAGTACCGTATGGCACGAAACCAGCCAGCCCCTACTACATCGACGTTCAAGTGCGTTGCGCCATCCATGGTGAGGTGGCTTCGGGTAATTAACCCCACCATACGAGATCGTCGATCCGCCCGAAGGCGCTCTGTTTGCCGACGGTTTCGAGTCCGGCGATCTCGGGGCCTGGTGAGAAGAGAGAGGAGGACCGAACCATGAACGACACCACCTACGAGCTGGTCCACTCCCCCACTCCGAACGAGCTGTCAGAAGCAGTGAGTAAAAGAATTCATCAGGGTTGGTGGCCGATGGGCACGCCCTTTGTACACGGCGACCGTTTCATCCAGGCCATGGTTCTCGAACGGTCGACCGACAAGCGTCTGCGCAAGACCACCGGCGATGGCTGATCAGCGGTATTTTTCGAGCAGGCCCGTCCGTTCGTTGAAATCTTCGATCTGTTTGTCCCACGCCTCCCAGGCGTGGAAGTGGGCCGTCCAGTAGCCATCGTCGTACCACTGGGCGTCGAGTTCCTCGACGGTCTTGCCCTGTTGCTCCACCCAGGTGAAGTACTTCAGGTTGTGGATCCGCTTGCGGTCCCAGTAACCGAGTTCCTGAAAGTGATCGATGCCCTCCCCGAGCAGGTAGCGTTCGTGGTGGACCGCCGCGGTGCTCTGCGAATACGGGCCGTGGAGCTCCCTTTCCTCGTCGAGCCTCGACCCGTACATCTCGAGCGAGTCGGTGGCGACAGTGAACAGCATATCGTCGGGGCCCATCTCGAAGAACCGGGCCGTCTTGACGGCGGTCAGGACATTCGCGATACACGAGATCCCCAGCAAATCGAGCCGGTCGACGAGCTCCGGGTCGACACCGCGGTCCTTGAGGTAGGTCCGGCCCTCAGGCTCGTTGAACAGACGCATCAGCGACATGCAGGCCTCGTCATCGATGCCGGTCACGGCGTCCATGCTCCTGATGTTGTGGATCCACGGTACGTGCTTGTCGCCGATGCCCTCGATGCGGTGGGCCCCATACCCGTTGTACAGCAGGGTCGGACACTGGAGTGCCTCGGCCGCCACGACCTTGAGCCGCGGATAAACCTCGCGGAGGTACTCGGCGCATCCCAGCGTTCCCGCCGAGCCCTGGGTCAGACAGACGCCCGCAAAGCGTGATCCGTCGTTCCGATTCGCCTCGAAGACTTCCTCCATCGCCCGCCCGGTGCACACGTAGTGCCACACGGCGTTACCAAACTCGGCAAACTGGTTGAGCACCACGACCTCGTCACCACGTTCGGCCTCGAGCTCTTTGACCTTGTCGTAGATCTCCTTGACGTTGGACTCTGAACCCGGGGTCGCAAAGATTTCCGAGCCGATCTTCTCCAACCACTCGAAACGCTCTCGCGACATGCCTTCAGGCAGGACCGCGATGGATGGACAGGCGAGGAGCGCCGCATCGTAGGCTCCACCCCGGCAGTAGTTACCGGTGGAGGGCCACAGGGCCTTCTGGGTCGTGGGATCGAACGCCCCCCGCACCAGCTTTTCGACCAGCGGGCCGAAGGTGGCTCCAACTTTGTGGGCACCGGTCGGAAAGAACTTGCCCAAAAGCATGAAAATCCGAGCTTCGACCCCGGTGAGCTCGCGAGGCAGCTCGAGATAGTTGACCCCACCAAAACCGCCACCGGTCTCTACCGGTTCGTTCTTCCAGGTGATGCGAAAGAGGTTCCGTGGGTTGAGATCCCACAGACCGATGTCACTCAGTTCGGCCCTGATGCCCTCCGGGACCAGACCCGGGTCCACCATCTCGCGGTAGGTGGGGATGATGATGTCGCGCTCTCGACAGCGGCGAATGGTATTTTCGAGGACCTCTTCAGAACTTCGCATGGATTACGGTCCTTTCAGGTAGTCGATTTCGCACCGATCGGACTATAGTACACACCGGCCGTCATGCCGACGGGGAGGCACCATGAACCGAGGTCCCGAAGCACTCGAAGCAGCTCGGACATATGAGCACCAAATGGTGCGATTCCTGCGCGATCTCATCGCGATTCCGGCCGAAAGCTGCAAGGAAGGCGAACGTTGCGAAAGGGTCCGGCGCGAGTACCAGAGCCTCGGTTTTGACGAGGTCTTCTTCGACGGGCTCGGATCGGTGGTCGGCCGCATCGGTTCGGGACCGTTCAAGATCCTTTTCGACGGTCATATCGACTGCGTGGGCGTCGGCGATGTCGGCGCCTGGGATTTCGACCCGTTTGCCGGCAAACACGAGGACGGCGAAATCTGGGGCCGCGGCGCTGTCGACGAATTGCCTGCCATCGCCGGAATGGCCTATGGGGCGAAGATTCTCAAAGATCGCGGCCTGCCCGAGGGCGTCAGCCTCTACCTCACCGCTTCCGTGATGGAAGAGGACTGCGACGGCTACTGCATGCGCCACCTCATCGAGACCGAGGGCATCAGGCCCGATGCCGTGGTGCTCGGCGAACCCACAGATCTCGCGGTTTTTCGGGGACAACGCGGCAGGATGGAGGCCACCATCACGACTCACGGCGTCTCCGCCCACGGCGCTCACGCCGAACGCGGGGTCAACGCCCTGTACAAGATGGCGCCCATCATGACTGACGTCGAAGCCCTCAACACAAGGCTGGCGGACGATGCCTTTCTCGGCAAGGGCTCGATCATCGTTTCGTCGATTGAGTGCACCACGCCGTCGCTGAACGCGGTCCCCGACTCGGCCCGCATTTATATCGACCGGCGCCTCACCATCGGCGAGACGGTCGACAGCGCGATGGCCGAGCTCCAGGCCCTCCCACACCTCGGGGACGCCGAGGTCGAGCTTCTGACGTACGACGCCGTCAGCTGGCGCGGCACCCGAGCGCAACAGGACAAGTACTACCCGACCTGGGTCCTCGATGAGGACCACTCGCTGGTCCAGGGCGTGGCGGACGCCGCCGCAGAGGTCCTCGGCGCACGACCCGAGATTTCACGCTGGCACTTTTCGACAAACGGCGTCGCGACCATGGGCCTCTACAAAATCCCGACAGTCGGTTTTGCCCCCGGCCGCGAGGAGCTGGCCCACACCACCCAGGAAAGGGTGTCGGTAGAAGACCTCGTCAAGGCCACCGCGGTCTATGCACTCATTCCTGAGATACTGGACGGACAGGCCGCCGCAACCACAAAGGCACCAAGACACAAAGGCCAACACCAAGAATGACAATTTCACCTCGGACAGAGGTCTTCGCAACCGAAATCGTCGACGCGGCGTACTTGGTGCACTCGACCCTGGGACCAGGCCTCCTCGAGTCGGTATACGAAGAATGCCTGGCCTACGAGTTCTCAGAACGCGGGCTTGCCTTCAAGAGGCAGCACGTGCTGCCATTCAGATACAAAGATCACCAGATTGAACCCGGGCTTCGTCTTGATTTCCTGGTAGAAGACTGTGTGGTGCTCGAAATCAAGGCGGTAGAGTCCCTGGCCAAGGTTCACACTGCCCAGCTTCTGACCTACCTCAAACTCAGCGGTGTTCACCTGGGCTTTCTCATGATTTTTAATGTTGCTCTGATCAAAAACGGCATCTGCCGTTATGTGCTGTGACACAAATGAATGACTTTGTGAAAACCTTAGTGTCTTTGTGTCTTTGTGGTCAGTCGGATAGATACACGAGAATCAATTCTGTTCAAGGGAGTGTGGCACATGGCAAGTAGCGTACAAGGCAAAGACTTCATCACGACCCAGGACTGGTCGGTCGACGAGCTCGATCGCGTCCTCGACCTTGCGGTCGACTTCAAGGCCAAACGGGCCGCCGGCGAGGCGACCCTCGTGCTTGCCGGCAAGACCCTCTACATGATCTTCTTCGATGCCTCGACCCGAACCAGAAATTCCTTCGAGACGGGGATCACCCAGCTTGGAGGCCACGGCATCTACCTCTCGCCCGACAAGATGCAGATCAGCCACGGCGAGAATGCCAAGGACACCGCCAACGTTCTGTCGCGCTACGGTGAGGGGATCGCCATCCGCCACTGCGCATTTCGTGAAGGCAACGACTACATCCGCGAGGTGGCAGAGCACGCTTCGATCCCGGTGATCTCGATGCAGTGCGACGTCTACCACCCCTGCCAGATACTCGCCGACATGCTAACGATCCGCGAACGCTTCGGCCGCGACACCAAAGGTCTCAAGCTGGGCGTCGCCTGGACCTCGGCCCCGAACTATGTGCGGCCGTTGTCGGTGCCACAGAGCCTGATCCTGATGATGCCCCGCTTCGGCATCGACGTCACCCTCGCCTGCCCGCCCGAGTTCCGGCTCATGCCCGAGATCGAGGCGCAGGCGAAGGCCAACGCCGCGGCCGCCGGATCGAAATTTGAGATCACCGATCGATTCGAGAATGCGTTCACCTTCGCCAACGTTGTCGTGCCGAAGTCGTGGGGCCCACTCATGACCACTCAGGACACCAAAGAAGGCCTGGCGCTGATCGAGAAGTACCCCACCTGGCGGTGCGGTGCCGAACACATGGCCCTCGGCTCAGACGACCTGATCTACATGCACCCGCTGCCGGCCGATCGCGGCCGCGAGGTCACCGACGAAGTCATCGACGGCCCGCAATCGGTGGTCTACGACGAGGCCGAGAACCGACTGCACGTACAAAAGGCGCTGATGGCGCTGACGATGTAACCGGCAAAGCCGGTTACAAGTTTTAAGTTTTAAGTTCCCGGGCGGCACGAACGTCCTGGGGCCCGTGACGGAATGCGCGGCGGAGGTGCCTGGCTCCTCGCGGGAAGCGAGCGCTGAAAGTCGGCCGGTTCGGGTCGTTACTACCGCCACCCGTTGTTGCTTTCCCGGCGAACTCGAGCATAATTGGCTTACGCGGACCGAAGTCCATGTCGATCTTCCGGTTGCTGCGGGGTGGGTGGGAGCGACCTCAAATTTTTTGGAGGCGCTCATGGTCATTACCGTCACCGGCAAGAACCTCGCGATCGAGGACGTCGTCGCCGTCGCCCGCCACGGCGAAAAGGTCGAACTTCACCCCGATGCCCGCGCACGGATCGTTCACTGCCGTTCGTTTCTCGAACAGCGGATCGCGGCGCGCGAGATCATGTACGGCGTCAACACCGGGATCGGCGAATTCTCGGAGGTCGTCCTCGATGACGATCAGGTGCGCGACTTCCAGCGCTATTTGATCTACAACCATGCCGCCGGGATCGGTGAGCCCTGTCCAGAAGACCACGTCCGCGCTGCCATGCTGTTGCGCATCAACGTCCATGCCAACGGCCACTCGGGTTGCCGACCGGAGATCACCGAATGCCTGATCGCCATGCTCAATGCAGGGGTCACCCCGGTGGTGAGCGAGAAGGGCTCGGTGGGCGCGTGCGGCGATCTCGCTCCGATGAGTCAGATCGCCCTCCTCCTCATGGGCGAGGGCGAGGCGTTCCTCGAGGGCACGCGCATGCCGGGTGCGAAGGCCCTCGAGGCCGCGGGCATTCCGATTCCAGGCCTGCAGGCGCGAGATGGTCTGGCGACCATCAACGGCTCCAATCTGACCAACGCCATCGGCTGCCTCACGGTGTGGGATGTCGAGCGGTTCCTGAAGCAGGCCGAAATTGCCTGCGCGATGAGCCTCGAGGCCCTGCGCGCCAATCTCAAACCCTACGATTCGCGCCTCCACGAACTCCGCGGTTTCCGCGGTGCCGTCACCTCGGCGGCCAATATCCGCGCGGTCGTCGACGGATCGGACCTGCTCACCGGCAAAGAAAAGGTCAAGGTCCAGGACGCCTATTCGATGCGCTCTTCACCCCAGGTCATCGGCGCCGCCCGCGACCAGCTGCGGTGGACCCGGGAACAGATCGAAATCGAGGCCAACGGCATCGGCGACAACCCGATTTTTCTTCCAGACGACGGCGTCGTGCTGACCGGCGCCAACTTCCAGGGCACCCCGGTGAGCCTCCCCCTCGACACCCTCGGCGCCGCAGTGACCATGGTGTGCGTGCTCTCTGAGCGCCGACTCAACCGACTCACCAACCCCGCCCTCAGCGCCGGGCTGCCGCCGTTTCTCACCAAGGGGGCGGGGATGTTCTCGGGTCTGATGCTCAGCCAATACACCGCCGACATGCAGATTGTCGAACAGCGCATCCTCTCGAGCCCCGCCTTCACCCAATCGATTCCCGCCGCCGCCGACCAGGAGGACTTCGTCTCGATGGGGATGAACTCGGCGCTCAAGACCCGCACCATCCTCGACAACGCCCACGGCATCCTCGGCATCGAATTGATGGCCGCCGCGCAGGGGCTCGATTTTCGCGAATTCGAGCCGGGTCGAGGCACGCAGGCGGCGCATGCCGAGGTCCGCCGCCACGTCGCGTTTCTCGATAAAGATCGACCGCTCTACGCCGATCACAATGCGATGAAAGCAGCCACCGAACGGCTCGACATTCTCCATGCAGTCGAGGAAGAAATCGGCGACCTGGCCACATACTAAAATTGAGTTCTCAGTGCTGGGTTGTCCGTCGCCCAGTAAGCAGGCCGGCGGAAACGTGGGCCGAATTCAAAATTCAATATTCAGAATTCAGAATTGACTGTACGTCTGTACAATCATCGCCATGGCCCGGTTCCATTTCCGATGCATCGAGTGTGGGGAGACCTACCGCGAAGACCCGACACTGATGGTGTGCCCGGTTTGCAGCGGCCACCAGGACAAGGGTGGAGCTTCGCGAGGCGTTCTCGAAGTCGTCCTGAAAACTCTGCCGACCACCTGGCCGCACTTCCGGGCCTCGGACCCCGACTTTCTCCAAGCCTTCCTTCCCATCGGCGATGCCGCTTCCGTACCGCCGCTCACCGTGGGCGACACTCCGTTGCTCGAAGCCCCGCGGCTGCGAAACGAACTTGGGATGGAGCGCCTCTTTCTCAAGGACGACACCCGAAACCCTTCCGGTTCGACAAAAGATCGGGCCTCACTGCTGGTCGTCACCAAGGCCGTGGAGTACGGTTTGCAGACGGTCGCCACAGCCTCGACAGGCAACGCCGCCACGGCGCTGGCTGCGGTGGCCGCCGCGGCAGGTGTGAAGGCGGTGGTCTTCGTACCGGCGGCCGCGCCCCCGGCCAAGCTCATCCAGATGCTGAGCTATGGCGCGACGGTCGTACCGGTGCAGGGGACGTACGACCAGGCCTTCGATCTCTGTCTCGAGGCGTGCGACCACTTCGGTTGGTACAACCGGAGCACCGCCTTCAACCCCTTCACTATCGAGGGCAAGAAGACGGCTGCGCTCGAGATCGCGGTGGATCTTTCACTGGAAAGCCCCGACGCAGTGCTCGTGCCGACTGGCGACGGGGTCATTCTGGCCGGACTCGCAAAGGGTTTTCGCGACCTCGAGACCGCCGGCCTGATCGACCACCGGCCGCGTCTCCTGGCGGTCCAGCCCGAAGGGTCGCCCGCCATCGCGAACGCGTTGCGCGCTGGGCGCGAAGCCGCGACGGCAGTTTCCGGCGCGGCCAGCGTCGCCGATAGCCTGACGGTCGAGATGCCACGCAACGCCATCGGCTGTCTGGCTGAGATTCGCGCATCCGGCGGGGCCGGAGTCATCGTGTCTGACAACGCGATCAGAGAGGCCATCCCGAGGCTCGCGAACCTGACCGGGGTCTTTGCCGAGCCCGCGGGCGCGGCGGCGCTGGCCGGTCTCCAAGCCGCCCTCGACGAGAACCTGGTCGATCGCGACGAGCGGGTGGTGCTGATGGTGACCGGCACCGGGCTCAAGGACGTCGCCGCAGCAGCGACAGCCGTGGCGATGCCGGAGGCCATCGAACCGACGCTGGAAGCCGTTGAAAAACGGCTTCACAGTTCTTAGTTCTCAGTTATGAGTTTTGAGTGCTCGGACCCGATTATTGAGCGCGGTGCTGACATCCCGACTGGGAGCTGAGTGCAGTCCCATACTGTCATTTCGACCGAGCGAGAGTAGCGAGCGAGCGGAGAAATCTCTGCGATTCGGGACGGTTCACATTACTTCTGCGCGGTAGGCACACTGTCCTCGCTGACGAGGGGCTTTCTGCCGACGTGAGATCCCTCGACTCGTTCGCTTCACTCGCTCGCTCGGGATGACCATACCTGCGCGTGGGCGCAGGTATGGTCATTTGGGTCCAATAATCTTCGACGTGGTTTCGGCGCCGGGTACGACGATCTTCGACATCTCCTTGCGCTGGTGCTCCTTGACCTCTTCGATCATGGCCTCGACGGCGGCCTGGATGGCCTCCGGGAAAAGGTCGATCGCAGCCTGGAGGTTTTCGGCCTCGATTTTGGTCTGCACCGGCAACGGCCCCATCTGGGACATCAGCTGGGTCTCTCCGATGAACATCAGCGGTCTTCCGAGATCGCGGCTGCCATCAGTTGTGACCGGTGTCAACTGCTTGATCGAACCGACTCGAAAATCGGTGAAGACTTCTTCGCGGTAGAGATTGGCGCCATCCAGCTTGAGTTCGGCCAAGGGCTGGGAATTTGGATCATTGCTCATTTTGCCTCCCGGGGTTGTCATCCGGCTGCCGCGTCGGACCGGCGCTGTTTGCGCAAGGAGTCTTCGGCGGTCGCCATCAGATTGTTGACTCGTTGTTCGAGATCGCTTCGCCATTTTTCAACGGCGTCGCCGTCTATTTGCCGAGGCACAGTGTAAGGGTCCCCAAGCGTAATGACCACTTTCGAAAACGGTCGCGGGAACAGGTGTTTGTCCCACGACGGCAGGCGCCAGGCCCTTTCCGCAGCAAACCCAAGCGGTACGATCGGCACCCCGGCCATCCGCGCCACCATGATCGCCCCCGGTTTGCAGTACCGCCGCGGCCCCTTTGATCCGTCGAGCGTGATGCACGGCGACTGCCGGTCGTCGCGAATCGTCGCGTTGAGTCGCCTCAGCGCAGCGGCCCCGCTCCTGCGGGCCGAACCTCTCACCGCCTTGCTCCCGAAACGCGCCAGTATCTGGACGCCGAGCTCTCCGTCGACCGATGGGCTGATGAGAAAGGTCAAACGGTAGCCGCTGGCGACAAGCTCCGCCATGTACCAGCACAGGACCAGCAGGCCTTCGTGCCAAAAGGCAAAAACCACCGGCTGCTTTTCGGCCGCCAGTTCCAGGAACCGTTCGTCGCCCTGGACCTCGAATCGAAAAACAGCCCAGATCGACTTCAGAAGCAGTACGAATATGGGCGTGAGAACAGCGAGGACCAACCGCCGAAGGGCAGTGACCTTCCGCTGAGGAGGGGGTGGTTTCCGATTCGTGTTCGTCTCGTTCATCAGTACAGTTGGGTCCCTTGATTCAGTTCACGCGTCAACCAGATGATAGTAAGTCGGTGACGGGCCCAGGGTGACCTTGCACCCTCGTGGCGTCGGCGCCTTCCCGCCATCCCGCGAGACCGCCTCGCCGCACGGCCTGGGAAGGGCTGCCCGGGCCCCTGGCGACACACTCCAACCGACCACGATTTCACGTCCGTCGCGGTTGAAAAGATACAGGAAAACCCCTTCCGGCGCCGCCAACGGACCCTGAAATACGGCCCCGTCGAGCTGGCTTGTGAGGGTGCGGAGGGCATGCCACGCCGGGCGGCGACGGAGCGAATCGTCGCTCGACGCAACGACCAGGCCGTAGCCGCGAGCAATCAACCGCCACCAGTAGACTCGCTCCACCAACCCGGTGCCGAGGGCGAGGAGGTAGTACCGAACGAGGTAGTCCGCCTGTTCATTCTCCCCAACCGCCACCGTCTTGCCGGCCGGCGAGTGGGGCCCCTCCCGCAACGGCCAGTTGACTTCGGTGATCCAGACTCTGGAGCTCGAACACCTGCCCACATCGGCGATGGCACGGAGCAATGTCACCTTGTCGATCGTGTCGAGCCCCATCTGCCGATTCTCGGGAGCGCCGCGGCGATCGACGTAGAGCAGGCTCGAAACGATGTCGAAGCGGAGATCGGAAACCCTGCGATTGACCAGCGCCAGGACTGACTGGAACTCGAAATCGATCACCGCCGGGCCCATGACCTCGACGCCCTCGTGGCGGCGCAGAATCTCAGACGCTTCGAGGTAGAGCTCCACATACTCCTTGTGGCTCCAGATGCCCCACTTGCTGCGGTTGATCGCCTGCCCGACTTGAAAGTGCCGTCCATATGGGGTGAAGCGTTCGGCAAGTTCGCTCACCGCGGCCCTCCACCGCGAACGGTCGCGCACCAGGTTTCGGTTCTGCGGCAGGACGAACGCCAACTCGTGACCGCTCGCGAACAACGCCTGCGCGAGGCGTTCCTCGTGCTGATGATCCTCCTCCCAGGGATGGAGCCGCAGAAGGACCGGGCCGACTCCGAGGGCATCGATGCCCGCGAGGTGCGCGTCCGGGTTTTCGGGCCAGGGACGAACGGCGAGCCCGATCCCTCGAAACTGAAAAGGCTTCGGATTGCTGTCTGCCCGGAGCTCTCGGTAGCGCCGCCTGACGGAGGGTGCGGATGACAGGATGATCGCAGCATCCCGAAGATGGGACGGGCTGTCGGCGAGGCGGATGATCCATTTTTCTCCGGGGGTCGCGTGCTGGTGGGGTTGGTCGGACAGGTGGTCCCACACCGATTTATCGCGCGCTGCAGCGCCGGTTTCGGCTGCGGGAATGTGGGGATGGTGGGAGCCGCCGTGGGCGTGCCGTCGCCTCAACCGCAGCCGCCGCACCAGCTTTTTGACGGCGTGCTTGAAGATGTATCCCCGGACCGAAAGATCGTAGAACCATCGGCGGAACGCCCACTTTGGCGGTTCTTCGCTCCAATAACCGGTCAGGAACGCCGCCTGGTGCTCCGGCTTCAGAACCGGCAACCGGCAGATATCGCGAGTCCGGCTGTAGACCCCCAACCGCCGGCCGGTCCGCGCGCGGTTGAAGTCGATCAGAAACAGATCGACCTCCGAGCCGGTCTCGACCGCCAGAATATTCCCCATCGAGAGATCACGATAGAGGATCCCTGCGTCGTTGATACGACGCGCAAGCCCACCGAGGCGCTCGAGAAATTCCCTCTCGTCGACATTGGGGAAAGTGTCGTCGCCTGCGTCACCGTTGAGACGACGAAAGAAGTTGCGAACCTCGACCGCTCCAGAGAGCTTTCTTGCCACGAAATATGAAGGATCTTCGAGCCGATCGGACTCGACCCACATCACCGGGTCCGGCGTGGCGAGCCCGTTGCGCACAAGTTCACCCGCGACACGCCAGCTGCGCTCAGCCTTGCTGCCGCGCCACCGACGGTCGAACCGCTTTCGCAAACCCTTGTTGCGGAACTGTTTGACCACGACCGGTACCCGCTCCGACCGGGTCGCGAACTCCGCGGCGTAGATGTAGTTTCGACCCCAGTGAATGGTCTCGACCGACGCGGAGGGATCGATCAGCCGAACAATCTCGTCGACGCCTTCAGTGGGCGCGAACGCCTGAGAAAATTCGCCGTGGAGACCGGATCCGGCAAAGGGCTCCCGCCTCAAAGAACCGTTAGCCTGCATATCTCACCGGACTTCGGAGCGAGGGCGGCGAGGTGCCGTGCCCGGTGGGGTTTGCGACCCGAGGGGCGCGGTTGCGTACTCGTCAGTACGTGGAGCACCCCAAGGCGAGAAAACACCGCCGGGTGCGGTGCATCGTCGGCCGCAGCCGGAGGCTGGTGAGATATGCAGGCTAGGGGACACAACGGGCATCACGGAAGAATAGCAGGAATCTGGGTCGCGCCGCGGCCAGGGTTCACGCGCTCAGGAGGCGTTCCAGCTCGTCCGGACGAGAGGTCCGGATCCGAGCCTCCTCGGCATCCACTTTCCCGGATCGCACCAGGTCCGCCAACGACATCTCCATCGAGATCATGCCGCGGCTGCGGCCCCCAAGCAGTTCATTGTAAATCCGATCGAGATTGCCGCGGCGAATGTGGTTGCGCACCGCGTAGGTCGCGTGGAGCACTTCCACGGCCGGAACCCGGGACCCTCCATCGGCAGACGGCACCAACTGCTGGCAGACAATCGCATTCAAAGACAGCGAAAGCTGATGGCGGACCTGGGCCTGTTGATCGCCCGCAAAGACATCGATGATCCGGTGCACCGCCTGCGCCACGTCGCTGGTATGAAGGGTCGACAGAATCAAATGACCGGTTTCAGCAGCCGTGATGGTCGTCGCCATGGTTTCAAGATCCCGCATCTCCCCCACCAGAATCACATCCGGGTCTCGCCGCAAGGCTGACCGGAGCGCACCACCGAACGATGGTGAATCTGATCCGATCTCGACCTGTTCGAAGACCGACTGACGGTTGGTGTGCTGGTATTCCACCGGCTCTTCGATCGTCACCACATGCCGAAAGAGGGTTCGGTTGAGGTGGTCGAGCAACGCCGCCAGGGTGGTGGACTTGCCCGACCCGGTCGGTCCGCACACCAGGACGAGGCCGTTGCCGGGAAGCACGAGGTCCGCGAGGTGGGGCGGGAGCCCGAGTTCGTTCAAGGACGGAATCCTCTGCGGGAGGGCCCGGATCGCGACCGCGAGTCGGCCGCCCTGGCGTTGGATATTGACACGAAGTCGAAGCGCCTCCGATTGGTCCGGTCCGGCAGGCAGGCTCAGCGAAAAATCAGCGGCTCCCTTTGCGGCCAATTGGTGCTGAGCTCGTGCACCGACGTGAGGCGCAAAGAGCCCCTGGACAGCCTTTTCGCCCAACACAGGATGATCGAGACGTTGCAACGAACCGTTGATTCTCACGATCGGGCTCGAATCGGGCACGAGAATCAGATCGCTGGCCTCAAGGCGCGCCATCTCCCGAAGCAACCGCGCCAGTTCTTCCCCGGTTGCTACGACGCGGTACGCCGCTTCATCCAGTTCAGTCAAAAACGGCTCATCAGTGCGGACGTCGTCTGCCACATCGCCATCCGGCAGGTGGTTCATCTCGTGAACCAGCCGGTCGATCTCGGGGTCCGGCACGTACTTCGACATCTGCCCTATTTTACGCAGTCGGGCCCATTTTCGTCGGAACCATCGGGAAGAATGAAGGCGCGAGCGAGGGTGTCGGCCACCGCCATGCCTCGCAGCGACGGCCGGATCACCGGTTCATCGAAGAGAAGACGGCCGTCGTCTTCGAGGGCATGAATCAGCGCCAGGTTGTGAGGCAGCAGGTCGACTCCGAAACGTTCACGAAGGCGAAAAAGGTCGACACCGTCGGTCGTTCTCAGACCGAGCATCAGGGCTTCGAGAGTCAGCTGTCGGGCGGTCGGTCGCTCGTGGCCATCCATTGGCAACCGATCCGAATCAACCCGCCGCTGCCACAAGCGCAGCTTGCGGATGTTCCACCACCGTCTGCCGTCGGCCCACGAATGCGCAGACGGCCCCAGACCGAGGTATGGCGTGTGGTCCCAGTATTTCGGATTGTGCGGAGAACGGTGACCGTCTCGGGCAAAATTCGAAACTTCGTAGCCGGGCAACCCGGCCGCTGCAAGGTACTCGTGGGTCAGAAAAAAGAGATCGGTCTGTTCCTCGTCCGGCAGCTCCGACAATTCGCGGCGTGCCAGCCGGTGACCGAAAACTGTGCCCTCATGGATCGTCAATTGGTAGCAGCTGAGGTGGTGGACCCCGAGTGCGACGGCACATTCCAGCTGCTTCGACCAGCTCTCGACCGTCTGGCCCGGGAGGCCATAGATCAGATCGATGGACACGGTTTCAAACCCGGCCTCGAGCAGCGCCCCAGCCGCCTCGATTGCCCGAGCTGCGGAATGGCGGCGCCCGAGAAAATCGAGCGCCCCGTCGTCAAACGACTGCACGCCGAGGCTCACAAATCGCACGCCGAGATCGCGCCAGCACGCGAGCTTCCCGGGTCGCGTCCTCGGGATTGATCTCCAGATGGACCTGGGCGTCATCGCGAATGACCAGGCGCTCGCGCAACCCGGCCAGGATGTCGGCGAGTTCTCGAGTCCCAAGCGACGACGGCGTGCCGCCTCCGAAGTACACGGTGTCGAATTCGAGGCCGAGATCGGCATTCAAGACCGCCTCACCCAAAACACCCCGGCACCAGGCCGCACGCCGATCGGGACCGGCAATGGTCACCGCAAAGTCGCAGTAGGGACAGACCGAGGTGCAAAAGGGGGCGTGGATGTAGAGGCCTGCAGGCACCGGTTTCGCAGACATCGTTATTCGAGGATTTCGGATTTCGGATTTCGAATTTCGGATTTATCGGTCGCGAGTCCAGCAGCTGATACTGGTTCCCTGAACACCAGTTCGCCATCGAATCCTCGCTTCGGACGCGCGATGACAAAGGCCCATTTTTTCGGATGACCTATTCGAGGTCCGACCACGGACTTTCGACCGGTCCCTCCGGTCTCGAAACCATCAGCCTGAACGGGAAAATCCGAAATCCGAAATCCGAAATCCGAAATCAATCTTTGTCCGTCTTCAAGACTGCCACGAACGCGGACTGGGGTATCTCGACCGCGCCCACCATCTTCATCCGCGCCTTGCCCTTCTTCTGCTTTTCGAGGAGCTTTCGCTTGCGCGAGATATCGCCGCCGTAGCATTTGGCGGTGACGTCCTTGCGGTAGGCGTTGATCGTCTTCCGGGCAACCACTTCGCTGCCGATCGCGCCCTGGATGGCGATCTTGAACTGTTGGCGGGGAATCGTGTCGGCGAGCCGTTCACAGTAGTGGAGGGCGCGCGGACGTGCCTTGTCGCGGTGGACCAGTTGCGAGAGGGCATCGACCGGTTCGCCGTTGACCAGGATGTCTACCTTGACGAGATCAGTCGGCCGGTAATCGATGATCTCGTAGTCGAAGGAACCATAGCCCTGGGTCACCGATTTGAGGCGGTCGTTGAAATCGAAGAGGACGTCCGCCAGCGGCATTTCCGAGGTCAGTTCGACCCGGCCCACCGCGAGATAGGTGAAGGTCGTGTTTTCGCCGCGCCGGTCGCGGCACAGTTCCATCACCGCGCCCAGGTAGCGTTCGGGCATCATCACGGCGGCCTTGATATAGGGTTCTTCGGCACTTTCGATGGTGCCGCGGTCCGGGTACAGACTCGGGTTGTCGACCCATATTTCGTTGCCGTCGGTGAGTGTGACGCGGTAGCGAACCGACGGAGCGGACAGGATCAACGAAAGATCGTACTCGCGCCGCAGTCTTTCCTGGACCACCTCGAGGTGCAACAACCCGAGAAAGCCGCACCGGAAACCAAACCCGAGTGCCACCGACGAGTCCTTCTCGTAGATCAGCGCAGCATCGTTGAGCTTGAGTTTTTCAAGGGCCTTGGTGAGATCCAGATACTCATCCGTCGACATCGGATAGATGGAGGAGAAGACGACCGGTTTGGCTTCCTTGTAGCCGGGCAGAGGTTGTGGCGCCGGTTCGTCAGCATCGGTGATGGTGTCGCCGACCGCGATCTCCGACACCGCCTTGACCCCGGCAATGACGTATCCAACCATTCCCGCCGACAGCTCTTTGGTCTTGACTTTCTTGAGCTTGAGCAGTCCCAGTTCCTCAATCACGTAGTGCTTGCTGCTGTGCATCAGGAGGATTTCCTGACCGGGCCGCAGCGTCCCCTCCATCACCCGGACCAACAGCACGGCGCCACGGTACGGGTCGTACTGGGCGTCGAAGATCAGGGCCTGGAGCGGTCCCTCAGGATCGCCCGTCGGCGGCGGCAGCCGGTGAACGATGGCTTCGAGGATATCTTCGATCCCCTGCCCCTTCTTGGCCGAGCACAGGATCGCATCGTCCGGGTCGAGCCCGAGGTCCTCCGCGATCTCCTCTTTGACGCGCTCCACGTCTGCCGCAGGCAGGTCGATCTTGTTGATCACCGGCACCATCTCAAGGTCGTTCTCGAGGGCAAGATACAGATTGGCGACCGTCTGAGCCTCCACCCCCTGGGAAGCGTCAATCAAGAGGAGCGCACCTTCACACGACATCAGCGACCGCCTCACCTCGTGCGAGAAGTCGACGTGCCCCGGTGTGTCGATGAGGTTGAGCCGATAGGTCTTTCCGTCCTTGGCAGGGTATTCCAGGGTCACCGTGTTGGACTTGATGGTGATGCCGCGCTCGCGCTCGATATCCATCGAGTCCAGGATCTGGTCCCGAAAATCGCGCGCCTCCACCCCGCCGCAGTGCTGGATCAGGCGATCAGCCAGGGTCGACTTGCCGTGATCGATATGGGCGATGATGCAAAAGCTGCGAACGTCTTCCAAGAACCCTCCCAAACCCGAATCGTTATCGAATCTCCGTTCCGGACAGCGAGCGTCATTATCCCGGAAATCGGTGCTGTTATCCACCCGGAGACCCATCCGGCATCGCTCGATGGACCAGGTGCCGTGCGGAGCTCATGTTCCAGGGTCCCGCCGTTTTACAAAATCCTGACTCAACCGCCGTGCAAAAAACGCTATCCTGAGGCGTGCGAATTCTCATCGTCGAGGACGAACGAACCCTGCGTGAGGGCCTCTCCGACCTGCTGAAGGCGGCCGGCCACACGGTCGAGGCGTTCGAAAACGGCACCGACGCCGTCACGGCCGGTCTCAGGGACGTTTTCGATCTCGTGCTGCTCGATCTCATGCTCCCCGATATCGATGGCGTCGAGGTCTGCCGCCGGCTGCGCCGGGCGCGGCCGACCCTTTCGATCCTGATGCTGACCGCCCGCGGATCGGAGAACGACAAGGTGGCCGGGCTCGAAGCCGGCGCTGACGACTACCTGACCAAGCCGTTTGCCGTGCGCGAACTGCTGGCCCGCGTCGACGCCCTCGGCCGGCGGATCGCGGCGGCGCCGGCGGATCCGGAGGTGATCGAGGCGGACGGCTGTGTGCTCGACCTGGGGCGGCTGTCAGCCCGCCGAGGCGACGAGGCGATCAGCCTCACCCCGCGCGAAGCCGGTATTTTGCGCTGGTTGCACCGGCAAAGGGCGCGTGCAGTCACGCGGTCGGAACTTCTCGAACGGGTGTGGGGATCGACGGGCGACCTTCAGACCCGCACGGTCGACATGACCATCGCGAACCTCAGACAGAAGATCGAGCGCGATCCGGCCGAGCCGCGGATCGTACTGACGGTCACCGGTGCCGGCTATGCGTGGGGTGAGGCGGAGGGCGCATGACGCTCCACCGACGGGTGACTGTGGCCTCGGTTCTGATCTGCGTGGCGGTGTTTCTCCCCACCGCTGCGTGGTACGCCACTGGCTCTCGCGAGGTTTCGCGACGCGCTGCCGCGCTCGTGACCGAGGCCGAGTTCGAACTGCGGGACGAGGTGCAACGCGAAGCCTCCAGGCTCGGCACCCGACTCGAGGAGCTGCGGCGACAGGAGTCCGATCGGCCGTTCTTCCACTACCAGACCCTGTACCACGACCCGCGAGGGGCGGCGCAGGGCCTCTCGGTGACCCCGTCGCCACTCGCCTCCGGTGCGACCGACCCGCTGGTGTGGGCGCACTTCCAGATCGACGAAACAGGTTTGGTGACGCTGCCGACGGTCAGCGAGAGATTCCCGGAACTCGGCAGCACCGCCGACTTCGGTCTCTTCTGTTCGCGGCTCGCCGAGCTCCAGAATGCAGTCGTCATGGACGGCATGGGGTTCGCAGATCGTCCCGGCGAGGAGCGCCTCCTGACCATGACCGAGCTTGAATGGCGGCAGATTCAGAGTGCCGAGTCCGTCTACGCCACCATCACCGGACGGCACGAGGGGTCCGACGACGGCCCGCTTGAGGAGGGAGAGACCGGCAAGGTGGTGATTCGGGTCGGCCCCCTGACCTGGCACACGATGGTGCTTGGAAGCGGGCCGACTCTGGCTGCTCTGCGCGAGGTCCAGACGCCATCCGGAATCGTCCTGCAGGGCTTTTCCGTCGCAACCCAGGCGGTCGCCAGTTGGCTCGGCGCACATCCTCTCGCCCTCCGGTTCTCACCAGGCCCCCCGACATCTCCGCGCGCGGAGACATCCCCGGTCTCCGAAACCGGTTGGATCCTCGATGCGGAGCTCGCCGACGCAACCGCTCCCGCTCTCGCCGAGGGTCAGTTCGTCCGCCGCCAGTTTCGGCGGACGTTTGCCATCACAGCCGCAGGGATCGTCCTCGCCGTCGCCGCCGTGATCTGGATTCTCCTGCAAACGGACCGTTTGGCGCGGCAGCGAGCGCAATTTGCCGCTGCAGCGGCGCACGAGCTCAAGACCCCGCTCACCGGCTTGATGCTGCACTCCCAGATGCTGTCGGAGAATATCGGAGACCCTGAAAACCGTGAACGGTACGCTGCCACCGTCGGCGCCGAGGCCGAACGCCTGGGCCGTGTGGTCACGAATATGCTGGATCTCTCGAGATTGGAGCGCGGCGCCGACCTCGCCCACCCGAAGACCGGCGACCTGGCCGCGGCCATCGAGCGTTTCATGGAACGTGTACGACCGCGGCTCCGGGATCATGGGATCACCATCGAAGAAGCGATCCCTGCAGATTTGCCACCGGTATCCTTCGATGAAGACGGCTTGTGCCAGATCCTCGACAATCTCCTCGACAACGCCGAGAAACACACACGTTCCGCCTCGGACCGCACGGTCCGTCTCGCTGCGGATCTCAGCGGGAATCGGGTTCGGATCACGGTGGCCGATAACGGGCCCGGGATATCCCGCAGCCGGCGGCGACGGGTCTTTCGTCCATTCGACCGTCCTGCGCCATCAGGCGCCACCCCGGGACTGGGGCTCGGTCTCGCCATCGCCCGCAGCCTCGCACGAGCACAAAGCGGCGATCTCGAGCTCGCGGCAGACCACACTTCCGGAGCGACGCTCGTTCTCACTTTGCCGCTGGCGTGATCCCGATGCGTTCGATGTGCAGCCGGGACGGCCGCACCATCCGGCTTCGTCCAAGGGACTACGCCGTGACGGGCAAATCCACGTGCTTGTGACGGCGTAGCGCCGGACGCGGAGCCGCATGGTGCAGGCGTCCCGCCTGCACAGTTTCTGTTTCGGAGCCGATTCGATGACCTGCGTATTCGGGTAAAAGCTTTACAAGGCAAACCAATAAACCGGCGTGACGGCGACCGTCTCCAGGGTCTCGCCCTTTGTCAGGCCGATGTGACTGATTTGATGGGGCACCTGCTCCTCAAGACCTGGCGACCCGGCTCGACTGGTTACACCTTCACCGGATGTAGCCGAGAGCGCGCAACCGTTCGATGTCTTTTGCGCTGAGGTCGGCCTCGACGACGTCTGCGGCGACGGCCTCGAGCAAGCGCTTCTTCAGCGCTTCCCGCATCGCGGCGAGCCGTTCAAGCTCGATCGCCGCAAGGTCACGAAGCTCTCCCGGATCGGCCTCGAGATCGTACAGCTCCTCCCATTCGAGATCATCGGTCCACGAGTGAATGTATTTGAAGCCGTCGAGGACCAACGCTCGTTTTTCGGAGTAGGCCTCCGGGCGATACGTCTCCGCGACGATCGATCTCGGCGCCTCACCCGTTCCGCGAATAAGAGGCAACAGGCTGATTCCACTTCGGTGATCTGGAGGGTCGAGGCCCATAAGGTCCAACACGGTCGGCAGCACATCGACCATGGCCACCGGTTCGTCAATCACCGCGCCTTCAGGAAGATGACCGGGAAAGGCCGCGATGAACGCCACGTGAAGGAGACTGTTGTAGAGCTGGCTGATGTGGCCGAAGTGGTTGTGGTCCCCCAGGCCTTCGCCGTGGTCCGTAAGCAACAACACCAGGGTATTTTCGAGAAGGTGACGCTCTTCCATGAGAGCCAACAACCGGCCGATTTCGCGATCGACGTACTCGATCTCGAGGTCATACCTCCGCTTCTGTTCCGACCGCGGCACATCCAGACTGCACGCCATTTCGAGGCTGACCCGACGCTTCTCTCCGCCCGGATTGCGGAGGCCAACGGTCGCTGGGAAGTCAGCCATGTGCAGACTTGTCGTCAGGGCCCGGTCCCTGGCTCTCCAACCGGCGGCAAACTGCGGTTCCACCTCACGATCGTCAAGGTTGAATGTCGTGACCCGGAACGGACGCGGTTCCGTCGAGTCGAGATCGACAAACCGCAGGTCGTTCTCTCCGGGCAACAACTCGAGATCGAATGTCTGTCCTCGCCCGCCCGCTCCCAGTTCGCCGACGGGCTCGCCGTTGAGTTCGAGCTGAATCCGCGGATAGTCGAGACCGGGTGGCGCATACGGCTCGTGCGGGTCGGAGTAATGGACAAACAGAAAAAACGGCTCAGGCAGGCTGCCGTCCAGCATCTCGAACACCTCGGCATTGACCTCACCTGCGTCCTTCCACCAATCATGAGTGAATGAATCGAGGTAGGAATCGAACCCGCGCGAGAAACCGAATCGCCCCTCCAGCACCCCGAGGCTCACGACCCCGGCGGTGTTCCTGCCGTCGTCCCTGAGAATCTCGGCCATCACGGGGATGTCGGTGGCGAGTATCTGTCCGTTGTTGTGAACACCGTGCTCGGCGGGGATGAGTGAGGTGAAGATCGAGGAGTGGCTCGGACCGGTGATCGGAATGTGGGAATAGGCTCGCTCGAAGGTCACGCCCTTCGCCGCCAGCCGGTCGATGTTCGGCGTCTGCACTTCCGAGCCGTACACCCCCAGCTTGTCCGCTCGCAGCGTATCTACGACCACAAGTAACACATTGCTGATCTTCTCGGAGGCCAGTTCTTCGGCGTAAAGACGGGGCTCCGACACGACAAGCTTCCAGTCGACAGCATCTCCGGCGGCGACGCCACCAGTGACGGCAAAACCGATCTCCAGACGCGCTTCTCCAGGATCGACACGGTGGATCTGATGCCCACCCACGACACGATCGAGATCGGTCGCCAACAACTCCACGGGTTCCTCGCCGGCACGCTGCGCCCACACGAGGATTTTCGCGGTGTCGGAAGGCGGCGGCCCAGCCACCTCGAGACCGAACGACAACGTCGTGGAGCTCGTGCGGTGCAGTGCATAGACGACACCAGATCCCGGCGCCAGGACGAACGAGTGATCACGCATGACGGGCGCCGGCAGGCCCTCGTCTCCAACACCGGTCACGTCGGGTCTCTCACCAATACCCACGAAGTCGATCGCAGCCGCCAGCGTCCGGTAGTCGCTGGAGTTCGGTCTGTGGACCCGGGCCTCCTCGAGGTGGGCAAACTCGAAGACCACACGATTGACACCGGCGCGCAGCAACCCCCGCGGCAGGCGGAACGAATAATCCCTCGGCCGCGGTTCAAGATGCACGGAACCCACCTTGCGGTCATTGATGAAAACTGTCGCAACCTGGTCGGGTGCGCCGTCCCACATGAACGGCCACCCGCGAAAATGCAATCGCGACGCGGCGGTGTTGACGACCACGAGATCGAGTTCCGCGCGCTGCGATATCGCCCACACATAGGTCGTGCCGTCGGGCTTCGATTCGTCGCTCCCCCAACCCGCGCGAAGACTTCGACCCGCGCCTGGCATTCCGAGATCGACAAAGGAGGATTCTTCGAAGACCCGGGCCGCAGGCAGCCTCTCGACGAAATCGTAAACCACCGGCAAGCCATCGAGATCGGTGGGATCGAATTGAACCTTGCCGTCTCCACAGCCGGTCAGAGTCCCCAGGCAGCAGAGAGCCGTTCCCACCACCCACAAAGTCGACCGCCAGGCCATGCCGATTTTTTTCATCGACTGCAGTTTACAGAAGCCCCTTTGCGCTCCCCGGACTCCGGTCCTGTGTCGACTTCGCGAATTCCGGGTTTCATAAAAATGGAGACAGGCATTCAATCCACATAGCCGAGGGCCTTGAGTTGCTGCTCTTGAAGCTTTTTCTCCTGCTCCGAGATCCTCTTGGCCTGGGGCCGACCGGGCGGCACCTGCGAGGTGGACTTGATGAAGGGGTTGCCCCACACCAGATCGTCCAGCGCGTCCTGATCGCCAGCGACGACGTCCGCCGAGATACACATCTTGATCTTTTGATAAGCGAGTTCACCGAGGTCGATATTCACCCGCGACCGGTGCCACGTATCGACAGCACTTCCGAGATGAGCGTCCACCAGCTTGCGGCTCTTGCCCCCACCCTCGATCCAGAGCCGAAATCGTCCTTCCAGCCACTCGGGGCTTCCGAGGTCGCGGTCGAGACCATACTGGACGCGAAGAATGGCGTCCGGCGGCATCAGAATCTGCCGGCATCCCCTGTTCTCCTGCACAACGTTGCGTTCCTGATCTGCCACCGTTCGCCGCTCCACCTCTTCAGGCAGGGCGAATTCATAGAGATCTGCATCAACGAACGGTCGCGGGTCGGCTGGGATGACCTCGGTTGCGGTTTCCGGGACGAGATCCGCGAGCTGAGGGCAGTGGTCCAGAGCAAGACGCTGCAACCGCATGGGTTTGAACGGCGGCACCCACTCCCAGACGATCCTGCCCCGCGGACGGATTTCGAAGGCCCTCCCGCCATGGCTCGACGTGATCAGGACATTGTTGTCTGGCAGCAGCTGGGCCGTCCCGGCGAGCGTCGAATAGAAATACTTCGAGCCGTACTCCCAGTCAACGGTCCTCTCGATCGGGTTGATCGCCTGCACCCGGCTACGGCGAGGCGTGTAGAGACTGTCGCGTCCGTTGTTGAAGACCATGATCAGCCCATCGCCGTTGCGCCCCTCGGGAACCATCACGGCTTCGTGCTGGTGATCCAGCTCCTTCGAGTACTGCCAGACCACCTCGCCGGTCTGCTTGTCGACGATGAAGACCGTGTTGAGAGTTCGCGAACTGACCAGAATATTTCCTGGGCGAAAGCGCTCGTCTCCGGCGGCGAACCAACGATTTGGCGGCAGCTCCCGAATCGAGTTTGAGTGGGTCGGGTCGGTGCTGCCCTCGTCAAATTCGGGAAACGCCTCCCGGTGGTCCGTGTACCACCACCCCCACACCACTTCGCGTTCGCGGTTCACCTCGTACAGATAGTCCGCGTGGGTATGTCCGTCGTGGGCCAGGATCAGGACGTTGCCGTTTTCCATCCGCAGGAGATCGTGATGGGGGAAGTCGTGTTTGTCGGGGAGCTGGAAATACCACGTCAACTCGCCGTCCCAGTCGTATTCCTTGACCAGGTTATCGGTACCGATCACTGTCAGCCGGCCCTCACGGTCGAGACGCACCCTGCCCGTCGCCCGAACCAGCGGCCAGGAATGGACGATCCGGCCCTGCATGTCGAAGACGATGGGCACCCGCCGTTCGTAGAGACCGAGATTGAACCCGGCATACGCTTTCTTCGGATTGTACTGGCGGACCCACGACTCGGTGTCGAGCTGGGGGAGATCGAGGTGCAGTTCGTCGAGACTGGCCGGATCGTCAACCACGGTGAGCTGCGGCGGGCGGCACCGCAGGACGCGACCACGCAGCCACAAGGCTGCGCTCGCGAAAGCGACCGCGATCGCGATCCAAATCAGTGCCTTTTTGACCATCTCTGCTTCATGCCTTCCGCGTTCCGAATTCCACCGATGATCCCCGGGATCTCAGTTGACATAGCCGAGGGCCTTCAATTGCTGCTCGCGCAGCTTCCGCTCCTGTTCGGTCAGGACCTCCGGGGTGACGGTGGTGACCGGGTGCTGGACCGGAGACAGGATGAGCGGATTGCTCCAGGCCGTAACCGTCAACGGGCCGTCGAAATCACCCTCGGCCTCCGTCGACACGCAGATCTCGACCGTGCTGTAGGCGTAGCGTCCGAGGGGAATGCGGCGGCCCCGCCACGGGCTTTCGGATTCGGGCGTCAGATGTCGTTCAAGAAGGGTCACCGGCGGCGAATCCCGGTCCTGCACAGTCATCACGAAGCGGCCCTCGACCCATCTTCCGCGCAAAGCCTCCGTGTCGATCCCGAACTCCACCCACATGTTGGCGCCGGGCGGCACCAGGACGCGGCGGCAGTCGGAGTCCTCCCGAAGCAGCTGGCGCGGCAGGCCGTCGACCACGCGCGTCACGTCCTCTTCGGACAGCGCGAAGCGGTAGAGATCGATATCGATATACGGGCCCTGGTCTCGAGCGGGCTTCACCTCCACCTCGTTTTGTGGTGGCAGCGCGGCCAGCTGCGGGCAAAAGTCCCCCGAGACCCTTTGCGCTCGCATCGGCAGGTACGGTGGAACCCACTCCCAGACGATCTCTCCTCGCGGGGTGATCTCGAAGATCCGCCCGCCGTGACTCGACGTGACGGCGAGATTTTCACCGGGCAGTGCCTGCACGGTCCCGGCGACCGACGAGAAGAAGTACTCCGAATCCCATTCCCACCCGATCTCGGAACTGGACGGATCGATCGCCTGTAAAAGGGTGCGACGGTAACCGTTGGCGCCGGTGGTGCCGTTGTTGAACACCAGGATCAGGCCGGCGCCGAGGCGCCCTTCTTCGATCATCGATGCCTCGTGCTGATAGTCGAGATCTTTCGAGTACTGCCACACGACCGCGCCGGTTCGTTTGTCGACGATGAAGATGGTGTTCAGGTGGCGGGCGCTGACGAGGATATTGCCCGGGCGAAAACGGACATCGCCGGCGTCGAACCAACGATTTGCGGGCAGTTCGTGGATCGAATTGAAGTGGGTGGGGTCCCTGCGATCCCGGTCCCAGGTCGGGAAACTATCCATGTGGTCGATCGATCGCCACAACCACACCACCCTTCCCTGCCGATCAACCTCTTCCAGGTACCCGGTGTGGGTCGCCTTGTCCCTTGCCAACACGAGGTAGTTCCCGTTTCCGAGAACGATCAGATCGTGATGCGGAAAATCGTCGTCGGCCTCGAGCCGGTAGAACCACTTCAGGTTGCCGTCCCAGTCATACTCTTTGATGAGGTTGTCAGTCCCGATCACCGCCATCCTGCCATCGGGACGAAGGCGGGCCCTCCCAACCGCGCGAACCTTCGGCCACGTGTGGACGATGCGGCCGTTCATGTCGATCAGCATCGGGATGCGGCGGCGGTACAGTACCAACGTGTAACCCCCAGCGGACGCATCCGGCCGGTACTGGCGCACCCACGCCTCTGGCTCGAGAGTGGGCAGATCGAGGTGGATATCGTCCGCTTCCACCGCCGCCTCGATGGCCGCCATCTCCTCCGCCATACGGCGTTCTTCGCGCTGTTTGAAAACCACGAGGACAGCGGTGACAACCAGCGCCGCAACAACGATGAGGCCAAGACGTCTCAGCATCGTTTTCTCCAGGGATCCCCGTCCCTACTCTTCGTCCGGGGCCGCGACATAGCCCTGGCGTTCGAGGAAGAAGAGAACCTCGCGGGTCGCCTCGGCCGGTGTCATGTCCGAGGTGTCGATCACGACGTCGGCGTCAGCCGGCACCTCGTAGGGATCGGAGATGCCCGTAAACTCCTTGATGATCCCGGCCCTGGCCTTCGCATACATCCCCTTCCGATCACGGGACTCGCACACCTCGAGAGGCGTTGCCACGTGAACGAGCACGAAACCGCCACACGGCGCCACCAGATCGCGGACTTCGCGGCGGACGATGTCGTAGGGCGCGATCGGGGCACAGATCGCGACACCGCCGGCACGGGTGATCTCCGACGCGACAAAACCGATGCGGCGGATGTTGAGGTCGCGGTGCTCCTTTGAGAAACCGAGTTCGGACGACAGGTTCAAACGCACGAGGTCGCCATCGAGGAGGGTCACGCCGCGCCCGCCCACTTCGAGTAGCTTGACCCGCAGGGCATTGGCGATCGTTGATTTTCCGGAACCCGACAGACCGCTGAAGAAGACTGTGAAACCCTGCGATCCGCGCACCGGGTGACGGCGCTGCAGTTCGCGCGCCACCGACGGGTAGGTGTACCAGTCCGGAATCTCACGGCCGTCGTCGAGTCGGCGCCGAACCTCTTCAGCCGTCAAACGAAGGACCCGTCCGTTCTCGGAAGCCTCGTCGACCGCGACAAACCGCCGGCGGTCCTCGAGAAACACCATCTTCTTTGCGTCGATCCACTCGACGCCGATCTCGTCGGCGTAGCGCGCCATGGCATCGCGGGCCCCGTCAGGTGTGTAGGAGGGCCCGCCAAGCGTGTCGAGCACAGTGCCCTCGCCGTCGAAATCCACGAGCAGATGAGTACACCCGTAGTTCTTGTGAACGATCGCCTGCAACACCGCCTCGAGCGGACCACCACCGCAGGTGGCCATCGGCAACAGATTGAGTCGGGCCATGAACTTGGCGAAGTGAGGCATCAACTCCTGATAGCACCGGATCCGTGCGTAGTGGTCGGCGTCACCCGGCTGATTGAGCCCGACGACGGGGTGCAGCAGAATGTTGGCACCGGCCGCACCGGCAGCTTCGGTCATCATCGCGAGCTCGGCCCTGTGCACCGTGCGGTGGGTCTGGTAGGCAATCACCTTGCGCCAACCCAGACGACTGAATTTCCGCCGCATCTCACGCGGCGTCAGTCGGAGTTCCCGGTAGTCGTAGTGAACCGGGAGTTGGATCCCCTCCAGCTTTCCCGCCACCGCCCACTCCCCGCGCCGATGCAGATGCTGCGCGACACCCGGGTGGGCGGGTTCGTCGGTCCCGAAAATCGCGCGGACCTCCGCGTCGCGATCGGGGCGCCAGACCTCGTCGACCGTCAGGGCGGCGAGCATCACACCCTCACCGTCCCGCAGCGCCAGCATGCCGCCGGGAGAGACGCTCTCGGCTGTCATTTGCGAAACATCGAGGGTCAACGGCAACGGCCACAGGACCCCGTTGGCAAGGTGGGAAGTTCTACATACCGCCTCGTGATCGGCCGAACCCATAGGGCCCTCGAGGGGCGAAAACCCGCCGTTGAGCAGGAGCTCGAGGTCGCAGAGTTGGCGCGGACTGAGATCCACCGACGGCCAGTCCCGCGACCGTTCGCGGATCTCGGCCGCCCGCTCGTCGGTCACCATGAGGTCGACGAGCATCGAACCGTGAGGTGGAATGAGGTTGTCCAAAATGTTCTCCGTCAAAATTGGCGCTTTTCCGACTCAAATGGCCGAGATTGCGCGGCACCGATTCTAACTCGCATCCGGCAGCACGTCGATAACTGCGTCCCATGATCAGATCGGACCGTCATTCGGGACCGGCAACCGCCACGTCGGCGTGTAGTCAAAGATCAACCGGGTCTGGATATGGTCGACCTCGGGGCGCGTCGTGAAGGAGTCGAGCGCAAGGTCCCGGAGGTGGTTCGAGTCACGAACCGCGACATGGACGAGAAAATCGTCGCCTCCGGTGACGTGAAAAACACTCCGCACCTCTGCCAGTTCGGCCACGTATTGCCTGAAAGAGTCCACCAGATCCCGCGAGTGGAGACGCAGCCTGACCGCAATCATCGCTTCGAGCCCGACCCCCAGGGCGCTCGGATCGACATCACAGTGAGCGCCCCGGATCACGCCGATTCTGGTCAGACGCCGAACGCGCTCGAGACACGTCGAGGGCGCCACCCCCACCAGTTCGGCCAACCTGTTGTTGGCAAGACGAGCATTCTTCTGCAAAAACGTCACAATGGCGAAGTCGATTCGGTCGAGCTGTTCCTGGTTTTTCATTAACCGAAGTATATTCGATTCCTTGATTTAGTAGTGAATCTTCTCCTAGAATACCTACATGCAGAGAACATTCAACGAAATTGAGACCCGATAACGAATTTTGGTCTCGGCACACACCGCCCCGGCGGGAGGAGAACCCATGAAATTCAAACTGCTCTCCACGAGCGATCTCGCGGCAATCGACGCGCTCAAAAACCACCACGGCGGCGCCGCCACGATCAGCACCACCATCCGCCAGCGGCGAGACCTCGCGACCCGCAAAGAGGCGCTCGCCGAAAAGGGGTTTGGTGAGATGATCGACGACGCCGAACGGCTGGTCGGTCAGTTCGCGAAGATCGAAGACTTCGAGGCCGCGATCTCGCCGGCCTACCGAAAGGACTTCGGCGTGGCCACCGCCCAGGTCTCCGGTTTCCAGGGTGCCAAAGTGACCCACCGAGCGATGCAGCGGATGGTCGAAAGCGCCGCCACCGACGAGCCGTGCTGGGTGCCTTCCGAGTTCATATCGGTGGTCGCTTTGACCGAGAACTATGTCTACTCCGGCGACCTCATGGCCACCCTGACCATGGCCGAGAACATCATGGGCGCTTCCAAGTTCTGCTCGACCAACCTCATCGGGATCCCGATGCCGGCGCACCGCTTCGCCACGCTCGAACAGGTCACCGGAAAGACGTTCGAGACCCGCGACCTCGGCGACGGCACGGCGCAGATCATCCTCAAAAACATGGGCACAGCCTTCGGCAACCTCGGCGGCGTCGAAGTGGCCAACGACAACCACCTGGTCTATCTCGACGGCATCACCCGTGCCGCCCTCGAGACCGGCAACGACTTCTTCCTCAACCCCTCATGGTCGAGCATCGTCGCCGCCTGCTACTTCGGGCGCGACATACCGAACCTTCAGTTCAAGGTCTCAATGCTGCTCTCGACCCAGAACCTGATGCAGTTCCGCCTCCTCCTCAACATCATGTCCGAATACCTCCGCGATGACGGCACGACGCCGATCTACGAGGTCAACATCGGCAACGGTGTATCGCCCGAGAACTTCATCCTCTGCGCCGAAGAGCTCGAGCGGAGCGGAATCAAGGGGATGAGCCTCGCCGCCCACCTGCGAATCAACCCCGACCTCGGGATGCCGGACTTCGACTGGACGGACAACGCCTTCAAGGTTCTCGAGAGCGGAACCCACCTCACCTTCAAGTATGAGTCCGATGGCACCGCTCGCGAGCTCGACACCATGGGGGCCTACTTCATGCCGGAGGACGAGCGCGCCGTCGTCGCCGACAAGATCGGCGACGTCATCTACTACAAGAGCCTGCGTGCCTCCAAGGACGGCCGAGCGATGATGCGCCGCGGCATCCAGACCCGGTTCGGCGCCGCCTCATACCGGGGCGAAGCCCCCGCCGACCCCGCAAGAGCCCACCAGGAGACCGCCGGTGCACTCTAAGGGGATGCCCAGCGGGACGTGCCAGGCTCAAACCTCTCCATTGAGGATGCTCAGCGGGACGTGCCTGGCTTGGCCCTCGATGTCGGGGGCACGCGGCGCGTTGATCTGGGCCAAAGCCTGGCACTCCACGGGAAAAACGATGAGAAAATCAAGCCACGCAGCGCGTTACAAAAAGCCCGAGCGCGGCACCCAGGAACGTTCAACGGGACGTGCCAGGCTGGAGCCTCGCGTTCAGGGGCACGAAACGCGTACCCTCTGGCGGAAGCCTGGCACTCCACGGGTACACCGATGAAAAAAGCATGGCACGCCAGATTCGCTGAAAACGTCCGCGACTTCCAAGGCTACCCCATCGGCAAAACCATCCAGTACCTCACCGACCCCGAGATCATCTCCCTCGCCGGAGGCCTCCCCTCCCCCGAGGTCTTTCAGCGCAGCCAGCTGAGAGCGGGAAGCGTCCAGGCCCTGGAGACACAGATCGACCGCATCATGCAGTACTCGCCGATTCCCGGAGAAGCGACCCTCGTCGATGCGGTGCTCGGCTTCCTCGAGCGCGATCGCATCCACATCGAGCGCGAGAACATCGTCATCACGAGCGGCGGACAGGCCGGTCTCGATCTTGCCGGACGCCTTCTGCTCGAACCCGGGGACACGGTACTGGTGGACAGGCCGACTTTTGCCGGCGCCCTGGTCACCTTCCAAATGCAACGGCCGCGTTTCATAGGCGTCGATATCGAAGAGGACGGGTCCGACATCGGCGGCATGCGCCGGCAGCTCGACGAGCTCGCCGGCCGCGACAGCCTTCCGAAATTCATCTACGTCGTGCCGGATTTCCAAAACCCCTCGGGCATCACCATGAGTCTTGCCAAGCGCAATGCGCTGCTCGACCTCAGCTATGAGTTCGACGTGCCGGTCATCGAGGACAGCCCCTACCGTGACCTCCGCTACCGTGGCGAGACCATCCCCGCCCTCTATTCCCTTGATCAGCAGCGAGACGGCGGCCACGTCATCGGTCTCTACACCTTTTCCAAGCTCTTCTGTCCGGGCATGCGAGTGGGGTTCAACATCGGGCCCTCCGATGTCGTCACCCGGATGACCCACATCAAGGAAGGCGCCATCCTCAACACCCCGAAGTGGAACCAGGACATGTGCACCGCCTTTCTCACCGAATGGGACCTCGAGGACCATCTTGCAAATTGCCGGTCCTACTACAGGGAAAAGCTCGATGTTTTCTTGCGCACCATGGCCGAGCACTTCCCGCCCGAAACCGGCGTCACGTGGACGGTCCCCGAGGGCGGCCTTTTCCTGTGGGTGACGGTGCCCGGGCACATCGACACCGACGAGCTCTTTTTCGAGGCCATCGAGCACAAGGTGGCCTTCGTCCCCGGGGCGCAATTCTACGGAGAGAACCCCGAACACAACCACATGCGAATCAACTTCTCCTTTGTCTCCAAGGAGGACCTCGCTGAAGCCGTCAAGAGATTGGCAGACTGCGTGAGGAAACACGATGGTGCCAGGTCCGCAGTTCCGTAGTAACGCTCAGCGGAGATTCACCGCAACACGAAACTCGGGCGTTACTGCGGAACTGCGGACCTGGCACCACCTGAAAGGACAAAAAATGCGTTTACTGTTCATCGGATTCGGCACCGTCGCCCAGGGATTGGCAGAACTGCTGATCGAAAAAAAAGCAGAACTCGAGCAGGCCTACGGGCTCGACTGGAAAGTCACCGGCATCGTCGACATGCTCAAGGGCTCGGCCCACAACCCGGACGGGCTCGACCTCGAAAAGATCATGGCCATGGTGGCGGATGACACCTCGATCTCGGACTACGCCGACGGCGGCTGCGACTGGGACGCCCTGACGATGATCGAGAAGGCCGAGGCCGACGCCATGCTCGAACTCACCTACACCGACATCAAGACCGGTCAGCCCGCCACCGACCACATTCGCGCCGCCCTCGCCCGCGGGCTCCACGTAACCACCACCAACAAGGGACCGTTGGCCCTCTTTTCGAACGAGCTTGTCGATCTCGCCGATGCCAACGACGCGGAGTTTCTCTACGAGGGCACCGTGATGGCGGGAACTCCCCTGCTCAACCTCCTCCGCGAGACTCTGGCAGGGTCTGCAATCACGGAGATGAAGGGCATCCTCAACGGTACGACCAACTACATCCTGACCCAGATGGAGGCCGGGATGGACTACGCGGCCGCCCTCAAACAGGCCCAGGAACTGGGCTACGCCGAGGCGGTGCCCGACGCCGACGTCCTCGGGTGGGACGCGCTGGCCAAGGTGACGATCCTCGCCAACACGGTGTTCGGAGCCTCCCTCTCCCCAGATGACACCCCGTGTCAGGGCATCACCGAAATCACACCTGACGATATCGCCGCGGCGGCAGCGGCCGGCAAACGCTACAAGCTGATCGGCAGGGTGTGGCGGGATGGAGAAGCCGTCCGCGCATCGGTCGCGCCGCAACAACTGGAACTGTCGCACCCCCTGGCCGGGGTTGGCGGCGCGACCAACGCCATGACCATCTCCACCGACACTCTGGGCGACGTCACCATCGTCGGCCCCGGCGCGGGGCGGCGTGAAACCGGCTTCGCCCTCCTGATCGACCTCATCGCCATCAACACGAGGAGCTGAAGATGAAGATGCTGCTTGCCGACCAATGGGTCGACCGCGAAAAGACCATCGACGTCCGCGATCCCTTCGACGACTCCCTCATCGACACCGTTCCCGCCGCCACCGTCGACGACGTCGAGATCGCCCTCGCCGCCGCGGATGCGGCACGCGCCACGGCGCGCGCAATGTCCACTTTCGAGCGGTCGCAGATCCTGCTTGCGACCGCCGAGATCGTCGCCGACAACCTCGACGACTTCGCTGAGACGATTGCCCGCGAGGGATCCAAGACGATCAAAGAGGCCAGAGGCGAGGCCCGCCGTACGGTCAACACCTTGACGATCTCCGGCGAAGAGGCCAAGCGCCTACTCGGTGAGACCATCCCCTTCGACTCATTCCCCGGTGGCGAACAGCGCCGCGGCCACTTTGAACGGGTACCGATCGGTGTCGTCGTCGCCATCACACCGTTCAACGACCCGCTCAACCTCGTCGCCCACAAACTCGGTCCGGCCATCGCCGGCGGCAACGCGGTCATTCTCAAACCGGCGACCGTCACACCGCTTTCTGCCCTCAAGCTCTGTGAGGCCTTTATGGAAGCCGGCCTGCCCCCGGGCATCCTTCAGTGTCTGACCGGCCACGGCGCCGTGCTCGGCGACGCACTCGTGTCCGACAAACGGGTGCGGATGGTCAGCTTCACCGGCGGGCTCGAGGCGGGTGAGCGCATCGTGTCGAAGGCCGGGCTCAAGAAAATAGGAATGGAGCTCGGCTCCAATTCGCCGGTCATCGTGTGGCACGACGCCGACATCGAGTGGGCGGCGGAGACCTGCGTGTCCGGTGCCTTTTGGGCCGCCGGCCAGAACTGCATTGGCGTCCAGAGAATTTACATCCACCGCGATGTCTACGACCGCTTCAAGGAGACCTTCGTAAAACACACCAGGGCCTACACCATCGGCGACAAGATGAACGACGCCACCGACATGGGTCCCATGATCAACGTGGGTGAGGCGAAAAGGGTCGAACGCTGGGTCGCGGAGGCGGTCGAGAAGGGTGCGACTGTGTTGGCGGGCGGCAACCGGAACGGCGCCCTGATGGAGCCGACCGTGCTCGAGAACGTCCCGAAAAACGCCACCATCCACTCTCAGGAGGTCTTCGGCCCCGCCGTCAACCTCTACCCGGTGGACGACCTCGACGAAGCCCTCGCCGAAGCCAACTCGGTGGACTACGGCCTCCACGCCGCCGGTTTTTCCAACGACGTCACGATCTGCCACCGGATGATCGAGGGGCTCGACGCGGGTTCGGTCCTGATCAACGACTCCACCGACTACCGGCTCGACTCGATGCCCTTTGGCGGCGTCAAGAAGTCCGGTCTCGGCCGCGAAGGCATCCGCTTCTCGCTTGCCGAAATGACCGAACCAAAGGTCGTGTGCTGGTATCTGCCCGGGCTTCGGCCGGAATGAGGAACTAGGAATTCGGATTTTTTTCAACCTCCCAGGGAAACGTCCCTGAAGGTGGGCTAAAGCCCACCCTACCTGGTCGTTCTGCTCACGAGCCCGACGTAGGGTGGGCCTTGGCCCACCATCAGGGCTGAGGCGCCTTCATCTTCGATATCTCCGCTCAATGGCAATTTCGGATTCCGAATGAATCGTGAACCTGAGGGTGCCACTAGAAAAGCAGCGTTCCAATTCCCTCATCTTCGTTATCCAGCATTGCCGTTTTCCTCCTCGAACTGCCTCACCACCGCACTGGCTTTGCCACAAGACTGCCACGGTCTCGGGAGACAATGGAAAGTGGGAGGCTCAAATGAAGAGGTGGTACTCATGTTTCGCGTTCGGGCTGATCTTGGGAACAATCGCCGTTCGCCCAGCGGCCGCTTCCTCCCAGGGCGACTTCGCGAGTCCCTGGGATAGTGCCTCCTTCGATACGAATCTCTATCTTCAGCACGAGATATTCTTTCACCAGGACGATCCGAGGCTGGGAACCACGATTTTAACGACGGACCTCGGCGGCTGCGCCGGCCTCCAAGACCGCCTCGGAGAATTGCTCCCATCCATGGTTTCGTCCGAGAATTTTCAAAATTACCTTCGACAAAACCGCTCGCATGAGTACTCACTGCGCTGCCTTGCCGAACCCGATGGATCATGGTTTGTCGTGCTCGATCGCACATCGCACGGGTGCGGAACCCGCCACTGCTACGTCGAACACAACCTGGAAGTGTTTCGGTTTGCCGGTCCAAAAACCTCCTCGGCGCCGACCCATCTCGCAAGAATCTTTAGCGGTGCCAACCATGGCTGGGCGCTCCACCCGACGCTCGCTGACGGCACCGTCACCGGGATGGTGCTCGTCAGCAGCAATATTCACGAACAAATCGTCGAGGTCTTCCGCTTCGACACCCCCGAACCGCAAGAGATCGGTCTCAGATTCGATTCCAGGTTGTTTGTTCTCGGCAGTTCCACCGCCAGGACCGGAAACCTTGTGTCAACGCGTCCGCTCGGCTCCTACCCGAATGTTGGCATGATCATCCTCGCCGCGAATGACGAACCGATTCCCCTACTCGAGGTTTATGAGGTGACCCCCCGGGGCGAGTTGGTATTGGCCGCAACGTCCCGGGATTTCGGCGCCTCCGACGACCCGGCGGCGCAGGACACCACACGTCTCCGGGCCAACCTGGATCTCATTGCTTGGTTCGAAAATCTCACCGATCGCAGGGCCATAAGGTGCCCACACGTCGATGGGCGCTGGAACTTCGACCACCTTGAACTCGAACGTCGACTCCGCACCCAACTTGCACCCTACCTCGTGCCCAGCCAGGACCCGGTTGACCGCCAATTTCGACGACTGGTGGCGGCTCGGAGTGTCGCGCTCCAGCTCCCGTTTGACCTGCGAACCCTGGACGACATTTCAAGAGCGATCCCCGTTCGGAAAGAGTGGCGCGCGCGCATTCGGCAACGACGTATACGTGGCGGTGGCCACCTCCGGACAGATCTATGTAGAGCAGCGACGGGTTGAACTGGAGCGAACCCGGCCCTCCCTGGGTCGGGCCAGCCAACGATGTCGCGTTCGCGAACGGTCACTTTCGGTTGGTGGGTGACGACGGCCGTGTTTGGAGCAGTCAAGATGGAACGAACTGGACCGATGTCTCAGTCAACACGGTCCGATGATTTGCGCGCCATCGCCGCCACTGAAAGGGATGGGTGGTGGTCGGCGAACGCGGCGTCGTCGTCCGGCTGACGCCCGATGCAAACGGATGGCAGATCGAGAATATCGGCAGCTACTTCGATCTTCTGGACGTCACCGCCGATCACGAGAAAGTGGTTGCGGTCGGGCGGAGCGGAGAGCGCGGCGTCGCCGTGAGCATCGACCCAGACGAAGTCCCACGAATCACTCCCCTCCCTCGCCCGATCGATCGCCTGTGGGCCTATCGAGGAGATTTCATCGCCGCCGACGACGAGGGCGAACCGTGGCGGAGCCCCGGCGGTGCCGAGTGGTTCGCGGCGGACGGCGATTTCCCCGTGTCCGAGTTGGAGGGAGTAGACGCAATCCACGTCGTCGGTTTCAGAGGTCGGATCGGCCGCATCAGCAAGAAAGACGGGAGGGTGAGTTGGAGTCCAGGTTCGGAAGACTATCCCGCGTACGACCCCATCTCCGGCGAATTGATCGCCGGCACGAACGGTGGGATCGCACTCGCAGCGTTCGAACGGCCCGGCGTCCGCCCCATCCTCAGCTTAAATTTCGAGAGGTATCGCCTCATCAAGCGAGGCGAGTTCGACCCGCCTTACCGCCGCGAGGTTGAGAACATTACACCCTTCAACGGAGGATATATCGCATCAACCAGCCACGGTGAGTTGAAATGGAGCGTTGATGGTCTGCACTGGCAGGATGCTGAATCGAATTCAGATCACACCCGATCGAAACGGCTCGCAATTTGGGTGGCCGGCCCTCTGGCATTTTCTACGGGCAGAGAAAAGGGCATCCTCGATATTTCGGTTGATGGACGAACCTGGTCCGGAATCGATCTCGGGAGTTTCGACGTCCAAGGCGTCAAGGACATTACGTGGACCGGCGATCACTGGGTGATGCTGACAGGCGACGACCAGCTGCTTCAAAGTCATGACGGCCGCCGATGGACGGCGTACCGGACAGCGCCTCGACCACCGGGAGGGTCAGAAGCGATTTCGCTTATTGGCGAGACCGCGATCCTCGCCACTCGTTTGGATAGCGGATTGGCCTTCGCCCGGCCCGTTTCCGAACAGGGTTGGTGTGCCGGCTGGGTATCCGATGAGGTCTACCAGACGAACTGGCGATTGGCGCCGGTTCCCGGCGGTGCCGTCGTGGCTGTCAATAGTCTTTCCAGCGTCCTCGCGACAGTTGACGGCGACACGTGGCATCAGCTCCTCCCGGCGACCGGCCCACCGATATGGGAAGACGCTCTCTCTTTTCGACAAGCGATCCCGACCGAGGATGGAGTCGATCTGATCGCTCTCAAAAGAAATCAGCTCATGAAGTCTGAGTGTAAGTGGAGAAATTGATCACGAGAGGTTTTTTGAGCTGATCGAGTGCTCCGCCTTGACTTCCAGGCTGTACGGGGCGACCCTGCCCTCTCGGGGGAACAATGACAGCTGACGATCAAAAAGTGATTTTTTCGATGGTGGGGGTCTCGAAGACCCACGGCCAGAAGACGGTGTTGCGCGACATTTCGCTGGGCTTCTTTTACGGCGCCAAGATCGGCGTGCTCGGTCTCAACGGAGCCGGCAAGAGCACGCTTCTGCGGATCATGGCCGGGACCGAGGAGTCCTCGAACGGCGAGGTCGTCCGTGCACCCGGCTACACGGTCGGCATGCTCGAGCAGGAACCTGCGCTCGAAAAGGGCAAGACCGTGCTTGCAGTCGTCGAGGAGGGCGCCTCGGTGGCCAAAGGCCTGCTCGCAGAATTCGACGCCCTTGCCGACAAGTTCTCCGAACCCATGGACGACGACGAGATGCAGAAAGTCCTCGACCGCCAGGCCGAGGTCCAGGACAAGATCGAGGCCATGGGTGCCTGGGAGCTGGACTCCCGGCTCGAACTCGCGATGGATGCCCTTCGTTGCCCGCCACCGGATGCCGTGGTCGATACCCTCTCCGGTGGTGAAAGGCGCCGCGTCGCGCTCTGCCGGCTGCTCATCCAACAGCCCGACATCCTCCTCCTCGATGAGCCCACAAACCACCTCGACGACCTCACTGTGGGATGGCTCGAAAAACACCTCAAGGAATACCCCGGCACCGTCATCGCGGTCACCCACGACCGCTATTTCCTCGACAACGTCGCCGGTTGGATCCTCGAACTCGACCGCGGCCACGGCATTCCCTGGCGAGGGCAACTACTCGTCGTGGCTCGAACAGAAGGAGGAACGGCTTCGCCAGGAAGAGCGCAGCGAAGGCCGGCGGCAGAAGACCCTCGAGCGCGAGCTCGAGTGGATCCGAATGGCGCCGCGCGCCCGTCACGCCAAGGGCAAGGCGCGCATCAGCGCATTTCAGGATCTCCTTTCCCAGGAACCCGAGCAGATGGTCCGCGATCTCGAGATCTGGATCCCGCCGGGACCGCGGCTCGGCGACGTCGTCATCGAGACCGAAAAGATCAGCAAGGCGTTCGGCGATCACCTGCTGTTCGACGACCTCACGTTTTCGATCCCGCCGGGTGCGATCGTCGGCGTCATCGGCGGCAACGGGGCCGGCAAGACCACCCTCTTCGAGCTCATCACCGGTGGCCAGGAACCGGATACCGGCACCCTCCGACTCGGCGATACGGTGCAGCTTGGATACGTGGACCAGAGCCGCTCGACCCTCGACCCCGAAAAATCGGTGTGGGAGGTCATCTCCGAGGGCTCGGAATCGATCTGGCTGGGCCGCGCCGAGGTCAACTCGCGCGCCTACGTCGGACGCTTCAACTTCGCGGGCTCCGATCAGCAGAAACCGGTCAAGCTCCTGTCGGGCGGCGAACGCAACCGCGTCCACCTGGCGCGGATGCTCAAGGAGGGCGCCAACGTCATGCTCCTCGATGAGCCCTCGAACGACCTCGACGTCAACACGCTGCGAGCGCTTGAAGAGGCGATCCTCGCCTTTGCCGGCACCGTGATGGTGATTTCGCACGACCGGTGGTTCCTCGACCGCGTCGCAACCCACATCCTGGCCTTCGAGGGCGACTCCCATGTCGAGTGGTTCCCGGGGCCCTATTCCGACTATGTGGCCGATCGCCGCAGCCGGCTCGGCGACGCCGCCGACCGCCCCCACCGGGTGACCTACCGGCCTTTGACCAGGAGTTGAAAATCACTGCCAGGCATAGACCATGACTGTTCTTCTCCGCAATCTGCCGCTCGCCCTCAAACAGGACGACAGCGACCTCGGCACCGCGGCAGCTGAGCACCTCGGGATCGAGCCGCAGCAGGTTCAGGTCCGGTCGATCGTCAGGAGATCTCTCGACGCCCGCCGTGTCGAAGCCTCCACGTTTCCTTTTCAGCCTGGCCCTCGATCTCCCCGCCACAAGCGGAGCAGTCTCTCCTGGCCGAAGTCCCGCCTCGTGTCGAGGCCGTTTCACTCGCCTGAGAGAATCGAGATCTCGTCGGCTACGTTCGACCGATCGCAAACCGCCGGTCGTGGTGGGCTCCGGCCCCGCAGGGCTTTTTGCGGCTTATCGATTGGTCCAGGCGGGACTCGAGCCCGTCGTCATCGAGCGAGGTCTCGAGGTCACCGAACGCACCCGCCAGTGGAACCGGTTTCTCAAGGGCGATGCATTCAACCCGGAGAGCAATCTCCTGTTCGGCGAGGGCGGTGCCGGCACCTACTCCGACGGCAAGCTCTACACCCGGGTCAAGGACGCCAGGGTGGGGGAAGTGCTCCAGATCCTGGCCGACCACGGTGCCCCTCGAGAGATTCTCTACGACGCCAAGCCCCACATCGGCTCGAATCTCCTGCCTTCGGTCATCCGCCGTCTGAGGAAGTCGCTCTGCGACCGCGGCGCGGAGTTCCGCTTCTCCACCAGAATGACCGGGCTGCACATCGACGGCGGGAGGCTCTGCGGGGTTGACCTCGAGCCCGGCGGGACGATCGAGACCGAACAGGTCTTTCTCGGTCTCGGCCATTCGGCCCGCGACTCCATCCGAACCCTCCACATTCTCGGTATCGTGATGGAGCAGAAGCCCTTCCAACTCGGCGCCAGGATCGAACACCCTCAGTCCGTGATCAACCGCATGCAGTACGGACCCTATTTCTGCACCAACCCTCGACTGCCGGCCGCCGACTACCGACTCGTCGCCAGAATTCCCGGCGGCGACGTCTTCAGCTTCTGCATGTGCCCCGGCGGCGAGATCCTCCCCGCCACCGAGAGGGCGGGCTCGATCTGCGTCAACGGCGCTTCTCCACTTGGGCGGCGCGGGAGCTTCGCAAACTCCGGGTTCGTCGTCACACTCGAACCCGGTCGAATTCGGCGGTGACGGCGCTCTCGCCGGCATCGAACTGCAGGAGAAAATCGAGGGCCGCGCCGCGGCTCTGGCGGGACAGCCATTTGCAGCGCCGGCACTGCGTCTCGGGGACTTCGTGGCCGGCCGTATTTCGAACGCTGTACCCGAATCGAGCTATCCGCTGACTTTGACTCCCGCACCCTTCGAGGAGTTCCTTCCGCCCCGCGTCCTCGATTCGCTGCGCCGTGGGCTTCTCGAAATCTGTACCCGGCTGCCGATCCTGCGCCACCCCGACGCGATTATCGTCGGGCCGGAGTCGCGCAGTTCGTGCCCGGTGCGGATCCTCCGCGACCGCGAGACCCTCGAATCACCGTCGGCCTCGGGCCTGTACCCGATGGGCGAAGGCGCCGGCCACGCAGGCGGCATCATGTCCGCGGCCATCGACGGGATGCGCTGCGTCGAGGCGTTCATCGCACGTCACGGCGAAGCCTGACGACCGACGAATCTGCTACCATTACCCCATCAATTTGAGATCCGATCTTCTTAGCTTACAATCCTCTATCGCCGCGCATTTGGAGTCGCAGCGACAACAAAGGAGCACATGATGAAGAAACTCGCGCTCACCCTCGCAGCAGTTCTCGTGGTCGCCGCACCGGCCTTTGCCGGTGTTGTGTATGAAATCGAGGTCACGGACCACTCAGCGGGCGCCGCCGGTACCTCCGGCAGCCGCATCTCGGTCGAGGGCCCGCTCCTCAAGATGGATGTGATTTCGGGCTCGAACGATATGGACGGCGAGATGATCTACCGCGGCGACCGCAGGGAAATGGTCGTCGTCAACGACAAGGACGAGAGCTATTTCGTGGTCGATGAGGAGCAGATGAAGGCGATGGCGGCTCAGATCAACCAGGCCATGTCGGCTATGGAACAGGCTCTCGCTGCGGTGCCGGAGGGCCAGCGCGAAAAGATGAGAGAGATGATGAACAAGCGCATGCCGATGCAGACGAATCAGCGCGAGCCCGCCGAACTCAAAAAGACCGGTGAAACGGACACCATCAACGGCTATCCCTGCGTCAAGTACCAGGTGTGGCGGGCCGGGATCCTCCAACGAGAGCTGTGGGTCACGCCGTGGAAGAATATCGAGGGCGGCGCCGATACCGTTCAGGCCTTCGAGGATATGTCTGCCTTCTTCAAGGAGATGCTCGACAGCCTGCCGCAGTTGGGTGATCGCTCTTTCGCCGACTCCGCCTTCGAACACCTCAAAGTGATGGGCGGGATGCCGGTCGTCACCCGCGAGTTTGCCGACGACGGCAGCCTCGAGAGCGAAGCGACTCTGAAATCGGCCACTCAGGAGAATCTCGACCCGGACGACTTCGAGCCGCCCAAGAGCTACAAACGCAAGGATATGTTCAAGGGCATGAAGAAGTAGGACTTCTCAATTTCGGATTTCGGATTTCGGAATTTCCGCAAAGCTGCCTGGCAGCCGGGACGGCTGCCCCATGGGTCTTCGCCCCTTGGGCTCCGCCCGCACATGCAAGCCATCAATGCTTGTCACGGCAAAGCCGAAGGCGACGCCGGATGGGCCACGCGTCCCGCGTGCCATGACCCCATTCGGCGGAGTGTATGGCATCCTCTCGGGTAGAGCATGTGGAAGGTCTGCGTGCGGCGGAGGTGCCTGGCTCTTCCCGAGAAGAGCGTGCGGAAAAGAGCCACGTGCGGCGGAGGTGCCATTTTCAATAGTGTTGGGCCCACGATCATCACGATCGGTTGGATGCTTCGGGCCAACAATGCTGAAGGTGGCTCCTCCCGGGTAGAAGGCAGGGACAGCCGGGAACCTCAGAGGTCTCTCTGAAGGCCGTAGGCGGTCAGTTTACGCAGCCACCCTTCAGTGTTTAGCTACACTCTCCGGGTGGCAGCTAAGAAAAGGAAAATCCCCAGACTCTGGATGTGGCGGCTCGCCGGAGCCGCGGCTGTAATTCTGTTGCTCACCGCGACCGTAGTGTGGCTGACGTGGCCCGATGTGGCCGCCCTCGCCGACGACAACCCACAGACCACCGCATTCATCGAGGCGGCGAAAGCTCGCGGTACGAACGTCGCCTGGCGTTGGGTTCCCGCCCATCAGATCTCGCTCGAATTCAAGAAGGCGGTCGTGGTGGCCGAGGACCTGAGTTTCTTCTCCCACAAGGGCTTTGACGCTTTCGAGATCAAGCTGGCGGCCAGGGAAGCGGTCAAGGGCAAACGCGTGCGAGGGGCCTCGACCATCACCCAGCAGCTCGCCAAAAACCTCTGGCTCACGCCGTCCCGCTCCCCCTTCCGTAAGGTGCGCGAGGTCATCCTCACCCGGCAACTCGAGAAACACCTCTCGAAAAGGAGAATTCTCGAGATCTATCTCAACGTCGCCCAATTCGGGCCCGAGATCTATGGCGCAGGGGCGGCCGCAACGTCCTACTTCGGTGTCCCAGCGGCCGCGGTCGACGCCGAACAGGCGGCCCAACTTGCCGCCGCTCTCCCCCGCCCCTCGAGCTGGCACCCGGGAGTGTCGACCCCTGGTTACAATAAGGCCGTCTCCAGGGTCCGCCTGCGGTCCGAGCAGTGCGGCTGGCTCGATCAGCTCCTGTAACTGTCGACGGTGGTACGGTGCCCGGGAACAATCAAAAAAGAAGCTAGGAGGGGGGTCATGAAGAACCTCGTCACGGTCACCGCAGTCGCAGCGATCATATTTGTCGTCGGTTGTTCACCGCGAGAGCCCGAAACCGACGCGCTACCACCATTCGTCGGCCTCGCCAACGGTTCCTTTAGCGCCAACCTCAACGGCTTCGACATCCACTACGAAATCCGTGGTCAGGGGCCAGTCCTTATGGTGGTGCCGCAGTCGTGGGGCCTGTCAATCGCCGGCCTCAGGGCGATCTACAAACCGCTCGAGGAACGACTCACTCTGGTCTACTTTGACCCGCGCGGCATGGGTGGGTCGGCAGCGATCGTCGAGGATGCCGATATGGGTCTGGCGGCCGTTCGTGCAGACTTCAATGCTCTCCGCGAACACCTCGGGTTCGAGAGCATCGACGCCATCGGCTGGTCCAACGGTGCCATGAACCTTATCCTCCTGGCCGCCGAAAACCCCGCGACCATCAAAAACGCCATCTTCGTCCACGGTGTCGCTTCATACACTGAGGAAGATGGGGCAGCGTGGGCAACGCGGTACCCCGAGTTAATGGCCAAATACCTGGCTTTCGAGAAGGAGATGCGAACCAACACCGATCTCACAGACGCCGACCGCACGGAGAGGATGCGCTGGCTCTGGTTTGAGGATTGGTTCCCGCTGTCCACCGCCGACCCCGACAACGCCCCGCTGATGTTCGAACGGCTTTTTGGCGATGCGGAGTTCAGCTGGGCCCACGCCGACTACAACAATCGGGCGAGTCCAACCTTCGACGCTCGCGACCAGCTGCCGCGGATCACCGCCCGCAGCCTGGTGATCGCGGGCGCACACGACATGATGTCGGTGGACATGGTGCAAGAGCTGGCGGACGGCATCACCGACGCACAGTTTATGGAGTTCGAGTTCAGCGGCCATTTCGCCCCAGCGGAGGAAACGGACGCTTTCGTAAAGTCAGTGTGGGATTTCCTCGGAATCGACTAGACGAAGAGTCCTACTCGGTTACGACCGGTTGAGAACGTTCGGCCTCGGTGCGCCTGTCCGCCGGTTCGTTCGCCGGCCCCTGGAGTTTGGCCAGCAGGCGCCCGAAACCGAGCTTGAAATCGAGGCGGTAGAGGGTCCTCGTCGGACCGGGGTCGATCCAGTAAATGAACTCACCCTTTTTGGAGAACATCTCGCCATCTTCGGTCATCGGCTGCACGCGCTGGAGCTCGCGTTTGCCGTCGTAGGTTCTAAACTTCTTGCGTTCGCCCACCAGGCTCTCGGTATCGATAACTCCCTTATCGGTCATCAGGTTGAGTGAAAACCGCGTCCCCTGACCATCCGCCAACCGACGCCCCCGATAAACAAAAGCCAGGGGGTCGAGCGCCGGGCCGCCATCGTAGGGAATCGTCGTGACCTTGCCGTACTTATCTGCAGTGATCACGCCCTTCTCGCGATCGACATCGTAGCGGCGGATCTTGCGCTTGCCCTTTTCCGTAATGTCGCTTTCATACGCAATCGTGGTCATGGTCTCGGGATCAACCCACGAGTCGATACGCCCGTCGACCCGGTAGATCTTGTTGAAGAACCTCGAGTTCCTCGCCGTCATGACGACGTGGTACGCAGGCCGGCCCCGATACTCCTCGAGCCGGCTCTCCAGGGTCATGTGCCCGCAGGTCACGCCGAGGTATTCCACCGAGTAGGCGAACGGGCCGTCGAGCGAGAACCGACTGGCCTTGCTGGTCGCGACCGGCGTCTGGGAGGCCGCACGGAACACAAAAGCCCCGGCGAAGACCACCACGAGGGCCGTCGTCAGGATCACCAGCGTCAGCCGCACCGGTCGCGCCGTCGAACCGATTTTTTTCACCCTGACACGCCTTCCGTTTCCCCCGCCGGGCCGTCTTACTTTGCTCTATTGCGGTAGAGCGAACCGTCCACAGCTGCGGCCATCTTTTCAGTCTCGAGGCCGCCACCGACGAACTCAGCCATTCTCTTCGCCTGGCTCACCGGGTCGCCGACCACGTCGGCGTAGTTGACGTACAAAGTCTCGAAATTTGACCTGAACCGAAGCTGAAACTGCACCTTTTCGAGATGGGCCTCATACATCGCGAGCAGGTCCTCATCATCAGTGTGGGACGCCTCCCCGCGGCGCTCGAGCATCTTGGCCTGTGACGCCAACACTTCGTGGAGGTTGCGGCGCATGAAAACGACCTTGTAGGCGTTATCCGCAGGCAGGTAGTTGAGCAACGACGACACCACCTTGATGACCTTGCCCCGCGCCGCGCGAAACCAGCTTCTGTCCTCCAACTCCGCGAGGTCCTTGACCCGTTCGTCCTCGTAATAACCTTTTGGGTTGTCGACGTCGGCGGTGCGCACGTTGTCGATGATCAGGTTCAACCCGCCGGCCTCGAGCATCTTCATCGCCATCGAGGTTCCGGATCGCGGCAGACCCGAGACGATCACCACCGGTCGCCCGAATTTCAGCCGCCGTACCAGATCGTGGATCAAGCTTGGCATTCGTTGACTCCCTGCGGCGGTGAGGCGGAATGTTCCAGACATCGGCCGCGTTTTCAAAAACTTGGTGGTCATTGCAGGGCCGAAAAACCGACCCTGCAGCCTGGTTATACTACAATGCCGCGGCCGGAAGCCCTACCTTTGGAGTGCGGCCGCCGGACAAGCTCAAGCAACACGAGGAGTTCCGTTGGCGCAACACGCCTCCACTCACAAATACCGGTGTATCCGCACGACCACCCTGATCGCGCTGGTGGCTGCAGCCATGAGTTGGCCGGGAACGGCGGAAGCCTATGTCGGACCAGGCGCCGGATTTGCGGTGCTCGGCTCCTTTGCCGTGCTCTTCGTGACGATGCTTCTCGCCGGGGTGTCGTTGCTGGCGTGGCCCTTCCGCATGCTGTGGCGGATGATCCGCCGCCGCACGCGGAGCGCGCCGCTGATCAAGCGGCTGATCGTGGTCGGTTTCGACGGTCAGGAGCCCCGCATCACCGAGCGCCTGATGGCCGAGGGCAGGATGCCCAATTTTACCAAGCTCGCCGAGATGGGCGGCTACAGCCGGCTGCGTTCGACCTTCCCATCGATCACCCCGGTGGCGTGGTCGTCATTCACCACCGGCACCAACCCCGGCAAACACAATATCTTCGATTTCCTCGACCGCGATCCACGCACCTATCTGCCGCGGCTTTCATCGACTGAGATCGGGTCGGTGGACCGCGTGCTCAAGATCGGCAAGCTCCGGATCCCTCTTGCCAAACCGAGCATCCGCAATCTCAGAAAATCGAAACCGTGGTGGACCATCCTCGGCGAACACAACATCTGGTCGACCATCATCCGGGTGCCCATCACCTTTCCTCCGGACAAGTTCTACGGCGCCCAACTCGGCGCCATGTGCATCCCCGATCTGCTCGGCACCCAGGGCACCTTCATGCTCTTCACCACCCGTCCCGGGGGGGAGAGCTTCCAGGAGGGGGGCTTGCGTTTCGACCTCAAGTCCAACGGCTCGAAGGACACCTTCGAGGGCACCATCGAAGGTCCGGAGAACACATTCTTCGATGGCAACCCGCCGATGACGCTGCCGCTCAAACTCGAACTCGACCGCAACGGCAAGCGCGGTCTCGTGACTGTCGACGGCGAATCAGCAGACCTCGAAAACGGCGTTCTGAGTGACTGGGTGAAGCTGACCTTCAAGGCGATCGCCGGGATGAAAGTCACCGGCATCACCCGGATGATGCTGACCGAGATGGATGATCACGTCTCGCTCTACCTTTCGCCCATCAACATCGAGCCCGAAAAACCGGTGATGCCGATCTCGCACCCCGGCTATTACTGCTCGTACCTCGAGAAGAAGCAGGGCGCCTACGCCACCCTCGGTCTCGCCGAGGACACCTGGGCGCTGAACGAAAAGGTCACCGACGACCGCGCCTTCATGACCCAAACGTCGGACATCGACGACGAGCGGGAAGAGATGCTGTTCACCGCTCTCGATACGCTGCGAAAGGGCGCCCTGGTGACCGTTTTCGACGCCACGGATCGCGTCAACCACATGTTCTGGCGCTACACCGAAGACGGCCACCCCGCCGCCGCAGGTATCGAAGATCCCGAGTACGGTGACGCCATCGAGCAGCAGTACCTGAGAAACGACGAAATCGTCGGCAAAGTCCTCAAAAAGCTCGGAAACGGCGATGTCCTGTGGGTCATGTCCGACCACGGCTGCACGTCCTTTCGCCGCGGCGTCAACCTCAACGCGTGGCTCATGGAAAACGGCTATCTCTTCCTCAAGGAGGGAGCCGACGCCTCGGAGCAGTGGCTGCAGTCGGTGGACTGGTCGCGCACCCGGGCCTACGCCGTCGGTCTGGTGGGGATCTTCCTCAACATCGAGGGCCGCGAGGCCCATGGCATCGTGAAGAAAGGCGCCGAGGTCGAGGCCCTCAAGGCCGAACTCAAAGCGGGGCTCGACGGTCTTGAGGACTCAGAAAAAGGCGTGGTCGCCATCAACGAGGCCTTTGATACGGATGTGCTCTACCGCGGACCGTACAAAGGCAACGCCCCGGATCTGCTGGTCGGCTACAACCACGGCTACCGGATTTCCTGGGACTGCGCCTCCGGCGTCGTCGCCGGCGACGTCTTCGAGGACAACATCAAGGCGTGGAGTGGCGACCACATCGTCGATCCGCGGCTGGTGCCGGGCATCTTTCTGGCCAACCACCCGATCGACAAGGACGACCCGGCGATCATCGACCTCGCGCCGACAGCGCTCAGTTTCTTCGGCCTCAACCCGCCCGCCCACATGGAAGGCCGGTCGATCGTCGAAGGAAAACCACTCAACGGACCGTCAAAGGAGAAGTGATCATGTTTGGATACACCAAGGTCAAGCTGGAAACCAGCCTGGTCGAGAGGATCAGCAAGTTCTCCGAAATCGCCGGCTACTCCTCGCCCGAGGAGTTCATCACTCATGCTCTCGAAAAAGAGCTCGCCCAACTCGAGGATGCCGGCTCCGAGGAGGAGATCAAGAAGCGCCTCCAGGGCCTCGGCTACATGTCATAGGCGGCGCCAACGTTCATGAAGCTCATCAACGACCTCCTGCGGCCCGTTTTCGACCTGCTCCAGTCACCCTTTGCCGGCATGCCGGCCATTGTCGGGGTGCTCGTCTGGTCGATCCCGGTCGGCGTCTTTGCGCTGTGGGTCTTCGGAAAGACGTCGAATCAGGTTCGGATCGCCGAGGTCAAACGCCGCATCCACGCCGGGCTCTTCGAGATTCGACTCTTCAACGACGATCTCAGGGCCATCATGAAGGCTCAGTGGCAGATTCTCGGGCACGTCATCCGCTACCAGGCCCTCGCCCTCAAACCCATGATCTTCATCCTGCCGCCGCTGGTCCTCGTGATGGTGCAGCTGCACCAGTTTTACGGCTTCCGCGGTCTGCAACCCGGCGACCAGGCACTGATGACCGTCCAACTCGACGTCGATTCCGTCAGCAGCGGCCCCCGCCCAGATATCGCTCTCGATGTGCCCGAGGGACTTCGGGTCGTGACGGGCCCGGTCTGGGTCCCCTCGCTGGCTCAGATCAGCTGGGAACTCGGTGTCGATGCCGAGGGAGACTTCGATCTCCCTGTCACTGTCGACGGGAATACCGCCGTGAAGAGCTTGAGAGCGACGGACCGCTTGGTTCGGCTCTCGCCGGAACGCCCACCGCGGACCGTAGTCGGTCAGCTCGAGTGGCCCTCCGAAAAGCCCCTCGAAAACGATTCCGCCATACGATCCATCACCCTCGGGTACGCCGAAGGCACTATCGGTTTTCTCGGTTGGGACTTCGAGTGGAGCTTCGCCTGGATGGTGATCTTCTTCGTCCTGACGATGGTCATCGCCCTCGCGTTGCGCAAGCCCATGGGCGTCGAGCTCTGAGTTCCGCGATGCACAACCGGTTCGACCTTCCCGCGTCTCCGTGCCCGTCTCCGTCTCCGTGCCCGGAAGACCTCGAGACGTTCATTGCAGGAAAATCGACACCGTGAAGAACCGCGAAGCGACCATCGGCGCCGCCCTGATTTGCGTCTCGGCCGCCCTGTGGGGGGTCGACGGGGTGGTGCTGACACCGAGGCTGTCCAACTTGTCGGTTCCATTTGTTGTTTTCCTGCTCCACGCCGTTCCATTTGTCCTCATGCAGCCCTTCCTTTGGCGCAGCTACAACCGTCTCCGGACCATGCCGGCGCGCGGCTGGATGGCCCTCGCACTGGTCGCCTTCACCGGCGGGCTGCTCGGCACCATGGCCATCGTCAAGGCGTTGTTCCTGGTCAACTTCAACCAGCTCAGCGTGGTGGTCCTCCTGCAAAAACTCCAACCCGTCTTCGCCCTCGCTTTAGCGGCGGTGCTGCTCGGTGAGAGGGTCTCGGCGCGCTTTCTCGCCGCCGCTGTCGTCGCCCTCGGCGGCGCATACCTCCTGACCTTCGGCTTCTCCACGCCGACCGCCGCTGCCGATGCGATCACGCTCAAGGCGGCGTTGATGGCAGTGGTGGCGGCCGCTGCGTTCGGCGCTGCCACCGTGCTCGGGAAGATGCTTCTGGGCACCCTCGATTTCAAAGACGCCACATTTGCCCGCTATGGCATGACCTCCGCCATGGCCCTTCTCTACCTTGCGGTGCGCGGAATCGGTTTGCCCTTTGCCACCGTCACCGGCACCAACTGGGTGATGGTCCTCATCATCTCCCTGACCACCGGGTCGGGGGCGATCTTTCTCTACTACTACGGACTCACCAGGGTGCGCGCCAGCGTCGCCACCGTCTGCGAACTCTCGCTGCCGCTCGCAGCGGTGATTCTCGATTTTGTCGTCAACGACTCGATTCTCGGCCCGTGGCAGTGGCTCGGCGGCGGTCTGCTCATCGGCGCGATCGTCTGGATCAGCGTTCAGGGCGTCGAACGCACTCCGGAAAATTCTTAATTTTCAATTTTGAATTTGGCACGCGGGACGCGTACCCCACAAACATCGCAATCGTAATTGAACGATTTGTGGGGCGGCCGTCCCGGCTGCCATGTGGCATGCGAGTCGTTCACGGCCCGTACGCGAGACGGCGGCGGGAACCAATGCAGTGAATGCCTGAAGGGCTGCAGTTCCAGCAGCACGATCGGCCATTTAAAATTCAAGAGGGCTTCTGCGGAAACCTTCTGGGCAGTCCGGCCTCGACGGCGTAGTGAAGAACGGCTGTCGCCGCTGTGAGGGTGATCCACTTCGAGGGCTCGCCGGCTCGTGGACGCCGCCCGATCGGGAGCGACTCCGGCACCCCGATGTCCCGTGCCCACCGCCCGCCCTCGAGCTGCAGTCCCTGCAATCGAACCAATGCGGGGAGCATCTCCGGATCCCAACCAGCGCCGGCCCGCGCCAGGACCGCGAACGACTCGGCGGCGTCCGTGCGGTCGAGGTTCGGGTGGCCGAGCACGTACATCCCCTCGCTCATCGCTGCGAGGTTCGTTCGTACGGATGCAGCACACTTCTCTCTGAGAGGGTCGCGGTTGCGACTGCCGCACGTCGTCAACGCATCCAGCAACGCAACCGGCGTGACCTCGCACGCTCCAGGGTCGTTGGCCTCTCCGGATCGAAGCCATCCGCCATCGACAGAGCGCGAAGCTTTTTCATCGAGCCAGGCCACGGCCTCTTGAAAACGGATGTGCCGGCACCAGCCAAGCACGGCCAGAGCCTGAAGCACCCGGGCCGTGAGCAGGGAAGATGGCGCCCGTCCCTCACCCAAGGCAAATCCTCCGCTGCCCGGCGCCTCATCCAAGAGTCTGTTCGCGGCGGCGTGAAGGCGGGGGTCGGAGGCATCAGCGCCGCACTGGGCGGCTGCCACCAGCCGCCAGCCGGGGCCCGATTCCATCTCCCACACAGCCGCATCACCAACCCAGGAGCCATCCGGCATGAGGTCCTCAATCAAGGAGGCGACCGGGTCAACAGCATTGGCTCCGCCGCGTGCGCGCACGACCGCGGGGCTTCCAGGTGGTCTGCGGACGAGATCCGTCAGAACCCGCCAATGGAGGTTTGGGTGCGACGGATCGAGCAGCCATGGCATGGGGTCGGCCCTGAGGGCCTCCCACCCGTTTTCGATGCTGCGCTGTTTCAGAGCCTGCCCGCCCTGCGTTGCTGCATCGTGTGGCGCAGCACCCGCAGCGCCCCTTCGATGCGGGAGATCCGCCGGTTGCGTGACTGCAGTGCCGCTTGGTCGTCGAGACTCACCACGTCACCGCGTGTCTCGCGGAGGCGTTTGTCGAGCTCGAACTCCAGTTTGACCATCTGATCGATGTTCAGACGTTTCAGGCTGACCTGGTTGACCAGTGAATAACCGTCGCAGATCTGCTTGGCCATCGCCGGAGCCGAACCACCCTGAAATGTCGCCATCAATTCCTCCCGAGCATGCCGAGACAGTGTAACCCAACACAAGAATTCGGATTTCGGATTTCGGATTTCGGATTCGATCACAAGCTTCCGCCCTGCCGACTTCGACGATACGGACACGAACGATTGCGGAGAACGGCGTCCACGCAACTGAGGTGAAGGCGATGGTCCGAAAAATTCGAAATCCGAAATCCGAAATCCGAATTTCTTAACTCGCCCGGCGCAATGCTCCCTGCCGATACTCCATCACCAGGGTGGCGCGGTTCGCGAGGTCTCGATCGGGTGTGATCCAGATGCTGGTGCGCCCCACAGAGGCCCGCACCACCGCAGTCCGCCACAGTTCGCCGCGCACCGCGTTGACCCACGGCATCGGGTCCACCACGACCAGCAGGCGGTACGGCGACGGGATCACCCGCGCCACCAAAACGAGGATCCGGTGATAGGCGGTCAGAGGCTCGCCATCGACCGCGATCGGGCGATCACCAAGCGCCTCCGCGACCTCGGTCAGCGAGCACGCGTCGCGAACTGCAGCGACCGCAGTACGGTCGAGCGGCCGGTCGCTGAGTGCCGCGAGATTGCCGTTCAAACCGCCCGGAACAAAAGGCTCACCGGGGGCCACAACCGCCACGAGCCGATCCCCCACAGTTAGCGGGGACCCATCTATCGTCACGCCTCCCGATACGGGCGAGCGCCGGCCCGACAGGACGTCGGCCAGAATCGCCGCTTCATCTGGCGCGTCACAGAGGATGGCGAGAGAGTCACCGGCCCGCAGTTCCAGCTCCAGCGGAATCGACCTTGGAAGGCTGTCGGGCCCGGCGACCACCACCGAATTCAAGCCGAGAGTGCCGCGAACCTCGCGGTCCGGCGCCCCCGGGGCCGCGATTCCGACCACCGAGATTCCGGACCGCGCAAGGCGCTGAGCGGCATACAGGAGCACAACCGGTGCCAACCAACCTCCGTGATCGAAGGCGATCAACCGAGGAGAGAGCGCAAAAACGACGCCCCAACAACCGACAGCGAGGTAGTCCGCCGCGTCCGGCCGGCTGCCGTCGCGCCGCGGCCGGACCCTGGCCACCGCCGCCACCAACGCCGCCAGGAGGAACCACCCGAGACCGACCTCCCACCCACCGCGAACGGCGATGAAGAGCAGTGCCGAGATGGCGACGGCCACCCCCGCCCACGGTTCGGCTACCCTGTTCCGGCTCACCGGAAGGTGGACGACGATCGCGCCCGCCGCGACCACTGGCGCCCACCAGGGGCGTTGCCACGCGACCCACGGCAGAACCGTCAGCAATACAGCGTGGTACCATCCGGCGATAACCGGCCAGGGGATCTTCATGGGGTGATGGTACTCCGTTGCCGCGACACAACCAAGATATTGAAGGGTTTGACATGGGTGAATTCGATGGACTTGACCTCTACCACCTCGACGACATGCTCACCGACGAGGAGCGCATGGTGCGCGACACCGTTCGCGAATGGGTCACCGACCGCATCCTGCCGAACATCGAGCAATGGGCGTGGGACTGTCACTTCCCCCGCGAACTGGTTGCTGAAATGGGCGCCTTGGATCTTCTTGGCGCCCCCTACTCCGAGTATGGCCTGCCCGGAGTCAACGCCGTCACCTATGGGCTGATCAACCGCGAGCTCGAGCGCGGCGACTCCGGTCTGCGCTCGTTTGTGTCGGTCCAGACCTCGCTGGTCATGTTTCCGATTCTGCAGTGGGCCAGCCGGGAGCAACAAAAACGCTGGATCCCGGCCCTCGGCAAAGGCGAGGCCATCGGCTGCTTCGGTCTCACCGAGCCCGACTTCGGCTCCAACCCAGGCGGTATGCTGACCCGGGCGGTCCGCGACGGTTCGGACTGGGTCCTCAACGGCGCCAAAGCGTGGATCACCAACGGCTCGATCGCCGACGTGGCCATCGTCTGGGCGCGCACTGAGGACGGCGTCCGGGGCTTCCTCGTCGAACACGGCACCCCCGGCTTTTCGACCATCGAACACAAGGGCAAATACTCGCTGCGGGCCTCTGTGACCTCACAGCTCGCCTTCGAAGACTGCCGCCTGCCAGGAGAGGCCATGCTGATCGGCACGACTGGCCTCAAGAACGCCCTGATGTGCCTCAACCAGGCCCGGTACGGGATTGCCTGGGGCGCCCTCGGTTCGGCGCTGGCCACCTTTCATGCGGCGCTCGACTATGCCAAGACCCGCATTCAGTTCAAGGGCAAACCCATCGCCGCCCACCAGATCCAACAACAGAAGCTCGCCTGGATGTACTCGGAGATCGTCAAAGGCCAGCTGCTGGCACTGCAGCTTGGCCGGCTCAAGGATGACGGGAAGCTCACCCACGAGGCGGTCTCGCTCGCCAAACGGAATAACGTCTGGGTCGCTCGCGAGTGCGCCAAGCTGGCGCGAGAAATCCACGGCGCCAACGGCATCGTCAACGAGTACCCCATCATGCGCCACCTCATGAACATCGAGACCGTCTACACCTATGAGGGCACCCACGACATCCACACCCTGGTGCTGGGCAACTACCTGACGGGGATCCCGGCGTTCGATCCTGCGGAGTGAAGGGCGCGGGCTTTCGTTTTCTCCACATTCGGTGGGCCATGACGTTCTGAGCAGCCCTCCCGTGAGGAGCCACCCTGGACATCGTTTCCTATCCGAGAGGAAGGTGGGCCATGATGTTCTGAACGTGTTTCCCGAGAGGAGCCACCCTTCGCATTGTGTGCCCAAAGGGCACGCGTTGACCGCAGCGCTCAGGCCAACACAATGCGAAGAATGGCACCTCCGCCGAAGGCACCTCCGCCGCACCCGACTCGTTTCCGAAGGCGCGTCCTGTGAGCACTCGAACTCTTCCCGCCGCCGAGCCGCTGTGATGAAAATTCCTAATTCCTAATTCCTAATTCCTAATTCTCCAAATGTAACCTTTTCGACGTGATGTCGTATAGAAAAGCAAGGTCGCGCTGTCCCATCCACCCCAGGACGCGACAGGAAAGAACGACCTCTATCAAACTCCTCCTTCATGGCTCCTCCCCCGGGAGCCAACTTTTTTTTGGAGAGGTCTCAGGCTGGGCGCCGCCGATCACCTGAGGTCCGGCATCTCACAACCGTAGACAAAGAGCTCGAACCACAGTTGCCAATCTTCGCCGGTGAGATAGTTGAGGATGCCGACGAGGTGCCGGGTGCTCCCCCACTTGAAACTGAAGTTGGCCATCACGGCGCGAAGAAAGGTCACGAACATCGCGTCGCCGTCCGCTTCGCCGTACATGCCTACCAGCTGCCTTCGAATCCCGTGAATCACGAGCGGTCCCTTGGCGTAGAGGAGGTCATAGCGATCGAGGGCATCGGTTTGATCCTCTCCAGCCAGGTAGTTCGCCAGGTAGACGCTGTCCCCTTGGCCGACCTTTTTTGCCCGCGACCTCCACCCTTTGAGGATCTCGTTGAATTCGCGCTGGCCCTTCTCGCCGCCTCCGGCCAGCGCCTGGATGCACAGCGCGGCCGAATATTCGGCAAAGCTCTCCGACAACCACTGTTCTTCGAGAGAGTCCACCTTGACGACGTGCCCCCACCAGGCGTGGGCCACTTCGTGTAAGAATCGTTCGTCGACTCCCTTCGAAAAGAACTGGTTCATGACGTCGGTCTTCGGCTCGAATACCTCCCGAGTGATGAAGATGATCCCGGGAGGGGCCTGCCCGAAACCCCAGTCATCGACCTCGACGAGGTTGACCTCGCGGAAGGGATAGGGCGAGTCGAACAGATCCGAGTAGAAATCCTCCGCCGCGAAGAAAAGGTCGATCAACCTTTCCGCGGCCTTCTCCTTGCCGAAGACGTACGACGCCACGTTGCAGGTCAGGCCGTTCCGGGTATCGCTGTAAATGTGATAGTCGCCCGCCGCCACCACCGGGAACTGCATCGGCTGGTCGAGCTTCGTTTTCAACACCGTGCTCTCGCCCTCGGTCGTCATCGACACCATGGACCCCGAAGCAAAAGGCACCATGTCGTTTGGCACCGTGACCGTCACGATCGACGTCGCCATCTCACCGTTCAAACCGGGATACGGGCGCCACGCCCACGTCCCGAGCGTCCAGGAACTCCCGTTGCCCGGCATCAGAGCGATGCTGCCCTCGTTGACGACCTCGATTCGAGTCGTCGCCCCGTCCTCCGCGGCCGGCTCGATGGCGACCAGCAGTTGGCCGCCGCGGTGGAGAAAGTCGGCCGGTTTGCCGTTGACCTGCACCGATGTCACGGTGTTGGGCAGGATCTTGTCGGTTCGCGAGATGACGCGATCTGCGAGGCTTGATCGCCAGATGCCGACCCCGGCCCGCGTGGCGAGAAGATCGAACTGCGTCGCAACCCTCACGTGACTTGCCGCAGTATTCTCCACGTCGATCTCGGTATGGATCGCCACCAAAGGCCGCGGCGTCCGGTCCCACCACACTCGGATCAGAGGCTGGGACACCAGACGCTCCACAAAGGCACGCCTCCGGTTGACCGACTCCGAGGTCTTCACCATTTCAAGGTGGGAGAGCTCCTCGATCCTCGAATCGATCGGGTCCGCGGCATACAGGAACACGCCCTTGTCGCTTTCGATCAGTGCAAAGACCACTCCGCGGACACCCAGACCGCGGGCCGCGATGAGATCGACGGACGGCGGAGCGAAGGCGGGATCGTCCAGCACCTCGGCCGCCCAGTTGGGGAGGTCCTCAGGCGTGAAAGCACCGCCACCGACATCCGACGGCCCAGGGGCTTCCCACCACCAGACCACGGCCGACGAGATCGAAAAATCCACCTCGAGGTTGCTTGTCCTTTTTCCGTACCTCGAGCTTTGAGGTGCGGTCGAGATTCCTGACGGCAACCGGGGCGCTGAAAGGGTCATCGATCAAAAGCCTGAATGTCGCCGGCCCAGCGACCGCGACGCCGCACCGTTCGTCCCCCGCCATCAACGCTCGAATCGTGGCACCTTCTCCCGGTTCAATCGCGGCTCGCCCGATTTCGAGCGAGCCCCCGACATCGACACGCGCACCAAGGGTCGGTCGATCGATCCGATCGGCAAGCTCGCCGAGCTCCCCACCCTGTAGGACCAACGGCCACAACAGGACCGCCGCAATCATCAACTTCCGCACCATTGGCGCCTCCGGGAGTCATCGTATCAACTTCGACGAAACTTGACTGACGTCCTTCCCCAGCGGGCTCGATTCATCCGTCTCTTCTCACCGTCTATGCTTCGGAAATAGAGCATTGCTATGCTCTGATCCATGGACTGGATCGTTTCTCTCACGCCCGAGGTTTCGCAGGACCCGTTGGAGGCGATCGCGCGGCCTCCCGAGGGCGCATCGATCGTCGAGCTTCGGGCGGATCTGTTTCCGGGCGTCGATCTTCGTGCGGCGCTCGGCGCATGCCCGCTGCCCGTTCTGGTGACCCTTCGGTCGAGCGCCGAGGGCGGCCGCGGACCGACCGACCCCGACGAGCGACGCGCGGTTATCGAGGGGGCTCGGGATGCTGGGGCGTCGTTGATCGATCTCGAGTGCGAGCGGGACGGCCACCTGATGCGCGCTCTGGGACTTGCCTCCGAACAGGTCGTCATGTCGTGGCACGACCCTGGAGGAACGCCGGAGGCTCTCGGCGAGATCGCGGAGCGGATGCTCGAAACGCCGGCGCGGTGGCTCAAAGTGATTCCCACTGCGAACTCGGTCGCTGATCTCGTATCGGTGCTGGCCCTCCACGGAAGATTCAACCGCCGCGACCGTCAACGACGCCGATTACTGACCTTTGCGATGGGTGGTCCCGGCACGGCGAGCCGCTACCTCGCGCCGCTGCTCGGTCCACCACTGTCGTTCGCTGCTTGGAGCAAGGGCGCTGAGGCGGCACCAGGTCAGTTGACGATTGATCAAACTCTGGCCGTGACATCTCACCTCAGCGGCCCCCCGCAGCGGCTCTACGGCGTGGTTGGGTCGGATGTCAGCCGCAGTCTGAGCCCAGCGCTGCATGCGGCCGCCTACCGCGCGTTGGACCTCCCCTATCTGATGCTCCCGGTCAGCGTGCCCGACGCAGCCGAGCTCTCCGACCTGTTCGTGCCGCGCGGCGACACCTGCTTCGATCGCATCGGTCTCCCTGCTCACGGCTGGGCGGTGACCACGCCTTACAAGGACGAAGCCGCGGCCGCCGCCGGGCTCGCGGCGCCAAGGGTCCAGCGGGCCGGTGCCGCCAATACGCTGGTTCTCGGAGTCGGCAAGGTGGTGGCTGAGAACACCGATGCCGACGGGATCGTCGGTTCGCTCATGACGCTCGGTATCGACCCGGTGGGCCGCCGGGCGGTGGTGCAGGGCACCGGGGGCGCAGCGCGCGGGGCGGCGGTCGGACTGCACCTGGCGGGCGCGGACGCGGTCATACGAAGCCGTTCCGACCAACAGGCCAGAGCAACGGCCGAGAGGATCGTTGTCGACTGGTGCACCTCGGATTCGTTTCCGGACGACGTCGAGATCCTGGTCAACGCGACACCGCTGGGACAGAGTCCCGACGAGCCACGTCCGTTTTCAGAGTCGGAGATCGCAAACGCCGCGGCGGTCGTGGACATGGTCTACGGCGAGAATGTAACCGCGCTGGTCGCGCGCGCACGCGAGTTGGGGTTGGCGGTCGCCGACGGCCGCGAGGTGCTGCTCCACCAGGGCATCGCCCAGTTTGCGGCCTTTACACAGACGGTGCCGCCGAAGGAGGCGATGCGCGCCGCGCTGACGCGCTGACGCGCGGATTTCGGATTTCGGATTTCGGAATTTCGGGCACACATACTGCGAATGCTTCGGCGACAGAAGGCAATTGCCTCGGCTGCCGGGGGATCGAATGGCACGCGGGACGCGTGCCCCACAAGGGAGCGCGGCACGCTTTGTGGGGCAGCCGTCTCGGCTGCCAAGGGATCGTCATCGTCACCACGTGCGGGCGAGACGGCCGCACCACAACCCTCCGGTGAGTTGTCGTCCCGATCCATACGGAAGGGACGTTCATCCTAAAATCCGCAATCCGAAATCCGAAATCCGAAATCCGAAATTTCCCTGCGTCAGCTGATGCCGACAGCCTTCCGAACCTCGTCCATCAGTGGAGCGGTGGTTTCTCGCGCTTTCTCTGCTCCGGCCCTGAGGATGTTCTCGACCTCGGCCGGGTCGCTCCGCAATTCGTCGTAGCGGGCGCGGGCCTCGCCGAAGGTCTGGAGGTAGTACTCGAAAAGCCTTTTCTTCATGTCGCCATAACCCACGCCGCCGTCGGCAAAAGCCGTCTCGACCCATGCCTTTTCGGTCTCGTCGGGGGCAAAGATCTTGAGCAGGTGATACAGCGCGTTGTCCTCGGTCGGTTTGGGCTCCTCCACCGGGGTGGAATCGGTGACGATGCCCATGATCTTCTTGCGGATCGGTTTCTCCGGTCCGAAGATCTCGATCGCGTTGTCGTAGGACTTGCTCATCTTGCGTCCATCGACACCAGGCACCACCGCCACGTCGTCGAGGATCAATGGCTTTGGTATGCACGAAGACATCGTCGCCGTAGACGGCGTGGAACGAGGCTGCGACGTCGCGCGTCACTTCGAGGTGTTGTTTCTGGTCCTTGCCGACCGGCACCAGATCGCTCTTGACGATGAGGATGTCGGCCGCCATCAGCACCGGGTAGGCAAAGAGCCCGTGGTTCGGCACCACACCCTGCGCCACCTTGTCCTTGAACGAGTGGCAGCGCTGGAGGAGGCCCATGGATGTCACGGTCGACAGGTACCACGACAGCTCGGTGACCTCAGGCAGATCGGACTGGCGGTAGACCACGCTCTTGGCGGGGTCGAGGCCGAGGGCGAGGTAGCCGGTCGCCAAATCGGTAATCAATTCGCGCAACCGTACCGGGTCCTGGACCGTGGTCAGTGCGTGAAGGTCGGCAAGGAAGAAAAAGCACTCGTTTTCCTCTTGGAGGCGCACGAATTGGCGGATGGCGCCGAAGTAGTTGCCGACATGGAGAGTTCCGGATGGCTGAACACCCGACAGGACACGCATGGAGCCTCCTCATCTGTGCGAACTCGGCGGATGATAGCAAACGCCAACAAAAAACCGGCCGGTCAGGAACCGGCCGGAAGAAAATTCGAAGTCGTCTGCTCAGCCGTCGTTGCCGATAGCCTCGGTCGGGCAGGACTCCATCGCCTCTTCGACCTGGTCGTTTCGTCGTCGTTTTCGGGCTGCTTGCTGACAAAGGAGTAGCCCTCGTCCTCATTGGCCTCGAAATTGTTCGGCGCGGTTGTCCTGCACACATCGCAGTCGATGCAGTTGGAATCGACGTACCATTTTCCGGGTACGTTATCTTCAAGTTTGTCATCAGGGTCGGCCATCATGCTCTCCTTTCAGCGGGTTTCCCCACGCTGTCCGCGGGATGATACCACCCGCGGTTCAGTTGTCAATTCTCTGTCGGCAAGGTCATTATTTTGGTGGAATCTCAAGAGGTCGTTCGGACACGCGGCGGCATGCCGGAAGGCGCCGACTTGGCGGCTCCGTTGGAGGACGGCCACTGGCACTCGATATTGTAGGGATACGCGAAAGCCGGCAGCACCGCCGTCGGGTCGTTGGTCTGGTTGTCGATCAGGGTCCCGTAGATCGTCATCCCGACCACCGGCATCCGAATTTGCCGACGACCAACTCAGAAATCTGATATCAATGGTGGTGTCGTTCGGGCACGTCGTCGAGCCCGAACAGGTGACACCATGACGTTGTTGTATTGAACGTGCGACGAGGGCGGCATCGACGACCGATCTCAGGATCGGGTTTTCGTTAGCGTCGAGAAAGGGCTCGCCGTTGCCCATGAACGGCTGAATCACGAGCGTGATCGACGTCAGGGGATCCGATGCATTGAGAATACCGACGTTGTACCTGATAGTCGTCGTCAGTGCCGGCTCCCGATAGGATCTGGAAGGTGAAATTACCGTCCTCGCCCACCGCCGACGGGTCCGCCAGGTTGTACCAGGGGACACCGGGAAGGGTCTGCCCGTAGGTCCCATTGACCTCGAGGAACTCGCCCTCGTTGTCGGGATCGGGCTGGTAGAAGGTCTTCGGCGTCCAGACCCGTGAATTCACGATCACGTTCTCGAGGACCCGCGTGCCGTCGTCCTCGAGGGTTCCGGACTCGTACGCGAAGATCACCAGGGCCCCAGAGTTCGCCGTCCCCTGCTCGTTGGGCCAGAATTGGCCGATCGGATCGTCGATCACGACCGTCCCACCAGGCGGGAATATTCGCGAGAGCCGGGTCGACTGTGCCAAACCCGTCGTCCTCGGAGCCGCCGAGCCAGGTGCTGCGATCCGACGAAGTCACCACTGTTGGAGACCAGCCCGGTTTGGATGTAGACGATCGCGATATCAACATCCACTTCTTCTTCGACATTGGTGATGAAAAGGTCCGTGCGCCACTGGCTGTCACCTTCGCCGTCAGTGTGGGCAGCACCCGGGACATAGAGAAGGTCCGCCGCCAGAAACTGCGCGTCGGCCGGGACCGCAACTACAAGAGCCGTGATCGCGAGACCTGCGGCCAGGGAATTTCGATTCATTCAATCCTCCAAGGGTGCCGGGAGATACGCCATCTCAGCCGGTCACCCGCCTATCTTGCCAGCTTCGTCGGCGATGGGCAAGAAGACCCGCGCCTCGAAGCCGTGCGGTTCCAGATTCTCGAGCTCGATCCGTCCGCCCTGGGCCTCGATAAAGCGCTCGGCGATGGCGAGACCCAGCCCGCTGCCGCCGCGGCGCCTCGTATAAAAGGCCTTTCGAACGCGAGCAATCTCCTCGCCGGGAATGCCGTTCCCGCGGTCGCGTACAGCGAGCACGACCGGTCTTTTCGCGGCCGTCGGCCGTAGAGCTCGACAACTCTCCGATCCGGCGGCAGTTGTTGCACGCTCTGGACGGCGTTGATTACCAGATTCAACAGCACCTGGCGCAAGCTGGCCGGGATCGCTGCGCACCGCCACCGCCGGCAACCCGGGTAGGACCCTGAGGTGAACGCCCATCGTTCGCGCTTCTGCGGCGAGAAACTCGCACACGTCTTTGAGCATGCCTGTCGACCCGCACCGCCTCGAGCTCCGGATCTCCCGGCCTGGCGTAGGTGAGAAAATCGCTGACCAGACTCGCCAGGCGTCCCACTTCTTCGCGGGTGGTGGCGAGAGACTGACTCGCGCTGCTGCCGTCCGCCGGAAGGTCTTCGCCGAGCAGTTCGAGGTTGAGATTGATCGAGTTCAGAGGGTTCCGGATTTCGTGCGCGAGATTGGCCGCCAGGGCACCCAGCGCCGCCATCTCCTCCGCCTCGAATCGCTGCGCCTCGAGGCGCCGAGTTCGTTGGATGAGAAACCAAACGAAAGCGAATGCCAGCAGCAACGTCGCCAGGGTGAGTGCGGCAATCCCAATGGTCTGCGCCAGGAGGTCTCCGCGCAGTTCGGAAACCCTCTCCGCGACTTCAGCCCGGTCAACGTTGAGCACGACGCTGCCGACTTCGCCCAGGGGCACCGTGATGCGATAGGGGTTTTCGGTTTCGATGACGTTTTCGTCCGACAGGGCCCCCTGAATCTGGAGGTCTTCGGCGATGGACTCCGGAATCTCTTCCCTCGACTGGCTGCGCGACGAGTACACGACCTTGCCGTCGCTGTCGGTGACCTCGATCGACTGCCAGATCCGGCGTTCCGGGTCCCCTTCGAGGGTGCGCGACAGCACCTCGCGGCGGGTCTCGACAACATCGAGTTCCTTCACCTCGGCCCCACCGAGCTCGGCGGCGATCCTTCGCGCTTCTTCGCGGCCGCCCGCAAGGACGTCTTGGAGGTACCTCTTCGACAGAGAACCGGAGATCAGATGGCCGAAAAGCAGGATGATCCCGAGCACCAGAACGAGGAAGACCGCAGCGGCGGCGGCATATTGCAGCCGCAGCGATCGTTGTGTGCCGAATAGGCCGGATGTATCGGTCATGCTGACTCGTCCCGCTCCGAATGAAATCATCGAGATCTCGATGGGCCCCGAAAACTCAAGCCGGACAACGTTCTTGATTCGACGAGGAAACCACCGCACGGATCCGACCCACCATCACGCAATTGGCGTGCCACCTCGTGGCCTTGACGCTCGCCTTTTCCCACGTCGACAGGAATCAGAGGCCGCAGGCGGTCCGCAGATCGGCAACGCGGTGCGTCTTCTCCCACGTGAAGTCGGGGTTGTCGCGGCCGAAGTGTCCGAACGCAGCGGTCTGTTTGTAGATCGGACGCAGCAGATCGAGGTACTCGATGATTGCGAGTGGTGACAGGGGAAACACTTCGCGAACCGCCGCCGGTGATGCGGTCGTCCGGCACCTCGCCGGTGCCGAAGGTGTCGACCATGATCGAAACCGGATCAACGACCCCGATGGCGTACGCGAGCTGCACTTCGGCTCGCGCGGCGAGACCCGAGGCAACGATGTTCTTGGCAACGTGGCGAGCCATGTAGGAAGCGGAACGATCGACCTTGGACGGGTCCTTGCCGGAAAACGCCCCACCGCCGTGGGAGCCGACGCCGCCGTAGGTGTCGACGATGATCTTGCGGCCCGTGAGACCACAGTCACCTTGCGGGCCGCCGATGACGAAGCGGCCCGTCGGGTTGATGTGGATCTTGGTATTGCCGTCAATCATATTTGAGGGGAGAGTGGCGTCGATGATGTGCTCGCGAACCTGGGCGCGGAGGTCGGAGGTCTCGATCTCGTCGGAGTGCTGGCACGAAACCACGATTGCCTCGATGCGTTTGGGCACGTTGCCGTCGTACTCGATGGATACCTGGGCCTTGCCGTCGGGCCGCAGCCAGTCGGCATCCCCCGCGCGCCTGGTGGAGCTCAGCTTCATGGTGAGTTGGTGGGCCATCACCAGCGGCATCGGCATGAGTTCCGGTGTCTCCTTGGTGGCGTAGCCGAACATCAGACCCTGGTCGCCCGCACCGCCCGGATTGACGCCCTGGGCGATGTCCGGAGACTGCGGATCGATCGAGGAAATCACCGCACAGGTCTCGTAGTCGAAACCGAACTTGGCGCGGGTATAACCGATCTCACGAATTGTCTCGCGGACGATGGCCGGAAAGTCGACGTAGGTCTCGGTCGTGATCTCACCGGCGAGGAATGCGAGACCGGTCGTCACCAGCGTTTCACAGGCCACCCGCCCCTTCGGGTCGTCGGTCAGGACCGCATCGAGAACGGCGTCGGAGATCTGGTCGGCGATCTTGTCGGGGTGTCCTTCGGTCACGGATTCCGAAGTAAAGACGTGATGTCCGTTGGGTGCCATTGATCCTCCCTGTTGGAACGCACACCCTAACATCGAGAGTCGAGTCCAGGTCAATCGTACGGATCGATCTAACGTTATAAGATTTCTACGTTTAAACTCGACATTGACGCGGCGTTGAAGAACACCCATGATCTGGTCATGAAGAAATGGCCCGCGGCCCGGGTTCGAGAGCTGGTGCGGCGGCTCGAGGCGTTTCGTCGAACCTGCCGGGTCACCACCCTCGTCGAAGAACAGGAAACCTCGAAGTCGCCCTTCCGGTTGCTGGTGGCGTGCGTCATTTCACTGCGGACAAAGGACGAGGTGACGGCTGAATCGAGCCGCAGGCTCTTCGCGGTGGCGGACACGGCGCACGCGCTGGCGGCGATCGATCCCGACGACGATCGCCGAAGCCATTTTTCCGGCCGGTTTCTACAACACCAAAGCCAAACAGCTCCGGACCATCGGGGAGATCCTGCGCGACCGATACGGCGGCGAGGTCCCCGCCGACGAAGCGGCCCTTCTCGCGCTGCCGGGGGTCGGTCGAAAGACCGCGAATCTGGTGCTCGGTCTCGGTTTCGATATCCCCGCGATCTGCGTCGACACCCACGTCCACCGCATTTCGAACCGGCTCGGGCTGGTGCAGACAAAGACACCGGAGGAGACCGAGCGTGCCCTGCAGAAGATCCTCCCGCGGGACCTGTGGATCCCGATCAACGATCTGCTCGTCACGTTCGGGCAGAACCGCTGCCACCCAACCTCGCCGAGGTGCACCGACTGTCCGTTGGAGGACATTTGCCCGAGGGTCGGCGTCACGAGGTCACGTTAAGCGATGGTAGATCTCAAACGTGTAGGGGCGGCATATATGCCGCCCGTCGGTTCTTAACCGAACGGCGGGCGAGGCATGCCTCGCCCCTACCAATGGCGTCGCGTTGATGGGCTGAATTTCAGTTCGCCTGGCGCTGCTGGCCGAGGCTGGCGAGGCGGTCTTCCACGTCCCGGTACGAAGCGACCGAGGACGAGATCTCCTCGAACAGACCCAGCCGCCTGATCGACATCCCCGGCTCCTTCGTAGGCGACTGCGAGGTCATACCGCAGACCGAGGCGCGCATCGTCCGAGATGTCCGGCGCCACGAGGGCCTTCTGGTACCAACTCACGGCCTCCGACCACATCCCCTGCTCCTGGTAGCAGACGCCGATGATCGAGCAGCTTTCGACGAAATAGGCGGGGTCCCGTGAGGACACCTGAAATTCGCGAATGGCCTCGGGGAGCAGCCCCATCTCGCGGTAGGCGATGCCGAGGTTGAAATGGGTGTCCGAGTCCTCCTCGGACAGCTGTTCGGCAACGCCCTTCTGAAACTCGCGAAAGACCTCTTCGAGCAGGGCCTCACCCTTGCCGCGGCCGGTGGCCTCGTCGACCATCGCCTCTTCCGCCGCAAGTTCGGCTTCGAGCTCTTTCGCGAGGTCGATGTACTGCTCCTCGTCGGCAAAGAGCTCTTCGGCGCCTTCCTCGACCGATTCGACGGCTTCAAGCAACACACCGACTTCCTTGAGCTTGAGGCGCCTGGCCGCAACCTCGGCGTCATCGGGGTGTTCTTCTTCGAGAACCGCGAGAACCCGAGCCGCGTCGTCGTACAGCTCCTGGTCGATGAAGAAGTCGATCTGTTCGAGATCGCCCATCGACGGTCCGACAAAACTGTCGGTGATCTCGACCAGCTCGTCGGCGACCACCTCTTCCACCGGGGGCGGTTGAGGTGGCTTCTCAGCTTCCGGAACCGCTTCGGCAGCCGGAGGCTCGGCGACTCGGCTCGACCGGCGCCACCTCGGCAACCGGCATCTCGATCACTTCGACCGCCGGCTCTTCAACGCCCTCGTCGGCCGCGATCTCTTCCACAATGGGCTGTTCTTCAACAGTCGCGGCCGGCTCGAACTCCTCGTCGATGTCCACGACCTCGATCAGGTCGCTGTCCTCATCGGTGAATCCCGCCGAAACAGGTTGTTCGATCCCACCAAATCCTTCCGAACGGGTTGGCGAGTCATCGGCACGGCCGGCGGCCGCGGCATGCGGGCACTCTCGAGTTCGGGAATGGCCGCCAACAGACTTTCGAGCGCGGCCATCGTGCCCTGCGCACGGTGGTGTTCGACGACCGGTCCCGCCATCGCGATCGCGGCGTCCTTGTCACCGTGCTCGGCGTAAAGCTGTGCGAGCATTCGTCGCGGCTCGATCTCGTCCGGGCAGAACAGAACGACGTCCTCGAGGTGGCTGATCGCCTTGTCAACAAGGCCGTATTTGGCAAAGACCCCGGCCTCAGCCAATCTTTCCTTGAGATCGAATCCCTCTGGGGTCGACACCTTGGTCGTCGACACCTCGGTCGTCCCCACCTCGGTCGTCAGAAGGTCGGTTGCCGACACCTCCAACTCCAGAGGCTGTGTGGGCCCGGTCTCGGGCTCGATCTTCGGCATCGGTTCCGGCGGGGCCTCTACCGGTTCTTCGAAGTCGATCTCTTCGATGGCTTGATCACGTTCGACAACCGGCGGCGCCCCGGCACCGGCGTCGCGGAAGAACCCTTCGTTGACGTTGTCGAGTGCTGCCAACCGCTCACGGAAACGCTGATTCTCGGGTTCGGTATCGAGCAGGTCCACAAACATCCGTTTGGCGGCTTCGAGCTCATTCGAATTGAAGTAGCTTTCGGCCAGGGCGGCTCGAAGCGTGAAAAGGGTCTCCTGGTCGCTCGATGGCCCCCACGCTCGAACGGCGAGCTTGAGAACTTCCTGATCCTCAGGGGACTGTTCGAGGAGTTCCTTGAGTGCGGCCTGCGCGCCGGCGTGATCGCTCTTTTCGAGCATCTCCACCACGACAGGCAGCGAAACCTCCTCAATATATTCCGAAACAGCGCTCTCTCCGAGGGCCGAACCCATGAGAGCTCGGATCTTGGCGTTCCTCGGATCCTGAGCGAGCACGCTGCGGGCGAAGTCCATCGCCTTTTCGTTCTCACCCATCGTCTTATGGGTACGGGCGAGCAGGATCATGAGTTCGGTCGAGTCAGGCGAGCGCTGGATGGCGAAATTCAGGAATTCGAGCGCGACGGGCGTGCGCCCCGCGTCGAGAAAAGCGTCGCAGACGTCCGCCAGGAATTCGCCCTCAGGCGGGTTCTTTTCCATCACGTGGTGGAAAAGGCGTTCCGCTTCATCGAGCTTGTTGGCCTCGATGAGAACCGAACCGAGCCGGCTATAGACTTTGGTAGCGGACCCGATCTCGCCGCGGCGAAGCAGGAGGTCGGCCAGCCGCAGAGAGGACACGTGATTGCTCGGGTCGAGGTTGACGAGCTTCTCGTGGGCCTCGATGGCCTTTTCGAGCTCGGCGTTTTTGATATACCAATCCGCCAGGATCTGGTACTCCCGCTTGGCCTCGACAATCAGACCCTGGTCGAAATAGAGCTGGGCGAGGCGCTCGAAGATGTCCAGCCTTTGGGGATCCAACCGCTGAATCTTCTTCAAAATGGCGATCGCCTTGGTGACGAAGCCATCGCTCGTGAAATGGTCGGCGATCTCTTCGTAGAGTTCGATCGACCGTTGCAGCTGGCCGACGCGTCCGTACAGGTCCCCAACGCGGTTGATGATGGTGGTGTCGTTGGGGTACCGCCTGAGAATCTTCTCGTACTCGCGGATGGCCGGCTCGAGCTTGCCCTTCTGGACAAGCTTTTCAGCATCTTTCAGGACCTTGTCCCGTTTCAGCGCCATTCGATTAACAATCTCCTCCACCCGGCGGCCCCGGCGAAGATCCGATACCGTTATTCGCCGTCAAAATGCCGGGCTGATTCGTCCTGATCCCAGCAATTATGGTAGCACAGGCTCCCCGCCCGGGCTTCGTGCGGGATGTTGCACCACAACCGCAAAGCGCAGTACCTCGTTGGGTTTGGCGCGATCCGACCACCGCGGTCGAAGGTCGGCACCATCGATGAGAAGTAAGGAACGCCTGATTGGGCTCGGGGGCTCGCCATTTCCTTCGAGGGAGCGCCAACTGCGGCTCTCACGGACGAACGGGCGTCCACGAAAAGCTGTGGCGGTGAAGAGAGGTCCGCCCCCATCGGTCCAGGGCGGCCCGGTGTTGCGCCGAACCGTATCCCTTGTTGCTCTCCCAGCCCCACCGCGTGTCCCGGCGCCCCAACTCGACCATGATTCGGTCGCGGTGGACCTTCGCAATGATGGACGCAGCTGCGACACAGAAATAGTCACGATCGGCCTTTGCAGGCGACATTGCGCGGCAGCCGAGATCGCCGGGATCGACATGATCCGTGACGACGATGCTCGATGGTCGGGCAATCGAGAGAGCCGCCGAGCGCATCGCGAGCCGGGTCGCCTCGAGGATATTGATGCGATCAATGACCTCAGGACCGATCTCACAAACCGCCCAACGAACACCCCATCGATCCAGACGCACCAGGGCCGCCTCCCGTTGGTGAGCGCTCAAGAGCTTGGAGTCGCGGACGCCGCGGTCGACAGGAATCGACTTGAACCGGGCGGCGCAGACCACCAACGGTCCGGCAAGCGCGCCCCGCCCGACCTCGTCGACACCGATGACAGCGTCAGCTTCCTTGAGAAGTCGGCGATCCCTGGCGCCCAGGGCAACCCCAGCGGGCACGACTCACCGCCGGAGCGTGCGATCAGGGGCGAGAACCGGGCCGGATGCCGTCAGCGCGCGCGGTCCCGTTCCTTGATTCGAGCAGCCTTACCGCGCAGGTTGCGGATGTAGTAAAGCTTGGCCCGCCGCACCCGTCCGCGACGCGAAACCTCGATCTGCGAGATCGAAGGCGTGTGCAATGGGAAAGTGCGCTCGACACCGATCCCCGACGAGATCTTGCGAACCGTAAAGGTCTCGGAAATACCACCGTGCTTGCGGGCGATCACCAGGCCTTCGAAGATCTGGATCCGCTCTTTTTCACCCTCTTTGAGACGCACGTGGACCTTGACGTTATCGCCAGGTCGAAAATCCGGGATATCTGTTCTCAGGTAATCTTGCGTGACTTCACGAATGAGGTCCATCGTCCTAGCCTCCAACCGATACCGGGAGCCGCTGACCGGCCCCAGGGTCGCGGAGTATACACGCCTCCTCTTGAGAGAACAAGGGGATACGCGCCGATGTCAGCCTCCGTCCGGGTGTATCGGGAGCCCGTTGGAGGCCCCTTCACCCCGCTCTTCGTTCCAGCCTGTCGGCGCCGGGATCCCGAAGGCGTGGACGGTACCTTCGAGGGGCACCAGCACCACCCTTCCGTGGAGGTCGAGGATGGCGTTGTCCGGCCAGGCCTCGCCGCTCGCGGCATCGAACGTCCTGAATCCGAAAGGCACTTCCGATCCGTCGGGCGCCAACCAATCGGGAATCACGAGGTCCCACCGTTCTTCATCTTCAGCCACCGCCCGAAAGACCAGGCCGCCGACAGGCCTCGAGCCGATGTCTTTTCGCTGCTCGACCGCCTCTTCCGCTTCATCGACCAGGCCCTCGAGCATCTCCTCGGCAAAGGCCTGGATCATCTCGCGGTTGTCGGATCCCGCGACCTCCGCAGACAGCAGGAGTTGGTAGGTCTCACCCTCGAGCTCATCGCCGGCCGTGAAGTCGAGGGCGAGCTCACTGCCGTCTTCGAGGGCCTCGACGTCGAACGACGCACCGTGGACGAGGTCGCGGACCACCAGAGCCACCAGCAGTTCCTTCACCGTCGCCGCAGGAAATCCAATCTCCCACCCTGCCTCGATCGTCTCCATCGCCGTTCCTCCATCCTCCGCTTCAGGCAATTCCGACCTCTTGTCACTCATCGGCGTCCCGCCGCTTGCCAAAGATCGCCGCGACCCCGACACCCAGGAGATAGAGAAGGATCATCGGAACCGCGAAAACAGTCTGGGTGGCAACGTCGGGCGTCGGCGTGATGACGGCCGCCACCACGAAAATCAGAAGAACGGCCCATCGGAACCAACGAATCAGCTGGCCGGCACTGACGATGCCCATTCGGGCGAGAAAGAAGATCAACATCGGCATCTCGAACACCAGCCCGAGTCCAAGGAGGATCTTCGACATCATCGAAAAGTAGGTGTCGATCGTGACAACCTGTCGGAAGTTCTCACCCACTCCGAGCAGGAACTGAACCACCATGGGAAAGGCGATCCGATAACCGAAATAACCCCCGGCGACGAAGAACAGGGTCGTGAAAATGATGAAGGGAGCAGCCAACCGCCGTTCTCGCGGGTACAGACCGGGCCGCAGGAACATCCACAACTGCAGCAACAGAAACGGCGAAGATGCAAAAATGGCGGTCAGGAGCGCCACCTTGATGTAGAGCATGAAGGGGCCGGAGAGCTCGGTGAAAGCCAGTTGCTCGCCCGCTGGGAGAACATCGAGGATCGGGCGTTCGAGCCACAGGAAGATGGTCGGGGCAAAATACCAACTCGCGAGAAAGGCCACGAACAGGGCGATGATGCTGTAGAGGATTCGGCGGCGCAGCTCGTCCAGGTGGTCGAGCAGGGTCATTCGCGGTAATTCGTCGTCCGAAACCTCGTCGTCGCGATCCACTGCGTCCGGCTCTACCGAGGTCACGGTGTCTCACTCTCCCCGGTCTTCACGTCGGTTGCCTCGTCGTCAGTCGGGGTCTCGAGTGCCTTTTTGATGGTGGTTTCGATCGGCTTTTCGATCGTCCGTTTGAGATCCTTGATGTCGTTACCGATGTCGCTGAGGCCCTTGAGGTCCTTTCCGACATCGCGCAGGTCGTCGGCCGCCACCTCGTCTTCAATGGTGCGCTTGAACTCGTTCGACGCCCGCCGGAACTCGCCCAGAGCCCGCCCAACAGACTTTCCGATCTGCGGCATCTTGCGCGGGCCGAACAGCAGCAGGGCCACCACGAAGATGAGAATCAACTCGGGCATGCCGAGGGTTCCAAACACGACAAGGACCTCCAGACGGCAGTATACCCAGAACGAGTTCTTAGTTTTGAGTTTTTAGTTTTGAATTTCCGGGCAACACCAGGGCGACGTTAAACGATCGAGTGCTCAAGGCGAGTGAAACCGCGTGCGGTGGAGGTGCCATTTGCAATATTGTTGGATACCCGGGCGATGCCGTCGGCGGGACGATACGAGCCGACAATGTTGCGGGTGGCTCCTCTCGGGAAGCGCCTCCGGATACGTGCCCCGTCCTGGCGGAGGTGCCACTTTTGATATTGTTTGATTCCCAATCATTCAAGTTGACCGCAATGTCGAGGCAAACAATGTCAAGGGTGGCTCCTCGCGGGAAGGACCTCTGGAAACGTCTCACGTGCGGCGGAGGTGCCTGGCATCCTGCCCGTCCGACGGGCAGCGTGCCTGGCATCCGCTCGGGAAACGCGTTCGGCACCGTGCCCGCACAGCGGGCGGAGTTCCTGAATAACTCGAGGGCAGGACTATTCGTATCTCCAGGCAGGTTACACTGAGATACGGTCACACCAACGTGGGGCCGAGACGCACAGATGGGAAAGATATGACTGCCAGAAAACGCCCCTTCCACCCGACTGTGATTGCACTCGTGGTCCTCCTCACCGGCGCCACTGCAGGAGCGCTGTTCGGAGAACGTTCCGTGCCCGAGGAGCAAACCCAGCTCATGGTTCGCGCCTCGCGGGTAGTGAACCTCCTCGTCGAGTGGTTGCCGACCGAAGAAGACCCTGCCGATATTGTCTACGACGGCATCGGCGGCATGCTCGAGGTGCTCGACCCCCACTCCAACTTCCTCGACCCCCGCACTTTCCACAAGATGCGGTCGCGTCAGGAGGGCTCCTTTTTCGGTGTCGGCATCATCATTTCGAGACGAGACGGCAAAATCACCGTCATCGCCCCGATGGCGGGCACGCCGGCCGCGTCAAAGGGTCTCCGAACGGGTGACATCATCTCTGCCGTGGCCGACCAGAGCACCGAGGACATGAGCCTCGACGACGTGGTCGACCTCGTCCGCGGTCCGGAGGGGACGGACGTTCATCTGACGATCGCGCGACCGGGCATCAAGGACACCTTCGGGGTAGACATCACCCGTACGAGGATCCCCCAGACCACCGTTCGCTACGCCTTCATGGTGCGGCCGGATGTCGGCTATGTTCGCCTGTCCGAGTTCTCGTCGAGCAGCGCACGCGAGGTCCGCGAGGCCATCGAGCGTCTTCGAACCGAAGGCATGGAAGATCTCGTTCTCGATCTTCGCAACAACCCTGGCGGGTCTCTGGATGCGGCGATCGGGGTCGTCGATCCTTTCCTCGCCGAGGACGACCTGATTGTCACGACCGGCGGTCGAACCCGTTCGAGCAACTCCACCCTGACGGCGCCGGGCAATGGCGAGACTTTTGAGGGCAGCGTCATCGTGCTCGTCAACGAGGGTTCTGCATCGGCCTCCGAAATCGTGGCCGGGGCGATCCAGGATCATGATCGCGGTCTCGTCATCGGCGAGGTGACCTGGGGCAAAGGGCTGGTGCAGACGGTGTTCTCGGTGCGCGACGCAGGCCTGGCACTCACGACCGCCCGTTATTACACGCCGTCCGGGCGCTCGATCCAGCGTGACTACGAGTCCTTCATCGACTACATCACCCACCGCAACGGCAGCGACGAGGGCAATGGCAACGCAATCTACGCAACCGATGCGGGCCGAACAGTGCTCGGCGGGGGTGGCATCACACCCGATGTGGCGGTCAGCAACCGGACCCTGTCGGAGAATCTGGCCCGCCTCTACGGCAATTCGACGTTCTTCCGTTTTGCTATCGACGCGCTCAAAGACGTGCCCGAGGATGAGCAGGCCGCGATGGCAAGAGGCTATTCGGTTGACCAACAGGTGCTCGAGAGCTTCTTTGTCTTTGTCGAGGAGAACGAGATTCTGCCGGAAGAGAACCTCGCCGAATTGAGGGTGGACGAACAAGATCTCTCAGACGTCAAGCTCGGCATCCAGGTGGAGGTCCTGAACGCCACCCTTGGGCTCGACGCCGGGTATCAGGCCGCCCTCGAGACCGACGAACAGTATCTTGCGGCCATCGAACACCTGCCGGAAGGTCAAGATTTCTGGCAGTCCTGGAAGGCCGCAAATCTGGATTGATTCGCTTCGCGCATTGAATCCAGATTGAGTTTTGAGTTTTCGGCTAAAAAGACCCGATCCTCGCCCAGGTGATTCCGAAGCTCAACTCAACACTCAAAACTCAACACTGAGAACTTTGCGATGGTGGGTCGTCCCAGATCAGGGTGACCGGGCCGTCGTTGACCAGTTCGACCTGCATGAGCGCCCCGAAGGTCCCGGTCTCGACCGTCAATCCTGCTGCTCGGAGCAGCCCCAAAAAGGTCTCGAACAGGGGTTCGGCATCCTCACCCGGCATCGCGCGATCGAAGCCCGGCCGCCGTCCCTTGCGGATCGAACCTGCGAGGGTGAACTGCGAGACGGCGAGGACACTCCCCCCGACCTCATCGAGCCCGAGGTTCATGCGACCGTCTTCATCCGAAAATACCCGCAAGGTCGCGAGCCGGCGCGCCGCCCGTTCGAGCTGAGGCGCGCCGTCGCCGCGTTCGAGCCCGACCAGCACCATGAGGCCGATACCGATCCGACCAACCACTTCGCGGTCCACCGTCACCTCGGCCCGCGCTACCCTTTGAATCACCATCTTCACGATCGGCCTCCGCCTCTCAGCGCCGACCCCAGCAGCCGGAGTTCCCGGCCGCCGAGAACTGTCACGACGCCGACATAGACGACCCCGGCAGGCACAAGGACCGACGCCAGCCGAAGGGCGCCGTCGAGCGACGTATGGTCGATCCCTGCGAGCCACGGCCGCGCGACCTGCAGACCCATTGCCACGACCGCAGACGCCGCAATCTGACGCCCGACTGCAGCCGCGGCGTGGCCCATTCGCGCCCCCCGGAAGCCGTATCTTCGGGCATAAAGAGCTGTCAAAAAGAGGCCGAAACACGCCATCGCTACCGTGTTGGCCCAGCCCAGCCCTGCGGTCCCGTAGGGGCCGACCATCACCGCGCACATCGCCGTGAACACGACCAGGGCGATCAGACTGCCCCACATCGGCGTCCGGGTGTTTTTCTGAGCGAAGAAGGCGCTGGCCATCACCTTGACGTGGCCGGTTCCCACCAGGGAAAAGGCATAGGCTGTCAAGGTCGCCCCGGTTAACGCAACATCGTTCGAGTTGAAGCGCCCGCCGCCGAACAGCAGACCGATGATCGGCTGCGAGAGCACCGCCATGACCATCGCCGCCGGCAGCGTTACAAAACTGACCAGGGTGATGGTCCCGACCAGGGTTCCCGGCGCCTTCTCGGGATCGAGCCGCAGTTGGCGCGACAGAACGGGAAGGAGAACCGTCGTCAGCTGTACGACAATGGCGCCGAACACCAACTCGGTCACCCGGTACGCGCCGTAGGTGTAGCTCACGCCGGAATCGATGAACGAGGCAAATCGGTTCGAGATCAACTGGTTGATCTGGTTGATCCCGAGAACCGGAATCCCAGGCAGCATCAACAGCAGGACGCCTCTCACCTGCGGGTTGGTCATGGCGCTCCACGCCGGGCGCAGGGAGTATCCGAGTTTGCGGACCGCAGGGGCCTGGACCGCAAACTGCAAAAAACCGCCGACCAGGACCGCGATCGAGAGAACGATCTCGGGACGGGCGACCCCTGGCACCACAAACCAGGCTGTCCCGGCGATGACCAGGTTGAAAAAGATCGGAGTCGACGCCGACAGCAGAAAGCGCTCGTGGCTGTTCAGAACCGCCTGGAGGAGGGCCGCGATAGAGATCAGCAGGAGATACGGGAACATGATCCGATTCATGAGGATCGTTGTTTCGAGCATCCCGGGCGTGTTCGAAAAGCCCTGCGCATAGAGCTTCACCAGCCACGGCGAAAGGAGGATGCCGAGACCGACCACGATCCCCACCATCAACACCAGCACGGCCAAAAGACCGCGAAAGAGTTCGATCGCCTCGCCGCGATCCTCGTCCCGCGCGACCAGTTGAGAAAGCGTCGGGACGAAAGCGGCGTGCAGGGTCCCTTCCGCAAACAGCCCGCGGAAGGCATTCGGGATCCGGTTGGCGGTCCGGTACATGTCCATCAGATAACCGGCGCCGATGACCGAAAACAGCGCCTTGTCCCTGAAGATAGCCGGCGATCCTGCAGAACAGAGTCACCACCGCCATCTTCGAGGCGTAACGGACGACACGACGTTCCTCGCTCACGACCGACAAAGTACCACCGCCGTCGGTGCAACGCGGTGGCCGGGACGTGGCAAGACCGAGGCACCTCCGCCGCACGCGACCCGTTTCCGCACGCGCTGACGATTCGAGCACTCGAGCTTACCTGTGGGAAGTGTGATGGAAATTCCGAATCCCGAATTCCGAATTCCGATTTCGCGCCCGCCAGGGCGCCCACGCTGTGTTACGATTTCGCCGTCCCGTCCACACGGAGAGGAGCCAACCATGGGCGTCAACAAAGCTATCCTGTTGGGTAATGTCGGCAGAGACCCCGAAATCAAATCACTCCCGAGCGGAATGCGGCTTGCCACCTTTTCACTGGCAACGACCGATCGCCGGTCAAAGGACGAAAACGGCAACCCGCGCACCGAGTGGCACAACATCGTGGCCTGGGATCGCATGGTGGACGTGGTCGAGAACTACGTCACCAAGGGCAAGCAGCTCTATATCGAAGGGCAGATCCGGACCCGGAAGTACGAAGTGGACGGCATCACCAAATACCGCACGGAGGTCCACATCCGCGAAATGGAGCTCCTTGGAGGCCGGCCCTCGTCAGGGGGTGGAGGCCAGAGCTCCCCGGACCACGGTCCTGTGGGCTCGAACTTCCCCGATGACGCCGACGACGTGCCCTTCTGATGTTCAGCTGAAGAACACTTTTGATCGTCTCGACTCCCACGGCAGCCGTGGGAGTTTTTTGTGAATTGAAGCTAAGCCTTGACAGGATATGAACTTCTCGGATAACTTCGCACTCCCCGCGTCTGGGGAAGGAGGAGTGGATGATCAAGTCGGATCTTGTCGAGCGGGTGATGCAGGCGACCGATCTCCCGAAACCGAAAGCAAGCGAAGCTGTCAATGCCCTCTTCGAAGGCATGAAAAGTGCGTTGCTTCGCGGCGACCGCATTGAGCTTCGCGGATTCGGTGTTTTTCAGGTCAAGGATCGGAAACGCGGTATCGGCCGCAACCCCAAGACCGGCCGTGAGGTCGAGATTCCACCCGGCAAGACCATCCGCTTCAAACCCGGCAAGGCGCTCCGCGATATGAGTTGAGCGTGCACCAGGAAGAGCACCCGGATATTCTGCGCCCCGGTGGTCCCTCCATCGGGGCTTTTCAATACCCCCCCAACCATCCCCCTACCGGCCGCGGTGGTGGTTGCACATTCTTTTGTTCGCTCTCACCTTTGCCAGCACGACGATCATCGGCGGATTGTTTTGGGGAAGCTTGCCGCCAGAAATGGCGAGACTCGGTCTTGGTCGGCTCTTTGCCGACCCCCGCCTCTACCTGGCCGGGCTCCAGTTTTCTCTGCCGCTGCTCACGATTCTCATGTGCCACGAGATGGGGCACTACGTGGCGGCGCGGCGGCACGGTCTCGCCGTCACACCACCGTTCTTCATCCCCTTTCCGGTGCCGATCGGTGGCATCGGCACCCTCGGTGCGGTCATCCGCATCAAAGACCCCATTGCCAATAAGCGACAGCTGCTGGACGTGGGCGCAGCGGGCCCGATCGCGGGATTCTTGGCGATGTTGCCCTTTCTCGCCTACGGCATCGCGGCTTCCGAAATCGGCGAGAACACTGATGGCGGGGGCACGATTCACTTCGCCGAGCCCCTGATCTGGGAGTTCTTCGAAGCCCTTCTGCACCCCGGTCTCTCCGACAACCTGGTCCTGTGGCTCCACCCGACCGGGGTCGCTGCGTGGTTCGGGATCTTCATCACGCTGCTCAACCTCCTGCCCCTGGCACAACTCGACGGCGGACACATCACCTACGCCCTCTTCGGACGGAGGCAGCGTGAGGCCGCCTGGCCCCTGGTGGGCGTTCTCGCAGGTCTCGGCTTTATCTGGCCCGGATGGTGGCTGTGGGTCGTCATCGCGCTCATCATGAAACCGGTTCACCCCCGGATCAGGGACGAAGACGAACCCCTCGATCCGTGGCGCCGGATGATCGGATGGTTCACCATCCTCATCTTCATCCTGTGCTTCGCCGTCGAGCCGATCCGCATCGTGTTCTGAGAAGCGCCAGGCGCTTCCGATACAACCCGACTTTCCCAGCACTCTTCCCAAGAGGATGCCAGGCACGCGGCCCGTCGGACGGGCCGGATGCCAGCTGTCGTCCGAACCCGACTTTCCCAGCGCGCTGCCCGTGAGAAGCCACCCGCACCATTGTTGGCTCGCGTTCTTTTTCCTGCTTTGGCACCCGGGCATCCAACAATAGTGCAAGTGGCACCTCCGCCGCACGAGAGTCGTTTCAGAACGATTTTCCGGCGTGAGCACTCGAGCATATTCGGACAGTAGGGTGCTGTGATGGCAATTCCGAATTTCGAAATCCGAAATCCGAAATCCGAATGAATCCAAACGAATGCTACCCTCTCCCGATGGAGACCGTGACCCGAGTCCTCGCCACTACATCGGAGATCAGCCTCAAGGGCGGCAACCGGATATGGTTCGAGCGCAAATTGACCGACAACGTCAACAAGGCCGTTTCGGACCTCCCCGTCGCGGGGGTGAGCCGCCCGGCCTGGCGAGTCCTGATCGATTTTTCCGAGCCGGTGGAGTTTCCCGAGGTCGCGCGAAGATTGGGCACGGTGTTCGGTCTCGGCGCCATCATGCCGGTCGAATACTGCGGGTCGACCCTCGAGACTTTGAAAGCCCGCATCGATGAAAGACTCCTGCACCTTCGTGCAGACTCCTTTGCCGTCAGGTGTCTACGGTCCAACAGGCGCTTCCCCATGACGACCCCAGAGATCGAACGCGAGGTCGGGACCTTCGTCCAGGAGCGGACCGGGTGGCCCGTCAATCTCACGTCACCCGATTTGACGCTCCACGTCCTCGTCGACGAGAAGGGGCTCTTCACCTGGACCCGTCGGGTCCCAGGACCGGGCGGGATGCCGGTCGGTGTGGGCGGCAAGGCCACCTGCATGATCTCCGGTGGCATCGACTCGCCGGTCGCGGCGTGGCTGATGATGAAGCGCGGCGTGCGCCTCGACTTCGTCCACTTCCACTCGGTGCCCCGCACCGATCCCGCGAGCCTCGAAAAGGTCGTTGACCTCTTGAAGATCTTGATTCGTTATCAGGGGCGAGCCCGGCTGGCGATGGTGCCGCTGTTGCCGATCCAGGAGCAGATCGCCGCCCGCTGCCCGCCCGAGCTCAGGGTACTGCTCTACCGTCGGTTCATGCTCCGTCTGGCGGAAGGGGCGACCCGTCGATTCAAGTCCGACGCGATCATTACCGGTGAGTCGCTGGGTCAGGTGGCGTCGCAGACGATTCAGAATCTGAGGGCAGTCGAGACCGTGGCGACGATGCCTGTCCTCCGCCCCCTGATCAGTCTCGACAAACCCGAGATCATCCGTTTCGCCCGCCGCATCGGAACCTACGAGACCTCCATCCTCCCCCACTTCGATTGCTGCTCGTTCCTCTTGCCCGACAAACCCGCCACCCGATCGACGGCGGCGGAGTTGGCTGACGCTGAAACGGCCCTCGACATGCAGGATTTGATCGAGGAGGCCGTTCACGGCTCCGAAATCCGAAAAATCGACACTCCGGTGGCGTGGAGCGAAATGCCTTTGCCACAAGGGGCGGTGGGATGAGCGGCCACCGCAATCGCTCGCGGCGCGAACTCTTCACGGAGCTGTTCGACGCCTTTCGCAGCACAACCAAGGTCGCCACCGGCTCCACCGGACCGGACCCGGAGAAGGTCCTGCGCCCTCCCGGCGCCCTCAAACCGGATGCCGATTTCCTCGAGGCCTGCACCGGGTGCGGCGACTGCATCCCGGTCTGCCCGACCGCCAGCATCATCAGCCTCGAGGGCGCAGACGAGCGTCTGGTGCCGGTCATCAACCCGTCGGTGAAGCCCTGCTATCTGTGCGACGACCTTCCCTGTATCGCCGCCTGCGGAGAAGGCGCTTTGGTCGATCCGGGCGGCGCCGCGAGGGTGCGTCTCGGGATCGCAAAGGTCGAGCCGAAACGATGCGTCACATTCCGCGGCGAGACGTGCACCCGCTGCTACACGGCCTGCCCCTACCCGGACCAGGCGATCCTCATGATCGGTGGTCGCCCGCTCATCAGCAGCAGCGCCTGCACGGGGTGCGGCCTCTGCGAACTGGCCTGTCCTGAGTTCCCGAAGGCGATACATGTCATCGCGGAACGGAATCTGGTCCCCGGATTGAGAATCCCACGGGACGAGCAGGGACCGGTGGGCTAGCGGCCCGGAAATTTCGGATTTCGGATTTCGGATTTCGGAATTACCGCACAACCTTAGCCGAACGACAAAGCAGAATTTCTCACAGGATGGCGTCGAAAAACCATTCTCAGCGAGGACGTTGTGCAAACGGAGTCAGGTGGGCGGAGGAAAAATCCGAAATCCGAAATCCGAAATCCGAAATTCTAAAGTTCCGCTTCGACTCTCAGCTCTCGTGTCATCAATTCGCGCAAGGCCGTTTGCGGATCCACTTCGCCGGTCAGGAGCCTCGTCATCGCATCGGTGATCGGCATGACCACTCCGTGGTCCTCCGCCAGTTTGGCCGCTGCCGGGGTCGTTCGAACCCCCTCCACGACCTCGCGCTGGGAACCCAGGATGCTGTCAAGGCTCTCTCCCCGTCCGAGCCTCTGGCCGAGGGTGCGATTTCGCGAGAGCCCACCGGTACAGGTGAGGACGAGATCCCCCATTCCGGCGAGGCCCCGGAAGGTTTCAGCGTCGGCGCCAAGGGCCACTCCGAGCCGCGTGATCTCGTGCAGCCCTCGGGTCATGAGGGCGGCCTGGGTGTTGAAGCCGAGGCCGAGGCCATCGACGATCCCGGCGGCGATGGCGATGACATTTTTGAGCGCGCCCGCCAGCTCGACCCCGATCAGATCGGTGCCGGCATAGCAGCGAAGGTGGTGGTCTGAAAACTCCTCCTGAAGCCTGGCTGCGAGATCGAGGTCCGAACAGGCGAGGACGGCGGCCGACGGATCACCGAGGATGACCTCGCGCGCAAACGTCGGTCCCGAGAGGCAGCAGAACCGCTGAGGCTCCACGCCGAGGGCGTCGTGCGCCACCTCGTCCATTCGCCGAAGCGTCCCGGTCTCGATACCTTTCGACGCCGAAACGACAACCACCCGGTCGCCGGAGACGGGTCTGAGCTCCTCCATCACCGAACGGCTGAACTGCACGGGAACCACCCACAACCAGACATCGGCATGCCCTGCTGCAACTGCCAGATCGTCGACCGCTCGGATGCCGGGGTCGAGATCGAGATCGCTGACAAAAAGCGGGTTTCGATGATCGGAGTTGATGCCCTCCGCCACTTCCGGTTCGCGGGCCCACAGCAGCACATCGTGTCCGCGGCGCGCCAGCTGGTGCGCCACCGCCGTGCCCCAGGATCCGCCGCCGAATACACTCAGCCTCATATCACCTCCAGGAATCGTCGTCGGTCTTGACCTCGGTGCCGGTCAGAATCCCCCGGATGTTGGAACTGTGGCGGAGGATGATGATCACGGCCGCCGCGGACACCGACACCAACGTCACCAGGTCGGGATGGTCGATCAGTTTGAGAATCAGCGGAAACGCGGCGCTGGCAACCATCGAGGCCAGCGCCACCCAACGCGATGCGACGAGGACCACGAACCACAGTGCAAGCGCCGCCAATGCGCTCAGCGGCGCGATCACCAGGAACGCGCCAAAACAGGTGGCGACTCCCTTCCCGCCCTTGAACTTGAGCCACACCGGATAACAGTGCCCGAGAACAGCGGCCAGCATGGCGGCGGCAACCCAACGGCTCTCGGGGTTGAATCGCAGCATCAGCCACACCGGGAGCGCGCCTTTGAGCAAGTCGATGACGGTGACGACCGCACCGACCTTCCATCCCGCTGTTCGCAGAGCGTTGGTCGCACCCACGTTGCCCGAACCCGTCGCACGAACGTCCTTGCCGGTCATCAGACGGACCAGCAGGTAGGCCGTCGGCAGCGAACCAGACACGTAGGCAAGTACCACAAGGGCCGCTTCCATCGTCACTCGAGAGGAATCCTTTCCAGCGCAGTGTATACCGCCCCTCCCGGTCGGAGGCGGCTTTCAAATACCACGACTTCGCTGCAGACGAACTCCGACGTCTCCAGACTCCGCGCCCACTCGAGATACTCCTCGACGGCTCGGCTGGGCCATCGCGACTTCAGCCGCGCCAACGTCAGGTGGGGGGACCAGGGTCGTTTCTCAGCCGCGAATCCGGCATCGACCACCGCGCCCTCCACCGTTGTCACAACTGCCTCCGCGCCAGTCGTCGTGCCGCCGATCCACGCCACTCTCGGTCGGGCCGCGGATGGGAAAAAGCCCCCACCGGCCAATTCGAGAGTCACCGCGCCGCGGCCCGCGAGGCGCGGTCCGAGCTCTGCCGTGAGTCGTTCGAGCACCGCCGTCTCGGTCTCACCGAGGAATTTCACCGTCAGGTGCCAGCCCTCGGGGCGAGTCCATCTCGCGGGCGGTAGGGCCGCCCGTACCAGATCCCGTCCCCGTTTCCAAACCAGATCTCACCGCATCCGGCATTTCGAAGGCAAGAAAGGCGCGAACGGTGGAAGGCCGGTTCACCGATCTTCCGAAAGGCTGCGCCGCAACCCATCGAGGGCCGAGTTGACACTCCACCGCCGAATGATCGACCTGTTGCCAAAGAAGACCCTGTTGCGGACCTCGACACGGTCCGGTCCGGCGACCGCCCAATGGACGAGACCAACCGGTTTTTCGTCGCTGCCGCCTCCGGGGCCCGCGATGCCCGTGATACCGATTCCCCAGTCCGCGCCCAACCGCTCACGCGCTCCCTCGGCCATCGCCCGCGCCACCTCGTCAGACACGGCACCGTGCGCCACCAGGGTTTCGTGCGGGACCCCCAGCAAGCCCTCCTTGGCATCGTTGGAGTAGGACACGACCCCGCCGAGAAATACATCAGACGACCCCGGGACTTCGGTCAGATCGGCACTGATCAGACCACCGGTACACGACTCGGCAGTGGCCAATGTCTGCCCGCGTTGTCGAAGCTGGCCCAGAACAACCTCGGCGAGACCGTCGATATCGACCCCGGCGACATCATCTCCGAGAACATCTCGAAAAGCCGCTTCCATGGTCTGGATCCGTCGCCGGGCGGCCGCCTCGTCACCCTCCGCCATCAGCACCAGGCGAAGCACACCGACGGAGGCAAGAATCGTCACGTTTTCACGACCGAATCGATCGTAGAGATGGCGGATCTTCTCCTCGGTGTCCGACTCCACGACCCCCCCGAGCAGGAGAATCCGGCTGACCTTCGCGGCCCCCCCGCTCCACGCTGCGATCTCGGGCACGAGGTCGGACTCGAGCATGCCCTCCATTTCCCACGGAACGCCTGGGAAGACGGCGACGATCCGACCGTGGGTCTCCACCATCAGGCCCGGGGCGGAACCGCGGTCGTTGCGGAGCGGCCTCGAGCCATCCACGACCCGAGCCATGGTGAGACAGACCTCGGGCATGCGGCGCCCGAGGCTGCTGTAGCGATCCCGGATCCAGCCCTCGACCTCGGCGCTGGGCTCGATCCTGCGATCGAGGGCCAGGGCGATCCCGTCGCGGGTCACGTCGTCGGCCGTCGGGCCGAGGCCCCCGGTCACCACCACGAGATCGTGCCGCGCCATCATTTCGCTGACTGCCATCGCCACCTGGTCCACCGAATCCCCGGCCACTCTTTTCTCGTCGACAGAGATACCGTATCTCGCAAGGGTCCTGGTGATGGTCAGCGAATTCGAATCGAGACGCCGGTCACCGAGCAACTCCGATCCAACCGCCAGGCAGGCCGCCGTTCTTCTTTTTCAGCCATTCGAGATCCTCCGCCGCCATCATGATAGACCTTGCCGAAGTGATTCCGGATTGCGGATTTCGAACGTCGGATTTTCCCGGGCCAGGCACTGCCACCGCACGCGGGCCGTATCGGCCTCCGTCGACGGCGCCGGATGCCAGGCACGCTCGCAGCCCGAGCGCGACCCGCATGCCAGCACGCGCTTCCCGCACGCGGAGCCACCTTCACCATTGTTGGCTCGAGACATCCTGCGGAGTAGGCAGTCGTCCGTCGAACGGGCCAGATGACCAGGCACCTCCGCCGCACGCAGTCCTTTCAATGAGGGCTCGAACGCTTCCTGTCGGAAGGGAGTTGGGATGAAAATTTCGAATTCCGAATTCTGAATTCCGAATTCTTTCGGCTACAATCCCCTCGCCGCGTTGCGGCCCACACCGATCTTCCTGGAGGCACCGCACCATGACCACCGTCACCCGCACCATTTCCGACTGGGCGAGCACCGTCCGGTACGAGGATCTTCCGCCCGATGTCGTTCGCGAAGCCAAGAGATTTCTCATGGACTCGGTCGGCTGCGCCCTCGGTGGCGCTCAGCAGCACGACGTCCACATCGCACGCAACGTGCTCGGGGAAATGGCCGGATCCGGCGAGTGCCGGGTCTTGGTCACCGGCGAAAAATGGGACCCCGTTTCGGCTTCCCTCCTCAACGCCCTCATGATCCGGGTGATGGACTACAACGACATTTACTGGCAGCAGGACCCGTGCCATCCCTCTGACATCATCCCGGCAGCGATGGCGACTGCCGAACGGGCGGGCCGTTCGGGCCGGGATCTTCTCGTCGGCATCGCCCTCGCCTACGAGTTCGAACAGCGCCTGTGCGAGGCCTCGTTTCCGGGTGTCCGCGAAATCGGATGGCACCACGCCACCCTCACCGCCGCAGCGGCGCCGATCGCCGCCGCCCGGATGCTCGGCCTCGACGCCGAGCAGATGCAGCACGCCATCGGCATCTCGGCATCGCGCCACTGCACGACGGGATCGGTGACCGCCGGCAAACTCACCATGATGAAAAACACAGTCGACCCGATGGCGACCCAGTCGGGAGTGCTGGCCGCGCTCCTCGCCGAACAGGGCTACACGGGGCCCGAGCACGTTCTCGACGGGAAAGAGGGCTTCAGCCACGTCTTCGACACCGAGTGGAAGTTTGACATTCTCACCGAGGGTCTCGGCGACAGTTGGCGGATCATGAAATGCGGTATGAAGTTCTTCCCCACCGAGGCCCTGACCCACGCCCCGATCTCCGCGACCCTCGATCTGATGACCGACAACGATCTCGCACCGGAAGCGGTGGAGACGGTGACCATTTACTCGCTGGCGCGGGCGGCCGACATTCTCGCCGACCCCTCCAAGTACGATCCACGCACCAAGGAGACCGCCGACCACTCGCTGCCCTACGTCATCGCAGCGGCGGTGGCCGAGCGCCAGGTGACACCGCTCCAGTTCACCGACGCCAAGATCATGGACCCGACCATCCGCGCCCAACTCAACAAGGTGAAGGTGATTGCCGACCCCGAGATCGAGGCGGTCTTTCCCGAGCTGCAGAGGGTCCGGGTCGTCATTCGGACAACCGACGGACGGGAGTTCGAAAAACAGCTCGACTATCCCAAGGGCGACCCCCGCAACCCGCTCACGGATACCGAGATCTCCGGGAAATTCTCGGCCCTCGCCGCCGGCATCGCCACCCCGGCCGACGTCGAGAGCATGCAGGCCGCCGTCAACCGCACCGAAGAATTCGACAACGTCCGAGACCTCATGGCCGAACTGACAGTCGGAAAGTGAAAATGTGCGGCGGAGGTGCCACCCTTTGCATTGTCTGACTTCCCCCCATCTGCCCGCCGGAGGACGCTTCGGGCAAACAATGCATCGAGTGGCTCCTCTCGGGAAGCGAGCACTGATACGGCCCACGTGCGGCGGAGGTGCCATTTTTGACATTGTTGGAATCATGAGTGACCACCCACTCACGGTTGTTTCGGGCCAACAATGTCAAAGGTGGCTCCTCACGGGAAGCTCACAGAGAAACGAGCCACGCATATCGAAGAATGAAGGCACGAGGCTGATCCGATAATTCAAAATTCATAATTCAAATTCGAAATTCGAACCGGAGGTTCGACATGCCCCAAACCATCACCGAAAAAGTCGTCCAGGCCCACGCCGAAGGTCTCGAGCCCGGCCACGAGGTCCAGGCCGGTGACATGGTGACGGTTCGTCCGTTCCACGTCATGACCCACGACAACACCGGCGGCGGTGCTGCCCAAGTTCCACGCCATCGGCGCCAACAAAGGTCGCAGACCCGTCGCAGCCGGTTTTCACCCTCGACCACAACGTCCAGGACACGAGCGAGGAGAACCTCGCCAAGTACCGCCGCATCGAGGAGTTCGCCGCAGCCAGGGGATCGCCTTCTTTCCCGCCGGGCGCCGGCATCGGCCACCAGTTGATGGTCGAGCAGGGCTTTGTCCACCCCGGCACCCTGGTGGTGGCCTCCGACTCGCCACTCCAACATGTACGGCGCCCTCGGCGCCATCGGCACGCCGGTGGTGTCGCACCGATGCCGCGGCCCTGTGGGCCGGGCTCGGTCACCTGGTGGCTGGTGCCGCGGACGGTCAAGGTCAACCTCGAGGGCCACCTGCGCCCCGGCGTCACCGGCAAGGACGTCATCATCACCCTGTGCGGGCTCTACAACTCGGGCGAGGTCCTCAACGCGGCCGTCGAGTTCCACGGCCCCGGCGTCGCCGAGCTGTCGATGTCCGAGCGCCTGACCATCTCCAACATGACCACCGAGTGGGGCGCGCTGGTGGGGTGGTTCCCGTTCGACGAGATCACGGCCGAGTACCTTCGCGAGCGCGCGGACGTGCTGGCCTCCAAAGGCGTCGCCGATCGCACTCGACCGAAGAGATGATCGCAGGATGGGAACGACACCCACCGCGTTCCCGACCCCGATGCCCGCTACGCCGCCGAAATCGTGCTCGATCTCAAGCGCGTCTCGCCGCACGTCTCGGGGCCCGACTCGGTCGCGGTGATGCAATCGGTGGCCGAGATTGCGAAGGACAGGGTCCGGGTCCACAAGGCCTACCTCCTGTCGTGCACCAACGCGCGGCTGGACGACCTGGTTGAGGCGGCGGCCGTGCTCGACGGCAAGAAGGTCGCGGATGACGTCGAGCTCTACATCGCCGCGGCTTCGGCGGAGGTCCAGGCCGACGCGGAGGCCGACGGAGCGCTGGCGCGACCTCGTGCGCGCCGGCGCACGTCCCCTGCCGCCCGGTTGCGGCGCCTGCATCGGGCTCGGCATCGGGCTCCTCGAGGAGGGCGAGGTCGGGATCTCCGCCACCAACCGCAACTTCAAGGGCCGCATGGGCTCGCGCGACGCCCAGGCCTATCTGGCAAGCCCCGCAGTCGTGGCGGCCTCGGCGATCGCAGGCTTCATCACCGGTCCGGAGGACCTCGGCAGCTCGGTGCCAAAATACGCGTTCAAGGACCTCGGGTGGAAGCCGCTGGAACGTTCGGTGGCCATCCGCGAGGGCTTCCCGGAGAATCTCACCGGGCGCGCGCTGTTACTGCCCGTCGACAGCCTCAACACCGACGGCATCTACGGCAAGGACGTCACCTACCGCGACGACCTCACACCCGAGCAAGATGGCGACCTACGCGATGGCCAACTACGATCCCGCCTTCCAGGCGATCGCGCGCCGACGGCGACATCATCGTCGCCGGCCGCAACTTCGGCATCCGGCTCCTCCCGCGAGCAGGCCGCCACCGCCCTCAAGTACCGCGGCATCCAGATGGTCATCGCGGCGTCCTTCTCGCAGACCTATCTGCGCAATGCCTTCAACAACGCCTTCATCTGCGTCGAAAGTCTCGAACTTTCTGAGGCCGTCCGCCAGGCCTTCGCAGACGAGGCCGCCTCCGGAAACAAGACCATCCCGGCAGGCGACCTCGAGATCGATTTCAAAACCGCCAAGGCGACATGGCGCGGATCCACCTACTCCCTGTCCCCGGTCGGGCCCGCGGCGCAGGAACTGGTTCTCGCCGGTGGCCTCGAGCCGCTGACCCGGAAACGCCTCGGCTTGTGACCCCCGAGGCAGTGGGCTGGTGAGGCGAAAGTACCTGGCTTCAGGCTGGCACCTCTCGGGGTTTTGTTCCGATACGGCCCGCGTGCGGCGGAGGTGCCATTTTCAATATTGTTGGAAGCTCGAGCCTTCCCGTCGGGAACGCGACTTGGGCCAACAATGTTGAAGGTGGCTCCTCTCGGGAAGCGAGTGAGCAAAGGCGAGTAATTCAGAGGTGCCCCCCCGATACCCCGTCTCAAGTCTCTCAAACCATTGCACTTTCACTCAACCATCAAGTTGACAGCGGGAATCATGAGGATTAGCGTGGACCGTCGAAGGGGGTGCTCATGAAACTTCGTGGACTCGTTCTGATAGTTGCGATGGTCGGAGTAATTGTGGTCGCCTCCGCCGCCGGACCCGCCGGCGATGCCGCTCTCGGCGCCTACACCTATGACGACTTCGAACCCAACGAGGTGTGCGCCGAGTGCCACACCCTGATCGCCCAGCAGTATGACGTGTCGCTGATGTCGCAGAGTTTCACCCACCCATGGGACGAGATCGAATATTTCGATCTCGCCCTGCCCCACGCCGAAAAGGTCGAAAAGGTCGCCGGAGTCAAGGCGGGCTGCAACGGCTGCCACGCGCCCCTCGCCTTCCTCGCTGGCGACATCCCTCCCAAGCGCCCGGCAGAGGGGACCCGTGCCAACGAGGGCGTGAGCTGCGACCTGTGCCATTCCATCGTCGGCTTCGAGGGCGAAGTGCCATTCAACTTCAATTTCATCGTCGAGCCCGGAGAGGTGCAGCAGGGCGTGCGCACCGGGACCGAGAGCCCGGGCCACGAGATCGCCGTCAACCCCTTCATGATGAGCGCCGAACTCTGCGGCACCTGCCACAACGAAAAAGACCCCTGGGGTCTGTGGGTGAAGGCCACCCACCTCGAATGGCTCGAAAGCCCTCAGGCGAAGGCCGGCATCGTCTGCCAGGACTGCCACATGCCGCCGGCGGCGGGCAACTCCGCTCCGGAAGCGGGCGGCATCGACCACCCCGATATTCGTCAGCACCTCTTCCACGGGGCCCACGACAACGGCAAGCTCGCCGGTGCCGTGGAGGTCCGCATCTATTCGGGCGCCGTGCGCGTCACGAAAGGTGGCGAGGCGGTGTTTACAGCGACCGTCGTCAACGCCAAGGCCGCCCACTCGATCCCATCCGGTTCTGCTGAAGAACGATTGTTGTGGCTCGACGTGACCGCAGTCGACGCGGCCGGCGCCACCCATCATCTGGCGGTGGACCCCAAAGGCTTCGAGGGCGAAGAGTGGACCATTGCCTCGGCTGAGGCTCTCGCCTACCAGGATATCGGCGATATCCAGGGCATCGAAAACTTCAAGGGCCTCCTGCGCGACGCGCCGGTTCCGGCCGGCGACCGGATATTCCGCCTCCCCTATCTCGACCCCGATGGAAGGATGACTGTGGCCCAGTGGAACACTGCGGCATTCGGCCCCGACTATCGGCTCAAACCACTCCAGGCGGTCAACGAGAGCTACAGCTGGTCGCTGCCGGACGATATCGCACCGGGGCCGGTCACAGTCACCGCGACGGTCTGGTACTCGCGGGTCGTGGCCTCGGTAGCGGAGTTTCTGAACATCCCGGCCGGCGAAGCAACCCCGGTCAAGATGAGCGATCACACGGTGACGATCGAAGTGGTGCCAAAGGCGTCGTGACTCGCCAACCGAACTCGAACAGCGCCAAGGATCGAGGCCGTCATCGGATCAAGAAAAGCATCAGTCTCAATCTCGCCAAGAGATCGATTGACGACACCGCTGTGTTATGCTTCGCGACGTCATTCGAGTTGCAGTAACAGACCTTGAGTCGATAGAGAACGAGGGAGGAAGATGGCGTTGCGACGCACGCAGACAGCCATAAATCAGGACCTCGCACGCGGTTTTCGCGCGCCGCTGACTCGACTTGAGAGACGATCTTCATCATTCAACATCATCGAGAATTCAAGCCGCCCGGGTCATCAAACCCTGGGGCCTTTCCGTGTGTCGATCCAACCGAGATCAAAAGAACGGATGATTGGAAGGAGGAGATGAAGATGACTTTGGAGTTCAGGCTGGTGCCGAAGGCCCGAGGAGTGGGCGTTGCGGTCGTCGTGACGGTCCTGGCGGTGCTCATGGCAGCTCCGGTTGGGGCCATCGATATGTCGGGGTCGAGTCAGGATTTCTCTCTCAACCTCGACACCACACTGTCCTGGGGTGCCCGCTACCGTATGGAGGAAAGAGACCCGGCCATCATCGGATTCACCGCAGGTGGAACCGCATGGTCGGTCAACGGTGATGACGGAAACCTCAATTTTGACAAAGGCCTTGTCAGCAACACTCTCAAGGCCACGATCGACCTCAGTTATTCCTACAACGGATGGGCAAATTCGAGCTTGGGCTTCTTCGTCCGCGGCAGCGGCTTCGTTGATTTCGAGGTCGAGAGGGACTGTTGCGCCCGCACCGAACTCACTGACGAGGCCCTCGACTGGGCGGGGCAACGGGCCGAGCTGCTCGACGCCTACGCTTGGTTCCAGTTTGGTATCGGCGGGGGCCGGAGAGCAGAAATCCGCGCCGGCAACCAGGTCCTGAACTGGGGTGAGAGCACCTTTATCCAGGGCGGCCTCGCCGGCATCAACCCGGTCGACGTTTCGGCGATCCGGGTGCCCGGCTCCGAACTCCGCGAAGCCTTCCGACCCGTCGGTATGGTGTGGGCCTCGTTCGATCTTTCGCAGAACCTCTCGGTCGAAGGCTTCTACGAGTATGAGTGGGAGCCCATCGTCATCGACCCGCCGGGTACCTTCTTTTCGACCAACGACTTTGCCGGTCGCGGCGGAGAAACCGTGTTTCTAGGATTCGGCTCCTTCCCCGACAGCGGCGTGTCGCCTGCCTATATTCAACCGCCGGTGGACTATCCATATCTGGGTGTGCCCCGAAGTGACACCATCAACGCAGACGATGGCGGCCAGTACGGTATCGCGCTGCGGCTGTTCATGCCCAACTGGGGCGGCACCGAGTTCGGCTTCTACTACCTGAATCTCCACAGCCGTCTTCCCACAATCAACGGATTCACGGGGACCATTCAGGGCGCCCAGGCGGCGGCAGCGGCCGGACCGGCAGCTGCTCTGCAGTTCTATTTCCTCGTCGGGATTCCCCCTGGCGTGAGCCCGGAAATCGATGCACTTGCCGCCCAGGTCGGCCAGGGAGCAGCCACGGCCGCCTACGCCGACACCGCGAGCTGGTATACCGCCTACCCGGAGGACATCAAACTCTACGGTCTCAGCTGGAACGCCCAGCTCGGCAATGCGTCGCCTTCCAGGGTGAGGTCTCCTACAAACAGGACGCGCCGTACCAGATGGACGACGTCGAAGTGCTTTTTGCGGCGCTGTCGCCGATTTCCCCGGGCCTTGCAGCGATCAACCAGGTTGCGCCCGGCGGCCTCGGTTTCTCTGAAAACATTGAAGGCTACCGACGGCTCGACTCGTCGCAGCTCCAGTTCACCCTCACGAAGATCGCCGTCTCAGATCCTCGGCGCGGACCAGGCGGTGTTCCTCGGCGAGTTCGGCTTCAACTGGGTCTTCGACATGCCGGACAAGGACACCCTTCGGTTCGAGGGGCCCGGCACCTACACCAGCGGCAATCCGATTGATGGCGGGACCCGGCGGGGCGCACGCGGGCAAACCGTACGAACTTCCGGAGCACTTTGCAGACGACTTCTCCTGGGGCTACCGGCTGGTCACCAGATTCACAGTACAACAACGCCATCGGACCGTGGGTCGATGGCGCCCAGGGTCGCGTGGGCACAGGACGTCAAAGGCGTCACCCCCGGCCCCGGAGGCTCGTTCCTCGAGGGCCGCAAGGCCCTGACGGTCGGCCTCGGATTCGACTACCAGAACTCCTGGCAGATCGATCTCAGCTACACCATGTACAGCGGTGCGGGCCGCTGGAACCTCATCAACGACCGCGATTTCATCGGCGGTTTCATCAAGTACTCGTTCTAGGGTAAGGGAGGCACAACGATGCGAAAGAACTCACTGATCATTCTCGGCTGCGCCGTAGTGTTGATCGCCGGCATGACGGCGACGGCGTGGGCCGGGTTGTCACCTGAAGAAATTGCCAAGCTCGGCACCACCTTGACACCGCTGGGTGCCGAAAAGGCCGGCAATGCCGACGGCACTATCCCCGCATGGGAGGGCGGTCTCAGCAAGCCGCCGGCAGCGTGGAAGCCCGGCACGCACTACATCAATCCATATGCGGACGACAAGATCCTGTTCACCATCACGTCCGAAAACGTCGACCAGTACGCGGACAAACTCACGGTCGGGCAAAAGGCCCTCTTTGCGACCTATCCCGACACCTACGAGATGAACATCTACCCGACCCGCCGCAGCGCCGCAGTGCCGCAGCGGATCTACGACGCCACCAAACACATCGCCGCCACCGCGGAGCTGGTGGAGGGCGGCAACGGGATCGCGGGTGCGGTCAACGGCATTCCGTTCCCGATCCCGAAGGTCGGTGTCGAGTGCATCTGGAACCACATCGTCCGCTACCGCGCGGACAGCGCCTCCCGCGACATCGGCCAGGCGGCGCCGACCCGCGGCGGCGACTACACGCATGGTTCAGTTCCACGACGAGTTCTACATGGTCTACAGCATGCCGGACATGAGCGAAGAAAAGCTCAACAACCGGATCCTGTTCTTCAAACAGGAAGTGATGGCGCCAGCGCGTCTGGCCGGCGGCATTCTGCTGGTTCAGGAGACCCTCGACCAGGTCAAGGAAAACCGTAACGCCTGGCTCTACAACCCCGGGTCAACGGCGGGTCCGCCGTGCGCCCAACGTGGCGTATGACAACCCCGGCACCGCCGCCGACTCGATGAGCACCTCGGACCAGTTCGACATGTTCAACGGCTCGCCCGACCAGTACGACTGGAAGCTGTCGGCAAGAAGGAGATCTACGTCCCCTACAACTCCTACAAGCTCCAGGACCCGTCGGTCAAGAACGAGGACATCCTGAAACCGCTCCACATCAACCAGCAGCTTCCCCGCTACGAGTTGCACCGGGTGTGGGTGGTCGACGCGACCCTCAAGGAGGGCGCGCGCCACATCTACAAACGGCGCACCTTCTACTTCGACGAGGACAGCTGGCAGATCCTCGCGGTCGATGCGTACGACAAACGCGACCAGTTGTGGCGGGTCTCCGAAGGCCACGCCATGCAGTACTACAACGTTCCCAGCCTGTGGACCTCGCTCGAGGTCCACACCGATTTCCAGGCGGGCCGCTATCTGGCGATCGGTTTGAACAGCGAAAACCCACCGTACGAGTTCGACATCGAACGGTCCTACGAGGACTACACCCCTGCGGCGCTGCGCCGCGAGGGCAAGCGCTAAACGACCGATTCGGAGACGGACGGGCCTGCACGGCCCGTCCGTTTTTTTTGCTCTCGGTGACCACACGACAGGAGAACGGCAACATGGACACATCATCGGGCATCACCCTCGCCCGGGTAGCTGAGTTCGTTACCCGACGTCACACGATCCCCCTCGCGTGGTTCCAGGCCCGCGATGATTCTTGCGGTCGCTCTTGCGGTGGGACGTCGGCGTTCACGGCGACGGCCCAGGACGAAATTGCGCCGGAACCTCCGATCATGGCGCCGCTTGCCTCGCGCGCGCTGGCCCTCGACGCGGTCGACGGTCGACGGCAAACTCGTGGCCGTCGGCGAACGCGGGCCACATCCTGATCTCAACCGACAACGGCGCGACCTGGCAGCAGGCCCAGGTGCCGACGCGGGCCATGTTGACCGGCGTCGATTTTTCTTCGACGAAAACCTGGGGTGGGCAGTGGGTCACGACTCGGCGATCCTCCGCACGTGGACGGCGGCAACACCTGGGAACTGGTCAACTGGGCGCCCGAAGAAGAGGCCCCGTTTTTTGACGTCTGGTTCTCGGACGCGGAGAACGGCGTCGCCATCGGCGCCTACGGAGCATACTACGCGACCTCTGACGGCGGCGAGCACCTGGGACTTCGTGTCGGTCGAAGACACCGATTGGCACCTCCACAAGATAGCTCGCGCGAACGACGGCCGGCTCTTCATCGCCGCCGAGGCAGGTTACGTCTACCGATCGGACGACGGCGGTGAGACGTGGGAAGAGCTCCCTCTCGGATTACGAAGGCTCGTACTTCGGCGTCCTCCCGCTCGAGGGCGACAGCGTGTCTGATCTTCGGCCTCCGCGGGAACCTCTTCCGCTCCGACGACGCCGGGTGAGAACATGGGAGGAGATCGAGACCGGAACCGTCGTCGATGCTCACCGATGGACATGCGGCTCGCAGACGGCAGCATCATCATCACGGGTCTGGGCGGTGCGGTCCTCGTCTCGACGGACGGCGGCAGAACTTTCGAGCTCCACCAGCAGGCAAACCGCCGCGGGATCTCGTCGATTGTCGATGCGGGCGACGGCTCGCTGCTCATGACCGGCGAGTTCGGGGTCAAGATGACGACCCTTGCCGATCTCATGACGGCCGCGGACTGAGCGGGAGGAGACAGCCATGACAAAGTTCATCGAAAACGTCATCTTCGGCAACCGCCGGCTGGTGGTTGTGCCTCTTCATCCTGCTCACGCTCTTCATGGCTTACCAAGCGTCTCACCTGAAGATCGACGCGGGTTTCGCCAAGATGCTGCCGCTCGAACACCCCTACATGCAGACCTACGTCGAGTATCGGGACGCCTACGGCGGAGCCAACAAGGTGGTGATCGCGATCCGGGCGCCCGAAGGCGATATCTTCACCCCAGGGTTCTTCGATGTCCTGGCGCGGGTGACCGACGATGTCTTCTTCATCCCGGGCGTCGATCGCACCCGGGTCATGTCGCTCTTCACCCCCAACGTCCGCTTCACAGAAGTGGTGGAGGACGGCATCTCGGGCGGCAACGTCATCCCGGACGACTTCGAACCAGACGCCGAGGGGCTCGCCAAGGTTCGGGAGAACATTCTCAAATCCAACTACATGGGCCGCTTGGTGGCCAACGATTTCACGGCGGCCATCATCGTCGCCGAGTTCCTCGAGATCGACCCCAACACCGGGGAAAAGCTCGATTACATCAAGGTCGCCTCATTGCTCGAGGATATTCGACAAGAGTACTCGAGTGACGAAGCCGGCGCGATCCTTGACTACCACATCATCGGCTTTGCAAAGGTCATCGGCGACATCGCCTCAGGCGTCGCGAGGGTGGTTCTCTTCTTTCTGATCGCCTTCGCCATCACAGCAGTTTTTGTCTTCGTCTATTCGCAGAACCTCAAGCTGACATTGATCATCGTCGGTTGCGCGCTGATAGCCGTCATCTGGCAGCTCGGTCTCCTGCCGTTGCTCGGGTTCGGCATCGACCCCATGTCGATCCTGGTCCCGTTTTTGATATTCGCGATCGGAGTCAGTCACGGCGTCCAGATGGTGAGCGCCTTCCGCGCCGAGGTATTCGACAGCCCAAACAGCCTCGACGCCGCCCGATCCACCTTCCGTCGGTTGCTTGATCCCTGGCGGAATCGCCCTGCTCTCCGACACCATAGGGTTCATCACCATCATGCTGATCAAGATCCGCATGATCCAGGAAATGGCCATCACCGCCAGTATCGGTGTGGCCGTCATCATTCTCACCGATCTGATCCTGGTCCCCGTTCTGCTTTCGTACGTCAAACTGGACCAGCCCTACCACCAGAAGCTGGTGGACCGCGCCGAAAAGATGGCCCCCCTGTGGGCAGCCTTAGGCAAGGTCACAACCCGCAAGGTTGCCGCATCCGTCGTCGCTATTGCCGCGCTCCTGTTCGTCGTCGGTGGTTGGAAAGCGACGCAGATCAAAATCGGCGATCTCCACGCCGGGGTCCCCGAGCTTCGATCCACGTCGCAGTACAACATCGATACCGACGTGATCACGAGGCATTTCTCAATCGGTGTCGACACCATCACCACCATCATCGAGACACATCCCGAGGCGTGCACCGAGCATGGGATCATGAGTGTTATCGACGACTTCGAGTGGCACATCAAGAACGTTGAGGGAGTGCAGTCGGTCTTCGGCGTCGGCATGGTCGCAAAGATCATCAACGCGGGTTGGAACGAGGGCAACCTCATGTGGCGAGAACTCCCGCGCAACTCCTCGACCATGGCCCAGGCGGTGACATATATCGATACCAGCACGGGTCTGCTCAACGGCGATTGCAGCGTGATGCCCGTCTATATCTACACCGAGGACCACAAAGCGGAGACCATCGACCGCGTGGTCAACGCGGTCAAGGCCTTCGGTGCCGAGCACGGCACCGATGATCTCAAGTTCCGCCTCGCCACCGGCAACGTGGGGGTCATGGCGGCCACCAACGAAGTGGTATCGGCGGCCCAGTTCCCCATTTTGATGTGGGTATTCGCCGCCATAATCATTCTCTGCCTGATCACCTTCCGGTCCATCAGGGGCACACTCTGCATCGTCATCCCGTTGGCCCTGGTGTCGATCCTCGCATACGCGTTGATGGCGATCCTTGAAATCGGGCTCAAGATCTCGACCCTGCCCGTCGTGGCTCTGGGTGTGGGGGTCGGCGTCGACTACGGCATCTACATCTACAGCAGGTTCCGCAGCCTGTTGAACGAGGGCGAATCCATCCAAGACGCCTACTTCACGACCCTCAAACTGACCGGCAGCGGCGTCATCTTCACCGGCATCACCCTGGCCATCGGTGTCGCCACCTGGATCTTCGCGCCGATTAAGTTCCAGGCCGACATGGGGATCCTCCTCACCTTCATGTTCCTCTTGAACATGGCGGGCGCGATCGTCCTCCTGCCGGCCCTGGCCTACTGGCTCAAACCGAAGGGATAGATCCAACAAGGACCGGAAAAACCGCAGATCACGCAGATGACCGCAGATCACTTCTGCGTCATCTGCGTTCTTTTTCTGCCGGGGCACCAAACCATTCCCACAGTGATCGGGTGGTATCCTCTTCCGAAATACAACTGGAGGAGTCCATGCCAAAGGCCCATACCGAGTGGACGGTGCTCAAACACCACCCGATCGAAAAGCTGGAGTCGAATCTCTGGTGCGTCACCGGGACCCTCCCCGGAATGGCCCTCAGACGGGTCATGACCCTGGTGCGGCTCGAGGACGGCCGCATCGTCGTTCACAGTGCCATCGCCCTCGACGAGGCGTCGATGTCCGAGATCGAGGCCTGGGGGACCCCGGAAATTCTGCTCGTCCCAAATACCTTCCACCGGCTCGATGCGCCGGCATATGTCGACCGCTACCCGAACATGAAGGTCTACTGTCCCCGAGGGGGGCGGAAAAAGATCGAGGACGTGGTCGGAGTCGACGGCACCTACGACGATATCCAGGGTCTCCCCCACTTCACGTGGGAGTATCTCGATGGGATTGGAAAAGCCGAAGCGGTGCTCTTCGTAAAATCGCAGTCGGGAATCACCCTCGTCTTCAACGACGCCGTCTTCAATATGCCGCACGGGCACGGCGTCTCAGGGTTCATTTTTCGCTACCTCACGCAGTCGACCGGCGGGCCGCGAGTGACGCGGTTGTTTCGGTTCTTCGCGCTCAAAGACCGGGAAGCTTTCCGCGCTCATCTCGAGCGACTCGCCGACACTCCGGATCTCAAGCGAGTCATCGTCTCCCACCATCGAATGATCACCGACGATCCCGCCGGCGCTCTGCGGATGGCGGCCTCGACACTTTAAACTCACGGCATTCACGGGAGCGAGGGCCGCCTCAAGCGGATTTTCTGTCCCCGATCAGGAGCAATCAACCGGAAATTCAGGACTCGCTGTCGACCTCGAGTTGTCCGGCCAACCTACGCCACGGTTCCATGCTGTTGTTGGGAGGCTGATCCATGACGGTGCGACCGCTGTGTTCGGGGATTTCGAATCGCTCGTAGTACTCGTCGAGCGCGGCGCCCAGGTCCGCCTCTATTTCGCTGTAATCTGCCGAACCCACCAGGTTGATGGTTTCTCGAGGGTCGGACTCGAGGTCATAGAGCTCGTCTCCGAATCGTGGGTCGAGCGGCGGGTACCGCCGGACCAGTTTGTACCGGCCGTCATTGATCTGCCGGGCGTTGCCGTGCTCGGTAAAGCGATAACGGCGCCACTCGGTTTCCGGGTCGCGAAGCCAAGGGAGCAGGCTCGACCAGGGCTGTTGATTGCAGCCTTATTGCATCGCCTCCGAGAGTCGACACCCGCTGCGTCGAGGATCGTCCGGAAAAGATCGAGGTGATCGAACGGAAGGTCGAGATGACACCGCCAGAAGGAAGACCCGCGGGCCAACTCAGAATCATCGGCACGCGGATCGATTCCTCATAGAGGTTCTGCGGAATCGTGGCGTTCGACTTGCCGATCAGGCCGTGGTGGCCGACCATCATGCCGTGGTCCGAGGTGTAGATGACGAGGGTGTTCTCCAAACCGCCGCGAGTCTTCACCGCTTCGAGGATCTTCGCCAATTCGGCGTCCTGGTGGCTCACCGCCGCATAGTACTGGGCCAGGGTCTCGCCGACATCGTCAGGCGCCACTGCTGCCGGATAGGCCGCGGGAAAGATCGAGGTCTCGCCGATGGGCGCGGTGCGGAGATCTGCAGAGCGGTATCTCTCAACCCATGCTTCAGGGTGCCCGATGATCGGTTCGTGGGTATCGGTAGGGGCGAAGACAAGGAAATACGGTTGTCCCGAATCGGTCGAATCGATGAACTCCCGCGCCACCTGCCCCAAATACTCGAGTTGGAAGCCATCAACGCTGATCGCCGTTCCCTGGTCGGAAAAGTGGACGGTACCGTTGTGAAGGTACTGATTCGGCCAGTCTTCGGGCCCCTGGTCGTAACTGAGCCAGCGATCGAACCCCCTGGCGGGCTCGAAGCTCGTTGCACTGCAGTGCCATTTCCCGATCAGCGCGGTCCGGTATCCTGCCCCCTGGAGGAGTTCGGGAAGCAGCACCTCGCCCGCCAGCCAGTCGCGGTTGAAATCAGCGCTCTCCGACAAAAAATCGTGGACTCCGTGCTGTGACGGTAACCGGCCGGTAAAAAAACTGACCCTCGATGGCGAACAAACCGGCGAAACGCTCGTGGCATTGCTCATGAGCAGACCGGTTTGTGCCAACCGGTCCAGAGTCGGCGTTTGGACCTCAATATTTCCGTAGGGCCCAGCGGCCCACTGGCCGTGGTCGTCGGCGAGGAAGACGACGATGTCCGGCGGGCGAGTCGGGGTGCCGTCGACCTGTTGTTTCGGAGAATCGCAGGCGAGGGTAGCGATCGCGAGGTAGGCTGCAAAAAGAGCCGCGGCTGCGCGGCGGTGATCCAATATCTTGACCATTTTCCTCTCCCGGCGCGATGGTATCAGGGGACTCTTGATCTGCGACCCGCAAGACAATAAAAGGCCCCCTCCAGGTGGAGGGGGCTGGTGTCATCGATGACCTGAGAATTCGGGTCGTTGACGCGTAGCAGACTAGAATTTCACCAGGAACTCGACGCCGATGATCCTCGGATCGTTCATCATGCCGGTCAGGTTGTTGAAGTCGATGCCGTTGCGAACGATCTCGGCATCCAGGATGTTACGCCCAAACAGGGCGACCTCGTACTTGGTGTCGTGCCAGGCGTAGCCGAGACGCAGACCAAGCTCGAACGCACTCGAGTTGAACTCCACCGAGTCATAGAGGAAGAAGTGTTTCTCGCTCTGGTAGGCGAAGTCCAGCGAGCCGAAAAAGCTCTTCTTCACCGGGTCCGACCGGAAGTTGATGATGCCGTTGAATATGTACTCGGGAGCGTGCGGCAGGCTGTTACCGTTGATAAACGCAAGACCTCCGACAACGGGATCGGTCACCGTGCAGCCGCCGCCGCAGGGCGCCACAGTCAGGTTTTCATCAACGATTTCGGTCGGGTTCCAGCTGGCTCCAAAAGTCATGATCCAGTTGCCGCTGGGAATCCACTCGATATCGGCCTCGAGGCCGTGCCCCTTGGTCTTGTCGGCGTTGAGCAGGGTGGCGGAGTTGAACTCGCCACCGACTGCGGTCAGCTGCTGGTCAGACATTTCGAAGATATATGCCGTCAAGTTGAGGCGCAGTTTGTTTTGCGCCAGGATCGACTTGAGGCCGATTTCGGCCGAGAGATTCTGTTCGGTGTCAGCCGTCGTCACACATTCCTCGGGCACGGCACAGAAGGTGATCCTGCCCTGGATCGCCGGGGCGCGGTAGCCGTTGGCGAGGCGCCCGAAGACGTTGACGTTCGGGTTGACCTTGAACGTTGCGCTGAGGTCCCAGCTCACGAAGCTGTCGCCCACCTGTCTGGTAATTCTCCCATCGAGGGGGGGAATAAAGGGAAGATTCTGCGGCATCGCGACCCAGAAGTCCTTGTCGTCGTTCGAGTAGCGGATACCGCCGGCGAGATCCCATTTTTCCGAAACCCTCCAATTCAGCGACCCGAAGAATGCGTAATCCTTCGTCTTCTGATACTGGGTTGCGAGAGCGTTCTGGGGGTTGCCGGGAACCAGGGTGTCATAGCTGAAGTTCTCGATGTTGACTTCCTCGTCGAAATAGAAGAAACCAACCAGCCAGTTCAGGACCTCATTGTCGTTGCTGGCAAGCCGGAACTCCTGGCTCCACTGGTCGAGACTGGGCATGGCACCCGCAGACTCTGACGGGAAGGGGATAAAGCCGGGCCCGTAATTTCCCTCACCCAGGAAGGCCGCACCGAAGCCACCGTCGATGTCGCCACGACTGTACATATCTCTGATGCCTTCGTATCCGGTGACTGACGTCAGTGTTGCGCCGCCAAAATCATATGCGAGACGAAGAAGACCGCCACGCGACGTGATCTCCTGGTTGTTGAGACCATCCAACGAAACCTGATCCTGGCGGAAGCCACCGACCAGGTCGCTGGTGCCCGGCTCGATGATGTTGGCGCGGAAGATCCGGGCGGTACCGTCGCTCACTTCCCAGCCGTGCACCTTGAAAAGCCCGGAAAACTTCTCGTTCGGCTCCCACAGGAGTTGGAGGCGGTAGGCGAGGGTTTGATATCCCCCAAGATCGTCACCACCCTCGAAATTGTTGTCCACCCAATCGCTTCGACCCTGGTAAAGACCGGAGAATCGAGCCGACAAGCCGCCGCCGAGCGAGCCGCCGACAGCGGCCTGGATGTCGGTGGTCGAGTAGGTGCCGTAGGACGCACGGACAAAGGCATCGAAGTCCTGTGACGGTTTGACGGTGTCGAACTTGACGATACCGGCCGGTGTGTTGCGGCCGAAGAGGGTTCCCTGGGGACCGCGCAGCACCTCGACCCGATCCAGATCAAAGAGCGGCATGCCCTTGACGACCGGGTTCTCGAGCACGACCTCGTCGACCACCATCGAGACCGGCTGCGAAGCGTTGAGATCGAAATCGGTGTTGCCGAGACCGCGGATGTAGAAGCGCGGGAAAGCGCGTCCAAAGGACGATTCCATGATCAGGCTCGGCACGCGGGCGGAAAGCGCCCGGACGTCGGCGCCGCCTGTGGTGATGACGTTGAGGTCCTCACCCTGGAGGATCGAGACCGAGACCGGTACCTCCTGGATGTTCTCCTCGCGCTTCTGCGCGGTGACCGTGATCTCACCGACCGCGATCGGCACAGCCATCTCTTCCTCGGGGACCCCCTGCGGTTCCGCAGGTTCCTCCTGGGCAAAAGAAAAACCGCCAAAGGCGGCCAAGACGATTGCGAATACAATCGATCCAAGAAGACGCTTCCCTACCGGGTTCACCATACCGTACCTCCCAATGAAATTCGAACACTTGGTAATGTCATCTTCGCCGCTGAGGATAACAAATCTCCTGCCGCATGGTGTCAAGTTTATTGATCCATGGAAAATTGTCGGTTGCGTTTGGCGACCCGAGCTGGGTACCATCTCGAATCGCACTGACGGAGAGATCATGCCTTCCATTCACATCAATGCCGCCCCGGGAGATTTTGCTACTTCGGTTCTGATGCCCGGCGATCCGCTGCGGGCGAAATATATTGCAGAGAACTTCTTTGATGAAGCGCGCCAGGTCGCCGACGTGCGCAACATGCTCGGCTTCACGGGCTTGTTTCAAGGCCAGCCTGTGTCGGTGATGGCCCACGGGATGGGGATCCCGTCGGCGTCCATCTACGGGACGGAACTGATCCGCGAGTACGGGGTCAAACGCCTCATTCGAGTCGGCAGCTGCGGCACGGTCCACCCCGACATCAAGCTGAGGGACATCATCATTGCCATGGGAGCGTCCACCGATTCGGGTGTCAACCGGATGCGGTTCGGCGGTCACGACCTCGCCGCCATCGCCGACTTCGGTCTCCTGCGCACGGCTGTGCGAGTGGCAGAAGAGAAAGGGCTCCCCTTTCACGTCGGCAATATTTTTTCCGCCGATCTCTTCTACACGCCACAACCCGAGCAGTTCGAACTGATGAAGAAATACCGCATCCTCGGCATCGAGATGGAAACTGCCGGTCTCTACACCCTCGCCGCGGAACTCGGCGCCGAAGCCCTCGCCATCTGTACAGTCAGCGATGACATCACCAAGGGTGAGGCACTCTCCTCATCCGACCGTCAGACCTCCTTCGACCAGATGATCGAATTGGCGCTCGAGACGGTCGCACACCGCCACGAAGCTGACGCCATCTGAGAACTCGTCGAGGTTAGCGTCCCGAGAGCACGGATCCGAACCCCCAGCGGCTCCGTCGACCACTGAGAATTCACGCCGTCGTCAGTCCGAGGGTTCCGGTGAGTGCGCTTCGACATCGGTGCCGAGCTCGCGCGATCGCTCGTAGGCCGCCCAGATCGCTCGCGAAATCGCGGTCCTGAAACCCGCCTTCTCGAGGTAATAGAGTGCGGCTGCCGAGGTTCCACCCGGCGAGGTGACCTGGTTCCGCAACCGGGCCAGGTGGACCGGGTCGTCATCTCTTGAATAGAAGTCAACCGACCCGCGGAAGGTCTTCGCCACCAGAGTCTCGGCGACCCGGCGCGAGAAACCGAGGTGGACGCCCGCGTCCACCATCGCCTCCATAAACAGGAAGACATACGCCGGCCCGGTGCCGGAAAGAGCAGTCGCCATATCGAGGAACCGCTCCTCCTCGAGAAAGACCTCGTCGCCGAAAGCGCCGAGGATCTCTTTGGCGCTCTCCTTCTGCTGGTCGGTCACCGCCGGTGCGGCCGTCCACACGGTGATCCCTTCGCCGATCTGGGCCGGAGTATTGGGCATCGAACGCACGATCACCGCGTGATCCAGCCCATCGGCGATTCTGTCGATCGTCGCACCCGCGATGATCGAAATCACCAGCGCCGACGGCTCGAGCCGACCCCGGAGATCTGCCAGCACCGGTTCCAGCCGCTGCGGCTTCACCGCCAGAACCACCGTCCGGGCGTTTTCGACAGCCTCGGCGTTGTCGGTCGAAAAGTGGATGCCGTGCCGATCACCGAGTTCCCGGCAACGCTCGGCACTCGGACCCGAACAGATGATCCTGTCGGCGGGCGCCACACCCTGCCGGATCAGACCGGCAATCATGGCCTCGGCCATGACGCCGGGACCGATAAACGCGATTTCAGCGGCACGTTTCACTTCACACTCTCCCCTGGGTTTTCACAACCGTCCCGTTCGGTGGGACGGTCTTCAGTTGTCGGGAGTCGCGGCGATTGTCGCGACCACTTCCGCCGCCTGACCGAGTGCCTCGTCGAGTCTGCCGGCATCCGGACCGCCCGCCTGGGCGAGGTTCGGCTTCCCGCCGCCTCGACCGCCAACGGTCTTTGCCAGCTCGCGGACGAGATCACCCGCCTTGATCGCGGTCGGTGAGATCGTCGGTGACAGCGGCCAACAAGGTGGCCTTGCCGTCCGACTCCATACCCAACACCACGACTCCGGAGCCCAGCTTCTGGCGCAGCGTGTCGGCCAGGTTGCGCAACTCCGAGGAGTCCATCTCGGGGACCCTCCGCGCCTGGACCTTGATACCGAACACCTCGTTGAGTATCTCGCCGCCGCCGCCGTCGCCGGACGCGAGCTGGTGCTTGAGCTTCCGCACCTCGGCCTCGAGATCCGACATCTTGCGGTCACGTTTGGCAAGGAGATCCGGCAGCTGTTCGAAGGACGCCTGATAGGTCCCGGCGAGGGTTTCCACCAGCAGGTCTCTTTCCTGAAGCCTTTCGATGGCACCGCGTCCGGTCACCGCCTCGATGCGGCGCACGCCGGCAGCCACACCTCGTTCGGAAATGACGCTGCACAGACCGATATCACCCGTCCGATCAACGTGGCAGCCTCCACAGAGCTCGACTGAAAAGTCGCCATCTCCAACCGTCACCACCCTCACAGTGTCACCGTACTTCTCGCCGAAGAGAGCCATTGCGCCCAGCCCACGGGCATCGTCCATCGCCATCACGTCTTTGGTGACCGGTTCGTTGCGGACGATTTCCGCGTTGACGAGACGTTCGATTTCACGGAGCTGCTCGGGAGTTACTGGATCTCCCCACGAAAAGTCAAAACGAAGCCGATCGGGATCCACCAACGAGCCTGCCTGCTGGGCGGCCTCGCCGAGTACCGTGCGCAACGCCGCGTGGAGAAGATGGGTGGCGGTGTGGTTGCGCTGGGTGTCCGCTCGGTTGGTCTGAGCCACCTCGGCGCGGACTTCGGTGCCGATCTTCAGCTCACCCTCTTCGACCACGATCTTCGAGACGATCAGCCCTTCCAAAGGCTTGAGGGTGTCGATCACGACCGCCCTGCCCTCATCCCAGATCAGAATTCCACGGTCGCCGATCTGCCCACCCGATTCCGGATAGAACGGAGTTTCTTCCAGGACCAGTTCTCCGCTCTCCCCTTTTTCGAGAAGGTCTTCCAGTCCATCATCACCAATCAAACCCACCACTTTGGTCGTCTTGCAGAGCGTGTCGTAGCCGTCGAATACTGATGTCGTTCCCTTGTCGATCAGCCATTCGTACTCAGGACGAAAATGAGCCAGCAAATCACCGCGCCACGAAGCCTGCCCTCTGCGCCGTTCTTCCTCGAGAGCTGCCTCGAAACCTTCACGGTCGAGAACCAGTCCTTCCTCCTGCGCGAACTCTTCGAGGAGTTCGACCGGAATCCCGTTGGACTGGTAGAGGTCAAAGACCGTTTCCCCCGGCACGGTGTCGCCACCCGATCGCTTGACGCGTTCGAGCTCCCGCTGCGCAACGTCGGTGCCGCTGTTCAGAGTGCGAGCAAAACGCTCCTCTTCCTGGCGAAGTTGGGTTGCTACGACATCGCGGCGTTCTACCAATTCCGGGAAGACGTCGCCCATTTCTTCCACGACCACCGGCATCAGGGTGTGGAGGAATGCACCATCGAGCCCGAGCTTGCGGCCGTAACGGAGCGCCCGGCGGATGATCCTGCGCAGGACATAGCCGCGGCCCTCGTTGGAGGGCACCACGCCGTCGGTCATGAGGAAGGTCGCCGCCCTTAGGTGGTCGGCGATCACTCTGTAGGCGGGCGCAAGATCATTTGAAGGGTCATACTTCTGCTGGGCCAACTCAGCCACAGAGTCGATGAGCGGGCCAAACAGGTCCGTCTCGTAATTTGTTTCGGCTCCCTGGAGAACGGCCGCAAACCGCTCAAGCCCGGCTCCAGTATCGACGCACGGGCGTGGCAACGGGTGAAGCGTGCCCCGCGGCATCGCGGTCGTACTGCATGAAAACCAGATTCCAGATCTCGATGATGTCGTCACCCTCGCCATTGACCAACTCCGCACGTCCCGGCGCAAACGGGTCGCGGCCACGGTCGAAATGGATCTCCGAGCACGGGCCACAGGGCCCTGTTTCGCCCATCGACCAATAGTTGTCCTTTTCGCCGAACCGGAGGATCCGGTCCGGCGGCGCCCCACCTGCTCCCACAGGGCAGCGGCCTCGTCGTCATCGGTGTAGACGGTGAACCAGAGGCGATCGACCGGCAGACCGTAGACGTCGACCACCAGTTCCCACGCGAACTCGATGGCTTCCTTCTTGAAGTAGTCGCCGAACGAGAAGTTTCCCAGCATCTCGAAGAAGGTGTGGTGGCGGGCGGTGTAGCCGACATTCTCGAGATCGTTGTGCTTGCCGCCGGCGCGAACGCACTTCTGGGTCGAGGTCGGCGCGGGGCTCTTCGCGCTTCTCGCGGCCCGCAAAAACTTCCTTGAACTGGTTCATCCCCGCGTTGGTGAAAAGCAGGGTGCTGTCGCCGGCCGGCAACAGCGATCCCGACGGCACCACCTGGTGTCCTTTGGACGCAAAGTAGTCGAGAAAGGTCTGGCGGATTTCCTTACTGGTCATCGAACGCATCGTTGTGGTTCTCCCGGAAAGCCGCCAGTGCATTGACGGCGGCAATTGCGACCTCGGCTTCGAAACCGCGTGTGATGAGGGAGCTTACCATCCGTGCCTGTCGCTGACCATCCCGCCACCACCCGGCCGGCGCCCGGATCTCGAGCTTGCGCAGCGCGGTCCGCATGGCGTCCTCGGCGAGCTCCGGCGGCACGATCGCGAGTCTCGCGGCGACGTCGTGGCTCATGCCTCGCTGTTGGAGCTCTCCCGCCAATCGCCGTGGGCCCCAGCCGCGCGAACGCCGCACGCACCTCGACGAACCGCAGTCCGACCCGTTCGTCGTCGATCAGACCGATCTCCTCACAGCGCTCGATCGCGGCAGCAATCTCGTTCTCGGGGAAGTCGCGACGGCGGAGCTTGTCTTCGAGTTCGCGCCGAAAGTGGTCGCGCCGCGACAACAGATCGAGCGCAGTCTGATAGACCGATCTTCTCAGTCGGCATCGATCACTCTCGGAGCTCGCCTCAGCTGCCGCCGCCGAACTCGAACGGTGATTCTTCTGAAAACGGGTCGAGATCGGTCTCCGTGGCGAGATCGAGGACCCCATCCATCTCCTCCCGGGAGATGTCGGAAGTCGATTGGATGCCCTGGATCTTGAGCTTGAACTCGTCCGGGTTGGTGGCCCGCCGAAGGGCCTCTTCGAGGGTGATCAGACCGTTCTTGTAGAGCTGATAGAGGGACTGATCAAAGGTCTGCATCCCGTACTGGCTGGTGCCCTGAACGATCGCGTCGCGGATCAGCTTGGTCTTCTCCTTGTTCTCGACGCAGTCGCGGATGTAGGAGGTGGAGATCAGAACCTCGACCGCCGGCACCCGGCCGAGCCCGTCGGCTCGGGGCAGCAAGCCGCATGGAAACGATGGCCTTGAGAACCGCTGCGAGCTGGATCCGGATCTGTTTCTGCTGGTGGGGTGGGAACACCGAGATCACGCGGTTGATCGTCTCGGTCGCATCGACCGTGTGCAGGGTGGAAAGCACGAGGTGCCCGGTCTCCGCCGCCAACAGGGCCGTCTCGATGGTCTCGTAGTCACGCATCTCGCCGACCAGAATCACGTCCGGGTCCTGCCGCATGGCCGACCGCAGAGCGGTGGAAAACTGTTTGGTGTCGACGTCGACTTCGCGCTGGTTGATGATCGACTTCTTGTCGCGGTGCAGAAACTCGATCGGGTCCTCGATGGTCATGACGTGCTCGATACGCCGGGTGTTGATGTGGTCGATCATGGAGGCCAGAGAGGTCGACTTTCCCGACCCGGTCGTCCCGGTGACCAGCACCAGACCCCGCTGCTCCTCGCAGATTCTTTCGAGAATCGCCGGCAGCATCAGCTCCTTGAAGGTCTGAATCCTGGCCGGGAATGAGCCGCAGGACGAGACCCACCGAACCGCGCTGCTGGAAGATATTGCAGCGAAATCTGCCCATGCCCGGCACGGAGTATGCGATATCGGTCTCGAGCAGGTGTTTGAACCGTTCTTTTTGCCGCGACGACATCATGGAGAACGCCATGGCGATGGTGTCTTCCTGCATCATGCGCTTGAATTCGGTCAGGACCTGCAGCCGGCCGTCGATGCGCAGCACCGGGTGCGCGCCGACCTTGAGATGAACGTCCGAAGCCTTGCGTTCGACCGCCACCTTGAGGATGTCGTTGATATGCATAGAACCCCCTGGGTACCACTTAAGTGTACCGCAAGAACCCGCCGGGCATCCCGTGCGAGGCAGGCATCGGTACCGCCATCAACAGCCGGCCCGGCTACACTTCCCCGGATGAATACGAGGGTCATCATCCTGGTGCTGGCGTACGTGGCGGCGCTGCTCTGCTGTCGGTCAGGCATCGCGGCGGCGGGGGCATCGACTATCTCCTGGCGGGACGCCGTTTGACCCTTCCCGTGTTCGTCGCCACCCTGGTCACCACCTGGTACGGGGGAATCCTCGGCATCGGCGAGTACGCCTGGCGCTTCGGGATCTCCACGTGGCTGGTATTCGGCGTCCCCTACTACATCGCCGCGGTGCTTTTCGCACTCTGGCTCGCGCCGCGCCTGCGGAGCAGCGGCGCCATCACCATTCCGGACCTTCTTGCCGACGCCTATGGCCGACCCGCGTCGTTGGCGGGCGCGGCCGCGGTCTACGCTTCGACCGTCCCGGTCGCATATGTTCTGATGCTGGCCGTGTTGCTCGCCCAGGTGACCGGGTTGAGCTTCGGAACGGCAGTCGTCGCTGCTGCAGTGTTTTCCGCCGTCTACGTCGGGCTCTCCGGTTTCCGCGCGGTGGTCCGAACCGACATCCTGCAGTTCGTCCTGATGTACGGAGGGTTTCTCATTCTCCTGCCTGCGGCACTGGCACATACCGGCGGGTTCGCGGGTCTTTGGTCGCAGCTCCCCGACACTCACCGTCTGTGGGATGGAGGTCTGGGTTGGCAGACTGTGGTCGTGTGGTACCTGATCGCGCTGCAAACCGTCGTCGAGCCCGCCTTCTACCAACGCGTGTTTGCAGCCCGCGATCCGCGTACCGCGCGAACCGGAGTTCTGGTTTCGGTGGGTCTGTGGATCGTCTTCGACTTCCTCACGGTCTTCAGCGGGCTGGCCGCCCGGGTGCTGCTGCCCACCCTCAACGACCCGATGGCGTCATTCCCCGCCCTCGCGTCGGCGGTCCTGTCGCCGTGGATGGCTGCCATCTTCATGGTCGGGCTCTTCGCGACCATCATGTCGACCCTCGACTCCTACCTCTTTATCGCGGCCACGACCATCGGTCACGACCTGGCACCGCGCGAACCCGACCCGGAGAAAATACGCCGGCGAACCCGGATCGGCTTGGTCGTATCAGCGGCCATCGCGGCGGCCGGCGCCATGCTCTTCTCATCCGCCATTCAGGTCTGGCACCACATCGGATCGGTTGTTACCGCAGCGCTGCTCCTGCCCGTGCTTGCAGTCAACCTGCCGAAATCCTGGAGGCCCGGCGGCCGGGCGGCAACCGCGGCGATGATCACCGCAGCGGCAACGGCAGTGGCCTGGATCGCGGGTTCGAGCCCGTCGGGCTACCCCTTCGGGATCGAGCCGATGTTTCCGGCGCTGGCGGTTGCGATGGCCTGCCTGCTCGTCGACAGGGCGCTCCGTGACGTCGCAGTTCGTTGAACGGGAAACCGCATAGAATGCAGGCGGAAACAGTCTGTGACGGTGGCTTCAAATACCGTTCGGATGATCTTCATCGTGCTCGTTGTTTGAGCTGAGTGCCAGGTCGATGCCGCGCAATCCGAACCAACACACCCGAAGTAACCCGGACCCACTGGTTGTTTTTCTGCGCGATTCGATCAACCAACGTGGCGCTCAGGAGGTACTCTTCGATATGATGGAGGCCGACCCAGCAGATGAGTAAAAAAAATGAATCACCGGAAGATGAACAGGACGAATATGGACGTCGGAGGTCTTGTCGCTCCGAGGCGAAGCCTCCAAGGGCTCAGCTGGGAGATCTCAATTCATGATTGCTAACGGCGCCCGCCGAATGGTCATTTTCACAGTCGCCTCTGGGTTGATCTTTCTGCAGCCCCAGCCGACCTTCAGCCAGGACGCGCCGGACGCCGCGTCGGCCACGCCCGATGCCTCTTCGGACAACCGGTTCGAGGGCTACCTTTTTCGTGATGCCGACGGACGGCCGCTACCGTTTCAGAACGACGAAGAGATCGAGCACTACCTGGCCAACGCGACCTTGGTGTCGATGAAAAAGATCCCGGTCGGCGTGTCGGACCCCCGAAAGCTATTGCTGGCCGGCGATGGCCTCAGGGTCAACGCGGTATTCAAGGACATCGACGATCAACAGAAGAAAGTACGCGAAGGGCCAAAAGAAAGTTCTATCTCCATTGGAGCGATTGGTTCGGCTACGACATCGCGGCCTACCGTCTCGACCGGCTTCTCGAATCTCAATCGGGTCCCGCCGGTCATCCAACGCAATATCAAACGCACCAGCCGGGATCGGTGCAAATCTGGCTGCAGGGCGTCATCACCGAAACCATGCGCCGTGATGCAGGACATGACCCCCCGAACATCGGCCGTTACAACCAGCAGAAGGAGATCATGCACGTCTTCGACAACCTGGTGGCCAACCGCGACAGCAACCTCGGCAACACGCTGATCGATGCCAATTGGCGGCTCTGGTTCATCGATTGTTCGCGCTGTTTCGGGGCCTCACACGATCTCCTGTATCCGGAGGCAATCACCCATTGCGAACGCGACCTCGTATGAATCCTTCAAAGCGCTTGATCGAGCAGAAGTCGAAAACAGCTTTCGGAGTATCTCTCCGCGGCGAGATCGAGGCGCTTTTTGACCCGCCGCGACAAGATCGTGGCCATATCGAGAAACTCATCGCCGAGTGGGAGCGAGACCGATCATACTGTTCACCACATCTCGGCCGACGAGCTCGCCCCATGGGCTCAGGACTGACCCAACCGGCAACGATCCGCGGCGCACACGCGATCAGCCCGGAGAGTACAATCCTCATCGAGGAGGCCGTCATGCTGCCCGTTCTCGACAACCAGGCCATGCGCGAGGCCGACCGACACACCATCGAGGATCTCGGCGTGCCCGGCCTCGTTCTCATGGAGAACGCGGCAACGGGGGTGGTCGACGCTCTGCGCGACAGCTTCCCCGATGCCCGGCGCGTCCTCGTTCTGTGCGGGCCGGGAAACAACGGTGGTGACGGGCTCGCCGCCGCGCGGCATCTCTCCAACGGCGGACACGATGTCTCGGTGCTGCTCTTCGGTGATCCCGAGCAAGTTGAGTCCGGACGCCGCCACCAACCACCGGTTGGCAGTCGCTTTCCAGGTCCCATTGCAGATCGTCGAAGACGACGATCTGTCGATCCTCGGACGGCGAACTCCGAAGACCACCGCCCGACGTGGTGATCGACGCACTGCTCGGGACAGGTCTCGACCGACCTCTTGGTGGGCGATTCCAGGAGGTGGTCCGGCGAGTCGCTGCGTCGGGAGCTCCGGTCGTCGCAGTCGATGTTCCGACCGGGCTCAACGGGTCATCGTCGGCCGTCCCGGGCACCGTTCTTCAGGCCGATCTGACGGTCACCTTTGCAGCCCTCAAGCCCTGTCATGTCCTGCCTCCGGCCTGCCCTCACTGCGGAGATAGTCGCGGTGGTGGACATCGGTATTCCCCCGGCCGCCCTCGAGCAAGAACTGCCACCTGTGGTGGCCCGAAACCGAGGACATCGCCTTGTTCCTGCCCCACCGTGCCCGCCGACTCCCACAAGGGGACATTTGGTCACCTCCTGCTGGTCGCCGGCGGCTAGGGGCCGAGGCGGTGCAGTGGCGATGGCCGCGAACGCGGCAGTGGTTGCGGGCTCCGGTCTGGTGACCATGGCGGTGCCCGAACCGGTCGTGTCGGTGGTCGACGGCAGCTGTCTCGAGGCCATGACCCACCCATTGAAAGCCACCGGCGAGGGCGAGATCGACGGGCCCGACGGCATCGAATCGATCCTCGAACGTATGACGGCCAGTCGCCGTCGGGCCCGGGATGGGCACCGGCGCCGGCGCTGCGGCCGCCCTCGAGTGGCTGCTCGACAACTGGCCTGGGCCACTGCTGTTGGACGCCGACGCCATCAATATGCTCGCCGGCCGACCGGAACGCCTCGCCGGCCGCGATATGTCACCGGTCCTGACACCGCACCCCGGCGAGCTCGCTCGACTGCTCGGCTGGACAACCGAGCAGGTCACGACGGATCGGTTGGCCGCCGCCCGAGAGGCGGCATCACGAACGCGATCGGTCGTCGTCGCCAAAGGACACCACACGCTGATCGCCGAGCCCGGAGGCGAGGCGTGGATCAACCCCACGGGCAGCGCGTCCCTGGCGACCGGAGGGTCCGGTGATGTGCTCACCGGGACCATCGCCGCCTTGCTCGCCCAGGGCCTCGACCCGGTGCGGGCGGCAATCACAGGGTGTTGGCTCCACGGGCGCGCCGGTGAGATCGGGAGCGGTGAATACCCAGCCGCCGTGCCCGCATCCCGAGCTTCCGGCATTCATTGCCCCTGCCTGGCGTGAGCTCGAGACGCCGTGACGATCGCTCACCTGTCAACAACTCTGCTCGGCGGCGGAAACCGTGGCTTTCGGTGGACGATTCGCCCTCGAGTTGCACGGCGGTGACGTCGTGCTTCTCGAGGCCGAGCTCGCGGCCGGTAAGACGACCTTGGTCAGGGGCCTCGTTGGCGGTCTCCACGGAGATCCGGCCGACGTCTCGTCACCGACCTTCGTCCTGATCCAGAGCTATTCGACTGCAGCGTCGGAGCCATCACGACCGTCCATCACGTCGACCTCTATCGCCTCGGCGAACGCGTCACCGACCTGCGCGAAATCGGGATTGAGGACATGCTTTCGGACCCGCAGCCGTCACCGCGGTCGAGTGGCCGAAAGAGGCCATCGCCACCTGGATCCCGCCCGACGCCCGCGTCTGGAGGGTCGGCATCGCCGTCGAGGAAGACGACGCGCGGACCATCGACCATCACACCGCCCAACGGCTTGAATTTTTAATTTTCAATTTTAATATTCTGAATTACGGACAATTCTCGTTCCCGAGCCTGCAGCCGGTCAAGCCGAGGTGTCGACCGGAATTCAAAATTCAAAATTCAAAATTGTGAATTTTTCAGGTGGCCATCACCCCGCCATCGATCGGTATAACGGTACCGGTCATCCAGGAAGAAGCCTCCGGAAAGCAGGAAGAGGATCAGTGACGCGACGTCTTCCGGTTGACCGATCCTGCCGAGGGGGTGGAAACCGGCCATCTCCTGGACCTGCTCCGAAGTCATCCCGCGCAGCGGCGTGAATCGGGGTATCGACCACCGCCGGCATGACGGCGTTGACGCGGACCGAGGGCGCCCATTCCAGCGCCAACGACCGGGTGAGTTGGTTGAGGGCGGCCTTGGACGCGTTGTACGCCGCCATCCCCGGGAATGGCTTTCTCCGCAAGGGTCGACGAGACGTTGACCACCGACGGCGAGTTGCCCGCGTGCAGCAGCGGGCTCAGTTCGCGGCACAGCAGAAAGGGCCCGCGCACATTGATATCGAAGGTTGGTCCCAGACCTCGGTCGAGTCGTATCGTTCACCGTCGCCATGGGTGCGATGCCTGCGTTGTTGACCAACCCGTCCACCGCCGGCCATCGCGATCCGACTCTCGGCAACGAGGGCGCCACGGCGTCGGGATCTGCGAAGATCGCAGGCCACCGCCACGCGGCGCCTCCGATGTGTCGGAGACCGCCTCTCCGAGCCTGCCAGGTCGCGCGCGACCAGGCATACCTCCGCGCCCTCTTCTGCCAGCAGGCGAGCCGTTTCAAACCCGATGCCACTCGAAGCACCGGAAATAAGACTGCGTTGACCACGTAGATCTGACATGGCTGCACACTCCCTCTCGAATTGGTATTCTGCGAGCTCGACCGGCACATGGCGGGCTATCATGGAATGGGTATGGCCGAATCTCAAGAGCAACCACTGATCGAGCAGCGTCGACTCGTACAACGCATCCTTTCCGGACAGAATTCCGTCTGGGAGGGAGACTCGACGTCTGCCGCGAAATCCTGACATCGGAGTGCGAAGAACCGGTCGCATTTCAGGCCCTTTTCACTCTCCTCCGCGGCGCCCTGGCCGACCCTCTCTTCAATATCGACGATACCCAACTCGTCGTGCCCCTTCTCAAGGCGCTGGCCCGCGGTGATTTGACGGCGGGAGACCTCCTGTGACGCCGGGGTTGGCCATCGCGGCCTTCGTCCTGCCGCCCGTCGCGGCGATCTCCGCCGCGGCCTTCATCCGCCCGCACAACCCGTCGCCGTGGTCCGTGGTCATCGTCAACGCCCTCAGCTCCGGCGCCGGCCTCGCCGCGGCCGGGCGAACGACCCTCGAGATCGCGCTCGGCGTGTTGTTCGCCCAGGCCAGCCTGATCCTCACCGCAAACGCCGGGGATGTCTGGATGTACCTGCCGAGCATGGTGGTCGGCGGCGTGTGGGGCACTTTTTGTGACACCTTTGAGCCCACTGAGGAGGGCCGAAGCGGCACGCGCAGATCGGCTCGGCAGCTCGAAGAATTCAAACATCGTTGCCAACGACGCCGCACCCACGCCGAAGACAACCCGGTCCCGAGGCGTCGAGGAGGCGGAGACCGTCATCGAGAACCACTACTGCGTCGAGGTGAGCTGCACCGAGTGCGGCGCTGCGGTCGCGGTGCCGGTCCTCCATCACATGGCGCACTGTTCCTTTTGCGGCAGCAATCACCTGGTCGCCGGGCACGAGGAAACCCTGTACGTGACGCTTGCCCGAGCGGGTGTACGACGCCAACGTGCTGCGAGAGGCCCTCCTGGACCACTACCGCTACCAGCACTACCTCAAACTCTATGCGCGATCGGTGGCGCCGCTCGCCCGCAACGCCACCGAAGCCAGTCCGACCGGCGCCCTGGTCACCCGGCCCGAAGTCGAGCCGCCGTCAACGCGGCAGAGGCTGCAGTGTCGCGAAAGGCAGACAGCTTCCGCATCAAGCTCGCCGAAAACCTGCACGTCGTCAGGACCCTGCATTTTCTGACGCCGTACCGCCACGGGATGGGAACGTTGTACCAGGCCGCGTTCGGACGATCCTCGCAGGACCAGGAGAAGTTTCTGCGGTTCGACGTGGGCACGATCGAGGCCTCGGTCTCGGCCGCCGCGGACATCGAGGTGCCACCAATGGGCAAGCTCAGCTATCTCAAGGCTCTGCGGCCGGCCGCTGCCCTGCCACACGATCTCCAGACGGTGGCGATCGACGGTCTCGATGATGACCTCGTGCGGGCGTTTGGAGACCTCGACCGGAAACGCCTGATCCGGGACATCCAGGTCATTCGCCTCGGCTCCCGCTTCACCCGAGAGGTCACGGCGGTCGTCTGGAGGCCGTGGTGGATCGCAGAGGTCCGCGGCCCCGGAATCGACGAAACGGTCCTGCTCGACGGCGCTGCAGGGGCGGTTGTCAAGCAAGCTCCGAAGATTGACGACCGGATTCTGACCGACCTGCCCCGGGAAGCGCGCGAACCGGGAGCCGGGCTTCGATTCGTGCCGATGGAGTGCCCGGTCTGCGGTCACGAATTCTCCTTCGACCCCGACGCCGTGCTCCACTTCTGCCACAACTGCCATCGAGTCTGCGAAGTGATCGAGGGCCGAAAGCAGGAGATCCAGTACGGCCACATCCCTCTCCCCGGACGACGAAGGTTGGGACCTGGTGCCGTTCTGGCGTTTCCCGCTTCGCTTGAGGACCGGAGACGGCGAAATGCTGACCGACCTCATGCGACTCAAGGACGGCATCGACGGAACTTTTGACCAGATCGGCGAGGACCACCCCGATCGGCAACACCTCTTCTATGTCCCGGCCATCCGCTGTATCAATCCGCGCTTGATGACGAGCGCATTCAACCGCCTCTTTCTCTATGCCATCCGCAACCGACCGCCAAAGGTCATGAAACGATTCGACCTCGACCTCAAACCGCAGCCGTGGACAGTGAGCCTGGCCGAGCCGGAGGCACGCGATCTGTCGCCGCTGTACCTCGCCAACGTTTTCAGCCGCCGGGACATCGCCAGGGTCAACGTCCACCAGGTCGCCTCGTGGCTGTTCGGCGCGAGCCAGGAATCTCCGGGCCACCTCATGTACCTTCCGGTTCCGCAGAGCGTCACCGAGCCTTTTCGCCGCTATGTCGGGCGCTTCAGAGATGACGCCGTCCATCACGTCACAGGTCGCGCTTGAGACCAACCCGTTCGTCGGTTATCCTCAGTCAACGAATACACGGAGGCACCATGGCTGCAGAGATCTTCTCGGACGACTGGGCACTGCTCTGGAACGACAGCATCAACGGCAATGCCGACTATAAAAAGGCCGCCACGAAGTGGGAGGGCGCCATCGCCATGCTCATGACCGCCGACCCGGCAATGGGCATCGCCGAGGACAGGATCGTCATCGCGGATCTCTGGCACGGCGACTGCCGAGGGGCCAAAACCGCGGCGGCGGCGGAACTCGAAGACACGCCCTATCTGATCAGCGCCGAACCTTCCGCGTGGAAGAGCGTCCTCGCCGGCAAGACGGACCCGATCGTCGGTCTCATGGGTGGCAAGCTCAAGCTCGCGAAGGGCAGCCTGTTTGCCCTGCTGCCCTATGCCAAGGCCGCCAAGGAACTGGTGCGCTCGGCGATTGACGTCGACACGTCCTTCCCGGAAGGCTGGGATTGAGCGAATTTTTATGCCGCCATGCGGCATAAATTCAACCCTCGAATACGGTAAAGCCTCATATTATTTGCGAATCTTAAATATCTCATAAAATTTGATTTATCATAATTTCTGCCGCACTGCGGCAGAATTATCTTGACAGCTATGCCGCAGTGCGTTATATTCTCATTCGTAAGGAATGCCGCAAGGCGGCATGAGTCGAAACCGGGCGCCACCGCGCCGCCAACACCGAAATGAACACCGTCAAGGAGGATCGAAAATGATCGCCAAGAAGAAGTCGAAAGAGCTGCAGCAGGACATCGTGGAATCCGCTCACAAGGTCTGGCTGGCCGGTCTCGGCGCCGTCGCCATGGCCGAGCAGGAGGGCGGAAAGTTCTTCACCAACCTCGTCGAAAAGGGCGGCAAGGTCGAAAAGAAGAGCAAAAAGACAGGTCGAGAAGGCGAAGGGCACCGTGGCCGGGATGAAGACCGTTGCCGAGAGCTACTGGGAGACCTTCGGTCGCACCGTCGACGACCAGATGACGGCCGTCATCCACCGCATCGGCGTTCCGACCAAGGAAGAGATCGAAAGCCTGACCCAGAAGGTCGAGTCGCTCACCGTCGCCGTCGACAAGCTCCGCACCAAAGAAGCCTCGGCTCCGAAACCAGCCGCCAAAAAAGCCGCGCCGAAAAAGGCCGCTCCGAAGAAGAAAGCCGCAACCAAAAAGCCCGCAGCCAAGTAGACGGCTTCCTGAACGAGTTCCCAACGGGAAGCTCACTTCCCGCCTTGCACCGGCGCCGCCTCAGCGGCGCCGGCTTTTTTTGGCTTGGGGCTTGGGGCTTGAGGCTTGAGGGGCTCCGAAGATTCGGGCATGGCGGGCAGGCATAGACTCGCCCCTTCGCGCTTTCCGAGCACGGCTTACGCCGTACGCTAAATCTGCCGCCCCTCCGGGCTTGCTTATATGATCCCCTGCATACCGGGGCTGACGCCCCGGCTTATTCTCTGCCGCCCCTTCGGGGCTTCGGCGCTTGAGGCTTCAACGGTACCGCTTCCCAGATCCCAGGCAGGCCCGGCTTTCCCTGCGCGCTTCCCGAGAGGATGCCAGGCACGCCGGCCCGTCGAACGGTCCGGGTAGCCAGGCACCTCCGCCGCACGCGACCCGTCCTCCGCACGCGACTCGTATCCGCACTTTCGAACGGTGTGAGCACTCGAACATTCTAGTGCGATGGGAAGCCGCGATGGAAAATTCGAAATCCGAAATCCGAAATCCGAAATCGCCGTTCGCCAATTGCGAACGGCCGTGCGGTGGGCTACGCTCGATTCATGGCCGAACGCATTGCGATCGTCGAGGACGAGCAGAACATCCGTGACAACGTCGCGTTCGCTTTCGAACGCGAGGGATACCGGGTCGAGACCTACGCCGACGGCATGGCCGCCTGGGAGGCGTTCCAGAACGACCTCCCCGAACTTCTGATCCTCGACATCATCATGCCGAGAATGGACGGTCTCGAGCTGTGTCGCAAGGTGAGGGGCCTTTCCGAAACCGTTCCCATCATCTTTCTCACCTCACGAGACGAGGAGTTCGACAGGGTGCTGGGGCTCGAACTGGGCGCCGATGACTACCTGTGCAAGCCGTTTTCCATGCGCGAGCTCCAGGCTCGCGTCAAGGTTCTCTTTCGGCGTGTCGCTCTCGGCCGCGAGCCGTCGGGCCAGGACGAGGAGCTTCTGAGAGTCGGCGGCCTCGAACTCGATCTGCGCCGTTACACGGCCCGTTGGAACGGCGAGACGGTGCCGCTGACGGTCACCGAATTCATGATATCTGAACGCCCTCGCCCGTCAGACCGGGCCACGTCAAGACCCGTGAACAGTTGATGACCGACGGCTATCCCCACGACACCTTCGTGTCGGACCGAACGATCGACTCGCACATCAAGACGGATCCGCAAGAAGTTCCTCGCCATCGACGCCAGCTTCAACGGCGTCGAGACGGTGTACGGGCTCGGCTACCGCTACACCGAGGAGCCCGGCTGATTCGTTGTCGATGAAGATCTCAACTTCCGTCCCGGATCTCACTTCGCCTCCTCGCATTCAACATCCTGCTGGTTTTCCTGCCTGTCGGAGGCGTGCTCTTTCTTGACACCTACGAGGGCCACCTGCTGGATGCCCAGGAGCGAACAATGGCCCAGGAGGGCCGTCTCCTGGCTGCAGCCCTCGAGGCGCGGGACCGCCTCGACGGCGAGGATGCCCGGCGGATACTGATCCAGCTCGACCAGCGCCAGCTCGCGCGGCTTCGGGTCGTCAATCGGTGCCGGAGAGGTCGTCGCCGACTCCGCCCTGCTCGGCCCCCGGCGCGAGGGCGAGGCCGAAGAACGACCAGGCTCCGCCACCATCGACCACCGAGAAGAGCGTTCTCTACCGGATCGGGTCACTCCCCTTCCGCCTGTTCCCGGCCGGAGACCGAGGATTCCGGATACGTCGGCAGACTCGGACATCAGCAGCGATCTCCTGACCCGGCCCGAAGATCCAGTCCGCCCTCGAGGGCCGCTACGGCGCGGCCACCCGCATCACCGTCGGGCCGAGACGTTCGGTGACCCTGCACATCGCCATCCCGGTGCGAATCGAGGGAGAGGTCGACGGCGCGGTCCTGGTGTCCCAGTCGACCGGCAGGATCCTCCAGGCGCTGGATGCGGTTCGACTCGACGTCTTCAAGGTCTTCCTCCTCAGCCTCGGCGCCGCAGTCGTTCTCAGTCTGTTGGCCGCCACCACTATTGCCCGCCCGCTGGCCGGTCTCCGCCGCCGTGCCGGAGATATCCTGGATCGGCGCGGCCGACTGCGGGGCAGTTTCGTCCCCAGCAATCGAGCGCGACGAAATCGGCGACCTCGAGCGGGCGCTTGGCGGAGTTGACCCTGCAGCTCGAACAACATCTCCGCTCGACCGAAACTTTTGCGGCCGACGTCTCGCACGAGTTCAAAAATCCTTTGGCGTCGATTCGAACCGCGACCGACATGGCTCTCGAAGATGTGGATCCCAGCCGAGCGGAGGCGATTCCTGCGAATGATCCAGAAGGACGTCGCGCGCATGGAACGGCTGCTCTCCGAAGCGCGGGAGATCTCGCGGATCGACGCCCTGCTCAACGACGAGGAACGGACGCTCGTCCGACTGGACGACCTGGTTCCCGCCCTCGTCGAGAGCTTCAGGTTGCGGCTCGGCGGCAGCGGGCCCAGCAATCGAACGTCGCCATTTCGGATGGCGCAGTCACTGTCTTTGCATCGCCCGATCGACTGACCCAGGCGCTGGAGAACCTGATCGACAACGCGGTGAGCTTCTCGCCGCCCGGTGCCCCCATCGAGTTTCGGTGACCACCGCCGGAGATTCGGCCAGAATCACGATCGCCGATCGCGGGCCCGGCATTCCCGAAGAACACCGAGATCGGGTGTTCTCGAGGTTCTTCAGCTATCGCCCCGAGGACGACCCGGACCGCAGCCACACGGGCCTCGGTCTGGCGCTTGGTTCGGGCCATCGTCGAAAGCTACGGTGGGTTGATCACCGCCGAACCGAAGGAGCGGCGGCGGGACCGAGATGGTGGTGTTCCTGCCCCTGGACCGCGCTCACCGTTCAGACGTGTGAGACTCTCGCCGATCCGAACGGAACGAGCCGGTCGAGCGGGAGACGGCGGCGGTACCACGAGGGCTTGCCGGGTGCTGACGTTGCCGCCGTGGAAAACCTGGAGCAGGAAAGCGCCTTCGATGTGTCGCGCTCGGAAAGTGCTGCTCGAGCTCTGAGTGATCGCAGGCGTAGGGGTTGCTGCCGCTCTTGAAGGCCGCCAGCGGCGACGGCACGTCGCGCTGATAGGCTGCGAGCTTCCGGTTGGAAAGGTCGTAGCGGAGAAACTCCCTCGTGGAGCAGACTTCGACGTCGCCGGTCGACCGCATCCACCGCTTCGAACCAGTCGTCGCGAACGGCATCGTCGGAGTCCATCCTGGTCAGAGTCTGATGGGGCTCCCCCACCCAGCCTCCGTACCAGTCGTCCTGGACGACGACCGTGACCCAGTCGAGATCCGCGAGAGCGCTGCGAAACCATGTCCGCGCTCCGATTCGAACACAGGAGGACTGCGGGCACGTTCAGTCGGCCCACCGACGGTGCGAAGAAGGAGCGGAAAAGGTCGAGACGGCGCTCCAGCCAACTCACGTCTGCGTGACAGTCCGCATTCTTGCGGGTCATCGGGTCGTGGGACCGAGAACCTGGTCACGATCAGATGAGGCGCTTCATCCAGGGAGGCGAGGCCGCTCACCGTCCGGCGACGTCCGCTATCGCAGCCGAGTTGGTGTCAGGGCCCGCAGGTGCCGAATTCGACGACTTGAACCCGCCCCCGAAGTCAAAGCCCCAGCCGACGAGAGCCAACCACGTTCGTAAATCGTGCCCAGTCGAGCGATCCGTAGAACTGCGCGTCCGTCCGCCCGCTGAACGCGGTTTCGATACGCAACGTCCAGCGCAGGACACCGGGGCCCAACGGGCAACGTCGACCGGCATTGAACGACAAAAGCCCGTGGTGGATCTGGGCGCCGTTCCATTCGACATCCATCATCCCGGTACCGAGACCGAAGACCCACTGCCGACCCTTCGGGCCCGGCTTGAGCCGTCGTTCCATCCCGAACGTCACGACCTTGTGATGCGCCACCGGCGTCAGGGCATTGCAGTTGGGAGTTGTCGGCGCAGAATTGCCTGCTGTCGTGGTCCGAAAGATTGAAGTCCCAGAAAAGAGCCCACTTGCGGTTGAAGGCCCACGCGCCTTCGATGCCGTAGGCGAAACGCCAGCCCGTTGTCGCCTTCGGGACGGATGTCGTTGTCGGCCCATCGAACACCGATCTGGACCCCGATCTCGCCCCGCTGTTCCGTCGGTTCGTCCGCGAGAACGCAACGGCAGATGTCAAAAGGGACAGACACAGCGCGAACACTCCCCGTAACAAAGTCTTTCGAACCAAAATAGAGACCTCACCCAGATATTCGATGGTAGCCGCGTTCCCGGATGTCCGGGAACGACCATGTCGCCTCATCGTTGCAGAAATCATTGTATCGCGGGTTCTGCGATCTCGTATCGATGCCGCCCCGGGCAGATCGGGTCGATCCCCCAAGGTGTCCCCGTCGCTTGTGAAGTTTTTTTCAAGAGGTCTTTTCCCGGGTTCGTGAAGGTGGTAGGATCTGGCGGCGGTGGTCACAAGGGCGGGCTCCTCCCCCTCCCGGCCTCCTTCGAAACTCAGCCCGTGGCCGGACCCGACCGGCCCAGGCCGCGGAAGAAGGGACGGACGCCTATGATCGTCGGAGTCGTCAAAGAAAGCTTTCCAAACGAGGCCCGGGTCGCCATGGTCCCGGCTCTCGTGCCTCAGCTGGCAAAAGCCGGCATCGAGGTGGTTATCGAGAGCGGGGCGGGTGACGCCGCCGGATTTCTGGACACCGAGTACAGCGCCAAGGGGGCCAAGGTTGTTTCCGGACGCGCCGAGGTATTCAAGACCGCCGACCTCGTGGCACAGGTCCGCGCGCTCGGGGCCAACCCGGATGCGGGCACCGCGGACCTCGAGTTGCTGCGCGAAGGGCAGGCGGTGGTCGGGGTGTGCGAGCCCCTGACCGAACACGAGTCGACCAAGAAACTGGCCGACAAGGGCGTCACCCTCTTCTCGATGGAGATGATGCCCCGAATCACCCGCGCCCAGAGCATGGACATCCTGTCGTCCATGGCCACCATCGCCGGTTACAAGGCGGTGCTGTTGGCCGCCAACGAGCTGCCGAAGATGTTCCCCATGATGATGACGGCCGCGGGCACCATCGCCCCGGCGCGGGTCTTCGTGGTGGGCGCCGGCGTCGCCGGTCTGCAGGCCATCGCGTCGGCCAAAAAGCTCGGCGCCATCGTCGAGGCCTATGACGTCCGCCCGGCCGTCAAAGAACAGGTGGAGAGCCTCGGCGGCAAGTTCGTCGAACTCGAGCTCGAGACCGACACCGCCGAGGATGCCGGTGGCTACGCAAAGGAGCTCGGTGAGGACTTCTACCGCAAACAGCGGGAGATGATGAACAAGGTGATTGCCGGCAGCGACGTCGTGATCACCACTGCCGCCATCCCCGGCAAGAAGGCGCCGATTCTGGTCACGACCGAGATGGTCGAGGGCATGCACTCCGGCTCGGTGGTCATCGATCTCGCCGCCGAACGGGGCGGCAACTGCGAATTGACCAAGGCCGGCGAGACCGTCATGCACAACGGGGTCAAGATCGTCGGACCGGTCAATATCCCGACCACGATTCCATTCCACGCCAGCCAGATGTACGCCAAGAACATCGCCACGTTCCTCCTCCATCTGGTGGACGAGGGCAACCTCAAGATCGACACCGAGGACGAGATCACCGAGGGCACCCTCATCACCCATGGCGGCAAGGTCGTGAACACGAGAGTTCTCGAGGCAATGGGCGCCTCGAGCGAAGGGAGCGAGTGACATGAGTAGCCTGATCATGCTGATCACGGTCTTCGTGCTGGCGGTCTTCGTCGGTTTCGAGATCATCACCAAGGTGCCGCCAACGCTTCACACCCCCCTGATGTCGGGGTCCAACGCGATCTCGGGGATCACCATCATCGGTGCCTTGATTCTGGCTGGTGCTCTGGAGGGGCAGGACCGAGCTTCAGTCAACTCGCGAAGATCATGGCCTTTATTGCGGTGATCTTCGCAACCATCAACGTGGTCGGCGGCTTCCTTGTGACCGGCCGCATGCTCAAGATGTTCCAACGGAAGTAGGCGGGGGATTGACATGGGTAGATGCAAGACCTCACCAACATCATCTATCTGATTGCGGCAGTTCTCTTCATCCTCGACCTCAAAATGCTCGCCCACCCGCGGACCGCGGTGCGCGGCAACCAACTCGGCGCGCTCGGCATGTTGCTGGCCATCGTGGCAACACTGATGAGCGGCACCTGGGATTGGACCTACATCATCCTCGGCATCGGTATCGGCTCTGTCATCGGAGCGATGGCCGCCCTCAGGGTGAAAATGACCTCGATGCCGGAGCTCGTCGGTCTGTTCAACGGATTCGGCGGCGCGGCTTCGGTGCTGGTTGCCGGCTCGGCGCTGGTGGCGACGTTCAACGCTGTCAGCGCCGGTGCCGTCGATCGGCAGCATGCAGATGAAGGTCGCCACCGTGCTGTCCGGCGTCATCGGTTCGGTGACGTTCTTCGGTTCTTACGTCGCCTTCGGCAAGCTAGCCGAGTTCCTGTGCGTCAAATGGAAGCTCCACACCTGGCAGAAGATCGTCAAGTACGGCTTCTCGCTGGCCGTCGTCGGCGGTGGCATCTGGTATGGCATGACCATGGGGATCAACCCCCTGTCGATCATCTTCATGGTCGTCGATGGCTCTCATCGGCGCGTTGTTGCTGATCAAAAAGGACCGCTTCCCAGGGATGGACCTCCTCAAGGGCCTGTCCGCAATCGGTTCGGTCGCATTGGGCGTGATGCTGGTCCTCGACCCGTCGAACACCGCCCTCTTCTGGGTGCTCGTAGCGGTCGCCGGCGTCCTCGGCGTCATCCTGACGTTGTCGATCGGCGGCGCTGACATGCCGGTTGTCATCGCCCTCCTGAACTCCTACTCCGGTCTCGCGGCTGCCGCAACCGGTTTTGTCATCAACAACACCGTGCTGATCATCGCCGGTTCGCTGGTGGGAGCATCGGGACTCATCCTGACCAAGATCATGTGCAAGGCCATGAACCGTTCGCTGGCCAACGTGCTCTTCGGCACCATGGGTCCGACCGCCGACACGCCCGACGCCGACGAGGTCTACAAGACCGTCAAGTCTGCCTCGGCTGACGAGGTCGCGATGACCCTCGAAGTCGCGCAAAAAGTCCTCATCGTTCCCGGGTACGGGATGGCCGTTGCGCAGGCGCAACACGCGGTCCGCGACATCGCCAACTTCCTCGAGGAAAAGGGCATTTCGGTCGAGTACGGGATCCACCCGGTGGCCGGCCGGATGCCGGGCCACATGAACGTGCTCCTCGCCGAAGCCGATGTGCCCTATGAGGCGCTCAAGGAAATGGACGAGGTCAATGCCACCATGGATCAGGTGGATGTTGTCATCGTGCTCGGTGCCAACGACGTGGTCAATCCCGTCGCCCGAACCGACCCCGGCAGCCCAATCGCCGGCATGCCGATCATCGATGTCGACAAGGCGCGGACGGTCGTGGTGGTCAAGCGGAGCTTGAGCCCGGGCTTCGCCGGCATCCCCAATCCCCTGTTTGCGGCCGACAATACCCTGATGTTCTTTTCCGACGGCAAAAAGGCCATGCTCGAACTCCTGACTGCCCTCAAGGAAACCTGAGGCTGACGCTTCCATCCACACATTGAAACCGCCCGCCATTCGGCGGGCGGTTTTTTTCGGATACACTTCGCACGTGAGACTCGTGTTTCGACTCTTCGCGTCCCTTTTTTTCGTGCTGGCGGCCCCGGCCTCTGCGGTCGAGAGGGTCGAGATCGTCCTCGATGCATCCACCTCCATGTGGCAGCGGCTCGGAGATGGACCGCCACTGTTTGTCGCCGTTCGCGAATCACTCGTGGACTACGCAGCAGCCTCGGAGCAGCGCCAGGGGCGCCCCGAGGTCGCGATCAGAGTGGTCGGTGGCGGCGTCTCATTCGGAGACGGCGACTGGTGCAGCGACACCCGTCTCGTCGCGAGATTCGGAATCCTCAATTCTCAGGGGTGTCGCGAGGCGCTTGAAGACCTCCTGCCGCGTGGTGGGCGCCCTCTCACTCGGGCGCTCGAGGAGGCGGCCGCCGACCTTGCAGATGTCCAGGATCGCCGGCGGATCGTCATCATCACATCCGGCTCCGACCAATGCCACGGGAACCTCATCGATGTCATCGCCGGGCTCATGGCCTCAGATCCGCCCATCGAAGTCAGAATCATCGGTCTCGGGCTCGAGCAATCCCTCGCGAACGCCGCCACTCAGCTGGCGCCGACCCGCAATCTGGCAGATTCGGCCGGGCTGCGCGACGCCGTGGAGTGGGCTCTCCAACCGCCCGATACCCGGCCGGCTGTTGCGGGCCAGATCGACATCCGAATCAACCTCGGCGACGCACCGCTGGCCTCGTCCGCAATCGAGTTCACCAACACAACCGGCAGCGAAAGGGCCTTCTCCGCCTTTGAGGACGGTCGTGCTCGAGTTCAGTTGACCCCTGGGCGATATCGAGCTTCGATCAAATCGGGCGACAGACCGGCAATCGAAATTGCGGGCGTCGTGGTCGCAGGAACAGGCCAGGAAATCAAGATCCGTCTCTCCGACGCACCAGCGGTGACCCTCGAGGTGAACCCGGATCAACCCCTGGGAGGCGGACTGGCCCACATCGCCTATTGGGGCGCGCCGCCAGGAAGAACCTGGATTTCCCTTGCTCTTCCGAACTCTGTCCTCGGAACATATCTTGATCGCACGACAGCCGCCGAAGGCCGCGGCGAGGTCACCCTCGAGATCCCCGATTCCCTTACCGAGCTCGAAGCGCGCTTCATCATCGAACCGTTGCCCGGTGTTTTTCAGCTGTTGGGAACACTTCCATTGAACATCCTGGAACCCACAGTACGCACTGGAGAGCCCGGACCACGTCGAGAACGGCAGACCTCTCGAAATCTCCTGGACGGGCCCGGGTCACGCCGGTGACCGAATAACGATCGCCGAAAAAGGTTCCGATGCCGCAGACCACGCCGTCTGCCTGCTGGTGTCCGGCGAGAGCGGCACGATGAAGCAGACTGCGCCGACAGCGGTCGGGGACTACGCTATTTCGTACCTCTCGGCTCAGGGCACCGTCCTCGACCGCCGGTCGCTCGAGGTCTTCGAGATATTGGCAACCCTCGAAAGCCAACCATCGGTCGCTCCCGCCTCGAGTCTCGAAATCGAGTGGACCGGTCCCGATGCCGAACAGGACTACGTTTCCATAGCACGCACGGACATGCCGGACGACGGGTACATCAGCTGGATTCCGACGTCCGAAGGCAACCCGGCTCGAATGTTCGCGCCGCCCGACCCCGGTTCATTCGAGGTGCGATACATCCGCTCACTCGATGGAGCGGTCTTGGCGCGCCGTGTCTTTGAAGTCGTTGAGCCGAAACTCGAATTGCACGTCCCTGAATCTGTAGCCGCCGGCACTCGTTTCGATGTCAACTGGACCGGTCCCGCTCGATCCGGAGACTTTTTGACAGTCGCCGAGGTCGGAGCGACTGCCCGAGATTCCCTGGACTTCTCGTTTGCCTCGGGCGGAAGCCCTGTGAGTCTCGCAGCACCCTTCGAACCGGGGAACTACGAAGTCAGATACGTGACGGGATCGGGGTTCGAAGTCGTTGCCGCTGTGCCGTTGACCGTGCGTTGAGCCCGCGCGGGATGATTTGCTCCGCATCGGGGGTTGTTTTCAAGTAGAGGGCGACCGGACTGCGGAGCGAATTGGCAACCGAATGCCCGAGAGATCGTACAATCACAATTTGCAGAGGCCTTTTGACCGCAAGAGGCCCTGACGCGAGGTCCCGAGGAGTGTCGATGAAAGCCGTCAGACTCGCCCTTTCAGTCCTTCTGCTCTCTGCATCACTGGCCCACAGCCAGGGCACAACACCCATCGCACTCACCGCTCACGTGGACGCTCTGGGGAGAGGTCTCGACGGCACCGTTGTCGGGGTAGTGTTTCAGATTGCACCGGAGGACCGCCAACGCGCGGGCGACCGCCTCCGGGTTGTCACCACCCTCCGTTCCGAAGGGGAAATCGTTGATCGCCAAAGCGCGGTCGTGGTCATAGAGGCCGACGGAACCGCCATGCTGTATCGCGAATGGGACCCGGGCAGCTACGAGCTGCAGATCGCCATTGGCACTCTCGATGGGACTATCGGCGGCGTCTGGTTCGGTGATATCGAAGTTCCCGAATCACTCGAGCCATTTGAAGCACCCGATGGCGCGCCGATCGACGCGATCGCTCTCGATCTCACCCCACCCAGCGAAGGTGCGGTGACGTTTCGTCCGCCTCCGAACCTCGGCGGTCTCGGGGCGATCCAATTGGTGGTCGACGCTCCGGAGAACACGACTTCGGTCGAGTTCTTCAACGACGGCGCGAGCCTCGGACGGCGCAACCGCGCGCCGTGGACCGTCTCGATCCCGCTCGGGGACATTCTCAAACGGACTCAGATTTCCGCGATCGCCTATGACGCGGATGGCAATTACATCGGCGAAGACGCCCTGGTGCTCAACAGCCCCTCGGGCCAGATCGGTGTCCAGATCCTGCTGGCGCCGGACATACACCATCAAGGGCGGCATGCGGAAAGTCACCGTCGCCGCCAGCGGCGGCAAGGAGATTCACCAGATCCAACTCCATCTCGATGCCGAGATGGTCGCTCGATGGGCCGCATGCCCCTGTGTGACGGAGATTGAGGTGTCCAAGCTCCAGCAGGCGGCCATTCTGTCGGCGGAGGTCGTGGATTCGGACGGGACCCGCGGCGATGCGGTCCTGACCCTCGGCGGCGGAGGAGGTTTTGTCGGATCGGTACGGGTCGAACTGGTCGAGTTGCCGGTGGTCGTTCTCGATTCGTACGGGGTCCCGGTCATCGGTCTCGAAGAGGCGGATTTCACCGGTCTTCGAAGATGAGTCTGAGGTCGAGGTCGAGGGATTCGGCACCACCCAGGACCTTCCGCTGTCGCTGGCCATCGCCGTCGACACATCAGGGTCGATGATCGAGGACTTTCCGAAGGTCCGGCAGGCGGTCCGGGGCTTCACCGACGAGTTGCTCGAATCCGGAGACCAGGCGGTGTTGATCCGTTTCTCCTGGGATGCCAAGGTGCAGGTCAACTGGACCGACAATATTCAGGCCGCTGGTCGGCGATCTCGACACCGTCGCACCCGACGGCGGCACGTCGTTGCACGATGCCGTCGTCCGGTCGTTGGAGCAGTTCCGCGGCCGCCGAGGCCGGCAGGCCGTTGTCCTGCTGACCGATGGTGAGGACACAACCTCGCGAACCGACTGGCGCGTTGCCGAGCGGTTTGCCCACACCATGCGCATCCCGATCTTCTCGATCGGTCTCGGTGTCGGCAAGCTCGAATTCGGCAGCCGTAAGGTTCTGAAGGGTCTGGCCGCGGAGACCGGTGGCGAAGCGTTCTTTCCGAAACAGGTCGAAGAACTTCCGGCGGTCTACGCCCGGATCGCCGAGTTGCTCAGGTCCCAGTACCTCCTGTGGTACCAGTCGCCCTCCGACAAGCCGCCCGAGCAGTTCCGGAAGATCGAGCGTCACGGTCACAGACCCCGGACGCCGATGGTCAGGACCATCTCGGGCTATTACCCGGGGAAATAGCCAACTCTTAATTCTGAATTTTGAATTGTCGGGCGGACTCAGACGTGATCCGTAGCCGGTGCCGGAATTCAAAATTGAGAATTGATAATTGAGAATTTAGAAGCGCACTCCAATCCAGAAGTCGGTCTCCCAACTGGTGAGGGCTGTCTCAAAGTTCCAGATCTTGACCCAGTCGAAGTGCATCGGCAGACCGAAGAGGTTGACGTCCAATCCAAAACCGTACGACGACACGCCATCGACAAGCACGCCGTCCTCCTGGAAGGTGAATCCCCGCTGGCCGAACATGTTGAATCGCTGTCCTGCGCTGTCCTGGTACCACGCCGCACCGACATCCAGGAAGATCCGACCGCGAATGCCGCCGATCCTCAGGAATGCGAGATCCATCCGGTCCACGAGCGGAAAACGCCATTCGAGATTGACGAAGAACGTCCGGTTACCGGAGATCGAGTACGTCGGATAGCCGCGGACGGTATCGAGACCACCGAAGGTGTAGATCCAGGGCTGGTTGCCGTCGGCAAAACCGAGCCAGCCGCGGAATGCGAACTCGCTGCGCTGCGAGGTCGGCACATAGGCGCGAGCATCAAGCGCGACGTTTTGAGTCAACGCCCCACTATCGTCCGTGTCGTAGGCGTAGTAGTAATTCGCCTCCCACCGTGCACCCTTGTGGGGGCCGTAGCTCTTCCAGAAGGTCGTGTCGCCGATGGCGCCGACCCCAACATACGGCGACTGGTTCTCAAACGGGTCCGTCTATGATCTGATCGGAGTCCTCGTTGATACCCAACCGGTCGGTTGTACTGGCGGTCGAGATAGCCCACGCGGCCCACCAACCGATAGTAGGTGCTGAGAGGGTAGCGGAGGTTGAATTCCGCGGTCGTGTATCGGTAGGCCTCCTGTTTCTCGGTTCACGGTCAAACGCAGCGGATCATACCCGGTGATGTAGTAGCTGCGGCTGTCGTACAGCTGAATGCCCCATTGGAGCCGCGGCTCGAGGTTGTAGTAACTGACCAGGAAGTTCGAGAAGGTGTCAACGCTGTCGAGGAAGATCTGGATCCTCCGATCGCCGTACTGGTCCGAAAACGTGAAGTACGCCTGCCCGAGGATCTGGTTGGTGGTGTCGACACCGACATAGGCGCCCACATCCTCGAGGTAGAACTTGCGGCGCTTGACCAACTCACCCTTTTCGGGATCGACCGTGATGCTCACCGCCGGCACAAACGGCTCGAGAACGATCTCCTCCGAGGGAGGCTCCGACTTCCCGACCTTGTCGCCCTGGTTGGCGTCCGCTCCATACAGCCCCCACACGCCGTTTGAGTACGCCTGGAAGCCGACCCGCTCCCCATCGAGAGTCTCTGCGGGCACCGGGTTGGTCGCGCCACCGATCACAAGGTCAGACGGGTCAGTTCACGGGTATCGAGGTCGAGTCGATAGATGTCGAAGACTCCCTGTTCGCGATCGGACGCAAAGTACAACCTCTCGCCGTCGGGCGAGAAGGCGGCGCCCTCGTCGTTGCCGGGCCCGAATGTGAGCTGTTCACGGTTCGACGGATCCGCGAGTTCGAGACCGACGAGCTTGCTCGGACCGCCCCGACTCGACGAGTAGACCAGTTTGGTGCCGTCCGGCGAATAGGCCGGAGCGGCATCGTACCGTTCGTCGTTCGTCAGATTCGACACCTCGCCGGTTTGAAGGTCGAGCAGGAAGATGTCGAACTGCTCGTTCTCAACGGCGTGGAAAGCCACATGGCGCCCGTCCGGCGAGAAGGCTGGCTGGGACGGCTGATCCACCGGCAAATCGATGCGGTATTCCTTCGCGATGCCGCCTTTGCGGACGTCGAGCATCAACAGCGAGCGTGTGCGTTCGGTACGGGCGAAGACCGCCACATAGTTGCCGTCCGGCGAGTAGGCGAGGTCTCGACCCTCCTTGGGCCCGACCGTCAGCCCCTGAGCGACCAGGTACTGGTACTTGGTCGTGTGGCCTTTGGTCAGGTTCTTGTAGAGCTTCCTGTCCGGCAATCCGAAAATGGCGACATCGACATCCTGCTTGTAGGTGGTGAAGGCGGCCACGAGATCTCCGGATGGAGAAATTGCGGGTGAAGTCTGGCTGGAGTTGAGAAAGCCCGGCACCCGGAACTTGCGGCCGAACTCTCCGGGAACACCACGATCGTTAAATGGCTGGTATGTCCGTCGCAACCAGGTGCGAAAAGCGGCATCGAATTCCTCGGGATCCATGTTGAGGACCTTGTCCAGGGGCCGACCGACCTGGCCGCCGAAATTGCCGCGGAAGGAAAAGACAAAATCGCGAACCACGTCCTCGCCCCACTCCGGTTTCGATGTACTCGAAGACTTTGTGGCCGTAGCGATAGGCGAGAAAACCCCGCGGGGGATTCATGATCGACGGGACCTGGTCAGACAGCGTCGCGTCCCGCATGTACATCTCGTCCATCGCGTCCTCATCGTCGCCGAAATACGACGCCATGCCCTCCATGAACCACAGCGGCGGGCGGGCGTAGACGAGCCGCCCACGCCTGCCGCCGAAAAAGATCTCATACTGGAAGATGTGCGTCAGTTCGTGCTGGATCAGACCCTGCAGTTCGCGGTCGGGAAGATCGATCAGGCATCACCATCCGGTTGCGAACCGGAGTCGCAAACGCACCCACACCCTCCGGTATGAAGCCGACAATGATGTTGGTCTCCTCGAACTCGGCGTGCGTCGCATAACAGATCAGCGGCACCGGTTCGAGAATCTGAAAATTCAACTTCCGGGCGATGTCGTCATACGCGCTCTCCGCATACGAAGCGACTTTTTCGAGGGCCGGCTCGACACGGTCGTAGTACGAGATCTTGAAGTGCGGAGTTTCATACGTCTTCCACTCGAATTTGTCCCATCGGACCTTGTTCTTGCCGCCGACATAGGGGTTATAGGGGTTCAGCTGGGCCGCCGCGGAGCAGCGCGTGAGCAGAAGCACACCCAGAAGTCTCAATACCCTCATCTCTTACCTCCGCAAAATACGACTCGAACCTTCATCTGAGACCGCACTGGAACCGTTGGGTCACCACACGTGAACGGGATCGCGCCGGCGCTCTCCATCAATCGGTGTAAATTGCGCGTTTGACCTGCACAACCCGCGGCACGAAGACCCCGATCAGCCGATTTTGCAATTGGTACAGGTCGGAAAACATATCCGTGTAATCTTCGAGCTTGCGTTCGTCCTTCGGTTTGAAATCGGTGATCTGCTCCCGGTGGACAACTTCGCCGGTTGCGCCGTTCATCACCACCAACAGGACGTCGTAATTGAACCCGGTCTCCTCGACCAGCACCTGGCGGAAATAGGTCTGCCCGTCCTGCGGGGAAACGTACTCTTCCGTCGTGTAGCCGGAGCGATCCAAGCACCTTGACATCGATTGCCGCAGCGACGATCAGATCGGCACCGGTCTCATCGTTGATGGTTTTCCAGAATGACGGGTCGTGTGTCAGCTTGGCGAGGTTCGTCGACGGCGGCCGAAGGTCATCTGCCTGGGGGAGCAGGTGCAGCTCGGCTTCGCGGCGCAGAACCTTTCTGAGGTAGATCTCGAACTCCCGCGCAGCCGTGAGGTCCACCGATTGAATGTTCTCGCCCTCGCGCGGTTCGATCATGATCGGTCCGACGAAGACAGCTCTCGGTGCCCTCGAGGGCAGAGCTCGGGTTTAAGCTGCAACTGGATACGGACCTCCCGTGCCCCGGCGGCGGCGAAAGTGGCCGTGGCCAGAAAGAGGACGACAAGCCTAGTTATCTTGCTTCGCATCATCTTTCCCTTCGTCTTCGGGCTCTGTGATCTCCTCGGGTGGTGCGATATAGCTCGCATAGAACTCCTGGAACCGAGCGTAGTTTCGCTGCAATGCCCGGTTACCGGGATCGATCGACAACCCCGTCTGGTAGGTCAGGAGAGCCTGTTCGTAGAGCCCGTTCGCCTCCTGGGCAACGGCGATGTTGTTGAGGATCTCGGTTGGTCGGGCGTCAGCTCGTTGGCGTGCTGAAAGCGCACCAGCGCCTCCTGCCAATAGCCCCGTCGAGCCGCCTTGTAACCCCACTCCATATCGTCGCCGGCTTCCTTCTTCGCGCCGTCCCCGGCTGCGACGTACGGCGATGCGAGCAGGGCCGTTGCCACCATCGCCGCGCCGAGCCCGGTCGTACCAACGTCGTGTCAGCACCTCAGTCTCCCTCCGCCATCCAGCACGCCTCGAGGGCGCCTCGGGCTTCCGTATCTCAACCACCATAGGGGATAGTATCCGGATATCGTCCGCACCTTGGTTCGGGCCGATCCACTTCGACCTTGATTTTCCGCAAGCTCGTCCGGCGGCTCCTCGGAATTCGACGTATAGGCGAGCAGGTACTGGGTTCTCAGCTCGCGGTTGATCTCCGCGTAGATGTCATCGAGTTCCGACTTCTCCGAGACAAAGAACGCACGGCCGCCGGTGGCGCCGGCCAATTTGTTGAGCTGCCACCGGGTCGTGACCTTGGTCGACGAAATACTCAACGCCGATCGTGTAGATCGTCACGCCCATTCTCTGCGCGTAACCGAGAGCATCATCTGAAATCGTTTTCCGATGCCGTGTCGTCTCCATCGGTCAGGACCACCATCGCTCGCCTGCCGGTCACCCCCGAAAATTGGAAGAGCCCCATGACGATGGCGTCATACAGCGCCGTCGACCGATCCGCGTAGAGCGCCAGCAGAGCATTTTCGATGATCGTGAAGTTGGCGGTGAATCCGGTCAGCATGTCGGGGCGGTCGGAAAACGTCTCGATAAACGCCCGGTCGCGCGGCCGCAGAAGATCGCGGAGAAAGCCCATCACCACCCGTTGGACGGTCGGCAGGGTCGATCGTCATGGAACCCGAAGTGTCGAGCACCATGCCCATCCGCACCGGGAGGTCGCGGTGGAGCGAGAAGTGCGAAATCTCCTGGGGCACCTTGTCTTCGTAGACCGTGAAGTCATCGATAGTCAGGTCCTCGACCGGGTTGCCCTTGTTGTCGAGTACCGTGACCGGAAGCTCGATGGCCGTGACCTTGACCACCGTCCCGAACTGCGGCGAGTTGACAAACTGGATGTCCTCGGCCTGATCGCCGCCTGCGAGCGTCGCGACCGCCCGCAGATAACCGAACTGTCCGGTTGCGGCCACATCGACATCCGCCACGTAGGGCGGATCGTGGAGGGTGGCGAGAGGTTCGTCGTTCCAAAACAGATCCAGCTGTTCGAGCGCACCGTCGCTGGGAACGTTGAGCTCTGCTTCGATCCTGACCTTACCCCCGACACCATCCGCCGCGGACACCGGCTTCAACCGCACGTGAAAACGTTCTCGTCCGACATTCAGGGTGTAGCCGTCACGAGCAATCTCGTTGCCCTCGGCGTCGTAGCCGATCGACCATCACCGCAGTCAACCTGGGCAGGGGACCGAGGTTGAGATCGATGTCGAATGGCGGCCGGTTCTTTGTCAGGACGGCTTCGTTGTCGAGAAGAACGTCACTTTCTGAACCTCCTCCAGCGCCAGCGCCTCGAATCGCTGCAGCCCGCTGACGGCGTCGCCTTCCGGTCCGACGAGACGCAGCGTGGGCTGCTCCTCGGCTCCTCTTCGTCTCCTTCGAGCTCGGCCTCGATGGCCGCCACCCGGGGATCGACGAACCCATCCATCGCTCCTTCGGAGAAATTCAGAGCGACCACCGGAAAACGCCTGTTCCATGATGGAGCCGAGCTTGGAGTGGACGTCCTCGATCTTCAATCGAAGCATATAGTCACCGGGACGCAACATCCGGTCGAGGAGCAGACCCACGCTGTCGTCCGCCTGAGGCACCGAGTAGATATAGCGGAAGCGGTCTACCATGACCTCCCCCGCACTGGTGATCTCCCCCACAACATCCAGCTGCACGACATCGACATCACCCACCGGCGTCGTCCCGAGACCCCCGGATGGAACGTCAACAGCAAAACCGACTTCAACGAGTCCTCCACGGGCGCCCCTGGAATCGGTGGTGATCGAAAAATCCATGGGTTCGGCATCGTCATCGAGCAGGGCCGAAAACTCCATGAACCGGTAGGACGTCGATTCGAGACCGCCCTTCTCAACATTGCGAAAGTGGTTCATGGCGGACAGAAAGAACGGATCGCGGCTCCATTGCCCCGCCGCCCTCAGCAAACGCACTGTGACATCCCCGTTCGGACACTTGAATTCGGGGCTGTCAAATGTGCCGCGCGGGGTGAGACCTGCCGAACCCGGGCGATACGGCCTGCACCCCGGTCGCGTAAACCGCTGGAGCCCGTCCGCCGAAGTCCACATCTTCCATCTGCCCAGTAGATCCGGCTCGTAAAACAAGACCACAACGTTTTCCCCGAGCCCCTCGAGGTACTGCCACACCCAAAATTCCATGGGTTGGAATACCGCGTTGCATCGCGCCAGGTGGCGGATAGGTCGGCGGTCCGTGGATGAGAAGAACCCGGGCCCGGTCCTCGACGGTGTTTCCTATTTCCGAACGGGCAATCGCAAGGCGGTCTTCATACATTCTGCGAAACGCGGTACCTATCCCGGACTGCCGGCTCCACAGGATCCACAAGCGCTCGACAAACGCCTTGCGCTGCGCTTCGGTCTCGAGCGCCATGAAGGCATGGCGCTGCTCTTTGGAAATAAGGGGATAGACCTCTTCATTGAGCCAGGCCAGCCATTGAACAGGAATCTGGGGGCCCTCTTTAAGATCTTTTTTATCCCGGCTCTCAGCGAGGCCGGTCGTCGAAAGCAGCACCAAAGCGACGACGCACACGAACACTGATGTTCGGACCCAGATCCGTTTTTCGCCGGTCATGTCCATGTCGCTGAGCACCCCCATAGAGTAACCCGGTTTCCCTGACTGTCCAGCGCCGGGGCACATCACAACGTCCCCGCATATTTCACTATGTAACAGCCGAAACGCCGGTTACCTTTCAGTTGACTCAGAAGTACGCAGCGCACGCCGAGAGGTTGACCCAGCAGGGCCGTCCCCGTTCCCGATTCTCCCCGCCTCCCCGCCCTTCAGCGACTTTGCCTGCAAGCGGATGCGGTAGAATCCTCGTCTCGACGGTGGGAGTGGGCATGGCCAAGATCAAGGTGCGGAGGATCAATCGCGAGGAGCTGCCGGGCGCGGCCATCCTGCGGGATGCCGTGGCGGCGGATCTCGCCGCCTTCCCCGCAAATCGCGGCACCCTCGATCTCGACATGGAGATCGACCCGGACCTCCGCCACCTCATGGCCCACGACCCCGACGGTTTTTTTACCGCAATGGAACGCGACGAGACCCTGGGTTTCGCCGCCTCTCACGTTCGTTCGCGCCAGTGCGTCCTGTCGGAAATCTGGGTCCTGCCCCAGCATCAGGGCAACGGCGCCGGCGGGGCCCTCCTCGATCGGGTCCTCGCCTACGGCGAAGCGCTCCGGCGCCCGCGAGTTCCTTGCGATGGTGCCCCCGAACCCAGCATCCAGGCCCTGCTCTTGAGCCGCGGCTTCAGCCCGATGACGCCGGTCTACCAGTTCACCATTGCCGCCGGCGCAGCCGAAGATCTCGCCGCGGTCCTGACCCGGCTGCTGACGGGCAAGGACGTCACCTACCGATCTCTACAACCGGCGCGGCCAGGCCGATCTCGACCGCATCGACCGCGTCACCCGCAATATCACCCGCGACGTCGACCACGTCCACTGGCTCAAGGAACGACGTCTCAAAGCCGCTTTCGTCCAACAGGGCACAGCGGATCGCCGCCTACGCCTACGGCGGTATCGGACCAGGTCGGACCGGTCGCCGGGAGCACCCCGGACGCGGCGCTTTCCGGGCTCGGCTGGGCCCTCGATCTCGCGGTCGCCGCAGGCGCCTCGGGATCGCTGACGCTCCGGGTGCCCGCTCCGTTCACATCGGCGGTCGAAACGCTCCTCGACAGCGACGCCCACCTCGAAGCCACACTGCTGCTCTACGGCAAAGGGCGTGTCCCTGGCGCTGGACCGCTCCGTTTTCGGACCCGCCTCCCTCCCATGAGCGGCGATCTGCGCCGTCCGGACACCGCACGTCGATATCGCGTGCGCTACGAGGAGGAACTCAACGAGCAGCAGCTGGCGGTCGTCATGCACCCCGGCGGGCCGATGCTCGCCCTCGCCGGCGCCGGCACCGGCAAGACCCGGACCCTGGTCTATCGAACCTGCCGGTTGATCGAGGACGGCGTCCCTCCGGGCCGAATTCTCCTCCTCACCTTCACCAACAAGGCCGCGCGGGAGATGCTGGGCAGGGTCGAACAACTGGTGGAACACGGATCGATGCGGGTGACCGGCGGCACCTTTCACTCCGCAGGCCACCGGATCCTGCGCCGATACGCCGAACTCCTCGGCTACAGTCCGCGGTTTTCGATCCTCGACCGCGAAGACTCGACCGAGCTGATGGGCGCGGCCCTGGCCGACGTCACGCCCGAGGTGCCGGGCAAACGCGACGCCGCGACCTCGCCAGCTCGTCGACATCTACAGCTACATCATCAACACCGGACACGACCTCGAGGAGGTTCTGACCGACCGAGCGCCGCATTTTCTGGACCAGGCCGGGGTCGATTGCCGATGTTTTCAAACGCTTCCTCGAGCGCAAACGGCAGGCCGACCTCATGGACTTCGACGACCTCCTGCTCAACTGGCTGCTGCTCCTCACGCGCTTCCCGCGCGCCCGACAGGAGCTTCGGCAGGCCTTCGATCACATCCTGGTCGACGAATACCAGGACACCAATCGACTCCAGGCCGACATCGTCGACGCCATGCTCGGGCCCGAACGCAACGTCATGGTGGTCGGCGACGACGCCCAGGCGATCTACGCCTTCCGCGGCGCCGACTTCGAAAACATTCTCGGTTTTCCCGAGCGCCACACCGAATGCACGGTCTTCCGGCTCGAGACCAACTACCGTTCGGTGCCGCCCATCCTCGATCTGGCCAACGCCTCGATCCGCCACAACCAACGCCAGTTCCACAAGGTCCTGCGGCCCGCCCGGAGCGGCGGCGAGATGCCGTCTCGAGGTCGCGGTCCCGACACCCGAAGTCCAGGCGTCGCACGTCGCCGAACAGGTGCTCGCCCTGCGCGAGGAAGGCGTCGAACTCGAGGACATGGCGGTGCTGTACCGCAACCACGGCCACTCGCTCGACCTCCAGGTCGAGCTCGTCACGGCGCAACATCCCGTTTCGGGTGCGCTCAGGCCTCCGCTTCTTCGAGCACCGCCACGTCAAGGATGTGCTCGCCCACCTCCGTTTCGTCGACAACCCGCGGGACGAGATCGCCTTCTCGCGGCTGGTCAAGCTTCGGGACGGATTCGGCCCGAGGCTGGCGTCGCAGGGTCTGGGAACGGCTTGAGCGGAACCGACTCCCTGGGAGCGCTCCGACAGCTCGAGGTCGCTTCGCTGCGGCTGCCGAAGATCGCCGCCGCGATCGATTCGGCGAGATTGAAGACCCTGATCGAGCGAGATCGCGGCTCCGAATTTCCTCGGCCAACCCGGCGAAGCCGTGCGCAGGGTGGTGGAGCTCTACTACTCGAAGTGGGCGCGGGCCAACCTCGAAAACGCCGGTTCACGACTCGAGGACCTCGAACAACTGGCGCTGTTCGCCGACGGCTATCCCGATATCAACGCCTTTCTGGCGGAGATCACGCTGCTCAACGACCTTTCCGGCGAGGATGCGGCGGCCGGCCCTCCCGATGAGATGCTGACGCTGTCCACGGTCCACCAGGCCAAGGGCATCGAGTGGCGGGCCGTCTTCGTGATCTGGCTCGCCGAAGGGCGTTTCCCGAGCTACCGCATGGACGACGAGGAGGAGGAGCGGCGGCTCTTCTACGTCGCGGTGACCCGCGCCCGCGATCGGCTGTTCCTCGTCCGTCCGGAGATTGGCCCGCGACCGCTACCGGGTGGATGTGATCGTCGAACCGTCGCGTTTTCTGCTCGAACTGCCCGACGCGATGTGCGCGACCTGGTCACGGTGGCCGAGGAGCGACCCTCGGATGGGCTCGACGCCCTCCCCGCCGGGGGACGCTACCGGCTTCCGGCGTTTCTCGAAGACCGGCGATTCCGAGGATGACGACAAGGTCAATTGAGCCGTATTCCGCCATCAAGCGGCCCGGTCCACCACAGAGGGGTTGACAACACGATTCTATTTATTAGTATATTCTTTAATGGTTATGAATAGCCATTGAATCAAGCGGCTCATCGACGCTCAGGAAAGGAACAAATCATGGCAGTCACTGAACTGACCCAAGCCAATATCGAGGAGACCATCAACAACAACGACATCGTCGTCATCGACTTCTGGGCCCCCTGGTGCGGGCCGTGCCAGACCTTCAAGCCGATCTTCGAAAAGGCATCGGAGAAGCACGCCGGATGCCGTGTTCGCGGCCTGCAACACCGAAGAGCAGTCGGAACTGGCGGCGATGTTCCAGATCCGCTCGATCCCGACTCTGGTCGTTTTCAGCGAAGGCATCGGCATCTTCAGCCAGGCCGGGAATGCTGCCCGCTGAGGCCCTCGACGAGCTGATGGGCAAGGTCGGCGAGCTCGACATGGACCGAGGTCCGGGCCGAGATCGAAAAACAGCAGGGGGCGGCTGCCGAAGCCTGATCCCCCCTGCCCGCATACACATCAAACGCCGGGGCCCGCCCCGGCGTTTTTCTCTTCTCATCACACTGAATGGGCACCCGTTGCGAAAGAACCGCGGAGCCGTCTTCTGCTATAGTCCGCCCCCGGACGGAACCATGGTCACCCAACCCGAAAACCCCGGTCCGGAACAGCGACCGTGACGGCACTGATCGGGTGGCTCACTGTCGTCCTCGCCTTTTCTCTCCCCCTCTACAGGCCGTGGTTGACCCTGGCCAGCGCCCTGGTCATGTTCCTGTGGATCTTCGGCGGCGACCTGCGATTCGCGGGTGTCGCGGCTCTGAACACCACCGGCTGACGCCTGGCGATCTTGGCGTTTCTGGCGCTCAACCTCGCGTCGCTCGCTGTGGTCCGGCGACGCGACGGCCGGTCTCCGCTACATCGCCAAATACCGGTATCTCCTGCTGGTACCCATGCTGGCCACCGTCGCGTCCCGGATCATTTCGGTCGCCGGGCCGCCGCCGCCTTCCAGATCGGTGCCGTCGCTTCGGTCGCGCTCTCGGTCGGCGGTCCTCGCTCGGCAGTCCTGCGCCTCGGGAATGCCCACCCCGGGAATCCCATCCGCCACCATGGCGCACCTCGACTACACGCTGATACTCGCACTGGTTTCTCTTGCTCGCGTTGGTCCGGGTGCTCTACGGCACAGGACGAAGATCGACACGCGACTGCTGTGGTTCGCGGCTTTCGCCGTCACGGCTCCGGTCTCCTCTTCAACATCGGCCGCTCCGGACAGCTGGGATTTCTTGTCGGACTGCGCGTGCTGCTGTTGCGAGTGGGCGATTCGACGTCGTCGATGCGCTGGATTCGCCGTGACCCTCGCGTCGCGCTGGCGGGTGGCATCGCATCGTCGGATTCTCGCGCTGCCTGCCGTCGCAGCGCATGAACGACGCACGGCACGAAATTCGCGCCGCACTCGTCGACAACGACTACGAGAGCAATATCGGGGGCCGGGTGGCGGCCATCGCGTGGCCGGCCGAATGGTCCGCGAAGACCCGCATGCTGGGCACCGGCGTCGGTGCGAATATGCCCCGGTTCCGCGAGGTTCTCGACACCGACCTCCAGGAGCTCAAACCCGCGATCTACTGGTACCGCCATTTCCACAACCAGTACGCGCAGATGGCGACCGAACTCGGTCTCGATCGGCCTGTTGTCTCTCGGCGTGGATATTCTGGGTGCTGGTCCGGGGGCCGTATCGTTCCCGGGAACTCGGCGCCGCGGCGTGCGGTGATCGCCGCGGTCTATCTGGTGGCATTCCTCGGCGAGCCGTTTTTCCACAAACAGATTCCTCTGGTGGCATTCGGCCTCGTGGCGGGGATGCATCTCGGGGCGCAGCTGAACGAGACTGCGACGAGTCCCGTCGGAGACGTGGGCCAGCCGGATTCGGCCCTATCTGCTTGCGCCTTTCGCTCTGCTCTCGAGCTGTTTGAGGCCCTCCCAGGTGCTTTCGTCCTCGTCGAACTCCGGAAGGACCGGCGGAATGCCGCGGGCGTCGTTGACCTGCCACCCCCAAAGAATTGCGAACTTCATATAGGTCGAGTACGCCTGCAGAAGGCAGAAGACGACGCCGAGCCCTCCGTCGAGAAAGCCGAGTTGAAGAATGTAGGTCCGTAAGAATCGCCATATCGGCCGGACGAAGACCTCGAGCGCATTCGTCCTGTCGCCGTCTCGCCAACATTGCGCCGCGTTCCAATAGCCGTACTTCGCCAGGCGAAAGGCGTAGTCGTCAAAACTGCGATCGACCATGAAGTGTTCGATCGCGTTTTTAGGATCGGGAGTTTCGCCGCTCGTGTGGAGAACCGAGTGGACTCGACGATTCTCGTAATAGGCCTTGCCGCGGCGAAACAGCCGCGCCACCGGTCGTGCTGCCATCCCGAGAATCGAATCCGTCTTGCCGAGAATATAGACGTTCCGGTTGATCATGAAAGCGTCGTGCGTCGGGCCCGTCGGCGAGGAGGTTATCGATCTCCTCCCGCAGACTCCGGAGTGCAGCGCTCGTCGGAATCGAGCAGGAAGATCCAGTCGTTCTCGACGTGCTGCATCGCCCAGTTCTTCTGCGCTCCGGCACCGAAATAGGCCCGTTGGAAGAACTTCACCTTGGGATAGCGGCCGGGCGATTTCCGGCGTCTCGTCAGTCGAGAAGGAGTCCACGAGGATGATTTCGTCACACCAATCGAGCGATTCGATACATTCGGCGATATTGTGCGCTTCGTTGAACGAAGTGATGACGCCACTGACCTTGCGGTCTCGGGCCTCCTGGCGCCACTGCTGTGCTCTCGTCCTCGCCTGCCATCTGACCTCGCCCGTTCCCGCGGCCGGCAGAGCGGGACGCCGCCGCGGATCTTGATAGTCGGCGCATCCTAACATAGTTGAAAGTCTGGCCTTTTCTCGGGTTATGATGGAGTGATGGCCGACTACACGGCAGCACGTACTGGTCGTCGGCGCAAAGGATGCCGGCCTGGAACGGGTCGCACCGATGTTGCGCCGCGCGGATTTCAGCGTCCACACTGTCGAGCCGTCCCCGTTTCTCCACGATCTGGTTCTCGAGCACTGCGTTCGAACTCGTCGTGATCACCTACCCGCTCGAACGAGATCTCCCTCGACCAGCTGATGCAGACGATTCGCAACGAGGGCTCGGCCTGCCACGACGCGGGACTGCTCCTCCTGGCCGATCCGGATCGAGATGGACGAGGCGCAATCGCAGGTGGACCTCGGCGCCAACCGCGCGATCTGCACCGACTGGAACGAGTCACGTTTGTGGCGGGCCATCGGCGATCTGCTGGAGATCGCCCCAAGGGTCTCGATGAGGGTCCTGCTTCACGCTGATGTCGAGGTCACGCGAAACCGCAATCGGGCCATCTTCCAGACCGTCAATGTCTCGACATACCGGAGCCCTCCTCCAGGGACACGAGATCCTCGACCCGGGCACCAATTTCAATTTTCTTTTCGGCTTGCCGGGCGGCGGACTGATCGACGGGATCAGCGGAAGTCGTGCGGCAGACCAACTCTGTCCCGGGAGGGAGTCGAAGGAGTCGGCACGCGGTTCGCCGAGATCCACGAGCCGAGCTTCGAGCGCCTCATCGCCCACCTCAATCGTCAGATCGAGCTCGGCAACAGAAGATAGAAGGAGTATCAGCGCACCAGAACGAGCGACAGCCACGGCCAGTAGGTAATGATCAGCACCGAGGCGAGAAGAATGATCAGGAACGGGATCGTCGCCCGGTACAGCAGCATGATCGGTCGATCGAAACTGTAACTCGCGATGAAGAGGTTCATCCCCACCGGCGGCGTGCAGTAGCCGATCTGCATATTGGCGAGGAAGATCATCCCGAGGTGGATCGGGTCGATGCCGTAGCCCGCTGCGATCGGGAGGATCAAGGGCACGACGATCACCAGCGCCGAGAAGATGTCGAGCATCATCCCGAGCGCGAGCAGGAACAGATTCAGAAGAATCAGGAAACTGAGCTTGGACGAGACGTGGGCCGTCACGAATTCGAAAAGACGAGTCGGCACCTCCTGGTCGATCATGAGGTTTGTCGAAGCCAGCGACGCCCCGAGGATGATGAGGATCCCGCCGACCAGCATCATCGATTCGCGCATGATCTCGCGGCAGCCGTCGAATGGGAATGTCTCGATAGATCAGGACCTCGACAATCAGCACGTAGACGACAGTCACCACCGCCGCCTCGGAGACCGCGAAGAACCCGCTGTAGACGCCGCCGAGCACGATCACCGGCAGCGGCATTTCCCAGATCGACTCGCGAAAGGCGGCGACCCAGTTCGCGCCGGTTGAATCGCTGCCGGTCCGTCGCGCGCGGACGAACCTGTCCTTCGCGCATGCACCACAGGGCGAGCAGAAACAGCATCAGCAGACCCGGCAGGATGCCGGCGATGAAGAGCTTGTCGACCGACTGTTCGGCGATGATGCCGTAGAGGATCAGCGGCAGCGACGGCGCGAACAGCAGCCCGAGGCTGCCCGACGTCGTGATGAGACCGAGGTTGAACTGCTCGCGGTAGCCGGCCTCGGCGATGGCGGGATACAGGAGCGCCCCCATCGCGATGATGGTCACGCCCGAAGCGCCCGTGAAGGCGGTGAAAAGAGCGCACACAAAGAGCGCGATCACCGCCAGGCCGCCGGGCAACCAACCGAACAGGACGTTGGACATTCTGACCAGCCGCCGCGGCGCCTGGCTCTCGCCGAGGAGATATCCGGCAAAGGTGAACAACGGGATGGCGATCAAGACCGGGATCTCCGATACCCGGAAAATCTCCATCGGCACCGCCATGAGATCGATGTCCGCCCCGGCAAACCCGATCAGGGCGCCGGCCGCGATGATCGGCGAACAGCGGCGCACCCAGCACCGCCATCAGAAACAGCGCGATGCCGACCAGGATCACAGGAGATCCTCCGGATCTCCTGCTGTTGCTCAGGAAATGTTCGCACGGCAAATAACAGGTACCGAAGTGCGATGACCGCAAAAGCGACCGGCAGGATCGATTCGCAAACCCATACCGGAACAAAGGCGATGGCCATCCCACGCGGCCACTGGTCGCCCATCATCAGCCGAAATGCGCTCCAGGCCACGACCACCGAGACACCGCCGCGGTGAAGAGGTCGGTGATCACCCGAAACCTGAATTTCCAGTGCTCGCGGGAGAAAACGTGAAACGGCGTCGATGGCAGATCTGTTTGTCGAACCGCGTCGCCACCATGGCGCCGATCATCCCCACCCACAAGACGGCGACCCGCAACAACGGGTCGGCCCACAGGATCGCGCCGTCGAAGAGGTTCCGCAGCACGATCTGCGTCCCGGCGACACAGGATCATCGCCGATCAACAGGAGCAACCAGCAACGCATCTTCGAAAACCGCGGTGGCGCGCTGCAGCCGAGCCAACAGGGTGGTCTCGCGTTCAGCCATGCATCACTTGCCGGGCGCGTCCGCCTGGTGTGAGGCCCGATATTCGGTCAGCAACTTCTCGAATCTCGGCGATAGAGCTTCGGATCGTAGTCTCGCTCGGCCAGCAGGGTCTTGGTCGCCTTCGCGGCGATCTCGTTCCACTCCGCGCGGGTCTCGTCGGTCGGGTCGACAAAGGTCACTCCCTGTTTGACGAGCGCGGCCCGTGCCTCCTCGTCGTCGGCACGGGTTTTGCGATCGAGGTTGACGCTGGCCTCGCCGAACACCTCGGATACGATCTGCCGGTCGCCCACGCTCAATTTGCTGAACGATTTTTCGGAGATCGCGATGGCGCCGCATCACATAGGTGATCGGCAGATCGGTGATGTAGGGCGCCTTGGTGAACCACTGCAGTGCGATGGCCCCCACCGGCGGGCGCCGCCACGGTGTCGATCAGACCGGTCTGGAGCCCCGTCAGAACGTCGGAAATCGGCAGCGGTACCGGCGACAGCCCGGCGGCATTGACGATCGCCAGGCTGATCGGGTCATCCTGCGGCGCCCACGCCTTGCGGCCCCTCAGATCTGCGAAGGTCCGGTTGGTTTGGACGACATGAGGTAGGTGAAGCCCGTCTCGGTGATTCCGAAGACGACGAGACCATCCTCGGCCATCTCGCCAATGAGTTTCTGGTCCATCCGCTCGCCGAACGTAATCCACCTCTTCAAACGATCGGAACATCAGGGGCAGGCCGTAGATGTCGAAATTCTGGTCGATCCTCGCGAGACCACCGGCGAGCAAAACCCCTCCCTGCAGCTGGCCGATTCGGATTTTTCGGAGGACGGCGCTGTCCGAGCCCATCGTGCCGCCCGGATAAAACCTGAGACTCGACCCGGCCGGCAGTGCGTTGCTCGATAACGTCCGCCGCAGCCTGCAGCTCGTTCATCCAGAAGGAGCCGTCCGGCGCCATCGTGGCGATCTTGAGCCTGGTCTGGGCACCGGCGGCCGACGCCACCAGGAATGCCGCCAGAAACACCCCGCTGTTCTCTTTTCACATGCATCTGTCAATCTCCAAAATAGTCATTCCGAATCGGCGAGCAGACTCTCTCGCCTTCTCCTGCGCCAGGGTGTTGGCGAGCGTCAGGCCGGGGACGACGGGATCGGCATCGATGACCTCCCGACAGAGACGATCGTGGAGATCGGCATCGAAGACGAGCCGCGCGTAGTCCTCGGCCAACAGCACTTTGGCCATCAGGTTCCGGCCATCCGACAAAGCTGATCGCGCGTTCGAAAGCCTGTCGTCCCTCTTCGGGCTTGCCACCCATGGCTTCCGGCAGAATCGTCGCCAGCACCCCGAGATACAGATAGGCCGAACCGTCGTCGTAGATGTCGTCGAGCTCCACCACGCGCTGCATCATGGCATCGACACGCGCCTTGTCGGCGACGGCCGACCAGTCGCTCTTGTTCGACATGATCCACGTCGCCCAGGCCGCTCCTGCGCCGTAGAGCACCTGCAGTTCCTTCGCGCCCATCCCGGACACCACGTTTTCGAACTCGTCATATGGCGCGCTCCAGACGCCACACGCCGACCGGTGGCTGCTGCACATGGCCCGCCAACCGTAGTCGCGGCCCTTTTCGGAGAGCTTCGCCGCGCGTTCGCGATCGTCGACAAAAGCGCCGGCATAGCTGGAGTAGAGACTGGCGCCTGCGAGCAGCAGGCTCGTATTGTCCGGGCTCTCCGCGATCAGACCGTCGATCAGGAGGAGGTAGGCGGGCGCCCCCTGGCGAACGGTCTCAGGATCGTTCTGATTCAGGATGGCGCCGGTCAGGCTGTCGGCGAGGCTCGGCTGTCGCCGAGGACATGATCGAGGAGCAGCCCGCGGAAAGTGCGAGCGCGACCGCGAGCGCGAGCGACCCGCCGCCTGCACACCCTGTCTCCGTCATAACTCTGACCGCCTCATTCGTGGTATCTCCTCTGAGGAACGCATCCGGTATGGCTTGATTGTACGGTATTTCCGAGTCTACTGCGTAGTCCCGAAACCGCCCTTGAGAGGGCCACCCCGCAGTGCCGGGTCGCGTCCCACGGCTGTTGAACCGGCGGACCCGACGTTGGTGATGATCGTTGCGCCCTGCGGATTTCGGTGCATCCGCACCGGAGCCGCCCGGTAGGATCCGCCAAGCCGGTACGGTCTGCCGGTGTAAATGGAGAGAATCTTCGAAATATACGATCGGGTTTCTGCGTAGGGCGGCACACCCCGGTACCGCGCCACCGCGCCCTCGCCCGCATTGTAGGCGGCCAGAGCGAGTTGCAGGTTCCCCGAGTAACGACGTACGAGCCGCGAAAACTCTCGAACGCCTCCGCGAATATTTTCGGCGGGATTGAACGGGTCGTCGACGTCAAGGCGTTTTGCGGTCGCAGGCATGAGCTGCATCAGCCCCATCGCGCCTTTCCGGCTGACCGCATTCGGGTTGTAACCGGACTCGACGACCACCAGCGCATCAATCAGTTTGGGGTCGAGACCGTGCTCCGAACTCACCTGTTGCACCAGCTTTCGGAGCTCTCCGCGGTTCAGAGAAGCAATTGCGCCGTCGGCCGCAGAGACGGCTCCGTTGGCGCCGGATTGCGCCGCCGCCAACAACAGACCGAGACCCACAGAAATCGATATCAACCGACTCACGCTACTATTATGACAGCAGACGCCCAAAAGGAGCCACTTTTGTCCGCTGACCACTCAAAGACCGAACATCTTCAGGGTTGTATCGACCGTATGAAACGGTCCGGCGCGTCGGCACCGGCGGTCGCCTCTTTTGCCCACCATTTCGAACGGGTTGCTGCGGGCGAAAGGGAGTTTCTGGGCGAAGACGACATCGAACCGGTCGATTGATTTGCCCGACGCCGAGCGGTTCGGCGAATTCAGAAAGACCGGCGAAAACGCCCTTCATTGTGTTGCCGTCATCAAGCTCAACGGCGGTCTCGGCACCGGCATGGGGCTCGAAAAGGCAAAATCGCTGCTCGATGTGCGCGACGATCTGACCTTCCTCGATATGGTCGCCCGCCAGGTACTGGCCATCCGGTCCCGCTCCGGATCGAACGTCCCGCTCATCCTCATGAACAGCCCCCACACGGCGGCCGACTCCGAAGAGGTGCTCTCCCGATATTCCGAACTCGCCCACCCCCACCTCCCGGGCGGTTTCCTCCAGAACCGAATCCCGAAGATTTTCGCCTCGAACCTGGCGGCCGCAGGACGAGCCGACGACGAGCTGGCATGGTGCCCTCCGGGGCACGGAGATCTCTACACCGCGATCGCCGGGTCAGGTCTGCTCGAGGGGCTTCTCGATCAGGGTTTCGAATACGCATTCATCTCCAATGTCGACAATCTGGGTGCGGTTCTCGATCCCGTCATCCTCGGCTACATGGTGGCCCACGACCACGATTTCATGATGGAAGCCGCCGATCGGTCGGCGGCCGACCGCAAGGGCGGTCACCTCTGCACGTCTGAAGGACGGGCGCCTCGCCCTCCGCGAGACCGCCCAGTGCCGCCCTGCCGACGCAGCAGTCTTCCAGGACATCTCCCGCCACCGCTACTTCAACACCAACAACCTCTGGTTGCACCTGCCCACCCTGGCGGAAGCTCTCGCAGCCAACAGCGGCTTTCTCCCCCTCGACACGATCGTCAACCGTAAGAGACTCGATCCGCGCGACCCGACTTCCCCACCCGTACTGCAGCTGGAAACTGCCATGGGTGCCGCGATCTCCCTGTTTGAAGGTGCGGCGGCGGTCAGAGTTCCCAGACGGCGCTTTTCGCCCGTCAAGAACACGGATGACCTGTTGGCGGTGCGATCGGACGCCTATCGCCTCACCGACGACTGGCAGGTCGTGCTGCACCCTGATCGCGAAGCGCCGCCGGTGATCAGTCTTGACGATCGCTATTACAAGATGATCGACATTTCGAAGCGCGGTTCCCTACCGGCCCCCCCTCACTCCGCTGTTGCGACAGCCTCAAGATCGAAGGCGACATCACCTTCGACAAGGACGTCGTCATCGAGGGTGACGCCACCGTGCGCGCCCGCGATTCGACTGTCGTGAGTGACGGCGCCATCCTGTCCGGTGTGATTGATCTCTGACAGCAATTCTCACCCGTCGACACACCGATCTTGAATCAGCCCGGCACGCTGACTCTGCGCCTATATTCTGTTCAGTGGAAATGTCGACGGATGAGAATTGCTCGTGGAGGCGACGCCCGGATTCGAACCGGGGATAAGGGCTTTGCAGGCCCCTGCCTTACCACTTGGCGACGTCGCCTTTTCGAAGCGTCAGTTTAGTCCACGGTGTGTCGAGGGTCAAGAACGAGGCGTTGCAAATCCGACCGCGCATTCATGCGAAGAAAACGCCCGGCCTGCGGCCGGGCGATGGTGTTCGATTTGGAGCGGGAGACGGGATTTGAACCCGCGACGTCAACCTTGGCAAGGTTGCACTCTACCACTGAGTTACTCCCGCTCAGTGTCCCCAGTGGGGAGCGATAATCTAACAACCTCGGCCGCCAGTGTCAACAGCGGGAGCCATTCGCAGACATTTGGAGGCGAGTTGGTGGTTTCCCAGCTGCCGGATATTCGATGTTGGATGTTGGATGGTGACCTTCCAAGCCTGACCGTATCGAACCACTGTTGTTCAGGGATCGCTCATCCGATATCACTCTTGTCCAAGACAGGTTCTCGGAAAGGATAGCCGCGGAGCGGCGACAGGAATGAGCCCGGGGCGCGAGCCCCGGGAAACCGTGTAACCAAAAACAGTCAAGCCCCGGAGGGGCGACAGAAAAGGACGCGTTGCCGCGCTAAAAGCCAAGCGGGATAATCGTCGCCCCTCCGGGGCTCGGTCTATTTATCCGGGCCTTGTTCCCGGGGCTCGCGCCCCGGGCTAATATTTTTCGCCCCTCCGGGGCTTTTTCGGTGCCGGTCCATGAGGCGGTGGTTCATGACGTATTTCGACAACCTCTTCCCGAAATACCTCGTATCCAGGTCGTAAAACGTCTGTTTTCCGTACGGCATCCTCTCGTGAGAGTCTGTTTTGGACAGCAGTGATCCGATATCCAAGATCCAATATCAAGCACCGGCATACACGCACCCTGCTCACATCGAAATCTCAGGCCCCGCCCCCTCTTCTTCCTTCGCGCGCGAGGCGTCCCAGATCACATACAGGGACAGTGCGACAAACATGGCCAGACCCAGCCAGTTGCCTGCGGGCCCGTACATACCGAAGCTGAAGACGTCGAACCCCCGCCAGTCGGCGAACATTCGCAAGACACCGTCGCTGACTCCAGCCAGACGCGCCCCCTGCGATCAGGCCCGACGCGATCAGGGTGCCGCGGTTGTTGCGGGCCTTTCGGGTTTCTTCGTTCGGCGCCTTGTGGCGAACGTACGCGGCCACCAGACGCGCCCGCGAGGATCGGCGTGTTGAGTTCGATCGGCAAATACATCCCAAGCGCGAAGGCCAGCGCCGAGACTCCCAGCATCTCGACGATGAGGGCGATCACCGCGCCCACGCCATACAACAGCCAGGGCGCTTCCGCGGTGGACATCACGCTCTGGATGACCGCCGCCATGGCGTTGGCCTGTGGCGCCGGCATCGGCGTCGGGTGCTGCACCGAGGCCGTGTAGCCGTAGACCTTGGCAAACAGCAGGATCATCGCGGTGACGGTGACCGAAGAGACCGCCGCGCCGACGATGTTCGACCACTGGATCCGTCGCGGCGTCGCGCCCGAGCCAGTAGCTGACCTTGAACTCGGTCACCAGGGAACCGGTCATCGACAGCGCGGTGCACACGACGCCGCCGATGAGCAGGGTCGCCAGCATGCCCTCGGGGCCCGACAGCCCGAGCTTGGCGAGGACCACCGCCGCCACGATCAGGGTCGTCAGGGTCATGCCGGAGATCGGCGTGATCGAGATCATGGCCACCGCCCACGCCGACACCGCGGCAAAGAGGAAGGTGATCACCAGGGTCAGGATCAGGCTGAGGGTGGCCAGCCTGGTGGCGCCCGGGATCCCGGCCAGCACCGAAAACCGGAAGTAGATCCAGATCGCCACCGCGACGGCCGCCATCATGATCGCCACCATCCCCATCGGGATGTCGGAGTCCGTGCGGTGGGTCGACTTCTCGAGCCCGCCCGAGGCCAGCTTGCGGATCTCGGCAAAGGCCTTGCCCATGGCCTGCACCATCACCGGCGACATCTTGACGATGGAGATGATGCCCGCCATGAAGATCCCGCCGATGCCGATAAAGCGCACGTAGTTGCTGAAGATGTCCTCGGCGCTCATCTGGGAGATCGGCGCCAGGCCTTCGGCGAGCGGGCCGGGAATATAGGTCCCGAACCACGCGACCAGCGGAATGAGGACGAAGTAGCCGAGAAACGAACCGGCGCAGATGATCGAGGCGTAGCGGACGCCGATGATGTAGCCGAGCCCGAGCACCGCCGCCGAGGTGTTGATGGCGAAGACCGCCTTGACCTTGTGGGTGAGGCCGTCCAGCGAACCGACCAGCGCCGTCGTGAAGACATCGCGCCAGGCGCCGAAGCTGAGGGCCAGCTTGTCGAAGAGAAAACCGATCCCCATCGAGGTCACCAGCATCTTCGCCTGTTGGCCCCCCCGCTCTCCGGTCATCAGGATCTCGGTGATGGCGGTGCCTTCGGGAAAGGGCAGCTTGCCGTGCATTTCGGCGACGAAGTAGCGCCGGAAGGGGATCAGCATCAGCACACCGAGGATGGCGCCGAGGAAGGGCACCAGGAAGATCTGGAGAAAGGACGACCGGTCCTGGAGACCGAGCACGAAGATCGCCGGCATCGTGAAAACCGACCCACCGACGAGAATGCCCGACGTCGCGCCGATGGTGAGGATGTTGACGTTTTCGAGCAGGGTCGACTTCCGCGCCATCAAGGCTGAGGCGCCGATCGCGAGAATCGAGATCGGGATCGCCGACTCGATGCCCTGACCGAGTTTGAGCGCGATGTAGGCGGCCGCCGCCGAGAATAAAACCGCCATCCCGAATCCAAGGGCGACGGATCGCACGGTCACCTCGAGGATCCCCTTTTCCGCCGGCACCACGGCGGTGTAGGTCTCGCCCGGGCTCGAGTTCTCTGTAGGCGTTTTCCGGCAGCGACAGCTTCGGTTCGTCCTTTTTCATTCAGGCTCCAGTCCAACGTGTTGGTGGAGCATTCTAACCCGCATTTCTTACAGGGAGAAAGGATGCACGATGCAGGGAAACAGGATACGTGCCGAGGGGGGTCGGGCGGGCCGCGCGGTCGAGGCACAGGGCTCGAGACGGAGGCTGGCAGGAAACCAGAGGTCTCTCAGGAGCACCGCCGGGGCTTCGTGGTGTCGTTCAGTTCAGTGAGCGCGACCTACTTCTTTTTCTTTTTGGTCGGCTTTTTTTTCTTCGGCCTTGCCGAGGGCAGCCTGCAGCTGAGCGGCGAAGCCGGTCATGGCGGGTTCCGCTCCCCCGCCCGAATCCATGTGCTGGCTGTACTCCTGGCGTTCGAGATCGCTCTTGTAGGCGCGCACCGAGAGGCTGATCCTGCGCCGCTCCGGATCCACCGACATCAGCTTGAGGTTGATCTTCTCACCCGGACTGAAGACCGTCCTGGGGTCGGCGTCCCTCTCCATCCCGAGTTCGGAAATCGGGATCAGACCGCTGAGCCCCGGTTCGAGCTCGACGAACACGCCGAAGTCCGCACCGTTCTCGACCGTGCCTTCGACAACCTGGCCCTCCCGGTAGCGCATCTCGATGCGCTCCCACGGGTCGCGATCGGGGATCTGGCGCATGGTGAGGCTGATGCGGCGGTTCTCGGTATCGACCTCGCGCACCCAGCCCGGAGACGGTCTGGCCCACCTCCAGCGAGGCCAGCTCCAGCCCGGGTTTGAGCTGGCTGACGTGGAGGAGGCCGTCCATGCCGGGTTCGATCTCGACGAAGGCGCCGAAGTCGGTCTTGCGGACGATCGTGCCCTCGAAGGGACCTCGCGGCCGGGCAGCGTTCGGCGACTGTGCTCCACGGGTCCTCGACCAGAGCCTTCATGCTCAGCGAGATCCGGTCCTTCTTGCGGTCGAGATCGAGCACTTTGACCTCGAACTTCCTGGTCCTCATGCAGCATGTCCCGCGGGTGGGCCGACCCGTTGGTGGGCGATCTCGGTCACGTGGACCAGACCGTCGACCCCGCCGAGGTCGACAAAGGCCCCGAAATCGGTCAGCGAACGCACCCGGCCGTCGACCTCGGCGCCCACCTCGAGGGTTTCCCACGCCGCATCCCTCAACTGCGCCTTTTCTTCGCGCAGGTGGGCGGCCCTGGAAACCACGAGATGCTGGCCGTCGGGATCGTACTCCAGAACCTTGAAGATGTAGGTCTGGCCGAGATGGCTGTCGAGATCGTCGACCCGGAGATCGGAAATGTGAGACATCGGGCAGAAGCCGCGAACGCCGGAAACGACAACGTCGAAGCCGCCCTTGCGCCGTCCGACGACCTTGCCTTCAACCGGCTCGCCCGAGGCGACGGCCTCGTTCAACTTCTCCTTGAGCTTGGCCTCGAGAGCGAGACGTCGGGAGACCCGGATCTCCTCGCCGCTCGACACCACGACGACCTCCACCGGGTCGCCGGTGCCGAGGTCGTCCAATCTCCGAACGTTCCAACACCGCTTCCGATTTGCCGGAAACATCCACCAATGCCACATCGCCGTGGATCGCGACGATCGTGCCCTGGATCACGTCTCCGGGTCGGTGTTCTTCGGCATCGAGACTTTCGCGAAGTGCGAGCTCGAATTCGTTCATTTGATTCACTATTGTTGTTGGTTTCCTCGGTCATGGTAGGCCTCGCAGGCGGAACTTCACCGCACGGTCACGCACGGGAGCGGAAATATAACACAGTATGAGTTTTTAGTTCTTGAGTTTTGAGTTCTGAGTTCGCGTTCTCCAGTTGGCATCCTCGAAACAAGATCGCTCGGAAAAGCTAATCAAACTGAGAACTCAAAATTCAAAACTCAGCGCGTTTCGGCCTTCCAAACGATCTCGCCGCCGACGATGGTCGCCGACGGCCAGCCCTTGAGCCGCATGCCTGCGAACGGCGTGTTGCGAGATTTCGACTCGAAGACTCGTCGGATCGACATTTTTGAGCGCCCGCAGATCGAGCACCGTGAGATCGGCCGGCGCGCCCTCGCGCAAGGTGCCGCCGGGGAGACCGAAGATCTCGGCCGGTCGCGTCGACATCAAGCGCACCAGCTGCATCAGCCCGATGACCCGGCCGTGCACCAGCCGATTGAGCGCCAGCGGCACCGCGGTCTCGAGACCGACGATGCCGAACGGGGCGTCCGCAAAATCGTGTTCCTTCTCGTCGGCGTGGTGGGGCTCGTGGTCGGAAACGATCGCGTCGACCGTCCCGTCGTAAACCGCCTGCAGGATCGCTTCGACATCCGAGGCGCTTCGCAGGGGCGGGTTGGTCTTCCAGTTCGGGTCGTACCCGGCGCCCGCCACGTCCTCGTCGGTCAGAACGAACTGGTGGGCGGCCACCTCACAGCTCACTGCGAGGCCGCGGCTCTTGGCGGTCCGAACCAGGTCGAGGGCGGTCGATGTCGAGAGGTGGCAGAGGTGGAGGCGCCCGCCGGTGAGCTCCGCCAGCAGGACGTCCCGCGCCACCATCACCTCTTCGGCGGTGGTGGGCATGCCGCGAAGTCCGATCCTCGTCGAGACCCCGCCCTCGTGCATCGATCCGCCGTCCGACAACTCGAGGTCTTCTTCGTGCGCGAGCGACCGGGATGCCGAAGCTGCGGGCGTACTCCAGGGCGCGCCGGAAGAGCTGGGAGTTGCGAACCGGTTTGTGGTTGTCGGAGACGGCCACCGCGCCGGCTGCGACCATTTCGCCGATCTCGGCCATCTCCTCGCCGTCGAGACCCTTTGAAACCGCGCCCACCGGATAGACCCGGGCGAGACCCGCCTGTTCCGCCCGTCTGAGGATGAAGGCGGTCACCGACGGATCGTCGTTGACCGGCGTGGGTGTCGGGCATCGCGCAGACCGCGGTAAAGCCCCCGGCGACCGCCGCGCGGCAACCACTTGCGATCGTCTCCTTGTGTTCGAACCCGGGTTCGCGCAGGTGGGTGTGGAGATCGATGAAACCCGGCGCAACCACCAGCCCGGCGGCATCGAGGACCTTGGTCCTTGCCGGCGCTGTCGAGGCGTTCGCTGATCGACGCGATGACACCGTCCTCGATGAGGACGTCCATCCCCTGATCGAGGCCCTGGCTCGGATCGACGACCCGGCCGTTACGAATCAGAAGCCGCTTCACTGCGTCCTCCGGCAAGCAGGTAGAGAATGGCCATCCGGATCGCCACGCCGTTGGTCACCTGATCGAGAATCACCGACCGTGGGCCGTCCGCGACTCCGGAATCGATTTCGACGCCACGGTTCATCGGGCCGGGATGCATCACGATCGCGTGCTCCGCGGCAAGGTCCAGCCGTTCGGGAGTCAGGGCGAAGAAAGTCGAAGTACTCGCGCATCGAAGGGAAATTCACCCGTTTTCTGACGCTCGAGCTGGATCCGCAAGCATCATGACGACATCGGCCCCTTCGAGCGCGGGCTCGAGCCTGACGAAGGGCGTCACTCCGAGCTCTTCGACATCGAGCGGCAGCAGCGAGGCCGGCGCCACGAACCGCACCTCGGCACCCATCTTGTCGAGCAGAAAAGCGTTCGACCGCGCCACCCGCGAGTGCCGGATGTCGCCCGCGATCACGACCTTGAGACCCTCGAGACTCGCCGAAACGTCTGACGCATCGTGAAGGCGTCGAGCAGCGCCTGTGTCGGGTGTTCGTTGATCCCGTCGCCGGCGTTGATGATGGCGGCCGGCACGACCTCGGCCAGCCGGTGCGGCGCCCCGGAATGGGGGTGCCGGATCACGATGAAATCGGGCGCCATCGCCATCAGGTTGCGCGCGGTGTCGAACAGGGTCTCGCCCTTGCTCACCGAGGAGCTCGAGGCTGCGAAGTTCAAGGTGTCGGCGGACAAGACGTTTCTCGGCGACCTCGAACGAGAAGCGGGTCCGGGTCGAAGCCTCCATGAAGAGGTTGACCACCGTGTAGCCGCGCAGCGCGGGGACCTTTTTGATCGGTCTCTTTGCGACCTCGAGAAGCTCTTCGGCGGTGTCGAGGATGAGCTGGATCTCGCCCGGGGCAAGATGGCTGATGCCGACCACGTCCTTTCCGGAGAGACGCAGCTGCCGCTTCAACCGCCATCTAGACCTCCCTGCCGATCCAGATGCCGTCCTCTCCGTCGATCTCCTTGAGCCGAACCTGGACGTCCTCGTCCCGAGTGGTTTCCAACGACCTGCCCACCACGTCGGCGGCGATCGGCAACTCGCGGTGACCGCGGTCCACCAGGACCGCCAACCGGACGGCCTGCGGGCGGCCGTAGTCGATCAGGGTGTCGAGCGCAGCCCGTATGGTGCGGCCGGTGAAGAGCACGTCGTCCACCAGATAGATGATGCGGTCGTCGATGTTCTCCGGCAGCACGGTTTTTTTGAGCACCGGCTGCTGGTGCGCCGGCCGCCACGGCCCGACATCGTCGCGGTACAGCGTGATGTCGAGCCGCCCGACCAGCACATCGTGGCCGGTGGCCTCCTCGAGAGCGCGCGCCAACCGATCCGCCAATGGCACGCCGCGGGTGTGGATGCCGACCAGCATGACGTCGTCGCCGTCGCGTTCGAGGATCTCGGCGGCCATTCGCGCCACCGTGCGCGCCATGCCGGCTTCGTCCAGTATCGGCTGGAGCGCCGTCGGACCGGATTGCTTTTTCACCATGCCATCTCCGACAGAACGCCACAAAAAAAACTCCCCGAAGCGGGAAGCGCAGGTTGCGGAATCTCGTCTGCCGAACTCCCATTCCGGGCATGGTAGCACAACGAAAAATCCTCGCGATTTTTTGATTTCGGAATTCGGAATTAGGAATTCGGAATTTCAGTCGCAAGCGTCTCGCTCCGAGGCGTGTTGAGGAGTGCCGACATCGAGGCGAATTCATCTCCGAGGCGCGATATTCGGGCAGCAGCCTCGGAAAGGCTCTCCCGGAGTCCTAAGAGTGGAAGGGGTGTCGTTCGTTGATTGCACGCAGAAACGTTCTGATGAAATTCCGAAATCCGAAATCCGAAATCCGAAATCTCCGGTATGATGCCCCCTAATGACCGACCACCTGCCTGCCCGCACCACCGACCGCCTGATGATTCTGACCGCGGCATTCCTCTTTTCGACGGGTGGGGCCGCGGTCAAGGCGTGTTCGCTGACCGGGTGGCAGGTGGCGAGTCTGCGGTCGGGGATCGCGGCTGTCACCCTGTTGCTGATCCTGCCCGCCGCTCGCCGCGGTTGGACCTGGCGGACCTGGCTGGTCGGAGCCGCCTACGCCGGCACCATGATCTCGTACGTTGTTGCCAATAAACTCACGACAGCCGCCAACGCGATCTTTCTTCAGAGCACGGCGCCGCTCTACATTCTGCTGTTCAGCCCGATGCTTCTCAAGGAGGCGATTCGACGCCGCGACGTCGTGTTCATGTGTGTTCTCGCCATCGGAATGTCGTTCTTTTTCGTCGGCTTCCAGCCGGAGTCGGCGACCGCGCCCGATCCCATGCGCGGCAATCTGGTTGCGACGGCGACCGGTCTCTGCTGGGCATTGACCATTCTCGGTCTGAGGTGGCTGGGACGGGCCTCACACAACCAGGCGGCAGGCTCCACCGCCGCCTCGGCGGTGGCCTGCGGCAACGTCATCGCGTGCCTGGCGACGGTGCCCTTCGCGATCCCTCTCGGGCACCCTTCCACGACCGACTGGGCCGTCGTCACCTTCCTCGGAGTCTTCCAGATCGCGGTCGCCTATGTGTTCATGGTCGGAGGGATGCGACGGGTCGGAGCGTTCGAAGGATCGCTCCTGCTCTTGCTCGAACCGATCCTCAGCCCGCTGTGGGCGTGGTTGGTGCACGGCGAACGACCGACTTTCTGGGCGAGTTTCGGCGGCGTCATCATCATCTCGGCCACCGCAGTGTTCACGCTTCTCGGTCGCGGGAAGCAGCCCACAACGGGAACACCTGAGAATTGACCCTCACTCGTCCAGAGCTTCTCCGTGCGCAACGGTCACGGTCGTGTGGAGCCCTCCGCGAAGTCTGTAGTCGAGCTCGACCTCCATCCACTGCGGCGCACAACAGGCCACCAGATCCTCGAGAACCCGGTTGGCGGCGTGTTCCTGATAGATGCCGACGTTGCGGTAGCTCGTCAGATAATATTTCAGAGACTTGAGCTCGATACAGGCATCCGAAGGGAGATAGCGGATGGCCAGAGTTCCGAAATCGGGGAGCCCCGAAAAAGGGCACACGCAGCTCCATTCATCGGTCTCGATCTCCACCAGCGCCTCGCGCACCGGGTACTCGTAGGGAAAGGTCTCCAACACGCCCGGCGTCAGGGCCTCCTGGCCGTCAAATGCGAACGTCCGTCCTTCAGCCTCAACCATCAGAACCTCCCTGCGTGATCCTACCACCGGGCGATCCGCTACACTCACGATCATTTGAAAGAGGTTGGGCCCATGGATTTATCAAAGACTTTTCGCGTGAAGCCGGGTTCCACGATCGATCTCGACGCGTTCGACGCTCAATGGAAGCCGAAGGGCCTCGACCGGAAAAGCGCAGAAAAGCAGTTTGCAGCTCTGACGACGAGGCTCTGCGAGCTTCAGAACATGCTGTATGCCGAGGACAGACGATCTCTTCTGGTTGTGCTCCAGGGCCGAGACGCTGCCGGTAAGGACGGCACCATCCGCCACGTCTTCGGTCCGGTCAACCCGCAGGGCTGCAGCGTCACCAGCTTCAAGGTCCCCTCCAAGCTCGAGGCGTCCCACGACTTTCTGTGGCGGTGCCACCTCGCCGCACCCGCTCGCGGCCGGATCGGCATCTTCAACCGCTCCCACTATGAGGATGTACTGGTGGTTCGCGTCCACGACCTTGTTCCAAAACGGGTGTGGTCCAGGCGATACGACCAGATCAACGCCTTCGAAAGCCTGCTCGCCGAAAACGGCACCACGATCCTCAAGTTCTACCTCCACATCGACCCCAACGAACAGCTCGAGCGTTTCAAGAAACGCATCGACAATCCCAGAAAGAACTGGAAGATCAGCGATGCCGACTACTCCGAGCGCCCGCACTGGGACAGCTACACGAAGGCCTTCGAGGACGCCCTCGCGAAGTGCAGCACTCCGCACGCGCCGTGGTTCATCATTCCCGCCAACCGCAAATGGATGCGCAACCTCATCATCGCCGACATCGTCGTCAGGACCCTGGAAAAGCTGAAGATGTCCTACCCGGAGCCCTCGGTCGACATGGATGAGATCAAACGGATGTACCACGAGGCAGAAAGCGCCGGCTGAGGCCGGCGCTGGATCCTGGATCCAGTATCACTCTTGTCCAAGACAGCATCTCGGAAAGGAGAGCCGCGGAGCGGCGACAGGAAGTGAGCCCGGGGCGCGAGCCCCGGGCTGATTATATTTTTCGCCCCTCCGGGGCTTTTTCGGTGCCGGTCCATGAGGCGGTGGCTCATGACATATTTCGACAACCTCTTCCCGAAATACCTCGTATCCGGGTCGTAAAACGTCTGCTTTCCGTAAGGCATTCTCTCGTGAGAGTCTGTTTTGGACAGCAGTGATCCTGGATCCTGGATGCTTGATGCGGCGAAGTCGTAAACCCGGTCTTCAGATGGGTGAGCAGATCCAGCATCCAGAATCGAGCATCAGGCATCTTTCCTGAAAAGCCTTGGCATTCCGGCTGACGCGACCCATATTAAAACTACAGAACCCTCAACGAGAGGCAGTCCGTCATGCGTTGGATCTATGCCTGTCCGCAGTGCGACGCGATGCTGAACCCCGACGAGACGGTGGTCCTGATCGGTGAGTGCGGTCCCCACCGGGTGTTGATGGGGTTCCACCCGGAACCGGGGAATTACCGAGTCTATCTCCAACCCGGTTTCGAACTCGCAGAGGGATCGTTGTGGGAATTCTTTTGCCCGGTGTGCTCGCAGAGCCTGATGATGGAGTACGCGCCGGGTCTGTGTGCGCTCGATGTGGCGACCCAGGGTGTTCGCCACCGCCTTTTCTTTTCGCGCACCGCCGGTGAGCACGCCACGTTTGTCATCACCGCCGAGGGCATCGAAAACCACGGCTCCGACGCCGAGAAACACTCCCTGCAGATCCTCGAGTTGGTCTGAGCCCCGGGGAGGGCCCGGGGAAACCGCAGATGTTCGCGTGCGGCGGAGGTGCCACTTTCAATATTGTTGGACGCACGAACATCGCCGCCGGCAAGGCGATGCGGACCAACAATGTTGAGGGTGGCTCCTCTCGGGAAGCGCGTTCCTTAAACGCGAGTTCACTCGAGATTCCGAAAACGGAACGCCGCTTTCACGAAGGGCTTCCCCTCAGGAGATTTCTCCACTCGCTGCCGGCTTCGTCCTATGGACTTCGCCGTGCCTAACGCTCGGTCGAAATGACCGGGTGGGGGTTGCTCCGCTCGGTCGAAATAACATTCATGAGTATCTCAACGTGATGAGGAGCGTGTCCCCCCTGCTCCCTTACGGGCCTGAAGGTGGGCTTTGGCCCACCAGCAGATTCGCTGACGGCACTGGGTCGCGACGGCCGGCTTGCCACTGTGAAGCCCATCGGGCGAAGCGGTTGTGGGGCGGCCGTCCCGGCTGCCGGGTGACATTCCGAATTCCGAATTCCGAATTCAACGACCTCTCCTGCGTGTAACATGGAGCCGTGGATGCACGAAGCCGCGACCATGTCCTGAGGTCCCTGCTGCTGGGCCTGTTGGTGATGGGCATCGGAACCATCGGCTACATGGTGATCGAGGGCCAGACCGCACTGAGTGCTTTCTACATGACCGCCATCACTGTCACGACCGTCGGCTTCCGCGAGGCCTTTCCACTGTCGCCGGGAGGCCAGGCATTTACCGTCCTCCTCGCTTTTGGCGGGATCGGGGTCATTCTCCTGATCGCGACCGAGGCCGCCCGCGCCATTCTCGATACCGACATCCGCCGCCTGATCGGCCTGCGAAGGGACCTGACCATGATCAAGAAGATGAGCAACCACATCGTGGTGTGCGGCTACGGTCGCATGGGCAGGGCCGTGGTCGACGTTCTCCGCGAGCGAAGGATCCCCTTTGCCGTGATTGAACTCCAGGTCGAACGGGGTCGCGAACTGGAAGAGGCTCACCTTCCCGTGGTTCGCGGCGATGCGACCCACGAAGATGTCCTGCGCGACGCGGGCGTCGAGCACGCCAAGACCTTCATTGCCTGTCTGGCCGATGACGCCCACAACGTGTACTCGATCCTGATCGCCCGACAGCTCAACCCCGATATCACGATCATCGCCCGTGCCGTCGAAGACGGCGCCGAGAAGCGGCTCGAACTGGCCGGCGCCGACCGCGTCCTCAACCCCTACCGGGCGGGCGGAACCCGGCTCGCCCTCACCGCACTCAAACCCACGGTCACCGATTTCGTGGAAGCTTCGCTGATGGGTTCCTCGATGGAGCTCGAGTTGGCCGAGGTGACTGTTCATCCATCATCGGATCTGGTCGGCAAGACCCTCGCTGGCGCCGGGGTCCGCCAGCGTTTCGGGATCATCGTCGTCGCTCTCAAACATGGAGAAACCCGAATTTTCAACCCGGGCCCCGACGAGCGCATCGAGGCCGGCGATGTCCTCGTCGCCCTCGGTCCGGTCAACGCCCTCGACGGCATCGAGAAGGCTACACAATAATTTTGAATTCTTAATTTTGAATTATGAATTTCGGACAGCACCCCGGCGACGGGAGGCGTTCGAGTGCTCAGAGTGGGTAGGCTTCGTGCGGCGGAGGTGCCATTCTTTGCATTGTTTGATTCTCACACCCACCCGTCGGAAGAACACCTCGGGCAAACAATGCTAAGGGTGGCTCCTCTCGGGAACCGCGCCCTCAAAGTCAGTTCTGAGAACCCGTGAGGAAAGCCCCCTACGCCCCTGCCGTCGCCAACTTCCCCGGATACGCGTGCACCGCCGCACCGAGGATCTTCATCGCCCGAGCCAATGTGCCGGCCTCATACATGAACGCGACCCGGACCTCGTCAACGCCGAGGCCCGGCGTCACGTAGAAGCCCTCGCCCGGCGCCAGGCAGACGGTCTCGCCGTCGAGCGAGAAATCGCGGAGGAGAAAGACCGCGAACTCCTCGCAGCTGTCGATGGGCAGACGGGTCATGGTGTAGAACGATCCCTCGGAGAGGTGGGGGCTGACGCCGTCGATGGCTGACAGTCCCTTGAACACGGCATCGCGCCGACCTTCATATTCGCCGCACAGGCTTTCTGAGTAAGCGCGACCGCGTTCGAGGAGCGGGACGACCATCAACTGTTCGGCGGTCGCGACCGAGAGTCTCGCCTGGCAGAAGCGGAGGGCCACATCGAGCACTTCACGGTTGTGTGTCGCCATGCAGCCGATCCTCACCCCGCAGGCGTTGAACCGCTTCGACACGCTGTCGACGACGATGATCCGCTGAGCGAGATCTGTGAACTCGGTGAAACTGCGAACCTTCCCGCCGCCGAATACGAACTCTCGGTAGACCTCGTCGCAGATCACGAAGAGGTCGTTCTCCCGTGCCACCTGCGCCACCGCCTCCAACTCTTCGGCGGTATAGACCGTGCCGGTGGGATTGGACGGATTGCACAACAGAATGGCCTTGGTGTTCGGCGTCACGCAGCCGCGCAGCCGATCGATCGATCCGAAATGATAGCCGTCCTCCACCTTGAGGGTGATCGGGACCATTTTGACATCGGCCTGCGCCGCAAAACTCAGGTAGTTGGTGTAGCAGGGCTCGAAAACCAGCACCTCGCCGCCGCCGCCGGCAACGATCGAGAGGATAAAGGTAATGGCCTCGCTGGCGCCGGCGGTGACCAGGATCTCGTCAGGCGCAAAGGCGATGCCCCAACTCGAAAAAAACGCGCTCCAGGCTTCGCGCGTGACCGGCAGTCCTTCGCTCGGCGCATACGCCAGCGTCGCCAGCGACAGGCCGTGCAGCTCGGCAATCATCTCCGGAGGGGTCGGCATATCGGGCTGGCCGATGTTGAGATAGATCACGCTGGTGCCGCGGGCCTCGGCGGCGCGGGCGTGCGGCGCCAGCTTGCGGATCGGCGAGGCTTGGAGCCTTGAGGATTTCTCAGACAGTGACGGCATGGAGGACCTCCCCGGCGGACAACACCGTTGGCTGGATTGTAGCTCAGCGCTTTCGCGTGCCTGAGTACACATCGGGAACGGTCGGCGTAAACGAGCCGGATGGAAGCCGTACAATTGGTTGCGCGTAGGTAACAACAGATGTACTCGTTCCGCAAATGGAAAGAAAAGTACGGCAGGGTCACCCTCTACTCGCTGTGGGACCTCTTCATGGTGTGGGTGGTGATCATCAATCTCTGCCTCATCCTGTTCGACCTGACCTATCTTTGGCTGCGGCCAACCTATTTCAGGTATGTGCCGATCGTGACCCGGATTTGGGACCCCGTGCTCGGCATCCGACCGAACCCCCTCACCGAAACACTGATCGAGCGGGCGAACGCAACAGAGAAACTCTTCGAACTCGACCCAGTCGCCCCGGCCCTCCCGGAAAAGCTGGCGGAGCTCCGGGTCCTGAGCACGCGCGTCTTCGTCGAGAATCCCTTTTTCCGATCGGGTCAGACCGAGGACCTCGATGCCATCAAGGCAACCATGGCCAGGGAAACCGGGCATGCCGCCAACAGGCTCGGCAACCCCGCCGTTTTGGCCGAAATCGCCGGCGCCTACTGGAGCGGACCACCCGACCTCCTGAGGCAACGCTTCGGTGTCTTCGATCGCCAGATCAAGACCCGCCTGGCGGTCAACTACTTCCGCGGATACGACCTCAACGGCCGCCTGGTAGACCACTTCTGGAAGATCGATCTACCGTTTCTCATCCTCTTCTGGCTCGAGTTCGTGACGCGATTCGTCCTCGCCGTTCGCCGCCGCACCTACGCTCGTTGGTATTTCTTTCCCATTATCCACTGGTACGACCTCCTGAGCCTGATCCCGGTCATGGCCCTGCGGCCGCTGCGCCTGCTGCGCCTCGTCTCGATCTACATGAGGCTCCGGCAGTCGGATCTGTCCCGGGTCGGCAGGGATTTTCTCAGCCGCGGCGTCGCCTATATCTCCAACATCATCACCGAGGAGGTCTCAGACCGGGTCGCCGTGCGGATCCTCGACGAGTACCGCGAGGAGATCGAAGACGGCACCCACGTGCGAATCGCACGCTCGGTGGTCGAGCCCCGCCGCCAGGAGATCGAGCGCGTGCTGGTGGGCCAGATCCGATCGATCCTGACCGACCGGGAGACGATCGAGCGCTTCCGCCTCCTCCTGGCCCTCAACCTCGAGAACGCGGTCGAGGAGTCCGAGAACCTGCGCGCCCTCCCCATCCCGCACCTGGTGGTCAAACCCGTCGTCCGCGCCGTCGGCGAGGTCATCCTCGAAACCACCCTCGAGACCATCAGTTCCACCCTCGACACCCCGGAGGGCGAAGAAGCGGTTCAAGCAGTCGCAACCTCGATCATCGAGAACATCTTTGCGAGCCCCGCCCTCAGCGAGTTCGAATCCCTCGCCCGGGAAATCAGCCTCCAGGTCATCGACCACATGAAGGAGGTCGTCGAAGTCAAGAAGTGGTCGTTGCCAGAGGAGCAAGTCCCCCGCCCGGCAATGTCGTGGGAAGACTCATCAGCGGAAGCCGACGCTTCCGTTGATGAGAATTCTTAGTTTTGAATTTTGAGTTTTGAATTTCGGCACCACTCCCTACCGACAACGAATGCCCAAGTGCTCATCAGGTTCGAAACACGTGCGGTGGAGGTGCCGTGCGGCGGAGGTGCCATCTATCGCATTGTTTGAACTCGGTATTTTCCTGCGGCCAAGACGTCGTCGGGCAATCAATGCGATGGGTGGCACCTCACGGGAAGCGAGCACTGAACGGCAAGCTCCAGCGAAGCGCCTCTGAACGCCATTCCTCCCCCCACCCCAACTCCACCACCACCTCGCCACCACCCGCCCCAGGAGAAACCGCAGATCAAGCAGAGAGACGCAGATTTTAGGGGCCTGAGGCTTGGGGCTCGAGGCTTGACGGCAATTGGAGGCAAACCACTTTCACGAAGGGCTACCCATCAAGAGATTTCTCCGCTCGCTATCGGCTTCGTCCTGCGGACTTCGCCGTGACTTTCGCTCGGTCGAAATGACAGGGGGAGACAACGGACGCAACGCTTCGCTCGGTCGAGATGACAGAAGTGGGGATATCGGTCCGCCAGGTGGATTTCGCCGACGTCGGCAATGCCCAAGTCATTAAATCACCCTCACCCCTCGGAAAACCGGGCGAACGGAGTGCGCCTGGTTTTCCGAGGGCGGGCGCGCGGGGGGTGGAGGCGGGACCACTTCAAGGGGACAACGCGCGGATACGAGTCGCGTGCGGCGGAGGTGCCATTTGTCGCATTGTTTGAAATCGACAGCCCCAGCAGTCGATTGCTTTTCGGGCAAACAATGCGACGGGTGGCTCCTCCCGGGTACAACGCCGGGAGATCCAAACTACGGTGGCATGCCAGTCAATGTTTCGAACCCCTCAAACGATCCAGCCGCAACGTCGCGTCAACACCCATGAAGTGCCGCCCTGCCAGCACCACCACCAACATGGCGCCGAGGGCAACTGCGGCGGCGATCATGAACATGACCACGATCTGGTACGCAACGGCCTGCATGGGCGATGACCCGGCCAGTATCTGGCCGGTCATCATCCCCGGCAACGAAACGATCCCCGCCGCCGCCATCGAGTTGATGATCGGGATCATCCCGGTGCGAACCGCGTCATTGAGAGGCGCTGCGAGCGCTTCGTGCCGGGTCGCGCCGTAGGCGATCCGCAGCTCGACCTCGGCCGACCGGACCTCGAGGTGGTCCATGAAACGATCGAGGCACAGGGAGATTCCAGTCAGGGAGTTGCCGAGGATCATCCCGAGCAGTGGGATCACATACTGCGGGTCGTACCAGGGCTCGACCCCCACCACCAGCTGGGTGACGATGCCGCCGACCAGGAAACAGGTGGCAGCCATCGTGAGCCAGGCGTCGGCAAGGATGCCGCGGTAGCGGCGGGACGCCCGGCTCACCGCCTCGCGGGCCGCAAAGACAGTCATCAGCAGCAACAGGCCGACGACCACCAACGGGTTGCGGACCGCGAAAACCCTCTCGAGGATCAAACCGAGCAGACCGAGCTGGATGACCGTCCTGATGGCAGCCACCGCCAGCCGTTTCCCGACGCCGAGCCGCAGCATCACCGAGACGACGCCGGCAGCCACGATGAGGAGAGTGGCAATGCCCAGCTGCATCGGCCCGAGTTGGATGAGACTGTTCACACAACCTCCTCGAGGCGGCCATCGGCCAATCGGAGGTGCCGGTCGGCCCGGCCGTGGAGACCCGGATCGTGGAAGACGCAGATGACCAGGCGGCCCGGCCGGCGAGCAAAGGCCAGCAGCAACTCGAATGACGCCGAAACAGCCTCCGGGTCGAGACCCGAAAGGGGCTCGTCGGCGACCAGCACCGGCGCGTCCCACAGCAGACCGCGCACCAGGGCGATGCGGTGACGTTCACCACCTGACAGAGTGCGGATCTCACGATCGAGGGGCAGGCGTCCCAGTTCCATCCGTCCCAGGAGACGAGCCGCTTCACCCTCGTCAAAAACCCTGCCCTTGCCGGCCCTCTGGGCAAAAGGAAATGAGAGATTGTCGCGCACCGAACCGGTGATCATTGGTGCATCCTGGGCGACCAGACTCACCTTCGATCGCCACGACGGCAACTGCGCACAGGGGTAGTCCTCGCCGTCGAGCCGACGTGCCGCCTCGGGGGACCAGGCCAGCCCGGTCGCGTAGCGCAGAAGCGTCGACTTCCCGCCGCCCGAGGGGCCCTCGATCGCGACGCATTCGCCGTCCTCCAACGCCAGCGATACGTCCGCGAATAAAATGCGCCCCTCACCATCGCGCGCGCTGAACGGGCCGCATTCAAAGAACGCCGTCATGGATGCAGTCTAGCGGGTTTCTCTAGCGGCATCACTCTACAGATAGGCGCAGATGCCCGCGTGCGGCGGAGGTGTCCGGCTTCGCCTGAGGCTACGCCGTGACAGGCCAACTGTTGAGGTGGCTCCTCTCGGGCACCACCTGCTGATACGTGCCGCGTGCGGCGGAGGTGCCATCTTTTGCATTGTTTGACGCCTCGATCTTCAGCGGCCCCGCACGGCGTCTCGGGCAAACAATGCTAAAGGTGGCTCCTCCCGGGGATCGCATTCTGAAAGGCAGGTTCGCTCCAACTCCGGAGAAAGTGGCAGCTCTTCCCTCCAAGAGATTTCTCCACTCACTCCCGGCTACGTCCTTCGGACTACGCCGTGAATCACGCTCGGTCGAAATGACAGGGAATGGGATGGCACGAGACAAGAATCGGGTCTCCCTGGCCCCCTTTCTCCCTCGCCCCCCTGCCGCTCTGCCCCTCTGCGCCTTTGCGACTCTGCGTCTTTGCGTTTTCTTCCGGCCATGCCCACTTCCTGATGGGGTAAATCCAGCGTAAGATCGAAAGGTGGGCGATCAACCGATTCTGCGCCGTATTCTCCACTGCGACATGGACTGCTTCTACGCTGCGGTCCACATGCGGGATGACCCGTCCCTGGCCGGCAAGCCGGTGGTGGTGGGCGGCGACCCGTCGGGGCGCGGGGTCGTGGCGGCAGCCAACTACGAAGCGAGGAAGTTCGGCATCCATTCGGCCATGCCGGCCGCCGAGGCCCGCCGGCGATGCGCCGAGACGATCTTCCTGCGCCCCGAATTCAACCGCTACCGCGAAGAGTCGCGGGCGATCTTCGACATCTACCGCGACTACACGCCGCTGATTCAGACCCTCTCGTTGGACGAGGCCTTTCTCGATGTCAGCGATCACCTTGGTGATTTCGGCAGCGCCACCGCGATCGCCAAAGACATCCGCCGCCGGGTGCGGGCGGAGCGCCGCCTGACCGTCAGCGTCGGCGTCGGGCCCAACAAGCTGGTGGCCAAGATCGCCTCCGACCAGGACAAACCGGACGGTCTCACCATCGTCCGCCCCTCTCAAGCCGCGGCTTTTCTGGCGCCCCTGCCGGTGCGCCGCCTGCACGGTGTCGGTCCGGCCACCGAGAAGACCCTGCACGCCCTGGGACTGAAGACGATCGGAGACCTGCGCGAGGCCCCGGTCGACCTTCTGGCGACCCGCTTCGGCCGGTGGGCCAGATCGATGCAGCAACGCGCCTGGGGCGTCGACGACCGCCCCGTCCATAACGACCATGTCCGCAAGAGCCTCAGCACCGAACGGACATTTGAAACAAACATCCGCGACGCGGCCGCCATCGACGATCTCCTGAGGAAGATGGCGGAAGAAGTGGCGCAGGGGCTCGCGAAGAGAGAGCTCGCCGCCTCTACCATCACCGTCAAGGTCCGCTACCCAGACTTCACGACCCCGACGCGCTCCCACACCCTTCCCACCCCGACCTCCGACGTCAGTACAATCGCCGCCGTGGCGCACGAGCTGGTGCGCCGCACCGAGGCTTCGCAAAAATCGGTCCGCCTTCTCGGCGTCGGCGCCAGCAACCTCGTCCCGGCCGAACTCGGGCAACGCGCACTCTTCGACGAGAGTTCTTAACCCGAAGACGCGAGGCCTACCCTGCAGAAGATTTCTCCGCTCGCCTCGCTCGGTCGAAATGACACGGAGTGGGATGACATTTGGAAAAGAGCGCGTCTCCCCTTGCCCGTTGCCCCTCTGCGCCTTTGCCTCTCTGCGCCTTTGCGTTGTCTTCCATCCGGCCGGATCTGCGTTTATCTGCGCTATCTGCGGTTCCTCCGTGATTTCGAGGTTCATCGAGCTCAGATGTTGGAGTTGGGTCAGCGGCTCTGGCACACTCGGCTGCGTCATATGACGAATCAAGAACCCCCATCACATGCAACGAGCCGGCTGGTGCCGGCCCTGGTCACCGTCTGTGCCCTTGTGTGGACGGCAGGGGTGGTGGCGGTGCCGTGGTTGGCATCGCACGATTCGATTTTTGCTCCTGTGTTGCGGCTGGTCTACAAACCGGGTTGCCACCAGCTTCCCGAACGGTGCCTCGACCTCGGCTTCGGCCCGATGGCGGTATGCGCCCGCTGCATGGGGCTCTACATCGGCGGGTGTCTCGGTCTGTTGTGGACGACGCTTCGCAACCGGTCCTCACGACCGCGGCCCCTGTGGCTTGCAGTAGTTGCAGCCCCCACCGTGCTCGACTTCGTGGCCGGCCAGATCGGACTGCCGAGTCTCGGCAACTGGCCCCGGTTTGCTCTGGCGATCCCTCTGGGTCTGCTCGCGGGGCTCTATCTCGGCGATGGCCTCCTCGAAATCGTCCGTCAAAACTCACAGCCGACAAGCTCTCAAAAAATCACCCCGGATTCTGTAGGATAGGCACACACACAAGGAGGAGACGATGAACCAGGCCCCTTCGATGTTCAAACCAGCCCTGATCTCGGGTGTCGCTTTCGGAATTGCGGGCTCGATCCCGGTCATCAATTGGATCAACTGCGCGTGCTGTGCATTGATTATCGGCGCCGGTCTCTTTGGCGCCTTTCTCTATTCCAAAGAGAGCCGTAAGGCAGGCGTCGCTTTTACTGCCGGCAACGGCGCGACGGTGGGTCTGATAGCGGGTCTGGTGTACGGCGTCGTGGCCGGCGTTGTCGGTGGTGCGATCAACGCTGCCTTCGGAATGGGCGACTGGCAGCAGGCCATCGAACAGATCCAGGCAAGCGGCGCTGACATCGATCCAGCGACCCTCGAGCAGATTTCGAGCTTTATGGAGAGCTCGGGCGGCGCCATGATGTTCCTCATCGGGCTCTTCTTTTCCCTGCTCTGCGGCGCCATTTTCGGTGTCATCGGCGGTCTCATCGGCGGCTCGGTCTTCAAAGTGGAAGCCCAACCAGGAATGTACACCCAGACCCCGCCCACACCACCGGTCGGTTGATTTCTGCCTGCGATTGCCGGCCCCGTAGGGGCCTCGTAATTCGTCGCCCTTTCGGGGCGGCGAATTACAAGTCGTAGTACAGCTCCACTTCATAGGGGTGGGTGCGGATCGCGACCTCGCGGGCCTCGTCGCGTTTCTTGGTGATCCAGCGCTCGATCAACTGCGGCGAGAAGACGCCGCTTTCAACCAGGAAGTCGGAGTCGCGCTCGAGGGCGGTGAGTGCCTCATCCAGCGACGCTGGCAGCGCCTTGATGGTGCGGCGGCGTTCTTCGGGCCAGGTGAAAATGTCCTCGTCCACCGGTCCGAAACCGAGGTCAGAAGGATCGAGTTTGTTCTGGATGCCGTCGAGACCGGCGAGCAGCTGAACGGCGATGCTGAGATAGGGGTTGGCTGTGGCGTCCGGAGGCCGGAACTCGATCCGGGCTGTGCCAGGTTGATTGGCGTAGGCCGGGATCCGCACCGCGGCCGACCGGTTGCCGGCCGAAAAGACGGCACTGACCGGGGCCTCGAATCCCGGCACGAGCCGGCGATAGGAATTGGTGCTCGGATTGGTGAAGGCGAGCACGGCCGCACCGTGCTTCAGCAATCCTCCGATGTACCAGCGCGCCTCGTCGGACAAGCTCCCATAAGCGTCGGCCGCAAAAAAAAGGTTGCGATCGCCCTGCTCCAGCCGTTGGTGGAAGTGCATGCCGGAGCCGGCCTCGCCGAAGAGCGGCTTGGGCATGAAGGTCACCGTCAAGCCGTCTTCCAGGGCGGTCATCCGCGCCATGTATTTGACGATCATACAGGCGTCGGCCGCCAGGGTCGGCGGCAGCAGCGGGGTCTCGATCTCGCACTGGCCGGGACCACCGACCTCGTGGTGATGATACTTGACCGGGACCCCGGCGGCATCGAGCCGCCAGCAGATCCTCGACCGTAGGTTGTGGAGGTGGTCGCGCGGTGGGATGGCGTGGTAGCCGCCGTGTACCGGCGCCGAGTAGGCGCTGCCCATCTGGTGGTTGCGCCACCCGCCCTCATCCGACTCGATACGGTAACCCGCAGTGTTCATTCCATTTTCGTAAGAGACGCCGTCAAAAACGTAGAACTCGAATTCCGGCCCCCACAAGCTGGCATCGGCGATCCCGGTCTCCTTCAGCCACATTTCCGACCGCTGGACGATGCTGCGCGGATCGAACGGATAGAGCTTGCGGGTGTCGGCCTCGAGGGTCGTGCAGATGAAGCTCAGGGTCGGCAGCTCCCAGAAGGGGTCCGCAAAGGCGGTCTGAAGATCCGGAACCATGACCATGTCGCCCGAGCTGATCCCCTTAAAACCGACCGATGAACCGTCAAAGCCGATCCCGTTGGCCATCACCTCGTCGCTAAAGCGCGCAGCAGCAATCGTCACGTGGTGCCAGCGCCCCCACAGATCACAGAACTTGAGGTCGATCTGCTCGATGCCTTCGTCCTCGATGTAGCGCTCGGCGTCTTCCAGACAGTCGAACATCCTTGCCTCCAATAACCACCCGACCCGGGGGGCGCCTCCGCCGAGCCGGGACCGACCATGTTACCAAATTCACAAGCTCTCACGAGCATCTGCGATGCCTCGACATCACCACGCCGACCGGCCCGCCATTTTTATTTCCATTCTTCATCGCCTAATTGAGACAAAATCTGATCTCGGCAAACCTGAATGAAAATTTAATTCTGAATTCGACTCTCAAAATATGGTTGAAATGTATTAATTTAAGATATTTAAAATAACTAAATCCCATAGTTGAACATCTCTGCATATGACCAAAGTGACATAAGCTTGACAATAGATTTTGAGATCGATAGCTTGAGTCAGTGAACACGAATTGTATCCCGCGGGGCTGTTTCGCCCCCTATCACTGAAGCCGCAACAGTCGTCCCGGGCGGACGGCACGGCGCTTGAATCCCCTGGGCCATCCCGGCCCAGTCTGTGTCGAAAAACCGGCCCCCTCTGGGGTCTGTCTTAGTGTGTTCGGAATTTCAATGGGAGCAAGGAGGACATGATGAAGAGGAGCACCCTGGCGCTTATCGGCGTGGTGTGCGCCCTGGCCCTCCCAGCGGTTGCGGCGGACAGCCCGTGTGCGGACTGTCACGACGAGATCGCTGCTGAGATGGCCAATCAGATCCACATGCGCATCGAGCCTTTCGAGGTCTTCGGGCGCCAAGTGGGCTGTGAGGGCTGTCACGGCGATGGCACCAAGCATATGGAAGAGGGAGATCCCTCACTGATCCGCAGCTTCAGCAACCCGGCAGAGGACGCCTCTGCGTGCCTCGACTGCCACTCGCTGAAGAACCAGGGCGAATGGAATGCGTCGACCCACGCGATGGAGAACCTCACGTGTCTCGACTGCCACTCGATCCACGAAACCAGCAACCCGATCAACACGTGCAAGGACTGCCACCAGCAAGTCTATGCCCAGTTCGAGCTCCCCTCGCACCACCCGGTGCCCGAGGGCAAAATGAACTGCGACAGCTGCCACAACCCGCACGCCGCGACCGAGTTCCAACTCAAAACGTCAGATGCGGCTCAACGACCTCTGCTATACGTGCCACCAGGGCATGGAAGGCCCGTTTGTCTTCGAGCACGCGCCGGTGGTCGAGGATTGCAGCTTGTGCCACTCCGCGCACGGCGCCATCCCCAACAACCTGCTGACGGCCAACGAGCCGACGCTGTGCCTGCAGTGCCACGAGTTCCACTTCCACGCCGGGCTGCTGAGCCCCGAAGGCGAGTGGGAAGTCGGCGGCACCGAACGCCAGAACCCGCTGGGCGAGCACAGCTTCAACGCATCGTTCACGACCAAATGCACCCAGTGCCACTCCCAGGTCCACGGTACCGATCTACCGTCACAAACGGTCACGGGCGCAGGCTACGGCCTGGTGCGGTAAGGGGGTAGCAAAAATGAATATCAAAACAATCCTTCGTATTTCATTGATCCTGGTCCTGGCCTCGATGCCGCTGACCGGTTTGGCCCAGGAAGAGGGCGAGGCTCCGGCGGTTGCTCTCGGCGAACCCGGTCCCTGGATCTACACCTTCTGGGGCGTGCCTTACACGGTCCCGGGCTACTGGGCCGCTGAAGGCGACGTCGAATCGAACGTCGAGGTCGGTTTCTACGACTCCGATGTCGACGGCTCGCCGGACATGGCCGCCGAGTATTACGACACAAGCTCGGGAATGATCGGCAACGCCACCGTATCGACTCACCAGGGCTGGGGCAGCCTGTATTTCCTCGGCGCATTCCAGAGCGCCGACACCAACGCCGGTGAGCTCGATTTCGATATCAAACGCATGGTGCGCTCGCACAACAGCTACGAGAGCTTTATTCACCGGCTCGGCCACGACCCGATGACGAACCTCGAGGCCACCTCGTTCAACGGCAAGGTCGTCCAGCACACCGACTTCGACCCCGACCAGCGGTACAACCTCACCTACTCCGTGTTGAACAGCCGGACCGAGTTCCAGCTGCCGAGCATCCGAGCACTGACCCTGGGCGTCGAATTCAACGAGCAGAAACGTGAGGGCCACCGTCAGGCCTTCACCACGTCCCACTGCGACACCTGCCACGTCAAGAGCCAGAAACACGCCCTCAACGAAAAGACTGAGGACGCCACCGTCGACGCCAAGGTGGCGTGGAAGAGCGGCTACGTGAAAGCCTCGTTCACCGGCCGCAAGTTGACCTACGGCACCAACTCGGTGCAGACAACCTTTGACGATAATCTCCACCCCGAACTGCAGGCGCCGGTCTTTGACAACCGCATGCAGTACGACTCGGATGTCGGCGCGATTTCGGCCGATCTGTGGCCGAATGCCAACAAGGACAAGACCCGACTGGACCTCGTTCTCAACAATGTCGCAGGATTCACGGTCACCGCCAACGGCGTGTGGTCAAAGACCGAAAACGAATACACCAACCTGCAGTCCGACTACAAGGGCTACATCGTGTCGGCGGCCAAGGGATGGAAAAACGGCTGGCGTCTGCGCTGGCGCGGCAACGTCTACACGATCGACAACGACAACGTCTACATCCCCGTCATCGAGCGTCCCTCGATCGCCGGTCCGCACGCGGGCCAGACCTACTCGGACATCTATGGACAGACCTTTGACTTCACCAGGATGTCAGCCCTCAACCGAGACGTCTTCGAATCGAAGGCGGACCTCAGCTACCGCTTCGGCCGCAAACTGGGGACCCTGCGCTTCACCTGGGACTACGACACCATCGATCGCCAGAACTACGAGGTCCTTCCCGGCGAATACAAGACCAGCACGAATCTGCTGGGCGTCAGCTGGCGCAGTCGCCCGGCCACCGGGTGGCAGCTCGAGGCGAACCTCAAATACGCGATGATCGACAATGCCTTCATGTTGATCAACGGCGCGTGCTCGACCCTGGTGTCGGGTTCGTACCCCAACCCGTGGAACCCCGAGACACCGCAGTACACCCAATTCCACGATGCGCGGATCGCCGAGACGACCGCCTCCGCCTCGAACTGGGGACGCGCCGATCTGCGGCTCGGCTACTCCACCGGCAGGACCACGGTCTTCGGCAAGTACATCTATTACGATGGCGACAACACCGACGGCGACCTCACCGATTGGTCGCGCAGCAGCAATACCGCGCTCGTCACCGTGTGGTCAGCGCCGACCGAGACCTTCAACTGGTATGCAACCTACACCTATATGGATTCGGACCTGAATAATCCGGTCTGCATTCCAGTCTTCGATGGTTGAGCAGGCACGATTATGGGTGGCCAGGATGGCTACTCCCGTGACATGCTCAACTACACCTCCGAATCAAACACCCTCATGGGCGGCGCGAAGTACACGAAGAAAGACAAGTTGGAACTGGGGCTTGACCTCAGCTGGATGCAGGCCGAAGCCGGGCTCGCCCCGTTCGACCTGAGCGCCGACGACTACGTCGCGACCCACCCGCCGATGTCCTACGACTTCTCGATGAGCCACACCTACTCTGACCTCGACAGCACCCGGATCGACGCCGATCTGTGGGCAAAGTTCTTCTTCAGGTCCAACTTCTGGCTGCGCTTGCGCTACCACTATGCAGATTACGCCGACGATGCGCCGTACCTCTACGACACATCGGGCACCTACCAGTTTGCCGCTGCGACAGTGGGCTGGGCCTTCTAGCCACACACACGGCACAAAAATCACGCCCCGCCTTTTGGCGGGGCGTATTTTTTTTGGCCTGGGCTTGGGCTTGAGATTGCTGATTCGTGAGGCGAGCCTCAAGCCCCGCCGTGTCCGATCGACCCACCAGCTGCGTCGAAGAGACCCGCAAACAGCTGTACAGAAAGCACTTTCCCTCGTTCTGAGTTGGCACGCCGGTTGCTCTACGACATGGCAGACCGGGCACAACGCCCATTCAAAGAGGTCGCCATGAAGACATGGATCTGGCGGACCTGTATGACCTGATGGATCTCACCAACAATCGCCACATCACTCTGGTGGCACACCACCTGGCCAAGGAATCTCGAAATCACCTGCGGGCGTTCCTACGGGCGCTCACAGCACAGGGCGAGACCAACACGCCGCAATACCTCGATCAGGCGACTTTCGATGCCATTCTCGAAGCGGATATGGAGCGGCGGATGTCTTACGACGCTGACGGCGAACCCGTGGCGGCATGTGGTGCCGGAGTCGGCGGTTTTGGAATGAGGCGTGGAAACGGCCAGGACGGTGGCAGTGACGGCTCCGGCACCTTGACGGCACCGGGCCCAATGGTGGAGGTCAGAACGGTGGTGGCAACGGCAGCGGCAACGGCGGAAACTGACTCTCCCCTGCCCTTCCACACGGCCTCGCCCTTCAGGGCGGGGCCATTCTGTCTGTCCAAGCCAGCGGTTCGGACTCTCATCCACGGCGAAGCCGAGTTTTTGACGCGGCGATGAGCTATGAGCTGAGCTTCTTGAAGAAGCACTCGGCATCGATGTCGCGCTGGGGATTCGTTCGAACTGCAACAACAGAGACACAAAGCCACGAAGGATTTCACCAAGATGATCTTCTTAGTGTTTTTCTTTGTGTCTTTGTGTCTTTGTGCCTTCGTGGTTGTGACGTCGCCATGGAGCCCGAAAAAGATCCGTCTGCACGAATGCCGTGAAAGCCGTAGGCAGGTCCTTCCGGACCTGCCACCTCAAACGTCGACTTGAGCCTCCCACGGGCGGGCCTAAAAGGACCCGCCTACGTCTGTCATAGAACTCGCCGCCCGCTCAATATCAAATTCTTCAAGAGGCTGAGTCAACTACGGGCTGTCCAGGCGGACACTCTCGCCGCCGAATTTTTCGTACAACACCGGCAGCACCATGAGGGTCAAGAGGGTCGAGGTCACGACCCCGAAGACCACCACCACCGCCAGCGGTCGCTGCACCTCGGAGCCGACGCCGCTCGCCCACACCATCGGCACCAGCCCGAGCGCCGTCGTTGCAGCGGTCATCAGGACGGGTCGCAGCCTGAGCTCCGCGCCCTCGAGGACGGCATCCAACCGGGACTTGCCTTCGGATTCGAGATTGCGGAAGAACTCCACCATCACCAACCCGTTGAGAACCGCGATGCCGAAGAGCGCGATGAAACCAACCGCTGCCGAGACCGACAGATACATGCCGAAGGCTTTGAGCCCGAAGATCCCGCCGACCAGGGCCAGTGGGATATTGACCAGAATCAGGACGACCGGCCGGGTCGAACGGAAGTTGAGATAGAGCAGGATGAAAATCAAGACCAGAACCACAGGCACCATCAGTCGGAGACGGGCCATCGCCCGCTGCTGCTGCTCGAACTGGCCGCCCCAGGTGACAAAGTAGCCGGTGGGCAACTCCAACCTCTCCCGCAACTGTTGTTGGGCCTCCTCCACAAACCCACCGATGTCGCGGTCAACCACGTTGAGCTCCACCACGACCCGCCGTTTGCCGTCCTCGCGGGAAATTTGCGCCGGACCTTCGACGACCGCAAAATCTACCACCTCGTGCAGCAGCACCCGCCCGCCGGCCGGACTCGAGAGGGGCAGGTCGCGCAGATTCTCCAGCTCGGCGGTAAAGGACTTCGGCAGGCGCACCACGACGTCCGTGCGACGGTCCCCTTCCGGCACCGTGGTGACCACCCTGCCTCCGATCGCTGTCTCGATCAAAGTTCTCACCTGGGCGACGCTGATTCCCATCCGCGCCATGCGCCGTCTGTCCATACCGATCTGCAGGTAGCCAAGCCCCTCCACCGCTTCGACCTTCACGTCAGCCGCACCCCGGATCTCCGAGACAATCGCTGACGCCTCATCGCCAAGCCGGGCCAACTCGTGGAGATCCTCGCCGAAGATCTTGACGGCGATCTGAGACTTGACTCCCGAAAGCAGTTCGTCAACCCGCATCTGGATGGGCTGCGTATAGCCGAACTCAACGCCCGGGATGGTGCTCAGGCGCTCTCGGATAGCCGCGACCAGCCCGTCCTTGGTGCGTGCGGTGGTCCACTCCGAACGCGGGGCCAGAATCACGTAGGTATCGCTCTCGCCGACACCCATCGGATCGGACGAAATATCCGAACGACCGGTACGGCTCACGACGTGCCGGACTTCAGGCAGTTCCATGATCGTCGACTCGATCAGCGCCACCGTCTTGAGCGACTGTTCCAGCGACACCGAGGGTATCTGGAACGGCTGCACAACGATCGAGCCCTCGTCCATGGTCGGCAGAAATTCGGTACCCAGGGTCGGCACGAGCGCCACGGCCACCACAAGCAAACCGACTGCGGTGCCGAGCACGACCCACGGGTGGGCCAGAGCCCAACGGAGATGCGGCCGGTACATTTTTCGCACAATGTCTGCAGGGTGCGGAATCCTGCCGCCACCGAAGACCGCCACTGGTTTGAGCAGAAACGAAGCGAGCACCGGGATCACGGTCATCGTCAAAAGCAGCGAGCACCCGAGAGCGATCCCGATGGTGTAGGCCAGAGGGGCAAACATCTTCCCTTCCATGCCCTGCAGCGCCGCGATGGGGATGAATACCACAATGATTACCAACACCCCGAAGGTCACCGGCCTGGCAACCTCGGTTGCCGCTTGGCACATCAGTCCGCAGCGCGGCGTTTCGGCTTCCTTCGGGCGGGCGAGCAGCCGAACTGCATTTTCGACCAGGACGATGGCGCCGTCTCCGAGCATACCGATGGCGATGGCGAGACCCGATAGCGTCATCAGGTTCAGCGACATGCCGAAGAGACCCATCACGAGGAAGGTCGCGAGAGCCGCCAACGGCAACTGCAGCGCCACCAGCGCCGCCGACCGCAGGTGGCCCATGAAGAAAAGCAGCACCAACAACACGAGGACGGCTCCCTGGAGGAGCGCCCCCCTGACGGTGCCGAGGGCCGTCGTCACCAGTTCGTTGCGATCATAGAAGGGCACGATCTCGACATCCGGCGGCAGCGACTGGCGGGCCAGCTCGAGCTTCTCACGCACTCCTGCAACCACATCGCGGCCCGACCCGCCGCGCAACATGAGAACGATCCCGGCCACGGTTTCCCCGCGGCCGTCGCGGCTGATCGCTCCCTGGCGGATCTCGGGGGCGAGTTCCACGGCCGCCACCTGACGCAAGAGAACCGGGACGTTGTTGCGGTAGGCGACCACGGTGTTCTCGAGGTCCTCGCTCCCCCTCACCCAGCCGTCCCCGCGGACCACAAACTGTTCGCCGCCGCGTTCGACGAAGGCTCCGCCGGCGACACCGTTGTTGACCGCAACAGCCGCCGCAAGCTCCTCCAACGCAAGCTCGAACTGGCGCAACGCCACGGGGTCGGCGACGACGTGGAACTGCCGCACATTGCCGCCGAAACTGTCGACGCCGGCAACGCCCGGAACGGTCCGGAGGATGGGCCGCAGGACCCAGTCCTGGAGCGACCGCAGCTCCATCAGGTCGCGATCGGGGCTCTCCAGGGTGTACTGGTAAACTTCGCCGAGGCCGGTGGAGATCGGACCCAGTCCACTGCTGGCGCCCTCGGGGAGCTCGCCCTGGACCGAGAAGATCCGCTCAAGAACCAGCTGGCGGGCAAAGTAGATGTCGGTCCCGTCTTCGAACACCACGGTCACCATCGACAGACCGAACTTTGAAAGGGAGCGCACCTCGGTCGAGTGCGGGAGACCGGTGCAGGCCTGTTCGATGGGGTAGGTCAGAAGCTGTTCGATCTCGAGAGGCGAAAGGGTGGCCGCCTGAGAGATCACGGTCACCTGAATATTGGTCACATCGGGAAACGCGTCGATCGGCAGGCTGCGAAAGGACATCAAGCCGGCGGCGATGAGGAGCACCGCCAGCAACACCACCACCAATCTGTGGGCGAGGGAGAGCTCAACCAGTCGTTGCATCAGTCCTCCCCTCCTTCGGACTTCAACAGCGCCGATTTGAGGAGAAACACCCCAGCCACCGCGATCTCGTCGCCCGCGGCCAGGCCCTCGGTGACCTCATAGGTCTCGCCCTGTATCGGACCGAGAATGACCGGACGCACCGTGAACTCGTTCGCACCGCTGGCGACGAAAACGACGTCACTCCCACCCAGGCTGATCACTGCCGACCGGGGAATCGCCAGGGACGTCCTCGCTGAACCGGTCTTCACCGTGGCTTCGACGAAGGCGCCGGGATAGGACGCAGTCGTGTCGCTGTCGATGTTCGCCCGGATGAGGACCGTCCTCGTCGCCGGGTCGATCTGCGGGACACGGGTGATGACCGTTGCCAAACCGCGCTCGTCGGGTCTGCCCACCGGCGAGAACTCGACCGGGTCGCCTGCGGTCACCGAGGCGGCCTGGTCGGGCGCCAGCTGGAGTTCGAGCTCGACTCGCGCGGGATCACCCACCACCATCAGCGGTGCGAAGGGCTGCACCCACTCCTGCTCCTGAACCGCAACCTCGAGCACGACGCCGTCGACAGGCGACGTCACGGGAAGGTGGGGATCGAGCTGTTGGGCCTCGAGAATGTATTCCAGGATGTGCTCTGGCAGACCGTGGTCGAGCAGTTCCTCGCGAAGGGTGCTGTAACGAAGCCGTGCCGACAGTGTCTCCTGCTCGCGCCGTTCGAGCTCGATTCTGCTGATGCCGTCGAATGACAAAAGCTCGTTTCCGGCCTCGAGCCGCAGTTCTGTCATCTTGACCTGATCGAGCGCCAACAGAAGTTCGCTCTGCATCGATAGCATCTCGTGCGAGTGCAGGGTCGCCACGGTCTGCCCGCGAACGACGCGGTCGCCAGGCGCCACGTCGAGCGTCTCCACGCGGCCGCCGGCGATGGTCTTGAGCACCAGGGTCGAACCCGGCGACCTCACCACCAGCCCTACGGCCCGCAACCGGCTGGAGAAATCGGCAGTTTCGACCCCCGCGACCTCGATGCCCGCCCGCGCGCTTTGTTCGGCGGTCAGGCGAACCACGTCGACGGCACCGACGGTGTGCGCGATCAACACGAGCATGCAGGTTCCCAGCAAGCGGATCATGAGTCCTCCTCTGTCAAATACGTGGCGGTTGGAAAGACCGACGGGTCGTCGAGTAGATAGCTCAGGTGCAAACGCGCCGACAGGAGCTCGACGTGTGCATCGATGACTGCCAGAAGCAGATCGTCGTGCCGAATCAACCCGTAGACATACTCGAGATAGGTGAGGCCGCCGAGTCGGAATTGTGCAAGCAGTGACGCTTCGATTTTCGGCAGTGTCTTCAGTGCCGGGGCCGCTGCAACGAGACGCTTTTCGGCCCCCTCGGCAGCCGCCAAAGCAGCCCCGGCGCGACGCAGCGACTCACCGACAGCCGCCTTCCGGGACGCTCCCGCCGCCGCCTCCCGCTCTCTGGCAGCCGCGCGATGACGGGCGCCCACGCTGCCCAACGGCAGCGGCAGCGCAATGCGGAAGCCCCACGCGTCATACCCAGGCACCGATTGGATGTTCGGGAAGTGCTCCCACTCCGCCTCGATCATCGGGCGGCCCCAGGCCGCCGCTGCAGCCATCCGCGCCCTCGCTTGCTCAAGTTCGGCCTCGGTGTTCGCAATCTGCAGAGGCGCGCCGAGGGCCAACGCCTCGGGGTGAATGGCGCCTGCATCGGGAGATCGCGTCGCCGAGGCGAGTGCCGTCAGATCACCCGGGTGCGGATCCGGGAAGGCATCGCCACAGAGCTGCACGACCGCCTTTCGGAGCACTTCGACTTCCGTCTCCATCGTCGCCACTAGCAGCGCCGCGTCGGTGTGTTCGAGGTCGAGTTGTGCAACGGTATTGCCCGCAACCTCACCCAACTGGTGGCGGGCCTCGAGGAGGGACAGAGCGGCGTCGAGCTTTTCGAGTCGCGCCCTTCGCACCGAGAGCCGCTCAATCGCAGCCGCCAGATCGAGCCAGCGCCGCGCCGCCTCGACTGCCGTCGACCGGGCGGCGGCGCTCTGAATCACCACCACACCCTGCTCGGTCGTCTGTGCGAGCTCCCGGGCAGGGCCCATCTGTCCAAAAAAATTGATCGGCGTGCCGATGCGGAGGCTGTCCTGGGCATTGAGAGTGCGCTCCGAGCCCAGACCCTCACTCTGCCACTCCACATAGGGGTTGATGGCCGCCGCTTCGGACCTCGCCTCGGCACCACGCTGCGCCACCTCGTGCAGCCTCGCCTGGAGTGCCGGCGATGTTGCGACGGCAGCTCGCTGCACCGCCTCGACGCGAGATTTGGCGGTTTCGGGCTCGGTTGCCCCCACCGAAGACAGACACCACACAGAGGCCACAACCGGGATCACTATGTGCTTGAACACGCGACACCCCTCCTTCCAACCGGAACAGTATGACATGCTTAAATACCTCTATTGAATAGACTTAAATATACACTTGAACAAATGTGCAAGAGTAGAAAGCAGCCGATCTCAGAAGAACCTAATTACCGCAATGGCCAAATGCTTCCACAAGCCCCAGGTCTCAAGCCCCAAGCCCTATATCACCGTCCCATCGGGGATGACCGCGTTTTTCTCCACCACGACGACGCCGTCGCGGATTGCCCAGCCCTCGCCATCGGCTTCGTCAACTCCCCCCACGTTGCTGATGCGGACGTTGCGTCCGATGCGCGCGTTCTTGTCGATGATGGCATTGGAGACTTCGCTGCCCTCACCGATACCGACCGGGGGATCGCCTGGACGAGGATCCGGAAAGTGGGAGTCGACACCCATGATCAGGCTGCGAAGAATTGTCGCGCCCCTGATGTGTGAACGGAGACCGATGACGGCGTTCTCGGCAACCGTGTCGTCCAATTCCGAGCCATCGCCAAGGACCACGTGGTCGAAGCGGCAACCGTGGAGCTTGGCCCCCGGCAGGTACCGCGGACGGGTGTAAATGGGCCAGCTCTGGTCGTGGAAGCTGAATTCCGGGTCCCGCTGGACCAGATCCATGTGGGCGTCAAAGAACGCACCAATGGTCCCAATGTCCCGCCAATAGCCCTTGAAGAAATGGGCCTGCACCCGGCGCCTCGAAATCTCGGCGGGGATGATATCGCCCCCGAAATCCACCAGGCGATTGTCGAGGGCCTCGATCAGAGCGTCTTTTCTGAAAATGTAGACGCCCATGGAAGCGATGTACGGGAGATTGGACGGAATGCCTTTCGAGGCCAACAGCGAAGGAGCAACCTCCATGCCCTCCCGTGCCTCCGGGGTCGCCGGTTTCTCACGGAACTCGATGATGCGCCCGGACTCGTCCACTCTCGCCGCGCCGAACCCCGCGATCTCGACCTCGGAACACGGTTTGACCGCGATCGTGATGTCGGCGTCGCTCTCGAGGTGATCCTTCAAGAGTTGGCGGTAGTCCATCCGGTACATATGGTCGCCCGACAGGATCAACACGTGGTCGCCGTGCAACTGGGTGAAGATGTGAAGATTCTGGCGAACCGCATCGGCGGTGCCCTGAAACCAGGTCTGGACCTCGGGTGTCTGTTGGGCCGCGAGGATCTGGACATATCCACGGGAGAACGCGTCGAATCGATAGGTGCGGCCGATGTGGCGGTGGAGCGACACCGAGTTGAACTGGGTGAGCACGTACATGCGCTCCATACCCGAGTTGATGGCATTGGAGATCGGGATGTCGATGAGTCGGTACTTGCCGGCAACCGGGACCGCCGGTTTGCTGCGCCTCATCGTCAGGGGCGACAGTCTTTTTCCGCGCCCGCCGCCGAGGATCAGCACCGTCATGTCGTGACTGCTCTCTTCGAGAACGCTCATCTGTTCCCCCTTGGTCGAGCTCGGCGCCAGTGTAGCCCGAACCCACCGTCGAGAAAAGGCGAGCCCGCATCATTTGTGAGGGCCGGGAGATCCTGAATGTCATCCCCTCAGAACAGCCACCGTCAAAGGGAGCAGGCCCCCGGGACCGAGAAATCGCGGGCCGCCCCGCCGCATCTTGAGTGCGAGAAAACGGGACATCAGCGAAGGGTCGTTCGCCAACGAACGCATCACCCGACGGCGGAGAACGGGCCGCCTTTCGACTTCCAGCAGGAGCCGGGTCACCGCCGTCGGGTAGCGCACGATCCGGCGGTGGGCCGCGCGATAGAGCGCGAGATCTCCATCGATCAATGCCTCAACCAGCGCTCCGGCCTGGTGAAAAGCGAGGGCGAGACCTTCGCCGGTGATGGCATCCAGATAACCCGCAGCATCGCCGACCAGCGCCAGGTTGTCCGAGGTCACCTTGCGGCATCGCTGTTCCAGCGGCCCGGCACCCCGATCGGTGGATGCGACCGGCGCTCCGCAAAGACGTTCCCGGAGCTCCGGAAATCCGGCCAGCAGTTCGTCGAAATCGTTCGACTGGCGCTCCGAAAGCATGGCAACCCCGACCAGCCGATCACCAACCGGCGTCACATAGGCCTCGTACGCGTCGCGCCACGAGACCTCGACCAGATCGCTCCAGGGTTCGATCTCGTAGTGCCGTCTGAGACCGATCCGCCGCCGCTTCGCCCGGCGGCCGTCGAGCCCAGCCCACTTGCGAACCCGCGACGTGCGGCCATCCGCACCGACGAGCCAGGTGCCCTTGAAGACTCCGCCGTCGGTGACAAACCCGCCGTCCGACAGGCCTGACACACGGCGCCCCCACTGCAGTTCAACGCCGACTTCGGCGGCGCGACGGCTGAGCGCCTGGTGCAGAACCTTGCGGCGGATACCGAGCCCGGGCGCGTCCGGGAAACGGCCTTCGGCGACACGATCGCCGTCGACATACCGGACCCCGCGGAAGGGGCGCTTCTCGATCGCTTCGAGATCAACCCCGAGGTCGCGCAGAATCTCCGCACCGTCCGGCATGAGACCCTCGCCGCAGGCCTTGTCGATCGGCGGGGTGCCGAGGTCCAGAACGACGACGTCGAGCCCTGCCAACCGCGCCCCAATCGCCGTCGCGAGGCCGGCAGGACCGCCACCAACGATGACGAGGTCAGCTGCCTTCACGCCGTCTCCTCGAGCGCGCGGCTGCGAGCGACGAGCGAACGACGGCGGCGCCGACGCTGAGTGGGGTCACGGCCCGCGGCGGCCGAAGCTCTCCCGCTCGCCATCGCTGCATGGCCTCGCGGCGTCGAATCTTGCCCGACGAGGTTCGCGGCAGGGTCCCCCGCGGAACCACTTCGACGCGGTCAGGTTGCAGCCCGGTCGCCGCCCGCACCGCCCGCGCCGATGCCTCAGCGACAGATGGGAACTGAGCAGCTGTGATCTCTTGCGCGGCCTCGGCCAGCACAACCAGCGATTCCGTCTCACCATCCTCAGCCATAAACGAAAACGCAGCCGAACATCCGGTGCGCACCCCGTCGACTCCATCGAGGGCGTGTTCGACCTCCGCCGGCGAGTGGTTGCGGCCGCGCAGGATGAGCACGTCTTTTTCGCGACCCGTGAGATACAACTCGCCGTCGACCACAAACCCGAGATCTCCGGTGTCGAGCCATCCATCGCGCAGGACCGCAGCCGACGCCTGTTCCATCCCCAGATAACCCTCCATCAGCGACGGGCCTCTCACCAGGACCCTCCCGACCAGCCCCTCCCCCAGGTCGCCCCGCTCCGGATCGACGATGCGGAGATCGAAGCCCTCGAGGGGGCGGCCTACCGACACCAACTCGACGCCGTCGGTTGATGCGACCGCGCGGCGGCCGTCCGCCAGATCGTCACGATCGAATCGGCGGCTCGAAAAAGGGCGATCAATGTTGGAAAAGGTCACCGCCAGCGACGCCTCTGAAAGACCATAGACCGGCGTCAGCGCCTGCGGTCGAAAACCCCACCTCGAGAACCGCCGCTGGAACCTCCGCAGGACACCTGGCGCCACCGGTTCGGCGCCGTTGAGCGCCACGCTCCACGACGACAGGTCGACCCCGTCCATCTCCTCGTCGCGGATCTTCTCCGTACACAGACCGTAGGCGAAGTTCGGCGCCGGGGACACGGTGGCGCGGTAGTGCGAAATGGTCTGCAGCCACACCGCCGGCCTTGCCACGAAGAGCTCCGGCGGGATCAGCGTCAGCACGGCAGGCCGCTCGAGCGCCGGGAAGACGCAGCCGATCAGCCCCATGTCGTGATATAGCGGCAACCAGCTCGCGCCGCTGTGAACCCGTCCGTTGCCGTCGGGCCAGAAGCCGTTCAAAAGAACGGTCTGTGCGATCACCGCCCGGTGACTGAGCGCCACGGGTTTCGGGTCGACGGTTGTCCCCGAAGAGAACTGGACCAGGGCGAGATCGAGATCCGTCACCCGAACGGGCTTCGAAGCAACTGCGGGGAGCGCGTTCAACTCGAGACAGCCGAGGTCGGGCCCCGCCGCTTCCACCGCTTCGCCGAGGAGGCGCCGCACCCGCCGGTCGGCGAGCACCATCCGCGCATCCACAGCGCGGAGCATGGTTGCTGTCCGTTCCGTGTACTCGTCGAGGCGGCCGAGGCGAACCGGCGGGTAGAGAGGGACCGGCACGGCCCCGGCGACCAGTGTCCCGAAGAAGGCCTCAAAGAAACCGGCGCCGGTCGGATAGATGACAGCCACCCGTTCGCCTCTGCAAATGCCGAGCGCCTGCAACCCGCCGGCGACCCTCTCTGCCCGCTCCCGAATCTCCGACCACTCCAGCCACTCGGCCCGTAAACGGCGGTCCAGGAGCCGCAACCCGGTGTCCGGCACTGATGCCGCGCGATCCAACAGTTCGACGAGCGTCGCCGGCTCAGTCACCCAGTTGCCTCCGGATCGCGGCCACCAGGTCCCCGATGGTGACGAGGTCGCCGTCCTGGTCGAGATAAACCCTGAACCTGTTCTCGACCTCGAGAGCCAGGGTCAGGGCCTTGAGCGAGTCGAGTTCGAGATCCTCCACGAGGTTCAAGTCGGCGTGCAGCTCGCCCGGCCACTCGAGGTGGGTCCGTGCGACCTCGGCAATGCCGTCCATGATCTCGACTTCGGTCAAGCTCACGCACCACCCCCGACCGTACGATCCAGGGCACCCTCCTCGGCGCCGATCCGGATCTTCAGAAGGACCAGGTTGGCGAGGCTGAAGACAACCGCCGTAATCCAGGCGCAGTGGAGCATCGGGATGGCGGCGATCTCCATCACCACCGCCAGGTAGTTCGGGTGGCGAAGCCAGCGGTAGGGCCCCGATGTCACGAGGATTTCTCCCGGCACCACCACGACCCGGGTCGTCCAGCGATCGCCGAGCGACCTCAAGGCCCACCACCGCAAACCGAGGGCGGCAACCAGGACCAGCATCGACACCAGCCCCACCAGCGGGCGCCACGGACGGTTCAGCAACCAGACCTCGGCCACGCAGGACAACAGGAACGCCGAATGCAACACCACCATCCAGGGATAGTGGCCCGAGCCCACTTCGGTGCCACCGCGCGAGCGGAGGGCGCGCAGGTTCCGCTTCGAGATCTCGAGCTCCCACAAACGCTGCACCCCGATCAGCGCGATCAGCACCGTGTAGGCAATACGCGAGTCGACACCGAGGATCATCAGGGAGTATCCCCGTCCCACCTCAACAGCACCAACTCAGAGCAGAAACCGGGCCCCATCGCCGACATCACGCCCCAGCTGCCCGGCGGCGGCGGCGAGCGAAGCGTCTCCTCGAGCACCATGAGCACAGATGTCGAGGACAGGTTGCCGACCTCCCGCAGGGTCCGCCACGCGCTCGCCAGCGCTTCGGCGGGGAGATCGAGCGTCTCCTGCATGGCTTCGAGCACCCGCGGCCCTCCCGGGTGTGAGATCCAGACCGCGATGTCTTTGAGCTCGAGGCCGTGGTCGGCGAGGAAGGCGTCAACGTCGACCCGCAGGTGACGGCGCACCATCTCCGGCACCTCGGCCGACAGGACGACCTTGAATCCGCGTTCCGACACGTCCCACCCCATCACGCGCTCGGTGTCGACGTAGAAGGACGACCGACTGTCCACCACCCGGGGGCCGCCACCCTCCCGATCGGAACCCACGAGGACCGCCGCCGCCGCCCCATCGCCGAAGAGCCCCGAAGCAATCAGGTTCTCCACCGACAGGTCCTCGCGCTGCAGCGTCAGCGAGCACAGCTCGACCGAGAGCAGGACCACCGCGTCTTCCGGATGGCCTTTGAGATAGTCCGCAGCGCGCGCCACACCGGCGGCTCCCGCCAGACATCCGAGACCGAATATAGGCACCCGTTTCACGGTCGGCTTGAACCCGAGCCGGTTCATCAAACGGGCGTCGATCGATGGGGTGGCCACGCCGGTCACTGTGACGAAGAAGAGGGCGTCGACATCACCCACCTCGAGACTCGCCTTTTTCAGCGCCTTCAGGATGGCGTCACCGCCGACCTCCTGCGCCACTCGAATCCAGTGGTCGTTCGCCTGGCCCCAGTTTTCGATCTTCGGGTAATCCTCGAGTGGAAGCGAGAGATGCCGGCCGCCCACCAGCACGTTGCGGTGGAGATCCTCGAGACGCCGAAGGTTGAAATAGCGCTCCGCCCACTGCTCCCGAAATGCCGCGAGCAGGGTCTCCTGGTCGTAGAAATGTTTCGGAAGGGCGGAGCCCACAGACACCAATCTCACGTCACCCTCCAGCATCGGCTGATGTCATCCTGCTATAGGCAGGCGGGAAAATTCACTCCGCGGATCGTGATCAACGTCGAGTCCAACACAATTGTAGCGGTCGATATTGCCCCGCCTCAGGTCGTCGCGCTCTCCAACCGACCCAGTCTGATCAGCGCGGTCACCGCGATCACACAGGCCACCAACATGAAAACCGATCCGGTCCTGAAGGGCCACGCAAAACCGAGATGGCCGTACGCCAACTCGGCCCAGAAGGGCCCGATGATCCGCGCCAGGCTGGACATGCCCTGAAAGACGCCCATCACCCCACCCACCTCGTCCGAGGCCGCCAGCTTCGAGGTCAGAGCCGTCAGCGACGGATGCGCGATCCCCTGACCCAGTGCCAGAACCGCAAGGGTCGCGAGAAGCGGCCCCGTTCCCGGGACATAGGGCAGCAAGCCGAGCGCCAGGAAGCTCAAGAACGTGCCGGCGACGATCAACCGCGCCTCACCAAAGCGCTTCGACAACTTCCCGACCAGCCCACCCTGGACCACGGCGCCGAGGACCCCGGCGTAGACAAAGAGCCAGGCGATCGTCGAAATGCTGAACGAAAACCTCAGCTTGGCGAACTGCGCGAAGGTGGTCTCGAAGTTGGCGAAAGCGAAGATCGTGCAAAAGACCATCAACATGCACAGCCCGACCAGCGGATGCGCCATCGTCCGCGCCAGACTCTGCGGACTGAGCGGGTGCGTGCGCGCTCTCGTCCTCGACCGAGGTATCGAGGGTCTCCGGGAGCCGGGTAAGCACGAGAAAGAACGCGATCGTCGAGGCAACCGCGGCGGCGATCCCGGGCATCCACGGCGCCACGGTCACCAGCAGGGCGCCGATGGCCGGTCCGAGAATGAAACCGAGTCCGAAGGCCGCTCCGATCAGCCCATGCCCTTGGCGCGGTCCTCGGGCCGGTGATGTCGGCGATCACCGCGTGGGCGGTCGAGATGTTGCCGCCGGAGATGCCGTCGATGATGCGCGAGGCAAAGAGCATCGCCAGCGACCCGGCGATGCCGAAGAGCACATAACCCACGGCGGAACCGACCAACGACACCAGCAGCACCGGCCGCCGCCCGATCCGGTCCGACAACCGTGCCCAGAATCGGCGCAAAAATGAACTGCATGATGGAGAACGACGCCATCAGCAGACCGAAGACCAGCGGCGACGGCCCGTACTCCTCCGCATACAGCGGCAGGATCGGGATCACGATGCCGAAACCCACCAGATCGATGAAGACGATCAGGAAGACGATGCCGATTTTCGCGCGGTGTTCTTTCAAGAACCACTCCTACTAACGATCCGAACCCGCGGCATTCTACACGCAGCCTGCGTCCACCACCCACGGCGGAGGTGCCATTCTTGACATTGTTGGATTCTCGTTCTTTCGGCCTTGTCGGACTCTTAGGGCCAACAATGTCAAGAGTGGCTCCTCACGGGAAGCGCGCCCGGATACGTGCCACGTGAGGCGGAAGTGCCATTTTTCGCATTGTTTGAGGCCCCACCATTCACGTTGACTGGATCTCCGGGCAAACAATGCGAAGATGCTCCTCCGGGAAGCGCGCCCGGATACGTGCCACCCCGGCGGAGGTGCCATTTTCAATATTGTTGGATTCTCGCTCTGTCGGCTGTCGGATCTCAGGCCAACAATGGTCAAGGTGGCTCCTCTCGGGAAGCGTCTGAGACCTATCGGGCAAATGTACGGAGACCGGTCACGCCTACCGCCGCCAGAACTCCCTCGAAAACAACGCCAGCATCGTAAAGACCTCGAGCCGGCCAAACAGCATGCAGCCTGCAAGCACGATCTTCACCAGTCCCGGGAAGTGAGCGAAGTTGTCGTAGGCTCCGACCTCACCCAGACCCGGGCCGACGTTGCCGATCGAGGTCATCCCCGCCGAGATCGCCGTCAACACGTCGTAGCCGTGGGCTGCGACAACCGCGGCGCCGATCAACCCGATCAACATATAGGCCGTCAGAAAGGTCCAGATCCCCGACAGCACCGACTCGGACACCACCGTGCCGCCGTATTTCACCGGACGCACGGCGTGCGGGTGGATGAGCCGGTGGATCGTCGTCCGCAACGAGGTGATGGCCAACAGGGCCCGCAGGCTCTTGATACCGCCACCGGTCGAACCCGACATGCCGCCGAGCACCATCAAACACAGCAGCACCAGCAGCGGCAGCGACGCCCACAGTTCGAAATCGGTGGATGCATATCCGGTGGTGGTGAGAATGCTGAGGGTCTGAAAGACGGCGTTGCGGAATGTGTCGGCCAGTGCGCGCCGGCTTCGTGGGTGGTGGCAATGAGCACCACCGTCGACGCCACGATCACCCCGAGGAAGTACCGCAGTTCGCTGTCGTGCCATACCTCTTTGACACGCCCCGTCAGCAGCCGGAAATGGAGAACGAAGTTGATTCCCGCCATCAGCATGAAGAAGATGATGATCCACTCCACCAGCGGCGAGCCGAACTCTCCGACCGATGTGTTCCGCGTCGAAAAGCCCCCGGTGGCAAGAGTCGTGAACGAGTGGCAGAGGGCGTCGTACCACGCTGAGACCGGCAAGGCGGAGCGCCACACACTCGGCCGCTGTAAAGCCCACGTAGACCATCCACAGCGTTCGCGCCGTGGTCGCCAGCCTCGGTTTGACCTTGTCGGCGACGGGGCCCGGCACCTCGGCCTTGAAAAGCTGCATGCCGCCGATGCCCAGCAGCGGCAGAATGGCGATGGTGAACAGGATGATCCCCATGCCGCCGAGCCACTGGCTCATGGCCCGCCACAGCAGCAGTGCCCGCGGGAAGACCGTGACATCTGCGATCACGGTCGAACCGGTGGTCGTGAACCCCGACACCGATTCGAAGAGCGAATCGACGATCCCCAGGGAGCCGGTCATAGTACGGGATGGCTCCCACCAGGGAGACTGCGATCCACGCCCCACTGACGATCAGAAAACCGTCGCGGGGACGAATGTGCCGATCGGTCGGCGGATAGCGGCCCACCAACAGAACCCCGACGAGCCCGGCCAGCGCAATCGCACCGGCCCAGGGCTCGAGCGACTCGCCGAACACCAGAGCTCGCAAACAGCGGAACACCCAGAAAGGCACAATCGAGCAGCAGCAACCACCCGAGCAGATAGAGAACGAAACGGCGATTCACTGTGACGCCTTGTCCAACCCATCTACGCTTCGAGAACATCATCGAGCTTCGACGCCATTTCGGCTGCCGCAGCGACGATGACCTGGTCCCCGGCTTCGATCTGGTCGCCGCCGCCCGGGATGAAGATGCGCCCGCCGCGTTCCACAGCGACCATCAGAATGCCTCGCGGCAGACCGAGTTCGACAGCGGCGAACTCACCAACGGGCTGCCCTCGGCAGCCTCGACCTCGAAGACCTCCACCGAGTCCTCGAGCAACGCCGCCACCGATTTGACTCGTCCTTTGCGGGCAAAATGCAGGGCCAGGCTGACCGAGAGCAATCGCGGCGAAATGATGGCGTCGATGCCCATCTCACCCACCAGCCCCGACAGGGCCGCATTGTCTACCAGCGCGAAGGTGTGGGCCGCGCCGAGTTGCCGGGCGAGCAGGCACGCCACTACGTTTTCCTCGTGGTGGTCCGTGCAGGCGACAAAGGCCTCGACCCTGTCGGCCCCTTCTTCCCGCAGCACTTCACGGTCGGTCGCGCTCCCGTGAATGACGAGAGTGTCACCGAGTTCGGCCGCCGCATCGTCGCAGGCCGGGCGCCGCTCGTCGAACAGAGTGACCGGGAGCCGTTTCTCTTCCAGGCGCCGCGCCAGGCGGACGCCGATTCGGGTGGCACCGGCAATCATCACCCGCCGCTCGACCCCGCGCGGATTCCTGAGAAGGACCAGCACGTTGTCGAGCTCGGTCGGGTCCATCGCGAAGTAGACGAGATCGCCGGCATGGATTTCGTCGTCGCCGAACGGGACCCGCCACTTGCCGTCGCGCCGGATCGCCACCACCAGCATCGGGGTTGCCGGGAAACAGCAGGCGGAGGTGCGACAGCAACAAGCCCGGCGAACTCGCGATTCAGGCTTGATGTAGAAACCCGCAATCAGCAGCTTCCCGTCGAAGAACTCGACCACATCCACCGCACCCGGCACCGGCAGCAGCGACAGGATTTTGTCCACCGCAGCGAGATCCGGGTTGATGGCCACCCGCTCCCCGCCGGGCTCGCGCGCAATGCGCCGAAAGCCCTCTTCGTGGCCCGGGTCGCGCAGACGCGCGGCCACCCGCGGCACTTTGAAGATCACCGAACCGACCAGCGCCACGACCATGTTGACCTCGTCGGAGTCGGTGGTTGCCAACAACAGGTCGGCGTTTTCGATACCCGCCTTCATCCAGCACCGGGATGGTGGCACCGTTGCCGCAGATGGTCTGGACATCGAGCCGTTCGTTGAGATCGGCGATGAGCTCGCGGCTCTGCTCCACGATCACCACATCGTTGCCGTCTCCGGCCAGCTTTGCCGCCAGCGTCGAACCCACCAGACCGCCACCAACCACGATCACCTGCATGCTGATCTCCCCCTCCGCGACACTCATCACTCCACTGAACAGTTTCATTTCGGCTGGAAGTGTACACAAGTTGATTTCGGATTTCGGATTTCGGATTTCGGATTTGCTCACTGCCCGTGGCAGCCGCGAATGCCCGCAGCGAATCTACGTACCATCGCTGGGCCCCACTCGCCCTGAGCACCCAGCGTTGACCGTCAGTGGCAAAGTGCGCGAATCCGAAATCCGAAATCCGAAATCCTCGAAATTCGCCTACGGTTTCGCGCCGCCCTCGATCCACCGCCGGTAGAGCTCGAGCTCGGCGGCGCGCAGCTTCTTGACGCCGGTCGGGGTTCGCGGCATGCCCTTGCCCTCGGGGGCCGGTGCTGGAGTTTGATCCACAGATACGAGGCCTCGGGATCGCCCGGGGCGACCAGCGCCATCTCCGGAACCTGAACCGAGTGCCGGTCCACCAGGTCGGCGTAGCCGGTTCCCTCTTCGAGAACCAGTTTGGCCTTGGGCTCCTCGGCGCTCGTGGCACCCGAGGCAGTTGGCCACCACCAGCGGTTCGAGGTGGCGCTCGCATACGAGACGGTTCACCGGCCGGCACCTCGGGCAACGGGGGTCCCGCACCCGACCAGAACAGCAGCGACAACACGATGCGACCGCCAGCGCGCGGCCGAAGACGCTCATCTCGTCCTCCCGGTGTCCGGCGAATCAACCCACGCGGCTGGCACAGTCAATTCGGACATCGAGCGGGCTGTCCACCCGCACGTGGCGGACGTGCCGGCTCTCCCAGATCGCCTCCTGAGCTGTCGAGCCAGTCCCAGTCGATCCGGCCGTGGCCCGTCCGCCTCCACCGACATGTAGAGCACGTGGTTGCTGAGCAATCGGTGGAAGAAATGGGTCCCGTGGCTGAGGTTGGACGGGGCATCCGGCATCGTCGCCTCGACGATCACGCGCGCTGCCGAGATCTGCGCCCACTTGACCGGAACTCCGAAACGATCGTCGGTCGTTCCCCACCGCCCGAGACCGATAAAGACCCCGTGCCGGCCCTCCTCCACCAGACCCCGATTGACCGCATCCAGCTCGGAAGCCATCATCCGCGTCGATCCGCGATCGAAGTGCTGCGGCCGCAGATAGACGACGTCGGTCAGGTCGCCGCGCGCGCCCTGTCCCAGGCAGTTGTCGGAGGACACCAGGACGTCGTCGCCCTCGAGGTCGCTCTCTTCGATGGGAGTCCGTTCACCGGGCGTCAGCATCGGGCGAACCTGGACAAAGCCGATCTCCATCGGCAGGGCGTTCTCGCGGTCGAGGTTGACCGCGAACTCGATCTCCGCCTCGCCGTTGAGAACGTTGCACGAGAGCTCGAGCAGACGCTCCATCACCGGAGTGAACGGGATCGAGTCGCGATTCGAGCAGCGGCGCGAAGGTCAGAGCCCGCGGCCCGTTGCCCCCGAGATCCCGGCCCGCAGCTGGTCCGACGCCGGGTCCCAGGTCGAGGCCAGAAACGTCAGCGTGCCGTCGGCCTCCGCATCGCCCAGGCCGCACCGCACAAGACAGGAGTTCTCGCGCACCGGGTCGGGCGGCGGTGGGTCGCCGACGTTGACCGCCCAGAAACTGTTCTGGGTGAACTTGAGGAGTTCGCCCGTGCTCTTGAAGGGCGGCGGCGCGGTCGCGCGGATGAGGGCAATAACTCCACACGTGGTCGCCGTCGGTGATGGTCTTGCCCAGACCCAGGGCCACCGTCACCACCCCGTCCTCGCGCTTGTTGCCGGGCGCCGGGTAGTGGTTGTAGGAACGCGCGAGCCCTGACAGGGTCGGGTAAAAATGCCCGCCGTGACGCGCGCCGGTGATCTCCTGAATGATCACCGCCATCTTCTCGGCGTCGTCGGCAAGCCCGCACGACGCGACGCGAAACCAGTGCGTTTTCGAAGAACGTCGAGGCCCAGGCGAGTTTGACCGCGCCTGAAAGACGCCGATAGCGTGCGTCGGCGCTTTCTTCGGAATTGGGGATCAGCTTGGAGGTGAAGATACCGGCGAAGGCGCGCTGCTGCGTGTCTTCGAGAAAACTCGAAGGCCGGACCGCAAGCGGGGCCCTCAGGACCTCGAGCAACGCCCGAAGCTCGCGCACGCACCTCCTCGGTCAGCTCTCCGCGCTGGAACTCCTGTGCGATCTGGCTATCGGGAATCCCGCTGAGCACCGAGTCCACAAGTCGGTTGCGCTCCACGAACTCGGAAAACACATCAGTGGCGATGACGACCGCCGAGCGGCACATCCACCGTGACGCCCTCGAATTCGGAGGCGTCGAAACGCGGCAGGATCTCCTGACGGATCTGTTGCAGACCCACTGCCTTGCCGCCCACGCTGCCGGTGCCGATCCTCGCGAAACAGTGCTCCGAACCGAATGTCCGCCGTTCGAAGCGGGGAACTTTGGTGTCCACATTGTTAGCCATGCGCGCAGGGTGCCGCGTCCTCCCGGCCATGTCAACTGAAGCAGCCCAATCGCTCCGGAGAGGAGAGTCGAATAGCCGCAATGCCTGCCCCGAATCAAACCTCACCCATCCGAGGGCCGCCCGGTGAGACATCCCGGCCCGGCTCCGCTACTCTCGATGTCGAGGAGGAACCCACCATGAAGACTTCACGAATCGCATGCCTGGGCGCCGTCGTGCATCGCAGTGGCGGTTCTCGCAGTGCCGGCCGCCGACAGCCGTGCCTACGACGCACCGATCGAACGGGTGTGGGACGAGGCGGTCAAGGCAGCCCGCGACGCCGGTCTCGTCCTCACGGACTCCGACCGTTCGGACCACGGCTTCACCATGCAGACACCGAAAAAGACCCTCTCCCGGACCGTCGACTTCGAGGTCGAGCTCAATCAGACCGGCGAGCAGACCACGGTCGCGGTGCGCCTCGACCGGGAGGGCTCGAAAAAGAGCGCAAAGACCATCGCCAAGTACATGGCGGCCCTCGACAAACGGCTGAACTGACCCTTTAGGTCAGAACGCCTCGTTTCTTCATGGCGACGGCGTAGACGAGCAGGAGAATCGAATGCTCCGAGTGCATTCCACAGCAACGGCAGGACGCCGCCGATCCAGAGATGGATCGGCGTCCTGCGCGCGGCCTCGCCTCCAGTGGTCTCGGTGACGGTCGTATTGCTCCTCTTTTTGTGTTGCCAGACCATTCCGAAAAACTCAACACGGCAATTTTCTTCCGGATTCGTTGGACGCGGATTCCGCAGTGATGACACCTGCCTCCGGCCCGGTTAAGGTAGGCGCCGGAGGTCGCGATGGCTGACGAATCGGGCCACTGGGACGCGGAGCTGTTCCGCCGCGAAGGCCACCGGATGGTGGACTGGATCGCCGAATACCTCGACGGCGGCAACCGCGAGCACCCGGTGCTCTCCAGCGTCGAACCGGGCGAGGTCTCCGGCAGGCTGCCGCTTCGAATGCCCGACACCGCCGAGGACCCGGAAGCGGTGTGGCAGGATTTCCTCGAGATCATCCTGCCCGGCGTGACCCACTGGAACCACCCCGGCTTCATGGCCTACTTCGGCATCACCGGCTCGGGCCCCGGCGTGCTCGGGGAGATGCTGTCGGCCGCCCTCGACGTCAACGGCATGCTGTGGCGGACCTGCCCCTCGGCCACCGAGCTCGAACTCACGGTGCTCGACTGGATGCGCCGAGGGCTCGAGCTGCCGGAGGATTTCTTCGGCTTTCTCACCGACACCGCCTCGATCTCGTCGCTGCTCGCCCTGGCCGCCGCCCGCGAGACAGGCCGACCCGGAGATCCGCCGCCTCGGCATGGCCGGCCGCGAGCTGGCGCCGTTCCGCATCTACGCCTCCGACCAGGCCCACTCCTCGATCGCCAAGGCCTGTCTGACCCTGGGTTTCGGCCTCGACGGCTTCCGCGCCGTGCCCCACGACGCCGACTACAGAATGGACCCCGAGGCCCTGGCCCACATGGTGGCCGAGGACCGGAAAGCAGGTCTGCGGCCGCTGGCGGTGGTGGCCACCGTCGGCACCACCTCCACGACCTCGGTCGACCCGGTGGCGACTATCGCCGAGCTGTGTGCGGCCGAAGGACATGTGGCTGCACGTCGACGCCGCCTACGCCGGGTCGGCGGCCCTGTGCCCCGAATACCGCTGGTGTCTCGACGGCTGCGACCGCGCCGACAGCTTCGTCTTCAACCCCCACAAGTGGCTCTTCACTCCGATCGACGCGTCGGCCCTCTACACCCGCCACCCCGAGATCTTCAAACGGGCCTTCTCGCTGGTGCCCGAGTACCTGACGACTCCGGTAAGCGGCCGGGTGGTCGACCTCATGGACTATGGCGTTCAGCTCGGCCGCCGCTTCCGCGCCCTCAAACTGTGGTGGGTCCTGCGCTGTTTCGGGCTCGAGGGGGTGCACGAGCGAATCCGCAGCCACATCGGATGGCGAACTCTTTTGCAGATTGGGTGGACTCCCACCGAGAATTCGAACGGCTCGCGCCGACGCCGTTCTCGGTCGTCTGCTTCCGCGCCCGTCCGGACGGGGTCGATGGCGAAGCCCTCGACCGTTTCAACATGGAGCTCATGGAACACGTCAACGCCTCCGGCGAGATCTATCCTCTCCCACACCAGGCTCGACGGCGGCGTGTCGTTGCGGGTCGCCATCGGCAACCTCGCGACCGTGGATTCTGACGTGGACCGGTGCCGCGAGCTGCTGACGGAGGGTCTGTCATGCCTCTCGAACCGCTGAAGAAACGATCCGGGCCCGCTGGCGACTTTGAAGGCCACGACCTTCATGGTGCTTGGGTTCGCAACCTTCTGCTCGTCAACCTGCTGCAGACTCTCGAGCCTGGTCGTGCTGCCCTTCTCGAGAAAGGCCTTTCGCGCCGTCAATCGCTGGTGCGCCGACACCTGGTGGGGTTTGTGCGTCACCGCCGCCGATCAGCTCTACAAGGTACAGGTGATCTTCACCGGCGACGACGTGCCGATGCGCGAGAACGCGCTCGTCGTGGCCAACCACCAACAGATGCCGGACATCCCGGCGATCATGAAGTTTGCACGCACCAAAGACCGCCTCGGCGACCTCAAGTTCTTCGTCAAGAAACAGCTCAAGTGGGTTCCCGGGATGGGCTGGGGCATGCAGTTTCTCGACTGCCTCTTTATCGACCGCGACTGGACGGCGGACCGCGAGACGATCCGCAGGACCTTTTCGCGCCTCGTCGACGACAAGGTGCCCGTCTATCTGGTCTCCTTTGTCGAGGGCACCCGGTTGACCCTGCCAAAGCTCGCCGCCGCCCAGGAGTACGCCCAGTCGCACGGCCTTCGCGCCCCGATCCACACCCTGGTGCCGCGAACCAAGGGCTTCGTCGCCTCCGTCGAAGGACTGCGCAGCCACATCGATGCCGTCTACGACCTCACCATCGCCTACGGCGACGGCGTGCCGTCACTGTGGCAGTACATCAAGGGTCTGGTCCGGCAAATCCACGTCCACGTCCGCCGCTTCCCCGTCGACGACCTCCCCGAATCAGCCGACGACCTCCGCCAGTGGCTCCTCGACCGCTGGCACGAAAAGGACGACCTGCTGGAGCACTTCTACACCGCCGGTGCCTTCCCTCAACAACCCGATCGGGAACCCGGAGGTTAACGCAGAGGAGCATGGGGGAAAGGGAGAAAGGGAGCCGGCAGAGATTTCTCCGCTCGCTGCGCTCGGTCGAAATGACATTCCTTGGCTTGGAACATGATAAAAAGCGATTCTCCCTGCTCCCCTGCTCAATCCAGGAGCGGGTGCGATGGAATTCCTAGTTCCTAATTCCTAATTCCTAATTCCTGGTTCCAACCTGATCCCCTGCTAGCGGACGGCCGCGGGGTCCTGGTTGAATAGCCGCTGCGTCCACAGGGCGAGTGCCACCGAGACCGCGAGAATGACCGCCCCCGTTGCCTGGTGAACCGTGGTGATCGTGACCGCGAGGGTCGACGGCGAGCCCACCATCGCTTCCCCTCCCGTCACCGCGAGAGCTGCAATCCCGAATACTCCCTGGATCGAGGCGAGGACCACCAGCGCTTTCCCCAGCCGATCGACTGGCCACGAACCCCGGAACATCCCCCACGCCCGAACTCCCACCATCACAGCCAGCAGAATCACCACTGCCGCCAGCGTAATGTGGACGATCAACAACGCCGACAGGTGGCGCTGCGCGGCGCCGAGCACCAGCTGTACGACCACGGCGAGCACCAACCACCGCTGGAGATTGCGATCGTCTGTAAAGTTCGGCCGCATCTGCGGCGCCTTTGACGCAAGCCACAGGCTGCTCGTCACACAGGCCACCGCGATCATCACGGCGAGAAAGACCTGACCCAGGACCCCGTGGGCGAGCGCGAGCACGATGCTCGGCGCCATGTCCGCCTCCGCGGTGGACAGGGTGAAATTACCGGTGACGCGGAGACCACCCAGCGTGCCCTGCAGCACTACCAACCCGACCGCCGCCAACGCCAGTCTGTGCAGCCATTTCCGATCGTCGCGCCGCCACAACCGGATGGCGAGCACGATCGTGGTCAGACCGACAAGGGCGCCGAACAACCGGTGAGCGTGCTCGTAATAGATACCCCCGGTCATCCGCGCCAGCGGGAAGAGGAACATGTTCGTCCCGAAGGTGTTGGGCCAATCCACGACCGCCAGACCGGCCTCGGCGCTGGTCACCAGTCCGCCCGCGACCACGAGAAGGAAGGTCGCGGCCACTGCCACCTTGGAAAACAGAGCCGTCCAGTCCGCAGCGGTCGACGTCGTTTCGACACCGCCGGCCGCGGCCGCTGAAACACCTGCGATCAGCGCCACGACCACGATCGAGCCCGGAACCCACATCAACGCCGTCGGAACGACACCGCCGCCGTCGGCCGAGGTCAGGAGGCTGCCCAGAATCAGCATGTTGAGGACGGCCGCGGTCGCACCGACAAGGACTCCCGCGAGCCAGCCCCCGCCGCTGTGGGCGCCGGTGAACCATCCCCAGAAGGCCACCGCCGCGAGCATCGCTGCCAGGAGCAGCCAACTCGGGGCCGCCACCAACGGAAGCCTGAGGAAATAAGCAACGGCCCACATCGAGACCGTCATGGCAAATCCGAGCGGCAGCACCCAGCCGCGTTCGAGTTCCGTCACCTTCATATCTACCCTCCGCACGAGGATCAACCGCGCGAATACCGCAGGCTCTTCCTCGGTTATACTCCTCGGCGTCCGCCGGACCGTCATGACCGCGAAAACTATACACCCGGCGCACAGGAAGATCGCAGAAAAGAAAGCTACGGAACAATGGATATCTCAGCTGAATCAAAGACAGGGCGCGGCTCCCCCGGAAAGCGAGCGCCAGGCCTGCTCTCGAGCTATCTGGAACTGGCCAAGGCACGGCTCGGCGCCCTCGTGGTGCTCACCGCCCTCGTCGGCTACGTTCTCGGCGCCCGCGGCCACCTCTCGATGTGGGTCGGCCTCGCGGCTGTGGCCGGCACCGCCCTCAGCGCCTTTGGCGCGAACATACTGAACCAGTGGTGGGAGGTCGAGCGCGACAGGCTGATGCACCGCACCAGGTCGCGCCCCCTGCCCTCCGGCAGGGTCGATCGCAGGGTGGCGCTGATGTGGGGACTCGTTACGGCAGCGGCCGGCGTGAGCATTCTGGCCCTCGGCACCAACCGACTCACAACCGGGCTGTCGGTGTTCGTCATCGTCCTCTACGTCGTCGTTTACACACCGCTCAAAGTCCGCACGCCGCTCAACACCGTCATCGGCGCAGTCTGCGGCGCCGTTCCACCCATGATGGGATGGGCCGCCGCGACCGGACGCCTCGACGCCGGCGCCTGGATCCTCGGCGGCATTTTGTTCGTGTGGCAGATTCCCCACTTTCTCGCCCTCGCCTGGATGTACCGCGACGACTACGAACGCGGCGGCTTTCGCATGCTGCCGGCGGTCGACGTCGAAGGACGCGTCACAGGACGACTGGCCTTTGTCTACGCCGCAGCCCTCTTGCCGATCACCGCAGCCCTCTCCGTGGCGGGCGTCACCGGCGCCACCTTCCTCATCGCCTCGCAGCTCATGGGTCTGGCATTTCTCGGTCTCGGGTGGGTCTTCCTCCGCGATCGCAGCCTGCTCGCGGCCCGAAGGCTCTTCCTCGCCAGCATTCTCTACCTGCCGTTGGTACTTGGGTTGGGCGTCGCCGACATCGACCACCGCCACGATCGGCACGACGGTCCGCGACTGGCCCCTCCATCGCGTCGCAGGCTCAAGCATCGACCGCAGCCTCCCGCCGCGGAGTTCTGACCCGTGCCCGGTTCGTCCATCATCCGAAGCGGCTGGTGGGTGGCGCTGGCGGCTGCAGTGGTGACGGTGATCGCCGGTGCCGTGATGGTCGCTCCCCTGTTCGACCGGTCGTCGTGGCACACTCGACAGGCGGATTTCGATCTCTCGGACTCTTCCGTGCGTCGGGACCTCGTCGTGCGCGCGATGAGTCGCGACGGCGTCATGGTCCTGACCGATCCCGCGGTGGTGGATGCCGCCGAGGTCGACCGCTTCAACAGCGAAGAACGCGGCAAGATGCTGGTGCCCAGACGACCGCGTCATCGGGGTCGAGATCGCCGGCGTCGCCCGCGCCTACCCCCTCCGTCTGATGCGCTGGCACGAAGTGGTCAACGATGTGGTCGGCGGCGAACCGATCGCCGTCACCTACAGCCCCCTGTGCGACAGCGCTGCCGTCTTCAGCCGGAATCTCGAAGGCGCCGAGATCGAGTTCGGCGTTTCGGGTCTGCTCTACAACTCCAACACCCTGCTCTACAATCGCCGCTTGGGGCCGGCGGCGTCGCCGTTGTGGGTCCAGCTCTCCGGACAACCCGTCACCTGGCCGGGGATCGGCCCGCGGTCGCGGCTGACGCTTCGCCCGGCGATGCTCACGACCTGGGCGGTCTGGCACGAGCGCCACCCATCGACGTCGATTCTGGCGCCGGTCGCCGAAATGAAAAAACCCTACAAACGCGATCCCTTCAATTCGTACTTCGGGTCCGATCTCCTGAAATTTCCCGTCGAGCCACTGCCGCCTCCAGGGGACCTTTCGTTCAAAGATCGCGTAGTGGTCGTGACGGTCGACGGCGAGGATGCGGTGTTCGCGCTGTCCCGATTGGCCGCGGAGACCGGAGCGCCTCACGGCTCGATCGACGTGGAGGTCGGCGGTCTGCCGCTGCGGATCGGCTTCGACGCCGTTCTCGGCGTCGCCGACGTCGAGCCTCTCGAGGCTACGGATCGCCTCGACGCGGTGCGCTCCGCATTCTGGTTCGCCTGGTACTCCCTCGAAGGAACCGTTCCTGTTATGATGCCCGACGCCAACTGAGACCGGAAATATTCGGTCCCCGGCGACCACAGAAAGAAAGCCCGGAGGAGCTTGATGACCGTCAAGATCGAACAGTTCTCATACGACGACGCCATCGTCCGCAAATTCACCCTGGTGACCCTGATCTGGGGCGTTGTCGGGATGCTGGTGGGCGTCATTGTCGCTCTCCAACTCGCGGCGCCCTTCTTCAACCTGGAGTTGGCCTTCCTGTCCTTCGGACGGCTGCGCCCCCTCCACACCAACGCCGTGATCTTCGCCTTTGCGGCGAACGCGGTCTTTGCCGGCGTCTACTATTCGATGCAGCGGCTCCTCAAGACGCCGATGTTTTCCAAGGCGCTGAGCGCCGTCCACTTCTGGGGCTGGCAGCTGATCATCGTTTCGGCCGCCATCACCCTGCCTCTCGGCTATAGCCAGGGCAAAGAGTACGCCGAGCTCCAGTGGCCCATCGACATCGCCATCGCAGTGGTCTGGATCGCCTTCGCCATCAACGCCTTCGGCACCATCGCCAAACGGCGCGAGCGCCACATCTACGTCGCGATCTGGTTCTACATTGCAACCATCGTGACGATCACCTTGCTGCACGTCTTCAACAACCTCGTCGTGCCCGCGGGTCTGTGGCGCTCCTACCCCATTTACGCCGGCGTCCAGGACGCCTTCATGCAATGGTGGTACGGCCACAACGCGGTCGGATTTCTCCTGACCACGCCCTTCCTCGGCATCATGTACTACTTTCTGCCGAAGGCAGCGAACCGGCCGGTCTTCTCCTACCGACTGTCGATCATCCACTTCTGGTCTTTGGTCTTCATCTACATCTGGGCGGGGCCGCACCACCTCCACTACACTGCCCTGCCCGCCTGGGCCTCGACCCTCGGGATGCTGTTCTCGGTCATGCTGTGGATGCCCTCGTGGGGCGGCATGCTCAACGGCCTCCTGACCCTGCGCGGAGCGTGGGACAAGGTGGCGACCGATCCCGTGCTCAAGTTTTTCGTCGTGGCCATCACCTTCTACGGCATGTCCACTTTCGAGGGGCCGCTGCTGTCGATCAGATCCGTCAACCTGCTCTCCCACTACACCGACTGGACGATCGCGCACGTCCACTCAGGCGCCCTCGGCTGGGTCGGATTCCTGGTCTTCGGGATGATCTACTGGCTGCTGCCGCGGCTCTTCCAGACCGAGTTGTGGAGTCGCAAACTGGCCGAGGTCCACTTCTGGATCGGCACCATCGGCATCCTCCTCTACATCGTCTCCATCTACGCCGCCGGTCTGACCCAGGGTCTGATGTGGCTCGCCTTCGACGCCGAGGGCTACCTGAAGTATCCCGACTTCGTGGAGACCACAATGCGGCTGATCCCGATGTATTGGGTTCGGGTGATCGGCGGCCTCGCCTATCTCGCCGGCGCCCTCATGCTCGGCGTCAACTTCTTCATGACCTGGAAGAACCGTCCCGCCACCTACGACGTCCCCGTGCACGAAGCCCCGGCGCTGTCCAAGGACTACGCCGATCGGCCGGAGCCGCCGACTGAGCTCGAGACCAGCGGCGCGCACGTGGTCAATCTGGCCTACAAGCTCGACCGCTTCTTCTCGACGACCTGGCATCGCCGCTGGGAGCGGCTGCCCCTCAAGTTCACACTCGCGGTGTTGGTCGCCGTCGTGGTGGCGTCGTTGTTCGAGATCATTCCGACCTTCCTGATCAAGTCCAACGTGCCGACCATCGCCATGGTCACGCCCTACACCCCGCTCGAGCTGGCAGGCCGCGACATCTACCTTTCGGAAGGCTGCTACAACTGCCACTCGCAGATGATCCGGCCGATCCGCGCCGAGACCGAGCGCTACGGCGAGTACTCCAAACCCGGCGAGTTCGTGTGGGACCACCCGTTCCAGTGGGGCTCCCGGCGGATCGGTCCCGACCTCCAGCGGGTCGGCGGCAAGTATCCCGATCTGTGGCACGTCCGCCACATGGACGACCCACGGTCGATCACCGCCGGTTCGATCATGCCGGCCTACCCGTGGATGTTGACCGACGATCTCGACTTCGACAGCGTCGAGCCGGTCATGCGGGCCCACCAGATCCTCGGCGTGCCCTACAGCGACGAGGAGGTTGCCAACGGCCTGGCCGCCGCCCGCGAGCAGGGCGCGGCCATCGCCGCCGAGATCGTCATCCAGGGCGGGCCCGACGGACTTGCCGACAAGAAGATCGTCGCCCTCATCGCCTACCTGCAGCGGATGGGCACCGATATCATGAAGCCCGAGCCGGTCGCGATGGAAGAGGAGATCGGCGCAGCCGAGGCCGCCGCCGAGACCGATCAGAATCGGTCGTCATCGAGGAGGCGTCATGAGCCTGACCGACGTCATGTCCGCCGCGGGTCTGTCGTCGTGGACCGAGGTGGCCTTGATTCTCTGCTTCATCACCTTTGCGGCGATCGTCGTCTGGGTCTTTTTCTTGCGCAGCAAGCCCTCGTATGATCACGTGCGGAACCTGCCGCTCGAGGACGGCGCACGACATACGCCGCCGCAAAAGGAGGCGACCACTCGTGACCAACGAGCACACCGAACACGATCCGAAGCGGCCGACGCAGGACTCATCTCCTCGACCACGCCTACGACGGCATCCAGGAGTACGACAACCCCCTCCCGCGGTGGTGGCTGGCCATCTTCTGGCTGACCATCTTCTTCACCCCGCTCTACATCCTCTACTTCCACTTCGGGGGCGGTCTGCTCGCCACCGAGAAGTACGACGCCGAGATGATCGCCTTCTACGACCGGCAGGCGGAGCAACTGCTCGCCCTCGGCGACATCAGCGAGGGGACCCTGGTCGATCTGACCGCCGACCCGAGCATGATGAACGGCGGCAAGAAGATCTTCCAGACCAAGTGCGCCACCTGCCACGGGATGTTCGGCGAGGGCGGCATCGGCCCCAACCTCACCGACCAGTACTGGCTCCACGGCGCTCAGCTGATGGATATCTACGCGACGGTGCGCGACGGCGTGCCCGCAAAGGGCATGCTGGCCTGGGAGCGGCAGCTGCGGCCGGCCGAACTGATGGCGGTCAGCGCTTACGTCGGCACCCTGCTCGGCAGCGATCCGCCGAACCCGAAGGAGCCGCAGGGAGAACTCACGGCGCGAGGTCGCGCCGGTCGAGGTCGACGGAGCCGAAGTCGCGGCCGAGGAGACCGACGACCGAGGCCGACAGCGAGCCAGCCGAGTCCTGAGGGACGCGGTGACGATCACATCCAACGCGCCCGAAGCCCAGGAGAGGGTCCTCTCGACCCTCAACCGGGACGGCAGCCGGCGGTGGATCCGGCCCAAGGTCTCGAAGGGCCGCTACTACCGGCGGCGGCTCATCACCGCGTGGGCGCTGATCGCCACCTTCACCCTGATCCCGATCCTCAAGCTCAACGGCAAACCGCTGATGCTGTTCGACATCCCGAAACGCGAGTTCACCTTCTTCGGCGCGACCTTCCTCCCGACCGACACCTTTCTCCTGATGCTGCTGCTGTTCTCGATCTTCATCGGGATCTTCCTGGTCACCGCCGTGCTCGGCCGGGTGTGGTGCGGCTGGGGCTGTCCGCAGACCGTCTACATGGAGTTTCTCTACCGGCCGATCGAAAACCTGATCGAAGGCGGCCGCAGACGGCAGATGGACCTCGACGAATCGGGGCCCGATGTCGCGGCGGCTCCTCAAGTACGCGGTGTTCTTCGTTGTCTCCGGCTTTCCTCGCCAACACCTTCCTCGCCTACTTCGTGGGTTGGGGCCGCTGCTCGGCTGGATGACCAGCCCGCCGACCCAGCACCCGGCGGCATTCGCCGTGATGCTCGGGACGACCCTGCTGATGTTCTTCGACTTCGCCTACTTTCGCGAGCAGACCTGCATCGTCGCCTGCCCCTACGGCCGCTTCCAGTCGGTGCTGCTCGACCGCCAGACCTGATCGTCGGCTACGACCCGAAACGCGGCGAGGAACGGGCGCCTTGGCGCAAGAAGGAAGAACCGAACCGCCGGCGACTGCATCGACTGCGGTCTGTGCGTCAGCACCTGCCCCACCGGCATCGACATCCGCGAAGGCCTGCAGATGGAGTGCATCCACTGCACCCAGTGCATCGACGCCTGCGACGCCGTGATGGACAACATCGGGCTTGAGCCCGGGCTGATCTCCTACACCTCGCAGGCCGAGCTCGAAACCGGCAAGCGCTCCTTCCTGCGGCCCCGGCTGGTGGTCTACTCGGCCATCCTGCTCGTGATGTTCGGCGCCTTCGCGCGTTTCGCTCGCCGGCAAGAGCATCGCCGACCTGACCCTGCTGCGCGGCCTCGGCGCGCCCTTCACCGTGCTGCCCAACGGCGACGTCTCGAACCAGATCCGCCTCAAGATCGCCAACCGTTCGCCGGAGGAACGTTCCTACCTCATCGAACTGGTGGACTCGGACGGCATCACCCTGGTCGCCCCCGAGAATCCGCTCGTCGTCGCCGCCGGCGAGACCGAGATGACCGGCGCTTTCATCACCGCCCCGCCGGCTGCGTTCACGGACGGGCGAGGTCGCGATCACCCTGCGGATCGGCGACGGCGTCGATTTCAGCCGCGACCTCGCCTACCGTCTGCTCGGGCCCTCCGGTGCAACAGGTGGTGGATCGTGAAGAAGGGCGCCGTCTGGCCCTATCTGATCGCGCGGCGCCCTCGCCCTCCACGTGGTGGTCTCGCTGGTCGTCGTGTTCATCGCGACCTCCGACGCCGTCCTATGCGGTCGAAGAGGACTACTACCAGAAGGCCATCGACTGGGACCTGAAAAGGGCCCAGGACCGCGCCAACGACGACCTTGGATGGCTCTTCGAGTTCGAAGTCACACCCCCGGAGCGGCCGGGCGACCAGCCGCTGGTCGAGGTCACGCTCCGCGATGCGGTGGGCGTGCCCCTGACCGGCGCGACGATCGCGATCGAGGCGTTCCACAATTCCTCAGCGACGACATCCTGCGCGCTGCCCTCACCCCAGCCGGCGAGCCCGGGGTCTACCGCGCCGACGATGCCGATGCAGCGCAACGGCCGGTGGGAAATGCGATTCACCGTCGACCGAGGCGGCCAGGAGTTCACCGAGCACCGAGACCCGGCACCTGTTCGTCGAAGGAAGCTGGCAATGACCGGCAATTTCGGATTTCGAATTTCGGATTTCGGATTTTCAACCATCCACCCTGGTTTCTTGGGGAGGGCGGAGCCAAATCCGAAATCCGAAATTCGAAATCCGAAATTCAACGTGGTCAACTCATGACCGCCCTTCTTGCCACCGTCTTCCTCGCCAGCCTGGTTGGCTCACTCCACTGCGTCGGCATGTGCGGCCCGTTCGTGGCCTTCTACTCCGGCTCCGACGGGTCGTCCGGAGGCCGCCGGTCGCTGAGCCACGCCGCCTACTCGGGCGGCACGACTTCTGACCTACGTCGTCTTCGGCCTCGCGGCCGGAACCGTGGGAGCGGCCCTCGACGTTGCAGGCTCGCTCGCCGGTTTTCAGCGTATCGCCGCCATCGCCGCCGGCGCGACCATGATCCTGTGGGGCGTCCTGGCCCTCCTCCAGACTGCGCGGTGTGAAGATCTTCAAACACGGCAGCGGCAACGGACGGCTGGCGCGGCTCTTTCGCCGCGGCTTTTCGTTGGTCAGTGACAAACCCCCGGTGGTCCGCGCATCCGTCGTCGGCCTGCTGTCGGGCTTTCTCCCCTGCGGCTGGTTGTGGGCGTTTGTGGTCACCGCCGCCGGCACCGGCAGCGCCCTCGGAGGCGCCGCGGTCATGACCGCCTTCTGGGCGGGCACCGTCCCGGCCCTTCTGGCGGTCGGGTTCGGCACCCAACTCTCAGCGCGCCGTTGCGACGCCACATCCCCGCAGTGACCGCCTTGCTCCTGGTCGGGCTCTGGCCTGTTCGCCATCCTCGGTCGGCCGGCCTCGGTTTCAGCCGCCATCCACAAACACCAGGGCATGCACGAGGAGGTACCGGACCCCGACGAGGCGGGAGCAAGCTGCTGCGGCGACGGCTGACCGTTTTGTGGTGCGGGCGTCCCGCCTGCACACACCGATGCGCGTCAGACCTGACATCGTTTCCCGGCAGCACATTGAGCGCGGGGGGCCGTTTTGTGGTGCGGGCGTCCCGCCTGCACACACCGATGCTCAATGGTCGAAATTGGGGCTTGTTCTCCCCGGTGCTCGTTGAGATTATTTCGGCTTCGAAGCAACGGCCATCGCAGCCCCCGACCGTTCTCCGATCGGGATCAGCCCTCCTGCCGCGCCATCTCAAGTATCTTCGTGACCGAGCGCCAATTGCGGGCGGTGGCCGGGACACCCAGGAGCCGTTCCGCGCGCGACGCCAGCTTGGATCGGGCAATACCGTCAGGAGCGTGAAGATAAGCTACGTCACCAACCAGCGCAAAGCTCTCGCTGCCGGCTCTGATGGTCTCGATCGCCTCGAGATCGGGTGTCTCCGGTGTGGCGCTGAAGAAAGAACAGAAGCAGCTTCGAGGGGTCGTCTTCTCGTCCCGGAAACGGGTTCGATCGCACCGCCGCCTCAAGGTGATCCGCGGTCACGAGCAGGACCGCCGGTTCGAACCCGTGGCTCGCGTCAATCGCGGTTCGGATGCTCTCGGCGAGACGCGGCGAAGTGCCCTCAGAATGGCGGAACACCGCGTTGCCGCTTTGAATATAGGTCTTGACGTCCTCGCACCCGAGGTTTTCCAGCTCGGCCCGGAGTTCCTTCATCGGCAGGATGTTCCTCCCCCCGACATTGATGCCACGAAAAAGTGCGATGTAGGCTGTCATGTATTGTTACTCCCGACAATTCACCTCGAGAGAACCCCGAATGGTCATACTTAATTCCGCCGGTGCCGAATAGGCTCGACTCTGCAAAACTGGAAAACGCAGCGGGTCCGTGGTGTGATGACTCCCTATGAAAACACCTTTCTCCATCGAAGCCGCCGATGGACTTCGGCACGACGTTCGATACCTCGGTGCCCTTCTCGGCGACGCGCTCCGCGAGCAGGGCGGTGACGAACTGTTCCACGTCGTTGAGCAATCGAGACTCGCTGCACGATCTCGCAGAGACGGCGACGGCACCGCCGAACGCACCCTGGACGCCCTCCTCACCGGTCTCGATCCACAGCGCGCGGCCGAGGTCGCGCAGGCCTTCTCGGCCTATTTCGCGCTGGTCAACATGGCCGAGCGGGTGCACCGGATCCGCCGCCGCCGCGAGTATCTGCGGTCGGGCACACCGCAGCCCGGCAGCCTCGAGGACGTCCTGCGCCGCCTTGCCGCCTCGGGGGTCACCCGGAGCAGGCCCTCGCGGTCCTCGCCGAGATCCTGGTCGAACCGGTCTACACCGCCCACCCCACCGAAGCCATCCGCCGCACCATCCTCGCCAAGGAGCAGCGGGTGGCCAGCTCCTGATCGATCGCCTGCAACACATCGATCGGACACCACCCGAGGAGGAGGCCCTCACCGGGCGGCTGCGCGACGAGATCACCCTGATGTGGCAGACGGCCGAGCATTCGGGCGTCAAGCGGACGGTTGCCGACGAGGTCGAGCACGTCCTCTTCTATCTCATCGACGTGATCTATCGCGTCGTTCCCGGCCCTCGACGAGTCCATGGAGTCGGCGCTGCGAGGCGGCCTACGGCGGCGATGCCGACGCCGATCGTCGCGGCCCCGTTCGTGCGTTTCGGCTCGTGGGTCGGCGGCGACATGGACGGCAACCCGAACGTCGGGCCGGAGACCATTCAGCGCACCCTCGAGCGCCAGCGGCAGCTGATCATCGACCGCTATATCGCCGAGGTGCGCGAAATCTTCGGCCACCTCAGCCAGTCGCGATCGCGGATCGACGGTCGACCCGAGAGCTCGAAGAACGGTGCGCGGACTACCGGCGAGCGGATGCCCGAGGTGGCGGCCGAGATCCCCGCCCGCTACGACGACATGCCCTACCGCATCCTGCTGTGGTTCAGTTGGGCGCGCCTCGAAGCAACCCTGGCGGGAGGTGCCCACGCCTACCCGTCGGCGGACGCATTCCGAGGCTGATCTCGAGCTCATCACCGCCAGCCTCCGCCGCCACAAGGGGGAGCACGCCGGCCTCCTCAGGGCCATCCGGCTCGCGCAGCGGGCTGCCACCTTCGGCTTCCACCTCGCGACCCTCGACGTCAGGCAGGATGCTCTCGTCCACCGGGTCGCCGTCGCGGCGAGCTGCTCGACGATCCAGAGTTCGTTGACGCCTCCGCCGAGTCCCGAACTGAAGCCCTTCGCACGGCGCTTGAAGCCGAGCCTGGCTCGGGACGCCGGTCGCACCCCGATGCCGCGGCATCGCTGGCGGTCTTCCGCTGCATCGCCGAGGCCCGGAAGGTCTTCGGTCCGGAAGCCGATCGGGCCCTACATCATTTCGATGGCGCAGGGGCCCGATGACGCCCTCGCGGTTCTCTACCTCGCCCATTCCGCGGGTCTGGTCGATGGAGACGGCGCTGTGCCCCTCGACGTGGCGCCGCTGTTCGAGACGGTCCCCGATCTCGAACACGCCGCGCGAGACCCTGGCGGCGCTGCTCGACGACCCCATCTACCGGACGCACGTGACGGCGCGCGGGCGACCGTCAGATCGTGATGCTGGGCTATTCGGACTCGAGCAAGGAGTCCGGTCTCGCGGCCTCGCGGTGGGCGCTCTACCGCGCGGAGTCGGATCTTTCTGAGGTCGCCGACCGCGCCGGCGTCGAGCTGACCCTGTTCCACGGCCGTGGCGGCACGCCAAGCCGGGGCGGCAGCAAACCGAGGGCGGGTATTCTCGCCGCAGCCGCCCGGCGTCATGCACGGCCGGATGCGGCTGACCGAGCAGGGCGAGATCATCCACGCCAAATACGGTCTGCGCGGGATCGCGCTGCGCACCCTCGAGCTGACGACCGGCGCCGTGCTCGAGGCGAGCGCCGCCACCGTTGACGCGAACCGACCCCACGCGCCGAATTCACCGACGCCATGACCACCGTCGCGCGAGCGGGCAGGGCGTTCTACCGCGCCCTGGTGTACGACGATCCGGACTTCATCCCCTACTTCCGGACCGCCACACCCATCGATGTCATCGAACGGCTCGAGATCGGCTCGCGCCCCGCCTCCCGCCGCTCGGGCGGAGGCGTCGAGAACCTCCGCGCCATCCCCTGGGTCTTTTCGTGGATGCAGAACCGCCACCTGCTGCCGGGCTGGTACGGGGTCGGCGCCGGCCTTGCAGCGGCCATCGACGCCCATGGCGAAGAGGTCCTCCGCGATATGGCCGGTGACTGGCCGTTCTTCGAAAATCTCCTGGCCGACGTCGAGATGGTTCTGGCCAAGGCGGACATGGGGATCGGCGAGCGATATTCGAAGTTGGCCGGCGAGACCGGCGAGCGGCTCTTCCCCCGGATCCTGGCCGAGTACGAACGAACCCGAAGCCTGATCTGCCGGCTCCGCGGCATCCGGGAACCCCTCGAACGGGAGCCGGTGCTGCGGCGCTCGATCCGTCTTCGCAACCCCTACGTCGATCCCATCAGCCTGCTGCAGGTCGATCTGTTGAAGCGCTGGCGGGCGGCTGATCGCCAGGATCAAGAACTCGAAGAGGCCCTCAAGGTAACGGTCCGGGGCATCGCCCGCGGCATGCAGAACACGGGTTAGTTCAGAGATTCTGAATTCTCAATTTTGAATTTTGAATTTTGAATTTCCGCTCACACCCCCATCGAAAACGTGCGGCGGAGGTGCCGTTTTCAATATTGTTGGGCGCTCCAACATCCCCGGCGGTGGGATCTCCCGGGCCAACAATGTTGAGGGTGGCTCCTCTCGGGCAGGACGTGCTGAAGGCCATGTCGGCTGACTGCAACCTCTCGGCAACAAGAAAAGCCCCGGAGGGGCGACACATGGGCCGGTTGTGTCGCCGCTCTACGACTCATCTCGGCGAACCTGTCGGCCGCATCCGGCGTGGGACGGTGCCCGTCACGCCCAGTGAAAGCATCAAACTGGGACCCGGCTTTTCGAGAGCACTCCACGACTATGTGACAGCTCCGATGTCGCCCGGTGTGGCCCTGATCTCGATCGGCGCCAGCTGCAGCGTCTCGTACGGCATGTCGATCCCTGCCTGAGTAAAGGTCTTGAAAACCGATTCTCGAATCTCGAATGTTTTCGGAATGTGCATCTTCTCGTCTTCGATCCACGCCTGCAGCTCGAGGCTCACGTTGTAGTCGTTGAGCGCCGTAACGACCACTCGCGGCGGCGGATCGTCGATGATGGTCGGATCGTTCGAAACCAAATCCAGGAGAGTCTTGCGGGCGCGATCGAGGTCTTCGGTGACCGCGACCGTCACCGAAATATCGAGCCGCAGGTGCGGGAAGTTGGTGTAGGAAGCCACGGTCGTGTTGATCACGGTCGAGTTCGGGACGGCCAGCATCCGACCGTCGACCGTCACGATTCGGGTCGAACGCGGCGTGATGCGTTCGACCCGGCCGTAGTGGCCCTCGACCTCGACGAGATCGCCGATCACGAATGGTCGGTCCCAGAAGATCAGGATGCCGGAGATCAGATTGGACAGAGCATCGCGCGCCGCAAAACCTATCGTCAACCCTGCAACGCCGAGACTTGTGACCAGCGCCGCGGTGTTGACCCCGACTGCGGAGAGGGCCTGCACAACGCCGAAAGTGAGGACAAGGAACTTGAGAATCGTACGAACGAAACTCGAGGACGTTTCGTCGATATTGCTCCGCCGCAACACCACCGCCGCGGATCGATCGACGACCCACCACAGCAGGTAGAACCCGGCGAAGGTGAGGAGTGCGATCACGACATTCGTGACCATCATGACAACGGCAGGGCCAAGCACCGCCGGATCGAACTGTGCGCGCAACCGCGTGATCACCGCCTCGAGAAACGATTTCAACTCTGACCTCCGAGTGCCGTCATGCCTGTTTGGAAAGAACGCGTCATCATACCTTCATTGCGTGTTCTGATCGACTCGGATGCTGCCGCGGCAAACGGGAAGTGACTGAAAACACAGGGTCCGGCAGGATTACGAGACCCTACCTCTGTTTCTGCTGATCAACTTCCACGCGACCACGATACAGATCGCGGTGAAAACACTCGCTCGAAACGATGCCTGACAGAAAAGGAACCGAACCCCAATGCCCATCGCTTCGTCCGCCTCGAAGACGACCACCACGATGGCCCTCCGGAGATGTCGCATCAGGTCGGGTGCTCCTCCCAAACCATCCCAATAGGGCTCCAGCACGGAGCAGGCGCGACAGTTTTGACTACCGGTGGCTATGCATCGGCCACGCGAACAACCGCCTCGCCCTCCAGTACGACGTCGCCGTCCTGGTTGGTGCAGACGGTGCCGAGGGTGACGATCGGCTTATCGGGCCGCACCGTAAGCACTTCGACGGTCGTCGTGATCGTGTCGCCCGGATACACCGGCCGATTGAACTTCAGCGTCTGGCCGAGATAGAGCGTGCCCGGGCCCGGCAGATCGTTCGCGAGGGTCGCCGAGATCAACCCGGCAGCGATCATTCCGTGGGCGATCCGGCGGCCGAACGGGGTGCCCGCTGCGTATGCATCGTCGAGATGAACGGGGTTGGTGTCACCGGTCAGCTCCGCAAAGCCGCGGATCATTTCGTCGCTGATGGTCATCGTTCGGGAGGCCGTCGCGCCGGGATTCAGGGGAGGCATGTTCGACTCCTTTCGCCTTTCGAAGATTCAGGCTACTGCAAAAAACCATGGGCAATGGTTCCAACTCACTGCGCTGTCCACTCCAGTCCCAAAATATCTCATGCGAATGTGCGGCCGCCGGCGGAGATGGACACGGCCGGTCCCTACAGCTCCTGCCGCTCGAACACAAGGTTGTCGGGATCTCCTGAGCTCTTGTACACGGCGTCGAGGTAGGCGAGGGCGAAGGCTGCGAAGGCCTCCGGGTCTGAACCAGGGCACTCCCACGTTGCGTGGAGCTCAGGCTCCCACTCGACGAGTTCAAAGCTCTCAGGCACGACGTGACCGAGGGTTTTGAGATGCTCCGTCGGGTCGTCGGCGTACGGGTAGGACACATTGATCATGTCCCACGCGATCTGAACCCAGATCTCCGGGTCCTTTTCGGAGGCGATGTTGACGCACTCGAACGGGTTGCCGTTCTCCGCCTCGGTCATGACATGAATAATCGAATCAACAAGCGCCTGCATGGCATGCCTCCCGTCGATCCAAACCGCAGCGTTTCCAAGGAGATCCTGCAGATATCAGATGCGGCCTGATCGATGAATTCGACGACACATTCAGCTTCTCATTCCCGAACCTTAGCGCCCCTCAAAAGCAGCCATAGACAAAAGGATAATTCAGCCAGAAATGGAACAATATAAATTGGTTGAATAAACAGAATATAATCTGGAAATAAAAACCGTGTGAGACTCCCCACAAGATAGACAAGTCCCGCCGCGATCAATCCCCAGCCGAGAACTCCCGGGAAACGTGCTGATTTGATGACAAGAAACCCGAGAATCAGATTTGAAATACCAAAGAACAACAAGCCGAGATCATACCCGTGGCTGTGCATGTTCAGAAACAACATGGCAATCTCGTTCAATTGATCGGGTTCGAATATTGCGGCGTTCCCGGGTCTCTCGAGAACTAACAAAGCAGCGAAGTAATTCAAGAGGTTCATACCGAGAACCGAAGCCTGAATCAATCGGAACGCTGCGGCAGTCATAGCGAGAATATTACTGACATTCCTGAGTAAAAAATACAGGATCACTGCGAGAGCCACATCGCATAATAACATCAAAGTATCAAGAGCAAATCCGATCCGAAAAGTTCCGGAATAATTCAAAATATTCGTCGCCGTAGCCGTTGCATCTCCGGCGACAACGAGCCTCGATCGAATCAAAACTTCACTCGAAATACCGGAGACTATTATTATCAGATAAAGAAGTCCTGCAATTCGCGCAGAAAGAAGCGGATATTCTTCGTTGGTGTTGAACCTCATGTCAAGAGCCCCACGGCGGCCCAACACCTTCGCCCGCTGTGCACCGGAGAGAGCGCAGGATTGAGTCGAATGGCGTCATCCCGTCAGTCTTCCTGGTCCAATGGTGCGTGTTCGGCATGCTGCTCAGCAGTGCCTCCAATGTGATCCCACGGCGCCTTCGAGTCGACGAATATGTGCATCTCGATCTCGACACCGGGATCGCCGTCGATGCACCCCAATGTCAGACCGTGGACGCTTCCTTTGTGCAACCCACAGATGGTGGAACCGCATTTCGAGCAGAAGGCCAGGCCCCACCCCTCCCCCGTTTCGTGGATCGAAAGAAAGTCCTCGCCGGATAGCCATTCGAGTGAGCTCGATGGCGAGAGCTCCGCGTACGCCGAAGACGCGCCGCTGAACGCCTTGCGACATCGCGAACAGTGGCACGCCCTGGCGTTCTGCAGCGAGCCCCTGATCTCGTAGCGAACGGAATCGCAGAAACAACCACCCCGGATCACCGAATCAGCCATGGTCCAATCTTACCGATCAGATCGCAGCGCACCAGCAGATTCCGGCTCGACTCCTGCACTTTCACAATTCCTGCTTCAAAAAATGCCGGCGCTCAGTGACCCGAAGTGAGCTCGCGACGGTCGCGTGACAGCCCCGCGAAGCTCCCGCGGACGGTCAGCGGCGCCGGAGGCCAATTGACGGCTTTCCCTGAAAGGGCATTTTCACAGGTGGCAAACTCGACGAGGAAGCTACCATCGAGTTCGTCGGAGCCCTCTCCAGTTGTGCTGGTGAGGTGTCCGGAGGCCCGATCTGCGGGACGGCAGCGCAGGGTCACCAACCTGTCTGCAAGCTCTATCGGGAACGCGATCCGCGTCGCCGGAGCGATCTTCCCACGGTCGTCAATCTCGATGAGAAGATCCCATCCGTCCGCTCTGAGCTCGAGGCGATTGTGTTCGACGCCGACGATCTCGGCGCCACGGCTCTCGTGGTCGAGCCTCAGCTCGCTGGGAGGGAGCCCGAAGATGCCGTCAGGGAGGAGCCCGAAGAGAGGCCTCGCGGTGAGAGGCTTGACCACATGCACCTCGAACGACAAACCATGTGGCGTGTCCGAGACGCTCGGGGAGTTCGGCTCGTCCGGCCGCAATCCAAATACGACAAGGCTCGCGAGCAGCGCCAGCGCGATGACGATCAGCGATGTCTTCATGCGACCCATGATCGCCGCAGATTGTGGCGGCGGTGAGGCAGTCGGGCAGCCCAACACGGCACACCTCGGCCTCGCGAAATTCTGCGCCCAACGATAACAAAAGGGCGCGCTGTGAAGCCGAACGCCCTTTTTGGCGTTGAGTTGTGCGCCATCCTGAGAAAGGGCTATTTCAGACGAAGGGCCTGTTGAGTTTACGGTCAAAATAGGTTGTCGTACGTTTGGGATCACTCATCATAACGCTTGTGTGTCACGACGTCATGATGCCACGACGTTCCACACCAATGTGCGGCCAATCAGCTGTCGCTGGTTTGGCGCGACCCTGGCAATTGTCAAGGGCGTGGCAAACTGGATCCGTCAACTGCAGTGGCCGGTTCAGCAGCGTTTTGGCAAGTCCTCCAGGAACTGCCCGCCCTGCGCGGCGCGCCTTCTCGAGCGAGAGCCGGTGCCGTGGGGTAGCGCAGAAGTGCACGCGACGACCACTATCGAGCCCCGACGGGACGGTAGATGAAGGAGTGCTCCTCGACGCTACCGTCATCTTGACGAATGGCGATGAAGCCTCTCAGAGAGCCATCTGGCTGCTTCCTGAACGTCAGGCCCTCAAACCAGAGCGCATCCTTGTCGGCCCTGACCAATCGAAACGTCACCATCTCGTCCTTCTCTTCCCATCCCTTGAGGTCTGGATGGAAGTGCTTGAGCTTGAGAGAGACGCTTTCCTCCTCCTCCACCAAGATCATGGTCTCATAGAAGAGCACGCCATCATCGCCATAGAGCCGGAACACCCCGAGCATGCTATTCCCGACGGCTGGAAGCCAGAGCTCTTCCGCCATTGCCCCGAGGAACTCTCCCTCCCAATGGCCGACAAGCAAGGCTACGTCTGCGATTGTGGCTTCAGGCCGAGACGCTGACTCTTTGAGCTCGAGCGTGTTTGCTGTCTGGTGTGTCTGTGCAATCAACATGCTCGGACCCAATAGAAGGCACAGTGAGAGAACTGCCACAACGCGAATGTCCATTTTCATGTCACTCCTCCTGTTGATGATATTGGTCTGCCCTACGGTCCGAGTTCAGCAGCCCGCACCCGCCCGCCAGCAGCGACGTGCGGCCGAGGGCTGGACCCCAGGGCCAGCCCATCGGTCGCTCGCTGATGGTGGGGGGACGCGACGGCCGCAGGCCGTAAGCAACCCGGCACGGGTGAGGGTCCGCCGGAATGAGGGTTGAGGCCGCTCCCGATTCGCTACGTCATTTCCAGTTTCCTTCATCAATCTTCCTTCTTGACAAGTTCTCCGAATCGGCGGGTCGCGCCGCCGGTCAACAGGAGACCCGAGCTCGCCACAAGCAGTGGTGAGAGTGGGGATGCCGCCGCAGCAATCACCCCCAAGACAAGCAACGCAGTGACGGTCCCTCCACCGAACAGGATTGTCAGACCGCGGCGATTCAATCGGTATCGGTGACCGCATGCAGTACAGGGAGAGTCAGCAACGCGAACAAAGACGATACTGATCCAGATCGGTATATCGGATCCACAATGGGGGCAATTCAGCATGACAGCCTACTTCCGATTTTTGCCGAATGCGCTGGTGTTCACCTGCGGCGCGCGAAGCGCGCTGTCAAGTGCAACACCTTGTTGGGCCGCGGCACCTTCTCTATCCCGGCACCAACGCCAGGCACGCACCCACCGGGTCCTGAACAACGGCAGATGCGTATGTCCCATCTGTTTCTTGTGTCGCCTTGATGATCTCACCCCCGCCCTCTCGCACACGACGAAGACTTTCGGGGAGATCGCCAACGGGGAGGTACATCAGCCAGACCGGCGGCAGGCCCAGGTTCGCGCCGCGTGCATGGCAGACTCTCGCCGCCGGGTTCCCATCATCACCGAGCATGTTGTAGTCGATGTAAGCCTCTTTCGCGTCCTCCATCTCGATGTTCTGCACCGACCAGCCCACGACCTGTCGATAGAAGTCACGGGTTGCCAGGGCGTCAGAGACCGTCAGGTTGAGCCAGGAGATGCAGACCCGCACGCTCCGCGGCGTCGTGCGATGCGCCGCCCTCATCCGGGGAAATGGACTCGGCAGGAGACGACTGGGATGATCCCGAACGCCGCCCCATTGGGATCGAGGAGAACCGCCCACTGACTATTCCCGCCGTCGTCTTTGGAATGCATGAGCTCACCCCCGCCCAGCTCCAGCGCACGCGCGACACTGGTTGCGACATCGGCGACCTGTATGTGCGGCATCCATTGCAGCGGTAGCTTTTCGTACTCCGCACTGCGCGCGCCCAGGCCGATGATCGGCATTCCTCGGTTGTTCATCAGGTCGTCCCGCCAAAGTGGATTCTCACCCGTGGTCAGGACACGTGAGTAGAAGCTCAGTTCGCGATCGTGTTCTGGGACGGCGATATCGGCGCTGAGGATTCCGCCGACGCCTGGGACAAAAGGGTTACTCATGGTTCGCGTCCTGGTTGCAGCGCGTTGGTTGGCGCGTGAAGGTTCATTTGCCAGACATCGTAGTTCAAATGGGATCGCAAGGCGCCGCGAGCGGTGGCACCCGGAACCTCGGTTCATTGAACAATTCACTTTGAGAGTCTACAACCGCTCCAGCAACGCGAAGGGCGGCGTCCGGTTCAGCGAGTTGTCAGGGGCGCCCACCATCCAACAATTCAAAGTTGCCATTGCCCGTCAAATGCACCGCCAGGCACGTAACTGCCACGAAGAGACCAAGGCCGGTCACGTAGAGCGCTTCGACAGGAGTGTCGGCCTTCAAAAAGAAATGGAAGTACGTCAACGCACTCGAAAAAACGGCAAGAAAGCCACCCCACGCTACCGCGTTGAGGAGACGCCCAATCGGCCGCCCAATCAACACAACACTGATCAGCATCATGAGGCCAAGCACGAGGTCCGCAAACGTAAACTGATTGATGAACCCGTTCTTCCGAACGTAAAGCCATTGGAATAGCGGAGCTCCAACGCCGTAGAAGACGCTCCAAGAAACGAGCCAGGACTTTGTGAACCTTGACAAGACCGAGAGTATACCTCGATGCCAGTCCCACCTAACGACTGGAGTTCACGGGACCCGAGCCGCGCAACCAGCGGGTTGGGGCCCCGTGGAACGAAATGTTGGGGTTTTTTCGAACTTCAATCTTGAACCTACGCGGTGTTGCCATGAATTACCGCCATCAGTATGAAGAGTCCAAACGCTAGGGAGAAGAGGCCGATGAAAACTATATACCGAATAGCTCGAGGTACAGCGTGCTGAGCAAAACGATGATGCCACTGCCAGGGAAGCAACAGGAGGCCAGCTGTTGTAATGACAAGAACCCACCCAAAGAACATGAAGACTCCTGGAACGAACATACGAGGAGCATGAATCACGAACGCTCCCCCAACGACAAGGCGGGTAAATAGCTCGATGAAATGGACCCGCTGTGAGTTGGCGAATCCAAGGAGAAAGCGATTGGCTCGAGACGGTACGATGAGCGCTACGGCCGCCAAGACGCAGAAATAGAGGCCCGCAAGAACTACAATACCGGCAGCTAGAGTTTCATTCATCAGTGTCACCCGAAACGCCCCCTAACGGTCCGAGATCAGCGGACCACGCCCGCCGCGGGTGAGTGTCCGCTGGAATGAGGTGTTAGGTGAGGTCTCGATACACATCGCGACGATCTGCCACTTTGACGACGTAGACGATGAGTTCGGCATCCTTGATTTCGTAAAGAACCCTGAACGACCCTTGGCGGATTCGATATCGTGAGTGCTTTCCCGAGAGCTTTTCGCAACCACGAGGTCGTGGATCGTCGGCAAGCCTTTGAATCCTCTCCACTACGCCTCGGCGCGTTTTCATTTGACCGATCGATTCGATCTCTTTTGCCGCTGAACGCTTGATGACCAGCTTAAAGCCTGCCACTGCGTTTCATCTTCTTGACAAAGTCCTCGAAGTCGATTGTCGGTTCGCCCGTTCTTTCGTCAAAGGCAGAGAGGTCTTCGGCATCCTCGGCCAGTGAATCCCGGACGGCGTCGTTGACCATCTCGGAAATGGAACGTTCAGACACGGCCGATTTCAGACGCAGCGCCTGGTGGATTTCGGGATCAAAATAGACGGTAGTTCGTTTCGGATCACTCATGATAATGTTATAGCGTTATAACGTTATAACGTCAAGACGTCCAGAACCTAACGGTCCGGGTTCAGCGGACGCCACCCTCCGCGGGTGGGGGTCTGCTGTAACGAGTTGTTAGGCGATTCTGGCGAGTCCACGGGATCTCTACCGATTGCTCGACATTTCGGCGAACAGTTGTGTCGCAGCGACGTGAATTTCGTCCGGCGCCATTTCACGGAGTTTGGTTGCGATGCCCCATTCATGACCAAACGGGTCACGAACGCGCGCAAATCGTTCACCCCAGAACATGTCGGCGGGATCCATTAGAACGGTCGAACCATTGTTTTTCATGGTCTCGACCATCGCGTCACAATCATCGACATACAGATGAATCGCGACCGTTGTGGCACCGAGCCGATTGGGACTTGGTGTACCACCGTGTTCCGGGAGTTCTTCGCTAACGAAGAATCTCGAGTTTCCTATCCGAAATTCACAGTGCATGACTCTCCCATCCGGCATGTTGAGCAAGACGTGCGGAACAACTCCGAAGATCCGAGAATAGAACTCGATCGCTTGGTCGGCTCCATCAATACTCAGGTACGGGACGAATTCACAGGTTGACAGTGTCGGCATGTCGTATTTGCTCCTTGGATCGAGTGTATCTGGAGCGGGTCCCGCCTAACGGTCCGAGTTCAGCGGCCCAAGGACGTGCGAAGCGCGGACTTGGGGTCCGCTGGAATGAGTTGTTAGGCGCGTGTCGCACTTCAAACTTGAACCTAAGCATCAATATTCAACATTTCGGACGCGTACAAATCTCAATCCGTGGTCTCGGTTGACATCTTACGTTTCCCACGCCGTGAACTCGCGGCACGGGCCAAGAGTGCTTTCCACGGTGGCCTTGAAACTTGAATCCCAGTCAGATAGATCAATGTCGGAAACCCAAAGATAGAACTTTGAAAAGACGAACGGAGTGTCCTCAGTGAGAAGCTCCCCTGATCTTGAGGACTCCCCACAGGCCGGACATTGCACGAGTCTATCTTCGAGGCCGATGGTGGATTCATCGTCACTCCATGCGTCATATGCCTGTTCAACGATGCCAGCGCTACACCGTGGGCAAATGAGATCGTAAATACTATTCGGGACGGGATCACCCATCGGTGAGCCGCCCAAACCCATCTCAGCAAAACTGAATTTGTGCTGCCACTCCGGGAGCGCCTTCCCTAGAGCCTTCCAATCCCTAATGCGCTGATAGATGAAACGGTCTTCGGTAACGATGAAAACGCCAAGATTCCAGAAAGCCTCCGCTACTTCATGATCCTTCCCAATGAATTGAGATTCATCTTGCGGACGAAGTACTTTGCGGTTTCACCCATATCGTCGAATCTCCTTTGGGGTGGCAGCGGGCCTAACGCGCCGGGAGTTGAGGGGAACCCTGGCAGTGAAAGATGCCGCGAAGCGAGCATCTTTCATGCCTAGGGCGGAGCGAAGCGGAGTCCGAGCGCAGCTCGGATTCCCTTCGAACGACCTGTTGGCCGGCGCTGTGCGCCGGCCACAGGCGTTCGTCAAATCCCGGCGCGTTGGCGCGGCGCGCAGCGCCGCGCCAACGCTGGAGTTCAGCGGCCCGGATGGCTGGCATCTGTGTTGCCGCGAGCGAAGCGAGTGCAACACAGATGACAGGCATTCGAGTCCGCTGCAACGACCTGTTATGCATAACTTGTAAGGGCGCAATAACTTGCCAAAACGAAACGATCCTGGTGAACGGATGCGAGATTTCGAATCCCGGTTCGTCCACTCCTGGGATGGCTACTGTCCGCCGTTCTCGGCCTTCTTCGCGAACTGGAGGAGTTCGATCGGCGCGCCTTTATGAATGATCATCGCGACCACCACTCCGTCAGATGGCGAACTGGGCGGGGAAAGAATCTGCTTGCCCTCGAGGGCGACTTCAAGATCATTCACTTCAAACGCAAGGTGTGGCACGGTCCGAATGAGCTTTGACACCGGGCTGCCTTCTTCAAAGCGCATCCATTCAACGCCGTACGGGCTGGATTCAAATCCTGTAACGTACATCCCGAAACGTTCTAGGTACCGTTCCCCAGGATGCTCAACAGCGGTCGGCACGCCGAGATGGTGGTAGCGCCATCCCCACTCCTCGATCGCCAAAGGCGGATCGGATTCTCTTCGTTTCGAATTCATCAGTTTTCCCTTCTGTCAGTCAAGCGCACGTCCCTGGAAAAAGCACAACGACAGAACTCGGCAACAACTCTTAACCGCACGCGTAAAGGCGTGCCTAACGGTCCGAGTTCACGGGACCAAAGCCGCGCTCGCGCGGATTTGGGTCCCGTGAAACGAGTGTGTTAGGCCTTTTGCGGTTACCCACCGTGGATGATCCCGTACATCTGTTGGGCCTGTTTTTTGAAAACTGGTTGGACGATCACCGGCTGCAACATGACTTCGGATTCGCCCTCGTCCGAAATTAGGGAGATTCTCAACACAAGCATGTTTGGTTCCGTTGTGAATACCCACGGGAACGACTCCGGCGTCAAGGAGTTTCCGTCTGCTATCACCGTGATATTTCCGTCGGTTCGATCCGGTGCCGCATCCGCAATCAGGACTGCGCTTTCTCCAGTGATGTCTTCAACCACAAGCCTGGAAAAGGCCTCCAACTGAAATGACTCGGTCCGAGGGTGGATTTCGACTTTCCAGGCGAGTAGCAGATCACCTTCAACTGGAATCGCACCAGGTCCGGCGAAGAACGCCACCGCGGACTCACTTTCTGCGGGAAGTGGGAATCCATCTTTAACCGGATGAAAAAACTCGACCTGCCCACCGAGGGCGCTGATTGTCAGGTGGTCCGCCTTTGCGACCAGTTGTGGCTCATGTCCCTCTGCGACGATCACCACACCGTTGTCCTCCATGACTTCCAATGCCCTTAGTAGCTCTTGGTTCTTTGGGTCGTCCCCCTGTGCCTCGGCAATATCGGAGGCACCGAATGCGAGTCCAAGAGAGATCACCACGGTGACTAGAACAGTCGAAATCAGATTTGCCAATTGGAAATCTCCGTTCCTCCTGAGTATTCGATGGCCTAACGGTCCGAA
>CAWAUY010000005.1:0-4659 GCA_963785275.1 Candidatus Sulfomarinibacteraceae bacterium
CGGTCACGGCCCAGCAGGCTGGCGACAACGTCAACGTCCTGCCGGTCGTCGTTCCGCTCGACCTCGACGGTGGACGGACAACCCGACGATCCCGACTGGTACCTCAAAGGCGACGGCTATCTCCAGCGTCAGCTCGGAACCGACCATCGCCGTGTCGACCCGAAATCCCGACCACCTGGTGGCCTTCTTCAACGACTACCGCGCGGTCGATATCAGCTGACGACACCGGCCTCGGTGAGGGTGAGGTCTGCCGCGCTGACCCTGAAGGCGGCTACGTTTTCGCAAATCTGCTGCCGTGGGTGGACCTTCCCGATCTTCGGGCTTGCCGCTTTTGAAGAACGAGGCGGAGGCGGCAAGTCGAGGCCTGGGTCGGTATGAGCCGTTCCTACGATGGCGGTCTGACCTGGAGCGGCGCCTTCCTTCCTGGGAGCGCAATTCGACGAATCGCCCGCCTCATTGGCCTCACCGGCTCTACGGTCTCGAGGCGGCCACCGACCCGGTCACCGTGTGCGGCACCGTGCGGCCAGTTCTACACCGTCTTTGTCGCCTTTACACGCGGCGGCCAGAGCAAGCTCGCGGTCGCCCGCTACGAGGACCTCAACAACGACCCCGGCGGCGACACGATCGTCTACAAGGGGACGACGGTCGTCGACACCGGCAACAACGCCAACTTCGGTCATTTCCTTGACAAGCCCCACATCAACGTCGATGTCTTCCGGGATGGCGGGTCAAAGAACACTCTCGAGAATGTCGATATCTCCCTGGATGGCGCTTCCAAGAAGAAACCCAAACCGCCCTCCGGAGGCAACGACGACCCATGCGCCCACCGGGTCTATGTGAGCTACAGCACCTTCACCGGTAAACCGAAACCCGGCAAGTTTCAGAGCAAAGTCAACTTTGCGGTCTCCGAGGACGGAGGCCTCAGCTTCTCGAAGAAAAAGATCAACAAAAACTTCGGTCAGAACCAGGGTTCGGCCATCGCGGTCGATCCGAGGGAAGGGACACCCACCACCACCGGCGGCGGCACCGTCTATACCTTCTGGCGCCACTTCAACGAACCCGACAGCATCATCATGACGAAATCAACCAATTACGGCAGCTCGTGGAGCAAACCCAAGGAGATCATCGGGTCGCAGGATCTGGTGAAGTTCGACCAGCCGACCATCTCCACCGATGCGGCGATCGAATTCGGCCTCTTCGGTGACACCGGACTGCCCGAGGTCGCTTTCCGCTCGAATGCATTCCCAACCGCAACCGCTGCAGTGGACCCCGACTCAAACGGCGCAGAAGCCACGGTCTTCGTCGCGTGGCAGGAGCGGGTTGGCCCGGACGGCTATCCCCTCGAGGGCGGCACTCCTCGAATAGTCATGATGCGTTCCGACAACGATGGCGCCACCTGGACCGACACCGCGGGAGTTCCCGGTCAGCGGCGGGCGGTGGACTATCTGGATCGCGACCAGACCGGCGACCCGACGGTACCCCGAGCCCGGATTCGGCGTGTTGCCGCAACCTCGATTCTCGGGCCCTCAGGTGATGCCCGTCCTGTCGTATGGCGGCGGCCGGCTGCTGCTGGCCTATTCCGAGGCTCGCGGCCGTATCGTCGACTCTCCGGCAGAGACGATTGTGGCCGACGCCAACGTCAGCCCCCTGACCGGGTACATCACCGGATACGACCGACTTCTCGATTTCCGAGCCGCACTGCTGAACCCGGAGACCGGCGCACGCCTGTCCTCCGTCCAGGTATCGCGTTACCCCCTGAGGGCCGGCGCCGACCTTACCGACGAGACCCTGGCGGACGTGGCGCCGATCAATCCCCCGTGCGCGCCGGACCACTTCCTTCTTCTATCCGGGACAGACGCTCAACCCGTGTGTGCGCCAGGTGAACCGTGCGAATGCGCCGCAATCCGCGGCCGGAAGGTCTCCGTTTATCGGCGACTATCCGGGCATGGAGCCCTTCGTTCAGTTCGTCACCGAGCTCCAACGGTAACTGGCGGTGGGCCACCAAACCGGGTGACGTGCAGACCCGCGGCTTCCACACAGTGTGGGCCGACAATCGGCACCTGGTACCGCCACAGAATCCGGATCCCGGGACCCCCTGGATCGAGTGGAATCACTATCCCGACTATGACGACCCGGGTTCGGAGAGAATTGCCCTGTGACAACCCCGGATCTCGCAATACGGACGTCTTGACAACTCGCGGGTCGACGCCGAGTTGGTGATCAGCTCGCCCACCACCTTCAAAACGATCGAGGCGTCGGCGGCGCCAGCTTCCCCTTCTCCATCAGCAACCAGACCGAGACCGGACCCGCACCTACGAGCTGACCATCTATCCGGTGGTGGGCAACGCATCGTTTCTTTCGAGAACAACTATACACAGAGATCGATGTGAAGGGGACATTCTTCCCTTTCTCGAGCACCGCCCAAGTGGTGTACGTGCCGCAGCCGACCATCGATCCGATCACGGTATTCGTTCAGGAGCTTGATTGCGATCCTGCTCCAGCCGAATGCCAGACCGGTTCCATCACCTTCAACGCCCACGAGAGCATGGCCTCGACCGAAACGGTGCGGAGGAGCGAGTACTTCAACCCCGGGCTCGAACCCGATGCCTTTGTTATCAACTACAGCCTCGACAACGCCTTTGTCATCAACCCGACCGAGGCCAACGCGTTCGTTATCAATTCCACCGAGGGCCAACGCTTTTGTCATCAACCAGACCGAGACCAATGCTTTCGTCATCAATTCCACCGAGGCCAATGCGTTCGTCATCAACGCGTTCGTGATCAACGCCTTTGTCATCAACACCGGCCCAACGGAAAGAGACCAAGGAAAAAACCGGAGTATTACGACATCCATCGGGTGATCGACACGACGCGGACGGTCACCCCGGGCGGAAGCACCGACGCCACCAGCTTCCTGCCCATCATCAACATCGACAATGCAGCGAGAACCTCGTGGACAACTACGTTTTCCAGCTCATCGTTCATAAGAACTCGCCGTATGGCACACCGTCAGGGGCTGTGAGCCGGCCAACATCAACCAGAGTCAGGTGCTTTCACCTTCGCTCAAGGGCCGAACGATCTCAACGAGGACAAGTCGGAACGCCTTCGTCATCAACCCGACGCCACAAAACGCCTTCGTCATCAACCGCACGGGGACCGTTCCCAGAGCAACGCATTTGTCATCAACTCCACATTTACCGTGGCACCCACCGACGACCCGAATCAGGAAGGAGCCAAGACTACAAAGGCGAGCAACGATGACACGCTCAAGGCTCCTCTGGCGCCTACGAGACCGTCAAAGTCACTTTGCGCGCGTACCAGATCAGATCCGACACAGGAAATGAAGGCGCTTGAGGCAGCGACTACTACAATCCCTTCCCAGCCGATCACCCCGCCAACTCCACCGGCAAGGCGGGCGACAGAGCGTCGTTTGCAGCGGCCTCTCTCGACTGCGACACCTTGGACCCTGCTTCCGAGTGCCTCGATTTCAACGCTCCGGATCTGATCCCGATCGATATCGACTCGACCCCGATCACCGCCGAGGTGGGCATGACCTTCGACTTCCCCGAATGGGCGGTCAAGAACCAGGGCACCACCGATGGTAATGCCGAGAATGCCGACCTCCGGCACGGTTTCTATCTGTGTCCGCGGTGGGTTGCGGCGGAGGCCACCGGTGATGCACAGCTCGACCTTTCGCCGTGCACGCCATTTGCTGATTTTGCATCGACCATGAACAACACCCTGCCCCCTGGCGGTACGGACCCCATCGCCTCGACGACCTTGACGGTTGCGGAAACCATAGAGCCCGGCCTCTACGACGTGGTGGTTTATGTCGACGACCTGTTCCAGGTCTCGGAGTTCAACGAGGTCAATAACTACGACACGGTTCCTATCACTGTGATTGGCGAACTGCTCGACAACGGCAGTTTTGCCACACCGATGATCATGGAAACCAGGGGATGGGAGCTCTTCGGCAACAGCACCGAGGGTCTCGACTGGACCTCCGAATGGGTCGACTGCGGCGGCTGCAATATCGATTCCCTGCTTGAACTCCAAAGGAATGGGCTCATCGTCAATGGTGCCGACGGCGGCCAGTACGCCGAGCTCGACTCCGACTTCGGCGGGGCGGCTGCCGGGAGTCAGACGAATCTGCGGCTCTACAAAAACTTCGACACCTGCGAAGGGGTGACCTACAGCTTCTCGTACTCGTGGGCCCAGCGAACCAGCGACGACCGTATGCAGGTCTCGTGGGGTGGCCTCGTGTTGGAAACCGTCGGATCAGATACCACCGACATCGGGGAATGGAAAAAGGAAACATGGGAGCTCCCCGGCGACGGTACGACCCGAAGGCTCGAGTTTGAAGAAACGGGACCGGCCAACTCGTTGGGGATGTTCCTCGACGCCGTCACCCTGGTCGGCCCGTTGTGTCCCCAGCCCGAGGTACCCGCGAAATAGGGTGCGATCAACCCACAACACCAACGGCGCCGCATCTGCGGCGCCGTTTTTTTGAGCCTTTTGTGCCTAATTGCGGCTTTGCCTACGACCCCGCGCCGAGCCGGATCGCTGCATCGGCGGCGAGCGCATCCGGCGGATCGGCGCCGCCGCGCAGTTCGACAAACTGGCGGTAGAGCTCATCCGCGGCCGTCTTGTTGCCCAGCG
>CAWAUY010000006.1:0-9212 GCA_963785275.1 Candidatus Sulfomarinibacteraceae bacterium
CCTCCTGAAACAGGGCTGGTCCTTTTTCGATCGCCGTGATTGAGATCCCTCCGCTCGCTCACTTCGTTCCCTCGGTCGGGATGACAGGAGGGGCGAGGTTTGTGGTGCGGCCGTCCCGGCCGCACGTGCAGCGGACGCCTGATTGCGAAGTGCGGCACCCATTTCATGAAAACCGAGATCTTTGACGTCGCTTACAGTGTGGCGTTCTGACCAGGATGCGGTTCAATAGGTGCGGATCCGACGTCCAGCCGGTGCCGGTAACCGAGTTCAAATCCGGACCTGGCATCTAGACAACGTGGCACTCGCGCCCGTGCAATAATGCAATCGTCCAGTTCGCTGAATTCGTCGACTTCGGTTCCTGGAGGCGAATATGAAGAACCAGGAGAAATCTCGACGTGAGGTTTTGGTTTTCCTGAGAGACGCTGGTGTTGCGTTGACGGCGTCGCCATTCTTTTTGCTCAGCATCTCGACATCCCCGCTCGAAGGCTCGGTGGGGTCCTTGGCGTCAGAGCTCGTTCCGGAAGGTGGCGGACGCTCGCTGCGAAACGAGAAGGTAGAGCGTCAGCGGGTCCAACTCAGGGTTGCGCATTTCAGTCGTCGGCCGGCCTGGGCGTTCATGCGTTGTGGTGTGGTCTCCAATCGACGACCCGGAGGGTATGCTCCGCTCAAAACGGCTCGCGGTCCCACCAATGAAAAGGGCCGGTGTGTGTTTGAGGTGGCCTCGTCGGTAATCCCGGAAGGACGGGTTTATCTTCGCATTTTGACCAGTTCCGATGCAGACTTTCGGGTCGATCTTCGTGGGACCGAGGCATTCGAGATCGTGACATCTGGCGGCAAGATCAAGCGATTTGTGGGCACTCGTGAACGGGCTCTGGTTCCTGATCAAGAGATTGTCTCGTGTGCATCGTGTGGCTACGAGAATACGAGAAGCTGAGTACTCGGGATGACTGCGATTCTCGAGGTCAATCAAGTCCGGAAATCCCGTCTCGCGCCAACGGCCGACTCAAGCGCAGGAGGCTGGTGCTTTCCCCGGTCACAGTTCGCTATCGCGACAATGGAAGTCGCGCGGTGGGGGTCGAAGAAACCCTGGAGAAGGTGGAAGGGTTTTTCCTGGGCAGTCCGGTCGAGGTTCAGCTCAGGTCTCATCGCAGAGACTTCGGACATCCAGATCGCGTTGTGCTCGAACGTCTCGATCCAATCCCGGAGGACGGCTGCGCAGTTGCGTTCGGCAAGGGATTTTCCCGGGCTCAATCGAGCGCCAGCGCCTGTCTCGAGTTCATCGAGCGGCTCAACGCCAGGATGACGCCGTACGATGAGGTCATTGCAGCAACCTACAACGATGTCGATGACAGTGCCATCGACCCAGAGATGCTGTGTTTAGCCAAGAATTCACAGTACTCGCCGGACCGGGTCATCGACTACGGGTGTGGGGATATTCGTTGACCCGTGGGCGTACGGTGCTGGTGCCGGCGAATCTTGTCTTCTGCCCATATTCAGCTGCAGGGCAAGCCGTGAACATCGCCTGGCCTGACTCCAACGGCCTGGCTGCAGGCAACTGCATTGAAGAGGCGGTGCTCCACGGAATTCTCGAGGTGATCGAACGGGACGCCGTTGTCATTAATGAGTTCAATATGATCCAGCCCAAGGTGCTTGATCCCCGGGACGTACCGGAAGAGACTGCGAGGGTAAGGGCTGAACTACGGCGCCATGGTTTCGGGGTGTCACTAGGGTTTATCGAGACGGACCTGCCGGTTATCGTGTTCACGGCCTACCTTCAGAGCTCGCGCCACCACGATGACTGCTCGGTTGCGTTCGGCTGCCACCTCGACCCGGTGATCGGCCTGACGCGTGCGCTCACGGAGGCTGTCCAGTTGTTGCCCCCGTCAGTCAATCAGGGATCCTGGCTGGGCTCGGAGTCGCAGCAGCGACATTCTCAGAGTGTCGCCTGCAAACCGTCGGCCTCGCTGGGAGAGTTCTCGAACAACAGTTCGGGTGACTTCAAAACGGATATCGAACGGTGCATAAGGGTTCTCGCCGATGTCGGGAGCGAAGTGATTGTCGTGGAGTTAAGCGATTGCGACTGCCCCTTTTTCACGGTCAGAGTACTGGTGTCGAATCTCCAGCCGTTCTTTCACGAAGGCGACCCTCGGATCTCGCAGAGGTTTTTCACCGTGCCGGGCAATCGGGGTGCAAGAGCGCGAACGACGACGTCTGGAGATCCGGAAATCTGGCCGTTGGTAGGCTATCGATAGTCGGATGAATACTGTCGCCAAATCCGCAGTTGCAGATTCCTGACAACGAGCTGGGGGCGCGGCACCTATACGCCCTGCGAATCCTCCCGTCGAGCCGCCCGAAGTGTCAGGACGACGAGGACGATGACGGCAAGGCCGAGACTCCCCACAGCAGGAACTGACTGAAGTTCCCCCCGACCGGGAGATTCGACTGGCGGGACTGAATCTGGGTTCGCCTCCAGCTCACCCAATGCCGTCTCTTTCGCCGGGACGGCAAGGATCGTCGAGCGAATCCTCTCTAACTCGTAGAGCGGTGCCTCGGCATCCGGATGACCGAGCAGGAGATGGTACGTTCCGGCCGTCGCGGCGGTATAGACATCGGGTGCTGATGACCGTGCCTCGAGGCGGCTGATATGAAGCGGTGCGTCATCGCCGTCCTCGATCTCGAGCTCGAGCGCCGTGACCCGCAAGGGCTCGACGCGCATCGCCGGTGGACGCCGGTCGCCGGCGCGACGGACCAGACGGCCGCGGGCAAGCTGCCTTTCGCACCGCCTTCAAGGCGTCCTCGAAGAATGAAATCGCGGTCGAAGAACGACGCCTCGGTTTCGATCTCGATCCGATCGATGGCCATGGCGTCCTCCGGGATCTCGATCTCGTACCGAGACTTTCGATCTTTGGTTTCGCGGCCGGTGATCTGCAGGTCGGAGAACACCACACGGGCATCGCCCTGCCGCAGGTAGGCCCATTGCCGGCCATCGGGATCGATCAGCCGGAGGTCCGCCAGATCGGGCCGCAACGTCGCCAGGTCGGATGGCCCGAAAGGTAGCCGGGAAAGCCCCTCGGCCGATGGCACGACATCCACACGGCGGCGGTGCGAGAAAATCCTGGTGTCGATCGCAGCACCGGGGTGCATGGCGAAGGCCAGCGCCGGTGCCGCGTCGTATCCCGGGTTTTGTTCGGTCGGACCGATCGTGGCCTGATGCGCCTGCACCGGATCGAGAACAGCAAGGCGCCTGGACGGCGTCCTCCCCGGACACCGGCAAGCGACCATCGGGACCGAGTGCGGCAAGGTCGTATCGTGGGCGTCGGGCGCGGCCGCCCCCGAAATACAACATCGGGTCGGGCATGCCGGCAGGCAGTGAGAACACGAGTACCGGTCTCGGCATCAAAGCCGCTACTTCCAGATTGTCGAGGGGAGGGCTGTCCTGGTTCTCGATCACCAGACGAAGTCGGTCGCCACGCGGCGCGCGGATCGGCAGCTCGACCACCGCGACCGGGGCGACGGCTGCGATGCGCAAAACCGTGCCGACACCGAGAGCCTCGGGGTCCGCGCCCGGTCCTTCGTCCCACACCGTGATGCGCCGCCGGAAGGTGTCGGTCGTGGTGGCGATCGCCAACCGTCGGGGCACGAGGCCCCGCGGGCGATCGACGACGACTCGGTGTGTCGACTTGTGAGCGAATACCTCGAGAATGGCTAGCGTCGACCTCTGAGGTTGTTTCCGTCGGCAGGACGCGGCTCGCTTCGAGAGTGAACCGGGGTTGGAGAAACCCGGTGTTCTGGCTCTCGATCTCGATCTTGAGGCGCTCCGTCCCCGGTGCGGCAAACGGTGAACCGGAGCTTCTCGGCACCGGCGCCCGGCAGGCGAAAGGCCGACCCCCGAAGGATCGATCGGACCCTCCCGCCCGATCCACCGCCATCACATGGATCCGGCTGACGAATTCCGCCTGACCGACCGACAACTCGAGTTGCCAGGCCTGCACGTCCGGCGGGCGGGTCGGCAGCAGGAGTTCGAAGGACTCGAGATAGATGGTGGTTCGGTCGTCGAGAGTGTGCTGGGATCGGGTGGCGTCGAGGACCTCCAGCTGGGCCCGGAACTGGACCGCGATCGCGGCGCCCTCCGGTTCGGGGCTGTCGACGATGTAGGGAATCTCTCGACCGTCTCCGCCGAGGATTCGGAGGTCGGCCAGATCCGGCCGGCACGCGGAGATGATCTCGGGCGAGAGTTCGAGACGGTAGAGACCGGGCCTTCCGCGGAAACCTTGCGCGGAGGGGAAAGAGCGTCGCCAATGCTTCGGGCTCGTCGGCCGCGTGGCTGGGCGGCGCGATCGCGAGCAGCAGGATCAATCCACAGATCTTCTTCATTGGTCATCCTCCGGATCCGATCTGAAGACGAAGCGCTGATAGACCAGCGACACGATGATGAGCGAAAGCGCGAGACCGACCAACGAGCCGACGCGGTAGAGATCTTCGAGTTCCCCCAGATCGTGCAAAAAGACCTTGCCGAGGGTCACCACCAACAGCCCGAGACTGAGCCATCTCAGAGAGCTGCTTTTCGACTTCACCCCGATCGCGAGCAGGACCAGTGCGTAGACCGCCCACGCCACCGACGTGGTCGCGTCACGGGCGGGCAATCGCTGGAAGCTGAGCTCGAGATTCGGACCGCTGGCGAAGATGTCCGCAATGGCCAGGTTGATCCAGGCGAAGACCACCACCACCGCCGCGAGACCGCACGCCGCTGCGCCAATCGGGTAGCGTGTTGGATAGAGGCGCTCTTCCCAATCGACGAGCCGATTCACCTCTCGCGATCTGAGGAAGCGTCCGGAGAAAAGCAGCGCGGCCGCCGGCACGAGATAGGTGTAGGAGATCCAATTCAGAACGGGCACTCCTCCTCGCACGTGGTAACCCAGGACCTCCGGGTTGGCGACCAGGCGCACCGTGGCTGCACCGAGCAACGCCAGACCGAAGTACTTGAGTCCGGGGTGGTCGAGTCGAATCCAGAGGCCGAGGATTGCCAACCCGTTGAGCGCCCAGCCGATGGTGACCCACTCTTTGTCGAGCTGCAGGGGGATCGCCACCGACACCAGGCTCAGGGTGACCGCGAGGTACCAGACCAGAGCGGTGCGCCGGGTTTCGGGTCGGCCGGCAAGTCGCGGCCTCAGCCACAGGACGGTGACGAGTGAGACGGCTGCAAGAGCGACCGGCAACAGCCCGATGGCGGCGTCACCGAAGGCGGCGATGAAGGCCGCCCTGAGGGAGACAAACCAGAGAGGACCTGCAAGGGCAGCCGCCCACCATGCGGAACGGCTGTCGCGAAAAGCTCCGGAGACCAACGCCGGCCACACCGTGAAGAGCACGGCCGACAACGCCAGGAGCCCGAGGCCTGAGCTGGCGCCGAGGCCGCGTCCACATGCTGATGCACATCGAAGTAGACCACGGTCTGCAAGAAGGCTGCCGCTACCGTAGTGAGCAGATACCACAGTCCGGCCCGTATCCGGGTGGCGGACAGGGTCGCCAGGATTCCCAGGATCAGCACGGTGGCGAGGCTCGAAAGCGACGCGGAGCGATGGTCGGCCGACACCATGGCGGCCGCGACCATCAGCGCGATGGCGGTTGCGCCTGCCGTTTGTTCCGCCCAGGCATATCGGCGTTCGTCCTTGGTCAACAGGGCGAGCAACTGCAAGGCGATGGCGACCGCAACGATCAGAGCGAGCCACGCCCAGGACTGGAGTCCAACGGCGCTCCGACCGTGGGTCCCGAGGGAGATCATGATGCCCAGGGCGGGCCCCAGCCCGGCCGCGATCTGGAGCCAGGCCCGTCCCGGCCATCTCGCGTGCAGGACGAGCAGACTGCCGAGGATCACCCACCCTGCGACCCACGGCCACGGTTTGACCACGCGACTCTCGGTGGCCGCAAGCACCAACAACGCCAGAAAACCGAGGCTCGACACCAGCGCTGCCAGACCCAGGCGATCCGCATTCTGGTGGCTGCGGAAGATCTCGGCCGCGATCGAGTAGAGGGCTGCGAGCGCGATGCACAGGGCCACCGCCTGCCATGCGAGGGCCGGCGAGACCCGGTGATTGAGAAACCACAGGGCCATGATGCCGAGCGAGGCGCCTGCGGCCGCCACCGCCACATCCGGTGTCTCCCGTCGCGCCAGCCAGCAGGCGCCGACACCCAGAACCAGGAGCAGCATCCCGAGCGGCCAGGGGTTTTCTGCGAGCTGGGTGGAGCCGGCGAAGTGCAGCCCGAAGGCGAATGGAATCGCCACACCTCCCGCCCGGGTCGCTTTCCACAGCCGGGTTGCCTCGCGGTCGCGGGTGCCGACGAACAGGAAGACAGTGGCGAAGACGGCCAGGATGGCGAGACCGAGCCCGGCCCGTTCTCCATCCATCGAACCGAAGATCCAGATCGCCTGGTGGACGGCCGTCCCCGCCAGGCTGAGGATGGCGAGCAGCGGCCAGCCCCTGGCCCGGGCGAGCCACAGCAGACCGAGATCGAGCAGCAGGATATAGCCGAAGAGCGCCGCCGGGCTGTCGACGTCCGACGCCACCAGGATCGGAGTTGCGAATCCGCCGAGCAGACCGAGCACGGCGATGTACGGCGCCTTGCGGCTCACCGCCAAGACAACGCAGACGACGGTGATCAGGACCATCAAAACAAAGGCGGGCACGGTACCGATCAGACCGTAGTGGTTTTGCGCGGCCCAGGTCGCGCCAAAGAGAATGACGACCCCGGCCCCGGACAGAGCGTTGGCCGCTGCCGCCTGATCCCGCTTGACCAGCCATTCGGATCCGAGGAGACAGAAGATGCCGGCGATGACGCCCATCACGACCCGCATGGTGGGCGAGATCAGGCCGTGCTCGATCGAGTACTGGAAAAAGAGCAACGCTGCCAATGCCAGCACGATGCCGCCCGCCGCTGCGGCGCCCCGGACACCGATCCAACGCTCCCACTCGATTCGTGAGCGTGGGGATGGCGCGGGTGGGCGAGGAGGAGACACCGAAGCTGCAGTATCCCGAGCTGCAGCGGCCGGAACCCGGGGTGTGGCGGCGGTTTCTGTTCCTCCGGTCTTCCTTACACGGCCGGCGCCGGCGCCGGAGCCGGCGGCTTGGCGGGAGCGGGCGGGGTCGGGGCCGGGGATTCGGACGGTCCGAGGAACGGCCCCCGGTACGACGGACTCGACGGTCTCAACTGGTTCGGGTGCCGGCTCGGTCCGCCCCTCGAGGGCCCTCACCCTGTCCTGAAGTTCGTGGAGCAACCGTGCCAACGGGTGATTCGGCGGGACCGACGGCCGGATCTCGAGCTCTGCGACCCGCTTTTTGAGGTCGCGCGTTCGAACCAGAAGGGCGATCACCGTGATCAACCCGGCGGACCGCAGTCAGCGGAATAGCGATGAGCAAGAGAATGGCGAAGAAACTCCATCAGGTGCCCACCTTTCGCGACGGACCAGAAATTGGGGAGGCCGTCGCGCCCGGGTTTCGATCGAAACGTCCTGACGATCATATCCCGGACACCTCGCGGGCGGTGTGCTCGATACAGCCGGTTACGACCCTGCCGAGTGGTGAGGACGTGAACAAAGCGGCCGGGATGGATCCCGCCCCTCAGCACCTCAGGGGTGCGGGTTATACCCGCATGGTGCGACGCGGAATCATGAAGTGGTGCATGAGCGGCTCACATGACACCCTTGGCTGAAAATTCGACGGGGGTGTATCCCTCGGCACGGCCGATCCGTCTCCAGAGAAAGAGCCGCGAAATCGAAAGGCTCGAATGAGGTTCGAATGAATGAGCTGAACACCCGCGAACAGATCTTGGTGGCGCTGGGCGCCGCCATCGCGAGCAACTGTGTGCCGTGCGTCGAGTTCCACATTCCCGGTGCGAAGAATGCAGGTCTCAGCGACCTCGAAAAATTGAGGGAAATACGGCGGATGCGGCCGTGCCCGGTCGCACGATTCTGACACTCGGGCGGAGGCGGTTCTTGTGGTGCAGCCGTCCCGGCTGCACGTGCAGGCGGGACGCCCGCACCACAAACGCACGTGCAGGCGGGACGCCCGCACCACAAAGGTCGTGCAGGCGGGACGCCCGCACCACGAGATTCGGTACGCCTTCGCCACGACGCGAGGCACATGGACCCGAACCATCCGGGGATCATCCTGTTATTCTGTTTCCGCGTGATCTCATGCGAAAAGTCCTCCGAGTGATGCTGTGGGTGTTGGCCGTGGCCGGCGTGCTGCTGGTGGTGGCCGTGGTGGCGGTGACCAACCCGGTCGGGGAGCGGCCGTTTGCCTCCGGGGTCTCGGCGGATCCATCGCGTCTGCAGTCGGATGTCGAGGCCCTCACGGGGCTTCCCGGTTTCCGGTGTTACGAGCGGCCTCATGATCTCGACCGAGCCGCGGACTGGGTGAGGTCGGCCCTCGAGGAGAGCGGGTTGCCGGTGGAGGCGCAGCTGTTCGGATTCGGTGGGCGGCAGTTCAGAAACTTCATTGCCGGCTACGGACCCGAAGACGCGCCAACCCTGGTGGTCGGCGCCCACTACGACGCGTGCGGGGAGAAGCCCGGCGCCGACGACAACGCCAGCGCGGTGGCCGGCTTGCTCGAGCTGGCTCGCCTGGTCGGTCGCGCACAGACCTGGTGGCCCTACCGATCGAGCTGTCGCCATGGCCTACTCGAGGAACCGCCCATGTTCCGCACCAGGACATGGGCAGCGCCCTCCATGCCGCGGGATGCGCGAACGCGGCGTCGAGGTGAAGCCTGATGATCTGCCTGGAGATGCTCGGTTACTTCTCGGACGAGCCTTCCTCCCAGTGTTACCCGTCACCGGTTGAAGCTGATCTATCCAAGACGGCCACTTCATCGCCGTGGTCGGCAAGCTCGGTCAGGGGGGGGGCACCCGAAGGGTCAAATCGCGCATGGCCGCGGCGACACGGTGCCCGTGTTGTCGATCAACGCCCCGGCATCCATCCCCGGCATCGATTTCTCCGACCACCTCAACTACTGGGCGGGGCTACCCCGCAGTGATGATCACCGACACCGCCTTTTACCGGAACCCCACTACCACGGGCCGACGACCGTCGACACCCTGGACTACGAACGCATGGCCATGGTCGTGCAGGGCGTGTACGCCGCGATGACCACCCTCAAATGAGTTCCACCGGTCATAGATGAGGCGAGGGCGGTGCGGGGGACTTTGTGGTGCGGCCGTC
>CAWAUY010000007.1:0-154747 GCA_963785275.1 Candidatus Sulfomarinibacteraceae bacterium
CAAATCCGCAGTTGCAGATTCCTGACAACGAGCTGGGGGCGCGGCACCTATACGCCCTATGACCCCTCCTGTCGAGCCGCCCTCAGGGTCACGACGACGAGGACGATCACCGCGAGGCCGAGCACGCCCCAGAGGAGGAACTGCTGAGCGCCTCCCGAGCGGGACAGGCGACTCGCGGAGCTGAAATCGGGGTTTGATTCGAGGTCGCCCAATGATCGCATCTCGCCGGGACCGCAAGGATCGTCGAACGGATCCGTTCGAGCTCATAGACCGGCGCCTCGGCGTCCGGGTAACCCAGCAGGAGGTCGTAGGCGCCAGCCGCCGCGGCAATGTAGACGTCCGGAGCCGACGACCGGGCCACGACCGGCAGATGTCGAGCGGCGCATCATCGCCGTCCTCGATTTCGAGCTCGAGCGCCGTGACCCGCATCGGCTCGATGGTGATTACCGATGGGCGTGGGTCGCCCGCCCGGCGGACAAGCCGTCCGCTGGCGAGGTGGGTTTCGCTGCCGTCTTCGAGGCGGCCGCGGAGCGTGAAGTCGCGGTCGAAGAACGCGTGCGTCGGTCTCGATTTCGATCCGGTCGAGAGCCAGGGGCCCTCGGGGATCTCGATTTCGTAGCGCGAGATCCGACTTGCGGTGCGGGCGGTGATCTGCGAGAGGGGAGAGGACCGCGCGGGCGCGCCTGCCGCAGGTAGGCCCACTGGCGACCGTCGGCGTCGACGATGCGCAGATCGGCAAGATCGTCCCGCAACGCGGCCAGATCGGCGGGCTCGAGCCGGAGCCGGGACAGGCCTTCGGCCGAAGGTTCGATCTCGAGGCGACGGCGGTGCGAGTACAGCCTGGTGTCGATGGACGCGCCGGGGTGCATGGCGAAGGCCAGGGCCGGTGAAGGATCGTAGTCGGGATTGCGTTCGACCTGCCCGAGGTGGCCTTGCGCGCCCGCGCCGGGATCGAGAATGGCGAGAGCGCGCTGAGCGGCCTCGCCGCCGGCCGGCAAGCCGGCGCTGGGGATCGAGCGCCGCGAGGTCGTAGTGGGGCCGGTGGGCGCGGCCGCCGCCGAAATAGAGCGTCGCCGATCGGGCGGGCCCTCGGGAAGCGAGAAGACCAGCACCGGTCTCGGCATCAGGGCCGCGAAAGCGATGTCGCTCGAGGGGCGGGCTGTCCTGGTTCTCGATGACCAGACGCAGCCGATCGCCGCGCGGTGCGCGAATGGGGATTTCGAGAACCTCGACCGGCGCGACAGCGGCGAACGCGCAAGACCGCGCTCGACGCCGAGCGGCTCGGCGTCTGCTCCGGGTCCTTCGTCCCACACCGTGATGCGGCGGTGGAAGGTGCCGGTCGATGGTCGCGATCGCCAGCCGGCGGGGCACGAGCCCCGCGGGCGGTCGATGACGACTTCGGTCGTATTCGCGAGGGATCGTAGCTCGGCGATGGCGAGGTCGACCGGCGAGGCGCTGTGCACCGGGAGGAGACGGCTCGACTCGACGGAGAATCGCGGCTGCAGGTAGCCCTGTCCTGGCTCTCGAGGGCGATCTCGAGACGCGACGTCGTCGAGATGGGGAATGGTGAACCGAAGCTTCTCGGCCCCGGCCGACGGCAGCCGGAAGACCGAACCGCCGGTGACGATCGGAGTCCGCTCGCCGCCCGGTCCGATGGCCGTCACGTCGATCCGGCTGACGAACTCCGCCCGCGAGACCGACAGCACGAGGTCCCACGCCGGGACGTCCGCGGGCAGGGCCGGCAGGGCGAGCACGAAGGGCTCGCGATAGGCGGTCACTCTGTCGTCGAGCGCTCTCGCTGCGACCGCTCGGCGGTGAGGACTCCGGCGGCGCGCCGTAGTGGACCTGCGTATAGGTGTCCCGCAGGCTCGGGGCTGTCGACGATGTAGGGGATCTCGCGGCCGTCGTGGCCGAGGATGCGAACGTCGGCGAGGTCGGCCCGGCACGCGGCGATGACCTCCGCCGGAAGCTCGAGACGGCACAGACCGGCGCCGGTGGCCGTGATCTCGCGCGCTGCTGGGAACAGCGTGCCAGCGCCTCGGGCTCCGCGAAAGCGGGCCCCGCGAATACGACGGCGAGCAAGCAGGGCCAGACCGTGGATTTTCTTCATGCGTCCTCCTCCGGTCCGAGCCGAAGACGAAGCGCTGGTAGATGAGCGACACGATGATGAGCGACAGGGCCAGCCCGACCAGCGAGCCGACCCGATAGAGGTCCTCGAGCTCGCCGAGATCGTGCAGGAAGACCTTGCCGAGGGTCAGGACGAGCAACCCGAGGCTCAGCCATCGCAGCGAGCTGCTTCGCGACCGGACGCCGATGGCGAGCAGGACCAGGGCGTAGACCGCCCACGCCACCGATGTCGTCGCGTCGCGCGCCGGCAGGCGTTCGAAGCTGAGCTGCAGGTTCGGTCCGGTTGCGAAGATGTCGGCGATCGCCAGGTTGATCCAGGCGAAGACCACCGCCACCGCCGCCAGACCGCACGACGCCGCCCCGATCGGCTTGTTGCGGAGTAGAAGGCGCTCTTCCCAGTCGGCGAGCCGGTCGACCTCCCTCGGCTTCAGGATGCGATGAGAAAGAACCAGCGCCACCGCCGGCACCAGGTAGGTGTAGGTGAGCCAGTTGAGAACCGGGACTCCCGCCCGGATGTGGTAGCTCAGAACCTCCGGGTTGGCGACCAGTCGAACGGTCGCCGCCCCCAGCAGCGCGAGCCCGAAGTACTTGAGCCCAGGGTGGTCCAGCCGGACCCAGAGGGCGAGGATGCGCGAGCCCGTTGAGCGCCCAGCCGATGGTGATCCACTCCTTCTCGAGCTGCAGCGGGATGGCCACCGATACCAGGCTGAGCGCCACCGCCAGGTACCACACGAGGGCGGTGCGCCGGGTGTCGGTTTGACCGTCGAGCCGCGGCCGCACCCCCAGCACGGTGGCGAGTGCGACGGCGGCGAGGGCGACGGGCAACAGGCCGACGGCCGTGTCGCCGAAGTGTGGAGATGAATGCCGATTTCAGGGCGGTGAACCAGAAGGGACCGGCGAGCGCGGCGCCCCACCAGGCTGGTCGGCTGTCCCGGAAGGCCCTGGCAACCAGCGCCGGCCACACGGTGAACAGCACGGCCGAGATGGCCAACAGCCCGAGGACTCGGGCCCGATACCGACCCCGCTGTCGGGCGTGGGAGGGCGTCGAAGTATACGACCGACTGCCAGAAGGCCGTCGCGACGGTCGCCGCCAGGAACCATGGGCCGGACCGTGTCCGGGTGGCGGAGAGGGCTGCGAGCAGGCCCAGGATCAGAATGGTGGCGAGGCTCGCAAGCGCCGCGGAGCGGTCGAACGACGAGCACCATGGCCGCCGCAAGCATCATCGCGAGGGCGGTTGCGCCTGCGGTTCACTCCGCCCAGGTTCTCGTTCTTCGTCCGGAGCAGACAGCGCGAGGATCTGAAAGACGATGAGCGGCGGCGACCATGAGCGCGAAAAAGGCCCACGGTCTCGAGCGCGGCCTCGCCGCGCCCGTGCGAGCGATGGCGACGAAGAGCCCGAGCGCCGGCCCGAGGCCTGCCGCGAGCTGAACCCAGGCGCGTCGCGGCCATCGCGAGTGCAGGACGAGCCGGCCGCCGAGGACGGCCCAGCCGGCGATCCACGGCCATGGCGTCACGACCCGGCTCTCGGAGGTGGCGAGGACGAGCAGCGTCAGAAAGCCGAGCATCGACACCAGGGCTGCCGAGGCCGAGGCGGCGGGCAGGGATGTGCCGCGGGACATCTCGGCGGCGACGGAGAAGACCGCCGCGAGCGCCAGGCACAGCGCCACGGCCTGCCATGCGAGCGCCGGCGAGGCCTGGTGGTTGAGGAACCACAGGGTCATGATGCCGAGCGAGGCGCCGGCGGCTGCGATCGCCGGTCCGCGCGTCTCTCGCCGCGCCAGCCAGCAGGCGCCTGCGCTCAGGACCAGAAGCAGCAATCCGAGCGGCCACGGGTTTTCGGCGAGCTGGGCCGAGCCGGCGAAATGCAGGGCGAATGCGAAGGGGATGGCGACGCCACCGGCGCGGGTGGCCCTCCACAGGCGAGAGGGCTCGCGCTCGCCGCTGCCGACGAACAGGAAAGCGAGGCCGAAGACCGCCAGGACTACGATGCCGATGGCTGCGCGTTCGGCATCCATCGTGCCGAAGATCCAGAAAGCCTGGTGGACGGCAGTCCCGACGAGGCTGAGCACGGCGAGCAGAGGCCAGCCGCGTGCACGGGCCAGCCACAGGAGCCCGAGGTCGAGCAGCAGGATGTAGCCGAAGAGTGCGGCGGGGCTGTCGATGTCCGAGGCCACGAGCAGCGGCGTCGCGAACCCGCCGAGCAGACCGAGGACGGCGATGAAGCGCGCGTTGCGGCTCACCGCCAGAGTCACGCAGACGACGGTGATGAGCACCATGAGGACGAAGCGCGGGAATGGTGCCGATGAGGCCGTAGAGATTCTGGGCGGCCCAGGTGGCGCCGTACAGGATGACGATCCCGGCGCCGGCAAGGGCGTTGGCCGCCGACTCTTGACCGCGTTTGACGAGCCACTCGGAGCCGACCAGACAGGCGATGCCGACGATGACCCCGAAGACGACGCGCATGGTCGGCGAAATCAGGCCGTGTTCGATCGAGTACTGGAAGAAGAGCAGCGCCGCGAGAGCGAGCACGATTCCGCCGGCAGCGGCGGCGCCGCGAACCCCGATCCAACGCTCCCACTCGATTCGGGGGCTGGGGATGGAGCGGGTGCTGCGGGAGGGGGCGCAGATGCTGCGGCGTCCCGTGCGGCCATGGCCGGAACCGGGGGTGTGGCGGCTGGTGTCTGTTCCTTCGGTTTCCCCACGGCAGACGCCGGAGCCGGCGGTTCGGCGGGTGCGGGTGGTACCGGGGCCGGGGATTCGGGGTGGTCCGACCCAACGGTCCCCGGCTCGACGAACTCGGTGGTCGCAACCGGTTCGGGTGCCGGCCCGGTCCGCCCCTCGAGAGCGCTCACCCTGTCCTGAAGCTCGTGCACCATCCGCGCCAATGGGTGATTCGGCCCGACCGACGGCCGGTTCTCGAGCTCTGCGACCCGCCTTCTCAGCCCATTGGTTCGAACCAGAAGGACGATCACCACGATCAGCACGCAGACCGCAACCAACGGAATGGTGATGAGCAACAGAACGGCCAGCATCTCCATCAGGCGCCCACCTTTCGCGACGAACCGGCAATAGGGGAGTCCATCGCAGCCGTGTACGATCGAAACGTCCCCACGATCATATCCCGGACACCTCGCGGGCGGTGTGCTCGATACAGCCGGTTACGACCCTGCCGAGTGGTGAGGACGTGAACAAAGCGGCCGGGATGGATCCTGCCCCTCAGCACCTCAGGGGTGGGGTTATATCCGCATGGTGCGACGCGGAATCATGAAGTGGTGCATGAGCCTGTTGCAAAATACACATTCAAAGGCGGGGCAGGCCCCGCCACTACAAGGGATTGTCCGGTGTGGGTAGGGGTGGTACCTGTGCTGCTGGCCTTGATCAGGTGCGAATAGTCCGATTTCGACTGAATATTTCGAATTTTGCAAGAGGCTCACATGACACCCTTGGCTGAAAATTCGACGGGGGTGTATCCCTCGGCACGGCCGATCCGTCTCCAGAGAAAGAGCCGCGAAATCGAAAGGCTCGAATGAGGTTCGAATGAATGAGCTGAACACCCGCGAACAGATCTTGGTGGCGCTGGGCGCCGCCATCGCGAGCAACTGTGTGCCGTGCGTCGAGTTCCACATTCCCGGTGCGAAGAATGCAGGTCTCAGCGACCTCGAAAAATTGAGGGAAATACGGCGGATGCGGCCGTGCCCGGTCGCACGATTCTGACACTCGGGCGGAGGCGGTTCTTGTGGTGCAGCCGTCCCGGCTGCACGTGCAGGCGGGACGCCCGCACCACAAACGCACGTGCAGGCGGGACGCCCGCACCACAAAGGCATGTGCAGGCGGGACGCCTGCACCACGAGGGTTGTTACACCTTCGCCACGACGCGAGGCACATGGACCCAAACCATCCGGAGGATCATCCTGTTATTCTGTTTCCGCGTGATCTCATGCGAAAAGTCCTCCGAGTGATGCTGTGGGTGTTGGCCGTGGCCGGCGTGCTGCTGGTGGTGGCCGTGGTGGCGGTGACCAACCCGGTCGGGGAGCGGCCGTTTGCCTCCGGGGTCTCGGCGGATCCATCGCGTCTGCAGTCGGATGTCGAGGCCCTCACGGGGCTTCCCGGTTTCCGGTGTTACGAGCGGCCTCATGATCTCGACCGAGCCGCGGACTGGGTGAGGTCGGCCCTCGAGGAGAGCGGGTTGCCGGTGGAGGTGCAGCTGTTCGGATTCGGTGGGCGGCAGTTCAGAAACTTCATTGCCGGCTACGGACCCGAAGACGCGCCGCTTTTGGTGGTCGGCGCCCACTACGATGTCTGCGGCGACCAGCCCGGCGCAGACGACAACGCCAGCGCGGTGGCGGGCCTGCTCGAGCTGGCGCGGCTTCTCGGGCGGCACCGTCCGGAGGTGGGCCACCGTATCGAGCTCGCATTGTGGCCGCTCGAGGAACCGCCCAACTTCCGCACTGAGAACATGGGTTCGTTTGTTCACGCGGCATCGTTGGCAAAACGCGGTGCTGATGTCAGCGGGATGATCTGCCTCGAGATGCTTGGCTATTTTTCAGACGAGCCGGGCTCGCAGTCCTACCCGGCACCCGGGATGGGGCTTTTCTATCCATCCGTGGGGAACTTCATCTCGGTGGTGGGCAACGGTTCGTCGTGGGGCTTCACCCGCCGTGTCAAGGCGAGGATGGCGGGGGCGACAGAGCTACCCGTCAGATCCATCAACGCCCCGGCCGCGGTGCCCGGGGTCGATTTCTCCGACCACCTCAACTTCTGGGGGCACGGTTGGAACGCGGTGATGATCACCGACACCGCGTTTTTCAGGAATCCGCACTACCACCAGCTCACCGACACGGCCGAGACTCTCGATTTCGAGCGGATGGCCTATGTCGTGACCGGGGTCTACGCCGCGATGACCACCCTCAAATGAGTTCCACCGGTCATAGATGAGGCGAGGGCGGTGCGGGGGATTTTGTGGTGCGGCCGTCCCGGCCGCACGTGCAGGCGGGACGCCCGCACCACAAAGGCACGTGCAGGTCGGACGCCGTGAGGAGAATGGTGTGTCGGTGATCTTCACGACCAGCTTCTCGTGCGCCGCGATCCCCTCTGTGATCAAACCTCGGTTCTCGAGGTCCTGACCAGCTCAGTTTCAGTTGGACATCGTCTGCTGCTCGAGAATTTCTGTTTCCTTTTCGATTTGACGTATCAGAAGCTCCGCCTCTTTCAGGTCCTCATGCTTCAGCGCACTGCACCTTCTTGCGAGCTTCTTCAGTTCTGCGATCTCCGCCCGCGTGGATGCAACGTGGAGCTTTCGAGTGCGAATGTCGGTGGATTCGCTCGCTTCGGCCAATGTGTCGGTGATTCCGCCAACGAGCTCGTGAGCAGTCTGCTTCACAGAAGGGAGTTGAAGCGGCCTCTCATACATCTGATCTCCGAATTTTCGCGTCAGGAGTAGGGTGAGTTTGACGTCTTCAATGAAGCCCATATCACGTGCCCCCAGTCGCTTGAGATCGATGGCCGCGCCGAACTCGACGTTCTTCCTTTCTCCAGAACGGCACGAACCCTATCTCTAGAGGAGCAATTGCTGTGCCTGTTTCCTGCCCCGTCGTGAGGCGGAAAATGCAGTGAATAGGAGCGATTCCGGCACAACATCGCGGGATCTGTGTCCTGACTTGGAGCATTTACAGGTGCCGCGCTTCGCATTGACAAATTGTCGGGTTCACAGACGCGGGATTTGGATTGAGGCCTACAACGTGCCACCATCCGAACCAAATCGGTGCCAGGCATCTCTTGAAAAGTGTGGAAATATCCGCGTGCTATTTGTGTTTTTTATTTTGCGGTTCTTGTAATTCGCTTGCAAAGCACCGTGATTCTGATCGCGTTCCAGCGGTCGATTGCGCACCCTCGACTCGCGGCGGGAGCGGGCGCGCCGGCCCCGGAATTTCAACCAGCGAGCCTGCTGAGGCCGCGCAAACCCATATCAAGGAGACAACATGACCCCGAAAATCCGTTTCGCTTGCACAGTGGTTTTCCTCGCTTTGGCGTGTTCCGCCCTGCCGATTTTCGCCCAGGACGCGGCAGTCGCTGAAACGGTGAAAGACGATTCTTACAAGCCCATGGCGACGGGCACCATGATGAATCAGGACTGGTGGCCGAATCAGCTGAACCTTCAGATCCTTCATCAGAACTCACTCAAGAGCAATCCGATGGGTGAGGACTTCGACTACGCAGAGGAGTTCAACAAGCTCGATTACGATGCTCTGAAGAAAGATATCAACGAGTTGATGACGACGTCGCAGGACTGGTGGCCCGCTGACTGGGGGCACTATGGGCCGCTCTTCATCCGGATGGCCTGGCACAGCGCCGGCACCTATCGTGTGACGGATGGCCGCGGTGGCTCCTCGGACGGGAGCAGCGTTTCGCGCCGCTCAACAGTTGGCCCGACAACGCAAACCTCGACAAGGCTCGCCGCCTGCTCTGGCCGATCAAACAGAAATATGGCCAGCAGATCTCCTGGGCGGACCTGATGGTTCTCGCCGGCAACTGCGCGCTCGAGTCGAGTGGCCTCAAGACCTTTGGCTTTGGCGGCGGGCGCGAGGACGTATGGGAGCCACAGCAGGATATCTACTGGGGCCCCGAAGGCGAGTGGTTGGCCGACGCCCGCTACTCAGGTGACCGCGAACTCGCGAACCCTCTGGCCGCCGTGCAGATGGGCCTGATCTACGTGAATCCAGAGGGCCCGAACGGCAAGCCGGATCCGCTGGCCGCGGCCAAGGACATCCGCACCACCTTCGCGCGGATGGCCATGAACGACGAGGAGACGGTCGCTCTGATCGCCGGCGGTCACACGCTCGGCAAGTCCCACGGCGCCGCGAGCGCGAAGTACGTCGGAGCGGAGCCCGAGGCAGCTCCCCTTGAAGAACAGGGTTTTGGTTGGAAGAGCTCCTACGCATCCGGTAAGGGCGCCGATACGATCACCAGTGGCCTGGAGGGCGCGTGGACGGCCACCCCGATCAAATGGTCGAACGGCTACTTCCAGAACCTGTTCAACCGTGACTGGGAATTGACGAAGAGCCCGGCCGGCGCGTGGCAGTGGACCCCCACCGGCCCCGCGAACGTGCCCGACGCGCACATCGAGGGCAAGCTCAACAAACCGATGATGCTCACGACGGACATCGCGCTCATCAAGGACCCGATCTACCTCGAGATCTCCAAGCGCTTCCACGAGAACCCCGACGAGTTCTTCGACGCGTTCGCGCGGGCCTGGTACAAGCTGACGCACCGTGACATGGGCCCCGTGTCGCGTCTGCTCGGCCCCGAGGTGGCGGAAGTGCAGCTCTGGCAGGATCCGATCCCGGCCGTCGACTACGAGCTGATCGACGACAACGACATCGCGAACCTCAAAACCGAGATCCTCGAATCGGACCTCTCTTTCTCGCAGCTGGTTTCGACCGCCTGGGCGTCGGCATCGACCTTCCGCGACAGTGACAAGCGCGGAGGGGCCAATGGAGCCCGCATAACCCTCACGCCCCAGAAAGACTGGGAGGTCAACAACCCGGCCGAGTTGGCGACTGTTCTCGCGACCTTGGAGCGGATCCAGTCGGAATTCAACAGTTCGCAGTCCGGCGGCAAGCAGGTCTCAATGGCGGATCTGATTGTCCTCGGCGGATCTGCGGCCGTCGAAGCTGCGGCTGAGAAGGCCGGCTTCGAGGTGGCGGTTCCTTTCACGCCGGGCCGAACGGACGCGACGCAGGAGATGACCGACGCGGCGTCTTTCGCCATGCTGCGACCGATGACCGACGGCTTCCGCAACTACGTCGCCGAGGAGCATTACCGTCGCCCCGAGGTGGAGCTCGTCGATCGCGCGAATCAGCTCACGCTCACAGCTCCCGAGATGACCGTCCTCGTCGGCGGCATGCGGGTGCTGGGCGCCAACTTCGAAGATTCGAAAAACGGTGTCCTGACCGATCAGACGGGAATGCTGACCAACGACTTCTTTGGCAACCTGTTGGACATGAGCACGGAGTGGAAAAAGTCGGCCGATGGCGAATACCTTTACGAAGGAAGGGACCGCGAGACGGGTGAACTCAAGTGGACGGCCACGTCCGTGGATCTCGTTTTCGGTTCGAATTCGCAACTCCGAGCTATTGCGGAGGTCTATGCCAGCGACGATGCGGAGCAGAAATTTGTCAACGACTTCGTGGCGGCGTGGAACAAGGTGATGAACCTCGATCGCTTCTAGCGCACGGCTCAGTGAGGCGGATTTAAACTGGGGCCCGCATTGCGGGCCCCAGCGAATGGGTGCCAGATGGGTGCCACCTTCACATGTGCAGAGTCTTCGGTTGTGAGTGGAATGATCCGGCAATTCCCGCGAGCGAAACCGGGACTTCCAACTCGCAACACAATGCAACAAGTGTGTACGTGGCACCCATGGCACCCATGCGTGGCACGCATGAGCAGAGACGACGCCTCCCCTCTTATTGTGCTGCACGAGGGGCAGCACTGCACCGCAATCTGACGGGAGAGCGATGATACAGTCCGCGCGACCGACACGCGGAGGTTGGGCCGATCGATGGATGGTGAAGTCGCATCGAGTTCGGACGGGTCGGGAACCCTGGATCGCTGGTCGGCGCGCAAGATCCGACCGATCGTCATGCTCTACGTCGTGGCGGTCTTCGCGGTCTTTATCGCAGTATCCTATTTTATCTTCCACTCGCCGAAGGCCGTGAGGGCGCTGGCGATCGCCGCGGTGGGTGCTCTCGTTGCGATGCTGCCGGGCGTCGCCGAACGGCTCGAGTATCGGTTGACGGCGTCCGGGATCGAGAAGAGAACACTCAAGAAGACGCCCGGCCAGTACAAAGAGGTCTTCGGCTGGGATGAGCTGACCGCATCGTCCCGATGGGGCACGGCTTCAAGTACTACAAGACGCTCAACGAGGCGAGTCCAATTCGCCGATTCTGGAAGGCGCACTTCTCGGACCAGTTCTCCGGCGAGGTCCACGTGGAGAAGCAGGACCTCGAGCGGGTGCTCGAGATCGTCGACGGCGGGGGACGACCATTTCCCAGGTGTTCCTGCGCCGAGAGTCGGCGGATAGGTAACGTGTGATGCGGCCGTCCCGGCCGCACGTGCGGGCGGGACGGCCGCACCACAAACCGTTTCTGTGCATCGTACGGGAGGGTCTTTCCCCCTTTTTCGCCCTTTCAAAAACCGAAGAGCATGCTCTGGATCGGTTTGATGATCGCGGTGCCAATCCGCAAGGAGAGGTACAGCCCCTGGGTTTCGGGTTGGCTGCGCGGTGGGCGCGGGCTTCGTCTTCTGACCAGAAGAAAACACTCTTCATTCAGAAGTCGTCGACGATCGATGGTGCGTCGAGGTCGCCGAGGTTGATGATAGGAATGAAGAGCAGGGGAGTTTCAGCGCTGCGGACGCGGTGGCTGAGGTCGCTCTCGATCTCGAACACGATCTCGCGTCCGCTGACGGCGCAGTCGGTCTCGACGGTGCAGCTCAGGTTCGTGTCCAAGCAGTTGCCCTTGCACGAAGGGCGTCGCCAAAGCGTCGGCGGCTCAAGCGGCTGAAAACGCGGCGCCCCCGTCGATTCGGACCTGGTGAGGTGTCTTCTCGGCGGTCACCGGGTAGGCCCAGACCACGTCATCGACCTCCAGTGCGGTAGAGAAAGGTCATGCGCCGTTCGAGCTCGTCGAGAATCCCGGTCACCCGGTCGAGGGAGCAGATCGAGTTCGGCGGCAATGATTGCCGGGGAGATCGGCTCGCGTCGGCGTGCGATCTCGCGCACCGTAAAGTGCTGGACTCGCCGTCTGGTTGGGCCCCAGGGGCCGCCTCCTGGCAATCTTCTTCACGTCGCGCCGAGCCATCCTGCGGAACATCCACTCGGGAACCGGCACCATCCGCCGCCCGAAACCCAGAAGGACTCTTTCGGACATTACGTACCTCCCTGAGAGACTACGGATTCCGGGTCGAGGATACCAGGGGAAGTGCAGGCGGGCCGCTCGCACCACAATTGCGCACGAGCGCCAGAGAATACCCTTACGATTGTCGCGGGGGCTGGACCATGAGGCTGCCGACAGTTTGCATGGTCTCCTCGAGGGCAACAGTCGAACCCACGGGCTGGCCGGTTGGCTGGTTGTCGCCGTAGAAGACCAGGCCGACGCGATCCCCGATCAACATCGGGATGGCGACTCCGTCGTGGGGCCACTCGCCACCAAGGGCCAGGACCAGTTGAGAATTGCTGCGGATGTGATCGGGTTCACCTCGAAAGATCTGGCGATCGTGGACAACCCTCGAGATGATCGAATAATCCTCGAACGGCAGATTCAAATTGCGGACGCGCTCGTTCGGCGTGGCGATCGTATCGACCAGCCCGAACTGAGCCAGCCCCTGGGCGCTGTTCTCGTGGACGGCAAGGATCACCCCGCGGGCGAACAGGGTCTCGGCAACGTCGAATATCTCCCGAATGATCTCGGCGGTGAGTACCGGCGCGGGCACGTCGTCCATGATCTCGGCCATCGTCGTTGCCTCGGCGGCCTCTTCCTGACCGTCCTCTTCAAGCTCGGCCTCGCGGCTGATTTCGTCCTGTGCGCGAGCTGCGTCGAGGGCCACACTGCGAGTGTCCAGAGGTGAAGCGACGATGAAATCTCGGGCGTCGACGTCGATGTCGCCGTACTCGGCGAACTCCAGGTTCGTGAATTTGAAGTAGCCTTTTTTCCATTCGAAGATCTCGGCGACAACCCGGCCGACCTGGTGGGCCAGAACCTGCTCGACATCGGAATGGGTAATGACGCTGAGCTCCACCAGGATTTCTCCGAGGCGTTTCTCCTCGTTGGACCGGACTTGCCGCAGCAGAGCCTCGTTGAGCTGGACTCTGTTCACGATCCCCAGGTTCAGGGCGATGCTGCCGAAGGTTTCCCGGAGCGAGCTCGAGGCCGCGTAGATGATCTTGCCTTGCCGAAAAACGATCATCCCCTCCTGGGTTCCGGTGGTAAATCGCAGCTTGCCGGTCTTTTCCGATTCGGCGATAAAGATCATGATGTCCGCCGGCGGCATGTCTTCGAGTTTTCCGACCAGGGCCACTGTGGGCTCTCCTCTCTCGAAGCCGATTTCGACGCTCCGAATGTGTCGACACTTCGTACAACCGAATCTTAGTCTATTCTGCGCGGCCACGGAGGTCCGGCATCGTCGGAGGCATTGTCGCATCGGCTGGTTGGAGCCGCCGCGTCACGGTATCCCGAGCGTTCGCCCGAACAGCCCTGCCGCGGTCATGACGAAGTTTGGTCGGCTTTGCGGCGCTTCCGTTCGGTTTCGACTCAGTACTCGAGGGAACGTGCGCCCTCGACCCACTGGTCGGGTTCTTTCCAACCGCTGTTGCCGTCGGTCGCCAGTTCGATACGGGCCTCGAGCATCTCCTCGCTGCGGTCGACCTGCCCGGTCAGCACTCCGCGGTCAAAGGTCAGTTCGATGACGTCGCGGAAGGTGTAGGGCGGAGGGAAGCCCGAGTTCAGTTGGATGTTGGTGATGAAGCGTTTGCCGAGGAGCAGGCTCCCGGTGAAGTCGACCCGCGTTGAACCGCTCGCCTCCGGAAGATCAAAAACAGCGTCGAGCTCTTCCGGAGGGCCGAGCACGAAGACGTCGTCTGACGGTTCTCCGTCGTGGGCGGCAAAATCCATAGAGAACACATCCCCCTCCGGGTCGGTGGTCATGACTCTCAACTGCCCGTCCTGCACGATATAGCGGCAGGTGTGATGCACGTCGGAACCGTTCGTTTTCGGGGCGGGGTCGAAAAGCCCCTCGCCCTGCACGCCGCAGATGGCGTAGGAACCATCTTCCCAAAGAACGCCGTTCGTCATCTGTGCAGCCATCGGTCCTCCTCTTGGTGGGCCGGGTCGAGGCGTTGTCCTGCGACAGGTGAGTGCCTGCCTCCGACCTTTTCGCGATGTTTGACCGCCGTGCGGGAGAGTCGGTTGAAAACAACCCTCTCGGCCCGATTGCCGGTCATTCCAGGAGGGATATCAGCAAGACCGGTGCCAGGATCTGTAGCAGTTGGATGCGAAAAAATGACGAAAAGGGTGTCCCAGCAAGCCCCATTTCAGTGCAATCGAGGCGTGAGGCGGCAGAAACCGGGGTGTGGCCTCTCTCGAGCAGCCCGCGTCAGCGGCGACTCAGGAGTTCGTATGCAAAGACACTCGTGTCCAAGACAGCATCTCGGAAAGCAAAGCCGCGGAGCGGCGACGGGAATGAGCCCGGGGCGCGAGCCCCGGGAAACCGTGCAACAAAAAACAGTCAAGCCCCGGAGGGGCGACAGAAAAGGACGCGTTGCCGCACTTTAAGCCAGGCGGGATCGTCTGTCGCCCCTCCGGGGCTCGGCCTAATATTCTGGGCTTTGTTCCCGGGGCTCGCGCCCCGGGCTCATATATTTCGCCCCTCCGGGGCTTTTTCGCCGGTCTATGTGGCGTTGGCTCATCACGTATTTCGACGAATCCGGCAAAATGACGAGTCCGTCCGTGAGGCCGCATGCCGGACCGGTCACGGCCCAGCCCTTGGCGACTTGTGCGGGCGTAGCTCAGAGCGAAGCCCCAAGCCGGATCAGAACTGGAGCGTAAAAATCGTGGTGCCGTGTTTGATGGTTGGCTCCATCGGTCCCGCGGGCCCTTTGTAGCGATCCGGTATCGCGTCCCACCCTTCGTAGATGGTGCCTCTGACAAAGACCCGCTGTTTTTCCGGCGCAGCCTCGGGCTCTTTCCCGAACACGTCGTACACCGAACCCGGCGGGGCCTGACCGATGGCATCACCCAGCGTGACCAATTCATCCAGGCCGTCGCCGTCGATGTCGACCAGAATCGAGCCGACGTGGAGGATCGCGGCGTAGGTGCCGTCGGTGAACATCTCCTGAATTTCCCGGTTGAAGGCCGCGACAATCTCCTCGGCGCCCGGCACGTCCCGCCGCACCGCAAGGTGGAGCGTCCGGCGAGCCAACGGCGTGGTGCCGATCTCCAACTTCGCGGCGGCTTCCTCCTTCTGATAGGACAGAAGGTAGCGCGCGACCAGCTCGTCCATCAGCATGTAATCGACTTCGCCGGCGAGTAGCTTTTCAAGGTCGTCCTGATCGTCTCGTCCGCTGACGAAGTAGACCCCGACGGCCCCCGTGATCTCGCTACCGTAGGCATAGCGGGCCACCGCTGCGACACGCTTGCCCGACAGGTCCGACATTCGAGCAGCCGCGACATTGCTGCCCTTCCGGCCGACGAGCACGAGCCGGTTCTCCAGGTACGGTTCGGAAAAGACGAGGTCCTGCTCTCGTTTTTCGGTGCGCCACATCGCAGCGCTGCCGTCATAGATCGCATCGCGAATGCCGGCCTCGACCGCTTTCCATTCGACGATCGTGGTCGTTGCCGAGACCCCGCCGCGATCGAGCGCAGTCTCAACGAGTTGGATTGCCACGCGTTCGCTTTCCGATCCTCCGGTGAAGGGGGGCCACGAATCGGAAGCGAGGTTGAGCTCACCGGTTTCGGTCGCCATCGCCAGCGCCGGCACCATCGCGAAACACACCACGAGGAGGAGCGCCCGCGCCGTGGATATTTTCCCCCGAACGATCGTCGCGGTTTGGGGATTGGGCGGGTTTGGGTTCTCGAATTTCATGGTTGCTGTCCTTCCGGGGTCCGGCCGACGCTCGATGTATCTTCTGAACCGAAGTGCTGCCATCTTAGCCAACCGCGGATTCGTTGTCGCTCATTCCCGTGGTGGGCACCACCCGATCGAGCCGGTGATCGACCAGACTCTTTGGATTGCCCTCGGAGAGGGGTTGACGCGTGCGCCCTCGAGACATAGTGATTATTTTGAAACTGCACATCCGGAGAGTTCCGCAATTCCTGGTCCTGCGGAGAAGAGGAGTCGGTGCCATGGGTCAGACGATCGACCGTCGCAGCTTTCTCAAGCTCGGTGCGGCTTCCGCCGGGCTCTCGATCGGCTGTGGGGCGGGCGGTACGGAGGCGCGCCGGCAAGCCGGCCCCCTGGGCATGCGCTACCGACAGCTCGGCGGTACGGGGCTCGAGGTTTCGGAGATCTCGTTCGGGGCGCACGGGATCGACAACCCGGTCCTGATGTCGGCCGCGCTGGAGGCCGGCGTCAATACCTTCTGCACGTCGGGCCACTACCTCGACGGCCGCGAGGAGATGGCGACCGGTGAAGCCCTGTCGAAGGCCGGCATTTCGCGCGACACGATCGTCATCCTCACCGGCAACCCGGTCAGACCCAATGACACCGTCGACTCTCTTCTCGCAGATATCGACACCAGTCTGCGGCGGTTGCGCACCGACGTCATCGATGTCTATTACAACTCGATGGTTCAGTCGCTCGACGACGTGTTGGCGGATGAACTCTTCGAAGCGATGCACCGCGCCAAACAGGCGGGCAAGATCCGCCACCTCGGTTTGTCCAGCCACCACGGCGGCATGCAGGCGTGGCTCAAAGCAGGCATCGAGTGCGGGCACTACGATGTGTTCTTCATCAAGTATGATTTCGTCTCCTACCCCGACCAAGATGAGATTCTCCGCCGAGCGGCCAAACAGGGGATCGGCACGATCGTGTTCAAGACCAATGCGGGCAACCGCAAGCACGAGATCAAGGACCTCGAAAGGGGTGGGCTGTCGTTCGAACAGGCGACGTGGAAGTGGGCGCTCACCAATCCGTCCGTCTCGAGCGTGTCCGTGACCCTGCGCAACTTCAGCCAGATTCAGTCCTGTTTGGAGGCCGTTGGGTCGACCCTCGACGAGGGCGAGGTCGCGATGCTCCATCGCTACGGCCGCGAGATGTACAACCGCTACTGCCGGTTCTGCGGAGAATGCGAGGGCAGCTGCCCGCATCGGGTGGCGGTCGCCGACGTCATGCGGTACGAGATGTACTTCGCCGGTTACGGCCGGGAGAAGGAGGCGATGCGGCTGTACCGCGAGCTGCCCGAACGTACGACGGCGGTTGCATGTGAAAGCTGCTCCGGCCCGTGCGACGGCGCCTGTCCTTTCGGTCGGAAGGTGAGAGCCGGGCTGATCGAGGCGCATCGCAAGCTCGAGTTTCGAAGGGCGTAGCGCGGGCGATGATTGTGGCAAGCCGTGTTACACTGAATCCGTGGAGCACGGATTATGAACCTGACAATCACCATTGACGATGAGCTGCTGCGGAAGGCCCGCATTCGGGCATTGAACCAGGGAACCTCTGTCAACGCGGTGCTGCGAGAGTTCCTCGAGAGCTATGCGGGATCGGAGGCCGAAGCACTGGCGCGGAGCCGTTTGGCAGAGTTGGCTCGAAGTTCGGACGCTTCGAGTGGACCCGGCGGGAGGAACTGGAAGCGAGAGGATGTCTATGAGGTTCGTGTTGATCGCGATCTGTCGGTGAACGAACCGTGACGAGCGTTTTTCTCGACACGAATGTGGTGGTCTCCGCATTTGACCGGGCAGATCCGGCGAAGCAGGAGACTGCGATTGCGGTGCTGAAGGGTGGTGACCGGCTGGTCGTCAGCACCCAGGTTTTGCTCGAAACCTGGTGGGTGCTGACCCGAAAGCTCGCAACCCCCCTCGACGAAGACGGGGCCTCGGAGGTCATTGATCGTCTGAGTGCTCTGCCTGTGATTGCGACCGATGCAGAACTTGTCCGGAGGGCGATCGATAGCTGCCGCCGATTCAAGGTCGCAGTCTGGGACGCAATGATCGTCGAATCAGCGCGGACGGGCGGCTGCCGACAAATCCTGAGCGAGGATTTTCAAGACGGTCAGGACTTCGATGGAGTCGTGGTCGTCAATCCGTTTTCGACCTGAGCAGGGACCCCCGTAACATTTGAAAAAGAAAGGGCCGCCCCTCCGTGGGGCGGCCCGAGAATAGTGTCCTTTTCGGACGGTTGTCAGAAATTGACGGTTGCCGGGTTCGAACAGGTCGAGGAGTTGTACTCGCAGACCTGGTAGACGTAGGTGCCCGGCGTGGTGCCGATGTAGTCGAAGTGTCTTCCGTCGTTGGAGGTGGTCGTGATCTTGGCGCCGTTTCGATAGATATCGACATAACTGCTGTTTGCGCCCGACCAGTAGAGCATTGCATAGAGACGTTTCCAGCGTTTGTAGCCTTTGACCTGAAGCGTGATATCTCCGGACGGCGGCCCGCTGACGGTGATGCTCTGTGAGGTGCTGTCACTGTCGCCGTCGTTGTCGGTCACCGTCAGAGTGACGGTGTAGGTGCCGGCCGATGGATAGCTGTGGTTCGGGTTCTGGGCCGAAGAGCCACCGCCGTCGCCGAAGCTCCAGTTCCAGTTGTTGATGGTGCCGTCGGTGTCGGTGCTGGTGTCGGTGAAGCTGCAGGAGAGTTCGTTGCAGCTGAATGTGAACGAAGCATTCGGCGGGTTGTTGGCGGCCGCAACGGTCACGCTTTGTGTGTCGCTGTCACTGTCGCCGTCGTTGTCGGTCACCGTCAGAGTGACGGTGTAGGTGCCGGCCGATGGATAGCTGTGGTTCGGGTTCTGGGCCGAGGAGCCACCGCCGTCGCCGAAGCTCCAGTTCCAGTTGTTGATGGTGCCGTCGGTGTCGGTGCTGGTGTCGGTGAAGCTGCAGGAGAGTTCGTTGCAGCTGAATGTGAACGAAGCATTCGGCGGGTTGTTGGCGGCCGCGACGGTCACGCTTTGTGTGTCGCTGTCACTGTCGCCGTCGTTGTCGGTCACCGTCAGAGTGACGGTGTAGGTGCCGGCCGATGGATAGCTGTGGTTCGGGTTCTGGGCCGAAGAGCCACCGCCGTCGCCGAAGCTCCAGTTCCAGTTGTTGATGGTGCCGTCGGTGTCGGTGCTGGTGTCGGTGAAGCTGCAGGAGAGTTCGTTGCAGCTGAATGTGAACGAAGCATTCGGCGGGTTGTTGGCGGCCGCAACGGTCACGCTTTGTGTGTCGCTGTCACTGTCGCCGTCGTTGTCGGTCACCGTCAGAGTGACGGTGTAGGTGCCGGCCGATGGATAGCTGTGGTTCGGGTTCTGGGCCGAGGAGCCACCGCCGTCGCCGAAGCTCCAGTTCCAGTTGGTGATGGTGCCGTCGGTGTCGGTGCTGGTGTCGGTGAAGCTGCAGGAGAGTTCGTTGCAGCTGAATGTGAACGAAGCACTCGGCGGGTTGTTGGCCGCTGAGACCGTCACGCTCTGTGATGTGTTGTCGGTCGCGCCATCGTTATCGGTGACGGTCAGGGTGACGGTGTAGGTGCCCGAGATTCCGTAGGTGTGGCTGGGGTTCTGCGCCGCAGAGGTGCCGCCGTCGCCGAAGGTCCAGCTCCATGCGGTGATGGTGCCGTCGGTATCGGTGCTGGTGTCTGTGAAGCTGCAAACGAGGTCGTTGCAGCTGAAGGTGAACGCAGCATTCGGGGGATTGTTGCCGGGAGTTGTCGTCACGACCTGCATGATGCTGTCCGTGGCGCCGTCTGAATCCGTCACCGTCAGGAACACCTTGTAGCTGCGGTATCTGGTGTAGGCATGGGTTGGGTTCTGTTCTGAGGAGGTGCCGCGGTCGCCGAAGTTCCAACTCCACGCCACGATGGTGCCGTCGGTGTCGGTGCTGGTGTCGGTAAAGCTGCAGGTCAGACCGTTGCAGCTGAAGGTGAACGAAGCGGTGGGCGGGTTGTTGCCTGCCGACACCGTCACGTTCTGCGACGCGCTGTCACTCGCGCCGTTGTTGTCGGTGACGGTGAGGTTGACGGTGTATGTCCCCGCCGAGGCGTACGTGTGGCTCGGGTTCTGAGCTGAGGAGCCACCGCCATCGCCAAACGTCCAGCTCCAGTCCGTGATGGTGCCGTCGTCGGTGCTGGTGTCGGTGAAGGTGCAATCGAGGTCGTCGCAACTGAAGGTGAACGACGCCTCGGGTGGGTTGTTGCCCGCAGAAACCGTAACGCTCTGCGATGTGTTGTCGGTTGCGCCGTCGTTGTCGGTGACGGTCAAGTTGACGGTGAAGGTCCCGTTCGAGCCGTAGGAGTGGCTCGGGTTCTGCGCGGTCGAGGTGGTGCCGTCGCCGAAGTTCCAGCTCCATGCGGTGACGGTGCCGTCGCCATCTGTGCTGGTGTCGGTGAAAGAGCAGTCCAGATCCGTGCAGTCATAGGTGAAGGACGCTTCGGGCGGGTCGTTGCCACCGCCTGATTCGACCGAGAACTCACACACATAGGTGGCCCACTGGTAACTGCCGGTGGTTGTGAAGACCTCGTTGGTGTGCCAGAACTTGTCGTTGAGAGGATCGATCGAGGTTGCTGAATAGTCGCCAGAACGGTTCACGTTGGTCTGCACCCCCGAGCCGGCTGCGCAGATCGCCTCGGCCGCGTCGAGGAGGCCGCTGCCGCTGTTGGCGGCCGACTGGCCGGCCGCAGCTGTCGAGACATAGGTGTTGGTGCTTGCCAGCAGATAGCCGATGCCGATGTCGCCGGCGTTGTTCATCGCCGCGCTCGGCATGAAGCGGTGTTGGCCGTCGTCGGGGCCAAAAGTGCCCTCCTGGTAAAGCGACCAGGTGCCGCCGGTCTCGCGCAGCTCGTACCAGCGGATGCCGGCGCGGCCGGCGCCCACGTCGACCGTGTGCGAGGTCACCATGGTTCGGTAGGAGCCTCTGTCGCGAATCTGCAGGCGGTGCATCAGCCGGTCGGTGATGGCTTCGAGCTTGGGTCCGTTGTTGGGCTGCGGGATACACGCCTCACGAGGGGCATTACAGAGGTCGCTGTCGTACGACGGAATGGGGATCGAGGCGATCTGGCTGACCGATGCGTTATCGGTCGACCAGTCGACGTCGATCTGCCAGATGTCGAAGGCGTAATAGGTCGACATGGCTGTGGCGAAGAGGGCCGGCGCCGAACCGCCGCCGTCGAGGTCGCCCGCGAGAAAGCCGAACTCACTCGTGCCGATGTTGAAGCCGAGCAGGCTGGCGGGTTGGCCCGAGTACATTGCAGCCTTGTCCAACACGCCGAGGAAGGTGCCGGCCCAGTTGAAGCTCGGCGCGCTGAAGAGATTGGCCATCATGGTGATCGAGTCGGTGACGATGCCGTGCTTCGGGTAGTCGTTGAAACCGATGCCGTTGAACGAAAACTCGTAGCGGTTGTAGGCGCCAGCGGGGTCGCCGGTCTGTGAGACGGCGACACACTGTGAAAAGGTGCTTAAGGTGTCAGGAAACGCGAACTGGCTGACGATCCAGCGGTTGGCGGCATCGTCGTGGAGGACGATCGGGTCGCCCTGGTTGAAGGCCTCGCAGTTGCCTCCAATTCCTGCCCAGAGGGTGTTGCTCGGGAACGATGCCACCGCCACGGTGCCGTTTTTGTTGTAGATGGTGGTCAGCAGGTTGATCATCTGCACGAAGTGATTCGGCCCGACCGCTCCGTCGGTGTCGGGTGGAGCGATGAGGAAGCCGAGAAGCGCGCCGTTGTCGTTGTTGTCTGCCCCGAAGAAGCCGGAGGCGACGTCGGTCGATCCCGATCCCTGCGTATCCTGCAGCGCCTTCTCGGGTGCAGATTTTTCGCCATTGAAAGCTGGTCTGCCCTCGCCGATGAAGTTGGCGACCTCTCGCGGTGCGCCGGTGTGCGGTCCGCGCTTGCGCGCTTTGGAAGCAGCCTCGGCAAGCGACGCCAACGGCCGGTTGGTGGCCTGCGCACCGATGCGCTCCTGCGCGGTTTCGTTCTGCGTCGCCGCACCGGCGAGTGTTGGAAAGGCCAGCGCGCACGCGATAGCGACCACCGTTATCGTCCTCGAATTCCACTTCATGGTTTCCCCCCGTTTGCTCGAGATCAGATTTTTCCTGACGCGCCCCGGAACTTGAATGTGAATCGACGTTAGATGACCCCGGCGGCGGTGTCAACGAAGAGGCGAGCCGCCTTGGGATCGTTCACTCCTGTTACACTCCCGCCGATATGAAGATCCGTTCCCTGATCCATGCAGTTGTTTTGACCCTGTTGATCGCGACGCAGGCGCCCGCGGTCGAGATCGGGCCGGCCCTGCAGGCTGCGGCCGCGTCGGACGCTCCAAGCTTTTCGCTGCAGGTTCACCGCACCGACCGTGTCGGCCAGCGCAGCCTCGTGGTCTTTCCCAGCGGCATCGCGATCTGGAACCGCACGACCCAGATCGAGCTGCCTCTCGCGGTTCGAACCTCGATGCTCGAGGTGCTCCAGGAAACCGATTTCGCCTCGATGTTGCCGAGCTACGGTGGTCGGCGATCGCCGGAATCCGGGGAGGCGCCGCTGCGAGTGACGTGCCGGGTGGAACTCGAGATCGACGGCCTGAGCAAAAGCGTCGTGCAGCTTGCGGACGGCGAGCAATCCGAACAGCTAGCGGCCCTCGCGGACGGGCTGCTCGATCGCGCCGTACCTTTTGTTGAAGGTGGTGTCACAGCCGGCGATCTTGCCGAAGGGATGCAGCAGTTGGCGGACGGGAAGTTGGCGGCTGAGGCTCTCCAACTTCGCTTCGTCACGCTGCCCGCTGAGACGTCGGATACCGAGGGCTCGATCCTGATGATTCGAAACGGCGAGGTCACCAAGAAGGCTTATACGCCGGGGCGGCGCATCGGGGACGAGGTGTCGAGGACGCTCACGGGACCGGATCTGGAAGCCCTGGTTGCGGCGCTCCTCAAAGCCGATGTGGTGACGCTCCCGGTCAATCTGTGGTCGGTCGATCACACCGAGTTGGAGATCCAGGTGCTCGGCCACCGCAAGGCGGTGGTGGCCCGGCAGTTCAGCGGTCTGAACGCGGACGAGCCCGATGCGGCCCAGCAGCGTTTCGAACGTTTGGCGGCGTTTCTACTCGAATACTGAGGGTGGCGTTGTCAGAAGCAGCCAAAGAGATTTCTCCACTCTCTCGTTTCACTCGTTCGGTCGAAATGACAGAGGTGGGGAAGTGACGCCACTCGTTCGGTCGAAATGACAGAGGTGGGGAAGTGACGCCGCACGCGTGCAGCCGGCACGGCTGCACTACGCTTTGATCTGAGCACCATAAGGGAGGGGCTGGTCCCCTCCCTGCCGCTTTTCGGACCGCATTGTCAGGGGCGCCCACGGAGATTCCTCCGCTCCCTCGCTTCCGTCTTCGCCTTCGGCTACGCCGGGACAGGCCGCTCCCTCGGTCGGTATGACAGGGGAAGGGGAGTGCAACGATCCTCTTGCAGCACCCTCAATCTGTCATTTCGACCGAGCGAAGAATGAGCGAGTGGAGAAATCTCCCGTCGCCAGGATCGTGTCGTCAGTGTGCCGATTCGTAGTCCGCCCCAGCAGGTTTTAAACAGAGCCATTTCCCAGGCGGTGGTAGGATTTCGCTGCACCATGGCCACCACCCGCACCACCGAAACAGACACTCCCGAGAACCTCAGGTTCTATCAGCGGCGCGTTGCCCTCCTCGGCAAAGTGCTGACGATCGTGTGGCTGGTCGGCAACGGCGCCACCACCGCGATCTATCTGACGATGGGCTACTGGCGGGAGCTCTTTACCGTCGGCAACGCGCTCTCGTGGGTGGCCCTGCTCATCTGTCTCGCCGTGTGGCTTGTCTGCCGAGGCGGCTTGCGTTCTCGCCACTTTGTGATGTGGGTGGAGAGCGCGTCGCTCTTCGGTTCCTCGGTTGCAGTCGCGTTGATGGGACGCAACATTGCTCCACAGGCATTCGCATTGATGGCCGAATTCCAGGGCGTCGATCCGGCAACGGTCGAGCCCGACGCTTTGGCACTGCTGGCCGGGCTCCAGCTCGAGCAGGTGCTCACCGCCCTGATGCTGGGCCTGTCGTTTGGCTACATCCTGCGGGCGGCGCTGGTGCCGAGCACGGTCTGGCGGACGACCTGGATCACCCTGCTGGCATCGGCGCCTATGCTCGCTCTGTATGTGTTCCACTGGCTTCCGGTGGTGGTCGACGGTTCGTTGCGCGAGTACATCGGGCCGTTTCAGATCGCGTCATTGTTCGTCGACGTCGCCATCTGGTGGACCCTGGTGACGATCGTGTGTGCATCCATCACGCGGATCATCCACGACCTGCGCCGCGAGATTCGCCAGGAGATGCAGCTCGGTCAGTACACCCTCGATAAGAAACTGGGTGAGGGCGGCATGGGCATGGTCTATCGAGCCAGCCACGCCATGATGCTCCGGCCGACAGCGGTCAAGCTGCTGCCTCCCGAAAAGGCGGGCGAGGCCAGCCTGGCGCGATTCGAACTCGAGGTGCAACAAACGGCTCGGCTCACCCATCCCAACACCATCACGATCTACGACTACGGCCGAACGCCCGACGGGATCTTTTTCTACGCAATGGAACTGCTCGACGGCGCCTCCCTCGAGGCGGTGGTCGAGCAGGACGGCCCCCAGCCTCCCGGCAGAGTGGTCCGTGTCCTCGAGATGGTGGCGGGCGGGCTCGCCGAAGCACACGCTCTCGGCATCATCCACCGCGACATCAAACCGGCCAATATCTACCTGTGCCGCCAGGGCGGCGAACTCGACATCGCCAAGATTCTCGACTTCGGTCTGGTCAAGATCGTCGAGGGGTCGACCGACCCGAACGTGACACAAGACGGCGTCGCCACCGGCACGCCGCAGTTACATGTCGCCGGAGGCACTGACCGATCCGGACAATATCGACAGCCGCAGCGACCTCTATGCCCTGGGTGCGGTCGGCTACTACATGTTGACGGGTCGGCAGGTCTTCGAAGGCAGCATTATGGAGATTCTCGGCCATCACCTCCATACCGAACCGATACCTCCATCCGAGCGCCTCGGGCCGCGAGCTGCCGCCCGAACTCGAGGCGGTGATCATGCAGTGTCTCGCGAAGAACCCCGATGAGAGGCCGGATGGAGCGCGCGAGATCCGTGAAAGGCTGGCGGCGTGTTTCGAGATTCGACGGTGGCGGCAGGCGGACGCCCGCGCGTGGTGGGAGAAATACGACGATGTGCTGAGGCCCGGGACCACCGAATCTGCAGCATCTCGAGGTCACCAGGGCTCTGGAAGTCGATCCGAGGATTTCGAGCTAGCCGCGGCCGGGGCGATCGACCACGGCAGTCCGCAGATCAGATGTCGCGTCGCGCAGGGCGCGCAAGGCGTTGACGAATTCCGGGCTACTCCCGACCCGCGCGGCCGAATCGTCGTCGTGATCATCAAGGTCGCCGAGCCCCGTTCCTACCGCGAAATCTTTCAGGTGGCCGCGAATCAGGTCGCGAACCTCGTGCGCGTTTTCAATGCCGGCCATCTTGACGCGGTGGGGCACTTTCTCAGTGTGTTCGTTGCGCGAGGCGCCCCCGCCTGCGGTGTCGACGTTCAGGTTCCAGATCCGGAACAACCGCATCACCGGCCCCTGGACCACTCGCAGGTTTTGCACGTTGGCGAAAGTGATGGTCTTTTCCTTGACGATGAAGGCGCCCTCGCGAATCCGCAACGAGCGATCGGTCACGATGTAGTAGCGCATGTCGTAGTCGATGCGGATGGCGAAATACACAACGAACTGAACGACCGCGAGGATGGTCGCGTAGATGATCGCGAGGATCAGGAGAGCGTGCTCTCCGTTGAACATCCAGGCAATGAACATGAACAGGGGCACCAGCCAGTTGAGCAGCATGATGAACCAGAAGAGAAGCAGCCGGTAGGTGAGGTAGTTGGGGCTCGCGCGATAAACATGAGCCTCACCATGGCTTCCTGCCGGTGGAACGGGCGGCTGCGTCGGCGCCTTCATCACCGCGAGCGCGACGTCCTTGAACAGGGAGTACAGCATTATTGCCCGGCGCCGTTTGTCTCGACGGCGCGCCGCACGGCATCGATGTCGTCCTTGATGGCGCGAAGCAACGCCACCGTTTCGTCGCCATCGCCCACGACCGTTTCGGCTGTCGCCGGTTTGTCCGAAACGCCGACTATCTGACCGGTGCCGCGCATCCTCCGGTAGAGGTAGTCGCGCACCGCGTCCCAGTGCTCCATGCCTTCGAGAGTGAGCTCGGCGGAAGAGCTTCCTGAGGCGGTCTGGACCTCCACCTTGCCGATTCCCAACCAGCGCTCGATCAGGTTTCGGCTGACGTGGATGTCCTGGATGCGGCGGTAGGTCAGATAGATCTCCCGTTTGAAAAGAAGGCCCCAGGAGGCGGTGATGCCTTCGTCGTCAAAGGTGTACTTCAGCGTGTGGTATCTGAAGTACAACGGCAGGAAGACAAACGGGAAGGCGACAAGCGTCGCCGCCGCCTGCAGAAAGTAGAGCGTCAGCAGGTTGGAGTGCGGTCGGTGGATCGCCTGGATGTCGGAGTCGTTCATTGTGGTGCCATTGTGACCGATTTTGCTTCGTTTCTCCAACGCTGCGGTTGGATCTGTCGCCCCTCCGGGGCTTGTTCCATGTTTCGCGTCCGTTCCCGGGGCTAGCGCCCCGGGCTAATTTCTGCCGCTGCTCCGCAGCTCATGCCCGGGAGGCGGGTCGAGAGCCCCGGAGGGGCGGCATTTCGAAAGGCCGGGGCGTGAGCCCCGGGACCGGATGCCGAAAGCTGATCAAGCGCCGGGACCGGATGGGTTCATGAGATCGAGCCCCGGAGGGGCGACAAAATGTAGGCCGGGGCGTAAGCCCCGGCGACCGGATGCCGAAAGCTGATCAAGCGCCGGGACCGGATGGGTTCATGAGATCGAGCCCCGGAGGGCGACAGGATTTAGGCCGGGGCGTGAGCCCCGGTGAACGACGGCCCAAAAAACCCAAAGCCCCGGAGGGGCGGCAGAATCCTAGTTGGTTCTTTCCGCCTTGTTCGCCTCGCCGGTGTTTGCGAAACGGGATGCCCAGTTTTCGCATTTGATATCTCAGGGTGTTGGGGTTGATGCCCATCAGCTCGCCGGTCCCACCCGGGTGCGAGTACGATCGTGATGAGAAAGAGGTGACCCTGGTGCTGATGATCAAGGGCATCGTGCGAACCGTGGCCAAGGCGGCCTTCTTTGCCGCGGTTCTCTTGCTGCCGGCAGGCACCTGGCAATGGCCGCGGGCCATCCAGTTTCTCGTGGTCTACAGTCTTCTTTCGCTGGCGTCGACGATCGCACTCGCGAGATGTGCACCGGCTTCGCTCGAAGCCAGGGTTCAAAGGGGTACCGCGAAAAACCAGCCGAAGGCGGATCGTGTCGCTTCGTTGCTGCTCGCGATATTCAACCTCGCGTGGTTCGTATTCATCCCCACCGACGTTTTCCGCTTGCAGCTATTGCCGTCGCCAACGCTTTGGCTTTCGATTTCCGGAGTGGTGCTGTGTCTTGCCGGGTACGGCGTCATGTTGGCTGCCGTGTGGCAGAACGGCTTTGCGACACCGATCGTCGGCGATCAATCCGAGCGAGATCACGTGCTGGTCGACACCGGGCTCTATGGTTGCGTTCGCCACCCAATGTATCTCGGCTATCTCCTTTTTCTTTTCGGCCTTTCGTTGTGGCTCGAAAGCGTCGCGGCCGCGATCCTCGTACCGCTCGCCTTCGCGCCCATCGTTGCTCGGATCCTGGTCGAGGAGAAGACCCTTCGAGAGTCCCTGCCCGGGTATGTGGAGTACACCGCAACGACACGTTTTCGATTGATTCCGCGGGTCTGGTAGACCGGATGGGAGACGTCGTGAGGGTCATGGACAGCATCCACCTGCAGTCGTCCAGTGAGCCGATCGACAACGAAAAGCGCGCGCGAAAAGGAGAATGACATATCGTCGACTCGGGTGGTGATTGAAGGGAAAGAGAATGGCAAGAACGATTTCCGACATCGTCAATCGGCCGTTGGTTCCGGAACCGTGGTCTGAGGGAGACAACATCCCCTGGAACGATCAGCAGTTCTCAGAGCGCATGCTGTCGGAACATCTGAGCCAGGAGCACGATCTGGCCAGCCGCAGGACCGAGACGATCGATCGCCACGTCGAGTGGATCTTCAACGAGGTCCTGGGCTCGCGGCCCGGCAGAGTGCTCGATCTCGCATGTGGTCCCGGACTCTACGCCCTCCGCCTGGCACGTCTCGGTTGTGAGTGCGTTGGGATCGACTATTCGCCTGCGTCGATTCGCCACGCAACCGAAACCGCCGCTGAGGAGAAGATCTCGTGCACCTACCATCAGGCCGACATACGGGATGCTGAATTCGGCGACGGTTTCGATCTCGTGTTGATGGTCTACGGTCAGTTCAATGTCTTTCCGAAACCGCGCGGCCTGGAGATTCTCAGTAAGGCCCATGCCGCACTCAAACCAGGGGGACGCTTTCTTTTGGAGTATCAGAGTCTGGAGCTGATCCGGCGAGATGGAGAGAAAAGTCCGAGTTGGTATTCAGCGCAGTCGGGGCTGTTCTCTGAAAAGCCGCACCTTGTTCTCCAGGAGAACTTCTGGCATGCGGATGCCAATGCGTCCACCACCCGTTTTTCGGTTGTCGATGCTCAGACCTGCGCCGTCACCACCTGCGCTCTCAGCAACGAGGCATACGCCGATCGAGAGCTCATCGAAGCCGCCCTGTCCGCAGGCTTCAAAGATGTGGCGAAATTTTCATCGTTAAGCGGAGACGCCGTCGCCGGCGATGAAAACCTCCCAGTCATGGTTGCACGGTGCTGAGTTGATGGACTGCCGTACCGCCTGCGAACGGACCCCGCTCGATTCAAGGAGATGACCATGGCTTTAACAGGAGTCCACTTTCTGCTCAGCTACCAGTGCACCCACGAGTGCGACCATTGTTTTGTGTGGTCGAGCCCACGAGCTGGCGGTACCATTTCCCTCGAGACTCTCACAAAGGTGCTCGACCAGGCACAAGAGCTTGGGACCGTGCGCGAGATCTACTTCGAAGGCGGCGAGCCCTTTCTCTTCCACCCGCTGCTGGTGGAAGGCATTCGCCGGGCGAAAGAGCGCGGGTTCACCACGGGTGTGGTCACCAACTGCTATTGGGCCACCGCCGAAGCGGATGCCGAACTCTGGCTCCGACCGCTCGGTGAGCTCGGGGTGGCCGACATCAGCGTCTCGAGCGACACGTTCCACGAGGGTGAGGTGGAGGACCCACGACCGGGCTTTGCCGTCGAGGCTGCGCGCAGTTTGGGACTCGACAAGATGGTGATTACCATCGACCCGCCCACGGTATGCGAGAACCCGGATGAAAAGGGCCTGCCCATCGTCGGCGGATCGGTTCGCTTCCGGGGTCGGGCGGCCGTCAACTTGACAGCCGATCTCCCGCGCAGGCCGTGGACCGATTTCGATGAGTGCCCCGATGAGGATTTCTTTGATCCCGGCCGGGTGCATGTGGATGGATACGGCAACGTCCACCTCTGTCAGGGGCTGCTGGTGGGCAACGTGGAGAAGAACACTCTCAGCGAGATGCTCGAGACATACGACCCACAAAACCACCCCATCATCGGGCCCCTCGTGGCCGATGGTCCCGCCGAACTGGTCCGGGTCTACGATCTGCCGCATGAGGACGGCTATGTGGACGCCTGCCACCTCTGCTACGAGGCCCGTGCGGCGCTCCGCGAGCGGTTTCCTGAAATTCTCGGACCGCCTCACGTTTATGGTGGAGACGAATAACCGACTGGAAACGGGGCGCACGATGAATGAGCAACTGCATGTGGTGAATCTCGAGACCTGCAACGGAGACGACATCTGACCGTGAAGAAGGGCCCGGCATTTTGTCCGCAATTCAATGACAGCCCGCTCGGGTTGTTGGTCCGAAGCAGAGTGAGCTGTGGCCCACCTTCAGCCTCGTTTGAGAAACCGACCCGAGCCTCTGATTCGTCGTCTCGGCTCGACCCTGAGCGGACTCCCTGAGCGCGCTCGGGGACACTCCCGCCCATCATTTGGACGCCCGTGAGGACAGGTGCCACCTCTCACCTATCTGGCTCCTTCAGTCAACGGGTCATGACTTTGTGGTGATACAGTGCGGCGGGACGGTAGGCCGAAACTTTCTGGCGAGCCTGTTGATTCGAGTTCTCCCGAAGCGAGCACCTGCGCCGAACGAGTCCTTGTTCACGTCGCGGGCGAGGATGGTCTCGTGGATTCGTTGCAGATCCAGGAGGGTGAATTCTTCAGGCAACAGCTCGTAGCCTACAGGGGAGTAGTCGAGCTTACCCCGCAGTCGTTTCAAAACCATTCCGACCATCTGGTCGTGGTCAAACGCCACATCCAGGGGTCGATCTCCGTCGGACAGTTCCGCTACTCCGCCGGTCTCTCCCTCCCACGGCGCAGAAACCCGCGCCAACAGCGCCTGATCCGTGTTGACCTTCAGTCGATCGGCGGCAACGAGAGCGAAATAGGCTACTGAGATCACCGGGTACGAGGGTCGCGGTCGAGCTCCCCGAATGTGTAGAGCTGCTCGGTGAAGACCCCGCTGATACCCGCCTTTTCCGAGAGGACACGCGTGGCGGCCTGGTCGAGTGACTCGCCCATCCCGACGAAATCCGCCCGGGAGTTGCCAGCGGCCTTAAACGGGTGCTCGGTTCGACCGATCAGGAGGACCCTCATTTCAGAATCAACAACTGTTGTCAGCCCGACATCGACGCCAACGGAAGGGCGGTCGAACTCCTGAGGGGAGTAGGATGCCAAAAACTCAGATTCGGATTTCATTCCACCACCAACCTCAGCTTTTCGGTCGCCAGTGAGACGGTCACTTCTTGGCCCCAGCCGACCAGAATTCGATCTGTTTCGATTCCATCGCCGAACACGACACCGCCGTGCTCCATCTCGGAGGTGATGTGCAACTCATCACCTTGGGAAAGGAGACCCTCGGTCAACGAAGTTCCAGTGGACACCGATGGCCACGCCTCACGAACAAAGTATGCCAGGCGTCGGTCGACGTTTGAAGGAAGGTCCAGCTGGGACTGTCTCTCACGCGAGATCGAGCGGGCCCACCCAGTGGCGCCGGTGCCGGTGGCGATGATCACCCCCGAAGAAGACTGACGCTCCGATTGTGTGCTGGTGGAAAGAACATACCGGGCGGACTGATGGGTTTGATGTCCGACGTAGATCTCGTTGAGGGCCAGAAGACGTTGACCATCGTCGAGGCGACATTCGACCATGGTCAGGTCAGACGTCGCCACCTCTCCGGACTCAGCCGCAGCAAGGAGTTCGGAGAGTCTCTCGACCGCCCATCTCACGAGCGTTCCTTCATAGCGGTTCGGATCAGGGTTCAAGCCGATGACCAATTGCTCCTTCAAGTACTTTGCGAGGTTTGGTACCAATCCATCCTGGCCCACCGCCAAGACGATGTCGCCTGGTTCAAATGGGAAGCCCGACAGTTCATCCCGGTTGATGCGGACTCTGCGCCAATCGGTTGGGATTGCCTGCTCGACCTTCTTCAAGGCGTCGGTTTGCACCCGATGGCGCCCGAGAACCTCCCCCACATCACGTTCGCGAGTCTCGAGGAAGAAGCGCACCTGTCCGGCCGTGGCATGACGATCGAGGAGCTGATCCCACTCGGTGTCTCGGAAGGCTACGACCACTCGCGGAGTGGAGGTTCGACTCATCTCAATCCTCCAACCTCTTGGTACCGGCGGTCATCAGATTCTGCAGAAGCGCAGCGATTCCGTCGGTACCGAGATTAAGGTGATCGATCTGACCGAGGTTGGCGGCCATTTCCCGTGCTGCGAGACCCATCATGACCTGGTTCGGAAGGTCGCGGTAGATGTTGATGCGATCCTGCTCCGCCTGAACCTGGGCGGCCTCGACAACGTTGATGCCCTCGGCTCGAGCTTCGGCTCCCAACTTCGCCCGTTCGGCACGGGCCTCGGCTTCAATGAGCTTGGCTTGAGCCTCATCTGCCGCCCGGTGCTTGGTGTTGGTTCCCTCTTGTTCGATCAGCTGCTCTTCCCGTTTCGCCAGTTCGACTTGATTGTTCAGCTCTGCTTCCGCGATGGCCCGTTCCTTTTCCACGGCCAATGCCCGGCGTTGAAACGTGGCCTCGTCGGCCACTTGTTGCATCCGTTCCCGTGTTGGAGCCTGCAACGCCTTCTCCAAATCCGGGTTGGGGTTGACTCGCGTGACCCGCACGGCTCCCACTTCAAGCCCGACATCGGCAAGCGAAACATCATTGGCAAGCCCTTCAATCAGCAGAGGGCGGAGGTCCTGGACCGACATCCGCAACACATCGGCGAGTGGACGGTGCGCGATCCAGTCAAGCGCCAATTGTTGGGCGGTCTGGGTCACCATCTGCGCGAGGCGCTCCAGTGGTTCCTTCAGGAATACGCCGTTCTTGAGATCGATGGTGAAGTCGATTCGTCGAGCGGCAAGCTCGGGATCCGCGACACGGTAGGTGATTGTTCCAGAGACGGCCACATCCTGGAAATCGTCGGTACGTCCAGTGAAGAGGAAGGTCTGTTCCCGATCCTCAACGGGAACTTCGGCGACTGCGGCGTTGAGCGGTCGGAACCAGAAGGTGCCGCCCGTCCCGAGTATGTCGTCTTGCCCTTTCGGTATCGTATGACGTGGCTGGTCGGTTGCGCTCGAAGGTGACTTAATACGGCGTATCTTCTGATGTAACTCATGATGCCTCCTTATCTGCATCCAACATATATGCAAGAGGAAGATAAGTCAAGAGCGGAGTTCAGAAAGATAATGCCATCCACGTCGGGACGGCGCTGCCCCACATGGAGTGTTGCCGCTTCCGCTGCATCAGCCAACCGTGTCGCCGAACTCGTGCTGGAGGTCCTCGAGTTGGCTCGAGGAGTTCTGCGGCGATTTCAGCGGAGTCGGGATCGCCATAGATATTCATCAGTTCGTGGGGGTCCTTCTCGAGGTCGTAGAGTTCCCAGACATTCAGTTCGCCGTAGAAATGGATCAGTTTGTAGCGGTCGGTGCGGATGCCGTAGTGCGGTCGAACGCTGTGCCATCCCTGTGGGTACTCGGAATAGTGGTAGTACACACCTCGCCTCCAGTCGTCGGGTGTTTGGCTGAGGGTCAGCGGACGCAGCGACCTGCCCTGCATTTCGGATGGCACCGGCACGCCGGCAAAGTCGAGGAGGGTGGGAGCGGTGTCGAGGTTGACGACCAGGGCATCGCCGACCTGACCGGCGGCGATCCCATCGGGATACCGGATGATGAGCGGCGTCCGCATCGACTCTTCGTACATGAAGCGCTTGTCGTACCAGCCGTGCTCACCGAGGTAGAACCCCTGGTCGGAGGTGTAGATGACGATGGTGTTGTCGCTCAGACCGAGTTCGTCGAGCCGGTCCAGGAATCTCCCGAGGTTGTCGTCGATCGCGGCGACGCATCGGAGGTAGTCCTTGAGGTAGCGCTGGTACTTCCACCGGCTGAGTTCGGAGCCCTCGGGTGGGTCGTCGGCAAAGGCCTCGTTGATCGGCCCGTAGTGCGCGTCCCAGGCGGCCTTTTCTTCTTCCGTCATCCGTCCGTACGCACGCCTCCCAGGCAGATTGCGGATCGTAACCGGCCTTCCCACCGGTGCCCGTCTCCTGGTCAAAGGAACCCGGGCTGCAGCTTCAGATCGAAGGAGAGGTACATGTCGTCGATTCTCATGTCCGCTCCACGCGCCGCCGGGCGGCCTTCGTAATCGTCGTCAAAGGTCGGTGGCAGGGGGAGATCCTCTCCGGCATACAGATCGAGATGCCGGGGGCTGGGCATCCAGTTGCGGTGCGGGGCCGAGTGGTTGTAGAGCAGGAAAAACGGCTTCCTCGTGTCCCGTTTTTCAAGGAACTCGAGAGCGAAGATCGGTGATCAGGTCGGTGACATACCCCGTGTGCTCGACCTCGACGCCGTTCTCCAGAGAATGTCGGCCCGTAGTAGGCCCCTGGCCGGCAAGCACTTTCGAATGGTCGAAACCCACCGGTTCGGTCTTGAGGTGCCACTTGCCGACCACCGCCGTCTCGTAGCCCGGCCTGCCTGCAGCAACCTGGGGAAGGTCATCTGCGTGCTGTCGAACTCGTCGCGATTGTCCCGCAGGCCGTTGCGATGGCTGTACTGCCCGGTCAGAAGCACGGCCCGAGAGGGCGCGCAGATCGAGTTGGTGACAAAGCTGGACGAGAAGAGGATGCCCTCGTCGGCCAATCGATCGATGTTGGGGGTCTCGGATCAACGTGCTGCCATACGCACTGATCGCTCGCTGTGCGTGGTCGTCAGCCATGATGACGATGATGTTGGGTGGTGGTGGCGGTGCGAGGAGTCTGGCTGCAACGAAACCGCAGATCACGGATCACCCGAGACCGCTGATCAACCACAACGGTTTTCTTTTCATTTTTTACTCCGCCCGCAACCTTAGCAGCCGCTGAAGGGGCTCCCCTTCAATCGGTACCGAGAGGCGGCACCTCGGTTGATGACAAACGGGTTGACATGGATCAACCCGCGCACCATGTTTTGAACGACAACCCTATTTTTTAATCGGCGCTGCCTCACGGGGCGGGTGGTCTGTCCCGGGACCTCGCCGCAACTCTGGTTGGAGGAGCCTCATGTTCCGCAAGCTAGCCGTCGTCGTTGCCTTCGCCCTCGTCATGACCGCGCTGCCGATCGCCGCACAGGAGGAATTGCCGCAGGCCCAAAAATTCGAAAATCTTGAATGGTACATTTTGGTCCACGTTCAGTACGAGTCCGGGCAGGCGGACAAGGCCTTGAAGATGATCAAGGAGCAATTCGCCCCGGCCTACGAGGCTTCCGGAGCCAAGATGCCCAAGATTTTCCGGTGCCATTCGGGCAGATGGGATCCCGTCATCATCTGGCACCTGCCCAACGGAATATCCGACATGGAGTGGCAGGTGAGCCCGCTGGACGCCAAGTGGTATGCCGCCTTTGCCGAGCAAGTGGGCGGCATGGAGGCTGCACAGGAGCTTTTCTCCGAATACCAAGAGATGGTCGAGGATTCGGGATTCCGAGTTGCTCCGTTGGGTGGATATGGCGCCAGTTGAAAAGACCGCCGCTGAATAGCACCGCATCGTCGCGAACAGCGGTCTCGACAAGCTGCCGGGCCCCGAGCAACTCCAGGCGCGGCACCCGATGCTCCACGCCCTTCCGAAGAACCGTAGGGGAGGGGTTTATCCCCTCCCTTTCGGGCGTCAACCCCGGTAGGGGAACTTTTTCGCGAGCTCGTCCGTGAATCCTGCGATGACTTGGTTGTCGGAGACCCGCCAGTCGGTGAGCCTGCGAAACCGTCTGCCAGATCTCCGCGCACCGAGCACCTTGCCAGAGCCTTGGCGGACATGCCTCAGGATTCGCGGGTTCCGATGCCCGCCGCAGTGAGCGATTGGTTGGTTGTTTCGACCGACTGGATCTCGATGGTGATCGGGTGCTTTCCGCTGTACGTTCGCCCGGTGGAGAAGGCGGAAAACGAGGGCCTGTTGAAATGCGACACTCTCGGCCTCTTCGATCCGAGCGATCTGCTGGGCGGTGAGGTTTTTCGGAGGATTGCCGGTGAGACTGAGCTGGATTCCTTGATCGTATGCCGCAGCCGGACTTCAATGCCGCAGTGTTCCTTACAACTTCAGCTCATTGTGCCTATTGTGAGGACAGATTCTGAAAACGAGACACATCGTCAAAACATGCTCCCGCCGGTCTGACAGCGAGAACTGTTTTTTGCTTTCCGAAATGCACGTTGAGTGAGCACCTGACGAGGGCGCTTGCCCAAATATTGGCCTATTGAGGGGAGACAACACATGAACAGAAATACATCGTGGCGGGGGCGGGTGAAGATCATTGGTGGATCTGCTCTTGTTGTATGTGGCCTGCTGGGAGCGGCATCGGGAGCGCTGGCGGCGACAGAGGACGCAAAACTGGTTCCTTTGGATGGTTCGGCAGGCGCCCTTTTTGGATCTTCGGTCGCTGTTTCGGGGGACACCGCGGTCATCGGCGCCTGCGGGGAGAAGTTCTCCGCGGGTTCCGCCTACGTGTATGTCCGCAGCGGCTCCTCCTGGACCCAACAGGCCAAACTGATGGCCCCATCTCCCGACTATTACGACCGTTTCGGTTGCTCGTCCGCGATATCGGGCGACACCATCATTGTCGGCGCTTGGGGCGATGACGCAGAACGAGGATCGGCCTTTGTCTTCACCCGCAACGGCACCACCTGGACACTGCAGCAACACGTGACCGCGGTGGACGCTGATCCCGGCGACCGGTTCGGTGTCTCCGTCGCGCTTTCCGGTGACACTGTGGCCATCGGATCGTACCTGGACGACGATGCAGGTATGGACGCGGGTTCGGTCTATGTCTTTACCCGGAGCGGCGTCACCTGGACCCAGGAGGCCAAGTTCACCGCATCGGATATTTACACCTTCGACTGGTTTGGCTACAGCGTGGCTCTCTCGGGTAACACCTGCGTCGTCGGCTCAATCTACGATCGATGGGAGGAGGGTTCCGGGGTGACCCTGGGATCGGCCTTCGTCTTTACGCGAAGTGGAACCACCTGGACCGAGCAGCAGAAGCTGATCTCCCCGGTGAACAACGACATATTTTTTGGGACGGCGGTGTCTATCGCAAGCGATACTGCCCTGATAGGTGCATCCAGCTTCGATCCGAGTCCGGGATTTGTCTATGCCTTCACGCGAACCGGCACCACGTGGTCCCTCCAGCAGACGTTGGCGGCGTCAGACGGCGCGGCCAACGACAATTTTGGCTTTTCCATCGCCCTTTCCGGCGACACCGCGGTCATCGGCGCCTGGGTGGATGACTCCCGGACGGGTTCCGCGTATGTGTTCAATCGAACCGGCACCACGTGGAACGAAAAGGACAAGCTGGTTGCATCGGACGCCGCGATTGATAATGATCTCGGTTTTTCGGTGGCTTATTCGGGTGGCGCGGCCTTCGTCGGCTCGCCGGGGTCGACCGAAGCCGGCGCCTATTCGGGGTCGGCCTATATCTTCGGTCTGGTGCCGGACTTCGACGGCGATGGCGTGCCGGACGACGTGGATTGCAACCCGAAGTCGGATCTCAGTCCGACCGTCGTCATCGACGGGCGAGACACTGGCGTCACGAACACTCTGTTCGACAATGGGTGCACGATCTCCGACAACATTGCGGCGATCGCGGCATCATCGAAAAATCACGGACAGTTTGTCGGCCGGGTCGCCAGATACCTGGCCGGTCTGAGACAACAAGGCATCATTACAGGCCGAGAGTGGATTCGGATCCTATTGGCTGCGGTCTGGGCGAATATCCCATAGGCACAGGCCGAACAGAAACGGCTCGAAAGAACGTCGGCGCTCACCGTTGAGAACGGTGGGCGCCGTTTTTCGATACCAGACCACGTTCACTATTACACATTGAAGCGGGCCACGTGCACATGTTGCGTGTGCGGATGGGCGCCACGTGCAGGATGCACAATGGTCGCCTTGTGAAAAGCGCCGAAATTGGAACGGTGCCAAGATGAAGATCCTCAAGGAGTTCGAGCGCCGGATCAGGATTATCCAACTTCCCCAGGTCGGAAAGCCTGAAGCCTATTTGGCCCCGATCGTCGGGGCCGCGCCCAATGTTCTCGTTCGAGGTGCCGCCTCTCAAGGTGGTGGTAGCATGACGGCGGTTGAATCGAGAATGAACAGGTTATGGCGGAGGCGGTTATGAAAACGTCTGATGTGTCGACGGTACTTCGTTCGCCGTGGTCCGCTGGACTTCGCATGGTTGCCCTGCCCGTCGGTTTGTTCTTCCTGGCGTTTCCTGCGTGGGGAGTCGAGACCGCTCGCATGGTGAAAGACATCGCCCCCGGCGTCGACGAGGAGCTGGGGCTGGGACCGCGATACATCACGGGTATCGGTGATTGGATGTACTTTGCGGGCCAGTCCACGGATCTCGGTCCCGAACTGTGGCGCTCCGACGGAACCCGCGACGGGACCGAGCTCGTGCGAGACATCCACCCCGGGTTGAGCGGGTCGGAACCCCGCCACCTGACATCCGCCGGCGACACGCTCTTTTTCTCCGCAAATGACGGTGTTAGTGGGTACGAGTTGTGGGCGTGCAAGGGTGCGACGGCGTGGCGGGTCAAAGACATCTCGCCCGGCCTCATGGCCGGCAACCCCTACCCGATCACACCACTCGGTGACAGCGTGGTTTTTTTCGCAGATGACGGTGTGCACGGCAGGGAACTGTGGGTCTCTGACGGGACGGAGGCCGGCACCTTCGTCATCGGCGCGGTTTCTCCGTGTTCTCCGACGTTCGGGTGCACGCCTGAACGGATGGTCACGATCGGCGACGTGGCGTTTTTCAGCGCCGATGAAGGCAGCCGCGGCCTCGAGCTGTGGCGCACCGACGGCACGTACTACGGGACTCGGCCTGTCAAGGACATCAACCCCGGCGAACAGGGCTCGTCGCCGATGTTCGGAGCGGTCCTGGACGGCAAGTTCTATTTCTCGGCGGATGACGGGGTTCACGGCCGCGAGCTGTGGCGGACGGACGGGACCGAAGCCGGGACTTCACTTGTCGCAGACATCAGGCCGGGGGAGTCAGGGTCAAAGGCTCAGAACTTCACGGCAGCGGGCAATTCCGTTTTTCTTACCGCTGACGACGGGGAATCCGGCACGGAGCTGTGGCGCTCGGATGGCACTGAGTCCGGGACCGAGATCGTCGCAGATCTCGGAAATGGTGCGAACGACTCCAGAATCTCCTTGCTCACCGGCTACGGTGCCGGGGTCGTCTTCGTTCTGCGGCGGGCTGACACCGGGTACGAGTTGTGGGGGTCCGACGGGACCGGCTCGGGCACGCACCTGATCCTGGACATTAACCCTGGACCTGCGGATTCCTACCCTGGGGATTTTGTTGCAATGAACGATGTCCTCTATTTCAGGGCCGATGACGGAACCGTGGGTTCCGAACTCTGGCGCACCGACGCCACCACGGTTGGAACCTGGCAAGTCGCCGATATTTATGAAGGCGAGCACTCATCAGGACCGGCGGAACTGGCGGTCTTCAAGGGGGCCCTTCACTTCATGGCCAACTCACCCGGATCGGGGCCGGAGTTGTGGCGCTCCGACGGTACGGACGGAGGAACCGAACAGATCAGCGAGGTCGCGATGACCGAGTGGTCATTGCCATACGACTGTGTGGGCGGAGACGGAATCGTCTACTGTCATGCTTATGTGCCGGACACGGGTCGCGAGCTGTGGCGCTCGGACGGGACGGAGGCCGGCACCTATCTGGTTCGGGACATCGTTCCGGGGCCCGAAAGCTCGGAACCGGTGCCGCTGGTGATCGTCAACGGGATTCTGCTTTTCTCCGCTGAAGACAGCGCCGGCTCGGCCCTCTGGGCCTCCGACGGAACCGAGGACGGAACTCTCGTTATTGCGAATATTTTTGTCGATACCCTGGGTCGCTACGCTTCCCTCGAGGTACTCGATGGGGTGGCCTACTTCTCCGGGTGGGACAGCAGCGCGGTCTCGTTGTGGCGTTCGGACGGGACCGCAGCCGGGACCTTCCCGGTGGCGAACCTCCGCGTCGACGAGATCGCCGTCGTCGACGGTGTGTTGTACCTCGCAGCCGACGACGGTCTCACCGGAGAAGAGCTGTGGTGCTCCGACGGGACGACGGCGGGGACGGAGTTGACCGCAGACATCGTGGCCGGCTCGGAAGGTTCGTATCCACGGGGCCTGGTGGCGGCGGGCGGCAAGCTGTATTTCTCGGCCGACGACGGCGAGCACGGCCAGGAGCTGTGGGTTGTCGATCCGGCCGACGACTCAGTTGCGATGGTTGCAGACGTCTTCCCCGGCCCGCGGTCGTCTGCGGAAGGCCTGTTCGCGGCGGCGGGTGGAGATGTTGGTGTTCCTCTGGGTGACGATCTGGTGTTCTCAGCCGACGACGGGGTTCACGGCAGCGAGGTTTGGCGCACCGACGGCACCGAATCCGGAACCTGGCTGGTCAAGGATATCTACCCCCTCCATTCCTACCAGCCCCTTTTTGCTGTCGCGCTCGGTGGCGCGGTCTACTTCTGGCACGACGACGGCGGGCACGGCTTCGAACTGTGGCGCACCGACGGTACAACGGCTGGGACCACCATGGTCATTGAACTCCAACCGGGCCCCGCCCACTCCTTGCCGTCGAGCCTCGCCGTGGCCAGGGGCCTGCTGTACTTCGCCGCTCCTCACCCTGAGTATGGGCTCGAAGTCTTCCGAACAGATGGCACCGCAGCCGGGACCGAGGTCTTCGACGTCATTCCAGGCGCTAATTCGGTGGCGCCGGTCGGGCTGACACCGGCGGGCAACCGGATCTTCTTCACCGCGAACGACCTTGTGCACGGCTACGAATTGTGGGCCATCGATCTCGAACGCAGCCTCCTGCGACCGAGCGGCAGACGGTCGTCGGGTGGCGGGGGTTCTTGAGGGGAGTTTTACGGGCGCAGAAACCTCAGGACGCCGCGGCGAGAATCGCTGCGGTGTGGATAACGGTCGTGTCAAGCACTGCAACCGGAAGGTCGTCGTTCGAGATCACCAGCGGCAGCTCCCTGCAACCGAGGAACACCGCATCGATCCGATCCTCCTGCATGTTGTTTCGTGCAGATGTCGAGAATGCGCTGCCGAACCTGTGGCTGCACGATGCCAAGCGCCAACTCCCCGTAGATGACCTCATCGAGAAACTCTCGATCCTTTTCGGCAGGGAGGACGATCTCGATCCCGGGGTCAGAAAACTCGAGCGGGTACATCTCCGCCTCCATCAGCATTCGGGTGCCCAGGAGGAGTGCTCTTTTTGGTCCCTGCTTTCGCGCAGCATCCCTGGTTGCGGTGACGATACTCACCAGTGGTCGCGAGGATGCGACTCGAAGCTCGTCCAGGTAGGTGCGAGGTGTGTTCGCGGTCAGGGCGCAGACCTCGGCGCCTGCCGTGACGAACGATCCCCGTCGACCCGTGCGGCGGCCCGATCGGCGGTGGCGGCTCAGAGCTGAGACTTGAAGTAGTTGACCGACTGCTTGAAGGTCTTCCAGATGTGCTCGACCTCGCCCTCGAGAGAGTCCCACGACGCCTCTCCTGAGTTCTTGAGTTCGCCGAATTTCTTCGTGGCAGCATCCCTCGCGTCGCGAACGTTCTCGAGGTAGGGCGCGAGCCGTTCCTTCGTCGCATCGCTCGCTTCCGCCATCTTTGCTTCGAGCTTGCCCAGATCGGCGTTCCACTCGTCCAGTTGAGCCTTCATCTTCGCAATGTACTCGTCTCTGTTGGCCATTGTTGTTCTCCCTGTCCAATTTAACGTTCGATCTTCACGCAACATTTCGACTGACATTCCGGGCCGTGTGTGTGGCGGCATTGTAGCGCGCCGAAAGCTTCGTTTTCCGTAGGCGGTGAGGTGTGCTGCCGAGCCGTTCCTGCCAGCTCGCCACCTGATCGACAATCGGGCGGTGTACTATTCAGCTCAAAGGAGCCAACCTGATGATTCGAGCTGTGTTGTACGACCCGGCCGACCAACGGCTTCGCGAAGGCGGAGCCGAGCTGATCGACGAATGGGAGCAGAATCCAGCCAGCCAGATCTGGGTGGCGATCGACGGCGAGCAACCCGAGGCGGAACGCGGCCTGCTCGCAGGTCATTTCGGTATCCACCCGCTGGCGATCGCCGACGCCCTGCGTGAGCGTCACCCACCGAAGATCGAGCCCTTCCAGGACAACACCTTCATCCTGCTGAAAGGACTCGACGCGGGCTCGACGTCGCTCGAGTTCGGGACGATCCAGCTGTCCCTCTTTGTCGGCGAGAGGTATCTGGTCACCCGCAGCTCGGGCCGGTCGGTGAGCACCGACGCCGTCCTGGCGGAATTGACCTCCGGCGCGATCGCGCCGGACGTCTCCCGTGCCTCTCTGGCGCTCCGCCTGTGTCGCGCGGTGGCCGACCGGTTCCTGCCGTTGCTGTTGGCGGTCGAAAAACGGCTCGACGAGATGGAAGAGGAGATGCTCGACAGACCGAGCGACGAACTGCTCGCCGAGCTGGTGCGGCAGAAGGGCGATCTCAAGCGGATTCTGCGCGTGCTCCAGTACCACGCCCAGCTCTTCACTTCGGCCCGTTCGAACACCCCCGCGCAGTTGGCGGATCACGACCATGAGCTGACCGACGTCCAGGAACAGCTCGACCGGATGCTGGGCCTGGCACGGCTTTACTACGAGCTGACGGATGATCTGATGAACGGCTACCTCTCCCTTTCGGCGCACCGTCTGAACCAGATCATGCAGACGCTGACGATCGTGACCGTCATATTTGTGCCGATCACTTTCATGGCCGGCATTTACGGCATGAACTTCGAGCGCATCCCGGAGTTGGGCTTTCGCAATGGCTATTTCATCCTGCTCGGGGCGATGCTCACGGTCGTGGTCGGCATCCTCACCGTCTTTTTCAAACGCGGTTGGCTTGGCGGAAAGGGCCGGCGCAAGGAATAACCTGAGGGTCAAATCGGCGCTCGAACACTCCGGAACTCCGCCTTTGATTCGGGGCCTCTCATGGCTGATGCCTTCGCGTTTTGCACGGCGCCCATCACACAAGGCAGCAATGGTGAGATTGGCCCCGATGAACTGGTGATAAATTAGCCACCATGCAATTAACTTCGATACGGCAATCATGCCGACCATAGACTCGGCCACCACACTCGAAATCGGCGTATTGGTAACGCAGCTTGGTGGCGGGCTCGCACTGTTTTTGTTCGGTATGCAGCAGATGACCGAGTCGCTGAAGACGGTCGCCGGCACCGGCATGAAAAACCTGCTCGCACGCTTGACGGCAAACCGCTTCACGGCCGCGCTCGCCGGCACGATTATCACAGCGGTCATTCAGTCGTCTTCCGTGACCACAGTGCTGGTCGTAGGCTTCGTTTCGGCCGGCCTGCTGAATCTCAGTCAGTCGATCGGCGTTATCCTTGGCGCCAACGTCGGCACCACTATCACGGCACAGATCATTGCATTCAAGGTCTACAAATATGGCCTGCTGATGATCGCGGCCGGTTTTTTCACCGAAACACTTGCGCGAAGGGAGTACCTGCGGCAGTGGGGTACGGCTCTGATGGGACTCGGGCTGATTTTCTTCGGCATGGAATTGATGAGCATCGGCACAAGCCCGCTTCGCGAATGGCCGCCCTTTATCGACATGATGCAGAGCATAGAAAACCCGCTGCTATCGGTCGCGATCGGAGCCGCCTTCACGGCTATCGTGCAGAGTTCATCCGCTACGACTGGCATCGTCATCGTGCTGGCCAGTCAAGGACTCATCTCTCTGGAAACCGGCATCGGCCTGGTTTTCGGCTCCAATATCGGCACCTGCGTCACTGCTTTCATTTCGGCTGTAGGCCGTCCGCGCGAGGCGATGCAGGCAGCTTGGGCGCATGTCATCTTCAATGTCACCGGTGTTTTGTTGTGGGTTTTCTTTATACCGCAATTCGCCGATCTGGTCCGCGCAATTTCACCGGTCTCAGAGGCCATGCAGGGAATGGCCTCCAGCACGGCTGACACCGCGCGTCAGTTGGCCAATGCACACACTATATTCAACGTAGCCAATCTGCTTCTGTTCATCGGATTTACCGGACCGCTCAGCCGCCTTGTCACTCGGATTGTTCCGGAACGGCCGAAGCCTGTCGGTATCCAGCCCCTGTTCCTGGACGATATTTACCTGGACCAGCCCGCGATGGCCCTCGATCAGGTACGCCGTGAACTGGTCAGGTTGGGCGGACTTGTGCGCGACATGCTGAGACACTCCCTGCGCGTGACAGCGAGCGGCACCAAAGACGAGGTAGCTCGTCTCGAACGAGCCGACAACGATATCGACACGCTCTACCGGGAAAGCATCCGCTATCTCGGCAAGCTTTCCCAGGGCAACCTGGTGCAGAAGCAACCTCAACAACTCAGTGATTTCGTCGGTATCGCCAACTACCTCGAGAATATCGGCGACGTGATCGAAACGGACCTGCTCGCTGTCGCAAGAAAACGGCTCTCCAAGGGGACGACGATCAGTCCATCGACCTCGGCGAAACTCGAGCCTCTCGACGAGAAGGTCGTGCACGCATTTGACAAAGTATTATCCAGCCTGGCGACGGGTGACAGGGGCGATGCCCTGGAGGCGATCGAAAGCAAGCAAGGCGTCAATGACCTGGCACAAGTGGCGACCGCCCACCTCGCAAAGCGCCTTGTAGCTGATGAACCAGGCCGTCTGGAAGCTTTCCAGATAGAGACCGATATCATCGAAAATTACCGGCGCATCAATGTCTATTCCCGTAGGATCGCCAAGCTCTGCCTGAAGCTGCATCTCGATGATTTTGACAGCAGAGATTGACGGGTGCGATTGGTGCCAAGTCGGCATTTCGCAACCGGTTATCCGTGGCAAGGCTTAACTCAGAAGCCAAACGCATGACTCAGACCCTGATGGTTCGTCACAATTCAACAAATGTGAACGTGGCACCTATCCAGTGCACCTATCCCCATCCCCATCCTTTTCACGTCACGGGATCCGCGGAGTGTTGTTCGAGGTCGTCCAATGACACCACCTTGAGCGCTGCGCTGTGGGTGGCGGCGAGAACGACCGGGGGCGCGACGCCGGCCTCGAGGGCCTGACGCCAGCGGTCGACACAGAGACACCAACGGTCGCCGGGCTCGAGACCTGGAAAGCCGTGCGCCGGCGCCGGGGTCGACAGGTCGTTGCCGCGAGACCGGGTGAATTCGAGAAACTCTTCGGTCATCACCGCACATACCACGTGGCGGCCGATATCCGCGTCGTCGGTCTGACAGCACCCGTCCCGCTTCCAGCCGGTCAAGGGATCGGTCGAACAGCTGACCAGGGGACCGCCAAGGACGTTCTGCTCAGCCATGATCACTCCCACCTCTGCGGCACGCGCTCCAGGGCTGTCCGTTCATAGCCTGCGTCGACGATTTGCTGGATCAGGCTCTCGAGCTCGGCCTCCGGCAGCTCGGGTTGCCGCGCCATGATCCACACGTAATCGCGTTTGCTGCGGCCGATGATGGTCGTCTGGTAGTCGGGGTCAACGTACATGACCCGGAATTCGGCCTTGATCGGCCAGATGAACTGCATGCCCCAGACCGCGTTGCCAGTGCCCTCCCGAACGAATCCTGTCGGCGTGTGTTTTTTTTCCGGCCCGTCAAAGGCGTCTTTGCGGAAGGTGAAGGTGGTCTGGACGCGGCCCTCGTCGTCGAGCCGGTAGGACTCGATGGCGTTGTGGGCCCCGCGTTCCGGCGGCGTCGGGATGTTGGCGATGACGTACCAGTCGCCCATGAAGCGCTCGAGATCGAGGGCCTCGACCGTGGGCAGGGGCTCGCGGCCCGCCGTCGCGCACGCCAGTTGGCTCAGCAAGATTCCGAGCGCCGCAAGCAGCAGAATATTGGATTGGTTGATCTCGAACATGAGGACCTCCTGCCGTCGTGATGACGAGCTGTCGAGGACAACGTGAGCGGTGGCCGAATTTTTCCATTGGGAGTCCCCAACCAGGGATTCCCTGCCTGCGCCGGCATCGCCGTGTCGACGCGAATCGAGATCCCGGGGGATGGTGAGATCTACCACCCCAGAGTGCCCGCGCCTCCCTTGAACGGTCCCTCGAGGCCGGAAGTGATCCACCCACCGTAAAACCCACCCGGCTGGGGCTGTGCCTGTTCGTCATCGACCCAGCACTCATCGACGAGGCCTGCAAAGAACGCGAGGTGGTCGCGGAGCGCCTCGTAGGCCGGGACGGGTGCTGGATAGGTCCACGCGCAGTTGACGCTCTGCCGTTCCCCGACTTCGAGGCTGAAGTAGGTCGCTGCGCCTTTGAACTCGCAGAAACTACGGCGGTCGGATCTCTTCAGAAGATCCATCCTGACGTCGCCGGGAGGGATGTAATAGGTCGGTGGATGCGACGTCTCGAGCAGGCGGAGCGCCTGCGACGAGTCGGCGATCGTTGTGCCGGCGAAGACGACCCGGATTCTCCGTGGTGTCGGCTCGAGCCGTGGCGGGCGGGGGTAGTCCCACACCGATTCGGTTTTCTGTTTGGGCGGCTTCATCTGAACTTTCTCCCTCGCTCCGGACCTCAGTTCGCAGTTCGTTGGCTCTTGCGAAGAGAGCCCGTGCCGTTGGCGGTGCCGTGCTGTGTTGGAGAAACCGCCGGCCGGACGCTCAATTCCAGTCGGCCCTGAAAATCGGCGCGCCGCCTTTGGTTGGAGACCCACAGGACGTAGCCGCTGGCGTCGCTGGCGTCATCGAGTCCCCGGCAGGGCAAGGCGGCTTCCGCACCGTTGGCGACGCGATGGGGATGGGTGCTCTCAAAGCTTGGGCTTGACAACATTTAGATAATTAGCTAATAATCAAATTATGAACAAGGTGTTCAAGGCCCTGTCGGACCCGACCCGGCGCCGCGTGCTCCAGCTTCTTCGTGAGCGGCCGATGACGGCGGGCGAGCTGTCCGAGCACTTCGACGTTTCAAAACCGACCATGTCGGCCCACTTCGCGGTGCTTCGGGAAGCGGATCTGGCAGAGGCGGAGCGGCACGGGAAAACGATCATCTACCGGCTGAAGCTGTCGGTGTTGGAGGACGCGCTGTTGGGCTTTGCCGAGATATTCGGTCTGGATGTCAGGCCGGGTGAGGGGGCCTCACAGGCGGACGACGAAGGAAGAAGGGACGACACACCGTCATGACCATTCGAAATGCACTCATCCTCGCCGGGCTGATCCTGGCGGTTTCCCTCTGTCTGGCCTTGGCCGTCCGTGCCGACTGGCTCGAAAGCGCCACCATGGAACGGGCAAAAGGGATCATGGCCGGCCTCGTGGTTGTTGTCTTTTCGAACCTGGCTCCGAAGACTCTCGAGCCGCTTGCAGGCTCGCGGTGCAGTCCGGCGCGCAAGCAGTCGCTGCAGCGCTTCGCCGGCTGGACCCTGGTGCTCGCAGGTCTGGGATATTCGTTTGCGTGGCTGGTCCTGCCCCTCGAGCACGCGCGCACAGTCGCGGTCGTGATTCTCGCCTCCGGCGTCGCGCTCGTGATCGCACGGGTGGCCTGGTTCGCCATGATCCGGACCCGGCCTCAGCCTTCCGACGAAGGCTGAAGGGGATCGACGGTCAAACCGGGGGGCTCATCACCCTGCAGAGAAGCTGCGGTCGAACCGTGGGGTGCAGGGCGCGTTTCTTCAGGCGGTCTGCTCGACGGCGTCGAGTGAGATCCAAAAGCGGGTGCGTCCGATCAGCAACTCATCACCAGCGTCGAGAGTTGCAGCTGCAACCGATGTGCCGTTGACGTCGACCTTGCGCCCGTTGAAACACGAGAGCAGGAGTTGGCCCCCGACCGGAGACAGCCGTGCGTGGACCGGGGAGACCTGCCACCCGCGAACCCTCACGTCAACCCCACGGCCGCGGCCGAGCAGGAGGTCGCCGTCAATCCGCTTTCGCCCCTCGCTGCTGCACAGCCAGAATCTGGCCCTCGGTCCCTCGAGCATGATGAGGTGGGTTTCGGGGACTTGAGGCTCCTGCTCCTCCTCCTCGATCTCGAGCCGGAACTTGCCGATCATGATCGCGTCATATTCGCCGACCGAGGCCCGATCAACTCTCCGGTCGTTGACCGCGGTGCCGTTGGAACTGCCGAGGTCTGCAATCATGAAGTGGCCGCGTTCCCACCACAGCCTCGCGTGGCGGCGGCTGATCCCGAGGTTGTCGATAAAGATGTCGACGCTGGGGTCGCGGCCGATGATCATCTCCGGCGGCGTAAACGGGCGGCGCCGGATCTCGCGGTGCTCCATCCAGACGCGAATGGTGGCGGGCGGTGGCGGTTTGGTCTGATCGTTCAGGCTCCCAAATGACCGACCGGCGTCGGGGTCCGGGGCGACGGTCAGATCGGAGAAGACCTCGACCCTGGTGTTGGCGATGTCCTGGAACGCCCACAGCAGAAGCCGGTCTTCGATTGAGCCCTCGTTCGGGTCTTCCTCCGGGTCGCCGAAGAAGAGGCGGGCGGGATCGCCCCTGTGCAGAAACAGCAGCGTCCGTCGGCCGTCTCGTTCGAGGGCCACAGCTGCATCGCGCCCCTCGCGCGCGAGCACGCGCAGAACGTGGGCCGGGTTGATCAGCTTGAGGGATCCGCGAAGATCGGGATGCTTGGCAAAGTGCACCGCGGTCAGCAACACCAGCGCCTTGTCGCAGGCGACGAGCCTGCATATAGGACGGTCGAGCTGTTGGGCCCGGATCATGAAGTCGTAGAGCGGGACGGTCGATCTCGCCTCGCCCTCCTGGAGAACGGCAATGTAGGGAACCGATTTGTGGATCAGGGCCATCAGTCGGGTGTCGTGGGACTCGAGCTCGAGCCAGCCCTCTTCACATCGACCGATGTGGAGGAGCCGGTCGACGTCGTTCAGCGTCCCCCGGCCAAGCGAATCGGACTCGTAGACAACTTCCCCGGGCGGCAACGCCACCGTTTCGAGGTGCGGCGCCAGAATTGTCAGATTCATAGACAGATCGGGAGCGTATCACGAAAGCTTGTGCAGAGAAAAGTCGATCGCTCGAGGATGCTGACGCGTCTGTTCGAGGTCCCGGAAATTGCGACCAGAGTTGAGTCGGAGCGGGGGAACCGATGAGAGATCGCGACGCGGACTCTGTTCGATCCAGAGAGCCGGGCCGACGTCTCGTTGGTTTGCCGCGCTGGCCGATCTCGCCCCGCAGCGGGGCGGTCGTTCCCTAGGTGTGCTGTCCGAGGTTTTGAACCGGCGGAGTTTCCGCCTCGAGCTTTTTTCTGACCTTTTTCGAGCAGGAAGGGACATGCCGTCGCGGCGCCCGGTTTCGGATTGACGGGGCATTTCTGGGTCTTCGCGCGGTCTGCGAGGAAGGGGCACTCGCTTTCGGTCGTTCGATCTGCAGCCCCGGGAGCCGTCGGCGATTGATTGGTTCCCGGAACGGCGTGGGTTCCGTAGACGAAGATCGCCGGTTCAATTGAAGACTTCTGGTGGTCCGACGCACCCCCGCCGAGAGCGTGGCGCGGGAAGATGACCGCCATGATGAGCAGGGTGAGGACGACTGACAGAGTCAGAATGAGCGTCGCTTCGATAGTGGATCGCATGACGTTGGACCTCCCGATCTTTTCCGTAGCAACACCCAAACCCCCTCGAGGCTTCCAGGATGGACGCGCGAAATCCGGACTCAGAACAACGTCGAGCGTGTCTGCAGCAACTCGAGGTGCTGGCCTGTCCGGCTCTCAATACCAGATCCGGGAGTGTCTCCCGGTGTCGGTTGCCTTCTCAAACGGCGGCAGCGCGGCTGCCTCGCCCCTTTGAACGCGCAACGCGGACCAGGCGGCTGCGGTGGCGTCGAGAAGATCGTCGGCAGGCACCATTCCGGCGTCCTCGATCCTGTTCGGCAGCTCGATTCCCCTGGACTGGAGCAGGGCCCTGCGCTCCATCTGGCCGTTCCAACACTTCTTGGAAAAGGCGAGAGCGCTGCCTTTCATGGCGCAGAACGAGACCTCGGGGTGGACCTCGACGAGGCGGGGGTCGGCTGCCGCAATTGGATCGACCTCGAGAATCTTCGCGCGCAGGGCGTAGGCCTGTGCGGAGATACCGCGGCCGCAGAGTTCCTTCGAAAGACGGTTGGCTTCCCGGTAGGTCGGTGCTTCAAGGACGGCCCGAGGCGGTGTGTGGAAGACGCTCGAGGATCGTGGGCCGACAAACACCTTCGCCGCCGCGTCGCATCCCCTGTGGTCATGCCCCGTCGGCAAACCGATGGGTATATCGAGGGCGAGCACCTCGACCCCAGCGAGGGCATCGAGGACATCGGTGACTGTGGGCCGTACGAAGGCGTATTGAAAACAACCGCCTTCCAACACGACGACCGCCCAACGGCCCTTCCAAACGTCTGCACCGGCGATCAAGGTCATGGGAACACTCTAACCTGCATATCTCACCAGCCTCCGGCTGCGGCCGACGATGCACCGCACCCAGCGGTTTTTTCTCGCCTCGGGGTGCTCCACGTACTGACGAGAGTACGCGTCCGCGCCCCTCGGGTCGCAAACCCCACCGGGCACGGCACCTCGCCGCCCTCGCACCGAAGTCCGGTGAGATATGCAGGCTCACCGTGCGCGCGTGTTGTATCGACGCGAGGTTTTAAAACTCTCGCCGAGTGGATGACAAGAACGGTGTGGACGCGCGCATGTCGTCCGCAGTAGGATAGCCGCCAGCACACCGAACGCCGAGAACCGATGGAGGAGAAGCGATGCAAACAGCCGTCATGATCATTCAAATCGTCATTGCCCTGGGGATCTTCAACGTCTGGATTCTGCGTTTCCGACAGCCCACGGGCTGGCGGGGCGGCGCGGCCGCCAGTATGAAGGAAGAGTTTCAGGTCTACGGTCTTCCAGAGTGGTCGGTGCAGGTCGTCGGGTTTCTCAAGCTGCTGTTCGCCGCGTGTCTGATCGCCGGCATCTGGTTTCCGGCTCTGACCCGCCCGGCGGCAATCGGCATCGCGATTCTGATGCTCGGTGCTGTCGCGATGCACATCAAGGTCAAGGATCCGCTGAAGAAATCTCTCCCTGCCCTGACCATGCTGGTTCTTTCGGTGATCGTCGCAGCTGCCTGACTCGGTCTCCAGCGGGTCGTTGGAATAGGGGCCGAGCGGCTCCGGTTGCCAGTTTGTGAACATCGAAGAAATTCAAATCCTTTTCGAGCGCGTTCGGGGGGCCGGTTTCCGGTATTCCAGCGACGGGCTTGACCTGGCAGAGTGGGAGTGGAAAAGATGACAGCCTCCAACAAGGCGAAGTTGCTGTTCGTGGCGGCCGCGGGAATCTCGTTCCTGTTTTCGGTTTCTCTGTGGTTTTCCGGTCATCGGGAAGAAGGTTTGTTCGTCGGTCTGTGGGTGCCGTCGATCCTCTCCCTTGGGGGTCTCCTCTTTGCGAGTCGCGGCCGGTCGGGCGGATGAGCACTCTTGCAATTTTCGTCCTGGGGCTCATCGTCACCGGAATCACCCTTTCGGCTGTTGTTCTGATCGGGCTCGACGAGGCCGGCGATCCCGCTCACAGCAAGTTGAGCGACCTCTCGTCCCTCGAGAAAAACCTGGTGGATCGCACCGGCGACGCGGGCCCCGAAACGGCGGAAGAGATCGCAAAGTCCTAGCGGGAGAGATGGGGCGGCCCTCGAGCGCGGCCCTATAATGCTCTGCGAAGGGTGGTGCCGAGGATGAGCAAAGACCGCAGCCACATGGAGGTTCTCCGCGAACTGCTGGAGAGCCAGCTGCTTGGAGTGTTGGCGACCCACCACGACGGCGAGCCCTACACCAGCCTGGTCGGTTTCGCGTCGACTGATGACCTCAAACACCTGCTGTTCGCGACCGGTAGGGCGACGCGCAAACGCGCGAACCTGGTCGCGGATGCGCGGGCTTCGATGCTGGTGGACAGCCGCACCAACCGCCCGGCCGATTTCACCGAGGCTTCGGCCGCGACTGCGGTCGGTGTCGTCGAGGAGATTTCGGAGGCCGAGCGGTCCGAGTTCGATCGGGTCTTTCTCGCCAAGCATCCTCATTTGGAGAGTTTCGTCCATTCGCCGAGCTGCGTTCGGCTGCGGCTCGGGGTCTCGGTCTATATGGTCGTGACTCATTTCCAGCACGTGATTGAGCTCCACATCGACTGATGCAGCTGATTGTCGGCCTCGATCAGATCGGCGACGACGACGGCGGCCGGGTCGGGGGCAAGGCGGTTGCGCTTGCCGCCCTCCAGCGAACCGGGCACCCGGTGCCGCGTTCGTTCTGTCTGACCACCGATGCCTATGATCTCTTTGTCGAGCAGGGCTCGCTGCGGGCCATCATCCACCAGGAGCTGGGTCGCAAGAGCTTTGACGACATGCGGTGGGAGGAGATCTGGGATGTGGCGCTGCGCATCCGCAACCGTTTTCTGAGAACGCCGGTGCCGGGGGAGATCGTGGAGGCGGTCGAGAATCGCCTCGGACGGGACTTGCCGGACACCTCGCTTGCGGTCCGCTCATCGGCTCCCGGGGAGGACTCGCCAGGAGCTTCGTTCGCGGGGCTCCACGAGAGCTTTGTGGGTGTGGGGGGCGGCGCGGCCGTGATCGAAGCCATTCGCGGCGTGTGGGCGTCGCTGTGGAGCGACCGAGCTCTGCTCTACCGCCGCGAGCTCGGGATCGATGTCGACACCAGCTCGATGGCGGTTGTGATCCAGGAACTCATCGACGGCGAGGTGTCGGGGATCGTCTTCGGCGTCCACCCGACCGACCCGGAACTCGCGGTCGTCGAATCCGTCTACGGCCTCAACCAGGGCCTGGTCGACGGCACCATCGAGCCCGATCGCTGGACCTTGGACCGGGCCACCGGCCGAGTTGTTTCGCACACACCGCCGGGCGAGCGCCGCCGGCTGGTAGCTCGGGATTCGCAAACCGTTGTCGAGGACGTGCCGCAGGAGTTGGCGGAAATGCCACCCCTCGATGCCCAGAATCTGGCCCGGGTCTTCGAGGCTGTGCTCGACGCCGGGGCCCTCTTCGGCGCGCCGCAGGATGTCGAGTGGACGATGGCGGAACGGGCGGCTGGTGCTCCTGCAGTCGCGTCCCGTGACGACGTCGACGGCGGTCGAGGGCGACAAACGAGCCTGGTATCTGAGCCTGACCCGGAGCCTCGACAACCTCCGCGGCCTGCGCCAGCGGGTCGAGTGCGAGTTGCTGCCGGCGATGGATCGAGAGGCCGACGACATCGCGGGTCGCGATCTCTCGGCGTTGGATGCCAAACATCTGGCGGACGAGATCGAGCATCGACGGGCGGCCCACGATCGTTGGGTCGATATCTATTGGCAGGATTTCATCCCGCTCGCGCACGGCATTCGCCTTTTCGGACAGTTCTACAACGAAGTCGTCCGGCCCGAGGACCCCTACGAATTCATGGAGCTGCTTGCGGCGACGCCGATGCTGAGCGTGCGCCGAAACCGTGCCCTGGCGCAGATCGCATCGAAGGTGCGAGCGGGACTTCGAGCTCGGCGCCCGCCTCGCCGACGGAGAACCGGGTGGCGCCGAGTTCGAACTCGAACTCGAGGGTTTTGAACATGAATTCGGCGACGCCGTCTTTGACGACCAGCAGTGCTTCGGCGATCGAGCCCGATTGGTACGGCTGGTGCTGGCCCTGGCGGCCGCCCCGGAGACGGCCGATCCGGCGTCCGCGCTGGACATCGAAAAACGCACAACGGATTTCATGGAGCAGGTCGAGGAAGGACGGCGGGAACTCGCGCGGGAGGTACTCGATATCGGGCGGGCGAGCTATCAGATCCGCGATGATGACAACATCCACCTCGCCCGCTTCGAGGCCCTGGTGCTGGATGCGATCGAGAATGGCCGACGCCGGCTCCGCGCCCGGCACGACGGCGATCACCTCGAGATCGACCTCGAAGGCGTGGTGCAGGCGCTGCGCCATCCCAACCTGGTGGTGGAGCCGAAACCAGCGCAGGCGCCGGCGGCGGTCGAGGAGGGTTTTCGCTCGAAACCACGCCAGCTGGTCGGTCAGCCGGCGGGCCCCGGCGTCGCCACCGCCCCCGCCCGCGTCATCGACGACGTCGCGGATCTCTTTGAGTTCCAGGCCGGCGAAGTTCTGGTGTGCGACGCAGTCGACCCGAACATGACCTTTGTGGTGCCGATGGCCAGCGCGGTCGTCGAGCGACGGGGCGGCATGCTGATCCACGGCGCCATCATCGCCCGCGAATACGGTCTGCCCTGTGTCACCGGTGTTCCGGACGTCACCGCCCTGATCGCAACCGGCGACCGAATAGCAGTTGACGGCTATCTGGGGATCGTCACCGTGCTTTGAGCCGGCTGCTTTGCATCAGATCGCGCGTCGCGGTGTGCAACCCGCCAGGGTGCGAAAACCGGAAGGGGCTCCAGAGTCAGGGATGATCGCCGCGATCCCGAGGCACCTCGAGGGCAGGGATGCTGAAAAGGAGAGTGGTGGCCCTCAGCACGAGCCGGAGCAGGGAATTGCGGCACCAACTTGGAATGCTAGATTACAGCTGCAGGTTTTCACTGCCGGCCCCGCAGAGGAGAATATGGCCGTTCAAAATCTCAACACGGATGAAGGAGCGGACTCGCGCCGGACGACGCGGCCAGGGCTGACGGCGGCGTTCCTTTGCTCCGTCGTCTGGTTGGGCCTCAACGGCGCCGACCTCGAGTCATGGATCGTCGGTGTCCCGTCAATAGCGCTTGCGGCCGGAGTGGCGTCTCGCTTTCCGCCGGCCCGGTCATTCCGATTCCGATGGGCCGGACTGTTCCCCTTTGCCCTCTTTTTCATCCGCCAATCGGTTCTTGGTGGTTGGGACGTGGCTCGAAGAGTTCTCGTCAGACACCTCGACATCGCCCCTGGTTCTGTGACCTTCGAGACCACGCTGCCGCCGGGGCCCGCGCGTCACATTTTGTTGAGCAGCATCAGCCTACTTCCTGGAACCCTGTCGGCGGGAATCGTGGGCAATCGCATCGACGTTCACGCGATCGACATCACCGCCGAGCCGCTACCGGACCTGCGGCGGCTCGAACAGCGAATCGCCGGGCTCGTTCGCTCTGGAAACGCCCCGTCATGATGCAGACGGTCTGGTGGCTTGCGGCGTGTGGACTCCTGATCAATATCGGGGTCAGTCTCGGAGTCATGATGCGACGCCGGGACACCACCGATTCGCTTCTTGCCGTATTGCTGTTCGGAACCGCCGGTGTCGCACTGATCCTGGTTCTGACCGGGGCCCTGGGTCGGGAGAGTGGCGTCGACATTGCGCTTGTTCTGGCTCTGCTCGCGGCGGTTTTCGGTGTCGCAGCGGTCCAACTCGGTTGGTTCGACAGCGATGGCCAAAAAGGCCCCGGCGAATGAGTTTGATCGAATTTGCCTCGACCATTCTGCTGGCAGTTTCGCTGTTTTTCTTCACGGCAGGGACGATCGGCCTCTTGCGTCTGCCCGATCTCCACAGCCGGCTCCACGCACTGACGAAGGCCGACAACGTCGGGCTCGGTTTCACAATCCTCGCCGTTCTTCTCCATGCGACAAGCTGGACGACAGGCTTCAAGCTCGTGCTCGATCTGGCTTCTCGTGCTGGCGGCCGCGTCCAATGTCTGTTTCCTCATCGCCCGCGGAAACGAGCGGGCCCAATCGAAGCGGCAGCGAGGGCGGCGCCTCGTGACAATTATTCGCCTCTTCGATGTTCTGCTCGCGCTTCTGCTGCTCTGGCTGGCATGGCGCGCGGTGACCGACCGCACGCTCTTCCGCGCCGTGGTGAGCTTCGTCGCTCTCGGTCTTGTACTGGCTCTAACCTGGTTTCGACTCGCGGCGCCCGACCTGGCTCTGGCCGAAGCGGCCGTGGGAAGCGGACTCACCGGTGCTTTGATGCTCGCCGCCCTGCGGCGCTGGGAGGACCGCAACTCACGCTCCAACGACCGCGCCGAAGGAGAATCGCCGTGATCCGACGGCTCCAGGGAGCGTTCGTCGCAGCGGTGGTTTTCGGCATCCTCGTCTGGGGCCTGGTCGCGCTGCCGACGCCTGCGCCCGGGCTGACCGCCGAGGCCCACGACGCGCTCGGCCGCAGCGGAGTGAGCAACCCGGTCACCGCCGTGCTGCTCAACTACCGGAGTTACGACACCCTTCTCGAGCTCGGCGTCCTGCTGCTTGCCGTGGTCTCTGTCTGGAGTCTGAGGTCGTCCGCCGGGGCAACCTTCGAACGCCCGACCGGACCACTCCTCGAAGGACTGCTGAGGGTCCTTGTCCCGTTGCTCATCATCACCGGTGGGTACCTTTTGTGGATCGGGGCGTTTGCCCCGGGCGGCGCGTTCCAGGGCGGCGCTCTTCTCGGCGGCGCCCTGGTGCTCGTCGTTCTCGGAGGTCTCACCGGCCGGCGGCTCGCCGTTCGACGCTTCCTGCTCCGGGTCGGGCTTTGGCTCGGTCTCGCGGTCTTCATCTCTGTTGGGCTGGCGACGATGGTTGCCGATCGGTCGTTCCTCGAGTATCCAGTTGAGCAGGCGAAGTGGCTGATTCTCCTCATCGAGGCCGCGGCCCTGTTCTCAATTGGTTTGACTCTCGGTTGTCTGTTCTACGGAGGCCGGCCGGAGTCGGGCCCGACGTGCCGGGGCGAGTCGTGACCGGCTGGCCTGTCGAACTCTTTCTGCTGGTCGGCGCCGCCATGTTCGCCATGGGCTCAGCTGGGGTGTTCCGCAACGCCGAATCGATTCGTCGGATCATCGCGCTCAACGTCATGGGTAGCGGGGTCTTCCTTGTCCTCGTCGCCATCGCCGTTCGGAGCGGAAGCGAACGCCCAGATCCGGTGCCTCACGCCATGGTGTTGACCGGGATCGTCGTTGCCGTCTGCGCCACCGGTTTGGCGCTGACCCTGGCCGATCTCAACCGGGGCGACGGCGGTGACGACGACGGAGAATCGCCGTGACCGTAGGCCAGGTTCTGATACTCATTCCAGTCGTGCCGCTGTTGGCGGCGGTAGCAGCCTTCGCAGCACCCCGGGCTGCGAGTCGGATCGGGCTCGCGGCGTCCCTGACTCTGGCATCCCTCAGCGTTTGGATGGCCCTGAAGATCTCCGAGATCGGAACCGTGACGCAAGCCGTTGGTGGGTGGCCCGCTCCCCTCGGCATCGTGATCCGTGCCGACGGCATCTCCGCCGTCTTCCTGCTCGCACTGTCGGTCATCGGTGTCGGCGTGTCGGTCTACGCCAGGTCATACTTCGGTCCGTCGACGACCTCGGACAACCGGCAGTCCCGGTACTTCTGGCCGCTCTGGCTCTTCGTATTGGCGGCACTCAGTGCCATGTTCGTCTCGGGCGACATCTTCAATCTCTATGTCACCCTGGAGATCAAAGGGCTCGCCGCAGCAGCGCTCGTTGCGCTGGCCGGCAGGCCCGGCGCGGTCCGCGCCGCCCTTCGCTATCTCTTTGTCAGCCTGACCGGGTCGTTGTTTTATCTGATGGGCGTCGCGATCATATACGGCGGCTACGGCGCGCTCGACCTGACGGTGCTCGCGACTCGCGTCACGACCGAGCCCGCCGCGATGACTGCCCTCGCATTCATGACCGGCGGTCTCATGATGAAGGCGGCGCTCTTTCCCATGCACTTCTGGCTTCCTCCGGCGCACTCGAGCGCACCGGCGCCGGTCAGCGCAGCGCTCTCGGCACTGGTGGTCAAGGGTGGTTTCTACATTCTCGTGAGGTTGTGGTTCGGGCCGTTCTTCGACCTGACTTCCTCTGCCGCCGTCCAGTGGATCGGCGGTCTCGGCGCCATGGCTATTGTCTGGGGCTCGCTCCAGGCGCTGCGCCAGACCCGGTTCAAACTCCTCGTCGCGTACTCGACCGTGGCCCAGATCGGCTACCTCTTTCTCCTGTTTCCGTTGGCCTTGTCGCCGAATGGCCGAGTGACGGCGGTGACCGGCGCCCTCGTCCTCTTGCTGTCCCACGCCAGCGCGAAATCAGCGATCTTCATGGTTGCGGGCAATGTCCAGCGCGCCGTCGGGAACGACCGCATCGAATCCCTTTGCGGGATGACGCGCTGGATGCCCGTGTCGGCCTTCGCGGCCGGTCTCGCAGGAGTCAGCCTTGTAGGGCTGCCGCCGAGCGCAGGATTCGTCGGCAAGTGGCTGCTCATCGTCACGGCACTCGATCAGCATCAGTGGTGGTGGGTCGCTGTGATCCTCGTCGGCAGCGCGCTCGCGGCGGCGTATATCTACCGTCTCCTTTCACCCGCCTTCATCATGTCTCCAGGAGGTTTCGAGCCGCGTCCGGTGCCGCGCACCATGGAGTGGACGGCGTTTGTTCTCGCCGCGATTTCAGTGCTCCTCGGCTTCTTCGCCTGGTGGCCGGCCCGATTGCTGGGCGATGTTCTGTCGCAGGGAACAGGCCAGTGAACGCATCCAGCTTCATCCTGCTCGGGGCCCTGCTGAGTTCCTTCGTCACCGGCTGTGTGATCTTCTTCCTTCGTGAAGACAGCCACCGGCTGCGAACCGGTCTCAACCTCGCCGGAGCCATCGTCAAAATCGTCTTTGTTGCCTTCCTGCTCCGGGGCGTGTTCGCGGGTGAGACCTTTGAGCTGTCGTTCACCATGGCGCCGGGTGTGGTCTTGGCTCTCGGGGCCGACGCCAACTCGATGCTCTTCGTCACCCTGTCGAGCATCCTCTGGTTCTGGACGACGCTCTACGCGGTGGGATACCTCGAAGATTCGCCGCGGCGCAGCCGATTTTTCGGGTTCTTCAGCCTCTGCGTCACCTCAACAGTTGGTATTGCCCTCGCCGCCAACCTCATAACCTTCCTCATCTTTTACGAGCTGCTGACGATCTCGACCTTTCCTCTTGTCGTCCACCGCGGCACCCGGAAGGCGCTGAAGGCTGGCGGTGTCTACCTCGCCTACACCATCGGCGGCGGGACCGTCCTGCTGCTCGCCGTGGCGTGGCTGCAGAGCATCGCCGGCCCGGTGGCATTCACCGAGCGTGGGGCGCTGCAGGCCGTGGTCGAAGCGCACCCGACACAGCTGACGATTATCTTCTTCCTTTTCATCGCCGGGTTCGGCGTCAAGGCGGCCCTTGTGCCCCTGCACGGCTGGCTTCCCCGGGCGATGGTGGCGCCCGCGCCGGTCAGCGCGCTGCTTCATGCTGTTGCCGTCGTAAAGGCCGGGGCGTTTGGCATCGTCCGCCTCGTCTATGACGTCTACGGCATTGAAACAGCGCAGCAACTCGGCGTGCTCCAACCACTTGCGTTGCTGGCGGGATTTACCATTATTTACGGCTCCACCCGCGCCCTGGTTCAGGACGACCTCAAAAAACGACTCGCATATTCGACTGTCAGTCAGGTGTCCTTCATCACCCTCGGAACCGCGATCTTCGGGCCCCTCGCGACGATCGGCGGGATCGTCCACCTCGTCCACCAGGGCATCATGAAGATCACCCTCTTCTTCGCCGCCGGCAACTACGCCGAGACCCTCGGGATCCACCGCGTCAGCGAGATGAACGGTGTCGGCCGCCGAATGCCCTGGACCACCGCCGCGTTCACGGTGGGCGCGCTCGGAATGATCGGGGTGCCGCCGCTGGCAGGTTTCGTCAGCAAGTTCTATCTCAAGCAGGGCGCCATTGGCGCCGGTCAGGAGTGGGTCACCCTCGTCCTCGCCGCCAGCAGTCTGCTGAATGCTGCTTACTTCCTGCCCATCCTGTACCGTTCCTGGTTTCTCTCCCCGGCCGAACAATGGCCTGGGGAGCACGTCTTCGGCCGCTTCGAAACACACTGGATGCTACTGGCGCCTCCGCTCTTCACGGCGGCGATGGTGGTTCTCGCCGGAGTTTTTGCGGATTCTGAGTTCAGCCCGCTGGCTTGGGCCCGGATCATCGCGCAGCGAGAGTACGGACCATGATGAACCGCGCCACGATCGACGCGGGCTTGCTCATCGCCAGCATGGTTTTGCCGTGGACGACCGCCGCCTTCATCGCAGTCCCATCGTTTCGCCGCTGGGCGCTCAGGGTGGCGCCTCTGGCGGGATTGCCGGCGCTGATACTCGCACTTTTCGGCGAACTCGGGGCGTCAGTCGAGATCCCCTGGTTGTTCAAGCACACCATATTGCTCCTCGACGAAACCGGAAGGGTCTTTCTCTGGTTCACAGCCGTTCTTTATATGGCGGCCGCATGGTTCGCGAGGAACTCGCTGAGGAACGATCCGAAGATCTCACGGTTCTTCATCCTGCTCCTGATCGCAATGGGCGGCAACTTCGGTCTCGTCATCGCCGGGGACGTCCCCACTTTCTTCGCCTCTTTCGCCGTGATGGGGCTCGCTTCCGCGGGTCTTGTCTCTCACCACGACGACGCGGACGCCCGGCGAGCGAGCCGCGTCTATATCTCGCTGACAATGATCGGAGAGGTGGTGATCTTGACCGGCCTGGTCTTCCTCGTGACCCAGGCGGGCACCATGGAGATCGCCCGACTTTTCCGGCACGAGCCAAGCGATCTCGCGATGCTGCTGATTGTCGCCGGCTTCGGCATCAAAGCCGGGGCGTTGACGCTCCATTTTTGGCTTCCGCTGGCCCACCCCGCAGCGCCCATCCCCGCGAGCGCGGTGCTCAGCGGATCCATGATCAAGGCCGGTCTTCTCGGTTGGATTCGCTTTCTTCCGTTTGGCGAAACGGCCGAGCCGGCGCTTGGCACTGTGATGATCACTGCCGGGCTGGCAGCAGCACTGCTGGGAGCTGTCGTCGGAGTCGTGCAGACCAACCCCAAAACGATTCTTGCCTACTCGAGCGTCTGCCAGATGGGAATTCTCACCACGGGCCTCGGCATCGGTGCGTTAGAACCGGCAGCCTGGCCGGGGATCCTTTCGGCTGTGCTCATCTACACCGCCCATCACGCCCTCGCCAAAGGTGCGCTCTTTCTCGGCATCGGTCCCTCGAGGGCCGCCCACAACAGGCGCGAGATGATCACCGCGCGGATTGGGATGCTGATTCCCGCATTGGCACTGGCAGGTGCGCCGCTGACCAGCGGTGCATTGGCGAAGGTGGCATTCAAGAGCAACCTTTCTTTTCTCCCCGATGATTGGGCTTTGGCGTTGGAGATCCTGCTGCCGCTCGCGGCAGTGGGGACATCGGCAATGATGGTGCGTTTCTTGTGGCTGTTGTGGTGGCCGGATCCGGACACGGCGACCGAGCCCGCCGACGGTCAATGGGCGCCGTGGCTCGCTCTCGTTGCGATGGTCGTGGTGGGTGTATGGCTGCTTCCAGGTGCGGTCGAGTGGCTCGACGACAAGCTCACGCCCGCGAAGCTCTGGCTCGCGACCTGGCCGTTGTTGGCCGGCGGGGTCATCGCCGCACTCGGTGCGCGGATTCGGCGGCGATTGAAAACCGACCCCTCTCGATGGCTGCCGCCGGGCGATATCGGCGTTCTCGCAGGCCGCGTTATTGGGCCCTGGATCGAGAGCCTTCGTCAGCCCCCATCGGCCGTCGAAGGCCACGAGTACTGCGACGAGACGTCCGAGACCGCACCCCGCGCGACCGCGGTGGTTGAATTTTTGGATCGGTGGCTGGCCGGTGCGGAGAGTGTTCTCCGGGCGTGGCCGAGCGTCGGGGCGGCTCTGCTCGCCTTGATAGCATCGCTGCTGGTCATCCTGATCGGGTGAACGCGTTGCGAGCTGTTCAGCCCGTCGATGGCGCCATGGAAATCGGGCTCCTGAAGCCATCCGGCTTGACCGCGAGAACCGAACGTCCAATTCGCTGAAGTACCGCCTCCGCCGTGTTGCCGATGAAAACTCCGTTGATCCCGGTCCGAGCAACGGTTCCCATGACGACAACATCAGCCTGCATTTGCTCGGCCGCCTCGGGTATCAAATGGCCGGGGTCGCCCTTGCGGAGGTGCGACTGAATCGAGCGGCCGTCCGAGGTAAAGGGGGCAAGCACCTCTTCGAGGGCCGCCAGGTTATTTTCCTCGGTGCTTTTGCGGTAGGCTTCGAGCTCTTCCGGGGTGAGGCGCCCTCGGGTCGCGAGCAGAGACTCTCCGTACACCGCCCAACAGTGGACGACGTGCATCTCAGCGCCCTCCTGTTCTGCGAGCGACGTTGCGAGCTCGAGAATTTTCTGATTGAGATGCTTCTCTTCCTGATCGACCGCCACCGCGTTGACCGCCGCCAGCACGCGCTTGAAGTTTCCGTCCCCGGGGCTTTCCGACGTTTGCTTGAGGACCCAGACCGGGCAAGGGCATTTCCGCAGGAGATGGGTCGCGGTGCCACCGAAAATACGGTCGTGTATCGATGTCGTGTCGTCGTCCGCAAATATCACCAGGTCGTGGTCACGACTGAGCACCTCCTGGATGATCGAAACGAACTCTTTGCCGGCAAGCGTCTGAGCTTCTGATTCGACACCGCCCGCCTTCGCGGCCTCGACCGCCCGATCCAGCACCGCCAGCCTCTCTCGCTCGAGCAATCGATGCAGCTCCTGCTGAACACGATTCATCCCGAACAACCCGGACGTCGCTTCTTCGGACGCGGCGAAAAACGTCAGGCTCGCCGAGTTTGCCCCGGCAAGCGCGACCGCTCGTCGAATCAGTTCCTCGTCTCCCGAACCCCCATTGACGACGGCCAGCAGCCTTTTGAAACGTTTCATGCCAACTCCCTCTTTCATTCCTCTTTTTGCGTCATCTGACGGGCCCCTGCGGGCTACGTTATTCCAGACGCTTGCGACGAGGCCCCAATCCTACCGTGGACGCCGCGCAACTGGATTGCTCCATCTCAAAGCTTTCATTCGAGAAAAGAAACGGCACCGCTCTCACCAATAACATCCAAACCAAAAAAGAAATTCACACCTCGTCCAGGATTTCCAGGTCGCGGTCGTTCGCACGGAGGCCTTCTCCATCGGTGGAAATGCACGTCCTCAGGACCTTCGAGCGGCTCGCCCTCGAGATTCGAAAAACAGCGCCCCGGATGCCGAGTCCATCTGCAGCACCCTGACTCCTGGTTCTCTGCGACGTCCAGTTTCCCCGAAAGGTCTTTCCCTCGTCCGTTCCATTTTCCTGGAATAGTGACTCGCTGAGACCCGTTAGCCACGTGATTCATGGGAGAGAGGCAATGCTAACAGAGGTCAACAGCTCGAATTTTGAAGCGCGCCTGATGTCCGAGGGCATCGCGTTCGTGGATTGCTGGGCCCCGGGGTGCGGAGCATGTGAGCAGTTCGTCCCGACGTTCGAGGCCGCGGCCGAGCGCCACCCGAATCACACCTTTGCCAAACTGAACACCCGGGATCAGAGCGAGCTGGCAAAAAAACTGAAGGTCAGCCACGTTCCGACCACGATTCTCTTCCGCGATGGTCTGCTGCTGCTGCGCCAGCCGGGGTGCCTGTCGCGGGAGGAGATCGACGAGGTCATCGCCACGGCGGAAGGTCTCGATATGGAGCGCGTGCGGGCAGACATGGAAAAGCGTTTACCAGGCGGTTCCGCCTGAGGTCGTTTATTGACAGAAATTTCTTATCAACCGAAACAAAAAAAGGAGTCAATCATGGCAGAAATTCGCGAAGCAGATGTTGAATTCAAGAGGTCGTTGGGTGTGAAATGGATCAAGGGCGCGTCGGGCCATACCTACCTGTGCCCGGTGGATGCCTACAACCGTCTCGACAACCCGTCCGAGGGACAGCTCAAGATGATCTGTGTGGACGAGTCGGAAAACCCGCAAAACAACTGAAACCAGACAGCGATCGGCGCCGCCGCGTTTGAAGCGCGGCGGCGTCGTCTTTTTTCTCGAGGAGCGAAACATGTCCTTCCTGGTCACCAAACCCGCGCCGGACTTCACCGCGACCGCAGTCCTCGCCGACAACAGCTTCGATGAGGGCTTCTCGCTCTCGGCCCTTCAAGGGAAGTACGTTGTTCTTTTTTTCTACCCGCTGGATTTCACCTTTGTCTGTCCGACCGAGATCCTCGCCTTCGATGAAGCTCTTGACGACTTCAAGAGTCGCGACGCGCAGATCGTCGGCATCTCGGTTGATTCCCACTACACCCACGCTGCATGGAAACGAACCGAGGTCGACGACGGCGGGATCGGGTCGATTCGGTTCCCTCTCGTATCAGACCTCACGAAAGAAATTGCGCGCAGCTACGGTGTTCTGCTCGACGACGGCGTCGCCCTGCGCGGGCTGTTTCTCATTGATCGGGCAGGGGTCGTGCGTCACGCGCTGGTCAACGATCTGCCCCTCGGCAGGAGTGTCGGCGAAGCCTTGAGGGTGCTCGATGCGCTGCGTTTTCACGAGCTCCGGGGGGATGTGTGCCCCGCAAACTGGAGCGAAGGCGACGACGGAATTGCAGAGTCCCAGGATGGGATCGTGGATTATCTGTCGAAGTACGCGCAGCAGTAGGGAACGCGGCACCCTCGACAACAGTCGGATTTCACGCATCAAGCCTCGCGACCTGAATCTCGTCAGAGTGCCAGAAAGGTTGAAGCGCCAGCCACTGTGTCAACCCCACAGTTTCTGGCGCTTTGACCTTTACGGGTTCGACAGCAAGAACAGCGGCGCATTCTGAGACTGTGACGATTGAGCAAGAGAGCTAGTATATAACCATGTCGGAATATAGGTGTATACTGTCGCCGTTGCGGACCGGCGAGCACGCGAGTAAATCGACTCCTCTTTGGCCGCGCGGCCCGCCTCGTTGTTGCGAAGGAGGGAGCGAGCCATGACACGTCGCAGAGCCGCCGACCTTTTCCGTCAAACGATCCTGATCTGTGGGCTGATCACTCTTGCTGCGACCACCACCTGGGCCCAGCACCCCGCAATCTTTCTCATGGACCACAACGGAGATCTCATCGATCCGGTCAACGGCGAGAACTCGGATGCCGCGTTCTCGACCAAACAGACGTGCGGCATGTGCCACGACTACGACGTCATCACCGAGGGCTACCATTTCCAGATGGGCTGGGACACCGTGGCCGACGACTTCGGAGCCGAGGCGGGTCGACCGTGGAGCCTCTCCAGCGGTTTCCTCGGGCGCTGGTATCCCTATGCCTACCGGCAGCTCGCGAAGAAGACCAACTCCCACCCCGACGAGATCGATCTCACGGTTTACGATTTCGTGGGCTTCTCTTCCCCCGGGCGCGGCGAGCCGCCTTGCGGTGCCTGCCATCCCGGCGGCGGAGGTTTCGAGTTCGACCGCGACGGCAACCGCTATGACGAGCACCTCGCCGAATACCCCGAACTCGCGGAATCACTGGACGGCGACTACCACCAGAGCAAGTGGGACAGAAGCGGCGTCGTCGAGGCCGACTGTCTGATCTGCCACCTCGAGGGCTACGACTTCGAGGCGCGGGTCGACCAGCTCAAAAACGGCAACTACCGGTGGGCCGTGGCGGCCGGCTCGCGGCTCGGCACCGTCGACGGCGCGGTCCGCCGCGGCGGCGAGCCGACCGTGACGTACGAGACGCGGCTTTTCAACGCCGACGGCTCCATCACACTCGATATGTCGTGGCCGCCGCCGGACGACAACTGCATGTACTGTCACGGTTCCTCGGACGTCAAGAAACGCGGCTTTTCCTGGAACGACATCTTCAACCCGGACATCCACAACCAGCAGGGCATCAGCTGCACGGCGTGTCACCCGGCGGGCCTCGACCACCAGATCGCCAAGGGCAACGAACCGGTCTTTACGGTCGCCCCGGAGTACGAGGGCAGCAACAAGTCCTGCGCCGAGTGCCACATGGAGGGCTACCTCGGTGCGCCGGTTCCGGAGCACAACTCAATACGTCCCGGCCACCTGAAGAAGATCCGCTGTGAGAGTTGCCACATCCCGCAGCTCAACCGTGCCGCGGCGCAGGGCCACGAGGCCACAACCGGCCGTCTCGACTTCCATCTGCGTCCACCCGACGCTGAGGAGCCCGGGGCCGAGGGGCTCTGGTACCCCGACTACGAGCGGCGCTCGGACGAAATGATCTATCCGATGAACCGCTTCCTGGCCGTCTACTGGGGCAACCGCGATGCCGACGGACTCGTCTACCCGCTCTTCCTGCGCGAGCAGGAGGCGGGCTGGCAGGCCTTCAAGGATCAGGTCGTTGACGACGACGGGGACGGGCATGTGGAGGTGAACCGGCCGGAAGAGATCGTCGCCGGCCTCGAAGCCTTTGCATCGACCCTCGAGGGCAATCAACGATTCGATCGGATCCAGCCGGTCTTCATCAAAACGGAGACCGCCTACGAACTCGCCGCGGACGGAACTCTGGCGGAGAGCTCGCTCGAAGGCACGCCGCTCGAGGGCGCCTCATACGTCAAATTCTCCATCAATCACAACACCGCACCGACCCGCATGGCGCTCGGTACCAACGGCTGTGAAGACTGCCACGTGGCGTCAGCCCAGATGTTCCGCGGCCAGCAGATGATCGACCTCCACGGCCCCGACGGCACCCCGGTGACGGTTTCCAACGGGCGCTTCTTCGGTTGCAATCTGATCGCATTTCGCATCAACTCGCTCCACCAGCAGATCGTCAGCCCGTACGTCGGCCCGGTCATCATCCTGGTGGTGTTCTTCATCGTCGCCCACTACCACAGCTACGGGCCCAAACGCATTTCCTTCGATCCCTACTCGGAGGAGATCGAGCGCTTCAACTTCGCCGAACGCGGCATCCACGTTTTTCGATTGATAGCTTTTGTCATCCTCGCGATCACCGGGCTGATCCTCGCGTTCAACCTCAACCTCTGGCAACACCTTCTTTTCGGCTCCGCCGCGAACCTCCACAACTTCCACGTCTGGGCGGGCATCATTTTCATTGTCACGACTCTCGGCGGTATCCTTCTGTGGTTCCGCGACGCCTTCTTCGAGTCCTACGACAAGGACTGGGTGCGCAAAATGGGCGGTTACCTCGGCCACAAGGGCGAGGTCCCCGCCGGTCGCTTCAACGCCGGCCAGAAGATGTTCTACTGGTACTCGGGCCTCCTCGGCGTGCTGATGTCGGTCACGGGACTGGTGCTGATCTTCAAGGGTTCGTTCTCGCTGCCGACCATCTGTGTCACATCGACGATCCACAACCTTCTCGGCTTCTTCATGATTGCCGGTGTGCTCGCGCATGCCTACCTCGGCACCATCGCCAACCCGGGCACCTGGCGGGTGCTCATCGACGGCTCGGTGACCCGCGAGTGGGCCGAACACCACCACCCGAACTGGTTCCGGACGCTCCTCGAGGAAGAGAAGCACGGGACGCCCGTGGAAACGCGCAAGGACGACCTCCGCAAGGCCGGCGACGACGACGCGTCCGGAGGAGACACGAAACCGAAGGAGAGTTGAGCCCGAGAATCACCGAGGGGCCGGCACGATTGCAGCTGCGCGTGCGAATTCCGTCCGCGCCAGCGGTATGAGAGGGCCAAGTTCATATATTCGGTCATTCTCCGGACTGGTACTGACGCCATGTACACATTTCCACATGTGGTGTCAGTGGCACGGTCAACGCCGAAACTGAGGGCCTTTCTCAGATCCTGATGGTTCGCCATAATTCAGCAGGCGTGTGCGTCGCACCGATGTCGCTCCAACGAGCGCCACCGAGCGTGCGGGGTTAAAGTCATTGAGTGATCCGGCGAGCGCGTTGGTGGGGGAGGCGGTTTGGAGATCTGGCAGTACGTGATGCTGATTGCGATCGGGGTCGTCGCCGGGTTCACCAACGTGATGGCCGGCGGCGGCTCCCTCCTCACCTTGCCCGCCATGATCTTCATGGGCATGTCGCCGGCGACCGCCAACGGCACCAACCGGATCGCCCTGCTCGCTCAGAACATCACCTCGGTCAGCGAGTTTCGCCGCAAGGGGATGGCGGATTTCCGGCTCAGCCTGACGCTCGGCCTGTGCACCCTGCCGGGAGCGGTGCTGGGGGCGATCGCAGCGGTCCGCATGGACCCGTTGTGGTTCAAGCGGCTGCTCGCGGCCATCATGATCGGCGTGTTGGTGGTGACGCTGAGGAAGCCCAGACCCGGGACCGGCGACGGCGCAGCCCATCCACGGTGGGCGCACCTCGGGATGGTCGGAGTGGGCTTCTACGGAGGCTTCATTCAAGCCGGGGTCGGTTTCATCCTGATGGCGCTGCTTCGCGGGCTGCTCCACCTCGACCTGGTGCGGACCAACATGCACAAGGTCTTCGTGGTCGGCATGTACATGGTGCCGTCGTTGCTCGTGTTTGCCGCCACCGGGCAGGTCCGCTGGCTCGCCGGCGCGGCGCTCGCTGTCGGCACCTCCATCGGCGGCTGGATCGGAACCAGGTTTCAGATCAGCCGCGGCGACGGTGTTGTTCGCGTGGTCTTCGCGGTTGCCGTGGTCGTCATGGCGGTCAAGTTGCTCCTCGGTTGATCCCGAGTCGGCAAAGCGGTGCCTGGCACTTTTATGGGTTGATGACGCAATAAGTGTGGAAGTGTGCACGTGGCACCATTTATACGTGGCACCCATCGGCACCCATTCAAGGCTCGACGATGGTGGCCTTGATCGAGTTACCCTCTATCTCGATGGTTGCGGCGACGTCGCGGTATTTCACGGTGAACTTCTCGCCATCATCAGGCTGCTTCGAGTCCTTACTGCTCCCCTTTTTGGCGGCCGCCTTGGAAATCCTGATCTCCTCGCCGTCAGGCTTCGCAGCGATCTCGTAGCCCCTGTCGGCATGCCTGAACCGCACGAAGTACGCCCCGGCCTTCAATTTCTTGAACGTAATACTGCCCTGCGAATCCGTGGTGCCATGGGCGACGACGATCCCACCTCCACGTAGCTTCCTGCCTAACTTGACATCTTTGTCCGCTACGGGGCCCCACTCCAGCGCGGACGCCACGGTGCTCGCGAGCACCAACGCCACAGCTACCAACAAAAATTTCCTCATTTTCCCCCCCGGGTCAGACGACGTGATGCATAGCTTCCCCCAGGCTTCTTTCTTTTTTTCGAGTGTTCCTACCGTGAAATATGGGTGCCGGGTTGGACGTTGTCAACGGGCGTTTTCGGCAGCGGCCGATCGGAAAAGGTGCCAGAAAATAAAAATTAGGTGCCAGGTCCGAGGAAGAACTGTTACGAAGGAAAGACGATCCCTTCATTGACGAGCAGGGTCGGAGCACTGCGAGGTGGAGGCCGAGATACAGTGCAAGCGAATGGTTGGAGATTGCCTGCGCCCAACTCGGAGTGGATCAGGCGCGGTTGGCCGATCGAAATCGAAACCTTGAAGTAGTGCGAGCGCGCGAGCTGATCGGGTTGGTAGGAGTCGAGCGATTCGGGGTCAGGGTCAACGAACTTGCCAGAGAACTCCGCAAGTCACGCGATGGCGTCAGCCGATGGATTCAACGGGGGACAGAACGGCGAGCGGCAGATGCGGATTTTGCCTCTGATGCCGAGGCTCTCGATCTCGCCGCGGAGCGAGGATCCCTGAAATCCATAGTTCTGCAAAGCAGTGCCTGGCACCTTTACCTTTATGCTTTATTTCCTTTATTTACCTTTACTTGGCACCTTTACTGCGGCACGTCAGCAAGCGGTTTTGCGAGGGGGCCATCACGGCGAGCAAGTGCAGACCAGCCGGGTTTCACGCCTGGTTTTAAGATCGCACACTTGTTTCCGTGTAAGAAGACATCAAGTAAAAAGGTGCCAGGCACTGCTTTGCAGATTTGTTATCATTTGAGCGGAGGAAGGATGCCAAGAGGCGGGCGGACATTTGAAGAGGGGAGAACCTACCACGTCTACAACAGAGTTGGTGGTGGGCTCATGCCGTTCAGCGAGAGAGATTTGGCGAAGACCTTCGTCGGACTCCTTCGGATGGTGATGAAACGGAATAACGCGGTGGTTCTTGGGTGGTGTTTGTTGGAAATCACTATCACCTGGTGGTGCGGCAAGGTGCAGTCCCACTATCGCGATCGATGAAAACTCTGCAGCAGCGCGTAACTCGCGCCCACAATATGAGCGCCCGCGTATTCGGGCCATTGTGGCAGGGCAGATTCAAGGCCAAAGAGGTTGAGAACCAGGAATACCTGACGCAACTCGTCGCGTACGTTCATCTCAATCCGGTCAAGGCCGGGCTGGTGGAAAGAGTTGATGACTACCGCTGGTCTGGCCACCTGGATATCATCGGTCGCAGAAGATCACCAATCGTTGCCGTCGAAGATGCCCTGTTGCTCGTTCGGGCAAAGAAGGAGACCTGCGCTGCGAAGCTATCGCGCATCTTTGGCAGCCGTTGACAACTCGGAGTGGGGGGAGAAAGGGCCAGGGTGGCTTCCCTGGTGGAGACTGGTCATCCTACCGAGGAAGAAAACCTCCGAAGGCACAACGATGCCTTCATCGACGAGCAAGGGCGGTCAACTGCGAGGTGGCGGCCAAGGTACAGCGCGGATGAGTGGTTGAAGTTCGCCTGCGGCCACCTTGGGGTGGAACGTCAGAGATTGAGTGATAGGACCCGTGACCCCGATACCGTGAGGGCACGAGAGTTGATCGGGCTGATAGGCGTGGAACGATACGGGGTCAAGGTCAATCAACTCGCTGCAGAGCTCCTTAAGTCGCGGGACGGCGTGAGCCGTTGGGTCCGAAGAGGGACGAAACGCCGAGATTCCGATCCGGAGTTTGCCGCTGATGCGACGAGCCTCGATGAAGCCGCAGGCGAGGAGCCATAGACAGTCAGTTCTGCAAAGCAGTGCCTGGCACCTTTACCTTTATCAGCAGTGCCTGGCACCTTTATGGAACCTGGCACCGACGCTGGCACCGATAGCACCTCTATGGGTCTTCCGATGCCGCGTAGGCGCGTGCCCTGAGTTCAATATTAGAATTCCCCAGAATGCGACTCGCTTTCTCAATGAACGCAGATGCCGTCTCGGTGGGTTGAGACTCAGAACGATCGCAATAACTCGTTGTTTTCCAACGGCTTCAGGGTAGCTGTGATCGATTTCCCCACTCTCGATGAATCGTAGGTAGCTGTTGATCTTTTCTTGTAGAACAAGTAGGTGAGACTGTTCCTCGCTCCAATCAAGATGATCAGAAATCGTCAACACTACGCTTCCAGACGCCTCGTCAATCCCGATCGCATCCACTGTCTCTTTGTCTGTTACCGACATTGTCTTTTCACCTCCCAGTACTATTCGGGGCGAACGATGTCGACAATTGTCAGGGGGAATACTGGTTCCACCTGGTACACCAGGTTTACCCTTGCCAACAACCAACGCTCCAGACTCTTCAATTTCGGGGAAGGCAATTCTCTGGTTTCTCGTAAATGGCGCGGTAGCTGAAGATTTTGCTTCGGTAAGCCGAAGCGCTCCACCTTTCGATTCTTTCCCTACTATATCGAGTCTGGTCCGAACTCCGCTTTTCGTTTTCACAGTTACTTGTTCTACAACATCGGTGAGGAACTCTTTCAGAACATCTCACGACCTTTTTCTCGAATGCGGCACCTTGTTTCGCGTTTCGTCGTAGAAGTTTTGCTGCTGCTTTCGTCGTCGATGCTGCAGCGAACGTTGGGGCCGGAATCAACTCCGCGGCAAGCTCTCGTTAGATGGAAATGCCGTTACTACAGGTATCAAAAGCGGCCGCCAAAACGGGTCCCGCATATGGAACGTCCAACAAAACCCAGTACGTCTTTGCACGAGAACGCTTCATTAGGTCTATGCCCTGGCCAGGAACGACCTGACTCCGTCCGTCTGGATCATGGCGATTTATTGGATTGTTCAACACATATGAATTCCTATTCCATGTCTGGCCTGAGCCAATAGCACTTGAGTCGATGGGATCCGTGGGCCAAAATCTCCCGTTCGAAAGGCTGTAAAATCTCGCATGCATGTAGTCCAGCCCAGCCATGGTCCCAGCCTCGGTACCGATATCTTCGCGTTCGTGGGCGGTGAAGAGGTGTTTGGCGGTGGGGGTGCCGAGACGTTCGGCGAACTCGCCGAAGGGCCAGTAGGTGAAGGTGGATTGGGCGGCGGGGTTGTCGAGGTTGGAGATTTCCTTGCGGGTGCTTTGGAGGTGGTCGGTGACGACTGTGGTGTAGGTGACCTGGCCGCGCTGGGGCTGGCGGTGGACGAGGGGACGGCGACCGAGGAAGACGTGGTCTGAGAGGCGGTGCCAGGTGCCGGTGGTGTTGCCGAGGGTTGTTGGTGTCCACAGGAAGTCGGTGAGGACGTTGCTTTCCTCGTCGCGGAGGGAGAAGGTGGCGTCGATCACCGAGCCGTCGGTTACCCGGTATTTGAGGACGCGTTCGCCGGAGAGGTCGTAGGCGAAGCCGAAGCGGTCGGCCGGTGCGTTGGGGCCAGTGGCCCAGGCGGCGACGAGCTGGTTGTCGAGGTCGAAGCGGAGGCGGCGAACCCAGCCGTCGGTGGTGGTCTCGGTCGTGAGGTTGCCGCGGCGATCATAGGTGGCCGAGGTCAGGCGGTTGTTGCCCATGAGACCGGGATGGTTCGAGGACCGAGTTCGCGCGAGGTTGCCGAAGTCGTCGTAGGTATAGCCCCGGGCTCCGTGGCTCGGATGCCCGGCCGAGGTGAGGCGGCCGAGGTCGTCGTACTCATAGTCCAGGGGCCGATCGAGCGGATGTTGCCGGCGGCATCGTAGGCGTAGGTGCCGGTGTCGAAGAGAGCAGGGGAGGGGCTCGACGGATCAACTGCCTTGATGCGGAGGGGGCGCGCTCTGGTGCCGTCGACGGTGATCAGGTGGTTGACGAACCGGGGAGTGGCGCCGGCCCCGTCCGCGGTCCCGGCGGCGGTCTTCCAGCCCACGAGCATCCCGGTCGCGGGGTCGAAGCTCGGTTCGCTGAAGAGCTCGACCTGGGTTGTTGCGTCGGTGATCGAAGCCAGGGCAACCGGATCCCACACGAGGTCGATCGTCGGCGATGTGAGAGCGCAGCCGGCGACACCGAGGAGGTCGGGGTAGTAGATCCGGCTCACATTGCCCCAGCGGTCGTACTCGTAGCCGAGGCTGAAGGTCTGCTCGCCTCCCGTGGCCGCCTCGCCGCCGAAGCCGATCTCGGTGGTGCGTCCGCTGAGCAGACCCTGTGGGTTGTCGTAGGCGTAGTGGTGGGTGACGCCGATCGAGGTTCGCTCGACGCACCCCTGAGGGCAGCTTTCGAGCGCGTTGCCGACCAGGTTGTATCGGGTTTCGCGGGAGACCTTGCCGAGCTCGTGCGCCGAGCCATCGACGCCGTAGTCGACGGACCCCACAAGGTAGCGGTTGGCGCCGTCGAGCATCCAGCGCTCGATCATCCTGCCTGCTGCATCGACCTTGGTCTCGACGGCTTCGTAGCGGACTCACCGAAAAGACAGTGCGCCGGGGCGTACCAAAGGCGTCAAAGTCCTCGTAAGCGATCGTGCCGTTGCCGGCGCCGTGCTCGGGGAAGGTGTGGGCGAGGAGCTCACCGAGAGCGTTGAAGAGCATCGTCCGCCGTTGGGCCCGTTGGACACCGCTCGATGTCCTTGCCGCGGATCTCGACCTCGGTGGTGCGGCCGCCGACGTCGTACTCGTAAAGACCGCGGACGAATCGCCCGGGCGCCATCTGCTCGAAAGTTGAGGAAGTGCAGCGGATCGATTGCCGGCGCGCCCTTGTCCTCCCACGACTCCAGGGTCTGTCCGCGGGCGTCCCGGCGGGTGATGGTTCGCGACAGGCCGCCCACGGTGTCCGAGGTCCGGGTCGAGGACCAGAGTCTGCGACCAGGTGTCGCCGCGGTAGCCCGACAGCACCAGCCCGCCGTCCGATGCCACCTGCCGCTCGGGCCGGCCGAAGGGGTCGACGGCGGCGGTGATCTCCCAGTCTTCTTGGGCGGAGAACGAGGTCGGTGGTGCGAGTGCGCGGGCGGCCAACATGTGGCTTTCGGCCCAGGCTGTGCCGGCTCCGTCGCGAAAGAGGGTCTGGTGGCCGTAGACTGGCGCCGTAGTGGACCGGACGAACCGCCGCGCCGTATGTCGTGGTGGCGAAGTCTGCCGAGGCCGTCGAAGACCGGAATCGCTGGACCAGCGTCGATGCTCCAGAGGGTCGGATCCTCGACCTGGAACATCGCTCCAATGCAGGTCCGGGTCGTACTGGAGCCAGGTCGGCGACTTCGAGCCGTCGCTCGGTTCGAGGTATTTCAGCCTCCCGAGATCGTCGTGGTCGATGACCGCCAGCCCGTCGCCGTTGCCGTCGGCGAGAGCGGTCGCCCGCCGCCAGAACGGATCGAATGCGACGCGGCTCTGCAGCTCTCCTGTGCCGCCGAATGTGCTCGGCGCGGAACCCCAGCCTGGGCACCGACCTTCGCTCGCGGCCCCAGATGGACACAGGACCCAGCTCTCTCGCTGATATGGTCCACTGTGAGCACCGCCAGGCGAGGCGACGTACCGTGTGGCGGTCAGCGAGTCGACTTTGCCCGTCCGCTGAAGCGAGACGGTCTTGGGTTTTCCATAGCCGAAGACCGTGGCGTCGGCCGGGTTGAGCCAGTAGGTATAGGTCGTGGTGATGTCGTTGCCGTCATTCGACGACTGCGAGAGGTGGCGCCGCCTCGTCTTGACGGCGCCGTTGGTCCTGAACGTCGTGGTCGAACGCTCGAAGCTCGACGGCGAGGCCAGGGTCGAAACCTCTTCGCGAACGAGGCCCGGCAACCAGATCGCGGAGGTGAAGCCCTTTTCGAATGCCAGGTCGTCGTGCGAAGATCGAAATCCGCTGAGCCGGGCCCGGAGGTCGTGAAGTCGGAGGTCGAGAGACCGAGCACCTGATGTGACGGCAGTACGGGTTCATCAATCGACTGAGTGAATCCGTAGGTGGTTCGCCAATCGAAGACGCAGTCAGAGGGCCAGCATTCGACGTCGCGCTCGAACCAGGACTCGGTCCCGGAAAACAGGGGATCTGCGAAGTCGTCCTGGGCGTTTTCGAGGAGCGATGCCCGCATGTACTGCGTCGTCTGACGGCGGGTCTGGACGTTTTCCTGGCGGGCGCCGGAGTACTGTTCATAGCCGCCGAGCAGCGCCGACCCCACCGTTTCGTGCTCGTTGCCGGGCGGCAGGGCGTCTTCGCGGTCCATGGTGTAGGAGAAAAGCGTCCGGCGCTCGAGCCTCGGATTGTCATCCGTGGTGCAGTACCAGATGTTCTCGCCATCGACGGAATGGGCGCCGCGGTAGCTGCGGATCTCGAGCGGCCGGCCCTCAAGCGGCAGGGTGCCCCAGACATCGGTCTGGTTGGCGATGCCGATGATCTTGTCGTCGTCGCTGTCGTAGAAGAATCGGCCGGTTGAAAAAATATGGGCGGTGTCGTCAAAACGGGCGCTTGGCAAATCGATGGTGAAACCGTCGTTTCTCAGTTCTTCGAGGTCCTCGGCTGCCGATCCCGGCTGGTGGTCGACCACCAGGTGGCGGCGGACGACGGTCATGGCAAACCCCGAATAGAAGTGCTCGCGGTAGGCCGGGTCGGCGACCGGATCGGGGACGAGGAGACGACCCCCATCAGGGTCGTGGATCAGCGTGTTAGCAAAATCGAACGGCGGTTTGTACAGGTTGGTGAGGATCCCGGCGACGCCGTCGCGCAGGTACTCGGTCCACTCGAGCAGGCGGTTGTCGGTGTCGATGACCTTGCGGTCGACCACCGCCCACACCGGTTGGCTCGTGCTGTAGGTCGTGAGACCGGTCGGCGGAACGGGGCCGATATTTGCTGCAAATTCTCCGAGCCCACAGGCGTTGGTGTCGTGGAGAAACGGCCCCGGGGAATTGGGCGCATGGCTGCCGAGTGCCTGGTAGAAAAACACCCACTGGTCGTAGGCATACTCGGTGACCGCGCCGGTCGGGAGCGTGAGCCGTCGGATCCGGCCCTTGGGCTCGGCGTCGAGCTCGCCATCGGGATCACCGGGTAGGGTCGGGATCCTCCTGGAAGATCCCGAAGTCCCAGTTGAGGTTGATCCCGCTTGCAGTTTGCAGGCTGATGCCGGTGAGGTAGGAGAACGGGTCGGTGAAGAGACGGTAGTCGGGGTTGGTGACGCACGGCTGGTTTTCGCTGAGAAACTTTGCGGCCTTGATCCGCAGCAGCCGTTCTCTTTGGTAGGAGAAATCGTATTCAAGATGCTCGGCGCCCGCGCCGTCGTTGAATGCGACCGACGACACGGTGAGATGGGTGGGATCGATGGCGACGTGGACCGAGGCAGCGACCTCGCCGTCGGCGTCGTGGGCGGTGATCGTTCGTGGAATCGGCGAGCCCTCGGGCGCGGTGGCGTAGTCGATCCCGATCCACGGCCCGGGCCAGCGGATGCTTTCGATCCGAGTGCAGTACCATCCTCGCGCCTGCGACAGAAAATCGGTGTCGGTGACGAGATCGTCCCCGGGCTGGCCGTATTCGGCGACCCGCCTGAGTGTGAAGTGGTAACGCAGGCCGCCGTGCTCTCCAATCAGTTGATCGGTCCACATGAGGTTTGGAAATCCCTGGGAGAGTTCCCGCTCCCGGTAGACCCGCCAGTCGGAGCCGTCGGCTGAGTGCCAGTATTCGCGGAACCTGTCTCCGACGAAGACCTCAGCCGGGTCTCCACCCCGGCAGTCCCAGCCTTCGAGACAACGCCGCAGCTGGTGCCGAGCACCGTCGGGGGTGATGACGCTGTCCAGAAAATTCGTCGAGTCACCGCTGCTCGGGTCCTGTTGCTGACGGAGGTAGATGTGTGGGAGCTTGAACGTCCACCCCAGCCCCGCGTGGGCGTCGCCGACGACGAAGCCCTTGCCCTGGCACTCGTCGCCGTTTCTGCGGCGGTCCCACGACCAGAATTTGGAGCTGTAGTGGAGAGCCAGCTGCCACGACAGGTCAGCGCCTGCGACCAGCGGCGGACCGAGGGGGATCGTCAGCGACAGCCCGCCGTTGTAGAGATTCACGCTGTCGAACTCGCCGACGTCGTAAGCGGTGGGCTGCCGGCCCTTGGCGTACTTGGGATAGAACATGTCGTAGGAAAAATCTGGGTCCGCTACGTCGTCCTGAGCGAGGGCTGGGCTTGGCCAGAAAAGTGAGAATAAAAGAACAGTGAGGGCGGCGCCGATGACTGAACGGGCGGCGAGGCGGCTGGAGTTCTGCATCACCACCCCCTAGTCTGCCAACTCGGTCGGGAACACGAGGGAGGATATGCAGTCATTATTGGCCGTGCCGTTCGACCACAACGAGGTGTCTCCGGTCTCGAAGCCGTCGGTGAAAACGGTTTCAGCGGCCTTGGATGCCGGCGCCCGGGTGGAAGCTGGATCGGTTTTGCCTGCATTCTGTGTCTGATCAGCGACCGAAACCGGCGCGGCGATCAAAACTGTCGCAACAAGACACAGGATGACGAATCTAGTACGGACGCTCCTCATCATGGCAATGCCCCCCGCGCAAACGCCGATGGCTTGCGCAAATGCCTGACGACCCGATGGGCCACTCCTTCAAAAAAATGGTGACGATCATGCCTTCTGTATCAATTTAGGGCGTGGAATCTCATTTGTCCAAACCAAAATGTACCGAGGACAGACGGTCTGAAATTGACCGCGTTGGTTCGGATTCCGCAAGTGATTGAGGGTCAAAGGGATCGTGATGGGGAGGAAATTTTTTGGAGTGCAACCCCGGACCCGTCTCAACCCTTCGAATTGAGCGTTGGTATATGGAACTCAAAGGTGCGCGAGAATTGAACAGGTCCGAACCGCGCCGTTACCGGAGAGCCACCAGTTTTTTCCCCGCCTCCGTACTCATATACCTCGCCTGCGGGGTCTTCCCGACCCTCCCGAGATCCAGGCGGTCGGCGTCCCAACAGGTGCCGATGGTGGGGTCTGGTGAGGTCTTTCCATCGGTGTGGTGGCGGATGGCCTGTTCGAGCAGGGCGAGGCGGTTGGGGTCGAGGGTCAGAAGGATCCCAACCAGGGTGCCGAGCATGTCGGCGGCGCGGGGGCCGTGGCCGGGGTCTTTGTCGTCGTTGAGGCGGCAGGCGTCGTGGAGGATGGCGAAGAGCCGGACGACGGTCTCGTCGGCGCCGGTTTCGGCGGCCAGTTCGAGGGCGTTCTTTTCAACCCGATTCCAGTGCGATGGGCCGTGGATTGAGTGCGGGCCGCAGGCGAAGATCGCCTCGGCGTAGCGGCGCACGGCCTCCCAGTCTTCGTCGGTCAGCTTCCCGGGCTCGAGGGTTGGTGCATCCATCGTCAATAGTCGATTCGACAGGTTTCGTTGATCCACGCCACAACGTCCTTCGAACGCTTGCCGTCGCCGCGGCCCTCGCGGAGCCGGATCTCCTCCATCTCCGGCGAACGGTCGCTGCGGCTGACGAGGAGGCCGCTCTCGAAGGTCAGCTCCAGGACACACCGGTACTTGTAGGCGGATTGGTACCCCATGTGGACGTAGAGGTCCTCGACAAAATCGTCGCCGAGAAGCAGCCCGCCGGTAAAGGGCACGGCGCAGGCGAGGCCATTGGCGTCGATCCAGGTTTGATCATTGTCGATCGCGAGCCGGTCGCCGAAGAAATCCTCGAGAATCGGACGGTTGTCCAGCCAGCGTCGGGGTTCCGACCACAGTCGGAGCTCGTCCAACACAAGGTGGTCGTTGACGATGTCATAGCGGCAGACATAACCGCGCCAGCAGGCCGTGTTGGGCGCCGAGGTCTCGATGCCGTAGCTTTCGGGGTCGAAGAGCCCTTCGCCACGAACACCGCAGATGTCGAAATCCGTACCGTCGATGCGGACCGAGTCGGGGACCTGAGCGGTCATCGGTTCTCCAGAATTATTGAGTTCACCCTCGTCTTCCATTCTACCATCATGTAATTTAAAACATGCGCGTATCTTTTTAAGTTATAAATAGCCTAATTCGGAAATCGACTTCCGAACTCCGACGTCCCCATTCTGGAAGATCTCTGATATTCGATTGCAGGGGGCGAGCGGGGTGGGGCCCTACGGGAGGGGGGTGTTTTCGTGAGCCTCGCCGAGGATGGCTTTGAGTCGCGAGCGGCCGTCGCCGGCGAACTCGAGAAAGCGAACGCTGATGCCCTCGACGCCATCGCGCCTGGGGTCGGCGTGGCGCACCACCTCGGCCTTGACTCCGAGAGGTTCGTCCAGACCCGCGACATCGATCGAGATCACGACGTGCTGCCCCGGCTCGAAGTCCATATCCGTTTCCACCAGCATGCCCGAGGCCGAGATGTTGACGACCGCACCGAGGGCTTCAACGGAGCCGTCGGCAACCTCGACGAGGAGGCGCGTTGCAAATCTGAAAGTCGACCGCGGAGCGATGTGGAGGAGATCCGCCACGCTCTGGCCGATGAGTTCGGGGGGGTCGCCCGCGAGCATGACCCGGTTGACGCCGCGATCGATGAGGGCGCGGGCCTCGTCGATCCCTGCGGGTTGTGCCAGCACGAGGATGGATGCCTTGTTGGAGGCGGATGCCTCCGAGCGGATGAGGCGGATGACCTCCTCGAGGGTCATGGCGGTCGGCTCGGCGTCGAGGATCACGAGGTCGACCCGGTCCGAGTGGGCGAGCTTGGTCGAGTTTTCGGCCGACGTCACCTGGACAACTTCGAGCCTTTGCCGGTCGAGCACCGGGGCGAGCCCGTCGAATGTGCTGCGCCCGATCCCGGCCACCAGTACAAGTGGTTTCTTTTCGAACACCTTTACCCTTTGTCGATCTGAGAGTTGCTGCTCTTCATCTTACCGGAATCTCGAGGGGCGCGGGGGCGACTCAATGGTTGCACCTGGATTTACTACGACCGCATGCACCACAAGGTTGCGGCCGCCCATTCGAAGCGGGGCCCGAAGGGCACGATTCAGGGAAAGGGAATGTCTCCTAATCCGACAGCTTCTCCCAGTCCGATTTGGGCGCATCCTTGGCCAACGCGAGGCCGCCGTCGGCGCCGACGAACACCGGGTCCTTGACCTTGCGGATCTTGCCGCCGCCGAATTCGCGCAGCGAGTTGGCGAGAAAGGCCCCGAAACCGGGGATCGCCGAGCTGCCGCCGGCCAGGATGACGTTGTTGCGGACCTGTTCCTGGTACTCCGACTCCGCAGCCGCAATGAGGTCGAGCATCGTCTCCGCGACCGGCGGGCCGAGGGCCTCGCAGGCCTGGCGCATCTCTTCGGTGATGTCGATCTCGGACGGCTTGCCGCCCACCGGCACCGAGACCACGACCGGGTTCGGGTTCTTGCCCATAAAGCTCGACTTTTCCTTCCAACCGCGGACGGTGTGGATGGACACGCTGATGCCGGGGTGGCGCTCCTTGAGGAGCTTGGCCAGCTGTTCGTCGACCCAGTCGCCGGCGTTGGTGAGGGTCCTCTGGTCCTCCTCGGTGGGGTAGCGGCCTCTCATGACGCAGAAGTCGGTGGTGCCGGCGCCGACATCGACGACGATGGCGTGGAGCAGGGCGTCGAGACCGTAGGCCACGGCAAATGGCTCGGAGACGATGATCAAACCGTCGACAAAACCGCGCATGGCCTCGCGGACGTGCTGCTTGTTGACCCGGAGCGCCTCGGCGGGGACGCCGACCACGGCGCGGACCTTGGCGCCCTTTTTGCGCTCGGCCGCCACCCCCGCCAGATCCATCAGGTGGGAGAGCAGCTCGCGGATCGCCTGCTGGTCCTTTTCGGAGCCTTCCTTGAGGAGGCCGCGTTCGAGCGGGCGGTGGAGATCGAGCATGGTGCGGTTGTCGACCGCGTCCTGGCCGAAGACCACGTCCTTCTTGAGGATCTTGCGGGCGACGGCGTCAACCGGCCACCCGACGTAGCTGTCCACTACGTGGCGCTCACCGCTGGATGTTGAAATCGCGCTCTGGGAGGTTCCGAGGTCGATTCCGATCAGTAGTTCCTGGCTCTTTTCGGTCATGTTTCATCCCCTTCTTCGGCGGCACTGACTTCGAGTGCATAACCTTGGATGCCCGTGAACAGGGCCTCTGCAATACTCTGTCGATATCTCGGTTGGGCCAGGAGCCGCGCTTCCCGATCGTTCGAGAGGCACGCGACCTCGGCAAGGATCGCCGGCATTTCGGTGGCGACGAGAACCGCAAACGGTGCTTTTCTGACGCCGCGGTGGATGACGTCGGGGTTTTTTATTCGGAGGGTCCCGTAGAGGGCCTGCCCGACCCACTCGGCCAAACGCTGGGACTCCTGTTGACGGACACCCGAATAGATGCCATCGATCAGCCGCCGGGTGTCGGCCAACGAGAAGCCGGAATCGAGGTTCTCCGCCGCGGCGAGATCTTTGAGGAAGGGATCGACCGTGGTGCCGGCGGAGTAGGTTTCAAATCCCCGCGATTCCCTGTTGGGCAGCCAGTTGACGTGGATCGAGATGAAGAGATCGGCGCGGGACCGGTTGGCGATCTCGGCGCGCGCCTGCACCGAAACCTTCTCGTCGCCGTTGCGGGTCATGATCACCTGGCTGCCGGCGCCCTCGAGCAGCATGCGCAACCGGGTGGCGATGTCCCACGTGAGATCTGATTCGTACATGCCCCACTGGTCGAGCTTGGTGCCGCTGTCGATGCCGCCGTGGCCCGGATCGACGACGATCCGCTGCACCGCCAGGGGAATCACCGCCGGATCGATGGCGCGCAATTCGTTCCCGGTGAGCACCTCGGTCAGGCGGCTCAGATTCCGACTGACTTCGCCGGCTTCGGGTGGGGTCATATCCGGAGTCACAAAGTAGGAGTCGGTGAAATCGGAGGCGTTGCCGGAGCTCGCGGTTGACCTGATGGCGATACCCAACAGGATCGCCGCAATGATGGACAGGGTCCCGCCACCGGCGAAGACGGCGCGCCGGATGCGCTGCAACCTTGCGGCGCGTTCGCGGCGGATCGTCCCGCGGGGTTGGTTGCGGATGATCTCGATATTCTCCTCGGCCATGCCCTTGAGGAGCTCCCGCTTGAGACGGTGTTCAGCGCTCATGACGAAGCCTCTCCGGGAGGATGGATAAATCCACGAACCTCCAACGAAGCGTCAGACGCTGCGAGTCCGGGCGGCGACAGTGGCACGTCTTAAATCGTATCACGCGACGTGCCCTCAGGTCTCGGGGTTTTGGTCCGTTTTGGAGGCCTATCCGACCTTCCTGATAGGGTCGACGTTCGCTCCACACGGAACCCCATGAGGTGCCCGGCTGCCTCGGTCGGTGATATCTTCATCACATACTGAAAATTGCGGAGGCACGGGATGGTGTATCAGGAGAAGTGGGATGAGCTGCCGGACGCGCCGATCGTCGAGATGGCAACGAATGCAATCGAATGACCCGGGATCATCGATGATTCGTCACGGGTCCCCATCCGGCGTCGATACTGCGTGGTCGGCGATGCCGGTGGTTGCTGCCGTCTCGGCCCCCGATTTCTGGGAGAGTGCTCGCGAGCTGCTGCAGCGGGTCATCGCGATCTGGAACTTCCAGTTGTTCTCGGTAGACGGGCGGCCCCTGACCGTCGGCAAGATCACCGTCGCCCTGCTGGTCCTGATCGTCGGGATTCCCATCGCGCGGGTGGTGATCCGACGGATCTCCCGCCGCCTGTTCGTGCGGATCGGTCTCGAACCCGGCGCCGCCTCGGCATTCGAAACCCTGATCTTCTATGCGGTGGTGGTGTGTCTGGTCGTGTTCGGCCTGTGGGTCGCGGAGATCCCTCTCACCATTTTCACTCTGGCCGGTGGCGCGATCGCGATCGGGGTTGGTTTCGGCAGCCAGAAGATCGTCAACAACTTCGTCAGCGGGATCATCCTTTTGTTCGAACGCCCATCAAGGTCGGCGATCTGATCGAGGTTGGCGAGACCTTCGGCCAGGTCGAGAACATCGGCGCCCGCAGCACGAAGATCAAGACTTTCGACAACTTCCACATCATCGTTCCCAACGGGACGTTTCTCGAACAGAATGTCGTCAACTGGACCCATTCGGACGACATGGTGCGAGCGAGGATGCGGGTCGGTGTGGCCTACGGGTCGCCGACGCGTCTGGTGGAAGAGTTACTCCTGAAGGCGATTCGAGAACTCGACAAGGCGGTGATCCCGCCCGACCCCCAGGTGCTCTTTGACGATTTCGGCGACAACTCGCTGATGTTCGAGGCGCTGTTCTGGGTCGTGATGCGGCGGCCGATGGATCGCCGCAAAACCCTGTCGGATCTCCGCTACCGGGTCGACGAATTGTTCCGCGAGGCGGACATCACCATCGCCTTCCCGCAGCGCGACATCCATGTCGACACGCTGAAGCCGCTGGATATTCGGGTGCTGAAAGACGATTGAGCGCGGCCGTCAGCCACAGCCGCTCCTCGAGGCGGTGACATACGCGGGCTGCGAGCTCGGGTTGAAATGGGTCGAAAAATACGTTCAACCGTGAATGTCGAAATCAAACGCTGCTTCTTCTGAAGCGACATCCTCAGGGGGGCCGGGAGGATCCCGACCGCCGAGGAGATCGTCAACCTCGTCGAACAGTCGTGACGGCTCTCAGGTGACCTCGGGCAGGGACCAACTCATGACCGCCCCGCCGAGGCCGAATACGGAGAGCACCAGGATCACGAGCGGCACCGAGAACACCTGCGCCAACACCCCCATGCCGCCGAGCAGCAGCAGGACGACCCCGATGACGCTGTTGCTGACGGCCACATAGTCGGTGCGGCGATTGCCATCCGCGAGATCGACGACGTAGGTCTTGCGCCCCAGGCGGACGCCGCTGTGGGCGACCATCAGTACGAAGAACACCAGCGGGAAGAACCAGACTGCGCCGGCGAGCTTCGGTGCGAAGTGCTCGACGCCCACCGCCAGGAATCCGAGACCGCTCGTGATGCAGGCCGCGGCCGCCATCACGGTGCGGCTCGACCAGTCGGCCAGCCGGCCCCAGAACGGCGCGCTGAGGCTGGAGGCCAGACCGCCGGCAATGATGAAAAAACCGAGCTGGCCGGTCACGCTGCCGGCATGCTCGCGGGCAAGGATGACGTAGTAGGGCGCCGAAAGCGCCGAGCACAGAAGCAGGGATCTCGCGATCACGAAGTTCCGGAAGGGCGCGTCGTCTCTCAGAAGAACCAGCTTGTGGACGGCTTCCGTCAGTGCGTTGCCGCCACCGTCGGTTTCGCCCGGCCACTCCGCGATTCGCGAATACAGCCCCGCCGCGAGCAGCCACAAGCCGGCTGCGCCCGCCAGCAGCAGCAGAAAGGTGCCGCGGGCGCTGTCGTCGGCTTTGAAGGCGACAAGGCCGAAACCGACACCGAGGGTCGCGAAGCCCGCGGCGCTGGCGCTGAACCCGTTGACCCGTCCGCGCCGGGTCTTGGGGATGGTCTTGCCGAGGACGTCCTTCGCCGCGACCGACGAAAGGCCGCGGGCGAGGCTGAAGATCACCAGGCTCGCGATCACGGCTCCACCGGCGACAGTTCCTTTGAGGAACCATGCGATCAATCCCATCGCGAGCACGGCGCCGCCCTGGATCAGGCTGCCGGCGACCCACACCCACTTGCGAACCGGCTGCCGGCGCACGAAGGCGGCGATAATCAGCTGCGGGATCAGCGAGCCGGATTCCCGAACCGGCACCAGGAGGCCGGTCAGCGCCACCGGTGCGCCGATGGCGTCCATCATCCAGGTCAGGGTGGTTTTCGGATTGGCGATCGCATCGCCGAGCTTGGTCAGGACATAGCTGCCGATGAGCAGGAAGAAGTTGCGCGGCACCTCTCGGCAGGCGGCCTCGGGGATCTCGCGGCACACCCGGGCGTCCTCCTCGTTGACCAGCTTTGCGTAGAGATCGTCCGCCACTGAGACGGCCATGGCCCCTCCTTTCGGGTGGACGATCTTAACCCGTATCTCTCACCTGATTCCCGATGTGCCCGGCGAGCCGATCCTGATCCGGATGGTCACCTGTTGGTGCCGCGCCCGGTCGGCGTCAGCGTGCAGAGCCGGCGACCGGTTTGGCCTCCGGCCCGACCGGGTCTCCCAAATGCTCTTCTACGGATGTTCGACCGCGGACAGGCGAACGCGGCGCGGGTCGCTGTTGTTCACTTCTTCGAAGTAGAAGAGGCGTGGGTGGGCGTGCTCGGTGAGGACTCCGCCGTCGCCGATCTGAGAACCGACAAATGCATACGTGTATCCGACGGCATCCCAGGCGCTCGGAAAAGACTGATTGACCGAAAGGGTGATCATCAGGGAACGGCCCTCGCCCGAAGAATCTGCAGTGCCGTCTCCCTGGAGATCCGTCGAGCCGAGGAGACCCCTGTCGCGCTTCCGGAGCTTGACGTTGTGCAGGCGCATGAAAGCCCCTTTCCAATGTCTGAAATTAAGAATCAATCTCCATTCAACTTAGGTGGGTTCGGGTTGCGTGTCAAGAAATGTCCGCAACCGTAAATATCTGTTGTATAGATGTTTGTATCGCGTCACTGGGGTTGTTCTTGCGAATGTTGCCGACCGCCAGGAGACGAGTTGATACCCCGATTTCTCTTTTCCATATGGTAAAATTTTTTCAAATACACGAAGCGAGAAAGACACGGCGGCGCACGAGCGTCGAGAGCCGTCGTGGCGAGGATTGGATCTGGTGTCTGGCTGTTTCACAGACCGTGGCGCTGTTCCTTCGGCCCCTTCTGGATCGAAGGTCGAGTATGCGTCTCGAGATCATGCATCGCGACGGTCGATGTGGGCACTTTCAGGGTGGGGGACACGCGGCATGTTCGCGGCCCGATGACGTGCGGCCGGATCAGCCGGCGCAGAAAGGGGAGGATCATGTTTCATACACGAACATCCTTGGTTACAGAAGGAGGCGCCGAAAAACCGATCCTGTCGCATACTTTGCAATTGGCGATGATCTTCGTGACGGGCCTCGCCCTGATGGTCATCCCGGCCGTTCCGGCGTCGGCCGCGGACTGTCCGGACGCTGATGAGGATGGGTATCACAAGAACGTCCTTGGCTGCACCGTCAACGGGACATTGCCAGGCGACTGCGACGACAGCGACGAAGACATCAACCCTGCAGCGACCGAACGCTGCGACGATGACATCGACAACGACTGCGACGGCGCGATCAACGAGGGCTTCCACATCGGTGAGCCGACTGCGCTCTGTGTACAGGTCCCGACTGTGGCGGCGCTCCTTTCTGCATCGGCGGGGTCGCAGGGATTGACTGCGACGATTTTGACGGTGATCTCTGTCTGACCGGATCGCTGGCGTCCAACGGCGACGGCGTTGTCTGCGGTGGCGATGGGATTTCCGAGGTCTGCTCCGTACCGGATCAGGGTATCGAGCAATACCTCGCAGAGGGTCTGGGTGAGAACAATCTCGGCAATTACACCGAGGCAACCTGTTCGGACGGCATTGATAACGATTGCAGCGGTTTTGCCGATCTCGCGGACGTTGATTGCCAGGCCCCCGAAATCTGTGATGGGCTCGACAACGATGGTGATCTTTCGATCGATGAGACGTTTTCAGTTGGCGCGGTTTGTTCCGTCGGTGTCGGCGAGTGCGAGCGCGAATCGACGTACGCGTGCCTCGGGGACGGTACCGGTGTTTTCTGCGGTGCGTCACCTGGCCCCGCCAAAAACGAGGGCGCTTCATTTGGCAACAGCTGTGGCGACGGAAAGGACAACGACTGCGACGGTCTCACGGATCTTCTGGATCTCGACTGTGCCGGATTCGGCCAGACCGAGCTCTGCGGCAACTCGTTTGACGACGACGGCGACGGCTTTGTCGATGAGGGCTATCCTCAACTCGGCCTTCAGTGTGCGACTGGCGTCGGCGCCTGCGCGACCATTGGTACGTTTGTCTGCGATGGCGACCTGACTGGTGTCGAATGCGGAGCAGTGGCGGGAGACCCGACTGAGGAGAGTGCGGCCGCCGGGACATGTAATGACTTCATCGACAACGACTGTGACGGTTTCGCAGACGCTGCCGACGACGGCTGTGGCGCCGCCTTCGAGGATCTCGGTGTGACCTGTTCGCTGCCCTATTCCCACGGAAAACCGGGCAAGGACTGCACCGGCAAACACACGGTGACCTTTGGTGCAGACGCCCAGGGCGTGATCCTCAAGGCGGACTTGCTGGCCCTCGGGGCCGACGGTTCACTGCTCGGCATCATCGAGGACGTGGGGTTGGGTGACGAGGCCCACCTCGCGAGCCGGACCAGCCACCTCCGGGTCGATTCCAAGACCAACAAACACGGGACCCGGCACACGGTCTTCGCGCCGATGCCGATCCTCAGGGTCACCGGTACCAGCGGTGCGGTCGAGGATGTGGCCTACTGCAGCATCATGCCGTGGCTCGAGGTGACGGCCCCCGACGGCCAGACCATCTCGTTGAACGAAAGCAGTACCCTCGACGTAGTCGGTAACCTGCCTCTGGTCGACGTCGACACTCTCGCCCTGTCGATCAACGGGATCGACATCCTGACCGAGCTCGGGTTTGATCCTTATACCGATTTCCCGACTACCGGAGGCGTGCTCTGCCCGTCGTCCGGCGACTGCGTTTTCCAACTCGAAGCCGGCTGCGGTGACGGTAGCCTGGTCGACGTCGAGATCACCAACTTCCGGGTAGAAGGTCTCGACAGGGACCTCGCGTACGACGCCAAGGAAGGTGCCGAGACGCCGCTGCAGGTGAACACCTTTGCCTTCACCATCAGTGGACTGCCAGCGGGTGGACACATCTTCTACGTCAACGGGCAGCCGCTTCCACTCCCGAGGCGTCTGTCAAACCAGTGCGTTATCGATGATCTGGAGGATGCCGGAACGGCTTCGGCCTTCGGTATCCAGGTGGAAGCGCCCTTCGACCAACAGGTGGTGACTTCGGTCCCGGTTTATGTCGAGGGCACGGTGTGCGGCGGTAACGAGATCGCCGCGTTGAAGATCCAGGGGAACGACGTACCGACGGGCGGTCAAGACTGCATCCCCGGTGACGGGATGACGTCGGCGGATGAGTGCGTGCTCGATTTCAACGAACCGATCGGAGAGACTGACCTGCTCGCCGCTGTGAATGGCAATGCCGATAGCGGCACTTTCCAACTCGGCTCCAACCGGGTCGTTGCCGATGCAACCGATGTCGACGGCAACCGGACTTTCAATACGGATGTCATCTTCGGCCTCGATTCACTTCCGGCGGCGAAACGGGCCAGCATTGCCGGGGACCCCGAAAAGGAGGGCCTGCTCCGGGCAGGACGCAGGGTGGGTGAAGCGCTTGGTATGGAAATCAGTGGGTTTGAAAAAGCCCTTGGCGATGAGATCGACCCGGCCTTCGTGATCGGGCTCGAGGAGTCTGCGGTCCAGGACTTCTTCAACGAGAAATGCCAGGGCGCGATCGACCAGTTCTCGACCCAGGCGGAGGCGAATCTGAGTGGCAAGACCTTTGCCACGATCGATTTCGAGCCGAGCTGCTCATGTGACCTCACCAACGTACCGATCGTGCTCGAAAGCGCCACATTCCCAGACAACGCCGCGAATCCGCCCGGATGTGCGGTGAACTTCGTCGAGAATCAGATCGACGTCACCGTGTACCTCCCGGACGTCCGGATCCAGGTCGGCGCGCACGACTCTTGCAGGGACAATGGCCTTTTCGGAGAGTGTATCGCCCGCACCAGACTCGATGTGACCGCGGTGGTGAAGATTTCCGACGTCGCCTTCAAGTTCGTGATCACCGAGGACGGGATCGAAGGCGGGCCGGCGCCGGGCGACGAAACCCGGGTCACCACCTGGATCATCGAGGACGACGCGGGTCGTGATGCCTTTACGTCCGGAACCTGCGCCGGTGGCAGCCAGTCCGGCAATTTCTGCATCACCGATCTCCAGTGCCCGGGCAGCACGTGCGGAGGCTGCAGCAAAGACGGTCAAGATTGCATCAAGGATGCAGGGTCGGGTTATGACCCGGTCACGCAGAACGACACCAAACTCGAGTGCTGGGGGGCCGGTCTCTGTAACGCGTTCCTGACGGTCGGCGCCTATTTCATTGAAGTCTTTACCCTCGGCTTTGCCGATGGTTTTGCGGTCGTCGGGCTGATCGAGTTCGATGTCGAATTCCAGGAGGATTTCATGGCCGAGATGGATGCGGCGGAACCCGATCCATTGGCGTTAGAGGAGGTCGAGATCGACGCGGATGCGGTGGCTTCCTTCGACCAGGGGGCGTTCACGCCAGGGGATATCAGGGTCGAGATTGAGGACGGGGGTCTCAAGATCGAGATCCCGGCCTCGTTCACATCGCTGAATCCCGATCCGTCGACTGAAGAAACACCGGGTGCGGTCATAACCCCAGCCGACGGTCCGGACATCGATGATCTGGTGGACGTGAGTGACGAGATCTCGATCGGTCTCGCCGACGACGTCTTCAACCAGCTCTTCGCGGCATCGAAAGACTCGGGCTCGCTCGAGGCGTTCTGTACTGACGGTGACGGTCTCGAGGTCGACGATCTGCTGCCGGCCGTGGCCGATGGCGGTTGTGACAACCTCGGTGCTGCCGATGGCGAAGTCACCGTTGGTGATGCCACCGTCCAGGGCATGTGCTACGCGATTCGCGGCGCGAATTGCGACACGTTGACCGGATCCACCCAGGGTCTGACCAACGCCAAAGTCGGTGCCTGCACGGGCTTCTCCGGAGGCGACTGCACGGTGCTCAACCTCGGAGCCAAGATCATCTGTAACGCGGTTCCCGCACGGGACATCTCGTTCGATGACTCGGTGCTGCTGTGCGCTCGCCAGGACATGGAGCCGCGGCTGTTGTTCAAGAACGACGACGCGTCGGACAACACAGTCGATACCGACCTTCTGTTGAACGACCTCAACGTGGTGCTGGCCATCGACAAGGGGAACGATGGCTACACCGGTGAGCTCGAGGCGCTCCAGGGCTGCTTTGGCGCCGAGGGTGATGCGGCTCCCGACTGCCTGCTGTACGCGACCTGTCTCGATCTGACACTCAAAACCGAAATGGGAATCGACAATAGCACCTGCGCCCCGAACCAGACCGGCTTCGTCTTCGCGCTGAAACCGGATGGGGTCATCACTTCGGGGGTCCAGGCCGGCGTTATGTGCAGCGCGGCCACGACGTCGGCAGACGACGAGGTGATCGCGGATTCGGCCGAGAGCACGACCATCGACGCGGTGGCCGCCTCGGCCGAGGCCTTCACCCCGCCGTTCTGCGCGGATGGCCTGACGCTTGGTGGCGTGCTCGATTTCACGAGCATCGACGCCAAGATGTTCGCTATCACAACCGACGAAGCCACACCCGGCTTCGCCGACTTCCTGTTCCTGACCGGAGGCCTCGGGTCGCCGTCACCATAAAACGAGGTCCACCAAGGATCGACGACTCGCCCCGGCCCGCATGGGCCGGGGCGTTTTTCTGCCCGGTCCGGTGGTGTGGCACCTGCTATGGACAGCCCGCGCCGCCCTCGCGACGGGACGCGGGGAGAAATGGGGGTGAACTATGGAACTGCGGACCCGGCACTCATTCCATCAGGGGATCCAGGACCAGAATTCAACCTTGAACCAGCGGTAGAGGGGGCGCAGCAGGACATCCCAGACAAGGCGGTCTTCGATGGCAATCTTCGCGTAACCGGTCATCTCGGACTTGAGAAGATCCTCTTGGTTGGGGATCTCGGTGGTCACGCGGACGACCTTCGAATCGGGATCTCCGACCGCGAGATCCGATCCCTCGACAATGAAATCGGCGCTGACCGTGGCGACCGGGGCGATGTCGACGACCTCGCCGTAGAACATCTCGTCGTGGTAGGCCCAGGTTACGAGCCGCACCTGATCACCCCTCTCAATGCTGCCGATGTCCTCCTCGGGGACCAGCACCTCGGCGTACATCATCCGCGAGTCTTCGACATCGATGGTCACCTCGCGCTGCCCGGGTTTGACGTAGCGGCCCTCGAGCTCCTGCACTCTGGGAGTGACGATCCGTCCGCCGATCGGACTGCTGACGGTGGTGCGCTCGACATCGCCGCTGTAGTCGTCGACGATGGCCTGCAGGCTGTTGACCTCGGCCTGGAACGCCGCGACGGCCTCTTCTTGTGCACCCTCTTGCGTCAGAGCCAAGAAGGCTTTCTCCTCTTCGAGCTGGCGCTCGTCGACCACCGCCGCCTGTCTGGCGTTCTCCCACTCCTGAGCCGAGATCAGCTCCTGTTCAAACAGCTCACGATATCGCTCGGCCCGCCCCTGGCTCCAGGCCAACTGCGCTGCCGCAGTCTCGACGGCGGTTTGGGCAGTCCGGATCTCTTCCGGCGTCGCGCCCTTGATCAACAGATCGAGTTTTGCCTGCGCCTCATCCAGCTGGGCCAGAGCGCTGAGCGCGCGGCTCTCGTACTCGCGTTCGATCAGGCGCAGGACGGGATCTCCGGCATCGATCCACTGGCCCTCCTGGACCAGGACCTCCTCGATCATGCCCTCGATCTCGGTTCGGATCTGGAAGCTCTCGGTCGGCAGCAGCCGGAAGGGCCCGCTCACCTCGTAGGGATACGGCAGGAAGCCGAGAGCAACGACTATTACCACCAAGCCCCAGACGAGAACGCGTCGGCGCGGCTTGCTGTCGAGAAAGAGCCAGCGTACGGATTCTTGTTTAGCCATGAAATGCCCCAACGGTTTGTGAACGGCAAAAAGAAACAGGAGGCCCGTCAGAAGAGCTCCCGGGCCACGAAAAGCCGGGATCATGAACCTCCAAATACCCATGAAAAACAGCGTAATGTGCAGTATCGCATAGCCCGAGCAGAGAAGGCCGTAGATTACGAACCAGCGCTTTTCCGTGCGAGACAGGACCTCCGGCGGCGGGTCTCCGTGCAACCAGGCTCCAAAGGCGGCCAACGATCGCTCTCGCAGACGGTGCACGCCGGTCCAGTTGACGAGGAGCAGATAGCCGTCCATCTTGGTGAGCGGATTGGCGTTGAAGAGGATCATGCCCAAGCCGGACGACAGGGCGATCGCCAGGAAGAACGTGTTGGCGGTCGTGTTGAGCGCAGTCACCCTCCAGCCAATCAGCGCCAGAGCGGACAGGATCATCTGGTAATACAGACCCGAGAAAATCGCCCAGAATCTCTGTGAGCGATCCGGAATCCACGCCATCTCGCGCCAGTCGACCGTGATGGCCGGAAATACGTAGTACAGGAACGAGATTGCCAGATCTCTGACCTGCCGGCCGTGGCGTTTGCACGACAGTCCATGTACGAAGCTGCGCGCGCTGTGGACGAAGACAGAGGCCGAAACGAGAACCAACAGGAGAAAGCCGGGCGACATCCGGTTGGCGACCGCGGCGGTAAGTTGGAAGAAATCGGTCACCAGGATAAAGAGCCCCGCGAGGATCGAGGCGACGGCGACGACCTGGAACGGTTTGGTGAAGAGCCAGCGGAGCTTGACCGCCAGGAAGCTCAGCAAGCGGTCACCCGAACCCAGGCGAATTGTGGCGATGGGTAGGAAGTTGTGGGGATCGAAGATCTCCGGCAAGGTCCGCTCGGTCGAGGCCTCCTGACCCTCCAGGAAGCCGCTTCGTGCCAGAAGTCTCACTAGAATTTCGAAGTCCTTCTGTGTGAGCGGCACGCCGAACTGTTGCTCGTAGAGATCGCGAATGGTCGCTGCCGATTTCTCGCCGTCGAGATTTTCGCAAACGAATGCGGCCTCCTCGCCCAGCTCGAAGATCTCATCGGTATCGGGACTCCGAACGTAGCACTTCGGTTGGCCGTCGACGACGGACTGCGTCCGCACGAGCCTCAGATTGCGTCGGAAGCGGGGCTCGTCCGGTCGATCCTGCGGCCGAGTGGCGGTGGTCGTCGCTCCCGACACGTTGTCACGCCTTCTTGCCGAGTGCTGCGAGACCCTCGTGGGCTGCTTCCAGGTCGCCGGTGAATTCAAGGGCCTTGCGGTAATCGGCGATAGCCTGCTTGCGCTGCCCGAGTGCCACATAGACGTCGGCTCGATCACAGTAGGCCGTCGCGAGTCGCCCATTGAGAGCGATCGCCTGATCGAGCTCGGCGAGAGCCTGATCGTTTGCCCCTTGGGAGGCGTGGAGCTTCGCCAAGAGTAGATGCGAAGCTGCCACCCTGGGGTTGAGTCGGAGAGCCTCCTGGATGCTGTTCATCGCCTGCTCGAGTTGCTCGGACTCGAGACAGAGCTCGGCGATGCGAAGGTGCACCAATGCGAACTTGGGACGCAGCGTGCTTGCCTGCTCGTAGGCCTTCAGAGCCTCTTGATAGCGCTTCGCACCGGCAAGGGCATCTCCCAGGCGCAGGTGACAGAAGGCGCGAGTGGGCTGTAGGGACACGGCCTCCTCGAGTACTGGAATCGCCTGCTCGTATTGCTCGCGGCGCAAGAAGGTCTCCGCCAGCTGCAGGCGAGGCAGCACCAGCCGAGGGTTGCGCTCGGCCAGATCGCGGTAGTTGTTGACCGCCCCGTCCTGTTCGCCGACCATCATTTGGAGATTGGCCAGGCGCCGCCGCGCTGCGGAGAATGACGGCTTCAGCCGCACCGCTTCCTGATAGGCCTCGATGGCCTTCTCGTTCTGTTTGCGAGAGGCAAAAATGTTTCCGAGGTAGTAGGGCACCAGAGGGAGCTCGGGGTTGAGTTCGCCCGCCCGCTCGAGCTCAACGACGGCGCCGTCCAGGTCCTGGTCTCTCACTCTGAGTTGCGCCAGACAGAGATGGGCCGCCGGCAGCTCGGAGTTGTGCTTCAGGGCCGTCCGATAGAACGATTCGGCCTTTTCCTCTTCCTTCTGACGCAACGCGACATTGCCGAGACCCAGAAAGGCCGTCGCCATATCGGGCTGGAGCTCGAGAGCTTTCTCGAACTCGTTCGTCGCCTCCTCGTAGCGCCGGTGTCGCAGGTGGACGTTGCCGAGCAGCACGTGAGAATCCGGTCCCTTTCCAAGGGACTGGATCTTCAGGCCTGCGGCCTGGCGATCGACTCGAGTCTTATTCTCCTTGGTGGTCACGGACGGCCTGCTCCTTGGTCTTCAGTGGATCTTTGTCGGGCATCCGCCTTCTGTCAGGCAGATTCGTTGCCGGAAGGGGATGGTCCGCAAAGAACTCCCACATGGTTTCGTTGGCCGAAAGGTCCTCTGTCGTGTACCCCAGGACGCCGGGCCGAAACTGCTCGCCTCCCGGCCAGGTGTGCCCGCCGCCCTTGACCAGGCAAAAGGTCACGTCGCCCTGGTCCGCGCACCCCGTGTACGACCAGCAGGTCGAGTCGCCCTTCTGGTAGATTCGCTCTCTCTCCGCCGAACAACCGTTGATCTTGAGCCAGCGATCGCGGGTCTCAGGCAGCGGTGGGAAAGCCCGATTGGCGCCGCTCATAAAATTGCGCCCGCCCTCGACCTTGACGTGCTTGTCCTCGCTGCCGTGGAAGATGATGGCCGGAACCGATCGCCCGGGAGAGCATTGATCCATCATCAGGGCTCCGGCGATCGGCGCGATGGCGGCGATCTTGTCGGACAGTTCACAGCCTAAACGGTAGGAGAAAATCGCTCCATTCGAGATCCCCGTGGCATAGACTCGTCGCGGATCGACACAGCCCGGTTCCGTCAATTCCTGGATCATCTCCTCGATGAAGTCGACGTCGTCGATCTTCTTCCGCATGGCCGCACCACAGCAATCACCGCCATTCCAGGTGAAGCCGCCACCGAGGCCCTTGGTGCCGTCGGGATAGGCCACCCAGAAACCGTGTCGATCGGCCGTGCGATCCATGTGGATCAGCTCCTGAATGCGGGTCCCAGTCTGACCGCCACCGTGGAGCACGATCACCAGCGGCCGCGGTGAGTCGGACGTGTCGGTTGGCGAGACGTGCAGTCGATAGGTGCGCGTTTCGCCCCCGATAACCACGGTCCGGTCATAGTCGCCGGGCTGGAGCTTGAGGCATTTTGCGCCGCTCGGCAGCGTGGCTTCACCACCATCTGCTGGCGACACGCAAGCGGTGAGCAGGCCGACTGCCAGCGCGGCAAGGGAGAGCACGTAGATGGGATGTTTCATCATGACCTCTTTTTGGTTTTCTTTGTCGTGGGTGGTTCGAGAGACCTCAACACCGGGCTCAGCATGACGGTGTCGGGCGGCAGCCTCAACAGGTGCAGAATGAGATCCGCGACCTGGTCCGCCTCCAACATCGTCGCCGGTCGCGGCAGCGGCCCGTTCTGATCCAGCATCGGAGTATCGACCGCCTCCGGCAGCACCACCTGGACCCGAATCCCCTGCGGCCGAACCTCTTCGGCCAGGCTCTCGGAGAGACCGATGACGCCGAACTTCGAAGCACAATAGGCCGCGTCGAAGGCCAGACCGTGGCGCCCCGAGGTGGACGACAGGTTGATGATGTTGCCGCTCTTCTGCTTCTGCATGATGGGCAGAACCGCCTTGTTTGAGAGAAAGACCCCGGTCAGGTTGGTGTCGATCACTCGATCCCATGCGTCTGCCGGGGTGTCGCGCACCGTCTGAGGGCGACCCGGTACCCCGCGCAAGATGCCGGCACACGACACCAGGATATCGATCCTGCCCCAGCTTGCCACGGTCTCCTCGCGCATTCGCGCCATATCGTCGGGATGCCTCACGTCGAGCTCCAGGCCTCGGATCGATCCTGCGACAGCTTTTTTCCCGATCTCGGCCACGGCCCCTTCGATCGCTGCCTGGCGGCTGTCGATGATCATCACCTGAGCTCCCGCCTGCACCAGTCTCGTGCTGACCGCAAGACCGATGCCGCTTGCCCCTCCCGTGACGATGGCGACCTGGCCGGCAAAGGTCGAGCTGCTCATGTCGGCTCGCTTTCGCTTCGTGTGCCGCCGGCGTGGGCTCCAGGGCCGGAGGTCCGCCAGGCCGGGCGGTGGTGCGGGCGGAAGGGAATGATCGTCGGGTGGTCCATCATGGTCGAGCGCGGCAGCGTCAGCAGGAAGGCGACGGTATCGGCCACCCTCCGAACGGGAAGCACCTTCTCCGGCGGCGGTACCGGACGATTCTGTTCCCAGATGTCGGTGTCGACCGGCCCGGGCAACAGAGTCTGCACCCGGATGCCGTACCGCCGCACTTCTTCACGCAGCGACTCCGAGAATCCGATGATGCCGAACTTTGAAGAGCAGTAGGCGGAATCATAGGCGTAGCCGCGCAGACCCGAGGTCGATGACAGATGGACGATATCGCCGCTGCGTTGCCGAATCATGGTCGGCAGAACCGCCTTCGACGACAAAAAGGTTCCCCGTAGATTGGTCTGGATCACTGCCGACCACTCGTCGTAGGTCAGCTTTGCAACGGGTTTCGGTCCCGCCTTGACGGCTCGCAACAGACCGGCCGAACAGACCAGGATGTCGATGCGGCCGAGTGCCTCGACCGTCTCCGCAACCATTGTTTCCAACTCGTCCTCGCGACGTACGTCGGCTGTGCAGGCCCGGGCGGGAACCGTGTTGCTTTCGAGTCGGTGGATCTCTTCGACAGTTTCCTCGAGGCTTTGCAGGGTCCTGCCCACGACCACGACAGCCGCACCGGCCTCGGCCAGGATCAGAGACGTTTCCCGGCCGATGCCACTCCCGCCACCGGTGACAATGGCTACCTTGCCGTCCAACGGTCGTATCGGCTGCGCCGAATCGCTACTCACCGATCACTTCCCTCTGTCCTTCTTGACCGCCGCCGCTTCGAGCCAGTAGCGGGGCACCTCTGTCATGCCCACCTTGTCCAAGCCGCTCACGACCGACCGGGTGAGCGCCTCGCAGGCGAGATCCACCGGATAGCCGCTCAGCAACACCGCGGCCAGTCCCTCGTAGGCCCCGACGGTCTCGAATGCGCGGCGGCTCATCTTCACTGTACGCTCTTCGAGATGGAAGACCTCGAAGCCGTGCTTTTCGAGGAGTGCACGGAACTCGGCCGGCGACAGCCAGCGTCGTGAGAAGGCGGCATCGGCTCGACCCTTGCGCCTCTTGACTCCGGGCAGGCCGGCGGCCTTGAGCTCGCGGTCCCGCTTCAGGACGTACCTGGCCGCCTCCTTCATCCACTCGTCGTAGAAGCGCTCCGTGCCCGGTACGAAGGTTCCTGCATAGAACGAGCTGTTGAACGCAAAGGTGCCCCCCGGTTTGAGGGCTCGTACGACCTCGTCGAGGAAGACGTCGAGATCGGGCAGGCAGTGAATGGCGTTGCCCATGATCACGAGATCGGCGAGGTCGGCGATCACCGGAAGCCGGTCCGCCGTCGCCTCCACCAGATCGACTCGGGCCGGGGGCTCGACCTCGCCGAGCTCGCTCCGCGCCAGCTCCAGCGAGCGGCGCGACAGATCGATACCGACGATCGTGGCCTGATGGGCCACCTGATCGAGAAGGAGAGACGTCAGCGTGCAGGTGCCACACGCGAGGTCGAGAACCCGCAAGGGCCCTTCGATCTCCAGGGCTTCGAGGAAGCCCCTGTTGAGCTCCACGTACTCCGGTTCGTGAGAAAACGGCTCGTAAGAGGTGTCGATGGCCTCGTTCATCATCTTCTTTTCCTTAGTCCTTCCGCGCCCAGCCGCAGACGTAGAAGCGGGTGCCGAAAATCATGATCAGGGCATAGAGCATGATCGAGCGGTACATTCGTCGGGTGATGGCCTGCGCACGATATTGTTCCGTGAGAAAGCGCATATAGAAGCGAAGGTAGGAGACCCAGCACTCTTCTGTTGTGTCGAGTGTCTCGCTCATCTCGTACCCGACCTTGTGACACAGCCGGGAATAGGCGGCCGGACCACGGACGAAATTGGCACCCCGCCGTCCCGGGGCCCACCGCTCCATCCAGTAACTGAGAAGCAGATCGGAGAAAACCAACCTGCCGTTCGGCTTCAGGATGCGGTGGCATTCCTTGAGGAAGTCTTCCCGGGTGTTGAAGTGACAGGCAGCCTCAACGCAAATGATGTTGTCGAAACTGGAGTCTGCGAAAGGGAGCTTCGCCGCGTCCACGGCAAGGAATTCACACCCCGGAGCATTCTGCCTCCCGGTCAGGAGCTGTTTGACGGACAAGTTCACGGCGGTGACCTGATCTCTTGGGTAGTAGCGAAGTAGTTGCCGGGTCGATGCACCCTTGCCGCACGCAACATCGAGAATCGATCCGGTCTTAGCCGGAATCATCTCCAGCAGCCTCTCGACCAGGCCCTCGCACGCCTGCGGCAGTGACCGCGTGCCCGGCTTCCAGTAGCCGAGATTCTGGAAGTCACTTCCTTCGTAGGCGTCGACGGCCAACGATCGATACATGACCTGGTCGTAGTAGGAGGAGATCCTGTCCTGGGGCTTCATGGCGTGGTTTCTGCCTCCAGTCCCCCCGGTTGGGTCTGCGTGCCGTTTGGCTTGATGCCGCCCGCGACCAGGTAGTAGCGAGTCGTCATGATTCTCAGCAGTCTGGCGATCATGATCTGGTCCAGGTTCTTGCGGTCGATTCTGCCCTGTTTGTACTCGTCGCAGACGAACCTCAAGAGTCTCAGGTTGGACCTGTTCCAGCACTCGATCGTGACGTCTTCCGTACGGGCTCGAGTGAAACCCACTTCCTCCAGGAGCCTGGTGTAGGCGCCGGGATCGGCCAGATGGTTCTTCGGGTGCAGCAGCGGGTTCAGCTTCTCGCCCCAGAGATCGTGCAGGATGTCGGACAGAACCAGAGATCCTCCCGGTTTGAGGACCCTCAGAACTTCTTCGAAGAAGCGGCGCCGCGGCTCGAAATGAAAGGCGGCCTCGACACACACAACATGATCGAAAGTCGCATCTGGAAATTCGAGACGGGTCGCATCCATTTCCAGGAAGTGGCTTCCCGGTGAGGTTTCGCGACAGACCTCGAGCTGTTTGGGCGAGATGTTGATGCCCGTAATGTTCTCGGCCCCGAATTGCCGCGCGAGGTGGCGACTCGTCGCGCCCAGACCACAGGCCACGTCCAGCACCTTGCCCTGGCGAATGGGCATCAGGTCCATGAGACGGTCCATGAGGTTTTCACAGGCCTCTTTGGCGCTGACCGTATCCGCTTCCCAGTAGCCGTAATTGGCGAACAGGCTGCCCTCCATGTAGCGGCCCTGTGGCGCCAGGACCGATTCCACAAACATCCACTTCTCGTAGAGCCGTCGATTCCTCTCGGCTGCCTTGCTGAAGCGGGGCTTTCGTTCTCGCTCTGAAGCGGGGGTGGAGGGCTTTTCTCTGGTCATCGGATCCCTACTCAAGCTCGGAGCGGACATTTCTCGCGGCCGTTGCATACAGTCGACTCAGCTTCATGTGCCGCGCTGCGCCCTCCTCGTCGCCGGCATCTCGGCAGACTTTGGCCAGGCCCTTCTGGGCACGCGAGACACGTCGATAGCGCCCCTTGATCTCGAGAAAGGCCAGGCTTCCGTGCTCGGTCAGCACCTGCAGACCGGGCGGCACCTTGGTGCGCCCGGTGAGCATCTCTTGATCGACCTCGGTGCCGATCTCGGCGCCGATCTGTTCGCGCTCCGCGTTTTCTACCGGCTTCGTACCCGTGGCCACGATGTAGTAGCGGGTGCTGATCAACCGAAGCAGTCTGTGGGTCATCAGACCGTTGAATGCCTTCTTGTCGATCTTGCCTTGCTTGTACTTGTCACAGATAAACCGCGTCGCGTTGAGATTCGATCGAACCCAGGACTGCTCCGTTACATCTTCGACGGAGACGCCGGAGAACCCGGCCCGCTCGAGGATCTCCTGGTAATGGTCGGGGCTCTCGACGTGGTTCTCGGCCGGAAGCAGCGGGCTGGCCACATCCGTCCAGCGGTCGTGGAGAACGTCCGACACCACCAGACGCCCACCCGGCTTCAGAACCCGCAGGGCTTCGCGAAGAAAGACTTCGCGCGTCTGGAAGTGAAGGGCCGCCTCGACCGAAATGATCGCGTCGAAACAGCTGTCCGGAAACTCCAACCTGGTGGCATCCATGCACAGGAAGGTGACACCGGGTGCATTCTTGCGGCCGGTCTCGAGGTTCTTCTCGCTGATATCGACGGCGGTGATGTTCTCGACGGGGAAGTGCTTCGCGACGTGGCGCGTCGTCGCCCCGAGGCCGCAAGCGACATCCAGGATCGACCCCTTCTTTTCAGGAAGGAAGCTCAGGAGCTTCTCCATCAGGTTCTCGCACGACTCGCTGGCGCTCTTTGTCTCCGGGGTCCAGTAGCCGTAGTTCGCGAAATAGCTGCCGCCGAAGTACTCCCCGTGAGGTGCGAGAATCGACTCGACGTACATCACACGGTCGTAGTGGCGGCGACTGTTCTGGGCCTTTTCGGTAATCTGCATGCTTTCGTCCTTTGGTGCTCGGATCCTCACTCGCTATCGGTCGGAGCCTCGACGTCGAAATCCTCTGGCCCGAAGTCCGGTTCAAGAGTGACGCTGCCTCGCATCAGCAGGGTGGCGACGGTCTGATGCCACAACGTTCGGGCATCACAGCGAGCTGCCAGATCCTTGTGCGCTGAGACCTCCCTCTTGGCGATCGCCGTCTGCTGAAGGTGTTCCTTGCCCCAGCGCCGCAGCGTGGAGCCCTTCTCTTTCTTGCTCTGGCGGTCCGCACCATCTCGCGCCCATCCGTCGAGAACCACGTGCGCCTCGGCCTCCTTCTCGAGCAGGATGGCCAGCTCGCGATGCAGCCGAGCCTGACGCTTGGTTACCGACGTGAGAATGCGATGGGCCAAAGCCGATCTGCGCATGCGCCGCGAACGTATCGTCTGTTCATCCAGTTCAAGGTCTTCACTCATCACTGATCTCCATTGGTTGGCTTTCGACTGCCAGGTTGATTTCGACTCGAGTCGTTGATGGGCGCGGCTTCCGAGCTGCCGCCAGAATGTAGTAACGAAGTCCGAGGAGGTACGCCATTCGAACCGTGGTGCTCAAGGTCATCAGACCCGGGTCGAGCTCGCCGCGGTTCAGCTTTTCGAAGCAAAAAGCGAGAAAGTACTCGGTGCTTCGCAAAGCGCAGGCAAAGGTGGTATCGATCACCCGGATCGATTCGAATCCGGCCCGCTCGAGAACCTCCTGGTAAGCGCGCGGGCCGCTGACGTAGTTCCGCGGATGGAACGATGGCAGCACCGCCTCTACGGCGCGAGCAAAGAGCTCGTCGGTGAGGAGGAGCGAGCCGCCGGGTTTGAGCACCCTGTGGGCTTCCCCCAGGAACCGATCGCGGGTTCGAAAACGCGACGCCGACTCGACGCAGACGACATGATCGAAGGAAGCGTCCTCGAAATCCAGCTGCGTCGCGCTCATCACCAAAAAGTTCGACTCAGGTGCAATCGAGGGGCAGCTGTCGATCGATGGTGCCGAGATGTCGATACCGGTCACGTTGCGAGGGCCGAAGAATCGACCGAGATACTCCGTCGTGGCGCCCGATCCGCACCCGACGTCGAGGACAGCTCCTTGCCTCGAGGGCAGGAATCCCAGCAGTTTCTCCAGCAGGTTTTCTCCGGCCTCCTGGTAGGTTTGGGTTGTGTCGGTCCAGTAGCCCTGATTCTGGAATCTGCTGAAGCTCCAATAGCCTGTAGGTGCGAGCAGCGGATCCTGAGTCCAGCCAGAACTTTCGGCCGTGTTTTTCTCGGTTTCACCCTCGTGCTCGGCTGCCGGGTCGAGCTCCGGGTATGACGGCCTCGCATCACCCGTGAGGCCACGCGTTTTGCCAGAGGGCGAAACCTGATTGGAGGACTTGCCTTCCCAGATCTCCAGTCCACCGTGCGGATTCGGTGAGTAGGTCCATCCGGCGGCGGTGCGGACTGCGACCTCGGGGCCGAAGGGGTTGGCCGTGCCGACATACAGACCGCTCTCGCACCCGTGCAGGGTGCGGACGCCGTAATTGTACGGGTTGCCGAATCCGTCGCCTGAGACCTCGAACCAGTGGATGCCGTCGGGACTCCGCCAGAGGTTGAATCCGGCCTCGCGCTCGACAATTTTCTCGACCCCGATGCGCCGCAGATGCTGATGAGTCTGTTGCGATACATTGCTGGGATCGATCCACCAGAGGAAAACACTGTTGTTGTAGGTGCCTACATACAGGTTGTCTTCGTACTCCGCCATCGCCCAGATGTAGCCGTTGAATGGATTGTCGAACCCGGGGCCGAGACCGCTCGTGGGTTGTCGATCAACGCGAGGGTTGTGAATCTCCTCACCCATCACCAATTCCCAGCTGTCGTCCGGGAAGATGCGCAGCAGCTCGCCGGCTGCCGGACCGATTTTGAATTCCCGATCGTAGCCCCCTCGACGAATCCCGGTCCCGATGTACAGCGCGCCCTGAAACTCGCACATCGACATCGCCGCCTGATTGAGCTTGCCCCGCCCCGCGCCGTGGTCGAGGATTTTGGTCCAGTGATAGGGCGGCTCGCCGCGGCAGTCCGTTTTCCACACCTGCAGGCCCGTGAAGGGATTCCCGACCCCTGCATAGAGGTGGTCGTTGAAAACTCCCATGTCGAAAACACCGACGTTGGAGGAATCGCCGAAGCCGGGCTCGTTGGTGGGAGTCCAAACGCGCGAGGTGGGGTCCCTGCACTCGAGCACGATTGATGTGCCGAAGGCCCAGAGTCGACCTTTTCCGGCGGGGGCAGCGTAGAGTCGACCTTTGAAGCCGGCGAAAGCCCGAAACGAGCTGACGCTTGAATCGCCCATGCCGGGTTCGGTGATGGGCTCGAAAGTCTCGCCGTCGGGTGATCGCAGAATCAGTGCTCCAGGCGCCTTGGACGAGGACATGGTGGTGACGTAGAGAGCCTCCTCCGCGTCGCTCTCCGTTTTTTCAACCACCATGTTGCGAAAGCCAAAGTCTCTCCAGACCTCGCCGGTGCCATCGGACGTGGGAACGCGGGGTGACTCGAAAGGCATCTTCCACTCGCCGCAGACCGGGTCGAAGCGCCAAATCTGACAGCGCTGGTCCATTCCGGTTGCATCCAGACCCGGCGGTGTTCGAACCGGCCAGAGGTGGAAGGCGGAGGTTGCGGGATCGGGCGCGATCTTTACCAACTGGAAGATGTTGCGGGTGGTGCCGACGAAGACCCGCCCCTGAAACGAGGTCATCGCGTGCGCGTAACTATTGTGTGAGTCGCCGAACCCGTTCTGAGCGATCCGCCGGAACTGCGAGCACGCCAGACCACCAGCGAGCGGCGGCCTCGGCCACGACGGGCTCGGCATATTCGGTCTGTCGATGAGTTGATCTCCCAAAGTGCGACCTCCGCGGCGCAGTTTTTCGCGACGACTCTAGTCCGGGACCTGTGACCCAGCGGGCGGACCCTCCGGTTTTGCAGGGCCGGCCGACGGTGTTGAATCAGGTTCTTCGATTCCGGCGGTCTCGGGCGCTGCCGGGGCGGCGACCGGGCTGTGACTCAGAGCCTCCTTCCACGCGCTCCGAAACTCCGCCACCAACTGGCGTCGTCTCTTGGCGACGACGTTGCGGGCACCAGGTGTCCGCCCTTTTCTGGGAACTCCCTCTCCGGCCTTTTTCTGACCGGGATCGAGCTCTTCGACGGCTCTCAGCAGGCGCTCCAGGCGCGGACGGGCTTTGCCGCCAGTCATGCCGGATATGTTCTCGACCAACTCACGGAGCGGCTGGATGTCATCACCGATTTCGTTCCACGGCGCATCTGCATCCCCAAACAGCTGTGCTTCGAGCTCGCTCTTGCGATCGATGAGGCTGCTCAGATCGCTCTCCTCATCGACAGACGTAGCCATCAGGTCCTCCTCGATCCCGTCGAGCTCGAGGTCTTCATCCGTGGCCTCAGCCTTCTGCTGATCGATCTCGTCGAGTTCTCGGAACTCCCGCTCGAGATCGCTCATCTCCCGGTACTGTTCTTCCGGGAGCTCGCCGTCCAGGAGTTGTTGGAGTTTCAGATAGAGAGGTAGTTGGCGCATGGTCCGTTCCTTTGGTCGAGGCAACTCGACGAATCGCCTGTTTGCGGTCGATAAACTTCCTCAGCTCCAGAGCGAAGCCAGCGGGATTGAGCAGCGGGAAAAAATGTCCTGTCTTCGGCATGATGACGGTTTCGGAGTTTTCGAGAGCCCCGCCCAGCGCCTCGCAGGTCCGCATCCAGCGTGAACGCTCGCCGTATATGAGCAGCGTCGGGTGGGCGATACGACTGATCCCGTCGAGATCCAGCCCGTCGCTCTGGAGCTCCTGCCAGGCGTCGGTCGTTCGCAGCAGCTCGATCCAGCGTGCGGCCGTGCGCTTGGCGCCGTTCCAGAGACCGAAGGGGACGAAGTATTCCTCATCCGGCGGTCGTTGACCTCCCTCGCGCCAGCCCTGACGGGCCTCTCGCCAGCGCGGGTCGGCGATCTCTTCCAACAGGGCGAACGCGACCTTGGGCAGCTTGTCGGGGACGTCGATGCCGAGCTCCGTCAGGGTATTCCTCCAGCTGTCCCAGTAGTCCCAGTCTCGGTTCTCGTCCAGCGGCTGCAGAGAATAGACGGTGGCGTCGGCGAGGGTCAGGGTCAGCACCCGTTCCGGGTACCGGGCTGCGAACTCCATGACCACGGCGCCACCGAAACTGTGCCCGACGAGGTGCGCCGCATCGATGCCGCCGGCGTCGAGAACGCCCTTCAGATCTTCGGCCATATTGCTCGGCGAGTAGCCATTGGCGGGCATGGCGCTGCGGCCGTGCCCCCGCAGATCGTAGGCGGTGGTTCGGAAATTCGCAGCCAGGTGCGGCACGATCTTGAGTCGCCAAAAGGCGAGATTGGCGGCCAGACCGTGCACCATGACCACGTCTTCGCCGCTGCCGGTGGTGGCGACGTGGAGGCGCATTCCGTTGCCGGAGATCATCGGCATCGAGCGATCACTCCAGGTATCCCAGAGCGCGCAAGCGCTCCATGAGGGCTTTCTCCCCTTCGGGATCGTAGGCCGGTTCGGTTTCGGGAGCCGGCGCCTGCTCTTCACTGAGCGCCGCAGCCGTCTCGAGATCGGCGGGGCGGGCTTCGAGGTGGTCTTCGGTGTAGATTTCCTTCGGCAAACGGCCCTCGAACTCTCGCGGAATTGGCTGACCGAGACCGTACATCATCGCAGGGGTGACATCCAAGATCGACAGGCGGTCGACGGTGGCTCCCTGGCGGATGCCCGCTCCTGCCGCAACGAAGATGCCGTCCGGGTTGTGAGCTCCGACGACTTCGGGTCTGGGCCGCACCACCTCCTCGGACCTCAGGACCGACACGAAGCCGTAGTCCCTCAGGACGAGAGTGAGATCCGGCGCCTGATCCGAGGCACTGCCTGGGAAGGCGTCCTCCCGCATCATGACCCGCCGCACCACGCGTTCGCCGGTGATCGGGTTGGTCACGGAGAGGAGCGCCTCGGCGATCTCCATTGCGAGGCGGCTCCGCTCGACGGCGTCGTCGACGTGAAGATAGATCCCGTTGCTTCCCGGAGTCAGGGCAAAGGCACGGGTCTTCGACCAGTCGAAGAGGAACGCCGGCGTCTTCATGCCTTCCGTGTTCAGCATGCCCTCTTTGGCCAGGGGAGCATCCTTGGTCCAGGTCAGGTATCCGTGCTCGCTGAGCCAGGTGTTGATGTAGAGGATCTCGTCGGTGGCGCCGAAGCCGTGGTCGGAGGTCACGTAGACCTGGTCGCCGTCGTCCAGCAGGTCGAGGAGCTTGGCGATGATGTCATCGATCTCGCGGAAGTAGTCGAGACAGAGCTCGCGAACGCGGCGCTCCCGGGCGGAAGCCGACGCCTCGTCGTAGAGGGCCGGATCAAGGTAGCGCCAGCAGGCATGCTGCAGTTTGTCGACGCCGTCGAAGACCACGGCCGAAAAAGACCACGGCTCGGTGGTCATGAGGTGATCCAGGATTCGCCACCAGTGGCGTTCGCGGCGAATATGAAACTCGATCCAGTCGTCGTACTGGTCTTGCTCCAGCACCTGGACCGAGCGGCGCTCCTCTTCGAAGTCGACTGTGATCTCGTCCAGCTTCAGACCGGGAATCTCTTTGAGCTGCTCGTAGAAGCTGCGCGGATTCGTCGCCTGGCGCAGATGCCGGTGCGGCACGAAGCCGGGGATCATAAAGCCCATTTCCGGTTTGGGAGGGAACATGACCGGAAAGTTCATGCTGATGGTCGTCAGCCCCTGTTTTCCCAGGATGGAGAAGAGGGTGGGACAGCGAATGTCGCTTGACGTCGCCAGGCGAAAGGTTGGGTGAGGCCCCGACTGTTCCACCCGGACGAAGTCGAAGATGCCGTGGTTACCCGGGCTGCGGCCCGACGTCATCGACGTCCAGGCCGAGGGGGTCAGAGGATTCGGCGTGGAGAGCAGAAGGGATCGGGTTCCCCGAGAACACAGACCCTTGAGGGCCGGCATGACTCCCGCTTCCATCAAAGGGTCCAGGACGGAAAAGGTTGCCCCGTCCAAACCCAGCAGCAGCACTCGGTTCATTCCACGCCTCCACTTTTCAGGTGTGTTTCGAGAAAGCTTACCAGCTCGGAGACGCGGAGATCGTCGACATATCGACCGTCGATCATCAGCAGCTCGTCGAAAGGCAGGCCGGTCTTGCCGAATCGCTCTTCGATCGCGACGATGAGCATGACAACGTCGATGGATTCGAAGGTGAGGTCGGTCATCAGCGACGTGTCGGCGCCGATCTTGCCCGACAGCTCGGTGTCCCAATCTTGTGTAATATCCCCCAGAATCTCGACCAGGTTGGTGAGAATCTGTCCGGAATCCAGGCTTTTCTCCATCTGCTGCTCCCCCATCATGCTCTCCCTTCCCACTTGGCGATCGCCAAGACGATGTCCCCGTCACGGGCCGTTGCGACGTCGATGTCAACGCCCTCGACCGAGAGTTGAACTGTCTCCCTGTCCTCGTCGACTCCTGATACCTCGAAGGTGTATTCGGGATTGCCACCCGCCGATGCGAACGCCTGCGCCGCGGCGCGTTTGGCGCAGACCACCCTCGCCGTCCACTCCGACCGGAGCGATTCAGAAAGGCTTTCCAGGTGGCGATTCTCCGCGGTGGTCGTTGCAGAATTCGGGAGCGGCTCACCCATCCGGTGGAAGTCGATTCCCAGGGCGCCGCCCGGGCCGACCTCGCCTGCGGCAGCGACGGTGATCCCGGCCCTCTGCGCGAGGGCATGCGCCGGCCAGTCACCGCCCCCGGCGAGCTCGATGTCCGCGGGGAAGGTGCGGACGCCCTGCTTCTGGTGCAGGTAGAGGCGAATCGCGTCCTTTGCCGCCATCTGGCGGAGAAACCAGCTGCGCCGTTCGGCCTCGCGGCCGTCGAGCGCGAGCCAGCTCTGTCGCTCGAGAGGTCCCAGGGCCAAAAAGGCGAGGCTGCTCAGCCAGATGCCCTCTTCCATCACGAGGAAACTCTCCGGCAGTTCGATCCGACAACCGGCCAATCCGTGGCGCGCGAGTGGTCCCGACGGCAGCGCTTGGCTCATCATCACCTCGCTCGGAGCCAGGCGGAAGGCGTAGACCCGCTCCGGCAGCGGAGCGCGCGTGACCTCCCAGCCCGTGATGGCCGCCAGCAGCGCTCCATCCTCACCGACCACCTCGAGCTCGGCCCGAACCCGCTGGCCGCCGAAGCTCTCGCAGCGCGCCCGGCCACTGGCTCGTCGCGGGGAAGTGTTCGCGGCCGCCGGCGCATACAGGCGGAGGCGTTCGAAGCCCATCGGAAAGACCACGAAGTCGCGTTCGAGCGTCTCGGCGGTCCAGTAGCCGACGAGCTGGCTGACGGCATCGATCAGCAGCGGGTAGACGAGGTTTTCGAATCGTTCCGACTGACGAACGAGCGAGGCTGAATCGGCGACGCTCAAGGTCGCCTCGATGCCGTCTTCGCCGACGCGATCCAGCGAAGCGACGCCGCGGAGGGTCGGCCCGTGGAACATGCCGTGGGAGAGACCCTCGGAGTAGAGCTCCGCGGGCGACCAGCGGCTCGGTCGAGATTGGGTCAGAGCGAAGGGTGGTGCCGGCGGCGGGGTGATCGACTCGCTCGCCAGAACGAAAATCCCTGAAGCGGTGGGCGGCCCATCGCGGGCGCCGCCGGACTTGGAGACGGACAGCTGCACCTCGATTTCACCCTCGAGGGCCGTCGGCGCGGCCGTGAGAACGACATCCACCGACGAACGGTCGAAGGGCAGCCAGCGCTGGACCTTGAAGTCGCGGATCTCGATGAGGCGATGTCCGGGCCGCACCAGGCGTGCGGCCTGAGCCATCATCTCGAGACTCATGGCCAGGGGAAAGACCGGCAGCGCTCGCAGCCGGGGGTCCACTGATACCGTTCCGCCGAGAGTGTGGTCCAGGAGAAAGGCCTCCTTGTCGACGTCGAGTCGACAGCCGACCGTGACTCGACCGGTGGCATCGCTCTCGATGTGTGCACCAGCGAGCGGCCACGAGGCGTTCGTCGCCGGCCCCTCCACGGGTCGAGACGCTGCCAGGATACTGTTCAAAATCTCATCCTGGGTGTCGAGGAAGCGCTCCATCACCGCCAGATGTTCCGACATGACCTGCGTCCTGGCGGAGTCTGGAGTTGGGGTGAACGACTGCGCCACGGCGACCGGAGCGGCTTCGAGCAATGTGCCGATGCCAACCGGAGGAGCCGCAACAGCCGCTACGGAAGCTGCGGGCGCGGCTTCCAGGGCGGCCGCGGGAGCAGGCTGCGTCTTCCTTCCTGCCATGTCCGCCGGCAGCTTCATCTCGGGCAGCGCCAGCGACAGCTTCACCCGGGTGGCGTCTGTCTTCGAGGCCCGACGACCCGCAAAGATCGCCTCCGGATCGAGGTTCTCGGCGCCGCGCCGCTCGTACAGCGATTCCAGCTCGAGGCTCACGCCATGGGCCGCGAGCAGACCGATCAGGTGGTTGAGGTGTTCGAGGCCGGAGCGGCGACGAGTGTCCGACGAGACCGCGAGGTGGTCCTTCGTGCGCAAGATGTCGGTCACAAAAGAGGTCAGATTCGCGGCCGGCCCGACCTCGACGAAAATCCTCGCACCGTCGGCGTACAGGGTCTCCACCGTCTCCCGGAAGCGAACGGGACTGGCCCAGTGCTTGTGGGCCAGGTGTCGAATGGCATCGGGATCGTCCGGAATCCGGGCGGCGGTCACGCAGGAGTAGAGCGGAATCTCCGGCGCGAAGAAATTGGCGTTGGCGTAGAACTCCTCGAGCTCGTCACAGACCGGCGCGAAAAGCGGTGTGTGGTAAGCCCGACTGAAGGGCAGCTTCTGACAGATGGCGCCCTGTTTCCGAAGTTGCTGCTCGGTCTTGGCAATCGCTTCGGGAGTGCCCCAGAGCACGGCCTGGTGTGGACAGTTGTCCATCGCCAGATAGATGTCGCTCTCGCCCTGGGTCGACAGGGCGGCAATCACCTCCGGGTCGGCCGGTCCTACCGCCAGCAGCACGCCGTCCGCCACGAGCGCGCGGGCCTGAGCTCTCACGGTCGCCTGGTTACCCTCGCGGATATGGAGAACCATTTGATCCCGATCTTCGACTCGTGCCGCCCCGGAGGCCAGGAGCGCTGAGTACTCGCCGGTACTGTGACCGACAATCATGTCCGGCCGCAAGCCGATCGACGCCAGTACCGAGTGCATGGCCTGGTCGGCGGTAAACACCGCCTCGACAGCGCCATCCATCTGCCAGAGACGCTGCTGTTCCGACTCCGAGCTGCCCGGGATGGGGAAGATCGTGTGGCTGGGCAGGACACCGCGCTCATGATCCTGGAAGGCACGATCCATCAGATCGAACCAATCTCGTGCTTCGGGGAAATGGATGCAGAGGTCGGAGAGCATGCCCGGATACTGCGATCCTTCGCCCGGAAACAGCAGGGCCACTTTGCCGTCTCGCCCGAGCGGCTCCGAGAAGTAATAGACCCCGGAGCGCTCGCGAATGCGCCGGACCTCGGGGTCCGCGAATTTCGCCGCGGCGAACTCGAGCTTTTTACGGAGGTCGGCCGGGTCCTTGGCGACGATGGCCAGAGAGGCGGCCGCGTCCCGGCGCCGCACGGTGTTCACGCTATAGGCGAGATCCCTGAGCTCGACTTTCGGGTTGCCGTCGAGAAAACCCAGCACGCCGCGGCAGCGGTCGGCGACCTCTGCCGGGCCGTCACCGTCGATCACGACGACTTCCGAGTCCCAGCGCCCGGCCAGACTGCGGCGGCGCCAATCGGCCGGGGTCACGTCTTCGGCAGTTTGATGCTCCTCGAGGATCGCGTGTCCGTTGATGCCCCCGAATCCGAAAGCACTGACAGCGGCACGGCGCCGATGATCGGCACCGTGGATCCACGGCCGGGCCTCCGGCGGCAGGTAGAAGGGAGTGGAGTCGAGGGCAGCATTCGGGCTCTCGGCATGCAGGGTCGGGGGGATGACGCGGTGGTAGACGGCGAGCGCGGTCTTGATGAGCCCGGCGGCGCCGGCGGCGGGTATCGCGTGCCCGATCATCGACTTGACCGTCCCGAGCGGACGCCGGGGCCGGCCGTTGGTTCCGTCACCGAAGACGAGTTGCAGCGCGGTGAGCTCGGTCTGGTCCCCGACCGGAGTCGCCGTGCCGTGCGCCTCGACGAGCCCGATCGAGTCGGGAGCGATTCCGGAGCGGGCGTAGGCGCGCCGCATGGCGAGTTCTTCGCCTTCGACTCGGGGGGCCAGCAGACCCATGGCGCGGCCATCGCTCGACGTGCCGATTCCCTTGAGGACTGCGTAGACCCGGTCGCCGTCGGCCTCGGCGTCGGCCAGGCGCTTGAGCACGAGAACGCCGGCGCCTTCGCCGAGCAACGTGCCGTCAGAGTCGGAGTGGAAGGGACGAATTCGCCCGCTCGGCGAAAGGGCCCCGAGTTGCGCGAAGAGCAGCGCGATGGGGTAGGTCGTGGAGATCTGGACCGCCCCGACCAGCGCCAGATCACAGGCGCCGGACGAGAGATCCTTCATTCCCAGGTCGGCGGCGATCAGTGCCGAGGCGCATGCCGCGTCGACGGAAAAGGCGGGACCCATGAGATCCAGCCGATTGGCGATGCGCCCGCACATGACCGAGTGCGGCAGGCTGCCGGCCGTTTCCGGGTTGAACGGCGGCAGGCTCTCCTTGAGTTTGGCCTTGATCTCGGCGAGTTCGGCCGGAGAATGCTCGGGATGGAGCTGCGACAGGATGTGGATCAGCTGGTCCAGAGCGAAGGTGTGTTGCAGGACCGTCACGAAGCCGCGATTGGCGTAGGTACCGCGACCCAGGATGATTTCGGTGCGCTCCTTGTCGAACGAGCGCTCGAGGTAACCGGCATCTTCGAGCGCGTCATGCGCCAGCTGCAGCGCCACGAAATGCTCCGGTTCGCCTCCGTCGATCGAGCGCGGGATGACCCCGAACTTCATCGGATCAAAAGTGATCTGATCGCCGACGTAGCCACCCTTGACGGTGTAGAGGCGGTCGTTGGTGTCGGATTCGGGATCGTAGATCTCGTCCCACACCGTTCCCTCCGGCGGATCGCCGACCGCATCGACTCCCGCCAGGATGTTTTGCCAAAACGCAGCCAGATTCGGGGCCTTTGGATAGAGGCACGACATGCCGACGATGGCGACGTCTTTTTGCCTCGTGCTCATACCGAGTGAGACTCCCACCGCTGGCCTCCGAGTCGATTGAGCGCCGGGCTCGAGGTGAACTCGGCACCTTCGAGAACGCCGATCACTTCGCCGCCGGGGCTGAGGAACGTGGTGTGGGTCTCGAGCTGCTGACCCCCGGAACTGAACCGGGCACGGATCACGCAGCGCACGTCGGTGCCGTTGAGCTCGGAGTACAACCGCAGGGTGCCAAATCTGGCGGGAAGAGGTGTCATGTCGGTCTGCAGCCGCGCAAAAAGCAGCGTGAGCTGGAAGGCACCATCGATGATCACCGGATCGACCAGCCATTTGCCGCACGTCGCACGAGTGAGGCACGACTGGGGCGACGAGGGCTTGAGAACACCGACGATCACGTTCTCGGTTACGCCCTCGATCTCTTGGATGGTCTGAAAGACCGGACCGTGGAACAGCCAGCTATCGTAGGCGTTCTCCACCGACATGGGAAACGCCTGGAGGTTCGTCAGCGGCTCGGCGGAGGCCCTGGGTTTCGCGGTCCGGCAGGTCGAGAGATCCACCCGGGCGCCGTAGCACTGCCGTCCGGTGTCGCCGTCGAGCAGCTTGACACCGACCTCCACCTGGCTCGGGTTCTGCGAGCCGACTTCGACGATCTGGGTCGCCAGGCGAATCTGCTTGGAACCATTCTCCAGGACCACGCCGCTGAGGACCTGAAAATCGTGGACAGCGACGACGTGCCAGCCGGGTCGCTCGTTCTGTACTGCCTCCACGATGTATTCGAGAGCTACGGCCGCCGGCAGCACGGGATTGCCGTCCAGGCGGTGGTCGTTCAAGTAGAGATCCTGCGACGGATCGAGAATGCAGGTCCACTCGGTGTGCCCGTTATTGGACACCCCGGGCTGGGTCACCAGAGGGAGTCTGGCCTCGCGGCTCCGGTGGTCGACGGCGACAGCTCCGCGCCACGGGCCATCGCCGAGAATGACCTCCACTTCCTCTCGAGCGCCGGTCTCGAGCATCTCGGCGAAGGCGGCGCGCCCGCCCTCGGGGCCGATCAGCTGGACCCCGCGCTCCGCGAAGCGCCGCTGCACTTCGCTCGAGGCCATACCGGTCTGTCCCCAGGGCCCCCAGTTGATCGAGATGACTCGCGCCGACCACTCGCGATCAAGCTGGGCGGCGAGGCGGTTCATCACCTCGTTGGCGGCGGCGTAGTCGCACTGGCCGCGGTTGCCGAATCGGCCCGCTACCGAAGCGAATAAGACGACCAGCTCGAGCGGATCCGAGCGGAGAGCATGGTGGAGATGCAGCAGACCGGTCACCTTGGTGTCGAAGACGCGGTCAAACGATTCCGGGTCCTTGTCGACGAGCAGCCTGTCCTCGATGATTCCGGCACCGTGAATCACCGCATCGATCCGCCCGAAACGGTCCCTCAGGGTCGCACAGGCGTTGGCAACAGAGTCTTCGTCGAGGACATCGGCCTCGAGATAGACCACCTCGGCAGCGAGAGCTCGCAGGTCGGCCAGGTTACGACGAATCTCACGCTCAGCGACGAGTCGGCCGAAAGCGCGTTCGAGATCGACCGGCGAAACCTCACTTCTCGCCTGCTGCAAGCGCGCGAAGAGAATCTGCTTGAGCTCGCCCTCGGCCTCGATGCCCGCGGTTTCGGGGCTCTCGGTCTCCGGCGGCTCCGGTGAGCGCCCCAGGAGCGCCAGCGTGGGCCGGTACCGTGCCGCCAGCTCGAGGGCAATCTGGGCCGTGATGCCGCGCGCACCACCGGTGACGAGAACAATCGACTCTGCGCTGATCGGCGCGGCGGGTGTGGTATCCGGTGGCGAAACGCTCAGCCGAGGTCTCAGGACCCAGCGCTGATTCGCCGCATACCCGACCTCGATCTCGGAATCGGAACCGTCCAGTTCGGCGAGGACTGCGAGTGCCTGCTCTTCGACCGAAGGAGTGATGGCCAGATCGATCGCCTTGCAGCGCACCGCCGGCCATTCCAGAGCGAGTGTCTTGACCAGACCCGCGATCCCTGCCTGGCCGGGGAATACGGGTCCTGCCGATTGAGGATCGATGCCGAAACGGCCGCCCATCGCGGTCACGGCGAGCAGGCAGGCGTTTTCTCCCTCACCCGCTTCGGCGATGTCCGGCGCCAGCGCCTGGGCGATCCGGAAGAGTGCCTTCACCTCACGGTCGATTCGAACTCTCCAGGCGGCCGGATCCAGTTCGATCTCCGCCGCTGATGCCGCCTCGAGGGGCGACAGGAAGAGGACTCCTGCCAGCGCACCGTGCTCGGCTCGGATCGACTCGAAGAGCTCATGGATCTGACGGCCATCTGCCAGATCGACTCCCCAGAGTCGGTCATCGAGCCGTTTGACGCTCGAGTGCCGATGCACCCTGACCCACGGCTGATCCCGCTCTCCGAGGCGTTCGCAAATGGTGTCGCCGAGCCCGACTTCGTCCGCGAAAACCAGGAGAGTTTTCGAACTGCGGAAGAGCTCGGTCGCAGGTCCGTGCAGTGCTGCTGCGGTGGCTTCAACGACAAAGCGAGGCACATCCTCCGTCTGCCCGGTCGGCTTCTCGGCCGGGCCCACGTCCACCTCGGTTCGCGGCTTCACGTCGACCGGTGCCGCACTCGCTGTCGAGTCGAGCCCGGTGGCGATCTCGGCCGTCAGGCGGCTGATCTCGGCCAGGGTCTTGGCGCTCACCAGCGCCTCCATACTCGTCTGAAGGCCTTCGCCGAGGGCCGCGGGCAGGGCCGCCTGATAGGCCCCGAGGATCTCGACCCACTTGATCGAATCGATACCGAGATCGGAGGTGATATTGGCGTCGAGCGTCAGCATCTGGGCTGGGTAGCCGGTCCGTTCGCTGACCACCGAAACCAGCACCTCGGTGATCGCCTCGGGCCCGGGAAGGGCCTCCACAGACTCACCCGCAACGGTGGCAGCAGGTGCCGCACTCGCCGTCGGCTCGAGCTTGGCGGCGATCTCGGCCGTCAGGCGGCTGACTTCGGCCAGGGTCTTGGCGCTCACCAGCGCCTCCATACTCGTCTGCAGGCCCTCGCCGAGGGCCGCGGGAAATGCCGCCTGGTAGGCCCCGAGGATCTCGACCCACTTGATCGAATCGATACCGAGATCGGATGTGATGTTGGCGTCGAGCGTCAGCATCTGGGCCGGGTAGCCGGTCCGCTCGCTGACCACCGATACCAGTACCTCGGTGATCTCCTCGGGCGCAAGGCTCGGAAGAGCCGGCACCGCGATTGCCGCAGTGGGCACCTCCGTCGCTGCCTCGGAGATCGAGGGAGCGGATGCCGGGGCCTCGCTCGATCGCTGCTCGAGATCGGTCGCGCCGAGGTCTGCCGGCAGACCTTGCTGCAGCGTCTGATGGATCTCGCTGACAGCGGCATGCGGTAGGGCTCGAGCGCCTGCCGGGCTGCCCTCGAGGTAGGCCTTCATGATCGTCTGTTGGGTTTCGAGGAACCGAGCCATCAATCGCTGATGCTGCAGCACGATGCTCGACAGATCACCGGACGCAACGGCGCCGCTGGCGGCGGCTCCGCTTGTCGCCGGTGTCACCGAGCTTCCCATCTCGTCTCGCTGTGTCTCGGCGCCATCGGCGGCCTGTGGTTCCTGATGAGCGGCCTGGGCCGCTACGGGTCGCTGTTGGCTGCGGGATGACAGGCCCGTGGCGGGCGATGCAGCGATCGCGACGGTTGCCTTCGGTTCAGCGGCCGGTCGGGCGCGACCGCCATTCACCAGCCAGGCCGCAAGCGGTAGCTCGGTTGAAGATTGACTGCGAGAGATCTCGACAAGGTCTCTGGTCTCCAGCGCCCTGCCCTCGTACAGCCGATCGAGGTCGAGATCGTGCCCGTGCGCTGCCAGCGCACCGATGAGCTGCAGAAAAGCTTTTATCCCGGAGCCTTGGGAGGGATCGACAGCGAGCACGGCGACCGGGTGGTCGGCGAGGATCTTTTTGGCCAGACCACTCAGCACGCTCTTCGGCCCGACCTCGATGAACACCCGCACGCCGGCGTCGTACATTGCGGTGATTTCGTCGGAGAAGCGGACCGGCGACACAAGGTGCTGCGCCAACTGCTCGGCAATCTGTGCGGCTGTCTTCGGGTATGGCCTGGCCGAGGTATTGGAATAGACCTCGCATTGCGGCTCATTGAAACCCACTTCTTCCGCGAGACCCGCCGCCAGGCGTTCCGCGGCCGGAGCGACCAGGGGCGAGTGGAAGGCGCAGGCGACGTTGAAACGACTGGCGCTGAGGCCCGCTTGTTGCAGACGGGCCACGGCCTCGTCCACGGCCGCCTCGGTCCCCGAGATCACGGTCTGTTGGGGAGAGTTCAGGTTGGCGATCCAGACGTCGCTCATCCCGCCCAGCACCTCCTCCAGCCGCGCTGGGTCGGCGGTCACCGCTGCCATGGTGCCCAGGCCCCGTTCGCCTTCTTCTTCGATGACGCGTCCGCGCATCTCGGATACGCGCAGCAGAGTCTCGGCGTCGAAGACTCCAGCGGCGTAGAGAGCCGCGTACTCACCGTAGCTGTGTCCCGCCGTGACCTCGGGAGACACCCCGAGGTGTTCAAGGAGACGGGTCAAACCGATCTCGGTCGCACCCAGAGCCGGTTGCGCGATGCGAGTCGCCGTCAAGTCGACCATCTGCCGCTTCCGATCTTCCGGAGTGAACGCAATCGGCGGAAAGATGAAGCGACTCAAGGGCTGCGGAAAACGCTCCTCGAGCACCCGGTCGGCGAGCTCGAAGCTCTCCCTGAGCTCCACGAAATAGGAGGCCAGCTCCGAGAACATGTTGGGGTACTGCGATCCTTGACCGGAATAGAGAAAGGCCAGATCACCGGTCGCGGCCAAAGGCGCTTCAAAGAAGAAGATCTCGGGCGATCCCTTACCATCCGCATCGCCGACAACCGTCGATCGACTCGACTTCAGCTTGGTGCGAAGATCGTCCAGCGAGATCGCTACGATCGCCAGCGAGCGCTCGGCATGCCGGCGTTCCCGCGCACGGCGCCAGACCGATGCGCTGAGGTCGGCCAGGCTCCTTACGGTGCCCGACTCCAGCGCGGCGCTGCAGATCTCGATCTCCTCGAGCAGCCCGGACGGGCTGTCGGCCCGCAACAGGAAGAGCTCGGCAGGCCAATCGTCTGCCAGGGCCTGCCGGTCCCCACCCGGGATCGCCTCCGTGTACTCCTCCACGGCGACGTGGAAGTTGGTGCCACCGAAGCCGAACGCGCTGACCCCCGCCCGCCGCGGTTCGGAATGAGAGGGTTGGATCCAGGGCCGCAACTCGGTGTTGACGTAGAACGGACTCTCGTGAAATCTGGCCTCGCGGTTCGGTTCGGTCACGTGGAGGGTGGCCGGCAGCACCTTGTGGTGCAGTGCCAGCGCGATCTTGATCAGCCCCGCCGCACCCGCGGTGCACTTGGTATGGCCGATCATCGATTTGACCGACCCGAGGGCACAGGTCTGGAGCGCGGCGCCCTCCTCCTGAAACACGGTTTTCAGGGTCTCGACTTCCGCCATGTCCCCGGCCACCGTGCCGGTGCCGTGAGCTTCGATCAATCCGACCGTGGCGGGTGAGAAACCTGCCTTGGCGTAGGCTCGCCGCAGGGCCTTCGCCTGGCCGGCGGGCCGTGGTGCCGTCAGACCCTTCTCCCGTCCGTCACTGGAGCCGCCGACACCCTTGATCACGGCATAGATCCTGTCGCCGTCGCGCTCGGCGTCGGCGAGCCGCTTCAACACCAGTGCGGCGATGCCTTCACCGATCGCAATGCCGTCGGCGCTCTGGTCGAAGGTGCGACACCTGCCCGAAGGGGAGAGGGCCTGGGTCTTGGCGAAACAGAGATACATGAAGGGGTTCTGAGCGGTGTCGGCACCACCGGTGATCACGAGATCACTGGCTCCGCTCTCCAGTTCCTGAACCGCAAGGTAAAGGGCCGCAAACGAGGCCGCGCAGGCGGCGTCCATGGTGCAGTTGACGCCGCCGAAATCGAGCCGATTCGCAACTCTCCCGGCGGCGACGTTCATCAGGATGCCCGGGAACGAGTCCTCGGTCCACTCCGGAAGGCTCTCCATCAGCCCGGCGGGCGAGTCGCCGGCCAGCAGCGGCAGGGAGGAGCGAAACGAATAGGCCACGCCCAAATCGCTGACGCCACCGCCGGCGCCGAGGATCACGGACGCGCGATCGCGATCGAACGGCCGGTCGAGGTAGCCCGAGTCCTTCATCGCCGCTGTCGCGACGTGCAGGGTGAGGAGCTGGAGCGGCTCGATCGACGAGAGCGTGTTGGGAGGCATGCCGTACTCGAGTGGATCGAAGACGATATCGTCCAGAAAACCACCCCACTTCGAGTAGACCCTGTCGCGGGTCTTTCGGTCCGAGTCGTAGTAGTCGCGCCAGTCCCAGCGGTCTCGGGGAACCTCGGTCACCGCATCGACCTTGTGCAGAATGTTCGACCAGTAGGCGCGGGTGCTTTGCGCCCTCGGCAAGAGACAGGACATGCCGACAATTGCAACATCGCAGGGGCGCTCGGAGCGGTTCCGAGCTCTCGAGACATCCGGCGCGGCGGTTGCCGGATCGAGCAACTCGGAGCCGCGTTCCGAGACATCGCGATGCAGCTCCTCCATCGTGCAGGGCTCGTGGCGCAGAGCGGCCACCTGGCCGATCATGTAGAGGCCCTTGGCATTCTGCTCCTGCTCGTCGATCGTGAGAATCAATTGCTGCCCATCGCTCTCGGCGTCGGCGTCGACCCGCTCGATGCCCTTCGATGCGATGCGAAGGCGTCCGAGATTGAGCTCCTCCAGGGTCCGTTGAATCTCGTCTCCGGCGACCCCGCGGCTCAACAGCTCTTTGCGCGTCTTCATGAAGGTGTGGGAGAACGGCGAATCGGTCGCGCGGGTGGCATGGCCCGGAGCCGATTCCAGGGTCACGGTTCGCTGGCAAGCAAGAGCGGCCTTCTGGAACCCGGGCACGATGGCCCCGGTCTCAACGGCCTCCCGTGTGAAGAGGTAGGCGGTTCCCATCAAAGCGCCGATTCCGACGCCGCGCGTCGCCAAAGGGGCGGCCATGGTGGCGACGATGGCCGACGAGCGCGCATCGTGGATGCCGCCGGCAAAGAGCACCTGGCATTCGGCCAACTCGGTGTCCGAGAGACGGCGGAGCAGAAGATCGATCATCGAGCTCCAGAGCACGAAGCTGGTTCGCGGTCCGACATGACCTCCACACTCCCGACCTTCGAAGACGAACTTTCTGCTGCCCTGGTTCAGGAACAGCTCCAGGAGACCCGGAGACGGCACGTGGAGGTAGGTCGAAATGCCGTCCTCTTCGAGCTCCAGGGCCTGATCGGGCCGTCCCCCGGCGATCAGTGCATAACGCGGTCGGATCTTGCGCACGACCTGCAGCTGCTCGACCCTCAGCTCGAGCGGCACGAAACCGAGAATGCCGACACCCCAGGAATAGTCTCCAAGAAGGTGTTGGGTCTCTTCGAGCAGCCTCCGTACGGTGTTTTCGCGCAGCACGCTCAGAGCCAGAAAGGGCAGACCCCCGGCCTTGGCCACCTCCAAGGCGAAAGCGGGATTGTCGCTGACCCGGGTCATCGGCCCCTGAGCGATCGGGAATCGGGTTCCTTGCGATTGGGCCAGCCGTGATTGAGACGCGAGGGGCCGCAGCGCAGCGGCGTCGCGGCGGTGGCTCACGACCGCTTCGCCAACCGCCTTCAGAATACCGCCGACCGTGCGGTAGCGCTCGGCGAGACCGACCGCCATCGAAGCCTCCTGGCCGAGGAGCACCAGTCTTTCGTCTGCCCTGTCGGCCCGCGTCAGATCCCGCAGGAAAGCCCGCCACCGGCCAATTCGCTCGTCGGCAGGCACGTTCTCGTCGGCCAAGCCGGCTTCCTGGGCCCTGACCTCCGACAGCACCGAAGACCCCGGCTGCGCCAACACACGGAAGAGATCTCCCAGGTCGCCGCCCACCGCGATCGTTTCGCCGCCATCGAACCGGGCAATCAGCTCGCGCCAGGCCTTTGGCAGCTCGGCCTCGCGAGCGAGAGCCAGCTGCCAGTCCAGAACGACACCCGCTCCACCCCCGACCGAACAAGCAGCCGCTGTATGCGGCGAGATCCCCCCTTGAATGTAGAACGGGATCTCGAGGTGAGCTGCCAGCTGCTGGAGCAGGACCAGTGCGGTCTCCTCGCCAATCTTGCCGCCGGCCTCATGGCCCTTGACGATAATCCCGTCCGCACCTGCCTGTGCGGCCCTCTTTGCGCTGCCGAGATCGACCGTTTCGACCAGGAGCTCGAGACCTTTCTGCGCCGAGAACTCGACAAGCCGTCGCACAGTTTCCTCGGACTCGGTCTCGACGATCAGAGTGTCCAGCCAGTCGGGCAGGGACTCGAGGAATGCCCCATCGAGGTCGTCGAAAAGGGTCGAGATTCGGATCCCGCGTTGCTCTCGACCGTAGCGATGCAGATCGAGCAGCGCCTGGCCGACTCTCTCTGGAGCCGGATTCAGGGTGAGATCGAGGACCCCCAGGGCTCCGGCACGGCTGGCGGCGATGGCGATTCCGGGATGAAGGAAGCCAGGTGGGTTCTTGGCGATCAGGCGAAAATCCGACATCACACCCCCCCACGACCGTTGTCCGGGCATTCGCGTTCCAAAAAGGAAGTACGGAAGGATCGCAGAGGCGTAGCAAGGACATCGGAGATCCTCGCCATGACCGGACTTCGGGCGCTCGACCCGGGCCTCGACTGACTGTCGAGACCATGAGCTGTAATCCGGTTCTCATCTGCTGTTCCCCCATGCCCACGTCGGGATACATCACGACGATCTCACCGGTGTTGTCGAATGGAGTTCGATCCCGCCGCCTCGCTGTCCGGCAATCCCCTGAGCGACCTCTCCAGCCATTGGCGTCGGATAACCGACCTTCCACCGTTCGCCTTGTGTCCAGAGTCTCAGTATCGCCTGACGACTCCGAATGCGGTCGATAAACAACGCCATTGTTGAGATCAACTACAGCTCCTTCCGACATGAGACTGAATTCCTTTTAACTCTAGGCCAAACCACCGTTTAATGTCAATTTTGAACATTGCTCAGTCGTGACATTCGTGACTCGGTGATTCTGAGCGAAATCCACCCTGCCGAGCGTATGGTGCGCAAGAATGATGATCTGGAGACCCCACGTCGTTTGTGTCGCTGGTGCGAATCCTCAGGTTGGTGATTCTCACGTTGTATAGTCGGTCATTCCCGGCGCGGGTCAGTTGATGGGAGAGGAGACAGGATGAGCGCAGGAAACGAGGCCCGATCCAACACCGAGGGTGGGAGACCGATCATCGTCGTTTCGGGGCTCCCACGATCCGGAACCTCGATGGCGATGGCGATGCTGACCGGGGGTGGTTTGCAGTGTCTTGACGATGGGGTGAGATCGGCTGACGAAAACAACCCGAATGGCTATTTCGAGGACGAGCGTGTCAAGACTCTGGAGGCGACCGATGACGCCGAGTGGATTCGCGAGGCGAGGGGCAAGGTCGTCAAGGTCGTTTCACCTCTTCTCAAAAACCTTCCCTCTGACGATTCCTACCGAGTTCTGTTCATGCTCAGAGATCTCGATGAAGTGCTGGCATCGCAGAAGAAGATGATGAAGCGTCGCGGAGAGCAGCATGACGTTCCGGATGATCAGATGAAACGCCTCTATCGCGACCATCTGGCAAAGGTGGACACGCTTTTGAAGAGTCGGCCGGAAACCGCTGTCAAGTATCTCGAACACCGCAACGTGATCACCAGTCCCCGGGAAATGGCCGGTCAGATCAAGACCTTTCTTGACCTCGATCTCGACCTCGATCGGATGGCCGCGGCGGTGGATAAGAAGTTGTATCGGAATCGAAAGGTTTGACGCCGAGTCAGCGGATCGTGACTCGTGCGCCGGCCTGCTGGGGCTCACCGTGGTCGGTATCGGAGAATCTCGCCTCGCAGAGGTCCGGACTTCCGTCGAGATAGAACCAGTTCTCGCCGTCACAGACCCGGGTTGAAGGCTGCGCGCGACGGAGAACGTCGATCGCCCTCATCGGACCGGTTGTTTCGCCATTGTCGTGAATCCAGTAGGGCATCTCAGCCTCCTGCCCTGACCTGTTGCAATGCCGGTGCCAGGATTTTCGCCCAAGGTTCGTTCGCGAGCCGGCCGATCTGTTCATATTCGAGACACTCTGAGGATTTTGGTTGCTTCCCGGATTCAGTGCGCGGTGACTTTCCTGAGTTCCTGGAGTTCGGCGGCCGCCTCGAGGTAGTCGGGATCGTCAATGCCCCAACTCGCTTCCATCAGGTCGAGTGCCCTTCGCAGCGTCGAATCGGCTTCGTCAAGCCGTTCCGTGTCACGGTACAAACGGCCCAGATTTGCCGTCAGAAGACCGAGATAGGGGTCTTCGGGAGAATTTGCTTCGAGGGTGGCGATGGCCTCGAGATAATGTCGCTCCGCAACCTCGTACCTCTGCTGCCGGGTGTAGAGCTCGCCCAGGGTCAGGAGGACCGGCGGGAGGTCGTCATCAGCCCCGGCCTTTTCGATGGTTGTCAGCTGATCGTCAAGCTCTGCTTCGGCCGCTTCGTAGTTGCCGAGTTCAATCAGGGTTTGGGCCAGGCTGCGCCGCATCCAGAAGACCTCGCCGTGGTGGGGCCCCCATTTTTTCTCGGCGATCGAGATGGCTCGGCGGATGGCGGGCTCGGCTTTGGCCGCCTGACCCATTTCCCGGTAGATGTTGCCGAGGGTCGTCAGGCTGAGCGCGACGTGAGGGTGGTCGGGGCCGAGCACTTTCTCCCGGATGGCGAGCGAGCGCTGTTCGAGCTCGAGGGCCTCGTCGAAGCGATTCTGGTCGCTGCACACGATCGCCAGGGTGTGGAGGCTGGTGGCGAGGTTCCAATCATCGGGCCCGTGGTTGGCCTCTTCGATTTCGGCCGAACGCCGCCACAGCCGTTCTGCTTCCGCCAGATCGCCGGCGAAGTAGCGCAACGCACCGAGGTTGTGCAGGCTCTGGCCGATGTCGGTGTGGTCCGCCGGCAGGATGCCTTCGCGCAGGGCGAGGGCCCGCCTGTGGACCTCCTCAGCCTCGTCGAGGCGGCCCTGGTGCCACAGGACGTTGCCGAGTGTGTTGAGGCTGAAACCGAGGTCGGGGTGCTCGCCGAGCCGCCGTTCGCGGATCTCGACCGACTGACGGGCTGGTCCTTCGGCTTGCTCGTAGCGCCCCTGCAGATCGATCAGTGTCGCCTGGTGGAAGAGGGCGCCCGCCAGGGCGAGTTCGTTTTCGTCGGCGAATGTGGAGCGGATCGTCACCGCCCGATCGAGCAGGGGCGCGGCGCGGTCGAACTCGCCGAGGTCGCTGAACACCCGACCCATTGTCTCCATAAAGGCGGCCTGGGTCTGCGGCTGATCGTCGAGCTCCTCGATCCGGTCGGCGCCACTGTCGAGGATCTCTCGGGCTGTCAGATCTTCACCCTGGGCCAGGGTCGGGTCGGAACGGTCGAAAAGCCCGATCAAAAACTCCGAGACCTCGCGGGCGGTGGCTGCCTCGCGGTTGGCGCGCTCGGCCTCGCGGCGGATTCGCTCGGCCTGCACCGCCATGGCTGCGGCGAAGACCACCAACATGATGAGCGCCACCGTCGCGCTGCCGACCAGGGTGCGGTTGCGGCGGGCGAACATCCGCATCTGGTACATGGCGCTTGGCGGCCGCGCCAGGATCGGCTGCGACTCGAGGTGGCGCTCGACGTCCTCGGCCATCGCCGCTGCTGATGCGTAGCGGCGGTCGGCTTCTTTCTCGAGGGCCTTGCCGACGATGGTCTCGAGGTCGGCGTCGAGCCGGCGCGTTCCGTGAAAAGTCGTGCGGAGCGGTTTCGGCTGGTCCTCGCAGATGACGCGGATGGCCTCGGCGATGGCGGCCGGGGAGACGTCGTAGGGCAAAATGCCGGCCAGCATCTCGTAGAGGATCACGCCGAGGGCGTAGACATCGGTTCGGGTGTCGATGGCGTCCATGTCGCCGCGAGCCTGTTCCGGGCTCATGTACTGGAGGGTGCCCTTGATGGTGCCGATCTCCGACATCGCGGTGGCCGCGACATCGGAATCGGTGATACGGGCGAGACCGAAGTCGAGGATCTTGAGGGTGGGTCTGGCGGCGCCCGACGTCGCGCTGGTCAAGGTAGTGGACTCGCTGGTGACGATGATGTTGGCGGGTTTGAGATCGCGGTGGATCACCCCGCGCTGGTGGGCGTAGTGGACGGCGTCGCACATGGTTCGAAAAAGGTGGAGACGGAGAGCGAGCTCGGGACCGTCGATGGTCGTGGGCCTGGCCTCGAGCCACCGCCCGAGAGTCTCGCCCTGAACCAGCTCCATGGCGAAGTAATCGTGGCCGTCTTCGGTGTGGCCGGACTCGTAGATCGCGGCAATGTTGGGGTGTTTGAGGCGTGCCAGGGTCTCCACCTCGCGCTGGAACATCTTCGTGTGGTAGTCGTCGATCAGGTGATCGCGGCGCAGGACCTTGAGCGCGACCCGCCGTTTCGGGTGTTCCTGCTCGGCCTCCCACACGACGCCGGTGCCGCCCCGGCCGAGCTGGCTGAGGACTCTGTAGCCGGCGACCGTGAAGGGCTTGTCGGGCAGCGCCCGCCGCATTCGATCGACCGTGTCGTCCCCCTCCGGCGTCCCGGTGACGGAGATGGTCTGGTCTTCTTCGTTGTCAATCGGCGGATTCGGATCGTCTGACATGCTCGGCGCTCCTCCAGCTGTTTCCAGGATTCCCATGGGCTGAAACAACGACGACCGCCCGGGTCATTCCTGGTGGTCTTGGGGGCGTCTTCCGAGACGATGATTCCCTGTGTTTCCCTGCGGCCTACCAGCTCTCCAGGGGCAAGTCGAAACAGCTGTTCATGCTCGAGGCGTAGCGGAACTGGAAGGGGGTCTCCTCGATCTCGAGATGTCTCAGGGCATCGGCACGGGGCGACGCCCCGAGTTTCAAGGCGGGCTCGGAACACCTCAGGCCCTTCTTCCACAGCAGACCGGCATTGGTCGTGACCGTGAAGTCGCCCTTGAAGCAGGTCCGGCTCTTGAGGAGATCGCCGTCGAGCAGACTGTAGAGGTGGCCGGTCTCGTCGAAGTGTTTTGCGGAACCACCTGTTGGGACGGTCAGTTCGAAGTAGACATCGCCCGAGGCGTCGCGGGCCACCGTAGTGCAGGGTTCATTTTCGGTCGAGATGTCGATCTCCTCGACGATCTTCGGCAGGCCCCAGAACCTGGTGCCGCGGATCTGGTTTTCGAGAGAGGTCACGGGCATCGAGAAAACGTAGTAGCCCTTCTTCTTGAAATCCATGACAAGAGGCAGCAGGGGCGGCGCCGAACCGCCGACCATGACCGGGATGGTCATGGCGATCTCGTTGTAGGGGGCGAGATTCATGACCTTTTTGTACTCGTAGCACGACAGCAGCACTACCGCCCGTCCCCGCGGCATCTTCACCGGTTGCATCGTGGGGTGGGGCAACATGGCCAGCGCCCGTCGGTAGTCGCAAAGAAAAATCGCGATTGCGCAGGTGACATCCGCATAAAAGGTGGGGAAGGAGTAGGTCTTGGAAACGCCGGTGGCCAAATCGAGTGGCCGAGGCGCCGGCCGACGGGCGAAGCGCTCGAAGAACGGATCGCCGAAGTCTCCAACGTTGTCGATGAGACCGGGTTCGAGACGCGTGTTCGGCTGCATCGTGCCGTCCTTTCTTCGAGCCGCCGGTTCGAAACTCCGGTGAACGTTGCTCCCGGCAGCCGAATCAGGGCTCGATACTATACTCTGGTGACGAAAAACGGTGACTCAAAAATGTCTGACACAAAAGAGGGACCACCACACGTCGACGACTTGTTCGCGCACTACCCTTCGTTGCGCGTTCGGGTGGAGGAGTTGCATCGACGCTTGAACCGGCAGTCTCCCAACGTGGCGGCACGCGTGATGGCGGATTTGACGTCGGGTTCTCGAGCGGGGCAGGCGTCCGGCAGCTCCGCGGAGCAGCCTCTCGTGATTCGGTCGATCATTGACCTCGTGGAAGGGCGGTCGCTTCGGATCGAACATGAACTGAGCGCGGTTCTCGGAGTGGGCGAGCAAGAGCTCATGGAAAGCTCGTTTCTGGAGCGGGTTCACCCCGAAGACCGACTGCGCACGATGCGCGTCTTGGGGCGCCTGGCCGGAGGTCATGTATTGGAAGGTTTCCGAATCCGCCATCGGCATGGCGACGGAAGCTACGTGACGTTCGAATGGGCGGCGGTCGCCGACGATGCCGGCGAGCTGGGCTATGCCGTTGCGATTGCAATCACCGGGTAAAACGGCGGCCCTCAATTGATGATGTTCTCATCCTCGCCGTGCAGGACCCGTCCGCGCAAGCGAGTTTCCGTTCGTTCATCTTCCGATTCCCATTCCTCGATCATCTGCCGGCTGCGGACGCGCCGGCGTTGGATGGCGACCAGGGCGAGAAGGGTGACGGCCATCCACAGCGCCCCGGTGCTGGTGAGGAAGGGCAGCCAGGTGTTCCAGAAGGCGTCTTTTTCGAAAAAGATGTGTTCGGCGCGTGCGAGAGGCACTCCCGTTGCCTCCAAAAAAGCACGTTGAAAAGGGAGCCCGCGCGCGACACCCCGCAGCACCGAGGCGGGGGCGAGGGATCCATAGTCGTGCTGGATGAAACGCACAAAGGCGGCTGACAGCGCATAGCCACGCCGGACCTCGGCGTCGCTGCCCTGGAAAAACGCGTCGAGGTCTTTGGTTTTTTGGGCCTTGCCTCCGATCACTGCCATCGCAAAACGCGCCCTGTCTTCGACACCCCACTCGCGGGCCGCCACCGTCGCCACGCCTTCGTTGAACCAACGGGGAACGGGCCGTCCGCCCGTGGCCTGCGCGACCAACACGTGCGCGACCTCGTGGTGGACGAGAGCGCGGAGGTTGCGATCTGGGTAGGAACGCACCCTGGCAGGGAAGAGCACGATCAGATTCTCGCCACCTCTCGCGTAACCGCTGACCCACGATGGAACGTCCTGAGCGACCGGTGAGGTCTCGGGCACCAACATCACTCGGATCGGTCGCGAGAATCCGGTCGTCCCGGTGAGCAGGAGGATCTCCGAGAAATCGTCGTTTTCGAACGAACGGACCGCGCGCGCCACCGCCTCGAGTTCCGGTGGCGCCTCGACCTGCAGTTCGGGTGCAGGTGCCGCAGCCAGGGGAAGCCCCACCGCGATCAGGAGGACAACGAGAATTGAACGAATCGAAGTCACGCCGCACATTGTGACATTTCGAGTTCTGTCCCCCCTCCGGGGCTCGAATCTTTTGAATGGGCATCAATCCCGGGGCTCGCGCCCCGGGCTAACGTCTGCCGAGCTTCAGGCGCTCACTTTCGGACGAAAAAAAAGGGACAGCTCCGTCAGGGGCGAATGAAAATAACCGTGGACGTGAGCCCCGAAGGATCCGGACTCTGAAGATCGATAAGCCGCGGAGCGGCGATAGAAAATAGCCCGGGGCGCAAGCCCCGGGTTACGCGACGACAAAAAGAACTGAGCCGCGGAGCGGCGGCAGATTCCCGCATCAGCGATCAGTTGGTGGTGGAGCTCCATCCCGTGGTCGAGCCGGTTTCGAAACCGTCGCCGAAGACCGTGAGGACGGCGTACTGGTGAAGCTCGAGGGTGGTTGCATAGGCGTTGCCTTCGAGCCAGGCAACGCTGCCGTCGGGTGCGCTGGTGAAGGAGTCGTCTCGAGAGCCCCACCCGGGCCCGCTCGAACTCATCGTTTCGGGGCCCTCGAGAAAGGTCCCGGCGCCGTTGATGATGCCGATGTGGAACGTTCGGTCGTTTTCCATCATCCAACCCACGAGGTACTGTTCCGGCAATTGTGATCCGAGCCTGGCCAGAACGGGGTCGCGTTCATACCGTCCGTTTGTGTCGGTGAGCCAGACCACAGATGTGCCGGCTGTGCCGCCGGCGGTGGCGAGACCCGACCCCGGAGGTCATGGTCGGGTCGGGGTTCTCTGCGTTGAAAACGACCTTCCAGCCGGTGTCGGCTGCCGCCATCTGGCCGAGCTGGAGGGACACGCCGCCTCTGCAGTCGCCCTCAGCGGTCTGAATGTTGGTCCCGTGGTTCATCTTGAGCCCCGGAGGATCGGGGTAGCAGTCGGTGGAGCAGAAGTTGGTGAACGCCTGGTCGCCTTCGTGGTAGCCCACCAATTCGGCCATGGAATGCGAACAGCCCCAGGTCCACCCGCCGCCCTGAAGGGCGCCCGAGTCGTTGACGTACTGCAGCTGGTCGCCCTCGTGACCTTCGACCCAACCATCGACGCCGTGGACCGCCCAATAGGCTGCGTAGAGGCCGTTGCCATAGGCCAGCCGGTGGTCGCCGAGAGGCGACGAGTCCTCCGTCAGGTGGTAGTTGAGGTTGGTGATCCAGATCTGCGAACCGTTGGCGGTTCGTTTCGAGAGATAAAGAATGACCCCGTCCTTGAGAAGGACGGCGTAGGTGCCGTCGCCGTGGGCCACGAGTCCGCGGACCTTGCGACCCGAAAAATCATGAGTGGCTGTGATCGTCGAGCCCGCCACGATACTCACGTGGCCGTTGCCCGACGTGTCGGTCCAGCCGACGAGGTGTGTTCCGTTGGCTCGCGGCGCCAGATAAAGACGCGGCCCGAGTGAACAGGGATCCCAGGTGCAACGACTCGAGGAGTAGCCTTCAAGCGGCTGGGGGAGGGTGAGGGTCGTCGTCGTGATGAGGGATTCGATCGGTCCGGCTGCAATTGCCGCGGCGGCGCAGAGCACAATCATCACCAACCCGATCCATCGCTTGAAGTGCACCGTGAAGTCCCTTCTCACCGCGAGCGTCGCCCCCAACGCCCACCGGCTCGAATCCGAGCGTACCGAAAAGGTCGTTTCGATGCGGTGGCGCGGATCACAGCGACCGGCGATGTAGTGCCTAAGAGTTATTTCCCCTTGACAGAGTCGGCAATGGGCACTATCTTAAGATTGATTCTCAACAAGGAAATTGAATCTCCATCGGTGCGGTGACGGGTGCCCTGAGGGCGACCGTCGTTCGAGCCGCGGATCAGCCGCCGGCGGCGCACTCCACCAACTATCAACACAGAGGAGGAATTGATGCACAACTCGAAATTCGTGATCGGAAAAATGGCAGGCGGACTGAAAATCGTGGCGGTCCTTGGAATCGTCGTACTGGCCGCCTGCGCCCCGCAGGGGTCGCAGCCGAGCCCCGAGATCGCGGCGATGTCCGAAAAGTGGGAAGCATCCATCAACGGGGGAGACATCGAGGCGTTGGTGAGCGGCGTACACGTCGGACTGCCGGCTCATGGCGCCGAACGCGCCGATGATGCAGGGCAGCGATGCCGTGAGGGCGGTCTTCGGGGAGATGATCGAGGCCGGAATCACCGCCGAGATTGACACCATCGAGGCTTCGTCTGCCGCCGACATCGGCTACAGGGTTGGCACCTACGCCCTGTTCGCACCGGATGGGTCGCCGATCGACGCCGGCAAGTACGTTGAACTGTGGCAGAAGACGGCCGCAGGGTGGCAGATCACTGACGACGTCTGGAACAGCGACTTTCCAGCCGATGCCGGAAAGACCTTTGTCACCTTTACCCACGACGTGAAGGACAAAGAGGTCTGGCTGGCCGCGTGGACCGGGCCGGACAGCCGCAAAGAGATGTTTGCCGCTAACGGCGCCGGCGCGATCAAGGTCTTCGGCGCACCCGACGATTCCAAACGGGTCGGGCTGCTGGTTGAGGTCATCGACATGGACGCGATGATGGCCTGGCTGAACTCGCCCGAGGGGGCGGCCGCCAAGGCCGAGGACGGCGTCATCGATTCTTCGCTGACCTTCATGACCGAGGTGAAGTAGACCCACGAAAAATGGGGAACGGCGCACGCCCCGGCGTGCGCCGTTTTTTTGCGCGGACGTCGTGCGCTGTGGCGGAACAAGCGGCCGCTCTGCGGCCTATCGGCGCAGAAAGGCGAGCGATTCGACCTGGCGGGTCTGGGGCATCATGTCGACGACCTGGACCGTCACCAGCTTGAAACCACCCTTGATGAGCGTGGCGAGATCGCGCGTCAGGGTGGCGGGGTCGCACGAGAGGTAGGCCAGGGACCGCGCCGTCGAATCGGTGATGGTCTCGAGCGCTGGCGGGTCGGCGCCGGCCGCAGAGGGGTTGAGGATGATGGCGTCCGGTTTCTCTGTGCGGAGACGGCGAATCGAGCGGTGGATCGGGCTGGCGAGCACCTCGACGTTGTCGACGTGGCCCGCGGTGATGCTGGCTTTGGCGTCTGCCACCGAGCTTCTGACCCCCTCGACGCAAAGCACTCTTTTGAACTGCTTGCGCAGGGCGAGACCGTGGGTTCCGACCCCGGCGTAGAGGTCGAGGAGGAGAGAACCGCGACCGAGGAACTCCGCCATCCGCGTGTGGATCTCGGGCAGCAGACCGAGATTGACCTGGAAGAAGGACCCTGGCGAGACCCGCAGCGACAGCCCGGCCGAGTCGACAAAGATCTCGCGCGCGCCGTGGACCGGTTCGATCGGGCCTTTGATGACCTGGGCGCCGCCTTTCGGGTTGAGGTTGACTCCGATCCCCGCCACGTTGGGGCAGGTTTTCACAATGCTTTCGATCGGGAGCTTTGGGATCTTCTCGGCCTTGATCACCAGGGTCAGGTGCTGTTGAGAGGGATCGCTGCCGCAGCGTAGATCGATGTGGCGCAGCGCGAATGGAAAACGCTCGCGGGAGTTCAGAAGACGGCGCAGCTGCTGCGTGGTCTCCAGCAGTTCGGGAATGAGCACCCCGCAGTGCGGCGCGTCGACGACCTCGCGGCTGCGGCGTTGGAAGTAGCCGAGCGACGACCGGTGCTCGCGGTTGGACGAGATCGCCATTTTGGCGCGGTTGCGATAGCCCTCGATCCGGGGCGACGGCAGCGTGCCGAGAACCTGTCGGGGAGCGACGCGGATCTGCTCGTTGAGCACGTCTGTCAAACGTCGGCGCTTGCGTTCGAGCTGTTCGCCATAAGGCCGAAGCAGAAACGAGCACGCACCGCACTCGACGCGGTGGGGACAGTCGACGGTTCGGTCGGTGGTGTCTGTCATCTCGGCCGTTAGCCTATAGCGATTCGAGGCGATACGCACCGACAATGCCACGTCAGATTTCATTGGATTGCGGTTGACAGATGCGCCGCTCGATCTACGGCCCTGAAACGAATGACCAGTCTGACGGGTCGCCGCACTCGAAGTCATCCAGGAAGACGAGTGGCCCCGACCAGATCGCGCGCAACGAGAGCACCGCGTCAAAACAGATCTGGTCATCCGTGTCGATCACGACTGAAAACTCGTCTGGGAAGGTCGGGTCGGTGTTGAAAAGATGGTTGTCGAAATATTCGACCTCACCGCCGTCGGTGCTCAGTTTCAGATCGAGGACGTGGGCCGGGCCGGCAAAACCCTGAATCAAGGTGTAGAGGCCAAAACCGATCAGGATGTTGTCGCCTTCTCCAGGTGTGAGCGAGGTCGCGACAAACTGACCTTGAGGCATCGCTACTCGACGTACGTTCCATGATTGAGAATCTGAACCAGGGTCAGGGTTCCACCGAGAGGGCGGGGTTCCTGGAGGACACACTCGCACAGACCGAAACATCCCGTCTGGTAGGTGCTGTCGGTCGCCAATCGATAGTGCAGCACCGACTCGGGCGCCACCGGCGAGGCGTTGACCACGATCACGGTGTCCTGACAGGTCTGGCCGTTGATCGAGATCGGAATGTCGATGGTTCCATCATTCGAGGCCACCGGCACAAAGCCGCTGAAAAAGTGCTGCGGCTCGTCTCCGTCAACCGAGAGATCGAGGCCGAGGGCGTGAACGCGCGGCTCTGGGCCGTTGCTGATGCGGTACACACCCGTCCCGGTGATTTCGACTTCGGTACTGTCAATCGTCGCGTACCAGCCAACGTTGACCACATCGTGGGTGTCGACCGCATTGTCGAGGGTGGCCGGGCCCATGACGAAGGTGCCGCGAAAACGGGTCGCCTCCATGAGGGGACACGCGCACGGAGGGAAACAACCTTCCTGATAGCTGGCCGCCTCGTTGAGGCGGTAGATGGTTTCACAATCGGTTCCGGCTCCGGCCACCGTGGCGATCACCAGGCACACCCCAAAGATCAGGAAATGCCGGGCTCGGGAGATGGTGGTTGGGATCAACTTCATACTGGTCCTACGGTGTCAATATACTGTGTTTGAGTGATTTAAGCACGAGCTTTCGGTTTGTGCGAACAGTTTTACAGCGAGAGTTGAACAACCTCCGACACGTCTGAAATACTCCACCTTCGAAATCGATATGAGCCGTCTTCCTTCGTTTATCCGGCGAATCAGACGGGGGAAATATGCCTGGCTCGGTAGAATCTCAAAGTCATTGAATCGTGAGGTGAGAAGATTATCGATGAAGGCCGTTATTTTCGAAGAGTTCGGAGGGCCGTTGCGGGTTGCCGAGGTGGCCGATCCAACCGTCACCGATGAAGGCGTCATCATCAAGGTCGTGGCGAGCGGGATTTGCCGCAGCGATTGGCACGGTTGGATGGGACACGACCCGGATATTCGACGATTCCCTCATGTGCCGGGCCATGAGTTGGCGGGTACCGTCGAGCAGATCGGCGGCGAGGTGAAGGGCTGGAACACGGGCGATCGCGTCACGGTGCCATTTGTCTGCGCCTGCGGCGCCTGCCCTGAGTGCGAGAGCGGGAACCATCAGATCTGCGACCACCAGACCCAACCGGGTTTCACCCACTGGGGTTCGTTTGCCGAATACGTCCGGATCGACCACGCCGACGTCAATCTGGTGGCGCTGCCGGAGGAGATGGATTTTGTGACCGCCGCCAGCCTCGGCTGCAGATTCGCCACCTCGTTCCGGGCGGTTCATGCGCAGGGCCGGGTCGCGGAAGGGGAGTGGGTCGCGGTCCACGGGTGTGGTGGTGTGGGTCTGTCGGCGGTGATGATCGCAGCGGCGCTGGGGGCCAGAGTCGTTGCGGTGGATATCGACCCGGAGGTCTTGCTGCTGGCGATGGACGTCGGAGCGGCCGCGGTGATCAACGCGCGGGAAACAACCGATGTGGCCGGCGACATCCGCGAACTCACCGATCGCGGCGCCCATGTCTCGATCGACGCGCTCGGCAGCGCAATCACCAGCGCGAATTCCATCAACTGTCTGCGCAAACGAGGCCGTCACGTGCAGGTCGGTCTGCTTGCGGGGGACGACTACCGACCGCCGCTGCCGATGGAGCAGGTCATTGGAAGAGAACTCGAGATCGTCGGCAGCCACGGTCTGCAGGCCCACCGGTACCCGGACATGCTGGATCTGATTGCGGCGGGCAAGCTCGATCCGCGACGGCTCATCGGGAAGACCGTTTCGTTGGAGGAGGCGCCTCGGGAACTCGAGGCAATGGACGGTTTTGGTTCGGTGGGCATCACGGTGATCGACCGGTTTTGAAGGCCCCCGGGTCGAGGCGGCGAAATCATCGGTGATTGAGATGTAGTATCATCATTTCAGTACGTTCTGTACAAGAAGTCATCGGGAGTTTCCGGTAGTCAATGCCGGGTGTCGGAACGAGCCGAGAGGTTCCTGGAGGGCATGATGGTTCACCGTGCGTCGAAATCCATGATTGGTGTCGGATGTTTGATGTTGACGTTCGTGATCGGTGGCGTCGCCGTGCCGGCGTCGGGACAGAGCCGGCACGTGGCAGCCGCGGATGAGCCGACCGCCGCCTCCGAACAGCCTGCGAGTGAGCCGGCGCCCGAGGTTGCGTACAACCCGGAGTTTTGCGAAGTCCTCGAACGATGGAACGCGGACAAGAAGATCTCGGATGCAAAGACGCGCGACCGGTTCTCGGGTGAATTCGGCAGGGCAGATGACGTCGACCGCCGGCAGACCTGGAGCGTCGAGACCGCGTGTGGCGAGTTTCTGGTGGCGGTGCCGTTGTGGGCCGACGTGTCCCCACCGGTTCTGTCTCGCAAGGGCGACAACCTCTTCGAGGACACGATGCAGGCGACCTGGGAGTTCCAGGTCGGCGGTGACGGTACGGTGACCGGTGTGGTGATGAACTCGGCCGACGGCACGATTTCCACCATGACCCGTATGGGCGCCTCGCGGCACTGGGGCGATCCGCACGAGAACTTGAATGGAAAGCACCTCAAGGATTGGCAGGGCAAGAAGTGATGGGTACTCCAAAATGAGTGGGAGAAGCAAAAGGCCACCGGCTCTCGTCGCGTTTCTCCCTATTGGGATCGCCTTCATTGCGATCGGCATCAGCCAGAATTCACCCTTCATCGCGATCGGCTGCGCCTTCATCGCGATCGGTATTGCGGGAGTCGCTCACTACCGAAAAGCCGCTCTGGAGGACCCCGATCCCGACGAAACCAACAACGATTGATGGTTCGACGCCGCGCTCTGCACTCGCCAACAGGGTGGTCTGCTTTCGTCGCGCGCCGGTTGGTGTGCAGCCTCATCGTAGCCATCCTGGTCGGTGGCTCGATTGCAGTCTCCTCTGCAGAAAAAGAGGTCGTACCGGTGTACATGGAGCCCTTGCACCGGTTGGTCTTCGAAAGTGCTCCAGTTCGGGTGCTCGACGTCCAATTGCAGCCCGGAGACTCCTCGCTCTATCACCTCCACGAAGATCCGATCTTCTACATCGCCCTCGATATTTCGGAGATCGATGCGCAGATCCAGGGTGAAGAGTGGAAAAGGACGAAGGTCTCCGAGTGGCATACCGGGGCGGTGGCCCACGATCTCGGCCATGCCGAGGAACCGCTCATCCACCGCATCCGCAACGCCGGCAGTGAGATCTTTCGTCTGATTGCGGTGACCAACAGCGGCCCTCCGGCGCCGATCGACGGGCCCGAGCCCGACGCCGAGCTTCCCGGCGAGATCGAGACCGATGTTGAGTACTTCCGCCAGTCGCGGGTCACGCTGGCGCCGGGTTCCGATCCCCAGCATTTTCGTTCCCCGTTCCCGATCGTGGTTGTCCAGGTAAGCACGGGTCGAACCGAACTCGCCTTTGACGGGGTCTCCTCCCGACACTTGACCGGGCCCGGCGGATTCGCTTATGTGGAACCGAACCGCGACACCGAAATGCGAAATCAAGGCAACGTGGAGGTGGCCCTCGTGGTGGTCGAGGCGCGATAACATCACCCGCGAAACCTCAACACAACGTGGTACGCCAGACAATAATCGAAACACGACGCGGATCAGTTCGTATCTCGAACACGGTATCGGTCGATGAATGGGTGTTGGGTCGAAACCCGTTGAAGACAATAAAGGGGTGGAGCAATGCGCCTGTGCAGAGCGTTGGTGGTACTCGTCTTTTTCCTGGCGGTCCTGTCGGAAGCGGGGGCGTGCACAGCTTCTGAGTTGGTCCTCGGCGGGGCCGAGAACGATCGTGGCGTCACCGTGAGAGAGACCGCAGATGGAGGCTTCATCGTCGTCGGAGTCACCAAAAGCAGCGGCAGCGGTGGCGAAGAAATTTTTCTGGTTCGGCTCGATGCCGAGGCAGAGGTGCAGTGGGAATCCGTCTTTGGCGGGCCAGGTGACGATGATGGGTGGTCTGTTCTCGAAAAGGAATCGGGAGGCTATCTCGTTGCGGGCTTCACCAACAGCGAAGGAAAGGGAGACTTCGATTGTCTTCTGCTTTCGACTGATGGAAGAGGTACTCGCGAATGGTCGAAGACCTATGGGGGCGCCGAGAGCGACCGGTGCTGGGCGTTGGCCGAAGCCGACGGAGGTTGGGTGCTCGCCGGTGAGACTGCGAGTTCGGGTTCCGGTGAGCGCGACTGCTACGTCGTCAGGACGGACGATCACGGGGCGGAGGTCTGGTCCCAGACCTACGGAGGCGAGAAGGACGATCGGTGTTTTTCGGTGGCCGCTGCCGCCGATGGTGGTTTTGTGGTCGCGGGTCAGACGTTTAGCTATGGGGCCGGCGACCGCGATGCATGGGTCCTGAAGATCGATGGCGAGGGCGAATTGCGGTGGTCGGTCACACACGGGGGTGAGGCATCTGATGTGGCCCACTCCGTCGTATCCGATGGCGGAAAGTCCTTCCTCGTCACCGGCTACACCACCAGTCTGGCCGAGTCGCCGGACGATCCGATGCTTTTGAAGATTGGCGACGACGGGACCGTGGTGTGGAGCCGCATCCTGGCGATGGATGGCCACAACCGGGCAATCACCGGGGCTCTGGCCCCCGACGGCGGAATGTGTCTGACTGGATTCTCAACGACGGGATACCCGTCGACCGATGCTGCGTTGATCCTCAAGACGGACGAAGCGGGAGAGGTGCTGTGGACGACGACAGTCCTGCCGACATCAAGGGGCCAGACCTTCGGTTACGGGGTGACAACGACCGCCGACGGGGGCTGCGCGATCACCGGCCACACGACCGTGGGCAGCGCTGGGGGCCTCGACCTCTTCTTCGCGAAGGTCGACGCAGTTGAACAACCCGCGAGTCGGGAGTGAATCGCCACCCGCCGTCGAGGACATCCATATCAACGGTGGCACCGCTGTCAATTCAGACTCCCGACCATGGACGGTGCTATCGAGGGGCGATATTCAGGCGTTCATCTTGTTCTCGAGGTGGTAATCGTAGCGCGTTGAGCTTGGAACTGGCACCAAGTCGATTGCCGATCTGAGTTTCTTGCCCTCCCTGCGCGTGGAGTTATCTCAATCCAATCGACCGCTGCCGAGCGGGGAGGGCCACCGCCATCTCCCGGTCTGACCCGGCCGAACTGCAGAACCAGCACTGAATCCCCTCCGCGCCAGAATCGTGCCGGTGCATTGAATCGCAGCTCTCGCGGTCCGGGCCTGAGGCGCTTTTCTCCCAGAACGTGGCCGTTGAGCACCAGACGAATCCACTGGCTGCCCGCAAGGCCCGGAAGGGCCGCCACACGAATCGCGACTTGGTGTGGGGCGAGTTCGGTGAGCCCGAGATCAATACTGGCTTCGTGACCCAGGACCCACACCCAGGTCGTCCCGTCGCTTCGCCGTATCGAGCGCCCCCAGCCAGATCCTCGGGAAGGCTTGAAAGGCTGATCAAAATCGATTCGGCGGGGTGAATTGGCCTGAGGTTTCTGTGGGCGATCTTTGCGGTGACCCAGCAGGCCTGCCGGCTCGCGTCCGATGTGTTCCGAAACTCGATCTGTCACCGGCTTCGGCCAGAATGCCGGTCGGGCGTGTTCGTCATCCGGAATCTCAGCGAGAGGATCGGGCGGGGTCATGCGGAGCCGATACAGTCGGCCCGTACGGGGGATGATCGCGATGCGCGATCGGGTGTTTGCGAGATTCGAAAACACTGGGCGGAGAGGTTGTCGGGAAACCACGAGGAGCGACCGCGAATCGCCGAGCATCGAACGCAGCCTCTCCGGTTTTTCGCCGATGGTCGCAGTTGGGCCATCCAGGTAGTGGGAGAGGCAGATTCGACTGAGAGGATCGATGGTGACCACCCGCTCGCCGGGTCGGCGGATCTCGTGGACTGCTTCCGCCATCAGATCCCAGTGCTGCCGTCCGTGCCGATAGTACCCGTCGACGCGGACGACAAACATGATTGTGATGGCTGAACACACGGAGAATCGCAGCCATCGCCAGCGAAGGCCGGACAGGACTCGCTCGAATCCGAGCGCCAGGAGAATTGCGAGAAAGGGCCAGAGCGCGCTGTCATACCTGGGTGAGCTCCAGTGGTGCACAAGAACCAACAGGACTTCCCACAGAAGCAGCACCAACAGCGCCGGCAGTAACACCCATCGGCCGATCCGAGTTCGTGCGGCGGTTGTGATGCCGATGGAGAAAATGACAGCCAGGACGATCCCGATCCAGCTGAGGGTCTGAAAGTGGTCAGGTGCAACTGTCAGACCTTCCCAGCGCTGACCGACCGCTGCCAGAGTCCAATCGGTGGTTCGCAGCCGCGACACCCGATCGATCAGGGTCGGCCGGATCATCCAGATCCAGGGCACAAAGGAAAGGCCGCCGAGCGCCACACCGATCGCGAACCGAATGCGAATATTTCGCCCGTCGTCTGACGAGTCGGTCGTGGATCCGGCGCGGGGCGTGATCATCACCATACCCGCTGCGGGCACAAGCATCAGCACGTAGGTGAGGTTGGTATAGCATCCGAGGCCTACGATCGCCGCAAGTGCAAAGGTGGATCTCCAGTTTGGCCGGCGCCTCAGACGGTCGATAAGAAGCAAGGTCGCCGTGCACATCAAGAGCAAGAAGGGGTAGGCCCGAAGCTCCTGCGAGTAGCGGATGTGAAAGGGTGACAGGGCGCAGAACGCTGCGACGATCAGGGCCGTTGTCTGACCGAAGCGGCGGAGCGTCCAGATGGCGAGAAACCAGATCGAGGTGACGGCAGCCGCGATCGGGAGCAGCCTGATCCACGGTTCGACGAGACCGATCTTGATTCCGAAATGTGTGACCACCGCGTAAAGTGGGACGTTCTCGGCGTCTGCTGCGCATAACGCGAGGGTCTCAACCAGCGGCCTGGACGCCACATTCATGGTGAAGACCTCGTCGAGCCACAATGAGAAGGTGCCGAGGTTGGCAATCCGCAGAAAGACTGCGGATGCGCCGATGAGGAGGATCGTGAACCAAACCCGGCTTCGCTCGCCAGCAGAAGCTGCAAGGCCTTTCACGAGATGACCGGTGCCGCACGCGTTGCACTGGAGGATTGAAGGTTCTCTTTCGAGGACATCCGGAGATCATGTATGTGCAGCACGAATCACTGCCCCTCTCTCTTTTTTCTGTGATTCTCCTTCCTGTAGGTATACGCAGGTGGGTGCCCTTGTCGTCGGGGATCGCTCCTCACCTTGAGGAGTGGCAGGTCCTCATAGCTTTCCGCCGTCCGGTCTCCGGATCAGACGACACTCCTGAACGGTGATCGTTTTGCCGGCGTGGGAACTGGTGATTTAGGGGGAAGAGAGGTTCGAGGATTCTCGCTCATTAAAAGTGAATTGCCACGTACCGGAGAGGCCATCCATTCCGACCGCGATACCGGTGGCGCCGTTGGCGCTGAATCCGACGGCGTGAAAGCGACCCTCGCCGATCGATCTCCACGTGAGGCCGCCGTCCTCTGAGAGGTCGGTGCCCGATGGCCCCACTGCCATCAACACGCGCGGCGTTTTTTCAGACACGGCCACGACGCACTCGCGAAAGCCGGTTGGAGAGATCTCCACCGGGTTCCAGGTCATGCCACCGTCGGTGGTTGTGGCGGCGGTCTGCGCGGGGTTGGGCTCGTCGAGGTAGTCGCCACCGACGGCGACGCCACGCCGATCATCGGCAAACCACAGGGAAAAGACACCCTGCGATGCTTGACCGGAACGAATCGGGGTTTCGGCGACGGTCCACGAGGAGCCGCCGTCGGTCGATCGAAAGACCCGTGCCGCAGGCCCTCCGGTCCCGAACCAGACAGTGTTCTCGCCGTGCACCGTCATGCACGTGCCCGAGGCGGCGAAGTTGGCTTCGCCCTCGAGTGCCTCGGGCCGGCTCTCAAACGAAAGCTCACTCCAGGACTCGCCGCCATCAGCAGTCCTGATGATCAGGAACCGGCCGTTGATCGGGTCGCCCACTGCGATCCCACGCTCGTCATCCCAGAACGACACGGCGTTGAAAAAGACACCGGGCTCGTCATTGTTGTAGGTCTGTTGCCAGGTCGAACCGCCGTCATCGGTGCGGTAGATCTGGGCCGGCAGACCGGCGCTGAGGACCAGGGCGCGTTCGCGGTCCCAGGCGTGGATGTCGCGAAAGTCCCGTGCTTCCGCCCCGGGAATCGCCCCCAGGCTCCAGTTGTCGCCGCCATCCACCGTCCGCAGAAAAGTGCCGCCGCTGCCGCTCGCCCAGACCACCCTGGCGTCAACCACATGAAGACCGCGAAGACTCGCCGTCGTGCCGCTGCCGCGAACGAGCCAATTTCCGGCAAACGGTGGTGCGGGATCCATGCCGCCTGAACACCCGCCCGCCACGACGATGAAAACAAAAGCGAGAACCTGATACGAGCGTGTATTGTGCGACATTTCGCTGCCAGTATGACATGAAGGAAACCCCAGAATCGTGGGTTGGCAAGAGAGCTGGGAAGGTATCGACGACACGGCTCGGGTTTTTGCCGATTCGAACCCATCGAGAAAAGAGAAATGCGGATGCCGGCATCCCGTGAGACGGCTTCTCTTCGATGACCAGGCAGCATATTGAATGGATCTCTGTGCTAGGATCTGAGCTGGAAAATCTCCGTAAAGTGAGTCAGAACAACCAGTTGAGTGGTTCTTCAAGTATTGCCAGCTATCTTCGAGGTCGATCCTTCGCGGTTGCCCTGGGGTTCTTGTGTTGCCTGTCAGCCCCGTGCCATGGAGTGGAAATCCATCCCGAAACTCTTGATCCCTCGGCGGTCGGATTCTCCCTGAGCAACGCGTCGTTCCTTGTATCGGTGGTTGAGGTCGCGGGTCAGAATGATGAGGGCGAGATTCGGGAGCAATTGGCCGCCGTCGGATTCGAGTCGGCGCGGTTGATCAAGGGGAGCGTGCTCCATTGTGTCGTGGCCGAGCACACCTCGTACGTTGTCCTGGCGTTCAGGGGCTCGACCACCATGCAGGACTGGCTCACGGATTTGAAGTTCACGCAGTCGAAGACCAAAAAGACAGGCCTTCCCGGCCGTGTCCATCAGGGTTTCTTTCGGGCGCTGGACCAGGGGTGGTCGCAGATCTCAGGCCTTCTTCGAGAGGCTGACCAAGAGGGCAGGAGTATCTGGATCACCGGTCACAGTCTTGGTGGGGGGCTGGCACACATTGCGGCCATGCGCGCCGCGCAGGAAGGGATCCCGGTCGCGGGGATCTACACCTTTGCGTCTCCGAGGGTTGGAGATCCGGCATTCGTTGCGGCCTATGAGGGCCACTATCGCGGCCGTTCGTTTCGGGTTGTCAACGCAAACGATCTGGTTCCCCACGTGCCGCCCAGTCAGCCTGGCGAGAAAAACTTCGCGCGGATCCTCGCACCATCGGGGGAATATACGAAGGTCGGTCTTTCGGTCAAGGGAGCTTTCATGCTGGTCAAGTACTCCCACGCCGGCGAACTCTACGCCTTTGACGAGAACGGCACTTTTGTCGGGAGGAGGGCCTCTTCGGATCAGGACGACGCGGGCTATTGGCGGCAGGTCGAGTCGGACTACGGGAGCGGATCCTGGTTCGTCCTCATCGACGATCAGGGCAATATCGCCCGCAAGCACTTTCTCAAGGAGTACGTCGAGATCCTCCACGAGGCAACCGGAGGCATCGACGATGACGGTGATGTCCCCTCAACGGAGCACGAGGGCATCACACCCGTCTCCCAAATGCGCCCCTGAGGGCGCCGCCGCTGAAGGTTTGCCGAACCTACTTGCTCACCGACAGGCTGATTCCCCTGACGCCGTCCTCGTCGAATATGCCGACGTTCACTGACCGCTCGCCTTTGAAGTAGGCGATCATCCGGCCGCCGTCCATTTCGGTCTCCGTCATTTTGTTCCACCCGGCCGAGGACATCTCCTTCAAGTAGGCCTCAACGACGGCCGGCAACGCGGTCTCCGTCGACAACGCGACGACGAACCCGTTAGGTGAGTCCGAAACCATATCGACCGTCGCGCCGTCGGGAACATAGACGTCAGCGGGAAATCCATCCGGCAACTCCGCCGTGTCGCCCCCCTGGTAGGTGTAAACCCCATCGGCATCCTGGCTCGTGATCTCCATGCCGTTGTCGGAGATATCGACCTTGGCTTGATCACCTGTTTCCCTTTCGATTTGCTGTTCCGCCGCTTTTTCGACCGCCTTTTCTTCGGTTCTTCCGCAGGCCACATTCATGATCAGTCCGAGGGACGCAGCCAGACACAGGATCGTGCGCATGATTTCTTTCTCCCTTGTTCAATCGTTCACGTTTCTGAGAATCGATCGCGAATATCATGCCCTTTTCTGATATTCTGCGCAAGCGGCTGGTCCGCGGTCCGGTCGCTCCCTCCCTCAGAAAGCCGTCAACCAGCTCTGAATGGGTCGCCGTTCCGACGGTCGGTCAGGTCATAATGTGCTCATGAACGGCGAACTCGTGATCTTCGATCTCGATGGCACTCTGGTGGATTCGCGTCTGGATCTGGCGACCGCGGTGAACCGGGTGCTCGAGGACCTCGGCCGACCAACCCTCCCGGACGAGCGAATCGTCTCCTTCATCGGCAACGGTCTGGACCTTTTATTGGAAGGTGCGCTTGGCGATCCCGAAATGGTGGACGAGGCGCGCCCGCTCTTCGAGCGTCATTACGGCGGGACGCTGCTCGATCGCACACGACCGTACGCGGGTTTGGATGACCTTGTGCGGCGCCTTGCCTCTGATCGAACGTTGGCGGTTGCCACCAACAAACCGGGGCGATGGGCGCGCGCCATCGTCGCCGGACTCGGATGGTCGGAGTCCATCTCCTGCGTTGTCGGGGGAGGCGACGTCGCGAACCTCAAGCCGGCGCCCGACATGCTGGAGCTTTTACTCCGGCAGAGTGGTTGTTCGATGGCGGACGCCGTGATGGTGGGCGACATGGAGGTCGATGTCGCGTTCGCTCAGGCCGCCGGTCTGCCCTGCGTTGCTGTGAGCTGGGGTTTTGCGGGCCGCGAGCGCCTGCAGGCAGCCGGCGCCGAGTGGATCGTTGATTCTGCAGACGCGCTCGAAGTGCTTCTGAGTCGGCCCTCGAAACAGCAGATTTCTTGAGTCCGGCTCCGGGACGACGGCACGGTCCCGGCACTCGTCCGCGACACGTATACTCTCCGCTGCATGGCGCCTTTGATCACCGCCCGCGAAATTTCCCGCTCGCACGGGCCCCGAACCCTTTTCGAGGGACTGAGCCTGACCCTCAGCGAGGGCGACCGTGTCGGCGTCATCGGGCCCAACGGCGCCGGCAAGACCACCATGCTGCGGATCCTGGCGGGGACCGAGGAGCCGGACACCGGCGAGCTCCACCGCCGCCGCCGTTTGCGTGTTGCAACCGTCCCGCAGGACGACGTCTTTGATCCGAAGTCGACGGTTGCGGAGGTGGTGGCGTCGAGCGCGTCGCTCGACCCGGAGGCGGGCGACGACGAGACCGAGCGCCAGGTACGGGTTGCCATCGCCCTCGATCAGCTCGGGTTCCAGAACACCGAACAACCGGCCGGCGAGCTCTCCGGTGGTTGGCGCAAACGGTTGGCCCTCGCCGCCGCCCTCGCCGCCGATCCCGAAGTGCTGCTCCTCGACGAGCCCACGAATCACCTCGACCTCGACGGCATCCTGTGGCTCGAGAAGATGCTCCTTTCGAGCCGACTGCTCGCGTACGTCGTCATCACTCACGACCGGGCGTTTCTGGAAAAGGTGGCGAACAGGGTGGTCGAGGTGGCGTCCCACTACCCCGGTGGAGTTTTCACCGCCGCGGGCTCCTACTCGTCATTTCTCGACAAACGGGCCCAATACCTCGAGGCGCGTGCGCAGTACCGCGACAGCCTCGCCAACCGGGTGCGGAGGGAGTTGGAGTGGCTCGGGCGCGGCCCCAAGGCTCGGACCACCAAGGCGCAGGCGCGAATTGACGAGGCCGAGCGTCTCGTATCTGACCTCGCCCAGGTCCAAGCGGAACTCTCGACCTCCCATGCCGGAATCGAAATGACCGGGTCAGGCCGCCGCACCAAAAGGTTGCTGGTGGCCTCCGGGGTCGAGAAGACGCTCGGCGGTCGTCGCTTGCTGCAGAATCTCGACCTCGTCCTGCTGCCGGGACGACGCCTCGGGGTGGTCGGCGCCAACGGCAGTGGCAAAAGCACCCTGCTCAAGCTGCTCGCCGAAGAGCTCGAGCCCGACGCGGGTGTGATCCGCCGAGCCGAGCACCTCCAGATCGTCCACTTCGATCAGGGCCGCGAGCAGCTCGACCAGGGAGCGTCCCTGCGCCGCGCGCTGGCCCCCGAGGGCGACACGGTGGTCTATCGGGACCGCGAGGTGCACGTCGTCACCTGGGCGCGCCGGTTCCAGTTCCGCGACGATCAGCTCGACCAACCGGTGAGCGAGCTCTCGGGGGGCGAACAGGCGCGCGTCCACATCGCCCGCCTCATGCTGCGGCCGGCGGATCTCCTCCTGCTCGACGAGCCCACCAACGATCTCGATATTCCGACCCTCGAGGTGCTCGAGGAGAGCCTCCTCGATTTCCCCGGCGCCCTGGTCCTGGTCTCACACGATCGCTACCTGCTCGACCGGGTCAGCACCATCCTTCTCGGGCTGGACGGCAGCGGCGCGGCGACCCCGTTTGCCGATGTTGAACAGTGGTTGGACCATCGTGAGACACTGGCGTCCTCACCGCGCCGGGAGAAGGCGAATCGGCCCCGCAAAAAGACCAAACGCGCCGGGCTCTCCTACCTCGAAAAACGAGAGTACGAGGCCATGGAAGAGACGATTCTCGAAGCCGAGGTTGAACTCGAAGAGGCGGCGGTGCGCCTCGCCGACCCCGATGTGGCCTCCGACGCGGATGGCGCGCACCGGGCCTTTCTCGTCCACGAAGAAGCAAAGGAACGGGTCGCGGGGCTTTATCGCCGCTGGGCCGAGCTCGAGGAAATGGCCTGACGCACCGTGCGGGTCCAGCAGAAACGGCGGCTACGAAATCACTGAAGCCCCGTGCTTCGGCGGCCGGAGCTCCGGAGTCTCTTGATTCTGAGGTCGTTCAGAGTCTCCTGCTTGCTCGCGGGGAGCCTTTCCGAAAAGCCGGAGATGACATCGAAATCGCCCGCGTACAGCATCATCACCGCAAAGGCGAAGATCGCCTCGTTCTGGGTGAAATTGCAGTGCCCATATCGGTCGATCGGAATGTTCAGTCGTTTGCTGAGAAACGATCCTTCGCCGAGGTTTTTGATGGTGTAGATCGTTTCGTGGAAATAGGGCACCTGCTGGTCGGCGCGGGTATGGATCGTGATCAGAGGTTTCTCGAGCGAACCGGTGGTTGTGTAGTACTCCTCGATCGCGTCCAGGGCGACCTGACCGGCTGCAACTCGCGGGACAAAAATATTGAGTCTGAGGTCGTTTGAGGAACCTCGATACCAGCGGCTGTAGTTGCCGAAGGGAAAGCCGCCGAGGGTGGTTTCAGCGTCCTTGAGATTGATCACCGAATATCGAAGGACATCCTGTGCGGACTCCTCGACGGTTTCCTGCCAGTTGTCCGGGTCGAAGGGCAACTTGGCGACCTGGACCCACTCGGCGAGGGCCTGGGCGTTTTCGGGTGCTGCGAGCGCGGGACGCACGACGGTTTCGAAATAGTCGCTCCAGTTTTCCGTGAGTTCGGCAGAAGGATCAAAGGGATCGCCCGGGATCAGTTCGGGGAAAAAATAATTGAATGTGGCTCGGGCGTCGCCGAAATAGCGAAGCTGGTAGACAAAATCGCCGATCGGACCACAGGCGGCCACCCCAGCATCAAAGACCAAGGGGTATTGTTCGACCAGCAGGGTCGTGATGATTCCACCCTCGGAGGCGCCCACCAGGTACACCATCTTTGGGGCGCCCTGCTCGGCGGCGTAGATTGAGACCAGATCGAGGATGTCCTCCATGCCCGGAAGTATCGCGAGACCGGTTTTGCTGTAACTGTTGGTGGCAAAACCGAACCCGAGGTCGTTGAACAATTCGGGAAGCGAAACGTCTCCGATGGCAAGTTGGTCCTCCGGGATTTGAACCGGTGTCCCGGCATCCTGGAAGCCGTGGGCCCAGATGACCAATCGATTGTTGTAGTCCACGCTGTCCGGCATACAGATCCGGTAGATCGAACCGCTCGCCTGAACCCCGTCCGGTCCACAGGTGGAGCCGGCAAAGACGCCGGCCGTGAACGTGAAAAGGATGACTGTTGCAGCAGCGAGTGTCGTTCGCATGATCGGCCCCCTGTCGGTTTTTGAAACCGGGTTCTTGGCGTCATTATGGTGCGCCGTGCGTCGTCTGTAAAGATGAGGCCCGGTTTCCTGGTGCGGGATCTCAGTTTCCCATGTTCAGGCTCTTCGCAAGAGAGGCCCGGTGGCCTACTTCTTCCGGTCCCAGCCCCAGTTCTCGTAGTACTGCCAGCTCGCCATCGAGTTGAGCTCTTTGATCTGGCGGTCCTTGGCGAGCAGGTTGGCGCGCAGCACATCGCCGATCGAGACCATGCCGACGACGCGATTGTCCTTTTTGACCGGAATGTGGCGCAGGTAGAGACCGAGGAACGTCTCTTCGAGCTGGGTCAGCGTCGCATCGTGTTTGGCGAAATGCACCGGCGAACTCATGTGATCGCCGATCCTGGCGCTCTTGGGGTCGAAAGTGGGATCGCTGCTGCTGCGAAGATAGTCGCGTTCGGTCCAGATACCGACGATGTCGTCCTCTTCCTCAACCAGGATGGCGCCAATTTTTTTATTGTTCATCAAATCGATGGCCTCGGCCACGGTCTGGGTCTTTGTGACCGAAACGATGTCATTGTTCTTGTCTTTGACGATGTCTTCAGCGGTCTTCAATTCTGCCTCCCTCGAGATGTGTGCCCGCCGTCGGGCGGGAAAGAAGAAACGTTAACACGGCGGCCCCGATCAGCAACGCGACCACGTTCCACGGAGCATCGAGCCGTATGACCGACCAGGTGATCGAGGCGGTGACCATGAGGGTTGCCACGATCTTGGAGCGCAGTCCGATGGCTCTGTGCTCGCGCCACGAGTGGATCATCGGCCCGAATCGCGGGTGCTCGTGCAGCCAGGTGTGGAATCGATCCGAACCCCGGGAGTAGCAGACCGCCGCCAGCAGCACAAAAGGAGTGGTCGGCAGCAGCGGGACAAAGATGCCGACAAAGCCCACCGCGATGCTCGCGTGGCCGAGGAGGAGAAAGGTCGTTCGCATGCGAAGGTATCAACCGCTGAGTGGTCAAACTTCTTCCCGAAGGATCAGTCTGGAGGTGGGGGCAGGTCCGGGAGTTCGGGAAAAGCGTGCGGCCGTTCCGTCTGCCGGAACTCGGCCAGGGTGCCGACAAAAAAGCCCGTTGACCGGCCGGACGCGTTCCCCTCGTCATCGATCGAGGAGACCATGTTGTATTCACCCCAGATCTCACCCGTCCTCGTGAGAGGCTCGAGACCGTCGCCGGTGCGCACGAAGTGCTCGCGGTGGAGGAAGCCTGCGTCGTCCGGGCCCGGGGTCGAGGTTTCGAGGAAACCCGTGGGTGGGTACTCAACGATCAGAGTGTTGTTCTCCACCGGCAGGGGAGCCGCCCCTTCGATCCCGTAGCGGAGCATTGCCCATCCCTGGAAACCGTCTGCAACGATGTGTCGCTCGGGCGGAGTCGCATCCATACCAACTGCGGTCTGGACCCGGTACAGGCCTTCGGCGGTGTAGGAATACCTGAAAAAGAAGAACACCGCCGCACCGACGACCACCAGCACGCCGAGGATCACACCCGCTATTCGCCCGAAGTTCATCTTCCGACCCCCTGGGATATACGCAGAATGGGACCGTGGGATGCAGACGCGGCGCCACTTTTGCCGGTTATGGAACCCACGCGTAGCCGATCTTGAAGAAGGCGGCACGGTTGAGCTGGGTCAGATCGATCGAGCTGGCGGCCTCGGAGTTGTCGGTGCAGCCGCTGTAGAGAGCGGTTCGAGGGTTGACCTTGTAGGTGGAGAGCCACTGGGTGAGCAGATGTTTGAACACCGGGTCTCTGTCGTCCGCATAGAGTTCGGCATTGTAGGCGTAATCGGCGTACTGCAGGATCAGACGAACAAAGGCGCGTCGGTGTTCACGTCCTGGTTGACCCTCCACGCGCCGGTTTCAGTGGCGGCATTTCCTCAACCGCACGTGTCGCAATTCACGAATACGTATCGAAAATGTTGCAACGGGTGGGAATCGGTACGCGGCGGGTGGTCGAGCCGGCTTTACTGGTCTTCGAGCAGCCGATCGAAGCCGAGGATGATGTTGAGGGTGGTGACCTCGGGCATTGCCTCGCTCTTGATGGCGAGCAGGCGGCCGTCGGTGGCGATGTCCATCACGCGAAGGGTGGGATCCTCGAGGACCAGGGTCGGTTGTCCCAGCTGCAGTGCCGGCTCATACGTCACATCCACAGCGACCAGGCCCCGGCTTGTGTGGAAATAGAGCCGCCTTCCGTCGTGCGACCACAGGGGCGCTGTTCCACCGCCGCTTGACACCAGTTGAGCCCCTTTTCCGGGGTTAGGCGGATAGGAGCGCACCCACACCTCTGGGGAGCCGGACTGGTCGGACACGTAGGCGATCAGATCCGAGGTCGGGGAAAACGCAGCATCGCCCTCGGTGGCTTCGGTGGCGGCAAAGGGCAGCGGGTCAGCACCTTCGTCGTTCATCGGCAAGAGAAAGATATCGGTCACCGTCGAGGGGTTGCGTTCGGTGTAGGCCAGCCAAATGTCGTCTCTGGACCACGAGGTCGGGAACTGCGCCCCACCCGCCTCCAGCGGCATCGAAATGGACCCATCGGGCTCGATGATGAAGAGTTTCTCGATCCCCGCCCGGTACGAGCCGAAAGCGATACGATCACCTCGTCGCGAGGGCACCGGGGTGCCGTCCCAGGCGGGGTCGACCGTGAGCCTGGTGGTTGTGCCCCTTCTCAAATCGTGAGCATAGATGTCTGCGTTGACGTCGATGTTCGCAAAAAGAACGCGCTCGTCTTCGAGTCTGGCAGCGCGGATCGTCTTCTCGCTCTCGATGATTTTCTCGGTGGAGCCGTCGAGGCCGTACCACACCAGTTGTTGGTCGGTTTGCGGCCGCCCACCGGTGGCGTAGACGAGCGTGCCGCCGGGTGAGCCTGACCACTGGCCGGCGTCGTAGTCGGGATCGACCAGCAGATTGTCGGCCAGTTCGATCGACGGTCCGGTGAGTGCTGGAGGGTCAACGGTCATCCGAGCGCCAAAGAGCTTGGGGCCCACGTTGTACAGAAGGTAGGGCGGTTGAAACTCGGGCCGTAGACCGCCCTCGACGAGGGTGGTCCGGCGGCCGGACTCGAGGTCGTACACGAGGGTTCTGGCAAAGCTCGTTTCACCCGCACGCCAGGCCATATAGAGGATCGACCTGCCGCCGGGAAGCAGGCTCGGGAAGTTGTGCTCCTGCTCTCCGGCGGAGGTATCAAGCTCGGCCATGACCTCGGGAGATCCACCCTTTGCGGGCACTCGCTGGGTCACCAGTCCCTCGGCGCGCGACGACGAAAAAATGATGGTGGCTTCTTCTGGCCAACTTCCACCCCATGGATCGTTGACATCGCACACCGTTTCCACGACGCCGCCGCCGGCCACCAATGTCTTGCGCAGCTTGCCGCGAGCAAAAAATGCGACCCACCGGCCGTCGGGTGAGAAGAAGGGTTGCATGGCGCCCTCGGAACCAACCACGAGACGTCCGTCTGAAACATCCAGCGACCGCAGCCACAGCCGGGTATCGACCGAACTCTCGCTGTAGTAGTCCACCAGTGAGCCCCGGTCGGCGACCGCCACCGCGATGGTGCGGCCGTCTGGCGCGACTCCGATGGTGTTTGGAACCCTGCGGCCCATGGCCAGCATCTGGCCTTCCGGCAGCGCAACCTGGAGGTGGGAGACCGGACTGGCGGTCGCTGTACTTTTGCCGCCCAGTCCACCGATCAACAGCGCCCCGGCACAGGCTCCGGCGACGAGGCCGGCGGCCAGCCACATCCAACGCTTGGTCGACGTGTCAATCCGTGGCTTCCCGGCGGCGGTTGCGACGTGCGAATCCTCGTCCGGGTCGGCCAGGGCGCGCTCCAGAGCCCAGCGCGCATCGCCGAGGTCGCGCAACCTTTTGCGCAGGTCTTTTTCGAGGAGCCGTCCGAGCAGCTCGCGCAAACGCCACGGGAGACCGTCGGGGAGTTCTTGCCAGGCGGGCTCGTCCTTGACCACTGAAGCCAATACATCCGTCACCGTGTCGCCCGTAAAACAGCGCTCGCCCGTGAGCATCTCGTAGAGCACCGCTCCATAGGCCCAGATGTCGGTGCGTTTATCGGTGGTCTGGGCGCGCGCCTGCTCGGGCGACATGTAGGGAGCGGTCCCGCTGAGGACGCCGGTCCCAGTCATGGCCGTGAGGGTGGGCGAGTTCGAAAGTTCGGTGTCGCCCGAGGATGATTCCCAGACTGTGGCGAGACCGAAATCGAGGACCTTGACCGTGCCGTCGCTCGCGATCATCACGTTCGCGGGTTTGAGGTCGCGGTGGACGATGCCACGTTCGTGGGCCGCTTCCAACCCGAGGGCCATCTGGCGTGCGATGGGGAGGGCCTGATCGGGAGTCATCGGACCGCGGGCGATGAGCTGGTCGAGGCCTTCGCCGTCGACCAGCTCCATCACCAGGAAGGTGACCGCGGACGCGGGGGCGTCCGCGGTGAGTTTTGAGTTTTGAATTCTGAATTTTGAATTCTCATCCGGCAGCCGGGACGGCTGCCCCATGGGGCGTCGCCCTTCAGGCTCCGCCCTCACAGGCCCGTCATTGCTCGTCACGGCGAAGCCATCGGCGGAGCCGGATGGGGCAGCCGCCCCGGCTGCCATTTGGGTGTTAATTCTCTCGAGACCAAAGAGGGTGGCGACGTTGGGGTGGTTGAGAGAGGCGAGGACCTTGGCCTCGCGTTCGAAGCGGGCCCGCCGTTCGGGATCGTCGGCAAAGGCTTGGGGCAGGACCTTGAGCGCCACATCGCGATCGAGCTTGGTGTCGGTGGCGCGCCAGACCACACCCATCCCGCCCTCGCCGATGGGCTCGACGAGACGGTAGTGCAACAGCATTGATCCGGGTGAAAGTTCCATGTTCTGTGTGAAATCCGAGACACAGTATACGCGACTCACTCTCAAATTCGACGCTCGGTCGGTGTAATTGTCTCTGGTGGTACACTTGAGGGTGGCGCGGAGGTTGCCTGATCTCCGTCTCGCCCGGAGGGAAAGTGAACAAATTCGGACTCGTGGTGCTGTTGGCGGTGCTGTGTGTCTTTGTCGGCTGTCCGAAGGATGAGACCCAGCTGCCCGAAGAGACCCTGACCCCCGAAGAGACGGTCCTGGTGACGGTCGGCGACATCGCTCCGAACTTCGAACTCACGACCCTCGGGGGTGAGATCTTCAACCTCGAGGCGCAGCGCGGCAAGGTGGTGCTGGTCAACTTCTTTGCCACCTGGTGCCCGCCCTGCCGCGAGGAGCTGCCCTATCTCGAAAACGAAATCTGGCGGCGCTTCGACCCCGAGGACTTCGCCCTCATCGTGGCCGGCCGCGAGGAGGACGACGCGGTCATCGGCCCGTTCGTGGAATCGAACGGATACTCGCTGCCCTTTGCCGGCGATCCCGACAAGGCGGCCTACGACCGGTACGCTTCACGTTTCATTCCACGCAACTTCGTGATCGGTCCCGATGGGACGGTCCTCTTCCAGTCGCAGGGATTCGAGCGCGAGGACTTCGATCGGATGATTGCGGTGATCGAGGCCGCGGTCGAGGCCCTCGACAAAGCCGGGGAGGCGGAAGCGGCGTAACCCGACAGCAAAAAGCGGATTTTCAAAAACCCAAGGAGAAATCTCTTGCAGGGAGGCCTTTCGTTCCAGCGGTCCGCCGTTTTCTGGCGTTCGAGAGCAATTGACTTTCAGCAGGCGTTTCCCGAGAGGATCCACCCTTTGCATTGATTGCCCGAAACGCCTCGCGGGTCAGCTGAAGATCGAGGCGTCAAACAATGCAAAAGATGGCACCTCCGCCGCACGCGGGCCGAATCAGGACGCGTTTTCCGAAGCTACGCCTTCGGCAGGATGTTCTGGTTTACCTTGAAGAGATTCTTGGGGTCGTACTTCGCTTTGATCTTCGCCAATCGGTCGTAGTTGTCGCGGTAGCTGGCCTGGACCCGCTCCTGGCCCTCCTCCATCATGAAGTTGACGTAGGCGCCGCCCGAAGAGTAGGGGTGGACGGCGTCCCAGTAGCCCACCGCCCAGTCGCGCAGCATGTCCTTGTTGGCCGGGTCGGGATCGACACCGACGATGACACCGGCCCAGTTGGCGTCCCGGTAGCTCCACGCCGTGTCCCCTTCGTCGACCCGTTGGACCGCGCCGTCGATGGGGTAGAGGTGCATCGAGCTCTGCATGGTGGGCATGGCGGCACCCCACTTCGCGTGCTCGACGATGGACTCGTCGGAAAGCTCCTTGAAGAAATCAGCCCTCCAATACCACTGGTGGCCGGGCGGGTAGACCGGGTCAAAGGCCGAGTTGAGGGCCGGCATGGGCATCTCACCGACGCCGTAAAGATCGGGCTCGAGGGCGCGGACCGGGGCGAAGAGCTCTTCGGCCTTGGCCAAATCGCCCGAATAGCACCACACCACGCCGCACATCTTTTTGAGGTGGAGCTGTTCCGGGAATGGGGGCCCCGGCGGTACGGTCAGAAACGCAAAGAAGCCGGTGAGTTCCTCCGGAGCCTGGAGGATGAACTCTCGATACCACTTCATGATCTCCTCGGTGCGGTCGAGCGACCACAGGGTGGGTCCGCCGAAAATTGTGTCGACGGGTGCGCCCCGGTAGAGGAATGACGTGACAACACCGAAGTTACCGCCGCCTCCGCGCAGGGCCCAATAGAGATCGGGATTTTCGTCCGCGCTCGCGACGACCATGGAGCCGTCGGCGAGGACCACATCGGCTTCGAGCAGGTTGTCGATGGTCAGACCGTACTTGCGGGAGAGGTGGCCGAGACCACCGCCGAGGGTGAGGCCGCCGCAGCCGGTTGTCGAAATGATGCCCGCCGGCACGGACAGACCGTAGGGGTGGGCGGCGTGATCCACATCGCCCCACCGGCACCCGCCCTCAACGCGGATGGTCTGGTCCTTGGCGTTGACCCGGATCCCGCGCATGGGCGAGAGGTCGATAACGAGTCCATCGTCGACCAATCCGAGACCGCCGGCATTGTGGCCGCCGCCGCGGATGGCGAGGGGCACGTTGTTGTCCCGCGCGTAGTTGACACAGGTCTGGACATCGGCGGCATCCACACAGCGAGCGAGCGCGGCGGGTTTTTTGTCGATCATGGCGTTGTAGATGGCGCGGACCTCATCGTAGTTGGATGCGGCGCGGGTCACCAGTTCGCCTCGGAGGCTGGCGGCGAGATCGTCGAAAGGCAATGTGTTCTCCGTTCGTTTTCGAGGTGGCGCCATCGGGTAGGTGCTTCCTGCCCTGGGCCGCACCCTCAAGGAGTTTTGGAGTCGGTGCGTGGTCAATTTTTAATTAGACTGAGATTCTTTCTCTACAAAAGGTATATATCGAACGAGACAACGAGTCAACTTGACTGAACAAAAAGCCCCGCGCCCGGAAGGGGAGCGGGGCGTCGGAATGCTCCGGTTCGGAGGATTTTAGGGCACGTGAGACGACCAGGCCGAGAAGTCGCCGTCCTCAAATCCGTCGGCGAAGATGTCGGGTCGATCACGACGTCGTTGTCGATGATGGTGATCGTCAGAGAGCCGATGACACCGATGGTGACGTCCGAAATGTTGGTGTTGCCGAGGGTCAGGCCGATGGTCTCGTTGCCCTCTACCTCGTCGTCGTCAGCGATCGTGACCGGGAAGACCACGGTGGTCTGGCCCGGGAAAAACCGCACCAACTGTGGCGGTTCGTCGAAGTCGGTCCCAGAAGCTGCGGTTCCGGAAACGACAAGCTCGGCCGTGACCTCGGTGGCCCTCGCCGCACTGAGAGTGACGGTGACGTTGTAGGTCCCTGCATCCTCGTTTACGGATCGCAGTGGCTTTCGGCGAAGCGCCATGGTGCGGTCGAGATCGGCGTGAACCGTGATCGCACTTGATGCCGCACCGTCGTTCCCCGCAACATCGGTGGCGCGGCAGGTGAGCGAGTAGTCGCCGCTGAGGGCCGGCCACCACTGGTGGGACCAGGTGTCGGCTCCGACAGCCTGCACCCAGGTGGTGCCGCCGTCGGTCGAGATTTCGACCATGGCGACGCCCGAGAGGCCATCGGCTGCGGTTCCGGTGACCGTGATCGGTGTGTCGGTGACGGTGGCGTCATCCGTCGGAGAGGAGAGTGTGCACGAGGGCGCCGTCTCGTCGCTGCCGAAGACGAACCGGGTGGGGCCGGCCGACCAGTCGGAGGCGACGCCGTGGCTGTCCTTGGCGTTGACGCGCCAGTGGTAGAGGGTGCCGGTGGCGAGAGCGCCGGAGCCCTCGAGTTCGGCCAAAGTCACGCTGATCGCGCCCGTGGCCTTGGAAGCGAGGGTGATTCCTGCGACGTCGATCTCGACTGATCCGAAGGCCGGGTCGTCGTCGACCTGGACGCGGTAGCTGGCAACAAAGTCGCCGTTGTCTTCGTCGGGGTCGGTGGACTCGAGCCAGGTCAGTCGACCGTTGAGGTCGCCCAACTCGCCGCCGTCGGAGGGCGCGACCAGAACCGGCACCGTCGGCGGGTGGTCGGTGAGCTGAACGAAGAAGGTGGCCGTCTCCATCCACGGGCCCGTGTGGTCTCCATCGTCGGTTGCCCGGCAGCGCCACCAGTACTGGGTGTCGGTGAGGAGGTCGACGTCGGAGATCCACGACGTGGTCCCGATGCCGCCCGCCACCGCCGGCACCTCGGCGACGATGTTGGTCAGGCCGGAATCGTCGAATACCTGGTAGTGGTAGGTCATGGGGTCGCTCTGGAAGTCGACGGCGTTGGTGACGACAAGCGTCGGCCGCACCGTGTCCTCGCTGTTGCCCATGGCAGGCGCGTTGAGGGTCGGCGCTGCAGGCGTCTGCTCGCCGACCGCGATGTTGTCGAGGAAGATGTTGTCGTCGCCGCCATGGTTGCCGTAGACCCGGAAACGAAGCCTCAGATTCGAGACCTGATAGCCAGACAGCGAGGTCTGCATCCGCACCCAGTCGGGCCGAGGTCCAGTAGTAGATGAGGTTCAGATCCGAGAGATCCTGCCAGAGCAGACCGCTCGTCAGTGGAGACCTGACCGCGGAAGTAGGTGTGGTAGGGGAGGTTGCCCCGAACCTGGAAGGTGAGCAGGGGATCGGTGGCTCCCGACGAGGTCGAGCTCGCTGCCGTAGTTCAGCCACAGCTCGGAGTTCGCCGATCCTGCTTTCCACGGTGTCAAGGATGCTCGATGAGCCCTCGTACGGATCGTCACCGTCACCGTCCATGGACCCGCGAGCCAGTCACCGGTGCCGTCCTCGAAACCGTCGAAGAACGGCGTATCCGGACGAGCCCGCGATGGGGTTTTCGCCGATGAAGAAATTATCGATGTGCCAGCCATCGGCTGCGGATTCCGCTGTTCGCGTCGACGAAGAAGCGGATCCACACCTGGCGCTGGCCGCGCCACGGGGAGAGGTCGAAGCGGCGCTGCGACCCACTCGGTCTGACTGCCGGTGGCGCCGTAAAGCGTTGTCCATCCGGCGCCGCCGTTGGACGAGATCTCGAACTAGCCCCCAGTGGCCCGCGAAATCGTAATCGCTCGTTGAACGCCAGCACGGGCCAGGTGCGTCCCGGTGAGGTCGACCCCCGTGATCGCCCAGGTGTCGACGTTTGACGTGAAGTCGCCCGGAGAGTCGCCGAAGACTCGTGGAGCCGCCGAGGCCCGCGGTCTGCGACCCGTCCCCATTCTCCGGTCAAGGTCCAGACGCCGCTGTCGGATTCGAAGTCGTCGTTGAACGGCATCGCCACGCCGAGGGTGTCCCCGACGCGGTATTGGACGCGAGTAACGTGAGGTCTGGTCGACGAAGAATATCCGGTAGTAGATAGGTGGTGCGGGCCTGGAGCCCGGTGTCGATAGAACTCGGTGGTGCCCTGTTCCGTGATCGTGGCAATGAGCTCGGAGTTCGTGTCGACGGTCGGCGCTCTGTGACCGATAGAGGGCATAGGCGGAAAACGACGGGTCGTTGAGATTGTTCCAGCTCAGCCGCATGGACGAGATGGAGATTTCATCCGGCGTCTCGAGAGTTACCGGTGCGGGCATGTCCTCGATGGAAATATCGTCGATGAAGAGGTTGGACTGGCCGCCATACCTGCCGTTGGTGTTGATGAAGCGGAAACGGAGGCCGTCTTGGAGATAGTCGTCGAGTGAGACCTGGAAGCGGGTCCAGTCGCCCGACCAGTACTGACCGATCGCGGCGTCGGGAATCGAGGTCCAGCTGACACCGTCGTTGGTGGAGACCTGGGCGGCGAAGCCGCCGTCATCACCGACGTTTCCGCGCAGCCAGAAGGTCAGCTGCGGGTTGTTGGCGCCGGAAAGATCGAGCA
>CAWAUY010000008.1:0-7941 GCA_963785275.1 Candidatus Sulfomarinibacteraceae bacterium
ACCCCGCTCGCGGCAGAGCCGACAAAAGTCCTCGATCCGCTGTCGTTTCTCTGGCTCGTCCATGGTTTCAATCGCCGATTCCACCGTCTACGGGATTCCTTAATGACAATATGTAGCGTTTGCGAAAATTTGTCAACAAATAGAATTTCAATCTCATTTTTCTTCCTGTAATGGCTCTGAGGCTCTGAGAGGGTGATTTTAGCCGATCCGGCCGGGCGGGGGCCGGCCTGACGGCTACCCGTAGGTGACGGCCGGTCACCTCGGCCGCAGGCCGCGCGTAAACTCGGGGAGCGCCTTCGCAAGATCGGCGCGTCGGAGCCAACGGCGCCTTGCCGACTTCCCCACCGAGACCATTCCTCCGGACTCAATTCACCCAGTCCACGGAGTGAATTGAGCAACCACGGCGCCGATGTCCCCCACCCATTTTAAAAAAAAGCCGCGGCCGAAGCCGCGGCGAAAAAAGTATTCCTCCTCCTTCAGTGGCTGATCTGTCCTCGAACCTCGAGGACGATCTTGTACAGCCCGGTCACGATCAACAGCCCGATAGCCCAGATTCCAAGGCTGATCATCAGCTCGGGCGGGGTCGGCGAATAGTGGACCACCTTGCCCAGCGGCGAGGGCACGAAGCCCGCGATCACCATGCCGAGGCCCTTGTCGATCCACAGCGAGAAAAACACCGCCCCACAGGCCAATGCCAGCGAGGTCTCGCGATTGCGGGTCTCGGGGTTGAGCAGCAGCACCAGCGCCACCGCCGCGAGGATGACCGACACCCACATAAACGGCGCGAGGGTGTTTTCACCCTCCAGACCCATGAACAGGTATTGGAAGTGGTGCATGTGCTCCGGAATGTTGCTGTAGAACGCGGTGAACAACTCCATGGCCACGAAGAAGACGTTGGCGATCATGGCGTAGGTGACGATGGTCGCCAGCTTGTTGATGGCCTCCTTGCCGGGATCGAAGTTGGTGAGCTTGCGAACCACGAAGGCAAGGAGGATCAGCAGGGCGGGGCCCGCGGCGAAGGCCGACGCGAGGAAGCGCGGCGCCAGGATCGCGGTCAACCAGAAGGGACGGGCCGCAAGTCCCGAGTACAAGAACGCGGTCACGGTGTGGATGCTGACCGCCCACGGGATGGAAAAGATGATGATCGGTTTGATCCAGTCCGGGGGTGGGTTGCCGCGACGCTCCGCCTGCAGGGTGACTCGACTGATCAGGACGTTGAGCACCAGGTAGCCCCCCAGGGCCACGGTGTCCCAGAACATCATGGAATGGGGAGTCGGGTGCAGGAAGACGTTGAAGATCCTCGTTGGCATGCCCATGTCGACGAAGATGAAGAGCATACACATGATCACCGCGGCGATTGCCAGAAATTCACCGAGTATGGTCATCTTGCCGAAGGCCTTGTAGTCGTGCAGGTAGTACGGCAGAACCACCATCACCGCCGAAGCCGCAACTCCGACCAGGAAGGTGAACTGGGCGATGTAGAAGCCCCACACCACATCCCGGCTGAGACCTGTGATGGTCAGGCCTTCGGTGAATTGCCAGTACCAACAGGCGGCGCCAAATCCGATGACCACCAGCAGTGAGAAGATCCAGGCCCAGTATGTCCGGCTGCCCGAAAGTGCCTTCTCAAGCATGGTTGCCTCCCTCCTCGGACACCACGACGGTGGGAGCCATCTCCTGTATCGTGCGTGGATCCTCAACGATGTAATAGACCTCGGGTTGGGTTCCGAGACCCGGCTTGCGTCTGATGGTCATGAACTCGCTCAGCATTTGGCGGATTTTCGAGTCAGGGTCATTGAGATCGCCAAAGACGATCTCATCGTTGTCGCACGCCTCGACGCAGGCCGGCTGGAGTCCGCGCGCCAACCGCTCCTCGCAGAAGGTGCACTTTTCGACCACGCCTCGCATGCGGGTCGGGAAATTGGGGTCGGTATTCTCGATATGAGGTCTCGGATCGGTGAAGTTGAAACTCCGCGATCCATAGGGACACGCCACCACGCAATACCGGCAGCCGATGCAACGGTGCCAGTCCATCATCACGATCCCGTCGGCCTCGCGCTTCCAGGTCGCTTGAGTTGGACAGACCCTGGTGCACGGCGGATTGTCGCAGTGATTGCACAGCAGCAGTGTGGGCTTACCCTTCAGATCATCGCGAATGTAGTGGAACTCCTGGGAGTGGAAGGCCGTCTCAAAGTCCTCGGGCCAGATCCACTTGATCTCGTTTTTTGTGTCATCGCCGAAATCCGGAACATTGTGAGCCTGGTGGCACGCATCCACGATCCGTTTCAGCTGGGGATCGTCCTTTGAGAATTTTCTGAGATCGATCACCATGGCGAGCCGGGTTCCCTGGGCCTCATTGGAGTCTTCGTGGCTACTCGCAGCCGGTCCCGTTTCGCTGCCGCGAGCGACCAGTGCGGACCCGCCGGCGGCCCCTATGACGGAGAGGCCGGCAATCTTGAGGAATCCTCGTCTGGATGAGTCCATCAGAGCGCCTCCTTTGGCTCAACATGGCAATCCCAGCAGTAGGGGCTGACCGCCATGTAGGTGTGGCAGCGATCGCAGAAGTCGGCCTTGTTGGAATGGCAGTCCATGCAGGTGCGGGACAGGCTCATGTCGAAGGTGCGACCGTTTGTCGTACTGACGTAGTTTCTCTTTCCATCCCGGACGACTTCGTTCCGCCACTCGTTGAGCAGATCCATGTGAAAGGCCCGCATGTACTCGACCTGCTCGACGCACTCGGTGGAGCCATTGGGGGGAGATTCCACCTTTGGAGGCTCCACGGAAGCTCCAAAGAGCGCGTTGTACCAGATCGGCGAGGTCATCATTATCAGAAAAACAATGAGGCCACCAATGATCAATCCTGCGTTACGCATCGGTGGGTTCCTCCGTTTCTTTGCTGGGGTCGATGGGCTCGCCGCGGAGGTCGGTCGTGCGTTCGTTCTCACCTTCCATGATGAGGGCGTTGCCCACCATCTCGTGAACGCCGCTGACATCCACCCCCGGCGCCCAGTAGTCGCACAGCGGGGGCAGAGTTGCGCGATCGATGGCACAGATGCAGGCCAACCGATTCACGTCGTGTGTGTCTCTGACGTGGCGTACGGCATTGCCCCGAGGCAATCCACCCCTGAGCCGCATCTCCATATTCTCGTCATTGCCGAGTCCGGCACCACCGGCACAGCAAAAAGTGCTCTCACGGATCGTGCTTTCGGGCATTTCGTAGAAGTTGTTGCACACGTTATTGATGACGTAGCGCGGCTCCTCGAAAAAGCCCATGGCACGGGCCGGGTTGCAGGAATCGTGGAAGGTAACCCGGAGCTTGTCGTTGCGGCTCGGGTCGAGTTTGAGCTTGTTGTTGCGAATCAAATCGGCTGTGAACTCACAGATGTGGACCGTCTTGGACGACGCCGCGTTCTCAAAGACCGTTCCGGTGATGGGAGACTTCGGTTGTTCGAGGAAGTCGGCCGGTCCGTTCATCGTATCCATGTACTGGTGAAGCACCCGCCACATGTGACCGCACTCCCCGCCGATGATCCACTTGACTCCAAGTCTTTTCGCCTCGTGATAGACCTTGTAATTGAGCCTCTTGATGGTCTCGTGCGAGGTGAACAGGCCGAAGTTGCCGGCCTCCGAGGCATAGGCCGACAACGTGTAGTCGAGTCCGATGTGCTGGAAGAGCATCAGGTAGCCGACAAAAGTGTACGTTCCGGGATCGGCGAAATAGTCCGCCGACGGCAGCACGAACAGGATCTCCGCCCCCTTGCGGTTGATCTGCGGCTCGATATGGACCCCGGTCTCGTCCTCCAGTTCCTCGAGCAGAAACTCGATGTTGTCCTTGAAGGTGTGGGGCTGGATACCGAGGTGGTTGCCGGTGCGCTGGCAATTGGCTACCGGTTCCACCACCCAGTTGATGTTCAGGCCCACCAACATCATGAGCTCGCGGGCCATCATGGTGATGTCCGCGGTATCGATGCCGTAGGGGCAGAAGACCGAGCAGCGCCGGCACTCGGTGCACTGGAAGAAGTAGTAGTACCACTCCTTCAGCACCTCTTCGGTGAGGTCACGCCCGCCGGCCAACTGGCCGAGGATCTTGCCGGTCACCGTGAAGTCGCGCCGGTAGATGGATCGGAGGAGCTCGGCCCGCAGCACCGGCATATTTTTGGGATCGCCGGAGCCGATGAAGAAGTGGCACTTGTCGGCGCAGGCGCCGCAACGTACGCAAATATCCATGAAGACATGGAACGACCTGTACTTCATCAGGCGTTCGCGGAAGCCCTCGAGGATGATGTTCTTCCAGTCGTCGGGCAGCTTCCAGTCGTCGTCGGTGGGCGACCACTCCCGCGGATTGGCGAAACCCATGTACTTGAGGTTTTTCCCCGCACCCGGGTAGGACCACGTGCCCCGCCGTGCCTCGAAATTGATCCCCGGATCCATCCAGTCGGTCTTCGGCGGAGCGAGGTCGATCTGAATCAGCTGTTCAGGTGGCTTATCGTAGGTTTCCGACATGGCTCACTCCTTGTCCAGCGGGTAACCCGCCGCCACGAGCTTGTCGTGGAACTCTTCTTCCCACTCGGCGTAGGTGTGCACATCCACCTGCGGGTTCCAGGGATTGATGTGACGCACCCGACGGTTCGAGTTGGCCATGTTCCGCGTCGGGCTGAGGAAAACACCGGGCGCATGGAGCAGCTTGGAGAACGGGAAATACATCAGCAAAGCGCTGACCAGGAAAACGTGGATGAAATACATCATCCCGACCCCGGTGGGAACAACAGGATGCAAAGAGGCCCAGCCCGCGATCGCCGCCTTCACCTGGACAATGTCCACTTTCTCCAGATGCCGCATCAGGAATCCGGAAAGACCGATCCCAAGCAGCAGATAGAGGGCGAAGTAATCGGAGGGAAGCGAGATGTATTTGACCTTTGCGTCGACGAGTCGCCGGAGCAGCAGGTAACCCGCCGCAACCACGAAGGCCACCGAAGTGGCGTAGATAACGGGCACGCCCACCTGGAAGAAACCGTCCCAACGCTGGATGAACTCGACCCACTGCGGAACCGGCTCCACGAAGAACCGGAAGTGGCGTAGAACGACGATCAGCATGGACCAGTGGAAGACCATGGCGGCCGCCCACAGGTATTTTGTGCTGATGTAGGAGACTCGCTCCTTGTCTGCATTCACCTCGACGTTGTGATTCCGGAACAGCGACCGGAAGAACAACACCTCGGACGCCATCCGGACCGCAACCCAGAATCCGTTCGAGGGGTTGTCGAGTTCGTTGTTGTTGATCCACGGCAGCGATTTTTCCTGTCCGCATGTGGTCGGGATCCGAAATGGAACCGTGGCTCGACCCCAGCAGATCACGCGGTACAGGATGCCTCCGAGGAACACGGCAAATGCGATGCCCGGGACAACGACCCCGATCAGGAAACGCAGATCGCCCGCGCCCACCGCAACCATGGCCACGAGGGTGAGTGCGGCGACCGCGATGAGCGAAATCAAGGCGCCCATTCTTTCCTCCTCCCTTCCTCCAATGACGTGTCATCGTCAGGAGGAGCGCCGCCGGGCTTTTGCCCGGCGCGCCACTCGTTGAGACGTTCGATATTCTTGGCCGAAAGATCTCGGATCGACCTGATCCGGATCTCGAAAATTTGTTCTCGGCACGTCGTGTAGACGTCGAATGCCCTCAGGACAAGGTGATCCACAAGTCCTTCGATACGGTCGAGTTCGTCCTTTGGCAGCGGGTCTCCTGACAGCGCAATCTGCCGCAGAATAAACTTCAGATGGAGCACGAAGCCGACCGCCACGGATGGAGCCATCTCCTGCACCGCTCGAACCCTTATGATCCTGTCCAGCGCCGCCGCGAGTTCGCGGTCTTCGACCTGGTGGAACACACCATCAAGGACCGTGCCCAGTTCGTCACGAAGGGCGGCTCCCACCGGATTGCCGAAGGGGTCCTTCGTACTGCGAAGGAACCGTGCGGTCTCGTCCGGATAGCCTCCGACGATGTGTTCGAACCAGTCCGAGAGAATGGCCGCTCGATGCTGCGCCACCAACTCCTCTAAGACCATCGAATCCCCCCTCCGACGCGGCATCGCCGCAAAGCGGAAATGCAACCGCTGTGCCACGAAGGTGCCGGACCAATTCAATTCAAGTCATTGACCCAGAGTATTTTATGGATCGACGATGTGGCCAAAGGCCGCCCCGCGTTTCGCGCCCGTAACGGCCTGGCTCACAAAAAAGCTCCGCGAACCACGTCAGCGACCGGGTAATCCGGAGCTACCCGCGGAACGCGGAGCGATCATCGCCGAACGAACCGGAACCGTACCCTAGACGCAGCCGGTGGGTTTCGGCAGACCGGCAACCTTACAGGCGCCCTTCGCCGGACCCGACGGAAACAGCTCGTAGATCTCCTTGAGGCTGAATCCGGTCTGCTTGCAGAGCTTGCGGATCATCGGCGCGACGCCAAACTGCAGGTAGTACTCGCGGAGATAGTTAACCACTTTCCAGTGGTCCTCGGAGAGTTCCTCGACACCTTCGGTGGTGGCGAGTGCCGCTGCCACATCCTCGTTCCATTTGTCGGGCTCCTGCAGGAATCCGTCTTCGTCCACAGCTAGGGAAATATCACCATACTCGAAAGTCGCCATCTCATTCCTCCTTTGGCTTTTCGGGGGCATCTCCCCCGGCGATCTCTGAAATTTGAATTCTCTCCGCCTTCGACCGTTGGGACTTTTCCATGGCCCGCAGGAACTCCGGCGTCGGGCGATGCCCGAGCTCGATTGCTCGGGCCAGGTGTCGTTCTGCTCCGCCCGCGTTTCCCAGGGCGAGCAGACCCACAGCCGCAAAGTAGTGGGACTGCGGGTGATCCGGATCCAGGTCGAGCACACGCCGCGTGCACTTGACGAGGTTCTTGGCATCATCCATGTAGAGATAGGCCTGGCCCAGGTTGTGGTGGGCCAGCGCCAGATCGTCGCGCAATTTCACGGCCTTCTGGGAAGCGTCCAGACAGCCCTCGAAATCCCAGGTCTGCAAGCGGACGCCACCCAAATTGACCCAGGCCTCGGCAAGCGAGGGGTCGATCTCGACCGCCCGCAGGTAGGCCTTCTCGGCACTCTGAATCGCCCATCTTCTGGAGGCCAGACCGAGATCTGTAATGGGCCGCGGCCGACTGCGGCTTGTCGTCTGCAGCTTTCAGGCACCGCTCCAGACGTTCGGTACGGCTCTCGTTTTTGTTCATGTCTCAACCTTCTCGGAGAGTTCCGCCACCAACTCGACCTCGGTCGCATCGAGGCGGTCCACCCGTTGTTTGATGTCGTCGAGGAAGGGTGCGACGAGCTGCGCGCGGTGTCCGCAATTCGACCCAGGGCACGGATGATCTCTGGCCCGAGTCCATCGTCCCACGCGTAGCACGCCACCGGGCCGACGAAGGGCTCGATCAACTCCGGGTCACGGACACCGATTTCGCCGATTGCGGCCAGTCCATACACGCCGTTGGTGGCCGACTCATCGTTCAGTGCCCAGACCAGGCGCCGCACCACATCGCGCCCGAGGTCACGGTTCACCGCGGCCGAGGCACCGATGCCGGCGGCCGCCCGCCCCCGGATCGTCTCATCGGGATCCCACAGCCGACCCAGGAGAAACCTCATGGCCCGAGGTTCCGCCGCAGCGAAATCCTCGAGTCGCGTGGTGTCGGCGACTGCAGAAGCTCCATCACCATCCCCTTCAGGGACATTCCACGGCCGACCGGGACCGTTCAGCTGCGTGGCATGCCGCCAGTTTCAAAAATCCCTCAGCCCAGCGCGGCGTGGCCAATGCGTGGAGGTGCAAGTAGGAAGCCCAGACCCTCCTCTACGATGCCGTCACGGGCATCTCCGACGCCACAACCACGCTCCACCCAGAGCACGGTCTCTCGAGTTCGCCACCGCCGAAACACGCGAGTAGTGAAACTCG
>CAWAUY010000009.1:0-36161 GCA_963785275.1 Candidatus Sulfomarinibacteraceae bacterium
CGATGGGCATTGCGATCAGGAGGGAGACCGAAGAAAACGATGAAATACCTCGCTCGAATAACGGGTTAAGGAAACTCCAGGCACGCAATACATCAACCAACGGCAGAACAAGAGGAGGAAGCAGTGAAAAGGACAGCAACGGTCAGAATCGCAACAGCAGTTGCAGTCGCGCTGACGGTGGCGATGGGAGCCGCCCCGGTGCAGGCGCAGCAGGGGGCCGAAAAGCCGAACATTCTCCTTATCGTGTCCGACGACACCGGGTACGGTGACCTCGGACCCTACGGCGGCGGCGAGGGACGGGGCATGCCGACGCCGAACCTCGACAATATGGCCGCCGACGGGATGACGTTCTTTTCGTTCTACGCCCAGCCGAGCTGCACACCGGGCCGGGCGGCGATGCAGACCGGGCGCATTCCGAACCGCAGCGGCATGACGACGGTCGCCTTCCAGGGCCAGGGCGGCGGGCTGCCGGAGGCGGAGTGGACGCTGGCCTCGGTGCTCAAGCAGGCGGGCTATCAGACCTATTTCACCGGCAAGTGGCACCTCGGCGAGGACGACTATGCGCTACCCAACGCCCAGGGCTACGACGAGATGAAGTACGTCGGGCTCTACCACCTAAACGCCTACACCTACGCCGACCCAACCTGGTTCCCTGACATGGACCCCAAGCTGCGCGCCATGTTCCAAAAAGTCACGATCGGGTCGCTCTCCGGCAAGGCCGGGGAGAAGCCGAAGGAGGACTTCAAGATGAACGGGCAGTATGTGAACGAACCCGACAAGAACGTCACGCTCCACGGCGTCAACTACCCCGACGGCGTGGTCGGCATCCCGTACTTTGACGGTTACGTCGAGGAGGCAGCGCTGGAGTTCCTTGAAACCGCGGCGGCGGACCCTTCCAAGCCCTTCTTCATCAACGTCAACTTCATGAAGGTCCATCAGCCCAACATGCCGGCGCCGGAGTTCGAGCACAAGTCGATGTCGAAGTCGAAGTACGCGGACTCCGTCGTCGAGCTGGACACGCGTATCGGCAACGTCATGGACAAGCTGCGTGAGCTCGGGCTCGACAAGAACACCCTGGTGTTCTACACCACCGACAACGGCGCCTGGCAGGATGTCTATCCGGACGCCGGTTACACGCCGTTCCGCGGCACCAAGGGAACGGTGCGCGAAGGCGGCAACCGCGTGCCCGCGATTGCGGTGTGGCCGGGCAAGATCGCAGCCGGCGTGCGCAACCACGACATCGTCGGCGGTCTCGACCTCATGGCCACGTTCGCGTCGGTGGCGGGCGTGAAGCTGCCGGAGAAGGACCGCGCAGGCGAGCCCATCATCTTCGACAGCTACGACATGTCGCCGCTGCTTTTCGGTACCGGCACGTCCGATCGCACCGCCTGGTTCTACTTCACCGAGAACGAGCTCAGTCCGGGGGCGGCGCGGGTCGGCAACTACAAGGCGGTCTTCAACCTCCGCGGCGACGACGGAGTAGCGACCGGTGGACTCGCAGTGGACTCCAACCTCGGTTGGAAAGGCGCTGAAAAGTATGTCGCCACTGTGCCCCAGGTCTTCGACCTCTGGGCCGACCCGCAGGAGCGCTACGACATTTTCATGAACAACTTCACCGAGCGCACCTGGACGCTGGTCACCATCAACGAGGCGGTCAAGCAGCTGGTCATGACCTATGTCACGTACCCGCCGAGAAAGCTCCAGAGCGAGGTCTACACGGGCCCGATCACTCTCACGCAGTACCAACGCTTCCAGCACATCCGAGACCAGCTCAAGGACGGCGGCATCAACCTTCCGCTGCCGACGGGCAACTGAGGCGGGACGCGCCGATCCGGTGAAGTGCATCCGCACTGCGCAGCCCCGTCAACAATTCCCCCGGTGCGCCGCTGCGCGCCGGGGGTCTTCTTTTCGACCAGATTGACGGCGGTCCGGAGTTCAAACTCAAACGGTGCCAGTTCCGCAGTTGTTCGCCGTAACTACGGTACTACGGACCTGGCACTCATGGGGCCGCCCACTCCATTCAGCATGGGATGCGGCGGCCCGGAAGTCCTCAGCGACCCGTAAGGGAGCTGTAAGGGATGTATGAACTACTCGACAAAGTCCGACCAGGCCGAGGTGTCACCGGTCTCGAACCCGTCCATGAACACGACCATCTCGCACACGTTCGAGGCGCCTGGCGTTGCGATTGTCATCAACGACCAACTGCTTCCGCCATCGGGACAGCGGCCGAAGGAGACATCGGTTGCCTGCGCTCCAAAGGTCAGCCCATCGAGTGCCACATTTCCGTTGCCGTCGGTCTCGTACAGACCGATGAACTCGCCATCGGCGCTGAGCTTGAAGTTTGTGTGTGTGTCGCCTTGGTCCTCATCGTCGTCCGCCCAAAAGAGGAGATAGGCGCCCGGGTCGATAGTGACGCCGGATGGGATCTGCCACTGGGTGGGATCTCCGGCGTCATCGGTCAGATACATGCCGCCGAGATCGACGGTCGTTGCCCCAGCGTTGTAGATCTCGATCCAGTCATCAAAAGCTCCGGGCTCGTCCGGGTCCTCGATGATGCTGTCGTTATCGGCCATGAATTCGTTGATGAACAACGTGGGCTGCGGGTAACCGACGAGGTAGCTGTGGGTCACGGCCGGAGCTCCCGAAGGATCGTTGGAGGTTGAGCCGAGATCGTCGGTGGCGGTCAGATAGTAGGTCACGATGGTCCCCGTGGCCTGAGCCGGCAACTGCTCGCCATAGACGCCGTCGCCGGCGGCTCCGTCTTGGTGGGCACCGTCGTCGAACATCGGCAGCTCGGTTGCGCCGCCACCCGCATCGTAGGTGACAGTGACGGCGGCCACGCCGCCGTCGTCGGTCACTGTTGCCGTCACCCACACCACATCGCTGTCGGTTGGCCACGCCGGCGAGTGTGCCGTGCCGGCGATGACCGGTGGTTCATTGAAGGCGCCGTTGGTTGCGCCCGGCGTGGCAGTCGCCATGAATCCCCAGTCGTCTTCGCCGTCAGGCGATCGTCCGTACGAGACATCGAGGAACTGTGCACCAAAGACGATCGAATCGATCTCGCTGACGCCGTCGCTGTCGAAGAGACCGATCTCCTCACCGGAGGCGCCGAGCTTGAAGTTGGTGTGGGTGTCGCCCTGGTCCTCGTCATCATCGGCCCAGAACAGGAGGTGTCCACCTGCAGGGATCGATACGCCCAGGGGCACCTGCCATTGGGTGGGATCGGCGAGATCGTCGGTCAGATAGAGACCGCCGAGATCGATGGTTGAACTCCCGGCGTTGAAGATCTCGATCCAGTCCTCATACGCTCCGGGCTCGTCCGGATCCTCGATGATGCTGTCGTTGTCGGCCATGAACTCGTTGATGAACAGGGTCCCCACAAGGTCCGAAGGTGTGTCCGGACAGTCGAGCACGAAATCGTCGAGTCGGTCACTCATGTAGGTCGCTCGCTGTTGGACAAAGTAGAGGAGCCCGTAGATCGTGTTCATTCCACCACCGATATTCGAGTAGAGATTCTGCTCGAACTCGGCATTCGAGTACATCTTGTTGGCGTCGGCGTAGACATCTGCGCGGATGAGATCGGCCAGCTCGTCAATGCGCGTCTGCATCGTCGTAGCGTCGAAACCCTCGTCGAGCATCCGCTGCAGGGAGCAGAGGTAGTCGTTGGTGTAGTCGCTGTTGGCCCACAGGTTCTCCATCAACGGTCGCTCCTGCTCCTCGACCGGCGGTGGCCCGGAGGGCGAGGGCAGCCAGAAGGGATCCATCAACAGGGGGTCTTCCCCTGGCGCCATGAACATCAGAAAGCGACCGAAGGCCTCGTTGGTGTCCCAGTGGATGTGGGTGATCTTGCCCGTGTCGTCGCGGTCGTAGACATAGTAGTTGTGTGCGGAGCCGTTGTAGGCGTCGAGGTTGACGAAGAGGTTGTTCAGGGCAAGCCCCGCCAGTGCGTTCTGGACATCGAAAAACGGTTCGAGCAGCGTCGGGAAGTCGACCGGACTCTGGTTGTTCAGAATGTCGATGAACTCGATGAGTTGGCTGTAGTCGTCTGCTGTCTCATTGGTTTTCAGCTGATAGTAATCGTGGTAGGGCGAGGATCGCTACCGAGCCACGTCAGGTCGGATCCGAAGTCCGAGTTCGGGCCCGATGCGTCATCAGAGGCTGCGGCCTTGAACAGGTTGCCGTCCTCGTCGTCACCGAACCGGCTCTGGGCGAACGTCTTGTCGACCTGTTCCACCGCCGTGTACAAACCCCAGTACGTGCCGTTGACGTAGAGACGCGTATGCACGGCGCGAATGGTGGGAACGAAGGCGCCGGCGAAGTCGAGGAAAATCTTCGCGCGCAACAGGGTTGGGTCCTTGAATCCGTTGTTCAGGTTCAGCTTTTTCAGCCCGACAAAGGTCGCGTCCGGGTCATACTCGTTGAAATCGATCTTGAATGACTTCTTGACACCGGGGATGCTGAACGAGGAGTTCCCCTTGAATCGAACGCCAACCGGATCGAGGACCACGTCGTCACATTCCACCGCGGCCGGAAAGTACGGATCGTCGGGGTCGTTGGCGTGAGAGTTATAGAGGGTGTCGTACCAGTCGGGGTCGGTAAAGGTGATGTGGACCTCGTGGACGTATGAATCATCGAAGAAGACATCCGCTTCATCAGCCTGCGCCGGTCCGGCGCCCATCATCCCGACTGCTGTTACGAGTCCAAGAACAACCGGCATCCATCCGAATCTCGTCATGACGACCCTCCATCATCCAACACTCCACGCTCCAAGAGCGTGCGAGTCAGCTCGTTTCCATTTTCAAGGATGGACGGCCACGGGGATCGAGTCCCCAATTCCCTGTAAGGAACTTGTAAGGAATGTAAAGAGGAATGTAAAGAAGAGGGTCGGTCGCAGACGGACCGCCTGGGACAGGATCCTAGCCTGTCCAGGGTATTCGGTACAGCGAGAAGCCCTCGTACATGGGGGTCCTTGAGGGCCTTTCCATAGGCGATGTAACCGTCAGTCTCCAGAGCTGTGTCAAGAACATCGGTATCACCGCACACACCGACGCCCGGCAGAATGAGAGTCAGGGCGAAAATGAATACCGTGGATCCCAGAGCCGGTTCTCGACTCCCTCGAAGGCGCCCACATCACAGCGCAGGATGTGCAGGTGGTCGGGGTGGATGCCGGCCAGCGGAATCACGTGTAACGCGAGCACCGCCAGGCTCACCATCACCGTGCCCAGAACCGTCACCTGGTACGCCAGCACGCCGCAGGCGATGCCCGGCGTGGAGCGGGAAGCGGCGACCGAGCGAATCTCTGACCGGATTGAGGGATGGTTCCCGTCTCCGAAACCAATAGGCTCACCCTATTGCGGCAGGATGGTGGTGGGGTCTCCGGTGACGTTGTCGACCACTGAGCCGTAGCAGGTAAACGCCGCGCCTTCAGTGTCCGACCGGACGTCCACGTACCCGTTGACCGGGCTGTAGTCTGAGAAGATCCGGTTGACCTGATCGTTCGAGTTGGCCGCCAGGTCCAACGTTCCGGTTTCGAGCGAGATCCCTTCGTCGTCGAAGATCTCGTAGGTGATCGAGATCCCGAAGTTCGTTCCGTTCTGACAACCGAGGTTGGCTCGGAAGTCGTCATCCTCGCTCATGAAGATGATGCGCCGAGTCTCGCCGGTCGATGATCAGGTCATCCACTCCGACACCGGGCAGGGACTGGCCGAATGTGCCGCCGCCTGCCGTCTCGGCCTGGTTGTAGATTCGGGCCATGGACATCGCCTCCGAGCCGGAAGCCGAGAGCGCGATGGCGCCGAACGGCGCGTCAGCCGAGTCGAGACCAAAGACTTCGCCAAGAATGTTGGCATACCGCACGCTCTTGCCCACGTCCAAGTTGAAGGAATCCGACACCATCGGCTGCGAGTTGTCTTCGCCGCGCGGCAGCCACCAGAATGAGTAGGTCATCATCCCGGGACCCGCGTTATTGAGGTCCACGTCGGTCACCCAGAACGAATCTTCAGCGCCGGATGCGAACCCGGCAGCGGAGATGAAGGTCAGGTCGTTGGTCTTGTGCTTCCTGCGGCAGGATGGTGGTGGGGTCGCCGGTGACGTTGTCGACCACAGAGCCGTAGCAGTAGAACGCGGTGTCCGCGGTGTCCGACCAAACATCCACGTACCCGTTGACCGGACTGTTGTCCTGGAAAACCCGGTTGACCTGAACATTCGAGTAGGCCGCCAGGCTCATGCTGCCGACCCCGAGCGAGGCGCCTGCGTCGTCGTAGAGCTCGTAGCCGATCGAGATATTGCCGTCGGTGCCGTTCTGACAGCCGAGGTTGGCGCGGAAGTCGTCATCCTCGCTCATGAAGATGATGCGCCGCGTCTCGCCTTCCATGATCAGATCGCCCGCGCCGACACCGGGCAGCGCCTGGCCGAAGGTGCCGCCCTGACCGGCCTCGTCCTGGTTGAAGATGCGGGCGATGGAAAGAGCATCCGAGCCGGAAGCCGAGATGGCGATGGCGCCGAATGGCGAGTCGGCCGAGTCGAGACCGAAGACCTCGTCCAGGACATTGGCATATCGAATGCTCATACCCGGGCCAAGAGTGACCGGACCCGACATCGTCGGCTGCGCGTTGTCCTCGCCGCGCGGCAGCCACCAGAATGAGTAGGTCATCATCTGAGAACCGGCATTGTTCAGATCCACATCGGTCACCCAGAAAGATCCTCCGGACCCGGAGGCGAAACCAGCCGCGGGAATGAACGACAGGAAGCTGTCGCCACAGACGTTCTCAGCTCCCGGCGTCGGCGCCGTAAAGAGCGTCCAGTCGTCCCCGCCGTCGGGACAGCGGCCGAGGGAAATGTCGGTTGTCTGGGCGCCGAAGGCCAAGCTGTCGATAGCCATGTTTGCGTTGCCGTCGGTGTCGTACAGACCGAAATACTCCCCATCGGCGCTGAGCTTGAAGTTGGTGTGGGTGTCGCCCTGGTCCTCGTCGTTGTCGGCCCAGAAGAGCAGGTAAGCGCCGGGACCGATGGTGACGCCAGCCGGAATCTGCCACTGGGTGGGATCCTCGGCGTCGTCTGTCAGGTACATTCCTCCGAGATCGACCGTGATGTCGCCGGCGTTGTAGATCTCCACCCAGTCGTCGTACGCTTCCGCTTCGTCCGGATCCTCGATGGTGTTGTCGTTGTCGGCCATGAACTCGTTGATGAACAACGCAGGCGGCGAATAACCAACCAGGTAGCTGTAGGTCACGGACGGCGCCCCAGAGGGATCGGTCGAGGCCGAGCCGAGATCATCGGTGGCCGTCAGGAAGTAGGTCACGATGGTCCCCGTGGCCTGAGCCGGCAGCTGCTCGCCATAGACGCCGTCGTCGGCATCCCCGTCTCCGTGGGCGCCATCGTCGAGCATCGGCACTTCGACTGCGCCGCTACCCGCATCGTAGGTGAGGGTGACCCCGGCCACGCTCCCGTCGTCAGTCACGGTCGCCGTCACCCACACCGCATCGCTGTCGGTCGGCCACGCGGGCGAGTGCGCGGTGTCGGTGATGACCGGTGGTGCGTTGTGAGAGCCGTTGGCCGAACCCGGTGTTGCCGTGGCAATGTAGTCCCCAGTTGTCCGCGCCGTCAGGGAGCGGCCATATGAAACATCGGCATACTGAGCGCCGAAAACGATCAAATCGATCTCGCTGACGCCGTCGAGTCGAACAGACCGATGGCCTCACCGTCCGCACTGAGCTTGAAGTTGGTGTGGGTGTCGCCCTGATCCTCGTCGTTGTCGGCCCAGAACAGCAGGTAACCGTCCGCCTCGATCGAGACGCCCAAGGGGATCTGCCACTGGGTGGGATCGGCGGGTCGTCGGTCAGGTACAGGCCGCCGAGATCGACCGTCGTGCTGCCGGCGTTGTAGATCTCGATCCAATCCGGAAACCCGGTACCGTCCGGGTCCTGGATGGTGGTGTCGTTGTCGGCCATGAACTCGTTGATGAACAGGGTACCGACGAGATCCGACGGCGTGTCCGGAGCAATCGAGCACGAAGTCGTCGAGTCGATCATTCAGATAGGCCGATCGCTGCTGGACGAAGTTGAGCAGTCCGTAGATCGTGTCCATTCCGTCCGGATATCCGAGTACAGGTTCTGCTCGAACTCGGCATTCGAATACATCTTGTTGCCGTCCGCGTAGACGTCCGTGCGGATGAGATCGGCCAGCTCGTCGATGCGCGCTTGCATGGTGGTGGCGTCGAAACCCCCGTCGAGCATCTGCTGCAGGGAGCAGAGGTAGTCGTTGCTGTAGTCGCTGTTCGCCCACAGATTCTCCATCAACGGTCGCTCCTGCTCCTCCCGGCGGGGCCCGGACGGGCAGCCAGAAGGGATCCATCTCGAGCGGGTCTTCCCCGTGCCCCACGAACATCAGAAAGCGACCGAAGGCCTCGTTGGTGTCCCAGTGGATGTGGGTGATCTTGCCCGTGTCGTCGCGGTCGTAGACGTAGTAGTTGTGAGCGGAACCGTTGTAGGCGTCGAGGTTGACGAAGAGGTTGTTCAGGGCGAGCCCCGCCAGCGCGGTCTGGACATCGAAGACCGGTTCGAGCAGGGTCGGGAAATCGACCGGGCTCTGGTTGTTCAGAATGTCGATGAACGCGATGAGCTGGCTGTAGTCGTCCTGCTGTCTCGTTGGTCTTCAGCTGGTAGTAGTCGTGGTAGGGCTCCGGATCCGAACCCAGCCACGTGAGATCCGATCCGAAGTCCGAGTTCGGGCCCGATGCGTCATCTGAAGCCGCGGCCTTGAAGAGGTTGCCGTCCTCGTCGTCACCGAACCGGCTCTGGGCGAAGGTCTTGTCGACCTGCTCCACCGCCGTGTACAGGCCCCAGTAGGTGCCGTTGACGTAGACACGCGCGTGCACGGCGCGAATGGTGGGAACAAAGGCGCCGGCGAAGTCCAGGAAGAGCTTCGCCCGCAACAGGGTCGGGTCCTTGAATCCGTTGTTCAGGTTCAGCTTCTTGAGCCCGACGAAGGTCGTGTCGTCGTCATACTCGTTGAAGTCGATCTTGAAGGACTTCTTGACGCCGGGGATGCTGAACGAGGAGTTGCCCTTGAAGCGAACACCCACCGGATCGAGGACCACGCCGTCACACTCCACGGCGGCCGGGAAGTACGGGTCGTCGGGGTCGTTGGCGTGGCTGTCGTAGAGGGTGTCGTACCAGTCGGGGTCGGTGAAGGTGATGTGGACGTCGTGGACGTATGAGTCATCGAAGAAGACATCCGCTTCATCAGCCTGCGCCGGCCCGACGCCCGCGGTTCCAACCACGACAACCACTCCTAGAACGACCCAAATCCATCCGCTGTTTCTCATTGCAATCCCTTTCGACTTTCGATTCCGCAACGACTCACCCGCGGAGCCCAACGCACCACTGGGGGCCCAAAGCTGAACCGACTTGTGACCTTTCCCAGGATGGTTTGGCGAGAGGACAGAGTCCTCAGCGATTCGTAAGGGTGCTGTAAGAGATGTAAAGCTCAGCCGTCGAAACGGTAGCCCCGGCGGTGGACGGTGATGATGAACCGGGGGTGGGAGGGCGTTGGCTCGAGCTTCTGCCGAAGGGAGGCCACGTGGACGTCCACGGTTCTCGAGAATGGAGTCTCCTCGTAGCCCCAAACCTCATCGAGTAGCTGGTCTCGCGACAGCAGCTCGCCCCGGTGCTCGATGAACTCCTCGAGCAGCCGCAGCTCCATGCTCGACAGGGCCACCGGTTCGCCGTCGCGGAAGACCTCTGCGCTCCTGAAATCAACCGCGACATCGCCAAACTCGTATCGGTGCAGGCCAGTGCTGCCCTCGCCGGTCCGGCGCAGTAGCGCCTCGAGGCGGGCCAACAACTCGACCATCTCGAAGGGCTTGGTCAGATAGTCGTCGGCGCCGAGCTTGAGCCCGACGACCTTGTCCACCGTCTCCGACCTCGCCGTGAGCATGAGAACCGGCAGCCGGAGCCCTCGCCGGCGCAGCTCGCGACAGACCTCGAAACCGTCGATCCCCGGCAGCATGAGATCGAGAACGACGAGATCGATGGGGTGCTGGTCCAGCAGCTCCAGCGCCGACTCGCCGTCTCCCCGCACCTCGACGTCGTAGCCCTCCGCCTTGAGCCGATCGCTCAGGGTGAGCGCGAGGCTGGCCTCGTCCTCGACCAGAAGCAGTGTTCGGGTTCATCTCTCGTCTCCCCGTTTCGGTGGAGGGTGCCGACTCGGCGGGGAGCCGGACAACAAATGTCGTGCCGCTGCCCGGGACGGAGATGCGACGTCAATGGTCGCCGCCGTGGGCCTCGACGATGCTCCGCACCAACGCCAGCCCCAACCCGCTGCCGGGGATGCCTCCGTCGGCTCCGTGCCCCGGTGAAAAGGCTCGAAGACGGACGCGAGCCTCTCGCTTGGGGATCCCGGGGCCTTGATCGGAGACCGAAATCAGCACCTCGCCGCCGCCCGGCCCGCCATCCAAACCGACGCGCACGCCCAACCAGCGACCGTCGGCCGCGTACTTCAGGGCATTGTCGATCAGATTGGTGACGACCTGCCGGAGGGCGACCCTGTCGCCGATGACATCGCGGGAGGCTGTCGGCGATCTCGGTCTCGACCTCGAAACCGGACTCGTCGAGAACCCAGCTGCCGTCCTTCAGCGCCGCCGAGACGATGTCGCCCACATCCACGGGTTCCATGCGGTAGATCTGACGTCCCGAGCGGATCCCGGCGAAGGTCAGGACCCGGCCGATCATCTCGGTCAGGCGCCGTCCTTCTCGTTCGATCAGCATTCCGTAGCTCTGAACCTTCTCCGGATCTTCCACGATTCCATCGGCGAGGTTCTGACCGGCCGATCGGATGGCGGTGAGCGGGGTTCGGAGTTCATGTGAGACCGCCGCCACGAAGTCCATCTGCTGTCGGGCGAGTCTCCGCGCCCTCCGTGTCGACGCGACCATCAACATCGCCGTGAGTCCCAACATGGCCAGCATGACCGCACTGATCGCCATATTGCGCCGCCGGGCCCTCACCACCACGTCTTCGAGAGAACCCTCGGGAGCCGAACCGCGAGGACCCAGTGGCCCTTTTCGGTCCGGGCGTGCACCCCGGGTGGGGGTTGGTGCAGCGGAGGGCGTCCCGCACCGCTTTCTCGCCCTCCGCGCGCGGTGGTGGAGGTCTTCTCGCTTCTGGAATCTCGTTGGGTCGACCCGAGAGCCCAGCGAACGACCGCAGGCCGAACAACCTGCCGGTGGCATCCGGATCCATCGTTCGAGCACGATTCGGGGCGCCGGTTTGAAAGATCGTCCCCCCGGTCAGTCGGTCGACCTCCAGAAGATATGGGAGATCGCCGTCAAGCCCGAAGTGGCTCTCGGCAAGGCGGGGCAGAATGGTCCTCCGCGATGACATCGAGGTCGAATCGAATGACCAGGTGGTCGCGCGGCGGCCGCCATTCCGACGGTGCCGCCATCCGGGCGGAAGGTGATTCCTCCATTGCCAGGACCAACCCGGGAAGGGCCCCGTCGACAATGGGCACGCCGGGCCCCGGGTCGTCGAGGCGGTGTCGGATCGGCTGGAGGTCGTCCGTCCAATCGCACTGAACGAGGGTCTGACTTCCATCGTCGAAACACAGGAGTGAAGCTCCCCCGGTCTCATGACTCCGGACGACGATGATCTCCCGAACCATCCCGGGCCAGGTCGCCACCGACCCCCATTCGGTCAACCGATCATGTAGCAAGTTCGCCAGCTTCTGGTCGCTACCGGGCTGCGCGATGTCAAACACGGCAACAGCTCGGGCAATCTCTCTGTCGAAGTCCTCGCAGAAACCGGCCGTCGATTGATCCAGGCCTTCCTGTAGCCGGACGCGTTCGGCCTCGCTCAGCTGGGCGATCCAGTGGTACTGGAGGGTCGCGAACACGGCGATCAGAAGGACCAGGACAACCACCATCGAAAAGGAAAGGCGCGGGGAGTGTGTCGACCATCGCATCGCCGGCAGTGTATCAGCCGATTCGCCCAGCAAGTATTAGACTTTACGTCTCTTACAACTCATTTGGAGAAAGGCGGCCCCGGTCTGTTCGAGACCGTGCTTTCTGCCCGTGTCACCACAAACCTGGCGCACGATTCAGGAGTGAATAGTAAATAGTGAAAAGTGAAAAGTGAATAGAGATGGAGTCTGCCGTCCAGGAAGTGCCGATGCCCATAAACGCTCCTATTCTCTATTCACTATTTACTATTTTCGGCTCCTTGGGTGGCACCCACCAATCCCCACACTTCAACAAGCACCACGAGCCCGAGTTCTTTCTACTTACTTACCGTTAAACTGATCTGCGTGACGCCCTTTTCATTGAAGATCCCGACATTGGCAGCACGATCGCCCTTGGTGTAGACGAGCATCTGCGCACCGTCCATGGCTGTTGATGTTTGGTTCGTCCAACCGGCAGCGGACATCTTCTCCTCGTAGGCCCCGACGACCTTCGGGAACGGGTCATCGGTGGTCAGCGCCAGGGTGAAGCTCTCAGGGCTGTCCGCGCTCATGGCGACCGTGGCGGCCTCGTAGACATAAACATCTTTCGGAAACCCATCCGGGACCTTCGCCTGGTCGCCCCCCTGCCATGAGTAGGTGCCATCCTCATCTGTCGACGTGATGGTCATCCCCTCTTCGGAGATATCGACCTCGGCATCGTCGCCAAGGTTCATCTCGATGGAGTTCTCGACCGCCTCTTCAGCGGCCTCCTCCTTCGACTTTCCGCACGCGAAATTCAGGACCAGGCCGAGGGCGGCCATGAGACACAGTAGGTTACGCATGAGCATTCCCCTTTTCTCAATAAATTTCCCGGTCTTGTCAGATCGGAAGCACCCCACTTTGCCCCCAACCGGAGCACGAATGCAAGCCATTCCGCCCCGCAACGACCCCACCACCCTCGTCGCGATCCCCTGACGAACGCAGCCCCGTACATCAAAAAGGAGTGCCACCCCACTTGAGGGTGGCACCCAATTGAGATCACGAATGAGTTCGAGGCGAATTCTAGGGCATCGTCATCGACCACCCCGAGGTATCGCCTGATTCGAAGCCGTCCTCGCACAGAATGCCGCGGGGGTTCATATCGAAGAACTCGAGGATCTCCACAAGCAGCTCGTTCTTCGTGCTCGGCTCGGTTCCGTCCGTCAAGCCCCCGAATTGAAAGCTGCTGCCAACGGTGCGATAGGTTCCTCCATCGTAGGCCACACCGTTGATGTACGCCGGCGTGACGTTCAAGAAGATCGCGAATGCGCTCCCCTGCGGCGCGATGTGATCGATGTAGTTATTCGCTCCGCTATACGTGAAGTACATCCCTTCGGTGAAGGTGTCGACCGCACCCTGGATGGGTCCGGCGTCGCCTGCACCATCCGTAAGCCCGTTGATGTTGAAATACGGGTGCACAGGTGTTTCGGGATCGTAGGCAAACGTGTCGCCACCTTCCATGTACAGCTGACCGCCGTTGTCCAGGAAATCGGCCAACGCCTGACCCTCGGCCGCCGTCAGCACATGGTTGCTGCTGTAGATGCCCAGACACGCGAAGATCGTCTGGTACAAGGCGCTATTCTCCGGCAGCTCCGCGCCTATGTCGTAGACAATCTCCAGCGCATCCAACTCCGCGGCGATGGAGTCGCCGCTCGTCGTCGTCGCGTTGGGGTCAAATATGAACACCGGGATGGGCTCGACAATGGAGAAGATGTAGTTCCCCGAAGCAGGATCGGTGATCGCATTCGGCGTCGAGGCGACATCAACGGCGATGATCCGATACTCGACGTAGTCCCCGACGGACACGGAACCGTAGAGATCGGCGATGTACACACCGTCTCGCTGGAGCAGCATGGGCACCGATTCCACAGTCCCGCCGTTGATCATGAACTCGAGGGTGACCGAGTCCACACCGATATTGTCCGTGACCGTGGCACTGACCTCGGTCGGCCACGTGAGCAGAACCTGATCGCCCAACGGATCATGGTCTATCACCGGCGGTGTGATGTCCGTACCCACATAGAAGCTGTGCAGTTCGGTGGGAGCGCCGCGAGGATGGGTCATTGCATTGCCACTCGTATCGGCTGCGGCAAGGTAGTAATAAACCGTTGTGTCATGGGGCGGGACAGGTATCTCTGCCGTGTACTCGTCGCCGCCGACAGACGTCAGGGCTACATCGGTGAAGGCCCCGCCGCCGTCCAGATTCCAGTGCAGCAACAGATCATCCGCAATCAGATCATAGCTTGTGGTGAACGAACAATTTACCGGATAGGGATTCGACTCGTCTTCCGTGTCGGGCAACGGAATATGATCGATGACGAGCACCTCCGCCAGCAATTCCTCAATCTTGGCGATGACCGCGGGCTCGTTGAAGCCCGATACGGTGTACCGCAGGATCATCTCGTCGTCAACGATGGCGTTGTACGGCACAAAACCGTCACCGAACAAACCGTAGATCGCGCCGCTCGGATCGGCCAGGACCGGGTGGGTCAGTCCGTAGGTGTTGACCCATGTCAGGGCTGTGGCTTGTGTCTCTCCGGCCCCGATGGCAAGCACCATGAGTCCTTGATCGCGATAGGTTTCCCAGATTTCCTGTACGTGAGGAGCCTCCTCAGCACAACTTGGTCACGTGTCGGTCCAGAAAACGAGCCAGACAACCATTCCTTCAAATTCCAACAATGAGACCGGCGTGCCGGACGCGTCATTCAACGTGAAATCGGCGATTGGGTCTCCCACCTGGTATTGGGCCTCGGCTTGGGCTGCAACAAATAGGGTCAATAATATGACGCAACAGGTGACAACCGATAATCTCATTCCCCCCCCCTTGAGTGAGACATTCGTCCACCGACCACAAATAGACCTCCTCGGCGGAAAAGTCAAATACCGTTCTTCGGCCACTCTCAGTTCAGAGCTTTGCTGGGTTTGACAATCTCGTCAATCAGCCGGCTTCCGCACAACGCCACCACTCCCTCCCTCGTCGACAGCCCACCCGACCAACCTTCGATTTTCCAAAAGATCTCATTTGGGCGAGGGTGGGAAATCGAAATTTTCAACGCCGGCGGGCATCCGCCTGGACATCGGTGTAGATCCAGCCCCGAGGCGGGCATCGACCGTGTCGCTCGCGGACGATCCGAGAAATCCAAGATCTCCCACACGGCTGGTGTATAATCGCGACCAAGTCGCAATAAAAACAGCGTTCACCACTTACTCGAAACAAAGGGAGTCCCACATGAAATATCTGGTTCAATGGCGAGTTCACGAGGACAAGCGACACGAAGTTTTCAAGGCGTTCTCGGCAATGAGCGAGGCCGATGACGCGAACGACCGCGGCAACGTCAAGCTTATCGGCCGCTGGCACGACCTCGTTGGCTTCACCGGCGTCGCCATCGCGGAGACCGACGACCCCAAGGCACTTGCTCAGTGGGTGCTCCACTGGAACGGGGCATTGGACATGGAGTGCACGTTGGTATTGGACGATGAAGAGACCAGGGCGGTCGGCCGCAAGATGAACGAATAACGACCACCTCAAGAGCGCTCTTCTGATTTCCATTTGCGCTGGGAACGGCGGCCAGGGCTCGGCCACTGGTCCGATTCATGGTTCGGGCAACCCCGGCCGGGGTTGCCCGGAAACAGGTCACGGAGTCAACTATGAAGCCAAACATCCGGCTCTTTGTGGCATTCGTACTGGCGGTGGCGATCGTCGCCGTCGCACCTGTTGCCTTTGGCGGAACGCCGATCTTCCTCGACGGTCTCGAATCCGGGGACCTGTGCGCATGGCAGGGAACCTGCCTCCCCCCGGCCGATGTAACCGGCATTTGGATCGGCCTCCTGACGTTTCCAGGTGAGGTCGCTCGCCCCTTTGCGGTGCAGCTCCATCAGCGAAACGACGGCGTTCTCCTCGCCTACCTTCTCGGCACCAGCGAGGGCTGGGTCGTGCGCTCAGGTGTTTACTACGCGGGCGTCCTCGATCTCGAATTGGCCCTGCACAACCCGTCCGGAGACCGGATTGTCTCCCTGTCAGGTCTTGTTCAAGGGGGAGAGGCATCCCTTGCCCTGACCGGCGATCTCTCAGATCAAACGGTCGAATTCGTGCGTTGGCCGGAGGAGCTTGTGGAGCGCCGATTCCTCTTCGCCGACTCCACCGGCGGCATGTCCGCGCCTCATTTCATCGACCTGGCGGTCCTCGTGGACGAAGCCGGACGGCTTGTGGCCGGCAGCTGGTCCGGGTCGCAGCAAACGCCACCGTGGGGAAGAGACGGAGGAATCACCTCCTTCTCGGAGAGCGGAGATGCGGTAACCATCGGGGCTGACGTGGATGGGGGCTGTTCCGACGGCTCGGTGATCGAGGCCGCCTTCAATTCATCCTTTGGCCTTTATACCGGCACCTTCACCTTGATCGACTGTGATGGTTCTCAGGCCGGGACGTTACTCGGCGGATTCATCGACGGCACGAGGTCAGGCGATGTTTCCGGCGTCCTGTCCACCGTCGCAACGGTGGCGGATCAACTCGAGTCGGGCGTCCCGTTCGTCTCACCACACCCCTCGTTCTCCGACGACTACTTCCACAACGGCACCGATCTGGCCGGGTTGTTCGCGAGCTTCGCCGAGGAAATGTCCGCGTGGAGCGACATCCAGTTCACGGTGCTCGAGATCTCCCGGATCGCCACCCGTGAAGGGCCGAATGAACCGGCGATATTGTCTCGCCCACTGGGAATCGACTTCCAGCAGGTTCGTTCCGGCTTGCCTTCGAGTGGCGGGATGCGACAGGTATATCTGGATACTCGCGACGGCATACTTGCACCGGTGACCCACAATCAGCTCGGCGTCTTCATCAATGATGCCGGCCTGTGGAAGATCGGCGGCGACAGGCAGCCGTTCTTCGACCTGCCGTGGACTGCCTCGGAAATCCAGCCTGGCGACCGCCGGCTCGAGGTTCCAACCTCCGGAGATCCGATCCACGTCGCCGTCGGAGGCTACGGCGCCCACTTCAGCCCGGTCGGCAATCACGTCTTCGGCGACCGCAAGGCCAACTTCGCCGGCTTTCTTCCGGCAGACGACAGCGAAATGGACGAGCTGATTGGCGACCTCATCGGTGATGACGACGGCATCTGCTCGACCGAGGAATTGGAGGCCGGCGGTTGTGCGCTTTGGGCTGGCGTGGACGGCACCTTGGTGCGACAACGGATCCCGTGGTACGTCGCACCCCAGGACGGTGTGATCTCGGGCATGCGTTTGAAAAACGGCGCTCCGTCGTCCTACTTCGACGCGGTCCCCCACTGGGAGGTCGCCATGGCCCTCGATTCCGGTGTGAAGGTGGAGTTGGGTCACGTCGGTCGAATCTCGGACGGCGTGTCGCTCGCAGTACTGGCCGAAACCGGATGCGATCCTCGGAACTGGGCAAACTGCGCCGGGGTCGGCGATGACACCGACCTCCTGTTGGGAGCCACCCCCATTCCGGTGAGCAACGGTGACCCCGTGGCCCAGCCTCAGGCCTTCGCGGACGAGGTCCCAGGCTACGCCGGGTACCGGGTGGGAGGAGGCGGATACCCCGAATATCCCTGGGCCCAGATGGAATTCAACGTTTCGGTTGTCGTCGCGGGCCGGCTCATCAATGCCTGCGTCTTTGGGCTCATGGACAGTAACCGCCGAGACCCTTACGGACCCTTGATGGAAGCGGACATGACCGACCCGAATTCGCAGCGGTACCGGCCCCGTTTTGAGCGGCCTGAATGGGCCTGGCAAGCCGAGGCAGCGCTCTGCAACGCCCCATGGCAGGGAAATTCAGACTTTTCCAGCCTCTTCACCAGTCTCGGCGGCTGGTACGAGCGGACCGACGCCGGCACAGTTTCTGACGAGCTGGTCGGCTTTGCCCCGATCTCCATGGACACAGGGTTGTACAACTCATCGTCCTACCAGCCCGGTGTCGACACCCTGATCCTCCGCCAGCGGGCCTTTTATGGGCCCTTTTCGTGGGACATGCCCGACGCTTCGGTGCTCGAAACCTACGAGCCGGCCGGAGAGCTGTTACAGCAAACCCCCTCGAGCCTCCTCATCCTCTGGAGGGACCTGGGCTGGGTCGGCGGCGACTTCTACCAGGCGGCGTCGTACCGGCTCGACGCGGACGGCCTCACGATCGAGTGGGGTCCATTTGCCGCGACCGCGGCCGCGGCCCTGGCGGCGGCCCCCACCCTCGACCCCGGCGAACCTTGCGATGAATCCGCGGTGATCTGCTACAACCACAACGAGCAGCCGGGCTACTGAATGGTCTCTCTATTGTGGGCTGATCGGGTGCCTCGCACTTCCTTTGTGACTGGAACCCTCCCCTCTTCGGCAATCTCGGAGTCGAGGTGGCCAGGGAACTTCGATTGTCGGGGTCGTCACATGGTCGCAGATCGGCGACGTTGCCGTAGCGGATCGAAGAACGAACAGAGCACTACTCCTGGTGTTGTGGAAGAAGGCCTCCGGACTGCAATCGCGGGATCAATCGAAACACAATTTGCAGGCGAGACGCCTGCTCCACAACGCCACCCCGGGAGGGGCAGAGTCTCACGTTAAATTCCTACGCCCGACGTTCTTCGATTGGTTCCAGGTTTGCGCGACACGCGGATATGGGGGGTAACTCCACCTCTTTCATAGATGCGCAAAAAACACCTCAGCAAGCAATGAGTTGATTTTTGGTGGAGATATCGCATATTTACAGTGACGAGTCGGGCCAACAGGGAGGATCCAATGTCAAAGAAAGTCCTGGTAGCCACAGAGAAACCATTTTCACCGGCAGCCGTCGAACAGCTCGTTGAAGTATTCAAGAGGGCAGATTTCGACGTCCAGTTACTCGAAAGCTATACGGACAAGGCGGATTTACTCGCGGCGGTCGTCGACGCAGACGCGATCATCATCCGAAGTGACAAAGTCACCGAAGACGTCTTGGACGCCGCCAAGCAGTTGAAGATCGTCGTCCGGGCGGGCGCTGGATACGACAACATCGACTGTGCCAAGGCCGCCGAGAAGAACGTGGTCGCCATGAACACCCCCGGGCAAAATTCAAACGCCGTCGCGGAGCTTGTATTCGGGATGATGGTCATGAGCGCGCGCAACAACTACAACGGCAAGCCCGGAACGGAGCTTCGCGGCAAGAAGATCGGTATCCACGCCTATGGAAACGTCGGCATCTACGTGGCGAAAGTGGCTCACGGTTTCGGCATGGATGTGTACGCATTCGATCCGTTTGTTGACGACGAAGCCATCAAGAAGGACGGGGTGACACCGGTCGACTCGGTCGAAGAGCTCTATGAGACCTGCCAATATGTCTCGCTTCACATCCCGGAGACCCCGCAAACAATGAGGTCCGTCAATTTCGAACTCCTCTCGAAGATGCCCGAAGGCGGCACGCTGATCAACACCGCCCGGCTGGGTGTTATCGATGAAGATGGCCTCATGAAGATGTTCGCCGAGCGCGACGATTTTCGTTATCTCTCGGATATCGCGCCGACATGCAAGGACGACATCGTTGCTCGGTACGAAGGCCGCTGTTTTTTCACACCCAAAAAGATGGGCGCCCAGACCGCAGAAGCCAACATCAACGCAGGCGTGGCGGCCGCGACTCAGATCGTCAAGTTCTTCGAAAACGGAGACGTGACCTTCAAGGTCAACTGACCCCGTACACTCTCCCCCACTTGGGAGACCCACTCGCCGGATCGGCCAGGCGACAGATTGAGGTGTCCACTACCAGATTGTTCATCCTCCAGTTCCCATGGAAGGGGAAGAACCGTTACCTCGGGGCGGGCAGAGGCAAACACCACAGCACGACGCCTGAATACGAAAATCTGGTTCTAGCGGCACTGAAGACCCGACATCGCAGACCAATTGCCCGTCGGCGTCACTGATGATTGGATCATGACCATGAATACGCGCTTGAAAATGCTCCAATGATGAACTGGTTACGAGTCGTCGTACCCGATCTCTTCCTCGCATCGGTGGTTGCCCTGCTCGTCACTCTGGCGATGCAATATCTCGATGGTGCGGAAAGCCAACGGATTCGCACCGATACCCGAGCCGCTGCCGAAGACGGGTTGACCCTCGACGAACGCATCGACGTGGTGGGCGGATCGATACGGCGATCGACACTGATCCATTTTCCGGCGCTCATCGCCCTCAGCGGCGTGATCATCGGTCTCACCTGCCGCAACCGCCGTTGGGCCTGGTTGACCACCATCGGCGCTGTCCTCCCGGCTGTGGTCATGGGCATCGCCTTTGTTGTGGACCGACCGGTCCCAGCCGGAATTCTGACCACCGCCTACACCGCTCTCGCGATCACCATGGCCTTCACCGGTTCCGTTGTGCGCCAGAAACTCAGACCGGAGCCGGTTCTGCCGCGATCAGGCGCCTGAACCACCCAAACGAACAATTATGCAAAGTTGTCGATGTGCGACCACCGCACGTGGTTGGTGTCATCCGTACCTATTGACATGATTCAGGAAGAGACTTAATCTCATTATTCTCATATTTCCATGTCGGAGGACATATGCGTTTGCACCTGTGTGCCGCTGCGCTGATTCTCGTCTGGCTGAGCAACCCGTACGTTCACGCCCAGACGGGTCAAGCCATCGGCAACGATCCCGATGGAGTCATTTACGACGTCGACCTCGCCACCGGTCAGGCCTCCAATCCACGGCTGACAGGGATTCCATTCCTGGTCGACGTCGCTGCAGACGAGGACGGTGAGGTTTTTGGACTCACCACCTTTTTTACGCCCCCGGAAAATTCCGTCGTGCGAATCGATCCGTACACTGGCCAATGGACGCTGGTCGGTGCGACAGGGCTTTCCGACATTCGCGAGGGCGATCTCGCAATCCACCCCACCACAGGCCGGATCTACGGCATTCAATTTCTCGAATCGACATCCGGGGATCTCTTTCTGTTTGAAATCGACCGTGCCACCGGTGCCGCGAGTTCGCTGGTCGAAATCGCATCGCCAGGGGATCTATCGGCGATGACATTCGACGTTACCGGCGCTCTGTTGGTTCTCGACACTGATCTCGAGCTCTTGTTGACCATCGATCCCACCACCGGCGACGTAACCGACTCGGTGGCCCTCTCCGTTCCGCTGGGCCGCGGAGCTGGGATGGACATTGAACGGAGCACTGGAACCATCTTCGTGGCCGATGGAGGCGACCTCGGGACCGACACGCTCTACACCCTCGAACCCGCCACCGGGGTCTTGACCGGGGTCGGGCCTCTAGGCCTGCCCGACGGCCTTTCAGGACTGACGTTCCTCTACCTTTCGGTGTTCTCCGACGATTTTGAAACCGGAGACACCTCCCGCTGGTCCGCCACGCTGCCGTAGCCGACCGAATACCACGGTGTCGTCAACCCAGTCGTTCCCGCGGCCCAGTCCGATCGCGCGACTTCCGCCATGCATGCCACGATATGCGGGAGGAAAGGCAGAGGGCCGTTCCAACCGCAATGTAGAGCGGTCCTACGATTCCGCGGGCCAGAGTACCGCGAAGTAGACGTCCGGCGAGCACCATTACGACCACCAGTCCCCAGCTGCGGAGCGAGAGAAATCCGCCAAGGCAGCGGCCATCTCCACGTTCGACAATCCGGCCGACCACCCTCCGGGCGGTCAGGTCGAGCACCACCTTCGATTTGACCACTCCGACGGCGATGGCAGCGGCCCCGACCCACGGCGCGGCCGCAGGAGCCGAATCCCAAAGCCACCACGCCCCAAACCCGACCAGGGCTGACCCCACGGTCGCCCACATCAGCCACGCCAGCAGCAGTTGCGTGTGCCTCGCAGCAGCCGGTTTGTAACGATCCGCCCAATGCGTCACCTGAAGCCTCCTCGAAGCGGCGGAGTGCCGCAGCACCTGGCCGCGGCACATCCCTCACACGGCATTATGCCCGGGCACCGACACGCTGGTCCCTTTACGGAGTGGGTTCTGCATCAGATGTCAGATTTCAGGTCCTTCGAACGACCGACCAAGCACTTCTGGTTCGTCCAATTCGGGTGCCTTCGCAGCGAAGGGTCTCATCCAAACACCCCGAATTCATGAGATGTGCCGGTCGTCGGTCGGGCTTCTGGGCCACGTCCCGCTCAATCGCCGACCGGTCTGGGTCCTTCAGCAGCACCATCCAACGGCTGGAAGACGGAAGGATCGTCGAGACCTGGGTCAGCTGGGACAACGTGGCTTTCCTGTCCCAGCTTGGTCTGATGTCACCGCCGGAGAATTCACCGGAGGCGTAAGAGGAGCCTCGCCCATTGGCCGCCCTTGGCACGTCCTCACGACGAAAATTGCTGCGACGACAACGTCAGGGTCGCTCGAGGCTCAGCAGGTACTCCACGATCGCGCGTAGATCGTCTTCGGGCAGCATGGCGAGGTTCATCTGAACATCCGCCATGCCGCCGCTGGAGAGCTTGTCGTAGCCCAACGTCTCGCCGAACTGCAGCGCCAGAGTGAGGTCCGCGACTCCGGAATATCGTCCGCGGCCTTCGAGGTCGAGCAGGCCCGGAACCTCCCCCTCGTCGCCGCCAGGGTGCGGGCCGCCGGCGAACGCGCGGTTCGTGTCGGGGATCATCAACGGGTTGCGCGGGGTGTGGCACTCGCCGCAGTGCCCGGGGCCGTTCACGAGGTAGGCGCCGCGGTTCCACGCTTCGCTTCGCTCCGGGTCCGGACAAATTCCCGTCTCATCCAGAGCAAACCATTTCCAAATTCCCACCGCCCGCCGGGCGAGACCGGGCATCGGCATGTCCGGAACATGCCCTGGAGAACGCACCGGTTCGAGCTCCTTGAGGTACGCCCAGAGGTCGAGCAGGTCCTCGACGCCCATGTTGCGGTAGGACGTGTAGGGAAAGGCTGGGAAGTAGTGCTTGCGGTCGGGCGAGACGCCGCGCGTCATGGCATCGACAAACTGTTCCGCCGACCAGCTCCCGAGACCGGTTTCGGGGTCGGGTGTGAGATTCCCGGGCCAGAACGTCCCCACCGGCGTCTGGAACGGCGCTCCTCCGGTGGGCGGTCCCGTGACGCCAGAGGTGGCCGACGCCTTGTGGCACGAGATACACCCGCCGGCGTGGTACATCACTTTTCCCAGGGCCGGGTCCGGATCAAGGTCCGGCAAGGCTCGTCCGCTAGGGCGTGCCGCGGTGAGGACGACCAGAATCGCCACTGCCGCCACGGCAGCGATCGCCAGGCCCGCCGCGATACCCCTTTGGCGCGAGAACAACCTCAATTCTTGGGCAGGCGGTACATATCGTGACAACTCTTGCAGCCGTTCCCGAGCTTCCCGAGAGCGGGTGGAAACGCCTCGGCCTCGGTCACAGACTGCAGGTCGACCGCCGCCTGGCGGGTGCTCTCGAAGATCTCATCGAAGTGCGCGCGGTCGGTCCAGATCTCCGACTTCGCCCAGGTCTTGGCCTCGCCCTTCTCACTGCCCTCTGGGAACAGCCCTGCGGCCTGCGTCAGGTGGTCGGCGATCGTGGCGCCGCTGGCCCGAACCACATCGACGTCGAACGGCTGCTCTTTTTTGGCGATGGCGCCGAGGCTCATCATCGCGTCACGAATGCCCTCCATCGCCTCCTGCCGCTGTTTGATCGCTTCCGTTGCCGTCATGGCCACCGCCGAAATCGTGACCACCAGCGCCACCGCGATCGCTCCCCAGATGCGTAGCCTCATTCCTCTCATCGTGACTTTCCTCTCCGTAAGATGGTCTGGTCCAGAGTTGCCTGCGTCTCCCCGGACCATACGCGGCTCCCGCCCGGGAATCAACTGCATTGACGCCCTCAGGCGGTCTCTCAACTGATGGGTGGTACAGAAAACAGGGTTTGGGTCAAGGGCTTGGCCACCGAGAACACGAACCCCGAATTCGCTCGACGCCTCGATCAACGTGATGAGCGGATCTCACGCGTACGATGACAATTCAACAATTCGGTACGTGGTACCCAATCCGGGTGGGGCCGGGTTCGCATGGGTGACTGTGGGTGCCATATGAAATCACGCATTCCACCACCGCTTGCGGCAACAAAAAACCCCTCCGCGCAGGAGGGGTTCTGTCCTTGATTTGAGGGGATTTACCAGCCGCCGCCACTCGAGCGCTGCTTGGCCTGGGCCACGTCCACCTTGATGGTGCGCCCGTCGAGCTCGGTCCCATTGAGGGCCGCAACGGCCTTGTCGGCCGCCTCGTCATCCTCGAACGTGACAAAGCCGAAGCCGCGCGAACGACCGGTGTCGCGATCGCTGATCACAACGGCTTCGCTGATCGCGCCGTGAATATCGAACGCATTGCGCAGGCCTTCTTCGTTCGTGTCCCAACTCAAACTTCCAACAAACAGTTTCTTCGACATACTCTCTCTTTTCTCTCTGAGCGCTGCATCGTGCGGCCGCGCTCGTCTCGCAACATCGCGGTGGACTCTGCGTCCACCCAAACAGAAGCCGGCCCCGCTGGCCGACGACACTCCCTGCAACATCGCATATATCTCTTTTTATTTCAAATATTTTCAACTGCACTGTCCGGGTTCCACGTTCCACATTGTCTTGGTCACGGAACTGCGGCCTTGGCACCCTTGCTGGCCGACTCCGCCGCAATTGCCAACTCGTCGGGGCGTTGCGAGCCGATGAGAACCCCCCCGGCGAGTCCAAACCGAAAATTAAGCTGCAGCCCTTTGTTCCCGCTGACGTTGTAGGCGCCCCCGTCGGGACCAATGCGGATCCCCCATCCGCCATACTCCAAGATGGGCCGGTAGGTGCGTGCTTCGAAGCTCTCGATATCTTCCCAGAGAAAACCGCGAAAGCCGCGGTGAAACGGGTAGAAACGAATGTAGATCCCGTCGTCCCGCACCTCGGTGACGAGACGGGCGGCCCACATCAGCCAGAGCAGCCCGGCCATGAGCAGGATCAACAGCGGACCCACGATCATCAGCATGAGGTCGGACATGGGCTGGTTGCCGACGGTACGTCCCTTGACCAGCTGTTCCACCATGGCCCAGGCGAAGAAGCCGCCCACCCCGACGCACAGCGGCAGGATCAGGAGCCAGATCCACACCTGTCGGAAGCGCTGCTCCTCTCGAAAGCGAACCGGCTGTGTGAGGGATTGAGCGTTACGAACGCACATATGAAGCGTAGCACGAGGCAGCAGGCGGTTGAGCAGTTGTGGGGTGCGGGTGCCCGGCTTTGGAAGCTGAGAGATGTGCATCCTCACTTCGTGCGTGTCAGGGACGCCGAGAAACGTGTATCGAGGCCATCAGATTTCGCCGCGCACTCGGCATCTTTCTGTCGCCGCCAACGTTCGACACCAAGCGTGGCGAACGCCTTCCGGATTCTCTAACCTGCCCCGAATGCAAAATGTGACTCAATTCAAATTCCATGCGATGATCCTTTCCCTCGTGATACCTTGACTGCTTGGAGAAATCGGAGTTCTGATGACCCTCGAGATCGGATTTCTTTTCGGACTGCTTGGCGTGATGGTGGTTTTGTTTCTCACCGAGAAACTCCCCGTGGACGTCACCGCCTTTGCCGGCCTTTCGCTGTTGGTGGCCACAGGCCTGGTGACGACCGACGAGGCGTTCCAGGGGTTTTCCTCCCCCGCGGTGATCACGATGCTCTCGGTCTTCTTGGTGAGCGCGGGGTTGCAGTACACGGGTGTCGCGGACGTGCTCGGCCGTATGATTCACCGCGTCGTCGGCGGCCGGGAAATACTGCTGATCGTTGCGATCATGCTCGTCGCCGGAGTCTTGAGCGCCTTTATGAACAACATCGCCGCGACGGCGGTCTTGCTGCCGGCGGTGGTGAGTCTGGCGCGCCAGGCCGGTCTGCCGCCCTCCCGCCTTCTCATGCCCCTGGCATTTGGAGCGATTCTCGGCGGAACGACGACCCTGGTCGGAACACCGCCGAATCTCCTGGCTTCCGAGGTCCTCACCGACCAGGGCCTGCGGCCCTTCGGGCTCTTCGAGTTCGCGCCCTTCGGACTGGCGTTGCTCATGGCCGGCATCATCTTCATGGTCACAGTGGGGCGTAAATTGCTCCCCGATCGCAGCGGCGGCATGGCCGAGATGGAAAGGGCGAACCTGGCCGAGGTCTACCGACTCGAGGAGAGTCTGTTCTCCATCACGATTCCGGCCGACTCGAAGCTTGCCGGCAAGACCCTGGCCGAGACCCAGTTGGGGAGCGTGCTCGGACTCCAGGTGGTGTCCGTTATTCGCGATGACGAAGAGACATTGGCCCCCGAGGGTGGCTACAGGATGAAGGCCGGTGATCGTCTGGTCGTTCAAGGGCGGCGGCGCGATTTTCAAGAACGCTTGGAGCTCCAGGATCTCGAAGTTGCCGAGCTCGGTTCGACCACGATGGAATCATCGGCTACATCGGTCAGCGCCATCGTCATCCGCCTGGCGGAGGGCTCGGACTTTCTGGGGAAATCGGTCAAGGACCTCGACGTGCGGAACCGCTTCAGGGTGACCGTCATCGAGATTCGTCGCGGCGATAGATCGCTTCGGGACGGATTCTCCGACCTCACCTTCGAGGTCGGCGATGAGGTCCTGGCCCTCGGACCGGTGGCTCTCATCAACGAGTTGGCCTCGCGAACGGAGGTCGATGTCGTCGCAGAGGGCCGGGAAGCCATCGAGCGGCTCGAGGATGGCTTGTTTGTTCTGCAGGTGGCCGAAAATTCCTCCATGGCCGGATCGACGGTCGCCCAAACCCGATTGAGGGAGCGTTGGGATCTGAACATTGTCGGAGTCGTGCGCGGTGACGAGACCGAGTTGGTGGTGTCGCCGAAAATGCCGTTGATCGCCGGGGACAAGCTGCTGGTCACGGGCCAACCGACCAAGGTGGCCCAGGTCCTGGAACTGGGTCAGGTCGAAGTTGCCGACAAGGCGCCCGGGGCATCTCTCGAATCGGGGGATGTGACGCTGCTCGAGGCCGTTGTGGCGCCGCGATCGGCTGCCGTCGGTCAGAGTCTTCGGGATCTCGCCTTCCGCAAAAGGTACGGCCTCCGCGCACTGGCAATTTGGCGAGGTGGAGATCCCATTCGCTCGGGGCTGCCGGATATTCCCCTTCGCCTCGGGGACGGCCTGCTACTCCACGGCCGCCGCGACAAGATCGCCCTCCTCCAGGCGGATCCAGATTTCGTGGTTCTTTCGGGAGGGGAAGCCGGGCCGAACCGCCCAGGACGCGCGCCGTTCGCCATCGCGTCGCTGCTCCTGATGGTGGGGCTGGTCGTGTCCGGACTGTTCCCGATTCAGGTTGCGGCATTCTTCGCCGCGACCCTCGTGTTACTGACCCGGGCGCTGCATATGCAAGAGGCCTATCGAGCCGTCGAGTGGCGCGCCATCTTCCTGGTGGCTGCAATTCTGCCGGTGGGCGCGGCCATGGAACGTACCGGTGCGGCCGAGCTGCTCGCAGGGTCGGTGGCCGGTATTGCGGGGGACGCGGGACCCTATGCGGTTCTTCTGTCCCTCATGGTGCTGTCGAGCCTGCTCAGCCAGGGGCTCGACGGCGCGCCGACGGTTGTGCTTCTGGGGCCGGTGGTCATCTCCACCGCATCTCAGGTCGGGCTTTCGCCGTATCCGTTGATGATGGGTGTCGGTCTGGCGGCCTCGGCCGCGTTCATGACGCCTTTCAGCCACAAGGCCAATCTCCTGGTCATGGGCGCCGGCGGCTATCGATCCATGGACTACCTGAAGGTGGGCACGCCGCTGACCATCGTGATCCTGGCAATTCTGACCTTCATGATCCCCCTGATGATGCCGTTTTAGGAGACCGGCCCACATCTCTTCACAACAATGGTGCATTCTGAACGTGGCACCCATAGCACCCCTCCCCGGCTATCGTCCGGAGAGACTACCGTAACTTCCTGAGGTTCTACCGCCTGGTACTCATAAGGATTGCGCCGCGAGGCACGGTTCAACAAAGCGTTACCTGGCACGTTCATGCGCGAGGGGTGGACCGTGTCGCGTGTCAACGCCGCCGGAAGACCAGGATGTGCTGGATCGGAAGCGGATCGTGGTTGGCCTCGAACTCGAGACCGACCGCGGACATTTCCTTTCGAACCTGGGCCTCGGTCATCTGATGCAGCGGCAGCACACCGGTGCCACGCTGCTCGCCGCGGTACTCGACGAGCACCACGCGGCCACCGGGCGCGAGTGAGGCGACGATCGCCTCCATCATTTCTCGCGGGTGGGAGAACTCGTGGTACGCGTCGACCATGAGCACAACGTCGACCTCGCCGTCGGGCAGATTGGGGTCGGCCACCGAACCGAGAACCGGCGTGAGCTGATCGAAACCCGTCTCCTGCCGACGCCGCTGAAGAACTTCGATCATCTCGGGTTGGACGTCCACCGCAAGCACCCGACCCTGTGGCACGTGGGGGGCGATCCTGACGCTGAAGAAGCCCGAACCCGCTCCGACGTCGGCGACGACGTCGTCAGGCTCGAGCTCGAGGTGGGCGATGACGACCTCGGGGAGTTCCTCCCGTTCGCGCTCCGGGCGCTCGAGCCATCGGATCCCGCGGTGGCCGAGGACCTGAGAGATCTCGCGTCCCATGTAGACCTTGCCGACGCCGTACCGACTTGGGCGTTTCTGACTGTACCACTGGGTTTCAGCATTCGCGATGGGCGGTGCGGAGCCGAGACTTGCGTACCCAAAGGCGAGGCAGGCAAGGGCGATCCGAATCATGAGCTTCATCCTGCGCCTCCCTGCACCGGAAACGGGGCAGGCCGGCAGGATCTTCCCACATGATCGGAGGGTGCAACAGGAACGAAGTATCACATTGTGCCATGTGTTGCTGAGGGAGCGGGGGAATGTGAGATTGTATGGGTGCCTTATGGGTGCCAGGCGTAAAAACCTTAGGAAGTTCGTCCCAGGCGCCCCGAGGCAGCCATCTCTGCCGCAGTCGTTGCCACACCCTTAACCAGACGATCGAGCTCCGTCGCGTACGCCCGGTCGATGGCTCGGCTCTTCGCCCCCTCCCCAGCCCATCAGCTCACCACGTCCGGGTTCTTCTGCAAGGTCCTAAAGCCTGGGCCTATATGCTATATGATGCACATCCCTAGTCACCGCCAACCGGCCCTTCCACCGAAAGTGCGGCGCCGAGCGCTGCCACGATTTGCGGCGCCGGAGGAAGGTGGACCTCCCGTCCGAGCGAACTGGCGATCAGCTCGTGCAGGCAGGCGTTGAGCGCGCCGCCACCGCAGAAGACGATCTCATCCTCCAGCGGCAGGCGCCGGAGCATGGCCACCGCCCGACGCACCACCGCGTCGTGGAGACCGCGAGCCAGCTCGGCCCGGTCGACGCCGCGGGCCGTGGCCGAGATGACTTCGGACTCGGCGAAAACTGTGCACATGGCGTTGATGCTCTGGGAACCACTCGCCTCTCGACTGGCCCGAACGAAATCGGCCATGGGGTACGACAGCGCCGTGGCCATCACCTCCAGGAAACGCCCGGTGCCGGCGGCGCAGCGGTCGTTCATCTCAAACTTGGCCACCGCTCCCCCTGCGTCGAGGGCGATCACCTTGGTGTCCTGACCGCCGATATCCAGCAGCGTCCTGGCGTGCCGACACACTCGCCTTGCGCCCAGCGCCACCGCCCGGATTTCGGTCAGGGTCACGGCCTCGCGGTGCTCGGCGTAGAGGTGCCGGCCATAGCCTGTGGCCACCACGCGGTCGGCTTGCCGGTCTGCGACGAGCTCGTCGCAGACCTCGAGCGGATCGTGGTTGTTGGGAACGACGAGGTGGTCGGTCACCTCGCCGTCCTCGACGGTCACCCGTTTGACAGTGCGGGATCCGATGTCGAGACCGATGACACGCATCGCATCGCCCCCGGCTAACGTCTGATCTGCTCGACGAAGGCTTCCACGCGCGTGCGCAACTGGCCTACGTCCTCCTGGCTGTAGTCCGTGTCGATGCGCAGCACCGGCAGCCCGTCACCTTCCACCTTTCGCTCGAGCAGGGGGGCCTCCATCTGGTACGGGGAGCAGAACTGCAGGGCGTAGTGGATGACCCCGTCGGCCTTGGCTTCCCTGGCGATCTGCAGGGCATGCTCGGCGCGCGTCGGGTTGGGCGTGAACACCGCGCAGTCGATGGTGAAGTAGCGGTCGACCAGGTTCTCGATGAGTGCTTCGACGCTGGTGCCGTCGGCCCCCACGAGGTTTTGGGTCCCGCGTTCACCGATGCAGGACTCCTCGCCCACCACTACTGCGCCGGCGCTCTCGATGATCGAGGGCAGCTTCCAGTTTGGAACCGCCATGGGACACCCCGAGATGACGATTCGCGGCGTGGTGTCGGTTGCCACGCCCATCTTCTTCTCGATGCGTTGCTCGAGCTCGTCACAAAGCGCGTTGACGCTTCTGGTGAAACGCTCCGGGTCGTCGTAGAAGTACACCTGGTTGGCGAGCAACGCGTCCAGGCCGCTGATGGGTGCCGGGTTCGCCTGCCGCATCTTCGCCAGCCGGTGCATGGCGGCGCGTTTCCTGTTGACCGTCTCGATGCCCGCCCTGAGCGAGTCGACAGTGATGGCCCTGCCGGACACCCGCTCAAGCGCGGAAGCGAGATCCAGGTAGGCCCGCTTGAGGACCATACGCCCCTCGTCGCTCTTGGTGTTGGGCATATCCAGGGCCATGAACTCACTCTTGACCATATCCTCGAACGTCTCGTAGGCCTTCTTCTTGCCGTCGCAGGTGTTCTCGCCGACGATAAGGTCGCAGCTCTCAAGATAGGGACACACCTTCTCGAGGCTGAACCCGAAGAACGACTTGATCAGCGCGCAGGTGTTGCGCGGCAGGTACCGCTCGGCGTGCTCGATGCCGAAATCGGCGCCAGCGCACAGACCCACGCTGACGCCGTCCACCGACAGCACCAACTCCTCGGGCACGAACACGCAGAACGAGCCCACCACGATCTTGCCCGCCGCCCTGGCGTCCACCAGCTCCTTGATACGCAGCCCATGGACCTCGCTCATCACGAAGTCGAAGTAGCCCATGCCCTCGGGGCGGTTCTTCTGTGCCAGGTAGGTGTCGGTGTAGGCCTGGCCGAGTGCTCCGAGCAGCGCGTCGTGCTTCTCGAGATCGAGGCCAAGCTCGGCCCACATGGGTCTGTAGTCAGTTGATTCACTCATGCCTTCCCCCTTTGTGGCGATCGGCCGCATCCCGCCGCCGACCGCCCGGGGGAACGGGCATGTTCAGGCTGGCGGAGGCGGTCGATGTCCGGTTGTTCCGCAGGGCCTCCCGGGCCCCGTGCCCCATGCTCAGCTGGGGCGGTTGATGTTGACCAATCTGTCCATGACTCGATCCTCCTACGAGACGTCACAGGAGCGTCGGCTCGCCTCGAAATTCTGCGCAGTCAGGAGCAACCTGTCAAGATGTGCGGCCGGCCCAGGCCCAGTCAATCTGCGAGTTTGGGTGCTTTGGGTTCCAATAGGTTCAATAGGTTCCAGGTTTGGTACTTCTCTGGTACTTCTCAAGTTGGTCGGGACGGGGAGATTTGAACTCCGGACCCCTTGAACCTAGGCCTCGGGCTCATGGCATACCGCTTCGATGTTGTGCCCATCAGGGCCGATGACGAAAGCCGCGTAGTAGCTCGCGTGATAATGCGGACGCAGACCGGGAGGACCATTGTCCTTGCCGCCTGCTTCCAGAGCCGCGCGATAGAAGGCTTGTACGTGCCGACGGCTCTCAGCCACGAATGCCAAGTGAAGATGCGCCGGCTTCTCCTTGGTCTCATAAAAGCACAGTGAAACCGTGCCCTCCGGATGGCATAGCTCGACACCGTTCGGCGGCCACTCTCTCACATCAGTGACTCCGAGTGGCTCCAGGGCCCTGACGAAGAAGGACCTGCTCGTCGCAAAGTTGCTGACGCCGAATTTGACGTGGTCAAACATGGGTCCTCCTGAATCGCGCGGTCCTGTGCGGGTGGGGCCACAGTCGGTCCATGGACTGGCTGTTGCGTGGCGCTAGGAGCTGCACGGTACGCTTCTTCCGAGACCTAACTCATCATTAGCGATACTAACGCACCGGACGGAAACGTGGGCCAAAAGCCTGCAAACAGAATGCGGAATAGCCTTGGGCTGGTGTCGCATATCTTCTGCATAGCGGTGCCAGGCTTTAGGAAGTTGAACAATGCGAAGGATGGCACCCATCATCGCACCCATCATCCATGAAAAATTTCCGTCTGTGTCATACCCAATTGATCCGCGGGGGCTTCCTTTCGATCATGTTCTTAAACTTGGGAACTGGGTAACCAAGCGCTAAGGCTCCATGCATCTTGTTTCCAGATGGAATACCTATCAATCTCGACATTCGCCGGTTCCATGCCGACGTCATCGGAGCCCGGCAGGTAGAGATTACCCAGCCAGTGTAAAAATGCCCGATGCCCAAGGAATGCGCGACAAGGGAGGCATTCTGCAGGGCCAACTGTGCATTGACATCCGCGAAGCCAACCGTCCGTCGAGCATGGAACACCAGTAACGCAGGGGCACCGAAAAGTACCGGATCGGCGCCGGATTCATACAACTTAATCAGTCGCTTGAATCCGGGGATCTCGTTCAGCCCACTCTCAGCCAATGCCCTATCCGCCATCAATGCGACTGTTCTGAAGACGGGATTCGCAAAACGCTTGATCTCGAACCTCAGGTAGTCAACAACCAGCGCAGAAACTTGGCTCAGAACAACTCTGTCCCGGACAACGAGAAACTCCGTGCTTTGTGAGTTGTGTCCGCTCGGAGCAAAGCGCGCCCCGTCGATATTCCTCTCGATTGTCACCTTTTCAATCGGCTTATCTCGGAACGCGCGGATGGAACGTCGGGTCTTGAGCAGCGTCATCACCTGCTCTGTTGTCGGCATCTCTTCAAACTGAATGGGCGAAATTCTTTCCGATAGGAATTCAGAATGGGTGCCAGGCTTTAGAATCTCGACACACGCCTTCTCATAGGTGGCACCGTTCTGGCCCCGTTCTGATCAGCTGCGGTTATTGATAGATCTGTTTGATCGCTCCGCGCAGCACCTCGTCGAAGTTGTCGGGAAACTCGTGTCCTTTCCCTTCCATAACGATGTAGTTCACCGGATTCCCAGCCTCTTCGAAGTTGGATGCAGTGGTTTCGGCCGCTACTGAAGCCCAGTCCTCAGCCCCGGAGAATATCGTCCCTCGAACCCCGCGCGCGGCGGCTGCCCGAGCAGTCTCGAGCGGAAGAGGGGTACTGGTTGCGGGACAGCCGGCGATGAATCCCTTGGCTGGGATGGTCCCTTCGGCCGCCATGAAAAGTGCGAGGTTGCCTCCCTGGGAAAACCCCGCCAGCGTCACTTGGCCGGTGTCCACAGCGTATTCCTCGACGACTTTCCGATACAGGCCGAGCACCTCATCCTGTGCCATAGGCACACTGTAGATATCGACTCCGCTCAGGTCCCAGCGATACGACTTGGTGTCGGCCCGCCAGCTGGACTGGACATAGGCGATGAGCACATCGTCGCCGATCGCCGCGGGGTCCCAGCGGTCCATGGCTTTGACGATGCTTTGATTGCCGCCGTGGATGATCATCACCAGAGGGTAGGAAGCCTCCGGCGAATAGGATGCCGGTTTGATCACCTTGTATTCCGGCTTGGACTCACTCTGGGCTATCTCGCGCAACTGGTTGTTCCTGGCCAGGAGTTTCCTGAACCGGTCATTCCCGCGGACGCCGTCATAGGTGTCCGACCGGGGAATCACGAAATAGAAAAACCCTTCCTCGATGCCCTTTTCCCAGACGGTCAAGGCCTCTTCGGTACGTCCGGCATACAACAGGATTTTCATGGTCAAGTCGGAGACCTCGAACTCGCGGCTCTGAAGTTTCGGTGCGGTCTGTTCGACCAGGGCCAATGCTTCCTCAAATTTCTCCTGTTCCAGGAGGGTGAACGCGGCCTTTTCGATTTCGCTCCAGGTGGACGGGACGGGTTCATTCGTCTGCGCGAAAGTCGAAGTGCACATCAGGATGAGGCCAATGGCCAGGGTTGATTTGATTTGAGTAGGCTGCACGTTTTCTCCCTTGATTCATTCGGTAGGTGCCAGGTACGGAGTTAAAGAGTTTCTCGAGATTCGCGTTGATCGTGTGTTCTGGATTCTGTGGAATCGAGTCACCGGACATTATCGATCATCGCCTCGTCCAGTGCTTCGTAGCGTTTCGCAAAATCGTCGTTTTCAAGTCGCCGCTTGATGCCCTCTCGTGCAATATAGCTGATCGTGTCCGCCTTCTTGCCGAGGGCAGCGCCCAGGTCTTTTGCTCTTTGACTCCACCGTTCACGGCCCAAAGTGAGAAGTAATCGTCGCGCTTCGACGACCTGCCGTTGACGAGTTCGGCTCGCTAAATCGGCGACGTCGATCTTGAGGTGCCGGGCCCCTTCTTCGATAAACTCTTCAGCCGACAAAGACTTCCTTTCAGGTCCAGTGCTTCTCCCGAGTGCATCGATGTACGGACTCGCGTCTTCAGGTGCGAGCGCGCGGTCCCCTCGAAACCAGATTCGCGGCCCATCGGCTTCTGTAATGGGGTCCCCTCCAAGTTCTCGGCACCCGAGTCGGATAGCGGCCAGGTAGGCCTTCCGAGCTGCCTTCTCTGTCTCCGCGAAGCTCAGCAGTGTTTCGTCGGCATCGATCAATGGTTTGATGGTGCGTTTGACAATTTCACGATGGCCGCCGAAGAAATGATCGGTCGGCCTCTCCACCAAACCACCAGACACCGGATTGAGATGGATGTATAGGATCACCCGATCTAAATACCGTTGCTCATCGACCGGCTTTGCCTGGTATCGGCTTTGCCACAAGGCGCCAGTGCGTCCTCGGCTTCGATTGAATCGCCGGCTGAAGGTTCCCTGGAGGTAGTGGAATCCCTGCGAAATCGGCACTGCGCGGCTTCGAATCGCGAGGTGATAGTGATTCGACATCAACACCCACGCGAAAACTGTCCAACCGTCGCGCTGCTTCACAAACCGGAGAAGCTCGATGAACTCCAGTGCCGCTTCCGGATCGGCGAACACGTTCTCCCCGCTCGCGAACCTGTTGTATACGTGGTAGATCCCGCCCTCAACGAAGACCCTGGGCGTCCTGGGCATCAACGTCCTCCACTGTCCAAACTAACATAACTCCGTAACTCCGTACCTGGCACTTATGTCGCCTTACATCGATCGAGGCAATATCTACATTGGCTTCCCACACTGAACCCCCTGAATGCCTGGAGCAGCGCGAGGTGGTCGTAGCCAGGAGGGTCGCAGGGCCGAAGGGCCAAATTTCCGCCCGTGTCATACCCAATTGATTCGTGGCGGTTTTTTTTCGATCATGTTCATAAACTTGGGAACTGGGTAACCAAGCGCTAAGGCTCCATGCATTGTGTTTCCAGATGGGATACCAATCAATCTTGACATGCGCCGCTTCCATGCCGACGCCATCGGAGCCCGGCAGGTAGAGACCACCCAGCCGGTGTAAAAATGCCCGATTCCCATGGAGTGCGCGACAAGGGAGGCATTCTGCAGGGCCAACTGTGCATTGACATCCGCGAAGCCAACCGTCCGTCGAGCATGGAACACCAGTAACGCAGGGGCACCGAAAAGTACCGGATCGGCGCCGGATTCATACAACTTAATCAGTCGCTTGAATCCGGGGATTTCGTTCAGCCCACTCTCAGCCAGTGCTCTATCCGCCATCAATGCGACTGTTCTGAAGACGGGATTCGCAAAACGCTTGATCTCGAACCTCAGGTAGTCAACAACCAGCGCAGAAACTTCGCTCAGAACACCTCTGTCCCGGACAACGAGAAACTCCGTGCTTTGTGAGTTGTGTCCGCTCGGAGCAAAGCGCGCCCCGTCGATGATCTTCTCGATTGTCACCTTTTCAATCGGCTTATCTCGGAACGCGCGGATGGAACGTCGGGTCTTGAGCAGCGTCATCACCTGCTCTGTTGTCGGCATCTCTGCAAACTGGATGGGCGAAATTCTTTCCGATGGGAATTCAGAATGGAAAATCGCACCCTGAGCGCAGATGCCAACGCATTGTCCGCAAGCGATGCAGAATTCTTTTTCCAACACCTCCGGTGTTGTCAGCTTCCCTTGTTGCACGAATATGTTCTTAGGGCACACCCTTTCGCACAGGCCGTCCTTCGTGCACCGATCATGGTCTATGGTGATTTCAAACATCGATTCCCCTTGCTTCGAAAGCTCCGTGAGCACCTGGTGGCAGTCGCCTCATTCAATG
>CAWAUY010000010.1:0-5403 GCA_963785275.1 Candidatus Sulfomarinibacteraceae bacterium
TAAGACACAACTCATGCTCGATCGAAGTGATCTCAAAAAAGGAACCGGGTCGAGCGACCCTCGGCCCTCGTTGGAGAAGGAGGATCCGGTGAAGCGACGAAGCTTCTCGCTGTTCACGCTGGCGACGGTGGCCGCAGTTCTCGTTTTCAACCCCGACAGGAACGCCCTAGCGCAAATGGAATGGACTCAAATCAACATGGGTGGCTTTGGCCAGGCTGGTCAATACTCTGCATTCTCCATGGCCGAATATGACGGTCACCTGTATGTGGGTACGGGAAGCCTGGCTACCGAATGCCAGGTCTGGCGGCTTGACGATCCCGAAACTCTCAGCTGGACTCAGGTCAACCCCACCGGATTTGGCAGCGGCCACGACATGGTCACCGATTTGGTCGTCTTCAACGACAGGCTCTACGCGAGCACTATTCACGAGGACGGCGGCGAGGTTTGGGCGTACGAAGGCTCCACCTGGACCCGAGTGTCAGAGCCCGGCTTCGGCGATCCAACCACATACGGAGTGTGGGATCTCTTGGTCTTTGACGGCCTGCTTTGGGCTGGGTCCGCGAACTATGCTGCCCGGGGAGCGGGAGTATGGACCTACGACGAATCGAATTGGGTCCAAATGAACACTGGTGGATTTGGCAACCTTGACAGCTCCGATGTCCGGGCCATGGCCGTTTTTGACGGATCGCTTTACGCCGGCACGTACAACAGCGTTTCTGGCGGTGAATTGTGGCGCTATGACGGACCAGATGCCACCGACTGGACTCAGATCGGGACCGGAGGACTTGGCGATCCGTCCAATATTGAAGTGCGGAGTCTGGCCGTGTTTCAGGGCCGGTTGATCGTCGGTACCGCTAACCCAGACTCCGGCCTCGAGGTGCTGGCCTACGACGGCGGTGAGATGACAAAAATCGATCCAGGGACCATGCAATTCGACTCCGCTCGCTGTATGACCGTCGCCTCAGACTCAACGCTGTATGTGGGGACCGGAAACGCCCACGGGATTCCTTCCGGGGCGCAGGTTTGGCGATTCGATGGCAACACATGGACCATGGTGAACACGGGCGGATTCGGCGACGAGGAAAACAGGGCGGCGCACTCGATCCTGGCTGTGGATTCGATGTTGCTCGTGGGTACGGCGAACAACGTGACCGGCGGCCAGGTTTGGAGGGCGCCGATCCAGGGCGGAGCGACTCCGTTCATGTATCGCTCGCACATCCTGGCGGCTGCCGTCGCATCAGGGGCGGGGGACTCGTTTTTCCAGACCGACGCAGACCTCAACAATACGGCGCCGGACATGGATGTTCAGTATGAGTTCTGGTGGTTACCTCGAGGAACCGACAACACGCACCCGATGCGTTCAGAGGTCTTCAGTCTCGCGCCCGGACACAGCGTTCGGGTCGAGAACATCCTCAGTACGATCTTCGGTCTCGAGCCGGATCAGGTGGGGGCGCTCGTGATCGCCGCGTCCAACCCGTATCTCATCGCCATGACAAGGACCTACAACCTCCCCACGGCCAAGGTCACCGGCACCTTTGGCCAGGCCCTGCCCGCGGTAACGGACAACGAGCTGATACAGACCGGCCAAACCAGACGCATTATCTTCATGAGCGAGAACCCGGACTTCCGCGCCAACCTCGGCTGCGTCAACGGCACCGACTCGGCCATCGAGGTGCTCATCAATCTCTACGACGCATCGGGCACGGCGCTCGAAATCAAGACCATGAACCTGGGGCCATGGTCCAACGACCAGATCAACCGGATCTTCCGCGCGCACTCACCGGTGAACGGCTACGTCGACGTGTTGTCGAACACCCCGGGTGCTCTGTTCTACTGCTACGGGTCGGTGCTCGACAATGTGACCTCTGATCCCACGTCCATCCTGCCGCAGATGCCGTCCTCGGGTCAGCGATACTACGTGCCCGCCGCGGCGTTGGCGGAAGGAGCCGCGGGAGCTTTCTTCCAAACCGACGTGGACGTCAATAACTCCGGCTCGAACTCGAGCTACGTCTTCATGTGGCTGCCGCGCGGCGAAGACAACTCGATGCCGGACCAGTCCGGAACCTTCGGCCTCGACGCAGGTAACAGCGCACGATACGAGAACGTATTGGCCGAGGTCTTTGGCGCCGAGCCCGACTCGGTGGGCGCCCTCGGCATGCAGTCCCCGACCCAGGACCTTCTCACCATGAGCAGAACCTACAACGTACCGGAGAGCAAGGCCGCGGGCACCTTTGGCCAGGCCCTGCCGGGGGTTCAGGAAGGCGACATGATCGGCCCCAACGACCGACGTCGGGTCATCTTCCTTTCCGAGAATGCCGATTTCCGCGCGAACGTGGGGTGTGCCAGTGGTTCCGGCGTGAACACGCGGGTCAAGATCGAGCTGTTCAACGACGACGGCGAGTCGCTCGAGGTCAAGACGCTCGATCTGGGACCCTGGTCCAACGACCAGATCAACCGGGTCTTCCGCGCGCATTCACCGGTGAACGGCTACGTCGACGTGTGGTCGGAGACCCCGGGAGCACTGTTCTACTGTTACGGGTCCCTGCTCGACAACGATACGTCGGATCCGACGACCATCCTGCCGCAAGGGTAGCAGCCAATGACGACGGGATGAGTACAGACACGTCCGGCAGGGGGCGGTCTGTCAGCCGGGCGGTTCGACGGTGAACGGGTCATCGGCGGTTTGATTCACGCCATTGTGCATCGTCAGCTCCATGTGCGCGGTGTAGGCGCCGGCCGGCATCTCCGCAGGAATCTCGTACCCAACCGCTAGCAGGAACTCCAGCAGTCCCGGACCGGTGTTGTGCCCCGACGCGCTGAATCGGATCACCGTGTCACCATCTGCGTTCGTGACGGCGGTTGTGAAAATGATTGACCCGAAAAAATCACCATAATCAGCGTTTGACAGAACGGTCACCCTCATAAAGAAATTGAGTGGATCGTCGTCGCGAAACACCGTCCACGGGCTGATCTGTTGACCCGACCCATCGTCCCCGGTGACGAAAAACTCGTCGATGACCAGGTCTCCGTCGTTCAACTTCTCCGGGGGACGATTGCCGTCCCCCGCGGAGGCGATCAACACCAATTCCTGAGGCCCGTCCGGCACCGCCGCGGCGTCGACGATGATCCGCCACCGTCCGGCCATGGGGGATGCGACTCGAAGATGCTCGACGTTGTCGCGGCGGTTGATGCCCTGGGAGGCCGCCGCGTACGGCCGATCCGGGTCGAGCACGAAGGGACGGACCACCTGACCGTCGGGGGCCACCACCCAAAGGTCGAGATCGTTCACCAGCTCCGGACCGGGCGGGTCGTGCCACACCAGGGTTGCCCTCAGCTCGCCACAACCGCTCATCACAGGCAGGAAGAACGTCGAATATTCGCCGTGATCGAGGACGTCCTCGATGAGCAGGCTGCGCATCCCGTCCATTGGCGGAATCACGGTTTTTGTGGGGTCGGGAGGTGACTTCTTCGAAGTCGTTGGCACCATCCTCCCGGTGGGCCGACGCGGGGTGAAGAACACGGCATCGTCGAAGACTGCCGCGTCCAGGACCCTCGCCGCCAGCTCCGCGTCGGCCATCCCGAAACCCGTGTAAACGTCGGGCCCGGGCTTGCCAAGATCGCGGGTCGAATGGATCAGGAGGTTCTTGAGGACTGTCGAGCTCGGGTCCAGTCCGTGCCGGCGGCGCGAGAAATCGGTCAGCAGCGCGGCCACTCCAGCGACCACAGCCGACGAGATCGATGTCCCGCTGCCCACCATGTATCCATCGTCCATGGCGGTGGTCAGCACGTCGATGCCCACCGCAACCAGGTCGGGCTTGACCCGACCGTCGTCGGTCGGGCCGAGCGAGGAAAAGGGGCCGGTCTCATCGTCCTTGGTGGTGCCGCCGACCGTGAGCACGTTCTTGGCGATGGCTGCGCCGGCGATGGATGGGCTCTTGGGATTGGGGGGATGCAGGTCCTCGTGCCAGATACCGTCCTCGTAGCCGTCCTGGTTGCCATGGGTGTGCGGCCCGAGGAAGGACACCTGGCGTTTGTTACCCACCGAAAACAGCACGAGGAGATCCGTGTCGCGGACCAGAGCATCGGCGGCCGCAGCCCTCTCGTGGTAATAGCCGAAAGCCCACAGGTCTCCATGCCATGACAGAGTGGACAGCCACCACCCCGGCTTTGTGTTCCACGAATTGTTGGCGATGGTGACGTCGTACTCCTCATGGAACCGCTCAATTGCGGACCAGGGATCTGGCACCCACGAGGTCCAGACAAGCTCCGCGCCGGGCGCCATGCCGGTGGCTCGAGGCTCGAGCGTTCCCGCTCCGGCAACGCAACCCGAAATCGCGGTGCCGTGGTCCGACTCGCCCCAGCGCACGCCAGCCTCCGTCACCCGACCCGCCAGGTCGGTGTGGATGTCCGCGGGAAACCAGTCGAGGACTCCGACTCTCGTGCCCGATCCGTCAACCCCGAGAAACTCCTCTGAGCCCCGCACCTGATCCACACGGGAGCGCTCGGCCGCGTGAACGAGCGACGGACCGGTGGTCGGCAGTACCGGGTCGACCCAGGCGACCTCCGGGCACTCGAGGAGCACTCCGAGTGCGGCTGCCTCGACCTTCGTAGTGGCGGTCGATCGGTAACCGAAACGGGTTGCCGTGGTGACGGCTCCACTCTCCTCGATGATCAGCCGAGCTTGATCCCAAGGAACCCACGGGAAGAAACGCACAACGACCTCGAGACTCGACCGGGCACAAAGTTCGGCATCGGTCGCGAACACCGGAGCCAGCTTCATCGCCGGCGTCAGGTCGAAGGTCGAGCGCACAGGCAACGAGGCCAAGCTGTCGCCGCAGCTCGCTTCGCAACGCGCCAGGTATGACCTTCCGCCAACGTACCGCAGGAGGTCGACTCCCGCGTTCTCGATGTGCGCACGGCCGGCGACATCCGGCAGTTGGTCGAACTGGATCACAAACGGATCGCCGCAGTCCGCGGCGACGGCCTGGAGACCGACCTCGGGGACCATATCGACGGATCCCAATCGGACCCGGCGTTGGTCCTCTCCCCCGCTGGCCGGGACGGCCGTCGGCGAGGCGCCCACGATGAGGCACCCTGCGACTGCAAGTGGCATGAGGCGCATCAAGTCTCCACCTATTCAATATGGCGGTCTTTACTTCTGGATACCGTAACTGGCGCCGGTCTCTTTGGAAAGTGCCGTCTCCATCTTATGGCTGGATCCAAAGTCACGGCGGACCGCCCGGGTGAACAGTCGGCGGCCGCCGTTCCCACATCTCGGTCCGAGAGACTCGCCGGCTCTGGGTTTCGGGGTTAGCCCCCATGTGTCGCCTTATGTACCGAGACCCGATGGGTGCCCGTGCGGGCGGGTGGCAGGTCGAGCCCGGAAAAACGTAGATAGAATCG
>CAWAUY010000011.1:0-6395 GCA_963785275.1 Candidatus Sulfomarinibacteraceae bacterium
GGCACCACGATGGGAGGGCTGTATGTTCCGAAGAGTCGTCGTTGCGCTCGTGCTGGGGATGTTGGCCGGGGGGACCGGCATGGAGGCGACAGAGCTGACGGTGGAGGAGCGCGCCGCCGGTCTCGCCGCGGTGGAGAGGCTACGCGACCACGCGAGGATGGGAGCCGGCGACGTCGACTTGGGCAATGCTTCCCGGTGAAAATGTGGCGCAGGCCTACGAAATCGGGGTGTTGTTGGACCGGGCGTCGGAGCGCTACCGGATCGGCGGTGGTGGCCGTGGCGCTGGATCGCGAACTCCAGCGGATGAAGGCCGCCAGCAGGGCGCCCCAACGGCTTGCAGCGATGCTCGCCTTACTCGGCGACGACCCATCCACGCTCCGGGAGCGCCTTGTGGCCCCGTCGGTGGCGGACCGTCTCGAGGAGCTCATCGCCCAGGACTCTCCGCCCGCCTCGTCGTATCGCGAGCACTCCGAACACTGGGAGTGGTGGGTGTCGTCGTTGCCCTTTGAAAACCGGCAGTTCCATACCGCGGTGTGGACCGGGAACCAGATGATCGTGTGGGGCGGCCCAGCCTCCGACCCGCTCAATACTGGCGGTGCCTACGAGCCCGCCACTGACACCTGGCGTCCCACGTCCCAGGTGGACGCGCCTTCCCCGCAGTTCGCACACCGCCGTCTGGGCTGACGGCGAGATGATCGTGTGGGGCGGCATCGCCGGTGATTATCTCGGCGACGGCGGACGGTATGATCAGTCACCCAATCCTGGAGCCCGATATCTGACGCGGGCGTGCTGTCGGCGCGCGCCTATCACACGGCGGTGTGGACGGGTGATGAGATGTTCGTCTGGGGCGGTGGCAACGCCGTGTCTCCCAGGGCGACGGCGGGCGGTACGACCGATCGCCGATGAGTGGACCGGAATCACCATGACCGGCGCCCCGTGGCCGCGGTACGACCATGTCATGGTGTGGACCGGATCCGAGGCGATCGTGTGGGGAGGCGGCACGAATTACGGATTTCCCACGATCTCGACGAACACCGGGAGCCGCTACGACCGGTTGCCGACAGCTGGACAGCCACATCGACAGATAGCTGTCCGACCGCTCGCTACGCTCACGTGGCGTGTGGACCGGTGGCGAGATGATCGTCTGGGCGGACCAGAGCTACCAGAACACCGGTGGCCGCGACGACCCGGTGGCGGACGCCTGCAGCCGACCACCTCGACGGTGCGCCGGAGGGGCGGGCCGACCCGTCGCCGTATGGACAGGTTCGGAGATGATCATCTGGGGCGGCGCGGCCTCGGGCCTCGATGAGCTGGACACCGGCGGTCACGACGACCCGATCCAGGATTCGTGGGCCCCGACCTCACCCACCGGGGTGCCAGCGCCGTCGGTCTGGCAGACGGGGGTCTGGACCGGCAGCGAGATGCTGGTTTGGGGCGGCTATTTCGAAAACCAGTTGGCGGGTTACTTCGACAATCGGTTGATCTTCGAGAATGGCTTCGAGGCGGGCGACACCGGGGCGTGGTCCACGGTGGTTCCGTGAGTCGGGGACGTCCCGTCCGCCTGTCTTCTGGTGAACTCCCGCACCGTGTTAGAGTCGGAATCCGTTGGAAAGAGAATCACCATCCCTGTCCCTGAAGCGGCGTCCTCGCTGGACGCCGGTGACGACCAGTGCGAGGGAGGCAGGATTGAAAACTGCATTCGTGATCATTGCTCTGGTGGCGGTTCCCGTCCTTGCCGACGATGTCTACCTCCGAGGCGGCGGCCAGATCACCGGTGAAATCGTCGAGCAGACGGATGATGCCGTGACGATCGATATCGGTGGGGGTTACGCCTCGGCGCGGATGTCGAGTGTTGTTCGCATCGAAAAGAGCACCTCGCCACTCCAGGAGTATCGGATGCGAGCCGAGAGCATCCCCGCCGGGGATGCCGAGGCGTGGCGAGAGCTGGCGCGGTGGGCATCGGGCCAAATGCTCTCGAGCCAAGCCTGGACGCCTACTCGCGGGTGGTCGCGATCCTGCCCGACGACGAGGAAGCGAACCGCGCCCTCGGTCGGGTCCAGCTCAACGGGCAATGGGTCACCGAGGAGGAAAGCTATCGTGCCCGTGGTTTCGTCGAGTTCGAGGGCGAGTGGATGACACCGGGCGAACGGCAGGCGATCCTGTCGGAGCGGCAAGCCAGCGCGGCAGCGGATCGCCGGGAGAACGATGCCGCGATCCGTGCCATCGAGGCCGAGCAAGAGGCCGAGAAAAAGCGGGAAGCAGAGGAACGCGAGAGTGCGCAGCGCAACAACTCGGTCTACTGGGGTTGGGGTGCCGGACCGCGGTACTGGCCCGATCCGTCAAAACCGTGGCCTCGAAACCCGGCCGGTTAGCCGGCGCGGGGGTGACGATGAATGTGGAGAAACCCATGAGGCGGTATGCGAAAACGCTGCTACTCCTTTGCGCGCTCTTTGGGGCGTGCTCCTCACCCTCGCCGGTCGACGAGATCGTGAACTCGAATCTCGCCGCCCGCGGGGGCAAGGAACGAATCCAGGCTCTGGATGCGATCCGGCACATAGGGACGGCAACCGCCAGCGGCGGAAGGGTCGCGCGGGTGGTTCGCGAGATGAAACGCCCCGGTCTCTACCGTCTCGAGTTCTTCTCCCAGGGGACGACAAGCGTCTTCGCACACGACGGCGAGATCGGCTGGCAGGTGGCGCCTCTGCAAGGGGTCTTCGAACCGCAGGCGGTCACGCCGGATACCGACTCGACGGCGGGGATCGACGAGCGCGATATCGAGGGCCCTCTCGTCAACTGGCGCGAAAAGGGACACCAGGTCGAGCTCGAGGGCCGTGAGGAGCTTCCCAGCGGGGAGGCCTTCAAACTCAAACTCACTCTCAAGGATGGTGCGATCCGCTACGACTACATTGACGTCGAGTCGCGGCAGATCGTCCGCTCCGATGTCACGGAAACGATCCGCGGGCGGGATCGGGAGCTGGAAGAGACGTTCTCCGACTTCCGGGAGGTGGATGGAATCGTCTTCCCACACCACATCGAAACCCGCGTCAAGGGCCGCCCCGAGGTCATCAGGATCATCGTCGACACGGTCGAACTCAATCCTGATATCGACGACATCCGTTTCCAGTTTCCCCAGTAGGACCGTCACACCCGACCGGATCGCCCGGCAGCTGATGGAAAGGGTCCCCGGTGCCAGGGCCGACACTTTATCAGGCGGCGTTGCGGATCCCGGCCAGAACCTCCTTGCCGTTGGTGTTTTCAGGATTGAGCACCAAAGACCGCTCGTACATGGCCACGGCCTCGTCGGTGTTGCCGGCGCGCAGAAGCGCCTCGCCCAGGCTGTCGTAGACGTTCCAGGAGTCGGGGTACAGATCGGCATTGATCCTGAAGATCTCGATGGCCTGTTCGACTTCGTCTCGCTGCAGAAGGGCATATCCGTAGGCGTTGAATTCGGCTTCGACGAAGAAGTATGCGGGCGACGCGCTGCCCCGGTCGGCAAGGATCTCGCGAACGGCCTCCTCATCGGCCCCCTTGTCCAGCGCGTCGTAGATGGCGCGGGCAGCCGATTTCTGATTGCTTAAAACGGTCCACATCTCCGCGATTGACCCGTAGTGTCTGACCGGGTCGAAGCCCGGGCTCCCCACCAGATCGGGGAAGCGGGCATCGAGTCCAAAGTCGGCCTGCACTGTTTCAAGGGTCCTGCCCTCGGCCTCGGCCGCGGAGACTCCTTCCCAGAGGGCCCTCACGTACTCGACCCGTGCCTCGGCACCCTCGATGGACAGCTCACCGTTCCAGTGCGCGGGTAACACACGGGTGATGAGGTCCCTGGAGGCCAGCAGGCGGTCCCAATTGGCGAGCCATAGCGGAAAATCGTGGGGGATCCCGGCACGAACGCTGAAGCTGGCGAGACACCCCGGCGTGTCGGTGAGCCAGACGTCGGCCATGGTGTCGCCGGTGAGCAGCAGGCCGCGCTCCGGAATCAAGATGGCGGCGTCACTCGCCGTGTGCATGCCGCCGATATAGGACATATCAAAGGTCGTGTCGCCCATGTCGAGGGTCATGCGGTCGGAGAAGGTCATGGTCGGCGGAAACGGCTTCCGGTCCGCCTTGATCTCCTCATAGGTCAGCCGTCTGATGATGAGGTCCTCTTTCAGCCGCGCCGCCTCGGAGCTGTCACCGTCTACTTTTTCAAGCTCGGATTCCTTGTCGGCGATCCAACCGGGGTACAACCCGAGCAGCCGCTCGCGGTCGGCGGCAGCCGCTTCCATCCCTGGCGCCACAAGTTCGTGGCCGATGATGGTGCAGTCGGCGTAGACCGAGTTGCCGCCGGTGTGGTCTCGATGCTCGTGGGTGTTGATCAGTACCTTGAAGTCGGTGCGACCCAACTCGCGCGCTATCACCTGGCGCAAACTCATGTCGACCTCTGGGATACCGAAGGTATCCACGACGACGATGCCCTTTTCGGTTGCAAAGGCGACGATCGAGGTCGACGAGATGTGGTCGCCGATCCACAGCCTGATGGTCCCCGGGTCGAGTCTCTGCATGTGCAGGGGCAGCCCAACGATGTCCTCGGCGCCCGCTGTGGAGGCCGAGACCAGCAACAACGCGATGGCGAGGAGCTTCTTCTTGGTATTCATGATTCCCCTTTCCGCGCTCGATGCGCGGTGTAGCCTGTTGGTATCAGGAACGATTCCGATACAGCGACGATGTCATAAATCACTGTGTCCATACGACCGGAATGACGGGGGGTTTCCTATGTCGCGTGGCGGAGGTCGGAGGAGTGGACATTCGGCGGCCCAGGCCGGAATCAATACATTGACTCTCTCCGGCAACGGCACTCTCGCCTTCGGGGCGACCTCAATCCCGACTGCCGGAATTGCTATTCGACGGATTGGGCTTTTTCAGGCGAAGGCCACGCCATACCGGATCACGTCATCCGGCGACGGACGGGTTGGTCGCAGGGTTCCCCGCGTCTCGCACTATCGGGAACTTCCGCCCATAGGTGAGCGAGCGCCACAGCCACTCCACCGGGCCGAAGCGGAAGCGGCGGAGCCACCAGGCGCTGAGGACGAGTTGCACCGCAAAGGTGGTGAAAACGATCGACAGGCTCGCGGTAGGGCCTACGGTGCCGTAAAGACCGAGGCCTGGTTGGTAGAAGATGGCGGCGCAGAGAACCAGCGACTGAAAAATGTGAGTTGCTGAGTGCTGTGCGACCCACGGGAGCCAGCGGCATCAGCCATCGGCGTCCGCGCCGGGTCGTCATGGCGAGCACGACGAGGCCGAGATAGCCGAGGCACAGGGCCATGTTCCCGATGAACTGCATGGTCACCGCCGGTATGACCACCTCCGGTGGGGGCATCTTTGTGACCGCCGCCCGAACGACGAGATATCCCCCGGTGCACAGGCTCCCCACCGACAACCCCAGAACGACCGTCTTTCGAATCCGCGCTCGATTCGCGAGCGGATCCGTGATCCACCCCGATCGCCACAGCATGACCCCGATAAGGAACATCCCGAGGACGTAGGTTCCGAGGCCGAGGGTGACGGCCACGCTCTCGGGGACCTTGGCAAGCCGGACCCGCACCTGCTCCAGATAGCTGCCATGGGCGAATACGGCAACTTCCTGATCGAAAGCGTCGCGTTCCTGTGCTGCCTCCTGGCTTCGTTTGCCTCTCCAACTGTCGTCGAGTCACCAGCCCCATCGTCCTCGGTCAGACGCACGGTGATAAACACCGACACCACAACAACTGGGATGAGAATCATGACCACCGTCCACCGGAGAAGGGTCTTCGGTCGCCTTTTGAGGAACGGGATGAGCCAGAACCCGACGATGGAGTAGGTCATCAGGATGATGCCTGTGACGATGAACACGTCGTGCACCAGACCGATGGCCAGCAGGACAAGCAGCCGGCGGGCGTACCAGCCCCCGGCTTTTCGGCCGGTCTGGCGGGCCCGATCGAACTGGATGGCGACGCCAATCCCGAACAACACGGAGAACAGCGAGTAGAACTTGCCTTCAATGAGAAACTGGGTCGCCCAGTGAATGACGCGATCCGCGGTTCCGCCAAAGAGCTCCCGGTGGATCTCCGAGTCCCCTTCCGGAAAACCGAAAATCCCGATGTTGACGAAGAGGATGCCGAAGATCGCCAACCCTCGAAGCACGTCGAGGGTCACGATCCTCTCACCCTCACTCGTGGGCCGAATCGCTCCTCCTGTGGTCTCGAGTTGCCGCCAATGTCGCACTGGTCATGCTCTTCCCCCGAGCGACGGTTCTCCCAAACGGGTCTCAACTCAACCAACGCTCCAGAGATGAATCCGTTGCGTTTTGGGTGACGGGCTGATCAATCGGGCGGATCGACCCAATAGGTCAACTACCATTTTTCATTCTGGCGCGCTGA
>CAWAUY010000012.1:0-376814 GCA_963785275.1 Candidatus Sulfomarinibacteraceae bacterium
GAAGTGTGTTGGACCATCGAGTGCAATGCGACGAGACAGATGAGTACCCCGACCGGGCTTCATGGCTACCTCCTGATGTATCCTCAAACTAGAATATTCTTGAAGTACTCGGAATTTGGAACGATCGCTGTAGCCTTGCCAAACAGCGCATGTCCCTGCAACCCGGAGGCGGGAAGTTGAGCTGAAAACGACGCGTCGATTTCATCGTTGAAACGGTTTCAGCTGTAAATTTTGCACCTTAGATGGCGAGTGGCGTGTGGGACGGCCAACCTTCTGAATGCGACGTGGAAGCCGCGACGAAAGGCGCTAGCCGGAAAGTCACAGGCGTGAAACCTTGAAGGTGGTTGCCTCCTTGATGACTGGAGATGCGATAGTGTTGGTAGCGCTCGGTACAGTTTGTAAACTTCATTGAAAAACTAGAGCGGAGGAATCGGTGGTTGTCGGCCCTGTAGAATCCCGTGAATCTGGAAGCGAATAGAGACATCGGTAGGTGACGGCAGGGAAATCAGAGAGAGGGGCATGATCAATGAAAATCGACTTTACCTGGTGGTCATGGAAGGATAGCGTCGCAGCCGCCATTTACGCGAGTTCCGCAGTCTATTTGTTTGTAGGGTTGTTGAAACGGGATACGTTGACCGGTTTCTATCCCTTCAACGGCGAGATCTGGAACCCCTTCGTCAAGATCATCACACTTTCGATTGTCTCGTTCCTACCGGTCTTTTTTACGGCGGTCGCCGTTGTCTATTGCTTGGTGCGGGCCGGCTCATGGACACTCCGGCAGGTCGCCTTCTTGTCGACACGCTGCTTGCACTGATCCTGTACGTCCCGTTTTATACAAGTACGAACGTTTTCTCGCACCCCACGAACCATTTCACGCCCACCTTCATGTGTTCCCGCCACCGATCGATCCAGGTCCGAACGATGAGGTCCTCACAATCGCCTTTCTTGGCGGATCGACGACTGCGTGGGGTGGTTGGACGGATCGGTCGAAAAAAATCTCCGTCTGTCATTTCCGGAACATGAGATTCGCGTCTTGAATCAGGGCGCCCAGTGGTACACGACACTGCAAAGTCTCATCAACTACGAATGCAATGTTCGACAGGCAAACCCCGACATTGTGGTCGTCATGCACGCGATCAACGATCTTACTGCCAACGCAGACCATAGTAACTACGTCAGCGGTCCATTCCGCGACGACTATGGACACCTCTACGCTTCGATGTCTCGCTTCGGCGAGGACTCAACCTCTTCTAGATTTGGTTCGCGACGTCGTGTCACATTTGTTCTATTGGACGCCACGAGAGGTGATCGATACCGACGAATTCCCTGGTTTGCCTGCCTTTTCGAGGTATTACAAACGGTTGATCCAGCTCGTGCGTCTGGATGGGTCCGAAATAGTGGTGGTCACTCAGCCGTTTCTGTACAAAGTCGAAATGAGCGAACGTGAACAACAGGCGGTGTACATGGACTGGGCAAACGGAGCCGGGCCCACGAAGAGATGGAGCATCAACACCGCACGCCTCGGCATGCAGCAATACGTCGGAGAAGTTCGGAAGATCGCGGCGGAAGAGGGCGTGACATTGATCGACCTGGAATCCAGTCTCCCAAAGTCACTGGACAATATGTTTGACGATTGTCACTACACGGAAGCAGGTGCCGGAATCGTGGCGTCTGAAATGAGTCGCGGCCTCGAGCCTGTAGTACGTCGCGTGATCGAAGCGCAAAAATAGCAGGCGAGTTGTCGCTCCTCCGGCCTGGATTCTCGGACACGCGATCACGCGTCCCGAGCTTTGCGTTTTTACGACGATGATCCATACCACTCTGGCATCATGATCTAGCGTGATGTGTCCGATGAATATCGTGATCGCTATCTGATTGAATTCCCGCGACCGCTCTCGCAGCCTTCGTCGTCTGACTGCACAGCCGGCGGATGTCGATCTTCGCCCGGTTTTGGATGACCTTTTCGTGAGGATCAACGCAGCCGAAACGGACGGACCACAAAAGAAAAAGCCCCGGCGGATGCCGGGGCTCTGTCGATTCTGGGATAGGTCGTCAATCCACCTGAATCACCATCGGCGACAGACCGGTCGCGGCGTTGTCGATGGCCTGGTCGAAGAACTCCTGGGTGCCGATGCGGTGGGGGAGGAGGAGATCGGTGAGGATCTCGCGGATCTCGTCCTGGTCGCCTTTGATCTTCATGATGCCGTCGTGGACGTTGATGTGGGAGTCATCGATGATGCGCGCTGCCGCTTCGTCGAAGGGGCGCGCCTGGTGAGGTGACGGCGCCGAGCTCGCTGCGGAGGTAGGAGACGACCTCGTCCCTGGATGGCCTTTTCGAGGCGGTCTCCGAGGCGCTCCATCTCCTCGTGGAAGGGCTCGAGCTCGACGTGGAGCTGTTCCATCTGCTCGTGGAACGGCTCCATGTCGACGTGGATCTTTTCCATCTGGGCGTGGATCGGTTCCATGTCGATGTGGACGTCGGCCATCTGCTCGTGGAACTCTGCCATCTCCTCGTGGATGGTCTCCATCTGCTGCGTGGAAGGGCTCCATGTCGACGTGGATCGATTCGATCTGACCCATGTGGATGGCCATCTGCTCCTGGATCTGTCGTGGATATCTTCGAGCTTGCCGTCCTCGATATGGAAGTCCATGTTCTCCAGCTGCTCTTCGAGAGCCTCGAGCTTGTTCCTCAAAGGGCCTCATGTCGATTTCGATGTCTTCGAGCCGGTCGAGATAGGGCTGCATCCGCGCTTCGATTTCGGCGATCTTTTCGTCGTCGATCTCGACCTCGATGTTCTCGAGCATCGCGATCTGCGGCTCCATCTGGATCTCGAAATCCTCGATGCGTGCGAGCTGGGGCTCGATCCTCTTTTCTGCTTCCTCCATTTCGGCCAGGATCTCCTTGAGTTCGGAGCTGGCCTGGCGGGGGGCCGGGTCGCCGGGGTAGACGGATGCCAGGGCGGGGACCATGGCCGCCATCAGAATCGCCGCCGGGATGATGACCGCCATGCCGACGCGGCGGTGGGTGGTTTTCTTCAGGATTGTCATGATGCGTTCCTCCAGGTGGGTCGTGCGGGCCATCCCCAGGGCGGGAATGGCGGGTGCGGGGGTTGGCAGGGCGTGGCGCGCGATTCCCAGCAGGTGGCAGGCGTAGTCCGACGCTCCGGTACCGAGAGCGAGGACTTCTTCGTCGCAGGCCAGTTCCTGCTCGAGATCGAGGCGGCGAACCGCCCACCACGCGAGGGGGTTGAACCAGTAGGCCGCACGGGTGATCCGCGCGATCATCCGCGCCGGCCAGTCGAAGCGGGCGACGTGGACCAGTTCGTGCAGGAGCACCGCCTGGCGGCGGTCGTCGAGCCAGGTTGCGGCGCGCAGAGGCAGCAGAATGGCCGGCCGGAAGACGCCGACGGTGGCCGGGATCTCGACCTGGTCGGTGACCAGGAGGCGAACCTTGCGCCGGCAGGACAGCCGCTCGCAGGGCGCGGTCGAGGTGCCGGAGCCAGCGGGGGTCGGTCACCGGGTGCGCCTGCCGGATTGCGTCTGACACCCGCCACAGACCGAAGCCGAGGCGAGCATCAACAGGACGCTGCGCCGAGGGCCCAGATGGCGAGTACCCAGGTCTGCCATGGGAACGGCGTTTTCTGCTGTGTCGGCGTGGTCGAAATCAAGTTCGAGGTGTTGACAGCAGTCAACTGGTGTTGACTGGCAACTGCTGGCATATTGACTCGGAAGGTTCTGGGCGCTGGTTTTTCAGGTGTCGTGAATTGCGCCAGAGCGGCCGGCACCGGCACCGACCAGGTCGGCAGTAGACGGCGCCACGATCGGGATCGCCAGGCAGCCAGCGAGGGCGATGCTCCACACAACGGCGCGGAGGCGGGCCGAGCGCTCGTTGCAGGGCGAGCGCCGCCCCGGACGCCACGATCAGCAGCAGCAGCGCCTTGATCGAACCGAGAACGAAGGGGAGCATGGCGGTCCATCAGTCGTCCTCCTCTGCGCGCCTCTTCGATGCGCTCCGCGATGCGCTGCAGCGCCTCCTCGTCGAGGCGGTCGCCCTCGAGATCGAGGAGCGCCGCCATGGCGCCCTCCGGTGAGTCGCCGAAGAAGGTGCGGACGAGGCGGCGGAGGGCGGTCTCGCTCGCCTCCGCCCGCGGGACGGTCGGCATGAAGACGTACCGGGGGCCGTCCTGTTCGTGTTCGAGGTGCCCCTTTTCCTCGAGGATGCGCAGCATCGCTCGCACCGCCGAGTAGGACGGGGGATCGGGCATCCGTTCGCGGACCTCGGCGGCGGTGACGCGGCCGAACTGGTAGACGATCTCCATGATCTGCCGTTCGCGCCGGCTGAGGTCTTTGGTGTCTGCGCTCATGCTGCCTCCGTGGCTGAAGTCGGTCGATGGCCATCGACTGATGCTAAGAAATTAGCATCATGCTAAAAATTTAGCCTCAATTTCGATTTTGTCAACCCCTGCCATCATTTTTCTTTACGGAAGGATGACCGGACGAGGTGGTTCTTTGATGAGGAATTCAACGGTCGAAACGGCAGCCGGGACGGCTGCCCCACAAAGCATCCGAGGTCGGTTCATTGGTTTGTGCGGGCACGCGTCCCGCGTGCCATGCGATGGCCCCCACAAGGCATGCACGTCGATTACAGGTTTGTGGGGTACGCGTCCCGCGTGCCATTTGGTTGCTGCGGGAATGAGATACTGCATGCTGCTATGTCCAACAGCAAGATCAAGGCACCGCTGAATCCGGATCGAATCGTCGATCCGAAATCACTGCCGAAAGTCGATCCGCAGTGGCGGGGTGACCTCCCCCATCTTCACAAAACAGGGTGCACGTACTTCGTGACCTTCTGTTTGGTGGACGCGGTTCCCAGAATAGGTGTGGCGAAGGGAAAGCGTTGAAGAGATCCTCAGACCCGAAGGAGATAGCGCAGCAATTCGATATTGACCCGGGCTTCGGGAACTGCATTCTCAAGCAACCCGAGGTCGCAGGTATTGTCGAGTCTGCAATGCTCCATTTTCAGGGTGAACGGTACGCTCTGAGCGCCTGGTGCGTGATGCCGAATCACGTTCATGCCGTCGTGACTCCGTACTTGAACTGGAATCTGTCGGATATTCTGCATTCCTGGAAGTCATTTTCAGCCCATGAAATCAACAAGCACGTCGGGGGGACGGGGAGGGTCTGGCAAAAGGAGTCGTTCGACCATCTTGTTCGCGACGAAAAGGCATTCCAGCAGTTCGTCGAATACACCGAGGAGAATCCGGTTGTGGCCGGGCTCTGCCGGCGTCCGGAAGAGTGGCCATTCAGCAGCGCGAGGTTCCGAAGTCAACGTGACTGAAGGCAGCCGGGACGGCCGCCCCACAAGAGGGCAAGAACTTTCTCGTGTGGCACACCCAAATGGCAGCCGGGACGGCTGCCCCACAAAGGGCCAAGAACCGTCTCGTGTGGCACACCCAAATGGCAGCCGGGACGGCTGCCCCATCCGGCTTCGTCCCATGGACTTCGCCGTGACAAGCAAGACAATTTGCCTGTGACGGCGTAGCGCTCGCGCGAAGCCGCATGGGGCAGGCGTCCCGCCTGCCATTTCTGCGTTGAAGCCTATTTCGCGCCGAGAAAGGTCTCGGTGTCGACGACCTTCGCGTAGGTCCGATCAAGGGTCGCCAGGGTCGAGGCGTGGACGTCGGCGGCCTTGACGGTGGTCTCGCCGTACGTGAGATCGCGGGTCGCGCAGGCGTCGCTGATCACGATGCACTCGAAACCGAGGTCGTACGCGGCTCGCGTGGCGGCTTCGAGGCACATGTGGGTCTGCATCCCGACCAGCACGAGGCGCTCGACGCCGAGGTCGCGCAGGTGGGCCAGAACCTCGGTGCCGTTGAAACAGCTGACCTCGGATTTGGTGAAGACCATCTCGCCATCGATCGGTGCGACGCTCGTGTGGATCGCTCCGCCATCTTTGACGTCGTGACGGACGTGGATCACCGGTTTGCCGGCGGCGCGGAAAGAAGCGAGGACCTTGGCCGCGTTGGCCGCCGCCGCCTCGGGCTCGACCAGCGGCGCCTTGCCGCCGGGGAAGTAGAAGTCCTGGATGTCGATGATCAACAGCGCGGTCGTGGGTTCTTCTGCAGATGCCGGAAACGCGAACACGGCGCACAGCACCAGGGATCGAATGTCGCCCTCATCGTGTCCTCCTAGTCGGGTTTCGGCAACCCCTCCATCACCGCCAGCGAACGGGCCATCACCTCGGGCGGCAGCGGGTAGTTGTGAAGCTCGCCGGCAAAGTACGCCTGGTAGCCGGCGAGGTCCATCAGACCGTGGCCCGAGTAGTTGAAGATGATGGTCTTCTCTTTGCCCTCTTCCTTGGCCTTGTTGGCTTCGGCGATGGCTGCGGCGATGGCGTGGCTGGTCTCAGGCGCGGGGATGATGCCCTCAGTGCGGGCGAAGGTGACCGCGGCCTCGTAGCACTCGAGCTGTGGAACGGCGATCGGTGACATCAGACCGGCCTTCACCGAGGCCGACACCAGCGGCGACATGCCGTGGTAGCGGAGGCCGCCGGCGTGGATGGCGGGCGGGATGAACGCGTGGCCGAGCGAGTACATCGGCAGCAGCGGCGTCATCTTGGCGGTGTCGCCGTGGTCGTAGGCGTAGGGCGCTTTGGTCAGCGTGGGGCAGGCCTCGGGCTCGACCGGGATGATCTCGATCTCGGCGCCGTGGATCTTGTCGGCGACAAAGGGGAAGGACAGCCCCGCCAGGTTGGAACCGCCGCCGGCGCAGCCGATGACCACATCGGGGCTCTTGATCCCCGCCATCGCGAGCTGTTTCTTCGCCTCGAGCCCGATGATGGTCTGGTGGAGCATGACGTGGTTGAGGACGCTGCCGAGCGAGTAGCGGGTCGTGCCCGACGGGTCGGTGACCGCGGCCTCGATGGCCTCGGAAATGGCGATGCCGAGGCTGCCGGGGGTGTCGGGCATCTGCTCGAGGATCGTGCGCCCGGCCTGGGTCTCGGGTGACGGCGACGGCACGCAGCGCGCGCCCCAGGTCTCCATCATGGTCTTGCGGAAGGGCTTCTGGTCAAAGCTGACGCGCACCATCCACACATCGACCTGGATGCCGAGCAATTGGCCGGCGTAGGCCAGGGCCGAGCCCCACTGACCGGCGCCGGTCTCGGTGGTCAGGCGCTTGATTCCGAACTCCTTGTTGTACCAGGCCTGGGCGACCGCGGTGTTGGGTTTGTGGCTGCCTGCCGGCGAGACGCTTTCGTCCTTGTAGAAGATCTTGGCCGGAGTGCCGAGATGCTTTTCGAGGGCAAAAGCCCGGCGCAGAGGCGACGGCCGCCAGCGGGCGTAGATCTCGAGCATCCCCTCCGGGATGTCGATCCAGCGCTCGGTGCTGACTTCCTGCTCGATGAGGTTCATCGGAAAGACCGGCGCCAGCATCTCGGGCCCGATCGGGTTGCCGTCGGGGCCGAGCGGCGGCGGGTGCGGGAGGTCGGCGGCCAGGTTGTACCACTGGCGTGGCATCTCGTTGGTGGGCAGGATCGATTCTCGGTTCGATCATGGGTGTGCCCTCCAAAAAACTCCGCCCGGAATTTTTCGGATCGCGGCGGATTGAAGTGAATCCTAACATGACGACGGCGAACCCGTGCGGTCACTGCTATTCTGGTGTCACAGCAGCGAGCAAAGGGGGCGGCGGTGTTTTTGAACCTTCTCGACAGCGACGAAAAGAGGGCCTTCGCGGAGCTTGGCGGAGAAGATGATCGAGGCCGACGGTCTCGTGATCGGTCGTGAGGAGGCGTCGCTCTGGCCGCCCTCAAGGCCGAGATGGGGATCACGGGCGGCGGCGACGGCCGCAGCGTCGAGGAGCTTGCCGGGGTCTTTCACAGCTGGCGGTCCAAGGTGGCGGCGCTGCTGGAACTCATCGGGCTCGGCTACTCGGACGTCAATTACAGCGTCAACGAGAAGAGCATGGTGGACGAGGTGGCGCGCCAGATGGGTCTGTCATCGGATGAGCTCGCAAGAGATCGAAGAATGGGTCCGCGAACACGTGAGCCTGATCCGCCGTGCGTTGATTCTGATGCGCGACTGACAGGATTGGGTTCCCGCTTCCGGAGAGCCGTCAGTCGACCTCGATCCGTCGGATGTCGCCGTGGAACTTCCACGCCAGCCTGATCATCAGAAAGATCGCCACCGCGCCAAGGCCGGCAACAAATCCCCACCACAGACCTACGGGCCCGTAGCCCAGTTTGAAGCCGAGCACCCAACTCGTTGGCAGGCCGATGCCCCAGAAACCGACGATGTTCACCACCAGCGGCACCCGCGTGTCGCCGGCCCCGCGGAGCGCCCCGGCCGACACCACCTGGAGGCCGTCGAAGACCTGAAAGAACCCGGCGATGGGTATCAACAGAGAGGCCAGCGCGACGACATCGAAATCGAATGTGTAGGCGGACGACAGGGCCCGGGGCGCGAAGATGAAGAGGGCGGCAGTCAACGACATGAACGACGCGCCGATCAGCAACCCGGCGGCTGCAGCCCTCCGCGCACCACCGCTGGCGCCGGCGCCGATGGCGTGACCCACCCGAATGGCGGTTGCCGTCCCGACACCGAGCGGAACCATGAAGGTGAGAGAAGCCAGGTTGATGGCGACCTGGTGGGCCGCCATCTGGAGCGTCCCGAGCCCGCCCATCAGCAGACGCGATCACGGCAAAGGCGATGATCTCGAGCTGGACCTGGAACCCGATCGGCGTCCCGAGGCGGATGATGCGCCACAACGGCTGCAACCGCAGGACCTCGCGATCGAAATGGCCGAGGAGCGGTGCAAGCTCCTTGCGCGCCAACACGAGGAGCACGACAAACAGCAGAGTCCGTGCGAGCCGTCGTGGCCCAGGCCGAGCCCATCGGACCGAGACTCGGGATCGGTCCGGCGCCGAAGACCAGGACCCAGTCGGCGACCAGGTTGAACAGGTTGACCACGAAGATGGTGATGACGATCGGCCGCAGTCTCTCCATCGCCTGCAGCGTCTGGCGCAACACCACGAATGCGTAAAAGGGCAAGAGCCCCGGAATGCAGATGCGGACGTAGGCGGCGGCCACGGGCACGGTCTCGAGCGGTTGGCGCAGGGCAGTCAGCACCGTCTCTCCCGGCAACAGCAAGAGCGTGCTGGGGATCATCAGCCCGGCAGCGAGGAGAAATCCCCGCTGGACGTTGCGGCGAACGCTGTCGGTGTCGTCGGCGCCGACCGCCTGCGAAACCAGCGGGTCGAGCGCCAGCAGAACCCGACTCCAAATGACGACACCGCAACAACGACCACGTGGCCGAGAGCGACCGCCGCCAGGGCTTCGTACGACAGCCGGCCGACGACCATGGTGTCGACGACGCCGAGGAGCATCATCCCCACCTGCACCACCACCACCGGCAGCGCCAGCCGGAACATGGCTTCGATGTCGGTGCGGTGAGGAAGCTGGAATGCCACTCGTCTCTCCGGACGGCGGAGGATAGCACCTGATCGAGTTTTGAGTTTTGAGTTTGAATTTTGAATTTCGGACCGACATTCGAACAGATTGGAAGGTTCGGGCACGCAGTGTGGGCGCCACGTGCGGGCGAGACGGCCGCACCACAAGGCAGCCGAGTCGATTTCAGGTTTGTGGGGCAGGCGTCCCGCGTGCCATGCGATGGCTCTCCACAAGGCACCCGAGTCGATTGTCGGTTTGTGGGGTACGCGTCTCGCGTGCCATGCGATGGCTCCAACGCCGTAGCCGGGATGGCTCCTCCGGGAAGTCCATGGTCGACGTTGTGGCAGGCCCTGCAGGACCTGCGTGCGGCTCTGGGATCGCGCAGTGATGCGATTCCGCCCCCACCCGTGTCCTGTCAACATCGTAGGTGCGGGCGTCTGCCCGCACTGGCATGCCTCGGACGGGAGGTGTCACATGGTTCAAATCACATGAAATCAGAAAGAGGGCCTCGAGGCAGAATGAAAATCCTCCACATCAGCGACCTCCACATCGGCAAGGAAGAGACCGACGTCGACGAGTGGCGGCAGGCGGAGAAGCTCGTGCGGCTGATCAAACGCCACTGGGGAGACGATGACGACAAACCGCTGGTGCTGATCACCGGCGATGTGGTCGACGACGGCCGCGAGGCTCGAGTTCATCGAAGCGCGGCGGATCCTCGAGCCCCTCCACCGGGCCGGGTTTCAGGTCGTGCGCCCTGCCCGGCAACCACGACTACGGCTGGAACGGCGCCTACGCCCAGGAGAAGAGGTTCAAGCTCTTCAAGAAGTACCTGATGGGGATCGAAACCCGGGTGACCCACCCCGACGTGCCTTACGCCGACGACCGAGTCGCGCTGATCACCCTCAACTCGATGAGGGCCGAGACCGGATTCTGGGACGGTCTGCTGGCCGATGGCGAGCTCGGCGACGACCAGCTCAACGAACTCGCCGAGCTCATGACCACGCTGCGCGAGGAACGCCCGAAGAGCTACAAGATCGTCGTCGCCCTCCACCACCACCCGTTTCTGTTTCCCGGACGACCCGCTCATCAAGAACTCCAGGGAGTGGCTGGGCCACCGGCTCAAGGACGGCGCCGATTTCATGCGGTTGGTCGGGGGGCGGATCGACGCCCTGCTCTTCGGCCACGAACACCGCCACGTCGATTTCTCGAACCGCATCGACGGGCGCGTCCTGACCGAGGAGTACGACATCCCGTGCATCCTGTGTTCGGGCAGGAGCACGGATCCGGGTCTGCCGGCGCGGGTCATCACGATCGAGGGGCGCGGGAAGCCGCGGGTCGAACCGGCGCCGTGGTCGAAGCAGTCGTGCCTGACGGAGTCCTAACGCGATTCGATCGCGAGGCTCCGTTTCTCGTTGATCATGAGCTCGAAGGGCGGCGTCGACCCGCAGAATAGGCGTGTCGAGCTCCTCCCGGTAGGGGAGCAGCGAGCTCCTCGATCTCTGGCGGCAGGCCATCCTGCCAGGGGATGCGGTTCGGTGTCGTGCTCGAGTGGCCTCCACCTCGGCCGCTCACCGGAGCGATCGTCATCCTCGGGCGCCACCCTCCTGCTGGAGCAGTTCGAGCTGGTTGTGCAGCATCGACTGGAGGGCCTCGCGGACACGCTGGTTCGGTGGCGCCGGGGCCGAAGAGCTCGAGCTCGTCGGTCGGGTTGAGGATCTCGTCGCCGTAGGCCAGGACGTAGATGTAGGTGTACTCGCCGAGCCCCATCCCGGCGTCGACAGAGGGCCTGGTTGCGGGTCTCGAAGAAGTGGCCGATCAACGAGCCCATCCCCATCATGGTCTTCGAGGTCGACATGGCTTGTTTCATGACGCGCGATCTTCGGAGACCTCTTCCTGATCGTCGAAGGCCTCCAGCTTGGCGACTGCACGCTCGGCATTCCAGAAATCGTCGCAGGTCGGCGCGAGCGCCTGCCGCACCTCGAGAAAGGCCTCGATCCGCTCGGATGACGGGACGCCCGACGCGGGAGGCATGAAGGCCTCCTGATTTCCATAGACCGTCTCGAGCTCGGTCCGGTCTGCCACGGCGCGGTTCATCGGCAGCATGATCATGGCGGCCATCACCACGGGAAGGCGACGGCCGCCACCACCAGACAGCCGCATCCGGCGGCCGCCTGCTTGAAGCAGCCCCAGTTTTTCTCCCCCATGTTCTTCCCCCGTACCGTACAACACGACCGGCGGCCGCAATTATTAACGATCCGTGGGTTGTGGTTAGCAGCAGCAAAGCTGGAGCTCGAAGTGCAGGCGGGATCCAGCTTCGCCGCCGGCTCCGCCGTGACGGGCTGCCTGCACAGAAATGTTCGTTCGCCGGGATCGAGGTTGAAGGAGTCGTGATGACCTCTGAACAGAAGAAACGGAACCACGCCGCCTGGATCGGCCCGCTGATCGCCCTGGTCGGGTTGGTGACCTACTTCACCTACGCCGTGAAATTTCCCGATCTCAGAGACAACGCCGCCCTCAATCTGATCGTGGTTGGGTTGGGCGTGGCGGTGGCCGGGTGGGGTGTTTTCAAGAAGAGCAACTGGAAGAGCTGGCTGGGGCTCCTCACGTCTGGGGCGTTTGCAGTTCTTCTCTTCGGGTACGTCTTTGTGCTCTCGAACCAGATGCCGGGCACCGATACGGCGGCTGCCGTCGGCTCGGCGGCGCCGCCCTTGATACTGCCCGACCAGACCGGACGAGTGGTCAACCTCGCTGATTTCCAGGACCGGCGGGTGGTGGTGGTCTTCTACCGCGGCTTCTGGTGACCATTCTGCCGATCAGAACTGCAAGGTTTGCAGTCACGTCTGTCGGATATTCAGAATGCGGGCGCGGAAGTCATCGCGGTGTCGGTCGACACCACCGAAGAATCGGCCCGGCTCGCCGAGGGGCTCGGTCTCGAATTTCCCGTATCTGTCGGATGTCGAACGGCGCGCGATCCACGACTGGGGTCTGGTCCACGAGGGCGGCAAGCCGGGAGGTGGCGCGATCGCCCGCCCGGCGACGTATCATCGTCGAGCCGGACGGCACGATCTCGTGGCGCAGCCTGACCGAAAACTGGCGGGTGCGGGTTCGTCCCGAAGCACGTGCTCGATGCGCTGGGTGCGAGTCGCTGAGCCCGGCCCACCCCGACCCCGGATGGGCCCGGCCTCTCCGGGTATAGTGAACGGGGCCGCAGCTTGGGGCGGAGGTGGGTGCCAGTGAGACGAACAGACGTGCGTAATGATCGGTGCGGCGATCGGATGCTTGCTGCAGTTGGGGGCATTTGCGGCATATGCCGAAGGCGGTGGCTCGCCCAACTTCGTGCCGGAGCTGACGCTCTCCTACACCGATCCGGATTCCGGTGAGACGATTCGAATGCGGCGGCGACTGCCGACGTTTCACAGTTCCGGCTGGGACCCTTCTCGAGGTCCGCGTTCAGATCCACGATGAAGTCGGTGGCTCCGGGGGCGACGAGGCGACCTGGGATCTCTGGTTCAACCAGCCCAATCACCCCTTCCCGGGTCTCGGGCTCGTGCCCTGCTACGACCCGTTGAGCGAGCGAGCTGGATCGCTCCTGCTGGCAGGCGATGCACGATCAGGTCGACCATGAGGGCTGGGACGTCCTCGTGCCTGATGTCGTGTGCGTGCCGGGCCCCGCGGGAGAGTCGTGCCGGGACATCGTGGTTCGGGTCGTCATGGATCCCGAATTCGAGGGTGCGACGGCGCCCCGGCATGTACCACTTCGCGGTCTGGACCAACCGTTTTTCGATCGTTCCCGAGGGCAACGAATTCGACAATTTTGCCGGTCCGATCCGGGTCACCGTCGAGCCGCCGGTGCGGACGAGGCGCACCGGCGGGCAGGAGCAGGTTGGAGCCCTCGCTTCCGGACCGGCTGTTGCGTCCCGACGTCTCCCATGCCATACGGCGTCGCGATCGTCCCGGAGGAGGTCGAGACGGCCTTTAGCGTGACCTCGATGCGGTCGCAGCAGTTGCTCGAATTTTCTCCAGCCTACGCCGGCAAGGTAGATGTCGAGGTGATGCAGACGGGATGTGTACGAGAACATGGTGGTGCAGGTACGAAAGGTCTCGACCGGCGAGGTGATGATCGAGGCCAGCGGCAAGGGCAGGCTGCGCCTCCAGGGCGCCGTGGACAATTTTGACCTGAGGGACGACACAACCTTCGAGGTGGTGGTGACGCCCGGCCAGGGTTCGCGGGGCATTCGTGGGTCGATACGGGTCAGCTATCCGTCCCGGCTGAAATACATTCTCGATCCGTAGTCCGCCGGTCGCGAAAGGAACCTGCCCCAACTTCATGCTCGCAGTGGTTGGGGCGGCTCGGCACCGGATTATTCAGAGGTAGCCGCAGGAGATCCCCAACCAAACCTGACTGTCATTTCGACCGAGGCCCGAAGGGCCGAGCGGAGAAATCTGGTCGCTTGTTTTTCGTTCTCGGGAAGCAGGCCCGTTTGGGTGGCGCGGGTCGCATAGATTTCTCCGCTCGTTCGTTTCACTCACTCGGTCGAAATGACAGGGAAGGCGGGGCTTCGCTCGGTCGAAATGGCCTTGAGAGGGGCAGGGTGATCCCTGATCAAGCCGCAGGGATGGTTTGTGGGGCACGCGTCCCGCGTGCCGTGCGATGGCCCCCCACCCGGCAGCCGGGACGGCTGCCCCATCCGGCTTCGTCCAATGGACTACGCCGTGACGAGCAAGGCTGCATGCTTGTGACGGCGTAGCGTTTCGTGGGGTACGCGTCTCGCGTGCCGTGCGACGGCCCCCACCCGGCAGCCGGGACGGCTGCCCCACAAAGCACCGAAGATTCTTTCCGGTTTGTGGGGTACGCGTCTCGCGTGCCGTGCGATGGCCCCCCACCCGACAGCCGGGACGGCTGCCCATCCGGCTTCGTCCAATGGACTACGCCGTGACGAGCAAGGCTGCATGCTTGTGACGGCGTAGCGTCTTCGCGGAGCCGCATGGGGCACGCGTCCCGCGTGCACATCGGATCTTGAAGTTGACCCCGCCTATTGCCGCGGTGGCTGATGCGGACGCCGAAGGTCGCGGCAATCAGGCCGATGATTGCGGTTGCAGCCCGGTGGGCGCCTGCTCGCCCGGCCGCCAATCCCAGGTGGACGGGTCATCGTCGAAAGCCGGCAGATGTGGGCTGTGACCGCGCCGTTCCTCCCGACGCCAACTCCGGACTGTGGCGTATTTGAGGAACGTCCCGTACGCGGGAACACCGCACATCACGAGGCCGCGGAATCCCTCGACGAAACCGAGTTGCAGCACATAGGTGCGGAAGAAACGCCATGCGGGCCGAATGAGGACCTGCCACGGGCCGGCACGGCGACGGCCGTCGCGCCACAGCTGGGCGGCGCCCCAGGTCGCGTAGCGTCGCGTGCGTCCAAGGTACTCCTCGACGGTGTCGACCATGTGGTGATTGAGGGCCGCACGAAGCACCCTGGGACTTTCGGTGGTTTGCATGTCGGCATGGACGCGGCGGTTCGGGTAGCGGGCGCTCTGCCGGTGAAACAGGCGGATGACCCGGTCGTGTTGCCAGCCCGAGTACCGCACCTCTTTGCCGAGAGCGAACGTTCTGCGTTTGATTGAAAAGGCGGTCGTCGGGACCGGCTCCGCGAGGACGGCTTCGATCTCCTCTTGCAGTTCGGGAGTGACTCGTTCGTCGGCATCGAGGATCAGCACCCAATCAAAACGGCAGCGGTCGATCGCCCAGTTTTTCTGCGAAGCAGCCCCATAGTACGGACGCTGGAGCAACTTGACGCCGTCGATGTTCCGGACGATGGCAGGCGTGGCATCGGTCGAGAGCGAGTCGACCACCAGGACCTCATCGCACCACGCAAGGGACTCGAGACATTCGGCGATGGTGTCGGCCTCGTTGTAGGTGGTGACGATGGCGGAGAGACGTCGGCGGTTGGGTTTCGGGGGCGAAGCCTCGACGAGTGCCGGACGGCGCGGCAGAGATCGTTTCTCGGGCGCCGGGGACACGGATGTGGCGGGTGCGGGGTATGCGGTCATTTTCTCCGGCTCCAGGTGTTGATGTGAGATCCAGGGCGTCAACGATTTTCGCGCAATCCTACTCGGTATACGGTGTCAACCAGCAAACCATCCATCGGCATTCCACAAGGACTTTCTCAGGGCCGCGCCGCAGCCTTCGTGAGGCCGGTCACATCATTCACGGAGACGACGTATCTGAGGGAGCCGGCCCCACCTCCGAAGAGGGCTCGAATCTTGATTTGCTGAAGGCAGTGGACGAAAAATCCGAATTCCGAATTCCGAATTCCGAATTGAACCTTGCTATTCTTTGCGCTGCACACCAACCTGGGGGTTCCTGATGAAAGCTCGTGCGCTCGTCTGTTCTGTCATTTTGATTGCGGCGGCGTCCGTCGCCGCCGATTTCCCGGACGACCTCTTCAACTCGCTCGTCCTACCGGCTCGTCGGCCCGTTTCGCGGCGGCCGGGTGACCGCCGTGACCGGCGTGCCCGGCGACCCCATGACCTATTACATGGGCTCGACCGGCGGCGGCGTGTGGAAGACGACCGATGCCGGGCCTGACCTGGCACAACGTCTCCGATGTCATGCGCGAACTCGAACCGAAGACCGAACCCCGAGATCATGGGCGAGGTGGATGCCGCCATGGCCGAGCTCGGGCTGGTGCGCGAGCCGATCGGCGGATTGCCCGACGACGTGCGCTGGGAGCGCCGCCCGGGCGACGCCTTCGGCAGCCGCTTCCATCGGCGCCATCGCGGTGGCGCCGTCGGACACCAACGTCGTCTACGTCGGCACCGGCTCGGCCTGCCCGCGCGGCAACGTCTCGCCGGGTGACGGCGATCTACAAGTCGACCGATGCCGGCGGCACCTGGCGCCACATCGGCCTGCCGGATGCCGGCCAGATCGGTCGCATCGTGGTGCACCCGAAGGACCCGGACGTGGTCTACGCGGCGGTCCTCGGCAACATCTTCGGCCCCAACGCCGAGCGCGGTGTCTATCGCTCCACCAACGGCGGTCTCACCTGGTCCAAGGTCCTGTTCGTCTCGGACGAGGCGGGAGCGGTGGATCTGGCGATGGACCCGGCCAACCCGCGCAACCTCTACGCGGCGATGTGGCAGGCGCGGCGCACGCCGTGGACGATGATCTCGGGCGGGCCGGGAAGCGGGCTCTACAAGAGCAGCGACGGCGGCAACACCTGGGTCAAACTCACCGAAGGGCTGCCCGACGGCGTCATGGGCCGGATCGCGGTCGCGGTGTCGCCGGCCGCGCCCAACCGCGTGTGGGCTCTGGTCGAAGCGCGAAGAAGGCGGCCTCTTCCGCTCCGACAACGGCGGCGAGAAGTTCCGGCTCGTTTCAGCCGAACGCGAGCTGCGCCAGCGCGCCTGGTACTACACCCACCTCGAGGCGGACCCGCAGGACGCCGACACGGTGTACGTCCTCAACGTCATGTTCTGGAAGTCGATCGACGGCGGGCAGAACTTCAAGCCGATCCGCACGCCGCACGGCGACAACCACGCCCTGTGGATCAACCCCGACGACCCGGCAAATCTGATCGAGGGCAACGACGGCGGCGCCAACATCACCTTCAACGGCGGCCGCACCTGGTCCGTACAGTCCAACCAGCCGACCTCCGAGATCTACCGGGTGACGGTTGACGATCAGCATCCCTACTGGCTCTACGGCGGCCAGCAGGACAACTCGGCGGTGGCGATTCCGAGCCGTTCACCGGGTGGCATCGACGTGGCGCGGACTGGTACGCCCCGGCTGGCTGTGAGACGGCCACTGTGGCGGTCGACCCGCGCAACCCGGACATCACCTACGGCGGGTGCTACGGCGGCTCGATCGGCCGCTACGACCGGGGGCTCGAGCATTCGCAGGAGGTGATGGCGTGGCCGCAGAATGGCGGTGGGGCAGCAGGCCAAGGACCTCAAATACCGCTTCCAATGGAACTCGCCGATCCGGATCTCGCCGCACGACCCGTCGGTGCTCTATCACTGCGCCAACGTCGTTCTGAAATCCACCGACGAGGGCCGTAGCTGGACCGAGATCAGCCCCGATCTGACCCGGGACGACAGAGCCCGGCAGGGCTACGCCGGCGAGCCCATCACCCGCGACAACACCGGGGTCGAGGTCTACGGCACGGTGTTCGCCTTCGAGGAGTCGCCCGACCAGGCGGGCCTGCTGTGGGCGGGAAGCGACGACGGTCTGGTCCACATCTCGGACGACGGCGGCGCCAACTGGCGCGACATCACCCCGGCCGGCATGCCCGAGTGGGGGACCGTCAACGCCATCGAGCTGTCGGCCCACGATCCGGGGCGGGCTTTCATCGCCGTCCAGCAATATCGCGAGAACGATTTCCGCCCGTACATCTTCCGGACCAACGACTTCGGCGCGACATGGAAGCTGCTTGACCGACGGCGCAACGGCATTCCCGCCGACCACTTCGTGCGCGTCGTGCGCGAGGACCCGGAGCGCAAGGGCCTGCTCTACGCCGGCACCGAGTTCGGGATGTACGTCTCGTTCGACGACGGCGCGAGCTGGAGACCGCTCCAGCTCAATCTGCCGATCACGCCGATCACCGACCTCGCCGTCAAACGCGGCGATCTGGTCGTCGCCACCCAGGGGCGTTCGTTCTGGATCCTCGATGATCTGACGGTGCTCCATCAGATGACTGACGACGTCGCGACCGCCGACGCCTCACCTCTTCACCCCGCGCACGGTGGTGCGGTGGGTCGACCAGTCGGGCGGCGGCGGTCGCGGTACGGTGGGTCAGAACCCGCCCTTCGGCGCGGTCGTCCACTACGTGCTGCCTGCCGGGCTCGACGAGGAGGAAGCCGACGAGGTGAAGCTCGAGTTCCTCGATGCCGAGGGTGAGGTGCTGCGCAGCCTCTCGAGCCAGGAGCCCGAGAAGCGGGCGCCAAGCCCGTGGCGCCGTTTCTTCCCCGAGACTGGCCGAGCCGCCGCTGCTCGACGCCCGCGCCGGCGCCAACCGCGCCGTGTGGAACCTGGCCCTGCCGGACGCCGGTCTGGTCGAGGATGCCGTCCTGTGGGGCTGGCCCGGCGGACCGACGGTGCCGCCCGGCACCTACCAGGTGCCGGTTGACCGTCGGCGAGTGGAGCGAAACCGCGTCGTTCGATGTCGTGCAGGATCCCCGGACCGATATCCCGCAGGAGGCCTTTGACGAACAGTACGCCCTTGCCAGCGATATCTGGCAGGAGCTGACGAGGTCGCACGAAACCATCGAACGCATCCGCGATGTTCGCGGCCAGATCGAGGGCGTCGCGTCCCGTACGGAAGACGAAGCGATCACGGAAAAGGCCGGTGAGATCGTGGAATCGCTGACCGCGATCGAGGAGCAGCTGACCCAGGTCAAGAACGAGTCGAGCCAGGACGTCTTGAACTTCCAGCCGCAGATCGACAACCAGCTCCTCAACCTGCAGGGCGCTGTCGAAAGCGCCCTCGGCGCGCCCTACACCAGCTCCCGAGAGGTGTTCGCCGTGCTCGAGGCCAAGCTCGACGGATATGTCGCCGAGCTGGACGTGGTGGTGGCGGAGCAGCTGCCCGAGCTCGAGCGGCTGATCGCAGAGGCTGGCACCCCGCGGGTGGTGGTGAAGACACCTGACGAAGATTGATATTGGGCGTGCGGGCGGGATCCGGCTTCGCCTCTGGCTACGCCGTGACGAGGCTGGCTGCCCCATGGGGCTTCACCCTCCGGGCTACGCCCGCACAGGCCAGGATTTGCTTGTCACGGCGAAGCCGTAGGCGTAGCCGGATGGGGCACGCGTCCCGCGTGCCGCATGGGTTGCGGAACCGAGGCCGGTTTTCCGCGTATTTCAATGAGGCGACAACTCCGTGAAGGAAAAATGCCCGGCCTGATGGAGGCACGATGTTGAAGGTATTGATGATGCTGGTTGGAGTCGCGCCGTGGGTGATGCCGCCGGTCGACACGACCCAACCTTCCGTAGAGGTCGATTCGCCCGAGCTCTGCTCCCGGGCCAAGATTGCATCCGTCGAACGATTGGCCGCCGCGAGAGAACTTCAGCTCAAGAGCTCCAACGATCCGCTGCGCACTGCAGACCGACGTCCAGCACTACCGGTTGGAGCTCGAGGTCGTCCCTGATGCGAGTTTCATCGAAGGCCGCAGCACCATGACCGTTGAGTGCGTGGAGGACGGGGTTACGGCTTTTCGTTTCTGGCTCCATTCGGTGCTGACCATCAACGAGGTCCAGGTGGACGGCAGCGACGCGGATTGGACGCGGTTGGACGAGGCGACCGTCGAGGTCGAGCTTGCGTCGTACCTGTGACACAGGCGAGGACTTCGACCTCATGGTCGACTACGAGGGGTACCCGGTCACCTCCGGCCTGTCCTCGATCGTGTTCGACACACAGGGTGGCTGGCCCGTGGTTTCAACGTTGTCGGAACCCTGGTTCTCCTACACCTGGTGGCCGGTCAAGGAGGACAATCGCGACAAGGCGACGGGTGAGCTGCTGATCACGGTGCCGACGAATTGACGGTGGTCGCGAACGGTGTTCGCTTGAGCAATACGCCGCTGTCAGGCGATCGGCGGCGTTTCCGCTGGGCCACCGACTACCCGACGAGCCCCTATCTGTTCGCTTTCGCTGCAACCCGATTCAACACCTTCAGCGAGGTCTTCAACTACGACGGCGGTTCGATGCCGGTCGATTTCTTTGTCTGGCCGGAACGGGACACCACCGAGAACCGTGACGCCTGGCGGCTTTCGGTCGACATGCTCGGCACCTTCAGCGAGCTCTATGGCCTGTATCCTTTTGTCGACGAGAAATACGCCATTTACAATTTCCCGTGGGGCGGCGGTATGGAGCACCAGACCGCGACCGCGCAGGGTGGTGAAAACGCCTTCTCAGAAAACCTGACCGCACACGAAGCCGCGCACCAGTGGTGGGGCGATATGGTGACCTGTGCGACCTGGTCGGACATCTGGCTCAACGAGGGCTTTGCCACCTACTCGGCCGCACTGTGGTTCGAATACAGATCCGGATCGTCGGATCCCGAGGGGCTCCGGAACTACATGTCCCAGGCGCAGGCCCGACGAAGTCGACGAGGCGATTTACATCCAGAGCCCGACCGATGTGGGCAGGATCTTCTCGGGCAACTACAGCTACCGCAAAGGCGCGTGGGTCGTGCACATGCTCCGGGGCGTTGTGGGAGACGAAGCGTTTTTCGAGATCCTCGACGCCTACCGCGAGCGTTTCGCATACAGCGCCGCAACCAGCGAGGACTTCCGTGAAGTCGCCGAAGGTGTGTGGGGCGGCGATCTGAGCTGGTTCTTCGACGAGTGGGTGTACGGCGGCGGCGCACCGGCTTATGAGTACGGCCACCAGGAGCACGAGATCGCGGGCCAGCGCTTTCTCGAGATCTCGCTCGAGCAGACGCAGGTCGAAGGCGTGTTCGCCATGCCCCTCGAAATCGAGATCGGTGAGGGTGGGCAGCAGCGGCGGACGGTTGTGTGGAACTCCGCGTCGACCCAGCACTATCTGCTGCCGGTTTCTGCGCCGGTCGATGCTCTCGCTCTCGATCCGGACGCCTGGATTCTCACCCGGTCGGTTGAAGAGGCTGCGTTCACCGATGGGCCGCCAAAAATCGTGACCGTGGACCCGGCTCCGGGCTCCGTGTTGCAGGTTGGCGAGCCGCTGACCATGACCGTGATCTTCCACGAGGACGTGGTCATCGACGCGGCGGATATCTCGCTGCGACGCATCGGTGGTGGCGACTCCGACGTGGACGTGTCATACGACGCCGACACGCATCACGGCGACCGTCACGACGCGACCAACCCCTCGCGGGCGGGCGCTACGAACTCGACTCGTCAGCGACACCATCGTCGATGCCAACGGCCTCGCCCTCGACGGCGAGCTGACGGCGCCGCTGAAGACCACCGCCCTGCCGAGCGGCGACGGGTCTCCCGGTGGCGATGCTGTCGTGGCGTTTGGGGTGGTGGGAACGCGAGGACCGGCGAGGCGAACGCAGGTCGGACAATAAAATTTCTCTCTTGTCCGGCCAAACTCTCAGCGCTTCATTTCGTACTCTGGGAAGGCGAGACTAGAAATTCGCTCGCCCGCGATCGGGACCCGCGGTCCGGCGAGGCGCGAGTCCCAGGCGAGCCTGACGGGGCTCGGTCTGAGTCGGTTCTGCCTTCGGTCGCGTTCCGTCATGCGAAACTCTCAACGGAGTCAAACATGTTGCGTCAGGCTGTCGTATTAGGCGATGTGTGCGGACTCGATGCGCCAGTGCAATGACTAAACTCTGAGGGAGGCTTCATGAAGCGTGACGTGATGTGTGTGGCAGTTGTTTGTCTCGTGGCCGCGTCGGCATTTGCCGGCGAACCCATCACCATCGGCGAGACCATCACAATGCCGTCAAAGGTCATGGGCGAGGAGCGGACGATTCTGGTCTCCACCCCGCCGGGGTACGAACTGGGCAGCGAACGGTATCCCGTCCTCTACATGACCGACGGTGCCGACCACATCACCCACACCCGCGGGACGGTTGATTTTCTGGCCCGCAACGGCCTCATGCCGCAGCTCATCATCGTCGGTGTCACCAACACCGACCGCACCCGGGATCTGACGCCTACCCACATCGGTACCCGAGCCGGCAACGGAGAGGGTCGACCGATGCCGACCAGTGGCGGGGGCAACACATTTCTCGCTTTCTTCGAGGGTGAGCTCTTTCCCTCTATCGAAAGCAACTACCGCACGCTTCCGATGCGGCTGTTCTCGGGTCATTCCTTTGGTGGGCTCTTCGCGCTCAACGCACTCTTCACGCGCCCGGAGATGTTCAATGCGGTCCTCGCCATCAGCCCCAGCCTGAATTGGGACGACGACTTCCCACTCCGTCAGGCAGCGTCGTTTTTCAAGGACCGGAAGACGTTGAACGCAACCCTTTTTGTGGCGATGGCCAATGAGGAACAGGGAGATTCACCACCGACTCTTATGGAGCGTCTCGAAAAGATTCTCGAGAAGAACGACACCGCCGGATTTCAATGGGGAGTCCTGCGGATGCCCGATGAGGACCACGGTTCGGTGGTGTTGCGCGCCCAGTACTGGGGACTGCGCAAGGTCTTCGACGGCTGGCGTCTCCCGGTCAATCCGGAAACCCGGGCATTTCAAGGCGACCTCGAGGATCTCAAGGAGCACTACGCCGCGCTTTCAAAGAGATACGGATTCACCGTGATCCCCGGTGAGAACACCTTCAACGGGCTGGGCTATCAGATCATGGGTCGTGGCGATCTTGACGGTGCGATCGAGGTCTTTCGTTACAACGTCTCGCTGTACCCGGACTCGGCCAACGTCTACGACAGCCTCGGCGAGGCGCTGGAAAATAAGGGGGACCTCGAGAAAGCGCTGGCCAACTACTCGAAGGCCGTCGAGAATGCGACCAAAAATGGTGATGCCAATCTCGGGATCTTCACCACCAACCGAGATCGCGTGCAACAGTTGGTCGAAAAGGAAATGGCCGGGCGGCTCTGACCTCGGCTACCGAAACCAACCCGGTTCCGCGCCGTGGCGGCGGGCTTCGCGAATCAGCCGTCCGAGCTCGGCCTTTTCGGTCCGGATCTCGCGCTCCACGGCTCGGAGGTCGACCTCGGCGCGTTGAATCCGTGCCAGCGCCCGGATGGTGAGGCTGCCGTCTTCGATGAGGTCGATCTGGGCCTCGATGTGGAGCGTTTTCGCTCGAGTTCGGCGATCACACGTTTTTGGTCGAGGACGGTCTTTCGCCACCGTTCGCGGTCGGAGCGGTGAGGGAGTCCTGTCGTGGTGTGCCTTCTGCGGATTTGGTTGCCGACCGTCCCGCCGACGGTCACCGTGCCGCGATCGGCGAGATCGGCGAGGTTGGCATCCGAGATCACGACGCGTCTGGTCGTCGCCGGTCTTGAGTTTGACGTCGCCCAGTTTGCGGGGACGCGGGGTCGGCGTGGGGGAGGGTTGATCGGCCGCGGTCGCAACGGAGATCGAGATCACGATCACGCAAACGACAGGAATCGCCAGTACTAAGCGTTCTGATTTGTTGGTTTTCATGCCGGAAATCCTTCCGGCGTGGACGGGATGGATTGACTCTACACCATCGGGAAGATCGTTGCAGTGATTTTCTCGTTCTGTATACACGGACTGCGGCGAATTGATATTGGATGTTGGATCACTCGCGTCCAATAATGCTTCTCAGAAAAAAGAAAGCCGCGGAGCGGCGACAGAGAATAGCGCGGGGCGTCAGCCCCGGGGACGGATGAACAAATACGGGCAAGCCGCGGAGCGGCGATAGAGATTAGCCCGGGGCGTCAGCCCCGGGAATGGAGTGAACAAGATATGATCAGCCCCGGAGGGGCGACAGATGATGAGCAGCCGTCGACTCTGCGAAGTCGCTGATGACAGATCTGTCGCCCCGGCGGGGTCTACCGAGTGGAGATCCTATTTTCTCGCCTGCATTGCCTGGGGCTCGCGCCCCAGGCGAATTTCTTTGCCGCCCGGGGCTCGTTCAGTGGGGCAGCGGTCCTCAGCGTCTGTTCTGGACAGCATCGATATTTGGTATTGGATCGGAGCGACTGCGCACATCACCGCTCTGCGAAAACCCATCCAAGATCAATTATCAAGAGGATCCAACATTCACGACCGGTCCACAGCTTCATGGGGCTCGACTGCTTGTGGCCCTCAGTACACGTCCAGATCATCGGCAAACACCACCTCGCCGTCGAAGCCCTGCCGGATCTCGGCCAGCAGCTCCTCCTCGGTCGCGCCCCACATCAGCTGGTGGTAGAGCACCAGGAGTTTGGGCCTCGCCCGGGCGGCCAGCTCGCCGAGTTCGATGCCCGAGGTGTGGGAGGCAGCGTGGTAGGCCTGCCAATCCGGCGTTCGGCGGTCCCACCCGGCCTTGGCGTAGACCTCGTGCACCAGGACATCGCAACCGTTGCAGGCATCGACGACCGCGTCGGTTGGCGTGGTGTCGCCGCTGACGACGATGGAGCGATCGGCGGTCTCGAAGCGAAAACCGAATGCGTGGTCCCATTCGCCGTGGGGGACCGCAAAGGCGGTCACGGTGACGCGGTCGTCCCGGTAGACGGGACCGGGCTCGATCTCGTGGACGTCGACCTCGATCCCGGCGGCGTTCTGGGGTTGGGAACCGTGGAGGCGGATCTGGATGTCCTCGTCGTAGGCGGCGAGAATGTGGTCGGTCATGTTCTGCGTGCCCGGTGGTCCGTAGACCTCGAGCGGCTGGTCCCGTTCGAGGACCCACGGCGTCAGAATGAGGTCGGCGTAGCCTGCGGTGTGGTCGGAGTGGAGGTGGGTGAGGAAGAGGCGGTTGAGGGTGGGCATCTCCAACGCCGCTGCCGCTGCCCGCCGCACGACACCGGGGCCGCAATCAACGAGGTAGGGCTGACCGCCGGCGACGATGGCCACGGCCGGCCCCGATCGCTCGGGATCCGGGTTCGGGGTGCCTGTGCCGAGCATGACCACAACGGTGGCTGTTTTGAGGGATTCCGGCACGACCGGAACCACCGGCGTTGGAACGGTCCGTTCCTTCGGCGGTTTGGATGGCGTCTGGACGATGGTGAACGGTTCGTGATCACCCGGTGTGCTCGAACACGAAGCGAGGAACAGGCAGACCAGGAAGCCCAAGCAGGCCTCTCGTACACTGTGTGTCAGACGATGAGCGGGCGGGGCATGCCCCGCCCTTACAGGTCACGAAATGGTAGGGGCGGCATATATGCCGCCCGGGCACGGATCCCTGCACGAGTTTCAGCGGGCGTTCGGGAGCGCCCACGTTCTCAGCTCCAGATATGGGCGGGTGCCTTGAGCCGATCCACCGGCCGTCCGCCGAGGAGGTGTTCGTCGAAGATCTCGGCGACGTCGGCGGTTTGTACACCGACGTACATGATGCCGTCCGGATAGACCAGGACGTTGGGGCCGAGCTCGCACGGTCCGAGGCAACCGGAGCGGGTGATCTTCACGCGTCCCCAGGCCTCACGATCCTGCAGTGCCCGGCCGAACTCCTCCACCAGGTCCGGCCCGCCGCGTTCGGTGCACGACCCCTTGGGGCTGCCAGGCGGCCGTTCGTTGAGGCAGATAAAGACGTGTTTTTCCGGTTTGGGCATGAGACAACTCCTCGGCTGCTGATCGTTGGCAGCAACACCGACATCGCTCTACATGTTCCCACGGATGTCGGGAATTGGACGATCAACAGTGAGCTGCGCTGGACCGGTCCGGCATCCAGCGTCGAGTACCCAGCATCACTCGTGTCCAAAATAGGATCATGGAATTGAAGCCGCGGAGCGGCGCCAGAAAATAGCGCGGGGCGCGAGCCCCGGGGACAGTGACGAAAAAGCATGTCGAGCCCCGGAGGGGCGACAGAAAATCTTGGGTCGGCGGTCCTGCAAGCCAACGAGATGATTCTGTCGCCCCTCCGGGGCTCGGCTTCCTTTCCGAACCTTGTTCCCGGGGCTCGCGCCCCGGGCTAATATCTCTCGCCCCTCCGGGGCTTTTTCAATGCCGTCCCTTGCATCGGTGGCTCATACCGATTCGTGCCAACCTCTTCCAAAATTGCTTCGTGGTCGAGCCGTTAGGTGCCTGTTTTCAAAAAGGCCCACTCTCTTCAGAGTCCGTTTTGGACAGCAGTGGTCGAGCATCCAGCATCTGCGGTTGCAACGAGCGCCTTCCGGCCCTCACGCGCCCTATTTGAAGCTGACGAGCTCCACGTCAAACACGAGCGTACCCTGCGGTGCTCCCGCCTGACCCTTGTAGGCCAGGTCCTCGGGAATCCAAAAGCGTCGTTTTTCACCCACCACCATGAGCTGCAGACCCTCGGTCCAACCCGGGATCACCCGGTTGAGCGGGAAGGCCACCGGCTCACCGCGCGGCCACGGATGAATCGAAGAGCTTGCCGTCGGTGGTCCACCCGGAGTAGTGGGCGGTCACCGTCGAAGTGGCGGTGGGGTGGGCGTCGCCGACACCCGGCCGCAGCACCTTGGAGGCCAGGCCGCTGGCGGTTGTTTCGGCGTCTGCCGGAGGCGCTGCGACGTCTTCGGGCACCGGTGGCGGTGGTGGCGGTGCGGGTTTGTCATCGATGCTCAGCAGCTCGACGTCGAACACCAGCATGCCGGCGGGCCGGCCGGGAGTGTCGTTGTAGGCGAGCTCTTTCGGGATCCAGAAGCGTCGTTTTTCACCCACCACCATGAGTTGCAGACCCTCGGTCCAACCCGGGATCACCCGGTTGAGAGGAAAGGTCGCCGGCTGACCGCGCTGCACCGACGAGTCGAACATTGAGCCGTCTGTGGTCCAGCCCGAGTAGTGAACCGTGACCTCGTCCCAGGCGTCGGGGTGGACGTCGCCCGTGCCTGCGGTCAAGACCGCGGAGCAGAGCCCGCTCTCGGTGCACACGGCCCCATCGGGCGGCGCCGCGACATCGGCCGGTGTTTCGACGGTATTGGCGTTTCCGTTCGTCAGACCGAGAAGAACAAAAACGAGAAAAAACAGTGTGATTTTCATGGGCGACAGACTAACCCGGTTCGGGCGATTCAACAAGAATCGGTTCTCAGTGCCGGAACGCGTGGACTCGAGTACCATGCTCGTGCCGCGCGATACGCGGCAGCGCCGAGTCAGGAAATGGAAGGGATTCAACCGATGGATGTCGTCCTCCTGTCGCGTCTCCAGTTTGCCTTGACCATTGCCTTTCACTACATTTTCCCACCCTTGACCATCGGGATGAGTGTGGTGATGGTCTATCTGGAAGCCCAGCACCTGCGGACCGGCGATCCGCTGTTCGACCGGGCGGGGAGGTTCTGGACCCGGATCTTCGCCCTCAACTTCGCGATCGGTGTCGCCACCGGCATCGTCATGGAGTTCCAATTCGGCACCAACTGGGCCACCTACTCGCGTTTCGTCGGCGATGTCTTCGGTTCGGCGTTGGCGGCGGAGGGCATATTCGCCTTCTTCCTCGAGTCGGGTTTCCTCGCCCTGCTGGTTTTCGGGTGGGACCGGATATCGGCCAAGATGCACCTCTTCGCAACGGTGATGGTCTCGTTCGGTTCGATCTTCTCCTCGATCTGGATCGTGGTCGCCAACAGTTGGCAGCAGACGCCGGCGGGCCACCACATCGTGCCGGTTCTGCGGGACGGACAACCGCTGATCATCGACGGTCAGACGGTGATGCGTGCGGAGATCGTCGATTTCTGGGCCCTGCTCTTCAACCCGTCGAGCGTGCAGCGGTTGACCCACGTTCTGATCGGCGCCTTCATCCTCGGATCGCTTCTTCGTGATGTCGATCTCGGCCTGGTACCTGCTCAAGAAACGTCACGAGGCATTTGCCGGAAGTCCTTCTCGGGGGCGTTGATTTTTGCCACGCTGGCCTCGCTTGCGGCCCTGGTCTCCGGTCATTTCCAGGCCGGCACCGTGTATCGCTACCAGCCGGCGAAACTGGCGGCATTCGAGGGGCACTATCGAGACCGGCCGAGGGGACATGAGCCTCTTCGGGGTGCCGGACGATGCCACCGAGAGCATTCGTTTCAATGTCGCCATCCCGGGTGGTCTGAGCTTTCTGCTCCACGAGAATTTCGAAGATCCGGTCGTCGGGCTCGATCGATTTCGACCCGAGGACCGCCCGCCGGTGATGCTTACCTATACCGGCTACCACATCATGATCGGCCTCGGGATGGCTTTCATCGGCCTGACCCTTCTGGCGTCGTTCTTCCATTGGCGGGGAAGCCTGTACTCGAAAAGATGGCTTCTGTGGGTTTTCGTTTTTGCCGTGGTCGGAGCGCTGGCCGCCAACCAATTCGGCTGGGTGGCGGCCGAGGTGGGCCGCCAACCGTGGATCGTTCACCCACCGGTGGAGTGGACCGCCGACGGCGACGTCGTTGTCGGGCCGGAAGGGGTTGTGGTTTACGACGAGTCCCTCGGTCTTCGGACGCTGGATTCGGTCAGTCCGTCGGTCGACGCGTCGCAGGTGCTGGCATCGCTGGTCGGATTCAGCTTGATCTATCTCTGCATCGGCGCGGCCTGGCTCTACGTCCTCGATCACAAGATCCGCCACGGTCCGGAACCGGTCGAGAAGGAGCGCGGAGGCGGGAAGGGCGTTATTGCGGCGGCGGCGGCGCGAGTGGAGCCGGGGAAGGCGCCTTGATCCACGGCGAAGGGAGCTGACGTGGAGTGGGCAACGCTGGCCGTCGATCTGGTTCGTCATCGAGGGTGTTTTGCTGATCGGGTATGCGATTCTCGACGGCTTCGACCTCGGGGTGGGGATCCTGCATCCCGTTCGTCCCGACCGACGACCACGAGCGCCGCATCGCCATGAACGCCATCGGGCCTCTGTGGGACGGCAATGAGGTGTGGCTGGTGACGTTCGGCGGCGCACTGTTTGCCGCCTTCCCCGAGGCCTACGCCACGGCGTTTTCCGGGTTTCTACACGGCCTTCATGCTGCTCCTCGTGGCGTTGATTTTCAGGGCGGTATCGATGGAGCTGCGGTCCAAGGTGGCGAGCCACCGGTGGCGCCGATTTTGGGATTTGCCTTTTTCGGTGGCTCGAGCGTCGCGACGCTCTGCTGTTCGGGGTGGCGGTGGGAAACGCGATTTTGGGCATGCCGCTGGACGCAGTGGGGAACTTTACCGGCGGCCTCCGTGACCAACTGAGCCCCTACGCGATTCTGGTCGGGCTTGATGACGGTCGCCCTCTTCGCGATGCACGGCGGCCTCTTTCTCTACCTGAAGACGGAGGGCGATTTCCAGGCGCGGCTCCGCGACTGGATGTGGCGCAGCTGGGGGTTGTTTCTTGTCGCCTATATGTTGACGACGATGTACACCCTCGCACTGGTGCCGCGGGCAACCGCCAATTTCGAGCACTGGCCGTGGGCGGCGTCGTGGTCGTGGTCAACGTCCTGGCGGTGGCCAATATTCCGCGTGCGCTGCATTGGGGCCGGCCCGGCGAGGCCTTTGTCTCGAGCTGTGCGGTGATCGCCACCCTCGTCGTGCTCTTCGGTCTGGCGCTGTTTCCGAACTTGATCACAGCGAGCAACGACGCCGCCAACTCGGTCACGGTCTTCATGGCGGCCTCGAGCCCCAAGACGTTCACGATCATGCTGATCATCGCCCTCATCGGGATGCCCTTCGTGCTCACCTACACCGGTATCATCTACTGGACATTCCGCGGCAAGGTGAGGCTCGACGAGCACAGCTACTGATTGCAGATGGGTAGGCAGTGAGGCAATGGGGCGGCGCGTCCGTGGCGGGGGCGCCCGCCAGGCTGCTACAGTAGAAGAAGCAGCAACCGGACAGGAAGGTGACGCAGATGACCACAATCTCGGTTCGTACGAATGTCGCGCCGCTCTCGTAACACTGGTCTTTGTGGTCGTTGCTGGCGGGATGCGGGCCGCCAACCCTGGATTCGTCCAGCTTCAAAAAGCTCGAGAGCTCGGTGACAAAGCTTCGCGAACCGATGGACCCGGAGTATCGGGCGCGCTTCGACGAGGCTCTGACCTTTTTCGTCGGAGACGCCGCGCTGATCGACGAAAAGAGCGCCGAGGAGCGTCCGGAACACCCCGATCTGATCCTCGCTCTCTACAGCCCCGCTCAAGGGCATGACCGCGGACGGCATCATCGCCGAGGCGCGGCGGCGTCGGGTGGAACAGGTGCAGACGGCGGTGGCCGAACTCGAACAGGGCCGGATCGATTCCGAGGAGGCCCGGCTCACGCTCAAGGACTTCCACCTCCAGGCGAGCCGGGTCTTCAAGCGGAACAAGGCCTTCCTCGAGTGGCCGGTCATCGAGTTCCGGGCCGAGAACAACACCGACGATGTGGTGTGGTTGATTCACTTCCGCGCCGCGCTGCTCCGGCCGGGCAGCGAAGAGCCGTGGTTGGTCGAGGATTTCGATCAACTGGTGCTCGAGGGGATTGCTCCGGGCGAGCGCGATCTGTGGCGGATCGAGCCGGAACAGCAGGAGTGGGTGACGCTGATCGATCCCCACCCGGATTTCCAGTTCACCCTCGAGGTGATGCGGCTCGAGGGCCTCGGCGATACGGTGATCGCCGCCAGCGAGTGGGGTGACATCGAGGCCGCTCGCCTTGCGCTGTATCAAAAGACCCTTGAGAAGATTCGAACCGGGGAGACACTCGCCCTGGGCAGTCCGCCGCGTGTCGGAGGAGAGTAGACAACCCGGGTACCCGACACGCGTCGAAAGAGGTGGCCCGAAGCGCCTACTCGGAAACCGGTGTCGCGGAGCACTCTCGTCCAATACAGCTTCTCAGAATTAAAGCCGCGGAGCGGCGACAGAGAATAGCGCGGGGCGTCAGCCCCGGGAAACAAACGAACAAGAGACGGCCAGCCCCGGAGGGGCGACAGAAATGGAGAATCGTCGGCCCGGAGAGTTAAGCTGAACAGCCTGTCGCCCCTCCGGGGCTTGGGTTCATTTTCTGGCCCTTATCCTGGGGCTCGCGCCCCAGGCAAATTTCTTTCGCCCCTCCGGGGCTTTTTCTGTATCGGCCCATGTGCTGGTGCCTCATACAGATTGTGACAATCTCATCCCGGGAAGCCTCAAATTCGGGCCGAAAGGTGTTCGTTTTCGGTAGGGCATGCTCTTTTTAGAATCTGTTTTGGACAGCGATGGTCGCGGAGGCTGGTTCCTGTTCTTCGGCGAACCGGTCGAATTGATTGCCCGCCTTTCACAGGGCCATCCGAGCCCCTGCAAGATTCTACTCGATTGGAGCCACCGGAATCAGGACTTCGTTACGGCGCAGGAACCACGGTTTGAATGGCGGGTCGTAGCGGGCAAAAACTGTCTCGCCAGCGGGCTCCATCCCTCGTTTTTCAAGCATGGCGAGCAGCTTCGATTCGTGGTCCCGAAAGCGGTCTTCGCCCCAGGTGCCCGAGAAGCGCAAGGCAGCGAGAGTGCGCTCGGAGACTTGCCGCAAACGTACTCTTTCATCGGTTGGTTGGGGCACAGTTTCCCAGGAGTAGGAGGACGGAACGAGGAAGGCCACGTTCCAGGTCGAGTCCGACCCCTCCTGGACCACCGGCGAGGTCATCGCGATTTTCCGCGACGACGCTTCCTGACTCACAGGTGCGGTCATCTCGATTTTCGATTGCGCCCGGTTGGCGCCTGAAATGTAATTGAAGAGAAGACGAAATGCCTGGTTCCCGGCGCTGTCAAAACTCGAGTCCACCGTGGTTTCGGCAAGAATCTGCGGAGCGTACAGTCGGATTTCGAAGTCGCCCTCAGCCTCGATCACGACGTAATCGGCCTTTTCGATCGCCATAGCGAACTCCCCCCCAGAGAAGATGAAAGTCGCTCCGAGCGCGAAACACAGCAGATATTTTTGGCGGCTTCGGGTCATCCTGTCTCCCTGCGACTCTCACGTGTTGGACGGCGGAGTAACGGCTGGCCGAGACCGACAATTCCCCTGCATGAGGAGGAAGCAACCAATACCAGCGGCGAAAGGCGCCCGGCGGGGATGGAATCCATCTGCCGGATCGCCGGTTTCATGAGGAGTGGTAACCCAGGTAAAGCGCCGCGTTCTCGTCCTCGTCGCCCATCCGTCGATGCGGCGTTCGCGCGTCAACCGCAGGATGACGGAGGCCGCTCACGGTCTCGACGGGGTGACGGTGAACGATCTCTACCAGCACTACCCCGATTTCGATATCGACGTGGCCCGGGAGCAACAGCTCCTGATCGACCATGACGTGGTGGTGATGCAGCACCCTTTCTACTGGTATTCGACGCCGTCCATCCTCAAGGAATGGCAGGACCTGGTGCTCGAACACGGGTGGGCTTACGGTCACGAAGGCCACGCCCTCGACGGCAAGGTGCTGGTGACCGCCGTATCGACCGGAGGAGCGGAGACCGCCTATTGCAAAACCGGTTCGAACCGGTTTTCGATGCGTCAGCTCCTGGCTCCCATCGAACAGACGGCGCGGCTGTGCGGCATGGTCTACCTGCCGCCGTTTGTGGTCCACGGGACCCATGCCCTGGGCGACGACGGTATCGGCCGCTACTCGGCAGACTATCGACGACTGTTGGAAGGCCTGCGGGACGATCGAGTTCCAGCGGATCGCGCGGCAGGCCTTGACCGCATCAACTCCGACCTCGACACCGTGTTGGGAGGCTGAGCCGTGTACGGCGAGGGCTTTTTCTTTCAGGCCCTGATCTACCTCGCCGCCGCGGTGGTTTCGGTGCCGCTGGCCAAGCGACTCGGTCTGGGCTCCGTGCTGGGCTATCTGATTGCCGGCATCGCGATCGGTCCCTTTGCGCTCGGTCTTGTGGGCGACGACGGCCAGGATGTTCTGCATTTTGCCGAGTTCGGCGTCGTGATGATGCTGTTTCTGATCGGGCTCGAACTGCAGCCGAGCCTCCTGTGGCGGCTGCGGGGCTCGATCCTCGGTCTCGGGGGGCTCCAGGTCGGTGTGACCGCTGCGGTCATTACCGGGGTGGCCCTCGGCGCCGGCCTCGACTGGCGCAGTTCGCTGGCAGTCGGTCTGATTCTGTCGCTGTCGTCGACGGCCATTGTCCTCCAGACCCTGCAGGAAAAGGGCCTGATGAAGACGGACGGCGGGCGAGGCGCCTTTTCGGTTCTGCTCTTCCAGGATCTCGCGGTGATTCCAATGCTGGCCATCCTGCCGCTGTTGGCCCACGGAGCGTCACATCGCGGTGGTGCGGCAGGCAGCCACTCGACCACCTGGGTGGAAGGTCTGCCGGGGTGGGCGGCGACCCTTGTTGTGGTGGCGGCGGTGGCATCCATCGTGGTCGGCGGCCGCCTGGTGATCAGACCGGCCTTTCGCTTCATCGCCAAGGCGCGAGTGCCCGAAGTCTTCACTGCGGCGGCACTGTTGTTGGTGATCGGTATCGCCCTGCTGATGACCAGGGTCGGTCTGAGCCCGGCGCTCGGGACTTTTCTCGCGGGCGTCGTGCTGGCGACGAGCGAGTACCGGCACGAGCTCGAGGGGGACATCGAGCCCTTCAAGGGCCTGCTCCTCGGGCTGTTTTTCATTGCCGTCGGGGCCTCCATCGACTTCGGCCAGATCGCGCAACAGCCCGTTCTGATCGGTGCACTGGTGGTCGGGCTGATTGTGATCAAGTTCATCATCCTGGTGGTTCTCGGTCGGTTCTTCGGGCTCGGGCACGATCAGAACCTCCTCTTTTCGTTCTCCCTCGCGCAGGCCGGCGAGTTCGCCTTCGTGCTCTTTTCCTTCGCCACCCAACAGGGTGTGCTGGCGCTCGACGTGACGACGCCTCTGGTGGCGGTGGTGGCGCTGACGATGGCGCTGACGCCGCTCCTGATGCTGGTCAATGAACGCCTCGTCCAGCCGCGCTTTGGAACCCGCGAGCGGGCACAACGCGAAGCGGATGCCATGGATGAATCCAACCCTGTGATACTGGCCGGCTACGGCCGGGTCGGCACTGTTATCGGCCGCCTGTTGCGGGTTGCAGGAATCGGCGCCACGGTGCTTGAGGTGGATTCGGACCAGGTCGATCTGTTGCGCAAGCTCGGACACACGGTCTTCTACGGCGACGCCTCGCGGCTCGATCTCCTGCGGGCAGCCGGCGCCGACAGTGCGCGGGTTCTGGTGATCGCCTTCGACGACCCCGAGAAAATTCTCGAGCTTGCGGAAACAGCCCGCAAGCACTTTCCCCACCTGGCCATCTATTGCAGGGCACTGGGCAGGACCCACGCGTACGAACTCATCGAGGCGGGTTTCGATCGCGTGTACCGCGAAACTCTGGATTCATCGTTGAGGATCGGCGGTGACGTAATGAGCGAGCTTGGGGTTCCGGCGTTCGAAGCTTTGCGCCGGGTGCGGCGCTTCCGCCGTCACGACGAGGAGGCTCTGCGCGAGTTGAGCGGCCAACGCGAAGACGCTGCGAAGTACATACACCTCGTGCGGCAGCAGGCGGCGGCTCTCGAGGAGGTCCTCAGCAGCGACCTCGAGGACATGGGTCAGGAGCTCGATGCGGCCTGGGACTCGACCGCGCTGCGCGACTCGGCAGGTCAGGATGACGGGGCCTCATAGGATGGTGAGTCAACCGGGGCCGGGGCTGTTCCAAATCCGGGCTACACTCAGTCAACATGGTTGATTCAAGCCTGCTGCCCCGGAGCCTCCGCGGCGAGCGCCACTTTCGCTGGCGGGGCGGCGAGGTGTCGCGGATCGAAGGCCTTTCGGATGCCGTGTTCGCTCTGTCGTTGACCCTTCTGGTGGTGGCCCTCGAAGTTCCGAAGACCTCCGAAGATCTGATCGCGGTCTTCGGGCAGTTTCCCGCTTTCGCCCTCTGTTTCGCCTTTTTGTTGTGGGTCTGGTACGAGCACTTTTTGTTTCACCGGCGCTTCGGGTTCGAGGACGCGGCCACCATCGCTCTGAATGGGGCGTTGCTTTTCTTCATTGTTTTTTATGTCTTCTCGTTGAAGTTCCTGTCGTCCGTCCTGGTGTCCGCGCCGCTGGCGGGTGGGCCTGGGATCGAGACAGTCGGTCGCGGCACCACGGTGATGGTTCTCTTCAGCGGTGGTTTTGTCGCGATCTTCGCCGTGCTCTCGGTGATGTACTGGCGGGCCTGGCGCCTGCGCGACAGCCTGCAACTGGATCCAGCAGAACAGGCGGCGACTCGGGGCCGGCTCCACAGGCATCTCGCGGCGGTAGCCATCGGCGTGGTGTCCCTCGGGTTGGCGGTGTTTGTACCGGGGGCGCCGGCCCTTGCGGGCCTGGTCTATTTTCTGATGGGACCGGTGATGGGTTGGTTGGGTTATCGTACCGGGCGGGCCGTCGAGCGGGCGGTTCAGTCAGGGAGTTGATGGCTATTCAATCGCGGCAACCACCAGTGTCAAATCGTCCTGGAGCTTGCCGCGTGCGTGGGTGAGGATGGTTTCCGCGATCGTGCTTTCGAGCTTGGCTGCCGTCGTGTGGTTGTTTTCGAGGAGCAGTTTCTCGAGCCGCCAGTCCTCGTACATCTCGCCTTCTGCATCTTCGGCCTCGGTCACCCCGTCGGTATAGAGGACGAGACGGTCTCCAGCGGTGATGTTGACCGACGCTTCCTGATAGGGCCGGTCGGCAGCGATCCTCGCAAAGATCGGACCACCGACATCAAGGTGGATCAAGGTGCCGTCCCCCCGCACCAGAAGCGGTGGGTTGTGGCCGGCGTTGCAGTAGCTGATTCGTCCCTTCTCTCTGTCGATGACACAGAAGAAAAATGTCACGAAGGTGCCGCCGGCCAGGCTCTGAAGCATCACGTCGCGGACCTGGGTGCAGACGTCCTTCGGGGAACCGGTCTGGTGCGCCACGGCCTTGAGCGCCGCCTGCAGGCTCGACATCAGCAGTGCCGCCGGCATGCCTTTACCGACCACGTCACCGATGCACACGGCGAGCCGGGAATCGTCGAGCCGCAGCACGTCGTAGTAGTCGCCGCTGACCTCTCGTGCGGGTTTCCACCGTGCGGCCACTTCGACGCCGTCAATGCGGGGCAGTGACGCTGGGAGAAGTGACTGTTGAATTTCTCGCGCACGAGCGAGTTCGCTCTGCGACCGGCTCTGATAGGCGCTCCCCATCGCCAGTGCGAGATGGTCGGCGATCATCTTGAGGACGCGCTCGTCCTCGGCGTCGAAGTCCTCGCGGTTGAGCTTCGGCCCGGATGTGATCAGGGCGATCGTCTCGCTGCCGCGTCGAACCACCGCGAGGATGGCCGCCCGAACCCGCTTGAGCGCACGAACGTCCCTCTCGTTCGAGATATCGAGCTCGTCCCTGCGAACGATGACTGATCCCGGCGATGTCCGGATGCTCTCGAGGTTCAGGGTCGGCGGAACACGGTGGTCGTCCGGGATACCGACGGACGCTTCGAGACGGAGCTCTTCGTCGATGCGAGTAAATACTGCGACACTCCGGCTGTGCAGTGCCTGCTGAGTCTCCTCCGCAAGCCGCGGCAGGATCTCCTCGAGGTCCATTGCGCCGACGACGAGGGCGTTGATTCGTGTTCGAGCGGTCTCCAGGTCGCGCTCTCGCTGGAAGAAGCGCCGGTCCACGAATCCCTGGACGCGGGTTCGGATGGGCACGAAGAGGGCGACGACGGCCAGGGTCGCGAACACGGTCGCTGTCTCGCCTTTGAGGCCTGCCGTTCGCACCAAAACCAGCCCGGAAATCCCTGCAAAAGCGAGATAGAGGACAAGGACAATTCCGGTCACTCCGCTGTAAATCACCGTCTTGCGGATGATGATGTCGATGTCGAGCAGGCGGTACTTGAGGATGGCGAAGGCGAAGGACAACGGGATCAGAAGATAGACAATCTTGGTGATCGCGTTCGACACCGTCATGAACATGTAGTTGGAAATCCCGAGATCCGGCGAGAGCAAGCTGATTCCAATCGAAAAAACCGTGATCGCGATCGAAATGGCGACCGCCGTCAGGGTGCCCCAGAGAGGCCATCTGACCTGATGCTGGATGTCGCTTCCGCTTTCGCGATAGCTGCGGTAGAGGGCGACACACGTCAGGACCGAGAACACGACGATGCAGCTCACCAGATAGACCGCTGTCCCGAGCCCGATCGCGAGACCGAATACCATTGACGAAGACGAGGGAAGCAGCCGGATGATCATCCCGAAATGGCACGCCAGGGTGATCACCAGGATTTGAACCGAATAAGGCCGGGTGAGGATCGCACGCTTCAGGCCCTCCGAGCGAGAAGCCCGATACAAACGGATCGGGATCGCGATGGCCACTGCTGCGATCAGAGCCTCGAACGTCAGCAGCCCGGCAATGGACCGCGTCAGACGCGCCGTGGCCGTCATCGCAGCCAGGCTCGCAAAGACCAGGAACGGCAGCGTGTGGATCCAGGTAAAGACCCGCGGCCACCGCGAGACGACCGGCCGCGGTTTGGGGAAGACGAGCGCCAGATGGAGAAGAAAATTGGTAAAGAAGATCGAACACAGGACGAGGGCGGCCATAAAGACCCACTGCTGGGTTCCGGACATGGTCGGCATGATGCCGCGCAGGTTCGGCCAATTGAGCTCGCCCAACGCCCAGATGAAGTAGAGAGCAGCCCCAGTCGACGACAGGAGAAAGAAAATATTCGCGGTGCGGGCGGTCGGTCGGCTCCAGAAGACCAGCAGACTGATGCCCAGCCAGATGAGCCCCACCACCAGAGTGGTTGTGATGCCCGCGACGACGAGGGGCGAGGCAAAGGGAGATTCGAGCTGGATGGCGGACTCCCGGCTGCTGCCGTCCGCTTCCAGCTGGTAGGTTATGGTGTCACCTGATTTTGCTGCACGATCGAGTTCCCGAAGGCTCTCGATGTCATCGAGCGCGATTCCGTTCACCGACTGAACGGTCTCTTCTTCGGTGATGCCCGCGCGCCCCGCGGGAGACTGCGGCGCCACGGCGACGATGCGGCGAGATTCAGGGGCAATTGGAATTGACCTGGTTGCCAGTTCGATCTCGGGGGTCGCGGCGGCATTGAACGCGACCCCGCTCCACCCGCGTTCGCTCCAGCCGCGGACAGTCCGCACCATGAGCAGACTGACGATCAGCAGCTGCAACGCGGCCACGGTGATCACGAGGGTTTTGCGCATCATGACGCTGTGAGATTACCAGACCGGGGTATCGGGTCGTTCAGACGCCGCACCGGGAGAATGTAAGGACCTTGCGTCTTCCAGGCCAAGACGATTGAGTTCGAATCCTAAGGCCACAACCATCCGAAGACGCCGGCCGTGAGGAGCCCATAAACGAGCCCATCGAACACGTGCTTGAGTGCCATGCTCCACGGCTTCATCTTCCAGATGGAATCCGAAAGGTAGGCGAAGGCATAGGCCATGAAGCTCGAACAACCGACGACCCTGAAGACCTCGAGATAGTGGGCCCCGGGGGCGAGTGTCCTGCTCGCGAGATAACCGGCGAAGAGACCGACCACCAGGGTGAAGACAAACCACATGCCGAGCGCCTTGCCCATCGCCGGCGGTCCGCTCGGGTTGATGTTGACGGTCCCGACGGGTCCCTGAGCGTATTTCTCAAGCATTTCGGGTGTTCCCATTTCTTTCATGCTTCCGGCATAGGGAAATGCATAGAAACCCGGAGCCACCTTCCCATTGCGCATGGCCCCGAGCACGGACGCTTCGTCCGGAAGCTGCCGGTACTCGGAGTTGTGGTATTTGAGCGCCATGTGGATGACCGAGCTGGCGATAAAGACGACCACAGCCGAGAGTACGATCGGGAGCCAGAGCGCGGTCAACGACACCATAGTTCACCTCCGGTTCGACTTTTTGTGACTCTGTCTCGAAATTTGCAATTCGTTTATACCAGCCCTCCGTCCTGAAGTCCACTGAGTCACACACCCCGGAAGACGAGGTTCTGAAGGCTTTTCCCACGGGCAGCGCATCGCGCTGGATTCGCCCCCGTTGGGTGTTGACGTTGCACGCGACCATTATCTATAAATTCTGCTCATAGTTTCTATGAATAGTTCCACACGAACTCTCGAAACATTTCAAAAAACCTAGCCGTAATAGGCGAGAAGAACTGCGATTTCATAGATCTGGAATTGGAGTTCTGAGCACTGAAAGTACTGTTGAAAATGTACTTATTGAGTTCTTTTTGGATTCTATATCGAGTAAAAGGAGGCGAGGTATGAAATTCACAGGTAAGTTATTTTTAACAGTAATAGCTGTCGTTTTTATCACGGCAACTGCCATGGCCCAGGCGACGAGGGGCGAGATCCAGGGCAAGGCGGTCGACGATGCCGGGGTGGGAATGCCCGGCGTGACGGTGACCCTGAGCTCGGCTGCTCTTCAGGGAGCGCAGTCCACCGTGACCGGCGCCGACGGGACCTATCTCTTTCCTGGCGTTGCCGCCGGGCGAGTACACGGTGGACTTCAACCTGCCGGGCTTCCAGGCCCGGTCGCAGGAGAACATGCGGGTCAGCATGGGTTCGACCACCAGGGTCGACGCCATCATGACGCCGGCCTTTTCCGATGAGGTCGTTGTGACCTCGGAAACGCCTGCTGGTCAACACGCCGACACGACCATCGGTGTCGATCTGTCGTCGGACTTCTATGACGGCCTGCCCACCGGCCGCAACTACACCGCGGTCGCCAATGTCACGCCCGGGGCGCAGGCCGATGCTGCCGGCCAGACCTTTTACGGATCCACCGGTGCCGAGAACGCCTATTACATCGACGGCGCCAACACCACCGGTATCGAGTTCGGGACCCAGGGCACCGCGTTGAACTTCGAGTTCATCGACGAGGTCCAGGTCAAGACCGGTTCGTACAACGCCGAGTTCGGCCGCGCCACCGGTTCGGTCATCAACGTGGTGACCAAATCGGGCGGCAACGAGTTCCACGGCGACGTCTTCGGCTATTACGACGCCGATTCGTTGCAGGCCACTCTCAAGGCCGGAGCCCGAGGCTGGCGGCGTCACCGCGTCGTTCAAGCAGACGTCCTTTACCCGGATCGACTACGGCTTCGACATCGGCGGCTACATCATCAAGGACAAGCTCTGGTTCTTCGCCGCCTACGACCGCGTCGACAACGAAAACAACCTCGAGGTCCTCAAGGACTTCTCGAACGTGATCGAAGGAGGGACCTTTCAGGGCCAGGAGATTCCGCAGTACGACCGACGCCGATCTGTGGGCCGCGAAGCTTACCTGGCGGATCGCCCCCAACCACTCATTGGCGGGATCGGTGTTCGGTGATCCGACGCAAAATGACGGCGTGATTGCTGGACAGACCCTGGCGGCGACGCCTCTCCATTTCACCGGTCTGGTCGAAACGGGCGGCACGAACTACTCACTGAGTTACGACGGGATCATCGGCCAGAACATCGTCCTCAGCGCCCGTGTCGCGTCCCACTCAGGAGGAAAACAAACAGTCCGGTGTAGGCCACGAGACCGAGGGCTTCATCGACTTCACCGACCCGCTCGGCGACGGCACCACAGTATGGGGCTGGGATGCCGACAGCAATGCCAACCAGAGGATCTCGGGCTTCGGTTATCACAACAACAACGAGTTCGGCCGCAACCAGTACAACGCCGATATGTCGTGGTTCGTCGGGAACCTGGCGGGCTCCCACGAGTTCAAATTCGGCGCCGAGTACGAGGACATCTCGATCCTTTCTGATGTCTGGAACGGCGGTAACGGCCAGCGGGTCTATCGGTATCCGTGTGAAGATTCCGATACCCGGGATTGCCAGGGGGGTGACTACTATTTCCGCCATCGTTTCTTTATCAGCAATCCCGACCTGGATCCGGAGGCTGCAACCACCGCTGATATTCTCGCGCCGCAGGTCGTCGACACGGTTTCAGACAACAGGGCCTTCTATATTCAGGACACGTGGCAGGTCGGTGCAAACCTGTCACTCAACCTTGGTCTGCGCTTTGGTCAACAGAAGTTGTACAACGCCAACCGTGAAGTCTCCGCAGACATCGATGACAACATCGCGCCGCGAGTCGGCTTTGTGTGGGACTTCATGGGCGACGGGAAAAGCAAGCTCTACGGCCACTGGGGCAAGTTCTACGAGACGATACCCATGGACATCGTGATCCGCGCGTTCGGCGGCGAGATCTCTCTTTGGTCCTACAACCTGTCCGACGACCCCAACGATGTGGCGGCTGATCTTTCGGTCAGGCCCTCGCGGGTCACGGGCGGCGGCTTCTCGAGGGTCGATCCCGGTATCAAGGGCCAGTACCTCGAGGAGACCATCATCGGCGCCGAGTACGAGTTCGCACCCAATTGGGCGGTTGGCGCCAAGTACATCAATCGCGATCTCAAGCGGGTGATCGAGGATGCACTGACCCTCGACGGCGACTACTACATCGGCAACCCCAGCTATGGCGAGATGACCGAGACATTCACGATGGCCACCGCCTGGGGCTACAACTCCGCCGATGCGAGGGAGATTCTGACGCCGGAACGCGTTTTCAACGGCGTCGAACTGACATTGCAAAAACGCTTTTCCAACAACTACCAGTTCATCGCCTCAGCTCTGTGGTCGAGCCTCGAGGGCAACTACGACGGTCTCTTCCAGGCCTCGACGGGCCAGCTCGACCCCAACCTGAACTCAGCATATGACTATGCAGATTTTTCGGTGAATAACAGCGGTGAGCTTTCCAACGATATCCCGCTGCAGGTCAAATTCGACGGAATCTACCGCTTCGATTTTGGACTCAGTACCGGTATTTCCGCCTACTATCGTGACGGGACTCCGATCACCGCCATGGGCTACTCGGTGGACTACAACAACTGGGAGTTCTATCTCTCAGAACGTGGGGCCTTCGGACGTGTGGACTCGCAGTGGGAAGCCGATCTGCATTTCGGGTATCCGCTCAAACTCGGCACGGGCCTCGAACTCAATTTGATGCTCGACATCTTCAACATCTTCAACAATCAGGGCGAGACGCTGAGAGATATTCAATACACAACTGCCGTTGACGGGCAGACCTACAACGTCCTCGATTGGGACACCAATGTGGACCTCGCACCGATTACTCAGAATTCCACCGACCGGCCGCCGACGAGCCCGGGTTGGAACACTGCCAGCGTATGGCAGAACCCGACCACGGTTCGTTTCGGTGTGCGCCTTTCCTTCTGAATCCGGTTGCCCCGTAACGACCGAACGGGGGCCTTCGGGCCCCCGCCTTTTTTGTGATCCGAATTGATGCCCACTATCAGAGCAAGCGGGAAAGCCTCCCAGTCGCCCTTTTTCAGTGCCTTCCCTGGTAAGCCAGGAGGCCGATGAAGCGCGCGATGTATGGAGGGTTGAAATCGTTGTCGGTCACCGCGGCATACCATGTCCGTTGCATCCCGCTTCGGCTGAGTCGGACTGCTTTGATCTTGCCATCGGCCAGGACCGGGCTGACGGGCCAGGAGTTCATCACCGCCACGCCCACTCCACCCTTCACCATATCGACGATCGCTTCGATGGTTGGCAGCGTGATGGTCGATTTTGGCGTGACTCCGGCTCGGGCGAGCATCGTGTTTCGGATGTCCAGACCGTTCATCGGGGAATCGAGTGTGACGAGGTCGATGTCGGCGAAGTGGCGGGCCGTCACGAACTTCTTGGTTGTCCACGGGTGATCAGAGCGAACCACTGCCACCAAATCGTCGTCGAAGAGCTTCAAAAACGTGATGCCCGGCCGTTCTTCTTTCGAGTTGGTGATGGCAATGTCGACCGCTCCTGTCAGCAGATGGTTCGCGGGGTCGTGATCCCACGACGGATCGATGGAGATTTCGACGTCCGGATAGGCGCTCTTGAACGAATTGAGGACGGCAGGCAGCCACCAGAAACCGATCGACCGGCAGGCCGCGATTCGGAGTGCCCCCGTCTCGCCCGAAGAAAGGCGGGAGATGTCGTCGCGCACCCGATCGATCTCGCCGAATACCACCTCAGCGCCGTCGAGAACTCTCTGGCCTGCCGGGGTCAGCAACATCCGCCGCCTGATTCGGCGAAAGAGCTTGACGCCGAACTCGTCCTCGATCTCCCGCAGCTGGTGGCTCAAGGCCGATTGAGAAAGATAGAGGCACTGGCCGGCGGCTGTCAGCGTGCCTTCGCTGGCGAGGGTCTGGACGAGTCTCAGGTGCCGCATTTCCACGGGACCATCATCCCCGGATCGACGGCCGCGACGGGCCTCGTTCGACACCCGCGGAAGGAACTCCCAAGCCGCGGCGGAATGCGCGCTTCGGTAGGTGCGATTCGAACCCTCCTCGTATGGAGTGTCACGTCCCCTCCCTCGAGTCTTCCTACGAAAAACAGAACCGAAAGTTCGATCAGGGTGGATTCGCTCTGTAGAATGCCAATGGCTTGAGAGGCCTCGTCGAAGGAGGAGAGAAAATGTCACAGAAGAACTCGGTGGGCGGTGTGTTGACGATTGCATTGATGACGTTCGTGTCATGTGTTGCGCTTCGGGCTGTGCCGGCGTCTGCGGAAGGCATGACATTCGAACAGTTGGGCGCACTGCGCTCGGTGGGGGCTGCGGTTTTATCGCCCGACGGTTCGTCAATTGCCTACACTCTGACCGTTCCGCGTCGGCCCGGTGTCGATGACGACGGGCCCGCCCGGGTCGAACTGCACGTGATTGACGGTGACGGGCGGGACCGTGTCTATGTCGGAGGCGACGTCAAGGTTTCTCAGATCGCCATCACTCCCGACGGGACGCTCATCACCTATCTGGCCAAACGAGGCAGTGACGACCACACAGCGTTGTGGGCCATCCCGATCGCCGGAGGTGAGTCGCGGCGGTTGATTTCGTACGAGACCGACATCGCCGACTACCGTGTGTCGCCAGACGGATTGACTGTCGCGTTTGTCGCCAAAGAAGCTCCAAGCGAGAGCCGCATCGAGGCCGAAAAGGAGGGTTACTCACAGGAGGTCTTCGAAGAGGACTGGTTGCCAAAACGGGTCTGGCTTCAGTCGATGCCGCCGTTTCAACCGCCTGTGGCGAGCCCCCCGGCTGCAGACGCGCCTGCGATCGAGGCCCGCGCTCTTCCCATCGAAGGGTCGGTTTTCCACGTGCGGTGGAGCCCGGACGGAACGCTGTTGGCTGTGGACGTTGCTCCGACTCCCTTGATCGACGACCGGTATATGGCACGGCGGATCCACATCGTCGACGCCGGCACCGGCGAGGTCGCGATGTTGATCAACAACTCGGGCAAGCTCGGCGAGTTCGGCTTCAGCCCAGACGGCAAGCACCTGGCGGTGCTGACAGTGGCCGACCCCAACGACCCTGCGGTCGGCAGGCTGATGGTGGCGGCCGTGTCGGACGGACTGCTTCGCGATGTCCTACCGGGGCTCGAAGGCCACGTCACCGAATTTGCGTGGCAGGACCCCGACACTCTGATGTTGCTCGCCGACGAGGGCGAGGAGACCCGGTTCGGCGAAGTCGATATCAACACAGGAACCCAAAAGTCCCATGTGACCTCGGATCCGGCGTCTGAAGCCGCCCGAGGCCCGATCATGACCGACCTTGACCTTTCGGCCGACGGACAGCGGGCCGTGCTGATTGGACAGAGCTCGCGTCACCCTCCAGAGGTCTTCAGTATGGCTCACAACAAGGGGTTGAAACGGCTGACCGACAGCAACCCGTGGCTTGCCGATGTGGATCTTGCCGAACAGACGGTCTTTCGGCACCCGGCACGCGATGGGCTCGATCTGAGTGGTGTGCTGATTCGTCCTTTCGGTGGTACGGACGAACCTGCGCCCCTCCTGCTCATGGTGCATGGTGGTCCGGAAGGGCACCGTCGCAACGGTTGGCTCACGAGCTACTCGTCGCCGGCTCAACTCGCCGCAGCCCGAGGCTACGCGGTCTTCTTTCCCAACTACCGGGGCAGCACCGGCCGCGGAGTGGCCTTTTCAAAGCTCGGACAGGCCGACGCCGCCGGTGCGGAATTCGACGATCTCGTCGATGCGGTCGATGCGTTGGTGGAGGCAGGGGTGGCCGATCCAGATCGGGTCGGTATCACCGGCGGATCCTACGGCGGCTACGCCACTGCGTGGTGTTCGACCCGCTACAGCGAACGCTTCCGCGCCGGTGTGATGTTTGTGGGCATCAGCAACGACATCAGCAAGGGTCTGACAACCGAGATTCCAGTGGAGGACAAGATGGTCCACACTCTCGCCGATCCGTGGACCAAACTGCAGTTCAGGCTCGAACGGAGCCCGATTTCCTACGTCGAGCAGTCCCGTACTCCGCTGCTGATCGCAGGTGGTACGGCGGATTCAAGGGTCCACCCGTCACAGAGCCTCCAGCTCTATCGCGCTCTCAAGCTCCTGGGCAAGGCCCCTGTTCGCTATGTCCGGTACCCCGGCGAAAAGCACGGCAACTCGAGGGCCGCTTCGAGAGACGATTATGCGCGGCGCCTGATGCGCTGGATGGACCACTTCGTGAAGGAAGGCAAGAAAGACCTTCCGCCTCGGGAGTTGAATTCTCGACCCTAAGATATTCGCGCACCAGCAAGGCCGGCCGCGGGCGCGCGGCCGGCCCTACTCTTGCAGAAAAAGACTAACTGAATTCGGTGACCCTGCCCGCCAGATAGGTGATGATCTCGGCCGACTCGTGGTGCGGTGTGTCGCCGATCACGAGACACGGAGCCTGGCCGTTGCCGGCAATTCCAACCAGGACGTTCATAGCCTGGTTATCGCTGCTGACATTGCAAACGGGAACGGAGTCGATGTGCAGGTTTTCAAGGGCCGCGATGGCGTTTGTCGAAAACATGCAGTTCGAGCGGATGTACAGCACCGTGTCGGGCTCGAGCCCCGGTGGCGGGCCGAACGTGGTGAGTTCGCCGGCATAGGCCTGGTCAAGCTGTTCACAGAGACCGGCCAATTCGGAGATGTCTCTCTTGCCTCCCGGACCGACCGACGATGCGTGACGCACCACGCCATCGGCGTCGATGATGACCGTGGCGCGGTCGGTGATGCCGGCTCCGTCGAGGTAGAGGCCGTAGGCCTGTGCCACCTCGCCCTTCGGGTGAAAGTCTGCGAGCAGTGGAAATGAGACGCCGCCGAGGCTTCTGGCCCAATTGGCGTGACAGTAGGTCGAATCAACGCTGACACCCAGAACCTGGGTGTTTGCGGCGAGGAAGCGGCTTTGCAGCGCCTCCACGCCGGGTACCTCGGTGCTTCACGTGGGGGTGAAATCGAGGGGGTAGAACAGCAGCATCACGTGCCGTTTCCCCTTGAACTGGTCGAGGCTGATGGTCCGATCGAATTGATCTTTAAGGGAAAATCCGGGAGCTTTTTCACCGACTGCGATCATGGTTCCTCCTTTGGCTCCAATTGCTGTGATCTTACACCACCGCTCGCAGTTTGCCGATGAGGTGTTTAGAACATATTTTGCATCAGAGTATCGATTCCTTTCAGAGGTGAATGGCCGTCAGATTCACGGAGATGGAATTGTCTCTTTTCCGACAGCGAGGAATCGGATCGGACGACCCGCTGGGGTTCGGTCGTGGGCGACTGACCGTGTCGCGCCTCGGCCGCCGTTGCGGGGGCGATGGCCACCGGTGGATAATACGGCATGGAAAAAGCCCCGCCGTTCAAGATCTGGTGGTTCGCTCTGCTGGTGGTCGCTGCAGTGGTGCCTCGACTGCCGGCCGTGCCCGCAGCGTTCTCGATTGACGATCCCTGGCTGGTCGATCACGCCGCAGGATCTGCCGGTCCGGTTTCGGCCGTGTTCGAGGCCTGGCCGCCCGGCGTCTACCGGCCGTTGGTGACCCTGCACTTCGATGCCTGCCAGGCGTTGTTCGGCGACTGGGCGCCCGGCTATCACCTGGTGTCGGTCGCACTCCATGCGGTCGTCGTGTTGCTGGTCTTTCTCCTGTGCGCCCGGTTGGTGGGCCGTGGTCGTTCGGCGTTGTGCGCGGCTCTCGCTTTTGCTCTGCTGCCTGTCTTGAACGAAGCGATCGCCTGGGCGGCCAGCGTCGGCGACCTGTGGGCCACCGGCTGTGTTGTCGCCGCAGCGATGCTGGCGCTGGCAGCCGCCGATGCGAAACCCTGGGCGGCGCCCTGGCTCTGGTTGTCGTCGCTGGCCGCGGTGCTCCTGGGTTGCGCAGCCAAGGAACCGGCGGTGGTGGCAGCCCTTCTCGTCCCGGCCGCAGCCTGGGCGTTCGGCCGCCGCCGTCCGATTTGGGGTTGGACCATGGCCTACCCCGCAATCGTGATCGCCTATCTGAGCTGGTACGCGTCGCGGGCCCAGGGCCCGGGGATCGGCGCGATGTTGTGGGGCAGCCCGTGGCGGTGCCTCGAGACGACGGTGCAAAACCTGGTCATGGCACTGGTTCCTCTTGGGCGCAACGCAATCGGAGATGTGCTGTGGGGTGGTGAGGGTTTGGCCCGAGTCCTGATCGCCGTGTGTGTGGCCGCTCTCGGCGTCCTGATTGCGGCGGCCTCAAAGAGGGGTGATCGGGTCGCTCTCTTCGGGTGGTTGTGGGCGGTTGCGGCTTTTCTACCTGTTTGCCGGCTCCCCTGGGCCGAACGTTTCGCATACCTGCCGGCGGCCGGTTTCGCGCTGATCACGGCGGCTGCCCTCGAGAATCTCCGGAGTCGGAGATCGACAGCCACCACCGTGGTGGTGGTTGCGGTTCTCGTGATCTTTGCCTTCGGCAGCATTCTGTCGGCGGTCTCGTGGACCTTACAGAATGGTCGGTATCAGAATCGCAGCAGCATCGCCGCCCAGTGGAAGCCTGCGCCGAAGGCGGTCAGCAGCACCAGGTCGCCGCTTGTGACCCGCCCCTGTTGACGGGCCTCCCACAGGGCCAGCGGCACCGATGCCGAACCGGTGTTCCCGTAGTGCTGGACGTTGATGAAGAGTTGTTCATCCGAGATCGTGAGTGATTTCTGGAGGGCGTTGATGATGCGCAGGTTCGCCTGGTGGGGCACCACCAGCGCGAGATCCGCAACCTCGACCCCGGCTTCTGCGAGGACCTTTCGCGACGCGGCCCCCATCCGCGAGACCGCCTCCTTGAAGACCTCGCGGCCGTTCATGACGAGTTTTTTGTGGTCGCCCCGCTGTGCCGCCTCGAGGGAGAACGGCGCCCTGGTGCCGCCGGTCTCGAGGCTCAAAATGTCGGCCCGGGAGCCGTCGGTGCCGGCCGTGAAAGCCAGGAACTCGGAGGTGCCACCAGTCGTTCCCACGACAGCCGCGCCGGCGGCATCGCCGAACAGCACAGCCGTCGTCCGATCCCGCCAGTTGACCAGCCGCGTCAGCATCTCGACGCCGACCAGCAGGACCTTTTTGTCTCCGGTGATCGCCCTCGAACGTGCGACATCGAGGCCGAGGACGAACCCCGCACACCCGCTGCCCGCGAGATCGAAGGCCGGGATCTCCCGCGCTCCGAGCATTGTCTGGAGGTATGAGGCGGTGTCGGGGAGCTTGACCTCGGGGGTGTCGGTGGCGACGATGATCTCGTCGATGTCGTCGATCGTGATGCCGGCATCCGCGATGGCGACGCGAGCGGCGGCGGCGGCGAGGTCGACTGTCGATTCGTTCTCGGCGGCGATGCGTCGATTCTTGATTCCGGTACGACTGGTGATCCACTCGTCCGAGGTGTCCACCCATTCCGCCCACTCTTCGTTGGGCATGACGCGCTCGGGCAGGTAGGCGCCGAGGCCGAGGATACCGATTTTGGACTTGGTCATTGCCGATGAGCCTCCAATTCCCGAGAGTCTACAACCTCACCACGTGCGTGAACAAAGGAGAGACGGGAGAAATTCTCGATCTTGGCCTTTGTGAAGCAATGGGGGTACAGTCACCAGCTATGAGCACCCCGGGACCCGCGTTGAAGTTTGCGACGCTCGCTTTCCTGGTCACTGTCTGGGGCACCACCTGGGCGGCGGTCAGGATCTCGCTGCGCGGGTTCCCGCCATTTACGGGAGTCGCGCTGCGTTTTGCGATCGCCGCGGTGATCCTCGTCGCGATCGCGCGCGCCACGGGGACGCCGCTGGCGGCTGCCAACAGCCGGGACCGCCGTCTGAGGTGGGTCCACGCGGTCCTCACATTCTGCGTCTCCTACGGCATCGTGTTTTGGGCCGAGCAGTACATACCTTCGGGCCTGACGTCGGTGTTGTTTGCGACCTTTCCGCTGATCGTTGCCGTGATGGCTCATTTCGCTCTGCCTGGAGAACGAATGACCGCCTCGATATCGGCCGGCACGGTTCTGGGTTTTGCCGGGATCGCCACAATTTTTTCCGAGGATTTCGACCGTGTGGGTGGTCAGTCCGTGTTTGTTGCGTCGCTGGTGATGTTGGCGTCGCCCTTTGTTGCGGCCATTTCCACCGTCGCGGTCAAAAAGTGGGGCGAGGACATTCGACCGGTGTCGTTCAATGCGGTGGCGATCATTTATGCCGCGGTCATCATGGGCGCGGTGGCGGCAGCAACTGAGCGCCACGAGATCATCGTCCCCGAGCGTTGGCCGGTGCTGGCGATCCTCTATATGGCGGTGGTCGGCACCGCGATCACATTTCCCCTGTACTTCTGGCTGCTGAAACACATGCAGGCCCGGCGGCTGGCCTTGATCGGTTACGGCACTCCGGTGGTAGCCCTCCTTCTGGGTGCCGTGTTTCTGGATGAAACTCTGACCGCGCGGACCCTGGTCGGATCGACCATGGTGATCCTGGGGGTCGCGATGGCCTCACACTCTCCGCGGCGGGGGTGAGGCCCGCCGCGTCGGTTGATGGAATCCGGAGCCGGGGAAACGCGTTGCGCTGAAGTGAATGGAGGGACGATGCAGAAATTGAGTTGGATCACGTTGGCGGCCGGCGTGCTGGTCGTTGGGTCGTGCGGGGCCGCGCCTGCACCGTCCCCGGGAGAGGATTCCCAGGTCGTATCGACAGGGCAATCGGCGGCGGCCGCTGAAGCGACCATTGATCATTCGGTTCTTTCATTGCAGGGAGAAACGGTGGATCTCTCGAGTTTCAGGGGCCGTCCGATCTTGATCGTCAACACCGCGTCGAAGTGCGGCTACACGCCCCAGTACGACGGCCTCCAAAAGCTCCACGAGTCCTATGGCGAGCGGGGTCTGGTTGTGATCGGCTTCCCGAGCAACGACTTCGGCAACCAGGAGCCGGGGACCGCGGAAGAAATCGGAAATTTTTGCCGGCTCAACTACGGCGTCACTTTTCCCATGATGGCCAAGGTTCACACGAAGGGACCTGATCAGGCGCCTCTTTATCGCGCCTTGACTACGGAGTCTGCCAAGGAGTTTCGCGGCGAAGTGCGCTGGAACTTTACCAAATTCCTGATCGACGGCGATGGGCGGGTCGTCGGACGATTTGATTCGAAGGTCGAACCCCTCGATCCGCAGATCACATCAGCAGTCGAGGCGCTGCTGGTCAGCCAGCCTCAGGGCTGAAATCGGCTGTATCGAACCAGAAACCCGACCCGGTGACGAGGTCCATCTCCGCCTGGACGATCGCGAGATGTCCCTCTTCGATCTCGACAAAACGTTCGAAGAGCTTCTTTCCGTCGGCATCGAGGGCGGCGACCATCTGTTTGTAGAAATCGCTGGTTTCGCGCTCCGCCTTGAGGGCTTTCCGCAGGCTCTCGAGTTCGGTGCCGGTGCCTCCAGGGCTGCCGCCTGCAAGGGTTTCACGCAGCCTCGCGGCCCCCGCCTCGACTGACGAACGCGGACCGAGTTGGCCGTCGATGTCGTACACGTTGATTGTTCCGTTTTCGCGCCACTCCTCGAGACGCCGGCGGAGATAGGTGATGTGGCCCTTCTCCTCCTCACAGAGGGTCGAAAAAACCCGTCGCGCGACCGGATGTTCGGCGCTTTCGGCCGCCTCGCGATAAACGGCGTGGACCCGGGTCTCGTATTTGATGGCGGTCGTGATGGCGTGCTCGAGTTTCACTGGGGCCTCCGGTCGCGGTGTGGTCGCCGGATATTCTCCGTCAGATCTCAATGATGACCTCACGAACGACCTGCGTCAACGACACCTCGACGCTGACCCTGATCCAGCCCGGCGAGTTCGATCGGAGGATGGTGCCCGCCCCGAACGACTACGAGCTCTACCAGGGTCTTCAGGATATCGGGGTGCGGGTCGAGTTGGTGATCTACAAGGGTTTCGATATGCCGTGACCGAAGCCCAAGGAATGCTGGCCGCGGTGTGGCACGACTGGCAGTTCTTTGCCAAGTGGATCTGCGGCGAGGACGTGGAGATCCCGGTCGAGGAGTGACGGGGCGCACGGCCCCTCACGACGCCGTGAGACATCATTGGTGGGGAGCGACCCATGCACCGACCAGCCCCCCGTGTCCTGATTGTGGCCCTCGTGTTCCTGGGAGGGCTGGCACCTCCTGGTTGGCGGCCAAGCCCAGGCGCCGTGCCCTTCGCTGCCGGCGCCATCGGGGCCGGTGATAGAGGTGCTGCCGGCCCAGGTCGGTGAGTTGCCCGGGATCGTCGCCGGTGCCGCAACCGGAACCACCATCCTCTTCCACGACGGCACGTACGATCTCGATGGGGCCTTCCTTCACATCACGACCGCCGGTCTGACGTTGCGTTCGGCGAGCGGCAACCGCGCGGGGGTGGTGTTGGATGGAGCGTATGCCTCAGGTGAGCTGATCAGCATCCAGGCTTCAAATACGGTCGTTGCCGACCTCACGCTGAAGAGGGCCTACTACCACCCGATCCACGTCAGCGGGCCGGATGTGCCGATCAGCGGTGTGCTGATCCACAACGTCCACATCATCGACCCCGGCGAGCAGGCGGTGAAGGTCAACCCGGTGGGGGAGGGGACGGTCGACCGTAGCACCCTCCAGTGCTCGCATATCGAGCTTACCGACGCGGGACGGCCGCACATCCGCAACAACTGTTACACCGGTGGGCTCGACGCCCACGCCGCGACCGGGTGGCGAGTGTGGCGCAATCGTATCGAGGGCTTCTGGTGCGACGAGGGTCTGTCCGAACACGGGATCCACCTGTGGCGCGCCTCGGCCGACACGGTGGTCGAGGAAAACGTCGTCGTCGACTGCGCCCGCGGCATTGGATTCGGGCTCGGGCCCGGGAACGACGGCCACACGGGCGGCATCATCCGCAACAACTTCGTGGCCGCAACAGACGCAGATCTCTTTGCCTCCGAGTACGGCTTCGATGCGGGCATCGCGGTGTGGGGCGCTGAGGGCGCCGCGGTCTTCCACAACACTGTGGCCTCCACACAGCCGCCGTTCTCTTCCATCGAATGGCGGTTCATCGCGACCTCGGTGACCCTTGCCAACAATCTCACGACCGGCGTCATACGTGACCGCGGCGGTTCGGCAACCCTGACCACGAACCTTGAAGGCGTTTCCATCGGTCTGTTCGAGGATGTGGCCACCGGGGATCTCCACCTCGTGGACCCGGAATCGGGCCCGGTCGATGCGGCGACACCGCTCCCCGACCAGTGCCTGTGACGGCGACATCGACCGCCAACGTCGAGACGCTCAGCCGGACATCGGCGCTGACGAGCTCGGGTTGGGGGGTTTTCGTGGACGGGTTCGAATCCGGTGACTGGCTCTGGTGGACAGCCAGGACTGGGGTGTAGGGCCACTCGGCGACCGCGTTTTCTCGTTTATGGTCGTGTGCCCATTTGCTCAGTCTTAAAATAGATCGCAGGATCGACTGATACAATTGTGGGTGTTCCAGATCATCGATTCCATAACAGGGCGGAAAAGGGCGGTCTTGACTCCACAAAGGGGGTTCACCATGCGTATGAGGACGTTTTCAATTCCGTATCGGTACTTCGTGACGTTTGCGGTCGTGATGGCGGTGATGATTTCGATTCGCCCGGTTGCGGCAGCGCTCGCCCCGGGTGACTGCGTCGGTTTCGAGAATCTTCAACTCGGCACGACGTACAACGTTCCGGGGACCATTTGCCTCCTCGGGCACCACGATCACGACGTCGGCGTTTCAATGGTCGAACGGCATTTGGACATCCGCTGGCGTTGCCGAGGTCGACGATAGCGGGCTTTCCGGCGGCACCGGCTACGACGTCGGGGTGAACAACATCACGCTGAACTTCGACTTCGGCCGGGCGGTGGAGAATCTGCGGCTCTTCTTTGGTGAGTACGGCGGCAACGTCAATCTGACCATCAATGGCGACTTTCGAAATGTCTTCGATCTCACGGCGCTCAACGGGCAAGTAGTGGGCGGTACTTTTGTCGAAGTCAGCCTGTCTCCGACCGGGTTGGGAATCATGGTGATCAATGGAACCGTCAATTCCTTTTCGATCGGCGGCCAGGAACTGTGGATCGACGACATCTGCGAAGCCACTGTTCAGACAGGCTGCATCGAGTTCGAAGACCTTCCGTTGGCGGAGGAATACGAATACGGACAGTTCTTTGTCGACTCGGGCGTCGGGATGTTGGTCGAAGAGTTCTTCTGGCTCCCATCGGGCTCGACCACGACCGGATACGCGAGGGTCGACAACGCGCAAGATGCCGGCGGCACCGGCCAGGATCTCTACCCGAACAACAGCAATATCTTCTTTGCCGTCGACGAACCGCTCGCCGAGATCACCCTCCTCTACAAGGATTTCGGTGGCAACGTCAACCTCATCGTCAACGATGTGTTGGCAAACGTTGGGAACTTCACAGATTTGCACATGACCACCCTCGGGGGTGCAACGATCACTCTCCAGCCGTCAACCGGATCCGCCGGAACCCTCATCGTTTCGGGTTTGGTCGAGAGCTTCGCGATTGGTGGCCAGGAAACCTGGATCGATCACGTGTGCAGGGTTCCTTCCCTCATATTCAGTGATGGATTCGAGTCCGGCGACACTGGTGAGTGGTCGAATACGGTCCCGTAGGCCGGCCGCCGGAAAGGGTGGGGGAGTTCGCAGCAGCCGCTCGGGCTCCCATTGGAGCCGGCTCAGGGTGTCACCGCTGAATTGCCTCGGTCCCGACGGGGAGTGGCTCTGGTGGGCGCAGATTTCTGCAGACGAGTTCGTGGTGCCGCCCGAGAAACGAAGGGGCGAGTCAGCTTCTGGTTTCCGCCGCTCGGACGCGGCGGATCTTCGCCTTGAGCATGCCCGAGTCGGGATAGAAGGTGTACTGCTTGTAGCTGAGGAGCCCAGTGTTGTTTGGGACCGTGGCGTCCCGGGTGCCGATGATGCGAACGTTGTTGACCCTGCGGTCGAGGTTGTCGTGGGTGTGGCCGTGGAGAATGGCCTTGACCCCGAACACCCGCGCCAGCAGCCGAAGTGCCACCCGGTCGGCGCGGTCGAGTTGAAGCGCGGCCCGCTGCCAGAACGGCGTCGCCTTTTCGCCCCGCCGTTTCGATGTCGCCGACGCCGGGATGTTGGGGGAGTGGTGGAGGGCGATGAGCTTGCACGGGACCGGTACGTGTCTCGTCGAGCAGCCTGCCGAGACCGGCGAGCTGGTCGAAGCCGATGCGGCCTACCGCATTGTCGATGAGGTTGAAGTTGCCGGCGTTGACGCTGTCGACGGCAAACACACCGATGGTGCCGTCGGCAAACAGGCGGACGTAGGGCAGCTTTCTCCGTTGCTTGCCTTTTTCGAGCCCGGCCCGGACGATGGCAAGGTCTTCCGCGGTGGGGCGGGTGCGCCGGAGACCGAGACACGCGGCATCGTGGTTGCCGGGAATCACGAGGACCCGCTCGAGATCGAGGCCGGCCGCGCGAAGTGACGACCACAGGACATTCCACGCCGCCAACTCGCCGCGGTCGCTGACGTCGCCGGTGATCAACAGGAGATCGGCCTCCTGGACCGGCTGGTGTTGGAGGAGGCGCCCGAGGTTGGCGTTCATGCCGCGTGCCCGGTCCTCCTTCCGTCGTCCACCGTCGGTCGCGGTGAGGTGGAGGTCGGAGAGGTGGGCGATGGAGAGTGACTTCTTCACTGTCGGCTCCCGGGCGACGGTGTCAGGGTTGGGCGCGCGGCTCCAAGCCTACCGCAATTCCTTCGTCATTGACTGCGATTGCGTCTCACTCTACAATTACACTCAACAGCAGCGCACAAAGGAAATGAACATGAGTGAACGAACGTCGCACGCGGCGATTCCGGTGACAAAGGTCTGTTTGTCTGGCCCTCGCGCTCTTCGTGAGTCTGTCGGCACTGCCGGCCGCGGCGCAGGAGAAGATGGGATTCACTTTCTTTGGTGAGATGAACTTCAACTGGCGCGATTCGGTCTTTGTCGAGCACAGGTTGAACGTGCCCGTTTCCGCCGGAGTTCTGGGAGGCAGGGCGACGACGCCGTCTATCTGCGGACCGTGGATCCGGGGTCCCACTTCGAGATGTCGGATGTCGAGCTGGGTCTGGACGCGCAGTTCACCGAGCGCTTCAGCGGCCGGGTGCTGGTCCACGTGATCGATCTCTACAACAGGAACCCGACCTCGATCGACGACGAGGTCTTCGTGCGGGAGTTCTGGCTGCGGTACGGCGAGGTCGATCGTCCCCACCGGAAGCTCGAACCGTGGGCGTGGTACGTCGAGGCCGGCAAGGCGCCGCGTTTTGCCAAACAGGTGGTGCGCCACCTCGAGAGCTACGGACTGTGGGGCACCGCGGTCAATCGCTTCGAGATCTGGCAGGCGCAGGCCGGGGTGAACCTCGGCGGCAGCTTCTACCTCCGTGGCCAGTACGGCATCGGCGGACCGCTGTTCATGCGCGACCCGAATGCGCTGGCCGGTGACAACGGCACCGAGGACCGGGTGCCGGGGAACGTGAATCCAAAGTACAACTCGGGCTTTCCGATCCTGTACGACGCGCGGCCGCCGAACTTCAGCCTCGACGGCGAGGTCGAGCTGGGTGGCGGTCTCGGGTGGCGGTGGGCGAACGACGACGGCAAGAAGTCGGTGGACGCCATGGCCTGGTACTACTCGCGGACGCTGGAGGACGCTCCGGAGATCGAGGGCTCGTTCTACCAGGGCGATCTCGAGCTGTTGCGGGGAGCCGGTCTTCCGCTGCCGTTCGAGGGCGACGAAAAGTGGGAGGCCGGTCTCAACGTCGACTGGCGGCTCGGGCGTTGGGTGGGTTTCGCCCAGTTCGTCAAACAGGACATCGCCGCACTCGAACGCCAGGGACTCGAGATCGAAACCGCCTTCCACATTCCGATTCCGGCGCTCTTTGCGGCCTGGGACACCCCGGTCTTCAACTGGATTCGGCCGGCCGTGCGCTACTCGCAGATCGACAACGATTTCTGGGTCTTGGGACCCGTTCATCACGCCCTCGATGTACTGGGACTGGCAGAAGCTCGATCTCGGGTCTGCGGATCGGCATCGTCCGCTCCTCGGACCTCACGATCGAATACACCTTCAACGAGGCCGAGCTCGCACGACGGGTCCACCCTGAAACCCAACGAATGGCTCGTCACCTGGCGGATCTTCTGGTGACCGAATGGTGCCTGAGTTGGTGCCTGTCTCGTAATCGAGAGGGAGGGGATAAACCCCTCCCCTACGATGCTCAGCAGCAACAAGTGGGGAGCCTCTGAAAACCGTAGGGGCGTGGTTTATCCCCGCCCGCGCGATGAAAAATCTCGAAAACGACGAGCTACCAGTCGGTCACGAGCACGTCCCTCAGGCTCTGGTAGACCAGGCTGGCCGATGCCGGGCGCTGGTCGGGGTCCTTGGCGAGACACGCCATGACCACGCTGTTCGAGTTCGGGCGGGATGTCCTCGCGAGCTCCCCGCAGCGGCGGTGCAGCGGTGTTCAGCTGTTGTTGGATCAACGAACCGACCGTGGTTCCGCTGAAGGGGATCTTGCCGGCGAACATCTCCCAGAGGACGATGCCGAGACTGTAGAGATCGCTGCGGAAGTCAAGCTCTTGGCCGCGGCACTGCTCGGGGCTCATGTAGGCGGGGGTGCCCGACGACCATGCCCTCCTCGTTGGTTCCGGCGCTCTTGAGACCGCTCGAGACGCCGAAGTCCATGAGCTTGACGACGCCGTTGGGCAGAACCATGACGTTCTGGGGTTTGAGGTCGCGGTGGACGATGCCCTTCCGAGTGGACCGCGGTCAGACCGCGGCACAGCTGTTTGGCGACCTGGAGTCCGGGTGCGAGACGAAGACCGCCGTGCTGTTTGAGGACCGCGAGCAGGGTGGTGCCGGGCACGAACTCCATCGACAGGCAGCGCAGGCCGCCGGCCTCCACGAGATCGTGGACGCGGATCACGTTGGGGTGCGAGATCCTCCGCGCCAGGCGAACCTCCTGTTTGAGTTTGGCGACGCCGTCGGTGGCGTCCGCAAAGGCCTCGGGCCGCATCACCTTGAGCGCGACATCCTCTTCCAACTCGAGGTCCGAGGCCCTGAAGACGACGCCCATGCCGCCGCGGCCGAGCTCCGAACGGATCTTGTAGCGTTCGCCGAAGACCTCGCCGAGTAGCGGGCAATCGGGCGTCGTGGGCAATCGCGGACGGCGGTGGCGCCGCCTGGGTGGCTCCGCCGATCGGTGTCGGCCGAACGCGAACGCATGTCGGCCACCAACTGTTCGAGAGCGTCCTTCTCCCGCAACTCCTCGACCATGGCGGCGAAAGCGCCGGCCAGAACGCCGACCTCACCGCCGCCGGACTTCGGGGAGGTCGACGTCGAGTCGCCCGTCGCGGATGAGCTCCGCTCCCCGGGCCAGCTTCTGCAAGGGCTTGGCGATGCGGCGGCCGAGCAGGTAGGAGATCGGCAGCGAGAGCAACAACATCGACCGCGCCGGCAATGATCAGACCGCTGCGAATGGCGTAGAAAGACGCCATCTCCTCGGCGCGCGATCGCGCGACCAGCAGCGCCGCAAGGCTGTCGCCGGAGGAATTGAAGATCGGCACCGCAAGGACCTCGCGTGCTTCGGCGGCAGCCCCGATGGTCACAGGCCCGAAGACCTCACCCGCGAGAAACACGGCGTCGATGGCATCGGAGTCGTCGACGAGGGCCGCGACGAGAGCGGCGCCGTCGATCCCCGGCGTCGAGGCCGCGAGACCCGGTTGCGGCGCCTCGTTGCGCCGCTGCCATGTCGGCGACGATCGCGACCTCTCCGCGAGTCAGCGTTTGCAGCTGGGCGAGGGCCTCGGTCCCGATCGGAAAGGTCACCGCCAGGACCCCCTGAAGCTGCGCGCCGTCGCCCTCGCCGGCGATGACGGGCGCAGCGGCGACCAGGGCGAGGGATCGCGTTCGCGAATGAAATGCTGTCGTGCCCTGCCAGGTGTCGAGGACCGAGGCCACCCAACCGACGCTGGCAAAGGGCTGGCCGACGCCGCTCCCGTCGGGCCGGTCGGACCGTGGCGAGGACACCGCTGTAGCGATCGAAGAGGAAGACCGTGCTCGCCTCCTGGAGCATCTGGGGGGCGTCTTCGGTGGCAAAGCTCAGCCGGGTCGAGAGATCCACCTCGTCGGCGAAGATCGCCAGAGTGCCGGGTTCGCGGGCGAGCGACCGGACCTGTTCGAGGGCCGCGCTCGAGCGCGACAGCGCATAACCCTCCCAGACGTCGGGGACGCGGGCAAGGTCCTCGCGGATGGTCTGTTCGGCGACCTGACCGGATCGCCAGGCGGCAACCGCAACCGTCAGGCCGAGGGTGAGGGCCAGCAAGGCGGCCGCGAGCACGAAGAACTGAGCGGCGAGACCGAGCCCGCGCTGCCTGGGGGTTTTCCGGCCGGACGCCGGTCCGACGGCCGGCGCGCCTGCGCCGCGACCGTGTCGATGTGGTCTTCGGAGACCTTGTGGGTCACGTCAGTATCGGAAATCGTCATCATCGGGGGGTGGGTACTCCTTCCCGTGCTTGTTGAGGTGCGAGGCGTCGCGCCAGCTCGAGATATCGAGCTCGACCGTGAGGGTCGACGTCCGTCCGGGACGGACCGTGACCTCGCGCGACCACATCCCGCCGCGCACGTTCCACCCTTCGACCACGGTCGGCCCCGGCGGGATGTTGCGGAGGATGATGCGGCCGTCGTCGTCGGCCACGCCGTGGCGGCGCGAATCCACCACCATCAGATAGGCCACCATGTGGGGGTGGATGTTGCAGTAGATCTGGATCAGACCGGGTTGTTGGAACCGCACCGATTCGGATTTTCCTCTTCGGTACAGACCGAGGTCGAAGGGCTGCGGTTTCGACAGACTGAAGACGTTGTGAAAGACCCGGTCGTAGTTCGGGAAATCGACCGTGGACCCGACCGAGACCACAGCGATTCTGGGTTCGAACTGTTTTTTGTTCTGCGCGATCTTGACTCGGGGAGCGTTCGAGTTCCGGCCTTTGAGGGCGGGAATCCAGGCCACCGAGTCGTCTCCGGGCAGGTTCTTCTTTCCCGCCGCCACCGAGACGTCGACGACGATGGCACCGGGCGGCACCGGAGTCGGGGTCGGGGAGGCTGGGGGCGGCGAGGCTGATCGGGGGGCCGGGACCTGAGCAATCGCTGTTCCGGCGGTTGATACCATCATCGCGAGCAGGACAGTGCTCATGCGAACCTCGAGGGTCCAACGGCGCTCACGCGTGTCACTCAATTCGTACCTCTCGATACCGTTTCGTCCTTGTTTCAGAGATTGAGAATCTGTCTGGATAATACCCCATCCACAGCGCCGTGTCGTGGGTTCCCGTATCGTTCACGCTGGGGCGGATGGCGCAAGAACACGCTCGAAAAGGGCGGCGCAGTCATGCCCCGCGTCCTCTTCGAGGAGGACCGGTCCCCGGGTTTTGAGGTCTGCCGTTACCGGATCACACGTCAGGGGGCCGGCGCAGAATCTGCTGATCTTTGATCAGCCCTCGTCGTCAGCGGCCTCGAGCACCCAGAGACCCTCCTCGTGAAGCAACGGGTCGGTTGCCAGGTCGTGTCCGCAGCGCGGGCACGCGGTCGCGCCGCCGGCCGGAAGTGACAAGGCGTGCCAGTCGGCGAACTCCTCGCCGCACCGCGGACAGACGATCTCGACCAATTCAGCGGTGGATTGCATGGAGGCTCCCTTCGCCAAGCTTGTCATCGTCTCCCTCCAATATAGGTCCTGAGATCGAATCGTAAAGTCCTGCGACGGGAAAATGTTCAGTTGATGTCAGTCGATTGGTGATTCTCGCCGGAAACGTTGGCGGATGTCGAACGTGTAGATCGCCAACGCGGTCCAGATGAGAGCGAAGCTGACGGCGTGTGCGATGGAGAAGGGCTCGTCGTAGAGAAAGACGGCCAGCAGAAAGGTGCAGGTGGGCGCGATGTACTGAAGCAGACCCGCGGTCGACAGCGGGATGCGACGAACGCCGAGGGTGAAGAGGATCAACGGAACGACGGTGACCGCGCCGGCAACCACCAGCAGAACGTCGACGGTCGATCCCTGGTGTCCGAAAGCGGCGACGCCCCGCTGTTTCTGTAGCAGCAAAAACGCGGCGGCCAGGGGCGCCAGAGCCATGGTTTCGAAGGTGAGGCCGACTACTGCGTCAGCGCGAACGGTCTTTCGGAGGAGGCCGTAGAGGCCGAATGACACCGCCAGCACCAGCGAGATCCACGGCAGGTGGCCCTGGCGAATCGTCAGGATGAAGACCGCGGCTGCGGCCAACGAGACCGCGACCCACTGCCGCCGGTTGAGTTTTTCGCCGAGCACGACGAGACCGAGCAGCACGTTGACCAGTGGGTTGATGTAGTAACCCAACGATGTCGCGAGGACACGATCGGCGTTGACGGCCCACACGAAGAGGCCCCAGTTCACTGCGATGAAAACGGTCGAAAGTGTGAGTGCGGCTACCGTCCGGGGTTGCTTGACGGCTGCCAGGAGATCGGGCCAGCCGTCCGCGAAGACTCATCCAGCCGGCGACCACGACCAGGCCCCACACGATGCGGTGGGCGAGAATCTCAGCCGCCGGAACCTGCTGCAGCAGCTTCCAGTAGATCGGCGTCAGGCCCCAGATCAAAAAGGCCAGGGTTCCATACAGCAGTCCCAGACGGGTCTCACGGCTCATGGGCCACCATACTCGCGATCGACCGTCGGTGAACAGATGATCAACCTCAATCTCATCGTCTGGTCCCTCCGGAAGGCTTGCGGTCGGTTATTGTCCGAATGCGAGCTCCGAAGGAGCGACAGGCTGTAGCCTGGGGCGTGACGCCCCAGGAACACGGGGCAGAGAAAATCCTCCGAGCCGCGGAGCGGCGACAGTTGTTCCATCGACCGATGAATGACGCCCCGCGCGGCTAGGATCTGCCGCCCCTGCCGGGGCTTCTCGGAAAATTTGAACCGCGGTTCCCGGGGCTGCACGCCCCGGCCTATTTTCTGTCGCCCCTCCGCGGCTCTTACAGAATCTGATGGATGTTCGTCCTCGATCGACGTCGGCGACATCTCTATCACCCCCCGGAGTTCCGGAGCACAACCAGACGGGCTAACGGTAGCCCGGGACGTCAGTGCCGAAAAACGATGAAGCCCCGTCAGGGGCGACAAAATTTAGCCCGGGGCGTGAGCCCCGGGAGGCGAGGATAAAAAACGAGAAGCCCCGGCAGGGGCGACAGATGGGTAGCCTGGGGTGCCAACCCCAGGTTCGGATGTTCACCGGCGGCAAGGAAACCCCGGGATCGGACGCCAACGACACTTCCGAAGCCCCGGAAGGGGCGCCAAATCCTTCGCCGCCGTTTCGTCAGGCTTCGTGTGACTCGTCGCGTGGCACAATCTGATAGGTCCCGTCGAGTCGGTCGAGCATGTCTTCGTAGCGACGATCGAGATCGGCCAGTTCGGTCCCATAGGTCTGCTCATCGAGTTCGCCCCGGTCGCGCCGCCCATCGAGGGCGGCGCGGTTGGACTCATACCAACGATCGGGGTCGAAGTTGTAGGTCATGCCGCTCGAATCTAGTCGGCAGCATCCTCCGCCGAACGGAACGCGGGCTCGACGCCCATCTCTTCGAGCAGGTTCCACGCGTGATCGATGCGGTCCATCACCCACAGGGTGTAGCGGATAGTCGACGTGAATGGATCTCGTCACCTCGGGCAGGAAGTCCCAGTCGGCGATCATGCTCTCCCAGTTGCCGTCGAAGAGCAGCCCGACCAGACGGCCCTGGTTGTCGATGGTCGCCGATCCGGAGTTGCCGCCCGTCGTGTCGACATCGGAGAGGAAGTTCACCGGCAGCGTGCCGATCTCGTCAGATGCGTAGGGCCCGAAATCGGCCGCTCGCAACGGCTTCGAGAAGGGCCGGCGGGGCGTCAAACGGTTCCTTGCCGGTCGCCTTGGCGGCGACGCCCTCGGCGGTCGTGAAGGGCAGGTAGATCACCGCATCCTGGGGGACGTAGCCCTGGACGTTGCCGAATGTCACCCGCAGGGTGCCGTTGGCGTCGGGGTAGATCTCGACACCGCGGTCGGCCTGGAACGCCAGCAGCGCTTCCATGAATCGCGGACGCGCCTCGAGCAGTTGCCCGTCGAGGGCTTCGTCCTCGGCCTCGAGGGCGAGGTTGGTGTCGTACATCGCCACAGCCAACTCGCACGAAGGGGTCGTCGCTGGCTTCCAACGCGGCGCGGTCCGCTGTCGAGCAGCGCCATCCGTGTTGTCGACGCCGGTGAGGTCGGTGGCCATGTACATGCGGTGGAGCGTCGACGCAATGGCGTCGGACGCCGGCACGTCCGACCCGAGACCGAACCACTCGTCGAGGACCAACAGCCTTTCGCCTTCCGGAAGAGAGGCGTAGTCCTCGAGCGTGTTCTGCATCAGAGCCATGTCGACCTGGGCGTCGAAGCTGCGCGCCGAGCGGGCGATCCGGGCTGCGGATCCGGGACATGTCGCGCTCCTGGTATCCGGGCTTGCGGTCGGCGTCGGGCTTTTCGCGTTCGCGGGCGAGGCGGTACGCCATCATCGAGGCGGACAATAGCTGGTTGTACTTGAATGACGAGAGCTCCTGGTCCCGTGCGCGGTGGGCCCGTTGCTCCTCGAGGATAGCTTCGACATCCTCAGGGCGCCGCCCCAGGCGGCCTCGCGCTCGGGTCGGCGGCGATCCACGCCGCGAACTCGGCTTCGAGAGCCTTTTTGCGGGCGACCGAGTCCGAGTGCGCAAACCCGGCCAGCATGCCCTGGCCGTTCTTGAGGCTGTTGTTGAGGTAGGACTCGGTGGCGGCATAGGCGATGGCGGCATCGGGCCGGCCGGCCGTCTCGGCGGCGATGATGTCGAGGCTCTCGCTGGCGGCGCGCGACCCGTTGCGGGTAGCGTCCATTCGATGGCGTCTTCGACCTCAGATGCCAGCCGGTAGCGGTTGGTGCTGCCTGGGAAACCGACCACCATCACGAAGTCTCCCTCGTCGACGCCTTCGGTGCCGATCCGCAGCCAGTGCTTCGGCTGATACGGGACGTTGTCCGGCGAGGGGTCTGCGGGCTGACCGTCGGGGCCGACATACGCGCTGTAAAACGAGAAGTCGCCGGTGTGGCGGGGCCACATCCAGTTGTCGATATCGCCGCCGTACTTGCCGATGGAGGAGGGCGGAGCGTAGGCGAGCCGCACGTCGCGGATCTCGAGTTGGTCGTAGAGGCGATACGTGGAACCGCCGTGGAACGAGGCGACCTCTGCAGCGGTGGCCTGGCGTCTCCTCGCACCCGGCGATGAGCTTTCTTCTCCGCGTCTTCGATCGCTGCGTAAGCGGGCGGAGCCGTCGGCTCCGGCGGGGACGGCGGACACGATGTTGTGGCGTCACATCCTGCAACCGCGAGGGTCACGTAGACGCGCGATCCCGGCGCCGCAGCCAGCTCATCCGCCGGGGCTTGCGGCCAGAAAACCGTCGGTCGAGCAGGTTTCGATCCTCGGTCGAGTTGAACTGGATGGTCCCGTAGGCGCAGTGGTGGTTGGTCACCACCAGTCCCTGGGGCGAGACAAACGACGCAGAGCATCCGCCGAGCGAGACGATCGCACCCATCGGATGGGCGGTGAGATCGGCAAAGGTTTCGGGCGGGGTGTCGAGCCCCGCGGCGGCGAGCTGACTCGCCGATTTTTGGCAGTTGATCGGGCAGCCACATGCCTTCACCGGCATGGCCTACCAAGGTTGGCAATGTCATCAAGGAGAACCATAATCAAGAAGCGCATCTGTGAACCTCCCCTATACCTGAGATGACGCCGTTGCGGCGACACCGGTATCCTAGCAGACTGGACAGAAGGGGGAATCGGCACGACTCGACGCGCGTATGGTGTGTCATCTACTGAAGGAGGAATGATATGGATTCGGTCGAACGCTATCTCGAAATCTTTGAAGGATTGAGGAGGAAGAAGCGCTGGAGCACCGACGCCAATATCCTGCGGTTTTGTGCTCTGACTCTCGCGGCCGCCGATGCGGCCGATACCGGGTTCGATCTCGAAGCGGCGGCAAAAGGCCTGGCCTCCGAGGCCGGGGGCTTTTCGCCCCTGAGTTCGTCGATTCGGTACGCCGTGGCGGCGATTCTCCTCCGGCGCGGTCTCGATCCGGCGGCAACGGTGCGCGAGGTCAAGAGAACGTTGACGCGTTTCAAGGACCACAAGCTCAAAAAGGGCGGAGCCCACCCGCTGTTGGCCGCGCTCCTGATGGTGTTGGACGTCGGCGGCGGCGCGCCGACCGACGCGACCATCGGCAGGCTCAAGGGCATCATCGATCGCTGGAACGAGGATCACTTCTTTCTGACCGGTGTTGACGACTACCCGATGGCGGCCATGCACGCGACCCGCGACCGGGGCGTTGAGGAACTCGCGCTGGAAGTCGAACAGATCTACCAGGGTCTCCGCGCCGCGAAGTACAGCCAAGGCAACCCTCTTCAGCTGGTGTCCCACCTCCTGGTCTTCTCAGATCTCGGCCCGCAGGAGGCGGCCCATCGATTTGACCGGATGGCGAGAGCGCTCAAAGAGAGGGGGCAGCGCGTCTGGCAGGGCCAGTACGACGAGGTGGCCCTGCTGGTGCTTTCCGGCGCGCCGGTCGCTGACGCCGCGGCTCGAGCGATCTCATACCGTGATCGGTTGCGGGCAGTCAAACCCCGCCCGTCGTCTGAAATCGCGTTCTCGATTGCGACCGGCGTGGTCCTCGCCGAGCAGGTGCAGTCGATGCGTGGGATGGATGATGCGGGGGCCGCGGCCAATCTCCGTTCGGTCCAGTCCATCATTGAAGCTCAACAGGCGGCGATGATCGCCTGCCTGGCCGCGACGACCATCGCCACCACCACCGCCGCCACCGCCGCCTCCTGATCGGCCTCGTCAGGCGACCGGGCGGGGCTGCGCGGCAGGCGCGGCGTGCCGGACCGCGTCTTTCAGATAGACTGCATCGGTGTTCAAGATCCTCCTTCTCGCCGACACCCACCTCGGCTTTGACCTGCCGGCCAGGCCGCGGGTCGAGCGCCGGCGGCGGGGTCCGGACTTTTTCGCCAACACCCGGAGGGCCCTCGAGCCCGCCCTCCGAGGCGAGGTCGACGTCGTGGTTCACGGAGGTGATCTGCTCTACCGGTCCAAGGTCCCTCCGGCTCTGGTCGCCGCCGCCCTCGAGCCCCTCCTCGAGGTCGCCGATCGCGGGGTGCCGGTCCTTCTGATCCCGGGCAACCACGAACGCTCGGCCCTGCCGTACCCGCTGCTGGCAAGCCACGCCGACCTCCACGTCTTCGACCGGCCGCGAACCGTGGTCTTCGAACTCAACGGGGTGCGCGCCGCCTTCTCGGGTTTTCCCTGCGAGCGCACGGGCATTCAAACGCGGTTTCGGGACCTCGTGGAGGCCACCGGGTGGCGGCAACAGGAAGCCGATCTCCGGCTCCTGTGCGTTCACCAGACCGTGGAGGGGGCCAAGGTTCACAACTACACCTTCCGCGGCGGAGCGGATATCATCCGCGGCCGGGACATCCCAGGGGAATTTGCCGCTGTTCTGAGCGGCCACATCCACCGCAGCCAGGTTCTCGAACACGACCTGGCGGGCCGCAGGCTGGCGGCGCCGGTCCTCTATCCGGGCTCGGTCGAGCGCACCAGCCTCGCGGAACGCCACGAGGCCAAGGGCTTTTTAACGATCTCCATCGAGCCGGGCGGCAAGGTTGTCGACCACGTCTTCCACGAGCTTCCGGCACGACCGATGTGGGCCGTCGCCGTCGACCCGGCGGGCCTCGATGCCGACGCCCTGTCGCGCCGGCTCGCGGACGAATTCTCCGCCCTCGACCCCGACTCGGTGGTCCAGGTGCGGGTCGACGGCGACTTGAGGACGGGCGCAGAAGCGGCCCTGAGGGTTGCAAATCTCCGCAGTCTGCACCCGCCCACCATGACGGTCGACCTCCGATACCGGCGAGCGCGAGCTGGGAGACTGAAAACCTGATGGCGCGGTTGCACCTCTTCGAGCTGCACGATCTCTCCGTTTTCCCGAGAGTGTGGCGCGACCTGCTCACCGACTACCTGTCGTTTTACGCCGCCACTTTCAAGCCATATGCCGCAGTCGCTCCGATCCTGGCCGACGCGTTGCAAAACGCCGGGACGGGGCGGATTGTCGATCTGTGTTCAGGGGCCGGGCAACCGGTGCTCTCTCTCGTGCCCAGCCTCCGGGAGCGGGGAGTGACCGAACTGGAGATCGTGCTGACTGACAAGTACCCCAATGTCTCGGCGTGGGCCGGTCTCGGGCGGGACCCGAGCGCTGTGATTTCCTTCGAGACACAGCCGGTCGACGCGGCCGATGTTCCCGATCGGTTGACCGGATTCAGAACCCTCTTCACGTCGTTCCACCACTTTTCACCGAGGGAGGCGCGGACGGTGGTTGCGGACGCAGTGGAAAAACGGCAGGGGATCGGTATCTTTGAGTACACGGAACGGAACCTGTTGATCTGGGGGATTCCGGTGCTGCTCATACCGCTTTTTGTTTTGATCTGCACACCATTTATCCGCCCCTTCAGCTGGCGGCGGCTGTTCTGGAGCTGCCTTTTGCCGGTGGTTCCGGTCGTGGCGATGTGGGACGGGTTTGTTTCCTGTTTGCGGACGTACTCCACCAAAGAGCTCCGCGCCCTGGTCGAGAATGTGCCCGACCGGACGTATCAATGGGACATCGGGCGGGTGCGGTCGGTCGGAGTCAGCCGCGTCACCTTCGCGGTTGGGTTTCCGCTCCGCGCGGAGGTCCGGAAACCCGCGGACCCGAAAGGCGCGTCGGTCAATTCCGAATCTTCAACCGCGCCTTGAGCTCTCCCGCCGAGATCTCCCCGGCATGGTGGACGGCCTCGACCTGGTCGATGTGGGAGATCTTGAATCCGGAGTCTTTGAGCTCCTGCGGGGAGGGCAGCTCGATGTTTCGGGTCTCGGGCTGCAGGGCGCAATATCTGGCAAAGGCCATGTCGGTGTGGCTGATGTGGTTCTGGATCCAATCCAGGATGAGTTTCTGCAGCGAACTCACATTGCCATTGACGTCGTCACCGTTGGCATTGATGGCCGCAGCCAGCCTTGCAAGCTGCCGGCGCATCATGCCGTGTTCGCGGTTGTGCGAGGCGATCCCGTCGTAGCATGCGGCCACCATGGCGTACTCCTCGGAATCGAAATGGTACGAGGCATAGGCGATGAGAAACTGGGCCGCGCGTTTGACGATCTTACGGTTTGCGCCGTTGGCGCCAAAGTTGTTGATCGTCCTGGCCCAGTGGATCAGGGCCCGGTGTTGGTGATCGATGCCCGGGATGCCCGTCATGGCCTGTCGTGGAAGGTTGACTGTCATCTGGATTTCCTCTCATGAGCAAGTGAAAATGAGATCATTTGCTCCAGTATTCAATATAACATGAGAGCGTATCTTCAGTGTCAGATCATGCCTAATTCTGAAAACGAAGATCGTCCCTCGAACCACAATCGGCGTCCCGGGATATTTGGACCGGCTTCAGGAACTCGCGAAATATCGGCTGATTCTCGATTCGCGTTGCCGCGTCAGCGCAGGTCGGCTCACCCCTCCTTGCCGTCGGGGCGAGGGGTCAACAAGATCCGCACGTTGCCGAGCGCGTAGAGGGCGAAGGCAGTTGACCACAATGCCGCCGACACGACGAGCGTCGTCTGCGTGAGATCGGCGCGGAACCACGGTCCGAAGACCCTCAGAACAGCGGCTGCGGTGACGGCAGCAAACGCGAGGATCATCATCGGTGTTGCCCGGATCGGCCTCCCGGTGTGGCCCAGCGCGACTCGGACCATCATCCCGAGGGTCAGGGTGCCGATGGCACCGGCGGTCAGGGCGTGGGTGGCGACGCTCGCAGGCACAGCGAAGCCGGCGGCTGAGGTCGCCTTGAGGGCGAGACCGAACCAGATCCAGGCATGGCCGAGGTGGAGCACCCACAGCATCGGTTGAGAAAGAGTCGAAAATGTGCCCCATGGGAGGGATCTGACGAGGACCAATACTGCAGCGATTCCAGCGACGATTGCCATCAGGTACCCGTGCGGAGCCACGACCTCGACGAGGGCGACAAGGATGACACTGACGATCGCCGCGGTGCTGATCGCCGGGTTCGAACGGATCGTCTCGTCGCCGAGGGCGTTTTTCGTGAATAACGGCACGATTCGCCCGGTGACGATCACCAGGATGACGACGATCAGATCGACTGCGACCAGATCGGTGCGCAGCTGCGACTCGGGCAGGAGACCGGAGGTGCGCAGGTGGAGGGCGGCATCGCAGAGCCACAGAGCCGGCAGCAGGGCGAGCAGGAGAAAGTTCCTCTTGCTCTTCGTGAGAATGATCGGCAGTCCGACCGCAACAGCCAGTACGGGAATGAACATCAGATCGGCCATCCCGGCGATGGTCGCCACGGGGCCGCCGAGACCGACCAGACGACCGATCATCCACAAACCGACCAGGGCGGCGAGGAACCAACCTCGCGCGGTGGGACGGCTCGTCCAGTTCTCGACCGCAGTCAGCAGAAAGCCTGCGATGATCGCCATCGCGAAACCGAAGATCATCTCGTGGCTGTGCCAGGAAATGCTTTCGAAGCCAGGCTCTCCTGTCATGGGTTGTTGGTAGGTCCGCGCCCACCAGGGCACGACAAACGCGGCCCACACCGCGCCGAGGAGAAAGAACGGCCGAAAGCCCTTCTGAAGGACAACCCACTTCGTCATGCACAACCTCCGCCCTGTAGAATGATCGTCGCCATGATAACGGATCCGAGCCAACCCGCGGGCGACAGCCTCTGCCCCAACTGTTCGGCGGAGTTGGTCGGGCCCTTCTGTGCCGAGTGCGGCCAGCGCCAGCTCGATCTCGACCGGCCGTTCCGAGAGATCGGCTCCGAGGCTATGGAGGCCTTTCTCTCGTTTGACACGCGGATCGTGCGCACCTTCTGGCCGCTGATCTCGCGCCCGGGTTTTCTGACAGTCGAGTTCATGGCGGGCCGGCGGGCGCGTTACGTCCACCCGTTCAAGCTGTATTTTGCGATCAGCGTCGCCTTTTTTGTGTTCATAGCCTTCTCGGGCCGGTCGATGGTCACACTCAGTGATTCGAATGGCAATGACACGGTCATCGCTGTCGGCGACGACGGACGCGACCGTTCCATCCAGTGGCGACGGTGAGAGTGTCGGGGAAGAGATCGGCGTGGGCCGACGAGCCGGTCCCCGCTGCGTCAAGCGGGATCACCCTCGCAGAATCGGAGGATGATGACTCTCTTCTCTCCAGGGTGTTCACGCCGCTGTTGGAACGTGGCGGTCAATGATCCCGATCGTCTCAACAGAATGTTCTCCGACCGTCTGGCAAAGACCATCATCATCCTGGTTCCGGTCTTCGCCCTGCTCCTGAGAATCCTCTACAGACGCAGCAGCTACATCACCGAACTCGTCTTTTCGCTGTACCTTCACAGCTTTGCCTTCCTCGCCCTGCTGGCGGGTGCCATTTTCGATCTGGCAATCGGCGCGTCGGAGGAGAACGGCCCCGGCGGTGCCGCGGCGGTCGTTGCGATCGCGGTCTACACATTCCTCGCGCTGCGGCGGGTTCAGCAACAGGGCCGTCTGCTGACCGTGGCCAAGATGGTCCTCTTGCTCGTCGGCTATATCGTCGCCCTGATCCTCACCATGGCCCTGACCCTGGCCATCACCGCACTCTTGTTGTGACCGCATCCGATCGCGCCGGCAATCTGGAACAGCCCCGGAGGGGCGGAAGAAATCAGCCTGGGGCGTGAGCCCCAGGCTGAATTCTATCGCCGCTCCGCGGCTCTCAGTTCTGAGGAGCTGTGTTGGACAAGAGTCAACGGGAATTTCGAATCAGTTCGGCTCTCTCACCGAAACCCGGATGAGCCTCAGTTCTCAGGTTCCTGTCCGATGTCGTCGACACGGATCACGATCGAGGTGTCCGCAAGCGCCCCGGGCTCTCCCGGTGCCGCCACCGCCCAACCGAGCACCGTCTTTGCGGTCGTGTCGAAGTACGCCCCATCGGTGGTCGAGACCCGGACGGCCACCCGCCCCGCGCCCTCGTCGAGCACAAAGGGCATGAAGAGGTAGGTCCGTTGGCTGTCCTGGTACCTCCCGGCACGGGTCGATCCCTCGCTGCCCTGCATGTCAAAGGGGCCGTAGCCGTTGCGCTCGACCCGAAAGGTGATCTGGCGGTCCGAGATCCGGAAGTCCGGCCGGCGTTGGCGCTCTTCTGGCGGGAGCTGGAAGTAGATCTCCTCGACCACCCATCGGGCATAGGTGACAAGGTCGCCCTCCGACGACCAGTGCTGGCGATCGAAGGCCACACACCCGGAGCCGCTGGCGGCGAGGAATGGGTAACGTGCTCCCCAAAGCGGCGACTGACCGGTGTCCGAACCCGCGCGGTCGAGCTTCCAGGAGGTGCCGCCCGGCAGCCTCACCGTCAATTCGCCGCCGCGCGCGTCGCCGATCACGTGGCCGCCTGGAAATGGAGCGCCCGACAGGAGCAACATCCCTCGACCCGGATCGAGGAGAACCACAAATGCGCCGGCCACCGAGGGACAATGAGCCGAGGCATCCGCCACGACGATATTGGGTCGTAACGAATCCTGAGCTGAAAGTGGGTGCACCGCGGCGAACGTGATCAAAACAAGGCAGAGCACGATGGCGACCCGCAACGGGTTGTTCGTATTCATAACGGGGAGGTTACCCGAGATCGAGGCGGCCGGATTGTGGTCTGGATCACCCGGACCACCGAACCCCCGCAGGATCGTTCCGGAGTAGGATGAGATCGTGGAAGGACTGCGGGAGGGACCTCATGTTTGTCACATCCTTGATCGAGAATGACCGTCTTGAAGGCGCCGACACCCTCGTCCCGGAGTTTGGGCTCTCCGTGCACGTCGAACACACCGGATCGCGGGTGCTGTTTGACATGGGGTCGACCCGCTCCTTTGCCGACAATGCGGCGCGACTCGGCATTGAGATCTCTGAGGTCGATGCCGCTGTCATTTCCCACCAGCACTTCGACCACGGCGGAGGGCTCGGACATTTTTTCGAGGCCAACGCCCGGGCGACGGTCTACATTCGCGAAGCCCCTCTCGAAGAACGCCGTTTCAAGGCATTTGCAGTTTTGAATCGACCCATCGGGCTCGATCTCGACCTCATCGAACGCCATCGCGACCGATTCGCCTTCGTCAACGGCACGCGTGAAATTGCGCCCGGCGTGTACCTCGTGACCGCGATCGGCGCGACCCACCAACGCCCCCGCGGCAACCGGAAACTCTACGTTCGGCAAGGCGCCGGACTGACTCGCGATCCTTTCGACCACGAGCTCCTGATGGTCGTGCGTGACGACGACGGCATGGCGGTCTTCACGGGTTGCTCGCACAGCGGCGTCCTCAACCTGATTGATGCGGCGATCGAAGCATTTCCCGAAACACCGATCAAGGCCGTATTCGGGGGCTTCCACCTCATCGGTCTGCCCTTCTACGACTCCATGGCCGCCAGCCGGCGTGAGGTGGAGGCGCTCGGCCACGAGATTCTCGAAAGGGTGGAGGGCCCGGTCTACACCGGTCACTGCACCGGGAGAAAGGCGTTCCCGATTCTCGAGGGTGTCATGGGAGACAGATTGAGGCAGTTTCCGACCGGCGCTCAAACCGAGGTGTGACGGAAATCACCGGCCCCCGGCAAAGGGGTCCGGGGCGAATTCGAAATCCTCGAATCCCCTCGCGCGTTCGCGGCGATCCAGCTTTTCATATCTCCTCCAGGCTTGGGAGCACTCCGAGGTGGACGAGCTGTGGTCGGTATTCGTAACGGAGGCGGAGTCGGGTCGCGGGCCGGTGCTCGAGTTCGAGGTGGACCCGCCGAACATTGTGGTCGATCTCGCGCCCGATGCCGGTGGCGGCGAGGTCATCGGCGTCGGATTTTTCTGCAGACTTCAAATTCGACTCTGTTGACGGCCGAGCTGCGCCGGCCGACTGAGGGGCGGGGGCAGCACGGCCACCCAACCACTCTTTGACCGTTCGACGCGGCAGCTTCTCTTTGAACACCACCGCCTCGATGACACCGAGATTCTCGGTCCGGCCGAGCCACTCACCATAGGAGTGCTCTTCGGTCGTAAAGAAGAACTTTCTGGCGGTACCGGCGCTCATCTGCCAGCCCTCGATCGTGGTGGTTTCGTGTGGACCCAAGACCCATTTGCTCGCGGATCTCGCGCCGGTGGTCCTGGCGTCGATCGAGTTGAGTCCATCGACGGCCAGCGCGACTGCGATCCGCCGGTCTGTGCGATTGCTCAACCGCACTCCGTACTCCCGCCCACGCAGGGCCTCGATATAGGTCGTGCCACGGGACGCGTACTCGGTGAGGGGCCGCCCGTCGACGAGAATCTCGATGTCGCAGATCGCGGTCTCCAGGCACTCGCCGGCCTGTGTGGCCAGTACGACCGCGGCGGCCATACAGAGGAGCGCGACTCCGGTTCGTGGTTTGCCACTCTCGATTCGACGTTTCGTTTCCATCGTGGTCTCCCTTCGTTCCGCCCGTCCACAAAAGTGAGAGAGCGGAGGCCGAGCGAAGTTCCAACGCCGGGGAAGTCAACCCGTGAATGAAACCACTCTTGTCCAAGAGAGGATCTCCGAAAGGGCAGCCGCGGAGCGGCGACAGGTTTTAGCCCGGGGCGTGAGCCCCGGGACGTGTCGGCAAATTACAATCAAGCCCCGGAGGGGCGACAGAAAACCAGACGTCTGCATTGCTGAAAGCCAGGCGGAATGGTCTGTCGCCCCTCCGGGGCTCGGCATTTTTTCGGACCCTGTTCCCGGGGCTCGCGCCCCGGGCTAATTTCTCTCGCCCCTTCGGGGCTTTTTCAATGCCGGCCCATGTGCCGTTGGCTCGCACAGGATTTTTGGCAACCTCTTCCCCAAATACCTCATATTCGGGCCGTAAAGCGTTAAATTTCAGCAGGGCACCCTCTCCCAGGAGAGAGTCTTGGACAGCACTGGAACGAACCGAAGAATGGACATTATGAAAAGGTAAGTATATGCTTACCAATAGTGAAACCGCACGAAGACCTTTTTCGAGCATTGGCCGATCCGACCCGGCGAACGGTCTTCGAGATCTTGCGGAAAGGACCGCAGTCGGTGGGCGAGTTGGCGGAGGAACTCCCGGTGAGCCGCCCGGCGGTGTCGCAACATCTCAAGGCTCTCAAGGCAGCGGGTCTGGTTCGGGAGACACCCAGTGGAACACGACGATACTACGAGATCGACCCGAAAGGCCTGGAGCCGCTTCGACACTATCTGGAAGAATTCTGGGGAGAGGTCTTGACGGCCTTTTCTCTTGGCGCTGAATCGAGAATCGGAGGACACGATGAACGCTGAGTCGACACTCGAGCCGGTTCGAAGATCGATCGAGGTGACGTGCGGACCGGCCGACGCCTTTCGCTTGTTTACCGATGAGATCGACAGCTGGTGGCCGCTTGCGACCCACTCGGTCGGCGAAGCTGACGCGGTCTCCTGCCATTTCGAGGGTCGCGACGGCGGCAAAATCTACGAGACCGTCGGCGATGGGACGACTCACCTGTGGGGCACGATCACGGCCTGGGAGCCGTCGGCTCGAGTGGTTTTTTCGTGGCACCCGGGTCGTGACGCCACGACCGCACAGGAAGTGGAGTTGCGCTTCATCGGCATCTCCTCCGGCACCAGGATTCAGCTCGAGCACAGGGGATGGGAAATTCTCGGCGACGAGGCGGAGACGACGCGCGCTGGATACGAAACGGGCTGGGTCCCGGTTCTCGAGACCTATGTCGAGCGATGCGGTGTCTGACCACACATGAAACGCGGCCGGCGAACCGGCCGCGACTTCAGGATGAACGAAAACGGGCGCTACATCTTGATCATGAGCATGGCGCCCATCAGCGCCGCCCCACCCAGGGCGAACGCCCCACCGGCAATGACGATGGCAAGGGTGATGACCCGGTTGGCGATCTGGCGTTTGGCCTCCGAATAGGCGAGGGCCTGGGCGTCGGGGTTGACGGGCGGTGGCGGCGGGCCGCTCAGCCGTGTACGGCCCTCCTCCGCCAGTCGGGCGAGATCGGGATCTTGCTGGAGGTGTTCCTCCACCAGGACCCGGGTGTCGGGGCTGGCCTCGTCCGAGTAATAAAGCGGCAAGAGATCGAGAATGACATCTTTGGTCACGTTCATTTTTTGCCTCCGTCGGAATGAAATGTGTCGGCAAGAAGCCGGCGACGCGTGCGGTGGACCTTGACCCGGGCCGCACCCTCCGAGATCTCGAGAATGCGCGCAATCTCGGCGTACGACAGGGAATGTTCGGATCTCAGGACCAACGCCGTGCGATCGGGCTCCGGGAACCGTGCCAGTGATCGGGTGACACGATCGAGCTCGAGGCGCGACGCAGCGCACTGTTGAGGGTCTGGGGCACCGTCCGGCAGATCCATCGAGAGCTCGTCGTGGCTGCCTGTCCGGTGCCGGTGGTTGAGATACAGGTTGCGGGCGATCGCCAACAGATAGCCTTTGAGGCTCTCGGTGCGAATTCGTTCACGCCGGGCCCAGGCGCGGACAAAGGTCTCGGATGTCATGTCGTCGGCGACGTGGTGGTCGTGGCTGAGCCACAACGAAAAGCGGTAGACGTCCTGAAAGTAGCTCTGGTAGATGTCTTCAAAGGTCAGCATTCGGTGTGGCTCCCGGTAAGAGTACCGTCGCGGGAGCGATTCGTTACACGGTCAGTCATCGCGCGACATCCGCTTGCGGCGGTTGCGGTCGATTTCACGCGAGGCTTTGATGCCCCGGTGGCGCAAGCGAGAACCAGACCAGTCGCTTGCGGTCCATGACCGAGAACCTCTGGCCGTAGCGCGCCAATGCGCGTCGGTCGATCTCGAATCCGAGCCCGGGCGCGGTCGGCGTCTGGAGAGTGCCGCCGGCGTTTTCAAAGGGCTCCTCGAGGATGCCGTCGCGGGCGGCCACGGTCCAGCCGGGCGGGGCGAGGGGGTACTCGAGCTCGCGCTCGGCGGCAAATCCGCTGGCCGCGAAGAGCTGGAGGTTGACGGCAAAACCGATGCCGTTGGTCCAGGTGTGGGGCGAGTAGCCGAGCCCGTGCTCGCGGCACAGACGCGCCACCTCGATGGTCTGCGCGATGCCGCCGGTGAAGACGGCGTCGGGTTGGAAGATGTCGTAGCAGCGTGCGTTCGATCATCATCCTGAGCTCGGGCAGGCCGGAGCTGTGGAGCTCGCCGCCGGCGATCGGCACCCGGCTGTAGTCGGTGAGTGCGGTCAGGTCGTCGTAGCCGTCCATGGCCAGCGGCTCTTCGATCCACGCGACGCCGGCGTCGGCGCACGCGTCGGCAAATCGTTTGGCGCGGTCGAGGTCCCACAGCGGGCGCATCGCGCGACGATGGTCACCCGCCACCCCTGGTTGGCGTCGACCGCGATCTTCATGCGGTCGCCCACCGCCGCCGCCGTCTCGGTCACGTGGCGGATATCAACCTGCCTCGTCGTCGTCGTGGACCCGGAGTTTGACGGTGCGGAAGCCCTCGGCATAGCGCGCTTCAACCTCTTCGATGCGCGCCGCAGGATCCTTGACCTCTCCGGTCGAGGCGTAGAGACGGATGGTGCCCGGCGAGCCGCCGAGCAGCTCGAACACCGGCTTGCCCTCGATCTTGCCCTTGATGTCCCAGAAGGCGGGCTCGATCCACCAGTTGCGCCACCCGAGGTAGGCGATCTCGCGCAGACGCTGTTGCACCAACCGATGTCGGTGGCGTCCTCTCCTAGAAGGTAGGGGCCGAGCAGGTCGCCGAGACCGGCCCGTTCGCGGCCGATGGCCGGTCCGGCGCTGAAGCCCTCGACGCCGTCCTCGGTGGTGATCTTGACCAGGGTGAAACGGTTCTCGTTGGCCGGCATGCCGGGGATCCAGGCCGGCCGAAAGGTCGCCGGCAGCGGAATCGCGACGTGGAAGAGCTCGACCCTGGCAGACGCGGTGTGGTGTGCTCATGGCGGTACCTTAACACCGACGGCTTCAGCCGGGAAAAGTGGCCGCTGGCCTACAATGGGCCGGACATCGACCGACGTCAACAAAGGGGTGATTCCATGACCCAGGACTTCAGCCGATTCTCGGGCACGCCGAGCTACATCACGTCGCCCGAACTGCGCCACGCCGTCAACGTGGCGCTGGCGATCGAACGGCCGCTGCTGGTGCGCGGCGAGCCGGGCACCGGCAAGACCCTGCTGGCGCAGGCGGTCGCCGAGGACCTGGGCATGGAGCTGCTCGCCTGGAACGTCAAGTCGACCTCCAAGGCGGCGGAGGGGCTCTACGTCTACGACACGGTGCAGCGTCTTCAGGACAGCCGGTTCGGCGACCACGACGTGTCGGACATCCGCCAGTACATCAAGCTCGGTCCGCTCGGCCGCGCCCTCACCAGCGAGCAGCAGGTCGTTCTCCTGATCGACGAGATCGACAAGGCGGACCTCGAGTTCCCCAACGACCTCCTGCACGAGCTCGACGTCATGGAGTTCACCGTCACCGAGACCGGCGACAGCCACGCGGCGACACAGCGGCCGCTGGTGGTGATCACCTCGAACGCCGAGAAGGAGCTCCCCGACCCCTTCCTGCGGCGCTGCATCTTCCACTACATCGAGTTTCCCGGCGAGGACCTGATGACCGAGATCGTGCGCGTCCACTTTCCGGACATCGGCGAGTCGCTGCTCGAGCAGTGCCTGGCGAAGTTCTACTGGCTGCGCGAGGTCAAGGGCGTCCGCAAGCGGCCGTCGACCTCGGAGCTGGTGGACTGGATCGGCGCGCTGCTCGCGGCCGGCGTGCAGCCGGGCCAATTGGCGGAGACGATCCCCTTCCTCGGCGCCCTGATCAAAAAGGAGGAGGACGTCGAGGCGGTGGCGAAGGCCGGCGCCTCAGGCCGTTGGCCGAGAGACGATGGCTGAGGCCGACTCGCGCGCACGACCACGCCGGGATCTTCCTGCCGTTCTTCTACGGTCTGCGGGCGCACGGTCTCAAGGTCACGCCCCAGCAGTGGTTGACGCTGGTCGAGGGACTGGCGCGGGGGCTCCACGCCTCGTCGCTGGTCGGTTTCTATTCGCTGGCGCGCGGCATCATGGTGCGAGACGAGTCCGAGCTCGACGATTTCGATCTCTGCTTCGCCGCCCACTTCGAGGGTGGCTACCTTCGAGGTGGCGGCCATCGAAAAAGAAGTCTGGGAGTGGCTCGAGAACCCGGTGGCACCCTACGCCATCGATCCCGCGTGGCGGGAGGTTCTGGACGCCGTCGACGTGGATCGGCTGCGCGCGGAGTTCGAGAAAAGGCTGGCCGAGCAGACCGAGCGCCACGACGGCGGAAACCACTGGGTCGGCACCGGCGGCACCTCGGCCTTCGGCCACTCGGGCGACCACCCCGGCGGCCTCCGTGTCGGCGGCGATCACGGCGCGGGGACCGCGGTGCAGGTGGCGGCCGAGCGGCGCTTTCAGGAACACCGCAAGGACCTGGTCCTCGACACCCGCCAGCTCGGCGTGGCCCTGAAGAAGCTGCGCGCCCTCGAACGGATGGGCCCGGTGGACGAGCTCGACGTCGAGGACACCATCGACCGGACCGCCCGCGAGGGGGGTGAGCTCGAACTGGTATTCAGACGACCGAGAGAGAATCGGCTCGCGCTCGTTCTGGCGATGGACATCGGCGGCTCGATGTGGCCCTTCAAGGAGATGGTCGACACCCTCTTTTCGGCCGCCCACCAGGCGCGCCATTTCAAACACTTCGACCACGTCTACTTCCACAACTGCATCTACGAACGGGTCTACGGTAACGCCCGGTTTTCGGAGAAGATCCCCCTCGCCGAGTTCTTCCGCCGCTTCGACCGCGAGACCCGGCTGGTCCTGGTGGGCGACGCCTACATGTACCCGGGCGAGATCACCGACCGTTTTGGCGCGGTCGACTGGACCGAGCGCAACGAGCGGCCCGGCGAGGAGTACCTGAAGCGCATCCGCGAGCACTTCAAACACGCGGCGTGGCTCAACCCGATGCAGGAAGGCTCGTGGTCGGCGCCGTCCATCCGCCTCGTCAAACGGATCTTCCCGATGTACCCGCTCACGGTCCAGGGTGTGGAGGAGCTGGCGAGGGATCTCTCCAGAGGGTGATCGCGATTCTCTGGATGATTTGAACAAATCCGCAGGACTTCGCTATATTGGGGCCGGAAAATTCCAACAGCATGCGAGTCCTGGTTCTGCAGTCCCGCTTCGCGTCCGACCCGATGCTCGAACACGAGCGCGGGTGTTTCGTGGCGGCCACCGGTCGAGCCGAGAGGAGCTGCATTTTCGCAACGTCGATCGACGGGGATGCCGACGCCCGACGAGATCACACCTTTGACGCGCTGATCATCGGCGGATCAGGCGATTTTTCGGTCGCCGAGCGCGACCAACCCTTCTTCGACCCGTTGGCGGAACTTCTGAATTGGGTAGTCGATCGGAGCTTCCCGACGTTTGGTTGCTGTTTCGGTTATCAGCTGCTGGTGGATGCGATGGGCGGGACCGATCGTGCGCGATCCCGGCGAACGCCGAATTGGGCTCGGTCGACATCGAACTGACCGATGAGGGTCTCGCCGACCCGCTGTTCGGCCAGCTGCCGCGCCGTTTTGTCGCCCAGATGGGGCACTTCGACCGGGCGACGGTGTTGCCGGAGGGCGTTCCGAATCTGGCCATGGAGCGACGAATTGTCCGAACCAGGCTCTTCGGGTGCCGGGCGCGCCGATCTGGGCGACCCAGTTCCACCCCGAACTCGAACAGCAGGGCAACCGCGACCGATGCGTGGCCTATATCGAAGGAGTTCGAATCGATCGAGGGCTATCAGGCGCTGCCGAGCCCGGACGCCCTGAGCATCCTGCCGCGGTTCCTGGATTTCGTTCGGACTGATAGTTTCAGGTCCTGGCCGTTCTGACCATGAGGGACACTGGCCGAGACTCAATACCGTCAAGCAGGACGGGGTGGGATCGGGCGCCCGATTGTGCGAAATTCTGCGGGTGGCGTATACTTCTCGAGATCAATTCTCAATTGCGGCTGAAGGGTCTCCCGGATCACGGAGAGTTCACAATGCATGGATGGGGGAACGGACTCGGAGGGTGGCGCACTTCGTGGTGGGCTGTTTCGTTCTCGGATGGGGCGTGCTGATGCTCACAGCCTGCGCGCCGACTGAGGCGCCGGTGGTGGCTGAAGAAGAGATTGTCGTCGCGGATCGAAGGAGCTTGGCGGACGGTGTGCGGATGATCCCGATCGAAACTCCGAAGGGCACCTTCAAGGTGTGGACGAAGAGGGTCGGCGACAGCCCGACCATGAAGGTGCTGCTGCTCCACGGCGGCCCGGGAGCGACCCACGAGTACCTCGAGGTATTTGCCGACTTCCTTCCCGGAGGCGGGCATCGAGATCTACCTCTACGACCAGCTGGGCTCGTATCTACTCCGATCAACCCGACGACCCGGAGCTGTGGCAGATCCCGCGGTTCGTCGACGAGGTGGAACAGGTGCGGCAGGCCCTCGGTCTCGGGCCCGACAACTTCTACCTCTACGGCAGTTCCTGGGGCGGGTTGCTGGCGATCGAGTATGCGCTGGCGCACGGCGACCAACTCAAGGGGCTGATCATCTCCAACATGATGGCCTCGGGCCCGGCCTACAACCGCTATGCCGAAGAGGTCCTGATGCCGCAGATCGACCCCGCAGTGCTGGCGGAGATCAAGGCCTTCGAGGCGGCCGAGGACTACGCCAACCCGCGCTACATGGAGCTCCTCATGGAGCACCACTACGTCAACCATATCCTGCGCAGACCTGCCGAGGAGTGGCCCGAGGCGGTCGTCAAGACGTTCGAGCATCTCAACGCCGATGTCTACGTGCCCATGCAGGGGCCGAGCGAGCTCGGCGCCGGAGGCGTCCTGGCGGATTGGGACCGCACCGCCGATCTGTCGCGGATCGAGGTGCCGACCCTGGTCATCGGCGCCCGCTACGACACCATGGACCCCGCCCACATGGAGTGGATGGCCGGCGAGTTCCCGAACGGCGAGTACCTCTACTGTCCCGACGGCAGCCACCTGGCCATGTTCGACGACCAGGAGGTCTACATGGACGGGTCTGATCGCTGGTTCATCGCTCGAGGTGTGATTCGGCCTCGACGCTGATCAGATCGGCATGCGGCGGTGGATGCAGGTCGCTGTTTCGACCTGGGCTCAATGTGTTTTCGAGTTCATGCCGTAACTCTGAACTATAGTGAGTCGGCACAGGCGCAAACAGACCTGGATACTGCGAACGCGCCTGGTGCGGCCGGACCTGAGGTCAGTCTGTGAGGTGTGATGGATCGCCTTGAAACGCCGAATGACGATGGGTCTGAGAGCCGAAAGCTGTTGCCGGGATTCGTCGTCGCTGGCATTGTTGCTGATCGTCTTTCATTGCCCTGTCGCTGCTGACGCTGTTGACGATCATGAAGGGCGGGGCGGGCTCACGTGGCGGACGACGCCGGCGGCACGCAGGCCTATTCGCCGGCCGACTTCCCGGACATCGATTTCGATCGCGAACTGCTGCCGGAGGTCGCGGCCGCAGGCGACCTCGGATCCCGAGGGCATCTTCCGCGTGCGGCAGCCCCTGGCCTACGAGGACTATTTCCCGTGCACCGACTGCCATGCCGAGATGGAGGTCAACCGCGAACGCCGTGAGCTCGAAGAGATGCACGACGATATCGTGCTCGACCACGGCCCCAAGGAACGCTGGTGTTTCGACTGCCACAACCCCGACGATCGCGACACCCTGCGGCTCGCCAATGGGACGCTGATCGGTTTCGACGAATCCTATCGCCTGTGCGGCCAGTGCCACGGCACGATCTATCGCGATTGGCGGGAGGGCATCCACGGGCGCCGCGAGGGCTACTGGAACGGAGCCAAGAGCTATCTTCTGTGCGCCCACTGCCACAACCCCCATGCGCCGCGATTTCAACCGATCAAACCACTGCCGCCGCCGGTTCGGCCGCAGTTTCTCAGCGTTTCGAAGGAAGCGGAGGCTCACGATGAGTGACGAACCCCAAACGACCGCCGACCGGAGAAGGTGAGCTCGACCGCCGTTCGCTGCTGATCAGCGGTGGTCTGACCACCATGGCCGCGGTGTCGGCTGCCGCTGCGGGCTCCTCGACCGGCTTTGTCGAGCGGATGCTGAGAAAGAGATTTGTCGAGTTGAGCCCCGAACGGAAGGCGGAGATTCTCGCCGACCTCGAGCGCGAGTACAGCGAACAGTACGATCGCGACGTGACGGTCACCGACACGCCGCCGCTCGACGGTGTGGAATTCGGTTACGGCCTCGACATCGCCCGCTGCATCGGTTGCCGGCGGTGCGTCTATGGGTGCGTCCACGAGAACAACCAGAGCCGCGATCCTCAAATCCATTGGATCAGGGTCCTGCGGATGGAGAAGGAACAGGGCATCGAGCTTGCCGAGTCCACCGCCTACTATGAGCCCGCAGAGGTCCCCGAACCCGACGCCTTCTACCTGCCCGTGGCGTGCCAGCAGTGCCGCAACCCGCCCTGCGTCAAGGTGTGTCCGGTCAAGGCCACCTGGCAGGAAGCGGATGGCATCGTCGTCATCGATCCGGATTGGTGCATCGGTTGCCGTTGTTGCATGTCGGCGTGTCCATACGGCGCGCGCCACTTCAACTGGAGGGACCCGGAGATCTCCTCCGCGGAGCTCAATCCCGACACCCACTACCTCGGGAACCGGCCGCGCCCGAAGTGGCGTCGTGGAGAAGTGCACCTTCTGCATTCAGCGGACTCGCAAGGGCAGGTATCCCGCGTGTGTGGAGATCTGTCCGGTGGGTGCGCGGAAGTTCGGAAATCTCCTCGACGAAGAATCTGAGATGCGCTATCTGCTGCGCGAGAAACGGGTGTTCGTCCTCAAAGAAGAGCTCAACACGCAGGCCGCGCTTCTACTACTTCTACGCGACGTGATCTGATGCTGAAGAACACCTTCGACTTCGTCACCGGATCGGCCCGCCTCGCCCTGCGCGGCAATCGCTGGTATTTTGCGTGGATCGGCCTGCTCGGCGCTTTTGGTCGTGTGGGGCGTCACCGCCTGGTGGCAGCAGGTCACGGACGGCCTCATCGTCACCAACATGCGCGACCAGGTGTCGTGGGCCTTCTATATCGGCAACTTCACCTTCCTGGTCGGCGTGGCCGCGGCCGCGGTCATGCTGGTGATCCCGGCCTACATCTACGATTGGAAGCCGATCAAGGAGATCGCCATCTTCGGCGAGCTGCTGGCGGTTTCCGCCATCGTGATGTGCATGCTCTTCGTCCTGGTGGACGTCGGGCGTCCGGATCGCGTGTGGCACCTGATACCGTTTGTCGGCAGCCTCAATTTGCCGACCTCGCTGCTCGGCTGGGATGTGCTGGTGCTCAACCTGTATCTCGTGTTGAACCTGGTGATCGTCGTCCACCTGCTCTATACCGCCTATCACCGCCGCCCGTACAGCCGAAACTTCGTCGTCCCGCTTCTGCTGTTCTCGATCCCGGCCGCGGTGGGAATCCACACGGTCACGGCCTTCGTCTATGCGGGCACCGCGGCGCGGCCTTTTTGGAACGCGGCCATCCTCGCGCCGCGTTTTCTCGCCTCGGCCTTCTGTTCTGGTCCGGCGATTCTGTTGATTCTCTTTCAGATTCTGAGGAAGACGACCTCGATCAAGATCAAGGACGAGGCGATTTGGAAGATCGCCGAGCTCATGGCCTACGCAATGTTTCTCAATCTGTTTCTGTTCGGCGCCGAGATCTTCAAGGAGTACTACTCCGACACCCACCACCTCATCCACACCCAGTACCTCTACAGCGGGATCCACGGCCACGATGCTCTGGTGCCCTACGCCTGGGGGTCGCTGGCCTGCAGCGTGATCGCTTTTCTGCTGTTCCTGATCCCGGCGACCCGCCGCAATTTCGTGACTCTCAATCTCGGGCTGCCTCTTGATCTACACGGGGGTCTACATCGAGAAGGGGATGGCGCTGGTGATTCCGGGCATGACGCCGGACACCCTCGGCGAGTTTTATGAGTACGTGCCGACCCTAGTCAGAGATCGGGTCGGGGCCGGGATTTTTGCAGCCGGCTTTCTGATCTTCACGGTGCTGTGCAAGATCGCGATCCCGATCATCCAGGAATCGCAGATTCTCCGGGTGTGGAGGTCGACTCAGACGGACGCTTTGCGTTCCTGAGCAAGGGCGCGAAGTGCGTCCACCGGACGCCGGTCGGGCGCCATCGGCTTCAACGACCGTTTGAGAAAGACCTCTGCCTCGTCCAGTCGGCCCTCGCAACGCAGGATCTCGCCGGTGTAATACAACGCCGGTCCGCACTGCGAATCGAGCCGGATCGCGTCTCTCAGATCTTCCACCGCTTGAGCGGCGTTCGCTGGATCGGATCGAGGCCGTATCGGCAAAACGCGAGTTCCGATCGATAGATGGCGTTTTGCGGGTTGAGGTCAGCGGCAAACTCGAGCTGGGTGAGCGCCCTTTCGAGATCTCCCGGCTGCGACCAGGTCGAGACCATCCTGAAACTGCTTTTCGGCGTCCAGCAGATCGGTCTCCACGATGAACTGGTCGGTGACGGTGGCTTGCGGCGCCGGCCGCGAGGCCGCATTGCGCTGTTTGATGAGAGCGTTGCGCCGGTCGGGGTCGCAGAGGTGGGCGTAGGCGCGAGCGCCGGCGAGAAAAAGGTCCTGGGCCTTGTCGGCGAGATCGCTCTCGTACCTCCACGGCGCGAACTTTTCGGCGAAATGGAGATAGCATCGGTGGGCCGTGGTCGTCACGTGTTCGGGATCGACACCGAGAAGGTCAAAGGGGTCCTTGCGGCGGTGGTTGAGGACAAGCTCCATGAGCTCTTTCCTGGTCTCGATTGGTCCCCCCCCAGGCGATTCCGACCCGACGGCGGCGGCAACAGGCCGTGGCGCAGAGGTTGGGGGGGCCTTTGGCGCTTGCTTCGGAATCTGATCGGCGGGCACTACAAACTCGATGAGGTTCAGGGCATACAACGACCCGCGTGAGGTCCTGGTAGAGGATGCCGGTGGCCGAGGCGAGTTCGTCGATCCTCAACGGTCCGGACTCGAGGGCCTCAACCAGCGGCTTGTGGCTGGGCGGGAGCTTGACCTCAACGGTGCCGAAACGCGCGGGCGGGATTGAGCGCCAGCTGGGTGCCGATCAGCGGTCCGATGGAACCGTCGATCTGATCCTGCGTGGCGAATTGGCTGACGCCGATCAGAACGAGCTGCACGACATTGACCTTGAGAGTCGAGTCGAGATCTGACACTGATGCGGTCAGCCGAAAGACGCCGTCGCGCCACGAAAACCCATCGAGGAGCTTGTGAGCGAGATTCTGCTGCAGGATCTTGATGAGTTCTTCGGCCGCTGACAAGGCCTCTTCTCGATGAGTACGTCGCCGAAACGGACCGAGCGCGCCGACCGATTCCCTGAATGCGTCGGTTGCGGTGGCTTCGTCGAGGCGGCCCGAGCTGACCATGAACCGGCTGAGCGTTTCGTGGACGAGGTTCGAGCGGCAGTCCACAGGGACGCCGTCCTCGAGGAAGATCTCCTTGACGAGCGGCCCGCGGCGAATCTCGATGGAGACCGTGCGGCGGGCGCGCGCCAGGGCGCACAGGAGGACCGCAAAAGGGGTCTCGGCGAGGTCGCCCTTTTGCAGCATCGCGATCTGGTCGAGCGTCGGCTGATTGAAGTGTCATGTGGTTTCGACCGGCTGACCTTCCGACGGGCAAGGGCCACCGCAGCCTCTGACTATATTACGGCAGCGGCTCCTCGGACGGACGCTCAGTGTCGCGCAATCGGGCTCGATCCCGGTGGTTGGCCCAGGAGCATCGGGTGGCCTGGTTTCGGGTGGTGCTGGTTGCGGGCCGGTTTCGTTCGAGACGATTTCTCAACTATGATGGGTGCGCGCTCACAACGATGTTCGGTCGGTGTTCGACGAAAAGGGGAAATCCGTGGACGACATGAGACTCGCCGAGTACCGCAGGGCGGCGGAGGCTTTGCGCGACGGACAGTACGATATCGAGATTTCCGATCGGGCCTCACGATGAGATCGCACGGCTCGGCGAGGCCCTCAGGGTGCTCGCGACGCCATGAAGACCCAGTCCGAGCAGGCTGCGAAGCTGGCCGAGATCAGCCGCAAAATCAACGAGGGCCTGCTTCTGGAAGACGTGCTCGACCAGGTCTACGACTCTTCTTTGACCTCATTCCATATGACCGCATCGGGTTTGCGCTGTTGGAGAAGCGGAAAAACACTGGTGCGCGCGCACTGGGCGCGTTCGGAAGCAACCAATATCGAGATCCCGAAAGGATACTCCGCCGCTCTCGCCGGAAGCAGCCTCGAGGAAGTGGTGCGCTCCCGGAGACCCCGGATTCTCGGAGATCTCGAGGCCTATCTCGAAGAGCACACCCGGACTCCGATTCGACCCGGAAGATCGTCGCCGAAGGCATGCGATCGAGCCTGACCTGCCCCCTCCTGATCAAAGGCCAGCCGGTGGGTTTTCTGTTCTTTTCGAGCATGCAGACGCGCGTCTACACAGAGGAACATCAGGATCTCTTTCTTCAGATCGCCGGCCAACTCGCCTTGACCCTCGAGAGGAGCCGTCTCTACGAAGAGCTCCTCAGGCTGACCGAGGACCTCAAGAAGGCGAAAAAGCTCCTCGAGCGGGAGGCCTCCCGCGACAGCCTGACCGATCTTTGGAACCGCCGCGCGATCCTCGATCTCTTGAAACGGGAAATGGCCCGGTCGTCCCGCGAGGACCGACCGGTCGCGGCGGTGATGATCGATATCGACAACTTCAAGATGATCAACGACCGGATCGGACACCTCGCCGGCGATCAGGTCTTGCTGGAGGTGACGCGGAGGGTCGGCTCCACTCTGCGCTCTGCGGACGTCCTCGGCCGAATCGGCGGCGAGGAATTCCTGATCATTCTGTCCCCGTGCGACGGGAAGACCGCCTTTGATGTCATGGAACGCGCCCGGCGCGCCTGCGCTGCCAGCCCGGTGAGCATCGAGGCGGGTGATTTCGAGGTCACAGTGAGCCTCGGCGCCGCCGTGACCGATGGCGCCGACGTTGATCTCTCGACCCTCCTCAAATCGGCGGATGACGCCCTCTACCGAGCAAAGAACGGCGGCCGAAACCGCTCGGAGTTGGCTGCTCTTTGAATACGAGGGGAGCGCGGCGAACCGCGCTCCCCGAAAAACGGTGCGGCTGTCCTTCTCTTACTCCTCTGCCATCTCGCCGAGGTGGACGATCAGCAGGATCTGGTCCTTGTGGGTTTTCCAATCCATCACCGCCATCGCCTCAGCCATCTTCTCCTCCGTGAATGAGGCTTCCATCGCCTGGTTGACCGTGTCGGCTGCACCGAGGTCCGCCATCGTGTACCAGCCGATGTGGCTCCAGCCGGCCTCGCCGTGGAGCTCCTGGGTGTACATCCCGTAGCCGGTGATGGCGCCGTCGGTCAGGAGATTTTCGTAGATCGGAGAGACATTCTTCTTGTAGTAGGCGGTCAAGTCCTGCCCGGGATTGGCGGTGTAGTAGCTGACGTAAATGTAACGGGGCATGACGTCGGCAGTTGACTGGCGCATCACTTGATAGCGCACGATCCAATCGTGATGGGCGCCGGGAACTGTCGCCTCCTTGTACGCCTTTGACATGGCAGCCATCTGTTCAGGTGTCCGGGTCGCGAACATTTTTTCAAACCCGGCCTGCAGTTTGCCGACCTTGCTCCAGTCGGCCATGTTGGCCCACAGGACGTAGTTCCACTGGTCGTCGAGGCGGTGGTTGATGGGGATGGCGATGCCCCACGACAGCAGGGTGCCGTCTTTGACCAGGCCGTCGTACATCGGACCGTCGTCCTTGATCGTCATCCCGATCAGATCGCGGCTCTTCCCCGGCATCGACTTGTCAAAGGCGATCCACGAAATCGGTCCCGGCCCATCCTGGGCGGCCACCGGCAGGATCGAAGCCACACATAGCAGGACAACGCAAATCATCACTCTTTTCATCGCCATACCTCCTCAAGGTTTGCGAAAGCACCGGGCTTCCAATTGGTGGACGAACACGTCGTGGACGGGTCGTCCGGTTCGGTTTTAATGAAATCGATTCTCAATACTTGTAGCAGGACGGACCGGCAAAATCAAGGGGAAGCGACCGCTTCGTCATTGCCGCCAGATGGACCGCCGAGGTCCACAAGACGAAGGAGTCGTCGGCGTCTCCCAGCTCGAAGGCGGGCTCGAACCTGCCCATCAAGCTGGAGGTACAGCCGGTGTTGAGGGCACTGATGTTGGCGCGAAAGGTACTGTCCTCACCGAGTTGTTGAAGGAACACAGCGGCGCCCTGATCGAGGCCCTCCGCCGACGTCACCCCATCGAGCGACTGAACAAACGTGCCTTCATCGGCGAGGCTGTAGGTTCTCCAACTCACCGTCAGCCCGCCGTTCGATTGAACCTCGAGCGCTCCGGCCGGCACCCAGGAGGTCTCGGCGGCCACCAGTGGCGCGCTCGCACACAGCACACACGAAGCAGCTCATCGACGCATCAGATCCTCCATATAGTTTCGAGCCCCCACTGAACTTACGATCTTCAGAAATACGGGTTGCTTCGAACCCGATTGACGCTGTCGTGCGAGCCGCGAAATGAAAGGGTTACACTGGGTACCGAAAGGGACTATCTGAACGTCAAGACGGTATGAGCGAGTCCAAACCGAATGGCGGCGGCCGCAAAGCGCTCGACGACATCGTCGAACGAATGGCGGAGCCGGGTTTTGCGGCGAGCCATCCAAGGACGCCGTCGAAGAGACCGACCGGCGCCCACGTCAACCCGGAGATGTTGGCATTGTCGCCACCCAGGTCCCGCTATGTGCGCCGGTGGCGTCGTCACGCCAAGCACTGTCAGGATTGCAGGAACGTTTTTCGATATCTTGGCATCGGGCTGAATTAGCCCGGACGACCGAGGATTCGGCACCTTTCGGGGATCACCACTCCTGCGCACAGAACCAATCCGATCAACAACATCGTGTTCCCTGCAAGAACGGTCGGGTCGGTGGCGTCGAGCTCGCCGATGTGGCGTCCCGGGAGACCGGGATCAGCTGAGAGGGCCGCTCTCACCACCGCAAGTCCCCAGCGCCATCCCAACTGCAGTGCCAGAGTCCATGCGAGGAAGACCCCGAGGGCAATGGCCAACTGGGCGCCAACATTGCCGTCCACGCCATTGGAGGGAGGGCGTCCACTCGGGTTGTGCCCGAGTTTTTCGGCCCACAGGAGGATCAACATCGACGCGACCGGACGGTGATACCGCGTGAGACCACCTTTCCCTCGTCGAAGATCGATCGCTCCCGAACCGCGAAGTGGTGGAGGTCACGTCCTCCGGACTGTTGCAGTTTCGGCAAGCAGGGTCTGGTTGGCGAGCACGATGTCTCCGTCGTCGTTTTCGAGGACCGTCGAGGTCGTTGACACTGCGCTGACGATGCCCCGCCGGCCGTCGATCTCGACCTCGCTGCCGGGGGCAAAGAGGCGCTTGACGTAGAACCCGGCGAGAATGTTGCTCACCATCGAGCGGCTGCCGAGACCAAAGGAGAGCCCGAAGGCGAGGGCCGCTCCTGCCAGGCTCAGGGCTGTGACAAGGCGGACGATATCGGTGTCGATTCGCAGCTGCGTGATGGCCATGATGACCGCGACAAATAAGATGCCCCCGGAGAGCATCCGGCCCAGGGCCGGGCCGAATTCCAGCCCGCTGGCTTCAGCCGAGCGCGCAACAGCAGCGCCGCCGAATCGGCCCAGCGCCGTGCCGACCAGCAGGATCAGCACAGCGGCAACGATGTTGGGCACGTAGCTGAGGAAGGCGCCGATGGCGTCCGAAATCGCCTGCAGCCCAAGGGTGTCGGCGAGGCTTCGGGCAAACAGGAAGAGCAGCAGGAAGTACACCACCCTCGGAACGACGGCGCTCAAGGACTGCCGCAGGCCGAGCTGTTGGAGAGCGGTGTCGACCCCGACCTTGCCCAGGACGCTGTCGAACTTGGCCCGCACCATCAGCATGCGGACGCTCTTCTCCACCAGTTTGGCCACCAGCCAGGCGATGAGGATCAGAATGATGCCGGAGACGATCTTCGGTGCCGCCCCCACCAGATCGCCGACAAGGTTGTGATAAGTCTGGACAAGTTGGGACTTGATCAGCTCTGTGAAAGTCATGGTTGTCACTCCTTCCTTGGTCGGGGCCGCCGGCCCCGACCAGTTCAAAGATCAATTTGAAGAACTCGATGATGACCAGGACCGGGCCGCTCCACGTCAGTTGGCTCACGTCCCCCACCAGCTTCCGCCGCTGGATGCGGCGGTTCAGAGTTTCCATGAAGTTGTCGCTCGCCGGCTCCTCGAGATCCCGCAGGGCCGTGATCGGTTCGCCCGTGTCGATCGCCTCGGCGTCGCGTTCGTTGTCATCTTTCTCTGACATGATTCACTCTCTCAACGTGGGACGGTGTCCCCGAAAGCTTCCAGCCACCGTGACCGGAACTCCTCGCGGGCCCGTTTGATTCGCATTTTGACCGCCGACAACCCGATCTGGAGTTGGTCGGCGATTTCCTGGTAGGACGCTCCGTCGGCATCTCGCAGCACGAGGGGGACCCGCAGGGTCTCCGCCAGTGAGTCGAGAATGAAGACGATGCGCTCGCGATCGGACGACGCTTCGGCCAGCTGGTGGGCGCGTGAGGCGACCTGGAACTCCTCGCGGTGTGTGAAGGCCGGGTCCTCGACATCGACCACCTGCCGCCGTTTTTGTTTTTCGATGTAGTTGAGGCAGTGGTTGATCTTGATCCGATGCAACCACGTGGTAAATGACGAGCGGCCCTCGTAACGATTGAGCGCGAAAAACGCCTTGAGGAAGACCTCCTGGGCAAGGTCCTCCGAGTCGGCCGCTGCGCGTGTCAGATAACGGCAGTTGGCGAGGACCTTCCCCTGGTGGCGTTCCACGAGGCGGTCGAAGGGCCGCAGGTCACCTTCACCGGCCCGCCGTGCAAGATCCACGAGTTCTTCGTCGGTAATGACCTGATCGGTGTTCAGGGCGACCTCCTCTGCGTGTTTGGACCAACGGGACGGTGGTTGGGTCACATCGGTCCTTCGCGGCAGTTTCGGTTGGGATTATAGTGCTGTTGCCGTTGTCCTCGACCGCGACACGGATTCAGGCATATTTTTGAGATGTGACTTTTGGCGGTGGGGCCCAATCCAAGAGGTGAATCTTGAAACCGAGCCGACTGGGTGCTGGGCGCGAGACGCGAACACGCCCGCAAGTATGGCAACAACAACTGAAACGAACCAAAAGGAGTCATCGATGCGAAAGAGATCTTACCTGCTGAGTGTGGTCCTGATTCTGATGATGGGAGTGGTCCCCGTCCTCGCGGACGAGGGTGAGGAGACCGAGGAAGAGCCGATCTGGGTGGGCTCGCTCGGGCTGGGGTGGTTGGCCACCAGCGGCAACTCAGACACTTCCTCCTTCGGTCTCGACTTTGGTCTCGACCGCCGACCGGAACCGTGGGGCCTTGGCTTCGTGGCGCGTGCCAACCGTGCCGATAGTAACGGCGAGTTGACGGCTGAGAACTACTTTGTCGCCGCCCGTGCCGTGCGCAAGCTCAACGATCGATGGGAAGCCTTCGGCGGTCTGCAGTGGGGCAAAGACCCTTTTACCGGCTTCGACTCGCAGACCGTGGCCTCGGCCGGAGTCACCTATTTGGCGATCAACAACGACAACCAGATTTTGTCGTTCGACGCCGGTCTCACCTACACCTGGGAGGACCAGGTTCCGCCGGGTATGAAGGTCGACTTTATGGGTGGCCTTCTGGGTCTTTATTGGGAGAAGAAGCTGGGCGCCAGTTCAAGACTCACCGAGCGTCTGATGTTCTATCCCAATTTTGACACCGGGTCGGATTGGCGCCTGACGTCGATGACCGCCATCGAGGCAGACGTCAACTCCTGGCTCGCCCTGCGGTTCGGTTTTGACCTGCGCTACCGAAACGAGCCGATCGGTGACGCAAAAGGCACCGACACCACATCAACGGCTTCGGTGGTGTTGAACTTCTGATCAGGGGTGCAATCCGCGTCGAGAATGCGTTATCGTACTGATCGGCACAATAGTCGAGAGAGAAATTGAATGATCAAACGTATCAGAGGGGGAGAGTATGTTCAAAGAGTTTAAAGAATTTGCGATGCGAGGCAACGTGGTCGACATGGCAGTCGGTATTGTTATCGGTGCCGCCTTCGGGACCATCGTCAAGAGTTTTGTCAGCGATGTCCTGATGCCGCCCATCGGTATGCTGATGGGAGGGGTTGATTTTTCGAACCTCTTCGCAGTGATCAACGAAGGCGCGCCGGCGGGGCCCTATGCCGCGCTTGCCGACGCCCAGGCGGCCGGTGCGGTCACCGTCAACTACGGTCTTTTCATCAACACGGTGATCAGTTTTCTGATCGTCGCGATCGCGGTGTTCATGGTCATCAAGGCCCTCAACTCGATGAAGCGCGAGGAGGAAGCGCCGGCGGCCGAGCCGACCACCAAAGAGTGCCAGTTCTGCATCAGTGAGATCCCGATCAAGGCGACCCGCTGCCCGAGCTGCACGTCGGAGCTTTAGGTCCCGAACTAGCTGCGGCGGCTGATCATCAGCAGCGGGCAGGTCGTGTGCTCGGCGATCTCGAGCACACGTTGCACCGAAGATCTTCCGCCGCCGCCCGAGACGCTGCATACCGAGGACGAGGAGGTCACAGTCGGCGGCCCGCCCGACGACCTCCTCGACCACTCCGTCGCTCAACGTGATGGTCGACCGTGCTGTCGCCGGGAGCTTCATCTCTGCGCCAACTTGCGCAGATCGCGTCGCGGCGCGGCGCTCGGTGGCGGCATCGGTCGTGCGAGGGCATCGCCCGCAGATAGGTGACCTCTCGAGGGGCGGTCCGGCAGAGGTTTCCGATCAGGCGGGCTCGGACCGGGCTCTGGTCGCGTCGACCGCCGGCTGGGATCAGAATTTTGCGGACCTGGTCGACGTTCCAATTGCTGGGCGCCCTCAGGATCACCACGTCGCCTTCGACCCGGCTCATGAGCTCCTCGAGAGGTCCGGTCATCAGCGACTTGCCGAGGTGGCCGACGCCGAACAGGAGACTGTCGCACCGGTACCTCTCGGCAACCCGCGAGATTTCGCGCCACGGATCGTCGTTGATCGTGATCAGCGCCTCGGGTCTGAGGTCGGTCGCGAGGGCGGTCGACAAGGCGCCGCCGAGGATCAACTGGGCATCCTGAAGCTGCTCCGGGAGTTCGCCGCCCGTCCAACTTTTCGGCAAGCGGACCACCGACAGCAACATGACCCGCGCCACGGAGTGTGGAGCGAGTGCGTTGGCCATCGTCACCAGGGTCTCGGCGCTCGCCGGGTTTGCGATCGGCACTAGGACCAATGGGCTGCGACCGCGAAGTCGCAGCAGCTGAGGGTCGAGGGCCTCGGAGGACGCATCGACGACCGAGGCGCCTGACGAGAGCTGTGTCACATACAGCACTGCACCGATACTCAGCCATAGCGCTGCCATCGCGCCGGCCGCGGGCACCGCGACCGATTGAAAGAGAGCGAGAGCGATGCACGCCACGCCCCCGAAGCGGGTACCAGCGGAAAGGCCGGCGTCTGATAGGGACTTGCAGTCAGGGCGCGTTTGCGGGCGAGGAATGCAATGCCGTGGGCGAGGGCGAAACTGGCGAGAAAGATCAGGCTGGCCATCGCGCCGGCAGCCGCCACGTCGGGGACGGCCACCAGCACGGCGGTCACCGTCACGGCGGTGAGTTGGATTGCGGCAACGGGTGTCCCGCTGCCCGGAGCGAGGCGGTCGAACCGGTGGGGTAGCGTACGATCCGCGGCCATGGACCTGGCAAACCGTGAGGCTGCCAGCAGATTGGCCTGGAGGGCCGACAGCATCGACAGCAGGCCGGCAACCACCACCAGCCAGTAGCCGGTCGGACCGAGGAAATTCCGTGCCGCATTCGCGATCAGAATCTCGGGATCCGCGGCGGCGGCGTCGGCAACCGATTGGCCGGACGTTCCCACTGCGACGATCAGAAACAGCAACGGGATGTAGATGACGAGGGCCGCTGTCAACGACAGGATCATCGCCCGCGGGATGTTGCGCTCGGGCTGTTTCACCTCGCCGCCCACCGCGGCGATGAGATCGAAGCCCTGCAGCGCAATAAAGGTATAGCCCATGGCCTGGATCAGGCCCTGGCCGCCTTGCGCCAAGAACGGGCGGAACCTCGAACTGAGTTCGTCGAGCCCTGGCGGGTGAACCAGGAGCACCCAGAAACCGCCTAAGATGACGACTGCGAAAACGATCACCTTGCCGATCGTTTCCAACCGCCCGCCACCGGCGCTCGAACGCATGAGTTTCCAGGTGTAAAACGCAACCGCCGCCAACGCGTACAGCAACATCGCAAAGCGTGCGCCGAGCCAGCCCGGCGGCGTGCCCCCGGCCGCGAGGATGAACTGTTCGAGGACCGGTACCAGGAACACCGCAAAACCGAGGGCGTAGAGCACCGCAGCCACCACCGAGGCGAACCACACAACCCAGCCGACGGCGAAGGCGGCCTCCACGGTCAGGACCTTGCGTGCGTATGTATAGGTCCCGCCGGACTCGGGGAATCGGGAGGCCAGCGCGGAGAAGGACATCGCCGTCAGCATCGCGATGGCTCCGTTGAGGGCAAACGCGAGGATCGCGCTCGGCCCGGTCGTGGCAAAGGCCACTCCGGCGAGCGCCAACACCCCGCCGCCGACGATAGCGCCGACGCCGACACCGGTGGCGGCGAGCAGCCCCATGGTGCGCTGACTGGTGGTGTCGTCTCTGAGCATGACACATTGTGACACCGACAGCCGCCCTCCGTCACGGGTGGTTCAGAAAACAGACGCCGGCGATCGAGGGTGCCGATCGAGGGTGCCACGTATCGCTTTATTGCATTGTGAGGGGTGTAGTGTAGAGTGAGTGTGCCCGTCCGCGCAGGAGGAGGACTCCATGCCGCGGAAGGCACGTCTCTTCATTCCGGGAGCCATCTACCACGTCTACTGCCGAACCGCGCGCGGCGAGCGCGTGTTTGCCGCTCCGGCGGAAGCAGAGCACTTCGTCGAGATTCTGAGGTTGGTGCGCGACACCGACAGATTCAAAATCCTCGCGTGGTGCCTGATGAGCAATCACTATCACCTGGTTTTAAAGACGGGCGAGGTCTCGTTGTGGGTCTCGATGTTGCGGGTTCAAGGACGGATCGCTCGAGGATTCAATCGGCGTCACGGATACTTCGGGCGCCTGTGGCAGAGCCGGTACAAAGCCCGGGTTGTCGACAGCGAGCGGTACTTTAACCAGGCTGTAGCGTACGTCCATCTGAATCCAGTGTTGGCGGGTCTCGTCGATGACCCAGTGGACCATCGGTGGTCCGGACACGCGGCGCTGATCGGCCGCCGGGAGCCCCAGCTGGTCGATGTGAGATCAGCGCTGCGTGGATACGGTTCTACTCTGGCGCGGGGACGACGAAACTACCTGGCATCCGTGCGTTCCGTCGCCGAGGCGAAATGGTTCGGTCGAGATGTTCGCGGCCTGCCGTGGTGGGTCACTGCAAAGGACGGGGACGCCATCGTCGAGGCCGGCGAGGAGGTCGACGCAGTGACCTTCGACGACACACCCGTGACGGTCGAGTTGCCGGACGTCGAGCTCGAAGAACTGGCTCGATTCATCGCTCGCCGCCAGACGGTCGCGTACGATGACCTCGCGGGTGCCTGCCGTGGTGCAGATGTCGTTGAGGCCCGGATCACGCTCACGGCCGTGGCCGTACAGCGATACGGGCATTCCGTCAAAAATGTGGCGACGCTGCTGCAGAAAAACGCCGCGACCGTGAGCCGCTGGCTCTTCATCGCTCGGGATCGTCTTCGTGACGACAAGGGGTTTGCGGTCGATATCTCGCGCCTCGCCGCGTCCGCAGCCGAGCACCACAAAGCAATAAAGCGATACGTGGCACCGTGAGGTCGATACGTGGCACCGTGAGATGACAATGCAATAAAGCGATACGTGGCACCGTGAGGTCGAGGTAGCGACGTCAGGGCTCGAGGTAGAGCCCGGCCCCTGGACCGAGAGGCAGACCGAGCACGAGCCAGATCACGAGGAGCACCATCCACACCAACATGAAAACCACGGAGTAGGGCAGCATGGTGGCGATCACCGTTCCCATCCCCGCCTTGGGGTCATAGCGTTGAACGAAGGCTACGATCAGCGCGAAAAAAGACATCATCGGGGAGATCATGTTGGTGGTGCTGTCGCCGATTCGATACACGCCCTGGACCAATTCAGGCGAGTAGCCGAGCAGCATGAACATCGGGATGAAAACCGGCGCCATGAATGCCCACTTGGCGGAAGCGCTGCCCATGCAGAGATTGATGATCCCTGCGAACACCACAAAAGCGAGCATGAGGGGGATCGGCCCCAGACCCGAGGCCTCCAGTAATCGGGCACCGCGGATCGCGAAGATCATGCCGAGATTGGTGTATTTGAAATAGGCCACGAACTGTGCCGCAAAGAACACAAGCACCATGAACAGGCCCAGAGATTCCATCGACTCCTTCATGCCTTTCACCACATCGCGGTCGCTCCGGATGGTCCCTGCTGCAATGCCGTAGGCGAGACCCGAGAGCAGACCGCCGAGGAAGATAAAGGTCACGATCCCGTGCATGAAAGGAGAGTGAATGACACTTCCGGTTTCGGCGTCGCGAAGGATGCCGTCGCTGGGCACCAGACCGACGAGGACCAGGGCGAGCAGCACTGCGCTGACCGCGACGGCCCACCACAAGCCGCTCTTCTCACGAGCCGTCAGAGGTTTCAGGGCTTCGTTGTCGGCCGCATCCACATCACCGCTCCAGGTCCCGAGCCTGGGTTCGACGATCCGCTCGGTGACCCAGGTGCCGGCCCCGGCGATCAGGAATGTGGAGACAACCATGAAGTAGTAGTTGCAGGCGGGAGAGACGGTGTAGGCCGGGTCGATGATCCGTGCGGCCTCCTGGGAGATTCCGGAAAGCAGGGGGTCGATCGTCCCCAGCAGAAGATTGGCGCTGAACCCCCCCGAGACCCCGGCAAACGCGGCCGCGAGGCCGGCGATCGGGTGGCGGCCGACAGAGAGGAAGACAATGGCTCCCAGAGGCACCAGAAGCACATACCCCACGTCGCTCGCCATGTTGGACATCACGCCGGCGAAGACAATCATGAAGGTGAGAAGCCGCCGCGGTGCCGAGTGGACCAGAAGGCGCAGACCCGTGTCCATCAAACCGCTCTTTTCGGCGACGCCGATGCCCAACATTGCCACGAGGACCGTGCCCAGTGGAGCGAAACCGGTGAAGTTCGTGATCGTGTGTTCGAGAATCCAGTGCAGTCCGTCCTTCGAAATCAGGTTGATCGGCAGGACATCGGCCCCGCTCATGGGGTTGACGGCGGCAAGCCCCAGCCGACTCGCCAGCCACGACAGGACGATGAGGCCGGCGGCGAACAATGCAAAGAGAGTTGCGGGGTGGGGGAGGGCGTTACCGACGCGCTCGATCGCCGTCAGAAAGCGAGAGAGAAGCGTGGCTTTCGCGGTGGATTTCCTGTCATTCTCTGCCGTCACGATTTCCTCCCGACCCGTGACCCACCCTCGTGGGTCTCAAGATCCAATCGGTTGACCGGGCGGACCTTCCAACAGCTCTCAGAGGTCGCCGGTTGTGGCGAGTTTGACGCCACCCGCGACCAGTCTACTGAATGACACCAGAATTTAGAAAGGTTTCGCGATGGCCAGCCACGCGGCCACTCCTCCCACGATTGGGATGACCAGCCAGAGGGCGGTCGCCCAGTCGGGCTTGCGGCGTATCGGAATGACAATTACCGCGAGGATGAGCCACAGACCCATCTTGAGCCAGGCCCACATCGGGATCGACCCGAACATGCCGAGCCTCGCCAGCAGCCCGAAACCAGCGATGAAGATGATGGCCAGCGCGATACCGTGGGCGACGCCAGCCAGCCTCCTCAGCGGCGCCTTTGGCGAACCGGCCGTTGCTGCCAGGGTGCCGAGCGAAGTGAACAGCAACAAGATCGAGACAAGGTGCAGGATCCTGTAAAAATCGTAGCTCATGAGGACCTCCACTCAGATCAACGCAGGATACCATCGTCCATTCCCGGGGCATCGAAGTCCGAGGAATCGACCTCGCGGTGGAACAACCGCCGCTGCCTGGGCGTTGGTGTGTTCAGATCGAGGTCAAATCGACGGACCCGTACGATCGGGGCCGCAAAGGAGAATCAGAATGGTCATCGAGTCAGTGTCGCGTCGGATCGCAGCGGGGTTCGCGGTTGTTGCAATGTTTGCCGGTGTGTCGGTTCTGGGTGCGCAGACCTCCACCGCTGAGGGCTCGGCCTTGACGACGGGCGAGGCCAGCGGGAAAACGGTCCTCATCACCGGTGCAAACCGCGGTCTCGGGCTCGAGTTTGCGAAGCAGTATTCGGAGGCAGGGTGGAACGTGATCGCCACCGCACGCCGTCCGGAGAGCGCGACCGACTTGAAGGGGTTGAAGGTGCGCGTGGTCCAGCTCGATGTCGCCGACCCGGAGAGCATTGCCTCGCTGGTTCGGGCCTTGAACGACACTCCGATCGACCTGCTGATCAACAACGCCGGGATCTTCCCCCGGGTGAGCACGCTGGAGGAGACCGACTTCGCCGCGGCCATCGAGACCTACGAAGTGAATACGATCGGGCCGATGAGGGTCACCCGGGCGTTGATGCCAAACCTTCGTGCCGGACGGGGCAAGACCATCGTCAGCATCACCAGCGGTCTCGGCAGCATTCAGAACAACACCAGTGGCCGCTTCTACGGCTATCGCGAAAGCAAGGCAGCGCTCAACATGTTCACCAGATCGCTGGCTTCCGAGCTTCGCGACGACGGTTTCGTCTGCGTCGTCCTCAGTCCGGGCTGGGTCCAGACGGATATGGGCGGGCCCGGTGCCAACCTCACTCCCGAGGAGTCCATCACGGGGATGCGCGCCGTGATCGAAAAATTGACCGCCGAAAACACCGGGACCTATTGGAACTACAACGGCGAACCGTTGCCCTGGTAAGTGAGTGGGGTCCTCCGACCCCAACGGCTCGCCCGCGGGCTCGGCATGGTGCGTCTAGGGAACCGCGTTGGACCACGAGGTCGCGCCGCCGGTCCCGAAACCGTCGCTGAAGATCAACGTCCTCTCTATGGAAAGGCTGACGCCGCGGAGCGAGGTGTCGGCGTTGGGGCCGCCCTGAACCTCCACCATGTAGGTGAAACCGCCGTTGTCGATGACCTCGGGCGTGCCGAGGTCGACGCCCACAACGGTGTCGCCGGGGCATTCCGACTGTGGCGATGGACGCCGCTTCCTGGCAGGTCCCTGAGCCGACCGGGCAGCGGAGAAGAGCGGCCCGCAGTTCCTCCGAGCTGTCATCCCAACCGGACAGCTCGAGCCGGTTGACCCGGGTTCCTGATGGCAGCTCGACCGGTGCAAACATGGTGCAGCTCTGGCCGTCGCAGAATCGCTCGCCACCGGTCGCATTCATGAGGCTGTGATTGTCGGCGTCGCGCCCTTCGAAGGCGAAGGGGTTGATGGACAGCCGGTCGGTTCGAGCCAGCGCCGACGGGCGGTCGAAGAACAGGCGAAAACCGACCAATCGCGTGGTGCTGGTTGCGCCGAGCGAGACCTCGACGAGATAGGTGAAGGTATCGTTGTTGACGGATTCCGGCGTCACCAGGTCGAGATCAGGCTGGGTATCGGAACTGACGGAAGCGATGCTCGTGCAGGTGCCCGACGGCGACGCCGCAGCGTTTGAAATCCCCGGAAACAGTGCCAGCCCCGGTGTCGACGGCGTCGAGCTCGATGCGGGTGACGATGGTCTGGAGGGTAGTTCGACCGGCGCGGCAACGGTGCATGATGTGCCGGAGCAGTAGCGCTGAATGCCGTCTGCCCGCAACGCCAGGCGGATCGACGAGAGTACGGCCTTCGAACGCGTAGGCGTGGAGCGCCAAGAACATCCGTGAGGGCTGTGCTTTCGGGTCCTGAGAAAACGAGCCGTGCCCCGACCAGGCGGGTGAGCGCGTCGTCGCCGGGAAAGACCTCGAGGAGGTAGGTGAAGATGTCGTTGGCGATCGATTTCCGGCGTTGTCAGGTCGACTGCCGACCTGGGTCGCGCCGGGGCGTTCCAACGGTGGAGATCTCCGCCAGAAGATCGCAGCCGCCGCTCGCGATCGGGCACCGGTAGAAATTGGCCTTGACGAACGAGGCTCCGGCGTCAATCGCGTCGAGTTCGAGGCGGATTGACGGTGACGCCTTCCGGTAGCTCGACCGGGGCTTCGAGAAGACAAGGGAAGCCGATTGATGGGTCACAGAATCTCCCAACTCCGGTCGCTCGCAGACCGGCGATATCGGCTGCTTCAAGGCCTTCGAAGGCGTAGGGATTGATGGCGAGGACGCCCGATACGACCGCTCCAGCAGCCACCATCTTGTGTCCGAGATCCTCGGTTCGGGTCCAATTCTCGAGGTGCGTTGTCCCGAATGCCCTGAGCGCCGGCCGTTGCGCAACAAAGACCCGCAGATCAGCGAGGACCGTGTACCGGACGGCGGCTCGTGGCCATTCATCGCTGATCCTAGGTCCCAGACCCCGGCCTACTCGGAGTAGTTCGAGTTCTCGGTGGTGATGCTGAGCGGCATACCGTTCCACGAGGTCGTGGTCACTGATTTCGCCGGGTGGTATGGTCCGAAATCGAGGACGCCGAAGGTCACGTCGAGTTGCATCGGCGAACCATCGATGGTGGCGGTTGCGTGCAGGGTCCTCGGGAGACGAGTGGCGGTCGGACAAAACGATCTTACCGTGTCGCCGGGGTGGACCACGTTGTGCGATTCGAGAAGCAGGTCGTTGCCTTCAACCGTTCGCGGTGGCCGTCGCAACGGCCTCTCCGCGAACAGTGGGTTGAGGTAGGCGTCGAGCTGGTTGTTGGCCTGGAGGACAAACTCGCGGCCGGCCTCGAGCTGTTTTTTAGAGAGTTTCTTACCGTCCGGTCCGCGCACCTTGCCCTTGGCGCTCTCGCCGCCGATCTGGGTCCGTTGCAACGAGCCGTTGACGTCGTACGCCACCTTGAAGACGTCGGACCGTCGCTGGGCCCCGCTGACCTCGAAGGTGATCCGCGACTGCCAGCAGAAGGTTCGCAACATCTTCCTGGTTGCTGTCGCATCCCGGCGCCCATCGCTTGAAGGTCCGGAGTGTTCTGCGGGAAGAACAGGCGTTGCGATGCCGATGACGGCGGTCGCGGCCATAGCGAAGAATCGCGAGAGTCGTTTCATGGTGATGCTCCCTTTTCAGGTGGTGCAGACTACCACGCGGAGGCTGACGGCGGAAACCGACCATGATTGCGGGTCAAGCAGCCGGGAAGATCGAAACGGAAGGTCGTTCCCTCGCCGATCTGGCTCTCGCAGAACAGGCTCCCGCCGTGGAGCTCAGCGGCGCGTTTTGCGATCGCAAGCCCGAGACCGGCGCCGCGGTCGTCGCTCGCCGGCAGCCCGCTGGGCCCGGTAGTACCGATCGAAGACCTGACAGACGTCGTCCGGACCGATGCCCGGCCCGGTGTCCCGGATTTCGATCTGCAGGTCGCTGTTCGGCCACCGCGAGGAAAATGTCGATGCGGCCCGCCGTTCGGCGTATAGCGAAGGGCGTTTTCAAGCACGTTTTCGAGGGCGCACTCCATCAGACCGACATCGGCCATGATCATCGTTTGTCCGCCTTCGAGCCCGGCGTTGAGGGACAACCCCGCGGTCGCGGGCGTTGAGGCTGAACTTCTGGGCCACGTCCTGGACCAGCTCGCCGATCGGTAGCCGCTCGCGTTCGACTGGTTCGTTCAGCGCCTCGAGTTTGGCCAGCTCGAAGAGGTCGGTCACCAGGCGTCCCAAGTCGTTCGCCGTGGCGGAGAGCGATCTCGAGATACTCCCGCCGTTCTTCCGGCGCGAGAGCTCTCCTCCTTGAGCAGGACGGTTTCGATGTAGCCCTGGAGGTGGGTCGAGGGGAGTTCGCAGATCGTGGGAGACATTGGCCACCATTTCGCGCCGCAGCCGGTCCTGGTCTTCGAGCTCTGCGATCTGGTCCCTGATGCGTTCGGCCATGGCGTCGAAGGTGCACCGCAGCTGGTCGACCTCATCCATGTCGGGAAAGTCGGACGCGGTGCCCGGGGGTTGCGGGTTGTCAAGCGACAGTGCACGAAAAGCCGTCATGTCGCGGTTGAGATCGGTCAGCCGGCGGGTGAGATGTCGTGAAAGCAGGAGGGCGCCGATCAGCGTGACCAGGATGGCTCCGACCACTGCCCAGGCTCCCGCCTTCAAGATATAACTGCCGCGAAGGAGGCCGGCGGCGGAAACGAACTGCTCTCCGGCCAGCACGATATAGAGATACCCCTCGAGTACGCCGTCGCGCACGATCGGCGCCGCCGAAAAGATGTTGCGGCGGTCCGGGTTCCGGGGGTCGTCGCCCACGATCGGCAGACGGCCCACCGCCGGCGATGAAGGTCTCGACCGGTCGGAGGTCGACCTGGGCGAGCTTGACGCGGCCCGGCGGTGCCGAATAGGCGAGGAATTTCGCCGCTCGGGTCGAGCAGATACAGCTCGATGCTCGGGTTGATCACCATCATCATGTGAAAGACGTGCTTCAATGCGTCTTCGACGATTTCTCCGTTCTCGATCAGGAGCCCTTCGGCCAGAATGTGATCCGCGAGATCGCGGTGGATTCGCTGTTGGACCTCCTGCTGGTAGTAGTAGCTCGTGACCAGGGTGACGGCCAGGGTCACGCCGCCGACAACAGAAAAAGAACCCGAGCAGCGCGGCGGCGAGCTTGGCATACAGGGTCTTGGTTCGCAGGATCACAGTCCGGCCCCTTCCCGATCCTCGCCGGCTTCAACCGGCCGCGACGGACGGGTCGAAGAACCTGTAGCCCACACCCCACACAGTCTGGATGAACCGGGGTTGCGACGGGTCGGTCTCGATCTTCGCCCGCAGACGGTTGATGTGCGAGTTGACTGTGTGCTCGTAGGTGCCTTCTCCGTAGCCCCACACCTGATCCAGGATCTGGCCGCGGGTGTAGACGCGCCCGGGGTGTCCGGCGAAATGGACCAGGAGTTCATACTCCTTGGCGGTCAGGTCGACGGCTTGGCCCCTGACCGTGACCCGCCGCTTTTCGCGGTCGATCGAGAGGTCCTCGACGACGATCGGTTTCGACGCCGGTCCCGCACCTTCCGTCGGCCATGCGGTCGGCGCGGCGCAGGATGGCTTTCACCCGCGCCACCAGCTCGCGAATGCTGAAAGGTTTGGTGAGATAGTCGTCGGCGCCGAGCTCGAGGCCGAGGACCCGGTCGAGCTCACCCGAACGCGCGGTCAGCATGAGGATCGGGAATGTAGTCCGTTGCGCTTCCGGAGCTCGCGGCACACGTCGAGACCGTCGGTGTCGGGAAGCATGAGATCGAGGACGACGAGGTCGAAATGCTGACGCGCGGCGGCGGCCAGCCCGTCGCCGCCGAGATGGACCGGCGTGACGCGGCAGCCGGCGTCCTCGAGGTGCATCTCCACCAGGCGGGCCAGCTGCGGTTCGTCTTCGATCACCAGGATTTCCTTGCACATTCCGTCCCCCCGCACTGAGGTCCGACGGTTGCAGCCGCGGAGGCGCGGGGCCCAGCGCCCCGCGCCGCCACTCTCGAGCCTGTCGCCGCTTGCCTGTCGACGACCGGCGCTCAGGCCTCAGTCCATGATCACAGCGATCTCCACGACTGGGTTTTGCCACGCCCACTCGTTTGGTAACAGATCGCCCGTACCGTGGATCCCCGAGTGCACGGAAACAAAGCCCTCGGCGCCGTCGGTGTCGCGCATGAACGGGTTGCCGCAGGGAGGGCCGGGGATGAAGTCGCACGATTCGTTGTTGGCCTCCGATCCGGCGTCCCAGGCCGGGCGCCATCACCCGGTGGACCTTCTGACTCGGGTCGACGAAGATAGTTGCTGAGACCGAAGAAGGCGTCGTTGCTGGTGACCAGCATCCCGACCGGCGCTCAGGCGGTTGAATTTGCCGCGGAACTGGAGTTGGAGAACTGCGGTCTCTCCGGGGAGGATGGGACCAGTCGGCGGCCGCAACATCGAAGACCTCGCCGTGCCCCGACAGAAGATCGACGAGACCCGAACCGTCGCCGTCCTCGGCGAGGGCGGCGAGATCCGACGAGGCCGGCTGTCCGGGGGCAAAGACGGCCACCTTCCAGGTGTGGCTGGCCACCACCGGTGGGCTGATGATCTGCTGGCTCAGATTGGTGATGTAGACGGTCGCCGAATACTGCGCCGCTGCCGGAAGTGGCGGCCCGGGCAAATCGCCACCACGAACATCGTGAGGATCAACGCTCTCTTCATGATCTTCTGCTCCTTTCGAAGGTCGAGTTTGTTTGTGGATGAACCACCTCGACCATCTTCACGATGGGGCGCGGCGTTTCACGCGGTCGTCACGGATTTCTCACATTTTTATCCCGATGGACCGTCGATCGGTCACGGGTCGCTCAGCCCGGCAGTGGCACAATGGCAGCTGTCCAATACCCGTGAACGGGAGGCGTGCGGTCATGGAGAGCACTGCCAGCTGAGTTCCTGCCGGTGATCCACCTCGATGGTGCTTTCGCTGTGGGGCGGCGTGGTCGCGACCGAGGCAGTCATCGAGGTCTACCCCTTTCGGCACCGCGAGATGCACTCCGCCACGCATTCGGCTCCACTACTGGATCGATCTGCTCGTTGAGGCGCCGCTGGTTCTTGCCGTGGTGGTGACCGGGGTGGTGTCTGCTCTGGCGACGAGTCCGATCACCCCGCTCCACCTGGTCAAGGTGGGTTTTGCCGGCTGCCGCGGTCGCAGTCAATGTGTTCTGTATCGCGTCGTTGTTCGGCGCGGGCGTCGATTCGACCGCGGCGGTCGAGATGGACAGCGTTGTGGAGAGCATCCCGGAGTGGTGCTGGCCTGTTTCGCGGTCGGCCTCGCGTGCGCCGGCGGTCGCGGCCGTCCTCGGTTTCAACCCTCGGCCTCGCGTCGTCTCGGTTGAACGCGGACTCTCAGCGGCCCACGATCTTCAAGAGATGTTTGCGGAACTGGGCCACCAGACCGGCCGGTGAGATGAGCGCACCGGTTTCGTCGCGCAGCTCTTCGCCCTGGAGCTGCCGGGCGGCCATCTTCTCGGCGAGGTGGTCCGCGAGGTCGGCGTGGTGCTCGAGGAGCTGAGCGCAGGCTCGATTCGTCGATCTCGATCGACCTCGAGGGGAGAGGCGGAGCGCGGACGTCGGCTGCCCGAAGATCGCCGGTGAGGAAGGCCATCTCACCGAAGAAATCACCCTTTTCGACGCGGGCGATCTCGCGGCCCTTGTGTTCGACGACCGCCTCGCCGGAGGCCACCAGGTACAGCGCGGTGGACTCGTCCCCCGTGCGGACCACCGCCTCGCGCGGGGGCAAATCTGCCGCAGCCGGGAATTCTCCGCCAGCGTCAGAGATGGCTTCCTCGGGGATCTCTCCGAACACCTCGGAGGCCGTCGAATGCCGCCTGCCGGCGTTCGACCGTGTCGCTGTCTCCTGGGGCCGCGGCCGGTGGAGGGTGCGTTGCGGAAATGGAATCTCCATGCCTGCGCGTGCCAGCGCCGCGTGCGCGCGGGTCAGAAACTCGTCGGTGAGGTCGTCGCGGCACCACGGGGTCATGGTCCACAGGCGGCATTCGTAGACGACTGCGCTGTCGGCGAAATCATGAGTCAGGATCTTCGGTGCGGGATTGGCGAGCACACCGGGGATGTCGGTGGCGACTCGAAGGAAGACCTCTTTGACCGCGTCGGGAGGCACTCCGTACGCCACTCCCAGGCGAACGGCACCGCCGCCGGGCACTCTCCCGAACCGAGGATCGTGACCCGCGCTGCGGCAACATCCGAGTTGGGGACGAGCATCCGTTCGCCGAGCCGCGTCCGCGCCACCAGCGAACGCCACCCGGTCTGTTCGATGATCCCGACCTCGCCGTCCATCTCGACCCAGGTGCCGATCTTCAGGCGTTGCTCCCACGCCAGCGCGAGACCCGGCCAGCAGATTGCCGAGGGTCTGCTGGAGGGCGAGACCCACGACCACGGTGATCACCGCCGAGGTGGCGACCAGACCGCCGACATCCACATCCATGCTGCTGAGGATGACGGCGGCGAGGGCGAGGTAGGCCAGCAGCGCGACGACCTCGCGCATCAGGCGGGGCGGCGTGACGCCCATGCGCCGAACCAGCACCCAGTCGAAGACCAGCAACAGACAGCCGCGGGCGACCAGAAAGCCCAGGGCCAGGACCAGCGCCACCTGAGTCCAGCGGGTGAGGTTTTCGTCCGCACCGAGGTTGGCGGCAACCAGGTGGGCCAGCGCCGCCGCCGCCGTCAACACCAGCGGCAGGGTCAGCGGGCGCAGCCGCCGCAGCGGCTCCGCCCGCAGCACCAGGGCGATGATCAGCGCGGAGAAGACAAGGAATGATGTCCAGCATGGAGACATAGTACCCAAGCCCGGCAGGTATTTGCTGCTCGGGACGGACAGGCCCGTGGTCAAATCGGCAGACCGTCTCGAGGATATGTCGAGATCAGGGCGCGGTCCTGTGACCAGTGTGATGTGCCGCCGGACTCGAAACCATCGCCGAAGACCAGGAGATGTCGTAGCGCCCGATCCAGATGTCGAGCCCGTTCACCGGATCGGTGACGTCAGCCGTGACGTACAGGTCGTGGTTGTGAGCCGAGGGCCAGACAGATGCCGGTGTCCCATCCGCCGGCCGGGCCGTCCACGGTGGTCCAGGCGTCCAGATTCAGATCCTGGTCGAACCTGGCGACCCAGATATTCGAACCGCCCGACGATTCGGTGTAGGTCCCGGTGTGGTAGAGGCGGCCGAGGCTCGTCCATGGTCATGAGATAGGCGACGTCCTCGCCGTCTTCGGGGCCGTTGATCGTGAGGTCGTCGATGCAGATTCAGATCGGTGTCGTACTTCGCCATCCAGATGTTGTAGCTCTCATCGGTTTCGATCATCGTTCCGGTGACAAAGATCGTGTCGGCTCCGTCGAAGACGATCCCATAGCCCTTGTCCTCGTCGGTGGTCGGTCCGGCGACCACGACCTCGTCGACAAAATCCAGGTCGTCCTCGAACTTGCCGATCCAGATGTCGTAATCGGTCGCGGCCTGGGTCATCGAGCCGCTGACGAAGAGGTGCCGGGTGTCATCGAAGGTCATGAACCGGGCCTTGTCGGTGTCGTAGCCGACCGGTCCGTTCATGGTGATCTCGCGGACCAGATCGAGATCGGTGTCGTAGATGGCAAGCCAGATGTTGGCCCCTTCGCCGGTTTCCCGCAGATAGCCGGCCACGTAGAGGTTGCCGCTGACTTCGTCGTAGAGAAGGCCGTAGCCGTCGTCCGAGTCGTTGTTGGAGCCGTTGACCGTGATGTCCGTCCACCAGATCCAGGATCGAGTCGAATTTTCCGAGCCACACATTGTGATCCTCGCCGGTTTCGGTCATATAGCCGACGAGATAGAGAGAACCCTCGCCGTCAAAGACGATCGTATAGCCCTCGTCGTCGCCGCTCGCCGCGTCCGTTGATGGTGATGCTGTCCTGCAAGACGAGATTCGATCGTACCGAGCGAGCCAGATGTCGCGTCCGTGACCGGTGGTGGTGACGTAGCCGGTGACGAAGACATTTCCGGCGTCGTCGACGGTCACGCCCCGGGCTTCGTCGTTGAGGCCGTGACCTCCGTCGACCGTCACTGCTTTCAGGAAACTGAAGGGGTTCATTTGGGCTGTCGCCGGCGTTCCGACAGACGAGTCCGAGGGCGGCCAACGAAACGAGGATTGGCCAGGTGCGATGACGGGAGCTGGCAGAGACCCGATTCGCGATCACTGGCGGGTCCCGCTGACCTGGAAGACCTGGTTGGTGCAGTCTCCACAGCCGGTCCCCGCGAAGCTCGACCGAAAAAGTCCCCGTCCAGGTGCCGGCGCCGGTGAAGGAGCCGACGAGAGCATACGTCTCGGTGCAGGCGCCGGCCACCGAGAGGGTGTTCGAGAACTCGCCACCGCTGCAGTACGACGGCGTGCCGACCAGGATACCGGGCAGGCTGCTTCCGGCTGAGATCTAGCGCCGTGGTCGGTGAAGTGAACTGGTTGATATCGATGGCGACAGTCCCAGGGCGCAGGAATAGGAGATCACGGGCGTCGAGGAGTAGACGCCGTCGGGGTCGCACGAGCCCACTTCCGCCGACCACTGAGAACAATCGGCCGACTCGAAACCGTCGTCCAGGACCATGGCGGGGCCCCAGGCGAGGAAGACGTCCTGCTCGAGGTTGTCGTCATCTGCAACGAGATCCGTCGCCCCGGACTCGAAGGCAATGTAGAGGCCATCGGCGCTCACCGAAGGGGAGCGGCTGTAGGCGTTGCCGCCCTGGCCGGTCGGGGTCAGGCTGTGCAGCCTGGTGATGCCGGTGAGGAGGTCGTGGGAGAAGATGTCGCCGGTCCCGTTGACGTCGCCGTCGGCGAGGTTGGAGGCGTCCGAAAAAAAGACCACGAAGCGCCCGTCATCGGTGATCGATGTGTGCCAGCTGCCCCCGCCGGAGGCCTGCGCTCCGGTGGAGGAGACGTTGACGCGGGTGGTTGTTCCCGCTGCCCGGTTGCGAACAAAGATATCGTCTTGGACGTTGTCGTCGCCCGCGACCAGATTGTCGCGCTCGACCACCAGGCGACGATAGAGGCGTCGGCGCTAAGGACGGCGACACCGTTGCGTGCGTTGCCTCGACGCCCGCGGTGCTGAGGCTGACCCGCTCGATCCCCCAGGTGTCGAAGTATCGGAAACAAAGACGTCCTGTGGCCCGGTAACATCGCCGGGAACCAGGTCGTTGTCGCCCGAGATGAAGGCGACGTGACGGCCGTTGGCGCTGATGACGGCGCCCAGGAGTTGTTCTCTGTCAGGGAACCGTCGTGTCGCTCGCTGACCTTGACGGTTGTCGCCAGGTGCGATCGCGCACGTAGATGTCGACGTTCGTGTTCGCGCCTCCGCTGACGAGATTGGACGCGTAGACGAATGAAGACGACGTGTCGACCGTCTGCGCTGATCGACGGTCGCGGCTGGTGCCGTTCGGTTCGCCGCCGTCCGACGCAACGCTGATGCGCTCCATCATCCCGGTTTGAGTGTCGAACAGAAAGACGTCAAAGACGCCATTGGAATCGCCTGCGACCAGATCGGCGGCATCGGAATTGAACAGGACGAACCGCCCGTCGGCGCTGATCGCCGGGTTCTCGCTCGAGCCGGTGACATCGCCCCCGGTGTCCTTGTGGACGCTGATGCGCACAGTGCTGTCGAGCTCGAGATCTCGGAGGAAAACGTCGCTCGCCCCGTTGAGGTCGCCCGCCACGAGATTGTCGGCCACCGATGAGAAGACGACGTAGCGTCCGTCGTCGCTCACCGCGTCCTTGGAGACGGTGACCGAGCTTGCGCCATGCGCCTGATTCAACCCGCTGTCGAGGCTGATGCGCTCGAAGACCTGTGCCTGAACGCCGGCTGATACGAGGAGGCCGAGAGTGACAGTCATGCGCGATCTTGGCACGAGCGATCTTGAACATGAACTCACCTCCATAGTCGTCGTCTCAGAATGTGTCTACAACGTGGGTTCTGTGTGAGGGCTTGTCAACGGCGATTGAATCGCGGCCAGCCGGCGCATTTCCGAAGAAAATCAGGGGGGCCGGGCGTCTCGGCTGCGGCCACTGAAATCCCCGGGGCATGACGATGGGGTTGTGAGTGGTATGAAACGTCTGTTGATTGTCGTGTTGCAGCGCTGGCGGTTGTTGCTGGTGTCTTTTTTGCGATGGTCTCGAGCCTCCAGCACGAACCCTCCGGACGGGACGAGGCGCCGGCCGTGATCCTGCGGGCCCCTGGAGGGTTTTCGGTCGAGAAATCGGCGAGCCGCAACGTTCGAGGCAGCGGCGGCCGCGCTGCAAGCTGCGGTCGGTGACCGGGTGGGAGATCGAGTTCTTCGACGGCGGAGACACGGTGATTCTGCTCGCCGACCGCGTCGATCAGAGGATCACCGAAATGCGGGCGGCGCGGACGGGCACGCTGGTCGAACGAACCTGGTCGGGCGACGTCGAGCAGCGGTTGGCATGGGCAGCGGAACAACGGAAATCTCGATGCTCCCGGGCTGCCGCCGCCGACCGGCAAGAACCTCTATCACTGAAATTCCGTCCGCGGCTCTCGGTCGCAGTAGAATGATCCGACGATGGGAGGATGCATGCGACTGCCCCGCGAACTGGATGCCGTGGAGATCCGGGTGCTCGGCTGTCTGCTCGAAAAGGAGCAGACGACCCCCGATGCCTATCCGCTCTCGGTGAACGCACTGGTCGGCGCGTGCAACCAGAAGAGCAACCGCGACCCGGTGATGGCGCTCTCCAAGCCGATGTCGAGGGGGCGCTCGACCGCCTGCACGGCGAGGTCATGGTGTGGCCGGTGGACGGGGCGCGGAATCAGAAAATGGCGGCACAGCCTGGACCGCATCGTGGGATCTGGCACCCGCGACCAGGGCGGTGATGGCCGTCCTGCTGGTGCGGGGGGCGCAGACTGCCGGAGAGATCCGGACGCGGACCGAACGCATGCACCCCTTCGCCTCGGCCGCGGAGGTCGAAGACCGCACTTGCGCGCCTTGCGGCCGGAGATGAGCCGCTGACCGTCCACCTCGCGCGTCAGCCGGGTCAGAAGGAGGCGCGTTGGACCCACCTGGTAGGTGGCGAGCCGGCATGCGCGGACGGCGGTGTTCGAACCGGCTCCCGTCGAGGCCCCAGTCACCGGGTTGTCGCAGCGGGTGGCCGATCTCGAGGAGCGCGTAGCCCGGCTCGAAAAACTCCTGGCTAATCGAAATGAGCTGATGGCTTCCTGTTCGTCGTCGAAAACGTCGAACACCGAAACGATCTGGGTGATCCCCATCACGTTGTAGAGCTTCGACGGGAGATTCATCAACCGGATGGTCCCGCCCTCGCTGGTGACAACGTTATGGGCTGCGACGAGCTCTCCGAGACCCGAGGAGTCCATCTTCGAAACGCCGTGAAGGTCAAGCAGCAGCTTCGACTTTCCGCTCCGGGTAGCCGCCGCGATGGCGTCGCGAAGCATCACGTCTCCGGCGCCGATCGTCATCTTGCCTTTCGGTTCGAGGATAGTGACATCGCCCGCCTGTCTTTGCGAGATTTTCATTGTCGGAATCTCCTTTCTGTTTTCACATGAGGTGATTTCCGGCTCGCGGGAGCAGTGCTCCATACACTTCCCTTCAGGGAATACGTTGAGGGGGCTTCGCTCAGGTTCTGGGTGGATCATTCGAGAGCGGGCTACTAATGCGAGTTGATGGATGAACTCGGCCCATTCAGCGCCCTCCTCATGCGGGTGGCGGTCGGCGCAGTCACCGTGGTGCTGGGCAGCGCGGCGGTGGTCGTCGGACTGTTTTCGCCGCGCCGCGCGGTCGCTGGTGGCCCACCTGTGGGGTAGGGCGTGTCTGCGTGATCGCGGGAGTTCCGGTGGCGGTCGAGGGGCTCGAGCACATCGTCCGACGGACGAGCGTTACGTGATCATGGCCAACCACGAGTCGGGGCTCGACATCCCGGTCTTGCTGACGGCGCTGCCGACCTCCCTCGAGCTGCGGTTCCTGGCAAAGAAGTCGCTCTTCACGGTCCCGTTTCTCGGGCTGGGCGATGCGCAGTGCCGGCTTCATTCCGGTCGATCGCGAGGATCGGACGACGGCGGTCGCGATGTTCGGCGCAGACCCTGGGCGAGGTTGCGGCGCGGCGCGCTCGCCCGCTGGTCTTCCCCGAAGAGACCTGGACCCTCGACGGGCGGTTGCTGCCGTTTCAGACGCGGCGGATTTCTGGTGGCCCTCAAGACCGGGCTGCCGATCCTGCCGGTGGGTCTCGAGGGACCGCGGGTGGTTCTGCCGCCGGATGAGGGCTGATCCGGCCGCAGCCGGTGACGGTGCGGATCGGCCGCCCGATTCCGACTGACGGGGCTGGGCGTGTCGCAGCGCGCGGGAACTGACGGCCACCATCCGGCTCGAGATCGACCGGCTTCGCGGACCCGCTGGCCACATCGGCGAAAGAACCCCGTGAGAAACGCCGGCTGAAGCGGTCAGGGCTGGAAGGCGGCCTGCAGCCATGTCCCACGGGCCGCTGAACCCTCCGGGTCGGTAGTCGACGAGAACCACCGAGTGCAGCTGGTCCCAGTCGACGCCGACGCCGGTGAGATCGACCGTCAGATTGAAGCTGTCCGAAGCGCCGTCGGCGAGCGTCCCGATCGAAACCGAGTCATCGCCCCGGAGGTAGCGGCTGGTGACGCGGCTGACTCCGGCCGGATCGTCCTCGAAGACCAGGGCGTGGACCGCGGCGGAGTTCGAGGTCGACAGTGTGACGCCCGGAGTTGTTGACGACCTCGACCGTGAATTCGAAGGTGTCATTCACGCGTTGGCGGGTGACGCGGAGCGAAGCCGAGGGCCGGCCGCTCGAGCGCCGCATCGACCATGTCGCCGTAGACCTGGCCGAAGTTCGAGTGGTAGCCCATGGTGAACTGGTCGCCGGCGTCGACGATGATCGGCGGAAAGTAGATGGTCCCGCCGCCGTGAGCGGCGTACATCCTCGATTGGCGATCGAGGGGTGGGGCGTAGTAGGCGTACTCGAGAAAGACCACCGGCAGGTGTTCGTACTCGGCCGCAAGGGCGTCGACTGCCGGACCGGCAGCCTGGCACACCCCTCAGGTGGGGACGTAGAAGCCCTCGAAGACAACGTATCGCGTCGGCCGTTCCCACACCGTCGTGTCGCCCGACTCGAAGCCGTCGGCGAACACGGCGTTGATCCCGCGCAATCGCAGGTGTTGCGACCAGCACGATCGACGAGAAGAGCGGCCCCAATCTTCCAGGCTCGCTCGGTTGTTGTGCATAGTGCCTCCCAGCTTCGGTATCGGTGTCATACGTGTCGGCATCCTAGAGAGACCTGTCGACAGTCTCCATCTCAAGAGTAGCCTGTGTTCTGACGATGGAATTGGTGCGGCCCGTCACACCTGGTGTGCACCGACCGACAGTCACCGATCTGTCAGTGTGATCCTCGGCACCGGGCGTGACGCTGCGGCAGGTGCACAATCGGGCGAGGAAACGCAGATGGAAACGGGGATCGCCATGGCTGGATCAGGATTTCGGAGCTGGCCGCAGGCGTCGCTGCGTCGAGTGTCTTCGTTTTTGGTGGTTCAGCGGCTGGGTCGCAGGCGGCGGACATCGAGGTGGCGTCGACCTCGAGGCGGGAGGCCGCGAGATCTCGCCGGCGATCTACGGGGTCAGCTTTGCCGGCGCCGACGAAATGGCCTCGGTTCCCTATCCGGCCAACCGCTGGGGCGGCAACTCGGTCACCCGCTACAACTGGCAGGCCGACGTCAGCAACAAGGCTTCGGACTGGTTCTTCATGAACATCCCGGGGGCGAGCGTCGACCCGGCGCAGCTGCCGGACGGTTCGACAGCCGACATTTTCGTGGCCGAGAGCCTGAGCCGGCGGCGCTGTGCCTCTGATGACCCTGCCCTTGATCGGCTGGACGCCGGTCGAGCGTGCGCGAAAAGAGGTGGGGGTTCTCGGTGGCGAAGTACGGCGCCCAGGATCAGACCGAATGCACCGCGACCGGTGGAGCGTTCTGGTGCCAGCCGGATGCGGGCAACGGTTACTCGGGCGGCGTCAAGCTCACCGGCAACGACCCCACCGACACCTCGATGGCGATCGACTACGACCTGGGTCACCGACTGGGTGGCCCACCTCGGGTCGGCCGTGCGCTGGTTCGCCCTCGACAACGAGCCCATGCTGTGGTCGGAGACCCACTTCGATGTCCACCCGTCGCCGGTCTCGTACGACGAGATGTGGGCTCGGACCGCGGATATCGGTTCCGCCGTCAAGGCCGCACGACCCGACGCGATGATCTTCGGACCGGTAGTCTGGGGGTGGTGCGCCTACTTCTACTCGGCGGCGGACGGATGCTGCCCGGGCGCCGACAGGCTGCCCACGGCGGCCGGCCCTTTCTCGAGTGGTATCTCGATCAGATCTGCGAGCACGAACATGAACACCGGAGTTCGGCCGGTGGACGTTCTCGACATCCACTACTACCCGCAGGGCGGACAGGCGCTGACCGGTGAAGGGGAACGCGAGCCTCCAGGCCCTGCGTCTGCGCTCGGTGAAGGACCTCTACGACCCGACCTATGTAATCCGAGTCGTGGATCGGTGAGCCGGTGCGTCTGGTGCCGAGGATGCGCGAACTCATCGACCAGCGATGTCCCGGGCTCGGCCTCGCCATCACCGAGTACAACTGGGGCGAGGATGGGATCTCGTCGGCCCTGGCCCAGGCCGAGGTGCTGGCGATTTTCGGGCGCGAAGGGTGTGTTTGCCGCCATGCGGTGGGTGGTGCCCGATGTGGGCAGCCGCATGGAGGATGCCTTTCAGGCTTTTTCTGGACTACGACGGCACCGGGGTCCGGGTCACCGGTACCAGCCGTACCTGCTGTCAGTTCGGACGTCGACGCGGTCGGCGCCTACGCGGTGGAGTCACCGACCGGCGATCTCCTGCTGCTCCTGTTCAACAAGAACACTTCGGCCGAGAATGTCGGTGTGACGATCACACAACCGGTCTCCGGGACGGCCGCCATCTACCGCTTCACCGACAGCGCGGCGCTGGGATCGGCGGGCTCGGTGGATGTGGCGGCGGGAGTTGCCGACCTTGTCCTTCCGGCGCGATCGGCCACCCTGTCGTTCTCGCCGGCGCGACCGATCGCGTCTTTGCCGACGGTTTCGAAGGTGGCGGCCTGTCGCACCTGGTCGAGCGCGACTCCCTCTCGGTAGAACGAGGTCCCTTACGACACGAAGAGCTTGTTGCTGGCAAACTTCGGATCGCAGGTCAGGTTGCACGCCGAGACGGCGCAGCCGCGTTCGTCGCCCGGTGTCGGCAGGTGAGTCAGGTGCAGCTCGCAACCCGACGAGCTTCGGGAGTTGGAGCATGGCCTGGTGGGCCGTGGGGTTGGTCGTGGAGCTGATGCTGAGAGCGATCAGGGTCTCCTCGAGGTTGAGGCTGATGGAGCTGTGGCCGAGAAGGTCCTTGCGCAAGGTGCCGATGGACTCGACGACCGCAGGGCTGATCAGGTCGAGGTGATCCGGAATGCCCGCCAGGACCTTGATCGGCGTTGAGCACCAGGGCCGAGGAGGCGTGCATCATCGGGCTGTTTCGACCGCTGGTGATGGTACCGGTCGGGCAGCTCGACGGCGGCGCCGCTGAACACGCCGTGGTGGCCCTTGTCGGCTTTTTCTTCGGCGGCAGCGGCGGCAGTTTCGTGCCGGCAGGACAACTGATCGGTCCTCGGGTTTGAGGTCGAACTCCTCCATCAGAGCCTCTGATTCGACGCACCGCATCGCCGTCCTCGAGACCGAGGACCTCGTCGCAGGCGTAGCGGAAATAGCGGCGGATGATCTCGCTCTTACCCGCCTCGTGCGCTGCGGCGTCGTCGATGATCGCAAATCCGGCGCGGTTGACCCCCATATCGGTGGGTGACTGGTACATGGACTCACCGGTGATCTTTTCGAGGATGCGTCTGAGCAGCGGAAACGCTTCGATGTCGCGGTTGTAATTGACCGCTCGCTCGTCGTAGGCCTCGAGGTGGTAGGGATCGATCATATTGACGTCGCGAAGCTCGGCCGTTGCGGCCTCGTAGGCGGCATTGACAGGGTGTCGTAGAGGGAGATTCCAGATCGGGAAGGTCTCGAACTTCGCGTAGCCCGTCCGCACGCCCCGTTGGTGTTCGTGGTAGACCTGCGAAAGACAGGTCCCCATCTTGCCGCTGTTGGGCCCGGGAGCGTTGACGACCACCAGCGGGGCGTCGGTCTCGATGTAGGGGTTGGCGCCGTAGCCGTCGTCGCTGACGACCCTGGCAACGTCTGCCGGGTAACCGGGAATGGGGCGGTGGGTGGAGACGGTCACACCACGTCGCTCGAGTTTGTTGCGGAATGTCTCGGCGGCCGGCTGGTCTTCGTACCGGGTGATAACCACCGCCCTGACCCTGAGACCGCGGTCGCGCAGATCGTCGATCAGCTTGAAGGTGTCGGCGTCGTAGGTAATTCCGAAGTCCGCCCGCACCTTGCGGCGTTCGAGATCCCCGGCGTAGACGCAGAGGATGATTTCGGTCTGGCTCGCGAGCCGCTGCAGGAGCCGCATTTTCACATTCGGATCAAAACCCGGCAGGACCCTGGCGGCGTGGTAGTCGTACATGAGTTTGCCGCCGAACTCCAGATGCAGTTTGCCGCCGACCTGATCGATCCGTTCGACGATGGCCGCACTCTGTTCGGCGAGGTATTTTTCGTTGTCGAATGCGACCACTCCGTCTGTTCCAGCCACCACCACCTCCACTCGCAGTTCATCCTCAAGTGAAACAGAGAATAGCAGGGCCATCTCAATTCGATATTGTTGGTTCTGTTTCCAGAATCAAGGATGCTTGGAGACCCTGATGCGTCAAAGCTCATGGCTGATGTGGGTGGTGTAAGGTGACCTATCGGAGGTAGAAAAATGGCAATTCATCTGTGGTGCATCGTGGCGGCGTGGGTGCTGATTTATGCCGGGAAGCTGCCGGTGGCGGTGGCCATGCAGAAGGCGGGTGGCTATGACAACCACCATCCCCGCGCCCAACAGGCGGCGCTGAAGGGTTGGGGCGCTCGCTCGGTGGCTGCCCACCTCAACGGTTTCGAGACTTTTGCGCCGTTTGCCGCGGCCGTGCTGGTGGCGCACATTTCTGGTGCCGCCACCGGGCTGGTGGACACTCTGGCGGTGGTGTTCGTGATCTCGCGACTTGTCTATGTCGGTCTCTACCTCGCGGATCTCGCCTCGTCTTCGATCGCCGGTGTGGAGCGTCGGTTGGATCGTGACCCTGGTTCTCTTTCTCTCACCGGTGTTGTGAATTCACCGGTAACCGTGCTCCGCGATTTTGACGCGTAGCCTCGGGGCCGTATCTTTTCTGAGGAGACATCTCGCAAACCAGACTGGGAGGTCGGCCATGGCGAAGTATCGTGTTCTCTCGATCGACGGCGGCGGCATCCGGGGGATCGTGACCGCGGTGATGATGCAGCGGTTGGCGGCAACCCCGGGCTCGAGGGCTTTCTCGACAAGGTGGATCTGATCGCCGGGCACCTCCACCGGCGGGCTGCTGGCCCTCGCCATCGCGACGCGGCCTCAGTCTCGAGGAGATCCGCAACATCTACATCGACGATGGACCGGAGATCTTCGACGATTCGTGGATCGACGATCTTCTGGATCTCGGCAAGCTGCGAGGCGCCGATTACAAGACCGCGCCGATGCGCCGGGTTTTCAAGAGGGTTCTGGGCGAGAACACGACCCTCGGTCAACTCGAGAAGCACGTCCTGATCACCGCCTTCGACCTCGACAACGAGCACCCGAAGAAGAGGAAGCGCACCTGGAAGCCAAAGCTCTTCCACAATTTCCCGGGGCCCGGGAACGACCGCTCCGAGTTGGCTTACAACGTCGGTCTCTACACCGCGGCGGCGCCGACCTACTTTCCGACGGTCGACGGCTACATCGACGGTGGCGTCTATGCCACCAACCCTTCCATGTGCGCCCTGGCCCAGACTCAGGACGAGCGGTATTTCGACCCACCCGTCGAGATGAAGGACGTGGTGCTGCTCTCGCTCGGCACCGGCACCAGCCTGTTCCACATCAAGGGCAAGAACCACAATTGGGGCTACGCGCAGTGGATCAAACCGCTGATCAGCCTGATGCTGGACGGAGTTTCAGGCATCGCCGATTACCAGTGCCACCAGATGCTGCGCGACCGCTACCACCGCCTCGCGCCGGTATTTCCGCCGGACGTCTCGATCCCGATGGACGGCGTCAAGAAGATTCCCTACATGATCGAATTCGCCGACGAGGCTGAGAGCTCGCGAAGACCGTCGATTGGATGAAGACCCACTGGATGGAGGACTGACTACTCCCGGCAGGGATCGACCGTCATTCTCACAAATTCGGTTGTCCCCCTCACGCGGAAAATAGTGAAACGGTTCGTCGGCGAACGGGTCCATACCGGGGTCGAAGAACTCGATCGAACCGCTCTGGCGACCTGAATGGCAGGCGGTGTCGAGTTGGATCCGCCCGCTGGCCTTCCAGATGCACACGACTTCACCGTCGCCGCCGTAAGCGGTGGCCGCCACGAGGAGGCACAACAACACACTCGACATGCTCCGGATCTTCATTGCGGAAGTCCTTCCACGGTGACGGTTGCTGGGCGGGCCGTCACCGGGCTCGCCAATACCGTTCGCGTTTGTTCGTTGTGCGTGTATCCAACATCGGTTCCCGCAGAAGGGCTGTCAAGGTCGGACCGTTGGGGGCCCGGGAACAGATCCGGCGCGGGCGGACTTGTTATTCTTGGACGCCATGCACCTCGACAACGGACAGCGACTGGGAGACTACGAGATCCTCGGGCCGATCGGCGCCGGAGGAATGGGTGAGATCTATCGCGCCCGCGACACCAGCCTCGACCGCGATGTCGCGATCAAGGTGCTGCCGAGAGAGGTTTCGGACGATTCGGGCCGCCGGGCGCGTTTCGAACGTGAGGCGAAGTCGGTCGCCGCCCTCAACCACGAGAACATCGTCACCATTCACGGCATCGGCGAGGCTGACGGAGTGCGGTATCTTGCGATGGAACTGGTGGACGGGGAGACCCTCGATCGCCGGATTTCAGAACAGGGCCTGCCCACCGAAGAGTTGCTGGCGTTGGCGGTCCCCGTGGCGTCGGCGCTCGCGGCAGCCCACGCCAAGGGGATCATCCACCGCGATCTCAAACCCGCCAACGTGATGGTCACGGCCGACGGCAAGGTCAAGGTGCTCGACTTCGGGCTCGCCAAACTCGCTCACACGGATGAAGCTGCATCCCAACCCGTGGGCGAGGAATCCGAGACCGCCACCATGACTCTGCAGACCCGCGCCGGTACGGTGATGGGAACCATGCCCTACATGTCGCCGGAGCAGTTGTCCGGAAAGACAGTTGGCCCGGCCTCTGACCTTTTTTCCCTTGGCGTCATGCTGTACGAGATGGCCACCGGAAAGAGGCCGTTCGAGGGTGCTGGCGGTCCCGCTCTGATCTCCTCGATCCTCACCGGCACGCCTCAACCCGTTGGTGAGCTGAAGCCGGCTCTGCCGAATGCCCTCGGCGACCTGATCGAAAGCTGCCTCGCCAAGAATCCCGGTGATCGTCCGGGCAGTGCAGAACAGCTCGGTCGGGACCTCGAGGCCTTGCTTGGTACCGGTTCATTATCGGGTGTTCACACCGGCACGCCGGTGGCGCGTGGTCGGCGGTTGCTTCGGTTCGCTGCAATCGCAGTGATCGTCGCGGTGGTCGGCGCGCTGGCGGCGTGGTTTGGCCTGCGCGCCAGGAAGGCTCACACAGCGCGCACAGTCGCTCTCCCCGAGATCCAGAAGCTCTTCGACACCGGCGACCGGGACGGGGCTTTTCGTCTATTGCGTGAGACCGCCGCTGTGATCCCCGGTGATCCCCTCCTCGAGCAGATCGAGCACGGCAACACCTTTCCGGTCACGATTGAGTCCGATCCCGACGGCGCGGATGTCTACGTCAACAGCTACAGAGACCTCGGCCGCCCGTGGATCCACCTCGGCCAGGCGCCGCTCGAGGCCGATCTGCCGTTGGCGGTCATGCGATTCCGCGTCGAGATGCCCGGCTACGAGACCTTCGAGGGAAGTGGCGAGGCTTCGCTCTCTCCGCGTTTTGAATTGGTTTCGGAAGGCTCGGCGCCGCCAGGGATGGTGCGGATCCCGGCCGGCGGGAATTCCTTTGGTGAGCAGGGTTGGGTGGATCTGGAGTCCTTTTGGCTTGACCGCAATGAGGTGACCAACGGCCAGTTCAAGGAGTTCGTCGATGCCGGCGGTTACCGCGATGCCGAGTTCTGGCGCGAGCCGATCACTGTGGGCGGGCGAGAAATGGCATTGGAGGAAGCAGCCACGCTTTTCGTCGACACAACCGGCCGCCACGGCCCCTCGACGTGGGAATTGGGCTCATACCCCGATGGAACCGCGGAACAGCCGGTGGGCGGTGTCAGCTGGTACGAAGCAGCGGCCTACGCCCGCTGGGCCGGCAAGAGCCTACCGACGGTGTTCCACTGGTACCGCGCCGCCGAACAGGGCGTCTATTCGGACATCATCACTGTCAGCAATTTTGGCGGCGAGGGGCCGGTCGCGGTGGCGAGCTATGGCGGCATCGGGCCGTTTGGGACCTTTGACATGGCCGGCAACGTCCGTGAGTGGTGCCTCAACCGGCTCGGCGCCGCTCGCTACGCTCTTGGCGGCGCATGGTCCGACCCCAGCTACAGGTACCGCGACTCGGATGCGGACGACCCCCTCGACCGGTCGCCGAAGAACGGCTTTCGCTGTATGAAGACCGATGGCGAAGTGGCTCCCGAGGCCACTGTCGCGATCGACCTCCCGGTGTACGACCTCAGTCAGGAGCAACCGGTCGGCGACGAGATCTTTGCGGTTCTCAAGAGTCAGTATGCCTACGACCGCACTGAACTCGATGCGCGTATCGAAGCGGTAGACGACAGTTCCGAACACTGGCGCCGCGAGAGGATCACCGTCAGGGCCGCCTACGGCGACGAGCGCGTCCCAGCCTTACTTTATCTGCCGAAAAACGCGACACCCCCCTACCAGACCGTGGTCTTCTTCCCGAGCTCCGCTGCGGCGCAGATCGACAACAGCCGCGATCCGGGGCTGTTCATCGTCAGCTATTTCATCCGCAGTGGTCGCGCGCTTCTCTTCCCGATATATAAGGGCACCTACGAGCGCAGCGTGGAAAATTGGGGGCCCATCGGAACCCGGGACCTGATCATCCAGCAGAGCAAGGACATGGGGCGGGCGATCGATTTTCTGGAGGCCCGCGATGACATCGATATCAACAAACTCGCCTTCTGCGGATTGAGTTGGGGAGGGAGCTGGGGGCCCATCTTCACTGCCGTCGAGGACCGCTTCAAGGCCAGCGTGCTGATTGCCGGCGGGATGGGTCGGTATTCGTCCGAACGTCCACCGGAGTCGGTTCCTCTCAATTTCATGCCGCGGTCGACAGTGCCGGTCTTGATGCTCAACGGCCGCGACGACTTCACCGCGCCGATCGAGACCGTGATCAGGCCGATGTTCGCCTTCCAGGGCGCGCCCCCCGAACACAAGAAGCTCGTGGTTCTCGATGGCGGGCACGTGCCCGACAACCCCAAGGAGTTTGTCCGCGCCGCCCTCGACTGGTTGGACCTCTACCTCGGTCCGGTCAACTGAGGCCCATCGGATCATGACGGGCCCTGTGAACTCTATCGACCCGTTCCTCGAGAGCCGGGGTTTCTTGATCGTCGATGGCGGTCTGGCCTCCGAACTCGAACGGGCCGGTTTCGACCTTGCCGACCCGCTGTGGTCGGCCAAGACGCTGCTGGAGTCGCCGGAGGCGATCGCAGCCGTTCACCGAAGCTATCTCGAAGCCGGCGCGGACTGCATCATCAGCGCGAGCTACCAGGCCACCCTCCAGAGATTTGCTTCCAGGGGTCTGTCCGCTGCGGAATCGGAGGCGGCCATTCGCCAATCGGTGCGGCTCGCGGTCGATGTCCGGGACCTCTTCTGGGCGGATGGGGTTCACCGGGGAGACCGCCTCCGCCCGCTGGTGGCGGCGAGTGTCGGGCCCTACGGGGCATACCTCGCCGACGGCTCCGAGTTCACCGGGGACTACGATCTCGACGAAGAAGGACTGGTGGCCTTTCACCGGAGACGCTGGGAGGTTCTTTGTTCGACAGATGCCGACCTCCTGGCGTGTGAGACCATTCCGTCGTTGGTGGAGGCGCGAGCCCTGGCCCGCCTCCTGGGCGATACCCCCGACCGTTTTGCGTGGTTCAGCTTCAGCTGCCGCGACGGCGAACACATCAGCGACGGGACCCCGATCGTCGAGTGCGTGCAGGAACTCAACGATTTTCCACGGATCGCCGCAATTGGGGTCAACTGCACCGCCCCCGGCGCATATTGAGGGCCTTGTGAAGAAGATCCGGCGTGTTACCGATACGCCGATTATTGTCTACCCCAATTCCGGGGAGGGCTGGGACGCAGAGCGCAAGAGGTGGACCGGCGCGGCCGATGCCTCATCATTTGCGTTGGCGGCAAAAGGGTGGCGCGAAGCCGGCGCGCAGCTCATCGGCGGTTGTTGCCGGACCGGGCCGGAGGATATTCGTCAGTTGCGCGGGGCACTCGCCCCCGTCCACTGACGCCGCTCAGTTTTTGACTTCGTCAGTCCTGCCAGACCCGCACCGGGTAGGGCGGCCGTTCGTAGACCGGCGGCGGGTTGGCCTCGAGTTCTTCGAGGATGACCTCGATCGCCTTCTCGAGCTGGGGGTCGTGGCCGGCAATGACCGCCGCGGGAGTCTGTTCGACCTCAATGTCCGGTGGCACGCCGACGTTCTCGACGACCCACCCGTCCTCGTCCCAGATGGCGACGTTGGGCGCCGACACGCGGCCGCCATCCATCAATTCCGGATAGCCCAGGGTGCCGACGAGCCCGCCCCACGTGGCCTTGCCGACGAGCGGACCGAGATCGAACTTGCGGAACATGTAGGGCAGCAGATCGCCGCCGGAGCCTGCGGTCTCGTCGATCAGCATGACCTTCGGCCCCTGGATCGAGCCCTGGGGTGTCTTGAGGTCTTCGCCGTAGCGCATGTTCCAGTGACTGATGTAGGGGCGTTGCAGGATGTTGATGTAGTAGTCCGCGATCTGGCCGCCGCCGTTGAAGCGTTCGTCGATGATGATGGCGTCTTTGTGGACCTGAGGAAAGAAGTACCGCTTGAAGTAGGTGTGGCCGAGGGTGGTGGTGTTGGGCAGATAAATATAGGCGACGCGACCGCCGGTGGCCTCGTCGACCTTCCTGATATTGCCTTCAACCCAGTCGCGGTTGCGCAGTGCGGACTCGTTTCCGATCGGCACGACGTTGACGGTCCGGGAGCCATCCATCGATGGATTGGGCCCGACCGTGATCTCGACCAGCCTGCCGGCGGTGTTTTCGAAATGGCGGTAGAGATTGTCCGGCGCCAGGAGGTCGACCCCGTTGACTGCAAGGAGGTACTCACCCGCCTGCACATCGACGCCCGGCTCGGTCAGGGGCGACACCAGTTCGGGGTTCCAGTTGAGGCCGCCGTAGATCTTTGTCACACGATAGCGACCGTTTTTGACGGTGTAGTCAGCCCCCAGAAGTCCGCCGGGGATGTCCTTTGTGCCGAACAGATAATCACCGCCGCCGACCCGGTTGTGGCCGACCGCCAACTCGCTGCCCATCCACTGGATCAGACGGTTGAGATCCGACCGGCAGGCGAGGTCTGGCAGGAAGGGCCGGTATCGTTCGCGCATCGCGTCCCAATCCGCCCCGTGGTAATTGGTGGCATAGAAATAGTCGCGGTAGATTCTCCAGGTCTCGTTGAAGATCTGCGCCCACTCGGTCGCCGGGTCGATCCGGATCCGGACCGCCGCGAGGTCGAGGGCGCCTTGACCGGGCTCGGGCTTCTTGCCGGCATCGACAATCCCCCACGAGCCACCCTGGCGATAGAGGATCTTCTTGCCGTCTGCGGAGACGACGTACGAGTTGGCCTCGAAGAGTTCCTCTTCTTCGCGCGACTCCAGGTCGTACATCATCAGGGTGGTGCCGGCCGCGTTTGCGCTGCCCGCGAGGGCATCCGCTTTGAGATAGAAGATGGTGTTTTCAGAACCTGACTGCAGGCTGAAATAGTTGGCGGCGTCGATCGGAATGGTGATGATGCGGTTGGCGAGGCCATCGAAGTCGATCGTGAAGGGCTCCTTCTCCTGCTCATCCTTCGCCGTCTCGTCGCCTTCTTCTTCCTCATCCTTCTGGTCTTTGAGTTCCTCTTCATCGCTCTCTTTGGCCAACGGCGACGGCACGCCCTTCTGCAGAGTCACCAGATAGAGGCTGCGGGTCATCTCCATGTCGGCGTTGGACATCGCGAACCACTGCCGGACCGGACCGGCGTCGGTGGAGCCGAAGAAGTAAAGGTACTTGCCGCCCTTGTCAAAGGCGGGGTTCCCGACGTCGCTGAGCCCGTCCGCGATGGGGAAGAGCTGGTCTTTTTCAAGGGAGTAAAGAGAGACCTGTTCCATGTTGGCGAGGTTGTTGGCGGTGGAGGCGATCCACTCGGAGTCCGGCGACCAGACCGGGCTCATCCCGCCGAAATCTCCGGGGTTGTAAATGGGCTCCTGACCGATCTTTGTGGTCTCGCCGGAAGCGAGGTCGATGACATAGAGATTGCGGCCGTTGTCCTCGAAGGCCAGCTTCTTCGAGTCCGGCGCCCAGCTCAGACCGTTGTAGAAACCTGTGCCGCTGAGTGCGAAGGTCGTGACGGCTCCCTTGCCGTTTTGCGGTGCGATGTGGAGCTCGTATCTCACCCGACGCATCCGAAAAGTACGCGATCGACGCGCCGTCCGGCGACCACACGGGGTTGCGCTCGTGCGCACCGAGGGTCAACGTCAGGTTCCTCGGGTCGCCCTTTTCGGCAGGCAGGGTCACGATCTCGCCACGGATATTGAAGACGGCGCGGGCTCCCGACGGCGAGATGTCGGCGCTGCGGATGAAGTCTGATCCCTCCACGTAGCGCGGCCGCAACTCCTGCAGATCAGTTGCGATACCGATTGTCAGATCCGTTACCCTTCCGGTTTCGATGTCGAAGGTGTGAAGAGTGCTTGCTCTCTCGAAAATGATCAGACCGTCACCGTACGAGGCGCTCGACAATGGGGAAGTCCGTGTACTCGGTGTGCTGCTCGATGGCGCCGGTGGCGGGCGTCGAAGGAAAACAGATTGAACTCACCGTTGCGGTCGGAGATGAAATAGACCTCGTTCCCGATCCACATGGGATCGGTGTCGTTGCTGCGGCCCTCGGGCTGAGGAATCTTTCTGGTGGCGTGGTCGGCAAAGGTGTAGAGCCAGATGGTGGTCGCGGTACCGCCGCGATAGTTCTTCCACTGGCGGAACGGCTCGCCGAGAGGTGTGTACGCCAGCCGGGTCCCGTCTGGTGAATACGAGGCCTTGACGGCGTTGGGCAGATCGAGCCGTTCAGGGAATCCGCCGACCACCGGTACCGTGAACAGTTGTGTGTAGCGCCGGGTGAAGACCTGGCGTCCGGACCGGAACAGAACCTCCGAACCGTCTGGGGTGAACGAGCATACGGTGTCGGTATAGGGGTGCCACGTCAAACGGGTGGGGATTCCGCCACGCACCGGCACGATATAGACGTCGGTGTTGCCGTCGTACTCGGCATCGAATGCGATCCACTCGCCGTCGGGTGAAAAGACAGGGTTTGCCTCGACTCCCTCGTCGGACGTCAATCGCCGGGGTGCACTTCCGTCGGTGTTCGCCACCCACAAATCGTTGGCGTAGACAAAGGCAATATGGTCGCCGCCGATCGCAGGCTGGCTGAGAAACCTGGTGTCGGTGGTGTTGACTGCCCACGCGGCAGACGCCGCCAGACAAATGACCAGGACGAGGCCGGTGCGGAGAGGGGAGCTTTTCATCTTATCCTCCGGATGGTCGTGGCGGGCCACCGTCTGCGGCGCGCGCATGGCTGACGATACTACCCCCGCACGTCGCCGTTGTCACAACGCGAACGCGGATGGCGCCGCGATTTCCCTTCGAGCTCTGGATGCCGCACAATGGCCTCCACTCTCAGGGGGTGTCATGACGATGATCAGAGAAATCGTGTTCCGCAGCTCACAGATTGGTGGGTGTGCTTGCAATGGTGTTTGCGTTGACGACGGGGTGTGCTGCGCCGCCTCAGTTCGATGTTGTTCTCAGGGGCGGGACCATCTACGACGGCAGCGGTTCGGCACCGTACGTCGGTGATCTCGCGATCGACGGCGATCTGATCGTTGCCATCGGCGATCTCGGAAGTGCCCGGGGACGGATGGAGATCGACGCCACCGGTCTCGCCGTGGCGCCGGGCTTCATCAACATGATGTGCTGGGCCAACGAGTCGTTGATCGAGGACGGTCGGTCGCAGAGCGATATCCGGCAGGGGGTGACGCTGGAAATTATGGGTGAGGGTCATTCCATGGGCCCGCTCAACGAAACCATGAAAGAAGAGATGGTGCGACGCCAGGGCGACATCATGTACGACGTGGAATGGACGACCCTGGACGAGTATCTCCAATACCTCGAACAACGTGGTGTCTCTCCCAACGTCGCGTCGTTCATCGGTTCCGGCACTCCGCGCGAATACGTGATCGGACAACGATGATCGTCCTGCAACCCCCGAGGAAATCGAACAGATGCGGGCTATTGTTCGTGCGGCCATGGCCGACGGAGCGCTTGGGCGTCGCATCGGCTCTGATCTACCCACCGGGGAGCTTTGCCGATACCGACGAGTTGGTTGCCCTGGCCGAGGTCGCCGGCGAGTATGACGGGATGTACATCTCGCACGTGCGCGGCGAGGGCGCCCACCTCCTCGAGGCCATCGGTGAGCTCTTGACGATTGCCCGCGAGGCCGGAGTCCGCGCCGAGATCTACCACCTCAAGGCATCGGGTCAGTCCAACTGGCCGCTGTTCGACGAGGCTGTGGCGATGGTCGAGGCTGCCAGGGCCGAGGGCCTCGAGATTACGGCCGACGTCTACACGTATCCGGCCAGCGCGACCGGGCTCAACGCCAGCATGCCGCCCTGGGTCCAGGAGGGCGGGTTCGACAAGAGCCTCGAGCGTCTCGCCGATCCCGCCATGCGAAAACGGATCGCGACGCGAAATGGGCGAGCCGTCGGACGACTGGGAAAACGGGTATCTCGGCGCCGGTTCACCCGACAACATTCTGCTGGTCGGATTCAAGTCCGAAGAGCTCAAACCTCTGACCGGGAAGACCCTGGCTGAAGTCGCCGAGATGCGCGGGACGGATCCGAAGGAGACCGCCATGGACCTGATCGTCGAGGACCAGTCCCGGATCGGGACCGTCTATTTCAGCCAGTCGGAGGACGTCCTGCGCCGTGCCATCGCCCTGCCCTGGGTGAGCTTCTGTTCCGACGCCGCGTCGCTCGCGCCCGAAGGGGTCTTTTTGAAGACGAAATCCGCACCCCCGAGCCTACGGCAGCTTTGCCAGAGTGTTGGGCAAGTTCGTGCGCGATGAGCAGCTCTTGACCCTCGAAGAGGCGATTCGCAAGCTGGCGGCGCTGCCGGCGGCAAACCTGAAGATCGACCGCCGCGGTCTGTTGCGTGAGCAGTACTTCGCCGACGTGGTGGTGTTCGACCCGGCGACGATCCAGGACCACGCGACCTTTGCCGAGCCCCACCAGTACGCGACCGGGATGGATGCACGTCTTTGTCAACGGGGTCCAGGTGCTCGCCGACGGGGAGCACACAGGGGCGACCCCGGGACGCGTGGTTCGCGGGCCGGGTTGGACGGGCGGAATTCCTGAATAAACAACGCGAGGCCATAGGAGTCGAAGTCATGGCAAAAACACTGTGCAGGATGATGCGGTTGCGGGGACCGGCTGCAGGAGCGGTTCTCGCGTGTGTTCTGACGACCGCCATCGGATGGTCGGCGGAGGTGGCCGAGAAAACAGACGGTGTCCGCACCATCTATCTGATCCGCCACGGTGAGTACGATATCGAAGACGAGAGCGACCCGTCTGTCGGTAAGTCGCTGGTGCCTCTCGGCGTTGCCCAGGCTCGACTGGTCGGTGCGCGGCTGCGCGGGATGCCGGTGAGATTTCACGTCGCTTTCACAGCAGCACGATGACCAGGGCCCGGCAGACGGCGCAGGTCATCGGGGAGGAGTTTCCCGAGCTCGAACTCCAGCTCCTCCGTGCGGATCAGCGAGTGCACCCCGCCAACTTGGCGGAAGGACGTCATGGAGGATGAAACAGTCGACGATCTCGATGCCTGTGCGAAGCAACTCGAGGAGGCCTTCCCCATCTATTTCGCGCCGTCACCCGAGGCTGACCGCCACGACATCGTGGTCTGCCACGGCAACGTGATCCGATATTTCGTGACCAAGGCCCTCAAGGTGGAGACCGAGGCGTGGCTCGGGATGTCGATCGCCAACTGCAGCCTGACGGTGATCACGGTCGAGGCCGACGGCTCGATGAAACTGTTGTCGTTCTCTGATTCCGGCCACATCCCGCCGAATCTCACCACCCGGACGGCGCCGGGCGCACCGGTCGATCTGAATGTACCCGGCGAACCTGTTCGCGAGATGACGCACATGCAGTGAGCGTGGCCGCGGGGGCGCAGCTCCATCGTGCTACCATGGCCTCCTATGAAGCCGATCACCGTCGCCACTGTCGTCTGAGGGGTCGCCGTCCGGTGGATCTGCCGGTTCACTGTTCCGACCCCGCAACTCCGCCCTTCACGCCGTTGACCCGGCAGAGGGTGCGCCCGTGCGTGCCCGGGTCCATGGGAGAAAGACAGTGAATATTGAAAAATTCGGATGGAGTGACCGACTGGGGTCGCTCTTCGGTTTGTTTGAAAACGACGAGTTGGTGCCTGCCCGCGTCATCCGCGCGGATCGGGGTGCAGCCAGGGTAGAGACCGGACACGGTTCGTCTGCCGCCGTCATCGCGGGCAACCTGGACCCGGCGGGCGAGGCGGGCCCCCCGGCCGTCGGCGACTGGGTGGCCCTCGACTCACGCGGCGGGAGCCAGGTGATTCGCGCCATCCTGCCGCGGACCGGCGCGTTGGCGCGCCGCCGTCCCGGGGCGGCGGATCACGAACAGGTTGTGGCCGCCAACGTCGATCTGGTTCTGATCGTGGAGAGTCTCGAGCGCGGACCGAATCCGCGGCGGATCGAGCGCGCCACGGCGCTGGCGTGGGACGGTGGGGCGCAGCCGCTGGTGGTCCTGACCAAGGCGGATCTCTGTGCCGATCTCGAAGGCTCGATCGCACGGGCCGGCGAAGGTGCGCCTTTTTGCGACCTGATGGCGCTGTCGTCGGTCACCGGCGACGGCCTGAGCGAGCTCTCCGACAGGTTCACGCCGGGCACGACCGGGGTGCTGCTCGGTCCGTCAGGGGTCGGCAAGTCGACCTTGACCAACCGGCTTCTCGGTGAGGAGCGCTTTGCGGTGGCGGAGGTCCGTGCGGGCGACGCCAAAGGTCGGCACACGACGACGGCCCGGGAGCTGGTCGTCCTGCCGGGTGGCGGCTGTCTGATCGACACGCCTGGCATTCGCGAGCTCGGATTGTGGTTGGATTCGGAGGCGGTGGGTCTGGCCTTCCCCGAGATCGAGGCCGCAGCCGCAAACTGCCGGTTCGGAGACTGCCGCCACGAGTCGGAGCCCGGTTGTGCGGTGCTCCGGGCCGTCGAGGACGGAGATCTCGACGCCCGGCGTCTGGAGAGCTTTCTGCGTCTGCGCAAGGAGGCGGAGAACCTCGATTTGCGGCGCGACGCCGCGCGACGCTACGAGACTCGCGCCAGGGAGCGCAGCTTCGGCAAGATGGTGCGGGAGGCCGTGAAGCTGAAAAAGAACCGGTGAAGGAACTGTGGCGGTATCCGGGGTCGCCGGATACCGCCAGAATCTTGTCGTAGTTCAGTTGCCTCGAATTTGTGCAGCCGAGACGGCCGCACCACAACACTGCCCACGAATCTCTGTGGTGCAGGCAGCCTTGTCACGGCGTAGCTGAGGGCGAAGCCGGATCCCGCCTGTACATTGAAATGAAACCCCAAACGATGTCTACTTCGCCTTCTTCTTGTCACTCGACGTCGGAAGGCGGCCTTCCTCGCGCAGCGCCCGCCGCAACAGGAATTCGATCTGCGCATTGACGCTGCGCAGATCGTCTCCTGCCCATCTCCTCAACGCGTCGAGGATCTTGGGGTCGAGGCGCACCAGGAAGGCTTCGCGCTTGCTCACGTATAGAGGCTGCCTGTGTTCACAACGGGTTGGGTGTGGCGATCGCTGCACAGGACGACCAGGAGATTGGAGACCATGGCCGCCCGGCGCTCGTCGTCGAGCTCGATGATGCCCTTCTCGGACAGTTTGTCGAGCGCCATCTCGACCATCCCCACCGCGCCTTCGACGATCTTGGTGCGCGCTGCGACCACCGCCTGGGCCTGCTGCCGCTGGAGCATCGCGGCTGCGATCTCGGGCGAGTAGGCGAGGTGGCTGATCCGCGCCTCGATCACTTCGACCCCGGCCTTGTCGAGCCGACTCCTGGATATCCGCTTTGAGTTGATCGCTGATTTCCGAGGTGCTGCCGCGCAGCGAGATCTCGTGGTCCTCGCTGTCGTAGGGATGGCGGCTGGCCATGTTGCGGAGCGCCGCCTCGCTCTGCACCGACACGAAGTCCTCGAAGTCGTCGACCTCGAACAGGGCCTCGGCGGTGTTGACGACCCGCCACACCACAACCGCGGAGATGTCGATCGGGTTGCCGTCGCGGTCGTTGACCTTGGACGGTCGGCCAGAGGTGCGGCTCTGGCCTGGACGACGCCTTCGGCGGATTTCCGCTCGGGGGTGTGGACCGAACCGGTCTCGAAATTGCGGATCCGCAGTGAGATCTTCTTCTTGGAAAAGAAGGGGTTGACCCAGAAGAAACCGGATTCGAGGGCCGAGCCCTTGTACTTTCCGAACAGCAGCAGCACCCGGGCCTGGTTGGGGGCTATCGCCATGAAGCCTGACATGCTGGTGACGCCCAGAAAAAACACGACGATGCCGCCGATCAGCATCGCGAGTGCGCTGTTCCCTCCGCCGTTTTTGAGCCCTGCGATGCCCGCAATGAACATCGCGGTCCCACCGACGACCATTGCAATGGTTATGAATAAGGGCAGCCAGCCGCTCAGAGGATGATAGGTCTTTTCAGTAGTCATTCGATACCTCCTGATACCAATACGATATCATAATGAAATCTATTCCATCAACCTGAAGTTGGGCCAGGGCCCACCCTGCGAAATGGCCCGGTTCTCGTGCCGGTGTTGGGTGGGCCCTGGCCCACCTTCAGTCTCTCAAAAGGAGAAAGGGAAAAGGGGGAAGGGGAGAGGATGGGATTCAAAGGCTGTCATCTCGACCGGAGGCCCTTCGGGCCGTAGCGGAGAGATCTCTATCTGGGGTCGGCTTTGGAGGGTGATTCTCGATCCGGGTACAGATCCCTCCGCTCGCTGGTTTCTCTCGCTCGGTCGGGATAACAAGAAGAGGCGTGTTGCCGCTGTCAGTTCTGTTGAAGTTCCACCGCGACCCGCTCCACCTCGGACCACACCCGCAGCAGGTTCTCTCCGCAGATCTTGCGGATGTCCTCCTCGCTGAAACCGCGGCGCAGGAGTTCGGCCAGAAGGTTCGGGTATTTCGAGACGTCTTCGAGACCTTCAGGCGTCGCGCTCGATGCCGTCGAAGTCCGAACCGATGCCCGACGTGGTCGATGCCCACCAGTTCGACCACGTGTTGGATGTGGTCCGCGACATCGGCGACGCTCGTCACGACTCTTCGGATTCTCCTGGAAGAACTGATCGATCCGCTCGCGGAACTCGGGGCTCCCGAAGTCGACGTCGTTTTCAGCCATGAATGTGCGCATCATGGCGAAGAGCTCGGACGACTGTTTCTGGGCTTCCTCGGTGAGAAAACCCGGAGCAAAGGCGATCTGAACCACCCCGCCGCTCTCCGCGACGGCTTTGATCAGTTCGTCCGGGATATTGCGTTCATACCCCGGTGTGAAGAAGCGGCACGAGGAATGGGAGGCGATCACGGGCGCTTCCGAGATCTCGAGGACCTGCTGAATAGACTCATCCGTCACGTGGGAGACGTCGACCATGATTCCGAGCCGGTTCATCTCGGCCACCACTTCGCGGCCGAAAGGGCTGAGACCGTTCCAACGACGGTCCTCGGCGTAGGAGGAATCGCTGATGAGGTTGGGTTCGGAGTGGGTGAGGGTGACGTAGCGGACGCCGCGGTCGTGGAAATGCTCGAGGGCCCCGAGATCATCTTCGATGGCGGCGCCGTTTTCGATTCCCAGCGGCAGGGCAAAGATGTCGGCTTCGAAGAGAGAGCGCACATCGCGGACGGATCGCGCCACTGCGAAGGTGTCGGGGGCCTGCGCCTGGAGATTCTCGACCAGGTCGATGAGTTCATCTGCCAATTCGCGGGCTCCGCCTTCATCCTGAAGCTTCGCGGGGATGTAGATCGACATGAATGCGGCATCGAGTCCGCCCTCGCGCGCGCGGACGGCATCGAAATGGCCACCCTCGGTTTCGACGGCGACATCCTCGGGGGCGTCGTAGAGGCGGTACGGGAGGTCAATGTGGGTATCCATGATCAGGAATTCCTGGGCGAGTTGGGCCGCGCGGATCTCGGGAGTGACCTCAGCAGGAGCCTGCGGCGTTTCGCCTTGTCGGCAACTGCTGAGGATCGCGGCGGCCGCCAGCAGAGCAGCCAGGATGATGGATTTCGTCTTCATATGAGCTCCTTCGTCCGGGGAGTGTAACTCGGCGCGGCCTCGACCATGTCCGTCCCGCCTGGACGGACGTGTACCATCGAGCGGCGTGAACAGTCCTGCGAACGCAAAAATCGGATGGGGACGGTATGGCACGGGCTTCCGAAATCCTGAGGAAATCGCAGCCGTTGCGAACGGCGGCAATCTCGACCATCTTGTTTTTCGTTATTGGAGTTCCATCAATGGGCCAGGAAACCCCAACCGGGGAAAGCGATCGCGAGCGGTGGGACCGCAAGTTCGCCGGCTCTGACTTCATCTACGGTACGGAGCCGTCGCCATTCCTCGCCGACAACGCCGAACTTCTTCCTGCACAGGGAAAGGCGTTGGACGTCGCCGCGGGGGAAGGACGCAACGCTGTCTTCCTCGCCCGCCAGGGGCTTGAAGTCGATGCTGTGGACATTTCAGAGGTGGGGCTGGACAAGGCCCGGCGTTTCGCAGTGGAGGCCGGCGTCACGATCAACACCATCGTTGCGGATCTCAATGACTATGTCCCAGCCAAAAACAGCTACGACGTCGTGGTTGTTTTCAACTATCTGCAGCGGGACCTGATCGACGACCTCAAGGCGGCCCTCAAGCCAGGGGGTCTCGTCATCTACGAGACCTACACGGTGGCGCAGCTCGACATCCCGGGCGCCCATCGCCTGAAGCGCGAGTATCTCCTCGAGCTTGGTGAGCTGCAAACGATGTTCGAGGATTTCGAGATCCTCGAATATGCGGAGACCGCGGACGAGTACAAAGCCGTTGCCAGCCTGATCGCGCGAAAACCAAACGTTCCCTGAGAGCAGTCGATGAGGGGGAGCCGACGATCGGCCTGATCCGTGGCCGTCCTCCAGGCGGACAATTTCCAATACTTCTAGGGGGCGGGAGGGATTTCGACGGTCACGATGTTTTCGGTGCCGTCGTCCTGAACGGTGTCGACTTCCGCTACCACAAGCTCGTTCTGTGCCGAGGTCGCGGTCAGCCAGTAGTGGGCGACGTTGGGTCGGTGCCACCTGACGAAGTTCCCCGATACCCGGTGGCCCAGGCCGTCGATCTGGATCGCAGCGTCGCCGCCGCGACCGAAGATGAGATTGCGGTCGATCGCCGAATCGGTGCTCGACTCCCCGAACCAAATGGAGATCCCGGACCTGATCGCGACGAGATTCCCTACGACCGTCCAGAAACCGCCGTTTCGTGAATAAACACCGGCCGCCCCCTCGCCCACGATGATATTGCCAAAGATGTTGACCCCGCGCGCGTAATAGCTGCCCACGGCCGCATACGCGGGGGGTGTGAGCTTGATGAAGTTCTCCGCCACGTCGGCCTCGAGCATCAACTGGCTGGCGGGCAGGTTGAGCACGGTGTAGTCCTCGATCACCACGCACTCGGCGAGCTCACCGGTGCAGTGGATGGTGTTTTTCGAGATCTCGATCCCGGTCTTCGTCGTCGGGAATCGCTCGGTTACCGGGCCAATTTCGTTTCCGAAGACCCCGGTCAACCCGTGGATGACGATGATGCCGTAGTAGGCGATACCCGACATTCGGTTGCGCCACACGTTGACCCTGCCACCATTGGCGTCCTGCAGAAAGTAGGCCACTCCGACATCGGTGAACCGACTGTCGAAAACCTGAATAGAACTTTCCTCGGCGTCGGAGTGCCCGGCGGCGAACCCGATCCGTTCGAAAACACAGTAGGCGATGTCGGTGTCGGCAACCAGCGGTTTCGAGTACTCGATCAGTACGCGGCCTTCACCGTCGATGGTGGTCACCGGCTCGCCCCCCACCGTCAAGCCGTTGTGGGCGGTCCAGTCGAGAAAGCCGCAGTCTCCACCCGCACAGTCCTCACCCTGCAGCCGAACACGGTCCAATGTCAACCGCACCCGGCTCAGTTCGAAATTGCGGAGACCGTCGATCTGTCCGGTAACGTCGAGGATACTTCGCGTTTGGGAGATGTTGCCAAACGCATCCTCCCAGGGTTCAGAAAGACCTCTCAGGCGAATTGTGAATCCAGTGAAGAGCAGTTGGCTGGTCAACGGCTCGCCGTCCGGGCCCACCCAACCGTCTGCGTCCTGGTGGAAGACGATGACCGACGGCGAACCGGGCTCCGGGAAAAAGTCTTCTTTCACGAGCAGCGGGAACAGGTTCGCCTCACTGCCTGCGGTGATGATGGTCCGGTTTCTCCCGGCGCCCTGCCACGTCAGGTCTCCCTCGTACAGGACGGCGATCGGTCGCGAGAGAAAGTACTCGGCCGCGACCATCTTGACGACACTGCCTGAGCCGGCGGCCACCGCTTCTTCAAAGGCACATGCCAGGGTGTCTGCATCATCAATTCCGGTCGGTAACACCGTCCAGGTGGAGCCGTTGTTCTGAAACATAGGCAGGGTCACAGGTGGCCGCGGCAAGCTGGGCCGTCAGCCCCAATCCCAAGAGACACCCCAACGACACGGCGTGCGCGCTGCGCATGAAGACCTCCCTGGTCCGGAATCCTCCACCGGGCCGGTCCGCCCGGATTCCCGATGTTCTTGCCTTGGCTGCGTTTCGAGGGTAGTCACCGATGGTCTTTCAGTCAAGGGCGGATGTACAATCGGTGAAACGCAGATTCTGGCAGGTGACTTTTTCGGCACCCGCCGGTCAAAAACAACAGGAGGATGTGCATATGCAAGATGCGATGAGGGCGTTGTTGCCCGACAGTTTCGACCCGTACGCCCCGATGTTCGTGGGGGCCCTCACCGCCCTGGTGATCCTGACCCTTGGTTGGCTCCTTTCAAAGTGGGTCCACCGGATGATCGTGAAAGTCTGTGTGAAGCAGAACCTCGACGAGGCTCTCGGCCGTTTCCTGGCGTCGATCATGCGGTACGCCATCCTTGCCGCCGCCGTGATCGCGGCGCTCGGCAGAGTCGGCGTCGAGTCGACCAGCCTGGTGGCGATCCTGGGTGCCGCCGGTCTCGCGGTCGGTTTCGCCCTCCAGGGCAGCCTGTCGAACTTTGCCGCGGGCGTGATGATGCTCGCTGTTCCGGCCGATCGACATCGGTCAGAGGGTCTCGGTGGCCGGCCACACCGGTGCCGTCGAGGAGATCGGTCTTTTCGCCACCACCATGACGACGCCCGACAATGAGACGATCATCATTCCCAACTCCAAGATCACCGACGACTCGATCATCAACTATGCGCGGCTTGGCAAAGTGCGGGCGAACGTCTCGATCGGGGTCGCCTACGGGTCCGATATCGGCAAGGCGATGCAGGTGATTCAGAAGGCCTGTGCCAGCTCCGATCGGGTGCTCGCCGACCCTGCCCCGGATGTTGCCTTTGCCGGGTTCGGCGCGTCGTCTCTGGATCTGCTGGCGCGGCCCTGGGCGTTGCCCGACGACTTTCCCGCGATGCAGCACAACGTCCGCATCGCGATCTACGAGGCCCTCGACGCGGCCGGAATCGAGATCCCCTTCGATCAGATCGTCGTGCACCAGGCCTGACCGATTCGATTTTTCTCACCGGCGGGGCTCGACCCCGCCCTTTTTTTGGCTGTTTGGCAATCTCGTGTCCAACAAAGGAGGCGTAGGATAGGGCGGGCGCGGAGTGGGCTGGTCTCAATCCGTAGCCACGTCGTTTCAGGGAGATGAAGAGATGGGTGAATGTCGGTCGATCCGTGTCGTCCGGATGCCTCGCAACTTTTATTCTGACCATCTTGCTTGTGGGCGTCGTCACACCGGTTGACGCAAGCCGCGCAGGACAGACCTGCCCGTGGTCGAGCCGGACGCCAACGCGGATCGTGCCGACATCCCGGAGATCTACACCTGGGGCCTGGATCCGCTGTTTGCGTCGGAGGAGGCGTGGGACGCGGCCCGGCTGAAACTGCTCGAGCGAGATCCCGTCACTCGCGCGGGTACGAGGGCAAGTTGGGCGATCCTGCCGCGCTCACGGCGTGTCTCGAACTCTACTTCCGGCTCCACCTCGAGGCCAACTTCGTCACCCTCTACGCCAATCTCCGCCAGAGCACCGCACTTTCAGACGAGACCGCCAACGCCATGGTCCAGCGCAGCCTGGCCGCCATGGACGAGCTGATGAGCGCGGCCGCCTTCATCCGCCGCGAGATCCTGACCTCTGCCGGCTGAGGGCCTCGCTGACGGCCTACTCCGCCGAACCGGAGTTGGCCGAGTACCGGCCCTACCTCGACAACCTCCGCCGCCGCGCGGACCGGCTGCTGTCGCCGGACGCGGAACGGGTGCTCGGGTTGCTCGGCGACAATCTGTGGGCCGAGATCGATCTCAACGAGATTCCGTCGCCGCTCGAGGACGCCTTCGGCGCCCTGCTCTACCGATATCCCATGGCCGAAGATCACGCGACGAACAGGGTGAGAAGGTCCAGCTCAATCTCTCGAACTACTCCCGCTACCGCGCATCAGACAGATCGCGAGGTCCGTCGCGGCGCGGTGGCTGCGATGTTCGGCACCCTCCGCCAGTACCAGCACGCGCTCGCCGCGACGCTGGCCGGTCAATTCCAGTTCGACGTCGACCTGGCGCAGGCACGCGGGTACGACACCGCCCTCGAGGCCTATCTCGACAAGGACGGCTTGACGACCAGCCGTCTACGACAACCTGGTGGCGACCATCAACGCCAACCTGCCGCTGCTCCACCGCTACGTCGAGCTGCGGAAGAAGGCGCTCGGGCTCGAGGAATTGCACATCTACGACCTCTACATCCCGCTCGCCGAAGGCGTCGACACCGAGGTTCCGTTTGCCGAGGCGCGCGAGATCATCCTCACGGCGCTCGAACCGTTGGGCGAGGACTACGGCAAGGCGCTTGCCGAGGGTCTCGATCCGGCAAACGGTTGGATGGATCTCTATCCCCACAAGGACAAACGAAGCGGCGCCTTCTCGGCCAGCGTCTACGGGCCGCACCCCTACGTCTTCATGAACTACCAGGACTCCACCAACGACATGTCGACACTGGCGCACGAGTTCGGCCACGCGCTGCACTCCGATCTGGCCATGAAGAGCCAGCCCTACGCGAGCTTCCGCTACGTGCCGTTCCTGGCCGAGATCGCCTCGACCTGCAACGAGGCGCTGTTGTCGGACTACCTGGTGACGAACGCCACCGACCCGGCCGAGAAGGCCTCGCTGCTGGTCGAGCGGCTCGAGACCATCCGGGGCACGATCTTCCGCCAGACCATGTTCGCCGAGTTCGAGCAGAAGGTGCACGGGTTTGTCGAAGAGGGGACGCCGGTGACGGCCGCCCTGCTCGAGACGACCTATCGCGACCTGGTCCAGCGCTACTACGGCCCCGGATTTCACCGTCGATGCCGACGACGGCATGGAGTGGGCCTACATCCCGCACTTCTACTACAAGTACTACGTCTACTCCTATGCCACCGGACTGGCCAGCGGCATCGCCATCGCCGATCGGGTCAAGACCCTCGGCGAACCCGCAGCCGCGGCCTACCTGACGATGCTCGAGGGCGGAGCGTCGGCGCCGCCGCTCGAGCTCCTGGCGGCCGCCGGGGTCGACCTCACCAAACCCGACGCCCTCGCCGCCGCCATGAAGACCTTCGAAGAGACCCTCGACCAGGTCGAAGAGTTGATGGGGAAGAAGTAGTCAGAACCGAGACTTCATCCGCCTTTGCTGAAACGAAGCAGCAGGACGATGACGCTCCCGAGAGAGACCACCAGATAGACCAGCAGGCCAGCGATCATCACGGTGTTGTCAGCGCCACGGGGTCGGAGATGTTGGCCAGGAAGACCATGTGGAAGACGAAGATCAGAAACAGGTTGAGGAAGGCGCCAAAGGTCCAGGACCAGCCGGCGAGGTGGAGTCGGGTTGCGTTTTCACGTTCTTCGGCAAACCAATAGGCCTTGTTGGGCAGGTTGATCCACCTCTGCGGCAGCCGCCGCATCATGACGCCGAGCAGGTAGAACAAGGCGGTGAGGCCGATGAGGAGGCCTGCCGAGAGCAAGAAGTTGGCGTCCTGGCTCATCCACCCGTCGACCGACCCCGGAAGCCGTTGAAGTGGCTGGCCACGCGATCGCGGGAGCCGCTGCCAGTGGTACGAAACGAGAAGGACGCCGGCGGCTCCGGTGACAAGGAGAGCGATCAGTGAGCGCATTTGATTCTCCTTTCTTTCTTCGCCCAAGAGTAGATCTGATTCCGTTCTTCGGCAACCTCGGGACCCGCTCATCCCGTCGAGCCAATCGACCCATTCGAACCGGATTCGATCGATTGAAAGATTGTCGTTGATCTGAGATTGGTTCTCCGTTACAGTTGAATAAGAAACCAGTAATGGACAGCAGGCACGGGTATGACTCGTTCTCCGACGAGCGTCCGTATGATTTGGTGCGTCATGTGGCGCTCTGAAATCGTGCTTGCGGGGCTCTTTCACCTCGGGAGGAAACGCCATGAGTGAAATTCGAGTATTTAGAGTTGTCATGGGACTTCTGCTGACGTTTGTCTCTGCAGCGGCATTTGCCGGGGAAGATGTCACTCTCGCGGAGGCGCAGTACGAGTCGTGGACGACACCGAAAATCGGCGATCCGCTGCCGGTTGGTGGGCCCGTGATCCATGTCTTCTCTGAAAGCGGCGACAGATTCGATTTTGTTGGCCACACCAACCAGCCTGTCCGCTTCTGGGGCCGGCTTTCCGGAGCCTGCGGACGCGTCAATAAGATCAGCTATCTCCAGCTCAAGGTCGCGGGCACCACGGCCTCGGTGTCCCACCCCGGTGGACGCGGCGCGTGGTTCAGCCGGTACGGTTCGGTGGACGTTCCGCACGACAACCTGCAGTTCTTCGACGCCGTGGGCGCCTGCAACGACAAACTCAAGACGCTCGCAGCCGAGACCGGCCGCTCACGGAGCGAACTTGTTGCCGGTGGCTTTGGCATCCACTTTCCCGACTGGATCGAGGGGCGGGGTATCCTGATGTGCACCGGACGCAACAACAGCGATTCCGACACCAAAAAACTCGACGTGTGGGTCGAGTGCGTCGGGAATCCCGAATCAGCCGAGCCTGAAAAACCGATCATGAAAACCGTACCCGCAAAGCTGTCGCCGTTCATTACGGGTCTTTCGTATAAGGTTGATCGGCCGAACTGGGTGGGGAAATGTCCGGTGGGTCTGACGTTCACGGGTTCGATAACGACATCGCGTGCCGGCACGGTGAAGTACAGGACCGTCGGTGACGACGGGAGCACATCGCCCACCTTCACCTTGGCGTTCGCCTCAGCTGGCACCAAGGCTATCGGAAAGTGGGGAGAGACCCTCAGCAAACCAAAAGCGTCGGGCACGCTTTCGGCGGCACCGGATTCGAAGGGACCGGATTTCTCGGGGTGGAGGAGGCTCGAGATCCTCGAACCGGCAGGTTATGCACCGTCTGCGCTCGCCGACTACAGTGTAGTCTGCCAAGAACAGACCATGAAGCTCCAGGCAGCCCCCGTTGCGACGCCCAAACCTGCCAGGACCAAGAAGTAACGACTTTTGGGCCGCTGCCGCCGACCGCGTAGAATCGAAAGGTGACCGGTTCATCCCGCGGGCCCGCCGATCGGACGACGAGCAAAGCGGTTGGGACGCGACGATTCTCTTGAAGGCGCACGCCGCGCCGTGGTGTCTCTCGCCGCGGCGGTCGACGAAATCGATGCCTCCGCTCCCGCGCCGGACGTTCTGGTCCCGGCCGTGGATCGAGGCCTCTTTCGGCCCGACGAAGAGGCGGCCCTGTTGGCGTGGTTCGCGCGTTTCCTCACCGTCCGCACCGCGTTGTGGGAGGTGCTCGGCGAGGTGTCGCGACCGGTCGGGGGGAGCGTGCGCCGCATCCTCGACCTCGACGGGTGGCGGTCGTTTGTTCTCGGCTATACCGCAGCCTGTCTCATCGTGCGACTTGATCGGCTGCTGCTCGACAGCGTCGCATTCCACAAGGTGACCCAGCGCAAGCTCAACGAGGGATCTGCGGCGCACCGGATCCCGCGCAAGCAGTACACCGCTGTCCTCGAGTCATTCACCGACCCGGGCAAGGCGCGGGCCATGGATCAGGCCATGCGCTTCGCTCGCCGCCACCGCCGGCAGCTGGATGAACTGGCCGACGATCCGGTGGTGGGAAAGCTGGCGGCGGGTTTGGCGTCGCGGGAGAAAGTGCTCGATCCCAGCAAACGGCGATATCTCTCGCGTCTGGCGACCTATCTCGGCCACGCCATCCGGCGCCGCGGGCGCCTCGGCGCGGCAGCAGACGGTGTTCGCGGCCCTCGAAGCCGGGGGACGATTGGCATCGGAACTGCGCGACCACTGGGCGCCGTGTCGAATCGATGACGGTCTCCGCAGTCGGCTCGATGAGATGCTGCAACCGGGTGACGTGCTGATCACCCGTCACGACCACGCCTTCACGAACCTGTTTCTTCCCGGCTACTGGCCCCACGCTGCGCTCTACGTCGGATCCGAAGGCGATCGCGAACGCATGGGGGTGCCGCTCGACGCCGAGCGGGCGGCGCGGTGGCGAGGCGACCGGCGGGTGCTCGAGGCCCTCAAGGACGGGGTGCTGTTCCGTCCCCTCGAGCAGACTCTGGCCGTCGACGCCGTGGCGGTGATCCGTCCGCAGCTTGGTCGCGAGGACATCGCGCGAGGGCTCGGCAGGGCGGTCGAGCACGAAGGCAAGTCCTACGATTTCGACTTCGACTTCTTCCGCTCCGATTGTCTGGTCTGCACCGAGGTCATCTACCGCGCGTTCGACGGTCTCGGACAGGTCCGGATCCCACTCACCGAACGCTCGGGTCGTCCAACAGTGTCAGCCGAGGATCTGCTCGATCTCGCCGTTGCCGGGAGGGGTTTCGATCCGGTTGCTGTGTGCGGCGCGCCAGACTGCCCGGATCGAATCGTCGACGGTGAAGCCGCCCGCGATGTGATGCGCCGGCGAAACTGATGTGAGATGCTCAACGCACTATCCGACAACGCCCTTCAAAGACTGAGGCGGAGGAAACATGTCGAAAATGCGGGAAGTGAGTTTCAGCACGCTGGTACGGGCAGAGCAGGAGAGCGTGTTCGATGCTCTGGCAACCGCTGAAGGCCTCGACCGGTGGTTCACCCACGGCGGCTCGACACTGGAGCCCGGAGCGGGCGGCGCCCTGGTCTTTCGATACCGGAATTGGGGAGTGGGGGACTTCACCGGAGAGATCGAAGGCGAGGTCGTGGAGCATCGGCGCCCAGAGCGGTTTTCGTTCCGGTGGCCGGTTGACTCCGGCGGTTACATGACAACCGTGGTCGTCGATTTCGAGGCCCACGAGAATGGGACTCTGGTGAAGCTGGTCGAGGGCCTCTACGAGGAAGGAGACGTCGGGCTCCAGGACATGCTCAACCGAGCCTCGGGGTGGGCCGAGGCCCTGACCCTGATGAAGTTCTGGGTCGAACACGGACTTCTGTACTGAGATCGAGAACGAGACGATAGGAGGGCGTATCCATGTTCATCGGCCATTTTGGAGTCGGGTTCGGAGCCAAGGCGGCTGCTCCAAAGACATCTCTTGGGACGTTGTTCCTGGCGGCTCAGTTCATCGACCTCCTGTGGCCGACATTCCTGCTTTTCGGTCTCGAGACCGTGGCCGTTGTCCCCGGGATCACTCGAGTCACGCCGCTCGACTTCACCTCCTATCCCTGGAGCCACAGCCTGCTGGCGGTCGTTGTGTGGGGTCTCCTCTTTGCGGGTGTTTACTACGTTTTGAAAAAGTACCCGAAGGGTGCCTGGGTCTGCGGCGCCGCCGTCGTCAGCCACTGGGCACTCGACTTCCTGACCCACCGGCCGGATCTGCCGTTGGCCCCGGGAGTTGCCGGTCGGGTCGGTCTCGGTCTGTGGCAGTCGCTGCCGGCCACTCTGGTGGTGGAGCTCGGCATTTTTGCGGTCGGAGTCTGGCTCTACGTTCGAACGACACAAGCCTCCGACCGCGTTGGAACCATCGCGCTGTGGTCGCTTGTTGCCTTTCTTTTCGTGATGTATCTGGGCAATATCTTCGGCCCGCCCCCGCCCGGCGACGTTCGTGCCCTGGCGTGGGTCGGGCAGGCCCAGTGGCTGATGATCGTCTGGGCCTACTGGATCGATCGCCACCGAGTCCGGGCACAGAATCTGGCGGCGGACCTACTGGACGACTGAATCAGCGGTGAACACAAGAGTCGTCGGGCGACCCAGCAGTCTGCCGACAGGGTGAGGTTTGAGCATCATGGCCTCGCCTCGAGACAGCGCGGATTCAAGCGGGATACCCTCGCGTTCAACAAGGTAGGCAAGCCACAGATAGGCGGCACGGCTGCCGTAGCCGCAGTGGATCAGGACGGGTCCATCGGTTGATTCGAGCGCCTCGGCCAGTTGTTGGACCGCATCCGGTCCGTAGGGGTGGTCGTCGCCTCCGAGCGGGATCGTTACATAGATCATTCCCAGGTCGACGACAGCCCCCTGCTCGTCGAACGGCACCCTTTCCCGGTCTTCCATCTCCTCCGGCGTTCGGGTGTTGACCACGACGGCGAGTCCCTGTCGGTGCAGCTCGGCAAATGCCTCTGCGCTGGGTTGGCCCGCGATGTAAACGCGGCCGTCGAGATACAGACCGGCGCCCCCAACGCCTTCGATCTCTTCGATCTTCAGAGGTGGTTTCGGTGTCGCGTCGTGCGACCCGTCGGGAGCGACCCCGGACGAGACGTTGAGCGCGATCACCGTGGCCAGCAGAAACAGATGGACGGCCTTTGTTTTCATGTGGGTTCCTTCTTCGTCGGATGATCACCATCGTCGACCGGGTGGAGGGAGACCACAAGGCTTCGCCGCCTGATTTGACACGTTTCTGACAGCCGCTGTCTGAGGACGGAATGGGCTGATGGCGTCACGACGGCTGGTCCGGAAGCAGCCGGTAGTGCTCGCGAAAGTCCGCGAAGCGCCCTACTGCCGTTCGTAGGTGATGACCATGTTCTTGAATTCGCCGTCACCTTTGTCCATGAAGGCCGTGTAGGTGAAGTGGTCGTCGTCGATCCACCGGTACTCGGTACGGTAATCGACCGTCCCGCCCGCCACCACGTCTGCGAACTTCGTGACCATCTCTCGGTGTTCGCCGTCGTCGGAGCACGATCCGGTGAAAAACACGAGAAGGGTGCCGAAATTGTCGAGCCAGATCGACTCGTAGCGTCCTTCACCATTGTTGTAACCTTCGATAGCCATGGCCTCGTAGGGCATGTCGCCGAAGTTTCCGGTCTGATGCCACTGCAGGAATCGGCCGTCAAGCAGCCATGAAGCCGTCGCTCGCGTCATCTCGGTCATCGGGGCCTGGCCTGGGGCCATCCACATTGTGGCCACACCCTCCCAGGTACCGACGAACGGGGCCAGGTGCTCGTGGTGGTCGCCGGGCTGCGCGATCTTCATCCATGCCGCCATCTCGGCCTGCATCTCCGGTGTCATTTCCGGCATCTCTCCGCCTTCCTGAGCTGATACCGCCAGGGGCACGCACAGGACCAGAGAGCGAGAGCGGTGCGAGCTGTCGTCATTCGAATACTCCTCATCGGGAACCTCCTCTTTTTCCGTTCCGTGTCATGTGTGATTCAGAGTTGGAAACCGCTCGGCGGAGCGCCCCATTCCGGGTGCGGTCGATTGACGAAGGCACGCGATCTCATGGCCGCAAGCCCTCGAGACCGTGCTAGCCTGAGCCTCAGAAACGACACCGGTCGCACATCCCAAACCACCTCTGAGGCGCAGATCAGCCGACGAGGCAAACCCTTCGAGAGGGGCACCATGAACTTCAGGCAGTACTTTACGGTTCCCACCCATTCGACCTTCGGAAACGTTGCGCTGCTGCTGCTCAGAGTTGTTGCAGGAGTCGGCTTCATGCTCCACGGCTGGGGCAAGATCCAGAACCCATTCGGCTGGATGGGCCCCGATGCCTTTGCGCCTGGGGTGTTCCAGGCCCTCGCCGCCGTCGCCGAATTCGGAGGCGGGCTGGCGTGGATCATCGGGCTTTTCACACCGTTGGCCTCCCTTGGAATCGCTTTCACGATGGCCGTCGCGTTTTATATGCATGCTGTCATGCGCGGTGATCCATTCGTTGCATCGGGAGGCTCGTCGTACGAAGCCGCAGCCCTGTACTTCTGCATCGCCGTGATCCTGTTTGCCATGGGCCCGGGCCGGCTGTCCCTCGATCAGGCGCTTTTTGGCCCGCGGATCGGGCCCGACGATCATTGATGCCACCCGGGCTCGGCAACCGTTCGCGCGGAAGCGTCAATCGTTCGTGGTCGGCGGTGCGGTCGCTGCCAGCGCCTCGTCCAGCATCTTGATCAGCGTCTCGCGGTCGAAGGTGTAGGTCTGATCCTGGTTGAGTTGGACCATTTCCATCATCGCCTTGCCGATCGTGATGTCCGCCTGCCGCTGGTTGGGCACCACCATGTAGCGCATCTTCGGGTGCTCGTGGAACAGGGCGTGGTAGACGGCCTCGGCCACTTCCTGGGGATCTTTCGCGGGGTCGCCCGAACCGACGCGATCGAGCATGCCCTGCATTTCCTCCTGATACAGCGAACCCTCGAAAGTCGCTCCCTGCGCCTCCACCCTCTTTTTGAGCGTCTTCCCGATCTCGGACTGGTAATTGCCGGGCTCGACCACGCTGACCGTGACATCGAAGCGCTCCATCTCACGGGCCAGCGAATCGGAATAGGCCTCCATGGCGTGTTTGCTCATGCTGTAGGGCCCGAAGAGGGGGCCCGACAGGATCCCTGAGATCGAGGAGATGGTGGTGATCCGGCCCTTCGAAGCAATGATCAGCGGGCTGAAGGCCTTGGTGACCCGATAGACGCCATAGATGTTGACGTCGAAGAGGAAGTCGAGCTCATCTTCGTCGACCTCGATCAGAGGTGCGACGATCGCCACGCCGGCGTTGTTGACCAGACCGTAGAGCCCGCGGCCCTCCTTGGTGATGGTCGCAACCGCCGCATCGATCTCGTCCTGGATGGTGACATCCAGCCGGATCGCCATCACGTTCTTGATGGCGTTGAGTTCCTTCATGTCCGAGTCTTTGCGCGCCCCGGCATAGACGAAGATGCCGCGTCCCGCGAGGTCCTCGGTGATCTTGCGGCCGATCCCGGTGCTCGCACCGGTGACCAGCACTGCCTTCTGGGTGGTGGCTTCGGACATTTCCTGGTTGTGGGAATCAGCGAAGGCCGCGGGTGTGGGGGAGAGGGCGATCGCCAGCATGGCGATCGCGATCGTTGTCGCCGTCGTTCTCGTGAGGTTTTTCATGTGCCGTCCTTTGGGGTTGTTTTCGATATCGAGTCTCATTCGATTGGTGATGCTACCACGGGTTCCTGACAGAAAGTGAGCCCTGGCACTATGTGTGGCGTTCTGAGACGCGCGGTCTGCGATGGCTCGAAGCGAGTGTCCGTTCAGATTTGCCGGGCGCTGATGGCTCGAACTGGGCCCGGACCGCGGTCACTCATTGCAGATTGACTGATCGAGCCTCTTCCGGCTCCTACTGCGCGCTTTCGGACGCGCAGTAGGGAGCAAGGTATGGACCGAGAATCGAGTTCCACAGCACATAGCCCTCTGTGTTCAGGTGGAGGCGATCACTCACGAACAACTCCTCATCCGGCGCGCCGTCGTCGCCGAGCATCGGCGTCGCAACATCCACGAACTGGAGATTCGGCTGCGACTCGGCCCAGGTCCGAACGAGGCCGTTGGCCTCTGCCATGGCGTTCCACAGCTGCCAACGGCTCCCGCTCGGTTTGATGGCGAGGAAGAAAATCGGGGTGTCGGGGAGGTCGCGCCGTACGGTCGCGACGAAGTCCTTGAAGTTTTCAAAGACCCGGGCCGGGCTCTTGCCGAAAGCGATGTCGTTGTCGCCGGCATAAAAGACGATTGCCCGCGGCCGGTATTCGGCCACCGTCTCCTGATAATAGTTTTGGACGTCGGAAATGTGGGCGCCTCCAAAACCGCGGTTGAGGGTTCCGCAATTGGGGAACGACGTCTCAGTGGACCAGTATCTGATGCTGGAGCTGCCGACGAAGAGCAGGGGATTCTCCGTCGGGTGGTTGGTTTCGTCCGTGAACGCGAAGGCGTCGATTTCCGTTTGGAATCTCAGAGGATCGGGGTCGGCCACCGTCGATGGAGGTTCGCCCTGGAGGCTGTGCACGGCAACCGCGAACTCTTTTCCGAGATCGACATATCCCGCGCTGTCGTAGTGCCACACGTCGGAGTACCCATATTCATCGGTGCTGGTGACCAGCGCTGCATGCCCATCGCCGGCAACAAAGGATGCCTGCGCCGCGCGGATCATTTGGCCGTGGTTCCAGACCATCCCGTCCTTCTCGGTGTCGTCGTGCCCGGAATCGGAGATTCGTCCGATCACAACCGGCAGGTCGTCGACCCGCAGGGCCGCCCGCGCCAGATTCATCAAGCGAGCGAGGTTGGCCTCGTATCTTCCGGCGATGGCTGCGGTGTAAGCCCCGTCCGACTCGCCCTGCATCCAGACGATGCCCTTCGGGTTGAGCGTGTCGGGTTCGCCATCACCGTCGATGTCGGCCACCGCCGCGGCGTTGCGGACCGTTGCCAGGAAGTGGTCGTATTGGTTGATTCCGGGAAAATCGGGGGCCCAACACCCGAAATAGCTGGCCGCCTCGCGGTCGATGGAGCTGCCGCCCTTCGAATATTTGATGATGGCGATCCTGGCGTCGGGATCGAGTTGCTGCAGAGTTCGGGCAAACGAGAGCTCGACTCCGAACCGATCCGAAGATGTCCCCGTCTCGCCATCCGACATGTAACCCACGCCGTGCCCCGGCCCGAGCTCAGCCCACACCCCGCGTCCGTCGATCGGGTTCGCGTCTGCCGACGTGTTGCCGTGGAAGATCATGACCCCGTCAACCGGTCCGGTGAGCCCCTCCGGGAGCTCCTCCACCCGGCCGTAGCCGTCCATATTGGACTGCCCGCCAAGGTAGTAGAGGTCAAAATCAGTTCCCTCAACCTGGGAGGCGCAGATTCCGAACGCGGCGATCGATACCACCAAAAACAGACCGCCACGAGACCTCATCTGGTACTCCTATCTTCAGTACGAAACGTCCGACGTCCTGTTGGTCTCCTCAACCTGGCTCTGATCTTGAAGATCATCGACGAGCAGGACACGACAGGCGTGCCATTGTATCGGCATCGTGGGGTGAACAGAGATCGGTCGCAAATGAACTGAGTGGGGAACGGTTCTCCGGGCGTGTAGGATGTTGAAGACACGTCGTTCGGTCAAGGTTCTTTTGGGGGTCATTGCCCGCACTGTTTGGAGGTGGTCATGCTCCGTTTGCTCGTGGTCCTTTTGATGGTGTTGTGTTCCGGTGTGGTTTCGGCGGGCGATCCGTCGACCGCCCCGGCCTCGGATCCACGGATCGAAGATGCGGTCGCAGCGTGGACGGTGTGGGTCCAAAACGACCTCGGCGTCACCGGAGTTCCGGCCGCGTCCTTCGCATTTGTCCACAAGGACCAGCTTCTGGCTTCCGGTGGTATCGGTCTGGCGGACCCGACTGTCGGCAAAAAGGCCGACGCCGAAACCCTGTACTCGATCTGCTCGATTTCAAAGCTCTTCACTTCGATCTGCGGTGATGCAGCTGAGGGACGCGGGCGAGGTGCGGCTCGATGACGACCTCGGCGCCTACGTGCCCTGGTTCGCGACCATGACCGACGCTCACCCTGATGACGAGCCCATCTCCATCCGCAACGTCCTGTCGCATTCGGCAGGTCTGCCGAGGGAATCGGACTCTCCGTACTGGGCCGGTCCGGACTTCGACTTCCCGACGACCGCCCAGATCGAGGAACGCCTGCCGTCGCAGCAGTCCCTGTATCCCTCCGGCCGCTACTTCCAGTACTCGAACCTGGGCATGTCACTGCTCGGCGAGGTGGTCGCGGCAGGCGCCGGGCGTCCGTGGGCCGACGTGGTCGAGGACGATATTCTGGCGCCGCTCGACATGACGAGCACGTTCACCTCGGTGCCGGAGGCATTCGCCACCGGTCGTCTGGCCGCCGGCTATGCGGCCAGACGCGGTAGCTCGGATCGCGAACGACTCGGGCTGTTCGATGTCGAGGGCATCGGGCCGGCCGCGGGGATGGCCTCGAGCGCTGCCGACCTCGCGAAGTTCGCCCGATGGCAGCTGCGGTTGCGCGCCGACGGCGGCGATCAGGTGCTGCGATCATCGACGCTGCGCGAAATGCAACGGGTTCACTGGGTCGACCCGAACTGGCAGATCACCTGGGGCCTCGGTTTCAACGTGGCGAAGCGCGATGGTACGACCTGGGTGCGCCACGGCGGGCACTGTCCGGGGTATTACACCGAATTCGGGATCCTCCCAAAGGAGGAACTCGGCATCGCGGTGTTGACCAACGCCATCGGGTCCGATGTCGCGTTGTATGCGCGGAAGGCCGCTGCAGTCCTCGCTCCCGCGGTGAAAGTCTCATCAAAAGATTCAGAAGAAGTCCAGGCTCGCGATCAGGACTTCGATCAATATGTAGGCATTTACGATTCGGTGTGGGGCAGGGCGGCCATCGTGCGTTGGCGAGACGGTCTCGCGGTGGTCGATTTGGACAGCCGTGCGGTCGATCGCGACGACTGGATCTCGCCGCTGAGACACATCGAAGGCAACGTCTTTCGTCGGGTCCGTTCAGACGACGACAGTCTCGGTGAGAGGTGGGTTTTCGCGGTCGACGGCGACGGGCAGGTGGTTTCGGTCACCTCGCACAGCTTCCCGATGACGCGGGTGCGGTAGGGGAGCCGGCGTCCCTCCGGTTTCGTCTCGAGCCGACGTTTCGCGGGACGAGTTCTCAGAGGACAACCGCAGAGCTTTGCGCCCGCGCTTTGAGGGTCGGTTGAGCCGTCTGGTCAATGGAATAGGATTCACCGCTTGGCACCTTCCCTCGGTGGGAGATAGGAATGCCTGAAGGTCCGGAAATACGACGCGCCGCCGACCGGGTCGCCGCCGCCATCGAAGGTCGGGTTGCCGACGAAGTGTTCTTCGCCTTCGATGAGCTCAAGGACTTCGAGGGCGAGCTTTCAGGGCGCCGGGTCGTCGAGGTCACGACCCGCGGCAAGGCCATGCTGACCCGTTTCTCGGGCGGTCTTTCGGTCTACACCCACAACCAGCTCTACGGCCGCTGGTACGTGATGCGCAACGGCCGCCTGCCGAAGACCGGCCGCCAGCTGCGGTTTGCGGTTGGCGCCGGCGACCGCCGCGCGTTGCTGTATTCGTCGTCGGAGATCGAAGTGCTCGACGCCGAGGCCGAACGGACGCACCCGTTCCTGAGCCGCCTCGGGCCCGATGTGCTGTCGGAGTCGCCATCGGCTGACGACATCGCGGCGCGTCTGGATGAACCCCGATTCCGCGGGCGGCAGCTCGGCGCCCTCCTCCTCGACCAGTCCTTCGTAGCCGGCCTCGGCAACTACCTTCGCGCCGAGATTCTTTTCGAGTCAGGGGTCCACCCGCGGCGGCGCGGACGCGACTGCAGCGACAGCGAGAGGCTGCAGCTTGCTGATCGGGTGATCGCTCTGACCAGACGCACCTATCGCACCCGCGGCGTGACCCTCGCGCCCTCGCGGGTTGCCGAGCTCAAGGCGGCGGGCGTCCCGCGCTCGGGCTACCGATTCTGGGTCTACGGCCGAGCAGGAGAGCCGTGCCGGGTGTGCGGGTGCCAGGTCACGGTGGATCTGGTGGGTGGGCGAAAGTGCTTCTGGTGCCCCTCGTGCCAGCCTGAAAATGCTGGTTCCAAAAAAGGGAGGTGAGCGTCATGGCTGTTCAATATTCCCCAAAGGGAATGCCCGAAACCGTGGCGGTTGTCGGAGCGGGTCTTTCAGGGCTCGCCTGTGCCCGCGCTTTGGCCGATCGCGGTGTTCGGGTCAAGGTATTTGACAAGGCGCGCGGCGCAGGCGGGCGGATGTCGACGCGGCGGGCGGAGGCGTGGCAATTCGACCACGGCGCCCAGTACTTCACCGTTCGCGATCCGCTCTTCGCCCGCCAGGTCGAGTCGTGGCGGCGGGACGGTTTGGTGGCTCGGTGGCCGGGCACGATCGCAGTGCTCGACAGTGGCAATATGGTGATCAAAGGTGACGAAACCGAGCGAAACGTCGGCGTGCCGGGCATGAACGCCGTGTGTCGACACCTCGCTGCCGATCTCGACACCACCTTCCAGACCCGCATCGCCGCTCTCGAACGGGTCGGTGAGCAGTGGCGGGTGACGACGGACCAGGGCGCCGACCTCGGCCTCTTCGATGCCGTGGTGGTGTCGGCACCGCCACCTCAGACCGCGGCCCTGCTCGAAGAAGCGGCGCCTGACCTCGCCGCCCGGGCCGCGGGCGTCGAGATGTCGCCGTGCTGGGCGGTGATGGCGGTTTTCCCCAGCCCTCTCGATCTCGGTTTCGACGGCGCTTTTGTCCACAACTCACCCCTCAGCTGGGTGGCACGCAACGGCTCCAAACCGGGCCGCCCAGAGGGCGAGGCGTGGGTGCTGCACGCATCGCCGCAGTGGTCGCGCGAAAACCTCGAGCTCGACCGAACCGAGGCGGCGCCAAGGCTCCTCGACGCCTTTGCCGAGGCCGCGGGCGGGATCGAGATGCCGCCGGTTCACCTCGACGCCCATCGCTGGCGCTTTGCCCTGCCGCCGGAGCCGCTCTCCGAGCCGTGTCTCTTCGATGCCGACCTGAGACTCGCGGCCTGCGGCGACTGGTGCGGCGGCCCGCGAGTCGAGGGCGCGTTTTTGTCGGGCTATGCGGTGGCGGAGCGGGTTTTGGGGATGAGTCATTTCCCCGCCCAACCGCCTCGTTTCGGTGACGACTGATGGCGAAGACCGAGGCCAGGTACTGCGCATCCTGCGGTCGGGTCATGACACCGCGCAAACGCTGGGCCCGCACCTGGGAGCAGGTCCGTTACTGCTCTGGTGGGTGTCGCCGCCGGCGGGTGACAGCCACCGATCGCGCATTGGAACACTCGATCCTCGATCTCCTCGACAGCCGCGCCCGCGGCGCCACCATCTGCCCGTCGGAGGCGGCACGCCGTGTCGCGCCGTCAGGTTGGCGCGATCTCATGGCGGCTTCACGCTGCGCTGCTCGACGGCTGGCGGCCCGGGGTCGCCTGGAGATTGTTCAAGGCGGAAGGATCGTGGATCCCTCGGCTGCTCGTGGGCCAATCCGACTGCGGCGGCCAACCCTCAATAATGTCGGCTAGACTGTCCCGACCCGGAGGGCCAATGCAGATCGGAGAACGGAGGCACGGCTTATTTTCTCGTACGGTGATTGCGTCCATCGTTTCGTTGTCGTTGCTGTCGTGTGGTCGACCGCCGATCCACCCACCGCAAACTCCAGATGAACTGGCGCGACCGGTCATCGTCTTCGTCCACGGCGCGTGGGCCGGCGGCTGGCACTTCACCAAGGTGGAACCGCTGCTCGAAGACGCCGGCTTCAGGGTCTACCGCCCGACCATGACCGGGTTGGGGGAGAGGGTCCACCTCGCGCGCGAAGACGTCGGGCTTTCGACCCACATCGCCGACATCGTCAACGTGCTCGAGTTCGAGGATCTCGACGACGTGGTCCTGGTCGGCCACAGCTACGGGGGCATGGTGATTTCGGGAGTGGCCGATAGGGTGCCCCACCGCATCCGCAAGCTGATCTATATGGATGCCCTGGTTCCCGAGAGTGGTGAATCCGTGATGGACCTCTCCGGTGGCGCCATCGAAAGCATGGCCGAGGCCGGCGCAGGCGGCGCAGAACCGTGGCAGCTGGTGCCGCTGTGGGTCAAGCCCGGCAAGCTCCCACCGGTCGACGTCCCGCAGTCGATGCTGACCTTCACCGAGTCCATCGTTCTCGACAACCCGGACGCGTCGAGCATCCCTGCGGCGTTCATCCTCACCGTTGAAGAGGGCAAGGACTCGGACAACTTCGACTTCTTTGCCGACCGCGCCCGACAACGCGGCTGGCAGGTCGTTACGATGGAGGGCGGCCACAACCCGCACTGGTTCCAGCCCGAGGCGTTGGTCGAGGTCCTGCTGCAGGCTGCCCGCTGATTGCGGGCGAGACATGTCTCGCCCCTACAGCCGATCAGCAAGATGTTGGCGCACAGGGTAGGGGCGGCCTATATGCCGCCCGTTGGTTTCTTCCTACCGGAGGTTTCAGTCGGCGCTGCCCTCACCCGCCGCCTCGGCCAGCACCTCATCCAGCATCTTGATCAGCGTTTCGCGGTCGAAGGTGTAGGGCTGGTCCTGGTTGAGCTGGACCATCTCCACCAGTGCCCTTCTGATCGTCCACCCAGCTTCTTTCTCGTTTGGCACGACCATATAGCGCATCTTCGGCTTTTCATCGAAGAGCGCATGGAACACGGCCTCAGCCACTTCGTCGGGTTCTTTGAATTGCGCCCGACTCCCGTCGCGTTCCAACATGCGGCTCATTTCCTCTGGATACAGGGAGTTCTGGAGATCGATGTCCTGACTCTTCACTCTCTTCGTCAAGGTCGTGCCGATGGCGGAATTGTAGTTGCCGGGTTCGACAACGCTGACCTTGACGTCGAAGCGCTCCATCTCGCTGGCAAGAGAATCGGAGTATGCCTCGATGGCGTGTTTGCTCATGCTGTAGGGACCGAACATGGTACCCGACAGGATTCCGGCGATCGAGGAGATCGTGGAAATCCGGCCCTTGGACGCGATGATCAGCGGGCTGAAAGCCTTGGTGATCCGGTAGGGGCCGTAGATATTGACGTCAAAGATGAAATCCAGGTCGGACTCTTTGACTTCGATCAGCGGAGCGGAGATGGCGACGCCGGCGTTGTTGACCAGACCGTACAGACCGCGGCCCTCCTTGGTGATGGTCGCGACTGCGGCATCGATGTCTTCCTGGATGGTGACGTCGAGCCGGACGGCCATGACGTTTTCAATCGCGTTCAGTTCCTTGATGTCCGAGTCCTTGCGCGCCCCGGCGTAGACGAAGACGCCTTTCGATGCGAGCAATTCGGTGATCTTCCTGCCGATCCCGGTGCTTGCGCCGGTCACCAGCACGGCCTTCTCGGTATGTGGCTTTTTCGGCGTGTTCGGTGGCGTGCGAATCGGCCCATGCCGCCGAAGCGGGGGCGAGGGTGCACACCACCAGGGCGATCGTGATCATCGATGCGGTTGTTCTCGTGAGGGTCTTCATCTGCCGTCCTTTGTGTCGGTTTTCGATACTGAGTCTCGTTCGGATGGGTCATCCTACCATGAGCGGGCGGTTGGACATCACAGAAGGGTGGTGGACAATCTTCCGAATCGCAGAGTTATTTTCTTCGGGAGGTGATGATGCGCCGTTCGGTGGCAGTGCTGTTGGTGGCTGCGTTTGCGGTCGTGGTGGCTGCCGAGGAGCCGGTGCCGGCTGTGAGGGTTGACCAACGGGTCGAAGATGTGGTCGCCGCGTGGACCGTCTGGGTCGAGAACGATCTTTGAAACTCGGGGGTCCCCGCTGCTGCCGAACGTCCCTGGGCCGACGTCGTCGGGGACGACATCCTGGCCCCCCTCGACATGACCAGCACTTTCACCTCGGTGCCCGAGGCCGCTGCAACCGGTCGCCTCGCCGCCGGCTACTCAGCCCGCCGCGGCAGCCCGGATCGCGAGCGCCTTGCGCTGCGTCAGGCTGCCGCTGTTGATCCGGTCGCGAAGGCTCTCGCCCTCGAGCAGCTCGGAAACCAGGAACGGAACCCCTTTTTCGTTACCGACATCAAAGATGGCGAGAATGTTGGGGTGGTTGAGGGCGCCCGCCGCGCGCGCTTCGAACTCGAAGCGGGCCAGGCGATCGGTGTTTCTGCAAACGACGAGGGCAGTATCTTGACCGCCACGTCGCGCCCCAACCTGGGGTCGCGCGCCCGGTACACCTCACCCATCCCGCCGGCGCCGATCTTTTCGACGATCTGATAGTGGGAGAGGGTTTGCCCGATCACGCACCACCTCGTGACCTCAGCCGCTCGAATGAAAGCCGACTCTGTTGCTCGTGTATGACCATCAACAACATGTGGCTTTGCGGTAGAGACCGCAAGTTGGGCAGTCGAACACGCCACGGTCAATTGAGTGTTGAGAGCCTGAACAGGTCCGGGGATCGTCCGTTCTTGTATGTCAGCTTGTGTGCAATCGTCTCAAATACCAAGTGGCGAATTGACATCGCATCTGACGGGTCCTACATTGAATCCAGCAATTATATTCAGCTATGGGTGGCTCGGCGCGTCGGCAGAGGTGCTTCGTTGCTGGTTCAATTCGACAGATAGGGCGTCGATGAGTCTCGCCGGTCAATTTCGTTGGCGATCGCGGGACTCGGTTGACGCCTGTGGCGAATCGACGGCCACTGAAAGGGGATTGAGGGTGCTGAAGCCGGTGGAGAATTTCACGGTTCAATGGAGGGATGGAGACGTGAGACTAACGAGGATTCCGAGTTGCGAAAGGTGTATTGAGGCAGGTTGGAGAACCGGTATGAAAATGCGGAAAACGGTCCAGGCTTCCCTGGCATGCATGTTTCTGGTATTGGCCGCGGCTTTTCTCCACGGTGCAGAGAACCCGGGACAAAAACCGGGGTTGGCGGATAATCCAGCGGAGGGTGCGGGCTTATCGCAGGCGGAATGGATCCAAATCAGGCAGTACCTTCCGTTGGATTCCACAAGTGAAAAGGCGTTTGCAGTCGATGAGCGACGGCTTGTCGCTGACGATGCCGATAATGAGAACTCATTCGGAGTATCGGTCTCGGTAGCCGGCGATTGGTTGGTTGTAGGCGCCCCCTGGGATGAGGTCAATGGTCAATCCAAGGCCGGCTCTGCCTACGTCTTCCGCCGCAGTGGCGGCGTCTGGACAGCCTTTGACAAGCTGACCGCTGATCCGGTGGCGGCGGATGACAACTTCGGGTTTTCGGTTGCGGTCGCTCTCGAGGGCGCGGTGAATCCCGGGTATGCGTATGTGGTGGTCGGCGCACCGCGCCGCCATGTCGACACTGGAATTGCGCATGCCTTTGTATTCGATTGTGATGTCAGTGCGGCGTGTGAACTTTCGGCGACACTTGCGGGCAATCACGCCGGCGACAAATTCGGGTACTCGGTCGCCACGAACGGGACTTCCGTCGCGGTGGGCAGACCGGATGAAGACCATGCGGGCGGTTCGAGCGCCGGTTCGGTCCACTATCTGGACCTGTCGGTGCCGGGCCCGGGATCGCCACAGATCGTGGCGTACGACGCGGCCCCGGATGACATGTTCGGGACATCGGTATCGGTTTCCGGATCAAAGCTCTTCGTCGGTTCACCGGGAGCGGACCACTTCGCGGGCCAGAACGCAGGCGCTGTCTACACCTACCAATGCATGGCGGGTATTTGTGACTTTGTCCAGAAGCTCTACGGGAGCGACACCGGCACAGACAGCAACTTCGGATGGTCGGTCGCCACGTCTCACGACCTGGCCGTTGTCGGCGCGCCAGGTGTCGTGACCGGGGTGGTCGACGCCGGTGCCGCATACGTGTTTGAACGGGACGAGGGTGACCCGTACTGGGTGCAGCAGCAGAAATTGCTACCGGACGAGGTTGGTTCCTCCGATCAATTCGGCGACGCAGTGTCGCTCAATGTCTGGCCCGGGCAGCAGCGAATAGCGGTTGGCGCGCCGTTCACCGATCAGGCTGGTCCGGGGACTGGAACGGCGTTTGTCTTCACCCGTCTCGGCGCTGGCGGAGACTGGATGCAGACCCACACATTTGCGGCCCCCACGCCTGCGAGCGGTGACGTTTTCGGGGTGTCGACCGGTATGTACGGAGACACGGTTGTGGTTGGCATGCCGGGCGACGACTACGGCCTGCTGGAAGACGCCGGATCGATTTTCGTCTACACCCTTGCCCTCTTTTCTTGCGACTTCGAGACAGGGAACATGTCGGGTTGGTCGAGCGTGGCGCCGTGATGTGACGACGGTTTCTCGACTGTTTTCATCGATGAGGGGTGACGTGAGGACGGACTGACAGTGCCGTCGTCAAAGAGCCCCCCTCCCTCATCTTCTCGAGATTCTCATCGTAGCCAGTACGGAGATCGGAGCCACTCTCGTGGGGGCCGCCATCGTCCTGAATTGGGGGAGGCCGGCACGTCTGTTGTCACGTGATGAGTTCGGGCGCCTCGCCGGAGTGGGGAATGGGGACGGCGCCACTGTGACCGTGACCGGGTCCGAATTCTCAGGAAGTTACGGTGCTTCAGGGCTCCCTTCGAGCAGCGTTATCAGCTTCCTGGCCTCCGAGATGGACCCCCGATTACGGCGCGGAACTCGACCACGAGGAGACATCCCCTGACTCGAAACCGTCGGTAAAGGCCATCGCGGGTGGAGTTCCCGGCACGCAGACCTCCAGAACCACGTCGTCCACCCAAAGGCTGCTCGACGCCGACTCGTTGGTCGCGGCATAGAATCGAACAGTCGGTGAGGCCCCGGCGTACGAGAGCAGATCGACCGTCCCGGATTGAAGCCATCCGCTGCCCGTACTATTCGTTGCGCAGAGGTCATAAGTATGCCCGTTGACGGGAATGCTGTTGATCTCGAGTCCGCCGTCGTCCCATCCGCAGGTGTCTTCCGAGTAGATGGCATACCAATACGACAGGCTTGCAGACGAAGCCGCCGCATCGATCGCGACAGACTGCCAGATCAGGGACGTTTCGTTGTCTCCGCCGCCCAACCACGAGGAGTAGGTGCCGGTCCGCGGATGGTATGCGTCGACCAGAGGCCAAGCATGTGTGGAACTTTCCAACCAGGCTGACTGCGACCCGCTTTCGAAGCCGGGCTCCAGGAGAACGTTGGTGCACACGGTGGAACCATCGGTGGTCGTGAGGCTGAAAGGTGACGACGCGGTTCCGGCGCCGCAGCCATTGTTGGCGAGGACGCGCCAATAGTAGGTCGCGCCCTGGTCGAGGGTGGCGCCGGAGTAGGTGGTGCCCTGCACGGTTGCGCTGTGATCGACACTGCTGAAGTTCGGGTCGTTGTCGATTTGGATGGTGTAGGAAGTCGCGCCCGCGACAGCGCCCCATGTAAATGTTGGTTCGTGTGGTCTGGTTCACCGCACCGTTCGACGGGAGTCATCAGCGAAGTAGTTGCGGGTGTCGACAGGAGCGTCAGCGACACCTCGTCATTGTGACTGCCGGAAGAACCGTAGCCGGTGATGGTGATGGTCGAGGTCCCGGCCGAGGCGTTGACGGTGTTGCTGACCGTGAAGGTGCTGGTACCCGGTGTGGAGGTGACGGGGTTTGGGGAGAGGCCGGCTGTCGTGCCAACCGGCTGTCCACTGGAGAGCAGGCTTACCGGACCGGTGAAAGAGCCAATCTGGGAGACGGTCACCGCGAACTCGGCGTTGGAACCGCGGCAGACCTCCTGGCTCGATGGGCTCACCGAGATTCCGAAGTCGTCCGGAAGGCCAACGGTTGCGGTGAACGAAATCGTGGCGCCCGGGGACGAGATGTCGGAGATATCGAGGCCGCCGTTGCTGCCGTCCGTCAGAAAGCTCGACGGGTTAGTGGAGTCGTTGATCTCGGTTCGTCCGACGTCGAGGCTGAAATGGGCGCTGTCGGAGGAGCCGTTGACCGTGTCGGAGCCGCCCGGGCGATAGATGTAGAGTTCGTCTGGTGGGCCATTCATGTTGCCGACGCCGTCTCTGGCGGTGTTGATCCGGTAGACGATCAGCCCGGAACCGGGCAGCGAGTTTTCGAAGGTGCCGGTCTTCCGACGGTATTCGACGACGAAATACTCACCGACTGTGTTGGGCGAGGCAATTTTGTAGGCGTTGTTGGTCGAGGATGTCAGCGGGTTGAGGGTGTAGGTCCCGGTGGTCGTGATCTCCGGTATCTCGTCGATCCACTCCCCATACCGCATCTTCATGTAGGCGGTCATGTGCTGCGGCGGGTCCGTGGTGATGTTCATAACGTCCCAGTAGGCGGCAGGATGGACCGACGTGTTCGTGTAGTAGTGGTAGAGGTCTGGTGCGCCGAGCGAGTGGAACATCTCGTGGCAGAGGACGCCGACGCCGAGCCAGCTGCTGAGTTGGAAGTTGTAGTCCCAGACCCGCGCTCCATTGATGGTGGCGGTCTGCGAATAGAGGACCCAGCGGTGGGGCCACAGCAGATTGCTCCAGCCGTCGGCCGATCCGTAAATGAAGAACACGACGTTGTCCACATAGCCATCGTCGTCGGCGTCGATGTCGAGTGCGGCTGGGACCTGGGTTGCAATGGAGGCAACGGCGTTTTTGAGCAGGGTGTGTTCCCTTGCGGTTTGGTTCTCTGCGGTGTAACCGGTCGGGTTTTCGGTGGCGTGGTAGGGCTGATAGTAGGCTCGCGGATGGCCGTCCTGATAGGACACAACCGTGGACCCCGGTGGGCTCGGATAAAAAGTGGAGTTGATGGTGAGCTGGTCGTAAGAGGCTTCTTTGAAATAGGACTTCATCGAGCTTGCCCCGGAAGCTGTCGAGTTGAAAGCCGAGTCGTATGCGCTGATCGTCTGTGTGAACTCCGACTCGTCGCTGAATCGGATGAAAACCACCAGGTTCTCCATGGTTCCCGTCGAGGGAGCAGGCTGGACTGGCGGGGAGGAAAAGCGTTCCAATCGATCAGTCTTGAGGTGTTTTCTGTCGGGCAGAATCCGGGGCTCGAGGCCGAGGAGTTCAGGCGGTATTCGACCGACCACATGTCGGGTGGCAACGATGGCGCCCTGGTTCTTTTCGGCCCACACCCAATATCCGCTGTCGGGGTCACGGACGATAACGAAACCGTCTGCGTCGTGGAGCCAGTGGTAGTACTCATCACCACTCGCAAAGCACTCAATCCGGGTCCCGTCAGGCTGGACGAGCACCTGCGGCACGTCTTCCAGATAGGCAGCATCAACCAGAGAGGCTGGAATCAGGTGGCAGACAGTGACCACGGCAGCAGCGATGGTCACCAACATCCGAGCTGAAAATCGAGCGCTCATGATCACCTCACGTCCTTCTCTTCGGCGCCGAGTGCTTGGAGGGCCGGCTGCAGGGCTCGCGGATCTCGTGTCCATGTGCCCGAATCGTGTCCAGATCGGCCGCTGATCTGGCAGTGAACACACAACGCCATACCAGTCCTGCTGCAAAGCCGATGCCATATCTGAAGACCTGAAGCGGGGTTGATCTGCTCGATGTGTTCCTCTTTGGAACACTCTTCTCAAAAACCTGGGTCGTTCGCGACGGGGGCTGCCGATCACATCGCAGTGAAGGCGTGCGTTGCCGCACTCATCACCGCACATTGGAATGCCCCCTCGCTCGCGTCGGAGAATCTACCGGTCGAAGCAAAAACGGCGCTGCCGCGAGACCGAGACCGACGAGGATTCCCAGGCCGAGGCCATGAACGACGTAGGGATAGACGCAGAGGCAGATCCCGGCGACAAGGAAACCGATCTTCTCCTGGCGCTTGCCATACATGAAGTAGGACACGCCGATGGCACCGGCGATGATCCAGACAAAGAGGGTGGATCCGGAGGGCATCCTCTATCGTCTCACGGCGGGCTACCCTCGCGCCGCCTTGGCGAACCCTGGTTCTTTTCTAATGACGTCGGCATGTGCAGGCGGGACGCCTGCACCACAATGTGCACAAACTGAACTAGCCCCAGCGCACGACGACCTTGCCGAACTGTTCGCCTGCCTGCAGTCGCGCGTAGGCCTGTGCGGCCTCGGCGGCGGGGAAGACCCTGTCGACCACCGGTTCGAGCTTGCCGGCGCGAAACAGGGCGGTGACCTCCCGGAACTCGTCCATATTGCCCATGCTGGAACCGAGAACGCTGAGCTGTTTCCAGAAGATGTCGCGGAGCAGGGTCTCGGCATCGCCCCCGGTGGTGGCGCCGCAGGTGGTCAGGGTCCCGCCTCGGGCGAGGGACTGAATGCACTTGCCGTGCAGGACCTTGCCCACCGAGTCGACGCAGAGGTCGACGCCGCGGCCGCCGGTGAGTTCGCGGACCTCCTCCGACCAGTCCTGTCCCTGATCCAGGATCCCGTGGTCGGCTCCGAGCCCCTGAGCTGTGTCGAGTTTCCACTGGTGGCGGCTGGTCACGATGATCGGGTTGCCGGTGGACTTCACGATCTGCAGCGCGGCCAGCGCGACACCGCCCCCAATACCGGTCAACAGGACCGTCTGGTCGGGTTTGAGTTGGGCGCGGGTGGAGATCATGCGCCAGGCGGTGAGAAAGGTCAGGGCGAAGGCCGCAGCTTGAATGGGGTCGGCGTCGCCCACGTCCAAGACGTTCGCGACCGGGACGACGAATTTTTCGGCCATGCTGCCGGGCATCATCGATCCGATGAGGCCGATCTTCGGCGGCCGGTCGGGGCGCACATCCGGCTCGACCGGTTCGGCTTCGGGGACGGCGGCGTTGAAAATGATGCGCTTTCCGAGCCATGCCTCGTCGACGCCCTCGCCGACGGTCTCGACGATGCCGCACCCGTCGAAGCCGGTAATGTGGGGAAAGGGCTGGCCATCACTTTGACCGACCCACAGATCGACGTGATTGAGGGCCGCCGCTTCGGTGCGAACCCGCACCTCGCCGGGACCGGCGATCGGTTCGGGCCAGTCGGTGGCCAGACGGACGTTGGCGGCCACGTCGACGCCGGAGCGGTCGATGACCGCGGCCTTCATGGTGCCTCCACCGTTTGCGGTCGATGCTGAAGCCACCGCGGACGGCGCCAGGGCCATCGCCAGGGTACCGCCGGTTGTCTTGATCATGGTGCGGCGCGACATCTTTGATTTCATGGGTCCTCCCGGATGGTGGGACTGATTCTAGCCGAGGAATGGTGTTTCAGGTCGCGGGTTACGGAAGGGTCGACGACCACCACCCGCTGGAGCCCGACTCGAGGCCGTCGCCGAAGATCAGCCCGCTTTCGAGGGCGCCGATGTCCCGCGCCGCCGTCATCGGGGCGGGTCGAGGCGCGCTGGTGGCGGAGGTACTGGTTGATCGGTGCGTGCGCGGGAAGCGGCCGCTGCAGCGAGCGGACCGCCGGCATCCTCGCACGGGCTCCCGGCGAGCGGGCGTGAAGTCCTGGCCACCGAAATCGGTAAAGCCGGGATCAGTGCCGGCGAGGTTGTCGCCGTGATCGGTCAGCGTGCCCGAAAAGGTCGAGTGGCTGGTGACCCAACCGTCCATGATCCAGTTCGTGCGGAGATCGGCGACCCCGGATTCGCCGAGCATGGCCAACCGCCAGCCGTCGGCGGTGGTGTAGAGGATGTTGTTGCGGATGTCGGCGTGCTCGTCGTTGGTCGAGAGCCGCATCAGGGTTGTGTTGCCGGAGCGGGTCGAGACCACGGTGTTGTTGTGGAAGTAGAGAGTGCCCTTGCGGTAGTCGGCGGTGGTGCCGCTGTCGCCGCCGTAGTGGAGGATCTGGCTGTTGCCCTCGCCGTCGGACTCGATCAGGACATTGCCGTAGACAAAGGTCGTCGAGTACGAGGGGTGGTTGACCAGCACCGCGCTGTCCTCGGCGTCGACCAGATCGAGCTGGCGGTTGCCGTCCTCGATCCAGTTGTAGCGCACCACCAGCCCCGCCGAGCGGTCCTTGAGGTTGTTGCCGCCGCAGCCCTCGCGCAGCCGGCCCATCCGGTTGAACTGGTAGGTGATGCCGATCGCCGCGGTGTAGGTGTTGTGCTGGTAGATAGCTGCCCTCGATGCCGTTGTCGTAGATCCAGTTGTGCTCGATCAGGATGTCCCGGGTCTGGCCTTCGTTCGCGCCGATGAAGAGGCCGTTGCCCGAGTCGCGCAGGATGCAGTTGCGGATCACCAGGTGCTCGGCCTTTTCGACGTAGATCGCGGCGGCGTTATCGGAGTAGTCTTCCGAACCACCTGCGTCGTTGGTGAAGGAGAAGGGCGGGCGACCCGAGCGGATGTCGAGATTCTCGATGACGATATAGGCCGGCAGGGTGTCGCTCGGGATGCTGGCGCCGCCGATCTTGATGACGCCCCGCGATCCGTTCCAGAAGTTCAAGGCCACGCGGGTCACGGCGTCGCGGCCGTCGATCACCGGCAGCGCGCCGCCCGGTCCGGGCACGCCGCTGACCACGATCGGCGCCTCGGCGGTGCCGCGTCGGCACAGGACCCACTTCTCCTTGTAGGGAGTTGCGCGCCAGTGGATCAGGACCCGGTCGCCGGGGCCCAGACTCTCCCACGGTACGTCGGAGATGGCGGCCAGCATGCCGGGCCCGTCGCCGACCTCGTAGTCGGTGGCATAGGCTGCGAGGTGGCTCGAAAAAGCCGCACACACGGCCAGTATTATCGTCAGGATTGGGATCCGCGCCATTCCGAGCCTCCCACCTCAGATTAGTGGAGGCCGGTAGGCGCACCCGGTGATTGCGATCACTCAGTCGAGGGACACACCGCCGTAGCGGATCCCGGTGAGGTGGGCCATTTCGCGTTTCCAGGTGGTGAGGTCGTCGGGCGAGAACTGGTTGAGGTGGTGGTGGCCGCAGGCGCGTGCCAGGACCTGCATGAGTTCGGTCGAAGCGCGGAAGAAGTTATTGAGCTGTTCGGCGCCTTTGGCGATCTTGAGGCGTTGCCGCAGGTGGGGCTTCTGGGTGGCGATCCCGACCGGGCAGTTGTTGGTGTGGCAGGCGCGCATCCCCAGACACCCGATCGCCTGGAGGGCGGAGTTGGAGACCGCCACAGCGTCCGCGCCGAGGGCCAGGGCCTTGACGAAGTCCGCGGGCAGTCGGAGACCACCGGTGATCACCAGCGTGATGCCGGTCGTTCCGCTGATCGAGAAAGCGCCGGGCTCGCGCGAGGGCGGGGATGGTCGGCACCGAGATGTTGTCGCGGAAAATGAGCGGGGCCGCTCCGGTGCCGCCGCCTCGACCGTCGAGGATGATGTAGTCGACGCCGATCTCGAGGGCGGCCTCGATGTCGCGTTCGATGTGCTGGGCCGAGAGCTTGACTCCGATGGGGATCCCACCGGTCGCCTCGCGGACCTCGGCCGCAAAGTCGCGATACTGCGTCGAGGGAGTCCCAGTCGGGAAAGCGCGGCGGAGAGATCGCCGCTTCGCCCTCGGCGAGCCCGCGGACCTCGGCGATCTTGCCCCGGACCTTGTCGCCCGGAAGGTGGCCGCCGGTCCCGGTCTTGGCGCCCTGGCCGCCCTTGAAGTGGAAGGCCTGGCACTTCTGCACCTTGTCCATCGAGTAGCCGAAACGCGCCGAGGCCAGTTCGTAGAAGTAGCGCGAGTTGGCGGCCTGCTCCTCGGGCAGCATCCCGCCTTCGCCCGAACAGATCCCGGTCCCCGCCAGCTCAGCGCCCTTGGCAAGCGCGATCTTGGCCTCCTCGGAGAGGGCGCCGAAGCTCATGTCGGAGACGAAGAGCGGGATGTCGAGCGTCAGCGGTTTGGCGGCGTTGGGCCCGATCACGACCTCGGTGCCGACCGGCGCGTCATCGAGGAGCGGGAGCTTGTGGAGCTGGGCGGTGAGGACCTGGATGTCGTCCCAGGTCGGCAGCTCGGTGCGCGGCACGCCCATCGCCGCGACCCGGCCGTGGTGGCCCAGCTTGGAGAGACCGTGCTCGGCGAGGTGTTGGATGTACTGAAAGTGCGGTTCCTCGGCGCTCGCCGTGATGATCCTTGTAGAGCCCCTGGTAGGCCTCCCGATCGTAGGCCTGCGGGTTTTTCGCCTCCCAGGCCGCGACCTCCTCCTCGTCGACCCAGACCGCGCCGTCCTCGACCCAGGAATCGAAGCGGTGCTGAACCTCCTCGGTGTTGTAGGAGCTGACCCCGGTCTCGTAGCAGTAGTCCCAACCATGGACGCCGCAGATCAGATTCTTGCCTTCGATGTGGCCGTCGCTCAGAAGGGCGCCACGGTGCATGCAACGGCCGTAGAGAACCGAAGCCTGCTCTTCGTCGGGCCACCGGATCACGACCAGATCGACGTTTGCGACCAGCGCATAGGCGGGCTGCAGGGGCTCGAGCTCATTCCAGTCGGCAACCTGGACCTTTTTCATTCAATCTCTCCCTCAGAGGATTCTCCAGCGATACTAGCCCAGCCCGACCCTTGAAGTTACCGGCTCCAAGCCTCTTCAACTCTGAACTCCATCTCAAATTCATCTGAAATCCACTTCAGCCGGAGTTTTCCGGATTCGCTATACTGGCCGACCTGTATCTCACAGAGGAAGGTGTGAGTCGATGACGCCCAAACGCGGGAAAAAGACCACTGCCGAAACAGAGGCTCTCGAGGGGTCGACCTCGAGGATCCGTGCTGTTGTCGATAAGATCGAGCCCGAGGCCGATCCTCTGACCACGATCGCCCAGATTCAGGCCGTCCACAAAGGCATGAAGAAGAAAGACCGCAGTGAGGTGATTGACGCGGCCCTCTCCAAGTACTTCCGATCCGAGATCCTCAAACCGTATCAGGCCGAGCTGATCAAACTCCAGCAACACATCGAACGCAAAGGGAAGAAAGCCATCATCCTCTTTGACGGGCGAGACGCCTCGGGCAAGGGGGGCACGATCCGCCGGGTGGCGCGCTATATGAACGAGAAGCGCTACCGGATCATTGCTCTCGGCAAACCCACGGACCGCCAGCGGACCGAGCTCCACATGAAACGCTACATCGAGCACCTTCCTCACGCCGGCGAGATGGTCCTCTTTGATCGAAGCTGGTACAACCGGGCCCTGGTCGAACCGGTCATGGGCTTTTGCACCAAAGCCCAATACAAAAGATTTATGGACAAAGTCGTCGGCTACGAGGAACGGATCATCGCCGACGGGGCGACCATTCTCATCAAACTCTATTTTTCGGTCTCCAAGCAAGAACAGGCGCGTCGCTTCGAACGCCGGAAAAACGACCCACTCCGGCAGTGGAAACTGAGCGAGGTCGATCTCCAGGCGCAGGAGTTGTGGGACGATTTCACCAAGATGAAGTACCGGCTCTTGAAAAAGACGCACACCCCGGCGACGCCGTGGTTCGTGATTCGCTCCGATGACAAGGCACTTGCCCGACTCGAGACCATCAAGCTCATTTTGAGTCAGATCAAGTATTCGGGGCGTAGCCGCACCCTCGATTTCACCCCGAACCCCAACATTGTCATTCGCGGCGACCGGGAACTCAAGAACATGCAGAAGCAGAAACGGAAATCCGGCAAGTTCATCCGCTGAACGAGCGGGAGCGTCGCACGGTCCGAAAGCAACGTCGGTCAATTCCGAACGAGAGTTCTCCTCAGTTTCTGCGTTCTACGGTCTGCTCCAACTCGGTAAGCCAGTTGAGGATCACCTCGAGGTGCCCTCCGGAGGGATCCTCGATCATGACAAAGTGTTTGCCGTCGGGGTGGACGTCGTATTGGCGCTGCCAGCGATACAGTCGGAAGTCTCCTTCGAACAGGGTTCGCCGGCTGATGACCTTGAAGTCGGGTTCGGCGGATGTCCTGACGGCGATGAACTCGCGGCCCTGGAAGTAGTAGAGCTCGCTCCCATCGGGCGACCACGAAGGGTTGGCGCCTCCGGCCACCGACACCTGGACGATGCCTTCGGGGTCCGGGAAGGCCGTGACATAGATCTCGTCGCGGCCGCTCTGGTTCGAGACGTAGGCTATCCAACGACCGTCTGGGGACACCGCCGGCGAAATCTCGTCGTCGTCGCCGTCGAGGAGCACTTCGATCGTCTCTTCGTCCGCAGTGTCAGACCAGTACCAGAGATCCATCCCCTTACCGGGGATCTCTTCGCGAATCACGAGTGTGCCATCGGCAGCCCAGTCGGCGGTGCGGAAGTTGTTGTCGCGCTCCAACAACACCTGTTCTGGTTTGCTCATGTTGAGCGGCCTCAGCATGAGATTGAACGACGTGGACCGGGTGGTGCCGTACGCCACCTGGCTGCCGTCGGGGCTCCACAGCGGGTAGAAGCCGTTTTCGCTCAGTTTGATCGGCGCCCCCGATTCCAGATCGACAACCCAGATCGGGCCCGAGCTCTCGCTCAATACGATCTTCGAACCGTCCGGGGAAAAGCGGGGATCGTTGTTGTCGAAAATCGGTGTCGTTCCGCTGAAGATCGGGTCGACATTGCCCTCGAGATCGACCATCACCAACCGACGCAGGCCTCGCTCGTCGACTGGCAGGTAGGCCGCGGTCCCGTTTTCGGAAAAAGCGAGCTGCATGGTGTTGCCGTCGACTCGAACTCTGGGTAGGACTGAGGTGGGCGTGCCGACCGGAATCAGCTTTTTCGCGTCGAACGGCACGGCCAGCACCTGATCTGAATAGGTGTAGACCAGGTGGCCGGTCGGCAGATACCGTGCGTCGGTCCCCTGCAGCCCGAGCTCGCTGATCGAATTGGTCTCGAGATCCAGAGCGACAAGGGTGGCGTCGGCCGGCGGTCCGATCGACAACAACAACGTTTTCCCCGAGGGCATGGCAAAGGGGTTCCCCAACGGTTGAGAATTCAGACCCGGCGTCTCGATCCTTTCGATCTCGCCCCCTGAAACAGGCGCCCTCCACAGCTGTCGTGATGAAACGAGGTAGATCCATCCGTTGCTCGACCAGGACCCACCACTCATGAACGAGGTGAGCGACGCGATCTTTGTCGGAGGGCCACCGGCGAGGTTGATCTTGAACAAACCTTCGGTGGTGACGAATCCGATCCACTCGCCATCCGGTGAAAAGAAGGGCAGCCGGCCCGTCCGCGCGGCGTCGATCTGGTGGATTTCGAATTCGTCCATCCTGCGGTAGAAGAGCAGATCGTCAGACCCGCCGGCCGCCGAGGTGACGACGACCCTGCCGTCGGGTGAGATGGCCAGCGCCCGGCCGTCTCCGTAGCGTTGGCCCTGGGTGTGCGGGTATTCGATGGCGAAACGGTTGACTTCGGGGTCCGGAGCGTTGGCCCTCAAGGCCAACAGACCAATCGCCGCTGCCGCGACGACTCCAGCGGCGGCCGCTGCGATCCACGGCAGTCGGTTGGAACGCGCAGACACGGTCAACGGAACGTCCGCCTCGATCTCGCTTTCGCCGGTATCGGTCTGGGCATCCTCCAACGCGATCCGCGCCTCGCCGATGTCGCGGAGACGGCGCCTGGCGTCTTTTTGAGTGCAGCGTTTGATCAGGCGGCGGGCGGCGTTCGGTGTTCCTTCCCGCAGGAGCGTGGGGTCGGGCTGTGCCGTCAGGACGGCGGCCAGGGTGTCCGAAACCGTGTCGCCGGCAAATGCCCGCGATCCCGACAGCATCTCGTGAAGCAAGCATCCGAATGCCCAGATGTCGGCGCGTTTGTCGACCGCCTGACCGCGCGCCTGCTCGGGCGACATATAGGCCGCGGTGCCGAGGATCATCCCCGCCACCGTGCCGGCGCTGGTCATGGTCGGCGAAATGGACGGGTTGGCCACGTTCGAACCCGGGTCGGCGTCGAACGACTTGGCGAGACCGAAGTCGAGGACCTTGACCTTCCCGTCGGGGGTGACCATGACATTCGCGGGTTTGAGATCGCGGTGGATCACGCCCTGTTCGTGTGCCGCTTCAAGGGCCTCGGCGATCTGGCCCGCAAATGCGAGCGCCCGATCGACGTCCAACGGACCACGCTCGAGCACCGCCGCCAGGTCTTCGCCCGGGACGAGCTCCATCGCGATGAAGCGTTCGCCCTCCGGGCCTTCGTGCAGGCCGTAGACCGCGGCGATGTTGGGGTGGTTGAGCGAGGCCAGGAGCTTGGCCTCGCGTTCGAATCGCGCCAGGCGGTCGGGGTGGGCGCTCAGAGCTTCGGGCAGGACCTTGATCGCCACTTCGCGTTCGAGCGACGTGTCGGTGGCGGTCCACACCACGCCCATTCCGCCCTCGCCGAGCTTGTCGACAAGGCGGTAGTGGAGAAGAGTTGTTCCTTGATTTAGAGACATCGTCGCAATTCTACACGGTGTTGTGATTTTGCGCCACCGGAAACTCAAATACCCTTCAAACCGACGATCATCTGGGTGGTCGCAACCCGGGTTATCGGGGTCTCCGCCACCCGTTGAGAGTTTGGATCTCACGGACGACGTGGACAGGGTTCAACAGAGTCCGATTGAGGCATCGGATGAAAAATGCAGGTTAGACTGGCCGGGAAAGGTACCTTTATGCAACTCGAATCAGGCTCGGATCTCGGTCACTACCGCGTGCTCCGTTTTCTCGGTGAGGGTGGGATGGGTGCGGTCTATCTCGCCGAGGACACCAGCCTCGGTCGACGGGTTGCGCTCAAGGTCTTGCCGGATGAGGTCGCTGACGATCCCGAAAAGCTGGAGCGTTTCCGACGAGAGGCGCGAAGCGCCGCGGCCCTCAACCATCCGGGTATCGTGACGATCCACTCGGTCGAAGAGGCCAACGGTGTCCATTTCATCACGATGGAGTACCTCGAGGGCACGACGCTCGAAGATCTCATCACCGACGGGGGACTGCCCGTCAAGCGTGCCGTCGACATCGCCGTGCATCTCATCGAAGCGGTCGCAGCGGCGCATTCCGGAGGCGTGGTCCACCGCGATCTCAAACCGGCCAACGTGATGCTTGTCGACGGCGATCAACTCAAAGTCATCGATTTCGGCCTTGCCAAAGGTGCCGTCGAAACCGGCACCTCAGGCAGCACCGCGGCATCGACCGATTTTCTGACCGAAAAGGGGATTGTCTCGGGCACGCTGCCCTACATGGCGCCGGAGCAACTTCTCGGCCATCCGGTCGGGCAGGGCGCCGATGTGTGGGCGCTGGGTGCGGTGATCTACGAAATGCTTGCAGGGCGGCGTCCCTTCAGCGCCGACACCTCGCCGGGTCTGGTCAACGCGATCCTCAATTCCGAACCGGAGTCCTTGGCTGCGATCCGCACGGATGTGCCGCCGGATCTTGAAAGGGTGTTGGCTACGGCACTTGCGAAAGACCCAGTCTCACGCTACCCCTCTGCGGAAGCGATGGCCAATGCCCTGAAGGCCGCGATCGAACCCGTCGGAACAACGGGAGGAGGCCCAGGTCGACCGGGTGCAGGTTTGAACGTCGCGCCGTGGATGGTGGCCGCGTTTGCGGTCCTCATGATTGCCGCGGCCGTCGCGGGCTGGCGGTGGGTTGGATCAAGTCGCCAGGCGGAACAGGTTCGGAGCGAGACCATCCCGCAGATTGTTCGCCTGATCGAGGTCGACGATTACGACGCTGCGTTTGCATTGGCCACGGAAGCCGAGGCGACCCTTCCCGACGATCCGGTGTTGGCAGAGCTGTGGCTGCGGATGTCGCGCCGCGTCGGCCTCGATTCTGAACCACAGGGTGCCACCGTCACAACACGGCCTTACGCCGGACGGGACGCTGATTGGCGAACCGTTGGCGCGACGCCTCTCGAAGTTCGGCTGCCAATCGGCTTTCACCGTTTCAGATTCGAACTCGAGGGTCGCCTGCCGGTCGAGCGGGCGATCAAGCTCGGTCCGCTGAGCGCCGGGCGGGAGGGATCAGAACCGGATCCGGTCGTCGAGGTGGCGCCGAGATTGGCGGCGGTCGGCACGGCGCCGGAGGAGATGGTGGAGATTCCCGAGGGTCGCATGTGGGTGGAGATCACGGGGCTCGAGTTTCTTGACCCGCTGGAAACCGAATCATACTTCGTGGACAGGTTTGAAGTTTCCAACCGGGACTACGCCGAATTCGTCAGCGCCGGCGGCTATACGGATCCGGGCTTCTGGGCCGACGGCCTCGAACGAGCGCGGCCCGGCCGATCGTGGCAGGACCTCGTTTCCGGGTTTGTCGATGCCACCGGCCGTCCCGGACCGGCGACCTGGGAGGTCGGGAGCTTCCCGGAGGGTGGCGACGCGCTCCCGGTATCGGGCATCAGCTGGTACGAGGCGTCGGCCTACTGCGCCTTTCGCGGCAAGACCCTGCCCACCCTGCACCACTGGAGCAATGCCGCGCAGCCGTACTACTTTGCCGCCGAACTCATCCCGTTCAGCAATTTTGCTGGTGACGGTCCGAGCGCGATGGGCAGCTCCAGCGGTATCAGCGAACACGGCGTTTACGACATGGCGGGCAACGTCAAGGAGTGGTGTGAGAACGGCACCGATTCCGACCAACGCTACCTGATCGGCGGCGCCTGGAGTGACGCAACCTATATGTTCCTCGATCCCGATGCCAGGGAGCCTCTCGACCGATCCGCGACCAACGGAGTCCGCTGTATGAAGATCCCCGGCGAGCTGGCCGCGGATCACCCGAGCCGCCGGGACGTTCAGTACCACACCAGGAACTACGCCGAGGAAGCGCCGGTGTCCGACGAGATCTTCGCGGTCTACAAGGGTCTGTATGCCGGAGACGACGCACCGCTGCACGCCGAATTGGAGACGGTTGACGAGACCTCACCATACTGGCGGCGCGAAACGGTGACCTTCGACACCGGCTACGACGAAGGGCGGATGATCGTCCATCTGTATCTCCCGCGGCAGGGAACTCCGCCGTACCGGACCGTCGTCTTCTTTCCGGGATCGGGGGCGATCTTCCGTTCGAGCAGTTCGCAGATCAACCCGAGCCCGTTCGATTATCTGGTTCGCCAGGGCTGGGCGGTGGCGTACCCGATCGTCGAGGGGACCTACGAGCGCCAGACCACTCACCGCACCGACTTCCCGAACGAGTCCGCGTCGTTCAGGGAGTGGAATCTCCACATGGCCCAGGATCTGCACCGGACAGTTGACTACCTGGAGACCCGCGGCGACCTCGATATCGAGGACCTCGGCTACCTCGGCTACAGCTGGGGCGGCGAAAGGGCGGCCATCATGCTCACGGTCGAGGAGCGGTTTCGCGTTGCGGTCTTCATGTCTGGCGGTCTGACCACCGGGAGGTCGCTGCCTGAGGCCGACCCCTTCAACTTTGCGCCACATGTGAAGGTGCCTGTGTTGATGCTCAACGGATTCCACGACTATTTCTTTCCGGTGGAAAGCGGCCAGGTCCCACTCTTCGAAACCTTCGGCACCGTCCCCGAACACAAGCGGCACGTGGTCTTCGAGGACGACGGTCACAACCTGCACACAAGCAGCCGCCGCAACCAGGTGATCGCCGAGGTGCTTGCCTGGTTCGACGCATATCAACCGAAAAACTGAGCTGAGTTCTCGGACGTTTGCTCGACCCGCATCCCGGGACCCTTCGAGAACAAAACCCTCATGTCGCCGTTGTATGAAATCAGCCGGACGATTGTTCGCGAGGAGGTTTGATGTCGCTCGCTATTCTGCTCACTCTTGCCACCGCGGTCGCTCCGATCGCGGATGTCCCATTCAATGATGATTTCGGGCTTGTCTTTTTCGAAGCGTCGGTCGACGGTTCGGATCCGCTTGTGTTTCTCCTGGACACCGGGTTTGACGTGTCGATCCTTGATGCCGGCGCCGCCGCGCGGCTCGGGCTGCCGACTCTCGAAGTCCAGAACGAGGCGCAGCCGGGTGGCGAAGTTGAGGTCGGTCAACTGGCGCCTGTCGTGCTTTCGATCGGCGACCTTCGCGTCGACGACGTCGAACTCGTAACCATTCCCCTCGGCGGAGCGGCGGCATTTGTCGGCCGGACGTTCGATGGCATCCTCGGCCATGACGTTCTCGAGCGGTTCGTCGTCGATATCGACTATCCCAATAGGCGCCTCCTGCTTCTGACTGCGGAGGACTGGGAGCATGCCGGGCCGGGACAGATCCTGCCGGTCGAGATCAAGGCGAGCGAGGTCTTTGTCAACGCGGGGATCGTAATGCCCGGCGGGCGCACCGTGTTCGGGCCGTTCAAGCTCGACACCGGCAGCGTCGACGTCGCCGGTCTCAATCTGAACTTTGTTCGTCAGTCGGCGCTCATCGAACCGGGCACCGTCGAACTGAACCAGGGCGGCGTGGCGGTGGGTGGTGAGACCGAGGGCCGCCTCTTCCGAGCGGCAGCTTTCGTCGTAGGGGCCGATCGGATCGAGTCGCCATTGATTGGCTATACCGTTGATCGGGAGGGTTTGAAAACCGGGCCGATGCGGGCACCATCGGTGCTGGGGTGCTCCGGCGGTATCGACTGATTCTCGACTATCCAAGGAAACGCATCATCCTCGAGGCGGGACCAAACGCGGACGGCCCGGTCCCGGAGGACCGGTCAGGAATGCTGGTGGTTTCTCCAGGTCCCGATTTCGACACGCTCGTGGTTGCCATGGTGACCCCGGAGACACCCTCTGCAGAAGCCGGGCTCGTACCCGGCGACGAGATCATCTCGATCGACGGGCGCATCGGGTGGACTTTGGTCGACGCCCGTCTCGCTTTCGAGAAATCGAGTCCCGTGACCCTGGTGGTGCGTAACGACGACGGATCGCGGGAGGTCACGCTCAACCGACGGTATCTTCTGCCGATGTTCTGAAGATCGGGGAGTGGCAAATTGCCGCCCCTTCCCGTTCAAAGCCGGCGGGGTCGGGCCTGTCCACTCCGTTTCTGACAGTTCAACGTCCGAGCCGAATGGGCTCCTTCGGGTCATCGGGTACGTTCAACATCCCGTGCTCGTTGAAGTGCCCGAGGAGGTCGAGGACGAGCTTGACGGGCAGCACGCACAGTACTGCGATCGCGGCGGTGTTGAAGAAACTTCCGACAAAACCTCCTGCGAGGGCGGCGATCCACATCGGCATCGCCCGCAGAATCGGTTGACCCAGCTGTTTGTCCCATGGCGTCGTTTCGTCCTCGCGCCGACCCAGGAAGTTCGTGTAGAAGGACAGTCCGTGGGTCGCAAAGAACATCAGAGCGGGCCACCAGAAGTTCCACAGCGAGAAATTCTCGTGCCACTCGGTGCCCTGCATCTGGTCGTCGAGCAGTCCGCCGGCGATGAGCCCGAAAATGTTGACGATCGAAAGGTACATCAGGATAAAAACCGGTGCGGAGAGCAGCGCGGACCAGCGGCCGATGACGATCAGTTTGATGATGTTCCAAAAGCCGATGATCATCATCTGAATCCAATAGATCACCAGGATCGAGCCGACGGGCTCCCCTTTGACCAGCAGATTGATGACCGGAACGATATTGGCGATGACCAGAAGTATCGCGGCGATATCGTTGCGGAAGAGACCGGGCAGCTGGCGCACGATATTCGAGAGGTCGGATCGGATGACACCCCATCTCACGGCATCATCGCGGCCCTTTTGGTGTGTGGGTGCCATCCATCCATCGTAGCAACGGGGGAGGGAATCTTAGTAGAGAATGGGAATCAAAACTTTCTTCTGGCGTAGAGTGAGGCAAAGGAGTCGACAATGAAACGAGCGATGTGCCTCTTGAGTGTGGTGATCCTGGTGCCCGGGCTGGCGGCGGCCCAGACCGATCTCGAGTCGATGCAGGAGCATATGAATGCGGTGGGCTTCATGGTGGGCGAGTGGGCCGGCGAGGGGTGGATTGCCATGGGGCCGGACGGCCCGCAGAAGTTCAGCAGCCGCGAAACCATCGAGTCTCGGCTCGATGGTCTGGTGCTGGTGATCGAAGGTGTCCACGAAAGCCTCGAGGAGACAAACCAGGGGGAAACGATCCACCACGCGATGGCCACCCTCTCGTGGAACGACGGTGCGGGTGTGTACGACTTTCGGTCTCACCTCGCCAACGGCCGATCCGGCGATTACGAGGGCCGTATCGAGGCCGGGGCCTTTGTCTGGGGAATGGAGATTCCGGGCCGTACCATCCGCTATACCATCACTATCGACGAGGAGAATCAGTGGACCGAGGTCGGCGAGACTTCGACGGACGGCACCACCTGGAGCAAGTTCTTCGAGATGACGCTGCAGCGGGTTGACTGAGCAGAAGCGTTGGAACGAGCGCCTGCCCGAGAACCGGCGGGCGCTCAGCGCTGCTCAGGGTTCATCAGAGGGTGGATCGTGATCGACGATGGTGGTGCGCAGAAGAGTTCTTCCAACTCTCGCCCCAACAGCCGGCACTGCTTGACGACCTTGTTCCACAGTGCCATCCGCTCGTCGTCGCGGTTGACGAAGGTCTGGAAATCGGTTCGATCGGGGACTTTGGCGCCGGGCAACGACACGATGAATTCGGGTGAAGGCGCCACCAGAACGGTGTTCTCCATACCCCGTGTGGCGGCTCTCCGCCAGGGGAGCTTTTTGTCGAACCACCCCGGAGTGACGTGCTCGAAAAAGTGGGGCATGAACACCAGCTCATCGTCTTCAACAGTAAACGGGAGATTCATGTGGTAGTCGATGACACCGCCATCCCGATACGTTCCCGGCGGCGTGTCCGGGAGGTCTCTCATGCCTTCCATGACGAGAGGAATCGAGCCCGAGGCCAGAACCGCATCGCGGAGGTTGCGCTCGGTGAGCTGAACCGGATGCGGCGGGAACGCGTCGGCTCCGATGATGTCCGTTGGGAACCCGGGAGCATGAAAGAGCGTGCGCTCGAAGAACAGCCCGAGCAGCGGCCGCGAGACGAGGTTGGCGGCAAACGCCGCCGTGAGGTGTGTTGCCTGTGCTGCAACAGCATCGTGCGCGCCCGGCCACCTGCTCCTCGCCGCGAGGAAGCCGAGTTTCATGATCGGGTGCCGCAACATGAAGCGGATCGCGTCGTCCGAAATGTAGGCGGCGCCGATCCGACGGCTCTCGGCGGTGACGTCCTTCGCGGATCGGCCGCCCGCGATAGGACTGCCGGATGTAAGACTCCTCGAGGGTCTTGACCGCGCTTTCGTTGTCTTCCTGGGCGAGAGCGGCGATGCGCCAGCTGCCGATGGACGAACCGATGCACACAAGCTCCTTGTCCCGTTCTTTGAGGAGCGGCGCAAGGGCCATGTCCATCCCCGAGAGCACCAGCCATTTGGGGCCCCCTGAGGCCCCGGCAAGCACCCGGATTCTGTCGAGGCTGAGGCCTTCATCTTGAAGGATCTCGCGGGCGCGAGGCCCTGCCTTGAGGACGAGGTTGGGAGCCGCTGCCATCACTCCGGGCGCGGCGGGTGGATGTGGGCCCGTGGCTCGATGTAGGTGGCGAGCGCGACCGGCTCGCCCTTGAGCCAGTGGTCGAACCATTCGAGGGTGAGGCGCGAACGCACGACGCGATGGTCGGGCCCCCTGATTCCGTGCTGCTCGTCCGGGAAGTTGACGTAGACCGAGGGCACGCCCTCTTTCTGGAGGGCGATGAAGAGCTGGACGCCCTGTTCTGGACGGACCCGCCAGTCGTCGTTTCCGTGGAGGACCATGGTCGGGGTGGAAAAGCTATCAGCCGCCCACAGCGGTGAGTTCGAGAGGTACATCTCGCGGCTCTCCCACGGCACGCCGTTCATCTCCTTTTCGGCAAAGAACTGTTCGTCGGTGGTGCCGAAGAAGGACACCATGTTGCTCAGGCCCGCGTGCGACACTGCGGCGCCAAAGCGATCGGTGTGACCGATGATCCAGTTGGTCATATAGCCGCCATAGGAACCACCGGTGACAGCGAGCTTTTCGGGATCGGCCACCCCCATCTGCACCACGTGGTCGACAAAGATCATGAGATCGGCGAACGGCTTGGTGTGCCAGTCGCCGTGGATGGCATCTGCAAAAGCCTGGCCGTAGCCGTCGGACCCGCGCGGGTTGGTGAAAAGCACCGCGTAGCCGTGGTTGGCCCAGAGCTGAAAATCGAAACGCAGATATGGCGTCGACATCCCGTGCGGGCCGCCGTGGATGCTGAGGATCATCGGCACCCGGGTGCCCTCGACGTAGCCGACGGGCCGGATCAGCCAGCCCTGCACCCGGTCGCCGTCGGCGGTGTCGATCCAGATCTCCTGGGACGGGCTGACCTGGCGTTCGTCCCAGAACCGGGAGGCTTCGTCGGTGAGCTGTCGAGTCGAGCCGTTTACCAGGCTGAAGATCTCGGTCGGGCGAATATCCGTTGCCGCCGAGAAAACAATATGACGGTTATTCACCACCTCGAACTTCGAAATGATGACGCCTTCGGTCACCTGGTGAAGAACCTCCGGTTGCTCGAGACCGACCCACTGCAGATCTCGGGCGCCCTCGCTCGAGTCGGTGAAGTAGATCCGGTCGCTCGCCGGGCCCCAGGCGATGGCGCGGACATTCCGATCCAACGTCGCGGCCAGCACTCGCGTTTCTCCGTCGGTGCGCGGCGCGACGTGAATCTTGTAGTTCTCGCTCTCGTAGTTGTATTCGAAACTCGCCCGGTAGGCGATCCAGGTACCGTCGGGGCTGTAGACCGGGCTGTGGTCGGGGCCCGGGTTGGTGGTGAATTGCCGGGTTTCACCTGAGCGCCAGATTGACGACATAGATGTTGGTGTCGATCGTGTTCCACCATTCGGGCGAACGGTTCGAGACGAAGGCGATCTCCTTCGAGTCCGGGCTCCACATCATCGAGTGATCGCCCTCGTCGGCGCACTCGCCGTTGGTCAGCTGACGGGCCTCGCCGCCGCCGGCTGGGATGACGAAAATCCGTTTTCGCGAGCCGTCGTCCCAACCGCGGCCGAGGTGGTAGAAACGGGGATGAGTGGCGTAGCGCACGTCGCCGAAAGCCTCTTCTTGCGCCTCGGTGTAGAGCTGGCCCACCGACGAAGTGAAGGCGATCGTCGTGCCGTCCGGCGACCACATTGGGTTCGAAGCGCCGCTCTCGATGCCGGTGATCCTCTTCGCCTCGCCGCCGTCGATGCGGATGGTGTAGATCTGGCTCTTCTCGTCCTCTCCCCGTTTGGCGGAAAAGAGAACTGTCGAGCTGTCGGGGCTCCAGCTGTAACCTGATTCCACACCGTCGGCGCTGGTGAGCTGCCGCGGTTCTCCACCCAACAAGGGCACGAGGAAAATGTTGCCGACCTTCTTCTCGAGATCGGAGCAGTACCGGCTCACGGAGTAGGCGACCCAATTCCCGTCGGGCGAGGTCGCGGGTACGCCCACGGCCACCACGTCGAGTTCATCGGCCGGCTGCAGGACGGGCAGTTGGTCGGCGGGGAACATGGGAGAGGCGAACAGAATCACTGCGGTGGCGATCAGACAGACTTTTTTCACGGTGGGATACCTCCATCAATGTCGACCGACAGCGTAATCCCGTTGCCGCTCTCTGCCAAGTTTGAGATCTTGATTCAGAGCGGGATGAAAACTTTACGTAGGGCGGTTTCATGATCTGTTTCGCCCGAGCCCCGGTGTCGGTCACGTCTCTGCTATCGTATTTTTTCAGGAATTGAGGAGTCGATTGATGTCACCGAGAATCGCCGAAACCTGCCCCCTGTGCGGCGACTCCGCCGCCGGCGTGTTGTGCGAGTTCCCCGAGTTCACCTGGGTGACGTGCAATTGCGGTCTGATCTACAAGCGCGACGAATCGGTTCCAGAGGTTCAGTATCAGGAGGAGTATTTCGGCACCCCCGAGGGCCGCCGCCGGCAGTATGACGAGAGGACGCGGCGCCGAATCAGGAAATCCCGGTCGCAAATCCTCGACGTCCTCAATCACACGCCGTCGGGTCCCTTGCTGGACGTGGGCTGTTCCCTCGGCTACACCCTGCAGGCGGCGTCGGACCTGGGGCTCCCGGCCACCGGAGTCGACATCAGCGAGCATGCGGTTAAAGTATGCAGGGAAAAGGGTTTCGCGGCGGAGATAGGGACATTTCAAGAACTGCCGTTCGCTGACGGCTCGTTCCAAATCGTCATCATGAAGCATGTGCTCGAGCACACGCCGCGGCCCCGCGAGGCCCTCCGAGAGATCCGGCGCGTGCTGCGGTCGGGTGGCGGTGTCTTTATCGCCGTTCCCCACGGCGGGATATTTAAAGGCGCGTCTGAATCCGACCGGATATCGCTGGTTTCGGCCCGATCTACGCGGCGGTGAGCACTACGTCTACTACACGCCGGCCACCCTGTCGCGACTGCTCGGCGAAGAGCGTTTCGATCCGGTGCAGGTGCCGCACCCCCATCTCGTTCACCGCCGGGCGGGCATCCCCAGAAAAGCGGCCGAGATTGCGGTCGCACCACTGCGGTTCGTGGCCCAGACGGGCACGGTCGCTCGTCGCGTTGGACAAGGAGTTCTGGGTCACTGCGATCCGACGTGAGATCTCAGACGAGGCGCCCGGCAAACTGGCCGGCTGAACGCACGAAGATGCAGGTGTTGAGACCGGTGGCAAGCTCGATGATGCGGTCGGCGTAGGCCGCCTCACCATCCAGTTCGGGCTCCTGAAGTCCGAGAAAGACCACATCGGCGCTGGCGCTGGTGCGGTGGATGATCTCGGTGATGCTCTGGTCCTCAGGTTTGACGATGACCTCGGTCTCGGCACCGATGCGCGCTTCAGGGAGAAGTTTGGCGAGCCCGTCGAGCTGGAGTTGCCGCTCCTCTTCATCGCGCGCCACCGAACGCACGCAGAGCCGCGCCCCGTGCCATTCCGGATTGAGCCGCAGGAGGTAGGCCAGCAGCAGCATCAGGTCGCCGTTGTTCTGCAGACCGCCCCACCAGATGTCGATGCGCTTTTCGCTGCCCGGCTCGTGCGACCAATTGATTCGGGTGATGATGGTGTTCTTGCCGGCATAGGACATCGCGCGCATGACCCGGAGCTGGGACTCGAGCCGTTCCTTGCGCCGCGACCACCCGAACATCACGGTGTTGGAGTGGAGCCCGGCGATCCCGTTGGCCTGGGCGACACCGAGCACCCCCTGTTCGAAGTCCGACACCACGTCGACCTCGGGGAAGGCGACCACGCCGGCCTCCTCGAGCTCACGATCCATCTCCGCCCGCATGGTCTCGACTTCGCGGAGTTTTTCGAGATCGCCGACCACCAGCCGGCACACCGTCACGATCCCGCGATCCTGGTTGAACCACGAGGCAAGCCGGACCAGGCCGGCGCGCTTGCCGGGGTCGCCGGCGAAGAGCAGGATCTGCGGCCGCCAGTTGCGCGAGTCGAGATCGTGGTGGCGCAGCTTGAGCAGGGCCCACCGCGCCAGCGCCACCCAGGCTCCGGCGCGGACGTCGCCCCACCGCTTGCGCATCGCCCGCCGCCGGAGATAGGCATACAGCGCGCTCTCGAGTACGACCGCCGCCAGACAGGCCCAGGGGTTGATCAGGAACATCACCACGATCGCGCCGATCGAACCGAGCAGAGAGACGTACCAGGGCACCCGGATCGTGGGCCGGTAGGAGGGATCGCCGACCAGACTCTCGAGGGCCGACGCCAGGTTGATCGTCACATACAGGGTGAGAAAGAGGATGGTGACGAACTGCGCCACCGCGTTGAGGCCGCCGAGTGCGACCGCGGTGACGGCGATGGCGCCCGAGACCCAGGTGGCGATGGTCGGCTGGCCGGTCTTGGACAGACGCGCGAGAAACGACGGAGCGAGCCCGTCGGCGGCCAGGGCCTGCAGCACCCGGGGGCCGCCGAGGACGCTGCCGAAGGCCGACGACAGGATCGCGCCCCACAGACCCGGAAAGACCAGCCAGCGGCCGAAGATCGCGATGCTCGTCCACACCACTCCCGGCACCGCCAGTTCCTCGGGCGAGACCCGGGTGGTGAAGGCCATCAGGAGCGGTACCAGCAGATAGACCGCGGTGCCGGTGGCCACCGCAGCCAGGGTGCCGCGCGGGATCGAGTGGCGGGCGTCCTTGAGGTCGCCGCTCATGCCGATGCCGGCGGTAAAGCCGGTCACCGCCGGGAAGAAGACGGCGAAGACGTACCAGAAACCCTGCGGCGCGGTGCGCAAGGTGACGCCGAACTCGGGCGTGCGGGTCCCGCCGGCCAGGGCGCCGATCGCCAGGGCCACCAGCGAGACGCCCACCGCCACCATGATCGGGATCTGGAGCTTGAGGGCGAGCGACGCGCTCTTGCCCGAGACCGCGGTGATGATGATGATGATCGCCGCGGCCATGAGCTGCGGCGCGGCGGCCGGGATCTCGCCCCACCCGGCGGGCCACAGGGCGAGGATCGCCTCGACCAGACCGAAAGCTGTAGAAGGTGATGCTCAGGGTCCGGCAGAGGAAGAGCGGGATGCCGATCGCGCCGCCGAGCTCGAGCCCGAGGCTGCGCGAAATCATGTAGTACTCGCCGCCGACCCCGACCGTCATGTTGGTGGCGACCGCCGATGCCGACAGCGCGGTGATGAAGGTGATCGAGCTCGCGAGGAGCACCACCAGCAGGGTCACCGGGAGGCCGAGGTTGCCGACCACCCAGCCGAAGCGGAGGTACATGATGAGGCCGAGAATGGTCAGCACGCTGGGCGTGAAGACCCCAAGGAAGGTTCCGAATCGGGGGGCGGGCTGATTCGCCGGAGCGTCGGTCGTCATGTCCCTCCATGATCGATCGCGGTGCTGGAGTTCCCTTCACGCTACACCAGCCGACACCGTCTCGGCAATCGATTTCACGTCTGCTGGCGGTTGAGTGGTTGTTCGTGCTAACGTTCCTCGCCATGACACTCCACATCGTCGATCACCCCCTGCTCCACGACATCATGGCTCGGCTGCGCGATCGGCGAGACCTCCTCGGAGGACTACCGGGCCCTGACCTACCGGATCTCGACATTTCTGGTCGCCGAGGCGACCCGAAACCTGCCGACCCGCGAGGTCGAGATCGAGACCCCGCTCGAGACGACCGACAGTCCGGCGGCTCGACTCCCGGGTGGTTGCGGTGCCCGTCCTGCGGGCCGGTATCGGCATGCTCCAGGCCTTTGTCGACCTCGTCCCGGGCACCGAGGTCGGCTACTTCGGCCTTCAGCGGGACGAGGAGACGGCGCAGGCCCGTTGCTATTACGAAAAGGTCCCGGCGGATCTCGGCGAGGCCGTGGTCTACCTGCTCGATCCGATGCTCGCCACCGGCGGCTCGGCGGCGATGGCGGTCGAGGGCCTCCTGGCGAGAGGCGCCAGGGACGTGCGGCTGGTGGTCATCGTCGCGGCCCCCGAAGGGGTGGAGCTGCTCTCACAGACGCGCGCCAGGCACCGAGATCTTCACCGCCGCCCTCGACCGCGGCCTCAATGACCGCAAGTACATCGTGCCCGGGCTCGGCGATTTCGGGGACCGGTTGTACGGGACCTGAGGCCGTCAATCAGGTTCGGACTTCGCCGCGTCTCAGATTCCGGTGCATCTTCAATCACCACCGGCAGGCCTTCGCCGCGCCACGCCAGAGATCCCGCCGCGCAGTCCGTAGACGTCCTCGAACCCCATCGAGAGCAGCATGTGCATCGCGCGTTGAGTGCGTCGGCCGGAACTGCACGCCAGCAGCAATCTCCTGTCGCGCGCCAGGCCGGGGCCGGCGTCGAGGACCGTTCGCAGGGGCATCAAGGAAGCTCCAGGAATGTGTCCGCGCGCGAATTCGTCGGGTTCGCGGACGTCGAGAATGAGGGCATTTGCGTCGTCCGCCATCACCCGGAATTCCTCGACGCCCACGATGTGCGCGGGGTCGAGTCGAGACCCTCGAAATCGGCGGGACCTGCTCCCGGTAGGGGTGCTTCTTGAGGGCCTGGCACTCGGCAAAGACCCTCAGTTCGCACTCATAGGCGCAGACCGCCGGATCCAAAACATCCTCGAAGACATACTCGATAGCTCCTTCCTGGGGCAGGATGTGATCGAGGCCGATGAAATCGAGGAAACCCGAATCGCGCATCACCTGTTCGACCGGCTCACGGAGACGGACGAGGTAGACATCGCCTCCGAAGGAACGGTAGGTATTGACCGTCGATTCGAGCATTTCGATGCCCGAGAGGTCGATGATATCGACGCCGTGCATTCTCAACATCAGATAGTGTTGGCCGGGGTTATCCTCCAGATTGTGGCGGAGCTCCTCCTCGATGTGGTGGACAGCGCCGAAAAACAACGGCCCACGAATGTTCATCACCGCGAGCTGAGGGCACACCGGTTCTCTGGTCGAGTGTACGAGGTGCCGGAACAGCTTGTCGGGGACAACCTGGTATACGCGGGGCAGGCTCGACCGGATCACGAAGAAGGCCAGCGAAAAGAGGATTCCGGCGAGGATCGCAAAATCGAGCGGCTGGACCAGGGTCGCCAGGAACGTCACGGCCATGATCGCGCCTTCGGTGCGAGAGGTCTTGAAGACCCGGAGGATCTGGTGGCGTTCAAGCATCCCCCATGCGATCGCCAGCAATACGGCCGCGATCGCCGCCTTCGGGATGATACCGTGCGTACGGCGCAAAAAGCAGCATGCCGAGCAGCACCGTGGCGCCGGTGATGATTCCGGTGAGGGCGGTGCGTCCGCCGACCTGCTGTGAGACCGCCGAGCGGGTGAAGGATCCGGAACACGGGTAGCCCGAGAACAGGCCGGACGCAAGGTTGGCGAGACCCTGTCCGAAGAACTCCTGGTTGCTGTCGATGCGGTCTCCGCTGCGCCGCGCCAGGGCCTGGCCCGAGGCGACCGCCTCCACCAGTCCGAGGGCGGCCACAGCCAGTGCGCCCATTCCCATTTTGCGGATCATTTCGAAGTCGGGAAGGGTGTTCGAGAGACGTCCAGGTCAGAGGGGGCAGACTGCGTGGAAAGGCGCCGACGACAGCGACCCCGCGGCTTTCGAGCTCGAAGACCACGACGGCGACGGCCGCGGTCGAGATCGCGACGAGAGCGGCCGGGACCTTCGGCCCCAGTCGGCGGAGGCGCGATCAACAGGACGAGCGTGCCAACCCCGAGCCCGAGGCTGAGGAGATGTATCTGGCGAATCTCGGAGAATATTGTGGCCAGTTGGCGGTAGAGCTCCGGCTCTGCCGGCTCGTAGATCCGCAGCAGGTTCTTGAGCTGGCCGACGGCAATGTGGATCGCAGCTCCGGCGGTAAAGCCGATGAGGACCGACCTCGAGGCCAGGGTCACCAGGGCGCCGAAACGAAGGACCGCGAGAGCGATGTTGAGAACCCCAACCATCATCGCCAGCGTGCTGGCGGCGATCAGAAACTCTGGCGTGCCGACCGCGGCCACACCCAGCAAAACCGGCAGCACCAGCATCGACACGGCGTTGACAGGTCCGGTGGCGAGATGCCGCGAAGATCCCCACAGCGAGCCGACGATCGCGGCGACGACCGCGGCGTACAGACCGTACTGCGGCGGCAGCTCGGCGATCGATGCGTAGGCGATCGACTGGGGAATGGCGACCGCGGCGACGGTGACGCCCGCCACGAGGTCGGGCGAAAGATCTTGTTTCTGGTAGCTCCGGAAAATGTCGATCGGCCGGCGCAGGTAGTCGACGACACCCTGGGAAGGCTCGGTCGGTGCATCGTGAGCGTTTTGCGGTTCAACAGTTTGTGATGTCATCTCAGCTAATCGAGCATGAATATAGCGAATCCGAAGTGCCTGTCAACGAGGACATTCCCGGCCCGAGCGGCTGAAAACTGGCGAATCGCCGATCACCTGCTGCCCGAGAAATTGACCTCGGCGCGTCTCACCGCGTCTTCCTGAGCCTCGGTTTCGATCGATCCCGGGCGCAGCTCGCGAACTCTGGCGATGGCCTCCTCCGCTGATGCCCCGCTGGCGACGAGATAGACCGCCGCCATTGTGCCCGACCTGCCGAGACCGGCGGTGCAGTGAACGGCAACCGGTTCGCCGCGTTCCGCCGCATCAGTTACGACGCCGACAAACTCGACCATCTGTTCGAGGGTGGGCGCCGTGTAGTCGGTCACCGGGATGCGCACCTGGCGGATCGACGACGCAGCCTCGAGGTCCGGGGGGTCTTCGGAAAGAGAAACCACGGTCCGGATCTCCCGCTCCTTCGAGGAACTCCGCGTCCTCGGCCAGCGGTCTGGTGCGGCCGGGCAGCGGCATCGCGGCGAGTTCGCCCTCCACGATCCACGAGAAACCTTCCATGGCCATGGCCGCCTCCGGTTGTTCAATCGGCAACTCCTGATCCCGGAGCTGATTCTGCTGTGAGCAGGCCGGATCGACAGAAAGAGGACGGAACTCAGTCGTTTTGAAAAATATCGATGGCATGACCGTGGAACTATAGCAGTGGTCGTTTCGACGATCCAACATTGGACAATCCGTGCGAGGATTGGCAGGTGAGAAACACTTGGATTTCGATTCTGCTGGCTGCGTTGGTGGTCGCGGCGGCGGCCGCCGTCCGAGCCACCGGAACCGCGACGGTTCATGGCGGTCACTGTCGATGATCTGCCGGTGGCGCAGCCGAGCTGGCACACGAATGAGCAGATGGCTCGCATTACCACCGATCTGCTGGCGGTCTTCGCGGATCACGGAGTGCCGGCAGTCGGCTTTGTCAACGAAGGCAAGTTGGACGTCGACGGAGTGGATCGACGACTTCAGGGTCGGAATCTTGCAGCGGTGGTTGGATGCCGGGTTCGAACTCGGCAACCACGGCTATGCCCATCTCGATCTTCACCGGGTACCTCCAGAGGAGTGGATGGCGGATGTGGTGCGTGGCGAGAGGGAGACCCGAAGGCTGGTTGAAGCCTCAGGTGGAGAGTCTACGTTATTTCAGGCACCCGTTTCTTCACGCCGGCATGAGCCCCGAGATCCAGATGGCGAACGTCTGAGTTCCTCAGTCCACACGACTACACGGTGGCGCCGGTGACCATCGACAACAGCGAGTGGATCTATGGCCGCGCCTACGCTGGGGCCTACAACGATGGCGACGAAGAGCTGAAACAGCGAATCGGCCGCGACTACATCAGATACATGGTCGAGGTCGTGGCGTATTACGAAGCGCAGAGCGAGGCCATCGTCGGGCGTCGAGATCCCGCATATCCTGCTGGTCCACGCCTATGCCTTGAACGCAGACTGGCTCGGATGAACTTTTTGTGGAGCTTGAAGAACGGGGATTCGGTTGGATCACACTCGAGAAAGCACTCGAGGACCCGGTCTACAAGAAGCCGATCGACGGTTGGACCGGAATGGGCGGCATCACCTGGTTGCACCGCTGGGCGATTACCGATGGTGTCGACCGCTCTGTTTTTCAGGGAGAGCCGGAACCACCGGAGTGGGTGGCGGAAATCGCGGGCCGTGACGCGATCGGCGCGACAATTTGTTGACCGGTTAACTCCCTTCCGGTGTCTGAGGCAACAACAGTGGGAAGGGGAGACTATGAGAATCCTGAAACATTGCATTGTCTTTGCGGCGGTGGCGACCGCAGCCATTTTGGCAACCGCCGGGTCGACCTCGCCCACGTCGGGTCCGCTGCGCCGGAGTTGAGTTTGGCGGCGGCTGACGGCAGCAGCCGTTCGCTGGCCGCGATTGAAGGTCCGAAGGTCTTGATCTTCTATCGCGGCCTGTGGTGACCCTTCTGCCGTGGCCAGCTCGGTGAGCTGCAGAAGAATCTGAAGCCTTTGAGAACTCGGCGTCGAGATCTGGGCGATCAGCCCGGAACCGACCGACAAGCTCGCGCAATACGCCACCAAGGAGGGCATCGGCTTCGCCCTGCTCTCCGATCCGGACCTCTCGGCGATCAACGCCTGGGGCCTGGCGAATCTGCCAAGCCGAATGTGCCGCACCCGACCGCAGTGATCGTGGACAGCGATGGCACGATCCGATACTTCCGTCAGGACGTGGACTACAAACAACGGCCGTCATCTGAAGACCTTCTCGCGGCGCTCGACACGACCGAATAGATCATTCGGGGCAGGGGTCGCAGGATCTGAGGTGAACCCATCCGGGTCTTACTACTTTGCCGCCTTCGCAGCCTTTTTCGAGGCCTTGGCGGCCTTTTTCTCTTTGGGTGAGAGCTTCGGTTTGTTGGACTTCTCTTTTTTGATCTGACCTTTGGCCATGGTGCTTCCTCTGTTTGTGACGACGAGCCCATTCGGTGGAAGGGCCGACCGTCATCGTGCTTTGTTACTTTACACCGTCGCGCCGCCGGACGGAGGCTTACTCTATATAGCCCAGCTTCCGCAGCTCCTCGAGGATGTCCCGCTCGCCCCCGTCGATCCGCGGCCTCAGAGCGGCATCCTCCGTGCGTCCCCACGAAGAAATCGTGCCGACCGGGTGGAGCCGTTGCCACTCCGGGTCGAGGGCAGCCAGGTAGGCGCCCGTGGCGGCGCCGGGCATGTCTCGGCCCGGCGGCAGACCAAGGAGGTGGAGGGCCAGCGGTGTCACGTCGAACACCGTCAGGCCGCGAACCCGGCGGCCGGGCGAGAACGCGGGACCGCGGGCGAGGAAGACGCCTGCCGGTGCATGGGTGTGGTTGTTGTTGACGAAGTCGTACCCGTGGTCCGACACAACGATCAGATTGACATCGGGGCCGACCGCTTCGATCAGTTCGCCCAGCCGTGCGTCGGTGAATCGGTAGCGTTCGGCGAGCGCAGGTGCAAACCTCCCGCCGTTCGCCCGGTCGGTCCCGAAGTAGTGGTTGAATGCGTCGACCGAGTAAAAGGCCGCCGCGGTCAGGCTGGGCTCGAATCTTTGATAGAGGTCGATGAGAGGCTGCAGGTTGCGCCGATTCATCGACGTGCGGATGAAGCGAATCCTCGGGTCATCTCGATCGAGCGATGATCCCGGCGCGAGATAGGGCCCGACATCGTCAAATCCCGGGAGTTCGGGCGCGGATCGCAGGCCCTGGAAGAGACCCGCGGGGTAGCGCGACTGAGTCCGGGTCAGGTGGTTTCGATGGCTCGAACTCAGTCTCACCCAGGGTCACCGCCGATGCCACCGCAAAACCGTTGACTCGCTCCACCGGCCAGGTGGTGCGCCAGCCGACGACTCCGACCGTAAAGAAACGGCCGGCCATGTTCCACAGCGCAGGCACCCGGCGCATGTCGCTTGTGTAGGGCAGCCGGATCAGCGGCACTCCCGGAATTTTCTCCAGCCACGGCAGGAGCTTGAAGTTGAGCCCGGAGTGAAGAGGGAATTCCAGAATCGCGGTATCAAGGGTCGGAAGTTGAAAGACCGTGAAACCGTGGATCCCATGGTCATCCTTCGTTCTTCCGGTGGCGAGGGTCGTCCAGATCGCCGGCGACAGCGTCGGGGCAAACGACTCGAGCTCGCCCCACGTCCCCTCTCGGATGAGCCGGTCGAAGTTTGGCAAATCGCCCGCCGTCGATCATCGGCAGGATCATGTCGTCGGGATCCGCACCGTCGACGCACAAGACGATCACCGGTGCCGCGTCGTTGAAATGGGGCAGATTGAGGGCTTCAATTTCGCCGGTCACTTCAGATTCGAGGTCAGACTGCTCTCGCGGAGCACCCAGCCAACCCCACGCGAAACCGCAGATCAACACGACCAACGCGCTGATCGCGGCGCTCTGCCCCACCGTCAATCCGACGCGGCGGCGGAGGGCGCGGACGATCGGTTGAACGAGCACGCCTGCCGCGCCAAGAGCCAGAGCCACCGCGAGCAGGACCGCAACCTTCCGCAGCTGACCAGTTGAAAAAATGAGCCATGTCAGAGCGTTGTTGGTCAGGCCGACACCGGGAAGCAGTGCTGCATAGAGCAACGGGCCGAATCCGACAAGCCCGAGAGCCGCGCCCTCCAACCACCTGCGGCGGCTGGCTGACACCCGGCGACCGACCGCGGCAAACCCTACGGCGAGGCAGCCTCCCGCCGCTGCGCCCATCACGAAGCCTGCAAGAGCGTACGCAACAGCGAGGATCACCATCAGACGCAGAGCGTCGCCGGGACGCGCGTGGACCTGAGGGTTGAGCCGCAAGGTGAGGCAGGCAATGACGATGCCCGTTCCGGTCATGGCCACAACTGCCGTCGAAATGCACCTGCCCAACATGGAAGAGACGATATCAGGTGCGCCTCTCGGGATCGCGAGATTTCGGAAGGTGTCGGACACGGTGGTGAATCGACGAATTTCCCCATGCCTCTCGACAGGAGATCCATCTCTGACTACCATCCGTTCCAGTGGAGATCTACATTGCCTCGTTTGCCGGTCTGTTGAGTTCGCTCTTGTTGGCGATCGTCTATCTTGCGGATCGCTACGAGCGCGAGCCAATCGACCTGATCCAGAATTTCTTTCTGTCGGGTCTGCTGTTCCAACTTGTTCTGATTCTCGCGGTCAACACCCTGGGCGGAGCAGGCCTGTGGTCAGGCGCGTGGCTTCTGGTGACCGTGGGGTGTGCGGCCATATATCTGCCGTATCAGCTCCGCAAACAAACCGAGATGGACGAGAGATTCGACGGGATCGTCTACTCCGTGGCCTTTCTGGGCGGGGCGACCTGCGTCATTCACCTGCACAACCTGCCCGGGGTTGTTGCGGCATCGCAGTATCAGGACGCCCTGGCTTCGGGGGCCGCCCCGGACCTCCGAGATCTGCTGATCCTCACCTCCTCGCCTGAACTGTCGACCGAGCTCGGCCGGGGTTGCGTGGTGATCCTCGCCGCCGTATTCATCGGCGCAGTGATCGGTGCGTTTCAGCTTGGCGGCCGGACAGTTTTTTTGACTGCTGCGGTGTGTGTTGTGACGGGCGGCGCCGTTCTCGGCATCGATCTGGCGACAGGTGGTTCGTGGGTTTATGCGGGGGGTGCTGGCCGTTGCCGCGTTTGGGGTCGTTCTCGCCTTCAAAAGGCGGTCCGTCTTCAAGGACCGACCGGAGCCTCCGGAACGGGATGTTCTGGTTCTGGCGGTCAAGACGGTCCTGGTGGTCTTCGGCGCAGCGCTTCTTGCGACGGTCCTTCTCCAAACCATCGCAGAGGAACCTGTGGGCCGGGGATCATTGGGTGGCGGGGCCCACGCCGGTCCAGGCCGGTGATGCCGGAGCCCACGCCGTGAAGCTCCAACATCTCGTCGCCGCAGTGATCGCAGCAGGTGTTTCGAGTGGCGTCGCAGCGACCGACAGAGTTTGGGAGAACCCGGTCTTCGATACCGAGGCGGAGGCGGTCGCGGCCGCTCGGAAAATCGTCTCGCAACCGGGCGGCGAAATGTCGCCTGCCCAGCGGTTCTTTGTCGATCTCACGTTGGCTGAGGGAGATCTGAACTGGCGTCATCCGTCTTCGACCACCTCCCGGCAGATGGTTGAGGACATCCTGATCACCCACCCCAGCGCGTTTGCAAATAACGCACCGCAGCACCAGACCATCGAGCGGTTTGTCGCCGAGATCCCTCGCCAACAGGCTGTTCTCGAAAAACGCCTGGCCCGGTTCGGATACCCGGAAACTCCGGGTCTGGTTTACTGCCGGCTGGTGGACAGTGTTGATGCTTTCACCGACCTCAACCGGGCATCCAGCGACAAGATGTCCCAGGTCGGCGGTGTGACCTATTACTGCAGGTATGTGATTCTTCCGTTGTCGTACGTGGGCGAGCAGAATGTCCGCGAACTGCGCCGTTCGGCGGCCCGAAATGCCTCGGTCAACGTGGACGACACCATTCGTCGCTGGCAGCGGGAGTCCTACGCAAATCTCGTGAACACCTTTCGTCACGAATTGGTCCACGTCCGCACCAACTCCAGCCTGGGTGTGCCCTCCTACTCCGATCGCACGGCCTATCCGACCTGGTTTCACGAGGGGTCTGCGACCTATCTTGCGGCGGATCCCCGCTCCGGTCTGAGCAAGGGTTATCAGGAGTATCAGGAGCTCTTTTTCTACCTCGCACAACGCCACGGTATTCCCAGCCTGCAAAAGTTCTACGCCGATATCTTCGGCGGAGCAGATGTGAGGACCGCCCTCACGGATGTGTACTCGATCTCAGGCACCGACGAGCTTTTTACACGCAGCAGCCGCTGGCATCGCGTGAACGAGGCGATAAAGACCGGACTCTGGGTCATTGCCCTGGCCATGATCATCGCAGCATTCCGCGGCGTCGATCGACCGTTCATCGGCGATTTCCAGCTCCTGATTGCTTTTGCGCTGATGCTGGCCGCGGCCACGGGGCTTGCTGAGCATTTGTACGGACTCAGGGGCCCGGGAGTTGTTTCGGCGGTCAAGGTAGGACTCGCGTTGACGGGCGTCGTCATTGGGGGCCTCGGTTTGCGAAGGGTTCTGCGACATCGGAATCGGCAAGCCGAGTCGATCTGACTGCTGGCGCTCCGGCGCTTCGTTTCTCATCCGGCCGCGGGCGCTGCAGTCATCACCGAGCGAACTCAACGGATTGCTGGTTTTCGTCGAGATTTCGGCACTCGCGCGACTTCTGTCCCCGATAAGTGCGCCGTGATGACGTTTCGAATTCGCGATTCTTGAGACTGCCGCGGAATTCTCTGGAATCTCCGGGGTTGTTGTAAGTGGGTTGTATTGGGACACAATATCAAAATCGTGAATGAGGCTCGCAATCTGCGGACGACGGGGGAGTGGGGATGATCGGCAGCAACGTAGCTCACTATAAGGTGACGTCCAAGTTGGGCGAAGGTGGCATGGGAGAGGTATGGCGCGCCGAGGACACCAAACTCGGTCGCGACGTCGCGCTCAAGATGCTGCCCGAAGGGTTTTCGCAGGACCCGGAGCGGCTGGCGCGTTTCGAACGCGAGGCGCGAGTGTTGGCGTCGCTCTCGCACGCCAACATCGCTGGTATCCACGGCCTCGAAGAGATCGACGGCAAACGCTTCCTGGTGATGGAGCTCATCGAGGGCCAGACCCTTGCCGAACGCATCCAGCAGGGGCCCATCCCGATCGAAGAGGCGGTGCGGATCGCACGCCAGATTGCCGAGGCGGTCGAGGCTGCGCACGACAAGGGGGTGGTCCACCGCGATCTCAAACCGGCCAACGTCAACATCACGCCGGACGGCAACGTCAAGGTTCTGGACTTCGGTCTCGCCAAGGCGTTGATCGGCGACCCGATGTCCGGTGACGGTGTCGATCAGGGCCTTTCCCTTTCTCCGACCCTGACCCAGGCGATGACGGGACTCGGTGTGCTGCTGGGAACGGCGGGCTATATGAGCCCCGAGCAGGCACGCGGCAAACCGGTCGACCTGCGCGCGGATATCTGGTCTTTCGGCTGCATCCTCTACGAGATGCTGACCGGTCAGCGCTTGTTTACCGGCGAGACCGCGACCGATGTCATCGGCGCTGTGGTCCACAAGGAGCCGGACCTCGACGAGCTGTCGTCGAAAGTGCCCACTCGGATCCGGCGTCTGCTCGACCGCTGTCTGCAGAAAGACGCCAGCCGCCGCCTGCAGTCGATCGGTGAAGCGCGGATCGCGCTCCAGGAGTGGCTTGAGAATCCGGAAGAGGAACGGGTCGAGGTCGCAGGCGCCCGCCCGGGTTGGCTCACCTGGGCCATCGCCGCCGCCGCAGGGGTCATCGGTCTCGTGGTGGGAAGCTTCTTCCTCGGCTCGAGTGCACAGGAACCGCCTCCGGTTCAGCGGTTCGTGGTCGAGCTCGGGGAGGAACCGCCGTTCACCGGCCGCGGCGCCGCCGTGGTGCCGTCACCCGACGGGCGCTATCTCGCCACTGCGACCACGGTCGATGGAGGTGGCGCTCTCTACCTGCGGCCCCTCGACAGATTGGAGAGCCTGCAGGTGGCCATCGGGCAGAGCCAGCGATTGGCCGCACAACGCGTTTTTCTCCCCGGACAGTCACGTGGCTCGGTTTCTTCACCGTCGCCGAACTCAAAAAGGTACCGGTGACCGGGGGTTCCCCGATCACGCTCGCAGAGACTGAAATGCCACGAGGCGGCAGCTGGAGCGCGGATGGGCGGATCGTGTACGCCCGGACATCGAATTCCGGGCTCTCAATCGTACCGGCTGCGGGCGGCGACGTCGTGGCACTTGACCGCGGTGCCGGACGAGGCGAGCTTTGAAAGCCACCGCTATCCCCAGTGGCTCCCCGGTGACAAGGCGGTGCTCTTCACGGCCGTGGACTCGGCGGGACCCCGCCTCGAGATCGTCGAAGTCGAGAGCGGAGAACGCAAGGTGCTCCACGAGGGCGGTTTCTACGGCCGCTACGTGCCCACCGGCCACGTGCTCTTCGTCGATGGCGATGCGGTCTTCGCGATGCCCTTCGACGTCGAGAAGCTCGAGCGGACGGGGTCGCCGATGCCGGTGCTCGAAGGCGTTGCCTCATTTCCTCCCGGTGGCGAGGCGCAATATCACGTCTCGGAAACCGGTCTGTTGGTCTACCGACCGGGCACCGATGAACTCAATCCCTTCCCGATCTCGTGGGCGGACCGCTCCGGCCGGCTCGAGACCCTGTGGGACGACGAGGGGATCTACGGCACGCCTCGCCTCTCGCCGGACGGAGGACGGCTCGCGGTTTCGGTCCAACGCGGGGACAACTGGGACATCTGGGTCTACGATATCGAGCGCGACGTGGCGACCCGCCTCACTTTCGAGAGCGGCTACGATGCCGACCCGGTGTGGTCGCCGGACGGTCGCTGGGTGGCCTTCGCCTCCGATCGCGACGATGGTCAGGTGGCGACCTACCGCACCCGAAGCGACGGCACCGGCGAAGCGGAGCGGCTGATCGAGCCGGGCAGGCTCGCATTCCCGGCACCTCTGAGCTGGTCCCCCGACGGCACCCGTACTGTTGGTGACCACACCAGGTGAGAACGGCTCAGACGATCTCTGGTTCCTTCCTGCAGATGGGCAGGGTGAACCGGAGCCCTACCTGGCGTCACCCTTCGATGAGGGTGACGGCTACTTCTCGCCGGACGGAAAGTGGATCGCCTATTCCAGCAACGAGACCGGCGGGTCCGAGATCTATGTGCGCTCGACGGCAGGGCCCGGGCAAGTGGCAGATCTCGGACGGCGGCGGCTGGCAGCCTCTGTGGTCGGGTGACGGCGAAGACCCTGTTCTTCCGCAGCCGCGAGGGGCTGAACGCGGTCGAGGTCGGGGCCGAGGGCGACGAGTTCCGGGCGGGTCGACCCGAATTCCTCTTCGGAGAGATATTCGGCGGACCACGAGGCGTGCAGGTGCCGGGCTACCTCTTTTCCGACTACGACGTCAGCGCGGACGGCAACGCGATTTGTCGTCTTTCCACGCCGTACCGAACAGGCAGCCGGTTCATCTGAACGCCCACGTCGTCGACGGCTGGTTCGAGGAACTGCAAGCGGCTGACCGCGGGCAGCAGCAAATAGTCAAGGTGCGGTTTCCCGCAGTCAGCGGGCACTGGAGGAGTGGGGATGATCGGCAGCAGTTTTTCGCAGTACAAGGTGACGTCCAAGCTGGGTGAAGGCGGAATGGGCGAGGTGTGGCGCGCCGAGGACACCAAGCTCGGCCGCGACGTGGCGCTCAAGGTGCTGCCGGAGGCGTTCGCGCAGGATCCCGAGCGGCTCGCCCGGTTCGAACGCGAGGCGCGGGTGCTGGCGTCGCTCTCCCACCCGAACATCGCCGGCATCCACGGTCTCGAAGAGGTCGACGGCAAGCGCTTCCTGGTGATGGAGCTGGTGGAAGGGCAGACGCTGGCGGAGCACATCCAGCGGGGACCGATGCCGATTGACGAAGTGGTGCGTATCGCCAAACAGATCGCCGAGGCGGTGGAGGCGGCGCACGAAAAGGGCGTCGTTCATCGCGACCTCAAACCGGCCAACGTCAACATCACGCCGGACGGCACCGTCAAGGTGCTGGACTTCGGTCTCGCCAAGGCGCTGGTCGGGCGACCCGATGTCCGGCGACAGTGCCGACCAGGACCTGTCGCTGTCGCCGACCCTGACCCAGGCGATGACCGGGATGGGCGTGCTGCTTGGGTACTGCGGGCTACATGAGCCCGGAGCAGGCGCGAGGCAAACCGGTCGACCGGCGCGCCGACATCTGGGCCTTTGGCTGCATCGTCTACGAGATGCTGACCGGCCAGCGTCTGTTTACCGGCGAGACGGCGACCGATGTCATCGGTGCGGTGGTCCACAAGGAACCCGACCTCGAGGAGCTGCCGGCGAAAACGCCGGCACGGATCCGGCGTCTGCTCGAACGGACCCTTCAAAAGGACGCGAATCGTCGTCTTCAGTCCATCGGTGAGGCGAGGATCGCCCTGCAGGAGTGGATGGAGAACCCGGAGGCCGAAGAGCCGGTCGCGATGGCGTCACCCGCAGGGCTGGCGCCGGTGGGCGCCGTGGGCGGTCGCGGCCGGCGCTCTTGCGGTCGGGTTGGCGATCGGTGGCATGCTTCTCGGCCGCACCGCCGCACCCGAACCGGTTCGCCGCTCGACAATCGAAGTCGGTTCCGGGGGGCTCTTTTCGGGTTTTGGCACCAGCGCCGTGCTCTCGCCCGACGGCAGTCTCCTGGCCCTGGTGACCGGCTCCGGGAACGAAGGCGGTGAGATCTTCCTGCGGCCGCTCGACCAGTTCGAGCCGGCGACGATTGCCGAGGGCGGCGCCGGTGAGGCTCCATACCAACCGTTCTTCTCGCCCGACGGAGAGTGGCTCGGATACGTCACGCCGGCGGAACTCAAAAAGGTCTCCGTCGCAGGTGGTGCGCCGATCACCCTGTGCAAAGTGGAACTCGGCCGCGGTGCGACGTGGGGGGTCGACGAGACCATCGTCTTCTCGCCGGCACCGAGAAGTGGTCTGATGCGGGTGTCGTCGGCCGGCGGGGAACCGCAGTCCCTGACAGACCTCGGCGAGGTCGATTTCAGCCACCGTTGGCCGCAGTGGTTGCCGGGTGGGGAAGCGGTGTTGTTCACCTCGCTCCCCGATGGCGAGGACAATTTCGAAGGTGCCAACCTCGAGGTCGTCACGGTGGCGACCGGCGAGCGCAAGGTCGTTCACCGTGGGGGCTACCACGGACGGTATGTTGAAACGGGGCACATCCTGTATGTGCACGAGGGCACAATGTTTGCGCTGCCCTTCGATCCCCAGAAGCTCGAGGCCCTCGGCTCGCAGATGCCGGTGTTGGAGAATCTCGAAGCCACGATCATCCAAGGTGCAGCACAGTTTGACGTGGCGGAGAACGGCGTGCTCGTCTATGCCACTCAGTCGCAGCAGGGCGAGCCCTTTCCGGTGGTGTGGGTCGATCGCAACGGGCGCACGGAACCGTTGTGGTCCGAGCCCGCCCTCTATGCCAACCCTGAACTCTCACCCGACGGTCGCAAATTGTCGGTTTCGCTGCTCCGCGGCAACAACATGGACGTCTGGGTCTACGACCTCGAACGCAATGTCGCGACGCGCCTGACCTTTGATGAAGGGTACGACGCCGACCAGGTCTGGTCGCCGGACAGCCGCTGGATCATCTTCAGCTCGAATCGCGGCGATGGCAACAATTCGATCTACCGCAAGGCGGCGGATGGCTCGGGAGAGGTCGAGCTGGTCGTTGCACAGGGTGATTTGCCGGCCCTCTATCCCACGTCATGGTCTGCGGACGGAGATTCGCTCGCGGTCTGGAGCTCCAACTCGGATATCTATATCGCGTCCATCGAAAGCGGCGAAGTCGAGCCCTTTCAGACATCGGATTTCGGTGAGTTCAACCCCAGCTTCTCGCCCGATGGCCGCTGGATCGCCTACGACTCCAACGAATCGGGCAAGCCCGAGATCTATGTCAGGGGCTTCCCGGCCGGCGGCGGCAAGTGGCAGGTTTCGGACGGTGGTGGTGCGCTGGCGCGTTGGTCCGATGACGGGCGCGAGCTCTTCTACCGCACCGACGACGGCATCATGGCGGTCGACGTCGACGGCCGTGGGACCAACTTCGAGGTCGGGACCCCTAAGAAGCTCTTCGACGGCCCGTTCCTGGGTGGCACCAATGGCATCGCGGTTGGCGGATTCGTCTTTCCCGACTACACGGTCAGCGGCGACGGAGAACGATTCGTGATGTTCGCCGGCAGGGAGGAGACCAGCCGTCCGACATCGGTGCGGCTCGTCACGAACTGGTTTGAAGAACTGCGTCGGCTGACGGCGGCAGGCAACAGGTAAGAGAAGACTCGATGTTTCAATGGTCTCGGGCCATGGAGGAGTGGAGATGATCGGCAGCAGTTTTTCGCACTACAAGGTGACGTCCAAGCTGGGTGAAGGCGGGATGGGCGAGGTGTGGCGTGCCGAGGACACCAAGCTCGGCCGCGACGTGGCCCTCAAGGTCCTTCCGGATGCCTTTGCTCAGGATCCCGATCGGCTCGCCCGGTTCGAGCGCGAGGCCCGGGTGCTGGCGTCGCTTTCGCACCCCAACATCGCCGGCATCCACGGTCTCGAAGAGATCGACGGCAAGCGTTTTCTGGTGATGGAGCTGGTGGAAGGCCAGACCCTGGGGGAGCGCATCCAGCAGGGAGCGATGCCGATCGAAGAAGTGGTGCGCATCGCCCGCCAGATCGCCGAGGCAGTCGAGGCGGCTCACGAGAAGGGTGTGGTTCATCGCGACCTCAAACCGGCCAACGTCAACATCATGCCGGATGGCACCGTCAAGGTTCTTGACTTTGGGCTCGCCAAGGCGCTGGTGGGCGATCCGATGTCCGGCGACACCGTCAATCAGGACCTCTCGGTGTCGCCGACCCTGACCCAGGCGATGACCGGGATGGGTGTGCTCCTGGGAACCGCGGGTTATATGAGCCCGGAGCAGGCGCGCGGCCAACCGGTCGACCGGCGCGCGGACATCTGGGCCTTCGGCTGCATTCTCTACGAGATGCTGACCGGCCAGAGGTTGTTCACCGGAGCGACGGCGACCGATGTCATCGGTGCTGTTGTGCACAAGGAACCAGACATCGACGAATTGTCGTCGAAAGTGCCGGTTCGCATTCGGCGTCTGCTCGAACGCTGCCTGCAGAAGGACGCCAACCGCCGTCTGCAGTCGATCGGCGATGCGCGAATCGCGCTCCAGGAATGGCAGGAGAACCCGGAAGCTGAAGAGGCAGTGGTTGCCGATTCCGCGCGCCGCCCGTCGTGGCTGGTGGCCGCCGGGGTCGCGGCCGGACTGGTCCTCGGCGCCGTGCTCGGCGCCACGCTGCTCGGCGGCGGAACCGAGCCCGAGCTGCTGCGCCGATTCGAGATCAACGTTTCCGAGCAGGGGCTGTTCTCCCGGCTCGGCTCCGGCATCGAGGTCTCGCCGGATGGCAGCAAGATCGCCTACACCACCGGTTCCGAGGGCCAGATCCAGGCGCTGGTTTTGCGGCCGTTGGATCGGTTCCAGGAGACGGTCCTCGCTACGGGCGAAGGCGCAACCGGTCCCTACCATCCCTTCTTCTCACCAAACGGGGATTGGCTGGGTTATGTCACGCCGGGCGAGCTCAAAAAGATCTCAGCAAGCGGTGGCGCTCCGATCACCCTGGCTGAGGTTGATCGCAGCCGGGGCGCAAGCTGGGGGCCCGACGGCACCATCGTCTACGCCCGCTCGATTCTCACAGGTTTGTCGCTGATTTCGGCGGCAGGTGGCGACCCGAAACCGCTCACCGAGCTTGACGAGGCGGTGAACGAACAGTCGCACCGCTGGCCGCAGTGGCTGCCCGGCGGCAAGGCCGTGCTCTTCAGTTCGCTCGTTCAGGGTGGCCAGTTCGCCTTCGAGGACGGTGTCATCGAGGTTGTGGTGGTCGAGACCGGTGAACGAAAGGTGGTGCACCGTGGCGGCTACTACCCGCGCTATGTTCCCACCGGCCACATCCTCTATGTCCACGACGGAAGTCTTTTCGCCCTGCCCTTCGACGCCAAAAAGCTCGAGGCCACCGGATCGCAGATGCCGGTGCTCGAAGGGCTCGAGACCAACGCGGGTCAGGGATCGGCGCAGTATGCGGTCTCGGACACCGGTTTGTTGGTCTATCTCGAGGGCTCGGACGAGCTCGAGCCATTCCCGATCGTCTGGGTCGACCGCGAGGGTCGGGCCGAATACGCTGTGGACCGAGCCGGGGATCTATGGTTCGCCGCGCCTCTCGCCGGATGGCGACAGGCTCGCGGTCTCCGTGCAACGGGGCGGCAACTGGGATGTCTGGGTGTACGACCTCGAGCGCGATGTCGCCACCCGCATCACCTTCGGCGAGGCTTACGATGCCGATCCGGTGTGGTCGCCGGATGGTCGCTGGATCGCCTACGAAGGAGAGGTCGACGGCGTCGACGGCATCTTCCGCAAGCGCACCGATGGCACCGGGGATGCCGAAACGCTGCTCGAGCCCGGGGAAATGACCTTCCCCGCGCCTCACTCATGGTCTCCCGACGGTCGCTACATCGCGATGCAGGTTTCCGGTGAGGGCGGCCAGACCGACATCTTGATGCTGCCCCTCGGTGAGGATGGCGCCGGGGAACCGGAACCGTTTGTCGCGACCCCATTCACAGAAGCGGGGCCGGCTTTTTCGCCGGACGGCCGCTGGGTCGCCTACAACTCGACTGAAACCGGACGCCCGGAGATCTTTGTGGCTTCCTTCCCGGCCGGTGGCGGAAAGTGGCAGGTGTCTGACGGGGGCGGCACGCAGGCCCTGTGGTCGGGCGACGGCCGCGAACTCTTCTATCGCACCGACACCGGCATCATGTCGGTCAGGGTCTCGACTGAAGAGGGCTCCTTCCGGGCGAGCCGACCAGAAGTCGTTTTCGAGGGCAACTTCCTCGGGGGGTTGCGCGGTGTTCTTCTGCCCGGATTCAACTTCCCCGACTACACCGTCTCAGCCGACGGCAAGCGCTTTGTGATGTTCCAGGGCAGCACCGAAGGAGCGCTCGCCACCGAGGCCAAGGTCGTGCTCGGCTGGTTCGAGGAGCTGCAGCGCCTCGCCGAATCAGGGGCCCGATAAAGCCACAGGTCCGGCGCCGAGAGGGTGTTCGGTGCCCCGCTGTGCTCAGATCGGGTGCCGTCGCGGTTCAGGTCGACGGGAATTCGTCTCGGTTCGACGAGGTTCCGCGACGTGCGAGGCAATCGGAGGATCCATGCGAGGACCAGACCGTTTCGAGTCGCTTTTTTCCGCGATCGACAGCCGCGACGTGGATGGTTTTATGGAGTGGTTGACCGAGGACTGCAGCTTCGTCTACGGGAGCCAGGAGCCGGTTCGCGGGGCAGCTGCAGTGCGAGACATGGTTGCGGCGTTTCTCAGCAGCTTTGCCGCGGTGGCCCACCGGGTCGACTGGACGTGGGAGGCGGACGGGGCCGCGATCACCGAGGGCTTCGTCACCTACACGACCGCCGACGGCAGTGCCACCAGCCTTCCCTTTTGCAATGTCTTCCACCTCGCGGACGACCTGCGAATCCGGGAATACCGCGTCTACATCGATCCGACGCCCCTCGGCTAGCCTCGGTGCCCAACGCCCGAGTCGGCGCCTCGAGCACCGGCGCGTTGCCTACCCGTTCGGAGAACAGTCGCAGTCCGGGCAGCCTCGGTCGAAGACCACCTTCCAGGTGCCGTCGGGCCCCCGTCGCCACACAGAGTTGAAGGTGCCGACACGGGTCCCGTCGGGGGCGGAGACCGGTCCCGATGTGAGGCCGAGGGTGCCCGAGTCGAGCACGGCGGCGGTGTCGGGTTGCCACGAGAAGGGCGCTGGGCCCGTCAAAAAACGGTGTCCAGGCCTTGCCACCGCCGCTTGCCACGAATTCGCGCGGGCCTCCAAAGAACACAGTCTCCTCGGCGAGAAACGACGCGAAGGCCGCGTGGTCGCGGTCGGCCATCGTCTGGGCAAAGGCCTCTTCAGTGGCGTTAAGGTCGGCGGCGGTCTGTCACCGCGGGCTTTCGCCGGCAACGGCGACTCCGGCAAGACCAAGGACGAGCGTCATGAGGCAGTGACGAAGGTGGTTGAAAAGACTCGCGCATGGGTCCTCCATCAGAGATGATAGGTGAATATACGGACGTCAGCTGTGGCATTTCGCTCGCAGGGGTTCGAACCCGTCGTGGGGAACGATCAGGTGCCGGCCGGGGCGATTCAGCTTCTCAGCGCCGCCCGTGCTTGGCCTTGGGCTCGCGCCACTCGCGGAACTTGATCCTGGGATCGCGGGGGTCGGGGCGAGCAGGCGGATCGGCTGAAAGCCTGCGCGAGCTTCGGGTTGACCTCGACCATCGAGGAGTGGCCGCCGATGGTGATGGCGCCCACGTCCGAGCTGCTGATACCGCCGCGGCGGCAGACGACGGCCAGCATCCGTCGTGGATCGGCGCCGTGGTTCCTGCCCCAGCTGACCTGGAAGCGGGCCCAGTTGGAGGGTCCGGGACGTCGCCCCTTCGGCGTCGAGCGGGCGAGAACCCCAACTCTCCTCAGCGGCCACGGGAACGATGTCGTTCGCTGCGCACGGGCCGTCGTGACCGGTCTCGCCAAGGAGCGCCGCCACCACCGTTACCGGGTCGCGGTCTTCCAGGAGCTCGGCCGCGACGCCCTGAAGCCGAACACGTCGTCGTCCTTCGCCGGCTTCGAGCCCGGAGACCTTCTCGATCAGCCGCCGGTCGGCGGCGCGTTGAATGTCGTCGCGATTGGGGATTTCTTCCCGCGCGGCCTTGATCCCGGCGTGGCGCAACATGCGCGTCGACCCGGCGGGCGGCGCGGGGCGGCACGAAGATCACGCATCGGCCTTTGCGCCCGGCGCGGCCGGTGCGGCCGCTGCGGTGGGTCAGCATGATCGGCGTTGATCGGCAGATCGACGTTGATGACCTGGGCGATGTCCTGGACATCGAGACCGCGCGCCGCCACGTCGGTCGCCACCAGGATCGGCGTCTGGCCGCGTCGGAAGGCGTTCAGGGTGGCGGTGCGCTCGCGCTGGTTGAGGTCGCCCGAGAGCGGGCGCACCGCGAAGCCGAGTTCGGCGAGGGCGTCGGACAGACCAGCGGTGTCCACTCGGGTGCGAACGAAGATCAGGGTCTTGGCGTCGGGCTCCATGAGGAGGACGTTGACCAGCGCCGGCAGCCTCTGATTTCCGGCGCCACCACCATGGTGGTGTAGGAGATGTCCGAGTTGGAGGTCCCGGGCGCGGTGCCGGCGATCATCAACGGGATTGTTCTGGTGGCGGGCCGCAACGCGATCGCACCGACGCCGGAAAAGTCGCCGACACCAGGTGGGTGCGGCGGTCTTCGGGGGTCGCATCGAGGATCGCGGTGATCTCTTCCTCGAATCCCATCGCCAACATCTCGTCGGCCTCGTCGAGGGCGACCACCCGCACCCGGTCGAGCTCGAGGCTGCCGCGTTCGAGGTGGTCGCGCACCCGGCCGGGTGTGCCCACCAGCACCTGGGGGTCGCGTTTGAGTTCGCGGAAGTCGATGCCGAGCGACGTGCCGCCGGTGAGGGACACGACGGTGGCGCCCAGAGGGCTCGAACAACCAGGACAGCTCTTCGGTGAGCTGGACCGCCAGCTCGCGGGTCGGGGCGACCAGACAGCACCGAAGGCCGCGCCCGAACCGGTCCGCGGTTATCCAGGGTCACGGCGGCGGCCACTTCTTCGGCAACCACCATGCCCAGGGCCACTGTCTTTCCGGAACCCGTCTGCGACGAGATGCGCAGGTCGCGCCCCGCGGCTTCGGGATTCAAAACGGCGGTCTGGATCGGGGTCAGTTCGGTGAAGCCACGAGCGGCGAGAACGGCGCCGAGACCCGCAGGGACCTCCGCAAAGGAGATTTCATGCATCTGTTTTTCCAATGGGGTTCGGTCGCGGGCGCCTGCTCAGAACACCGAGACGGGGTCAATGGGAGGGCAGCTGGCGTGAATTCAGGAGAAACAGCGCACCCGGAGCACCCGAAAGGGTCGTCAGTGTAACAGAAAAGTAGATTCATGTCGGTTTAGTACGAATTTCGTGTTTTGGCGCGATTCTCAGCCAATTGGGCCGCCACGGCTGGAGTGGCGGAGCGCCGCCTTTGTCGGTTGATCCCGCGAGAGACTGGTGGATCGAGGATCGGGGCTTTCCGACTCAGCTTCTGAGACGGTTGACATCAGGGCCTTTGGCGCGCGCCAGAATTTCTGCGATCCGACCGCGATCGTTTTCGTCGAGACGGAGGTCGACGATGGAATTTTGGTCACCCCTGTGATCCCTGGGCCTTCTATCGATCATGACTGCGGCGACCCGATTCTGGTCGAACACCCATCGGGCTGCAATTGTCGCGATGGGGGTGGCGTGCTGTGACGCGATCTCCAGCAGTGTCTCGAGCAACCCCCGGTGAAGGTCCCAACCGCCGAAAACACCGATGATCAGCTTGTACTTGACCAACGAGCGGTTGTCGAACCGGGCGGACGGTTCGGCAGTGCGGAAGAAGCTCTCGCTCAGGAAGCCTCCGGGGTGTGACGCCCGCCACGCCGCATCGACGTGGCTCTCAATAGAATGGTCGGCATGCCGGCTCCCCGAGTCATCAGGCGTATCGCGCCACAGTGGTTGATCATCCTCATGCTGCAGACGGCCCTTGCAACCGTCGCGGTTGTCGATGCGGCGGCTGCAGACTACTCGGCAGTCTTCTATGTTGCCCTCGACGGTGAGGACGCCAACCCCGGCACGCGCGAGCTGCCCCTGCGATCGCTCGAGGAAGCTCGTCTAAGGGTCCGAAACCACGTGGCGACATCCGGTATCGGGCCCGGGCGGCATCGCCGTTTTTCTCCGCGAAGGCACCTGGATTCGACGATCGACATTCGTTGCTGTCCGAACGAGGACGGCGGCGATCCCGACCGGCCGGTTGTGTGGCGGTCGTCTCCCGGGGAATCGGTTCGGTTGGTCGGGGCCGCTGGCTGTCGATCCCGCCTGGTTCGTGCCCGTGACCAGCGCCGAACCCGAATGGAGTCGTCTGCCGTCGAGTGCGCAGGGGCAGGTGCTCAGGGCAGATCTCTCGGGTCACGGCATCACTGACTACGGTCAGCTCAGGTTCCGCGGCGACGGCGATCGGGCGACGGGCGCCCTCGAACTCTTCGTCGATGGTGTGCCGATGCCGCTCGCGCGCTGGCCGGATCCCGGATCAGCACACCGCGCAGAGCCAGGAGGACACGACGCTCACGATGTACGGCAGCTCGGCGCCCGACGTCAGCGGCGGATGGACGAAATTCGGGACCCGCGACGGCGTCAACGCCTACATCCGGGACGACCTGGTCGACGGGATCGACCTACTACCTCTACCGCTACACCTGGCAGTACGAGGGCAATTGGTACACCGCCTGGTTCATTGCCGCCCAGGACGACGGCTATCCCAGGGACGACCATCCCTGGTGGTCCCTCTACAACGAGGATCTCGGGAACCTCGTCAGCCCAGCCAACGGGCCGGCGGCGGAACCCGACGATTCTCGACCCGGCCGCGATCTCTACGGATTCGCGGCGATCGAGAGCGCGCTCTCGGAAGCACCAATTCACGATGGCGAACACCCGGCTGAGCCGCTGGACCGCGCGCCTGATCCCTGGTTCTTCGGATTCTGGAAGTACCACTGGGCGGACAATCACGTCGCCGCCACCTCGATCAACCCCTCCACGCGGACGATCACGCTGGCACAGAAACCGGGCTACGGCATCGCGGGCGGGATGCCCTTCTTCGCCGAAAACCTGCTCGAGGAGATCACCCGTCCCGGGCGAGTGGTATCTGGATCGCGGCACGGGCATCTCTGTACTTCTGGCCTGACGGCTCGCTCGACGGGCGGGAGATCATGGTCTCGATGATCGAGGAGCCGCTGCTTGCAGGTGTGGAACGCCGAGCACCTGCGGTTCGAGGGCCTGGCCTTCGGCATGGGACGGAACGACCTCGTCGGTGGTCGAGAACGGCAGCGACGTGATCTTCGATCGCTGCCGGTTCTTCGGGGCCGGCAACGACGGCGTCCGCACTGACGGGGGAAAATCACGGGGTGACGCGATCCGAGGTCGTCGATACCGGGGATCGGGGCGTGGTGCTGACCGGTGGCGACCGCCCGTCGCTCGACCGCTGCCAACAACTTCGTGGAGAACACCGAGATCCACCGCTTCGGGCGCTGGTCGTGGACCTATATGCCGGGGATCCAGTTCGTCGGCGTCGGCAACCGGGCGTCCCACAACCACATCCACGACGCGCCCCACTCGGCCATCCTCTTCAGGGGCAACCAGCACCTCATCGAGTACAACGAGATCGACGACGTCTGCCGATGGTCTTCCGACGCAGGAGCGATCTACTCCGGCCGCCGCTGGGATTGGCGCGGCAACCGCATCGAGTTCAACTACATCCACGACATCGACAGCCCGTTCACCGGGCGCTGGGGAACACGGCGTCTATCTCGACGACTGCCTCTCGGGGATTCGGGTCTTCGGCAATCTGTTCGTCGACATTTCGGGTCACGCCATGATGCACGGCGGCGGCCGCGACGATTTCTTCGAGAACAACATCGCGGTCCGGTGCGGGACCGCGCTCCACACGGATGCACGGGGCGTCGAGTGGATCAAGAACGACGACAGCGACTGGGACCTGCGCAGGAGGCTGCACGACGACGGCGTCGAGTACCAGGCCGAGCCCTGGTGCTCGACCTGGCCGGCGCTGTGCGCGATTCCCGATGACTGGACGGCGATTCCGGCGCCGGTTCGCACTTTGGCGGTACCCCGAGGGTTCGGTCTTCTCGGGCAACCTGGGCTGGGACAACGCCAACTTCATGGCCGACGGCAACTGGGATGGGGCGACGGCCCTCGACAAGTTCGCCGAAATCGCGGACAACCTCGAAGACACCGACCCGCTCTTCAGAAACGAGACCGCCGGCGACTACCGGTTGAGGCCGGACTCGCCCGCCTTCGGACATCCCGGGATTTGTCGACATCCCGTTTCCCGCAGATGGGCATCATCGACGGGCTGTCGCTCATCTTCGAGGACGGCTTCGAGTGGGGGGATACGTCGCGCTGGGCTCCTTGAGGTCGGGTCCCTCGAGGATCGAACATCGACATCCTGTTCGTATCAGAGCATCGCATTCGTGCAGCCGGGACGGCTGCCCACAACGCCGGATGGGATCGCGCCTGCTATCGTAGTCGAATCAAGAGACGATATTCTCGGCCAGGGGAGAGGAGAGTGGTGTGAATACAGGTGCGAAGTGCGCCCCCGCGGTCATGGTGACGACAACATGAAGATCGAACCGAAGATCAGAGGCAACATCTGTCTGACGGCCCACCCGGACGGGTGCCGCGAACAGGTAAGGGAGCAGATCGACTTCATGCAGAGCCAGCCGCGCGATCGATGGCCCGAAACGGGTCCTGGTCGTCGGGTCATCGAACGGCTACGGTCTGGCCGCCCGAATTACGTCGGCCTTTTCCTGCGGGGCGGCGACTGCCGGCGTGTTCTACGAACGACCCGGCACCGAAACCCGGACCGCGACCGTCGGCTGGTACAACAACGTCTCGTTCGAAGAGGCAGCCCGAAGAGGTCCGGTTTGACGGCCGTCAGCGTCAACGGCGATGCCTTTTCCAACGACGTCAAAAACGAAACGATCCAGCGGATCCAGGACGAAATGGGCCCGGTCGACTGCGTGATCTACAGTATCGCGGCGCCCCGGCGCATCGATGCGAACACCGGCGAGATCTACTCGTCGGTGGTCAAGCCGATCGGACAGCAGTTCCGCGGCAAGACCGTCGACATCAAGACCGGTGCCCTGTCGGATGTGGTCGCCGAACCCGCGACCGATGAGGAGATCGCCGAAACGGTCAAGGTGATGGGCGGCGAGGACTGGATGGACTGGATCTCAGCGTTGAACGACGTGGGCATGCTCGCCTCGGGCGCGGTAACAGTAGCTCTCTCCTACGTCGGGCCCGGCCTTCACCGCGCCGATCTACCGCGACGGCACGATTGGGCGCGCCAAAGAGCACCTCGAAGCCTCGGCGGCAACGATTCAGAGCCGCTTCGCCGACCAGGATCTGCGGGCCGTCGTGTCGGTCAACAAGGCGCTGGTCACCCGGGCGAGCGCCGTCATCCCCTCGGTGACACTGTACATTTCGCTGCTGTATGCGGTGATGAAACGCAAGGGTCTGCACGAGGGTTGTATCCAGCAAATGTACCGCCTCTTCCGCGACTACCTCTTCGCCCCCGAGCCGCATCCGCTCGACCCCGGCGGCAGGATTCGGCTGGACGACTGGGAGATGAGAGACGACGTCCAGCGCGAGGTCGCCGACCTGTGGCAACAGGTGCAGGACGACCCATCGCGTCGGGTCCCCGAGATCGACGGCTTTCGCAGCGAGTTCCTGAAACATCACGGCTTCGAAATGCCGGGGGTGGACTACGACCTGGAGGCGGACCCCAGGAGGGGGTAGTTGGATTTCGGAATTCGGACCAGTCTTATACAGGACAGCATTTCGGAAAGGAAAGCCGCGGAGCGGCGACAGGGATTAGCCCGGGGCGCGAGCCCCGGGAAACCGTGCAACCAAAAACAGTCAAGCCCCGGAGGGGCGACAGAAAAGGACGCGTTGCCGAGCTAAATGCCAAGCGACATAGTCTGTCGCCCCTCCGGGGCTCGGTCTTTTTATTCGGGCCTTGTTCCCGGGGCTCGCGCCCCGGGCTAATATTTTTCGCCCCTCCGGGGCTTTTTAGGGTGCCGGTCCATGAGGCGGTATCTCATGACGTTTTTCGACAACCTCTTCCCGAAATACCTCGTGTCCGGGCCGTAAACGTCTGTTTTCCGTACCGCATTCTCTCGTGCTCGTGTCATTGGTTGCCCCGGGGAGAGGTTCCGTCGATTGCGATGACGAGCGCCGCCCGTCGGGCTGAGCACACGCAGGGCGGGACGCATCGATGCGCCGGTCGCAGGAACGACCTCACGAGAAAAGCGGGTCAAGCGGGTGGCTCCAACAGCGCCGATTCCGCGAGATAGATCAGGAGCGAGCCTGGTTCGAGGACGTGGCTCTTGGGTGGGTTGAGAAGGTCCTGACCTTGTGGCGTCCGGACGCCGATAACCAGCCCGCCGCGCTTCGAAAGCCCCATTTCGACCAACAGCTCTCCGAACGTGACCGAGTCGGTTGGATCGCCGGGGATGCGTCCCATATAAACGCTGTGTGCGCCGGACAACAGAACCCTGCTCATCATGTTGGCCGTACCGTGGAAGGCGATTGCGTGAGCAACCATCGAGGCCCCGATACGACGGGTCTCGATGACCTCGTCGGCGCCGGCCTTTCTCGCATGGTCGACGTTTTCCGAGTCGAGGATCTCCGCCACCACGTAGAGTTGGTGTTGGCGTTTGGACGCATATTTCCGCTGGTTCTTCATGTGTGATCGGATGGTGAAGACGGTGAGAATGGTGGAAGCGTCCGCGGCCTGCGGGCTGACATCCCGCGCACCGGAGACGATGACCGATGAAGCGTGGGTGAGCCGGACCTTCTCCAGTTCGCTCTCCTTGGTCGGGTCGCCCTGGACCCACAGGAAGTCCGGCGGGAGATCGCGCGGGCGCTCCTCGTCCTCGAAGAACACGACGCGCGTCTCGGCCAGGTTCAACGTCAGTACGAGTGCCTCCAGCAACATGTGAGAGCTTTGATCGTAGCCGCACACCACGACGTGATTGACGTAGTCGCTCATTCGAAACTGCTCCTCTCGAATGCTCAGCATCCCTTTCACCAGACTCGATCCTACGATGCCGGCAAACAGCGCCAGCGTGAACATCCCCCCGACCATCATGACCGCGCCGACGATTCGGCCGAGCGTCGTCACCGGAGTGATGTCGCCAAAGCCGACGGTGGTCACGGTGACCAGCGCCCACCAGATGCCGTCCCCCATCGTCTGCAGACCGGGGTTGACCCTCGCTTCAACCAGATAGATGGTGATGCCGCCCAGCAGAGTGATGATGCCGAGCACGCTGAATGCAAAGGCGAAGAGCAGGCCGTTTTCCTCGAGCGCCTGCATCACGATGGCAAAGGGATTGCGGTAGCGGAAGACACGCGATGTCCGCAGCAGACGGAGGAGCCGCAACACCCGCAACCCGCGCAGCCCGGGGAAGAGGGCCAAAACCGCCATGATGTCCACCAGCATCAACGGCCGCAGCGTAAAGCTCAGACGCGCCAGCACGTGTGCGCGGAGACGTCCAAACGGCGGGCGCCGGAACACCTTGAGTTGAGGTGGTTGAAACGTGGCGATACGCAGCACGATTTCCACGGCGAAGAGAACCAGGATCAGGCGGTCGAGCCGGCGCAGGATGGGTGCGGCGCGGCTGCCTTCGGGAAAGAGGGCCTCAACGACGAGCAGCGCAATCGAAATCACGATCAGCGCCCAGACTCCACCCTGGACGACCCGGTAGATCCGGGTGCCCGGCTCGTGGAACGCGGCGTGCAGGGCGTCGGCCAGAGTTTTCATTTCATGCACCATACCTCAGAAGCCGATCTGCTCGGCCGGGGGATACGGCCGCCGCACACGATATGCCCGTGGCCTCGAGCGCAGGTGTGCACTCGGGTCGTCACAACATTCCGGCAAGCAGGGTCGCGATGCCGAGGAAGCTGAAGAAACCGACGACGTCGGTGACGGTTGTGAGGATGATCGACGACGATTGGGCGGGGTCCTGCCCGATGGCCGTGAGGATCATCGGGATTGCCGCACCGGACAGGCCGGCTGCCACAGCCCGGCGACCAGCTGACGATCGGCGGCTATCGGGTCACCGTCACCGAAGTCTCCAGAAGGCGGGTGCTGAAGCTGCGTTTCGAACCGACTGGGGACGAAAAGGAACAGAACGCCCCCTGACGATCCGCCCGTCGAACTCGATCTTCGTCAAGGTGCGGTATTTTCTGCCGCGCTGCGGTATAATCCAATTGCTTCATGGGAATCATTCTTCGTTTCGGGTGCGGCGGGAACTCCTCATCGCCGGGAAACGTGGGCAGCGAAAGGGCGTGAAATGGCCTCAGGCGGCAAACGAGCGGCAGCGACGAACATCAGGATTCGCGACAATCTGCTGAGCGAATACCCAGACATCTACACCCCCGAAGCGCTGGCCGCGCTCGACGCCCTGGCAGCCTTCAACCGCGACCAGAAGCAATTGATGGCCGAACGGATTGCGCGGCGGGAGCGCCGGTTCAGCGATCGCGAACACATCGACTTTATGGATCCTCAGAGCACGATCGGGCGCACGCACATCACCGTCCAGGACGCTCGCAACGGCCGCTTCGAAGGTCCGGAAATTCCGGCAGATCTCGAGCGCCAGTGGATCCAGGGCACAGGCCCGGGGGCCAAACCCAGCGGTCCCCTCGAGTCGAGCCTCCGCAACATGGCGTACGCCCTGTTGTCCGGCGCCGACGGCTGGATGTTTGACGGTGAGGACGCCCTCGGTCAGATCACCACGATGTCGCTCGACAACCAGCGCAACCTCAAACTCGCCATTCACGACGACCCTCTCTTTTTCGAGGTCGCAGAGCGGGTCGCGGGCGACATGAACAGCTGGGCCGAGGGCTTTTTTGGCCGCCCGATCATCGATGACTGGCGAACACAACTCGATTTCACAACCAAGATTTTCCGCGCCCGCGGTCTCCACCTCGATGACCGCCACATCCGACAGGCCGACGGCCGCTCGTTTTCGGCCTCCATCGTCGATCTGGTTTTGTACGTCGTGAACAACCACCGCCGGCTGATGTCGAAGGGATCGTCGGTTGTCCTGTATCTGCCGAAGATTCAGACAGCGGAAGAAGCGGCCCTTTGGAACGATATGATCACCGCGCTCGAGGCCCATCTCGGCATCGAGACCGGGACGATCAAGGTCTACGTCCTGGTCGAACAGCTCGAAGCAACCTTCCAATTGATCGAGATCCGCGCCGCCCTTGGTTTGCACTTTGTCGGCTATAACACCGGGCGCTGGGACTATATCAACAGCGTTGCCGACGCGCTCGCCTGGGACCCGGACTTCGTCAACCCCAACATCGAGTCGATCGTCATGACCTACGGCTACATGCGCAACTATGAGGACCGCGTGCGGCGTGCAGTAAATACGCCGGATGTGAACGGGCGATGCGCCCTGTGGCAGGGCGGGATGGAGCCGAATATCCCGGTGGGGTCTGCAGAGGGTGTCCGCAGCAGCATGGAAAAAGCGGTCGCCGGCGCCGAACGGGAGCAGCACGAGGGAGCGAGCGGCAAGTGGGTCGCACACTGGAAGATGGTCCACATCGTCCGTCCGGTCTGGGAGAAGGCCGGCGATGCCAACCAGTTGGGCCGCACATTCCCACGCCTGACCTACACCGATGATGACGCCGCGGGTTTGCGGCTGCTCGAGCCGGAGCCGCGCACCATCCGCGGCGCGCGCAACCTTCTCAGTGTTGCCCTGCAGTACGGCAACGCCTTTGGCCAGGGCATGCAGGCAGCGGCCCTCAAACCGGCCGACTTCTTCGGCAACGACGACATCCTCTATTTGATGGAGGACATGGCCACCGGCGAGATCCGCCTCAGCATCCTGTGGGAGTGGTTGCACAAGGAGGCGTCCCTCACCGAGGACGACGCCGAAACCGGACTGGCAAAGGGCGACATCTTCAGTAGGGAGACCTTTCTCCGGCTGCTCGAAGAGGAGTACGCCAAGCTCCAGGCAGCCGGCAACCGCGACGTCCACGACAACTCAAAAAAGACGACTCTGCCGATCGCCGGAGAGATCGTCGAGACCTACGTGCTGTCAAGCACCAAGGTGCCTTGGTACATCGACCTCCTCAACATCAATCTGAATAACCACGATCTGGAGGTTGCGAGCCGGCGGATTGCGGCCTACATGGACGCCTTCACGAAGGACGGAACCCGCATTACCGAAAACCTCGATACCGCATAAGGAGCCGGTCATGGACGAACTGACACACTTCGAGAACAACGTCAAGGAAGTGGCGGAGTGGATGGAGGGGCCGCGCTTCGACGGCGTGACGAGGTTGTATGGACCTCGCCAGGTGGTCCAACAGCAGGGAACGATTCCTCAGGATTACATCATCGCCAGACGCGCCGCGGAGGATTTTTTCGCGCGCCTGCGTGAGCTGTTTGCCGCCGGCAAGTCGATCACGACATTCGGCCCCTACACCCCCGGTCAGGCGGTGGCGATCAAACGGATCGGTATCGAGGGCATCTACCTCGGAGGCTGGGCGACATCGGCCAAAGGGTCCGTCACGGAAGACCCCGGCGCCGACCTTGCCAGCTACCCTTTGAGCCAGGTGCCCGACGAGGCGGCTCCGATCGTTCGTGCCCTCCTGACCGCTGACAGGAACCAGCACTATCTGAGGTCGCGAATGACGGACAAACAGCGTGCGGCTGCCCCGAAGGTCGACTTCCGCCCGTTCATCATCGCCGACGCCGACACCGGTCACGGCGGTGACGCACACGTTCGCAATCTGGTCCGCCGTTTTGTCGAAGTCGGAGTCCCCGGTTACCACATCGAGGACCAGAAACCGGGCTGCAAGAAGTGCGGCCACCAGGGCGGCAAGGTCCTGGTGCCGGTCGACGAACAGATCAAACGCCTCAACGCGGCGCGATTCCAGCTCGATGTCATGCGGGTCCCCGGGATCATCGTCGCCCGTACCGACGCCGAGGCGGCGACGTTCCTCGATAGCACCGCCGACGAACGCGATCAGCCGTTTGTCCTGGGTGCCACCAACCTTTCAGTGCCCGGCTGGAAGGCCACGTCGCTCGCTATTTTGAAGAGGTTTTACGAAATGGGTGTGGAGCAGGTCAACGGCCACCTGCTGTACGACATCTCCGACGAGACCTATCAGCCGGCTGAAGCGTGGCTCGAGCAGATCGGGGTCTTCGGCTACATGCGGGACCTGCTGGCGGCCCACAATGAAGATCGGATGCTGCCCGTCGACACCCTGCTCGATCAGGCGATCAACCGTTTTTCCGATTTGTGGCAGGCCAGCGCAGAACTCAAAACCTTGGGCCAGGCGGTGGCGGACGCTATGTCGTTCAACATCGAACAGGGACAGGAATTCGATTTCACAGTCGAGGAATGGCTCGAGTGGTCGCGGACCGCTTCGTGGCAGGAAGCTCGTGACAGGGCGAGGGAGATGGGCGTCGACGTGGTCTGGGACCCGGAGCTCGCACGCACTCCCGAAGGCTTTTACCCGATCAAGGGTGGCATCCCCTACGCCATCGCCAAGTCGTTGGCGGTTGCCCCGTTCTGCGACATCATCTGGATGGAGACAAAAACCGCCAACCTCGAGGATGCCAAGATCTTTGCAGAAGCGATGCACGCCCGGTTCCCGGAAAAAATGATGGCCTACAATTTGTCGCCCTCATTCAACTGGGACACCACCGGCATGACCGACGAAGAGATGTCGGCCTTCCCCGCAGAAATCGGCAAACTCGGTTTCGTCTTCAACTTCATCACCTACGGCGGCCACCAGGTCGACGGCATGGCGGTGGAGGAGTTCGCGACTGCGCTCAAACAGGATGGCATGCTGGCGTTGGCGCGATTGCAACGCAAACTGAGGTTGGTCGAGTCGCCCTACAAGACGCCGCAGACCCTGGTCGGTGGTCCGCGCCTCGACGGCGCCTTGATGGCATCATCCGGCCGAACCGCAACCACCAAGGCCATGGGCAAGGGTTCGACCCAGGTTCAGCACCTGGTCGAGACTGAAGTCCCACCGCGGCTGCTCGAGGAGTGGCTGGGGTTGTGGAGCGGGGTCAACGGCCTCGAAGGGCCGTTCTCGGTTCGGCTGCGACCGCACACCGCGGGTTCGGAGTTGCTGGAACTCAGCGTTCTCAACCCGTCAGGCGACAAGGTGGCGAACGTCGTCTTCGCGACCATTCGCGACCGCCGCGGCAAGAGCATTCTCTCGGTTCGAGACCAGGAGACGATCGCCCCCGAGCTTCGCAACAAGCGGCTCATGACCGTGTGCCACCTCTTCCTGATCCACCGCTACAAGGCCGAATCGATCCACTACGTGACCCCGACCGACGACAACGTGGGTCAGACCAAGGGCATGCAGGGGCTCGGCCTCTTCGACGATGTCCAGGTCGAGATCGGCGACATCATCGTCGCGGCCATCGACCGGACCCGGGTGCCGGCCCTGTTGCACGCCGACCGCGCGGAACTGATGCGGTTGATCCGGAAGGAGTGACGGGCTCGCGGATATTACTGCGACGATGATTGCAGGAGGTTTTTGACCTGCTTGCCCTTGGCGAGGTCAAGGGCTGTCTTGCCTTTGTGGTTTGTGAACGTTGGGTCGGCTCCGCGTTCCAGTAACAGCTGCACAATTTCGAGGTTGCCGGAACGGGCTGCAATTATCAGAGCCGTGGCGTTCGTTCTCTCCGGACGGTCCGCATTGACGTCGATGCCGCGATCAAGCGCCCAGAGAACGAGCCCCTCGTCCTCCTCCCGAACGGCCGCCATCAACAGGGTGGCGCCGTCGGAGGTACGAACACTCACGTCGGTTGCCTCCTCCGCGAGGCGTCGGGCAACGTCGGGTTGATGCTCTGCGAAGGCCACGAACAGGGCCGTTCTTCCGTGGATATCCTGCAGATTGACGTCGGCCCCACGATCGATCAGTAGCTCTATGATCTCGAGATTGCCGTTGGCGGCCGCAGCGTGCAGCGCGGTTCGCTGGAGAGTTGTATTGACATCCGCGCCTTCGTCGAGCAGCTCTTCGATGACTGGAACCATTTCATAGTCGGTGGCGGTGATCAGGTCCCACGTCTCGCCGGAGGAACCGGGCACGAGCACGATGAAGAGGTAGGCGATCACACAGGCCATCATCATGACCATGAACGTGCAGTAGGACAACACATACGCAACGGCGGTTTTGATCGCGACGACTACAAACGAGCCGCTGAAAAAGCCTCGCGCGGCGTAGACCATATATGCGATGGCCACGGTCAGACTCAGGATCGCCTGGATGGCCCCCGAGGGTGGCAGCAGCATGTACAGGGGGATCAATACGACGCCGAGAAGCGCGAGATACCCGGCCGTATACAGGGCGAACACAAAGCTTTCGGCCAGGTTATAGCCGGACTTGCGGAAAAAGAGCCTGACGAGGAACGCCATCGGCACCAGGATCCCAAAGGAGATGTAGAGCGTGTTCTGGAACACGAGCTCGGTGAAGCTGTTGACGAACTCCATTTGCAGAGGACTGGTCGTGGCGTTGGCGCTGGTTGTCGCCACCATTCTGTCCTGAAAGCCGACCAGCTTTTGGACCACAAAACTCGCGGCCGTGCCGAACACGAGGTAGGCAAAGGGGTTGGCGTAGACCTTGCGGTGGCCATCGACATAGCGGCGTATCATTTGACCGGGCGCGAGGGTCAGTTCGCGAACCGTCCGCAACCAACCACTCTCCAGATCGAAGAAGTGTTTCGCCGCGTCGCGCGCGACGCCGCGCAAGGTCAGACGTGGAGTTGGGGCAGGGGAGTCTTCAGCCTGGTCTGTTCTTTGAGAATCCATCGTGTGATTATGGCGAATCAACGGCGCGATTACGAATTTTCAACCGACAAAGGTCCACTGCGTGTCATGGGAGGCGCCGCCCCGGGGGATCAAAGGCGAATGATCACGTCGAATCCGCCCCAGAACATCCGCGTGCCATCAATCGGCATATCCGTCGAGTTCATCAACTTCTGCGCCCGCGGGTCGCTCATGACATTTTTCATGACGCGGTCGCGGTGAGCACGGGTCTTGAAAGTGATCCACGAGACCACGACCGTTTCGGTCCGCTTGAGCACCACGCTCTGCGGGAACGACGTCAGTTTGCCGGGTTTGACATCGTCGCCCACGGCCTCGACGACTTCGAGGGCACCATGTTCGATCCAGAGCTTGGCAAATTTCCGGGCGTTGCGACGATAGACATCGAGTTTTTTCTTGGGTACGGGAATGACAAAGCTGCTCACGTATTTCACACCAACCTCCTCGGGGTGTCCGTTGCGCCGTTCTTAAATTTTTTGGGCTACGTCTCTGTGCATTTGAACCCCTGATGCTGGCTTGGCATTCCTCGTCGTGCTGTCCGGGCTGCCGCTGAGGCCTTCGAAAACGTCCTTCAAGAAAAACCACAAACCGCAGCAGCGAACGTCGAATTGCCGCCCCTCAACGGGGCGGTTTTTGTATTCTGGCTGTTCCCGGTTCGGTCGTTCGATTCGTCAGCGCGTGAAGTCGGTTCGACGGATGAAGAGCGCGGCGGCAAAGCCCATGGCAGCAAACGCGGCGCCGGCGATCCCGACAAAGCCAAACACCGTGTGCATGAAGAACTGGCTGACGGTCAGCACCAGGATCGTGCCGGCGAAGATCGCCCATCCGGTGGTGGACGCGATGTTGCGTTGTTGGCGGCGGGCCGCCGTTGATTCCTGTGCCAGCGGTCCCAACTGGGCGTAGGCCCAGAACTGGCCGGCGAAACCGGCGATGAGGGGAAGGGCGGATGATTCGAACTTCCCCGTGATCAACGAAGCCAGCGCAATCATCGGAATCGCCGCGAGCGTGCCGCAGAAGGTAAAGCAAATCGGCAGGAGGACGGTCACGCCGACGAGCTGCCTGGGGGTGAGGGGCCCCGAGAGCAGCAATCTGGTCCGCCGTTCCTCGACGCGGTAGCCCTGAGCGATAAAGGCCACGACCATTCCCGCGATGATCGGAAAAATCGCAATGACAAAGGCGGGCGGGCCTTCGCCTTCTTCAAAAAACCTGACCAGCACGCTCAACAGCACCACGACGAAGAGGGCGATGCCGAGACCGCCAAGCATCCACGGAAGGGAATATTCGAGCTCAGTCTTCAGTGCGCGCAACATGGTGGCCCTCCTTGAGGATCTGTACCGCGATCTCGTCGACGCTCATGCGCGAGACCTCGACCGCTTCCGCCCCGAGTTCGGCCAGTTGCCGCAGCGTGGCTTCGGCATCACGGGTGATGATCTGGTGTTCGGATCGGACCCGGCGGTGCTCGACGATACCGGACAGTTCGACCTCTTCCTTTTGCAACCGAAAGGAGACCCGCCGCCAGTTTTCGCCGAGTTCGTCGCGTCCGGTCCGCAGCACGAATTGACCGTCTCGCATGAACACCAGTTCGTCGGCCAGCCGGTTGATGTCGGAGAGAATGTGCGTGGAATAGAGGACCGCGTGCTCTCCGTCCTCGATGATCTCCCACAGCACGTCCAAAACCTCCGCTCTGACGACCGGGTCGAGGCCGGACGTCGGTTCATCAAGCAGCAGCAGACGGGGCCGGTGCGCCATCGCCGCGACCAGGGCGAGCTTTGTCTTGTTGCCACGTGACAGCTTGTTCACCGGTTTGTCGAGAGGCAGTGCGATGCGCTCGGTGAGCTGACGGGCACGGTCGTGCGACCACCCGGGGATCAGTTCGGCCAAATAGGCCAGGTTCCGGCGCGCCGTCCAGCGCAGGAAGAAACCGCTCTCCTCACCGACATACCCGACATCGTTCCTGTATTCGGTTCGAAATGGACTGACCGGCAGACCGAACACCTCGGCTTCACCATCATCGGGCACCATCAGCCCAGCCATGCAATTCAAGGTCGTTGTCTTGCCGGCGCCGTTGGGCCCTACCAGGGCGAGCACGGTGCCGGGCTCCAGAGCCAGGTCGAGCGGTCCCAGCTGAAACCCTGCGAATCGTTTGGTAAGTCCGGTCAGGCGTGCGGCAATGGTGTTTTCAGTTCGGGGTTCACTCATCTCCGAACGCCTTTCTTGAGGAGTTGGTCCAGGATGCGCCGCATGTCGGCACCATTCAGGCCCTCAGCGGTTGCGTATGCGACAAGTTGTTTCAGTGCGTCGGCGAATCGTTCTTCAGCCATCGTGTTCTTTCTCCCATTGGCCAGGGGTGCTACCCAGAAACCCTTGCCGCGCCGGGACTGTACCAGCCCCTCGCGCTCGAGGTCGTCGTAGGCCCTTTGCACCGTGATCACACTCACCCGCTGCCCCTTGGCGAGGCCGCGGATCGAAGGCAGCGACTCGCCGCCGTCAAGGTCACCGGTCAGGATCTTCGCCCGGATCTGACGTGAGATCTGCGCATGCAACGGTTCGTCGGAGAGATCCGACAGATTGAGGATCACGATGCCTCCCCTCCGCTCGCGTGGCACCAGCATCGCTGCCGTCCAGTCGTCCTCCGGCACGCGGCCGGTGCGCCGTTGAACCCTGTCAAAGAGGCCGGTCAACCAGGAAGAAGGCGAGTCGGTGGGGGATGCCTCCGACAGCATCGCCTCCAGAGCCTGGTACCCGAATGGCTCACCGTCCTCACCGCGCGCTTCAGGGAGACCGTCGGTAAGCATCAGCAGACTTCCGCCGTCCGCCAGATCCGCGGTCCGCGAGGCGTATGCGACGCGCTCGCGGACGCCCAGCGGGAGACGCGGACCGGGCACCGAAATGGCTGCGGCAACTCGCCCGGGCGGATCAGATAGGGATCGGGCGCACCGGCGTTGGCAATCTCCACGCTGTTGGCCGGCGGGCGGTATCTCGCCAGAGTCAGAGCGACGAACTCGCCGCGGCCCAATTCGAGTGCGAGCCGTTGGTTCAGATTCGCCAGAGAATCGGCGACGCTGCCCTCAGCTGTCACGAACGGCAACATCGCCTTGACTGAAGCCATGATCAAGCTTGCGGCAAAACCCTTGCCGGCCACATCGGCCACCACCACATCGACGCTGCCATCCTGGTGTCTGAGAACATCGTAGAAATCGCCGGCGACGACGCGAGCCGGCACACAGCGGGCGGCCACTTCCCAACCGGGCCCGGCCAGCTCCGAAGGCGGCAGGAGCCGACGCTGGACGTCGCGGGCCATCTCCAACTCTCGCCGACCGAGTTCCTGCGCCACCAGCCTGTCGAGCTGGAGCCGCTCCACCAGATCGCGGCGACGTTCGGGATCGAGGCTCGAGACCCTGACGTCGTCACCAGAATCCACGGTGAGCAGCCCATCGGCGATGAGGAGCGTCGTAAGCAGCCTCGACTGTCGAAGGCGTCACCCGGTATTGGCGCGCCAGCTGGCGGGGGCCGGGCAGCACGGTCCCGGCGGCCAGCTCGCCGCGAACGACTCGATCGTGGAGCTGGCGCACGACCTGTTCACGGATCGGCTCCGGGTCGCCCGGGGCCAGGTGGAGGAGCAGAGAAGGTGTTTTACTGTTCATATACGATATATACAGTATGTCCAGTGGAAGCCGATGTCAAGGGGCTCTCGACAAGATCCTCTGAAAAACTCCGCGAGACCTAACGGGCGGCAGCGTACTGCGCGAGGTTTTGCCAGAAGCGGAAGTTGCTGGGCTGCCCGCTTTGGCTGATGAACATACTGATATCGCCAAGGGCGAGGACCTCGCCGCCCTCATCACCATGCTCAACGTGAACGACAACGGCAGTGCCGTTTGTCGTCGCCAGGGTCTGGCCCTGTTCGCCGGGAGTCAGCCCGATAGCGTTGTTCGACAACATCGCCAGCACGTCGACGCCGGCCACGAGTTGCGTGGGCTTCTGAAACCTCGGCTTCGGAACCCGCTATTCGCGAGGAGAACTCGATGCCGAACTCCTGAGCGATCAAGTTGATGTCGTACCAGTCCTCGTTCGACTCCCGCGGATGACCAAAGGGCCCGAGACGGGCGGCGCTGTCGGTCAGAACCAGCAGACCACCGTTCTCGACGTAGGTGGTTAACAGAGCGACCTCAGGCACTGACCACGCCTCATCGTAGAGATCGACGTCAGCAAGCTCGCTGGGGTAGTCGTGAGGTGGGAGAACAACCACCACTTTGGCGTCCTCGAGATCAGTCGCGGTGAGGGCCTCGCCGTACGGCACGAGATCGAGATCGAGGCCTTCCCACGCCAGGATGGTGCCGAGATCGGTGAAAAGCAGGGGCGCCATGTGCACCGACTCGGTGTGATTGGCGAGGAACACTGCGCGCCCCGAGGGCTCCGGCGTCACCCGCAGATTCGGGTTCTTGGCACCGGTATCTAAGGCCGCTGCCAAGAGCACCCTGGTCAGTCGCTCGAATTGGCTCGCCTCGGCCCGTGCGTGCTCGATGGTGTCGTTCGGAGAGTGCCAGTGGGCCGTGTAATGGGCCGTACCCAGTTGCTCAACCGCGGGCAGGTCGAGGTTGTCGAGGAGGGCGTTCGGTACATCATATGGGACAAAGCCGGTGATGTCGGAGAGCAGCCAGTGGAAGTCCCATGTGAGCGCATCGATGCCGCGGTCACCTGCCTCGTCCTGGAGAAAGTCCGGGAAGGGGAGGGTGTCGTCGCCAAGCCTGGAGTAGGACCAGGACTCGAGGTTGACGGGGTCATCGAGACCATTCAACGGCCGGGCCATGGCGTCGAGCTCGACCATCCCGATCGTCCGATCGAGCAGGTCCTGGTGGGTCGCGGCAAAGTGCGCCGAACCGAAGATGCCCTTTTCGTGACAGCCGAACCACACCAGGTAGACATCGACCGGCGGCACCGTCCTGCTGCGGTCGAGCACCCGCGCGACCTCGAGAAGAGCTGCGGACCCGGAGCCGTTGTCGAGTGCTCCGGGGCAGTTCGGCGAGTCGAGGTGGGCCGAGAGGATCGTGGCTTTCGACGAATCCACCCGGGATGCGCGCGACGATATTGCCCGAGTGCCCGGGCGAAACGATATCCGTGTCCCAGGTCAATCTGGCGTTGGTGATGGTGTTCAGGTCATCGATGGTGCCGATACCGGCCGGCGCCATATCCTGAATCCGCGTGACCAGCACCGGGATCGGGGGATCGAGCTGAAAATAGATCAGGGCGCTCGAGTCGAGGGCAAACGAGCCGTGGCTCTCGCCGATGGTGAGGGAGTCGCTGGTCACGGCCACCAGCCCCGCCGGGAGCGCGTCGAACACCGGTTGCAACCGGACAGTCGCCTCGTTCCTCCCGATCAAGGCCGTGTCGATGAGGGCGAAATCGAGCACCGCGATACGCCCCGCCAGCTCTCCCGCTGCCAGTGATTGAATGTCTGCAAGCGTGGTGAGCGCTCGTACGGGCCCTTCAGCGGTGACGGGGTCAAAGTCGAGATCGCTGAGGTCGCCGTCCGAATCGTAGAACTGGGTCTGGCTCGAGGCTGTAGGGGTGCCCTGCGGTGGCGTCGGCGGGAACGGTCTGCATGGTCGAACCGGCCTCGATCTCGAGCGTCGCCTGGTGGATCTCGACCCCGGCGATGGTGCGGAAACTCTGCCGTTTGACCTCGAGACCTGCGTTGACGAGAAAAGCGTGCTGGGCCAGTCGCTGTTCCACATATGTGAGAGCCTCGCGTTCGCCGGCGCTGCCGCACACTCTCCACCCCGAGTGCTCTTCGATTTCGGTCAGGTCTTCCAGGACAGAAAGAAGGCTGATGCTGGACACGAGATCGAACGGGTCGACCTCCGGCACACGGCGCCCGCCTGCATGTCGAGACAGCGCAACGTCCGCTTTCCAGCCGAGAGTCGGGTCTGCAGACCACGCGTGCACAGCGCCCAGAGCGATGAGCGCGGCGATCAAAAGTCTGGTAGTGCGTCGAAAAGTTCTTCCGCCCAAGGTTCCCCCCGGTGGCGGGTGCATCAAACCCGTCATAGGGATCATACGGCACAGATGAGAGTCGGTTGCCTCGCGCTGAGACCGCTCCGAGGCGAGCTCTGGAATTCTGGCGGTGAGAGGACGGATTCACCCTTCGCGACACTGTTGCTTATCGGACAAAAAGAATGGGAGTGCTCAGATGAACAAAAAATATCTTTCGTGTTTGATCGCCCTGACGATGGTTGGGGCGTGGTCGGCAGATGCCGACGAAGCGGTTCTCGAACCGGCCGCGGACGTGACGCTGTACGAGGGTGACGGCAACCTCGCCAACGGTTCCGGCAGCTACCTTTTCGTGGGCCGAACCGAGAACCGGAACGGCGCGGTCGAAAGGAGAGCGCTGCTGACTTTCGACATCGGGGCCTCGGTCCCGAGCGGCGCAACCATCACCGGCGTCAGCCTCGAGGTCACCATGTCACGCTCGATCTCCGGGGCGCAGACGGTCGAGCTGCGCCGGGTGCTGGAAAGCTGGTCGGAGGGATCGTCGGACGCCCCGGGCCAGGAGGGCGGCGGAACGTCCTCCCTGACCGGAGATGCGACCTGGGTGCACCGGGATTTCCCGAACAGTACGTGGTCGTCTGCCGGCGGCACCTTTTCGTCGACGGTGAGCGCCTCGCAATCGATCTCCGGCACCGACGCCTACGTGTTCAGCAGCGGCTCGCAGCTTGTGGCGGATGTCCAGGGATGGCTCGACGATCCTGACAGCAATTTCGGGTGGGCGATGGTGATGCCGGCGCCGCCTGTGGGGAGTGCGAAACGGTTCGACAGCCGTGAAAATTCGGGTGAGCAGGACCGGCCCAAGCTTACCGTGACCTTCGAATTGGATGCAACCGGTCCGGAGCTCACCGAGCGCTTCGTGTTCCCGGCTTCCAATGCGGGCGGGTCGGGTGATTCCTTCTTTATTACAACGGTTGACATCCTCAATGCCGGCCCGGCCACGGCTTCGATTCGCATCCAGCTTTTGGACCGCGGTGCCGATAACTCAGGCGCTCTCGAGTCGGCCCTCTTCACCCTCGAACCCGGTGAGGTGCGGCGTTTTGACAACGTGCTGGGCGACGCCTTCGGTCCCGATGGGGAAGATTTTGCAGGTGGCGCCGCGGTGTTGTCCGACAGCGACAGGCTGTTGGTCATGACGCGGACCTTTAATCAGGTCGAGGCGGGCTCGATCGGTGCGGCCCTGCCGGGGGTGCCGCTGAGCGATCTTGTGCCGGCCGGAGAGCGGGTCACGGTGTTGTTTCTGAGCGAAAACGACGACTTTCGCTCGAATCTGGGCCTGCTCAACGGCGTCGACGCGCCGGTCACCGTGCAGTGGGAGCTCTTTGCCTCCGACGGGACCTCTCTCGGAACAGGCTCCCGGGTGCTCCAGCCCTATGGGGTGACCCAGATCAACCGGGTGCTGCGGAACTTCCAGCCGATCGAGGCGGCGTACGCCGAGGTGTGGACCGACACCACCGGCGGCAGCTTCACCTGTTACGGTTCGGTGCTCGATGAGGGCACTTCCGACCCGACGTTGGTCATTCCGCGATAGAACACCACATCGCCCGCGGGGGCTGGGTGCCCCCGCGGGTGGGTTCGTTTTGAAGTGAGACGCCGGCCTCCTGCCACGGTGTGGATCTTGATATCGGGCCGGGAGGTGATCCGGTGGGAGCGGTCCGATGAGCTGGTATCGGCAGTCGAAGGCTGTCTCGCACGAGTTTCTGCCGGACAAACCGGGCCGGATGCGGTGTCGGCGGCCAATTCCCGAGAGCGGAACGACTAGAATCAAGATCCCGCTTGCGATTGTTGCAGAGGTGTAAGGGTCGGACACGGCGGAATTTCAGGGAGCGTTGGTGCGATTCGCTTGGAGAAGGGGAACCGTTCCGATGAAGATTTTGAAAATAGCTGGTCGGGGTGCGGGTGCAGATGGCTCGTGGCGCCTCGGTGCCGCTCACGTGCTGGCCGCAGCTGCCGTTTTCTGGATCGCGGGTTGCGGCGGAGGCTCTGATCGCGTATCGGAATCCGGCGACCCTGCGGGTCTCGCGCCCGCCGTTGAGGCACTCCCGGCACGGTCGGGGACCCTGCCCCTGTTCGAGGAGTTGAGCGGGGGTGTTCGCGCGCGCAATCAGGTGATGATCCGTCCCGAGATCAACGCATCCGTCGTCGAGGTGCTGGTGCGCAACGGCGATACCGTGGTCCGCGGGCAGCCCCTGGTTCGCCTCGATAGCGTCACCCAGCGGGATCGTCTGCGTCAGGCCGAGGCCGAGCTCCAGATGGCCGAGGCCACCGCAGCGGCGGCCGGAGCCCGCGAGGACGAGGTCACCGCGCAGGTCGTTCGGACGCGTGTGTTGGCGGATCGTGGTCTGGTCAGCGACCTTGATCTCGAGACCCGCGAGGCCCAGGTGGCCGCCGTCAAAGCGGAGGCAATGCAGGCCGTGGCGCGTGTGGCGCAGATGCGCGCGAGCGCGGCCGAGAGTCGATCGGAGCTCGCGAGGACGGTGGTCCGCGCCCCGTCGGCCGGGCGGGTCGGCCAGCGGGCTGTCGAAGTGGGAATGGTGGTGAATCCGAGCAGCACGCTGTTTCTGATGGGAGATTTCGAGGACCTCCTGGTGGAGGTGCCTCTGACGCAGGATCTCCTGCGATTCGTCGACGTTGACACACCGGTGGAAATCGGGACCAGGGACACGGATGGCGCTGCCGTCCGTGCAGTCGTTTCCAGGATTTCCCCCTTCATCGAGCAGGGGAGTTTCAGCACGATCGCGGAGATCGACCTGCCCGCCGCGGGCGGCATGAGGCCGGGCATGTTTGTCGAGGTGCGGGTGCTGCGAGGTGAAAGCGAGCCCGCCACGCTGGTGCCGGCGAGCGCGATCTGGGAGGAGCCGGGAAGCGGTTCGAGCCAGGTGTTCGTCGTCGAGGAGGTCGATGGCCTGGCCGAACCTGATGCGCAGAGTCCCGATATCCCCGTTCGGGAACGGCGGGTCGGCGTTCGACGGGTCCATGTTCTGGCCGAGGGACAGGGGCGGACCGGGGTTGACGGAATCGTTGACGGAGAATGGGTGGTCACCCTGGGCCAGCACCTGATCTACGAACAGCTTCAGACTGACGGGCGGCAAGAGACCGTGGCTCGGGTGCGACCCACGTCATGGCGACAGGTGCTGGAGCTTCAAGGGCTGCAGCGCGAGGATCTGCTCGAGGGTTTCCTCGAGAAACAGCGACGCGTGGCGGCAGTTCTCGGGGCGGAGTTGCCTCCCGACAGCAACGCCGTTGACGAGTTGCTCGCAGGTCAGGCGCCGAGTGCCGAAGATCCTCCGCCGTCGCCGACACGAGGGAACTGACGTGGCCGGTATCAGCGATCTCTCGATCCGCCGACCGGTCGCCACCGTGATGGTCTTCCTGATCCTCATCGTGGTCGGGCTGGTGGCGCTGCGCACGCTGCCTGTCGACCTGCTGCCAAAAGTGGAGTTCACCGAGCTGACCGTGCGGGTGAGCTATCCCAATGTGGGCCCGCAAGAGATCGAGCAGGTCATCACGGATCCGATCGAAAACGTGGTCGCCGGGCTACCGAATCTCGAGCGGGTCACCTCGCAGTCAGAGGAGGGCTCGAGCCGGGTGAGGCTGCGGTTCACCCGCGGTACCAACATCGACGAGGCCGCCAACGACCTTCGGGCGGCGCTCGACCGGCTGCGCGACGAGCTGCCGATCGAGGCCGATACCCCGGAGATCTTCAAACTCGACCTCGACATGATCGAGGTCGTCAGTATCGCCGCCACTTCGAGTCGCGATCTCGAGACGTTGACCCGAATGTTCGAGCAGGAGCTGGCCCGCCGTTTTGAGCAGATCCCGGGCGTCGGGGCCATCAACATCCGCGGCGGCATCTATCGCGAAATCAGAGTGGATCTCTTGCGCGATCGCCTCCGCGCGTCGGGTCTGACATCGCTCGATGTGCAGCAGGCGCTGCTCAGGGAGAACGTCACGCTGCCGGCCGGAAACGTCAAGAGCGGCACCAACGATCTCTACGTCCGGGCCCTGGGTGAGTATCAGTCGGTCGACCAGGTCGCCCGAACAGTGATCTCCGAGGTGCGAGGCAAGCCGATCCGCGTCCGCGACGTGGCCGAAGTGCGCGACAGTTACGAGGACGTCTGGTACCTGGTGGAGATGAACGGGGTCCCCGCCATCAATATCGGCATCCAGAAACAGAGCGGGGCCAACACGGTAGCCGTGGCCCGCTCTGTACGGCGCGAAATGGAGCGCATCAACGCCGAACATGATGATGTGCAGCTGACCGTGGTGACCGATCAGAGCGAGTACATTCGCCAATCCATCGACAGCGTGCGCAACTCGACGCTGTGGGGCTCGCTGCTGGCCATCGCCGTTCTCTATTTCTTCCTCCGAAATCGCTCGTCGACCGCGATCATCGCTCTCGCAATTCCGATCTCGGTCATCGCCACGTTCGGGCTCCTGTTCTTCGGCGGCATGACGCTCAACCAGATGACTTTTGGTGGTCTCGCGCTGGGGGTCGGCTTGATCGTCGACAACGCAATCGTCGTGATCGAAAGCATCGTCAGGAAGAGAGAAGAGCAGAGCATGCCACCGGAGGAAGCCGCCCGGGTGGGCGCCCGCGAGGTGGCGGGGGCCATCGTGGCTTCGACCCTGACCACCTGCATCATCTTCCTGCCGGTGGTCTTTGCACGCACGACAAGCGGTGCGCTGTTCCAGGCCCTCGCCCTGGTGGTGGTCTTCGCGCTGGCGTGCTCGCTGCTGGTGGCGCTGACCCTGGTGCCGATGCTGGCCTCCCGATTTCTCCGTTTGCGCAGTGCTGAGGAGCTCGAAGGCTCTCGGTTCTATCGCGCCTTTCGTCGCCTCGAGGGGCGTTACACCGGTCTGCTGCGAACCGCCCTTCGGCACCGCCGGCGGGTCTTTGCTGCGACCGGCGTGCTGCTCGGTGCGGCGCTGCTCTTGTGGCCGTTGATTCCGGTCGAGTTGGCGCCGCGGACCGAGGCAGACGAAATCGACATCGCACTCGAGATGGCTCGCGGCACAAATATCGCGGTGGCCCGCGTCTATCTCGACGAGCTCGAGCGGAAGGTGCGGGGCATCCTGCCTGAAGGCAACGTGGCGATCTCCGCCACTGAGGTGCGCGGCGACAGCGCGGCGGTCGAGCTGAAGCTGAATCCGCGCGACCGCCGTTCTCTCGGCAGCACCGAGCTCGCCGATCGGGTTCGCGCGGCGGTCGACGGGCAGATCCCGGGAGCGACAATTGACGTGGAAGCGCAGCAGGGTCTGTGGATGCTCAACCGGGTCTTCAGCTCCGGTGGCGGCCAGAGCGCCCTCGAGATCGAGCTTCGGGGGTGGGATTTGGATCGGGCCGACGTGCTCGCGGCCGAGATTCGTCGCCGCATGGAGCGGATCAAAGGCATTACCGACGTCCGGGTCAGTCGTCGCGAGGGCCAGCCCGAAGAGCGTTTGCTGCTCGATCGTGAGCGCATGGCCGAGGTCGGGCTTTCGGTGCGGGAGGTCGGGCGCACCCTCCTTGCCAACGTCGGTGGGCTCGAGGCCGGTAGGTTTCGTCAGGGTGGCGACGAGTTCCCGATCGTGGTTCGGCTACGGCCGGGTGACCGGCTGACTGCCGAGGACCTCGACAACATCGTTTTGCGCAGCCCCGACGGCACCATCATTCCATTGTCGGCCCTGGTCGAACGGCAGCGTGCTCGCGGCCCGGTGGAGATCGATCGGGTTGACGGCCAACGGGTGACCTACGTGACGGCCAATCTCGAAAGTGGTGTGGCCCTGGGAGACGCCGTCCAACGGGTTCGGGCGGAGCTTCGGGATGTCAGTCTACCGGATGGTTTCGCATTGCTTTTCGGCGGCCAGTACGAGGAGCAGCAGGCGGCCAGCCGCGATTTCAGGGTCGCCATCGTGATGGCGCTTGTCCTCGTCTATATGCTGATGGCCGCGCAGTTCGAGCGCTTTCTCGACCCGCTGGTCGTCATGCTGTCTGTGCCGATGGCGTTGATCGGTGTCGTACCCGCGCTGTTGCTGACCGGCACGACCCTCAATATTCAGAGCGTCATGGGTCTGATCATGCTGATTGGTATCGTCGTCAACAACGCGATCGTGCTCGTCGATGCCATCAACCTCCTGCGGCGCGACTACCAGATGGGCGCGGCCGAAGCGGTGATCGAGGCTGGTCGCCTCCGTTTGCGGCCGATCTTGATGACCACCGGGACCACGGTGATCGGCTTGCTTCCACTCGCTCTCGGCCTTGGTGCCGGGGCGGAGATTCAGGCGCCGTTGGCACGGGTCGTCATCGGCGGCTTGTTGGCCTCCACGTTGGTGACCCTGGTCCTGATCCCGGTTGCTTATACGGCGATGACCGGCGTCGTGGCTCAGGTGCGCAGCAGCAGATGGTTCTCTGAACGGCGCCACGCGGCATAGCGTATGAGGGGCGACGACGAAGTGTCTCGTGAACCAGGTTTGAAAAGCAGCGAATCGTTACCGCGGCGGGCCCCGCTCCGGTGGGGCAAGGCGTTCACGAGTTCTTGATCGATCAGATCGGAGCTGAAATGGAGCGACGGATATTTGCTGTCGGGTCGTTGCTGGCGGGGCTGGGTGTTGCATTCGGAGCTTTTGGCGCCCATGCCCTCAAGGCGAGCCTGAACCCTCAGCTTCTGGCGACGTTCGAGACCGGTGTCCGGTACCAGATGTATCACGGGCTCGGTTTGCTGGCGTTGGCCTGGGCGATCAGCCGATGGCCGGACCGCCAGCTGGCGTCAGCCGCGTGGCTGTTGTTGGCAGGGACCATCGTGTTCTCGGGCAGCCTGTATCTCCTGGTCCTGACAGGACAGCGGTGGCTCGGCGCCGTCACGCCCTTTGGCGGAGTTGCGCTGATCGCAGGTTGGTGCCTCCTGGCGTGGCGATTGCTGGCCGTCAGCGACCATCCCGGTGGCGGACAGTAGACGTTCCGCACACACTCACTCGCAGCATGATGGGGACGCTTCCGACACTCGTAATTGTGTTGATGGTCGCCGCAGCCGGTGCCGCCATCGAACCCGAGTTTGTGCTCGAGACTGCGGTCAATCTCCGTCTTGAGGTGCCAGGTCTTAGCCCTTATCGTCTCTGAATGTGTCGCCGACTTTGTCCACCGCGCCATCGACGACGTCACCGGCTTTTTCCACCACGTCCTGTGCCGCGTCGACCGCGTCTTCGGCAAGATCCTGCCCATAGTCGACGGCGTCCTCAACTGCATCCTCGACCACGCCCGCCAATCGACGGGCACCGGTGCCGAGGACGATCATGGCCCATCCGGAAAAGAGAATGTGAATGCCGACCAGCACCCCGATCGCCCAGGCTCCTGAAATGGGCCACTGGCGCCAGATCATGAAGCCGAGGAGAACGGCGATCACGCCGTTGAACATAACCCAGCCCCAACCCCGGTCGGGTTTGATCTTGAATGCCGCGATGATCTCTGAGATGCCGTCGATCAGGAAATAGAACGCGAGAAGCAGGGTCATGGAAAGCAGTCCCACCGCCGGTCGGAAGATCATCACGACACCGGCGCCCACGCCGAGAGTGCCGATGACCGTGCCCCAGACACCGGTTCCCCACTGTCTCGATTTGAACGCGTGGACGATCTGAGCGATGCCGGAGCCCAGCAGCATGAAGCCGACGAACACGGACACCGTCACCCCAACGAGATAGGGTGTCGCGATGGCGATGATCCCGAGCACGACGGTCAGGGCCCCAAGGAAGATCAGCAACCCCGAATTCCTCTTCGCATCCTCCAGCCAGGTACTCCGAGCCATGGTCTCCCCCTTTGAGCGGCGCCCAAGTCGACGAGGTCTCGGTGCTTCTATGGTCTGTGTGGTGGCTGCGAAGAGACCCGTCGGCCGATTGATCCAACCGCTTCGTGATCGGCGGGGTCACGGCAACGGTAAACCGAGCGGCCCCATCTTTTCGAACTCCCACAGGTCTCGAATTCGGATGCCCTCGTAACCCTTTTCGGGCAGGTGAGGTTTGTGTTCGCGAACGCTATCGACTGCATCCACGTGAACTCTGATCAGTCGGTAGCCCCGCGAGAGGTACAGCCCCGCAGCGCGCAGATTGTCGTTGGTCATCAATGCCCAGGCACGACCGAGGCCGATTTTGTGGAACTTGTTCTCGACGATCTCGAGCAGGCGTCGACCGAATCCCCGCCCCCGAAGTATGGTGTCGAGCGTCACGATCTGGCCCGCCGGCCCGTCGACGTGATAGGTCACCAGACCCACGATTTCGTCGTTCTGATCAACGAGGGCGAGACCCTCGACGTCCGCGGGTTCGAAGACGGTGCTCAGGCAGACCACTTTGCCGAACCAACGCTCTTCCCACACCGCCTTGATCTCTTCCGTCGTTGCCGACCTCAGGAGCATGTCGTGTTTTCGGAGTGGCGCCATCATGATCTCCTTTGTCCAGGCTGTTTGTCTTCGCGAGTACTTCATGGGGCGAGAACGGCGAGAGAGATCCCCTAAAAGACGCTTTCGAGAATACAACGGAATCAGTGGTCTTTGGTCGGAGTATTCTCAGAGTATGAACATTGCCCAGTATGGGGCGGCTGCAGTCGCGGGTCTCAAGTCGATCGTCGATGCGGCGCGTCAATGGCGCGACAACCCACTCACATCGCAGGTCAACCGGGTGCTGTGGGGACGGTGGTGGGTGGCGGTCTTGTCCGCCTTTGTGATGATCGCGTTGGCGGCGGAGGTTCTCCTGCCGTCTTTTTCGATCGTGGTCGGTCAAATACCGATCCTGGTCGGGCTGGCAATCATTCCGCGGGTGGTGCGCAACCTCTTCTTCTCGGTGCCCGCACTGTTTGCGTTCATCGTGGTCTGGAGAGTCCACCGGCTCCGTTCATCGAGGCGTGAAGCGTGGCTGGATCGGGCGAGCATGTCCGATTTCGGAGGGAGCTTTTTTGACGCCGGCGCCCTCCCCGTGGCGATCGCGACCCTTGTGATCGCAGTGTGCGGATCCTTTTGGGACGGCGTCGTCGCCTCGCAGCGAGGTCTGCTTTTGACGGGAACGGGACTCGAAGCAGCCGGGGGTTTCGAGGTGGTCGAGGCAATGGGGCGGCTGGCCAATTCGGTTCTCACCGTCGCCCTGGTGGCCGGGATTCTCAGCGTGCACCGCTCTCTCGGCAAAGGAATCGCACAGCTGATCGGCGCCGGATTTTTTGTTTGGGGAGCGCACATCGCCATCGGGTTCACGTTACCGTGGATGGTCAGTTGGACGTCATTCGTTCCGGTGATCGGACGTTTTGCCGCAACCCGTTCGCCCGAGCTGGCCCTCGCGCTCTTCGATCTCGCGGTCGGCTGCGCAGCCTGGATAGCGGCTCGCGAGAAATGCCGCGCGGCGCCTTTTTGGGTCGCCGCGTTGCCGCCGCCGCCACCCCCTCCACCCCCACCGCCACCTCCGGTACCGGGCGACGGTGAGGGGTGACACTGGTTGAGTCAGGTGCAAATTGCGGGATGGGACCGGCGGGGCACACCCATCCTGGTGTTGGCTATCGAGAGCCTCCCCGGTTGTTCTTGGAGCGAATCAAAGCCGTGGCGCGGTGCCGTCCTCCACCATCCCCGCCATGCCCCTGAGGTATTCGAGGAATCCGGGCCCGACGTCAACACTCGTCAGATAGTCAGGCCGCCAGGGGGCGCGAGTGGGCTCCCAGCCGATCGTGGCTGACACCGCCGGCCAGTCGGGGTGGGCGATGGCCGCCCTCCCCAGCACGACCACATCGACCCCGGCGTCGACGGCGCGAGCTGCGTCGTTGCGGGTCCAGATGCCGCCTGCTGCGAAGATCGGGACGTCGGCCGGGAGGACCTCTCGAAAAGCCCGCGCCACCGGCCCCCGGTCGGGCTCGTTGGGAGGCGCCCCAGCGGCGTCCTTGAGCGAGAGGTGGATGAAGTCGGCCCCATCTTCCGCGAGCCAGCGACCGACCGTGAGGCCGTCGTCGAGAACCAGCCCCCGCGTGTCCCAGAGGTCGACCGGAGACAGCCGAACGCCCACGGCGAAGCCTGCGGGAACCGCCGACCGTACCGCGCGCAGGGTCTCGCGAAGAAACCGCACCCGACCCCGAAGATCACCACCGTATTCGTCGGTGCGGGTGTTGTCCGCCGGCGCCAGGAACTGGGTGAAGAGGTATCCGTTGGCGCCGTGAATCTCGACCCCGGCAAACCCAGCCTCGGCGGCGCGGCGGGCGGCGGCGACGAAAACGGCGGTGACGCGTTCGATGTCCTGCCGGGTGGCGCCTCGACTCCCCGTGGGTCCCCCGTCGACGGCGCTCAGCGGTCGCCCCGGACAAAGATTTGCCTTGGCGCCACCGTGGTGGAGCTGCACGATCGGCGTCGCACCCTGTTCGGCGAGCGCAGCGGCGAGTCGGGTGAGACCGGGGACCTGAGCCTCCGAAGAAATCCCGAGCTGTCCCCGCCAGGCGTGGCCCTCCTCGCACACGAACGCAGCACAGGTGCTGATCCAGGGAAAGCCTCCCGCGGCTCGCCGGCTCAGCCACCTGAGCTCGTCCTCGCCGAGGGTTCCATCGGGTTCGCTCTGGGTGTTGGTCAGTGGCGCCATTGCGATCCGTTGCGAAACTTCAAGGCCACAGCGCAGCGAGATACTCTGATCGATGGTGTTCATGGACAGACTATTTCACGATTCAAAAGCCGAGTCGAGTCGGGGTGATGTCGCCCCAGATCATGGAAGCCCATGATGATCAATCGATCTGGCTTCAGCGGTTGAGCATCCAGATCGATCCGTTGAGAACCGTAGCGAAACCCACCCATGCCAGATAGGGCAGCAGGAGCATCCCCGCAGCCGGAACCACCCGCCAGAACAACCACACCGTGGCGACGATTGCGAGCACGAGAACAATGATCTCGGCGAGGGCCAGACCGGGTGACTGCATACCGAAAAAGAGGATCGACCACAGCCCGTTGAGGGCGAGCTGGACACCGAAGACGGTGAGGGCAAGCTTGACACCTTCCGTTGCAAGACCCTGTCGCCAGACGAGAAACGCGGCGACGCCCATCATGATGTAGAGCACGGTCCAGACGGGCCCGAAGATCCATGCGGGCGGGTTGAAGGATGGTTTGACGAGGGTCGGGTACCAGGTTGCGACGCCACTGGCCGTGGCGAAGCCTGACAGACCGCCGATGGCGAGCGGCACGGCAATCGCGATCACGAGTTTGATGCTGTTGTTCACGGGAACCCCCATCGACAGGGTGCCACGGTCGAACCCGGAGCGCCAGCGGTTCAATCAGCAGGTGCAGCGTTGAGTGATAGTCGAATCAATTCGGATGGAGCCATCCCAACGTGAGGTCTCGCGACGGGTCATCCGGTGTCGCCGCACCCGAGCTTCGCCCGCCCTGTGGGCCGACGCGACGGGCTGCCAGTAAAGCTGGAACGATTCGAGCCCTCGACAACGTTGGACCTGATATGGAGAATGCCGTGATCTGCTGTTTGGGGCCAAATCGTGGACATTAGAGAGATCGCGCGCTGGCTGAACCGAGCGCGGCTTAGCGCTGCGCCCTGCTCGTGGTTGCCGGCCATTTCGATATTTGTCGATGAGCACTATGAGAACTTCGATTTCGATCTCATCGGCCCGGCCGCGCGCCTGAAGATCGGGCGGGTGCTCGAGGAACACGGTTTTCATCAGCGAAGGGGTCGCGAATTCGAAGGCCCCGGCGGCCGCATCGTTTTTCCCCGCGCAACGCGGTCGCTGGCATCCGATCCCGCGGCGGAGCTCGAGACGGTTCTCGATGGCGGAGAGGCTGCCGTCCTCGCCACGCCGACCCAGGTCCTTCTGGCCACCTGGCGGCGCGAGGGCCCGGAGATCGGCGCAGATCGTGAATCCGATCTTCTGGAGCTGGTGCGTGAGCAGCCGGCCAATCTTGACAAGATCTGGGACTGGTTGCGCCGGTCCGAGAGCGGACCACAGTTCCGGAAATTCCAGCAGCGCCTCGCAGCCGCCCAGGAAGAAGGCGTCACACTCCGCCGTTCGGGAAAGTTTCGCTCCGGTCTGCCGCGGTGACCTCTATCGAAACCCGCGCCGCTCGAGGAGCGCCTTCACGCTCGGCTTCTGGCCGCGGAAGCGGAGATACAGGTCCATCGGGTGTTCGCTGCCTCCGGGTTCGAGGATGTTTTCTCGATAGGACCGCGCCAGATCCCGGTCGAAGATCCCCTTTTCCTTGAAGTACTCGAATGCGTCGGCGTCGAGGACCTCTGCCCACAGATAGCTGTAATACCCAGAGGCGTAACCGCCGCCCCACACGTGGCTGAAGTACGGTGTTCGATAACGGGTGATGATGGACGGGATCATCCCGATGTCGTCCATCACCCTGGCCTCGAACGCCAGCGAGTCCTTCTTTTCAGCCTTGGTCAACGTGTGCCATTCCATGTCCAGGAGCGATGCCGCCACGTATTCGGTGGTCGAGAAGCCCTGGTTGAATCTGCTGGATGCTTCCAGCTTGTCGATCATCTCCTGCGGGATCGGTTCGCCGGTTTCCCAGTGTTTGGCGTACGTCGGCAGCACGTCAGGGTGCATGGCCCAGTTTTCCATCATCTGCGATGGCAATTCGACGAAATCCCAGTACACGTTGGTTCCCGACAGGCTCTCGTAGGTCCCGTCGGCCAGAATGCCGTGCAGCGCGTGACCGAACTCGTGGAACAGGGTCTTGACCTCGTCGAGGGTGAGCAGCGCGGGGTCATCGCCCACGGGCTTGGAGAAGTTGGCGTGGTTGGCGACCAACGGGCGGATGTCACGGCCGTCGATTTTGGACTGCTCGCGGTAGGTATTCATCCACGCGCCGCCCCGCTTGCTGGTCCGGGCGAAGTAGTCGGTGTAGAGCAACGCCAGGTGGCTGCCATCGGTGTCTTTGACCTCGAAGACCTGAACATCCTCCTGGTAGACCGGGAGGTCGGTTCGTTCCTCGAAGGTGATGCCGAAGAGCCGGGTTGCAACATCGAGGGTCCCGGCCAGCACATTGTTGAGCTCGAAGTAGGGTTTGACGCTCGCTTCATCGAAGTCGTATTTCTCCGTTCGGACCTTGTCGGCGTAGTACCACCAGTCCCAGGGCTCGAGTTCGAAGCCTCCGCCTTCGGCGTCGATCATCGCCTGCAGCTCGTGCGGCTTCATTCTTGGCCCTGCCAGCGCGGGGACCCAGACTCGTTCGAGCAGATCGAAGACCCGTTCCGGCGTCTCGGCCATGCGTTCCTCGAGGACGTAATCGGCGTGGGTGTCGTAGCCGAGGAGCTGCGCCCGTTCGACCCGGAGTGTCCGCGATCCTGGCGGCAATCTCCGTGTTGTCGTACTCGTTGCCGTTGCTTCCCAGATTCATGTAGGCCCTGTAGAGCTGTTCGCGCAGATCGCGGCGCTCGGAGTAGGTGAGAAAGGGCGTCCAGCTGGTGCGTTGGAGGTTGAATGCCCAGGCGCCCTCCAATCCGTTGGGGACGGCCACGCCCGCCGCTGCTGCGATGACGTCGGCAGGGAGGCCCTCCAGGTCGGCTTTCATTTTCGATGACCAGGGCGGGCGCGTTCATCTCTGCGAGCAGGTTGTCGCTGAACTGTACGCCGAGATTGGAGAGCTCCTCGTTGATGTCTCGCATGCTGGTCCCTGGCGTCGCCTTCCAGCAATGCACCGTTGCGGACAAATCCCTTGTAGGTGTCTTTGAGGAGCATTGCCTGCTCGGCGTCGAGATCGAGAGTGTCCTTGTCAGCCCAGACTGCCGCGACACGATCGAACAAGGGCGGTGTTGAGAGAGATGTCGGTGAAATGGGCGCTCAGAACCGGCGCCATCTCCTTGACCACACTCTGAGTCGCTTCATTTGTGTGGGCGCCGTTCTGATTGCCGACGTAGGTATTCACCCGAACGAGGACTTCGCCGGATCTCTCGTATGCCTCGATGGTGTTTTCGAACGTCGGATTTTCGGCATTGCCGACGATGGCTTCGATCTCTGCATCGTGGAGTGCCATGCCCTTCTCGTAGGCTGGAATGTAATGGTCGGGCACGATCCGATCGAAGGGCGGAGCCGCGAACGGGCCATCCCAATCGACCAGGAATGGGTTCTCTTGAGCGGTATTGATATCGTCCTCCCTGGCTGTCTGGTCGCCGCCGACGCAACCACTCATCACAGCAATCAGCGCTATCGTTCCAGCCACGAGCACACCGGTTCGCTTATCCATTTTCGCCACGACCTCCGCAGATTTGGGGACGGGCAACCCCATCCATCGGCGACAGGCTAACACGTTGCTGCTGGAGCGCTGTCTCAAATCTCGATTGCGTCCTCGTCGATGCCTGCGCCCGTGACGGCAAACCGTTCGTCGCCGGCGAGATCCAGGACCATTGGCCCACCGACGAGGCTGCCACCCAGTACAGGGATCTTTTCCTTTTCATGAATTTTCATTCCAGTCCCTGCGGACCACCGCACTCGTTCGGAGCGGCGGACACAGTCCGTCAATTGTCCGGTATTTGAATCGTGTTGGACAGGGACGGGATCAGAAGCCGTTGAAGCGGTTGACGGAGGCGGCGATGGGGGTGTTCGAGACAGTCTTCACCAGCGGATGTTGCTGCATTTGCGCGCGGCCGTTCGTTGACCCTGTGGCCGGGCACGAATAGAGTCTCCAGAGGCACGAGCAAAGGGAGACCGCCCATGGCGAATCCGGACGTACCAGACAGGGCGCGCGTAGTGATCGTCGGTGGTGGGGTCATCGGCACGTCAGTCGCCTACCACCTGGGCCATCTCGGTTGGAAAGACGTGGTCTTGCTGGAGAGGAACCAGCTGACCAGCGGTACGACCTGGCACGCGGCCGGTCTGATGACGTCCTTCGGCTCGACCTCGGAAACCCAGGTCAAGATGCGGATGTACACCCGGGACCTCTGGGAACGGCTCGAGGCCGAGACCGGGCTGTCCACCGGCTTCGAGCGTCTGGGATTCATCGAAATGGCCGCGGACCGGGACCGCGTCGAGGAGTACCGCCGGGTGGCGGCGTTCAACCGGCTGCACGGGAACGACGTCGAGGAGATCGGCCCCGACGAGATCAAAAAGCTCTTTCCCCTGGCCAGGGTGGACGATATCGAGGCGGGTTTCTATCTGCCGCAGGACGGGCGCGTCAACCCCGTCGATGCAACCATGTCCCTGGCCAAAGGCGCACGTCAGCTGGGTGTCTCGATCATCGAGGGCGTCTCGGTCAAGGGCGTCACCACCGAAAACGGCCGCGCCACCGGGGTGACCACCAGCGGCGGCCATGTGGAGGCCGAGTTCGTCGTCAACTGCGCCGGTATGTGGGCGCGGCAGCTCGGCGCCCTCAACGGGGTCTGCATCCCGAATCAATCCACCGAGCACTACTACCTCATCACCGAGCCGATCGCAGAGGTGTCGCGCGAACTTCCGATCATCGAGGACCCTTCCTCCTACGGTTACTACCGGGAGGAGGGCGGCGGTCTGATGATCGGTCTTTTCGAACCGGTGTGTGCGCCGTGGATGGTCGACGGGGTCCCCGCAGATTTCTCCTTCGGCGAGATCGAGCCCGACTGGGACCGCATGACGCCCTTCATCGAGAAGGCCATGAGCCGTGTCCCCATCACGACCGAGGTGGGCATTCGTAAGTTCTTCTGCGGGCCGGAAAGCTTCACCCCCGACATGGGCGTGGTTTTCGGCGAGACTCCGGAGATCCGGAACTATTTCGTTGCAGCGGGGCTGAACTCGATCGGTCTGATCACCGGAGGCGGCCTCGGCAGAATCATGGCGCAGTGGATCGCGACCGGAGACCCGGGAGTCGACATTACCCCCTTCAATATCGATCGTTTCCATCCATATCAGTGCAACCCCGAGTACCGGAAGACACGAGTGGTCGAAACCCTGGGCATGGTCTACCGGCGCCACTACCCGACTCGGGTTCCGCAGACGGCGCGCGACTGCAAACGTTCGCCCTTCCACGATCGGTTGCAGGCCGAACGCGCCTACTTCACTGACGTCAGCGGGTGGGAAAGCCCCGCCTGGTACGCGCCGGAAGGCAAGAAACCCGAGGTCGAGAGGCTCTCCTGGGGACGCCAGAACTGGTTCCCATACTGGGAGGCAGAGCACCGGGCGTGCCGCGAATCGGTGATCGCGATGGACATGACCTTTATGGGTAAATTTCTGGTGCAGGGACGCGACGCCGGGAGGGTGCTCGACCACATTTCGGCCAACAGCGTCAACGGTCCATCAGAGACGATCACCTACACCCAGTGGCTGAACGAACGCGGTCTGCTCGAAGCCGACGTCACGGTGACCAAGTTGACGGAGGATCGCTTCATCGTGGTGGTCACCGACACCATGCACCGCCACGTCGAAACCTGGCTGAGGCGCCACATCCCACCGGATGCACATTGCTTCGTCACCGACATCACCGGCGGCATCGGCCAGCTCAATGTCCAGGGCCCGAGATCTCGAGAGTTGCTGCAATCCATCACCTCGGCGGATCTGTCCAACGAGGCCTTTCCTTTCCGCACAGCGCGCGAGATCGACATCGGATTCGCCCGCCTGCAGTGCAACCGCATCACCTACGTCGGCGAGCTCGGTTACGAGCTCAACATCCCCGTGGAGCAGGCCGTTCACGTTTACGACCGCGTGATCGAGGCGGGTAGGAATTTTGGTCTCCGCCACGCGGGTCTGAGGGCCCTGGGAAGCCTGCGCATGGAGAAGGGCTATCGCGACTACGGCCACGACATCGACAACACCGACGATGCGTTCGAAACCGGTCTCGGCTTTGTCGTTGATCTGAACAAACCCGACTTCATCGGCAAGCCCCACTGCGTCGAAAAGAAGGCGAAGGGCCCCGCGTTCAACCGGCGCCTGCTGCAGGTGCTGGTCAAAGACCCCGAACCTCTTCTCTATCACGCCGAAGTCGTCTATCGAAACAACGAAGCAGTCGGCTACATCCGAGCGGCGAGCTACGGCTTCACCCTCGGCGGCGCCATCGGGCTGGCCATGATCGAGGCCGGTAAGCCCATCAACAAGGCCTATATCAGCGAAGGTGAGTGGGAGATCGACATCGCCGGCACCAGATACCCGGCCGCGGTCTCGATCCGACCCATGTACGACCCCAAGATGGAGCGCATCAAGGCCTGAGAGTTGCGCGCATGGCTCAACCGCGCAGATATTGGCTCCTCCGGCCAGGCTGCGAGAATTTGGACTTTGGATGGAATTCACGTACCACGCGTCGATCGCCCTCTCGATCATGGCCTTTCTGATCTATGGCTCGAGCTGCCTCCTGTCGGATGGCATGGCCGCCGAGTTCGAACGCTTTGGTTTGAGCCGCTTTCGGAGGCTCACCGGAGGGCTCGAGGTGCTGGGGGCGTTCGGGCTGATGGCCGGCTATTTCCTACCGTGGTTGGTGATCATCGCGTCCGGTGGTTTGAGCCTCCTGATGATTCTGGGAGTCATCACCAGGATCCGGGTTCGGGATTCCTGGACAGCCATGCTCCCGGCGCTTGTTCTGCTGCTCATCAACCTTTTCGTGCTGATTCACGCGGCCACGGCATGATCGGAGCGGGTGGACACCATCACGCGCCGAGCGGGAGCGCAGAAAACGACGGCGCAACGATCGTTGCAGTGACCCCCGGGTTGCCCGCCGACGAATCCGGGCTCCAGCCCGGCGACGTCATTGTTGTGTGGAACGGCGAACGCCTGGTGGAAACCGGAAAGGACCGTCGTTGGGCGGCCGGGCAGGCGTCGCGCGAACTGATCGCCCGCTCGAGGGAATACGCCGGGATGAAGAAGGCCCCGTTCTACGAAGGCTCCTCGATGGGAGCTTGCGACCATTTGGCCTGCAGATGCATCCTGACAGGGTGATGGCAGGCCGAACCGGTTTTTTTGCAGTGGTCGACGAGGTCCAGCTCGCGAGGGCCAGGCGAGGGGATCTCGACGCTCTCGAAGGTCTGTACCGGATCTACGCCGTTCCCGTCTCAAATCTGGCGCGGAGGATTTGCCGTTCGGAACACGAGGCGGAAGAGGTGGTCCAGGAAACCTTTCTGGAGATGGTTCGAAGCGTGCGCAGGTTCCGCGGGGACGGTGCCTTCGGCGCCTGGCTGCGGCGGATCGCCGTTTCAAAGGCGTTGACTCTCCTGCGGTCGCACAGCAGACGAAACGAATCTGATATTCAGTCGATCGTTGGACTCGACGAGGTCGGAGATTTTCGGCCGGGAACGGATGCCTCGAGTGGGTGGCGGAAAGTCGATCTCGAGCGAGCCCTGGCGGCCCTTCCAGACGACGCCCGGATCGTCGTCTGGCTCTTTGACGTCGAAGGACTGACCCATCGGGAAATCGCCGAAGTGTTCGGCAAAACAACGTCGTTTTCGAAATCGAGGCTCTCGCGTGCACATACACGTTTGCGGGAGCTTCTGGGCAGTACGGGAGGATTGACGGATGCATCCGAAGATGGACGATCTGTTGGCGTTGCGGGACGGTGACGGGTCCGACGAAGCGGTCCGTCACGTCGAACGGTGCGCGCGGTGTTCGGCGGCGGTCGAAGAACTGCGGGTGACGGCATCTGCGCTCAGCGCTCTACCGACAATCGGGTCGGATCGCGACCACTGGCCCGAAATCCGTCGCCGGGTCGTCGAAAGACGTCGGAGGCGCCGTGCGCTACAGATAGCTGCCGTTGCCGCCTCGATCATCGCGGTCGTCACGACCGTGGTGCTGGTGCAGTCACCTGAACAGGCGCCCAGTTCCTCAGTTCGAATCGCAGAGGCCCGCATCGCCATCGATGACCTGGCTGCGGCGTCGAGTGGTCTCGAGGCCATTCTTCGCGATCCAGCCTTGCAACGGCAGGTTCTGAGCCCGCGACGCGCGGCGGTGATCATCGACCTCGAGGATCGGATCGCGGTTCTCGACATGGCACTGGCCGATCAACCAACCAGCTGGGGCGTCGAACAGAACGTCGCCCTATGGAGCCACCGCGTCGAACTTCTCGACGCCCTGGTCACGGCGCGAACCGGAGATCTCGGCGAAACGGGTGTGAGTTACGCGGTCAGTCAACACGAAGGGAGTCAGCGATGAGAACGAGCTGGATTGTCTGTGCGATCGCATGTCTGGTCACCATTCCGGTCCCAGCGGAGGCCCAGGAACCCGGTGAAAACGATATGCATCAAAAGGACCCTCACCAGGCACTGCGCCAGGCGGTGGATGACATCAGAACCCAATACGCGACGCGGGAGGGCCCGTATCAGGAGGTCGTGTATCAAAACCGATTGAATCGGCCCAGTCTCGGCATCATTCTCGGGGCGGGGTTTTTCGATGCGGCCGGCGACGACGAACTCGGCGCAACGATCGTGGCCGTGACCCCGGGGTCGCCCGCCGACGAGGCCGGGCTACAACCCGGCGACGTCATTGTTGCGTGGAACGGTGAGCGCCTGTCTGACTCCGGGAACGATTCCCGGTGGGTGGCCTCTCAGGCGTCGCGGGAGCTGGTTGCTCGCTCGAGGCAGCTCGAGGAAGGCGACTCCGTCATTCTGCGGTATCTGCGGGATGGAGACGAACTCGAGGTGAGTATTGTGGCGCGTGAGCTCGAGATCGGCCCAAAGGTGGCTGCGGGGTGGGTTGGGCAACCAGACTTCACATTCCGCGTTGCGCCGGGTGGTGAATGGCAGTCGGCAAAACCGTGGTTCTTCTCCCGGGGTTGGTTGGACATGGAGATGGTCGAGATCAACCCGGAACTCGGAGAGTATTTCGGTTCGGACAGTGGTGTTCTGGTCGTGCGTGGCCCGGAGGAGGATGAGATCCTCGGCCTCATGAGCGGCGATGTGATTCTCAGGATCGGCGAACGCGAGGTCAAGAACCCCGAGCACGTGATGCGAATCCTCCGCAGCTACGAGCCCGATGAGGAACTCTCGGTCGACATCATTCGTCATCGCAGTTCAGAGACGCTGACCGGCAAGGTGCCGGGAACCTCGTTCCGATTCGACTACCGAATCCGGAGCTCGGAGGAAGGGCGTGAATGACGTTGTGAGCCCGAGGCGCCCGTCAACCCATCGATTCGGCGTTTCCGACAACCCGTCCATCAACCAGGGATGCACCTGATCCGGATCGTCAGACACCCGCTGTTCGGTACAATATGCGTCCATGAACTTCGACACCCGTCATCTGTCTCACCGAGCGCAGGGCTTGTTCGCCGGCGAAGCGATACCCGAGTACCTGCAGCGGCACTCCGAGGGTTTGCACGACCCCTTCGATCCGGTCGCCAACCCGGCGGATATATCGGTCTGTGCGAGGCAGAAAACCGTCTGGTTGCGGAGATGGTGGCCGACCGCCTCGATCGAGCGCCGGGGGTGCCGGCTGCTGCGCTCGGCTATGACGCCATGACCGGGTCGCTCCGGTTCCGCGAGCAACTCGGCGAGTTTCATGGGCCGGACTTTTCTCGCCCGCGAGTTCGCACCCGGACCAGATCTCCGTGCTCGCCGGCGCCGGCAGCGTGCTCGAAAATCCTCTTCTATGCGCTGGGAGATCCGGGCGACGGCGTGCTCGTCCCGACGCCGAGCTACAACGGTTTCTGGTTGGACCTCGAGCTTCGCGCCGGCGTCTCGAAATCGTCCCGGTTCACCGTTCGAGCGACGACGATTCGGCTTGACGCCCGAGCTGCTCGACCGCGCCGTCGCCGGCGCAGGACGACCGATCAAGGCCCTGCTCTTCACCTCGCCCGACAACCCACTCGGTAGGGTCGCGTCGCGCGACGAGATCAGCATGGTGCTGGAGTGGGCGGACGACCGCGACCTGCACGTGGTCTTCGACGAGATCTACGCCCTGTCGGTCTTCGGCGAGAGCACCTTCACCAGTTGCTCCGAGCTGCTGCAAGTCGCTCGGCGAGCGGATTCACATCGTCTGGGCCTTCTCCAAGGACTTCGGCGCTTCGGGTCTGCGCTGCGGCGTGCTCGTCAGCGAGAATCGTGCCGATCCACGCCGCCGTCGACGCGCTCGCCTACTGGGCGTGTTGCTCCGGACCACACGCAGCACGTTCTCGGGGACATGATCTCGGACGAGGCCTGGGTCGATTCATACATCGACTCCATGAGAGAGGTGCTGCGCGGTGCGTACTCCCGCCTCTCAGCCGCCTTGGATGCCGGCAGGATTCGCCACCGTCCGGCCGAGGCCGGCGTCTTCGTACTGCTCGATCTCCGATCACATCTCGCGGCGCCGACGTGGGAGGCCGAGCACACTTTGTGGATCCGAGATCCTCGATCAGGCCGGGTCAATCTCACCCCGGGCGCCGCGTGCCACGTCGGCGAGCCCGGGTTCTTTCGGCTCTGCTACGCCGGGCATCCCACTGACACCGTGGAGATCGCGCGTCCGTCGGATCGTCAAGTTGTTCGGCTGAGCGTGCGGTTGCGTATGCAGTAGACTTTCCGCCGAGAGGACGGCCCATGAATCCAGTCTGTCTGCCATTTCTGTGCCTGGCTTTGTGCTGGCGCTTGCCGGCTGTGCTGCGGGCTCGAGATCCACGACCGCCCGATCCAGTTCTCGGCCGATCGCGTAAACGGCACCCTGCAGTACATTGCGGACCACTACGGCGAGAGCCCCGAAGACATCTCGATCGTGCCCCGCGATCATCGTGCTGCACTGGACGGCCATCGACGGCTTCGAGGAGAGCTTCGCCGCCTTCGATCCGGAGGCGCTGGGCGGGTCCCGGCCGGGTCTCGCCGCCGCCGGAGACCTCAACGTCTCGATCCAGTTTCTGGTCGATCGGGACGGGACGGTCTACCGGCTCATGCCCGAGACCTGGATGGCCCGGCACTGCATCGGCCTCAACTACTCGTCGATCGGGGTGGAGAACGTCGGTGGTGGCGACGGCATGGACAACTTGACCGATGCGCAGATCGAAGCCAACATCCGCCTCGTCCGCTATCTGGTCGGGAAGTACCCCACCATCCAGTACCTCATCGGCCACATGGAGTATCTGGATTTCGAGGGCGATCCCCTGTGGTTGGAGATGGACTCGAGCTACGGACCGAGAAGACGGACCCCGGCGACCGTTTCATGTCCGCCGTCCGAGCCGGGGTTGTCGATCTGGGGCTCGAGGGCCCTCCCTGATAAGGGCGAACGGGAGACACAGTGTTCACCGATCCAACAGCCGTCTTCATCTACCTCGCCGGTCTCCTCGGCGGCGTCTTCTGGCTCACCGGACTGACGCGGTTTCAGCCGCTGTTCAGGGTGACGCCGGCGGTCATCTACGCCTATTTTCTGCCGGCCTTGAGCACCAGCCTGGGCATCACGCCGCAGAGTTCGGCGGCCTACGACTGGATGGTGCGCTATCTTCTGCCGGTGAGTCTTCTGCTGTTGATGGTGACGGTGGATCTTCGCGCCATCGTGCGCCTCGGCGGCAAGGCACTGATCATGATGTTGCGGGTTCGCTGGGGATCATCATCGGCGGCCCCATGGCCCTGCTCCTGCTGGGGCCTTTCCTGCCGGAAGATACGTGGATGGGTCTGGCGGCGCTGGGGGGCAGTTGGATCGGCGGCGCACCCAATATGGTCGCCATCAAGGAGAGCGTGGGGACCCCGGACTCACTGATGGGCCCCATCATCGTCGTCGATACGGTGGTGGCCTACTGCTGGATGGGAGTGCTCCTCTTCCTGAGCGGCAAGCAGAAGAAGCTCGACGCCTGGTTGCGCGCCGATACCCGGGAACTCGATGCGCTCGACGGCCGCTTGACGGAGGTGGACGGCGAAAAGGCGCCCGATGGAGGTCAGGGACTTGGCCGATGATCCTGGGGCTGGGTTTCGGGGCTGCGGCCGCTGCGTCTGGATCGGAGACCGGCTGCCGCCGCTGGGTGACCCCACGATCATCAGCCACACGACCTGGGCGGTCGTCGTGGTGACCACGTTGGGTTTGGCGCTGTCTTTCACCCCGGCGCGGCGACTCGAGCAGGTCGGGGCATCGCGCGTCGGCTACCTGGCGCTCTACCTGATGCTGACCGCCATCGGAGCACAGGCCGACCTCAAGATGGTGGTCGAGGCGCCGCTCTTTTTGGCGGTCGGGGTGATCTGGCTCGCCATCCACATCGCAGTGCTTCTTCATTGCCGCGCGTCTCGTGCGCGCTCCGTTGTTCTTCGTCGCGACCGGGAGCATGGCAAATGTCGGCGGGGTTGTTTCGGCGCCGATCGTGGCATCGGTCTACCGACCGTCCCTGGCGCCGGTGGGCGTCCTCATGGGGGTCGCGGGATACCTGATCGGAATTTACGGGGCCCTGGTGTGCGCGTGGCTGTTGTCTCTCGTCGCCGGGATTTAGGCGGGAGGGCATGCCCCACCCCTGAAATCATGGTTGGGTGAGGGCGGCATACCTGTCGCCTGTTCATGAGGTCAGAAGAGATCCGGGCAGGTACGTGAAGTTTTTGAAGGCCCTGATCGTCTTGGGTGCGATGTCCCTGAGAAAAAAGCTGATGGTTTCGAGCGCGGTTTCGGGTATCCGATACCGGGCGACAAACTCCACGTCGATATCGGTTTCCCGACCTGAAATGATGTCGGAATTCTCCGACTTTCCAAAGAGGTCACTCGACCACGATTTCGTTGGGGTTGAGTATCTGGGTGGGAATTCCGTGATCCTCAAATGCTGCAGCAAAGAAATCCTTTCTATAGCCGTAGTGGGTGCAGGCGAGATAGGTCAGATGCCGAGTCGTCAGAGCAAAGGTCTTCCTGACCGCCTCACCGACGTAGAGGTCAATCTTGGCCCGCGCCTCCGAACCACCCAGGTCCTCTGAGATCGTGTCGGCGAGGGAGGGGCACGCCTGAGCCACGATTCTGCTCTCGTCGATTCCGTTCGTTTTCACTCGATCGGAGTAGGTCCCTTCCTCGATCGTCGTATCGGTGCCGAAAATCGCCACTATCGAATCCGGCCATTGCTTGAGATCCTGAACGAGGCGGTTGACACCGGTTTCGACGATGCCCCGCATCGGGAGTGTCGCGTTCTTTGCAAAGTCGGTGTCGGCCATCAGGACCGAAAGCGTGTTGCAGGCGACGAAGATCGGATCCGGCGAGTACGTTCTCGCGACGATGTGAAGAAATCGATCGAAATTCTCCAGCTTTTCCTGCCTCGAGGCCATCGAGTTGTAACCGAAGTCGTTTTCCGGGGACGCATTGACATAGGTCAGCCTCACCGGTTGTCCGATATCGTGCTGTCGCAAGAACTCTTCGGCGAATGCACACACCGACAACCCGCCGACTCCCGAATCCGTGATGAGGATGTGCATTGGATATTCCCTGTCTGCCGCTCGCCTATTATGGACGGCGAACGCTGTCGCCGTCCAAGCGTTGCTGTTTTTTTTGAAATGGAGGCACTGAAGGTCGTGAGGTCGTTTTTCCGAAGCGCGGACCGATTCGCGGCGGTCTCTGGCGCCCTGGCCGTCGCCGCCCTCTCCTTTGCGGCACCAACCGGTGCCGGCCGTCCTGACTGCCGTCGAACTCGAAGGTTCCGCTCCCGAAGAAATTCGCATGGTGCTCGAGATTCGGGGCCGGGTCGACCGGGTCGAAACCATGAGCCTCGGCGATGGGCGTTTCGTATTCGATCTGGCCCCTGTGGCCTGGGATGGGCCGTCGCGCCAGGTGAATCCCGGTGGAGCCGGCATTCGTCGAATACCGCTGGTCGCAGCTTTCTCGGGACCCTTGATGACGAGGTTTGTCGTGGAGACGGCCGGCGGATGGTCGTGCCGTCACGAGCCGACACCGCGGGGGCTCCTGGTGGTCTGCGGCGGGCCGCTGTGACGGACCGCCTCGGAGACTGGGGTATCCGGTCCCGACATAGCGGTTGTCCGCGGCATCGCTCTCATAAGTCCGGTCGTAGGCCTCGATGCGGCGGGTCTGGTCGACCGCTCTCTCGCGTTATGTTCCGCAGGATATGGTGAGGGACGGTCTGCCGTACTTCGGCGCGGTGCGCGATGACTGGCTCGGTATGCCGCGGAGCCACAAGGGGCTGGACATTTATGGAGACAGGCGTCTTCGTGCGGGCGGCGGCCGCGGGGCAAGGTCGTGGGAGCAGGGGATGGTGAGAAGGCCGGCGGGTGGGTCAAGATCGACCACGGGAACGGCGTCGAGACCGTCTATGTCCACATCATCCGCCGGAGCGTTCACAATCGGCGAAGACGTCGGCAAAGGGCCAGCGCATAGCGGTCATCGATGGTGCCACCGGCAACGCCATCAGGCGCAACTCCACTTCGAATGAAGATCGACGGCCGAGTCGGTCGATCCCGTGCCCTTCATCTTCGAGGCGGCGTCTGATGACCTCAAAGCCGAGATCACAGCGGCGTATGAGAGGCTCGCCGTGCTCGAGCAGAAACGCGCAGCCCAGGTCCGGCAGGGGTACGATCGCTGAGGTCCGCACGAGATGCGAATCGAGACGAGCGGCAGGGTGAAAATGGGCCCGATCGTCGAAGACACTGGCGATGGCCGAAACCGGAGATCGGCACCGAATCAGAGCGAGTCCCCGGGACCGGTCGGTTCGGATGACCGTCGAGCCAAGAGCACGGCTGATGTCCCTTGACGTCATGCGTGGGGCCACGATCGCGGGCATGCTGTTGGTGAACAATGCCGGCGACTGGGGCCGGACCTTTGCCCCTCTTTTGCACGCCGAATGGAACGGATGGACGCCGACCGACCTCGTTTTCCCGTTCTTCCTCTTCATGCTCGGGGTCGCCATTCCGCTGGCGTTCGCATCTCGACTCGAGAAGATCGGGTGGTGATCTCGGCCCGCTCTACCGGCAGATCGTGCGGAGGACCATCATCATCTTCGCCCTCGGCCTCTTCCTGACGTGGTTTCCGTTCATGGGGATCAACTGGTCGAGCGGTGAGGATTCCGGGCGTGCTCCAGCGCATCGCCGTCGTCTATTTCTTTCGCTTCCCTGGCCTATCTCCACCTGGCGCCCGCGGTCGGGCGTGGCTGACGGGCGGGTTGCTCGTGGGATATTGGCTCGCGATGACCCTGGTGCCGGTGCCGGGTTTCGGGGCTGGAGATCTGAGCCCCGAAGGGAATCTGGCGGGTTTGGTGGATCGCGTGATTCTCGGTGCCCACGTCTGGCGGTACGCGCCCGGACCGGCAGATCCGGAGGGCATCCTCAGCACTTGCCGGCCATCGCGACCGCTCTGGCGGGGATCTTCACCGGCGAGTGGCTGCGCACGCACGAAGAGCCAGGACGAGAAGCTCATCGGGTTCTTTGTGTGCCGGAAGTATCGCGGCGGCGGCCGGGGCCGTCTTCGGCTGGTTCTTCCCCATCAACAAGAACCTCTGGACCAGCAGCTATGTCGTGCTCACCGCCGGTTTGGCCCTGCTCACGCTCGCCGTGGTCTCTTTATTTCGTCGATATGCGAGGCCGGGATGGGTGGGCGAAGCCGTTTTTGATCTTCGGCACGAATTCCATCTTGGCCTATGTCTTGAGCGGCTCGATCGCCAAGATATTGTCAAGGTCAGGTGGACAGGCGCCGGAGGAGCGACGTATTTCGCTCAAGTCGTGGCTGTACGATACCTTCTTCGCATCGTGGATACCGGAGTACTGGGCGTCGCTGGCCTGGGCCTCGGTCCACGTTGTGGTGATTCTGGGAATCACTTGGCTGCTGTATCGCAAGCAAGATATTCATCAAGATCTGACGGCGGCCGGGGACGGCTCGATTGGCGCAACGCTGGACATCTGGAGGGTTTGAGATGAGGTGCCGGGTGGAACAGTCATCCTTGGATCGCTCTGGGGATCGGAGCCGTCCTCTGTTTGTGGCTGCACTGGCGGCGAGTCGTCGAGCGCCGAACCCGATCTCGATTGTGGATGTGGTAGGGAGCGGCGAGTCGGATCTTTTCTCCGTCGATTTCGAGCATATCAGACACCGGATGAGGATCTTCCGATCGGGGTCTTTGATTCGGGGATCGGCGGGCCTCACCGTCTTGAACGAGATCCTCACGATCGACCGATTCAACAATGTCACCCACGAGCCCGGCCCGGATGGCAGGGCTGATTTCGAGAACGAGTCATTCATCTATCTCGGAGACCAGGCCAACATGCCGTACGGGAACTACCCGTCGGAGGAGAGGACCGACTTCCTGAAGGAGTTGGTTCTCAAAGACGCGGTGTTTCTTCTCGGGAACCGGTATTGGGCGTCGAGGTCTTCTGCTGCACCCCGTCGGGACAAGCCCCCGGTCAAAGCGATCGTCATCGCCTGCAACACGGCAACCTCCTATGGACTCGAAGAGATCCACGCCGCTCTGGAACAATGGGGCGTTCCCGATCTTCACGGTCGGAGTCGTCGCGGCCGGAGCCGACGGCGCCATCGAATCGCTCCTTGAAATGAAGACACCCGGTGCGGTGGCCGTCATGGCCACCGTCGGCACCTGTAAGAGTGGGGGCTACGTCCGGGAGATCGCTCGATCGTCCGAAATGGCCGGGGTGGATCCTCCCGAGGTCATCCAGCAGGGGAGTCCTCGGTCTTGCCAGCGCGATCGAGGGCAACTCGGAGTTCATCGTGCCGGCTGGGATCCGCCACCTTCGCGACCTATCGCGGTCCGGCCGCGGACAACCCTGCCGCCCGAATCGATCTGTCGTTGATTTCCGGAATACGCCTTCGATCCTGCCGGGCTCCTCGGCGAACAGGGCGACCCCGCTGACGTGGCGTTTGAACTCCATCGACAACTACATCCGCTACGACACCACGACCCTTGTCGAGAATCACCGGCGGAGCGGATCGACGGAACCGATCGCTGCGGTCATCCTGGGTTGCACGCACTTCCCGCTGCACCAGGAAGCCATTGAAGCGTCCTTCGATGAGGCTGCGTGAGTTGCACAACCAGTCGAGAACGAGGCGCCCTACCGGAATCTGATCGCCGAAGAGATCGTGTTCATCGACCCTGCCCGGCTGACCGCAGTCCAGCTCTATGAGGAGCTGGCCGAAAGAGGGCTTCTTCTGGAGAGTGAGACGCAGCCTCAACGACGGTCGATGAGTTTTATATCTCCGTGCCGAACTCCGGCGTGTCCGGGGGTGGTTCTGCGGCCCGATGGAAGTTCCTTTACCTACGATTACAAGTACGGTCGGTCGCCGGGGAATCTGGACGTGGAGTACGTCAAACGGGTCCCGATGCATCGGCGAAAACCTGGGCGAAAGCGCCATGGAGACCATCCGCACCTCGATGCCCGCCGTCTGGCGACGGCTGACCTATTTCAGCACTCACAGCCCACGGTGCGCCGATCTTCCGATGTCGGTGCGGATCGTCGCAACGGAGTAGCCGGTCTACTTCTTCTTGATCTCGATGACAAATGGGATGTCAGGCCGGCTCTCTTCGAGTTCGATCACCAGACGCCAGCGTCCGGGCTGCACACCTCCGGGAACGCTGAAGATGAGAGGGCCCAGGAATGTTTCGGAAGAGTTCATGGGTATCTCGTCAAAGGCGATTTTTGCTGCGTCGATTGCATAAAACCACCGGTCGCTGGGAATCCGGCTGGGTTCGACCCGGTAGAGGAGTGGCAGGTAGGCCAGCGTCCGGTCGACGGGGATGCGGAGCGCGACAAAGTTCCTGGCGAATATCGTCCTGACTGATGAGCGCGAGACGCCGACCGTCGGGGGTATAAACCGAGATGTCGTCCGGCGGACGATGGTGGGCCCACTCCCGCGTGGGCTCGTCATCTCGACTGCCGAGAGTGAGCCACTCCTGGGCCACGCTGTATTTTCCCTGACGATACGCCACCGCCGCGACCATCTCCGGGCCTTTGTAGAGCACCGCGTTCCGATTCATCACGGAGTTGCCCGGATCGGACGAATTCGGATTCGGGGTTGTCGCGCACGCGGTCATCAGGAGGACGCCGAGAAGTGCGGACGAGGATTTCAACATCAGGCCCACCTCGCATTGGAGAATCGCACAGCCCTGGGATTATTCCAACGATCGGTCGGAGAGTCCCGGCGCGACATTCCGAATTGAAGCAGTACACTTGTCCCCGTGTTGATCGCCTGATTCAAGTGGTTCGCCACTGGGGCCTCGTCCTCGGAGGAAAGCAAGAGGAATCCTTACGTTATGAGCCTGAGATCGGAAATTTTCGAACAGCCCACGGTTCTCGATCGCCTGTATCAGAATCAAAAGGGGCGTGCCGGCGAGATCGCCCGGACGATTCAGGACCGGGGCATCACGTCCGTTTTCCTTGCGGCTCGCGGGACGTCGGACAACGCCGCCCTCTATGCGAAGTACCTGTGGGGCTCCATGAATCGGCTCCCGGTGGCACTGGCAGCGCCATCCTTGTTCACGGTCTACGAGACACCACCCCGTCTCGATGGGTGCCTCGTGGTGGGCATTTCCCAGTCGGGCCAGTCGCCGGACATCGTCGCCGTGTTGGCGGAAGGCCGCCGGCAGGGGGCCTTGACGTTGGCGATCACGAACGACCCGTCGTCTCCGTTGGCGGATGAGGCCGAGCTGGTTCTCGAAACCTGCGCCGGTCCCGAACGAGCCATCGCCGCGACCAAGACCTACACCACCCAGCTCTTTGCCTCGCCCTTCTGTCGGCTGCGATGAAGGGTGAATCTCCGCTGTTCGAAGCCCTCGAACGGGTGCCGCGCCTGGTGGAGGAGACCCTGGCCCTCGACAGTCGCCATCGAACAGGCGGCCCAGCGCTATCGGTACATGAGCCAGTGCGTGGTCATCGGCCGCGGTTACAACTACGCGACCGCCAACGAGTGGGCCCTGAAACTCAAGGAGCTGACCTACGTCGTTGCCGAGTCCTATTCCTCTGCGGATTTCCAACACGGCCCCATCGCCATCGTCTCCCACGGATTTCCCGATCCTGGCCGTGGTCCCGACGGGTGCGGTTTTCAAGGATGCCTGCGCTTTGCTCTCCAGCCTGGTGAAGGAGCACGGCGCAGAACTCGTGGTCGTGTCGAACGACGACGACCGCTCTCGACCTGGCAAAGACCCCGCTCCCACTGCCCCAAGGACATGCCCGAGTGGCTGAGCCCGTTGGTGGGCATCGTTCCGGCGCAGCTGTTCTGCTACCACCTGACACGGGCCAGGGGCTACGATACGGAAACGCCGCGAGGCCTGCTCAAGGTCACCCGAACCTGGTAGAAGAGTGGCTCGACGCGGAATGAAGGAGAGCGATGATCGAGACGAAACGAGCTGCTTGGAGGGGTTGAGGTCCTCGAGAGTCGGGGCGAGCTGCCCGCCCGGATCGGGGCCCTCGCCTACGATTCGCGAGAGGTGGGAACGGGCACGTGTTTCGTCGCCCTGCGCGGGACCCGTACGGATGGTCACCGATTTCTGGACGCCGCCGAGAAAGCCGGCGCTGCCCTGGCGGTGGTGGAGGAAATGCCACGAGCCGGATCTCTGCCCTGCGTGCGGGTGCGGGACACGCTGGCGGCAATGCCAGTGCTGGCGGCGGAGTTCTTCGGACACCCGGCTCGCGATCTGACCCTGGCCGGTTTTACGGGGACCAACGGGAAGACCAGCTCGACCTATCTTCTCGAAGCCATCTGGGCCGCGGCGGGTGTTCCGTCCGCGGTGATGGGAACGATCCAGTACCGGTGGAAGGATCGGGCGCAGAAAGCCACCAACACCACGCCCCTCGCGCTGGATCTTCACGAACTCCTGTCCCGGATTCGACAGCGACGGCGTGCGCCATGTGGCGATGGAGGTCTCGTCGCACGCCCTGCGCCTCCATCGGGTCGACGGACTGCGTTTTGCGGCTGCGGCCTTTACCAATCTCTCCCCCGACCACCTCGATTTCCACCGCGACCTCGAAGACTACGGCGAGGCCAAAGCGGTCCTCTTCGAGAGCCATCTCGAAGGCGGAGGGATCGGGGTCATCAACACCGACGATGCCTACGGGAAAAGGCTCTTTGCAGGATTGCCCGGCGACCGCAGGCTGTCGTTCGGTCTCGAGGCAGGGGTCGACATCACCGCCGAGGATGCTCTGCTGACTCAGGATGGGACCGTCTTCGTCCTCAAGACTCCGGGCTGGAGTCGGCAGGTCCAATCACCTCTGGTTGGCGAACACAACCTCCGCAACATGCTTGGAACGGCGGGGATGGCGCTGGCCCTCGGGATCACCGAGGAAGCCGTTGTCGACGGTATGGAGGCGGACACGATTGCCCCGGGGCGGCTCGAGTCGATCGAAAATTCCCGCGGCGCAAGGATCCTGGTCGATTTCGCCCACACCCCGGATGGGCTCTTTCAGGTGCTCAAGAGTCTCAATGCCCTCCCGCACCGGAGGATCATCACCGTCTTCGGTTGCGGGGGAGATCGCGACCGAACGAAGAGACCGGTCATGGGCGGCATCGCCCAGCAGTTCAGCGATCTCGCCATCCTGACCTCGGATAATCCCCGGACCGAGGACCCGACCCGGATCCTCGAGGAGGTGGCGGCGGGGATGACCGCCGATGGGAACCCCCACGAGATCGAGCCCGATCGGCGCGCGGCGATCGCGCGGGCGGTGGATCTCGTCGAGCCGGGAGATATCCTGCTGGTTGCGGGCAAGGGCCACGAGACAATGCAGATTCTGGGCACCGAGCTGCACCACTTCGACGACCGGGCCGTTCTCCGGGAGATCCTTGCCAAGACCGTGACCGAAGGTGTGACTCCGAAAGGGGAGAGACCCTGAGCACGTTCGACTCTGAGCCCCGGCGCCCTGGCGCACAATCTCGGCCTCGCCCGCGAGTGGGCACCTGAAGGGGCTCGCGTCAGGGCCATGGTCAAGGCCAATGCCTACGGCCACGGATTGTGCGAGCTGCTGGAAGTGTTCACTCAACACGCCGACGAGCTGGGGGTCGCAACCCTGGACGAAGGACTTCAGGTGCGGTCTTGGCTCGGTCGGGATTTTCCGGTCTACCTGGTGAGCGGAGCAAAAGAATGGGACAACAGGGCCTATATCGAGGCCGTCAGCGAGGCTCGGCTCATCCCGGCCATCAGTTCGGCTGACGAGCTTCGCGGGCTCGTGGCTTCTTTGGGGCGGAGCAGTCCCCTCCAGGTTGAGCTCAAGTTCGACACCGGGATGGGGAGGCTGGGCATTCAAGAAAGCACTCTTCCCGACATCATCTCCAGCCTCGGCCCCGCCGACAATCTCCGGGTCTCGGGAATCATGACCCACTTCGCGTCGGCCGACGAACGAGGATCTCGGCCCGACGCGGGACCAGGAGATGTGTTTTCGGCGCGTCGTCTCGCAGCTCCCCGATGAGCTCATACGGACGGTCGCGATCCACTCCTGCAACAGCGGGGCACTCCTGCAACGGAGCCTCGGCCGCACCGATATCGGTGAAGGGACCCAGGTTGTCCGGCCGGGCGTGATGCTCTATGGCGCCGCCCCATCGGGCTGGCTTCACGACACGCCTGCCGGAGAGCGCCTGCAGCCCGTGGGCAGATGGACAACCCGCGTGATCGAAGTCAAGACAATGGCCCCCGGCGATGCGGTGGGCTACGGAGGCACCTGGAGGGTTGAGGGCGACCACCCGGTGCGGGTCGGGGTTCTGAGGATTGGATATGCCGACGGCTTCCGCCGGACTCTCGGCAATCGTGCCAGGGTTCTCATTCGCGGTGGATCGTTCCCGGTGATCGGCAGGGTGAGCATGGATCTGGTCTCCGTGTTGGTCGACGATCGAATCCAGGTCGGCGACGAGGTCGTTCTTCTGGGGTCTCAAAAGGGAGAGCTGGGGGCCGAAACCATCTCGGCGTGGGAATGGTCGGAACTGTGCGACACGATTCCCTACGAGATCTGGACCTCCATCGGTTCGAGAGTCGAGAGAGTTCTCGCTCCCTGACGGGCAAAGAACAACTCTGAGGGTGGGCCAGGGCCCACCCTCAGATGCGATTCATCTCTGCCGTCAAGCCTCAAGCCACAGGTCTCAAGACCCAAAAAAAGGAGCCGGGATGTGCATCCCGGCTCCGTGGTTGATGGGTTCTGACCCGAAATCTTAGAACTCGATTTTGGCCATCACCTGGAAGCGCCGGGGTCGATAATAGTTTCTCGGGTCCCCGTAGCCTGCGCTGTTGAACTTGTTCTGGATGTTGTAGCCGGTCTGGTTGTTGGTCACATTGAAGACGTCGCCTCGAAGCTGGATGTTGAGCCTGTTGCCGATCGGGAAGTTCTGGGTGTAGTTGAGATCGATCTGGTAGTGGGCGTCCGTGGTCCGGGAGCCCGCAGGTTCGGCGTAGCGGCTCGTATCGCTAGTACTCCCGGTGTATTCTCGGTAAATCTCGACGTTCCACGTCTCCCACGGTTGACCCGACTGGTACACGGCAAAGGCGCCGACCGAGGCGTTCCAGGGGACCTGGTAGAAACCGATGAACTTGAGCTGATGGCGCCGGTCGCCGCGGAGGTTGCCCTCGCGGAAGTTCCACAGCTGCCGGCCCGCGCCGTCTGCGATGAACGACGATCCGATAAAGCTGTTGGCGTCGTTTTCGGTTGTTGAGTTGTCCTGGTCGAAGTTTCCGTAATAGTGGCTCCAGACGTAGGATCCTCGGAAATATGCGTTCGATCCACGCCACTCGGCCTCGGCGCCGAGTTCGAAGTATTTGGTGAAGGCGCCGTCGAGAGCGGCGATGACGTATGAGGAGCCGCCGATCTCGGCCCGGATCTCATCCAGGTTCTCAACGTAGAGCTCACGCGGGATTCCCTCGGGCGGATCGTAGTTCAAACGGGCGGTATTGTTGGTGTCCTCCCAGAAGTCCTGTCCCTGGCGGTAGCGGCCGTTGATGCGGCCCGTCCAGGCGCTGGAGAACTGCTTGTCGTAGCCGACCGCATACTCGTCGATGGAGCGGGGCTTGATGCCATCCTGGAATACCTTTCCTGAAGAGGAACCGATCGGGTCGACTTCAAGCAAATTTCCGTCCTCATCGAAATATCCATAGATCTCACGGCGGAGGTTCCTCGCCCAGGAGGCGGCTCGCGGGAGGGAGGTGGCGTCTGGATAGTATCGCGCATAGCTTGCGGACAGGGCGTCCTTGCCGTTGGGGCTCCAGGTCACGCCCAACCGCGGTTGGATCATATCGCCGAAGTCGATCTCCTTCATGAGGTAGATGTTCCCCGGTGCAAGCTCGAATCCGGAGACGTTCCCGCTGACGGCCCTCAGGCCCTGGCCGTAGAGCTTGTCGTTCGAGATGACGACACCCACGTTGAACGTGAATGCATTGGCCCGGATCACGTCGTTGAACTCGATGCTCTGGCTCTTGATCTCGGAGTGAATGGGTTCAACCGCCACCCCTCCGGCAGTCAACAGACTCTGCTGTTGGAAGCGCGCTTCGTAGAAGATCGGCTCGCCGCCGGGGGTCTCATCGCGACCACCGATGACGGAGATCGAGCCCCAGCCGTTCGAGCTTCGACTCAGGTCTTCCTCGCCGAGCGAGTATTTGTAGCCGATGTGGAAGTTGTGCGAGACGTTGGTGTCGAGGAAGTAGTCGTACCCAATCTGGAAGCTCTGCTGGAAGAAGTCGTCGTTGTCGAAGGTGCTGCCGCCGCCGACCCCTCCGCCGCCGGTTTGCACACCGTTGTCGCTATAGCCGTAGCGTTGGATGAGAGGAGCGATAAAGGCGTTGTAAGCGTCCTCACCTGCGACGGGTTGGGGCACGTTGAAGTAGCCCATCTCGTCGAGGTTGTCGACGTCAAGCATCACGCTGCCGTCGTCCGCAATGTCAAAACCGAAGACATTGTCCGGAGCCGACCCGTTTTTGTTTTCGAAGTCGGAAGCCTTGAACGAGAGGAAGCTGTTGTCGGAGACCATCCAGGTTCCCTCGATAATCGCGATCTTGAGGGTGGAATCGTCACCGATTGAGGTGGAGCCGGCTGCGAATTCCCCGACGCCCCGTCCGGACCCGTCGGTCTCAGACGAGCGGTAGCTGCCGTTCAGCATGAGGGAACTGGCCGGGTTGAAGGTCAGTTTGCCGAACCACTCATCCCGGATTCTCTCGAACTGAGGCACCGCACCGTAGGCATTGCCCCGGTTGTCGAGGGTCTCCGTCGGGCGGTAGTACGACGCAAAGAAATACAGCATCTCCGGGATGATCGGGCCGCCGATGTTGGCCACAGCCCAATCCTGGTTGGGATCGCCGGTCGACTCGGTGTCGGCGTCGACGGCGGCGGTCATGCTGTCGGTCTGGACCTGGTAGCTGACCTCCCCCTTGAACTGGTTGGTCCCGCTTTTGCTCAGCGTGTTGACCAGAATGCCTCCTGCGCGGTTGAATCCGATGGCGTTGGCGCCACCCTTGACTGCGGTCATTTCCTCGATGTCGTGGTTCGAGGGTTGGGTCGAGAGGGTCCCGAAGAGCGGCAGGTTGACGCCGACGCCGTCAAATTCGTAGACGTTGTCCTGGCCGCTCGCGCCGACACTGGCGCCGCGGACGGTGTCTTCGGAATACTGGACACCCGGAATGAGCTTGATCAGGTCGCGGTACTGCTGCCCGACCGGCAGCGCCTTGATGACCTCTTTTGAGGTCGACGACTTGAGCTCTGCCGACTCGGTGTCGATGGTCGGGTTTTCAGACGTGACCACGATCTCGCCCTCGAAAGTGGCGTCTTTCATCGTGACGTTGATGATGGAGAGCTGCTGCAGGCGAACTGCGAATTCCCGTTGTTCGGTCGCAAAACCCGGCATCGAGTAGGTCACCTTGTAGTTGCCAGGGGGCATCACGGCGAACCGGTATTCTCCTTTGGCATCTGTCACGGTCGATCGCGCCTTGGGTAGGACGTCGGCGCTGGCACTGACGATGACGCCGGGCAGGGCCGAGCCGTCGTCGAGCGTGACGGTGCCGTTGATGGTTCCTGTCTGTGTCTGTTGGGCGCCCGCCACCGAACACAGCAGGAGGCTACCAATTACAATGACGAAAACTTTTCTCATAGCCTCTCTCCTTTTCTCCTTGAATTCTCCGATAACGTTCCCCGGCGAAAATCAGCCATCCGCGGCTCGGAGAATCTGAGCCGGAATTGGGAACGCTGGTAAATAAAATCGGTCTTCATTCTAGACTGGACCGCCGGTTTCAGCTACCGAACGAGTCTCCAGAGCCCGGCGAACATGGCCGCGAGCCGCCTGCAGTCGTTCGCGCGAGCGTGACGCTTCGAGGTCGCACAGAGCCATGACGATGGCGGTCTTGACCTCACCGTCTGCGGATTCGTAAAGCCGTTCCGCCGTCGCGCGGGAGACGTTTCCCGCAGTCTCGATAATCCGCAATGCCCGGTCGCGGAGCTTGGCGGAGCCGGGGCGAAGATCAACCATGAGATTTCCGTAGACCTTGCCGAGGCGCACCATGGCCGCGGTTGTGATGGCGTTGAGAACGGCCTTGGTGGCCGATCCGGCCTTGAGCCGGGTCGATCCTGTGAGCACCTCGGGCCCGGTATCCAGCGCCAGCACGAGATCGGCGACCTCTGATATTTGATTCGGGGGAGCGCAGGTGACCAGAACCGTGCGGGCGCCGTTGCTCCGTGCCGACGCCAAAGCGCCAAGGACAAAGGGTGTGACCGAGCTTGCAGAGATGGCGATGAGCACATCGCCCTGGGCGAGTCGGCCGCCAGCCTCGGCTCCATCCTCGAAGATATCTTCGGAGCCCTCGCGTGCGGCAAAGACGGCGTCGGGGCCTCCGGCGATGACGGCCCGGATCTGCTCCGGTTGGGTTCCGAACGTCGGAGGGCACTCGGCAGCCTCGAGGATTCCGAGCCGGCCGCTGGTCCCGGCGCCGGCAAACACGACCCCGCCGCCGGCCTCGAGAGTATCGGCAGTCCACGTGGCGGCCCGGGCGATGCCCTCCTGGCTGCGTCGGGCCTGCTCCAAACCGCGCTGGTCCTCCTCGAGGAGCAGGGAGACGACCTCTTCGGTGGAGAGTGTGTCGAGGTTCTCGCTGGAAGGGTTCGAGGCCTCCGTCGAGAGTGTTTCCCATGCCGTGTTCGTTCGGGAGGAGCCCGCGGGCGGGTCGGGGAGATCCCGTGTCGACGTCAACTGCACCGCCCCGCCCGACTGCGGTGGATCGTGCCGGCAGGACTGAAACCGAGGTCGTATCCCCGAGTGAACGTTGTTTCGAAATGAATCCTGGTAAACATTTGCATAAGGCTGAAGAAGATTAACCCGGACTGGGGGGGTCTGTCTATGACATTTCTGTGACGAAACTCAACCGAAGAACAGGTAACAAACAAGGATCGCGGCGATCGCGCCCGCTACGTCCGCCGCGAGGCCGCAGGGCAGCGCGTGCCGCGTGCGGCGGATGCCCACCGAGCCGAAATAAACCGCGAGTACGTAGAAGGTGGTTTCGGTGCTGCCCTGAATGACGCTCACCAGGCGACCGACAAAGGAGTCGGCGCCGTTGGCCTCCATCGTTTCGAGCATGAGGCCGCGCGCTCCGCTTCCCGACAGCGGCCGCATCAATGCGGTCGGGAGGCCATCTACCCACCGGGTATCCAGACCCGTCAGTCCCACTGCCCAGCGCACCCCGTCGAGCAGGAAATCAAGGGCGCCGCTGGCGCGCACGACCCCGATCGCAACGAGCATCGCGACCAGGTAGGGGATGATGGTGACCGCGACCTTGAATCCGTCCTTGGCCCCCTCGACAAAGACGTCGTAGAGGGGCAACCGCCGGCGCGCGGCCAGAAACACAAAAGACACGATGACCGAAAAGATGATGAAGTTCGAAAGGACAGAGCTCTGAAGCTGCATCGTTTCCCGGTCGAGTCTGGAGAAGTAGACGATCATGCCAGCCACCAAAGCGGTCAATCCACCCAGATAGGTGAGGATCACCGGGTCCCAGAGTCGGAGCTTCTGAACCGCAGCGGTGACTGTGAGGCCGACCATGGTGGAGCAGAAGGTCGCGATGAGCATGGGAATGAAGACGTCGGTGGGGTCCGCCGCCCCCATCTGGGCCCGGTAGACGAAGATGGTGATCGGGATGATGGTCACGGCAGAGGTGTTGAGCACCAGAAAGAGGATCTGGTCGTTGCTGGCCGTCTCCGGCTCGGGGTTGACCTCCTGCAGCTCTTGCATGGCCTTGAGACCGAGCGGAGTGGCGGCGTTGTCGAGCCCGAGCATGTTGGCCGCCATGTTCATGACGATCGAGCCCATGGCCGGGTGGCCCTCCGGCACACCCGGAAACAGCCGCCGCAGGAGAGGGCCGAAGGCGCGGGCCAAAAGATCCACGGCGCCTCCCTTCTCGCCCAGCTTCATGATGCCGAGCCACAGGCACATGACTCCCGTCAATCCGATGGCGATCTCGAACCCAACCTTCGCCATGTCGAAGGAGGCGCTGACCATGGCCGCCCAGACATCGTAATCGCCAAAGAAGAAGCTCTTGGTCAGGCCGACCGCAAAGGCCACAAAGAAAAACGCGCCCCAGACCTTGTTCAGCATCGATCCAACACCGCCAACGCGTTGAGAACCTGGAGAGCGACTCCGATCGGCATCGCACTCTCGTCGACATCGAAGAGCCCGTTGTGCACCGGGTGCACGATGCCCCTGGTCTCGTTGCGGACGCCCAGGGAGTAGAAGGCGCCGGGAATCTCGCTCAGGTAGTAGCCGAAATCTTCGACGCCCATCAGCGACTGTTCGAAAACCACCGCGCTGTCGTCGCCGAGGAGCGACCTCGAGTTCTCTCTGACGATTTCCACCAGTCTCGCCGTCGTTCACGACCGGGTCGTAGCTCGGTTCGATCCTGACCTCGGCTCGAGCACCCAGGGCGTGGGCCACGGCCTCGGCCGTTTCTCTGATCCGCTCGAGCACCAGGGCGCGGGTCGGCTGGTTCAGACAGCGGACCGTTCCGATCAACTCCACTTCGTCTGCCACGATGTTGGATTGGGTTCCGCCGTGGATGGTTCCCAGGCTCACTACGGCGGCCTCCCGGGCGTCCACGCTTCGGCTCACGATCGACTGCAGCGCCGTGATGACGTGCGCCGCAGCGACGATGGCGTCGATCCCGAGGGCAGGGTAGGCCGCATGAGCCGCCTTGCCGCGCACGATGATTTTGAGGTCGTCGGAGGACGCGTTGCGCTGCCCGTAGTGGAGCCCCACCTCACCGACCTCGAGGGAAGGGTCGACGTGAAGACCGAAGATCGCATCCACCCTCGGATTCTCGAGAGCCCCGGCCGCGATGAGCAGCTTGGCCCCTCCAACCGTCTCCTCCGCGGGTTGAAAGAGGAGCTTGACGGTTCCGGAAAAGGAGTTCCTCTTTCCAGCAAGCAATCGCGCCGCGCCCAGCAGCACGGTCGTGTGGACGTCGTGGCCGCAGGCGTGCATCTTGCCGGGGATCTTCGAGGCGTAGGGGACGTCCTTGTCGTCCTGAATGGGCAGGCCGTCCATGTCCGCTCGCAACGCCACGACCTTGCCCTCGCCGGTGCCGCGGATGAGACCAAGAATGCCGGTACCCCCCAACCCATCCTCGTATTCGATCCCCATCTCGTCGAGGAGGCTTCGCACCTTGCCGTTGGTCCGGTGCTCTTCGAGGCCGAGCTCCGGGTTCTCGTGGAGATCGCGGCGGATTTCGATCATCCAGGGCAAAATCTCCCGTGCCGTTTCAAGAATAGCCGAGGGTGAGTTGAGATCCACGGCGCGAAGATATCACGGAGCGGAGTGTTGAGTTTTGAGTGTTGAGTTTTGAGATATGGGCGGTTTCACCAACTGAAGCACCCCGATTCTCCGGAACGGCATTGCCCGTGAGTGCCCCCTCAGAACGATGATTGCGCCCGCGGCATCCGCTCATGCGGAGGACATCGGATCGCAACATCGTTCGGAGACGGCACGTCCGGTCTCCGCGACCCGAAGGTCAACTGGCGGATTCGGGAGGAGGCTCCGAGTCGAGGGGGGCGGACATTTCCGGTTGGCGACGTCATTGGCGACACCCCGGAGCCGTCACTTGAAGGTCGGATGTACCGCCTCGCGGATGAAAGTTTACGAAATTCCGAAATTCAGAACTCCGAATTTATCTGCTGTGCGAATTAAAGCTCCCGAGGCGAAATTTCAGTTTCGAGCAGCGCGGCGAGCTTTTGCCTCTCGTTAATGACAACAGCCCGTTCTCCGTCCACCAGAACTTCGGCGGATCGTCCGTGGTCGTTGTAGTTCGAGCTCATGGACATGCCGTAGGCGCCGGCGGAGAACACGGCCATGAGATCACCGCGCTTCACGGGAGGCAGGTTTCGACCGCGCGCGAGGAAATCGCCGGTCTCGCAGATCGGGCCGACGATGTCACTCGGCACCAGACCGGGGAGATCAATGTGTTCGGCGGCCCCCGGGGGCACGTGGCGGGGCTCGACCTGGACGGGCCACGCAAAATGGAACGCCCGGTAAAATGCGGGTCGGATCAAGGTGTGCATCCCGGCGTCGCAGACGACGAAGGTCTTCTCGCGTCCGACCTTGACGTGCTGAACTCGCGTCACGAGCACTCCGGAGTTGGCAAGAATCGAGCGCCCCGGTTCGAGAACGATCTGCAGACCGTTCTTGACTCGTTCCTCGAGCAACGGAATCAACGCCTCGGCAAAAGCCTCGATGCCCGGCGACTGGTCGTCCGTGTAGTTCATCGGCCAGCCGCCACCGAGATCGAGGACCGAGATCGTGTCCCCTGCCTTTTCGAGGGTGTCGATCAACCGCAGCAGCACCTTGACCGCGGACTCGTAGGGCTCGATCTCACGGACCGGCGAACCGATGTGGACGTGGAGACCGACGAGCGAGACTGACGGAACATCGCGAAAGGCCTCGAAGATCTCCGGCACACGGGTCCACGAGACGCCGAACTTGTTCTCTTCCAGACCGGTGGTCGTGTATTCGTGCGTCCTGGCATCGACATCCGGATTGACTCGGAGGCAGGCGCGGGCAACGAGGCCGAGATCGGCAGCGACGCCGGCGAGGACTTCGAGTTCACTTTCTGATTCGACGTTGAACAGACCCACCGGTCCGCGGCTTTCGATGTTGGCGCCTCCGAGACGTTCGGCGTCTTCGCGCAAGGGGCTGAACCGTCCATCGAGCGCACCTCGCTGTTCGGCCTCGGTCTTGCCGACCCCGGCAAACACGATGTCTTTCATCGCCGTGCCAGCCAGCCACGCTCTCTCAAGTTCGCCGCCCGAGACCACGTCCATGCCGGCCCCGAGCTCGTGGAGAAGGCGCAGGATATGGAGGTTGGACGAGGCCTTGACGGCGTAGTGGAGGTGAGCGCCGAGCGGGGCGAACGCGCTCTCGATCCTGCGATAGTTCTCGCGGATCGCCTCGGCGGAGTAGACGAAAGTGGGGGTGTCTACGGCGTCGGCGATCTCCGATACCGGGACGTCGCCGGCGTAGAGCGCACCGTCTCGGTAGCTGAATGCATCAAGGGGTTGGGTCATCGTGTTCTGTCCGCTTTTATTTTTCTTTTGGGAAGAGGTAGTTGTTGTTTCTTTTGATGCGGATGACGTCGCCGTTCTCGTCGAGCTCGAAAATCAGAAGTTCTTTGTTGGGTCGTCTGAAGGTTGTGCCTTGTAACGGCGTCAGTTCGCTGTAGCCGGTCGAGGCGTTGTCCCAGGGCGGATAGTCGTACCCGTAAATGACCAGCCCTTCATCGAGGACAAGGACCTCGTACTCCCACCCCCAGGGGTCCGCATACAGACCGACAAAGCGCTCCCACGCCGGATCAAAAGCCGGTTTCGGGTCGGCTGGTTTTCTGGTCGCCTCACGGATCGGCGGCGCAAAGATGGCGTAGGCCTGGAGGGCGACGGTCAACGGGCTCCCATTGTCGGCATTGATGGCGACGATCACGGCAATCTTCTCGTCGGGCATCATGAGGAGGTTTGTGACGTCGCCACCAATTGAACCTCCATGGCCCACGAAGGTCTTGCCGTCGCGGCGGTTGACGGCGAAGCCGAGGCCCCGGCCGCCGGAAAAACTGTCGTAGACCCAGTGGACCCGCTGCATCTCGCGCAGCGTGCTGCCTTTCAGGACCTGCTCGCCGCCGGCGGGACCGCCGCGAAACTGGAGAGACGCGAAGCGGCCGAGGTCCTCGACGGTGGAGACGATGCCGCCCGCCGGAGCGATGGCGCCGGCGTCGTAGTATTCCATCGGGATGCGGGTGCCGTTGGGGCCTGCAATTTGGTAGGGCGTTGCCATGCGTTCGCGAAGTTCCTCGTCGGGATCGGTGCTCGAGCTCAACATCGCGAGCGGGGCCAGAATATTCTTCTGGACGTAGTCGGCCCAGCGTTCGCCGGACACCTCGGTCACGATTTCTCCGAGGAGAGACATCCCGAGATTGGAATAGTGGTACGTGGTTTCGGGGGGGTTGATGGCGTCCTGTTCAGGGACTGCCTGGGCAAGTTCCTCCCGGGTGGGAAAGATGTGGTCGGTCCAGTAGGGGAAGTCGGCTTCCCGAGACAGACCCGAGGTGTGGGTGAGGAGCTGACGAATCGTGATTTCGGGGGCGTCCGCAAAGCGGTTGGGAACAGCGAACCATGGAAGATACATCGACACCGGGTCGTCCAGTCGGAGCTTGCCCAGATCCCGTAACTGAAGGATCGCGGTGGAGGTGAAGAGCTTCGTGATCGAGCCGATCCGATAGACGGTCAGTGGAGTTGCGGGGGTCTTGGTCTCGAGGTCGCTGTATCCGTATCCCTTCGACCACACGATCTCCTGATCGGAGACGACCGCAATTGAAAGACCCGGCACCCCGCGATTCTCGATGTGCTGCTCGATCCAGAGATCGAAGACGGTGATAGCGTCGGCGAACTGCGGTTGTTCTCGCAGCGGTACCTCGGCTCCAACCAGGAGCTGGTATCGATGCCACCAACAGGGCTGCGGCGAGAATGGGCTTGAAGCGCATCTTCGGGGCTCCTTTCCTCCCATGCCCGAATATCTCACCAGCTTTCTGCTGTGGTGGACGATGCACTGCACCCAGCGATGTTTTCTCGCTTCGGTGTGCTCGACGTACCTTCAAGTACGACTCCGCACCCCTCAGGTCGAAACCCCCGCTGGCTACAGCACCTCGACCCCCTCGCAACGAAACCCGGTGAGATATTCGGGCGTCGGAGGTCTCAAACACGGGAGTATACGCGATCTCAGGCTCGGAGGAATTGCGGATTTCGGATTTCGGATTTCGGATTTTTCATCACACGATCACCTCGACTCTTAGCCTCCTCTTGAATCCGCCGATTGGCGTTCGATCCGCCGAGACCGGACGTGCCGTCTCCGAACGATGTTGCGATCCGATGTCCTTCACATGAGCGGATGCTGCGGGCGCAATCATCTTCGGAGGGGGCACTCACGGGCAATGCCGTTTCGGAGAATCGGGGAGCTCAAGTTGGCGAAACCGCCCAAAACTCAACACTCAATACTTTGAACTCGTCGGTGAAGGCGAAGGTCTACAATGTCCCTCATGCATGTGCTTACCGCTTTGCTCGCGCTCGCCCTGCAATCCTCAACCCCGGCATTCACCCCCGAACAGCTCTGGCAGGACTGGCCGGAGGAACGCTTCGTGCAGACCCCCGCGCCGTGCATCCGGCCGGCAGACCTCGACGCCGAGCTGAAGCGACTCGCTGAACTTTATCCCGGAGCCTTGCAGTTGGAGGAGATCGGGAGGTCATCCCTGGGGCGTCCAATCCACATGATGACCCTGGGGCACGGCCCGCGAACCGTGCTGCTGTGGTCCCAGATGCACGGAGACGAGCCGTCCGCGACGCCCGCCCTGCTCGACATCGCCCACTTCCTGCTCTCCCGCGCCGACGAGCCGGAGGCGGCGGCGATCCTCGACGACCTCACCCTCCTGATGATTCCAATGCTCAACCCGGACGGGGCGGAAGTCTACGAGCGACGGAACTTCCAGGCCATCGACATCAATCGGGACGCGTTGCATCTCACGACTCCCGAAGGACGGATCCTGAAAGAGATTCGCGATCGGTACCAGCCGATGCTCGGATTCAACCTGCACGATCAGGGTCGTCGGACGGCGGTGGGGGACACCGGTGTGCTGGCGACGAACTCGGTTTTGGCGGTGTCGGGTGACCCCGAGGGCACGGTCACGCCGGGGAGGCTGCTCGCCAAGCGTGCCTGCTCGGCCATCGCGGAGGCGCTGGCCCCGTTCATGCCGGGAGGCGTGGCCCGCTTCGACGAAGATTGGAACCCACGGGCATTCGGCGACAACATCACCGCATGGGGGACACCGGTGGTGCTTCTCGAGAGCGGTGGTCTGCCTCCGGGCCGCGATCTCCAAGAGCTGACCCGCCTCAACTTCGTGGCAATCCTGACGGTGCTGCAGGAGTTGGCTCGAAACGATTTGCAGGATTTTGACCCCGAGGTCTATACGAATCTCCCACGCAACCGGAGAGATGCCTGGGCCGATGTTGTCGTACTGGGGGGCTTTTTCCGCCGACCTCGGCACGACCCACCCTACCGGGCCGATCTGGCCTTCAATATCGAGGTGGACGATCGGGATGCGGCCGGGTGTCCCACCGGAAGGGCCCCACGTTCCTATATCGCCGAGATCGGAGATGCCCGGTACCTGGGTGCGGGACGGGTTGTTGATGCCGGAGAGAGTCTGCTTGTCGCGACGTTCACCGCAGGGGTAGAGGGTTGGAAGGCTCGCAGGTGGCTGAGCGAAGAGGTGCTCGAGAATGTGGCGCGGTTGGGTGTCGGGACGGTGATCTGGGAGGTGCCCTCGCGCAAGACCGAGGTTGCTGAAGCCCTGGCGCGAGAGCTCAACGGTGGGGGAAGGGCACGGCTCGAAGTCGTTGCGAGTCCTGCAACAATGCCGTGGTTGAGTATGGCGGGACCGCCCCGTGCGCCGGTTTCGAAATCTCTCGCCGACGTCGTCAGCCGCTCTCACGGGCGCGTTCAAGAGCGTTGATCAAAGGGGGGCCGAGCTTCTGGATCTCCTCGGTTGGCACGGCGAGTCCGGCGTCCGGCAGCCTGTTCTGCGGCGCGGCAGGCCGGCCTCTTTCGTGCTGCTTTCGCCTGCGAAGGACGGCGAGATCGATCCTGGAAACCTCCAACTGGAATCGGTCTTCATGAACGGTATCGATGTGAGGGGAGATTCGAAATGAACCCGTTCAAGCGGCCGCTGCGTCAGACTCTCTCTGTTCGGGTCATCGTGCCCGTTCTCGTCGCCCTCGTCACCGTGGTCGCGGGGCACTGGCAGCCCGTCCACGGGACCGAGCTGACGAAGGCCCAGAAGAAGTGGGTGAGCACGACCCTGGCATCGATGACCCTGGAAGAAAAGGCGGCCCAGATGATCATGGTCGCCGAAACCGGCTACCCGCGGAACCCGACGTCGGAAGCCGCTCTCGAGCTCGTGGAGGCGGTTCGGGACCTGGGAGTCGGTGGGGTGATCCTGATGCGGTCGGAGGAAGGGACCATCCCGGGTCTCCTCAACGGGCTCCAGGGCGAGGCACGCTTTCCGCTGCTGGTGGCGATGGACATGGAGCGCAGCCTGGCCTTCCGTCTCCAACGAGGGTCGGTCGATCTGCCGTAGGCTATGGCCGTCGGCGCCACGGGATCCGAAGACGCGGCCCGCTTTCTCGGAGAGGTGACGGCCCGAGAGGGCCGGGCGCTGGGTATCCACTGGGCATTCGCCCCGGTGGTGGACGTCAACAACAACCCGGACAACCCGGTGATCAACATCCGGTCGTTCGGGGAAGATCCGGAGATGGTGGCCCGACTGGGCGCCGCATTCATCAGGGGCGCTCAGAGCGGCGGTCTGATGGCGACGGCAAAGCACTTTCCCGGGCACGGCGACACCGCCGTCGACAGCCACAAGGGTCTGCCGGTCATCGACGGTGACCGGCAGCGCCTGGAGACGGTCGAGTGGCCTCCCTTTCGAGCGGCGATCGCTGCCGGTGTGGACTCGGTCATGGTCGGCCACATGGCGGTGCCGGCCGTCGATCCGTCGGGCCGTCCCGCGACCCTCTCTCCGCGCCTCAACGAGGAGATCCTGCGCGACGAAATGGGCTTTCGAGGGCCTCATCGTGACCGACGCCATGGATATGGAGGGCGTCGGTTCTGCCTGGATCGGCGAAGCCACCGTAGACGCCGTTCGAGCGGGCGCCGACGTGATCCTGATGCCTCCCGATCTTCGGGTTGCGCTGCAGTCGCTCGTCCGCGGCGTCACGGAGGGAGTGATCGGCGAGCAGCGGATCGACAGCTCGGTGCGGCGCATCCTCGAAGCAAAAGCGCGACTGGGTCTCGACGAGAATCGGATTCGTCGATCCGGCGCCGGACGCTTGAAGTCGGTCGGCCGGAAGACGTCGAACGGGCCGCTGGATGTTGCCGAGTCGTCGATCACCGTGGTCCTGAACGACGACGGCGTGCTGCCCCTCGCCGCCGAAGAAGCCCGATCCGGATCCTGCACCTCCTGATGCCGGATGGACCGGGTATTCCGGCGTCCGGAGTTCAGAGGGCGGCGGATCGATGTCACGACGATCGACCTGGGCGACGAGATCTCTGCCGGAGACGGCGGACGAGATCCTGGCAGAGCGTCGAGAATTTCACCCACGTCCTGATTTCGGCCTCGTATTATCGGGACAGGATCTCGGCCAGCCTGGTCGGGCTTGTGGAAGGCCTCGCGGAGACGGGTTTTCCGATGATCGTCGTCTCGTTCGGCGACCCCTACCTTCTTCGCGACCTGCCGGAAGTCTCGGCCTACGTCTGCACCTTCGGGACTTCGCAGCCGAGTCGCCAGGCGGCGGCCTCGGCGCTCTTCGGCGAGATCGATGTCGTGGGCAAACTTCCGGTGACGCTCTCCGAGGAGCACCCGCTACGGCCAGGGTCTCGAGAGTCCCGCGGCGGGCGATGACCCTGACCACGGCGCAAACCCGAGGAGGCAGGTTTCCGGCCCGGAGGGCTGGACGAGGTGGATCGTGTGCTCGAGGAATTCGTCGAAGAGGGCGCCTTTCCCGGCGGTGTCGTGGCCGTCGGACACCGGGGAGCCCTGGCGTACCTCCATCCCTTCGGACGGCTGTCCTACGACGAAGAGGCTCCGGCAGTCGAAGTGGACACGATCTACGATCTGGCCAGCCTGACCAAGGTCATCGCCACGACCACCATGGCGATGATCATGGTGGACGAGGGGCGGCTCGATCTCGACGAAAAGGTGCAGGACTACCTGCCGCTCTTCCAGGGCCCGGGCAAGGAGGAGGTCACCGTCCGCCATGCTTCTCACCCACCGCTCCGGCATCGACTGGTGGGCACCGTTGTACGAAGAGAACAGCGGTCCGGAGGCGTATCTGGAGCAGATCCAGGCCATGGAACTGGTGTACGAACCCGGGACCGATTACAAGTACAGCGACCTCGGCATCATCCTCCTCGGTGAGATCATTGGCTCGGGTTTCCGGACAGTCGCTGGAAGAGTTCGTGACCGAGAGGGTCTTCGAGCCGCTGGCGATGGACGACACGCTATATCGTCCCGGGCGAGGACCTCGTGCCGCGGATCGCCCCCACCGAGTTCGACGACTGGCGGGGCCGGCTGATCCAGGGCGAGGTCCACGACGAAAACGCCTTTGCCCTCGGCGGGGTCGCTCCCCACGCCGGGCTGTTTTCGACCGCCGGCGATCTCGCGCGTTTCTGCCAGATGCTGGTCAACGGCGGCGTGCTCGAGCACCACCGGATCGTTTCCAGGGAAACCGTGGAGCTGTTCACCCAGACGGGCCGGCGATGACGACTCGATGCGGGCTCTCGGTTGGGACACGAAATCGCCCGAAAATTCTTCCGCCGGCTCGCTGTTTTCTCCCGATCTCATTCGGCCACACCGGTTTCACCGGGCACCTCGATCTGGATCGACCCGGAGCGCGAGCTTTTTGTCATCCTGCTCACCAACCGGGTGCATCCCACCCGGGACAACCAGCTCATCCGCAAGGCCAGGCCGGCGGTCGCGGATGCCGTGGTCAACGCCCTGAGCGACGAATACCGCGAGCTTCCGATGACCGTTGTCGAGGTCGGGCTGGATCGGGTCGGCGGCGGGCGAGCGACCCGGGCTCCGGGGCAAAAGCCTCGGGCTCATCGTCCACGCGGCGTCGGTCGCAGCGGACGGCCGCCACGCCATCGATGTCTTTGCGCGACGCAGAACTCGACGTCGTGCGGCTGTTGACGCCGGAGCACGGTCTGCGGAGCCGGGCGGCAGCTGGTGAACACGTTGCCAGCGGCGTGGATCCTGAAAGCGGGTTGCCGGTCGTCAGCCTCTATGGCAAGCACCGGAAACCGACGCCGGAGGACCTGGAGGGCCTCGATGCGCTGGTCTTCGATCTCCAGGGCGGCGGCGTGCGCTTCTACACCTACGTCAGCACCATGATGCTGGCCCTTGAAGCGGCGGCCGAGGACGGGGTTGGAGTTCATCGTGCTCGACCGGCCCAACCCCCTCGGCGGCGGTGCGGGTCGAGGGGCCCGTGAGCGCGCCTCGCGAGGTGGTTCCGGAGAGCTTCGTCAACATGGCCCCGGGGCCCATGGTGCACGGGCTCACCCTCGGCGAGATGGCCCGCTTCGTCAACCAGGGGCTGGCGAAAGCCGGCACCGCTGACGGTGGTGCCGATGAAGGGCTGGGAGCGCTGGATGACGTGGGTGGCCACCGGCCGCGACCTGGGTTTCGCCGTCGCCGAACATCCGGCAGCCCGACGCCGCCATCGCCTATCCGGGGGTCTGTCTGCTCGAGGCCTCCACAGTCTCGGCGGGCCGGGGCACCGACGAGCCCGTTCCTGTATTTCGGTGCTCCATGGATTCGGCCTTCGAGAGATTCAGGTGTCGGTGCCGGGTTTCGAGCTCGAGCCGGCGACCTTCACACCGGTGACCTCATCGGCCGCGCCCGATGCCAAGTTCCTCGACCAGGAGTGCCACGGAATGCAGGTTCACGTCACCGACGCGGCGGCGGCCGAGTCGTACCGGCTCGGTGTGGAGCTGCTCGTGGCCCTTCAGGGTCTGACGGAATTCAAGTGGGGACGTGGCGGCGAGTGTCTGGCATGGTTGGTCGGGACCCCCCGATTGCTCGATGATCTCCGAAACAGGGCGAGACGCGTCGAAGCAGATCGTCGAGGCGGACCGGTCGACCCACGAGGTCGTGGCGGCGCGACGCGCGCTCCGATCCTGCTGTATTGACTGAGATACTTCAACATACGAGGAGGATCTGAACATGACCTGGACCCGACGCCATATGCTGCAGCTCGGAGGCGCCGCCATCGCCGCCACAGCGTTGCCGTCCCTTGCCGAGTTCGGCGACTGCGGGAGGCGCGAGTCATCAAACCGAAACGCCTGAAGAAGGGCGACCTGGTGGGTCTCGTCAGCCCCGCCGGCGCAACCTTCCAACCCGATCGCGCGAGATCGCTCGCGAGGACTGGCCGCCCTCGGGCCTCGAAGCCAGTTTCGGCGACCACGCGCTCGACCGCTACGGCTACCTTGGCGGGAGCGACGAGGACCGCGCCGGCGACATCAACGCTTTCTTCGCTGATCCCGAAGTGAAGGCGTGTTCTCGCTCAGCGCGGCGGCTGGGGATGCAACCGGCTCCTGCCGCTGCTCGACTACGAGCTGATCCGAAAAAACCCCAAGATCGTCATGGGGCTTCAGCGACATCACCGGCCTGCTATTCGGCATCTCGCCAAGACAGGGCTGGTCACCTTCCACGGTCCGACCGGCGGTGCGAGCTGGGGCGAGTTCAGCGTCGAGCACATGAAAGCGCGTGCTCTTCGACGGTGAGGCGCTCACGATGAGAACAAGGTGGGCACGGACGATCGTCTGGTACAGATCGAGAACAGGGTCCTCACCATCACGCCGGCACGGCGCGGGGCCGGCTCGTGGGGGGCAACCTCACGGTCCTGACGGCCCTCGATGGGCTCGGAGTATCTGCCGCGACTTTGAAGGCTGCATCCTATTCGTCGAGGACGTCAGGGAAGAGGTCTACCGGGTTGACCGCATGCTCACCCAGCTCAAGCTTGGCGGGCATGCTGGACTGGATCGCCGGGCTTCGTCTTCGGACGCTGCAGAGACTGCGAACCCAGCCGCAGATACGGATCCCTGACGCTTCAGGAGGTCCTGGACGACCATGTCGCGCCGCTCGGCGTACCCGCCTGGTACGGTTCGATGATCGGCCACATGAAGAACTACTTCACAGTTCCGCTCGGGGTCGAGGCCGAGATCGACGCCGACGCCGGGACCATCAAGCTGCTCGAGCCCGCAGTGGTGTAACAGCTGTCAAGGCAACGGTGGCCCAAGCCCCAAAGGGGCGAAATGAAATAGGCCGGGGCGTGAGCCCCGGTTTATCGTCGGCAATAAATGGTCAAGCCCCGGAGGGGCAACAGAACACCGTAATGTTGGTTGAGGTCTGCTGCCAGACCCGATTCTGTCGCCCCTCCGGGGCTCGGACCATTTTCCGAATTTCCCGGTCCTGGGGCTCGCGCCCCAGGCTAATATCTGTCGCCGCTTCGCGGCTTGAATGGAAACAACAAAATCGCATCGGCGTTGCGCCGGTCGTTCGACCCTGAGGGCTGATTGATCACCTGTCCCCCGATGACCATGGTCGTCGATCCGCCGCCGTCCAGATTGATGGCCGACACGCAGCCGAGCTCGAGCATGAGATCGGTGAGTTCTGGCATCGACATGCCGACGCTGGTTTCCGGTTGGCGCCCATCCACCCTCCACGAGCCTGCGGTGGTATAGCGGCAGCCGTCCAGGCAACAATGGTCCGAGCCCCAAAGGGGCGAAATGAAATAGGCCGGGGCGTGAGCCCCGGTTTATCGTCGGCAATAAATGGTCAAGCCCCGGAGGGGCGACAGTTGGTCGAATGTCGCGATTCACTCAACGGCGACGTAGTGTTCCTCCGCCCGTCGGCTGGCGATTTCAGATCCTTCCGCATCGCCCAGAGCTGCCAAGATCTCGGCCCGATGTCGGTGGCAATTCCGCGCCACGAATGAATCGGGAAACGCCCGTGCCGATCGCGTGAAGAGGTCGTACGCTGCTTCGAGAGATTCGCGAACTTCGTTCTGCTGCAGCTCCAGACCGCGAAGATAGAACTCGTGCCACGACCGGGCCTCTTCATCCATCCGATCTCCCTCTTCCAGAACCGGAAACGGGGGGATCTCGCCCTGGGAGTATTTCTCGGCGATCGCCGGGATATCACCGGCGAAGAACTCGTTCAGGCTGACGAGATATGCCTCGGCTTCCCTGCGGTTGGCAACCGGATCCTTGAGACGTCGTTCCTCGTCCGGATTGGAAAAAAAGGAAGCCTCCCCGATCACACCGGGGATGCCATACGAGTTTCTGAGCACGTTGGCTCCGGAGCCCGGGAAGATCGCGTGATCTGAAACCAGGCTGCCGGGTCCCTCACCTTGAAACATGACCGCACGCATGTTGCGTGAGACGGCGCGGCCGAGAGCGACGCCGGCGGAGTTCTCCGAGGCATTCCCGTGGAAATACACGATGGGGAAATTGACCTTCGGATCGGCCGTCGCATTGTGATGAATCGACAGGAAGACGTCTGCATGGTTCTCGACCGCCAACAGAGCCCGGTCGCTCAGCTCGACCTGCACGTCCTCGGTGCGGGTCATCACGACCCGGGCTCCATTCTCCTCCAACATCTCTTTCAGCAGCAACGCAACCCGCAGATTGATCCACTCTTCTCTCTCGCCCCCCGGGCCGACCCTGAAAGCATCGATTTCCGCTGTGCCTCCATGGCCGGGATCCAGACAAATCACTTTTCCCGCCAGCGGGTTATCCCGGGTTCCACGCCGTTTCAGTTCACCACCGCACGAAACAAGTCCCAGCAGTACGAATCCTGTCAGCAGGATTCGCAATATGGAGATATCGACGGGTACGCCAACGGTCATTTGAAGGGACCTTTCACTTCGGAATCGTGTTGCCTTCCGGTTGGCTCAGACTATAGCAATTTGCCGCGGGGACCGTTGGCCCACCGAGTTGGGAATTGTGAGTCCGACTCTGCCTCAGACATCGAGGATTTGAGAATCCCGGCTGAACGCGTGGTGGGCGAAAAATCCGAAATTCGAAATCCGAAAATTCTCCCTCGCCTACGTCACGGCCCCCTTGGAAACAACAAAATAGCATCGGCGTTGCGCCGGTCCCCTCCGGAACTCGAGGGGCGATTGACCACCTGTCCCTCGATGACCATGGTCGTGGATCCACCACCGTCCAGATTGATGGCCGAGACGCAGCCGAGCTCGAGCATGAGATCGGTGAGTTCGGGAATCGACATGCCGACGCTCGTTTTCGGGCGGCGTCCATCCACCGTCACGAAGAGGAGCGTGCCATCGGCGCGAACGCCGGCAGCGGTACGGGGATGCCGAGCGAGAAAGAACACCCTCGAGATCGACTCTTTCTCCGGCTCTTCGAGCCGTTGGCCGTTCCACAGCAGGAGCGGGCCGCCGCTCACGACGTCCTCGGCTTGCTGCCATTCTCCTTCGGGGTCCGCCAACAGCGGGAGGAGATCGGTTTCCACCGACAGCTCTTCTCCCAGTTGAAACCGGGGCAAGACCTTGTGGGCGATATCGCTTCCGATCGACAGCACCATGCCGTCGGCTGGAATCGCCGAACTGCCCGCGTCATTCCTGATCGCCGAAATGAGGCCCTTCTCGATGATGATCTCGGCGCCCTGTGCGGGCGTGAGAGTGGTGCGGTGAAATTCAGGTGTGTAGAGGACGATCTCCGAGGCCTCGCGCCGGCGGTTGACGCCATCGAGAAGGATGACGTCACTGTTGGCGAGCCGCACCTGACCGCGGAATCCGAGCCTTCCGAAGACGGCCTTCACCCCGCCGTCGCTCTCGAAAAACCCGACAGAGGCCCGCCCCCTGTCCGGTTCGGAGAGCACAACACCGTCGATTTTGAGAGCCCCCTGGGGGTCTCCCGCCAGCAGACCCTTCATCTGGAAGTAGCCGCCGTTGATTGCAGCCAGAGCACCGAGTCGGCCGGCCAATTCCGCCGTTGTCTCGAGCCCGATCGCGGCATCGTAGGCGTGGGCGACCCGGACGTCGATCTTTTTAGGATCGGCCTCGAGAACGTGGATCTTCCACGGTCCAGCGGGATGGGTGAGATCCTGCACGGTCTCGTGGATATCCAGCGGGGGCGGATAACCTTGACCCAGGAGCCGCTGCCTTGTTTCTTCCGCCAGCATTTGCCGGGAGAATCCGGGGATGAGGACCCGATATTTGGTTCCATCTGCGTCCACGAGAGCGGAGAATCCACTCGCCTGCAGGCGGCCGAGCATCTGGTCGGCTTCGGATTGATATTCGAAGACCCCGATCACGATCCGGTAGCTCGTCTCCGTGGCGGTCTCGCCCTTCTCGTAGACGAAGTGCTTCAGTCCGGGGGCGACCATTGCGGGTGCGGTCTCCGGTGGGAGGGGAGTGGCCTGGGAGGGTGCAGCGCAGGATAGGACCAGGATCAGGGCAGTCGGGAAAATCTTGTTGTGCATTCGGTCATAACTCCGTTGAGCTCGATTCCGGTCGCGACCAGAAGAAGCTCGCACCGAGCCCGGCGACAAATGTAATGGTCGAGCCGAAGAGCGCAAACCAGGGCCATGCCAGATCAGTGGCGAAGAAGATCGCGCTCATGCTGCCGAGGCCGACCACGAAACCGGCAAGGGCCGCGCGTTCGCCGACCCGTTGAGCGAAGATCCCGAGGAAGAAGACTCCAAGCACGATCCCGGTTGTAAAGCCCGCGATGCCCAACACGCTGCTGACCACGGAGGCCTGCACCCACTGCCCGGCTATCCCGACGCCGATCTGGATCAACCCGAAAATCACGGTCAGGACGCGAACCACCCTCAGAGAGCCGGCGTCCGATGCTTTCGTCGGCGTCGAGGTCCTCGTCGAGAACCAGAAATCGTTGGCGGCGGCGGTGGCGCAGGAGTTGAGCGAACTCGAAAGCGTTGACATCGCGGCGGCAAAGATCGCGCCCAGCAGGATGCCCAACAGACCCACCGGGATCTCGTCGAGGATGAACCGGGCGAACACGCGGTCGCCGCGATCAAAGGCGATCTCGGGAGGGAAGATCTGGTAGAAGACGAAAAGCCCGACGCCGATCAGGAGGAAGAGGGCGAACTGTGCGACCACCACGAAGCCGCCCACCCAGAGCGCTTTCTGAGCGTCCTTGAGGTTTCGGGCGCACAGGTAGCGTTGCACCATCATCTGGTCGACCCCGTGGGAGCCGAGGGTGATGAAGAGTCCGCCGATGAGACCGGCCCACAGGCCGTAGGGCTGGCTCCAGTCGAAGGCGAGATCGAAGACCCGAAGCTTGCCGGCCTCGCTACCGACGGCGACGAGCTGGTCCCAGCCCCCGGGGAGTCGCTGCAGAATCAACCACAGGGCCACGAGAGCGCCGCCGATGTAGATCACGAACTGCACGAGATCGGTCACCAGGACTGCCTTGATGCCGCCGAAGAAGGTGTAGACGATGGTGCCCACGCCCATCGCCGCGACGGCCCAGTGTATCGGGATGCCGGTCATCTCCTGAAGCACGATGGCCGAAAGGAAAAGGCGCAGCCCGTCGGCGAGGCTGCGGGTCACGATGAACATCGCCGACGCCGCCCTCTGGGTGGCACCCCCGAAACGCTCGTGGAGCACATCGTAGGCGGTGTAGAACGACCCCTTGAAGTACTGCGGCATGAGCAGAAAGACCACCGCAAACCGGCCGAGCAGGAATCCGAGCGGAATCTGCAGCCAGGTCATGTCGCGGGTGTAGGCGAAACCCGGAATGCTCAGAAAGGTGACCGTGCTGGTCTCGGTGGCGACGATGGAAAAGAGGATCAGCCACCACGGGCGGTCGCGCCCTCCGACCACGAAGTCGCTGACGCTGCCTGCCTTGCGGCCGATCCACAGGCCGAGCGCAACGACTCCCATCAGATAGACGATAAGGATCCCGAGGTCGATCGCGCCGACTTTCATCGGGGCCACCGGCGCGCGCGGATCGTGCGTTCCGGATTCAGAATTCTCATGCCGTGCCGAAGTGGACCGGCCGAAGGCCGAGATCCCGGACTGCCTGCAGGGCCTGCGGTGAGGTCAAGACCTCGAGCTCGCGTTCCCGCTCTTCAGAGTATCCGCTCGTTGCGCGCAGCTCGTCGTCAACGTGAGCGGGGTGGCACATGATTTCGGTGACGCCGGGTCGGATGCCTTTCAGAATCTCGACCAGGACATCCAACCGCGCGTCCATTCCGAAAAACCGTTCGACGAAAAAATCGGTGGTGGCCACGCCGTTCCGGCGCAAACGCGCCTCGACATCCGGTGAAGCGTTGCGGACCGGCACATCGTGCTCCGCGGCCAGGGCGATCAGCGCGTCGCAGACCACGGGGTGGCGGTGGGAATGATGGTGGCTGTCGAGGTGCGTCGGCAGGCGGCCGGTGAGCTCGAGAAAACGATCGAATTGCGCCCTCGTCTCCATGAGCACTTCATCAAAAACGGGATTGACGAACCCCTCGGGTTTCGCAGGGCAGTTCCCGGAGGCGTCCGTCAGGCTGGGCAGACGATCCCTGGGGAGGATCGAAGGGCTTCCGGTCAAGGCAATGTGGAGGCCGACTCCAAGACGGGGATGTTGGTCGAGCCTGGCCGCTGCCTCCTCCGCCGCGGGATACGCCACCATCAGGGTCGCGCTGGTGACCAGACCGTTCTTGTGGGCCTCGAATATGCCGGAGTTGATACCGGTCGTCCGCCCGAGATCATCGGCGTTGACGATCAGCAGCTTGTCGGAAGAGGAACTCACTGCAACAGCTCCAGGGCCAGCGTGACTGCGCCCATTGCTGGCTCGACATCGAGCAGTCGAACTTCCGCGTCGGGGAGATCTTCGAGCAGCTCGGTGATCCGCGGGACGAGGCTCGGGCAGGCCTTGAGGGCCCCGCCGGCAAGGACGACCGGATAACGATCGCGAAAGACGAGTTGCCCGGCCACCGCGCGCGCGGCCTTGGCAAGGTGTTTGGACGCCTGGTCCATGAGGGTCTCTGCCGCCTCGTCGCCATCGGCACACGCCGTTTCGACCAGCGACGCCAGATCGGCGACCCGGTTGCGGGAGAGCTCCTGGTCGTAGAACCACTTCACAAGTTCGCCGGGGTCCGAGACGCCGAGCTTTTCGCAGATCAGGGGGTAGAGCGTGGTGGCGACGCCCCGCCCGTCGGCCGCGCGAATGGCGTGCCTCACTGCATAGTGGCCGAGCCAGAATGCCGACCCTTCGTCGCCCAGCAGGTAGCCCCAACCCCCGGAACGCGCCTCGTGACCCGCGGGGTCGACACCATATGCGATGGAGCCGGTCCCGGCCACGACGACGATGCCGACACCGGACGGAGAACCTGCAACGAGCGCCACCAGGGCGTCGTTGACGACCCGAACAGGCTGCCGTTGCCCGAGGCGACGGAGGACGTCGCGGATCAGGTTTTCGGAGCCGGGTTGCCCCACGCCGGCAATGCCGAGGCAGAGCGCGGCCAGCGGTTGGGGGGCCTCGAGTGAATCGATGACGTCGAAAAGGACCTTCTCGACGGCGAGTTCCCCCTTCATGACCAGGTTGGCGCTGCCGGACAGGGATCTCGAATGGACCTTTCCGGTCTCGTCGGCCAGGAGGCCAACCGTCTTGGTTCCGCCGGCGTCGATTCCGATGACATATGGCATGTGGTGACCCTCGCTATCGGTCCCGCACACCCAGGCCCGGTTCGGACGGCAGGACGAGCCTGCCGTCCCGGACCTCGGCCCCGATGTAGGGATCGTTTGTGATGAGCAGGTTGCCGTCGAGGTCGGCGTAGTCCACGAGTGGGGCCAGGTGGGCCGCGGCAGTGATGGCCATCGACGATTCCACCATACAGCCGAGCATGATCTTCATGCCGTGCGCTCGGGCGACGTGGATCATGCGCACGGCCTCGCCGATGCCGCCGCACTTCATCAGCTTGATGTTGATGCCGTCGAAGGCCTCGGCCAGACGTGGGATGTCTTCGGCGCGGGCAACGCTTTCGTCGGCAAACAGAGGGAGTGGGCTCCGTTCCCTGAGCTCGCACATTTCCCTGTGCTGGTGGCTGGGCAGGGGCTGTTCCACCAGCTCCACGCCCATTTTCTGCAGCCAATCGAGACGCTCGATGGCATCCCTCAGAGTCCAACCCTCGTTGGCATCGACCCTCACCGGCCGGTCTGTCACGCTGCGAACCGTCTCGAGCACACGCTGGTCATCCTTCGAACCCATCTTGACCTTGAACACGGCAAACGCTTTGGCCTCGCGCACCTTCTGCTCGACGATCTCCGGCGTGTCCATGCCGATGGTAAACGACGTGACCGGCATGGTGGCGGGGTCGATTCCCATGAGCTGGTAGAGCGGGACACCGAGCCTCTTCCCGGCCAGGTCCCGGAGGGCCATGTCGATCGCGGCCTCGGCCGCCGGTTCGCCGGGCACCGCGACCCGCGCCGCGGCTTCGTCGAATGCCCGGATATCGCCCAGGTGGGCAATCATTTCTTCGGCCGCCCGCGCGGCGGAGTCCGCGTCCTGGCCGTAGCGGGCGATTGGGGCCGCCTCGCCGCGGCCGACGAGTCCGTCGTGCTCGATCTCCACCATCAGGACCCGCCGCGAGTCGCTGTCGCCGCGGGCCAGGCGAAAGGTGTGCCGAAGCTGGAGAACATAGTCTCGGTGGCGAAGCTGGAGCATTTTTGCCTCGATGGCTCCTTTTTCCGTTCAGGGCAGCGCATCCACCGATCGGGTTCGTGCGCTCGTTGGATCATACACCGGCGGTATGCACTATGATTTCCGAATGCATCGAAGAACCACTCTGACTGCGATCGTCGTTCTGCTTGTGATCGTGAGTTTCTCGTGTTCCCGTGACCGGCCGCAACCCGAGATCACGGTCGAGGCCCCTCGGCCGTCGATTCTCCTGGTGACCCTGGACACTACCCGGGCCGACGCCATGGGCTACGAGTCGACCGAGGTGGAGACACCGGCCCTGGATGCGCTGGCCGCTCGCGGCGTCAATTTTTCACAGGCGTGGACGACGGCGCCGATGACCCTCCCATCCCACACCTCGATCATGACTGGCCTCTACCCGTCGGAGCACGGTATTCACGAGAATTCCCGGTTCCTTGACGTAGGCCGCACGCTGCTTGCGGAACGTCTCGATGAGGCCGGGTACTCGACGGCGGCCTTTATCTCCGGATACCCGCTGAAACGGCAGTTTGGTCTGGCGCGGGGCTTCGATCACTACGACGATGACCTCGGCACGGGCAATGCGGAACGAGCCGCCGGCCCCACCACCGAGCGGGCACTTTCGTATCTGCGGACGCTCCCGCAAGGGCCCGTCTTCATGTGGGTCCATTATTTCGATCCGCACGACCCCTACGCGCCTCCGGAGCCCTACCTCTCGCAGTATCCCTCGTCTCCATACCTCGGCGAGATCGCCTATATGGACCAGGAACTCGGACGATTGATCGACGCATTCTCGAGTCGAAACGCCGGCGCCGAATCCAGGATCCTCGTGGTTGGTGATCACGGTGAGGGCCTCGGCGACCACGGCGAGGCCCTGCACGGAAACCTTCTCTACCAGGGCGTGACGAGGGTCCCTTTGATCGCAGCGGGCAGCGGCATTCCGGTTGCCCACATCGAGACCGCGGTCAGCACTCGGCGGGTCTTCGATACCCTGCTCGCCTGGGCCGGTCTTGACTCGGAATTCGATCTTCTCGCGCCCGTTGAGGAGATTGTGATGGGGGAGGCCATGAAGCCGTTCCTCCAGTACGGGTGGCAGCCGCAGGTGATGGCCATTCGCCATTCGCTCAAGGTCATCCAGTCCGGGGTGTTCGAGGTCTACGATCCGCAGACGGACCCCGCGGAGTCGGTGGATTTGAGCGGCAGCGTCGAGATCGATCAGGAGATCCTGGACGCCCTCCGCGACTACACGATGGCGGCCTCCGCGGGCGCACAGGCTTCACAAGGATCTCTCGACCGGGAGGCCAGGGAACAACTCGCCGCGCTCGGATATGTCGGGTGGGACAGCCCCGCGCCGTTGCGGGAGGACGCTCCCATCGCCAGAAACATGACCCCTCTCTTCGCCGATCTCGACAGGGGCGCGGCCCTTTTTGCACGGGAGGAGTATGAGGCGTCGATCAGGGTCTTTGACGGTGTGCTCGCCAGGGACCCCATGAACCTGATGGTGGTGGTGCGGTTGGCCGTGGCCAACTCGGTCCTCGGGAACGAGGCGCGGGCCGATCAGCTTTTTGCGAGAGCCCTGGAAATTCACAGCGGCAACACTGATCTCCAGCACTACATCGCGATGCACAATTTTCGTTCTGGCCACTGGGATGACGCGGCCCCCATGTTCGAAAAAGTGTTGGAGACGATGCCGCACAAACTGCCCGCCCTGGAGGCCCTGGCACGGATTCGCGAGCAGCAGGGCCAGTTCGATGAAGCGGCCCGGCTGATGGAGCGGATCATCCCTCTCAAGGAGACGCCCGCTGCCGAGTGGATCAGGCTGGGCGAACTCGAGATGGCGATGACCGATACGCCGGGGGCGATCAGGGCCTTCGAGGAGGCGAGGCGGCTGCAGGGTGAAGCCTTTCGACGCTCTCTCGAGCTCGGTGTGTGTTATCTGGCGGTGCGACGCCCCGTCGAGGCGGCCGAGGTCCTGGATCGCGTTCCTCGAGATCACCCCGGATATGCCATGGCCCTCTTCAAACGCGCCCAGGTCAGCGTCTTGTTGGGCGAGCCCGACTGGCAGCAGCGAGTCCGACTCGCCTACGAGGTCGGCGATCCGGGATCCGGCAGCTGATCGAGAACGAGCCGCTGTTTCAGGGACCGCCGGTTCGGTGAGGACGTTCCGGGGGCGTCTGAATTTCCGATTCTCCGGGGGCGGCAGTCTTGCCGGCACGATTCTCCGGAAGGGCGTTGCGCCGCGAGCGGCGACAGAAACCTTGCGGCTCCTGAGAACCCGTGCCCTGCCGCCCCTCCGGGGCTTCCTTTCTTTTTGTAAAAATGCCTACCCCGGGGCTCACGCCCCAGGCTACAAGCTATCGCTGCGCCGCGCTCGTCTCTGCAGGCCTTCCGCGAGGACCACCCTTGACATTGTCGGCCCGCGGCATGGACGACGGAACGTCCGGGCCCGACAATGTGAAAATGACACCTCCGCTGAACGCGAACCGTTTCCGAAGGCGATTCTGAATGTCCCGATTCTCTGAAAGGGCATTGCCCGCGAGGAGCCACCTTCACATTGTTGCCCGAATCTCCTGCAGCGTGAAATAGTCGTGGATCAAACAAATTGAAAATGGCACCTCCGGTGAGCGCGAGCCGTTTCCGAAGGCGCTTCCAGTGAGCACTCGTACTTTTCCTGTCGGCTGGCGTTGCGATGACAATTCCGAATTCCAAATTCCGAATTCCAAATTCGTGCGATAGTGCTTGTGTATAGTCCCGTCCATGACCTCCTTCGGTATCTGGTCGTTCCTCCCGCCCTTGGCGGCCCTCGGTCTGGCGCTGTGGAAAAAACAGATCTACCCGGCTCTTCTGCTCGGGGTCTGGATGGGTTGGTTGGTGGTGGACGGGTGGAACCCGATCGCGGCGACCGGTTCGACGGTGGCATCCATCGTCGGCGTGTTTCAGGATGCGGGCAACACCAGGATTCTGATTTACAGCCTCCTCGTCGGGAGCGTTCTGACCCTGATCAGCGCCACCGGAGGCGTGGAGGCATTTGTCGCCCGGGTTTCCGACCGCCGGTGGGTCACCAATCGCCGCCAGGCTCAGATGGTGCCCTTTCTGCTGGGTGTCTTGATCACGGTCGAGAGCTCCATCACCGCCCTCGTCGCGGGGACGGTCGGGCGGCCGCTCACCGACGCCTACCGGGTGAGCCGCGAAAAGCTCGCCTACATCTGTGACTCCACCTCGGCCCCGGTCTGCATCCTGGTTCCCTTCAACGGGTGGGGGGCCCTGGTGATCGGACTTCTTGCCGTCCAGGGAGTTGAGAATCCGGTGGCGGTCCTGCTGGCCAGCATCGGTTGGAATTTCTACCCCATGGTCGCCATCGCGCTGGTTCTGTTGACGATTCTGCTGGGCTGGGAAATCGGTCCCATGAGGTCGGCCGAGCGCCGGGCTCAGGACGAAGGAAAGCTCCTCGCCGACGGCGCCAAACCCATGGTGGCTGAAGAGGTGCTGGCGACCGCCGCCCTCCCGGGAATCAAACAGCGGGCCATTTATCTGATCCTTCCCGTCGCGACCATGGTCGGGGCCATCGTCGCCGGGATCCTCATCACCGGCAGACAGGGAGCAGGCACCGATGCGGGGCTCTGGGAGATGATCCAGGCCAGCTCCGGCTCCACAGCCGTTCTGTGGGCCGTTCTGGCGAGCCTTGCGGTTCTGGCCGTCATTTCACTCGGCCCCTGCAGGATGCCGGGTCGCGAATTCATTGATCTCGTCTTCAAGGGGATGGGCGGGATGATTCCCGTGGTCACTCTGCTCCTGCTCGCCTTTGCCCTCGGCGGGGTCGTTCGTGAGTTGGGCACCGGGGCCTATGTGGCGGAGATCATCGGTGGCGCGGGCAGCACCAAGGTGGCCGTGGCCGGGTCCTTCGTGTTGGCCTCGTTCATGGCATTTGCCACCGGCACCTCCTGGGGCACCTTTGCCCTGATGGTGCCCATCGCCGTGCCCCTGGCCGCAGCCCAGGGCGGATCGCTGCCTCTCTATCTCGCTGCGGTGCTTGGGGGTGGGGTGTTCGGCGACCACTGCTCGCCGATCTCCGACACGACCATTATCTCCTCCATGGCTTCCGCGTCAGATCACATGGACCACGTACGAACCCAGATACCCTACGCCCTCCTCGGAGGCGCCGCCGCCGTGCTCATCTACCTCATCGTCAGCTGACCGACTCCACGCGCGGAACTCGGTGTATCTGATCGTGAGCTGAGGATGGAAAGCCGCGGAGCGGCGACAGAAAATAGGCCGGGGCGTGAGCCCCGGTAACCCGGAGATCAAAAAGATACAAGCCCCGGAGGGGCGGCAGATCAGCACGCGGCGTCAACCGTGAACATCGACGGCAATCGACTGTCGCCCCTCCGGGGCTCGGCCTGTCGAACTTTCGCGCGGGCTACAGCAACCTGCTGAGCTGTTCGAGGATCGCCGCCTCGATCGGCGCCAGGGTGCTGGCACCGTCCGCGTCGGCGTGCGGGTTGAATGCGGAACCGGTCATCGCATAGATCATGGCATCGCCCGTTTCGGGATCGGCCCAGACTCCGGCGAGAAGCCCGTAGGCCTCCCCGAAATGCCCAAACCACTGCCGGTCATCGCCGACAAAGAGCCGGTCGCCTTCGGTCTCGCTGGTGATGATTCGGATACCGCCGGCCCAGGCGTTGAGCGTACCATCGGCATCATCGAGGTTTTCTCTGGCCGGGTCGTACCGCCAGACCTCTCGCCGCAGCTCCGCCATGCTCTCGGGAGAGAGCAGCCGGACCTCTCCAACGCTCCCGTCGCCGAGGAACAGCGTGGCCAGGGCTTCGAGGCCCTGCAGCGACAATCGGGCCCCTCCCTGCGGGCTGAACTGTGCGCCATTGGTCCCCGGGACATAATCGGCGTCATCGGGCAGCGCCGTCGGAATGCCCGACGTCAGATCGTCCACCTGCGCCACCCACTCACCCTCGGAATGCCAGACCCCCTCCGGATCGCGCTTGCGATAGAGCGACGCCATGCTCTGTTGGTCGGTTTCCGAAAGATTCGGCGACATTGAAGCCTCCGGACAGCCCCAGGGGCTCGAAGAAACGCTCGTCCATCAGGACGTCGAAGCGCTGGCCGGTCACCTTTTCGAGGACCGTGCCCACGACGCCGTAGTTCAGGTTGCAGTACTCGAAGAAGACGCCCGGTCCTCGGTCCAAGCCTTCTTCGCCGTTTTGAAAGCGCTCGCCGAAGTCGGGGTCCGAGGGGTCGAAGGCCTCCCGAATGGCGCGCGGGTAGCGAATGATGTAGGACTCGCCGGCGTCGCGGATCGACGAGACGTGGGCGAGCAGATAGCGGAGGGTGATGGGCCGATCGGGGTAGTTGGGATTGCGAAGCTCCCACCCGAGGTACTCGGAGACGTCTCGGTTCAGGTCCAGCGTGCCTTCCTCCACCAGCTGCATCACGACAATGGCGGAAAGGGTCTTGGAGATCGAAGCCACTCTCATGAGGCTGTCGGGCGTGAGTGCGCGGTCGTTTTCTCCCGCCGGATCGATGAAGGCCCGTCCGATGGTCTCCTCGAAGACCACGTCACCGCCTCGCAGGACCGCAACCGCAAGCCCCGAAAGCTCTCTGGATGGGTCTCCGCCGCCCTCGACGAGCTGGGCGAGCTTCGCGCTCACGTCGACATCCACCGCAATCGACGAACCCGTATCTGCTGTCCCGCCGCCGCCGCATGCACCCATCGAAATAACCATCAGAAATGAGACCAGCCCCGTCAGTGATTTCTTCATAGCGAGCAATATGGCATATCCGCGACCTCGGGACCACGCGTCAGTCAGCCGCCGTCGATCCATCGCCTCGCCAGATCTTCGGCACCACCCAGGCCAAACCGACGCCGGCGACCACAGTCACCGCCAGACACACCACCCCCTGTACCGTCTGCCCGTAGAGCAGAGCACCGGTGCCGAAGAGTGCCGAATAGACGAAGGTGCAGCCGAAGACCCAACCGAGGAGGGCCAGCGAAAGATTGTCCCGCGGCCCGACGGCTTCCCCGGGGTCGACGACCTTGGCCCAGCCGCGGCCCGCCGGTCGGACTTTGCGGTAGAACGCGCGGAGGGTCTCGGTGTCCGTCGGTTGCGTCATGAAGGTCACGACGACCCAGACCACGGTCGTCAGGACCACCGACCACACGAGGGCCGCGTGGGACGACATATCGAGCCCCGACTTCCGCGCGACAAAGAGCGAAAAGGCGATGGTGAACGACGCCGCCATGGCGGCGATCTCCGACCACGCGTTGATCCGCCACCAGAACCACCGCAGGAGATAGATCAGCCCCGTTCCGGCGCCGATTGACAGCAGCAGCTGGAAGGCCTCGCCGGCGGTCGACAACAGAAAGACCGTCGCCCCGGAGACCACCATCAGGAGCGCCGTGATCACGCGCGACAACCACACGAGGTGGCGCTCGGAGGCCTCCGGTTTGAGGAATCGACGGTAGAAGTCGTGGACCAGGTAGGAGCAGCCCCAGTTGAGGTGGGTGGACATCGTGGAGACGTAGGCGGAGAGCAGGGACGCCACCAACAAACCGAGGAGCCCGGCCGGCAGCAGCGTCAGCATCGCGGGGTAGGCGAGATCGTTGCCGATGAGATCGTCGGACACGTGCGGCAGGGCGATCTTGATGTCTCCCAGCGTCGGGAAGACCAGTATCGAGCACAGAGCCACGATGATCCACGGCCACGGCCTGAGAGCGTAGTGGGCGATGTTGAACCACAGGGTGGCGGCCATGGCGTTTTTCTCGTCCTTGGCGGCGAGCATCCTCTGAGCAATGTATGAGCCGCCGCCGGGTTCGGCCCCCGGGTACCACACTGACCACCACTGGATGGTGAGCGGTATGACCAGGACCGTCAACGTCAATCCCCAATCGGAGAAGTCTGGCAGCAACCGCAGGGTCGCGGGGTCGATCTTCGCCACCAGCCCGCTCAGCCCGCCCACCTGTGGTTGGGAGAGCGCAACATAGGCGGCGGCCAGCACCCCGACCATGGCGATCACGAATTGAATGACGTCGGACGCGAGAACACCCCACAGCCCCGCCACGGCCGAGAAAACGATGCAGATCAGACCGCAGACGACCACCGTTTGGAGGCGATTCCAGCCGAGCATGACGTTGGCGATCTTGACCGCTGCGAGGGTCACAGAGGCCATGATGGCGCAGTTGAAAAACAGCCCCAGATAGACGGCCCGGAAACCGCGCACAAAGGCCGCCGAACGCCCCGAGTATCGAAGCTCATAGAATTCGAGGTCGGTGAGGACCCCGGAGCGGCGCCACATTCGAGCGTAGAAGAACACCGTCGCCATCCCGGTGAGCAGGAAGGCCCACCACGCCCAATTCATGGCCACGCCTTTGGTGCGCACGAAATCGGTTACCAAATTGGGAGTGTCGGTGGAAAAGGTGGTCGCCACCATGGAAGTGCCGATCAACCACCACGGCGCCGACCGGCCGGAGGCAAAGAACTCCGCGGTCCCGGACCCGGCCCGCCGTGCAAAAAACAGGGCCGGGGCAAATGCCGCTCCGAGGCATACGGCGATGACAATCCAATCGATTGAAGTGAGCTGCATGCAGCGTGGCCTCCGTTGGACAGATCTTAACCTGCATTGTTCATGAGGTCTCCACTGCGGATCGCGATGTATCGTCCCCGAAGCCCAAATACCGGGTCTTCGCGAAGGAACACATCCTTCCGGTTCATCGTTTTTTTAAGAAATGACCAATCAACACGATGGCCGCAATCTCGAGGCTGACACTGACAGACCCCTGGATTCGACACTTCCTTTTCGGAGTTTCTTCGCCACGATGAACACCGCAGCGCTCTTGTTGGGTTGCCACTGGTGGTCGATTTCGAATCCGGATTCGGTGAGGCTGGCGACGAGCTCCTCTTTGGTGAACACTCTGACCAGAGGCATCAGACCGAGGGCCTTGCCGACCGGCGCGATCATCTTGAAAAACTTCATCGAGTCGGCGATGCAGGTCGTGCTGGTGACAAACACCCCGCCGGGTTTGAGCATGCGGTGGACCTCGGCGATCGTTTCCTCCTTGTTTTCGAGCAGGTGGAGAATGCTGAGCCCCAGCACGGCATCCAGGGACTGATCGGGGATGCTGATGTCTTCGATGGTCGACCGTTCGAAGGTGACGTTGTCGATATTGTCCCGATCGGCCTTTTCCTGAGCGATTTCGAGCATCTTCGACGAGACGTCGATGGCGTGGATATGCTTCACGTGAGGGGAGTGTGCGATGGCGGTCGAACCGGTTCCGCAGCCAAACTCCAGGACCTCCATGTCGGGCCGAAAATAGGTGCGGGTGACCTCGAGCTTTTTCTGGTATGAAGCCTCATCGGCCACCGGTTTTTTGGAATAACGTTTCGCAATCCGGTCCCAGAACCGATCGGACGAGTCCATTTCCACCACCTCTCAGAGCCATCGGATTGGCCATTTTCCAAACCTGCATATCTCACCAACCTCCGGCTGCGGCCGAAGTTGCACCCCACCCGGCTGTGTTTTCTCGTCTTGGGGTGTTCCAGGTACTGTAACCGACCGCTGCCGATTCACTCACTGCGGAGCGCGTCGCGCAGAGCGATCGTCCTATCTGATGATCGAGGTCAGAACATCGATGGGCGTGTCGGAGTGATTGGAGATCTGGGGATAGGTCGGATACCACGAACCGCCGGTGTTGCCGGTGATCACCGAACGGTCGATGACGATGTTTCCGGAGTGGTCGTTCGTGACGAAGAATATGGCGCTGCCGTGCTGGATGACGTCGTTGTTCTGGATGCGTGTGCCGCAGATCGACAGGGTCATCGTGTTGCCGTCGTTGTAGATCGCACCGCCGCTGCCGCCTCCCGGGGTGCCGGGAATTTGTGGGTTGCCGCCGTTTCCGATGGCGTTGTTCGAAGAGAAGGTGCTGTTGATGATCGTCCACGACACACCGATGCTGCTGATGGCGCCACCGTTTGAACACGTGTTGCCCGAAGCGGTGCCACCGCCGAATTGCGAGTTGACGACATAGACCGGAAGCCCCTGGTATTGGCTGAACACGCGGATGCAGGCGCCGCCGAGGTCGGGCCCCTCGTCGGCGCAGACGTTATTGAAGAAGCGGCAGTTGACGACCTTGAATCTGCCGCCGCGGACCCAGATCGCGCCCCCTCCGTCGTACACGGGCTCGTTTTTTGAGTCAGCATTGATGAAGGTCAGGTTCTGCACGGTCAGTCGGGGGTGGTCCTGGTTCTGACAGTGGTCCGTCGTCCACACCTGGTTCTGGTCGCAGGTGTTCATATAAAGGATACGGCGGCTGTTGGCTCCACTCAGCGTCACCAGACCTCCGCCGTCGATCACGATTTCCGGGCCTGTGTTGTTGATGACCCTGGCCGTCTGGTCGATTTCGATCGTGACCGGTTCCGGTCCACAGTCGAACGTGATGACGCCGCCCTGAGCGACGGCATCGACGAACGCGGCCGAGGTGCAGCTTCCCGGCGTTCCGCTGCCGACCACGGTCGTGGGGCTGGAGGCATCCTCGACACCTGCATCCTCCGGGATCGCGCAGGTTGCGACGAGACTCGACCAGTCGAGCCGGCCCCCGGATTCGAAATCGTCGATGAAGATCTCCTGGGCGACGCCATTCACGGCTCCCGCCACGAGGCAGATGATGATCGCGATGAATCTCGAGATTGGTGCCTCCACGAGGACGTTTCAACACCAATGCTATCAGAGGGGTTTCGGGTCCACCCGACATCCACCTCGCCGCCTCAACAGTATTAAATATGTTGATCGAATAGGATCGGATTGCCATCCGGGTCGACGACGGTGAAGCTCGCCGGCCCGGTTGTGGATTCGTCGGCCTCGCTGGCAAACTCAACACCCTGAGACTTCAATTGGCGCTGCAGTTCGCGAATGTCGGTGGACGAGTCCAGGGTCTCGCCCTTCTGGTTCCAGCCCGGGTTGAATGTCAGGATATTTTTTTCGAACATTCCCTGGAACAGCCCGATGACGTGACTGCCGTTTTTCAATATCAGATAGTTTTGGGTGGCGTCGCCACCGAAAACCTCAAATCCAAACTTTTCATAAAACAACCGTGAGGCCTCGAGATCCTTGACGGCCAGACTCACCGAGAAAGCTCCCAAATCTGTCATCAAAAACTCCTGTCTCATGCCCTCTCGCGATGTGTGGGCGAACTGAGCTGCCTGACACATCAGGACGCAGCACGCACCTGGGTTAACTGGGATTCAATCCGCGTGCCGAAGTTGGTCGCCATCTCGTTCTTGAGGAGACGCTGGTGTTCGCGTTCTTCTTCAGCGAGTCCCGCGAGAATTTGAACTGCCTCAGGATCGGAAATGTGGTCGACTGCGCGGCGGAAGTAGGCTTCCGCCCGTTCCTCGGCGGCGAGAGCCAGCGCATATGCCTGCTCGAGGGTGAACGATTCGCCGACCATGTCGTAGTCGGGCACCTCCACCTCCCACGGTGCGCTGTCGGTGTAGCGGGGCGGGCGATCGCCGAACAACGCGTGCCGTCGTTGCTCGATCTGGCTGTCGTGCTGATTTTCAAGTCCAGCCATCCGATGAAAAAAATCTGCCGCGCCTGGGCTGTTTTTCTCGGCCCAGGAGGCCAGCTGTTCGTAGTTTTCCGCGGCCTCTCGTTCAAAGAAACATGCGAGGTCGAGCACATCCATCGGCTCGAGCTTTGAGAAATCAAAATCAATACCCATGACTATCTCCTTATTTAGGTAACGTGTGACGGCGCCTCCGTAATCCACCGAGTGGCTGCCTCCAGTTGGAGAAGCGCCATAGACCCAACTGAATTGTTGTTGCGCTGCGATCACATGTACTTTTCGCGGACACGAGAGAGGTATTTTCGTTCATCAATGCGCGCGACTCAATAAATCCACACGGGCAACCATCGTGCACCCTCAGTGCGTTGAATCTCAAACAGAAGGGAGGGGCGATGGAGTCTCGGAGCATTCTACTGCCAGGCGTCAACCGCCCCCTGCTCGAATCCGTCGCTGAAGATCAGATTCTTCGCCCCCTCGACCGCTGCGGCCGCGTCCAGCTTGCCGTAGCCCCAGCCGAGGGACGGCACTCCACCGGTGAAAGCATCCGAACGCGCGGTCTGATGGAGGATCTCTCTCGCCTGTGCCGTCGTCAGATTCGGATTGAACTGCAACATCAGGGCGACAGCGCCGGTGAGAATCGGGGCCGAGGCGCTGGTCCCACCAAATCGAATCAGCGTGCCCGCTCCTTCGAGCGGAATGACGCCTCGGAATTGACTCCAATATGAGGTCGGGCTGAGGGTCGCGAACGAACCCTGGCCGGGTGTGGTGATATCGACACCGTAGGGCCGCCCGTCTCGGGTCGGCCCCGCGGGCGATTTCAGCCACAGATCGCCGATCGCGCCTTCCGATGTCACCGATCTCGGCACGCTGTCGATGTCGGTCCAATGAGTTCGGATGTTGGAGTTCCCTGCAACGATTGCCGTCCTGGTGCTGGCGTAGTCAGTCAGCCTCCCCGCGGTGAGGTTGCTTGTCAGCTCGTTGATGACCGTGAGGTTGGGGCCGAGAACGTCGCTGTAGACGTCAGCGATTCCCGATGTGCCGGCTGCCGTCGCCCGAAAGCGAACCTCGCCGGTTGAGCCCGGGTGACCCGTGATCCCGATCCATATCGCGCGGTCGCCGCCGTCCGAGGTCCACGGATAAAACTCCTGCCCCGGTAGATAGTGAATCACCGTCACACCGTTCTGCGAGGCGCTCGAACCGGGGCCGATCGGGCCGATGGTCGTCGCGTCGTCATCGAGGACGACCGTGACCTCGACCGGCGCGCTCCCGGTGGTCCACGCGCTGATCTGGGCGAAGTTGGCGGAGTTCCGGACAAAGGTCACGCTCGCGTCTCCCGCCGAATCGTATGCAATCCTCGAGTGGCTCGGGAGACTGCCCTCGTCCCCAGCCGGGATCACCATGATCCGGCCCGGGTTGTGTTCGCCGAAGACCTCGTCGATCTTTCGACTCACCGCTCCCGTCCCGTCGATGGGCCCCCACTGGGTGCCGCTGTTGAGGATCGCGACCGCGGGTTGCCCCACGCTATCCATTTTCTGAGCGAGCCAATCGAAGGCGTCATCGAGGCATCCGTTGAAAAACGGTTCCGCGGCCTCCGAACCGTGGGCCGGCGCGCCCTCGGAGGTCACCTTGAGAATGATGAGGTCGGCTTCCGGGGCCATGCCGCGATACAGATTACCGGCCAGGGATCGACCATTCCCGGCCGCAAGTCCGGCGGTGCTATCGCCGTGGCCAACCGCATCGCGCATCGCCAACGGCGTGCCACCGGACAGGGCGGCATTGATCTCTGCCTCTGAGTATTCGACCAGCGAAGGGTTGCCGGCATTGCACCAGTTGGAGCCGGTCATGTCGAGCATCCACCGGATACGAGTCGAACCGTCGGGGTTGCGAAAGTCCGGGTTGGTGTAGTTGATGCCTCTGTCGAGCACGGCTATCGTCACGCCGCTCCCGGTGGCACCGTAGAGTGATTCAGCTTCATTGGCCCCGGTCTCCACGCGGACCAGGCTCTGCGCACCCGCATGAAACGCTGTCAATATGAAGGAGATCGCCATCGCGGCCGAAATGCTGAGAAACCGGTTCACGCGGTGGGGCTGGCGCTGTTTGATCGTAGGCGGCGAGCGGGCTCTCAGGCATCAAGACCTCCAACAACAAAATTGGCGTATCAACGTTGACGGAACGGTGATTCCTGGCTTTGAAATTCCCGAATGTACCGCCGTTCATCTGCAGGGTCTCTGGTATTATTGCGACGCGTTTTCAATTTCATGCAGCACGAACCACGGGTTGAGTTCGGACGAATGGAAAGCCGGAATGGCGAGAAATCACGCCGTCGCGAACCTCCAGCGAGTCGAGATCGGAAACACGAGGGGACTTTCATCGAGCAGACAGTTTTCGATCAATATCGAAGGTGCTGACGCGGCCAACATCCCATCTTTGGTGCAGCACTCGTTTCAGAACCTGGGCAACGAGGTCGCGCGCCTGGTGGTGATTTTTCCAACCGACATTCCTGGAAGACGACGTGCTCGAGGACTTCCCGTTTCTTGGAAAACCAGAGCCTCTCCCGGCGCGTGCAGAGGATGTGATGGGGAAAGCGTTCCCGATTCGCGTAGAATAGCCCCTCATCGGAGGAAGAAATGCCAGTCGAACCCGGCCAAACTCCGCTGCATCACCGCGTCGTCGAAAAGATCTTCGACGGCGGGATGGGGGAGGTGTGGCGTGCCGAAGACACCTCGCCCGGGCGGGACGTCGCGATCAAGGTTCGGCCATTTCCGGACCTCGATGCGCGCGAACGGCTCGTTTCAAGCGATGATGGATTTGATGCGCGTTGGTCCGCTGAGGTTTCGCGCGCAGCGGGTTCGGGAATCAACTGACCCTCGATCCGCAACAGTCTGCAATATTGAACAGGGCAACGAACCGAGAACTGGGGAAAACAACCACATGGAAATTCACGCCTGGATTGCCATCGCCACGTTGGTCGTGGCGATGGTGCTCTTCATCAGCAAGCTGATACCTCTCGAGGCCACCGCCCTATCGATCCCGGTGGTCCTTGCGATCACGGGAACGGTCAATCCGGCTGAAGCCGCGCTCAGGGGTTTTGGCAACAACGCGGTGATCGCGTTGGGGGCGATCTTCGTGCTTTCGGCGGGGCTCAAGGAGAGCGGGGTCGCCACCCTGATGGGGCGTTTCCTCGAGCGGGTTGGCGGCAAGACAGAAGGGCGTCTGGTCCTCCTCATCATGATCACAACCTGCGTCCTCTCGGCGGTGATGTCGAACGCTGCCACGGTGGCGGTGTTCCTGCCGGCGGTCATGGTGCTCTCGCGCACCGCAAAGATCTCCCCATCCCGCTTGTTGATGCCCCTCGCGTATGCGTCGATTCTCGGCGGCACGCTGACCCTCATCTCCACAACGCCGAACCTCATCCTCGGCAGTGAGCTCGAACGGCTGAGTGGGGGAGAGCGGACCCTTGGTATGTTCGAGTTCGCGCTCGTCGGGATTCCGATCGCAGTGGTCGGTATCGCCTACATGGCCCTGATCGGAACCAGGCTGCTCGCCCGGCGCGCCGTGGGCGACGAGCTCGAGAAGGAAGGGTTCATGGATCGGGTCCGCAGGCAGTATCGTTTCCAGAAGAGACACTTCCGGCTGACGGTGCCGAGTGGATCAGAGCTTGCCGGTCTGACGATCGCGCAAACGAATCTCGGGCAGCAGCATCAGCTCGAGGTGGTACAGATCCGCCGCACCGCGGGTGTTCTCGAGAGATACCTGGATGTCCGGTCCGATCTGACCATTCTGGCGGGAGACGAGCTCATCGTCGAGGGGTGGAGGTCGGACGCGGAAAGGCTGGCCGCGGATCAGTCGGTCCAGGTCGAGGACGCCGGCGATGGTGAGATCGACCGGCTGATGGGGCGCGGCATCAACATGGCGGAGATCACCCTCTCACCCCATTCCGATTTCCTCGGCCGCACCCTCGCCGAAATCGGTTTTCGCGGTCTGTTCAATCTCTCGGTCCTTGCAATATGGAGACGCGGCGAACCGATCGAAAAGGACGTTGCGGAGACGCCGCTGGAGCTCGGCGACGCCCTCGTCACCTATGGGCCGCTTCGCAGCATCAGCAAGCTCGATGAAAGCGACGATCTGGTGCTCCTCGATAGACAACAAACCGACGAAGGGGAGGATGTGAGGCGCGCTCCGCTTGCCCTGCTCCTGCTGGCAACGGCGCTTCTGCCCCCGGTCCTCGGTCTGTACCCCCTCGCTGTCAGCGCGCTGGCGAGCGCCCTCCTGATGGTGGCAACCGGCTGTGTCTCACTCCGTGGCGCCCAGAGATCGGTGGATTATCGGATCCTCTTCCTGATTATCGGCACGATCCCTCTTGGTGACGCGCTCTTCCAGACCGGCGTTGCCGGCAAGCTCGCGGCGACTCTTTTCCCTCCCGGGATGGGTCTCGGCAATGTGTACGTTTTTGGGGTGCTTTTCGTCATCTCGGCGGTGCTGAGCACGACCTCCAACAATGCGGCGGCGGCGGTTATTCTGGCACCGGTGGCGTATGCAGCGGCACAATCCAGCGGCGTCGATGTGGGCAAGACCTTTCTGGCCGTGGCCTACGGTGCCAGCTGCGCGTTTATCTTGCCCTTCGCCCACCAATGCAATCTGATGGTCATGGGCCCGGGCGGATACCGCACGCGGGACTTCGCCAAAGTCGGCGTGGGTCTGTCGATCGTGATGGCAATCACGGCAGTCGTCTGTCTCGCCCTGCTTTGAGTCCAGCGCCCAGGCAACTGGACCCTCTCCTCGAGAGTGGGTCTGGCGTCACGTGCACCCTTCCCGACACACTGATTGGCGGACGTGATTTCAATAGCGATCCGTGCCTGGTGTGCGACCTCGTGCGACGCCACGAGCCCCGCCCGCCGGGTTGAGACGATGTGCCGTGGGAAGGTTGGCAGACGGACAGAGACCTGAAGTGTTGAACATGCCACGGAGAATCTCGTGAGGGGTTGAGATCAGGGCCTGCCCTCACCGGCCTCTCTGGGCAATGGTCGGCAGGCCAGCTGATCAGCTCCCTCAAGGACCCGGACGCCATGCTCAAGGCGAACCCGCGCCTCGCCTGCAGGGCGGAAAAAGATGCCATCGGGACGCCGAGAGTCTCGGGCACGTCGCCGGGGTACGCCGGAAAAGTGAGCGACGAAAATCTCGAGGCTCTCGCTGAATACCTGTTGGTCGACATTCAGGTGAGACAGACCCCACACTCGGGTTTCATACGGACACGGTGCCGGTTCTCGGAATCCCGGCATGTTTGAGTGGCCAGCTGAGAAAACGATGTCTCAGATTTGGCGCTGACCAGAAATCGGCCTCACAGTGAGTTTGCCATACTGAAAAGGTAATTTGCAGCCTGTTTCCGGGCCGATCCAGGTCGAGGTTCTGCGGGCCATCTGCCCACGAATCGGCTGATCGACAACCCTCAGAGGCGAAAGAGAAGAGCCTGGGGCGCTCATGGCCCCCTGATTTTTACATTCCGGTTGTTCCTAAAACCGAAAAACCCCCGATACGACCGCGTACTGGAACCACGCAAAGTTGTAGACGTCCTCGATATCGACCCCGCCCTCGACCATGCGATACCCGGCGGTGACCGACCAGCTTGCGTTGATGTCGTAGCCCATTTTGAGCGACGCGTCGATGGCCCGACCGGGACCTCCCGCCAGACCTTCGAAGTCGAAGAGCGCATGCCAGCGATCGGCAAAGCGATAGTCGGCGGTGAACGCGAGCAACGGGACAAATCCGACGTCCGTGTCCTCGCTCGAGGTGTCGCCTTGTGCGAGGGCGATTTTGGCATCCCGGACCTTGGCCGTGAATCCCGCCCACAAAGTCCACCGCTCGCCGTCCTTGAACTTCCAGCGGTAGCCGACACGCCACGAATTGAACTGGTATGTGGTGTCGACCGGCAGGTCCGGCTGGTACGACTCGCCCGCAAAGTTTACTGGTCCGTCGAAGACGCCGGTTTCTGTGTAGGAAAATGGTGCCGCCAGCAAGCGCAGGCTGTGTTTGGGGTTGATGTTCCAGGTGAAATAGACGCGCCCTGTCGCCCAGGGCCCTGTACCCACGAGATCCTTGAGCGAAAACCGGGTGCCCATCAGGTCGTTTGGAATCTGGACGGTGTTCTTGCTCTGCCACGCCGGGCCGATCTCGAGCTCGAAGCTGAAGCGCGGATTTTCCTGCGCGCACACAGGTCCTGAAATAAGAAGCGCTGCCGCGAGGCTCGCCCCCGCGGTGAGGTTCTGAGACCATTTCATTCGGATCCTCCTGACCTTTCTTGGCTGACGTTTAACTGCAGCCTCACCGGGCGTATTCCGCGCCGATCATACCTGAAACAGCGATCAAGACGTCGTGCTTTCAACGCAAGTTGATCGAGGCTTTTGATTTGCAGCTTCCGGACCGCTGTCCCGAATGTGCCGACCCGTCCGAGGGCGGCCTGCTTAATTTGTACAGTTACCTCAGCCGAACCTATCCTCGTGGTCGCTACGCTTTCGCCTCCGCGGACGCTGATATCGCCGGTGTGGTCCTCTATAACGACGAATCGCGGGCCTGCGGAGGCTCCGGAGTGAACATCTTCAATTATCGTTTCAGCCTGTATGCCCTTCGTGACCGATATATCGGACGCGATTGGGCGACCTTTCTGCCAGGTGGTTTGCAGCACACCATGACGCAGTCCGACGCGCTATTCCTTGAACGAAAATATGAGGGGGTCAGTGCTGGCGAATGGCTCAGTCGAATTAATGCCAGCACGCCGTCCCACATCCCTGCGGCACGATTCCTCCCCGGGAACTAGGCCGCGGCGCATTGTGCCCGCACTCATATGCAGCCTCGTGAACGGGCGGGAGGGGTGCAAGGGGGATGTTGGGGTTGCCGGGTACACATTTCCACATGTGTCTGGTGCAGCGAGTTGCATCGATGAGGACCGCCAACTCAAGATTGACGGCGTGGGGTTGCCACAAATCAACGAGGCCGAACGCGGAATCCGGCCTACAACCCCATCACCATCGCCAATGCGATCAAGGCCATCTGCATCACAAAGAGGATTCCGCCGAGAGGTAGGAAGAACTTCCACCATTTCTGCAGCGGAATGCCGCCGAGGGCGCAGATGATCACGCAGCCGCATGTCGGCCAGACGAGATTGGAAAGGCCGTCGCCGAATTGGAAGGCCAATACTGCGACCTGCCGGCTCACGCCGAGCATGTCCGCAAGAGGCGCCATGATCGGCATAGTGGCCGCTGCCTGCCCACTGCCCGATGGGATGAAAAAGTTCAGTACTGTCTGAGCAACCAGCATCGTCTGGGCGGACATCACGGCGGGGAGGTCCTTCAAACCGTTGGACAGCGCGAAGATGATCGTGTCTTTGATGTGGGCGTCCTCCATGACAACGACGATGGCCTTTGCAACACCCGTCAGGAGGCCGCCCCATACGATCGTCTTGACACCGATCATGAACTCGTCGACCCACCGGTTGGGAGACCAGCCCGCAATGCCGGCCGCGATGATGGACATGAGGATGAACAAACCGGCCAGCTCGCCATAACCCCATCCCAGATTCATCATCCCGTACATCAGAAAACCCAGGGTTGCGAGGACCGTGATGATGATCAACACCGCTCGCGCATTCATCGTGTATTGTTCGAGTTCATCCTTGTTGAGTGCGTGAATCGACTGGTGTCCGTCGACAACGGAAAGCCGGGGGTTCCGTTGAATTCTCTTCCCGTAGACGATGACATATGCCGACGACGCAAGGATGAAGCACGCGAGCGCAAACACGCGAAAGCCGGTCGCCGAGTAGATGGGGACCCCGGCGATGGACTGGGCGACGGCAACGGTGTAGGGATTCAACGTCGCGCCCATGAATCCGACGTATTCGCCCAGGGCGATGATCGCGAAGCCGTACATGGCGTCGTAGCCCATGGCGATACCGAGGCCCACCATCAGTGGGATGAAGCCGTAGAACTCACTCAACATCCCGAACATTGAGCTGCCGAGGGCAAAAACCGACATCAGGATCGGGACCAGCAAAACGTCTTTGTTGCCCATTTTCCGAAGCACGCTCCCGATGCCGGCATGAAAGGCACCGGTCTTGACGAGTATGCCGAAGGCGCCAGCGCAGGTGAAGATGACGAAGATGATATCGGCCGCATCGACGCAGCCGGTGTAGAGCGACTTGAAATAGGCGAGGAAACCCGTCGGGTTGGATTCCGACTCATCCAGATAGTGGAAGGTGCCGTCGATGGCGATGTTTTTCATCCTGCCGTTGACGTCCACCTCTTGATAGTCGTAGGTCCCCGGCGGAATCACCCACGTCAGGGCCGCCATCACCAACACGATGAAGCCGACGATGAGGTACGTATCGGGCATCACGAGCCATTTTTTCTTTTTCTTGACAGGGTTTTCGGTGGATGGGCTCGTGGTCTTGGATTCCTCGGTCACTGCGGCCTCCGACAAGAAACGAGGAAAGGCGGTCGTTCTCTCCTCGTGCCGGTCACCTTAGCACCTCGAGGCGCCACGCTTCGCCTTCCCGCACCCAGGGTGCCGCGTATGACCCTGTCACAATTGTGTCCAACAGCTCAGAGTTGAGGTGCGGCACCCATCATCGGCGGAAGAGCCGGAAGAAAAAGATCCCTGCCTCGAGGAGGAACTCGAGCAATGTCCATGTTTCAACGCCTTCCCTCGGATTTCCCGAAGGCGGGTAGGTCCAAGGCGCGGTCTTCTGCGGCGCCCGTCGTCGGAGGTCTTTCTGGTATTGGTCAGCATGCTCCCGGGCGAGTCGGCTTCCGCCCTGGCGGATCCAGCGCAGGATGGCCGCGAGCTCGTCGTCGTCGAACCACACGCCAGGCGTTGAGTAATCCCAATAACCCGACGGGTGCCGCGTATTTTGCTGTTGATCGAGGCATCGTAGGGTCCCAAGGTGATACTTGGAAGCGCCCAGCGAAGAAAAGGGTTTCCGCGTCCGAATGTGCGATGATCCCGAAGTGTTCTCCAGCTGTCGGCATCGTGCCGAGCGAACAGCCGGCCCCGGCCGCCGAGCCAAGAGGAGCAGCAATGACCGATCGCTATAACGAACTGACGGACGAGGAAGCCCGAGTCATTTTGAACAAAGGCACCGAGATCCCGGGCTCGGGCGAATACGACGAATACGAAAATGACGGCACGTACGTCTGTCGCCGCTGCAACTCTCCGCTCTACCATTCAAAAGACAAGTTTCATTCCGGGTGTGGGTGGCCGAGCTTCGACGACGAGATCGAAGGCGCGGTCGATCGAGAAACCGACGCAGACGGGCGGCGCGTCGAAATCGTCTGCCGCAATTGCGGCGGCCACCTGGGGCACGTGTTCACAGGCGAACGCCTGACCGAAAAGAACACCCGCCACTGCGTCAATTCGGTGTCGATGCAGTTCTACGGCGCGGGTCAGGAAATCCCCCCGAAGATCACACCAGATGATGGTGAGCTGGCTCTGGAGAAGTCGGTGAACGATCGCGAACAGACCGGCAATCCCGGCTCTGCCGTCACAGTTCCGCCGGAGCAGCCTGTTGCCGAGCCCGCCGCTCTGGCGTCGATGGTCGACGGCGTCGAGCACCCCGTCGACCCGCGCTCGGTCAAGGTTGCCCGCATCATCGGGCTCTCAGTCACGTCCCTCATTGCGTTGGTTCCGCTGATCGTCATCACCATCGGCTGGGCCTTGGGCGGCATTCCGGGCGCGGTTTTTCTTGCACTGCTCGGGGGCTGGCTGGTGCTCGTGGCGTCGGTTCTGTTGTTTGCCTACAGCTGGCCCGCAGCGCGCCACAAGCGACTGCGCTACCTGGTCGACGAGGGCGGGCTACGCATTCGCCGCGGCGTCTTCTGGCGCACGGTGATCTGGATTCCGATCTCGCGGGTCCAGCACACCGACTTTACCCAGGGGCCCGTGCAGCGACGCTTCGATCTGGCCACGCTCACGGTGCACACCGCCGGCACCGCGGGCGCGTCGATTTCTCTGGCGGGACTCGAACAGAGTGTCGCGGCGCGCCTGTGCGACCACCTCCGACCCGACCGTGCGCACGATGCAGACTGAGGCCCGACGGCTGAACAGCTGGTCGTGGTTGTTTATCGCCGCGGGAACGTTCAGGGCGCTGCTCATCCCGGCGGTTGGCGCCGTCGTGGCCTCGGGTGGATTCCTCCTGACCCGTCTGGATTTTCTGTCGCTGCTCTTGATCGTGCCGGCCCTCTTGTTTGCGTTCATCAGGCAGAGTGTCTACAGCTATCGATTCACGGAGAGTGAACTGGTGGTGCGCGACGGGCTGCTGACCAAGAACGTGCGCCACATCTCCTACGAGCGGATCCACAACGTCGCGCTGGTGCGTAATCCGATCCACCGCCTGCTGGGGGTGACCACGGCGCGGATCGAAACCGCCGCCGGTGGCAAGCCCGAGGCCCTGCTGCGGGTGCTTTCGCTGGAGGCGGCCGACGAACTCAGGAGCTACACCCTTGGCGAGGAACAACAGGTCGCGGTGACGGATTCACCCGAGGCCCGAGCGGCAGACGCCCCGTTGCTGCAGGTGCCGGACGGTGAGCTCGTCCGTTTGGGCCTGATCAGCAACCGCGGGTTCATCGTGGTCGCGGCGGTGCTGGGCGTATTCTCACAGATGAACTGGTGGGAACGGGACTGGGTCAAGGATCAGGACTGGCTGAGCATCTACGCAGATGTCCGCGCCAGGGCGCCCGACTGGGCGGCCTGGCTCTTCGATTCTGGGTCGGTGGCCGGCAGGGTGCTGCTGGGTCTGCTTTTGATCGTGTTCCTGCTCGTCCTCCTCCGGCTGCTCTCGATCGCCTGGTACCTGGTGCGGTACCGGGGCTTCACGCTGCAGCAGAAGGGCGAGGACCTTCGAGCGGAGTACGGCCTGCTGACCCTGGTCTCGTCGCTGATCCCGGTGCACCGGATCCAGCTTGTCACGGTGAGCTCCACGTTGATTGGCCGCTGGTTCGGCCGCACATCGATCGACATTGAGACGGCCGGCGCGTCCACGGCCGACTCTGACCTGAGCGGCCAACTGGCCGCGTCCGGCGTGAACTCTTCGCGCCAGTGGCTGGCGCCGATCATCGAAAGCGGACGGGCCGCCGGGTTGGTGCACGAGGTGCTCCCCGAGGTCGATATCGAGGCGGTCGAATGGAAGCCGATCGAGGCGCGAGCGGCGCGGCGGATCGTCAAAAGGGTGGCGATCGCCGTCACGCCGATCACGATCGTCCTCGCGGCCGCGCTCACGTTTTCTCCGATCCCGCTGAGCGGATGGCACGCCCTGTGGCTGCCATCGGTCGCCCTGACCGTGGCCTGGTTGATCGCGCGCCGGTGGGTGCGCCTCGCCGGCTACGCGCTGACCGAGCTCGCCGTGTACTTTCGCAGCGGTTGGCTCAGCCGCCAGGTCAGCGTGGTGCGTTTCGTCAACATGCAGACCGTCTCGATGCACCAATCACCGTTCGATCGCCGGAAACGGATGGCATCGGTGGCGGTGGACACCGCGGGGGCCGGCGGCACTGGCCATCGGATTCGAATTCCCTTCCTCGACGTGGACGTCGCCGGGGAGATCCTTCAGCGGTTGTACGCCGAGACCCACTCCACCGAGTTTCGTTGGTAGACAACAGGGTCAAGTTCGAGAACTGAATTTCTGCATGAGGTCCACAAATAACCCTCACAATGCACCGTGTGAACGCTGCACCGATGGGGCTAAAAGACTGTCGTCGCGTACTCTTCGTACCTCTTGAAGAACAGGGCAGCGTGAATCCCGTCCATCAACGCGTGGTGACCTGAGACCGATATCGGCATCACTATTCGATCTTTCTCCTCGGTGAATTTTCCGAGCACGATTTTTGGACAGGAATCTCCGCTGCCGAGTCGTTTCGCGTGCTCGAAGGAGGTGAATCGAATCCATGGAACGACCGATGAGTGGATGACGTCGTCGCGATCGAATTTTGGGTCGAGGCTCGTTTCCGTTTTGTTGTCTTCAAGAACCCGGGCACAGTGTTTCTCGAATTCCTCGAAGCGAGGGTGGTAATTGAAATAGCAGAAGCTGAATGTCTGATCGTCATTCAGCACTGTGCAGGCGCCGTGGATCGCATCATGAACAACGACCTCGTCCTCGCGAATCCGGTAGCGGAACTCCTCGATCTCGTTCACGACTTTTAGAACCAGGAAGTAGGACGCGGCAAAGAACGATGCACTGCGTTCACGTACCTGGCGCAGCAGCCCGGAGACCTCGACCTCGGCGGTGATATTGAAGAAGGGGTCGCCGTAGTTTTTGAAATTGTCGAAGTGTTGTTTTCGATTCCACGATTCGAAGTCGATTTTTCTCGGCATTGATCCGGTCTCCCGTGCAGGTGTCAAGATCGATTCAGGAATTTCGGGAGTCTCTGGTTGATGAAATACTCCCAGCCCGCTTGGCCCCTCTCTCGGGTGAACTCGGGAATGTCCTGGGAAAAAGACTCGATTCCGGTACTGATCAGAACCAGCTTTGTGCCCTCGGCGGTCTCCGAGAGCTTCCATTCCGTCGAACCGAGACCGGGGAATCCCGCATACTCCCATGAGTAGGTGATGCTCGCGCCGGGCACCACCTCGGTGATCTTCCACTGGTGGCGGAAAATACGACCGTTCACCTCGATATCGAACTCCGTTTCGAATCCCACCTCGGGGCGAAAGTCTTCGATGTGTTCGAAGTACCACTGCCGCATCAGATCCGGTTTGGTGATCGCCTGCCACACCGCGTCCGGCTTCACCGAGAACGACTGTTCCACAACGATCGGCTTTGAACTCATGACTGGATCCCCCAGCTGTGTATCGTGATCCCGGATCAACCAACAGAGTGTAATGCGCGCGTCACATTTCCCTCCAACTGAGTCGCCGCCAGCCGAGATCGGCCACTGTGTGATTGCGAAGGGTTCAACCCATCGACGTGGCGACAATTCAGAACCCGAGACTTTGGAGTGCGCCCGAAATTCGGCGGTGCATCGCCTCCGATTTGATCGGGAACGCGCGAAAAAAATCCTTCCGTGTGAGGTGCGGGTTGCGTTCGCGCACGTTTTGCACCCATGACCTGGCCTGAGCGTCGTGGCCGGCCAGGGCGTGCGCCGCGGCGGCGATCATCGCGATGAGGACGTGCGCACCGGGCGATCGTGCTGCCCGTTCGGCCCACGACGCCGCTTCGAGATCTTCGCCCTGCGCCATGTGGGTGAAGGCGCGTGTCCCGAGCATCCCGTAGAACAGCGGGTCGAGCGGACTCAGGCGGATTGCGAGGTCGACGTGCTCCCGGCCTTCGAGCTCCCGCCCGGAAAGCGTTTCCGTCCAGCCACGAGCGTAGATGCCCTGCGCGTAGTTCGGGCTCAGGGACGTCGCACGCTCGAGCCAGGCCAGGCCGCTCTCGAGGTCGGCCTCGAGCCAGAAGGAGCGCCCCATCGTAAAGTTGACGAAGGGATCGAGGGGATCGAGATCCAGGCCGCGCTGGGCGAAGCTGCGGGACAGTGCCCTCTCGCCGGCGAGGTCGGCGGCTTGTCCCATGAAAGCCGTCTGGAAGTGCACGAAGGAGAGGCCTGCGTGGGCTCGCGCAAAGCCGGGGTCCTGCGCGACCGCGCGCTCGAAGAGCTCGCTCGCCATCGCGTTGTCGCTGCGATTGAAACGATACATGTGCTGCAATCCGAGATGATAGGCCGACCACGCATCGAGATTTTCTGTTCCCATGAGGCGCGCCCGTGCCGCCTCGTGGAGGGGGATCTGGATTTCGAGCGCGGTCAGGATCTTGGAACGGATCTCAGCCCGCACTGCGTGGACGTCGTCAATCGAGCCGGTGTATCGCTCAGCCCAGATCACGCCCCCGCCCCGCGTTTCGGCGAGTTCCGCGGTGACGGTCAGGCTGCGGTCGGCCACCTCCACCGTGCCTGACAGGCAGTAGCGCACACCGAGAACGCGGCCGATCTCGACGACGTCCGGACTCGGCTCGCGAAGGCGAAACGACGAGCCCCGAGCGGTCACGAAGAGCCACCTCAAACGCGCCAACTCGGTGATCAGATCGTGCGGCAGCGCGTCGGCTGCGGCGGCATACGGACCTGCCTTGCCGATAAGGTGAAAAGGAAGCACGGCGATCGAAGGACGCGTTTTTTGATCGGCGGGCGTGCTCAGTGAGAGATCCGGCGCCACCTCGTCCTTCTCGCCTTCCGCTGTTTCGAGGAGCCGGACGTCATCGCGCTCTGCGTGAACCTCCGCCACGAATCGAAAACCCTGGCCGTGGATCGTCCTGATGAATCGCTGAGTCTTACCGTCGTCGCCAAGCGCTTTGCGGGCCGCCTTTACTCGACTGGCCAGGGCGGAGTCTGTGACCAGGCGTCCGTCCCAGACCTTTTCGAGAATTTCGTCCCTGGATACAAGCCGCTCCCGGTGCTCCACGAGAAAGGCGATGAGGGCGAACACCTGCGGCTCGAGAGGGCGGAGTTCGCCTTCAGCGCGCAGCTCGACCTTGGCCAGATCGAGCTCGAACCCCCCAAACCTGTATCTCATAGGGACAAGAGTAGAACACCTCAGTCTGATCAGCGCTCCAGGATCTCCATAAGACCTCCATGCCGTCTCCATGTTTCAGCGAGCTGCGACGCCTATACATAGGAGTGTCGGCGGCGGAATCTCCGCCAACACGAGCCAAGAAAGGAGATCACCATGAAACAGGCAAGAAACGAACTTCCCACGTGTCTCGAGGCGGGCGGCGTGTGCATCCAGGGGCAGGATTGGGGCGAGCTCAACGTCGCGCGTATTCGCTTCCCGAAAGGTGCGGACGCCACGCCGCTGCTCGTGGGCATGCCGCAAGACCTCTGCCAGTGCCCGCACTGGGGCACGGTTTTGAAGGGGTCGATCCACGTGCGCTTCGCCGACGGTAGCGAGGAGTGTGTGGAGGCGGGTGACGTCTACTACTGGCCCCCAGGCCACACGGTCTGGGTTGAGGAAGACTACGAATCGATCGAGTTCAGTCCGAGCGTCGAGATGGGCAAGGTGATCGACCATTTGAAAACGAAGCTGACGAGCTGAAAGGAGAGTCTCATGCCCCTTGTAACGATTGATGTGATCAAGGATGTCTTTTCACCGGAACAGAAAGAGACAATGATCGAGAAGGTCACCGCGGCGATGGTCGAGGTGGAGGGAGAGAATATGCGGCCGGTGACGTGGGTCCGCATCAACGAGTTCGAAGGAGGGGATTGGGCCATCGGAGGCCAACGTCTCGGTGCGGCCGACGTCAGGGCCATGGCCACCGGGACCGACGGATAAGGCACCGGTTTCCCCGGGATAGATTCAGGCGGCCTCGAGAGAGGCCGCCTTGTTCTGTCGGGGTGCCGCCCCCGAACAATGGTGGAAGTTTGGACGTCGCGCCCGTCTTTTCTGGCAACCAGATGGCACCCACCTGAACGCAATACCCGTGGGGGCACGGCAGCAGCGTGCCGCGACCACTCGACCGCGAGAGAGATCTCATGAATAATGCGGGATCGCCGGCGGATTTTCTGTGGGGCGGGGGCTGTTGACCGAGGTGTTGTGATGGTGGATGACCCAACGTGGCTGGAGGAGCACAGCGCCGAGTCGCTGCGCAGGCTGCTGCCGAGGATCGAGGCTCGCTACCGGGATTCGACCGACCCGGTCGAGTGGGAGAGCTACACAAATCGCCTGCGCCGCCACTTTCCGCCTCTGTTCGCGTGCCTCCACGCGCTCTACGGCACGGAATACGATTTCTTTTTTCACCTCGAGGGCGTGCTGGCCTCCGCCACCGAGATGTGGCTCGCCCGGCCCGCGCAGCTCAAGGCCCTGGACGCCCTGCGCGAGTCGGATCCCTATTGGTACACGTCCAACCGCCTCGTTGGCGCCACTTGCTACGTCGATCGGTTCGCCGAGGACATCCAGGGGCTGCGCGAGCGGATCCCCTACCTGGCTGAGCTCGGCGTGACCTATCTCCACCTGATGCCGCTTTTCAAGTCCCCGAAGGGGGACGACGACGGCGGATACGCCGTCAGCAGCTATCGCGAGATCGATCCGGAACTGGGAACGATGGAGGAGCTGGCAGAGCTGGCGACTGAGCTCCGCCACCACGGCATCTCGCTCGTGCTCGACTTTGTCTTCAACCACACCTCGGACGAGCACGAGTGGGCAAAGCGCGCCCTCGCAGGCGACAAGGAGCACCAGGCCTACTACAGGATGTTCCCGGATCGCCAGATGCCGGACGCCTTCGAGCGCACGATGCCCGAAGTGTTCACCGAGGACCACCCGGGAGCGTTCACCTACCAGCCCCGGATCAAGCGGTGGGTGTGGACCACCTTCCACACGTATCAGTGGGACCTCAACTATCAAAATCCAGAGGTCTTCAACCGGATGCTCGAGGAAATGCTCTTCCTGGCCAATCAGGGGATCGAAGTCCTGCGCCTCGACGCCGTGGCCTTCATCTGGAAGAAGCTGGGTACGAACTGCCAGAACCTTCCAGAGGCTCACCTCATCATCCAGGCTTTCAACAGCATTGTCAGCATTGCAGCGCCCGCAGTGGTCTTTAAATCGGAGGCGATCGTTCATCCGGACGAGGTCCAGAAGTACATCGGCCTGCGCGAGTGCCCCCTGTCCTACAACCCACAGCTCATGGCGCTGCTCTGGGAAGCCCTGGCCACGCGCGATGTTCGAGTGCTGCAGACTGCCCTGCGGCGGGGCTTTGCTCTCCCCGATGGTTGTGCCTGGGTCAACTACGTCCGCTGCCATGACGACATCGGGTGGGCCTTTTCAGACGACGACGTCAAGAAGGTCGGTTTCGACCCGCACGAGCACCGCCGTTTTCTGAATCTGTTCTACACCGGGCGATCGACCGACAGCTTCGCCCGCGGTGCACCCTTTCAGGAAGACCCGCACACCGGTGAAGGCAGGGTTTCGGGCGCCTGTGCGTCGCTCGCAGGGGTCGAGTTGGCGCTCGAAAAGGAGGACGAGACCGCGCTGGATCTCGCCATCCGAAAGGTGCTGTTGATTCACGGTGTCGTGGTTTTGATCGGCGGGATCCCACTGATCTATCTCGGCGACGAGATCGCGACTTTGAACGACTCCGACTACGATGACGATCCGGAGACGGCTGGCGATTCGCGATGGATGCACCGGCCCACCTTCGACTGGGAGCGTGCCGAGCAGCGCCGGGACGGGTCCACAGTGCCGGGGCGCGTCTACCAGGGGCTGATGCGGATCCTCCAGATTCGGGGCCAACACCTCACGTTCGCGCGTTCGGAGACCGAGATCGGCGACACCGGCAACTCGCACGTCTTCGGTTTCCTGAGAAGCGGCGAAGAATCGGTCGTCTTCGTGCTCGCGAACTTCAGCGAGCGTCCGCAGAAGCTCGAGGCGAGACGACTCCGGCAGATGGGGATGCGCAAGACCATGGTCGATCTCTACGCGGGACGGGTCATCACCGCCACCCAGGAACTCGAGATGGATCCCTACCAGCTGATGGTCTTGACCCGAGTCGGTTCATAGCCTCGGCGTTCACATTTCCTATCTTTCAAGGCGAGAAAGTCGTATTGGTTCGTATCCATCGGAGGTGGGCGGACGGAAAAAATTCTCACGTCTCACGGCAGCACCCATCGCCGACGCGAAACCGAGGCACTATCTTGTAGAGATGGGTCTGGGTTCGATACAGAAAAACGGTGAAGGGAGTTGCCGTGATTTTGAGTGTGACGACGGTATCAGTCCTGTGTCCGTATTGTGGCGAATCGGTCGAGCTGTTGATCGACGCGACCCTTCCGAGCCAACAGTACGTCGAGGACTGTGAGGTCTGCTGCCGGCCGATGGTCGTTTCGATCGATGCCTCCGCGGATGAACCGGTCGTCAACGTGAACCCGGAGAACGAGTAGACCTCGAAGTTGCGCGCCGCCGAAGCAGGCATGTGATGATTGTTCCCTGTTTGGTTTTTGCGGACCGTGTTGACAGCTCAGCCGTTCATCTCGTAACACCCTCTCAAAGAGTGAGGCCCAGGGTGAGCACCCTGGGCCTCGAGTTTCTCCATGCCCTGGCGGCAGTCGTGCCCGGAGATTTCAGGTGAGATCGAAGCGGTCGAGGTTCATCACCTTGTCCCAGGCGGCCACGAAGTCCCGCACGAACTTCTTTTTCGAGTCGGCACACGCGTAGACCTCGGCGAGGGCCCGGAGCTGGGAGTTTGAACCGAAGGCGAGATCGACGCGGGTGCCGGTCCACGAGCGCTTGCCGGTGGTGCGGTCACGACCCTCGAAGACGCCCTTGGTTTTGGATTTCTTCCATTCCGTGCCCATGTCGCACAGGTTGACGAAGAAGTCGTTGCTCAGGGTCCCTGGGCGGTCGGTGAAGACGCCGTGCTTGGACTGACCGAAGTTGGCGCTGAGAACACGCAGGCCGCCGACAAGCACCGTCATCTCGGGAGCGGTGAGACTGAGCAGCTGCGCCCGATCCACCAGCAGGTGCTCTGCGGAACGGCTGAAGCCTTTGGCGAGATAGTTGCGGAAGCCGTCCGCCTTGAGCTCGAGCGGGGCGAATGCCTCGACGTCGGTCTGTTTCTGCGACGCGTCGGTGCGTCCCGGGGAAAAGGGAACCTTGACGGCCACTCCGGCCTGCTTCGCGGCTCTCTCGACGGCCGCGCAGCCGCCGAGGACGATCAGGTCGGCGAGCGACACCTTCTTCCCGCCCGACTGCTCCGCGTTGAAGCCCCGTCGGATCTTGTTGAGAACCTTGAGTACATTCGCCACTCGGGCCGGCTCGTTCACCGCCCAGTCCTTCTGCGGTGCGAGGCGGATGCGAGCGCCGTTCGCGCCGCCGCGCTTGTCGGAGTTGCGGAAGCTCGAGGCCGAGGCCCATGCGGTGAAGACGAGGTCGGAGATGGACAGCCCAGAGTCGAGAATCGTCTTCTTGAGCGCGGCGATGTCCTTTTTACCTATCAGCTTATGGTCGGCCATCGGGACGGGATCCTGCCAAATCAGCTGCTTTTTCGGGACCTCGGGGCCGAGGTAGCGCGAAACCGGCCCCATGTCGCGGTGGGTGAGTTTGAACCACGCCCTGGCGAAGGCGTCGGCAAACTCCTTCGGGTTCTTGTGGAATCGGCGGGAGATTTTCCTGTATTTCGGATCCATCCGCATCGACATGTCCGCAGTGGTCATCATGGGTGGATGTTTCTTCGACGGGTCGTGCGCGTCCGGCACCATGTCCTTCTCGGCGACATCCTTTGCATGCCACTGCCACGCACCCGCCGGGCTTTTCACCAGCTCCCACTCGTAACGGAAGAGCATGTCGAAATAGCCCATGTCCCACTGTGTCGGGTTCGGCGTCCACGCGCCTTCGATCCCGCTGGTGATCGAGTCATCCCCCTTGCCGGTGCCGAAACTGTTCTTCCAGCCGAGGCCCTGCTCTTCGAGGCCCGCGCCTTCGGGCTCCCGACCGAGGTATTTCGCATCGGAAGCGGCACCGTGGCACTTGCCGAAGGTGTGGCCGCCTGCGGTGAGCGCGACGGTCTCCTCGTCGTTCATGGCCATGCGCGCGAATGTCTCGCGCACGTCGCGGCCCGACGCCACCGGGTCCGGCTCACCGTTCGGTCCTTCCGGATTCACGTAGATCAGGCCCATCTGCACGGCGCCGTAGGGATTCTCGAGCACCCGATCGCCGGTGTAGCGCCGGTCTCCGAGCCACTCGGTCTCGGTCCCCCAATCGATGTCCTCTTCCGGTTCCCAGATGTCTTCGCGCCCGCCGGCGAAACCGAAGGTCTTGAAGCCCATCGACTCCAGGGCGCAGTTCCCGGCCAGGATCATCAGGTCGGCCCACGAGATCTTGCGGCCGTACTTTTGTTTGATCGGCCACAGCAGGCGCCGCGCCTTGTCGAGGTTGGTGTTGTCAGGCCAGCTGTTGAGGGGAGCGAAGCGCTGCGTACCGGAGGATGCACCGCCGCGGCCGTCGTTGATGCGGTAGGTGCCGGCACTGTGCCACGCCATGCGAATGAACAACCCGCCGTAGTGGCCGTAGTCCGCCGGCCACCAGTCCTGAGAGTCGGTCATCAGCGCATAGAGGTCCTTCTTGACGGCCTCCAGGTCGAGACTCCGGAACGCCTCGGCGTAGTCGAACTCCTCGTCCATCGGATCGGACAGGGGAGAGTTCTGGCTGAGGATCTTCAGGTTCAATTGATCCGGCCACCAGTCGCGGTTGGTCCTCGCTTTGGCGTGTTGTCCGCCCGTCACAGGGCACTTGCTGGCATCGTCTGACATGGTCTAACTCCTTATGCTTTGTCGGTCTTATCGTGAGCTGATTCTCGGTCGGTCTCCTCTTTGGACCCCGGCTGGAACGGGGCTTGGGCGCGACACTCGAGGCAGCGTCCCCAATAGACAACCTCGGCCTCGTCGATCTCGTATCCTGAGTCCTCGGCGGGAGTCAGACACGGCGCGGCGCCGACTGCGCAGTCGACGTCGACCATCCGGCCGCAGGTGCGGCAGATCAGGTGGTGGTGGTTGTCGCCAGCGCGGTCTTCGTAGCGTGCCGGCGATCCTGCGGGTTGGATGCGCCGGATCAGACCCGTGTCGGCCAGGACGGCGAGGGCGTCGTACACCGCCTGGCGGGAGATGACGCCGATCTGGGCTCGCGCGGCCTTGGCGATGTCATCCGTCGTGCCGTGCGGTTGACCCGACACCGCCGCCAGAACGGCCAGGCGCTGAGCGGTGACCTGGAGGCCGTGTCGGCGGAGGAGATCGGCTGCCTCGTCATGCATGGACGGAGTATGCGACATATTCTGGAATCTGTCAAGAATCATGACGATGTCCAGTTTCGTCCGAGACGGCCCCGTCGCCCTGGAGGCTGGAGGGCGTCTATGGTGAGCGGCAATCGTGCCGGGATTCGCGCCGTCTGGTTTCATGAGGACGCGACCGAAATCCTCACCGGGACACTGTATTGGACGATTCACAACCTGCGTGAGCTGCCGGTGCCTCCCGTCCGCGCTCGAAGGCCCACGCAAGAGCCTTCTGAGAGGACCGCTTCGTCGAAGGTGAGGCGCTCCGTGATCCCCCGTGAGATCACGGACCAACCCCACCTTCGAGAACAGTCGAATGCTCGGTCGCGGCCTACTGACTCCCCTCCGACCAACCAGCGGACAGATCGCCCGATTCGAAGTCATCGCCGAATACCGTGATGTAGCGATCCCAGTCCCAGTACTCTTCCGGATTACGGGTCAGCTCCTCTGGCAGAACCGTGTCCTTCGCCAGCAGCTGCGCCAGCCCGTCCGGAAGCATGATCGGGAGATCCGGTTCAATCACGCTCTTCATTTGCGCTTGCGGTTCGGACCCGCTGGTGAGGTAAAGCACCGGAGGCTCTGAGACGATGCTTACGCCGTAGGTCAGGTCATAGCAATGACCGCCGCCGCACTCACCGTCCGTGCCCGGTGTGGTCCTCGTTCCGACGCCCCGGTAGTCCGCAGCGCTCCAGAATTGCATGACCATGCCAGGCTGCTCTGGTGCGCTGGTCGGATCCACCTCGAGCGCGATGGCAGCGACTACCAATGGATAGGACTCAAGAAGGGTGACGTCGATCACCTTGTTGGTATTGAGGGTATCTCCATCCTCGACGGAACCGTCGCTGAACTGACGGCACTGGATCCCGTCGACGTCGATGTCGACGTTTGGAGCAGGAGCGGGAAGATCAATGGTGATGTCACAGTTGCCGTTTGGATCGAGGACGGCGAAGATCACTTTCCATTCCCCGTCATCATCAAGCCCGTCTTCGAAGCCCTGGAAGACCTCGATCTGGTCGAAGTCGATGCTTAGCGTGGTCTCACGCGGCTGCACCTCGACCGACCTGAAGGCGATGTTGTTGTTTTCGTTCGACTCGATGATCTGGTCGAAGGTGTCGACTTCGGCAAAGCTGGTGTAGGGTCCGGCCACCCGGAACGTGGATTCGATCTCCACGGTGGCCTCATCGTCCGGCTGGCCGTTGGCGTTGAGCCCCAGAACCTGAGCCGTTGGACCGCCGCCGGCTTCGATCCCGGTCGGCTTCCAGCGCACAAAGAAGCTGTCGGTCGGATACGGCCCGTTGTTTTTCACCGTGATGCGGGCCGTCGCCTTGCTTCCGCGAATCGGGGACTCTGGCACGATCACGAACTCGGTGATGATGAGGTCGATCGGAGCCGGCAGGACCACCACGTTCTCGAGAAACAGCTGGTTCGCCTCGTTGCTCTCCTCGACGTTTCTGAAGGCATCCACCTCCGCCACCACGCGGAAATTGCCGTGTTGGTTGTAAATGTAATCGATCGGCAGTTCCACGATCTCTCCCGGCTCGACGGTGTCGATCTGGTTGACCAGGGTCCCAAGGCTCGGCGTGACCAGGCCCAGCGCGTCCGGGTTCCACTCCACGACGAACGAGTTGGACGGCGCGTTGCCGTTGTTGATGATTTCGAGGCAGACATTGACGTTCTGACCCTGTGTGAGAATCGGCTCCTCGAGCTTTTGCGGCACGTCTCGTCGGCAGGCGAAACCAACGGGGCCGGATCTGATGTCCATCTCGATGATCTGGAGATCGATGAAGTCCTCTTCCACCAGGACCTCGAGATCTCGAGTGTTATTTTCTTCGTCGAGCTCGCTCACCTGGTCGGTCCGGTCGACAGTTGCCGTACTGGTGAAGGTGTTGACGAAATTGTAGGTGTAGTCGAACTCGACGACTGTCGACGCACCAACATCCAGACCGTTGATCTGACGCGCCAGCGGCGCGGCCGACGGCGTCGGCCTCCAGTCCAGGATAAAGCTCGGGGCGGACGTGTTGCCTCGGTTGCGCACCACCACCTTCACCGTGGCGCCGATGCCGCGGACCGGTTGAGCCGGGTGGATGACCAGGGCGGTGATCTCGAGGTCGGGCCGTTGCGGCTCGACGGTGAGGCTCATGCTCTCGACGTTGTTGGTTTCGTCCACCTCGCTCACCGCGAACGAACTGTCCACCCTGGCGGTGGTCGAAACGGTTCGTGCGGCGGCATAGGTGTAGTCGAAGAACACCGTCGTCGATGCGCCCGACGGCAGCCCGTTGACCTGGGTCGAGAGGGCGGGCACCAGAAGCGCGGGGCTCCAGCGCACCAGAAAGTCCCCAGCGGCACGATTGCCCATGTTCCAAATGGTGATCGAAGCGCGCGAAAGCCTGTCCTGGACAGGCAGCGGCGGGATGCTCGTGTCCACCCCCGCCGCCGGCACCACCTTGAAGTCGGAGATCAGGAGGTCGATCCCTTCCTTGAGGACGGTGACCGGGACAATCTCGAGATTGTTGTTCTCGTTGAACTCCTCGACCGTGTTATCGGAGTCGACGTTGGCGACGGTGGTGAAGTTTCCCGCTTCGGGGAAGGCGTACTGGAAGTTCGCCGTTGTTGTCGCCCCGGCAGCTAGCCCGAAAATGAAGTCGGTCGGGCCGGTGGGGGCGAACTGCGCGGATTTCCACTGCACGAGAAAGCTCAAGGAATCACAGGTGCCCTGGTTCTTGACGTCGATCTCGATCTGGGCGTTCTGGTTCTCGATCGGGAAGGTCGGGATGATCCTGAAATCGGTGACCACCAGATCGGCGCACTCGGTCGGGTCGTCCTTGGCCTGCGCCATCTGCTCGTGCTCTTGCGGAACGTCGATCCCCACCCACCACGGCACCCGCAACGTCGTGTCGTTGCAGGTCAGCTGGATTTCACCGCTGAACTCGCCACGTTGAACGCCGGCCGTTCGAGCGGCGTCGAGATCGAGCCGGATGGTTGCGGTCTCACCGGGCGCGAATTCGACGCTGTAGGCGGACAACGACAGCATGGCGGGACCGGTGTCGACCAGGGAGCAGCTGAGGTCCGCCCCGGACACGTTCTTGAGTCTCAACTCGCGCGTCCCTGAAACCGGTCCCTCGCGCCGGAAACCGAAGCTGGCGCTGACCGGATCGACGCTCAGGGGTGCGCGGGACGCTGCGAAGACGTCGACGCGGCCGCTTCCCTGCGCGAGAAGATCGGCCGGCTCGCCGTCGGGCAACAGCAACGGTGCCGCTGTGTTGACAATCGCAGACTTGATGTCCAGTGCGCTCCACTCGGGGTGGATCTGCCGCAGGACGGCCGCTACGCCGCTCACGTACGAGGCTGCGACGCTGGTCCCCTGAAATGTGGCAAACTGATCGTGAAGCACCGAGGAGAGAATGTTGACGCCGGGCGCAGTCACGTCCGGCTTGATCAGAAACTCGAACGGTGACGGGCCGCGGGAAGAGAAGCCGGCCACCAGGTCGGCGCCCCCGAAGTGCTCGTCGCGCTGAGACATTTCAAAGGTGGCGCTCGCCGGCAGCGAATCAAGGATTGCGGCGCCGTCGGCGCTGCTCGCCATCAGGGCAGGAATAGTCGGCAGGGCGCCGCTGCCGTCGTGGCGCATCGAGATCGGCGGCCCCGACATGTTGCTGTAAACGATCACGCCGAGCGCGCCCGCTTCCTGGGCGTGACGGATCTTCGCCGTGAAGCTGCAGCCGCCGTCGTTGATCAAGACGATCTTGCCGGCAGCGACCGATGGGTCGGGAGCCGGCGCGCAAGCGGTCACCCCGCCCCTCGTATCGGCCCAGTTGACGAGGGCCTCGGGGGCGGAGGGCAGTGTCTCGAAGGAGTCGAAGTCGCCCGACGCGGCGAGAAACGAACGGCTGCCGTCCTCGGCCGAAACGACGATCGGCACGCCGATCAGGTGGCCGCCGCCGCTCGCACCCGCGGTCAAAGCCTTGGCCGCTCCGCCCGGTGACTGGATCGTGGCGATGCCGGGACCGGTGTTGCCGGCCGCAACCGCGACGACAACTCCGGCATCGACGGCGGAGTTCACCGCCAGGGCGAGAAAGTCGATCGAGCGCTCCACCCGTCCCTGAAGGCTCAGGTTGATCACGTCCATTCCGTCGACGACCGCTTGTTCGAGGGCGGCCATCACGTCGTGGGCGAGGGCTGCCCCAGAATAGGCGTCGTAGCCGCGGCCAAAGCCGGGAAAGACGTTGAAGTCCCAGAGCTCGGCGCCCGGGGCGACACCCGAGAGCTGACGGGAGGATTCGTGATGGACAGCGCAGCCGCCGATGGTCCCGGCGACGTGGGTGCCGTGATCCATCACCAGGAGCGGGGCCCAGTCACCGCCGGCCTCTCCCGAGAAGAAGACCTTGTGTGGAATTGATTCCTTGCACGAAAAAGCGGCGTGAGTCTCGTCGATGCCACTGTCGATGACGCCGACCCTCACTCCCGCTCCCGCGTTCTCGAGCCCACCCGTGCGCGGCCAGACGTCCGTCACCTTGATGAGATCGAAGCCCGCGCCGGCACTCGGTCGGTAGAGCCTGCTGTAGCCCCAGCCGACCACGCCCGGCCCCTCGGCGAGGCGGGCGGGGTTCGCGCCGTTGAGCCGCACCGCGACGCCGTTAAACGTCACGCTGAACTCGCGAACGATCTGCGGCGCGGCTCCGCTCTTTGCGGCCAGGCTCAAAAGCCAGCTGCGATAGTCCTCACGCTGGCTCGCCAGGTGTCGAAGATAGGCGTCGGACGCGTCATTCGCGAGTTTTAGCCGTCCGCTCAGCGGTCGGGTTTGCGGGAGCCCCTCGATTCCACCGTCGTAGGAGGCAAGGGGAGAGTCCTGGAACTGGAGAATGACGTAGTCTGAGGCCGTGGCGAGTTGCAGCCTGTGTTGAATGTAGTCGCGCTGCGGCGGCCCGTCCAACCTCAATGGAGCTTCCGTCTGTGCAAAGGCCGCTCCGGCAGCCAAGAGCACCACGAGAACTGACGTCACAACAAATATTGAATCTACGACCCGGGGCCCCGGAACGAACGCTCGACTCATCATCTCGACCTCCTCGTTGCAGCCGAAGCATGCCGCGAACACGCCACGCCAGCGGCCGTTCCGTCCAGTTCCCCCCAGGGGAGGCCAACTGGTTCGCAAGAGACCCACGCCGCAGCGGTCGCGCCAAGCCCCGGCCATTTCCGTTCAAGACCGGTCAACGTTTTTCGAGCGTTTTTTGTATTCCACAACATTTGCGACGACATGTCAACCACGAAAACGCTTGATTGACTATCGGTATTGATAGGAATGCCGCGCCCAACGGTGGCGCTTCCCGCAAAGTGGTTCAAGAATCGTGCAGTCTTTGGGCCCGGCGCCCGCGATACGGCCCTCGGCCGGCGCATCGGGCAGGCGGCAGCTCAGGGATCCGATCTCTGGAGCTGCAGCAGCTCCCAGCCACCGCTGGGCAGGCCGCTTTCCGGTGGGTTGAGCAGCAGATTCATTGCGTTGGCCATCCCCAGATACAACGTGCCTGGTGTGCCCTCCATCGTGCGCGTTCCGTAGCTGCCATAGTTGCCGATGCCGTTCGAGAACAGGATCTGCGCGGGCTCGGAAGCGCTGGGGAAGACCATGAGATCGCCGCCGTAGTCGGCTCCCGGGAGCTCAATGTCCGGAAAAGGATCGATGACGTCCGCGAAGATCACGGGCAGCATCACCTTGGCCAGCATGTAGCTCCAGTCCATCGTGCCGACAAACAGCTCGCCACCGGACCGGGCCATGGTCCAGGTGTAGGTGTTGTAGAAGTTCCCGAATCCGGCGGGGCCGAACATGGGCGGCCCCATCTTGTTCGGCAGAATCAGCCAGAACCCCTCGTCCTCGAGAGCGGGGGTCACGATGAAGGTTGGCATGGTTGCCAGGCCGTACAGCACGTCGGTTTGCTGGAACGCCGAGCCGAAGAAGCGGCCGCGAAAGATGCTGACCGGTCGGTGACTGCCGAGCAGGGCCCGCAGGACGTCCGCCACCAGATCCGGATTGCCGGGCCGCAGCAGATCGTAGAACTGCGTATGAGCGAAGCCGGCGGACAGTGGGGCGTGCGTCGTGCCCCAGTAAAGATACCCGCCGAAGGAGGCCAGCGCACCGCCGTTGTACATGCGCGCGGAGACCTCGTCAGGCTCGTAGTCCTTGACAGACCACACCTTGTACCAGCCGTCGCGGTCCTCGAAGTTGAGCCCATCGGCGCCCAGCAAGGGACTCATCCACAGCCCCGCGTAATCGTACGACTCGTCGAAGACTCTGCTGAAGTCCGGCCAGGTGGAGACGAAGATGCGCCCGCGGTGCAGGGCCAGTTCCACAGGGTCGCCGTCGACGAGGCCCACCATTTCCCACTGAAACGGGTCGTCGACGCTGCCGGCCCAGCGCAGGATGGCGCCGCGAGGTGCCGAGTCGGCACCGCCGGACCCGGGCTCGGGTGGCGCCAGCAGCACCCCGGTGTAGAGCTTGCCGCGTACTCGAATCATCTTGCGGATGTTCGAGAACTGGGGGTACTCCTGAGATCCCAGGAATTCCCGCGTATCGCGCCGGAAGGCGAACATGTTCACGCCTGGAGACGCGTCCGGACCGCCGACTCCGGTGATCGTCGGCCCGGCCATGAATACGACGTTGCTCGCGTAGCCCGCCGCGCGCAACCCAAGGGTTTCCTCTTTCAGTGGGTCGTCGAAGACGACGTTGGTCGTCGTGCCTAAGACCGTGTCGTAGACGTAGACCGACGGCGGCCTCCAGTCCCCCGACGAGGGCGGCAGATCGCGTGCCTGGCCGAAGAGTCCATCTCCGTACTCGCAGACCCACTCGTTGGTGCCGAACGCCGGCAGGCCCAGCGGAAACCCCTGATCGGCGATCGTTCCGTAGACCAGGCAACCCATGTTCGGCGCCGTGCCGAACCAGAGCTGCCGCCCCGCCCTGGCGAGGCCGAACACGTAGCTCTCGTTGATCTTCGGCACGCCGTTCGTGCACGCCTCCATCGAGAAATCGAAGGGGTACAGGTTGTCCTCGCCGACGCCGATGAAGCACTCGTCCGGGTCTGCTTTGGCGAGCATCGCGACGTCGTATCCTGTTGCTCCCGCGGCCGCGGCTTTCTGCTGTGGACCCGAGGGGTACAGCGCGAGCCAGAAAGCCTCCAGATCCGCCTGACTGAGACCTGAATCAAGCTCCCCGCACAGGCCCGCAGTGGGGCAGCAGAGCAAAACGAGGATCGTGGCCGCAAACAAATTTCGGATTGGCCTCGCGGCATGTAAACGGTCCATGCTGGGTAACCTCCGTGATGTTTCAGAAGCGGACTTGTGCCGACGCCATCATAGTTCAGATCGGAGCCGTCACGACGCCAATGCTTGGCTCATGAATGGTGCTACGTACCAGATTGTCACATGAGAGGCCGTAACGTTATTTAGTGATACGTGAGCCTATTGCAAAATTGACTGTCAAAGGCGGGGCAGGCCCCGCCACTCCAGGGGAATGTCCTTTGTGGGTAGGGGCGGCACCTGTGCCGCCTGGCGGCAATCAGGCGCGCATCAAATGGTATCGACGGAAAATTTCGTATTTTGCAGGAGGCTCACGTGGCACCCATCGTAAAGTCACAAAGCGATACGTGGCACCCATCATTCTGGCACCCATTCGGCACCAAAGATGCACGCCAAACTCAGGGCATTCTGTAAAGAACCCCGCCCCAGGTCAAACCGGCACCCAGAGCAATCAACATGACGTTGTCTCCGGACTTCAGCATGTCCTTCTCCACCAGTTCATCCAGGGCAATGGGAATCGTGGCTGCCGTGGTGTTTCCGTAGTGCTGAATATTGTTGTAGATCTTTTCCTCCGGGATCTTCATGCGGTCCCTGAAGGCTTCATTGATTCGCAAGTTCGCCTGATGGGGGATGACCATGTTCAGAGCCTCCGCTTCAACACCGGCCTTTTCCAGCAGCTCCCGGGCAACTTTTGGCAGCAGGGTGACCGCCAGCTTGAAAACGGTGCCTCCGTCCATGTATGGGAGATACTCTCGCTGTTCCAGAACTTCAACATCCATGACCGCGCCGCTTTTACGCGCCGGGATTCCAACTCTCAAAACATCTGCGTACCTTCCATTCGCGTGAAAGACAGATGCCAGAATTCCGGTCTCCTCGTTTGTCTCTTCGGCCTCAATGCAAACTGCACCGGCACCATCGGCAAAAATTACGGCCGTATCGCGATTCTGCGTCGTCAATTCCAGAAACCGGCTCTGGGTCTCAGCCCCGACCATCAGAATTTTCTGTGCCTTGCCACTTTGGACATAGGCATCACACACTTCCAATCCATGCAGAAATCCGGTGCATTGTTGACGGATATCAAGGGCCGGAACGTTCCTGGCCCCCAGTTTGTGTTGCAGGATGACACCTGAACCGGGAACATAGACATCCGAGGTCATGGTGGCAAATACAATCAGATCAAGATCGGCGGGTTCCCAACCGGCCCGTGCAAGGGCGATCTTCGATGCTTCCAACGCCAGATCTGACGTTCCGACGTCGTCACCTTCTTTGACCCAGTACCGAGCTTCTATTCCGGTCCGTTGACGGATCCATTCATCTGAAGTGTCCAGAATTCGAGCCAGGTCGTCGTTGGATACATGATGATCCGGCACGAACCTCCCGGTGCTTTTGATAATTGATCGTTGCGTCATCTGTTGATAGTCCCTTTTCCTCTCCGGCAATGATCGAGCTGCTCCACCGCAAGTAGGGTTCGTCTCCGGCCCAGAGGGGGCCAACTCTCTCCCAACATCCAAACTGGCCGGTTTGCGATTCCCCTGGGGCCGTCGTGCGGGCGGCTCAGACCCAGGAGAGATAGAAAATTCTCATCATCCTCGTCCGAGCATAGAACGGATCAGAAAAAAGGTGTACCAGGTGGCCCGAAGGAGGCTATTCTCGGGCCAGCCCGGTTTTTTGTAAAAGTCAGCCGGAATTTCTCGAGCTTGGGAGGAGAGCACATGGACGTTCTAGCATCATCGATTCTTGAGGAGTTCGCGCCCACCGGTCTTCTGACGGCTCTTGAAGGTGCGGATGTTTCCCTCAGAGACATCGCCGCGGTGGGGGACTGTGGCTCCGGGGATCTGGTTTTTGTCGATTCGGAACAGGCGGTGAAGGGGATCGAGAGCCGGCGACCCTCGGCCGTGGTAACGAGCCCGGCTTTGCGGCCTTCGTTGGCCGAGCTCCCTGGATTGACACTTCTTATCGCCGACAACGTCAAGCTGGCTCACGCCTTGATACGACAGCGCTATGCGGATCGCGACGTGCTCAACACCGAGTGGCCGCAGATCCATCCATCGGCCGTGATTCACCCCACCAGCGAGATTGGAGAAGGCAGCAGGATCGGCCCTCATGTTGTCCTCGGAGAGAACGTCCGGATCGGAAGAGATACGGCCATCATGGCGGGCACGGTGGTGGAGCAGGGAGCAAAAATCGGCGATCGATCGGTCATCCACCCCAATGTGACCATCGGCTACGGCTGCGAGATCGGCAGCGAGGTGATCATCCAATCCGGGGCTGTGGTGGGTACCGAAGGCTATGGATTTGCCCAGGACGAAAAAGGACGCAGCTATCGCATTCCGCAGCTCGGTCGGGTGGTGATCGAGGACCGGGTTTCCATCGGGTCAGGCTGTTGCATTGATCGAGCAACCTACGCCGCCACCCGGATCGGCGCCGGCACCAAGCTCGACAACCTCTGTCACGTTGCCCACAACGTCGAAATCGGCAGGGACTGTCTGCTCACTGCAGGTTTTGTCGTGGCTGGATCGACCAAAATAGGAGACCGGGTCATGGCGAGCGGCCAATCCGGAGCGTTGGATCATCTGGAGATTTGTAGCGATGTGGTCCTGGTGCACCGGGCCGGTGTCACCAAGAGCATCCATGAGCCCGGCATGTACGCCGGTCTTCCCCATCAGCCCTTCGCCTCCTATATGAAGAACATGGCGGTGATGAAGAAACTCTCCGACCTGAACAAGAAGGTCCAGCAAATCGGGAAGAAACTGTCCCTGGGCTAGCCGTCAGGGTGCCACGTCACATTATTGTTGACGTGTCAGGCGCCGCCTCTGCAGTGTTGAAGGGGGTTACCGTGCCTGACTCCGACGCTGGTGCGCGGCGAGCCTGGCCGAGGCTTCGTCGGCAAACAGATCGCCGGGCGCGGTGGTCAGAATGATCTCGGTGCTTTCCTCCAGGATCGGCCCGGCTTCGTCGTACCTGCCGGCACGGCTGAGGCAGTCGCCGTGGATGTTTCGGGTGACCGCGAACTCCCAGTCAACGCCGCGCCCATCCTCGCTCATCAATCGAACCGCCAGCCCGGACTCGCGCAGCGCCTCGTCGACGCGGCCCTGGTCGGCATAGACCTCGGCGAGTTGCTGGTGCAGCGGTCCGATCATCGGGTGGGTGTCTCGCTCGGCCAGGATCTCGAGGGCCCGGAGGTTGAGCGCCTCGGCTTCTTCGAGGTTTCCGCGGTATCGGGCCACTCGGGCCAGATTTCCGATCGTGTATGCGTTCTGGTGATGATCTTCGCCGCGGGCAGCGACGACGATTTCATGCGCCTGTTGCAGCCGGTCGGCGGCGGAGTCGACATCGCCGAGCGCCAGGTCGAGTTCGCCCAGGTTGTTGAGGAAGGTGGCAATGCTCGGGTGGTCGCTCCCGCTGCGCGCGCGCCGGAGTTTCATGGCCTCTTCGAGGTAGATCCTCGCGTTGCTGATATCGCCCACATTCCAGAGGGCGACCACCAGGCTGTTGAGACGGGTGGCCAGGCGAGGGTGGTCGGGTGGGAGAATCTGGCGATCGATGGCCGTAGCCTCGCGGATTGCAGCCAGCGCTGCCTCATGGTTGTTCATCGCCTGGTGCGCCCGGTACTGGCCCTCGAGGTTGAAGCCGAGCTCGGGATGGAGCTCGCCGTAAAGGCGGCGGTTCATCTCATAGGCCTCGATAGCCAACTCGAGCCCTGCCTCGGGGTTGCCGAGAGCGGTCTCCACGTGCGCAAGGTTGTTGAGGGTCCACCCGGTGCTCGCGTGGTCGCCGTCGAATATGCGCCGCCGCATCGCGAGGGTCCGACGGTACATCGCGGCACATTCTTCGGCCTGCCCTGTCCGGCAAAGTGCCCACGCCGTGTGAAAAAGCGTCCCGGCAACCTCGGGGTTTTCGTCGCCGAGATGCTCGGTCTGGATCTCGAGGGCCTCTTCGAGCAGCGGCAGGGCCTCCTCGGGCAGCTGGCCGCCTCGCCGGAGAAAGCCGAAGACCAGGTTGTTGTAGGCGCCGGCCAGGTGCACCGGGTCATAGTTTCTGGTTCGAAGGGTTTCGATGGCCCGTCGTTGCAGTTCTTCAGCTCGCTCGTAGCGGGCGTCGTGGGTCAGCAGCCAGGCGAGCCCCATCTGGGTGCGGGCGGTTTCGAAGCTCGTTGGACCGGTGGTCTCGACGTTGCGTTTGAGCGCGCCCTCGAGCAGTCGGGTAGCGTTCTCGTAGAGACCGAGGTTGCGGTAGACATCGCCCATGGCCAGCATCAGCCGCGCCTGGGTCTCGGGCTCGTCGGCCAGCTCGCTCTCGATGCGTTCGGCGCCGCGGTCGAGGATCTCCCGGGCCGTGATTTCTTCGCCGCCGGTCTCACCCGTATCCGAGGAATAGAAGAGGTCGATCATGAAGTCGGACACCAATTCGGCGCGGTCGCGCTCGGCGGCGATCCGCCGGGCCTGGGCGGCCATGGTGACGCCGAACGCCACGAGCAGCACCGCCAGAAGGGCCGCGACGGCGACCCCCACCCGGTGTCTGCGGATGAACTTCCGCACCCGGTAGGCGTTGCTCGGCGGCCCCGCCGCCACCGGCTCGTCGGCGAGATAGCGGCCGATGTCCATGGCGAGCCCGTTGGCGGTGTCGTAGCGCCGGTTGCGGTCTTTTTCGATGGCCTTCATCACCACCCAGTCGAGGTCGCCCCTGAGCTCATGCTTGAGCTTGGATGGCTCGGTGCGGCGGTTCGAAGCGGTGGTCACGGAGTGGTCGCGGACGGTGCTCACCCGGGTGCTCGGCCGCGGCGGTTCCTGTTCACGCAGCACCCGCATCATTTCGGAGTAGCCGGCTTTGCGCAGCTCCACGAGGTCGAAGGGCAGATCGCCGGTCAGCAGCTGGTACAGCAGCACGCCGAGGGCGTAGACATCGGTGCGGGTGTCGACGTTGAGACCTGACATCTCAGCTTGCTCGGGGCTCATGTAAGCGGGCGTGCCGATCATCTGCCCGAGCTCGGTGAACATGGTCTTCTCGGTCAGGGGTTGGGCCAGCGCCTTGGCGACGCCGAAGTCGATGATCTTGGGCACCGGCCTGCCGTCCTGGATGGCTACCAGGACATTGGACGGTTTGAGGTCGCGGTGGATAATGGCCTTCTGGTGGGCGTGCTGCACGCCCGTGCAGACGCTGGTGAAGAGCTCGAGGCGGTCGCGGGTGGAGAGGCGGTGGGTGTCGCAGTAGTTGGTGATGGGCTCGCCCTTGATGTGCTCCATCACGAAGAAGGGACGGCCGTCGGCGGTCTCGCCGGCGTCGAAGACTCTCGCGATGGTGGGGTGGTCCATCATGGCCAGCGCCTGACGCTCGGCCTCGAAGCGCGCGATAAAGCTCTTGGTGTCCATGCCGCGCTTGATGACCTTGACCGCGACCCGGCGCTTGATGGGCGAGCTCTGCTCAGCCAGCCAGACCTCACCCATGCCGCCTTCGCCGATCTGCTGGAGAAGGCGGTAGGGGCCGATGGTGTCGTTCGCACTGCTGCCGGACTGCTGCATTGACGCGGTGGGTTCTTCCCCGGCCGGCTCGTCGTCGTTGAGCTGGTGTCTGGGCTCGTCGGTCATCGGCGGTGCTCTCCGTTCATGATCGGCACAGTTTTTGTGTTCTGAAATTCACCGCAGTCAAGAACAACCTCGCGGGAGCCGTGCATTCCGATGAATACGGAAAGGGCGAGCGCCGCAACTCACGGACTCCGGTGTGAGATCGCCGATTGGAGTTTGTAAATTCGGATCTTGGCACCCATCACACCCAGTCACAAGTGTCAGTGGCACCCAAGGGCACGCGGCACCCATCGCGTGCTCATCGCACCCATTCGAGGGTATCCACCACCGATCGTTGCGGTTGAGTCCACCGTCCGCGGGGAAGAAAATTCTGGTTGGGTCAGTTCCACGAAGCGACGAACAGGAGGGTGAAATGCCGCGTGCAGAATGGAACAACGTCGTGATCGCCGAATGTGAGACTTTCGAGTCTCTTGAAGGCAACGTGTACTTTCCACCCGATGCGGTGAATCGCGATCATCTGGAGCCGAGTGACACCACCTCGGTCTGTCCTTGGAAAGGAACCGCCCACTACTACCATGTGGTCGCCGGCGGCCAGACCAACCGGGACGCGGCCTGGTACTACCCGGAGCCGAAAGACGCAGCCGCTCAAATCGAAGGTCACATTGCGTTTTGGAAAGGTGTCCGGGTCAGCGGGTAGGGGTCTGGGTCTGCCGGCCACTTCCGAGTCAAATGGCGGTTCAGATCACCGTTGGTGGGTGACGAGCGGGGTTGAACACGAGGAAGCTTCAATGCTCCCTGGTCAGTGCGCCTGATACGCTCCCGTCGCTGAAAGGAGGCATCGTGCGAAATGACAAACGCGACGTGATCGACACTGCGACGACGCCGTGGGTGGAAGTCTACCGGCGGCTGACTGAGGTCGTGATCCCACGGCCCATCGCACTGGTGGCGACGGTGGGGTCGGACGGCGATGCCAACGTCGCTCCATTCTCGTTCTTCACGGTGGTTTCGTCGAATCCTCCGTTCATCGCTTTCGCCCCCCATCGCGTAGGCCGTTCCGGGTCCAAGAAGGACACGCTTCGAAACATCGAGCAGGTCGGTGAATTCACGGTGTCGGTCGTGACCGAAGAGATCGCTGAACGAGTCAATAGCTGTGCGGCACCACTGCCGTACGGAGAAAGCGAGTTCGAGCACTCGGGACTGACGCCCCTGGCGGCACAACGGGTGAAGGCTCCTCTGGTGGCCGAGTCGCCGATTGCGCTGGAGTGCGTGCTCGAGGAGATCCGCACCTATGGTGAGGAAGGTGGCGCCGGCTCGTTGGTCGTTGGCCGCGTCGTTCTGATGCATATCGACCGAGCCTTGCGAGACTCCGACGGTCGCATCCTTCCCGAACAGCTGCGGGCGGTCGGCCGAATGGGCGGCTCGCTGTGGTGCCGAACTCTGGATACCTTTCCGCTCGATCGCCCGAGCTGAAGCAGGTCGCTCCGTCTCATCGTATCGAGCGTTTCTCGGGGTCCGGCTGCTCTCCGTCGGCGGGGGAACAGCGTTCTCTCATCCAGTGTGGGTGCCCACTTTCATCGATTCGTGCCGGGCATTCTCCGTCACCCGATGCATCGCACTTTTGTGGCGATCAGAACGTCGTGTCGAATCGAAAGCTCGCCCAGATCATCGCTTTGGTGACGTCAGTGGACAGGGTGTCCGCATTGAAGCGAGCGACCTTGACAAAGAGCGAAAGCGGATCGGTGGGCGTGTAGCGCGCCACGATATCAACCTCGGTACCGAGACGCTCACCGCCAAGCGCAGCTCGAAAATCGTGGTAGGCGGCTGACCAGGCCCAGCTCTTGCGGTCCATGGAAATCTGAATATAACGGTCTTCGCTTCCCTCTGGTGGCGTGATGACGAGCCGGTCGGCAAAACCGTTCTTCCCGTGGTTTGTTCCAAGCGGCGTCTGGACCGCATTCGCCCCGTTACCGTCTTTGAGCTCCCACGCTGCCCGCAGCACCCAGACACCTCTGCGGATGCCGAATCCGAGGTGGGCGTAGGCGAGATCGAAGTTACTCGGGTTGTTTCCGTAGTCGATTTGGCGCGCGTATTCTGCAAAGTAGAGCAGGTTAACGGTGCGCGTTGCGGTTTCGCCGTCGAACCTCAGACCGTAGGTGGCCGACGACAAGGCGGCGCGGTCGCTGCTGCCCCAATCGAGCAGGTAGGTGTAAGCCGAGGCGAGGCCCGGGCCGAGGTCGCGCGACAGGTTGATCAGGTGCGCGTCGATATCTGGGCTGGCGCCGTTGTTGTAGTAGACCCTGCCAAGGTAGGCATACTTTGCCTCGAGGGTGTTCGGCGACCCGATCGCAAAGTTCGCACCCGAAAAGGATCGGTGGTTCTGACGCCAGGGGGCAGTGCCGATGAAGCGTTGGTTGTCGAGGGTGTAGTCGAACCGGCCAACTTGGATTTCGAGACCGTGAGCTCCGCGGTAGGCGAGAAAGATCCGGTCGGCCTCGACGATCTCCGGGTCGGCGACGATAGGTCGGTTGGTCACACCGTTAGAGAGGCTTCCGGATCCCAGATTGTCGTACAACTGGTCGTTTCCGATGGCTGTTACTGTCTCGAAGGTGACACCTGCGAAGAATCCACGAAAAGAGGCAGTCTCGTAGGTGAGCGCCCCACGCAGGGTTGAGGCGAGAGCGTTTTTTTCGAACGCCGCATCGTCGACAAACTCCAATCGGTAGCGCAAGTCGACCGCTAGGACGCCTTCGGCGAGGGCGCGACGCAGATTGTCGGAGGTCGGGTCGGATGCGTGGGAACGACGTGCAGGCTCCCCAGCCGCAACGGCGCCCGTGGCGAAAACCACCACGAGCAGGACCGCTGCGACGAGCCGCTCTCGTTCGATAGAGATGATCGCGTGCATGCCGGCGTGTCAGTCGAGCCAGGTCACCCGGCCGCTGGCGAGATCATAAACGCCACCCGCGATTGCCAGGTCGCCATTTTCGATCATCTCGGCCATGAGAGGGCTCTGGTCGAGGATGTTGGCAATGGTCTCCCGGACATTCTCCTCAATCGCGAGGTTCAGGAAAGCGGTATTTTTCGAGTTTGCTTCGCCCTCGGTGGCAGCGTCAGCGCGCGCAATCGGGGCGTCGAAATCGTTCAGGAGTTCGGTGAGATTGCCGAGTTCAACACCGTCCGCCGCACCTTTGACGGCTCCGCACGCAGAATGGCCGAGAACGACGAGAACCTTCGAGCCGGCGACTTTGGTGGCGAACTCCATGCTGCCTACGAGGTTGACGTCCTCGACGTTGCCGGCGACGCGTCCCACGAAGACATCGCCGATGCCCTGGTCAAAAATGATCTCCGGCGGAACCCGCGAATCGACACAACCGAGGATGATCGCCTTCGGATATTGTCCGGAAGCGGTGGCTTCGGCCTGAGCCAGATAGTCGCGGGAGGTCGACTGACCCTCTGCGAATCGGCGATTGCCCTCCTTGAGGTCGGCCAACACCTGCGCCGGAGTCAGAGCCTGCTGGTCGTCGGCGGTCAACACGACACGAACCGGTTCGGGCGCCGGAGGCGTTTCGGCGACGGGCGCCGACTGCTGAGCGCAGCCCGAGGCCACAAGTCCTGTCACGAGGGTGGCTGAGAGGATTCCAAAGTTTTTCATTTTTCTTTCCCTTTCTTTCGCGGCCGGCGACGAGATCTTAATGCAATTGGCGCCGGCCATTTTGTTGGGTATAGGTTCTGGTTTTCAGTTTTTCGAGTGCCTTCTGGCCCCTTCGTCGAGAACAACTCGCATCTTTGAATTTAGGGTAATCTCGACACCACAAGCGCAAATTCCCGATAGGAATGGGTACACCGTTTCGGGTGCCACGTACAGACTTGTTGAGTTGTCTGGTGCCGTAGTTAACAACCCGGCTGGAACATCAAGCCAGCCTGGAACTTCCATCGGGTGCGCTCAGTTTGCAGCAACTGTGCAATTGTGTGCGTGGCATCCGTGTGTCGCGATAGAATCACCCGTGATCTTCGTGCTCTGGAGGCGATGTGGTTGAGAACGATCTGGGCTTTTTTCGTGTTGGAATCGAGATGGCGCTCGAGGGGATGCGGGAGCTCGAGGAAGAGGGTGAGAATTCCCCGAACGTGGCGAATGGGTATTATCAGCTCTTCGGTGTGACGGCGTCGAGTTTTGCTGATGCGGTGGCCTCTGTCGAAGAGGTTCTCGTGGATATCTTCACGGAAGAACCGGAGATCTCGGGGTGGTTGGTTCAGCTCCAGGTCGACCCGTGGAGCGAGCCCGCCGCCGGCGCCGACGGGGCGTTCCTTCAAGACCCGTCGTTGCGCGGTGTTCACTTCATTTCCGACCGGACGTATTTCCTGGCGCTCGACGAAGAACCGGGCGCCTGATATTTCAAGGGTGCCACCCGCGCGCACGGACTTCAGTGGAGTTGTGAACCCGACACCCACGGCACCACTGTGCGCGTGCCCGCTGCGCCTACTGGACACCCAGAGTCCAGTTACTGCACGACATTGCTCCAGCCGACAAAGTCGCCACCCTCGAACCCGTGCGAAAAGATCTCGTCGGTGCCGTTGATCGTGAACACCTCGTCGCTGAGATCCGCCGGGTTGTACTCCGATCCTGTCCACGCCCCGACATAGATTCGTCCGCTGGTGGTGGCCGTGCCCGGCACCGTCCACGACCACGAAGAGGTCGACGGCGACAGGGCGTCGGATTGCTGGTGGTAGGTGCTGCCGTCGTACAGGTACACGTAGACGTCGAACGTCGGATTGATGTTGGCCGACGCCCAACTCACGGTGACGGAGTCGCCCGCATTGTAGATCTGGCCCCCATTCGGGTGGATGACATCGATGCCGGTGAATGGCGACTCGGCGTCGGCGGTCACGGCGGTGATTTTGGTGCGCCAGGTGTTGCTCGTGCCCGCATACTCGACGGCACCCCAGAAGTGCTCGGTGGTCCAGTCGTAGACAGCCCCGCTGTAATCGCCCCAGCGGTTGCGGTTGTTGCTGTCCCGATCGACATAGGAGGCGGAGCCGCCGGCGGTGGCCCAGAACGGTCCCGTCCCGTCGGTTGGTTGATTCGTGTAGACCTTGACCGCGCCGCCGGCGTAGGTGGTGGGCCCGGTGTAGCTCATGAACAGCGCGACATTCGCGTCGGCTGAACTCCCGCCTGCGACGCTGACGGCAGGGTAGAAATAATAGTAGTCGGTGGTGTAGATCAGATCCTGCCACTCGGCTGTCGCCGAATCGACGTTGAGCTTGGCGACGTAGGCCCCGGCCATGGTGCCGTCGTCGTCGGGATCGGTGGTGAGGGTGACGAAGGCCTTGCGCTGGGAGTAAATCCCGTTGAGGATCCGCGTGTCGCCGCCATCGATGTCATCGGCCACATCGGGCTGGTCCACGTTCTCGAAGATGGCGTCGTACTGCCAGGTGCTGACGCTGGCACTCGTCAGTGTCGGGGAGCTGGTGCGGTCGCCGGTGAGAGTCCATAAACAGAGAACGTTGCCCGAACTCGAGTAGGAGTTGACGAAGAAGGTCTCGCCGCCCCCAGCCGTGGAGTGTGGGTGCATGACCTGGGGGCTGAATGCCATCGAGTTGTCGGGCCAGCGAAGGTCCCAGTACACCCAGCCGGTGGCCACTCCGCCGGAGAACACGTTCGGGCTGATCGACCAGATAATCGAGTGCTTCCAACCGCCGACCCAGTAGAAGTAGTTGCCGGTCAGATAGAGGCCCCACTGATCGGCCCCCAATGACTGGTAGTCCCACCAGGAGTCGGCGTCCGCGGAATTTCCGCCATCCTGATCAAAGCGCCACATCCACCATTCCCCGGTAGGGTCGTTGGTTTGCGACACGGCCACGAAGCAGTGCGAGGTCTGGTTGGTGCTGTCGGTGCCCAGCACCGCAAACACGTATTTGTCGTGATCGATTGTGTAGATGACCCTGGGATCGAAAAAGTAACCCTGCCAGCCGGCCGGCGTCACGATGTTGAAGAACGTGCTGAAGGAGGTCAGGCTGCGTTTGACGACTCCGAGCTTGGAGTACACCGCAAAGTGTGAGTTGGTGGCCGCCACCACGTGATTCGGACCCACTGTGTGGATCGTGTCGGGTGGGATCCATCCCGTGTTGGCAATGCCGTCGAAACTGTAGGCCGAGTCACCGGCCGCTTTGGTCGCGCCGGGTTGCCGTGGCGGCGGCGACTCGGCGGCGAGGGGGCTCGGCCCCGCCGATCTGACGGTGTCGGGGCCGTCCCCGATGATCTGCCGATCATCAAGCGGGGCGGCACCCTGGATGTGGCTGAAGAGCCGCTGTGCGGTTTCCTTGGCGAGCTCGGTTTCGGGGATCTCGGCGAGCTTCACCGTCGCTGCGGAGGCTGCCCCCGCAGGAGCGGAACGGTGGGCCGGGTGCAGCGCGGCCGGTCCTTTGCGAACGATTGCTGTGTCGATCGGCGGCTCGCCGGGCAGCCTTGCGACGTCGACGCGGAGTTGCACGGGCGCCGGCGGGTTCGATTCCTCGGCCGATAACCAAGTGAAGGCAGTTGTGGTGAGAATTAGAACGAGGATCGCTTTGCGTCGCATCATTCAGCTCCTTCCATACCGTTCTCGTCCGGTGCCCGATTCCCGAATGACGGGACGGTCTCCACGTCGACCCTGTCGATGATGACCGGGTCGAGAGGTTCGAAGTTCTTTGCTTCGGGCGTTCCCTGGCCCCTCAGTGTCTGCACCGAAATCTCCTCGGCCACCTCGAGCCCCTCCACCACGCGACCGATGACCATCCACCGGCCGGTCCGTTGCGGCATGTCGGCGATCGCGATGGAGAGCCGCATGGAGGCGCGGGTGGGGGACAGCGGTTGCAGCGCGACTGCCCCCGAGGTCACGGGCAGCGACTGGAGGCCGCGACGGTACTCGTACCCCAGGGCCTCGTTGATCTGCTGCCACGACGTGCCGATCAAGAAATCGGCGCTGCCCGTTGCCCGCCATTCCTCGATCCACTGTTTGAGGCGCTCGGGACGGTCTTCGCCCTTGCCCATCTCGGCGTGGGCCCGAATGAGCTCCCACTGAAGGACTTTCATGGCCTCGGCGCGGTCGCCGATTTTCTTTCGATCGAGCCCCAACGATGCCGCATCGATTTCGACGTCGACCTCGATCCCCTCCGGCGCAGGTTGCCGGGCTTCGGTGACGATCTCGACGTGCGGGCGCGTGAAGGCAAAAGCCAGTCCATCGTAGTAGGGGCCGGCGGGTTCGCCGACACCCGCGCTCGACCCCGATGATGACCCTTGGACGAGCCGCAGCCACTGGGCGATCGTTTCCGGCGCCGCAGTCGGCTCAATCTCGACGACCACATCACCTCGAGCGGTGCGAAGGGTAGCGGTCGCTCGGGCTGCGGTTGGCTGGGCCGGAACCGGCTCGCCGGGTTCGATTTCGGAGTGTGAACAACCGATACCGCCGACTGTCGCAAGGATGCAAAGGATCACACGCCAGCGGCGAGCCCGCGATGCCTGCACGTGATTTCTTCTGTGCGTCGCCACAACCTGTTTTATACCCTCGAGATCGTTGAGATAGCTTCAACGTACCACGCTCTCACAGCGTGTCAATGCGTCCTCTCCTGCGGCCGCAGAATAAGAGAATAGTGCCGGACACCCACGTGTGATGTTCCAGTCCAGGACGAATCAGGTGTGACAAGGGAGGGCAGAAGTGTCACCGGAACAGGATCGTAAGTGAGTGTCTGGCACATATATTTGAAGACAATCGATTTCCAGCCTTTTTCCGGGCCGGTTCACGTGGAGGTCCTCAAATCCAATGAACTGGCCACCTGGACGCGAGTCGGCGATCCGAATAAGCCCCGTAGGGGCGAGAGAATTTAGCCTGGGGCGTGAGCCCCAGGACCAAGTCCAGATAATTTGAATAAAGCCCCGGAGGGGCGACAGGTTTGGCCAACATCGCGATCCGTGGACGTCGATCGCAAACATCTGTCGCCCCTCCGGGGCTTGGTATTTTTTTACCGCTGTTCCTGGGGCTCACGCCCCAGGCTACGATCTATCGCCACTCCGCGGCTTTCCTATCTGGGGAGTTTTTGTGAACAAGAATGACCTCTTTTTAAGAGTGTCGCCTTCCGGTCAGCGTTCTTGAGCCCCATCGATAGACGACGAAGCCGACGACGATCGCGAGCAGCACGTTGGCGATGATCCAGGCCGTGAAATTCCCCTGAGCTTCACGACTCTTCTCGATGAGCGGAAGGATCTCGCCCGAGAGGTTGATATAGGTATGAAAGAAGAAAGCCGGCACGAGGCTGCCACCGGTGTTGTTCTGCACCCAGGTGATGAGGGTTGAGACGAGAACGAGCGTGATCAGAAACTGACCAAATGGAAGCCTGAAATCGTTCTGTCCAAAGCCCTTTGCCAGAAACATCGGGACATGCCACAGCGACCACAGAATACCCAGAACGATGCTCGCCTGGAATGCGCTCCATGTCGTATGAAGTTCATCTAGCGCGAAACCCCTCCAACCGAATTCCTCACCGAGTTGCATGATGAAAAAGACCATGAACAGGGGCGGAATCAGATACGGCTGAGCGAGTCCTCCGGTCTTTGGAAAGGTACCTCCGAAAAGTGTGTTCAAGAGGTTGGCCACGACGACAACGACGGGCATGATCAGGAGAACGGGCCAATACCAGCGGCCCAGCCTGAACTTGACCCCTCTCGCCAGGAGTCCCTTGACACCCTTTTTGCCGGCATTCCGAGCAACCAGTGAGAACGCAACGAGGCTCGGGCCGACGCCCGCTACGTATCCGACCGGTTGGGCGAGACCGCCGAGGAAGGACGCCTCCGCGACAACGCCATAGGTCACCAGCACCGCCGGCAGCCATAGGAGCCAGCTGAAAAGAAAGGTCAAGACAAAAAAGGTCGTGGCTTGACGGTTCAACCGCAGTCTCCAATCTCGCATGGATGATTGCTGGAACGCCCTCAAACCTCAAGGCCGGGTTCTTTCGTTGCTTAATCCTGGTAGAGAGCAGCACCTGGGTGAAGTCCGGGATCCTCCGTGAACCTCGAGGTGTTTTCGAGGGCGGCGGGGTCTGCGGCGATCATCAATCAAACGAGCACAGTCTTTGTCCTGGTGCCGGCGTCGATCTTTCTGAAAGAGCCTTTCACGGCTCTCCGCTGGGCGACCGCGGGGTTTGAGATCGCCGGGATTCTGCTGGTGACCTTCGGCTGATCCGACGGCGCGGGTCAGGTCCCGATCAGTTGACGCCTACTCGTCCAGCGCCGCCTCCAGTCGGGCGATGAGCTGCTCCCGCCTGGCGGGGTCGGCGGTCGCCTGCAGCAGGTCAGCCAGACGGAGTATGAACACCGCATAGTCACTGTGCCAGTCGCGTTCGAGGGCGGCGTCATCGATGCGCTCGGCAGCCCGGCCCTTGCTCTGCGCGGTGCCGGCCACCAGTTCGAAGGTCTCGTCGAAGGAGGGGATGACGATTTTTTCAGGGCTCAGTCCGCGCTCGATCAACACCTCGGCCAGGGCGCGACGGGCCCCATCGTCGCCGTGGTTGAGAAACAGCAGCCCGATCACCGGAGTTCTCTCCATGATCCATTCGGCCAATTCTGATTGGTCGGCGTGGGCGGAGTAGTTGCCGATGCGACGGATCCGGGCCCCGACATTGAACTCCCGGCCGTGAATCCGCACCTTTTTCGCGCCGTTTGAAATCACATGGCCGAGGGAGCCCGGCGCCTGATAGCCCACGAACAAAATCGTGGCCTCGGGCCGCCAGATGTTCGCCCTCAAATGGTGCTTGATCCGACCCGCGTCGCACATCCCGCTGGCCGAGATGATGATGGCCCCGCCGGCGACGCCGTTGATGTCCTTGCTCTCCTGAACCGTCTGCACCAAACGGAAGTTCTTGTGTTTGAAGAGATCGGCGCCGTCCACGTCGACGTCTTCGAGCGAGTCGGAATAGCGCATGAAGACTTCAGTGGCCTTCCTGGCCAGCGGTGAATCCAAATAGACGGTGGTCTCGGGGATCTCGCCCCGATCGAGCAGCGTATGGATGTCGTGCAGCAGCTCCTGGCTGCGTTCGAGGGCGAAGGACGGGATGACGACGTTGCCGCCGCGTTCGAGTCCGGCCGTCAGCTCGGCGCGCAGGGTTTCACGCCGGCTCTCGATGGTGTAGTCCGGGCGCTCGCGATCGCCATAGGTGGCTTCGCAGACGACGTAGTCGAAGCCCTCGGGCGCGTCGGGCTCGGGGTGGAACACTTTGTGTTCGGGGCCCAGGTCGCCCGAGAACAGCATGCGCAGATTGTTCCCGGAGCGGTCCGGATCGAACACCACCTCGGCCGATGCCGACCCGAGAATGTGGCCCGCGTTCCAATACCGGACCTGCACGCCGTCCTTCGGCTCGAACCACGTCTCGTAGTCGATGCCCTGCATTCGTGCGAGGGCGGCAGCGACATCCTCGGACGAGTAGGCGGGCTTGATCAGGGGCAGACCGCGGCGCTCCAGGCTGCGGTTGCGGCGTTCGGCGTTGGACTCCTGAATGTGGGCCGAATCGGCGAGCATGAACTGCAGCAGATCCACCGTCGCCCGGGTGGCGAAGATCGGGCCGACGAAACCCTCCTTGACCAGCTTGGGCACCAGACCGCTGTGGTCGATGTGGGCGTGAGTCAGAACCAGGAAGTCGATCGTCGAGGCCTCGAACGGGAAGTCTCGCGAATTGAGTTCGCGCACCGACTTGTTGCCCTGGTACAGGCCGCAGTCGATCAGAAAACGGGTCTCGTCCGATTCGATCAGCGAGCAGGATCCGGTCACTGTCCCGGCCGCGCCATGAAAGGTGATTTGGGTCGTCATCGTGCCTCCGATTTCGAGGCTGCCATCATAACCGGAGATATGAGATCGCCAAATTGTCCGATGCGCGACAGATGTCGAGTGGGTGGAAGCCCCTCATGACGACAAATGTGAACGATCAATCCATCAATCGGGACGCCGCACCTGAACCACAGTCGGATCCGACTCGACCCCACCTGCGGACACGGCGGTCACGGTGATTTTGTAATCTGTGTTGCCTCCGAACAGGCTTTGTATTTCGGCTGGGATCTCTTTGGTGGTAAACAACCCATCGGAGTCCGTCGAAACCTCGATCTCGACCAAACGCCCTTCACCCAACATGACGATCGATTTGGTGACTCGGTAGTCGATGGTGACCCGAACCTTCTGGTTTGGTGCCGCGGTTCCCTTCACGGTGATCGAATCCTCGACCGTTTCGCCATTTTGGGGGCTGGTGACAGCCGGCGGTTCCGGTATTTCCTGATCCAGGGCTTCAGCAGAAACGTCTCCGACTGCGGACGCGGTGAAGACCAGCGGCTTTTCGGAGAGGACCGTGTGGCTCGGCTTGTTGGGGAGATCGAGGCGGGCGACGATTGGGGTCTCTTCAACTGCAACGCCTCGAGGAATCGTGTAGGTCAGGACGTAGGTTCCAGGATCGCTCGTGAGCTCGGTTGCCCTCAGGTTGCTTTCCACGTTGACGATATCGATCGTCAGGGTTCCTCCGGGAGCGCCGGTTCCGGTGATGCGGACCCGGTCCCCGGGCAGCAGATTCCCGGTGCCGTCGTGGGTCACGACGAGCATCGGCTCTTCGTCCGGAGCCATTTCGACTCGCGTGACCTGCCAGACCTCTCGAGTCTGTGGGTCGATTCGAAGGGTGACGCGGTCGTCGGGCCGAAGGCTCTCAAAGTCGAAACTCATGCCGTCGATCTCTTCGAATCGGGCGTTCGGGTTGACGACCAACGATGACGTGGCGCCTACCAACTTGAACCGCTCATCGGTCACGCTCTCGACAACTCCCTCGCCGGTCACGCGCGTTGCTTCAATCGAGGTTGCGCGCCGACCGCGTCCATAGCGAACCTCAAGGTGATCACCATAGGCGAGGTCCGTCCACCGGATTCTCTGCGGCCGCTGTTTGTTTTCCGCGAGCAGGACCACGGTCGAATTGTCGATCGCGACCGGTTCGAGAACGTCGGACATCAGGGCCACGATCTGCGGCATCGGTTCGTCGGCCTGATCGATGAGGGTGCCCTCGAGCCAGGACCCGCCATCCGGCTGATGGTCGTACACAATCTGCAGGCCTCCTTCGAGATCGGGCAGAGCGAGGCGAATGTTCGCCGGAGTGCGCGCGACGTCTCCGCCGCGCGTCGTGATTGTCAGCGTCCGTTTTTCAACGTCAAGGTGTGCCGCCACCGCCGTGTCGTCGGAAAAGGTGTCCGGTTCGAAGATCAATTGCAGGTAGGGGCCGACCTCGAGTTTTAGGGTGTTTTCGTGATCGGCCACACGCGCCGCCGAAACGCTCTTAGCCATCACCTCGGGCGCGGTTTCCTCCGCAGCCTGTAAAGGGGCCGAGAACAGGATCATGATCGCGAGCCAACCCAGCGTGAATTTCCATCGTTTCATTTTTCATTCCTTCCGGGCTCGAAGCCCCTGGCAACGCTGAAGTCATGGCGTGTCCGCCATGGTGTTTCCTCGGGCACACTCGGACGGTCCAGGGCTCCGGGGATCCACACCATGAATGACCGTTGACGACATCGAAAGGTCACATCGGCGTCTTCGCCGAACCGCCAAAAGTTGTCGCACTGCTTGGAGTCACCGCTGCATTGTCGCATTTCCGGCGAACGGGGGAGAGAGATTCCGGGGTTTGGTGTGGGTCTACGCTGATCTCGCACATCAAGATGTGTGGATGTCTGTCCGTGGTGCCCATCTGATGAAAAAGTGAGAACAGGCACCCGTGATGACAAAAATTCATGCAATCGGGCGAGCACAGAGAGTGCTACCCATCGGCACTGCATCTCAGAGCAACGAGGTGCCCATCAGCGCCCGAAGCGACGGTGACGCTCGTGGTAGGAGCGCAGCGCCCGCAGGAAATCGATCTTGCGGAATGCCGGCCAATGGGTGTCGGTGAAGTGGTACTCGGAATAGGCGCTCTGCCAGAGCAGGAAGCCGCTCAGCCGGACCTCGCCACTGGTGCGCAGGATCAGATCGGGCTCCGGAAGTCCCGAGGTGTAGAGATAGCGGCTGATCGCTGCGCCGTCGAACTCGTCGGCAATTTGCTCGACGGGGTCGCCAGCCGCCACGCGATCCCTCAGGTAGCGCCGGAACGCCTCGGTGATCTCCTCGCGGCCCCCATACGCCATGGCGATGTTGAGCACATGCTCGTCATACTCCGCCGTCGCCGCCTCGGCCCTGCGAATCGCCTCCTGGAGGCTCTCGGGAAGCAGCCCGAGTTCGCCGATGTAGCGAACGCGCACCCGTTTGCTGTGCACCTCCCGATGCTCGGCGATCTCGTTCGTCTTGTCCTCGAAGAGCTCGAGCAGCGCTTTCACCTCCTCGGTACCGCGCTGGAAGTTGTCCAGCGAGAAGCTCCACACTGTGACGACGTGTACACCCGCGGCGTAGCACCAGGACAGCACCTCCCAGAGCTTCTCGGCGCCCTGACGGTGGCCGTCGCTGACGGTCTGGAGACCGAGGCTGCGGGCGAAGCGGCGGTTGCCGTCCATGATGAAGCCGATGTGTTTTGGGACGGTCCAGCCGGCTGCCTTGCTCTCGAGGCGATGCTCGTACAGACGGTAGATCGGAGACTTGACGAGGTGCTTGAAGATCTCCCAGAAACGGGCCAGTCCGCTTCGGACATCGAGACGCGTTTCAGGACGAACACTGGATGCTTCCGGGGTGGCCATAGGCTAAAGATAGCCCAGAAATGTGGCGGAAGCATGGCGTGAAGGGCGTCTCAGCTCGGAAGTGCCGCGGGTCGTGGGGAATGGGTCAAAACAACCAGTGATTGCGAAGGGTGGCACCCATCTAGAGTGGATGCCCGACACTTTTACAGTGCCGGCCGTGCGCGGATCAACGCCGGTTGTAGACCATCTCCATCATTTTCACTTCGTCGCCGTCACGCCCGGGTCCGTACATCGTGAAGTGCTGCTCGTCGGGAGACGTCCACGTTGCCACGTACCGGTTGGTCACCGGCCCGTTCCGAACGGGATCGTTGTAGGTTCCGATGTATGTGCAGTTGAAGTTCTCGTCACACTCGCCCTCAGAGACCATAATCCCGGTGGACATGCTGTCGGTCCACGTCGACCACCACGTGCCGGACACGTTGTCGTAGCCGCTGCGCGAAAGACCCGTGAACGGAGTGCCCATCATGTCGCCCTGGAACTCCTCGTGCATGACGCGGCCATCCATGTTGAGCGTGCGGACCGCCACCCCCTTCGACTCGATCGGCGGCGCGTTCGGATCCATCCAACTCTTGATTGCGACGTCGAAGGTGCCGACATGCTCGGCCATGAGATCGTGCTGCGGCCCGAGCGCGCCGGCCTTCATGTAGGCTTCCATCTCCGCCTGCTGCTCCGGCGTCATGTTCGGCATCTCGCCCTCCTGGGCGAAAGCTGGCCCCGCGAAAACGGCCGCGACGATACACATTGAAACGAATGTCTTGACTCCCATGAATCCTCCTCTCAAGCCAGATGACTCGGTTGCTCTTGTACTTTTGTGACTGGGTCTCATTGTAATCGATTCTGCCGATCCGCGATAGCGGGAGGCAGCCGCTGGCATCGATTTCCATGTGTTCGTACTCGCAGATCCAAAATGGTGCCAGCCACGCATTTGTGATGTTCCCGTTCGGTATGAAGAGAAGATTTGGGGTGCCACGTATCACTTTATGACTTTGTGACACTGTCGTTCGGGTGCCACGTATCACTTTATGACTTTGTGACATGCGGATGCGCGTGCCCCGCACGAAGGGGGCGTTACGTGTTCGGGCTGTCGTTCGATAATGCAATAATGCGATACGTGGCACCCACACAACACTTCGCATTAGAGGATTGTTACGGCCTTCCATCTCTACGGTCGGGAAGAGACCCCGGAAGCGTGCCACGTTCACAATTGTTGATGTGCCGGCCGCGGCGTGAGATTGATGCATCGAGGGTGTCGAGCATTCTCTTGAGATCCGGATCGGCTGCTTCTTGTCGAAGGCCTTCAGTCAGCCATTTGGTGACCGGGCTGTGGTTTTTTTTCCGAGCAAGGTTGCGATATTGCAAATTCGTACCTCGGTTCACAATCTGACAATCTTGAAAGAGATCGACGAGTGGGCGATTTTCGATTTTTTCCTGAACCAGTGGAGAAAGCTGTCTTCAAAAACGTTACATTGTGATACGTGGCACCAGTCTGAAAATGTGCACGTGGCACCCCGCTGGCCGAATATTTCCTTGTGAATGCGCGTTGATGTAGAAAACTCGATCGGCGTCTCGAAGAAGCTCAGTGAGTGTCACCTTGACGAGGTGGGCAGAGGAGGTGCGGTGAACAGGAGAGTATTTCAAATTTCGTTGATGGTGGTCGTGACCTGCAGCGCGCCGATGGCCTTGCGTGCGGCTGATCCCGGCGACTGCCTGTTGGACAATGAGGCCGAACTCCTTGGACTCATAAATCAATACCGCAACGACAACGGTTTACCGTCGGTGTCGTGGTCTCGATCCCTGACCGCCGTGGCCCAGTGGCACGCCTGGGACCAGGAGACCAACGATCCTGTTGGGGGCAGCTGCAACCTCCACAGCTGGTCGGACCAGGGCATTTGGACGCCCATGTGTTACACGTCCGATCACGCTCAGGCGTCAAAGATGTGGAGCAAACCGAGGGAGATCACCGGCAATGTCTACACCGGGAACGGCTACGAAATCTCCGTCCTGGGAACCTCAAACCCGACCTCGATCCTGAACGCCTGGAAGAACAGCTCGGGGCACAACGACGTCATCCTCGAGCAGGGCATATGGATCTCGTACGACTGGGAGGCCATGGGAGGAGGAATCCTCGGAGTGTCTGCAAACGTCTGGTTTGGGGACATGGTCGATCCCCAGGGAACCGTCGTGGCTTGCAGCGTCTGGGTTTTCGACGACGGTTTCGAGGGTGGCGGTCTCGAAAAGTGGTCGGTCGCCGTTCCCTGATATGAATGGGTGAATGGGTGCCACGTTCACACTTGTTGCATTGTCCTTAGTGCCGGTGGGGCTTTTCTTTTTCGATCTGGCGAGAATAGACGAGATCGAACGAAGCCGATTCGGAGCCGGCGTTGTGGACTTCGAAGAGGACTCCCGCGGGTAGAAAACCGAGCTGCCCGGCACCGAGAATCGTCGGCTTCGAGCGATCTTCGCGATGCACGGAAACTTCACCCGTGCGGCAGATGACCATCCAACGGTTTCCACCGGTGCTCGGACGCGGCACCGTTTCTCCCGGCGCGATGCGTCGGCGATCAACACCGAACCCTTCGGCTTCGAAGCCCATCGAAGCGAGGTCGATCTGATCCGGTGAGGCGGTTCTGATCTCCGCCGGGCCTGGGGGCGTCGCGCGGGTACCACCGATCTCCGCTCCGATTCCGTCCATGCGAAAGGCCAACGAATACTCGGGCACGTGAACCCCCGGGCGAAAGGTATGTTGTTGCCAGTGATCCACCCGGGCGTGGGGAAATACTTTTTGATAGAAGCGACCCTCGATCTTCGCTTCAAGACCGGCACAGTCGAGAGGAAAGGTGTGGGAGAGACCTGGGAAATTGACCACGATCCCCTCCCCATTCCCCTGATCGGCCACGATCTCGACAAAGCAGCCCTCCTCGGTACATACCGAAGCAATTCTGCCCTCGATCCTCACCTCCTGATCATGGAACGGTCCCGGATCATCGAGGATCCTCTGAATCGGTATCGCCTCGGTTCCCCGCAGCGGCTCACCGATCCGGAGCCACTCTTCCCCCGATACGGACGATGCCGCCGCGATGATCATCCATGACCACAACACAACCCAACGGTTTCCGCGCATGCTTGCCTCCAACAACGGCCCTTTTCGCCAGAGCCCGCGAAAGTATAGACCCCTCCGATCGACCCATGCCCAACAGCGCCTGAACCGCTTCCTCAATATCGGTATCGGTGCCAGATGGGATGAGTAGGACGGTCTCCTCAAATGGCGTAGCACGATGCTCGCCAAATCTAATGCGGGCTCGAGGCCCAAGATTAAGGAGACCGGCATGGAGTATTGCGGCACCCATCGGCACCCATCATCATCATCATCGGCACCCATCCATCGGAAGGGCTATGGATCACTCTGCTGCGGTATCGACCTCCATCGGGTTCGCTGGATCGGCAGCCCACTCCTGGAGCGAGGCGGTGTAAACCGCGACGTCGGAGTAGCCGAGTCGCGTCATGACGAAGGCAGTGGCCGACGCTGCTATTCCGCCGCCGCAGTAGGTGATGACGCGACCATCGACATTGTCATCGAACAACCCGGCCAGCTCCTCCTGCGGACGGTAGCGACCTGATTCGTCAAAAAGGGACATCACCGAAATGTTCTTCGCGGTCGGGATGTGGCCCGGACGGTCATACATGGCCATCTCGCCCCGGAAGTGAGGCTCGGGCATGACGTCGATGAGAGTAACGGCGCTATCGTCGATGGCGGCCAGCACGTGGTCCCGATGGGCGATCAACTCCGGTCGCGGAGAGGGCGTGAGCTCCCTTTTCGGTCGATCAACAATGTCGGTCGACAGCGGCCGGTCTTCGGCCGTCCACATTGCCAGCCCTCCATCGAGGATCGCGACCCTCTCGAAACCGATCCAGCGCAGCATCCACCAGACCCGGGCGGCCCATACCGAAATGCCCGCGTCATACAGCACGACGCGGGAATCGTCGCCCACACCCAGCGCACCCATTGCGGCCGCAAACTCTTCCGGTGATGGCACGGCGTACTGGTAGGGGCTATTCCCATCGGCGAGCTTCCCCCATCAGATCGGCGAACCCGGCCGTGGGAATGTGGCCGGCGTCATAACCGGCTCGGCCGCTTTCGACCACGAGGCCGTTTTCACCCTGTTCCACGCTGACCGTGCAGTCGAGAACGACGAGATCCGCGTCATCCAGGTGCTCGGCCAGCCAGTCGGTCGTCACGAGCGTATCCGGCATCTGTACGAGCGGGGCCGACTCCCGGGCGCCAGTGACTTCAGGCTCTGTTTGCTGACCGGCGCAGCCGAAGAAGACTGCAAGCGCCGCGATGAAACAAAAGACTTTCGGTGAGTTCACTGGAAAACGCATGATTCCTCCTCGAAGGTGCCGGGTTCAAAAAAACAGAGGTGTCCAGAGGTATTGATGATACACCCCATGACGTGCTCCCCATCTATAATAAAAGGCTGATGACAAAGGCTTCGTGGCGCGACGAATTCACGGTTGAAAAGGTCTACCCGGAAGGCTTGCGTGGCCTCATAGAGTTGGTCCACCGTTTCGTGCCGAGGAAATCATGGGGGGATGGTCCCTATGGACCGTTCGTGGCGCTGATTGAAAGCAACCTGGCCGACTGGGAAGCGACGCGTCAGAGCCGTGGCCACCTGGTGGGAATGGGAATGGGCTCGATTCACGATCTCGGCGGGCCGGGGAGCCGCGCGTCGTTGGCTGAACGCGAGCAGTTCGAGCGTTTCGATGACGCCCTCCGATGGATGCATGACCTCACCTGGACCTGTGCCGAGCAATGGCTCACCCACGGGAAGCGATGGACCCCCCAACAGGACCGCGCCGTGCTCACCAAGCTCGAAGTTCAGCAGCAGGTTGTTGTTTGGACCAGGGTCTGCCTTCGTTGCAAATGGCAAGGGGCAGTGCGGTCAGACATGAAAGCGGCGGTCAATACCCTGGAGAAAACTTCCTATCTGAGGCAGCTTGTCACGCGCGGAGGCAAAGCGGTTGCCCGAGCCCTGTTGCGACCTCGCACGGCCAAGCAGATGGCCCGCCGCGAAAAGCTTTGCGATGCTCTCGCTGCGACCCTGCCTGACCAGGGCGTCAGGGTCTATGCCAAGCGTTATCCCACTCGCTGCCCCGCATGCCAAGGACGCCTTGTCGGGAACTATGTCACGCCCGACGCAGCGACCGTCCGCGAATTGATCAGAGTATGAATCGAACGCTCGATCCCGGACAGCCGCGACGGCTGCTCGTTCTCCGATCGTTGATCGACTGGGCGTTGATCGGGATCTGCCTGGCCGCTTTTTTGTTCGGGCCGTCGTCCCTGGTTGGCCTTGTCGTCCCGGCGATGGTCTGGGAATTCGTTCATGCGTTTTACGGGCTCTTTTTGAGCAACCTGCGGGTGGCGAAAGGCTCCCTGATGAGCTGGTTTTTCGTCGGTTCAGTCTCGATCGTGATCTTGATCTATGCCGTGGCCGTCAATGGCTGGGCACTGCTGACCTTTGCCGTTCTTTCCAGCCGGTATCTGCTTTCAGAAAAGGCGGGGCAGATCCAGTCGGTCTTTGCCAACACGGTGCAGTATGTCTTTGCCGTCTTCCCCGCCGGCTTCGTCGCCTACATGGCCACACAGCTGGGTGACCTGACGAGGGCACGGGGCGTCGTCCTCTTTGCCGGGCTCTATTTCCTTGTCCGCTGGTTCTTTGCGAACTACTGGGACCCCTACCGCTGGCTCGACGTCGACTGGCATCCAGGGTGAACCGACTGGGGCGCCACCCATGCAAATCAACACGTGTGAACGTGGCACGCATGGTGCTCTGCTGGCACCCATGGATGTGCTAGAGAACGATTTCGACAAAACGCCGCAGCAGACCCGAGGCCTCGGAACTCTCCTCAAATCGTTCGAGTGACGCAGCCTTCTCCTCCTCGCTCATGTGCGAGGCGTAGCCGTCGAGGTAGTGGCGGTAGCGATCGGCGTTGGTGATCCGGTCGAGCTCGGGGTGGAACTGGGTGGCCCAGATGGGCTTGCGGGGAATGCGCAGCGCCTGGAACGGGCTGGCTGCGCTGGTGGCGAGGTTGGGCACGCCCTCCGGGTGGCGCACGGCGCGGTCCTTGCGGCCGAGTTGGGCGTTGAAGCGCTCGGGCAGCTCGCCGAAGAGCTCGTCGGCCCGCCCCGCGTCGGTGAGGCGGAGCGGGTAGGTTCCCACCTCTGTGTTGTCGGGGTCGAAAACGATATCGCCGCCGAGCGCCGACACCAGGCACTGGTAACCGAAGCACGAGCCGAAGGTGGGGTGGCCGACCGCTATGACTTCGTGGATCAGGTCGAAGAAGGCGCCGTGATTCGGGAGGTTGCCCTTGGAGACGTAGTAATCGCCGGCGCCGCCGATCATCAGCGCGGCGTGCGAGCGCACGCGGGCCAAGTTCGGCGGGCCGGAGCAGAGGTCGTGCACCACCACCCGGTCGGCCGGCAACCCGGTGCGCTCGGCGAAACACCGGTGCTCGTGGTCGGCCATCGGGTCGTCGGCGTCGCGCGCCTGCAGAAGGAGTATCTTCGGATTCATGCGCTGGTCGGTTATCGGTGCCGCCCGCCAGGGACCGACGGCGCCGTAATTGTAGCCGAGACGGGTGTCGACGGGTGCCACTGGCGGGTGGGCGGGTGGTGGGGTGCCACGTATCGCTTTATGACTTTGTGACATGCGGATGCGCGTGCCCCGCACGAGGGGGGCGTTACGTGATCGGGTTGTCGTTCGATAATGCAGTAATGCGATACGTGGCACCCATAACTTGATCACAATGCGACAATGCGAAAGGTCGCACCGACCGCGACAACATGAATCCTGACCTTCGTCAGGGTGGTACCGGTTCCCAGATCCGTCGCCACACCCACCGAAGCTTGCTCCAATCAATGTCGGCGTCCCGTTGCACGTCACGGACCGGGATCGGACCCGGCTTGGACGCCCTCGCAACTGTGAAACTGAACACGTAGTCCGGCTCCGACCCCATGCGGAGGTCGGTCATCACGATGTCGTCTCCGACCCGGCTCGCGGCATACCATCCCCGGGTGAACCAGCGAAGCTTGGCGACGGGGGGATGCGCCTCTAAGCCCTCGAGCAGCTCGAGATTCCGCGGATAGTGGTTGACGACCAGCGCGGTGTCGCCGTCGAAGATCGATCGGTAGGTCTCGAAGTACCGGTCCCCGTTGATCCCCACGAACCGCCACAACAGGGTGTTGAACGGGGAGGGGGTGGAGACCAGCTGTTCGCAGCGCACGCCCTGCGCCGCGAGCTGTTGCCGGACACTGTGGTTGACGAACTCCCGGGCCCCGAACGCCCAACCCAGGTAGAACATCGCGATGATGAGGCCGGCCGCGTTCAGTCGATGTCCGAGAGGACGTTTCGTGTTCATGAACCACGCCGCCGAAACGCCCACGACGATCGGCAATGTGAACAGCGGGTCGATAATGAAAAGCACCGGCCACGCCAGGGGGGTCGTGTCGAACGGCCACAGAATCTGGGTGCCATAAATGGTCAGGAGATCCAGCAGCACGCCGATCTCCAGAACAAGGAAGACGAGAAGCCACCATTGGCGGTACCGGTCCCGCGAGTCCGGGTGGATCCGGGTGATCAACCACGCAAAGAGGGGGGCGACCAGGGCGAGCAGGAAGAGCGAGTGGCTGAAACCGCGGTGGTAGACGAAGTCCTCCACGGGGCCATCGAGGGGAATGAGAATGTCCAGGTCGGGAAGTGTTCCCAGGATCGCGCCCCACACCATCGCCTTTCGGCCGACTCTGGGGCCGAGGACCGCCTCGCCCAGGGCGGCTCCGACAGTCAGTTGGGTCAGGGAGTCCAGGGCGATGCTCCTTCGGGTTGGATTCGCTGCAGAGTCTAGCGCACTACCCGCAGATCTTCGCCGGTCGCGTCATTCGACGCGACTCAAGAGCAACAGCTGCGCGGTGATGTTCTATTCGCGTGCCATTCGGGTGCCACGTATCACTTTTCGGGTGCTTCGGGTGCCACGTATCACTTTATGACTTTGTGACATGCGGATGCGCGGGGCCCGCACGAAGGGGGCGTTACGTGTTCGGGTTGTCGTTCGATAATGCAATAATGCGATACGTGGCACCCAGACATCATCCGAAGGGCGGCAAACATTTTGGCGGCCGCTTTCTTAGTCGGTTCGAATCTCCGACCAGGCGCTGGTGTCGCCGTCCTCGAATCCGTCAGCGAAGGCACCGTTGGCATCGATCACCGGCAGAATGAGACGGGATCTATGGTCGGGACCGGTCCACAGCGTGTTGGTGGCCACCCGCGGAACCGCATTCTCGTCGTACGGGTCGCCACCGTCATTCGGGTTGACATGGAACCGGGGGTAGTTCGACGAGGTGATCACGAGGCGCAGGCGATGCCCCTCTTGAAACGTGAGTTCCGTCGGCTGCAGGACCACCTGGATCTCGGCCGGGACGCCGGGAGTCATGAGCGCTTCGTTCTCCAAGCTGTCCCGGAATCGCGCCCGGCGCGCGCCGTCGACCACAAACATCGATCGGCCGTCTGGATGGACGTCGGTGAGCCGGACCATCACGTCCGTGTCCAGGCTGTCGGTGGATAGCCAGAGCCGGACCTCGGGTGCGCCGGCAACGGTCACCGACCGCTCCAGCGGTGCCGAGGTGAGCACCAGGGCATCGGGACGGCTCTCGACCTCGAACCGCAAATCCGCCGGACCATCCAACACCTCGAGGGAGGACGTTCGTGGGCCGCCCAGCGTCGGCGAAGGATCGTCCGGGTCGACCGTAAAGCTCATCGAACCTGTCTCGGCCTCAACCCCGTTCAGGCGACCGTCGGGTTGGATGAACCACGTCTCGTGGCTCGGAGGCTCGGGCGGCCACGCCTCGCCATCGTGCCACCGCTCGGCGCCCATTTCATACCAGCGCACGCGGGGCGTCTCCTCGGCTGGCGGGATGCCGCGCAGCCAGCGATCGAAGAACGCCAGCGCCGCCTCGTGGGCCGCCCCCACCGCCTGCGGGTACTCCAGCTCCCCTTGCTTGAGCGCGTCCTCGCCCGCGTGGGTCCAAGGGCCGATCACGAAACGGTGATCGTCGCGGTGCGAGGGGTCGCTGTGGTTGGCGAGCTGGTCCCAGGCCAAGAGAATCTCTCGCGTGTCGAGGTCGTACCACCCACCGATGAGGAGCATGGGCGTCTCGATGTCGGCGGCAACGTCGCCGACCGCTTCGACGACTGTCCAGAACGAGTCGTGGCTGGGGTGCTCCAGCAACATCTGCCAGCTGAGGTAGCCCATGGCGGCGTGGAAGAGCGAGTACTCCCACTTGAGCACTCCTCCGGGGTAGTGCTGCTCGTAGTCGGACCCGAAGTCGGCGAACTGGGGCACGCAGGCGTCCAGGTGGGGATCTGTGAGCTTCGCCTGCTCCACCGCGGTGCGGAACTGGATCACGCCCAGCGCCGAGGAGCCCCACATGCCCACGTGCCCGTCCGACCACGCCTGTTCGGCGATCCACTCCACCACCGCCGATCCGTCCACGCCGTTGGATCTCAACGGCTCGCCGCCGGAGGCGCCGTACCCTCGCCAGTCCACGACGAGCCAGGCGTAGTCCGCCGTACCGAAGGGCAGTCCGGCAGCGTCGGGACGAGCGAACTGCTTTCCGTACGGGGTCATGATCAGGAGCGTCGGCCAATCGCCATCGCCCCCCGGTAGGTACAGGTCGCCGGACAGCTCCACCTCGTCGGGCATGGGTATGGACACTTCGACGTACGGTCGCTGTCCCCAGGCCGCCGTGGAGAACGTCACGATCGCGAGACCGATCCACCATCGATGCATGAACGAGACCCTCTGGAACACCCGGCGTCCCGCGCCCCCCGAGTTTGATGCCAGTCGTTTCCAGTAACTCATGTCGCCCCCGAGTGAAGACGAGCAAATTGCATGCCCGTATTCGTTCAATTGGAGATCGACACGTGAGCCCATTTCTCGTCTCAGTTCGCTACAACTGTCTTGGTGTTAGGAGAAACGTTTCCGTTCGGGCGCCACGTTCGGCTGCCACGTATCACTTTATGACTTTGTGACATGCGGATGCGCGGGCCCGCACGAAGGGCTCGCTACGTGTTCGGGTTGTCGTTCGATAATGCAATAGTGCGATACGTGGCACCCATAGAGATGCCATAATGCGCCGCGCACACCAACCGTGAAGAGGCCGCCTGTCTCGCACGCTTAACGGAGGATATTGATGCAAGAGTTTCTCAGTTCATCGTTTTACGGCAACACCATCTCTCAATGGGCCATCAGCCTGGCGATCATCGTCGGCGCCCTCGTCGTCGGTAAGGCCCTGTACTGGATCTTCTCGAACACCATGCGGCGTCTCACCGCCCGATCGAAGACCAAAATCGACGACATCATCACCGATACGATCGAAGAGCCGATCGTCTTCATCATCGTGGTGATCGGGATCTGGTTCGGCCTCAACCGGTTGACGCTGTCGGAGCAGCTCCAGGGGTGGGTCAACAATGGTGTCCAGGCGCTGACCGTCATCGCCGCTACCTGGCTCATCGCGCGGCTCGCAGAAGCCCTCTTCACCCACGTGCTCGTGCCCCTCACCGCCGAATCTGACACCTCGCTCGACGATCAGCTCATGCCTATCGTGCGTAAGGGCACCAAGTTCAGCATCTGGTCCATCGGCATCATCGTCGCTCTCAATAACGCCGGCTATGACGTCGGCGCCCTGATCGCCGGTCTCGGCATCGGCGGTTTGGCTCTCGCCATGGCGGCGCGGGACACAGTTTCAAATGTGTTCGGGGGGTTCACCATATTCACCGACCGCCCGTTCACGATCAACGATCGGGTCAGGATCTCCGGATTCGACGGCGTTGTCGATGAGATCGGTGTCCGAAGCACGAGGCTGCGCACCCTCGCTGGAACCATGGTCACGATTCCCAACTCGACTTTCTCAGACTCGGCAGTTGAAAACGTCAGCGCCGAGCCATCGCGCAAGGTCGTCATGACCCTCGGCCTGACCTACGAAATGACGGCCGAACAGATGGAAAAAGCAATGGAGATCCTGCGCAGCATCGTTGCCGACACCAAAGGGCTCGAGGACGACGTCCTCGTCGCCTTCACCGAGTTCGGCGACTTTTCGATGAACATCCTGTTCATCTACTACATCACGAAGGGCACCGATATTCTCGAGGCCCAGACTGACGTCAATCTCGCGATTCTCCGTAGATTCGGAGAGAGCGGACTGGAGATGGCCTTCCCGACCCAAACCCTGTACAACATCGCGCAGAACGGCTGAAAATTGTTTGGACTCGGCACCCAGGCCAGAGATGAAAAATCTGGTGGTGGTCCTCGGGCCCACCGCTTCCGGCAAGACACGCCTCGGTGTGGAGCTGGCGCGGGAGCTGGGCGGCGAAATCGTGTCCGCCGACTCACGGCAGGTGTACCGCGGCCTCGACATCGGGGCGGGAAAGGACCTGGACGAGTATTCCTCGGGTGGGTCTCCGGTGGCCTACCACCTCATCGACATCGTCGATCTCGATTCGGAGTTCAGCGTCTTCGAGTACCAGCAGAGGTTCTTCTCCGTGTTCGAGGATCTGCTGGCACGTGCGGTGGTGCCGATCGTGGTCGGCGGCAGCGGGCTCTACCTCGAAGCGGTCCTGAACGGTTATCGCATGGTCGATGTCCCCGCCGACCCGGTGTTGCGGGCGGATCTGGAGCCGTTGAGCCACGAGGCATTGGTGGATCGGCTTCAGGCTCTGCGGCGCGTGCACAACACGACGGATCTCGAAGATCGCGACCGCCTGGTGAGGGCGATTGAGATCGCACAGCACTCCGCGCAGCACGAACCCGAACCCGGGCCCGACATCCATCCAGTGGTTCTTGGTGTGCGGTGGGAAAGAGAGGTGCTCCGCGGACGAATCCGCAAGCGGCTCGGCGAAAGGCTCGAGGAGGGTTTGATCGACGAGGTGCAGAGCCTTCATGACGCGGGTGTCTCGTGGGAAAAGCTCTCCTTCCTGGGACTCGAGTACCGTTTTGTCTCGGATTTTCTGCAGGGCGGCATCAAGAATAAAAACGACCTCAGACAGAAGCTCACGGCGGCCATCTGCCGCTTCGCCAAGCGGCAGGAGACGTGGTTTCGCCGGATGGAGCGCAGGGGATGCGAGATTCGCTGGCTTGAAGGATGCGATGTGGATCAAGCACTTCAGGTCGTTGCGGATTGTGGGGGGCTGACGAACAGTCGCGAGGTTGGGTGAGTGAGAAGACAGGCCCTCGACCGTGCGCACCGATTCCTGGCCAGGCGTCCCGGTTTTCTTTCAAACCGTCTGGTCTCTGGAGATCTGGACGGGATCCGCCGGGTGGTGGTGATTCCAGTGTTGGCCGAAGAGGAGAGACTCTTCAAGACTTTGGACAGCCTCGGTCGCAACCCCGCCGAGCAGCTGGCCGAGACGCTGGTGATCTGTGTCGTCAACAACCGAGCCGAGCCCCACGCCCGACCCGAGCAGGTGGCAGACAATCAACGCACACTGACCCACCTCGAGAATCTGGTGCACGGCCGTTCGGCAGCCACCCAGCCCAGGATCGACCCCGGCAGTCTGAGGCTCGCTTCTGTGGACGCTTCGAGTCCGGGGTGCGAGATCGGGCCGAAGATGGGGGTAGGGGAGGGGCGAAGGATCGGTCTCGATCTCGGACTGTCGGTTCTCACGGAGAATGCAGAGGATCCGGGTCTCCTGATCTGCCTCGATGCGGATACTCTCGTCGAGGCTGACTACCTGAGGGAGGTGCAGAAACACTTCGATAGCGGGGACTCGTGGGCCGCTGTCGTGGGCTATGCCCACACCCTGCCGGCCGAGGCGCGGGAACGAGCTGCGATCGTCCGCTACGAGATCTTCCTGCGCTACCAGGAGCTTGGTCTTCGCTGGGCGCGCTCGCCATATGCCTTTCCCACGATCGGGTCCACCATGGTGACGAGTTGTGATGCGTATGTTTCGGCCGGTGGGATGAACCGACGTCAGGCCGGCGAGGACTTCTACTTCCTCCAGGAGCTGGCCAAGACCGGCGGGGTGAGCCGGATCGACTCCACCACGGTCCACCCTTCAGCGCGGTCCTCGGACCGTGTGCCGTTTGGGACCGGCGCCACGGTCGGTCGCCACCTATCGGGCGCGGATGACGGGTCAACCGTATACCATCCGGATATATACAAGATCCTGGGCGACTGGCTTTCCCTGGTCGTCAGCGACCTCGATCGCGGCGCCTCGGATCTTCTCGCCGGGGCCGGCGGCATCTCCCCCCAGTTGAGGGAGTTCCTGGAACTCAATCGGTTTGAGGAGATCTGGCCGCGCCTGCAACAGAATGCGCCGCATCACGCGGGGCTCGAGCTTCAGTTTCACCGATGGTTCGACGGCTTCAAGACCCTGAAGCTGATTCACTTCCTGAGAGACCACCAGCTCCCCGAGTGTCCGATATTCGACGCCATCGTCCGCATCGAACCGAGCTGCCCGGGTGATGTGACGAGCGATCTCAGCGACGACATCGAAGCTCAGGAAAACCTGCTGGAGCACCTTCGACGCCGGTGCGCGGAGCCGGATTGCGAGCCCTGACCTCGAGAATCAGTTGTTCAGCAGAATTGATCGTCTCACCAATCAAATAGCATTGTAAGGTTGTGATCGGTGGCACCCATGAACGTGGCACCCATCTGGCAACTATCCTTCAAGTATTGGCCACCCCTTTTACGCTATTTTATTTACGAGACGGATGCCGTCTCCATCAATGGTGATGAGACGCCTCTTGTACAGACCGCCGATCGTCTTCTTGAAGGTCCTCTTGGTCATACCAAACACGCTCAGGATCAACCCGGCGTCTGATCTGTCATGGACCGCCGCGAACCCCTCGTTCTCTTGAAGGTACCTCAAGATCGTCTCAGCGTTCCTGTCGCTGGAATCCTGTCCGGCCTCGAGCGCCAGGTCGATCTTTCCGTCCGGTCGAATGTATTTGACGAATCCACGTTTGCTCTGGCCAAAACTCAACTGTTCATTCAGTTCGTTCTTGTAAAGCACACCCCAATGACTGTGGTTGATCACCGCTTTGAACCCGAGTTTCGTGCTGTTGGCGATGATGAGATCAACGGGTTGCCCCACCTGAAAGGTGTGAGGCCTGCCTTCCTTGAGAAACTTCTCGATCTTCGATGACGCCAGTATTCGCCCATCCGCCTTATTCACGAAAACGTGCAAGATGTAGCGACGGCCAACGTGCATCGGTCGATGCTGCTCACCAAACGGCACCAGCAGGTCCTTGTCGAGTCCCCAATCGACGAATGCGCCGAACTCTGAATTCGCCACAACCTCCAGATAGGCGAATTGACCGACCTCGGCTTGTGGCCTCTGAGTCGTGGCGATCGCTCGTCCTTGAGAATCAAAATAGAGAAAAACCGATAGCTGATCGTCGAGTGCAAGATCCTCCGGACAATACTTGTTGGGCAGTAATACCTCACCGAGCTCACCGGCATCTAGAATGGCGCCCGGCGAGACCCGCTTGATGACTCTCAACGTGCAGGTGTGGCCGATACGTACCATTCTTCGCTCCTTCCGGGTCGGGACTCAGGCAATGCCAGGCTTTAGAAACTTAGAAAGTCGGCATCCGCCTGGAGACGTTCAACTTTCTAAGTATCTATAACCTGGCACCGATACGTTCGTGGCACCTATGCAACGGCAGGAGGGAGGGGCTCAGTCCACCTCAATGTCACCGAGGTTCATGATTTCCTCGGCGTCATTCTTGGTCAGAGAGCCGGTGAGCTCCTCGAAGACCTTGCTCTTGGTGGTCTTGCCGGTGGCGGGATTGGTGACCTTGACGAAGATGTCGGGCCGCGCTTCGAAGCCGGTGATCTGGCCCTTGAAGTCGTCCGAGCTGAAGGTGACGCTGAAGTGTCCATCCGCATCGGTGGTGGCCTCTCCGAGGAAGTCGTTCAAGACGAGGTCCTTGTCGTAGACCTTCACGGTTGCACCGGATACCGGCTGGTGGTTCTGCCTCGAAACGACTCGCGCGGTCACGATCTCCTTGTACGGCATGCCAATCCTCCACTGATGTGCTGAAAGGGGGAGCAAGGGTCGTCCTCGCCCGAGGCCAGATTGTAACATCCTCGCCGGGCTCCCGAAACCGATCACAACCCCCGAACCAGGCGCTCACCTCGGCGCCACGTACCGAATTGCCCGTGGCACCCATCACGCAATAAGTCTGTACGTGGCACCCGTGTAACCTGCGGATGCGCGTGCCCTGCACGAAGGGGGCGTTACGTGTTCGGGTTTTCGTTCGATAATGCAATAAAGCGATACGTGGCACCCATGGGACGTGGCACCCATGGGCACCCATGAGCAGGGGGTTGAGGTCAGCGGCGCCGGTGTGACAACCTTTTGCCCACGTGGCGACTCATAGGGAAGGGGTTTCTATGCAATTTCGGACCTTTGGTGCTCGGGTCGGTTGTGCGGTTTTGATGTGTGGGTGGATCGCGATCGCGATGGGTGAAGATCGTCCGGTCGCGACGAAGGCCGATTGGAGCCTCGCATCCCAATGGAGTCCCGACAAGATCGGGGACCGTGTTTTCAGCCGCGATGTGCGACCCAACTGGATCGGAAACAGCGACCGCTTCTGGTACCGGTTCGAAACCTCGAACGGAATCCGTTTCTGGCTCGTCGATCCGCGCGAACCGTCGAAACAGCCGCTCTTCGATCACGAGCGGTTGGCATCGATGATTGCTGAAACGACTGGCACTCGGCAGAATCCGGAAGGACTGAAACTCGACGATGTCGAGGTCGGGCCCGAGAATCTCTCGGTGCGATTCACGGTTGCTGAGCAGAGGTTCGAGTTCGTGCCCGACGGTGAGAACTTGAGACCCGTCGAGGTGGATCCACCTGGGCCCGAGTGGTGCACGCTTTCTCCTGATGGGTCCACCTGCGTCTTTGCGCGCGGCCACAATCTCTACGCGGTTCCACTCGGTGGTGAGGAGGCTCTCGAGGTTCAGCTCACCAAAGACGGGGCCCGAGGTTGGGGGTGGGGAGGTCCCTGGGAGTTGATCGATGACGGGGACATGGCTCCCCGTAAGGCCCCCGTGGTGTGGTCACCCGATTCGCGATATGTTGCCATGCAACGTACAGATTCGCGTGCGGTCGCCGAGCTGTGGAACGTGGACCACCTTGCCGAATCGCGACCGACGCTCAAGACCTTCAAATATCCCATGCCGGGTGAAGCTGTTCCGCAGTGGCAGGTATGGGTGGTCCATGTGGCCGATGCCACGGCGCTGCAGGTCGACGTCGCCCGTTGGCCGGATCAAACAATGGAGGAGTTCTTTGTTCAACCTCTCTGGTGGAGCGATGAATCGAGCACCGTGTTCTTCTTTCGCCGTTCCCGCGATTACCGGATGCTCGATCTTTGCGCCGCCGACCCGATGACCGGGGCGAGTCGAGTCCTGGTCGAAGAAAGGCTCGACGGTATGGTCTACACCCGACCTCGGATCGAGCTTTCGGATGGTCGTTTTCTGTGGTGGTCGATCCGCGACGGGTGGGGCCACTATGGGTTGTACGCTGTCGACGGCGCACTGGAGAGGGTGCTGACGCGTGGAGATTTCAACGTCGAAGATGTGGTGGCTGTCAACGAAGACGAAGGAGCTGTCTTCCTCGCCGCAAACGGCAGAGAGCGGGGCCGCAATCCTTATTATCACCACGTGTATCGAGTAGGACTCGAGAGCCCCGGTTTAAAACTCCTGACACCAGAGGATGCCGACCACAGTGTCGTCTTCGCTCCATCAAAAACAGTCTTTGTTGACAGGGTCTCGAGAGTCGATCAACCAACGCGGTCGCTTGTCAGGGATGCGGATGGCAAGCTGGTGCTCGAACTCGAATCCGCGGATTCGTCAGTCCTTCAGGCGGCGGGATGGAAACCACCGGAGGTCTTCAAAGCTCTGGCTGCCGACGGATCGACCGAATTGTGGGGTGTTTTGTGGAAGCCCTTCAATTTTGATCAGAAGATGAAGTATCCGATGATCACGAGGGTCTATCCGGGAAAGATGGATGAGTACATTCCCAGGCGTTTCCAGCCGGTCGATGCCGAGACCGCGCTCTCTCAGTTGGGGAGCATCGTGGTCCGATTCGGCAATCGCGGCGGGTCCCGGTATCGCGGTCTCGCATATCGCGAATACGGCCGTGCACAATTCCGGGATTACGGCCTCGCCGACAAACGGGCGGTGATGGAGGAGCTCGCCGAGCGATTCGATTTTATCGATGGCGAGAAAGTTGGTATCTACGGCAGCTCCTCCGGCGGATTCATGACCGTGTCGGCCATGCTCGTCCACCCCGATTTCTTCAAGGTCGGTGTCGCAATGAACGGACCTCATGATCCGTCCATCCAATCGGTGGAGTGGGTCGAGCGCTACGCGGGGGTCGAACGTGTGGTTGATGACGATGGTTCGGCGCGTTGGCAGCCCGCCGAGGTTGCGTCGAATCTCGATCTTGCCGACAAGCTCGAAGGGCGGCTGCTATTGCTCCACGGGACCCAGGATGAAATTGTTCCGCTTGCTCAACACATGCGTATGGTCGATGCGTTCGTCAAGGCCGACAAGCAGGTGGATCAGTTCATCATCCCAGGTGCGGGTCACGGATTGCCCTGGAGGTACACCTACGGCCTTGTGTGGAGATACTTCGCCGAACACCTGATCGAAAATTGATCACTGGTTCTCGCAAGGGTGCGACCCATTTGTGCGTGGCACCTCTCCGTTTAATGCGACCTGTGGCACCCATGCACGCCGCTCATCGAAAGACAACAATCGTGCAATGGTGAACGTGGCACCCATCGGCACCCATCAGTGGCACCGATAGCATCAATCTGCCCACCTTGTGGCACCCATCTCGTGTGACAGTGCAACAATGCGAGACGTGGTACCCATGCCTTTCCGTGGCACCCATCCAGAAGGGACGAATTTGCACGTGATTGAGCCCGTAATGTCGAGATTTCGATTCTTTTTAGTTCTGGTTTTTCTCATCGGAACTGCCTGCGGTGGGACAGAAAACCTGGATCCAGATGAAACACATGAAACAGTTTCACCCCCTGCTTCCCGAGAATCAGAAACCTATGTGCTGCATCATGTCGTCTCAAAAACCAAGACCATCAATTACACGCGGGTGGTGACCTTCGATCCGATTTCGGATCTTTTTCGTGTTCGAGACCATTATGAAAATGGTCAGCTGCAGATGGATGGAACCTATAGTGCCTTTGACAAGCGAGTCAAGGAGAACCTTTGGTGTAACTACCGAACCAACGTCAAGGAAGGTGTCTTCAGGGAATGGTATGAAGACGGGACACTTGAAAGCCACACCCATTTTTCAAATGGTCTGAGACACGGAATTCATGAATACTGGTATCCAAGCGGTCAAAGGGAATCTACTCAGGTCTATGACAATGGGCGAAAGCACGGGCAGTGTATCTGGTGGAACGAGGATGGTTCTATTCAACACGAACGACTTTTCAAGAATGGTCTCAACCAAGATCCCAAGAATGTCGAATACCAGTACCTTTCCTACACACCGAATGACTACGACCTGGAATCAACGAAACGGTGGCCCTTGATTATTTACCTTCACGGAGGCACCCCACGAGGAACAGATCTCAATCGCCTCTATGCGTATGGGATCCCCGACCAGATTTACAGGGGAAGAGAATTCCCTTTCATCATCGTTGCTCCTCAATGCCCACTCAATCATAGATGGTCGACCGATCTCTGGTTCGAAAAGTTCTTCGAAGATGTCACTATGAAGTTCCGAGTAGATCTCAACCGGGTCTATCTGACCGGGGTCAGTCTTGGTGGGTCGGGCACCTGGTTTCTGGCCGCAAAACACCCCGACAAATTTGCTGCTATCGCTCCTATCGCTGGGTTTACCGGCCACATGGACTTCATCGGCGAGAACCTTCATCTTCTCGAGGGGATGCCCATCTGGGCGTTTCACGGGAAAGCGGATCTCGTCGTGGAATTTGAGGAATCAGAGAGGATTGTGAACCGACTCAAACGGATGAACAGTCGAATCAGATTTACAGCCGAACCCAATGTCGGGCATGAGATTCATTGGTCTGTGTACCCGGGGAATGAGCTTTACGATTGGTTTTTGACGCACGATCGTTCCCAGGGTCGCGAATAGTCACCGGGTGGGTGCCACGTAGTGGGTGCCAAAGAGGCACCCGTGCTACTCAGCCGCCACCACAAATCAACAATGAGCCAATGCGAAGTGTGGCGCCCACGTGACACGCGCCTTCTAATGGGCGGCACCGTGCGCCGAGAGGGACCGATGAGCCTCAGTGCACCGGCAGCCAACAGGTGACGATCGTCCCGCCGCCGGGGCGCGACTGGAGGCTGATTGTGCCGCCGTGGCCCTCGACGATCTCCCGGCTCAGGGCGAGGCCGAGACCGGTGCCCGTCTTTTTGGTCGAGTAAAAAGGTAGGAGAGCCTTTTTCATCGTCTCCTCGTCCATGCCCGGGCCGTGGTCTGAGATGTGCAGGTATGTACCGTTACCAGCGTCGCGCACTCGGATTGACACCCGCGGTTCCGTTTCGGATGCTTCGACGGCGTTCTTGACGAGATTGATCAGGAGCTGTCGGAGCTGCGCGATATCGCCGAAGCCTGGCCGTGACGGCAGGGGCTCTTCAATCGTGAGCGATGGGAAATCGCCGAGATTCGTCAACAAGTTCAACCAGTCGACTTCGCTTTTGCGGGGTTCGGGCAGGCGGGCGAATTTTGCGTAGCCTTCGATGAACTGCGCAATGTGTTCGAGTCGTTCCTCGATGGTGGTGAAAATCTCTTCAGTCTTTTGGCTGAGGTCTGGGCGGTCGGCAACCAGTTTGGCCGAATGCACGAGCGACGAAACCGGCGCGAGGGAGTTGTTGAGCTCGTGTGAGATGACCCGGATGACCTTTTTCCAGATCGCTGCCTCCTGACGGCCGAGTTCGCCGGTGAGGCGGTGCATCAGCACGAGGTTGTGGCGCTGCCGGTTGAGCAGGAATTGGCGCTGCGACAGGTGATACGTCTCGACGATCTCGTCCCGCTTGACAGTGAAGATGCCTCCACCCTCGCTGACCAGAATCTTACGCATGTCTTCGGGACAGCGTTGTTCGATCTCGGCGAAGGAATGCCCTTCAAGTCGGGCGCCTCCAAGCAGAAGTTTGCGCGCTTCGGGGTTGGAAAATATGACGCGTCCAAGCTGATTGACCAGCATGGTCGCGACCGGCGAGCGGTCGAGAGCGGCTTCGAGCAGCAGTTCCTTCTGACGGATATTGTGCCGTTCTTCCAGCAGTAGGCGCCCGACGTCGTTATAGAGCCTCGCCAATTCGCCCATTTCGTCGTTACGGTCGGAGGCCAGACGCAGGGAGAAGTCGCGGTCGCGAAAGCTGGAAATGCCATCGCGCAGTCCGCTCAAAGTAATGTGGAGCGGCCGCAGGATCCTCGCCACCAGTACGGCGCCGATAGGCACTCCAATGAGGAGCGCGATCAAAAAGACCAACCACGGTTTGACGAGGATCGCGCTGCAAACTGCGGCAATCGCGGCCATGAGGGCCAGGACCGAGGCAAAGGCCAGGTAGACTCTGGCGGCGAAAGAGGTTTGAAACCGCCGGGGACCTTTCTCGTGGCCTTCGTTTCGGTCCATCAACGCTGCGGTCTTTCCGGGCGCGCCTTGCGCTCGACCTCGATGCCGAGTTTTGACATCTTGCGATACAGGGCCTGACGGCTGATTCCGAGAACTTCAGCCGCGTGGGCAACCACACCCTGCGATCGGTCGAGGGCATCGATGACGCGTTGACGCTCCTCGTCGCGACCTTTCGGTAGGGGAGCATATTGCCCGGAATCGAAGCCGAGGTCTTCGATATCGATCTCGGGTCGTGAGCTGACGACCGTGGCGCGCTGGATGCGGTTTTCGAGCTCCCGCACGTTGCCCGGCCACGGGTGGTCGAGCAGCGCTCGTTCTGCGGTCGGGCTGAGGGTCTGTGCCCGGCCACTGAACCTGTCGAGAAAATGGCGAGCCAGCGGCAGAATGTCCTCGCGACGCTCGCACAGCGCCGTGATCTTCAATTCGACGACGTTGAGTCGATAATAGAGGTCTTCTCTGAAGCGCTTGTCGGTGATCGCCTGGTCGAGATCGGCGTTGGTCGCGCTGATGATGCGCACATCAGTGTTGTGATTACGGCTCGAGCCGAGGCGGCGGAACTCGCCGCTCTGAAGGACGCGCAGGAGCTTGACCTGGCCGGACAGCGAGAGCGCGTCAACTTCGTCAAGGAAGAGAGTACCCTTGTCGGCGGTCTCGAAGTGGCCGATGCGGCGCGACGAAGCGCCGGTGAAGGCACCGGATTCAGCGCCAAAGAGTTCGCTCTCTATCAGATCGACCGGGATGGCGCCGACGTTGACGCGAAGGAATGGCTCGCCCGAACGGCGTGAATTGGCCTGGATGATCTCGGCGAGAAGTTCCTTGCCCGAACCCGTAGGGCCTGTGATGAGCACTGGCGCTTCGGATCGGGCCACATTGACGGCGAGGCTCACGGTGTCGTGTATCGCATGTGAGGCGTAGACCAGACCGCAGAGGTCGTACTCTTCGGCGAGCGCCTGCTGCGATTCCTCGGTCGTGAAGCGCAGTTGTTGGTTTTCGATCTCGAGCCGGCGCATCTTGAGCAGGTCGCGCAAACGGGTGATGAACAAATCATCATCCCAAGGTTTGCGCAAATAATCGTTGGCGCCCTCTTTGACCAATTCGACCGCGGCTTCGAGTGATGCCCAGGCCGTGACGAGTAAAATCGGCAGTGAAGGTTCCGCCGTTCGTAGAGCTCGAAAGAGTTTGACTCCCTCACGACCGGAGGTCTCGTTGGGGCTGAAGTTCATGTCCTGGATCACTGCCCCGAGAGTTTCGGTCGAGGCAATCTCCAGCGCCTGGGACGGAGTCGAAGCCGCGACGTGGCTGATGTCGTGGATATCGAGCAATACCTGGAGCGCCGTGACCACGGCAGGCTGATCGTCGACGATGAGTACCCTGAGCGGCGGAGTGTTCACCTCGGTAGTGTATCGCCTCATACCGTCCTGGTCGCGATCTCCGGCGTGACTGTGGTGGCGCGCCCGGCTGGAATGAGCGCAGCGAGCTGACCGGCGGTCCACAGGACAACGGCGCCGCCGACAAGCAGCATCCAGTCGATCTTCGGCGCCTCGGCGTACTCGGCGAGTACGAAGTTGAGGCCGATCGTCAGAGGAATGCCGAGCGCCAGGCCGATCCCTGTGATCAGCCAGTTCTCGAGCAGGAAGTAACGGAGGATGGCCGACCTGGTCGCGCCGAGCGCGCGCCGTGTGCCGATCTCTCGTGTGCGTTGGGTCACTGAAAACGAGGTCAAGCCGACAATGCCCAGTGAGGTGACGATGATCATGAGCACGACCACGGCTGCCCAGATCTTCATTGCCATGAGTGTGCGTTGAAAATAACCGAGTTTGATCTCTGAGAGCGTTCGCACCGTGACAACGCGATCGCTCTCGAGCGAAACCATCAATTCTTCGAGTTCAGTGTAGAGAGAGTCGATGGTGCCGGGCTCAGTGCGTACCAGATAATTCATTTCGCGGCTGTCACGCACCATGCCCGGCTGGAGCATCGTGTGATCACCGAACGACGAACTCGGCCACGAATTGCTCATGTGGTCGATGACGCCGATGACCGTTGCCGTGTATTCGTCATCTCCGTTGGAAATCTGTCTGCCCACAACGTTGCCGTCAGGGAAAATCCGTTTTGCGAAGGCCTTGGTGATGATGACATTGCGGGGGCTGTCGTCACTGCTGTTTTCGATGTCTGCTCGATTGAAGTTGCGTCCATCAATGAGTTTGACGCCGAGGGTCTCGAGGCCGTTTTCATCGACCCAGTAATAGGCAATCCTCACGGTGTCGATTTCGGAACCAGCCGCTTTTCGGCTGGTATTCGAGCCGCTGCCGGACAGCGGAATATGGAGGATTGGTGTTGCATTGATGATTGAGGGGTGGCTGCGCAGTCGTGCGAGATCTGAGTCGCCCACGTCTTCGACAAACTCCTCGGTCGCGAAGTCTTCGCCAAATGGCTCGGTGGTGACGACGAGAATATTCGCAACGTCCATTCCTGTCGGAGAATTAAAGGACCCGCGTTTTTCAAGGAAGATTGAGGTGCAGTTGACGACGATGGCGAGCGTGAGGGCAACCTCGACAAGAATCAGCCAGAATCTCGTACGATTGTTGAATAGCGCGCGGAAAATTGGACCAAATTCCATGACAATCTCCAATCACTGCATTTTGAGGTGAACAGCAGGTGCGATGTGGCAGATGCGCCATGATGGATAGATGCCGGCAATCAGGCCGGCCACCAGAGAGAGCAGCAAGCCGGCGCCGACCATGTTGAGATCGAGGTGGAGCTGTTCGCCGTTCGACAACATGCGGTTGATAGCGCCGATGACCACCACCGAGAGCGCGAGCCCGAGCGTACCGCCGAGCACACCGATGACCTCGCATTCGATCAGGTGCTGTATGAAGACCGAGCGGCGGCTCGCGCCGAGGGCCCTGCGCACGCCGATTTCGGGGGCTCGACCCAAGAACTTGCCGAGCAGGATGCCGATGAGATTGATCGCGCATACGACGAGAAAGAGCAGCGAAACGACGAGCTGACTCTTTGTCGAATCAGGAACGACTTCACGTTCTTCCAGTGTGGCCATGACGTCGAGCAACCGATTATTCAGGGGTCGGCCGAAACGGCCTCGTTTCTTTTGCTCAAGCACGTAGGCGTCGAGAAAGTCCTGATATGCCTGTTTCTGCGTTTCATCGTCGAGTTGTACCCACATCTGGATCCAGAGCATTTCGGACTGCAAATACTCCTCGTGGGAGTCGATGGTCTCAGACATCCAACCCCAGGTATTGCCCCTGTTGGTGACCTCGAAGACCGGAGTGAAATTAAAGGGCATGTAGATCGCCTCGGGTTCGCCAAATGCGTTGACAGTCGGATCGTAGTGTTTGGGCGACGGACGCCACGGTGCGAGTACGCCGATGATGGTGAAAAAACGGTCCTCGATCTTGAGCGATCGGCCGACGCTATTGCTGCCGCCAAAGAGTCGTTGATTTGTTCTTGAGTCAATGACGATGACCGGTTCCGGCGTTTGATCGGCTGCATCGGTCCATCCGCCGCCATGCTGAAAAGGCACGTCGAACATCATGAAGAAATCGGCGGAGCACATCCGCACTATCTTCCGAAAGGGGCGCTGCTCACCGCCTTCGGGGAACACCATCAGCTCAGTGATGAATGCAGCGTTTTGATAGGTCGGGATCTCCGATTGCATGAGAGCCATCGCGTCACGGTAGGTCATCTGAAAAGGGGCTCGTTCAGGGTGGTCGCTGTTGAATGGGCGGTCCGGATGCCAATTGTCAAGTTCGACGTGGTAGAGCACGTCGCTCTTGTTTGGTATCGGGTTCCCGGAATAGATGTAGTAGATCGTCACCGAGGCTGTCGACACGGCGATGCCGAGGCCAATTGCCACGACCATCAGGGCTGAGAGAACGGGGTTGCGGCGAAGGCTCTTGAAAGCGAGGCGGAGCTGATACGCAAACATGATCGACCTCCTCGATCAACAATCCGCGCTTGCCAGCCCGGTTGGCATGGCGGCGAGAGGAACGTGGGAATCCTGAGTTCTGAGGTCGATCAGCGAGCCGTCGAGCAGGTGGATCTGCCGCGCCGCGCGGTGGGCGAGATCTGGATCGTGGGTGACCATCATGACTGTGGTGCCGGCCTCGTTGATGTTCTCGAGGAGATCCATGATGTCGTTGGCCATCGCCGAATCGAGGTTGCCTGTCGGTTCATCGGCGAGGATGAGTTTGGGTCGGCCGACGATCGCGCGCGCCACGGCAACTCGCTGCTGCTGGCCGCCGGAGAGCTGGGACGGCAGGTGTTTCAACCGCGACATCAGACCGACGGTCGACAGGGCCTCTTCGATCGCCGTGCGCCGTTTTTTTGCGGGGAGACCGCGGTATCTCAACGGCACGTCGATATTGTCGAAGACGTTGAGGTCGGGAATAAGGTTGAAGGTCTGGAAAATGAATCCGATCTTCAAATTGCGAATGCGCGACATCTGTCGATCCGGCAGTGTCGTAACATCCTCACCATCAAGTATATAAGAGCCGTGGTCGAAGCCGTCGAGCAAGCCGGTGAGGTTCAGCAGAGTCGTTTTGCCGGAGCCGGACGGCCCCATGATCGAAATGAACTCCCCGGCCTGGACGTCGAGATTGAAGCTGTCGAGGGCGTGGGTTTCGACGTGTTCGGTACGGTAGATTTTGCGAATTTCCCGCATTTTGATCATCGTATTCTCCTTGAAGTGATTTAACGGAGTAGGACGTTTTCGGCATTCTCGAATCGGGCGATGTCGGAAATGATGATGCGCTCGTTTTCTTCGAGCCCGGAAATGATCTCGACTTCCGAGATACTCGTACTTCCGGTGGTGATCGGCCGCTTGACAGCCATGCCGCCGTTGATGACGTATGCCATGCGGCCGGCGCCGTCGCCGAGAAACGGCCCACGTTGCACTTTGAGCACGTCAGGCCGGGTTTCGAGGATGAGGCGTGCGGTGACGCGCTGGTTCTGTTTCAATCCATCGGGTGTAGCTCCGGTGAAGATCACCCTGCTTTTGACGCGGCTCTCTTCAACCTCGGGGGCGATGCTCTGTACCTGCGCCGGGTATTCGATACCGTCCTTCACGACGACGGCCTCTGTGCCTGGGTTGATCTCGTTTGAGTAGGATTCGGCGATGGCGATTTCGACCTCATAGGCCGAAAGATCGACGACCGTAATCAGCGGGTCATTGGTACTGACGGCCTGGCGATCTTCGACATGCAGCCGCGACACCAGGCCGGCGACCGGCGCGCGGATAGTCAGCGCCTCGACTCTGCGTTCGAGTTCGTCTACGAGGAGGCGCTGACGGTCGAGCTGCTGGTGAGCGTTGTCGAGCTCGAAACCGAGGATTTCCGAACCGAGTTCAACACGTTTTTCAGCCTGTTCCAGTTTGAGTGAGACGACGACGACCGTATCCTGGGCTGATTCAAGATCGATTTCATTGACCAGACCGAGTTTGTGCAGCTTCTCAGCCCGCTCGCGGGAGCGTTTTGCAGCTGCGAGTTCAACGCGTCCGAGATCGACTTGCTGCTCATTGTCCATCCGCCTCTGGCGAGCCTCGAGGCGCAATCGTTCAGTGGTCGATTGCAGGCTGTTCAGAGTGGTCTCTTCCTGCGCCACGAGACTGCGCAATTCCGGGCTTGCAATGTGGGCGAGAATATCGCCCTCTTCGACGACCTGACCAGCGTTGACATCAATCGTGACAATGCCGCGCGCCGGGCTGAATGAAGTAGGGTGAAAGGCGGCGACGATACGTCCTTCGACCGAAATTTCGCGGACGAGGTCGCCCCGGACGACCTCGGCCACCCGAATGCGTGAGGCGTCGATCGAAGTTTCCGATTGAAACCAGCGCGCGATCGAGGGCATGAGAGCGACGCCTGCGATGATCGCTGCGATGGCCACAGGGACAATGACGCGCAGTCGGCGCGTGAGTGGTTTTTGATTCACCGGTCGGTCCATGCACGAAGCGTCCTTGATCATTTTCGTCTCCCGGGAAATCTCGAAGCAATGTTCGTGCCATGGTCTTTCTGAGATTTATCCTTCAGATAATGAGTAGTTTGCGGAATGGCGGCGCCGCAAATGGTTGACAGGTGTAAACCGCGGTGCGGACAGGTGTCCAGATGGGTGGCACCGATCACAGCCTCACATCTTGAATCCTGAATCTGGGGCAGGTTGTCAGGTTGTGATCAGTGGTACCCAGGTGGATATGGTGGCAACTCTCTGCAACCTCTTCGACCTCACGGCGTAGTTGGATGGGCGGCCGAAGACTCAGCCCGCTCGAGGAACCGAGGAGGTTCACGAATGAAACATGCCATCTCCGGCTTCGTCACCATCGTCTTGCTCGTCTCTGCGGCTGCGGCTCCTGCAAGCGCCGCGGACACTGTCTACTTCGCCCTCGGGGAGCGTCATGAGCTGAAGTCTGAGATTCTCGGGCGGCACATCACGCTATTGGTACGCGAACCGGAACGGGACAACGGGGAACCGCCGGGGCCGGTCCTCTACGTCGTGGGCTCGGACTGGCGAGGCCGTTTCGCCCACCTGGTCTCCACCGTCGAGCTCTTGGAATCAGCAGACCACATCCCAAAGATGCTTGTTGTCGGCGTCGATCTGCCGGAAGGCAACGGGGTGTTGATCCCGTGCCGGGATCAGGGCGACGGCGCAGGGACCGACGAGTGGCTTCAGCTTCTCACCGACGAGCTGTTTCCATACGTCGAAGAAACGTGGAACGCGGCACCCTACCGAGTGGTTTTCGGAGCTTCGAACAGCGGGCTTTTTGTCCTGTGGGCGCTCCTTGATCGATCCGACGCCATCAACGCCGTTGTGGCTGCGAGCCCGATGATCGGCTGGTGTCCGGAGCTGTTGAACGAAAAATTTGGAGCATGGATCAAGACGGACGTCCAGGGAGAGCGCGCACTGGCTGTGATCTGGAGTGACGACGACTACAGCCGTGTCACCGAACATGTGCCGGCATTCGCGGAACGACTGGGGCAAGAAGGCCCGGACTGGTTGCGGTGGTCTTCGGATGAAGTCCTGGCACTTGGCCACGTCCCGCCCGGAGGCCTGGCACTTGGCCTCCGTCAGGTGTTCTCGGATTGGGCGATTCCCCGCGATATTGGGAGTGTGAACGAGGTCGTTGGCCATTTCGAGGGTTTGCAGAATCGATTCGGCTTTCCGGTTCCGGTGCCGGCTGGGCCTTTGTTCAATCTCGGAGTCGAAGCATGGAGGAACCAGAGGTTCGCAGATGCACGAGAGGCTTTCGCGGCGGTTTCGACCTACGCGCCGGGGGATCCTACGGGACCCGCGGGCCTGGCGCTGGTCGCGTACTCCGAGGGCAGGATCGATGAGGCTCGGGCTCTCGCCCTGCAGGCAACCGAGTTGGACCCCGAGAGTGGCATCGCGCAGCGCGTCCTTCAACGCGTCAGCGTTGATCCCGACACCGACGAGTAACCTCCCTAGGTGCCCGTGTGACCCAGGCCCTATAGGTGCCAAATTCTAAAATTAAAGGTGCCAAAAGATAAAGTGACCAGACACCCACTTGTGATGTTTCCTCAAATGACAGGTGCCAGGTTCCCTATTGCTGCATTGTCGGAATGGCTCTTCTGCTTCGATTCGTCACAATGCAACAATGAGGAACGTGGCACCCGTATGAATGTCACTATGTGATACGTGGTACCCATTATTCTACGGGCCTCCATGGTATTCGTTGTTGTCGTAGCAGATCACATCGGTGTCGTTGCAGGTGTCGCCCGGTTCGAGAAAGACCTGTGGGGCCGTCCCGGCCGTATCGCCGAATGCTCCCCATTTAATGGTCAGCTCCTGGCCATCCTGTTCATAGGAAGCCTGCTGATACACGGGGATGTTGCCGGCCTTATATCCTATGTCCCTCCACTTCAGCAGCATTGTATCGCCGGTGATGTCGAGCACTTCGGCGGTGGCGGAAAAGGGCGTGACGGTGCTTCCATCGGGCATCAGCCACGAAAAGGTCCCTGAACCGATCCAATGTTCGCGAATGATCAGCGCGTCGGGATCAGAGGGATCGTAGAGGCCGGCGTCATAACCGGACCCATCCTTGTTGATCGGTACCCAACCCATGATCTCATCGGGGGTGGTTCCGCTTTCGTCCCTCTCGAACCACCCGCCGAGGCGTGAGGTAAGGCTGTTCGATAGGAAGGGTTCCAGCTCTTGCTCGTTGCAGAGATCGGTCTCGGCGCCCCATTGCCACTGGGGAGGTGAGAATCCGAGGGCGTAGCGCTGCGAAATTGGATTTGTGACGTCGGCTTCCAGAACCCCTTCGAGGGTCTCGAAGAGATCGGCGGCGAGCGCGTTGTAGATACAGAATATGTGGCCCTGCAGATCAAAGGTCCCGCGGGCGAAAACCTCCATCTGCGCCCATGGGTAGTCGGGGAAGGTCCCATTGCCGAGGTAGTACCCGGGGTGGTCGGGAACCGGTTCCGCCATGATCTGTGGGTAGGCGATGGCCTCATCGACCTCGACCGGGATCGCCTGATCCCCCTGTCCCGCGTCGAGGAGGACGTCTCCGTCGCTCAGACCGCAGCTGCCCCAGTCGTCGGGGTTGCAGCCGGTCGCCGCGGCGACCCGGACGGCGAACGCGGGCACGAAGCTCGCAAGGTGCACCATCCGGTAGACGATTCCACTGTCAAAGGCGAGCTCCACGACCCAATGGGGAGGATCGTCGAAATAGGTCCCGCTCGGGCCCTCTTGAAACTCGATGTAGCTGACACGGCCCGATTGAGGCGCGGTGTAGAACGGTGCCCTGTCCCTCACCAGACAGCCGTCTTCAGAGCACAGGCCAACACCGGCCAGGCCTCCGTAGTAGGCGCACTCTTCGCCGGGATCGCAGAACCCGTCGTCGTTTCCGATCCCATCGCCGAGCAGTTCTGACATCTCGTGATCTCCCGCCGGAAGATAGGCCACGAAATTTGCTTTGGAGTCTCCGAACGAGTGGCCGGTGTGGGGCGTGAAATGCCCACCATAGACGCCGGGGGAAATATGAACCGGGTTTCCGTCGGTCGGCGAGTCGATGCTGGCGCCCCCGCCGCCCACCGACCACTCCCACGGCAGATCGAGGGCGGGCTCGCCGTTGCCCGTGATCAGCCACTGCCCGTCGATTTCCTCCCAGACGCGCATCGGGTTGTGAGCCGGGTTGAAGAGAATGTCGCCCACGGTGTCATAGAAAACCGTGAGCGTTTTGTACCCGTCGTCCACTTCGCCGGAGCCGTCGAGCTCGAAGACGGCACCATGCTCGACCGCGAAGACCTCGACCGCGCGCGGGAGATCGACGGTCGCGATCTGGCGAACCTCTTCGACCCACAGTTCGATGTCGGCGTGGCCGGCTCTCATCTCGTTCCAGGACACGAAGAGGTCGGTGAGGGAGTCCCCGTTGTGAAGATAGTCGGAGGCAAATTCCCCGTGCGGGGTCGTGAACGGCGCTCCGCTCTCGAATTGGTCGGCGACGCTGCCCAGCCCGTTCAGAATCTGTGCCACGTGGTCGCTCTGCGTGCCGTAGACCGGGCCGGCCAGGACGTCGCCCATGACCGTCCCACCGCAGTCGGTGAAGTCATAGCTGCCTTCGAAAAAGCCCTCGGCGGAGTTGTACGTGACCTCGACGGAAGAGCCTGCGGAACACCCGCCGGCCGTCTCGAGCCCAAAGGTGAGGGTGTCGCCGTTTTCCGTGAACGATGTCAGACCGCCGTCGCAGGCCCACAGAAGACAGCTCGAGGGTCCTGCAAATCCGCCGCTGATGAAGGTCCCGTCGTCCGCCAGAGCGACTCCCATTTCGTGGTGGGCGTCCTGCCCGAGATCCGGGCTGGCAAAGACGTACCGCCTCTCGTGCACGATTCCCGGCCACATCTGGAAGCTGAAGGGCTGGTCTCCGTCGTCAAAGGTCGCGGTGCCGGTCCACATCGAGCCTGCAACCGGTCCCTCCATCAACACCCAGTCCACGGAATCGATTCGTTGAAACCCGAGGTAGGCGGTGAGGATGCCCCCCGTGTACGCGCCATCCAGCATGACTCGCAGCGAGGTGCCGCCGAGCATGTAGCCGATGACCCTGCCGTTGTTGCGTTGCGAGACCTGGATCGTCACGGGGCGCACGGTGCCGGTGAAATCGAGGGTCCCGACCCAGACGCCATTGATCGTGGGCGGTGCGGCGCAGGTGCCTCCCCAGGCGCAGATGTCTCCCGAAGAAAAACCGTCCGCGAATATGAGCGGCACGTCGGTTGCGCCCGCAGGGACGGTGGCGAGGCCCAGGGTGATCGCCATAAAAAATCGGAAGAAATGCGGAGATCGACCGGCGATGTGGCTTTGCTGAGTGGTCATTGGCACCCCCGGCCCTCACGATAACGCGTCCCTGCCCTCATTCAAAGACAATGGAGAATAAGATATCGAATTCGAAAGGCGGCGCCGACGACGGGCTATTCTAGGTGTCCACCGAAACGGGGCGGGTCCGGTTGTGAGGTTGTGATCAGTGGCACCCATCTGGCAGCGGAACAAACCGACCATGGTACCGTTGTCGCCACGCTCAAGCGAAAAGAATGAACGAGAGGAGATTTGTTCATGAACGAATTGAATGCGGGTGCGGCGCGGAGCAAAACGCCGGTCCATCTCTGGATTATCGGGGTGGTGGCCCTTCTCTGGAATGCGATAGGAGCGTTCGACTACCTCGCAACCAAGCTGCAGCTCGACTTCTATATGAGCCAGTTCAGTGAGCTACAGCTCGAATACTTCTACGGGTTTCCAAAGTTGATGACCGCTGGTTGGGCCTTTGCGGTCTGGGGCTCAGTCGTGGGGTCGATCGGCCTCCTCATGAGGAAGAAGTGGGCGGTCTGGGCCTTTGTGGTCTCGTGCGCGGGGATGGTCGTCACCACGATCTACAATTTCGGAATGACCAACGGCGCCGAAATCATGGGTTCGGGAGGTGTGATCTTCTCGGTCGTCATTTGGGTCATTGCCCTTTTCCTGCTCTATTACTCCTGGGCGCAGGCGAAGAAGGGCGTCCTCGTCTGACCGCAGCGCGCATCTGAACAACACAGTTTGAAACCCGCGGTCACGGTCCGAATGCATGGGGAATGGTGGCAGACACCTACTTTTGATGTTTCTTCTGCGACGAATCAGGCATGACTGGGAAGGGAAGAAGTGTCAGCGCAATAAGATCATAAGTGAGTGTCTGACACCTTTACTTTTTGGTTCGCACATTCGGTCTTTCTCGGGCACCACAATCTGGCGCCACTTTTCTATTGATCTTGGGCCTCGAGCCCGCGAGAGATTTAACGGGTGCCACGTTCACACTTGTTGCATTGTCAGCTCTCGCGTGAAATCGCGGCGTCGAGGTCGTCGAGTCTTTTGCTGAACTCGGGGTTGCCCGCTTCTTGCCTGAGACCTTTGTTGATCCAGCGGGTGACGCAGTTGGAAACGGTGCCAAAACGATGCCAGGTTCGCACATTCGGTCTTTCTCGGGCTCGTGAATCGAGAATCACCGAATGTATGAATCTGGCACTCTTACGTGGCACCCATCAAGGAATATCCTATCCCTCAGCACGATAACAGCGGCGCCCTCAAGGCTGCCGCCGATCGAGGCTGATTTTGGCACCCTCCTCTACGCCGCCACCTCGGTCATTCCGCGGATGTTGAGGCCGGCCGACCGACTCATCAAATTCCCTCCAATCTCCTCGATAGGGGCACGAAAATCATGAAACGGTGCCACTGATCACAACCTCACATCTTGAACCCAAATATTTTTTTCAGGTTGTGAGGTTGTGACCAGTGGCACCCACCTGTTCCGCATGAGATCACGATGCAACAATGCGGAACGTGGCACCCATCCGAGAAATCAACAAGTGTGGAAGTGTGAACGTGGCACCCTTTCGCCTTTCCCCTATCCCGCATCGGATTGACGATTCGGAATACGCGGCGACACCTACCCTGTTGAATAGGCGTCTCTTCGTAAATTCAGAAATGTGGCCGCAGAGGTCGTTTCGGTACTTGGGGAAAGCGCTGTGGGTTTCGTCAGTCGGGCACCGGCCCATTTGTGTCGACTATGGCCTTGTTCGCAATGGAGGTTTTGAAATGGCTGATTCAGCATCGTTCGATCTGACGGGTCGCGTCGCGATCGTCACAGGAGGTAATCGCGGCATCGGCCGCGCCATCGCGCTCGGCTTCGCGCAGGCGGGCGCCGCCGTAGCGATTTTTGCCCGCAACGAGGAGAAGAATGCGGCAACACTCGCGGAGTTAAAGGCAACCGGTGCGCCTGCCATCGCCGTCAGGGTCGATTTGACGGACCGTGAAGCGCTCGATCCGGCCGTGGACCGAGTGGAGGCGGGTCTTGGCCCCGTCGACATTCTTGTCAACAACGCAGGCATCGTCTCGATCAGCGGTGGGATCCTGCAAGAGTCACCCGAATCCTGGGACGAGGTGATCGAGTCGCAGCTGAATTCGGTATTTCTGTTGTCGAAGGTCGTCGCGGCATCGATGGCGCAACGCGAGCACGGCAAGATCATCAACGTCGGCAGCATGTACTCGTTTTTCGGATCGGGTTTGGTCCCTTCCTACAGTGCCGCCAAAGGCGCGATCGTCCAGCTGACCAAGTCGATGGCGATCGAGCTTGCCCCGAATGGCATTCAGGTGAACGCCATTGCGCCCGGCTGGGTCGAGACCGACATGACGGCGCCGGTCCGAACCGAGGATCTCAAGGCTATGGGTGACGAAATCCTATCTCGCACGCCGGCGGGGCGCTGGGGTCAGCCCGAGGAAATGGCGGGACCGGCGATCTTTCTCGCATCACAGGCCTCGGACTTCGTAACCGGCGAGATCATTCGGGTGGACGGGGGCTACGCCATTCGCTGATTCGGGAACGGCTAGGTGCCACCGTTCGAGATAGGTACCAGGTAGCACAATCTGACAACCTTGAAATACTCCGACGAGTTGACGATTTCGATATTTTCCGCAACTTGTAGAGAAAGCCGTCTTCAGAGAACGTCACATTGTGATTCGTGGTACCCATTCAGGAAGAAACAAGCGGGGACGTCGCGGCATGAGATCTCTCCCATGCGCGGACGGGACAACACAATTCCACTCAGCCACTCTCACAATGCAACAAGTGTGAACGTGGCACCCATGGCACCCATGAAGCGATACGTGGCACCCATCGATGGGTGCCACCCATCTTCATGTGGCACCCATGTGAAATCGTCATTATTATTGGGCCTGGGACCCATCTCGAACAAGAGTTACCAATTCCTCCTTCGCTGGATCCCATCCCAGAAGGGCATTGTCGGCGTCAACGAAAAGGAGGTTTTCGCCAGCGGACATCGGAAAGCCGAATACGGCACCGATCCAAGTGAAGCCAGTTGATCTTCCGGACGCCATACTTGACTGTCGGATCCCAAACGGTCGCAGCGACTGGCCAATCTGCCGGGCCGTTCCGGTATCGAGATCGATCATCTTGATTGAAGTCCAAAGGGCTGGCTTGTTGTCGTCGGAGGGAAATTTGTCGGACGCGATCATCAGACCGCCGTTCGCCACGAACCCGACGATGATTTTCCGTCCCGGCTGCCCAATCCTCAGTTCGACCGATACCTCTCCGTCTGGGTGTTCGACGACTACTTTGAACTCACCACTTTCTCCCTGTGTAATTGACCACAATCGCCCGTCCGCGAGGAATCCACGGAAGAGCCCGTTGACGTATCCGAGCAGCTGGCCGGTATCCACGGAGTAAATGCGCTGGGCCTCGATCTCATTGGGGCCGAGTATTGGGTCCTTCAGCCCGGATACCAGGTTTCTGAAGTCGCGGTCGTACTCCTGATTCTCATCGTGGGGGTAGGGGAACGTGGCGACAAGGTGTAGCTCCGCATCGTGTTCTATAGCCAGGTCATAAACGAAAGTTGAATCCCCCGCATACGGATTCAAGCGGTCGTTGTGTGCCGAATAGGCAACGCGCAACCGATCACGATCCAGGAAAGAGTACCCCCCTGAAAATATCTCGCGATCTCCCCGAACCCTCGTGATGATGATCTCGGATGCAAGATCATAGATTGAGATGACGCCACTCCCGATCAGAGCGACCCTTTCCCCCCCAGGGGAGAGGATGATGTTGTGGGGTGACGAGACGTAGATTTTGGTTTCGATGGGACTCGGATTCCGGTTGTCCAAATCGATGCGCCAGAGTGTCCATCCGGTGGAGTCTGTGCCGTGCCACCAGGCCGCTTGTTTTCCATCTTTCGAAAACTTGGTCAAAGGCCACGAGCCTCGATCGGGTGGAAGTGATATCTGCTGGTGCCCGTCGGTAGAAAGCAGTAATTTCCGCCAGACATCCGGGTGCTTCTTGGTGTGGCCCCGCACCACGACCCAGCGCCCAGTGGGGGAGATCGTCTCCACGTCGTATTCGACCAGATTATTGTGGCTGGAATGGTAGAGCCAGGTCGAACAGCCGACAGTCGATCCCAAGGCCAACGCCATGATTCCCCACCTCGTCGCCAAAAAGAATCGGTGAATGCGGTGAAGGTGGTTGACGCCACTTTGATATTTGTCGGATTCTGTTGATCGCTCAAAGGTCATGTGTTCCACCCTGCTTACCCGTTGCGCTGCAATCGCCATCCAATAGTATCGACAGTCTCCATGTTCACCATTACACCATTCCAAGGTGGTTCACATGTGGCAACCGTGTGGCATTCTTAAGGGGCGCAACGTATCGCTTGATGGCATTCCGGATGACGTGCTCCCCGAATACTGGTCCAGTCATAATGAGAGTCTGGACCGAAGGAGCGCGTCATGCGAAAGAGCCGATTCAGCGAGGAACAGATCATACGAATACTGGGCCGGGTGGATGCCGGCGAACTGGTGAAGGTCGTTTGCAGGGACATCGGGATCTCAGAAAACACCTACTACCGGTGGAAGGCGAAGTTTGGCGGTATGGATGTCAGTGAAGCCCGCCGGTTGAAAGAGCTGGAGCTGGAGAATCGCCGACTGAAGACAGCGGTCGCTGAACTCACACTGGACAAACAGGCTCTCAAAGACGTGCTGTCAAGAAAATACTGAAGCCCGCGGCCCGGCGCGAGGCGGTCAAACAGATCCGGGACCGGTTTGGATTGAGTGAAAGACGGGCCTGCGAGCTCGTAGGCATTTGCCGATCGACGATGCGGTACCAGCCGCACCTGAGCGCCACCAACCAATGGCTCAAGGCCCGTCTGCCTGAACTGGCTGCGTCTAAACCGCGATACGGATATCGCCGGCTTTATCTGATGGTTCGCAGGGAAGGGCGCAGGATCAATCACAAGCGCGTCTACCGCGTGTACACGAAGCTCGGGCTGGCCGTTCGAAGAAAGAAGAGGAATCGAGTCGCACAAGCGAATCGCAGGCCAAGAGTCGTGCCTACGCAGACGAACGAGCAGTGGTCGATGGACTTCATGAGCGATGTGCTGGCGAACGGCCGTCGATTGAAGACGCTCAATATTCTCGACGACGCTACGCGGGAATGTCCGGCAATCGAAGTTGATACGTCGATCTCAGGCCAAGGGGTGGTTCGTGTGCTCGACGAAGTCGGTCTCTTCTGGGGGCTGCCGAAGAGAATCGTCGTTGACAACGGGCCGGAGTTTACGAGTCGCGCCCTAGATCAGTGGGCTTACCGCAATGGCGTGGAACTCGTCTTCATTCGGCCAGGCCGGCCCGTCGAAAACTGTTTCATCGAGAGCTTCAATGGCAAGTTCCGAGACGAGTGCCTCAATCTCCATTGGTTCAAAGATCTGAAGGACGCACGCCAAACCATCGAGACATGGCGGCACGATTACAACCACTTCAGGCCGCATTCGTCGCTCGGAGGGAAGACCCCTACCGAGTTCGCCGAGCAATCAGGGCTCCGGCCGACTCCGTTGACCTCCGTCCTGATTGCTCCCAAGCCCGGGCACACTGAGGATCTTCCAGCATGCTGATTCCTCACATCACCCGTGGTACAAAGATGGGGAGCACGTCACCACTGATAACAACCTCCCGTCTTGAACCCTGATTTTTGGGCAGGTTGTTAGGTTGGGATCAGTTGCACCCATATTCACAATGCAACGAGTTTGAACAAGTGTGAACGTGGCACCCATCCACCTCTTCACAATGCAACAAGTGTGAACGCACCCATGCATGGCACCCATGCATGCGGGGGGTTCCGGATGGGAACGAGCTAGCTGGCCTCTGTACCGACCGCCTTCAAATTGTCAACCGCCACCCGGTCGATCAGTAGATTCCGTGGGTCAATTCCCGCCCGCTTGGGCTCCCGATCCACCACGACTTCCAAGCGGCCCTTGCCGGTTTCGAGGCGCCGCTTTTCGCGGAACAATTCGATTTCCTCGCCGTCGGCTCCTTCCCCGAAAACCCCAACTTCTATCCAGTCCCCGTGCGGAATCTCCTCCTCGACACCTTGCCCGTCGGCGCGGTATTTGTGCGACACGTAATCCAGCACCACCCGGAATCGGCCGTCCCTCAACCGCTCGCAGGTCACCGATTCTGTGCGGTTGTCGTACAGTGTGATCGTTTCGAAGAAATCTTCGATCAGGTAGGCGTACTGCTCGGGCGTACGCTCGCGCAGGCGGGTCAGCAGTTCAGGCGCCGCGGCGTATGGCGGGCCCTGGTCCAAATGGGCCATCAGGAATTCTCGAACGCCATCGTTGACGACATCTTCGCCCAGGTATTCACGCAGGGCGTAAAACACGAGGCTGCCCTTGCGGTAGTAGACGTAGGACTGACCCTCTTCGCGGAACAGGGGCATTTCCTCGTCACGCTCGGCGCCGCGGCCTCGGAGATAGTTATTCAACTCGTACTTCAGGAATTTCCCCAAGCGCAGCGGTCCGAGGTCTTTCTCCATCACCATCAAGGCGGTGTACTGGGCCAGGCTCTCGGTGATCATTTGGCTGCCGGGAACGTTCGCAGGAATCAACTGGTGGCCCCACCACTGGTGAGCGATTTCGTGCGCCGTGATGTAGAAAACCATATCGATGTTTTCGGTATCACGGAGGTCGGTAATGAAGTCCGACGATTCGGAGAACGGCACCGTGCCGGGAAACGCCTGGGCGAATCGTCGGTAGCGGGGAAACTCCACAATGCGCAGTTGTTGGTGGGGATAGGGGCTGAAATTGGCGGTACAATAGTCCAGTGTCGCGATCATCGATTCAAGCATGCGCGGCACATTGACGGCGTGCTCCTTATGGTAGAAGACCTCCAGGTCCACGCCGTTCCACTGCTGGCGCTCCACTTCATACCGCCCGGATAAAAAAGCGAAGAAATTAAGGATGGGCTCGTCCACGCGATAGCGGAAATAGCGGCGTCCATCCTGCTCCCACTGGGTCTGCAATTTTCCCGGCGCGATGGCCGTCTGGTCAGCGCTGGTGCTGACGACGGCCTCGAACGTGATGTGATCCGCGTCGCTGATGAAGGAGGTCATCAGGTTATCCGGATCATCCAGCGAGGGCATGGACCACTCCGGATCCAGGCCCTGTTTGCGACGAGACGAGGGGACGGTCAATTCCAGATCGGCCAGATAACCGATCCTGGGGAAATAATCCAGGTTGTTGATGAAACTGCCGTTGGCCACGATCTCCGGGTTGGCGTCGTTGTTTACGAAGCCGTCGATGTCCGCGCCCAGGTCGAAGCTCAACTTCACGGTTCGGCCCGGGGCGATCGCTTCGGTCAGATGGTAGATCCGGAAACCGGTATCCCGATCCCACTGCGTTGGTTCGGTCAGCATCTGACCATTGTCCAGGCTGAGCGACCGCACTTCCTGCAACGAATTGATGTTCAAGTACAGCTCTTCCACGAATTGATCGGTCTTGTTGACCAGATCAAACGTGCCGCGGATGTCCACGCGCCGCTGTTCGGGATAGAAGTCCACTTCGGCGACCACGGCCGTCACCCGAGGCGAAGGATTCTCCTCATATTTCTTGAATTGACTTTCGTAGTTGGCCTGCATCCGCTCGTCGTCATCGCTGGGCTTGAAGTCGTTCAGGATGTTCGTGTTGTAGTAGATGAACGCGCCGCAGGCGATGAATCCCAGCCCCGCCGCGGTGACCATGCCCGTATGGATCGGACGCCAGCGGGAGGGCAGGTTGCGCAGTGCCGGCCAGAGCGAATCCTGACTGCCGCGCGGCCAGAGCCGTACCGCCAGGGTGAGCATGATGAACGCCAGCAGGGCCCAGAAGAACTTGAACCAGAGGGCTGCACCGGCGAAGTGGCCATACCCGTTCATATCGGAGTAGATGACCGCCGGAGTGCTGTTGTAGAAGAACAGATGATGCTCTACCCCCAGCTCGGGGCCGAAGGTGTTGAGCAGGAAATACAGCAGCATCAGGAAGAAGCCCATGTAGCGTTGCCGCCCGATCACCTGGGTGAACATCGCGATGACCGCCAGAAGGACCCACCCGCTGAAGGACATCACGAACAAACCGCGGAGATACAATCCGGGCTCCAGATGGTGGAAGCCCTTGGAGAGCTGGAAAACCATGGTCACGCCCATGGCCAGGGTCATGGAAACAAGGATGAGCACCATCAAAGCGGCAAACTTGGATGTCAGGAAAATCCACGAAGGAACAGGCAGCGACCCCTGGATTTCATGGAAGCGGTGCTTTTTTTCGCGCCAGACCAATTCGGCGCTGTAGACGACGATCATGATCATGCAGGAACAGGTCGAAGGCTCCGGCGATGAAGCCCAGCATACGGTGGGTGACCGGATACAGGAATCGGCCGTTCAGCTCAGAGGACAGATTGCCCGACAGATTCAACAGTCCGAAGAGCATCATCACCAGGAAGGGCAGGCTGCGCAGCAATGTGCGGGTTTCCAGGTGGGTCAGGGAAAACCATTGTCCGAGGGTGGTTCGGAAGTTGAAGGATGGGGCCAGGGAGGGGAGGGCTCGACCGGCGGCTTTCAGGACTCCTGGTTTGCGGTGTTGGCCGGAAACCGAAGCGGTGGGTGAGGCGCTCCCCTTGGATGACCCCAAATCCATGCGGAACCGAAAAACTGTGACCATCAGCAACAGCCCGGCCCCCGCCAACCAAAGCATCCGGCTCAGCAAAACCACGCCAGTCAAGGGCGGCAGCAATGTGTTCCGTTCGATGATGGTCCAATAGCGGGTCTGCAAGTCAAGAGAGGCTATACCGAAGGGGTCCAATAGCACGGCCAGATTCTCGCTCTGGAGATCGCCCAGGAACCCGAAGGCGAAGCCGTACAGGGCGAAGAGGGCTACCATCGCCACATAGGTGGCCATGGCCCGGCCGGTGAGAATGGAGACTGAGAAAAAGAGCGATCCGGCCAGCAGACAGGTTGGTAGAACCAGAATGAACATCGTGTACAGGTAGGGCACCACGCTGAAGGCCTGAATGTACTCGGCTTCCTGGTAGGGCATGAGGCTGGCCACCAGAAGGCCCAGAGCGGCGAACGAGGCGCTGAAAAAGACCAGAAGGATGGTGGCCGTGAACCGTCCCATCAGAAGTGGGAACTTCCTCAGGGGCGTGCTGTAGAGGATTTCCCGTATTTCCAGATCCTTGTCCCGCGATACAACGGTGGCCATGAAGATTGCCATCAAAACAACGGTGAACAGGCCCATCCCGTTGACGGTTCTGGCGATGATATAGGGCGCGTTGCGGGCCACGTTGCCGATGCCGCCGCCGATCTGCACCGAATCGGTGGAAGTGGCCGTGAAGGTAAGGAAGAAGAACAGGGCCGAGAACACGGAGAAGGCCGGTTGCCTGAGGCGGTACTTCATCTCAAAGTCGAAGACATGGCCGAACTGTTTGAGTTGATCGGACATATCGCCTATACCTCCTGCAGTCTGCCGCCCAGGGTGTTGAAGTACACGTCCTGCAGATCAGGATCGGCGGCTTCGAAGCAGGGCCCGGGGTTGGTCTCGCCGAAGACGTGGATGATGGTCCGGCCGCCGGCCAGTCGCGTGGAGATCACCATGTGTTCCTCGTGCAGACGAGGCAAGTCGTTGCGATCGGCCTCCAGCCGCCATGTCTTGCCACGGATGGCATCGACGGCCTTACGGGGCTCGCCCTCGGTCAGGACGCGGCCCTGGTCGATGATGGCCATTCGGCTGCAGACTTCGCTCACATCGTCGACGATATGGGTCGAGAGGACAACGATCACGTTCTCGCCGATTTCGCTCAGCAGGTTCAGGAAGCGATTCCGTTCCTCGGGATCCAGACCGGCAGTGGGTTCGTCAACGATGATCAGCTTGGGCTGTCCGAGCAGGGCCTGGGCGATGCCGAAACGCTGGCGCATGCCGCCCGAGTATCCGCCCAGCTTCTTCTTGCGGTGCTTCCAGAGGTTGGTCCGCTGCAGGAGGGCGTCGACCATGTCCTTGCATTCGCCGGTCGTGCCCAGCCCCTTGAGCGCCGCGATATGCGACAGCATGGTCACCGCATCGACGTTCGGATACAGCCCGAAATCCTGCGGCAAATAGCCCAGCACGCGCCGCAGTTCGTCCTGCTCCCGCCGCACATCCAAATCCCCGAGGGTGATCGTCCCGGAATCAACATCTTGCAGGGTGGCAATGGAGCGCATCAAAGTGGATTTGCCGGCCCCGTTGGGGCCCAGCAGGCCGAACATCCCCGTCGGGATGGTCAAGCTGAGATCGTCCAGGGCGGTCACGCCGCCGGGATAGGTCTTGGTGATGTTCCTGAGCGTGAGTTCCATGTCGTCTCCGTGGGAAAATGTAGGATTCAATTGAAATATCGAAAGACATGACGCAAAGAGAGGTGGCTGGGCTCCACGGTATTAAGAATTGAGGAAAGGCCGCAGGCAATTACGAAGCAGACTGGATATTTCCCCTCCATAACAAAGAACCAGCCAATTGCGCTGTATGCCCAGGCACCACAGCAACCTCGTTTCAGCCGTTGCACTGCCCAATCTCAGCACGGAGAAAACAGACCCCAATTCCAACAAGTGTTTCGCCGCAGTCCGATTCACTGCTTTTCTCCCGAATGACAGTGGGAACACGAGCATTCCCTTACGTCGAACTACGGGTGCAGATGGCTGATGGTTAGCAGCGATCGTTCCTCAAAGCATCGGTGTCACCTATCACCCATGAAGAACGCTAAAGGGGGCACCCATGCGTGGCACCCATCTGGGTCGGCTTCAATCGCCGAGGTAGAGAGCCTCGACCCGGGCACGGTAGCGTCGCCGCAGCTCGGGATTTCGTTCGCTCGCAGCCAGGTGCCGGTATTGCGAGTAGATCCGCGCGCGCAGGCTGTCGTTCCACGGTGCGATTTCGAGCACACGGTCGAACAGGCGGAAGTGGTCGGGGGCGGACAGCCCGTCGAGAAACATGCCGAAGGACTCGAGGTACCGGAACTCGGCGGCAAAGGTCTGCTCCAGCCAGGCCCGATCCGGGGCGGT
>CAWAUY010000013.1:0-18195 GCA_963785275.1 Candidatus Sulfomarinibacteraceae bacterium
TCCCTGTTACGGCGCGGTATAATCACATCAAACGTCGACGGCTGGGGGAGTTCGCGGCAGCGCCAGAGGACCGTCGCCCGCGCCGACGGAGTGCACAGGAGGAAAGCCGCAGTGTCATCCCCGGGGTCGCACGACCCCTCTGTCCACGCGGTGGTCATCGAGCCCACCGGACGGTTTGGCTCGTTCGATCCAGCCGAGCTGTGGCAGTTCCGCGAACTCCTCTTCTTCCTGATCTGGCGGGATGTCAAAATCCGCTACAAGCAAACAATCCTCGGGGCCCTGTGGGCAGTGCTCCAGCCGCTGCTTGCCGCGGCGGTGTTCACATTGTTCTTCGGCAAGGTCGCGGGAATCTCATCAGATGGTGTTTCGTACGCCGCCTTCTCCTTCTCCGGCATGGTGCTGTGGACGTTCTTCGCACAGGGGCTGTCGTTGGCGTCGAACAGCCTCGTTGGATCCTCACACCTCATCACCAAGGTCTACTTCCCGAGAATCATGGTGCCGGTGGCGTCGGTGACTGCCGGACTGCTGGATCTGGCCATCGCTGTGACGGTCCTCCTTGTTGTTCTTGTTGGGTCCGGCCTCGGGCTGAGCCTGCGTCTTCTGATACTCCCGATTCCCGTCGCGCTCGCCCTGATCACGGCGGTTGGCGCCGGTCTCTGGCTGTCCGCCCTCAACGTGAAATATCGGGACGTGCGCTTCGTTGTGCCGTTCCTGATCCAGATGTGGCTCTTCCTCACCCCGGTCATTTATCCCTCCAGTGAGGTGACCCCCAAGCTCGAATCCATAGGCCTGCCCGGCTGGTTGCTCGGCCTCAATCCCATGGCCGGTGCCGTGGAGTCATTTCGCTGGGCAACGCTCAGCGTGGACACGAAACCGTGGGACCTTGTCGCGGTCAGTTTCGTGGTGGCCGCTTTCCTGCTGGTGACAGGCGCGATCTACTTCCGCACCGTGGAGAGGTTCTTTGCCGATGTGGTGTAGGCCATGACCGATCCGGCCATCCGCGTGGACAGGATCGGCAAGCGGTACCGCCTTGGCGAGCACCATTCCTTTGGCTCGCTCCGCGAGGGTTTGGTGAATCGCCTGCGGTCCCTCGGTCGACAGCGCCCTGCCACCGACGACGCCTCGGTCTGGGCTCTGCGCGACGTGTCCTTCGAGGTTGCCCAGGGAGAGGCTGTGGGTATCATCGGTCGCAACGGAGCCGGCAAGAGCACCCTGCTCAAGGTGCTTTCCAGGATCACCGAACCCACCGAGGGACGGGCCGTGATTCGGGGACGTGTGGGCAGTTTGCTGGAGGTGGGCACCGGTTTCCACCCCGAGCTGACCGGACGGGAGAACATCTTCCTCAACGGCGCCATTCTCGGGATGAGTCGAGAGGAGACGCGCCGGCAATTCGACGATATCGTGGCATTTGCCGAGGTGGAGACATTCCTCGATACGCCCGTCAAACGCTACTCCTCCGGAATGTACCTTCGTCTGGCTTTCGCGGTTGCCGCTCACCTGGAGCCGGAGATATTGCTGGTGGACGAGGTCCTTGCGGTGGGCGACGCGGCCTTCCAAAAGCGCTGCATCGGCAAGATGGGCGAGGTGGCCGAGGGTGGACGGACGGTACTCTTCGTCAGTCACAACATGGCGGCGGTGCAACGTCTGTGCGGTCGGGCTCTGTGGATCGACCACGGTCGACTCGCCGCCACCGGACCGGCCGACGACATCGTCGCCCGCTACCTCAAGACTTCGATGGAGGAGATCCCGACCCGGGTCTGGGACGATCCGGCCGCGGCGCCGGGCAACGACAAAGTCCGCATCCACAGGGTCTCGGTGAGACCTCGGACCGACGACCCGAACGAACCAATCTCCATGCTCACCCCGCTGGATCTGGAGTTCGACTACTGGAATCTCCACCCCGACACTCTGCTCAACCTGAGCATCCACCTCGTCAACGCGTATGGGGTGACCGTGTTCAACACAACAACGGCCACCGATCCCACTTGGCACGGCAAGCCCTTTCCGACCGGCCTGTTCCGCAGCACATGCAGGATCCCCGGCCTGCTGCTCGACGAGGGATCGTACCGGGTCCTGTTGCTGGTGGTGGAGAACGAGGGCGTGGTCATCCACCGCATGGACGACGTGGTTTCGTTCGAGGTCCAGGACAGCCCCGAATTGCGCGGCAACTGGTACGGCCGGTGGGAGGGGGTTATTCATCCGCAGCTGTCATGGAACACACAGCTGATGGACGGCGACCCCGAAAGCCACGGAGGAGATGCGTGATCCGGCCACGGCAAACGCCACCGAACCCACACGGGACGGGCGGAGCGGCCCAGGACCGCGGTGCCTCGTGAAGACACGTCCCGAAGATCTCGCGATTTTCGGCGCGCAGCCGGTATTCGACCAGCCGCTCCACGTCGGCAGGCCGGAAATCGGCGACCGCGATGCGCTGATGGCGCGCATCGAAGACATCCTCGACCGCCGGTGGTTCACCAACGACGGGCCGTATGTCCGCCAGCTCGAGCAACGGATCGCCGGCCACGTCGGTGCGCGGAATTGTGTGGCGGTGTGCAACGGAACCGTTGGCCTGGAGATCGCTTCCCGGGCGCTCGGGTTGGCTGGAGAGGTCATCGTGCCGTCGTTCACCTTCGTGGCTACGGTCCACGCCCTCACATGGCAGGGCATCACGCCCGTGTTCTGCGACATCGATCCACAGACCCACAATCTTTCTCCCGCGGCGGTGGAGGCCGCCATCACGCCGTCGACCACCGGCGTTGTCGGGGTGCACGTCTGGGGCCGCCCCTGTCCGGTGGACGAACTCACTGACATCGCCAGCCGCCACCGGCTCAGGTTGCTCTTCGATTCGGCTCATGCCTTCAGCTGCTCACACGGCGGGCGGATGATCGGCACCTTCGGCGACGCGGAGGTGTTCAGCTTCCACGCCACCAAGTTCGTCCAGGCCTTCGAGGGCGGTGCCATCGTCACCGATGACGACGAACTGGCCAACACCATGCGTTTGATGCGGAACTTCGGTTTCGCCGGCTACGACAACGTCATCCATCTCGGGGTCAACGGCAAGATGAGCGAAGTGTCGGCGGCCATGGCCATCACCGCCGTCGACAACATCGATGGGCTTATTTCAAAGAACCGCGAGAATTACGAGGTTTACCGGAAAGGCCTTCAGGAAACCCCCGGATACCAACTGGTCGAGTTCCCCACGAACGAACGCTGCAACTACCAGTACGTGGTGGTGGAGGTCTCCGAGCGAGACACCGGCATCTCGCGGGACCACCTGCTGCAGATCCTGCACGACGAAAATGTCCTGGCGCGACGGTATTTCTTTCCCGGATGCCACCGCATGGGACCCTATCTCGCGCCCGACGGGGCACCACGAACCCGGCTTCCGGCCACCGATGCCGTCTGCAAGAAAGTCCTCGTACTGCCCACCGGTGGACAGATAACCCCCGCCGAGATCGACTGCGTGTGTTCGATCCTCCGACTCGCCTCGGAGCACGGCACCGAGATCGTTGGGCGGCTCGAACACGGGGTCCGGACCAGCGGGTGAGGGCGGCGAGATGACCGGCCCCGGCCACGGATTCTCGGCCGACGGGCCGGCGGTTCAGCTGAGTGCCGCAAACAGCATCTTCCCGTTCCAGCTGGCGCGATTCTGGCAAAGCCACGACCTCGAAACGGTCCTGGTGACCCGAGACACCAACCACGGGCTCGGAGCACGGCACCAGAACACCATCGTGGCAGAGAGCACCGCGTACCGAAAACGCATCGACAGGCTCCTCTCCAGAGGATCCCTCCGCCGAGCCCTGTTTCGGATGGAACAACTCTCGGTGGCGCCGTTCCGGGCGAGCTACCACCGCCGGACCGGACGGCCGAAAAGCGAGGGGTGGGCGCCTCATTTTGTCCGCCATCTCCTGGATGCGCCTGCGACAGCACGGGCTGCCCGGTCCTTCAGGCCACGGTTCGTCTTCGGCCACGAGGTCACCAGCTACGGACCAGCCACCGCCATGTGTCGGGGCATCCCGCGGATCTTGTTTCCTTGGGGCGGTGACGTGTTCCTCTACGCAGAGACTTCACCTTTCGTACGGACAATGGTTCAAAAATCGCTTCGCTCAGTAGATCTCGTGTTGCCGTCGTCCACCACCGCAGCCCATCACATTCGGCAGCGCTTCGGGGTGCATGAAGACGTCGTCCACCCCCTATCCTGGGGCATCGACCGCACGATGTTTCAGCGGGCCGGCACCGCCGATCGCGAACGTCTGCTCGCTGACCTCGGAATCCCCGCGGATCGCCGCATCATTCTTAATTGTCGCCAGTTCAGTCCTGTGTGGGGTTGTTTCGAAACCCTCGACTCTTTTCTCTCCCTGGCCCGATCCGAGCCCACCACCCACTTCGTGCTATTGGCGGGGGTCGGGGTCGACTCGCACCTCACCGAGGCGAGAACACGCATCGCCGCGGCCGACCTCAGCCACAGATTCACTGTCCTGGATCAACGCGTGCCATTGTCGAGAGTGGCCGAACTCATGTCCATCGCCGATGTGTTCACCTCGCTCATGAGCCTCGGAGATATGCGTTCAGCCAGCGTTCTGCAGGCAGCGGCCTCTGGTGGTGTCCCGGTCATCAGTGATTCGCCGGAGCATCGGGAGATGATCCGCGAGGGATTTGCGGGATACCTGGTGGACGGGGGGGACCTCTCCTCCGTGGTGGAGGCTCTCCGAGCCGCCCTCGATCCGGGAAGATCGGGAGAGGTGCGTGCCGACAACGAAGTCTTCATCGCTCGGAACGAGGATCGGAGTGTTCAGCTCGAGAAAATGCTGCACATGATTGAAAACGTCTGTGACCGCTATACCAAGGCGGCGCACACCGAACCACGGTGACGGCCCCGGTCGGTCCAAACCACCGTGGTGCAGTACAATCGAGGTCGATTATGACGGCTGAGAATCTCATCATCATAGGTGCTGGTGACCTTGCCCGCGAGGTGTACTTCTGCGCTTTGGAGCCACATCCCGAGGTCTCCTCCACATTCAACCCGCTCGGGTTCATCGTCGAACCGGGCTACGACCAGATACCGGGTTCCACGGTGGAGGGTCTGCCGGTGTTCTCCTTCGAGGAGGCCGTCGAAGTCCAGCGGCGAGAATCCGCCCTGCTGGTGTGCGGCATCGGCATTCCGCGGGCCAGAGCGGACACCACTGCCAGAGCACGACGTTTGATGCCCGATGTGGATTTCGCCACGGTGGTCCACAAAAGCGCGGTGATCATGCCCAACACCACTTTGGCGGAAGGCGCCTATGTTGGCTGCCATGTGAGCATCGCTACCGGATGCCGGTTGGAGCCTCACTGCATGGTTAACTTCAACGCGTCCGTGGGACATGACTCGGTGCTCGGTCCATTCTCGATCGTGTCTCCGGGATGTCTGATCTCGGGACGGACAGTGATCGGCGCGCGCACCTTCCTCGGCAGCGGAGCGATCACCTATCCCAGAAGCCGGATCGGTGACGATTGCACGGTCAGCGCACAGGGAATCGTCTCGCGGAAACTGGATGACGGCTGCACATTGATCGCAAAACCCAACGCCATGATCCTGCCACCGGATGACGCACCATGAAGGTGTGCGCCGGGAAGGAGTCCGTCGATAGCGATTCATGGCCGCAGGACCTCGGCGCACCATGAGAATTATCGTCGAAACCGAACCCGAAGCCATGCCCCGCATGCTCGACGAGGCATGGAGCGACCCACCCACCTTCGCGCTGCTGCCGGCCAGAACTCCAGTGTCCACGGCGTGGGTTCAGAACGGTCTCGACCAACTCCCGTCGTCCCTGCAGAAAGACCACTTCGCGCTCTTGTCATCGGGCAGCACCGGTCATCCCACCCTGGTGGTCGGATCTCGAGCCCGTGCGGAACGACTGGCCCGTACCCTCCATATCCAGCAACAGAGCGAACCGGTACAGACGACTCCTCTCTCCCTTCCGCTGAGCTACTCCTATGCATTCGTCAACCAATGGCTCTGGGCCACGGTCCATGATCGACGGTTGGTCGGCGACGGTGGTTTCCAGTATCCTGGGACACTCGAGAAAACCCTCCGCGGCGCGGAGAACGCCATGCTCTGTCTGGTGGGAGCTCAGGCATCCCTGTTGGTGAGGTTCTTCGAGGGTATGAGTTTCCCGGGAGTCATCAGACTTCACTTCGCCGGAGGCCCGTTCCCCGGACACAGGCTCGACGCCCTCCGACGTCTGTTTCCCAACGCGATCATCTTCAACAACTACGGCTGCGTGGAGGCGATGCCGCGGCTCACCATACGGGTCATCGAGACCCGCCATGACCCCACGGACATCGGTCGACCGATCGAGGGCGTCGAACTCACGACCGACTCCGAAGGCAACCTTCTCTTCAGGAGCCCGTTTGGTGCGGTGGCGTTCTACGACGAAAACGGAATTCGTTTGGTTGACGATCATCAATTCATTGCCACAGGCGACCGTGGAGAGCAGGCTGATGATGGCTCATGGCGTCTGGCTGGCCGAAACAACGAGGTCTTCAAGCGCTTTGGCGAGAAGATCGCCTTACCCAGTCTCCTGAAGACCGTATTCGGCGTCTGGAGCGGCAGCGCCGCGTTTTATCGCGAGACCGACGGCTTCGGCGAGGCAGCCCACGTGCTGGTCCTGGCTCCGACACCGGCCGATGGTGATCTCCGCGACGTGCTGCAGGCCTTTCGAAAGAACCATCCAAGGACGCATTGGCCTCTTCGGGTGGAGAGCGTGGAGTCATTGCCGCTCAAGGACAATGGCAAGGTGGATCTTGAAGCGCTTGCGGCGAATCGTGAGCGGTGCGTCCATTGGAGTCAAAGGATCGAATCGTGTCAAACCTCGACAAGCTGAAGCATCTGTCGTCGACGTCTTCCTGCTCGGGCCTGAGGAGTTCTCCATCGAGCTGGACCGTGACGACATCGAAACCTGGGATTCGCTGGGCACTGTATCCCTGGCAGTGGGCATCCACGATGTTTTTGGTTACCACATGAGGCCTGAAGAGGCGGTGGCGGTGCGTAGCGTCCGCGAGATCATCGAAATCCTCGAGTCCAAAGGCATCGATTTCGATGAATGAACCCCTGAGTCGTACCCTCGATGAGATTGTTGAACGGGCCAGCGCCGACACCGCGGTGTGGCACTCACGTGCGGTGAGACAGGCCGTGGCCGAGGCCTTCGAACCAACGGGGGCAACCCTGATGAATGGCCCGGGAACGAACCCGGTGCGGGCGCCGATCAGATCATCGTCGTCGGGGGCGGGTCGCTCATGGACCATGCGAAGATCTGGCGCCATGATCGAAGCCCCACGTCGGAGTTGACCGCCATCGCCTCCATCTGGGGCAGCGGCGCCGAAGTCTCCCCCATCGCCGTGCAAACCGTCGGGGGGAGAAAGGTCATCTCGTGTGGCGCCCATCTCCTTCCCGATGCTCGTGCCACCTGGCCGGAGCTCGCCCTGTCCATTTCCGAGGACCGGGCGCGCGACGCCTGCGGCGATGTTTGGGCTCACGCGGTGGAGGGGTTCCTGTCGCCGCTGGCATCCGACGAATTGCGACGGCAGATCGCCGAAGTCATTACCGACCTTTCAAACCGAATTCTCACAGAGATCCCATGTGGTTCGATCTCAGTGCCCGTGCCTGTCGCGCCCAATCCCGTTCGAGTGTCGGCCTGATCCACGGCATCGCCCATATCCTGGAGCCGCACCTCGAGCACGTTCCCGATGGGCCTCACCTCGGCCATGCAGCACTGTGCAGGTCTATGGCTGGCCGGTCTTCAGGTTCAACCTCGCGGGTGGCGCGACTCGTTCCAAACTCGAGGCCAACGGCCTCGCGCCTGACGCTCTGGACGGGGTCCTGCAAAGCCTCCACGACCCAGATCTGTTCCATCGGTTGATCCCGGCTTTGGAAGCCACATGGCCCGAGATTCTCCGCGACCGGTGCACCCGGACCAACGGCGTCCTCGTCCGACCGGCCAGCCTCGGTTTCTTCGCAGGGCGGGAGTTCCAGTGAGCCGCCTACTGGCTTCCGAGCCCTACGCCGACCGCGACGACCAGATTCTGCTCGATGAGCTCAACCAACTGACCGCCCATCACCGCACCGGTTGTGCACCCTTTGCTCGAATCCGGCCCGATCCGGCGCCCGCTGGTTCTCTGGAGGAACTCCCCTTTGTCCACGTGGGTCTGTTCAAAAAGATGGACCTGACCACACGGGCAGCGGGTCTGACCCACGAGAGGACCTGGGATCTTCCGGCACAAGCGGTGCCGTGAGCAAAGTACCCCTGGACTCCAAGAGTCTGGAACTCCAGGCTCGGAGCACCCAGAGCATTCTGACCCGCCACCTGGGTCCGGGGCAGCGTCCATTGATCATCGTCGACAGTGTGGCTTCCCTTCGGCAACGCGGACAGGTGTCCGCCAGGACCGCGGCCGCCATGAGTCTCAGACCCCTGTCATCGCACATTGCCTTCCTGCTCGACCATCCGAATGACCCCACAAGCGCCCGCTGGGAGGTCCTCGAAGAGGCACTGGCCGCAGAGACCGTGCTGGTCTTCGGTCATTCGTGGATTCTCTGGCAAGTGTGGAATGAACCTGGACCACCACCATCCGTTCGGGAGGCACTCGCCGGACGTCGCCTACAGTTCGTCCACAGCGGTGGTTGGAAGAACCTCGAGGCCGCGCGGGTCGATCGCCAGGTATTTGACGGCCACCTTCTGGAGGGCGTGGAAGACGGCTCTGTGGTCTTGGACTTCTATGGGCTTGCGGAGCAGGTAGGCATCATCTTCCCTCTGTGCGCGGCCGGCTGGCGCCACCCGCCCCGATGGGCCGCCGCCATGGTCCGTGACTCGTGGACTCTTGAACCCCTGATCACACGTCTTTGCGCCAGCTTCAACTCATGAACACCCTCGCCTGGGGGGCGCCGTACCACAGCGTGCTGACCGAGGATCTCGCCAAACTCGACCGTGGCCCGTGCGCCTGCGGCTGGCGATCTGCGCGGGGATCGGTTTCAGCTCGAGGGTCGGGTTCCAAAGTCCGAGCTGCGCGGGTGCGCAAACCAATTGTAGATTCGTAGGGAGTGGGCACGGCTATGCTAGATGCAGTGACAACGGACGTTGTACTCCAATGCAGTTTCGAACCGCCGCCACCACGAGCTGGGTGGTGCTTCCCTTCGAGCTTGCGGAGTTTCTCCGGGGTTGGCAGAAGGTCGTCGGTTCGATGATCCGTTCCAAGCCCGACGGATTCAGCCGCGATGAGTGGGCCTATGTCATCGCGTTTCTGGATCAGGCCTCGTTGATGCTGCCATTTCATCAGAATTTCGGTGAACCCACATATAGAGTCCCTCATCCTGATACATCGGCTTCCGTCCTCGAGGAACGGTGGCGATTTGGCTGCCCGGAAACGTGAGTCTCCTCGGTCCGCTGATGACAGTACTCGTCGGTCTATCGGGAAACGCGGCCCTGCTCAAAGGACCCTCCGAGGGAACCGACCTCACTGCTGAGTTCCTCGACTTCGTTGGGACCCACGCGCCGGAAGGTCCGGTCCGAGAATTCGTCGATCGGAGCGTTCACGCAGCCTCGTTCCCACGGGACGACGCTCGCAACGCCGAGTACGCCGCACAGGCTGACGTTCGCTGCGTCTTCGGTACCGACGATGCAGCCGTTGCTGTCGACCGGCTCCCCCATCCCATCCACAGCACCGGCGTTTATTTTACGGATCGGGTGTCCGAAGCGTGGATTGAACCTGGGGCCGTCAGTGACGAGTTTGTCGATGCCCTCATCAAGGTCTTCGGGATTTTCGGCCGTGCCGGGTGCACATCGCCCAGGAGGGTGGTGATGTTGGGTGGAACGATCGAAGACGCAGGCGAGCTGGGCGAACGTTTGGTCCAGCGATGGCCCACGGTGATCCCGGGACGGCCGAGCCAGGACATCGCTTCATCGAACGTTATGGCCGGGCAACTCGCCTCTGCTCTGGGCTGGAAGGTCTCAGTCTGTGGAAAACAGACAGCGGTCATTGCGGTGGGTGGCCCCGAACTCGACATTCCCGAGGCTCCCATGATTCTGCCCATCATCCCCGCAAACCTGGAAACGGCCGTCGCCGGCCTTCCGGCCAATATCCAGACCGTGGGTCACTGGCTCCGAGACACGGACGTCCCCACCATCGCTCGGAGGCTGATCGGGACCGGGGTCAAACGGATCGTCCCTCTGACCCAGATGCATAGCTTTGGACCAGTTTGGGACGGGTATGGATTCTGGCGGCAGTTCTTCGAAGAAATTCAGGTGGCCTCATGAGCCGTGCATTGCCCCAGGTGGGTGACCAGGTCACGCTGAGCCGAAAACTGACTCAGCAGGATGTGGACGACTTCGGTCGTCTCAGCCTGGACCGCAACCGATTGCACTTCGATCCGGAATTCGCCGCGACGTCGTTTTTCGGGCAACCGGTCGCTCATGGTTTGCTGGGGATGGCTCTGGTGTCGGGCTGTCTCACTGAATTGATGGGTGATGGCAACGCGTGGCTGAGCGCCACAGCTGATTTTCAACACCCGATGATGGTCGGAGACAACATCCAGGCCACCCTCACCCTGACCGGGCTGAGTCGCCGCGGCGTTGCCACCATGAACTACGAGATCACAAACCAAAATCAGGAGATTCTGATCACCGGCGAGGTGCGGAGCATGCGCTGCTCACCATGAGGCCACTCGACGCGAAATCTGTCCGGAGCTGCCGGTGTCCCCGAATCTGAGTGCACCGGCCACCGGGGCTGACCCATCGGTGCCAGCGGTTCAGCTGATCTGTCCGGACCACCGCGGTGAGCTGACCGTGTGCCGAGAACCGTCGGCGGGTGCATCTCTTCTGTGCGGGAAGGGTTGCCGGTTCTCCGTCGTGGGCGGCATCCCCAGATTTGTGGCCTCAGAAGACTACGCATCCGCTTTCGGTCTGCAGTGGAATGCCTTTCGAACCACCCAACTCGACTCCTTCACCCGAACCGATATTTCCAATGACCGTCTGCGCAGGTGTCTCGGGGGATCGTTCGATCCCGTGGTCGGGAAGGTGGTACTCGAGGCCGGTTGCGGCGCCGGTCGGTTCACCGAAATCCTGTTGCGCGAGGGGGCTCATGTCTTTGGCTGCGATCTCTCAGAGGCGGTGGAGGCGAATCAGGCCAACTGCGGTCATCATGAGCATCATTTCGTGTGCCAGGCGGACATCTGCCGGCTCCCGGTGGCCGACGGCAGCTTCGACGTTGTCCTCTGCCTCGGGGTCGTCCAACACACCCCGGATCCAGAGGCGACGATTGCCGCGCTCTGCCGACAGGTGGCGCCCGGCGGTCTGTTGGTCTTCGATCACTACACCCACGGTTACCCCACCACAACGATGCGGGACCGGATGAGGAGGTCTCTCCTCGAACGGTCTCCAGCGACCGCCATGCGAATGTGCCACCTTCTGGTCGGCGGCCTGTGGCCGCTCCACCGCCTCATGTGGTGGTTCAGCCGCATCCCCGGGGGCACCCGCGTTCGTCGCCGATTCCTCGCCCTCTCACCCGTGGTGGACTACCACAACGCCTACCCCCAGCTCGGGCCCCGTCTGCTGCGGGCGTGGGCGCATCTCGACACTCATGACACGCTCACCGATCGACACAAGCATCTGCGCAGCGCCGACGAACTCCGCGCGGCACTCCAGGCGTGCGGCATGGTCCAGATCGAAACCGAATACGATGGAAATGGAGTCGAGGTCAGAGCCCGCCGACCAGCTCACGACAGCGGGGGGTCGGGCTGATGTGCGGCATCTGTGGCCTCTGGGGGAAGCCGGTCTTCACGATGTTGAGGCTATGGTCCGGGCCATGCCACACCGGGGACCCGATGACCTGGGCACCTTTATCGACGGTCGCGTGGCCCTGGGCATGACAAGGCTGGCGATCCTCGACTTGTCAGCCAATGGCCACCAACCCATGTCCAACAACGACGGCTCGATCTGGATCGTCTACAACGGCGAGATGGCCAACTTCGCGGAAGAGCGGCAGCGCCTCGAATCTCTCGGTCACCATTTTCGGTCCGACACCGACACTGAGGTTGTGCTGCGCTGTTTCGAGCAGGACGGTGACGAGTTTCTGCAACGCCTCCGCGGGATGTTCGCTCTCGCGATCTACGATCGCCGCCCAGGACCGGGACGGGAACGGTTGCTGTTGGCCCGCGACCCGCTGGGGATCAAACCCCTGTTGTGGTCCGATATCGACGGCAAAATGATCTTCGCTTCGGAAATGAAGGCGATGCTGGCCAGCGGTGCGGTGGACCGGGACATCGATCCCGTATCGCTCCGGCAACTGCTGACATGGGGCTCCATCCGCCAACCCCGGACGATGATTACTGGCGTCAACATGCTGATGCCGGGTCACGTCCTCATCGCTGACGACACGGGGATCAGGACGCGGCGATACTGGACCCTTGCCAATGACCGCCGCGCCGACCTGGCCGGCCTCACGTACCACGAGCAGGTCGAGGCCATGGGCCAGATTCTCAAGCGTTCTCTCCGACGGCAGCTGGCATCCGATGTGCCGTTGGGCGCCTTTCTCAGCGGCGGCCTCGATTCGTCACTCCTGGTGGCGATGATGTGCCAGACCGCCGGGGAACGGGTCGAGACATTTTCGGTGGGCTTTCTCTCCGAAGGAGCCCACATCGACGAGAGTCAGGAAGCCGAACGCATCGCGCGCCACCTCGGCACGACCCACCATCACGTGCTTGTCACCGGCTCTGACGTTCTCGACCGCCTCGATCACTTCGTCCACGGCCTCGACCAACCATCGGTGGACGGTCTCAACAGCTACTTCGTTTCGCTTGCCGCTCGGTCGCAGGTGACGGTTTCCATTTCAGGAACCGGCGGGGACGAACTCTTCGCCGGCTACCCGTGGTTCCGGGCGGCCGTGATCGAACAGGAGGAGCTGCAACGGCGCCCGGCACGGACAGCCCTCCGAAAACTGGTGGGCCGGACGGCGAGCGGCAGCCTCTTCGATCCGATGGTATCGGGTCGGATCGGAGACCGTTTGGTCGCCATCCGCGACTCGTCGTCTTGGGCGGCGAGGATCGCCGCACGGGTCCAGGTCTTCGGTCCGCGCGGCGCCATCGGCATCTTGGCGCCCGCCCGAAGGGAGCCATCAGGCGCCGGCCGGGCCGCACGTCACGATCTCCCATTTCGCGACGAACTAACATCAGGCTCGGTGATCCAGCGGGTTTCCGCGGGCACTCTCCGCAGCTACACAGCCGACCAACTCCTCCGCGATATCGACGCCACATCCATGATCCACTCCCTCGAGGTGCGGGTTCCCTTCCTGGACCAGGATGTCGTGGACGCGGCGCTGGCGCTGCCGGACTCGACCAAGCTGCACGGTCACCTGGATCTCCCCCACAGCCCCGACTCCAGCTATCGAGACACCGGATGCAAACGGATCCTCGTGGACATTGGCCGCGACCTTCTCCCTGCCGGTCTCGACGCCCAGCCCAAGCGCGGCTTCGCCATGCCCATGGACAGCTGGCTGCGAGATGAGCTACGTGACCGTCTCGATGAGGCTTTGTCACCAGCCACCGTCGCCAGCCGAGGTCTGTTGGATCCGCAGGCTGTTGCCGAGGTCAGGAAGGATTTTGCTGCAGGGCGCCGGGACTGGACCGGACCATGGCTGCTCATGGTCCTCGAGCTCTGGTGCCGTGAGATGATCGATACAGGGGGCAGCCAGTCATCGTGAGCAGATCGTTCAACCGCGATCCCCACCCCGGCCATCCGAGGATTCTTTTCGTGGGTCATGGGGACTCCAGCCACACCCACTCGTGGATCGATCTTCTGGAGGACGCGCCAATCAACATGCGCCTGTTTGCCCTACCCACATTGACGCCACCCCCGAGTGACTGGCCTGTGCGGACCTACGTCAGTGGGGTACCCACGGGCCGCATGAATTCCGAGACCAGAGCCTGCCGCCATCCTGCCGGTCGTCCCGGATGGGCCATACGCCACCTCCGGGCTGCCCTTTTTGGCGGTGACAGGCGAGCCACCGAGAGCTGGCTGGCCAAGGTGGTCGCCGACTGGCGGCCGCAGATTGTCCACACCCTCGGTCTGGATCCCGCGGGGTTCATCTTCCATCGACTCCGGCAACGGTCCGCTGACGCAGCGGACGCGACCTGGGTGCTGCAGCTTCGCGGCGGCTCGGACCTCAGTCTTCGCCGCCACGATCCGGCACAACGACCCGCGATCACCGAAGCCCTGACCGGATGTGACCAGATCCTCACCGACAACAGAGTCAACATGAAGATCGCCGCCGAGCTGGGCATCCCAACCGAGCGGTTCGCGTCCATCGCACCGATCCCGGGGACCGGTGGCGTCGACCTCACCGAAATCGGGCAACTCGCCGACCGGGCCCCATCGGACCGGCGCACCATCCTCTGGCCCAAGGCCTACGAGAGCCAGTGGTCCTCCGCCAAGCCGGTGCTCGAAGCGCTGACTTCGTGTTGGGACCAGATCCAACCCTGCCGTGTCGAGGTCTTGAATGTGACCGAAGACGTCAGGTGTTGGATCCAGGCGCTGCCCGAGCACATACGATCCCACATGACCGTGGACGTGAGGGTGCCACGGAGAGAGGCCCTTGGAAAACTGGCCGGGAGCAGAGTGCTGCTGGCCCCTTCGTTGGTGGATGGGACGCCCAACGTCATGTTCGAAGCCATGGCCGCCGGCGCGTTGCCCATCGTGTCACCACTCGAGACGATACGACCGATAGTGGAAGATAGAGAGAACGTCCTGTTTGCCCGCAACTTGTGGCCGGCAGAAATTTCCGGCGCACTCGTCACCGCCATGACCGACGATGGGCTGGTGGACCGGATTGCGGAAAACAACCATCGGAGGATTCGTGAGCTCGCGGACCGGAGCGTTATTCGACCCAAGGTGATCGCATTTTACGAAGAACTTGCCGATCAACACCGGGCTGGTGGCTGATGCAGAAAAGAGTGCTCATTCTCGGGGGAATGGGGATGCTCGGCCACAGGTTGGTCCGGGAGCTCGGTGGACAATTCACCGTCGTGGCGACCGTGAGGGAGAACGATCCCCACCTGATGGGCAAACCCCCGTTTCAGGATCTCGCCGAGGTCGTCGGCGGGGTGGACGCCACCGATATCCAAACCGTGGCGCACGCCCTGAATACGGTGGGGCCCGACGTGGTGATCAACTGCATCGGCATCGTCAAACAGGCCGAAGCCGCCACCGACCCCGTCGCCTCGATCGAGGTCAACTCGCTGTTCCCCCATCGTCTGATGAAACTCTGCCAGGCACGGCAGTGCCGGCTGATCCACATCAGCACCGACTGTGTCTTCAGCGGCACGAACGGCAACTCATCGGAGACAGACAACCCCGACCCGATGGATCTCTACGGTCGCAGCAAGCTGCTTGGGGAGGTCACGGGACCCGGCGTGCTCACCGTACGAACGTCCATGATCGGTCGCGAGCTACGCGGAGAGACGGGCCTGTTGGAGTGGTTCCTGAGCCGACTGGGCGGCTCGGTCAATGGATATACACGGGCGATCTTCTCCGGCCTCACCACCGCAGCCCTCGCCCGGGTGATCGCCGACATCGTGTCCGAACATCCGGCCCTCGAGGGACTGATGCACGTGGTCTCGGAACCGATCACCAAGTTCGATCTGCTCAGACTGATCAACGAGGCGATGGCGCTCGGCACGGAGATCGTCCCGGTGGACGAACCCGCCATCGACCGATCGTTGGACGGTTCGCGCTTCGCCGAGACCACGGGAATTCGGCTCCCCTCGTGGGATAAGATGATCGTGGATCTCGCAAACGATCCCACACCGTATGACGAGTGGAGAACACAACATGGGTCCTCTTGAGGGCAAAAGGATACTGGTGACCGGCGGCACGGGCTCACTGGGCCAGGTGCTGGTCCAGCGGTTGCTCCGGCGAGGTGGCGCCCCGAAAAGGTCGTTGTGTTTTCCCGCGATGAGGCCAAGCAGCATCAGATGCGCCTAGAGTACCAGCAGTGCCCGCGGCGACCGACGAGGTGATCTACCGCGACAGAAAGACGTGCTCAGCTTTCGCATCGGCGACGTCCGTGACTATGCATCCGTCGCCGCGCGTTGCGCGATGCGGACGTCGTGCTACATGCGGCCGCCCTCAAACAAGTACCCACCTGCGAGTACTTTCCGCTTGAGGCGTCCCAACCAACATCGGCGGCCCGGCCAATGTGATCCGCGCCATCGAGAGAACCGGTCACCCGGTACACACGGTCGTAGGGATCTCGACTGACAAGGCCTGCAAGCCGGTCAATGTGATGGGGATGACCAAAGCGCTCCAGGAACGCATCCTGCTCCGGAACCCGACTGTCCTAACGTACGGATCATGTGCGTCCGCTATGGGAACGTCATCGCTTCACGGGGTTCCGTCATTCCCCTGTTCCAGGCGCAGATCGGCCAGGGGGGTCCAGTGACCATCACCGCGGCCGAGATGACGCGTTTCCTGCTGAGCCTCGATCGGGCTGTGGACACTGTGTTCGCCGGCGCTACGGCGGAGAGGCAGGCGACACCTACGTGCCTTGCGTCCCCGCTGTTAACATGGTCGACCTGGCCAGGGCTCTCATCGGGCCTCGCTGGTAATGTCCCCATCGTCACGACCGGCATCCGTCCAGGCGAAAAGGTGGACGAGATCACGGTCTCCGAGGAGGAGATCCATCGCACGGTCGGTTGAGCGCGACGGCTATTATGTGATCCTGCTCGATCCTCTCTTAACTGAGGGGGGAGGAGGCGGCGACACCCGTGCTTAGCAAAGAATACTCCTCACGCTGACAGCCTGAAATTCGTGCCTTCTGGGAGGCGATCCTCGGGCATTATGTCTCCCGCTGATCGGCGGGACCACTCGTTGACGCCGCCATGAAGGTGATGACGATCCTGGGCACGCGCCCGGAGATCATCCGTCTCAGCGGGGTCATCCGCGAGCTGGACAAGCGCGTGCCCATGTGCTGGTGCATACGGGGCAGAACCCCTATGATCCCCCCAACCTGAGTTGATACCTTTTTGCAGGATCTGCAAGTTCCGGGACCCGACCAGTACCTGGGCTCAGGGGTCACAGGTTTCGCCGACCAGGCTGCCCAGATACTGTCGGCTGTCGACGATGCATCGATGCAGAGACACCAGCCAGATCGGCTCTTGATTCTCGGGGACACCAACAGTGGCCTGGCGGCCATCGTGGCGGCCAACCGACGGGGATTCCCGCGTTCCACATGGAAGCGGGGAACCGCTGCTTTGACGATCACGTGCCGGAAGAGGTAAACAGGCGCCTGATTGACCACTCATCCGCCATTCTGATGCCCTACACACACCGCAGCCCCATGCAGAATCTCGTGAGCGAGGGGATTGAACGACGGCGCATCTATGTCACGGGAAACCCCATCTTTGAGGTGCTGCAAAAGTTCGCGCCCGTGTATCCAGGCAGTCGACAGGCCTATTCGACGCGCACCCCGGCCGAGGAGAACCTCCTGTCGACGATGCACCGAGCGGAGAACGTGGCCACCGAGGCGACCGCCTGAGGGCGCTCCTCGTCGGCCTGGACCTCGTCCAAACGAGAGTCGGACTGCCCATGCTGGCCAGCCTGCATCCGCGCACTGAGGCTCGACAGGATGCGCGACCTCGGAGTGAGACGCCAGTCGACTATGACATCAGGTTCCTCCATCCGCTGCTACTTTTTCGAGTTCGTGCGCCTAGAGCGCGACGCGTTCTGTGTCATCTCTGACAGCGGGACCGTGCAGGAGGAGTGCTGTATCTTTGCGGGGTGCCCAACGTCACGCTTCGCGACGTCACGGAGAGACCCGAGACGCTCGAGTGTGGCAGCAACATCCTGAGCGGTGTCAACCCGAAGAGGGTTGGAGAATGTGTCCAGATGGCCCTCACCCTGGGCACCGACTGGCAGCCACCCGGCGAATACATCGAGCCGAACGTCAGCCGGACCGTCACAAAAATCGTTGTTGGGCATCGCGGTTGAGACACGGGTCGAGGGGATGGAGGAAATCCGGGAAACTCCCAGTTCAATGATCCACCGCAAGCTGGCTCTCGTCAGCCACACTCTCCCTCCGGCTGCAACCGTTCTGACCGAGGTCATCTGCCGACTGTTCGACGGGCTGTCCGATCACCCATACTGCCTGATCCGGTCCGGCGAATCACCCTCT
>CAWAUY010000014.1:0-3262 GCA_963785275.1 Candidatus Sulfomarinibacteraceae bacterium
CCAATACCCCTGCACCTGGCACCTTTACTTAACCTATTTATGAATCATTGGACCGAATCCGATCCAACGATGGGATGGGGGGGGCCTCAGTAGATCTGGACCACCAGCCCGCTTGCGTCGCGGCACTCCACGGTGTCGAGCACCCAGACGCACGGGCCGGCGGTAGTGGACTGCTCCACGTCCACCGTCAGATAGTCGCAGATTTCCGGCCCAGGAATCATCGTCTGAAATCCACCTCCGGTGAAGACGGTCGGCACATCGGTGGCCGAAATGGTAGTCGTTCTTGTGACCACCGTGCTGGGGTCGGCAGAGGTGACGGCGATCAGACTTGCTGTGAAGTCCAGCCGATCAAACCCCGAGCCCACCGTGAGCGTCACCTCGTGGGTTTCCTCCAGAACCGGATAGCTCACCACGAACGAGTCGTGGTAGGTCCTGCCCACAAACGACCCGTCCTCGAAGTTCCAGGTGAAGCTCGATGTGGAACAATTCGTGTCGTCACCGCACTCGTCGGGGTTGGAGAACCGCAGCCGAATGGACAGATTGAGGACCCTGATGGTCACGTTGTGGTACTGGGAGAGATCACCCCCGGGTCCTTCATAGTCGAAGCTGCCGTCGCACTGAGGTCCGAAGGTGACCGTGTGCTGGAAGCCATCGACCTCGAACACGATGGTTCCGGCCACCGGGTAGTACGGACACACGGCCGTGTCGATCTCCACCGAACCCTCAATGGTCGCCGACCCTGGTTGCTCCGGATCGAAGGGGTCACCCTCGATCTGGATATCCCCTGCCAGCGAGCCGTTCGCCTCGACGTCGATCCCGGCGGTCCAGGTCACCCGATCCGTGAGTGGCCGACGGCCGTTCGCCACCAGTCCGTGGTAGGTTTCGCCGACGCTGCCGGTGATCGAGGTAGGGTTCAGGCTGAGCTCGGACAAATCCATCACGGCGCTGCCGGACACCGGCAGGCCCTGATCGTCGACACCCTCTGTCCCCCAATCAACCCTGAGGCCCGTCTCGGTCCGGGTCATCGCCTCCGGCCCCACCAGCAGCAAGGCGTCGATGATGCCGTCGATGCCCAGTGCGGTAGCCGCCGACGCCACCTCCTCAATGTCAATCCCCACCATTTCAAGCTGCCCCAATCCCTCCATCACGCCGGTGACGGTCTCCTCGACTCCGTGCGGCACGCCGATCCGATAGCGGATCGCGGGCACCGCCACCGGGTCGCCGGTGATGTTGTCCACCACCGAGGCGAGGGCGAAGAACGCCCCTCCCGGAGTGGATGTCCCCACCACCGCGAAACCTGAGCGCACCGGGCTCGCGGTGACCAGGCGAAAGACCCGGTTGAGCTGCCGGTACTCGTAAGGAGCCAGGTCCCGTACAACGGTCCCGAGCGAACTCCCGTCGCTCGCGAAGAGCTCGACTTCCACCGTCAATCCACCCGGCGTGCCGTTGACGAGCACGAGGTTGGTTCGGAATGACCCGTCCTCGGCGAGTTGGATCAACCGGCCTTCGTCTCGGTCAGTCAGAGCCTCGTCAAGGGTGGCGGACGCGATGTACTGGCCAAAGGTGGCCCCGGCGGGCAGCCCGAGATCGTTGCCCTCGAGGACGAGGTTGTACGTCCGGCTGGTGACCGTCAGACCCGGCCCGTCGGCCGTGAGGCGCAGCGCCGCCTGGCCGCTGAAGCCGAAAAGCTCGAGCAGGGCATCGGCAAGCCGCAGGCTATGCCCTGGCTGGAGGGTCACGGCGGCCGTCGCGGGGAGAGGATTGGCTTGGCCGTGCACGAGCAGCTCGATGCTGCAACCGATCGGCGCCGACCCGCCGTTGTTGAGTTCGAGATCGGTGCGCCAGTTGGTCCCGGCCGCGCCCGCCACATGGGCGCTGGCAACGATGTAGGCAGGGGCGCCGACACCAATCGAACCCCGTCGCGCGATCACAGCGATCGGGTCGCCGGTCAGGTTGTCCACGATAGACGCGTAGGCAATGACGGCGCCGCCGTCGGTGACGGGTCGAATGACGGCGCAGCCGTCAGTTACCGTATCGCCGGTGACCGACTCGAAGATCCGGTCCAGCTGGCGATACTCGAAGGGCAGGAGCTGCCGAGTCACGGTCCCCAGCAGACCCCCATCCGCAGCGTGAAGGTCGATCTCCACGGCGAGGTCCGAGCCCGTCGTATTCACCAACCCGATGTTGGTCCGGGCGCCCTGGCCCGAGCCACGGTCGTGGGACAGCTGGATCAATCGCCCCTCCTCACCGCTGACTATGGCGGCCGACTCGAGCAGCGCCGGGATGAACTGCCCGAAGGTGGCGCCCGCCGGCAACCCGAGGTCGTTCCCCCCCTCCAACCGGTTGTAGGTCTTGCTGGCGACGGCCACCGATCCGCGTTGCGGCGAGATGCGGAGGGCGGCCTTGCCGGCCACACCGAACTCGGTCTCGAGCACGTCCTCCATATCAACGCACTGCCCGGCCTCCAGGGTGAGCCGGGCATGTGGCGGATCGGTGTTGTCCCGGCCGTGACGCAGCAGGTCGACGGCGATCACGCCGTCCTCATGACCGCCAGCGTACAAACCCACATCGGTTCGCCAGTTGGTGCCGTGACTCCCCGCCACGTGTGCCGCCGCCGCGAGGTAGAGCGACGACCCTGCTGCCGCGGGCGATGTTCCGACCGCCGCCATCTGCTCCACCGGACCCGGTGTCCGCACCGGCTCGATGTACGCCGGCATCGTCGGGGTGGGCATCGGCGGGGTACCGAGCATCACTGGCACGGCGGTAGGCACGACCTCCGACGGTGCATGCCCCGGAGCGCACGCATTCGTCGCCAGCAGAGCAACCATCCAGACGACCATCAGAGACATCGTCCGGACAATTCGCGACCGAACGAAAGAGAACGTCGGGCTGCCAGCCATGGTTGGTCTCCCAAACATCATGTGTTTTCGTTCTTTCAATACAACGTATGTCGCCGACGATCCACAAGCAACGTCTTGCTGGTATTCTGTCGCCCAAGCTGATACGAAAGCTGATGGGTGCCCATTCGAAACGCAGCCCTCCATCATGAGCCTGGTCCGTCCTCAACCCAGACAGATGATGAAATTGTGCCATGAAATTGTGCCAGGTATCACAACCTCACAACACTCCCAGCTCACCCGTTGGCCCTTCACCCCGAAGCGCCTCGTCCAAAAAAGGTGCACGGTGTGAAAAGGTGCCAGAAAAGGTGCCAGGTGTGGGGGTATTGAAAAGGTGCCAGGTGTGGGGGTATTGATGTTTTATT
>CAWAUY010000015.1:0-141023 GCA_963785275.1 Candidatus Sulfomarinibacteraceae bacterium
AGAGACTTTGAATTCGCCGCCCTTACGGGCGGCTTTTCTCGTCTTTTGTGGAACCGACGGAGATTTCACGCCCACGTCACTCCTTGCTGCAGGGCCTTCATCGACCTCGTCAGCAGGGCGGGACCCTGCCGAACGATCGAGTGAAAGCGGTTTCCAAGAACGCACTGTGTTCCCCTACGCAGGGGCGGCTGTGCCTTCGCCCTTCACGGTTTGAACGACACCGCCACTCGAGCGCGGTCTTTCCGTCTCAACGTCCATGAGCGAAGGGTGGAAGGGTGCCAGCGTGTGCCTGATCACCACCAGCGCCACCGAGCTCACCTCGAATACCGCGACCGCAAACCTGCTGATGCCGGTGATGGCAGCCCTGGCCTCGGTCCTCGGCGTCCACCCGTACCTCTTGATGGTGCCCGCCACCGTGTCGGCGTCTTGCGCCTTCATGCTGCCGGTGGCCACGCCGCCGAATGCCATCGTCATCGGGTCGGGCAAGGTCTCGGCGAGGGATTTCTTCCGCGAAGGCCTGTGGCTCAACCTCGTTGGTGCCATCCTCACCACTTTCGCGGTGTTGACCATCGGTCGCCTCGTGCTGCCGATGTAGGTGTGATGTCGGTGCCGGGCCGGCACCGATTGGATTCTGGTTTCGTGAAATTTATTATTGAAATTCAATATTTTTTTATTGTTTTTCAATAAATACGGACCTATATTTGGAGGGTGATCCAAGGAGGCTCACCATGAACACAGAGACCACGATCCTCCCGGTGCGTGTTGTGAAAATCTGGTTCGATGTCGTCCTGGTTCTCGGAGCACTTTCCGCCGTCGCCCTCGCGGGGTGGCTTGCCATCTCTCCGTTTTTCATGGCCGGCGGAAAGAACCCTTCCGACGCCGCGATCCAGGTCGTTGTCGGCGAGAGGTCCTTCATGCCGATCATGCCTCTCGAGATCGGGCCTGCTCCCGGTACCTCGCGAGACCTCGGAATCGAGAAAGCGAGCCTGGTGAAGGCGCGGGGAGAACTCCGCCTGCAGACCACCGACTGGCGGCTCCAGTTTGCCTCTCTGGCGAGATTCCTGGCTGCGATGTTGGTCCTTCTTTACGTCGTCTGGATGCTGCGCAGGGTCTTGAAAAACGTGCTCGATGATCGGCCGTTTGATCCGGCCAACGGTGGTTTGCTGCGGCGGTGCGGCTTCAGCATTCTTGTGTTGGGTATCGCCTTGCCCCCGTTGGACCTCGCACTCGCGAGCCGCGTCTTGTCGGGCATCCGTGTTGCCAACCTGAATCTCCGACCGGCGATCACGTTCGATAAGGACGTCTTGCTTGTGGGTCTCCTCTTCCTGGTGTTCGGCATCATTCTCACTCGGGGCAACGAGATTCAAGAGCATGAGGAGGCGTTGCAAGAAGAACAGTCTCTGACGATTTGAGCAGGACGGACTTTCCATGCCTATCCAAGTCGATCTCGACCTCATGCTCATAAGGCGGAAGATGTCGCTGACCGATCTGGCAGATCGGGTCGGAATCACCATTGCCAATCTCTCGATCCTGAAAACCAACAAAGCACGGGCTATTCGTTTTTCGACACTCGAGGCCCTGTGTCGAGCATTGAAGTGCCAACCGGGCGAGCTGCTGGAGTATGTGGAAGACCCCCCGATTCACGAGGCGTGACACGTTTGGGTGCCAGGTCCGGAGTTCCGCAGTTAGGGCAAACAACTACGGTACTGCGGACCTGGCATCAATTCAGCTCACAACGAAGTACGTGGGCAAAGTTCGATAAAGATTCACATCGATTGAATCACACGGCGGGGCTGCGGCCCCGCCGAATCTTTCAGCCAGTGTGTTTGATGGCGACCGCTAGGGCCCGTCAGAGCCTCCTTCTGTCGCGGATGCGGGGCGTTCCCTGAAGAGGATCCACAGCGCGGCGGGCAGGGCGGTGAAGTCGGCCAACATGGCGAGGACGAAGGCCATCGAGGTGACGATCCCGAACTGACGCATCGGCGGCAGGTCGGAAAGGGTGAGGGCGAGAAAGCCACCGGCGTTGATGATGGTGGCGAAGAGGATGGCGTGGCCCGCGACCCGGATGGTGTGGGCGAGGGCCGCCTCGGTCGATGCCGCCGTTCCTCTTCTCGAGAAAGTGGTAGAAGAAGTGGATCTGGTCGTTCTCGGTGACGCCGAGCACCGTCGTGGCGATGAGGATCGTCGCGATGTTGAAGGGGATCCCGGTCAGCCGCATGATGAGGAAGGTGACCAGGATGGCGAAGAGCGACGGCACCATGGCGTTCAGCCGCGCCGGACCCGATCTGAAGACCAGGATGAAGGTGACGAAGATGATCGAGAAGGTGATGGCGAAGCTCTCGACCAGAGTCGGCACCAGGTTGCCGGCAATGGTGGCCTGGAGGACGCCGCTGCCGGCGAGTTGATAGGAACACTCGGCGAGGGCCGGATTCGACGCCGCCGTCTGCTCTCCAGGCGTCGTCGATGGCCGCCGTGAGATCGTCCATCCCGTGCTCGCCGCCGGCGGCCGAGCGTCACGGTCAGATAGGTCGAGGCGAGGGAGTCGAGATCGACCCACCGTGAAACGGACGGTTCGCTCAGCATGAGCTGTTCGAGGTCGGCGGCCATTCTGTCGAAGGTCTTGGGGATCGATGCGTGCGAGTCGTCGTCGAGACCCGCCAGATATCGCCGGAGCCTGAGGATCGACGGCAGGCCGACCACCGAACCGACTGCCGGGTCGCCTGCTCGAGTTCGCGGGTGAAGCCGATCGAGGGAGCGAAGGATAGTCCGGGTCGAGAACTCCGAACTCCGGAGTCGTGACCCAGATCTTTGCCGAGGTGAGACCGAGGACGTGTCTCCTCGAAGTACCGAGTGTCCCGGGCGACCGGTTCGTCCGGGTCGATGTAGGCAAGCGAGTCGGTTTCGAGCTGCATTCCGGGCAGGACGCCGGGGATACCGAAGAGGGCGATCAGCCCGGCAAGTGCGAGCATCGAGGCGGCGATGACGAGCGGCCAGCGCCAACGGTAGGACCACAGGGGCAGGACCTCGGCGGCCCGGATCGACCCACGTCCCGGCGATCCGGCGGCGGCGGCGGGTCGGGGCGCGAAGGATGGTCTGAAGCGCCGGGTAGAGGGTGAAGCAGACGACCCAACCGAGGAGGAGACCGCCGGATGTCCAGATCCCGAGCTCGCGGATCGGCCGGATGTTCGAGACAGTGAGTGCGCCGAATCCCGACCGAGGCCGCGAAGACCGACGCTGTGACGGCGATGAACTTGTTGGCCAGGGCCCGGGTGCGGTGGGTCTCGAGGTCGACTCCCTCCGGTTGATCGACAAAACGCGAGTGGAGGTAGACCAGGCTCGCGGTGGCAGTCACCATCAGGGTCAGGGGGACCAGCGACGAGACGATGGTGAAAGAGAGCCCGACCAGACCGGCGAAGGCCATCCCCAGGAGCACCGCCGCCGCGAGCGACGATCAGGATCGCCGCCAGCGCCCGCCAGGACCGGTAGAGCCCGAAGACGAGGCTGACGATGAAGGCGCCGAAAAGCGGGAAGTAGCGCGCACTCGAGGACGAGGTCTCGCGTTCGAGCCAGGCGTCGATCCACGGCCGGCCGACCCGGCGGACACGGTCGATGGATGACGACCAATCCGGGAAACCCGGTGCCACGACGGCCATTGATGTCGGCGAGGATCCGATCGCGGATTTCCGGCCTCAGGAGCCTCAAGCGCGAGGACGATGGCGAGAAAGCCGATCGCCGACGAGGCCCTGGCGGCGGAAGAAGTCGGTGCCCGTCGACGATCGTCGCGAAACGTCTCCCGATGGGCGACCGGCGACCCGGCGCCGGGCCGACCCGGCGCCAGATGGTGGCGATGGAGTAGGCGTCGACGCCGCTGAATGACCGCAAGCTCGGACTCGAGACGCTCGAGATCAGTGAGCGCGCCGACGCCGAAAAGGATCGTCGGTTTCGAGCATGAGATAGACGGTCTCGCCCTCGGGGAAGAGGGCGCTGAACTCGTGGGAGACGGCGACCTCCGGGTCCGACGCCACCACCATGTTCTCGATCGAGTTGTCTCTGGGAACGTCGAAGGCGAGCATCGCCGCGGCCGCCAGCAGCACGACGTAGATCGCCACGACCAACCGGCGCCGGGCGACAACGGCGTCGAAGACGGGCACCAGTCGCGCCTCGAGGGAGCGGTCGACGAGGGTCACAGTATGATGACCTGATGTTGATGAATCGCACTCTTGACTCAATCTGGATGTTCGTATTCTCGTGACTCTCGTGTATGGCGGCCATCCCGTCGCCCGCCAGCGCGAACGGCTTGGAGATCGTGATCTGCGCGCCCGGGTACCCAGGCTCCACCGCCGAAGCGCAGCCCGCCATGGACGGACTCGCCGCGGCCATCACCGCAGCTGCCGGCTGGGACGACGGTGCCGTTCAGGCCGTGTACTTCGAAACTGAGGAGGGCGGGCTCGCAGCGTCTGCGGGCGCCTGACACTCGGTCTGGCGCTGGTGACCCTGCCGTTCTATCTCGAGCACCGTGTCGAACTCGATCTCAGCCCGAGACTGATGGCGGTTCCCGCCGGTCGCGAGCCCCTGGAATCGTGGTCTCTGGTGGCTGGCAAGGGGCTGGTGAGCAGAGCCCGCGGACCTCGATGCCTGGGAGCTCCTCAGCCTCGCGGGCCACTCGCCGCGTTTTGTAAGGGCGCCGGCGTCTGGCGGACTGGGGTGAGGTGCCGGAATCCGTCGACCATCACGTTTTCGGGTGCGGTGTTGTCGGGGCTGCGCCGGGCGGCCAAGGGCGAAACCGTCACGCTTCTCCTCGATGGCGGCCAGGCCGATTCGATCGCGCGACTGCCATTTGCCGATCAGCTCGAAGTCGTTCATCGGTCGCAGCTGCTGCCGGTCTCGGTCGTGTGCTCGGTTGGTGATCGCGTGGCGCCCGCGAAAAGCTCGCAAGATACTCGCCGTCCTCGAGGATCTGGACGATCGCCCGGGTGCTGCCGAAGCGTTGGCGGGGGTTCGCCTGAACCGTTTTGTTCCCGTCGACCGCCAGCCTGGAGCATGCCGAAAAAACGTTCTCCGGAGCCCACGAGTGAGAGAGGAGCGGCTGCGAGGTGCGGTCTGCTTCGCATCACTGATCGTGGCCTTCGGATGCGCTTCGGCCCTCAAGGAACCGCCGCCGGTCACGGAGATCGGCGCTGAGACGCAGGCGGCTCCGGAGCTGAGTCCGTGGAATCGAGCGCTGTCCTCGCTCCGCGCCGAACGCGACTTTTGCCCGACGGCCGGACAGCGGTGCGGTGGAACAATCCCAGGCCCTCTATCTCGAAGCCATGCGAAGTCGGGTCAGCGCGCCGGTCGAGGCGTTTCTCGGAGCGGCGCAGAGCCACCGCCTGGCTTGTGGAACACGAAGCGGACGGTCACCGCCGCGAGGAACTCGCCGTCGAGGGTGTCCAGATCGGCCAGCATTGCGTTCGCCTCTACCCGGCTGTGGCGGAGTGCACCTACCGACTTGCGTTGGCCGTGGGCCAGCAGGCGCGCGAACGACCCGTCGACCGCGGTCGACGGTCTCGAGGTGATGGTGGAACTGCTCGAGAAAGTCATCACGACCGCTCCGGATCTCGACTTTCGCCGGAGGCGACCGTGTCATGGCTCTGGTCTTGTTGCGGGCGCCGGGCTGGCCGACCGGTCCCGGGGACCCTGAGACGGCGTTGGTCCATGCCGAGGCCGCCGTGGGCTCGTTTCCGAACTACCCGCCGAACCAGCTGGTCGCGGCCGAAGCGTTCAGCGAAAACGGTCAACCGGAACGGGGGAGGCAGGCTTTCCAAAGGGCGGCCGCTCGTGCTCGCAAGATGGGGTCCGCCGGTGATCCGGAAGCCGCCGAGTGGCTTGCCGAGGCAGAGGCGGCGCTGGCTGATCTCCGCTGACCGGCCGGGGGGTGGCGTTGTTCGACGCCGTACCTCGAACGGACGCAATCTTCTGATCTGCCTATTCAACCGGCGGCCGCCGTCGCGACCTCTGCTGGAGCAGCGGGCAGTTGATTATTCGAGTGTCCGATAGAGCGAACGGCAGTTCCATCCATGCCCTTACTATTCACGACTCGCCACGAATATTCAACCACAGCAGTGTGTGTCCCTGAGGCAACGATCGAGCCGGCATCGCCATCGAAGGACGTCGATGTGTGCGCCCCCGCGCCACCCGGGTCGTAGGATTAAGTCTGCGACGGTTTCCATATATCGGCGAGGTCGTCGCCCGTTTCGAGCCGAACATCGATCCCATGGACGACGCCATCGTCGATGCGGTCGAGGCGCGCCTCCCGGCCGAGAGTTGACCGATGTCCGGGTGCCAGGCCCTCTTCAATTGAGCACGATCGCGACCTTGTGTCCTGGAATACCGGCGTTGCCCTTCGGTGTTGGGTTCTAGGAAGAAAGCCAGATTCAAAATCAAAGCAAGTAGCGGCTGACGTGATCACGAAGAAGTGGAGATCTTCAGAAAATGAATTTGACTATCGAAGGTCTGGATGCCAAAGGCAGGCTGCTGTTGGTCCCGCGGCACGGCAATCAACGGGATGCCAACCGCCGGTGGCTTCGTAGGATCAACCAGCGCCTCGCCGAACTCGTTCCCGATGAAAAGACCGATCCCCGTTTGCTTCATGAATCCATGCGGTACAGTCTGCTCGCAGGTGGAAAACGGATCCGACCGGTGCTCACCATCCAGGTGGCGACCGTTCTCGGTGCGACCGAGGAGGCAGCACTCGACGCGGCGTGCGCGGTCGAAATGGTGCATGCCGCCTCGTTGATCCTGGACGATCTTCCGTGTATGGATGACGCCAAATTGAGGCGTGGCAAACCAGCCAACCACCTGGTCTTCGGCGAGGACACCGCGATCCTCGCCGCCACTGCGCTGCTCAACCGCGCCTTCGGTGTGATTGCGGAGTGTGATCTGCTGCCGGCTGAGACACGTCTCGACCTGACTCGTCTCCTGTCCGACTCGGTGGGCAGTAACGGGATCATCGCCGGCCAGTTCTGCGATTTGCAAATACGTCACGGCCACGGCGATGACGTGGCCGGTCTGACCGACATGTACGGTCAGAAGACCGGTGCGCTCTTCGTTGCCGCGCTCGAGGCGGGCGCTCGCGTCGCGGGTGTCGACGATGTATGGGTCAAGGCGGTGCGGGAGTACGGAGTCAACCTCGGGCTCGCTTTTCAGTTGCTCGACGACCTCCTCGACACCTTCGGTACCCGGGAGGACATCGGCAAGGACACCGGCCAGGATGACGAGAAGGCCACCCTGGCTTCGAGGTTGGGCGCTCACGGAACCCGCCAGGAGGTCCACCGGTATATCGAGTCCGCCGCCTCGGCCCTGGAACCGTTGGGCCGTTCGGGTCACCAGCTGGCGGCCCTTGCCCGGTCCTACTCGCAGTCGACCATGGACCGCTTCGTCGCGTTCTGAATCCCGCTCTCTCCGAAGGGCAGGAATCGACAGATGATCCGCCACCCGCCCTCCAAAGAACTTTGAACCACGAAGGCTTGAGGGACACGGAAGACTTCGAGAGGTTCTCTCAATGTTTTCCTGGCTCATCAGAAAGTCGGAACCTGAAAAGGTGGAGATTCCTGCCTCCATGGACTTCCATGAAGTGATGAGTCAAGAAACTCCTTCGTGTTCCCTTGGTGCCTTTGTGATTCTCGCCAGGCGAATATCGAGTTTCAGGACCGGCTGCGGAGCTCGTAGAGGCGTTCCGCGTAGGCCGCATCGTCGACCCAGAGGCGGCGGGCCGAGCGCTCGATAAATGGCCGGATAAAGCGCTGCAGCTTCCTCGCGTGATGAAAGCCCGGGCGGTCCGAGGTCGCGAGCGTCGCTTCGACGACGAGAGTGCGCCCCGGTTCTATGGGGGTCGCGTGCGTCTCCACGACCGAGCCCTTCCCCTCGCCCTCGATGATGGTCATGACGATCGATCGCGGCTCGGGGCTGTGGAACGTCGCGTCGGTTTCGGCGACAACGCGTCCGACGAGCTTCTTGGCGACCCGCACCGTCAGAACGTCGTCGTCGAGATCGAGGACGGTCAGCGTGGCGAAAGCGTAGGGGTGGAAGTGGACGCCGTGCCACGGATCGAGCCGGTTGGCGATGATGTCGTCGGGGTCGCAGCGCACTTCGAGCTGGACCACGCCCTCGAGAAAGATGTCGGGGCGTTGCGACAGCACCGGGAGCGGTGTTTCGGAAACCTCGGGACCGATTCGCACCCACGTGAGAACGCCGTCTTCGTGGACGGCAAGCTTCTTCCATTTGCCGTGGCCTTCGCCGCCGAGTGTGAGCGCGTGCCATGGACAGATCAATTTGCCCTCGCAAACGCAGGAATCCGCAAGCGACGCTCCCATATGGGGACAGGCATCCGGGGCGACCAGCAGCTCGCCGTCGACCCGCCAGGCGACCAGATCCTCTCCGGCGATCCGAAGGCGCTGTGGTTTTTCGCCGAGAAGGCGCGATTCGCCGACGACATACCAGTTGCCATGCGGCCGGTCGAGCGCCCGTTCGAGGGCGCGGGCAATGGCGCGCGGGCGAGCCTGTTGCCAGTCGGGAGCCAGGGATGTCTCGGGGATCTCGACGTCTGGAAGGGGTGGGCCGAACTTAATGAATTTGCTCATCGCATGCGACTCGCTTCCGTCTCCTGGACGCGGCGGCCGAAGAGGCCGCGGCGCGGGATCGAGCGTATGGGCTCGGGTTGGACATCGTGGGGTGCCAGAAGGTGGTTTGCGGCGAGGAAGCCCGAGGCCACTGCGCGCTCCATCAACGCGCTGGGGATCGGCAGGCGGACGAAGTCGCCGGCCAGCGCGATCCCCTCGTGCGGGGTGGGAACCCCGGGCCGATCGGCGTAGGAACCGGGGGCGAACGCGGGACAATCCCGCCGGACCAGAAAACGTTCCTCGACGGCCCGGGCGCCGACGTACTCGGGGTAGAAGGTATGGAGGCCGTTCATGAGATCCTCGCGGATAGCGGGCTCGTCCATTCCGGGATCGACAGCATAGGCGTGGAGCTCGACGACCGACCCTCCTGTTTTTTCGGACCAGTCGCGACTCTCGTCTTCGAAGAGGTTGTATAACGAGATGTTGTCGAGCGAACCGACGCCCGTGGTCCCGACGAAGGGCTGCCGGTCGGGGTTGGCCGGCCGGTCGTACCACAGCCTCCAGACGGCGAAAGGATGGGTCAGGGCGAGGCCGTCGACCGAGCGCCGGAAATCGGCGTTGTCGAGATCGGGCGAGTCGGCCACGACGGCCTGGAGCCCGGGAACGGTCAGGGCGAGGACGACGAGATCGGCCTCCACCATCTCCCCGTTCAGATCGACGCTCCACTTCTTCTCGGCGCCCTTCGCAACCCGCGACACGGAGCAAGTGGTTCGTACGTCGACTCCCAGGCCGGTCATATAATCACCGAGGGGGCCGAAGATGGACTTCGAAAAGGGCCGCTTCGAGACGTCGAAGATGAGCCCTTCCGGATTGCCCGAGAAGTAGAAGTGGAACATCATCAACAGCTCACCCGCCGACATCTTTTCCTCGGGGTTGAAGAAGGAGTGGGCGAAGACGTCGAAAAGCATGCGCCGGGCGTCGGGGGGAAATTTGAGCGAGTCGAGGTACTCGCCGGCGGTCTGGTCGTCGTAGCGGCCGTAGGTCCACCCGCGTTCGTAGCGGAGCATCGAAAGCGCGGCCGGTCCGTTGACTCCCATGAGATCGCGGAGACCGAGGGTCGGTGTTCGTCTGGTCAGGGCGACGACATTCCACGGGGGCTTGTTGGGGAGTCCGGAGAAGGATTCGACCAGCCCCCCGGGGCCGAGGATCGGATAGTCCTCGAGCACCTCGAGGAAGGCGAGTTCGTCGTCGATCCGGCGGAGCAGGGCCTGGAGGTTGTAGTACTGGCGGAAGAAGGCGTGGAAGCCCCGCTCCATCTCGAAGGACTCGCCGGTCGCGAGCCGGTCGGTCCAAGCTCCGGCGCGGCCGCCGAGAAAGGACTCGCGTTCGGCGAGAACGACCGATACGCCGCGCTCGGCGAGGGCCACCGCCGCCGCGATCCCCGCGAGGCCGCCGCCGGCGACCACCGCCGTTTGCGGCGTGGGAACTTTTTCGTGTGTGCCCTGTCGCGGCAGGATGAGCTCTTCCATCACACCACCTATTTCACCCGAATCGTGATCTGTTTCGTTTCGCCCGCCGCGAGCTCGAGCTGCGCCTGCTCGAAGCTCGGCGGACCGAACATATTGCGGGCGTCGCCCGAGAAACCGTATGCTTCCGACGGGATACCGAGCGCCACGGAGTCGAGCTCACCATCGTCGTCCTCGTCGTGGTAGACCGAGACCGCGAAGGGGCCGGCGGGTACGTCTTCGAAGACGGCAATGGCCCGGCCATCCTTGATCGGGACCACCGCGGTGCCGAAGATGGAGGCGTCTCCGTCGGGCCAGACCGTCGCATCGAGGAACAGGGCCACGCGCGCCGTGCCTTCATCGATTTTGAAACCGTTCATGGTGACCTCGACCCGTCCTTGACCCGAGGGTCGAGGCGCGGGAGGCGCGGGTGGAGCCGAGGCGCAGGCTGAGAGCATCACGGCCAGGAGAACGAACGCGATGAATTGGCGGTGGCTGATCAAGGAGGCATTGTAGCCCGCTTTCAAACGCCGCTCGTCAGAGAAAAAAGCTCCCGATCTGCTCACGATGCCTCCCAACGGCGGGCCAGGACTCGCGCTGCTGCGAAGAGGATGATGGCAGTGGCGATCAGCACGGTGAGCTCGGACGCGAGTTCGGCGAGCGGGAGGTCGCGCCAGAAGACCTTGATGTAGCCATCGAGGGCCCACGCGTTGAAGGTGATCTTGCCGAACTGCTGCATCGTTTCGCTCATCACGTAGCGCGGAACCATGCTTCCGCCCAGCGCCGACATGCAGAGGATCAGGATCACCGAGACCGCGTTGAGCTGCGCGCGGTTCCTGCACGCGGCAGCGAGGGCCAGCGCAAAGCTGCTGGCGGCCGCGGCGGTGACCGTGGTCATGACCGCGAAGCCGGAAAGGTGGCCGAGGAGGTCCACCCCGAAGGCGAGCTGGGCCCAGGCGAACATGATCGTGACCTGGACGATGCCGACCAGGGTCATGAGCAGCCACTTGCCGGCCAGGAGCTGGCTCATGCTGAGCTCGGAGCACATGAGCCGCTCGAGGGTCTGGTTTTCTTCCTCCTCGAGCAGGGTTCCTGAATTGCCCACCGCGCCGAAAAGCAGGAACATCACAGCGATGCCGGCGGCATACATGGACACCACCGGGTTGGCCTTGTCGGCGGCGAAGAGATCGATGACATCGATGTCGACTGGAGTCGCGAAACGCGAGACCGGGGACTGGGTGAACTGGTCCGGCGAGAGCGACAGGAAGGAACGGATCTGCTGCCGGGCGCGCTCTCCCATGAGTTGCCCCGAGGTCTGCCGAAGCAGCGCGGTGACGACCTGGGTGGCCACGGGGTCCGAGGAGTCCGCCAGCAGCTGGAGGTTCACGATCTCCTTCCCGGGGTCCGACAGTGAGGCCGCCCAGCCTTCCGGGACGACCACCGCAAGGGGAAGCGTTCCAGCGAGCACCAGGTCTTTCGCCGGCTCCACCGAAGAAAAGACGAACAGCCCGTCCTCGTGCTCGACGGGTGCCCAGATGCGCAGCGAGTCCCACTCGGCGAGTGCGGAGCCGAACTCGCGGCTGAGCTCGGTGTCGTCCTCGTCGACGAGGGCCAGGTTGACCTTCGGCGACTTTCCCAACCCGATCTGCTCGTCGAATATAAAGGCAAAGATCGTGAAGAACACGATCGGGACGACGAAGGTCAGGAGGATCTCCGTCCGACCGTGCCACATCCGCAGCAGACCGACGCGAACGACCGTCCAGATCATTCGCGCAGCTCCCGGCCGGTGAGATGGATAAAGACCGCGTGGAGCGATGGCGGCTGGACATCGAGGTCACAGACCGTACCGCCGTTCTCGCGGATACGAATCAAGAGGTCCGGGAGTTCGAGTGCGACATCTTCGACCTCGGCAACGAGCTCCCGCCCATCGCCGTCGGCCGTCATGCCGTTGAGGCCGGGACAGGCCTCTGCGAGTGTGAAGACCACCTTCCGGTTGGCACCAACCGTGTCTGCAATGAGCTCGGCGAGCGTGCCTTCGGCAATGGCGCGGCCGTGGTCGATGATCACGATCCGGTCGCACTGCTGCTCCGCCTCGTCGAGCTGGTGCGTGGTCAACAGAATTGAAGTTCCCTGACGCCGCAGCTCGTCGAGCATGGTGAAGATCCGTTCGCGGCTCTGCGGATCCACTCCGACAGTCGGCTCGTCGAGCAGCAGGACGCGCGGTTTGTGCAGCACGCCGCACGCGATATTGACCCGCCGTTTCATTCCGCCCGAAAAGGTCTTCGTCAGGGCGCCGGCCCGGTCCGCGAGACCGGTCCACTCCAGCGCCCAGTCGATCGCCCGGCTCAACTCGTTGCCCTTGAGCCCGTGGAAGCGGCCGAAGGCCTCGAGGTTCTCGCGGGCGGTGAGATCGGGGTAGAGCGCGATTTCCTGTGGGACAAAACCGAGATCGTGCCGCCCTCCGGTGGCGGGCAGCCGCTGACCGAGCATTTCGATCTCGCCGGCATCGGGGACCGCGCGGCCGCTGATACACCGCACCAGGGTCGTCTTGCCGGCGCCGTTGGGCCCGAGCAAGGCCAGGCGCTCGCCCCTTCGCAGCTCGAGACCGGCGTGGTCGAGCGCTGTGTTGGGACCGAAGCGCTTGACGACACCGCGGACCGCCAACGCGCGTTCGCCATTGACGCCGCCGGGATTCGGAGTTCGGTTACCCATGATGGCCGGTCGTTTTTCTCGGCCGCGTCCACAGCCGGTCGCGCGGTTCGTCACCTGGGCCCTTTCCCCACCGCCTCGCAGCCCAGGACCGGGGCCCGGCTCCGAGGACGAGCGAGATCTTGCGCGCCTTGCTCGTCGAGGTCCGCGTGTCCCAGGCTCTCGGACCGCGATCGAGAATCAGTCGGCCGATGTCGCTGTAGACCGCGTTGGCGGCCGCCACCGCCCACGCTGAACGGGGCGGCAGCTGCGAGATCCCGAGCCAGGCAGACGCGTAGTATCGGTCGGCCTCAAAGAGGATTCTCCGGACCACCTCGAAGACGGCTCCGCGGTGCTCCGGTGCCGCGACCCGGTCGGCGGGGACGCCGGCTGCGGTCAGCCAGTCGAGGGGGACGTACACGCGACCGACCCCGGCGTCTTCCACAACATCGCGGCAGATGTTGGTCAGCTGGAAGGCGAGCCCGAGATCGGTGGCGCGGTCGAGAGTCGGCTCGTCCCGGACGCCCATGACGTAGGCCATCATCACCCCGACCACCCCGGCCACGTGGTAGCAGTACTCCACCGTGTCCTCGAGGCTTCGATACTCGCGGCCCTCGACGTCCATCACAAAGCCATCGAGGTGTTCCAGCGGATAGCGGTGGGGAATGTCGCAATCGGCGACCACCCTCTGAAGACCCGCGTAGATCGGGTCGTCCGTGGGTTCGCCCGAAAGGGCGCGCAGCGTCTCGGCCCGAAGCTGGCCGACCCGTGCTCGTCCTTCCTCCTGCGACAGCTGCGTGCCATCGAAACCAAGTTCTTGGTCGTCGGTCTGGTCATCACAGTGGCGGCACCAGGCGTAGAGCATGTGGGAACGGCCCCGGGTTGTCGGGTCGAAGAGTTTCGAAGCAGCGGCGAAACTGCTGGAGCCCTTTTCGATGACCGCCTTGCCGTGGGTGACGACGTCGTCCATGAGAGTGCCCTCAGCCGTTCTCGCCGAGGAGATCGCCGATCATCAACCCTGCAGTCGCTTTGGCCGAATTGACGACGCCCGGAACCCCGGCCCCCGGGTGGGTCCCAGCGCCTGCAAAGTAGAGACCGCCGATGTTCTTGTCCCGGTTGTGGACCCTGAACCACGCGCTCTGGGTCAGGATCGGCTCGAGGGAAAAAGCCGAACCCAGGTGCGAATTGAGAGTGTTCTGGAAGTGATCGGGCGTGATGATTCGCACGGTCTCGATATCGGCCTGGAGATTGGGCAGATAGCGCTTTTCGAGATAGTCGAGGATCTTGTCCCGATAGCGCGGTCCCTCTTCGCTCCAGTCGACCGGTGCGTTGCCCAGGTGGGGGACCGGTGAAAGAACGTAGAAGGCCTCGCATCCATCCGGCGCCACCGACGGATCTGTCAAGGTCGGGGCGTGGAGGTAGAGAGAGAAATCGTCGGAGACATCGGGGCCGTTGAAGATCTCTTTGAGGTGGGGTTTGTAGCGCGGGCCGAAGAGGATGTCGTGGTGGGCGATCTGGGTGTGGCGGCGCTTGACCCCGAAGTAGGCGACGAACAGCGACATGCTGAAACGCTTGCGTTTGAGTCGCGACGCTTCGCGCTGAGCGTCGTTGTTGTCGCTCAGCAGCTTGTCATAGGTGTGGACCACGTCGGCATTGGAGGCGACGGCATCGAAATCGCCGTGCCAGCCATCGGCGGTTGTCACCCCGGTGACCTTGCCGTTGGAGGTGTGGATGCGCTCGACCGGTGAATCGAGCCGGATCTCGCCACCGAGCTCTTCGAAGAGCTTGACCATCGCCGTGACCAGCGCACCGGTGCCGCCCTTGACGAAGAAGACCCCCCAGTTGCGCTCGAGATAGTGGATCAGGGTGTAGATCGACGATGAGGTGTAGGGGTTGCCGCCGACGAGGAGAGGGTGAAAGCTGAAGACCTGGCGCAGGTGGTCGTCCTTGATGAACTTGGAGATGATCGAGTAGACGCTGCGAAAGCTCTGCAGCCGGATCAGCTGGGGCGAGACCTCGATCATGCTCCAGAAGTTGAGAAACGGCGTCGCCGCGAGCTTGGTGTAGCCCTCGTGGAAGACCTCCTCGGCGTAGTCGAGGAACTTCATGTAGCCATCGACGTCGCGAGGGTTCTTGTCGGCGATCTGCTGGGTCGTCGCTTCCAGATCGTTGGAGTAGTCGAAGGTGTAGCCGTCCTCCCAGTAGAGCCGGTAGAACGGCATCACGGGGAGCAGGGTGATGTAGTCCGACATGTCGCGACCGGCCGCGGCGAAAACCTCTTCGAGGCTGGGAGGGGCGGTGACGATCGTCGGTCCGCCGTCGAACGTGTAGCCCTTGTCTTCGTAGACGTAGGCGCGCCCGCCGGGTTTGTCGCGCTTCTCGATGATGGTGGTCGCGATCCCCGCCGCTTGCAGACGAACCGCCAGTGTCAGACCGCCGAAACCGCTGCCGATGACCGCTGCACGAGTTCTGTTTCAATCGGACCCCCCGCTCGATGATGAGAGTGTACTCTTCCTTCCGCGGTTCTCGCGAAGGCATTGGAGCGCCCGATAAACCGGAACCGGAGGCTTCCCGACCAACACCCGGACCTTGTCGGTCCATTCCAATTGTCCGGAGTAGAACCTTTGAATCAGGCCTTCGGACAAACCGTAGAAACGTTCGAAAATTCGGTAGCGCAGCTCGGGCTCTGAGGCTCGGAAGAGCATCCGATTGAGCAGGCGGTAATAACCGGTTCGACGCCATAGCTCTTTGGAACGGCGCCGGGTCAGCTCGTAGAGCCTTGCGCTGTCGAGATCTGCGATCGGTGCGATCTCGTCCGCCAGCCGGACCGCCTCGGGGAGTGAGTAGCCGGTGGTTGGGTGGAAGAACGCCCCCGCATCCCACTGCGGGCAACTCCTATGGGACCGGCATCCCAGAAGGCGTCGATGTTACCGCCGAGGGTGATGGGCAGTACCCCCTTCTCCTCGCCGGTGATCGCGGCAATGGCCCAGCCCTGCTGCTCTGCGTAATCTTTGATTCCCTTTCTCAGTCGATTGCGATCGAGATCCGGCTCATCGGAGTAGTAGGTATCCTCGATGAGCGCTTCAGTGTCCGAGAAGGGCAGGGTATAGACAAATCGGTAGCCGTCGACCTGCTCTACGGTGGCATCCATCAGGATCGGTCTGCTCAGCCCGTGTGGCTCCGCGAGGCGGACGAAGAGACCGAGGAACTTCTGGTATCCGATGTCCAGGTGGTTGGCGCCGGGGTCGCCTCGGCCGTCGATAACTGCCCGGGCCTCGATGTGCTCACCGTTCGCCAACACGATCCCGCCCGGGGTGACCTCCGCCACCTCGGTGTCGAGTCGCATCCGATTTCCGAGTGCCGGGGCGACGACCTCGTGGAGACGTTCCGAGGTCACTGAGTTATAGCCGTCGTCCATGACGCGATCACGGTTTGGGAAGCGCAGCTCGTGCTGCGACCAACGGTGGGCGATCAGTGGTTCGATCCACCGTCGTTGTTCGCTGGTTATATCGGAATCATGAAAGGACCACGTGTGGTCGGCTCCGAGGGACACCCCACGTTCGAAAACAAGCAGGGGGTAGTTTGGATTCTCGAGAAGTAAACGGAAGGCGATCAGGCTGTTGGCGAGACCGCCACCGACAAGGATGAGCTCGGTCGTCACGAGACGCCTACCGCGTCACCAAGCTCGCCACGAACATCGATCTGTATGGGTCGCAGGGGAAGCTCCAATGTGGGCGGAGTGGACACGCAGGCAAGGAAATCGGCTGTTGCGATCCCGATCGCCAGCATGGGGAGAGCACTGAGCTCCTTTCTCACAGGTTCCAGATCGAACGTAACTGTATCAACGCTGGAGAGCGATCGCAAAGATCGAGACTCACGACCCGCAACGAGCCTCGATCGAATGGAGGCGAATCAGCGTCAAGCTGATGACCGTCGCTCGGGAACCGGTGGACAATATCGGCGTACTGAGGGATAGGAGTTTCCTTTCGTTCAGCGCCAGCCTGAGCACGGGGTTGAGGCGCTTATTCGGGGCCCAAGATGGGCTCGCATGCCCCGCGCGATCTCCGATACGGTAGATAACCGGCGTTAGGGAGAGCGCGTCCCGGCACAACGCGCTCCGAACCCCTGCTCCGCGACCGACCGCCGCCTCGATGACCACACTCTTCACGGACGGCCGCAGCCGAGATGGGGTCAGGAAGTGGTGGGGAGGGTCGCCGCGCCCGGCGGGCCGCGAGGGAGATCGCGCCCCCGCTTTCGCGAGATGCCTCAGGATCGCGTCGACCACGTCGTGCTCGGTGATGAACGCGATCACCTTCATCTCTGAACCGCAGGACGGGCACACCAGCGGGTCGACCTCGTAGATCGGCGGCCTGAGATGAGCGACTCTGGCGGATGAAATGTGCCGAGATCCTGAGGTTCTGGCGCTTGCGAAAAGCGGAGTCGTACCCTTCGGTACATCGAGCATTTTCGCAAGCGCCAGAGCCCAGGAGATTGGCGCAGATCACCGTCGCGAGTCACTCATCTCAGGTCGTGCATCAGCTGTGCCCAGCTTCGCCGCATGGCGCGGGCGTCGCGGCTCTCGGCACGCGCCGCTCGGGAGTCCGGGGCGACGCCGGTATCCCCAACCTCCCCACCTTCAGCCTCCTAGGGTGCCACACGTCGCATTGACGCAATATCGTGCAGCCGATGAGATCTTCCGGTCGAGGAAATCAAAACGGAGACGGAAACCAGGGTCGATTTTCAGTCGGTGGGGCCCATATGACACCCGTCATCAACAATGAGTCAATGCGACCTGTGGCACCCATGAAGAGCCTTCAGGGGACTTGCCTTGGTCGTTGGGTGACCGCCAACAGAGTCAGAGTGAGGCGAGTTATCCGGTTCGGTTGCGGTGTGTCCCCTGACACCATACGAAACGGCAGCAAGGACACAGACCGCAACAGAGCCCCAGAAGCGAGCGGGTCGAACCATCATGTGAGCCCCCTTTGTTGATATTGAATAAGGTCTAGTTCGCACTCCGCGCAAACGACGGTGACTGCGCTCAGCGCTTCTCGTCGAAAGCTCTGTGGAAACCTGATCTCGAAAGCAACTTCGATGCGAGCTGGTGTCAGGTCACAGTGCTGCTCAAGATCGTGACCTTCATCTCGAGTTCTGAAGGCCCTCGCTCTCCGAGTGACCCGGGGCACATCTCGTGGCTCGCTCCGGTCATATCGTTGTTCGTGTCGCGAAATGGGATTGAAGCCAAAATGGGCTGTCTCGATAGAAGGGGTGGCCCGACGGCAAGGAGGGCGCCCATGTTTTTCCGGTCAGGGATGACGCAGAGTTTTTTCCGATTCAATCTGGCCGCGATGTTCGGTGTCGCCTCCAGTGTGGTGATTGCGCCCATCGCCGACGCGAGCACGGGCGGGCCGAGCCTCGAAAGGGGACGTGCCTTCGACGCACAGTATGTGCTTGAGACCGACCAGTTGCGGAGCCTGGCCGACGAAGCCAGCGCCCGGGCGATGGCTGTCGCAGATTTTGATGAGGACGGGGTGGCGGATCTCGTCGTCTCGGGTGTGACCCCAGCCGGTGGGATTCTGGTTCTCTACCGGGGCAATATCGATGCGATTCACCCCAACACCATCGAGGCGAAAGCGCGGCGAAGGTTGGGAAAGGCAACCCAGGCTGCGTTTCTGTCCCCGGCTCGGGTGACCACAACCCCCGAAGTTGCAGATTTTCTTGTGGCGGGCGACTTTGACGCCGACGGTCATATCGACCTCGTGGTGGCATCGACCGGCGGCGACGCCTTGTTGCTGCTTCAGGGTGACGGCCGAGGCGAATTTGCGCCGGCACGTCTCCTCGACGTGCCCGGTCAACTCACCGCAATGGTGTCGGGTGAGATCAATCGCCGCGATGGACTCGCTGATCTGGTTGTTGCGGTGCGGACAAACAAAGGTCCACGCGTGTTGGTGTTCGAGGGCCCAGCGGGTGCGTTTGCAGCAGACCCAAAGGCTGTGGAGATCGAAGCCGAGGCCACCGGCCTCGCTCTGGGCGAACTTGACGGCATGTTCGGCATCGATCTCGTGATCGCAGCGGACACCGGGCTTTCCATTCTTCGAGGCAGAGACAGGAGGCGTTCGAACGCTGGCGAATCCAGGTCCTCCATGAGCCGGTTTTTGTTGGGTTTCTCGATCGCGGCCATAGGCATCGGAGATTTCGTGGACGATTCTGAAGGGCGCAGCGAACTGGCCGTGCTTTCCAAGAACGGGTCCGTCCATCTCGTTGCCTACCGTGGGCCGGAGACTGCTGATGCAAAGCTTCGGACGAAAGAAATGCAGGCCGATGGATGGTCCTTTCTCGACGAGGGCAACTGGCTGATCAGTCCCGAGGGCGGTCGGCTCGATGTGGCATCGGAGGTTCACGGTCGGGCGGTTCTTTCGACGGTGCGGCGTGGTGGAAACGGGATCGACGATCTCGTGGTCACCGGATGGGGTGGTGATCGCGTTCACCTCGTTTCGACGGTCACTGCAGGGAAGGCGCACAGCCTTCTTTGTCCTGCTGCACCGGAGGCGCTACCGGAGGTTGCGGGCAATCCGGGACGCATGCCTGAACCAGGTGCAAAAGAGCACATCTCCCCATGGACTCCGGATGCCGTGCCGCTGCGATCAGCGGCGGCGATTCCCATCGAGTGGGAGCCTCTTGACGCTCTATCCATGAGATTGAACTCAGACGCCGTCAGCGACCTTGTCGTGTTGGTGGAGGGTCGTCTGGAACCGGTGATTCTCAACAGCAAGGCCGGCGAGATCGTGGTCGTGAACTCGACAACCGACGTGGAGGACGGTGACACGACCTCGATCACCGAACTCAACACGAGCCCGGGCGACGATGGCGTGATCAGTCTTCGTGAAGCGATCAGCGCCGCCAACAACACCACGGGCGCAGACACCATCCACTTCAATATTCCGACCGAGAGCGACACCGGGTGCGATGCCCAGTCCGGGGTGTGCACGATTCAGCCGCTTGCTTCCGGTCTGCCGACCATCACCCAGCCGGTGACCATCGATGGTACGTCCCAGCCGACTTTTCAGACCACGCCGGTGATCCAGATCGATGGCAGTCTCACCGATGCCAACGCAACCGGGCTGGCAGTGAATAGCGGCAGCTCGACAATTCGTGGACTGGTGATCAACCGATTTGCGACCAATTCGGACATCGTGATGTGGGGCTCGGGGAACAACGTGATCGAGGGAAACTTCCTGGGTGTCGATCCCAGCGGTACCGCCAACCTCGGCAGCACCAACTCGGTGCACGTCTACGCCATTTCGAACAACCTCATCGGAGGGACCACGGCCGCCTCCAGGAACGTCATTTCAGGCAATACCAATCCTGCCATCGCCCTCAACGAAGGCGCGTCAAACAATCTCGTGCAGGGCAACTTCTTGGGCACGGATCTGACCGGTACGATCGGGCTCGGCAATAGCGGTAACGACATCGTCACCCTCGCCTCGTTTGACAACACCATCGGTGGCACGACCGCCGGCGCGGGAAATCTGATTGCCGCCAACCTCGACCCGGACTTCGCGAGCGTAGGTCTCGGCTTTGCTGAATCGACGGGAAATCTCGTGCAGGGAAATCTCGTCGGTACCGACATCACCGGCACCGCTGACCTGGGCGGCGCCAGCATCGGCATCTACATCAATGAGGGCTCGAACAACACAATCGGCGGCACCTCACCGTCGGCGCCCAACCTGATCTCGGGTGGCGGGGCCTCGGGTGTCGGGATCGCCGCAGCCAACGGGAATTTCGTGGAGGGCAATTTCATCGGCACCCAGATCGACGGTGTGACTCCTCTCGCGAACGCGAGCCACGGCGTGTTGCTGTATGCGGGAGCGGCCGGCAACATTGTAGGTGGTCGTGAAGCTGGAGCCGGCAACACCATCGCCAACAACGGCGCAAGCGGGGTCGAACTCCGCGGCGACGCCGGAGTGGGGAACACCATCGCCGGCAACGCTATCGCTGACAACGAAGGCCTCGGAATCAACACGTGCGCCGATTTCGATACGGAGAATCTGGTGTGCAACGACCCCGCAGCGGTGACGCCAAACGATCCTGATGACCCGGACACCGGGCCGAACAACCTGCAGAATTTCCCGGTTCTCACATCCGTTGTCGCCGACACGGTTGGAGGGAGCCTCGACAGCACACCGGGCTCGGATTTCACCGTCGATATCTATGCGAGTCCGGAGTGCGATCCGGATGGCTTCGGCGAAGGAGGAAGCTTCGTTGGTTCTGGGCCGGCCTCCACCGATCTCGGTGGGGATGCCGCCTTCACCATTGCTTTGACTGAGTCTGTTCCGTCCGGCTGGTATCTGACGGCGACAGCGACGGGTGATGACGGCAGCACCTCGGAGTTTTCACAGTGCTTCGAGGTCCCTTCCGACACGATCTTCAGCGACGGATTCGAATCGGGTAGTACATCTGAGTGGTCGAACACACAGCCGTGATCTGTGTTCGCTTCCCAAAACCCAGTTTCCACCTTGAATCGGTGCCACATCGACTTTCTTGGTGTGCGGCGAAACGTCGCCGACCCTCGGGGAGCTTCTCTCGCCTACGGTGCGGCGATTCGTCCCAGCCGGTCCAGCAGCTGCTCTTCATCTGCAGAATTTGCGACGCCGACGATTTCGCCGCGCGAACGGGTCACGCCGACGAGGCCGCTGTAAGGGATCTCGCGATACAGGACGGGTTCTCCGCCGAGATCGATTTCCTGCCAGGAGGCGGCGAGGTTCTGCCAGACGTCGTCCGCGCCCGCCTCATTGCTCTGCAACATGACGAAGGCCTGGTACTCGGTTCCTTCATCGTCGGTAAAGGCGGCGTGCACGCATTCGTTGAGCTCGGCCAGACCGTAAAGTGCCTCCCGGGTGTACCGGCTCGAGCCAATCACCATACCGTCGGTCGGCAGGGCTGCGAATTCCGGCGGCAGTTTCGCCGTACCGGGAAGGGCATCGGCGATCGCTGCCACCAAAGCTTCTCCGGTCGCCTGGTCGATGTCCCCTTCGTAGGCTTCCACCTTGACGTAGTAACGGTCCTTGAGCAGCAAACACTGATACGGCGGTGACACGAATGCCTCGGTGCCCACGGCCAGAACCGGTTCATCGACCGGGGCCTCGGCGCGGTAGACGCCGAAGGCATTGAGAGGGTTGCCCATGTCGTACACGGCGATCGACGCCGTGACATCGCCGGCGCTGAATTTCTGCACCGTGACGGTCTCGAAGCCAAAATCGAGGAACGTGTCGGCCGCGCCGTTGATCAGCTCCCACAAGCCCTCAGCGCCATACGTCGCCGGTTCGCCTTGCGGCGACCAACCTGCGATCGTCAAAAAACCGTGTGGAGCTGCCTGGCAGCTCAGAACAAGGGCGAGAATCGATACCAGGAAAAGACGTTTGATCATCTCAACTCCATCGTTGGGCTGGTGCCCGGAAAAATCGAAAGACCACCAATTCAGCGAATTTTACGCCAGCGTCAACAGGCCGTGGGCGGCCAGCAGATTGCCCTTGATGTTGACGCCGAAGGGGCATGCGCCGGCGCACGGTCCGCTGCACGAATCACACGGCAGCGCATCGCCGTAACCCAGGTTGCGGTACTTGGTCATGGCGCGTTTTTCGCGGCCCTGCTCGGTGAAGTAGTAGGCATATCGCATCACGGTGCTCACCGGCACGCCCTGCGGGCAGGTCCCCGCGCAGTCGCTGCAGGCGTGGCGGCAGTAGAGACTCGAAGCGACCACTCTGTATTGGTCGAGGGCGGCTGCGCGAGCCTGGGTCATCTTGGCCCCGGACAGCGGCAGAAAGCGGTCGATGGAATCGAAATCCCTGAAGCCGATGCAGGACGTGTGCATCAGAGGATTGGACAGAATCCACTGGACGGCCGCCATGCGCAGGCCCGCCCGGTTGGTGATCCCGTGCTCTTCCATGAACGGTTGGGCGTCGGCAAAGGTTTTCTCGCTGTCGGCGATGTACTCCTGGAGCTCTTTGATCACGTCCTCGCGCTTTTCGCCGGCCGCGACCTGGCGGTCGATGTATTTGGCCCACCGCTCCGAGGGGTTCTCGGGGTCGAGGGGGTCGACCTTCACACTGCCGGGCGCGGTCTTCATGGCCGTGGTGCCGACGTTGTTTTTCTTACACGCGGCCAGGATCTTGTCGCCCTTCTCGCGGTTCATGAAGTTGTAGGCGATGAGCATCAGGTCGAAGCGCCCGTCCTCGGCCGCCGCAATCAACACCGTGTCCATGCTCTCTTCTTCCTCGCTTCGGGCACCGTGTTTCGAGACCCCGGTAAATCGGATACGGCCGTCCGCCTTGAGCTGTTTCACTGCAGCGTGGAAGCCCTCGTTGTTGAGGGTGCTGACATTTGGAACACTGTGCATATAGAGCGCATCGACGTAGTCGGTGCGCAGCCTCTCCTGGCATTTGCCGAAGCGGTCGAGGATGGTCTGTTGGGTGTCGTCGTCCTTCATTTCCAGTTTGGTGGTGACGAAGACCTTCTTGCGGTCCATGTGCTGCAGCGCCTCGCCGATCGTGCGCTCGTTTTCTCCGTTCCCGTAGCTTTCGGCAGTGTCGATGTAGTTGATGCCGTGATCGTAGGCGTAGCGGTAGAGATTCGCCTCCCTGCCGGAGCCGCCGATTGAGATGTCCGACACCTCGAACCCGGTGCGGCCCAGGGTCCTGTATGTCTTGATCTTCGGTTTTTCCGGTTCTTCTTCTGCTCCAGCGATGCTGGGCAATCCGCTGGCCGCCGCGACGGCTCCTCCAGAAATCAGGAACTGGCGACGAGAAACTGACGGCTTCGATTTCTTTTCGTGATCCATGGAAAGGCCTCCAACTTTAGCCGGGAGTCTATCATTTGATTTTGATGATTTTGAGACTGCTAAGCGTTCACAATTCGAGAGTTCCCGACTTCGCATGCGCGCCGCCCTCATGGGTGCCACACTTCGCATTGCCTCATTATCTTGCGCATGTCCTTCCCAGGGCTATTGCTCAGGGGAGCGGCAACAATGCGTTAATGCAAAGTGTGGCACCCATCTTGAGGACCGACCGGTGGGCTGCTGAGGAGCCCGCGAAGATTGTGGTGGCTACCACGGGAAGATGAGCCGTTGAGGCTGCTTGCGGGCACCAATTACGTGGACTATCTGGGAAGAAGCACTGCCCCGGAGCGTCCGCCTCTTTCCGTCGATGTGTTTCTGGATCGAACGTGCGAGGTGCTGGAAACGGATGTCGAAGAGCTTGCAAGCCGGGCGAAAAGGATCACGGCTGAGAGAACTGAGGGAAATCGCCGTAGTGTTGGGTGTTGAGAGATATGGGCAGACGGTTCGGTCGATTGCGGAAAGGCTGCGGAAGAACCCCGGCAGCGTCAGCCGGTGGGTGAGCGCGTCGGCCGAGCGAAGAGCACGCGACCCGGATTTTTCGTCTCGGCTCGAGCAACTGGATGAGAGACTTCGTCAGGAGTCCCGATTGTGAGATTGTGATACCTGGCACCAATACGGATGGATCGCGTCTCCTCGCGGAGTTCCTCGTGGGGCATTCAGCCTTCTGACAGAAACGATCGGGCCGCTACTCCACCAACACGGTGATCGATGACGGACGATCGACGGACCGGTACACCCTCTGGGTTGCTTTCTGAAAATCCTCCGCTTCGGCGTGGGGGATATCGACAAAGGTCTGTGGGTTGCGGTCGGTGAGCGGGAACCAGGAACTCTGGATCTGGATCATGACCCGATGGCCGCTGCGGAACGTGTGGGCCACGTCCGGCATCTCGTAGGCGATCACATCGGGCTGTCCCGGCTCGAAGGGCTCGGGATCCGTGAAGCTTCGTCGGTATTTCCCGCGGAAAGGCTCACCCCGGACGAGCTGCTGATAGCCACCCATACGCACGCGGTTGGCCGGTGGCCGACCTTCCCCCTCCCACTCGGGAGTGGGGTAGTCATCGGGGTAGACGTCGATCAGCTTGACGACAAAATCGGAATCGGTGCCGCTGGTGGAGACGTGGAGCTTGACCGTGATCGGGCCGAGGATCGTCAGGTCTTCCTCGAGGACAGGCGTCTGGTACACCAGAACATCGGTGCGCCGGGACGCAAAACGCTGGTCCTCGGTCAGGTAATCGCGTTGCATACCCATCTGGACATAGCCGACGTAGGGGACGGGTTTGGAGGGATCGCTGACATACTCGTCGAAGGCCTCCGCCTCGGCCGGGGCTTGCCAGCTCAGCGCGCCGTCGCCGCCAAGGAACAGGGTGCGCGGTTTGGCGTCTGCCGGAGGCCACGATTCGAACTCGCGCCAGCGGTTGGTGCCGACCTCGAAGACGTGGACCGCCGCGAGGTCTCGCATCTCACCATCCTCGAGATGGGTCACGAAGAACGGCAGTTCGATGTGCTCGCGGTAGTATTCGGCGGTCGGTTGGCCGAAATCCACGTTGCCGACCGAGCGGCCTTCACCCCAGGCCCAGCCGCCGTGGGTCCACGGCCCCATCACGAGGTGGTTGGAGGTGCCGCTGTCGTCGGCTTTAATCGACTTATAGGTGATCAGCGGGCCCACGGGGTCCTCCGCATCGAACCAGCCGCCGACGGTGAGCACGGCTGGGGTGATGTTGTGAAAGTGCCGCCACAACGAACGGGATTGCCAGAATTCGTCATAGGAAGTGTGTTCGAGGTTGATGCGCCAGTGCCTGTTTTCGTTGAGGCCGTTTTCTTCGGCTCCCTGCCACAGCGGCCCCAGTTCGAGAAAAAATTTGTAACCGTCCTCGGTGCCGAAATCGACCGAGGGGCGGTCTTTCGGCGGTTTTTGCGGCGGGCCAGGCCGTGGTTTGAAGAAGGAGTAGAAACGATAGTTGGCGGCCAGCATGAAGGCGCCGTTGTGGTAGGAGTCATCGCCCATGTAGTAGTCGGTGACGGGTGCCTGGGGCGACACCGCCACGAGGGCGGGGTGGGCGTCGATCATTCCGGCGGACGCGTAGAAACCGGGGTAGGAGACCCCCCACATGCCCACCCGGCCGTTGTTGCAGGGCACGTTCGAGACCAGCCATTCGATGGTGTCCCAGGTATCGGAGCTCTCATCGGTGTCGGACGGGCCCTTGTCCGGGTCGTGGGGACGGACTTCGATCCAGGTCCCATCGGACATGTGCCGACCGCGGACATCCTGGTAGGCGAAGATGTAGTCCCGTTTCATGAGGTGCTTGGACGGACCGAGAGATCTGGGGTATTGATCCGCCCCGTAGGGCGAAACTGAGTAGGGAGTTCTTATGAGCAGGATCGGGCGGGGCTCCTCGCAGGTCTTCGGAACATAGACGGAGGTAAAGAGGTGTTCGCCGTCACGCATGGCGATGCGGTACTCGTACTTCGTGAAGTTCTCCCGGACCTCCTCCGATCCGGCCTCGTCGGGTCGCTGCGCGGAGACGATCGACGGCAGTGCGGTCAGCATCGCGATAATCGAAATCAAAAGTCTTTTCATGGCACCCCCAATGTCGGCGTCGAGACTACCAAAACGCGGGCGATCCGAGTTATGGGATCATCGGGCTGCGAACACGGCGCCCGGGCTTTCGGATTTGCCGGTAGAGGGGAGTGGCTTGGGGATTCCGGGCCTGGTAGCGGGTCGCGCAGGTTTCCGCCACAGAGACGCTCGGCGCCTCCTGCAGCGTGGACGGATCGCCTCAGCGTGACCCGAACGGCCCCTCCAGTCAAGGCAGCGGTCGTGCAAGTCGGTTCAAAATCTCTGCTCTCCGAACGTGTGGATTTTTCTCGTGATCGAAGGACGTCCGCTCCGAACACTTGGACAGCCACGATCACCTCCCGCGTTTCGGTTGCCGTGAACTCGCCGAATCCGGGTTTGGGTTGGGCAGCACGGACCGCGGTTTCAGCAACCAAACGGGTGATCTTCTCCGTGTGCACAAGGAGCTGAACAGCTGTTCAGCGTTATCGAGTCGACCGGTTCAACGGTGCCGGACGGCCTCCTCGAGATACTCGAGCTCCGCCCGAGCAAGTCGTTCCTCGGCCCTGGCCTGTGCCAGCTGGAGTTCCACCTCTTTCATCTGAATCGCCGACACCAGACCGTCGGCGCTCATCGCCACCATCCGTTCGTGGTTCTGAGTCACCAGTGCAACGTTCTGCTTGGCGGTTTCCAGCCGTTCCCCAGCCAGGGTCAGCTTCTCCTCGAGGCTCACCTGTCTGGCTGTCAGATCGCCCTGCAGATACCCGTGGCGCAACTCGAGCCGACGCACGATTTCTTCGGTCTCTGCTTCGACCCGGGATAGCTGCATTTGCATCTCCCCCTCCTGAACCGCGTCCGCGAGCCCTTCCCGAACCAGCTCGAGGATTCCTTCGAGCTGCGTCTCGACGAATCTTCTTCTCGCCACAGAAGCCAGCTGGTCGATCTTCAATCGTTCGGAGACGAGATCCCGCCCACCGACCACCGGGGCATAGAGCGCGTACTCCGGCGACCGGCCAGTCAGCTCCACCTCCTCGAGATCGAGACGCGCCCGTTGCCAACCGCCCAAACCTCCGGTTCGGGATCACGTATCCTAAGGAACCCGTGACGACACCGTTTTTTCATCGAGGAGGATTTTCATGCGTTTCAAGCTCGCTCTGTGTTTGCTGTTTCTGTGTCTGACAGCGGCCAGCGTTGCCGCCGAAGTCAACGCAAGTCTACTGCGCTACCCGGATGTGTCCGACACCCACATCGCGTTTGTCTATGCCGGTGACATCTGGCTGGTGGGCAAGGACGGCGGCACCGCCCACCGTCTCAGCTCCCCGGCAGGTGAGGAACAGTTTCCGAAGTTCTCTCCCGACGGCTCCAGGATCGCGTTCAGTGCCAACTACGACGGCAACACCGATGTCTATGTGATTCCCACGATGGGTGGAACTCCGCACCGAATCACCTATCACCCGGGCAATGATCGTCTCGTCGACTGGGGTCCCGACGGCGGCCGATTGCTCTTTGCCTCGCAACGCACCAGCGGCGTGCCCCGCTACAATCAACTGTGGACGGTGTCGGTCGGGGGTGGGCTTCCTGAACGCCTGCCCATGCCTTACGGCGAGTTCGGCGCCCTCGACCCCGAGGGCAATCGCATCGCCTACTCTCCAAAGGACCGCGGTTTTCGAACATGGAAGCGATATCGGGGCGGCGCCGCGCCGGAGGTGTGGCTTTTTGATCTCAAGACTCTCGACTCGCAAAACCTCAGCAACAGCGACGCGAACGACGCCTACCCCATGTGGCACGGTGACACGCTCTATTTCCTGTCGGATCGCGGCCCCGCCATGCGTTCAAACATCTGGGCCGTCAACCCCGCAACCGGCGACCTTCGCCAGGTGACGAACTTCACCGATTTCGACATCACCTTCCCCGCCATCGGTCCCTCCGACATGGTCTTCCAGGCCGGCGGCCGGCTCTACCTCATGGGGCTCGACGACGAGAAGTATGACGGAGGTCGAGGTGGAGATCGTCACCGATCTCGCGAGCCTTCGTCCACGCCTCGTGAACGTCTCGGATCTCTTCCAGGGAGCGGGCGTCTCACCGAGCGGAAAACGGGTGATCGTTCAAGCGCGGGGCGAGCTTTTCAGCGTTCCCGCCAAACACGGCGTCGTCCAGAATCTGACTCGAACCTCCGGCGCGGCCGAACGCACCCCCGCGTGGTCCCCCGACGGCAAGAACATCGCGTATTGGTCCGACGCCAGCGGAGAATACGAGCTCTACCTGATGCCCGCCGCCGGCGGTGAGGCCACCAAGCTCACCGACCTCGGCCCGGGATTCCGCTACCAACCCTACTGGTCTCCCGATAGCAACAAAATGGTGTTTATCGACCACACCCAGACAATCCAGATTTACGACCTCGAGACCAAAAGCCTGACCACTGTGGACACGGGGCTGTGGATGCTGCACCCGAACCTCTCCGGGTTCGACGTCAGCTGGTCCTCCGACAGCCGGTGGATCGCCTACTCCCGAGGCCTCGAATCCGGCAACGACGCGATTTTCCTCTACCACACAGTCGACGGGCAACGTCACCAGATGACCTCGGGCTACTACAGCGACTTTGGGCCCGTCTTCGATCCCGACGGGAAATACCTTTATTACTACTCGAACCGCACCCTCGAACCCATCTATTCGGACATGGATGCCACCTGGGTCTATCCCAACGCCACCACGCTCGTTGCAGCTTCCCTGCGCGCCGACGTTCCCTCGCCCCTCGCTCCTCGCAACGACGAGGAGAAGGCTGGCGAGGACGAGGCCGCCGATGCCGAGGTCGACGGTTCCGACGATACGAAGGACACGGGGAAAAAAGGTAAAAAGAGCAAGAAAAACCATGACGAACCGGAGGAGACCGCCGAGGAGAAAAAACCCGAACCGGTGATGATCGACCTCGAAGGCTTCGAGGATCGGGTCGTGGTGCTGCCTCCGGAGCCCGGAAACTTCAGCAACCTGGCGGCCGTCTCGGGCAAGGTGATCTTCCATCGTATGCCCCGTTCCGGTTCCTCCGCCGAGGACCGGCCGATCGTCTTCTACGATCTCGAGGAGCGCGAAGAGGAGACCATCCTCGACAATGCGACGGACTTTGAGATCTCCGCCGATGGGAAAAAAATGCTGGTCGCGCAGCAAAGCACTCTCGCCATCGTCGACATCAAACCCGCACAGAAGATCGGCGGCTCCGGTGACAAGAACACCATAGTGGACACGTCAAACCTCGAGATGACGCTCGACCCCCGGGCCGAATGGCAGCAGCTCTTTACCGAGGTGTGGCGAACCTACCGCGACTATTTCTACGATGCCAATCTCCACGGGCTCGATTGGGGGAACCTTCGCGGCCAGTACGGCTCGCTCCTCGACGACGCTGCCACGCGGTGGGACGTCAACGTCATCATCGGCGAACTCATCGCCGAAGTGAATGCCTCCCACACCTACGTGGGTGGTGGTGACACCGAGAAGGCACCTCGACGGCCTGTAGGGCTGCTCGGCGTCGACTGGGCGCTTGAAAACGATACCTACCGAATCCACCATATCGTCCGCGGCGGACCGTGGGATGGCGCCGATGTCCGCTCGCCCCTGGCCGAGCCCGGGGTCGAAATCGGCGAAGGCGACTATGTGCTGGCCGTCAATGGCGTGCCGATCGACACCTCGATGGATCCCTACGCAGCCTTTGCGGGGCTTGCCGACCAGACGATCGCGCTGGCCGTCAACTCGGAGCCGACGATGGAGGGTGCCCGCGAGGTGCTGGTGGAGACCATCGACAGCGAAGCCCAACTGCGATATCGCGAGTGGATCGAGATGAACCGACAGTGGGTGTTGGAGGCATCAGAAGGAACCGTGGGCTACGTCCACGTTCCCAACACCGGAGTCTCCGGCCAGACCGAACTCGTCCGCCAACTCAACAGCCAGCACAATCTGCCCGGTCTCATCATCGACGAACGGTTCAACGCCGGTGGCCAGCTCCCCGACCGCTTTATCGAGAAGTTCAACCGGCCGATGGTGACGCGGATCTTTATGCGTCACGGCGCAACCCGCACCCATCCCGCCATCAGCCACTACGGCGCCAAGGCCATGATCATCAACGGCCGCGCCGGATCCGGCGGCGACGCATTCCCCTTCTTCTTCAAAGAGCTGAAGGTGGGGCCCATTGTCGGTGTCCGAACCTGGGGCGGTCTCATCGGACCCGCTGTGGGACACCAGCTCATCGATGGCGGCCGCTACACCGCCCCGCCGGGACGTCTCTACGGCCCAGACGGCGTATGGTTCCCCGAGGGCATCGGGGTCACCCCGGACATCCCGGTGGTTGACGACCCCACACAACTCGCGAAGGGCCTCGACCCGCAACTCAAGGCCGCGCTCGACGCCGTGCTCGAACAGTTGGAGAGCAACCCACCGTTCTTCGCCGACCCACCAGAGTTCGAGGTGCGGTAGGACCATCCAGATCACGAGAGATCACGGGCGCCAGAACGGGCGCCCTTTTTCTTCTCGCGATGTTGGATGTTTGATATTTGATTTTGGATGGGCTGGAAGCCACGGATTTCAGGGCTCAAGGGTCAAGGAGCTTCTGGTAGCCTCGAGTTCTTGAAAGGGCTGACGCAATTTCTTTGATGCTGGGGCGACGGGGATCACGACACCCAGCCGAGAATATTCTCGCCCATACCTGCCTTGATACATTAAATGGCGCGCAGGCAACCGACTTCTATAAAAGAAAAAGGAATGAGATGGCCATCAACACTGCGACCGTTCAAGAGTTCATCGAGGCGAACCGAGCCCCGGTCTACATGCTGCTCCACACCTACTTCGGACTCGAAAAGCCGTTCCTGATGCGGTCGGATCTGCTCGACGGGTTCAAAACCTTTGTTTCGACCGACGAAGGTCGCGCGCTTGACGGCAGCGTGCTTGGACAGGCCATCGAGCTCGCTCAGGAAGCTGCGGTGCAGGCACCGTGGATCTATCTCGCCGTGCGCCCTGAAGTCGGCCGGTGGGCGCACATCCGACTCCACGCCGAAACACTGCAGATCGAATGGGTGTCGATCGCCAGATATCAGGCCTTCAAAGAGGCGCTGATCGAAAAGGACCGAACAACCGAAGGGTGGCCGGTGGAGTTCGACTTCGGGCCATTCGGACACGAGTTCGCAAGGCTCCGCGAGGTCCACTCGATCGGCCGCGGTCTCGAGTTCCTCAACCGTCAGCTCTCGGGCCAGCTTCTCGCTCAATCAGATAACGGTCTCAAGCGCCTCATCTCCTTTTTGTCCCTTCACACCCTCGATGGCCGCCAACTCATGTTCAACCCGCAGCTCGATGATCCCGAGGCCGTGCGCCGCAGCCTGCGCGAGGCGAACGATCTGCTCAAGAAGCACGACCCCGAAACCGATTGGTCGGAGGTTGAACCGGAGCTTCGGAGGCTTGGTCTGGAGCCCGGCTGGGGGCGAACCGTCGCGCGAATCGGTGAGACCACGAAGCTGCTCCAGGATCTCCTCGAAGCTCCGGGACCGAGCCTCCTCGAGAAGTTTCTCGCCCGCATTCCGATGATTTTCAACCTCGCCATCATGTCGCCGCACGGATACTTCGCGCAGTCAAACGTCATGGGATTGCCGGATACCGGTGGACAGGTGGTCTACATCCTCGATCAGGTTCGCGCCCTCGAACACGAAATGCGGTCGCGACTGAGGGAGCAGGGCGTCGATTACGAACCTCAGATTCTCGTCGTCACCAGGCTCATCCCAGAGGCCGGCAACACGACCTGCAACCAGCGGCTCGAGCCGATTTCGGGAACCCAGCACGCCCGCATCCTCAGGGTGCCGTTCAGAACGGCCACCGGCGAGATCGTGCCGCAGTGGATCTCACGGTTCGAGGTCTGGCCGTATCTCGAACGCTTCGCACTGGAAGCACAGCGCGAGATCGTCGCCGAACTCACCACCAAACCCGACATGGTGATCGGGAACTACTCCGACGGCAACCTGGTCGCCAGTATCGTTGGCGAGCGGCTCGGCGTCACGAAGTGCACGATCGCGCACGCGCTGGAGAAAACAAAATACCTGTTGTCGGACCTCTACTGGCGCGACAACGAGGAGCACTATCACTTCTCGTGCCAGTTCACGGCCGATTTGATCGCCATGAACGCCGCCGACTTCATCATCACCAGCACCTTCCAGGAAATCGCGGGCACCCCCGAGAGCGTCGGTCAGTACGAGAGCTACGGCGCCTACACCCTCCCCGGGCTCTATCGCGTGGTCAACGGCATCGACGTTTTCGACCCGCGATTCAACATCGTGTCGCCGGGTGCAGATCCCGATCTCTACTTTCCCTTTACCGAGAAAGACAGCCGCCTCGGGGGTCTCCACCCCGAACTCGAGGCGCGCCTGCTCAGCAAAGACTACCCCGAAAGCCGGGGCCAGCTCGAAGATCCCGACAAACCGGTCATTTTCACCATGGCGCGGCTGGACCGCATCAAGAACCTGACCGGCCTCGCGCGGTGGTTCGGTGAGAACGAACGCCTCCGAAGTCAGGCGAACCTTTTTGTCGTCGCCGGATTTGTCGATCCCAACGAGTCTCGCGACGCCGAAGAGCAGGCCGAGATCCACCGCATGCACGAGATCATGGACACCTACGAGTTGGACGGCCAGATGCGGTGGGTGAAGCACGTCGACCGGGTCATGGGCAGCGAGCTCTACCGCTTCGTCGCCGACCGTCGAGGGGCGTTCGTCCAGCCCGCCCTGTTCGAGGCCTTCGGTCTCACCGTGGTCGAGGCGATGGTCTGCGGTCTGCCCACCTTCGCCACCTGTTTCGGGGGACCGCTGGAGATCATTGAGCACGGCGTGAGCGGTTTCCACATCGATCCCAACCACGGCGATCGATCGGCAAACCTGATGGCCGAGTTCTTCGAGCGGTCTTCAGAGGACCCAGAGCACTGGTCGACCATCTCCCAAGGCGGCATCGAAAGAGTTCACAGCCGCTATACCTGGAAGCTCTATGCCGAGCGCCTGATGACCCTCGGTCGGATCTACGGATTCTGGAAGTACATGACCAACCTCGAACACGCGGAAAGCCGACGCTATCTGGAGGTTCTCTACGCCCTCCAATACCGCCCCCGGGCAGCAACCCTGCTCGAGGAAAATCAACCGTGACGGTCGAGGAATCCGTGGTGACGGATGCCTTCGATGATCCCGCGCGCATAGGCGTTCTCTGCAAAATGAATTCTCTTGCGCCCGCGCAGATACCTGAGCTCGCTGCTGTAGTTCTGGACCACCACGCCGAGCGCGCCCGACCGCAGCATGTCCGCGTCGTTGCCCGAGTCGCCTGCAACCATCACGTGATCGAGACCGAGGCCCCAGCGATGGGCGATATGGCCGATGGCACGGCCCTTCGACGCCCGAACCGGCAGAAGATCGAGGAACTCGTGGTGCGAGAAGATCACGTTCGCCGCCAGACCGCGCTCCCGAATCCGCCGCCGGATCTCACGCGTCCCGGGCCAGGCGTCGCGGTCGACGAGGTAGCTGATCTTGAACTCGCGTTGGTCTCTGGCGGATTGGAGACGGATGCCCGGCACCTCCGCGAGGCACTCGCGAACGCCCTCACGGTCCCACCGGTGGGCGATTGCGCGCCTCCAGCTCAGATCGGCCACCAGATCCGGGCGGCTGTAGTGAATCTCGGACCCCACCGCCGTGATGAGAACATCGGGCATCGGGATGTCCCATTCCTCGAGCACATCCAGGGTCCTCTCGAGGACCCGCCCGGTGGCGACACCAAACGCGATTTGCCCGCGATGGATCTCGAGAAACTCGAGGAACTCAACCAGCGCATCGCGATCGCCGACCAGGGTGTTGTCGATGTCGCACACCAGCAGCCGGCCCGCAAGTGCCAGCCGGGTCGTCGGCGCATCCGCCGCAGGACGGTGCTTGCGGAGCAGGCTCTCGACCCGCTTCACGTACTGGGCGACGTGCCCCTTCCAGGAAAAATGGCGATCCGCACCGCGAATGCCCGAGCGCGCGCGGCGGCGCCACTGATCTCGATCTGATATGACATCGAAGATGTTGGCGGCGATGGCCTCGGCGTCGAGCGGATCGATCAGCACACCGTTGTTGCAGATGCGAATGATTTCCTGCGGTCCACCATCATTGGGTGCGACGATCGGAAGACCGCTCGCCGCCGCTTCGATGAGGGTCAAGCCGAACGGCTCGGTCAAAGCAGGGTTGACGAAGACCCCATGCCGCGCCGCAGCGAGACGGTAGAGGTTTGGCACATCGTCGGACGAGTGCTGCTTCGGATAGGCCACCGAACCGTAGAGATCGTAGCGATCGATGAGAGAGAGCATCTGTTTGAGGACCTTGCGCTGCGCCTTTGGCAGTTCTTCGACGTCATCTCGGGTCCCGATCATCAGCACGAGATTGGCAAGCTCCCGAAGCGCCTTGCTTTCACCGTAGGCACGAATCAGGGTCTCGAGATTTTTCCTCTCGTCGGGTCGCTGCAGGGCGAGAATGATCGGTTTTTTCGGTTGCGTGAAAAAACGGTCGATCTCTTCCGCGATCGTGAAGCGCTCACCGCGTCTCGGCGGTCGGAAACGGCCGAGATCCACCCCGGGCGGGATCACCACCATACGATCCCGGGCGTGCGCGAGGTACAGCGCATACTGCTGATCAGCTTCCTGCTGCGTGCTGGTGACGATCAGGTCGGCGCGCTCGAGGACGCGCTCCTCGGCCTCGATGCGCCGGCTCATGTGGTAGCGCTCCTCGATCACCTCGGCTGAAAGTCCCTTGTCGAGCAGGCGCTGTTGTTTGACCCGGCCCAGGGAATGCCCGGTGAAGACCAGCTTCAGGTCGAGCAGCCTGGAAATCCGAACGGCGGCCTCGCCGGCATCCGCGTAGTGGCCGTGGATCACGTCGGGGAGTCGGCCGACGCCGCGAAAGTGAGCCAGGGCCTGGTCAACGAACTGCGGGAGGTAAGGCCACAGGCTCTCCTTGTAGAGGTAGCGGTGGGGCCCGAACGGCAGTCGCACGATCCGGGCCCGGTCGGCGATCTGCTCGTAGGGTTCTCCGTATTCATGGTCGACATTGGTGGAGAGAATCTGGCGCGTCATCAACTCGACGCGCGACACCTCGGGATGCTCCGCGAGAGCCCGCGCCAGATCGAGCACGTACTGCACCTGCCCGCCGGTGTCGGCATCCCTCCCGAGCTCCAGGTTTTCGCCGCGAATCAGACCATGGAGGCTGATCAACGCGATGTAGAGACCGCCACCCTCATTCATATTCATCACCAACCTCGTTCTCGGTATCCCGCGTAGAGGCCTCGATCCGCAGACGTGGCCCCGGGTTGCATGCAGACTGCCGCAGCAAATTCGAGCGCCCGTTCGAGCGATATGCGGGTCGGCCAGTTTTTCACCAGCCCGAGCAGGAAGACAGAGCTGAAAGCATCACCCGCGCCCACCGTGTCCACGATCTGTACCTTGTCCGTTGGGGCCGAGTCCACAATACCGTCGCCATCCACGACCACCGCACCACGGCTGCCTCGCGTCACTATCACCGCCGCGAGGTCGTGATCGTCCCGAAAGGTCGTTACCGCCACAAGGTCAGAGGCACCGGCCAGCAGGCCCAGCTCGGCCTCGTTCAGCTTCGCCCACCGAGCGCGCTCGACGGCCGCGGCGACCTGCTCGCGGGCCCACCACGGATCGCGAAGGTTGACATCAATGAAGACGGGCGCGTCGAGCCGCTGGACGCATTCATTCGACGACCGCATCTCGAGATCTCGCCTCTCGCGATCAGGCTTCCGTGGTACATCAGCGAGAAATCCCGGCGCCCGATCGACTCCATCGCAAGGTCGAAGTCGAGAAAATCATAAGCCTGGTCCGGAGAGGATATGAAAGGTTGGCTGGCCGTCGTCGAGTTCGACCTGAACGCGTCCGGTGGGATGGGCTTCGTCCCGCTGCACACCGGTGCGTGTCCATGCCCCACGACTCCATGGCCGCCACCACCTCGTCTGCCGTCATCATCGGCACCTACCCGGGTGATCAGAAGCGGGCTGCAGCCCAAAGGCGTGCAGGTGCCAGGCAACGTTGAACGGCGCCCCGCCGAGGACTCGCGTCCCATCGGGCATCACATCGAACAGGACTTCGCCGATCACCAGCGGTCGTCCCGGTGGATCAGTTCCACCCACTTCCAAACGCGCTCGCTCTCGATCCGTCATGTGCACATAGGGTACGACGGATCGCGAAATCGTGCCGGAGAACCCGCCAGGCCGAACCCGCTGTCCGATTTCCAACCTCTCGTACCCCTTCCCCGCGTCCCAAAACCTGTCATTTCGAGCGGAGCACCCCCGGGGTGCGAAGTCGAGAAATCTCGGCGCTGTTCGATGAGATTTCTCCGCTCGCTCATTCTTCGCTCGGTCGAAATGACAGGCATCGAGGATGGTGCCGGCAGGATGCCCCGACTTTCAGAGCGCTCTTCCCGAGAGGAGCCACTCTCTGCATTGTTCGCACGACGCCACGGGGCGAGGGCAACGCATTCAATCGAACAATGCAAAGAATGGCACCTCCACCGCACGGGCCTATTTCCGCACACCCTTCCGGCAAAAGATTGCGATGGATCTGGGTCAATCTGGGTGATCTGTGGACTCCCTGCGATGGGTGCGATGAAAATTCCGAATTCCGAATTTGCGATGGTGCGATGGTGCGATGGCATTCCTAGTTCCGAATTCCGAATTCTCCTGGCTTCCCCGCACATACTCCGCAATATCGACGTCATCCACCTGCCCCGGCTGCAGATATTCTTCGCCGTACTTCTTGAATACACCGGAGGTCAGAAACAGATCGAAAAGGTCGGGGCAAATGTGGCCGTTGTCGCGGAAGGAACTCATGATCTTCACCGCGGTGCTGAGCTTCTTGGGCGGTTTGTAGGGGCGGTCCGAGGCGGTGAGTGCCTCGAATATGTCGGCGATGGCCATGATCCGCGCCGGGGCCGAAAGCTTGTCGGCGGCCAACCGACGGGGATACCCGGTGCCGGTCAACGTCTCATGGTGGTTGCCCGCCCACTCGGGCACACGTCGAAGTTCCTTCGGGAACGGCAGTTGGCTCAACATGTTGATTGTCTCAACGATGTGTTCGCTGATTTTGAACCGCTCTTCGCCAGTCAGGGTGCCGCGCGGCGTCGACAGGTTGTAGATCTCACCGTGGTTGTAGAGGTGTTCGGGAACGTCCATTTCGAAGCCGTGAGGGTTGTCGCCGAATGGCGGGCCCTCGCGAAAGACAAGGTGCTCAACCTTGTCGGCGAGAAGCGGCTCGGCGACCGGGAGCTCCCGCTCGGGGGTTCGCCGTTTGCGTTCGAGCTCGTCGTGCGAGAGACCGATCCGGTCATCGAGGTGGCGTGTCCAGGTCTGGGCGCCGATCTCTCTCACCTGCTCGATCCGGGCCTCGTTCATCTCGGTCTCGCCCGAGTTGCACTCGGCGATGAACGCGAACTGCCGGCGGATCTCGTTCAGGCGATTCTCGAGGCGTTCTCTCGCCTGCGGGTCCTCCGACCGCCCGGAGGTCACCTCTCGCAGATACCCGATCTCGGCATCGCGCCACAGGACCTCGAATCGGGTCCGGATCTCGTGGAGCCGGTCGGTGATGGTCGCGAGCCGGGTTGCCTTGTCCACCACGAACTCCGGGGTCGTCAACTTGCCGCAGTCGTGGAGCCAGCTCGCGAGGTGGAGTTCCTCCCACTCGTCATCGCTGAGCGAGAAACCGGCGAAGGGTCCGTCGGTCGCACTGTGGGCCGCTTCCGCCAGGGCCCTGGCAATTTCCGGCACGCGCTGACAGTGACCGTGTGTGTAGGGAGACTTGGCATCGATCGCTCCCGCCACCATGTGGATAATGGCATCCAAAAGGTCCTTCTGTGCCTGCAACATCCGCCGCAGATCGAGGGCCACCGCAGCATCGGACGCGACGGCCTCGATGGCCGGCACCACTTCGGGATCGAAGGCCGCCACTTCGCCTTCCACGGATCGCGCATTCACCAGTTGGAGCAGACCGACGATTTCACCCTTCTGATCGGCTAGCGGCACATTGAGAATCGACGAGCCGGAGTCATCGCTCCAGTCGAAACGTTCGCGAATCGCCGTGGTGTCGTAACGGTGGCCCGCGGTCAGATCATCGATGAGGAGGGTCTCTCTTCGCCGCACCGTTTCGCCATCGGCATCGGGGTGGAGGACGCCTCCGGGCTCAGCGTCGACCGGCACCGGCGGAAAAGGAGGCCTGACTCCACTCGTGCCACCGTAATGCGTACCCGAATCCAGGTTCTCAAGAACCGCGACCTCGAGGGCGCTATCGTCGTCGTTCATGATCAGAACCGCGCCGCCGTCGGCGTGGGCGATATTGCGAGCCTCCCTCAATATCATTTCAAGCAGTTTCCGATAGTCTTTTTCAGCCGACAGTGCCCGGGAGATCTCGAAGAACTGTTGCAGAGAAGACTTCATCACCGACATGGTGACTGCGAGGTCGTCGACCTCGGCGATGCGCGACCTCACTTCAACAGGCCGCGAGAGTTTGAATCTCCGGATCTCGCCAGCTTCAGCCGCCAGAGAGCGCAGGGCCGAAGACATGTTTCCCGAAACCCACAGCACGACACCGACGGCCGCGACCAGCAGGGCCAACGAGATCACAAGGCCCTGATTGCGGACCCGATCGACCGCTGCGAGGAGTTCGTCCCTCGGAATCAGGGTCGCGAGAAAGACATCGGTCCCCCGGCGGGTGGGCACCGTTTTGACCGATGCCAGCCAGGCGCGGCCGGCGATCTCGAGAACTTGGTGCTCCGCCAGTTCGCTGCCGTTGAAGATCTCAGCCAGCGCCCGGTAGACGGGATCATCGAGCTCGGAGAGACGCGGCATGGTCACGCTCTCGTCTGGGTTCGCCGCCCGCACGGGAACCCTCATCTCCGGGGTCGACAGGGCGATGATCCGACCCGACGGATCGAATACGGCAATCTTCGTGCTCTCGGTCAGCCGCTGTCTGGCGAGACCAGCCGAGAGATCGGCGAGCGCGAGATCCGCTCCGACAACGCCGCTGCCGTCGGCGAGCCTGCGTGCAAACGTCAGACCCACCTCCCCGGTCGTGAAAAAGACATAAAAATCGGTGGTCACCTGGTCCGAGCGGCCGATCGCCAAGCGGTACCAATCGCGGTCGCGAGGGTCGAAGTCGGCCACGTCCAGGGGCCGCGACTGCAGCAGACCGAGGGCTTGGTCAAAAAAGAAGAGCCTGCCCACTGCCGAACCGTCGCCGCCGCGTTCGATGCTCTGCACCGCGAAACGGCTGCCCCCTGGGGCCTCGAGAGTCTGCGCGGCCACCCGGCGATCACCCACCGATCGCACGAGAAAAAAGTCACCATCGAGATTTCCGACAAAGATCGACGACATCTGTGGGTTGAGCCGCAGGGCTTCGGTCAGCGCCCCCAACGATTGCAACCTTTCATCAAGACTTTCGCCCGCCAACGGGGCCGATTTGGAGGCAACGTCGACCAGACTCTGAGCCGGCAGGTACAGCTCGCCGATGCTCATCTGCACGTTGAGGCTCATCCGATCCACGAGATCGTTGGCACCAATGATCTCGATACGACGGCTCTCGCGGTTGAAAAAACCGATCAGCGCCAGCCCGAAGACCACGAAGATCGTGACAAAGACCGCGGCCAGAGTGAGGTAGAGGGGAAAGCGCCGCGGGGAGCTTCCGGCGGGAACGTCGGACATCGGTGAGTTGTGAGACATGACACGTCAATTGTACAGCCCAACTGGGTGCTCGGATGAAGGGCAAAGGATGCTGGATGCTGGATCACTCTTGTCCAATACAGCTTCTCAGAATTAAAGCCGCGGAGCGGCGACAGAGAATAGCGCGGGGCGTCAGCCCCGGGAAACGAGTGAACAAAAAAACGGCCAGCCCCGGAGGGGCGACAGAAATGAAGAGTCGTCGGCTCCGAGAGTCGAGCTGAACAACCTGTCGCCCCTCCGGGGCTTGAGTTCTTTTTCTGGCCCTCATCCTGGGGCTCACGCCCCAGGCAAATATCTTTCGCCCCTCCGGGGCTTTCTCAGTGCCGGGCCATGTACTGCTGACTCATACAGCTTTTGACAACCTCATCTCGGAAAGACTCAAATTCGGGCCGTAAGGTGTTCGTTTTCAGTAGGGAATGCTCTTCTCAGAGTCTATTTTGGACAGCAATGATGCTGGATATTGGATGTCGCAAAACCACTGGTCCGGTTCCGCTGTTGTCAAGGGCCTGGTCCCACATCCAATATCAAATATCCAATATCAAACATCCCGGAACGCCACGATGCGTCACATTGCCTCTGTCCTCTCACAGTGCGCGCAGCGCACCCGCAGCCGCATCCCGAAACGCTCGCCCCACCCCACCTGGGCCGAGCTTGACGCCTCCAAAGATACGCGAGACCACCAACAGGCCCTCGAGATCGTGGTGGCGGAGCAGTTCGAGCATCTTCATCCCCGGCCGCCCCACCTCCCCGTCGTCCCGCGCCTGCTCCACGATGTGGCCCTTCTCGTCCCGCACCCGGCACGCCCAGCAGTGGTGCCGGGCCTTGTGGTGCTTCTTCTTGCGTTTGGCGAGGGCCTTCTTGACCTCGTCGAGCGTCTGAGCAGGCATCGCGGCCGCATAGAAGCGCGAACGTTGTTCTGTATGGTCGAACTCGGAGAGCCGCGGGATCGGTGGCATGAGGGCATGATACTGGACTCGCCACGGCGTAGCCGGAGGCGAAGCCGGATGTTGGATTTTGGATCACTGCTGTCCAAAACAGCATCTCGGAAAGGAAAGCCGCGGAGCGGCGACAGGAATGAGCCCGGGGCGTGAGCCCCGGGAAACCGTGCAACCAAAAACAGTCAAGCCCCGGAGGGGCGACAGAAAAGGACGCGTTGCCGCGCAAAAACCCAAGCGGGAGAGTCTGTCGCCCCTCCGGGGCTCGGCCAATTATTCCGAGCTTTGTTCCCGGGGCTCGCGCCCCGGGCTAAGTTCTCTCGCCCCTACGGGGCTTTTTCGATGTCATCTCATGTGTTGGTGACTCACGAAGGTTTCTGACAACCTCTTCCCCAAACGACCGGTTTTCGGGCCGAAAGGCGATTGTTTTCATGCAGACATTCTCTCCTCAGAGCCTGTTTTGGACAACAGTGATGTCACCAGATCTCGGAGAACCCCCAACCCCAGCTTACGTACACTGTGGTAGCACCGTCTCCGGATGGTGCTTCATTTCTGATCGAGGGGGGAGATTCATGCGACTTCGAAAACTGGTGTTTGGGGTTATTGTCCTGTCTCTTGCTGCGATCACAGCAACAACGGGCGCGGCGGCCGAGGACGCTCTGTGGCTGCGTTACCCTGCCATCTCACCCGACGGTGAAACGGTGGTGTTCAGCTACCGTGGTGATCTTTGGAGCGTTCCCGCTTCGGGCGGCACGGCCACCCATCTCACGGTCCACGGAGCCCACGACTTCATGCCCGTCTGGTCGCCCGACGGATCGCAGATCGCATTCGCCTCCGACCGCCACGGCAACTACGACGTCTTTGTCATGCCCGCGGCCGGCGGGACCGCGACCCGTCTGACCTTCCACTCGGCATCCGATGACCCTGCGAGCTTCACCCCCGATGGTCAACACGTCCTCTTCACGTCGGGAAGGCTCGACGCACAATCCATGGTCGGCTATCCGCGGCGCGGCTCCCAACCGGAGCTCTACTCGGTGGCCCTGACCGGCGGCATGCCGAAACAGGTGCTCACCACGCCGGCCATGTATGCGGTGTGGGACGACGCCGGTGCGCGGCTCATCTACTCCGATGAAAAGGGCCTCGAGACCGACTGGCGCAAACACGACAACTCGTCGTTTGCCCGCGATGTCTGGATCTACGACGCGGCGACGGGCGAGCACACGCAGCTCACCGCGTTCGGCGCCGACGACCGCCAGCCGGTCTGGGCGCCCGGCGACGAGACGATTTTCTTCCTCTCGGAGCGCGGCGGCGACTTCAACGTCTGGAGCCTCGACGTCGATGATCCGTCGCAACCGGTGCAGATCACCGACCACGACACCCACCCCGTGCGGTTCCTCAGCATCTCCGACAACGGAGACCTCTGCTACGGCTACGACGGTGCCATCTACGTTCGGGCGGCCGGGGCCGACATCAGCCGCCGGCTCGACATCACCACCGCCGCCGACAGTCGCTACAACGACGTCGCCCTCACCGACGTCGCGCGCGGCATCACCGATTTCGACCTTTCGCCCGACGGCAGCGAGATCGCCTTTATCGCCCGCGGCGAAATCTTTGTCACCTCAACCAAACACAAGGACACCCGACGCATCACCAACACCCCCGAGCAGGAACGCTCGGTCAGTTTCCACCCCAAAGGCCGCGGCCTCCTCTACGCCTCGGAACGGGACGGCAGCTGGAACATCTACCGCACCGATCTCACCGACGACGACGAACCGGACTTCTTCAACGCCACCGCATTCGAGGAAAAACCGGTGGTCGTGACGGAACTCGAGACCTTCCAACCCCACTTCTCCCCCGACGGCAAGGAGGTGGCCTACCTCGAGGAGCGGACCACGCTCAAGGTCATCAACCTCGCTTCGGGGGCAAACCGGGTCATCGTGCCTGGCGAGACCAGCTACTCGTACGCCGACGGCGACCAGTGGTACGAGTGGTCGCCCGACGGCAAGTGGTTTCTGGTCGAATACCTGAGCCCCAGCCGGTGGTCTTCCGAGGTCGGCCTGATCGCCTCATCGGGCGACGGCGAGCTGATCAACCTCACCAACAGCGGCTATGAGGACGTGGTGCCGCGGTGGGCCTTCAAGGGCGAGGCGGTTTACTGGTTCACCGACCGCCACGGCGAACGGCAGCAGTCGGGCTGGCCGTCAAAATACGATGTCTACGCCACCTTCCTGACCCAGGACGCGTGGGATCGCTTCAACCTCTCCGAAGCCGAGTTCGAGCAACTCAAGGCAAAAGAAGAAGACGAGAAGAAGGACGACGACGCGAAGGAGGACGAAGGAGACGACGAGAATACCCAGGGCAAGAAGGCCAAGAAGGGCAAGGGGGATGCCGCAGACGAAACGGCAAAGAAGAAGGACGACGAGATCAAGCTCCCCGACCCGGTCGAATTCGACCTCGATGGCATCGAGGACCGCACCATCCGGATGACCCTGCATTCGTCCCGTATTGCCGATGCACAGATCACCCCCGACGGCGAAAAGGTCCTCTACATCGCCCGTTTCGAGAAAGGCTATGACCTGTGGGTGTACGAGCCCCGCAAACAGGAGGTTCAGCTGCTCGCCAAACTGGGGGCCGACAACGTCGGCGACATGCTCCTCGACGAGGATGGGGAAAAGGCGTTCATCCTCGCCGACCGGCAACTCAAATCAGTCGAGGTCGACGGCGGCAAGACCAAAGGAGTGTCGATCGAGGCCCAGATGGAACTCGATGCGGCCGCCGAACGCGAGTATCTCTACGAACATGCCTGGCGCCAGACCCGGGAGAAGTTCTACCTCGTGGACATGGGCGGGGTCGACTGGGACCTCTACCGTGAGGCCTATGCGAAGTTCCTCCCATCGATCGACAACAACCGCGACTTCTGCGAACTGGTCTCCGAGCTCCAGGGCGAACTCAACGCCTCGCACCTCGGCTGCTATTACCGCCCCCGCGATCCCAAAGCCGACGCCACCGCCACTCTCGCATTCTTCCCCGATCCCGCCAATAACGGCCCGGGTATCAAGATCGCAGAGATCATCGACGGCGGGCCGCTCGAGAATGCCGACACAAAGGTCAAGGTCGGCACCGTGATCGAGGCCGTCAACGGCCACGAAATCGCGGCCGGCGAGAACTGGTATCCGCTCTTCAACCACAAGGCCGGCGACCTGATCCGGCTCTCCCTCTCCGACCCCGCGACCGGAACGAAGTGGCAGGAGACCGTGAAACCGATTTCGCAGGGCGCGGAGAATGAGCTCCTCTACCAGCGCTGGGTGAGGGGCCGGCGCGCCGAGGTGGACCGTCTTTCCGGCGGCCGGCTCGGCTACGCCCACATCCGCTCGATGAGCGATTCGCGCTACCGCGAGATCTTCGAGGACATCTTCGGTAAAGCAGTCGAAAAGGAGGGCATCGTCCTCGACACCCGCTTCAACAACGGCGGCAACCTGGTAGAGGCCCTGACGATTCTCCTGACCGGAGAAACCTACGCCCGGGCAACACCGCGGGGGCAGTTCCTCGGCGCCGAACCACAACACCGCTGGACCAAGCCCTCGATCGTCGTGATGAACGAGGGCAACTACTCGGACGCCCACTGTTTCCCCGTGGCCTACACCTCTCTCGGGATCGGCAAGATGGTCGGGATGCAGGTGCCGGGCACCTGCACCTCGGTATGGTGGGAGACCCTGCAGGATCGCAGCATGACCTTCGGCATCCCGATGGTCGGCTATCTCGACAACGAGGGCGATCTGATGGAAAACAAGCACCTCGACCCCGACATCGTGATCGACAACGACCCTGCTCTTGAAGCCATCGGCCAGGATGAGCAGCTCGAGGCAGCGGTGGAGGCACTGCTGGCCGAAATCGACGAATAACAGCACACCAGACATTTGGAAGAGCGCGCGGTCCGGACCGCGCGCTCTTCCCTTTTGCCTCCGCCATCCGGTTCGCCGACACCGCGTGGTGATAAAATTTTTGAGTGACAGACGCAAACTCCCTCTCTCCTCAATTCGCCGAAGGTGTGGCCCGCGAGCACTGGGGAATCGAATCAAGAGCCCAGTCCTTGCCGGGCGAGATCGACCGGAATTTTGTCCTGGTCACCGCTCGCGGGGACCGCCTCGTGCTCAAGGTGACTCCACCTGGCGACCACCAGCAGATGGTCGAGTGTCAGGTCGAGGCCCTCACCCACCTCGCAGATACTCCGGTGGCTGAATTCGTACCGCAGATTCTCGCGACTCGCGATCGAGAGAAGTTCCTGCCCCTCGAATTGGAAGGTGGGACCTGTTGGGCCCGGCTGGTCAGCTACTTCGACGGGACCCCGCTGGTCCACCGCGGCGAACGCCCGGGGCGTTTTCTCGAGAGCGTCGGTCGGACTCTCGGCCGTCTCGATCTCGCCCTCCGCGGATTCGACCACCCCGGTGCTCATCGACAAATGGACTGGGACATTGAAGGCACCGCCGAGCTCGGCCGGTGCGCTGAACACATCTCGGTCGCATCGAGACGCGGGCTTGTTGAAGGGCACCTCGATCGCTTTCGCACCCACGTGCTGCCCAGACTCGCCGACCTCGACCGCGGCGTGATCCACAACGATGCCAACGACCACAATCTCCTGGTCAAGAACGATGCCGGGGGCGAACCGGCCCTCGCAGGCCTGATCGACTTCGGCGACATTCTCCACACCATCACCGTCGCCGAACTCGGGATCTCCTGCGCCTATCTCATGCTCGACCGCGACGAGCCTTTGACCGACGCAGCCCACGTCATCGCCGGCTACCACGCGGTCCGGCCTCTGACCACGACCGAACAGACGCTGATCTTCGATCTCGTGATCGCCCGCCTGTGCGCGTCGGTCCTGACATCGGCGCAGAGGCGCCACCGCGAACCCGACAACGAGTACCACCAGATCTCGGTCCAACCGGTGTGGCGGCTGCTCGAGCGCCTTTCGACCCTCGATCGCCAACGCTCGATCCATACGGCTGATGGATGCCTGCGCGCCCGCCACCGCGCCCGCACGAAGCTCCAGGGAGATCATGGCTTTACGGCGCCGCCTGGTCGGCCGCAACCTCAGCGTGGCCTATTCGGACCCTCTGAAAATAGTCCGCGGCCACGGCCAGTACCTCTACGACGACAGCGGCCGCCGCTACCTCGACCTGGTCAACAATGTTTGCCACGTGGGCCACTGCCACTCCAGGGTGGTCGAAGCGGCTGCTCGCCAAACGGCAGAGCTCAACACCAATACACGCTACCTGCACGACAACCTGGCCGAGTACGCGCTGCGGCTCGACGGCGACCATGCCCGACCCGCTCAACGTCTGTTACTTCGTCTGCTCGGGGACCGAGGCCAACGATCTCGCACTCCGTCTCGCCCGAGCCCACACCGGGTCGAAGGAAATCATCGTCCTCGACCACGCCTACCACGGCCACTCGCCATCGCTGGTGGAGATCTCGCCCTACAAATGCTGACGGACCCGGTGGCGAAGGGCTCGCAGCACACGCCCACAAGGTCCCGATGCCCGATACCTATCGCGGTCCGCACCTGGGTCCGTTTGCAGGTCTCCGTTATGCGGACGAGGTGAGAACGGCGCTTACGGAAATCGAGGGTCGGGACAAGCGGCTCGGAGCGTTTATGGCCGAGTCGCTGATCGGGTGCGGCGGCCAGGTCGTTCCCGCCGAGGGTTTCCTCACCGCGGCGACCAACATCGTCCGTGCCGCCGGCGGTGTGACCATCGCCGACGAGGTCCAGGTGGGCTTCGGCCGCGTGGGAAACCACTTCTGGGCCTTCGAGACCCATGGCGTGGTGCCGGACATCGTCACTCTCGGCAAACCGATCGGCAACGGCCACCCCATGGCGGCGGTTGTGACCACGCCGGAAATTGCCGCCTCATTCGACACCGGGATGGAGTACTTCAACACCTTTGGCGGCAACCCCGTTTCGTGCGCGGTGGGTCTGGCGGTGCTCGAAGTCATCGAGCGAGAAGGGCTGCAGGAGCACGCCCTCGACATCGGCAACCGAATGCTCGAAGGGCTGCGCGCCCTCCAGGAACGCCACGATCTGATCGGTGATGTCCGCGGGAATGGGGCTGTTCATCGGTGTCGAACTGGTGCGCGATCGAGGGAGCCTCGAACCGGCCGACACCGAGGCCGCCGTCATCATCAACGAGATGAAGTGGCGCGGCTTTCTGCTCTCGACCGACGGGCCGCACCACAACGTCATCAAGATCAAACCGCCGATGGTCCTGCAGGCCCACGACGTGGATGCAACTCTCGCCGCACTCGACGAGGTCCTCGGCGCCGTCTTGTAGAGTGGGCCTCGGCCCACCGAGGGAACTACCTGCAGGTTCGGCCGAACCACCTGCACCATTTGGAGCAGCAATCCGCGCTTCTGGTGCACGCAGCGCCCGACGGAAGACAGATCGCGCATTCCGGATCCTCGTCATCCACCGCAAGGTTGCAGTTGTCGTCGATGCCATTGCCGCACACCTCGGCAACGCCAGGATTGATGAAAAACTCATCATCATTGCAATCGTCCCCGCCGCATTCGACGGCGATGAACCCGTCCTCATCGACATCGTCGTCGCACCCCCCGGCGGCGCCAGCCACGGGGCAACCTCGGCAAAATAGCTTGCAAAGGCGCCATCGACCGTTGCGTGCCACCCGCTCAGACACGGCAACCAGGCCAGCAGACCACACGCACCCGAGAGCTGCCCGACCACCTGGCCGTTCGCGTTGACCACTGGCGACCCACTCGAACCACCCTCGGTGGCCCCGACCACATCGCGGCTGTAAATCCGTGACCCACGCGGCCAGAACAGACACGCCCTCGCATCGGCGTCGACCCGGTGCTCCGAGTAGGCCTGAGGGGCTCCCGCGGGATGGCTGACCCGGTGCAACGTGGTCCCGTCGGAATACGCTACCGGCTCCGAGGTCCAACCCAGCAACGCAGTGCCGGGTGGTGCGGTCTCGCCATCGAGACGCAACAGCGTGTAGTCGCCGACGCGGTTGGTTTCAACCACGACCGCACCAAGCACCGGCACGGCGTCGACCGGAGTCCCCCACTGTTCCGGGCAGACCGCACCACATTCCACGGTCCACTTGAAGAATGCCTCGAGAGTCGCCGCAACGGAGTCGGTGCTCAGACAGTGATTTGCCGTCAGAAAGTATGGTGTTCCGTCTTCGGCGGTGTTGTTGATCAACCCGCCGGAACACGCATAGAGGTAGGGTTCTTCGACAAACAACATGTGCGCCACGGCATCTCGGGCTACCGCGACAGCCGGCGGATCCCCGGCGCACGACATGTTGACGATACAGTTCGCATTGTGGTCGCAGAAGGACTTGGTGTCCGCCGTCCTCGATGCAAATCTGGACCCCACGTGGCCGACGCCGACCAGGGCGATGGGCGGTTTCCGCTCCTGCTCCGACGATTGCACGGGACCAAACCGCCGCATCTGAAGGTAGACGGTGTCACCCGAGATCATGTTGGACCAGAAGTCTCCGGTGCCGAGGGGACCGGCCCCTCCGTACGGACCAGCGAGTTCGCCGAATTCGTTGTAGAGATAGAGTTCCGAGTTTGGCGGCAAATAGAAATCGCCGAAATGAAGTCGGATGCCGGCGGCTCCTTCCGAATGAACCGCGGCCGACCACACCCGTCCACCGTCCGCTGTTGTCACTGAGGCGCCCCAGGCCCTTGATTCAGCGGCGATCTCGGCATACGCCTGTTTCGCAATCCCCACAATCAGTCGTTGCGGCTCCCGATTGCAACCTTCGCAGCTGCCCCGCTCCAGGTCGAAGAGCTCGCTCGATGTCAACTCGATCAGGAGTGGTCGTTCGACCCCCGCTGTCACCTGCTCGGCCATCAGCCATCGATACCGCCCTCCGCGTTCACGTTTGACGGCATCGCGGTCGTCGGTGTCGTGCAGCCGCATGGAGCGCAACTCGGTCGCAGTCCCCGGCGGAAGGTCTGGTGGTTCGATACTGCGTGGGGACTCTGCCGCTGAAGTCGCACAAAAAACGAGGGTGCAAAAAAGAGCCAGCCCTGCCCTGCTCATGGTATCTCCCATCGTCACGTTGATTTTTTAGGGACTCCCTGCCTCTATTTCGACAGGGTTGCGACTCGTTGTCAACAGCAGCACATCGCCGAATCACCCGAGCGTGGGCCCACGCACACTCAACGGCCACTCCCAGAATCAGCTGATCACCTTGCGAGATCGACCTTCGTGCCGACGCCGCTTTCGAGTGCCCGTTCGTAGACCAGCCGCCCCGCCGCCAAATCCTCAACTGCAAGGCCGAGCGATCGGAAGAGGGTGATCTCGGTCTCGGATGTGCGGCCGGGGTGGTCGCCGTTGAGCACCTCACCGATCTCCGGGATCACCAACCCGGAGGTGATCAGGCCTTCTTCAACGGCCTCAATGTACTCCCCCGCTTCATTTTGCAGTGATCGCACCGGCCTCCAACAGGGCCAACGGTGAACCGCTGTCCGGATCAAAGATCATGACGCCTCCCTGGTGGGAGTCGAGTCCCTTCTTCGCCGCGTTGTCGATGACGCTCAAGATCTTCACGCCAAGGCGCTTGCCGCTGGCCAACGACCCCGGCATCCAGACCAAAACACCCTGGCGGTCCGGGAGAACAAGTTCCGATCGCAATGGTTGGGAGCCCCCACCACGAGCCAAATCACCGAGCGCCTCTGCCACCGCGTCCATGCACTCCCGTATCGGCAGCAGCTCGCGCACTTGAGAGTGGGTCAGAACCAGCACTTCGTCCTCCGTCCATGATTCGTATCGAAATCAAAATACACCGGACTGCAGATTTCGCCGAATTACGTTCGACCCAACAGGCGCAGAGCCACCCATCATCAGTTGAGTTCAGCCCGTCCCGCCGTGCGGAAGGCAGTCGGAGTCTGCCCGGTCCAGCGTTTGAACGCGCGGTTGAACGCGCTCTGCTCGGAAAAGCCGGTGAGGAACGCGACCTCGGTCGCGGAGTACCGGCTGTCCCGGAGAAGGTTCTCCGCAACGTGCCGGCGCGTTTCCGCAACCAGGCTTTTGAAGAAACACCCCGCTCGGAAAGCCGCCGATGGAGCGTCCGCTCACTCATGGCGAGTCGTCGGGCCACGTCCGCCATTCTGGGGATCCCCTCGCTCAACGAGCGGGAGACTTCCCGCTCGACGAGGGACTTCGATCGGGGTCTCGGCCCCGAGAGACCCGAGCTCCGCATCGAGATGGGAGAGCAGAAAGCGGGAGATCCCGTCGTCCGCCAGATGATTTGGACGCGCAAGCACTTCGCTTGAGATGGACAAAGCGTCGCTGTCGGAGCCGAAATGGACGGGGCAACCGAAATACGTTCGTGGGCCGAGATCGAACTCGGAGCCGCGTGTTTCAGCGACACGGCCAGCGGGCGAAATCGCGGCGACGACGTCTGGCGAATCAGCGAGGTGGCGCTCGCGAGCGTCGCCTCGTTGGAGAGCCTCATGCCGAGCCGGCGCTACCCGGACCGATGGACGATGAAATCGATCCCGTCGTCGTGATCGTCGATCTCGTAGGTCAGATTGTCGGTCCAAAGCGGCAGTAGCGCTCGACCCTTTCGAGCGAGCTGCGAACGGTCGGCGCCGATTTCCAGGCCAGGCCGAGCGCACCGTAATCATCGGGGCGCATCAGCGGACCGACCCGGAGCGGCAGCTCGTGGGCAGAGTCCATCTCCGACGCGATGCGTTCGAGGAGGTCGTAGTACGCATCGTCCGAGATCATCTCCGCCACGTCCAGCGGCTCGTCCGGCTCGAGACCGACGGAACGCAGCAGTGCCGGCCCATCCACCGACTCCCCGGCGGCCTGGATCATCCTGCGGGCGAAGATGGCCGTCACAAACCCCAAGATCGAGTACCTCTCGACGACTGCAACACGCCATCGAGAGGTCGGAATTCCGCGCCCCGGCGAGGCGCGCCTCATCAACTACACCTCCACGGCCACGACCATAGGAAGGCAGCCGCGGCCAGCGAGGCCGCGGTCCGCACGTGATTCCAACGGGTCCAGCGAACCAGATAGGACCGCCACAGGGACTCGGCCGCGGAATCGTCCTCAGGATGCATCTTCGCCAGCCGATTGTTCAGCGGCACGTTGCCAACGATGGTGACACCGAGGCACCCGACGATATACAGGACGCCGCCGGCGACGGCCGGGGCGAGCGACACATCGGTCGCAAGGAGAGCAAGGCGACAACGATCGTGACCGCACAGAGCGCCCCGGTGCCGAAGAACGCCAGAAAGAACAGCGGGTTGATGACGACGATGTTGATGGACTGCATGGCCGCGATACCCTCCCGGGGCGCCAGCCGTCCGAGGGCCCGCATGACGAAGGTCGAGAAGGCGTAGAAGATGCCGGAGACCAGCGCGGCGCCGATCGCCGAGGCGAAGACGACGTCGTCATGCGGCACCTCCGATGACCCCGAGCTGCTCGAAGAGCGTGTACTGATCCAGGATCTCCCACTCGTCGGCGATCTTGCCGTCCCGGAACCGGCTGCGCACCATGCCGTTGACCCGCACCCGCCGGCCGGTGGCCGGGATCCCCAGCAGGTCGCCCCGGTGGGTCCCGGTGAGGGTGAAGACCATCACCGTGGCGTCGTCCGCCACCACCAGATCGTCGATCTCCAGCGCGAGGTCCGGGAACGCCGAGCGGTAGCCATCGAACAGCGATACCAGGCCCTCCGGGCCGCGGAGCTCCTCCCCCGGGCTGCGGTAGACGTACTCGTCGTGGACCAGCTCGTGCGAGGGCGGAGGTGTCGCCACGGTTGATGACCTCGTCGACGAAACGGCGAAGGACCCGTTCGAGGGAGCCGTTCGCACGGGCGGTCGTTCAAATCCGGATCGTTCACTGCCCGAATCGCTGCTTGCCCACGACGCCCGCCGTGGCCGCCTCCCGCGCGTAGTCCGCGAAGTCGCGGGGCGGGCGGCCCAGGGCCCGCTCGACGCCGTCGGTCACAGAGGCGTTGCGGCCGTCCAGCACCGTCTCGAAGAGGTACCGCGTCAACGAGACCACCTGCTCGGGAACCTGCATCTCGCGCATCCCACGAACAAAGTCTTCGGCCGGAACTGTGTGTAGCGAAGCTCGCGGCCGGCAGCCCGAGCGATCTCGTCGACGGCCTCGGCAAAGGTCATCAGGCGCGGGCCCGTGACCTCGTAGATCTGTCCCTCATGGCCGGCCTCGGTCAGCGCCGCGACGGCGACATCCGCGATGTCCTCCGCGTCGATGAACGGCTCGCCAACATCGCCGGCGGGCAGCGCGAGAACACCATCGCGCAGCGGGTCCACGAAGAACCCCTCGCTGAAGTTCTGGTTGAACCAGCTGGCCCGTACGATGGTCCAGGCAGGGTTCGTGTCGAGGACGATGCGTTCGCAGCGCTGGGCCTCTTCCTCGCCTCGGCCAGACAACAACACCAACCGCTGGACACCGCGCTCCGCGGCCAGACGTGTGAATTCCTCGAATCGCAGGGGGTGCTTCGGGCACGGCCAGATCCGGAAAAAAGGTCACATAGGCCGCCGATACGCCGTCCAACGCGGTGCCCCATGTCGTGAGTGTCATCCCAGTCGAATCGGGTCTCGCCGGAACGCGACGCGACACGGGTCGTTACACCCCGGCTGGCAAGTTTCTCGGCGACCCGCGGCCCGTTTTTCCGGTGCCTCCAATTATCAGGATGGGCTTTAGGTTTTCCGTCATCGTGTCCTCCGTCGTTCGGTTGATTTCGATCGTGTGATCGATGAGGACGAAGATAACGTCTGAAAGAGAACGAGACTTGATCGCTGACGCCAAGTTGATGACCGGCGCCGTCAGGTCGTGTTGGCGGAAGGGTGCGACGAATGATCACTGGATTCGCCTTTCATCACGACCTCATATCGCGACCAAACGCGAAAACCCCGGCTGTGGAGTTGCGATCAATGGCACCCTTGCGGTGCCGTAGCCCGAAGGAAATAATGGTGCAAGGCGCAATGGTGAACCCGGCACCCGTGAACGTGGCACCCGTGGTGGCACCCGCGCACACGTCCACGCATTTTTTTAACCCGCGTTCTCCGATCGGAGATGCCGACTGCGATAGAATCCCGCTTTCGAGCGCCCGCGGAAGGAGATTTGCGAAGTGTGTGGACTGGTGGGCATCGTCGGGTGTCAAGAGTCCGACGCCGAGCGTCGGGAGCTGGTGCACGCCATGGCTTCGACCATGGTCCACCGCGGTCCCGACGGCGAGGGTTACGTCGCACGCGAAGACTGCGCTCTGGGTTTTCGTCGGCTCGCAATCATCGACGTCACCGCCGAGTCGCCCCCCTTCCCCAACGAGGACCAGAGCATCTGGTCGATCTGCAACGGCCAGATCTACAACGCACCCGATCTGACCGACGAGCTTCTGGCCAGGGGCCACACGCTGCGCACGAAGACCGACACCGAGGTCATCCCCCACCTCTACGAGGAGCACGGCGCCGATCTCGTCGAGAGGCTCAACGGGATGTTCGCCTTTGCGGTATGGGATGAACCGCGCGGGACGGTTGCTGCTGGCCCGCGACCGCGCCGGGGAGAAGCCCCTCTTCTACTGGACCGACGGGAAAGAGCTTGTATTCGCCTCCGATCTGCGCGCGTTTCTGGTCCACCCGCGGATTCCGAAGGCCATCGACCCGGTGGCGCTGCGCCGCTATCTGACCCACGACTACGTTCCGGCGCCCTTGAGTCCGCTCGCCGGAGTGCGCAAGCTCCCGGCTGGACATCTGCTGGTCGCCGAGGACTGCAAGGTCACGGTCAAACAGTACTGGGACTTGGCCGACTACTTCGTACAGCCGGATCTCGCGCGGCGCAGCACCACGGACCTCGCCGACGAACTCGATGATCGCCTCGCCCAGGCAGTGCGCCGCCGCAGCCGCTCAGACGTGCCGTTCGGGCTCTTCCTTTCGGGCGGCGTCGACTCGTCGGCTGTGCTCTCCTATCTCGCCGAACAACGGGGCGACGGTGTGCCGGTCTTTTCGATCGGCCACACCGAGAAGAACTTCGACGAGGCGTCGATGGCCGAGGTCACCGCCCGCCACTTCAAGGCCGATTTCAACCAGTTGATCCTCGACGAGTCGGACCTCGCCGACGGGCTGCGCCGGGTCGGGCCGGGGCTCGGCGAACCGTTGGGCGACGCCTCGACCATCCCCAGCCACCTGCTCGCGCTCTTTGCCGGCAGAAGGTCAAGGTGATCCTGTCGGGCGAGGGCGCCGACGAGCTTTTTGCCGGGTATCCGACCTACATCGGCAACCGGGTGGCGGAGATTTACAACCGTGTTCCGCGACCGGTCCGGCAGGCCCTGGTCAACACCGCTCTCAAGCTGACGCCGGTATCGATGGGCAACGTTGGCCTCGACTATCTCCTCAGCCGGTTCGCTCGCCGCCGCTGAGCAGGATCTGGTGGAGCGCCACCACACCTGGTTCGGTTCCTACTCGCCGGCGAGAGCAGCAGACGGTGCTGTCGCCGCGCGTTCTCACGGCGTTGCAGGGCGACGATCCTTTTGGTTCGGCGCGACAGCGGCTTGCGGGCCGCAACCTCCCCGACAGTCTTTCCAAGCTGCTCTACATGGATTTCACCATGTACCTCCAGGACGATCTCCTGACCAAGGTCGACAGGGCGACCATGCTCGCCTCCCTCGAAGCGCGAGCGCCGTTTCTCGACCACGACCTGTCGGAGTTTGCGGCCGGATTGCCTTCGAGCCTCAAACTGCGCGGCAAGAGCACCAAGGACATCCTGAAGAAAACCGTCAGCAGGCGGCTCCCCGCCAACGTCATCAAACGCCGCAAACGCGGCTTCAACATTCCGTTCTCAAAGTGGCTGCTGCACGGGCTCGGCGACGAGCTCAAGACGCGCTTCTCGGTGGAGAGGGTCGAGGCTCGCGGCCTCTTCAACCCGGCCGGTATCGCGACCCTTCTGGACGAGCACCTGTCGCAGCAGAACGACCACCGTAAGCCGCTCTTCACCCTGCTCGCCTTCGATCTGTGGTGCGACGCCACCTTTGGCGAAGGCGTTCGGATCCCGATCGCCGAAACAAAGGAGACCGCATGAAGCCGGCGCGCGCCGTTCTCATCCTGGCCGCGGTTCTGTTCATCGCTAATATCTGGGGCTACGATCTGTGGGCCCCCGACGAGCCGTTCTTTGGCGAAGGCGCACGCGAAATGGTGGTCGACGGCCATTGGCTTGTCTCTCACATCAACGGCGTGGTCAACACCCACAAACCCCCACTCTTCTTCTGGCTGATCGCCCTGTTGTCCCTGCCCTTCGGCAGGGTCACGTCATTGACCGCCCGTCTGCCCTCTGCCCTCGCTTCGCTCGGCACGGTTGCCATGACGCTCCGCCTCGGCCGCCGCTCGTCGTCGGAAAAGACTGCCGTCCTCGCCGCCTTTGTCCTCGCGACCACGTACATGTTCTGGGACAAGGCGAGGTCGGTGCAGATTGACGCGGTCCTGTGCTGCCTGATCTGGGTCGCCCTCTCGGCCTTCGAGGCCTGGCGAGCCGGAGATCTCGAGGGACGGCGCGCCGGCGTCATCTTCTGGGGTGCCGGGGCGCTCGCCGTGCTGGCCAAGGGCCCGGTAGGCCTGCTGCTGCCGCTGGGTATCGCGCTGGCGACCCTCGCCGTCGATCGCAATATTCGGCGCTGGCGATCATTCGCACCGTTCAGCGGGCCGGCCGTCTTCGTCCTCGTCTGCGGCGCCTGGGTTGCTGCCGCCTCGATCTGGGGCCCGGCCGAGTACTCGGTGTGGGGCGCGCTCAAGGAGCACTTCGTCGACCGCGGCATCCACGGCATGCACCACGCCCAACCGTGGTGGTACTACGCCAAGGTGCTGCCGGCTCAGCTCATGCCGTGGGCATTCCTCGTCCCGGGGGCTCTCATATTGGCCTGGCGGCGCCGCGACCGCATGGACCGCTTCCTGCTGGTGACGGTCTTTTTCGTCGTCCTGTTCTTCTCGATCTCGACCGAAAAACGGACCATTTACGTCCTCCCTGCCTTTCCCGCCTTCGCCTTGATGACGGCGCGCTTTCTCGGCGCGGCCTTCGGTTGGGAGAAGGGGCCGTTGATGTCGAAGCGGTGGCTCACGGTGGGCCAGTCGCTCTTCGCGGGTCTCCTGGTACTGCTCGGTGCTGCAGCGCCCTTTGCCGCGCAGCGGGTGGAAGAGATCCCGACCTGGGTGATCTTCCTGCTGGCTGGGGTCTTCCTCGCGACCGGACTGTCAACCCTGTGGGCCGTCGTTAGAAAATTTCTCTTGGCAGCGGCCGTGGTTCCGGCCATTGGCTTCACAGTGGCGTACCTGATTGTTGCGATGGTCGTTTTCCCCGCGATGAACGGCACCAAGTCGAGCCGGGAGTTCGCCGGGATCATCGCGGCGGAGACCGCCGCATCGCGCGCCGCCGGCCACGAGATCATCGCTTTCGATCTCGGAAACCTTCCCGTCCACTACGCCTTCTACACAGACGGCGCCTACACCATCGAGACCAAGGATGCCAACGTTTTGGCACGCCACCTCGATCAGGAGGCAGAGGTCTGGGCGGTAGCGAACGCCGAACGCCTCGACGAACTGCCGACAAGGATCCAGGACCGCATCAAAATCGTCGCCGCCACACGCCTCAGCCGAAAGAACGTCGCGCTGATCGTCAACCGCCTGCAGCCTTGAATGCCTCGAGCAAGACGTCGCTGTGGGCAGCGAGGGCCGCGGATCCACTCTCGGTCAGTTGGTAGACGGTGCGTGGGATCTTTTCCACGAAGACCTTCTCGACGCTGACGAAGCCGGCTTCCTCGAGCTTTGTCATGTGCGAGGAGAGATTGCCCTTGCTCATCCCTGTCTCGTCGAGGATGTAGAGAAAGTCAGCCCGCTCGACAACGTTTAGCAACAGCAGAATCGCGAGCCGTGCCGGTTCCTGGACCGTGGGAGATGTCAAGGGTCAGAATGCTGGATCACTCTTGTCCAAGAAAGCTCCTCAGGGAAAAAAGCCGCGGAGCGGCGACAGATATTAGCCCGGGGCGCGAGCCCCGGGGAACCGCACAACAAAAATCAGTCGAGCCCCGGAGGGGCGACAGATGATTGCGCTCGACGCCTGCGGATGGCGCTGCTAGCCGAATCTGTCGCCCTACGGTGCTCGTTCGGTATGGCGCCGATTCTCGCAGGGAAGCGGCTACGCCAGCCGATCCAGCATCCGGCGCATCCGCCCTTCGACCTCTTCGGCGATGGGTGCAACGTCGGGGTTGTCCACCAACGAGAAGGCAGCGGTGGGTTTGAGGGCGGCAACGATCGAACCACCACCTTCGCGCTCCATGACCAGCACGTTGCAGGGCAGGAGGACGCCGATAAAGGGCTCGCCGGTCATGGCCTGATGGGCGAGTTCGGGGTTGCAGGCGCCGAGAATGATGTACCGCCTGAAATCGACATCGAGCTTCTTTTTGAGGGTGGCCTTGACGTCGATCTCGGTGAGGACGCCAAAACCCTCGTCGGCGAGGCACTCGGTGGCACGAACAACCGCTTCGTCGTACTCCATCCCGGCAGCTCTTTGACCAGCGCGTAACGGATTTCCATCGTCGACTCCTCTTCCTGTTGGTGCGAGCTGAGAGCCTCAGCCGGACTCGGTTCACCGATGACGATAGCAGAACACGGTGTTACTGGACACGACCCAGGCTCTGCCCTACTTTCGTGAAGATCGATGCGACGACTGAAGATCATCACCCTGGTCGTGATCGTGGTGTTCCCGGCCTTGGGAAGCACCGCAGACGATGCTGCGTTTGTCGGCCGGCCGCCGATCGACGAGGCATCCGTTACCGGTGAGGTCCGCGGGTTGGTTTCTCTACGTCACCCGGGTGGAACAGATCGACAGGACTATCACCTCACACGTGGGTTGACACACCGCAAACCCGGGAACCTCGAGAAGTCGGCGTCGATGGAGTGAAGCTCCGACTGGGTCTCGATGGCCAGGGCCGCAAGGTGCGCGTCGGTGGTCAACCGTCCCGAGGCGCCCGCCGCGCGCATGATCTCTGAGAGGATCTCGAGGTGGCGGGGGCCCGGCACCAGCGGATGGGCCTGCGGTCTCTCCAGACACGACCGGAAACATCAGCTGTGTCTGCTCTCTGTAACTTTTTGGCTGGGAACATATCTATTAGTAGGGAGTATCTTCAAACGGATCGAGCTGCCGGACCGTAAAACAGTTAACCGCATTGCCGAGGAGTACTGAGATGGAATCGGACGCGTTCCACCTGACAAAGGAAAGCGATCCCTCGGGCAGGCTCGTGCTCGCAGCCGAGGGTTACCTCGACGACGCAGGAGGAGCGGAACTCAGCCGTGAGGCAGACGCCGCCCTCGCGGCGGGCCACACCCGCCTCCGCATCGATCTCGAAGCAGTGGTGCTCTTCAACTGTTCCGGCGCCCGCCGTCTCCTCGAACTGCTGGAAGAACTCAATCGGAGAGACGGGCGGGTCGACCTCGTCGGGGTCCGCCCACCACTGCAACGGGTGCTCGACTTCACCGCCTGATCCTGTCTTGATACGATGGCTTTGATGAAGGTCGACGAGAGTTCTCCAGAAGCCGCTGTTCGTTCCGAACCCTCTCCCGCCAGGTCAACAGAACTGACTCTGGTGAAGGTTGAGGACGTCCGCCCCGACGGCTACGATGGGACCTGTCTCCGGCCTCTCGGCCTCTGTGAGCTCGGTGGCTGCTGCGACGCCTGCTGGTACCGGCCGGATCACCCACGGTTTCGTCCTCGAAAGCCGGGTCCGCCGGGGCGAACAACCGGTAGGCTACGGCAACTCTTCCAGATCGGCGAGGTCCTTGGTGCGAGCCGCAGCTCTTGTTGCGTTTGAGATCTTGCAGGCTGATGAGCTTCACCATGATTCCGTCGAGTTCATCTTCCACCCGCCAGATATGCCTCGTCGAACACGACGCCGTCGATCGAGGTCATAATCTCGATTCGCATCGGTGGCAGCCCCATGCGGACAATCTGATCTGCAGAGAGGAACAACGCCTCGTTCAGCTTCTGCCCACCAAAACCGAAATCCTCGAGCGCCGCGACGACACGCCGAGCGTTCTCCAACGTGGAGGCGATCCACACGTCGATGTCCATCGTCGCTCTCGGGTAGCCGTGATAACCGACGGCATACCCACCGACGAGGAGGTACTCAACCTCGTGGCGATGAAACGACCGAAAGAACTCTTTGAAGTCGGGTGGTAGATGGATCGTACCCATAAATTACCTGCCTCATCAGCTCGAGGGCGGCGAGCCGTTCGGTGGGTGTTCGGGACAGCCAATATGCGCGTTCATCCGTCTCGTCGTGAAGCCCCGTCACTACCACGGCGGATCGCTCAAGTTTCGCCGATTCAACAAGATTCATGCTCTGATCATATACCATCAGGACTCTCCACACAGCCGGGTTTCACTGGCGCGAACCACCGATAAATTGCCGGCAACACCAGCAGGGTCAGCGCTGTCGAGGTCACCAGCCCGCCGATCACCACGGTGGCCAGCGGTCGCTGCACCTCGGAACCGGTGCCGGTGAAAGCAACAGCGGCAGGAGACCGAGGGCGGTGGTCGTGGCGGTCATGAGCACCGGACGCAGGCGCAGCAGCGCGCCGCGCACCGCGGCTGTCATCGGCAGACCACCCTGCCGGACCAGCTGATTGAGAAGGTCACCAGGACCATGCCGTTTTCGAGCGCGATGCCGAAGAGGGCGATGAAACCCGACCGAGGCCGGCACCGACAGGTTCTGCCCGGAGATCCACAGGGCGGCCACGCCGCCGACCAGGGCGAGCGGAATGTTGAGCAGGATCAGTGCCGAGCTGCGGAGCGAGTTGAAGCTGGAGTAGAGCAGGACGAAAATCAGCAGCAGGGTCACCGGAACCACCAGGGCGAGCCGCCGGTTGGCCTGGCGCTGCAGCTCGAACTGGCCGCCCCAGGTCACCAGATAGCCCGGACGGAAGATCGATCTCGCTCTTCGATGGCGCGTCTGCGCCTCGGCGACAAAGGACCCGATGTCGCGGTCGACGACGTTGCACTGGACCGAAATGAAGCGCTGGCCGTTCTCGCGGGTGATCTGCCGCGGGCCCACGACCTCCGCGATCTCGGCCAGCTGGTCGAGGGGAACTGTGGCGCCGTCCGGGGTCGGCACCAGAGATGACGAGATGCGCCCGGCACGTGTCGCGGTCGTCCTCCGGGTAGCGAACGACGATTTCAAAGCGGCGCACGCCTTCAAAGACCTGGCCGGCACTTTCGCCGCCGACCGCGGCGCGGATGACATGCTGGACATCCTCGACGTTGACGCCCCAGCGCGCCACCGCCTCGCGGTCGACCCGGATCAGGAGCTGCGGCGTGCCCGAGATCTGGTCCGCCTGGACGTCGGCCGCGCCACGGACCCGCGCCACGACCGCCGCGATCTCGTCCGCCTGGTCTTGAGAATGTCGAGATCGTCGCCGAAGAGCTTGATGGCGAGTTCGGCGCGCACGCCCTCGAGGAGTTCTTCGACCGACATCTGGATGGGCTGGGTGAAGTTGGTGAGCACCCCGGGGATCTCGCCCAGGTGCTCCCGGATCGAATCTCCAGCTCTTCCTGGGTCGCCACCCGCCACTCATCCCTCGGCTTGAGCAGAAGGAACATTTCCGCGCTGTTGACCGGGTCGGTGTGGGCGCCCACCTCGCCGCGGCCGATCCGGGTCACGACCGAACGACCTCGGGCAACTCCATCAGCCGGCGTTCAACCCGCAGCGCGACCCGGGTGCTCTCGGTAGAGGGCGATCGATGGCGCCATGGTCAGACGGAGCACCAGGGTGCCCTCCTGGAGTTGGGGCGTGAACTCGGAGCCGAGCTGCGGCAGGATGACCGCGCCGACACCAGCAGCCCACGGCCGACGCCGACGGCGACGCCCGCCGGCTGACGAAGGACCGAAGGAGCGGTTCGTAAGACCGGAGCACGCGAGACGGCGCGGTCGCCGAGCTCGCGCCGGCCCTTTCGGCCGCCGCATCAGCAACCACGCCAGCACCGGGCGATCACGAGAGCGCGTAGATCAGCGAGCCGACCATGGCCATGGCCACGGTGTCGGCCAGGGCGGAAGGTCTTGCCCTCGACGCCCTGGAGGGTGAAGAGCGGCAGGAAGACGACCACGATGATGGAGATGGCGAAGAAGATCGGGACGCGCCACCTCGGCTGCCGGCCCGGCACGATCTCGAGCCGGCTCGTCACCGGCTGTCGACTCGCGCAGCAGGCGGTCGACGTTTTCGACCATGACGATGGTGCCGTCGACCATCATGCCGATAGCGATGGCGAGGCCGCCGAAGGACATCAGATTGGCCGAGATGCCGAAGAGCCGCATCCCGATGAAGGCGACCAGCACGGAGAACGGGATCGCCAAGGCCACCACCACACTCGCCCGGGCGCCGCCCATGAAGACGGGCAGCACGAGCACGACCAGCCCGATGCCGATCAGCAGCGCCATCGTGACCGTCCGCACGGCAGCCTCCACCAGGCTCTTCTGCTGGTAGTACGGCACGATCCGCACGCCCTCCGGGAGGATCCGGTTGACCTCATCGAGCTTCTCCTCGACCGCGCTGATGACCGTCGACGAGTTCGCGCCGAAGAGCTTGATCACCTGGCCGGCCACCACCTCGCCGATACCATCGCGGGTTTGCACGCCGCGGCGGATGGCGCCGCCGATGCGGACCTCGGCGAGGTCGCGCGAGAAAGACCGGTGTGCCGTCGACCGTCTTGATCACCACCCGTTCGAGATCGGCGATCCCGGTGGCCAGACCCACGGAGCGCACGATCAGCTCCTCGGCGTTCCGCTCGAGGAACTGCGCGCCCACGTTGAGATTGTTGGCGCGGATCGCTTCGATCACATCCGCCAGCGACACGTCGTAGCGGAGCAGAGCGTTGGGGACGACCACGACCTGAAACTGTTTCTCCCAGCCGCCGATGCCGAGCACCTCGGTGACTCCCGGGACCGTCTGCAGCTGGTACTTGATGAGCCAGTCCTGGATGGTGCGAAGCTCCTCGAGCGAGTACTGACCGGTGGTGTCCTCGAGGTAGTAGAAGAGGATCTGGCCCATGCCGGTGGAGATCGGCCCCATCTGCGGGTCGCCGAATCCCTCCGGAATCTGCTCGCGCGCTTCCTGAAGCCGCTCGCCCACCAACTGGCGGGCGAAGTAGATGTCCACATCGTCGGCGAAGTAGACATTGACCACCGACAGGCCGAAGTTGGAGACCGACCGGATCTCTCCACCCCGGGCAGGCCGTTCATCGCCATCTCGACCGGAAAGGTGACGTAGGTCTCGATCTCCTCGGGCGCCAGGCCTTCGGTGAGGGTGAAGACCTGCACCAGGTTCGGCGAAACGTCGGGGAACGCATCCACCGGCAGTCGCGTGTAGCTCACCCATCCCGCCGCCATCAGCAGGACGGCCAGGACCACGATCAGCAGCCGACTCGACAGAACGCCTCGGATGACTCGTTCAAACATGAGACAACCTCAGTGACCGTGGCCGTCGCCGAAGGCGTCCTTGCCGAGCTCCGCCTTGAGGCTGAAGCCGCCTCCGCCACATAGCGTTCACCCGGCTCGAGCCCCGACACGATTTCGACCGTTTCCGGACCGGCGACCGGCAGCCACCGTCCGCGGTTCGAAGCGCTCCGTCGATCTCCACAAAGACAACCTCGTCGCCGTCTTCCATGCTGATGACGGCCGGTGGGCGGCACGACGACCGCCGCTGGTCACCGAGGTGGTCACCGACGCCGTCACAAAACAACCGGGGTGCCAGATGCCGCCGCTGTTCGGCGCAACGATCCTCGCCATGGCGGTCCGGGTGGCCTCGCCGACCAGGGGCTGCACGAAGTCGATCTGGAGTTCCGCCTCTTCGCCGTGCTCGGTGACCACGTTGGCCGTCTGCCCGCCTGCACGGCACCGATGTCCCGCTGATAGACCGAAAGGTCGATCCACACGGTCTCGAGATCGGCTACCGTCAGTACAGGCGTCCCGGCATCGACCGTCTCTCCCAGGGTGATGTGGCGGTCGATGACTGTGCCGTCAAACGGCGCGGTCAGGCGATAGATCGTGAAGACGGCGTCGTGCTGATTCGAAAGGCCTTCGAGATCTTCCTGGAGAATCCGAGGGCGTGCAATTTCTGCTCGGCCGCCGCTGCTCGATGCGAGCCTCGGCCAGTCCACGCCGCGCGTCGAGGTAATCCTGCTCCGAAGAGACCTTCTCGTTCCACAGTCGTTCTTCGCGACGGAAGGTCGCGTCGGCAAGTTTCAGGCGTTCGGCGGAGGCCAGGAAGTCCGCCTTGGAGTCTGCCAGCTCCCGGCTCTCGAGCACCGCCAGCAGCTGTCCCTCTCGGACCGAATCGCCGAGACTGGCGTACACCTCTTCGACCACACCCTGACTCGAGGCGCCACGTGAGCCATGCGGTCGCCGTTGACCTGGACCTCGCCGGGCAGTTCGGTCGTCACCTCGACAATACCCGGATTGAGCCACCTCGACCCGGATCCCGAGTTCGGAGAGGTCCTCGGCATCAAGCGTCACGACGCCTTCAGCATGTCCATCCGTCTCTCCGTGTTCGGTGGACTGCTCCTCCGCGGGGCCACGGCAGGCCCCACGCCGAGCAACCACAATGCAACAACATCCACCTTCGATCGATAGGCCTCGATCGTGAGATTTCTCATCGTCATCCCCTCCGTCCGGCACCGGAGGCCGCCTGTGGTCGGCGCGCCGATCAATCGTTCGATTTCAGTGCGCGCCAGCGCGTACTCTTCGAGGCTGTCGACGAGCAGGGTGCTCGCCTCGAGCAAAGTCCGCTGTGCGGCGATCACGTCGACAAAAGCGAACTTGCCTTCCCGGTAGCCGGTCTCCACCGCGGTCATGGCCGTCCGCGCAGCCGGAGGAACCGGTCTTCGGCTGCGACCGCGGCTTCCGAGGCGGCCCTCATCCGTTCCATAACCACCGCCAACTCGGCCTCAAGAGCGACCTGACGACTTTCGCCATCACGCTCGATCCGTTCGAGGTCGAACTCGGCGGCCCGGCGCTCGCCCTGGTTGCGATCGAAGATCGGCAGCGAAAGGCCCACCTGGGCAACCCAGGCCGATTGGCCCGTCTCCTCGAAACGCCGCGGCCCGACGCCGACCGCGAGCTCGGGAATCCGCAGCGATTTTTCGAAGGCGACCACCCGCTGCTGTCGCTCGATCCGTCGGCGACCCGCCGCATCTCCGGAGATTCCGACAGCATCGACCGCAAATCCTGGAACGCGGGAGGCGGCAACGGTCGCGGCAGATCACCGGTGCCTCGATCAAATGTCGGGGTGGTCGAGCCCCAATTGGCCGCCAGCAGGACCCGCGCCGCGGCAAGCTCGCGATCCACCCGGAGCTCGCGAATCCGAGCCGCGCGACCTCGATCTCCGCTCGGGTATTTTCCACCGGTGAGACCTTGCCAGCCTCCACGCGGGTCGCGACCGTGTCGGCGAAACGCTTCCGTCAGCCTGAGGAACTCATTTGCGAGCGTCCGCCGCTGCTGCGCCACGACGACTCCGTAGTAGGCCGCGGTGGTCCGGGCGACGACCTCGAGCCTCATGGTCTCGAGGTCGCGATCCGCGAAGCACTGGTCCGATTCGGCCACCGCGCGGCGGCGGCCGGGCGTGCCGCCCAGGGGCAGGGCCTGGCTGATGAGAATCGTCGTTTCGGCGGACTCGAAGCCATGGAGGTCGCTGTCGCCCCCGAAGTTCTCCACATCGAGGTCGAATTCCGGGTTGGGCCAGAGACCAGCCTGCAGTGTCCGGCTTTCGGCCGCCGACACGCCGGAGGCTGCGGCCTTGAGGGCCGGGTTCAATTCGAGGGCGCGGGCTATCGCCGTATCGAGCGTCAGCCCGCCCGATGGGCCTTCCTGCGCAACCCCAACGGCGGCACCGATCATCACGGTGCCGAACAAAAAGAGTCTCTTGATCATCCTGTTCATGGTCTCTCCTGGTGGTTTTCAAAATCAAAATCCGCACACCCAGGTCGAATGACCTGCGTCTGAAGGCTCGGTTTTTTGGAGAGATCTAGGTCAGGAGAATGACCGATGACAGCGCGGCGATCAGCGCCTCGTTCCCGATGTGCAGACCAACCTCGGGACTTTCGGAGGGGCCGGAGAGGCTTTGTGCCAAGAGTAGCCTGGCGATGATCATCCCGGGCGCGGGGAGGAGTTCCTTGCCGGCCTGCAGACTGTCCTTTCCGAGATCGAGATCTGCGCAGCCGTCGCAATCCGGTCCACCCAACATCGCCACTGGTGGAGCCGTCCGCCCACGACTGTCTGTCGCACCGACGCAGCAGCCCGCGAAGCCGTACTCGACATCGGCATGGCCATCATCCCCGATGCACAGCACAGCCGAGCCCGCCTCGGCGATACCGCCAAGAGCGAGGGTCGCAGCCAGAAAGCAAGCCGCGAGAATGGTGCATCGATGTGTTGTCGTTCTCGTCATGGTGTCCAGAGTCTTCCGGTCAACTCTACCGATCTCTAACCATACACTACGGCCAACGATTCCTCGTGCTGGGTGCGGGTATCGCGAGATCGAAGCTGCGGCCGTCAATTCGCAAAAGGGAAGCCCGCCTGATACGTCGAGTCGTTGGTGGTGTTGTCGACATCGGTGAGGTAGGACAGGATCGCCCCTTCGCTCGAGGTCACACCGACTCGAATGATCAGACCGTTGCGCTCACCCGCCGTCAAACGTTTGAAAACGTCATTCACCTGGGTCGTGCCGAAGGGCTCGAGATCGATCGTGAACGAGCTGTCCCCCGGTGCCGCTTCACCGTCGGCGGTGAAAATCTCCACCAGCACGGTCACCGCGACCGGCGACACGTTGACGACGCCGAAGTTGGCGCGGAAGCCCGATCGTTGATTGGCCGTCACGCGAAGGGTCCCGGCCTGTCCGCTGCCGGCAAAGGACGCGCCGCCCACCGGTTCGCCGGGAAGACTGAGGCCGTAGCTGCCGCCCTCGTCGCCCGGCGTCCAGGTGCGGCTGGTGACTGTCACCGGCCCATCGGCGATGTAGTGCAGGCTGCCCGAGCCGTCGGTGCCGAAGAGTGTCGCGACGATATCCGGGATGAAGACGACCGGTTCGTCGAGGGCGACCACCACGCTCTCACCGTCGGTGCTGTCCTGTCCTGGCGGGTTGAGCCAGAGGTGAATGGTGGTCGCACCCTGTTGGTAGATCCACACGTCCGAGGTCCAGAAAGACCCGAACTTGCCCTCGACGTGAGCAACCGCCGGGACATAGCCCTCGAGGTGGCCTCCGTCGGCTGCAAACGCCGGCACGGCCAGCACCGAAAGCAGAAACGCGGAAATGACCAAGGTCAATGAGCGACGCATCACTCACCTCCGACATCGTAGGTCCACAACTGGTTGCCCGAGCGATCGAACGCCACGATGGTGCTCGAGTTCATGACACCGGCGCCCGCAGCCTCGCCCTGCCGCATCGGGCCCTGGCCCATGCCGCCGCCGGATCCCATTTCCATGACGGACAGGTAGATTTGGGACCCGTCGGGCGAGAACTGCGCCATGGATGCCATGTCGCCATCGACGGTCGCCCGCCAGCGTTCCACCCCGGTTGTCACCTCGAGTGCGACGACGATGGCTTCGCCGTCACCGGCCTTGGTGCCGCCACCCATGTGGCCGCCGCCGCTCCAGCCACCGTCGCCCATGCCGCCGGAACCGAAAAACCAGTCGTCCATCAGCACGACCACCACGAGATCGCCATCGGTCACCGGCATCATCGGCCACCCATCGTCGAAACTCGCCCGCCAGCGCTCGCTGCCGTCAGACCCGATGTTGACGAGCTCGCGGTCGGTGGTCGATACCGACCCGCCGCCCATCATGCCGCTCATATCCATGTTGGTGACGAGCAGGCTGCCGTCGTCGGCCACCACCAGCATCCCGGAGCCGGCCATCATGCCGCCCTGTTGCGCAGGTGCCGCAGCAGCAGCAACCACAACGACCACCGAGATCAATAGCGTCCTTCTCATGATCTTCATCCCTTTCACCGGTCGCGACCGGTCTGTTGTCTTGAAATCGTTTTCGGGACCGTGCATGGAATCTCCGCTGTTAATTCGACACGATCTCCCCACACCGCGGCATGCCGCCATACGGGTTGCCGATCTGGCCGTCGGGCTGGAGCCACGAGCGTTTGTACATCGGGCAGTAGGCCACCGCCGGTCGGTCGCTTTCTGCGACACCCTGCCGCCACCGCACCATGGGTTTGGTGAGGGCGTAGATCCCGTCGCGGGCCGCTTCGAGAGAGGCCGCCGCCGCGATGGCGTCGGCCGCCGCGATCATCTCGTCAAGCTTCTCTTCGACGATCGCGGCGGCTTCGTCCGAGGCACCCGCGCGCTCGGCGCTGAAGTCGGACTCGAGGGCCCTGAGCTCGGCCGCGATGGCCTTGCCGTGGTCGTTGACACCGTCCATGAGTCCTCGAGCAGCGCCAACCTGATCGGCTCGTAGTGCTCCATCACGTTGTCAAACGTCGTGGTCCCTGCTGCCAACAGGGTTGGACACACGGCGACAATCGCCACACTCAATGAGCAGATTTCAGATTCATGTTGATTCTCCTTTCTTCGAGGTTCGGTTGCGAAAAGCGGCGACTTCTGAAGACCCATCGATCTCCAGATGAAGAAGATCGCCGGGTAGACCAGGAGCTCGCCGAAGAACGAGGTCACGATGCCGCCGACCATCGGTGCGGCGATGCGGCGCATGACATCGGCGCCGGTGCCGGTGGCCCACAGGATGGGCAGCAGGGCGATGAAGGTGGTGGCCACGGTCATCGCCTTGGGGCGGATGCGCTGCACGGCGCCGTGATCCACCGCCTCGGTGAGATCCGCCCAGGTGGTCATCTGGCCCTTCGTCTTCCACCGCTCGTAGGCGATGTCGAGATAAAGCAACATGACCACCCCGGTCTCGGCGTCGAGACCGGCGAGCGCGATCAGCCCCACCCACACCGCGATCGACCAGTTGTAGCCGAGGAAGTACATCAGCCAGATCGCGCCGACCGCTGAAAACGGCACGGCGAGTAGCACGATGGCCGTCTTCATCAGCGACTTGGTGTTGATGTAGAGGATCAGAAAGACCAGAAAGAGGGTGATCGGCACGATCATCAACAACCGCGCCTTGGCCCGCTGCATGTACTCGTACTGGCCCGACCAGAAGAGGGTGTAGCCGGGTGGCAGCTCGACCTTTGCGGCCACCTCCTCCTTTGCCCGCTCGACCCAGGTGCCGACATCGATGCCGCGGAGGTCGACATAGACCCAGGCGTTGGGGCGCGCGTTTTCCGACTTGATCATGGGCGGGCCCTGGTGGATGCGGATGGTCGCCACCTGCGACAGCGGCACCTGCGCCCCCGATGGCGCGGCGACCAGGGTCTCGGCCAGCGCCTCGACGTTGTCGCGCAGTTCGCGCGGATAGCGGACGTTGATCGGGTAGCGCTCGAGCCCCTCGACCGTCCAGCTCACGTTCATGCCGCCGATGGCCGACATGATCACGTCCTGGACATCACCCACCGAGATGCCGTAACGGGCCGCCGCTTCGCGGTCGATGTCGAAATCGAGGTAGGAGCCGCCCATCACCCGTTCGGCGTAGGCCGACAGGGTGCCCTCGAGAGGTTTGACGATCGCCTCGACCTCCTTGCCGAGGCGCTCGAGCTCGGCGAGGTCCGGGCCGCCGATCTTGATCCCCACCGGGGTCTTGATCCCGGTCGAGAGCATGTCGATGCGGGTCTTGATCGGCATCGTCCAGGCGTTGGTCAGACCGGGAAACTGGATCGCCCGGTCGAGCTCCTCGATGAGCTTCTCCTTCGTCATCCCCGGCCGCCACTCGGACGGGTCCTTGAGCACGATGGTGGTCTCGATCATCGACAGCGGCGCCGGGTCGGTCGCGGTCTCGGCGCGTCCGATCTTGCCGAGCACCGACTCCACCTCGGGGAAGGAGGCGATGATCTTGTCGGTTTGTTGCAGGAGCTCGCGCGCCTTGGTGATGGAGATCCCCGGGAAGGTGGTCGGCATGTAGAGCAGATCGCCCTCCCACAAAGGCGGCATGAACTCCGATCCGATGTGCTGGAGGGGGAACCACACCGAGGCCACCGCGGCGATCGCCAACACCACCACCAGCCACCGCCACTTGAGGGCGAGATTGAGCGCCGGCGTATAGAGAAAACGCAGGACGCGCGACACCGGGTGTTTTTTCTCAGAATGGATCTTGCCGCGCACGAACCAGAACATGAGGACCGGGATCACGGTCACGGCGACGATCGACGCCATCGCCATCGAGTAGGTCTTGGTGAAGGCAAGCGGTTTGAACAGCCGGCCCTCCTGCGCCTGCAGGGTGAAGACCGGCATGAAGGAGACCGTGATCAGCAAGAGGCTGAAGAAGAGGGTCGGGCCCACCTCCTGCGCCGACCGCAGGATGATCTCGAAGTGGCTGCGTTCGTCGCGCCACTCCTCGTAGTGTTTGTGGGCGTTCTCGACCATGATCACGGCCGCGTCGACCAGTACGCCGATTGAGATGGCGATGCCCCCGAGCGACATGATGTTGGCGCCGAGACCCTGCAGGCGCATGATGATGAAGGCCAGGAGAATGGAGATCGGGATCGAGATGATCGCCACGAAGGCCGAACGGAAGTGGAAGAGAAAGATGATGCAGACCAGAGCGACGATGATCGACTCTTCGATGAGGGTGCCGGTCAGGGTCTCGATCGAATCGTGGATCAGACCGGTGCGGTCGTAGCCGACCGAGATCTCGACGTCGTCGGGGAGCCCCACCTCGAGCTCGGCCAACCGCTCCTTGACCCGTGCGATGGTCGACAGCGTGTCGGCGCCCGAACGCACGACCACGATGCCGCCCACCGTCTCGCCCTCGCCGTTCCAGTCGGCGAGACCGCGTCGGATCTCGGGCCCGATGGCGATGTTGGCGACGTCCGAGAGCGAGAGCGGCGTCCCTCCGGCGCCGACGCCGAGCGGGATCTGCTCGAGGTCGCGGATGTTCTTGACGTAACCGAGCCCACGCACCATGTACTCGCGTTCACCCATTTCCACCAAACGCCCACCGACGTCCGAGTTGGAGCGCTGGATGGCGGTCTTGACGGCGGCAAGGGTCACACCGTAGGCGCGCAGCCGCACCGGGTCGACCTCGACCTGGTACTGGCGGATAAAGCCGCCGAGGGAGGCGACTTCGGAGACCCCATCGACCGACATCAGGCCGTATTTGAGGTACCAATCCTGGTAGGAGCGCAGCTCGGCGAGCGAGCGGTCGGGCGAGTTGAGTACGTACATGAAAGCCCACCCGACGCCTGTCGCGTCAGGGCCGAGCTGCGGCGTCACGCCGTCGGGCAGCTGGCCCGAGAGGCCGTTGAGGTACTCGAGCACCCGCGACCGCGCCCAGTAAAGATCGGTGCCGTCGTCGAAGATCACGTAGACGAATGAAAAACCGAAGAACGAGTATCCGCGAACATCCTTGGCAAAGGGCACCGCCAGCATCTTCGAGGTGATCGGATAGGTCAGCTGGTCCTCGACCACCTGTGGCGCCTGACCCGGGAACTTCGTGTAGATGATGACCTGGACATCGGACAGATCGGGAATGGCGTCGAGCCGGGTGGTCGAAACCGCCCACCACCCGCCGATGACGGCGAAGATGACCCCGACGATCACGATGAACTGGTTTTTGAGGGACCACTCGATGATGTGGCTCAGCATGAGGCCGCCTCCCTCAAAATACAGAGGGGAAGGGGGGAAAGGGAGAAAGGGGGAAAGGGGAATCACGACTCTGGGCATCCGAGTTTTCAACGCAGAGACGCAGAGATGCAGAGACGCAGGGATTTCTATCAAGTCATCGCAACCGCCGGATTTCCCGGTGTGATGGCACATCCGAAATCCGAAATTTTCTAACGCAGAGGCGCAGAGGCGCAGAGACGCAGAGGAGTCTTCTTGGTCATCGCAATCGCCGGTTGCCATAGTGCGATGGCAAATCCGAAATTCGAAATCCGAAATTCGAAATTCTTGATTCGCCCGCCTCACGATCCACCTCCGCCCTGCCGCTCCGCCACCAACTTGCTGATCGCCTCACGGAGATTCGACTCGGAGTCGATCAGGAACTGCGCCGAGGTGACGACCTCGTCGCCATCCGCGAGACCTTCGAGGATCTGGACCGCGCCATCGGCGCGCGGTCCGAGGACTACCTCTCTGGGGGCGAATCTGCCGCCACCGAGGGCGACAACGACGATGTCCCGTTCACCGGTACGGAGCACCGCCTCGGACGGCACCGTGAGAGCGTCGGCCGCCGCCACCGGTTCGAACACGACGGTCGCGTACATTCCGACCCGCAGGCGGCTATCGCGGTTGGGAACGTCGAGGGTCAACTGCACGGTTCGGGTTTTTTCAGACACCTCGGGCTCGACGTAGCGCACGCGGCCGCGGTAGGTCACGCCCGGAAAATAGCTCAGGCTGACGGTTGCCGCGCTGCCGGCATCGATCCACGGCAACTGGTTGTCGAAGACCTCGACCGTCAACCACAGATTCGACAGATCGGCGATATGGAGCAGCTCCATTCCGGGCTGCGTCGCCATGCCCTCGAGCCCCGGCATCCGCAGCATGACGACACCGCTCGAAGGCGCCAGAACTTGCAGAGTGCGGAATACCTCACCGGTCTCCTCGAGCTTGGCGATCTGCTCCGGACTGACGTCCCAATAGGCGAGGCGCTGCCTGGCCGCCTCGATCAACGCGTCAGCGCGATCTCGTGTGTCGGCGGGCGCCGACTCCAGCTGCCGCGCGTAGCGCAGGGCCGCCAGCAACTCCTGTTCGGTCTGCACCAGTTCGGGCGCGTAGATCTCGAACAGCGGTTCGCCCTTTCTCACCGGTTGGCCGATGTAGTTGACATAGGCCTTTTCGATGAAACCAGGATATTTGGTGGTCACCGAGACCATCCGCTCCTGGTCATAGCCGAGGGAGCCGACCGTACGGATCTCGTGGCTGATATCCCGTCGTTCCACCCGGCGGATAACGACGTTCATATTCTGCTGCACGGCCGGGTCGATGGTCACAACCGCCCCCTGGACGGACGCGTCGTCGGCATCGTCGGCGTAGACCGGAACGTAGTCCATCCCCATCTCGTCCGTACGCGGAACCGGCGAGGTGACGTTCGGGTCCATCGGGCTGCGGTAGAACAGCACCTCACGCCGCTCCTGCCCAGCGTCGGTCTTCACTTCCACCAGATTCATCCCGCAGATCGGGCACGAGCCCGGTTCTTCTTCGAGAATGTCGGGGTGCATCGGACAGGTCCAGAGTTCGTGGACCTCATCGTGACCGGTGTCGGTCTTCACCGGCACCAGATCCATCTTGCAGATCGGACACGAGCCAGGCCCCTCTGACAGGATGTCAGGGTGCATCGGGCAGGTCCAAAACCCGGCGTCGTGATCGTGGCCGGTCGTGGGTTCCACGTTCTGTTTCAACGGCACCAGATCCATGTGGCAGATCGGACAGATCCCCGGCTCGTCCTGAATCACATCGGGGTGCATACCGCAGGTCCACAGTTCGGTTCCGTGCCCGTCTCCGTGCCCGACCGACACCGACCTCTCGACGCCCAGCCAACCATCCACCGGGCTCACCCCGAGCGGATCGACGACGAGGAGCAGCATCACGACAGCGCCCACAAGAACCCACACCACGGCATTGAGGGCAGCACCCCCCCGCTCTCTCTTTTGTCGCCTCTCAGTTTGGTTGGATGGGTGGGAAATCCGAAATCCGAAATCCGAAATCCGAAATTGCCGCGCCCCCCCTTTCTCCCTTTCTCCCCTGCTCCCCTGCCCAGTCATGACGTCACCTCCAAAAGTCCTGCAACAACTCCCTCGAGCCTGGCGTAGGCGATCTCCAGATCAATCCGTGCGCGCGCCGCGGCGACCCGCACCTGCAGCAGGACGCGTTCGGCATCGAGCAGGTCGAGGGCGCCGGCGGTGCCGGCGGCATAGGCCGACTCCGCCGACTGCAACGACTGGCGGGCCTGCACGATCAGCACCTTTTCATAGAGGCCCACCTGCTCTTCGAGCAACGGGATGCGGTGGAGCAACTCGCCCAGCTCCTCATCGATCGAGGCGGCGGCCTCACGAACAGCCTCTTCCGCAGCGAGCTTCCTGGCCGTTCCCTCCTCGACCCCTGCCCGCAGCTTCGACCTCCAAACCGGCAGACTGACGCCGGCGGTCAGGGCAAGGTCATCGTCGCCGTTGCCTTCCGGTGGGATCAACCGTCCAGCTTCGTCCTCGCGGCGGCCGACAAAGCCATAGCGCAGACCCACCATGAGGTTCGGGCTGTAGGCCTTCTTGGACCGCTCCACTCGGACCTTCGCCGCCTCGGCCTCAGCGGTGGCCGCCGCCATTTCCGGCCGACCCGCGAGTGACCGCAGCCGCAGGGCCTCGAACTCGAGTTCGACCGTTCGGCGGGCGACCGCATCGGCGACGACAACTGGGGTCGTCTGGGGCCGATCGCGGAGAGCGTTGAGCCGCGCCGCCACTTCGGCGCGGCGGGCTGCGATTCCGAGCAACCGGGTGTCGGTGCGCGTGATCTCGGCCTGGAGCTTGATCACCGCCTGGTCGAGACCGACCCCCGATGCGTAGCGCGCGAGGGCGAGCTCGGCATAGTGCTCCAGGGTCGTCCGGTCCTCGCGCGCCAACCGGCTCTCGGCGTCGAGAAACTGGAGATCGAGGTAGGCCGTTCTGGCGTCGGTCAGGACCTCGAGTCGCCCCGCCTCGACCCGCGCCCGACTCGCCGCGGCGTCCAGCATGGCGGCCTGCTCCTCGAGCTCGAGGGTGCCGAACCACGGCAGGGACTGGGAAATGTTGATGGTTGCCTGGAGCGGTCCGACCCTGGTCTGCGGCGACATCAGAAACCAGGTCAAGGAGGCCGTCGGGTCGGGCAGAGCCTTGGCCTGCGGCGCACGTTGGGCCGCAGCCGCCGCCTCGGCCGCCATTCGCGCCAGCCGAGGGTTTCGGTCGAGCACCTCGTCGAGCAGCAACCGAAGTTTGATGTCTGACACCGAAGCAACGATTTCGTCGGCGGCTGACCGCTCGACCGGTACGTCAGCGTCCGCCGCGACCGAAGCTCCAGCCAACCCGGTCACGGCCATGGTCAACGTAAAACAAACCTTTGAAAAAGAGAAACTTCCATACATTTCTGACTCCAATGGGCAGGGAGAGAAGACACACTTCTCCCCAGACGGCAATTCGCGACGCGAATCGGCCCTAGGTCAGAAAGACGCAGTCAATGAGGAAAATGAGGGGATGTGGTGGTGGGGCGGGCGTGCGCTGGCCGGCAACGGCTGCCATCGGACGGCTGACGCTCTCGGACCATACCGCAGCATGGAGCGTTGCGGCACGGTCGTTCTCTTGCGCCGGCGCCTCGACTGCGGCAATCGCTACCGGCGCGTCACGTCCGCAATCGCACGCCTTGGCACCGGCGGGTGCAGGGGTGCTCTCAGCCGGCTTGTCGGCCGTGTCGCCGCTGCAGCACGAGTGGTCGGTGGTTGTGGGCTCTGGCGCCGCCATGCTCGCGCACGGCACGCCGCGATCACAGAATCCGCAAGCTCCGGCCGTCGGCGCAGCCATGACAAGACCCGGCAACAGCAGGGCGACCACGGCTAACGAGCGCAGGAGCTTACCTCGTCTCATACTTACATTTGAACAGTATCGCAAGTCTCGTCATTCCGTCAATTAGCCGTCACCCGTCGAATTTCCAGTCGCATCCGGCACCTTGACTTTGTGCGAGGATCGGGTTCAGATGCCTCAGAAAACTCGAGGAGGCCATGCCGCGATGGAAACCGACGAACCCGTCCTGATCGACTACGTCCGCGGTCCGGTCGAAGTTTACGGCCGCAAAATGAAGATGGAGTACGTGGGGATGGCCTCGGTCTTCGTCGTCATCGCTTTTCTGATCTATGACGGATCGCCGTGGTCGATCTCCATTCCCGCCACCTTGGGAAGCTTCTTCCTGTTCCTCGGGCTCAAGAAGAAAAACCGCGACCACCTGATGTGCTCGTTTCTGCTCTTTCTCGCCGCGGCCCTTGCCCGGCCGGCGGTCGTGGGGCTGGGTTGGGCCGTCCCGATACTGCTTTTCGGCGCCACTGTCTTCTCACTCGAGCGCTATATCGAGAAACGGCCCAAACAGGCCTACGGGCTGCCGGTGGTGCTCGGGATCTGGGGGTGGCTCAACGGCTTCTGGCTGTTTGGGCTTTTGTTTGCCGCGATGTACCTGCTCCACCCTCGAAAGGACCGTCCCGAGGCCAAGAAGATCCTGATCCGTGTGGTGCCCGCGGCCGCTGGAGCCGGTGGCGCCGCCACTGCCCTTCGTCTCTTCGGATCGACACCTCCCGCCGACTACTGGCCCACATCCCTCGCTTCGCCGCCCGGCTTGTGGAGTCTGGTTATTTTCGGAGTCATCGTCGTCGCCGGGGTGGTGGTGGCTGCGTACTGGAAAAGACTGATCCCTCCGCACCGCATCAACTCGGTCGTGTTCGCGGCCCTGGCGCCGTGGGACGTCCGACTGGCCGCGTTGTTTGGAATGGTTGCGGCGGTGCTTCTGGCAGCCACGGTATTCCGGCACAGCATCGACTCCGACCGCGCGCGGCCCTTCTTCAAACACGCCGAGTGGCACTTCTTCTGGGTCGTGCTCGCTTTGGCGGTGTGGGCTGTGTTGAGGGGTTGACGATCCGGATCAGTTAGCCGACATGGCTTTCAGCGCGCTCTTCCCGTGGGGGCTGACGGCCCGGGCCACTGTCGTTCCCTAGCAGTCAACCGACATGACCTTTAGCACGCCCTTCCCGTGCGGAGCAATCGCGGCCCCGACATGGCTTTGAGCACGCGCTTCCCGTGCGGAGCAATCGCGGCCCCGACATGGCTTTGAGCACGCGCTTCCCGTGCGGAGCCACCCTTGACATTGTCTGCCCGCAACTCTCTACCGACATAAACGACCGAGCTTCCGACAATGTCAAAAGTGGCACCGCCGCCGCACGTGGGCACCGCCGCCGCACGTGGGCACCGCCGCCGCACGAGGCCTTTCCCCGCGTTGTGCGGGCGTCCCGCCTGCATGCGGGCGGACGCCCGCACCACAAGCCGAGTTACACTCTGGCGGTCAAACCGGTCGATTCCGAGGAGGTCTCCGATGTTCCGTAAGCCGTGGTTCTGGGCCGCATTCACCCTGATTTCGGTTCTGTGCACCGCGTGGGCGGTGCTGAACTTCGCGCGCGCCTTTCCTCTGGTGACTCTCAACGTCACCATGGACCGTGCGGCGGCGATGGCAGCGGCCGACGACCTTGCCGCGAGCCGCGATTGGGGCCCCTCAGAGCCAGCGCGCCAGGCGGTGCAGTTCAGCCTCGACAACCAGGTCCAGAGCTTCGTCGAGCTCGAGGCCGGCGGCAAGGAGGCCTATACGGCTATGCTCGCGGGCGACCTCTACTCTCCGTACTCATGGCGCGTGCGGCGCTTTCGCGAAGGTGAGACCAACGAGACGCTGATCAGGTTCAGGCCTGACGGCACGGCCTACGGCTTTCGCGAGAGAATGCCCGAGGACGAGGCCGGTGCGAGCCTCGGGGCCGAAGCGGCACAGGCCCTTGCCGAAGCTGCGGTTGCCGATGACTGGAATGTCGATCTCGGCGAGTACGAGCTGGTGGAGGCCTCGCACGAGGTCCGGCCAGGTGGCCGCACCGACCACACCCTGGTCTACGAGCGGCCCGATGTGATGATCGGCGAAGGCCGCTATCGGCTCAGGCTCACGGTGTCGGGCGATCGCTTCACCGAACTCACCCACTTCATCAAAATCCCCGAGGCCTTCAGACTCCGCTATGCCGAGATGCGATCGGCCAACGACGCCATTGCAACCGGATCGCTGTTTGCCATCGCCATCCTCTATATGGCAGGCGGCTGCGTCGTCGGTTTGTTCTTCCTGCTCAAGGAACGCTGGGTCGTCTGGAAACCGGCCCTCAAGTGGGCGCTCTTCATCGCCTTTCTGCAGGCGCTGGTGGTGCTCAACCAGTGGCCCCTCTTGTGGATGGGTTACGACACAGCAGTCTCGTCCACCACCTTCGCCCTCCAGCAGGTCGCCATCGCGCTCGCCCAGCTGGTCGGGATGGGTTCGGTGCTCGCCCTTTCCTTCATCGCCGCCGAAAGCCTCGGCCGCAAGGCGTTTCCACACCACATCCAACTGTGGAAAACGTGGTCCGGGGAGGTGGCGCCGACCAGGACCATGCTCGGCCAGACTGTTGCCGGCTATCTGCTGATCGGCATCTTCTTCGCCTACGAGGTCGGGCTCTACCTCTTTACGGCGCGCCACTTCGATTGGTGGAGCCCCTCGAGCGCCCTCACCGATCCCAATGTGCTTGCGAACATCTTTCCCTGGCTCACATCGATCGCGATCTCGCTCCAGGCGGGATTTTGGGAGGAGTGCCTCTTCCGCGCCGTGCCCCTCGCCGGCGCCGCCCTCCTCGGCAAACGATTCGGCAAGCCCTGGTTGTGGATCACCGGGGCGATGATCCTGCAGGCTGTCATCTTCGGCGCGGGCCATGCCAACTACCCGGCGCAGCCGGCCTACGCCCGGGTGGTGGAGCTGATCATCCCGGCCCTCGGTTTCGGCGGGCTGTACCTGCTTTTCGGTCTGGTTCCGGCAATCGTCTTCCACTTCGCGTTCGATGTCGTGTGGTTTGCCCTACCCCTCTTTGCGGCCGCAAACCCCCGGGATCTGGATCAGCCGCGGGTTGGTGATCCTGCTGACACTGATACCGCTGTGGGTGGTATTGCGCGCAAGGTGGCGCGCCGGCGCCTGGGGTGCGGTCCCCGCCGATGCCTACAACGCAGCGTGGGTGCCGCCGCCGGCGCCCGAAAAAGCAGCGCCCACGGTGCAGAGCGCCGCCGGCGGTCTGTCATCGCGGCTGCGGACCGCTCTGCCGCTGGTCGGTCTCGCAGGCCTGGTCATGTGGGGCCTGGCATCGAGCTTCCGCCCCGACGCGCCGTCCCTCGAGAACACCGATCACGACGCTCGAACGGCAGCCCGCGAACAGCTTGCGGCGGTGGGAGTCGAACTCGGCGACGAGTGGCGAGAACTGGCCAATGCCCAGACGCCTCTCGGGCTCGAGGACCGGTTCATCTGGACCGAAGGCGGGCCTGAAGCCTATCGCCAACTTCTCGGCCGGTATCTGCCGGTTCCGCGGCGCGTGGTCCGGTACGCGAAATTTGAAGGCAATGTCGCCGAACGGGCAGAGGAATACCTGGTCTTCGTGGGGCCCGACGGCGTGGTCCAACGCATGACCCACCGCCTCCCCGAAGGTCGCGCCGGAGAGCAACTCGAAGAAGAGCAGGCCCGAATTATCGCTACCGCAGCCCTCCGCGCCGACCTCGGATTGAACCCAGAGAACCTCGAGGAAGTTTCGGCCGATCCGTCACAGCTCCCCGACCGACGCGACTGGACGTTTGTCTTCAGGGCCCCTGCGGACTATCCGCTCGAGAACGGCGAGGCGCGCATCAGCATCCGCATCGCCGGGGATGAGGTCGTGGAGACCGGTCGCTACATCCACATTCCCGAGGACTGGGAGCGCGAACACCGCAACCGCCAGGGCGTGGCCCAGATCATCCAGATCAGCTGCGTGGTACTGATGGTGCTGCTGTTTCTCGCCGCTGCAGTACTGGCGATCATTCGGTGGAGCCGAGGACGCTTCGACCGGGCGACCTTTACCATCTTCTTTGTCGCCATGGCGGTGCTCGGCGCCATCGGTCTCGGCAACGGGTTCCGTGCCGGGACGTCGCAGTTCATGACAGCGCAACCGTGGAATCTCCAGGTCGCCATCGTGCTCATCGGCGGGCTCATCGCAACTACCGGGATCGCGGCGGTCACCGGCCTGTTGATCGGCCTCGCCCACCGGTGGCTGCCCCCTCAAGCGTCAGGCTCCCGCGGTCGCGACCTCATTGCAGGTTTCGGCCTCGGCGCACTGTTGTCCGGGCTCGGCGCCCTGGCGGCCGCTTTGACCCCGGCCAAGCTTCCATCGTGGCCCAACTTCGGCGGCGCGGCTGACTCGGTGCCGGTCCTCGGCGCCGCGCTGGGACCCCTGTCGTCCTGGGTCACCGGCACCGCATTGATGCTCGTGGTGGTGGCTCTCGTCCAGGCTGTGACCTCCGACTGGCAGCGCCGGTTCGCCGCAGGTTCCGCGATCCTGGTCGGTCTCGGACTCGTGGTCGCAGGCAGCGACGGCGTCGAGACCGTGCCCCTGTGGTTCGCTGAAGGCGTGTTGACCGGGCTCGTCCTGCTCGCGGTGTGGGTGCTGGCCCTCCGCCACCAACCCGCGCTGGTGCCGCTCGTGACCGCGACCGGCACCGTCCTCGGCGCTGTCCACGATGCGGTTGTCGGCGCCTTTCCGGGGGCGACCGCAGGCTCCTTGATTGGGGCGGTCCTGGTCGTCGCGGCAGCCGTGTGGTGGCACGGGAGGCTCGCCTCGGGCTCGGGCGACACGACCGGCACCGAGGATAAGGGTGGTGCCAGATAAGGGTGGGGCGGTGCCAGAGAAACCATCAATCAAAGTCCCACACGGTTTTGAGAATCGAAAATGAGATCAATATTCGTAAGGGTTTTCGAAGTTTGACCAATCGTCAGAAGTTTGACAAGATGCGTACATGAGCAAATTGGAAAGTAAGGCTGCCGCCGCCCCGACCCGTTGTTGCCCGGCAATGGACAAGTTGATGGCTGAACACGATCAAGAGGGACTTCCCCTTTGGGCGGTCGAGTGCCTCAATCGGCTTTTTTCGTCCCTCGCCGACCCCACCCGGCTCCGCATCATTCACGCCCTCGCCAACAACGATCGGCTCAACGTCACAGAGCTTGCCAACCACACCGGGCTGTCGGTGTCCGCCATCTCGCACCAGCTTCGGCTACTCCGAGACCGCTTCCTGCTCAACGCCGATCGCGAAGGTCGCGCGGTCTTCTACAGCCTGGCGGACGAGCACGTTCGGACGCTGTTCTGCATCGGGATCGAGCACGCCTACAACGACTGCACCAACAGCCTCCGGCGCGAGGCCGAACGCGAGCGCTGATCACCGCCCGCCCCGCAACTCGGTTGTTCGAACAGCTCGAAGAGCCCGGCGGCAACCAACATCAATCCAAGCACGACGACGACGGCGGGGCCGGTCGGCATGTCGAGGTAGTAGGACCCGACCAGGCCCAACGCCGAGCCGACAACCCCGACCATCCACCCGACCGCGAGCCTCGCACGCATCCCTGCGTGGAGCAGAATCGCGACGCAGGCAGGGATCACCAGATAGGCGAAGACCATCAGGATCCCGCCGATGCCCACCGAGAACGTGATCATGACGCCGAAGCTCAGATAGAACAGGAAGTCCCACCACCGCACGTTCCAGCCGCGGCGGAAGGCCTCATCCGGATCCACCGAAATCAGCAGAAACCGTTCGCGCAATATCCAGTGGAACAGCCCGATGGCCGCGTAGATCACCGCCACCTTGAACACCGTCGGCCACGTCACCCACAGCAGGGCCCCGGACAGGGTCTCCTTGATGTGCTCGGCTCCTTCGGGCGCCCGGTCCGCGACCAGGATCGTCGCCGCCGAGGCCACCACGAAGGTGATGCCGATGATCGCTTCCTGCGGAAGTTTCTCCACCCGCACCCGGGTGAGGGCGAAGAGGGCGGCAGCCAGCGATCGCGAATACGAGGCTGAAAAGGGTCGAGCCGAACTCCCCGGGGTGGTGGCCGAAGGCGAAACCCACCACCGCGCCCAGCGCCGCGAATTGGGCCACCGCGAGATCGACAAAGAGCACCCGCCGCTCGATGACGTGGATCCCGAAATAGGCGTGGAGACCCACCAGCACCAGGCAGGCGGCAAAGGGCGCCGCCATGAACTGAGCATCTGGATCATGGTTGATCTCCCGTTGGGTTCGCGGCCATCAGTGGTGCTCGTTGTGGTGCTTGCCGAGGTGATGTTCCGTGCTTTCCGGGTGGGCAGCGTCGCCGTCGCGAACCCTCAGGCGCTGGACCCACAGATCGACGAGATCGAAGTAGGTGTCGACGCCCGGTTCGCCGTCCACCGACATCGGAACCACCACCGGCATGATGCCGGTCCGATCGGCAATCAGCTGCGGTTTGCTGCGTTCGAAGTAGTTGGCCGCGAGCAGCACGTCGATCTCGCTCGGCCTCGATCCGTTCGATCAGGTCGGCCACGTGGCGCGCGGTCGGCGGGATCCCCGGCTTGGTTTCGACATAGCCCGCCACATCGAGCCCGAAGAGCGTCGTGAAGTAGACCCAGTTCTTGTGGTAGCACACCAGCTTGCGACCTCGGAACGGCATGGCCTTCTGCGAGCCAGCCACCGAGTCTGATCTGCGTAGCCCCTGCTCTTCGAGGAAGGGCACGAGACGGCCGCTGCGGGCCAGCGGGTCGAGGGTGTCGACCCCGAGCAGCTCCACCAGCCGGTCTCCGTACAGCCGTCGCGCCAGACGATCTGTGAAGTCGCGCGAGATTGGCGCGATAGACATCGCAGCCGGCGGGATCGACCTTGCACAGACCGGTGGCGATGTTGCGGGCAACGATAGCGACATTGATGGGCGAAGTCTGGATGTGCGGGTTGCCGTAGATGTGAACATCACCCGCCGAGCGATCCAGGGAGGCCGGTTTCTCGAGCAGATCGACACCCTGCGCCGCCGCCACGTAGCCGATCGCGCCGTCGCCGATTTGGCGGTTGCCCGACTTGTTGACCAACACCGGCGCCCACAGCTCGAGATCGAGCCCGGTGCTGACGAAGAGGTCGGCGTCGCGAAGCATCAGGGCGTAGGACGGTTTGGGTTTGACGAAATGGGCGTCGGCAGTGACCGGGCACGATCGATTCCGCGGCCACAAGCCGATCGCCACCCACCTCGCGCGCGATGGCGGCGTAGGTTTCCTGGGTCGTGACCACCTTGACTGTCGCCTCGAGATGTCGACGCGGAGAACAAGACACCGCCGCCAGAAGGGCTCCGAATACTGTGTGTGAAATCCTCATAGCCATCACCTCAATAACTTTCGTGCTTGTGCGGGCCGGCCGCAAAGGTGAACTGGAGCTCGAACCGGTTGTCGGCGCCGTAGATGTTGTGGTCGCGGTAGGAATACTGACCGCGCAGCCTCACGAACTCCGACTGCCAGAACGTCAGGTAGGGCGAAAGGCCCCAATACTCCTCACCTTCGTGCCGCTGATCCTGGACCCAATCCCCACGCACGCCGGCTGATCCAGCGTCGCGCAAACTTGTACTGGCCGTAGAGGTAGCCGCCCCAGCTGTTGAGGCTGGTCGCCGTCCTCGAGATCGAGCCACGACTGCAGCAGCATTCCCCGTGCCTCGAAGCCGCGATAGAGCTCCCGACCCAGCGGGTACCAGTCGTAGGCAAGGTCGAGGGCGACGAAGTCATGTCGAGGTCGCCGTCTGGAATCAGTCCGCCCGAAAAGTCCCGTGAGATCGGCTTCGAAGTACGTGCTGGTGCTGAGATCCCAGTAGTTCTTCAAAAACACGAGATATCGAGGGCTTCGTCCAGTCCGATCCCGCAAACGCGACCTCGTTGTCGCCGTCCATGATTTCGACCACCAACTCGTTGGCGTCGGCCCACAGCGCCGGCATCATCCAGTCCACGGACACTCCCGTACCCGACAAGACCGTGCGTCCCGAAGCTCTCCCGGATGATCCACGGATAGTCGGTCTGGGGCAGGGCGTGCATGTGCCAGCGGTTGAGAATACCGAACTGCTGGCGTTTCTTGCCGACGGTCAGCGAGGTGTTGCCCGGCAGGTTGATCCAGGTCATATAACCCTCCTCGAGCTCGAAACCACCGTGCTCGTCCTCGTGTTCACCTTCCTCGTGTTCACCGTCCTCGTGTGCCTCCTCGCCGTAGCCCCAATCGCTGTGGCCACCCTCGTACCCAAACACAACGTGCATCTTGGTGAACGGGTCCAGGTAGGACTGGAAATCGATCTCGAAGTGACGGGCCTGCATCTGGTTTTTCAAGTTGTCCCCGGCAACGAAGAACAGATCGCCGTTGACCGAAATCTCTGGGTTGAGCTCGGGTTGCATGCGGGTCCCCGAGACGAACTCGGTGCCGCTGTCCACCTCCTCGGCAGGCGCCTCGGACGCGGCTTCAGCTGCCGCAGCCTGCCGCAGGTGGTCGAGTTCCGACTGCTCCTTGTGGACCTCTTGCTGCGCCATGAGGGCTTCGAGTTGCTTTTGCATGGCCTGCAACTGTTGTGTCAGTTGGTCGATCTGCCGCTGCAGTGCCTCAGTCGTCGGCGGCTGTACCGGTTCGGTGACCGGTGGAGATGTGTCCTGCGCCAAGGCGGGGCCTGCCGCCAGGAGTCCGGCCGCCAACCACGGTACGACGCCGCGAATCCACCACTTTTTCATCGTGTCTCCCCTCGTTCTTGTTGTCGTTCGGGTCCTCGAGCCGCTTCAGGCGACGGCTGGTGGACCTCGCAACAAGGGGAGGTGCGCCCGGCTTCGCGATCGGACATCATCCGCTCGTTCAGCCGCGAGCGCGGAGACCGGCTGCGCCCCGGAAAGCGCTGCGATCGATGGGGCTGCAGCATGGAAGGTGCCCGCAAGACAAGCCAGGCAGGGATGTGGGGCTAGAATCCGGCCCGCACCATGGAGATGGACCTCATGTGAACCGGGGGCGGAGGCTGAACAGGCCAGTGCCTCTTGCGGAATCCGGGTGTCGCTGTGGTTGTGCGGCAGAGCCTGCAGAAGACCCAGCCACGGCAGCAGCGTGACCGTCAGCACAACCAAAACAACATGAGCCCGCGATCTCACCGCACCATCTTGCAAACGCTCCACCCAGATGTCAACATCCCATGTGTCCGTTAGACTCTGTGTGTGTGGCCAATCAATCAGGCGCCTCGGAGGACACGGTGGAAAAAGCCGACATCCAGAAAATGTACGAGTGGATCCAGGGTCGAGTGCGGTTGACGCCGGGTTTGGACGAGCCGGTCATAGCCTTTGACGCACCAACGGCAGAGGATTTCAAGGACTGCGGTTTCAGCGAGGACGACACTGCCTTGAGTCTCGGGTCGGCGTGGTGGCCTCAGATGGTGGTCGACATCATCGAAACACCCGAGTACGCCGAGCCCGACGAGTCGCCGGAGCAGGTCCTGCGGTACGCCCGCGACGTCGTCGTGGAGTATTTTCGGAAGCGACTCGGAACCTGAAAGGGTGCAGGATGCAGCCAGAAACCGTGAATCCAGCGTCCCGTGACCTGGATCCTGAGCCCTGAACCCTGGAACCTGTCTCCTCGCTCGGTCTAAATCTCTGACTCAGCCATGCCCATTTCGCCGGGAGGCGCCTCGACCCAGAACCAGCCCCGGAGATCTCCCTCCGAAAAGCCAACGGCATGGTCGTCCGGGTAGGCCTCGAGAATGGCCGCCATGACCTCCTCGTCAATTGCCTCCGCCGGCCCGTGGCACATCTGGCACTCGGCCTTGAGGCGGATCGGCAACAGGGCGCCGAGCTCACCCTCGGGACCACCGACCCAGGTCGGGTCCTCCACCATGTCCGCGACGTAGGTCTCGGCCCACGCCGGTGCCACATTGGCGGCGTTGCGCAGCCGATTGGACGTTCGACCGATCCCGACGCCGTAGGTCTCGGTCACGCGGGCCGCGACCGCCGGAGCCTTGTCTCGGCAGACACCGATCCCACCCGCCGGTCCGCTTTCGTCGAGCGCAGCCATCAGCTCGCCCATCATCTCGGAAGCCAGCGCATTGGTGGCAGTCAGGATCAACTCCTGCTGGGCTTTCTGAGTGTCGGTCATCAGACCGGGCAGGACCCGCTCCCACTCCGGCACAATCACCTCTTCCACCACAACCGGTTCCTCAGCCTGCTGTGCACATCCGAAAAAACCGAGGCAGCACACCACAACGATCGCAAAGACCACCTTCATCACGTCCTCCTATTGCGAAAAAGCCCCAACTGCGGAACTTGCGGGGAGTTGCAGGGACCCCGGGGCGACTTCCGTCCCGGGCATATTTCGATGAGATCATCGTAAAGATCATCGGCCCGCCGATGAAAGTTGTCAAACCGGGTTCTCGACCCCCGCATCATGGGCGAGGGCTCCAAGCGTTCTCCTGGCATCGTCACCGGTCACCACGCCGAGAGGAAGATAGGCGACCATCCACGCCTGGCTGGTCGCAGGTTCGACCATCACCCGGGTGCTCCCTGTGATGGGCGCGTCTACCGGGCCGGTTTCGTCCACCAACAGAGGTTTATTCTCGAGATTGAACGGCCCCCTCAGAGACTCGTAACTCTCGCCTGCGGCCCCAGCGCGAAAAACCAGGTGTGACCCGAAACTGCCCTCACGCATGACACAGCACGGTACGCCGAGCTCGGCGGAGAGACAGTTGTTGACGTCGACCAGCGGGTGGATGGCGGGCAATTCGGCGCCCTTGACGAGCCGCCGCAACAGAGCCTCCGACGACGGGCGATAGCGGGTGGGGTCGCAACCGGCGGCGCGAAAAAGCTTGCGCAGGGCAGCAATCGGTGGCGACGCAGCGATCTCGGACGCGTCCGAGTACCGCTGCCGAACCCCCTCGACCACCCGCCGCCGCACAGCGGGCAGCTCGCCGTGATCCCCGCCCGACGCCAACCTGGCCCAGAAGAGCTCCCACCCCTCGAGCTCGACGCGGACATCAAACGGCGCGGTATTCATGGCGCCACTTTACACGCACCAGTCTGAAGGTGGGCCAAGGCCCACCCTACTCAGGATCGACACATCGAGCGGGCCCTTGGGGTGGGCTTCAGCCCACCATCAGAGGCGTTCATCACCCTCGTTGGCGCACTTCATCGACCAACCTTTTACGGATGTCGTCGCGCACCGAGCGGAACACGTTCATGATTTCTTCGTCGGACCCGCCCGCATCGGCCGGGTCTGGAAAGGAGATGTGAAGGCTCTCCACGGGTCGCGGGAAGATCGGACACGTCTCCTTCGCCGAGTCGCAGACCGTGATCACGAGGTCCCACGGCGCATCGAGATACCGATCCACGCTTTCGGGCGTGCCTTCCGAGATGTCGATTCCGACCTCGGCCATGGCTGTGATCGCACGGGGATGCACCTGCTCGGCCGGCCGTGTGCCTGCCGACCGAGCGATCCAGGTCCCCGCCAGTTTGTGGTTCACCCAGCCTTCGGCCATCTGCGAGCGGCAGGAATTGCCCGTGCAGAGTATGAGAACACGTTTCGCTTCGGTCATTCCAATCTCCCCCAATGACACTCCTACATGTCGCGGGTTGACAAAAAGATGACGTCGGAATTGAAATCCGCGGTTTTTGTAGCCCGCGCCCGATACCTCCCATCAACCGCGCCACCGGCCGGACAAGCTCAAGCGCACTGCCTTTCTCAGGCCACTGAGTGCCGAGAGGCCGCGCGCCATTCTCAACGGAGCCCTCGAAGATACAAGGCTGTCGTTGCCCAATTCGCAAGTATCGTCACCGCGCCGAAGAGGAACATCCCAACACTCATCAGCGCCCACCCCGATACGATGTTTCCGATCACGCAGCCCGTTCCCAGCGCGGCGCCGACGCCGACGAGGAAGCCGCCGAGAATCGCCACCAGCACCTGCTCAGGCGGCTTGGGCAACAGCTTCGCCTGGCCCGACAATCGTCCGGAGACATTTGAACCCACCATGAGTCCAGCGACCAGAAGCACCAGCCACCAGACCACTTTTTTTGTCGGCACAGGTTGAGCGGGTTCTGCCTGATCTGCGGAAACGATATTCAATGGCGCCGGACCAACGACGTGCTGGACCGGTGCGTCGGTCACAAGCACAGACGCGAAGAGCACACCGTGCGTTACGCCGAGAGGATAGTTGCGGCCGGTTGCGGCCGATGACAGATAGGCCGGCAACGCCAAAAGCCCAATAGCGATTCCGGCCTGCCACGGCCGCCATGAGTGGGTGAGGAAGCCTCCGCGCCCTTTTCGATCGGACGGAGCGGTGACATCGTCGGAACTCCGGCGGCGGGCGATCACCACAACGCCGACAATCGTCGTCGCCGCGATCAGCAGCGCCAGCAACCAGAACGGAAGACCGGTCAGCGACGACAGAGTCACCGGGCCGCCGTCAGTGGCAGGTATTTTCGTTCCCTTGAGGCGAACGAACCAGTCGTGCAGCGGGCCATACTCCACCGACCCGATCCCGGCGGGCATCGCCAGCAGTGCCACGATGGAGTTGAGGTTGCCGGTTGCACCCTTGTAAAGGCAGCCGCTGACGCAGCCTCCGGCGAGCACCATCCCGATCCCGAAGACGATTCCACCGACAATTGCCGAACCCCACATCAGGGGCTTCGGGTTGAGCTGGATCCACCCCAGGAGGTCTCCGGCTGCGATTACGACCATACCCACTACGATTGCCACCCACAGACCCCACACCTTGCGCCAGTCCCGGGTCAGCACGACCTCGCTGAAGGCTGACGCGCCGCACAGGTCTCCCTTTTGCAGGAAGAAGCCAAAGAGGACCCCGATTGGGATCGCGGTCAATACCCAACGCCCGGTCGCCCACGCGAAAATACCGACCACGGTGACCACCAGGGCGATCAACACGGCTGTCGCTTTCCCCTGTTTCCGGCTCATTGCGCACCTCCTTCAACCCGTCCGGGCGACCAGGCCGCCCAGCGGTCAGATCAGATAGGACGTCGACCGCGAGGTCTCATAAACACCAACAGCGATGAAGACGACCGCAGTTTTTCGTCGTTCACCCACCCTTCGGCCATCTGCGATCTGCAGGACTTGCCCGTGCAGAGCACCAGAACTCGCTTCGACGCGGCCACCCTCACTTCCTCGGTTGACATTCCTGACGCACACTACTACATTTCGCGAGTTGACGAAATGATGCAAGGCCAACTGGAATCCGCAGTCGCCGTCGCGCGAGCCCTCGGTCACCCGGCCAGACTCCGCACCGTGGCCGTCCTGCACACCGGCGAACTCTGCGTGTGCCAGATCACCGAGATCCTCAAACTCGCGCCATCCACCGTATCCGCCCACCTCAAAGAACTCAAACGAGCCGGTCTGACCGTCGAACGCAAGGAGGGGCGGTGGGTTCACATCGGGCTGGCGGAGGACGCGAACCTTCGAAGACTGATCGATGCTGCGCTGTCGACGCTGGCAGATGATCCGCAGGTCGTCGAAGACGCTTCATTCGTCGAGGACCTGCGGGGATTGCCGGTCGAGATGCTGTGCCGCCTCGGATACGACGGGGCGCGAATCGAACTCGAAAAAAGTCAAAGCGCCGATGCTCGACCCCCGACTACGGAGTAACCATGTCAGCCAACGACAGCGTATCGAAACGCCTCTCGCTCCTCGACCGCTACCTCACCCTGTGGATCTTCGTCGCCATGCTTGTCGGTGTCGGCTGGGGTTGGTCGCGGCCTGAAATCGCCGGCTTCTGGAACCGCTTCTCGGTCGGCACCACCAACATTCCTATCGCCATCGGCCTCATATTGATGATGTATCCACCACTGGCCAAGGTCCGCTACGAGGAGATGGGACGGGTCTTCAAAGACTGGAAGGTTCTGTTGCTGTCTCTGGTTCAGAACTGGATTATCGGCCCGGTGCTGATGTTTCTCCTCGCCATTGCGCTGCTCGCCGACAAACCCGAGTACATGGTGGGCCTGATCCTCATCGGCCTCGCCCGCTGCATCGCAATGGTCATCGTGTGGAACGAGCTCGCTGGCGGCGACAGCGAATACTGCGCGGGGTTGGTGGCTTTCAACTCGATCTTCCAGGTGTTGTTCTTTTCGGTCTATGCCTGGTTCTTCATCACCATCCTGCCGCCGCTCTTCGGTCTCGAGGGCGTCGCCGTTCAGGTCACCATCGGCGAGATCGCCCAAAGCGTCTTCATCTATCTCGGCATCCCATTTCTGGCCGGCGTCATCACGCGCTTCGTGCTGATCGCTCGCAAGGGCAAGGAGTGGTATCAAGAAGTCTTCATTCCGAGGATCAGTCCCCTCACCCTGATCGCTCTCTTGTTCACCATCGTCATCATGTTTTCGCTCAAGGGCGAGGTCATCGTCGACTTGCCCTTCGATGTGGTGCGGATCGCCGTTCCTCTGACGATCTACTTCGTATTGATGTTCTTTGTCTCGTTCTTCATGTCGAAGAAGGTCGGGGCCGACTACGGCCGCTCCGCGACCCTGTCGTTCACTGCCGCATCCAATAATTTCGAGCTCGCCATCGCTGTCGCCATCGCCACCTTCGGCATCTCCTCCGGCGTCGCCTTCGCAGCGGTCATCGGGCCGTTGGTCGAGGTCCCGGTTCTGATCGGGCTGGTCAACGTCTCGCTGTGGATCCGTGGGCGATACTTTGCCTGAAAAACCCGGTAAGATATACGGCCCGAGTGGAGGACCGCAGCATGCTCAAGGGATCACAACGAACTCGTCTTCGCGGACTGGCACACGGCTACCGGCCGGCGGTCCAGATCGGCAAGGGCGGTCTTACTGACAGTGTCGTGGCCGCCATCGACGCCGCGCTGACCGCGAGCGAATTGATCAAGGTGCAAATATTCACCGCCCGCGACGAACGCCAGCAGATCGCCGACGCGATTGAAGAGCGCCTGGACTGCGAGTGTGCCGGAGCTGTCGGCCGCATGGCCATCTTCTACCGTCAGCATCCGGATCCGGAAAAGCGCCACATCGATATCGGATGAAGCCGAATTGCGTTCGACTCCCCAGGGCCTGGGGATGGAATAGGTCGCCGCCGCGAGGCGTAGAATGTGTGACAGAACGAAGGAGGTCGCATGGCCACAGGTAAACTTCAACGTTCCACATCCAACCGCATGATCGCCGGCGTGTGCGGAGGCATCGCCGACTGGCTGGGCTGGAGCCCGACCATGGTGCGGGTGCTCTACGTCGTGGGCTCGATCATCTCCGTAGCATTCCCGGGAATCCTGGTGTATCTGATTCTCTGGTTTGTGATGCCGAACGCGTCGGCCTAGCCGACGCGTATTTCTTAATTTTGAATTCTCAATTTTGAATTACGGCACCTGATTTTTGTCGGGCGCGGATGCTGCGTGGGTTCAATTCAAAATTCAAAATTCAAAATTCAAAATTTTCTGACGAACCTTTTCGCCATTCCTCCGTTGTGATGACTAGACACGGCTGCTAACTCTTTCGCCACGCGGTCGTCATAGAGACGGACACAACAACGGAGGTGGGATATGAAACGAAGTCTGATCGCCCTGGTCGCCATCATCACTCTGATGGCAGCGCCCGCAGCGTCCGCCGATGAGTCGACCCGGTGGGTCAACGTCACGGTCACCGAGAACTCGAGCAACACCAACGTCGAGGTGCACCTGCCTCTCAACCTGGTGCTGACGGTTCTCCGCAACGTCGACGTTGAGAATTTCCACAAGGGACACGTCGATTTCGAGCTCGACGACGACATGGACATCAATTTCTCCGAGATCATGGCCGCGGTGAAGGATGCGCCGGACGGCAAGTTCGTGACCGTGACCTCGGATGAAGCTGACGTCAACGTCCACAAAAAGGCCGGCATGCTCTACGTCACCGTCAACCAGAAGGAAGACGAGATGGCCAAAGTCGAGGTCACCGTTCCGATGGAGATGATGGACGCCCTCACCTTCGGCGAAGAGAACACCCTCGACGTCGCAGCCCTCCTGGGCAGCTTTGACCAACTGCCCAACGGTGAGCTGGTCAGGGTCACATCCAACGAGGCCAACGTTCGCGTCTGGATCGAATAATGAAGTCTCAACGCGGTATGTCGACCCTGGGGTCGGTACTGCTCGCCGGCACTGTCGGTCTGCTGACTGCGACCCTGCTCATGGATTGGATGGTGGTCGATGTCCACGTGGTGGATGTCTCCCCCAGCGACGACCTCGAGCTTGACTCGCCGGTCCACATCAAGGTGCCCTTCCCCCTCGTAGTGGCGAGCATCGCCTCGAGTTTCGTCCCGGACGAGGCCCTCGATGAGGCCGAGATTCCGCCCGAGGTGAGGGCTCAGAAAGACCTTGTGCTCGCCTCGGTCCGCGCACTTTTGGATAGCCCTGACGCGGCACTGGTCACTGTGAAGACCGAGGACGCGGATGTCGAAATCGTCAAGGACGGCGACACGCTTCGCATCGCAGTCGACGCAGAAGACGCGGTCGTGCGCTGCAACATTCCAATCGACGGAGTTCTCGAGGCCCTCGAGAACTGGGACTGGCAGACCGTCGACCCGCAGATGATCTTCGACGTCCTGCACGCCGCGGAAAACGGAGAACTGGTGACCGTCGCCACCGAGGATGGTGTGAGGGTCTCCGTCAAAATGTGGTAAGAAAATTTCGGATTTCGAATTTCGAATTTCGGATTTATCCCCGCCTACCCGGCGGGGTTTTTCATTCAACACGACTTGAATAATTTTGACGGCAGCCGGGACGGCCGCCCCACAAGGCACCCGTGAACTGTTTTGTGGGGCAGCCGTCCCGGCTGCCAGGAGATGCTCTATCTGGGTCAATCTGGATGATCTGTGGACAGGTCTGGGCGGGTGGGCGGCAATTCCGAATTCCGAATTCCGAAATCCGAAATCCGAAATTCTAAACCTCCGGAGCCTCGTATGGCTCTGGTACATCCCACCCACCGAGGGCAGCAACCCGCTCGGCGAGGCGCTCCGCGGTGACGTCGCCCGGAAGGATCGCCTCCCCGATCCGAATCTCCACCCGCGACCAGAACCGCCGGAAAGGTCGAGTCATGGCACGCCCGTCCTTGCGGCTGAAGAAACTCCCCCACAGACCCACCATGGCCACCGGCACGACGGGAACCGGCGTTCGTTCGATGATCCGCTCGATCCCCGGTCGAAACGGCGCCAGTCGGCCATCGCGGGTGATCCCGCCTTCCGGGAAGATGCACACCAACTCTCCTGCTTCGAGCTCGCCGGCGATCCGATCGTAAGCCTGTTGGAGGATTTCGGGTTCATCACGCCCCGACGCGATGGGAATCACCTTGGCGTCGCGAAAGAGAAACCGAATCAAGGGCAGCTTCGCAAACTCGTGGTCCATCACGAATCGCACCGGTCTCGTTGATGCCGAGGCCATAAAGAGCCAGTCAACATACGTGACGTGGTTGGCGGCGAGCACCGCGGCGCCTTCGGCCGGAATGTTGTCCGGGTGTACAACCCGCACCCGATACAGAAGGTTGGTCAAGCACCAGGCCAGGAAGCGCAGCAAAAACTCCGGGATGACGGTGTAAATGTAGATCGCGACCGCGACGTTGAGCAGCGCCAGCGCCAGGAAGATCCCCGGGATCGAGACCCCCGCAGCCAACATGGCGACCAGCATCAGCGACGACAGGACCATCAGAAGTGCATTGAGGATGTTGTTGCCGGCAATGACGCGGGATCGTTCGGACGCGGCGGAGCGCTGCTGGATAAAGGTCATCAGCGGGACGGTGTAAAAACCCGAAAAGACGGCAATCATGAACAGATCGAACAGGACGTGGAGCCCACCGCTGGCCTTCAAAAAACCCGCGACGGTCAGAAACGAGCCCTCCGGCGGCGCGACGAACCTCCAGCCTGAAAAGGCGAGGTCAACGGCAAAGAGGCTGATACCGATCGAGCCCAGGGGCACCAGACCGAGCTCCAGGTGGCGTCGCGAAAAGCGTTCGCAGAGCATGGACCCGGCACCGATCCCAACGCAGAACGTGGCGAGACACAGGGTGACGACCGTCTCTCCTCCACCCAGCACGTCCTTGGAGAAATTCGGTAGCAGCGACAGAAAAGAGGCGCCGAGAAACCAGAACCACGAGATCGCGAGGATCGAAAGGAACACCGAGTGGACGCTCCGTGCCACTCTCAGGATGTCGATCGTCGGCTTCACTGGATTGAGTTTGAAGTCGAGGTCAGGGTTGGCGGCCGGCAACTTCTTGACAAAGAGACTCGTGACGTACCCTGCAACCGCGACCACCACCACCATCAATCCGAGTCGCGACACCCACCGCTCGCCCCCCGACACCACCAGCCCGCCGGTAATGGTCCCGATGAGAATGGCGAGAAAGGTGGCCATCGCCACCAGCGCGTTGCCACCCACCAGCGAGTCGTCATCGAGGAGCTCGGGCAGGATGGCGTATTTCGCCGGACCGAAAAAGGTGGACTGCATCCCCATGAGGAACAGCACAGTCAAAAGCAGTGCGAGGTTGTTGGTGGCAAAACCGACACCGGCCAATGCCATGACCCCGATCTCCCAGATTTTGACCCAGCGGATCAAGCGCCATTTGGGCAGGCGGTCCGCGAGTTGCCCGGCGGTGGCCGAGAAAAGAAAAAACGGGAAAATAAAGATCCCTGCGCAGGCCACCACGATCGTCTTCGAACTCAGCCCCAAAAGGGTCATCGAACGATAGGCAACCAGAATCACCAGTGCGTTTTTGAAGAGGTTGTCGTTGAACGCCCCCAGGAACTGAGTCCAGAACAGCGGCCAGAATCGCCGTTCGCCGAGAAGGTGCAGTTGGCTCAATCTCCAACCTCTCTCCGTACTGGCGGGCGTGCGGTCCTCGTGGCCGTTTTCACCCCGACGAAAACGTCCGCGATTTCGATTTGTTTCAGCAACTGGCGCCTCCGTGGTGTCGGATAATATCCCAACGATGAACCGAATCCTCGTTCGGCAGCGCCGGGGAACACACTTCGGAAGCCCGAAACAGGCTCATGAGCACGTGGTGCGGTCTTCGTTGGACCCACACGCAACGGCGGAAGATCGCCATGTCACCCAAAATCATGCTGCCTTCGCCCGAGCGAACGAATACAATGCCGAAGCCACGGGTTCGCGCGAATCAGTTGTGCCAGTCTGAATCGAAGAATCGAAGGAACCAAGGGAGCTCCAAAATGAACACGAACATGGGAAGCGCTGACCGCATCATCCGGGGCATCATCGGCGTCGCCATCCTCGCCGCCGGCTACTATTACAAGAGCTGGTTCGGACTCATCGGGCTGATTCCGCTGGGGACCGCATTTATTTCGTGTTGCCCGGCCTACCTGCCGTTCGGGTTCTCGACCCAGCGATCGCGCTCGAAGAGCTAGCGCCGGCGCTTCATCGCGAACATCCGTTCGTCCGCCTCGGCCAGGGCGCGTGAGATATCCGACGGCGAAGCGCACGAAGAGACGCCCCAGTCGACCCTGAGTTGTTCGTCGTATGGGAATGCTTCGGTGGACTCCTGGAGGGTGCTGATCAGCCCCGTGAATCGTCGCTTGGCGGCCTCATGGTCGGCACCGCGCAGCACCACCACGAATTCGTCGCCGCCCCAACGGGCAACAAGATCACCCGGCCGGATCGAACCCATCAGGACATTCGCCACCAGTTGCAAAGCCTCGTCGCCGACCCCGTGTCCGTGGCGTTCGTTGATTCGCTTGAGGTTGTCGACATCGATCAGGACGACCGACACCGGCCGGTCGCCGTCCCAGCGATCAAACCACGCCCGAAGAGCCTGCCGCGTCGGACAGCCCGTGAGAGGGTCGGCTTCGGAAAGGCGAAGAAGGTGGTCGTGATCGTCCTCGAGATCCCTGAGCTGATTCCGCAGCGAGTCCACTTCGAGCCCCGTCTGGTCGAGAATCGTCGCCGCCGCGACGCCGACCATGCCGCCGAGAACCAACACCCCGACCACGCCCTCCAACCCGGACTCGAGGGACGGGCGGAGAGAAGCCGCCATCAGACCGGTCCCGGCAAGGGCCAGCAACGCGACTCCGAGACCGAAGAGCTGCCTCGAGGTGCGTTCGCTCGCCCCTTGTCCGAGCCAGATCGCCACGAACAGGAGCGCCACACCATACAGCCCACGCCAGATGACACCGGGGAGCACGAAAGAGGCCAGACCGAGTGCAAGAGCTACCAGCAGGAGGATGCCCCCCGACCCGCGGTTCCATTCTCGCGAACCACCGGGCAGCGATCGACCGATCAACATCAGACCGGCCACGACCAGAACACCACCGAGCCCGCGCGGACCATCCGCGGCAACGGGTGTCCCGAGGCCCTGGCCGATCGCGATCAACAACCAACCGACCGGCAGACCCGGGTCGAGGCGTTGCGGCATCAAGCGCCCCAGGTGCCACAGTGCCGCACCTGCCGTCAAACCGACACCGACCACTCCCGCTTGCGACCAGGTGAGAACCATGCGGGCAATTATGGCAGATCAGGAGCTCTCCCGGGGCAGAGGAGCAGAGGAACAGAGGAGCCGCGTGCGGCGGAGGTGCCATTTTTCGCATTGTGTGGCCGCGGGTGCTTTGTTGACCCGATACCCTCCGGGCACACAATGCGAAGAGTGGCTCCTCCCGGGCAGGGCGCGCTGAAGGGCGGTCCCACTCCGGCGCAGACAAAGGCGAACCGCGGCGGGCGGTCACGGTCGCTTTGCGGGGCGGCCGTCCCGGCTGCCGGGCAAGACCCACCCGGATACATCGCGATCAGATCACAGCGGCGAGGAACTCCAGACAGATGTCGACGATCCGCTGCGGTTGTTCGACCACCACCGCGTGGCCCGCCGCCTCGATGATTTCAAAACGCGCGCCGGCAATGGCGTCGGCGAGGTCGCGGGCACGGTCCAGCGGCACAAAGGCGTCGAGTTCGGCCGCCACCACGAGGGCCGGACAGGTGATCGCGGCCAGTTCGTCGCGGAGTCTCAGGGACTGGGCCGAGTCGAGCAAACCGACCAGCCCCTCAAACCACGCGTCGGGAAGGGCCGCGATCTGCGCCCGCCGCTGCGCACGCTCGGCAGCGTGGGCGGCAACCCACTGAGGTGAATAGACCACTGGTTCCAGGATGTCGGAGAGAACTCCGCGATCATTGCCCTCGAGGGCGTCGACACAACCCTGCCGCCAGCGCGCCACTTCACCCGCCATTTCCTCGTCGAAACCGTCGGCCGAGGCGATGGTGATCAGCGACCGTGCACGGTCGGGGTGGCGGGCCGCAAAGAGCGTCCCGACCACGCCGCCGAACGAGGTGCCGACGACGTGCACCGTGTCGAGTTCCAGCCGATCGAGCAGGATCGCCACGTCCTCCGCGTGGTCGACGACCTCGGGCGGTGGCGCCGCCGGTGTCATCAGCTGGCCGCGGAAATCGCACCGGATGACCCTGAAACTCTTCGCCAGGGGCCGCGCCACCGCCTGCCATGAGACCGCCGTCATGGCGATACCGTTGAGCAGCAACACGGGCTCACCGGCGCCCTCGCTCTGGACGAAGAGAGGAGAGGAACCGTCGCTCACGCCGCGCTGTCTCCGACCGGCATCTCGAAGTCCACCGATTTTGCCGCCATGAACGCCTTCAATGCCGGAAAGAAGATATCCGGCCGCTCGATATAAACCACGTGGCCGCTCTCGGGAACCAATTCGTAGCGGCTGTTGGGGAAGTACTCCGCAAGCTTCTCCTGTTGCCACAGAGGGATCGCCCGGTCATGGGCACCGGCCAGAATCAGAGTCGGCGCTGTCACCTGCCGATAGCCTTCGACCCGCTCTTCGATGTTGGCGAAGAAGGGGTCCTGGGCCTCGGTCAGGCGAATCAGACAGTATCGGTAGTCGATGTAGCGGTCGAAGAATCGCTGCCGCATGGCCGCGAGCTGTTCGTCGGAGATGTTCTTGACGAACCGCTCGGAGAAGATCTTCTCGTACATGTAATGGGTGTAGAGCTCGAACTCACCCTTGGTGCCGCGGTAGAAGCGCAGCGAGATGTCCTGGTACATCTGGAAGAGTTTTTCGCGGCTCGCGAGAATGCCCGAAAGGACCAGGGTGTGGAGCCGGTCGGGGTAGAGACGGGCGAACTCGAGAGCGATGAAACCGCCATAGGAGATGCCCATGGGGTGGACCTTCTCGACCCCGAGTTCGTCCATGATGAGCGCCAGGTAGCGGGCGAGCTCGTCAATGAAGTACGGCATGTCTTCTTTGGACGACTCGCCCTGGCCGAGGAAGTCATAGAGAATGACGTCGTACTCGTCAATCAAGAGGGGCAGGAAGCCGTACCAGGCCTTGGTGTGCATGGCGAGGCCGTTGAGCAGGCACACCGCCTCGCGGTCGCCCTTTCCGAAGTACTCCCACCAGACTTTCTGATCGTCGACATCCAGGTGACCACTTCGGTCGGGCTGTCAACTCTTCGCCATTGAATCCTCCTGTCAGTTTTGAGTTTTGAGTTTTTAATTTTTAATTCGGAGCATGCAGCGGGGTCCCACCTCGACCTGCGGCATGGCAGTGTGATGCGAATCGGAATTCAGAATTCAAAACTCAAAACTCAGTCTCACGGCTCGCCTCGAGCACGGTGCAGACGCTCGCGCAGATCGGTCCGCCGATGTTGAAGGTTGCCGCCAGCTTGGGATCCGGGACCTGCAGTTCCGCCGGCACCTTGCCCTGGAGCTGCCACGCCGACCACCCGATCATGGCGACGCCGGTGGCGCCCACCGGGTGGCCCTTGGCGATCAGACCGCCTGAGGTGTTGATGCCGCACTCTCCCTTGGCGTCGGCCTTGCCCTCGGCCCAGAACTTCGCGCCCTCCCCGTAGCCGGCCTTGCCGATGACCTCGGTGCCGATGGCGGCCATGACCGTAAAGCAATCGTGGATCTCCGCCACGTTGACGTCGGCAGGGCTCGCGCCCGCGAGTTCATAGGCGGCATTCATGGCGGCAAAGGCGCCGGCAGGTTTCAAAATGTCGCGACCGGCCTTCAGGAGCGGATCGGTGGCCTGGCCCCACCCTGCGATCTCTACGCAATCGGCTTTGGCGATGCCCAGCTTGGTTAGCCCCTCTTCAGTCGCCACCAGCAGTCCCGCGTAGCCGTCGGTGATCTGCGAACAGTCATAGGTCTTGAGCGGCAGGCCTTCGACAATGTACCGATTGCGGCCCTCGGCCGTCGCGGCCTCGTCCAGCGACACCTGGATCTTCTGCATCTGGGCATAGGGGTTGTGGTTGCCGTTGCCGTACTCGCGCGAGGAGATCTCGGCGAATTCGCGCTCGGTGGTGCCGTGGGCCGCCATGTAGTCGCGCATGACCTCGGCAAACAGGTGGGGAAAGATATAGACCTTGCCCTCGCGCTCGTCCGGGTGCGAGAAGTAGCCGAGGACCTCACCGATCAGGGCGCCGTCCATCTTGCCTTCGTCGTTCCGCATCTTCTCGAAGCCCACCGCGAGGCCGACGTCGCCGAGCCCCATCTGGAGCTTGCCGATCACGCTCAGAACCGACTGACCGCCGCTGGCGCAAGCGTTTTCCACCGCCTCGATGGGTTTGGCGCCGAGACCCGGCACCATGGCCACCAAACCTGCCAGCAGTCCCTGGTGGTTGAGAGAGAAGTTGCAGGTGGCGCCGACCGAAGCAACGTCGATGGTCGCAGGGTCCGCGCCGATCTCGGCACAGGTCTCGGTCACGGTGTTGGCGATGATCTCCGGCACCGTCATGTCGAAGAGCTTGCCGAACTTGGATTGATGATACGCAGCGATGTAGATTTTCTTCACGTGACCTCCCAGGTTTTCAATTTCGGATTTCGGATTTCGGATTTCGGATTTTCGGACGACTTTCCGCACACCCTGAACTCACCAGGGCCGCCAGCTTTTCTGAACTCCGAATTCCGAATTTTTGCCCTGCTTTCTCGGGCGATGCGCAGCACGAATGGGAAACGGGCAATTTCGAAATTCGAAATCCGAAATCCGAAATACTCATTGCTGTTTCTCCCACCACTCCACAAGTTCCCCCTTCACCACTTTGCCGTAAGCAGTGCGGGGTAACTCGTCGAGGACATACACCTCACGAGGAATCTTGTAACGCGCGAGCCGACCGGCGAGATAATCGCCGATCAACTCCGACGTCACCACCTCGCCCTCGACCGCCACCACGAAGGCGACGCCGATCTCTCCCCAGACATCGTGTGGGACGCCGGCCACAGCCACGTCGGACACCATCGGGTGTTGGAGTAGGGCATTTTCGATCTCGGCCGGGTACACGTTGACCCCGCCGGAGATGAACATGTCCTTGGCGCGGCCGGCGATGGAATAGAAACCGTCGGCGTCTCGGCACGCCATATCGCCGGTGTGAAACCAACCGTCCTTGTCGCGAGACTCGGCGGTCGCCTGTGGGTTGTTCCAATACCCGCCGCTGACGTGCGGCCCGCGAAAACACAGCTCACCAACCTCATCCGCGGGCATCTCCTTGCCGTCAGCATCCATCACGCGCGCCTCAGTGAACATCAGCGGCTTGCCGATCGAACCGGCCTTGGCCCACGCCTCGTCATCCGTCATCGAAAAGCAGTTGACCCCCACCTCGGTCAGACCATAGCCCTGCCGTAAGACGACGCCGCGGTCCCGGTACACCTGGACAAGGTGGCGCGGCAGCGGCGCACCACCGGAGATGAACCACCGGACGTGGCTCAGATCAATGCTCTCGAACTCCGGTGCCTCCGCCAGCATCTTCCAGATGGTCGGTACGCCGAGCACAACCGAGCAGCGCTCGCTTTCGATGGACTGCCAGACCTCGGTCGCATCAAACTCTCGGTGGAGGACAACAGTGCCCCCCGCGAGCAGAACGGGTGTCAGGAACGCGCCCAGGCCCCCGGCGTGATAGAGCGGCGTGAAGATCGGGCTGACATCGTTTTCAGTCAACTGCCAGCACACTACTGTGCTGTAGGCGTTCCATGCCACCATGCGGTGGGGCGTGATCACACCCTTTGGTCGGCCGGTCGTCCCAGAGGTGTAGAGCAGGCAGTAGGGGTCGTCGGGGGAACACGCCGACGGCACGTACTCTCCCTCCCCCACGCCTTCCTGCAACTCGCGCCACGACACCGCGTCGACCCCGGTGCCTTCGTCCAACGCCACCAATCGACCGACGTCTTCCCGTTCGGCCAGATCCCTCACCGTCTCCGCGTGATCGGCGCCGAAGACCAGGGCCGACAGCCCGCAGTCGGCGGCGATCACCGCCAGTTCGGCTGCCGTCAGCCGAGTCCCGAGGGGCACCAGAACCACGCCCGATTTGCCCGCCGCAAAGAACGCGTCGAGGAACTCGAGCCGGTTGCCGGACAGAATGCCGACGCGGTCACCCGGTTTGAGCCCGAGGCCGTAGAGCCAGGTCCTCGCGCAGGCGGCCGCCCGTCGATTCATCTCGCGGTACGTTAGACGACGGCCGCTTGGCACATCGACAACGGCCATGCGATCGGGAGAGAGCCGACTGCGCTCGCCGAGGATGTCGCCGCAGATCACGGCGCAGTCTCCTCTGACGGTACTTCGTCTTCCAGCACGATCTCGACAGGCGCCAGCGCCAGAGCACTCTGCAGCGCCTCGAGGGTGGCGTCCGGACACTCCCGCTGCGGCACATGGCCGCAACCGTGGACGCTGTGGAGCCGAGCCCGCGGCAGACCGTCGAGAAGCCTCTGCGCGTAGTCCATGGTCAGCAGCGCATCGGCATCACCCCACACCAACTCGACCGGCACCGTCACCTCGTCGAGCCGCCCGTCGAGGAGGTAGGCATCCATCTCATCAACGGTCTGGGCCATCCGGCCCGCAGGACCCACCCGCGCGTGGCGAATCACGTCGTCCAACACGAAATCCGGCACCGGCGGCGTCGCCGGCCCCATCAGGCCCTTCATGGTCTGTCTGGCCTGTTCCCGGGTTGTCGGGTAAATGTTGACGGCCGGATCTTCTTCCTTGACCGCTCCCCCGTTGATGGCCACCAGACGGTCGACCCGACCCGGGTGTTCGCGGGCGTAGAGCATCGAGATCCAGGCACCCAGAGAGTTGCCCACCAGAATTGCGCTTTCGCCTGCACAGGTGGTCTCCATCACCGCCTCGAGCCCACCGTAGATCTGGTCGATCCCGAGCGGACCGCTCTTCGGATCGCTCTTCCAGTGGCCCGGAAGATCGGGGATGACAACCCGGTAGTCGTCCACGAGCGGCGCCGCCATCCGCGCCCAGGTCCCCGCCTGGTCGCCGGCACCGTGGAGCAAGACCATGCAGGGCCCCGAGCCACCGACCCACACCGTCATCTTCCCATCGGTCGTCGCGATCCTGGTCTTCTCGAACCCGATCTTGCCGAGCGCCATCCGACTGAACATTGCATCAACCATGAGGGGCCTCTTCCACACCATCCACACACACACGATGATCAGGACGACAATCAGAACCCCAAGCGCGAGAAGTACCTTCAACACCTTGCTGCCCATAAACCTCTCCCTGATCATCGTGAGTTATGAGTTCTCAGTTTTGAGTTTTGAGTTCGCCATCGCCCCTCCCTGAATTCTGGGCGTGAGGCCGAGAACTCAAAACTAAGAACTCAAAACTCAAAACTCGTCTCTGTTCTCCTCATTCACCACCCGTCCCGTTTATCCCATCCGAAAGGCGACGCCTGCCTGGTTATACCCTACCCCGGACCCGACCATCACGAGGAGCTGACCCGACGAAATTTTGCCTTGCTCCAGTGCGTCGTCAAGCGCGATGGGCACACACGCCGAGCCCGTGTAGCCCCATTTCTCCATGACGGTGTGCGTGCGCTCCATCGGCAGACCGAGATCGGCCATCACCAGCTCGATCGACGGTTTGCGGACCTGGGTGAAGATCGTGAAGTCGATATCCGACAGCTCGAACCCGCCGTTCGCGGCCAGCTTGCGCACCACCGCGGGCCACCCGTCGTGGTTGATCTCGGGTGGATAGCGCTCGATCATCTTGACGGTGGTTCGGCCCTCGCGGACCGCCTCCTCGGTCGCGGGTTCAGCGGTCGCGCCGGCGTAAATGCCCCAGTGCCCATGGTAGAAACCGTCAGCCCTGAAGGCAGACGACACAAATCCCGGATCAGTCGACGGCTCGAGGACCGCCGCACCCGCGCCGTCGCCGTAGAAGAACACCATCGGGTCGTCGGGCGAAGCCAATTTCTGCATGTTGTAGACGCCGACCACCAGCACCGTCTTCAACGACGGGTTGGCGGCGATCAGACCGGCCGCGGTCGATGCGCCGGTCGGAAAGGACGCACACGCGCATCCGACATCGAAGGTGCCGGCGTTTTTTGCGCCGAGCTTGTGTTGCAGGACCACCGAGGTGGCCGGGGTGATGTAGTCCGGTGAATCGGTGCCGAGGATGATCAGGTCCACGTCCTCGGGTTTCCGGCCGGCCTTTTCCAGGGCCTGTTGCGCCGCCGGCAGCGCGATGTCGGAGGTACACCACTCCTCCGGGGCCCACCACCGGGTCAGGATCCCCGTCGACTCCTCCATCTTGTCGACAAAATCCGGCAGGTGCGCAAAGCGTTCGCGCAGGGTATCGTTCGAAACTTCGTTCTCGGGGATGTACCGCCCCGTTGAGACAATTGATGCGAACCTCGTCATCTGCACCTCCCTCGCTTACCGGTCAACTCCTTCGGCAGATTGGCAGCCGGGACGGCTGCCCCATCCGGCTTCGTCCTAGGGACTTCGCCGTGACAAGCAGTATCCCCTTGCTTGTGACGGCAGAGCGCCCCGTGCGGAGCCGCATGGGCCACGCATCTCACGTGCCGTCTGGTTGGGCGGCATTCCGAATTCCGAATTCCGAATTCCGAATTCAACTCAGGTTCCGATGACGAGCCCGCCATCAACGCTGATCGTCGTTCCCGTGACCCAGTTCGCAGCGTCGGAGGCCAGCCACACATAGGCTTCGGCGATGTCCTTCGTGTCGCCGATGCGCCCCATCGGGGTGTGCGCCACCATGCTTTGAATGACCTTTTCCGGCATCGCGTTAATGATTTCGGTCTTGACAAAGCCGGGGGCCACAGCGTTGACCCGGATGCCATAGCGTCCAAGCTCGCGCGCCCAGGTCTTGGTCATACCGATGACGCCCGCCTTGGTGGCCACGTAGTTGGTTTGCCCGAAGTTGCCATTGAGGCAGGCGACAGACGAGGCGTTGAGGATGGCTCCGCCGGCCGCTCCGGCAATCATCGACGGCACCACTGCGCGGGTGCAGTTGAAGACGCCTTTGAGGTTGACGCCGATCACCGCGTCCCATTTGTCGTCGGTCATGCGGGCTACGACCTCGCCGTCCTTGTATTTGACGAGCTGGGCGTCGCGCACGATGCCCGCGTTGTTGACCAGCCCGAACACCTGACCCCAGCGTTCGACAACTGCGGCCACCGCGGCTTCCACCTCGTCGGCGTCGGCCACATTGACCTTCTGAAAACTCCCTGCACCTGCCGGCGCTTCGTTGACGTCCCACGCCGCCACCTTGCAGCCCTCCGCGACAAACCGCTCGGCCGTTGCGAGGCCGATCCCGGCCGCCGCGCCGGTGACGATGACAACTTTATCTTTGAGTCCGGTCTCGATCATGGTATCTCCTTCAAAACTCGAACCGCGCCGTCGAGGCGGGGCGCCGCCCTCACCCTTGCCCGGGTGCGCGACGATGAAAACCAAGGGGGCGCCGTGGCCGGCGCCCCCTTGAAAAATCTGCAGAATTTGAACTCTGCTGTCGCCACGAAGGTGCGCGGCATGCCGTAGGATCCCTGTGACCGGACCCAGTACCGGAAGGTTGTAACCGTTCGTCAGGTACTCCTCGTCGGCGAGGTTCTTACCGCTCACGCCGAAGCGCCATTTGGAGTTGCCCGACAGCCACGCAATCCAGGCGTCAAACAGTCCGTACGCCGGCTGGACCAAAGGCAGCAGCGGCTGCGTTGCGTCGAACGGGTTGTCCCACCCTCGTTGGTGAGCATCGAATCATCACGATACGCATATCCGACGCTCCCGGTGATCAGACCTCCAAAGAGCGGGAAATCGACGTTCGCGCGAATGGTGCCGGTCCATTCCGGTGAGTTGGTGATGACCTGGGTGTCGACGAAACCGTCCCCGTTTTCATCGAGAAACTCGTCCGGCTTTGCGTCGAGGTAAGCAACAAATCCCGAGAGCCCGAACCAGGACTTCGAGGCCCAGTTGTACTCGACCTCGAGACCCTTGATGGTCGCGTTGCCGGCATTGAGGAAGTTGCCGAAGAACGCATCGTCCAGACCGTCGCCGTCCGAATCGTAGGAAGTGAACGTACTGACCTGGATGTCGTCGTAGGAGCCGTAGAAGACGGCGGTGTTGAGGACGAGCGTACGGTTTGCAAGGACCGTCTTGACGTCCGATCTCGCCCATGGTCATTGTTTCGTCATCGAAGGGCAATGCTGTTTCCGGAAACAGGGTCGACTGCGCGCGAACGTTGTAACCACCGCTCTTGAAGCCCTGGTTGACTTTCACATAGCCCATGACGTCAGCGTTGAAGTGGTAGTCAAGACCGATTTTGGGAGCCCACGACGTGAAGGTGGTCTCCTCGTCGAATTCCGCCGCGACGAAGTAATAGCTGCTGAAATCGTCGGGTGGAGTGTTGTAGACGTTAAAGGCCCTGCCGTGCTTCGTCTCTCGGGTCGGCCGCAGACCCAAATTGAGAACCAACCGATCGGTCAGGTTGATGCTGGCATCCGCGTACAGGGCGTACGATTTGGTTGCCATGTCTCCCGTCGTCGTATTCGGGAAGTTCGTGTAGAAAATGGCCTCGACCTAGCCACCCGCCAGGCCATCGAAGTAGAAGAACCCGAGAACACCGCTCCACTTTTTGGAACCGGTGAAGATGAGCTGGAACTCCTGCGTGGTCTGATCGTCGTAGTAGGTCGCCTCGGAATCGGCGATCGCCAACGGCGCGGTGTCGAAGTCGATCCAGTTCTGGGTGTCGGTTTCCCGGTAGGCGGTGATCGATTTGAACAGCAGAGCCGGCGTTGATATCCCATTTGAGAGTCAGTGAATACCCGGTGGATTTCGTGTTGTTAACCGGATCGATACCGCTCTCGGTGTCGAAGAGATTGTCGGCGGCGGGCGCAGGCATAACCACCATGATAGGCAAACAGAACGGATTGTCCGCGAGCCGGGTCAGACCGACCGGCTCGGCGTCGTCTTTGGTGTGGTCGTAGTCCGCACGGATGGACACCTTGTCCGACGGCATCCACTCCAGGGCGAGACGGTAGGCGGTGGTGTCCTTGTTTGAAACGTCCCTGTTCTGATAGAGGTTCGTCGCCGTAGCCGTCGCGCGTGAGCTTGGCAAAAGACGCCTTGCCCAGCAGTTTGTCCTTGAACGAGCGGTCCGCTGAAATTGGCCCGGAACTCCTGGGTGTTGAAGGTTCCCGGGTTCCAGGTGATACGGCCCTCGAACGTGTTCGAAAGAGGCTTCGTCACATATTTGATTGCGCCACCGATGGTGTTCTTGCCGTACAGCGTACCCTGCGGACCGCGCAGCACCTCGACCCTCGAGATGTCGTAGACGTCGAGCAGCGCACCCTGCGCGCGGGCGATGTAGACGTCGTCGATGTACAGTCCGACCCCGGGATCCACGCCCCACAGGGGGTCCGACTGTCCGACACCACGAATGAACGCCGTCAGCGTGGTCGACTGGTTGCGTCCCTGGTAGATGGACAGGTTGGGTACATAGGCCTGGAGCTCGGAGATAGTGCGATGCTGCGACGTCGTGGAGCTGTTCTCCCGCGACCACCGAAACCGCGATCGGAACCTCCTGCATGAGCTCCTCCCGCCGTCGCGAGGTGACGGTGATTTCGCCTGCAAACGGCTCCCGTTTCAAGGCCTCGTCGATCGCCTTCTCTTCCTCGGTCATCGGGGCCGGAGCAGGATCCTCCTCGGCCTCCTGTGCCAGAGCCGGCATCGTGAGCCCCAGCACGACGGCAATCGCCGCTACCAGCAGCACCCTGTTGATCCATCGATCACTCATGATCTCCTCCTTTTTCTATATGGGGATTCCGGATGCGACGCCGCTCGCCTCGCGACGCAACACCCCATTACGCAAAATGCGGATAAAACCGTCAACCGCCTGCTGCGCGTCCATACCGAAATGCATGGGCACACCGAAACACTTTTCCACCGTGTAGAAATAAAAAAGCCAGCGCGTCGCCACCATCACGGCCACCAAAGGATCAGCATCGGCGAGCCGACCCTGGCTCGCGAGCTCTTCGAAGTGCGGACCGTACTTTTCCCTGAAGCGGTCCGCCATCGTCTCGTAGAAGGCGCGAATGTGGCGGCCCTGGTGCTCGATGACATCGACGAAGACCAACAAAATCGAGGCCTTGTTCTCTTCGACCGTCAACTCGATCGCCGCCGCCAGGTCCTCGAGGTCGTCCGGAAAATTGGCCCGCGTGAAGACCTTCTGCAGTGGGTGTTGGGGATCGAGGAGCCGCGCCCAGTAGTCGTCGATCAGATTCTGGTAGATCTTTTCCTTGGAGCCGAAGTGGTGGTAGAGGTTGCCCACCGACTGGTCGCAGACCTCGGCGATCTGGCGCATCGAGGTCGCGCCGTACCCCTGGGTTGAGAACAACTCGAGGGCCGCCTCCAGCACCCTGGAGGTCGCGACCTCCGACTTCTCCGCTTGGCGACCATTGGTTCCGCGTGGCATTCTTTTAAAAACCGAACGTTCGTTTTGTAACTTACGTCGCACAACGGGCTTTGTCAAGGCATGCAATTCGCGTTGCGAATTGCAGAACGACGAAGTTGAGGAAGAATGTTGCCCCTCAGGGTCACGCCACTCTGCCGCTGAGCTCCGAAGGAGCGGCAGAGAATAGCCTGGGGCGCCAGCCCCAGGAAAGGGCATTCAAAAAAGACAAGCCCCGGAGTGGCGACAGGCCGGGGCGATTCTGTCGCCCCAACCTTTGATCCGCCGTCAATTCACGGCACGCGTTCGGGGAAGAATTGTGGGGCAGGCGTCCCGCCTGCCATTTACCCCGTCCGGCGGAAGCGCCTGCCATCCGCACTGGTACAACCTGCGGACACGATTCGCGTGCGGCGGAGATCCCCGCTTGTGGGGCAGGCGTCCCGCCTGCCATTTGACCCTCACCGCAGCCGAGTCGGCCGATCACCTCAACATCGTTTTTTCAACGTTTGAGGCTTTTCTTCCGCGGCCGCCCCGTCTTGCGTGCGGCGCGTGCGTCGGGTTTGATGCCCACCGGCAGAAACTGCAGCTGCATCGATTCGACATCCACCCGAACCAGCCGAACCTCGATGGCGTCGCCCAACCGCCACACTCTCTTCGTACGCTCCCCCACCAGGCGGTGGCGGCGATCGTCATACTGATAGTAGTCGTCGCCGAGCTCGGAGATGTGGACCATCCCGTCGACCGAAATCTCATCGAGGCGGACAAAGAGCCCGAAATCGGTCACCCCCGAGATGTGTCCGGCAAAGACCTCGCCCTCGCGTTCCCGCAGGAAGAGCACCGTCTTCCATTCGACCGCCGCGCGCTCTGCGGCCTCGGCCCGGCGCTCGGCCGCCGAGCAGGACTCGCCCAATTCCTTGAGCTCGGCCTCAACTGCCACCCGCCGGTCGCCTCCCCGCATCGGCCCATCGTGGTTCAGCTGCCGCAGCATCCGGTGGACCACCAGATCGGGGTAGCGCCGGATCGGCGACGTGAAGTGGAGGTACTCGTCAGTGGTCAGAGCGTAGTGACCCCGCGGCTCCGGACTGTAGAGGGCCCGCGCCAACGTCCTCAGTACCAGCATGTCGATCAGCCGCTCTTCGGGTCTGCCGTCGGCCGCCTCGAGGAGCTCCTGCAGCGCCGCCGGTCTCAGCGACTGCGAATCGCCCTTGAGCCGCAGACCGAGGTCCGACACAACCTGTTTGAGTTCTTCGACCCGCGACGGTTCGGGCTGGTCGTGGACCCGGTAGAGAGCCGGCTGGTCGGCCGCCATCAGGATCCCCGCCACACAGCTGTTGGCGGCCACCATCAGCTCCTCGATCAAGCGGTGGGCGCGGTTGCGAGCCGCCGGCTGGATGGCCACCACTCGACCCTCGGGGTCCAGGATCAGCTCCGGTTCGGCAAGGTCGAAATCGAGGCTGCCGCGCTCGCGTCGCGCCGACCCCAGCCGTGACGCCGCCTCCGCCAGAAGGTCGAGGGAGTCCGCGAATTTCGTCGTCTCTTCAGGCCACTCGGCCCGCGGCATCTCCAACCACTCGGCCACCTCGTCGTAGGTACAGCGTCGACGCGATCTGATCACCGAGTCGTACGTCGTTGCAGACGTGATCTTGCCCTCTCGACTGACGGTGTAGCGCGCGCTGAAGGTCAAACGGTCCACATCCTCGCGGAGCGAACACAGATCGTTGGATATCCGCTCCGGCAGCATGGGCACGCAGACGCCGGGAAGGTAAACCGAAGTCGCCCGCTCTGACGCCGAATCGTCAAGCGCACTGCCTGGACGGACGAAATGACTGACGTCAGCGATGTGCACCTCGACTTCGATGGCGCCGTTCTGGCCCTGGCGGGCGCTGACCGCGTCGTCGAAGTCCCGTGCAGTGCTGCCGTCGATCGTGATCGCCAACTCGCCCCGCCGATCTTCACGCCGAGCAATCTCCTCATCTGAGATTTCGCCCGGCAAAAACTCCGCCTCCTGAAGCGCAGCGGCAGAAAACTCCTCCTCGATGCCGTTGAGCCGCAAGACCACCCGCTCAACCACCCCCGGGTCCGTCACGTGGCCGAGCCGCTCGAGCAGGACGCCACGGGCGTGTTCGCCCTGGGAATCCACGGTATCGAGCGAAATCACTACCATCTCGCCCTCGTCCGGCTGCCCCTCGACCCGGGAACCCGTGGGCGTCACCTTGAATCGCATCCGCCGGTCGAGCGGTCTGACGTGCGGCCGCCCACCGCCCACCATCCAGCGTCCGACGATCTCGCTGCGGCTGCGTTCGATGACTTTCACCACGACGCCCTCGCGGACTCCGTCAGCGCGGGCTCTTTTGCGCGGCTTTTCGAATCGCACCAACACGGTGTCTCCGTCGAGCGCCCCGCGCAGTCCTCTGGGCGGGACCCGCACCGGCGGGCCGGGGAGACCCGGCGCCGCCAGCTCGACGTTGCCTCCCGGCACACGACGCAGCTGTCCACTCACGAGATCGGAGGCTTCCGGCACGAAGTATCTTTTGCCGCGCCCCAGCACCACCTGCCCATCGCGCTGCAATTTTTTGAGGACCGGACGCAGCCGGTGCCGCGTCTCCGATCGATCCGCGTCCAGTTCTGCCGCCAGCCGGTTGACCAGTTGCTGGATGGTCAGACCTTTCTGCCCGCGTTCATGAACGGCAGCCAGAACACCCGCCGCGTCGATTTCATTGTCTTTGTTTGTCACTGCCATGGTTGCTATTGAAGCACACCGGATTGAATTCTCAATTTTGAATTCTGAATTTTGAATCCCAGCCATCCACTCGGGCTGCGTAGCGCGCGCCCCACATCCCTTCTGATCAACTGAAAGGACTTGTGGGGCAGCCGTCCCGGCTGCCGTATAGTTGCCCGTCCAGATTCAGAAATCTTGCGGATGAATTCTACGGAGTACATTGCAGCAACGGTGGTCCGAAGGGGAGCATTCTCATCCCAAACAGCAACAAATGGTCTTGACGCTCGGACCACCCTGATCTACCATGCACCTCCCGCTGTGTGCGAAAGTGGCGGAATTGGTAGACGCGCAAGATTCAGGTTCTTGTGCCCGCAAGGGTGTGGGGGTTCGAGTCCCCCCTTTCGCACCACACTTAATATTCAGTTCAAGGGTGTATGACTGCCCGTTGGGGGTTGACCGTGCCCTACGGGCCCGGCCTCCCGACCCTGCCAGCGAGTGGTCGTAGGCCGTGGTAACCGCATCGCCACTTCACTCTCATCCTACGCTCGGCCACGACCACATCTCGCTGCCATCGCCGTGATCGAGTCCCCCCTTTCGCACCACACTTAATTCATAGTTCAAGGGTGTTTGACTGCCCGTTGGGGGTTGACCGTGCCCTCCGGGCCCGGCCTCCCGACCCTGCCAGCGAGTGGTCGTAGGCCGATTCCTCTTCTCCTCAAACTTATCTCCACACCTTCTCGGCCACGACCACACATCGCTGCCATCGCCGTGATCGATCCAAATCGGTGCCAGGCTTTAAATCGGTGCCAGATGGGATATGACGGCCTGTGCCGCGATCACCTCGGGCTCAACACCTGGGCGACGAAGGTCTTGCCTGCCTCCTGATCGATGAAGGTCAGGGAGAGTTCGCCGGCCGGCCCGCTGCCGGTGATAATGGTGCGCCCCATCACGGTGATAGCATCACCGAGATTGAAGTCGAGGTCTTCATAATGGTCCCTGAACCAACCCATGGTGGAGTCCTTGTCCTGGGCCACCACTTGCAGCAGGGTGAAGTCACCGTCGCCGGTGGACGACTTGTCGATCGCACCATCGGGATGGACCGGAATGATCTCGAGCGGGAAACCCTCCGGGACTTCGCCGAAGTAGATCCCTTCCTGGGCCGCCATCTCCTTGAATTTCTCCTTCATCATGGCGGCTTCGGGCGTTTGCAGCGATTTATCGGAGACCTCGGCTTTTTGACCCCCGCCGGCTGCCGGGGCGGGCGTGCTCGAGGCAGCGCCTCCGGCACCATCCTCTGAAGCCTGCTCCGCCGAATCCGATCCGCCGCAACCCGGAGAGAAGACCACCAGTGCGAAGAGTGTGATGACGACGAGGGAAGTCCGCAGGACCGCGTTCATTTGATGCCTCCCGATGAAGATATGATCACAGTAAAGTGCGTCCGGACGACGGACCGCCCGCCAATGGTTCGCCGAACCATCTCACAGCCGTGAACCAATGACAACCGAGAAGAGGGCCTGGGATAGTGAACGATTGCTGAGATGGGTGCCGGGTACGGAGTTACGGAGTTGTGAGGCGTAACTCCGGAACTGCGGACCTGGCACCGATTACTACAGTACTGCGGACCTGGCACCGATTGATTCACATCCTAAGATTCTAAAGCCTGGCTCCTCTTCTGAGGGCCGATGCCAGCCAGACAATTTTTTTCACTTGGTAGCTGGAAGCGCCTCGTTCATGAGTCTTACAGACTCTCCGATGCCCTTCAGCGCATCGAGGAATCGATCCGCGGCGGTGCGGCGAGCAAACTCGTTCTCTGCGTCGAGGGTGATCCTGCTGAACGCACACGGGAAATCCGCAACACGCAGCGGATCGTGGTTGTCCGGTATGTGAATGGTCGATGCTGGGCAGATGTGGCACGAGGCAACGTGTCGGCACTCGCAGCAGCGGCCATGAGACGGGCTTTTCTTGTCCAGCGACCACAGCACCGACTGGCCCAGTCCCTTCCGCGGTAGAGCAGCCAACCTCCCGTCGAAGGATGGGTCGCGAATATCCCCCACGTCGAGAGCCTCGGCCACCGAGTCACCGAGTGGGGGAAGGTCTTGGATGGACGACGCGAACAGCTGGCACCCCCAGGCCCGCCCTTCCGCGTCGACCGTCAGACCCTTGCCAACGCACGCCCCGCACGCGACCGGCGGCCTCTCAAGCGATGGATCCGGCGCTTTACTCGGGCGAAGGAAACCAACCGGCACCTTCCGAGTACTTCGCCAGTGTCGCTCGCTCACAGACAGGATCTGTTCGACCTGCTGGTCGAGCTCGCGCTCCGCCGCAGCGTCCCACTGCTGCCACGTGACGACCGGCTGAACCTCGATATGCGCGTTCCCTTTCCCGATGAAGTACTCCATTGACTCGGCAAAGTACGGGATCGTGGCGACGCTGAGCGTCACGCCGACGACGACGCGATCCTCCCAGAAATCGGGATAGCCGGTCTGGATCCGGTCAAGGAGTCGATCCAGGATGTCGAACGAGCTTCGTCCCCTGCGATCCTGGGCCGCACACACACCATCAAAGCTGATCTGGAGGCCGAAGTCGTGTTCGACCAGAAAACCGAGCATTGCATCGTCAAGCAGAGTGCCATTCGTCGTGAGGGTGTATTCGATGGACGCATCGCGTGCGCGCACAGACTCGACGAACCTGACAGTCCGTCGCACCAAGTCCGGCGCCAGCAGGGGCTCACCCCCGCTGAAGCTCAGCTCACAGTCGCCGTCGCTCCTGCGCAGCAGCATCTCGACCGCCGCGCGGGCGACACTCCAATCCATGGCGCGCCTCTGCGAGTGCCGCCGTTGGTAGCAGTAGGAGCAGTCGAGGTTGCAGCCGCTGGAGACCAGCAGACAGAGGGACCGGGTCACTCGACGGGATCAGTCCCGGGGCGTCCGACGGGCCCAGTCCCGGTGGGCCTGATGGGTTCAATTTCGGGGAACTGAAAGGGCAACGTGAGTACACAGTCCTTGAATGTCTGTATCACACAGCGCTTCTCGAGTCCGCCCATGATTGGTAAAATCAGGTTCAATTCCTCTCTACCAATCTCGGGCATCACGATCTCGGTGTCGGGTTTCAGATCCTGAACACGGATCACGAAGTCGAGCAGCTCCCGGGCCAGTCTGAGCAGGTCCGGGGTCCTTTCCTGCAGAGTCGCCGCCTTGATTACTTGCCGCGTCATTTCCAACCTCCCCTTTTCTGTCGAATCCCTTCAATTCACGACATCGAACACTTCTTCTTCAGAACCGCCAATCGCCTCCTTCGAGCATCCAGAGGTCTCCGTGGTCTTCCTCCTCAGCCCAAACAATGAGCTCTCCGTCCAACGAGACCTCGGGCCCCCTCATGATTGCCGACGGCGACAACGGTGCGATCTCAGCCCGGGGCGTGACGGCACCGGTAGCCGGATCGACGGCGCGCATCTCGAAGAAACGCTCGCCCCAAAGACCTTGCACCAGAAGCTCGCCGGCTCGTCGATTCCAGGCAATCTCCATCGCGCTCGCGCCGTCCGTCAACCTCCGTGCCGCGCCCGAGCCCTCGGAATCGACGATGAACACGTCGCTCTCGCTGTCGTCGAGCAGCAAGAAGGCAAGGCGGCTCGAGTCCGCCATCCAGCACGGACTGACCGCGATACCATCAGTGGTGGTGATCTGGCGCGGCGGCCCGACCAATCGACCCTCGTCCACGTGCGCCACCCACAGCTCATGGGAGCCGGACCGATCTGAAGAAAACGCGATCCGGGAACCGTCCGGCGACCAGACTGGCTGCACATCGACCGCCTCATGCGAGGTCAGTTTCACTGGTGTCCCGCCGACAGCAGGCACGATCCATATATCCCGCTGGCCGTCGATCACACCGTGGTAGACGATCCATCTTCCGTCCGGCGAGAATTGGGGATTTGCACACGATCCGGGCTGCCTGGTCAACCGCTGTGGTTCGCCCTCGGGTTTATTGTCCACCAACTTCATGCGCCACAGGTCGACCGCGTCCTCTCGCGCCGAGGTGTAGACGACGGCACTTCTGTCCGGAGCGATCGTCGGACTGTTCAGGAAGACCGTCTGGCGAACGGATGCGCGCGATTCCGACTGAATGTCGAGCAGGGTGATCGCGTAGCTCATAACCCTGCTCGAGTAAACCAGACGACGGCCATCCGACGAGACGCTCGGCGACACATCGGCACCGGTCCCCAGCGTGACCCTGTGCATCGCGCCGCTGGAAAGAGACCGCCGCCAGATGGCGCTCTCGCTCTCTCGATCGGACGCGAAATAGACAGATCGTCCGCCCGGGGACCAGGCGCACGTCCTATCTGCCGGGTCGTCCTCGGTGATCGGCGTCGGTGATCCTCCGTTGGCGGGCACGGACCAGAGATTGCGAAAATCTTGGTAGCAGAGGGTGGCGCCATCGGGCGACCAGGAAGGCTTGACATGATCCCACAGGCCGGAGCTGTCATCCGTAACCTGTCGAGCCTGGTCAAGCGCATCGATGGGCGCGACCCAGATTCGGAAAAAGCCCCCTTCAGATCCTCGCGAAAACGCAATTCTCTGACCGTCGGGCGAGATTGCCGGAGAGGCCGCGTTCGTCACCATGAGGACGGCCCCACCCCCGAGATGTGGAGTCCGGTAGATCGAAGCCCGGTCGCCGTCGATGCGGGTGAAGGCGATGGTACCGCCATCGGGGAACCAGGACGGGCTTCCGTCGACAGCGCCGTCGTCGGTCAGCTGCAGCGGTTTGCCACCGCGCACGTCGGCCAGCCAAATATCCGAGCCGGCTCCGCGCTGCAACGAGAACGCCACTTCATCGCCGTCAGGCGAGATCACCGGGTCGCCCTTGGCGCCGGGAAACGCCGTGATCCGTTTCGGCTGCAGCGGTGGGATCGCATCGTTGCCACGAGCACCGCTCAGCCACCTCGTGGCGACGACTCCGGCGAGGGTCACCGTGAGCACCGCCGCCAAACCGACCGCGAAATACAAGGCCCGGCTGAATCCTGGCGGGGCACGGCGCCTCCCGGAGCCGCTTCCGGATCCGTCTGAGTACGACCGACTGACAGACTCGAGTGCAAAGTGCAGGTCGCGGGTCGAGTCATATCTGTCCTCGAGCCTCTTCTGCAGACATCTCGTGACGATGGCCGCCAACTCCGGACTCACGGCTGGAGCCAACTGAACGATCGGCTCCGGATCGTCACGTAGGATCGCCGAGGCGGTCTCTGCCGATGAGTCCCTCGAGAAAGGATGACGCCCGGAGAGCATCTCATAGAGCACAGAACCGAATACGAACACATCGGCCCGTCGGTCGACCCGTCTGCCACGCACCTGCTCGGGCGCCATATAGCCGGATGTCCCCATGACCGTGCCCTCTTCGGTCACGGCCGCCTCGGTCTCCGCCTCTGACTCTGCCCCGGACAGCTCGCCCTCACGTTGCACGCGAGCGAGTCCGAAGTCGAGGATCTTCACTCGACCCCTACGCGTAATGAAGATGTTCGCGGGTTTGAGGTCTCGGTGGACGATCCCCCGGCTGTGCGCCGCACTGAGCCCGTCGGCGATCTGGACCGCGTACTTCAATGCAGGGACTATCCCAAGCGTGCCGATCTCTTCGCCAAGAGTCGATCCTTCGAGAAGCTCGGTGACGATGAAGGGCCGGCCGTTGTGCTCCCCCACGTCGTAAATGGTCAGAATGTTCGGGTGCTCGAGCGCAGCGGCGGCACGGGCCTCGCGTTTGAATCTCTCGATGCGCTCCGGCGTGGCGGTCAGGCCGTGGTAAATGAGCTTGATGGCGACATCTCGGGCCAGCTGCCGATCACGGGCGCGGTAGACCTCTCCCATCCCGCCCGAGCCCAGTTCCCCCACGATCTCGTACCGCTGCGGTACGAGGTCATTCTCGCGACCGGCATCGTGGATACCCGACATGGTTCAACCCACCGAGTTTTTGTTTTTTGGAGTCGACGCGCGCCGAGTATATGCTCGCAATTTCTTACCCGCAACATTTCTTGATGGCGTTTCAGGTCGGGTATGGGGCACAGCGACTTGGCACGCCGTGCCGCCCACATCCCCTATAGGTGCCAGGCGAACCTTTCCGAACTCTGTTCGAATGTCTGAACACAAAGAGATGAACCGTGGATTCAGAAGGGGCGACCCATCATCTGATGAAGATACCGAGGGAGGGGTTGACACCGCTGAACGATTTGCATAATATTGCGAAATTAATGCATATTTATGCATTAGAAGGAAACGTCATCATGAGCAAGCACGACCGCATCTCAGCCATCATCGACATCCTCGGTCGCCAACCGGTGGATGGACAGCAGAAGCTGCAGGAGATGCTCGCCGACGACGGATTCCCGGTTTCGCAGTCGACCCTGTCGAGAGACCTCAAGGGCCTCGGTGTGCAAAGACAACGGACACCGGAGGGCCTCTTTGCCTACGTCGTACCCACCGACAAACCGCCCGCCACTTCAGAGGAGACATTTCGATTGAGGTTTCGCACCTCGGTCACCGGTATCCGCAGGGTCGAGTTCGTGATCCTCGTCGTGACACCGCCGGGAGAGGCCCAGCTTGTCGGGCGACTGCTCGACTCCGCATCCTTCCCCGGTCTCGCGGGTACCGTCGCCGGAGACGACACGGTCATCTGCATCGCTGGAAGCGCCTCCAAGGCACGGTCCCTCGAGGCTCGGATGACGGCGATGCTCGGTTGAACTGCCACCGACCTGGCGTCGGCCCCCGCGTTCAAAAACACCGGCGCGGCGGATCGTAAGATCTCTCGCCACCCGGCCACAGTCCGAACACAACAGGAGATTTGAAATGAGCCCGCACAGTCATTCCCTCGCACTCGCCAAACCGAACACAGCCGCGATGCATCCGAGCCACGGCCTGCTCTCGGCACTGACGGCCGATCATGCGGTCCACCCCGAGCGGCTCAACGCCACCCTCGCCCGAATCGGCGAGGTGCTCGGAATCGTCAACGGCGGCGAGGCATCGTCCGCGAAAATTTTCCACAGATGCCGGGAGGCAGCTGGGCTCGGCCACAGCCTCCATCAGCCCATGTCCGCCGAGACCGCGCTCAACGTCGGGGCGGTTTTGACGAGTGGTCTCGACGCCGGACAGCTCGAGTACCTCACCGAGATGGTCTGGCAGAGTGAGCTTTCCACCGACGAGGTGATCGATCTTCACAAGCGATTCAAGATACCGGTCTCCCATCTCGAGGACGACCTCTTGCCCGTCCAGGGCGACGGAGCGCTCATCACAGACTCGAAGGGCGCGGTCTATATCGACCTCGACTCCAACTACAGCGCGACCAACCTCGGCAACGCCAACCCCGAGATCGCCCTCGGTCTCTACAACCAGGCGAGCCTGCTGATTTCACAGAAAGAGGATCGCATCCAGGTGGCCAGGGCGCGTTTCCTCAAGGAATTTCAGGGCTTCCTCCCGACCGGCCTCGACTGCTTCTACTGGCAGAATTCCGGTGGCGAGGCGGTGGACAAATCGTTGAAGATCGCCAAGGCATTTACCGGCCACACCGGGGTCATTGCGTTTGAAGGCGGGTTTCATGGCCGGACCCACGGTGCTGTTGCGATCACCCACAATCCTGCCTATCGGGCCCCATTCGGTCTCGACAACGAGCCGTGGGTGCACTTTGCTTCTTTTGGTGATCTCGAAGCCGTTGAATCGCTGCTCGCTTCGGGTGCAGCCAAGACGGTCATCCTCGAGTGGGTTCAGGGCGAGGAGGCGGGTATTCGGCCGGCCGGCAATACCTTCGCACAGGGCCTTCGTGACCTGTGCACGCAGTATGGAGCGGTGCTTATCGCCGACGAGGTTCAGACCGGATTCGGGCGCGTAGCGAACGGCCCTGACACCTGGTTTGCATCACAGCTTTTCGGTGTCACGCCGGACATCATGGCGATCGGCAAGTCCTTCGGCGGCGGCTACCCGGTGACCGCGGTCGTCACGACCCAGGAGATCTCCGCGGCCATGAAGGGCGGCTACGACGGTTCCACCTTCGGCGGCAACCCCATGGCCATGACCGCGGCCCTCATCGCCACCCGCCAGATGAAATCGCTCGGTCTCCCGGCGCGCGCCCATGCGCGCGGCGCTCAGATCGAGGCCGCGCTCGAGACCCTCGCTTCACCTATGGTGAAGGGGTGGCGCATTCTCGGTCTGATGGTGGGCATCGATCTCGAGAGCCCGGAGGTCGTATCCGCAGTACAGAAATCGATGGTGCAACAGGGGGTGCACTCATCACTCTCGACAGGCGCCACCTTGCGTTGGATGCCCCCGCTGGTGATCACCGAGGACCAGGTCGATCAGGTCATGTCGGTTTTCGCTACGGCCGTCGGTCAGATCCAGACCCCGCACTCGAAATCTTGATTCGCCGGACCCAGAAGGAGAACCCATGAAGATCATTCTTGCGTATTCGGGCGGGCTCGACACATCGGTCATTCTGCACTGGCTCAAACAGACCTACGACGCCGAAGTCATCGCCTACACCGCCGATGTCGGGCAGCTCGGCGAGAACATGGACGAGATTCGCGAGGCCGCCCTGGCGACCGGGGCGTCGGAGGCGATCGTCGAAGACGTTCAGGAGGAATTCGTCCGCGACTGCGTTTTCCCCGCGATTCGCGCCAACGCGGTCTACGAGTGGTACTACCTGATGGGCACGGCCCTCGCCCGCCCCGCCATCGCCCGTGGGATGGTCAACGCCGCGGAGCGTTTCGGCGCCGACGCGATCTCGCACGGCGCCACCGGCAAGGGCAACGACCAGGTGCGGTTCGAGCTCTCGGCCTACGCGCTCAAACCCGACATCAAGGTCATCGCTCCCTGGAGGGAGTGGGATCTCCACGGGCGGAGCGATCTGGTGGCCTACGCCAAGGCAAACGGTGTTCCGATTCCGGCCGCGCCGAAACCCGCCTACTCCATGGACGCCAACCTCATGCACGTCTCGTACGAGGGCGGCGTCCTCGAGGACCCCTGGTCCAGCCCGCCCGAGGGGATGTTCCGTATGACCAACGACCCGGATCAAACCCCGGACCAACCGGAGATCGTCACGGTCTCGTTCGAGAAGGGCAACCCGGTCGCGGTCGATGGTCGTGAACTCGACCCGGTGTCGTTGTTGGACCATCTCAACCGGATCGGCGGAAGAAACGGAGTCGGCCGCGTCGACATCGTGGAGAATCGGTTCCTGGGAATGAAGAGCCGCGGGGTCTACGAGACGCCGGGTGGGACCATTCTCCACCACGCCCACCGTGCGGTGGAGTCCATCACCCTCGACCGCGAGGTCCAGCATCTTCGAGACGAGCTGGTGCCGCGCTATGCCGAGATGGTCTACAACGGCCTCTGGTACAGCCCCGAGCGCGAAGCGCTTCAGTCATTCATGGACACGGTCCAGGAGAGGGTCAACGGCGAGGCGCGCCTCAAGCTCTTCAAGGGCAGCGTGTGGGTCGAAGGACGCAGGTCGTTCACCCACACCCTCTACGACGAGGCGGTGGCGACCTTCGAGGCCGACGAAGTCTTTAACCAGGCCGATGCCGAGGGATTCATCCGGCTCAACGCGCTCAGGCTTCGAACTCTTGGCAGCAAGCGAATAGGAGAAGGCGAATGAGCGACCTCCGCGGTCGATTCAGCGGTGCGCTCGACGACGAGATGCAGCGATTCAGCTCGTCCCTCGGTCTCGATCTCGAGCTTGCCCGCGAGGATATCGAAGGCTCCATTGCGCACGTTCGGATGCTGGGAGAGACCGGAGTGCTGGAGGCCGCCGAATCCGAGGAGATCGCTACGGGCTTGAAGGCGATCGAGGAAGAACTGGTCGACGGCAGCTGGACGCCCGACGCCAGCCACGACGACATCCACATGGCGGTGGAGGCTCGCCTGACCGAAAATCTGGGCGAGGTGGGCGGCAAGCTCCACACCGCCCGGTCGCGCAACGATCAGGTGGCCACGGCGGTCCGGCTGTGGCTCAAGCGCCGGCTCGCCGACCTCGACCGGGCGCTTCGCGATCTCGTGTCGACGCTCCTCGACCGCGTGGAAAGCGACGGCCGAACCCTGATGCCGGGCTACACCCACCTCCAGCGGGGCCAACCCATCCTTTTGGGCCACCACCTGCTGGCGCACGCCTGGTCGCTGACCCGCGACCGGGAGCGGCTCGAATCAGTGTTCGGTCGGGTGGACCGAAGTCCCCTCGGCGCCTGTGCGATGGCCGGCACGAGCCATCCCATCGACCGCCGGTCTACTGCCCAGACGCTCGGTTTTGCCGACGTGGCCGTCAACGCCATGGACGCGGTGTCGGCCCGCGACCACCTTCAGGAGGTGGGGGCCGTCTGCGCGATCGCGATGGCGGGTCTGTCGCGGATGGCCGCAGAGCTTGTTCTGTGGTCGTCGTCCGAGTTCGACTTCGTGCGCATCGGCGAAGCGCACGCCACCGGTTCGAGCATCATGCCGCAAAAGCGCAACCCCGACGGGGCCGAGCTCATCCGAGGCAAGACGGGCCGGGTTTTCGGCGATCTCCAGGCGGTGCTGGTTCTGGTGAAAGGGCTGCCGCTCGCCTACAACCGTGATCTTCAGGAGGATCGGGAACCGGTGATGGACGCTCTCGCTCAGTGCGAGTCCTCCCTCCGGATCATGACGGCCATGTGGCGAGACCTCGAAGTGCGCACGGATCGATTCGAATCCGAGCTTCACGGCGACTTCAGTCTCGCCACCGAGTTGGCCGATCTCCTCGTGCAATCGGGTGTCCCGTTCCGATCCGCCCACGAGATCGTCGGTTCGGCAGTGCGGTGGTGCGAGGAGCAGGGAGGCGATCTGACGCTGCTCGACGGCGGCGCAGGCACTCGCTTTCACGAGGCTTTTCCTGAAGATCTCGGAGAGTGGCTCGATGCGCGGGCCGCGGCCGAGCGGAAGACCTCGTTGGGCGGCACGGCGTGGTCGGAGATTCAAAGCCAACTTGTCATGCTGCGCGAATCGATCGAAGTGAGTCCGCGGCATCCCTGAATACAGTGTGGTTGCGCGCGGACTGTGAAAAGGGATGCCACGGAGGTGATGACCGATGACTGATAAACCCATCAATTTCGTCAAACGGGAGGATCTCACTCCCGTGTGTCCTCACTGCCAACAGGAACTCACCGAGATCTATACGAGGACGAAGGGCGTTCCCTTCATTCAGGGAACGAACGTTGTCTATTTCTGCCCCCATTGCCAAAAGGTCCTCGGTTTCGGCCATGGCCGGATGATCTAGCGCCTCAATAGGCGACACCCAGAAGATTAATAGGCACCAGTCTCACAACTCAACCCGTTCTCGCATACCATCTCTGCAACGGGTCTGAATAAAAACCGGAGAAAAGAGGCAGATCGATGTTGACTCGGCGTGACTATTTCAAAAAGTCGGTGCTGGCGGGAGCTGCGTGCCTGCTGCCGACGGATCTTCTTCGTGCGCTCGAGCGCAGCACACTCATCACACGGGCCATACCGAAGACGGGCGAACACCTGCCGATCGTCGGGCTCGGAAGCTCTGCCTCCTTTCGCAAGGTCGCAAACAGCGATGATTGGTCCGCCCTGCGCGGCGTGATTGAAACACTGGTGGAAAACGGCGGCACGGTCTTGGATACCGCCCCCTCCTACGGCGCCTCCGAGCAGCTCTGCGGAAAAATCGCCAGTGAACTCGGGGTGACGGATGACATCTTCTGGGCGACCAAGGTGAATGTCGCTTCCCGCGACACCCGCACGGCGGATGCGGACGAGGCGCGTGAACAGATCGACCGGTCGCTCGAACGGCTCGGCAAGAAACCCATCGACTTGATCCAGGTCCACAACCTCGCCGATCTGCCGACCCAGATGCCCGTGATCCAGGAATACAAGAAAGAGGGCAAGATTCGATACATCGGCACGACCTCGACCCGGAGCAGCAGCTACGGCGAATTTGCAGAGGCCATGCGCGAGTTCCCGATCGATTTCATCGGTGTCGACTACGCAGTTGACAACCGGTTGGCGGCGGAACGGATCCTACCACTTGCCGAGGACCTCGGCATCGCCGTCCTGGTCTACGTCCCGTTCGGTCGCTCCCGGCTTTGGGCCCGCGTCAACGGTCAAACCGTTCCAGAATGGGCCGCCGATTTCGGCGCTGATACCTGGGGCAAGTTCTTTCTGAAGTATGTGGCTGCCAACCCGGCGGTCACCTGCATCACACCGGCGACCAGTAAGCCGAAACACATGCTCGACAATATCGGTGCCGCCTATGGCGCGCTCCCGGATGCCGCGGCCCTCCGCAAGATGGAGGAATGTGTCGACGCATTGCCGTCCGGGTAGGTACCACGTTCACACGTTTTGCATTGTCAGTTCTCGCGTGAATTCGTGGCGTCGGCTGGATGGAACCCTACAACTCAGCCATCCTCACAATGTATCAAGTGTGAACTTGGCTCCCGTAACGATAACAAGCGCCAATGAGTTGGTTTGAAGTACGGCACCGGCAAGCCTGCTGTGCTCGCGCAGCGATGTGGAGCGCCGCGCTGTTGGTTTTCGGGCTATGGTTGATAGCGATAGCCGACCCCGTGCACTGTCGTGACAATCCGTGGTGAGCTCGGATCGACCTCGATTCGCTTACGGAGCTGAGAGATGGTTTGATCAAGGGTGCGGCTCGAGGGGAGATAGTCGATCCCCCAGCACACGTTAAAAAGGGTGTTGCGATCCAGCACCTTGCCTGCGCGGCTGTGCAGCAAACGAAGGATCTCGACCTCACGAAGACTCAGATCGATGTGGACGTCCCCGCGCCGTGCCCTGAGTTCGTCGGGCAGGATCGTGAGGTCGCCCATCTCAAAGTCAACCGATCCGGAGGACGGTTCATTCATCTCCCTTGCGGCCAACCAGCGACGGGTCACCGCTCGGATCCGCGCCACGACCTCTTTGATTCCGAAGGGCTTGGTGAGAAAGTCGTCCGCACCAAGCTCGAGGCCGACAACCTTGTCGATCTCGCTCGATTTGGCGCTGATGAAAAGGACGGGGACATCGCTCGGCCGGGCTCGGAGTTGCCGACAAACCTCGTAGCCGTCGATGACCGGCATCATGATGTCGAGACAGACGATGTCGGGGGATGTTTGGTCAAAAAGATCGAGCGCCTCGGCGCCGTTCGTCGCCTCGACGGTCTCGTATCCCTCCGCTTCCAGTACCTCGACGAGAGCTTGCCGGGTGAGATGATCGTCTTCGGCCACCAGAACCTTCATGACGCCTCCACTGTTGTCATCGGCAGCTCGAGTTCGAAGCATGCCCCTGGTTCCGTGGTGACCAGCCTGAGATCACCACCGTGGAGTCGCGCCAGTTCGCGAGCGATGGCGAGACCGATTCCGGTTCCCGCAACTCCTTCAGTCAGGCGGTCCGAAAGTCGGACGAAGGGTTCGAAAACCGCTTCTTCCAGCCCGGCCGGGATCCCTGGCCCACGATCGCCAATGCGAACGATGGTCGCGGTGTCGCGCTGTCGCGATGAGATCTCGGCTACTCCGCCGTCAGATGCGTACTTCTCGATATTGCTCAGTAAATTGCCGACCACCTGCTCGACGGCATCGAGATCGAAAGCTAGCGATCGCGGTGCGTTCAGATCGAATTCGGTGACGACGTTCTTCTCTTCAAACGACGGGCGAAATTGTTCCGCGACCGACCGCAAGGTGTCGTCGATGGAGTGTTCCGTTGGGTGGATGGCCAACGTTCCACGGGTGCGGCGGGCAAGACTGAGCACATTTCCGATGAGGCGGCTGAGCCGCGCGCTCTCGGCGACGATAATGTCGAGGTAGGAGCGGGTCTCACCATCCCCATCGTCGATCCGCCGTTCCAGCAGCTCGGCGTAGAGTCGGATGTTGGTCAGAGGCGTGCGGAGTTCATGCGAGACCTGATTGACGAAACCCACCCGTTGCGAGGCTTCTCGAAGTTCGCGAGAACTCTCCCGGTGGAGAACGAAAGCGAGGCCGGCCAGGACCGAGGCCGTGATCAGCACGCCCGCCACCCGCAGAAATCGTCCGAGAGCGATTGCCGAATCCTCGGACCAGTATTCGACGCGGAGGTTCCACGCGCTGAGGGGTGGAGAAAGCCGCTGCTCAACCGAATCTATAGCATCACCGTCCGTTGCCTGGGCTTCGGACTGAAACAGTGTTCGACCCTGGGAGTCTTCAAGGGCGATACGGCCCCACTCGATCGGCGACACCTTCCGGTCCGGCTCGAAGGAGAGCTCGACGAGGAGATCGGCCAGCAATCGAGCCCGTTCGAGCTCGACGGCGATGATGCCACCCGATGGATCTCGGCGCCAGAAAAGAAGGTGCAGTCCCGTGTCCCAATACCAGGCGTACCAACCGTGGTCGGCTCTCTGCGCTGACGACTGCAGAGATTCACCGCTCGCGGCCGTGCCGACACCGCCACCGAGCAACCGACCGACCAGGATCTGACGGATCCGCATCAGGAAATCTCGTTCGCCGTCGCTGATTCCCGACTCCAAGGGAGGATGGACCAACCGCCCATCGGCCGCCTGCACCGCCACCTGCACCACGTCGGGTGTTGTCCGGACGAATTCCCGCCACTGTTCGGCGTCCGCCGCTGGTTGATCAGTCAGATCGAGGAGCCGCCTCGCCCGATCGTCGAGCAACCGCTGCACCCGCGCGTCGATGTCGAGCATCCGGCTCTCCGCCGCGCCCCGGAGCTGGCCCGCGAGGCGTTGGCGCTCATTGCGAACCCCAGCCATCGCCAGCCATCCGAGCAGTCCCGTGGGCAGGATCACGAGAAGAACCAGCAGGACGGTGAGCCGTCGCCTCATGCCCTATTGCTTCCGTTGCTGGCTGCGCTTGAGCTGCGTTTCGGTCATGACCTTGCGCTGCGTAGCCCACTCTTTCTCTTGGGTGATCTTCTCGGCGTCAACTTCATTTTCATCCGCTACGGCCTCGAGGGCCGGCGACTTCAACGTGATTGCCATTCCCCTGACATAGGCCGTGTTCTGCAGGAGGAGTTCCTGGGCGTCCTTGATGCGGCCCTGGTCGCGGAGATCGACGGCGAGCCGGTTCTGCTCGTTGGCGATCTGCTCGACGACGGCCACCATGACACCGGCGTCAAGACTTGCAGCGGCCTTTCTCTCGTCGGCGGTGTAGGTGGCCCCCACGGGCTTCGAACCGCCACCGGTGCCCCCTCCTGCCATGAGTCGGTACGACCAACGAACCCCGGCCAATTCGCGTGCCTCGCCAGCTTGACCCTCCGGCACTTCGAGTTCGAGCAGGACGAGTTGCTCCTCAGCATCATAGAGTTGATTGATCGACACTGTCACCGTCCGACCGGCGATGTCGGCGTCGCGGCCGAGCACCCGAACCGGGCGGATTCCGGGCGCGCAGTCAATACGGACCAGCACGCTTTGCGCCGTCACCGACATGGCGTCGCCGAACTCCTCGTCAAAGATCCGCGCCAGGTCGCGTGGATGCTCAACAAAGGTGTGGTTTCCGTCGCTCGAACCGGCGAGTCGGGCCATGAGATCTTCGTTGTAGCCGAGACCGAGACCGATGGTGCTGACGGCAACGCCCTCCTTTTTGAGCGACGCTCCGAGGGCACCGAGCTCGGCGGGGGAGTCGGGACCGACGTTGGCGAGACCATCGGAGAGCAGAACCACCCGGTTGACCCGTTCGCGGTCGAGGAACTTGCGCACCTCGGCGGCGCCGACGCTGACTCCGGCGAAGAGCGCCGTCGAACCGCCGGGTTGAAGTGCTTCGATGGCAGCGAGTACGACCTCTCGGTCAGCCACCTTGGTCGCAGGCAGCAGGGTTTGAACCGTATCGTCATAGGCAATGATCGAAACGATGTCGTCGGGCCGCAATCGATCGACCGCCAGAGCGGCAGCCTCTTTTGCCCGCAGGAGTTTCTCGCCCTGCATCGAGCCCGAGCGATCGATGACGATGGCGACGTTGACCGGCGCACGGAAATCACTCTCCCCGTCGACGATCAGCCCGACCTTGAGATAGACAATCTGCGGCGCACCCGCCTTGATCACCGGCTGTGAAAGGGTGACGTCGACCAACTCCCGGTTGGCGTCTGCCGTCGCCGCACTCGCTGCGACGATGAGGGCGAGTCCAAGCGATTTCACCAGAATCTTCGAATTCTCAGTCATGGGGTCCTCCCTTTGTTCAATCCCATGACAGCCCAGCCGAACTCGCGAGTGGTCAGATTGGTGGAAAACATCTGTCAGAATATTGTAAGACACACTACCTACGGTCAGTCCGAACGGATGACGCGCCCGCTCCATTCGATCAGGTCCATAGAGACTGGGATCGTGGTACCCAGGCCGGTCATCAATCGAACATTGTCTTACGGATGTAAACCTGTGATTGGCCCTCGGAGTCGGTGCCGATCATCGAGAACGTGAATGGGTTCCTCTCCATTTCTTCGAAAAACACGTCGTTCCATTCCTGCCATTCGGTGAAGTAGTAGTGCGGATTGTGGCTGGGTAGGAACTCCCCGAGTAGCATTTCGAAAGCGAATGCTTCCATCTCATCCCTGTCGGGTTCATCCGTCCCATCTTCAATGGTCGTTTCAAACAGGCCGGATGTCCGGACGAGGATCCGGCTCGAGGGCTGGATGAAAGCCACATCCACATCCGAGCCCTGGTGTTTCATGAAGATCTCTCTCGTGACACCACCGATTTCCAGTCGGAGAACGTCGCGGCTGTCCATATACTCCGAAATCTTGGTCAGCAGGCAATGTTCTTCCATTGCGTCGTTCCATTCTTGCGGGGCGTCACGCCACGGCTGATAGCCGGTTGGTCTCGGAGATACCCACGGTTGGTACCACGGGTCGTTGAATATCGCCGAAAGGAGCCAGAGCCTTGACTCCCATAGTCGTCCCTCAGAATCTGCCAGGCGCCATTCAAAGGACATTACGGTGTGATCGTTCGAGTCCTTTTTCTTGAGTTCAGGGCTCGTCCTGAAGCTCATCTCAACAATGCCCGGTTTCAAAACGATCTGTTGGTCGGGTCCGGCAGCGTAAACCAGCTCTTTTTCGACCTCGATATTCGCCGTCGTAAAGCCCGTTATCGGATTCGGCTTCGAGATTTGCGGGTTCCTTTTCTCCTTTGGAGTGACTGCCTGGGGTGCGGCTGCCTGCCGCTCTTTCTCTTTTTCTGCGAATCCACTATTGAATTCTGCCTCGTTATCTTCGGTCGGCAGGGTGAGTTTTTTGAATCGAGACAATCGTTGGCGAAACACCAGCACCATTCCGAGAACAACTGCCGCCAACACTACTGAGACAGCTACGATGAGGTTGATGCTCATCGTCCGATCGTATCAGGCCGAAACACATGCTCGACAATATCGGTGCCGCCTGTGGCGCGCTCCCGGATGCCGCGGCCCTCCGCAAGATGGAGGAATGTGTCGACGCATTGCCGTCCGGGTAGGTACCACGTTCACACGTTTTGCATTGTCAGCTCTCGCGTGGAATCGGTGCCAAAAGGAATTGAATCGATGTCGGGGAGACCCAGGCGGGTTACCGCCCGGATCTCCCCGACACCGTGCATCTCGCCAAAACAGGTGACGGAATGTTGCCATTGTTCAATATGTGTGCAATTGTTCAAATATGAAGACTACATCTCAAAAAACTTTGAAGCCCAGATTACTCACCTGTCTCTGGCTTGCGGCGTCGCTTCTGCCGGCCCTTACCGGAGGCGCCCAATCGACGACGTATACGGATCGTGCGGCCTGGGAGGCGGATGTCGGTACCCCCTCGACGGTCATAGATTTCACGACCCGCGACGACGGTTGCCCCATCACCTTCCCCGTCGCCGACGCGGCTTTTTCACCAATCTCGCTGCGCGGCGCGGAGTTTGCGGGTGCCCGCACCTATTGGAACCTCTCGCTCTACGTCTTTCCGAATCAGAGCCTGCGGGTCAATCTCCCCGCAGGGACCTACTCCTTCGGGACTGACGTGTATCCGTTCTACCTCATCGACGGAAAGTACACTGTGTGGCTCTCCACCGGCGAGATCTTCAACTTCAGCCCTGCGCTGGCGCCGTGGGATCCGGATTTCTTCGGCGCCCATAATCCGGCGGGCATCTCGTGGGTTGTGTTTTCGTACGACAACACCTCAATGGTCATGGACAATTTCGCCTACCTCCCGGGCCAGGAGAGTCTTGCCATCGATATCAGACCGAATTCGCTGAAGAACCGCGTCGATCTCCAGAGCACCGGAAGGCTCCCCGTGGCGGTGTTCGGGTCGCCGGCGTTCGATCCTTACCTCGTCGACGTTGCCAGCCTGCGCCTGGGTCCGACCGGGCAGGAAGCGGCACCCGTCGGCCACGTTTTCAAAGACGTGGACTCGGACGGCAACGTCGATCTTCTCATCCGGTTTCTGATTTCGGACATCGGGCTGGCCTGCACGACCAAACAGGTGATTCTCCAGGGCGCGTTGCTCAGCGGGCAGGTGATTGTCGGAACCGATTTCGTCTATCCGACGAACTGCACTCCGTAGAGATAGAAAAAAGGGAGGGGCAGAACCCCTCCCCACAGTGCGAACCATCAGGGCGGGTTGGGTACCCGCCCTTTTGATTTCAGATTCTCGTGTCGTCAGTCCTCAACCATTTCGAGTCCGACGTCGTCCATGGCAGCCCGGCAACCGTCCGTGACCTCGGTCTTGTGCTCGAGAAGGCAGGTCGCGACCTGGCCCTCGCCCATTTCAACCTCGGCGCAGAACGTCATCAGATCGGCCTCGCACGCCGTCGCAACTTCGACAACTGCGCCGACAAACGCCTCGAGTTCCGAGACGCCCTTGTAGATCGCCCAGCTGCACTCTCCGGAGAGCTTGTCCTCGTGGGCATAGGCGCAGGCCAGCAACCGGCCTTCACCCGGAGTCACCTGACTGCAGTAGGTCTCGATCTCCGTCGCACAGGCGGCCATCACGTCGTCGACAATCTCCTGCTGCGCCCAGGCCCCGGAAACGCTCAACGCCACCGCCACCGCAACAGCCACCACCACGTTTCTTTTCATCATTCTTCCTCCGTCTTTCGGTCGTTCAAAGATATTCACTCGGACGCATTTCGCGCGCAAAAACGTATCACGAGTCGATCGAGACTTGCACCCCCGCCGCCGCAGGGAGGAGTTGCACCGGGCCGGTCTCCTCCCGACGATCAGGGACCCACGCACTCCTTTGTCAGAACCGCCTCGATCCGTTCGCGGCCATCGCCGTTGAACTTGAGAAAACGAACTCCTATGCCGTCGACGCCGCCTCGCTCGGCAACCGCGTGCCGCACGACCCGGGCTTCTCCCGACACCATGTCGTCGCCGCGGTTGGCGAGGAACTCGAACGCCACTATTTGTCCGATCTCGAGAGTCGTCCCGGTCTGCAGCAACATGCCGGTCACCGAGACATTGGCGGTCGGGCCCACGACCTCGATCTTGCCGTTGTCGAACACGGTGGTCAGCCGCGCCGTAACCCTGACGGCAGCCCGCGGAGCGATGTCGAGGAGGTCTGCCACGTGCTGGTCGATGATCTCCTCGTTCATGTCGAGGGTCACCACCCGATTGACGCCGCGACCGATGAGACCACGGGCCTCCTGGGCGGACTCCGGCTCTGCGACCACCATCAGCGAGCCTGCGTGGCTCGCGGAATCCGAAGTGCGGAGTTTCTCGACGAGTTCTGCAAGGGTGAATCTCTCGGGCTCTGAATCGAAGATCACCAAATCGAATGGTTTCGCGACTGCGAGCGCGACCGCCTCCTCGGGAACCAGCACGTGCTCGATCTTGAGGTGGCGGCGATCGAGGACCGGGGCGAGGGCTTCAAACGGGCCGCGCCCGATTCCCGCCAACAAAACCGTTGATATCTTCTCAGTCACTGCATCTCCCCAGTCAATCGGAGCGCAAACCTGCGACCCGTATTGCGCACCGCTCGACCACTCAATAGATGGTGGCCACAATAGGGTGATTGATCTGCCCGGTCAATGAGGGGTTTGATTCGAGTACGGTCCCCGGAGTGACGGTCGGCCTCGTCCTGTTGCGACGATTGCGGGCTCGGGCAGACAATATCAATGAAAGAAAGCCCCGCCTCTTCAGCTGAAGAGGGGGGCGTTTGGCGACCTCGATTTGGGGGTTGACGGTCAGCTGGTGATCAACTCCATGCCGCAGGCGCAGTTGCCCGGCTCGTCGGAGACGAAATTGCAGGTGCACGAACCGCCACAGTTGCAGAAGTAAACGCCACTGCCTTCGAGGCTCACGCGACGGATTTCGGTGCCGCAGGCGCAGGTAGTCTCGTCCTCGGCGTTGATCTCACACGTGCAGTCGGCTTCGCAGCCGCACAAGAGGGCCTCATTGCCTTCGACCTTGACCATGTGAGCGGCCTCTAATTCGGTGCCACAGCTGCAAGTACCGGCCACGGCGCTCACCGAACCGCAGTCGCAATCGGGGCCGCAGGCGCAGGCAAACACGACGTCGTGGCGGACCTCGGCTTCAGCGTCGTCCATCACCATCTCGGTCGCGACGGTCTCCATCGCGGCATCGGTCTCGGCCTCGACCACTGGCGCCGGGTTACTGCAACCGATCACGGCGACCAACAAGCAACACACACACGCCATCATCAGATACGACTTCTTCATGATTTCTCCTTGAAGCCCCGGCCGTCACGCCCGGCCAAAATACCGGGTCGCGGCGGGGCAGAACGGATAATAGAATACAAGAACTCCGCCCCCGGGGGGCCAGTTTGGGCAAAAGCGTTCCACAAAGGACCGGGTTCTTGACACCATGCAACGGCGCGGTCAGATTGGGAAACGCAATTCTTCAGGGCAAAAACCGGGAGGCCTTTATGTACGACACCAGCATCAGCTTTATGCGTTCTCTTTGCGCCGGCGAGATCGAGGAGGCTGTCCTCTTCCCCTTTCCAACTCTCAGTGACGACGAACGGGAGATCCTCGGGCCGGTGGTCGAGTCGGTCGATGATCTGCTTGGAGGACGGGACGAGGAGTTTCGAGCGTGGGACGTGGCCGGGGAGATGGCCCCGGAGTTCCTCCAGGAGTTGCGTGAATTCGGCCTGTTCGGGCTGGTCATCCCGGAAGCCGACGGCGGTCTCGGCTTTGGCAACATGGCCTACTCGCGAACCGTTCAGCAGGTCGCACGGCACGACGCGTCGGTGGCGGTGACCATCGGCGCCCACTCTTCCATCGGGATGCGCGGTCTCAAGCTGTACGGCACGGACGATCAGAAAAAGAAGTACTACGAAGCGCTCGCCAATGGCACGATGATCGCGGCCTTTTGCCTCACCGAGCCGGAAGCCGGCAGCGACGCCGCCTCCATCAAAACTCAAGCGGTTGAAAAAGAGGACCACTTTCTTCTCAACGGCGCCAAACTGTGGGTGACCAACGGCGGCATCGCAAGCTTTTTCACGGTCTTTGCCAAGACCGGCGAAAAGGATGAGCGCTCGAGGCTCAGCGCCTTCATCGTCACCAGGGACATGGAAGGCGTTTCGGTCGGCGTCCACGAGGACAAGATGGGCATCCGGCGCGAGTTCGACCTGTACGGTCTACCTCGAGGACGTCAAGGTCCCGAAGGAAAACCTCCTCGGCCCATTGAACAGCGGCTTCAAAGTGGCCATGAACATCCTCAACAACGGCCGTTCCGGCCTTGCCGGCGGCTGTGTCGGAGGGATGAAGACGCTGATCTCGATGGCGTCGAACCACGCCACGGAACGCCATCAGTTCGGCCAACCGATCGGCTCTTTTGGTCTGATCAAGCAGAAGATCGGCCACATGGTTGTCGATTGCTATGCCACCGAGAGCGCGGTGCAGGTCGTGGCCGCCCTCGCTGACCGTGAGTACGAAGACTTTTCGGTGGAGGCCGCCAGCACGAAGATCTTTGCCACCGAAGCGCTGTGGCGGGCAGCCGACGAGGCCCTCCAGACCGCCGCCGGCACAGGCTATATGCGCGAGTATCCCTACGAGCGGATTCTTCGCGATAGCCGGATCAACCGGATCTACGAAGGCACCAACGACATTCTGCGTTTGTACGTCGCGTTGACGGCGCTCAACGACGTCGGGCAACGGCTCAAGGAGATGGCCGGTTCGTTGCGAGGAATTTTCGACGATCCCATCAAGGGTTTCGGTCTGCTCTACGACTACGCGAAACGCCGCGCCACCTGGGCCACCGGCCTCCCCGTGACATCGGTCGAAATGACCCGGGCCCACGTCGCCCTGCGGCCGGAGGCCGACACCTTCGAAGATATCGCCCGCGACCTCGCCGCGATGACCGACCGCCTCCTGCGAAAACACGGCAAGGACATCATCGGCAAGCAGTTCGCGACCCGGCGATTGGCCGATGTCATGATTGATCTCTGGGTGCTCGCCTGTGTGATCAGCCGGGTCACAGCGTCGATCAAGGCCAACGGTATCGATGCGGCGGGTGAGGAGATCCAGATCGCCCGTGTCTTCGCGGGCGAGGTGCGGGGCCGGGCACGGCGCACCTTCCGAAAAATCGACGACAACGACGACGAGCTCGTTAAGGGCCTGGCGGATGCCGCCTACGAGCGCGGCGGCTACGGGTGGGATGTACTCTGAAGTTCGGGTAAGGCCAACACATCTGCAGCTTTTGGAAGTCCCTCAACTCGAGGCGATGTACTGGAATAGAAGAAGAGACCGCTGCTGTTGCATTGAGGTTGAGTCAAATCGCTTTGGAGGGCGGCGCGACTCAGGGAGAGAGAATGGAAGCAGCATCAGTCATTTCACCGTCCGACATCCGGATCGCACAGCTCGAAGCCGAGCTCGCGAACTTCCGTTCGATGATGGATTACGTCCATTGGATTCCCGATACCCTCAGCCTGGCCAATATCGAGGCGTACGGAGAGACCTTTCCTCTCAATGGAGTGCTCGGCGGGGATCACATCATCTTTGTCGATTTCGAACGCCGCTACAATCTGTCGCGTCGAATCGAATGCGCTTTGAAAAAGGGCCTCGACGAGAAAGCGCGCCGTCTCGAGGCGTGCCGCTATCGGGTCGGAATCCTGCTCGCTGACTCCGCCGGCCACGAGACCACCGACGCCCTTCTCACAGCGATGCTCCACCAGGCCTTTCTCACCGGTGTCCTGTACGAGCTCGAGACGGAGGGACACGTCACAGCCAAACTTTTCGAGATCCTCAACACCCGCTTCGCAAAGTCCTCGAGCGTCAGCAAGTTCATCACCATGATCTACGGCGAAATCTCCAGCGACGGGACATTTCGATTCATCTCTGCAGGGCACCCCAGACCGCTGGTCTTTTCAGCAGAGTACGACCGGCTCGTCGACATCGATCCCGAACGCATGAAGAATGTGCTGCCGATCGGCGTCTTCCCGAGCGAAGGCGACATCGACGAACCCACCGCCGTGAGCCCGCTGCCCCGCAAAAAGCGGTTTTCGGTCAACGAGGTCAACCTGATGGGCCGGGGCGATATCCTACTGCTGCAGACCGACGGCCTCTACGAACACGCCAACGGAGATCGGCCCTATACTTCGCTCCACCTCGAAGCGGCCATCCGCCGGGTCAAACACCTGGCTCCGAAAGAGATCGTGAACGCCATCCGCGACGACATGGTGCGCTTCGCGCCGCCGCAGGACGACACGAGCCTGGTGGTCATCAAACGAACGTCCTGACCGGCAGCCGCTGCGGGCGCGTCACGCAGGTTCTTCGAGTGCCTGGTCAACAGTCCGCCGATAGACCGACGGCGGCACCCCTGTCCAACGTTTGAAGGACCGCGAGAAACTCGAGATCTCCGAAAAACCGAGAAGATAGGTGATCTCGTTCAGGGTCAGTGTGCGGTCTCGGATAAAGCGCCGGGCCAATCGCCGACGGGTATCGTCGAGGATCTCCTGATACGTGGTGTTTTCGTCCCGCAACCGGCGCTGGAGAGTTCGCAGGCTCATGTTGAGGGACTCGGCAACGCTCTTCTCGGTCACGGCTCCGGACGGCAGGTCATCAATCAACCTCGTGCGGACTCGCTCCACCGTCCCACCCCCGCGAAACTCAGTGAGATAGTCCGCGATCACCCTTTCATTGGCGTGAGCGAGATCCGCATTGGCCGTCGATAGCGGTTTTCGTGCGACGGTCTTCTCGATTTCCAAAGCTGTTTCGGCGGCACCGTAACTGATCGGCGCCCGGAAGAACTCTCGCCGCCGCCGTCGGCAACCAGATCCGGGATGCGCAAAATCGACTCGGACCGGGTTGAAGTCCATTCCGTAGGTCATCCGGCACATGTGGACAAGATTGGCAGTCACCGCGTCATAGACCACCGCCTGCGGCTCTTCGTCGTATTCGCTTTGAACTGAAAAAACCAACCTGAAAACGCCATCCCCCTCAACCAGTTGGAAATCTGCAGCCGTTGAGATGACCTGCGCGTACCGGACCAGCCGGTGCAGCGCTTCCTCGAGAGTCGCACTTGCCAGCCACGCGTAACCGAGACCGTGCCAGGTCGTCGGGTGCCACTGGGCGGCAGCGGTCAAACCAAAACAAGGGTCGCCACTGCGTTCCCTTGCCAGCCGCCAGAGACGGGTCATCGACGCTACCGGATACCGGGTCCCTGGACTGCTGAGACCACGGGGATCGAGCCCGGCTGCTTCGAAAACCGCATCGGAGTCGACTCCATAGGTTCGGAGCCCTTCCCAGATCAGTCGCGCCCAGGAAGAGATGGTCGAGAACTGCATAAACACCCCTCTTTTTCGAGGCCGATCGATCCGGCACCCCCGGACAAAACGGCCCAACCGATTCGTCAACTGACATGAAATGTCAAGCAGCCGGCACGATTCGTCAAGGAAAAATCTCAAATATGGACCGAGAATGCCAGCAAACAATTTTTTTCGAACGAAATCCTTGGCACAAAATATCAATACTTCGACGCGCCTCGTCAAGCGCCGAAACGCGCTGTGACCGACCATAAAACAGGAGACACGAAATGACGCCAATGCCGCCAGATGTCATCGAGCTCGTTCTTGAGGAAGGCCCCTTTCCGGAAGCCATTGTGAAGAAGTGGCCGGAGGAGCTGCAAAACGACTACTTCGAGCTCCTTGGCCTCGATCTCCAGACCCTCGGAGTCGACGAGTTCCGACGCATGGGACGAGCGCTCGGCGAGGCCTACCTCATGAGCCTCGACAGGCCCATCGACACTGACCCGAACCTCCTCGAAGCCTGGCGGGTGCTGACCGGCGACATCCGGCCCCCGGAGCCGCCGAAATTCCAGCTGACCTGACGAACTGGCCCTCTCCCGCCCTGGCCCGCCTCGAGCACGGCCCCCGAAAGCCCACCTCATTCCTCGCAAAGATCGTCAGTTTTTTCCCCGATCACTTGATTGTCACGCTCCCATGCTTCACCATGTCAATCTGCAGCACGCAGCAACGGGGGGTCGGAAATGGCGACAAAACAGGAGACTTTGTGGTTTGGTTACCTCGACGCCGGGGAAAAAGGCGGTCCGGTGGTTCGCGACGTGACTCTGGGAACCGGCACGCCCACAACCTTTTACCTGTTCAATCTAAACCGCGGCGCCATTCTGGAATATCGTCGGGACATCGCCGAACCGAAGCTGCGCGAACTGACCGAAGAAGAGGTGGAAACGGTTGAAGACCTTCGCCAGGCCTTTGAACAGGCCCGCAAGGGTTTCACCCCAAGAGAGGCTCGAAAACCAAAGCCTCTCCCGCCGACCCGAAAGAAGGCGCGTGTTGAAGAGGTCGAAGAAGTCGACGACAAGGACGACGCCAAGGCCGATACCCCCGATGAAGGCGATGACACATCCAAGCTCGACGCCGCCGATGTGCCCAAAGTCGATCATAAGATCAAGGCTGACAAGAAGACCAAACCTGCCGCGAAGACCAAAGCTGTCACAAAGACCAAGCCTGCCACGAAGGCCATGCAAGCCTGCCACGAAGACCAAAGCTGTCACAAAGGCCAAGCCTGCCACGAAGGCCAAACCTGCCGCGAAAACCAAGCCTGCCGCGAAGACCAAAGCTGTCACAAAGACCAAAGCTGTCACAAAGACCAAGCCTGCAAAGAAAACCACGGCTGCAAAGAAGACCGCGGCTGCAAAGAAGACCGCGGCTGTCAAGAAGACCGCGGCTGTCAAGAAGACCACGGCTGCAAAGAAGTCCACAGCTGGCAAAAAGACCAAAGCCGCCCAAAAGAAATGACCGTCGCGCTCTGCGGCGTTCGGTATCGAGAGCTTTCCACAACCCGCCACACTTCGTGAACCGACAGCGCCCTCCGGCGAACGCGTGATCCCGGCGACACGTACAATCACCCAATGTTCGAGTCCATCGCCTCAGCAACCGTGTTCGGTCTTTCGGGCGGACTTTCGCCCGGCCCGCTCCTGGCGTTGGTTGTCTCTCAAACCCTTGCCCACGGCAGAAAGGCCGGTCTCGCCGTGGCTGCCGCCCCGCTTCTGACCGACGGTCCCATCATCGCCGCCGCCGTGTTTCTCCTCGGCCGCATCGAGGATTCTGCGCCTGCTCTCGGTATCGTCAGCCTCGCAGGCGGTGCCCTCCTGGCGAGTTGGGGCGTCGCCGGTCTTCGCGGCGAGGCAACAGAGATCCACGATCAAGCTGAAGAGAGCCGTGTCTGGGGATCACTCGGCAAGGGCATCGCAGCCAACGTGCTCAACCCGAGCCCTTATCTCTTCTGGTTGACCATCGGTGCACCCCTACTGCTGCGCGCCGCTGAGGCGGGGTTTGGACGGGCCGCCCTCTTCCTGGGCGTGTTCTATCTCGGGCTGGTGGGCTCGAAGGCGCTGCTCGCCGTTCTCGTAGCCCGATCCCGTTCAGTACTGCGAGGTCGAGCCTATCTGTGGGCCAACCGCACCCTCGCTGTGGTCCTGCTGGTCTACGCGGCGATCTTCGTTCACGGTGGGATCCTGCTCCTGACGGGCGACTGATCCAGCTGAGTCGTTCCTCTACTGATCGGCCGCCACCGAGATGCGGGCTTGGCTGATGTGATTGAGCACCCACCTGAGGGTCGTGTGCTTGATGTCGAAGTCCTTGTCCTTCTTCAGGCTTCCGCTGCCGGTGGCCCGATCGATGACGTCGCCGTCTTCGTCCAGGAACTCCACCATGAGGTCGACCTTCCACTTCTTGTCCGAGGCGGCGGCACAACCAATGGTGGTCGTGAGGGCAACATCGACCTCGTCCCACCCATACAGCTGATCCGGGCGTGCGGCCGAGACGGCCGCACCACAAAGGGACCAGCAAACTCTTCCAAGCCTGAACCGTTGTTCAAGTCTTAGGCCCATGCTCCATATCGAGAATGGTGTTTCATCTCTGAACACGTGATCGATAATCCGGGTCGGAATCATCCTAATTTCGTGGCATCCCTTTTGCATGGTCTCAGCGCCAAGAGGGCAGTGAATTGTCATTCAGTTTGAGGAGAGTTCCAAAAACAACGCGAGCCTCGAACCCGATACCGAGTGGATCGGGTTCCCGAGCCCGTCTGTCTCCCACAATCAACCGCTGTCCGAGAAATGGAGAAACCATGCGCCGAAATCACGCCACGCAGTCAGTTCTCTTTACCGTCCTTACATTCGCACTCGCGATGGGAACCTGGAGCGCTGTCGAGGCTGTCGGCTACCCCTTTGCCGACGACTTCGAGAGCGGCCTCGGCAACTGGACCGCGGAGGCGCCGTGGGGAGAGACGACGGCGTTCTACTCCTCGCCCGCCCACTCGGCGACCGACAGCCCCTCCATTCTGTACGGCACGTCGGTGGATGCCTCGCTGACGCTCGGTTCCTCCGTCGATCTCTCGACGGCGTCCAGACCGGTCCTGCGCTTTTACCACCGCTACCAGATCGAGGACGGCTACGACTTCGGCTCCGTTGAAATCTCGACCGACGGCGGTTCCTCGTGGGGCGCACCCGTTGCGACCTACACCGGCGCGCGATCGGAGTGGGTTCGTGAGCAGATCGACCTCGCGGTCTACGCTGGTTCCGCCGACGTTCGGGTCCGTTTCCGCCTCGTCTCCGACGGCACCGTCAACCAGGACGGCTGGTACATCGACGACGTGGCGATTGCCGAGGGACCGGAACCCGTTTATCTCGACACCCCGTTGCTCATCACGCCCAATTCGGTCGAGCTGTACTGGGGCGAGTACGTCGAGACGGACTTTTCCAGTTACAGGATCTATCGAGCGTCGACCCCGGAATTCGACTGGCGCTCGGCAACCCTGGTGGCGGAAATCAATGACTCAACCACGACAGAGCACATCGACATCACCGTCACGCCAAAGACCACCTACTACTACCAGGTCATGGTGCTGACCACCGCCGACCTCCACGGCCTCAGCGAAGAGGTGGACGCCACCACCCCAGCCGGTATGGACTATCCGTTCCTGGATGATGGCGAAGGCACCGGCACCGCGTGGTTTGCCGACCCACCGTGGGCGCTGTCCGACGAAGACGCCTTCTCCGGTGCCCACAGTTGGTCCGATTCGCCCGGGGCCGACTACGGCGACAGCATCCCCTCGCAGAGCCTGACCCTGGTCAGCCCGATCGATCTGTCGTCCGCCTCACAGCCGGTCCTCTCCTTTGTTCACAGTTGGGTCTTCGCGGTTTCGGACTCCGGCAACGTCGAGATCTCGACCGACGGAGGCAGCTCGTGGACAGCGCTTGCCTCTTATACCAACGGCACGTCGGACGGCTGGCTGCGCGAGCGCTTCGACGTGACGGCCTTCGCCTCGTCCAACAACGTTCTCGTTCGTTTCCGTATCACCACTGATTCCGCCACCGGCGCCGACGGCTGGCACGTCGACGACATCTCGGTGGCCGAGAGCCCGACCGAGGTCGACCCGCCGATCCTCGACCAGGTCACCTCGCACTCCATGAGGCTGACCTGGGCGCGCTCGAACGACCTGTTCTTCTCCCACTACGCCATCCATCGAAGCACCACACCCGGCGTCGGCATCAACTCTGAACTGGTGGCTGAAATCTCCAACCAGGACACCACCACTTTCACTGATACCGGCCTCGCAGTCGACACCGACTATTACTTCCGGGTCTACGCGGTCAGCCCCTATGGGACCTACTCACCGGACAGCGTGTCGGAGAGCACTCAGCGCACCGGCGGCAACCCCTTTCCTTTCTCCGAGGATTTTGAAGGCTCGCTGGATAATTGGAACCTCACTGGAGATTGGGACGCCACCGACTCCGACCAGCACGGCGGCAGCAATTCTCTGACCGACTCGCCGAATACCACCTCCGCACTTTCCACGACGTGGAACGCCAGCACGACCATCGATCTGACAGGCTCCGTCTGGCCGGTATTGCGTTTCTGGGATCGTTTTGCCACGGCCAACGACTGGGGCTATCTCGAGGTCTCACCGAACGGCACGAACTGGTACCGGGTCTATACCGTCACCGGTGCTCGCACCTTGTGGTCCGAGCAATCGATCGACCTCTCCCCCTGGAAGAATTCTGACAACGTCAGGATCCGTTTCACCGTGAGCACCGGCTCATCCGACGAGGACGACGGTTGGTATATTGACGATCTCTCCGTCGCCGAGCACTCGGGCACCGTCAGCCTGCCCTTCTTCGACGACATGGAATCAGGCACCGGCAACTGGCTCGCCGCCGCCTGGGCCCCATCAGCCGACACTCCGCACGGCGGCGTGTGGTCGGCACAGTCCGCGCCGCAAGGCTTGCTCCTGAGTTCTTCCGAGCACGTCATGGAACTCGGCGGCGACCTCGACCTCTCGGCGGCCGTCGATCCGCAGCTCACCTACTGGATCCGCGGTGCGATCGGCTATCGCGGCGGTTTCCAGGCCCAGGTCTCACTTGACGGCGGCGTCAACTGGAGCCACCTCCCCAACACCGCCCTCGGTGAGTCGAACATACCTGACTGGCGGCGATACCAGATCTCCCTCGCCACCTACCAGCAAAGTGGCGTCAAGATCCGCTTCCGCACCAGCCAGAGCTCGTCCACCAGCGCCACCAATATCTTTCTCGACGATGTCGCGATTGAAGAGATGCCCGAGAGCGTGGATCTCGCGATCCCGACGCCGCACCTCAAGTCGGTGGACCTGTCGTGGTCCGAAAGCTTCCTCGGCGACTTCGACCGCTATGAGGTGTATCGCTCCACCTCCGCAAACGTCACCACCGGCAACGACCTCGTCTTCTCGTCCACCAACTCGGCCGACACCGACTTTGCCGACACCGGGCTCTCGATCGGCGCCACCTACTACTACAAGGTCTTTGTTTTCAACTCGCGCAACGTCGCCACACCATCCAACGAACGCTTCACCACCACCGTGCCCCTGACCTTCCCCTTCAGCGATCCCATGGAGAGCCTCGACAACTGGGATGCCACCGGCACCTGGGGCCCCGACACCTCCTACGCTGTTGAAGGCTCCGCATCGCTCAACGACTCCCCCGGCGGCAACTCCGCCTTCAGCACGGTCAGCTACATTCTCACGGCCGTCGATCTCTCGGGCTCCACCTGGCCGGTCCTGCGCTTCTGGGATCTTCACCGCCTCTCCGACGACTGGGGCTATCTCGAGATATCACCCAACGGCACCAACTGGTACCGGGTCTATTCAACGATCGGGACCCGTGAAACGTGGTCCGAACACGCGGTCGATCTCTCCCCCTGGAAGGCGTCTGACAACGTCAGAATTCGATTCACCCTGAGTACCGGCGGCTCCAACACCGACGAGGGGTGGTTTATCGACGATCTTTCGGTGGCCGAGCACTCGGGCACCGTCAGCCTGCCCTTCTTCGACGACATGGAATCAGGCACCGGCAATTGGCTCGCCGCCGCCTGGGCCCCATCAACCGACACTCCGCACGGCGGCGTGTGGTCGGCACAGTCCGCGCCGCAAGGCTTGCTCCTGAGTTCTTCCGAGCACGTCATGGAACTCGGCGGCGACCTCGACCTCTCGGCGGCCGTCGATCCGCAGCTCACCTACTGGATCCGCGGCGCAATCGGCTATCGCGGCGGTTTCCAGGCCCAGGTCTCACTTGACGGCGGCGTCAACTGGAGCCACCTCCCCAACACCGCCCTCGGTGAATCGAACATCCCCGAGTGGAGGCGATACCAGATCTCCCTCGCCACCTACCAGCAAAGTGGCGTCAAGATCCGCTTCCGCACCAGCCAGAGCTCGTCCACCAGCGCCACCAATATCTTTCTCGACGATGTCGCGATTGAAGAGATGCCCGAGAGCGTGGATCTCGCGATCCCGACGCCGCACCTCAAGTCGGTGGACCTGTCGTGGTCCGAAAGCTTCCTCGGCGACTTCGACCGCTATGAGGTGTATCGCTCCACCTCCGCAAACGTCACCACCGGCAACGACCTCGTCTTCTCGTCCACCAACTCGGCCGACACCGACTTTGCCGACACCGGGCTCTCGATCGGCGCCACCTACTACTACAAGGTCTTTGTTTTCAACTCGCGCAACGTCGCCACACCATCCAACGAACGCTTCACCACCACCGTGCCCCTGACCTTCCCCTTCAGCGATCCCATGGAGAGCCTCGACAACTGGGATGCCACCGGCACCTGGGGCCCCGACACCTCCTACGCTGTTGAAGGCTCCGCATCGCTCAACGACTCTCCCGGCGGCAACTCCGCCTTCAGCACGGTCAGCTACATTCTCACGGCCGTCGATCTCTCGGGCTCCACCTGGCCGGTCCTGCGCTTCTGGGATCTTCACCGCCTCTCCGACGACTGGGGCTATCTCGAGATATCACCCAACGGCACCAGCTGGTACCGGGTCTATTCAACGATCGGGACCCGTGAAACGTGGTCCGAACAAGCGGTCGATCTCTCCCCCTGGAAGGCGTCTGACAACGTCAGAATTCGATTCACCCTGAGTACCGGCGGCTCCAACACCGACGAGGGGTGGTTTATCGACGATCTTTCGGTGGCCGAGCACTCGGGCACCGTCAGCCTGCCCTTCTTCGACGACATGGAATCAGGCACCGGCAATTGGCTCGCCGCCGCCTGGGCCCCATCAACCGACACTCCGCACGGCGGCGTGTGGTCGGCACAGTCCGCGCCGCAAGGCTTGCTCCTGAGTTCTTCCGAGCACGTCATGGAACTCGGCGG
>CAWAUY010000016.1:0-4227 GCA_963785275.1 Candidatus Sulfomarinibacteraceae bacterium
GGTCTTATCATAAAATGACCGAATGTGTCAGAAGGGATGGCACAGAAAGACTCCCGATACTTAAGCCAGAATCCCCAATAGATTGATAGGGGCCCAACCTGTCGATTCTCCTAGAACCGTCCCGCCGCCACGTTGACGCCGTGGGTCAATCCTTCGTAGCCCTCCAGTGAGAACCACTGCCCCACAGCCACACCGTCATATCGAAAAACGTTGACCGGTGTGCCGATGCCGGGGTCGGGGCCGCCGCCCACCACCAGGTCGTCCCGGCCGTCACCATCCAGGTCGGCGCCGGCGAACACGGTGGCACCGTAACGGACGAGCGACTATTCCCAGGCGAAGAAGCTCAGTCCGGGCGTGGGGCGCCAGGGTATTCCACAAGTATTTAATTGCCTGCAGGATCAAACCATTGTCCATGAAAACACGCCATGGACATCCGATATTTTGATTATAGATCTCGATGCGCCCTGGGGCCAGGCTGAACAATGCTCCTGGTCGATATAGAAGGCGATGGCCGGCGGCCCCATCATGCTAATGATGCTTCCAATTAAGTTGTTGAAAACAAAAAAGGGGTAGTCTGGACGAAGCGGGACTTCCCGCTACTTGCGCCATCTGGGTGAAGAAGGCCGCTCCTTGCCTCGCCTATCAGGGCGCGATCCCCGTCACCGTGCAGCTGACCATGTCGATATCCCCAGCCGGTGGGTATGGGGGCTGGTTGTATGGTGAGGGCGTCACGTCCTCGGCCACGAGCGTGAAAGTGTTCGTGCCGATCACCGATCCGAGGTCCGGGATTGTCTGCACCCACAATGACGATTGCGTCTTGACCGGGACCCACGTTGGTGTAGCCCGCTCGCCAGTTGGAGTAGTAGTCGCCCCCGGCCAGCTGGAGGTCAATGTGGCCGGCAATACGGCGGGTTTGCCCGTTGTATTGGTTCGTCAATCCCACCGTCATGCTGACCATAAAGGGTATCGTGCCCGATGCCGGGACGCAGGTCAGCTCGGCGGCGATGATATTCTCAGCGCTCCGGTTGATAAGCACCGAGATATTGTTGCCAGCTCGATTTGCCACGGCCAGGTCCAGGGCACCGTCGCCATCAAGGTCTTCGATGGCGACCGACCATGGCCAATGATCAAGGACCCGTAATTCTCCGCATTCTGGAAAGTGCCGTCCCCGTTGCCTAACAGAACGGAGATATTGTTGCTCCATATATTGGACACGGCTAGGTCCGGGTTGAAGTCGCCATCCAGGTCGCCGATGGCGACCGAGTAAGAACCGTCACCGGCCCCGTAATTGACCCTTGTCTGGAAGGTGCCGTCGCCGTTGCCTAGCAGCACCGAGACATCGTCGCTCAAGGAATTGGCCACGGCCAGGTCCAAGGCACCGTCGCCATTCAGGTCATCGATAGCGACCGATCTAAGCTCATCGCCGGCGTTGTAATGCACCGCGGCTTCAAAGGTGCCGTCCCCAAGACCCAAGAGTATGGAAACACTGCTACTATTCGCCACGGCCAGGTCCAGAACTTGGTTGCCATCCAGGTCATCGATGGCCACCGAGTAAGGCCCAATATAGGCGCCATTAATAAACCGCCGGCCAGACCAAAGGTGCCGTCCCGGAGATGCACGGGAGGACCGAGACATTGAAACCCAGGTAATTCACCACAGTCAGGTCCGAGTTGCCATCGCCATCTGGTTGTTCGATGGCGACCGATATAGGCCCGTCATCGACGCCGTAATTCACCGCAGCCCCAAAAATGCCGTCCCCAATGCCCAGGAGTACCGAGACATTGTCACTCAGGTAATTCGCCACAGCCAGGTCCGGGGCGCCGTTGCCATCAAGGTTTGCGATGGCAACTGATTCGGGAGACTCAGCTGCGCCGTAATTCTCCGCATCCTGGAAAGTGCCGTCCCCGTTACCCAGCAGCACCGAGACATTGTCGTCGACCCGGTTCGCTACGGCCAGGTCCGGGGTGCCGTCGCCATCAAGGTCGCCGATGTCGACGGAGTAAGGCTCATAACCGGCACTGTAGTTCACGGCTGGCTCAAATAACTGTGCTTCGGTTATCGTCGTTGGAATAAAGCACAGAGTCAGCAATGCGATGCAGATAAAACAGAACATGCGGATGTTCATGGGACTACTCCTTTTATGGCCTCCACGTTTCAATAGATAGGAATCCTTATCTCGTTGCTCCTTGTCTCCCGTGGATGACAAATCCTTTCGGGCGCCATCAGATTAGAGAAGGATAAAACGAATAATAGGCAGTGCTTTTGTGCTAAATATAAGCAATTTTTACGAAACGGCAAGAAGAAAGTGGCGAGGAAGCCTTTTATTTTTCGGCCGGCGGTCACAACATGCTAATGATGTAGTCAATTTAAGTTGTTGATAACAATAGATCGGCTATTTTGCTGGGATCGTTTTCTGGATGCGCTACGAGGCCTGCCCGATCAATGTCGCTGTTTCACCCGGTCGTTCACGGAGCGATCCCCGTCACCGTGCAGGAGGCCGTGGCGGTGTCCCCTGCCGGTGGATAGGGCGGTTGGTTGAAGGGTGCGGATGTCACGTCCTCGGCCACCAGCGTGAACTCGTTTCTCCCAATCACCGACCCGAGGGCCGGGATGTTCCGGGGCCAGGACGTGGTAAAGCTGTCTCCGGGCGGAACGCTCAAGAATCCGGTTCGCCAGTTCGGGAAAGACTGGCCGCCGGCGAGCTCGACGTCGATACGGCCGGCGAGAGTCCGGGACTGGCTTGGGTGCCGGTTCGAGACCGTCACCGACAGATCCGTCGTGAAGGGCACCGTGCCGAACGTCAGGGAACTGGTCAGAACCGACTCCACCATCCGGCCGGGGTAGTGGTATCCCATGTCCACCTGCCCGGCGTCGTCGACGAAGTCGGTGCGGGTCGGGCGCTGGTCGAGGCAGACAGTCCCCTCGCCACTGTCGTAGCAGATGTCCGCTGACGGTTCGCTCCCGGCATCCAGACACGGGCTGTCCTCGGCCTGCCCAGCGGCTACTTGGCTGAGGTAGTAGTTGCCCTCGGGTCCGGCAATGAACAGCGGATCGGCGTCGATGTTGCCCTCGCCCGGCCAGCCGCCCTGAACGTCGGAGTAGGAGACGATCGAGGAGCCCGATGCGTCATGGATGCCGTCCGGGCTGTTGTTCCAGACGATGCAGTTGGTGATCGTTTGCGAGGATCCCGCCCCCGTGCAGAAGATCCCACTACCATAACCATTATCAGCTACGTTCTCGCTGAAGGTGCAGTTGGTGATCGTCGTTGATGAGCCCCAGCAGGCGATCCCACCACCCGTACCCCCATCATAACCCCCATGTGCCCAGTTAGCGCTGAAGGTGCAGTTGGTGATCGTTGGCGAGGAGGCGTCGCAGAAGATCCCACCACCGTTACCCCCACCCCAAGCCCCTTGTGCCCCGTTAGCGCTGAAGGTGCAGTTGGTGATCGTCGGGGAGGATTGAGCGCAGTAGATCCCACCACCGGCACCGTCACTATCAGCTACGTTTCCACTGAAGGTGCAGTTGGCGATCGTTGGCGAGGAGTAGACGCAGAAGAGCCCACCACCCAACCAAGCAGCTACGTTGTCCACTGAAGGTGCAGTTGGTGATCGTTGGCGAGGAGTAGGCGCAGAACATCCCACCACCGGCACCGTCACTATCAGCTTCGTTTCCGCTGAAGGTGCAGTTGGCGATCGTTGGGGAGGAGCCGTCGCAGTAGATCCCACCACCAGCGATATATTCTCCGTTGCGGATCGTGAATCCGTCCAGCACCGAATCCAGATCCTCACCGTTTTGGAAAGTGAATCCAAATCCCCAGCCTTCACAATCGATAATGCAGTACTCCGCCCCGTTCTCCGACCTGACGGTGATCGCCTTGCCGTGAAAGCCGATGTTACGGTTCCCGTCACCGGTGAAGGTTCCATCGGCCACCAGCACGGTGTCCCCGTCCACGGCAGCGTCGATCCCCGCCTGGATGGTGGGCTGGCCGCTCGGGACATGGATAACTGCGCCAGTCACCACAATGGAAGAGCACAAGAGGATGAAAGCCAGACTCGTCCCAGCTCTGAGCATGGTAACCGCCTCATTTGGTTGAATATACAGAGATATATGATACTGGGATCGGCTTGAGCCAACCATACATGCAGTGAATATAATTTCTTTATGCAAAAAGGGCAAGCGAGCTATCGAGAGTATGCAGCCGGCGGCCCCATCCTGCTGCTCATATGC
>CAWAUY010000017.1:0-6774 GCA_963785275.1 Candidatus Sulfomarinibacteraceae bacterium
GCCACAATTCTCAGGGCTTCTTGGGTGCCAAGCCCAACGATTAAACAATTTCTTGCCTGATGGTGTTCAATCCGCCATTTCGTGGTTGGGCGCCAGGAAGGCTCTTCTACTCCCCGACACCTCGATTGATGACTTGTCTCATTTAGCCAATCGCAAATGTTATACTTGCTAGAAGTGACTTGAGCATTTGTGGAATGTGCAACCGTCAATCGAGGAGCCGCCATGTCCCTTCTCCGCCTCATCGGAATTGTTTTCGTCTCGATCTGCGTATTCGCCGGCTTGCCAGCTGCTCTGCACGGTGCGACCGCCGAATCCGAAACCATCGATCTCACCACGACTATCGAGGGCCTCGGCGTCTGTGGGCCGATCCAGGATGCAGTTTTGGCCTTCAGCCCCCGGACGGCTGACGGCGAGTTCGACTTTGGGCGATTCGCTGGCCAGCCGTACGATGCCGGTACCTGGCGAATAACCGCCCAAATTCCGGAAGACCTCGCTGTTTCCGTGGCCGGCCAACAGCCCACCGCGCTCGACCTGTACGAATTCCAGGGCAAGCTGCAGGCAGCAGCACTCGGATGGCATGACCTGGGGCAACTCGAAGGAAAGGTGTTCAAGAGCGCCGTCCGCAAGCTCAAGTCCACCTATGGCAGACCGGGTATCCGAAAAAACGAGGCCAAGGGGTGGATCAACGAGGCCCTTCGCATTGTGATCTGGGAAAATGAAGAGGAAGATTCCGTCACCCTACTTGTCGCTTGCCACCCTAGCGAAGAGGCATACAACAACGCCCGTGATACAGCGAGAATCCAGAACGAAGCCGAAGACGAGGCCTCCAATCCCAACGTTGAAGGCTTCGGTCCCAATCCCGGCTCGACCGCAATATCGTGGGCGTCCTCCTGAACTCCGGCCCGCCCGACGATTCGCCTCTGACTCCAGCCGACGGGGTTGTTGGCCTCCATTACACAGAAATCATGGGCCCGGGCGAGCTCCCAACTGAGTGGTGGTGGTGGTTCCGCGACGGCAAAGCCGTCTATGCGGCCGGCGACTTCCTGCCTCCGAGCGGCTCCAAACGTGCGCGGTCGTCATACCAGGTATTCCGGAAGGGCCTCCGCGGCTTCTTCGGCGAGCCGACCAAGGACGACCGCGACCCCGAGACCGGCACCGAGCGCGTCATCTACGAGACCGGCCCCCAGCTTTTCATCCTCACCTACTTCGACCCCGACGGTGATCCCTGGTTCCGGATCGAGTGCTTCGACACCACCCGACTCGACGAGCTCCCGGATGAGCTCCGCCCAAACCGAAAGCTCCCGAAGCGTTTCACCCCGCCGCGCAAGGACTCGGGTTTCACCGCCGAAGACCTCCGGCAGCCAGCAGGCGCGGGGTGAGGATGTTTCATCGGCGGATTGGTGCCAGGAGCAACTTACTAGCTCAGTCATTCTGACCGGAGCGGCCTTCGAGGCCGCGGAGCCGACGAATCCCCACGAGCGAGCGCGTGACGCGAGCTTGGCATCACTATCCGGAGAATTCGGGGGATCCTTCCGGCTTGCGGCTTCGTTCAGGGAACTACGCCGTCACAAGTCGCTCGAGGGGCTACGCCGTGACAAGTCGCCGTGACGGGCGCTCAGAATGACATGAGGCGGATTGAGCCTACCCCGCCCCGCCGGCAATAGTGGTGAGTTCATTGGTTTCAGGAATCCACCGGACGAGGGCGCCAGACCACCGACAATGACGATCTCGTCCGTCAGGTCGCCGAGTTTCGTGGCGAGGTAAAGACATGTTGCTTTGACGAGCACGACCGCCTCGTTTTGATAACCAGCTGCCGTTGAGGGTTTGTCAGTCATTATTCGCCCATTTGAGATAATCCGACCTCACCCGATCAGCCGCCTCCGACGCGCGTTCTGGATGTCCAAGGAGGTCTAAATAGACTTGGACCGGGTGAACACACCTCACCCCTTCACGCATGGACGAACCTTGGAATACACCCCGATCGTTTGGAATCACAAGCCAGGTATTCGCGCCTCGATCGTCCTCACGAAAACCAAGCTCCTCGATCCTCGAGTTCGGCAGATCACGTTCGATGTAAACCGAGACGATCCGATAGGCCGCGAAATGGGTCAGCTGCCAGGCTGCCGAGAGTCCAGTCGCTGCATATCCAATTGACTCCGCATGAAAATGTTCGCTGAGGTTTGCGAGGAGGGATTCTGTTGTTCGGGATGGGACATGACCCCGAATGACACGGTGCCGATCGAATCTGTATTTCTCCGCCCAAGCGTCAAGGAGCAGATTCGGATCTTTCACCTTGATTTTTCCGTTTTGCGTGCGCACCACAAGCCGATCATGCGGCCAGTCTCGCAACTATCTTGCTGGTGAACCCCTCGCTCATATCGGTGGCCGATGCGATTTCCCGTTGGCTCATTTCTCTTTTCGGATGAATGAGCAGCCAGCGAGTAATGCGGGAACTCTTCGGTGCAAACGCGCTCGACGGTCTTCCACGGTGTATGAAAAGATTTGGCCGGCCCTGGATATTGATGTGAAGGCCAGGGGCTGAGATGCGGGCGTTTCCAGAAAGGTCTACCCACGAGACCCCGGCTTTTTCGCATTCTTTCATCCCCGACGGCCCCATATAAGGGACTGCGACGAGGGGAATTGCACCGCGTCCATAGCCATTGGGGGATCTCTGGACCTGCGTGATGGCCCTGGCTACGGATGCGACGGTTCCTTGTCCCTTCCATTCGATGAGGAAGGTGAACTGACCAATCTCGACCTCTGCATCGGCACCATTGATCTCAGGCTCCCGGCACACATCGGAGGTTGACGGACCTTCACCAACGAGTTTCCCAAGCATCTCAACGATTTGAGCAATGGCCTGATTATCCCCAGGAATAAGCATGTTTAACTAAATACATCGAATTAACAATAATGTCAAGGCTTGTAATTTAGTTAAGCTTTGGCGACCAACCGACCGCCGCCAAGGCGATCAACGCGCTTGTCGACGCCGGCATCCTGGTCGAGACCACCGGTCGTCGCCGTGATCGGTTGTTCAGCTACGCGGCCTACCTCGACCTGCTCGGCGAAGGGGCGTAGGTTACAACCCTCATGATTGTGCCGTAATCACCGGCGTGGATCCCATGAACTCGTGATCAGGTCGGCTAGTCGGCGGCCGGTTGCCGCCAGCGGCTGAAGACCGCGTCGATGCGTCCCGTACCTCCGCTCGCGCCTCGTCGCGAACCAGCCGCGCGCCAGCAGATCATCGTACCGGGTGTGAGCGTGGCGGACGCGGGCAATGACGGCGAGGTCGATGGCCTCGGGATCGAATTTTTTCGCCATTTCGGTGCGGCCGACCCTCCCCGAATATTTTCGGCAGGCGTGTTCGGCGATCCGTCGTGCTTCGCTCGTGGGGCATCCGGGGTAGCGTTCGGCGACGTGGCGGCCGAATTCCGCAACATAGGCCTCGTCGAGCTCGGCGCGACGGGTTGCGGCTACGGCCCGCCGCTGTTTTCGCCGCTCGGCGTCCGCCTCGCACTCCGCCTCGGCTCGCTCGAGCGCCTCCTCCTCGACAAGCGTTCCCTGCCGTTCGTAACGCTTGCGCGCCCTAGCCCACTGCACGACCACGGCCCGGAGGCGGGAGTGTTTGCCGGCGCGACGGGTCAGAGCCGCATCGCCGCGGGGAAGGAAGACGAGGTGGTCGAGGTCGGCGCACTCGAGGCACTGGGCCTTGTCGTCGACCTTTCGGATCCACGCGCCCCGTCCGAGCTCTTCATTGCAAAAATCGCACTTCTGCGCTCCGCGCCATGAACACGACAATTTCCGCAGGTTTCGTCGTTTTCATCGTTGCCCCCGTTGTTGGCGTGCGCCACCACGACGCAGCCCAACTCCCGGCGAGCTGGTCACTCGTAGTGGGTCCACATTCGAATCACTTTCACCGTGCGGACTTCCTTCAGCACCTGGTAGACGAGCCGGTGCTGGATGTTGATTCGTCTCGAATAGGCGCCGGCAAGATCTCCCACGAGCTTTTCGAAGGATGGCGGCGATTGAAAGGGATCTTCTGCAAGAACATCGAGTAGCGTCTGCGCTTTTTCACGGAGCCCGGATGCGGCGATCTTCTTGGCGTCTTTCTGGGCCTGCCGGGTGAAGACGAGCCGCCAACGGCTCACCAGCCGGGCTCCTCGCTGGACTCATCGACGGGTTCGTTCATGCCCTCGCGAATCGACTCCCGCATGCCGGGGATCGAGAGCAGGTGAAGCGTCTCCTGGATCGATCGCCAGTCATCCTCCGATACCAGAACCGCGTTGTTCCGTTTTCCCGTGATCAGAATCGGCTCGCTTTCGTCGCTGGCCTGATCGACGAGGGCATACAGTCTGGCCCGCGCATCGGTGATGGAAATGTTCGTCATAGCTGCCTCCTTTTTTAACGTACGGCTTTACGTACGTTCTGTCAAGAGCTGTAGTGGTTCAGACTCTGAGGATCTGGAGGCTCAGAGAAACAGCAGCGCGCTGCCGCAGACCGCGACTGCGAGACACCGATGAAGTGACCAAAGCGGCCTGTGGAGGCGCTGTGGATCAAACGACGGCAGCCAGAAATTTCGCTGCAGGCTGGGCGTCGAAAACTAACCTGCTCCGCCCGCGATCGCTGTGGTCTCGTTCGTTTCGGGTTCCAGCTGACAAGCGCGCCGGTGGGGTCGACAAAAACAAAACGATCGAACCGGTTTGGGGTTTGCTTGAAATGGCTGCGAAAGTCCAGGGGTCGGCGATCGTTCGCCATGTTCGGTTGATCTGAAGGGCCTACGCCGATGGTCTTCTCCTCACCAGTTTCGAGGTCGAGAAGTACAAACCGCACAAAATCATCTGTATGTGACGAATCGGAATTCCTGGCCGACACTACAATCTTGCCCGGAAGGACTTCAATCCACGTCGACAATTCCCATCTCAAACCGAGAGAGTGTGCTTTCCACTCGTTTGTGTTCGGGTTCTCCAGGGCAATCCGATACGGATCGGACCAAAAGCCATTTGACGCGAAAAGTCGACCATCCTCGAGAGGGCGAATCTGATCGGCCCATTCCGGAATCGTGACTGCGCGAATGAGTGCGCCGGTGTTCGGGTCCTGGAACCGAACCGTTCGGTCGGACTCAGAGTTTGAATAAAACGGAAGGTGAGGATTGTCCACCGATGCCATCGAAGGCCACGGTGACGAATCCCATCTGTCGTGCGCGCCTTCAGAAATAACCTGACCATTTTCCGCATCGTACTCGGAGTTCCAGTACGGGAATTTCTTTTCGTAATGTTGCCTGATGGAAATCCGTAGGCGATTGATTTCCGAGAACCAGATGCGGGCGTTCTTCTCAGTGGCCTGTGTCCGCGCCATCCACAGCAGGTCCCCGCTGCGAAGGTCGTAAACGCTCACGTATCTCTCGTCGCCCAATATGGCCACCTTCGACCGGTCATCTGACACGGCAAGGTTCGAATTACTTGGGGCGAGGATCGAGGTCTCTACCGCCTCGGGTGTTGCCGATCGCGGATCGACCACCAAACCGGCAGTGTGCTCTGGTCCTCACCTGGGCCCAGCCAGACTATGGTGGCGCCGTTTTCTGAAAAGGTCGCACCGTCATTCCCCCACCAGCCATCTTTTAGGTGCATTGGAAACTTCAACCAGCGGCCGTCCTCGATCGAGACGGCAAACCGCCTTCGGGATGTCAAACCGCCCCGGGGCGGAACCGCGACCACAACCCAGTTCCAGCTGTGATCCGCCGCCACTGGGTATGTTTCTCCAAGGGCATCCGGCCCGAAATAGTCAGCCATAGGGAATATGAAAGTCCCCCATAAGCAGAAGCCGCCATGCACGTCCAGAGGGTGAGGGACATGGCCGAATGTGTTCGGCGGGGATCCGTTCGTCCGACCACCAAGCCAACCAGACCCGCCGCGCCAAGGGCTACCGCCGCTGCGGCGACAAATACAACCCCCACAACCTAAGCGGCAAGATCTGCCCCACATTCAGGAACGGGCGGATGGCCGTCATGACCACCCCAGCCGTCGCGGTTACACCGAGCAGATCCAGCACAAGAAAAAGGGACCGAGTCCGAACCATCACGCTCACGGCGTGGGCCAACAAAAGGAGAAAACCCGGGATCAGAATAAGCCACACGCACATCCAGGCAAGCGTGATCCAGGCTCCTTCAAAAAGGATCGAAAGCTGAGCAGAGCTGGTACGAGGATGATACGTTCGCAAATGATGACCACCCCGAACGCTCCGAGGATGCGACCGTGCCACATCGCCACGCCCCCTACCGGTCGGCAAAAGAAAAACCCGAGGCGAGATTCCGAGAGGTCTGATCCAATGTTTTCGCACCAAGGGCGATGGCCATCAACCAGCCCAGGCCGATCGCCAAGGCGGACGAAGCGAACCGCCAGACTTCAAGCGGCGACTGCCCCCGAACCCGGGATCAACGGAAGCAAAAGAACCAGACCCATAAGCGCAAGGGCCAGTAACAATAGGTCTTTTCGAGCACGGACTTCGCCAAAAAGAACTGCGGTCGTTGCGTTCACGTGATACCTCCGCTTGTTTGCGCCGCAGACCGCCCTCGATCTGGCCCCGGTGGGGTCTCTGTTGCGCGGATGGAATCGTTGTTTTGCTTCACTGATGAACACCTGGTGTGTTGCTGATGTAATACAGTGTATCGCAATATTTGATTGAGGGCCGCGAGATGGTGCCTGGGCATACGACCCGGGCGAGGTCTGTCGCCCCCTGACGGGGGCTGGGAGGTTTTCTTGGCTTTGTACCCGGGGC
>CAWAUY010000018.1:0-28826 GCA_963785275.1 Candidatus Sulfomarinibacteraceae bacterium
AATTTCGGGACCCCACGGCTTCCACGATACTGAAGAGCAGCCTCCCGGAATTGTCAGAAGTGGCACGCCCGATCATCGCGACCTTTCACGATCCGGGAGGGAGGGTGGGAACTTTCAACTTTTAACGTTCAACTTTCAACTCAAAGGTGCCCGGAGTGGCACGCCCGCCCATCGCGCCCTTTCGGCTGCCCTTCCAACTTCCCACCTTCACCGGCTCAGATCGATCTCGACGCTTTCGGCCAGCGTGACACCCTCTGGGCTCACCTCTGCGCCATAGGCGAGATGCCTCGACGCCGCAGGTGATCGGCGCCCTGGAGGGTCTCGCTGTAATGGGGATTGATGGTGTCGGGCAGGGACGTAGACGCTGCCGTCGCTCCTCCTGGATCATGAAGAGCATGGCGGCGCGGTGACCCTGAGACAACCATGGCGGTCAGCTCGCGGAGATGTTCGGTCCCCGGAGGTGACCGCGTCGGGGAACGCGTCCCGTCCCACGTTGTCCACGAGGGTCACGTCTTGACCTCGACATAGCAGGACGAACCCCCGCTTCGAGGAGGAGACCACCCGGCTTTTGACTCCGTAGCGCACCTCCCGCCGCAGGCCCCCTAGCCGGTCAGCTCGGTGACCGTCCCACGGGATGCCCTCCTCGGCGCCGGTGTCGGCCGCCGCGCGTTGATGCCGATCCAGCAGCTGCCCTCTACACCATCTCCCAGGTGTGGCGCAACTTGCGCTTCGGGTTCCGGCTCTCCCAGAGCGCACCGGCCACCCCTCCACCCGCGGAGCCCGCCATGGATCCCGAGTTCGGACAGTGCACGGTCAGGTCGGTGCAGTCTGAGCCGCACATCCGCCAGGACCGGCTCGTACCTCCGGATCAGACGGGCGTGGATCAAGGCCGGCCTCGAACTTCATCGCGCTCACACTCTACTGTCTTCGCGCCTCTGGGTTCTATATTCCTCTTCTAAATTGCCGTCACCCCCCCCGGAGCGCGCGTACCTCGGCAGCGCCTGGCTGACTCGACTCCCACCCCGCCCACGAAAACACTGACTATTTTGTCCCGGCTTCAATCGGCGCGCCGCGATTAAAATATTTTTTTTTTTTTTTTTTTTTTTTTTTTTTTTTTTTTTTTTTTTTTTTTTTTTAAAAAAAAAAAAAAAAAAAAAAAAAATTTTTTCTATCCACCTGCACGAGGCGCATTCATCTCCCCGTCGCGCTCCCACAGGTCGAACCATCCTGACACCAGATCCGGGACTGATGCGTCCGGCAGACGAGGCCAGCGGCACCATCCCGACATCGTCAGAAGCTGGCACGCCCGTCCATCGCGACCTTCGGCCGCCGGCAGATTCTTCTGAAATTTTTTTTTTTAAAAAAAAAAAAAAAAAAAAAAAAAAAAAAAAAAAAAAAAAAAAAAAAAAAAAAAAAAAAAAAAAAAAAAAAAAAAAAAAAAAAAAAAAAAAAAAAAAAAAAAAAAAAAAAAAAAAAAAAAAAACAACGAATGCTCAATCCCCAGCGAGCGCAGCTAGTCGAAGGATCTGGGCTGGGCGAAAATCTTCATCTTTCCAACCTTCGACTCGGCTGGACGGCACGCCGGCTCAACGCGATTCCTCGCTCCGGGAGTGCGGGGGCCGACCCAAAGACCCGAACTCCGATTTTCGAATTCTCTAGTTTCCACGATTGTTGCGATCATACTCCCACCATTACTACCTGCAAGCTACTTCACTACCTTCTACACTTACTTCTGGTTTAGACCATCGTTCCGCTTTTTGGCGACCTTGACTCTCTCTACTGCTTTGTCCTGGGCACTCCAAAACGGACTTCCTGTGAGGCCGGCCTCGGATCATCCTTCGGTACGAGGGGCAGTGGGACGTTCCGGGAGGAGGGGCCAACGCACTGGCCAACTGGGCGTCCCTCGTACGTTTTCCGAGCCATCCCTGTGGGAGGGGGCCGGGGATGACGAGCCGGGGGACAGGATTCCGCCCCTCACTCTCGCGAATGTGGGATCGATGTCGACTCGATCCTCCTTCACCGTCGCTGGTTTTCGGACGCCTCGACGAAGGCCTCGCATCCTGGTGGTGCAGATCGACCTCGCTGAAGGACGAGGTCGCCCGCTACGATATCGAGGACGATACTGTCTGCTTTCCGGGGGGGGACGATGGCTGACCTGACAGTCACCGACATCCGCGCAGCCCCGAATCAGCCAGATGTGCAAAAAAAACACGGTGGCGATGGCTGCCTACGGCGACGGCACCGTCGCCAAGGAGGCTCACCGAGCGGCTGCTGCAGACCGCTCGGTCGTCCGAAGTGGATCTGCGCTCGACGACGGAGACCGCGAATTATTCGCTGAAAAGGCATCGAACGCGCGTCTACCCCAAACTCCTCCAGGAGTCGGAGGCGCACCGTGGCTGGCCATTGGTCTACTCGATCAACTCTGACGACATCACCTAGGCCTACAAAAGCACCTTTTGAAGCTCAATCCTACGTGCCGACTGCTGGCGATCCGCGGCAACCGCGGGAATCACCCGGTGGAGGACGGCCGTCCGCGTCGATAAACATACTGGTCTTCGGCAATCTACTGGGCGCGCCGATGCCGAACCGGTGCTGGCGAAACGGAGTTGGCCCGCCTCGCCGCCTTGCCGCCCGCCGCTGGAGCCAATCCCTGAAGAGGCGGCGAAGACGCCCGACGATGGAGGTGCGGTGTCGTGGTCACTGAAGCCGGGCAAGTTGCCACCGTCACCCGCGACGAGCCGTCGGTAGCCGGTCGAGCAGGCAATCTCGGCCGGAGCGGCGCCTCGCCAGCCCCCGCGGACAAGTTCCGCACCTTTGACGAGCTCTTCAGCCGACTGTGCAGACTGGAGCGAGAAAGGTCTGACGGGCCGTCTGCGCGAACGCGCGTTCGACATGCTCCACGTTGGTCATGTCTGTTACCTTGCAGACGCCGGCGCCGACGGCGACCTGCTGGTCGTCGCGCTGAACTCTGGACCTGTCAGCGTGACGCTGACAAAGGGATCGGCAACTGCTGATCGTCCCCGACGCTGAGCGGGTGGAAAATCTCGTCGACCTCTCTGGATGGGGTGGAGGCCATCTGCTCTGTTCGACCAGGCTGACCTGGAACGATCCCTCGACGAGCTTCTGGCCCGAGGTCCACGCCAAGGGCACCGACGACACCGTGGAAACGGTTCTCGAACGCGAGGTCGTCAAGGCCTACGGCGGCCAGACCGTGATCTGCGGATACTCGAAGGACGATGCGACCACCGACGTCATCGCGACCATCGTCGATCGTCCCGGCGGGACATAATGAGTTCGGTGTGCCGCAAAGGCAGGAGTCCTTACGTTGAAGGTCGAAAGTCCGAAGTCCCACCTCCTATTCTCGGGATCGCGGGAGTGGGACCCGAAGACCGACTTTCTAACCTTCAAACTTTCGAACTCTCGAACTTCACCGCATGGTGGTGTCCTGAGCCATGAGAATCGTCCTCGTTCGGCTGTCTGCGCTCGGTGACATCGTCCACACCTGGCCGCTGGCTGAGGCAGCTGGCGGTGGGCGCCGGGCCGAGCCACCACATCACCTGGGTGGTGGAGGAATCGCTGCAAAACGTCTGGTTGAGGGGCACCCGGCGGTGGATACCGTCCTGACCGTGGCGACCCGGCGGTGGCGCCGCCGGCCGTTGTCGGCCGACACCCGGTCCCGACTCTCGATCCTTAGGTCGCGATTTCACGAGCTCCAACCCGATCTTGGCCATCGATCCCCAGGGTGTCCTCAAGTCAGCCTTGGTGACCCGCCTGACGGGCGCGCACGGGACGAGTCGGGTCTGTCCCGACCGTGGCGACGGGAAGTTCTCGCCGGATCTGGCCTACACCTCCACCGTGGCCGGCAGCCTGGACAACAGACACGTCGTGGCCACCAACCTCGAGTTGGTGCGGGCGGTAGGGGGCACGCCGCCCGATCCCATTCCCAGCCCCGACGGCGAGCTGGCTGCTGCAGACAACTGGCGGAACCGGACGCCGATCGTGGACCCGGAACCGGGCTACGTCGTCCTGCTCCCGGGTGCTGGACGAACCGAGAAAGTGGCTCCCGGCTCGAAGACCTCGCCACGGTTGGCGCGCTGGACCGTCGACAGAGGGCCTGCGGGCTGCAGTCCTGTGGGGCCCGGGTGAGGAAGACCGTGCCCGAGCGGTGGTGAAGGCCGCCGGCCCGGGCATCGAACTGGCCCCGCCCACCGACCTGCAGGACCTGGTGGTGACCCTCGGTCACGCCCGGGCGGTGGTCGGCGGCGACACTGGTCCGGTTCACCTGGCGGCCAGCCTGGCGGTGCCGACCATGGCGGTCTTTACGACCACGGACTGGCGGCGCAACGGGCCGCTCGGACCTCACGTGGCGGTAGTTTCGGGGCGACGTTGGGGGACGCTCGTCCCACCGGGTCGTCTGCGCGGCGCAGCCGGGTACGGTCTCGGCTGACCGGATCATCGACGGGCTTCGCGGTCCGCTCGAGCCGAGTGCGTCCTGACTCCAAAGCGCGCAAGGCGGCACTGACGAGCCGGGACGTCCGGTCACTCGGGCGCATTGCGAACGCGCGGGCCGGTGCCAGGCACCGTCGAAATCGAGCCGTAGTCGAGGTCGACGCATCTGCGGCGAGCTGCCTGGCACCGACATGCGAGGTCACTGCGAGGCCAACATTGTCAGACCGCACGCCGCCCGCTGCACGACCCGGGAGGGTGAACGTGAACTTTCAACGTGTAACGTGTAACTTTCAAATTCGAGGTGCCCGGAGTGCAACTCGCACCCATCGCGCCATCTCGCTCCGGGCGATCGTGGGCCATCTGGTACGCTGGAATGGCCAGTGAAGGGGCGCACGGGGCACGTATTTTAACTGCCCACGAGGGTCACAATTCATACGAGTTGTGCACTGGAATGGATGGATAGCCCATGCCTTTTGAACTCGGTGAGTTTCTCATCAAAGCAAACCTCATCAACGAGGATCAGCTCGAGAACGCTCTCAATGAGCAACGCGAGGCTGGCGGACGCATCGGCGAACACCTCTTGCGGCTGGGATTCGTCACAGAGGAGGACATTCTCGACTGTCTCTCCCAGCAGTACGGGGTGCCCTCCATCAACCTCCGCCACTTCGATATCGATGAGTCGATCATCCGGCTGATTCCAGCGGACGTGGCCCGGAAATACCAGTTCATTCCGGTATCCAAGACCGGCGCGACCCTCACTGTGGCCATGGCCGACCCCACCAATGTCTTCGCCATGGACGACATCACCTTTATCACCGGCTACCGGGTGGAACCCGTCGTAGCTTCGGAGGAGGCCCTCCGCGAGGCCATCGACAAGTACTACGGCACCACCCACGCCCTCGAGCTGAAGAAGGTGATGGAGGATCTCGCGGCGGTGGAGGATGCGGCACTGGAAGTCCTCGAGGAGGAAGAAGACTTCGACGTCACGGACCTCGAGGCCTCAGCCGACGAAGCACCGGTGGTACGGCTCGTCAACCTGATCCTCACCGATGCTCTCAAGCGGGGTGCGTCGGACATTCACATCGAACCCTATGAGAAGACCTATCGGGTTCGGTTCAGGGTGGACGGCGTGCTCTATGAGGTCATGAACCCGCCCATGAAGCTCAAGGAGGCGATCTGTTCGCGCATCAAGATCCTCTCCAAACTCGACATCGCCGAGAAGCGGCTGCCCCAGGACGGTCGAATCAAAATCAAGATGAAGTACCAGGGCAAGCTGAAGGAACTCGACTTCCGGGTGTCCACCATCCCCAGCATGCACGGCGAGAAGATCGTCATGCGGCTGTTGGACAAGGACAACCTCATGCTCGACATGACGAAGCTGGGTTTCGAAAAGGCGAGTCTGAAGGTCTTCGAGGAGGCGATCTTCAGGCCTTACGGCATGGTCCTCGTGACCGGACCCACCGGCTCCGGAAAGACCAACACCCTGTACTCGGCACTGTCCCGCATCAACACCCCGGAGGTCAACATCATGACCGCCGAGGATCCAGTGGAGTTCCTCCTGCCCGGCATCAACCAGGTCCAGATGAAGGAGGCCATCGGACTGAACTTTGCCGCGGCCCTGCGTTCCTTCCTGCGCCAGGACCCCGATATCGTGCTGGTGGGAGAGGTTCGTGACTTCGAGACCGCAGAAATCGCCATCAAGGCCGCTCTTACCGGCCACCTCGTCATGTCGACCCTTCACACCAACGACGCACCCTCCACCATCAACCGCCTGATGAACATGGGCATCGAGCCGTTCCTCGTGGCCACATCGGTCAACCTGATCTGCGCCCAGCGGCTGATCAGGAGGGTGTGTCAGAACTGCAAGCAGGAAGAGGATGTTCCGGTGCAGGCCCTCCTCAACATCGGATTCTCGGAGGCCGAGGCGCCAAACCTCCAGCTCTATCACGGCCGCGGATGCGACGCGTGCAACAGCCGCGGATACAAGGGGCGTATCGCCCTTTATGAGGTGATGGCCATCACCGACGACGTCCGGGAGTTGGTCCTCTCCGGTGCTTCGGCCATCGAGCTGCGACGCAAAGCTCTCGAGGAGGGTATGATCAGTCTACGAGAATCGGGGCTGCAGAAGATCCGGGACGGGGTCACCACCATCGAGGAAGTGGTCCGCGAAACGGTCCGTGACCCGCGGCGAAAAGGGAAAACAATGGCCACCAGTCTGCATCAGCTGCTGAAATCCATGGTCGAAAAGGGTGGAACGGACCTCCACGTCACCACGAACTCTCCTCCAATTATTCGAGTGGACGGCCTTCTCGTGCCGCTCAACCACCCGAGCTTGACCGCCGTCGACACCAAGAAGCTCGCCTATTCGATCCTTACCGACGCCCAGAAGCACCGGTTCGAGGAAAATCTCGAGCTGGATCTGTCGTTTGGTATTAAGTCACTGGCCCGTTTTCGAGCGAACATCTTCGTCCAACGCGGCGCTGTGGCCGGAGCCTTCCGCCGCATTCCCTACGAGATCCTCGGATTTCGCGAGCTGGGACTGCCGCCCGCGGTAGAGTCGCTCTGCGATCGTCCCCGTGGTCTGGTGCTGGTCACCGGGCCCACGGGTTCGGGAAAATCCACCACCCTGGCCGCGATGATCGACAAGGTGAACCGCGAGCGGGCGGTCCACATCATGACCATCGAGGACCCCGTCGAGTACCTCCACAGCCACAAGAAGGCCATGGTCAACCAGCGCGAACTCCACTCGGACACGTTGTCTTTCCCGAACGCCCTGCGATCGGTCCTTCGTGAGGATCCGGACGTCGTGCTGATCGGTGAGATGCGTGACCTGGAGACCATCGAGTCGGCGCTCCGCATCGCCGAGACCGGCCACCTGACCTTCGCCACTCTGCACACCAACTCGGCGCCCCAGACCATCAACCGCATCGTCGATGTGTTCCCAGAACACCAACAATCACAGATTCGCGCCCAACTCAGCTTCGTGCTGGAAGGCATCGTTTGTCAGTCGCTGTTGCAGCGTGCGTCCGGCAAGGGCCGGGCGCTGGCAACCGAGATCCTGGTTCCCAATGGGGCGATCAGGAATCTCATCCGTGAGGACAAGATCCACCAGATCTATTCCATGATGCAGACCGGCCAGGTCAAGCACGGAATGCTGACCTTCAATCAGTCCCTGGCCACCCTGTACCAGCGGCGGTTTATCACCCTGCAGACCGCGTTGTCGTACAGCTCGTACCCCGATGAGCTTCAGGACATGATCAATCGGGGTGTCGGTGCCATCGACCAGACGACTGAGGCGCGGCAGGCGAGGAGGGCCTGATCATGCCGAGTTTTGAATGGAAGGGCCGCGACCGGGACGGCAACACGCAGACGGGCGTACTCATCGGCGACAACAAGGACGCGGTGGTCGCCGCACTGAGACGCCAGCAGATCGTGGTGACCACGGTCAAGGAGAAGGGCAAGGAAATCGCCCTCCCCAAATTCGGCGGCGGCATCAGCCAGAAAGCCATTGCCGTCTTCACGCGCCAGTTCTCCGTGATGATCGACGCCGGCTTGCCGTTGGTGCAGTGCCTCGATATCCTCGGGCAACAACAGGACAACAAGGCCTTCCAGAAGGTCATCCTGCAGGTCCGGCAGGACGTCGAGTCCGGATCCTCCCTCGCCGAGGCCTTGCGCAAGCACCCTCAGGCCTTCAACGATCTGTACGTCCACATGGTGGCGGCTGGCGAGGCGGGCGGTATCCTCGATACGATCCTGCAGCGGCTCGCCGCCTACATCGAAAAGTCCGTCAAACTCAAAGGCCAGGTTCGCTCGGCCTTGGTCTACCCGGTCGCCGTCATCACAATTGCGATTGTCGTGATCTACATCATCCTGTGGAAGGTTATCCCGGTGTTCGCGAGCCTGTTCGAGAGTCTCGGCACCCAGCTTCCCTTCCTCACCCAGGTGATCGTGAACCTTTCGCGTTTCATCGGCCATTTCTGGTGGCTCATCGGCTTGGTTGTCTTCGGCGGCGTCTTCGCGCTCCGCCAGTATTACCAGACCGACGCCGGGCGCTACCAGATCGACAAGTTGATGTTGAAAATGCCCGTCATCGGAACGCTGCTGCGCAAGATTGCGGTGGCCAGATTCTGCCGAACCCTGGGTACGCTGTTGTCCTCCGGTGTGGCGATCCTCGAATCCCTCGAGATCACCGCCCGGACATCGGGCAACGCGGTCCTCGAGGAGGCGATCCTCAAGGTACGCAAGGACGTGGAGGAGGGCAAGAGCCTGGCCGAGCCGCTTGCCCGCACCGAGCAGTTCCCGCCCATGGTCTGTCAGATGGTGGGCGTCGGTGAGCAGACCGGCGCCATGGACACCATGCTGAGCAAGATTGCCGACTTCTACGAGGACGAGGTGGACGCGGCGGTCGATGGCATGATGGCTCTGCTCGAACCGGTCATGATCTCCTTCCTGGGTGTGGTTATCGGCACCATCGTGGTGGCGATGTACCTGCCCATGTTCTCGCTGATCAGCCAGATCGGCTAATGACCACTCACTCACCGAATCCCGCGGTTGGCGGGGCAAACGCCCTGCCCACTGCGGCCCCTTCCACCAACGCGATCCGTTGGTTACTCGGTATCCGTCTGGTTGTGATATCGACCCTGTTCCTCGGCGTACTCATCATCCAGGTCAACACCCAGACGATCCTGCAGTTGCAACAATTCTACTGGCTCATTCTGATCAGCTATGGGCTCTCACTGATCTACATCGTCCTGTACCTGCGTGGGATCTCGACTCGGCTTCAAACCGTGGTTCAGCTGCTCGGCGATATCGGCGTGGTGACGGGTTTCGTCTACTTCACTGGCGGACTCTACTCGCCCTTCTCGTTCCTCTATCTCACCGTGATCGTCGTGGCGGCGGTGATGCTCCGCGGCGGCGGCCCGATCTTCGCCGGCCTGTCCGCCATCGCCTACGGCGTGCTGGTGGATTTGATGGTCTTCGACATCATCGAGCCCCCAGCCAACCTGGTGGGGATCGTGGTTCCGCTGTCCAGTTCACGGGTGCTCTACCAGGTGATGATCCACGTGGTGGGCTTCGTCCTGGTGGCCCTGCTTGTGTCCTATCTCAGCGAGTCGTTGCGCACCGCACGCCACCGTCTGCAGGAGGAAACCGAACGCGCCACCCAGTTTGTCGCCCTCACCGATCAGGTGGTGCGGTCGGTGACGGCGGGTATTCTCGCCGCTGACCTCGAGGGACGCGTGCTTCACGTGAATCCGGCGGGCGCACGGATACTCATGATCGCCGACGAGGAAGCGGTGGTCGGAAAAGCCCTGCAAGAGGTGATGCCGCTGGTCACCCACAAGTGGGACCGGCTTCAGACCCGCGCCCGGACACAGGTCATGGGCCGACTCGAAGATGACCTCGGCGACTCCGGCATCCGTCTGGGCCTTTCGGTGGGACCACTGGAAGACCAGGATGAAAACGTCGTCGGGTTCATCGTCAACTTCCAGGACCTGACGGAGCTGGAGATCGAAACCGAGCGGCGTCGGATGAGGGACAGGATGGCGGCGCTCGGCGACATGGCGGCGCGCATGGCGCACGAAATCAAGAACCCCCTGGCCTCGATCTCCGGTTCTGCCCAAGTACTGACCTCCCTCGGCGACGTGGACGAGACCGGGGATCGGCTGCTGCACATTCTCGTGGACGAGTCACGCCGATTGTCCGGCATTCTGGACGAATTCCTCGATTATGCCCGGCCACACCAGGCGACCCACAAGCCCTGCAATATTTCGCAGATGCTCAGAGACTGCACCAATTTGCTGCAACGTTCGGCCGAGCTCGGTGGCGACCACCAATTGTCGCTCGAATCCGCCGAAGATCTCATCGTGCACGGTGAAGAACACCTGCTGAAGCAGCTGTTCTGGAACCTCTCCCGGAACGCCATCCAGGCCATGCCCTCGGGCGGCGAACTCAAGATCTCGGCAGAACGCCGCAAGGGTTCCGCGATCCTGGTTTGGCGGGACACCGGGGTGGGTATGACCGAGGAGGTGCGGCGGCGCGCCTTCGAACCCTTCATGACGACCAACCCCCAGGGCACCGGTCTCGGCCTCGCGGTGGTCTACACTGCCATCGAGGACCACGGCGGCACCATCGACATTCAGAGCTCACCGGGTGCCGGAACGACAATCACCGTGGAGCTTCCGCTGCAGCCGGAGGTGGCATGAGCGACGGACGCATTCTGGTGGTGGATGACGAGGAGTCGATCCGAGAGTTCCTGACGATCCTGCTCGAAAAGGAAGGCTACCAGGTGGCCACCGCCGATTCAGTGGCAGCGGGAATCGAGGCGGTCGAGGAGGGATCTTTCGATCTCGTAATGTGCGACCTCAAGATGCCGGACGGCAGTGGGCTCGAAGTACTCGGAGAGGCCCGCCGCCGGCGCATCGACTGGCCGTTCATCATCATCACCGCCCACACGACGCCGCAGCACGCCCTGGAGTCTCTCCGGGCCGGCGCCGCCGAGTACCTGTCGAAACCGTTCAATGTGGACGACTTGAAGATCATCCTCCACAAGCTGATGGCGCGAAGCAGAAATGACGCGCGGCCATTCGAGGTCCCCGAGTTCATCGGATCCTGTCCACCGATCCAGCGCATCCTCGATCTCATTCCGCGGGTGGCGGCCACTCCGTCCACCGTCCTCATCACCGGCGAAAGCGGCACCGGTAAAGAGCTTCTCGCACGGGCCATCCACGCCCACTCGCCACGGGCCGACGGGCCGTTCCTGTCGATCAACTGCGGCGCCATTCCAGAGGGCCTGCTGGAGTCCGAACTCTTCGGGCACGCCAAGGGGTCGTTCACTGGAGCCGTCCGCGACCATATGGGCCTGTTCGCCCAGGCCGACGGCGGCACCATCTTCCTCGACGAGGTGGGGGAGCTGCCCCAGCCGACCCAGGTGAAGTTGCTCCGCGTGCTCCAGGAGCGGACTGTCCGGCCGGTCGGCGGAGAGGGCGAGATCGAGGTCGACGTCCGGGTCCTCGCGGCCACCAACCGCGACCTCCAGGACGATGTGGGTGATGGCGGTTTTCGAGAGGACCTCTACTACCGCCTCAACGTGCTCCACCTCCACCTGCCACCGCTACGGCACCGGACGGACGATGTCCCGGAGCTCGCCCGCCACTTTGTGGTGAGGACGTGCGCCAAGTTCGGCACGGCCGAAAAACGGCTCACGCCCGACGCGCTCCGGGTCCTCCAAGCCTACCGATGGGCCGGCAACGTCCGGGAGTTGGAGAACGTCATCGAGCGGACGGTTGCGCTGGAGCCATCGGAGATCATATCCTCCGGCAGCCTGCCCGAGCACCTGCGAGGATCGCCCGCCGATCTCAGCCTCGAACAGGCCAGCCTGCCCGAGGAGGGCATCGACTTGGAAGAACATCTCAACGACATGCGACTGAGTTTGATGCGTCAGGCCCTTGAGCGAACCGGTGGCCACCAGAAGAAGGCGGCAGAGTTGCTTCGTCTGTCCTACCGCGCCTTCCGCTACCACGCCGACAAACTCGGATTGGTCCGGGATGAGGAGAGTGACTCGTGACCCGGCGTCATCAGGGCCTCCGTTTCTGCATCCTTGCTGCAATGGTGATTCTGGCGGCGGCAGCGTGCGCGGCCCGAGCGGATACGGACGACCCGCCGGCCGTTCCAGCGAATTCGACCACTCCAAAGACGCCGCAGGCAATCACGGCCGGAGGAACGACCATCAGCCTGGAGCTGGCACTGACGCCCGAGGAGATCGGCCAGGGCCTGATGTACCGGCCCCACCTCGCCGAGGAGAGCGGGATGCTCTTCCTATTTCGGCAGGAGCGGGTGCCGTCCTTCTGGATGAAGGACACCATGATCCCCCTCGATCTCCTCTTCCTCGACGGTCAGGGCGTCATCCTCGAGATCTCGGAAAACGCGCAGCCCTGTGCGGTGGAACCATGCCCACAATACATCCCGGCCAACGCCGCTTGGGCGGTCCTGGAGGTCAACGCGGGTTTCGCGGCTCGTCACCGCTTGGCGGCCGGGGACACGTTGACGTTCGCCAACGTACCCGGGTATCCAAAGGACTAGGCCCCCGCCCGAACGTCAGCCCATTACGTATTGCAGATTGCAGATTGCAGATTGCAGATTGCAGATTCCCCCGCCCACCCGGGAGCAAGGAACAAGGAACAGGGAGATCCTTTGGCCGCCCGAGCCCGAGCCCGAGCCCGTTACCGTTCCCGTTACACAACGCAGAACGAAGAACGAAGAACGAAGAGGCCACGCCCACCCGGAGGGAGGAGGGCGCGATGGGCGGGCGTGCCATTCCGGGCGCCTTGAAGTTGAAGTTACACGCCAAACGTTGAACGTTCCCTCCCAACCTCCCGGTCATGGAGAGGGCGCGATGGGCGGGCGTGCCGTCTGTGACAATGATGGGTACCAAGGTGCTTGCAAATTCATCCCGTGAGGTCCCAACATTGTCGAAGGGGGCATCCTCGGGGAGCGCGGTCGGGAGATCGGCGCCTCGAAATCGCACTGGAGCACGAGAGGGGAACACCTGCGGCGGTGCCTGGCACCGACATGGAGATCGGAATGGAAAGGGTGGCAACCTGCCGGCGGCGGCGATAGGTGGCCGTTTAGGGGAGCGCCATGGGGAAATTGGCGCGGGGCGCTGGTTTCAGCGGCAGGAGGCAGCGTCCGGGGCAAACGGCAGAATCAGCGATTCTTCGCAGAGACCTGCGACGGAATTCGCAATTCGCAATTCGCAATTCGCAATAAACTATGAAGCCTTGGCCTTCGGCGCGTCCTTGGCAGTGGAGTCCTTGGCGGTTTCCTTCTTCGGCTTCGACTCGCTGGTCTCGGACGAGCTTGACGCGGCCTTCGATTCCTCGGTTTTGGCGAGAGCAGCAGTGCTCTTGCCCTTGCCGTAGTCGGTCACATACCAGCCACTGCCCTTGAACTGCAGAGCGGGGGCGTTCAACAACCGCCGCACGGCGCCGCCACACTCGGGGCACGCCTTCACCGATTCGTCATTGACCCTCTGAATCCGCTCGAACCGTTTCGAACACACAAAACACTCGTACTCATACAGCGGCATGATCTGTTCCCGTCATTTCCTCTTTTTTACGAGCCTGGCACGCTCTTGAGCTGGATCTTGATGTGGCCCGATCGTTCGCCCCCGGCGTGGCCCACCACACCGAGTTCGCTCAGCGCATACAGCACCCGGGCGTTGATGCCTGGGCTCAGGGGTCCCTGCTCACAGAGTTGGAACAGGCTCTTCTTGCCGTCCACCATGTCGAGCAGGGATCTCTCTCCCCGCTCCAATTGAAATCCCGAAAGGTGGTCCGGCCATTCCTCGCGCTGGAGCACCGTGTTGCGACCTCCGAGCCGAGCGGTGACGATCTTGGCGTCGATAATCCGTTTGCAGCCGGCCATTATGACACGGGGGGTGGCTATGGACACCTGCTGGCCATCGTGCTCTTGAACCCGGCCGACGCGGAATTCCACCGAACCATAGCTCCAGTTGAAGAGGCCCCAGACAATCTGTTGCACCTGTTCACGGATCGCCACCGCCACCTCGTGGGCCCCGAGGAATCCCATCTGAACCATGATGGCGCCGAGACGCCTGCCCGGGAACCGGCCGATCTCCTTGGACGACACCTCCAGCTGAGCCGGGGAGATCCTCCCCTTCATGAGCAGGTATTGGCCGAGTGATTCCTCACGGTCCGAAGACGTGGCGAAGATCACGTCGCCGTCTAAGAAATAGACCTGTTTGCGATCGTTTCCCCGGGAACACTCGATCACCCCGGGCACGCCGTGACGATGAATCGTCGCCAGCATCTGCGGGAGGGCAACCTCCGACAGATCGTCGCTGAAAACGTGTTCATCGCCTGGCATATGTCTATCCTTCTCAGACGGGGTGATGGCGGAAGCGCAAGGGAATCGAACCCTCCGACCGACCCCAACGAGCCGGCCCAACGGATTTGAAGTCCGCGGAAGCCACCAGGCCCCGTGCGCTTCCGTACCCGCCATTCTAGCAAACGACCGGCACAGACGGCACGCCGCTGGGCCCAGGGCTGGGCAGAGCTTCCATTGAGAGCTTGATCAATGCACAATGTGACCCCGACGGAGGTGGATCATGCGGCAGGTCATCGCTCTCTCATTGATCATATTTGGAATTTCAGCACTTGGCGAAGCGCTCGACGGCTATCCGACGACCAGCCTCGCCGAGGACGCCACAGCCACCTGGTGCCCCTACTGTCCCGAGGCGTACGCGGGTCTCGACGTTGTGCACTCGCGCTACGATGAAACCGAATTCATCAGCGCACGCTACTACTCCAGCTCCAGCGGAGGCGGGCTCGCAACCCCGGAAACCGACGCGGCAATCTCGTACTACGGCATCACCGGATTCCCCACCGTGATGATCAACGGCACCGAGCGCTTTGTCGGAGGCGACGACACCATCGCCTCCGGAGGGCCCTACCTCGGGGTGGTGGACGCCGCCTGCCTGGCACCGACGTCGATCCGGATCGACGTGGACAGCTTCGACCCAGCCACAGGGGAAGTGCGGGCCACCGTCACCATGTACTCGGATTCTGACTCCTTGCAGGGTGACTCCATCCGCTTTCTATTGCTCGAGGATGACGTCACCGTCGACCACACAGCGGTCACGCGCGACATCATCAGCGACACGGTCTCGCTGTCCGGCCTGGGGAATTCGGTTTCCTTCGACGCCACCTTCAGCGTGGAATCGGAGTGGAACGTCGACAACCTGCACGCCGTTGTCTTCGTACAACGGCAGAATCAGGAGATTATCCAGGCCGCCTCGTCCCACCCCCGCCCCGACTTCAAGGTTCGCGCCATGACCACGTCGGCCACCCAGCAGATCGGCCCGTCCTCGGGCCTTTACGAGGCGGACTGGTTCACCCTCATGAACGTGGGGCTGGATGACACCTTCACGATCAGCACGGTGATCGACGACGCCCCAGAGGGCTGGCACATCACCTACTGCGACGACCGCGGCCAGTGCTACACCGATCCCCAGTCCTTCGATCTCGCGGCCGATGGTCAGACCGAGTTTCACGCCAACGTGATCCCGGGATCACCGGGGTACATGAACTACCACTTCGAGGTCAGCTCGCCCAATCTCACCGCACCGCTGATCATCAGTTTCACCTATTTCACTGATGATCTCGATGCGCTGTTGGTGGATGATGACGGCGGCGAGGACTACGAGAAGTACTTCACCGCCGCGCTCGACGCCGCCGGCCGGTCCTACGGCGTGTAGAATTGTCCGCCGCCAAGCTCACCGCCGAGGTGGAAACCGCCTACTCGCTGTTGGTCTGGAACGTGGGCCTCGCCTACCCCTCGCTCGACGAGGAGGACCGCGAGATGCTGAGGCGTCACCTCGACGCCGGGGGCCACCTGTTTCTCAGCGGCCAGGACATCGGCTGGGATCTGAACGAAAGCGGCAGCAACGAGGATCCGGAATTCTACGCAGAATACCTCCACGCCGACTTCATCGGAGACGACACCAACATCATGGATCTCGACGGCGTCCCCGGCGACCCGATCACAGATGGTCTGACCCTCCGTATTCACGGCGGCGACGGCGCCATCAACCAGTACTACCCGAGCGAGATCGCGGCTGCCGACGCCGACGCCACAGAGATCCTCTACTACGTTGGTGATGGAGCCGGTGCGATCCGTGCGGAGGACAGCGACTCGGGTGGCCGCGTGGTCTATCTGGCCTTCGGGTTCGAGGGCATCAACAACCCGGACGACCGTGCCGCCCTGATGTCTGCTGCCGTCACCTGGATGCTGCCGGTGGGGCCACAGCACGACGGCACGCCGCAGGAGGGTCCCTCGGCGATCACGGGCGACTGATCGCAGGCATCCCTCTCGATGAGCCGCGGCGCCGGTTCGTTACATGTGTTGACCTGCGCAACTCTCTCAGGTTAATGTGACGACGTGTGTAATCAAATTCGCCGATGTTCTTGAGGGAGGGAAGTAAATGAGACGCATAATCTTGCTCGTTGGTCTCGTTGTAATGGTCACCGCACCGGTAGTTGCCGTCGAAGGCTATCCAATAACCAACCTCGCGGAAGACGTCACCGCGACCTGGTGCGGCTACTGCCCCAACGCCTACGCCGGACTCGAAATCGTCCACGATCAGTTTGATTACAGCGAGTTCATCAGCGCCCGATACTACGCCACCAGCGGCGGTCTCGGCACCCCGGAAACCGATGCTGCCATTGCCTACTACGCGCCGGCCCATACCCCACGGTGATCCTCAACTGGAACTCGAACTTTTCGTGGGGGCGGGACCGAGCACGGCCGCCACGGGCCAGCCCGACCGGCGCCGTCGCGGGGCCAATCTACCCCGCACCCATGAGGATCGAGCTCGATCCTTTGACCCGGTAACGGGAGACCTCAGCGCGACGATCACCACGTACTCCACCACCGACGAACTGGTGGACGACCATATCCGCTTCGTCCTGCTGGAGCATGACGTGACCTATCAGTCGACGGTGCATACCCGAGTCACTCGGGACATTTTCAACGACACCATCTCCCTCGCCGGCGCCGGTAACACAGACGTGGTCGACGCGAGCTTTGACATCGACCCCGGCCGGGTCACCGACAATCTCCGGGCGGTGGTCTTCGTCCAGCGGGAAGAAAGGGAGGACAAGGAAGTTCGCCAACCGCCTCCACCTATCCGCAACCCGAATACAAGATCCGCGGCATGGGGAGCCGGGCGCCGGGTTGCCATCGGACCCTCGACCTACCCCTAGGTGGGCGAGGACTTCGCCCTTACAAACGTGGGAATCCGACAGCTCCACCGTCGGCCTCGTCGTGGATGAGGCACCACCCGGGCGGGCCGTCAGCTATGTGGACGACCAGGGTGGGGACCACCAGAGCCCGTGGAGTGGCGTTTTGGGGAACGGAGATCACCGAATTCCACATAAACTCATCCCCGGCTCCCCGGGACTAGCTGAATTATCACTTCGAGGTCAAATCACACAATCTCGCCGCCCCTCTGGCATTTCTTTCTCGTTCTTCACCGACGACCTACGATTGCCTGAGTTGACGCTGACGGCGCCGACAGCGACGAGAATATATCAGGGAGGGCGCCGGACAGCTCGGCATGACCTACGGCGTGTGGAACCTCGGAACCTCCAAACTGACAGCCGAGGTATTGCAGGCAATTCCTCCTGATCTGGAACAAGGTTGTGAGTCCCCCACCCTCGACGCAACCGACCAGGCATTCCTGATGCGGCATCTCGACAAGGGAGGCAAGCTCTTCCTGTCCGGCCAGGACATCGGCTGGGATCTCAACGAAAATCGTGGAGCCAAGGCATCCTTCTACCGTGACTACCTCCATGCAACCTACGATCGCGACGACACAAACATCCTGTACCTGGACGGCGAGCCGGAAGACCCCATCACCGACCGGCTCCAGCTCAACATCGCCGGCGGTGATGGAGCAACAACCAGGAATATCCAGGCCAGATCGCAGCCGATATGGTGATGCGACCGAAATCCTCCGGTACCAGGGTGACGCCGCCGGCGCCATCCGGGTCACGATAGTCTGACCGCAGCCAGGATCGTCTACCCGGTTTCGGCTACGAGGGGATCTACAATCCCCAGGACCGGCCGGCCCTGCTGGTTCCCGCGATCGACTGGCTCCAGCCCCTGCTGAGGACGGTTTCGAGTCCGGGGACTCCTCGGCATGGTCCAAGGTCGGTCCGTGGTCGCACCACGACAAACAACTCGAACGCGCCCCCGCCCCGGCGGGGGCTTCTTTTTGTCACGACTGGTCGGGGCGTCACCCGGGCAGGGTACGGTCCATCAGCGACATGAGGACCCCGGTAGAAGGTCCGGCTCGGCGAGGTCCGATGATCGAGCACCGTGTCGAGGGCCCTATCGCGGCCCCGCTGTGACTCGAGCCGGGTCATGATCTCCTCGGTCATGCCCCGGCCGCCCATCTCTGCGAGGGCCCACAATAGGAGTTTGTGATCGAACGCGGCCAGATCTCGACGCTGGTTGATCTCCAACAGTTGATCGGCGAAGGCGACCGTGTCCCACAAAAGCTCCGAGCTTGCCTCAGGCTCCAGACCACCCCGGCGCCACTCGCCGAACCGGTCCCTGAGATCGAGAAATCGAACCTGCTCGTCCAGTCGCAGTTCCGGGAAAACGGGTGACGCCGTGATCCTCCCGATCCACGACACGGCGGCCTCCAGAAGATCTCCAGACGAGGGATCTCCGGCAGCGGACGAGGATAGCGCCAGGCTGAAACGGTCCCACCAGCCGCCGACAACTCAGGCTATGTGGATCCGAAGCGTCGGGCAGCCCGTGGCTTGTTCGAGGTGGCTGCATTGGCGGCGCAGCGGTGTGGGGAGCCCTCAGGCCCCTCCTCGATCATCCGCCGCTTTCTGGCCGCGAGCTCCTCGGAGCGCCGCACCATGTTGTCGATGATCAGCTCGGACTCGCCGCCGGGACGCCGTCGAGCGCATCGTCGTCGCCCACGGACCTCTCCAGCACCGTCTCCCGGGTTGCCACGATGCGGCCGCCGTCGAGCAAAGCCGCTCGCACCCTGGGCTCTTCGCCCTGAGTCATCTCGGTCTGGACGTGCAGCACCCGCCCCAGGATGTCGATGTTCTCGTTCAGTCCGCTAGCCATTGAATCGCGACCACTCCCCCACTGGTGTACCACCGGGCGGGGTTCTTGATGCAGATCCGATTCCACACAGCAGACAGGGGTTTCTCGTCTCGTTGCCGCATCCCAACCGACAGTCGATGGCAGGTTCATAGACAGGACGGCATCGACTGAATGAACCCGTGGAAACGCCCGATCCCAAAATCGATTTGTTTCCCTGTGAACAGTACCGCCCGCTGTACAATCGCCAGCCTGGGCGGTGGCCGTCACCGTCGGATTCGGGGAAGACGAGAGATGTACCACGAAAAACCGGAAGTCGCGCAGATCATTCTCGACAGCATCACAGACGGTGTATTCACCGTCGACACCCAGTGGCACATCAACTCGTTCAACGAGGCCGCGGAGAGGACACGGGGGTCCCCCGCTCCCGGGCAATTGGCAAGACGTGCTGCGATGTCTTTCGGGCAAGCATCTGCGAAACTCAGTGTGCTCTCAGACAGACCATGGAATCGGGCAAACCCGTGGTCAACAAGGCCATCTATATCATCGACGCGACAGGGAGAAGACATCCCGATCAGCATCTCCACCGCCGTCCTCCACGGCAACGCCAGCGGTGAGACCTGGGAGGCGTCGAGACCTTTCGCGATTCGAGCCTCGTCGAGGAGTCTGCGGATGGAGCCGTGGGATCGCTACAGCTTCGCCGACATCATCGGACGAAGCCCGGCGATGAAATCCCTCTTCGATCTCCTCCCGGTCGTCTCGCCGAGGTCGACACGACGGTCCTGATCCATGGTGCCAGCGGGACCGGCAAGGAGCTCTTCGCACGTGCAATCCACGACCTCTCGCCGCGACGGAGGAAAAAATTTTTTCGTCGCCATCAACTGCGGGCCTGTGCTCCCGGACACCCTGCTGTCCTCCGAGCTCTTCGGCTACAAAGCGGGCGCTTTCACCGATGCGGGGCGGGACAAGCCGGGCCGGTTCGCGCTCGCAGAGGGCGGCACGATCTTTCTCGACGAGATCGGTGACATCTCTCCCGCGATGCAGGTCCGTCTATTGCGTGTCCTGCAGGAGCGCGTGTACGAACCCCTGGGATCTGCAGATCCGATCCCCGTCGACGTCCGGGTCATCACCGCCACCCACCGCCGTCTTTCGAAGCTCGTCCAAAAGGGTACGTTCCGAGATGACCTGTACTACAGGATCAACGTTTTCCGGGTCAATCTCCCCACATTGCAGGAACGGCGTGAAGATATTCCGCTCCTGGCCGAACACTTCATTTCGAGATTCAACCAACTCCAGAAAAAGAACGTGGCTGCCGTGTCCGATGAGGTGATGCATGTGCTCATGAGGTATGGATTCCCCGGCAATGCACGCGAACTCGAGAACATCATCGAGCACGCGTTCGTGTTGTGTCGCAGCGGACTCATCGAGCTTCGGCACCTGCCGCAGGAAATTCTCGAAGACGTGGGCGCGCCCTCAATGCAGCTTCAGCCAGGCGCCTCGCTGCGGTCCATCGAAGCCATCCACATTTCCGACTCTCTGTCCCGCCACGACGGAAATCGGAAAGCCGCGGCCGCCGAGTTGGGAATCCACCCGACGACGCTGCGTCGAAAGATCAAGGAACTCGGAATAGAAACCCCCGCGCGTGACGGGCGGAGCCAGAGGAAGAGCAGGGACTCCTAACCCGCATCGGCGGTTACGCCCTCTGGAATCTGAGTGGATCGGGCCGGGCCTTGGTCGCGGTACATCTCCAACACCTCGTCCACATTTCCTGTGACATGGGGCACCACATCGATGCCTCGCGCCAGGATCATGCTCGCCAACGCGTGAGAAATCCGATCGCACAGGACGACGTCGACACCGGAACCTGAAAGCTCCTCTGCCCGCTCTCGCTGCGACCAATTCCTGACGGGCGTCTCGAAATACTCTGCACACCCGTTGACATTCAGGTCAACAATCAAAATCGAGGTTGTGTTGTCGAAGACCGGAGTGACCCAATGGTCGGAAACAGGAATGGCGACTCTCATGGTGCACCTCCTGTACATTGAAGTGCAGGAGACGTGCCAGCTCGAACTCAACCATCGGCGCCTGCGACTGACGCACCCATCGCCCTCCCAACGATCCAACAAAACACCACCACATGGCACCGGAGTTGCAGTCGGTCAGCGTGATGAAACTTGCGGTACCCACCTGGAATGGCTGTGTGTCACCGGTTTTCGACGTCGCAAAGCGACTCCGAGTCTTCGAGATAGACGACGACTCCATCATCCGCCAGTCGGAGCACGAATTCGAAACCGTCAACCGGGCGGCAATCCTCTCATCACTCGACATTGATGTGCTGATTTGCGGGGCGATCACCTGGCCCGTCAAGACAATCCTCTGGGGGGCTGGCATCGCCGTAATCTCGGACATCTGCGGCCCCATTGACGGAGCCGTTGAGGCCTACCGAAAACGAGATCTGGCCAAGTTCTATTCGCCAGGGTATTCGGGTCACCAGCATGGTTGTTGAATCCCCCCCGTCGCTGCGTTGCCCCCGGTCAGGGCTCTCAGCCAGATCTTCACCAATGATCCGGTGTCAATCGGCAAACCGATTTTGTTTGGCAAACTGCCCCAGTACGAACTCGAGCCACCTGCAAAGGACTGAGGAATGAAATACGTATTTGGACCCGTTCCGTCTGGCCGTCTCGGACGCTCCCTAGGTATTGACCCGGTCCCGTTGAAGACATGCAACTTCAACTGTGTGTACTGCCAGCTGGGACGGACCCGCAAACCGGTGAGTGATCGCAAGGCCTTTTTTGACGCACAAGAAATCGCCGCCGAAGTCCATCGAGCCGTGACTCGCCTCAAACCAGATGAAATCGATTGGGTGACGATTGTGGGGTCGGGAGAGACAACTCTCTATTCTGAGCTGGGGACTCTCATCGAAAGCGTCAAGTCCGTCACAGACGTGCCGGTGGCGGTTATTACCAATGGGTCGATGATGTATCAGCCAGAGGTCCGCCGGGAGCTGATTGCCGCCGACGCCGTTCTCCCGAGCCTCGACGCTGGAACCGATATCCTCTTCCGCCACATCAACCGGCCCCATGGTCTGTTCTCATTCAAACAACACGTTGAAGGACTCATAGAGTTCCGTCAGATCTTCACCGGCGCGTTCTGGATGGAGGTCATGCTCTTGAATGGCATCAACGACACCACCCATGCGCTGAACTCCATCGCAGCAGCAGCCGAGCGCATCGAACCGGACGAAATCCACATCACACTGCCGACTCGCCCGCCCGCCGAACCCTGGATCAAACCACCTGATATGGAGGGCCTCGTGAGGGCACAGTTCATTCTGGGGAGTGTCGCGCGAATCGTCCAACCGCCCGAGATGACCGTTACGCCGCAGGTGGAGGGGGAACTCATCGACGCCGTGCACACCATCATCGCGTGCCATCCGCTGCGGGAGGTCGAGTTGCTTCGAATCCTGGCTCACTGGACTCCGGGTCGCGTCCTCGAAACGCTCTCCGAACTGACGACAACGGGCAAGGCGCGGGTGGTGGAGCGATTAGGCACCCGGTTCTGGTGTGCAGTAGAGACCGACTTCGATGATGAGCAAGAGTCCCTCGACACGCTTTCGAAACTCACCCGGGCCAAGGACTCCGAGCACACCGTCCCTGCGTTGCCCGATTGACGCACTGATCTCCACCAGACGTTCCCGGAGGCCACAGTCCTACCGGACGGGGCCACGGAAACCCCTCGCTTGTGCCGGGGACTTTCAATCCGCTCGCGCCTCAATGAAGGGGTTCGGGGTCGTGCCGGAAGGATTCTCCGAGATCGGAGAAGGGAACGTTGGCGAAGACGTGGCTACCCTTCGAATCGAGGACCGCGACGTCCTTGCCGTTCTTCACGTCGGACTCGATGACCTCGAAGGAAACCCCGTACTTCCGCCTCAGTCCATCGAGGGGAACCTCGTATGCGATGAACTTGTCGATTCCCTTCGTCGTCAAGCCCTCCAACAAACGGCCGTCCGAGACCGCCGTGCGAGAGGTCATGATGAGGACAGGATCGGTCTGGGCAAACACCAGAAACGCCGTCATGAGCCATCCCTCCTTTTCTCGGCATTCGGGGCCAACTCACTGCTGAACCAGGTAGCAATTCTCCTGCCAGCATTCTTTGTCCCCCAATGTCCGTGAGGAACACCCCACGAAGAAAAGAATGAGATCCCCCGACTCCACCTCCACCAATATTCGTCGCAAAACCGAGCAAAATGATCGTTTACAAAACAGCACAAGGAAGCAAAGTGCATCTTTTCCCAATCGAGGGGAGAGACCTGGCGCGCCATGGAGCATCGAGGGCGGCCTTGTCACCCGACAATCTCGAGGCACGAGGCTTGCATCTTCATCGGTCAGTCAACCGGTCTCGATCACCACATGTTGAGGCCAGAACGAAAGGCGATTCACCGAGACGGATTGATCGAGAGGAGGTCACCATGGAATGGAGCGAACAAAGGAATACGACCAACGGAGGGTATTGCGTGTGCGTCGCGTGCGGGACTTGGATTCCCTGCCAGAATTGGACCACCTGCCTCGGCTTCAGGTGCCCGAATTGCGGTTCGATCATGGTTCGGGACGGCAACTCCCAGCACACCTACCAACTTCAGCAGGAAGTGGTGCCTGACCTCAGGTCCGATTCAACCCGTCGATGCTCAATGTGGCAGCACCCACATCATCCGTTGGGTGGGGAATGCAAGTTCTCGTGAGCACCACGAGTCACGATGTGCGCGCCGAAACTGTTCCAACGGTTTTCGGTGGAGGCCGTTTCGGTCGACACCCCAGCCCTGTTAGACAGCGCCCCGCGGTCGACCCCACACCCAGACGCTCTCAACAACCCCGATTCAAAGCCTACGGTCGCGGACACATCAACCGGATCCCACACCTGGGCCGTCTGTCGCGAGATCAGTTGATCGCGCTGGAGGTCGCTTCCGCCGTATTGCCCTTTCGGGTCAACGATTACGTGCTCGACGAGCTGATTGATTGGAGTGACATACCTTCAGATCCCATTTATCAACTGACGTTCCCCCAGCCCGAGATGTTGGATGATGCCGACTATTTCCGGCTGCGAGACCTGTTGATGTCCGACACAGGACCCGACGTTATCCGCCACTTCGCTCGCCAGGTCCAGATGCGGATGAACCCACACCCCGATGGGCAGATGGAGTTCAACGTGCCGACGATGGGTGGTGAGCGCCTCTCTGGGTGCCAGCACAAGTACCGCGAAACCGTATTGGTCTTTCCGCCGGCAGGACAGACGTGTCATGCCTTCTGCACCTACTGCTTCCGCTGGCCCCAGTTCGTTGGCATCGAGCCTCTCAAGTTCACGTTGCACAGCATGGACTTGCTGGTCCGTTACCTCCGGGAACATAAGGAGGTGACCGATGTCCTCCTGACGGGCGGTGATCCTCTGGTCATGAACAGTCGGCTTTTGCGAAAAACCATCTCGCCCCTGCTCGGCGAGGGTCTGGACCACATCACATCCCTTCGGATTGGTACCAAGGCGCTGTCGTATTGGCCCTATCGCTTCACCACCGATTCTGACGCGGACGCCCTGCTGCGATTGTTTGAGGAGGTGCAGCGCAGTGGCCGACAGCTCGCTCTGATGGCCCACTTCTCCCATCCGCGCGAGCTCAGTACTTCTGCCGCGCACAAGGCGCTACGCAGGGTCAGGGAGACCGGAGCTGTCGTTCGCTGCCAGGCACCCCTGATTCGCCATGTCAACGACAGCCCCAAGGTGTGGGCCGAACTGTGGCGCGAACAGGTCCGTTTCGGTGCGGTGCCGTATTACCTGTTTGTCGCACGGGACACGGGTCCGCGCTCCTACTTCGAGATCCCTTTGGCCACCGGCCTGAGGATCTACTCGGAGGCCATCACCCAAGTCTCCGGTCTCGGGCGAACCGTTCGCGGACCTATCATGTCGGCCGCGCCCGGGAAAATCCTCCTGGACGGCGTTGCCACGATCGACGGTCAGAAGGTTTTCGTCCTGAAAATGATCCAGGGACGCGACCCACATTGGGCCAACCGAGTGTTTTTTGCCAGATTTGACCCGCGGTCCACCTCCCTTGATCAGCTCGAACCGGCGTTTGGCGAACGTGAGTTCTTCTTCGAGAGTTTTCTCCGAGACTTGGAGATGGACGATCTTCATTCAAATCCGTGGGAGCTGGGTCCGGCCGGTTGCATGAACGAAGGACCACGGCTCCCAAACGCGCGGAGGCAAACCGATGTCGCTTGACAGTGCGCCGTGGGTATTGATTCTAGCTGCAGGTGAGGGCCGTCGCGTGCGTGCCTTCACGCGCGATAGATGGGGCCACAGTGCCCCAAAGCAGTTCACCTCGATCGATGGCGAGGTGACCCTCCTTGGGGCCACCCTTCGAAGAGCCAGGGGGATCGCCCCACCCAAACACATCGTCACCATCGTCGCGGCACAACATGAACGATGGTGGAAGTCAGAACTCGAGGGGATACCCTCTGAAAACATTATCGTCCAGCCCAAAAACCGAGGCACGGCCGCCGGGGTCTTGGTGCCGGCACTATGGATCGCCCAACACGACCCGAACGGCACGGTCGTCATCCTGCCGTCGGATCACCACGTCGACTCAGAGGAAACACTGCACGACAGCCTCAGCACAGCAGTGTCGGCCGTGAGTCGGTCAGATGCTCCCATTGTTCTTCTGGGAATAGAGCCGATAGGCCCCGAGGAGGAGTACGGCTGGATTCTGCCGTGCCCGGGCCCAGAAAACTGTCCACACAGGGTCATCTCCTTCAAGGAAAAACCAGACGCCTGCACAGCGGCTTCACTGTTGAGCAAGGGTGGCCTGTTGAATACCTTCATCATCGTCGCCGAAAGCCAATGTCTGCTCGGCCTCTTCAGAGATAAGGCTCCGCGGCTGTGGCAGCCGTTCGCACAGATGATGACTGGGCGCTCCGAGGAATTCTGGCGCAGGGAGAACCTCTCCAACCTCTATCACGCAATCCCGACATTGGATTTTTCCAAAGACATCCTCGAGGACGCCACCGAGAATCTGTGGGTCTACCCGGTCCCGCAGTGTGGTTGGACCGATCTTGGAACCCCGCGACGTCTGACTGACCAACTCACTCGGCAAGGTGCCGCGCATTCGAGAGGACCGACGCAGTCAAGCCGTCTCGCGCCACAGCAGCCGTGAACTTCGATTCATCGAAGACCACCGGCGCATCACACCGGGAAGACAGAAAGGAGAGTTCACTCGATGACAAAAATCGGCATCATTATCTGTGATCGATGGCGCAGGTGCTCTGGGGGCAAGTGTTTTCGGGCGATCAGACAGCGGCAGGGGGCATTCAGCCGGTACGACGGGGAGGAAGTGGAGGTGGTGGGCTATACCACCTGCGATGGCTGCCCGGGCGGCAACGTGGAGTACGCCCCCGGCGAAATGAGGAACAACGGCGCCGAGGTGGTGCACCTGGCCACCGGCCTGCTGGTGGGCTACCCGCCCTGCCCTCACATCGAGGATCTCAAGCGCTTTATCGAAACCCGGTACGGGATGAAGGTGGTGCTCGGAACCCATCCCATACCGCAGAACTACTACGAGACCCATCAGACGCTCGGGACGTGGGATTCATCGGAGTGGCAGGAGCGGGTCCGCGACACACTGACCGACACGGCGACCCGCATGAGCTACGACTGAGCCAACGCCCTCAGCCATGAAGATCCAAATCCGTAAGGCTGTTGACAATTCACCGAGCGGGTTGGCCGCGGAATCCGCAGCTGTGGTGGACACGGCTGAAGAAGCGGTCCAGGCCATTTTCAACTCTGATGACCTGCCACAAAGAATGTGGAGAAGTCCGCTGGGTGGCACGAAAAATGCTCCACACCGGTATGGGAGGCGATTCGATGAGGTCCGTTCCTCATGACCGAAAAAGTCCGGCGACGAGTCGCCGGTGGAAATCTCATGACATGGAGGTGCGATATGAAACAACATGGCTGCATAGTGAGTGTCGTTGTCGCTGCATTGATCTTCATGGTGTCCGGGCCGGCGTTCTGCGGCGAACGAGAAACGCTGCGCGACGAACTCCGCACTCTCGTGGACCAGGAGAGCGAGACCTTTCTCCTGACCGAAATCCAACGGATCCAACCCTTCTACGCCATCCGCCATCTTGCGCGGTTCCAGGACATGCAAGATCGCGTCGGGGGTGGGTTCTGCGGATGCCCGCCCTACCAGCTCATGAAGGCCGACGAAATCCCCCTGCCGGTTGACGACATCGGTGTGTTGCAGGCCGCGGTGTTTCTGGCTACCGAGAGAAAGTTGAACTATGAGTCTCTCGAAGCTCTCGGTTTCCCCGTTGTTTTCCCCTCGACGCCAATGCCTGACATTCCATCGACCAAACGGTATCCAAATACCACGCTCCACATCGACCTGTCCGTACCGACGGCTTTTCTGGACGCTCTAATCGACGGTGAGGTCACTATCGAGGAGGCAAGGGCCATCGCGAAATTGCCGGCAAACCACGAAATGCTGCGATCGGTCTGTGCCAGACACGAGGGTGCCGGCCCATGGGTCACCGAAAATACTCTGGCGTATCTTATCTGGAAGGCCGGTTCCACCGAGCCGCTCGATCGTCTTTGGCGCTGGGTGAACCCGCTGAATAACTTCGGCTACGCCGATCTGGCCACCAACGCGGCTCAGTACCGTCGGTTGATCGAGGACCTCCAGATGCATCATCAGGAGGTGGCGGATGCGGCGCTGGCACGGGTGGCTCCCTTCTTTCCACCCGACGCGGCGATAGATGAAAATTTCGTGTTCACGCCAGCATGCTTCACAGCCGATTGGACCACGCCGGCAATGTCCGGGGCGAACGTGGCGTACATCAAAGACGGTTGGGAGGACATGGTCCGGCGAATCTCCGCCGGAGTCTTCCGTCGACAACTGCTGCATCAATTCGACGGCCGGGATGGGGCCGGACCGCAGACGATCGATGACCTGATCTGCGTCGGGCTCGGCGATGAACGCCTCGACGGGCTCCATGAACTGTTCGCCTACACGGTCTTCGAAGGAACCGTCGATTACGTATCCAATCCATCCCCACCTTTGGACCAGACATCCCGGGTTGTGGAGGGTGCAGCCATCGTCCATGACTACGTGGTCGAGGTGGTGAACAAATCACAAATGGACTACGCGCACACCATATTCGAGCGTGGGCGGGGGCCTGACGGTTCGCTCAAAGCCCTCGGTCGCCACATGGCCCAAGTCATAACCCAGCGGGATGGAGCTCAGGCTATGACAGCGCTCTTGCGACAGGGATGCGTGCCGTTCTTCGAGCGCAGCCTGGAGATCGAGTTAGACCAGGGTGGAACGCTCTTCGACGAGGAGCTGATGATCGCCGTCCGAGACCTTTCAGCGCATTGTCCCCGATAACCGCCTCGGCTCAACAAGGGCGGGAGCCCTGAAAATTCGGGCGCTAGACCATCTCGAGCGCAAGTATGTGCTTTTCAGCCCCCGCCGTGTTGTCTTCGCCAAACCGGTTGGCGGCGCGCTACATCGGCGCCCTGACAGTCAGCACGGGGACGTCAGCCGTGGGTACGACTCGTTCGGCCACCGAGCCCATGAGGGCATGCTCGACACCGGTCAATCCGTGGGTGGCGAGAACAACGAGGTCACAGTCATGTTCTCTGGCGTAGTCGACGATGGACTTCGAAGCCGGGCCCCGGACAACAACGGTTTC
>CAWAUY010000019.1:0-10455 GCA_963785275.1 Candidatus Sulfomarinibacteraceae bacterium
CGCGAATAGCGAGCCGAACCAGCCACCATCCCCTCGTTCGGAAGAGAGGCAAACTCCGGTGGAAGACCCGCCCCCCCCGGAAGCGCACCAGCGATGGCCGCCACCAGCGACTCCCCGGTGGCCTGATCGATGTCACCCTCGTAGGCGTCGACCTTTACGTAATTGCTTCCCTTCAACAAGAGGCACTGGTACGGCGGCGAAACGACCGCCTCGGTACCCACCTCGAGGAATTGTTCGGCGCCCTGAGACTCGGTTCGGTAGATTCCGAAGGCGTTGAGCGGGGTGCCCATGTCGTAGACCGCCACCGATGCCGTGACATTCCCCGACTGGTAATTCTGCACCGTTACGCTCTCGAATCCATACGACATGAAGGTGTCTGCGGCCCCATTGATCAGCTCCCAGAGCCCGTCTGCGTCATAGGTCGCAGGCTCGCCGAGCGGTGCCCACCCATCGATCGTCAAAAACCCCTCAGGCGCCGGCTGGCAGCTCAGCACGAGGGCCAGGGCCACCATCAGCGTCGTCGTTCTGATCGTCATTTCTGCGTCCTCCCGGGAGCGGGAATCCACCCCCGCGTCATTGTCGTGGTCGGGCCGTTGTCAGGTCAGGGTCAACAAGTTGTGGGCGGTCAGCACATTGGCCTTGATATTGACACCGTGCGGGCAGGCTCCGGTGCACACCCCGGTGCAGGCGTCGCACGGCAGGAGGTCGCCATAGCCGAGACCCGCATACTTGATCATGGCGTGCTTCTCTCGGCCCTGTTCGGTGAAGTAGTAGGCATACCGCATGAGGGTGCTCACCGGTACTGCTGCGGGGCACGCTCCGGCGCAGTCGGTGCAGGCATGCCGGCAATACAGGCTCGAGGCCGCCACCCGATATTGATCGAGGGCGTTCATCTGGACACGGGCCATCGTCGTGCCGGACAGCGGAAGGAATCGGTCAATGGAGTCGAAGTCCCTGAATCCCATACACGTCGTCTGCATCTCCGGATTCGACAAGACCCACTGGACTCCGGCCATGCGCAGGCCCTCGCGATCGGTGATGCCGTGCTTCTCCATAAACGGCTTGGCCTCGGCGAAGGCCTTCTCCGACTCGGCGATATAGTCCTGGATGTCCTTCACCACATCTTCGCGCTTCTCCCCCGCCTCCACCTGGCGAGCGATGTACTTGGCCCACCGTTCGGAAGGGTTGTCAGGATCCAGGGGGTCTATCTTCACGCTGCCGGGGGCCGTCTTCATCGCGGTCGTGCCCACGTTGTTCTTCTTGCAGGCCGCCAGCACCTTGTCGCCCTTGTCACGGTTCATGAAGTTGTAGGCGATCAGCATCAGATCGAACCGGCCGTCCTCGGCCGCAGCCACCAGGACCGCGTCCATGCTCTCCTCCTCCTCGGAGCGCGGCCCGTGATTGGACACGCCGACAAAGCGAAGTCGACTGTCCGCCTTGAGCTTGGCCGCGGCCTTGTGGAAGCCCGCGTGGTCGAGCACGCTGACCTTGGGGACGCTGTGCATGTAGAGGGCGTCCACGTAATCGGTGCGGAGCCTTTCCTGGCATTTTCCGAATCGGTCCAGGATGGTCTCCTCGGAGTCGTCGTCCTTGATGATGAGCTTTGTCGTCACGAAGACCTTTTTGCGATCGATATGTTGGAGGGCCTCGCCGATCTTGGTCTCGTTGTCACCATTGCCGTAGCTCTCCGCTGTGTCGAAGTAGTTCATTCCGTGGTCGAAACCGTAACGGTAGAGGTTGGCCTCCTTGCCGCTACCACCCATGGAGATATCGGAGACCTCGAATCCCGTGCGTCCTAAAGTCCTGTACCGCTTGATTTTCGGCGCCTCTTTGGCGTCCTCCGCCGTTCCGAGCGATGGCAGCCCGCTGGCCGCTGCCACGGCGCCCCCGGTGATCAAAAACTGCCGTCGCGAAACCGATCCCTCAGATGTCCTCGTTCGCTTCATGACGAGACCTCCCCGGTTGGGCTGGAGTTTATCATCGACGCGGGCCAATCCTGAGATTGAGGCTGTCCTTCTTCGAATCAACGAAGAATGGCGGGGCTTTGAGGCTTGAAAACACCCCGGGAAGGGGTGAGACTCGGGATGCGTAGAAACCCAGCCCGATGTACCCTTAACCCGTGGGGCGAAAGAACTCTCCTCGGACGGTGTACTCAACCGATTCGGGGAGGATCTGTCCGTCCTGCGGCTGGCCCACGAACCAGTGTCGCTGCTCCTCCACCTTCGATGAGCCGGTACCCGACCGGATCACCGCCCGCCTCAGGATCGAAAAGGCTGGCCGGAGGGGCAAGACCGTCACCGTGGTGGAGAGCCTGCCCCGCAATGCAGACTTCCTCAAGGACCTGGCAAAGGAGCTGAAGCGGACCTGCGGCACCGGCGGCACGGTGGTGGAGAATCGGGTAGAGCTCCAGGGCGACCATCGGGAGAAGCTCCGCATTGTCCTTCAAACCAAGGGTTGGACGGTCAAGGGATGAGCGATCCCCGACCATCCATCGCGAACCGGAGACCGACCTGTTACTCCGACGGCGAGTCGTGGTGCAACGATCCCGCAACCAAGATCAAACTCAGGGTCTACCGACCGATCCTCCTGGCGTGTCAACGAACCGGAATCACACCGAACATGATCACCTTTGCGGGATTGGTGTTCGGTATCGCAGCGGGATGCGCCCTTGTGTTTGGATTCATGTGGACGACTTTGATACTGCTCATTGTTCACATTGTTCTTGATGGAATCGATGGAACACTCGCAAAATTTCTCGACAACACCACACTACAAGGCAGTATTTTTGATACGTCATCGGACATGATTTCGCTTTTCTTCTTTGTGATTGGTCTTCTCAGCATGGGCTTACTTGATGGTAGGCTAAGTGTTTGGTTCATATTTGTCTATGTTTCAATTGTTGTATTTTCTATTGTCCGCAATATCTTCAATCGACCGTATAAGAACATGTTAAGACCTAGATATGAACTCTATATAGTATTTGCTATATATTTGTTTTTTGGCATTGATATATTCAACATTTCCGTCGCTATTTTCAATGTGATAATGACGATCACTTTTGTCACCGGGCTGACGACCATGCTGGCCTGTCTCGAAGACGCCGAAGCCGCCAACGAAGATTGGACTGACTGATCGAAGCAATACGGGCACGCGTTCACTGCGTATCGACATCATTTGAATGAACGACAAAGTGAACTGTCTGTTTAGTTCATCTCGAATAGGATCACCGTTGACAGATCGGGCTGCCCTGGCTAACGTGTCGTTTGAGATTACATTTGAGGAGGAGGACTGCGATGACCCATCGTAACACCGGTTCCGTGGAGTCCCGGCGATTTGGTGTGTTTTGGATGATTTCGGTCCTCGCTGCCGGCACCTTGCTGGTCACGGCCGGGGTGCGGGACGGGGAAGAGGCTGTAGCTTTTTCCAGTCACAACCCGTCCTTTGGTGCCTCGTCTCTGGTGTCTGTGGACTCGCCCCTGTTCATACCCGCCGCCGCACACGTCTCGGGAGCAGCCGGCACCGACTGGCGAACTGATTTGGAAGTGCACAACCACGGCGATGCCCAGGCCCAATATGAGATCGCTCTGCTTGTTCAAGACGTGGCCAACCCGAATCCCATGTCTCTCCCCTTCCACCTCTCCTCGGGTCAATCCGTTCGATACAGTGACGTTCTGTATTCCGCCTTTGGATTCACCGGCAGCGCGGCCCTTCGTATCACCGCCACCACAGGAGAGATCGCGGTCTCCAGCCGGACCTTCAACCAAACACCCGACGGGACCTACGGCCAGTACATCGGCGCTGTGCCGTCAGCCGGTGCCATCGCGTTCGGACAAGAGGGTAGGATCATCCAACTGACTCACAATCAGGCGAGCGACACCGGATTCAGAACCAACGTCGGCTTGCTGAACGCGTCGGATGGCCAGATTCTGGTCGAGGTCGATCTGTATCGGTGGGACGGGACTCAGTTGGGAACACGTTCCTTCTGGCTCGAGGCCGCGTCCTTCACCCAGAAAGACCGCCTTTTCCGCACGGTCACCGGGGACGATGTGAGCGACGGCTACATCACCATCCGCACGTTGACACCCAACGGCCGGTTCTTCGCCTATGCCTCGGTGGTGGACAATCGAACCGGGGATCCCATCTACATCCCCGCGGCGATCGTGGACTCGGGCACTTCACCCAGCCCTACTCCGACGAGAACGCCCAGTTCCCCCCATACTCCAACCGCGACGGCAACCCCCACTCTGCCCCCCCCCACCGCGACTCCGACCCCTCCCGACCCCCAGCTGAACCTGGTCCCCCATCAGCCCCAAGAATGGGATGGGCCGTTGGTGGTTTCGGGCCAACCGGGAACCAACTCGTCCGGTGGACTCGTTGGCAACCAACCCGCCTACGTCGACTGGGCGATCATCAACCAGTACGCCCAGGACGTGACGTTCCCCATCGGAACGGCCATCGCTCAACTCGACGTGGACGGAAACCCGGTCGCGGTGTGGGCACCGCAGACCGAGGACTACATTCTGCCGTCGGGTTTTTACGTCTACTTCGAGGACTACAACGTCGGCGCCCTTGCCCCGGGACAACACACCCTGGACCTCCACGCCGACCCCGACGGCCACATACCGGAGACCAACGAATCGGACAACACGGCCACCTTCACCGGCACGTGGAGCCAGGGCGAGCCGTTTGGCGGGTCCGGGTCGTCCCCGGCCTTCCCCGACGTCCGCCGACTCCGCATGGCGCCGATGAATCAGGGGAATCTGTCTGTTTCGGGTCGAAGTCCTGCCGAAATGATGTGGAAACGCAGGCTTGCCGGCCGAACCACACACTCCTCCACCGATCGCTCGGCTGCAAAATCCGCGGGCGAACCTATGTACATCCCGGCCGCCGCCCATGTCGCCGGAGCCGCGGGCACCAACTGGCGGACGGACGTCGAACTGCACAACGCCGGATCGACGCAGGGTCAGTACGAGGTCGCCCTGCTCCGGCGGGACCAGAGCAACTCCTCCCCCCAAACCGCCGTCTACACCGTCGGCGCCGGTCGCAGCCTCCGTCTGAATGATGTTCTGTACACCGTATTCGGCTTCACCGGCGGCGCAGCCCTGCGCATCACGCCCGTCACCGGCTCTCTGCTCGTGACCAGCAGAACCTACAACCTGACCGACCAGGGAACCTACGGTCAATACATCAGCGGAGCACCCCAATCCCAGGCCATCGCACACGGGAATGAAGGGCTTCTCATCCAGCTCTCGCAACATCCATCGTCGAACATCGGCTTCCGAACCAACGTCGGATTCGTCAGCGCGGTCGGCTCACCGATCACCATTCGCGCCGACCTGTATCAAGCCCAGGGGACATTTATCGGGACCAGGACCTACTCACTTGATGCCTTCGGGCACAAACAGATTGACCGGATCTTCAGAAATCTCACCCAGGACGAGATTCCCGACGGCTATATCCTTGTTTCCACTTCGACACCCGGTGGCGCGTTCTTCGCCTACGCCTCGTCGGTGGACAACGCCACCGGAGATCCGGTGTACATCCCGGCGCTCGTCGCGGGCTCAACAGGTCCTCCCCCACCGACCCCAACCCCGACCCCAACCCTTGGTCCCGGAATCCTGATGGACCCAAGGACCAGCATCGAGCAGATCTTTGTCCTACTGGGCGCCCTTCCCCAGCAGGGCCCCGGAAACATCGAGGACCTGGTCCAGACCATTCAATCCACGGGCATCCAGGGCATGCTCTCGGAAATTGCCAATCAGCTTCCCGGCATCAGCACCCTGGGAACCAACAGTCTCGAGCTGGATTTCGGGAGCGGATACGTCTTTGACGACGGCACCGTCGCCGTCGGGTCCGTGGAGCTGGCCTTTGACGGCGTCCAGACCTCGCCGACCCGGGTCGCATTCGGCTACAGTCTCGAGCAGCAAGGTTTCCGTTACGAAAACGCCTATCCGCCCGTGGATTCAATCACCGGATCCACTGACCTCGCCGTGGACGGCGGCGGTCACGTCGCAGGGACCATGAGCATCAGCGGCTCCGGAACCACCGCCAAGACGACGTCGAACAGCATCGCCGGAAACGCCGAATGGGACACGCTTGCTTGCCCGAACTACCCCATCGACGGTGAACTCGCGATCCACATCGGCGAGGACGAGCACCTCATGGAGTTCACCAATGCCTGCAATGGCAGTTTCATATACCACGGGCCGGGCAGCACCGGCGATGTTGCTTTCCGGCTGAGATGGGACGGACCTCAAGATCTCGACATCTACGTCATGGAACCCAGCGGCGAGGTGATCTATTTTGGCCATACCCTGTCCGACACCGGGGGGCGGCTCGATGTGGACTCCAACGCGGGCTGTTCGGGTCCGGACCCGAACCCCACCGAAAACGTGTTCTGGCCGGTGGGACAGGCGCCATCGGGTCGGTATGAGTACTGGGCGCAGTTGTGGTCGGCGTGCGACGCGACCGAAAGTCCAAACTTCACCTTCTTCGTCTTCGAGGGCAGTGAGGTGGTCCAGGAGATCCACGGCACGATCGCCGACGGCACGAGTCCGCATTACACCTATGACTATTGACCGCGGGACCGCCGTTACCGCGGCACGGTCACATGGTCTGAATAGACGGGGCATACGGTCTGCCACCGGGTCATCAGAGCACTGAGACCATGAGGGCAACCCTCCGTCTGGCAATCCGCAACCTGCTCCGCCGACCTCAGCGGAGCGTGCTCACTGCGACCGGCATAGCCCTGGCGGCATCAACCTTCATCGTGCTCGTGTCTCTTGGTGAGTCGCAGCTCCGCGCCATCCAGACCACTGTCAATACACTGCAGTGCGAACTGATCGTGCAGCAGGAAGGCGCAGCCATGCCCCAGAAATCGTGGCTGACAAGCTCTCATCTGCATCAACTCCAGACCGTCGCCCATGTGAACCGGTTGATGGCCGCCACGGTGTACGTCGCCCGGGTGGCGGACAGTCCGGAGTTTCTGATCATCGGGATCGGCCCCGATGCACCGACGGTCCCGGGAATCCAGCTCGTCGACGGCCGAGCCTTCACTCCCGGCAGCGACGGGGTCATGCTTGGCATCCGAACCGCCCGCAGACTGGACGCTGCTGTAGGCGAGACCCTGGACATCCGAAAACGACGCTTCAGCGTCACCGGCATCTTCGACAGCGACAGCGAACTGCTCGATCGGAGCATGCTCGCTCCCCTCTCCGTCGTTCAAGAACTGCTCCACCTCGGCGACAGGATCAACCTCATATTTGTCACTGTGGACGATGTGAGGAACCGAGATCGCGTACGAGACGAGATCTCACGCCGGTTCACCGATCTCGAGGTGAGTCCGGCGGAGGGATGGATCTCGCTGCACCGCAACTGGCAGCTGATCGCCAGATCTACCCGGCAATTCGGGTCATTGGCCATGGTGCTGACCGTTTTGGTGGTCTGGAACGTGCTCACGATCAGTGTCAAGGAACGAACGCAAGAGATCGGAATCCTCCGCACCATCGGGTGGCAGCGATCTCGCCTCGTTGCTCTGGTGCTCAGCGAAGGTCTGATCATTTCCCTCGCCGGCGCTTTTCTTGGGGTCCCCCTTGCCTTTACGATCCTGCACATCGTGCCTCTGTATGACACTCTTGTCCTGGCGCCACAGATCCCTCTCAGCACGGTGGCGGAAGCCATCGGCGTGACCGTCCTGTCCGGCGCCTTGGGCAGTCTTCCCGCCCTGGCGGCCGCGGTCAGGGTCCAACCCGCCGAAGCACTGAGGTGGCACGGATGACCGCACTCGGCGTCGAGGTTCGGGCCCGCGGCATCACCAAGTCATACGACCACGGTCTTGTGCAGGCTCTGGCAGGGGTGGATCTTCAGGTGGAAAGCGGTGAACGCGTCGCTATTGTGGGCCGAACCGGCAGTGGCAAATCCACCCTGCTCGGTCTCATCGCCCAGCTCGATACCTTCGACAATGGCGAGTTGCAGATCGACGGCCTTCCATCCGGCCGCCTCGGCAGTCCCGAGCGTTGGCGGGCCAACAACCTCGGCATCGTCTTCCAGTTCCACCACCTCTTGCCCCACCTGTCCGCGGTAGAAAACGTCGAGCTTCCGCTGTACGGCCTGCCGCGACAATTTCGTGGAGAACCGGGACGGGCCAGCGATCTTCTGGACCGGTTGTCACTGGGACATCGAAGGAACACTCTGGCAGCCCATCTGTCTGGCGGGGAACGTCAGATCGCAGCGGTGGCGAGGGCCCTCGTCAACCAGCCGCGGATCCTGCTCGCGGATGAACCCACCGGAAACGTCGACACCCGCACAGGCGAAACCATTCTCGCGGCGCTGACAGGTTGGAGCCGCCAAACCGGTGGAACTCTGGTGGTTGTGACCCACGACTCCGACGTCGCAGACGCCATGGACCGGATCGTCGAAATCCGAGATGGTCGGGTCTTGGATCGGCGTTCAGACTGACGCCACCTCCCCTTCGCTGCGCCCCAGTCTCTTGACGAAACACCTCCGCCTCTTGTGCTGCCGATAGTCGAAGGCCTTCCACTGTGTGATGACCCTCGAGTTGTGTTCGAGTTCGGGATTCGTCTCGGTTCGCCGCACACCCACCTCTCGGTACGCGTGTCCCACCTGTTCCAGGAGCAGTGCGTTGACCCCCTGCCCCTGAAGCGAGGGCCGTACCGCGACGAGGTACATATCGGCCCTGTCGTTCCGTCGCATGGCGCGCAAGACGTGAAAGAGTCCCAGAGGCAGTAACCTGCCCCGACAGCGCTGGAAAGCCTTCGACAGTGACGGCATCGTAATCCCGAATGCCGCGACCTTGTCGTCACTATCCAGGACAATCGACACAAACTTGGGTTGAAGAAAACTGAAGTATTTCGAGGCGTACATTTCGATCTGTTTTTCCGTCAAAGGAACAAATCCGTACAGATCTGCAAATGACTCGTTTAATAGAGAAAATACTTCGCCTTTAAACTGTAACAAATCTCGCGTTTTCTTCGCCTCATATACCCGCAATTTATGTCTCTTCCGAGCGATCTCCGCAACCCTGGTCACTCGTTCCGGCATCTCTTCCGGCACCAGAATCTCGAATTCGACCCAATCCACGTCCTTTGCGTATCCGAGCTTCTCCAAATGGTCCGGGTAGTACCGGTGGTTGTAGATGGTCGCGATCGTGCCCAGTTCATCGAAACCCTCCACCAGCATGCCTTCGGGATCAAGGTCTGTAAATCCCAATGGTCCATGTACAGCATCCATTCCCTGAGATTTCGCCCAAACCTCCACAGTTGACAGGAGTTCCCTCGATACTTCTGGGTCGTCAATGAAGTCAATCCACCCGAATCGAGCCATCCTCTCGCCCCGAATTTCGTTGGCCCTGTGATTGATGATTCCGGCGATTCTCCCGACGGTTCTTCCGCCGGACCGCGCGACCCAACACTTCACGTCGCAGAAATCGAACGCGGGGTTCTTTTTTTTCGAAAACATCTCCAACTCATCTGAAATAATGGGGGGAATCCAGCACGAATATCCTGAATATAGATCAAATGGGAATCGAACAAACTTCTTGAGCTTCGATCGGCCATCTACTTCTTCAATTCGTACGTTCATCTGCACTCCACAAACCTCATCAGCGACCAATGGGGCCCGTGTCCTGTCCCATTGTCAACGGGAAACAGCACCCATCGTTGTCGGCATCACAGGACACCGCGGCTTGCCGTTGACCGAGATGGAGCTGCCAAACACCGAACACCGCACAAAAAAATTAAACCGTCTACCTCCGCCCACAGTACACGATCCAAGGGTGGTCGCCTCCGCCCCATGACATGTCTGCGTGCAGGATTGGAGGGGTTCTGAAATCACCACGAGCGGGATCCGGTCGTGGCACAATGGTCCCATCGGTTGTCATCGAGAAATTCGGTCAACAAGGAGATCGTCGGAATGAAAACTCTGCTCATGCTCGTGGTCGTCGTTGTCGTCGCGTTGGTCGCATTCAACTACCTCACCACCGGGGAGCTCAAGCTCCTACCCGGTGACTCCATGAGTGAGGCCGGCCACGAAGTGAACAGCCTCCGCGGCGAGTTCAGAAACGCGGCTCGCGAATACCGACAGGCGGGTAAGGCGCTGGCCGTGAGCGGCATGGACATGTCGGATGCTGCGGCCGCGGCCCTCGCCGAGGTAGACCGCATCGAAACGGAAGTCCAGAAGATCGCCGGAACCTCCACCGAGCCCGAGGTCAAGGCCGACGCCAACAAACTGCTCAAGGAGATCGCACAGTACAAAATGGACGTGGGGAGCTAACCTCCCCCAACCCCGAAGGCCCTCATGTCATCCTGAGCTAGCGAAGCGAGTCGAAGGACCTGGGTGGGCTCGGCTTTCAAATTTCTGGATATCGATATCCGGATTTCGAGTTCCTCTCCGCCCTCCCGGGAAGCTGACGGATCACACGGATCAACATAGAATTTC
>CAWAUY010000020.1:0-6721 GCA_963785275.1 Candidatus Sulfomarinibacteraceae bacterium
TCACCGCACCCTGGGCAGCATGGCCGACAAGGCCGACCGGGCGGGCCGGCTGGCCGTGTGGATGGCGGACCAGATCCATGCCTCGGTGGACAAAGACGAGCTGCCCAACGCCACCCGGCTGGCGAAGACCGATCTGCTCACCAACATGGTGGTGGAGTTCACCGAGCTGCAGGGCGTCATGGGCGGCCACTACCTCAGGTTGGAGGGCGCCCCCGAGGAGCTTTGGACCGCGGCCCGTGACCACTACTTGCCCCAAGGGTTCGACGGTGAAGTTCCAGCGTCCGAGACGGGCCGTCTGGTGGGCGCCGCCGATCGACTGGATACCCTGGCCGGTCTGTTTGCGGTCGGGGAGAATCCTTCGGGATCGCGGGATCCGCACGGCCTGCGACGAGCGGCTCAGGGTCTGGTCAAGATCGTGGCCGAGGCCGGTTGGGACCTCGACCTGGGCCAGGCCATCCACCGCGCCATGGCGTTGGTGTCCGACCATGTGGATGGCGACATCGGGGAGATCTCCGCTGCTCTGTCCGACTTTGTCGCCGATCGTGTTCGGCGATATCTGATGGACGTGGTGGGGGTGTCCTTCGACACCGCGGACGCGGTCATGGCCGCGGGCTGGACCCGATTGCCCGAGCTGGTGGCCCGGGCGCGTGCCCTGGAGACGGCGCGAGAATCAGACGCCTTCCGTTGGCTTGCGCTGGGATTCAAACGAGTCCGCAACATCACAGACGGCGAGCCCGACGGTGTGGTGAATCCGGCAGCCTTCCAACAGGATGAGGAAGAAGAGTTGCATGGCCACACCGTGGCCTTTGGCGAGCGTTTGGACGAGTGTCTCGAGGAATCACGTTTCGATGATGCGTTTGCGGCAATGGCCGAGCTGGCCGATGTGCTCGAGCGTTTCTTTGTCGAGGTGCTGGTGATGGCTGACGACGAGGTTGTCAAACGGAATCGAATCGCGCTGTTGAAGTCACTTGGGGATCAATTTTCAAAACTTGCCGATCTGTCGAAGCTGCAGATCGATGGAGGAAACGAATGACCAACACCAAATACGTCTATTCGTTCGGAGGCGGCTCCGCCGAGGGCCGCTCCGACATGAAGAACCTGCTTGGCGGCAAGGGCGCTAACCTGGCTGAGATGGCCAATCTGGGCATCCCGGTGCCCGCAGGCTACACCTTGACCACCGAGGTGTGTACCTATTTCTACGACCACGACGAGACCTATCCCTCATCCATCGAGGCCGAGGCCGACGCCGCGCTGGCCAAGGTGGAGGAGATCATGGGAACTCGCTTCGGCGATGCCGATGATCCATTGCTGCTTTCGGTTCGTTCGGGCGCTCGCTCCTCCATGCCCGGCATGATGGAGACCGTCCTCAACGTCGGTCTGTGCTCGGCCACCATTCCTGGCCTGATCGCCAAAACCGGCAACCCGCGCTTTGTCTACGACGCCTACCGCCGCCTCATCATGATGTACTCCGACGTGGTGATGGAGAAGGCCGCCGGCGTCGAACCCGCCGAAGGCAAGGGCATCCGGCAGCAGCTCGACCGCATGCTCGACGAGGTCAAGGAGTCCAAGGGTTACGCCACCGACGCCGACATCAGCGCGGACGACCTCAAAGACCTGGCCGAGCGTTTCAAGGCCACGATCAAGGAAGTGCTCGGCAGAGACTTCCCGGATGATCCCCGCGAGCAGCTGTGGGGTGGCATCAGCGCCGTCTTTTCGTCGTGGAACGGCAAGCGTGCCGTGTCCTACCGGCGTATCGAGGGCATCCCGGACGACTGGGGCACCGCGGTCAACGTCCAGGCCATGGTCTTCGGCAACATGGGTGACGACTCGGCCACCGGTGTGGCCTTCACCCGCAACCCGGCCACCGGAGACAACAAATTCTACGGTGAGTGGCTGCCCAACGCCCAGGGCGAGGATGTGGTGGCGGGAACCCGTACCCCCAACCCGCTCAACGAGGACACCAAGAACGAGCAGAACGAACATCTGCCCTCGCTGCAGGTGGCCATGCCAGAGGTCTATGAACAACTCTTCGCCATCCGGAACCAGCTCGAGGCCCACTACACCGACATGCAGGACATCGAGTTCACCATCCAGGATGGACGGTTGTGGATGCTTCAGACCCGGGTCGGCAAGCGGACCGGCACCGCCGCCCTGAACATGGCTATGGACATGCTCGCAGAAGGCATGATCGATAACCGCGCGGCGGTTCTTCGGGTCAAGCCGGAGCAGCTGGACGAACTGCTGCACCCCATCGTGGATCCTGACGCCGAGAAGACGGCCGACCTCATCGCCAAGGGGCTGCCCGCCGGACCGGGCGGAGCCTTCGGTCAGATTGTGTTCTCGGCCGACGATGCCGTCGAGTGGGTGAAGGCCGGCAAGACCGTGTTGCTGGTCCGTGAGGAGACCAACCCCGAGGACGTGGAGGGCATGCGCGCCGCGGTGGGCATCCTCACCGGTCGGGGCGGGATGACCTCACACGCGGCGCTGGTGGCCCGTGGTTGGGGCAAGTGCTGCATCGTCGGCGCCGGTGTCCTGGACATCGATGTGGTCGGAAAGACCATTTCCGTGGACGGAAGGGTATTCAACGAGGGTGACGTACTCACGCTCAACGGAACCCGTGGTCTGGTGTACGCCGGTCAGCTGGACATGGTGGACGCTACGGAGAACCCCAGGTTTGTGGATTTCATGAAGCTGGCGGACGATGTCCGGGTGCTCAAGGTCCGCACCAACGCAGAGACCCCGGACGACGCGGCCACGGCCATCGAGTTCGGCGCCGAGGGCATTGGCCTATTCCGCACCGAGCACATGTTCTACGGCACCGGATCCGAGGAGCCGCTGTTCATCCTTCGCAAGATGATCATGTCGGGTTCGGAGTCGGCACGCCGCGCAGCCCTTGACGAGCTCTACCCCTTCGTCAAGCGGGACATGAAGGCGACCCTGGAGATCATGGGCGACCGGCCCGTGACCTTCCGGCTGCTCGATCCGCCGCTGCACGAGTTCGTGCCGCAGAGCGCGGACGAGCGGCGGGAGCTGGCCGAGGCATTAGGAGTGACCGCCGAAGACCTCAATCGGCGGGCCGACGAACTGCATGAACTGAACCCCATGATGGGGCACCGCGGCGTCAGGCTGGGTGTCACCTTCCCGGAGATCTCGGAGATGCAGTTCCGCGCCATCCTCGAAGCGGCCATCGAGCTGAGGCAGGAAGGCAAGGCGTGTTTCCCCGAGATCATGGTCCCCGTGACCTGCGCCAAGGCCGAACTCGATGATCAGCTCGAACTCGCCAAGGCCGTCCACGCGGAGGTCTGCCAGAAGTACGCCGTCGACGAGGTCGAGCACCTCTACGGCACCATGATCGAGATCCCGCGGGCGGCCCTGACCGCCGACGAGATCGCCAAGTCGACCCAGTTCTTCAGCTTCGGTACCAACGACCTGACCCAGATGACCTTTGGTTTTTCGCGCGACGACATCGGCGGCTTCCTGCCCGATTACCTGGACAAGAAGATCCTGCCCGTGGATCCTTTCCAGGTGTTGGACCGGGACTCCGTGGGTGTGTTGGTGCAGACCGGCATCGAGAGGGGCCGCTCGACCCGCCCCAACCTCAAGGTGGGCATCTGCGGCGAGCACGGCGGCGAGCCCAACTCGGTGGAGTTCTGCCACCTGGTGGGGATGGACTACGTGAGTTGTTCGCCCTACCGCGTACCCATCGCACGGCTGGCCGCGGCCCACGCGCAGATCAACCACCCGCGCGACTGACGACCACCGACCATCGACAACCCACGACCCGCGCTCTCCGGAGCGCGGGTCGTTTTTTGTGGGTCCAGGGACGCAGGGCTTCAGGCCGAGTCACGGAACGATGGTGGACCACGCCAAGGTATGGCCGGTGTCGAATCCTTCGATGAAGATCGTACCTGTCGGTTGAAGAAGAACGTGATCGAACCAGGCCTGGTAAGAGCCTCCTTGGTCGGAGTCCTTCACAATGTTGAGGTACACGATGGCGCTCGCCGCGCCTGGTGGTGCCGGGGTTTCCAGGATGCTCCGATCGGTCCAGCTGTCGGACGTATACACCCAACCCGTCCCAGGTCCGAGATCGAGCCAGTCGCTGCAATTGGGTTGGGAGTACCACCACACGAAAACGAGACAGTGACCGTCGGCTGTCTGTCCGGTCGGCGCGCGGAACCAGGCGGACAGGTCGTAGGACTCGCCACCGTGGATGCCGTTGACGCACTGGGTGACGCCCGAGTTGGCGGTTCCGGGTTGGGCGTTCACGACCACTGCGCTTCCAGAACTGGGATTGCCCTCATAGTCAGAAGCCGGATCCCATGCCAGTGTGACCGCCGAAAGTTGGTTCCAACCGAGTACATCCGTATGAAACTCTCCGTTGAAAACCTGGCTCTGTGCGGAAGCGACCGACGCGCTCAACAACACCGCGCAGACGCCTGTGATGAATGCATCGAGCCTGCTCATCATGCGACCCCCTAATCATCGATTTGTATGTTGTGACGATTCGTGGTGATTGTAGCACCGCAGAAACCGGAGTCGTCGGTTGTCTTCGGTGGAACAGGAACCCACATTCGTGCGTAGTACCCATTGAGTAGATAACAAATGTGGAGCTGGAGCGTCTTTATGAATGGGGATCAACCCACTGTATGCCGAAGCCGCACGGCAACCATCAACCGCTTCGACAGCCAAGGGAGAGAGTCATGAAAGCCCGAACCCTCATCACCGCGTTGAGTTGTCTTGGAGTCGCCTGCCTGCTGGCCGTGCCCGTCGTGGCCGATCCCCCTGAGAACGAACACCACACCATGACCGCAAAATGCGTCAAGGTGATTGACGGGGACACGCTCATCGTCAAGTGCGACGAGAAAGAAAGGACCATTGATCTCGAGGGAGTGGACGCTCCGGAGCTTGGCCAACCGTGGGGTAAAGAGGTGCGCGCCTTTGTCGCCGACATGGTGGGTGGGCGCGAGGTCGCAGTCGAGATGGTGGACACCGGGGAGGGCGAAGGCTTTGCACGGGTCACTGTTGATGGACAGGATCTGTCCCAGCTGCTCGCGGCCAGCGGGCTCGCCTGGGGCACCGACGACGGCGAGCTTGAAGCCGCGGCCGACAAGGCCAAATCGTCGCCGTGCGGCCTGTGGCTCGACTCGGATCCCGTGCCGCCCTGGGAGTTCCGCGAAGCCCAGGCCTGATGGCATCCGAAATTACGAATTTCGAATTACGAATTTCGAATTGGGCGGGCGGAGGATTCCACAGCCCCATACCGAGCCAGCGGAGCTGGCGTTCATAGACTTGCAGCCCCAGGACCCGAGGACCACTACCCGGGTTGGCGAGAGAGAACCCCGACCTCGTATGCAGCACAACCGCCTGAAGACATACTCAGATTCGAAAGCCCGGCACCCGTACGACAGCCCTCACGACGTCGCAATGGTGTCATGGTGAACGTGGCGCCCATTCCCCCCGCTTGAAGTGCGAGAATGCACAAGGTGGATCACGTGAGTTGGAGCGTCGAAAGAGTGGCGGTCTTGAGGGTGGTTGTCACCGGCCTTCTCATCAGCATCGTCGCGTCGTGCGTTCCGGACCCCTCCAAGAACTTCACCAATCAGGAGGGGTTGGCCCGGACCATCCGGGAGATCGAGGCCGGCCACGCCACCACCCCGCTCATCGAGCAGCCCAGCCCGGGTTTCGAAGCGATGGTGACCTTCCTGGTAAAGGGGATCGATCATGAGGTCCCGCGCATCGTCTCCGACATCACGGGCTGGGGGGTGCGGCCGGACGAGGAGACGTTTGACCTCACCGTCGGGGCCATGACGCGGATCGGATCGACCAACTGGTACCGGCTTCAGACGCACGTCGCGCCCCGGGCCCGGATCGAGTACCTGGTCGTGCACGGTCAGACCGACTACCGGGTCGACCCCAACAACCCCCGACGTGCAGATCTGCACACCGCCGGTCCCGTCTCCGAAATGGTGACGCCTGACTACGTCCCGTCGCTCGCTGTGACGGAGCCCCACCTGACACCCCGCGGTCGCACTGTGGAGGGAACCATCGACAGCCGCGTTCTGGGTGGGCCACGCCAACTGATCGTCTACCTTCCTCCCACCTACCGCGACGACGTCGCCTATCCGGTCGCTGTGTTCCACTCAGGGTGGGGCAAGGTCCGCCCGGCCGAGGCACCCCGGGTGCTCGACTGGCTGATTGCTCACCGCAGGATCGAGCCGATCATCGTGGCCTTCCTCCAGTCCTACCTCCCTGGAGATTCCGACAACCACGAAGGTCCTCCGATGCGGAGCTTTCTCACGACGGAAACACTGGAGTGGTTGGCCGAGCGCTACAGCATCACCCAACACCCCGACAAGCGCGCCATCCTCGCGGTCTCGTACGGGGCGAAGGACGCCCTGGACGCCGCCGTCCTCACACCCCGCGCACCCTTCGGCTGCGTAGGCTTGATGATCCCCGGCCGACGCCTCACCTCCGCCGATCTGACGACTTTTACAGTGCGGCCGAGCCGCCGCCTTCGTGTGGCGATCCTCGCCGGTCGCTACGATGGAGCCAACCTCGCCACGGCACACAACGCGCGCCAGGCGCTCAACGATGCCGGCCACGACGTCGAGTTCATCGAGGTCCCGGAGGGTCACAATCGGGCGACGTGGCGCAACCACTTCGGAGATGTGCTCGTCAGCCTGTTCGGCGAACGCGATGAGAGTTTCGAATTCGAAATTCC
>CAWAUY010000021.1:0-12408 GCA_963785275.1 Candidatus Sulfomarinibacteraceae bacterium
CCACCCTGAGGCATCATCGAGAAGTGCCTGATCCTGGAGCGCTCGACGGCGCCCTGGCTTCCCACTTCCTGACCGTCATCGACCGCCGCGACGACCCCAAGGGCTCATCGGTCAAGGCAACGAGTGGTGATCGGGTCCGACTGGCCGATGCCCACTTCTTCTTCGAGGAGGATCGAAGCGACCGCTCGAGAAGCTGGCGACGGAGCTGAGCGGCTCGATCCACCGCACACTGGGCAGCATGGCCGACAAGGCCGACCGGGCGGGCCGGCTGGCCGTGTGGATGGCGGACCAGATCGATGCCTGCGGTGGACCGAGACGAGCTGCCCATCCCACCCGGCTGGCGAAGACCGACCTGCTCACCAACATGGTGGTGGAGTTCACCGAGCTGCAGGGCGTCATGGGCGGCCACTACCTCAGGTTGGAGGGCGCCCCCGAGGAGCTTTGGACCACGGTCGCGACCACTATCTTGCCCCAGGGGTTCGACGGTGAAGTCCGGCGTCCGAGACGGGCGTCTGGTGGGCGCCGCCGATCGACTGGACACCCTGGCCGGGCTGTTGGCGGTCGGGGAGAATCCTTCGGGATCGCGGGATCCGCACGGCCTGCGGCGAGCGGCCCAGGGTCTGGTCAAGATCGTCGCCGAGGCCGGTTGGAACCTCGACCTGGGCCAGGCGATCGACCGCGCGATGGCGTCGGTGTCCGACCAGTGGATGGCGACATCGAAGAGATCTCCGGTGCGCTGTCCGACTTTGTCGCCGATCGTGTTCGGCGCTATCTGATGGACGTGGTGGGGTGTCCTTCGACACCGCGGATGCGGTCATGGCCGCGGGCTGGACCCGTCTGCCCGAGCTGGTGGCCCGTGCGCGGCCCTGGAGCGGCGCGGTAGTCGGACGCCTTCCGTGGCTGGCGCTGGGATTCAAGAGGGTCCGCAACATCACCGACGGCGAGCCCGACGGTGTGGTGGATCGGACGCCTTCCAACAGGATGAGGAGACCGAGTTCACGGCCACACCGTGGCCTTCGGCGAGCGTTCGGACGAGTGTCTCGAGGGAGCACGTTTCGATGATGCCTTTGCGGCGATGGCCGATCTGGCCGATGTGCTGGAGCGTTTCTTCGTCGAGGTGCTGGTGATGGCCGACGACGAGGTCGTCAAACGGAATCGAATCGCGCTGTTGAAGTTACTTGGAGATCAATTTTCAAAACTTGCCGATCTGTCGGGCTGCAGATCGATGGAGGAAACGAATGACCAATACCAAATACGTGTACTCGTTCGGAGGCGGCTCTGCCGAGGGCCGCTCCGACATGAAGAACCTGCTCGGCGGCAAGGGCGCCAACCTGGCCGAGATGGCCAAACTGGGCATGCCGGTGCCTGCGGGCTACACCCTGACCACCGAGGTGTGCACCTATTTCTACGACCACGACGAGACCTACCCTCATCCATCGAGGCCGAGGCCGATGCCGCGCTGGCCAAGGTGGAGGAGATCATGGGGACTCGCGTTCGGCGATGCTGATGATCCATTGCTGCTGTCGGTCCGCTCGGGCGCTCGCTCCTCCATGCCCGGCATGATGGAGACCGTCCTCAACGTCGGTCTGTGCTCGGCCACCATTCCGGGCCTGATCGCCAAGACCGGCAACCCGCGCTTCGTCTACGACGCCTACCGCCGCCTCATCATGATGTACTCCGACGTGGTGATGGAGAAGGCCGCCGGCGTCGAACCCGCCGAAGGCAAGGGCATCCGCCAGCAGCTCGACCGCATGCTCGACGAGGTCAAGGAGTCCAAGGGTTACGCCACCGACGCCGACATCAGCGCGGACGACCTCGAAGACCTGGCCGAGCGTTTCAAGGCCACGATCAAGGAAGTGCTCGGCAGAGACTTCCCCGATGATCCCCGCGAGCAGCTGTGGGGTGGCATCGGCGCCGTCTTTTCGTCGTGGAACGGCAAGCGTGCCGTGTCCTACCGGCGCATCGAGGGCATTCCGGACGACTGGGGCACCGCGGTCAACGTCCAGGCCATGGTCTTCGGCAACATGGGTGACGACTCGGCCACCGGCGTGGCCTTCACCCGCAACCCGGCCACCGGAGACAACAAATTCTACGGTGAGTGGCTGCCCAACGCCCAGGGCGAGGATGTGGTGGCGGGAACCCGCACCCCCAACCCGCTCAACGAGGACACCAAGAACGAGCAGAACGAACATCTGCCCTCGCTGCAGGTGGCCATGCCGAGGTCTACGAACAGCTCTTCGCCATCCGGAACCAGCTCGAGGCCCACTACACCGACATGCAGGACATCGAGTTCACCATCCAGGACGGACGGCTGTGGATGCTTCAGACCCGGGTCGGCAAGCGGACCGGCACCGCCGCCCTCAACATGGCTATGGACATGCTCGCAGAAGGCATGATCGATAACCGCGACGGCGGTTCTTGCGGGTCAAGCCGGAGCAGCTGGACGAACTGCTGCACCCCATCGTGGACCCTGACGCCGAGAAGACGGCCGACCTCATCGCCAAGGGGCTGCCCGCCGGACCGGGCGGAGCCTTCGGTCAGATTGTGTTCTCGGCCGACGATGCCGTCGAGTGGGTGAAGGCCGGCAAGACCGTGTTGCTGGTCCGTGAGGAGACCAACCCCGAGGACGTGGAGGGCATGCGCGCCGCGGTGGGCATCCTCACCGGTCGGGGCGGGATGACCTCACACGCGGCGCTGGTGGCCCGCGGTTGGGGCAAGTGCTGCATCGTCGGCGCCGGTGTCCTGGACATCGATGTGGTCGGCAAGACCATCTCCGTGGACGGAAGGGTCTTCAACGAGGGTGACGTGCTCACCCTCAACGGAACCCGCGGTCTGGTGTACGCCGGTCAGCTGGACATGGTGGACGCCACCGAGAACCCGGGTTTCGTGGATTTCATGAAGCTGGCGGACGATGTCCGGGTGCTCAAGGTCCGCACCAACGCCGAGACCCCGGACGACGCGGCCACGGCCATCGAGTTCGGCGCCGAGGGCATTGGCCTGTTCCGCACCGAGCACATGTTCTACGGCACCGGATCCGAGGAGCCGCTGTTCATCCTTCGCAAGATGATCATGTCGGGTTCGGAGTCGGCACGCCGCGCAGCCCTTGACGAGCTCTACCCCTTCGTCAAGCGGGACATGAAGGCGACCCTGGAGATCATGGGCGACCGGCCCGTGACCTTCCGGCTGCTCGATCCGCCGCTGCACGAGTTCGTGCCGCAGAGCGCGGACGAGCGGCGGGAGCTGGCCGAGGCCCTGGCAGTGACCGCCGAGGATCTCGACCGGCGGGCCGACGAGCTGCACGAACTGAACCCCATGATGGGGCACCGCGGCGTCCGGCTCGGCGTCACCTTCCCGGAGATCTCGGAGATGCAGTTCCGCGCCATCCTCGAAGCGGCCATCGAGCTGAGGCAGGAAGGCAAGGCGTGCTTCCCCGAGATCATGGTCCCGGTGACCTGCGCCAAGGCCGAACTCGATGATCAGCTCGAACTCGCCAAGGCCGTCCACGCCGAGGTCTGCCAGAAGTACGGCGTCGACGAGGTCGAGCACCTCTACGGCACCATGATCGAGATCCCGCGGGCGGCCCTGACCGCCGACGAGATCGCCAAGTCGACCCAGTTCTTCAGCTTCGGCACCAACGACCTGACCCAGATGACCTTCGGTTTCTCGCGCGACGACATCGGCGGCTTCCTGCCCGACTACCTGGACAAGAAGATCCTGCCCGTGGATCCTTTCCAGGTGTTGGACCGGGACTCCGTGGGTGTGCTGGTGCAGACCGGCATCGAGAGGGGCCGCTCGACCCGCCCCAACCTCAAGGTGGGTATCTGCGGCGAGCACGGCGGCGAGCCCAACTCGGTGGAGTTCTGCCACCTGGTGGGCATGGACTACGTCAGCTGCTCGCCCTACCGCGTGCCCATCGCACGTCTGGCTGCGGCCCACGCCCAGATCAACCACCCCCGCGACTGACGTCGTCAAATACGCATCAACTTATTGCCCGCGCTCTCCGGAGCGCGGGTTTTTTTGACGGCTTGGGAAAACACCGGACGCTACTGCGAGGCCAGCATACCCTCCACCATTCGAATGGGAATGGGGACGTTGTAGTTGAGCTCGTTCTCCCAGATCAGATAGCCATTGTGGAGCAGGCGAAATGAAGGTGTTCCCTGGCAGTTGAAATAGTTAAAGAGACGTCCATTTTCTTTGACCGTGGTAAAGCTGATGTGTTTGTCTGCCAGAAGTTGGCGCACGGCGTCATCGGTGGAACTTCGGCTGACCGCGGTGAAGCCGATCACATCGAGTCCCTGTCCGCGGTACTGTCGGGCGATGGTCTCGGCGCGCGGGATCGCGTTCTGCGAGTAAGGGCACCACTCCTCGAAGAACACCAGCAGCTGAAAAGGTTGCGATTTCACGTCGAATTCACCCTGGAATTCGCTTTCAATGCTGATTTCATCTGGTATCCGCTGATTCCCATAAAGCTCGCGGGCTTCGCTGAGCTTTCCCTGAGCGATGTCGACTGCCGCCGCTGCGCTCCGGGTCTCCGCTGTGATCTCGTGGTCCTTACCAAGAGCTTCAATGGAACGAGCCAAGGCGTCGCGGGCCACCTCATCGGCCTGTTCGTACCTTCCGTTCCTCATCAGAAGCCAGGAGTAGTGCGCCTGGGCGGAGAGAGCTTCTTCGGAGCCCTGCCCCAGCGCAGAAGACTCCGCCTCCCAGATCTCCCCTGCCATCTGCTGGGCTTCGGCGAAGCGACCAACACGTTCGAGCTTGTACGCCATCCTGGACTGACTCAGAAAAGGCGAAGGGTCAGAAGCGCCGGCGCGTTCGGCCACGGCATTGATCCACTCGCGTTCCAACTCGAGAGCACCCTTTGGATCGTCGAGGATGCCATAGGTGAGTTGGAGATCCTCGATGGACTGGATCGTCTTTTCATGGGCGGTGCCAAGGGCACGCTTCCTCAGCGCCAAAGCGGTTTCGAGCTGCTGTTCGGCCTGAGCCCAATGGCCGATATTGAGATAGGCCATGCCGAGCGACCGCCGGACCTCAGCCTCGACCTCAGGTTCGTCGACGAATGCACCATCGATCTTCTCGCTGGCGCTGTCCAGCACGTCGGCCACGGTGGTGGTGTCGCCATAACCGTGGGGTACGGCCGAGGCGAGGACGGCGGTCAAAAACTCCCTGCCCGCGGTCGCCTTCTGTGATTCCGCCTCGGCTCTCCGTCGTTCGGCGTCAACCCGAACCAGCAGAGACGAGGTGACCACGATCCCCGTCACGAGGAGCACGAAGGCCGCGCTGACAAGGGCGATCAGGGCCTTGTTCCGGCGGGCGAAGACCTGAAGCTGATAGCCAAAACCGGTTGGGCGAGCGGTGACGGCCTCGCCGGCGAGGAATCTTCGGATGTCCTGCGCCAGCCCGAAGGCCGACTGATATCGGTTCTCACGGTCCTTTTCCAGAGCCTTATGGACGATCGCCTCGACTTCTCCGCCGAGCGATCTGTCGAATAAACTCAGATTTCGCAGTCTGCCCTGGCGAATCTCTTCGGCGATATCGAAGATGCTGCTGGAGTCCACGTTGTAGGGGAGTTCTCCGGCGAGCAGCTCATAAAGCACCAGACCGAGGGCATAGACGTCACTCCGCGTATCGATGTCGTGGGGATCCGCGTCGAATTGCTCCGGGCTCATGTAATGCACCGAGCCGATGATCTGGCCGACCCGGGTTTGGGCCTTGGCCTGCTGCATGTCGGCGCCGGTGGCCCGGGCGACCCCGAAGTCGATCACCCGGACGCGACCGTTGGAGTCCACCAGGATGTTGGAAGGCTTCAGATCGCGGTGCACGATTCCCCGTTAATGACCGTGGTGGACCGCGTCGCACACCTGAAGAAACAGTCCCAAACGTTCTCGGTGGTTCAGCTGTTTGTCGGATGCGAAGTCCGTGATCGGACGCGCGTTCGGGATGTACTCCATGGCGAAGAACGGGGCAGGGGTCCCTTGGTCGTCGTACGATCCCGCGTCGTAGATTTGGGCGATGCCGGGGTGTCGGAGGCGAGCCAAAATCTGGGCCTCGTACTCCAGCCGCTGGATCGCTTCCCGGGATTCAAAGGAAGCCTTGACCACCTTGAGAGCCACCGGTCGGCGGGGGTTGTCCTGGAGCGCCTCGAAGACCGTCCCCATGCCCCCGGACGCAATCACGCGCTTGATCTCATACTGTCCGATACGTCTGGGAATTTGGGCTGCCGAGCTGGAGTCGTTGCCTGCGAAGGGTCCGAGTTCGGTGTCGGCGGAGGTGAGCTCAAGGCCGTCCTCGGAAGTCCGACCACGGCTGTTGTTGGGATCCGACATTGGCGTGCCTCTGTTTCCTTGCCTACACAAGTCCGGTTGGAGCTGGAGATTCCTCAACAAACCTATCGCAATTGATTCTTATTCACAAATAATGTTCAACAAAAAAAGGAGGCCGGGTCGCCCCGGCCTCCTTGGTTATTCATGCATCAAGGCGCGATCACGATGAATTTGAGCCTTGGTTCAAATGGTTGATTTTATTCAGGAGGTTCTTGAGGCTCCTGATTTCAGCATCAGTGGTGGATGGATCGAGGCGTGCAGCCTCGGCCGCGCACAGGAATGTGATCAGCTCAGTGTCCGGCTCGTGGTCGGAGTCCGTGTCCACGAGATCGTCGTACTCGAGCGCGCCGTTGGCGAAATTGAGCCAGACGGTCAGGAGCTGACGGTCGAATTGGACCAGCGGGTCACCGTTCGAGTGTGATGGGTCCAACACATCTTCAGCGTCATCGATGGTCGATGCGTTGACCTCCTCGCTGAAGACCGTGCTCATGTGGTTGATGATGTCGAGGTAGCACAGGAGCTGGTCGTCAGTGAAGTCGGTTCTACCGTTGCCCCTGAGTTGGTGCCGCCAATAGCCGGCCGATCGGGTCCGATAGGCGTTTCCGGTGATCACCACGTCGGTGGCGTCCGAGGCGGTCCCACCGTCGTCGTCCAGGGAAGCGAAGACCACGTTGTAATAGCACGCGTCCTCGAATGCATGGGTCTTCTGGTCCGTGACGTCACGTGGGTCGACCTCGGGGCTCCAGCCGGGAGCGCCCGGGTCATCTCCAACCACAGGGTTGTTGACAGGGTACGATGTGGTGACATCCGGCGCCGGCGGACCGTCATCCCAATCCCAGCTCAGATCGAGGTCGTCACTGCCGGGATCGGTGGAACGTCCGCTGAAGTCCACATTTTCGCCCGCGTGGGCGATGAAGAACGGCGCGCCGCAGACGTCGATGGCGTTGGTCTCGTCGATGTCGGCGGTTGGGTCGATGTTGTTGACCGTGAGGTCGAAGGGATCAAACCCGGTCCCGCCATCGTCGTCGGTCACCGAGATGGTGATGGTGAAGACGCCGTTGTCGCCGTACTGTCGAGAACCGCTGGCGGTTCCGATATCGGGCAAGTTGCATCCGCCGCCCTGGGTGGTCACAAGCACGTTCCCCGGATCCATCCAGGTGCTGTAACCCCAGGTGATCGAGGATGAGTAGGTGTCGAGCCAGCCCGGATCGGAGAAGTTGGCCAGGACGTTGATGACGTCGCCTTCATCGATCACGGTGTCCTGACCCGGATCGATCGCCACCGTCGGTGCCACGTTGTCGATTTGAACGGATTGACTCTCGCACGTGGACGTGTCGTCGTCGTAGCCGCACACTTCCACAGTGTAGTTGCCGTTGTCGCCGTAGCAGTGGTTGACGTTGAAGGTGAGGGTGGCATCTGGTCGCACATTCTCGAGCGTGCCGCCCACATCTTCGGGGGGTGAACCATCACCCCAGTCGATGGTGCCTGTGAGCGACTCGAGCCAGCCCGGATCGGAAATGGTCCCGGTGACCACCAATGGCGCGCCCTCGTCTTCGGGATCCTGAGGAGTGAAGACCACCGTGGGCGCAACGTTGTTCACGGTGACCGTGGTTTCATCGATATCGGTCAGGTTGGAGTCGTCATCCGTGACCTTGAGTTTGACTGTGAAGACACCATCCTGTCCCACCATCGTGAAGTCAGGATTGACGTCGGTAGAGTCGTCGAACTGACCGTCGTCGTCCAGATCCCAGGCGTAGCTGATGTTGCCGCTCGGAGCGGACGACCCGGATCCGTCAAGTGTTTGGTCCACGCCTTCGTCGGTTTCATAGGGTCCGCCCGCATCGGCTGCGGGTGGCTGGTCGAACTCGACCCGCCAGACACCGCGGCCGCGGGTGCCCACGTAGAGGCTGATGTCGCGCCCGCCCGGCGATTCATGGTCGAAGTAGGCATACCAGGGCTGCGGCAGATGAGGCGTGCTCCCCCCGGTGCTGTCCGGATCTGAAATGAGGGTCCACTCATCGCCGCCGTCGGTGGACAGAAAGACTCCCGAGTCCCGGCCGCCGGCGGCCATGATGTTCTCATCTTCGGGATCGAAGGCCGCCAGACTGGGCTGAGGGTAGCCCTGGAAGGTCGATGGACCGTTGGGTCCGAGCGAATTGACCAGAAGATAATCGCCACTTCCGGTCATCAGGTCATCGAGGCCGGGGAGGTTGTCCCATGTGGCTCCGCCGTCGACTGACAACAACATCTGCGGCGGGTTGGTGTTGTTGGAAATGAACAACTTTTCCGGGTCATTCGGATCTACATCGAAAATACCCATTCCTCCCGCGGGCAGGAAGATCTGGGTCCACGAGCCGGCGGGATTTGTGCCGTCGAAACGCCACAAGCTATCGTTCCCCCTGCCGTCGCAGCCGCCCGCCTGAACGTAGAAGGTGGGCGTGCCCCCGTCAAGCGATGCTTTCACGGCACACGCTCCACCGCCACCGGTGGGTGGTTCGGTCGCGTTGCCGAGTTCCGTCCACACGATGGGGTTGGTGGTGACGTCCGTTGTGATGTAGATTCCTCCGTCGCCGTTGTTGGTGCCGGAGCAGAAGTTCTGGGCATTGGGTCCGGAGAAGGTGCAATTCCTGGTGATGACCACAAACTGGTCCTGACCGAAGTTGTCGATGATGTCCGGGAATCTGAAACCCGGCAACAACCCGTCGGCCGGGTAGGTGTTGACCTCTGGATCACCACCGAGCCCGGGACCTCCCAAGTACATTCTGTTCGCACGATTGGTGCCCCCACCACAACACACCGTGTAGAGGGCATTTGAATTGTCGACCGCGAAGTCGAACCCGTCGCAGCATTTGTTGTTGTTCCACGACGGAGGGTTTGCCCCGCCGTCAGTGGCGCCAAATGTCCCGTTGTCCTGGTTGCCGAAATACAGATCTTCCGATGTGGCGGTGGCGTTGTCGTTGCCCGCCAACGTCCACAACCACAACGCGTGCGGCGTCGTGTTTGGCTGTTCCCATGCCGGAGTGTGGCAGCCGGGGCTCGTATTCTTGGTGTTGTAGTACACACCGCCGTCGCACGAAAAAATCGTCGGACAGGCATCGACCGATGTTGCCGTGTCGAAGACGATATCGCCGACATCGTCGTGACCGCCCACGGATCGAGTGTACGGCCCGGCCCATCCCGCAGGCGGGGAGGCCGCCAGGTGGCCCGGTCGCTGCCTGCGGGCAGCGGAGTCCGCCGCCATCGGGATTACTGACGCAGGTCCCACGGTAGAGACGAATATCACCGTACCAGAGGTCGAACCGGTCGTCGTCGCCGCTGTCCGATCTCTGGTTTGTGGCCACGAACGGGACACGGCCCTGGCGGGCCGAGTCGGGTGTGCCGAGATTGGTCCACGTGGTTCCGCCATCGTCCGATTCGTAGATGTTGGCCCCCACAGTCACGAACAGAACATCGGCCTCATCGGGAGATACCGCGATCGAGCAACGACCCGTGGGCAGACCGGTTCCAGTGGTCCAGTTTCCGCCGCCGTCGGTGGATCGGAAGTGCCCGTTGTTGCCGCAGACGTCGACAATGCCGCCGTCATGGACGACGACGTCCCACACCGTGTCGCCGTTGCCTTCGGGAAATTGGTCCGCTTCCACACGTGTCCATGTGCCACCGCTGTCGTTGCTGACGGCAACGCCGCAGAGCGTGCCTATGTAGACGTTTGCCGGCGTGTCGGAGTCGATGCCGATCCCGAATGCGGACGGCTCGGAAAGTTCGACCGCAGTGCACAGATTCGCGGGGTCGGGAATGTCGATGTGTGTCCAACTGCCGCCGCCGTTGGTGGACATATTAATGCCCGCAAGACTGTCCACGCGTCCATCGAAAAACGAGGTCGCGTACACCCGGCTGGAGTTGCTCGGGTCCACTTTCACATCCCATGTTGCATTGGGGTTGTGATCGTCCTGACGGCTCCACGTCAGGCCGCTGTCGGTGGATTTGTAGATGCCGCCCCACTCTGTGGCCGCATAATACACTTGGTTGTTGTTGGGGTCCGGTCCAATGCCGTTGACTCGGCCGCCGGTGGCGCGGTCGGCGTCGGTGCTGTCGCCGTTGGACCAGCTGGGGTTGATGTCGGTCCAGTCGAACTGGGCCGAGGCCGTGGGTGCCATGAGAAGAGCAATGAGACCGACACAACCAATGATCGCGACCCGAGAGAGTCGGGGAGATCGCATACCGATGTACGGGGCAGATTGATGAGAACGGAGACGACGTGTGTTGCGGAAAACCCGGATTCTCATCGAACACCCCCTTCCATTTCGTCAAGCCCATCGACGGCACACACCGGTGACATGAATCTCACCTCCGGGCTCGAGATCCACCCCTCCGGAGTCAAGGCGAGAACCCTGGTGCGATACACGACACCGGGCTCGAGGTTGCCGATGACCAATGCGAGCGATTCCAAAATGTCTGTGCTCTTCACGTCACCGACGGGTTCGTACGTAGTTTCATATGAGTCGAGTCGCTTCCGCGCGAGTTGTGGTCAAGGACTCAAACTGGCTCCGTTCGAGACCTTCCGGAAATTTGCTGAAATCGACCCGGAATTCTTCACTGGCCACAAGGTCGGAAACGATCGCACCTTCCGGTGCCCGACTGGAATCGACCCTCCATATCACCCGTGCCTCGGGCACGCGAAGGTGGACTTCGCTGCAGTGGCCTTCAATTTTGACCAAAATCGCCGATCCCTCGTCTCGATTGGTGAGAATCGGAATACCATCGTTTGGATGCACAAACAATGGGCTGATCGAGGTCAAGAGAAACACGAGGACCATGCCGACGATGGGTTTGCTCCTCGAGACTCCGATGACACTCTTGATTCGAGCCACGGTCGCCGATCGGGTGTGCGAACACACCTCGGGCGTGTGGCGGTTGACCTGTGGAAGTCCTGCGGACATGGCCACCTCCCTCTGCCGCGCTTGCGGCATCCGTCCAAGCGCCTCCCGGTGCGGGCCCAAACAACTGACGCACAATGCGCTGTTAGCGCCTGGGCCCGGCCGCCTGGAAAAATAGTTAACTAAGTAAAACAAACGTAGGGGAGGATGCTCGGGCTTGTCAAGAGACTGGATCACATTCTTTGTCTCATTAATGAATCAAACGCCTGAGAATATCGGAAGACCGGGGGACGCCAATTGGTGCGATTGAGGCAGTTCCCCAGGGAAGAATCCGTGACGGGAGAGAGGTGCAAGAGTTGGTGAGAACGGGGGTTCGTTCATTCACGACAGTTGATGGAGAGATCCTCGAACTGAAATAAGTGGTTGGCCGGGGCCACTGGTGCGAGATCGGGGTTGGATTTTTGGGAACAGGAACCCACATTCGTGCGTAGTACCCATTGAGTAGATAACAAATGTGGAGCTGGAGCGTCTTTATGAATGGGGATCAACCCACTGTATGCCGAAGCCGCACGGCAACCATCAACCGCTTCGACAGCCAAGGGAGAGAGTCATGAAAGCCCGAACCCTCATCACCGCGTTGAGTTGTCTTGGAGTCGCCTGCCTGCTGGCCGTGCCCGTCGTGGCCGATCCCCCGGAGGACGAGCACCACACCATGACCGCAAAATGCGTCAAGGTGGTTGACGGGGACACGCTCATCGTCAAGTGCGACGAGAAAGAAAGGACCATTGATCTCGAGGGAGTGGACGCTCCGGAGCTTGGCCAACCGTGGGGTAAAGAGGTGCGCGCCTTTGTCGCCGACATGGTGGGTGGGCGCGAGGTCGCAGTCGAGATGGTGGACACCGGGGAGGGCGAAGGCTTTGCACGGGTCACTGTTGATGGACAGGATCTGTCCCAGCTGCTCGCGGCCAGCGGGCTCGCCTGGGGCACCGACGACGGCGAGCTTGAAGCCGCGGCCGACAAGGCCAAATCGTCGCCGTGCGGCCTGTGGCTCGACTCGGATCCCGTGCCGCCCTGGGAGTTCCGCGAAGCCCAGGCCTGATGGCATCCGAAATTACGAATTTCGAATTACGAATTTCGAATTGGGCGGGCGGAGGAGGATTCCATAGCCCCATAGCCCCATAGCGAGGGTGGCTGGGGAATCTCAAACC
>CAWAUY010000022.1:0-3488 GCA_963785275.1 Candidatus Sulfomarinibacteraceae bacterium
TCATTGTTGATGGTTCCGAATTCCGAATTGAACCCGTTCCCGAAGGGGCCAAGTCCGGAAGGGCCGGAGTGAGTCGAAAGTCGAAAGTTGAAAGTCCCCACCCGCCCACCCGCTGGTGACGGCTGGTCACCGCGGCCGGAGGCCGCGAGTAACCACGGGGAGCGCACAGGGGAGATGGGCGCGTCGAAGTCAGCGAATCGGAGCGAACGCGAGGGCCCGGGTTCCGGCACCAGCCTCAGCGATCAGCGGCAGCAACCAGGGACAGTGACCAGCGACAGCGATCGGGGACAGCGACCAGCGGCCGCGTTTGCCGGAGCCGGCCTGTGCTGCCCACTGCCGCCGATCCCCGCCTCTGCCCGCCGTCACCCGTCGCTGTTCCCCGGAGCCCTTCCACGTGGGTCGCGGGGCCGATCTCGTGACAGATCGGCAAGGCGGCGCCGGGCACCTTTACGGCATCAGGGTATCGTAACTACGGAACTGCGGACCTGGCACTCATGCTACGCCGTTTTAGGAGACCGGCCTACTCATCCCATCTGGCACCATTACTCGTTTCGAATTGCCAAAGTCTCATGCGCGTCTACGTCATTTACCCGTTAACGCCTTGTTCAATACGACGCCGAACAATCCAACGGCCGTTCCGATAGCTACACCGATCGCCGATGCCAAGACGAACTCCACGACGGAGGGAATCAACCCGCCCGAATATTCAGATTCGTTCAGCAAATCAAACCAGTGGTACATCACGACCCCGTGGCCGATCCCTGTGATCAACGCTATCGCGACCTTAGACCTCCATCCTCGAATCTGGGCCTTGTGGAGAAGAAGAGACAGTGCGGAAGTCGAACCGACCGCGAGAACGGTTTCCCTCGTAAGAACGGCCAACAGCAGAAGGCCGCCATATGCATAGGCGTCATTGCCAAACCGGTCTGGGAATCCCCTGGTCGCGATCTGAAGCCAAAACGCTATCAAGACACACCCAAACCCCGCGCAAGCCACCATCAGCACGAAGCCACCAGCCGCGAGTTTGGTTTTCAACCTCGAATTTCGCCAACCAACAAAAGGTGCCAGGCCCGCTTTTTTGTGTTCTTCATTCTGCATCGATATCGAACCTGCTCGGTTTTCGCCGCGATTGCTCTGTCGAGGTTCTCGAGGTCGGCTCGAAACCTCTCATCCTCGACGAATACCCTTCCCGGCCGCGGCATGTTCTGTTCTTCCTCTGAGCCAGTCTATTACAACGACACACAGGCGTGCCTGGCACCTTTATCTCAACGACACACAGGCGTGCCTGGCACCTTTATTCTTTCTTCGTTCTGTGTTCTTCGACCGGAAGTGGGCGGGCGGGGGCCGCATACCGCACCCGGGCGGGTCTGAACGCTGAATTCTCGACTCTGAACTCGAACGCGGGTGGGTGGGGGCCCGATCCCCGATCCCCGAACCCCGAGACCGAGGGGCGCCATCTCCGCCTCTCACAAACCTATCCCGCCACCCGAGACATTACAAAGCCAGCATGCTAGACTTCGCGACCGAGCTGAAACGGGGGAGCCGGTGGATCTCCAGACCTTGATTTTGTCGCTGTCTCGGTACTGGGCCGACGCGGGATGCGTGGTCCAGCAGCCCTATGACACCGAAGTCGGCGCCGGCACCATGCACCCGGAGACATTTCTGCGGGTGCTGGGACCGGAGCCCTACCGGGTGGCCTATGTCCAGCCGTCCCGACGACCGGCCGATGCCCGGTACGGCGAGAACCCGTTTCGATTGGGCCGCCACCTCCAGCTCCAGGTCATCCTCAAACCGTCACCCGACGACGTCCAGGATCTCTATCTCCGTTCACTCGTGGCCCTCGGCATCGATCCCGAGCTGCACGATATCCGCTTTGAGGAGGACAACTGGGAGTCGCCCACCCTCGGAGCCTGGGGCGTGGGTTGGCAGGTGCTGCTGGACGGCATGGAGATTACCCAATTCACCTATTTCCAGCAGGCCGGCGGGATCGAGCTCATGCCGATCTCAGCGGAGCTCACCTATGGCCTGGAGCGGATCGCCATGTTCCTCCAGCGGAAGGACTCCATCTACGACATCGAGTGGGGTGGCGGTGTGCCCTACGGGATGGTCCGGCTGCAGGACGAACGTGAAGCCTCGGTCTATGGTTTCGAGGTCGCCGACGTGGAGATGCTGCGGCGCCACCTCGAGGACTGGGAGCGCGAGGCTCAGCGGTGTCTTGACCACGAACCGCCGTTGGTTGTCCCTGCTCACGAGGCGACGCTCAAGACTTCGCACTTATTCAACCTGCTGGATGCCCGAGGTGCGGTGTCGGTGACCGAACGGGTCGGTCTTATCGCCCGTGTCCGGCGGCTCGCAGTGCAGGTTGCGAAAGCCTACGTGGCCCAGCGCGAGGAACTCGGGTTTCCCCTTTGCCAGGCCACCACGCAGGGAGGCCAGTAATGGCCACCTTCCTGCTCGAAGTGCTCACCGAGGAGATCCCGGCCAACGCCCTGCCCGGCGCCCGTGATCAGCTCGAACGACTGATGGCGGCCGGACTCGACGAAGCAGGCCTCACCCGCGATGGGATCCGTGCCCTGTCCACCAGCCGACGGTTGATCGTGGTGGTAGAGGGTCTTCCCGAACGCCAGCCCGATCGCACCGAACGGGTCAGCGGTCCGCCGCGCAACGTGGCCTTCACCGACGACGGGTCACCCACCAAGGCGGCAGAGGGTTTTGCCCGCAAGGTTGGCCTGGCGGTGGACGAACTCGAGATCGACTCGACACCAAAGGGCGACTATCTGGCCGCGACGGTGACCTTTGAGGGCCGCCCGACCGCCGAGATTCTGGCTGAGCTGGTGCCCCCAGAGATTGCCAAGCTGAGATTTCCGAAGATCATGCGTTGGGGTCTCGGAGAGCACAGCTTTGTGCGACCGGTCCACGGCGTGGTGGCGTTGTTCGACGACCAGGTTGTTCCCATGAGTCTCTTTGGTCAGGAGGCCGGTCGCACGACCGTGGGCCACAGGGTGCACTCGCCCGAGGCCTTCGATCTTGCGCGGGCCGAAGAATACCAGGAGCAGCTCGAACGGCGCGACGTTCGGGTTGACCCGGCCGCTCGCCGCGCGGCCTTCGCGGCCGCCTCGGATCTCCTGGTGACCGGGGTCGACTGCCGCGTCCGCCCGGACGAGGGTCTGGTGGCGGAGCACGTGGAGCTGGTGGAGTATCCGGGCCTGCTGCTCGGCCAGATCGACCCGGACTATCTCGAGCTGCCTCGCGAAGTGGTGGTGACCACCCTTCGCTACCATCAGAAATGTCTCATCCTCGAGCGTGAGGACAGTGTGCTGGCCCCCTATTTCCTGGCGGTGGTCGACCGGCGGGATGACCCCGAAGGCTTGGTCCGCCAGGGCAATGAGTGGGTGATCGGTGCCCGACTCGCGGACGCCCGCTTCTTCTTCGACGAGGATCGAAAGCGACCGCTTGCCACGCTGGTGCCCGATCTGACGCGGCTTGAT
>CAWAUY010000023.1:0-3360 GCA_963785275.1 Candidatus Sulfomarinibacteraceae bacterium
TTGTTGGTAGCGAAGATGGCCGAAAACATTCGATGTCAGAATAGAGAGGATGAAGAAGAGCAGGTCAGGCCAGGATGACTGATCAGCCGATCTCGGCACCGCGGATCACAACCGGCACCGCGCGCCGGGGCGGCGCCGACTCAGTTCGCCGCCTGCCGGCCTCCCCGACGGCGTGGTCCGTCACCTGGATCAACCCGGCCTCTTCGAACGGTTGGTCGCCTTTTTTGCGGTGCTTCTCGTTTCGCTGCAGCCGAGCGGTGCGGCGCTTGCCCTCCCGTTGGTGCTGGCCGTGTTCCGCCCGCGGGTGCCGTTCCTGGCGTCGGCAGGCGGAGGTGCCCTTGCGGGCTTGTTGCTGCTGATGCCCGGCGCCGGCATCGTCGACAATCAACCCGGTGTGACCACGCTGCGTCTCGTTGTCGCCGGGGTCCTCGGTGTCGCCGCACTGGCTGCCGCCTTCGCCCGTGCGGTGAGAATCCAGCGGAACGCCTGCACCACTGGTGGGTCCCGGTAGCGGTGCTTGGCGGCGCCTGTCTGGTCGCCTGGTTTTTCGTGGTTCTCTCGACTCTCGATCGCGGCGGCGGGACGCTCGCGCGATACTTTCTGCAGACCGGTGTGCGCGGCACTTCCGGACTCATGATCTGGCCGGTAGCGATCGCTGCGACCCTTGCCTTCCTGCCGCGCCGCGCCGCCCGCTTTTCGGTGCCGATCATCGTCGGCTTGTTGGTACTCGCGTTGTGGATGGCCACCGCAGGATTCAAGGTGTGGCTTCGGCCCGGTGACGATCTCGTGATTCGTGGAAGAACCCAACCATTGGTCGAATCTGTCGTGCCGCGCCTGGTTTTTGCACGAGAACACACTATCGAGGCCCGGTTTCGACCGTCGGTCGTGCGGCTCGCCCCTGATGGTCGGAGCCACGCTCTCGGGGCGATCATTACAGCCAGACGCGGTTCGGTCTTCGAGTGGCGGATATTCCCTGCAGGTGGCCCTCAGCCCTTCATCACCCAGGCCTGCGATATCGCCTTCCTCGCCGCGGACCGGGTTCTGGCACTGTTGGTAGTCGGCCCCGACGGTGACACCGGGTTCGAATTGGCCGAGGCCTCGGCATCCGTGCTCAAGAGGACGATCATCGACCTGCCGTTGCTGGATCGTCCGCAGCTCTCCTTCGACTCCGGCGCCGGCCGGTGGGCCGTCCACGGTATCCACCCGCCGCTGACTGGTCGATTCCGCGGGCCTACAAACGACGGATTTACCCTCGATATGGCGGCGGGAGCGGCTCTTCTCAGGGTGACACCTCAGACGGTATTCGGGGGCGCTGAAAGTCTCGAAGATCTTTCCCGGGGCGATCGGGTCCACGTCGTCGAGGCCGGCCCGGGACAGGGCGGAGTCGCGGCGAGGGTGCTGCGCGTCGACGGAGGCAGCCCGATCCCGCCGAACCCGAAATCGGTACTGGTCCGGATCTCCGGCAGCATCGGTTCTCCGGGGACGCAGACAACCCGGTGGACGGTCGAAGCGCAGGGGCCTGTGACCTGGACGGCTCTCAACGACGACTACGCTTTGGCACAGCTTTCGATCCCCGGTGAAGGGGATCCTCTCGACTTTGAAGACCCTACCGAATGGGCGAATGAGGAACGAACCGGCCGGAATTCGAGCTCCAGGCGGTGTCTCGCCGGGGGGCGACAACGATCGCGACCTCGGCGTCGCCGTGGTCTGTGAAGCTGAGGGCCTGGATTCCGGAACGGCTGTGTGCTCGGCGAGCAACGATCGCACCGCCTTCATCTGGCGGGCGAGAGTCGATGATCAAGAAGGCGCCTCCCTCGATCCGGTGCTCTCGTTCACGGCCCCGTTTGTCTCGCCCTCCGTTGTGACCTCGGAGGTCGCGGTTTTAAACGGTCTCCAGATCGGGATGGTCGTCGTCGATCAGAAGGCAGCCCGTGCGGGGCACCTGGTGTTCCCGGAGAACCCCAGCCGTTCTCGATGTACTCGGCCGGGCCCAGGATTGTCGCTGCAATGACGAGTGCCAACGGCAAAAACGGCATCGTCGTGTAGGAGATCCCGGAAGCGTTCTAGGGCTATCGGCGTAGGAAGGCGAGCGATTCGACCTGGCGGGTCTGGGGCATCATGTCGACGACCTGGACCGTCACCAGCTTGAAACCGCCCTTGATGAGCGTGGCGAGATCGCGCGTCAGGGTGGCGGGGTCGCACGAGAGGTAGGCCAGGGATCGCGCCGTCGAATCGGTGATGGTCTCGAGCGCTGGCGGGTCGGCGCCGGCCGCAGAGGGGTTGAGGATGATGGCGTCCGGTTTCTCTGTGCGGAGACGGCGAATCGAGCGGTGGATCGGGCTGGCGAGCACCTCGACGTTGTCGACGTGGCCCGCGGTGATGCTGGCTTTGGCGTCTGCCACCGAGCTTCTGACCCCCTCCACACAGACACCCGCTTGAACTGCTTGCGCAGGGCGAGACCGTGGGTTCCGACCCCGGCGTAGAGGTCGAGGAGGAGAGAACCGCGACCGAGGAACTCCGCCATCCGCGTGTGAATCTCGGGCAGCAGACCGAGATTGACCTGGAAGAAGGACCCTGGCGAGACCCGCAGCGACAGCCCGGCCGAGTCGACAAAGATCTCGCGCGCGCCGTGGACCGGTTCGATCGGGCCTTTGATAACCTGGGCGCCGCCTTTCGGGTTGAGGTTGACTCCGATCCCCGCCACGTTGGGGCAGGTTTTCACAATGCTTTCGATCGGGAGCTTTGGGATCTTCTCGGCCTTGATCACCAGGGTCAGGTGCTGTTGAGAGGGATCGCTGCCGCAGCGCAGATCGATGTGGCGCAGCGCGAATGGAAAACGCTCGCGGGAGTTCAGAAGCCGGCGCAGCTGCTGCGTGGTCTCCAGCAGTTCGGGAATGAGCACCCCGCAGTGGGGCGCGTCGACGACCTCGCGGCTGCGGCGTTGGAAGTAGCCGAGCGACGACCGGTGCTCGCGGTTGGACGAGATCGCCATTTTGGCGCGGTTGCGATAGCCCTCGATCCGGGGCGACGGCAGCGTGCCGAGAACCTGTCGGGGAGCGACGCGGATCTGCTCGTTGAGCACGTCTGTCAAACGTCGGCGCTTGCGTTTGAGCTGTTCGCCATAAGGCCGAAGCAGAAACGAGCACGCACCGCACTCGACGCGGTGGGGACAGTCGACGGTTCGGTCGGTGGTGTCTGTCATCTCGCGGTGTAGCCTATCCGATTTTCACCGGCAGCGCTTTCTCCCAGGGGAACGCTGCTTCATGAGACCGAGGTCGCCCCGAAAATTGGACACCTTGAGGCATCGCTACAATCGACGGGCCCGCGAGAGCCATGCCTGGCGGATTATCATTGGAGGAG
>CAWAUY010000024.1:0-4018 GCA_963785275.1 Candidatus Sulfomarinibacteraceae bacterium
TCCACCAATTCGGTAGGTTCTGAGTTGAAAGTGACGTTGTCCGTGTTCCAGGCGACGATCTGAAAGAGGCGTATGCACTCCCGAAATCCTACCGCGCCGAGACCGCCGAGCAGCCCAATGACAATGGCGACAAGCACCATGTACGAGTGTTCCGTGTACTTCAGGAACAGGTGCACGCGCTCCACCGCTTCACGAACCGCGATGACGAGATTGGGGCGACGTCCACCTTTCATGGGGCAAGTGTACGCTCATCGATCATTGTCTGGAGACCGGTCCGTCTGGTGTCTGGTTGCCGCTCCTGACGAGCCGGGATCGGATGCCTCCGCCGGCAATTATCGATCGGCCGGTCCGAGCCGAAACGGTGGTCAGCGCTGGAGGAGCCGGACGCCTCTTTTGGCGTCATCGGCCAGGTCGAGAGCCTCGTTCACTGACATGAAGCGGAAGAACCGAGCGACGCCGGGAGTGTCATGGGTCTCCATCTGATGGACAAACTCGCGGTGCCGTTCCTCGGCCTCCTCCTCGATCGGGATGGCGAAATAGAGTGCGTCCTTCAGCGACATTGTTTGAAATCGATTTCCTGCGTGTGAACCTCCCGGTGGCGAGAAGACCGTGGTCTGCTCTGTAGGTCTCCAGTTGTTCCTGCGACCGGCACCGTGAACCGCACGCCTGTTGTTGCAAAGCGGATAGTCACGCCACCGATCATGACGTGCGTGCCGGGACTGTGCGCTTCGGTTGTCAGGAAGGCAAACGGTCGGTGCGGAGGCTCTGGATATCGGCGCGCATTTTCCTGCGGTAGCGCTCTACCGAGGTCGGTTCGTTCATCACCATGTCGAGCTGGCGGGTGTGCATCAGGAGGTAGCCGACAACCCGCAGGGCCTGCTCGACATCGATCGCCCCGAGGCCTGTGCGACGGGCGGTGACCACATCCTCGGTGACCGCGACCTCGAAACCCAGGTCAGCGAAGATGTCGCCGATGAAACGGGCCCGGGCGACCTTGCGCTCGAGATCGGCCGCGCCGCCCTTGAAGGAGAAACTCAGGTAATTCTCCTCGGGACGGGATCCAGCGAGGGCCTCCACGTTGGAAAAGTGGAAACCGAAGCGCGACTGGAGGTTCATGAAGTACTTGGAAATGATGAAGTAGTTGCGGTCGGCGTAGGGATTCTTGAACGGGTTGGCAAGGGCCGGGTTGGTTGTGGCTTCAAAAAGGACCGAGGCGAGGCCACGGCCGCTGACCGCCGGCGGCCCCTCCCAGGGAATCGCCACCATGCCGTCCCAGAGCGCCAGCATGGGCTGACAGGCGATGTCCTCGAGGTGGACATATCGCCCCGTGAACGGCGTGTTTGAACCCCTCTTCGAGATCGAGAACCCACCATTGCATGGGAACGTTGTGATGGAGCTGCTTGCTGGCGTACTCCGGAAACGGGGTTTCGGCGCCAAAGGCGAAGATCTCACGCACCGCCTGTTCGTGGCAGAAACGGGTGATGTCGTGAAGCGTCTGGCAGCCGGCGGGCTTGAAGTCGAGACCGTCGGGGTCTAAGAGATGAAGCGGGGAGATATGGCGCAGGACGCCGCGGAGAGCTTTGTGGACGGGGGTGGTGTGCATTGGCCCGAGGTCGGCTCGAAGACTTCGGTGAGGAGCGACTCTATCCGGCCCTGATACACGGCAATCCCGGAGGCATCAACCGTGACCTCGGCGCCCTGCTCGAGTGCGGCGAGTGATCCGGCGCCGAGGATGGCCGGAACGCCAAGTTCGCGCGCGACGGTGGCCAGGTGGCCGGCGACTCCACCCTCCTCCGCGAGGACCGCGGCGACGCGATCGAGGAGCGCCGCCCACCGAGGCAGCGGCTGTTCGAGAACCAGGACAGCCCCCCTGGGACAGGTCAGGGCGTCGCCGTCGCGGCGCACCCGGTGAACGGGACCGGCTGCCCTCCCGGGGCTCGCGTTGACCCCACCGTTCACCAGGGCCCGAGGCGTATCGATTGGTGGTGATCGACGCTCGACCGCGGCCGTTTGGGCCAGCGGGCGGCACTGGAGGATCACGACCTCGCCGTCGCCGGTGATTGCCCACTCCACGTCAACGGGTGTGCCGAAGTGGGTTTCGAGGCGCAGGGCGAGATCGGCGACCTCGAGGGCTTCTTCGTCGCTCAGCGATTGTCGGTTGCAGAGGTCTGGCGGGACCTCGGCGCGTAGCACACCCTCGGCGGGGTCGACGACGAACCGGGTCTTTTTGGCTCCAACCTCACGGCGGATGATGTGGTGCGGTTCTGTCCGCTGGGTCACCAGCAGATCGCTGGCGAATCGGCCGTCGACAATCGCCTTTGGCAGGCCCCACGCCGAGCTGATGAATATATTTCGGTCGTCGCGGTCGCTGGGATTTCCGGTGTAGGCGACGCCCCTGTGCGCGCGTCTACCATCTCCAAGAAACCGACGCTCATGGCCACATCTTCATCGCGGAGGCCGCGCTGCAATCGGTATTGCATGGCCTGTGGGGTGTATTTGCTGGCTATCACCTCCAAATAACTGTCCAACAGATGCTCACGACGAACATTGAGTAGCGACTGGTACTGGCCGGCAAAGGACGCCCCGGCCGAGTCCTCACCGAGTGCGCTCGAACGCAGGGCAAACCTGGTGTCGGTGGCGGGTTTCGCGAGCTGCGCGCCGGCGGCTTCGATGGCGGCGGCGATTTCCTCGGGGACCTCGGCGGACACCAACAATTTCTGAAGGTTGGAGCTGAGGGCAAAAAGCTCGTCGAATCGTTCGGGTTGATGCGCCAGCAGGAAACTGTCGATGTCCGGCTGAAGGTCGTTGGCCGCGATCAACCGTTCGTATGCCCTGGCGGTGACGACAAACCCATTCGGAACCGACAGGCCAAGCACGTTGGCGACCTCACCCAGGTTCGCCATCTTGGCGCCGGCGACGTCGATGTGATGTTGATCGATTTCGGCGAGCGGTAGGACCAGAGGCGTGTCCGAGGGAGACTGGCTGGTGGCGAGTTCGAGGTCGATTCGACCCTGGATGTCACTCAGGCGTTCGAAAAGCAAGGTGTATTTTTCGGGAGCGAGGGTATCGAGGTGGCGGACCATCTGATACACGCTGACCCCGATGGCGGTGCTGTGAGAGCGCACAAATGGCATACCGATGGTCGAACCGCTCCCGGCGGCGCGCTCCATCGCCGCCATCAGTTCGAGTGCCTTTGTGTTTGCGGCGAGTAGCAGGCGCAGCGCATGGTAACGGGTTTGAAAGACCCCACGTGCCGCCTCTGGGTCCCGCGCTTCCCCCGGGGTGCCCCGCAGGCGCTCGATCAGGTCTCGCAGCCAATGGGGACCGGGCATTCTTACGGCCGCCTGAATGGGTGGATCACTCCTGGCCACCGGATTCGTTTGTCTGATCGCTCAGTCGGCGGATCTTCTCCTCCTGGAGTTCCTTCTTGCGGTGGGCGTCCTCGATCTTGTAGACCAGCTCGTCGATGTTGACCGGTTTGAGGAGGTAATCGAATGCCCCCATCTTCATACCTTCCAACGACGCCTCCATGCTGGCGTGGCCGGTGAGCAGGATGACTTCGACCAGGGGGTGAGATGTCTTGATCCTCCTGGTGGCCTCGATTCCATCGAGATCCGGCATGCGGACATCGAGGACAACGATATCGATCGGGTTCTCGCTGAGGGCAGCGAAGGCCCTTTCGGCGTGGGTCGCGGTGTGAACGTCGAACCGACGGACCGTGAGCCGTTTCGCCAACGTCTGGACAAAGGGTTCTTCATCGTCCACCAGGAGCACCGAGATGGCCATTGCCATTACCTCCTCAGCCGGCGCGCGGGTCGCGCATAAGAAACTGCTTCAGGTCTCAATGCCCATCCTATCGCGAACGCGGCAGAGTCAGTGCGCCGCCAGCTGGAAGCCGAGACCCTCGAACATATACATGATCCCGTACCCATACCAGACGGTGTAAAGCACGTAGAACACTAACGAAAAAAGCACCGTGCCCCACCGATCCTTGATTGCCTGGGCCTCGATTCCGTAA
>CAWAUY010000025.1:0-6978 GCA_963785275.1 Candidatus Sulfomarinibacteraceae bacterium
TGCGGTTTCGGTCTTTCGCGACCGGGCTCTGATGGCCGCGTTCAGTGCCCTTGGAGGTTCGATGAGAGTTCGATTTCTGCTCGCGGTCGTCTGCTCGTTCATCACAGTGGCCGGTTTATCGACAAACCGGGCACACGCTCAATGCATGGTCAACGGCGAGTGCCTGGCGGCTCAGTATTGCGCGAAGGCGGTGGGTGACTGTGATGGCACAGGTGCGTGTGCCGACGTGCCTCTGGCCTGTCCACAGAACTTCGACCCGGTGTGCGGTTGCGATGGTGTCACGTACAGCAACGCGTGCATCGCCTCACAGTCCGGGGTGAATGTAGCATCTGCAGGTGTGTGTCCGCCGCCTGTTTGTTCGAGCAGCGGTGACTGCGCGTTCGGAGAGGTCTGTCTCAAGGCGGAGGGCGATTGTGCCGGGGTGGGTGCGTGCACAACCATGCCGGATGTCTGCCTACAGGTTTTCGAACCGGTATGTGGCTGCAACGCACTCGACTACAACAACGCGTGTTTCGCCCTGCAGGCCGGAACGACCGTCGCCTACGAGGGGCAGTGTTTGCCGGCCTGCCAGAGCGACGCCGATTGCATGCTGTCTGAGTATTGCGATTCAGCTCACAACGGATGCGGAGGCACGGGTGTCTGCCGTCTCATACCCGACATGTGCACCTCGGAACACGATCCCGTGTGCGGGTGCGACGAACTGACGCACGACAACGCGTGTTACGCAGCCGAACTGGGCGTGACCGTAGCTGCGCCCGGTGCATGCGGCCCCTGCCCCTTCAACCCTTCGGCCGATTGCCTTTTCAGCGACGCTGCGGAATCGGGCGGAACGACCCGTTGGAGCTCGGCTGTGGGCGACTGAGGGATTTTTCGCCGCGGGTCGCCGTTGCGGGGGCGATGGCCACCGGTGGATAATACGGCATGGAAAAAGCCCCGCCGTTCAAGATCTGGTGGTTCGCACTGCTGGTGGTCGCTGCAGTGGTGCCTCGACTGCCGGCCGTGCCCGCAGCGTTCTCGATTGACGATCCCTGGCTGGTCGATCACGCTGCAGGATCTGCCGGTCCGGTTTCGGCCGTGTTCGAGGCCTGGCCGCCCGGCGTCTACCGGCCGTTGGTGACCCTGCACTTCGATGCCTGCCAGGCGTTGTTCGGCGACTGGGCGCCCGGCTATCACCTGGTGTCGGTCGCACTCCATGCGGTCGTCGTGTTGCTGGTCTTTCTCCTGTGCGCCCGGTTGGTGGGCCGTGGTCGTTCGGCGTTGTGCGCGGCTCTCGCTTTTGCTCTGCTGCCTGTCTTGAACGAAGCGATCGCCTGGGCGGCCAGCGTCGGCGACCTGTGGGCCACCGGCTGTGTTGTCGCCGCAGCGATGCTGGCGCTGGCAGCCGCCGATGCGAAACCCTGGGCGGCGCCCTGGCTCTGGTTGTCGTCGCTGGCCGCGGTGCTCCTGGGTTGCGCAGCCAAGGAACCGGCGGTGGTGGCGGCCCTTCTCGTCCCGGCCGCAGCCTGGGCGTTCGGCCGCCGCCGTCCGATTTGGGGTTGGACCATGGCCTACCCCGCAATCGTGATCGCCTATCTGAGCTGGTACGCGTCGCGGGTCCAGGGACCGGGAATCGGCGCGATGTTGTGGGGAAGCCCGTGGCGGTGCCTCGAGACGACGGTGCAAAACCTGGTCATGGCACTGGTTCCTCTTGGGCGCAACGCAATCGGAGATGTGCTGTGGGGTGGTGAGGGTTTGGCCCGAGTCCTGATCGCCGTGTGTGTGGCCGCTCTCGGCGTCCTGATTGCGGCGGCCTCAAAGAGGGGTGATCGGGTCGCTCTCTTCGGGTGGTTGTGGGCGGTTGCAGCTTTTCTACCAGTTTGCCGGCTCCCCTGGGCCGAACGTTACGCATACCTGCCGGCGGCCGGTTTCGCGCTGATCACGGCGGCTGCCCTCGAGAATCTCCGGAGTCGGAGATCGACAGCCACCACCGTGGTGGTGGTTGCGGTTCTCGTGATTTTTGCCTTCGGCAGCATTCTGTCGGCGGTCTCGTGGACCTTACAGAATGGTCGGTATCAGAATCGCAGCAGCATCGCCGCCCAGTGGAAGCCGGCGCCGAAGGCGGTCAGCAGCACCAGGTCGCCACTTGTGACCCGGCCCTGTTGACGGGCCTCCCACAGGGCCAGCGGTACTGATGCCGAGCCCGTATTGCCGTAGTGCTGGACATTGATGAAAAGTTGTTCATCGGCGATCGCGAGTGATTTCTGGAGGGCATTGATGATCCGCAGATTCGCCTGGTGGGGCACGACCAGCGCGAGATCCGAGATTTCGACCCCGGCGTCCTCCAACACTTTTCGCGAAGCAGACCCCATCCGCGAGACGGCCTCCTTGAAGACCTCGCGGCCGTTCATGACGAGGTTTTTGTGATCACCCCGTTGAGCGCCCTCGACGGTGAACGGGGTCCTGGTGCCGCCCGTTTCGAGGCTCAAAATATCCGCCCGGGAGCCGTCGGTTCCGGCCGTGAAGGTCAAGAGCTCGGAGGTCCCACCGGTCGTCCCCACAACCGCCGCACCGGCGGCATCGCCGAACAGCACTGCCGTCGTTCGATCCCGCCAGTTGACCAGTCGGGTCAGCATCTCGACGCCGACCAACAGGATTTTCTTGTCTCCGGTGATCGCCCTCGAACGTGCGACATCGAGGCCGAGGACGAACCCCGCACACCCGCTGCCCGCGAGATCGAAGGCCGGGATCTCCCGCGCTCCGAGCATTGTCTGGAGGTATGAGGCGGTGTCGGGGAGCTTGACCTCGGGGGTGTCGGTGGCGACGATGATCTCGTCGATGTCGTCGATCGTAATGCCGGCATCCGCGATGGCGACGCGAGCGGCGGCGGCGGCGAGGTCGACTGTCGATTCGTTCTCGGCGGCGATGCGTCGATTCTTGATTCCGGTACGACTGGTGATCCACTCGTCCGAGGTGTCCACCCATTCCGCCCACTCTTCGTTGGGCATGACGCGCTCGGGCAGGTAGGCGCCGAGGCCGAGGATACCGATTTTGGACTTGGTCATTGCCGATGAGCCTCCAATTCCCGAGAGTCTACAACCTCACCACGTGCGTGAACAAAGGAGAGACGGGAGAAATTCTCGATCTTGGCCTTTGTGAAGCAATGGGGGTACAGTCACCAGCTATGAGCACCCCGGGACCCGCGTTGAAGTTTGCGACGCTCGCTTTCCTGGTCACTGTCTGGGGCACCACCTGGGCGGCGGTCAGGATCTCGCTGCGCGGGTTCCCGCCATTTACGGGAGTCGCGCTGCGTTTTGCGATCGCCGCGGTGATCCTCGTCGCGATCGCGCGCGCCACGGGGACGCCGCTGGCGGCTGCCAACAGCCGGGACCGCCGTCTGAGGTGGGTCCACGCGGTCCTCACATTTTGCGTCTCCTACGGCATCGTGTTTTGGGCCGAGCAGTACATACCTTCGGGCCTGACGTCGGTGTTGTTTGCGACCTTTCCGCTGATCGTTGCCGTGATGGCTCATTTCGCTCTGCCTGGAGAACGAATGACCGCCTCGATATCGGCCGGCACGGTTCTGGGTTTTGCCGGGATCGCCACAATTTTTTCCGAGGATTTCGACCGTGTGGGTGGTCAGTCCGTGTTTGTTGCGTCGCTGGTGATGTTGGCGTCGCCCTTTGTTGCGGCCATTTCCACCGTCGCGGTCAAAAAGTGGGGCGAGGACATTCGACCGGTGTCGTTCAATGCGGTGGCGATCATTTATGCCGCGGTCATCATGGGCGCGGTGGCGGCAGCAACTGAGCGCCACAAGATCATCGTCCCCGAGCGTTGGCCGGTGCTGGCGATCCTCTATATGGCGGTGGTCGGCACCGCGATCACATTTCCCCTGTACTTCTGGCTGCTGAAACACATGCAGGCCCGGCGGCTGGCCTTGATCGGTTACGGCACTCCGGTGGTAGCCCTCCTTCTGGGTGCCGGTTCTGGATGAAACTCTGACCGCGCGGACCCTGGTCGGATCGACCATGGTGATCCTGGGGGTCGCGATGGCCTCACACTCTCCGCGGCGGGGGTGAGGCCCGCCGCGTCGGTTGATGGAATCCGGAGCCGGGGAAACGCGTTGCGCTGACGTGAATGGAGGGACGATGCAGAAATTGAGTTGGATCACGTTGGCGGCCGGCGTGCTGGTCGTTGGGTCGTGCGGGGTCGCGCCTGCACCGTCCCCGGGAGAGGATTCCCAGGTCGTATCGACGGGGCAATCGGCGGCGGCCGCTGAAGCGACCATTGATCATTCGGTTCTTTCATTGCAGGGAGAAACGGTGGATCTCTCGAGTTTCAGGGGCCGTCCGATCTTGATCGTCAACACCGCGTCGAAGTGCGGCTACACGCCCCAGTACGACGGCCTCCAAAAGCTCCACGAGTCCTATGGCGAGCGGGGTCTGGTTGTGATCGGCTTCCCGAGCAACGACTTCGGCAACCAGGAGCCGGGGACCGCGGAAGAAATCGGAAATTTTTGCCGGCTCAACTACGGCGTCACTTTTCCCATGATGGCCAAGGTTCACACGAAGGGACCTGATCAGGCGCCTCTTTATCGCGCCTTGACTACGGAGTCTGCCAAGGAGTTTCGCGGCGAAGTGCGCTGGAACTTTACCAAATTCCTGATCGACGGCGATGGGCGGGTCGTCGGACGATTTGATTCGAAGGTCGAACCCCTCGATCCGCAGATCACATCAGCAGTCGAGGCGCTGCTGGTCAGCCAGCCTCAGGGCTGAAATCGGCTGTATCGAACCGAAACCCGACCCGGTGACGAGGTCCATCTCCGCCTGGACGATCGCGAGATGTCCCTCTTCGATCTCGACAAAACGTTCGAAGAGCTTCTTTCCGTCGGCATCGAGGGCGGCGACCATCTGTTTGTAGAAATCGCTGGTTTCGCGCTCCACCTTGAGGGCTTTCCGCAGGCTCTCGAGTTCGGTGCCGGTGCCTCCAGGGCTGCCGCCTGCAAGGGTTTCACGCAGCCTCGCGGCCCCGCCTCGACTGACGAACGCGGACCGAGTTGGCCGTCGATGTCGTACACGTTGATTGTTCCCGTTTTCGCGCCACTCCTCGACGAGGCCGGCGGAGATAGGTGATGTGAGCCTACTCCTCACAGAGGGTCGAAAAAACCCGTCGCGCGACCGGATGTTCGGCGCTTTCGGCCGCCTCGCGATAAACGGCGTGGACCCGGGTCTCGTATTTGATGGCGGTCGTGATGGCGTGCTCGAGTTTCACTGGGGCCTCCGGTCGCGGTGTGGTCGCCGGATATTCTCCGTCAGATCTCAATGATGACCTCACGAACGACCTGCGTCAACGACACCTCGACGCTGACCCTGATCCAGCCCGGCGAGTTCGATCGGAGGATGGTGCCCGCCCCGAACGACTACGAGCTCTACCAGGGTCTTCAGGATATCGGGGTGCGGGTCGAGTTGGTGATCTACAAGGGTTTCGATATGCCGTGACCGAAGCCCAAGGAACGCCTCGCCGCGGTCTGGCACAATTGGCAATTCTTTGCCAAGTGGATCTGGGGCGAGGACGTGGAGATCCCGGTCGAGGAGTGACGGGGCGCACGGCCCGATGTGACCAGACGGGGGACATCATTCGTGGGGAGCGACCCATGCACCGACCAGCCCCCCGTGTCCTGATCGCGACCATCGTGTTTCTGGGATGGTCTCGCGCCTCTCGGTATGGCCCACGCCCAGGCGCCGTGCCCTTCGCTGCCGCCGCCTTCGGGACCGGTGATCGAGGTTCAGCCAATGCAGGTCGGCGATTTGCCCGGCATCGTCGCCGGTGCCGCGAGCGGGACCACCATCCTCCTTCCGTGATGGGACCTACAATCTGGATGGAAATTTCCTCCACATCACGATACCCGGTCTGACTCTGCGGTCTGCAAGCGGCAACCGGGAGGCGGTGGTCCTCGATGGCGGCTACGGCGCCGATGAGCTGGTCAGCATCGAGGCCTCCAACACCACCATCGCCAACCTCACGCTGATGCGGGCCTCGGACCATCCGATCCATGTCAGCGGTCCGGATCGTCCCGATCAGCGGGGTGCTTCTCCACAACCTCCACGTCATCGATCCCGGCGAACAGGCGATCAAGGTCAACCCGGCTCGCGGGAGGGGACGGTGGACGACGGAGCACACTGGAATGCTCGCGCATCGAGCTCACCGACGCCGGACGTCCGCACGTCAGGAGCAATTGCTATACCGGAGGGCTCGACGCCCACGCGGCGACCGGTTGGCTCATCCGGCGCAACCGTATCGAGGGCTTCTGGTGCGATGTCGGCCTGTCGGAGCACGGCATCCACATGTGGCGATGCGTCGGCCGACACGGTGGTGGAGGAAAATCTCATCATTGACTGCGCCCGAGGGATCGGATTCGGTCTCGGAGCCGGTGACGTCGGTCACGACGGGAGGCATCATCCGCAACAACTTCGTCGCTGCCGGCGGATTCGGGTCTCTTCGCCTCCGAATGGGTTTCGATTCCGGGATCTCGCTCTGGGGGGCCGATGACGCTGAGGTCTACCACAACACCGTGGCCTCCACGCAGCAGCCGAGAGCCTCGTCCATCGAGTGGCGGATCATCGCCACCTGGGTCGCCCTGGCGAACAATCTCACGACCGGTGTGGATTCGGGACCGTGGCGGTACGGCTCGTACTGACCACTAATCTGGAAAATGTCCCCACCAGTCTGTTTGTCGATGTGGCTGCCGGCGATCTCCACCTCCTGGACCCGGAATCGGGCCCGGTGGATGCGGCGACGCCGCTCCCGGAGGGGGTCAGTGTGACGGCGACATCGACCGTCAACCGCGAGACGCTGAACCGGACATCGGCGCCGACGAACTCGGATGGGGGATTTTTGCCGATGGTTTCGAGTCCGGCGAGTGGCTCTGGTGGACATCCACAACCGGGATGTAGGGTCATCCCAAGACCGCAAATTCTCTTTTTTTGCCCCATGTAACCACTT
>CAWAUY010000026.1:0-5835 GCA_963785275.1 Candidatus Sulfomarinibacteraceae bacterium
GGCGAGCACTCTTCAACCTCAACGGAAGGGTGCACGTACAGGAACGGCTCGACGAGCTCTGGATCAACGGGCTGCTCAGGAAGACCTGAATCACACTGATCCGACATATATATTCGGCGGTCAGAACGACCACGTCGGTTCTCATCCCTGCGACCTCTTGTCGGCGCCGCCACTCTTGCCAGAGAGCCGAGAATCCGCCGGCTCGGAGGTTGAAAAATCACGTGTGCGATGGGGACGAACGGTGTGCGTGCTCGCGTTGGTGTCGCTCTTCGTCTGGCCGACCTGTGCTCAGGATCTCCCCGAGCGCCCGTGTGTCGCGCCCGATGCTGCCCACCTTGGCGGTGGCGACGGGCACCCCCGAGTTCCGCCTCGCGTAGGATATCTGGCCACCGTTCACCTACGCAGCCGCCCGCCACACTGCGTCAATTCGAAGGGCGGCGACCCAGTCAGGGCCCTGCTGCCATGCATGCGCTCCTGAGATTCCGGGTCCGCACACTTGGAGCCCTTGAGAACCGTGGTGGACCCCCACCACCACGGCATCCGGTCAAGCCGTCAGAACCCTCACTCGGGGTTCGGCAGGGCGAACGTCCACACGTCGTTGTCGACGTTCAGGTAGTTGAACGGATCCGTGAAGTCGAAGGTCTCGCGATCTCCGCCGAAGGTCATGATCTGGGGCCGCCAGGCCCCAGCGCCCGCCGCGCGTGACGATCGCCGCGAAGTCGTACTTGACCTCGCCCGGCGTGACCGCGTTCCAGGGAGCGCCGTCGACCTGCTCCCAGTGGGCACCGTCGCGACTGATCCAGGTGTCCATGGGATTGGCGGGAGCGAAGGGATTGGTCGGGTCGGTGCTCAACCCGAAACCGCCGAACAGGACGAACTTGTTCCACACCTTGACCACCTGATGCCCGGGTCGCGGTGCCCAGGGCGCCTCGGCGGTGACCAGCTCCCAGTCGGCGCCGTTGCGCGACCGCCAGACGTCGTTGTAGTACGGAGGACAGCGTTCGCCGGACTCGCAGGTGAACCCGTCCTCGCCGCCGAACAGGTACATCCAGCCACCCTTGGCGACCACCACCGCGCCGGCTCGCGGCGCCCAGGACGCGGCGTCGGTGACCTGCTCCCATGTCGCTGCCGTCGCGCGAACGCCAGACGTCGTTGAAGTAGATGCGCTCCGGCGGGCCGCCGATCACCGCGGCGTCATCGTTCTGCGAACCGCCCATCACGTAATATAACCCTTCAGCGCGACGGCACTCAGTCCGGCGCGCTCTTCCCAGCCTGCGTCGGCGGTCATCTGGGTCCAGTGCGCCCCGTCGCGGCGAGCGCCACACGTCGTTGAAGAAGTCGGAAACTGGAAAGGAAGGGTGGGCCGACCGGCGAGGGGTCGGGGATGACGACGAAGTTCTGGCCGCCGATCACATACATGTAGCGGCCCTTGGTCAGCGCCTGAAAGTAGGCGCGCGCCGGCCAGTGGCCTGGTGTCTCGGTTGCGAGCACCTGCTTCCAGGTCGGCCCTTGTCGCGGCTCTTCCAGACGTCGCCCCAAATGAAGCTGTCGCCGATGACGGGCGGAAAGCTCGGCGGGTTGGGGGTGCGGCCCCCCATGAGAAAGAACGAGTCCTGCAGGCGAAGGACCTGCAATCCGGCTCGCGGAGCCCATTCGGCGCCGGGGTTGACCTCGGTCCACTGGTACGATTCGAAGTCCCGAAGGCCGTAGCCCCTCCCGGAAGCCTCCGCACTCGAAGCGCTCAGGCCCACAACGATTGCCAACACGGCGAACATGAAACGCGGGTTGTGACTCATAATTCCTCCTTCACCACCGGATAGAACGTATGAAGCCACCCCGATCTTCCATGAAGCTCGATTCAGATAGGTGCCACCCTTCGCATTGTTCGCATTGTTGGCGGGTTCCTCGGATGGGTGCCACCCATTAGAAGGCGCGTGTCAAGTGGGCAGATTGTTCCCTGAAGCAGGGCCAGAGCTGCCCGTTCTAAAGAAGCAGTAAGCTTCCACCCTCCAGCCATTCCTGACGCGGCCGCAGATTCTCGTCGAATCGATGTCGATCTCAGATCGCACCAGCCAACCATCAGGATCAAGACGATGAGGATCTCGGTTTGAGTTCCCCTATCGGTGCCAGGAGAAACTTTCTTAACTTTGTTCGCTTTGGGTCGCCCCTACCCTCCTGGTTTTCTCCACAAGTCGCCTGGCGCTCAAGAGAGCTGACAACGTTTCTCCCGGCACCCCTTTTCTATCTATTGCGCCGTAATCTATTGCGTCGCCGATGAGTGCCGCTGGACACCACGCCCTTCCGCCTGCATTTCTCCCAAACCATCTTGCACGACCGCCGTTGCTCCGCACCCGGCCGACCTTTCTCAGCCCAGGGCCCTCGACACCTTCAACCAGAGTGTAAGGGACCGTCAGGGCCCGGTTACGGCTGCGTCGAAGTCCAGTTGTCGGTGGTGCCGGACTCGAAGCCATCGACGAAGAGAACGGCCTCGAAGTCGAAACTGTAGAGATCGACCTGAGCGAGATCGTTGGTCGACAAAAAACCGCCGTTGAGCAGCGCGCTCATCGAGGCGTCGAGGTACTGCCGGAAGTCACTCGACGGGTCGTCGGGGGTGGCGTCCGGCTGCGGCCAGGGTGGATCAAAACCGTTACCGAGGAACCCCGGGATCAGGATGTTGGTCACCGACCAGACATCGGCGGCCACTGCGTCGGTGCTCGCCACGAGCTCGTCTCGGCGGGTGGCGCCGGCGTAGGAAGTGCTGGGACCGGTGTAGGGATCCGCATTGATCCAAATCGCGTCGAGGATGTTGAGATCAGCCGGACGGACCTCGACCATGACCTGCCCGAGGAGACCGTAGCGCATGGCGCTGTGCGAGCTCGTGCTCAACCCGGTGGTGATGACCCCCATCCAGTTCTTGACGCAGGCGGTCGCGCCATAGGTCGCGTGGTGCGACTTGAGGACCGGCAGGTTGATGACCTTGAGGCGATCTCGGTCATAACTGTTCGACGGGAGGTCCCAGACTCCATCCCGCAAACTGATATAGGTTCCGACGTCGGTTCGGAACTTCGGATAGGAAACCCGACCCTGGAGAGACGGGTCGTAGGGGTACAGCACATAGCCGTCGGCGAGGTCACCGGTTGAGTACTCGTCAACGGAGGTGTGGCGGATCTGAGTCCAATCGAAGAGCGAGACCCTCACTCCCAGATCCGCGAAGTGATGGACGACGTCACGGGGCGACTGGCCGTGGTCTTGCGCGTTGTTGGCGGACCGGTTGAAGCCGTTGGCGTCAGCGAACTGGGTGTTTTCTGCGATGACGACCTCTCCGGTGAACCCGTCCGGGTGGTCGGTCACCCGGAGGATGAGACCCCGCAGCAGATCGGTGTTGGTGCCGCCCCTCTGATCCCACTGGTAGTTAATCTTGATGAGGACCAGGTCGTCGGCCGCGATGAGGCCATCGGGTCCCGAGGTCGGGCCCGTGACGGCCGATTGATGCAAACTTGAGCCCCTCCGACCCCATGACCCTCAACAGGCCGTCGAGACCGGGGGTCAGTCGCCCACCGGATCTTGCGGGCAATTCGAGACGTGAAAGACGCTCGCGCGATAGTCGCGGGGCGGGTCTACGAGGGCCACAGTCGGCGATGGACCTGCGGTGACGACGTATCCCGAGACCGCCAGGCCGACGGCGACCGTGACGGCGGCGATGGCCGCTCCGGCCGGTGTACGAATCCCGGCTGCGAGCTGTCTGCGCGCAGCGATGAGGGCCGAAACCAGCGGAGCTCCGAGAGCCATTGTCGCGGCCGACAGCGATACCTGCTGGCACGGGTAGGCGAGCCGGCTCGGCTTTGGTCCCGAGCGGAGCACCAGCCAAACAAGTGCGAAGAGCCCTGCCACCAGGCTGTTGGTGAAGAACCACCGGCAAAAGAGACTGCCGGGAGCCCACGTCTCTTGATCCGGTCGCCGCCCGCGGCACCCGTGCTGATGGGTTTTCATAATCCAGCTCCTAGGATGATTGTGTCAGGGCCACCGTAGCGACCACCAGTGCGCCGGATCACGAACTCCGCCCGAAGGGTGCTGTCCACCGGAGGACCACGGTTCGCACATGGGTGCCTCTACACATGGGTGCCACATTCCTCTTTGTTGCATTGTGTGCGGCTCCCACCCTGGTATATTGAAGCACGCTTGCGTTGACCAGTAACGGTTTGTGAATGTGATCATGCATCACTGCAAAGTAAACCTCGGAGGTTCCTCGATGAAATTCCGGTATGTGTTGGTGATCACCCTGATCTCTCTGCTCCCAATTTCTGCCTGCGGCAAAAAAGGCGCATCCATAACCCCCGATGAGGCCCGGGCCATTGCCAAGGAGACGTACATTTACGCATCCCCCATGGTCGACAGCTACGGGATCATGCACACGTATTTCATGTCGCCAGGCAACCGGACTACAAGGGTCCGATGAACCAGGTGATCAGCGAGGCCCGAGTGTACACGCCGGACGACACGACCGTGCAGACACCGAACTCGGACACGCCCTACTCATTCTTCGGGGCCGACCTGCGCACCGAACCTCTGGTGATCACCGTGCCCGAAATCGATCCCAAACGGTACTACTCGATCCAGTTCGTCGACGCGTACACCTTTAATTTCCACTACGTCGGAAGCCGTACCACAGGAAACGGCGCAGGAACATTCCTCCTGGCAGGTCCGGGCTGGAAGGGCGAGAAGCCGGATGGCATCAAGGAGGTCATCACCAGTGAAACGGGTCTCGTGCTCGCCATCTACCGCACACAGCTCCTCGGTCCAGACGACATCGACAACGTCAAGGAGATTCAGGCGGGATACAAGCTCGAGCCGCTCAGTGAGTATCCGGGTGACCGCGGCGGCATCGGACGCTCCCACCCCCAACTACGCGGAGCCGCTGTCGAAGGAGGCGCAGAAGACCTCACCCGAGGTGTTCGGGATCCTGAACTTCATCCTGACGGCGTACTGCCCGACGGTTCCGTCGGAGGAAGCTCTGATGACGCGCTTGGCAAAGATCAATGTGGGGCCGGGCAAGACCTTCGATCTGAGCGCGTTCTCGCCGGTATGTTACAGCAGGCCATCAAGGACGGCATCGCCGATGCCTGGCAGGAGTTCAACCAGTTCAAGAAGGACAAGCTCGACACGGGTGAGGTCACTTCGGGCGAGCTGTTCGGCACGCGCGAGTCTCCTCAAGAACAACTACCTCTACCGCATGGCCGCCGCCGTTATGGGTATTTATGGCAACTCAGAAGAGGAGGCGTTGTACCCGCTGTTATACGGTGGACGCAAACGGCGACAAGCTGGACGGGAGCAACCGCTACACCATGCGATTCGCTGCTGGAGAGGGCCCGCCGGTCCATGCTTTCGCGTCGCTCACCATGTATAAGCTGCCGGAATCGCTCCGTGGGCGAACCCCATTAATCGCTACCTACATCAACTCACCGATGCTCCCCCGATCTCAAAAAGGGACGCGGACGGCGGGCTGACGCTGTACATCCAGCACGAGTCACCCGGCAAGGACAAGGAGGCCAACTGGCTCCCCGCCCCCGAAGGTCCCTTCATGATGGGCGATGCGGCTCTACTGGCCGAAGAAAAGAGGCGCTCGACGGCACCTGGCAAGCCCCAAAGGCGGAGAAGGTGCAGTAGACGAAGCCACGAGCAGAAAACACGCCGGGCAGGTCATATCAGCCCGGTGCCAAGCCCGGTACGACGTACCGCAGTGTCGATCTGTGAGACGAGCCCTGCGGATAGGCGTCACGTTCACCGGTGCACTTTGAACACGGCACCTCTTCGACGGTACCGCGATGCATGCTATTT
>CAWAUY010000027.1:0-4732 GCA_963785275.1 Candidatus Sulfomarinibacteraceae bacterium
GCTGCCGGTCCGTGAAGCGGCTCGAAGAAATGGTCGGTGCGGAGTGCCTGACACGGTTCTGAAGATGATGCGATGGCCTGACCTCTCGATGGAGGGAACCAGGCCGATACCCGCAACGATGCCAAAATGCGAAACGTGGCACCATCTTCACTCCTGGCGTCGTCTCACCCGATGAACAGTTTGATGGCCATCGCCACGACGGCGACCGCGAAGACCACGCGCACGACCCCCTCACCGCCGGTGATCTGAAGCCTGGTCCCGATCCAGCCGCCGAAGGAGGTGCCGACGGCGAGCGCGGCGCCGGCCAGCCAGCGGACATTCCCGGTGGCCACGAACACGAGCAACGACGGCACCATGTACATACCGATCACGAAAACCTTGTGCATGTTCGTGCGCACCAGGTCGAGGTGCAACAGCCCACGCACCAGCGCCATGAAAATGAAGCCGACCCCGGCCTGGATGAAGCCTCCGTAGAAGCCGACTCCGACCATCCCGAGGTGAGCCCAGCGTGGATGGGTCGCGCCTTCGCCGGTCCCCGGTTTGCGATTTTTCAGCGTCAGCACGAGCACACCGATCATCACGACCGCCAGCAGCCGCTTGAACCACAACGGGTCGATGCGCACCGCCGCCACCGCCCCGAGAACCGCTCCCGGCAGCGTGCACAGGCCGAGCGTCAGGCTGAGCCGAAAGTCCGCCAGCCCCCTGCGCCGGAACTCGCTCACCGAGGTGATGTTCTGCGCGAGCAGGGCGATCCGGTTGGTGCCGTTGGCGGTCGCCGGTGACATGCCCATGAAGATCATGGCGGGCATGGTGAGCAGGGAACCGCCTCCGGCCATCACGTTGATGAACCCGGCGACGACCCCGACGGCGATCAAGATCAGGTGGGACCAGATTTCCAGCTTGCCTCCCCGGCAGCGCTCGAGCGGATACTCTACCGCGTCTCCTCAACCGACGCACCACGATCGATGCCACGCTATGAGTGGGTGCCACCTTCACAATTGTTCTGGTCATCGACCACTCCACCGGCTCTATTTCGAGCGATGGGCTGGGCGAGCCCCACGGAACCTGGGGTCTCGCCATCTTCCATGATGGCGTGTTTGTCGACGGTTTCGAATCGGGCGACTCCTCCTCCTGGTCAGACTTCGTGGCGGGGCCGCTGCAATATCAACAACACCACTCCCTTTCTAGGTAGGCGCTGCATCGGCATGATGGATGCCACTGATAACACCCCCAAAAAACCTCACCCACCGCGCTGGTTCAAGATGTAATGTTGTTACCAGTGGCACCTTTTCGTGTTCCCTTTTCGGATGGGTGGCACCTATCGACTGTGGGGCTGTCGTATTCGTGTTAGTGTTTTCCTCGTCAACCGGGCTCAACAATTCGGGTCTCGCCGGTCTTGAAGGAGGTTTCCTGTGGCACGTACGATTTCCACCACGATCGTCCGGCTCGTTCTACTCGCGACGCTGATGGCGGCATTGCCGGTCGCAGCATCGGCTCCGGACACCGAGCTCTTCCTGCCGGCTGTAGGGACCGGACCTGGAGTTCCACCGTCCAACTGGAACACAACCATCTGGGTATTCAACCCGAACGAGGGACCCGCCGAGGTCGAATTCAGCTTCCTCCGCCGCAATCAGGGCAACACCCCATCCGATATCACTCACACGATGGTGGTCAATCCGGGAGAGGTCGCGCAAATCGATGACGCCGTGACCACAATGTTCGGTATCCAAGAGTTTGGCGCAATTCGAGCGGTTGCCGACGTGCCGGTCCACGTGACCGCACGGATCTTCTCCAAGGAAACGAATCAACAGGAACGCGATTCCTCGGGCCAGGCCTTCGCCGCGGTGCCGGCCCCGCGTGCCATCGGCACCGGCGAAGAGTCGAACCTGATCGGTCTCACCAACCTCGTCGACGGCGACTTCCGTTACAACGTGGGATTCGTCGAGACCACCGGTCAACCGATCAGGATCGACGTGACTGCGCACACCAGCACGGGACACAGCTGGGTGTCCAGGTCGATCGACCTGCGCCCGTTCGAGCAGCTACAGATGTCCATCGACCAACTCTTCAACAATGTCATCGGCGAAAGCGACAACTTCAGGCTTCGTGTGACTGGAGGGCCTGGAGACGGCAGGGTGATCGCCTTCGGTTCCCGTGTCGCCAACGGCTCTCAGGATGCCACGACCTTCGAGATGGCATTCTAGCCGCCGCCACAGTTTCGCCCGCGGGCGGCAGCGGAAGCGGCCGTCCGAACCAAAGGGAGACAGTGCATCATGACCCAATTCAAGCTCATCTATTTTGATTTCGACGGCGGCAGAGGAGAGCCGATCCGGCTCGCTCTTCATATCGGCGGAATCGACTTCGAGGATCTCCGGCTGAAGTTCCCCGAGTTTCGACAGGCGCAGCCGTCCTTCCGATTCCACGCGCTGCCGGTGCTCGAGATCGACCGCCAGCTGATCACCCAGTCGAACGCACACCTTCGCTATGTGGGCAAGTTGGCAGGTCTCTACCCCACCGACGACTTGCAGGCCCTCTACTGCGACGAGGCGATGGGCGCTGTCGAGGACCTGAGCCACGCCGTGGGCAAGACATTCGGCCTGGAGGGCGACGCACTGAAACAGGCACGCGAGGAGTTCGTCCAGGGTCGGCTCGCGACGTACATCAAGGGCCTCGATGAACTGCTCGCCCGCGGCGGGGGCCAGTTCTTTGCGGACGGACGAATGACCGTCGCCGACCTCAAGGTCTTCGTCGAGACCCGGACACTGGCCAAGGGCATCCTGGACCACGTTCCGACCGACATCGTCGAAGGGCTCGCACCGGCTCTGGCCGAGCACCGCGAGCGCATCGCCAACGACCCACGGGTCGTGGCCTATTACGCTCGTTAGTGCATAGGTGGCAACCCTGAATACTGTGGATCATATGGTCTCGGACTCGAAGGCCCACGGTGCAACAATGCAAAACGTGGCACCGCAGTTCAACCGGAGGGAAAGGGACCGACAGCCCTGTTACGGCTGAGTCGAAGTCCAGTTGTCGGTGGTGCCGGACTCGAAACCATCGATGAAGAGTTCGGCCTCGAGGTCGAAACTGTAGAGATCGACCTGACCGAGATCGTTGGTCGACAATAGGCCGGCGCTGAGCAGTGCGCTCATCGAGGCGTCGAGGTACTGCCGGAAGTCACTCGACGGGTCGTCGGGGGTGGCGTCCGGCTGCGGCCAGGGTGGATCAAAACCGTTACCGAGGAACCCCGGGATCAGGATGTTGGTCACCGACCAGATATCGGCGGCCACCGCGTCGGTGCTCGCCACGAGCTCGTCTCGGCGGGTGGCGCCGGCGTAGGAAGTGCTGGGACCGGTATAGGGATCCGCATTGATCCAAATCGCGTCGAGGATGTTGAGATCGGCCGGACGGACCTCGACCATGACCTGCCCGAGGAGACCGTAGCGCATGGCGCTGTGCGAGCTCGTGCTCAACCCGGTGGTGATGACCCCCATCCAGTTCTTGACGCAGGCGGTCGCGCCATAGGTTGCGTGGTGCGACTTGAGGACCGGCAGGTTGATGACCTTGAGGCGTCCTCGGTCATAACTATTCGACGGGAGGTCCCAGACTCCATCCCGCAAACTGATATAGGTTCCGACGTCGGTTCGGAACTTCGGATAGGAAACCCGACCCTGGAGAGACGGGTCGTAGGGGTACAGCACATAGCCGTCGGCAAGGTCACCGGCTGAGTACTCGTCAACGGAGGTGTGGCGGATCTGAGTCCAATCGAAGAGCGAGACCCGCACGCCCAGATCCGCAAAGTGATGGACGACGTCACGGGGCGACTGGCCGTGGTCTTGCGCGTTGTTGGCGGACCGGTTGAAGTCGTCGGCGCCGGCGAACTGGGTGTTTTCTGCGATGACGACCTCTCCAGCGAACCCGTCCGGGTGGTCGGTCACCCGGAGTATAGACCCCGCAGCAAATCGGTGTTGGTGCCGCCCCTCTGGTCCCACTGGTAGTTGATCTTGATGAGAACCAGGTCGTCGGCCGCGATGAGGCCATCGGGTCCCGATGTCGGGCCCGTGACGGCTGATTGATGGAACTTGAGCCCCTCCGACCCCATGACCCTCAACAGGCCGTCGAGACCGGGGAAGGAATCGCCCACCGGATCTTCCGGGCAAATCGAGACGTGAAAGACGCTCGCGCGATAGTCGCGGGGCGGGTCGACGAGGGCCACAGTCGGCGATGAACCTGCGGTGACGACGTATCCGGAGACCGCCAGGCCGACGGCGACCGTGACTGCGGCGATGGCCGCTCCGGCCGGTGTACGAGTCCCGGCTGCGAGCTGTCTGCGTGCGGCGATGAGGGCCGAAACCAACGGAGCTCCGAGAGCCAATGTCGCGGCCGACAGCGATGCCCGCCGGCACGGGTAGGCGAGCCGGCTCGGTTTTGGTCCGGAGCGGAGCACCAACCAGACAAGTGCGAAGAGCCCTGCCACCAGGCTGTTTGTGAAGAACCACCGTGAAGAGACTGCCAGAAGCCCAAGTTCTTGATCCGGTCGCCGTCCGCGGCACCCCTGCTGATGGGTTTTCATATTCCAGCTCCTATGATGATTGTGTCAGGGCCACCGTGGGGACCACCAGTGCGCCGGATCACGAACTCCGCCCGAAGGGTGATATCTGTCCACCGGAGGACGAGGGTTCGCACATGGCAGCCACGTTCCGCATTGCTGCTTTGTGGGGGGAGTCGGTGAGGA
>CAWAUY010000028.1:0-804118 GCA_963785275.1 Candidatus Sulfomarinibacteraceae bacterium
AGGGCCGAGCTTGCCGAGGATGACCGCGCTCGGCGTCAGCGGCATCACCCGGAGCTGCTCCATGGTCCCGATCTCGGTCTCGCGCCGATCGCATGACGACAGCATCATGGTCATGATCAGGATGGTCAGAGCGAGCGCGACCGGGGACCATGAAGTAGCGGCTCAGGAGGTCGGGGTTGTAAAGGACCTTCGGGCGCAGCTCGAGGGGTGCGCTGGCGCCGTCCCTTGAGGCGGCATTCTGCAGGACCCCCTGGGCGTAGGCGAGCCCGAGGGTGCCGACCATTGCGTCCGAGCCGTCGGCCACCACCTGGACGGTGCCGGTGCGGCCGGCGGCACGATCGGCCGAAAAACCTGCGGGAATGGTGACGGCCACCTTCGCCTCGCCGCCGGCCAGCCATGGATCGAGAGCGTCCTGGGTGTCGACCGCGGCGACCAGGCGGAAGTAGGTGGAGGCTGTGAAGTCCTCCACCAGCCCGCGGCTGGCGGCGGTTCGGTCGAGATCGCAAATGGCGAGCTCCACCCGGCGCACGTCGGTTGTGGCAGCGTATCCGAGGATGGTCAGCTGCACGATCGGCGCGATGAAGAGAACCGACAGGATCTTTGGGTCTCGCCGCAGCTGCAGCAGCTCCTTGATCAGCATGTTCAGAAGCAACCGCATCACAGACTCCGGATCGTGCGGGCGGTTGCGAGCACCAGCACGATGCTCGCGTAGATCACGAGCGCGCCGGCCTGCGGCCACCACACCTCGGGGCCGACGCCCTTGAGCACGATCTCGCGCAACGCGGCAATGTAGTAGCGGGCCGGAACGATGTGGGAGACGATCTGCAGCGCCCTCGGCATGGAAGAGATGGGGAAGATGAAACCCGACAACAGCAGGGTCGGCAGCATGGACGACAACAGACCGAGCTGAAAGGCCAGCTGCTGGTTGTCGGCGAGAGTCGAAATAAACGTCCCCCACCCGAGCCCGCCGGCGAGAAATAGGAGGGTCACCGCCGCCAGCCAGAACAGCGATCCGCGGATGGGCACATCGAAGAGGGCCCACGCAGAAAGAGCGACCCGGCGGCCGACACCGAGGCGACCAGCAGGTAGGGCAGGGTCTTGCCCAGCAGCAGTTCGATGGCCCGGATCGGGGTTGCGCGCAGCGATTCCATGGTGCCGCGCTCCTTTTCGCGCACCACCGCGAGCGCGGTGGCGATGACCGACGACACCATGAGGATGAAGGCCAGCAGACCGGGGACCAGGAAGATGGACGATTTGAGGTCGGGGTTGTACCAGACCAGAGGCGCCGCCTCGTACGGCGGCCGGATATCGATCTCGTACACCAACCCGGTCTGCGACGCGATGATCTGGCGGGCGTAACCGAGGACGGTGTTGGCCATCTGGGAATCGGCGCCGTCGAGGACGAAGAGGATCGAAACGGGTTGCCGCGCCGCGGTCTGCGCGGCGAAATCGGAAGGGAGCACCAGCGCCGCCTGGATGGTCTCGGCAGCGAAGAGGGTGTCGAGCGGGCGGACATCGTCGAGGACCGCCTTCTGGACAAAGAACCCGCTCTTGAGAAAGGCCTCCACGACCTGGCGTGATGCCTGGGTACGGCTCTGGTCCACCACCGCCAGCCGGATGTCGGTGACATCGAAGCTGAGAGCGTAGCCGTAGATCATCAGGAGGATGACCGGCATCGCGAGCAGGGCCAGTGCCGTCCGCCAGTCGCGCTTGAGCTGGAGGAGTTCCTTGACCGCGGTGGCGAGGACGCGTCGGATCACTGCTGGCGACGCTCCTCGGCGTCGCGGATCGAGCGAATGAAGACGTCCTCCAGCGAAGGCTCGACCGGCTGCACGGTCACCGGCGCAAAGCCCCCGTCCTCGAGATGGCTCGCGATCGTCTGCGCAACCTCTGCCCGAGCGATCACGGCGTGGAGGTGGCTGCCGAACAACGCCGCGTCGAGAACGCCGGGGAGGTCCTCGAGGAGCTCGAGGGCGCGGGCTGCGTCGCGGCACTCGACCTCCAGCACCGAGCCGCGGGCGAAGACGGTCTTGAGCCGTGGGATGGTGTCGAGGGCGAGGAGCTTTCCGGCGTGCATCAGAGCCACCCGGTGGCAGCGCTCGGCCTCGTCCATGTAGTGGGTGGTGACGAATACGGTGACGCCTTCCGCCGAGAGGTCGTCGATGAGGTCCCAGAATGTGCGGCGGGCCTCCGGATCCACCCCGCCGGTCGGTTCGTCGAGAAAGACCACGGATGGCCGGTGGAGGAGGGCGCAGGAGAGCGCCAGGCGTTGCCGAAATCCTCCGGGGAGGTCCCCGACGATCGACTTGCGGCGGCCGCCAAGACCGGTCACGTCGTACGCCCAGTCGCGCCGCTCTTCGAACGGCCTGCCCCACAAGCGATAGGTTCCGGCCCAGAAACGGATGTTCTCATCGACTGTCAGATCGTTGTAGAGGGAAAACCTCTGAGACATGTAGCCGATGCGGGTCTTGATCTGGGCGGCCTGGGTGGAGATATCGAATCCGGCCACGGTGCCGCTGCCCGAGGTCGGCCTGAGCAGACCACACAGCATCCGGATGACGGTTGTCTTGCCGGCCCCGTTCGAACCGAGAAAACCGAAAATCTCGCCCGGCGCGACCTCGAAGGAAACACGGTCGACGGCCACGAAGTCACCGAAGACGCGGGTCAGATCGGTGGCGGAAACCATGATCTCCGGCTCTCGTGCCGCCGCAGAGGTCGGGCTTGTCACCGGCCGACGGCCCTTTGCAGCGCGGCATCCGCCAGCCAGGCTGCGACCCGGGTTCTGACCTGCGCGGCCTCGGCGGCGGTCAGATCGGCCTGGGCGTCGAGCAGTTCGGAGAGCAGCGCCAGCCCCGCGGCGTAGCGTTCGCTGGACGCCTCTTCCCAGGCGGCGGCGGCGGTGGCGGAGGCGTCGGCCGCGCCGACCGCATTCAGCGCGGACTCGAGTTCGAGCCGGCTCGTCTCGACCTCGAGTCGAATCCTCCGTTCCATCTCGCCGCGGTCCTGCTGGAGAGCCCGCTGTTCGGCCTCGACGCCGGCGGCGCGGGCCCTGGTCTGGCTGCCGTCGAAGACCTTCCAACTGGCGGCCACCCCGACGCGCCACGAGTCATTGGCCTCGTCGACCAGGGGGAAGTAACGTTGATTGGGCCGGGCGACGAGGTACTGACCGGTGGCCCCGACCGCCGGCAGGCGGGCGGCGGCGACCGCTCGCGCCCGGGCGCCGAGCCCGGCGATCCGCGCGTCGGTCATCTTGAGTTCGGGGCGGTATTCGAGAGCCTGCTGCTGGAGACCGGCCAGGGACGGCGGGTGATCGGGGACCTGATCGGTCGCCGCGTCCGCCAGCGTGATGGTCGCTGCGTCGTTCATGCCAAGCAGCGATCGGAGCCGGGCCATGGACTGCTCCTCCGCATTCCGCGCTCGGATCACATCGACCTCGGCCGCAGAGACTCGTGCCTCGGCGGCGAAGACATCGGCGTTGACCGCCATCCCGGCCTCGCGCAGGGCGCGAGCATCTTCGAGCAAGCGGCGGGTTCTTTTGACCTGAGCTTCGGCGACATCGACCCCGGCTGCCGCTCCCACCGCGGACCAATAGTCCATCCGGGCGACGTAGCCGAGGTCGAGGGCAGTGAGCGATTGCGACCAGGTGGCGGCGGATTCATCCATCCGAGCGGCCTCGCGGTTGGCGGAGATTGCGCCACCGGTGTAGATGGGTTGGGTCACCATCAGGTCTGCGCTGTAGGTGGTCTCGATGTTCGGATAGAGCACCAGCGGTGGCTGACCGGGCTGATCCGAGGGCACGGTGAACTCGGGCACCCCGTTTTGCCGGGCGACGGCGGCGTTGACGCTGACGACCGGAAGCCGTGCGCCGTCGGCCGCCTTGACGGCGAATTCCGTGGCCTCGAGGCGATCAGCAGCCGCAGTGGTCAAGGTCGAAGCCTCGATCGCCGTCCGGGCGGCCTCATCGGCATCGAGGAGAGTCTGACCGTGAGCCGGGGGCGCGGCCGTCCCGAGTCCAAGCGTGAAAACAAGTATAAAAAAGTACCGTCGAGCGTTCATGGTGCCTCCGTCGACGTGGGCCGGGTTGACGATTTGGTGAGATAGAGAAAGGCGTCCTCGAGACCGGCCGGCACTTCGCGGGCGGACTCGATCCAGACGTCGTGGGGGTTGAGGATCTCGCGGATCGCAGCGACCGGGTCGACGTTGCTCTCGGCGAGATGAACGTGGAGGGTGGCGCCGAAGACGCTGACGTCGACGATCTTCTCGTGGGCGGCGAGCACGTCGGCGACGGCAGCGCGGGGGGCGGCCACGACCTCGACCACGGCTCCGGGCATCAGACCGGGGATCTCTTTTGGGCGCGCGTCGGCCAGGATCACGCCCTCGTGCATCAGAAGGACGCGGGTGCAGCGCTCGGCCTCGTCGAGATAGGGCGTCGCCACCAGCAGAGTCAGGCCGTCGCTTACCAGGTCTGCGAGCAGGCGCCAGAACTCGCGCCGCGTGACCGGGTCGACACCGGTGGTGGGCTCGTCGAGCAGCAGCACGCGGGGCGAGTGGATCAGCGTGCAGGCGAGGGCGAGCTTCTGCTTCATCCCGCCGGAGAGGCGGTCGGCCTGGCGGTTGTGGAAGGGTGCGAGACCAACCAATTCGAGGAGTTCGCTGCGGCGCGCCCGCCACTTGGGGACGCCGTACATCAGGGCGAAGAACTGGATGTTCTCGTCCACCGTGAGGTCGCCGTAAAGGGCGAATCGCTGGGCGAGGTATCCGAGCCGGGTGTGGAGGGCGCGGCGCGATTGCCAGCAATCGTCACCAAACGCCGTGGCGCCGCCGTCGCTGGCCCTCAACAGCCCGCCGAGGACGCGCAGACTGGAGGTCTTGCCGGCGCCGTCGGGACCGATCAGACCCACCACCTCACCCTCGCTGACGGCGAAGGACACGGCGCGGACTGCCTCGAGGTTGCCGTAGCGGACGACGAGCTCGCGCGCTTCGAGCAGGGTTGGGGCCGTCACACCGTTCCTCAGTTGAAGAGGGCGTCCGCGGGCATCCCGGGTTTGAAGATCCCCTCGTCGTTCTCGAGCTGCAGCTTGACGCGAAAGACGAGCTTGGCGCGCTCGTCGGGGGTCTGGACGTTTTTCGGCGTGAACTCGGCGACCGGCGAGATGAAGGAGACCGTGCCCTCGAACGAGCGGTCGCTGCCGTCGACGGTCACGACCGCCGACTGGCCGAGCGTCACCTGCGACAGGTTGGGTTCGTCGATCCACACCGTTAGCCACGGCCGCCCGAGGTCGGTAAGGACGGCGATCGTGGCACCCGGCGGCAACACCTCACCGGGTTCCGCCACCCTGGTGGTGAGGACGCCATCGATCGGCGCGAGAACCGTGGCATCGACGATCTTCTGATCCGCTGCGGCCACCGTCGCCTCGGCTGCTGCGCGCTGCGCGCGGGCCGCTTCGATCTCCTGCCGTCGGGGGCCGGCGACCAGTTTGTCGACCTGGGCGCGGGCTGCGGCGACCGCGCGTTCGGCGACCTCCTGGCGGGTGGCTGCGTCGTCCCGGGACTTCTCGGTCGCGGTGCCCCGTTCGGCGAGCCCGGACAACCGATCGAGATCGCGGCGGGCGGCGTCGAACTCGGCCTGGGCCTGGGCCAACTGGTCCTCCGCTCGCTGCAGGTCTTCGGCGCGGCTCCCCGCGAGGAGGAGCCGGAGCTGAGCGTCGGCGGCCTCTGCATTGGCGCGTGCCTGGGCGAGGTGGTGCTCGGCATCGATGGTCTCGAGCCTCGCCACGACATCGCCGGTTCGCGGCTCGTCACCCTCCTCGAACGGTGCCTCGAGCAGGCGGCCGCCGACGGTGGCGGCGAGCCGGATGTCGGTCGCCTCGATGTGGCCGGAGGCGCGGATCGCACCGTCATCGGTCGCGTTGTGGCACGCGACGGCAAGGACCAGAGTGGCAGAGAGAACTGTGACAACGCTGAAACGACTCATGTGTTTTCTCCAGATCCGGGGGCGGCGATTCCGTTCAGCAGCAGATCGGTGAGGAAGGGAGCGACCTCGTCATCGTCCTCGGGAATCTGCATCCCGGGGCCGATTGCGGCTGCGCGGCTGCGCAGGGGCGCGACGGCATTCAGAATCAGCGAGGCGCCGATCATGGTGAGGTGGGTCATGACCGGCTCGGTGGCCCGGAACTCCCCGCGGCGGACCCCGTCGGCCAACAACGCGCGCACGATTTCCACCACCCGCAGCATGCGGTCGAGGACATCAGGCTGGAGATGGCTTCCCGCCGAGGCGAGTTCGCGCAGGACGATTCGGGGATGGTCGGGGTAGGTCTGCAGGGTTCGCGTGACCACTGCGATCACGGCGGCCAGTCGATCTCGCGCCGTTCCCTCCGGCGCCGTCGCATCAGCGAGCGCTGCCTCGACGCGGTCGAAGTTCCGCATCAGCACCGCGGTGTAGAGCGCCTGTTTGTTGCCCACGTGATAGTAGAGCAGGGCCTTGTTGACGCCTGCACGGCGGGCGATGTCATCGACGCGTGCGCCGCCGAAACCGTCGGCCGCAAAGGCTGACGACGCAGCATTCAGGATCCGTTGCCGGGTTGCTCGTTGGGGTTGGGAGGCGTCTTTTGGGGTCATGAAATCTGTTTTAACTAACCAGTTAGTAAATTAGGTTCTCAAAGTCCCGTTGTCAACCCCGACGGTGAGCACGATCTCCGATCAGCTCTTTGGTTCGGCCTTTTGCCTCTCCGCCTCGGCCACCGCCATCCGCACCTTGATCAGGGTGTCGGGCGTCACCGAGATCGAGCTGATGCCGCAGTCCACCAGGAACGGCGGTACCTCGTCGGGATAGTCCGACGGCGCCTGACCGCAGATCCCGATCTCCAGACCGCGGCGTCGAAAAGCTTCGACGCCCTGCCGGATCATGGCCTTGGCGGCGGGTGAGCGGGCGTCCACCGGGTGGGTGTAGTTTTCGAGATCGTCGCGCGACACCGCGTACACGGTCTGCACCAGGTCGTTGGAGCCGATCGAGCCTCCCGGTCAGCTGCATCTCGTCGATAAAGCGCTCGGCCTCGATCACGTTGGAGGGCAGCTCGACCATCAGAAAGAGCGGGACCCCGGCCTGCGGCGACAGCCCGCGTTGGTCGAGCAACTGCACCACCTCGCGCCCCTCTTCGGGGCTGCGGCAGAAGGGGATCATGATCTGCAGGTTGTCGAGCCCGATGTGTTGGCGGACCAGGCGGATGGCGTCGCACTCCATGTCGAACGCCGGCAGGAAGGCGGGATCGATGTAGCGCGACGCCCCGCGCCACGCGATCATCGGGTTCTCCTCCTCGGGCTCGAAGAGCCGGCCGCCAAGAAGGTCGCGGTACTCATTGGATTTGAGGTCGGACATTCGAACCAACACCGGGCGCGGGTGAAAAGCCGCACAGATGAGGGCGATGCCATACATGAGCTGATCGACAAAGAACTGGCGCCGGTCGGCATAGCTGGCCGTTCGCCGTTCGATGGCGAAGAGCAGCGAGCCGACCTCTTCCGGTCCTTCACGCTCCAGTTGTTCGCGATAGGGGGCGAGCTCTTTGGCGAGACCGGTACCGGCAGCGAATGCCTTGAGTTCTTCAAAAAAGACCAGGGCCAGAGGGTGGATCCCCACCTGGGCGGTGAGGATGAACTCGAGCCGCGCGAGACCGACCCCGTCGCAGGGCAGCAGCGCTTCCTGCAGGGCGCGCTCGGGAAAGCCGACGTTGAGCTTGACCAGGGTCTCGGGGCCGTTATTTTCGTCCACCTCGACCCGTTCCACATGAAATGGATGGATGCCTTCGTAGACCTGACCGGTATCGCCCTCGGCGCAGGACCCCGTCACCTCCATGAGATCGGAGATGGCGTTTGTTGCGTCCTGGCAGCCGACGATGGCCGGGATCCCAAACTCCCGGGCGACGATCGCGGCGTGCGAGGTGCGGCCGCCCTTCTCGGTAACGATGAGTGATGCCTCGCGCATCAGGGGCTCCCAATCGGGGGTGGTCATCTCAGTGACCAGCACATCGCCCGGGTCGAACACCCGTTCCGCAACCGGGATCTTTTCAAGGACGGCGCCATCGCGAAGAGTCTTGCGGAGCTCGCGCTTGCGCACAATGACCTCTTCGTAATCCGGGTAGACCCTGGCCCGTCCGGCTCCGATTCGTGTGCCGACGGCGTGACCCTGGGCCAGTACTTTGCCCTGTTCCTTCAGGCCCTCCACCAGCTCGGGCGCCATAGAGTAGGTTTCCAGGGTGGCCTTGTGTTGGCTGTTCGAGTGGACCGTTTCCGGTCGTGCCTGCACCACGTAGAGGTCGCCGGTGTAGCCGTCCTTGGCCCACTCGATATCCATCGGCCGTCCGTAGTGTTCCTCGATCGTCAGCGCCATTCGCCCGAGCTCCATGACCTCGACCTCGGAGAGCGACCATTGCCGACGCCACGCGGCCTGGACGTCGACGCTTTCGGTGGAGGTGCCGCCCTGCATGGAATAGACCAGCTTGCGGTCCTTGGCCCCCAGATCGCGATGGACAACCGCAGGTCGCCCCCGGCGGAGCCCTTCCTTCCACACAAGGAAACTGTCAGGAGAAACGGTTCCCTGCACCACCATCTCGCCGAGACCGAAGGCAGAGCTGACGTGGATGACGTTGCGGTTGCCCGAATCCGGGTCGAGGGTGAAGATGACGCCGGAGCTGGCGATATCGGAGCGCACCATTTTCATCACGACCACGCCGAGTGCGCCTTCGAGCGGATCCATGCCGCGCTCGAGCTGGTAGCTCACGGCGCGCTCGGTGAAGGCGCTGGCCGCGCACTCCTTCCATGCCCGGGCGATCGCGTCCGAACCGCGGATGTTGAGAAAGGACTCGTACTGACCGGCGAACGACGCGGCGTCTGAATCCTCGGCCACCGCCGACGAACGAACAGCGGCATCCACCTCGCAGTCGAACTCCCGCGAAAGCTCGCTATAGGCGGCGTCGAGATCGTCGAGAATCGGTTGTGGGATGGGGGTGGTGAGAACCAGCGCCCGCGCCAGGGCGGTGCGTCCGTACATCTCGAGCTGGTCGTCGGCGGGGGCATCTTCGAAAACTATGCGCAGTGCATCCGCCAGGGTCGGGGCGTTTGCTGCCCGCAGCTTCAGATTCTGGAGGTGCTCGTCGGCCTCGATCTCGTCCCAACAGCCCTTGGGTAACTCGGCAGCCACGAACTCGCGGTGGGCTTTGGTAGTGGTTGCAAAGCCGTTGGGTATGCGAACCCCTTTCGGCACCAACTGCCGGTACATCTCGCCGAGCGACGCCGCCTTGCCGCCCACCAGGTGGGTGTCGCCGCTGCCGACCTCGTCGAACCAGAGAACCCGTCGGTCCGCCGTGTTCTTATGCGCTGCGCTATCCGTCTCTCGAAACTCTTCCTGCCGAACAGACATCTTCTCCTCCATGCTGCTGCCTCAGATGGACGATCGGTATCGGTGTGCGCGGGGACGCCGCGTGGGTGTTTTCGAGTGGAGCGCAGCGCGAACCGCGCGCAAAAACATGACGTGCAGCCGGGTTCTTCATCACCCCGGGGCGGTCTCACGATCAGGTTGGTTGTCGAGATTCACCGTGGGGTCAGTGTATCACCCCGGCGGGTACCCGGTGTTCAGCCGCACGATGGGCAGGACCTCCGACGGGGCGCCATCGATGAACCGCTCTCAGTGGACGTGGACCAGCGGTTGCACGTGCAGGGAGTGACCGGCCGCTGCACTGAAGGCACCGAGAGAAAAGGTCAGGAGCATGTCGTAGTCGAGCGCCACGATGCCGGTCCGACCGTCGCCCGAAAGCGCCTGGGTTCCGGGATTGTTCTGGAACCACCGCGCCCATTCCTGCGTGCCCGGATCGAACATCAGGAACTGCTGGCCGTCTTCGGGGAAGACCTTGTTGGGAGACGGATAGAGGTTTTCCGTGAAGGGAAACTGCGCCGATGAGTGGCAGCTCAGGCACGACGACGCCGCGAGATCGGTGGTCCCCTGGTAGCGTTTTCCGCTGACCGTGACGACGTTGTGCCGAGTGGCCACGTCCATCGGACCCGCGAGGCGCCCACCCCAGCCGAGTGTCTGGTGGGTGTAGGCGGGCGCTGCCGGGTTGAGCCAGGTCTCCATCAGCGGACCGTTTGGGTTGGTGCCCGACGGAGTGTTGGCGAACTGGGGGTCGTTGCCCCACATCGCGCCGACCGGGACCGCCTTGTCCCAGACAGAGTTACCATTGGCAGTTGCGTCGTAGGCGAATGCCATGAAGACCCACCCGGTCTCGGGTGAGGCAACGGAATCTTTGATCTTGACGGCCATCTGCGAGAAGTAGACGGGCACAACACCAGGTTTCACGGGGTTGCTGTGAGGATCCTCGATCATCGCCACAGTCGGGCGATAGACATACGACACGGCCGAACCCGTGAGCGGTGGCCATTGGTCGGGAGTGAGCGTGGCCGACTCGACCTTGAAGACGATCGAACCTTCTGGGAACTGGGGATCGCTCAGATCGGGCTCGTAGGGGTCCTTCCAGATACGACCCAGCATCGCCGCAGCGACGTCGTTGTAATAGATGACAGCGTGGTTCTGAAACGGCACCGCCGGCACGGGGTCCTTGAAGGTGAATGGCTGCAGAATCTGACCGGTGTAGGAACCCATGAGCGCCTCGCGACCGGAGTTGGGATCGATCGAACCGTCGGGGAGGCGAGAGCCCTGTGCCGACCACATCATGTCGTACCAGCCGGCCTTCGCCGGCGTCCAGGACAGCGGATCGTCGACGACGTCGCTCAGGGCGGGGGCCACAAAAGCCTTGAGTCGCATCATGTACTGGAGGGCATTGCCGGCGTTGATCCTGCCGCCGTCGGCCCCCGCAATCCACTTGGACGGTACCGGGGCGGTGGGATAGGCATAGTTGGCAGTTCTAAAACTTCCGCTCCACTGGTCTGCCGTCGGGTAGACCGTGTTGTTGGAGGCCAGCGGGTCGGGGCCCTGCGCGGTCGCCGTCACGGCCATGAGGGCCATGCAGGTCATCGCCGCGATATTTCGCAGATTGAAAAGTCCTCGTGCGTGTCGATCGGAACAAGCGGTCGTAGCCATGAAGTCCCCCGGTTTCCTTTTTAAGACTGAATCTCTTTCGCGACTATACCATTCTCCAGCGCTTCGGCATAGGCGGCAGCGCCCCACTGCGCGTAGAGCCCGCACGCCGCCACGCGATGGGTCGCCGCTGCGGCGGGGTCGAGGTCGCCGATGGATGCCGCCGCCAACTGGTGGGCGAGGGCCTCGATGTGAAGATAGCCGGAGTCCGAGGCCGCGTGTTGTGCCTCGAGGTAGATTGCCCGGGCACGATCGTGATTGCCCGCCAGGCGTGCGAGTTCTCCAGCGATGAGACGTTCCTTGTGCAGAAGGTTGTGGGGACACAGCGAGGCCCACTTCTTGAGGAGTCGATGGTTCTTTCGAATCGACCGAAGCCTGGACCTTTTGTGCGGAGACGTCGCCGTCGAGAGGGACGCGGCCAGAATGAGGGCCTCGTACAACCGGTGTTCAGCGCTGTGGAGCATGCCCGCCGAGTCCTTGAGGTAGGAGGTGGCGACGCGGAGCGTTTTGAGCGCCGCCTCGACATCACCCCACAGATACAACGTCTGCATCTTGACGATGAAGTAGTAGTGGGCGAAATGGCGTGACCCGTATGTCGAGAGACCGGCGACGAACTCCCCCTCCTCAAAATCTTCGTCGCTGAAGTCGCTTCGGCTGCGGGTTTCGCCTCGAAGGTTGCGAACCGCCTGACGAACGGCCCTCACCGCCCCCGCCGGTTCGGTGAGACCGACTCGATCGAGGAGTTCGAGGTATTCCCGCGATGCATCCGAGATCCGATCCATCCTCTCGCCGCGCATGAAGTAGCTGAAGGTGGTGGCGCAACTGGCACAACCGGTATGAAAGAGGTCTCCGGTTTCGAGACCCGCCGCAAAGGCTGTCCGCCACAGGTCTTCGGCTTCGGTCGCCGGCCGCAGCCAGGACGTGCCGAAATAGCCGACCACGAAATTGACCTCGGCCTTCTGCTGGACATTGTCGTACTTCTCGACGAGATCGAGCGACAGGCGGCCGAAATCATATCCCCGGCGATAGTTGCCGAGAATCCCGCCGAGGAAAATGCACCCGAACACCATGTAGCCGATCGCGGCATCCGCAGTGTTGCCGTGTCTCAGACACAAATTCACCATCCTCGCGTTGACCGCGACACTGAGTTCTGGACGCAACTGATAGGCGGCCTTGGCAACGGCAGCGATCAGCCGTACCGCCCCGACCAGGCGCTCGTCGACCATCGTCGGCACGTCGAGGATGTCCGCGACCTCGCGGCGACCGAGACGAAGCTTGGCGCCGATCAGGTCGAAGACAAAGGAAGGAGGGTGGAACTTCGGGGGCAATTTGATACCGAACAGGGCGGCGCCTTCACGCCCTGCCCGGTAGGCATCATCAAATCTCGCGAGGTCCGTATAGAAGTGGACCAGCCGTTCGAGGATCTCGGCCTTGGCCGAGGTTTCGCCGGCGAAGGAGAGCGCCCGCTGATAGAAATCCTCGGCGCGGTCAAAGGCCAGGGCCTCGACGGCCTGGCCCGCCGCGATCCGGTAGAACTTACCCGCCTTTGCCAGCTCGCCCGCGCCTTCGAGGTGGACAGCGAGCAGTTCGGGTGTGTCATCGCCGTCCCTCTCCAGCGACTCTGCCAACGCCGCGTGGTGGCCTGCAACGACCGGTTTGGAAAGACGTGCCACGATGCTCTCGCGGATCCGATCGTGATAACACTCGACTTCGTCCTCGAGTCCGGGTCCGGTGGTTCGTATCATGCGTTCCGAGCGCAGTGAACTGACAATCTCGGGCGGGAGCGCCCGCAGCGCGGCGACCTCCTGGACGTGCCGCAAAAGGATCGGACGGCTCGCCACCGCGATCACTTCGAGCAAACGCCGCTGATCTTCGGGAAGCCTTTGAACCCTCTGCCAGAGGATCTCGTCGAGGTGCACCTCGCCGGCCTCGAAAACCTCGAGCCCCGCCTGGAGGTGCTGAACCAACTCGTAGATGAAGAGGGCGCTGCCGGCCGACTCCTCGACCACCCAGTCGGCCTGGGCGCCGGCTTCCGGCGATCCGTCGCCAATCAGAATCAGCGCCAGGTCGCGAGTCTCGTCGGTGCTCAGAGCATCGACGACCAGAGTCTCCTCGACCAGGTTTGCGTCGTCGCCGGCGAGATCCTCGAGCGCCAGCAGACACGGGCTCACACCGACGTACTCGGTTCGGTAACTGAACAGCATCAACATCCGCGGTGGCTCGGTCGAGCTGACGATCTCCCTGATCAACGCGGCGCTATCAAGGTCCCCCCATTGAAGGTCGTCGATAAAGAGCACCAGCGGGTGCCGCTCGCCGATCCTGGATAACAGCTCGCGAAGGGCGCCGAAAGCCTGGAGTCTGAGCTCCTCGAGGTTGGAGCTGCCCTTGTGCGCGGACGCCATATCGGCGACCTGTTTGATGCGCCGCAAGGCCGGAAAGATTCGCGCCAGTGCCACGATGTGATCGGGCATCAAAAGGCTGATTTCTTCGCGTGGAAGGCTGAGCAGGTATCGGGTCAAGGAATCCACGAGACTGTCGATGGCCTTGTAGGGCATCGACTCCTGTTCGTAACAGCGCCCGACCAACACTACGGGCTCTTCGCGCCCTGTCAGCTCCTGCAGAAAGTGCTGGATCAGAGCCGATTTCCCGGCCCCGGAACGGCCGTGGACCCGGCACACCCCGACCGCTCCCTCGAGCGTACGCTCGAGGCAGCGCGACAGGGTCTGGAGGTGGTGGCGGCGACCGATGAACGGGGTCGCGAGGGGATCCGATACCGGAGAAGCCGAAACCGGGTCTGGAGCCGCGTCACCGCGGAGCCGCGCGATCACCTCGGGACCTTTGGGGCGGCTGTCGGGGTCCCGCGAGAGCAGCTCCATGCACAGAGTGGAGAGATCATCGGGCGCGTCGGGCGCGAGCTCTTGCGGCGGAGGCGGGTCCAGGTGCTGCTTGTCGCGCAGCACGTCGATCGATCGGCCGGTGATCGGCAGCCGGCCGGTCAGGACTTCGTACAGCATGACCCCAACGGCATACCAATCGCTGGCCGTGGTCAGCAGCTGTGCGGCCGCCTGCTCGGGAGCCATATACGCGACCGAGCCGGTGATGCGGCCTGAGGTGTGGCTGCTCTGCTGGTTTTGTGAGTTGCCAGATGCCGTGCCGGAAATCCCTGCCGAGGCCCGCGTCTCCGAGCCGAGCTCCTGAACCAGACCGAAGTCGAGGAGCACCACCCGGCCGTTCTTGCGGACCAACACGTTGCCCGGTTTGAGATCGCGGTGGAGGATTCGCGCCCGGTGGAGAGCCTCGACCCCTTGCGCCAGCTGACCAAAGACATCGGCAACTCGTTCTCTGTCAAAGTCCTCGGGAGGGGGCGACGGGAGCCGATGTGTCGCAGGATCTCCGCCGTCTGCATCCTGCGAGCGGTACCACGAAATATTCTCCATCGGGGCGTCAATGGTCTCGTCCTCGGCAATGCTCGAGTCTTCAGAGGGACCCGAGCCGGTGCCGACCGGACCGGGCGTGACCAGCGCCTCGTGCGGGCGCAGGAAGGTCCTCAGATTGACGGCGTCTTGCAGGAGCTCCATGGTGAAAAAATACCGTTCGCCGTCGGATATGAACTCGTACAGTGGTACCAGGTTGGGATGGACGGTGCGGGCCAGCGATCGGAACTCCTGTTTGAAAAGAAAAATCGTTTCAGGGCTGGCCTCGCGCAGGGTTTTGAGCGCCACCAGAGCCTCTCGTTCGCGGTCGTAGGCTTCGTAGACCACGCCCATACCGCCGGCTCCGATTCGGCGGAGAATGCCGAATCTCTCGGTGCCCTCGAACTCCACCCGGTCTTCAGCGCTCACAGTATTGACTCCTGCAGAACCGCCCGCCGTGTGACGGGCCACCCATCAAAAATGTCGGTGATCGCACGAGATGAGAATAACAGAAACCGAGAATTAATCTCATGCCGAATCACGAGGGCGTGGCGTCCTCGCAGCTTGACGAGGTGAACCGTCAGCCGCCGGCTCTCGAATCCAGGATCTCGTGCAGTTTCTTCGACGGAAGAGGGTGGTGGCTGAGGACTGTGCCGTCGAGGACGATGCTGAAGACGCCGTAGGGCGAGGGTGCGCGGTCGCGGATCTCGCGGGCGCTCGTCAGTTCGACCTCCCTGGCATTCAGCCCGCGATCGCGCGCCACGTCGAGGGCGGTCGCGGCCGCATCCTCGAGGTAGGGGCACTGGTCCGTACGGACGACCGACAGACCCTCGCCGAGACGCCGAGCCTTCTCTTCCCATTCTCCGGAGAAAGATGGAAGAGCAGCATCGCTGAATGTGTGGACCAGGAGCTCATATCCCGGCGGGGCCTGCTCCACCTTTTCAAAACCGTGCCGCAACAGCAGCTTGCGGCCAGCCAACCAGTTGCCCTCGGTGGTGACCATGGCAACACCGTTGGCGCCCTGGCGCCGGGCGTCGGCGAGACACGCCTCGAGCAGCATGGAGCCGTACCCCTTGCCTTTGCTCTTGCCGACGACCCACAGACAGTGGATGAACATGAACCGAGCCGCCTCTGCGGGCCGCCACGCAAACTCGCCTGGGATGTACTCGATAAATCCACGACCGCCCTGGGACAGATCGAGGAGCTTGATCCGCAGCCCTTCGGCAAAGCGCGCTTCGAGCCATTGACGTTTGCGCTGCCACCCGGCGGATTTCCTCCGGCTCATGTGGCAGAAGAACCCAACCTCGTCCACGTTTGCGGGTGTGACGTCGATGGTTTTCATGGGCTGCTCCTGATCTCGCTGGTCGAACTCGTCGAAGACCTCAGGGTTCGTCCGATACCTTGATAATGAGCTTGCCGTCGTGCGACCCGTCGAACAGCCGATTGATGTTTCGCGGTGCGGTCTCCAGGCCGTCGTAGACATCGACCTTGTACTTCAGGCGGCCCTCGGCGTACCACTCGCTGAGCTTGGCAACGGCCTCGCCGGTGCGGTCGAGATAGTCCATCACGATAAAGCCCTCGACCCTGGCCCGTCGGATGAGGACCATCGGAAAGGCAGACGGGCCGGGCACCTTCTCGGCGGCGTTGTAGCCCGAAATCAGACCACAGACCGCGATTCTCGCGTAATTGTTGATCCAGGTGAGCTCGGCGTCGAGGATGTCACCGCCGACGTTTTCAAAGATCACGTCGATGCCGTCGGGGCAGTGTTTGTGGAGCGTGCGAACGACGTTCTCTGTTTTGTAGTTGATGGCGGCGTCGAAGCCGAGGTCGGCAGTCAGCCACGCGCACTTGGCATCGGAGCCTGCGATGCCCACCACCCGGCAGCCCATGATCTTGCCGATCTGGCCGACGATCGACCCGACTGCCCCGGCGGCGCCCGAGACGACGAGCGTTTCACCGGCCTTTGGTTTGCCGATGTCGAGCAGACCGAAGTAGGCGGTGAGACCGACGATCCCGAACAGCCCGAGAAAAGCAGTCAGCGGGAGCGGACCGGGGTCGATGACCCGCTGGTCGCTGCCATCCGAGATCGCGTAGTCCTGCCAGCCGACGGTGCCGGAGACCAGGTCACCCGGAGAAAAGCGGTCGGTGCGCGACTCTTCGACGACCCCCAGGGTGAGCCCGCGCATGACGTCGCCGATGCCGACCGGTTCCACATACGACGGTCCCTCGCGGATCCAACCGCGGTTGGCGGGATCCAGCGAGAGATAGATGTTGCGGACCAGCACCTCGCCGTCGGCGAGCGCTCGGACCGGCTCCTCCACCCACTCGAAATCACTGTCCTTGATCAGCCCCTCGGGTCTCGCGGCCAGCCGCCACTGTCGGTTGATGCGTTCTGCCATAGCGTGCTCCATTTCGTTCGCGCGGGTTCATCCAGGTTCCGGGATAGTATTGCCGTGTGAGGTACGAGGGTACAGTGTACCGTCCGCCATCCGAAGCGGGATCGCTGATCATCCAGGCAACCGTCGGCTGTCCGCACAATCGGTGCGCCTTCTGTTCCATGTACAGCGACAAGAAATTCAAGAAGCGCCCCGTCGCCGAAGTCATCGAGGACCTCGATATGGCCGTCGAGGCTCATGGCCCGGGGGTCCGCACGATCTTTCTCGCCGACGGCAACACGGCAGCGCTGCCGACCGCCACCCTGGTCGCGATCGGTGAGGCTGCCGCGGAGCGCTTTCCCAACCTCGAACGCATCACAGTCTACGGTTCGGCCAAGTTCCTCGCGGCCAAGAGCCGGGACGAGTGGCGGCAGATCGGTGGCGCCGGCATCACGAGAATCCACTCGGGTCTCGAGTCCGGCGATGCCGTGACCCTCGATCAGATCCACAAGGGCGTCAATCCGGAGGCAGCCGCAGAGGCCTTCAACCACGTCATGGCGGCCGACATCGAACTTTCGGTCTATCTGATGGTGGGGGTGGCGGGTCTCGAGCGCTCACGTGAGCACGCCGAGGGCTCGGCGGCGGTCCTCAACCGGGCGAGCCCGGACTTCATCCGTCTCCGAACCTTTGTGCCACGGCTCGGCACCGAGTGGTGCGAACGCTGGCAGCGCGGCGATCTCACCCTGCTCGGTCCCCACCAGGCGCTCGAGGAGACCAGACTGCTGGTGGAACGGCTCGAGGGGCCGACCATGCTGTTGTCCGACCACGTCACCAACTTCCTCGATGTCAACGGACGCATCCCTGACGACAAAAGCATGATGTTGGCAACCATCGACGAGGCCCTCGAATGGACTGAGGAAAGCTTCAGACCGCCTACCGAGCGGCTCATCCATCTCGGATTATAGGGTCGAGACTTCAGCTCATGACGGGTCTCCATCGTCGGGCGGTATCGGCGCGGCTACAGTAGACCAACTTCGCGATCGAGGACTGGGGGGCAATCGATGAAGAGCTCTTCGTGGCGGCGGTGCTGAGTTATTGGGGACCGACCGATGTGGTTCACATCATGAATCGCGGGCGATGCGGTGTCCGGCCCGTGACCGAGGAATAAATACCCGTCGAGATTTTTTTTAAGGACCGACGGTCCGAACAGAATTTTTACCAGAACATCCAACGAGGAGACACCATGATCAAGGCCTATGCAGCGTCTGAAGCCGGCGGCGAACTCAAGCCTTTCGAGTACGATCCAGGACCGCTTGGCAGCAACGAGGTCGAGATAGCGGTCGAGCACTGCGGCATCTGCCACAGCGATCTCAGCATGCTCGACAACGAATGGGGCATGACCCAGTACCCATTTGTCCCGGGTCACGAAGTGGCCGGCACCATCTCAAAAGTCGGCGAAGAGGTGGGCAATCTGGAGGTCGGCCAGCGGGTCGGTCTCGGTTGGCACGCGGGCTACTGCATGACGTGTCACAGCTGTATGGAGGGCGACCACAATCTCTGTGCATCCGGTGTCGGAACCATCGTCGGCCGCCACGGCGGTTTTGCCGACCGGGTGCGCGCCCAGGCTGCAGCCGTCGTGCCCCTGCCCGATGGTGTGGATATGGAAAGTGCCGGTCCGCTCTTCTGCGGCGGCATCACCGTCTTCAACCCCATGGTCCAGTTCGGGGTGAGTCCCACCGACAGGGTTGGGGTGATCGGGATCGGCGGGCTCGGCCACATCGCCCTGCAGTTTCTCAATGCCTGGGGCTGCGAAGTGACGGCCTTCACCTCGAGCGAGGACAAGAAGAAAGAGGCCCTCGAGCTTGGCGCCCACCACACGATCAACTCGCGCAACCCCGACGAAATCGAGGCGGCAGCGGGTCGGTTTGCGATGATCCTCTCGACCGTCAACGTCAAGCTCGACTGGAACGCCTATGTCGGGACGCTGCAGCCCAAGGGCCGTCTCCACTTCGTGGGGGCGACGATGGAGCCGCTCGACCTCGGTGTGTTCCCGCTGCTCATGGCGCAACGGTCTGTTTCGGGTTCGCCGGTGGGCAGCCCGGCGACCATCGCCACGATGCTCGATTTTGCCGCCCGGCACTCGGTCAAGCCGGTGATCGAGACCTTCCGATTCGATCAGGTCAACGAGGCTCTGGCGCGGCTGCGGAGCGGGAAGGCCCGTTACCGGATCGTTCTCAGTCGATAGACCCGCGCCCGCGATCCGCGCGCCGAAGAGACCGAAAAACCGCGACGCTCGGCGTCGCGGTTTCTCTGTCTCACGATGGGCCGTCGAACCGACTCACATGGCGTCGATGATGGCGTTGAAGGTCGGGCTGGGCCGCATCTGCTCCTCCAGCATGGCCTCGTCCGGGAAGTAATAGCCGCCGATGTCAACCGGCTCGCCCTGGGCGGCCAGCAGTTCCTCGACGATCTTCTCTTCGTTCTTTTCGAGATCCTGAGCCACCCCGGCAAACCGGGCCTGGAGCTCGCGGTCTTCGGTCTGTTCCGCCAGGGCCTGGGCCCAATACATCGCGAGGTAGAACGAGCTGCCCCGGTTGTCGATCTCGTTGACTTTACGGGATGGGAGCCGTCCGTTTTCCAGGTAGGTGGCAATTGCCTCGTCGAGGGTGTCCGCGAGGATCTGGGCCTTCGTGTTCCCCGAGCTTTCGGCGACATGCTCGAGAGACGGCACCAGCGCGCAGTACTCTCCGAGGGAGTCCCACCGCAGGTGGCCCTCCTTGAGGAACTGCTGCACGTGCTTGGGCGCCGAACCGCCGGCGCCGGTCTCGAAGAGCCCGCCGCCGTTCATCAGCGGCACGATCGACAACATCCTGGCGCTGGTGCCGAGCTCGAGGATTGGAAACAAATCCGTCAGATAGTCGCGGAGGACGTTGCCGGTGACGGCGATCGTGTCCTCGCCGCGGCGGACCCGTTGAAGGGTGAATTTCATCGCATCGACCGGCTTCATGATCCGGATGTCGAGACCGTTGGTGTCGTGCTCTGGAAGGTAGGTGTTCACTTTCTTGATGATCTCGGCGTCGTGGGCGCGGTTTTCATCGAGCCAGAAAATCGTCGGCGATCCGGTCGCCCGCGCCCGCGTCACAGCCAACTTGACCCAGTTCCGGATGGGCGCGTCCTTGGTCTGACACATCCGGAAGATGTCCCCGGGCTCGACCTTTTGTTGGAGGAGGATCGTGCCGTTCACGTCGACGACGCGAATCGTGCCGTTGGACGGCGCCGCGAAGGTCTTGTCGTGGGAGCCGTACTCCTCGGCCTTCTGCGCCATCAGCCCGACGTTGGCGACCGTGCCCATGGTCGCGGGGTCGAACTGGCCGTTCGTCTTCGCGTCCTCGAGGATTTCGGCATACATCGTGGCATAGGAGCGGTCCGGCACCATGGCGATGGTGTCCTGGAGCTGGTCATCGGCGTTCCACATGCGGCCGCCGTCGCGGACCACGTTGGGCATCGAGGCGTCGACGATCACATTGTTGGGAACGTGGAGGTTGGTGATGCCCTTGCGCGAGTCGACCATGGCCAGGGCGGGATGTGTCGTGTAGACCGCGGCGATGTCGGCCTCGATCGCCGCCTTCTTGGCGGCGGGCAATCTGTCGAGCTTGGCCAGGACATCCGCGAGGCCGTTGTTGACGTTGGCGCCGATTTCTTCGAGCGTGTCCGCGTGTTTGTCGAGCGCCTCTTTGTAAAAGACCGAAACGGCGTGGCCGAACATGATCGGATCGGAGATCTTCATCATGGTCGCCTTGAGGTGGAGCGACAGCAGTACGCCGTCCCTCCTGGCCGCTTCGATCTGCTCGGCGTAGAAGGCGCGCAGTGCGGCGACGTTCATCACGGCGGTGTCGATCACCTCGCCGGCCTGAAGGGCCAGCCCTTCCTTGAGAACGGTCGTCGCGCTGTTGTCGCCGGCGAACTCGATCTTGACCTCGGTGGCGCCGGCAAGGGTGGTCGAGGTCTCGCTGCCGTAGAAGTCTTTCTCGTTCATGTGCGCAACCCGGGACTTCGAGCCGGACTCCGGCCATGGTTTCATCATCTTGTGGGGGTTCTTCTGGGCGAATTTTTTGACCGACGCCGCCGCTCTGCGATCGGCGTTGCCTTCGCGGAGGACCGGGTTGACGGCCGATCCGAGGCACACGGCAAACCTCTTTCGCAGGGCTCTTTCGGCGTCATTTTGCGGTTCTTCGGGAAAATCCGGGATGTCGTATCCCTTGGCCTGCAGCTCTTTGATGGCGCTCTTGAGCTGAGGTATGGACGCGCTGATGTTGGGCAGTTTGATGATGTTGGCGCCGGGTGACTGGGTCAGCTCGCCGAGCCGGGCGAGCTCGTCGGGGATCTTCTGCTCCTCGGTCAGGTTGTCGGGGAAGTTGGCGATGATGCGGCCCACCAAAGAGATGTCCCGGGTCTCGACGTCGATGCCGGTGCCCCTGGTATAGGCCTGGACGATGGGCAGGAGAGAGGAGGTCGCCAGCGCCGGCGCCTCGTCGATTTTTGTCCAGATGATCTTCGATGTAGTCATGTGTCACCCTCGTGAAAATTTTCATATGCCGCGACCCGGCACGGCAGTTTAGCCCTTCCGAGGTTCATTGTCAGCTACCCTGCATTTCTCACCAGCTTCCTGTTGCGGGCTCCGATGCGCCCCATCCGGCGGGGTTTTCTCCCCTCGGGGTGCTCCACGTACTGTTCAAATACGCGTCCGCGCCCCTCAGGTCGTAAACCCCACCGGGCACGGCACCTCACAGCCCTCGCGACGAAACCCGGTGAGAAATGCCGGCTACCGGAGATTCGCGGCCGTCAGCCCGAGCTGAGATGTGTCCACCTGCACAATCGTCAACGTGGACAGCCGCCTGATGGCCGGTTACCATCCGAACCTCGTGAAAGGAGCGTGTGATGCTGATCGCTATTCCCTCTGACACCAACGACGGTCTCGATGCCGCCATTTCGGAGCACTTCGGCCACTGTGCCGCCTTCACCCTGGTCGACGTGACCGACGACGCCATCGGAGAGGTTTCGATTCTTGAGAATTCAGGCCACGTTGAGGGCGGCTGCATGGCGCCCGTGACCCTCCTCAAAGAACGCGGGGTCGAGGTTCTCCTCGCCGGCGGTATGGGTGGGCGGCCGCTCGCCGGATTCCAGGAGGTCGGGATCGAAGTCCGCTTCAAAGAAGATGCCGGCACGGTCAGAGAGGCGGTCGAGCTCTTTGTCTCCGGTGGTTGCCGCGCATTCGGCGAAGCGCAGACCTGCGGCGGTGGCGAGGGCGGTTGCGGTGGGCACGATCACCACCACCACCATGAACCCGAGACCGTGCCCATCGAGGGCAGGGCCGACATCCGGGATGGCCGCATGGTGACGGTCGAGTACGAGCTCAAGGACGTCGATGGCGCCGTCTTGAACTCCTCCTCCGAGACCGGTCCAATGCGCTTTATCTTCGGTGCCGGTCAGATCTTCCCGGCCGTCGAGCAGGCCCTGGCCGGGCTCGAACCGGAGGCGAACGTGGTCGCCGCGGTGTCGGCCGCCGATGGTTTCGGAGACCGAGATGAGGCTCGTGTCGTCGAAGCCCCCCGGGCCCAGCTTCCACCCGATGTCGTCGTCGGCGCCATGGTCTCGGCCCAGGACGAACAGGGACGGAGATTCCCCCTGAGGGTCGTCCACCTGGATGAAAACGTCGCCCGGCTCGACGCCAACCACCCGCTCGCCGGCAAGGACCTGGTGTTCGATCTGACCGTGAAGATGGTCGAAGACGTCAAGCAAGCGGGGAGTTGAGGCCCACTCGTCAGGACTCGACTGTCGTACAATTCAGCGAGTGAAATCCTCAGGCAAATACGCGGGTCGTCACCCGATGGAAAGCCCTTTCCAGTCTCAGCCGCCACTGGGCAGACGCCTGATGTTTTCCCTGGTTCCCACTGTTCTACTCGTAGTGATTGCGGTCGCTCTGTTCGAAGTCGCTCTTCGTGTGCGGTATGAGAGCACCGAAAAGATCACTGGGGCTGCCGAATGGAGGGTCGCCGATTTCGGTGGTTTCAGTTATCACTGGGACAGCTACCATCCGCTGCTTGGATGGACCAATCAGCCCGGATACCGGAGCGACGAAACCGTTCCCTTTTCCGTGACCATCAATTCTCAGGGCCTTCGAGCCACTGATGACTACGCCCCTGTCGCAGTGAACGGAGTCCGCCGCATCGCCCTCTTCGGCGACTCGCTTGCATTTGGGGAAGAGGTCGATGATGGAGAGACGGTCGCCGACCATCTGGGGGAGCTTCGGCCTGATCTCGAAGTCCTGAACTACGGCGTCCACGGTTACAGCCTCGGTCAGTCGGTCCTGCTGCTCGAGGAGGAGGGCGGTCTCCTCGATCCAGATCACTACGTAGTGATGGTTCTCTTTCCCGAGGACCTGGTGCGGGACGGTGCCAGCGAATTCGTCCACGCCAAACCGGTTTTTCGACTGGTTGACGGGTCGCTGAAGATCGAAAATGTCCCCGTCCCGGAAGCCTCGCGAACACCGCGGCTCTTCCGCGTCAGCTACACGGCGGCCTGGCTTTTCGGGCGGAGGGGTTCGTGGCACCGCGACACCACCGACTGGGCAACCGATCTCGCACGCAGTCGGGCCATCGTAGACCGCGCAGCTTCAGTCTGTGCGGAGCGGGATCGACCGTTGACAGTGGTTGTGCTGCTGGCTCCAGCCGGAGTCCTCAGATACCTCTCCGACCCGGGATGGCGGACGCAGTTCGATGCCCGGCGGGCGGAATTCCTCGACCAAAAGATCGATATGCTCGACCTGGTCCCGGCGCAGATCGAGGCCTACCGCGAGGAACGAACGGCCCTGTTTGCGCCCCTCGCCCACTGGTCGTCGCGCGGCAACCAGATCTGGGCCGAGCAGATCGCCGGGCATCTCGGAGGGGAGTGAACGCGATCGTCGAGTCTACCGCAGCTCCTGCGGCACCAGGTCTTGCCTGATCACCTCCGCGACGATGGATCCCGAGCTTCGACCGAGCGTCGCCGCCAGCTTCTCGACGGTCGTTCCCTCCTGGAACCCGGATCTCACGGTCACACGGTCCTCCTCGGTCCACGGCAGACCCGAGTTGATCGGTCTGCCGATCTCGAGGTTCTCCCGACGCCTCTCCTCGACACTCTTCTTGGGTTTCTTGGTCTGTTTGACGAATTCGAGAATTGAAAACAGGGCCCTGATCACTTCCGGATCGTTGTAGGGGCTTTCCGCCGGGAAGGCCTCTCCGGTGGTCGGGTGGATTCCCTGCGCGAGAGTCTTGACGATGTTCCGGCTTTCGTTGAGTTCCATGTCACGCTCCTTTTTCATCGGCCGTTTGGGGCCACGATGAGGTTGAGCGTGGACGGGGTGCCCGGACGATAGGCATAAATAAAGTATAACTCTGACACCGGGTTGTCAAGAAGGTGCTCGATCGCTCACGGCCGTCATCCCGGTTTTGCGGGAACAAGCTCCCCGAACTGCTAGCCGTGAAATAGCCCCGGGGTGATCGCGGTTTCTTTCACTAGCATCTCGCGTTCGGCTCAGGTCAAACCTCGAATCACCGAACGACCCACGAAATCAACAAGGAGAAACCCCATGCCCAACACCAAAGCCTATTCCGCAGCCAGCGCAACTTCGCCGCTGGCGTTTGACACGATTCAACGCCGAGACACCACCGAGACCGATGTGCAGATCGAAATCCTCTTCTGCGGCGTCTGCCACTCAGATCTGCACACAGTGCGGGACGAGTGGAGCAGCTTCATGCCTACAACCTACCCCTGCGTACCCGGGCACGAGATCGTCGGCAGGGTCACCGGGGTCGGTTCGGCCGTCACCGGTTTCAAACCCGGTGACCTCGTGGGGGTCGGATGCGTGGTCGATTCGGATCACACCTGCCCGAATTGCCAGAAAGACGTCGAGCAGTTCTGCCCCAATGCGACCTTCACCTACAACGCTCCGGACAAGCACCTCGGCGGCGTCACGTTCGGCGGCTATTCCGAGGGCATCGTGGTCGATGAGAAGTTCGTGCTCCAGATTCCCGACAACCTCGATCCGGCCGGCGCTGCCCCGCTTCTCTGCGCGGGGATCACGACCTACTCGCCGATCCGGCGCTGGGGCGAGATCAAGGGCAAGAAGGTCGGCGTGGTCGGCCTCGGAGGGCTGGGACACATGGGGGTGAAGTTCGCGCGGGCCTTCGGTGCCCATGTCGTGGTGTTCACGACCTCCCCGGGCAAGCAGGAAGACGCGCTGCGCCTCGGCGCCCACGAAGTCATCATCTCGACCGACGCGGATCAGATGCAGGCGCACGCGGGATCCTTCGATTTCATCCTCGACACCATCTCCGCCGACCACGACATCAACGCCTACATCGGCATGCTCGGTCTTGACGGCACCATCACCCTGGTCGGCGCGCCCGAGAAGCCGATGCCCGTCTCGGCATTCGCCCTGCTCTTTGGTCGCAAGAGCGTCGCAGGCTCGCTCATCGGCGGCATCGCCGAGACCCAGGAGATGCTCGACTTCTGCGGTGAGCACGGCATCACTGCCGATGTCGAGGTGATCCCGATCCAGAAGATCAACGAGGCCTACGAGCGCATGCTCAAATCGGATGTGAAGTACCGCTTCTCCATCGACATGGCCTCGCTCAAAACGGAGTAGTGCGAAGGGCGACTGTCGGCGAGAGGGCCGAATCTCCCGGTTACTGGAGCCGGACTCTCATTTGAAACGATCATCGGCCACATCGGTGTGCCTGCGGGCATCCTCGAGCCAACCCGAGCGGGAGCCCGCGCGATCATCGAACTCACCGACGTACGGTTTGAGATCGAGGACGGGTGTGCCGTCGAGGAGATCGATCCCCTGGACCGCAAGCAGGTTGCGATCGATTCCAACAAGCTCTACAACCGACAGGCCGATCGGATTCGGCCGACTCGGTGCGCGGGTCGCAAAGACGCCCCGAAGCCGGGTGTCGAGAAACGGCACGACCTTCAAACGGTAACCGGCGGTTTGGTGGAGATGGCACAGAAGAATGATGTGCGAGAACCCCTCGAGATCGCAGAGGCCGTCCACATACTGCTCAAAAACCTCTACCGTCCCGGCCGCCCTTTTCGCTCGAGAGGGCTGGATCGGGGTGCCTTCCGGTTTCTTAAAGGGGCTGTGAACAACGCCGATAGACTCGTATTTGATTTTCATAATGGAACCTCTCCGACGAGTTGGATGCGCCGGGTTCGTGGGTGGCAGCGTGAGCCCGGCGAACAGCCTCGGCCCGCGCTGCGCATCGTCAGACTGTCCCTCACGACGCGAGACCGGTCGCGATCCTGGCCGCACGAAGAACAGTATCGAAGTTGAAGCGGTGTGCCGCAGTTCCTGCACGTTGCGCCGTCACCCATTACTTTCTCCCGCTTCATGAATCCACCACGCTGTGCATTCTGTCGACCCGACGCCACTGGACCGACTCGGTGCCGATCGGGGATCGCCGAAATGACACATCGATCGCATGGGTTCCACCTTTTTCATTGTTGCATTGTGATCACGTATCCGCCATCAAGTGTCGCTGTTTCACGTCCACCGAATCCCCCGTTCGCGCAGGGTCGACATTGGTCTTCCCCGCGTTTGCCGACACGGTTGGCTCATCCACGGCAGAGCGTTGATGCGAAGGGTGACACCTCTCCGGACTGCGCTTCAAAGATCCGGCTTCAGTGCTGGAAGTTCGCTTCAAGACGGCAGGCCGCTGGGGGCGGAGCGCTGACAGGTGGACAGTTGACGATGATCGGTCTCGCTCTCAGATTGGCAAGGTCGACCCAATGATTGCGGCCGCCCCGCCATCCAGACAGGGTTTCGCGCACATCGGTGGAGAATGACCGAATGCATGACCCCGGCATCCTTACCGACGCCAGAAATCGCAATCTGTGTTGACACATATGATCACAAGAATCATATTTAGAATGAAGAATCTCAAGTCCAACATCTCAATTGATTGCCTGTGAACGGGAGGCTTTTCCATGGATTGCCGCGAACCACGGCCGCAACCAATTTTGAGAATTGTCCTCGCCGCCATCCTGGGGCTTGCGACGTTTCCGGTCCTCGCGGACGAACCCTATCTGGTGCGGGACATCAACCCGGGTACCACCGTCTCCCTGATTTCGAATTTCTACGCCACGGAAAGCCTGGTGTTCTTCCGCGCCCATCGAGATGGTTCCGGTTCCGAGCCCTGGCGGTCGGACGGCACGTCAGAGGGCACCTTCATGATTCAAGAGCTGAGAACGGGAACGAACAGCTCACTCCCCGCTGCGTTCAGCAGTTTTGGCGACGACATCGTTTTTTCCGCCTCCAACGACGATGGACTGGGATTGTTTCGCACCAGGGGCGCGCCGAACGACATCGTGCTGGTCAAAAGCGACTTCGTACTGTGGATGCCGCCCATGGTCGCGGCGGGCACCGAGATGTTCATGAGCGGATCCGTGATCGGTTCTCTTGGCGGCGACAGAGAGCTCTGGAAGACCGACGGAACCTCGGCAGGAACAATCCGGGTCAAGGACATCAATCCGGGTTCCCTGGCGTCATTTCCCGAAGAACTCGTTGCGGTCGGGGGCACCCTCTATTTCAAAGCCAACGACGGCACCCGCGGCGAGGAACCGTGGACTTCAGACGGCACCGAGTCCGGCACCGACATCGTTCAGGACATCCACGCCGGAGCGGTCTGGTCGAGCCCGACGAGTTTGACCGAGGTCGGTGGCCGGCTCTTCATGGCCGCCGACAACGGTGTCGACGGCGCAGAACTCTGGGTCATCAATGAGAGCGGAGTCTTGAGCATGATTGACATCTGCCCGGGCGGCTGTGGAGGAGGTGCGGGCGATATTACCGCAGTCGGCGACCTCGCCTATTTTCGGTCGCTCGGTGACGGTTCGACGGGGGCCGAACTGTGGCGATCGGACGGTTCAACACCCGGCACCTGGAAGGTCAAGGAGATCGCACCTGGAACGAAGGCAGCATACATTGCCAACATCACCGATCTCGACGGAACGGTCTTCTATTTCATTGCCGACGACACGGTTCACGGTCTTGAGTTGTGGCGCTCCGACGGCACCGAACCCGGCACCCGGATGGTCAAGGACATCAACGCGAGCGGCGATAGCATGAACAGCGTCAATAGCGAGATCGTTGCCGCCGGAGGCGAGGTCTTCTTTGCCGCCGATGACGGTGTCCACGGCTACGAGTTGTGGCGCTCCGACGGCACTGATTCCGGAACCTCCATGGTCGCAGACATCGACCCGACCGGAAACGCCTATCCTGCCAACCTGACCGTGATTGGAGACCGGCTGCTTTTCACCGCTCATGATCCGAACATAGGGTACGAACTGTGGGGGTTCACGCTGCCCACTTTCTCCGACGGATTCGAGTCGGGAGACACCTCGAAGTGGTCGAACACAGTGCCTTAGTACCCTGTTGAGATCGTGTAAAAGGAAGAGTGCCGGGTTTGTACATTCGGTGATGGGTGTCACGTTCAGAATGCACCATTCTTCTGATCGCCTGGCGTTTGGAAGTGGCAGGAAGTGCCGTTTGTTCCTCGTTGGATTCCGAACACGCCCCGCCTTTGTCCGTTTCTTCGAAGCGACGTGTCACCCGTCACTCGAGGCTTCGATCGCAGCGTAGCGCGGGGAGAGCCGGTACCCCGGAACCAGGTTAGGATGCACACGTGGTTCTCTGGAACACCCGCTCGAGGGGCTGCTGGATTCCATGCGCCGGCCGGTCTTTCACCGCAAAAGGGTGGTATGCCGATTTCGAACTGTCAGGCAGAAAGGTGACAACATGAAAATTGAAATCCTCGGTGCGCCCGAGGTGAATGTCATCGCGCGGGAAATTCAGGTCCAGGGCCGAGAGGGAAATTTTCACCTGCGGTTGAATGGACACGTCATGTACCGCTCCCCGGTTGATGGTACTGAGCGGTCGGCAGGACGATCGATCGACGTGTTTGCTGCTGCTGTTGAGGCTTGGAACACCCATTGTGACGAAGTAGTCGGCGCCGCGACCGACCAGGACGAGCTCGTCGTTGTCGAGCGGCTTCGTTCGCGGCTGAACGAACTCGATCTCCTACAGGACGGCGAGGCTGGGTACTGGGATCTCGTTGTGGCCGAGGCTCAGGAGAGTCTTCTTTGAAGTCTGATCACGCCAGGTACGTTGTGGTTCACCGCGATAGACTGGAATCGTTGGACTGGGACCGTCGACGCGCGGCATACGGCGTGGTCACGTCTTTCGAAGCCCAACGAAGGCGACGGACCGGAGTGTGTTGATGACTGGCAAGAAAAAGGACACGCATGAGAGTTTTCGGCAGCGACTTCTGGCCACGGAGGCCGAAGTCAAATCCTTGCTGACGGGAACGACCGAAGGTTCGAAACCGGTAGACCTCAGCCTTCCAATTGGCAGATTGTCGCGGGCGGATGCCATCCAGATGCAGAACATGGCGGCATTGAACAAACGGCAACTCGAGATCAAACTCAAGCAGATCGAAGGCGCTTTATCCGCCTTGGAACAGGGTTCGTATGGGTCGTGCCGGAACTGCAACGGGGAGATCCACATGGCGCGACTCGAGGCGCAGCCCGAGACCCCCTTCTGCATCGATTGTCAGGAGATGTTCGAGCAGCAGGGGTAGTGGGCGGCGCTTTTCGGCCCGATATCCCGGCCCTCGATACAGTGGGCCGGGTCTGATGAACCCTCTCTGGTTGGCGTCTCCGCGAGAATTCAAATGAAGGACAATGACCCTCCATGAGCCATCAACAGGCGGACAATCCACTCCACGGTCAGACCCTCGAGATGATCGTGAATGCTCTGGTAGAGCGATATGGTTGGAGCGAATTGGGCAACCGCATCAACATCAGGTGTTTCGTCAACGATCCCTCGGTGAAGTCCAGCCTGAAATTTCTGCGCAAGACACCCTGGGCGAGGCAAAAGGTCGAGAAGCTGTTCGTCGCCATGATTCAGGAGGGACCCCGATAGCGTCTTTTGCGTCGCAGGGGCAGGATTTGCCGTTGCCGAAGGCGACACGAATTCCGGCCTCCGGGAAACTTGGAACCACGATAAAAAAGCGCGGCGTCAAGACGTCCCTCGGGGCCCTCCCGACGTGAACGCGGTGTTCGACCCCATCAGCGAACGCCCACTACCATTTTCGCTTCGCTCAATTGGTGTGGCCGTACCGCTGCTGTGGCCGGGTTGACGTTGGGCCAGCTTCGCAGCTGGCCCAACGCCTCTCCCCACGATCAGGCCGCGCCCATTGCCGTTCTCGCTCCGCGACAAGGCGCATGGCCGCTGGCCGCTCACGGCGAGTTGCGCGAGGCACACGCGCCCAACGCAAACACAGAAAACGCCGCCCGAAGGCGGCCGTGCGTTTGCTGGTTGCGGGGGCAGGATTTGAACCTGCGACCTTTGGGTTATGAGCCCAACGAGCTACCGGACTGCTCCACCCCGCGTCATTTAGGGAGGGCGAGTATAGGAGTCGGGGTGGGGCCTGTCAAGGCGGGCTCGGGGGGCGGCGTCGGCGTGGCGAGCAGGATGACGGTGTCGCCGGGGCGCACCATGCCGAGCTCGCCGCGGGCCAGCGACTCGACGGCGGCGGGGTCGGTTCGGATGGCTTCCAGCGTCTCCTCATATTCTTCGATGCTGTCTGAAAGCTCGATCTTGCGCTGCTCGAGCCGATCCCGTTCGCCTTCGGCCTCGGCGAGTTCCTCGAATCCGTGGGTGACAATCGATGAAAAGAGACCGAGTGCCGCGAGCACGGCGACCGCAAGTACGACCAGGGGCAGTCTCTTCATCGTCTCCCGTTGGCTAACGCCGAGCGACCGCGATAGCGGGCCGCGTCCTCGAGCTCCTCTTCGATCCGCAGCAGTCGGTTGTACTTGGCAATGCGGTCGGTGCGGCAGGCGGAGCCGGTCTTGATCTGCCCGGTGTTGAGGGCCACCGCGAGATCGGCGATGGTGGTGTCCTCGGTCTCGCCTGAGCGGTGCGAGACCACCGCTGTCCAGCCCGCCTTGTGCGCCATCTCGATGGCGTCGAGGGTCTCCGAAAGGGTGCCGATCTGGTTGAGTTTGATCAGGACCGAGTTGGCGACGCCCTTCTCGATACCCTCGAGGATGATCTCCGGGTTGGTGACGAAAATGTCGTCGCCGACGATCTGTATCTTGTCTCCGAGCCGGTTCATGAGGTTTTTCCAACCGTTCCAATCACTTTCGGCGAGGGCGTCCTCGATCGAAACGATGGGGAAGTCATCGACCAGCGAGGCGTAGACCTCGATCATGTCGTCCGAAGACAGGCCCGAGCGCCCTTCTCCTGTGAGGTTGTACGTCCCATCGGAGAAGAACTCGGATGCTGCCGGGTCCATGGCCAGGGCGATCTGGTCACCGGGGGCGTAGCCTGCGGCGTCGATCGCCTCCATGATGAGTTCGAGCGCCGCGCGGTTGCTGTCGAGGTTGGGGGCGAAGCCGCCCTCGTCGCCGACAGCCGTCGACAGGCCCCTTTTGGAGAGCACTTTCTTCAGGGTGTGGAAGATCTCGACGCCTGCGCGCAGACCCTCCGAAAATGTCGGCATTCCCACCGGCATCACCATGAACTCCTGAAAGTCCACCGAGTTGTCGGCGTGGGCGCCGCCGTTGAGGATGTTCATCATCGGCACGGGCAGTTCCCGCGCACCGCAGCCGCCCAGGTACTGGTAGAGGGGCAGCCCGCTGGCTTCGGCAGCGGAGTGGGCCACGGCGAGGGAGACCGCCAGCATCGCGTTGGCACCCAGATTCGCCTTGTTGTCGGTGCCGTCGGTTTCAATCATGGCCTGGTCGACACCCAGCTGATCGCGAGCGTCGAGATCTTCAACGGCTTCGGCGATCGCCCCGTTGATGTGTTCGACCGCGCGCAGAACGCCCTTGCCGCCAAACCGGTCGGGGTCGCCGTCGCGCAGTTCGAGGGCCTCGCGGGAACCGGTCGAGGCGCCGGACGGAACGATGGCGCGGCCGAAGGCGCCGCCGGAAAGGACAACCTCTGCCTCCACGGTCGGGTTGCCGCGGGAGTCGAGAACCTCGCGGCCGCAGACGAATTCGATGTCGAACATGATTACTTCCTCCGTTGTGAAAAAAACTGCCGCACCAGGTGCATGAGGTGTCGCCGCTCATCCGATGAACGGCCCTCGGCATAGAGACGGATCTTGGGTTCGGTGCCGGCGATCCGAATCAGGATCCAGCTCCCACCCTCGAAGATCAGCTTGAGACCGTCTCGGCGATCGACCTCGACGACTTTGAAACCGTTGACTTCGTCCCATTTCTGCTCGAGCCGGCGTTCGTAGATTTCCCGCGTGCGGTCGGTCAGGGGGATCTGAGTGCGTCGGAAGGAAAAGACACCGACCCGCGCGGTCAGCTCGAGACCGAGTTCGGCCATGCTCTTACCTTCGACCGCCACCATCTCGGCGGCGAGCAGACAGGCGAGCACGCCGTCCCTTTCGGGCAGGTGTTTGTTCCAGGCGAGCCCGGCGCTCTCCTCCCCGGCAAACTCGAGTGTCCCGTCCACCAGGAGCGGACCGAAATTCTTGAAACCGACGGAGGTTTCGATGAGCTCGAGACCGTGGGCACGAGCCACCGCATTGACAAGCCCGGAGGTGGCGATCGTGTAGCCGACACCCCCCTTGAGGCCGCGTCGGCGCGCCAAATAGTCGAGAATCAGGGCGATCGCCTGGCTCGAATCACACATCCTCGCACCGTGATCGAGGATACCGAATCGATCGCCGTCGCCGTCCGTGGAGAGGCCGAGACCCGCCCCAGTGCGCCGCATGACGTCGCGAAGCCTCGAGAGGTTTTCCGACGTGCAGTCGGGAGCGTAGCCTCCGAAATAAGGGTCGCGGGTGTTGTGGATGACATCCACCGCAACCTCGTTTTCGAGCAGAATATGATCGAGGTACTCGCGGGCGCTGCCGAACAACGGATCGACCACCAATTTGAGCCCCGATGTTCGGATCGCCTCCCAGTCGATGAGGTCCTGAAGACGCTGCAGGTAGACCGGTTTCGGGTCGTGCGAATCGATCAACTCGGCGCGGGGGAGGAATGTGTCTTCCCAGCTCGCCTCGAGCTCGGCAAAACGCCGTTCGAGGCGATCGGTGAACTCTTCGGGGGCGAGAATCCCATCCGACGTGTAGATCTTGAGGCCGCCGTACTCGGGGGGATTGTGGCTGCCGGTAAAGGTGATGCCGGCGGCAGCCTTGCGTTCGAGAACCATCGACGAAATGACCGGCGACGGCACATCGCGCGGGACGATCTCGGCCGAGATGCCGTTCGAGGCGATCAACTGTGTCGCTGTTGCGGCGAACTTCTCCGACAGCAGCCGCGTGTCGAAACCCACAACGATGCATTGGTTGGTGGCCTTTTCGTCACGCAGCGTCTCGATCATCGCCTGCACGACCATCCGTGCTCGACGAAAGGTCACCTCGCGGCCGATGATGCCGCGCCACCCCGATGTTCCAAAACGCACCATGCGCAATTCTACACCGCGCTGCGAAATTCGGCGGTGTAGAATTGCCGGATGTTCCTGCACCGCGAGGGCGACCCTGCCGGCACGTATCTGATTCCACAGACGTCACACTCGTGGCTCGCCTGGCAGGTTGCCGAACACTGGGGCAACCGTTCCTTTGCCAGACCTGCCCCGCGCGCCGAAACGCTGGCCGCAGTTCTGCTTCACGACGGAGGATGGAGCGATTCCGACAGTGCGCCCTCGCTCGACGAGGACGGCCGGCCGCGGACCTTTGATCGATTGCCGGCGACCGACCACCTCGGTATCTGGCGAACAAGCACCGTGCGGGCCGCCCAGTACAGCCGATACTCGGGTCTCCTGGTCGGGGGGCACTTCACCTCGATGGCCCAACGCAAACTCACCGACCTCCTCGACCGCAACGACATGGATGGCGCCCGGGTCGCGCAGGCCTTCGTCGCCGAGATGGAGCGGCACGAACACACCTGGATCGAGGAACTGAGCAGGGACGCCCGCTACCAACCATATCTCGAGGGACCGGGCCGCGAGGTCAACGCCCGCCTCCTCGATACCTGCGATAGAGTATCGGTTTACCTGTGCGCCTCGCTGCCGGCGCCCTTCGAGGTCTGGGCGAAAAACGCCGCGGGCGAGACCGAGGTCATCACTTTTGAATCCGTCGATCCCACGACCTGGCGGGTCCACCCCTGGCCGCTTCAGGGGGACCGACTTCAACTCCACTGTGAGGGGCGCCGTTTGGCCTCGGGGACCTTTGCTGATGAACCGGTTTTCAGGGAGACCCTGAGCCGGGCGCCGACTGTGCGATTGGTCTTCACCCTTCTGCGTTCTTCAGCGGTTGGTTGACATTCGCCTGACCTTGCCTACAATATGCGTTTGCCGCTGTATTCCGCAGTAGCTCAATGGTAGAGCGAGTGGCTGTTAACCACTATGTTGGGGGTTCAAGTCCCTCCTGCGGAGCCAGATTTCATCGCCGGGGTCGTCCCCGGCATTTTTTTGATCCTTTGACCGTAACGGTTCGTGGCCGATTGTGAAAAATAGCGCAAAATCGGTTGACGTGATAATTTCCAAGGCGTATAACACGCGCGCGGCGCTGATCCCGCGCGCGAGGAGGCGACGATGGCAACAGAATTCAACGCATTTGCAATGGCCCAACGGCAGTTCGATGCGGTGGCCGACAAGCTCCAGCTCGACGAGGGCATTCGGGAGCTTCTGCGCTGGCCCCAGCGCGAGTTTCATTTCACCGTGCCGGTGCGGATGGATGATGGAAGCTACAAGGTTTTCAAGGGTTTTCGGGTGCAGCACAACGACGCCCGTGGTCCCGCCAAAGGCGGCATCCGCTTTCACCCCCAGGAAACCGTTGACACGGTGCGTGCGCTGGCGACCTGGATGACCTGGAAGTGCGCCGTGGTCGATATCCCCCTCGGTGGCGGCAAAGGCGGTGTGATCTGCGATCCTCACGATCTGTCACCACGCGAACAGGAAGCGTTGTGCCGTGGTTGGGTCCGCCAGGTGTCGAAGAATGTCGGACCGGTCCAGGATGTGCCCGCCCCCGACGTGATGACCAACCCACAGCACATGGTGTGGATCATGGACGAGTACGAAAAGCTTGCCGGCGGCCACTACCCCGGATTCATCACCGGCAAGCCGGTCGAGGTGGGCGGTTCCCTGGGGCGGACCGAGGCCACGGGCTACGGTGTTATCTACACCGTGCGCGAGGCTTTGAAACGTTTCGACATCCCGGTGAAGGGCGTGCGCGCGACCATGCAGGGTTTCGGCAACGTCTCGCAATATGCCGCAAAGAAGCTGATCGAGCTCGGTGGCATGGTGGTTGCTGTGGCCTGTTGGGACAACGATGATCACTGTGCCTACACCTTCCGCAAACCCGACGGAATCGATGTCGAGTTCCTGCTGTCGATCACCGATCGATTCGGCACGATCCACAAGGAGAAGGCCGAAGCGGCGGGGTACGAGGTCCTCGAGGCCGACGCCTGGCTCGACCAGGAGGCGGAGATCGTGATCCCGGCGGCGCTTGAAAACCAGATCACCGGCGACAACGTCAACCGCATCTCCGCGACGGCGAAAATTGTCGCCGAGGGCGCCAACGGTCCCACCACCCCGGAGGCCGACGCGGTGCTCAAGGAGCGCGGCATCTTCGTCATCCCCGATTTTCTGGCCAACGCGGGCGGGGTCACCTGTTCCTACTTCGAACAGGTCCAATGCAACACCAACTTCTTCTGGCCCAAAGACGAGGTTCTCGAGCGCCTCGACCAGAAGATGACCCGCGCCTTTAACGCGGTCGCGGACCTCGCCCAGGAAACCGGGGAGTACATGCGCGACGCGGCCTACATGATCGCCATCCAACGGGTGGCCACTGCGTGCCATCTGCGGGGGTGGGCGTGACGGAAATTTTGAATGTTAAGTTTTGAGTTTTGAGTTTCCGGCTGCGACGACTCGGCAAGCCCGAGTGGAAATTCCAGGTCAATTCAAAATTCAAAATTCAAAATTGAAAATTGAACCGTGTTGACCAACAAGGGGCCGTTGATATAGTCTCCGCCCCTGTTTGATGACCCGTGTTGGGGTGTCGTCCAATGGTAGGACATGCGGCTCTGGACCGTAGTATCGGGGTTCGAATCCCTGCACCCCAGCCAATTCAGTTTTAAAAACCGGCCCACGCCGGTTTTTTATATTGAGGCGTCATGCTGTCGCATGACGATGACGGCCCCGCCTTCGGCCCGGACGCGGACCTCGTTGTGCGTGGCCTCGTTCGAGATTGACGGTCGGTTGCCTGCGTCGACGGCAGCGTTGTCGATCGGCCAGCGGACGCCGCCGACAGTGACGCGGGTGGTGGGATCGTAGCTCCAGAATGACCACGTTTCGCCGGGAACCGCATCGAGTCGGACGTCGCCGCGGATCGCCAGCAGTCGGTGTGAGTCGCCCTCGAAGACGAGGCGAGGCCCGAGAGCCAATCGGGCCAACAAGCCGAGGTTGCCGAGGTCGTGGTCGACCCGGCCACCGGTTGCGGCGAGAACCGTGATTTCCTGCACTCGCAAATTTTCAAACGCGTACTCCAGGGCCTTGTCGAGGTCGGTACGGTCCTGGTCCGGCCTCTCGATCATCAGATCGTCTCCGAGCCACGAGCGGGTCGACTCGCTGATCGAATCGAGATCACCGACCACCGCGACCGGGCGCAGTCCGACCCGAGCGAGGTGATCGGCCCCGCCGTCGGCCGCCAGCAAGTGTTCGGCGCCTGCGGCGAGCGCTGTCAAACGCGGTGTCCAGCGGAGGGGAGCGTTTGCCACCAGAACTGTTCGTGGGGCTGCCATGATTCGATGGTACAGGAGCGATCAACGCCTGCCACCGCGAGGAACATTGGTGCTAAACTAACTACCGATGCAGAACTCGATTGACAATCTATCCGGCACGGTTTATATCCCGGACACATCCGCACTTATCGAAAACCCCGACGCCCTCGATCGCCTCCTCACAGGCGGCAATATCGTGGTGCTCCTGCACCAGGTCATCGAGGAACTCGGCCGCCTGCAGGCCTCTCGCTCCAAGTCGGAGGGCGTGCGCCACGCGGCGCGTCTGGTGATGCGAAAGATGCTGGAGTATCGACGCCACCAGTTGATCCACCACAGCGTCGAACGGCTCTTCAACAACCAAACCGGAGCGGAGGAGTTTCGCAAGACTCCTGCCGGCGGGATACTCGCATGGGAACCGGACGGCGCGGTCGCGGCCCCCTACTCGGCCGAGTCGGGCGACAATCTGATCCTCGCGAGTGCCCAGCGCATTGCCGACGTCGCCAGATCGAACGGTCACCCGGGTTATGAAGTGGTTGTGATCTCGGAGGATTCCAACCTCCTCCTGAAGTGTGACGCCCTGTCGATCTCCGCCGAGAATCTGCGCTACGGCAAGGTCAGCCTCGACAACGTCGAGCAGATTTACCGGGGCGCGGTCGATGGCGAGATCGGTGAGGATGCCTTCCAGCTATTCCTCGATAGCGGCGCCCCCGGCGAGCGCTCTCTGCCGTTTTCCGAGATCGGCTTTTCAGAGTCCTTGGAACTGTTGTGGAATCTCGGCGTGGTGCTGCGGTGCGGTGAGGATATCTTGATCACCCGTTGCAACCCCGACCTTGAACAGGTCGAAGACCTGCGTTTTGCCCAGTATTGGGACCGCAAACGGGCGACCTACAAACCGCGTCCAATTCTCGGTTTCACCCCGCGCGACCCGCAGCAGATCCTCGGGATGGAGTTCCTGCTCGACCCCGATGTGCAACTGGTGGTGCTCGACGGTCCGGCCGGCTCGGGCAAGACGCGGATGATGGTGGCGACCGGTCTCTACATGCTGATCGGCCAACCCACAACGTGGCGTGTGGCGCCCCATTCGCAACCCTTGACGCCGGACTACGGTTACGATCACGGCCTCCTCCTGTTGCGCCCGGAACACGCCTCGAGCCAGTACGATCTCGGCTATCTTCCGGGCGACTACGAGAGCAAGCTCTCGCCGTGGCTCGAGCCCTTCTTCCAGGCCGTGCGGTCGTTGTCCCTGTCGAACGAGCATGACTTCATGGAGGAGTTGCGCTCCACCGACCGGTTGACGATGGTCTCGACGTCGATGTTGCGGGGCCTCGATATCGAGCGGTCGATCGTCCTCGTCGACGAGCTCCAAAACGGAGACCGCCACCTCGCCAAGACCCTGATGAGCCGCTTTTGTGCGACCTCGAAGGTCGCTCTCGCGGGCTGCCTCGACCCGGTCCAGATCGACAACCCCTATGTGGACTGGCGCTCCAACGCGCTGACGCGCATCAAGGAAGCCTACAAGGGCTTCGGGCCTCAGGTCGCACAGGTGCGGCTCGAGCACAACTACCGCGGACCGATCTCCACGAGGGCCGACCTGCTCTGACGGCCGGCCGGCCAAATTTTGAATTCTCAATTCCCATCAACCTGCGCGGGCATCGAGGTGTGGGCCCGTCATTCAAAATTCAAAATTGAGAATTAAGAATTCACGGTCGTTTCCACCACGAACTCCGGCGGGTTTTCCATCGTCTTTTTAACCGCGCACTGGCCGGCCGCGCGGACGAGGGCCGAGTGGTACTTCTCGGGGAACTCGGGAGGCACGTCGATCTTGATACGGATCACAGTCATCCGTCTGGTCTTCTCGTCACGCTCCCAGCTTTGGACAAGCTTGATGCCGTCGTGCGGGATGTTCCGCTTCTGGCAGAAACCGAGCACATAGATCCCGGCGCAGGTGGCGAGCGACGCGAGAAAGAGATCGAACGGTTCGGGTGCCGAAGCCTGTCCGCCGTTTTTCAGCGACTGATCGGTGACGATCTCGAAGCCGTCGAGGTCAGCGGTCACGCGTTGACCACCTGGAAAGGTCACGGTCAATTCGTTGTTCATCGATCCTCCTTCACGAATCTGAATACGGCGAGCTCTTCGAGGTTGCCCTTCTGCCCCCTGATCGGCGACGGTATGCTGCCGATGACGGAAAGACCGAGCGATCTCAAACTCTCGATGGTGTCGTCAATGACCTTGCGGCGAACGCTTTCGTCGCGGACGATGCCGCCTTTGCCGACCTGGTCTCGTCCGGCTTCGAACTGAGGTTTCACGAGACACACGAGCCGCGCTTCCGGGAGCAGGTGCGGGAACAGTGCGGGGATCACCAGCCGAAGCGAAATGAACGAGACGTCGACCGTGGCGAGGGCGGCGGCGAAGGGCAGATCTTCGGCGGCGAGGTGGCGGGCGTTGACGCCCTCGAACACGATCACGCGGGGGTCGGTCCGCAGCCGCCAGTCGAGCTGTCCGCGCCCGACATCGAGAGCGATCACCCGGGCAGCGCCCTTTTGCAGCATCAGATCCGTAAAACCACCGGTCGAGGCGCCGACGTCGAGACAGTCAAGACCCGAAGGTGAGATGTCGAATGTCTCGAGGGCGGCGGCGAGTTTGAGCCCGCCCCGCGACACATAGGGGTGATCCGGCACCGCGATCTCGATTTCGGCGTCCGGAGTCACCTGGGTGCCGGCCTTGCTTTCGACCGCGCCGTCCACCGTGACCTTGCCGGCGAGAATCAGCGCCTGGGCGCGTGCTCGTGACGGCGCCAGATCGCGCTCGGTGAGCAGAATGTCGAGGCGTCTCTTCTCAGTTGCCACGCCCCGATCCTATCGAGGTTCGGGCGCTGGCGCTATGGGCCCTGGGATATCAAAGTTCATCAGATATGCAGGCCAATCCGAGCTGGTTGTCTGGACGAACTGTAGGGAGGGCTTGAGCCCACCATCAGAGTCTGCTTCACTGCCTCACTGCCTCGTCGAGCGGGATCGTCACCAGGTGGTTTTCCCACGTTTGTGAAGCCACCAGGCTTCCATCTGGCATGAGTGCCACGGCGGTGACTCCCGGCAAGCCGTCGCGCAGCAACCGGGCGGGCGTTTGACCGGTCGGATCGACGTGCCACACCTCGCCGGTGCTCGGCGCCGTAGCAGCCAGCATTCCCGAAGGCAGCACCGCGAGGTAGGCCTCCTGTTGGTCGCCGTTGCTCCAGCCGGGGACGTCCAATCGACGGACCACCTGGCCCGTCGCCGTGTCCACCAGAGCGACCGCTCCGTCGACCGGAACCGCAGCGGCCAGCAGCCCCGCCGACCACGCCAGACCCGTCACCGGTCCGGGCAGGGTCGCGACGACGGTCTCGCGCCATTCGGGTGGATCGAATCGCAGCAGACGCCGGTTTCCGGTGTCGGCCACAAACAGGCTGCCGTCGCCCGACCACAGTGCGTCGCGCGGTCCAAAGAGGTTTTTGCCGATGATTTTGATGGTGCCGTCGGGTAGAAGAAGCTGAACACGCCCATTCCAGGTATCGGCGACGGCGAGAGTGCCGTCTGCGGCCAGGGCGAGCCCCGACGGCTCCTTGAAAGTCCCGGGCGCAGTCCCCTCCTCACCCAAGACATCGAGACAGGCGCCCTGCGCGCTGAACCATTGAATGCGGTGGTTGAGGGTGTCGGCGACCGCGATCCAGCCGCCCGGCGACACCGCGAGACCCCGGGGCTCGCGCAGGCCGTTTCCGGCCCTCCCGGAGCCGCGCTGCCAGGGCGACGGACAACCAGGAGCAATCGACTCGATGATGAGGCCGTCGGATCGGATCAGCCACAGGCTGTGGCCGCGCCCCGCGACGGCGTTGATTTCTCCCGCTCCCGGGAGGATCTGGCGCCAGGGCAAAAGACCTCCGCCGCTGCGGTGGACGCCCTGGCTGTCGACGGCCACCAGGTCCTTGCCCTGCCAGGCCAGAGATCGGACGCCGTCGAGAGCTCCACCGACTGCCGCCGGCTGGTCGCCCCGTCCCAATCGCACACTCCGTCCGTCGCTCCAGGCGAGCCAGTCGTCGTTGGCCGCGGCAGCCGTCACGGCGTCCGAAAAGGCGCGGCTCCACGTGTCGCCGTCACGCCGCCAGACACCCTCGTCGCCCCACGCCCAGAGAACTTCGCCTGCGGCCAGCCCGAGGGCGCCGGAGAGCCGTCCCTTCGGCTGCCAATTCTCACCGGCGAATCGAAACACTCGTCCGTCCGCACATAGGGACCAGGCTCTGTCCTGCCACCGTACCGCTCCGAGAACGTCACACGGCGGGATGGGCAGGGTGCCCGATGGCCACCCGGCGAGGTCGAGCTCGATCACCTGTCCGTCGAGGAGCGTTGCGAGAGCTCCCTTGCCATCGAGGGCCAGGGATCGGACGACGTCGTGCCGGGTTTCCGGCAACTCGGCGATCACAGTCGCCCCTTTTGGAAGTTGCATCGCGGGCGCGATCGGCGTTCGGGGCGCGACCCCTTCGGTGACCCGATAGAGCATCGCGCCATCGTGTTCCGCCACTTTGACGAGACCGGGGACCTCCTGCATCGCGCCGTCTCCCGTGAGTTGGTACTGCTCGCGCTCGAGATCGGCGAGCACCACCCACTGCACATCGTACCGGTCGAGCACCGCTCTTCGAGCCCGGTGGTCTCGGCCGGAGTACAGGGTCTTCAGATCATCGAAGCGCGCGCCGATCTCTTCGACCGACTGGCCTCGTTGCTGGAGGTGCCACTCCCAGCCGACGACGGTCGGCTGCCCGGTGTGCATGACCATCCTGGTGTGTTGGGAGTAGGAGGCACCGGCCGATTCCGCCACCACGTCGCCGGGACGGGCCACGCCCTGAAGAGCGCGAACGAGAAAGGCGGTCTGGCGATCGCGACCTGCGAGGTACGCCTGGCCGTTCAGCGACGGACGCGGTGACGCGGTTCTCGGTTGGATCCAGCCCTGCGCGATGCCGAGCGGCAGGTTGACGGCGGCGACGAGCTGGAGCGGCAACCAGACGGCAAATACCAGCCGGCGCCTCCCGCCTCGAGTCCGCAACAGAACGACGGCGAGGGCGAGAGCGAACACGACCCACACGCCGTTGTAAATCTTGAAAATGGTGTTCATGCGATCGATCAAGGTGAATCGTTCGCAGGCCGCGATCGCGAGACAGCCGAGCGCCGCGAGGGCCCACGCCATGCGGTCGAGACGGAAGCGGCGCGAGATGGCGACGGTTGCAAAAACCGCTGCAACAGCAAGCGCCAGGGCAGCGGCCGAGGAGCCGAAAGCGAGACCGCCCCAGACTCCGAGACCTGCGGTGGGGAGGACGATCCACCAGCGTCGCCCGAGAAGAGCCATCCCAAGCACCGCCATCGGCACCATGAACAGACCGAAGTGCCGCAGCACAGCCCACGCCGGTGCGAAATCGGCGTGGGTGACGAAGAGACCTCTGCCTCCGGCGCCGGCGTTGATTCCGGCAACGAGTTCGTAGACAAAGGGGAGTGCGGCTGCCAGGCTGAGGGTGCCCGCCGCCGCAAGACGGCCGAGGCCCGCAATCGGTTTCCGCGCCGCCGCCACGGTCCCGACAAAGAGGACCGCCGTGAGGAGAAAGAGATCCCAGGGGTTGGTGGCCACAACGACTGCCGCTCCGATGCCGCACACGCAGGCCGCGGCCAACCACTGCCGGTTGCGCGCACTGACGGTGATCCAGCCCCAGAACAGAGTCGCCAAAAAGACCGGCAGGGCGATGAAGTGTCCGTGGAGGTCAGCAAAGAGCGCAGTCCACAAGGGATACTCGGTGATGGCGAATCCCGGCACGACCCTCGATGTCGCCCACCAGAGATCGAAGATCTTGTTCTTCTGTGCGAGATCGAACAGCCACGGCCAGGCGAGGTTTCCGGTGAGCAGGACCAGCAGCGGCAGCAGGGCGGCGGCAAACCACCCGCGCCGGCGGGCCAGCACCAGTCCGAAAGCGGCGAGGACCGCCGCCCCGAAGGCCGGGATCGCGGCTGCCAACAGGTTGTAGCCGACACCGGCGCTGCAGCCGGTGACCAGAATTGGAAAGGCCGCGAGAACCTCGCCGAAGTAGTAGTAGTTGAGCTGCATCCCGGCCATCCACGGTTCCCCGGGCGGCCATGAGGGGGCGTTGAGAAAGGCGTTGAGGAACGCGAAGTCCATTGGCTTCTCGCCCCAGTAGATGGCGGGGTTGAAGGCCCTGACGACGAGGAAGACGAGGCCGACCGCACCGGTGATGACGAGGACCTTGAAGATCCCGCTGCGCCGCCGCTTGAACGTGACGGTGATTTCGTGGCGGCCCCGCCACGCAACGGCGGCGGCAACCCCGGCCAACCCGAGAAAGATCCACGAGGCGGTGGCGGCGTTGATGGACCAGATGCGAAGCTCGCTGCCGAGCCACAGGAGCCAGGCGGGCAGGATCCAGCCAGTGGTCACGGCCAGACCGACCCCGGCGTCCGGCAGGCGTTTCAGCAACGGCAGGAACAGCACCCAGGTCGAGAGACCGAGCACGCCGAGCACCAGGGTCCACACGCCGAGATCGATGATCTGGCGGGTGGCCGACGGCACCGCCGGGAGGCTCGGCACAGGGTTGATCTTAGTGCGCTCGAGGCCCGCAAAACCGAGCATGTCGAGGTCGGGCAGAGGACGAAGGACCCGTTCGACGAGTCGTTCGGGTGCGACCGCCGCGACCCGCCGGAAGATCAACACCTGGGGAAAGTCGTAGTTGACGAAACTCTCGTCAGCGCCTTGAACCGGCCACTCAAGACCGAAGATGCGGGGTTCGCGGTGAACCCTGGTCAACAGTTCGAAGCCCGCTTCGCCGTCCAGCAGCAGTCGGTACAGCCGGGCCGTCAGTGGGAACCTCTGCGGATTGGCGAAGACCGTGCGCAGGACCCGGTTTGAGGTGATGACGATCCAATCGGCACGGGCGAGTTCGGTCGCCCAGCGGAGAGCCTTGCCTTCGTCGTCAGGGAGGTCGTATGAGGGCAACGAGAACCGCTCGACGGAACCGTCGACCCCGTCGAGCGCGATCGTCTCGTCCCAGCTCTCGAAGGCCACGACCTGGCCGTCCTCCAGCATCGGCACGAGCCACTCTGTCGCCGTCTTGTGGGGGTGCGGTTGTGCAAAGGCCCAGAGGTACGCGACGCCCCACAGCACCGTGCCCGCTGCAACCAGCCCAATCGCCCGCCGCCGGAACGGCGTTCGCAGACGGCACAACCACCAGGCGGCGATCAGGGTCGCGGGGACCACGAGGGGCTCCCAGTAGCGGAGATACTTGACCTGGAGCGTGCTCAGCCGGATGGCCATCGGAACGAGCCAGGCGAGCAGCAACAGCAGCAATACAGAGCCCCTGTTCCAACGCCCGGCGAACCACCGGCGCCACCGGGTGGCGAACCGTCGGCCCGCCGCGGCGGAAGCAGCGAGCACCGCCAACAGGAGCATCGGCCCCCAGCCCCACAGCGCGAGCTCGCGGAGCGGGTAGAGGACGGGGAGGGTGTTTGCGTAGACCCGAACGTACGGAAGATCGGCCTCCCCGAGGACCATCCGGATCTGTTCGCCCACCCCACGCACATAGGCGGGGTTGAGATCGGGGCCGGCGGCCACGACCGCCAGCGCGCGACCAAAGGCACCATCGCCGCCGAGATCAAACAGGGCTGCAACCTGGAATGCGGCAAAGACCGCGCAGATGGCGGCCGCGACCACCAGCGCCTGCCGCACGGTTCCTTCTCTTTTCGCCGCAAGGTGGAGGGCGATCGCAGCAGCGACGAGCGCCCCGATGAGGGGCATCGGCGGGCGTGCCTCCACGAAGGCCCAGGGCTGGCACAACCAGAACGTCGCGGCAAGAGCGGACGACGCCAGCATCGCCAGCCGCATGACCTCGACGACCCGCAGCCGGCCCGCGAGGAGAATGGCCAGGGCCAGTGGCAGGCCGAGCGGCAAGGAGGCGACCTTGACCGCCAACGACGCGCCGACGGCGATGCCGGCGGCGGCGGCAGCCGGGCCGCGACCGCCGGTCGCCAGCCAATAGCAGGTAGCCAGCGCGGCCATCACCCACACCGAGTGATGGGCCTCGACGGTCGAAAAATGCGACTGTTGGAGATCGAGGGGAACCCATGCGACCACGAACAGGAAAAGGTCCGCGGTCTGTCTTCCCCACGCTTTCCGGGCGACGACCCAGCCGAGGATGAGGGCCAGCATCGATGCCAACAGCGAGACCGCTCGCCCGCTTGCGGTCAGCCCCCTCAACGAGTCGCTCATGCCGAGGATGGCCGCCGCTGCTCTCGTTCCCTGAAAGTGGAGCGAGCCGTAGGCAAAGAACTGAGGGTCGGAAAACCACCCGTCGATCTTCTGGCCGACAAAACTCACCTGTCGTTCGTCGGGGTGCAGGGAGGACGACGAGTAGCCCGAGTCCCACCCCTGCAGCAGAAGGCGCAGGCCCAGTGCGAGGAAAAGAAGCAGCCACGTTCGCTTGCGCAACATCATTTCAACACTAGCGGATGATCCTCGAAATCGTCCACCGTTTGCAAAGTTTTAACCTGCCTTTGTCGATCAGGAGAGGTCACGATGTGCGGTGGCAGATGAAGCGGGCCAGCGCCGCGAGCTCGCCGTCGGGTCCTTCGAGGCTTCGGGCACGGTTTACCAGCTGCTCCTCCAGCAGATCGAGTCGCTGTTGCGCCGCGGCGAGGCCGTACAGAGTGACATACGTGAGCTTGCCGCTTTGGGCGTCCTTTCCGGGCGATTTGCCGAGGTCGTCGGCCGAGGCGGTGGCGTCGAGAATGTCATCCGCGACCTGAAAGGCGAGACCGAGATCGCGACCGAACAGGGCGAAATTCGCTCGGTCCGGCGGTTTGGCCCGGGCAAGCAGTGCGCCGAGCTCCACCGACGCCTGCAGAAGACACCCGGTCTTGTGGCGGTGGATCCGCTCGAGCTGTTGTTCGAGCGCGGTCCGGTCGCTCGCGCTTCGGCCGGTGCTTTCAATGTCCTCCGCCTGCCCGCCGACCATCCCCCGGGAGGACACCGCTTCGGCAACCAGCGCCACCGCGTCGGCGCGGATATCCGTCCAGGATGCGCCTTCGGGGTGGCGCGCCAGGAGGAGCAGTCCTTCGGCGAGCAGGGCATCGCCGACCAGGATTGCGGTCGCCTCGTCAAAGGCGATGTGGACCGTCGGGCGACCCCGGCGCAGCACGTCGTCGTCCATCGCGGGGAGATCGTCGTGAACCAGGGAGTAGGTGTGGATGAGTTCGAGACCGCACGCCGCTTCCGTCACCGCATCGGGGTCTCCACCGGCTGCCCGGCAGGTGAGCCGAGCGAGGATCGGACGGATTCTCTTGCCACCGGCGAAGACCGCGTAGGCCATCGCTTCGTGGAGGCGCCGGGGCCACGAGTCGGGGTTTCCAACGAGGCGTTGCAGGGCCGCCTCGACCACCACACGCTCGTCCGAAAGCAGCCGTTCGACGTTCACTCCGTGTCCTCGTCCTCTTCCTCGGCCAGCACGTCCACAGCATCGCCTTCGAGCAGCTGGCTCACCCGCTGCTCGACCTCTTCGAGTCGGCCGCGGCATTTTTTGGCGAGTTCCATCCCGTTCTCGAAGAGACCGAGCGCCTCTTCGAGCCCGACCGACTCGTCTTCGAGCCGCGCGACGATGGCCTCGAGATTGGCGAGTTGGTCTTCGAACCGTTCACTTTCTTTCTTCTTTTCGGTCATCGATCGCTCCGATCGTCGGGCGCGGATCCCGACTGCGTGGTGTCGTCGAACAGCGACGGCTGCGCCGCCGGGTCTTTGGATCGGCCGGGCCTCTCGCTGGAAGTGCTGCTGACCAGAGACCGTACCCGGCCGCGGGCGAGGCGTGTCGTCAGGGTCTGTCCGCCATGGATGCTGTGCGCATCCCTGAGCGGTGTCGTGGCCCCCTCGAGGGTCGTGATGGAGTAGCCCCTTTCGAGCACCCTGGTCGGTCCGAGGTGGCCGAGCGCGCGGGCCGATGCCTCGGCGCGGGCGCGCAGCCGCCGTGTGTGCGCATCCATCAACTGGCGGAGCTGCTGTTGGCGGCTCGCGAGGAGCCGGCGATGGCCGCCGGCAGCGATCCTGGCGGGCAATCGCCTGAGGCCCTGACTGGCATACTCAAGGCGCGCGCCGGCCGCCTCGAAGACCCGTCGCAGGGCGGGGGCGAGCCTGGCGGCTCGCCGCAGACGTTCGCGGTAGAGCCGAATCCGTTGCGGCACCATGGCCAGACCGGACGACCCAGCGAGGCCGTTGAGGTGGGTTCGGGCGTGGCGAAGGTGGCGGGTGATGTCCCGCCGCAGGACTTCACGCGCGTCGTTCACGCGGCGCTCCTGCTCTTCGAGACGCGCGACCACGATCTCCGCCGCCTGGGTTGGAGTGGCGGCTCGGACATCGGCCACGAAGTCGGCGATGGTGAAATCAACCTCGTGGCCGACGCCCGAGATGACCGGCACCGGTGACGCCGCGATGGCCCGGGCCACGGGCTCCTCGTTGAAGGCCCACAAATCTTCGAGACTGCCGCCGCCGCGGCCGACGATCACGATGTTGACCCTGCCCGAGCGTGTGAGCCGGTCGATGGCCGCCGCGATTTCCGCGGCGGCGCCCGCACCCTGAACGGTGGCGGGGGCCACCACGACATCGAGGAACGGGTGGCGTCGCAAGACCTTGAGCATGTCCTGCAGGGCGGCTCCTGAAGCGGAGGTGACGATGCCGACCCGGTTGGGCAGGGCCGGCAGCGCTCGTTTCCTCTCGGCCGCGAAGAGCCCCTCCTGTTCGAGTCGCTTTTTGAGTTGTTCGAATGCGAGCTGGAGGGCGCCCACGCCCTGCGGCTGGACATCGTCGACCACCATCTGAAACCGGCCGCGCTGGGCGTAGATGGTGAGCGAACCGCGGACGAGAACGGCGAGCCCGTCTTCGAGCTCGAACTTGAGCCGTTTGGCCTTCGAAGCCCACAGGACGCAGTCGATGGCGGCGCTCTCATCCTTGAGGGTGAAATAGACGTGGCCCCGCCCCGAAGGGTTGACGTTCGTGGCCTCGCCTTCGACCCGGACGCCTGAGAAACCCTGTTCGAGGAGCGTGTTGACTTCGGCCAGAAGCGCGGCGACCGAATAGACGCGATCACTCATCGCTGGCCACACAAACCCGGTCACGCGTGTTGCAACAGGCCACGATGGGGCTCAGCCGTCCAACTCCTCGCGCGAAAGCGCGTCATCCACCAACATCACAGGAATGCCTGAAACGACGGGGTAGACGCGGCCGGCTGGCGAGGCGAGCCCGACCTCGATCACTGGTTCCTCGCCCTTGAACTGTTCGCGGTACTTCTCGATCAGACGCTGACGTACCGGCTCCGGCAACTCGACGACCTCGAGTGGCGTTTTGTCCACCGGGCATACCAGAATCTCCAGCAGCTTGGGGTCGACATCCATGACGCGCTCCTTCGGCGACAATTCTACACGAGGCGGAAACGACGAAAGAACGAAAAAGGGCCCCGGAGATCCGGGGCCCATGGTTATCGGTTGTCGTTCCGGTCAGTCGTCGGTCGGTTCAGGTGCAGGCGACGATGGTGGGTCAGCCGGTGGGTTTAAAATGTCTTCCCTTTCCTGGCGGCGCTTCGTGCGCTCGATGCGATGTTGGATGACGCGTTCCGTTTCTTTGCGCGCCTCTTCGAGGTGGCCCGGGTGCTCGTGCCTGTACATCTCTTCGGGCATGTGCCCGGTGATCCAGCTCGGATTCATGGGGTAGACGTGGGGGTGGAAGATCACCGAGTACATGTGCCAGACGAGGATCGCGAGCGACGCCAGCCAGGCCTCCCAGAAGTGGATGACCAGGGCCACATCGAGGACGCCCTTGGGCAGGAACTGAACAAACCAGTTGTCGAACCACAAGAGGATACCGGTGATGACCATGACTACGGTGCCCCAGACCAGGGCCCAGTACTCGGCCTTTTCGACGTAGTTGAAGCGCTGGGTGCACTCCATCCGCCGTCCCAGACCGAGGTTGTACAGCATACGGCGGATGAAGAACTCGAAATCGCGTCGGATCGGCCACATGTCTTTGACGAAGCGGCGGCCGCGCGGCGAGAGCAGGAACAGGGTGTGCCACAGGATGGTCGCCATGTAGATCACCGCAGAGGCTCGGTGAAGGATGCCGCGGACTTCGAACCCGCCTTCCCAACCGAAGAACAAGCGCGAGATAAAGCCCTGGTCGTAGCGCAGGGCGAAACCGGAGATGACCAGAGCGATAAAGGAGATGGCGAGCAGGGCGTGCTGGACCACCTCGTCGATGTGCATCCGTACGACCTGAGGCCGTTTTTTCGAGATGTTCACGAGATGGCGGACGAGATCGATGAGCCAGTGCAGGATCATCAGACCGATGATCACCGCGATGGCCACGATGTAGATCTTTTCGATGACGTCGGCAGCTGGTGTCCGCAGACCCTGGCCTCCGATGCCGTGAATCGGGGTGTTGGCCATTTTTTCGGAGATATTCGGGTGACATTCGCCGCAGGTCGACCGGAGGTTGCCGGGGTATACGGTCGAGGTCGGGTCGGAGCTCGCGAGAATGCGGTGGACGCCGTGGCAGGATGCGCAGTTGGCGACGTGGGTATCGCCGGCCTTCGACTTGAGCCCATGGTAGGAGTCGATAAACGTGGTCAGCCGACCGGTACTGATGTCGTACTTCTCGTTGAGCACCGTCGATTCGTGGCACGGTGAACACGTCATCTCGGCGACTTTGGAACCCGACACCGGCGACAGGGGATCGTCCGGCGACAGAATGCCGTGCTCGCCGTGGCAGTCGGTGCACACCGGCGCGTCGGTCTCGCCGCGCGCCGCCAGTTGGCCGTGAATGCCCTCCCGATAGTCGTTCTCCACACCCCCGTGGCATCTGCCGCAGGTCGAGGGGATGTTGAAGTGGTTGATGCTTGATTCCGGCGAACCCGGGGAGAGGATCCTGTGGGCGGTGCCGCTGGTCGAGTGGCAGTCGTTGCAGGTCGCCGCCACGTAGACGCCGCCGCGCGAGGCCTTGCTGTGGACCGAACGGGCGTAAATCTGGATCGGGTGGTCGATGAGGATGTCGTACTTGGTCGTGATGTCGAGATTTTCGTGGCACTTACCACAGGTCGCGGGAAGGTTGGTTGGGTGGGTGGACGAACGATTCACCGAAGAGGGAAGAATGTCGTGAGAACCGTGGCAGTCCGAGCATTGCGGCATGTCCACGATGCCGTCGCCGATTAGGGCCCGGCCGTGCGCCTGGTACTGCATGGCAGCCTCGTCGTGGCACACGCGGCAGGGGTCACTGCCCACCCTGAAATTCGAATCCGGTGGGCGGTGGGGCACCGTGTCCCGATCCTGGTGGCAGTCGAGGCATTCGACGCCGTCGTGCGCCGAGTGCGAAACCTCGTCAGCAAAGGCCGAGCCCGTGCCGCCCGCCTCATGGCAATCGGCGCACATCGAGCTGTCGATGGATTCGAACTCGTCGTCCTGGGCGACGGCGAACGGTGTGATGAGGAAACTGACCGCAGCAGCGAACACCGCGACCGTAATACGGCCGAAAATCAACCGACCAGTTGACAGCAGCGAAGAGTGGTTCATGACAGCCCCTCCACCTACATTGTGGGGCATTTCACAAGCGTGTCAACTCAAGAAATCATTTGTTTTCAGAATTTTGAATAGGTGACTATATGCCCAAATATGTAAGTTTCTGTATTGAAGATATTTCCGGGCGAGATGTGTCGGAGACTGCGTTTCGGTCCTATCGAATCGTCAGATCAGGATCACGCGAACCCGTCGCGAACGCGGCCCATCGAGCTCGACGAAGAAGATTCCCTGCCACGTGCCGAGGCACAGCCGGCCGTTTTCGACCGGCACCGTCACCGAGCTGCCGAGCAGCGTTGCCATCAGGTGGGCATCGGAGTTGCCCTCGGCGTGGGCAAACGGGACCGGCGGTACCATGGCCTCATAGGCGGCCACGAGGTCGCGGGCGACGTCGGGATCGGCGCTTTCGTTGATAACCACCGCTGCGGTCGTGTGCGGCACGAAGACGTGGCACAGACCGTCGCGCGAATCCTGGACAACGGCGGCGACCCGGCCGGTGATGTCGACCATCTCGCGCCGGGCGTTGGTGCGGACTTTGATGATCATGGTGGTGTCCTCCGGTTGGTGTCATAGACCTTCCGATAGGCCTCGCGGAGATAGATGACTCTCCGAACGTAGGTGTAGGTCTCCGGGATGGGGATCTCCTCGGTGAATCGGCGATGGTCGGGCTGTTGTTTCCACCACTTGCGAATTCTGGTCTCCCCGCCGTTGTACGCCGCCAGAGCGGGCTCGACGGCCCCAAATCGGCGCAGGAGGTGGGCGAGTTCGCGGGCTCCGATGCGGAGATTGATTTCGGCGTTGCGAAGGTCGGGCGAAGAGCCGATTCCCAAAGCCTTCGCGTGGCCCCTTGCGGTCGAAGGCAGCAGCTGCATCGCGCCGACTGCGCCCCGCGGAGAGACCGCGTGGGCGGTAAATGTGCTTTCCTGACGTGCGATACCGGCCACCAGCCAGGGGTCGACGCCGAACTCAGCGGCGGCGGCCATCAGCGCTGACCGCCAACGAAGCGGCAGGTAAAGCTCGATCGCGTTCTCAGGAGCATCTGTCAGGGAGACCGTCCCAAGCTCGGGGAAGCCGGCCCGGAGCCACCGGATCGAGTCGTTCATTTGCCCCTGTTGAACCGCGAGCTGAGCACCTGCGAGAGCCTCGCCGGGCGCTGGTTTTCGTGCCCGTCGAATACGCCTCCACTCGCGTGCGGCCTCCGTCTCAGCGCCGGCATCCAACAGCCGCTGCACTGATGCCGGTGGCGCTCCGGGTGCGATCGCAGGAACGGTCCGAGGGGCGTTTGGCGAGGTCCTGCCCGCCATGTCGAGCGCCCAGCTCGCATAGAGATCAGGCACTGGCACCGCGGCGAGCGCCGCGAGTTCCTGTTCTCCCGCGGCCGCGGACATGGCGGCCCAGAACCTCAAGCTCCGGGCCTGGCCTGGAAGGGCGCGGGCGATCTCGAGCACTCGCTCACGGTTGCCACCCCGACCGGCCAGCGCGAACCCGAGTCGGCGGCCGAGCCACTCCCGTCTCGAGTCAAGCCATCGCGCGGCCTCGAGCTGCCGCCAGGTGTCGAACGCGGTTTCCAATCGGCCGCTTTCGGTCGCGCACTCGAGAAGCAGGACGAGTGCTGCATTGCGTTCATTGCGATCGCCGGCGATCGCCGATGCACGGTCTGACGTCGATGCGCAATCTGCAAACGCCCGTTTCGCGCCGGAGGCCGGCCACCTCCCCCAGGCGCGGTTGCGCAGGGCCCGGGCCCGCAGCATGAGATCGGTGGACCCTGCACGGCGGCCGTCGGGGAGGGCCAGAAGGGCTCTCCGCGGCGACCCGGCGTCGAGTTCCGCGCGGGCGAGTTCGCGCCGGCGCTCGATCTCCGCGTCGCCGCTCCAACTTTGTGAACGGAGCTCGGCGGCGGCTCGCGAGGGCGTGTTGTCGCGTTGCCATGCGCGGCTGCGACGCAGACGATCTTCGGGGCCGAGCCCTGCAAGGAGGCGGCGGTCGAGGTCCCTGTCGTGAGAGGACAAACGGCGCGGTGCCGAAACCGCCAGCCGTTCGGCCGCTGCAAGCCGTGTCGGTTCGTGGGCTACCGTCAACAGGAGTTCATCTCCTGCCGGAGCGAACGAATCTGGCAGCCTTGATCTCTCGACGGCGGCGGCGCTGAAATCCCCCTCGGCAATCAGACTTTCAATGAGATGGAGCCGGGCTCGCGCAGCCGACGTCGGTGGCGGTGAGGCGTCGAGGTATTGACGCCAGGAGCCGGAAGGGGCCGACGTCCGTTCGAGACACTCTTTCCAACTCGCCATTCGGGCCGCTTCGAGGACGGGGCCGGTTCCGGCCTCGGCAAAGAGCCTCGCTGCCAAGCCGGGGTCCGAGTCGATGAGAGCGAAGGCCCGGTCGAGGAGCTGGTCGCGGGCGGAGACGGTTGGACCGGCGGGCGCGTTACCACACGCGGCGGCCGTCAAGGCCGCCGCGAGGAACAGGAACGAGCGTGTCGGGAGGAGGTGCTTCACCCGCCAAGGGCGTCAGGGTTTCCATCGGCGAGAATCCGAACCAGCTCCTCCTGAAAATAATTGTGGCCGCTGCGGATGTCGGCCGCAATACGCTTTTCGAACATCTCGCGGCTTCGTTCGATGTCTTCTTTGAGGCGGGTGGCGAGGTCTTTCTGGATCCGCCCGCGATCCACCTCTTCTTCGTTGTAGAGCTTGATCTCCGAAACCAGGAGGCGGGCGAATCGCCGCGCCTCTTCGTGGCGGGGGTCATCTTCGGCGGCGTCTGGCTGGGCGCCAGCAGCCGGTTCGACCGGTGGTTCGATCGGACGGACCGGAGGTGGCGCTTCCGTTTCCTCGACTGCCGGCGGTTGGGCGGGCGCGGCATCCGGCACCAGCGACGGCGGCGGATAGCTTGCCTGGGTTTGGGGTTCGAAATCGTCCGCCGAGGGCGTTTCCACCGCCTCGACCTGGATGGTCGCGGACGGATCAAAAGCCTCGCCGGTCGGTGCCGCTTCTTCGACCGCAGGCTCCGGTTCGAAATCGTAATCGACTTCCATGATCTCTTCGGAAGATGCCTCGGCTGCAACGGGGGCTGCCTCGATCTCTTCGGTCTGTTGCACGGTGTCGTTGAATGTCGGGGCCCCCGTCGCGGGCTCGAACGCCGAAACTTCGGGTTGTTCGAATTCAGGTTCCGCCGGTTCTGGTTCTGGTTCTGGTTCGGAGACGGTCTCGAAGACTTCCTGTGCGGCGGGAACGGCCGGTTCCGGCTGCTGCAGCGGGGCCACCTCAGCCAACATGGACGAGGGCGCTTCCGTGCGGTTGTGGAGGGTGTCGATCAGAAGGCAGGCCGTGGCGATGTGCGCCTGGGCGGCATCGAGGACCCAGGGTTGATCACCCTCGTGGTCGACGTAGACAATGCCCATGAGCTTGCCGCGAAGACTGATCGGCAGGAGGGCTCCTTCATCGGGCACACCCTGGTCGGTCAACCATTCGGAAACCAGTGGGTCCCGGCGCGGATCAATCATGAGCGGCATGCCGGTTTCGACGAGCTGGGAGAAGTGGGGTGATGCGGCGACACCGCCGTTCCACGATCGGATCACATCGGGATTGTCGAATCCGACGCCGCTCCACGCCGTGACCACACCGTCGCGAATCACGAGCACCACCGCGCGCCCGACGTGCTCGCCGAGCAGCGGCAGAAGTGCCCGCAGCAACTCCGACTGGCTCTTTGCGCCGTCGAGGACGCGCAGATTGTCGAGCGAGACTCCGGTTGAGGGGGGCGGGGCCTGATCGGGGATGGCGTTCAATCCGGCAAGCTCCGACTCGAGATCTTTGATGGGAAAGAGCTCGTCGGCGTCGGTCGGCAGGGCCTCCTGAACCGAGCTCTTCATCGTGTCGACGAGGTTCTCGAGTTGAATGACAAAGTCGTTGAAACGGTTCGCCACCGCATCGAGACCGTGACGCTGAGTCAATTTGAGATGCTCGAGCAGGGCATCGTAGCGATCCATGGTGCCTCCTATCGCGCTTCCTACCATTATCCACACCACCCCGACGATCCGTCAAGCTCTTGTATCTCAGTGCGATCCGCTGTGCTCGCCCAATCGACGCGAGGGACGAAACCGCGCCCTCTTTTTCCCGATTTTCCGCGGTTGCGGTCGCATCGGATCGGCCCGGGCACAGCGATCCCCCGGCCGTGCTCAGGGTTCGTGAATGTTGTCACAAGGCGCGGTTTCTGGTAGCGTGCGGGGCGAAGGGAGGAGCTATGAAAAGGAGCCGATTCCTGCCGTGCAGCGTGGCAGTACTCGTTGCAATCGCACTCATCTCGGGATGTTCTCGAGGCCCCAGCGAGGAGGAGCTCGCGCAAACCCAATTCGAGGAACAGCTTGCACAGCTTCAAACGCAATACCAGGATCTCCAGGATCGACGCGCCGAACTCGCTGCAGCGACGACCGCTCTGACCGAGATCGAAGCCGTTCGGGAACGCGATCGCACCGACGAGCAGAAGGCCGAACTCGAGACCCTGCCGGTGACGATCGACGAGCTCACGGTCGCGAGGGACGAGGCCTTTGATCTGGCGCAGGACACGTTGGCCAACTTTCTCAACGTCGCCCTCAACAACTTCCCGGAGGACCCGGCAACCGTCCAGGGTCTCAACATCTACGCCGATGAGGCGATTCTGATCGCCCGCGACACCGTGTTCAAGGCGGGAGACTACAAAAAAGCGACCGACCAGCTTGCTTCTGCACTCAGCTACTACGAGACCCTGTCGCTCCCGATCTACCCGGCGCTGGCAGACACCCTCGCAGAGCTCGAAGACATGCGCTTTATCAACCAGGAGCGCTTCGATCTCATCAAAAAGAACATGACCATGGACGAGGTCAAAGAGATCGCAGGGGTTCCCTACTACCAGAACATTCAGGTCGATGAAAAGCGCGGCGTCGAGACATGGCTCTACCGCAAAGTCGAGGGCGGTGCAGCGGCCATCTACTTCAAGGTGAAAACCACAAAGAGCTACGACAAGAAGTGGGACGCCGTCAAGACCAAGGTTGTTACCGACTGATTCTCAGATATTCGAGAGATATCTACGCGGCGCCCACCGTGGACGGGGGCGCCGCGTTTGACGCTCCGGAAAGCTGGTGATATTCTTCCGATCCCATTGCGCGCGCCGAGGACTCCGTCAAGGGTGTCGGCGCAGATTGCACCGAGAGGGGGTGAACCCATATGCCGACTGGTGTCATAGTTCGTGACAATGAATCCTTCGAACAGGCGCTCCGCCGCTTCAAAAGGAAGTGCGAAAAAGCCGGCATCCTCTCTGAGGTCAAAAGGCGCCGCTTTTACGAAAAGCCTTCCGAGCGCCGCAAACGGGAAATGATCCAGGCCCGAAAGAAGATGCTTCGCAAGATGGCCAAGCAGCGTCGTGCCGGCCTGCTGTAGCTTCTACGGTGGACCGCTCGATCGCTTCTGACGTCGAGTTCGACAAAGTACTTCAGTTGATCGCGGCCCACGCCCGCAGCGGCGTGGGCCGTATTTTTCTCGAGCGTTCGGTTGTCGAACCTCATCCAGGTGGCGACCCCGACGATGCCGCCCGTCTGGTGCTCGCCCTGACCGAGCTGATCGAGGATGATGAGACGCTCTCATTCGCCGGGGTCGACGACGCACTGCCGTGGTTGGAGGACGATGCGCCGCCGCCGTCCGAACCGCGCGATCTCCTCGCCCTGCTCGGTCTCGCAAAGAGGGTGGCGGCCGTTCGCCGCCGGTTCGGCGCCGCCGCGAGCGATCGCCTGCGCGCCCTCGCGGAGAAGCTCCCCGACACGACCGAACTCGTCGCCGCGGTGTCGCCGCGCCTCAACGCTGACGGAACGGTCGCGGACTCCGCGTCGTCGGAGCTGCAACGTCTGCGCCGCGAGGTCGGGCGGGCACGCACCGATGTGACGGCCGAACTTGACGGCATCCGGCGCGCCCACGGCGATGTGGTGACCGATGCGCCGCCGACGCTGCGCCGCGATCGCTACTGCCTGCCGGTCAGGTCGTCGGCCAGAGGGCAGCTTCCGGGTCTCCTGCTGGATGTCTCGGCCCGTGGTGCAACCGCCTTTGTCGAACCGCTGGCCGTAGTCGAGCTCAACAATCGGTTGACCGCCGCGTCTGCGGGTGAGCGGCGCGAGATCCAGCGGATCCTGGCCGAGATCGCCCGTCAATTCGCCGCGGCGCACGACGATCTGGCTGCGGCCGTTGAGGTGCTCGCCGAAATCGACGCTGTCCAGGCCAAAGTTTTGTTCGGGCGTCGAGTCGATGGCCGGGTCGTCCTGCCGGCGGCGACATCCGAACTGGTTTTGCGCGGCGCCCGCCACCCGCTGCTCGACGAGCGTTTGCATGCTCTGAGGGTCGATGTTTTCGGGGACATGGAACAGCGCGACCCCGGGCATCGGGTCGTGCCGTTGGATTTCGCGATGCCGGAGGGCATCCGGACCCTCGTGGTCTCGGGGCCGAACGCGGGCGGCAAGACCGTCGTCCTCAAGACCATCGGTCTCATGGCATTGATGAGTCAGCATGGAATTCCGCTGCCTGTTGATGAGGGCACGGCCATCCCGGACTTCTCCCGTCTGTGGTGCCATATCGGTGACGAGCAGAACGTTGCGGCGGATCTGTCGACTTTTTCCGGTTCTATGGCGGCCACCGCCCGTCTCCTCGACGACGCGGACGACACCACACTGGTGTTGTTCGACGAGCTCGGCGCCGGCACCGATCCACTCGAGGGGGCTGCGATCGGATGCGCCCTTCTCGAAGAGTTGTCAAACCGCGGCGCGGTCACAGTGGTCTCGACCCACCTCGCGGCGATCGCCTTGTCGGCGAATTCGGCGAACGGCATGGAGAACGCGGCGGTGGAGTACGACGAAGACACCCAGCGTCCCACCTACGTTCTCGCCGTAGGCCGGCCCGGGCGATCGCGGGCGTTGGAAATCGCAGACCGCGTGGGAGTGTCGCACGCGGTGCTCGAACGAGCGCGAGAGCTTCTCGGCGGCGATCACCTCGAACTCGACCGCTGGCTGCGTCGCCTCGAAAATCTAGAGATGCAGCTCGAGGCCGAGCGCTCCGAGGTCGCGCTGCTGCGAGCCGAGACCGACGGATACCAACAGGAGGCCAGACGCGAACTGCAGAAACTCGAGAACGAACGCCTTGCCCTCCCGGAGGTGTTGGCCGCAGAACGTGACGAGCTGCGCCGACGCGCCAAGAAGAAGCTCGACGCCGCCATCACGCGTCTCCAGAGTGCGGTGGAGGAACACGAGGCGCTCGGCAGGAGGCGATTGCAGAAGCTGCGCGACGAGGCTCTCGACCTCGATGATCGTCAGGTGTCGCCAACTCCGAGCGCCGGCGGTCTCGAGGTCGGCGCGCGGGTCCGGCTTGCAGTCGGTGGCAAGGGCGTGCTGCGCGAGATCCGCGGATCGCAGGCCCGGGTGGAAGTGGCCGGCAAGAAACTGTGGGTGCCGGTGGGCGAGCTCCAGGTGGTTGCGGGGCCGCCCCCCGCGCAGCAAGCGGCCGTGAGGGTGGAGACCGTCGACCCGTCGGACCGCGAACTCAAGCTGATTGGTCTCGACCGCGAACACGCCCGCGAGGAGCTCGAGCGCTTTCTCGATCGGGCCTCGACCTCGGGTCTGCCCGCGGTGCGGGTGGTGCACGGCCACGGGACGGGGACCCTCCGTCGACTGGTCACCGAGATCTGTCGTTCGCACCCTTCCGTCCGCTCGTTCCGCCACCCGCCTCAGCACCGCGGCGGCACGGGGGCCACTGAAGTGGAGCTGGATCACGGCTCGTGAAACCAAGAATCAACTGATAGGTTGCGGTCGGTATGAATCAGATATTTGATCTTGGATTTTGGATATTTGTTCTTACGGTGCTCTACGCTTGGCCTGCTTGTGGTGGCGATTACGATTTGTTGACATCCAACATCCAACATCCTGTCAACACTCCGCGATCTTACCATTCCGAGAAGCAGTCTGGCAAGAGTATCCAACATCCAACATCCAACATCCGTACCTTTATGTAAGAATGACCCCTCATGGTAGACGCTGACCTGACCCGCGATGTCATTTCGCGCGTGCGCGAGGCCGCCGATATGGTGGATGTGGCGGGCGAGTATGTGAGGCTGAAGAAGCGGGGTCGGACGTGGGAGGGGTTGTGCCCGTTCCACGAAGAAAAGACCCCTTCGTTCTCGGTGGATGCGGAAAAAGGCCTCTACTACTGTTTCGGCTGCCATCAGGGCGGCGACATTTTCAAGTTCCTGATGCAGCTCGAAAACCTCAATTTCCCCGAGGCTGTCGAGCGGTTGGCGCGCCGCTACGGGGTGACGCTGCCGCCCCGAAGCCCCGAAGCCAGACAACGGCGCGACGCCGGCGACCGCCAGCGCGTCCTCCTCGAGGAGGCGCAGCGTTTCTTCGCCGAGTGCCTGGAACAACCGATGGGTCGCGAAGCGCAGACCGAACTCGATCGCCGGGGTTTTGCAAAGGAGAGTTGGCAGGCGTTTGGCTTCGGATTTGCTCCGGACGGCTGGCGCGGCCTCCTGGACCATCTGACCAGGCGGCATCCCGAAGGCGCTCTCGTTGAGGCCGGTCTCGCCGTGCGCCCTGAAAGCGGGACCGCGCCGTACGACCGATTTCGCAACCGCCTGACCTTTCCTGTGCGCAGCGGCGACGGCGCGTTGATCGCATTCGGCGGCCGTGTCCTCGGCGACGGCGAACCCAAGTATCTGAACAGCCCGGAGACCCAGATCTTCCGCAAACGATCGACGCTCTTCTGTCTGGATCGGGCGCGGCGGGCGATCGCCGACCAGGCGACGGTGCTGGTCGTCGAAGGCTACTTTGATTGTCTCTCCCTGCACCGGGTCGGAATCTCAAACGCCGTGGCGACTCTGGGCACCGCGCTGACGACCGATCACGCGCGGCTTCTCAAACGGCGGCTCGGACCCGAAGGCCTGGCTCTGCTCTGCTACGACGCTGACAATGCAGGGCGCCGTGCTGCAGCGTCCGGCGCGCAGACCCTCCTCGAAACCGGAGTCGACGTGGCCGTTATCGTCCTGCCGATGGGAGAAGACCCCGACGATGTCATTCGTGAACGCGGGGTCGAGTCGTTTCGCGAGACCCTCGATCACCCGACGCCTCTGCTCGAGTTCCTGCTCGGCGACCTCCCGCCCGAACCTGCCCGCCGCCGGCGCGCGGGTTTGCAGCTGGCGCCTCTTGTGTGCTCGGCATCCGATCCTGCCGTGCGCCAGAATCTGATCGAGGAGCTGGCTCGGCAACTGTATCTTCGGCCTAGAGATGTGGAAGAGCATGGAAACCGGGGGCGGCGCGGTCCGGTCGCCCCGTCGAGTGCTGTGCCCAAGCGGCAGGCTCTGCCGTCTGGCGAACGGGAGCTGTTGCGGATGGTCATCGAGGGTTCACAGGAGTGGCGCCGTCGGATCCTGGACGCCGTCGACCTGGACCTGATCGAGGACCCGCGGGTGAAAGCCATTCTCGATGCTGCTCGCGAGACTGACGGGTCTGCGGAGAGCGCCGCCGATTTTGTGGGGGACCTGGTCCGGCGAACCGAGCAACCGGACCTCGGTTCGCTGGTCGCGGAGCTGAGCACGGCGCCGATGCCCGAGGTGACCGAAGAGACCATTCGCCGCCAGCTGACCCTCCTCTTGGAACACCAGGCCAGGGAGCTCGCGCGGCGGTTGGCGCCGCTGATTGCCGAGGCCGAGGCGCGAGGTGACCTGGCTGAATTGGACAGATTATTGGGGGAAAAAGCCAGATTACGGCAGAAAAATGTAGAAATCTGACATTTTCTGCTCCACAGGGGTTGCCAAAACCGGTTTTGAGACCCATATTCCCTTGGATGGTGAGTGGCCCTGCGCACAGTGCCTGTGCTGAGAACCGACGCCCACCTTGAACACACCTTGATGGACGGAATTTTTGACTGACCCCTTTTGGGAATGGAATGCCTGCGCGAAGTGCTGTTCACTGCGCAGTGCCTCGGGCAGTGTCGAACGACCGGTGAACCCCTCGTATGTATCGGTTTGAGCAATTCTCCCTCGTGAATGGAGGCGGCTTGTGGTGAAGGAGTCGAGTGTGCAGATTGAAGAGAAGTACCCGGAGCTGACAAAGCTCATTCAGGCAGGCAAAGAACGCGGCTTCATCATGTATGAAGAGCTGTATGAAAACCTGCCTGAAGAGGTCACCGGAATTGCCGAAGAGCTCGACGATATCTATATGCGTCTGTCGGAGCTCGATATCGACGTCATGGATTCCGGCAATGCCGACCAGGACGGAAACAGCAAGACAGCCACCGCGAAAACACCCGAAAAGCCGGCGACCGCCAAAGTCGAGACACGTCCGGTCGCGACCGAACAACTCGAGAAGACCAACGACCCTGTTCGTATGTATCTTCGTGAGATGGGCACGGTCAAGCTCCTCGACCGCGAGGGCGAGGTCTCGATTGCCCAGCGTATCGAGGCCGGTGAGGCCAAGGTCTTTATCGCCCTTTCCAAGGAGACCTCGCTGCTCGAGCTTTTCCTGCGAACCAACGAGCGCGCCCGTCGCGAGCGCCGGGGAGTTCGTGAGCTGTTGCAGACCCACGTTGAAGAGTTGGATGAAAAGGCCGAAGACCGGGTGCGTGAGGGCCTGAGGTTGTTCAGGACCATTTCCCGGCTCGATGGGGAATCGCGCGAGCTCCGCCGTCGCCTCAGACGCTGCAAGAAGAGCGGAAAACGCTATCAGGAGCTTTCCGACAAGATCGACGCCAACACGGCCGAGACCGCCATCCTCGTGCGACGCGCCGACTTTACGACAACGACGCGAAACCGGCTGCTGACCTTCTTCGGCGAGGTCGAGCGCCAGTTTGCGATCCCGATCCAGACCATCAACCGCGACCACAAGAAGCTCCAACAGGAACGCAGCGTCGAACGGCGCAAGTTCTACACCGAACGAATCGACCGCTATGAAGATGAGCTCGAGCGTCTCGAAGAGCGCTTCCAGATTCCCTACGACAGGCTCAAGGTTCTGCTCACCGAGGTTCGGCGCGGCGAGGCCGAGACCGATCGTGCGAAGCAGGAACTCATTGTCGCCAATCTGCGGTTGGTGGTGTCGATCGCCAAGAAGTACACCAACCGGGGTCTCCAGTTCCTGGATCTGATCCAGGAGGGCAACATCGGCCTCATGAAGGCGGTCGACAAGTTCGAGTACCGTCGCGGATACAAGTTTTCCACCTATGCAACCTGGTGGATCCGACAGGCCATCACCCGAGCCATCGCCGACCAGGCCCGCACCATCCGGATTCCGGTCCACATGATCGAGACCATCAACAAGCTCACCCGCACCACCAGGATGCTGGTACAGGAGCTCGGACGCGAGCCGTCGGTGGAGGAGATTGCGAACCGGATGGAAATGCCGGTGTCGAAGATCCGCAAGATCCACAAGATCTCGCAGGAACCGATTTCGCTCGAAACACCCATCGGCGAAGAAGAGGACTCCCACCTCGGCGACTTCATCGAGGACACGAATTCGGTGTCTCCGATCGAAGCCGTCATCATGAGGACCCTCAAGGACCACACCGAAAACGTCCTCAAGTCCCTGACCCCACGCGAGGAACAGGTTCTCAAGCTGCGTTTCGGCATCGGCGATGGGACCGAGCACACGCTCGAAGAGGTCGGACGGACCTTCAACGTGACCCGCGAGCGGATACGCCAGATCGAATACAAGGCGCTGCGCAAGCTGCGGCACCCGACGCGTGCGCATCTCTTGAAGCCCTTTTCGGACAGCGGAAGCTGATCTCGGAGGCTTGGGGCCTGGGGCTTGGGGCTTGAGATCCGAAATCAAGGCCAAACCTCAAGCCTCGAGCCCCAGGCCCCAAGCCCATCTACCGGCTTGCTGGTAGATGACGTCCGCGGTACCATGTGCCGGGGCCCATAGCTCAGCGGTCAGAGCCGCCGGCTCATAACCGGTCGGTCCCAGGTTCGAATCCTGGTGGGCCCATGGTCTGGGGCGCACCCGCGGGGGGTGAATATTTGAGCAAGGAACTTCGCGATCTCGTCTTGTTGGTTCAGCTGCAGGATATCTACAGCTCGATCTCGGAAGCCATTGCTGAGCGGAACTCTCCTCCCGTGGAAATTCGCGAGTTGCAGGAAGAAAACCGCGTGCGCCAGCAGGAGCTCGAAGAGATGGAGCAACAGATGGTTGCCCACGAAGAGGAAATCAAGGAAGTTCAGAAAAAACAGGCCGAGTGGGAGCTCGAGCTCGAGCATTTTCAGAAGCAGAAGAGCATTGTCAGCAACGAGCGCGAATTCACCGCAGTGATCTCCGAGATCGATTACGCGACCAAGGAAATCGAGGGGGCGTCGGCACGCCGCAAAGAGCTCGAAGAAGCCATTGCAGGCATCCAGGGCGAAGTCGCCGAACGCCGCGAGGCGCGTCCCGACGAAGAGGGAGCGCATAAAGAGGTGGTCGAAGGCTGGGAAGCGCGCAAGGAAGAGCTGTTGAAGATCGTCCACGATCTTTCGAAGAAGGCCAAAAAGGTCGAGAAAGACATCCAACCCAAACAGCGAGCGCGATTCATGCGACTGCTCGAGAGCAAACAGGGCAAGGCGTTGTCGGCGGTGGTCGACGGTTCGTGTTCGCTCTGCCATTTTGAACTTCGCCCCCACCTTCAACAGCGCGTACGGCGCAGCGACGAAATTATCGATTGCGAGCACTGCCACCGGATCCTCTACGTTGAGGACGTCCTGACAGCATGGAGTGCCGATACTGCCGAGGGCTGATTCGATGTCCGAGCTTGCTGACCGTCTGGCTCTGGTACAGGGGCGCGTTGCTCGAGCCGCGACCAGCGCCGCACGCGACCCGTCAGAGATAACCCTCGTCGCTGTCGGCAAAACCTTCCCCGCCGAGGTCGTGCGCGAGGCGGTCGAAGCTGGCGCCACGGATCTCGGAGAGAACCGGGTGCAGGAGTCGGTCGCCAAGAAGCCTCTGGTTCCCCCCGCACGTTGGCACCTGATCGGTCCGCTTCAGCGCAACAAAGTGAAGGCTGCGCTGGAGACCTTTGATTTCATTCACACACTCGACAGGATTGAGCTTGCCGACCGTCTGCAGACGCTGCTCACAAAAAACTGGCCCGAGCGGCGGATGCCGGTTCTGCTCGAGATCAACATCGGACGAGAGCCGCAGAAGGCCGGAGCGCTGCCTGATGAGGCCGTTGAACTGCTCCGGCACGTCCGGGGCTGCGATCGTCTCGACGTGCGCGGCTTGATGGCGATCCCACCGTGGGGTGACGATCCTGAGGCGTCGCGGCCGTTTTTCCGCGAACTCCGTGAACTTCGGGATCTGTTGCAGCAGACCGCGCAGGTCCCGTTGCCGGAGCTCTCGATGGGGATGAGCCACGACTTCGAGTTGGCCATCGCCGAAGGCGCCACCATGGTCCGCGTCGGCACCGCGATTTTCGGCCGGCGGGGTGGGCGAACCAAGCGGCGTTCGAGTGCGCCTCTGAAATAGATTCGACCGAGCGAACGCGGCACTCCGCCCTTTGTCATTTCGACCGAGCGGAGCGAGTGGAGAAATCTCTTGGGAGAGACGCCTCCACTCCAGGCAAAGGTCTCGCGATGGCGGCGCGGCTTTCAGAACGCGCTTGCTCGCGAGGAGCCACCTTCAACATTGTTGGCCCGAATCACCCTGCCGGCGTGAAAGCCCGAGCGTCCAACAATATTGAAAATGGCACCTCCGCCGCGCGGATTTTGCCTTTCTCCTTGCCCCGGGCACTACTTTGTGAAAAAATTCTCAGCTGACGGAGTGAGGGGGATCGATGGACGAACCGACGACGGTGAATCGCGAATTTCAAAAGGCCGTCGGCAATCTTGCCGAACAGGCCTCACCAAAATGTGTCGAGTTCCTGCGCGACCTGGTCACCCTGCCTTCACCGAGTCGTGGCGAGCGTCTGGCGTGCGAACGGGTGCTGCGTGAAATGGAGGAGCTCGGGTACCACGACGTCCACCTCGACGAAATGGGCAATGTGCTCGGTCGCATGGGTTCAGGGCCCTGCGTCCTCGCCTTTGACGCGCACATCGACACCGTCGGCATCTCGAACCCGACGCACTGGCGTCACGACCCCTTCCGCGGCATCGTCACCGGCGGCACGCTCTTCGGCCGCGGTGCTTCCGACCAGAAGGGCGGGGTTGCCGCCGTGGTCCACGGCGTGGCACTGGCCGACCGGGTCGGTCTGTCAAACGATGTGACGGCGTGGGTCACCGCCACGGTCAACGGCGAGGACTGCGTCGGGCTGGCGTGGCAGTATCTGCTCAACGAGACCGATCTGCGGCCGGAAGTGGTCGTCATCGCCATGCCTTCGCATCTCGGTGTGTGCTACGGCCAGCGCGGTCGGATGGAGGTTGAGATCTCCACCACCGGGGTTTCGACCCACGGTTCGCAACCCGACCGCGGCCGCAACGCGATCTACGAAATGATGCCGGTCATCGACGGCCTCAAGAAACTCCACAGCGAACTCGAAATAGACCACCCCATGCTCGGCCGCGGTTCGTTGGCGGTGACCGGGATCTCGTCCCTGTCGCCGTCGTTGACGGCGGTTCCCGACGGATGCACCATTCACATCGATCGCCGTCTCACCATTGGGGAAACGGCCGACGATGCCCAGGCACAGCTCGCAGAGGTTTCGGCCGCGGCCGGCGAGCACAGCGTGGTTCGTCTGCTGCACTACGACCTGCCGTCCTGGCGCGGCTTCACCTATCCCACCGACAAGGTGTTTCCGGCATGGGAAACCCCGGTCGAGAGCGCCGCCGTCCGGGCGGCCCTCGCCTCGGCCGAGCGAGTCCTCGAACGCACACCACGAATCCACCGATCGGCATTTTCCTCGAACGGTTGCGCGACCTCCGGCATGTACGGTATCCCGACCATCGGTTTCGGCCCGGCCGACGAGCTCCACTCCCACACCGTCAACGACCAGATCCCCCTCGCCCAACTCAAACCGGCGATGGCCTTCTACGCGATGTTTCCGCAGATCTACCTCGAAGCTGCCGGCAACGGTTAAACGTCAAGAGTTGAACCGTTGCTTTTCAGTCTGTGGCTTGAAGAAGTCTCGGCAGATCTGCGACCGTGGTGATCGCCGTCGTCGGGAGGTCGAGACCCGCCCTGGCGTCGCGTGCGGGCAGGGCGACCCGGGAAAATCCGAGGGCTGCCGCTTCGCGCACCCGTTCAGCGGCTCGGCTCACCGCGCGGACCTCGCCGAGCAACCCGATTTCTCCGAAGATTGCCAGGTCTCCGGCGAGCGGCCGGTCGGCGGCTGAAGACAAGAGTGCAGCCGCCACCGCCAGGTCGAGGGCGGGCTCGCGCAACGACAGACCGCCGACGAGATTCACGAAGACATCGCGGTCGCCGAAAGCGATTCCCGCGTGGCGCTCGAGCACCGCAAGCAGCAGGGCGAGCCGCGACGAGTCGAGGCCCTGAGCGACTCGGCGCGGCGTCCCCAGGCTCGAAGTGGAGACCAGGGCCTGCACTTCCACCAACAGTGGGACCGTGCCCTCCAGAGCCACCGCCACGGCCGAACCCGAGGCGCCGGTCTGCCGATCTTCGAGGAGCCAGGCGGACGCGTTCTTGACCGGCTCGAGACCGCTTCCGGTCATCGAATAGAGGGCGAGCTCGGCGACTGTGCCGAATCGGTTCTTGCCGGCTCGCAAAGCCCGCAGATCGTGGCCGGGTTCACCCTCGAGAGACATCACGACGTCAACCAGGTGCTCGAGCAGTTTGGGTCCGGCGATCATCCCGTCCTTGGTCACGTGTCCGACCAACACTACGGGGATACCGCGCGTCTTGGCCAGGTGCTGGAAACGGGACGCAACCTGTCGGACCTGACTCACTGAACCGGCGACCGCATCGACATTATCGAGGACCGCTGTCTGGACCGAATCCACCACGACCAGGCTCGGTTGCAGTTCCTCGATCTGGGCGAGCACGGCGTCGCACGAAGTCTCGGGCAACAAAAGGAGGTTGGAATGGAGTCCGTCGATACGGCGCGCCCGCAGCGCAACCTGTTCGGCCGATTCCTCACCGGTGACATAAACGACCGTCCCCTGGGCTTTCGCAAGCGACGCTGCGACCTGGAGCAGGAGAGTCGATTTACCGATGCCGGGTTCGCCGGCGAGCAGCAGCAGGGATCCCGGAACCAGGCCACCACCGAGCACGCGGTCGAGTCCGTCGATTCCGGTGGCGAGACGGGCTGACGGAACGGCCGCGGCCTCGGTGACCGGCACCGCGCGGACGCCGCGCCGGGGACTGGCGGTTGATCCCTTCTTTTTCTTCTTTGGCGCGGAGGGCTGTTGGGCAAAACTGTTCCAGTCTCCGCAACCGGGACACTGACCGAGCCACTTCCCGGATTCGTGGCCGCACGAGGTACAGAAGAACACCGTCTCGGCCATTGATTCTCCGTCAGTTGAGGGCGCCGCCGGCGAGGCCGAGGCTGTACTTCACGTCGTCGTCGTTCCAGGTGATGCCGGCTCCGAAGAGCACCGAGGACTTGTCCGAAACCAGGGGATCGTCCCACCCGGCCGTGACGAAGATGTGGGGGCTGATGAAGTAGCGGGTCTCGAACTTCAGATGCATGTCCTCGTCGAACTCGCGGTTGAAATCGTAGGCCTCGAAAATAAAGGTCATGGGTCGTTTGCCGAGGTTGATGCTGTAATCGACGCCGACACCGCCTGAAGATTCGATGACGCCGGCCCGCACGATAGTGTTGGGCAAAATCTTGTAGCCGATCTGCGCGCTGATACCGATCTTGTCGGACACGCTGATCTTCTCCTCGAGGTAGGAATCGACGGTGCCATCGGGATAGGTCGTGGTGACATATTGGGCGCTGGTCTTGACGCGTCCGTACGGGGTGTCCACCCCTTCGAGCCGGAAAAAGCGTTTGTCGGTGGTCCACAGATCGAACCCGAAGGCAGTCCGCGATTTGTCGGTCGAAGCCAGGGCTTCGGCTCGCAGGCCCACTTCGAGCTGGTAGCGCCGGTAGCGCCCCATCGTCTCGTTGAGGGTGTCGACACCGCCCTCGATCGAGTCCAGGGTCTGGTTGAGGTTGTCCACCGTGGTGTCGTCGTTGACAAGCTTACCGATGGAGCCCTCTCCCGAGGCGATCTTGCCGGTGATCTGATTGAGATTTTCGGCCGACGTCTGGATCTTTGCGGAGAGTTCGCGGATGTTGCTCATCGACGCCTGGAGGTCGTCGCGGTTGTCTCCGACCACCTCGTTGAGCTGGTCGGCCAGCAGATTCATCTTGGCGGTGATCTTCGGCATTTCGTCGCGCAGGGTTGCCGAGAATTCGGCGAAGTTGGCCGTCGTCTGGTTGACGTTGGCCTGGTTTTCGACGATCAGGATCTTGAGTGAGGCGGTGAGTTCACGGATGTTGGCGACGATTTCATCAATCGCCTCCTCACCCTGTGGGCCGCCGATCGAGCCGCGCAGCGCCTCGGTGACTTCCTTGACATCGGCCCCGATCTCGGTCGCCACGCGCATCACGTCGTCGAAACCGGGGGTGACGGCACCACCGAGCTCGCTCCCCGGCGGGAGTAAGGGCAGCCTGAAGTCGCCGGGCACGATTTCGATGTACTTGTCCCCCAGCATCCCGAGGCTGGTGATTTGCGCCACAGCTCCCTCGTGCAACTGGACCTGGGAATCGAGCGACAGCGTCAGGACGGCCTCCGAACCTTCCAGTAAAATGTCCTCGACCTTGCCGACCCGCACGCCGGCAATCCGCACCGCCGCCTTGCGATCGAGGCCGGCCACGGACGAAAAACGGGCCGTCACGACGAGGCGATTGCCGCGGTCGCCGACCGGAATGTCCTCGATCTTGATGATGAAAACTCCGAGGATGATCAGTCCCATGAGCATGAACAAACCGATCCGTGCGGCTGGCGTCATGACGCCTCCTCTTCCTCTGGAACCTCGCCGTTGAGAAACGCCCGTACGAACCAGTTTTCCGTTTCGAGGAAACGATCCGGTGTGTCAACGAGCAGAATCCGTCCACGCCGCATCATGGCGACGCGGTCGGCGATCCTGGTTGCGAGGTTCATGTCGTGGGTGATGGTGACCGCCGTGACCCCGAGGTCCTTCCTCAAAAGGTTGATGACGTTGCCGATGGCAGCGGTGTTGATGGGGTCGAGGCCGGTGGTGGGCTCGTCGAAGAGCAGGATCTCGGGCTCGAGGGCGATGGCGCGGGCAAAACCGACCCGGCGCCGCATCCCGCCCGAAAGTTCGGACGGCAGCTTGTTTTCGATTCCCGGCAACCGCACCAGATCGAGGCACTCGCGGACCCGCTCCGCCACCTGCTTCTCGTTCTTGGTGGTGTGGCGTCGGACCGGAAATGCGATGTTCTCGGCCACCGTCATCGAGTCGAAGAGGGCGCCTTCCTGGAAGCTCATGCCGAAGCGTTTGCGCAGCTCGAGGACGGCCTCGGGTGAGGCCATGGTGAGGTCGACGCCGTCAACCACGACGTTTCCCTCGTCCGGTTGCAGCAGGCCGATCAGGTGTTTGATCAGGACCGACTTGCCGGCCCCCGAGCCCCCGACCAGCATCAGGCTCTCGCCGCGGGCGACCTCGAGGTCGACGCCGTTGAGCACCTTTTTTTCGCCGAAGGCCTTGTAGAGGCCAATGACGCTGATCATCGGTTCGGCGTTTTCTCGAAGCGGGGTGGTCGCGGCGCCGGCCATCAGAAGAGCACCTTGGTGAGAAAGAAATCGGAGAGCAGGATGTAGAGGCTGGCCGTCACCACAGCAGAGGTGGTCGACCGACCCACGCCTTCGGCCCCGCCGGATGTGTAAAAGCCCTTGGCGCACCCGGTCACCGAGAGGATGAGTCCGAAAAAGGCGGCCTTGACGAGACCCGAGGTGATGTCGTTGACCTCGAGAAACTGAAAGGTCCGGTCCATGTAGAGAAAGGGGTTGGCGCCAAAGAGCCCGACCGAAACCATCCAACCGCCGATGATGCCGACGGCGCCGCCCATGATGGTGAGAACCGGCAACATCAGGATCGAAGCATTGACCCGCGGCACCACCAGGTACTGAATCGGTTCGGTTGCCATGGCGTAGAGGGCATCGATCTGTTCGGTGACCCGCATGGTCCCGATCTCGGCCGCCATCGCGGAACCGACCCGCCCCGCCACCATCAGACCGGTGAGGACCGGCGCGAGCTCGCGGGTCAGAGAGAGCGCTACCACCGACCCCACAAAACCCTCCGCGTGAAAACGCTCGAACCCTCGGAAGGTCTGCAGGGCGAGGACCATCCCCGTAAAGAGACAGGTGAGAAAAACGACCGGGACCGAATCCCAGCCCACCCGCACCATCTGGCGCAGGAGCTCACCGCCGTCGAATGGACGGCGAAAGGTCCACTGCACCGACGACGCCATGATGTAGAAGAAACGACCAAGGTCATCAAGGGCTTTGATGACGAACTGCCCGAGACTGTCGAGCCACGCCAGCGGTCCGCCGGGACGTGCGGTGATTTCTACCACGGTCCGTCGGGCTCGTTGCGGCTGAAATCGGCGTTTTCGAAGCGGGTGTACTCGTGCTGGAAGACCAGGTCGATGTCGCCGATCGGGCCGTTGCGCTGTTTGGAGATGATGAGCTCGGCGTGACGCGGGTCTTCGGCGTCGCGATCGTAGACCGAAGGCCGGATGATGAACATGACGACATCGGCGTCCTGCTCGATGGAACCCGACTCGCGCAGGTCCGAAAGCTGCGGCCGGTGATCGCCGCCGCGGCGCTCGGGTTGGCGCGAGAGCTGCGACAGGACGAGGACCGGCACGTCGAGTTCCTTGGCGACCCCCTTGAGACTGCGAGAAATGGCTGACACCTCTTCGTTGCGGCTGGAGAAGCGCCCGCCGCCCGACATCAGCTGCATGTAGTCCACCATCACCAGGTCGAGACCGTGCTCCTGTTTGAGGCGCCGCGCCTTGGCCGACAGCTCGAGGGCGGTGATGCCGGGGGTGTCGTCGATCCAGAGATCCATCTCGCGCAGCGCCTGGCTGGCCATCTCGAGCTTTGGCCAGTCGGACTTCGCCAGGTAGCCGCCGGAGATTCTTTTCTGGTCGACCCGGGCCTCCGCCGAGAGGAGCCGCCGGACCAGTTGCTCGGCGGCCATTTCGAGCGAGAACACCGCGACCTTTTTGCCGTTGCGGAGCGCGGCGTGGGCGCAGATGTTGACGCCGAGGGATGTCTTGCCCATCGACGGTCGGGCGGCCAGGATCACGAGGTCCTTGCGCTGCAGCCCAGAGGTCATCTCGTTGAGGCGGATGAAACCGGTGTCGAGACCGGTCAGGGTCGAATGGGAATCGCGGCTCTGGTTGATGTTCTCGATTTCGCGGTCGGTGATGCCCCTGACGTGGACAAGCCCACCCGCAAGGGTGTCCTCGGCGATTTTGAAGACGTCTTTCTGGGCGCTCTCGACGGCCTCGCTCGCCTCGCCGTGATCGAGCGAACAGGTCGTCAGGATGCGCTGGGCGGCCCCCATGAGACGTCGTTTGACCGACTTGTCGTGGACGATCTCGGCGTAGTGGATGACGTTGGCCACATCGGGCAGGGTGTCCACCAGCGACGACAGGTACGAGGCACCCCCCACCTGTTCGAGAAGACCTTTCTCGGCAAGCTGGTTGCGCACCGTGACGAGGTCCGTGGCCTCGCCCTTTTCGTAAAGATCGAGACAGGCCTTGAAGATGATGCGGTGGCTCTCGAGGTAGAACTCCTCGTCGCGCACTTTGTCGACGATGTGCAGTCTGGCGCCGGGATCCAGCAGCACCGCGCCGAGGACAGCGCGCTCCGCTTCCGGGTCGTGCGGGAGCCGGTCGGCGAGAGGGCCGGGGCCAGGGACGACGGTTCCAGGTCGGGTGCTGCTCATGGGTCTCTCATCCTACCTCAGAATCGGATGACAGAGGAGCCCGGATTTCCTATTGGTCGTGGGTGATGTGGAAATCGACAGTTTCCTCGCAAGAGGTCCCATCCGGCATCCAGTATCACTCTTGTCCAAGACAACTTCTCAGAAAGGAAAGCCGCGGAGCGGCGGTAGAATTTAGCCCGGGGCGCAAGCCCCGGGAATGGCAGCGGTAAAAACAACGAAGCCCCGGAGGGGCGAAAGAAATTTGCCTGGGGCGCAAGCCCCAGGATCAAGGCCAAACAAAAGAATCAAGCCCCGGAGGGGCGACAGATTATTGCCGTCGGTGTCCACGGCTGACGCCGTGTGCCAAATCTGTCGCCCCTCCGGGGCTTGTCATATGTGATTCCCTGGATACCGGGGCTGACGCCCCGGCCTAATCTCTGTCGCCCCTTCGGGGCTTGGTCACCGGGCTGACGCCGTGTGCCAAATCTGTCGCCCCTCCGGGGCTTGTCGTATGTGATTCCCTGGATACCGGGGCTGACGCCCGGCCAATTCTCTGGTGCTCATTCGGGGCTTGGTCACCTGCATGCCACGGCGGAGCCTTGGCCGCACGCGGCTCGTATCCGCGCGTGCGTGAGCGCCCGGCTTTCAGAGCTCGCTTGCTGACGGCCTACGGCCGTCGCGACGCACCGTCGCCAGCGCGTAGCTCATGGCCTCCTCCTTCGGATGAGTCCTGAGCTCACTCCGCTGCCGCCGGCGGGTTCCCGAGAGGAGCCACCCGTCGCATTGTTGGCCCGAAGCGGTTGGGCGAATTGGGGAGCCGCACTCCAACAATGCGACAAACGGCACCTCCGCCGCACAAATCCAGCATCCAGAATGGAGCATTCAGCCTCAGGCCCGTGCACAAAAAAAGGCCCGGGCGTGAGCCCGGGCCTGGGTTGATGATGAGCTACCTGCTAGAACGACCAGCGGACGCCGAGGCGGGCCCGCCAGCGCGAACGCAGGTCGTTGTACTGGAAGATATCGGTGTCCGGATCGGTGACGACATTGAGCAGGGTGTAGATCGGCTTGCCGTCGTCGGTGACTCCGTCGTAGGTGACCGGTGTTACGGTCCCGAAGTTCACGTACTGCACGAGCCCGGACTCGCTGTCGATGAGATTCCAGAAGTTGAAGATATCCAGGCTGATCTGCAGCGACGAGTTGCCGGGGATCGGGATGTTCTGGCGGATCGCCAGATCGGTCTGGGTGATGTAGGGCTGATACGTCACGTTCCGGGGGGCGGCACTGCCCGCGTATTGCGAGAGCCCGACGCGATCGAAGTATTCCGAGAGCTGGTTCCATGTGCCGTTGGTGATGACCACGTCATCGGCTCCGGAGGGGACGTAGATCAAATCGTTGCCGGTCTGGAAATCCCCGTTGATCGAGGCCGAGCCGTTCCAGGCATAGATGTTGGAATAGGGCTTGCCGCTCTGGCGGTTCCAGAACATCGAAACGATGGTCGACCATCGCGTGTTGCGGCTGAACTCGTAGTTGAGGTTGATCATCCCGCGGTGCGCGACCTCGAAGTCCGACGGCGAGATGCCGACGTTGTTGGGGTCGAAGGCCTCGGTGTAGCGCCAGTTGGAGGACGCCTGGCTCGAGGTGCCGTCGTTGATCACGTTGGATTCGCCCCAGGTGTAGGACATGGTGCCCCAGATCGGGTACTCGCCATAGGGCTTTTCGAGTTTGAAGATGAGGTTGGTGGCGTCGCCCTTGCTGGTGTTGGTGAGGTAGAAGTTGCCATAGAAATCCCGGTCGACGGTCTCATACAGTGGGCGGCCGTCGAATGGCAGGGTCTCGCCGGTCTGCTGGATGTTGAGGTTCTTGTAGTCGATCTCGCTCTGCGACTTGGCGTACAGGACCTCGGCGGTGGCGACCATGTTGAGCCACGGAAGGCGCTGGTCGTAGGCGAGGTTGAAGCGCCAGGTCTGTGGGAAGTCGAAGTTGGGGTCGATTGAGTTGATTTCCTGGCTCGCGGCGCCGCCGATGTCGGTCGGCTGGTCGAAGGGGTCGGGGTTGAACGGGAGGTCGTCGAAGGAGGAAATTGCGGTGGTGCGGGTGCCGGTGCGGCCGTAGTTGTTGGAGATCCACACGTAGGGGGTGCGTCCCGAGAAAAGGCCGCCGCCGCCGCGCAGCTGCATCGTGCCGTCGCTCTTGATGTCCCAGTTGAAGCCGATTCGCGGCGACCACAGGGCGTTGCCGCTCGGAACGTTGCTGGTGTCGGTGCCGAAGACCTCGTCGGCGAGCGGGTTGTACTCGGGCTTGTCGGGGAAGATGGGGATATCGACGCGGAGACCGTAGATCAGGGTCAGGTTGGGTTTCACGCGCCAGGTGTCGCCCGCGTAGAAACCGAGCTGGTAGTTCGAGAACTCGTCGGCCGGACTGTCCGGGAAGTTCGAGTAGGTGAGGCGGTAGCTATTGGCGATGCCCGCGTAGTAGGCGTCGAGATCGTCAAAGGTGTACGAGCCGAAGCCGTTCGAAAGAAACAGGTTTTTGAAGCTGTAGAACTCGTTGTGGGTCCCAATGACGATCTCGTGGTTGCCCTTGTAGAAGGTGAAATCGTCGGTGAACTCGAAGATGTCGGTGTCGAGCGAGTTGAAGGTCGAGTACTGCTCGGTGCCGATCTCCCAGCGGTTGCGATCGCCGTCGACATCGTAGATGACGACGTGCGGGAAGGGCTGACCGACGCCGCTGCGGTTGTCGCGGATGGTCTGGTAGGTCACGCGCAGCTCGTTGAACTTGTCGTCGCCGAAGACCGCGTTCCACTGGGCAACCAGCGAGTTGGTCTTGTTGGTGAAGTCGTAGGCCTCGTTGGGCCATTCATACGTGCCGTTGCTGGGGCGGTTGATGACGTTCTGGCCATCGACGTAGTTGTAGCGCGCGGTCAGCGTGCTGCCCTGGTTGAAGTTGAAGTCGAAGCGCAAAAAGACCTTGTCGCTGGGCGTCTTTCTGGTGACCTCGCCGAGACCGCCGGTGTCGTAGCCGTAGGTGGCCTGGGTGAAGGCCCGGAACTCCTCGGCCTCCTGCGTGCAGCACCCGTTCTGCCACTGCTCCCCGGTCACCCCGTCGAGCGACCACCCGGTCGGTTGGTCGAGATCATTGTGGCCGTAGTTGAAGAAGAAGAAGGTCTTGTCCTTGGCCACCGGGCCACCGATGCTGAAGCCGTACTCGGTGTCCTCGTAGGTCCCGAACTCGGGGAAGAAGTCCGGTCCGCTCCCCACTGAGCTGTCGCTCGAGGTGTAGCCGAAAAGGGTGCCGTGGAAGTTGTTGGTGCCGGAGCGGGTGATGACGTTGAGACTGCCGCCGGTGAAACCGCCCTGGCGGACGTCAAACGTCGAGGTCACGAGCTGCAGCTCCTGGACGGCGTCGAGCTGGATCGGCTGGGTCGCGGCCTGGCCGCCCGGGGTGCCGGAGTCGGCGAGACCGAAGACATCGTTGTTGACCGCGCCGTCGATCGAGATGTTGTTGTAGCGCGGGTTGCGGCCGGCCACCGACAACACCGTCGTGTCCTCGTCCGCAGACGGTGTTGAGAACACCGGGTTGGTGCGGGCAGAGTCGTAAATCGAGCGCTCGACAGACGGCATCGCCATGATGGTGTTTTCGGACACCGAGCTCCCGACGCCCATCTTGGTCGGGCTGATCAGGGGGCTCGACTCGCTGACGACCACGATCTCGCCGGTCGCCGCTTCGAGCTGGAGCCCGATCTCGAGGTTGGTGTCGTCACCAAGGCGGACCACGACATTGTTGACGGACTGGGTTTTGAAACCGGAGAGACTTGCCACCACCTCGTACGGCGAACCCACTTTGACGTTGGACATCCTGAAGACGCCCGACGCATCGGTGACCGTAGCGTAGCGGGTGCCGGTGGTGGTCAGGGTTGCCGTAACGGTCACACCCGGCATCGGGTCACCGTTGGGGTCACTCACCACGCCCGACAGCGAGCCGGTGGTGGCACCCTGCGAGTGTGCGAGACCTGCCACGAGGGTGACGCACAACATCAGATATAAGACCTTCCTCATGATTCGAACCTCCCTATGGTAATTTCCATGCCTGGGACTATAACACTCGCCGGAGCCTGTTTGAATGCCTATTCATCGTGTCAATGTAAAACCACTATGAAGCCTGTCGAAACTGAGAAAGATACTCGCAATCCATACCTGTGTTTCAACACTAAATATTTTTTAAACCTCTGAATCAGAGCGTTTTAGATAGTCACACCCCGGAGAGTGGGTCACCCTGAAGCTCGCGAAAGACCGCGAGTGCCTCGTCGGTTGCAATCCTTTGATTGAGAATGATTCCGTCGTCGGTCGGCAGGACCCACGCGACGCCGTCGTCATCCTTCTTTTTGTCGCGTTCGATATGGGCGCGCAGGTCTTCCGGATCGATCCCGCCAATCGTGGGGAGAGCCTCCGTCGGGCCGATGGCCGCGCGGATCCTGGTCTCGCCTTCGGGGCTCAAGACGTCTCGTCGTCGGGCGAGATGCGCCGCCGTCAACAGGCCCCACGCCACCGCCTCACCGTGCAGAAAATGGCGGTATTCGGTGGCGGCCTCGAGGGCGTGGCCGAGGGTGTGGCCGAGGTTGAGCGCCGCGCGCTGCCCGGCCTCGCGTTCGTCTGCGCTGACGACGTGCGCCTTGACGGCGAGACATCGCATGACGAGCTTCTGCCAACCGACGGGCGTCAGGGCACCGTAGTTCGTCGGGGGCGGGTCGAGCTGGTTCAGGAGATCGTGGTCTCCGATCCATGCGGTTTTGACGACTTCTGCAAGGCCGGCCCGAAGTTCGCGTTCGGGAAGTGTGGAGAGGGTGCCGACGTCGACCACCACCAGCTGCGGCGGCCAGAAGGCGCCGACCAGGTTTTTGCCGTGGGCGAGGTTGACCCCGGTCTTGCCGCCGACCGCGGCGTCGACCATGGCCAGCAAGGTGGTCGGCACAGCGATCCACGAAATGCCCCGAAGGTAGATGGCGGCCGCAAACCCGACGGTGTCGGTGACCACTCCGCCGCCGATCGCCGCCACCGCATCGCCGCGGGTGAGGCCGCCCTCGAGCCAGCGGCCGAGCAGGTTCTCAACGGTCGGCCATCTTTTCTCGGCCTCACCATCGGCAATTTCGATCAGGGGTGTCGCCAACGACCGAGCGGCCTCTGCCGCCCATAGCGGCCCCACAGTTGTGTTGCTCGCCGTAGATTTCGGGAGTTTCAGGCCTTCTTCGCGAATGATCTCCTCGAGATCGTTGATCGATCCCGGACCGGCGACGATCGTGTAGTCGTCGTGGCTGCTGGTGACGGTCAACCTCTGCATGGCCTCATGGTACTGCAGCCCACGAACGTTCGGTTCATCAGGAAACAGTTGAGACGAGTGCGGCAACACTGAAGGTGGGCCGAAGCCCATCCTGCGAAACCGCCCTCTCTGTGGGTCCGCAGTAAGGTGGGCCTTGGCCCACCTTAAGAGTTGTCGAGGGTCATGGTCGAGGCGCCGGCTGGGCGTGTTCCTCGCCCGTCACATCGCGGCCGATATACCAGTTGCCGTCGACCACCGGCTGCCAGGGCTGATGCGTCATCAGATAGTCACCGATCAGATCGGCCATCTCCGCCGACGACCGCCACACGACTTCGGCCTCGGCCAGATGGGGGAAGAGCCCGCCGCCGGACGATCTGTAAGAGTTGCAGGCCACGGTGAAGGTGGCCTCAGGATCAATCGGGAGTCCTTCGAACCTGAGGTCCCGGATGCGCGAGCCCTCCGGCTGCGTGGGGTCGACGCGGTAAATCACCCCCGCCATGGTGTCGACGTTGTAGTGGGGGATCGAAGCATCGGTCGTGACGATACAACCGCCTTCGGCGGGACACTCGAGCCCGTCGTAGAAGCGGGCGGAGTGTTCGAGGACGTCGCGGACCTGGGCGCCGGTCAAGCGCACCGCCACCAGGGTGTTGGGGTAGACGTAGAAGGCGTGGATCCAACGCCAGTTCACCGGGCCGGGTGCGAGCCGCGGAGCGTGTGCGTTGAGCAATGCCGCCAGTGACAGCTGGGCGCCCGAAGCCTCGAGCTGGACCGCGTGCAGGAGATCGACTGCGGCGCAGTCCTCGATACGGCAGTCGTCGACCCGGACCTCGGCCGTGACCTCGCCGACCGGCCCATCGAGGGCCTCTGCGAGGCGCTGGTGGGCGAGGGTGTTGGCCTGGACGATTTCGGCATCGGCCGCGACCGGCCCAGAGGCCGTGTTGCTGCCCTTCCAGCTGTCGATCCTCCAGCCGGATCCTTCGCGAACGAGATTGAGGTCGATGCGCGTGAGGAGCTGCGCGCGCGCCCTCGGCTGCGAGACGATGACCCCGTTGACCAGGTGTGGCGGAATGTCTTCGTGGGAATGGCCGGTCAGCAGCAGATCGATGCCGGGCACCGCCGTCAGCCGTGACGTGAAGTTCTCGTGTGCCGTTCCGTTCGGCGCGCCGGTCTCGGTGTCGACCTCGAAACCGGTGTGGGCCAGCACCACCACGAGATCACAACCCTCGGTGTCGCGCAGGATCGGCACCCACGTGCGGGCCGCCTCGTCCATCGGCTGGAACTCGAGGCCCGCGTAGTTCTCGGGCTTTTCCCAACCCGGGACATTGGGCGTGATGAGACCGAGAACACCGATCTTCAGGGCGCCGGCCTCGAGCACGAGGTAAGGCGGGAACGCGGGCTCGTCGGTGCCGGCGCGGAGGGTGTTGGCGCTGAGGAACGGAAATTGAGCCTGCGCCTCGGCCCGCCGCAGGACTTCGAGCCCGAAATTGTACTCGTGGTTGCCGACGGCCATCGCCTGATAGCCGATGCGATTCATGGTGTCGATGGTTGGGCTGGGCTCGCCCCAACGCACGTGGACAAACTGTTCGAATGACGAGCCCTGGAGGGTGTCGCCCGAGTCGAAGAGCAGAACCGGATGGCCTGCATCGGTGCGAATCTCCTGGACCATCGTCGCGACCTGGGCGAGCGAGCCCCTGTCCGACGGGCGGTTGGCGAAGTCGTTGAAAGGCAATACTGCGCCGTGGAGATCGGATGTGTGGAGAATGGTGATCGCGGTGCTCTCGGGTTGATCCGCGGACGCCGCGGTCATGCCTGAAATCAGGAGTGCGACTGCAAGCACGGTTCGAGCGATATTGGGAATGTGTCTCTTCATATGAGCGCGATCATACCATCCGCGAACGCCGGTCCTTGGCAGGTGGGGGGAGTCCGCGTATCCTCAAACGCATGATCAACTTCATCATCTTTCGGCCGTTGTACGGCCGCTCCGACGACACCCGAACTCGGTGGTCCCTGTGAAACGGCTTCGGCTCCTGACCGGCGGTGAGTCCCACGGACCGCGGCTGACCGCGATCCTCGAGGGGCTGCCCGCAGGCCTCGCCGTGGCTCGGCAGGAGATCGACGCCTGGCTCGAGCGCCGACAGCACGGCTTCGGCCGCGGCGGCCGCCAACGGATCGAGAAGGACGAGGTGACGGTGACCGGCGGTCTCCGCGACGGCCGCACCCTCGGTTCGCCGCTGGTCCTCGAAGTGGTCAATCTCGACTGGCAGAACTGGACCGATGTGATGGACCCGTGGCAGATCGACGCCGAGGCCGCAGCCAAACGCGCGGTGACCCGGCCGCGGCCGGGTCACGCCGACTACTCCGGCGGGGCTGCCACGGACCAGCTCGCCGACATGCGCAATGTGCTCGAACGATCGTCGGCGCGTGAGACTGCTGCGCGTGTGGCGGCGGGCTCGGTGTGCGCGCAGCTGCTCGGCCGCTACAACGTGACGATGCGATCGGCGGTGCTTCGGGTCGGGCCGCACGAGGTGCTCGGCGGCGCCCCGACCTGGGAGGACCTGGCCGAGGTCAGATACGATTCGCCGCTCGTGACCCCGAAGCCCGACGACGAGGATCGTCTGGTTGAAGCAGTTCGCGAGGCCCGTCAGTCCGGCGAGACCATGGGTGGCGTGGTGGGCGCGGTCGTCCGTGGTCTGCCGCCCGGTCTCGGTTCCTGCGTCCACTGGGACCGCAAGCTCGACGGCCGCCTGGCCCAGGCCCTGGTCTCTATTCACTCGGTCAAGGCCGCGTCACTCGGCGACGGGCTCGAAGTCGCGTCGTTGCACGGGTCGCAGGCGCACGACCCCTATGAACTTGTCGAAGGCCGACTCGAACGCACGGGAAACCGCGCGGGAGGGCTCGAGGGCGGCGTCACCAACGGCGCCGATCTGGTGGTGCGGGCTTTCTTCAAACCGATTTCGACCCTGCGCAAGGGCCTGCCGTCGGTCGATCTGACCAGCGGCGAAGAGGGGGCGACCGCGTGGGAGCGTTCCGACGTCACCGCCATCGGCGCCGCACCGGTGATCGTCGAGGCCATGCTGGCCCTGGTCCTCGCGGACAGCCTGCTCGAAAAGCTCGGCGGCGACGCCATCGCCGACACCGACGCCGCGTGGAAGAACCTCGCCGAGCGCCTCAAGCCGTGGTGGCAACCACGCCAGTAGTTCTCAGTTCTCAATTTTGAGTTTTGAATTCCCACACCTGTCATCTCGACCGAGCGAAAGTCACGGCGTAGCCCGTAGGGCGAAGCCGGAAGCGAGCGGAGAAATCTCCGGCAGGGAAGAGCTCCAACGTCAGTGAACAAAATGGCGCCTCCGCCGCACGCGGCACGTATCCGGGGAGCGGCACCTTCGCGGCACGAGCAAAGGTTGGGGCGCGAGTCTTTGTGGTGCAGGCGTCCCGCCTGCACGTGCGGGCGGGACGCCCGCACCACAATTCCCCCTCCGCCCTTTCGAAGGCGGTGTGCAGTAACCTGCGCGCATGAACTCTTCTGAAAACCTTGTCGCCGTAATCACAGGAGCCTCGAGCGGTATCGGCGAGGCGACCGCCCGCCTGCTGGCTGCGAACGGTTGGCGCGTCGTGCTGGTGGCTCGCCGAGCGGAGCGTCTGCAGGAGCTTGCCGCCAACATCCGTGCGGCCGGTGGCGACCCTCTGGTTGAGGCCATTGATGCCGCTGACGGCGCCGCTGTGGAGGCGATGGCCGACCGCGTCCGGTCGCAGTGGCCGTCGCCGTCGCTGGTGGTCAACAGCGCCGGCGCCGGTGTGTGGCGTTTTCTCGAGGAGACGGCGCCCGAGCAGGTCGTCGGGATGATGGGTGCGCCCTACCTTGCTGCGGCCAACGTCAGCCGCGCCTTCATGGCGGACATGCTGGCGGCGGGCCGCGGCCAGTTCATCCACATCGGGTCACCGGCATCACTCATGCCGTGGCCCGGCGCCACCGGCTACACCGCCTCGCGGTGGGCCCTGCGCGGTCTGCACGAGGCGCTGTGCATGGATCTGGCGGGGACCGGTATCACCAGCTCGATGATCTATTTCGGCGAGGTCTCGAGTGAGTATTTCGAGGCCAACCCGGATTCTCACCAGCACATCCCGGCGATCGGGGGTTGGATTCCGGTGAGTTCTCCCGAACGTTGCGCCGAGATCGTTCTCGGTGTCGTCCGGCGGCCCCGGCGGGCCGTCTTCCACCCCTTCCAGCTGCGGCTGATGTGGTGGTTGGCCAGGCTCTCACCCGGGCCGACCCGTTGGCTGATCGCTCGCACTGGGCGGAGGCACTGAGTTCGAGTCCAAGCGCGCGGTCATCGGTCCTGTAGAGGGTTTTCCAGAGTGGATATCCCGATTTTCCCGGCGACATTGCCCGTGAGTGCCCCCTCCGAAAATGATTGCGCCCGAAGCATCCGCTCACTTCAAGGAAAGACGAACGCAACATCCTTCGCAGACGGCACGTCCGGTGGACGCGGATGCTGAGGCGTTTCCAATCATCCGGATGAACCTGCCTTTCTGCAGATTCTCCCCGCGACATCATCCAACATCAAACATCCAATATCAAACATCCGATCCAGAACGGCTGGGTTATTCTTGACCCATGTACGATCCCACGAAATGCGGCGGGTGCGGCGCGCCGATGCCAGAGCATGCAACGATCTGCCAACACTGCGGATGGGACCTGAGTGCCGTCCTGTCGGCCCCCCCACCGCCAACCGTGATGCAACGGTTTCGGGAGGGCGGGTGGCGTTACCTCGTCTATCCCCTCCTCATCGCTTTGCCGATTCTCGGCTTCGTGCGGCTGCGCATGACCGGCCCCGGACCGGACCTGGCGACGACGCTGCGATGGATGGCCCTCGGTGACGGCGGCCGCGCCGCCGAGCTCGAGACCATCCACCGCATGCACGAGATCGGTTCGGCGGCCTCCCGCTTCATGATTCGCGAAAACGAGATCCCGCCCTTTGGCGGCGAGTGGGCCGAGGTTCTCGCCCCGTCCTCGACGGCGCGGGTCCGCGGGTGGATCCCGCTGGTCTTCATGGGCGCTGACACCGGGATGTCCCCGCCGTCGGTGCGGGAAATGTACGAGGTCCGGGCTGTGGATGGGTGGGGCCGTCCATACCGGGTGACGGCGTCGCCGTTGCCGAGGGACGCAGACCCGAGCACGTTGCCCATCGTCGCCGACGACCTGCAGAGCGGTTTGCAGGCGACCTTCTTCACGAAGGACAGACCGAACTTCGGCGAGGGTCAGTGGTTGCGGCTGCTTCTGGAGAGTGCAGGCGCGGATGGAGACTTCGACACCGCCGACGATCTCTCGATGGTGAGTTACATCCAGGTCGGCCACGTCTTCCGCCTGCTCTACAACCCGGAAGAAGTTCAACAGAAGATCGAGCGTGCCTACACCATCGGCCGCCAGTACTTCCGGATCGACGGCAGCGGCTACGACCTCATCGATGCGCGCCTGTTGGCAGAATACCGCCTCACGTCGCTGCACTAGAGCTCGACGCCAGTTTTGGGTGTCGAGTTTTTAGTTTTGAGTCCCCACCCCAGCAATCGATTCCGGGGGTGGGCGGAAAGACAACTCAAAACTCAAAACTAAGAACTCAAAACTTTTCGTTAGTCTCCCAGCGCCGCCGCCCACGATGGGAGACCCGAGGCGTCGTCCTGGAGGGCGCGCACCGACAACGGTCCCCGTCGAACGGCGGCCACCGCCTCGGCGACGGCGTGGGCTCCCGGGATGGTCGTGAAATAGAGGACCCCCGCGTCGAGGGCGGCCCGTCGGATCGAACCAGCGTCCTGAGCGGCGCGTTGTCCCGCTGCGGTGTTGATCACCAGCTGAACGGCGCCCTCGGCCAACAACTCGGGGATGTCCGGGTGGCCCTGACCCACCTTGGAGGCGGTCTGCACATCGGTGAAGCCAGCCTCGCGCAGCGCGGCCGCCGTGCCCTCGGTGGCGGAGAGCCCGAACCCGAGTTCGAGGAAGCGCGCCGCCAGCGCCGGCAGTCGTTCCTTGTCGCGATCGGCCAATGACAGCAGCACGCGCCCGCCCTCGGGGAGCCGCCAGCCCGCGGCCAACGCCGCCTTGGCAAAGGCCTCGCCGAAGGTGCGGCCGCGCCCCATGACCTCTCCTGTCGAACGCATCTCGGGTCCCGGCAGGGGGTCGACACCGGGGAAGCGCTCGAAAGGGAAGACCGGCAGCTTGACTGCGACCTCGGTCGGCACGCCGTCCTGGACGTCGAGGGCGCCGAGGCTGGCGCCGGCGCAGACCCGGGCCGCGAGCTCGGCCCATGGAGTGCCGGTGGCGCGGGCCAGAAACGGCACCGTTCGCGAGGCCCGCGGGTTGACCTCGATGACGTAGACCGTGTTTTCCTGGATGGCGAACTGGACGTTGATGAGACCGCGCACACCGAGCGCCAGGGCGAGCAGGCGGACCTGGCGCCGGAGTTCGGCCTGGAGCTCGAGCGGCAGGCTGACGGGCGGCGTCACCGCGGCCGAATCGCCCGAGTGGACCCCCGCCTCCTCGATGTGTTCCATCACGCCGCAGATGACCACGCGTTCGCCGTCGGCGACAGCGTCGACGTCGACTTCGACGGCGCGCTCGAGGAAGTGGTCGAGCAGGACCGGGCGGTCCGGGTCCACGGCGGCGGCCCGCTGCAGGTACTCCGCGAGCTGATCGTGGCCGTAGACGATCTCCATTGCCCGGCCGCCGAGGACATATGACGGGCGGACCAGAACCGGGAAACCGAGTTCGTCCGCTGCCGTGGCCGCTTCCTCGGCGGAGGTCACCATCCGGCCCGGAGGTTGCCGGAGGCCGAGTTCTTCGAGCAACTCGGCGAACCTGCCGCGATCCTCGGCGCGGTCGATGGCATCGCGTGGGGTGCCCCGAATCGGCACGCCGTGCCTTTCGAGATCGGCAGCCAGCTTGAGCGGCGTCTGGCCGCCGAGTTGGACGATGACGCCGATCGGTTTCTCCGCCTCGCATATTTCGAGCACGTCTTCGAAAAAGAGGGGGTCGAAATGCAACCGGTCGACAGCGTCGTAATCGGTCGAGACCGTCTCGGGGTTGCAGTTGATCATGACCGCTTCGTAGCCCTCGGCCCGCAGCCCGGCGACCGCCTCGACACAGCAGGCGTCGAACTCGATGCCCTGGCCGATCCGCACCGGCCCACCGCCGAGGATGATGATCGGGCGGCGCGGTGTCGGCATCTCGTCGCCGTCGCCGAAGCTGCCGTAGAGATAGGGCGTGCGGGCCTCGAACTCGGCGGCGCAGGTATCGACCCGCCGCCGCACCCGGGAGATCCCTGCGTCAGCGCGACGATGCAGAATGGCGGTCGACGTCTCGCCCACGAGGCGGCCGATGTGAGCGTCCGAAAAACCCAGGTGTTTGACGGCTGAGAGGACTCCGGGCTCTACGAGACGGGATGCGATCTCGGCTTCCGCCGCCACCAGGCCTGCGATCCGGCGCAGAAACCACGGATCGACCGCGGTCAGCTGTTGGATCCGATCCAGGTCCCAGCCGCGACGGACGGCCTCCGCAAGTTCCCACAACCGATCTGGGGTGGGGTCCGCGAGACGCTTCTCGAGCGCCGCATCGTCGTCGGCCGCCACTGACGACGGGGCCTCGAGCGAGTCGCGATCTACCTCGAGCGATCGCACGGCCTTGAGCAGGGCTTCCTCGAAGGTGCGCCCCATCGCCGCCACCTCGCCCACCGCCTTCATCGCAGTGCCGAGGCGCGGGTCCGCGCCAGGGAACTTCTCGAAGGTGAAGCGCGGGATCTTGACGACGACGTAATCGAGGGCCGGTTCGAACGACGCCGGCGTCGAACCGGTGATGTCGTTCATGATCTCGTCGAGCCGGCGGCCGAGGGCGACCTTGGCGGCGATGCGGGCAATCGGGAAGCCGGTGGCCTTGGAGGCCAGGGCGGAGGACCGTGAGACCCGCGGATTCATCTCGATCACCACGTAGCGTCCATCGGCGGGGTTGACGGCGAACTGGACGTTGGCGCCGCCGGTGGCCACCCCGACCGCGTCGAGCACCGTGCGTGCGGCGTCGCGCAGCACCTGGTACTCGCGATCAGTGAGAGTCTGCGCGGGCGCCACCGTAATGGAGTCGCCGGTGTGGACCCCCATCGGGTCGAGATTCTCGATCGAGCACACCACCACGAAGGCGCCGGCCGAATCGCGCATAACCTCGAGTTCGAACTCCTTCCAACCCAGGACCGATGCCTCCACCAGCACCTGGCTGGTGGGCGAGGCGTCGAGGCCCAGCTTGAGCTGGTGTTCAAACGAGGCCCGATCGTGGGTGATGCCGCCGCCCCACCCGCCGAGGGTGTAGGACGGGCGCAGGATGGCCGGTAGACCGATTTCGTCGAGGGCGGCAAGGCCCTCCTCGACCGTGGTGACGGTCACCGCGGGCAGCACCGGCAGCCCGGCCGCTTCCATCGCGAGCCGGAAGGCCTCGCGGTCTTCGGCCAGCCGGATCGATCGCACCGAAGCGCCGAGCAGGCGCACGCCGAGGCGTTCCAATACTCCCTGCTCTTCGAGCTTGACTGCGAGGTTGAGGGCGGTCTGACCGCCAAGGGTGGGGATGAGAGCGTCGGGGCGCTCCTTCTCGAGGACGGCGGTGACGGTCTTGGCCGTCAGTGGCTCCACATAGGCGCGGTGGGCGAGCCTGGCGTCGGTCATCACGGTCGCCGGATTGGAGTTCACCAGGATGACCCGGCAGCCCTCCTCGCGCAGCGCCCGCACCCCCTGAACACCTGAGTAGTCGAACTCGCAGGCCTGACCGATTCTGATTGGGCCTGCGCCGAGGATGCACACCGAGGAGGGCTTCGCGCTCATAGCGCGAATCCCTCGCTCGAATTTTGAATTTTGAATTTTGAATTTTGAATGCCGTTCACGAATATACGTGCAGACCGGCGACGGTAAATTCCGAAATCCGAAATCCGAAATCCGAAATCTTTCCTCATGACTTTGCCGTCCGGCATCGGTCGGCAAATTTCTGAAACAGCCCGGTGGCGTCATTCGGCCCGGGGCTGGCCTCGGGGTGGAACTGGACCGCGTCGACCCCCGCACGCGGCAACGACAGCCCTTCCAGGGTGCCGTCGGTGAGGTTGATGTGGGTGACCTCGACCTCGCGCGGCAGCGACGACTCCTGGACGACGTAGTTGTGGTTCTGCGACGTGACCAGGACGCGGCCGGTGGCGAGCTCGCGCACCGGGTGGTTGCCGCCGTGGTGGCCGTATGGCAGCTTGACGGTGCGTCCGCCGAGAGCGAGACCGAGGAGTTGGCACCCCATGCAGATGCCGAGGATCGGCAGTCGGCCGACGAGTTCGGCGATCGCCACCTGCGCTCCCTCCACCGCTGCCGGGTCACCGGGGCCGTTGGAGAGCAGGAGTCCGTCATACCCGCCTCCGAGCAATTCGGTGGCGCTGGTGGTCGGCGGCACCACCTGCACCGCACAACCCTCGGCCACAAGGCGGCGGAGGATCGATTGCTTGACGCCGTAGTCGACCACCGCCACCTTGACTTGTTCGCTCCCCGGGGCGGGTTCGGGGTCCGATGGCGACCGCCACGGCCCATCGGTCCACCGGTAGCTTTCAGTGCATGCGACCTCGCGAGCAAGGTCGCGGCCGTCGGTGCCGTGCGTGGCCGCTGCGCGTTCGGACAGCTCGTTGGGCGGCGTGCCGTCGGTGATCAGCAGGCCGGGGACTGCGCCCGCAGTGCGGACGTGGCGGACGATGGCGCGGGTGTCGAAGCCCCAACCCACCGCCACATCGTTGCTGTCGAGCCATTGTTCGAAGCCGACCTCGGCGCGCCACGACGACGGCTCGAGGTCGAGGTCCTGGACGATGAGTGCGCGGGCCCAGATGCGGTCAGACTCGGCGTCGGCCGGGTTGACGCCGACCTGGCCCACGTGCGACGTCGTCAGAGTCAGGATCTGACCGTGGTAGGAGGGATCGGTGAGCATCTCCTGGTAGCCGGTCATGGCGGTGTTGAAGACCACCTCGCCCTCGACGACTGCGGCGGCGCCGGCGGCCCAACCCGCAAACGCAGTGCCGTCCTTCAGAACGAGATGCGCGGGCCGGGGATTTTGCAGCAGCCGCGGAAGATGGGATTTCGCTGTCATTGCGTCGGCGAAGGGTACCACGGCGCGCAACCGGCGAGATTCGGAATTCGGAATTCGGAATTCGGAATTTCCACCCGCTATTCCCCTGACCTCACGGCGTTTGATGAGGGCAGACCCGCCGTTTCACGGCGCGAGCCTGGTCGGGGGCTTTTACGGCCCGCCCGAGGGATGCTTGGGGCCCTGAAGACATCACCCAGGCTTGTCTTTGCGGATGCGCTTCCCGTGAGAAGCCACCCTGAACATTGTCTGCCCGAATCATCCTACCGACGGGGATGTCCAAGCGTCCGACAATGTTCAAAATGGCACCTCCGCCGCACGCGGCTCGTATCAGCAAGGGATTCCCAATCCTGCACCCCGCACCTGCATCGAGTATCGTGGAAAGGATGGCTGACGCATCCAAGTGGGACCGGATCGAGTTCCTGGTGCGGCGGGCACGCCGCGGCGACCAGGCTGCGTTTCGAGACCTCCTCGAGGAGCACCGCGGCGCCGTGGTGTCGACCCTGTTCGCGTGCGGCGTGCGCTGCAACGAGACCGCCAGCGACCTCGCCCAGGACGTGGCCCTCCGTTCGTGGCAGAAGCTCGACTCCCTCAAGGAACCACGCACCTTTCCCGCCTGGGTGCGGCGGATCGCCGCCAATGCCGCACGCGACCACCTGCGCCGAGTGGCGGTGCGCCGCGAAGACGAGCTCGAGGAGGCCCTGCACCTCGAGGGTGGAGACGACCCGCACGATCGCGCAGAGCGAATGGCTGAGGTGCGGCTGATGTTGGCGGCCCTGGCGGACGAGGATCGCGAAGTGGTCGAGTTGCTGACGGCGCGGGCCAACGGGGTGTCGGTGGAGGCGCTCGCTGTCGAAATGGAGATCTCGCCGGACGCCCTCAAGATGCGGGTGATGCGGGCGCGCAAACGCCTCCGCGCCCGGCTCGACGAGATGCGCCGTGGCGGCGCGTCGTGATCCGGTCGCAGCGTTACCTCAGGCGTTCGGCAGCGTCTTTGAAGGTGGAGGATCGATGAAAGTGCCCACCTGCCCCGAACACGGCAATCTGGTATTGGATCTGGCCCGCGGTCGGCTGAAGGATGCCGACGCAGCCGAGGCTGATCTGGTGCGAGAGTCGTGTCCGGACTGCGCCGAGTGGTGGACCACGACCTTCTCCGATCGCGCCACCGCCGACGTTGACATCGCGGTCGCTCGTGTCTTCGCCGAATTTTCGCCGCCCGCCGGTCGCCGCCGCCACGGGTGGCTGGCAGCCGCTGCTGCTGCGGTCCTCGCGGTCGGCGTGGCAGCCACAACGATGATGTGGCGGGGCACCGAGACGGCCCCGGAGATGGCCGAGCAGTCCGTTCCGGCCGAGGCCGTTCTTTCGACGTGGGACTTCGAGGATGGAACGGTGACTGCGACGGTCGAACCTGTCGCTGCGCCCACGCCCGGCAATCGGGGCGAGACCGACGAGGCCGTTTTCGTCAACGACCTCGAGACCGGCGACCTCGGCGCCTGGACCCTCCACTCGTAGACGCCTGCCGTCAGTCTGCGCCCCCAACCCTGTCATTTCGACCGAGCGAGTGAAACGAGCGAGCGGAGAAATCTCTTGCGGAGAAAACTCCCACTCCTCCAAAAGTAGATCTCGTCGATTCCAAGTGTTCGAGTGAACCTCCGTTTCAGTGCGCGCTTCCCGAGAGGAGCCACCTTCAACATTGTTGGCCCGAATCACTCCACCAGCGAAGACGATCGTGCCTCCAACAATATTGAAAATGGCACCTCCGCCGCAGGCGTCCCGTTTCCGTATGCTGTTCCGTGGTGCAGCCGCCGCGGCTCCACGTGTGGGCGGGACGCCCGCACCACAACACGTCATTTCCTTTTGGATTGAGAAGGTAGATGGGCGGATGAGATTCGGTGGCCGCCATCTGCGTATCTGCGGTTTCTCCGAATGGGATGTTGGGATGGGCTCCCTTTCCCTTCTGCTCCTCTGCCCCTCTGTCCAATCTGCGATAGGATGTCCTGCGCCCGGCACTCCGGGCGGGGAGGCCTCATGACCCGTCGCGTCATCATCGTCAGCACCGTCCTTCTTCTGACCGCCGGGCTGAGCTCGGCCGAGAAGCACCCTTTCAACGTTCACGATTTGGTGGCAATGGAACGCGTTGCCGATCCACAGCCGTCACCGGACGGCGACCGCGTTGCTTTCGTTCTCACGACCATCGATCTCGAGGCCAACAAGGGCCGCAAGGACGTGTGGATGGTGGGGACCGACGGCTCCGATGCTCGAGCCCTGACGACGGATCCGGCCAACGACTGGAGCCCGCGTTGGAGCGCGGACGGAATGCTGTACTTCCTCTCCTCGCGCAGTGGATCTGCCCAGGTGTGGCGCTGGGACTTTTCGAAAGCAAGCCCCGTCCAGGTCACGGATTTTGCTCTCGACGTGGGTTCGCTCAAGGTCGGTCCGAAAGGTTTGGCCCTCTATCTCGGAATGGCGGTCTTCCCCGATTGTGACGACCCGATTTTGTGCACGGCCGCGCGCTACAAAGAACGGGAGGCATCGAAGACCTCGGGGCTCATCTTCGACAAGGTCTTTGTCCGCCACTGGGACACCTGGAAGGACGGGACCCGCAACCATGTCATCCGCGTCCCCATCGGCGTGGACGGTACCGCCGGCGCGGCGCTGGATCTCATGAAAGGTGTCGACGGCGATTGTCCGACCATCCCCTGGGGCGGCGACGAGGACTACACGATCTCGCCGGACGACGGGTGGCTGGTCTATACGGCAAAGGTGGTCAACGGGTCGGAAGAGGTCTGGTCGACCGACTGGGATCTGTGGGCGGTGCCCACAGACGGTTCGAAGGCGGCGCGTGGGCTGACCGACGCCAACCAGGCGTGGGACAGCTCGCCGGTTTTCTCACCCGATGGCAAGACCCTTGCCTATCTGGCCATGGCGCGGCCCGGGTACGAGGCCGATCGGCGGCGGGTCGTGGTCATGAAATGGAGTGAAGGGACCCCCCGCACCCTCACTGAAAACTGGGACCGCTCGCCCGGCGACCTGGTGTGGGCGCCGGACGGCTCGGCTCTCTACGCCTCGGCGGACAATGTCGGCAACCACTCGATCTTCAAGATCGACCCCGCGGACGGCATGGTCTCCGCAGTGCTTACCCGCCACACCAATTCGAGCCCGCGGCCGCTGGCCGACGGCCGCCTGGTGTTCACACAGGACAGCCTGGTGTCGCCGGTGGAGATTTACCTGTTGCCCGCCGCCGGCGGCGAGCCGACGGCCGTCACCCACGTCAACGACGAGAGGCTGGCGTCGATCGCCTTTGGTGACTACAAACAGTTCTCCTTCCCCGGCGCCAACCACGATGAGGTCTTCGGCTATTTCCTGTACCCCGTGAACCGCGACCCGAAAGAAAAATACCCACTGGCATTTTTGATTCACGGCGGTCCGCAGGGGAGTTTCGACGACCATTGGCACTACCGATGGAACCCGCAGATCTATGCGGCCCACGGCTACGCCACGGTGATGATCGATTTCCACGGCTCGACGGGTTACGGCCAGGACTTCACGGACGCCATCAACGGCGACTGGGGTGGGGCGCCGTTCGAGGACCTGATGAAGGGGCTCGACCAGGTGCTGCGGAGCCACCTGTGGATCGATTCCGAGCGCATGGCCGCTGCGGGCGCCAGCTACGGCGGCTATATGATCAACTGGATCCAGGGCCAGACCGACCGTTTCAAGGCGCTGGTCTGCCACGACGGCAACCTCGATGAGTACATGGCTTATTTCGACACCGAGGAGCTGTGGTTTCCCGAGTGGGAGCACGGCGGCACGCCGTGGGAAAACCCGGAAGGCTACCGCAAGCACTCGCCGGTGAATCACCTCGCCAACTGGAAGACGCCGGAGCTCGTCATCCACGGCGCGCTCGATTATCGGGTGGTCGACACTCAGGGTTTGGCGACGTTCAACGCCCTGCAGCGGCTCGGCGTTCCGTCGCGGCTTCTCTACTACCCGGATGAGAACCACTGGGTTCTCAAGCCCCTCAACTCGATCCAGTGGCACGAAGTGGTGCTCGATTGGATGGACACCTGGACGGCGGCGAAAGAGTAGTTTTCGTTCGATTGAGGTCGGGCGGCACAGGTGCCGCCCCTACCCTCCCCCTGTAGTGGCGGGGCCTGCCCCGCCTTCTCCAGGCGCCCCGTGAGTCTGTGACTCCTGATATCATGTTGAGGTTGGAACGTGGAGGACCTTGAGGTGATCATCACCTGCCCCCAGTGCGAGACAAAATACCGCTATGACGAGGCGCGATTCGGCGGCGCCGATGTCAAGCAGGTGAAGTGTACGAGCTGCAGCCACTCGTTCGAGGTCCGCAACCCGTTGGACGAGCCCTCAAATGCCACCTCGATCGGCAAGATGTTTAACGCCTCGCCGGAGGTCGCCGACTCCGCAGCCGAGGCCGCGGAGCCGGAAGCCCCCGAACTCCCGCAGCTGCCGCCACTTCCCAAGGACCAGCGATTCTCCCTGGCCGTCATCGCCGGATCACAGGCGGGCAGCGTCTTCCCGATCACCAAGGCGCGGGTCTATCTCGGCCGCGGTTCGGCGGCCGATGTCCAGGTCAAGGATTCGGAGGTCTCGCGCAAGCACGCGATGCTCGAGATCCGGGGCGGCAGCGTCGTACTGGTGGACCTCGGGGCCACCAACGGCACCTGGGTCGGCGGCGAGCGCGCCGATGAGGCGGAGATCCCCAACCAGGGGGAGTTCACCCTCGGTTCGACCACCCTGATGCTGATCGTGACCGGCGGCCCACCCGCGGGATAATCACCCGCTCTTCGAGCGGCCATTTTGGCGGGTCGCCAAAAAGAGTACACTCTGTTTCCCGGCCTTGAAATTGGTTTGAAATTTGCTTAAGTTTTCCTTTGGTGAGGAGTCACGACGCGGTGCGGGCGAGAGGCCCGCGCCACACGAGTCCGGGCGCCCAGCGAACCCGAGATGCGGCGGCCGGTAGGAGGTGCGATCGATGATCGAAGTGGAAAATCTGTCCAAGACCTACGTTGCGGAGCCGGTGGTCAGGGACCTCAGCTTCTTCGTGCCGGAAGGCCAGGTGCTCGGCTTTCTCGGCCCCAACGGAGCCGGCAAGACCACGGTGATGAGGATGTTGACCGCCTTTTTACCGCCGACCACCGGCCGCATTGTGGTCGCGGGGGTGGACCTGGAGAAAGACCCGGTGGGGCTGCGCCGCAACGTCGGCTACCTCCCCGAGAACGTGCCGCTCTATCCCGAGATGCGGGTCGACGAGTATCTCCGCTTCCGCGCCGAGATCGAGGGCGTTCCGCGGTCCGAAGTCGGCAGCCGCACCGACGACGTGGTCGACCGGTGCCTGCTCGGGGATGTGCGGCGGCAGGTGATCGGCACCCTGTCCAAGGGCTTTCGCCAGCGGGTGGGTCTGGCCGGCGCGCTGATCCACCAGCCACCGGTGCTGATCCTCGACGAACCGACGGTGGGCCTCGACCCCAACCAGATCATCAAGGTGCGCGAGCTCATCACCGAGCTCGGCCGCGACCACACGGTGCTGCTTTCGACCCACATCCTGCCTGAGGTGGAACAGGTCTGCGAGCGGGTGTTCATCATCGACCGCGGCCGCATCGTCGCCGACGGCACCCCGGACGCACTGCGTGCGAAGCTCGTCGGCAACCCCTCCCTGGCGGTGGAATTCAAGGCAGTGGACGAAGCTGCCGAAGCGGCCCTGCTGGCGCTGCCCGGTGTGGTTGGGATCGATCAGCGCGGGCCGGCTCGATACCTGCTCGAGCACGGCCCCGGCGCCGATCCGCGCGAGGCGGTCTTCCAGATGGCGGTGGAGAAGGGTTGGGTGCTGCTCGCCCTGACCCAGCAGCAGGCGAGCCTCGAAGACGTCTTTGTCCGCCTGACAACGCGTGAGGAACCGGTGGTGGCCGCGCAGGTTGAGGAGGTGTCCAATGCGTAAGACCTGGGCGATCGTCCGGCGCGAGCTCATCGCCTACTTCTCGTCGCCGCTGGCCTATATCGTGATGACGGCCTTTCTCTTGATGCAGGGCTACATTTTTTATCTCATCGTCTCCTTCCTCAACAATCCCCAGACCCCGGCGATGACGCCCCTGCGTCTGTTCTTTGGCGGCACCATCTTCTTCTGGCTGTTTCTGCTCTTCGTGGTGCCGGTGATCACCATGAGGCTGATCGCCGAGGAACGGCGCTCGGGGACGATCGAAGTCCTCATGACCTCGCCGGTGAACGAGGTCCAGGTTGTGGCGGGAAAATTCGCCGCGGCACTGATCTTCTATATCTCGTTGTGGCTGCCCACCATCCTCTACGTGGTCGTGCTCAAGCGCAATTCCGAGATCGACCTCGGTCCGGTGGTGGCGGGCTATATCGGTGTGCTTCTTCTCGGCTTTCTCTTTCTGGCGGTGGGCACGCTTGCGAGCACCCTGAGCGACAATCAGCTTATTGCTGCCATCATCGCCTTCGCGGCGATGGTCGCGCTGTTCTCGATCGGGCTGGTGGAGCAACTCCTCTCGGCCTCGTTCCTCAAGGACGCGCTGGCCTACATGAACCTGTGGACCCAGATGGACGACTTCGCCAGAGGCATCGTCGATTCGCGCCACGTTGTGTACCAACTCTCGGTGGGGGTGCTGTTTCTCTTCCTCGCCACCAAGAGCCTCGAAGTCAAGAAGTGGAGGTGAAGGGATGAGGCACAAGGCCATCCGCTACACCGTTTCGGGCGTGGTCGCAGTCCTGCTCGCGATCGCCCTGACCGTCATGGTCAACTGGCTTGGCGCGCGCCGATGGGTGCGCACCGATTTGACCTCGACCAAGATCTACACCCTGTCTGACAAGACCGAAAACATCCTCTCAGAACTCTCGGACGAGATCGACGTGGTGGTCCTGATGACCCCCGAAACCTCGATGTACGACCAGGTTCACGAACTGCTCGAGCGCTACAAGGCGGCGTCGAACAAGGTCTCTGTCGAGTACATCGACCTCGACCGGGAACCTTTGAAAGCGACTCAGTTGGCCGAGCAGTTCGGCGTCGAAGTCGCGGACACGGTGGTCTTCATCCTCGGTGACCGCACCAAGTACGTCACCTCCGACCAGATGGCGGAGATGGACTATTCGGGGATGCAGTACGGCCAGGGCCCGACCATGCGCGCATTTAAGGGCGAAGAGCAGTTCACCTCGGCGATCCTCTCGCTGGTGGCGCCTGACGTTCCGAAGGTCTACTTCGTGACCGGTCACGGCGAGGCCTCCCTCGAGGGCGGTGGCGGCGGTCCGACGGACCGCAGCCTGTCGGTGCTCGGCGATACGCTCAAACGCGAAAACATGGAAGCCGCCGATGTGTCGTTGCTGTCCGGCGAAGTACCTGCAGACGCCGACGTCGTCGCCATCGTCGGACCGACCCGGGCCTACACCGAGCCGGAAATCGCAGCCCTCGATGCCTTTCTCGACAGCGGCGGCCGGCTGCTGGTTGCCATCGATCCTCTGATCGAGCCCTCGGGCACGATGCGGCCGACCCGGCTCGAGGACATGCTCGAGTCCCGGGGCGTGACCGTCAACGACGACCTCGTGGTCGACCCCTCTCGACGTCTCCCGTTTTATGATCTCTCAGCGGTCTATCTCGAAGACTTTCCGTCCCACCCTGTAACTTCCGGGCTCGAGGGCTTTGCCGTGCTCTTCACCGTGGCGCGTTCGCTCACGGCAGACGATGCAGAGGCCGCGATCCTCGTCCAGACCTCGGACGAAGGCTGGGGAGAAACCGACCTCGGCATGTTGCTGCGGGGTGAGCCTGTGGCCGTCGATGACGGCGACACGGCCGGGCCTGTGGCGGTGGCGGTGGCTGTTGAAGGCGCTGCTACAACGGTCGCCGGGGTTGATGAGACGGAGCCTCCGGAATACCGTCTGGTCGTCTTGGGTGACTCCGATTTCGTGACCGATCTCGATATCGCAAACGCGGGCAACGCGGTGCTCGCCGGCAATGCCTTCAACTGGCTCGCGGCGCGCGACACACTCGTCGGCATCCCGCCGCGCGACGTCGAACAGGTCAGCCTCTTCCTCACCCAGCAGCAAATGCGCAACCTCTTGCTGCTGGTGCTGCTGGCCATGCCCGGTGCGGCGATCGTCGCCGGGATCCTGGTGTGGCGGCGACGGCGGCACTGACAACGCGAATTATGAATTTTGAATTTTGAATTGACACGATTGGGGGAGTCACGATGAAATCCAAAAACCTCATCATTCTCGCTGCGATTGTCATTCTCGTTGGGGCGTACATTTTCTTCTTCGAGCGGCATCAGCCGACGTCGGACGAGGCGAGGCGCGATGCCGATAAGGTCTTCCAGGGTCTCGAAGTCGACGACGTCACCGGGCTGCTCGTGGCGGGTCCCGGTGGGCGGGTCCGGCTCGAAAAGACGGGGGACGAATGGCGGCTGCGCGAGCCGATCGACTACCCGGCCGACGCCTCGATGGTGGACTCGACCCTGAGCTCACTCGCCGGTCTGTCCGCCGATCGACGTCTGCCGGCGGGCGAGTTGGACCTTGTGGAGTTCGGTCTGGAGGCGCCTGCGGCCGAGGTCAGCCTTTTGCTTGGCGATGGCGCCGGGGTCTCGTTTGCGGTAGGCGGCGAGATGCCCCTGGGTTCGAAACGACCGATCCGGCTCGCCGACAGCGACGAGATTGCAATCGCGCCCGGATGGTTCATGACCGATCTCGAACGCGAGGTCGACGATTGGCGGTCGCGCGAGGTCACCGATCTGAGCGGCGACCAGGTGGCGTCCATCGAGATCGAGGCCGATGCGGACACGATTCGAGCGGCGCGGATCGGAGATGGGTGGCGGCTCTTGAGCCCGATGGAAGACATCGGAGACCGCGACCACCTCGAGGCCCTGGTCTCGGATCTCGGTTCGCTGCGGATCGAAGAGTTTCTCGACGGTGGGATCGACCCGGGTGCGCTCGGTCTCGATGCGCCGGAGTACTCCGTGATGGTGGTGCGATCCGACGGCGGCGAGCCCCTGCGGCTCGAGCTCGGCGCCACCCGCGAGGGCGCCGGCGGCACCGACGTGGCATGCCGTCGCGGCGATGGTGACTACTTCTGGGCTCGGGACAGCGTCCGTACCAGGCTCTCCAAGGCGCCGGTTCTGTGGCGCTCGAAAAAGGTCGCGGACTTCGACACCTGGGAGGTCGAGGGGTTGCGACTCGTCACCCCGGAAGACTCGGCCGAGCTCGAAAAGGTGGACTTCCAGTGGCGGTTTGCCGGCGACGTTGCCGAAGCCGACCAGCCGCGGGTGTCGGATCGCCTCACCGCGTTGTCCGAGCTCGAGGCCACCGACTACGATCTGATGGCGCCGATGACAACCGAGATGGGAACAGCCGAGGTCCTCTTTGCTGCGGACGACGAAGGCGGCGGCAAGGTCCCGATCACATTCACCTTTTATGCCCCGCTCGGCGAGGGCGGCCGGGCGATGGTTCGGGTGAGCGGACGCGACACGTTGATGGGGGTCGACGCGGCAAAGGTGGCATCCCTGTTCGCCGACTTCGACGACCTCCGGCCGACCGCCGCCATTGTTGAGGACCCGGCAGCCGAGTAAGAGCTACAATTAATCGAGATGGTGAAACGTCGCGTTCTCGCGTTGGCCTTGAATCGGACTCCAACTCTGGTGACGCCGGTGCCGTATGCCGATTGACTGGCGCCAACAGTTTGCCGACCTCCGCGACCGCCGACCGGATCTTGCGGACAGGGTGTGCCGGCGTCTGCTCATGGACCTCCAGCGCCAGGGTCTGGTGGACCTCGACGCCATCGACGATCTTGCGGTCGCCTTGAAACTCGGCGGCGCCCGGCCGGTTCACGATCCCAACCGCCCCAAGCCCCAGCTCTCCAGCGGATCGCGAATGGCCTTGTACGAGCTCGCCCTCGATTACGCCGAGCGCCACCTCGAGCCGGACAAGATTGCTGCCACCATTCTTCAGGTTGAAAAACGCATGCTGGCGCACGAGAGCGCGCGGTTGGCGGAGGACCCTGATACGCCCCTGCCCGTTCTGCGCGACGCCATCCACGAGTTCCTCAACTTCGCGCCGGGCGAAGTGGTGGCGCCGCGAGAAGACGTCATCGGCACCCGCGCCGCTTTGGTGCGCCGGTTGCTGACTGATCAACTGGATTTCATCGCGGTGGCGAAGAGATTCATCCGGGTTCGCGAATTCGCCGAAGTGCTCGACCACATCATCCTCACCGACAGCCGCTCCGGTCGGCTCGGAGGCAAGGCCGCCGGTCTCATCCTGGCCGACGCCATCCTCAAGAAGGCCCAACGCCGGGGTCATTTGAACACCGAGTTCAAGGTCCCGACCTCGTACTTCCTGCCCTCGATCGGCATCCTCGAGTTCATCGAGTACAACGGTCTCGAAGAGCTCATCAACGTCAAGTACAAGACCCCTGACGAGGTTCGCAACGAGTACCCGCTGGTGGAGAGGCTCTTCAAAAGCGGCGCCTTCCCACCCACGATTCACAAGGGCCTCGAAGAAATGCTCTACAAGCTCGGTGAGGTGCCGTTGGTGGTGCGCTCGTCGAGCCTGCTTGAAGATCGTATCGGCCACGCATTTTCGGGCAAGTACAAGAGCCTTTTCATCCCCAACCGCGGTCCCATCGAGATGCGGCTGGCCTCCCTCGAGGACGCCATTGCCGAGGTCTACGCCTCGATCTTCCACCCCGACCCGATCGAGTACCGGCGCGAGCGCGGCCTGATCGATTTTCAGGAACAGATGGGTGTCCTCATCCAGGAGGTGGTGGGTCGGGAAGTCGGCGGTATGCTGTTTCCGGTATTTGCCGGTGTCGCTTTCTCGCGGTGCGAGATGCGCTGGTCGCCGCGCATTCGCCACACCGACGGCATGGCGCGGTTGGTCCTGGGTCTCGGCACCCGGGCCGTCGACCGCACGGTGTCGGACTACCCGGTGCTGGTGGCCCTCGAACAGCCTGGTCTGAGATCCGTCCAGCAACCGGACGAGGTCTACCGCTACTCGCAACACGATGTCGACGTGGTGGATATTCGTGAAAGCCAATTCGAGAGCCTGCCGTTGGACGAGTTCATGAAGCGGGTGGGGCGCAAGATTCCCAATATGAACCGGATTTTTTCCATTTACCGCGACCGCCAGATCCTGCCTATGGTGGGGGTGATGGCGCAGGTCGATCCGCGCGATCTCGTGGTGACCTTTGACGGGCTTCTGAATTCTTCGTTCCCGCGCGACCTCAAGGTCATGCTCGACCTTCTCGAAGAGGGCCTCGGCGAACCGGTGGATGTGGAGTTCGCCCACGACGGCGAGACCCTGCACATGCTGCAGTGCCGCGCTTTGAGCCGCGGCGCCATGGCGCAACGGGTAGAGATTCCCGACCTCTCCGAAAAACTCAAGATTTTCTCCGCCAATCGTTATGTCCAGATGGGGCAGGTCGCCGATCTCGAGTACGTGGTCCTGATCGATCCCCGCGACTACGAGGCGCTCGAAACCAGAGAGGAGATGGTGCGGGTAGCGCGAACGGTCGGCGCCATCAACAAGGTGCTGCCGGCGCAGCGCTTCATCCTCATGGGCCCGGGTCGGTGGGGCAGCCGCGGCGATATCCGTCTCGGCGTGCCGGTCACCTATGCCGACATCAGCCGCACGTCGGTGCTGGTCGAGATCGCCCGCAAGAAGGGCTCGTATCTCCCGGATGTTTCATTCGGCACCCATTTCTTCAACGATCTCGTGGAGTCGGGCATCCACTACCTGCCGCTCTACCCGGACGATAGCGGAGTGGTATGGAACGAGGACTTCCTGGCTGGGTCCACCAACTGTCTTGCCGAGATCCTGCCGGATTTCGCCGACATGGCCGAGGTGGTGCGGGTCATCCGCGTCGCCGACGCAGCCGATGGCAAGCTCCTCCAGCTGGTCATGGATGCGGAAGCCGACAAAGCGTTGGCGTTCCTCGCGGAACCCAAACGCTAATTTTGAATTCTTAATTCTTAATTTTGAATTCCCAACCACTCATCTTTTGGGGAAGGGTTGTCGAACCTCTTCACCTGTCATTTCGACCGAGCGAATGGAGTGAGCGAGTGGAGAAATCTCTGTCAGCCGAGCCAGGGCCCGATGCGATGAGAATTCAAAATTCAAAATTCCTCAGGCTTCTTTCACCCACCGAATCAGATCCTTCAGCTTTGGCTTCGAACCGTGCATGAGGATCCCCACGCGATAGATTTTTCCCACCACCCAGGCGGCGACCACGATGGCCGCCAACATGAAGACCACCGATGCGACGAGTTGCACAACCGGCACCGGAGTCAATGTCATTCGCAGGAACATCAGCATCGGAGTGAAAAATGGAATCAGCGACAGCACCACGGCCAATGTGCCGTCGGGCTGATTGAGGATCTGCATCATCAAGACCAGCGGCACCACCAGGAACATCGTCACCACGCCCTGGAAGTTCTGCGCTTCTTGCTCGGTGTCGAAGGCGGCGCCGATGCCTGCGTACAGCGTTCCGTAGAGCAGGAAGCCGAGCACGAAGTAGATCACGAAAAAGACCAGCAACTGGGCGGGTACGGTGGGCAGCTCCATCCCGCTGATGCCGAGGGCCGCCACTGCGCCAGGGGCTGAGATCGCCGCCATCATGATCGCCCAGATCAGGAACTGGGTGAGACCGACGGCCCCGATGCCGAGGATCTTGCCCAGCATCAGCTCAAAGGGCTTGACGGTGGAGATCAGGACCTCGACCACGTGCGAGCTCTTTTCTTCGAGCACCCCGCGCATGACGTAGATGCCGTACATCAGGACCGTCACGTAGATGATCATCATGAAGACGTAGGCGAGGATGAAGCTCTGGCCCTGGTCCGAGGTCTCTTCGCCGCCCTTACCGAGCTTGAAGGTGGTGAGACCGGGGCGGCGGGTGAGCTCGCGAACCGCTTCAGGATCGAGGCCGGCGCCGGTGAGGCGGTCGGCAACGGTGACGTTGTTGACCGAGCGTTCGAGCACGTTCATGAGCTTGAACGCCGAGACGTTGGGCGCTACATACTCGGGGGTTCCGTCCTCCGGCAGGTCGGCCGGCAGGATCAGCACGCCGTCGAAGGTCTTTTCCTCGACCTCCGCTTTGAGCCGCTCACGGGTGGCCTCGACGTCGTTGCCCGGCTCCTGTTGAACCAGAGTGATGCTGAGTTTTTCGTTGTCCCCTGAGAGCATGCGCTCCACCTCGGACTGGACGGGTTCGAAGAACCGACCCGTGAGATCGAGAACGGCGACGTTGAACTCACCTGCGCCGCGGGCGGCGAGGTAGGCGGGCAGGATCATCACGGCGCCGAGAAACACCGGCACCAAAAGGGTCGAGATCCAGAAGGCTTTGGTGCGGACCCGTTCGAGGTACTCGCGGCGGATGACGGCAAAAATTCTATTCCACATGAGCTTTGTCCTCTTCCACCGCGCGGATGAAGATGTTTTCGAGATCGGGGATGAATCGGGTGAAGGTCTCGACGTGACCGCGGTCGAGCAGAGCGCGGAGCACGTCGTTGGGCTCCTGTCCGTCCTCGAGCTCGATCAGCAGGTCCTTCTTCAATGGGTGGACCGAAGCGACCCCCTGAAAGCCTGCCATGTCGTCCGCGTCGACCCCGGTGTTGATCCGCCACGTGTTGCCGCCGTAGTCGGCGCGGATCTGGTCCAACGGCCCGTAGAGGATGGGCCGGGCGCGGTTGATCAGACAGATGTCCGAGCACAGCTCGTCGACCTGCGGCAGCACATGGGTCGAGAGGACGATCGTCACGCCCTCCTCCGCCATCTCCCGCATCAGGTCTTTGAGCGCCCGGGTGTTGATGGGATCGAGTCCCGAAAAGGGCTCGTCGAGGATCAAGAGCGGCGGACGGTGGAGTATGCAGCCGATGAACTGGATCTTCTGCTGCATCCCCTTGGAGAGGTCCTCCACCTTGTGGGTCGCCCACTCCTCGAGCTCGAAGCGCTCGAGCCAGGCCGATGACCTTTTCCTGGCCTCTCCGGGCCTGAGCCCCCGGATTGTTCCCAGGTAGACCAGGTGCTCAAGCACCTTCATCTTTTTGTAGAGCCCTCTTTCCTCCGGCAGATAGCCGATGATGCGGCGGCGGTCATCGTCTACCGGGATGCCGTCGAGCAATACCGTGCCCGAGTCCGAAGCGATGATCCGCATGATCATGCGGATGGTGGTGGTTTTCCCGGCTCCGTTGGGTCCCAAAAGCCCGAAGACCGACCCGCGCGGGACCGAGAAGCTGATGTCGTCGACCGCCACGTGGTCCCCGTAGCGTTTGCTCAAATTCTGGATTTCGAGGATTGCGTCCACTGCGTCTCCCTTTTTTTGGTGCCGCAGCATACTACGCGCAACCTGCCATCCTGTTCCAATCATTCGAGGGCATCCCGCCGCCGCGGTCTGGCGACCGCGGCTTCGGTCGCACCGTGGAACGCCGACAATCGCAAGCGCTTGTTGACGTCCCCCGCCGCGACCGGGTGCGCCTGCGGCGCACCGGCGGGCTCTCCAACGTTGGTGGAGGGTGCACCGGTAATGACGATTTCGAGTGAGTGAGCATCCTCGCTTGAAACCCCCGCCCCCGCCCCCCACCCACCCACCCACCCTCGGAAATCCCCGACGGGCTGCGCCCGGCGCGAATTTCCGTGGGGCGAGGATTTTTTGACTTGGGCATTGCCAACCTCAGCGCGTTGCACCTGGCGGGGTACAGTGGATTGTGGGGCAGGCGTCTCGCCTGCCGACAGGTGCCTCGGCTGGGCTCCTTAGCCGAATCTGGGCTGGGGTCATTCCGAATTCAAAATTCAAAATTCAAAATTCAAAATTTCCTTGGGCTTGCACTGAGATAGGCCCTGTGGCAGAATGCGTTTCCTTGGCGTGCGCCGATGGCTCAATTGGATAGAGCATCTGGCTACGGACCAGAAGGTTGGGGGTTCGAGTCCCTCTCGGCGCGCCACCTTCTTCTTCACACAATCCCGCAAAAAACGATGATCCTGCTCGAGGGGTTGCTCGCGGCTTACAGCCGCGGCGTCCCACCACCACCAGCGGATGGCTGAAGGCAGACCGCCCGACGCACCCTTGCGACGTCATCAGCCCGCGCTCGGTCGGCCACAGCCATAGACCGCTGCCGGCGGCGTGATCGAGTCCCTCTCGGCGCGCCACCTTCTTCTTCACACAATCCCGCAAAAAACGATGATCCTGCTCGAGGGGTTGCTCGCGGCTTACAGCCGCGGCGTCCCACCACCACCAGCGGATGGCTGAAGGCAGACCGCCCGACGCACCCTTGCGACGTCATCAGCCCGCGCTCGGTCGGCCACAGCCATAGACCGCTGCCGGCGGCGTGATCGAGTCCCTCTCGGCGCGCCACCTTCTTCTTCACACAATCCCGCAAAAAACGATGATCCTGCTCGAGGGGTTGCTCGCGGCTTACAGCCGCGGCGTCCCACCACCACCAGCGGATGGCAATGGCGCTGATCCACGAGGCCCTTCACCACGCGGGCCTGCCGGAGTATCCACAGAAACGCAAGGCGATGTTGTCGGGCGAGATCAACAACAGGGTGATGCGAAGCTGCAGACTGCGGTGATCGTCAGCCGGTCATGCCGACAGCATCTGCGCAACGATCTCCTTGGCGAGCTTGGCGGCGACCATCGTGGTCATTCCGTTGACATCCCGATCGGGGTTGAGCTCGACGATGTCGGCGCCGGTCAAAGGACACGGCAGTCTGTGAATGATTTCGAGGACTTGGCGGGTCGAGAGCCCGCCCGGCTCGTAATGCGAGATCCCCGGGGCGAAGGCCGGATCGAGGACGTCGAGGTCGAGCGAGAGGTAGAGGGGCGGAGCCAGGCTCGCGAGGACCGCTGAAACTTCGTCGGCGGGGCCGTAGGTCTCGACCCCGAAGCGCGCGGCCTGCTCGCGTTGGTGCCCATTGGCGGTGCGGATACCGACCGACACCATGCGCGCGGCCAGCCCCTCCTCCATGATGCGGGCAAAGGGGCAGCCGTGGGACAGCCGCGAACCGTCGAGCTCATCGTAGAGGTCGGGGTGGGCGTCGAGGTGGAGGATGGTCAGCCCCTGGTGCGCCGCTGAGTGGGCCCGCACGAGCGGGAATGAGATCGAGTGGTCGCCGCCCAGGGCGACAACCCGCTCGCTGTTGACTACAAGACGACCGACGAAGTTTTCAATCGCTTCAAACGAGGGCTGCGCCTGCTGGGTGCCGACGTCACCGGCGTCCCGCCACCTCGAGTCAGCACCGAGATCCATGCCGTTCTCGGCACAGAGATTCGACGATGGGCTGTGGAGGGCCTCGCGGATTTGGTCCGGCGCGGCGGCCGCTCCGCGCAGGAACGACGAGTTTTCATCGGATGGCACGCCGATTACAGCGATCCTGGTGGTCTGTGTCATGGGCGGGATTGTAGCGCCGGTCAGCCGCTGAACAGAAACTCCACCACATCGCCATCGGTGATCTCGTGGTCGCGGCCCACCGTGCGAACGTGGCCGAGTCGTTGAATCTCAGGGAGGCTGCCCACCTCGATGAGCTCCTCGGCGGAGGCGACCTTGGCTCGAATGAAACCCTCTTCCATGTCCGAATGGATCTTGCCGGCGGCCGTTGACGCGGCGGTGCCGTGCGGAATCTCCCACGCCTGCAGCTTCCTCTTGGCCACTGTGTAGAAGGCGACCAGACCCAGGAGATCGAAGGCGGCGCGCACCAGCCGGTGGAGACCGGGCTCGGTGACGCCGAACTCGGCCATGAACTCTTCCCGCTCTTCGGAGTCGAGCTCGTTGAGTTCGAGCTCGAGCTCGGTGTCGATGGCCAGGACCTGGGCCGACGGATCGCGTTGCCGCAGCAACTCCGCCCGTTGAACATCGCCTTCTGCCGCAATGTTTGCGACGTAGAGCACCGGCTTGCCGGTGAGCAGACCGGCCCGTTTGAGCTCCCGCCGGTCGAAATCGTCGAGCTCGAGTGTACGCAACGGGTCGCCGCGCTCAAGGCACTCGCGCCAAGCCTGCATGCGTTGTTTCTCCGAGGTGTGCTCGGCTGGGTGGGTCTGCCAGTCCCGCTTGCGCTTCCCCATGGCCCTGTTCAGGACCTCGAGGTCGGCGAGCATCAGCTCGGTTTCGATGATCTCGGCGTCCCGTACAGGGTCCACGTCGGAGAAAACGTGGGCAACTTCGGAGGAGTCAAAACAGCGAATCACGTGAACGACGGCATTCACCTGTCGGATCTCGCCAAGAAACTGGTTGCCGAGCCCCTCGCCCCGGCTGGCACCCTCCACGAGACCCGCGATGTCGATGAAACGTACCGAGCACGGGGTGGTCTTTTGCGGTTTCAGAACCTCGGCCAGTCCGTCGAGCCTCGGGTCGGGCACGGCCACAACGCCCACGTTGCTGCCGATGGTGGTGAAGGGGTAGTTGGAGATCTCAGCGGCGCCCGCGCTGAGGGCGTTGAAGAGAGTCGACTTGCCCACATTGGGCAGCCCCACAATGCCTGCTGAAAGCATGGCGTCAGTGTAACTCTTCGAAGGTCGTCTTGCGACCAGGGTGCAGCTGAAGGGGCTGTTGCTGGACTGAATGAGGTGGCTGACGTTACATTGTTCAGGAGTTGGAAGAAAAGACAAGTCAAAGTGGTGTCGGGGCTGCCAACCCGCGTCGGATCGCCCACTTCGAGATCATTGACAGGCTCGGAGCGGGCGGCATGGGGGTGGTCTACCGAGCGCGCGATGACGTGCTCGAACGCGAGGTGGCGCTCAAGCTCATTCGGCCAGAAGTTGCCGGCGACGACGAGGTTCGCAAACGATTCCTGCGAGAGGCGCGTCTCGCCGCGTCCATCAATCACCAGGGCGTGGCGACCCTGTACGAAGCCGGTGAGGCTCCTGCCGATGGCGAAAACCAGCCGCAGCTGTTTTTTGCCTCGGAACTCGTCGAAGGCCAAAGCCTCCAAGAGATTTTGGGCGACGGAGCCATTTCTCCTGAACGGACCACCGATCTGGGTATTCAGCTCGCTGAGGCTTTGGCGGCGGCGCACGCTCTCGGCATCGTCCACCGCGACATCAAGCCCTCCAACCTCATGGTGGGAAGTGACGAGCGGCTCAAGGTTCTCGACTTCGGTGTGGCAAAACGTGTCGGTTGGGGAGGGGAACCGGGCGACGACCAAAAGACCTTGACCTGCACTGAACGCGGTGCGGTGGTCGGCACACCGGCCTACATGGCGCCGGAGCAGGTGGCGGGAGAGGCTGCCGACAGCCGGACTGATATTCACGGGGCTGGATGCGTTTTGTACCAGATGTTGGCCGGCCGCCCTCCCTTCGGTTCGGGCTCACCGAGTGAGGTCATGCGAAGGGTGATCGTGACGCCGCCCACATCGCTCCGGACGCTCCGTACGGAGATACCGAGCGCCTTGGCAGCGGTGGTGGAGAAAGCCCTGGCCAAAGGGGCGAACGATCGCTACCAGACAGCCGGCGATTTGGCCGAAGCACTCCGATCGGCCGTCGGGTCAACCGGTGCCAAGCAAACGGACGGGAAGAGAAGCGGCCGTACCGCCAGATGGGTCGCTCTGGCTGCGGTCCTTGTGATTGTGCTGGGTGTGTCTACGTTGGTGGGGAAGAGATTCCTCGGGACCGCGTTGCCCTTCGAAAACCGCGATTGGTTGCTGGTCGCGGATGTCGTCAACCAAACAGGAGACGAGGGCTTCACCCTGGCCTTGAAGAGCGCCCTCGAAACGGATCTTCGGCAGTCCAGCCACGTCAATATTTTTGATTCGGGTCAGGTGCGGAACACTTTGAGGTTCATGCGTCGTGACGACATGGCTGATATCGATCTGACAACCGGGCTCGAGGTGTGCCGATTTGCGGGCGTGAGAGCCTTGTTGGTTCCACAAATCGATGTTGTTGACGATGTTTTCATCCTCCAGGCGAGCCTGGTGGATCCGGCCACCGGCCACACCGCGGACCGGATTCGGATCACCGCCAAAGGACGCGATCAGGTCCTGCTCGAATCCATCGACGAATTGACACGCATCGTGCGGCGTCGTCTCGGAGAGTCTCTCGAGTCGATCTCCGAGTCCGATCCGGTGTTGACCCAGTACACGACGTCCTCCTGGGAGGCGTTGCGTCTCGTGGCCCTGGGCTCGAACCAGTGGGCCGCCAATTTGTGGTCAGACGCAGCGGAGTCCTTCGAACTTGCTCTCGAGGAGGATGCCGACTTCTCCATCGCCCGAGCGTCTCTCGGTCTGCTCAAGATCCAGTTTCTCGGCAGCCCGGAGGAAGGGCGGGAAATGCTCGTGCAGGCGCTTGCGGATGCGAGCGAAGTGTCGCGGCGCGAGTATCTGATGTTGCGTGCCGTCAATCGGCAGTTCGTCGATCAGGATTTGGAGGCCGCGCTCGCGGACTATCGACTCGTCAGTGAGCTGTACCCCGATCTCGTCCAGGCGTACAACAACAGCGGCATAATTTTCCGGGATCTCGGGCGCTACGAAGAAGCCGTGCGGATGTTCAGTCGCGCGCGGGAGGTGGACCCGCGGAGCGTGCTCCCCGTACGGAATATGTGGTGGGTTCTCAACCAGTACCTGAAGAGACCGGTGGAGGCGGAAGAGGCCGCTCGAGCCCTTGTGGAACTCCAGCCCGACTCCGCCTGGGCGCACCATTCCCTCGGGTGGACGCTCGTTTCGCTGAGAGAATTCGAGGAGGCGGAAGAGCACACCCGCAAGGTGCTCGAAATCGACCCCCATCATCCTTACGCGGTGACCAATCTCGCTCATCTCCTCTTTCGGCGCGGGGCATTCGAAGAGTCGATCGAGTTGTACCGCAGGATTCATCGGGAGTCGCAGGACGGCAACAATCTTGACGCGGTCTCTTACAGCGGTCTCTGTCTCGGACTCGCTCTCCAGGGTGGAAATCGGCTCGATGAGGCGCTGGAGGTGTTCCATGGAGAGCTTGATAGGGTAGAGGCGGGGTTTGATGAAGGGGAGAAACCCATCCGCCAGATATGCCTTCTCGCGGCGTCAGGGAGAGAGACAGAATCGAAATCGTTGATCCGCGAGATCGAAGCCACCGATCCGATGGGCTCTCAAACGTTGTTTGTCCTCGCCGAGGCCCACGCTTTGATGGGTGATTCGGATGCAGCGATTCAGGCCCTCGAGCGAGCGTTTGAAGTGGGCTATAGCGACCCATACAACATCGTCATCGAACCGCTCCTGAGCGCCCTCCGGGACGAACCCGCGATCGAACGGCTGGCGCCGATCAGGTGACGGTCTACTAAAAAACCCCCTCGCGTTCGAGGGGGTTCGATTGAGCTTCATTTAGAGCGGGTGGTTACCAACCGCCGCCGCCGCCACCACCGTAGCCACCACCGCCACCGCCGCCACCACCGCCGCCACTGCGCCGGTCCTGGGCCACGTCGACCCGGATCGGACGGCCATCGAGCTGAAAGCCGTTCATGGCTGCGATCGCCTTGTCCGCGGCCTCATCATCATTGAAGGTGACGAACCCGAAGCCGCGTGAACGACCGGAGTCGCGGTCGCAGATCACCTTGGCTTCGGAGACCTCGCCGAACTGCGCAAATGCTTCGTGCAGCCCGTCATCGTTTGTGTCCCAACTCAAGCTTCCAACGAACAGTTTCTTAGACATCGCTCCCGTTTTCCTTCCGGGGTGCTGTGCCCTCTCGGGCGCCCCCTGTTCCATTCTGGTGGATCAGCGATCCACCCTTTCGCTGGCCGCCCCTGTGGCGACCACTCAGTCGTCTCAATATACAACAGACTTGGAGATTTCAAGAGGATCGAGAGGGTTGGCCCGGGGTCTCCAGGCGGGAACACGCCGCGATCAGAGAGTCAGGCGCGGCGGGTATCCGCATGCGGAAGCGAGGTTTCCCGCCAGTTCGAGGCGTCGACCGAGAATCTCCGCCTCCTCGTCAAGACGCCGATCCCGTGGCGACCAGCGCAGCTCGAGGCCGCGCTTGCCGAGACGGGCACTCGCAAAGTTCTCGGTTGCGAGCACATCGCGAACGGCTCTCCGCACACCCTCGACACCGAACAGGGAGCGCAGCAAACCCTCGTCATCGGCGGTCAAACGAAGGCTGTGATCGAGTTCCGGATCACCGATGTCCAGATCCTGAAGAACGCCGATTTTGACCATCAACCTCGAGCCCGCGTTCGCGAGCTCTGCCGACCACCTGCCCGTCGCGCTCACGGCGAGGCGCAACGATGCCCCACCGGGGTTGTGCTGTGAGGCGGGCTGAATGGTGTAGCGGCAGGTGTAGCCGTTGCAGAGGCCGGCGATGGTCATGCCGAAGAGGCCGACCTTGCGACTGGTCCCGAAATCGAAGGCGGGCGCAAGTCTCTCGAAGCGTCGTTGTCCGCTCTTGCGTATGAAAACGGCTGCGACTCCGACTCCTGTCAGCACCATCGCCACGGCCAAAGTCGCAAAAAGATCATCGGCGGTCATCGCCATCAGTGTACCCGGGCGACAGACAACCGCTACAATCTCCACCTATGGACACACTGGAGAGTCTTCGCGGCACATTGGACGAGGTCGACCGACGCCTCCTCGAGGTGTTGAGAGATCGTCTGGAAACGGTGGCGGACATCGCCCGGGTGAAAGCGGAGGGCTTGTCATTTCTACGCGATCACGAACGCGAGACGGAGCTCCTGGCCCGCGTCGAGGGTTGGGCGCGCGAGCTCGGCCTCGACGGATTCCGCACCCACGAGATCTTCCGCGAAATCATCGCGATGTCCCTCAAGGCTCAGGAGGAGGCGCTGCTCAAACGCGACCAGGTCGAACGTTCTACCCGCGGCGCACTGCGAGTGGCCTTTCAGGGGATCGAGGCCTCGTACAGCCAGCTCGCCGCGACCAAGTACTTTGCGGCGAGATCGGCGTCGATGGAGTTCGTCGGCCAACGTACCTTTGCCGAGGCCCTCGCGATGGCTGAAAACGGGGAGGTCGGCTACGCCTTTCTGCCCATCGAAAACACGACTGCGGGCTCGATCAACCAGACCTACGATCTTCTCCGGCAGACCGATCTGCGGATCGTCGGCGAGGAAATTCTCCATGTGCGGCACTGCCTGCTGGGAGTGGAAGGCGCCGAGCCCAGCGGTTTGCGGCGAGTGTTGTCGCACCCTCAGGCCCTCACCCAATGTTCTCGGTATCTTGCGGGTCTCGGCGACGTCGAGCTGGTGGCATTCGAGGACACGGCAGCCTCGGCTCGCGAGGTCCGGCGGGCCGGTTTGCCGACACAGGGCGCGATTGCGAGCTCTGAAGCTGCGGAGACCTACGGCCTCGAGGTCCTCCAGGAGCACATAGCCGATCAGGACGAGAACTGGACCCGGTTCGTGGTCATTTCGGGTCTCGAGATCGAGCTCGATCCGCGGATTCCTGCGAAGACGTCGTTGGTCCTGACCACGCCCCATCGCGAGGGCGCCCTCGCCCACTGCCTTCACATTCTCGCCGAGCACGGTCTCAACCTGACGAAGCTCGAATCGCGTCCGGTGCCGAGCCGCCCCTGGGAGTATCTCTTCTATGTCGATATCGAGGGCTCGGTCGGCTCCGAGTCCGCGGCCCTCGGGATCGCCGAACTGCGGCGGGAGTGTCCCTACCTGCGAGTGCTCGGAAGCTATCCTGCGCGCACGACCGCCGCCGGTGCGGTCGATCGATACAACGGAAGCGACACGTGATCCGGGTCGACGGACTGTTCGTCTACCCCGTGAAATCGTGCGGGGGTGTCGAGGTGGAGAGCGCTCGGGTCACGGCGACCGGGTTCGAGTGGGACCGGCGGTGGATGGTGGTGGGTGCGGACGGCAGCTTTCTGAGTCAGCGCGAACACCCGCGGCTGGCCCTGGTTCGGGTGAGGCTGAGGGAAGACCGGTTGGTGCTCTCGGCCCCACACCTGGCTGACTTTCCGGTGCCGTTGGCGGGCACGTCTGATGTGCCGGCGCGGGTCACTGTGTGGCAGGACGATTGCGATGCTTTTGACGAAGGCATTGCCGCGGCTGAGTGGTTCACCGACCACCTCGGCGTCGAGGCACGGTTGGTGCGTCTTGCGGACGACGATGCGCGGCCTCTCGGGACCTCGGCCGCCCAGCCCGGTGACAGGGTCTCTTTTGCAGATGCCTATCCCTTTCTCCTCCTCTCTCAGGGCTCGCTCAAGCGACTCAACAATCGCCTCAACCTGCCCGTGCCGATGGACCGCTTTCGACCCAATATCGTCATTGACGGCTGCAAGCCACACGCCGAGGACGGCTGGGGGGCAGTGCGCATCGGGGAAGTCGACTTCGCCGTCGCCAAGCCGTGCGTCCGGTGTGTGGTGCCCACCACCAACCAGCAGACCGGCGAGCGGGGACGCGAACCGCTGAAAACGCTGGCGACCTATCGACTCCAGGACGGACAGATTCTGTTCGGGCAGAATATGATTCACCGCGGGTCAGGAACGGTTCGGGTCGGCGATCGGATCGTCATTCTCTCGCTCCACCGAGACTCCACCCCATTCTGCGACGGCTGATAGAATACCTCGATGGCAGAGCGGACGCCTCAGTCACGGGTGCGCACTGTTGGATGGGTCGGCCTCATCATCAACCTGCTGTTGGCGGCCGGCAAGGCAGCGGCCGGGATTCTCGGTCACAGCCAGGCAGTTTTGGCAGACGCCGTCCACAGTTTGTCCGATACGGTCACCGACATCGCGGTGATCCTCGGTGTGCGTTTCTGGTCGGCGCCCGCCGACGAGAACCACCCGCACGGACACGGTCGTATCGAAACCCTGATCACGGTCATCATCGGGCTGTCGGTTGGCGGGGTCGCGGTGGGAATGGGCATCGATGCCATCCGCGGTCTGCGTGCCCATTCGACAACGCCGCCTTCGGCGATAGCGCTGGTTGCAGCGGTGGCCTCGATCGTCATCAAGGAGGGGCTGTACCGCTGGACGGCGGCGGTGGGTCGGCAGGTTCGATCCCCGGCCCTGGTGGCCAACGCCTGGCACCACCGTTCGGATGCGATCTCGTCGCTTCCTGCGGCGGCCGCCGTCGCGGTGTCGTTGATCGCACCTCAGTGGGCGGTGGTCGACCGGGTGGGTGCTGTCGTCGTGTGCCTTCTGATCTTGCAGGTGGCGTGGCGTATCTTGCGCCCAGCGCTCGATCAACTGGTTGATGCGGGAGCCCCCGCTGATGACTGCCGAAGGATCGAGGCGCTGGCCCTCGAGGTTGATGGGGTCGAGGCTGCTCACGCGGTGCGCACCCGTTACGTCGGCGCGTCGCTCGCGGTTGATCTTCACGTCGAGGTCGATGGTGGACTCAGTGTTGCCGAGGGACACGCCATCGCGGTTGCGGTGCGCCGTAGGCTTGTCGCCGACGGGCCGGATGTCGCCGATGCCATCGTCCAGGTCGAACCGTATCGGCTCCCGCCCACGGCATGACGCCGGATGGCGGTTGGCTGCTACTCTGATCCTCAATGGTGCAGCCGCGGACGGACGCACAGCGCTTGTCGACAGGGAGTGATGAGGAATGACTGCTGATCTGAGGTCTTTTGCCGGTGTCGCGAGAGCGCCCTTTCTTCTTTTGCCGCCAACGCTGGTGGCCAGCGGCGCAGCCGCCGCAGCGTGGGATGGTTCCTTCTCGTGGTCGCGGACCCTGCTCGCCGCTGTCGGTCTCGTGGCGTTGCACATGGCTGTCAATATATTCAACGAGTGGAGCGACATGCGGACCGGCATTGATCTCCACACCGAGCGAACCCCGTTTTCAGGCGGCAGCGGCACGCTGCCCGCCGGGGCCATGAGCCTCAGGACCGCGTTTTTGTTTGGAGTCGTTTGCTCGGCAGTGGGTCTCGCGATCGGAGTGTTTTTCGTCCGCCACGTGGGGTGGCAGCTGGTGCCGATTCTCCTCGCCGGAGGATTCTCCGTCGTTGCATACACGGACGTGCTCGCACGGATCGGTGTCGGAGAACTGGCGGCAGGTTTTGGTCTCGGTGCGGGACCGGTCATCGGTGCCGCTCTCGTGCAGTCCGGCGAATGGAGCCAGGCCGCAGCCTGGGCTGCGGTCCCTGCCTTTCTCATGACCTTCAACCTTCTCTTTCTGAATGAGTTTCCCGATGAGGTGGCGGATCGCGAAGGTGGTCGCCGCAACCTCGTGATCCTATTGGGCCGCAAAAAGGCGGCGCTGGTCTACGCAGCCGCCGGTGTGTGTACTCCAACTGCGATCGTCCTCGCAGTGGCGGTCGGGGCTCTGCCTCTGGTGTGCCTTGTCGCCGCCGCGCCATCGCTCATGCTTGCCAAACCTCTGGGGTGGGCCTTCTCCGATCCTGAGACGCCGGTCCCCATCCCCGCTCTCGGCGCCAACGTGATCTGGAACCTCGCGACCAACACCCTGCTTGCGGTCGGTCTGACCGCCGCTACCGTTTTTTGACGGCCCGGGTGTCGCCCTCGGAGACGACCCGGTTGCGACCTGCGTTCTTGGCCCGGTAGAGGGCGCGGTCGGCGGCCCTGAGAACCGTGTCCGGGGTGCTGTGGCGGGCGTTCGGCCCGGCGACACCGATGCTCACGGCGACCGAGATGAGGCGCGCGGGCCGCGCCGGTTTCTTTGGTCGTTCGGGCTTCTTTCGCGGGCGGTCCTGGGCCCGAAGCGCGAACTTCCGGGCGGCCACCGCGGATCGGACTGCCTCGAGGTGTTCGCGGGCGGCGGCCGGTGTCGATCCCGGGAACAGGATGGCGAACTCCTCACCGCCGTAGCGATAGGAACGTCCTCCACCCTTGACCTTGCGCAGTTCGGTGGCGACCATTCGCAAGGCCTCGTCGCCGGCCTTGTGGCCGTGACGGTCGTTGAATCGTTTGAAGTGATCGACATCGGCCATCGCGATCGCGAAGTCGCCTTCGAGAGCCTTGAGGGCCTCCTCCAATGCGCGGCGACCGGGGAGCTCGGTCAGCTCGTCGTGATAGGCGAGTCGGTAGGAGTCCTCGACCACGCCGAGAAGCAGCACGATTTGAGCGGCGCTGAGTGCGAGAGTGCTTGTGATCGTTCCCTGGCCGGGCAGCAGGGCGAGGGCCGCCGCAGCGAGCACCCACAGCAAAGCGCCTTCGAAGGCCTCGCGGCGGGCGGCGAACGCGAGGGCGATAAAGGCGGCCGCAATCAGAAAGACCAGTCGCCCGACATCCGGGGCGGCGAGGAAGTGGTTGAGGTCCGTCACGGTCCCGGCAACCGTGGTGTTGGTTCCGTGAAATGCCGTTGCGATCCAGCTCAGAACCAGCACCACCGCCACCAGCACCAGAATCTGGAGGTGCCGGATGGGACGCTCGGGGAGCAGCGCGAGAATGGCGAGGAGGACCGGCACGGTCAAGATCAGGATCGTGGTGCCGGGCCCGAGGCCGGCATCGGCGAGGGGGCCTCGCACCAGGTAGTTCGAGGCGCCCACCAGCAGAGCGGCAACCGCCAGACGGCCGCGGTGGAAGCGCCACGCAAGCACGATCAGGAGCAATGCGAGGACCTCGGCGAGCACATTGGTGACGGGGCGGTAGCTTTCGAGAAGGCCTGTGCGACCGGCGATCCACGCGATCAACAACGGCAGCCCGCCCAACAAGACCGTGATGACGCCGGCGCTTCTCACAGAACACGTGGAGATCGAAGGTGCGAAGGGGTTGTCATGGGCGCGGTCGCAAGCTCAGCGCTGCCAACGTCGGGACGGGACCATTTTTCCTTTGACTTCAATCGACCACACCATGTTGTCGTCGTCTTCGAACGACAGGTGATAGTCGTTGGCGTCGTTGTCGAACGTCACCTCGAGTTCGGTGTTCCTGCGGAGTATGTACGAACCGACGATTTGGCCGTTGCGGCTGATCAGGCGCTCGTCGAAGATATATCGCTCATTTCCCTTGAAGTTCATTTGAACTTGGTACCATTCGCCCTGGATTCTCATGCTGTTGTTGGTCAGGAGACCGATGCGATCCTTCTGGTCCCACAGAAGCATCGCGATGATGCCAATGATGAGAACGAAAATGAGCCGTCTGAGGAAGGTTCTCATGAGCTCTCCAGGGCCGTTGTGGCGGCGAACTTATTGTAGACGATCAGCCCGATCGCTGTGGTCACCGCGAGGACCGCGAAGAACACCCACATACCTCCCGGCCGGTTGATGCCCTGTGGTCCGAAGTACTGGTACGTGATCCCGGAGAGCAGGCCGCCGAACAGGTTGCCGAGAGCAACGCACCAATAGAAGTAACCCATGTACATACCGACCTTCTCGGGTGGCGCGATACGCCCTGCGTACTCTTTGGAGCGCGGACTGGCCAGCATTTCGCCAACCGAAAAGACCAGAACCGCGGCCACCACCACCCAACCGGTGGCACCGGCGAGATAGATCAAAAAGCTCGCGACCGTCACCGCGACCCCAAGGATAATACTGGTGAGAGGCGACCTCTTGCGGATCAGAAATGAGATCAGAACCTGGAAACAGATGATGCCAAATGCGTTGAGGTTGATGATGTACTCAGGTTTGATCTGACCGTTTTCCAGGAGCACCCGACTCCAGTTTTCGAGATCGGCCCCCACGGTGCCGGCGAGGGCGGACAGCGCGGCGATCAGGTCAGAGGTGTCGACGTAGTCTCGGATGTACTCGGGCAGGGTCATGAAGATCTGGTTGAAGGACGTCCAGAATCCTGCCATCAGAAGGAGAAACAGCAGGTATCGGCCCTCGCCGATGCGCATCGGCTGTGCGATCCACGGTGCCGTCTGGTCCCGGTGCGCAGCCCTCAGGACCACGTCGTAGACCAGATTGGCTGCGAGCCAGACGCCGGACACGAGCGCGACCTGCGGAAAGCTCCACCACTTGGAGCCCATGACCAGCATGACCAGAAGCCCGGAAACGAGGATGAAGAAGCGGGGATTTCCGACCACCGCAATCATTCCGGAGAAGACCTCGCCGAGACTCCGCTGGCTCTCTGATTCCTCATCTCGTGGGGGTTCTCGGTAGAGCGCGAGACAGGTCAGACCCATGACGACGATCCAGCCTGAAGAAGCCCAGAAGACGTACTTCCAGTCCCAGCCGCGAACCACACCGGCGACGATGGGGCCGAGAAAGCCACCGATGTTCACCATCATGTAGAAGATTCCGAACCCCATCGAACTGGTTTCCGGGGTCGTGGTCTTGGCCACTGTCGAAATGACAACCGGTTTGAACATTCCGTGGCCGACTGCGACCAGGAAATAGACGCTGAGAAACCCCCAAAACGTGCGGGGTGCTGCAAGGAGGATGTAGGCGGGCGCCATGACAACCACTGATGCCAGGAACATCCTCTTGTAGCCGTAGCGATCGGCCAGCGCACCGAAGACAGCGGGAAAGAGGTAGAGGAAGAATGTGGCGATGCCCTGGATGACGCCGCGGTCCGCGGAGCTGAAACCAAGCCCACCGTCGGCCACGCTGTTGGTGAGGTAGAGGGTGGAGACCGCGTAAAAGCCGTACCACCCCATGCGTTCAAAGATCTCCATGGTGTTGGCGGACCAGAAGGAACGAGGAAATTGGCGCCAGATGGACGTTTGAGATGACAGAACAGCCTCCTTGTTCGATTGCCCGACGGCGGCAGATATCGTTTACCGGAATAATAGTCTATCGGGGGCCATCGCACCGCTTGCGTACAGGCGGTCTTCGTCCGTGTCGCCGGAGATCTCGGCGACCTGCAGGATCGGTCTTGTCCGGCGAGCAAGGTCGAGGGACGATGGATGGGAGAGCTGAATCATCGTGGTATTTGCTGGTCGCTCATCATGGAGTGCCCCAAGGCACCGATCCGCGCGAGGCAACTCAGAGGCCGTTTGCAACGTAGGAACGAGAGGACCCGTTTCGATTTCGAGTGATCTCCGATGGTGACATTCATTTCTTTGTATCTGTGGTTGGTGGTCGACACTCTTCCCGTCGAAGTGGCGGTGGATCCCGGCGTGGCATCGGTGGAGGTTTTTCTCGACGAGAAGAGTGTCGGGGTGTTGAACGGGCCGCCCTGGAAGTTGGAGTGCGATTTTGGGTCGACTCTGCGACCGCACGAGCTTTTGGCCGTGGCGCGGGACGAGAGCGGCGACGAGATGGGGCGGGCAGTTCAGTTGGTGAATCTCCCGCGATCGAATGCAGAGGCTCAGATTGTCTTCGAAATCGGTGCCTCGGGGGAGGCGGAAGCGGTCCGGGTCGTCACCGAGAGTGGAGAGCGTCTGCAGCCCCTGGCGGTCTTCGTGACCTTCGACGGCCGGCCTCTCATACGAAACCCGGGAGGAAGGTTCACTCTCCCGGATCACGATCCGCGCCAGGTCCACATTGTCAGCGCCGAGGCCCATTTCCCGGGCGGGCTGACGGCACGACAGGATGTGACTATTGGAGGCACCTACGGCAGTCGGGTCGCCACCGAATTGACTGCGGTGCCGGTTGTCACCGACGCCGGCGTGCCCCCGACCACGGGGGACCTCCAGGGCCTTCTCGAGGTCGAAGGTGCCCCGGTTCACGTCGCGGCGGTCGAGCGCCCGGGCGCCAGGGTGTACGTCGTCCGCGATCACGGTGCCTGGCCGGTCTTGCAGGGCCTTGGGCGACAGATCGATCGGCGAGCGCGCGATCTCAGCCTGCGGACGATGCGACAATTCAGAACCTCCAACGATGATGCGGCCCCCGTCGATCTGCCGATCGACCGGGACCGGTTCCATCTGGTCATCGCGAACCCGACCTTTTCCAGGGGCCTGATGCTGTTTCCGGTCGGTCAGCCCCTCGATATCAAGCGCTGGGGCCTGCCCTGGCTCGTCACCCATCTCACGAACAACGAGGCCGCCGGCCGCCGGCAGCGGCTTGGCGAAGCCGTGGCGGTAGCTGGAGTGAGGGCGGCTGGTGACGGCAGTCCGCGGGCCGTAGTTCTGGTTCTTTCTCGCGACCCGGTCGATGTTGGTGGATTCGAGGCCGAGGCGGTTCGAGAGTACCTGCGGGGGCTTCATGTTCCATTGTTCGTGTGGTCGGTCGCGGGTGGGGCAGACGATGGGGCGTGGGGGCCGGTTGAAGACATTTCCAATCCCGGCAAGCTCGTCAAGGTTTCGCGTCGCTTGATGAAAGACCTCGGACAGCATTGGGTGGTATGGGTCGAGGGACGGCACCTGCCGAGCGCCATTGAAATGTCGGCGAGCGCCACCCTGCAGATCGCGCAGTAGACGAGGATCGTTGGTGTTTGCGAGCCTGCATATCTCACCGGGCTTCGTCGCGAGGCCGGCGAGGTGCGGTGCCCGGCGGGGTCTGTGACCCGAGGGGCGCGGACGCTTACCCGACAGCACGTGGAGCACCTCGGGTGGTGCGCCGCATCATCGGCCGCAGCCGGAGGCTGGTGAGAAATGCAGGCTAGAGATCGAGTTCCTGCGGCATGATGCTGACGCGGCTGCTGAACAGGTCTTCGACCCCGACCCAGAGCTTCTGCCGGCCGCCTTCGAGTTCGACGGTCACGACATAGGAGAAATATCCGCGGACCCGTGCCTGGCTGATCTCGTCCGACGGGACGGCAATCGGCGCGACACCGCTGGTGGGCTCTGACTGGTTGCCCGCGGCGTCCTCACTGAAGACGGTGACGGCGACCCGGCCAACGAATGAGTCTCCCTGCTCGACCATTTCGAGACGCCCGATCGGGATCTTGACCTGGATCGCTATCTGGACTCGTTTCGACCCGGCGGCGCCGATGCGCAAACGGCCTTCGGGCTCGCCGAGTTCGACCCGGACCGCGAGCGGGTTGGCGTCACCGCCGAAGAGCATGGTCGACTGCAGCCGCGTGGCGGAACGATCAGCGGAGGATTGATCGACATAGGCGCGGCGGTATTGCAGTTGATACGGGGCGTCGCTCTTCAGTCGCACCTCGATGGTGTGGCGCTCACCGTCGCCGTTGTGGTCGGCGGTGTAGGCCAGTGAGTAGTAGTGATCGAGAGCCGTCGAGACCTCGCCGACGGCGACCATAGGGTCGGCAAAGTAGGCCTGGCCCCCAGTGTCGCCGGCGGTTGAGATCAGCAGGTCCTTGCGGACGCGTTCCATCCACGGCCCGATGCTCTCCTGTCGGTTGTCGGAGCCGAACGCGTAGTCAGAATCAGAGGGGAGAGGGCCAGCCGCGGGGCTGGCGGTGCCACCCGATCCGGCATCGTTGAGTCCACCATCGATGTTTCCGATTTCGGACCCGTCGTTCGCGATGGAGATCCCCGAAGAATCCACAGCAAATATGGTGAATCCGAGATCTGAGGCCTGGAGCGCGAGGTCGGTCCACATTCCTTTGGTGGGGTAATTCGCTGCGTTGTTAGCAAAGTCCACGGAGGCGTACGCAGGGGCCCAGCGGGTTCGAGGGTGGCCGGGGGTGAACGCCACCAGCACCTTGCGCGCGTCGGCGGGTGCGTACCGGGCCATGGTGGCCGAGAGGGCGCCCGCGACCTGCCCGACCCGGCGCTCGAGTTCGAAGAGGTACTCGTCGTTTCTCTGCTTGCGCTCGTAGAAGTAGCGGTCGCGGGTGCCGGTCACCGGGCCGTCCGCCAGCCCCTGGGTGAATGCCGACTCGTGCTCCATTCCCCGCGGTCTGATGGCTGCAACCTCATCGAGAGCCGAGAGCACCTCTCTGCGGTCTGCTATTCGATCGGCCAGTGTCACCAATGAGCCGTCGAATGCGACGATCGAGACTTCCTCGCCTGGCGGCAGGGATGTCTGGTAGCGGGCTTGCACGGCTTCTATTGCGGCGGTCTGCTCTCCCTTTCGCATCAGGTAGAGATCGAAGAAGAACACCATCTCCAGCTGCCTGGGTTGCGAAGGCGTTCCGGTTGCGGAGGCGGAGGGGCTTGGATTGGCCGGCGCACGGTTGATCTCCGCAAAATTCGAGATTTTGACCTTGCGGCCGTTCTCGAAAACCCGAAAATCTCTGGCGGTCAGACCGGTGACGGCCTTGCCGGTGGCCGGATCGATCACTCGCACCGGGACTTCGACGATGTTGACCGTTGCCTCGCCGGTGAATTCGGCTTCCTGGGCTCCTGCCGGTGAGACCAGAACGATGCAGCACGCCGCGACAAGCAGCGCCGCTTTCAGGGTGGCTCTCCTCATGTTTTCTCCGAAAGGGATCAAAACTGTAGTTTGGCTCATCATGCCCCTTGTCGAGAGAACATCATCGTTCTTGCGATGTATTGCAACTCGGTTTCCAGATCGACGTCAAACATCCCTCGCTCGAGCCTTTCAGTTCCGCCGGCCGCCTCCGTGGTCGAGTGAATCAACGCGGCGATACCGGTGATGAAGATCTCCACCCGAAGCACCCACCGTTGTGCCTGAAGAGCTGTCAATCCGTGGACCCGGCGTTGCAGGGTCCGGGCGACCCGTACGATCCGGTTCGCCTGACGAACTCGGATCCGCTGCAACCTCTCAGGCGCGATGCTGCCGTTGAGGAGGGCGCCGACGCGACCGAAGAGACGCAGGAGAAGCGGTCTCTCGGTCAGAGTTGCGGCAAGAATTCGACCGATATCATCCGGGCTCAGCTGTTGTGTGGAGTTTCCGAGCTCCATCTCGACGGCTTCGAACCACAGGGCGTGGTGCCAGTCGAAGACCTCGAGGATGAGCTCCTCCCTGGTTCGGAAGTAGAGGTATACGGTACCCTTGGCGATTCCGGCCAGGTCTGCGATGCGATCGATATTGACGTCGTCGACCGACCATCCCTCGAGCAGCGCCGCCGCAGCCGTCAGGATCTGGCGCCGCCGTGCAGCGCGCTCGCTTTTCGTGGTTGCTCTCTTTCTTCCCATTTTTCCAATAATGACTATAAGTCATTTAGTGTGGATTTGTGAACTTCGGTGAGGACGGAGTCGGTGCCCGCTGCGACGGACCTTGACACCGGACACGAACAAGTGAAACATGAATGGGTATTCATTCATGGAATGGGGGGATCATGCCCGAAAGCGACACCACCCGCGAGTTGTCACCCCGGGAGCAGAAGTACCGTCGAATCCAGAGGGCGGCAATCGAGGTCTTCGCTTCGAAGGGGTATTTCGGAGCGCGAATGGCCGATGTTGCCGCGGCCGCAGAGGTGGCGGACGGAACGCTCTACCTGTATTTCGATGGCAAGGAACACCTGTTGATGTCGATCTTTGACGGTGTTCTCGGGCGTTTTATCGAACGCCTCGACGAAGAGATCGCAACCATCGAAGACCCCATTCAAAAGCTCAGCGTCATGGTCAGGCTCCACCTCGAGACTCTCGGGCGCGATCACGCGCTGGCGCATGTTCTTCAGATCGAAACCCGCCATTCGCGGAGATTCATGAGCCTGTTCACGCGTGGTAAACTCGGCGAGTATTTGAACCGGGTGCGCGAGATTATCGAGGAGGGCCAGGAGGTGGGTGCGTTCCGCCGTGACATCAGTCCCGGGCTGGCTACAAACCTGGTCTTCGGCGCCGTCGATGAACTGGTGATGAGTTGGCTGCTGGCGGACAACCCCGGAGATCTTTTGCGCCATCATCGGCCGCTGATCCGCATGCTCACCGACGGTATCGCACCCTGCCGAAACCACGAGGGAGACAGAACATGAGCGCACGAACCGTCCTCGATCTCTATCGCTACGAAACGGAAACCTCGCGGGACGAGCACTATTTCCACTACACACTCGACGGGCACACGACGCTGAGCACTTCGGAGTTTCAGGAACGAACCGCAGGTCTCGCCGCCGGGCTCGAAAAATGTGGAATCAGTCGTGGCGACCGGGTGATGCTGTTGACGGACAACCGGCCGGAGTGGCACATGGTGGACCTTGCGACGGTCAACCTCGGAGCCGCGGACGTCCCGGTCTATGCAACTCTGACTCCGGCCCTGATTGCGTATCAGGTGAAGGATTCAGGATCGACCGCAGCCATCGTGGAAAACGCCGACCAGATGGCGAAGTTTCTCGAGATCAAAGGCGAGTGTCCGGACCTGAAGCACCTGATCCAGATCGAGGGGCCCTGTGCGCCCGGCGTGCGACCGCTGGCGGAAGTCATCGACTCGGGACGGTCCGGTGAATCAGTGGATCTTTTCTGGCAGAGGGCTGCCAGGGTTCAGCCCGAAGATCTCCTGACGCTGATCTACACATCGGGAACGACCGGCAATCCCAAAGGTGTCACGCTCACTCATGAGAACCTGGTACAAAACGTCCTGCCTTCGGCCGAACGGGCGTTGATCGATCCCGACGACTTCTGCCTCGAGTTCCTGCCGCTGTGCCATGTATTCGAGCGAATGCTCGGATATCTCTACATGTTCCGCGGCGTGACCAAGGCCTACTGTTCGGTCTACCACGTCGGCGATTTGTTGACGACGATCAAGCCGACCGCGTTCGCAAGCGTGCCGCGCATCTACGAGAAGGTCTACGACAAGGTCATGGACAACGTCAACAACGCCCCGGCAATCCGCCAGGCGCTGTTCAACTGGGCGTTGGAAACCGGCCGCAAGGCCTACCCGCGGCAACTCGCGGGAACGCCGTCCGCCGGTCTGTCGATGACGCTCGCCGACAAGATCGTACTGTCGAAAGTGCGTGAGGCGCTTGGCGGCAGGCTGCGGTTCTGCGTATCCGGCGGTGCACCGCTGCCGTTGTTCATCAACGAGTTCTTCCATTCCATCGGCATCAGGATTCTCGAAGGCTACGGATTGACCGAAACCTCACCGGTGGTTGCGGTCAACGGTCTCACCGGAGGAGAATCCAAGCTCGGAACCGTAGGGCGGCCGATCTCCAACGTCGAGGTCAAAATCGCCGATGACGGTGAACTGTGTGTGAAGGGGCCGTCGGTGATGAAGGGGTATTGGAACCTCCCCGAAAAAACGGCTGAGGTCTTCGACGAAGACGGGTTCTTTCTCACCGGTGACATCGCGGAGATCGACGACGAGGGTTTTGTCCGAATCACCGATCGTAAGAAGGACATTATCGTCACTGCGGGCGGCAAGAACATCGCCCCGCAGCCGATCGAGGCCGAGCTCAAGCGCTCGACCCTGGTCGACAATGCCGTCATCATCGGCGACCGACGCCCCTATCTGGTGGTGCTGTTGTCTCCAAGCGATGAGGGTCTGGAGAAATGGGCCGAGAACGAGGGCGTTTCCTATGATTCGATCGAGGACCTGACCGCCAACCCCAGGGTCCTCGAGGTTTTCGACAACGTCGTCAAAGCCACCAATGCCGACCTGGCAAGCTACGAGCAGATCAAGAAACACAAGGTCTTGCCGTTGATGCTGTCAATCGACGACGGCACGTTGACCCCGACCCTGAAGGTCAAACGCCGGGTGGTGGAAAAGCAGTACACCGATCTGATCGAAGCCCTCTACGACAGCTGACCGGCAAACCTTCGCAGCGGAATCTCGGGATCAGCGGTTCAGCCGTTCAGCCGCTCAACCACAAGCAGTGTCGCATCATCCTGCAGCGGCGCGCCGTTGGTGAAGGCGTTGACAGCCTCGAGAATCGCATCGCACATTCTGTCGGCCGTTGGATCATCAAGCCCGGCGACGACCTCAGTGACTCGCTCGACGCCGAACTCCTCATCGTCCTCATCCTCGGCCTCGGTCAATCCATCCGTAAAAAGGACGACGATGTCGCCGGGAGCGAGTTGAGCTGTGGACTCGCGATAGGTGGCGGCTTCGAGAATCCCCAACGGCAGGCCGCTCGAGTTGATCTCTTCGACAGTGCCGTCGACGCGGCGAATCAACAGCGGGAGATGTCCTGCGTTGATGGCTCGCAGCTCGCCCTCGCCATCGATTCTCACCATGCCGAAAGTCGCAAACCGGTTGTCGGCGGTGGCGCCCGAAAGATATCGGTTGATCTGTCCGGCAAGGTCCGCGAGATCGGCGGCATGCCCCGCGAGAAGCCGCACAGCCGCGTGGACGCCGGAAGCAATCATGCCTGCGCCGACGCCCTTGCCGGAAACATCGGTAACCGTTGCGATGAGCGAGTTGGTTCCGAGCAGGACGTCATAGGTGTCCCCGGCAACCTGTCTGCTCGACGAAGACCGTGCCGCGAGGCGGTATCCCTCGAAATCCGGATATTTCTGCGGGTGAAGGTGGGACTGGATGACGGCGGCCATCTCGATTTCCCGCTTCATCCGTTCGCGCTCGAGCGACTCGCGGGTGAGGCGAACATACTCCATTGCGACGGTCACCTGCACCGCAAACAGCTCGAGCAATCGGACATCGTTGGCGGCAAAAGGTTCGGTGCCCGCGCGCGCTTCCTTATCCGCCGCCACCAGAACGCCGAGCGTTCCCGAGTCGGAGGTCAGGGGCAAGGCCACGAGATCGTCGCGATAGATCCCCTGCTGCCACGATGATTTCAACTCGCCGTCGCCCAGCCGCTGAGGACCGAAACCGCCGACATGTTCCGCATCCTCGGCCGCTCCCCCCAGGAACAAATGCGCGCTGCGAACGCCGAGCAGAGAAACGAGGTGGCTGATCAGTTCGTCTGCGAGCTCTCTCGTGTCGAGAATGCCGCCGATCCCGGTGGCAATCGATCGGATGGCCTCGAGTTCCCACAGGTGAAACCGCTCGTCGAACTTTGTGCGCTTGAGCTCCTCGCGAAGCTGCCACGCGCTGAGACCGAGACGGGTCGCACCAAGGGCCGCCTCGTCGAGGCGTTCGAGGTGGAGCAGGCGAAGGCACCAGCCACCGTCGTCTGATCCGAACGGGATCTCGCTCCACCCGTCGGTGGCACCTTCAACCTGCGCCGATACGGTCCGCGGCCAACGCGCAACTGCGGTGTCGTCCCGCCGCAGCACTCCCGCGCGCGATCCCGTCTCCTCGACCACCGCACGCAGCAGTTCTTCCGGGAGGTTGGGTCCGGCCCGACCGCTGAGGGCGATGTCAGCAAGGCGCAAAAGATCAGACAGATGCGTCTCCTTGGAGGGCTGCATGGGCGGTGTCACGGTCCGGATAGATCGAAGCGTACTGCACCAGGCCCATGATCTCAAAGGTCTTGGAAATGGTCGGCGTCAGATTACAAAATGCAAGCCGGCCCTGTTCGTCCATCAGCTTTTCGAGAATTTCGAGGAGAATCGAAACACCGATAGAGTTGATGATACGCGTTCCGTCGAGGTCGATCAGCAGGGTCTTGTATCCCTGGCCCATCAGTTCGGCCGCCGCATCGGCGATGGCCTGACCGCCGTCGTTGTTGATATAGCCGGCGGCGGAAATCAGGCCAACGCCGTCGGAAAGGAAGTCTCTCGAAATCTTGATCCGCTCTTCGCTCATGGTGCACTCTCCACATACTTCCGCATCACTACTACCGTCTTGCCTGGAGAGGATTCGATCTGCACCTCGTCCATCAACTCACGAATCAGAGTCAGCCCCCAGCCCCGCTTCGAAGCGCAACCGAGAACCCGCGATGGACTGTTCTTTGGCGCCCTTTCCGGATTGAAGCCCTGTCCGTGGTCCTCGACCTCGACGACCAGACAGGCCCTCGCGTCGTGGTTGGCGCTTCGCAAGCGCACCGTGACCGGACCACCACCGTGCTCCATGGCGTTGAGGCAAGCCTCGACCATGGCGACACTGGCCGCCTCGACGCGTGTCTGGTGCATCCCGAGGGCTACGCCCAGGGTTTCAACGGCCTTTGCCGCCACCAGTTCTACGTTGGGCACCACCGGAAGGTGCAGCACCACCTCCATGATGAGCCTACAACTGTAACAGAACTCGCGTCAGCGTCCACGCCAGCTTGAGTTGTTGAATGGGAAAGTCAAGACCGAGGAAGAGTGCCTGAAGACCGGCCGCACCGGCGCCTGCGATCGCGAACGCGGCCGAGTATCTCTGGACCACCAGTGATCTCATCAAACAACCTCCGCTCGGTATCATGGCAATATGCGTGCCAGTGCGGGGCGTTGATTTCGGGAGATGTAAATGTCGGATTTTGCATCATTTTTTGGCGTAAATCAGAGATATGGCAATTAAACCCTTTATTTTTCTGATTTAAATGAACTGTGGCTTTCTGCATCTTTAGATGCAAAACGCTGCACTTTTCGATAGAGTGTGGTGCGGTCGATGCCGAGAATCCGGGCGGCCTGCAGGCGATTACCGTCCACCGCTTCCAGCACCTGTTCAATGTGGCGACGTTCGATCTGTCCCAGGGACATCAGGCCACCCGGTGTCGAGGATGGCCGGCCCTCGATTTCGAGTCGGAGGTCATCCACCGAAATTGCATCGCCGGGGGCCAGGGCGACTGCGGCCTGGATCGCGTTTTCCAGTTCCCGGACATTCCCCGGAAACGGATGGTCCATGAGAGCTGCGAGGGCTTTCCGGGAAAGCGGCAGCCCGGGACGGTTGAAACGGTCTCCGTACATTTCGAGGAAGTGGCGTGCCAGAAGAGGGATATCGGAGCGCCGGTCGCGAAGCGGCGGAACCTCGACGACAACGACTCTCAAACGGTAGTACAAGTCGCGGCGGAACTCACCCTGCTCAACCATCTCCTCGAGGTCGCGATTGGTGGCCGTTACGAGATGGATGTCGACCGGAATGCGTTCGCGGCCGCCAAGGCGCTCGAACTCCCTCTCCTGGACGACCCGGAGGAGCTTTGCCTGCAAAGCCAACGACAGATCGCCGACCTCATCGAGAAACAGCGTGCCGCCGTCGGCCAACTCGATTTTGCCGTGCCGTCGTTGAACGCCCGTGGCGACGCCCTCTTCAATACCGAAGAGCTCGGACTCGAGCAGTGTCTCCGGCAGGGCAGCGCAGTTGAGTGGGACAAAGGGGCCATTCGAGCGTTCGGAAAACGAGTGGAGTAGCTGTGCGACTCGCTCCTTTCCAACTCCTGACTCGCCCCTGAGGAGGACGTTGACCCCAGTCGGTGCAGCCCGCCTGACCAATTCCAGCATCTCGTGGATTTCGGGTGATTCACCCACGAATCCCTCGCGGCGCGCGACGCCGCGCAGAGCGCGGTTCTCGTCCGCAAGACGCTGGCGTTCGCGTTCAATGGCGTCGACTCTGCGTGCGGTGGCGACTGCAGTGGCAACCATGCTGGCCATCGAGAGCAGAAACCGGGCGTCGTTGTCGGTGAACTGCGCCCGTCCGTCTCGTGTCTCTTTGTCCGCCAGGACGACCATGCCCATCAGTCGCTGCTGCCAGAGGATTGGCGCGGCCAGCAGATCGAACGGCGGCTCTTCGGCGCTGCGCTGAGCTCTCGCCACGTCACCGGCCGCAAGATCCTCGAGGAGGTGGGAATCAAAAAACGATCGAACCACCTCGACGTTCTGAGGCAGTCGTTCGGACTGGACGATGGCTTCCCGACCGCCGGGGTGGAGGGTACAGACAAATCCGGAGCCGGCGTCCAAGGTGCCCACAGCGCGCTGGAGCAACTCTTCCACGAGTTCTTCCTCGGACAGCACTCCGCCGATGGTCAGAGAGAGATCGACCAGGGTTTCGAGTTGGAGCCCGCGCCAGTTGCGGTCGAAGGAGTCCATTCCGGTCCAAGTGTACCGCGGGCGCAATCGCCATTTCGGATTTCGGATTTCGGATTTCGGATTATCCACCCCCGCGAACCTCCGACGGTGATGCGTGCGGGCGGCGGAGGGAAAAGGAAACGGCCCGCGCCAATCGCGGGCCGTCTCGAGAAGTCGTGGGAGGGTGGTCCACGCCTTTTTCCTGTGTTCTTACTTCTTGGGCTTTTTGCCCTCGGGTTTGGGATCGTTGCCCTGACCCTGGTCCTTTTGGGCCTTGAAGTTAAAGGGATCCTCCTCGCCATCGAGGATCGCCGTCGGTGGCAGATCATCGGTGGCGTAGCAGTACTTGACGCCGTTGCCGTGGTCGTGGGCGCAGAAGACCACGAACTTGATGTCCATGCCCGGGCAGCGCGGCGAGTTTCCGGGGTTGTCCTCGTCGCAGCCGTCAAGGTCGTTGCCGTGGCCTTTGTTGGCATCCTGATCGTCGACAATGTAGTAGTACTCGCCTTCCTCCGCATCCGGGAACCCCTTGCCCCAGAACTCATCGGGGGTTGGAATGGACGCGCCGTCACAGAGGTTCTTGGCCACCGCCTGCATCGTTTCGAGTTGGGCGATGCAGGTTTCGAGGTGGGCCTCCTGATATTCCGCGAGAACTGAAGGAATGACAACGCCACCAATCACGCTGATCACGGCGATCGCGACCAACGCTTCAAGGAAAGAAAAACCGCGGCGCTGGAAGTTGGTGGGCCCGAGGCTGATCGCCTCAGTGAGGTCCAAGATATCCAAATTCTCCTCCGGGGTTTCCCCTCCGCAAGAACGGTGCCAGCAGAAATGCGCGAATCACTGGGTCGGCGTGGCAATGACCTGTTTCAGGTCGATACGATGTGTTTCATGACGCGACCAGTTCGAGTATTCGTATCGCGAGGCTTTTCGGCAATCGCTGGCACAGACTGACCCGGAAGATGGTTCGACGTCGTTGCTGCGGCACAAGGGTGTCCACAGCCACCGTTCGGCCCGCCGGGCGACACGAATACCGGTGCTGTGCCAAATTGCGGCGTCGGGTACAATACGCGGCCGACAGAGGATGTGAGAGGGCTTTTCGTGCACGAATTGAAGAGAATCTTGGCCGTTCGCGTGACGGGCTTTATTGTGCTTTTTGGATCCGTGGCTCTTGCCGCGACACCCCTCGGCGCTGCCGAGGGGCATCCTTCCATTCTGGTGATTACGGTGGATGCTCTTCGCGCCGATCATCTGCATTCGTACGGCTACCGGAGAAACACCTCTCCGAATATTGACCTGCTGATCGAGGGCGGGCTCAAGTTCGAACGGGCGTGGACTCCTGAGCCCCTGACCGGCCCCGCGATGTGTTCGATGGTGACAGGGCTGTATCCCCACCAGCATGCAGCTTCCCGCAACGGGCTTCGGATGCGGGCGGGGCTGGAATCGCTGCCAAAAACCCTCGCGCTCAACGGTTATTCGACAGCGGCGGTCGTCGGCACCTGGACGCTGAAGGACAATCTGACCCTCCTGGGCGAGCACTTTGATGCGTATTCTGAACGTCTCGAGCGGCGTCGTTGGTTCGGACTTCTCAACTCGGAGGCCACGTGCGAGGACGTGACCGACGATGCTCTCGAATGGTTGGGGGAAGACTCGTCAGCAGAGACCGGGAAACCGTTCTTTCTCTGGGTTCATTACATCGAACCGCACGCACCTTATCGCTTTCACGGGGAGTATGCGGCCCGCCTCGGAGTCAACGATGACCAACTGAACAAGAAGGACCGGTACGACTCCGAGATCGCGGCGGTCGACAGTTCCATCGAGCGGCTGCTCGCGGGTGTGCGCCGACTCGTGGACGAGGAGAATCTCATCGTGGTCTTCACCGCCGATCATGGCGAAAGCCTGGGCGAGCACGATTACTGGGGACACGGTCGGAATCTCCACGAACCGTCACTGCGGATCCCTCTCGCCTTGTATTGGGAAGGCGTGATTGCCCCCGGGATATTGACGTCTCAAGCCACCCTGCTGGATGTGGCCCCGACGCTCTTCGACCTCGTAGGCGTCAAGGGGCCAGAGGAGTTGCCGGGGACCAGTTGGGCCCAGGCTGCTCGTGGTGGTCGAGCGAACACCCCGGAGAATGCGGCGTGCTATCAGGCACACAAGGGCGCTGTGCACGGCGGGACTCACGACAACGAAAAGAAGCGGTCCAAGGGGCTCCTGTCAGTCGGAGTTGTCGTTGGCAACCAAAAAGAGATCCTCGGCGTCGCTCAACAGGAACACCTCGTCTTCGACCTGACCGAAGATCCGAACGAGCTCAATAATCTCGCCCCGGCGAATTCGCAGCCTTCTGATGATCTTCTCTCGTGTTTGGGAGAGGTCTCCGGAGCTCTTGGCGCTCTCGATCGTCTGGTGACCCAGAAGCTTGATGCCGAGACCATCGAGCAACTCCGAGCGCTCGGCTATCTTGACGAGCCCTCGGTCGCTCCTGAACGCAGCGGCGACGCTATGAAATGAGTTCGTCGAGGGCGGATCGCAACTGCACCATTTGCGAGGCGCTGAGCCGCTGCCCGATCAAGCTGACTCCATAAAGCCCCATCCCCAAAACCAAAATGAGGGGCGCGCTGCCGAGAGCCCAGGGAACGGTATCCATCGCCCACTGCGCATAGCCCCAGGTCAGACCCAGCAGAAGGGCAAAAGCGAGACCGAAGGCGAGAAAGAGGTACAACGTCCACACAGAGGGGTGCGGAGCAAAACGGCCGCGCACGACGGTTCCGCGATCGCCTTCTCGAGCTGTGACACTCAACCAGGGCGACCACACGCGCCTCTCCGCTTCCGGAACAAAAAGCTCAGCATGCCGTCCCAGCGACATCCCGGTGCATCGCGGACATTGCGGCATCCGCAAGCGCAGATCTTCCATGACCGTATCCGGGTCGAGGTCCAGCTCGATCTCGAAGGTCGGGCGGATAAGAGGTGTCGACATTTGAATGATTCTCCGTCGCAGTCTACACGACCCGGAAAAGACGACCCGAAAATTCGCCCGGATCCGCCGCCTCTGATTCGGTATACGACCGCTGAGGACGAAATTCTCTATAATGGGCGCGGAGATCATCATGCTCAAGCGACGCAGCATCAAGGGTTCGGACGAGGTCAAAGTGAGTTTCGTCCTCGACGTTGGAGATTCGAGGTTGCCGGCATCCGTGGTTGGCGATTTCAACGGGTGGAGCCCGGGCGTCGATGGCTTTGTCAGACGCAGCAACGGCACCGCCAGCGCGGTCGTTTCGCTCCTTCGTGGAAACACCTATCGCTTTCGGTATCGAAGTGATGATGGAGTGTGGTTCAACGAAGAAGCCGCGGACGGGTACCAACTCAACACCCACGGCAGCACCGACTGCATCATCGTGGTGTGACCATTGTTCGGAATTCGGAATTCGGAATTCGGAATTGCCACTCGTCCGTCACCGAGAATGACTGCGAGAACCGGGGTCTGTGAGTTGGGGAGCGAGTCGCACAGAGCCAGCTCGCAGGCAACGGTGCCACGAGGCCCGTGACTGAACGTGAAAGAGAAAACGCCGCCCGAGGGGCGGCAGTAAAAAAATGGCGGGGCCGACGAGACTCGATTGCCGCCGGTGGCTGCGATTGCTGGATCGTGCGAATCGAGGAGCGAGTCGCACAGAGCCAGCTCGCAGGCAACGGTGCCACGAGGCCCGTGACTGAGCGTGAAAGAGAAAACGCCGCCCGAGGGGCGGCAGTAAAAAAATGGCGGGGCCGACGAGACTCGAACTCGCGACCTCCGGCGTGACAGGCCGGCGTTCTAACCGACTGAACTACGACCCCGCAAAAGGCGGCTCAGAGGTGGTGGGAGGTGGGGGACTTGAACCCACGACCCCCTGCGTGTAAGGCAGGTGCTCTAACCAACTGAGCTAACCTCCCAAACGGAGAACCGTTGGGAAGGTCATGGTAGAGCGCAACACTTCGTGTGTCAAGCCTCGCCGAACAGTGAAAAGACACGACGGGCATTCGGTGGGGAGGTCGCGGTCGGGCGCCGGTCGGAGCCGACCTTCAGCGGGTTCCGGAGAACCCTCATGAAGGTCGCGTCGCTTTACAATGCTGCCTCGGATGCAATATTCTTTGGCCATGACCGACCCTCACGAAATCTGGCAATTTGGACAGTGGATCGCCCGTCAAGATGGGGGCGCTGCGCAACTGCGGTGGGCCGACGGCGAGTTGATTTTGAGGGTCCACAAGGGCCGCATCAGATTTGTCGAAGGCATCGACACCAAGGCCCTGAGTCAGCGTTTGAGTTGTGAGCCGTCCGGTCGCAACGATCTTCTCGAAGAGGCCCGCGAACTCGCCGCCGGTGGTCAGATTGCTGAGACCTACGCGATGGGAGCAGCGAAAGAGATCCTTCAACAGCACCTCAGACAGTGGATTATCGATCCTGAACGAGAGATCGAAATCGTCGAGGGCGTGCCCGACCCGGCAAACGGCGCAACGATCTCGATCACGCACACCCTTGTTGAACTGGTGCTTTCCGACACCACAGGGGCAACGGCCTCGGTGATCCTCCCTGACCTCGATGTTTTTCTCAGCAGGTCGCCGAACTTCCTCGAGCTGTACTCACCGCTTCGGCTCTCGGAAGAGGCCGACCTGATCGTATCCAAGATCACCGGTGAACGAACAGCAAACCAGGTGGCGGGTCGGTCAGAGCACTCCCTTGATGAGGTTTCCAGATTGTTGGCGGCGCTTGTCGCAACCGGCATTTTGGAGCCGGAACCGTCGCTCGTTGTGGAATCCGAGGTGGATCTCCTACCCGCCGAAGAGTATGCCGAGTCATCGCGGCGGCGCATCCCGGTGAGTTGGATCGTCGGCGCCGCAGCAGCGCTTTTGATCGTGCTGCTGGCGATTGCCTGGCTGGTGAGCCGATCGGGTACCGGCGCCGACGCGGTTGGCGAGGTTGGTGCTTCGTCGGCGGGGGGCCACTGGTCGTTGGTGGTCGATATGGGCTGCGAACCACAGGATCTTCAGCGGGTCCTCAAGAAGGCCGACCAACACCCCGATTCGGTGCGTCCAGTGGCGGCCGAAACGAACGGCCGCGATGACTGTTGGCAGTTGGTGTGGGGCGAGTTTTCGAGCCGTGATGCCGCCACCAATGCAGCCAGGGACGTTCCCGCAGCCCTGCGACGGGAAGGTTTTGATCCCCACCCCATCGAGCTCACGGGCGACGAGATCACGCCATCCGCGGCGCCGGGTGGTTGAGGCATGAGCGCGAATGCTGCGTTTCGGCCGCTGCCGAGCCTGATGGCCGAACTCGCGGCGGCACGCGCAACCGGGTCTTTGAAGGCGGTGGCGGGGTCCAGCGTGCGCGAGATTCTATTCACCAACGGTGAGATTCGAGCTGCGAGGTCGCACCAGGAAGAAGAGAAGCTCGGAATGTGGCTGGTGGACCGCAGCAAGATCAGCGAAGACGATCGAGCTCTGATCCTTCTCGCACAGGGTGGCGGCGCCTCGCCGCCGTTCGGACACATTCTGGTTGCGAGAGGTTATATCTCTGCCGAAGACCTCGAGCATGAGCTCCAGGAACTCGCTCTCACCATCATCCGCCGCGCTTCGGCGGCACCTCGGACCACGTGCGAATTCATCGACGGTGGTGGAGAGGGTCAGCTCGATACGCTGCCAAACATCGTGACATCGCAGATCATTTTGACGGCTGCCCGGGAATACTCGGACGTCGAAGCGATTCGGAAGGTCATCGGCCCACCGGCCCGGCGTGTGGTCCTTTCACCATCGTTCAAGGAGATGATCGAAGACGTGGAGCTGAATCCCACGGAAGGGTTTTTGCTGAGCCGCCTCGACGCGGCGAAGAACATCGCCGAGTTGGAGCGGCTGTCATCTCTGCCGGAATCCCAGCTTTACCCCACGCTCTACACGTTGCTGCTCTCGGGAACAGTCGTCGTGGAGGGAGAGGCGGCCCCAAGGCCGGAAATTCCGATCGAGAGCCCGGAGGAGCGCGGTACCGAACCGACGGTCGAAGGTGGTGAGCAACCTGAGGCGCTGGAAGCCGAATACGGAGATTTCAGCGAGCGTCAGATCGAAGAGCGCAAGTACATCCGAAAGCTCTCGGAAGCGGTGACCAAGGTCGACCACTACAAGGCCCTGGGATTGTCGCGGGACTCCAACCCGGCCGAGGTCAAGAATGGCTGGACCAAAATCAGGGAACGATTTGCACCGGAGGCAGCCAATAGACCCCACCTCAAGGACATGGTCGGGCACCTGGAACGAATCGTCGAACGCGGCCGAGCCGCCTACGAGGTCCTGTCGTCGCACAAGGCGCGGGAGCGTTACGACGGCATCTTGAAAACCGTCGACGCGGAAAGCAGCGGGATCGAGACCTCGAAACGGGGGCAAGTTGATCCGCAGGCCCGCAAGACGCTCGTCGAAGCCAACCTGAAACGCGCCGACGAACTCATTCGAGACAACGAGCTCTATCTCGCGATCCAGCTCCTCGAGCGAGCGTGTGCGCTCGACCCGCGTCCGGATGAGCTTCTCAAACTCGCGCGTCTGCTCCAGAGAAACCCGCTGTGGGCCAATCGCGCCCTCGCCTGTTTGAGGAGGGCCATCGAGGCCAACCCCAAGCACGTCGATTCGTGGCTCGAACTGGCAGATTTCTGGCGCCGCCGCAACCATGTGGAGCGGCAGCGAAAAAGCCTGGAACGGGCCCTGGCGGTCGACCCCGACAACGAAGCAGCCAACCGAATGTACAAAGATCTGGTGGGTTCGCGTGAACTGCAGCGCCTGCTGCGGCGGGCGCGGCAGATGCACTGACGATGCCCGTCATCATCGACGGCAATAACCTCCTTCACAGCCTGCCTCCGTCGCAACGGAACCGCGCCAACGTCCGCCAGGGGGCACTGGATCAGGTGCGGCACGAGGCGATGCAGGTCTTCCTCGTATTCGACGGCCCGCCGCCCGTCGGCTCCCCCCCCAAAGAGCACCTTGGCCGGGTGACGGTGCAGTACTCGGGCGCCGTTACGGCAGACGATGTAATTATCGAACTGGTTCCCGTCGGCAGGCCGGCCTCGCAGTGGGTGGTGGTCACTGACGATCGCGCGCTTCGCGACCGAGCTCGCAGCAAGGGCGCCTCTGTCAGAACGCTGGCTGACTGGCGCGGCCGGCGGCGCCCTTCAAAGCGACGATCCTCCTTCGAGTCGAAGCTGTCGTCGCACGACATCGCAGATTGGGAAAACTACTTCTCGAAAGAGGACGACAGCGAAGATTCTTGAATCACATACGGCCTTGCGAGGGTTGGCAGGTCTTCGGGGGGAAGGTACACTCCCGCCGCGGCGACGAGTCACTGGAGGAAATCAATGACCGATATTTTGCGCGAAATGAAGAAGTTCTTCTCCGACCTCGGACTCCACCTGGAGCTCGGGATCAAGGATTCCAATCTCGGTGCGTGCACCGGTGAGTGGATCATGCCGGACGATCGGCACGAGCTGGTCTCCCTCAACCCGACCGACGGCGAACCCATCGCGTCGATCATTCAGGCGGATGAAGCCGCATACGAAAAGGTGATGGTCGCAGCGACCGAGGCATTCGAGACCTGGCGCATGATGCCGGCTCCCGTCCGCGGCGAGGTCGTGCGCGAACTCGGCAACGAGCTGCGGATCTTCAAGGAGCCACTGGGGCGCCTGGTGTCGCTCGAGATGGGCAAGATCCTCTCCGAGGGCCTCGGCGAGGTCCAGGAGATGATCGACATGTGCGACTTCGCGGTTGGGCTGTCTCGCCAGCTGTACGGCCCCAACATGGCCTCGGAACGTCCTCGTCACCGCATGTACGAGCAGTGGCACCCGCTGGGTGTGGTCGGCATTATTTCGGCGTTCAACTTCCCGGTGGCGGTGTGGGCATGGAATGCTGCCCTGGCCGCGGTGTGCGGCAACACGATGGTGTGGAAGCCGTCGTCAGAAACCCCGCTGACCGCCATCGCCGTCCAGCACATCTGCAATCGGGTCATGAAACGGCACGGGCTGCAGGGGATCTTCAATCTGGTCGTCGGGCCCGGCCGCACGGTCGGTGAGCGGATGATCAACGACCCCCGGGTCCCCCTGGTTTCCTTTACGGGCTCAACGAAGATGGGCCGCCATGTCTCCGAAGTCACGGCCCGCCGGTTCGGCCGCAGCATTCTCGAACTCGGGGGCAACAACGCCATCATCGTTGCCGAAGACGCCGACATCGAACTCGCCGTGCGCGCGATCCTGTTTGCCGCAGTCGGCACTGCCGGCCAACGCTGCACGAGCTTGCGCCGCCTGTTTCTTCATCAGAGCGTTGCACAGGAGGTCACGGCCCGGCTCCTCAAGGCCTACCCGTCGATCACCATTGGCAATCCCCTCGAGGACGGCATCCTCATGGGTCCGCTGGTCAATGCCGGCGCAGTTTCCGAACACGAGGCGGCCCTCGAGGCCGTTCGCGAACAGGGTGGCGAGGTTCTTTACGGCGGCGGCCGGCCCGAAGGCCCGGGGTTCTTTGTCGAACCGACCATCGTCAAGGCGCCTGCAGATCTCGCGATCGCGCGAGACGAGACCTTTGCGCCGATTCTCTACGTCTTCGAGTTCTCGACCTTTGACGAAGCCATGGCGATGCACAACTCAGTCGTTCAGGGTCTGTCGTCGGCGGTGTTCACAGAGAGCATGCGGACCGCCGAACACTTTCTTTCACACGAAGGCTCGGACTGCGGGATCGCCAACGTCAACATCGGCACCTCGGGGGCCGAGATCGGCGGTGCATTCGGCGGCGAGAAGGAGACCGGCGGTGGTCGCGAGGCAGGGTCGGACGCCTGGAAGGGCTATATGAGGCGGCAGACCTGCACCATCAACTGGGGCGGGGAACTTCCACTGGCCCAGGGCGTGACGTTCGACGTGGAGTAGCAGACGCGAAAGACAAACCTGACGCCGGTCGCCTCGACCGGCGTCAGTTCGTTTCGCCGCCGGTGACTTCGAACGTGTGTTCGACGACCCCGGCGAATGGCTGATTTGACGGATTTGGGGACATGCTGAGTTCAGCCGATGCGAAATCGAGCCCGAGGTCTTCGCCCTCGAAGTCTGTGATCCACATTCGGCACTCCACATTGTCGAGATTGAATTCCGTTTTGACGGAATAGCGAAGGCGAAAGGTCTCTCCCGCCCTGACCCTTACAGTCCGCGAATAGCTTGGTTGCATGTTGACAACAAAAAGGTTGACCAGATCGACCCAACCCGAATCGCCGGTCGCTTCGACCTCGATCTCCACGTCGGCCATTGTGTTGGCTGCCATCGACACGAACTGGCCCCCGAAGAGGTATTGCTCGGTCGAGGTGGGCACGACTGGATGGATTCCGGGCGAGATCAGAGCGATTCGACGATTTTTGAGCTGGCCGGTTTCTGAGTCGAGACTTCTGAAGGCGGCTCTCCGAAGCCATTCGATCTCGGCTTCCGTCGCATCGCGCACCTCAATGTCTGGAGAAAACAACAGGCTTCCGGCGATCGAACGCGTGCCGCAGGAAGCAAAGTCTTCGGTGCAGGTGACGAGGTGGTGGTCGAGGGTGAGCCCCGCCACCAAACCGAGGTGGGTGTTGCCCCAGAAGACCTCGCGGTTCCGAGCGTAACGGCGAAACACGGAGCGTCCAGTGAATGTGCGCCGTCCGCTTTCGAGGCCGAGGTAGTCCACGATCGACATCGGGATGTCCGGTTGCACGAAAACCTCGCCGATGGTCCCGTTTTGCCGCTCAGGAACGAGGGCGATGAGGAACCCCCAACCCTGGCTCACCAGGCTCTCCACATCCGACGCCCCGAAATGCGTCGCCTGTGACTCATCGCTCGTGAAGAGCACGAGCGTGTTCTCAAGGATTCCCGCCGATTCCAGCTGCGAAACGAATTCGCCGACGGCGCGGTCGAGATACTCGAACGCCCACGCTGCACTGCCCGCCTCATGTGTCCCCTCGAACGAGGGTGGGACGTTATAGCGGTGGTGCGTCCCGACCGTCAGCAGAGTGAGAAACCACGGTTTGCCCGCCGTTTCGAGTTCCTCGATCATGTCGAGGCTCGTTTCGAAGAATGCGCGGTCGTCGACGCCCCAGTGGTTGCGGTTGTACGAACGCTTGAACCAGGTGTCGCCGTGCGCCACTTCGAAACCCGCCTGTGGCATGAACTGGTCCTTCATCATGAAAGCCATTGGAGCGGCCTGGAGGTAGACGGTGGCGTACCCTGCGTCCCGCATCACCGTCGGCAGGCAGTTCAGAGGACCCTTGCCCACCAGTTCGGTCATACGTGCTTCCGCCGTAAGGAGCTTTGGATACTCCCCGCACAAAAGCGCGAACTCGCCACGGTTGGTCTGCCGTTGGGTTGCGATGAATGACGAATAGGCGATGCCTCTTCGGGCCAACCGATCGAGCTCCGGCATGTCGAAAAGGGGAACGCTCCCGTGATGCTGGCGAAGGCTCGGGATGAAAGCACCCGACACACCTTCCAGTACAACCAACAGCACGTTACGGGCTCGCCCCTCTCCGTCCAGAATTGGTGTTCCTTCGAGATCCCGGGCGGCGAGACTGCCGTTTCCGAACGACGCTGCGACGCCTCCCGCCCCTCGGTGCGTGATCAGGCGGACGGACTGCGCGACGAGAAAATTCGTCTGCCGCCAGCTGGCGATCGCTCCGGATTGTGGGACCGCAACGACCACGATGACGAGGCCAATACCAATCAACAACGGGGCGTGCGGTTTTTTTGGCCGGTCGGGGGCTGATGCGCGCCACACGAGGGCAACGGAGGCGAGTGTCGTGAGAACCAGGAGGAAGGGGTGCGTCGGTGCCAGGACGGATCCACGGAAAAAGGTCGGGTCGGCAAGATAACCGGCATGCGAGAGACTGGCCATCGATCCCAACTCATGGATGTGTTCGTAGTTGGCGAAGTTCGCGACGCACCAGAACCCGACACACATCGGTCCCACCCAACGAAACCATGAACCGAACCTGGTGGCCGCGATCAAACCCGATGCGAGTACCAGCGAGATCCCGATGTCTGCGGCAAGACCCTCGAGGTCGGCCGTTCGAAGATCGACGCCTCCCTCGAAGAGCAGGAGTATTCTGGTCACCAGGGGAGCGAGGATGACAGCCCCCACGAGAGATGGAATGGGCGATCGAAGAGAATGCCTCGATGCCATGATCTACTCGATGAAGCGGACCAGAGGGTCCCACCGAAGAATGAGTGGAATCATCGGGCCGCCCTCCGCCCGGAGTTCGATGTCTTCGTCGGTGCTGCTCCTGTAGACGCGGATCAGCTGGTGGCCCGGTGCCAACTCGACGGATTCCTCGTCCACGAGGTCCAACCCGATACGGCGACGCAGGACATAGGAGTGGGTTGACTGCGTCGGGTTGACGAGTGCCAACAAGAGCCCGCTGACGCCGGTGCCCGTTCCCCGGGCGATGAACTCCGAACAGGTGGCTGGTTCCATCGTCCGGGTTATCGCGGGGTTCTCCTTGAACACCCAGCGCGAGTCTGCCAGGACACCGGGCGCCGTCGTGGCGCGAATCCAGCCGTGGTCGACGGATGGTGGAAAAAGGTCGACCCCATTCAGGGTCTTTTCTTCGCCTGGTTCAAGAACCACGTCTGCCGCCCCCAACACGTCGCCGTTTGGGCTCACGAGCTCGACCAGGAGCGGCTCGGGGTCTACTCCCTCATTCTGGAATAACAGGGAAATCGCCAATCCAGTCATTTTCGACGGCACGAAGGCAACCACCCTGCCATCGATCGGTTCCAACCCTCTCGTCTCCAGCGACCACGGTTCGAGTCGGGTTTCCGCCTTGGCGTCCCCGGGCGACAACCAGTCGGTGTAGATACCGGAAACGCCCCGTCCCTGCAACTCGACCAACGTCGGAAAGTCATTGACAGGGTGTGCAAAGACGGGCACGTTGAATTCAACCAGGCGGGCGGGCAGATCGCCTTCAAGAGCGCGTCGAATCGGCATCGTGATCCCGAACAGTCGTTGGCGCGATGCGAAACTGACCACCTCGTCATCATCGAGGTCCGAGTCGTACAGGGTCAAAACGACATTTTTGAACCCCAGGTCCCTGACCGATGCCAGCTCGTCAGGCCGGTAAACCTGTGGCACGATCCGGTCGATGTGCTGCGGGTAGGCATCGGCAATCCGGCCCAGTCCCTCGACGTTTCGCTCCTTGAAATCTGTAAAAACCAGAATTTCGGGGTTTCCCGTCAGCCACGTTTCGAGGTCATTGAGGGTCAATAGCGTAAGACCCGTTGGTGATCGGGCTGATCGGTACTCTTCCAACGACATCCGCCCGGGCGGGCGATCGAGAAGGAGGGGAATATCGCGAATCCAGTCATGCAGGAGGACGAGGTGGTCGTCCCGGGTCCAGGAGAAGTCGATTTCAACAGCTGTGTAGCCGCGGGCGGCACTGAGGTCGAGAGCCTCGAGGCTATTGGTGTAGGTTCGGTGGTTGCCGATCCCCCCGGCATGAGCGATCAAAGTTGGTGGGGCGAGGCGGATCCGATCCGGTTCGCCGCAGGAAACCGCGAAAATGAAGATCGCGAGGGCAGGGATCTTCACACGTCGCCCTTTGCGTTTTGTGAGGTGTCGGGTTCCCTCCATCGGACCATTCTATCCCGGTGGGCCTGTCGTGCCCGGGCGCACCGGGAGACGTCGAAATTGCCCACGTTCAGCGGAGGTGCCTGACATCCGGCCCGTTGGACGGGCCGCGTGCCTTCTATGAGTAGGCCGGTGGTGTCAAGGTCTTGATAACTCTTTGCGATGGCTCCTTTCCTACCTTTGGTGAATTGCGATGGATGACCTGCCCGTCTCGCTTCTATCCGCACTCTGATGGTCGATGAAAATATCGACCGGTGCATGGTGGGTTCCGACAAGGGTGGGCGCTCCTATCTGGCTCACGGACTGCCGGCTCGCAGGCGTTGGCTGAGAGCCCTTCCAAGGCACTACCGGAGTCGCCCGAATCTCGTCGTAGGGATCATCCAAATTCAATTACATATTCCTCCGATTGACGGTCAAGCTGCTTGATCAGTTTCTTGGTTTGGATTCGCCTGATAAACCTCGCCCGTGACCCAAAGGTGGTGCATCAGCACCGCGAGCTTGCGAGCGAGTGCGACCACAGCCTTGCCCTTGCCTTTTCTCTCCGCAAGCGCGAGAGCCCAGGTCTTGAGTTCAGAATCAGCTTTGGTGAGAAGACATGCGTGTGCCGCCTGGACCAGTAGTCGCCGCATTTCAGGGTCCCCCTCTTTGGTGATCCGTCCGTAGTGCGACACCGAGGCAGACTCGCGCATGGAGGGTCGGAGACCGAAAAACGAAGCCACGTCTCGACTATGTCTGAAGCGATTCGGATCGTCGATGGTCAGTACGAAGTACGTCGCGACGACCGGACCGACCCCTGGGATTTGGCGAAGATGCTCGACCTCCGGGAGTTCTTTGACCATCTCCTCCAGGTGTTCATTCCGACGGGTTATTTCACCTGAGAGGAGATCGAGCTGTTCGAGCAATGGCTCGATGACTGATCGGAGCTCGCTGGGCAGTTGCATCTCGTCGACTCGATCGACAAATGTCTGCGGCGCCTTCCCGCTCACTTTGTAGCCGAAGCTGCGCAGTAGTCCCCGCACCGTGTTGATCCATTTCGTGCGGGCCTCCACCATCGCGCTTCGCACCTTGAGGTTTGCCCGCAGCAGTTGCGCCTCTTCGCTGCGGTGTTGGATCGGCTGGAGAAACTCGGGGTCAAGTCGCACGAGACGAGCGAGTACTTCTGCATCGACTCTGTCGTTCTTCAGTTTGCTCTCTGCGATCAGTCGCACCCGTCGTGGGCTGCATACGACGACCTCGTGGCCAAGAGAATCAAGAAGGCGCGATACCCAGGGGGAAGACCCTCCAGCTTCCATCACCACCCGCATTCGGTCCCGCTGGAAGAAGCGCTCCAGCGCCTTCCGCGACGTCCGGACCCTCGAGGTCTCCATCACCTCGCCGTCCTCGTCGAGAATGCAGATTTGACTGTACTCAGCGTGTAGGTCGATGCCACAATACTCCATGCCGGTCTCCTTTATCTTGGGCCTCGAGCCCGCATTAGATTTGGCGAGCATTGTGCTACGCCGTTTTAGGAGACCGGCCTACTCATCCCATCTGGCTCCTCGCGGGAAGGACGCGCTGATACAAGGCGCGTTCACCGGCCACGCTGCTACCATAGATGCCATGGAAGGCACAGTCCTGATCATCGATGATGATGCCGGCGTTCGAAAGGTCTTGCGACGCATCCTGAGCGGGGCCGGCTACGGGGTGGAAGAGGCGAGCGACGCCTTTCAGGGCCTCGAGGAGCTCGACGCAAACCCACCCGACGCAGCACTCCTGGATATCAAGATGCCGGGGATGGACGGCTTGTCACTGCTGGAGAACCTGTTTCAGAGGGGGCTCGAAATCCCGGTCGTCATCCTCACCGGGCACGGTGACGAGTTCACCTCGAGCCAATGTTTGGAGGCGGGGGCCGCCGGTTATCTGACGAAGCCGCCCGATCGCGCCGACCTGCTTCTGGCGGTGCGGGGAGCTGTGGCTCAGGGCAAGGTCGCACGGGGCGGCGCAACGACCATAGAACCGCCGCCCCTTCTCGGCGAGAGCCCTGCCATCCGCCAGCTGCGCGAGGAAATCGCGCGTGTCGCGCCGTCGCACGCCACCGTCATGATTCAGGGCGAGTCCGGCACCGGCAAAGAGCTGGTGGCAAGGCGCCTCCACCACCTCTCCGGTCGCGCCAGAAAACCATTTATCCGGGTCAACTCGGCGGCGATCCCCGAGGAGCTCATCGAATCCGAGCTCTTTGGTCACGAGAAGGGCTCGTTCACCGGCGCCCACAAGCGCCAGCTCGGAAAGTTCGTGCAGGCCGACGGCGGCACGATCTTCCTCGACGAGGTCGGCGACATGAGCCTCAAGACCCAGGCCAAGGTGCTCAGGGTGTTGCAGGACGGTGAGGTGGAGCCGGTCGGCGCCGGCCAGACACTCCAGGTCGACGTGAGGGTGATCGCCGCCACCAACAAAGACCTCGTGGCGGAGGTTCGGGCGGGCAGGTTCCGCGAGGACCTTTTCTACCGGCTTGCCGTGGTCGTGCTGCGCACTCCGCCCCTTCGGGAACACACCCAGGACATCCCACCCCTCGTCGAGCACCTCACGGGGCAATTCTGCCGCGAGTACAATCGGCGCCCGAAAAGCTGGAGCGAAAAGGCCCTCAGCCAACTCATGAAGCATCCCTGGCCGGGGAACGTCCGCGAGCTTAAAAACGTCGTCGAACGCGCGGTCATCATGGAATTGGACGATGCGGTGCAACGGGTCGACCTCCCGTCGCAGCCGGCCGACGGAACCGTGGACTCGATGCTCGACATCGGCTCCCTTTCCGAGTTTCAGCGACAGTCCGAGATCGCCTACCTGTTGCACCACCTCGAACGCAACGGTTGGAACGTGGCCGCCACCGCGCGGGTCATCGGGACCCCACGGTCCAATCTCTACAAGAAAATGCGCTCCTACGGAATCGAACGGAATCAGGATTGACCGACGCCATCACGCTCACTGATCTGACTGACTGCGGCGCCCACCAGCGCGGCCATTTTCTGCTTTCGTCGGGCCTCCATTCGGGAGACTACCTGCAGTGCGCCCTTTATCTCGCCCACCCACGTCGCGCGGCGCGCGCCGGTGGACAGCTGGCGGCGTCGATTCGAGCGGCCGAAATGGCGCCGGACATCGTTGTCGCACCGGCGATGGGCGGTCTCATCATCGGGCACGAGACAGCGCGCGACCTCGACCTGCCGTCACTCTTCACGGAACGAGCCGGTGGCGAGATGGTCCTGCGCCGTGGTTTCGGCATCGCACCGGGTCAGCGCGTCGTGGTCGTGGAAGATGTCGTGACCACCGGAAAATCGACCCGCGAGGTGATCGCCATCCTGGGAGACCTCGGCGCCGAGGTCGTGGGTGTCGGGTCGCTGGTCAACCGCTCGGGGCGGCCGCAGCCCTTTGACCCAGTGCCGAGCCGCCACCTGGTGACCGCTGACTTCCCGACCTGGCCGGCCGACGAGTGCCCGCTCTGCCGCAGTGGTGTTCCGATCGCCAAACCCGGATCGCGACCGATCACCTAGGAAAATCGGAATTCGGAATGCCGCCCACCTGTCCGGCAGCCGGGACGGCTACCCCACAAATGGACCAGGATGGTGTTTCCTTGTGGGGCAGGCGTCCCGCCTGCCATTTGAGTGGAGTCGCGTGCGGCGGAGGTGCCATTCTTGGCATTGTCTGATGCAGCAGCATTCGTTGCCGGCGCGCCGCCTCGGGCAGACAATGCCTAGAGTGGCTCCTCTCGGGAAGAGCCTCAGGAAAGGCGGGTCCCGCAGGTCGTTCTTATCGTAGTCGGCAGCTCAACCCTCGATCTCCAGGACCCTCACAGTGCCATCGTCCACATCGGGCCGCATCGCCTCGGCGAGTTCGGAAATCGTCCGTCCAAAGAGCGGGTGGACCCACCCCGGTGCAACCTCAGCCGCCGGTTCGAGAGCGAAGCGCCGCTCGTGAAAACGGGGGTGCGGCAGCTGGAGCTCGGGCCCGACGCAGATGAAGTCCTCGGCCAGCAGCAGATCGAGATCGAGGGTTCGCGGCCCCCATCGCTCTTCGGACGAACGGTCGCGCCCGGCGGCCTTTTCGAGTTCGCGGCAGAGAGCGAGTAGCGACCGCGGATCATTAGACCACGTAATGACCGCTGCCGCGTTGAGGTAGTCGGGCTGTTCGGGGCCGACGGCGCGGGTCTGCCAGAGTCGCGATGTGAAAAGGACCCAACCGTCCTCGGCCAGAGCCTCGAGGGCGCGGGCGAACGCCTCCGCCGGGTCGCCGACATTGCCTCCGAATCCGATAACAAGTCGCATCTTCGAACCATCATAGATGACCCCGATCACAGCGGTTCGCGCCGTCTTTTCATAACGTGGAATGTGGCACCTATTCCTGGGAGGGAAGGACATGGCACCGATTTCCACTCGAATCTCGATTTTTCTGATGGTGGCGGCAGTATCGTGGACTGTTGAAGCCGCCGCTCCCGGCAACTCGATCGAAGTGTCCGTCGTCGTAGCAGATGGTGGCGAGGTACGGGTCTCTGAAGAAGGGTTTCTCGAAGAGCGGCTCATCCTGCCGGCCGCGTTGAGCGCGAAACTGAACTCCCTGGGGCACGGTGGCAAGGTCCGACTGGAACGGTGGCCGGTGGCTCCGGGCGATCGCCGGGGAGTGACCCTCGAGCGGAGATCGGTCTACGGCCCGGAGACCCGGATCTACGAGATCTCCGAACACGGGATGCGGGAGCTGCCGCGTTCGCCTCGAAAACACTTCACCGGAAGGATCGACGACGAACCCGTCGGAGGGATCCTGGTGATTCTCGACCCGAGGACGGGGCGGGTGACCGGGATGTCGGTCGCTGGGGGCGAGACCTACGACCTCGAGGCGCTTCCGGGTGGAACCTCATTGCACGTTCGAGTGATCGCGACAGAAGAGACGACTGCAGGAAAGACGGCGTTCTGGGGATGCGGAGAAGATGAGCTCGATCAGCCCTTCGAGCTGCCGGTTCAACAGGCGGCTTCGGCATCTCTCGGCACCGAAAAAGCGGGCGCACCGCTGGAAGCCGTCCTCGCGATCGACACCGATACCGAGCTTCTGAGTCAGAAGTTCAGCAACAACACCAGTGCTGCAGCCGACTATGTGGCCGATCTGATCGCCGCCATGAATGTCATGTACTCGAGAGACCTCGATGTGACACTGATTCAGGGAACGACCTATCTCAGAACAGGAAGCGACCCCTACAGCGCCAACTCGGGCGGCAGCGCTTCATCATCCGAGCTCTACGAGTTCGGCAACTATTGGGCGAGCCACTACGGCTCGAATCAAAGGGCCCTGGCGGCAATGCTCTCCGGAAAGTCCCCGTCCTCAAATTCCGCCTCGGGCATCGCGTGGGTCGGAGGGCTGTGTTCGTCGTCCTACGGCTACAGCTTCTCCAAGGTCTTCAAGATCAACTATCTGTCGGGAGACGCCAAGCTCGTCGGCCACGAGATCGGCCACAACTTCGGCTCGCCCCACACCCACTGCTACAGCCCCGCCATCGACCATTGCTATGGATACGAAGGAGGCTGTTACCAGGGGTCCACTTCGTGTCCTGGCGGCCCGGGATCGTTGATGAGTTACTGCCACATTGCCGGCTGCGGCAGCACGCTCGACTTTCATCCAACCGTCATCAACCGCATTCTCAGCTACCACGTCAACCCCGCCACCGGCGTGTGCATTTTTGAAGCAAGTTCCTCGAACATGGTTTTCGGCGACGGTTTTGAAAACGGTGGTCTGGGCGCCTGGAGCTCGACGGGCGAATGACAAAGTTCTGTTAACGGTGAGGCAGGTGCTCCGGACCTGTTGATATTCTGGATGGGTCACGGTGGTGGTTTGCGTGAGGGCGCGCACCCGTCGTGCGGGAGCACACCATGCAGAATAGTCTGGCGTTTTGCCGTGGCCTGGTCGCAGTGGTTTGGTTGGCTCTTCTCTTCAGTGTGCACGCCGTGGATGGCGCTAATCCAGGACAGGAGCGGGATCGTTTGGGCGTCGACTCGAACGCCCAAGTCCCGGTTTCGGTGCTGCACACTCCAGGGATTGGACAGCGCGTTGCGATCGAGGAGGTTTCGCTCGAGGGTCGGATTTTGCCTGTCGATCTCGAACTCAAGCGCATCCGAGTTTTTTCCGATGACGCGCAGATCGTGGTCCACACGGAAAAGGGTGATCAGATACTCGATCCTCCTGACAACGCCTACTATGTCGGGTCGGTTGTCGGCGCCGAGCACGCACGCGTTTTCTTGACGTCTCGCGGGGACGGGAGCGCTCACGGAATGGTCGCGGCAGACGGTCTCGTGTGGTCGATGTCGGTTGACGGGCAGGAGGACCCATGGGTCTTTCGCAAGCTCGACGAAGATCTTCTGAAGTCCGGCAATCGGACGTTTGCGTGCGGTACAGACTCGATCACACCGAGCAGCGATGCACTGGGATTGCTGTTCGGTTCGGAATCCGCCATCGCTTACCCACCGGCGTCCGTCGCAAAAACCACTGCGAGCTATACGGCACGTGTCGCCGTCGAAACCGACTGGGAGTTTTATCAGGTATTTGGCAACGCGCCCGACGCAACCGACTATGTGGCCGACCTGATCGGTTTCGCCTCTGGGATTTATGCCGACGAAGTGGATACATCCCTTGTCGTTTCGCATTTATCGCTGTGGAGTACGAGTTCGGATCCCTGGGACGAAACATCCACCTTCTGTGGTCTCTTCGAGTTCGGCCAGTATTGGAACTACAATCAAACTGGCGTCGAAAGGACAGTCGCGCATTTCATGAGCGGAAAATATCTCAGTGGCGGGGTGGCCTGGACCGGCGTTTTGTGTTCGGGCTCGTTCAACCCCGCACCGTGGGGATACACCCCTTCGGCTCTCGGTTGCAACACGTTGACGCCGGACAGCGATATTTATGGCGGCGCCTATGGATTCACCGCCAACATCAGCGGCGGTTTCAATGCCGGCAGCCCGAGCCCGGTTTGGGACATTATTTCGGTGAGCCACGAAATTGGGCACAACTTCAGCTCTCCTCACACGCACTGTTACAAGAACATCGGCGGCAACGCCAACCCGGTCGATGAGTGTTACGCCGGCAACGAGTGCACTCAGAATCCCGGAAGCTGCAACTGTGCTACCCCGAATCTCCCATGCGCTCAGTCTGGAGCCGGCTGTGGCACCATCATGAGCTACTGCCACCATACTACAGGGTTGGTGGTTCAGTCCCATCGCCGTCGCGTTGCGGGAGGGGCGCACCTATGGCGTCGACCGGTCAGGGTGCTGCGCAGACGTATTCGCGACGTAACTCTCGGCCTCGACAAATCCCGTGCTGCTTACGTCGATAGTCTTAGTGTTCTCTGACGGATTCGAATCAATTCCACCACCTCGTGGTCTTACTCTGTTCCGTGATCGCGATCATCGGTTGACGCCTCGGCATTTCCACATTTCTGTCATCAGATATGAGTGCCGCATCTGCTAAAGTCCGTCCGTGATCAAGAAGAAGATCGTTTCCGATGCTGCGGCTTCGGCCAAAAAGGGACGCCCGACGATCCGCAAGAAATCGTCGTCGCAGAAACCGCCGAAGGAGACTCCGCAGTCTTTGAAGAAAGCCTTTTCCATGGTGACCCTGGTCCTGTGGGTCGCGGTTGCAGGTTGTCTGGCCGGGGCTCTGGCGGGCTGGATCATCGCCCAGTTTCTTCACGTCCCTCAGGTGGATCTGTTGGCCGAATTCGAACCCGCGGCAACAACACACATCTTTGCTGCGGACGGTGAACAGGTGGCGTCGTATGCACTCGAGCAAAGGGTGGTCCTGCGCCCCGAACAGATCCCAGAGCACTTCAAGCACGCTTTGGTGGCGATTGAAGATTCCGACTTCTACACCCACGGAGGCGTCGATCCCAAGGCGATTCTGCGCGCGGCATGGTTCAGTCTCATCGACCGCAAGATGGGTTCACGCGGCGGTGCCTCGACGCTCACCCAACAGCTGGCGTTGAACCTCTTCCTGCAGAGGGAACGCACCGTGAGCCGCAAGGTCAAGGAGGCGCTGCTGGCCCTCGACATCGAAAAACGATACTCGAAGGACCAGATCCTCACCATGTACGCCAACCAGATATTCCTCGGTCACGGAGCGTACGGGGTGGAGGCGGCGTCGCTGCTGTATTTCCGAAAACCCGCGATCGACCTCAGTCTCGCCGAGGCGGCCATGTTGGCGGGGGTGATTCCGAGCGCCAGCAACAAGTACGACCCCATCAGACGCCCGGAGAACGTGCTCAACCGTCGAAACAAAGTCCTCTCGAACATGCTGGAGTATGGGTTCATTGATCGAGCCGCCTACGAGGAGGCTGTGGCCCAGCCTCTCGGCGTTGCGCTGTACCGCGATCGGGTGGAGAGCGGTGCCTACTTTCTCGAGATGACCCGCAAGGAGATCGAGAGTCGTTACGGCACCGACGCCCTCTACACCTCCGGCCTCCAGGTCCATCTGACGATGGATCCCGTTCTTCAGGCCGCGGCCGAGCAGGCGGTCCGCGAGGGATTGGTGGCGCTGGAAATGAATGATATCGGCTACCGCCGTCCGCCGAATGTCCTCGGTGATGACGGTGTCGAGACCGTCGACGACTTTGAAGACCCTTCGTGGCAAAACACGACCCTGCAACCAGCGGCCATGGTCAAAGCTGTTGTCACCGAGGTCTCCTCCCGCACCGCCGATCTCCGGATCGGCAGCCGTCGGGCAACGCTGGCTCTGAAAGGGGCCGGTTGGACACGGACGAAGTCGCTTCAACGCATTCTCAAGGCCGGGGACCTCGTCTTGGTGCGTTTGCCCGACCCGCTGCCCGAAGAACCCGACGAAGTCCTGAGTGTCGAGTTGCTTCAAGAGCCCGAGATCGAGGGCGCATTGGTTGCGATGGACAATCGGACGGGGGCCATTCTCGCTCTCGTGGGTGGTTTTGATTTTCAGCGCAGCGAGTTCAACCGTGCAGTGCAATCGTCGCTTCAGTGCGGATCGGCCTTCAAACCGTTTGTCTTTCTGACTGCTTTCGAGCGCGGGTTTACCCCGGCCGACACAATGTTCGATGCGCCGTTTCTTTTGGCGGACGGCACCGGTGAGCTGACCTACTGCCCCAAGAATTATTACAACGTGTACTACGGAATCGTCACCCTCCGGCGGGCCCTCGAGATGAGCTACAACGCGTCAGCCGTCAAGCTCCAACAGCTCGCGGGGAGCGAAGCCGTAGTGGAGACGGCCCGTCGTTTCGGGATCAGCACCGAACTCCATCCCTACCCCTCGCTCGCGCTGGGGTCTCTCGGCGTGCATCTGGTCGATCTGGTGCGTGCCTATTCGGGCATCGCCAACCTCGGAGAGGTGCCCGAGCCCTATTTCATCTCGGAAGTCTATGATCGAGACGGGCGGCTGCAGGAGCGGTTCTTCCCACGCAGCGAACGCGTGATGCCGGAGGCCGTGACCTATCTCATGCTCAATGTCCTCGAAGGAGTTGTCGAGCGCGGCACCGGCATGTCGGCCAAATGGTTGGGTGCCAATGTCGCCGGCAAGACCGGAACCACAGATGACTACACGGACGCGTGGTTTGTAGGCTTTTCACCCCGGATCACGGTCGGTGTGTGGGTGGGACGGGATCGGAAGATCCCGATCGGCAAGAAAATGACCGGGGCCAAGGCGGCGCAGCCCATCTGGAACGCGTTCATGACGTCATATCTCGAGACCCTTACGGAGGATGAACGGGCGGAGGATTTCCAGGTACCTGCTGGTGTGGTCTTCACCCCCGTCGACGCTGTGACCGGGGAGCGCGCCGTGCCGCCGTGCGGCTCCCAGAGATCGATCATTCTCGAGGCGTTTCTCGATGGCACCGAACCGACGGAGCCGTGCCGCGAAGAGCTCGCCGATATCGACGAACTTCCCTGGCCCTTTCAAATCCCGTTCTACGTTCCCAAACCCGGCGAACCGATGCCGACCATGGAGGCCATCGAAGTCGCCGACGAACGGCTCAAGCCGACGCCGACGCCGGGAGAGCAGCGGGCACTGGATCGCGAGGCCGCCGCCGAAGCCGCGAGTGCTCGAAGCCGTTAGGATCGATTTCGGAATTCGGAATTCGGATATACCACCCTTCCTTTCTGAACGAAGTCGAGTTGGTGGGGTGGGAACTCAAAACTCAAAACTCTGTTGAGGTCATCCCTGCTGGAGGAAGCTTTCGACCCGCTCGAGGAAACCGGTGGGTGGCATGTAGCCGGGGATGCGGCCGATCTCGCGACCGTTGCCGTCGAGCACGAGTATGGTCGGCAATCCATCGACGCGGTACTGGTTTGAGAGCTCACGGCCATCGCCGTCCACGTCGAGGCTTACCGGAATCACGTGGTCTCGAAGCATCGTCTTGACCTCGTTGTCGCGAAGGGTTGTCGATTCCATGCGTTTGCACCACACGCACCAGTCGGCGTAGAAATTCACCAGGACGGGTTTGCCTTCGTTCCGAGCGCGCTCGAGAGCTGCGGGAAAGTCCTTCACCCAGCCGACCTCCACCGCTCCGTGAGATGTGACGGCGTTGGCAATGACTGGTTGTGAGGTGTCGTCGCCGCGGCTGCAGGCTGCAACAACCAACAGAGAAGCAACGGCGGCGGTCGCCATCAGCCTGTGAGAGATGTTCCGTGTCATGAGTCCTCCTCGGTGCCCACGGGCGCCGTTCGCTCAATATATCACCCAAAAGCGATACAGTCACGGATGGCATCCGGCCCGGCACCCCGTCGACGGGTCATTATGCCGGGCCCCTGCCCGGCGTTACCTCCTTGCACCCCGAGCCCGGCGCGTGGCATCATCCGGCATGCCCCGCACGTCCATCTCACTGTTCCGGCGAATCGAGCGTGCGCTCGAGACCATCGCGCTCGGTTCGACCCCGCTCGAAACCATCCACCGCGCCGCCGACTTCATCGCCGACAACTTTGCCGAAGACCTGGGAATCCGTGGCGGAAGAATCTACGTTCAGGACGACGGCAGCTACGAGTTGGTGGAGACCTTCGGCGATGCGTTGCGCGATCCCATCGGCCTCCGAGTGTGGAAGACCTACCCACCGTTCGAGCAGTTGTTGGACACGGGCTCGGTGGTGATGCGGCGCGACGACACCCAGCTCGATCAGAGACTCGAAAGCGAACTCGGCACGCGCGAGTGGTTTGCGGCGATCTCGGTTGCCGACGCTCAGTATGTGCTGTCGTTCGATGTCGAACCATTGGACGCCGATCACGACGACGTGGTTGCGACCCTCAACATCATTCGCCTGGCGGTCAACCAGAAGCTCCGAGAGGAACGCATGGTCGCCATCATGGAGGACGCCCGGCAGATTCAGAACTCGATCCTGCCGCGCCACCTCCCCCAGCCCGGAGACTTCGAAATCGCGGCCAGGGCGGTTGCTGCGGAGGTTGTGGGCGGCGATTTCTACGACGTGATAACTCTCGACGACAGCACCTTTGACATCGCGGTGGCCGACGCAACCGGGCACGGCCTGCCGGCCGCCCTCCAGGTTCGGGACATCTTCACCGGTCTGCGGATGGGATTGTCGCGGGAGTACAAGATCACGCGGACCGTTCAGCGCCTCAACACGATCATCCACCGCAGCCGGCTGGCGACAAAGTTCGTGACCCTTTTCCTCGCCGAGTTCGACATCAACGGCACGCTCATTTATTGCAACGCCGGTCATCCCGCTGGGTTGCTGGTCCGCGAGGATGGGGCCGTCGTCGAGCTGACGACCACCGGAATGATTCTCGGCCCGAACCCGCAGGCGGTCTACAGTTTTGGGCTCGAGCGTATCGAGCCCGGCGATGTGCTCGCCATTTACACCGACGGCATCACCGAGGCGGAGGGGAAGGGCGACGAGGAATACGGCCGGGAGCGACTGATTCGTGTCCTGAGGAAAAGTCGACTCCTCGACCCGATCGCGATCGTCGACCGGGTGTTTTCGGATGTGGACACATTCGCGATCACCTCGCCACCGGCCGACGATCAAACCCTGGTGGTCATCAGACGCCGACCGCAGGAAAACGAGGAGATCCCCGCATGATCGATTTCAGCCCACGAGCCTTCTTCGATGTTGGTGAATTCGCCCACGCTGCGATCTTCCCTGACGGCGAGCCGGTCTGGGCGTCGCTCGGAGACCGCCTGGTGGAGTACCTGCAAGCGTGGGACGACTGGACGATCAATTCGGACGTGCCGGAGGGGGTCCACCTGACGGGCGATCGGATCTTCATCGGTCGGGGTTGCCGCATCGAGCCGGGTGCGTTGATCGTGGGGCCCGCGATCCTGGACGAGGGCGTGGAGATCCGGACCGGCGCCTATGTGCGGCAAAACGTGGTGCTCGGTGCCGGCAGCCTGGTCGGCGCCCACAGCGAAGCCAAAGGCTCGATCCTCTTGCCCGGAGCCAAGGCGCCGCACCAGGCCTACGTCGGCGACTCGATCCTCGGCCGCGATGTCAACCTCGGCGCCGGGACGATCTGCTCGAACGTCAAGAACATCGGCCGCGAGGTGACCTTTCACGCCGGTGGTGAGACCGTCCACACCGGCCTCCGCAAGTTTGGAGCGATCCTCGGCGATGGCTGCAAGACAGGCTGCAACACGGTGCTCAACCCCGGGGTGCTCATGGGACCGGGTTCCGTCACCTACACCAACGCCAGCATCCGAGGCGGTTTCTATCCGGCCGGGACCCTGATCAAGGTCCGACAGACCCAGCAGACAACTGAGATGAGACGAGTGACACGGGATTAATATATATTTCGGATTTCGGATTTCGGATTTCGGATTTCGGATTTTCGGCCCACCCATCCCCGTACGGCGAACATTTCTCTGAAAAGCGGAGGCGGGTCGTTTGCGGCCCGCTCGTGTGGGGCTCCACCGAGCGATAATGGGAAATGTTGGAGGGTCCTCGATTACCGGAAAAATCCGAAATCCGAAATCCGAAATTGCCTTTTTTTGGCACACGCCTTGCAATGTTCTGGTGTGACCTGGAGGTGGACCATGAAGAAGGTCCTGATCATTGGATTGCTTCTCACATTAAGTAACCTTGCTGTGGCCTCTGACGAGGACGACTTGACCTCGTTGAGCTACATTTCGTACCTCGAACGGTACGCCACGGTGTTGCCCGCCAACTCCGAAGAAACCATCGAGGCCGTGATCAATATGCCGTTGGTTGCCGGTGATCGGGTGGACACCGCCCGTGAGGGCCGGATGGAGGTCGTACTCGCCGACGGGAACACAATGTGGCTCGATGAATACACAACCGTGAGTCTCGATGCCGTCGCTTTCAGCCGAGACGCCGAGTCCGAGCGCACCGTGGTCTTTGTGGCTGACGGCTCCCTGATCATCGAGATCAGCGACCACGGACTGACCCCGAAACCGACACGGATCGACAGCCGCAGCGCGACGGTCTACCTCGATGAGGTGGGCCTCTACCGTCTCCAGGCCCTGCCCTCCGGCGGACTGCGTGTCGATGTCATCAAGGGCCTCGCCGAAGCCGCGACCACGACCGGTGGCGTGTTGGTGCGGGCGGAGACCGCCGCCGAGGTCGGTGGTGGCGAAGTTCAGCGCAGCGAGGCCGTGCTCAACATAAGTGATGATTTCGCGGTATGGGTCGACTCCCGTCGCCAGATCGCAGCGGGTGAGAGCTCGCAGCACGTGGACCTCCGTTACTCCAGGCAGGCGGCCCAGCTCGACAACTACGGAAGCTGGGTCTACGTCGATTCCATCAACAGCTGGGCCTGGCAGCCCACCGTCGGCGGCAGCTGGCAGCCGTATCAGGCCGGCCGCTGGTATTGGACGCCGACCGGTTATGCCTGGATCTCATACGAGCCGTGGGGGTGGCTGCCCTACCATTACGGCTCCTGGAATTTTGATGTCGGCTTCGGTTGGGTGTGGTCCTACGGCAACTACTGGGGCCCCGCCTGGGTGAGCTGGATGTGGTGGCCCGGCTATGTCGGTTGGTGCCCCTACGGCTACTACAACAGCTGGTATTGGAACTCATACCCCGGTTACTACCCGCCCCACAGACCTGGTTATCCGGGTGGCGGAGGCGGCGGGGCCCATCAGCCGCCTCGACGCGACGTCATGCCTCCCCCCCGAACCGCTTCGAGCAGGGTGGGCGCCGAGGCCCCGACCTCACGGCTGGGGTCCCCTGCAGTCGATATCTCAGGCCGGGTGCGTCTGTCCGAAGTCGACCGACGCGGGTGGATGGTTGTGGCCGACGATGATTTCACGAGCCCGAACCTGGCTCGACTCGCCACATCCGGCGAGCGCGTGATGCCGACCGTCGGTGACCAAACGGGGGTTGTGATGACCGGGCCATTGGCGACGCGATCGCCGACCGTCGCCAACCAGCGTGGAGAGATCGAACGTGTGTTCAGGGGCGTCGAGGTCCGTGCGACCGCCGACGTCAGTCCGTTGCTGGCCCGCGACAGCACCCTCGACCCGAGTGTGGCCCGACAGTTGGCGCAGCCGACGACCCTCGGCGATGTCGGCGGGCGTTCCCTTGGACCCGTTGCGAGCAGTCGTTCGACGACCTCTCAGACCTTGTCCGCGGGTGCAGGATCCCCGTTCCGCAGCGAGAACCCGACCCGGCTCGCACAGCCCAATCTTTACAGGCCGACCACGTACGGAACTGCGCCGACAGCGTCATCGACGGGCTCGGCCTCGAGCGGTCGTCAGCTCGTGGCGCCCAGGACCAGCTCCGGCAGGACGTCGTTGACGCGGCCGGTGGTCGTGCCCCCGACCGGATCGTCGCTCTATGGACGTGCGCCGACATCAACCGGCAGCAGCCGGTCGAGGGTCAGCGCCCCGAGCGGCAGGTCATCAAGCTCGATGCGCAGCAGCCCGGGCCGAACAACGGCACCGAGGTCGCGGTCGGTCGGGAGTTCCCGGTCATCTGGAAGCAGCTCGCGTTCTTCGGGGAGCACCAGCCGTTCTTCCGGAGGGCGGTCTTCGACCAGGTCTTCTGCCAAGCCGTCGACCAGTTCCGGCGGGGCGAAGAAACGCTAGTCGATCGGACATCGGGTGTAGAGTGGCGCGATGAAGAAGCTTTCGGATGAGGTGATCGATCGCCTCGTGGCGGCTGCAGCGTCGGTTCGCAAACGGGCTCACGCCCCGTATTCGGAGTTTTGGGTGGGCGCGGCCATCCTCGACGGCGATGGCGAGATCCACCACGGTTGCAACGTGGAGAACGCTTCGTATGGGCTCAGCGTGTGTGCCGAACGTCACGCGGTCGCGTGTGCAGTGGCGGCAGGCTCGAGTCAGCTGGAAGCGATTGCCGTGGTTGCCGACACGACCCCACCGACCTCGCCGTGTGGCGCCTGCAGACAGGTCCTGGCGGAGTTCGGTGACATGCCGGTGATTTTGGCGAATCTGAACGGCGAGAGAACGGTGACATCAGTCGCACGCCTGCTTCCCGAGGCCTTTGGTCCCGCAGTGCTCGAACAGTACAACGAGTCGAGGAACGGCGGCACGAAGTAGGCGAAAAGCGCAAAGGCATTCGCCCCAGTGCACCCACCTCTTGACACTGCCAGATGCCGGCCACATATTGAAGGTGTCCCCAGGGACCGCGGGTGTTGAACGGACCTTACAGCCGCGATACCAACTGAAAAGGCCCGGGCGGGCATACCCGCCGCGACGAAATCCCGCTGCCGCGGGGTTTCGTTATTTTCTGCAGTTCCCCCCGGGACTTTCGCTGTGCGAAACTCTCGGGGGGAATTGCTGTGGAAGATCTCAAAAACCGTCTCGCTTGGGAGCGGCGGCTCGAACGCCGCAGACGAAGACGGGCCGAGTACCGGCGGGGGCTGCGGCCGCTGGCGATCGCCGGATGGAACACGACCAAGGAACACAATGTGGGCTCACTCGTTCGCACGGCGCACGCGGTGGCTGCTGAAGAGGTGGTGCTGGTCGGCGATCGCGAGTGGAATGTCGAGGCCGCGCGAACCGCGGAGCTCTATACCACCGTGACCCGGGTCGTCGATCTCGCAGCCTTTCGCGCCCACCTTGCAGCCAGTTGCTGGAACCTGGTCGCCGTCGAGCTCGACGATCGCGCGGTCAACCTCTTCGATGCGGAGTACCCGGACCGTCCGTGTTTTCTGCTCGGCACAGAAATCGGCGGCGTGCCCGAAACCCTGCTCGAGGAGGCCACGATGGTGGTTCAAATTCCGCAGTGGGGGCTCGTGCCGTCCCTCAACCTCGCGGTTGCAGGCTCGATCGTCCTCTACGACTACCTTGGAAAACTGAGCCGTTCGGGCAGGCTCGGGCGGCCCGAGGGTGGTCTTTTTGAACCCGACGACGGCGAAACCGTAGAAGATTGATGCAGGTCACAATCGCCGGTTGTTCACGACCAGATCGCCTGCTACAGTGGGCCTGCACAGCCCACACGCGCAAGAGGACGAAGCGAACCGGCTCCAGCTGATCGCGCGACGAGAACGAAGGGCTTGGGAGGATCACATGCGGAACGCGAGCCGAGTATTGATAGCTCTCCTGGTGGTGGTAATGGCCGTTTCCCTTGGAGCGTGCAAGAGCAGCGGATCGAAGGTGCAGGCGCCGCCGCCGTCGCCGACACCCGTGCCGACACCCGCTTCCGACACAGTTACCGAAGAGGTCGTGAACGAACCGGTGACCGAGACCATCGTCTCCGAACAGGTCATGGAAGAGCTCCCGGAAGACCTGGTTCAACTCAACGCCCAGGGCTACCTGGAGGACGTGTTCTTCGACACCGACCGCTACGATCTGACGCCGGCGGCTCGGGAAGCCCTGGCAACCAACGCCGCGTGGCTCCAGAACTACGGCACCATTTCGATTCTTGTGGAAGGGCACTGCGATGACCGCAACACCCGCGAGTACAACCTTGCCCTGGGTGAGCGCCGCGCCAAGGCGGTTCAGGAGTACCTCGTGCTGCTCGGCATCCCATCGCACCGGATCCAGATCATCTCGTACGGTGAGGAACGTCCCTTTGCTTTGGGAAACAACGAGGGCGCGTGGCAGCTCAACCGGCGCGCCCACTTCGTGATCGTTGCACGATAGGAGACACAGATGCGCATTTCGATCCCCGCATTGACACTGGCCGTCGTTCTCGCGAGTTCGGCGTGCAACTCGTCCCAGGACATGGCGCTGCTGCACCGCGAGATCACCGACGTGCAGCGATCAGTCGACGCTATTCAGGTCGAGGTCTTCGACAAGTCCGATCTCCAGAGTATGGAGAAGTCGATGCAGGACCTGACCACCAAGAACATGCGCTCGAACGCCGACCTCGCCCAGAGGGTCGAGGTGCTTCAGGAGCAGATCGAGGCCCTGCATGCGAGCCTCGAAGTCACCACCCGACAGCTCCAGAATATCTCTCTGGCCCTCGCGGCAGTCAGTGCGGGATCGGTGCCGGTGGCGGTGTTGCCGCCGGTGACGGCCGCTGGCGATGAAACCGAGACAGCTGCCGCCGGTTCAGCCGGAGCAGCCGCTCTGGCCGGAGGTGGAGCCACGACTCCCGAAGCGTTGTATCGCAGCGCGTATGAGGACTACATGCGCGGCAACTACAACCTGGCCGCGGAAGGTTTTGGTGAGTATCTCAAGCGCTACCCGAACACCGAGCTCGCCGACAACGCCTTGTACTGGGTCGGCGAGTGCTTCGACGCCCAGGACAAGTCCCAGGAGGCGCTCGATACCTTCACCCTGGTGCTCGAGGATTATCCGACATCCGACAAGGCCGCCGCGGCCCAGCTCAAAAAGGGGCTGATCTACCTCAAGATGGGCGATCAGGGCCAGGGTGTCGTCAACCTCCAGTACGTGGTCTACGAGCATCCCGGGACCCGCGAAGCCGAGCTCGCGCGCGAGCAGCTGAAATCACTCGGGCTGACGATTCGGTAGATTCCGGCATATCCTTCGATAGAGAAGGTTTCCGGCACGTCGAGGGTCTGTGTTTGATATTGGATTTTGGATATTTGATTCCACATTCATCTGGAATAATGGGCCCAGCGAAGCGGAATTCACGTCATATCCAATATCCAATATCCAATATCTAACTTCCGTGATCCCGTCAGCACTAGCCCTAATCCCAACTTTCGGCTATGATGTGCGACCCGATGCGGCCATGAGGGCCGTGTCCGATTGAAGGAGAGTCAATTCGATGGCCACGATCAAGGGAACGAAAAAGCAGGGGCGCAAGCGCCACCGCCAGTCGCTTGAACGCCGGATGCGCAACCGAGCCGTTCGCACCCGCGTCCGTCGTCAGATGCGTCATGATGCGTGCAGCAATGGCCGATGGAGATGCCGCGAAGGTGAAGGAAATGCTGCCCGAGACCATGTCGGTGATCGACGTGGGTTGGCGCAAGGGTGTGATCCACCGCAACACCGCCGCTCGCTACAAGTCGAGAATGGCGCGACAGGCCGAGGCGATCATCTCCGCAAAGGAAGCTTGAGGCGATGAACGAGGCCCTGCTCACCACCTCCATTCCTTCGGGAAATCTGGTGAGCCGGGGCAAGGTCCGCGACATCTACGTCACTGATGATGCCCTGGTCCTGGTCGCAACCGACAGGATCAGCGCCTTCGACAGCGTGCTGTCGCCGGGCATCCCCGGCCGCGGTGTCATCCTCACCAGGCTTTCCACCTTCTGGTTCCGGCAATTCGCCGACCGCGTGCCGAACCATCTTCTGGCCACCGATCTGGCCGACTTCCCCGCCCCCTTCAACCAACACCCCGAACTGGCCGGCCGCAGCGTTCTGGTTCGGAAGTTGGAACCGATTCCGGTGGAGTGCGTTGCCCGCGGCTATTTGGTGGGGTCTGGGTGGAAAGAGTACCAGGCCGATGGGACGGTTTGCGGCATCCGTCTGCCGGAGGGATTAACCGAGTCCGCACGGCTGTCAGAGCCGATCTTCACCCCGGCGACAAAAGCCACTGACGGGCACGACGAAAACATCAGCTTCGAACGGATGGTGGGTATCGTGGGGGAGGAGACGGCGACTCGTCTTCGCGATCTGACGCTCGAACTCTACCGAGCCGCCGCCGACTACGCTCTCGAACGCGGCATCATCATTGCCGATACCAAATTCGAGTTCGGCTCTGACGGCGACGGGCGGATCGTTTGGATGGACGAGGCCTTGACCCCAGACTCCTCGCGGTTCTGGCCCGCCGATGGTTATGAGCCGGGTCGTTCCCAATCCTCATTTGACAAGCAGTATGTGCGAGATTGGCTCGAAGCGAGCGGTTGGGATAAGGAGCCGCCGGCACCGACCCTCCCTCCCGAGGTGGTCGAGGGCACGCTCTCGCGCTACAGGGAGGCCTACAGGCTGCTGACCGGTGAGGACATCGCGACGGTGACTTTCAGCGACTGATACCACAATAAGCCCGGGTTTGAACCCGACGAGCGGAGGGATTTCCATGACCGTGTACGCGACAGAGAACATTCGAAATGTGGCGGTTGTCGGCCACCCCGACACCGGCAAGACCTCGATGGTGTCGGCCATGCTCTTTGACGGCGGGGCCGTGAACCGTCTGTGCAAGGTTGAAGACGGCAACACCACCACCGATTTCGACGATGACGAGCACGACCGCAAGATCACAATCAATACAGCGGTCGCTCACTTCGCCCATCGCGGCGTCAAGGTCAATCTGATCGACGCGCCGGGTTACGGGATCTTCAGCACGGACGCCCACCAGGGTCTGCGGGTGGCCGATTCCGCCCTGATGATGGTTTCTGCGGTCGCCGGGCCCGAGGTCCAGACCGACAAGATGTGGAAGGCTGCCGCCGACTACGGGCTGCCGGTGATGTTTGCCGTCAACCTCATGGATCGTGACCGTGCCGACTTTTCGCGTGTGGTGGATCTCCTGGAGAAGAAATACGGCCGTGAGGTCACCCCGCTCCAGTTGCCGATCGGCGCGGAGTCGGCTTTTTCCGGTGTTGTCGACCTGGTCGGGGGCAAGGCCTATACCTGGCAGGGCGACGAGAGCACGAACTTCACCGAAGCCGACGTCCCCGGCGACATGGCGGATGCCGTTGCTGCGGCGCGCGAGGCGCTGATGGAGATGGTCGCCGAGCAGGACGAAGACCTGATGGAAAAGTACCTCGAGGACGGAGAGCTCGACACCGAGACCCTGTCCAAAGGCCTCAAGAAAGCCATCGTTTCGCGCGAGCTGTATCCAGTCTTTGCCGTTGCCGGCGCCAAGAACATCGCCGTTCAGCCCCTCATGGACGGTCTCGTCGATCTCGCCCCGGCACCAGACTGGCGTCCCGTCCAGGCAACTGTGGATGGCGAAGAACAGGAGCTCGAGGTCTCGTCTGATGCTCCCTTCTCGGCCTATATTTTCAAGTCGGTTTCAGATCCCTTTGCGGGCCACATCACGCTGATGCGGATTTTCTCGGGCGGCATCGAAACCGACGCCAACGTTATGAACTCCACCCGGGATTCGGCAGAACGCCTGAGCGCGCTGTCGATCGCCCAGGGCAAGGAGCTCGAACACGTCACGGAGCTGGCCGCGGGCGATATCGGTGCCCTTCCCAAACTCAAGGAGACCCGCACCGGCGACACCCTGTGTGCTGCAAAGACCAACATCAAACTGACCCCGGTGCCGATCCCCGAACCGGCCATCAGCTTTGCACTCGAGGCCGAGTCCAAATCGGACGAGAACAAACTCGCGACCGCCCTCGTCAAGATCCGTGACGAGGACCCGACCATCACCATCGGCCGCGACCCGCAGACCAAGGAAATGCTGATCTCGGGCACCGGTCAGCTCCACGTCGAGGTCGTGGTGGGCCGGCTCAAGAAGCGCTACAACGTCAACGTCATCCTCCACCAGCCGAAGGTGCCCTACCGCGAGACCATCAAATCATCGGCGGAAGTGACCACCAGACACAAGAAACAGACTGGCGGATCGGGCCAGTTCGCCCAGTGTTCGGTCATCATGGAGCCGAACTTCGGCAAGGGCTACGAATTCATCGACAAGATCTTTGGCGGTTCGATCTCGCAGACCTACCGTCCGGCGGTGGACAAGGGCATCCAGGAGGCCGCCGAACGCGGCGTGGTCGCCGGTTACCCGATGGTGGATTTCAAAATCACCCTCACCGATGGCAAAGAGCACGCGGTCGACTCCTCGGAAATGGCCTTCAAGATGGCCGGGCGCAAGGCCTTCAGAGAAGCCGCCGCAAAGTGCAAGGCGACCCTGCTCGAGCCGATCATGCAGATCGAGGTCTACACCCCCGAGGACCACCTCGGCGACGTCATGGGCGATCTCAACTCACGCCGCGGCCGGGTTCAGGGGATGGACTCAGAGGACGGCACCACGACCGTCAGGGCCCAGGTGCCGTTTGCCGAGATGCTGACCTACGCACCGACCCTGCGCTCGATCACCCAGGGCCGGGGCGATTTCCACATGGAGTTCGCAAAGTACTCCGAAGTACCAAAACAACTCCAGGAAAAGATCGTCGCCGCGTCAGTCAATCACGAGGAAGACGACGACGAATAGAGTTTTGAATTCTCAATTTTGAATTTTGAATTTCCGGCCGCCCTCCCACCATCGGGGGGGCGGTTTTCTTTTGAGTGCTCGGTGAGGTTTTTCTCGCCGTAGATGTCATTTCGACCGAGGGAGTGGAGCGACCGAGCGGAGAAATCTCGGCGATGGGAACTCAAAACTCATAACTCAAAACTAAGAACTCAGAGCTGGGTCGAATCGTCCCAACCCTCGATCTTCGCAAGGTACTCCGGATCGTCATACCGAGCGGGGTGAAACGCCGCGGCATAGTCCGGCAAGCAGCTGCCCGCAATGTGCGCCGCCACCAGCTCCGCCGTCGCGGCCGACGCCATCAAACCAAAACCCGAAAGCGCTCCGTGGACAAAGGCGCCCTCGATTTCGAGCGGACCCGCCAGCGGCCGGTTCTCCCGGGTCTTCGTGTAGTAACCGCCGTCGATCCACGCCTTTGGCATCCGCTCGACATAGGCCCCGAGGTCCGGGATCGCTGTTGCCATGCCGCGCAAACAGATCTCGGCGTAGTGGTCGGGAATGGGAAGGGGAAAGACCTCGGCCACCGGGTCCAGGTGGTAGGGCCACAGGATCAAAAGGTGCGGGCTGCCACCGCCGCCTTCCACCCGCATGTGAACACCGGCCGGCATCTCACCGAGCAGCAGGCTCGCGTCCTTGGTTTCCACAAGAAACTCCCGCTCCTCGTCACTCCAGTCGATTTCCTGCGGGTCCTCCCAGATGGTGAACGGAGCATTGCGCGGCACCGCCTCGAGGTTGTCCTCGATCGAGACCTTGAGATGAAGCTCGGAAAAAACCGGCAGCTCGAGCCCGAGCAACCCACCCACATACCCAAGCATTGGTCCGGCGGCGTTGACGAATCGTGGAGTGAAGACGGTGAGCACCTCGTCACCGGTCGCGATCTGCACCGACGACACCCGACCCCCCGAAGTTTCAACCCACTCCACCCGACCTTCAACGAACTCGACGCCCGCGGCCTTCGCTTCTTCGAGCTGCAGCATCCCGAGCTGCTGACCCGAGAACCAACCGCACCGCCGGGCGTGAAGAACGGCACAGGTATCGGCGGAAAGGTAGGGGAAGGCCTGTTGGATCAACTCGCGGTCAGTGATCAGGTCCGCGCCGTCGGGTTGGTTCGCCCAGCCTTCGGCCGGTGCCGGCTGGTAGTCCGGGCCACCGGCGGTCGCACCGCGTGGATCCGGACCGGCCCGGCGCCGTAGCCCGAGGCCAGCTCCGCGCTCTTGCGCATCGACTTCGATCCTCTGAGAATCGGCGGTCGCGTAGAGATATCCCCGCCGGTTCATCAGAAACCGGTTGTCGCTCGCCAGAGACATCTCTTCCATCAGATCGATCGAGCGATTCATAAGTCGAACCATGGCGTCGTCGGGGTCGGGCCACCAGTTGCGGTAGGCCTCGGTCGACTTGTCGGAGGTCAGGGTCATCGGCGGTCGCTCGTCCACCAACACGACGTTTTTCATCCCGTGCTTGACCGCCAATTGCCACGCCACCGAGATTCCCGCGATCCCGGCCCCGCAGATGACCACGTCAGCGGTTTTCATGTTGTTCCTTCTATTCGATTCGGATCTCACTGTAGCGACGCCATCTTGAGTGCTTCTCGCAGTGTCACAATTCGCACCCCACCACAGGTCTCCCCGTAAAGATGGCCGAAGTGCCGACGGTCACCTGTGACCAGGAGATCCGTGCCGGCCGCAGCTGCCGCGGCCAGAATAGGTGCATCGGTTTTTGGTAGGCCGTGCCGTATTGCCCAAGCGACGAGGGCTGGGCCCCCCTCCGCGACGCGTATAACCTGTTTCAAGAGAGCCTCAAGAACTGCTGCGGCTGAGGGGTGTTTCATCATCAGGTTTCGCTTTGCCTCGGCGATCGCATACTCCGAAGTTACGAGCGAGCAGAATTTGCTCTCAGCCAAGAAGAACAGCCCACGAGCCCGTCCGTCAGTCGAATGTGCCGCAGAGAAAAGGACGTTTGCGTCGAGGAAGAGGCGCACTCACGATCCCTTGAGTTTCTTCTCGAGGCGCTCCCGCTCCTTCGGGGTCATGCGATCCTCCTCCATGAACTCCGCGACCCGTGCGTCGCTATAGAGTTCAATGGGGTAAACCCCTGCGGGTCGTAGGAGAATAGACCCGTCGGCAGTGGCCTCGACCAGCAGAATGGTCTCAGCCTCGATTCCCAGCTGCTCGAGAACCGCCTTTGGAATTGAAACTTGTCCCCTTTTGCCCAACTTTGCAGTTTCCATGAATTCAATATATCAGAATTCCGGATTTCCGGAAACATGATAATTCTGCAATTCCGGCCCCTGGTGCCCGGGTTGGGTGTTTGATAATTCAAAATTCAAAATTCAAAATTCAAAATTGCGCCGCTGTTCCCCGCTATCATGCTGGTATCTGCTGCCGGAGTGGCGGAATGGCAGACGCTGGGGACTTAAAATCCCTTGGGAGTAATCCCGTGCGGGTTCGACCCCCGCCTCCGGCATACTTCAATCTGTGGGTTGCTCGCGCGCTTCGCGCGCGGCGTCCCGGCGGAATCGGCGGATGCCTCGAGGCCGCCCCCGGCATGGCGGCCTGAGCCATGGGCCGCCGCTTCTCGCCGTGATCGACCCCCACCTCCGGCACCATGCTTCGTTCTCTCCCGCTGGTCGAGAACGAAGCCTGTCACGGCGAAGCCGGGCCTCGCCATTTTTACCAGTACCGGTGCCAGAGGAGTTTTCTCCTGGCACCGCTTCTGAACTACGGCGTCATGGAGTAGGCATCGACATTGGTCATCACGTGGTTTCGCCACACCGATTCGAAACGCTCGGCGTCTCCGTCGGGACGATGGATCATCTTCAGGCAGTGTTCGGCCTGCTCGGCCGTGGTCGCACTCGTGGAGTACAGACCGAGTGCGTGGCGCGAAAAATCCCGTACCATGAAGTCAAATACCTGATCGACCAGCTGGTCGTCGACCCCCTGAATACCTGCCTGCTCGAGAATGAGCTGACCGTAGGCCACCAGGGTGAAGAGCTCACCCACCACAAGCATGAAGTCCATATCCCGCACCTGCGCCGGATCGGGCGGGCAGTCCACCAGGAATGCCTTGAGGCCCTCGATCTGTCGTTTGAAGATCTCCACGTTGGGAAGTTGGACAGGGCCGTAGGCCAGCATGGGATCGTGGAACTGGATTGCGCCCAGACCCTTGGTCGGTCCCTGGTTAAAGAGAAAGGCGTCATGACGCCCCTCGGTCTGCGGCGGAACCTCGTCGTACTCCTTCGGGTTGAAGAGGAAATTGGCCATGAACTTCACGATCAACGCCATGTTGACGTGCACGGTCCCCTCGAGCTTTGGCAGAGCGCGGATGTCTATGGCGGCGTTTTCGAAATACATGTCCTTTTCGAAACCCTTCGCGGCGATCACCTCCCAGAGGTGGTTGATGACCTCTTCACCCTGAGTCGTGACTTTCATCTTGACCATCGGGTTGTAGAGCAGGTAGCGACGATCATCGGGAGATGCGACGCGCATGTAGTCGATGGCACGGGTGGCAAAGAGGCGCATGGCGATGAGGCGGGTGGTGGCGTCGGTCAGCAGGTGTCGAACGTGGGGGAAGTCGGTGACCATCTTGCCGTAGAGCTTGCGGTGGGCGGCATGGTTCAGCGCTTCATACAGCGCGTGGGTGCAGATCCCGATGGAGGCCCAACCGAGATTGAACTTGCCGATGTTGACGGTATTGAGAGCCGCATCCCAGGCGGAGGGACCCGTGGAGAGCACCTCGTCTGCGGAAACCGGGTAGCCGCGCAGCGCGAACTCGGCGACATACATCTGGGACTCCACGATGTTCTTCATACACTCGTAGTCCGGGTGATCCGGCCTGGCCGCAAAGAACACAAATTCGCCGGTGTCGGAGTTCTTGCCGAAGACGCTGAGCAGTGCGGCTTTGTTGCCGTTGCCGATGTAGTACTTGCCGCCGTCCGCCTTGAAGGTGCCGTCGGGCATGGGCGTGAGCATCATCTCGCTCGAATAGAGGTCGGCGCCGTGTGCCTTCTCCGACAGACCAAAACCGAAGATGCCGCCATCGCGCAGCGCGCGGGCAGTGCGCTCCTTGATGGCCGTTCCCTGCGCCATCCACAGCGGGCCGAGCCCGAGGATCGTGACCTGCCAGGCGTACCAGTACGACAGTCCGTAGAATCCGAGGATCTCGTTAAGCACGCAGATCCGTTGGGTGTCCCAGCGCGCATCGGGATCGTCAATCGCATGCTCGGGGGGGGTCAACAGCGTCGAGAATATCCGGTTCTCTTTGACCACATCGAGAAAATCACCACACCACCGACGCTGGTGGCCATCGTCCTTGAGCCGGGCCAAACCCTTCGTCTCGAAAAACTCGACTGTGGCGTCCATGATCTCCCGAGACCTCGGATCGAGCGAATCGAAGTCAGCGGTCGCAGGGTTGAAGAGCATGGTTGACCTCCATTTTCCGTTGGTATACGAACCATTGTCAGACACCGGTTTTAGAGTGGTTTCGGCCACGTTCACTCCTTGATCAGATCCTTCAGGAATCGTTTGAACAGCAGTTGTTCCTCGATGCTGTAGCGGCTCAGGATCTCCTTGTCGGAGGTTTCTCTGATGGCGATCAGCTCGTCCTTGACGGCATTCGCCTGTGCGCTCGAATAGACCCGCACCACCCTTCCGTCGGTGGGGTCGGCTCGGCGATCCACCCAACCGGAATCCTGCATGCGGGCAAGCACCCCTGACAACGTCGCCTTGTCGAGCCTCAGGAGCTCGCCCAGCTCGGTCGCGGTCTGAGCGTCCTCATACCAGAGGCCCTCCAGGACGGCGTGCTGAATATTGGTGAGTCCAAATGGCTCCAGGGAAATGCGAAAGTGACCGTGCGCCTTCTGGTAGGCCTTTGCCAGCATGAAGGTGAAACAGTCGGGCATCGGTTTCTTACCTGAGGTCATCCAATCCGTTCCTTCGCATACAAACTAATATGTCGTCAGATCGCTGATGTCAACCGGGTCCCTCGGCTCAGGCGTATCGGTGCCTGGTGCCAAAATCTGTACGAACGGGCTGAGGGTCACAGAACAGAAAACCTATGACTCCGAAGTGGCTACGACGAACAGCTGAAGAGAGAGCGCCCTTTGCGCTCGGAGGCCCTGAATCGCAATCAGTGCGCGCCCGCGAACTGCAGCTTCCAGTTCGCGACCGCGGCCGCATCGTAGTCGGCACACCGAATCGCGCTGCGGAATGCCCGTTCCTGGCCGTCGCGGAGCTGGTGGACCGAGATCGCGTCGACGCAGATGAGGTCGCCCGATCCGTCGTAGAGGCTGAGGTCGAAGCTGGCGACCGAGTAGGTGTCGCCCGAGTTGTTGACGATCACCCCCATGACGTCGACCCAGGCTTCCTCGGCCGCGGCGTGTTTGAGCTTGCCCTTGAGCTCGAAATCGGCGGGTGTTTGCGGCTCCTCGGTGGAGGCCGGCACCGCGGCCTCTTCTTCGGTTGCCACTGCTGCAACAATCACGGCTTCGGTCGCAACGGCAGCGTCGACCTCTTCGGCAGCGTCGACCTCCGCGGCAGCGTCGACCTCCGCGGCAGCAACGGTGGCGGCGGCGACGGCGACGGCCGCACTCTCAACCGCGGCTTCTTCGACGACCTCGTCGGTTGCCGGTTGTGTCTTCGGCGAAGTGATTTTTTCTCCGGCCTCTGCCGTTGCGGCGGTCTCGGCCGCGCGACAGTCGTCGGTGGTGCTGACTGCGAGGGCGGCGTACCCCTTCTTGATCAGCTGTGCGTAGGCCGTGATCTGGTTTCCTGTCCACTGGAGTTTTTTGGCGTCGCCGGTACCGCGGGTGTCGGTGTAGAAAGCCATCAGATTGTCGATGTGATCCATGATGTCGCCGTTTTCGGCCTTGAAGAGCAGTAAAAGCCCTCCGTAGCGGCCGATCTCGGAGCTCTCGAGCGACAGTGGCGAACCGACAGGGAGAACAACCGAGGTGTCGACCGAGCCTTCGCAAAGTTCGACTCCGAGGAATTCAACGGCGGCGGCGGGAGCGGCGGCCAGAAGGGCGAAGCAGACAAGAACCGCAAGATGTCGCATGACGTGGTCCCCCGTTCGGTGTTCAGGTAAATGAGATCATACACATTCGTGAGGTGCTTCGGAGGGCGAACCACCCGGTCGAGAGGCTGTAGAATTGCGACATGATGAAAATTCATAAACGATCCGATCGCCGCACGGGCCACCCCTACCGAAACATTTTCGTGGCGATGCTCGTCGTCATTCTCGCCCAGGCTCTGGCGCCTGATCTCCTCGGTGTTTTCAATGTCGGCGATCTCGCAATTGCCGGGCTCATATTGGCGGCGTTGGTCGAAACCGTCCGCGAACGGCGCAATGCGGTGGTGGCATTGGTTCTGGGACTTCCGGCGATCCTCACCCGGCTGGTGGCCGCTTTCCGGCCCGACAGCCCGGGCCAGAACGGCGCCGTTCTGGTGTTGAGCGCGTTGTTCATCGGGTTTCTGATCTGGAACATCCTGAGCGATGTCGCAGGACGTGGGAGACCGACGGTCGAGAGGATCTTCGGGGCACTGTGTGCTTATGTCTTCCTCGGAATACTGTTCGCCATGCTCTATGCGCACCTTGAGTTTCGGGATCCGGGCGGGACCGCGTTCGCGATTTCCAACGATGCCATCATCGAATCGGTCGGTGGCGAGTCCGGTCAGTTGCCGCTCTTTACCTACTTCAGTTTCGTCACCCTGACGACACTCGGCTACGGTGACGTCACGCCGATTTCTGAAGCTGCGCGCACGCTGGCGTGGCTCGAGGCACTCCTCGGCCAGCTCTACCTGGCCGTCATGGTGGCGGCGCTTGTCGCCCTGCACATGACGGAAGACAAAAGCGGCGATCGTACGGGGCCTTCGGACGATTCCTCCGATTGATGGTGAGTCGGGAAAGATATCGTTCCGGCGTGTGGCTCATCATTGCGGAATTCAGGTAGGATTCCCGCCATGACAGAAACAGCTACCAAGCTTGACGTGGATGGCATGACTCTCGACCTCGTCGTGGTCCGGAAGAGGGTGAAGAACATCAACGCCAGGTTGCACGGTTCGACACTCGCGGTCAGCGCCCCCCACCGGGTCTCCCGCCGTGAGGTCCACGAAGCTGCAGTGGAGCTCGGCCGGCGCCTACTGCGCCGCGCTCGCGCCGATGCCGTCAACGGCGACGATGCGGGCCGGATCGTTGCCAAAAAAGTGGCTGCCAGGTTTCTGCAGCCGCCGAGGGTGACCGAGGTTCGCTTCTCGACCAATCAGAGTGCGCAATGGGGAAGCTACAGCTCGCAAACCGGGATCGTGCGGCTCAATGCAGTGCTCAAGGTCATGCCGCCGTGGGTCTTGGAGGCTGTCGTCGCGCACGAGTTGGCGCACTCGATCCATCCGGATCACTCGCCGGCCTTCTGGGACCTGGTGCGGTCGGTTTGCCGCCACACCGATCGCGCGAACGCGTTTCTCGATGGGGTCAGGTGGCTGGCGACGTCGTGGGACGGCCTGCAGCCGGCGGAGAGGGCCCAGCTGAGCGGCAGATAATTAGCCTGTATATTTCACCAGCCTCCGGCTGCGGCCGACGATGCACCGCACCCGGCGGTATTTTCTCGCGTTGGGGTGCTCCACGTACTGGCTAGGTCGCCGGTTCGATCACCGGCAACGCATCCATACCCGCTTTGCTCGCCGCAGCCGTCATGATGCTGGCGAGCTCGCTGCGAGTGGTGTCGTCGATGCGGCTCGGTTCGAACTCCAACTGCAACCGATCGACTTCCGCGGCGGCCCTTTCGGCCAACGTTGCGCGGCCCTCTTCGAGCCATCGCGCGCGGCTCGTGCGGTCGATTACCGGGCCGGGAAAGGTCAGCTCTTCGCGGACGTGGCGTCGCGTGTGGTCGGCGATCAGGAGGTGTTTTTCGGCCAGTAACTCTTCGAAGAGCAGCCGCGACGGGAAATCATCGCGGGGTTCGATGCCGGCTCGCAGACGGTCGGTCATGAGACAGATCTCGTGGTCGACGACCAGCTTTTCGAGGCTCTGGCAGCTTTCGAAATCGAGCATGCCGGGGCCGGAGACGTTGTCGATGACGGTCAGCGCCGCGAGCGTCGCACCGATCCCTGTTTCGAGCCCGGCCTGGGCGTCGAGGGCCTTGGCGTCCGACAGGGCGATGTAGCCCTGGGTCGGCATGCCGAGGCGGCGGCCGATTTCGGCGGCAGCACAGGTCAGCATCGTGGTTTCCATCGCGCCCATGGGAGTCGTCTCGTACCTGAGATCGAAAATAGCCGGCGAGCCCCCAAAGAGCAGCGGGGTGCCAGGCTGAACCAGCTGCGCGATGACGACGCCCGAAAGCACTTCGGCCGTGTGTTGGACGAGCGTGCCGACGAGGGTGACGGGCGCCATGAACCCGGTCAGGGGCACCGGGATGATCTCGACCGGGATGCGCAGCCGGGCGCAGTCCATCAGGTTGCGACTGCCCTCGTCGGTCCAGCGCAGCGGCGCGGTCGGACAGCAGGTGAACATCGCGACCGGTTGTGCCGCGAGGTTCTCCGCCGATCCCCGAACGGCGAGCACGAGATCGCGCATCACATCGAAGCCCTCGATGGTGAAGGCGCCGGTCACAATCGGCTTTTCACAGTGGAGCAGGTTGAGAAAGAGGCGATAGCTGTCGGCGATGGCTTCGGGAACGTCGGAAGCAACGAGGGCCGTCGACTGGGCGTTCATCCGTTCGAGGCGGCTCACCACTTTGGCGAGGTCGACCAGGTCGGACGTCACCGCCGAACGGATCTCGCCGCTCCCGCGGTCGAGGACGTTGATCGCGGCCGAACCGGGCGTGAAGTGGGTTTTCTGGCCGTCGAACGAATGAGTCTTGTTGCCCAAGACGTCGTACAGCGAGAAATTCAGTGGAGTGGTGTCGAGCGCTGACTCCACCATGCCCGGGCTCAATTGCACGCGACCGTCGGCGTTTTCTTGACCACCGTTTTCGGTGAGGAGGGCCCTCGTCCGGTCGTCGACGATCTCCACCCCGATCTCGGCCAGCACAATCCGGGCTTCAGTGATGATCCTGTCGGCCAGGTCGTCGTCGAGCAGTTGAAATCTCGGATGCATGGTCACCCTCCCTCACGGCGGTGCGGTCTTCATTCTCTCTATCGCTGCTCTACTCGTTCGCGCACTGTGATCGCAGCAGCCAGTGCGGCGGCTCCGGTTCGGCCGCTGACCACGGCCGTGTCCTCGCCCCGACAGGCACCGATGAATGCCTCCAGTTCGGCCTTGAGCGGTTCGTCTTTTTCCACATCGACCATCCGCGGGGCGATCTCGATGCCTTTCGGGCTCCGTATCAACTGCGCCGATGAGACGCTCTGATCGGCATAGTCGATCGAGAAGTACGACTCCCGTGCAAACAGTCGGAGCTTGCGGATTCGCTCGGCCGAAACCCGACTGGCAGTGAGGTTGGCCACCAGGCCGCCGGGGAACTCCACCCAGGCGTGACAGAGGTCCACCTTGTCGGTCAGAACCGGGACCCCGACCGCCCGGATCTCGGACGGCTCCTCACCCGCGACCGCCAGCGTGATCTGGAGGTCGTGAATCATCAGATCGAGAATCACGTCGACATCCACCGATCGCGCGGTGAACGGCGACAGCCGTTGTGACTCGAGATAGCGAACGCCGCCTGCCAGACCGAGCGCGGCCTGGACCGCAGGATTGTGGTACTCCACATGGCCCACGGTCAGCACTTTGCCGGCACGGTCGGCGAGGGCGATCAGTTCCTCGGCCTCGGCGACGGTGGTCGTGATCGGTTTTTCGACCATTACGTTGCATCCGGCCTCGAGCAGGGCGCCCGCGACCTCGCGGTGGGCGACGGTCGGCGTGGCCACAACCACCGCATCTGCCGCCGCGGCGTCGGCAGCTGATGCGAGGGCCGGGACCTTGTGCTCGGCAGTGATCTCGGCCAACCGGTCGGCGTCGGCATCGAAGGCGCCGATGCACCGCACGCCCTCCATGTTGGCGAGGATCCGGACATGATGTCGGCCGAGGTGGCCGGTTCCGACGACGGCTGCGGTGATCTCTTGGCTGCTCATGGCGCGCAGGATATCGCATCCGGGTACAATCAAGGGCCGAAGACGTGAACTACCCTGTGAGGCGGCCGCATCGCCCCCGAGGAGGCCTGATGTTCGATGTCAAGAAACTCTTGAAAGATGTATTCGATCCCCAACCCGGCGAAGTCGTGACCTTCGCCGTCGATGTTCCCCGTGACGGCGTTCCGGATCACGAGGGATGGGCGGCTCGGCGGGCCATGGCCGAACGGTGGCGCGATGCCATGCTGGAGCTTGCGGCCGAGCGGGACTTCACGGTCGGCCCGGTGCTGACATTCGCCGCCACAGGGGCCAACAACGCAGACCTTCCGGAAGCGGCGCTCGTCGGTGAAAACGAGGTTGAGTTGGAGGAGGCCCTGGCGGCGTCAACGCTGGTCATCGCAATGACCGAGTTCTCAGCCACAGCCCCTCTCGCCAAGTTGGCCGATGACCACGACGACTTTCGAGCCGCCTCGATGCCCGGGGTCGAGGAACGGATGGAAAAGACAGCTCTCGCCGCCGACTACACCAAGGTGGCGGGCCGGTGCCGGGCGATTTACGACGCCTTCCAGGGCGCCAACCTGTGCGACATTCGTTTTTCCACCGGCCACCGATGCTGGTTCGACCTCCGCCACCGGAAGGCCGAAATGGACGACGGCTTTCTGCCGCGGGGCAAGGAGGGCGATCGCATCATCAACCTGCCTTCCGGCGAGACATTCATCGTGCCGTACGAGGGTGAGCACGAGGCCGTGCCGTCGTGGACTGCGGGCACGATCCCGATCGTCGAGGACGAGGAACTTGTCCTATTCCACGTCGTGGCCAATTCGGTGGTGGTGATTGAGGGCGAAGGGCCGGTCGCCACCCGTTATGCGGCATTCTTTGACGCCGACGCGGCGCGCGCGAACATCGCCGAAGTGGCCTTCGGTGTCAACGAGAAAGCCGAAGTCACCGGCTTGGTCCTCGAAGACGAGAAGGCCGGTTTCCATTGGGCCTTCGGGCGATCGGACCACCTCGGTGGAGTGGTGGGCGTCGAAGACTTTGAGAGCCCGGAGAACGTCGTCCACCAGGACATCGTCTATGCCAAGGGCAATCCGATCCAGGTGGAAAGAGCGGTCATCATCCACCCGGACGGACGCCAAATCGTGGTGATCGAAGGCGGGGAGTACAAGATCTAGGTGAATTCGGAATTCGGAATTCGGAATTCGGATTTTCCTTCACGGGATCGAAAATTCTGGGTTGCGGTAGGCTGAGGATCGGATGAGGAGGATGACATGGCTGATCAATTGACACTGTTTGAAGCGCTGGACCAGCGTGGGCCGTACGCGGTGTGGGACCTGATGACCGAGGATGAGCAGAAGGCCGCGGCGGTGGCTTTCTGGAATGGAGCCGACCGGGAGAGCCGGGCCGCTCTCGAGATGGCGTTGGCGCAGGATCTCAAGTTCCGCCAGCAGTCGGTGCGGCAGCTGTCCGCGGAAAAGGTGGCCGGGCGTCTCATGCGCCTCGCGGAGGCTCTGCCGGACACCGTCCTCTTTCAATACCTCTTCCATCTCCACATGGCGGACCGCAGACTTTTGATGGGCGGGTTCCTCGATGCCGTCGGTCTGCCCCACGAAGACGGCGCTCTCGATCTTCCGGAGGACTTCGACGGGCCAGACGCCGCCAAGGTGGAAAAGGCGGCTCGCGATCTGGCAGCGGCCGAAGGACACGAGGCGTTGGTCTATCTGAGCACTCTCACTGTCGCCGACGGCGAGTTCTGGGAAGCCCTCGAGCCGGTTCTCAAGGAGTACTCAACGCCGACGGCTCCGCCCTCGGCTAAGGCCAAATTTTGAATGTCAAATTTTGAATTTTGAATTTCGGGCCGCACTTTCGGGGTTTTCGCAAATGGGTCCGTCATTCAAAATTAAAAATTCATAATTAAGAATTCGTGAAGGTCGCGCTGTTTCGATCGGTCTCGTGCAGCGTCAGGGCCGTCAGTTCGACACCTTCTGGCAGGGCCGGCGCGACGCGCTCGAAGAAGACCCTGGCGAGGTTTTCGGCTGACGGGATGATGCCTTCGAGCCACGGCACTTCGATATTGAGGTGGCGGTGGTCGACATCGGCGACGACGTTCGTGTTGAGGACGTTTTTGAGGTCTTTCATATCGATGAGATAGCCGCTGTCGGGGTTCACCGCGCCCCGGACGGAGGCCTCGATGACATAGTTGTGGCCGTGGCCGTGGGGGTTGTTGCACTTGCCGAAGACGTCACGGTTCCACTCGTCCGACTGCTGCGGGTTGTGGAGCCGGTGGGCGGCTTCGAAATAGACCTTGACGGTGACTGTAGTTTGCATGTTTCTCCCAACAGGATAGCGCAGGTGCCTGGAGTGTTTATTCCTGAGCCGGGGGCAGGGGAGACGCGCTTCTTATCATGTTCCAACTCAAGGAATGTCATTTCGACCGAGCGTAGCGAGTGGAGAAATCTCTTGTAGGGACGGCCTTCGTTGCGACGGTGGGACGTATTCGGGCGTTCGAGTGAACCTGTCTTTCAGTGCGCGTTTCCCGGGAGGAGCCACCCATCGCATTGTTTTCCCGAGAGGTGTGGGCGGACTGGTGATGCGAGCCCACACAATGCGATAAATGGCATTTCCGCCGCACTCGAACACCTGCGTTCATCTGCGTGATCTGCCGGCAACAGGGTGGGGTGGGTGGCATTCCGAATTCCGAATTCCAAATTTTCTCCGCCCCCTTACTCCCTTTCTCCTCGACGCCTCTGCCCTAGCTCTCTTCCTCGAGGTTGCGATAGAGCTCCCGGCGCCGGTCGCGGAGAAAGGGGAAGTGCTCGCGTGCCTGCCGGACCACCTCGGCGTCGACCTCGTTGAGGACCACCCCGGGCTCGTCGGCGAGGGTGGACACGATCTCTCCCCAGGGGTCGAGGAGGCTGGTGTCGCCGCGGTGGGGATAGCCCTCGGCGTCGCCGACCCGGTTGACGCCGAGCACCCATGCCTGGTCGTCGATGGCGCGGGCGGCGAGCAGGGTGCGCCAGGCGTGGGCGCGGCGGGACGGCCAGTTTGCAATCACCACATACAGATCTGTGGCGTCGGCCGCGGCCCGGAAGAGCTCGGGGAAACGGAGGTCGTAGCAGATCAGCGGCGTCACCCTGACGCCCTCGATGTCGATCGTGGCGAGCGCGTCGCCGGCCTCGAAGTGCTCGGCCTCCCCGGCGAGGGAGAAGGGGTGGATCTTGCGGTAGTGGAGCAGCTCGTGGCCCTCGGGCGAAAAGACGCCGCAGGCATTTGCGGGCCGCGTCTCACCGGGTTCGGCATACCCCGCCACCAGCCACACCTCGTAAGCGGAGGCCATCCCCGCGAGGAAGGTCGTGATGGTGGAAGCCTCGGCCGCCATGGCTTCTGAACGCATCGAGAACCCGGTGGCAAACATCTCGGGCAGGGCGATCAATCGCGCTCCGTCCTCCACCGCCTGTTGGATCAGAGCCGCCACGCGTCCGAAGTTTTCGGTGGGCTCTTCCCACGCGATGTCGAACTGGATACCGGCGACGATCATGGTGCTGGAGGCACCGGGACGCGGCACGCCAGGAGTCGCTCTGCGAGGAGGACGTTGAAGATCAGTTCCTGCCCGTCCTGCCAGCCGGCGCGCCAGCGTTTGGGTTTGTCCTTTGGCGGGCTGGTGTCGTAAAACGACAGGGAGGCGCTGAGAAGAGACGAACAGTCGGTGGTGCTGAACGAGGTCATTTCCTCGGCGCCTGCGCCAAACCCGGCGAGGTAGTCGGCGTCGTCGCTGAGGTCGTCGGCCACGTCGGCGGCATCGTCGATAGCGCGGTGCAACCCATCTGAAACGGCGGCGTTGGTCTGTTCGGCTTTCCACGCCGTGTATTTCTGCAGGGTCTGCTCATAGTCAGCGGGGAGAGGTTGTATCTCGCGTTCGTTCCAGGAGTCGGATTCCCGGGCGTCCTCGAGCGACGGGTAGACGGTGATCAACTCCTCGAGTTGTGCCGCGATCTTCGTGTCGTTGCCCATCTTCACATCCTCGCGCGCCAAAGGGACGATCAGTTGGACTTGACACTCCCTTTCGTCGAAGAGCTCGAAGGGGCCGTCGATACGCGAGGTGCGCAGCGGCACCGCGAGGGTCAGCAGGAGATCGACCCTCTGCCGCTTGGCGTTCACCTTGTCGATTTTGACCAGCTCACCGGCCTCGAATCTCCGTTGCGCTTTTGCAGCCACCCCGGCATCGCCGACCTCGTTGTCGCTGTAGGTCCCGGCACAGCCGGAGTAGACCTCGACCTCGAGAACGGCCCAGGCTCCCCGGAGCCGTTGGTTGAGCCGGTCGTCGAGCTCCGAGGCGGCGCCGGTCGCAGCAATCGACAGCGCCAACACAAATATCGATCTGAAGGGGGTGGGTATGGACATGATCGCTCTCCCGTGAGTCGTCAGCCTGTTCTTTCGAGGCTATCACGGGCTCTGCCATAATGCGGGTGGCCCATGAACGACCCATACGCACCTCCCACAGGTGGGGACTACCGTCCACCACCCCGTCGCCGACCGCCGCGGACCCCGGCGGTGTCGGTGATCATCGGAATCAACGTTCTGGTATTCCTTGCCTGGCAGGCGGCATCGGTGATGCCGGCGCTCGAGGAGTTCATGGGGATGAACTTCCTGGTCAGCACCACCCACGTCCTGCACGGACTGGTGTGGACGCTGCTGACTGCGGCCTTTTCCCACAGCGAGTTCTGGCATCTTGCCATCAACATGTTTGTCTTGTGGAGCTTTGGAACGGTCCTGGAACGGTTGTGGGGAACGCGCAAATTCGTGGTGTTCTATGTCATCGCCGCGGTGGTTGCCTCGATCTGCCACTGTCTCGTTTCGACCGTGCTGATGGGCAATTCGAACATTCCGGCGCTCGGGGCGTCGGGGGCGGTCAGCGGACTCCTTCTGGCCTACGCTCTCTTGTTTCCGCGCCACAAGATCCTGCTGATGGGGATCGTCCCGGTGCCGGCCCTGATCGGGGTCCTCGCCTTTGTCGGCATCGATCTCTGGGGGCTGTTCGCCCAGACCCGGGGCGGGGGTCTGCCGATCGGCCACGGTGCCCATCTCGGCGGTGCTCTGGCCGGTGCCGTGATGTACTTCTTCTGGCTGCGGTCAACCCGTCCCGCCGAGCCCGAACCGTACCGCAGCCCGCCGCAATCGGCGGCGCTGCTGAGCCCCGATGAAGCGCGCGAGTTCGAACGCATCCGCATCAAGATCGAGAGCCAGGGACCTCAGGCGCTCAACCCCAAGGAGCAGGACTTCCTCGATCGTTTGAGGGAAAAGGTACTGCGCGCCGGAGGTCACGTTGGATAAGGGAGGCACCGTGGAGCGGAGCGCCAAAGATGTGCGAATGGAGACCTTTGACTCATTCAAGGAGGTGTTTGCCAGCGCGCCCATCCGATTGATGAGCCGCACGGTCAGCGCCATGCGGGCGATGGGATACCACGACCTGGCGTCCGCAATCGGGGACCTTGACTGGCAGACCGTGCCCGAGGACGACCCCGAAGACCCGAACCTCCACCACGACTGGCAGAACCTGCTCGACGGCGCGTTCTCCCACGTCCACGGCTGGCTCAACCAACTCGGGGCCCATCCCCTCGGCTACAACCTCGACTCCATCGGCTTTCCGGCGGTGACCGGGGCGTGGGGTGGCCTGTGGTCGAAACAGCTCGGCATCGAGTTTGCAAACGAGGCCCACTCCCCGCCGGAGATTGTCGTTTTTCACGGCGGCAACCAGGCGCTGCAAGCATCACTGCTTGGCGTCGCCGAAGCGCGCCGCAATCGGGTTGGCGACAACAGCCCCGCTACCGTGCTGGTGCCCATACCGACGTTCTCCTGTCCCATGGACCAGATGGCCCTGCAGGGGATGCAGGTCTACTTCCTGCCGCCCGGACGTTCCGACATGGACCCCCACGCGGATGACCTTGGCCAGGTGCCCGAAGGCGTCGACATCGATGGCGTCTATCTCATGCCGGTCAACAACCCGACCGGGCGAACGCTCCCGCCGGAACAGATGCGGGCGTTTGTCGATGCGGTCCTCGATCGCTGGCCGCACGCGGGCATCATTCTTGATTCGGTGTACGTCCGCCTCCACCCACAGTATCGCGAGCTGCTGGCCTGGTACGCGGAGGAGACGCGCTATCAGGAGTCCGTGCTGTTCATCGACTCGTTGTCGAAGACCCACGGGGTGACCGGTCTTCGTGCGGGCGCCATCCTCACCAAGTCGAACGCGCTGCGCAACGGGATCACCAGGTATGCGCAGAATGTCATGGCCGGTCCGTCGAACGTCATGCAGGCGGTGATGCTGTCGCTGCTGGCGCCCTTCGCTCTGGGCGACGAGGAGCTTGCCGAACACCGGATCCGGCTGGCGCAGCGCATCGGGCGCCACCTGCAACGCCGTCGTCGGCTCTTGACGCGCGACGCCTTTGACCGCTTTGGTCGATTCATGGCCGACGAACAACCGCTGCTGCCCGACCCGGAGACCTTTGATTGGGAAGGGTCCATGTACGCGGTCCCCAAACTTTCTCCTCTGTGCCGGCAGATGGCCGAGGAGAGCGGGGTTTCGCCGACCGTGTCTTTCTATCTCGAAAGCGGGATCGGCGGCGTGCCGCTGGAGGGCTTCTGCCGCAACCCCAATCTCGAACGCCACGGGCTCGTGGTCAACGCCGACTCGAAGAGGCTCAAGGCCTTTCAGGAGGAGTCGCGAAAGTACGTCAGGTTGTCGTTCGGGATGACGCCGCCTCCGAAGGAACGCTGAGGGATTCAACCTTTGAAGGCGTCACCGCCGAAACGGCGAGGGCGGCGAACCCGGCCATGAAAAAGGCCGGCACCAGCTCGTAAACGTTGGCGAGGCCCCATTGCTGGACGAGCCACCACGATCCAACCGTGAGCCCGGCGGCCGCCACGACTCCGATCGAGTCGCCTCGTGCAAATGTCCGCGAGGCCCGACCGATGACGAGAATCAGTGCCGCTGCCAGCAGGGCGATCCACCACGATCTCGCAAAGGCAACCGCATTGCCAACCGGGTCGCGCCCGAGGTTCCAGAGAACGGTCACCCCGGCCCCGGTGAGCATGGCCGCGAGGGCGCCGTGGCGATTGACCGCGTTCTTTGTCAGGGCGAGAAGGATCAGCGGCGCGAATGCGGCTCCCAGCCCCGACCAGGCGAACAAGACGAACCAGAAGACCAGCCGGATCTCGGTCAGCGCGACGAGGACACCGATCAACCCGACCACCACCACGGTGATCCGTCCCAACGTGAGACTCCGGCGGTCGTCCCGCGCCTTGCCCAGGGTCTCCTCGACGACGTCGTAAGACACCGCCGACGCGGCGACCAGGAGCTGCGATGAAACCGTCGACAAGATGGCCGAGATCACCGCCGCCAGCAACACCCCGGCGAGCACCGGGTGGACCAGCTCGAGCGCGAGAGCCATCAGAGCCTGTTCGCCGTCGGCGAGGTCCGGCAGCATGACGCGGCCGACCAGACCGACAACTCCGGCGCCGTAGAAGACCGCCACGCCCCAGAGCATGGCGATCACCTGGAGGCGCTGCACCTCGCGGTCGTCGCGAGCCGCCATGTAGCGGGTGATGACGTGGGGCATGCCTGGATAGCCGAGGCCGATCCCGAGCTGCCCGATGACGAAGCCCCACAGAGCGGGCCCGATGCGGTCGCCGCCGGCTGTCAGGAGGTGTGGGCTGATCCCACCCAGCCCCTGGATCAGCGCATCGAAACCGCCGAGGCGCATCACGGCATAGAGCGGCAGTGCGATCAGGGCCCCGGCCACGAGGAGCCCCTGGAAGAGATCGGTCCAGGCGACCGCGCGAAAACCGCCGAGGGAGGTGACGAGGGTGATGACTATGGCGCCGATGATGATCCCGAGCAGGTAGCCGCCGCGGCCCTCGAGCCCGAGCGACGAGGAAAATGCCTTGCCGGCGGCGGTCATCTGCGCCGCGACATAGCCCATCATGCAGACCAGGATGATGGTGGTGGCGGTCACCCTGAGGACGTTGCGCGGGTCGCCCCAGCGGCGGGTGATGATGTCGGTCAGGGTGACCGAGCCGTTCTTTGCGGACAGTGGGCGCAGGCGCGGCGCCACCACATAGACGTTGACCAGGTAGCCGAGGAGACAACCCGGCGCGTACCACAGACCGGAGACACCATGAGTGAAGGTCATGCCGACAGCGCCGAGCGTGACCCACCCCGATTCGGAACTGGCGGTAGATGAAATGCCTGCGGACCAGGCACCGAGTGAGCGCCCGGCGAGGTGGAAATCCTCGCCGCCGTGGGTCTGCCGCGCGGCCCGCCATCCGATCACGAGCAGAACGCCGAGGTAGAGGACCATCACCACGGCGACGGTGGTGACGGTGGAAGGGTCGAGGGGTGTCATCGGTGTGGCTCCCGCTCCGGTCCGTCGAGGAAGTTTTCGACGAACACGAGGATCACGAGCGCCAGCGGGAAGACCCACAGCAGGAGGTGGGCGCCGAGGCTGAGGTTGAATTGCTCCATGTCGGATGCCTCCGCCGAAAAGTGTAGCGCGACCACCTTTGGTGGAACTCGGAATTTCCATCGCAACTCCCGAACGACAGGAATGGCTCGAGTGCTCAGGATGGGTAAGACCGCGTGCGGCGGAGGTGACTCGCGTAGTCTCCGGAAGCGCGTGCGGAACCGTGTCGTGTGCGGCGGAGGTGCCATTTGCAATATTGTTGGACCCAGGGGCATTCCCGTAGGTAGGACGATTCGGGCCAACAATGTTGCGGGTGGCTCCTCTCGGGAAGCGCGTTCAGAAAACCATGTCACGCCGGAAGCCTCTGTCACGGGAATGCCCTTGCGAAAGTGATTGCCCGTCAACTTCCTGTTGAAAGCCTCAAGAGACCCTCAACCACCCCGAATGCTAAAATCCTCGCGACCGTCTGGAGGACCCATGAAGACACTTCGAACCACCGCCGCGTGCCTGGCGATCCTGATTCTCGCTGTGCTGCACTCATTCGCCGCCGAACCGATCCACGTCATGGTGGGCAATGACGACGGCATCGATGCGCCGGGTCTCGCCGCCATTGTCGAAATTCTCGCGGCGGACTCCGCCTACCGGGTCACGGTGGTGGCTCCGAAATTTCAGCAGAGCGTGTCCGGACACGGCCTGATCACCCGCTCCGAGATCGAGGTGGTCGAGCACGCTCCGCTGTCCGGCTGCCCCGCCTGGTCGGTGGATGCGACCCCCGGGACGGTGGCGCGGATCGGTCTCACCGCACTGCTTGTGGACGACCCGCCCGATCTCATCGTGTCGGGCATCAACCGCGGTGAGAACGACGGCCTCGGGGCCTGGACCTCGGGGACGGTCGCCGTCGCCCGCGAAGGCGGTTTGGCGGGCATTCCGGCAGTGGCCGTGTCACTCCAGCTCGACTGGTCCGATCCGCAACCGGATTTTGCGGCTGCGGCGAGGTGGGCCAAACCTGTTATCGACGCTGTGCGCACCGAAGGACTGCCGACGGGCGTCTACCTCAACGTCAACGTGCCGATGAACCCTGCACAGATTGAGGGTTATTTGGTGACCCGGATGGGTCTCGACCCTTCGGAAGAGGCGAGGTATGTGCTCGAAAAGGTCGATTCCGACGGCACGCGGTGGTACGTCAGCCGGTGGAAACCGCCGATCGAGACCGAGCCGGGCCGCGACTCGCACGCCCTGAATTCCGGTTGGGTCACGGTGACTCCGCTCGGTCTCGACCAGACGGCGGACGATGCCCTGCTGATGTTGCAGCAGTTCCAGCTGACACGGCCCGGGGCCCTTGCCGACTGATTTCGTTCCCCCGGGCGGCGGGTTCGAGGGCGTCTGACATTGACACAATGACGGTGTCCACCTAGAGTTGGAGCCCCTGTGCGCGCCACGGGGCGGTGGGTGTGCGGAATCATCGGTCGCACCGCCGTAGGAGGAGCTGAATGGGACGTCGGATTACCCGCAAACAACTGAAACAGGATGACGAGTTCGTTTCCGCGGCGGAGTGGATTTTTCGCTGGATAGCCGACAATCGCCGGCAGCTGACGGCTGCGATCGTTGCGGTGTGTGCGGCGGCCCTCGTCTGGTGGGGCGCCGCCGCATGGATGGGGTCGCGAACCGACGATGCGTCGCTGCTGCTCTTCCATGCAGTGCAGACCTTTGAAGGTACCGCGACCGCAGGGTCCCTGGTACCGGCAGGTGATGTCGAGGCCGCGGAGGTCGAGTTCCTCCAGGTCATCGACACCCACGGCGGTTCCGACCAGGCCGAAATGGCGAGGCTCTATCTCGCGCGGATCGCGCTGAGCCGCGGGCAGACTGACGAGGCTCGTTCGGCCCTTGTCGAGCTGAGCCAGAAAAACGGCAACAACGTGATCGGTCGTCTGGCGACGCTCGATCTGATCGATCTCCGCATCGCTTCGGGCCAGGTCGCGGAGGTTGCCGCCGAACTCGAGGCGATGATTGTCGGCCAGAACCAGGGCCTGCCGCGCGATGCCGCCCTCTACAAGCTCGGCGAGGTCTTCGTCGCGTCCGGGGAGCCGGAGCGTGCGCGGAGCTATTTCGAACGCCTCCTCGAGGAGTTCCCGGAATCGCCGTACCTCATGAACGCACAGCTCAAACTCGGCGAACTCGGTTAGGGATTGATGGGTTTCGTCGAGGCGGTCGCGGCCAAACGGGACGGCGAGGCCCTCGACCGCAATCAGATCGCGGAATTTGTCCGCGGCGCAACCGATGGTTCGCTGCCGCGCGAACAACTGGCGGCGATGCTGATGGCCGTGTGCTGCCGCGGCATGAACGGCGACGAAACCCGCTGGCTCACCGACGAGATGCTGCGCTCGGGCGAGGCCTGGGATCTCGCGGCTGATCGGCCCGAGGTCGTCGACAAACACTCGACCGGCGGTGTGGGCGATACCGTTTCGTTGATCTTGGCGCCTCTTCTGAGCGCAGTCGGCGTGCCGGTGGCCATGATGGCTGGGCGTGGTCTCGGACACTCCCAGGGGACCCTCGACAAGCTCGACGCCATCCCCGGGTGGGACTCCAGCCGCAACCGCAGCCAGACTCTCGCGCTGGTGGAAGAGTGCGGCGCGGCGATCATTGCCCAGACCGACGATGTGGCGCCCGCCGACCGAACCCTGTACGCGCTTCGCGATGTCACCGGCACCGTGCCGTCGCTGCCCCTGATCGTGGCTTCGATCATGTCCAAAAAGCTCGCCCTCGGCGTCGCAACCTTAATCCTCGACGTCAAATGGGGATCGGGGGCGTTTCGCAAAACCATCGACGACGCCCGAGAGCTCGCGGCGGCCCTGCGCCAGGTGGCCGTGGACAGCGGCGTTCGATGCCAGGCCGTGATCACCGATATGAACCAACCGCTCGGCCCTGCGCTGGGGACCGCGTGCGAGGTGCGCGAGGCCGTTGCGGTGCTCGGCGACGGCGGCGATCCGATGCTGCGCGAGGTGACGATCGATCTTTCGCGGGAGGCGATGGTGCTTCGAGGGTGGGATGCGGCGGAGGCCGGGTCGGCTCTCCGAGCGGCGCTCGCCGACGGTTCGGCCCTCGACGCTTGGCGTCGGATGGTCGTTGCTCACGGTGGAGATCCCGACCTCGACCGCCTCGCCCTGCCCGATGCCTCGGTGGAGGTGGCGGCGGCCGCCGACGGTTTTGTCGTCGCGTGCGACGGCGAAGAGCTGGGAAGGGTTGCGGCAACGGTGGGCGCCGGGCGGCGCCGGGTGGAGGAGGAGCTCGCGCACGGGGCCGGGGTGATGGTTCACGCGCGGATCGGTGATCGGGTCGAAAGAGGACAGCCGGTGGCGACCCTCCTTGTCGGCGCCCGGGAGATCGACCAGCCGCAGATGATCGAGCGCATTCGCAACTCCTTTCTCATCGGCCCGGACGCGGTGGAACCTCCGCGGCTCGTTCTCGGAGCTGTGGACGACGTATGATGGTGAGACGTCGCCCGGCGGCGGCACGCTGAGTATTCCCTGACGATTTTTCCACAATTGGACGTACGGAGGCGATATGGCGGACAGGCAACGGGCGTTGGTGACCGGCGGCGCGGGTTTTCTCGGATCTCACCTGTGCGGACGCCTCCTGGATGAGGGTCTCGAGGTCGTGTGCATGGATAACCTCATCACCGGTTCTCTCGACAATATCGAGGGATACTTCGGTCGCGACGGTTTCCACTTCGTGCACCACGACGTGACCAACTTCATCCATGTTCCGGGGAAAGTCGACTACATCCTGCACTTCGCGTCGCCCGCCTCTCCAATCGATTATCTGAAGCTGCCCATTCAGACGCTCAAGGTGGGTTCGCTCGGCACCCACAAGGCGATCGGGCTCGCAAAGTCGAAGGGCGCCAGGTTCCTCCTCGCCTCGACCTCGGAAACCTACGGCGATCCCCTCGTCCACCCCCAGACGGAGGACTACTGGGGCAACGTCAACCCGGTGGGGCCGCGCGGTGTCTACGACGAGGCCAAGAGATTTGCCGAGGCCATCACCATGGCCTACCACCGCCACCACGGCGTCGACACCCGCATCGTCCGCATCTTCAACACCTACGGACCAAGAATGCGGGCCGGCGACGGTCGCGTCGTGCCCACCTTCATCTGCCAGGCGCAGGCGGGGGAGCCGCTCACGGTCTTCGGCGACGGTTCGCAGACCCGGTCGTTTTGTTTCGTCACCGACCTCATCGAGGGGATCTGGCGGCTGCTGAACTCCGACTACGTCGAACCGATGAACATCGGCAACCCTTCCGAAATGACTGTCTTGCAGTTCGCAGAGGAGATTCTCCGCTCAATGGGCTCGTCATCCCGGATCGATTTCGTTCCCCTGCCTGAGGACGACCCCAAGGTCCGGCAGCCCGACATCACGCTCGCCCGTAAAGAACTGGGTTGGGAACCGAAGGTCGACCTTGCGGAAGGCCTCAAGGAGACCATCGCGTTCTTTTCGGGCTGATCCAGCCGGGATTTTCGCTCCGGCAATATTCTTCCGGAGTCGACATCCCGATGTTCAGAGCTTTGTTGCCCGAGAGTGCCCCCTCCGAAGATGATTGCGCCTGAAGCGTCCGCTCGTGTGGAGGACAGCGGATCGCAACATCATTCGGAGACGGCACGTCCGGTGATCGCGGCAGTTCGCTGAGAATGCCGGCAAGCCCCAAACCGGGCACCTCCACCGCACGCGTTTCTCCCACTTCTGAATGCCAGGGCGCTAATCGTTGGTGGGGGAGTCGGGCGGAAATTCCGAATTCTGCTGCGGCAGCGCCGCAGCCAGCACCTCGTCGACGGTGTTCACAAACAGGAACCGGAGCTTGCGGCGGGCTGATGGCGGCAGGTCGACCAGGTCGCGTTCGTTCTCTGCGGGCATCAGGACCTCCGGAATCCCCGCTCGCAAGGCCGCGAGGACTTTTTCCTTGACGCCGCCTACCGGAAGCACGTCGCCGCGCAGGGTGATCTCGCCGGTCATGGCGAGATCGTGGCGGACCGGCCGCCCGCTCGCTGCGGACACGATGGCCGCGAGGATGGTGACGCCGGCCGAGGGCCCGTCCTTGGGAATCCCACCAGCCGGCACGTGCACGTGCAGGGAGTGGCCGTCGAACCAGCCATCGGTGATGTCAAGCGTTTTGGACTGGGCCTTCGCCAGTGACAGGGCGGCCGCCGCCGACTCTTTCATGACCTCACCGAGCGAACCGGTCAGAGCAAGATCGCCCTTCCCCTTGAGGGGTATGGCTTCGACGAGCAGGACCTCGCCGCCGACCGCGGTGTAGGCGAGACCGGTGGCGACGCCCACACGGTCGTTCTTCAGGGGGTGCTCGTCGAGGAACTTCGGCGCACCGAGCAGGCGTTCGACGGTGGCCGGAGTCACGCGGTGGGCGGCGCGCCGGTTTTCAGCGACCTGCACCGCCACCTTGCGGCACACCGAACCGATCTCGCGCTCGAGGTTGCGCAGACCGGCCTCGCGGGTGTAGCCGCCGATGAGCCGGCGAATCGCACCGGCATTGAAGTCGAGGCCATGCTCGGCGAGCCCGTTCTCTTCGACCTGGCGCGGAATCAGGTGGCGGCGCGCGATCTCGAGCTTCTCCTCCTCGGTGTAGCCTGACAGTCTGATGACCTCCATGCGGTCGAGGAAGGCCGGCTGAATGGTCTCGGTCACGTTGCCGGTGGCGATGAAGAGCACCTTCGAGAGGTCGTACACGACCCCCAGGTAGTGGTCGCGGAAGCTGTCGTTCTGCTCGGGGTCGAGGACTTCGAGGAGGGCCGACGACGGGTCGCCGCGGACATCGGCGCCGAGTTTGTCGACTTCGTCGAGCATGAACACCGGGTTGGAACTGCCCGCCTGGGACAGGCCCTGGATGATGCGCCCGGGCAGGGCGCCGACGTAGGTTCGGCGATGGCCGCGGATCTCTGCTTCGTCCCGGACCCCACCCAGGGACGAGCGCACGAACTCGCGCCCGAGCGCCCTCGCAATGGATCGACCGAGCGAGGTCTTGCCGACACCCGGCGGCCCGACAAAGCACAGGATCGGCCCCTTGCCCTCGGGCCGGAGCTGCCGCACCGCCAGGAACTCGAGGATCCGCTGTTTGACCTTGTCGAGGTCATAGTGGTCCTCATCGAGGATGGTTCGGGCGGCGGCGATATCGAGGTTGTCCTCGGTGACCTTGCTCCAGGGAAGGGTCGTCATCCAATCGAGCCAGGTTCGCAGGACCGATGATTCGGCGCTTTCGGGGTGCATGGTGGCGAGCCGTTTGAGCTGCCGAGCCACCTCGTTGCCGGCTTCTTCGGAGAGCCCGATCGCCGCTGCTTTTTCGCGGTACTCGGCCATTTCGCTCTCGAGGTCGTCGGCCTCACCCAGCTCCTGCTGGATGGCGCGCAGTTGTTGGCGAAGAAAGAACTCCCGTTGGTTGCGGTCGATTTCGCCGCGGACCTGGGATGACAGCTGCTGCTGCATTTCGGCCAGCGCGATCTCGCGCTCGAGGAGTTCGTGAACCAAGCGCAACCTCGGACCGGCCTCGATCGTCTCGAGCACCTGTTGCGCATCCCCGACCTCGAGCCCGAGGTTGGATGCCGCCAGATCGGCGAGGCGGAGCGGGTCGTCGAGGGTGGATGTGATGAGCAGGACCTCGGGCGAAATCTGGCGGCCGATCGTGCTGACCCGTTCGAGCCCCTGTCGGATCGAACGAACGAAGGCCTCGGCCTCGAGGTCCGCCGGGCCGGTTGTGGGCTCTTCGAGACGCGTCAGCCGGGCCTCGAAATACGGCTCGGTACGGCTGAAGTAGTCGACCTTGGCCCGCGAAAGGCCCTGGACGAGAATGCGGACCGTGCCGTCCGGAAGTTTGAGCATCCGCATGACCGATGCCACACAGCCGGTGTCAAAGAGATCCTCCGGCCCAGGTGATTCGTGCTGCGGGTTGCGTTGGGTCAGTAGGAGAATCAGTCGGTCGTGGGCCAGCGCCTCGTCAACCGCCTGGATCGAGATCTCACGACCGACCGTCAGGGGAATGATCGCGAAGGGGAACATCACCGCGTCCCGCATCGCCATGACGGGCAGCACATCGGGGATCTTCAGAACTTCCTGTTTTTCGACGTGTTCGGTGAACTCGGACGCATCCGCCATCTCGGCACTACCCTCCTGTCGTTGGATCAGTCGTCGCGCTGCATGAGCAGGTTTTTGAGCTCGTCCATGAACTGGCTGACGTCCTCGAATCGGCGGTAGACGCTCGCAAACCTGACATAGGCCACCTGGTCGAGCCGCCGCAGCTCTTCAATCACCATGTTGCCGATCTCTTCGGTGGACATTTCACGGACCTCGCGCGACGCAAGCTCGCTCTCCACCGCATCGACAACCGCCACCAGTTCGCGGCGTGGAACCGGTCGTTTCTCGCAGGCCCGCAGGAGACCGTTGAGGAGTTTTTCGCGGTCGAAGCTGTCGCGGCGGCCGTCTCTCTTGACGACCGTGGTGGGGACCTCGTCGACCCGCTCATAGGTTGTGAAGCGGCGCTCGCACGACGCACACTCGCGGCGGCGCCTGATTTCGGAACCGTTCCGGACATCGCGCGAGTCGACGACCCGATTGTCGTCGTGGCCACAGAAGGGGCAGTTCACGCCTCGACCTCCTCGTCCGCCGAAATCGACCCGACGTCACGCGGCTTAAGACCCAACAGAGGGAGACACAAAAGCCCGATGATCGTGATCGGTACAAAACAAATGGCGTGGTAGGCGATGGCGACGGCCGTCGCCACGTTGAGCTCGATGCCGAAAAACATCGTGAGCCCGATCTGGGAGGCCTTGTGAAACCCCCCGACACCGCCCGGTGTCGGGACCGCGAGACCGATGACCGTCAAAGTGACGATCAGGAAGGCGTCTCTCAAGGGCAGGTGAATATCGAAGGCGAAGAGTGTCATCTGAACCTGCCAGAAGATGACGTACCACATCACGAGCGACGCCAGAGTGGTGATCAGGAGGTCCCGAGGCCGCTGCAGCACCCGCATTCCGTCAAGGAAGTGCTCCAGGAAGTTGGCCGCCGGTTGTCTCCAACTCGGACGGATCTTGCCTACGGGCCAGGTCAACACGTCGATGAATCGTTCCTGATAGCGGAAGAGGCCGAGCAGGACCAGGGTTCCGATCAGCAACCCCGCTCCCGCCACGTAACCGCTCAGGGAGAGCACCTCGAGATTTCGGTTCGCCTGCACGCCGAGGTTCGGCATGTTCGGTGGCCAGATGATGAACACGAGAAAGTAGAAGACCACCGACCACAGATCGAAGACCCGTTCGGTGAGGATCGAAGCAAGGCTGGCAGAAGCTGGAAATTTTTCGCGCTTCGCGAGCAGCAGGGGTCGGATCAGATCACCCATCCTCGCCGGCAACAGCGATAGCGCCGCGTAACCGACGGCCGTTGTGAGCAACACGCTCGAGAAGCGGACGCGCTTGACCGGGAGGAGGATGAACTTCCAGCGAAGGGCTCGGAGCCAGTAGGAGAGGAGGGCGATCAGGCACGCGCCGGTGAGGTACATCGGATCAGCCGAAGCGATGGACTGCCCGACTTCAGCGAAATTGACATTCCACAGGAAGACGGCGAGAAGGATCACCATCAGGGCCAATGACACTGCGATGCGGACGCCTCGGTTCGCCATGGCCCCTAGGGTAGCTCAGTTGAATTCAGATTTAGGATTTCGAATTTCGGATTTCGAATTTTCCATCACAGCACCTCACCCTACACGTACGTTCGAGTGCTCACGTCGGAAGAACATGCGGAAACGACTCGCGTGCGGCGGAGGTGCCCGGCTCCCGGTTCGTCCGACGAACCGGCGTGCCTGGCATCCTCTCGGGAAGGGCGTGTGGAAACGAATCGCATGCGGCGGAGGTTCCATTTATCGCACTGTCTGGGATGACTTCATCAACTTGTCAACATCGATCGGGCAGACAATGCGATGGGTGGCTCCTCTCGGGAAGCGAGTGCGAAAAGCCGTTTCACTCGACAGTTCATCCCGGGCCTTGCGCAGTCCGTTATGATCGGAGGGATGAATACGCCGACGTCCTCTCCACCCCTGGTCATCCGGTCTCACCCTCTGTGTCTTGAGCACCGACCCGGTCTCGGCCACCCCGAATCGCCGGATCGTCTGCAGGTCGTTCTCGACGCCCTCTCCGCTCGTGTCGAGGGGCGATGGTCGGTGGACCGGGAGAGCGCGCTCCCGCCCGAGGAGGACATCCTCGGCTGTCTGGCTTGGATTCACGACACCGAACACATCGAGCGGGTGCGCGAAGCCTCCCAGAAGGGCAGCGGCTGGCTCGACTCCCACGACTGCGGCGTCTCCCCGGGCACATTTGACGCCGCGGTGGCGGCCGCGGGTCTGGCGATGCAGGCGGCACTCGACCTGGTCAATGGCCGCATCACGAGAGCGTTCGTCGTGGTGCGGCCGCCATCACATCACGCCCACCGCGATCGGGCGTCGGGCTACTGCTTTTTCAATGCCACCGCTCTCGCAGCCGAGGTCGTGACACGAAGTTGGGCACGACCGGTCGTGATTGCGGATTTCGGCGCGTTTCACGGCGATGGAATCCAGGAGATGTTCTTTGATCGCGGGGACGTCGGTTATGTCTCGGTCCACAGATATCCGGCTTTTCCCGGAACCGGGGGCGCCGACGAGATCGGAGACGGCCCCGGGAAGGGGGCCACCCGGAACGTTCCGTTGGCCGCGGGGGCGGATGATGATGTCGTGTGTGCCGCTTTTGAAGGGGCCCTGAACGAAATCTGCAGTCGCCTGCAACCGGCCGCCATCATCGTTTCCGCCGGATTTGATGCGCACCCGCAGGATGTTCTGGGAGGCATGGCTGTTTCTCCTGACGGATTTCGGCGCCTTTCGGCGAGTGTCGTGAAGGCCGCGGAGACGTGGAGCAACGGCAGGTTGCTGTCGATTCTTGGTGGTGGATTCCACCTCGAAGCGCTTGCCAAAACCGCTCGAATTCACGCCGAGGAATTGACCAATTCGATGTCCGAAATACCGTTGTTGGAATGAACTTCGAAAGTGATACGGATCACTTTCTGATCCAACTGTTGTCAATGAATGCGCGACTTTTGCGAGAAAAAAACGCGAAAATTTCACCTTGTGTTTGACCGTAGATATGCCTTGGTATATCATAATTAAGATCGTATTTGGCGCGCTGGAACTGCGGTTCAGAGGAGGACACGCATGCGTTACAAGGGATGTGCTGGAGCGCTGGTTCTTCTGACTCTCCTGCTACCGATTACCGCTCAAGCCGAGACTATTTTCTGGCTCGATAGGCCGGGGAATGGCGCAACGGTTTTTGGCCTCGTGACAGTCACCGGTTTTGTGGTCGATGACGGTGAGCAGTGCGGGCCGCAGTGGACGTGGAACAACTGCCAGTGGGCCGACTCATTGGTGAGTAAAATCGACCTTTACGTCGATGATGAGTTCGTGGCGACTGCAGATCTCGATCAGCCTCGCTACGACATTTTGCAGGCCTATCCCTGGTATGCAGGGACCCCGTACGCGCGTCCCGGTTTTGCCACGTCCTTCGATTCGCGGGACTTTGCGGACGGGCAGCACACCCTGTTTGTTCGCGTGACCTTCAGCGATGCGACGGTCGAGGATTACGGGCTGCGTTCGTTCACTGTCGACAACGACATCAACCAGGCGCCCTTTGGAACGCTTGAACTGCCCGGAACCAGCCAACCCATGAACGGCGTCTTCCCGGTCACCGGTTGGGTGATCGACGATGAAGACGTCGTGTACGTGGAGATCCTGGTCGACGGTCTGGCCATGGGCAACGCGGTTCTGGGCGTGCATCGACCTGATATCGCACACCTCTTCCCAAGCGATCCCGATGCCGAGTACGCGGGTTTCATCCGCATGCTGAATACAACGGCCCTCAACAACGGCATTCACATCCTGGCCGTCAGGGCTGTTGACAATGAAGGCGCGTCGCGGGTCATCGGACGCCGCTTCGTTCAGACCTTCAACACCGGGTCGAATCTCCCGCCATTTGGCGAGATCAACTGGCCGATCGCCAATCACGTGATGTTCGCCGACGGGTGCGAGCCTCTCGACGGCACGATTCCGCCGTGGTCGGGCGACGTGTACGACAATCCTTTCAACGTCGAATATGTCATCGGGTGGGCTCTCGACGTGGGCAGCCGCACCGATTTCGGCGGCGTGGCCTATGTCGAACTGCTGCTCGACGGGGCGCCGGTTCCGTTGAACGAGACCTACAACCAGAACACCAGCCTGCCGAGCTTCTGGTGGCCGCCCGCAGAGATGGACTTCAACTACTACGGCCACCCGAGGATGGATATTCACGAACTGTATGTCGACGTGCCCAACTCCAAGCACAGCGGCTTTGCCTTCCTGATGGATATCAACTACCTCATCCTCGGGCGCAACTACAGCGAAGGACTTCACTATCTGAAGGTGCGCGCCGGCGACCTCGAGAACAACGTGACCGATATCGCTCAGATCCCGGTCATCTTCGATTGCAACAACGATGGTGACGATCCCGCCATCGGCGATATCGTCACACCATCCCATATGGAGCGAGTCGCCAACGTGGTCGAAATCACCGGATTTGCGGACGATACACGGTCCTTGCGAGCGGTCGAGATCTGGATTGACGGTGTGTATGTCGGCGATGCTGACTATAACCTCCCGTCGCCGGAGTTCGAAGATCTCTACCCGTGGCTGCCGTCCAGCGTGACCCAGAATGCCGGTTTCCGTTACGAGCTCGACACCGTCGCGGAGAATCTCGCTGACGGTGAGCACAGCCTCGTGGTGTGGACCGAGGATTTCCGCGAAGGCCGCACGATCATCGGCGAACGCCGCTTCGTCCTCGACAACCAGAATCCCTGACGGGCGACCTGATCCCGTGGAACCGCGACACCCCGCTTCGGCGGGGTGTGGTGTTTCAGCACGGCTTTTCTGAGCGGAAAGGCTACAATGTGGGCCACCGGAGGCCAGCTTGCAGGCACTTTTCTTTGAAACTCACGGAACGATTGAGAATCTCACCTTTGGCGACCGACCCGAACCCGATCCGGGGCCGGGCGAGGTCCGTATCCGGCTCAAGAACGCCGCCCTCAACCATCTCGACCTTTTTGTCCTCGGCGGCATGCCGGGGATTCCGATTGGGCTGCCCCACATCGGTGGCGCCGACGGCGCAGGTGTGGTGGACGCGCTCGGCCCGAACGTGGAGGGCATCGAAATCGGGGCTGAAGTGGTGTTTGACCCGGGTTTGTCGTGCGGGCACTGCGAATATTGCCTCGCCGGCGAACAGAGCCTGTGTGTGAAGTTCGGAGTGCTCGGTGAGCACAACGACGGCACCTTCGCCGAGAAGGTCGTGGTGGCCGCAGAAGGGCTGGCCCCGAGGCCTCAACACCTGTCGTGGGAGGAGTCGGCGGCCTTCGGTCTCACCTCTCTGACGGCGTGGCGCATGCTGATGACCCGAGCGGGCCTGAAACCGGGCGAAACCATCCTGATCCACGGGATTGGCGGCGGCGTCTCACTGGCCTGCCTCCAACTCGGCAAGATGGCGGGGTGCCGGGTGATCGCGACATCGCGGTCGCCCGAAAAACTCGAGCGGGCACGCGAACTCGGGGCCGACGAAGTGCTACCGGCCGACGACCAGGTCGCGCGCGCGGTGCGGGGGCTGACCGGTAAACGCGGCGCCGATGTGGTGGTCGATTCTGTGGGTGAGGCCACCTGGATGCAATCACTCAAGGCGGCGGCCAAGGGCGGGCGTATTGTCACCTGTGGCGCCACGTCGGGCCCCAACCCCAAAGAGGAGATACGGCTCATTTTCTGGAATCAACTCAGCATCATCGGTTCGACGATGGGTTCGAGAGACGACTGGCGGCGTTTGATGGCGGCAGTGACCACTCACCAATTGCGGCCTGTGGTCGATGGGGTCCTGCCCCTTGCCGAGGGCCGGTCGGCCTACCAGAGACTCGAAGACGCGGATCAATTTGGTAAGATCGTGCTGTCCATCGATGGCTGAGCCGATACATTTCAAACAACGGCTCGCCATGCGCCCTTGTTGTCGTACGGCAAGCGAGCGGCCGGACCACTGAATGAGCGACGCGATTGGATTTACTGCCTCCGAGGACCTCGAACCGAGAGTCCTGAGTCGTCCGCAGCATCGGCTGTCGCGGGGTGACGTGTCGCACGAGGCTCTCAAGGTTCTCTATCGATTGCACCGCGCGGGATACCTGGCCTATCTGGTTGGGGGCAGCGTGCGCGACCTCCTGCTCGGTCGCCGCCCCAAGGACTTCGACGTCGCCACCAACGCCCGCCCGCAGGAGATTCGGGGTCTGTTCCGGAACTCGCGCATCATCGGCCGCCGTTTCCGGCTCGCTCACGTGTTTTTCCGGGGCACGGTCATCGAAGTGGCGACCTTCCGCGCCAGCCCGGAACCGCCGGAGACACCCAACGACTGGGAAGAGGGCGAAGCGGAGGCGACCGAGGAGGAGACCTCCGTCGAGTCGCTGCCGCCGCGCCGCGAAGAGGTGGTGTTTGGAACGCCGGGCGAAGACGCAAAACGTCGTGATTTTACGATCAATGCGCTCTTCTACAATCTCGCCGACTTCAGCGTCATCGACTACGTCGGTGGCATCGAGGACCTCAAGCGCGGTGTGATCCGCACCATCGGCGACCCGGACCAACGGTTTATCGAAGACCCCGTGCGCATGATGCGGGCCCTCGAGTACGCGGTCCGGTTGGGCTTCGAGATCGATCCGCCGACCGTCGAAGCGATCGAGCGCCAGCAGGCCCTGATCACGGATGCGTCCTCGCCCAGATTGACTTATGAACTGCTCGAGTGCCTGCGTTCGGAGCAGGCCGCGGGCATTCACGCCGCGTGGCGTCGTGCGGGGCTGTTTCCGCGGGCGTTTCCCGATCTTCCCCTCGATACCGACGAGAGCGTCCGGGTCCTCACCATGGTGGACGAACGGATGGCCGCCGGCCGCACCTTCGCCGATGCCAGTCTCATCGGGGCGTTCTTTCTGCCGCGCTTTCTCGGCCTCGCCGAAGAGGAGACCGATGCCAACGGCCGCGTCAACAACGCCCAACTCCTCGCACGCCTGCGGGAGATCCTCGACCCGGCCGCAGCGAGCATGCACCTGTCGAATCTGACGATCCACCAACTCCACCAGGGTCTGTTCACCCTGACCAAGATGAAACGATCCCCCGAGCGCGCGCGTCAGGTTCTCAAACTGGCGCGCCAGGACTACTTCCATGTCGCATGGGATCTCCACGGATTCGCCGAGGCCCTCGGTTTCATAACCCCCGAAGCGCACAAAGGCTGGGCCAGGGCGCTCACCAAGATTCGAGCCAACAAAGAGGCCGGCCCCGTCGAGGATGAGCAACCCAGGCGCCGGAGGGCCCGCCCACGCCGCCGCCGGCGGGGCGCAAGCCGGCAATGAGCGGTGAAGAGGGACGGGCCGCGCGCCGGGCGCAGCGGCTGAGGGAGTTGATCCGGCAGCACGACCACAGCTACTACGTTCTTGCCGAGCCGTCGATCTCCGACTTCGAGTACGATCAGCTGTTCGCCGAACTCAGAGAGATCGAAGAGAATTTTCCCGAGCTGCAGACTTCCACGTCGCCGACACGGCGGGTGGGCGGTGAACCGCTCGAGGGGCTCGAAACCGTCGCTCACGCGGTGCCCATGCTGTCGCTGGACAACAGCTATTCCCTCGCCGAGCTTCATGCCTGGCATGACCGCGTGTGTCGGGAACTCGGTCGTCCCCCCGGGGGACTTGCCGCCGAACTCAAGGTCGACGGCGTGTCGATCTCTTTGCTGTACGACGCTGGGAAACTTGTCCGGGCCGTGACCCGGGGGGATGGCACGGTCGGCGACGAGGTGACGGCCAACGCACGAACCATTCGGGGGCTGCCGCTTGAAGTCGACGGGCTTCCCCCACGGGTCGAAATTCGGGGTGAGGTCTACCTCCCGCGGAGCGTTTTTACAGAGCTCAACGCCGAGCGGCGATCAGACGGTGAGCGCGAATTCGCCAACCCACGCAACGCGGCGGCGGGCTCGATCCGATTGCTCGACTCGCGCTCGGCCTCGCGCCGGCGGCTTGCGCTGTGGTGTTACCAGGTGGTGCAGACGGGCGCTCGCGAGCTTCAGAGCCACGTGGCCTCCCTCTCCCGATTGGTCGAACTCGGCTTTCCGGTCAGCCCGGGTTTCGAGCTTTTCCACGACCTCACCGAGGTCGAGGCTTTTATCGATCGCTGGCGGGAAGAGCGCCACGGGCTCGATTTCGACACCGACGGGATCGTCGTCAAAGTTGACGCTCTTGCAGAACAGGAGCAGCTCGGCCACACCTCGCGGTCGGTTCGTTGGGCGGTGGCCTACAAGTTCCCACCGGAGGGCCAGACCACGATCCTCGAGGATGTCACGATCCAGGTCGGCCGCACCGGTGTCCTGACCCCGGTCGCCAATCTCCAGCCGGTGCAGATCGCGGGAACCACCGTCTCGCGAGCCACCCTCCACAATTTTGACGAGGTTGCGCGGCTCGATGTACGGGTGGGCGACACCGTGTGGGTCGCCAAGGGCGGGGAGGTGATTCCGAAGATCACCGGAGTCGTGACCTCTCAGCGACCACAGGGCGCAGAGGCCATCGCGCCTCCGGCCGCCTGTCCGGTGTGTACGACCCCGGTCGAGCGCGAGGTCGAGGAGGTCGCGCTGCGCTGCCCCAACCCGGTCTGTCCGGCGGTGGCGGCCTCTCGTCTTCGGCATTTTGTGTCGCGTGGTGCGATGGAGATCGAGGGTCTGGGGAGCCGAACCCTGAGTCAACTCGTGGAAGCGGGTTTGGTGACGGACGAGGCGTCGTTGTGGGATCTCGATGCCGATGCCCTCGCCGATCTTCCGGGGTGGGGCGAACGGTCGGCGGCGCAGGTTCTGAAGGAACTCGATCAGGCCCGGCAGCGACCGTTGCACCGGCTCGTTTTTGCCCTCGGTGTCCCGCATGTCGGAGAGCGCGCATCGAAAGTGCTGGCCGCGAAGTTCGGCAGTCTCGAGGCCCTTGCGACCGCTGATGCCGAGGCGATGACCGACCTCGAGGGCATCGGCCCGGTGATCGCCGCCTCGGTCAACCGATGGATGGCTGCGGAAGTTAACCGGGAGTTGTTGGCTCGCCTCGTGGCGCGTGGTGTGAACCCGAGCGAGGATGAGCGACCGGCAACAGAGCTGCCCCTTGCGGGCCAAACCTTTGTGCTCACCGGGACCCTGAGCCTTGCGCGCCGCGAGATCAAAGAACGACTGGAGAATCTCGGGGCGACGGTCGCGGGATCCGTGTCGAGCAATACCACCTATCTCGTGGCCGGGGACAACGCCGGCAGCAAGCTCGTGAAGGCCGGCAAGCTCGGAGTTGAGATACTCGACGAAGACGGGTTGGACAATCTGTTCGACTCGCTTGGGAGATGACATGTCGGCTGTGATTTTTCTGGTAGACGACGACGACGGGTCGCGCGACGCGATGACCCGCACCCTGGAACGGGTGGGTTACACCCTGCGTCCCTTTCCGTCTGCTGAGGAGGCTCTCGAGCGGCTGGCTGAAGGTGACGTTGTCGACGCCATCGTCTCCGATGTCCGGATGCCGGGGATGGACGGCTACGAGTTCCTGCGCGCGGTGCGCGCCGAACACCCCCACCTTCCGTTTCTCCTGGTCACCGCCTACGCAGAAGTCGAAGACGCGGTCTCCGCCCTCCAGGAAGGGGCCGACGACTATCTGACGAAACCGGTCAAGATGCAGGAACTGCGGCAGAGGGTGCAGTTGCAACTCGAGCGCAGGGTCCTGTCGGACGAAAACCGGCGGCTGCGCCAACGCCTCGAGAAGAGCTTCGGCTTCGAAGGCATTGTCGGCCATTCATCGGCGATGGAGCGGCTGCTCGAACGGGCGCGGGTGGCGGCGCCGACGCGTTCCACGGTTCTCGTGGTCGGGGAATCTGGGACCGGCAAAGAGCTTGTCGCCAACGCCCTCCACCAGAACTCTCCCCGAACTGACGGGCCCTTTGTCGCCATCAATTGTGGCGCGATTCCCGGCGAGATCCTGGAATCAGAGCTCTTCGGCCACGAGAAGGGGGCCTTTACGGGAGCGCACCAGCGCCGGATCGGCCTTATCGAACGCGCCTCCGGCGGCACCCTTTTCCTCGACGAGATCTCCGAACTCTCGCCAGACCTGCAGGTGAAGTTGTTGCGGGTCCTCGAAGAGCGCCACGTCATGCGTGTCGGTGGCGCCTCCCAGATACCGGTTGACTTTCGACTTGTCGCAGCCACCAACCGCAATCTCGAACGCTGGGTTGACCAGGGGCGGTTTCGCCAGGACCTCTTCTTCAGGCTCAAGGTCGTGACCCTCGAGATCCCGCCGCTCCGTGAGCGGCGGGAGGACATCCCGCTCTTTGTGCAGCATTTTCTGGAGCTCTTCAACCGCGAGTTCGAACGCGAAGTTCGCGGCGTTCACCCGGCCGTTCTGACGGCCATCAAACGCTACCCGTGGCCCGGCAACGTGCGCGAGCTTCGCAACGTGATCGAGTCCATGGTGTTGTTCTCTCGCGGCGAAGAGATCGGCCTCGAAGATCTTCCGGCTGAGTACAGATCTCCGGGGTCAGCCCCTGAGGTTTCCGCCCAGTCGACCGCATGGGAGCCGCAGCTGATGGCTGATGTCGAGCGAGAGCTGATATTGCGGACCGTCGGCTACACCGACGGGCATCGTGCCCGGGCGGCAGAGCTCCTCGGGATCGGTCTGCGCACCCTGCAGCGCAAGCTCAAGGAGTATGGCGAGATTTCTCCGAGAGACGAAGGCGACGCCTGAGCGGGATTGCAGGAGAGCAGGGGAGACGCGCTTTGTAGCTTGTGCCGAAAGAAACCTGTCATTTCGACCAAATAACTGATGCGCTGCTCCACCGAGATCCCTCGACTCGCTCGCTTCACTCCCTCCCTCGGGATGACATTCCGACTGGGCTGCCAAGGCCAGCCCGCCGTCATGTCATTTCGACCGAGCGGAGCGAGCGGAGAAATCTCTTGTTGGAAAGAGTTCTCACTCTCGGTGGCATTCGAGTGAACCGCCTTTCAGAACGCGCTTCCCGAGAGGAGCCACCTTGAGCATTGTTTGCCCGAGAGGCTTTGCGGCTCTACAGAAGGTAGAGGCGTCAAACAATGCAAAAAATGGCACCTCCGCCGCACGCGGTTCGTATCAGCACGCGCTACCCGAGAGGAGCCACCCTCAACATTGTTGGCCCGAAGCATCTCACCGACGTGAGTTTGAGGGGGTCCAACAATGTTGAAAATGGCACCTCCGCCGGACGCGGATGATCCCCCCGCCCTCTTGCCCGCCTTCCCACGAGCGCTCCGATGATAGAATCGTGAGCACGGGAAAGGAGCCGACTGATGGAGATTCCCGGCAAGGTATCTGTCTACTGTCCACTCATCGACGCCAAGGGCACCGCGGCGACATTGGTGTCGATCTCGCCCAACGGGTACTACCAGGTCGAGGTTCAGATCAAGGGTCGGGTTCACGTCATGTTCCTGCCGATCGCGCACACCGGCCTGTATTTTTCCGAACCTGAGCCGGTCCCCGAACCCGAGTTCGAGATCGAGCGCTGACAGCGAAAGACCTCACATTGGAACCCTGACCGGCCGTCTGCTGAACGGCGGCGTGAGGTTTTCCGGCCTCTCTCGGGACCGGGAGCGAATAAAACCCGAATCCCGCGTTGTTATAGAGGCGTGGAACTCGATCTCAAGGCGTTTCTCGGCGGCGGCTGGCTGCAGGTGCTCGATCAGCTCAACGAGGCGGTGATCGTCCTCGACCATGAGCGCGTCCTTCGCCATGTCAATCACGCTGCAAGGCGTCTGCTTGGATACGAGAAGGGCCAACCGATCGGTGGCCGTTGCCGCTTGACGACTCGCGGTGTCGACTGCGAGAACGCCTGTCCGTTGACCTTTGCCCTCGAAGCCGGGATCAAGAAGGTGGAGGACTTTGCAACCGTCTACCACACGGTGGACGGCAGGGCGTTGCACCTCGACGTGACCGTGATCCCGCTCGAGACTGACGGGGGAGAATTCCGCGGAGCGGTGGAGATTCTGCGGCCGAACACGCCGCGGCCGGGTTTTTTCACCTGCGGTGTATCGGACACGGCCGCCGGACTTCAGCGCCGGGCGGTGGAATTGGCCGGTACCGAGGGCGACCTCATGCTGGTGGGTGAAGAGCCATCGTGCCGGGACGTGGCACGGACCATCCATCGTTTTTCAGGTCTGCCCGACCACCTGTTCAACATGTGGAACGGAACGTGGTCTGACGCCGCCCCGTGGCCCCCGGGCACGGTTTACGGCTACGGGACCGGTCTTTTGTCGGAGATCGACGCGGCTCGCCCGGAGGGCTGGCGTGTCATCATCGGGATGGCGACCAGGGAGCGCGATCTGGACGGACATGAGGTTTGGGAACTTCCGCCGATCGAAGAGCTCTCGGATGATCTCGGGCGGATGATCGGCACCTGGATTGACGAGCTCGCGCCCGGTAAAAGCGTGTCGGCCGAGGCTCTCGACCAGCTGGTGTCGATCGCGGGCGAGCACGGGCTCGAAAGACTGGAACGGACCCTGGAGACCGCCCTCGCCGCCGCCTCGGATCGGGTTGATGTCCACCATCTGCCCGACAATGGTTCCCGGACCGTGTTGGTCGATGAGCTCTTGAAGTCGGGAGATCCTCTCGCTGCCCTCGAAGAGAAGGTCCTGCGCGAGGTCGTCGAACGATGTGGATGGAGGATGCAGGAGGCGGCTGAGCGACTCGGTATTTCGAGGGTCACCCTGTGGCGGAAGATGAAGGATCTCGGCATCGAAAAGAATTCTTAATTTTCAATTTTGAATTTTGAATTTCGGATAACACTTCCCCGGTTCAGAGCGATCTCCGACAATTCAAAATTTAGAATTCAAAATTCAAAATTGAAGATCCCGAGGAGTTCTACTCTTCGGGATCGGAAGTGAAGCGATAGCCGACACCGCGGACGGTGTGGAAGTGGCGGGGCTGTCGCGGGTCGTTCTCGAAGTGTTTCCGCAAGCGGTGGATGAAGGTATCAAGGGTCCGCGTCGACGTGTCGAAACTGTAGCCCCAGACCCGTTCCAACAACTCACCGCGGGTCAGCACCCGGCCCTCGTTCTCGGCAAAGAACCGCACCAGCATCACCTCGCGCTCGGTGAGAGGGACGGTTCCATCAACGGTTGTGGCGCGCATCGTGTTCATGTCGACCTCGTGTTCGCCGATCTTGACGGTCGGCCCGGTGGGGGCCGGCGTCTGCGACCATTCCGATCGCCGGAGGATGCCGCGTACCCGCAGGACGAGCTCTTCGACGAGAAACGGCTTGGTCAGATAATCGTCGGCACCGACCTGAAGCCCGAGGATGCGATCGGCATCGCTGCCGCGCGCGGTCAGGAAGAGAATCGGGATCCTGTTGCCGTCGGCGCGGAGCTGGCGGCACACGTCGAATCCGTCGAGACCGGGGAGCATGATGTCGAGGATCATCAGATCGAACGCGGGGGAATCCCGTCCGAGCACCTCCAACGCGGCCTCGCCCGTGCCGACGCATTCGAACGTGAATCCTTCGATTTCGAGGTTGCGACAGAGGCCGTCGGCGAGGGGTGCGTCATCCTCGACAACCAGCAGGCGGGTCATCACGGCCCCGGATTGAAGATCGGTCATACCCCTATTCTATCCCACCAACCTCAAACGTTGTAACGTTTTAACCTTGCTCGGGTCAGGGGCTCGTGGAGTTGAGCGCCACAAATGTGCCATCGTTGCGCCGGCACAGTATGCGCATCAGGGTCGCAAAGCGGATCCCGGTGTGGTGACTGGCGCTGGTCACCGAGAACACTGTCGGAAAGCCGATGGCGTGGATCCGCACCCGGCGCCGGCCGTCGGGACCGGCCGCGTTGAGGGCGTCCACCGCGCGAACGACCTTGTCGATGGATGGACCGGTGAACTCGTCGCCGAAGACATAGATCGAGACCCGGTGGTTGGGGCTCGCGAAGGTGCGAATGGCGCGGGTGATGCCCTCCTCGGGGCTCGAGTTGGAAAAGACGTTCCACGATGCCAGGCGGGCGAGCACGGCTTTGCGCCGACCCGGCGTGTCGGGGATCCACTTCCCGACGTACTGCGAGTACATGTACTGCCCCATGTCGTTCATCACCTGTATCCCCTTGACCTTGGGATAGGTATCGAGAACCTGGGTCATCTTTGCGACCACTGCCGGCCACGCGTAGTGAAACATCGAGCCCGAAGTGTCGATGACGAAAATGATGTATTCGCTGTCGATCGGGATTCCGCCGACGGCGGTGTCTTCGGTTCGCCGCCTTCGGCTTTGGTCCAGAAGGCGCTTCATCTCCTCGGTGAGCTCCTGTTGGGCGGCCAACAGCCGTCCCTCCATGATGTCCTGAATCTCAGACATCTGTTGGCTTCCGGCGTACTCGCCGCGGATGTTCTCGAGGTCTCCCCGAAGACGGGCGATCTGAGCCTGCTCCTCGGAGAGCTGTTCGCGCCGTCCCTTCAACCGGCGCTCGTACACCGCGGTCTCGCCCCGCAATTCCGCGAGTTCTTCCTGGAGGGCGGCGACGCGGCCGTCGAGATTCCGCCTGGCTTCCTCGATGGCCCGTGGCTCTCCGATCTTGGTCAGGACCAGGAGCAGCACGATGGCGCCGAAACCGCAGCAGATCACATCGAGGAACGACAGCGAGAATACCTCGAAATCCCGGCGCGGGCGTCTCATGGCCAGTCCTTCGAGAGGCTCATGAACGAGCCCCGGCTCGCGATCGCGAGCTTCCAGAACTCGCTGGCAGCCATGGGGTCGCCCTCCATCGGATAGAGGATGATGTTGACCGGGATTCCGGTGGGAAGACGATCCACGGCCCGCTTGAACAATTTGACCCTCTGTTTCGAAGTGACGGTCCGTGCAGTGCCCGGGTTTGGGCCGACGGTCGGCAGCCCGTCGGTCAGGAGGATCACGTTGTCCGGGCGAGGTCGAATCGCGCTGACCGCCGCGAAGGCGTTGACGAGGCTGGTTCCCTTGCCGGGGACGACGTTGCTCAGCTGTCTGACCGCGGAATCGAGAGCCTCGCGGTCGGAGCCGTCGAGCCACGACGCTCCCCCGTCCGCCGCTACCGGGTTCGCTTTGGTATTGAAGGTGTAGATCTGGAACTGACTGTCGCGGGGGATCTGGGTGGAGAGCCAGTCGACGGTGGCAAGGGTCTGCCGCCACTTGGCAGCTCGGACTTTGTCCGCGTCGGACATGTTGCGTCGCCGAATGACATCGACGATTGTCGTGCCGAGCATGCTCGCCGACGCGTCGACCAGAAAGAGGATTCTTCGTCCGCCGACTTTGAGGCCCGTGAGGTATTGACGGTCGCCATCGCCGACGTGCAGGCGCTCGCGATCGCCTGGGGTTTCATCAGAGGGTAGTGACGCCGACAGGCGGCCCGCGTCCTCCTCCAGCGACTTGAGGTCGGTCTGGAGCGTGTTGATGTGCTCGCGGCGGGCCAGGGTCGTGGCCTCGAAGGTGGCCAGTTCGACCTGGATGTCTACCAGCATTTCAATGAGCCGGCGCGCCAGGCCCTGGGTCAGAACCCGTTCGGAATCGGTCTCCTCAACTGTATTGCGGATCTCGACAAGCCGCCGGTGACCTTCGAGGACTTCCACTTCGAGACGGTTGACCTCGGCCTGGAGGTCGCTCGTGACCCGCGTCTCGTGATCGCGGACCGCGGCGTTGATGATCATGAAAAGCAGGATCACCGCACCGAGACCGCAGGTCATGGCATCGAGGAATGACAGACCGATCGGCGTGACGGTTCTCTTGGCCATCTCACGACACCATCGTGACGAGGATGACCTCGCGCGGTGGTTCTCCGAGGTGGAGACGGTCGCCGGTAGCGAGTGCGGCCGATGATTCCGCTGCCCGGCCGTTGACGACCACCGCCACCCCCGGCGGTGCCTCGACAACGACGCTCGTACCGATCCGTCGGATGGTCACCGGTGGGTGCGGTGAATCGCCGCCGCCGTTTGAGTCGGGAGATCCATCGAGTGGGATGATGGTCGGCTCCTCCGTGATGGCCTGGGCTCTGCCGTCCACCACGAGGTGGGTCGGGCCGGCCGCTCCCGGCGTCGTGGCCGGCGGAGGCGTCACCGGAACGGTCACCGGGCCCGGCGGTCTGGCGTCGTAACCGGGGAGGCTTGTGACCAGGGGCAGGGCCTCGTCGCGGGTCACGATGTGTTCGGCGTGGTGGAGGGCGGCGCTGCCGGCCGCCGCCGGGTGGAGGACCGCGATCTCGCAGTCGGTGGTCTCTCGAAGGTGGTCCACCAGACCGGGCGCCGAAGCCATGTGATGGCTGACGAGGAGAGTCGACTGGTCGAGATTGGCGGCGCTGCGAACCCAGGCAGAAACAAGCTGCGTCGCGTCCCGGGTGATGTTGACCATCTCGCGACGCTCCAGATCGAGGACGTGTTTTCTGCCGCCGGAGGCGATGGTGACGCGGGTGGTTTCGCCCTCGGCCAGGGCCTCGATGTGGTGGGGAAGGGCGAGATACAAAATCTGTTCGGTCACAGCGAGATGGAGGGGATCGAAGCGGGTCTGGCGAACAAAAATGCGGGCGACACCTCGGGCCCAGAGGTCGCGGAGCCCGGCGAGACCGATGTTGTCGTTCTCCCAGACCCGACCGCGCACCACGTTCTTGCCGCTTTCGAGTTCGGTCAGGACGGCCCGGTGGAGGTGGAGGTCGAGATGGAAACAACGACCGCGAATGTCACGATCGGCGGCGGCAGCAACGCCCAGATCAACGAGCCCGCGAACGGGGATGTCGGCGGCGCCTGCGATGCCGAGCATCAGGGCCAGTTGCTCCTTCGTGAACACACCGGGCACAACCAGGATGACTTCTTCGGCATCGGCTCCGTCCCTCTTCCAGAGCGCGGACACCTGGGCGTGGGCGAGGTCGGCCGTCCGCAGGTGGTGTGGGAACGGACGCTCCAGTGGTTGGGTGCTGAGCAGTTGCCAGAAACGGCTGTGGACGCGCCGGGGGCGCAGACGAGCGTTCCGTTGAGCCTCATCACCCACGAGCAGGGCGTCACCGTCGATCAATGCGAGACCGGGGCTGGGCGCCGACAAATGGCCTCTCGAACCGACCACCGCGACACCTGAGTCCACGGCAACGAGAGCAACGCGTTTCATGCTGTCAGGTGCTCCGACCCTGGGAGACCGGGGCCGCGGCGCCGCCCTGAAGATGACTGATCAGGTGGGTGTCGACATAGCTCTCGGTGTCGAGCACCAGGCGTTCCTGACGGAGCTGGAGCTGGTGGAGGAGGAACATGAGAACGATCGAGATCAGGAGGGCGATAAAGGTGGAGTTGAATGCGACGCCGAGATTGCGGGTGACGCCGGTGATATCGCCCTCGACGGCGCGGTGGGCGAGACCGAGGGCGGCGCCGATGCCGCGGACGGTGCCGATGAACCCGATGGATGGGATCGCCCACGCGATATAGCGCACCATGGCGAGTTCCGAGTCGAGTCGCTCCGATTCGGTCTCGCACGTCGCCTGGGCGGTGTCGGAGGCGTCCTGGATGCTGCCCGTGGCGCCGAATCGGTGGAGCGCCGCGAGCAGCGCCCTGGGCAGGAGCAGCCGCCGCTGGCCTTCCGGCAGGGCTTCGATCTGACGGGTGTACTCGCGGGAATCCTCCGGAAGAATCCGAACGCCGTCGGCCACCGGAACCATCTCCGTCTGCAGAAGCTGGCTCTCGCGTGCCGTGGTCAGGCCCTTGGAGGCCATGATGGCCATGGCCCACAACATCAGGACGAAGCACGCTTCCTGCTCGAAGTCTTTGACGATCACCCACACCGAGCGTTGTTCGATGTACTCGGGATCGGCGTCGGCAAGGGCGGCCTGTTCGGCGAGAAAGACATCGGCCCTGGGACGGACCACCGTGACATAGATCGCATGCACCACGATGAGGGCAATGATCAGCGACACCAGCTGAAAGACGAAGTCGACGGAATCGTTGCGCCGCATCACGGCCTCAGATGTCCGTCGGAAAGGCCACTGCCGCATCTGCCGACAGCTCCTCCGAGGGTTTGAAATCCGGAAGCGGGGTCACCGCAGCCGGGGCCGACTGAAGAGCGCCGGACGAGACGGCACCCGGTGCAGCCGCGGCGGGCGGTGCCTCGGCCCCGGCTGTGAGCAGCCGTGTCCCGAAAACCAGGGCAGCGGCCAACACCAGGAGGGCGGCGGCGGCGGTTGTTCGACGGTGGCGATTCATCTGTTCCTCCAGTTCATTCTGCGCTCCGGGCGATCCGGAACCCGAGGTCCGGTCGTGGCCGGTCGCCGCCTTCGCGGGCGGTCAAACGGAGTTCGGTGACGGCGGTGTCCATCCAGCTCGCGCCCCTGATGACGTGTTGCGCTCCGGTTGCCGGTCCCGTGGGATCCCTCTCGATAACGCCCGGTGCGCTCGGCGTGAATGTGTAGTTATCCTGCACCCACTCGGCCACGTTTCCGCCGAGGTTGTACAGACCGAGATTGTTGCTCGAAAAGCTGCCCGCAGGTGCGGTCGCGGCATAGCCGTCCGAATAATTGGGAACGGCCGTGTGGAGTGCGCCCTCAGCCGACGCGTCTCCGTAGTTGCCGGCCCCTTGCGGTAACGGCAACGAGTCGCCCCAGCCGTACTTTGACGGTGATGACGAGCCCGCATAGCGCGCCGCCCACGCCCATTCGGCCTCGGTCGGCAAGCGGTAGCCCACCGTCATCGGCGAGCGCGGGACCAGGATGCCCGCCCGCTCCACGTAAACCGGCGGCAGACCGGCCTTTTCGCTCAACCAGTTGCAGTAGCGAGCGGCGTCGTCCCAGGTCACGTTGACGACGGGGTGGTGGTCGATCTCGAGATTGTGGCCACCGAAGGCTCCCGACAGGTGGCTCGTTTTGAACTCGCGGAATTCGCGGTTGGTGACCTCGCGAACCGCGAGGTAGAACGGCTTCGTGATCTCAACCTCGCGGAGGACCTCGTTGGCGCGGCGACCCGGTTCGCGCCGGGAAGCGCCCATCTCGAAGCGGCCGGGTCCGACCAGAACCAGTTCCGTGCCCTGAGGGCTGGCGATGGTCTGGGGCAGACCCGCAGCGCCGGCGGGCCTGAGGACGGCGCGAATAGCCTGGGTAAGGCCCGGTTCCGGCACGATCGTGGTCTGGTAGGGGACGTACCCTTCGCGACGAACTTCGATCTGGTGCCGGCGTGCCTCGAGCTCGAGGGTCTGTCCGGTACGGCCTCGTGGAGCGCCGTCGATCAGGAGTTCGGCATCCGGAGGCTGCGATGTGACGACGACCTCACCGGTCAACATCTCGAGAACCGCATTCACCTCCACCCGTTGCCCTGAGGTTGCGGTCACCCGGGTTCGATAGGTGGCGTGACCCGCCAGCGACACCCGCACCTCGAGCGGTGTTGCCGGCGGTACTGTGAGTTCGAGAGGCGTCGTGCCGCGGTACTGCGATCCGACCGTGACCGTGGCGCCGCCGGGTTGTGAAGAGACCGCGAGTCGGCCGTCTTCGGGTGCGAGGACGATAACGCCGAGATCGAGCGCTTCCCCGGTAACGATCTGCAGTGAACGGCTCGCGCCCTTGTGGCCCGTTCGGTAGACCTCGAGCCTTCGCGGGCCGGCCTCCACTTCGAGGGTGGCGGGCGTCGTTCCAACGACCGTTCGATCGATGAGGATGTCGGCGCCGGTGGGGGAGCTGGTAATGGTGACGGGGGCCCAGTTGGGCACCAGATCGGCTTCGAGCCTCACCGGTGGGTTGCCTGGTTCGACCGTGATCGTCGTGGAGTAGTCCAGGTGCAGGGGCGCGCGGATCTCGATCGTGTGGTCGCCGGCACTGACCGCGAGAGCCTCGACCGGAGTTGTGCCGACGAATTCTCCGTCAAGCAGGACCGAGGCGCCGCTCACCGGGCGCGACGCAATCGCGATCGTCCCACCAAGGGGCTCGAAGAGGAACCGCCGGGTCGCCGGCTGATCCCGTCCCACTTCGAACACCATGTCGATCGGTAGGTAACCCGCTCGCTGAGCCTGGAGCCGGTAGCTTCCCGGCCGCAACAGATACCGTCCGCCGAAACCCGGGGTCATGCCGCCGCCGATCGCCAGGTGTTCGGCCGGCGGGTCGGTCTCGATTGCCACCGAATGCGCGGTGAGCACATACCACGCGCAGGCCGCGAGAACGCCGAAGAGGACCGCCATCACGATCGCGCGCGGGCGGAGTCGGAGCGCCCGCCGCGGAGCGGAGGCATGCCATTGCGGGCTGAAGGGAATCGGCTGAATCGGAGCCATTTCGGCCGCGGGATTCAGGGCCGCGCCGTTGGCCCCGGCACCGCGATCCTGAGGTTTTTCGGCGGGGTCTTCGACCACGAAGCTGCAGGTTCCGGGCGCTGACGCGACCCGGATTGTGATGGCCTCGAAGGTGACCAGATCTCCGTCTTCGAGCCACCTCGAGGCGTTCAGAGGGACGCCGTTGCAGGTGATCTTCGCGGCTTCGTGAGGTGACCCCGCGGGCTGGATGAAAATCTGGCCGTGGTCCAGGCCGAAGTGAGCCGCCGGTTCGCTCGTGTCGCTTTGAGCAAGGGGAATGTGGGGCCGAGGACCGCCCAGGCTGAGCGGAAAATCTTTGGCCTCGAACCGCAGGTGCCGCCCACCGAGGACGACGGTCAGCGTCGTCACAGCTTCTCCTTGCAGACAATTGTCACGGGCTCCGGTGCGGCGCCCGAGGTGACGGTGAACTGAATCCGGACGTCTCGAAAACCGTCGCGGCTTCCGACTGCGGTGTAGGTTCCCGGCCGCAGCATCAGTTCGCGGCGCGAGAAGACCCCCAACCGATTGACCCGATAGATCACGACCTCGGTGACGTTGTCCGACACCACGATGACCGGGACCGGAGATGAAGCCACCGCGAGGGTCTTTTCGAGCCGGGACAGTTGTTCCTCAAGGCGGAGGCCTCGAGGCGAGAGCTCGCGCGCCTCGGCGAGGACCTCCGCCGCGTCGTCGAACACCTTGGGAGTGGCCAGGCGGCCGGGGTTCTGGATGTGGTACTGCAGCCGCTCGTCGAGGACGGCCCGCTCAGCGGCCCGGTCCCGGCCCGCGAGGGCGACCGCGGCCTCGGGGTCCACCGTCAGCACCTGGAGGTAGACCTTTTCGGCTTCCGCCCACTTTTCGGAGGCCTCGAGCTCGAGCCCGCGGCGGGATCCGGCGCTCACAAGAGCTCGGCGTTCGGCGGCTGCGGCCCGTGCGAGACCGTCTACAACCTCCGGCGCGCCGGGGCGAAGGCTCGATGCAGTCTCGAATTCTTCGCGAGCGGCATCCCACTCGCCTCGTTCAAGAGCATCGAGACCGCGCGACATCGCAGCCACGAAAGCCGTTTCTTTGGGGGCCGCGGGTGGTGGTGAGAACGTTCGCGGAGCCTCGCTCCGTTGCGGTGGTGGAGAACTCGTCGGGCGCGGCGACACGGCCGGAAGAGCGACCGGTTCGGACACCGCTGGTTTGAGTTGGGTCGGGAGGTCGGTCGCCGCCGCAGAACTGGTGACTTCACCCACCACTGGAGTCACCGAACCGGCGGTCGGCTGTCTTCTGGCGGCCCAACGCGGGAGCACCATAAAGACGCCGATCAGCGCGATGACTAATATGCTGAAGAGAATGGCCACGCCGGTCCGTTGGCGACGAGTTGATCGATTGTCCCCACGGCCAGTGCCGGAATGGATGGGGCTGTTGGCCCGGCCCCCGACCCGTGGCGGAGGCTGCAGTCGCGGCCGCTCGTCCGGCGCCATTTTCAACGGTGACCGCTGGTTGGCCCGTTTGTCCCGGTCGGTGAGGTTGCGTCCGGCGCGACGGGCTGATTCGGGTCCAGAGGCAGGCCGGTCTCGTCGTTCCAAATCTCCCGCAGCAGTCGGCGCCACTCCTCGAACTGGGTCTGGGCGGTTCCGGTCAGACGCAGAGTCTGGCCCTCGACGGCGATCACCATCGGTTCCAACTCCGTCTCAACCGAAGCGGCCAGCTCGCGAATGGCCTCGGAGTGGATTTTGGCCTCTTTTGACGTCCCGATGCCGGCGTGAATGGCAGCCATGCCGCCGATCATTGCGGCGTCGCGGATCAGGCCCGCCGTGGATGAACCGGGATCGGCGAGGGCGGCTCCGAGAATCGCCAGCCCGCCGAGAATTTTCTGAGTCAAGGCCTTGCGTTTGAGCTTCTTGTATGCCTGTTCCTCTTCAAAGGTGTACTTGCGCCAGCTGTCGTAAGGGCCCTCCATTTTTTCGTAGTAGGCGGCGTAGTTCTGATCGAGGGTGTCGATAAAGAGGTTTTCGCTGGCGCGGAGGTCATCGACCCGAGCGAGCATGGGATCGTCCTTCGCCGGAAGGCGTTTGGTGGAAAATATGCCCTTCTTGTTTGTCGACAGGTACTGCTGGAACGGCTCGGGAGCGAGATCGGCGGCAAAACGCAGCCGCGAAAGCCGGCGGATGTTTCGCAGCTCGTGCGCGGTCATCTTCTGCCGGACTTCGAGGAGGTCATTCGAGATTTCGTTGTAAAGGGACTGAAATGGATCGTTGGTCGCTGGTTGCGTGCTGAGGTAGACGAGGTCGTTGGCTTCGGCGCGGTACCGCCTCTCCAACCACGTTCGATCGGTGGCGTCCACAGCGTGGATGTCGAGGGCGAGTTTTGAACCCGTCGAGAGAAGAATGGTCCCGGTGACCTTGAGGTCGGTCATGCTCTGATCGCCGGGCAGCACCCTGACTGCGCCCCAGTGACCTGTGTTCTGCATCGTGTTTTCAAGCTGGATCGCCATGTACCGCGATTCGGCCTCACGGAGTTCCGGGAAGACATCCTCCGGTATCGGTTGTCCCTCGGGGGGCAAACCGGGGTCGAAGACCTCGATCCCGACGTCCAGAAGTTGATCTCGCGGAATTTCGGTGGTGGCCTGGATCGCCTGCGTCTGAGAGGTTGGGCCCGAGGACTGCGACGCACAACCGCAGGCGACGACCACCAGGGCTGCGGCCACGGTGAGCCGCACTTTCGGTCGGACTGAGCCGCACTGTCCGTTCACGAGTCACCCTTCGATGATCCGCTCACAGATGCCTTGTAACGGCGGTACTCGTCCCACAGTTTCTCCTTCAGCTCGGGATCTTCCTCTTCCATGGCCGCTTCTCTGAGCTGGCGAGCGACGATGTCGTCGTCCGAACCGTCACCGACATCGGGCGGTACGTCTTGAGTTCCGGCGGCCTCCGAGCTGGTACCACCGACCCCACCTGAGTTTTCCTCGCCACTTTCGCCACCGGTGGTGGAAGCTCCGCCGGCTTGCGGTCCGGTCCCGGATGCTCCTGAGGGTGGGCCGCCCTCGGGCCGCTCGGCGGCCTCGGCCGCGAGCTGGCGGAGCTCTTCAAGCATCTTCGCGTCGAACGCCCCGGCGGAGGCCGCAAGCTCTGCTTCGAGGGCGGCAGTCGTTTCGTCGGCGGTAACCGGGCTCCCGGCGGGAGGCGGCCCGGTTGCAGCGGAAGACATGCCACCGGCTCCTTCGCCGGTGCTCTCGCCCGTTGATCCGGCCTCGTCGCCGGACGATTCTCCGCCACTCGAACCACCGGCAGAATCGCCCGCTCCTCCGGTCCCACCCGGTCCGGAGCCCTCGCCGCCGCTCTCCGCCCTCGCCCTCGGACCCCGACGCCTGGCTTTCGGGCTGGGTGGCGGAATCCGGTTGCTTCTCGGGGGTCTCGGGCGGGGCCTCCGTGGTGGTTGATCCCGACGACGCGCAGCCGACTGCAAGGGCCGCGACGGCGGCGACGGTCAGGATCAGGCTGAAGAATCGTGTTCGCTTCATATTCCGTTGTGCTCCGATATTCTGGCCTCCCATCGATTGGCAACAGACCGTTTGATTGGGGCCATTCCAGGAACTGTAGCAAATTTCGGTCCAATAAATGCCTTTCAAGAACTCAATGTCACTGCCTGTTTGTATGATGGTCCCTACGCCGGCGTCCTCGCGAGTGAACTCATCCGTCATCCCGGGGCGTCACATGATAAGATCTGCAGCTGTTTTGGAGGTCGTCATGCGTTCGATGATGCGTTGGGCTCTCACAGTGGTAATCGTGCTGGCTGCCGTTCCGGCGACCGCCGGCAACGTCGGATTTCTCGATGTCGAAAAGGCGGTTTCGACGGTCAAAGAGGGACGGGTCCAGATGCAGGCTCTGGAAGCCTGGGCCAAGCCCCGCCAGGAGCAGCTCGAACAACTGCGAGCCCGTGTGGTGGAGCTGACGAGTCAGCTGACCTCGCAGCGCAACGTGGCCTCGGCGGACGTGGTTGCCCAGCTCGAGAAAGACGTCGTGCAGGCGCGACGTGCATTCGAGGACGCGGGGCGCACTTTCAACCGCGATCTCGAAGCCAAGCAGGGCGAGATGCTGGGTGACGTGGCTCTGAAGTTGGGACAGGTGGCCACTGAATATGGCAAGGCAAATGATCTCGATGCCATTTTCACGCTCCAGGCTCAACCTTTGATCTACATCGCCGACGGCGCTGATCTGACCGACACGGTGATCAGCCTCTACGACGAGCGCTATCCCGTCGAGTGATCAGCGCTCCGCAATGCGTGTGTGTTTGCCGCTGACTCAGACGGTCGGGGAATAGGCCCGCAGATTTTGCGGGCTATACTCGCGGCACCGATGGCGCGAAGAACACGGCTGATTGCGGCGACAATCCTCTTTCTCTCCGGGAGTTCCGGGTGGGCTGGCGGTTTGCCGACGGCGCCCTTCGACCTTCGAGTCGTCGACGTCACGATGCCGGCGAATGTCGAGGCCGGTTCTGCCTTCTTCGTTCCGGTGATGGTCGCCAACAATGGGACCGAACATTGGTCCTCGGGCGAAGGTTTCTTTCTCTCGTACCACTGGCTCGACGAGGGAGGGGAAGCCGTCGTGTGGGACGGGCGGCGGACACCGTTTTTGCAGACCCTCGGGGCCGGCGAAGAGATGCTGGTGGTGGCCGATGTCGAGGCGCCTCGCGCCCCGGGCAGATTCGCACTTGTCTGGGACGTGGTGCACGAAGGTGAGTCCTGGGCTTCGGAGGTCGACCCGACTCCGGTCGAACCCGTGCTGGTCGATGTCGTGGTGGGCCACGCGTTTTCGGTCGTCAGCGGCCGATCGCCACGGTTGATGGTGGTCGGTCACGAGGACGTCGTGAGGCTGGCGGTGCGCAACGAAGGCACCCGTGTCTGGCCGAGTGACGGCGGCTTCGCCTTCTCGTACCACTGGTTGGACAGCAGCGGTTCGGTGGTGGACCGGGAGGGGCGACGGGTCGGCGTCTCGGTGCCGGTGGCCCCGGGTGGAGTGGCTGAATTTTCGGTCGTGGTGGTGGCGCCGCGGCAACCGGGCGCCTACCGTCTGCAGTGGGACATGGTCGAGGAGGGCGTCTGCTGGTTTTCGGATCGCGCCGCCGAACCGCTGCCGTCGTCTGCGGTCCTTGTGGTGACGGATGTCTTTTCCGATCCCGTCTGGTGGTCCGTTTTCTGTCTGTTGACAGCCGCTTTGGCGGTTTCGGTTCGTGGCAGGGGTGGACCGCCTCGTCTGGTTTCGTTGCTGGCGGTCGCCGATGTCCTGTGGTGCGCGGGATCTTTGGTGGTCAAACAGGGATCGGTGCTGGCGACGGCGGGAACGGTCGCCACCGCTTCCGGCCGTGCCCTGATGGTGGGCGCCGCTGCCGCCATCGCTCTGCTGTTGTTGTTCCTGCCGGGGAAATGGCGGCCCTGGTCGTGTTGGATGATCGCGGCGGTCGGCACGGTCATCCTGTGGGGCGACATCGTCTATCTGCGGTTCTTCGGCGATCTTCCCGGGCCGGGGGCCTTTGCCGGGATTGGTCAGTTGGGAACCGTCGAGGCGAGCATCCGCAGCCTGATGGAGCTTCGCGACTGGTGGCTGTGGGCGGACCTCCTGCCGGGGTTGGTCCTGGTGATCTCGAGCGTTCACCTCGGCCGCAGGGCGGGGCCCCGACCGCGCCGGGTGGCCGCCGCCGCTTTTGCGGTGGTCGTTTTGGTGGGTGGGGTTGCAGCAGGAAAGCTCGCCGGATCGCAGCCCGAGCTTCTGCAACAGGTCTTTCGACGGGCCCAGGTGGCCCGCGAGATCGGTGTTCTCAACCTCCACACCATCGACCTCGCCGGGCGAGTGGTCGGGGCGGTGACGGCGCAGGAGATAGGACCGGAGCGTTACGATGCGGTTTCGCGGTGGTTTGTGGATCGGGCGCCGCTGCGCGCGGGCGTCGGACCGTATTTCGGGGCCGCCGAAGGCTTCAACCTCATCATGATCCAGGTCGAGAGCCTGCAGGGCTTTGTCATCGGTCTCGAGGTGGAAGGCACCGAGGTGACGCCGTTTCTCAACCATTGGGCCGATGAGGGGCTGTGGTTTTCCAACGTTACCGACCAGACGGCCCAGGGACGTTCGTCGGATAGTGAGCTGGCGACCCAGGTATCGCTGCTGCCCGCCTCGGGTGGGGCTGCTGCCTTTCGCTTTCCGGGGAGCGACTTCACCGGTCTTGCGGAGATTCTCAGCGGGCGCGGCTACACGACGCTTTCGGCCGTTCCCTACGATGGTTCGTTCTGGAACCGCCGCTCCACTCACCCGGCCTACGGTTACGCTGAGAGCCTCTTTGTCGAGGACTTTGCGGCCGGCGACAGGATCGGTTGGGGCTTGAGCGATCGCGACTTTCTCGGACAGATGGCCCCTCGACTGGCTGCGATCGAAAAGCCCTTTGCCGCATACCTCCTGACGCTGTCGCTGCACCACCCTTTCGAGGGTTTCCCCGAGCACCTCGAGGTGCTCGACGTGGGCCGGTGGGAGGGCACGCCTTTCGGCAGCTTCCTCCACACCATGCATCTTTTCGATACCTCGTTGGCATCCTTCGTGGCTGACCTCGAACGCTCCGGCCTCGCCGACTCAACGGTGGTTGCCGTGTGGGGCGATCACGATGCCGGGTTCCCGTGGCGACCCGAGGTCGCAGCGGCGATGGGCCAGGACCACGATCCCGCAGGCTGGTATCTGAGCCAGGAAGTACCGTTGATGATTCGCGTCCCGGGTGTGCAGGACCTCCGCGGTGAAAGAAGAACGGTTGCTGGTCACGTCGATGTGGCGCCGACTCTCCTGGCGTTATTGGGCGTCGACCCCGCACCCTACGCCTTTGTCGGTCGCAACCTTCTGGGTTCGCCCGGCGACCCGCCGGTTGTCGGCGAGTACGGGTGCTGGCGGGACGGCAGGCTGCTTTTTCTGCAGGGGGACGGCTCTCTCGCAGATGGTGTGTGCATTGATCTGTCCTCGATGACGCGGTTAGATGCGGAGAGGTGTGCCGGAGGATTTGCTGGGGCGGAGCGAACCGGCGAGGTCTCGGCGTTGGTCCTCGAACACGGTCTCCAGGGGCGTCTCCACGAGGGGTTGGCGAGTCTCGAAACGGGCGCGCCGTGAGTCGGAACCGGCCCGACGGCCTTCTGCTGTTTGGTTTGCCCAACCGGGCCCTCGACGCCGTCGCGACCGTCGTGGTGGCGTCTGTTCTCGTCGTCTCGCGTTTTGGTTTTCTGGCCAACGGCCCGTGGGAGTGGGACGAAACCCTGTTTGCCCGCGGCATCCTCCACTTCGAGTTGGCGGCTCACTTTCCCCACCCGCCGGGTTTTCCGGGGTGGCTCGCCATCGGCCACCTCTTGACGCCATTCACCGGCGACCCCCTGCTCGCCCTGCAGTTGGCGTCTGCGGCGTTTTCGGTGGCCGCGCTGTGGGCGCTGGCAGCGATCGGGCGACAGGTCGCATCGCCGCCGGTCGCGGCCGCGGCCGCGCTTGCCATGTTGGCCGCTCCCGGCCCGTGGTTGTATTCGGTGCGCGGTTTCTCCACCACCGCCGCTGCGGTCTTCGCTCTCGCCGCCGCGGCCGTTCTGGTGAATGGACTGGGGGGACACCGGGTGACGATTTTCACCCTCCTGGTATCGGCGTCGTTCCTGGTTCGTCCTCACCTGTTGCCGGCGCTCGCCGTGTTGTGGCTCGCCGGTGTGTGGTCGATCCGTCCGTTGCGAAGAATCCTCCCGGGTGTCGGTGGGGGTTTTTCGGTCGGGTTGATCGCCCTCCTGCTGATGGTGCGGGCTGAGGGGGGGTGGAACGCTTTCGTCGTGCCTTTTGCCGCGCACTCACAGCGCCACTTCTCTCGTCTCGCCGGCAATCTCGGCGGCTATGCCGATCTCGGTCTGGTCAAGGGGCTCGGCGGCGTGCTGCCGGCAACGTTGGTGTTTGCGCTTTCCCTCGTCGGACTCCTGGTGTGGGCCCGCCGCCGGGGCCGGCGCAGTGCCGTGGTGTGGGCGGTGGTGTTGGCTGTCGTGGTGGCTCAATTGGTGTGGCTGCAGAATCGCACCTACGGCCGCTATGCGGTTGGAGCGCAGATGGCGTTGGCGCCACTGGTGGCCGCCGCTGCGACGACAGTCCCTCCGGTTGCCGCGGTGGCTGGATTGCTGGGGCTCACGGCGTGGTTTGGCAGTGCCGGCCTGCCGCTGGTCGAGGAGCAACACACGACCCAGTTGCCAGCCTGGCAAGCTGTTCAACAGGCCCTCGTCGAGGGCCTCGAAGACGACCAGACGGTGGTGCTTGAATCCGAGCTCCATCCCTTTGCGTCCTATCTTTGGCACCTCCTCGAATCGCGTGGAGAACCGACGCCGCCCTGGGTCCTGTCACCGTGGGCCCCCGAGCCGTGGGCGGATGTCGATGGTGATTGGTTGGTGGCGACGGTTCACCGCGGGCTCTACCCGGATCCGCTGTTCGGTAGGGAGCGCCGATTCGGGGGTGTTTCAGATGCACTGCATCCGCTGACTCAGCAGCGTTTTCTCGAAGCCTGGGTCGTGCGCGATGCGCCTCTGCCGATCCGCGGCTTCTGGCCGGCCGAAAGCACCGCCACCGGGCGGCGGTTCATGTGGTGCGGGGCCGACGCGGTGTTGTTGGTGCCGCCGTTGAGCGCCGAAACCGAGATTGTTCTGACTCTGCGGCCGGCGCCGGGCCCGGACCCGGTCACCGTCGGTTGGGCTGACAGCGGCGAGGTTGCGGTGGATGGCGATGCCGGAGAGACATCGATTATGTTGACGGTGCCCCCCGGTCGTTCTGGCCTCGGTTCGCGGATGATCGTGGAAAGAGCGCGCGGCTATGTTCCGGGTGGGGTAGATCAGCGATCGTTGGCGACTCAGGTCTTCGAAATGCGGGCTCTGGACGCCGGTCGGCCGTGGACCGGTTCGGTGGCTCGGGCCTGGCAGCGAAGATCCCTGCGGGTGGAACTCGAAGGAGCCTACGAGGCAGAGGTCTTCGAGGGTGACAGGGAGGGCGTGTGGTTGAGTCCGCGGGCGGTCCTGCGAGTGCCGGCCGGCGCCGGCACGCTGAGTCTACGCATGTGGGCGCCGCGGCCCTCGCCGTCGCAGACCGTGTTCGCCGTCGGAGGGAAGCGGGTTCTCGGGCCTCTCGATATCACGCCGCAGGCGCTGGACGTTGCGATCGAATTGACGGGCGGGAACTCGCCGGACGGTCAGGTTGAGATCGAAATCTCCAGCAGGGAATTCGTGCCGGCGGCGGGCGGTCTGGGCGACACGCGCGAGCTCGGGGTGGTTCTTTCGCGCGTGACGTTCGTGCCCCGCTCCGGCACACCTTGACCAACCGTCGGGAGGCCCCTAGGATGGTCTGGTCCCGCCACGCTGCACCCGCAGCAAGGAGAAACTCATGAATCAGAAGGCCGACAAAATGAAGGCATTGGAGACCGCCATCGGTCAGATCGAACGGCAATTCGGCAAGGGCTCGCTGATGCGGATGGGTGAGAAGCCCAAGATGCGCGTCAACGTGATTCCCTCGGGATCACTCACCCTCGACGCGGCGCTCGGAGTCGGCGGCATTCCGCGCGGCCGGGTGATCGAGATCTACGGTCCGGAATCGTCGGGTAAGACGACGCTCGCCCTCCATATCATCGCCAATGCACAGAAGACCGGTGGCCTGGTCGCCTTTATCGACGCCGAGCACGCCCTCGACCCGGAGTATGCCGCAAATCTCGGTGTCAATCTCGATGAGCTGTTGATTTCACAGCCGGATTTTGGAGAGCAGGCGCTCGAAATCGCCGAGACCTTGATCAGGTCCGGGTCGGTGGACGCAATCGTCATCGATTCGGTGGCCGCGCTGGTGCCGCGGACCGAACTCGAGGGCGACATGGGCGACGCGCAGATGGGGCTGCAGGCGCGCCTGATGTCCCAGGCCCTGCGCAAGCTCTCGGGAATCGTCTCCAAATCGAACACCTGCCTCATCTTTATCAATCAGATCCGCGAAAAGATCGGGGTGATGTTCGGCAACCCGGAGACCACAACCGGCGGCCGCGCGCTCAAGTTCTACTCGTCGGTGCGGATCGACATTCGGCGCACCAGTTCGATCAAACAGGGCGACAAGGTGGTCGGCAACCGGACCAAGGCCAAGGTTGCCAAAAACAAGGTGGCGGCGCCGTTCAAGATTGCCGAGTTCGACATCATGTACGGCGAGGGCATCTCCTTCACCGGCGAGCTCGTGGATCTGGGTGTCGAACACCGGTTGGTTCAGAAGTCAGGGTCCTGGTATTCCTACGGCGAGACCAGAATCGGGCAGGGCAGGGATGCAGCCCGGCAGTTTCTGAAAGACAACCCTGACATCTCCGACGAGATCGAGGTCAAGCTTCGGGAAGCGCTGGGGTTGCTGCCGGGCGTCGAGAAGGCCCCGGCAGCCGATGCCCCCGCAGAGGAAAAAGCCAAGAGCAGCGGGAAGAAGTAGGGGCGGCCGTTCATACCGTTTGCCGCGGCCGCTTCTCGAAGATGAGTTGGATCTCGTCGCTGCAAAGAAGGCTGCTGGTACAATTCCATTGGGAGAAATGAATGAGGATGAGACTCCGTCAGCTGTTATTGGTTTCCTGCGCGGCAATCGTCGTGTTCGGTGCGTCTGTGGAGGCGCAGGACGTGAAAGACTCGGGGCCGGAGCCTGATCCGAGGACTGTGCGGTTTTTCCAACGTGCGGTTTCGTGGTACCCCGACTCGGTGTTCCGACTTGTCGAGAACGAGCGCTACCAGACGTCTTCGGGATCCTATCGATTCGTCACGGTTGAACGGACCTGTGCCAGCCAACTGTTGTCGGGCAAACCGTCAGCGGTGATCGACGAGGGTGCCGACACCATCTGGATGGGTTCGGCCGGAGAGTTGCCTTCGGATGGGATGGGCAAAGACCCGGAGAGCCTCAAGACCTTTCTTTCAGGCTTCCTCCCCGAAGCGATGCGGGCCTCGATGAACCTCAAGGTCAAAGTGGAGTGGAGCACGGGGCCGATGAAGCCCGGTGCGGTCCTTCCGCTTGATCTGCTGGTGGACACAGGCTATGGCCACACGCGGCGAAAGGCCGGAGTGACCGCCGATGGCAAGTACCTCGTGATCGGCTCGGAAATGTCTCTGAAAGAGGACCCGGTGGCTGCCCGGCGGCGACTTCTGGCGGAGTCCGACGTCGTCGTATGGGACTCTGCAGCCGGCCAGGGGGCACAGGTGGAGATCGTCGAGTTCTCCGACTTCGAATGTCCGGCCTGCAAAAACAGGTGGCCGTTGATCGAGCAGGTTCTCGAACAGCAGGGCCGGGCCGTCCGCCATGGGATGGTGAGTTTTCCCTTGACCATGATTCACCCCTGGGCCTTTCGTTCCGCCAATGCCGCGTGGTGCGTAGCGCGCCAGAATGCCGAGAGCCTGATCCCGTTGAAAGAGGTTTTCTACTCGTTGCAGCGCGAAATGGAAGTGGCGCAGGTGACACCGACCGCCGTCGATTTCGTGGCCGGTCATGGTCTTGACGAGGCCGCGTTTCTCGCCTGTTACCTGCGCAACCCGTCGATCGACGCGGTCCATCGGCAGATGACGCTCGGCAACACCATCGGTGTGCGGGCGACGCCCACGTACGTCGTCAACGGATGGATAGTCCAGGTCCCGGGTGAACCGTGGTTCTCAGACATGGTGGCTCGACTGGTCGCGGGGGAAGAGCCTTAGGCGCCTCCGGATCGGGAATCTCCTGCGCCAGCGTCAAGGTCGCACGAGTCGTTTTGGTTTTCGTTACCGATCGGTGCGGATTTGAATAGTACCCTGCGACCGGTCCGATGACGGTCGTGGGAGATGCCAATGTCAGACTCCGGGAGCTGTCATGTGAATTCAGCCGAATCTTCTCTCCAAAGCGGGGGCGATGACCGGCGACCGGGGTGGGCCAAACTGGTGATTGGTCTCGCCGCGGTGGCGGCTGGAGTGGCTGCGGCACGATACTTCGGCGCCTTCGAGTTGCTGAGCGTGGACAATATCGATCGTCTCGGCGGCTGGTTTGACGGGCTCGGCTGGTGGGCGCCGCTCGCCTTTGTTGGGTTGTGGGTTGCGGCGACCGTGTTCTTTCTCCCCGGGCTTGTTCTCACGATCGCCGGGGGCCTGATCTTCGGCGCGGTGTGGGGCGCGGTCTGGACCACGGTTGGCGCAAACCTCGGCGCGATCGCGGCCTTTCTGATCGGGCGTTACGCCGCCCGCGATGCAGTGGAGAACATGGTTGCGAAAAACGCTGGTCTGCGCAAGATCGACGCGGGCGTTCGCCGTCATGGGTGGCGCATGGTGATGATCACCCGGTTGGTTCCGATATTTCCGTTCAACGTTCAGAACTATGTCTACGGCCTGACGGATATTCCACTCAGGACCTACGCCCTTGTCACCCTGCCGTGCATGGTCCCTGCGACCGTCGCCTTCAGCTTTGCGGCTGGATCGGTTCGAACCGGCGACATCGGCACGACGATTTGGTATCTCGGGGTCGCGGCAGTCTTTTTTGTGCTCCTGTCGTTGATTCCGCGATGGGTGCGCAGGCGCGCCCATTCGACCGATCTCGACGTCTGACCAGCCATCTGCAGCCGTCATTGCCCGGGGTTTGCTGACCAATTGTTACAGATTGGTAACGTCTGAGTGGCCCGAGGTTATGGTGATACTCGAATTCGCGCTATTTGGGAACCGGCACCGAACCGGCCGGCGCCGCGGATCTCGTGTGTTGGTCATACTTCAGGAAGCCCGGCGCCGGGCCCATCGCACCTCCAACTGACGGAATGCCGACCAATTCGCTAGGGAATGAATATTGCGTTTTGCATCCTTTCGGTGACTGTTGTTGTGCACCTGAGTCGTGGCCTTCGTGCTGACCCTGGAATCACTGGAAGTCGCCACGAACGTGCTCTGGACATCAATCTCAGACTCAATAACACCCGAGTTGATAGAGCAGGTTTCGCTATTCGTAGAACAGTCCTATAATCCTTGGTGGGGAGTGCTAATGATGACTACTCTCGTTTACATCATCGCCTATGTCGGCCTCGCGTTCTTTCTCATTGCGGTGGTTGCTCGGTTCATGATGTGGTCGAAAATGCCGATGCACCTGCGCTGGGAGCTCTACCCGGTGGCGCACGAGGGCGGAGGCCGGGCGGCTTACGGCGGTTCCTACCTCGAAGAGAGCGACTGGTGGAAGAAGAAAAGGGACGTGTCCATGCTCGGGGAACTCAAGGTGATGGTTCCCGAGATCCTCTTCTTGGTGGCTCTCCGTGAATACAACGTCAAGCTCTGGAAGTGGTCCTTCCCGTTTCACTTCGGTCTGTATCTGGTGGCTGCGGCCACCATCGCGATGATGGCCGCCGGGGTTGTCGGCGCCCTGCTTCCGGCCGCGATCGCCACCCCGGTCAACACCGTCATTGCGGCCGTTCTCCCGTTCGTCGCCGGCGCCGGCCTGGTTCTTGGCATCATCGGTGCGCTCGGTTTGTTTGCGCGCCGCCGCGGCCGCTCCCTGAGGGATTACACTGCGCCTGCAGATCTCTTCAACCTGTTGCTCTTCATCGTCGTGTTCGGCGTCGCGTTGGTGACCTTTCTCGGTTTCGACCGCCAGTTCGCCCTGGTCTCGGCCTTTGTCGCCAATCTCATGACTTTCAATTTGGCGCCGCTCGCCGCAGGAAGCACAGCGGCTCTGATGGTGTTGCTGTCGGCGGTCCTGTTGACTCTCTTGACGGCCTACATTCCCACCACTCATATGTCGCACTTCGTTGGCAAATACTTCGCCTATCACTCGATCCGCTGGAAGGACGACCCCAACCTTCAGGGTGGCAAAGAGGAAAAGGTCATCGAAGAACTTTTGAGCCGACCCATCTCGTGGTCTGCGTCACACATCGGAGGCGATGGAAAGAAGACCTGGCTCGAGGCCGCCACCGAGGAGCCGGAGGTAAAAGAAAAATGAAACAACCCGACAGCGTCAAGGACATTGCCAAAAACCCGGGCCAGCCGATGGCCCAGATCAACCCCTTCGAACAGATCCCGCTGCCGCCGCCGTTTGACAAGATCGACGAGGAACCGGCGTACGCCGAAATCTCGGATGCGGCGCGTGAGAAATACGTGGTTCTCGACGACACCATCGCCGTGAATATCCCGAAACCCGAGTCCAAGGAAGAAGAAGACCGAATGGTCGAGGGCTTTTTGAGCGGCCTCGAAAAGTGCATGAGCACCGAGGACAACTGGGCCTTTCTGCAGCCTTTCGAGATGTCGATGGAGCACTGCGCTCACTGTCAGACCTGTTCCGATGCGTGCCCGATCTACGAGGAGAGCGGCGAGAACGAACTGTATCGGCCGATGTACCGCTCCGAGATCCTCCGTCGGATCTACTTCAAGTATGTCAAGAAGCTGTCTCCCAAGGTCCACGGCGACATCGACCTCAACTGGGAGGTGGTGGCGCGTCTGATCGAGCTCTCCTACCGCTGCAATCTCTGCCGCCGTTGCGCCCAGACCTGCCCGATCGGGGTTGACAACGCCCTGCTGTCGCGCGAGATCCGCAAGATCGCATCGATGGAGATGGGCATCGTGCCCAAGGAGCTGCACAAGGACGGATCGGTGCTGCAGCTCGAGGTCGGTTCCTCGACCGGTATGACTCCGATGATCGTCAAGGACAACATCGAGTTCATCGACGAGGACACGGCGGAGCGCACCGGGATCGAGATCGAGACCCCGTGGGACGTCGAGGGCGCCGATATTCTCCTGATCCACAATGCCGGTGAGATCATGGCGTGGCCGGAAAACCCCGGCGCGTTCGCGACCGTCTTCGAGGCCGCCGGTCTCAGCTGGACCATGTCGTCCGAGGCGGTGGCCTACGACGGCATCAACTACGGTGTGTGGTACGACGACGTCCAGTTTGCCCGGGTTGCGGTCAAACACGCCGCCGCCGCCAAAAAACTCGGTGTCAAGAAGATTGTGCTCGGCGAGTGCGGCCACGCCCACAAGGCCCTGACCGTCATCGCCGACAAGATTCTTACGGGCGACCTCAACATCCCGCGCGAAAGCTCGATGGTGACTCTGCGCGACATCGTCCGCTCGGGCAAGCTCAAGCTCGACCCCAGCCGAAATGACTTCCCGGTCACCCTCCACGACCCGTGCAATCTGGTCCGGTTGATGGGTGTCGTCACCCCGCAGCGTGAGATCCTCGAGGCGGTTCTGCCGCCGGGGCGCTTCCGCGAGATGGCCCCGCACGGCGTCGAGAATTATTGCTGTGGCGGCGGTTCCGGCTTTGCCATCATGTCGGGCCACAACTTCCAGGATTGGCGCCACCGTTTGACCGGCCGTAAGAAATTCCGCCAGATCCTCGAAGCCTTCCAAGATGAACCGATGGACAAGGAGCACCCCAAGTATCTCTGCGCGCCGTGCTCCAACTGCAAGGGCCAGATTCGAGACATCATCAACTACTACGACGCCTGGGAAAAGGCCGGCATCTACTACGGCGGGTTGGTCGAGCTCATCGTCAACGCGATGGTCGATACCGAGCCCGGCTTCATCGATTGGGAATGGCACTAAATTTTGTCAGGAATTCTTAATTTTGAATTTTGAATTCCATCGCACCGGACACTAAAAAGTGGACCGCCCGCGGAAGCGGGCGGTCTTTTTTCGTGGTTTTAGGACTTACTGGTACGTTTCGATCGGCGCCTGGATTCTTACTCGTTCGGTTTCCATTCCTTCCAGACGTTGCCTACGAGGGCGGGTCCGGGTTTCAGGACCGGGTCTCCTGGCATCCATCCGGCGGGCGTTGCCTCGGCGCCACCGCTTGCACGGACCACCTGGAAGGCCTGCACCTGGCGGATGGTTTCGGCAATGCGGCGCCCGACCGGAGGTGTCAGCACCTCCATTGCCTGGATGACGCCATCGGGATCGATGATGAATCGACCGCGAAGCTCTATCCCCTGGGTCTCGTCATAGACACGGTAGGCTCGTCCGATATTGCCGGCCTGATCGGACAGCATGTGGAACGGGACGCCGCCGTCGACCATTTTGGTCAGCTCGTGGTCGTTCCACATCTTGTGCACGAAATGGCTGTCGACACTGACCGAAAACACCTCACATCCCAGGTCTTTCAGCTCCTGATACTTGTCGGCGACCGCCGACACTTCGGTAGCTCAGACAAAGGTGAAATCACCGGGGTAGAAGCAGAGCAGGATCCACTTGCCGAAGAAATCGGATAGTTGGACGTTGGTGAAGCTGCCTTCGTAATAGGCGGGCGCGTTGAAATCCGGTGCCTTCTGGCCAACCTGTGCTGTCATCCTGTTCTCCTTGTTCGGTTCTTTATTGGTTGGAGCATCCGGGACATCCGTCTCCGGTTCGCCCAGGACGGCCCCGGTAACTCGGGCGCATCCTTTTTGTGGTTCTGCCATATGTCCTCCTTGTCAGGGTTGATCTATCACCAGGGTTTTCGAAAGTCAAGTAAACCATTGATGTATAAAGAACTTGCGAATTTGTGCATGTGTGAAAACAGTGCGTCTGCGACCTGCTCGTGCCAATTCTCGGCAACCGCGGGGTCTCTGATTCAGTCATAGCTCCTGCGCATGGCCTGGTCAGCGAGGGTCTCCCGGAGCCGATTCGGCCATTCGCTTCCGTTCCACGTTCCCAGGGCGTCATGGGCGTCGACGTATTTCTGTGGAATCGGGTGGGTTCCGAGGACCACCTCCATTCCATACTTGATCTCGATGAATTTCCGAAAATCCTCGACGTAGGGGCAGGGTGGATAGCCGACCAGAAGACCGGTGGCAAGGTGCACCACCTCGGCGCCATTTTTCTTCATTTCTTCGGGCGCGTACTCCACGTTGCCCCCCGGGCAGCCGTTGCATGTGGTGTATCCCACCAGTTCGACTTCCTCGTCGCGATACCGGCTGAACCCGCCCTCTCGTTGTCTGAGTGCCCGGAGGCATTTGCCACCCGCACAGGCCCGATACCGATCACAGATGATGATTCCGAGCTTCTTCATATCAACACCTCTTTTGTCGGCACGATCGCGGTCGCTGCCGACCGATCATTCACACCTCCAACCACCGCTGTACCCGGTCCCACACGGTACGGATGTCGTCCGCTGCAATGCCGCCCAGTTCGACCACGGTTCGACCCTCGACCTGAGCTCGGGTCACCGCGGCGTCGTAGCGGATGCGGCCGGCGACGATTGCGCCATGGTCAAGGGCGTGAGCCTCGATGCGTTCGGTGGCTTCGGGGTTGATGTCCCAACGATTGACGCATACCGCTGCAGGGATTCGGAAGTGGTCGGCCAGCTCGAGGACCCGCTCCATGTCGTGTGCACCGGACACGGTCGGTTCGGTGACCACGAGCACGCCGGTCGCTCCAGTCATGGCGGCGATCACCGGGCAGCCGATTCCGGGCGGGCCGTCGACCATTATCATGTCACTCCCATTCCCTGCAGCGGCCCTTTTCGCCTCGTTGCGCACAATGGAAACCAGCTTCCCCGAGTTCTCAGCCGCGATCCCCAAACGCGCATGGATCATGGGACCGCTCGGGGTCGTCGAGACGAACCACTCCCCGCAGGGCCGCTCTTCGAAGTCGATGGCCCTGGAGGGACAGAACTCGACGCACACCCCACAGCCCTCGCAGGCAAGGGGATCGATGATGAACGGAGCCGAGCCCTGTCCGGCCACTACCGCATCGAATCGGCAGACCTCCCGACAGCTTCCTGATGCACTGCAATCATCCTGTCGAATCATCGCTTCGTGGCCGCTGACGAAGCTGTGCGTCTCGAGGATCCGTGGTTGCAAAACCAGGTGAAGATCTGCGGCGTCGACATCACAGTCGGCAACTACCGCGCCCTGGGCCAGCACAGCGAACGAGGCGACGACGCTGGTCTTGCCTGTTCCTCCCTTGCCGCTGATCACTACCAGCTCCGGCACACGCGAGTGCGCCGACTGGATCCCGGCAATCGGAAGCGATGTGGACAGGAGATCAGGGCCGGACATGGGCAAGACCCTCCTCGGCACTGGGCTCGCGACCAGTGGCCGTCATGGTTTCGATTCGCTCGGCCAGAACAGCAAAGAGCGGGCGGACTTCCGGAACGCTGCTGACCAGCGTCAGGCCGCGGGCGTAGGCCTCGGCGATACGGCGATCATCCGGGATTTCGAGCAAGATATTGAGGTCTTCGACAGCACAAAACTCGTGCACCCGGCTGTCCCCGGAACCCGACCGGTTGATCACGACACCACACGGAATCTCGAGTGTGCGAACCGTCTCGACTGCAAGACGGAGATCATTGAGGCCGAAGGGTGTTGGTTCGGTGACCAGAATCACGAAATCACTGTCGCGAATGGCGGCGATCATCGAACACGAGGTCCCAGGGGGAGCATCGATCAGCACCATCCCGCCATCGCGCATCCTTGCCCTGACCTCTCGAATCAGCGGCGGGACGAACGCCTCGCCGATGTTCAGCCGTCCCTGCACGAGTTCAATGAAGCCGGCCTGCAGCTTTTCAACCACGCCGATGGGCCGCACGACCTCGCGGATGGCCTCCTCCGGACAGATCAGGGTGCAGCCGCCGCAGCCGTGGCACAGTTCGGGGAAAACCACGACGCCGGTCCCCAGAACCGCCATGGCGTGGTACTGGCAGAGCCTGCTGCACTCGCCGCACTGATTGCAGCGGTCGGCATCGATCTCAGGAACGGGGATTCCGACGATCTCGCGTGTTGCTGCCGTGGTCTTCAGAAAAAGGTGGGCGTTTGGGGCTTCGACATCACAGTCGAGCAGTTGGACCTCACCCGGCAGACTCAGCGCGAGGTTCACGGCAACGGTCGTCTTGCCCGTACCACCCTTGCCGGAAGCGATCGCGACGATCACCCCCAGTGTCCTCCGACGTCGGGACCGGACGAGAGGTGCAGCTCGCCAGACTTGAACTGTTCGATCGCCTCTGCGATGGTGCCGTAGGCGCCGGTGTAGACCTTGATGCCGGCCGCTTCAAGGGTCCGGAAGGCCTTGGGGCCGCAATGGCCAGTGAGGAGACACTCGGCGCCGAGCCGGGAGACCGTCTCCGCAGCCTGAATGCCAGCCCCCTGGGAGGCATTTGCGCCGCTGGAGTTGTCGACGCTTTCGGTTTCGCCGGTGTCCGTGTTGACGAACAGGAACATGGGAGCACGGCCGAAACGCGGGTCCACCTGAGAGTCCAGACTCCCGCCGATGGATGACACAACAATCTTCATTCTTACCTCCGATACGCGATGAGTCGCGGGTCACATCAACACGCGGTTTGGTTAGTCGGCCCGCTCCCCTTTGAGTTCAGCCAGGCGATCCCTGATCTGTCGCTGTTCGGTTCGGAGCACGGCAGAGCGTTGTTCAAGCCACTCCCGCTCCGGTTCAACCGTCGCTTCCATGCCGGCATCGGGCGGCTGGGTCGTCCTCCCACGCATCCATCCTTGCGTACCACCGGCCCAGAACCTGTTTCGCCGGCCCCGGCCGCCGCCACGTCCTTCACCGCGATCGTTTCGGCCGCGGCCGAAACCCTTTCTCTGAAGTCCGCGGCACGGACCGCGGCCCCAGCCGGTTTCGGCACCATTTCCGAACGGTCCGGTTCCGTCTCCTCCAGGCATTTTCATTCCTCCGATCTTTTATCGGCCGCGTTCTTTCGGCGTTGCAGGATTTGTTGGTGATGGGGGGAGCCTTCACGTACGAGTGCGACACCGCATTCAGCGCACCGTTCGTCGAGGCAGGGGACCCCCGACTGGTGCGGGAAGCGCCGTCCACATTTGGGGCAAAGACACGATCCGCCGGCGCCCATAGCGCCGCCGCCCTGTCCACGCCCTCCGCCACCGCGCCCTCCTCCCGTGCCACCTCCAGCTCCCCGTCCCTGTCCGTTGCCTCGTCCCTGACCCGTCATCTCAACCTCCTCATCGGGCGCCCACGCCCGACCTCTCACGCCTGGTGGTTGTGGCCGCCACAACCGGACGATTCCTGGTGGTTTCCGCAATCATGGAAGCCGTGGTCGTGGCACACTTCACCGCTGGAGGTGAGGGTGCCGTCGAGGTACGCCCGAATCATGACCTCGGGCTCGTCGCCCTCCGCTCCGAGCACGACATCGATACCGTGGCTGGCGAAAATGTCCGACGCTTTCGGACCCATGCCGCCGGCAAGGACCGTCGTCACGCCCTGTTTTCTGAGCCACATCGGGAACACCCCTCGGCCGTGCTCGGGAGGGGCGGCCTCGAGCCTCTCGGTGACCTTGCGGGTGGCCTCATCCACGGTGTACAGCGCAAATTTTTCGGCACCACCGAAGTGGCTGCTGAATCGACCCTCGCGAATTGGAACCGCGATCATCATGTTTCCTGTCTCCTTCCTGGTCGGTGGTCATGGCCGCACCGGCAACCGCGGCCGCGTCTCCTTCCGGCGCCGTGCACCGGGCATGGCATCGGTTTCCCGGGACCCTCGACAACCGGGCCGTCACCAACGAGCAGTAGTCGTTCTTCGACCAGAGCTCGCGCAACAACCGACCGGGCGCGATCGAGAATGCGAGCGAAAGTGGGTCTCGAGACCCCCATCCTTTCCGCGGCCGCTTCCTGGTACAGGCCCTCGAGATCGGCGAGGCGCAGGGCCTCGAGTTCGTCGGCTCGCAGGATTTCGACCTCGAGTTGCGTCGCCGGGCGACCGACGGGTTTGAAGGCGCGCCCCTGAGCCAGGCAGCTGATCTTTCTGAGTTTCTCGGGCCGTCCCATGGCGCCTCCAGTTACGAACATATGCTCAAAACAATCATCCGTCAAGTCCTGGCGAAAAGACAGTGAGCGTCGGATTGGAGATTATTTAAGTTAATGCTAATATAACGATAATAAGAAATAGAGGCTGCGCTGACCGTGGCCGTGGAGGAGAGAGAGTGAACATACCCATTGCACTGATCATCGGGCTTGTCGCCGGCGTTCTAATTGCTGTTGTTGCGACGGTCCTGATGATGCGATCAAAGATGGTGGTGCCGGAGCGAAGCTCGAAATCTTTCGAAGCGACCTGTGAGGCGATCGAAAATGTTGTGCCGGCGGCAGAAGGCTGGAGTTTCCCGATCGAGGGTTTCGACATGTCGGCAAAACTCTCCGCAAAGGGGGGGCTGCCGGACAACATGAAACGGATTCGCCTCTACTTCATGTGCAACCCCGGGGTTGCCAACGTCGTGCTCGGCGCCGAACCCAAGCTGTCGGCGATCATGCCGTGCTCATGGTCCGTTTACGAGTTGTCGGATGGTTCCGTGTGGGTCTCGCACATGAACATCGACCTCATGTCCAAGATGATGGGCGGCGTCGTCGGCAACGCCATGGGGGGGGTTGCCGAGGCGGACAGGGGTTTTCTGCACCAGGTACTCTGACCCTCACATTTTGCTCACCGAATCGCTGATCCGGTGGTTTTCAGGCACCGACCAGGACCTTGTGAGCCTCGGTTTGAGCGGGTTCCAGCGGCAGGTTCATGACGATCGACTGCAGCTTGTTCATGGTCTCGACGTAGCGCTGAAAATAGATGCGCGATATCTGGGTCTGGATGGTGTAGCCCATCAGCAGATCGCGGTCCATCAGTTCCTTGAGCGTGGCGGAAGAAATCTTCAGGAGCCTCGAATCGATGGTGCACCGGGCATCGAGGCTGTAGTCGAGGAGTTGGAAGCAAACACAGGAGCCGAAGATCGCACCGGCGGTCACCTCGTCGATCTGGATGCTGACCCCCCGATGTCCTGGAAGGCGGAGCGAGACCTGGCCCTCGAGAACGATATAGAAGTGGTCTGCTTTGGCTCCCTTCGAGTAGACCGTTTCGCCGGCCTGGTATGAAACGACCTCAGCGGCATCACTGATTGTCTTGACCTGGTCGGGACGCAGAAACTGGAACACCTCATTCTTGTCGAATTTCTCGATAGCCATCACCGTCTCCTTTCACTTTCTCACCATGATTCGTACCATCGTCGTTTGCAGACCCCGTGCCACATTCGCCGCCGAGAAGCGGCTTCCTTTCGGTGCTCGGAGTTGGCAAGAGTTGAAGATTGAACTGAAAATGAGCGTTAATTGAGAATTCGATTCATTTCTGGCGTTCATTTCGAGAATCTCTCGGTGGGTGGTTCACCGCCGATGGGGAGCGGAGTCGTCCCGGATCTGCCTTTCTCGTCGCCGCGGGCGCGAAAGTCGCTCCAAAAGCTTCGGTCGACCCTTGCAATTTGCGCTGCTATGACAACTGAAGAATTGCATTTTGCAAGCTTACCCTTCCGGCTTCTGATCCGTAAATCCCAGATTCACGAACCTTAGGGTGAGAAGCTCCCAGTCGTCGGGACTGGGCACGAGCGTTGCAGTCCGCAGCCCGTGAACCCGGAGGTCTGCGCCGGCGACGGCAGGGCCTCCCCGAAGGGAGCGGCCACATGATGGTTGGAGACGGCTGGGACTGGGAGGTCGGAAAGAAGTCCGTATGCGATCTCGCAGACTTACGGCAGCGATTCACAGAGGTCCACGAGTTCGCGGTCAGCCCGGACGGCGAGCGGATCGCCGCCCCGGTGCTGACTGGGCCCGACACCTTCGGTGTGTCGGTGAACGGCTCGTTGTGGGACGGCGAGTTCGAAAAGGCGTGGCACCCGATCTTTGCACCTGACGGACGCTTGTGGGTGCTGGTCCGCCTCGATGATGAATGGACGCTCGCCGTTGACGGTCAGCCCTGGGAACAACGCTGGGAGTTCGCCTGGAACCCGGTCTTCAGCAATGACGGCGCAGCCGTCGCAGTCCAGATCAAGGACAACATGCAGTACACCGTGGCGGTCAACGGGCAACGATGGGAGAACGACTTTCCCTCGTCACGCGGGCTCGTCATCAGCACAGACGGCAGCAAGGTCGCGGCGGTGGTCCAGGTTGAACCGCTGGCCGAGGCCGACATCGTCGGCTTCATGGAAGGCACGTGGAGCATCGCCGTCAACGGCGAACCATGGCAGCAAAAGTTCATCAACGTCTATGGTCCTGCGATCAGCGAAGACGGAAACGGGGTAGCGGCCGAAGTCCGATTGGACATCTGCGACTACACGTTGGCCGAGAACTCACAACCCTGGGAGAACCGTTTTGGTTGTGTCTGGGAACCCGCCTATCGCAACGGCAGCCGGGACCTCGTGGCGCCGGCCCGCGTCAACGGTTCGTGGACGATTGCCGAGAACGGCAGCCCCATTTGGGACAGCCGCTTCATGCAGCTGTGGAACCAACGTCTCAGCCCCGATGGGCGGCACATCGCAGCCGTTGCGGCGCCCGGGTTCGGCTCATGGACGGTGGTGGTTGACGATGTTGCCTGGAAGACACATTTCAACGACCTCGTATTGCCGCCGGTCTTCTCGCCGGACGGTTGCCGCGTCGCGACCGGCGTGAGGAACGAGGGTCAGTGGACTTTGGCTGTCGATGGAGTTCCGTGGTCCGAGACCTTCGAAATGGTCTGGGACCCCGTCTTCTCCCCGGATTGTGATCACGTTGTCGCAAAGGTCGAGCGAGACGGAAAATTCTCCGTGGCCGTCGACGGAAAGATATGGAGCCCGTGGTACGAAGCGCTCTGGGAGCCGACCATCAGTCCCGATGGACAGAGAATGCTCCTGCGTTTCGTCGATGGCGGGACCTACGTTCGGCAGGTGGTGGCTTTCGGCTCCACCTTCCAGGATTGAGGGAGGGAGCATGTACGAGATCGTTCGTGGCCCCCTGGTCTGGATCGCTTTCATCGGCTTCTTCGGTGGCATGGCTTACCAGTTCATCAACATGGCGCGGCTTGTAAAAAAAGACCGCGTGGTCTTGCCGACATTCAGCGCAAAATTCGGATTGCGATCCCTGTGGCATTGGTTGGGGCCTTTCGGCGGCCGAAAAATGCAGCTCCATCCGTTCTTCACGGTGCTGTCCTACGCTTTCCACATCTGCGTCATCCTGACTCCGCTCTTCCTGATGGGGCACGCGGTCCTTTGGCAGGAATCGTGGGGCTTCCGCTGGTGGAGCCTGCCGGAAGGCGTGGCCGACGTCATGACCCTGGTGGTGATTTTCGCCTGTCTTTTCTTTATCATCCGGCGTCTCGTCAGACCGGAAGTGCGCAACGTCAGCTATCCCTCGGATTTTGTGCTCGCGCTGCTGGTGTTGGCACCGTTCGTCACGGGATTTGTGGCCCATCACCAGTGGCTGCCCTACAAACCGATGATCATCATCCACGGGTTGTCCGGGGTGCTGTGGTTGTTGGCGATTCCCTGGACGCGACTCATCCACATGCTGTGGTTCCCATTTACCCGCGCCTACATGGGCAGTGAGTTCGGATCAGTGCGCCACTCGAGGGATTGGTAGATGAACCTATTCGACCTTTGCAGGCAACGGGGGTAAGACCGCATGGCTGATCTTCAGGACATCGCAATCATCGATCCCGGTGTTGACGACAACATTGCCAAGCTCACGCCGGAGAGGATCGAGACAACCATCAACAAGGTGTTGACCGAGGAGTGCTCAGCACGTCTCGAGGCCTATCGCCAGACCTGCGTCCATTGCGGGCTCTGCGCGGAGGCCTGTCAGAGTTACGTCTCCCGCAATGGCGATCCGGACTATGCGCCGGTGGCCAAGGTCGAGGACACCCTGTGGGAGATGGTGAGAAAAAAGGGCAAGGTGGATCACGAGTTCCTCCACAACGCGGCCCGCATCGCTTTCATCGATTGCGGCGCCTGCCGCCGATGCAGCATGTACTGCCCCTTCGGCATCGACATCTCGTACCTGATCATGACGGTGCGGCGAATCCTCAATCTTCTCGAAGTGGTCCCACAGTATCTGCAGGACACGACCAACAGCCACGCCGCCACAATGAACCAGATGTGGGTCCAACAGGACGACTGGATCGACACCCTCATGTGGCAGGAAGAGGACGCCCAGGCCGAGCTTGCCGGGACCCGGATCCCGCTCGACAAGGAGGGGGCCGAGATCATGTACTCGATCATCGGCCCCGAGCCCAAGATCCTCGCCCAGTTGATCGCCAACATGGCTATCATCTTCAAGGTCGCCGGGGCCGACTGGACCATGCCGTCCACCGATGGTTGGGACAACTCAAACATGGCCATGTACTCGGGTGACTTCGAGACCATGGGACGTGTGGAACGGCTGCACTGGGAGCGGGCCATGCAGCTCAAGGTCAAACGCGTGGTCATGGGAGAGTGCGGCCACGCATACCGCGGCGCGGTCTACGACGGACCGAGGTGGTTGGGTTGGACCAAGCCCCCGATCCCCATGGTGCATGCCGTCGAGTACTACTACGAGCTCATCAAGAGTGGCCGCCTGAAGATTGCGCGCAAAATCGAAGAGCCGGTGACGGTTCAGGATCCGTGCAATATCGTCCGCGGCAGAGGCCTGCACGACAAACTGCGTTACGTGGTCAATGCCATCTGCGAGGACTTCCGCGACATGGATCCCCGCTACGAACACAACTACTGCTGTCAGGCGGGAGGTGGCCTCATCAACTGCGGACCACCGTGGAAGCTGTCTCGCATGAAGAGCAACAAGATCAAGGCCGAGCAGATTGCGGAGACAAAGGCGCACACCGTGATCACCCCATGCCACAACTGCCACTCGGGCATCGAGGACATCATCGGCCACTACAACCTCGGCTGCCACGTCTCGTTTATCAGCGAGATGTTGGTCAAGACCATCGAGATGCCGGAAGCCTGAGGGGGGGGGGAAGAAGATGCTCCACAACACACGACCTCTCCGCAGAATCATTTGGGTCACCTTTGCTGTCGTGCTCGTCGGGGCCGCCGTAACCACCGCGGCCGGCGAGGTCCCGAGGACGATCGCACCTGCGACCGTCGAAATGCAATTCCCCGAGACCTTTGGCGAAATGCAGCGGCCGGCCGTCGAATTCGATCACGCGGCCCATACAACAGCTCTCGAGCCCGGGAGCTGCGAGACCTGCCATCGAATCGACGACAACGGGGTGTTGATCCCCCTCCTGAAATCCATGCTCGACGTCGAGGATCGAGACACCGCGATCGATGCGTACCACGATTCCTGTGTGAACTGTCACCGCGATCGTGCCGCAGAAGAACTGGTCGCGGGGCCGGTGACCTGTGGCGAGTGTCACGTTCGACGCCACCCTGGAGTCGAGGCTCGAGCGCCCATGGGCTTCGACTACTCACTTCATGCGCGCCACGCTACGGCACTCGATGATAAATGCGAGACCTGCCACCACGTGTGGGACGAGGCAGCCGAGAAACTGAAATACGAGAAGGGCAAGGAAGAAGGATGCCGGGCCTGCCACGGGGCCGAAGACGACGGCCGAAAGCTCTCGTTGGCCAATGCGTCCCATCGCAGTTGTGTCTCCTGCCACTTCGAGCGCGCCGCAACCGAACTCGAAGCCGGGCCCGTTCTGTGCGTCGGGTGCCACGACCAGGAACACCAACGGGCGTATGAAGTCCTGGCCGAAGTGCCGCGGCTTCTGCGGGGCCAGGCGGACACGATCTGGGTCACCGCAGTGGGTTCGAAGTCTCCTTCAGTGGCTTTTGACCATAAAGGACACGAACCGAGAACCACATTCTGTTCCGACTGCCACCACAGCGGACTTCAGCTCTGCGACGAGTGCCACACGCTCACGGGTGCGGCTGAGGGGGCGGGAGTGACCACGGCGCAGTCGTTCCACCTCGAGTCGTCTTCCGTCAGTTGCGTCGGTTGCCACACGGCATTTGCTGCCGAACAAAAGCAGTGTACCGGCTGCCACATCACGCTGACCGCTGTTCCGGCCGATCGGGCGTGTGCGGTGTGCCACAACGGCCCATCGGCGGGGACTGCCGCGATCGAGACGCCTCCGCAGTCGGGAGCTCCTCGCCTCGAGTCCTTGCCCGCTTTCTCCGACGACTATCCGGAGACCGTGGTCATCGATCTCCTGGTTGATCACTACGAGGCATCGACCCTGCCGCACGCGAAAATTGTCGGCGCACTCGATGCCGGAACCAGGGACAGTACGCTCGCCGCGACCTTCCACGGGGACGTGAAGGCGCTGTGTTCCGGCTGCCACCATCACACTCCGATCGGGATGAGACCGCCTCCGTGCAGGTCGTGCCACGGCGCGACTGCCGACGCAACCAGCGATCGACCCGATCTCAAAGTCGCGTATCACCGGCAGTGCGTCGGTTGCCACGTGCAGATGGGGATCGCCAAACAGGGGTGCACAGACTGCCACGCCTCGAAGGAGGACCAATCATGAGTTTTTCACGCCGGGGTTTCGTCGGGGGTGCGATCGGCGCTTTGATCGGCTCGAGTACCGCCGAAGCTGGAACCATCAAGCACTTCGAGGGCTATCCCGGACGCTACGGCCTGTTGCATGACACGACTCTGTGTGTCGGCTGCAGATCGTGCGAAGTTGCGTGTGCGGAAGTCAACGACCTTCCCATACCTGAGATCCCAGTAGATGACCCGGTGGCCTTCGAGACCACGAGGAGGACGACGGACACCGCCCTCACGGTCGTCAACCGCTACGTCGATGGGACCGACGAACAGCAACCCATCTATCGCAAGCTCCAGTGTATGCACTGCAACGAACCGTGTTGTGCGACGGTGTGTCCGGTGCACGCGTTCGAGAAGACGCCCGAGGGCCCGGTCCTGTACGACCCCGAGGTGTGCATGGGTTGCCGGTACTGCATTATGGCGTGTCCGTACAACGCGCTCGCCTATGAGTACGAAGATCCCGTGACACCGAAGGTCATGCGCTGCACCATGTGCTATCCGCGCATCAAGGAAGGGCTGGTTCCCGGCTGTGCCGAAGCCTGTCCGATGGGGGCGATCACCTTCGGCGAGCGGGAAGAACTTCTCGAAGTGGCGCGTGAACGGATCCGCAAGTTCCCCGACCGCTATGTACACCACGTCTTCGGCGAGTACGAATTCGGCGGTACGAGCTGGTTGGTGTTGGCCGGGACCGAATTCTCGAACCTCGATTTGCACGAAGGCCTGACCCTGGAACCGCTGCCGGCCATCGCCACCAGCTACCTCGGGGTGGTTCCTTTGGTCATCACCATTTATCCGGGCCTGCTGCTTGGAATGTACGCCTTTTCGAAGCGCCAGAAAGCGGTTGCGGCGGAAGAACAACAGGAGGCGGTGGCAGCGGCGCTGACAGAGGCGGAGGAGGTTTCGCAGAAGAAACTCGCAGCGGCCTCCGAGCGAGCTGCCAAGGACAAGGAACGAGCGATCGGTACGGCGGTCAAGAAAGCTCTCGCAGAACAGCAGGAGGGAGGCGCTCATGAGTGAAATCACCGCGGATCAAGCGCCGGTTGAACCCGGGAAGAGCGGTCTCTTGACGCCCTTCAATCTCATCACCGGTCTTATTCTGGCGGGTGGAGCGGCCATCCTTGCCATGCGATTCACCGGTGGTCTGCAGGCGACGACAAATCTCGATCACAACTATCCGTGGGGCCTGTGGATCGGCTTCGATGTCATGAGCGGGGTGGCGCTTGCCGCTGGCGGTTTCGTCACCTCGACCGCTGTCTACCTCTTCGGCATGAAGGAGTACAAACCGATCGTGCGGCCGGCGATTCTTACCGGTTTTCTCGGCTACTTTCTGGTGGTTCTCGGTTTGTTGGCTGATCTTGGCAGACCCTGGCGCCTGCCCTACCCCTTCATCCGGCAGGCCGGACCCACTTCGCCGCTGTTTGAGGTGGCGCTGTGTGTCGGTCTGTACCTGACCGTACTCTTCATCGAGTCGACGCCCGCTGTTCTCGAACGGCTCGGTCTCAAGAAGTTGCGGAAGCTCGTCGGCAGTATGACTATCGGCCTCACGATTCTCGGGCTGATCCTGTCAACCATGCACCAATCCACCCTGGGTGCGATGTACATGGTGGCGCCGACCAAGTTGCATTCCCTGTGGTACTCGTCGCACATCCCCGTCCACTTCTTCGTATCGGCGGTGGCGGCCGGGATCGCGATGGTCATCGTGGAGGGAATGTTCTCCCACAGGGCGTTCCACCGTCAGGTCGAGATCACCGAGAAACAGTTCGAGAACATCAACCTCGGTCTTGCGAAGGCGGGGGCGGTGACGCTTGCGGTTTACTTCGCGATCAAAGTGGTTGGTCTCACCCTGGAAGACGAGTGGGAACTGTTGGGGACCGGTTGGGGTGCGTGGTACCTGGTTGAAGTGCTGGGATTTGTGCTTCTGCCGTGCTGCCTCTTTGCCGTTGCCTACCGTGAACGGAAGCTTGTCCTGGCAAGGACGGCAGCGGTTCTCACGGTTCTTGGTGTTGTACTGAACCGATTCAATATCACGTTCATCGTCTTCAACTGGGAGCTCCCGCGAAGCCAGGCATATATCCCGTCGTGGATGGAGATCTGGGTGACCGTGTCCTTCATCACTTTCGCGGTGGTCGTGTTCAGATGGCTCGCTCAACGAACACCCATCATGTACGAACACCCCGACTGGCGCGGACAGCACTAGGGAGGAACGGATGCACACTCTCTTCGATTTTCTGACGCAGACCAAAGGCCTTGGGTACATCGTGGCCGGGGCCCTGCTGTTGGCGTACATTCCGTTCTGGAAATTTCTGACCGAGCGAGAACGTGAGGAGTAAAACGATGACGATGCATTCTCGGGAAAGGGGGCTGCGATGAGTCACACTATTCTGGTTGTGGACGACGAGGCTGATATCAGAAAGTTCATCACTGCGGTCCTCAACAAGAGAGGTTACAAAACCCTGACGGCCGAGGACGGCGGGAAGGCGTTCGAGATCGTCGAACGGGACCACCCCGATCTCGTCATCCTCGACCTCCATATGCCCAACCAAACGGGAACCGATTTCTTTCGCCGTTTGGCAAAAGACAAGGACCTGGGTTCGATCCCGGTGATTGTCGTCAGCGGTCTGGCGGGTCGCCATCTGGCCGTGAGAAAACCGTTTGCAGTTTTTGACAAACCGATCGATCCGGACGAATTCGGCGAAACCGTGGACCGGGCCTTGGGCCGGCAGGATGGTTGAGGGCACCGCTGTGGAGCCGCGCGACGATTTCGTTGGCACGGAGGAGGGATCGAGGCTCGATTCTTTCCTCACTCCCGAGAAAGGAGTATGACCATGACAATTTTGGAAAACAGAAAGAAGACAGGAGGCGTCGCGAAAAGAAAGGACGCCTCGAATTCGAACCCGCGGGTTCGATTGACGGCGGTGGATAAGATGGAAGATCCTGAAGAACTGATCGAGGTGGCGTGCTCTGATGACTCGCCGCGGGTTCGTCTGACTGCGGTGTCTCGACTCTACGATGACGCCAACCTGGAGATCGTCGCGCGGCAGGCCGAGGCTCTCGATGTCCGGTTGGTTGCCGTAGAACGGATCTTTTCGCAAGGGGTCGTCGCGGAACTGTTGAAGGCTCCGGAAAATGTCGAGCTCATCGGGATGTGTTTTTCGAAGATCTCGGACCGCCGCATCATCGAGTCGATCGCCGAGGACGCTGAATACCCCGCACCGGTCCGTCGAATGGCCGTGGAGTTCTATGCCGACGAGTCCTATCTGTCCGATATGATGGACAAGCAGGAGAAACCGGAGCGCAAGAGCGACGAGGCGGTGCAGGCTTTCGTCGAGGTTTACGGCGGAGGCCTCCGGGGGGTCCGGGCGATCGGCCGATTTCGACGCAGCGAAAAGGCCCTCCAGGCGCTGGGAACCATCGCCAGACAGGGAGGGGAAACCGGCGGGTTGGCGGTCGAGTACCTGTGCTCGGCTCTTGCCAGCGCGAATCCGAAGCTCGTCGAGTGCGCAGCCTCGGAACTCGAACAGCTCAAGGAGCCGGACCTGGTCGATTGTGTGATCTGCGCACTCGACAATCCTGGGCTGAGGGCGCCGATCCACGAGGTCTTACGGCGAATTGACACCCCCGAGGCGCGCGCCGCTCTCGGTGACTCGGATTCCGACTAACATTACCGAGATCAAAGGAGCGCAGCATGGCAAAGAAAGTGTTGATCATTGACGACGAAAAAGACATGCGAGTTTACCTCGAGGCCGTATTTCGGAAGGCTGGCTATGAGACCGAGACGGCCTCCGACGGCGAGGAGGGAGTGTGGTTGGCCGAAGCACACCAACCGGACATGATCACCCTCGACGTTCTCATGCCGAAGAAGTCCGGCATCAAGGCATATCGCGGACTCCGCACATCTGAGAAGACGAAAGCGATTCCGATCGTTGTCCTGACCGGCCTGACCAGGCTCGATGATTTTTTTGGTGACCTCGAGGAACTGCCTCAACCGGACGCGCTGGTCGAGAAACCCATTGAACGGGAACTGTTCCTGGAGAAAGTGGAACGCATAATCGGCTCCGCATGAACGCTGCCGGGGCTCGAGTCTATCAGGCTCCGATGGCGGCCTGCGACGGGTGAACTGCAGGCTCCAGTGGATTTTCGAGGTCGGCGTGAGGGAGCGTGATTGTGAAAACCGTTCTTTCGCCGGGGTCGGATTTGAACGTGACATTTCCGCCGTGCTCTTCGGCGACCTTCTGGACAACCAACAGGCCGATGCCCGTACCTTCAGTTCCTTTTGATGAAAAGAAGTCCTGGAAGACCCTGTTGTTGAGGTCTTCAGGAATTCCCGGGCCGTCGTCCTCGACTTCGAGGACAGTCGAGTCGTCTCCATTGTGTCTGCAGCGGAGGATCACAGTGTGACTTTCCTTCTCCGGGGAGGGATCGAAGCGACAGGCGTCGATCGAATTTGCCACCAGATTGCAGAGCAGGTTGTGGAGTCCATCTCGGTCGAAGGTGCCCCGATGCCGAGGACCTTCAAACTCCGTGCGAATTTCGATATGTTCACCGGCCATGCGATCGGCATAGAGGTCGCGCACTTCGGTCACGATCGCCTGGGGACAGACATCCGATTGGAAATTGGGTTCCCGGTCCTTTGAACAATAGAGAAGGTCCTTGACGATTCCCGTCACGAGTCCGACGTTTCGTTCGACCATCTCCCAACCCTGGGTGATCGCCTCGCGATCGTCCTCATCGAGACCATCGTTGACGATGAAGATGCCGCCCTCGAGGCCCATGAGGATGTTCTTGACGCGGTGCGCCATCCCGGCGACGGCGCGGCCGGTCAGGGCAAGCTGGCGTTGCAGGCGTTTGACCTCCGTGACGTCTGTGAAAACCTCCATTACGGATGAGATTTCACCGTTCTCGTCGTACACCGGCTGGGTATGGACCACGACGTTGATGCGGCGCCCGTCGCGGGCCACGAGCGTCTCTTCACTCGAGTAACTCCCGCCGTCTGCAAAGGTCTGATCGACAAGGCATTTCACGCAAGGCTTGCTTCGTTGCTTGCAGATCTCGTAGCACAGGAGGCGGTTGCTGACGTCGAACTCTCTCCGATAGAGAGAGTTGGCTTCGATGACATGGTGGTCACGATTGAGCACACAGATAAAGCACGGGACGGCAGCGAAGAGCTGCGTGCGATCGCGCCTCGTTTGATCGAGCTCTCGGCGGAGGTTTGCGATCGGCTCGTGGACCGTGTGCCGCCGGCTCCGAGACATTACGAACATCGCGGCGCCGAGAGACCCCACCAGCGCCACAACAGCGACGGCCGGCGGCGGCAGGGCATAGGCAGCGAGGCCGATGGACGCTGCGGCTGCGCAACAGAAGAGCGCGGCTATCGGGAACCCGGGCCAGCGTGCTGGCAGCCTTTTCGCCTGCGGTGAGCTCGGTGCCGCAGGTCTTGGATCGGGACGTTCGGACGGAGAACTCCGGGGCCCGTGATCACCTTCATCACGGCCTCGAGCACCCTCGATAGGGGTGGAATTGCCATTGTCCGACATAGTGCCGCCTCGGAGGCAGTATGCCACACCTCGAGTCGCCACCGGTGCACGCTTGACTTTCACATCGGTGGGGTTACCGTCGAGACTGGAAGGGCAGCGTATGAATGCTGGTGAGTCCGGAGTCGGTCAGATCATCCTCGACAGCGTCGCCGATGGTGTGTTTACGGTCGATCACGAGTGGCGGATCACCTACTTCAACCGTGCGGCGGAGCGGATCACCGGGGTGCCCCGTGAAGAGGCCGTCGGGAGTCGCTGTTGCGATGTCTTTCGCGCCAGCATCTGTGCCGACGGGTGTGCTCTTCGCTTCACGCTCGAGACTGGCGAGCCCGTGGTCAACAGGGCGGCCTTCATTATCGATGCCAGAGAGCGCAAGGTGCCGATCACCGTCTCGACCTCAGTTTTGAGGAATGATCTCGGCCAGCTCGTTGGCGGCGTCGAGACGTTCCGCGATCTCAGTCAGGTGGAAGAGCTGCGGAAGGAGCTCGAGGGCCGGTTTTCACTTGGCGACATCATCGGTCGCAGCCACGAGATGCGCGAACTTTTCGGGGTTTTGCCGGCGATCTCTGCCAGCGATTGCACCGTTGTCATCCACGGTGCGAGCGGCACCGGCAAGGAATTGTTCGCCCGAGCCATCCACGAGCTGTCGCCGCGCAGCAAGAAACGCTTCGTGGCGATCAACTGTGGCGCGCTCCCGGACACGCTCCTCGAATCGGAGCTCTTCGGACACAAGGCCGGCGCTTTCACCGACGCTCGAAAAGACAAACGAGGTCGGTTCGCGGTCGCCGAAGGAGGGACGATCTTCCTGGACGAGATCGGCGATGTCTCGGCGGCCATGCAGGCTCGGCTGCTCCGTGTTTTGCAGGAGCACGAGTATGAGCCCCTGGGGGGCGTGGAGCCTGTGGCTTCAGATGTTCGGGTCGTCGCGGCAACCCACCGTGACCTGGCCGAAATGGTCAACCGGGGGACCTTTCGGGAAGATCTCTACTATCGCATCAATGTCATGCGGCTCGAGCTGCCGTCGCTCGACAAGCGTCGCGAGGATATTCCGTTGCTGATCGATCATTTCGTCGACCGCTTCAACCGACTCCAGGAAAAAAGCGTTGCGGGTGTTTCCGACGAGGTCCTCGGTCTCCTGATGACCCACGATTATCCGGGCAATGCACGCGAGCTGGAGAACATCATCGAGCACGCATTCGTCCTGTGTCGCGGCAGCATGATTGAAATCCAGCACCTGCCGCCGGAACTGGTCCGGGACAGCGGCGCGGCGGAGTTGGCTTCTGTGCCGGGAATGAGCCTCCGCTCGCTGGAAAGCCTCCACATCACCGACGCCCTGCGACGCAATAACGGCAACCGCAAGGCGGCGGCCAAGGAACTCGGTATCGACCCCAGCACGTTGTACAGAAAGATGCGGGACCTGGATATCGAACGACCGGAAACAGACGGCCGCAACCGATCCAAGTGATTCCATTCGGCGAAGCGCACGGCTCGGGGTGTGGAGTCCAACACTACCGGTGATGGCTCCCGGGCGAACACAAAAGATGATCTGCCTTCGGGTGCCCGTTACGCAACGGTAACGCGTGACGTCCATTGACGCTCGCAGATTCTCCTCGACACCTCAAAAAGTCACCTCCCATCAACAGTTTGTGGATATTTTCACGAGACAGGCCACTGGCACACGGGTTGCACCGCTTCCGAGTGGTTGAGTGTCTCTATCGGAGGAGGCAAAGCGTTGAGAACCGAGCTCGAAAGATCCTTGAAAACGGAGTATGACCGGGTCTTCACCGCCGAAGTGGCGATAAAGGCGCCGGGTGAGCGTTTTTGGTCGATGGTGGTGTTCCCCAGCTTCTGGACGAACATCGGATCGCTGATGGAGGGACGGTCGATGAGGGCACCAATCGCCGAGCCGAATGATCAGCATTTCAAACAAATTGGAAAGGAGTGGCCATGACGGAGAAAAACAAGACGCCACTGCTTGACGAGCTCGAAAAGGGTCCCTGGCCGAGCTTTGTCAAGGAGATGAAGAAGGAGGCCTTTCGTCCCATGACGAGGGACGCCTTGAGCCAACTCGAGCGTTCCTACGAGGAACACATCAGCCACTGGAAGCACGGTGGTCTGGTGGGCGTGATGGGCTACGGCGGCGGTGTTATCGGACGATACTCGGACCTTGCGGCCGAATTTCCGGCTGTGGCGGAGTTCCATACCCACCGGGTCAACCAGCCGTCCGGCTGGTTCTATACCTCCGATGCCCTGCGCACCCTGTGCGACATCTGGGACAAACACGGTTCGGGTCTGACCAACATGCACGGCTCCACCGGCGACATCGTCTTCCTCGGTTCCACGACTGAAGCGATCGAGCCGCTCTTCAAGGACCTGACAGAGGCAGGCTGGGATCTCGGTGGTTCGGGTTCCAACATGCGGACACCCTCCTGCTGCGTGGGCCCGGCACGTTGCGAGTGGGCGTGCTACGACACCCTTGATGCCTGCTACAACATCACCCAGCACTTCCAGGATGAGCTGCACAGGCCGTTCTTCCCCTACAAGTACAAGTTCAAGTTCGCCGGTTGCCCGAACGACTGCGTGGCTTCCATTGCGCGCTCCGACTGTTCGGTGATGGGTGTATGGCAGGACGACATCCAGGTCGATAACGCCAAGGTCGTCGAGTACGAAAAAAACGGTATTGACGTCCAAGTCGAAGTCTGCGACCTGTGTCCCACCAAGTGCATGGATTGGGACGGCAAGGCGCTCGACATCGACAATTCCAACTGCGTCAAGTGCATGCACTGCATCAACTTGATGCCGAAGGCCCTCAAACCCGGCACGGATCGTGGCGCGACCATCCTCATCGGCGGCAAGGCCCCGATCATCGGCGGCGCGCTCCTGTGCTCCGTCTTCGTGCCCTTCCTCGAAATGAATCCCGAGGATGATTACGAGGACCTCAAGGAGCTCACCGAGGCCATCTGGGACCTCTGGGGCGAGCACGGCAAGGCCCGCGAGCGCACGGGTGAGTTCATCCAGCGCGTCGGGATGTCCAACTTCCTCGAAGAGATCGGACTCGATCCGATTCCGGAAATGGTCATGCATCCACGGACCAACCCCTACATCTTCTTCGATGACGAAATCTTCGAAGACGCGGAATAGGAAGGGAGGAAGAAATGGCTGAAGAACGCATCACTGATATCGGACCCCCGAATTACAAACAGTTCCTCCCGCCGGTGATCAAAGAGAATTACGGCAAGTGGGACTATCACGAGATTCTCAAACCGGGTGTGATGGTGCACGTCGGCGAAAGCGGCGACAAGATCTTCACAGTTCGTGCGGCCTCGCCGCGGCTGCTTGCGATCGAATCGATCCGCAAGTTCTGCGACATCGCCGACGCACACTGCGACGGCTATCTGCGGTTCACGAGCCGAAACAATGTCGAGTTCCTGATCTCTGACGAATCACAGGTCGACGCTGTCATCAAAGAGTGCGAAGACTATGGATTCCCGGTTGGCGGTCTCGGCGCCGAACTCTCGAACGTTGTCCATACCCAGGGTTGGGTCCACTGCCACTCGTCGGCGTCGGATGCCTCTGGTGTGGTCAAGGCCGTGATGGACGAGCTCTTCCCGTACTTCAGCGGTGAAAAGCACTTGCCGGCCAAAACCCGAATCGCCTACGCCTGCTGCCTCAACATGTGCGGTGCGGTCCACTGCTCCGACATCGCGATCCTGGGTGTCCACACCCGCGCGCCGGTGATCGAGCACAACGACCTGCCGAAGATGTGCGAAATCCCGACCCTCGTGGCCTCCTGCCCGACCGGCGCCATTCGACCGGCGACCGTTGACGGCGTCCAGAGCATCGAAATCGTCGAAGAGCAGTGCATGTACTGCGGCAACTGCTACACAGTTTGCCCGGCGGTGAAGATCAACAACGCCAAGACCGACGGCATTTCGATCTGGGTCGGCGGCAAGGTCTCCAACTCGAGGATCGCTCCGCAGTTCTCCAAGCTCGCGATTCCCTTCATTAAAAACAACCCGCCGCGTTGGCCGGAGGTTGTCGAGGCCGTCAAGAACATCCTCGAAACCTACGGGGAGAACGCGCGCAAGCACGAGCGCATGGCTGAGTGGATCGGGCGCATCGGTTGGCCGAAGTTCTTCGAACTCATCGGTCAGGAGTTCACCAAGTACCACATCGATGACTTCAAACACGCGGGTGAGACCTTCACGCGGACCGCTCAGATACGCCACTAGGAGGAAGCCATGTCAGAAGTAACGGTCGACCAGATCGCGGACGCCATGTTCGAGCTGGTGCAATCGACCCATGGCAAGAAAGACCTGAAACCCATGGACGTCACCAAGGCGATGATTGACCAGTTCGGTGAGGACAACGTTGACAAGCGCATGTGCAAGAAGGCGCTGCGCGTCCTCATCGACTCGGGTCGCTGCATCTACAAGTATGCGGGTGGCAGCTACGTGACGCTCCCGGAAAACTGAGGCGCTGATCGCCCCCCGGGTGAGCCCGGGGGGTTTTTCGGGCGCTCGACGATACGGAGGAAGAATATGGCCAAGAAGAGACTCTCGGGCCCTGAGCGGCAGAAGTTCACCATCGACGTGTTGCGCCAGTGGCAGGGCATCGAGCGTGACGCCATCGAAACCACGGCCCAGATCATGGAAAAAACCGACAATCTCCTGATCCGCCAGGTCATGGAGATCATCCGCAACGACTCGGTTCAGCACCACCGGGTGCAGCAGTTCATGATCGACAGCCTCACAAAAACTCCCATTTCCCTCTCTCCCGATGAGTTGGCTGAGGTGTGGGGGCAGATCGAGGCCCACGACGAGCTCGAGCGGCAGACCATTGCCCTGGCCAGAGAGCTCCTGGAACAGACGACCGAGCCGATGCACAAGATCCTGCTCAACTACCTCCTGACCGACGAGGAGAAGCACGACGGGATTCTCAACGAGCTCGACGATTTCAAAAAGCACATGTCGAAGCTTTCGTGAGCGCGGTACTGGCTGGTACCGAGGAGGCGATTCAATGGGTCTGCTGAAGAAGAAAGACAAAGGCCAATCGAGCAAAATGAAGTCGCGGCTCGCCGGCGGCGGTGGTGGGAGTTCTCAGATCTCATCTTTGAGGCCCCGTTACGTCGAAAGCCTTCCGCCGTGTACAGGCAACTGCCCGAGCGGCAACGACATCCGCGGTTGGCTGACGGTCATCAGCCTGCGCGAAAAACTCGGTCTCAGCCTTGACGAGGCGAGCGAACAGGCATTCCGGATCGAGATGGAAACAAATCCTTTTCCATCAGTCATGGGGCGGGTGTGTCCGCATCCATGTGAGACGGGGTGCAATCGGGGCCAGAAGGACGGGCCGGTGGGCATCAACTCGGTTGAGCGGCACATCGGCGACTATGCGATCGAAAAGGTCTCAAGGCCCAGCCGATCGAGGGTGAGGGCGCCAAGGACCAGAAGATTGCCGTTCTCGGTGCTGGTCCTTCGGGTCTTTCCTGCGCATACCAGCTGGCTCGGCGAGGATACAAGGTGACGGTCTTCGAGGGGTTGCCCAAGCCCGGTGGCATGCTGCGGTACGGCATCCCTGTTTACAGGCTTCCGCGCGAGATCCTCGACGCGGAGATCCAACGAATTCTCGACCTCGGTGTGGAACTCAAGTGCGACACCAAGATCGGCCAGGATGTGGCGTTCGCGGATATCCGCAAGGAGTTCGATGCCATCTACGTTTCCATCGGTGCCCACCAGGGCAGGAACATGGGCATCCCAGGAGAGGACGGCCCGGGCATCTGGACGGGAACCGAGTTCCTCAACCACGCCAACTCGGGCAAGAAAGTCGAACTTGGAACCAACGTCGTGGTGATCGGCGGTGGAGACACTGCGATCGACGCCGCCCGGGTTTCGAAGAGGCTGATTGCCGATTCCGCAGCCATGGCTTCGAAGATGGGGGCCGAGGTCACGATCCTCTATCGCCGGACCCGTGCGGAAATGCCGGCCATTGACTCAGAGATCGACGAGGCAATCGAAGAAGACATCAAGATTGAGTATCTCGCGGCGCCGATCGAGATCCTCCGTGATGACGATGGCGCTCCGAAAGCCATGGTGGTGCAGCGGATGGAGCTCGGGGAGCCTGACGACTCGGGACGCCGGCGTCCGGTGCCCATCGAGGGCGACACCTACGAGCTGCCGCTGGACACGATGATCACCGCTGTCAGCCAGAAGCCGGATCTCGCCGCTGTGAAGTCAGAAGAGCTCGGCGACGGGTGGCTCAACGGCGACGGGTGGGGATTCACCGGAATCGACGGTATCTGGACCGGCGGTGACAACATCAACCTGGGAATTGCCACGACTTCAATCGGTCAGGCGCGAAAGGCCGCACTGGCTATTCACGCCCATTTCCAGGGCACCGAGTTGGTGCAGGAATCGGATCGCGAAATGATTCGCGCCGACAAACTCAAGGTGGAGTGGTACGAGAACATCGACCGCACTCAACGCCAGATCAAGAGCCCCGAGGACCGGCTCGCAAACCCGTTTGATGAGGTCGATCTCGGAGCCACGGCCGATGATGCATTGATCGAGTGCAACCGTTGTTTCAGCTGCGGCAAGTGTTTCGGATGCGAGAACTGCTGGATGTATTGCCAGAACACGGTCTTTGGCAAGGAGAGTCCGGTCTCGCACGGACACTTCTTCAAGATCAAGGACATCGGCAAGTGCGACGGCTGCAAGAAGTGCTGGGAAGAGTGTCCCTGCGGCTTCATCGTCGGCGAGTGAAAACGGATTCAGGCGGTTTTTGATGCGCGTACAGGTTCCGAGGCTCGTGGTCGCCGGCCTTTCCGGCGACAGCGGCAAGACCCTGGTCACTCTGGGTCTTGCCCGGGCCTTGGCTGATCGCGGTCTCAAGGTCCGGCCCTTCAAGAAGGGCCCGGACTACATCGATGCCGCCTGGTTGGGGATGGCCGCTCGCTCCACCTGCCGCAACCTGGACACTTTTCTCATGTCTGATGAGGCCATGGCCGGGGCTCTGGCCACGGCTGCTTCCGACGCCGACATCATCCTGGTTGAAGGCAACAGGGGACTCTTCGACGGTGTCGATGTGGAAGGCAGCCACTCCACTGCGATTCTGGCGAGACGCCTCGCGGCTCCGGTCGTCCTGGTACTCGACGTGACGAAAATGACCCGCACTGCGGCAGCGCTCGTTTTGGGATGCAGAGCTCTCGACCCGGAGGTTGACCTGGCGGGGGTCGTCCTCAATCGAGTCGGCTGCGGCCGGCACGAAACGATCGTTCGAGAAGCGGTGGCGGGCAAGGCGGGAACTCCGGTGCTGGGCGCCATCCGTCGCATCAGAGGTGACGATCCGCTGCCGGGGCGTCACCTCGGGCTGGTCACAGCCGCCGAACACCCCGACCCCGACGAAACAATTCAACGGGCAGCCAGGGCGGTGACCGAGGGCGTAGATATCGACCGGCTGTTGTCGGCTGCACAGTGGGCGCCGAAGCTCGAACTGCAGCCGGTCCAGACAACGGTTCCTCATGTTCCGGTCACTGTGGCCTATCTCGAAGGTGAAGCGTTCAGCTTCTACTACCCTGAAAACCTCGAACTGATGCGGGCGTCCGGGGTGACCCTCGTTCCGGTGGATCCTGCTGCGGCTGGCGAGCTTCCGGATGTCGATGCGCTCTATATCGGCGGGGGATTCCCAGAGGTCCACGCGGCGCGGTTGGGCGCCAACACCGCGTTTACCAGCAGCATTCGGGACTGCGTCGATTCAGGGATGCCGGTCTTTGCCGAGTGTGCCGGTCTCATGTACTTGGCGCGCGAGCTGGTGGTCGATGGGGTGGCCCACCCGATGGCCGGCGTGCTCGACCTCATCGTCGAGCAGCGACCGACGCCTCAGGGCCACGGCTACGAAGTCGCGGTGGCTGATCGGGACAACCCGTTCTTCCCCGCCGGTACCCGGCTGGTAGGCCACGAGTTTCATTATTCGAAGGTAATTTCCGGAAGCGATCTCGATCGCGGGGTTCTGCGCGTCGAGCGCGGGACCGGGATCGGTCATCAAAGGGATGGAATCTCGCGCGGCAGGGTCTTTGCCTCGTACCTTCATCTGCACGCGGGGGCGACCCCGGGCTGGGCGGACGGCTTTCTCGCCCTCGCGGCACAGTATGCCGGCGAGCGCGGTGGGTCGACGGCGGCATGCGGTTGAAGGAGGTGGTGATGGAAATGCTCCGCCGTGGCGACCCCCAGGGCCTCAACGAGTTGGTGGTGCGGCAGCCCCGCTCTATCCGATACCTCCAGGGCCGGCTCTGGGATCCGGAACAAAGGGTCCGTCAGAATGCCGCCGAGGCTCTGGGTTGTGCGGCGGCCGAGAATCCCGAGTTGGGTCGGGAGCTTCTGCGGCGAGCGCTGTGGGCGCTGAACGACGAATCGGCCATGAACGGTGAATACGCCCTCCCCTTGATCGGCGAGATCGGGTATCGGGTCCCGGAAGTGGTGGCCCCATTTGTCGGACCGATGACGTCCTATCTCTGGGACGACGGTCTGCGGCCGGGAATTCTCAATGCACTGTGCAGAATCGCCGAGGCCGCCCCCGAGTTGATTTCGGGCATTCGAGATCGTCTTCTGACGATCGAACCAAACACAGGTCCCGGCGAACAGGCGTGTCTCGATCGTCTGCTGGCCGTGAGCGGGGAGGGTCAGGATGGAGCGTGAAAGCCAGCGCCGCCGCATGGAGCGCTGTTTGAAGGATGTGGAAAAAAACCCGAACAAGGCCTCTGCCTGGTACAACCTGGGTCTGACGCATACGATTTCGGGGCGGGTGAAACAGGCTGAAGAGGCCTACATGAAGGCAGTGGATCTCGACCCCTCGATGATCCAGGCGTGGGTCAATCTCGGCGGGGTACGGCTGATGCGCTGGGAGTTCAAGGGGTGTCTCGAGGCGACCCAGGCTGCCGCCGCGTTGAACAACGATGTCCCGGTGATTCACTACAACATGGGCCAGGCCTATCTGTACCTCAACGACCCCGAGAACCTGGTGCGGTGCAATGAACGGGTGCTGGAGCTCGAACGCGATCATCCCGATGCGCACTACTACGTTGCGGTCGGCTACCTCGCACAGGACAACCTCGGTGCGGCTGAGCGCCATTTCGGCCGCGCCCTGGAACTCGGATACCGGCCGACGCAAGATTTTGTGAAAGCCATGGAAAAGGCCCAGTTGAAAAAACAAAAAGAGCAAAACGTCACGTTAATTGAGATCAGCGGAGCCGAAGCTCCGGAGAAAACAAAGGAGGACTGAGATGGCATTGTTTGAGATGGGTGATGTTTCTGTCGAGGTAGATGAGGATGGTTTCATGCAGGAACCGGAGCACTGGAACGAGAGTGTCGCCGCTGCACTTGGTTCCACCGAAGGCGTCGACGACCTCACCGATGACCACTGGAAGGTCGTCAACTACCTGCGCGAGTACTACCTGCAGTTTGGCGTCGCGCCCATGATCCGCAAGCTCTGCAAGCAGACCGGCTTCCAGCTCAAAGAGATCTACGAGCTCTTCCCGTCGGGCCCGGCAAAGGGCGCCTGCAAGGTCGCTGGCCTGCCAAAACCGACTGGTTGCGTCTGATTTGTTCGACCGCTGCAGCCCCCGTCCTTTGACGGGGGCAGCAGGGCGAATGCAGCAGAGAGAAGGGAACGGGCATGTTTGCGGATGAACTGGCCGCACGCCGGGACGCAGTGGTCGATCGCTGGATCGAGTCGGTGATCGACGCCTACCCGGAACAGACTGCGACCTTTCTCAAGGAACAGCCGAACAGATTTGCAAATCCGGTTGGGGCGAGCCTTCGCGAAGGCCTGGCCCTGATCTTCGACGGCCTCGTGGCTGACAGCGATCCGAATGACCTGCGGCAGCCGCTGGATCTCGTGATCCGAGTGCGCGCCGTGCAGGAGTTCACGCCGTCGGCCGCCGTTGGTTTCATTTTCGACCTCAAAACCATTGTCCGCGAGGTCATGGCGGAAGGTTCTGAGGTTCCGGAAAAATTCGACCGCAGCGTGGACGGTCTCGGGATGGTTGGCTTTGACATCTACATGGGCTGCCGAGAGCAACTGTGGTCGATTCGCGCCGAGGAGATCCGCAACCAGTCGTTGGGGATTCTCGAACGAATGCAGGAGTGGCGCGAAAAGCGGGCTCGAGAGTCGGAGACCGCATCGACTTGAGGTGTGTCTCCCGGTCCCGCTGACCGAGAGAAAGGAGGGATCGGACGCATGGGAGCGCTGATATCACTCATCGCGGTAGCCGTTCTGGCGCTGCTGGCAGCGGCCGGGGCTGGTGGCGGGGAAAGCCTGCGGATCGGGCTTGGCGTCATCTTCCCGGGGATCGCTTTCGCCGTGTTTCTCGGTGGGATCATCTACCGGGTCGTACGCTGGGCACAGTCGCCCGTAGCTTTCCGGATCCCAACGACCTGCGGACAGGCCAAGTCCCTGCCGTGGATCCGCAACAACGAGCTCGAGGCGCCCAGCGGCCTTCCGGGAGTCATCGGGCGCATGGCGCTCGAGGTTCTGTTCTTCCGGTCGTTATTCCGCAACCACAGGGTCGAGCTCCTCGCCGACAAGGAGAAGGTGAACTACATCGCCGACAAAACACTATGGGCGGCCGCCATGGCTTTCCACTGGGCGATGCTGATCATCATCCTCCGCCATTTCCGGTTCTTTGTTGAACCGGTGCCGGTGTGGGTCGAATACCTTCAGGATTTTGACGGTTTCCTTCAGGTCGGTCTTCCGGTCTTCTACATGACAACCGCTGCGATGTTGGCGGGCCTCGGGTTTCTGCTCGTACGGCGCCTGTTCGACAAGAAGGTCCGTTACATCTCCCTGCCGTCTGATTACTTCGCCTTGTATCTGCTCCTCGGCATCGGATTGAGCGGGTTCCTGATGCGGCATGTGGAGAAAGTCGACGTGGTCCAGGTCAAGGCAGCGATTGCCGGGTGGGCTTCGTTCCAGATGGTGCCGCCGGTCGGGGTGGGTCTGTGGTATTTCGTCCACGTCTTCCTGGTCAGCGCGCTGTTGATTTACTTCCCGTTCTCCAAGCTCCTGCACGCGCCAGGCGTTTTTTTGAGCCCAACTCGAAATCTCGCCAACAACAATCGTGCCCGTCGCCACATCAATCCGTGGAATCCGGATATTCAGGGGCACTCCTACGCGGCCTGGGAGGACGAGTTTCGCGACAAGATGAAGGCGTCTGGCTACGCCTTGGAGAAGGAGTGAGCCATGGCGGAAAAAACGCCTCAAGAACTGATCCAGATCGATCTCGCTCCTCCGCAACGGGACTGGATGAATCCGGCCGTCGACTTCGAGGCGCGGCGCGGCACGTGGTCCTACCCCGCGGCCGCGAAGAACATCGAATACATGGGCATGTCGAATGCTCGAGAGTGGTCTCCGACCGACGCCGACTGGAAGCTCCCCGAAGACTGGCAGAAGATCATCCACGACGGGTTCCAGGACCTTCTCGAGAAGTACCGTTCGCTCAAGGTCTTCATGGACATCTGCGTGCGCTGCGGTGCGTGCGCCGACAAGTGCCACTTCTTCATCGGTTCGGGTGACCCCAAGAACATGCCGGTCCTCCGGGCGGAGCTCCTGCGCTCCATCTACCGCCAGGACTTCACGACAGTGGGCAAGATCCTGGGCGCGATCGCAGGTGGGCGCGAGCTCACCGAAGAGGTGCTCAAGGAGTGGTACTACTACTTCTACCAGTGCACCGAGTGCCGGCGCTGTAGCGTTTACTGCCCCTACGGCATCGACACCGCGGAAGTCACGATGGCGGCCCGTGAGCTGATGAACCTCATCGGGCTCAACATCAACTGGATCATGGAACCGGTGGCCAACTGCAGCCGCACGGGCAACCACCTCGGGATCCAGCCCCACACCTACAAGGACAACGTGGAATTTCTGTGTGACGAGCTCGAAGACGTCACCGGGCTCCACATCGAGCCGCCCATCAACCGCAAGGGGGCCGAGGTCCTGTTCGTGATTCCGTCGGCAGACTACTTCGCTGATCCCGGAACCTACACTTTTGTCGGCTACCTGATGCTCTTCGAGCAGCTGGGTCTCGACTACACCCTGAGTTCCTACGCCTCCGACGGCGGGAACTTCGGCCTCTTCAGCGGCGCCGACAACATGAAAAAGTTGAACTGGAAGATCTATCACGAGGCCAAGAGACTTGGTGTCAAGTGGATCCTCGGCGGAGAGTGCGGACACATGTGGCGGGTCATGCACCAGTACATGGACACCATGAACGGTCCGGCGGATTTCCTGGAGATTCCGAAATCGCCCTTCACCGGCACTGTTTTCAACAATGCGGCCTCGACCAAGATGGTCCACATCTGCGAGTTCACATCGGACCTCATTCGCAACAACAAACTCAAGTTGGACAAGAGCCGCAATGACAGGTTCAAGGTCACCTTTCACGATTCGTGCAACCCGGCGCGCGCCGTCGGTCTGTTGGACGAACCGCGCTACGTCCTCAACGCCGTGTGCAACAACTTCGTCGACATGCCGGAAAACACGATCCGCGAGAACACGTTCTGTTGCGCGGGAGGCGCCGGGCTCGGCAACGACGAGAACATGGAGATGCGGCTGCGCGGCGGTCTGCCAAGAGGCAACGCCGTCAAATGGGTGCGCGATCACAACGGCGTCAACCGGCTTTCGTGCATCTGCGCCATCGATCGCGCCACGCTGCCGCCGCTGGTGGAGTACTGGGCGCCCGGCGTTGATGTCAGCGGCATTCACGAACTGGTCGGCAACGCGCTGATCATGGACGGAGAGAACGATCGCACCACCGATCTGCGCGGTGAACCACTGGTGCCGGAGAGGGAGGAGCAGGACGATGTATGACGCCAGCAAGATCGTCGCCGGCCTCGCCGTCTTCGTGGTCCTCGCGACATCGCCCCTGTGGTACAACCAGATCAGCGCCGCATCGGCCGACGAGCCCGAGTTGCAGGCGCCGCCGAACGGCGCCACACAGTGCGTCGAGGCCACGGAATACATGCGCGCCAACCACATGGATCTTCTCAACCAATGGCGAGATGCGGTGGTTCGTGATGATCAACGGATTTACGTCAGCGAACTCAACGGGAAAGAGTACGAGATGAGTCTGCAGAAGACCTGCATGGACTGCCACTCGAACAAGAGCCAGTTCTGCGATTCCTGCCACACCTACACGGCGGTTCAGCCCTATTGCTGGGATTGCCACGTGGTACCCGAGGAGGCCCTGTGATGAAGAGCAGCAGACGAGGATTCCTCAAGTTTGCGGGCCTCTCCGCGGTGGGCGTGGCGGGTTCCGCGGCGGTGACGACTACCGCGACGGAGAAGGGTGGACACGAGCCACCGACCACCGAAGGAAAACGCCTGGCGATGGTGGTCGATCTCCGGAAATTTTCAAAAAACGACGAGCTCCTGCAAAAGTGCGTTGACGCCTGCCATTCGGCGCACAGCGTTCCCGACTTCGGTGATGATTCCAAAAACGAGGTCAAGTGGATCTGGACGGAGAATTTCGAAACCGCGTTCCACTCGCAAGAGTTCCACTACCTCCGCTCAGACCTCAAGGACAAGCCGACCCTGTTGCTGTGCAACCACTGTGACAACCCGCCGTGTACGCGGGTGTGTCCCACCCAGGCAACCTGGAAGCGCGCGGCGGATGGCGTCGTGATGATGGACTGGCACCGCTGCATCGGGTGTCGCTACTGCATCGTGGCCTGCCCCTACGGTTCGCGCAGCTTTAATTGGAAAGACCCCCGGACCGCCCCCAATCTGGCCGATCTCGGATCGGAGTCGTATCCAACGCGGATGCGGGGTGTTGTCGAAAAGTGCACCTTCTGCGACGAGCGCCTGGCACGTGGTGAGCAGCCGGCCTGCGTCGAGGTGTGTGACAACAACGAAATCACCTTTGGCGATCTCAACGACCCGCAGTCGGAGGTTCGCCAGCTGCTCGCAGAGCATCTCGCCATTCGGCGCAAGGCCGGTCTCGGGACCCAGCCGGAGGTGTACTACATCGTCGAAGACCCGCGGACGCTCCTGGAGATTGCACCAGCGGCCGAGGTCTTTGAAGGGGAGGAGGGTGGCCATGCTTGAGAAGGCACTCTCGGGTAGCAAGTCATACTGGACGTGGATCTTTGGTCTGTTGGTCGTGATTGGTGGCGGTGTTGCCTGTTGGTTCTGGCAGTACTCCGAAGGTCTGACCATCACGGGTCTGAGCCGCGACGTCGTCTGGGGCTTCTATATCGCACAGTTCACCTTCCTGGTCGGCGTGGCGGCCTCGGCGGTGATGGTGGTTCTGCCCTATTACCTCCACAACTACAAAGCGTTCGGCAAAATGACCATCCTCGGCGAGTTTCTCGCGATTCCCGCGGTCATCATGTGCATGCTCTTCATCTTTGTCGACATGGGCATGCCGAACCGCATTCTCAATGTCTTTCTTCACCCGTCTCCGCGCTCGATGATGTTCTGGGACACCGTCGCCCTCAGCGGGTATCTGGTGCTCAACGTCATAATCAGTACCTTCACCCTGTCGGCGGAACGGCGCGAAGAGCCGCCGCCGAAGTGGCTCAAACCGGTGATTCTACTTTCCATTCCGTGGGCGGTCTCAATCCACACGGTCACCGCTTTTCTATACTCCGGTCTTGCCGCCCGGCCATTCTGGTTGACCGCAATTCTGGCGCCGCGCTTTCTCGCTTCGGCCTTTGCGGCCGGCCCTGCAATTCTGATTCTCCTGGCTTTCTTTGTCCGCAGAGTCTCGACCTTTGATGCCGGCAAGGAGGCCATCGACACCCTGGCCAAGATCGTGACCTATGCGATGGCGATCAACGTCTTCTTCGTGCTCATGGAGGTCTTCACGGCCATCTACAGCAATATTCCGGAGCACGTCAGCCACTTCCAGTTCCTGTTCATGGGTCTCGAGGGGGAAAACACCCTCGCCCCGTGGATGTGGCTGTCATCGATCCTCGCCATCATTTCGTTGATCGTGCTGATCAATCCCAAGACCCGCAACAACCACAGCTGGCTGCTCTTCGGCTGCATCGCCGTCGTGTTCTCGTTGTGGATCGACAAGGGCCTCGGCATGGTCATCGCCGGGTTCGTGCCCAACCCTCTCGGCCAGGTCGTCCACTACGCGCCGAGCCTGCCGGAGTTGATGATCAGTTTTGCGATCTATGCGATCGGTCTGCTCGTCCTGACGGCGCTCTACAAGATCACGCTCGAAGTCAGAGGGCAGCTCAAAAAAGCGACTACGAATTAGGAATTAGGAATTTTGAATTCGGAATTCGGAATTCGGAATTCAGAATGACGCCACAGGAAGCAAAGGCAATCGCCCCCGCCACCCGGTCGTATCTGGGGGCGGGGGCCTTTTCAGGTGTGAGTTCTCAGTTTTGAGTTGCCGATCCACCCTACAGGGTGGGGTCGGTGGGACGCGAGGTAGATATGGGCGATGAGGTGAAGAGAGTTGTGATTGTCGGGGCGTCGGCGGCGGGGTTGCGGTGCGCGTGTCGCCTGCGGCGGTTGCAACCGGAGTGGTCGATCACCGTTGTCGAAGCCAACGAGGTTTTCTCCTATGGGGCCTGCGGTCTGCCCTACGTGCTCTCCGGCGATATCGAAGAGCTCGGTGTGCTGCGCAGAACACCCTACGGCGCCGACCGGGATGAGGACTATTTCGCCGAGGTCAAGGGTGTCGAAGTCCTCGCGCCCTGGCGGGCCACGGCGGTGAACACCGACGGAAAGACTCTCCGTATTGAAGGCCCGAATGGCGAGCGGGAACTCGAGTGGGACGAACTGGTGATAGCAACCGGGGCCTCGCCGAGGTCGCTCCCCGGGCAGCCCGACCACCCGAGAGTCCACACCTTTCACACCTGGGACGATGTCAAACCGCTGAAGGTCGGTCTCATGCGAGGTGAGATCGACCACGTCGCGGTGATCGGCGCTGGGCTGGTGGGGTGCGAGCTTGCCGAGGCCTTCCACAGTTTATGGGGAGCCGATGTGACCCTGATCGAGGCCGCTCCCCACCCCCTGCCGGAGATCCTCGATGCGGAGCTCGGCGCGGTCGTGGCCCACCATCTCGCGGGCAACGACGTCCGTGTCGAATGTGGTCGTGCGGTCGAGGAGATCACCGCCTCCGATGACGGCGTCACCGTTCGGGCAGGTTCTCTCAGCATCGAAGCTGATGCTGTGGTGGTCGCGGTCGGAGTGGTACCGCGGGTCGAACTCGCGGTCGCGGCGGGCGCCGCCATCGGTCCGAGCCGCGCGATTCGGGTGGATGAGAGGATGGCCACCTCGGTGCCTCATGTGTGGGCGGCGGGAGACTGCGTCGAAAACCGCCACGCGGCCTCCGGAGGCCCGGCCTTTCTGCCGCTCGGGTCGCTCGCCAACCGCCATGGGCGTGTCCTGGCGAATGTGTTGGCCGGGCGCGGCGATGCCTTCGGCCCGGTGGCGGCAGCCACCGCAGTCAAGGTCTTCGACCTGAACGTGGCAGCTGTCGGTTGTACTGCGTCGCGGCTCGGGAGTGACGGCCTCGGTGTTCGTAGCGTGTGGATCAGCGCCGAAGACACAGCCCACTACTGGCCCGAGGCCAAACTGATCCTCCTCGGGATGGTTTACGACCCGGTTTCAAAAAGGGTGCTCGGAGTTCAGGGCGTGAGCGAGGAGGGCGAGGTCGCCAAGCGAATCGACGTCGCGACGCAGCTCATCCTGCGGGGCGCGACGGTCGACGATCTGGCGGCGGTGGAGCACGCCTACGCGCCGCCCTACGCGCCGGCCCTGGATCCCCTGGCGGTGCTCGCGATGGCCGCCCAGAACCAGATTGACGGTATCGAAGCGCTTTCTCCGCTGACCGACCTGCGGCTGATGACGGTCCTCGATGTACGGGTGCCGGAGGAGCGGGCGGAGAGACCGCTGGCCGCAAAGAACCTGATCGAGATTGAAGCCAGTGAACTCCGTCAACGGGCCACCGATGTTCCGGACGAAGACGTGGTCGTCGCCTGTGCCCACGGCACCCGTTCCGCTGAGGTCGTGCGGTGGCTGTCCCAACGCGGGATCACGGCCCGATACCTCGGCGGCGGCGTGAGTTGGAGGTTCCGAACCTCAGCTTTGTGAAACATTTACGAGGCTGTTTCGCAATCGTAACGGTAGAATTGAACCGCCGCTCAGTGTTACAATTCCGGAACTGTGGCGGGCTGCCGGTGCACTCCGCCCGAGGAAGGTCAGATGTATCCCGTCACCCTTGAAATCAGTGGTCGCCCCTGTCTGGTCGTGGGTGGCGGCGCGGTCGCCCTGCGCAAGATCCAGGGGCTCGTCGAGGAAGGCGCGCGCGTCACCGTGATCTCGCCGGAGGTCGTTGACCCGGTGGCGATGATGGCTGCCAAGGGCGAGATCGAGCTCGAACAACGGGCCTACCGGGACGATGCCGACGGCAACTGGTCGCTGATCATCGCGGCCACCGATGACCGCGAGGTCAATGAGCTGGTTTTTCGCCAGGCCGAGAAGCGGGGCGTCTGGTGCAACGTCGCCGATGTTCCCGAGATCTGTTCCTTCCACCTGCCTGCGAGAGTGCGGCGTGGACCGTTTCAGATGGCTCTGAGTTCCTCCGGCGAGGCGCCGTTTGCGGTGGCTCGGTTGCGTCGTCTGCTCGAGCGTCGATTCGGGCCGGAGTGGGCCGAGTGGCTCGATGCGGCTGCAAGGTTCCGAACGTCTGTGCGGGAGCTGGACCTCGAGCCTTCGGCCCAGAGCGAGCTCTACGACAGGTTTTTTGAGTCGACAGTTGATGGTGATCGATTGAAGGCTCGGGTGCCGACTGAAAACGAGGAACAGGAATGGCTTCACGCCGATGTAGATCACAGAAGGACGCCCAAACCGGCGCAGAACGGGCATGCACGCGGATGTCGTGAGGCCGGTTCCTCGGGTGGCTTCGTCGCGCTCGTAGGAGGCGGCCCAGGTTGTCCTGGGCTTCTGACGGTGAGGGGTCGGCGGCGGCTGGCCGAGGCTGATGCCGTGGTGTTTGACCGCCTCGCGGCCGGTGCCCTGCCCCCTGATCTGGCAGCCAAGGTGGAGCTCCACCCAGTCGGCAAAGTTGCCGGCAACCACCCGATCCCGCAGTCCGAGATCAACGCCCTGTTGGTTCGACTGGCGCGAGAGGGCAAACGGGTGGTGCGGCTGAAGGGAGGTGACCCGTACGTCTTCGGCCGCGGCGGTGAAGAGGCTGAAGTCCTGGCAGAGGAGGGGATTCCGTTCGAGGTCGTTCCGGGCGTGACTTCCGGAGTGGCGGCCCTGGCGTGGGCGGGTATTCCGGCCACCCACCGCCGGGAATCGGTTCGTTTGACCCTGCTGACGGCCCACGAAGCCATCAAGGGCGATGGGCCACAAGTTCGATGGGACCTCATGGCACAGGATCAACACGCCACTCTGGTGGGCTATATGGGAGTCACCGCGCTGCCGACTGTAGTGGAGCGTCTGCTCGAGGCGGGAATGGCGCCCGACACACCGGCCGCCATGGTGCAGCAGGGCACCACCGCAGCCCAACGCCACGTGGTCTCGACCCTGAGCGAGTTGACGGCGGCCATCGAGGAAGCCGGGCTCGAACCACCGGCGCTGTTTGCCATCGGCCCCACCATATCTCACGCTGCAAATCTCGACTGGTTCGGATCGCTGCCTCTGGCGGGTCGGCGTCTCGTGACAACTGCGGCGAACACCGGACTGGCCGAGATGCTCGAAGACAACGGGGCCGAGGTCGTGGTGCTGCCGATGCCGGTGACTCCCGCCGCTCGGGTGGTGATGTCGGTGCTGCCGCTGTCGGGATGTGTTCTTCGCAGCCGCGCAGAGGTCGACTGGTTGGACGACGAGATCAGCAACCCGGGCTGGACGCCGGAGTCGATCGCGTGGTGCGTCGGGCCCGAATCCGCCAACCGGGCGCGAGAGCGGGGCTGGGTTCGGATCGTCGAGCTCGCCGAGGGGATGGACTGTGACGAACTCGTGGCGAGGATCGCGGAGGGATGATGACAGTCGCCGGTCGGCGGAGTGACGCGGTGAATCGACGGGGATGCTTGGGTGGCCGCGGAGTCTGGTGCCGATGATCAAGCTCGGGCTCCGAATTCGTTTTTTCTTGTATTCCAACACCCTGATCGCGGTGACGATGACGCTGGTGGCGGTGCTCGGCACTATCCATGAGCGGAGGACGCTGTACGAGGCGATTGTCAGCCGCGGTAAGAGCCTCATCGAGGCGATGGCGATCTCCATCTCGGAGTTTGATCAGCAACGGTCGCCGAGCGAGGCCGAAATCGGGCAACTCACGGACCGCTTTGTCGTCGAGATCATGAACCGCAATCGGGATGTCATGCGCTACGTGATTGTGACCGATGCCGCCGGCATCACAAGTCACTCCTCCGGCACTCAGCCGGTCGGTCGGGTCTTCGACCGGGCACTGACCGGCGGAAACGTTCCGTCGCAGCTGCCGGAATTCGAGGATCTGGTGGTGGACGGCGAAGAGGTGCTCGAAGTGCGGACGGTTCTGAGTGCTGCCGACGGGTCGGAGGGCGCTCTGGCGGTCGGCTTTTCGCTGCTGCCCATCGAGCGCAAGGTGCGCGACGTTGCCGGCCAGACGGCGCTGATGGCCTTGATCCTGATGCTCGGCAACTCGATCATGACCGCACTGTACGTCGAGACACTGATCCGCCCGATCCTCAACCTCAACCAGATGATGAAACGGGCCGGTGAGGGCAATCTCACAGTTCGCGCCCCGACCCGACGCGGCGACGAGGTGGCCGAGCTTGCCGAGGTCTTCAACCTCATGATGGACGAGCTCGAAGCTTCGCGCGAACGGGAAGAGCTGCAGAGGGTCCAGCTCGCCCACACCGAAAAGATGGCGGCCGTGGGCACGCTCGCGGCGGGAGTCGCGCACGAGGTCAACAACCCTCTCGCGGGGGTGTTGGCGAGCATTGAAAACATGGTCGACAATCCCGACGACCAGGAGATGCGCGATCGCTACCTTCGACTCATCGCCGACGGCCTCAAACGCATCGAGAGGACGGTGGCGAACCTCCTCAACTTCGCGCGACCGCGAGAGATCCTCCGCGAACCCACGTCGATCAACCACAATCTTCGCCACGTCGTGGAGCTTGTGGGTTATCAGCTGCGGGCCCATGGGGTCGAGGTCGAGATGGACTTCGACTCGAGCCCCGCGGTGGTCGAGGCCGATCACTTTCAGATGGAGCAGCTCTTTCTCAACCTCGTTCTCAATGCCCTCGACGCGATGCGCGAAGGCGGCACCCTGTATTTGCGGACCCGCGTTCGCGGCGGCAAGGTGATGGCCGAGGTGCGCGACACCGGTCACGGTATTCCGGCCGAGATTCGCGACCGGGTCTTCGATCCCTTTTTCACCACCCGCGAGGTCGGCGAGGGCACGGGGCTCGGGCTGGCCGTCAGCGGCAGCATCGTCGCAGCCCACGGCGGCAAGATCGAAATCGAAACCACGGTGGGCCGCGGCACGACGTTCCGTGTCATCATGGCCGCGATGCCCGGCGAGTGGGACAAGGAAGACCTGTGATGAAGATCTGCGGACATCGCCTGCTGATCGTCGAGGATGAGCCGCTTCTGCGGATCACCATGGCGGATGCCCTGCGAAAGGAGGGCTGGGCGGTGGACGTCGCCGAGGACGGCGTCAAGGGCGCGGCCCTCTTCGAGCAGCACCAGCACGACCTGGTGCTCTCCGATCTGGTGATGCCCCGTCTCGGAGGCATCGAGCTTCTCAAACGCATCAAAGCTCTGAGTCCCGACACGACGGTGGTAATCATCACCGCGCACGGAACGGTTGACCGCGCGGTAGAGGCCATGCGTGAGGGCGCGACTGATTTTATCGCCAAGCCTTTTTCTATGGCTCAGTTGGTGGTCCGCCTGAGCAACGTGTGTTCGGTGCGAATCCTGCGCGAGCAGAATGTTCGCCTGCAGGCACAGCTCGAACAGCGTTTCTCTTTTTCCAATATCATCGGCAAATCAAAACCCATGCGTGAGGTCTTCGAGCTCATCCGATTGGTCGCCGACTCCGACGCCTCGGTGATCGTCAGCGGTGAAAGCGGGACCGGCAAGGAAATGGTGGCCTCGGCGATCCACTTCAATTCGTCGCGCCGAACCAAACCCTATGTGCGGGTGAGCTGTGCCTCACTGCCCGAGTCGCTCATCGAGTCGGAGCTCTTCGGCTACGAAAAAGGAGCGTTTACCGGCGCCAGCGAGCGACGGATCGGTCGCTTCGAGGCGGCGAGCGGCGGCACGCTCTTCCTCGATGAGATCGGGGAACTGCCGCTGACGTTCCAGGTCAAGCTCTTGCGAGTGCTCCAGGAGCGACAGATTGAACGACTTGGCTCGAATCGTCCGATCGACGTGGATGTGAGGATCGTCTCGGCGTCGGTACGCTCGCTCGAAGAGGAGATCCGCCGGGGCAGGTTTCGTGAAGATCTCTATTTCCGTGTGAATACCGTGGCGATCGATCTGCCGCCCCTGCGCGAACGGACCGAGGACATACCCCTGCTCGCGGAGACGTTTTTGCAGGAGTTCGCATCGGAACGGAAGCGCGAGATCGAGGGGTTCAGCGACGAAACGATCGAGAAGCTCGAGACCCACACCTGGCCCGGCAATGTCCGCGAGCTCCGCAACGTCGTCGAACGCGCAGTGCTCTTTTGCCGCGGTCAGCAGGTCACCGTCGACGAGTTGCCGCCGAATGTCCGCGGGAGCGTTCCCGGAAAACCCGGTGACGGCCCGACACCGGTTGTCGCGATGCAGACCGCGGTCGAACGCGCCGAGGTGGAGGCCATCTGCAGCGCGCTGGCGGCGACTCAGGGCCGGCGCGCCGACGCTGCTGAATTGCTCGGTATCAGCCGCAAGACCCTGTGGGAGAAGATCAAACATCTCGACATCACGGTGGACTGAGGGCCGGTTCCGATTCCGATCCTATTCCTATTTTCGAGAGAACCCGCTGCTCACATCGCGCTTCCCGGGAGGAGCCGAACTGAGTGATGGCCTGTCACGGCGCAGCCAGGGGCGGAGCCGGACACCTCCGCCGCACGCGGCATGGGTCCAGGCACTTATGAAAAGCACCACAACCACATTTATACTGTCCCGGTGAAGGGTTGGATTCTGCCATGAATCGGCTGCTGGCAGTGCTCGGCGTGGTGGCGGTTCTGATCGGAGCCGTGCCGTCGACAGATGCTGACGACGTGGTTCCGGCTGAAAACCCCGTCCGGGTCTCCTACGACAAGGGGTTCCGGCTCATTTCCAGAGACGGCAAGTTCGCGTTGCGGCTGAACGGTCTGCTCCAGGTCCGATACACCTATGTCGACTACGATCCTCTGATTCGATACAACCAGGAGGATTACTCCAACTTCTACGTACGGCGGGCCCGCCTCTTCTTTACCGGTCACGCGGGAAGCCCACGTTTCACCTATCTCTTCCAGGCTCAACTGGAGCCGAACCAGGGGCTCAACGCGAGCGACTTGTGGGTCGAATACGAATTTTCGGACCTGTTGCGACTCGGTGCGGGGCGCAACAAGATCTCCTATGGTCTCGAGTTCCTGAATTCTGGCTCGGCGCTCGGGATGGTCGACCGCTCGGTACTCAACGGTGAGACCGACATCGATCTCGGTGACCCGTCGCTTCCGGGGCCGCGGTATCCCGGCGGCGGTACCACTCGCTTTGGTCTGAACTGGAAAGCCGACACCGGGTTCGCGACAGGCGGCCTCAACCTGAACCGTTCGCAGGGGATTCAGCTTCGCGGCCAGCGGGGCAGCGCGTCCACCCCGACGATCGAATACCAGGTCGGGATCTGGCAGGGACGCGCCACCACCAGCCTTTCCAACGGCAGTAACCGGCACCTCGCGGCCATCAGGGTCGGTTATCACCCATGGGGCTTTGTCGATTGGAAGATCGTCGGAGACGTCGGAGACACCCCGGATTTCAAGCTCGGTGTCTTCGGATCGGCCTATGAAAATGCCGAAGAGAGCCCCTCCCCCTTCGATGAGAGTGGCTATAATCTCGCCGCCATCGCGCATTATCGCGGATGGTCCGTGGATGTTGAGTGGGGCAGTGAGTCCTTCGACTACGAGGTCTTTGCCGACGACTTCGAGCGCGAGGGTCATCGCGTGGCTGTGGGTTGGTTTGTCGTTCCGAGCCGGCTCGAAGTGCGCGCCCGGTTTGCGGAGATCACGCGGATGGCCGATCCGACCTACCAGAAGGCCGTCGATTCAGGTCTCGGGGTCTCCGAGGTCTGGAACGGCGAAGACTGGAAACCCGCTCTCGAAAGCTCGATTTCAGAAATCTCGGCGGCTCTGAGCTACTACCTGCTGGGTTGGCGCAACAAGGTGGCAGTCGATGTCTCGCGTCTCCAGCGGCAATTTGCGGCCGACCCGAACGCCGTGATCAACGGCGTCCCGACGCCAATCGAAAAGGCCCCCGACCAGGTGGACTACCGCGTACGGCTCATGGTGCAGCTCGTATTCTGAATTCGTGCAAATCGGGATTCGGAATTCGTGGCTTAGGAATCGCAGGCAATTCTGTCACGCGCGCCGCGACAGGCGGCTGGCGATCATTCAAAATCGAGAATCCCGAACTCGAGAATTGGAACCTTGAGGCTCAGGTTACAAGCCCCAATCTGCCGCCGTCGTAGGTATCGGCCATGACGGTGTCGCACCATTCGGGGTTGTCGAGGTACCACCCCACCGTCGCGCGCAGCCCGCTTTCAAAATCGTAGACCGGCTGCCACCCGAGCTCCGATTGGATGCGATCGGCGTCGATGGCGTAGCGGAGGTCGTGGCCCGGGCGGTCGGTGACAAAGCGGATCAGGTCGCGGCGGCTCGTACCACTGCGGCCCGGGCGCATTTCGTCCACCAGGTCGCAGATGGTGTGGACGACCTCGAGGTTTGTGTGTTCGTTGTTGCCGCCGATGTTGTAGGTCCGGCCGTGGGCGCCCTTGCGCACCACCAGATCGAGGGCGCGGCAGTGGTCCTCCACGTGCAGCCAGTCGCGCACGTTGGCTCCGGCGCCGTAGACCGGCATGTCCTTGCCGGTGACCGCGTTCGAAATCATCAGCGGGATGAGTTTCTCGGGGAACTGATAGGGCCCGTAGTTATTGGAGCAGTTCGAGAGGGTGACGGGAAGTCCGTAGGTGCGGTGCCAGGCCCGGACCAGGTGGTCGCCGGCCGCCTTCGATGCGGAGTACGGGCTCGAGGGGTCGTACGGCGTTGATTCACGAAACAGACCATCCTCGTCCAGTGAGCCAAAGACCTCGTCGGTGCTGACGTGGTGGAACCGCACATCGCCGCGGTCCAGCCACGCGGCCCGCGCCGCCTCGAGAAGGACTGCGGTGCCGCGGACATTGGTGTCGATGAAGTCGAGGGGCGCGTCGATCGAGCGGTCGACGTGACTCTCGGCGGCAAGGTGGACCACCGTATCAATCTCGTGTCGGACAAAAACTCTTCGCACCGTCTCGGCGTCTCGAATATCCGATTGAACAAAGACGTACCGGTCGCCGTGCTCTTCGCGAACTCCTTCGAGGCTCGCGAGATGACCCGCGTAGGTCAGGGCGTCGAGGTTGACCACCCGCACATCAGCATCGGCGCCAAGCACGTGGCGAACGAAGTTCGAACCGATGAACCCAGCCCCGCCGGTGACCAGCATTGATCGCGGATGATGGTGTGGTGCGCTCACGGGTTGAATTCCGGGAGATCGGACTCCGGAGTTGCGGCCAGTGGGAACCAACCGCGGTCGCGGTCGGAGAGGATCGGCTCGAAACCTGACAGCGGCCACTCGATCGCGATGTCCGGATCGTTCCAGGGCAGCCCGTGTTCGTCGTCGGCGTTGTAGAAGTCCGAGCACTTGTACTGGAACTCGGCCGCCTCGGAGAGCACCAGGAAGGCGTGGGCAAAACCGATCGGGGCGTAGAACTGGAGGCGGTTGTCCTCCGACAACTCGGCCCCGGCCCATCGCCCGAAGGTGGGGCTGTTGCGGCGAATGTCCACCACCACGTCGTACACGCGACCCCGGGTGGCCCGCACGAGTTTGGCCTGGGGTCGGCCGAGCTGATAGTGGAAACCGCGCAGGACGCCGCGGGTGGATCGGGAGTGGTTGTCCTGGACAAATTCATGATTGATGCCGAGTTCCGCACAGAGGCGTCGGTTGTACGACTCCATGAAGAAACCCCGGTGGTCCTCGTGGACCGTCGGCGAGATCAGCTTGACGCCGGGCAGCGGCTCGTCAACCACCCGCACGATCAGCCTCCGCGGCGTCGAGCACCGCCCGCAGATAGTCGCCATAGCTCGAGGCGCCGGCATCCTCGACTTCGCGGCGGAACTCGTCGTTCGTGATCCAGCTTTGGTTCCAGGCGATCTCCTGAAGACACCCGACCTTGAGCCCCTGCCGTTCTTCGATGGCCTCGATGAAGTTGGAGGCGTCGCTGAGGCTGCGGTGGGTGCCGGCGTCGAGCCACGCAAAACCGCGATCGAGCACGGACACCTTCAACCGTCCCTGGGCGAGGTAGCGCCGGTTGAGGTCGGTGATTTCAAGCTCGCCGCGGGGGCTCGGCGCCAAATCGGCGGCGAGGTCGCACACGTCAGGACCGTAGAAGTAGAGACCGGGCACCGCGAAAGAACTCTTGGGGCGTTGTGGTTTCTCCTCGATCGACAGCGCGCGACCGTCGTCGTCGAACTCGACCACGCCGTATCGCTTGGGGTCGCGAACCCGATAACCGAAGATGTGGGCGCCCTCGGTCAATTCGGCGCACCCGCGTAACATTTCGGTGAGGCCGTGACCGTGGAGGATGTTGTCGCCCAGCACGAGACAGGACGGGGAGCCATCCAGGAATTCGCGGCCGAGGAGGAAGGCCTGAGCGAGGCCCCCGGGCTCGGGTTGGACACAGTAGTCGAACTCCATCCCCAACCGGCTGCCGTCGCCGAAGAGTTCGCGGTACGCGGGGAGGTCTCGAGGTGTCGAAATGACCAGCACCTCACGAATCCCGGCCAGCATGAGCAGGCTCAAGGGGTAGTAGACCATCGGCTTGTCGTAGACCGGCAGCAGTTGCTTGCTGATTACCCGGGTGACCGGGTGGAGGCGGGTCCCGGACCCGCCTGCGAGAACGATGCCTTTCATGCTGTGCTCCTCATCGGCGCAACGATAACACGGAGAAATGATTGAAATTTCGAATTTCGGATTTCGAATTTCGGATTTCCCACCCAACCTTCCACCGAAAAATATAGTCCGAATGCTCAGAGTGGGTGGGACCGCGTGCGGCGGAGGTGCCCGAATGGCAGCCGGGACGGCTGCCCCACAAAGGCCCTCGCGCGGCGGCGGTTCCACTTTTGACATTGTTGGACTCACGGCTGCCGGACGTCGGAACGATTCCGGTGGCCAACAATGTCAAGGGTGGCTCCGCACGGGAAGCGAGCCCGAAACGGCGGGAACCTCAGAAGTCCGCCACCCCCGTCTTGACAACCGAACGTCAGTGACATAGTGTATTACATCAGTGACACACTATGGAGTATCCCGTGCATCGATTTCTTGAAGTCGACACCGCCGCCTCGACCCCGATCTGGCGACAGATCGAGGATGGCGTTCGGCGCCTCCTCGCGTCGGGGCGTTTACCGGTGGGGACCGCGGTGCCGTCGGTTCGAGAGCTCGCCCGCGCCCTCCGCATCAACCCGGCCACCGTCTCCAAAGCGTACCGCCGACTGACCGACGCGGGGCTGTTGACCGTGCGGCGCGGCGAGGGCACGTTCGTTGCCGAGCTCCCGGCTGGCGATCGACAGGAGGCGCGGCGGCGTCTGCTTGACGAAGGGGCGGCGGCGTACATGCGGGTGGCTCGCAGCGTCGGGGCAGATCGCGGCGAGGCAATACGGGCGATCGAGAGAGCGTGGGACGAGGGCGATCCAGAGGGTGGTGAAGGAGCGGCTCATGACGGCTGAGGCCATCGTTGAAATCAAGGAACTGACCGTTCGCTATGGGCGGTTGACGGCCGTCGACAGGTTATCCCTCGACGTACCGAAGGGACTCGTCTACGCGCTGCTCGGCCGCAACGGTTCCGGGAAGTCATCCAGCGTCCGCTGTCTGCTCGGTCAACGTCGCGCCAGCGCCGGCTCGGCGCGCCTTTTCGGGCTCGATGCGTGGAAAGATCGCAGCCGAATCATGGAAAGGGTGGGAGTGGTTCCGGAGCAGCCGGACATTCCTCCGGAGACCTCCGCCGCGCTGCTCGCCCGATTCATGGAGCGGGTGGCGCCGCGGTGGCGGAAGGCGGAGTTCTTTAGCCGGCTCGAGGTCTTCGGCATTCCCCGAGACCAGAAATTCGAAAAGCTGTCCAAAGGTCAGCAGCGCCAGATGGCGTTGGCGCTGGCCCTTGCCGCGTCGCCGGCGCTTCTGGTACTCGATGACCCGACCCTTGGCCTCGATGCCGTGGCCCGGAGAGAGCTCTTCGAAGAGCTCATCGGCAATCTCGCCGACCACGGAACGACGGTTCTCCTGACCACCCACGATCTCGCCGGAGTCGAGGGCATCGCCGATCGGGTGGGCATCCTCCGACACGGAACTCTCCTGGTCGACGAGAGCCTCGAGTCGCTCAAGGCGCGATTTTGCCGTCTGACCCTGGCGCCCGCCGAGGATGTGGCGCCCGACTCAATCGAAGCCGGGCTTCGCCACCTCGGCGCGATCTCGTCGGAGAAGGTCCAAGGCGCCGTCGAAGCGGTGGTGGAGAACTTCAGTGAGGTCGGATTCGGTCGTTTTCGAGACGAGGTGCCTGTCGAGGTCGTAAAGATTCAATCGCTGCCGCTCGAGGAGATCTTTATCGTCCTGTGCGGTGAAGACGGGGGCCGCCGATGAACGAGACGATGGCAGTTTTCAGACGCGAGGTGACGGCTCGTCGCGACCTTTTTCTTTTGGCGGCGGCGGTCCTGGTGATTGTCCTGATGATGCCGCTGGTACCGGGCACCGGGAATTACAGCCCAACGGAAATCCGCGGTGTGGCGTCGCAGGTGCTCGCGCTGCTGCTGGGGTGCGGCGTGGCGATCGGGCTCGGGCTCTCGGTTTTCGGATCCGATCTGTCGGCGGGCCGGCTCGGCTTTTTCTTCGCCCGCCCGGTGGCCGCGAGGTCGATCTGGGTGGGGAGAATCCTTGCGGCGATCGCGATCGCTCTCGTGTGTGAGCTGGTGGTGATCATCCCGGCGGTTGTCGAAAACAGCGGTCGGCTGATCGGGTTCCACGCGAAGGGTTGGTGGGCGATTGCCTGCGCGTTCGTTCTCCTTCCGACAATCCTATGCCTCGCCTCGCACGCCCTGAGTGTGATGAATCGCGCACGGACGGCCTGGCTGGTGCTCGATCTCGTGGGTCTGGTCGCCTGTACGGTCGGCTCGTGGCTCGTGATCCGTCCGTTGTACGTTCTCGGTGCCGCGTGGGCCGTGTTCGTCGTGGGTGGCGTGCTGGCGGTCGCTGTCGGGTTCGCACTCGCCGTCGCGGGTTGTTCGGGTTTGGCGGTGGGCCGCACCGACCTCCGGCGGATGCACGCCGCGTTGTCCGTCACGTTGTGGTCTCTGCTGGGAGCCGCAGTGATCGGTCTGGCGTTTTACGGTGGGTGGCTTCGGGGCTTTGGTCCGGCCGAGATGGACGACGTCGATGTTTTTTCGGTCGCGCCCGATGGAGAGTGGATCGAGGTGTGGGGCGGGGCCCCTTGGCGTCTTGACGTCAGGCGCCGCGTCCTGATTTCGTCAACCGGAGACAGACATATCATGCTGCCGATGTCCTCGGGCCGTGATGGGCTCGAAATGGTGTATTCGCCGGATGGTGGGACGGCGGTCGGAATCACCCGGATCTCACGGTCCGAAAGTCTCAGTTCGCTCTGGTGGGTGGACCTCACGGCGGATCAACCCGTAATCATGGAATCGCTTCTTGTCGTGCCGCAGCGGACAGTTCCGGCCCTCTCGCCGGACGGATCTCGGGTGGCCCTGCTCGAAGACGGCACCCTATCGGTCTACGATCTCGCCTCCGAAGAGTTGGTGACGGCCGTTCACCTCCCGGCGCCGTATCGGAAAGCCACCCTCCTCTTTTTTGAGCGCGATCGGCTTCGTCTCTTTGCGCGACCCGGAGGCGATGAGGCCTTGATCACTCTGATTGCAGAGGTCAATTTGGAGAGTGGGAAGTTTTTCGAAACGGGACGAATTGAATCTGGCGCCGACGCCCGATGGATGGTCATCGATTCGGGCGCGGCGCGAATGATCTTCTGCGTTCGAGAGGATCGCGCGCCGGTCAGCAGGTGCACGCTCCGTGATGCCAGAGATGGCTCGCTCATTCGAGAGTTCGATCACAACGGGCCCCCGCGTTTCCTCGACGACGGCCGCCTCGTATTCTTGATCGACGATCCCGTTGAAGGAACGCGTCTGTTGGTGGAGTCGGCCGACGGAGAGACCAGGATCGAACGCGCGTTGGCAAACGCCGACTGGGAGGACCTCGGTGGTGAAGCCCTGGCCGGTCGGGTCGTCGTCGGCCATCTGGAAGATCTCGACAAAAGAACCCACGGCCGTCGCTACGACTTGATTGCCGTCGACGGTGGAGAGACCCGGCCCATGGGCGATGGTCTGCGCAGGGCCCATCGCGGCTTCCAATGGATTTGGGGTGGCGGTGGCTTGATTCGTTGGACTGTCGACTCGCCGGAATCCAACCGGATGTTCACCGATCGCACCGGCGCCGTCGTACGGTGGGACCCTGAAACGGGTGACCTCGTCCACATCATCGGCGGCCGTCAGGAATAGGCGAACGGGCGGGGCATTCCCCGCCCCTACAGTTTTTCGACGATTAGGGGCGGCATACATGCCGCCCGTGTTTAGGAACGGGTACGGGAACAAGATCCTCCCGTCCTGCGTAGTCAAAGATGGAGGACGAGATGTGGACCTTTATCCTATGGTTGATTCTTTTCGTGGTGTGCTGGCCGTTGGCGCTGCTGGCGCTGTTTCTCTACCCGATTGTGTGGTTGCTGCTTCTGCCCTTGCGGCTGATCGGCATCACCGTCGATGCGGTCTTCAAATTCCTGCACTCGATTCTGTTGCTGCCGGCTCGGCTTCTACGAGGTCCGGCGGGGGTGCGCGCTTGATCGGTCCTCAGCTCTTCAGCTGTTGAGGATGTAGTCCGCGAGTTTGCGCAGATCTTCTTCGTTGGTCGTCGCATACGCCGGCATCGCGATCGGGTACTGCTCGACGAGGTACGAGAGCCTGGGGTTGGACTCGACAAAGGTCTTCGGGCTCTTGAGGTACTCGAGAAGTTCCGTCTCGTCCCAATGATCCGCGATCTTGATCAGCGCCGGGCCCGACCGTTGACCCTGACGGTCGTCGCCGTGGCATTTGGCGCAACCGAGATCGATGTATAGGGCCTGCGGGCTGCCCGCGGGTGGTCCAGAGGCGCCGCACGCGGCTATGGTGAGAAGAGCCAGTGCTCCAATTGCGAACGACGCATACACGCAACGGGTCGTTTTCATCGCTCCTCCTCCAAGGCGGCGACTCAATCGCCTACCAGATGATCAACCTTTGCCGAACAGATGAAGTCGTTGTCGGAGATACCCTCGACGGTGTGGGTGCTGTAGCGCAGGCTGCAGGTGTTGTAGCCCACGACCATGGATGGGTGGTGGTCCTCGCGATGCGAGATCCAGGCGACGGCGTTGACGAAGGCCATCGTCTGGTAGTGGTCATCGAATTGAAAGGTCTTGACCAGTTCACCGTTGTCGATCTCCCACCCCTCGGCGTGGCTCAACTTGTGCTCGAGATCGTGGCCCGACAACGGGGGCGTGCCCGGTGCGATGGGTCGGCAGGTCATCATCAACAGTTCGTTGTCACACATGGCAATCCTCCGCCGACATGATAGCCGATTCACTGGCCGGAATCTCTTGATTTCGGATCATTATTAGGCTAACCTAATCCCAATGAAAAGGCTCGAGACGACGCAGAAAGAAGCCGCGAGACTCGCCCTGAGCGAGTCCCAGGAGGACTATCTCAAACAGATCCTCCTGCTTCAGGAACGTCACGGAAAGGCGGGTACCAAGGATCTTGCGACCCGGCTCGATGTGCGTCCGGCATCGGTGACTGAAATGCTGGGCCGACTTGCCCAGCAGGGTCTGGTCGAACACACCCGATACCGGGGCGCCACTTTGACCTCGAGCGGCCGGCGGGTGGCGCTCGAGATGCTGCGCCACCACCGCCTGCTCGAGACCTACCTGGTGCAACAACTGGGGTATTCGTGGGATGAGGTGCACGACGAGGCGGAACGACTCGAGCACGTGATCTCGGAGCGATTCGAGACCAAGATCGCCGAAGCGATGGGGCACCCGACCCACGACCCGCACGGCGATCCCATCCCCGGCGAAGATCTGGAGATGCCTTCAATCGAAGACTGGGTTCGACTCGACGCCCTGGGTTCGGGAGAGCGCGGCGAGCTGGCACGGGTCGGTGCACAGGATCGCGAGAGTCTGAAGGCTCTGTTGGAAATGGGCGTGGTCCCCGGCCGCCCGGTGGAGATCCTCGAACGAGGAGAGGCATCGGTGCGGGTGAATCTGGATGGGGAACAACAAGTTTTTTCAACCGCCCTGGCTCGCCAGCTGTGGGTGGAAAGGACGCAATGATGAAATATTCAAGAACGATGGGGCTGCTGTTGATGACGGCCGTTGCCGCCGCGTGCGGTCCCGGTCAATCTCCCTCTCAGTCCGAGGACACAAAACTGCAGGTGGTTGCCACGACCACGATCGTCGGCGATCTGGTGCGGACTATCGGCGGCGACGATGTTCGAGTCGAGGCCCTCATGGGCCCCGGGATCGATCCCCACCTGTACAAGGCATCGGCCGGCGACGTGCGCCGTATGAGTTCGGCCGAGGCGATCTTTTACAGCGGCCTCCATCTCGAGGGCAAGATGACCGATGTGTTGGAGGGAATGAATGAGCGGGGCGTGCGGACAGTCGCGGTTGCAGAGTGCATCCCTGAAGATCAGTTGATTGCCCTCGAGGGCTATGCCGACCTCCACGACCCTCACGCCTGGTTCGATGTCGACCTGTGGGCGCACACTGCGGACTGCGTCGTTCAAGCCCTGTCTGAGCTCAATCCTGCCGGGGCGGATGCCTACAACGAAAATGCGGCAAGGTACCTCGAACAACTCGCGGAGCTCGACTCCTGGGTGGAGCAGCGCGCCAACGAGCTCCCACCCGAACAGCGGGTGCTGGTGACGGCGCACGACGCTTTTGCCTATTTCGGGCGGGCCTACGGCTTCGAGGTGCGTGGGCTGCTCGGCGTGAGCACGGCGTCCGAGACCGGAACCTCCGACGTCCAGCGATTGGCCGAGTTCATCGTCGAACGCAGAATCCCCGCCGTTTTCGTGGAGACCTCGGTCCCGCCGCGCTATGTCGAGGCGCTGCAAGAGGCGGTGGCGGCTCGCGGCTTCGAGGTGGAGATCGGCGGCAGCCTGTTCTCGGATTCGCTCGGCAATGCGGGGACTCCAGAAGGCAGCTACGAGGGGACGGTGCGCGCCAACGTCGACACTATCGTCAATGGTCTGGGAGGTTTCGAAGATGAAAACTGAATGCGGGCTGTTGTTCTCCCGCCACGGCATATCGAGCTTCATCGTCGCCCTGTTGGTCCTGATCGCTGCACCGCCCTCATTTGCAGATTACCCGTTGGTGACCGACCGGCCCGACTTCACCGAGAGCTCGAGCGTGGTCGGGGTCGCTGTGGTGCAACTGGAGAGCGGTCTCACCTTTGCGGAATTTGCCGATGGGAGTGATGCGACGACCGCCGGTGAGGTGTTGGTCCGGTGGGGTGTTGTCAATAATCTCGAGGTGCGCCTCGGTCTGCCGACCTACTCGTGGATCGATGAACCGGGAAGCAGCAGTTCCGGTTTCCTGGACTCCTCGGTGGGTCTGAAGTACCAGTTCGCCTTCGCCGAGGGGAGTGGATTTCTCGGCGGCATGGAGGCGGCAGTGATTGCGTCGACCACCATTCCGACGGGGGGCGCCGCGGTGGCAAGCCCAGAGTGGCAGCCTTTGGCCGTTCTCGCAGTGGGATGGGACCTCGGTCCGAATCTCGGCCTCGGCGCGAATTTTGGTGTAGGGCGTCCGGCCGACGGTGATGACCGCTACACGACCGCGTGGGCGAGCGCCGTCTTCGGCGTCGGTCTCACAGATGAGCTGTCGCTCTTTTTCGAATTGATCGGTTTCAACCGTGAGGAGGCGCGGGGGCCCAACACATTGACCTTCCAGACCGGGGCTGTCTACCTGCTGAGCCCCGATCTCCAGCTCGATGTCCGTGCCGCCCGTCGACTGACAGACCGCGGCGTCGATTTGCTCGCCGGCGCCGGGATCTCGTGGCGCCTCGGAAGATGATGATGGCGGAAGAAAACAGCCAGTGGGCCCTCGAGGTCGAAGATCTCACCGTTGCTTATGACGATCAGCCGGTTTTGTGGGATATTGATTTGCAGGTTCCCGCCGGGGTCAAGATGGCCATCGTTGGCCCCAACGGGGCGGGTAAGAGCACCCTGGTCAAAGCGGCCATGGGTCTGATACCTGCGGTCGCCGGCGAAGTTCGCGTGTTCGGCCGTCGGCGCGGGGAGGCGCGGGGAGAGATCGCCTATGTACCCCAGCGCGCCACCCTGTCCTGGGATTTTCCGACCGACGTTCTCGATGTCGTGACCATGGGGACGTATGGCCGTTTGGGGTGGGTGCGGCGCAGCGGAGCCGAACAGCGCCGCCAGGCGACGGCGGCCCTCGACCAGGTGGGGATGGCCGCTTTCTCTCGGCGCCCCATCGCCGAACTGTCAGGTGGGCAACAACAGCGGGTTCTGCTCGCGAGGGCACTGGTTCAAGACGCCCCGATCATCATCCTCGATGAGCCGTTCCAGGGGGTCGACGCGCCCACCGAAAGGGCGATCATCGAGGTGCTCAACGGGCTTGCCGGGGAGGGCAAGACCATCATCGTCGTTCACCACGATCTGCAGACGGTGCCGGAGTACTTCGATTCGGTGCTCCTGCTCAACGTCCGCGCCCTGGCCTCCGGTCCGGTGAGCGACGTCTTCACCGAGGACAACCTCCGTCTGACCTTTGGTGGTCGGGTCGGAGTGCTGGCGGCGAGGGCCGCCGGCGGGGCGTGATGGATCTTCTGGGCGATTACACCCTGCGCCTTGTGGCGGCCGGCTCGGCGGTGCTCGGAGCCACCAGCGGAGTGCTCGGGTCCTTCGCCTACCTGCGGCGCCAGAGCCTGATTGGGGACGCCGTCAGCCATGCGGCGCTCCCTGGAATCGCCCTCGCCTTTCTCCTCACCGGCAGCAAGGTCCCGCTGCTGATCATGATCGGTGCGGCCGTCGCGGGCTGGTTCGCCACTGTTTTAATGGGTTTTGTTGTGCGCCGGTCGCGGGTCCCGTTCGACAGCGCCCTCGGGATGGGTCTGGCGGTCTTCTTCGGTCTCGGTCTGGTGCTCTTGACCTATATCCAGAAACAGCCGAACGCCGCCCAGGCCGGTCTCGAATCGTACCTCTTCGGACAGGCGGCCTCCCTGCTCAGACGGGATGTCGTCACGATGGGTGCGCTGGCCGCCGTGGCGTTGCTGATTCTTGTGGTCCTTTGGAAGGAGTTCAAGCTCCTGACCTTCGACCCTGAGTTTGCGGGCAGTCTCGGGCTGCCGGTGCGCCGGCTCGACGGTCTCCTGACCCTGCTCCTCGTGGTGGCAATTGTCATCGGTTTGCAGACGGTGGGTGTGGTCTTGATGAGTGCGATGATTGTCGCGCCGGCGGCTGCGGCGAGGCAGTGGAGCCGGAGGCTGGCGCCGATGGTCGTGATTGCGGCCGCCGTTGGGGTGTTTTCGGGGGTCGCGGGTTCGGTGGCCAGTTCGCTGGTGCCGCACCTGCCAACCGGGCCGACGATCGTTCTGGTTTTGAGCGTCGTTGTCGCTGGTTCGATGCTGCTCGCGCCGGGCCGCGGTCTCGTGTGGCGCGCGATCCGACTCGGCCGTCTGCGGCGGCGACCGGATCAGGAACCGGTGCTGATGCACCTCTTCGCTCTGTCGCTGCAGCACGAGGAAGATCCCGATCACGGTCACAACGTCGCCGTTCTGCGCACAATGAGCGAGGCGGACGCAGATATCGACCGCGCTTTGAATCGCTTGGCCGCGCGTGGGCTCGCCCGGCGGACGGAGGAAGGCCTGTGGGCGCCCACCGAGATCGGCCGCCGCGAGGCCCGAAAGATCCTCGATCGGGAATCGGAGAACGGACGATGAGCGCCGAAGCGGAGATTGTCCTCATCGGGGTGGTGACCGCGGTGGCGGCCTCGATACCGGGAACCTACCTCGTGCTGCGCCGGACGGCCATGGTCTCGGATGCGATTTCGCACGCGATCCTGCCGGGCATCGTCGTCGCGTTCTTCATCACCCACGATCTCAACTCGCCCCTGCTGCTGGCCGCTGCTGCGGCCACCGGCGTCCTGACCGTGGTCCTGATCGAGGCCTTGCGGAGGACCCGGCTGGTACCCGAAGACGCTTCCATCGGGCTGGTGTTCCCGGCGCTGTTTTCGATCGGGGTGATCCTGATTTCGCGCTACGCCGGCGACGTCCATCTCGACACCGATTCGGTGTTGCTCGGTGAGCTCGCATTCGCCCCGTTCGACCGTATGGTCATCAACGGCCTCGACCTCGGGCCGCGCGCCCTGTGGACCATGGGGACGATCCTCGTCCTCAACCTGGCGGCCGTGACCCTGGTGTGGAAGGAACTCAAGCTGGCCACGGTTGACCCGAGCCTGGCCGCGTTGCTGGGATTCTCCCCCGGCGCCATCAATTACTCGCTCATGGCCTTGGTCTCGGTCACGGCGGTTGGAGCGTTTGACGCCGTGGGCTCGGTTTTGGTGGTGGCGCTGATGATCGCTCCGCCGGCCACCGCGTATCTCCTCGTCGATCGTTTTGCGCCCATGATGTTGATGGCAGGGGTTTCTGCCGCCGCCAGTGCGGTGGCCGGCTATGCGGCGGCCCACGTGTTTGATGTGTCCATCGCCGGCTCCATGGCGGTGGCTTCCGGCGTGCTGTTCGCATTGGCGTTTGTTTTCGCGCCGCGCCGGGGACTGGCGGCGCAGGCCCGCCGCCGCAGCTCGCAACGGCTCGAGCTCGGTCTGCGGATGCTCGTGGTTCATCTGCTCCACCATCAGGAGACCGAGGCCGAACGCGAAGAGTGCAGGTTGAGGGGTCTCCACCGGCATTTGGGTTGGAGCGAGGCGCGGACGAGACAGGTCGTCCGCGAGGCCGAACAGCGGGACCTCGTGGCGCGGTCGGACGAGCTGGTTCTCGCGACCCCCACAGGCCGCCGCCTCGCCGAGGAGGCGATTCTCAAATAGCCTCCTGCTCAAAGGGGATTGAGTTTTGGCCTATACCACTCAGGCGACTCGTCATGTCGATCCGCTGCAGGTGGCATCCGCGAACGGTCGAAACTCCGTAAATGCGGTACAATTCAGGCTTTGGAGGGATGATGAAGGTCATCGAAGGACACCTTGACGCACAGGGCCTGCGGTTTGCACTTGTGGTGAGCCGATTCAACGAGGCATTGACCGGCAGACTCGAGGCCGGCGCGATTGACTGTCTTCTCAGGCACGGCGCCGATGACGAGCAGATTTCGGTCGTTCGGGTGCCGGGCGCATGGGAGATTCCCATGGTGGCGGCGAAGCTGGCCGCAAGCGGCTCGTTCGACGCCGTGATCAGCGTCGGGGCACTGGTGCGAGGCGGTACTGCCCACTTTGACCTGATCGCTGCCGAGGTTGCAAAGGGTGTGGCTCAGGCATCGTTCAACACCGGCGTCCCCATCACCTTTGGTGTGATCGCCACTGAAACCCTCGAGCAGGCTGTGGAACGCGCCGGCACCAAGATGGGCAACAAGGGCTGGGAAGCTGCGCTGGCAGCCATTGAAATGGCCCGCTTGACCGAAAGGCTCGATCGGAGTCGCTAGTGTTTGTGGTTGAAAAACGGGAGTGTCGTGCGGGAGGGGCCGGATAGTGGGTACGCGCCGCCGCGCTCGAGAACTTGCCCTTCAACTGTTGTATCAGAAGGAGTTGAGAGACACCTCGCCCGAGGAGATGCAGCTCGGATTTGACGAGTGGCAGAGTGCAGGAGAGGGCGTCCGCGAGTTCGCCGACAAGCTCCTGCGCGGAACTCTGGAGAGGATTGCCGAGATTGACTCTGAACTGGTGCGGCAGACCGCCCACTGGCGTCTCGAAAGGCTCGCCGCCGTCGATCGCAACATTCTGCGCCTCGCCATGTACGAATTGATCTACGACTCGGGCACGCCACACGCGGTGGTGATTGACGAAGCGATCGAAATCGCCAAGAAATTTGGCTCCAAAGACTCCGGACGGTTCGTCAACGGGGTATTGGACGGTTTTGTCAAACGGAGAGCCGAGGCCGGATGAAAGCGGCTCTCCTCGCCTGCGGGCTCCTGATGGCGGTCCCCGCCTGTGGCGAAGAGGCCCTCTATCTGGTGACCGGCGGTACCCCGGTCGGCGCTGCAGCCAATGGGTATCACCAAGAGGTGACTCGGGACGCCAACGGAGCATTTGCAGTCCATGTTGTGACTTCGCTCGCACCGATCGAATCCACCGGGTCGTATGGCAGCATTTTGGCGGGCTCGGGGCCAGAGGTGCCCGAGGCATTCGAGTTGCCGAGAGAGCTCTCGAAAGAGCTCACCCCCGATCTCAGCGCCTGGGAGGCGGCCACAGCGATTCTCGACTGGGTGGCAAAACACCTTGCCGTCGATACGAGTGACGTCGGTCCCCAGGATGCTGCGTCGGTGCTCGCTCGCGGTCGCGGCCGTTGCTCGGGTCTGGCAAATGCCGCGGTCGCCATGCTGCGCGCCGCGGGTTTCGAGGCCCGCACGGTGAGTGGGTTGCTGGTGGGTGACACCGAAGCGATTCCCCACCGCTGGATCGAGTGCCGGCTCCCGGCCGCAGGTTGGGTGCCCAGCGACCCGACCCTCGGGTTGTGGGTGGTGACGCCGCGTCACCTCGTCTTTGCCGGCACTGTTACGACGACCCCTCAGGTGGAGGTCGTGGCATCGGGTGGCGACGGTCTCGCGCGGTTGCCGCGGAAGAGTGGTCGATTGCTGCGACCCAACCTGGGAGCGGATCTGGTGTGCCGGCTTGACTCGTCACTGACAACGCCTTCAGCGCTGGCCATCCTTCGTGGGAGCGGCGGCGAAATCAGGCGCGCTCGTCTCGATCCGGAAGCGAAGTTTTCGGGCCTCCTGCCGGGCCGGTGGATCCTCGAGGTTGAGGCCAACGGTGAGGTCATCGAGCGTCGGACCTTTGTTCTGCGTTCCGGCGGCTACAACAGCTTCACCGTGACCGGGCGCTCGAAGCTCCTGGAAATGAGGCCCGGGTCGTGAGTCGGACGCTTTCTGGAAGTCTCGAACATCTTTCGCCGCCGGCTTTGTTGCGGCTGGTGTCAGCGACATCGCCGAGCGGCATTCTGGTCCTTGAGACCTCCGAAGGGGACCTTCGATTCGAGGTGGATCGCGGCCGGGTGAGAGAACCTTCCGAAGACCAGCTGCGGCTGGCACGTAGGGTTCTGGGTTGCCGTGCCGGGAGCTTCACGTTTCAGCCGCAGTCGATCGCACCGATCGAGGGCAGAGTTCTCAGCCTTTCCGCGCTCGCCGAGGCCGCCGAAGCGATCGACACCGACACCGAGATCAAAAGCTTGATGACGGATGAGATCTTCGATTTTCAAGCCCCGGCTGACGCGGTCAAAATCCACGTGCTGCCGACTCAACCGCCACGCAACCCCCTCGATGAGATGCTTGTGGATCTCGAGGCCGGAGCGCCGGGAGAACTCCTTTTTGCCGACATCGGGGTGTTCGCCCAGGACCCGAGGTTCTGGCGAGGTTCCATCGAACGGCAGTGGCGTCAGCTCGGTTGGCGTTTGCACGTTGTACCCACCGGTGATGAGGTTGATTCCGGGGACTTCGACGTGGTGGTTGTCCACCACCAACAGGCGGCTGCCCGCGCGGGACGTGAACGGGAGTGGCTTGATTTGATCCGCGACGGCTGTGCGGCAGACCCGACTGTGCCGGTCGTCTGGGTCGCGCCGCTCGGCGATCCCGAATGGGTCCATCATCTGATCGATGCGGGGGTGTCGTTTCTCATGCCGCCGCCGGTGGGGGACTCAGGCGAGGTGGCGAGCTGGTTCGCGGCCGACGTCACGAGTGTCGTCGACCGTCAATTGCGCAACCGGCACGGGCGCGGTGACTCGGGGCTTTCGGCGTCGGTGTCCGATCTTGTCGGCGCGATCCTGTCGGAGAGTGATCCCGATCGCGGGGTGAGGTCGCTGTTGCAGCTTGCGGCCGAGAGTTTCACCCGGGGCGCGTTGCTGACGGTTGACAACACATGGATCCGTTGCCGTGCGGGCTTCGGCTATCCATTGGATCGGAACGTCACAGCCCTCCCGCGAGGCATTGAACTGCTCGAAGAGGTCGTGCAATCGGGTACGGCGGTGATGGCCATCGAGCCGGGCTCCAGCGATGCACATCAACTTGCGGAAGTCTGCGGGCTCGCTGAGTTGCCTGTGGAGACCGCTCTGATTCCCCTCGGCAGATTTGCCAGTGTCGCCGGCGTGCTGGTCGCGGATCGTGGGGGCGACACGCTTCCCGATCTCGATGAGTTGGTTGTGCTCGCAGGGCGCCTGGGCGGGGCTGTTGTGATCTGACTCACACAATCGGGTGGTTTCCGGTGGGCTGCAAAGTGTCTTCCTGATTGACACTCCGAAGCCATCAACGTAAGCTCTTGCCGCACTTAGAGCGCGCCGAAGAAGTCGATCGGATCCGCGATGGCCCGAGTGCGCCGCGGCTTTGCCGATCGACCAGGAAACACGGAGGGCGTGTGGCGACGCTGGTCATCGATACAGGCAGTGGGTCGGAGCTCACGTTCGAGATTCGCAAGGAATCGGTCTCGATCGGTGCGTCGGCAGCGAATGACATTGTGCTGAGGGCCCCCGGCGTGGCGCCGAGCCACCTCGTTGTCCGGCGCAGTGGGAATCGCTTTACCTTCCTCGGGCAGCAGCGGCAGGTCGTGCTGGTCAACGGCAAGCGCCGGTCGCGGGGAGTGATCGAAGAGGGTGACAAGATCCGGATCGGAACCGCAATCCTGTTCGTGCGGGATGTCGAATCCGAGCCGGAGGCGGTGGACGCGTCGGCCCAGCTCCCGGAACCAGAGTCTCCGGTGATCGAGCCGTCTCGAACTGAAGCTGCGGAAGCGCCGCGCCAACGCGGGGAGGTTGTCCTCTTCAACGAGCCCACCCGTCTCGCAGCAGCACGCCGACAGATGCTGGAGATCTTCCGGAGCGGCGCCCATGCCGACATGGCCGAATGTCTGGAGGGATTTTTCGAGGCCTCCTATCCGGAGCGGCGGACGATGATCGCCTGGCTCGATCAGCAGGGTCTCCTGCAACCCATCGTTGCACGGTGGTCCGGGACCGTTCCCCAGCTTCCCTCGAGGACCTTCTCCGAGCTCGATCTCGGCGACCGGGTGGCCGTCCTGCGCAGTTCCGGGCCCGATCTCCTGATCTATCCGGTTCCTGCCGGCACGGCGGACAGCAGGGTGTACCTGTTGGCCGAGACTGATGAGGATGACCTGGAAGACGATCGCATCCTCCTCGCCGAATTGGCATCGATGCTGGCCTCGCACTGGACGGATTTCGCCGGCTCCAGCGTCCTCCTCGGTCGATGGGAGGCCGAAGCGAGGTCGAGGGTCGAGGAGCGAATGCCTGGAACCTCTCTCGTGATCAGGACCCTCCGGGACGAAGTCGTCTCGGCGGCGCGATCTGCGGAACCGGTCCTGCTCTACGGCAGGGCGGGCTCGGGCAGGGCGTTTCTCGGCTCCTTGATCGCGTCACTTCGTCCAACCGGTCGGCCGTGGATCCGGGTGATCCAGGTTCGCGGGGGGGATGATCTTGCGGTGGCCTCCGAGCTCTTCGGGTCCGCCACGGCTCTCGGTGCTCGCGGGCTTGCAGCCCACGCGGGTGGCGGCGTGGTCGTCGTCAGGGGCGTCCACAGGATGTCCCCGGACCTGCAACGGGAGACTGCCGCGGCGATCGGCCACGATCTCGGATCGGGGTATGGTTCGAGTGTCCGTTGGATCCTCACGGCTGACGAGGACTGTCTTGCCGGTGGTTCGGGATCGGTGCTGGACGAGACCCTTCTCGGGCTCCTACGGCATCATCTGATTCGCGTGCCACTACTCGAGGAGCGCCGCGAGGATCTGCCGTTGCTGATCGTTCGAATGCTCGAGGCGGTTGGCGCCGAGCAGGGCAAGGAGATTCGGGGTATCGAGCTGGACACCCTCGATTCGCTGCTGACACACGGCTTCAGTGGTCAGGTGGCGGAACTGCTCGGCGAACTTCGGCGGCTCGTGTCGGCAACTCCTGACGGCGAGTTGGTCCGCGGCAGGGTCCGGGGCTCAGGTGTGGGTGGGGCGCCTGAACTAGCGGCCGCCGGCGGTTCGACCGAGGGTGTGGAGACGGTCGCGGTTCTCAACGAAGACGATCTGAAGGTCGTGATTCCGGCCGTCGAACGGCTTCTGATCGAGCGCGTGCTGCGGCGCGCGAAGGGCAACCAGAGCCGCGCGGCGCGCGAACTCAATCTGTCGCGCGGCGCGCTGATCGCAAAGATCAAGGACTACGAGATCCCCGATTTCCGATCGCTTCGCCGCACCAAGTCGTAGGTTATCAACCACCCGCTGCGAATATGAAGACGATGCCGCGGGCGGCATGTATGCCGCCCCTACCCCTTTCTCGACTTCGGTTTTTCGCGGACGGAAGACGGTGTCCCGAGCAGGGTCATCACCGGATTCCAGTTGAAACCGAGCCAGATCAGAAAAGGAAAGGAGAACCGCCCCGGCAAATCGGTGAAGTAGCGCAAGTACCCAAAGGTATTGCGGGCCAGATCCGAGTAGTTCTGCTGACTCCATTCGCCGAGACCGAGCGCATAAAGGGTCTTGACGTGAAAGACGAGATTGAGCGCCTGCGTCAAGTAGAGCACGCAGCTCCCCATGAAGAGGCGCTCGAGTTGGCGGCGCGACAGCGGCCTTGGAAGGGCCAGGTACAGGGCCAGCAACACGATCGTGTTGAACGTGATCTCGGTCAGGGGCACGGTGGGAATCTGCGAATCGGTTCTGAAGTCCGAACGTCGAATCTGCACCCGGTGATCATCGACGACGAGTCGGGTCACCCGCGGGTATTCGAACGCCCGGACCAGTGTCTGCGCGAGGCCGGTGACAGCCAGGTTGATGGCAGGCCGGAGTGCAAACCACACGGCCATGCCGATCAAAAGCGTCAACGGAAGACGCCGGAGAAAGCAAAGGTAGGGCGCCCGACCCGCGGTCTTCACGAAGCGCGCCGCTCGGGCCCGGCGAGAAAGTGGGCCCACGCGATCCAGAGGCCGACTCCGGCCAGGATCACGATTGATTGCCAGATGGACGTGTGGGCGTCGTTGAAGAGCGAGGGAAAGAAGACGCCGATATAAAAGAGTGACACGATGCGCACCAGGTTGATCAGCTGGATCGCCAGAAGGCCGCCGACAACGCCGACCGCCTTGGCCTGCCACCGAGCGGGGAAAGCGAGCACACCGGAGATAAAGATCAGACTCGTGATCAGTCCGTTGCAGCCGTTGAAGATGGTCACGGCAAAGCGCGGCGAACTCACAACGCACCCGGCGACCGTCGCCTGTTCGCCAAAGAGCCGCAGAACCGCGCCCGAGACCCGAGCCACGGAGGCAGTGAAGGGGACGACCACCGCATCGTTGACCGAATTCAGGGCGATGACGGTGAAGCTGCCACCGAGAATGGTCAGAAAAAGAATCAAAAATCGGATGTCGGGACGGCGCCACAGATCGCGGATTTTCATCTGCCCCTCCCGGCCGTTTTGCATTCGGATCAAAGGGAGCTTTTTCAAGTGACGAGAGCTCCCAGCGCCTCGCACAGCGTGCGCGCGTCCCGGAAACGCTGCGTTGGGTCCTTTTCCATACACGTCAGGATGATGTGGCCCAGGTCCGGATCGAGATCGGGCGCAAGATCGAGGGGGTTCGGGGGGGGCGTATTGAGGTGCGCGTCGATGACATCGCCCTTGTGAAACGGGGGCCGACCGGTGGCCAGATGAAAGGCCGTGGCGCCGAAGGCGTAGACGTCGGTGGCCGGCGTCGGTGCCTCTCCGCGGATTTGTTCGGGCGCCATGTAGAACGGTGTTCCACAGACCGTGGCGAGATTCCCGTCTTCACTTTCGAGGCGGGCCGCAATCCCGAAGTCGAGTATCTTCACGTCATCATCGGGTGTGAGGAGAATGTTGCCGGGCTTGAGATCACGGTGGATGACGTGGTGGTCGTGGGCATAGGCAACGGCGTTGGCGACCCGGCGCAGAATCGGCACCAAAAGGTTGTAGATCCTCACCGGGTTGCTTTTGATGATCGTGTCGAGCGGCTCCCCGGGCACATACTCCATGGCGATGAAGTGGCCGTCGAATCCGGCCTCGAAGTCGTGAATCGTGACGATTCCGGGGTGGTTGAGGGTCGCTGCGGCCCTCGCTTCCTGGCCGAGCCGTACCGCCTGCTCGTCGGAGGTCGTTCGCAGAACCTTAATGGCGACGTCACGCTCGAGCCGCGTGTCGCGGGCCCTGTAGACGACGCCCATGCCACCGCGGCCGAGTTCATTCAGAATCTCGAAACGTTGTTGGGCAACCCGCGCCTGTCCTCCGGCGTCACCGTCGATCGCCGCATCGTGACGGGCTGCGTCATCGCCCTGGTCGCTGAGGATTCGCGAGCGCAGCTGACGGGCCGCTTCACATGAGAAATCAAACGCGAGGATCCTCTCCACCTGGGCGAGAGCGGAGGCGTGCTCGCCTGCGGCGGACATTTCCTGAGCGAGGGCGATCGCAGGGCCCAGGCGCTGCGGCTGGAGGGCGACTCCGACGACCGCTCTCTGCAAACACGCGATGGCGGCCTCCTGCGAAAGGTGCTCGCGAGCCCACTCGGCGAGGTCGAGAATGACCTGTGGGATGTCGGGCACCGGTCCGGGGTGGTTTTGCAGGACTTCCAATGCGTCGCTGTAGAGATCAGCCTGGTGAAGCTCGGTGAGTGCGTCCTGGAGGTAACCGAGACGCGCCATGCAGTGAGCCGTGCGGTCGATGGCGCCGAGACCGCGGTAGAGCTGCAGGGCGCGCTCATCCTCCCCGGCGTGCTCGGCACAACGGGCGGCCCCTTCAACGTCCCCTGCCAGTTCAAACATGTCGCTGGCTTCACCCCATCGCTTGAGGCGCTCGAGGATCGGAGCTGCCGCGTGCCACAAACGGGCGTTGATGGCGAGGTCCGCCGCCTCCGCTTCTTCGTTTCGAGCGACCAGCTTGGCAACAGCCTCCTCGGCTCGGCCCGATAAACCGATGACCTTGACCATTTCCTGCCGCATCCCGAGTTCGGCCAACTGCGGGATCAGCGCCTCCTCTTCGTGATCGATCTTTTGCTCCAGGCGCTCCACTTCCTCCGCCGGCGCTCCGCGGTTTTGCAACATCGTCAATTGGTCTCTGAGCTTCTCGAGCTGTCGGATCCGCAGCCGGGCGGCCTCCTGGTGGTGACCCGCGTCCGACTCCGAAATCACGGCATCGTGCATCATGCCGGCTTTCCGGAAGATCTCGGCGGCCCGTGCGTTCTCGCCGGCCGCTCGCCACGCGTGGGCCGCCGCGTGCCAGTTGCCTTCCAATTCGTGAAGGCGGGCCAGCGCTCGCTGATTGCCCTGCTGTTCGAATGCTCGCCGCGCTGCCGGAAGCGACGAGTGCGACGAACTCAACCGGCCCTCGTCGAGAGCGATCACCGCCGCACCGGCCGCCCTTCGTGGTTCCCCGGCCCGCATCCAGGCCTCAACCGCCTCGTCATACCGTCCGCGGCTGCCGAGCCATTCGGCAAAATCGCGATCACAACGCTGGGCGGATGCGATATTGCCGCTGCGCCGATACAGGCGGGATGCTTCGCCGAGATGGTGTCCACCGGCGCGACGGAGGAGGTCGGCGGCCTCCTCTTCGCGACCGAGCTGCAGCGCGACCCTGGCCGCGTCGTTCCACGCGCGCACTTTTTGAAAAAGTGAGTAGGCGCCTTTGAGGTCCCCTTCTTTGAGTCGTATCTCGGCGGCCCCGTGGAGGTCTCCGCGAGCGATGAGTGTCCTGACCAATCGCTGCTGTGGTGTCGCGGTGAGGAAAAGTTGTACGAGGCCCAGGACGATCAACGTCCCGGCCACGGCGTTGGCCACCACCATCAGCGTCGAATTCGAGACCAGCTGCAGGAGAGGAATACGGGTCAGGACCTCGAGGTCGAAACGGTCTGCGACCCACGAGAAGTTGAAAACTGCTGCGACGACGAGACCCGCCGCGAACAGACCCAACGACCGCGCGGTTCGCGACGGTACGGCCGCCAGAAGAAGGCACAGGCAGAGCAGCGAGTCCATACCCGCTATTTTAGCCCGGATGGCGATCCGGGGATCGAGAGAGGAACGGTCCCGCGCGATTCGACGATCAGAAGGGCGGCTGCTCGGTCCGGTCCTGCCCGCAGAGATCCGCGGTTGATATTTTATGAGAACTCGCTCATATTTTGACAAGTCGGTTTGCCGCAGGCGGCGACACCGGCATTGGAGGCCATGTGGCGGTCGATTATTACAATATCCTCGGCATTGACCGGTCGGCGGATGGCGCCGAGATCAAGAAGGCGTATCGCAAACTCGCGCGCAAGTTTCACCCGGATGTCAACCCGGACAACCCGGATGCGGAAAAGAAATTCAAGGAGATTCAAGAGGCGTATTCGGTGCTGTCCGACGCCGACAAGCGCAAGCAGTACGACACCTTCGGCCGTGTCGAAGGCGGCGCCGACCCGGGTTTCGATCCGTTCCGTCAATCGAGTTCATCGTGGCGGGACGCCGGTGGTTTTCGGGTCGACTTCGGACAGGGCGGATCGGGGGCGGGCGGCTTTCAGGACCTGGGAGACCTTTTCGGCGACCTCTTTGGTGGTCGCCGGTCGACGGCGAGCCGGCGGCGGCCGCAAAAGGGCGGCGATCATGAGCTCGAGGTCGAAATCGGTTTCGCCGACGCGATTCGGGGTACGAGTGTAACCATCCCGGTGCAACGCCAGATTCGATGCACCGAGTGTGGCGGCAACGGCAACACCGGCGGACGGATGTGCCCGAGTTGTCACGGGTCTGGGGTCCTGGTGTCCACCGAAAGGCTGCGGGTCAAAATCCCGGAAGGGGTGGCGGATGGGCAGCGCGTCCGGGTGCCGGGCAAAGGTGCAGAGGGGCTCAATGGCGGCAAGCCGGGAGATCTCTTTGTTCGGGCAAGAGTTCGCAGTGACCGGTTCTTCAAGAGGGATGGGGATGACATCCACACCACGGTCCCGGTGACCTTCACAGAGGCCTATCGCGGCAGCGAGATCGAGATCGGGACCATCCACGGGCCGGTCCGCGCGAAGGTCCCGCCCGGAACCAATTCCGGTCAGACCTTTCGCCTTCGCGGCAAGGGGGCCAAGAACACCAAGACCCGCGCCTATGGCGACCACCTTTACACCGTCCAGATCGTCGTGCCGAAAGTCATGTCACCGGCCGGGGAGAAGACCGCTCGAGCGGTGGCCGACCTCTACCAGAACAACCCGCGCGACAAACTGCCGACCGAACTCTAGAATTCGGAATTCAAAATTCCGAATTCTGCAGGCTACGCGGTAGCCTGCCAGACGCCGAGCTTTCGCATTTTTTGGACCCGGCGCATGAAGAGCCTCTTTTTCATGCCGCGCAGGTGGTGGGTGAGAAGAACGCCATCCAAATGGTCGATCTCGTGACACACCGCCTGCGCCAACAGGCCATCTGCTTCGATCTCACGCCATACGCCGTTCTCATCCTGGGCGCGGACGGTGAGCGACGTCGGTCGTTCAATGGTCGTGAACAGCCCCGGAAAGGAAAGACAACCCTCTTCGAGACTGGTGCGACCCTGTGGTCGGATGATCTCCGGATTGGCGAGCACGAGGGTGGATCCGGGGTCTCGCCCCACCGACAGATCGATGGTTGCCAGACGGAGGTTGACTCCGATTTGCGGCGCCGCGACCCCGAGCCCGGGCGCCTTCCAACCGGTCTCGAAAAGATCCTGGATCAGGGTCTGGAGCTCATCCCCGAAATCCTCGACCGGGAGGTTCGTGGCCTCCAGACGGGGGTCGCCGAAAACCAGAATCGGTCGGACACTCATGTGTCGTCGGACGCCCCGTTGACCGATTTGGTGCGATCCCGTAATCGCTGAATCACCGCCTCCACCGTCTTCTCCGCCCGGAGCTTGTAGAAGTCTTCGAGGGTTGTCCTCGCCTCGGGGTGATTTTTGACGATGGTCTCGAAGTCGGCACGGTCCAATTCGATGGCGGTGACGTCGGTGTGGGCCGTGATCGTCGCGGTTCGCGGCTTGCCCGTCAACAGCGAAACCTCGCCGAAAAAGTCGCCGAGCCCGAGCTCTGCCAACTGGAGGTTGATTCCGTCGTCGGTCCTGGTGAAGACCTTGACCACGCCGCTGACAATCAGAAACAAACTCGATCCGGGTTCGCCCTCGGTCACGATGATGTCGCCGGCGGCATAGGACCGCACCTCGGTCGACGCGAGGACCTCGACCAGAGCTTCTCGTTTGAACGATGCAAACAGCGAGGAGGCCGCCAGTTCCTTGAGTTCCTGCGTGCTTTCGGACGCCTGTTCGGAGAGAGCGGCTTCGGTCTTGCGCCGGCGGTGGTCCGCGGTCTTGGATTTGCGGTCGTCCTCGATCAGTTGGGCGAGCTGGGAGTGCACATCCTGCTCGGGATCGAGGCGAAGTATCTTCTTGTAGATCGCGATCGCACGGGCATAAAAGCCGTCCCTGGCCTGACCCTCGGCAACGTTGTGCAGAATGAAGATCGCGCGTTTGCAGTCACCACTGAGATCAAGGATGTCGGCCTGCCGCAGGCGCAGGTTGAGCTGGTCCGGGTTCTTTGCGAGTTCGGACTCGATGGCCCTGAGGGCTTTTCCATAGTTCTTGGCTGCCAGGTATTCATCGAGAGAGTCGATGGCGGCTCGCGTCGGTCCAATTTTCATGATGTCGACTCCATTCGTTGCCGCGTCGCCTCCCAGGCCTCCGCGACCCGTTGTCGAATCGCCTCGGGATCGCCGGAGACCAGCCGGCCATCGACGACCACCGGCCGTCCGCCAACGATGACGTGGCGCACCATCTGTGCGCTGGCCCCAAATACGATTTGCGCTGCCGGGTCACCCCCGGGAAGCATAGACCACTCCTCCATCTCGAGCACCACGATGTCAGCCCTTTTCCCCGGTTCGAGGGTGCCGACTTCGCTCTCCATGTGCAGAGCCGCGGCACCCTCACGGGTGGCCATCGCGAGGACGGTCCACGCTCCCATTGCCGCGGGGCCGTGGCGGAGACCGGGGAGAGTTCCGGCAAGACTCATCTCGTGGAAGACCGACAGGCGGTTGTTGCACGGCGGACCGTCGGCGCCGAGAACCACGCGGACGCCGTTTTCGAGAAGTCCGGGCACATCGGCGATTCCCGAACCGAGTTTGAGGTTGGCGCCGGGGCAGTGGCAGATAGTCGTTCGGCTCTCGGCCAGACGCCGGACCTCGTGAGGCGTGAGATGCACGCCGTGGGCGAGGACAACGTCTGAGCCGACGAGTCCCCTCTCCGCGAGATAGACGATGGTGTCGAGGCCGGTGATGCGCCGCACCGCCTCGACCTCCATGCGGTTTTCACAGGCGTGCGTCTGCAACAACCAGTCGTGTTTGCGTGCGAGTTCTGCGCATCCATCCAGAAGTTCCGCCGAGCACGACAGCGCGAAACGTGGCGCCACGGCGTAGCGCAGCCGCCCGTCGGCCGCGCCGTTCCATTGTCGTGCCCAGTTCCTCGGCCTCGGCGAGCGAGCGTTCCGGGTCCTCCAACAGCGCTGCTGGGACCTCGTCGCCCGTGTCCATGTGGGTTTTGCCGGACACCAGTCGGATACCGAGGCGTCTGGCGGCCTCGAACACCCGTCCGTGGTCGTGGGTCGTTCCGAAGTCGAGGGCGGTGGTCGTCCCGCCGCACAGGAGTTCCGCGATCCCGAGCTCAGCAGCGGTCTCGACCCCGTCGCCATCGAGCGCTGCCTCGTAGGGCCATGTTCGGAGGCGCAGCCAATCGAGCAGTTCGAGGCCGTCGGCCTGGTGGCGCAACAGGGATTGCACCACGTGGACGTGCCCCTGGATGAAACCCGGGAGGACTGCTGCACCCCGGGCGTCCAGGGTGACGGTGTCATCACTCCGAGCGCCCGCTGAACCGACCGCGTCGATTCTGCCGCCGCTGAGCGCGACGTCGCCCTCCAGCCACTCGTGATTCCGGACCATGGGAACCACCGTGCCGCCGGTGATGACGATCTCAGAGCTGGTCGCTGCGCTCATCATGATCCGCTGGAGATTGTACCGTTGCCCGTCCGTTGGACTCTTTGCTGTCAAATTCGGCCTTGGTCTTCGAGATCAGTTCGACAGCTTCGTCGACCGAGTCCACGAGGATCGGCAGATCCGCGTCGTCCTGCGTGATATAGCCCCGGCGGAGCGATTCATCTTCGATCCAACTGACCAGACCCCGCCAATGATCGCCATAGAGAAGAAACGGAATCGGTGGGAGGTGTTTCACCTGCAGAAGCTGCCACACCATCATGGCTTCGAGCGTCGATCCGATGCCACCGGGAAGAACGATAAACGCGGACGACAACCGTACAAAATGGTGGAGGCGCGAGAAAAAGGTTCGGTGTTTGTAAGCCCTTTCCACAAAGGGCGAGTCTTGGCTGTCCTCCACCAGTCGGACAGGGAGATCTCCCTCGGCGGGGCCGGAGAGTTTGCCGCGGGAGGCGCCCTGGTCCACGGCGTGCATGAGCCCGCCGCCACCGCCGGTGACGATGTCGCAACCGGTCTCGGCGAGGCGTTGGCCGAGTTCCTGCGCATCGGTAAAGAGCGGGTCGGAGTCGATGATCCTGCCTGATCCGAATATTGAGACCCTGAAACGTTCCAGATTTCGCGGTTGGAGTCGCTCCAAACTTTCGATGGTCTCCCACAGCTGAGCCACCGACCCGTCGATGATCTCGACCAGGTCGACCGCCTTCTCGTCGACCCAACCATGGGCGGTTTCGTCGCTGGGGCTCATGGCCCTCCCTCCTCAGAGAACAACGGCAGCGTGGGTTCGAGTTTCGGCAACAGGTGCTCGATGATCGCTTCGCACCACGTTTCCCTGTTCTCAGCAGAGAGCCGGAGGGGTTTGAGACCGCGTGCAGCCACCATGCCCTCGAGAAGGGTGTCGATGGTCTCCTGGAAGCCCGGGTCGACCGCTCGAACCCCGTCGTACGACGGGCGCTCCGAGATGGGGACGTGAACAAGGAGGTCGTAGGTCGGCATCCAGTGATCGAAGTACTGCTCCCACGAGCGAATCGCCCCTGCCGCGTGCACGAGATAACAGTAATTGTCGAGCACCGACCGGTCGCAGAGAACGGTGTCGCGGCTCGAGCTGGCCTCGATCTCCCAGGCGACCTGGGTGTGGAGGATCCACTCCTGGGCGGCCACGGTGGTTTCCTGGTTGATCGGGAGGGGACACCGTCGGGCAACCTCTCGGACCATCTCGAGATCGATGTTCCGGCGTTTGAGCGCTGCCGCCACTTCGAAGCAGAGGGTCGTCTTGCCGACGCCGTGGCTCCCGATCAGTGCAATTTTCATAGGCGGACCATTGTAGACGGAGTCTACAGAGTTTTGAGTTGTGAGTTCTTAGTTTTTAGTTATCCGTTTTGAGACGCCCTCGGACAGGGAAGCGAGAACTCAAAACTCAAAACTCAAAACTTCGAACTGAATCAGCGTCCTGCAGGGGCTCCGGTCGGCCTCAGTGCACCTGGCAACTCGGCGGCCGCCTCGAGCATGGCGGTGTGGATCGCCTGCGCCGAATCGGCGTCGGTCAGCCGCGCCAGTCGGCTCGGGCTGCGGACGATCCACGCGAGACGCGAGAGCCAGCGCAGGTGGAGGGCGTCATTGCGCAGGGCGAGCAGGAAGAAGATGTTCGTCTTGCCCATGTCGGGAGAACCGAACACGACGCCCTTGGGAGAACGCCCCATGGCGATGAACTGCTGCGGGAACTTGTCGGCAGCGCGGCGTCGGGCGTGGAGAAAGGCGACCCCCTCGGGGACTGCGGTCGGAACCAGCCGTTCGCGAGCGGCCAGCGCGGCTTCCAACCAACTCTGGTCCTCCACCAGACCGAGAACCGTGACGTGTTCGGCCATCGCGTGGATGACCTCGGGCCGATTCCCTGCCTCGAGCTTCGGGATGATCTGCTCCACGGTGAAAATCTCTTCCATGGGAGCGTCGATGACCTGGTTGGGCACCGTGCCCGAGGTCGCCACCGACTCCGAAGCCAGCGTATCCAGGTACTCGTCGAGGAGCGCGCGACGGAAGCGCCACTGCCCACCAATCTTGACGCCGGGGATCTTCCCCTCATGTGCAAGACGAACCAATGTGCGTTCGGCCAGTTTGAGGTACTCTGCGGCTTCTTTGGCAGTGAGATACGATTCCATCGGGCTCCCCTTCCGGCGACCGAATGCGGTCGTATCTGGCTGAATACTCCTTTTTGCGATTGATGTCAAGGAATACTCAGGCTCTTGCGTGGTTCTAGACTGTGTGCTATCACGTACAGCGTCCAAGCGTGCGGTCGGAGCCGCGTCATGCGCTTGGGTGAAAGATGAAGGGCGGTCGGCTCAGCCCGCACGATGGTTCGGTTCCGGTTTTGCCGGAAAAGACACCGTATGTTGGGCGCTCGCCAATTTGAACGACGGCGGCTCGATACTGCCAAAAAACAATTGAGGAGGGGCGGAGCATGGATGTTGAAGTCAAAGTCAAAGAGATCATCGTTCAGCAACTCGGTGTGGATGCTGACAAGGTGACGGCGGAAGCGTCGTTTGTCGACGATCTCGGTGCGGACTCTCTCGACGTGGTCGAACTCGTCATGGCCTTTGAAGAGGAATTCGGGGTCGAGATCCCCGACGAGGCTGCCGAGAAGATCGGGACCGTCAAGAACGCGGTCGAGTTCCTCAAGCAGAATCTGGATAGCTAATGCCCCGTCGGGTGGTGGTCACGGGGGTCGGCCTGGTCTCTCCCCTGGGGATTGGGACCGAAGCGACCTGGAACGGGCTGGTCGCTGGCCGGAGTGGTGTTTCCACCATCACCCGATTCGACACCACCGATTATCCGGTGCACATCGCCGGTGAGGTCGAGGGCTTTAACCCAACAGATTGGATCGAGGCGAAAGAGGTCAAGAAGTTCGATCTTTTCGTCCATTACGCGTTGGCGGCATCTCATATGGCGCTTGATGCGTCGGGTTTTGAAATCACCGACGCCAACGCCACCCGCGTCGGGGTTGTGATCGGTTCCGGGATTGGCGGCTTCCCTCTGATCGAGCGCCAACGCGACGTCGTTCGCGATCGAGGTCCGAGAAAGGTCTCGCCGTTCTTCATCCCGGGTGCCATCATCAATATGTGCTCCGGTCTGGTCAGCATCCGAACCGGCGCCAAGGGGCCGAACACCGCCACCTGTACCGCGTGTTCGACCTCGGCTCACGCCATCGGCGACGCGTTGCTCTACATCCGCCACGGTTACGCCGACGCGATCATCGCGGGCGGTTCCGAGGCGGTCATCACCCCCCTTGCGCTCGCCGGTTTTTCGTCGATGCGGGCACTTTCGACCCGCAACGATGAGCCCGAGCGCGCGTCCCGGCCCTGGGACAAGGACCGCGACGGCTTCGTCATGGGTGAGGGAGCCGGCATTGTCATGCTCGAGGAATACGAGCACGCAAAACGCCGCGGCGCACCGATCCTCGCCGAGGTTCTCGGTTTTGGCATGACGGCCGACGCCTACCATATTTCGGCGCCCTCCGAAGATGGCGATGGCGCCAAACGGGTGATCCAATGCGCGCTCGACGACGCAGGTCTGAACCCGGAAGACGTCGACTACATCAACGCCCACGGCACTGCGACGCCGGCCGGCGATGTTGTCGAGACCCGGGCAATCAAAGGTGTTTTCGGCGATGACGCCTACAAGCTCATGGTGTCGTCGACCAAGTCCATGACCGGTCACCTCCTCGGTGCGGCGGGTGGCTTCGAGTTCGGTGTCATCGTCCTCTCAATGGTCAACGGCATTGTGCCGCCTACGATCAACCTCGACGAACCAAATCCCGAGGACGATCTCGACTACGTGCCGCACACCGCGCGCGACGCCGAGATCAAAGTGGCGCTGACCAATTCCTTCGGTTTCGGCGGCACCAACGCCTGCCTTGCGATCGGCCGAGTGAACTGACGATGGTTGACGCGGCAACCCGTCACCGCACCACGTCCTGAACGCGAGGCCGGGAGCCCTCATGCCCACCGTCATCCAGTCGTGGTTCGCACGAGCCGCCCGCTTTGCGAGCCGGGTCGACCTCTTCAACTTTGGTCGCTGGATGGTCCTTGCCCTGTTGGTGGGCGTGGTGGCCGGTCTCGGCGGAGCGCTCTTGACCTGGGGCGTCGATGGAATCAACTCGGTTCTCCTCGGCGAGGTCGTCAATTTCAACGCTCCCGGTCACGGCGAAGCCGCCGCCCGGGAGTGGAGCATGCCGACGCGCCCATGGATGCTTTTGATCGTCCTGCCGCTCGCGGGTCTGTTGGTGGGGTGGATCGTCAATACCTTTGCCCCCGAGGCCGAGGGGCACGGCACCGATGCGGTGATCAATGCTTACCATCGCGGCCGCGCCGTGATTAGACGCCGGGTGGTGCCGGTCAAGCTCATCACCTCCATGCTGACGATCGGTTCGGGGGGCTCTGCCGGGCGTGAGGGCCCTGTAGCTCAGGTGGGTGCCGGTTTTGGCTCCTATCTGGCGGATATCCTCCACCTCGGTTATCACGATCGCAGGGTTCTGGTGATCTCAGGTGTGGCGGCCGGCGTCGGCGGCATGTTCCGCGCACCGCTCGGAGCCGCTCTGTTTGCGGTCGAAGTCCTCTACTCCGAACCCGACTTCGAGTCCGAGGCCCTGATCCCTGCCATCATTTCATCCATCGTTTCCTACGTTGTCGTGGCCTCTCTCACGGGTTGGGATTCGATCTTCGAGACCGCCGTGATCCGATTTGCCCGGCCTCACGAACTTTTGGCGTATCTGGTTCTGGGGATGGTAGTCGCGGTTGTCGGCGTCATCTACGTCAAGGTTTTCTACGGGATGCGAGACGGCGTCTTTGCCCGGATGCCGATTCCGAATTGGACCAAACCGGCGGTCGGTGGTCTCCTCCTGGCCTTGCTCGCGATGGCGGTGCCGCAGGTGCTCGGCGGCGGTTACGGCTGGTTGCAGTTGACACTCGACGAGCAGCTGCCGTTGAAGGTTCTGCTGATGATGGTGCCCGCAAAGATCCTTGCGACATCCTTCACGATCTCGTCGGGTGGTTCGGGCGGCGTTTTTGCTCCGTCTCTGGTGATCGGCGGCGTCACCGGAGCCGTCTTCGCCGATTTCGCGCAACGCGTTGCGCCGCAGTTCGCGCCGCCGACGGCGGCCTGCGTTCTGGTCGGGATGGGCGGGTTCTTTGCCGGGGTGGCCAAGGTGCCCATCGCCTCTCTCATCATGGTGGCCGAGATGAGCGGTTCCTATGGGCTGCTGGTGCCGATGATGCTGGTGTCGTCGGTCGCTTACCTATTGATGAGGGGTGTCAGCATCTACGAGGCGCAGGTCCCCGGACGGGTCGATTCCCCCGCCCACATCGGCGAGTTCCAGATCGACATCCTGGAGCGGCTGACCGTCTCCGATGTCATGGACCCGGACCAGAAGATCATCACGGTGCCGCCCGGAGCCTCGTTCGAGGCTGTCCTCGATCTGGTTGCCGACACCGATCAGTACGCCTTCCCGGTGGTGGACGCGACCGGCGAGGTGGAGGGGATGTTCAGCATCAACGACGTCCGCCGCGTGATGGCGACACCCGAGGTGTGGCCCCTGCTCGTAGCGTCGGATCTCGGCGTCACCGCGCGCGGCATCGCCTACCTCGAACCGGACGATGATCTCCACACCGCGGTGCAGCGTTTCACCGCTTTTCGGAGGGAGATCCTGCCGGTCCTCGAAGGCCAGCCGCCCTCGCCCGTCATCGGGCTCTTGCGCCACCACCAGGTGATGGAGGCGTACGACCGCGAGATCCACCGGCTGCGCGAAGAGAGCGCCGACTGATCGGTTGACTCGGCTGTCGCTCGGTTTCGAGATTCCGTTTGTGAGTGTTCGTGAGTACCCGGCTTTCCTGGCTCGCTTCCCGGGAGGAGCCACCTATTGCATTGTTTGCCTGCGACGCCCTCGCTCGTGAACGCTTGGGGACCAAACAATGCAAAAGATGGCTCCTCCGCCGCACAGACGGCACGTCCGGTGAACGAGAACGCTGCGCGGGCCATCGCCCCACTGCCCCACCGCCTCAAGCCCCAAGCCCCAAGCCCCACGCCGGAAGTGCTACACTGCCCCCCGTGAATACCCATTCATTTTCACGACAATCGGACGAAGGAGGCAAGCCGTGAACTGTATCGTGTGCGTAGCCAGCGTTCCAGATACGGCGTCGGTCATCAAGGTCGGTGGCGACGGCAAGAATATCGATGGGGCGGGCATCAAGTGGATCGTCTCGCCATACGACGAATATGCCCTCGAAGAGGCCCTACAGATCACCGAGGCCAAGGGCGGTGAGGTCACCGTGGTGACCTATGGGCCGGGGACCGCGGAAGCGGCCCTGCGCGACTGTCTCGCCCGGGGCGCGCACCAGGCGGTGCACGTGCTCGGCGGCGAAAAGACCCTCGGCGACAGTTTCACCATTGCCAGCGTTCTAGCAGGCGCGCTCAAGGACCGGGCATACGATCTCGTATTGTGCGGTTCCAAGGCCGCCGGCACGGATTGCAGCCAGGTCGGCCAGATGCTCGCCCAGCTTCTCGACATCCCGCACGTTTCCAATGTCACCGAACTCGAGGTGGGCGATGCCTCCCTGACCGCCGGCCGTGACGTCGAAGGAGGCAGGGAAAAGGTGGAGAGCCCTCTGCCGGCTCTCGTGACCTGCCAGAAGGGTCTCAACGAACCCCGCTACGCGGCCCTCAAGGGCATCATGGCGGCCAAGAAGAAACCGGTCGACAAGATCGAAGTGGCAAGTCTCGGTATCGAGGAGGGGGCCGATCCCTTCTACGTGGTCACCGGCATCGCGCTGCCGCCAGAGAAATCTGCCGGGATCACCATCAAGGGCGAAGACGATCCGGCTGCTGCTGCGGCCGAACTCGTCAAACTGCTTCGCGACGAAGCGAAGGCGATCTAGGGGGGCGATGATGGCTGGCATTCTCGTATTCGTGGAGCAGCGTGGTGGTGAGATCCGGAAAACCTCCCTGCAGGCCATTTCGCAGGCAAAACGCGAGGGTGGCGCCGGCGGTCCGGTGACCGCGGTCGTGGCGGGCTCGGGCATCGCTGAAGCGGCGGCCGGCCTCGGCGCCTGGGGCGCCGACAAGGTCTTTGTAGCCGACGACCCCAATCTCGCTTTGTATTCTTCGGAGGGCTACGCCGAAGTGGTCGCCAAGGCGGCCGAACAGGCGCAACCCTCGGCGATATTTTTCTCAGGAACGGCGATGGGCCGTGACCTCGCACCGCGGCTCGCGGCCAAGCTCGGTGTCGGCGGCATTCCGGACGTCGTGGCCTTGACGGTCGACGGCGGAGCGTTCACCGCACAACGGCCGGTGTATTCGGGCAAGGCCATTGCGACGGTCACCGCAGCCGGTAAGACGCCGCAGGTGATCAGCTTGCGGCCCAACGTGTTCGCGGCGGAGGAACTGGGCGGGGCGGGCGAAGTGGTCGCCCTCGACGGACTCAGTTTGTCGATTCGCGCGGTGGTCAAGGAGCTGGTTGCGGCCGGCGGCGGCGAGCTGGATGTGGCCGAGGCCGACATCATCGTCTCCGGTGGACGAGGCATCAAGGGCCCCGAGAACTTCGCCCTGATCAAGTCGCTCGCCGATGCCCTGGGCGGCGCTGTCGGCGCCTCGCGCGCGGCGGTGGACGCCGGGTGGATTGGACACTCGCACCAGGTCGGCCAGACCGGCAAGGTGGTGAGCCCGTCCCTTTACATCGCGTGCGGCATCTCGGGCGCCATCCAGCACCTTGCCGGGATGAGCTCGTCGAAGATCATCGTCGCCATCAACAAGGACCCCGACGCGCCGATCTTCAAGATCGCCGACTACGGGGTGGTGGGCGATCTCTTTGATGTGATTCCACCGATGGTGGAGGCGATCAAGGCACTGTAGGGCGAGTCGGATCGGAATGCTAAACGGCGGGCTTCGGCCCGCCGTTTTTTTGGCCATGGCGTGTCGGTGGCCGATTGCCGATCCGCCTTTGTTGGCGGCTTTCCCGGGAGGAGCCACCTTCAACATTGTCGGCCCGAAGAATCTTGGCGACGTGGAAGATCGAGCTTCCAACAATATTGAAAATGGCACCTCCGCCGCTCGCGGCGCGTATCCGGGCGCGGTTCCCGTGAGGATGCCAGGCACGCCACATTGTCGACCAGGGCCTCGACAATGTGGGAGCCAGGCACCTCCGCCGCGCGCGGGCCGTATCCGCAGGGCTGACGGGAAACGGCACGCCTCTGAGTCTACTGATCGAGCGGGATCGGCAGCACGACCCGACCGTCCTGTCGGCTGCGGTCGACGACCGAGGCGTAGATGGCGAGAGGGCCGTCGATGTCGATGCGGAGGTCGAAGAGTTCGGGTTCGCCGCACGTGGCGGCGTCGGAGGTTGCGGGGCGGATGGCGATCTGCTGCCAGGACAGGGCCGGCACCGTCAGGTTCTGCGGGAAGTCTGGGTTTGAGGTGTCGGCGCTGTCGCCGGCGAGATCGATCGTGACGTTCACCTCGACGTCGTAGGGGTTGGCGAAGCCTACGTAGGTGTCGAAGGTCCGCGGTCCACATCGATCGGGGTTCCAGACAAGGGAGGGCAGCAGGTGGGCCCCGGCTTGCGGGAGCTCGTCAAGGGGAATCCCCGGGACCTCGGTGCCGAATCCGCTCAGAAACGGGCAGCACGTCTCGATGGCTTCGGGGTCGTGGTTGACCATCCGAGACGAAATGACCATCCCTTCGCTGACTTCGAACACATAGGCACCGGCGGCCTCCTGCGCCACGCAGAGATCGGCACCGACCGCGTATCGCTCGCTGCTGTGTCCCTCGATGTGAGACGTCCATGGCCCTGTCCAGCCACAACTGTTCCAGGCGTCCGGCGGTACAGTGTATCCGGGGAGGATGTACCCCATCTGGACCGTCCCTTGAACTGAGGTCGAGTTGGTGAAGTAGATCTCCGACGTCCACAGGTTGTCGCCGAAACCGGGCAGGCCGTAGGCAACCGCGGGCACAACCACCAGCTCGGTCTCCTGGGCCTGGGAAGCCACGGGTGTTGTGAGTATGGCGACCACGAGCGGTATTGAGAAACGATTCATGAAACCTCCCTGCGTTTCGAAATGATATGTTCGAATTCCAGGTATTGCAATGGACTCGGGTGCGGCCACAATGCCGGTGCGGTACGATTCAACCAGCCGAGGTGATGGGTGATCGAAGGAGATCAATAGATCGTGACCGAGACGACAATCGAGCTCGAGGCGGGCACGTTCACCGCCGCACCGTACCGCGCCGAGGACGAGGGGCGGGTGCTGGATCTGTGGCGCGTGGCCTTCGGCCAAGATCTTGACGTCGATCTGTGGCGGTGGAAGTACGTCGACAACCCGTTCGGAATGAGGGTCCTGGTGTGCAGCGATCCGCAGACCGAGGCCGCGGTCGTGGTTTACAGCGGTGTTCCCTACCGCGCCCGGTGGAACGGTCGGGAGGTGGAGATCGTCCAGCTCATGGACATCATGAGCCACCCCGACGTCCGCAAAACGGGGCTCTTCATCAAGGCGGCAGAGGCCTTCTTCGATCGTTTCGCCGGCGGCGACTCCGTGCTCCATTACGGCATCCCGGGGCGTTATCACTTCGACATCGGCGCCAAATACCTCCACTACAGCGAGCTCGAAAGTGGGGCCGCCTATCTGCGCGGGTCGACCTGCGATCTTGAGTGTGGCGCAGGTCTGTTCCGTCCGTCGGTTCAGGTTTTGGATCGTCCGACCGCGGACCTCGATCAGGTCTGGGACGAGGTTGCCGGCCACTACCCGTTGGCCGCGGTGCGCGACGCGTCCTTCGTCAATTGGCGCTTCTTTCTCAACCCTCAGCGGGACTACCTGATCTACGTCCTTCGAACCGGGTTTGCGCGCCGCCCGCGAGGCTATGCGGTGGTCGGGATCGAAGAGGGCGTGGCGCGGCTGGTGGACGTCCTGGTGTCTCCGGACACTGCTCTGATTGCGGCCCTTTCGGGTCGGGTGGCGGCGGACCTATCAACCCGCGGCATCGACACCATCGAGACCTGGCTGCCGGGGCGTCATTTCATCACCGAGGGCCTTGTAGGTGCGGGTTGGTCCTGCGAGCCCGAGCCTCTGGGGATCGTGCCCACCGCCAGGTCGTTCGACGACCGGCTCACGATTCCGTGGGTGTCGGAGAACTTCTTCTACACCATGGCCGATTCGGACCTCCAGTGATCTCACCCGAAAAGCTCACCGCGTATCACGAGGCCGGACACGCCCTGGCTTCGGAGCTCTACGGGCAGGTCTTGACCCGGGTCGAAATTGTCGGCGACACCGAACACAGCGGCAGCACTGAAACGCTGCGTTTCCCCACCGACCCCGAAGAGGGCGGGCTCTCGTATGCCGAAATCGAAGCCGTCGAGAACCAGCTGCGGTGCGTGCTGGCCGGCACCGTCGCCGAGGCAATGGTCTCCGGACGAGACGATTGGGATGAGACCAGCGGGGACCTCGACGAAGCGGTTCGCCTCGCCATGAAACTGGTCGACGATTGTGAGGATGTACTGCCGTTGTTCGAAGACCTGCGCGAGGATCTCGAGAAGGTTCTCCGCGAAAACTGGCGGGCGATCGAAGCGCTTGCCGACGAGCTCGTGCAGCGGAAATCGCTGTCGGGCGTCGAGGTGCGCCGGATCCTCGAGAACGCGACGAGGGATTAACCGGGGGGCGCCGTCTCCCTGCTGACCGTGCTCCCGACGTATTCGAGCAATCGCATCGCGCCGTCCTGGAAACACGCCTCGGTCGGCAGCAGACTCGCCACCGCGAAGCCACCGTGGGGAAAATCAAAGAAATATCCCGGGTAGATCGCGACACCGCACGCGGTCAGCAACTCGACGAAGAAATCATCCTCTGGGGTGACCATCGGGATGCGGATGGTGGCGCTCCAACCGCCACCCATCGGTAAGACGCTGACCGACGGCTCGCGCGAGGCGAGTCGCCTCAGCGTGTCGAGGTTCGAACGGCATCGAACCGAAATCTGGTCCCTGATCAAATCACCTGAGGCCAGCAACCCGGGCACGGCCAGGGCGATCGGACCGGAGACCGAAAGATAGGCGTCGGCGACATACTCGAGGCCCTCCAGAGCGGCGCGGACTTCGGCGTGGGGACCGCTGGCGACGATCCACGCCAGCTTGAGCTGGGGCAGCCCGAGGCTTTTCGACAGTCCGCCGAGCGAGAAGCAAAGACAGTCGTCCACCCCGGCGAATGTGCCGTCATCGCCCGGGCCGCCATCGAGTGGGTAGTGGAGAAAGACCTCGTCGGCGATCAGGGCCCACCCCCGGTCGCGGCTCAGAGCCACCAATCGGTCCCTGTCCGCCGGGTGGACGTACGAGCCCGTGGGGTTGTTGGGATGGACGACCACAACGGCGCGAACATGTCCGGGCGCCTGCTCCAGAGCCGAAAAGTCAAAGCGCCAGTTGCCCGCCCCTTCGAGATCGTAGGTCAACGCCTCGACGGCGTCGAGCCGCGCGAGGTGGTCGAACAGGGGATAGGACGGCGACGGCACGAGGACGGCCTCTCCGGGGTCGCAGAGCAACCGGAAGAGAAAGCTGTAGGCCTCGCTGGTGGAAGCCGTGAGGACGACCCGGTCGGGATCCACCGCAACCGACCAGCGGCGGTACTCCGCGGCCACCGCTTCCCGGGCCGACCGCGCCCCCCGGGCATCGGGGCAATAGCGGAGCACCGTCGGATCTCGGAGGCCCTCGAGCAGAGAGGCCGGATAGTTGAAACCGCAGAGGGTCGGATTGCTGATGGTCAGATCAAAAGGGATCTCCCCGAGGCGAGCCCGCGCCTCGGCAAACGCGTTCGGTCCGAGATCGTCAGGAATACGGCGAGAGCGCATCATCATTGCTCGATTGTAGGCGTTAAAAGAATTATCTGTCGCAGGATCAGCCGGATCCCGATGATTGGGTAGAATGCAGGCATGACTGTCCTCAAGGAGACGCAGAGAGCAGCCCTCGAGAATTCCGGCTGCGAAGTGCGGACGGATCGGATGACCCGCTGTCTGTACGCAGTGGATGCGTCAATCTATCGCGTCGAGCCTGCAGCGGTCGCCTTTCCAAGGTCCGCCCGCGAAGCCGCGGATCTCCTCCGCGCGGCTGCCGACAGCGGCGTCGAGGTGACGCCGAGGGGTGCCGGCACCGGCTTGGCCGGCGGCGCTCTCGGCGCCGGTCTGGTCGTCGATTTTGCTCGCCACAACTGCCGAATCTCCAACCTCGATCTCGAAGCGGGGACCGTCAGAGTCGGCGCCGGGGTCGTGCTCGACCAGCTCAACACCTTCCTCGCCCCCCACGGTCTGTGGTTCGGCCCTGATGTGGCGACCTCGTCGCGCGCCACCCTCGGCGGCATGATCGCCAACAACTCGTCGGGTGCGCACGCGCCCGTCTACCGCACCACGGCCGACCACCTGGAGGCCCTCGAGGTGGTGCTGAGCGACGGCACCGTGGCGGCGATCGGTTCCGGCGATGACGGGTTGCCGGAGATCCGCGAGACGGCCGATCGCCTCGTCGCCGCCAACGCCGCCGAGATCCGGAAGCGCCTCCCCGAAGGACTCGTCAAGCGCTGGCCGGGGTACGGTCTCGACCGGGCCCTCAGGGCGCCCGGCGATCTGACCCAGCTGGTCGCCGGCAGCGAGGGCACGTTGGCAGGCATCTCGTCGGCGGTGCTGCGGGTGGTCCCCTTGCCGAGTCGGCGCAGTCTCGGGGTGATCTTCTTCGCTTCGGTGGAGGAGGCGCTTCAGGCGACCGTCGAGATCGCCGATCTCGATGCGGCGGCGATCGAGCACCTGGACGACGTGGTGTTCGATCAAACCCGCGGGCAGCGGGCCTTCCGCGCCGCGAGAGACTTCCTGCGGCTCGACCAGGAGCCGTGCAAGGCGATGCTGCTCGTCGAGTTCTTTGAAGACGATGGCGGCCGACTGGCGGAACTCCAGCGCCGCGGGCTCGGGCTGCGCGCGACGGCGTGTTCCACCGCGGCCGAGGCGGAGTTGGTGTGGGGCATGAGGCGGGCCGGGTTGTCGCTGGTCACCAGCCGCAAAGGCCCGGCAAAACCGGTCCCGGGGATCGAGGATGTGTGCGTGCTGCCCGAGCGTTTGCCCGAGTACGTTGCAGGCCTGCGTCGGATTCTCGACCCGCTCGGTCTCGAAGCCTCGTTTTACGGGCACGCCGCCTCGGGCGAGCTCCACGTCCGGCCCGTCCTCGACCTCCACCTTACGGAGGACATTGAAAAACTTCGCCTGGTGGCCGACCAGGTGTCGGATCTGTGCCAACTGTTCAAAGGCTCGCTGGCGGCCGAGCACGGTGTCGGCATGGCCCGCGCGAGCTATCTCGAGGCGCACCTCGGCCCTGAATTGATCGAGGCGGGCCTCGTGCTCAGGTCCCTCTTCGATCCATCGGGCACGATGAACCCCGGCAAGGTCTTTGGCGACGGGCGGTTCCGGATCGACCGCAATCTAAGGCTCGGCGCAGGGTCCGAAATCGTCCTGCCGTTTGTGGAGGCGTTCCAGTGGAGCGGACGCGACGACGACTTAGTCGCCAACCTCGAACAGTGCAACGGGTGCGGGGGCTGCCGCAAGGCGGCGCCGACGATGTGTCCGACATTTGCCGCCACCGGGGACGAGGCCCTCTCGACACGAGGCCGAGCCAATATCGTCCGTGCCGCCCTCGAGGGCAGGTTCGAAGGGCGGAGCCTTGAAAGCGCCGAGCTCGACGAGGTGCTGGGCACCTGCCTCGCGTGCAAGGCCTGTGTTACCGAGTGCCCTTCGAACGTCGACATGGCCCGTCTCAAGCTCGAGTTGAGGCACGCCAGGCATCGCAACGACGGCATCCCGTTGACCGATCGAATGATCGCCTCAGCCGATCTCCTGGGTCGGGTCGGGACCATGTTTTCGGGTTTTGCCAATTGGATGCTCCGCAACCGGTTGGCGCGGCGATTGCTGCAGTTGGTGTCTGGTATTCACACTGAAGCGCCGATCCCACCTTTTGCGAAGCGCCGGTTCGATGCCTGGTTCAGGGGCCGCCCGGCGCCGGCCAGCGGTCGCGGTCGCGGTCGGGTGATCCTGTGGGACGATACCTGGGTTCGCTACCACGAACCCGATATCGGTCGTGCGGGGTTGGCGGTGCTCGAGGCCGCCGGGTTCGAGGTGGCCCTGGCGACCGGTCGCAAATGTTGCGGCCGGCCCGCAGCCAGCCGCGGCCTGCTCGATGTGGTGCAGCGGTCCGCCGAACACAATGTCAGACTTCTTGCCAAGAGTGAGGACCCGATCATCTTCCTCGAACCATCGTGTTGGTCGATGTTCAGGGATGAATACCTCCAGTTCGGCATCGAGGGCGCCAAAGAGGTGGCCGAGCGCGCGGTGCTGTTCGAGGACTTCATCGGAGGCCTTCTCGAGCGCGAGCCCGACGCACTCCCTTTCACCAGGGATCCTGGGACGGTTGCGATCCACGGACATTGCCACGCCAAGGCGCTGTCGGATGCGCCCGGAATCGTCGGTCTGCTCGAGCGGCTGCCGGGAGGGTCGCCGCAGTGGCTCGAGACGGGGTGTTGCGGGATGGCGGGCGCCTTTGGCATGCTCAACGATCACCGCGATCTCTCGCACCAGGTCGCCGCTCCGCTGGTGCGGATGATTGACGGTCTGCCGAATGGGGCCAGGGTCGTGGCCTCGGGAACCAGCTGCCGCCACCAGATCGGCGATCTCACCGCTGCCAGGCCACTCCACGTCGCCGAGCTGTTGGCGGAGTGCCTCGAGGTGTCTTCCGAGTAAAGGTGCCTTTCAGAACGCGCTTCCCGAGAGGAGCCACCCCAAACATTGTTGGCCCGATTCGACGAACCGACAGATGCCGCAGGCAATCCAACAATGATTGAAGTGGCACCTCCACCGCACGCGGGCCGTATCTCCGTGCGCTTCCCGAGAGGAGCCACCTGCATCATTGTCTGCCCGAATTGTCCTGCCTACGTGGATGTTCATGGTTCAGACAATATTGAAGATGGCACCTCCACCGCACTTTGACGTTGTTTTGACATCGGAAGCCGTAAAACGGAGAACCGAATTCGGCGGGTCCACGTTTGAAGGGTTGGAAGGCGCCGTATCAATGCCTTCAGCGCGAACGGGCGAACCGCCGATTCTCAGCCGTACCGGCTACAATCAGCGGGACCGCCGACGGGAGGACCGATGCAGATTGCGTATTTCGAGCCGCTGAACCTGGCCTGGGAAAGGATGAAACACATCCTGTGGCGACCCTTTGATCTCGCCAAGTGGCTGGTGCTCGGCTTTTCGGTGTGGCTCGCCGGGCTGGCGGACGGGGCCGGGGGCGGCGGTTGGAAATGGATCACGGACGAGAACGATTTCCCGAAGCGGTCTTTCGGCAACTCGCACGGCGGTTCCTGGCAGGATGCCGGTGAAGCCTTTCTGTGGCTGCCGCTGATCTTCATCCTCATCATGGCGGTGGCCGCGATCCTGTTGGTGATCCTGTGGGTCTCCTCGCGCTCGAAGTTCATCTTTCTCGACAACGTGGTTCACGATCGGGCCGAGATCGTGGAGCCGTGGCACCGTTTCCGCGAGCTCGGAAACTCGCTCTTCCTGTGGCGCATCGGTTTCATCGTGTGCTGCGGGCTGGTCGCGCTGGTCCTGATACTGCTCTTTTTGGCGCCGGCGGCGACGTTCTCTTTTTCTGACGCTCTCGCGGGTCTGTCGTATGCGGCGATGATCCTCGGCGTGTTGGTGATGATTGGCTTCGGAATTCTAGCGGCGTTTGTGGCGCTGTTTCTGGAAGGCTTCGTCATCCCCATCATGTATAAATTCGACATCAAAGCGACCGAGGCGTGGAGCTACTTTCTGCCGTGGTTGAAAAACCGGCCGCTCTCGTTCTTCCTCTACGGTCTGTTCGTCTTCTGTCTGGGCATCTGTTTCGTGGTCTTTTTCAGCATGATTTGCGTTCTCACCTGCTGCGTCGTGGCGCTTCCCTACGTCGGGACGGTCATCATGCTGCCGATCTGGGTCGCCTACCGGTTGTTCAGTGTGGAGTTTCTGGCCCAATTCGATCCGGGATTCGATCTCTTCACGCCCGCGTTGCTGGAGGCTGAAACCGACTGACCACCCGGCCGAGGACGAAATCCGCGACGATTAGAGCGGTGAGCACGGCGAACATCAGCGCCCTGAGCGTCGGCTCTCTGATGCCCGTGATCAGATGACGTGCGACGTTGCTGACAAATGGTGCGTCGGCGTCCTGGGCTGCATCCACCGCAGAACGTCGGCCGTCGGACCACCTGAAGATCGAGCGTTCCAGAGTGTCGCCGAAAATCTTTGTGAGGATCTGGTGCTCTCGTGCCGCAACCGTCATGGCCCGGCGGTGCTGCCGCGATCGGGCTGGGGATCGGCGAGCTTCGGCAAGATTCCGGTTGCGGGCGAACACGTGGATCCGCGCCTCGTAGCTGAAGGGATCGGAAACCGGCGTGACCGATCGTTGGAAGGCACCGTATCGCCCGTCCGATCGATCGAGCTTTGCCGCTGCTTCGGCCGAACGCCGGTCGTCCTGGAAGGCCAGTTCGCTTCGCGACAGTCGCGACCGGAAGGACGTCTTCGCGTCGAGTCGGTGGAAAAAGCCGTACTCGCAGATCACGTCATTGCTGTCGGCGAGGGGTGCGAGAACAGGGAGTGTGTGGGAGAGCGCTGCGAGCCGCTGCGGCGTGGCTGCGAAACAGAGCATGAGAAGCAGACACGCGACGGCCGCCAACCGACTCAGTGTTCGTACGGTCGACACTGTCACTTTCGAGAACGGCCGTGATGCAAGGCGCCAGATGGCGAGCTGCACCAGCACCGAGGCGCCGCCGTTGAGTACCAGATCGCGAAAATCCCAGTAACGGTCGGGCACGATCCACTGGATTGTTTCGTCGATGGTGCCGACGATCGTTCCGATCAGAGCGGCGGCGACGAACACTCCCGGGTTGTTCATTTCGGGCGGAGGGCGCGGTACAACAGCACTCCGAGCCCCCCGTACTCGAGAAAGTGCACCGCTTCTTCGGGCTGTTCCATCAGCGACCAGGTCCAGAAGATCAGAACAGCGGCGATGCTCGCGAGCCAGACGATATCGGCGGGGAGAATTTTTTCCGTGCGCCGCCGCAGGACCCACAGGGCGGCTCCGGCCGCTGCCCCACCGCGCCCATCACCGCAAAACCGAGGAGCTCGGCGGGCCAGTGGCCGACAAAGAACTCGCGCAGCCGACGTACGAACGGGATCGCCGTGAAGATGACGACGACCCACGCGGCCGCGGCAAGCCATCGTTGTGGAAGACCTCGAATCATGGGTGCATCTTAACCTGCATATCTCACCAGCCTCCGGCAGCGGCCGGCGATGCACCGCACCCGGCGGTGTTTTCTCGCCTTGGGGTCGCAAACCCCACCGGGCACGGCACCTCGCCGCCCTCGCTCCGAAGTCCGGTGAGATATGCAGGCTGACCGAAGCACGGCGGGTCTTCGGGGAGCCGGGATCGATTTTGCGTCTCGATTCCTGGCCAATTCGAATATCCGGCTGCATCTTGAACTCCAGACAACCCGTGACGACAGCCGGTCGGCGAGCCGTGCCTTTTCGGCCAGAGGCGCCACCGGCACTGGGAAGGAGTGCCAGATGACTGCAGCAACATCGGCTGATGAGACGATTCTCAAGGGCATCCGCAAGACCGTGACACTCCGTGACGGGCGAACCATCACCGTGCGGAGGATGCAACCCGATGATGTGCAGCGGTCGTACGAATTCTTCTGTGCACTGCCGGCCGAGGACCGAAAGTACCTGCGCGTCGACGTGACACGCCGCGATCTGGTGGAACGCAGGACGCTCGAGACCGACGAGAGGCGGGCTGTCCGGGTGGTGGCCGAACATGAGGGTGAAATCGTGGCCGACGGCACGATCGAGCTCGAGGGGCATGGTTGGGGCAACAACGTTGCGGAGGTCCGGTTGATCGTGGCCAGGTCGTGGCAGCGTCTCGGTCTCGGAACCGTCGTGGCGCGTGAGTTGTTTCACCTCGCCTCGCAGTGCCGGGTCGACCGGGTGGTCGCGAGGCTCATGCGGCCGCAGGCGGGTGCCCACCGCATCTTTAAGAGACTCGGATTCAACGAGGAGTTTTTGATCCCGGAGCACGTCCGGGACCAGTCCGGTGCGTGGCAGGACCTGATCATCATGAGGTGTCCGCTTGAAGACCTGTGGCAGGATCTCGAGTTCGAGCTCGCCAACGCCGATTTTCAGCGATCTCGATGAGAATGGCTTGGGGCTTGGGGCTTGAGGCTTGGGGCTTGAATCCTGCATCCTGATCCCCTGGTTGCGGTGGGGCGTCGATTTTCCCGGGGCGACGGCGACTCAGTCCCGCTTTGTTATGCTGAGGGGCAACCGGGGAGGCATGAATGAAGGACACGACCGAAAAGGGCTCGGGTCTGGGAATCGTCGGCTACGACGCCTACGAATTCGTGGTCGCTGACATCGATCGCAGCCGCAACTTCTACACCAGGATGATGGACGTCAATGAAGTGGCGAGGCTCGGTGAACGGGAGGCCGCCTCGCGCGGTGAGGACGCGGTTCTTTTTGCCGCCGGCAAGGCTCAGTGTATCTGTATCTCATCGCGAGAGCGTGGCTCGGACGCCGACCGGTGGCTCAAGCGCCACCCGGACGGAGTGCGGCGGGTCGGTTTTCGGGTGCGGGATGTCAAGAAGGCGCGAGCCGTGCTCATCGAACGCAATGCCACATTCTGCAGCGACATCATCGAGGTCGCCGACGATCAGGGGCGGCCCTACCTTTTCTTTGATATCGCGACCCCGCTTGGAGATGTGCGTTTTCGATTTGTCGAGCGAGCGGCCGATGCGCTGCCGCCGGGTTTTCAGCTCATCGATCCCGGCGCCGAATCGAACTCCAACGGCTTTCAGGTCATCGACCACATCACCTCGAATTTTCTGACCCTCGAACCACACATCACCTGGTTGCGCGACGTGATGGGTTTTGAAGAGTATTGGCGGGTGCACTTTCACACTGCCGACATCAGCCCCGGGACGGGTGGTTCGGGCCTCGCCTCGATCGTCATGTGGGACCCGGGTTCAGGCATCAAGCTCGCCAACAACGAGCCGGTCACGCCTCACTACGAATCGAGCCAGATCTACACATTCTGCGAGGCCAACCAGGGGCCGGGCGTCCAGCACGTGGCCTTTCACGTTCCCGCGATCTCGTCGGCGGTGGAAAATCTCCGCGGCTCCGGAATCGACTTTCTCGACACGCCGGCGACCTATTACGACATGCTGCCGGAACGGCTGGTGCGGCAGAAGGTCACGAATTTCGACCAGCACGTCGACGAACTCAAGAGACTGGGAATCCTGGTCGACGGGGAGGACGACCGCTATCTTCTCCAGATCTTCATGGTCGAGGGCGGATTGCTCTACGACGACAGCGAGGCCGGACCGTTCTTCTACGAGGTCATCCAGCGCTTTGGTGCGCGTGGATTCGGTGAGGGCAACTTCCGGGCCCTCTTCGAAAGCATCGAGAGAGACCAGGTCGAGCGTCTCGCCGCCCAACGCCAGCTCGATGCGGGAGCGGGCTCATGAAAAAGGAATTTCGGATTTCGGATTTCGGATTTCGGATTTGCCGACCACCCTCCCTCGCGACTGAACGACGGTGCGATGAAAATCCGAAATCCGAAATCCGAAATTCGAAATCAAAAGCGGGAGGTGCAGGGTGATTCACCGACTCTCTCGTGGCGTTATCCCCGCGAAACCTCACACCGTGTTCGAGGTCGACGGATCGCTCTGCTACGAGCACTGCTTTACCCGTGCGGGCTTCGAGTCCCTCTACACCATCCTCTGGCACCGCACGCCGCCGCACTGGATCACAAGCCATGAGGACCTGGGACGACACCCCGGGTGGGCCGAGGGCGGGCAGTTGGCTCCGTTGCGGAGAAGCCACTACCTGAGCAGCCGATTGACGGAGGGCGACAGCCCGTTCCTGAGCCGCCGCCTCCTGTTCACGAACCCGGACGTCGGTGTCTGGCTGGGTCGCCCAACCGAGAGTGAACCGACGCTGGTCTCCAATGCCGATGGAGACGAACTGACCTTTGTCCACCAGGGCACCGGTCGGCTCGAGTGCCCGCTTGGTGTGGTGCCCTTTTCGGAGCACGACTACGTCTACGTGCCGCAGGGCATGCCCCACCGCGTTGTTCTCGACGGTCCGGCAGTGCTGTTGACCGTTGAGGCCCGGTCGCCTCTCAGGGTGCCCAAGCAGTACCGGGCCCCGGAGGGTCAGCTCTCGATGTATGCGCCCTACACCGATCACGATTTTGTTGCGCCGGTCTGGCCGGACGGAGGTCCCGAGAGTCTCAAGGCGCCGCGCCGGCTCATCGTCCAGAACGGTGGTTGCTTGACTGCCTTCCAGTTCGCAAACGATCCATTCGATGTCGTCGGTTGGGACGGCCAGGTCTGGCCATTTGCCTTCCCGATCCTCGCCTTCCAACCGAAGACCGGTTTCATCCACCTTCCACCCACCATTCACACAACCTTTTCCGGCAACGGCTACGTCGTGTGCTCCTTTGTGCCGAGGGTCGTCGATTTCGCAAAAAACGCCATTCCCTGTCCCTACTCCCACTCGTCGCCCGACTGCGACGAGATCCTGTTCTACGTCGACGGCAATTTCACGTCGCGCAAGGGTGTCGGCCCGAGTTCGATAACTCTCCACCCGCGGGGCCTGCCGCACGGCCCACACCCCGGCACCTACGAGGCGTCGATCGGCACCACCCGCACCGACGAGTTGGCGGTGATGGTGGACACCTTCAAACCCCTGCTGCCGACCCCCTTCGCTACCGCCATCGAGGACGCCGACTACAACTTGAGCTGGGTGAAGTAAGAAATAGGAATTCGGAATTCGGAATTCGGAATCTGTCATCCCACCTTCCTACCGACTGGAAACGCCCGAGTGCTAATCGGAATAGCTGCGGAACCGAGTTGTGCGGCGGAGGCCCATGGCAGCCGGGACGGCTGCCCCACAAGCGCTCCGAAGACGTTCTCCTTGCAGGGCACGCGTCTCGCGTGTCTGGCATCCTCTCCACCACCGATTGCATCAGGTATCCTGACGTGACACCTCTTCTGGGGGAGGCCACATGACCGTGCCCGAGCTCCCGACCGCGCTCACCAGCGACGAGATTCTCGCCATCGAGCGGCCACACGAGAACCTGATGACCTATTACATTCTGTCGTCGCTGGCGGCAGGGCCCTTCTTTCCCTTCGTTGCGGTGCCTCTGTACTTCCGATACCACACGATGCGCTACCGTTTCTCGGAAGAAGGCGTCTCGATGCAGTGGGGCGTGCTCTTCCGCAAGGAAATCAACCTCACGTTCGCCCGCATCCAGGATATCCACCTGTCGAGCAACTTCCTTGAACGATGGCTGGGTCTGGCGAGAATCCAGATCCAGACCGCGAGCGGCAGCTCGAAGGCGGAGATGACCATCGAGGGCATTCGCCAATTTCGCCCCCTCCGAGATTTTCTCTACTCGAGGATGCGAGGGGCGAAGGGCCTGTCTGCTCCCTCTGCGCCTGCCGGAACGACGGTCCAGACTGCTGCGACCTCCACAGCACCACAGACAGGCAGTCTCGGTGACGTTGCAGCCGTCCTGCGCGAAGCCGTCTCCGAACTACAGGAGATTCGGAAAACCCTCGAGAGCCGGGCCGAAGGTGGCCCCAATGGGTGACGGACTGCTCGAAAACTTCATCACACGAGTGCTCAGGGTCCCTCCGCGCCCCGAACCACCGATGGGCGGCACCGGTACCCTGCGGCTCTTCAACGCCGCTCCCGGTTTCTATCGGTACCGCCTGCTGGGTTGGATCATCCGCCAGGCCGGGACGGCGGTGGGTCTGGTTGTCGGTCTCGTCGTTCTCGGACGTGTTGAGTTTGCGACGGTTTGGTTTCCCAGCGCTCTCGCACGAATTCTCGAGGTGGTTGGCGTGGTCGGTTTCCTGGCCCAACTGCCCTTTTCGTTCCTCATGGTCCGTCTCGACTACCGCTACCGCTGGTATATGGTCACCGACACCTCCCTGAGGATTCGCGAAGGCCTGCTTTCTATTCGCGAACAGACCATGACCTTTGCCAATATCCAGAATCTCTCGATCCGTCAGGGACCGTTGCAGCGCCTTTTCGGCATCGCCGATCTGCGGGTGCGGACGGCCGGTGGCGGCGAGCACTCGCACGAGGGCAAGGAAATCTCGGAATCGGCCAACATGCATCTCGGATATTTCCGCGGGGTCGACAATGCGGCCGAGATCCGCGACCTCATCGGAAGCCGTATGCGCGGCCAGCGCGGTTCCGGTCTCGGCGACCCGGACGAAACCCTGGCGTCCGAGGGCGCACCAGCGTCCAATGACCTCGCCGATCTGGCCGACGTGGCTCGCGAGCTGCATGACGAGGCGCGCCGGCTGCGGTTGGCGATGCGAGCCTGAAAACAGGGGGCCGGGGCGAGACCGGGAACTGCCCTCCCCAAAACAAGTTTCGATATTGCGATGTGGCGGTGGTTGGGGTGGATCGGGCGCGTCTTGAGGCCCTCGGGGCGCCGCCGGACGAATCGATAGTGCGCCCTCAGCAGCCGCAGGATTCGCGGCCTGAAAATTGATTATTTGCGACAGGGTCGCGAACTAAATGCCCACCGCGCGCGTATGATGTTGTGATGCAGCGGTCGCAACGGCGTCTGACGTTCACGTTGGCGCCCGGGATTCTCGCGTTTCTGATTGCCGCCTTATCGGTCGCGGACATGTTCCTGCCGCACCCGTACGACGGTGTGATTTTGGAAGCGGATGTGCCGGGAGAGAGGGTCGTGCGCGCCGTCGTCCCGGAATCGGGCGCCGACCGGGCCGGCATCCGGCCGGGCGACGTGATCACCGGCATCGATCGCACGTTTCTCCTGGATTCACAGACTCATGCTCAGACGTTGCTCAACCGCCACCGCATCGGGGATTCGGTATCGTATCTGGTGCGGTCCGGGGGCAGCATCTTCGAAGTCGAGGTCGAGCTCGGACGGCGCCAGATCGGCGACACCTCATACCTCTATGCCGCGCTGCTGGGTTTCCTCTTCTTTGGCGTCGGCGCCTTTGTCGTGCTGCGCCAACCGCGCCTGCCCGCTGCGCGCGTGTTTTACACCATGTGCAGCCTTTTCATGCTCTTCCTGGTGTGCCGCCTTCGGCCCGCCTCCTATTCCTGGGTCGACACCTTCGTACTCACGACGGGGACCATTGCTCTGCTGTTCCTGCCGGCGGCGTTTCTCCACTTCTTTCTGATCTACCCGCGGCCGATATGGGAGTGGCGGCGAGACCCGATCGCGCGCGCTCTCGGGTGGGTGTGGCGCATCAGCGCCAAGATGTTGCCGATCTACCTGGTGCCGCCCGTCGTCTATCTCGCCACCGTGGTCTGGGCGGACACGACCGACAGCCCGCTGGCGTTGATCAGTGGCGCCCCGATGACCAACTGGTGGGTGATGGTCGGCTACATGATCCTCGGTCTCGGGGCTCTCGGTCTGAGCGCGCGCTATCTGCCCGATGCCAACCAACGCCGCGGTGCCGGTCTGGTCTTTCTCGGAACCCTTTTCGGGGTCGTCCCGTTCATCGTGCTTGCCGTGGCCTTCCCGTCGTTTTTCAACACCGAGCGGTTTCTGTTCTACGGGGTGGTGCCGCTGATCCTGGTCCCCATCACCTTTGCCTACGCCATCATCCGCTTCGGCGTGCTCGACATCCGTGTGATCCTCAGGAAGAGCCTGCTCTACACGGTCACCACCGCCATGGTGACAGCCGTCTATGCGCTCGGTATCGCTTCTTTTAATCTGCTGTTTCGGGGAACGCGGCTCGCTGACTCGCCGTATTTCCCGGTCATCTTCGCGCTCGCGATCGTTCTCCTCTTTGAACCCTTGAGACAGAGGCTGCAGGGCCCGGTTGACCGGTTCTTCTTTGCCGAACGGCTGCGCCTCCAGCGGGCGATGGTCGAGATGGGCGAGGCCTTCACGCGCGAGGTGGAGATCGGCCCGGTGGTTGCACAATTGGTGGAACGGCTGCCCGAACTTCTCGGTCTCCGGTTCTCGGCACTGTATCTGATGTCCGGCCGGCGGTTGATGCGACAGGCGGGGCCTGCAAGCCTGCCGGAGGAGCTGCCAATCATCGGCATTCTCCACGACCAACTCAAACGCCAGGGCTCGCTGGTTCGACTCGAAGAACTCGCACCTCTGCGCTTGTTATCGCCCGAGGTGGATCAGCTCTCCTCGAACCTGGGATCGGCGGGTGTGGAGTTGGCGGGTCTGCTCGCCACGACGCGGCGCGCGGTGGGTGTGATCCTTCTCTCCGGAAAGGCCGGCCAGACCGCGTTCGAAAAGGAAGAGCTCCAGCTGATGCGCGGCCTGCTCAACCAGGCGTCCATCGCCCTCGAGACCAGCATCCTCCTTGATGAGAGGACCCGCCAGGCGGAGCTGGAACGTGAGCTCAAGATCGCGGCTTCAATTCAAGCCTCGCTGCTGCCCACTGAACTGGACGCGGCTGACGGTTGGTCGTTGGCCGCGGTGTGCCGCCCTGCGCGCGAGGTTGGGGGCGATTTCTTTGCAGAACTTCCTGGAAGATCGCCCGGCGAGCACGCGATCGTCTACGGCGATGTCTCGGGCAAGTCGATCTCCGGCGCCCTGATGATGATGGCCGCGCACGAAGTCCTGAAATCGGTGGCGCTGGCTCACCCCGAGCCTGAGGAACTTCTCAGATTGGCCAACGAGCGCCTGTACGCGTTGCGGGGAGGCCGCACCGGCGGTGAGTACCAGGTGGGCAGTTTTGTCGCCCTCGGGTATCTTTCGTTCCGGAGCGGTGAGAGCCGCCTCTCCTACACCCTCGCGGGACAACCGCCGCCGATGCTCCGGCGCTCGTCGGGCGCGGTGGAGTGTCTTGCGATGCCCGACCACCGGCTCCCACTCGGCGCGCTTCGGACCGGCGGCCACCGGATACTCGAGATCGCCTTTGATCCAGGTGATCTCCTGCTCGCCTATTCCGACGGAGCGGTGGAGGCCCAGTCGCCGGAGGGTGAGTTCTTTGGTGAGGATCGTCTCGCGCAATCGCTGCAGGACGCCCCGGCCGATCCTCAGCAGGCGGTCAACTACCTTCTCGAAGAGATCGAGGCCTTCACCTGCGGACACACGCCATACGACGATGTCACTCTGGTGGCTGCGTCCTGGTCTTCCAAGGCGTGAGTCGAGATCGCGCAGGTTGTCCGATGAGGCTCGTCCACAGACCGTTCAATCAGGAGCGCAGCCGAGCCGGCCGCACCACAATGCCGACGTCAACTGAGTCGAACTGAGACTAGCCGCCCTGCATCGACTCCATGAAGTTGAAGGGCTTTTCCGTGTAGTCGGCGGGGAGCTCGTAGGTGCCTGCGGGCGCGGCGAGATCCTCGATTGACTTGGTTGTCGAACTGCGTCTGATCGTCGTGTTGCCCATCACAGTCATTGTGGTGACGCCCTCTTCCTCGACGACCAGGCCTTCGATCTTGCGCATCTCTTCGGCCATCTTTTCGAGACCGGGGACCATGCTGTTGAGGTGTCCGTACATGGCGATATAAGCTTCCTGGTCGAATGCGGCATCCTGTGTGGCCCACATCGTCGTCTGGATGCTCGCCATTTTCGACGTCATCGCGACGTCGTATCGTCGGGCCTCCCAGGCACCCACCATCTTGGTTTCGTCGGTTGGCGTGACTGTCACGTCGAACGTCATCATCGCCATCATCCCCTCGGCCATCCCAGGCGGCATGAACTGCGTGAGATCGAGCGGCAGTTCCAGCGTGTTGTAGGTCTTGTCGGCGTGGTTCAGAATGTACATTTTTTGCTGATCGAGCCGGATGATGGTGCACGAGTCGCCCTTCTCCGACCGCATTCGGTCGGAGCCCATCCACGTCACCTGTTCCTGGTCGACGGGTGGCGTCGTGCGACCCATCGCGCTGAAGCTATCGGTGTGTTCGCTTTTGACGATTTTGGTGTCCGCCGCTGCAAACCCCGCCATCAGAACAACGGCCGCCGTAAGAGCAAGGGCCCTGTGTATCTTCATGAAAACCTCCAGTTTCGAGTCGTTGACAGCATTGGATTCTATCCCGATCCAGCCGTGCCCGTCCACGAAAGTGAGGCGACGTTTCGACGGATCAGGTCGGGTTGGTGTTTTCGCCACCAAGGTGGCGGCAGAAATCGGAGAAGCCGCACACCATCGTGTGGAGCCGTCCCGCGAGGTCGACGTCGATCAGTTTCCCGCTGTCGTCGAGCATCTTGCCCACCTCGGGAATGAACACCCTGCGACCAAAGAGGTGGGCGTGCCGGTACTGGAAGACCGCCTGGAGGTGCTCCACCGCGCGGACCGCTCCCCACCGCCCGGACGAGATGCCGACAAATGCCGCCGGTTTCTCGTAGAGACTCTCCGGAAACTTCAGCATGTCGAGAAAGTACTTGAGAACCCCGGGGAAGGAACCGTTGTACTCGGGCACCACGGTCAGAATGCCGTCGGCCGCGTGGATCGCCTCCTGGAACCTTCCGAACCCTGATGGTTTTGAGGCGTAGCTCGCTCCGGCGAAAAGGCCCGAGGGCAGCTCGGCAAGATCGAGCAACTCGACATCTTCACCGCGCTCGAGGAGAATCTCCCGAGCCGCGAGCGCGATCCTGAGCGTGTTCGATCCGGGCCGGTTGGTTCCGGCGATGACTGCGAGCATGCTTTCCCCCCTGGGTCGGGCCGGCGGCCGATCGCCGTCAAATCCCACCGGTCGGACCCTTGTCTGTGATAGTAGAATACCCGACGGAGGCGTCATCATGCGGAAGGTTTTCCTTTATTTCGGAATCGTGGCGGTGTTCTGTTTGACGGCCACGGTGACAGCGACGGCATCAGAGACGGTCCACCACGACCTGCAGGTTCGGTTGCAGCCGGCAACGCATTCACTCCAGGTGTCGGACAGCCTGAGCCTCAACGGTGCGGTGGCTGCCGACCAGGACGGCGCCTACCGCTTCGTAATCCACGCCGGCCTCGATCCAAGGGTCGAGACCCCGGGTTGGAGCCTCGAGAGGCTGAGCGGACCGGTCGCGGCGGGTTTCTTCGGCATCAACGCCACCACCGAGACCGTGCCCGACAACGTCCCTCTCGAGTCCTTTCGCCTCGTACCGGACGAGGGTGCTTCGGGGCCGGTTGTCCTGTCCTACAGCGGAAAGATCTTTCACCCGTTGGCAACCGCCGGTGAGGAGTATCAGCGCAGCTTCTCGGAGACTCCCGGCATTATCGACGACGACGGGGTCTTCCTCTCCGGCACCAGTTTCTGGGTTCCGAGCTTTGGTGACGGCCTGATGACCTTCGATCTCACGGTTGAAGGGCTCGAGCCGCCGTGGGACGTGGTGTCCCAGGGGCGCCGTTCCGCTCACGAGACCGACTCCGGCGGGTCGGTCACGACCGCCTGGCAGCTCGAACACCCGACCGAGGAGATCTATCTCGTGGCGGGCCCGTGGCACGAGTACTCGCGCACGGCCGGTGAGGTCGAGGTCTTCGCGTTTCTCCGCGAAGACGACCCGGCCCTGGCCCAGCGCTACCTCGACGCCACCGCCCGCTACCTCGAGCTCTACAACAGCATGTTGCCGGCCTACCCCTATGCCTCGTTCGCGCTGGTCGAAAACTTCTGGGAGACCGGCTACGGCATGCCCGGCTTCACCCTTCTCGGGCCGAGAGTCATTCGGTTCCCCTGGATCCTCACTTCGTCCTACCCCCACGAGCTGCTCCACAACTGGTGGGGCAACTCGGTCTACGTCGACTTTTCCACCGGCAACTGGTGCGAAGGACTGACGGCATATATGGCCGACCATCTGTTTGCCGAACAGCGCGGAGAGGGCGCCACCTATCGCCGGGCGACTCTCAAGAAGTTCACCGACATGGTGTCGGCAGGCGACGACTTTCCGCTCTCGACCTTTGGTTCGCGCCAATCCGCGGCCTCGGAAGCGGTCGGCTACGGCAAGAGTCTGATGCTTTTTCACATGGCCCGCCGTTCGGTCGGCGACGAAAGCTTCCTCGAGGCGCTTTCGCTCTTCAATCGTGAGCACATCTACACTCGCGCATCCTTCTCCGACCTCGCGGAGGCCTTCACCGACGCCTCCGGCGGTGATTGGGCGCCCTTTGTTCAGGAGTGGGTGGAGCGCACCGGCGCTCCCGAGATCGAGATCCAGGAGGCGCGCGCCGAACCGGGTGCTCCGGGCGAGGCGCCGTGGCGGGTGTCGGTCCACCTTCGGCAGATCCAGGATGACGACCCCTACCCGATTTCGGTCCCGGTAGCGGTGACCGTCGAGGGCCGGGACGAGGCCATCCTTGCTGAAGTCGGGTCCTGCGGGCGCGACTGTATCGTCGAGGTCCCGTGCCCGGCGCGACCGCTACGGGTGGATGTCGACCCCGAATTCGATGTCATGCGCCGTCTCGACCCGTTCGAGGTGCCGCCGGCTCTCTCCACCGTTTTTGGGTCGGAGAACCCGCTGTACGTGCTCCCCGGTGATGCGTCGGAGGACGAACAGGCGGCGTGGACGCAGTTGGCAGAGGACTGGGCCCGGCCGGCCGAGCCTCGGTTGGTGATCGACGAAGACCTCGACGAGCTTCCGACGGGCTCCGCCTGGGTCCTCGGCTGGAACAACCGATTCGCCGTCGCGATCGCGGAGCGGCTCGCCGATCAGGGCGTCGAGGTCGGTGCTGACGAAGTCATGATGGGCGCCGACGGGCTGCCCCGCGCCGAGCACTCGGTCGTCATGGTGGCGCGATCGACCGGCGATCCCGAGGCCGCAGTGGGTTGGGTCGCTGCATCGCCGATCGAAGCCATCCCTGGTCTCGCGCGCAAATTGCCCCACTACACCCGCTACTCGTACCTCGGTTTCAAGGGCCCGGAGCCCGACAATGTGGCCAAGGGCATGTGGCAGCCGCTGTCGTCGCCACTCGTTCGCAATCTGACGGACGGACCGATGCCCGCTCTCCTTCTGCCTCCTCGGGCACCATTGGCCGAGTTGCCGCCGGCCTACGACGCGGAGATATTGAGTCGAATGGTCGCTGCCCTTGCCAATGAAGAGCTTGAAGGACGCGGGCTCGGCAGCGACGGCCTTGCCCGGGCGACCTCGATTGTCGAAAAGAGCCTTGGCGAGACCGGGGTCGAACCGGCTGGAGGCAACGGTTTCCGTCAGATCTGGACCTGGACGGGTGGTGAGCCGGCGCGCGAGATGGAGCTCGTGAATCTCGTGGCGAGAGTCCCCGGCAGCGACCCCCAGTTCGACAACCAACCGATTCTTGTACTCGCCCATATCGACCATCTCGGGACCGGGTGGCCGGATGTCCGCGAGGGCAACGAGGGTCGGATTCACCCCGGGGCCGATGACAACGCTTCCGGAGTCGCCGTGGTGCTCGAACTGGCGCGCACCATGGCGGCCGAACCGCCGCGCCCGCGGCCGGTGGTTTTTGCGGTGGTGACGGGTGAGGAAGCGGGGCTGGTGGGGTCCCGCCACCTCCTTGACACCCTGCCCCCCGACGTCGAGCCTTTCGCCTGCGTCAATATCGACACGGTCGGGCGCCTGGCGGACGGCAAGCTCTACGTGCTCAATGCCGACTCGGCCCGCGAGTGGCGCTTCATTTTCATGGGCGTCGGCTACACCACCGGCGCTCCAATCGCGGTGGTTTCGGAGCCCCTCGATGCCTCCGACCAAGCGGCCTGCATCGAGAAGAACATCCCGGCCGTGCAGCTTTTTACCGGGCCGACCGCGGATTATCACCGACCGACGGACACCGTTGCAACCATCGATGCCGAGGGTCTGGTGGTGGTGACTGAAGCGGCGCACGAGGCCGTGGGCTATCTGGCCGAACGTACCGAACCATTGACGGTGACGATCGAATCGGCCGGCCATGACGAAAAGGCGCCCGAACAGCCTGCGACCGAGCGCCGCGCCAGCCTCGGCACCATGCCGGACTTCGCCTTCGAGGGCGAGGGCGTGCGGGTGCAGCAGGTGATGCCGGACTCGGCCGCCGAAATGGCGGGGATCGAGGCGGGGGATGTGATCGTCGCCTTCGACGGCCAGCCGGTGGCGGATCTCCGTTCATATTCGACGCTCCTCAAAGGCCGGGCGCCGGGCGATGAGGTGGTGGTGAGCGTGCTCCGTGATGGCCAGCCTGTCGAAGTTCGGGCAACTCTTGGAGCACGATAAGGTGTAACGTTTCAATGTTTTACCGTTTTATTTTCTCTGATACGATGGAGCCGCGGCGCCGGATGGCGCCAAAAGGAGAGCGTGATGATCACTTTTACTGACGACGCGCGGAACAAGGTCCGCGAGTACATGGACATGGCCGAGGGCTCGACTCTTGGGGTTCGGGTCGTGGTGCACCGTCAGGCCCGCCACCAATTCCGCTACGAGCTGTCTCTGGTGACGGAAGGCGAGACTTCGGACACCGACAGCGTGGTGGACCAGGATGTTTTCAGTGTGTATCTCGATCCGCAGAGCGCCGAGGCCATTGCAGGCACGACCGTGGATTTTGTCACCGATGTTCGGGGGTCGGGTTTTGTGTTCGAGAACCCGCAAGCCGAGGTGAAGTGGGACGATCCGCTGGCGCAAAAGGTCCAGCAGGTGATCGACGAAAGAATCGCGCCGTCGCTTGCGGGTCACGGTGGATGGGTCGAGCTTCTCGGCATCGAGGGCGATGCCGCCATGATCCAGTTTGGTGGCGGGTGTCAGGGCTGCGGGATGTCGCAGGTGACCCTCAAGGAGGGCATCGAGTCGGCGATTCTGCAGGAAGTCCCGGAAATCAAGAGGGTGCTCGACGACACCGACCACGAATCAGGGAGCAACCCCTACTACGCGCGGTAGCCCACTCTTGTCCAAGACAGCATCTCGGAAAGGAAAGCCGCGGAGCGGCGGCAGGCATTAGCCCGGGGCGCGAGCCCCGGGAACCCGTGCAACCAAAAACAGCCAAGCCCCGGAGGGGCGACAGAAAAGGACGCGTTGCCGCGCAAAAAGCCAAGCGGGACAGTCTGTCGCCCCTCCGGGGCTCGGCCTCTTTATCCGGGCCTTGTTCCCGGGGCTCGCGCCCCGGGCTAATATTTTTCGCCCCTCCGGGGCTTTTTCGGTGCCGGTCCATGTGGCGGTGGCTCATGACGTATTTCGACAACCTCTTCCCGAAATACCTCGTATCCGGGTCGTAAAACGTCTGTCTTCTGTACGGCATTTTCTCGTGAGAGTCTGTTTTGGAAAGCACTGTCGGTAGCCCCGGAATCCAGGCCGGAGGGCCTACCGCCACAAATGCCCTTTCCAGCCGGTAACGCGCGGGCCGTAAGCGACCCACCGAGGCCTTTCAGAGCTGTTTGCGCCGTTTTTTACTTTTGGGTAGACAAGCCTACCATTTGATATGTATAGTACTGTCAGGTTGAAATCGAGGATCGGGAAAGGGGCTGTCATCGCACATCAGGCTCCGGCTCATGACCAGGGTTCGCCGTGGAAAACGGCTGAGGAGCGGGCTTGTGAACGGAAGCAGCTTCGCGAGCTGAAGCGTGAGGCGGTGCTGCTGGCGGCGGCCCAGGAATTCAACGCGCGTGGCTATCACAACACCACGCTGGACGAGATTGCCAAACGGCTCAACGTCACCAAGCCGACGATCTACTACTACGTGACGAACAAGGACGAGATCCTCACCGAGATCTTCCGCGCCGGATGCGCAGCTCTCGCCGACGCCGCCGACGAGGTCGATGCATCGGAACTGTCGGGGCTCGATAAGCTCGCCGAATTCATGCGCAGATACGCAGAGCTCATGACAACGGATTTCGTCAGGAATGTGGCGCTTCTGGAAGACACCTGCCTGGGGCCCGAGATGCGGGCCGAGGTTCGCGAGATCAAGTCCGCGATCGACCACCGCTTTCGCGCCTTTGTCGAAGAGGGCGTTCGCGAGGGTGCGATCGCCCCATGCGACGCCAAGATGGCGGCGTTCACGATCGCCGGAGCGCTCAACGGTATCGCGCGCTGGTACCAGCCCACCGGTCCGCGCGAGCCCCGGGAAATCGCCCATAACATCGTCAACATGCTCGTCGAGGGCCTACGGGTCCGATGACCATGCAGCGCCGCTCGAAGCCGGTTGCGCGGCCCGGACGGACAACCCATCACTGGAATGACTGGAGGAACCCATGAGTGTCGGCATCGTCGGTTACGGTGCGTTTCTTCCGAGACGTCGGATCAAGCTCGAGGAGATCGCCAAAGTGTGGGGCGCGGACGCCCCTTCCTACAAACGCGGGCTCCAGCTCCATGAGAAGTCGGTCCCGGGTGCGGACGAGGACACCGTCACGATGTCGGTCGAGGCGTGCCGCAACGCCTTCGCCCGATCGGGTGGGGTCGACCCGGCCGAAGTCGGTGCCCTCTACATCGGTTCGGAGTCGCACCCGTATGCGGTGAAGCCGTCGGGGACGATCGTCGCCGAGGCGATCGGCGCGACCCCGGACATCCATATCGCGGATTTCGAGTTCGCGTGCAAGGCCGGGACCGAGAGCATGTTCGTGGCCCAGTCACTGGTCCGCGCCGGCGAGGTGAAATACGCCGTCGGGATCGGCGCCGACACCTCGCAGGGCGCCCCCGGCGACGCCCTCGAGTACTCGGCGGCGGCTGGCGCGGCGGCCTTCATCTTCGGCGACGACGACAGCCGCAATCTGGCGGAGGTGGTGGACACCTACTCGTGGACCACCGACACGCCGGATTTCTGGCGCCGCGAGTACATGCACTACCCGCGCCACGGCAGCCGTTTCACGGGCGAGCCGGCCTATTTCCGCACGACCATGGGCTCGGCCAACGGCATCATGGAGAAGACGGGTCTCAAACCCGGCGATTTCGCCCACGCCATCTTCCACCAGCCCAACGGCAAGTTCCCGATGCGGGTCGGCAAAAAGCTCGGATTTACCGACGAACAGCTCACGACCGGGTGGTTGTCGCCGTGGCTCGGCAACACCTACTCCGGCGCGTCGCCGATCGGTCTGACCGCGGTGCTCGACATCGCCAGGCCGGGCGATATGGTCCTGATCACGTCCTTCGGATCGGGCGCCGGGTCGGATTCGTTCGTTTTCCGCATCACGGACCGCATCGAGGAGGTTCGGGACCTCGCGGCCAGGACCCGGCCGCAGCTTGATGAAAACCAGATCTACGTGGACTACGGCACCTACGCCAAGCTCCGCGGCAAGATCCGCATGGCCGAGTAGGAGGTGGGTATGCGAGACGTTGCTGTAGTCGGAGTTGGAATGACAGAGTTCGGCGAGCTGTGGGGCAAGAGCCTCCGCACGATCTGGGCCGAGGCGGCACTGGCCGCTCTCGCCGACGCCGGAGTCGAAACCGTCGACCTCATCACGATCGGGTGCATGTCGCCCGGCCTTTTCGTGGGCCAGGAGCACCTGGCATCTCTCCTCGCAGACGAGCTCGGCATGACGGGCACGGCCGCGTCGAGGGTGGAATCAGCCTGCGCGTCAGGCGGCCTCGCCGTGAGGACCGGGTTCGCTGAAGTCGCCTCGGGGCTGTCGGACACCGTGCTCGTGACCGGGGTCGAAAAGATGAATGACGTCGATGGCGCCGATGCGACCTATGCCCTCGGCACAGCCGCCGACCAGGAGTGGGAGGGCTTCCACGGCATCACCTTTCCGGGTCTCTACGCCATGCTGGCGCGGGCCCACATGCAGCGCTACGGCACCACCGTCGAGCAGCTGGCTGCGGTGGCGGTCAAGAACCACGCCAACGGGCTGCTCGAACCCCCACGCCCAGTACCACCTCAAGCTGACCATCAAGAGCGCGCTGGAATCGACGATGGTCGCCGATCCTCTGCGGCTCATGGACTGCTCGCCGGTGACCGACGGCGCGGCGGCGCTGGTCTTGACCACGGTCGAAAATGCAAAGAAGATCGCGGGCGATCGGCCGATCGTCAAGATCTCGGGGTCGGGGCTGGCGACCGACACGATCACTCTCGCCAATCGCGACAGCCTGACCGAACTCAAAGCGGTTCGCCTCGCCGCCGATCGAGCCTACGCCATGGCGGGCAAAAAACCCGCCGATATGGATGTCGTCGAGGTCCACGACTGTTTCACCATCGCCGAGATCATGGCGACCGAGGCGATCGGCCTCTTCGAGCCCGGCAAGGCCGCGGCGGCGGCCGAAAGCGGTGTCACCGCGATCGGCGGCACGATCCCGGTCAACACCTCGGGCGGTCTCAAATCGAAGGGCCATCCGGTGGGAGCAACCGGCGTCGCCCAGGTGGCGGAGATCGCGACCCAGCTGCGCGGCGAGGCCGGCAAGCGGCAGGTCGAGGGCGCGAAGACCGGTCTCGCGCAGAACATGGGAGGCTCCGGCGGGAGCTCGATCGTTCACATTCTGGAGGTGGCCTCATGATTTCCCCCGGTCGATCCTGGCGTGAGTTTCCGCAGCGTTACCGCCTCGAAGCCGCGAAATGTACGAAGTGTGGAAAAGTCCACTACCCGCCGCGCGTGTCGTGCTCGTCCTGCGGGGCGAGGACCTTCGAGACGATTGTCCTGCCGCGCGAGGGCAAGGTCGTGACCTTCACCGTGGTGCGGGTTCCGCCCGCCGGTTTCACCGAGCAGACGCCGTTGCCGATCGCGCTCGTGGAGGTGATGGACGGGGTGCGGTTGATGGTGCAGATCGGCGACGTTGCCGATCCCGACGAAATCGAGATCGGGATGCCGGTGCGTCTCGAGTTCCGCCGCATCTCGTCCGACGGTGAGGCGGGTCTGATCTTCTACGGTCACAAGGCCGTCCGGAACTTCGGGGCCTAGCGGCCGAGCCGAAGGATGGCGGTATTTCGACGACTCCTCGTGGCCAACCGCGGTGAAGTGGCGGCGCGGATCATCCGCGCCTGCCGCGACCTCGGGATCGAGTCGGTGGCCGTTCACTCGACCGCCGACGCAGACTCGCCGCACCTGCGACTGGCGGATCGGCGGGTCTGTATCGGGCCCTCACCGTCGTCTGATTCCTACCTCAAGATGGACGCGATCCTCCAGGCCGCCGAGCAGAACGACTGCCAGGCGGTCCACCCCGGCTTCGGCTTTCTCGCCGAAAACGCCCACTTCGCGGCCCGGGTAAGGCAGCAGCAGCTGGCGTGGATCGGTCCGCCACCGCGGGCGATCGCGCGCATGGGGGACAAGGCCGAGGCCCGGCGGGCGATGAAGGGCGCCGGTCTGCAGACCATCCCTGGCACCGAGGGGATCCTCAGCGGCGTTGCAGAGGCTCGGCGGGCGGCGGACGAGGTCGGCTACCCGGTGCTTCTCAAGGCGACCGCGGGGGGCGGCGGCAAAGGGATGCGGCTGTGCAGGGACGAGAGCGAGCTCGCCAACGCGTATTCGGAGGCCTCGCTCGAGGCCGAGAAGGCGTTTGGCAACGCCGGCCTCTATCTCGAAAAAGTGCTGGTGGGGGCGCGCCACATCGAGTTCCAGGTGCTCGCCGATGTCTTCGGCGCGGCCGTCCATCTCGGGGAACGCGAATGCTCGGTCCAGCGGCGCCACCAGAAGCTCCTGGAGGAGGCGCCCAGCCCGGTGATGGAGCCGGCCGTCCGCGCCGAGGTCGGCCGGAGGGCCGCGGAGGCGGCAGCGGCGATCGGATACACCTCGGCGGGGACCATGGAGTTTCTACGCGACAGCGACGGCAGCTACTACTTCATGGAGATGAACACGCGCCTCCAGGTGGAGCACCCGGTCACCGAGATGATCACCGGCGTCGACATCGTCCAGGAGCAGATCAAGATCGCCGCCAACAGGCCGTTGGAGATCTCCCAGGACGACGTCAACATCACGGGGCACGCCATCGAGTTTCGGATCAACGCCGAGGACCCGGACCGGGACTTCCGGCCGGACCCGGGTGTGGTCGCAGTCTTCGAACCGCCCGCGGGGAACGGGATTCGCGTCGACACCCACGTCGAGGCCGGATACGAGATCCCGCCGTTCTACGACTCGATGATCGCCAAGCTGATCGTGCACGGCAGCGATCGCCCCGACGCGATCCGGCGTTCGGAGGCGGCGCTCGACGCATTCCGGATCGAGGGTGTTGCGACCACGATCCCGATCCAACGGCGGATCCTGTCAGAGCCGGCCTTTCGCGACGGGTCGTACGACACCTCGTGGCTGGAGCATTTGCTCGTCGGATCGGAGGGCTGAGGCATGGCCAAGGTCATATTGCATTCCATCGGCACGGCGCTCGACAAGGCGCTGGACCCGGTCGAGGCGGAGAAGAACTCGAAACATCTGGCCGGGCTCGAGGGCGCGCTCGAGGAAAAACGTGCGGAGGTTCGCGCCGGGTGGGGTGAAAAGTATGTTGCCCGCGTCCACGCCAAGGGCAAGCTCACGACGTGGGAGCGGATCGAGCTTCTGAAGGACGCCGGGACCGACGTCCGGCCGGTCGGCACATTCGTCAACTATGACCTGACCTTTGGCCCCGATAAGAGGACATCGCCGGGCGCCGGCGTCGTGACGGCCTTTGTCCGGGTCGCCGGCCGCATCACCATGGTCATCGCCAACGACAACACGGTGGCGTCGGGATCGTGGTGGCCCCAGACCCCCGAAAAGATCGAACGCGCCCAGGAGATGGCGCTGCGGCTGCGGATCCCCGTCATCTATCTCATCGACTGCTCCGGGCTCTACCTCCCCGAACAGAGCGCGACCTTCCCAGGCAAGACGGGAGCTGGGGCCATCTTCAAGATGAACAGCCTTTTGTCGGCGAACGGCGTGCCCCAGATCTCGGGGGTCTTCGGCGACTGCATCGCCGGCGGCGGCTACATGCCGATCATCTCGGACGTCGTCTACATGACCGAACAGGCCTACATGGTGATCGCCGGCGCGGCGCTGGTGAAGGGGGCCAAGAGCCAGCAGATCACGAGCCTCGACATCGGCGGCCCCGACGTCCACGTCCACCTCTCGAACTGTGCCGATCACCGGGTGCCGGACGACGAAGCCTGTTTGAAGATGATCATCCGGGAGGTGACCAGGCTGCCAAGCAGCGCCGCTCCCTACTATCGCCGGGGGGTCGAGCCGGCGCCGCCGCGGTATGAGCCGGCGGAGACCTCGAGCCTGTTTCCGATCGACTATCGGCACGCCTACGACATGCGGGAGGTTCTCGCGAGGTTGGTGGACGATGGGCTGTTCCGCGAGCTGACGCCCGAAATCGGCCGGGAGATGATCTGCGGCGTCGGTCGGGTCGGGGGTCTCTACACCGGTCTTATCGCCAACAACCCTGGGCTCACGCCGCACCCGGATCAGGCAGGCGAACAACGGCCGGGCAGCATCCTCTACCGCGACGGCATCGCCAAGATCAGCCAGTTCAGCCGCTGCTGCAATGACGACGGCTTGCCGATCGTTTGGTTGCACGACATCTCCGGTTTCGACATCGGGCCCGAAGCCGAGAAACAGGGGCTGCTCGGTTATGGCTCCAGCCTCATCTACACCAACTCGACCAACACGGTGCCGATGATCACGGTGCTGTTGCGGAAGGCGTCCGGTGCGGGCTATTACGCTCAGGCCGGGATGCCGTACGACCCGGTCGCCCAGCTCGCCACCACGATTTCGCGGCTGTCGGTGATGGACGGTCGCACGCTCGCCATCGGGGCCTTCAACACCAAGCTCGACGACGACTTCGAGATCGTGGCCGAAACCGATGAGGAGCGGGAAAAGATCCGCAAGGGCATGAAGTCGGTGGAGGACCGGATCACCGCCGATATGGACCCGATCAAGGCGGCGCGCCAGATGGACGTCGATGAAGTCATTCGCTTCGACGAGATCCGCTCCTACCTCGAGGTGCTGGTGGAGGCGGCCTACCAGGGCTGCGGTTACCGCCGGGTCAAAAACCCTCGCATCTGGTCGCTGCACGACATCGCCATTCTCGGGGGGGACGAATAGGATGATGCCTTCCCAACTGGATGTGATCGTCGGCGAAGACCCGGAAAAGAAAACCGAGCTGCTGCTCGGGTCGCCCACCGTCGGAGTTTTCACCGCTGTGCCGAAAGTGGGCGAGGTGGTGGTGGGGGGCTCCCACATCGGGTGCCTGGTGACCCTCGGTCGAAGGGTTGATCTGGTCATCCCGCGCGGCGTGACCGGGCGCGTGGCCGAACTCAATTGTGGGAGCGGCGGGAGCCCGGTCGGGTACGGACAGCACCTGCTCCGATTGGTGCCGGTCGAAGCTGCCGGCGAGGGTGACGGAGCGACCGCCATTGCGAACGATCAAAGCGGGGATCTTCCGGAAGGGGCCTTTGCGGTCCGTTCCTCCATCCACGGCATGTTCTACCAGCGGCCCCGCCCCGACGAACCGCGCTATGTGGAGATCGGTCAGATCGTCGAAAATGGATCCACGCTCGGTCTGGTGGAGGTCATGAAGTGCTTTTCCGCGGTTGTCTACGGCGGGGACGACCTGCCCACCCGTGCCGAGATCCTCGAAGTCCGGGCCGATGACGGCGCCGAGGTGGGGACCGATCAGATCCTCTTCGTCGTGCGCCCGGCGTGAAGAGATGAGTCGTTTTCTGCGCACTCGCAGACTCAGGAGGTTGTCGTGAATCTGGAATTGACGGACGAGCAGCTCGCCATCCGCGACATGGCCCGGGACCTGGCGCAAAAGGAAATCGCTCCACACGCTGCGGCGTGGGACGAAGAGCAGCACTTCCCGCGGGATGTGTTCATCAAGATGGGTGAGCTCGGTCTGCTCGGGGTGGTGATTCCGGAGCAGTACGGCGGCGCGGGGCTGGGGTATGTGGAGTACGCGACCATCCTCGAGGAGATCGGCGCCGCGGACGGCGGTGTCGGGCTCGGGGTGGCCGCCCACAACTCGCTGTGCACCAATCACCTGTATCTCTTCGGTTCCGACGAGCTCAAGGAAAAATACCTTCCCAAACTCGCCTCCGGCGAGTGGATCGGCGCCTGGGGCCTGACCGAGGCCGGCGCGGGGTCCGACGCCGGAGGGACCAAGACCACGGCCGTGCTCGAAGGCGACGAGTGGGTCCTCAACGGTTCCAAGAACTTCATCACCCACGCCACGGTGGGCGACGCGGCGGTGGTGGTGGCGCGCACCTCGAAGGCGGGCGGCCACCACGGGATCTCAACCTTCTTCGTGCCCTTCGATCGCCAGGGGGTCGGCCCCGGCAAGAAAGAGAACAAACTCGGGATGCGCTGCTCCGACACCTCGTCCCTTGTATTTGAGGACTGCCGCGTGCCGGTGGGCCACCTGCTCGGCGGGGAGGGCGAGGGATTCATCCAGGCGATGAAAGTGCTCGACGGCGGCCGGATCTCGATCGCCGCCCTATCGCTTGGGATCGGCCGCGGCGCCCTGGATGCCGCCGTCGAGTACGCCAAGACCCGGGAGCAGTTCGGCAAGCCGATCTCTTCGTTCCAGCTTATTCAAGCCAAAATCGCGGACATGGCGACAGAGCTCGATGCCGCCCGACTGCTCACCCTGCGATCCGCGGCGCTCAAAGACGCCGGGAAGACCGTCACACGCGAGTCGTCGATGGCCAAGCTCTACGCCTCGGAAGTGTCCGTCCGGATCGGCGAGGAAGCGGTGCAGATCCTCGGCGGCTACGGCTACACCAAGGACTACCCCGTCGAAAGGTTCTGGCGGGATTCCAAGCTCTGCACCATCGGCGAGGGCACATCGGAGATCCAACGCCTGGTGATCGCCCGCGAGGTCTTGAAATAGGGGCCTCCCCCTGCGCGGTTCGGCACGGTTCAGTACGCAATTACCCGTGAGGAGCTGCCCGCAACATTGTCAGCTCGCATCGTCCTACCGACGGCGGCACCCGGGTGTCCAACAATATTGCAGATGGCACCTCCGCCGAACGCGGGATCAGATGCCCCCACCGTCCTGGAAGCGTTCGGTGGTCGGCCGGGACTGCGAGATCGTTGCGCCCGGGGGGACGGAGCGGGTCAGCCACACGTTGCCGCCGATGACGGCGCCGCGGCCGATGGTCACCGTGCCGAGGATGGTGGCCCCCGAGTAAATTGTGACGTCGTCCTCGATCGTGGGGTGGCGGATATTCCCCTTGATCGGGTTGCCGTCGTCGTCGAGGGGGAAGGTCTTGGCGCCGAGCGTGACACCCTGGTAGATTCGCACCCGGTCGCCGATCCTTGCCGTCTCGCCGATCACGACTCCGGTCCCGTGGTCGATGAAGAAGCGCTCGCCGATCGAGGCGCCCGGGTGGATGTCGATGCCGGTGAGGCTGTGGGCGTGTTCCGAGATGATCCGTGGAATCAGCGGCACCTCAGCCAGGTACAGCTCGTGGGCTATCCGGTGGTAGGTGATTGCGAGGACGCCGGGGTAGCAGAAGATGGCTTCCGACGGGCTCGGCGCCGCCGGGTCGCCCTCGTAGGCGGCGACCGCGTCGAGAGCGAGTTGCCGCCGGACCTCGGGGAGTTGTCGGAGAAAATCGCCGGTGATTTTTTTGGCGCGGCCGAGACACTGTTGCGGCGTTCGATTGCTGTCGTCGCGGGAGCAGGCGAAACACAGGCCGCGGTGGATCTCGTCGACCATGATCAGCGACGCGCGGTGGAGGGCCGCGCCGATGTGGAAATCCAGGCTCTCCTCGGTGATGTCGCGGTTGCCGACGTAGCCGGGGAAGATGACCGACCGCAGGAGTTCCACCATCTCGATCACCTCGGTGCGCGATGGCAGTGGGTGACCGGTAAAGGTCTTTCGCAGCGGCGTCGCCAGCTCTTCGGCCTGTGCTTGCAGATCAATGACCACCTCGACCAGTACTTCGTCGAGGGCTCCGACGCCGTGGTTGTGCGGGTGCGTTTCGAGAACCTTGATATCAGCCATGCTGTGCTCCCCGTTGGATCAACAGCAGGCGTTTCGTCTTTACTCCCCGGCGGACGCCGGAGAAGCAGGGGGTTCGGGCTAGAACATCCCCTTCTGGGGGGTGGCGCCGGCGGCACTGCGCTGCGCCATGCGCTTGCGATCATCAGCAGCGAGGTGGCAGGCCTTGTACTTCTTGCCGGAGCCGCACCAGCACTGTTGGTTGCGGCCGAGCACCGGGATCGGCTGCTCACCGGGTCCGACGAGGAGTCTTTTGAGTCCGTCAAGAATCGTCATAGCAGGTCCTTGGGTTTGGTATTCGCCGCAGTTTTGGCGGCTTAGGCAACCAAAATCCTATCAGAGCTGTCGAAAACGGTCAATTGTGTTGTGAATCAGCCACGCTCGGAAAGCCCTCCAGACCGAGCAGCGCCGCGATCCGAACACCGAATTGGGTATTGTCGAAGACCCCCGAGAACGCATCCGAACCAGGCCCGAACGCAAAGATCGGCACCAGCTGAGACGAGTGGTACTCGTGGGCCCACCGCACGATCACCTCACCCTGGTCGTACCTACCCTCGAGCAGGTGGGGGCCGCCGGTCTCGTGGTCCGACACCACCAGGACGAGGGTGTCGTTGTGCGACGCCACGCGATCGAGCACGGACGATACGGTGGCGTCGAGCTCACGCATGCCTTCGAGGAGCTTGGTCATATCGTTCGAGTGGGCGGTCTCATCGGTGACTTCGGTCTCGATGAGAATGATGAACGGCTCGTCACCATCCTCGAGGATGTCGAGCGCACGGCCGGCCATCTCGGTCAACGGCGGTCCGTGTTGTTCGGGCATTTCAGTTCGGGGGGGCAGGAGGGCGATCAGGGGCGCTTGCGCCGTCTCCAGGTCCTTCCATTTGCGGAAGACGGAGAAACCGCTTGCGGCACCTCGATCTTCGGCGCCCGCGACGGCCTCGCGGTAGTCGGGCTGACGCCAGGCCTTTTCTTTGCCGGACCAGTCTCCACCGATCAAGACGTCGGACTCTGAGTCGAGCATCTGGTTCAGCACCAGGGAATAGTCATCGCGGGATTGTACGTGCGTCAGAAAACCGCCCGGAGTCGCGTCCGCGAGACCCGAAGTCGTGACCAATGCAGTTCTCAGACCTGCGTCTTGGGCGGCTTCGAAGAGAGTCTGCACCGCCCGGCCGTCCGGCAGCAGCCCGATGACGCCCTTGTCCGTCTTGTAGCCCGTGGCCATTGCGGTGGCGGCAGCCGCCGAGTCGGTGGCCAGGATATCGGCCGCCCAGGTATGCATCAGACCGATGACCGGCGCTCGCTCCATGGCCAGCGGGACGCCCGGGGGCGACAGCAGTTGCGAAGCGGCGCTGACGGCGCCGATGCCCATGCCGTCTCCCATGATGATGATGATATTTTTTGGGAGGTCGTTGAGCACCAGATCCGCGATCGGCTGGAAGGACGCAGCAGTCAGGTCGGCAGCCGACGGACGGACGATGGTCTGTGACGCGCCGTTTTGCGCGCGGACGACCAGGTTGCCAATGGCAATCTCGCTGCCGCCGAACAGAGAGAAGATGAAGAGGGCCGCTGCGAGAACCGCCACGACGGCCAGCGCCGGGATGAGAAAGCTGCCTTTTCGAGATGCCACGACCCCTCCTGTCCAGATTGGGATGGTAACGCTGCCGCGGCCGCGAGGCGAGGAATTTTTTAGTCGGCTTCTGCGGTAGTATCTGGTGCAGATGCGGCTGCTCCTATTGGACGCATCAATGGAGGCACAGCGATGATGTTCGATCCCATGTATTTCCTCTTTATCGCTCCGGCGTTTGTTTTTTCACTGTGGGCGAGTTGGAGGACCAAGGCCAACTTCAAGAAATATTCGAAAGTGCCAGTGTCATCGGGCATGAGCGGCGCCGAGGCGGCCGCCCGTTTGCTCGACGGCGCCGGCATCCGCGACGTTACGATCACCCGCTCGAGAGGCATGCTGTCGGACCACTACAATCCGGTCAAAAAGTCGCTGGCTCTGTCCGACGGCGTCCATGATTCGAGATCCCTGGCCGCTGTCGGGATCGCCGCCCACGAAGCGGGCCATGCGATCCAGCACGCCAAACACTACGGACCGCTCAAGCTGCGTTCGATGCTCGTGCCGACTGCCGGCATCGGTTCGAACCTCGGCTACATCGTCATGATGATCGGGCTCTTTCTCTCGATGTCCGGGACTGGTGCCATGGGCCAGAGCATCGTGATGATCGGTGCGGTGTTGTTCTCGGCGGTGCTCGTGTTTCAGCTCGTCACCCTGCCGGTGGAGTTCGACGCCTCCAACCGTGCCAAGGCCCTGGTTGTGCAACAGGGGATCGTCGGGACCAACGAACGCAGGGGGATGGACAAGGTCCTCAACGCAGCGGCCATGACCTACGTGGCGGCGGTGGCGTCGTCGCTGGCGACGCTGCTCTACTTTCTCGTGAGGTCCGGTCTTCTCGGAGGGCGGCGGAGCTAGACCTCTGACGTAAAACGTCTTGACGTTCAGCGTCTATTCGAACATCACCTCCGCCTCGTCCTGCTCGGTGACGCGGCGTTCGGCGATTTCGTACTCGAATGAACACCACGCGACGGTCGAGAGGTCCTAGCGCAGCAGTTCGACCACCCGGAAGGTGGGCCGGCGGAACTCCTCTTGCACGACGCGTTCGGCGTTGAGGTGGGTGTACTCGACGCGGAAGCGCGCCGGCGGATCGAGGGCCCGGCCGGACTGGACGTCGATTGGAACGACGGCGACACGCGCCTGGAACGCCACGTCCCTCTGCCCCATGTAGGTCAAAGGCCGTTCTCCCAGATACTCGATGCGAATCATCACGAGATTGCGGACGAAGGGCCCGAGCATGGCCTGGACCTCGCCGGGACCGGGCACTGCACCGCTGCCGATCAATTCGCTGATGCCGGGAATCGTGCCTTCATCGACCAGCGGGATCCCGGCGCGGGCCAGTGCGTTCTCGACATAGGCCTCGGCCTCACCCGCCAGAAGCTGTTCTCCGACCGCGATCACTACCGTGCCCGCGGGTGGGATCGCGGTTGCGATGGGCGCCCGGAACGACTCGCCCTTGCGTTCGGGTTGCGCGCCAGCGGATTGTCGGGTTGACCCGGAGGGTCTGATCTTCTCTGCCGGCGCCACGGTTGGCTGCGCCGGGACAACCTGGGAGTCGTCCGTATGATCAGGGCTTGTCTCGTCAGCCGTCCCGGCTGCGGCCAGGGTCAAGACCGCGTCGTTGCCTGCAGCAGCTTCGGTTTCCGCGTCATCCGTAGGAGTGGAGGAAGATTGCATGGTTGACGGCGCGTTCTCGCCCGTCGAATCTGACGATGCCGTAGCGAAACCGAAGAGCCCCGATCGCCAGGCAACCACTCCCCCCACGACGACCGCAGCGAGCCCCAGGAGGACCACCAGTGCAGCGACGATGGCGATGTTTCGCCCCCGTCCCGGGGGTTGGCTCGGCAGGGGCGCCGATTCCACGATCGGAGAGTCCCTGTCGGCGGCGGGTTTGGTCACGGGAGGCGCGCCCGGCTCCTGCAGATCGCCCGACACGGCCATGGTCGGATCGGTGTCGAGTTGATCAGCGGTGGCGGTAGGCGGCGGCGGTGGCGGTGCGTTGCCGGAGGCGGAGACCGCGAGTCGTTCGACGAGGGTGCCGGCGGCGCCTTTCGAGGCGAGGTAGGCCTCGAGGCCCCCGATCAGCTCGGCGCAGCTCGACACCCTGAGATCCCGGTCCTTGACCATCATGCGCTGGACGAGCGTGCGGAGCTCGGGATCCACGTTCGGTTTGAGATCGGCGAGGTCGGGCGGCTCGACATCGATGATCTGCCGCAGCAGCGCGAGGGGGCTGTCACCGGTGAATGGCGCCTTGCCACTGAGTGCTTCGAAGAGCGTGACCCCGAGGGAGTAGATGTCGGTCCTGTGGTCGATGTCCTGATCGAGACACTGCTCCGGGGAAAGGTAGCCCGGCGTGCCCATGAACATCCCGGTCGCGGTCAGGCGGGACACCGCCGCCGTCATCAAGGCGAGCCCGAAATCAGCGATCTTGACCAGCCCGCGTTCGTCGATCATCAGATTGGCCGGTTTGATGTCGCGGTGGATGATGCCCTGCTCGTGGGCGGCGCCGAGACCCGAGGCGGTCTGCAACACGATCCGCGCGGCCTGAATCGAATCGAGGGTGCCCCTGGAACGCAGGACCTGTTGCAGACTCTGGCCGGAGACGTACTCCATGGCGAAGTAGTGGCGGCCCTGATCCTGGCTGACGGCATAGATCTGGACGATGTTTGGGTGGTTGAGGCGGGCGGCGCTCTGCGCCTCGCGCAAAAATCGCTCGACGTGCGCAGGGTCTTCGGTGAGATGTTCGCCGAGGACCTTGAGTGCGACGAATCGGTTCAGTGATTCTTCGTGCGCCTTGTAGACGACGCCCATGCCGCCGCGGCCGAGTTCAGCAACGATCCGGTAGTGGCCGATTCGATCAACCATACAAACTCCCCGCCCGACGTGGGGCGTGATCTTCAGATTGGTAGTGAATGCTCGAAAGCCTCTTCTGGATGCTAGCACAGGGAGTCCAAACGATTGTGGCGGGAGGTCCGTAAAAGGGATGAGATCAGGGACGAGCAATCGTTCAACTCTCCTCCTTCCTCGCCGCCCCGCCGGACCCCCCCGGCGGGGTTGGTGTTTCTGCAATTCACACGCTCCCGCGGGGCCCGAGCGTGTGAATTGCGGTATGTTGATCCTCGGGAGCAGGAGGTCTGTTCAATGCGACTGGCGATTGCCCAGATCAATTACACGATTGGTGCCTTCGAAGCGAATCTAGAGGCCATGGCCACAGCGGTCGAGAAGGCTCGGGATTCGGAGGTCGATCTGGTGGTCTTCACCGAGCTCGCCACCGTCGGCTATCCTCCGGGAGATCTACTTGAACGGCCGGACTTCGTCGATCGCAATTTCGAGCAGTTGCAGCGGGTGGCCGGTCTGAGCGACGACTCCCTCGGCATCCTGGTGGGGTTTGTCGACCGCAACGTCTCGGGCACCGGCAAGGGGCTTTACAACTCGGTGGCCCTGTGCGACGGCGGCGAGGTCGTGGCGCGTTGCCACAAGTGTCTCCTCCCCACCTACGACGTGTTCGACGAGGCCCGCTATTTCCAACCGGGCACCGAGGTTCGGCCGCTCGATTTTCGCGGCGTCAAGATCGGAGTCTCGGTGTGTGAGGACGTGTGGGCCGACCCCGACCTCGACGGTCAAAGCCTCTACAACCGCGACCCCGTTCTCGAGCTGATCCACCGCGGCGCACAGATTCTGGTGAACCTCTCCGCCAGTCCCTTCGAGCTCGGCAAGGCGGCCGAACGGCGCGAACTCATCCGCCGCTACGCCGCCGACTCGGGCCGGTTCTTTGCCTATGCCAACCAGGTGGGCGGCAACGACGAGCTCGTCTTCGACGGCCATTCCCTGGTATTTGACGGCCGCGGCGAAGTGGTGGCGCGGGCCCGTGATTTTACCGAGGACCTCCTGGTGTACGAGGTCCCAGACGAGGCCCTGAGCGGTGACCGAGGCGCCGCTGGTGTACCGGGAGAGATGTGCGAGACGGCATCGACGCCGCAAGCTGAGGCCTTGGCCGCGCTCGAGCTCGGACTCCGCGACTATGTCCACAAATGCGGGTTTGACAGGGTACTGCTCGGTCTGTCGGGAGGTATTGATTCGGCCCTGACGGCCGCAATCGCCGCAAGGGCCTTGGGGCCGGAGAAGGTCCTCGGTGTTGCTATGCCCACCCGCTACTCGTCCAAGGGCAGCGTGACCGACGCCGAGTCGCTCGCCGCCAACCTCGGGATCGACTATCGGCTGATCCCGATCGACGGGATCTTCACGTCCTATCTCGGTGAACTCGAGTCTGTGTTCGAAGGCCGCGAGCCGGATGTCACCGAGGAGAACATCCAGGCGCGCATCCGCGGCGCGGTGTTGATGGCGCTCGCCAACAAGTTCGGCCGCCTGGTTCTTGCGACGGGCAACAAGTCCGAGCTGGCTGTTGGCTACTGCACCTTGTACGGCGATATGTGCGGCGGGCTGGCGGTGATCTCCGATGTCCCCAAGACTCTGGTCTACGACCTCGCGCGCCACCTCAACGCCGACCGTGAGGTGATCCCGGAGTCGACCATCACAAAAGCGCCGTCGGCCGAACTCCGCCCCGACCAGGAAGACCAGGACTCCCTGCCGCCCTACGACGTCCTCGATCGGATCGTCGAGGCGTGGGTGGAGGAGCACCGGTCAGAAGCGGAGATCATTGCCGGGGGGCTCGACCCGGAGGCGGTGCGCCAGGTGGTGCGGCTGATAACCCGCAACGAGTACAAACGCCGCCAGGCCGCGCCGGGGATCAAGATCACTGCCAAAGCCTTCGGCGTCGGTCGCCGCTATCCCATCGCTGCGAAGTACTGATCGGGCCACCCTGTTCAATTTTGGATTTCGGATTTCGGATTTTGGATTTTCCGCCCACCCGGCTCTGACTCACCCGCAAAGGAGCAGGGGCGACTCTGCTCCGTGTTGTTTCTGATACAAGCCTGTCATTTCGACCGAGCGAAGCCCCCTCCCAACCTGTCGTTTCGACCGAGCGAATGTCACCCACGTCCATTTCGACCGAGCGAAGAATGAGCGAGCGGAGAAATCTCTGCAGCGCGATGCCGACGAGAGATCCCTCGATTCGGTCGTTCCTCCCTCACTCGGGACGACATGCTGGCTGGGCTGCCAAGGCCAGCCCGCCATCATGTCGTTTCGACCGAGCGATAGCGAGCGGAGAAATCTCTTGCAGCCAAGATCTCGCGAAAGGGGTGCGCCGTTTTCGGGCGTTCGAGTGAACCCGCCTTTCAGCACGCGTTTCCCGAGAGGAGCCACCCATAGCATTGTTTGCCCGAGACGCCCCACGGGTCTGCTGAAGAGAGAAGCATCAAACAATGTAATAGATGGCACCTCCGCCGCACGCGGGCCGTATCGACACACGCTTCCAAACTCAAAACTCAAAACTAAGAACTAAAACTCGAATGGCACCTTCGCCGCACGCGGCCTCTCCCTCTCTCCCTTTCTCCGCTGCCCTCCCTTCGCCACACTCCGCCACTGCCTTTCCAAACGATGTGCGCCGTTTCGCCTCCTCCGGCTGTGAATGTGGTTGTGGGCGGATAGGACCCAACGGAGGTGAGACATGGCGCAGAAGTTGTTCGGTGTGGTGTTGGCGGTGCTGCTCGCGGCGGTTCCGACAGTCGTTTGTGGGCAACAGAGTGAAGAGACCATCGGTCTCGGCGAGGTCGGGCAGGGAAGCCTGTTGGCCGCGACCGGGACTCCGGGGCACTATCTCGAGGTGCCCCTCCAGAGCACCACGGTCGAGATCACCGTCAAGGGACTGGTGGTGGAGGCCGTCGTCGAACAGGCCTTCGAGAACCGATCGAATGAGTGGCTCGAAGGTGTGTACGTCTTTCCCCTCCCCCAGGGCGCCGCCGTGCACGCCATGCGTCTGGTCGTCGGCGATCGGGTGATCGAGGGCGAGGTCCAGGAAAAGGAGGCCGCGCGCAAGGTCTACCAACAGGCGAAGAGCGCGGGCAAGAAGGCGTCTCTTGTGGAGCAGGAGCGGCCCAACATCTTCACCACCTCGGTGGCCAACATCGGGCCCGGTGAGTCGGTCGCCGTGAGGATTGCCTACCAGGAGATCCTCGAGTACGACTCCGGCCGCTTTTCACTGCGTTTCCCGATGGTTGTGGGCACCAGGTATGTCCCTGGGGCGCCGGTCGAAACCGGATCCGAGGGATCGGGCTGGGCCTTCGACACAGACCAGGTCCCCGACGCGTCGCGGATCACCCCGCCGGTCCTTCGCCCGAGCGCAGGGAAGGTGAACCCGGTCAAGCTCGATGTCGCCCTCGACGCGGGGATGCCCCTCGAGCGACTCATCTGTCCCTCCCACCCGGCCCAGATATCTGCCGATGAGGGTGGTCTGCGACACATCACGCTCGAAGGCGCCTTTGCCGACCGCGATTTTGTTCTCGAGTGGGTGCCGGTGAGGGGCCGGGAGCCGCGTGCCGCTGTCTTTACCGAGGAGTTGGACGGGGCGTACTACGTGCTTGCGATGGTGATGCCGCCGGCGGACGAGTTTGTTGAGACCGTTCGCCTTCCCCGGGAAACGGTCTTTGTCATCGATACCTCGGGGTCCATGGGTGGCGCCTCCATCCTTCAGGCCCGCCAGGCACTGCTGATGGCCGTCGACCAGCTGCGGCCGGAAGACTTCTTCAACGTCATCGAGTTCGATTCAAACTTTTCAGAGCTCTGGCCGGAAAGCCGACCGGCGATGCCGGCAGCTGTTTCCGAGGCCAAGCGCTGGGTGGAGCGGCTGGATGCCAACGGGGGCACCGAGATGATGAGGCCGCTGCTGGCCGCCCTGTCCGACAACTTCGAGCACACCCCGCTGCGCCAGGTCATCTTCATCACGGATGGGTGTGTCGGCAACGAGGAGGCCCTCTTCGGCGCCATCAACTCAGAGCTCGGACGCAGCCGTCTGTTCACCATCGGCATCGGTTCGGCGCCGAATTCGCATTTCATGGAGCGCGCTGCGACCTTCGGGCGCGGAAGCTTCACCCACATCGGCACCCCGTCGGAGGTCTCGCTCCGGATGGGCGAACTCTTTGCGAAGCTCGAGAATCCGGTGCTCGCCGACATCGAGCTGGCGTGGCCCGATCCCGACGCAGAAACCTGGCCCGACCGGGTCCCCGACCTGTATGCGGGCGAACCGGTGGTGGTGACCGCGCGACTGGGGACCCTTCACGGCGATCTTGAAGCGTCGGGTGTCCGGGCCCACCAGGCTTGGCAGACCGGCGTCAAGCTCTCGGTTCGCAAGGAGAGCGCCGGCATCAACCGACTGTGGGCGCGGCGCAAGATCGCGGCCCTGATGGATGATCGGGCCCGTGGCGTTGCGGAAACCCAGGTTCGGGAGCAGGTGCTCGAGGTGGCCCTCGCCCACCACCTGGTCTCGAAGTACACGAGCCTGGTCGCGGTGGATGTCACGCCGACGCGGCCCGAGGACGCCGCGTTGAAGGGCGGCGCTGTCCCAACAAATCTCCCGGCCGGATGGCAGTATGAAAAAGTCTTCGGCCATCTGCCCAAGGGCGCGACCCCGGGCCGCTTCCATCTCCTGACCGCGCTTGTCGCACTGGCGCTTGCGGTCGTTCTTCGTGGTCTTCGCGTGGTGATGTGATGCGTCGACGACTGGCCTCCGCCCTCTCCGTCCTGCTCCTCGCCGTCGGCGGGGTGCAGGGCGGACGGGGGGCGTGGATCTACGCCAAGGCCGAATTGGCCCAGGTCCTGCTTCGTCGCTCGTGGTCAGAGACCATGGCGGGTCGGGAGCGAGTCCGGCCGTGGCCGTGGGCCGATGCCTGGCCGGTGGCGCGGATCGCGCTGCCCGAAGGCGACCACATCGTGCTCGGTGGGGCGAGCGGCCGCAACCTGGCCTTCGCTCCGGGCCACCTCGACGGATCGGCGGCCCCCGGCGGCTCGGGCACCTGCGTCATCGCCGGTCATCGCGACACCCACTTTGCGGCCCTCGGGGACCTCGTCGCCGGAGATACGGTGCAACTCGAAGATGCGTCCGGTTCGGTGAGCACCTACCGGGTGACGGCATCTGCGGTTGTCGACCAGGGCCAGACCGAGGTCCTTGCCAATAGCTCCGAACCGACGCTGGTGCTGATCACCTGCTGGCCCTTCGACGCCGTCACGCCCGGGGGCCCGCTGCGCTACGTGGTGTGGGCCGAGTGGGTTGACGCGTCTCTCGAGTGAGCCGAACTTCCCACGGGTGTCATTGTGTAAGCCGGCTTCTCGCCATTCTGTCATTTCGACCGAGCGAAGAATGAGCGAGCGGAGAAATCTCTTGCAGGGAAGCCCTCGCAACAGCGGCGCGTTTCTACCGCCCTCCGTCAAGGTCGTGGTCGATGGTGGGGTCTAACTGCAGGTAGTCCTTGAGGTAGTGCACTCCGATGTAGAAGGGGATGGTGTCGAGGGCGGCGAAGACGAACTTGAACACGTATCCCGTGGCGATGAACAGGATCAGTTGCCGCGCCAGGGGCTGTCCCGGATCGACGGGCAGGGCGTGGGCGTAATAGTGGGTGATGAGAATGACGGCGGTGGTGTCGACGAGCTGACTGACCATGGTGGAGCCGTTGTTCCTGACCCACAACATTCGTCCTTTGGTGACCTTCTTCCAGAAGTGAAAGACGTAGACATCGCAGAATTGGGCCGCCATGTAGGCGACCATCGAGGCGGTGACTGCGCCGAAGGTCAGGGCACGGATTTCGAAGAAGACCGGCAGACGGCCGGCGGCATCGCGGACGATCTCACCCGTGGCAGGGTCGATGGTCTCGAAGCCCGGTAATACGCCCCCGAACCACATGATAACGACCACCCAGATATTGAGCAGCAAACCCACGAAGACCACATGGTTGGCCCGTTTTCGTCCGTAGAACTCGCAGATGAAATCGGTACAGAGGAAGGTCAGGGGGTAGGGCAGGACGCCGATCGCGATGGCGAAGACGAGGGGGGTACCGCCTGAGGTTGTTATCTCGAAGAGCTTGATGAATCGGCTGATGCCGAGGATGTTGAGCATCGCCAGGGTGCCGAGAAAAAGACCTGCCAGCACGAGGAAAACCCTTTCCCGGCGGGCGTGGAGCTCGGAGGCTTCGATGGGGTGCAGGCCGTCTCGTGTGGGTGCCACCGGCCAAGGATACCGGATCTCAGATCATCCCGGAAACGAAGGCTGCAATGCTCATGATGCGGTTCAGTCCGTGACGTCGGGGCCCTCGAGACCTGCAAACTCGTGCTCCCACGCCTCCATCTCCTCCTCCGAGAACCCGAAGTGGTGGCCGATCTCGTGGAGAAGGGTGAGTTGAATCTGGTGGATCAACTCTCGGTGGTTGCGGCACGCGTCGAGGAGAGGCTTCCGGTAGAGCGCGATCATATCGGGCAGCACGTTGCCGTACCATCCGCCCCGTTGGTCGAGGGGCACGCCGGTGTAGAGGCCGAAGAGAACGTCAGATCTCGGATCGAGCCCGACGTCCGCCATGGTTTCCGCATCGGGCGAATCTTCGACCTGGATGGTCAGATTCGACATGAGCTCGGTAAATTCGAGCGGGAGCCCGTCCAACGCTTCGCCGACGACCTTTTCGAATTCGCTGCGGTTCACGATCTGTGGCCGTGTGGATCGATTTCGTCAGGCATTCGAAGAATCACTTGTGGGCGCGGCCTTTGAGCAGGTCAACGAGGTTCCAACCGACGCCGTAGCCGACGATCAAGCCGCCGATGCCGCCCAGCAACTCGAAATATTGATAGCCGAGGCCGGCGCCGATCACCGCACACACGACGCCCAAGAGGCGCCGCATGAATTTGACAGTTTCGAAGTCCATCGCCATGACTGCTCCCCCGGTAGCGGCCCGAATGGCCTGCTGGCTTCATCCTATTTGTGGTCGAACGCATCTTACCCGGTTTCGCCCCGATGCGTGCGAGCGGTGTAAAGTGTCACCTCGGGAGGATCCTCCATGCGGTTCATCGGTGTCCTCGGCATCATTGCCCTGCTCGGTCTCGCCTGGGCTTTGTCGTACCACAAGCGCGACGTGAAATTACGGATCGTTTTCTGGGGTCTGGGCCTCCAGTTCCTGTTTGCAGTGATCATCCTGCGTCAGGATTTTTGGAGCTTTGTCGGAATGAGTGTTCTCGCGGGGCTGATTTCGGTGTACCTGTTGCGTGTGGATCGAGCGACCCGCGACCGTCCGCCCGGCAAAGTGGTGTCCCTCCTTGCCGCTGCCGCGGCCGTAGGTTTGCTGCTGGCGTTGGCCGGACCGCGGTTCGCTGTGGGATCGGCTGGTCTCTGCCTGGTGCTCCTCCTGGTGAACTCGAAGTTCCGCATTGCGCCGCGCGCCCAGGCCCTGCTCGGGGTTCTTTTGGTCTTCAGCGCGGTGGCGTGGTTGTATGCCACGGACACCTACGGTCAGGAGGTGTTCGGCGCCTTCAGTGACAAGGTCGCCGCCTTTCTGGAGCTGTCCGACTACGGCGCTCGGTTTCTTTTCGGCAATCTCGCCGATCCCCAGTATTTCTTCCCCGGAGGAGCCGCGAGTTGGCCCGGATTCGGTTTCCAATTCGCCTTCAAGGTCCTGCCGACGATTCTCTTCTTCGGCGGGTTCATGGCGGTTCTCTATTACCTTGGCATCATGCAGAAGGTCATCGAAGCCCTGGCCAGGTTCATGCGTTGGACCGTGGGCACCAGCGGGGCGGAGACGTTGTCGTGTACGGCCAATGTCTTTGTCGGTCAGACCGAGGCGCCGTTGCTCATCAAACCGTTTCTCCGCGACATGACGCGCTCGGAGCTTCTGACGATCATGGTGGGTGGTTTTGCGACCATCGCGGGGGGTGTGCTGGCGGCCTATATCGCCATGGGCATCCCAGCCGGGCATCTCATTGCGGCGAGCGTCATGTCGGCGCCGGCCGCGCTGCTGGTCGGCAAGATCATCTATCCCGAGCTGAAACACTCGGTCACCGCAGGTGATGTCGAGATGCCCGAAATCAAAAGCGGCAGCAATGTCATCGAGGCCGCGTCCAACGGCATCACGGACGGGCTCAAGCTGGCGGTCAACGTGGGCGCGATGTTGGTCGGATTCATAGCCCTCATCGCCGTCATCGATGTGTCGCTCAACTGGGTCGATGCGCTGGTCGACGGTTCTCTGCTCCACGGCGATTGGGTGACATACACCGCCAGCGGCATGTCCCCGGTGGTGGGCGAGTACCTTGGCGTGATCCCGGGCTCCCTCCAGACTCTTTTCGGAACCCTTTTGAGACCGCTCGCGTTCTTGATGGGGGTGCCGTGGGCCGATGCGGACAAGGTGGGAAATCTCCTCGGCATCAAACTCTCGCTGAACGAGCTCGTGGCCTACGGTGTGCTCGGATCCTATACCGCCGAAGGCGTCATCTCCGAGAAGGCGATGATCATTTCGACTTACGCTTTGTGCGGGTTTGCCAATTTCTCTTCGATCGGAATCCAGATCGGGGGCATCGCCGCCGTCGCGCCGGAACGGCGGACCGATCTTGCCCAGCTCGGTCTCAAGGCGATGTTCGGTGGGGCGATCGCCTCCTGGCTGACCGCGACAATTGCCGGTATGCTCTTATGACCGAGGGAGACCGTATGCGACGTTATCCGATCATCTTTGTTGTCATCTGCTCCGTGGTGATGGGCGGATGTGACTTTCTCGATCCTGCCCGTCCCGCCGCCCAGCCGGACGCCGAGGTCTTCGGAAACCTCATCGAAGTCACCCGCGATCCTGATGATGCCGACCTGTGGACGGCCATGATCAGGGTCGGGCCGCCCCGTGCGCTGCGCGCAGCCGACGAAAAGACGGGGAAACCGACGCCGGCTGTGGAAAAGGGCCTGGTGGCGACGGTGACCGTCGGCCCCGACACAATTGTCATAGCCGATGACAACCCGGTCAGGCTCGAGGACATCCCTCCCGGGACCGAGGTTGTGGTCCTTCCGATTCCGGGGACCACCCAGATCCGCGGTTCCACCGAGCTGTGGGTCGATGCCGACATGCTGATGGACTTCGCGACCTACAGCCTGTGGCAACTGCCGAAGTTGGTTGCAACCGATGCGACGGTTGCCGACGACCCGCTGCGCATCAACTCTTCGGGTGCCGAGTTGGCGCCGGTTCCGGTCAATGGCGGGCGCGTGCTCTATTTCAGTGCTCATCTGCGGCCCCCGATCGCCGCCGAGGGCTCGTGGCTCGGGGCAAGGCGTGATGGGCTCGGACCTCCCGAAGAGGGCACCGGCGTTGTCGAGCGAAGCTACCGCAGCGAAGTCGGAGATGAGGGCTGGAGCGAACCGGAGTTGGTGGGATTCCCGGGTCTCGAAGCGGCGGTCCAACAGAGGGTCACGTGGGTGAATGACGACGAAACCGTCTGTCTCGTGACCGTGGAGCAGCCATCCGTACCGTCGTGGGTCGGAGTCGCCCGCCGTTCCAGCGCAGCGGCCGCCTGGGGTGAGATCGAACCCATCGAAGGCATCGGCAATCAAGCGCGGGACGGGGCGTATTTGACGGGGAGCCGCACCAAGATCGTCTTCGGGTCGGATCGCGGGGGTCGCGACCGCGACGATCTTTTCCTCTACGATCCTGACGACGAAACCGGCCCCCTGCCGTTGCAGCCGGAGATCTGCAGCTTTGGGAACGAGTGGAACTCGCGAACGGGCCCCGACAACGAGCTCTTCTTCTGTCGGGAGGATCGCCAGTTGTTGTTCAAGGAGGGCCAGGTCAGGGCGCTGCGGTTGCCCGGGCCGCACCGAACCGTTTTTACCCAGGCGGCGCCGACCGGCGACGGCAAGTGGGTCTTTTTCTGCATGCCCAAATACCGACCGGTGACATTTGACGAGAACATCTATGTGGCGCCGGTGGGCAAAGACTGGAGCCTCGGAACACCGGTGCCCGTGGACGATTGGCGCCCCTGACCGAATTCCGGTCCAGCCGATCCGAAGCTTGCGCCGAGCTGCTCGGGCCGGGCTGGGGCTCCTGGTGCGGTCGTTGGGAATCACGCGTCAGCCTCGTCGGTCGGGGGCGACACTGGGTGCTCGAGGACCGCGGGCTCGAGATCTCGCGCTGGCCGGATCTCACCGACGCCTTGAGCGCCCTGTGGTCAGAGAGGTCTGTTCGCGATGGCGCGCCGTGGGCTGTTGGGTGGCTGGGGTACGAAGCGTGTGCCGAGTTCGCCGGTGGCCTCCCTGCGCGTGAATCCGGCGCTGCGTTCCCAACCGGGGTCCTCTTGATCGAGCCACGGTCGATCGTGACCGCACCCGTCGCACCAGCCCCTGCTGAGGGCGGCACCGGCGCGCGGTGGGGTCTTGACGGCGATGAGTTTCGCGAGTCGGTGGCGATGATTCGAGAGCGAATAGCGGCCGGAGACGTCTACCAGGTCACCCTCAGCCGCCGGATGTCCGTCGACGGCCTGTCGGGAACCCTGGATGCTTTCCAGCAGGCGTCGTGCATCGGGGGTGTTCCCGAATACCTGGCTCGCTTCAGTTTTGACGAGGGTGAGCTGATGACGGCGTCGATGGAGTTGTTGCTGCGCCGTCGGGACTCTGATTTGGAGACCCGACCGATCAAGGGAACTCGGCGCCGGGGCGGGTCAGAAGCTCAGGATCGGGCTCTCGCGGCGGATCTCGATGGCGATCCCAAGGAGCGCGCCGAGTTGGCGATGATCGTCGATCTCGAGCGAAACGACCTCGGCAGGGTGTGCGTGACGGGTTCGGTCGGCGTCGCGGACGCCGGTTCCGTGCATTCCTATCCCGCCGTCCACCACCGGGTCGCTCGGGTGACGGGCCGCTTGCGTCCCGGGCTCGAATGGTGGGATGCTCTGGCCGCCCTGTGCCCCGGCGGTTCAGTCACGGGCTGTCCCAAGATTGCAGCCATGGAGGTGATCGCAGAGATCGAGCCGCTGTCACGGGGCCCCTTTGCGGGAGCGCTTGGTGTGATCGGGGGGAACGGCGATATGGAGATGGCATTGCCCATCAGGTCGGCCTGGTCGGCGGATGGCCGGGTGGAGTTCGCCGCGGGTTGCGGGATCGTCTGGGAGTCGGACCCAGTTGCCGAAGAGCTCGAATCACGGATCAAGGTGGCGCGCTGGCTCGAGTTGGTGGAGGGCGTCGAGTGAACACCATATGGCGGGACGGTCGTCTGGTCCGGGACAGTGGTCGCCGCGATCGCTTGGGTGCCGGCTGGGGCGTCTTCACCACCGTCGGCTGCGACGGCGGCCGACCGTTGCTGTGGTCGTGGCATTCGGAGCGTCTTTCGGCGAGCCTCTCGCGGCTCGGCGCCGGTGACGGGATTCGCCTTCCGGATGAAGATGCACTGCGTCAGCTGCTGGCGTCCGAGGGCCTCGAGGGGCCTGCTCGGGCACGGGTGGTCGGCCGCGCCGGGATCGACTCCCTCTGGACTGTGGTCGCCACCGCCGCGCCCGTGGACGAAGCCGGTCCTGCTGTGCCTCCCTGTCGACTGATCATCCAGCGTTGGCCGGGGGTTCCGTCGATGGCCGGCCACAAGATGTTGAACCGTGAAAGGTGGGATCTCGCTCGGGAGAGGGCCCTCGAGAAGGGCGCTGACGACGCCTTGCTGGTGGATGCTTCCGGTCGAGTGCTCGAGACCTCCATCGCCAATATTTGGGTCCGTCACAAAGACGCCGTTCTCACCCCACCCGCACCCGATCGCTGTCTGCCCGGCGTGATGAGAAGGTGGCTCCTTGAGACGGTCGGATCCATGAACTTCGAGGTGAGAGAGCGCGATCTCGGGGTGGACGACATTGCGGCCGCCGACGAGGTCCTGGTGAGCAATGCGGTCGCGGGCGTCAGGCGGGTGTCGCGAGTGGTCGATCGGCGGTGGTCGGCGTGGCCGTTGTTCGACAGGTTGGTCGAGCTCGGCGTCCCTGCGCCGGGTTGGTCGTGATGATCGATCACACTACGCGGTTGCGAAGCCTGGCGACCAGCCGATAGATCGGAGGCCCCAACCAGGAAAAGGGCGGCAGCCCGGTGATTCCGGCGAGCCAGCGCCACCTGGGGATCTCACTCATGATGAGGCGCCACGCGGCAAAGCCCTCATAGAGCGCCCCGGCGTCGGTCCGTACCCACATTGATTCTTCGTGAGCCTCTCGGTCCACCGGCAGGGTGGCCTCGTCGGTGTGTCTGAAGTCGCGAAAAATCAATCGGTCGCCGTGATCTCTCGACTCGCACCACGCCTGCGATCTGCGGCAAAGTTCGCAGGCTCCATCCATCCATACTTCGAGGTGTTGCGAGCCGTTTGTAGAAAGAGCCATCGAACCTCCATATATGGGAAATCTGAGATCGTATCTTGACATTCCTTAAGATCTTTCTAAAATAGCGATATGAATATATTGTTTCCGGTTGCCCATCGAGCTTCCGTCCTCCGAGGTCGAGCATGACCGCAATCCGTGTTGACTGCGTTTCGCCCGACCGTTCCCCGGAAGAGTTGACGGCGCTGAGAGAAAAAATGGCACGTCACGCAACCCATCTCCGCCGGACTTCGGAACACTTTGCGCTGCTCGCGGGCGAGACCAGGTTGAAGATCATCCATCTCCTCGGTGACTGTGGAGAGCTCTGCGTGTGCGATCTGGCAACGATCCTCGAAATGACCCCCGCTGCCGTATCGCAGCATCTCAGCCGACTTCGGTCTGGCCGCATCGTCGGGTCGCGCCGCGATGGGATGACGATCTACTATCGTCTGACGGATGCCGTTGATCGGGAGTTTCTGTTGTCGATATTCCAACACCGGATCACGCGGGAGGACTAGCGTATGCGACAGACTGTGACCGCCGCAGTGGCGGCTTTTGTACTGGTGGTTGGTGGGCTGACCTCTCTCGGGTGCGCGAGCCCCGACACGGTTCGCACCCATTTCACGGTCGAGGGCATGCACTGTGATGCGTGTTCCTCCGCGATCACCACCGCCCTTGAAAAAACCGAAGGTGTGGTGGAGGCCTCGGCCGACCACGAGACGGGAACTGCGGACGTCGTCTACCACGCGCGCCAGGTCGAAGTCGAAGCGCTCGAGGCCGAGATCGAAGGTCTCGGCTACACCGTGACCGGCGAAACGACCGAGAGGGTTGAAAGCTGAATCTCGGATTTCGGATTTTCCTCCCACTCCTCCGCAACAGACGGCGTGCGGTGGAGGTGCCATTTGCAATATTGTTGGACGCACGGCCAGTGTTGCAGGACTGACGGTTCGGGCAAACAATGTTGCGGGTGGCTCCTCTCGGGGAGCGCGCGCTGATACGTGTTGCTTCCCGCGAAGTACCGCCTTTTCAGCCCTTCACCCTCAGATACGCCACCGTAGCACCCCATCCGCCCCTCTCCGGCGGCGCGTCGTGGAAACCGGAAACCAGCGGGTGTCGTGCAAGCAGTTTCTGGACCCTGTCGCGCTGCACGCCGATGCCCCTCCCGTGGATCAACCGGATCTCACGGAAGCCCTCCTCAACCGCGGCTTCGAGGTAGGCATCGACGACATCCGGTATGTCTCGTGGCGGAAATGGATGAAGGTCGATGCTGTCCTCGATCGGGAGCTCGATCGGTTGGTCGGGATCGTCGATGCCATCGGCCTCCGGCTCGTCTTCGTCGTTCTCGGGAGCGGACGATGTGGCCATCAGGGCGACCACCGTCATGACGGCCAGGATGACAGCGAAGGCGCCGAGCCCAATCCACGCCTTCGGACCGATCATCCGCGAAAGGGGCCACGTAGCGAGAGCGGCAACACCGAAGACCGCGACCTTTGTCGCCACATACGCGAGCCTGACCTTCGGATCGTTCAGCATCTTCGGATTTCGGTGACCTTTCTTATCAGTGTGATCACGATCAACGGCTGCGATGAACTTCCGAATTCCGAATTCCGAATTCCGAACTCATCAAGGGTTCAATCGGTTGATCAGCCGCGGATACGGGATCGCCTCTCTGAGGTGAGAGATCCCGCAGATCCAAGCGACGCAGCGCTCGATGCCCATACCGAAACCGGCGTGCGGAAAGGAACCGTACCGGCGCACATCGAGGTACCACTCGAAGGCCTCTCGCGGTAGATCGTGGGCGGCGATCTGGCGTTCCAGGTGCTCGAGCGAGTCGGATCGCTCCGAACCACCGATGATCTCGCCATAGCCTTCTGGCGCAAGCACGTCCACAGCCAGCGCCCGGGTCGGGTCGGTGGGATCGGGCTGCATGTAAAAGGCCTTGATCGCCGCGGGGTAGCGGGTGACGGCGAGCGGACGGTCATAGAGCTCTGTCAACATCGTTTCGTCGTCGCCGCCGAGGTCCTCACCGAACTGGATGTCCGACCCCAGCTCCTGCAACTTGGCGACCGCATCACCGTAGTCGAGCCGTGGGAATTCGCCTGAGGTCGTCGGTTCGAGCTTGGTGACGTCGCGCTCGAGGCGCTCGAGGTCATCTGAGCAGCGATCGAGAACTCGAGCCACGATGTTCGAGAGAAATTCCTCGCACAGATCGAGCAGACCGTCGAATCGCAGCCACGCGACCTCGGGCTCGACCATCCAGAACTCGGTCAGGTGGCGCCGGGTCTTCGATTTCTCGGCGCGGAAGGTGGGGCCGAAACAGTAGACCTTGCCGAGAGCAGCCGCCGCCGGCTCGAGATACAGCTGTCCGGACTGCGACAGAAAGGCCGTTTCGCCGAAGTACTCCGTTTCGAACAGGGTCGAGGTGCCCTCGCACGCCGCGGGCGTGAGGATCGGTGAATCGATGAGGGTGTAGCCGCGGGTCTGGAAGAAATCGCGAATCGCGAACTCGACCTCCGACCGCACTCGCAGAATGGCGTGTTGTCTCTTCGACCGCAGCCACAGGTGGCGGTGATTGAGGAGAAAGTCGGGGCCGTGCTCCTTCTTGCCGATGGGAAACTCCGGAGCGAGCTGCAGGATCTCGATCCCGCTGACCTTGAGCTCGAAACCGCCCGGCGCGCGATCGTCGACCGCCACCTTGCCGGTGATGCTGATCGATGTTTCCTGGGTGAGCTCGATGGCCTTTTCCCACACCGACTCTTCGACCTCGGGCCGAAACACGACGCACTGGAGATAGCCGAAACCGTCGCGCAGGATGATGAAACGCAGCTTGCCCTTTTTGCGCCAGTTGTAGACCCACCCGTTGAGGCTTACCTCCTGGTCGGCGTATTGAGCAAGCTCGGCAATCGTGATGACGGGGCGCGACATGGCTCCTCCCTTAGAGAGCGGGATTGTACACGAGGGACCCATTCGAATAGGGAATAAGGAATGAGGAATTGCCATTGCAACGCCCCAAGATACATCCAGACAAACACATCAGCGGAACACGCGGAAACAGCCCGCGTGCGGCGGAGCGTGCCATTTTCAATATTGTTGGACGCATCATCCCTCACATCGGCAGGACCTCCCGGGCCAACAATGTTGAAGGTGGCAACTCCCGGGAAGCGCGTTCAGAAACGTGCCGCATGCGGCGGAGGTGCCTGGCATCCTCTCGGGAAGTGCGATCGCAAAGTCCTGCCCCTCCGGACCTGCACTGCCCATCCTCCCGGGTAGACCCATTCCCCTGATTACGTCACAATGCACCTTCGACAACCGAGGAGGCGTCATGGAGGTCCGGCCCGACAAAAAGGAGTTCGAACGACTCGCCCGTGACTATGACGTCGTGCCGGTGGTGCTCGAGCTCACCTCGGACACCGTGACGCCCTTCACCGTCTACTCGCACCTCGCCGCCGGCGGCCGCAACGCCTTTCTTCTCGAGAGCGTTGAGGGCGGCGAACGCGCTGCGCGGTTTTCCTTTGTCGGCGCCGACCCCTTTCGAGTGGTGGAGATTCGCAACGGTACGGTCTTTGTCGACGGTGCGCCGCGCGAGGGCGACGCCTTGCAGCAGTTGCGGGAGGCGACCGACCTCGGTAGGGTGGCGCCGGTTGAAGGCCTGCCGCCATTCGCCGGCGGTGCCATGGGTTATATCGGGTACGACGCGGTTCGCCTGGTTGAAGACATTCCGGACAGCGGGCACGACGAGGGGGGTCTTCCGGAGGCATGGTTCGGTCTCTACGACGGCGTCGTGGCGCTCGACCGGGCGCGGCAGCGATTGTTGCTGGTGGTTGCGGCCCGAATCCGTGACGACGCGGGTGCCGCATGGGCCGCCGCGAACAACAGACTGATCCAACTTCACAGAGCGTTGCTCGTCGGGGTCGAGGGCTCGCGGCCGCACGTGATCCCGCCGGCAGCGGACGATTGGCAGGACTGGAAGGCGACGCCGTCGGAAGACGACTACATGGCGGCGGTTTCGAATGCGCGAGAGCACATCCTTGCCGGCGACATCTTCCAGGTGGTTCTGTCTCGCAGGTGGCGCAAGATGCCGCGCTGCACTGCGGCTGAGATCTACCGCATGCTGCGCCTGACCAACCCGTCACCCTACATGTTTCTCTTCGACACCGGCCAGGCACGGATCCTCGGTTCGAGCCCGGAGATGCTGGTGCGGGTGACGGGTGACGAGGTTGCCACCTGCCCGATCGCCGGCACCCGCCGCCGCGATCCGGACCGCGCCGAAGACCTCCGGCTCGAGGAGGAGCTCAAGGCGGACCCCAAGGAGCTCGCCGAACACGTCATGCTGGTCGACCTCGGCCGCAACGACATCGGTCGTGTCGCAGATCCCGGAACAGTTCGCGTGGCGCGGGAGATGGAGGTCGAGCGCTACAGCCACGTCATGCACCTGGTGAGCGAGGTCCAGGGCCGGCTCCGTTCGGACCTCGATGCCTGGGACGCCCTCTTCGCCTGTTTTCCGGCCGGCACGCTGAGCGGTGCGCCAAAGGTGCGGGCAATGGAGATCATCGACGACCTGGAAGAGGTGCGGCGCGGCGTCTACGGCGGCGCCATCGGCTACCGCAACCTCAATGGTGACCTGGACTCCTGTATCGCCATCCGCACCCTGGTCGAGCGCGGGGGCAGCGTCCAGATCCAGGCCGGCGCCGGGATCGTCTACGACTCCGTCCCGTCATCGGAACTCGCCGAGTGCGCCGCCAAGGCGGGCGCCCTCGTCCAGGCGGTCGCCATGGCCGAAATGGCTGCCAAAGGCACCGACCATGAATGAAGAATTGCGGATTTCGGATTTCGGATTTCGGATTTTTCGGTCCGCCCTTCAAGGAGTGAGTAGCGGCAATCCCGGTTACCGAATACCGAATACCGAATTTGGCGGGAGGGTTGCAGGATGATCTTGATGATCGACAACTACGACTCCTTCACCTACAACCTGGTGCAGGAACTTGCGGAGGTTGGTGACACCCCCATCGAAGTGATCCGCAACGACGATGCGACGGTGGACGAGATCATGGCACTGAAACCGGACGCCATCGTGATTTCTCCCGGCCCCGGAGTGCCCGAGGACGCGGGGATCACGATGGATCTGGTGCGAATAGCGGTGGATACTCCGCTCCTCGGGATCTGTCTCGGCCACCAGGCGCTTGCCGCCGTCCAAGGTGGCCGAGTGATACGGGCATCGGAGCCCGTCCACGGCAAGACCTCTCCGATCAACCATGATGGGCAAGGGGTCTTCGCGGGCCTGCCAAATCCTTTCGAGGCCACCCGGTACCATTCACTGGTGGTGGCGGAGGACTCATTGCCCGGGTCGCTCGAGATCACCGCTCGCACCGCCGACGGCACGATCATGGGTCTTTCCGACCGAAAACGACCCCACTTCGGTGTCCAGTTTCACCCCGAGTCCTACCTCTGCCACCACGGCCGAAACCTTCTGGCAAACTTCCTTCGCCTTGCCGGACTTCCGCTTCGGGAAGGGTGGACGGAAATCCGAAATCCGAAATCCGAAATCCGAAATCAGGATTCTCCGTGAGCGCCATCGACCACAAGCCCCTGCTCAACCGATTGCTCTCCGGTGACGATCTGGCGGGCGAGGAGATGGAGGTTTTTGTCGGAGCGGTGATGGACGGCGGGGTCGACGACGTCGTCGTTGCGGCGGTGTTGGCGGCGTTGCGTGCCAAGGGTGAAACCGGGGTCGAGATCGCAGCAGCGGCCCGCGCCATGCGCGCGCGCGCCCTGCCGGTGCCGATCAAGGATCCCGAACGTGCGGTCGACACCTGCGGCACCGGCGGCGACGGCGCCGAGACCATCAATATTTCCACGGCGGCGGCCTTGCTGGCGGCTGCGGCCGGGGTTCCGGTGGCCAAGCACGGCAACCGTTCGGTCTCCTCGCGGTGTGGTTCGGCGGATGTCCTCGAAGCCGCCGGTGTCCGCCTCGACGTGTCGCCGCAGACGATGGCCGCGCTCCACGACGAAATTGGCATCGCCTTTCTATTTGCGCCGCGGCTGCACCCGGCCATGAAAGCCGTCATGCCGGTGCGCAGGGCGCTCGGCGTCCGAACGGTCTTCAACCTTCTCGGGCCCTTGACCAACCCCGCGGGCGTCTGCCGGCAGGTGATCGGAGTGTGGGGGCCCGACGTCCAGGATCTGGTGGCCAGCGCCCTGGCGGAACTGGGGGCGCGACGAGCCCTGGTCGTGCACTCCGACGACGGTCTCGACGAGATTTCGATCAGTGCGCCGACCCGGGTGCTCGAGATCCGTGACGGGCGGGTGATCGACGACCGGCGGCTGGCGCCCGGCGATCTCGGGATCGATGCCGCTGATAGGGCGAGTCTGACCGGTGGCGATGTCAGCGAAAACCTGCGCAGGATGCGCGACATTCTCAGCGGGGAAGAACAGTCGGCTGCAGCCGAGGCGGTGGCGGTCAATGCGGCGGCCGCCCTGTATGTCGCCGAGATGGCCGACAGCATGGCTCAGGGGCTCGAGATATCGCGCGAAACCCTGCGTTCCGGGGCCGGGTTGGCTATACTGGAGACACTGGGGAAAAGGTCGATGGAGATCACCGAGGGTGTCTGAGTCCATACTCGACAACATCGTCGCGGATGTCCGCAAGAGGCTGCAGTGGACACCGCAGGCGCCGGGGCTCGAGCGTGCCGCGATGCGGCTCATCGAACAGCGAAAAACTCAGCGGCGGTCGCTGCTGAGGGCGCTCGACAGCACCGACATCGAGATCATCGCCGAGTGCAAAAAGGCCTCACCGTCGGCGGGTGTGATCCGGGAGAAATTCGACCCGGTTCGGCTCGCCCTGGCCTATGCGGCGGGCCACGCTGCAGCCATTTCGGTGGTGACCGAGCGCGACTCCTTTGCCGGCGACCCGATGTGGTTGATCGAGGTGCGCAAGGCGGTGAGTCTCCCGATCCTGCGCAAGGACTTCATCATCGAGCGCCGGCAGCTGTTTGAAAGCGCCCTCCTGGGGGCAGACGCCGTCTTGCTCATCAACCGGATTCTCAGCGAACAGCGCCTCAAGGATCTCCTGGCGACTGCCGACATGCTCGGGCTCGAAGTGCTGCTGGAAATCTTCGCCGACGAGGACCCCGGGCGGGCGGTTGACTCGGGTGCGGCGATGATCGGGGTGAATGCCCGCGATCTCTCCTCCTTCGAGATTCGTCTCGATCGGGTCGAGGCTGCGCTCGCGAAGATTCCCGACAACCGGGTCAGGATCGCCGAGAGCGGGATCACAGGCCCCAAAGACATCGATCGGTTGCATGCAGCAGGGTATAACGCCTTCCTGGTGGGCGAACACCTCGTCCGCTCCGATGATCCGGAGCGTGAAGTCCGCCGACTCAACGGCCGCATCGCGCTTCCGGGAGGTTGAGCCCAACGCCGGGCCACCGCATGTTGATTAAGATTTGCGGTATCACCAGCCCGCAGGATGCCGAGGCGGCAGTCGCCGCCGGCGCCGATCTGCTGGGATTCGTTTTCCGACCTGGGACCCCGCGCGCCCTCGTTCCTGAAGATGTGGGTTGGGTTCGCGACGTACATGGCGCCGAGACGGTCGGGGTATTCCTCGACGCGCCCCTCGACGAGGTGATCGAGGTGCGGCAGCGGCTGGGGCTCGATTGGGTTCAACTGCACGGCGACGAGCCGGATTCCTTCCTAGACGCGCTCGGGCGGCAGGTGATCCGCCGCGTCAGGGTCGGCGACGCGGTCGATTGGGCACGGGTCGCCTCTCTGTCAGAGAGATGTCTTCCGCTGTTCGACCCGGGGGCGGGTGACGGCGCGGCGTGGGGGTGGGACGTGCTGGCGGGTGGACCGAAAGGTCTTGCCTTTGGTCTCGCCGGTGGACTGACGCCGGAAAACGTCGCTGAGGCTGTGCGAGTCACATGTCCGTTTCTGGTGGACGTGTCCTCCGGTGTCGAGGCGGAGCCCGGTGTCAAGGACGGCGACAGGGTTCGGCGCTTCATTGACAACGCCCGAGACGCAAACCGCTGAAGGCTTTTTCCGTAGGAGTCGGGAGGGGGCATCATGAGTCTTCTTCGGTGTGTCATCGGTTTGTGTGTTGTCTCTGCCTCGTGCTCGCCGATGAACAGTGACCACCAGGCAGCATCGCAGACATCCTCCGTGCCGCAATTGCGAGGCCCCTACCTCGGTCAAGAGCCTCCGGGTCTCGAACCGAGGCTCTTCGCGCCGGGTGTGGTCTCGACCGGTCTCGCCACCCGTGATATCGCCATCACGCCTGACGGCAACGAGCTCTATTTTTCGGTCACCCTCGGCGCGAAAACGATGATTATGGTCACTCGGCAGGTCGGCGGTGTCTGGACCGAGCCCGAGGTTGCGCCCTTCTCCGGCCGCTACCTCGACATCGAGCCGACAATTTCAGCCGACGGTCAACGCCTTTTCTTTCTCTCGACCCGCCCGCAGACCGGTCAGGAGGAGAAATCCGGGTGGGTCTACCAGGACATCTGGGTGGTGGATCGCAAGGGGGACGGCTGGGGCGAACCGTACAACCTCGGGCCGCCGGTGAACTCGGATGCGCCGGAGTACTTTCCGTCGATCACCGCGGACGGGACGCTGTACTTCACCCGGGAGGGAGAGGACAGGGTTTCCTTGACGTATCGCTCGCGCCTCGTGGATGGCGTCTATACGGAGCCCGAGCTGTTGCCGCCGCAGGTGAATTGCGGCTCGAATCGGTTCAACGTTTGTGTCGCCCGCGATGAGTCCTTTGCCATCGTGCCGGCAGTAGGCCGCGACGACGGTTTCGGCGGAGTCGACTACTACGTGGTCTTTCGCGACGACGACGACACCTGGTCCGAACCCGTCAACATGGGTCCGCGCATCAATCAGGCGGCGGGGCGCGAGTGGTCGGCATCGCTGTCGCCCGACGGCAAGTACCTGTTCTTCATGTCGTCGCGAACCGACGAAGAGGTGGATCTCCCTCTGACGGGGAGGTCGATCACTGAGTTGCTCGAGCTCTCGACGCAACCCGGCCAGGGCAGTTCGGACATCTGGTGGGTGAGCGCGGATGTGATCGAGCAACTGCGACCCTGACAGGGGCGGGGAACAGCGGAGCAGAGAGTTCGTGGGCAAAGGGGAAGGCCCCGTGCGGTGGAGGTGCCATTTTCAATATTGTCGGATTCACAAACGCGCTCGCGGGTCGGGCGTCGCGGGCCGACAATGTTGAAGGTGGCTCCTCTCGGGTAGCGCGTTCTGAAATGCGGGCTTGTTTGAATGCCCCTCTGCCCCTCCGCGCACGACTCAGGTAGAATCCTCATCCCATGAAGAAATTTCCCGATTCCAGCGGCTATTTCGGTGACTATGGTGGAAAGTTCGTGCCCGAGACCCTGATGGCCCCGCTCGCCGAGCTTGAAGAGAGCTATCGCAGGGCGTCGCGCGACAAGACCTTTCAGGCACGACTCGACGAGCTCCTGACCCATTACGTGGGCCGGCCCACCCCCCTGTACCAGGCGCGGCGGCTTTCCGCCCACCTCGCCGGAGCGCGCATCTGGCTCAAACGCGAGGACCTGTGCCACACCGGCGCCCACAAGATCAACAACGCCCTCGGCCAGGCACTCTTGACTCGTGAAATGGGGAAGGGGCGGGTGATCGCCGAGACCGGTGCCGGTCAACACGGAGTGGCGGTTGCAACCGCGGCCGCGCTGCTCGGTCTCGAGTGCCGCATCTACATGGGTTCGGAGGACATGAGGCGCCAGGCGCTCAACGTCGTCAGAATGAGGCTCATGGGGGCCGAGGTCGTGGCAGTGGAGGCAGGCTCGTGCACCCTCAAGGACGCCATCAACGAGGCCCTTCGAGACTGGGTCACCAACGTTCATACGACCCACTATATTCTCGGTTCGGTGCTCGGTCCCCACCCGTTTCCGATGATGGTGCGCGATTTCCAGACCGTGATCGGTCGCGAAGCCCTTGCGCAGTTCAAGAAAGCGACAAGGACCCTCCCGGACCTGGTGGTGGCGTGTGTCGGCGGCGGTTCGAACGCTGCCGGGATGTTCACCGCCTTCGTACCGTACGAGGCAGTGGCCCTGGTCGGGGTCGAGGCCGGCGGCCGCAGTCTCGAACCCGGCGAGCACGCTGCCCGTTTCACCGCCAGCGCGGCGGCGGGCGTTCTCCACGGCACCCGGACCCGGGTGCTGCAGGATGGCGACGGCCAGGTGCTCGGGACCCACTCGGTGTCGGCGGGCCTCGACTATCCGGCAGTCGGGCCGGAGCACGTCCAGTGGCAGGAAAGTGGCCGCGTCACCTATACCTGTGTCGACGACGATGCGGCCCTCGCCGCCTTTCACCTTCTCGCCGAAACCGAAGGGATTGTCCCGGCCCTCGAGTCCGCCCACGCCATCGCCTATGCCGCCAGGGTCGCGCCGCCGATGTCGCTGACCACCAACATCCTGATCAATCTGTCGGGGCGTGGGGACAAGGATCTGGGTGAGGTGGCGCTGGTGGAAGGGGGCTCGTCATGAGCCGGATCCGTGATGCCTTCCGCACCGCTAGCCGAGAAAAGCGGGCGGCCTTCATTCCCTATGTGACAGCCGGCGACCCCAATCTCGGGCGCACCATCGATATCGTCCACGCCCTCGAAAGGGCGGGGGCGGATGTCCTCGAGCTCGGTGTGCCGTTTTCAGACCCTATGGCCGACGGTCCGACAAATCAGCGCGCCGCCGAACGGGCGCTGGCCGCGGGGACTACGCTCGCAGGTGTGCTCGCGATCATCACGGAGCTCCGTCGGGAAATCGATATTCCGATCGTCCTCTTTACCTACGCCAACCCCGTGATCCGGTACGGCCTCGAGGCTTTTGCCGAGGACGCGGTGGCTGCCGGTGTCGACGGTGTTCTCTTCACCGATGTCCCCGCCGAAGAGATGGCGCCTTTCGAGGCGGCCCTGTGTCCCGGAGGCCTCGACCTGATCATGCTGGTCACTCCCACTTCCGGTCGCAAGCGGATGAAGGCCGCGGCGCATATCGGCGGCGGCTTTCTCTATCTCGTTTCCCGAACCGGTGTGACCGGTGCGCGCCAGGACCTCGATGGCGAGCTCGACCGCAACATCAAGGCCGCTCACAAGGCCTCGCGACTCCCGGTCGCGGTCGGTTTCGGGATCTCCACTCCCGAGCAGGTGGCGCGGGTCGCGGCCACTGCCGATGGGGTGGTGGTCGGATCGGCCATCGTCAGCAGAATCGGCGCCCTCGGGGACTGTGACGAGCTCGCCGACGAGATCGAACGCTTTGCCTCCACACTCGCCCAGGCCTGCAAGAGGTAGTTTTGAGTGTTGAGTTCTTAGTTCTGAGCGTTGGGATTTCTCGTCTTGGTTTTTGAGGACTCTTTCGTGAGCTCACTTTCACCGCTGGAGACCATTCGCGTGGGACGTGTTTTCAACTCAAAACTCAAAACTCAAAACTCAGAACTCCGTCATGGGTAGACCAAAGCGTCACCGGCTCGGCCAGAACTTCCTCGTCGATCGCGATGTCGCCGAGAGGATTGCCGGGGCTTTGGCAAGCGAACCGCAACAGATCCTCGAGATCGGACCCGGTCGCGGTGCTCTCACCGAACCCCTGCTGGAACGATTCGGAAAGGTCTTGGCTCTCGAACTCGACGACAACCTGGTACCGCAGCTTGAACAGCGATTTGGCGGCCGCGGTATTGACATTCGATCGGGCGATGCACTGCGCGAAGACCTCGACGATCTCCTGGCCGCCAAATCGCCATGGCAGGTCGCGGCGAATCTGCCGTACTCGGTGGGCACAGCCATTTTGCGCAGGCTCCTTCCCCGCCACGACCTCTTCACCCGCTTGGTGGTGATGCTGCAGCGTGAGGTGGCGCACAGGGTGGTGGCGGCCCCGGGTGGAAGTGGACACGGCCTGCTGGCGCTGGAGCGGGCGGCATGGGGTGAGGCGAGGTTTCTCTTCGATGTTCCGCCGCGCGCTTTTCGGCCGGTTCCAAAGGTGATGTCGAGCGTCATCGTCGTCGATCTGCGGCCGCCCGATTTCGCTCCGGAGGCGATCAAAGCGGGTCTCGCCCTCGCTGCCCACGCGCTCACCAAACCGAGGAAGATGCTCAGCAATGCCGCCGCCCCGCTTCGTGAGCCGTCCGACATCGAGCGGTCTGGACTCGATCCCGCCCAGCGCCCGGGCACGGTCGAGCTCGAGGGCTGGATTCGGCTTTCTGAACAGCCATAAGTCGGCCTTTGGCAGTGACTTGCCAGGAAGTGGTACCATTTGAGGGGTATGGAGCCGTGCGCTAGAAATCGTCGGTTGGACCACCGCCGAACAGGTGGTTTGCGGCCCCGATCGGGCCGCGTCGGATGACGTGGTGGTCCGCCGCGTTGCTTGGCGTGTTGCAGGGGCTGACCGAGTTCCTCCCCGTTTCGTCGTCCGGACACCTCGCAATTGCGCAGACCTTGATCCCGGGATTCCGTCAGCCGGGTGTGGTGTTTGACGCAATGCTCCACGTTGGAACGGCGGCCGCCGTTGTATGGTTCGAACGCCGCCACATCGTCGAGTGGATCGGCACCCGAAGCGGTCGCCGGCTGTTCGGGCTGATTGCTGCGGGTACCGCGGCCACCGCCATCGTCGCGCTCCCGTTCCGGCACCTCGCCGTTGGGGCCTTCAATCGCCCGCTGTGGGTTGGGGTGGCGTTATTGATCACAGGCGGAGTCGTTGCGTCAACGGCGAGGCTCCCCGGTGGGTCGAGCGACGAAGAACGATTGACGTGGCGGCAGGCAATCCTGGTGGGTCTGGCTCAAGGTCTGACGATCTTCCCCGGGCTCTCCCGCTCCGGAGTCACCATTGCCGCCGGGCTTGCCGCTGGCATCGAACGATCGTGGGCCGCCCGTTTCTCCTTTCTGTTGGCAGTGCCGGCGGTCGTCATGGTTGCCGTTTTCGAGCTTGTCGGCGTGTGGCGGATGCCGTATCACCAGCCCAATGGATTCGGTCTCGCCTGTCTGATCGGTGCGACGACTGCCGCGGTCACGGGCTATTTCGCGCTGAAGTTGGTGATCAAGACCGTTTCGAGCTGCGTCTTCCACCGCTTCGCCTGGTACTGCGTACCGCTCGGTGTCCTGGTCATTGCGTGGGGGTGGTTGAGATGAGGGAGCGGGTTTTGCGCGAGGCCGCAGCGGTGGCGCTGTTGCTCGGCGCCCTGCTGGTCGCGGTGGCGCTTTTGTCCCACTCGCCCCTCGACCCGAGTCCGTTCCACGCCTCGACTCTGCGTTCCGCGCCGGAGAACCTCGCCGGGTGGTTGGGGGCGACGTTGTCGGCAGCGCTCTTCAGTTTCATCGGCGTGACGGCGTTCGTGCTGCCGGTTGCGGCGGCCGTGATCGGGTGGCGGATGCTGAGACAGTCTCCGATGGCCAACCCCCGCATCGCCGGTATCGGTTGGGCGGCCATCCTCCTGGCGCTGCCCGGTTTTGCGGCGCTGGTCGGCACAGATCTGCCCTTTCGAGACGGCCGGATCGCAGCCGGTGGGTTCGTCGGCCTGGCCGAAGCCGAGCTGTTGACCGGTTTTGCAGGCCCGGTCGGCGGTGTGGTGGTGTTGTTCTTTCTCCTTCTGGTGGGGGTGTTGTTGATCTCTGGGGCCTCGGCCGGGGCCTATGCCGATCGACTGTCGGAAAGAATCCGCGACACATTTTTTCAACGGCGCCGCCAGCGGTCCGAGCGACAGCGCGAAAAGGCGGAAGCGCGAGCCAAACAGAAGGTCTTCGAGCGTCAGATCCAGCGCATGGAGGGTGACGAAGATTACAAGGGCTCGCTGACCGTCAAGGAAGTCGAGGGCCGTGGACGGTTCCGGATCGTCCGCAAACAGGCCGAGGAGCCCACCGTTGAGGGGCCGCCGGTGAGGAAGGCGAAAAAGAAGCGGGCGGCGGCGCCCGCGCAGCCAAAGACCGAGCCGAAGCCCAGAGCGAAGACCGCGGACGTCCAGGAAGAGTTCGATTTTGTCGAGGACCTCGAAAGCTACGATCTCCCCAAGGACACCTTTCTCGAAATGGCCGAAGACGCGCCCGAACGAGACTCGGCGGCCCTGATCGAAATGGGAAAACTGATCACCACGAAGTGCGGAGAGTTCAAGGTCCGCGGCGAGGTCGTCAATATTCGAACCGGTCCGGTCATCACGACCTATGAGTTCAGACTCGATTCCGGGGTGAAGATCTCGGCGGTGCAGAACCTGTCGGAGGACCTGGCGCTGGCCTTGCGGACCGAATCAGTCCGTATCGACCGCATTCCCGGCCGTGCGACGGTCGGCATCGAGGTGCCGAGCCCCGATCCCGAAGTGATCCGGCTGCGGCAGCTCATCGAGGCCTCCGAGTTCCAACGAGCCCAGTCCCTCTTGACCCTGAGCCTCGGTGTCGATATCCGAGGCAAACCGTTCTTCTCCGATCTCGCCCGGATGCCGCACCTCCTCATCGGCGGTTTTACCGGTGCGGGCAAGTCGGTCGGGCTCAACGCCATGATCATGTCGATCCTCTACAAAGCGCGGCCGGATGAGGTCAAGTTCATTCTCGTCGACCCCAAGATGGTGGAGCTCGGCGTGTATGCCGACATTCCCCACCTCCTCACCCCGATCATCTCCAACCCCAAGAAAGCGGCCAACGCTCTGGGTTGGGCGGTGGCTGAAATGGACAGCCGCTATCACATTCTTGCGGCCCTCGGTGTCCGAAACCTGCAGCAGTACAACCAGCTCGTGAGGGACCCCGTCCAGCTGCGGCGGGCGAAGAAAAAGCTCGCCGAAAAGATCGATGATGGCGATCTCGAACTCGCCCCACTGCCATTTATTGTGATTGTGATCGACGAACTTGCCGATCTGATGATCACATCCGGTCGCGCCGTCGAAGAATCCATCACCCGGCTCGCGCAGAAGGCGCGCGCGGTGGGCGTCCACCTGATCTGTGCAACACAACGCCCCTCTGTCGACATTCTCACCGGTATCATCAAGGCCAACTTCACCTGCCGGATTGCCTACAGGGTGCGTTCGCGATTCGATTCCCGGACCATTCTCGATGCAATGGGCGCCGAGCACCTCCTCGGGCGCGGCGACATGCTCTTCCTGCCACCGGGCAGCGGCAGCCTGATGCGGCTTCACGGGCCCCTGGTCACGGAAAAGGAAATCCACAGTGTGGTCCGCTATATCAAACGGTTCGGCAAACCCGAGTACCACCGCGAGGTTCTGTCGCACGCACCGCTCGGACCACCGGATCGCGGTGGCAAGGGGATGTCGGTCGAGGATGTCGAAGACATTTCCGATCCCATGTACGACGCAGCAGCGCGGATGGTGGTCAAGACGCGGAAGGCCTCGGCCTCCTATATTCAACGTCGGTTACGGCTTGGATACACACGATCCGCGCGACTCTTGGATATGATGGAGAAGGAAGGCCTGGTGGGTCCGCTGGCGGGATCGAAGGGCCGCGAGTTGCTGGTGCCCGAGAATTACTTTGGTGAAGTCGACGAAACGCACGCATTGAACGACGACACTCCGGATCGCGACGGTAGGTGACCATGGACCTTGATTTCCTCGGCCTCGGGCCCGCAGCGATGTACCAATTGGGAGCGGTTGCGGCGATTGCGCTCCTGTTATTCATCCTCGTCGCCTCGTTCATGTCCCGATCGAAGGTGTTCTGCCAGTACCTGGGGCACATGACCGGCATCCACCTCAAACCCTCGACCGTCATGCGCCTTTATAAAAAGGGCGGCAAGGCCGGGGTCCGGGATCACCTCATGGACCTCTTGATCCGTGAGGACCTCGCAGACACCAGCCGGGTCGTGACACCGGACTCCAAACCGGACCTCTCGATCTTCAACAACGTGAAATAGGTCCAATGCGGACCATGCCGGCACGCGGCATGGGGTGAGATCCGGATATTGGATATTTGATATTGGATATTCGGTTTACCGGGCCCTTGACATCCGAGTGTTAAGGATCACGATTTGATGACATCCAACTCCAATCATCCAACATCCAACATCCAACATCCAACATCCAACATCCTCCACCCTGCATCCCGCCTTCATCCCCGGTATCATGTCCCTCGTGCCTCGCATCCACGTTTTGTCCGATGGACTGATCAACCGCATCGCCGCCGGTGAGGTGGTGGAGCGGCCTGCGTCCGTGGTCAAGGAACTGGTCGAAAACAGTCTCGATGCGGAGGCGACGCGGATCGAAGTCGATCTCGTGAACGGCGGCCGCAGCCGGATACGGGTTTCGGACGACGGGTGCGGGATGGATCCCGACGATGCCGTGCTTGCGCTCGAACGGCACGCCACATCGAAGATCAGCACGGCCGACGAGCTCGACCACATCGCGACCCTCGGTTTCCGAGGCGAGGCCCTGCCGTCGATCGCGGCAGTGTCGCGATTCGTCCTCGTGACCTCCGCCGATCCCGCCCAGGGCGGGGTGCGGGTCACGGTCGAAGGGGGGCGGATTCTCGGCTCCGAGGGGGCCGCCAGACCGCGCGGCACCACTGTCGAGGTCAGTGATCTCTTTTTCAACACCCCGGCCCGGAGGAAGTTCCTTCGTTCGCCCGAGACAGAGCTGCGTCACGCCCAGGAGATCCTGTGGGGCGCGGCCCTGGCTCGTCCCGATGTCGCCTTTGTCCTGCGCCACGGTTCGCGGACGCTGATCGACGCTCCGGCAGTGGCCGATATGTCGCAACGGCTCAGGGACCTGTGGCGGAAAGCGGACAAGGTCGTCGTGTTCGACGCCGTGGCCGGCGAGGCCGCAGTGCGCGGTCTTCTGGCGCCGGGCGGCGGAAGCGGCCGACCATCCCTGACCCTGCTGGTCAACGGGCGGGCGGTCCGCGACCGGCTGGTCGTCGGCGCGGTGCTGCGGGTCCTGCGGTCGGCCGGCGCCGGGTTTGGTGGAGCGCGAGTGGTGGTTGATCTCCGAGTGCCCCCTGACGAGGTGGATGTCAACGTCCACCCGGCCAAGACCGAGGTGCGTTTTTCGCGGTCGGGCTCGGTGTTCGCGCTCATCGAGCGGGCGATGCGGCAGGGGGTCGCGGCCTCCCAGGGCCGGGTCGACGTGCGGGCGCTCGAAGAAGGCCCGTTGCCGCAGGGCCTGTCCGAACGGACGCCGGGTGGGTATGGCCACATGCTCCGCGACCGAGACGGAGTCGGTCGTCCGCCCTTGTTCGACCACCCGGCCTATGGCGAGACGCGGCTCGATGCGCCGGGCGAAGACATCGGGGAGTTGGCCCAAACGCGGTCGGCGTCGGATCACCCGCGCATTCGATCGGGCGCCAAAGCGGGCGCGGCGGACACAGCGTTCGGCCGCCTCATCGGCCAGTATCGAAATTCCTTTTTGCTGCTCGAGGACGACTACGGCCTGGTGATCGTCGATCAGCACGTGGCCCACGAACGCGTTCTCTTCGACCAGATCCGAAGGCGTCTCGCAGGTGGCGAGGCACCGTCGCAGGGCCTGTTGACGCCGTGCCTGATCGAAGTGGATGAAGCGCACGCCTCCGCTCTCCCCGGCGTCGAAGGGATCTTGAGGAAGGTCGGCATCGACGCCGAGCTGTTCGGGCCGGAGACCATCCGCGTCCTCTCGGTCCCACCGGAGTTCGACGAGGAGGCGGTGAAGGAGGTCGTCGAGAGCGTCCTCGATCGCGCCACTGCCCTCGACGGCGTTCCCGAAGGTGCGTCGCGGGAAATCGAAGAGGAACTGGCGGCCTCGTTGTCGTGCCGCGGCGCCATCAAGGTCAACCACCGGCTGACGAACGACGCGCAGCGCGCCCTTCTCGAGGATCTTCTGGCGACGGACAATCCCTATCGCTGTCCGCACGGACGGCCCATCATCCTCCGTTTGAGCCAGGAGGAGATGGAACGGAGGCTTGGCAGACGATGATCGAACGAGAGCAATGGCACCTGACCGAAGGGCTGATCTTCGCCCACTTCGCAGTCTTTATCCTCGGCACCATGATGCAGGAGAGCCTGCAGGCCCTGGCCCTGATTCCGGGCCTCGTCACGTCGCGGCCTTGGACCCTGGTCACCTATCAGTTCATCCACGGGACCGGCATGTTCTGGTTCTTTATCTCCATGCTGGTGCTTTGGATCATGGCGAAGCCGCTCGAGGAAAGTTGGGGCTCGCCGCGGTTTCTCGTCTTCTGGTTGATTGCGACATTCGGGGCCTCGGTCACGGCCGCCGTGATCGGCCGTCCGCTCTATGGTGATCTCGGCTTCAGCTCGTGCCTGCTCTTCACTTTTGCAACCCTCTACCCGGAGGTGGAGTTCCGGCTCTTCTTCATCATCCCGGTCAAGGTCAAGTACCTGGCCATTGTCGCCGCGGCCATCCTCGTCTATTCGAGCCTTTCGATGGGTCTGGTCGACGGACTGGCCAATATCGTGGGCACCTCGGCCGGATACCTCTTCTTCCTCGCCACCCGGCGATTGCCGACGCGCCGTAAGATCGCCTTCGAGTTCTCGAAGCGCAAAGCCGATATTGCTCTCCGCTCGGAGAGCGCCCAGACGGAGGGACGCAACCGGGCATGGGACCCGTTGGTGCGGGCTGCCGAGGCTCGCGCGCGCGAGGGCGGTGTGGTGGCGCCTGAAGACGAGCCCCTGCTCGCCGAGCTCGACACCGCCAGGGACCCATCCATCACCGTGTGTGCGCCAAGTGAGTTCGGCTTTGTCGACGACCCCGTGTGCCGCTCGTGCACCGGCTTTGCTGAGTGCGCGGCACGTCGAATCCGGATGAGTTCAGAGGACGGCCCCGCGGGTTCGAGGAGCTGAGGTCGGGCGGGATTTCAGATACCAACCTGACATGTAACTCGGTCTCAATAATGCACTTATTTACGTGAAATTTTTCACATACCTTGAGTCAGGGGTGCCGGTTGAGGTATCCTGATCCCCCGATTCGTCGGATTCAACGGACAGGGAGCACGCTTGTGTTTCGGAAACGGGTGACAGTTTTCGTCGGCCACTTCGGCAGCGGTAAGACCGAGATCGCTCTCAACGGAGCGCTTCGGTTGGCCGCAACCGGTGTGCCCGTCACCCTGGCCGATCTCGATGTCGTCAAACCCTACTTTCGCTCGCGCTCGGCCCGCGCCATCCTCGCCGATACCGGGATCGAGCTGCTGGCGCCGACCGGCGCCAACGTCCACGCCGATCTCCCGATCATCGTGCCCCAGATCCGCAGCCACCTTCGACACGACCGCCACCACCTGATCATGGATGTCGGCGGCGACGACGTGGGGGCGAGGGTGCTGGGTTCTCTGTCCGATGTGGTGCCGCTCGACGAGACCGAGAATCTGCTGGTCCTCAACTTCCGCCGTCCCTCGACCTCCGGCCCGCAACAGGCGCTGACCATGGTGCGGGAAATCGAGGCGGTGGGGCGTGTCCCGGTGACCGGTCTGATTTCCAACACCCACCTCATGGATGAGACCACCGTAGAAATCGTGATCGAGGGCTACGAGATGGCCCTGGAGACCGCCAGAATGGCCGGGGTGCCGCTGGAGGCGGTGACGGTCGACTCAACGATCGCCGCCGCGATCGAAAGCAACGACCTCGAGTGCCCGGTCATCGCCATGCGGCGCATTGTGCAGCCGCCGTTTGCGCAATCTCTGGAGCGGAGAACCACGGGACCGCTGTTCGTTGTGACCTGAGAAAGGAGCGTTCATGCCGCAGATTGTGATCAGTCCCAACCGCTGCAAGGGTTGCGAGCTCTGCGTTCACGCCTGCCCGCAGCAGATTCTTGGCATGGGCAAGCAGATCAACACCAAGGGCTATTTCTATGCCGAGGTGGAGGAGCAGATGCGGTGTATCGGGTGCCGTCTGTGCTGCATTACCTGTCCCGACATGGCCATCGAGATGAAGGTCAACGGGACCATGTACCACTACTTTTCGTACTGAGGGGATCGCAATGGCCAAGAAACTCATGAAAGGCTCGGAGGCCATCGGCGAGGCGGCGGTGCAGGCGGGGTGCAAGCTCTTTTTCGGCTACCCGATCACGCCGCAGAACGAAATCCCCGAGTACATGTCGATGCGGTTGCCGCAGATCGGTGGCGCTTTCGTCCAGGCTGAATCTGAGGTCGCGGCCTCGAATATGATCTATGGAGCTGCCGGAACCGGGGAGAGGGTCATGACCTCCTCCTCCTCGCCGGGCGTGTCGTTGATGGCGGAGGCCATCTCCTACCTCGCCGGTGCCGAACTCCCGGTGGTGATCGTCAATATCGTCCGCGCGGGCCCTGGGCTCGGCGGCATCCTGCCCAGTCAGGGCGACTACTTCCAGGCCACGAAAGCTCTCGGTCATGGCGATTTCAGGGTGCTGGTTTTGGCGCCGTGGTCGATCCAGGAGGCGGCGGACCTGGTCCAGGACGCGTTCGACCTCGCCGACTACTACCGAAACCCTGTGATGATCCTCGGCGACGGCCTCATCGGTCAGATGATGGAGCCGGTGGAGTTCCACGACGGCCGTGAGCCGCTCAAGGTGCTCGAGCCCAAGACCTGGGCCGCCACCGGGTGCGACGGCAGCCGGCCCACCAACGTGATCAACTCACTGTTCCTCGACCCCGAGGAGCTCGAGCAGCACAATATCAAGCTCAAGGCCAAGTACGACCTCATGGAGGCCGACGAAGTCCGCTACGCCACCAAGGGCACGGAAGAGGATTACGATGTTCTGATCGTGGCCTACGGAACGGTGGCGCGGGTGTGCTCCACTGCCATTGACGAGCTCCGAGAGGAGGGCATCAACGCGGCCCTCATCCGTCCGATCACCCTGTTTCCGTTCCCCTATAAGGCCGTTCGCGAAACCGCAGAAAAGGCGAAAGCGGTTCTGGTCGTCGAGCTCTCCGCCGGTCAGATGATCGAAGACGTCCAGCTGGCCCTCGCGCGCAGCCGTCCGGTTCATTTCTCCAACCGGATGGGCGGCATGCTGGTGTCGCCGGACGAGGTCGTGGCCAAGGTCAAGGCCATTCTCGATGGAGAGTCCGAGGAGGTGCACCATGGCTGAGACCGTGTTTGCCCGCCCGCAGGCGTTGGCCGACGTCACCACCCACTATTGCCCGGGCTGCACCCACGGTCTGATCCACCGCCTGGTGGCCGAGGTCCTCGACGAGCTCGGAGTGGCCGAACGGACGGTTGGTGTGGCGCCGGTTGGATGCGCCGTGCTCGCCTACAACTACTTCACCTGCGACTTTCAGGAAGCGGCGCACGGCCGCGCGCCGGCGGTCGCAACCGGTGTCAAACGCGCCCGCCCCGACCTGGTGGTCTTTTCGTACCAGGGTGACGGCGACCTCGCTTCAATCGGCATGGCGGAGATCGTGCATTGCGCCAACCGCGGCGAGAAGGTAACCGTGGTCTTTGTCAACAACGCGATCTACGGCATGACCGGAGGCCAGATGGCGCCCACCACCATGCCCGGCCAGGTGGCGACCACCTGCCAGCTCGGCCGCGATGTGGAAACGGCAGGCCATCCGATCCGGGTGGCAGAGCTCATTTCAACCTTGCGAACTCCCGCCTTTGTCGCCCGAGCCACGGTGCACAACCCGCTGGTTGCGGTGCATGCCAAAGAGATGTTGCGCCGGGCCTTCACCTGCCAGGTCGAGGGCACCTGCTTCTCGTTGGTCGAGATCCTGTCGACGTGCCCGACCAACTGGGGCATCCCGCCAGCCGAGTCGACGGGTTGGTTGGAAAAGAACATGCTGCCCTACTACCCGGTGGGGATCTTTAAAACGCCCGAAAGCGGGAGCCGCGAGCCCAAACCCTTGAACTCGTGATTGGAGGCGCCATGCAGAGCGAAGTGATCATGGCCGGATTCGGAGGGCAGGGGATCCTCCTGATCGGCAAGATGCTCGCCTACGCGGGCATGCACCAGGGCAAAGAGGTATCGTGGCTGCCGTCCTACGGTCCCGAGATGCGCGGCGGCACCTGCAACTGCACTGTGGTGGTTTCCGACAAACCGGTGGGTTCGCCGGTGATTCGATCGCCGCGGGCGGTGCTCGCCATGAATCTCCCGTCGCTCGAGAAATTCGAGTCGGATATTCGCCCGGGGGGCCTCCTGCTCATCAACTCCTCGTTGATCAACCGCGGCAGCGAGCGCGGCGACCTGACGGTGATCGAGGTGCCCGCCAACCAGATCGCGACCGAGCTTGGCAATCCACGCGGCGCCAACATGGTGGCTCTCGGTGCCTACCTCGGAGCGACCGACGCGGTTTCCGTCGATGAGGTGATCACGGTGATTCGAGAGACCTTCGCCGCCAAGCCGGCGGTGATCGACGTCAACATCGAAGCGCTGCAGAAGGGCTACGAGCTCGGCGCGGCGCACAAGGTGATGGAGGCTTGATGGCTGAGACTCCGTGTTCCGACCTCACGGTGACCGAGGATATCCTGGGCAGATACCCGGCCGGGGAACCGGCGCTGATCCAGGTCCTGCAGGACGTCCACCGTGCCTACAACTACCTGCCGTGCGATGTGCTCGAGCGTGTTGCTGAGGCGCTCGAGGTGCCGCTGGCCAAGGTGTTCTCGGTTTCGACTTTCTACAAGGCGTTTTCGCTCGAGCCGCAGGGCGACACCATCGTCAAGGTGTGCACGGGCACCGCCTGCCACATTCGCGGCGCGGGCCAGCTGGTCGAGGAGCTCCAGCGCCAGCTCGGGATCGGGCCCGACGAGACCACCGAGGACCTCAAATTCACGGTCAAGACGGTGAACTGCGTCGGCGCCTGCGCGATGGCGCCGGTGATGATCGTCGGCGAGACCTATCGCGGCAGCGCCAAGGCGGCGCGGATGGCGACCTACCTCGCCGAGGGAGGCGACGATGAGAATTGAGTCACGCGACCAATTCGAGGCGTTGCAGGCCCAGGCGCGGGAGAACGAGGCCAACCGAACGCAGCAGGTGTTGGTCTGCTGCGGCACCGGGTGTCTCGCCTCGGGCGCCAAGAAGGTTGCCGAGGCCTTTGCGGGCGAGATCGCCAAACGCAGCCTCGATGCCGACGTCAACCTCTTCGTCAAATCCACCGGCTGCCACGGTTTCTGCGAGCGCGGGCCCCTGGTGGCCCTGCGGCCGTCGGGCATCCTCTACACCAAGGTCAAACCGAAGCGAGTCGAGGAGATCGTCGAAAAGACGCTGATCGGTGGGGAAGTGATCCGGGGCCTTTTGTACAAAGAACCGGTGAGCGGCGAGCGCATCGAGCAGTACACCGAGATCCCGTTTTACAAAAACCAGGTGCGGGTGGCGATGCGCAACATCGGCCGCATCGACCCGACCTCGATCCTCGATGCCATCGCCGAGGGCGCGTACTCAGGGCTCGCAAAAGCCCTGTTCGAGATGACGCCCGACCAGGTCATTGACGAGGTGGCGACCTCGGGCCAACGCGGCCGCGGGGGCGCCGGTTTCAACACCTCCCGCAAGTGGCGCTCGTGTAAGTCGGCGCCGGGTGAGCGGCGCTTCATCCTGTGCAACGGCGACGAAGGCGATCCCGGGGCTTTCAAAGACCGTTCGATCATGGAGGGCGATCCGCACTCGGTGCTCGAAGGCATGATTCTCGCGGCCTACGCCGTTGGATCCCGCGAGGGCTTTATCTACGTCCGCGACGAGTATCCCCTTGCTGTCGTCAACCTGACGATCGCCCTCGCCGAGGCGCGCAAGTACGGCCTCCTTGGCGACAACATCATGGGATCGGGATTCGACTTTGATATTCAGATCTCGCGAGGCGGCGGCGCCTTTGTCTGCGGTGAGAGCTCGGCCCTGATGCGCTCGCTCGAGGGCAAGACCGGTGAACCGCGGGCCAAGTACGTCCATTCCACCGAAAAAGGCCTCTTCGACATGCCGACGATCCTCAACAACGTCGAGACCTGGGCCGGCATCGGCGCCATCATCGACCGCGGCGGTGAGTGGTTCGCTTCGATGGGCACCGAAAAGTCCAGGGGCACCAAGGCGTTTTCGCTGGTCGGCAAGGTCAAGAACACCGGGCTTATCGAGCTGCCGATGGGCACCACCCTGCGCCACATCATCTACGACATTGGCGGCGGTATTCTCAAGGACCGGCCCTTCAAGGCGGTGCAGACCGGCGGCCCATCGGGCGGCTGTGTACCGGAAGAACTGCTCGACCTGCCGGTGGATTACGAGAAGCTCACCGAGGCCGGCTCGATGATGGGGTCGGGCGGCATGATCGTCATGGACGACCACACCTGCATGGTCGACGTTTCGCGCTTCTTCCTCGCCTTCCTCGAGGAGGAGAGCTGTGGCAAGTGCACGCCCTGCCGGGAGGGATTGCGACAGATGGTCGCCATCTACGACCGCATCATCGACGGCAAGGGTCGAACGGGCGACATCGAGCTCATCGAAAAGCTGGCTTCGGGCATGCAGCTCGGCAGCCTGTGCGAGCTCGGGAAATCGGCGCCCAACCCGGTCCTGTCGACGCTGCGGTATTTCCGCTCGGAGTACGAGGCACACATTGCCGATCACGCCTGCCCGGCAGGGGTTTGTCGCGAGCTGACCGCCTTCGAGATCATGGACGACTGCGACGGCTGTCACCTGTGTTTCAAGGTCTGTCCGGTGGACGCCATCGCCGGGGTCATCAAGGAAATGCATGTGATCGACCACGACGCCTGTATCTCGTGTGGAGCGTGTGTCGAGGTGTGCCCGACCGACTCGATCCGGACCTTCCCCAAACACGAGCTCGAGACATCGGAGGTGGTGTGATGCCGACGCTCCAAGTCAACGGCCGCCGCATCACCGTGGATGCCGACGCCACCATCCTCGACGCCGCCCGCGCGGCCGGTGTGAAGGTTCCGACCCTGTGTCAGTTTGACGGTCTCGAGCCGTGGGGCGGCTGCCGTTTGTGTGTGGTCGACATGTCCCAGGCCAACTGGGACGACGACTACTTCAAGGTCGTGACCTCGTGCAACCACCCGGTGGCGGAGGGCATGACCGTCGTCACCGACTCGGAGCGGGTGGTCGAAACCCGCCGGGTGGTGCTCGATCTGCTGCTCGCGCGGTGTCCGGATACGCCCCTGATTCAGACGGTAGCCCGACAGCACGGGATCGAGGCCACCTCGTACGAGCCCAATCCCGAGCCGACCGACTGCATTCTGTGCGGCCTCTGCACCCGGGTCTGCGACCACATCGGGGTGTCGGCGATCTCGAGCACCAACCGCGGTTGGGGTCGTGAGATCGCGCCGCCCTTCAACCAGCCACCACCGGATTGCATCGGTTGTCTGGCGTGCGCCGAGATCTGCCCAACGGATTTCATTCCGTTTGAGACATCGAACCACCGGCGCACGATCTGGGGCCGTGAGTTCGAGATGCTGCGCGATGCCAAGACCGGCGAGGCTGTGATCACGAAGGAACAGGCGGAACACTTTGCCAAACGCAGTGGCGTGCCGATGACCTACTTCGAGACCTCCGACCGGAGCAAACGTCGAGTCATGGCCAGGACCTTCGAGAAGCTGCAGGAGGTGAAATGATGGTTTTCGACTGGATCGGTGCCTGGCTTCAGCCTGGCATCGCCGAGGGAGCCTCCATATGCGCATGATCTACAAGGTCTCCGTCGAACGGTGCATCGCCTGCGGCAAGTGCGAGCTGGCCTGCGCTTTTGCCCACGGGTCCGAGGGCCGGCCGGCCAGAACCCGAATCAACATCCACCGCCGCGGGCCCGAACTCGGGACGCCCATCGTCTGCTTTCAGTGTGAGGAGGCAGGTTGTGTGGCGGTCTGTCCGACTCGGGCGCTGGAGCGCAACCCGGAGACCGGCGCCATCGACATGGTGCGATCTCGATGCATCTCGTGTCGGATGTGCGTCGCCGGGTGTCCCTTCGGCAACATGTTGTGGGACGAGACCTATCACTGCGTTCAAAAATGCGACCTGTGCGGCGGCGACCCCCGGTGCGTGCCCTTCTGCCCGACCGGAGCCATCGCCTGGGTCCCGGTCGAAGAAGCTGCGATCCGACCGGAGCCACTGGACAGGGAGTCGTTCGTCTTCGAGGAGATATAAGACATGGCACATGACGACATTCGCGAGATCCTGCGCAAGGCCTATCAGATCGAGGTCGACGGCTACACCTTCTACTCGATGGCCGCCGAACGGGCCACCAAGCCTGCGGTTCAGGAACTCTTCGACAAACTCGCGCGGGATGAGGTCCAACACAAGGCCTACCTGCAGTCAGTGATCGGCTCGTACGAAGAGAAGGGCCTCGCGGCCTTCAAGATGCCGCACCGCGATCCCGACCTCAAGGCCTTCACCGGCACCATCTTCACCGACAAGTTCAAGAAACAGGCTGAGGGCACCGACTTCGAGCTCGGCGTGTTGTCGATCGGTATGACGCTGGAGACCAACGCCATCACGTACTTCTCAGGCGCTGCCGACAACACCGCCGAGACCGAGGTCAAGGAGTTCTACCTCTTCCTCGCCGACTGGGAGAAGGAGCACCTCGACGCCCTGCAGATGCTGTACAACGGCGTCCGAGAGGACAACTGGTCCGCCGGCGGCTTCTCGCCCTACTAGGTCGGCGGCGGGGTCTGCCGTTTCTGAAATTCGAGAGGCCCGGGTCTCCCGACGCTCTTGCTGGCGCCCTGCGGGCGCCGCGACGCACCGTCGCCAGTGAGTGACCGATGGCCGGCCCTCCAGCCCGGCTGTCGGCCACAGATCGCTGCCTCCGGCGGGTTCCCGGGAGTTGCCGCCGAGGACACTGTCTGCCGGGAGCACTCACCGGTAAACCTCCGAGCGTCAGACAATGTCAAAAGTGGCGCGCTCCGCCGCACGCTGGCCGTGTCAGGGGGGCGACGCCTCATACCATCGGAAATCACAATATGGTGCTCCAATTCGCGTAGTTTCTCCAAATAAACCAAATAGCGAAGAAGCAGACAGCTCCAGCCGAAAAGGACAGAACAACGGCAGACGATACCCGGAGCCGTTCAGGCACGAAACGAGTCATCGTTTTGAGGCCGAACGCGCAGAACACCGCAAACGAGCCGATTGACGGGAAGAGATATCGACCCTGGGGCTGCCAGTCGACCTGAGTCAGGTACACGGAGAAAAGAAACAGGTTCGTAATGACGATCGCGAGGAGGGTAGCGAGGAGATTTCGGTTGGTTCGGGATTCTGTCACCATCGCGAAGATACCGACGATGATCAACACCGACGGAACCAAAAACCAGATATAGGCGGCGCTCGGCAGTGGAAGATTGAACCAACCGAATTTTGCCCAGAAGCTTCCCCAAGTGGAGACGATCCACCAAGGTTCGCCGAACAACCGCGCGACGCTCGTGTTCCCCTCGGAATCCCAACCGGTTGGCAATCGCGGAATGATGGACTCGAATCGGATGAAGTTCGAATACATCCATGCGAGGACCAACATGGAACAGGGAATGACGGTCGCGAGGACTGAACTCCAATGTCGACGCAACACCCCCAGCAAGGCCGCGACAAAAACTGCGGACACGAATGCCGCACCTGAGACCTTCATCCAAACCGCCAATCCGGCTGACGCCGATCCCACGAACAGCCAGAATGACTTCTCGACTGGGGACGAAAGACCTTTCGCAATGCCCGCTACAGCGAGAGTTCCGAAGGCTACAAGACCGATATCGTTGTTGACCGTCCCCGAAGAGAATACGATCTGGGGAGACAGGCAGAAAATGGTTCCAGCTACGATTCCCTGAGGGGCGTAGTCAGTCGCAGTGCCAAGGAGGAAAAACATCGAAAAGACAAACATGAGGCCATACAGCACACTGGTTGTGCGTGCGAGGGTGACCCGTATTGCGGCGCCCTTCATCTCGGGACCGTGGCGTCTCAGAAAGGCAGGTCTGCCGTCGCCGGAGAACTCGAAGTCCTCATCGGCTACAAACGGGAAATCGATCGCCTCGATACCCAGGATTCCAAAAAGGCCTGCAGTCGTGGCGTAGTAGAGTGGCGGTTGGTGGGACTCGTAGCCGTCAACAGCAGCGTCAGATTTGTCATGCGGCAGTTCACGGTTGATCAGTATGCTGTCGATGTATTCGATATGCGCCGGTTCATCCGGGGCCTCGCCGCTCGGAACCACGAAAACAATTGAAATCGCTGCAACCGCGAAGGCTATTGAAACCGTCGGGACGAGTCGATTCCAAGATTGTGCCGTCGACTCTCGGTTCAGAGTCTCAGAAATCTCTGCCATCCAATCTCCGTTCACGTTGCGGGAATTATCGTCGATTCTCAAGACGAAGTCGATGAGAGACCGGTTTCGGTAACGAAAGTTTTCTCAGAGGTACCTCCCGGCGTGAGAGGTCTTGGCCGCGAGAAGACTCGCCAGACCTCAAGTGCAAATCGGGGAGGAGAGGTCAAATTTAACCGCGCTGTCGCTGCGGTATGACCGCAGGCAGCATGGGCCTGTCGCCTGAGCTGAACTCGGACAGATCGAGTCCGGAGAGTTTTCCTCTGACGAGTAGGTCCTGCCCCGTGACGGGCGCGGGAGGCCGATCGGAGTTACTATAGTGACTGGTTTCCTTTGGCTGGCGTCCCCGAGACGGAAAACCCTTCGTCGGGGGGACCGCAGATGGATCGAGGTGCACATGACGACTCATCGGCTCGCGTGTCTCCTGATTCTCCTAAGCGGGTTGGTGGTGGTCTCGGATAAACCCATTCGGGATCAACCGGGACGGCTATCAGACCTGGAAAACGATCACCATCGACACTGTACCTCGGTCGGGGATTCAGTGGCTGCGGGTATGGGGCATCTGGAACCAGCTTGAAGCTGAACAAGATGTCTTCGACTTTCAGGAACTCGACCGCATTGTCGATCGTGCGACGGCGAATGACCTCAGGATGATGTTGTGTTTTGGTGACATACCCGATTGGACCGGAATCGACGACCCCGAGTTCTTCGTCAACTACGAAGATCTCGTCACCAGGGTCGTGACCAGGTACGGAAGACGGATTGAGTATTACTCTCCCCTGAACGAGCCAAACGGTTCATGGGTGTGGGATGGCACCGTTTCGGATTACCTCACTCTTCTGCACATTTTGCATGATGTCATTTCCACACACGATCCCGAATCGAAAGTGGTGGGGCCTGAGTCCGTATTCTCCACCTCCTTTTTCAGGAACGCACTGAGAGGCGGCTGCCAAGATCTTGATGTTTTGGCGGTGCATTTCTACCCAGGAGATTTTGTCGGCGCCACATCGGCGATGTTCGATGATATCGAAAAGGTCGGTGGATAGCGAGATATCATCGCCCAAGAATGCCCGGGAAAGCCGTTATGGGTGACCGAGTACGGTATAAATTCCTCGGTGATCGGCGAGAGCGGGCAGGCCCTGGAATACGTCGAGGCCTTTCGACGCACCGTTGAATCCGATGTTCTCGAAAAGCTCTTCTTGTATCGTATCGACGATCATGTGCATTGGTTGAACTGGACCCGAGGCATCGTAGGGAACGATGCCGTGTATCCCCTTCCTCCGCCCGAGCCGAAACCTGAATGGTTTCCCCCAAAACAGGCGTTCTGGGATATCAAGGAGATGGTAGACGACCTTGTTGAAACGCGGGTGTCGGAGATTGACTCGACGAACTCAGAAATTCTGGTTTTGACCCAAGGCAATGGTGAGGTCTATTTTTCTGGTGCGGTACGGGAAGATCAACTCGATCGCTACGGGGATTGCCTCTGGAGCCCGGTGAACAATTACAAGGACATTCCGGGAGTCAATGTTCTCGTGTCTCATGTTGGTGACCCCTCACTTCCGACCTGCGGTTCCTCGTGCGACACTCCCGGACAGAATCGAGAAAACTCTCCCTGGCTCGGCGTGCATCTCGCCGGCCTTCAGGAAGGGGCCCCCTACAAGGTCTTTCTGAGGTTCCTGACGATACCGGGTCATGAGGCGAGTCGGGGTATTCGAGGCTTGGTCCCGGACTCGATACCGTGGAAAGCATTCGACCAGAACACACCGGTGTACAGGGTGATTCGGGCCATGCATTCAGATTTTATGTGGGAAGAATGGGAGGTCTTGCTCGGCACGACCCAAGTCAAAGATGGTGAAATAAAGGTCTTCCTTGACGATACGGCGAACGATGGTTCCTGTGTCTTTTTTGAGGCGAACCTCACAGGCGTTCGATTGGAATCGACAATCGAAACACCCGGACCGATCTTCTTCGACTTCTTCGAGTCAGGTGACACCTCGGCCTGGGATTGATGAAATTCGGTCGAATCCGACTCAGGCATTCAATCAGCGGTTAGCGCTCTCAAGGGCTTCTTCGACGTAAACGGCGGAGGACACTGGACATGGGATGTTGATGAGTCTGGTGACGCTGAAGTTGGCACGCTTCGTCGTTCGCAATTGACAAGACTAGAAATCAGGCCTATATTCTGGTCTGGAGGATCGATGGCCACTGTCACCCTTTCCGATGCCAAGACCCATCTCGCCCGTCTGCTCTCGGAGGTGGAGGAGATGGGAGAACAGGTCGTGATCACGCGATCGGGCAGACCGGCCGCCATGCTCGTGTCGGTCGAAGAGTACGAGGGCCTGCTCGAGACTCTGGAGATCCTCGCCGACGATGATCTCGCCGGAGCCGTGCGCCGCGGCCTCGACGAGGCCGAACGCGGCGATGTCGTTTCGCACGAGGAGATCTGGGGTGGGCTGGACGGTTAGCTACACCCAGACTGCGGCGAAAGCGATTCGGGGGCTCGATCCGCAGGTGCGGTCGAAGGTCCGGGCCGCCATCGATCGGTTGGTTGAAGACCCCTCACGGGGCAAACCCCTCCAGCTCACTTTGCGCGGTCTCCGATCGTGGCGAACGGGCGACTGGCGCATCGTCTACCGGGCGACTCGGGAAAGGCTCGAAATACTGGTCGTCGCGGTTGGCCACCGCCGCGACGTCTACGACCGGATTCGGGATCGAATGAGGTAGAAGCATTCGAGTGAGCATGGCTTTCGGAACGCGCTTCCCGTGATTTGCCACGGCGTAGCCGGAGGCAAAGCCGGGCACGCTTCGCCGCACGCGAGCCGTATCCGTAGGCTCTCCTCGGGAGTTGCGATGAAATTCCTATTCCTAATTCCGTGGCGAAGCCGCGCGGTTACAATGCCTCCTCGGAAGGAGTCGACGTGGACCTCAAAAAACAATTCGAAGCCTCGATCGAAAAAGGCAAGAGCCTGCCGTCGCAGGGCAACGAGACCCTGCTGGAGCTCTACGGCCTGTACAAACAGGCGACCGTGGGCGATGTCCAGGGCGAGGCGCCGTCTGGTTTCGATTTCCGCGGTGCCGCCAAGTACGCGGCGTGGGAGAAGCGGTGCGGGATGACCTCCGACGAGGCCATGGCGGCCTACATCGATCTCATCGACCGGCTTGCCGGTGGGTGAGGCCCACCCGATGACTGAACGGGTGCTGGTGGATGGCCGGACCCTGAATATCGCGGGAGTCGAGGCGGTAGCGCGCCGCGGCGCGGGAGTAAAGCTCGACCCCGAGGCTCGGACACGAGTCGCCCGGGCGCGCCAGGTCGTGGACGACATCCTGGCCTCGGGCGAGGTGGTCTACGGCATCAATACGGGCTTCGGCAAGCTCGCCGAGGTCCGGATCTCGCCCGAACAGCTCGAGCAGCTCCAGCTCAACCTCCTGCGGTCGCACGCATGCGGCGTCGGCGAGCCCTTTGCCGAGGATGTGGTTCGAGCAATGTTGTTGCTCCGCGCCAACGTGCTCGCGACCGGTCACGCCGGGTGCAGACCGCTCGTGGTGGAGCGGGTGCTCGACCTCCTCGAAGCCGGCGTCCACCCGGTGGTGCCCAGCCGGGGCTCGGTTGGCGCGTCCGGCGATCTCGCCCCGCTCGCTCACCTCGCCCTGGTTCTGATCGGGGAGGGCGAGGCGATCATCGGTGGAGAGAAACTGACCGGCGCCGAAGCGCTCGAAAAGGCCGGTCTCGAGCCCCTCCATCTCGAGGCCAAGGAAGGGCTCGCCCTGATCAACGGCACCCAGGCCTCGGCGGCCGTCGGAGCCCTGGCGGTGGGCGACGCCAGACGTCTGTTTGACGCCGCCGACGTGGTGTGTGCCTTGACGCTCGACGCCATGGCGGGGACCGATGCGGCCTTTGATCCGGCGGTGCACGCCGCTCGGCCGCACCCCGGCCAGATCGTCAGTGCGGACCGGATGCTCGGGCTTCTCGTCGGTTCCGAGATTCGTGAGTCCCACCGCGAGTGTGGACGGGTCCAGGACGCCTACTCTCTGCGCTGCTCGCCGCAGGTCCACGGCGCCGGCCGTGACGCCCTCGAGCACACCCACCGGGTGCTCTCGATCGAGCTCAACTCGGCCACCGACAACCCGATGGTCTTCGCCGAGGGACGCCTGATCTCGGGCGGCAACTTCCACGGCGCGCCGATCGCGGCGGTCTTTGACTATCTGACGGCCACGATGACGGACCTCGCCTCGATCTCCGAGCGCCGGTTGGCGCGGATGGTCGACGCGGCGCTCTCCGGTCTGCCGCGATTTTTATCGCCCGATGCCGGGCTCAACTCAGGATTCATGATGGTCCAGGTGTCGGCGGCGGCGCTGGTCAGCGAGTGCAAAACGCTGAGCCACCCGGCGTCGGTGGACTCGATTCCCACCTCCGCCGGCCAGGAGGACCACGTCTCCATGTCCACCTGGGCGGCGCGCAAGCTCGCGCGGGTCGTCGAGCTCACACGATCGGTCCTGGGGATGGAGTACCTCGCCGCCGTCCAGGCGCTCGAGTTCCAACGGCCGCTCAAGGCTTCGCCGAAGCTCGAGGAGGCCGCCGCCCGTTTGAGGGCTCAGGTTCCCCGCCTCGAGCAGGATCGCTACATGGCCGCCGACATGGCCACCGCTGCCGATCTCGTTCCCACGTTGGGACCTCTCGCGGACTGAGGCCTGTTCCGGGCCCCCCCCCACCCACCCACGGAAATCCGCGCGCTTCGCGCTCGCGGATTTCCGAGGGGCGGGGACTATCGACTTGGGTATTGCCGAGGTCGAGGCGCATCACCTGACGGAGGACATTGTGGGCAGGCGTCCCGCCTGCCGGCAGCCGCCATCGGATGAGTACAAGGTTCACTATTGGTGGGTGTGGTGGGTGTCACCGGCCATTTGCGCCTGACAACGTGGCACCCTGCTTCTTACTCAGCCTCCCTCAGATTCGCTTCGTACTCCGCCTCGAGGGCGGTGTGCGTGCGCCAAAACGGGGGTGGCTCCTTGCCAGCGAGGACGTTCGCGAGGATTCCCAGGTGGGTGTGCCAGCCGGCGGTGGCGCCCGCCAGCACCTCGTCAGGCAGCCGGCGATGCGTCAGCGTCAGAAGCACGCCGTCGGGCCGTTGCTCGAGCTCATATGTGACCTCGGATTTTTCGCCGTCACCGTCCCAGGTGTGGGAAAGAAAGGTCTTTGGCTCGCAGGCCGTCACGACCCCCTGAAAAGAGACCCGCTCGGGCATCTGTTTGTATCTGTCGGGTGGCGGATCGTCCGGCAGGCGGGAGAGGGCCGCATTGTGAAAATGCAGATCGACGCGGCCGCCGACCCTTTCCTCTGTGTCGCCGCCCGCGAGCCAGAGGCGGCGCTTTTCCCCGTCGACGAGATAGCTCCAGACGGTATCGATCGTTCCCGGTAGGAGCCGCTTGAATCGCACGGTGTCCGGCGCAATCAACTCTCCGTAGTCACTCATTGTCTGCCCTCCTCGTTGCGGAGCGCTTGCTCCAGCCTGTCCAGGCGGTTCGCCCACACACGACGCACTCTCTGCAGCCATTGATCCACCGGATCGAGCCCTTGGCTGCTCAGCCGGTAGATGCGGCGTTGAGCTTCGGCTCGGGCCGTCACGATCTCAGCTTCACGTAGGACCTTGAGGTGCTGCGAGACGGCCGGTCGGCTGATGGTGAACTGGTCGGCGATTTCGCCGAACGAGCGTTCGCCCATACTGAGCGACTCGATGATCTTGCGCCGTGTCGGATCGGCCAAAACGGTGAATGCGTCCATGGACACTCATGATAAGTGAAAATTTAATTAAGTCAAGACTTAATTTTAAATTTGCCGTCAGGATTTCCCGGCCGACCAGGCTCCCCGGTTCACTTTCCTACCGCGACTTCGGTCGCCAGGGGAAAGTGGCACAGCACCAATGTCTTCCGATCGAGGAGAACCAACCCTGCGTCATCGGCGCCGACGAGGGTGATGTGCATCGGGACGGAGCTCGGGAGCCCTTCGATGGGCAGCCAGGAGGCGCCGTTGTCGGCGAGGTGGTAGAGCCCCTGGGTCCACGTGCCGGGCTCGGTCTTCTCTCCCGCGATCAGCATGGCGTAGATGCCGCCGTCCGGGGCGGAGATAAGACGCGACCGCTGCTCGTTCTCGATCGTCGGCAGCTCCAGACGGTCTATGACGCGATCTTGATCGTCGAAGCTGATGAGCTCGCCGACGGCGGGCAGCCACAGCCGCGTCGGGCCTTCGCCGCGGAGGAACCCTCCGCGAAAGTTCCCCCTCCAGGTGTCCGCGAGCGACAGATCGGCGGTGGGGAACGTCGAGCTCGGGAGCGCGCTGCCCTGGAGAGCGCCGACCTCGTCGAATCGATAGACGAGATTGAAATCCTCCTCCAAGGCGCGCTTCGCCGTGTCGGCTCCGAGGCACCAGGTGACGCCTTGGTCGTCGCCGTGCAGATCGAGGCACTGGACCGAACCGGTGGGGACCACGCGCAGCAGCTCGCCCGTGCCGATGTCGTACTCGGCCAGCACCGGATAAAACTCGATCGTGCCGACGATCGCCGACACCACCAGGCGTTCGGGCGTGCGCAGCGTGGCGTCGAGGATGGAACCGTCCGACATCTCCGGGATGTCCAGGAACGGCGCGGCCTCGAAGATCTTCTGTCCGTCCCGGTCCCACACCGTGATGACATCGTGATCGCAGTCAGCCTTGGTCGCCACGCACTGCCGGACGAGGACCACCCGACTCTTCTCGGGAGCGATCCAGTAGTAATGGTCGGCCCCCTCGAGCGAAAGCTGCAGGCCGCTGCAGTCGACAGAATCGATGACGGCGTCCTCGGCCGCGACCGGTACCGCCGCCGCGAAGACCAAGAGCGCGAAACACCGTGCGAGAGAGATTCTGATCATGGTTCGACCTCCACCGGGCGTCGCTCGCAACCACCGTGATGTCCAGTTTACGGCCTGCACAATCTGCCCGTTTAGCCGCCCCCACGACGACTCTTGGCCCCCTCGCTTATGAGTTCCGATCCCGCTCCCGTCCCCCGCCCACCCACCCTCTGAAATTCCCGACGGGCTGCGCCCGGCGCGGATTTCAGAGGGGCGGAGTTTTGACTTGGGCATCGCCAACGACGAGGCGTAGCACCTGATGGAGAATGCCCCGGTCGTGGTCGACGCGGGCCGTTTCCGCGCGCGCTTCAGTATCCCGATGTTCAGATCGGCGTTGCCCGTGAGTGCCCCTCTTGAGGAATTTGCGACCGAAATACCCGCTCCTGTCGACGCATCGCGTTCGCAAAATCCTCAAGAACGGCACGTCCGGTGAACCTGAACGGCAGGGCGCTTTCGAGCGTTCGACTGAACCCGTCTTTTGGTGCGCGCTTCCCGAGAGGAGCCACCTTCAACATTGTCTGCCCGAAAGGTCCTGCCGCCGTGGGCGTGGGTGAGTCAGACAATATTGAAAATGGCACCTCCGCCGCACGAGGGCCGGCATCGAAAAGCCCCCGAGATTCGGGGGCTGGTGAGCGAAAACTCAAAACTCAAAACTAAGAACTCAAAACTGCGGTTGCTCCGTCAGGAGCAACCGGTCGTCCCCCCGCACGAGTCGCACTTGAGGCACGTGCCGTTGCGGACCAGGGTCAGAGAACCGCACTCGGGACAGGGGTCGCCCTCGTAGCCCATGTAGCGCGCCTTCTGCGCCGCCGCCTGGGCCTGGCCTCCCGATGTTGTCGTGCGCCCGGTGGCGACGGCCCTGGCGGATGAAGGCGAGACCGCGTTGTTGCCGCTCTGGTTCACGGCGATGGGGTGCACTTCGGCCATATCGTCTTCGCTGGGTGGGATCTTGTGCTGGTCGGATCCGGTACCCACGGCGTCGTGGCGGAGGTCGTCGAGCGAGACCTGGGCGAGGTCGTCGCGGTCGAGATAGGTGATCGCGAGCTCGCGGAAGATGTAGTCGATGACCGAGGTGGCCATCTTGATGCGGTCGTGGCCGCCGACCATGCCCGACGGCTCGAAACGGGTGAAGACAAAGGCGTCGACGTACTCTTCGAGAGGCACGCCGTATTGCAGGCCGAGGGAAACTGCGATCGCAAAGCAATTCATGAGCGAGCGGAAGGCCGCTCCTTCGCGGTGCATGTCGAGGAAGATCTCACCCACCGATCCTTCCTCGTACTCGCCGGTGCGGATGTAGACCTTGTGGCCGCCTACGGAGGCTTTCTGAGTGAAACCGGCCCGTCGGCCCGGCAGCCGGTGGCGACGCGCCTGATAGCGGATCACAACGCGCTCGGCCATCGACTCGGCGACCTTGGCGGCGTCGCCGGTTGCGACCGCGTCCTCCATGGCCTCTTCGTCCTCGAGGTCCATGGCAATGCTCAGCGGCTGGCTGAGCTTTGAGCCGTCGCGATAGAGCGCCACGGCCTTGAGCATCTTCTGCCAGGCGAGGTAGTAGGCGCGTTTGATGTCGTCGAGAGTGGCCTCGGCGGGCATGTTGATGGTCTTCGAAATGGCGCCCGAGATGAATGGCTGGGCGGCAGCCATCATCAGGATGTGTCCGTCGTAGCGGATGCTGCGGGTGCCCTTTTTGCCGCAACGGTTGGCGCAGTCGAAAACGGAGAGGTGGTTGTCTGAAAGGTGGGGTGCGCCTTCAACGGTCATGGTGCCGCAGGCCCAGGTGTTGGCCTGTTCGATCTCCTGAGTGGTGAAGCCGAGCGCGGCCAGCGCGTCGAAGGCCCAGTCGGCCATCTCCTCGTCACTGATACCGAGACCGCGCAAAAAATCTTCGCCGACCACATGGGGGGCAAAGGCATTGCTGATGTCAAATGACGTCGGGAGAGCGGCCTCCACCTGGGCGATGACCTCGTCGGTGAAGCCCTTGCCGTGGAGGGTCTCGTGATCGATGGTGGGGCACCCCTTCAGGGTGCCGTGGCCGATAGTGTAGGCGACAATATCGTCGATCTGCTCGGTCGTGTAGTCGAGGGTTGTGAGAGCCGCCGGGATGCCCTGGTTGATGATCTTGAAGTAGCCGCCTCCGGCGAGCTTCTTGAATTTCACCAGCGCGAAGTCGGGTTCGATCCCGGTGGTGTCGCAGTCCATCACGAGACCGATGGTGCCGGTCGGTGCGAGCACGGTGGACTGGGCGTTGCGGAAGCCGTGCTCGGTTCCAAGCTCGACGGCGCGGTTCCAGGCGTCGCGGGCTGCCGCGATGAGGTCGGGCGGAGTGGTCTCTGCGGACAGACCGTCGGGCTTGATCGTCAAGGAGTCGTACATCTCGGCCGGCGCGTCGTACGCCGCGCGCCGGTGGTTGCCGATGACCCGCAGCATGTGGTCGCGGTTTTCCTCGTAGCCCGGGAACGGTCCCAGCTCACGCGCCATTTCGGCCGAGGTGGCATAGGACTCGCCGGTCATGATGGCGGTGATGGCCCCGCAGATGGAGCGGCCCTTGTCCGAATCGTAGGGGATGCCCATCCGCATGAGCAGCGAACCGATATTGGCAAAGCCGAGGCCCAGGGTGCGGTAGCGGTAGCTCAACTCGGCGATCCGGCGGCTCGGGAATGAGGCCATGAGGACCGAGATCTCGAGCACCATCGTCCACAACCGCACTGCGTGGCGGAAGAGACCGATGTCGAAGGTCGTGTCGTCCCCGAGGAAGCGCACCAGGTTCAATGAGGCCAGGTTGCAGGCCGTGTCGTCGAGAAACATGTACTCGGAGCAGGGGTTGGATGCATTGATCCGTCCGCTCGACGGGCAGGTGTGCCACTCGTTGATGGTGTCGTCGTATTGGAGACCGGGGTCGGCGCACTCCCACGCGGCGAGAGTGATGTCGTTCCACAGCTTGGCGGCGGGGACCTTCTTGGCGACCCCGCCGTCGGTGCGGTTGACCAGGGTCCAATCGCGGTTGACCTCGAGGGCGCCGAAGAATGCGTTGGGCACGCGCACGCTGTTGTTGGCGTTCTGGCCCGAAACCGTGTAGTAGGCGTCCGAGTCCCAGTCCGTGTCGTACTCCTCGACCGGGTAGGTCTGAACGCCCTGCGCCGCCAACTGCAGCACGCGCTGGACCGACCCGTCCGGCACGCCCCGCCGGCGTGCGGTCCGGATCGCGGTCTTGAGGTCGGCGTTCTTGTCGAGGTCCATCTCCGGTTCTTCCGAACCGTTGGGAAAACACGTGTCGAGGATCTCCTGCAGCTGGCGTCGCAACAGCCGCGACCCGGTCACAAGCGCGGCAACCTTTCGCTCCTCGACCGCCTTCCACGAGATGAACTCCTCGATGTCAGGATGATCGAGATCGAGGCACACCATCTTCGCTGCGCGGCGGGTCGTGCCGCCCGACTTGATGGCGCCGGCGGCGCGATCGCCGATTTTGAGGAAGGACATCAGCCCGGAGGAGCGACCGCCGCCCGAGAGCGGTTCGCCGAACCCCCGCAGGTGCGAGAAGTTGGTGCCGGTGCCGGATCCGTACTTGAATAGGCGCGCCTCACGCACCCACAGGTTCATGATTCCGCCTTCGTTCACCAGATCATCGGACACCGACTGGATGAAGCAGGCGTGCGGCTGGGGGTGCTCGTAGGCGCTCGACGACGTCTTGAGCTTGCCGGTCTTGGGATCGGCGTACCAGTGACCCTGAGCGGGGCCCGTGATGCCGTACGCCCAGTGAAGCCCGGTATTGAACCACTGCGGGGAATTCGGAGCTGCAAACTGAGCAGCCAGCATGTATCTCATTTCGTCGTGGAACGCCTCGGCGTCGTCGTCGCTGTCGAAGTAGCCGTGTTCTTTGCCCCAGTGCGCCCAACAACCGGCCAGTCGGTCGAAGACCTGACGGGCGTCGCGTTCGGGTCCGGTCAGCGGTTCACCGCTCTCCGACATCTCCGGGTTGCCCTCTTCGTCGATCTGCGGCACTCCCGCCTTGCGGAAATACTTCTGAACGAGGACATCGACCGCGACCTGGGACCATGACTTCGGCGCCTTGACGCCGTCCATGGCGAAGACCAGGCCACCATCGGGGTTGCGGATTTCCGACGATCTCTCGACAAACTCGATGGATTCGTACGGGTCGTGCTCGGCGCGTGTAAAACGACGCGTGACCTTCATATTGTGCCCTCGACCTCCCCTGCGGTGGCCGCTTTCCGGCGCAAAACTCCCCCTGAAGACCTATAGTGGAGCACCGGTTGGCGGATCTAAAAACTCGACTTGACCCACTATATATTGGGCCCCCAAGCCTTGTCAACACTACATCTTGCGGTTCTTGGACGTTTTTTTGAACCCCGGAAGTGTCTACGAATGAGGCATTTCACAGCAGCACCTTCGACTTGGAGAGTCTGGGCATGACTTGTCGCGACTTCGGGGCCCGAGCAGAGATGGAATCGACTGTCGGTGTTCCCGGTGGCCAAAGGGCGGTGACCCACGGGCGGATCCGCCCTCACTGCGGCCTGCCGTATCGTTTGCGAATCTGCGGAATCAGGAAGTCCGCGAAGCCGCTTTCGAGGTCGAAACGCGGTGCCAGGCCCCAGTCGGAGCGCGCGGCGCTGTCGTCCACGTCGGCGGGCCAGGTGTCGACGATTGCCTGGCGTTTGACGTCGGGAGCGAAGGTGATCTGCGCATCTGGGAAACCGGCCAGCACGAGATCGCGGATCTCGGCGGCGGTCGGGTTGAACGCAGTGATGTTGTAGACATTCCTGGTGAGGGAGCCGGCGTCGGCTCGGGCCAGGCTGACCAGGGCGTCGACCGCATCCGACATCACCATGAAAGGGATCTGGGTATCGGGGCGAACGAAGCAGGCGTAGGCCTCGCCGCGGGCTGCGGCGTGGATCATCTCAGGCGCGTAGTCCGAGGTCCCACCCGACGGCACGGTGACGGCCGAGATGAGGCCGGGGAAGCGAATCCCCCGGAAATCGACCTTTCCGGACAGGTTCTCCGCGGCGAGCTGTTTGTAGTGCAGAGCAAAATAGCGGCCGAGATGTTCGCAGTAGAGCTTGTTGCACCCGTACATAGTGGTCGGGTTGTTCCACTGGTGCTCGCGGACCGCGCCCGCGCGAACCTTGGTCTCGAGGTCCGGCAGACCGTAGGCGGCGATCGACGAGGGGTAGAGGAAAGCCACGGGCCGGCCGTGCGATTCCCCCTGCGCCTGGGCGAAATCGAGCAGCTTGAGGGTTCCCTCGACGTTGACTTCGTGGCCGGTCACCGGTGTGAACTCGGCCCTGGTCGAGAGGATTGCTGCGAGGTGGTAGATCGTGTCGACCAGGTACTCGGAGAGGATTCTCTCCAGTAGATGGGTCTCCAGGATCGACCCCAGGTACTCCTGCTCGACAAGGTCCCGGATGCCAGGGTCGAGAGGCTTGAGATCGATGGTGATGATCGAGGTGTCGCCGTCGGCCGCGAGGCGCTCGATAAGTCCGTGGCCGATCTCGCCGCCCGCACCGGTGATCAACGTGACGTGCTTGCGCATGCGTGACCCTCCCCGCCTGCCAGATTCCTCGACGCGCGACGAGGTGTCAAGCTTTGTCGGTCAGGAGCGTTCGAGCGATCCCGCATTTGAGAACGTGTTTCCCGAGAGGAGCCACCTATAGCATTGATTGCCCGAAACGCCTCACGGGTCTGCTCAAGATAGTGGCGTCAAACAATGCAAAAGATGGCACCTCCGCCGCACGCGGGCCGTATCCGAGTGTTCGAGCGTTCCCGCCTTTTAGAACGCGTTTCCCGGGAGGAGCCATCCGAATCAGTGGGCTTGTCACGGCGTAGCCGGAGGCGAAGCCGGACACCTCCGCCGCACGAGGACGGTTCAAACCTCTGATGGAATTTTCGCGTCACATATAAACGGTCGCTTTTTTGTGTCCGGAGAACGTAGTCGCCCGAGAACTTCCGGCTGTGAACTTGCGTACTTGAGGTTGGGTTGCTCGAGAGACGGAGGCAGAACATGGCAAAGGTATTGAGGCTTCTCGTGATCGTGATCGTATTGGCGGGCGTGGCCGGCGGGATCTACGCCTGGGTGGGATCGCGGGGAACCGACGAGAACGGCAACGTGTTGATAGCCGCAGAGATCGGCGCCATCACCGAAAAGGCGTTGGCCGTGGGCCAGATCGAACCGCGCGAGAAGTTCCAGATCAAATCGAAGATCTCGGGAATCGTCAAAAAGTGCTTCGTTGAGGTCGGCGACCAGGTTCGTACCGGCGACTCTCTGTTCGAGATTGCGCCCGACCCGACGCCGCAGGAGCTTCTCAACGTCGACCACCGAGCACACTCCTCGGAAGCCAGTTTCCTCAAAGCAAAAGCTGATTACGAGCGGGGTGAAGAGCTTGTGAACGAAGGTCTGATGTCGAAGGGCGACCTCGATGCACTTCGCGAGTCGTACGAACTGGCCCGAATCGCCCGCCAACAGGCGGCCGACAATCGCGAGCTGACCCGCAGCGGTAAGGTGACCGGGGGCTCCGGGGTCGAAACGCTGATTCGAACCTCGGCCAGCGGCACGGTCCTGTCCCGTGCCGTCAACGTGGGTGATCCGGTGGTGCCTTTAACCTCCTACCAACCGGGGACGGAGCTTGCCAATGTCGCCGACATGAGTGATTTGATTTTCAAGGGAACGGTTGACGAGATTGACGTCGGCAAGATCTCGGTCGGGATGCCGTGCCGGATCAAGGTCGGAGCCCTTCCCGATGACATCGTCACCGGGCGCCTTTCGCGGATTGCTCCGCAAGCTCAAAAGAGCGAGGGCGCCACTCTGTTCGATGTCGAAATCGAGCTCGATCCCGAACAGGACGTGGTGCTGCGGGCCGGCTACTCGGCCAACGCCGATGTGGTGATCCGGGAGAAGAACGACATCGTGCTGCTGCCGGAGCGCCTTGTGCTCTTCGAAGACGATCAGACCTTCGTCGAGTTGCCCGGGGACGGTCCGGAGGCCGAACCGCGCAAGGTGCCCGTCGAACTCGGTTTGTCCGACGGTCTCAATGTCGAGATCGTCTCCGGTCTGTCCGACGGCGACCAGGTGGTGCAGCGGCCGCCGCGAGAAATCTCCTGATGAGCGAATTCGGATTTCGGATTTCGGATTTCGGATTTCTCCCCTTTCCGTACGACCAGCGTGAGGGATCGCGTCGATGGGAATCGCTGTGTCCCAACGCCTGTGTTCTCGTTCCGAAATCGTGTGTGCCTCAAATCCGAAATCCGAAATCCGAAATCCGAAATCTGAACAGGTTTGCACCATGATCAGTGTCGGCTCCTTTTTTCGGCAGCTGGCGCGCGATCTGTGGAGCCAGAAGCTGCGGACATTCCTGACCACCTTCGGCATCATCTGGGGAACTGTGGCGGTGAGTTTGTTGTTGGCGTTCGGGCACGGGCTTCACACACAGATGATCAAGAGCGTCGCAGGTCTGGGTGACCGGATCGTCATTGCGTGGCCCATGCGCACCTCCATGACATTCGAAGGTCTCGGCAAGGGCCGCCGGATGCGCATGATGGAAGAGGATATCGAGTACCTGAATTCTCAGGTGCCCCTCATCGACGGCATTTCTGGTGAATATTCAGACGGTTTGATCGCCCGTTATGGCGAGCGTCAACGATCCGTCGACGTGTCGGGAGTCTCACCGTCCTACGGCACCATGCGCAACATGATTCCGGCTGTTGGCGGGCGCTTTATCAACGAACTTGATGTCAGCAAGCGCCGGCGAGTGGTCTTTGTCGGTGACCAACTGGCCGACGATCTGTTCGGGACGCAGGACGCCGTCGGTGAAACGGTGATGATTCACGGCTCGCCGTTTCTGGTGATCGGCGTGCTGGTGCCCAAGGAGCAGGACTCCTCCTACTCGGGCCGCGATCACTCCAAGATGATCGTTCCCGAATCCACTTTTCGCGCCCTCACAGGCCAGAAGTATGTCGACAACTTTATTTACAAAGCACCGACGCCCGATCTCAATGAGACCCTGAACGACCAGGTGCGGGCCGCACTGAGCAGTCGTCTGCGGTTTCACCCCGATGACGATCAGGCCGTTCAGCTGTGGGACACCACCGAGATGTTCGTCTTCATGGACGCCTTCATGCTTGGGTTTCAGGTCTTTCTCGGCATCATGGGCGTGCTCACGCTGGTTGTCGGAGGTATCGGTGTCTCCAACATCATGAATGTGGTGGTGGAGGAACGGACGAGGGAGATCGGGATCAAGATGGCTCTCGGAGCCCGAGGTCGCGCGGTCCTCGGTCAGTTCATGCTCGAAACCATGGTCCTGACCGCGATCGGCGGCGCCATCGGACTCGGGATCTCTTTTGCGATCTGCATGGCCTTTCCCACCAACCTCGAGGAGTACGTCGGGCTGCCGACCCTGTCGCCCGGGCTCGCGATCCTCACCGCCTCCATCCTCGGTTTGGTCGGGTTGGTGGCCGGTTATTTTCCGGCCCGCAGCGCCTCGCTGCTCGACCCCGTGGTCGCCATGAAGCTCTAGGAGGTTGTGAGATGGTATTTCGGATTTCGGATTTCGGATTTCGGATTTCCCCCCCGACCACCTGTCGTGAAAGCGGGGTTGGGTGGTCGGGAAATTCGAAATTCGAAATTCGAAATCCTAATTCGTGTGGGGTGGTGGTGTGATGCGTTTGCTCGATTGGCGGGTCGTGGGCGCGCTCTTCGTAAAGGCTTCCTCGATGCAGCGCAAACGCGCCACATTGACCATTGCCGCCATCGCCTGGGGCACCGTGGCCATCATCATGCTGATGTCCTTTGGTGAAGGGCTCAAGTTGCAGATGATGAAAGGGCGTCGCGGCATGGGCGAGAACATCGCCGTGTGGTGGCCCGGTGACACATCGAAGGTGTGGCAGGGATTGCCAGAGGGCAGACCGATCCGGCCGAGGATGGACGACATCACCTTTCTCAGAGGCCGCATGACCGCGGCGTCGGGCGTGATCGGCGAGATGACCAGTTGGTCGACTTCCATGACCTACGGGACCAAGACCATCACCGGACGGGTGACCGGCGCGAACTGGGAGTACGGCGAGATCCGCCACCACTTCCCGCAGGCCGGGGGCCGCTTTCTCAATCTCAGGGACGAACAGGAAAAACGCCGGGTCATCTTTCTCGGCGACGCCCTTGCCGGGGAGATCTTTGGCGAACTCGACCCGGTAGGGAAGACGATGTTCGTCAACCGGGTGCCGTACCTGGTCGTCGGTGTCCTGCAGCACAAGATGCAGATGGGCACCTACAAAGGGCCGGATGAGGACGGGGCTGTCATTCCGATCACGACCTTCTCTGCGCAGTTCGGCCGTCAGCGTCTGACAAACATCGTCTTCAAGACGCGATCCTCCGAGGACATGCCTCGGGCCCGGGAGCAGTTCGAACTGGCCCTGGCCGGAAAATATCGTTTCGACCCGACCGATGAAGAGGTTACGGACGTGTGGGACACGGTCGAGGGCGCCAAGGTCATGGGCAACATCATGATCGGTCTGCAGGCGTTTCTCGGCATCATAGGCGCCTTGACCCTGCTCATCGGCGGCATCGGGGTGGCCAACATCATGTATGCGGTCGTCAAAGAAAAGACCCGGGAGATCGGGGTGCAGATGGCGCTCGGGGCCCATCGGGGATGGGTGACGGGACCGTTTGTTCTGCAGGGACTCTCCTACACGCTGGTGGGAGGGGCCCTCGGTCTTGCTATTGCGGTTGTGATGATCCTTCTGCTCGGTCTGGTTCCGGTCGAGGGCAATCAGGCTCTGGAGTTCCTCGGCAAACCGACACTGTCGTGGCAGATCGCCGCGGCGACGGCGGGAATCCTGGGCGGAGTCGGAATCCTGGCGGGATATTTTCCGGCGCGGAGGGCGGCGACCGTAGACCCGGCAGAAACACTGAGGTACGAGTGATGGCTACTGGAATTTCGGATTTCGGATTTCGAATTTCGAATTTTTTCTCCACCCGTCAAGGGTGTGGCGGACGCGGGAGTCACAGATGAACTGGTCATTGGGTAAGAAGAAGAACGGTGTCGTGGAGTCGAACGGGCACATCATCGACATGCGGGCCATCACCAAGGTCTATGACACCGGCAAGATCAAGGTCCAGGCCCTGCGTGGGATCGACCTCGTAGTCAAGGGTGGAGAGTTCGTGGCGGTGGTCGGGCCTTCAGGGTCCGGTAAATCGACTCTACTCAACCTTCTCGGTTGTCTCGACACGCCGTCGGACGGGGAATACCGACTCGGTGGCGAGGCCGTCGGCGGCCTCGACCGCGACCAACTCGCCGACATCCGCAACCGGCGCGTCGGTTTTGTCTTTCAAAACTTCAATCTCTTGCCGCAGTTGAGCGCTCTCGAAAATGTCGAGATGCCGATGTTGTTTGGCGGTGTCGGCCGCAAGGAGCGTCGGCAAAGGGCGAACGAACAACTGGCGGCAGTGGGACTGGCCGACCGCGTCGAGCACAAACCCACCGAGCTTTCCGGCGGTCAGATGCAACGGGTGGCCATCGCCCGTGCGCTCGCCATGGAGCCGGACATCGTCCTTGCCGACGAACCGACCGGCAACCTCGACACCGGGTCGGGCTCGGACGTTATGAGTGTTCTCGACGGCCTCTGGAAGCAGGGGAGGACCCTGATCGTGGTGACCCACGACAAGGCGTTGGCGAAGCGTGCCAACCGCATGGTCGAAATCCGGGACGGCGTTGTCGTGGAGGACAGAGCCACCCCAGAGAATTAGGAATTAGGAATTAGGAATGTTGGTCACGTGCCCTCAAAGGTCGTGGATACGTGTGTGGCTCAGCAGCTACGCCTTTGATTGAGGTTCCTATCACCTTTCAATGGTGTGGTTTCCGAATGGGAGATGGGGCGGGAATTCCTAATTCCTCATTCCTAATTCCTAATTTGCGAAGCTGCGTGAGCAGCATCGCGGTACAATGGTGGGTGAGGTACCTGCATGTTAGAGGACGAACTCACACCAACACGGCGTCAGTTTCCAAGGATCCCGACCGAAAACGTGGTCCTGATCCACCGTATCGGTCCGGCGGAGCAACGTGAGATGGCTACCGCGCGCCAGATGGGGCCCGGCGGACTCATGATCAACAGCATCGAGTCGTTGGAAGTCGATTCCTATCTGCGCCTCATGCTCACCATCGATCACGAAGTCATCGAGGCCATCGGCAGGGTTGTGTGGGAGAAGCCCGCGGAGGACGGTGGGTTCGACGTCGGAGTCGCATTCGTCTCCATCGACGCAGCGCACGCCGACCGGATCATGACGGAGATGGTGCAGGCGAACCCGGGCTAACGCAGTCTCGCCAAGCGCGTCATATTGACGGATCGGTTCTTAATAATCGAGGGTGAGAATGCGTCCGTCGGTGAAACCGAAGAACGCGTCTTTCTCTGCGACCCGAACAGTGGGCGCGAGATCGTCGGGCGTCTTGCCGGCCGCTTTGAGACAACCCGGGCAGGCAAAGACCGGCACCTCGAGTTCCTGCAGGCGGGTCAGTTGCAGAAGCGACGATGGAAATCCATCGAAGGTGATGTCCGGTGCGTCGTCCAGCACCGCAGCGATGCCGTCGATATCGAAATAGACCAGGACATCGCGGTCCGCCGCCATCATGACCGCCATGTTGAGAGCCATCAGGACCCGGTGCGGATCTTCAGGACCGCGTGAGATGTGAATGAAGACCCCGTCGCGGGCCGGGATCGCGACCGCGGATTCGGTGACTGCCGTGTTCGCACCACATCCCAGCGCGGCCACCGTCGAGCCCAGAACGATGATCGATGAGACGATTCGAAATAAACGCATTTTTTCTCCTTTGATCAAACCTGCAAATTATTGATTCTAAAGATTTTTATCTTCATCTCGGCACGATACCATGATCATTGGTGCACTGCGCCACCCACAGAATCGTAGAATGCCCGGGGAGGACTTCTGCCATGACGCGGCCATCACCCCTCAAGGGCAAATGTTTATGCGGCGCGGTTCGGTTCGAAGTCACGCCGCCGACAAAGTGGTGTGCGCACTGCCACTGTTCGGTGTGCCGACGGGCTCACGGCGCGGCTTTCGTGACCTGGTTCGGGGTTGAGAGCCCGCAATTCATCCTGACCTCCGGCGAGGAACAGCTCGCGTGGTACCGGTCGACGGCGCCGGCGCGACGGGGCTTTTGCTCTCGCTGCGGCAGCACGCTGTTTTTCGAGAGCGACAACTGGCCTGGTGAGATCCACATCGCCCTCGCCAACATGAAGGGCGCCATCGACCGGGTTCCGGCAGCGCACGTTTTCTACGACACCCACGTGACGTGGGTCGAGTTGGGCGACGACCTCCGGCGCCTCGGTGGGCCGAGCGGTACCGGAGAACTCGACTTGGAATAGCGGGCGCGGTCGGCCGAGCTCACAATGAGATCTCGCAGCGCCCGATCATGAGGGCCGATTCCGTCCGCGAAGCGACGTCTGAGATGCTCGACGATTCGGACGTCATTCCCGAGAGGAGCCACCTTCAACATTGTTGGCCCGAATCATCTTGCCAACGTTGAAGTCGGAGTGTCCAACAATATTGAAAAATGGCACCTCCGTCGGGCGAAAGCTATTCCGTCTCTGTAACAGCCTCCAGCCGTCCGTGCTTGTCCCTTTTTCCGCGGAAGAAGGATCCGAGACGATCCATGTAGACGTAGACCACCGGCACCAAAAACAGGGTCAGAAAGGTCGACATCGTCATGCCGCCGGCTGTGGCCACCGCCATCGGTGCCCTGGCCTCTCCGCCCTCTCCGAGGGCCAGCGCCACCGGCAGCACGCCGAAAATCATCGACACTGCGGTCATCAGGATCGGCCGCAGACGGATCGGGCATGCTTCGCGAAGCGCCGCCTCGCGGTCGAGCCCGGTCTCCTGTTTTTGAATCGTCAGATCGACCAGCAGGATCGAGTTCTTGGTCACCAGACCGAACAACAGAATGATCCCGATGACCGACATGATGTTGATGGTGTAACCGGTGACGAAGAGCGCGAGCAACGCGCCGACCATGGCCGGCGGCAGGGCGAACATGATGGTGAAGGGGTGGAGCAGCGAGTCGAACTGGCTCGCCAACACCATGTAGACGATCAGGATCGCGAGACCGATCGCGAAGAGCAGCGAGTTCATGCTCTCGGCAAACTCCTCGGCCTGGCCGGTGACCACCCCGCGGTAGCCTTCGGGCAGCTCCTCTTCGAGGATGCGGTCGACGGTCTGCAGGGCGCGGTTGAGCGGCACGCCCTCGAGGTTGGCCGAGAGAAGGATCGACCGCTCGCGGTCGGTGCGGTTGATGTTGATGGGGCCGACGCCGTGCTCGATCTCGACGACCGAATCGAGCCGCACCATTTGGCCGGTCTTTGTCCGTACCTGGAGGCGGCCGATGTCCTCAGGGGTCCTGGCCTGGGTCGGGCGCGCCTTAATGCGGACATCGTAGCGTTTGCCCTCATCAGTGAACGAACCGACCTCGCGGCCCGCAATTAACGCATAGACGGTGTCGAAGATCGTCGCAGCGTCAAGACCGAGATCGGCCGCGCGCTCGCGATCGACGGTGATGAAGAGCTGCGGCTGCTCGAGATCGAGATTGGTGTCGAGATCGACAAAGCCGGGCTCGGCAGAGAGCCGTTCGATCATGCGTCGTCCGATGTGGTCGAGCTCGTCGAGGCTGGGGCCGCGGATCGAGTAGGCAAGGGCCTTTTCGCCGCCCTCGCCACCGACGTTGTAGAAACTGAACTCGATGACCGAGGACTGCAGGCCCTCGATAGTCGCCAACTCGCGCCGTAGCCGCTGCACCACCTCGGCCTGGGTGGTCTCGCGCTGGTCGGGTTTGAACATCCGCATGAACATGATGCCGGAGTTGACCTGGCCGCGCTCCTCGATGTCGAGGGCCGCAAAGCCGGATCGGATTTCAGGTTGTTCCAGCACCACCCTTTCGACCTCCTGCATCTTGCGGTCCATGGCCTCGAGCGAGATGCCGACCGGCGCCTCGGTGGTGATCATGAACGACGACATATCCTCCGCGGGGGCAAACTCGGCGCCGATAAATGGCGTGAGACCGAGGCTCGCGATCACGACCGCGGTCGAGACAAACAGCGTGATGAACTTGTGGCGAAGCACCCAATCGAGGCCGCGACCATAAGCCTGTTCGAGGCGACGAAAGCCGCCCTCGAGGATTTCGTACAAACGTCCGTGCTTCGGTTTCACCGTGAGGATTCGCGAGCACAACATGGGCGTCAGCGTCAACGCGACAAAGAGCGAGATCAGGACGGCCGCAGCCACCGAGATGCCGAACTCGAAGAGAAACTGACCGATCATGCCCTTCATGTAGGCGACCGGAATAAAGACCGCGGCGATCGAGAAGGTCGAGGCCATGGCGGCGAGGGCGATCTCCTTGGTGCCCGTGTGGGCCGCGGTGTACGGGTCCTCACCCTCCTCCTGGTGGCGAAAGATGTTTTCGAGGACGACGATGGCGTCGTCGATCACCACGCCGACCGACAGCGCGAGGGCCAGCGTCGTGAGGTTGTTGAGCGAGAAGCCGAATGCGCGCATGAAACCGAAGGTCGCGATCAGCGAGGTCGGGATGGCGAGCGAGACGATAAAGGTCGAGCGCCACGACCGCAGAAAGACAAACACGACCAAAATTGCCAGCACCGCGCCGTAGACGATGTCGACCTGGACGTTGTCGATCGACTTCTCCACGTATTCCGCGCCGTCGAAGGCGACGTCGTAGAAGAGGCCCGGCGGAAAGTCCTTGGCGAGCTCGTCCATCCGCTCGCGGGCGGCCCGGTTGACATCGACCAGGTTGGCGCCTGAGCGGGGCGCGACACCGAGCCCGAGGGTCGGGGTCAGGTTGTAGCGCGCCATCCCGCGCTCGTCGGCGACACCGAGTTGGGTGAAGCCGACGTCGGAGAGCCGGATTGGCCGGCCGTCGACGGTGGTGATGATCAGATTGTCGAAGTCCTCGACCGTCTCGAAGAGGCCGAGGTTGCGCACCGCGATCTCGGTCAGTGGGCCTTCGATAAAGCCGCCGGGCAGCTCGAGGTTTTCTCGGTTCAGCGCCATAATCACGTCGTTGACGGCGAGATTGTGAGCGGCGAGCTTGTCGCGATCGATCCACAGTCGAATCATGGGCTCGCGGAAGCCGGGGACCAGGACGTTGCCGACGCCGGGAACAGACTGCAGCTGCGGCTTGACAACCTGGTCCGCATAGTCCGACAGCTCGCGGGTGTCGAGACCGGCGAGCGCCATCCACAGCATCGGCTGGGTGTTGACATCGAACTTCTGAACGATCGGCGGCTCTGCGTCCAAGGGTAGCTGGCCGACCGCGCCCGAAACCTTGTCGCGAACATCCTGCGCGGCGATGTCGACATCGCGCTCGGTGGTGAACATCACCGTCACCTGCGACACGCCCTGCCCCGAGTACGACGTGATCTGGTCGATGCCCTCGATGGTGTTGACCGCCGACTCGATGACGTCGGTCACGTCGGACTCCATCACCTCGGGCGAGGCACCCGGTAACAGGGTGATGACGGTGACCATCGGAAACTCGATGGACGGGAGGAGGTTGACCGGCAGCGTTTGGTAGCCGAGAACGCCGAACACCACCAGCGCGACCATCATCATAACGGTGAAGACCGGACGGCGGATCGCAATGTCGTAGAGATTCATGACTTCTCCTTTGGAGAAGAGATCTGAGTTTTGAGTTTTGAGTTTTGAGTTTTCGACACATCGTGTTTCGGCAGGGCCATAGTGATCTCCAACTAAGAACTAAGAACTCAAAACTGAAAACTAGTCAACGACCGTTACCGGAATCCCGCGGGAGAGGCCGGAGACGTCAGCTACAACGAGTTGGTCCGGGGACAGTCCCTCGACGATCTCGATCATGCCGTCGGCGCGCCGCCCGATCTGAACCTCGTGGAAGGCGATGGCGTCGTTTTCGATCACGAAGACCTGCGGGAGATCGGAGGTGGCAACGGCCGCGGCCGGCAGCCAAACCGACTGTTCGACGGTCGGGCTTTCGAGGGTCACGTTGGCGAACATCCCGGGCTTCATGCTGCCGTCGTTGACGGCGGTGCCGACGATCTCGAACGAGCGGCTGGCCTCCTCGACCACCGGTTCGATACTGTAGACCTTGGCCGTGTGGGTCGCACTCGCGACTCCGATCGAAAAGGTGAATGCCTCGAGGCCCGCGAGCTTTGGCGCCCAGGCCGCAGGGACACGCGCCGCAACCTTGACCTTGTTGCCAATGGCCAACTCGAAGAGCCCAACGCCGACTTCCGCCCACTGGCCCGCGACGACGTGACGTTGTGTGACGGCGCCGGCGGCTGGTGCTCGGATAATGCTGCGGTTGTAATCGCGCTGTGCGAGCCCCAGGGCTGCCTCGGCGGAAGCCGCCCGCGCGACCGCCAGATCGTTGTTCGCGACGGCCTGGTCGAGGGCGGCCTGCGAGATCGTCTCGTCCGAGCGCAGGTCCCGTTTTCGTTCCAGCTCTTTGCCCGCCAGCGCCAGGTCGGCGTTGGCGGCCGCAAGGTTGGCCTCGGCCTGTTGGAGGTAGATCTTGAATGTTTCCCGATCGACCTCCGCCAACGGCGCGCCGGCAGCGACGCGGTCGCCCACCTCGGCGAGCACTTTGTCCACCTTTCCGGCGACTTCAGACGAGAGGGCGGCAGTGTCGAAGGCCCGGATCTCGCCCACCAGCTGGACCCCGGGGTTCTCGTCACGGACCTCCGGGGCCACGAGCCGCACCTCGCGCGGCGCGAGCGCCTGTTCGACGATCTGTTCGGCTTCCGCACGGTCGTCGGTCTCGCCACCGTGGCACCCGACCAGCGCTCCGGCTCCAAATATGAGGAGAAAAATGATCTGAGAGATTTTCTGAGGGCTTTTCATGGCTTACTCCTGGGGGTCCGCATCGCTCATCTGGCGGAAATCGAGATCGGGCAGCGGCGGCAGTCCTACCGCGTAGCGGAGAAAGATCGCCTGGTACTCACGCTGGGCGCGGGCCACGATCTGGGTTGTTTCAGCGTCCGTCGCCTCCGACGTGGCGACGAGCAGATCGGTCGCGGAGGCTTCGCCCACCCGGTAGGCGCGCTCCACCTGGCGGTAGGCAAGACGCGAGGCATCGGTTCTTTCGCCGGCGGCGTCGAGGGCTGCGCTGGCGGCCTCGAATCCGAGGTAGCCGGAGTCCACCTGGTCGGCGATCGTGCGCCGAACGGTTTGCGCCAGGAGCTCGATCTCGCGAACGTCTTCCTTGGCCTTGGCGACCCGGGCCCTGGTCAGGCCACCGTCGTAGATCGGGACGTTGAGGACAAGCGCTACAGACATCCAGTCATTCGCCGGGAAGCCGGCCTTCTGCTGGTAGTACTGGCCGACGACCTCGAGCTCGGGGTACCACGCTCCGCGTTCCACTTTCACCAGGAGACCGGCGGCCTCGAACTGGTTCAGGAGCGTTTTCATCTCGAGGCGTTGGTCGTAGGCTTGGGCCATCAACTCGGGTTCGCCGCCGGCGGGGATGGGGATCGGTCCAGGAGAGCTCAGCTCGCCGAGCGTCTCGAGCCCGACCAACCGTCGAAGCCGATCGTGCGAAAGCTTGGCGTCGCCCTGGGCCACCACCAGGGCCTGTTTGGCCGCCGCGACCTGGGCTCGCCAGCGGGCAACATCGGCGATCGCCGTCTCGCCGACCTCGTAGCGCCGCTCGGCCACCTTGAGCTGGTTCTGGTTTTCCTGAAGCACGGTCTCGCGCACTTCCACCCACTGGGTGAGGGCCAACGCATCGTAGAAAGCGGCCGCCACCTGCAGCGTGAGGTCGCTGATGGTGATGGATCGGTCGAGGTCGGCGATGTCCCTGCGAAGCCTGGCGACATCGCGAGCCCGCCAATCGCGGAGGCCCGAGAACAGGGTCTGGCGGAGATCGAAACTGGCACTCCAGTCCTGGCGGGGACGGACCACGAAGCTTTCGTCCGGTGACAGCTCGACCACCTGCTCGTCGGCGTAGAAGCTGTAGGCCCCGTTGAAGTCGAGGCGCGGCAGGAGTGCTGATGAGACCAGCTTGATATCGGCGTCGGCACGCCGGATCTGGCTGTCGGCCCGCTGTACGGCTTCGTGGGTTGCGATAGCCTGGAGCACCAGATCTTTCAATGTGGCCGTTTGCTGTTCCTGCGCACCGGCGGAGCACGGTGCGGTGGCCGCGCCGAAAAACAAAATTGCGAGCAGTGCCCGCCTCGCCATGCCACCCATGGGCACCCTCCGTTGTGTTTTCGATGATCGGGTTGGGGATATTTCGGGTCGCCGTTTCATGTCGACTCCGTCGTCAGGCTTTCGTACAACAGATGAGCGAACTCCTCGGTGATACGTCTGGGATCGATCGATTGGTCGAAATAGAGCTGGATGCCGAGACCATCGACAGCTGCCACAACCATCGCGGCAAGGGCGTCGGCATCGACATCGATTCGGAATCTTTCGAGTTTCTGACCGCCGCGGATGAAATCGGCAATCAGTCTTCGATAGAGGGTGTAACTGGCCACAACCGACTCGCGATACATTTCTTCGAACCCACCACCACGAGAGGCCGCCCAGAAGTCGAGAACGACCGGCTGCAGATCCCGTTGTTCCGTGATCACCTCGGCACCGAGACGGAGGAGGTTGAACAGCTGCTCCTGGGTGGGCTCGTCTTCGTCGAGGACGGCATTCATGCGCATCGTGATGTCTTCATTGATGCTTTCGAACACCGCAAAGAGGAGCTCCTCCTTCGACGAGAAGTACTCGTAGACCGTGCCCTTGCCGATCCCGGCGCGGTCGGCGATGTCGGCGACCCGCGTGGATGCATAGCCCTTTTCGGCAAAGACATCACCGGCGGCTCTGACGAGCCGGGGCCGTTTAGCGCCACGGTCTGTTGATGTGGATACCACGTCTCACTCCTGAAATTGACCGACCAGTCGGTCGGCAGAATACAAAAGGTAAGTGTGGGTGCGGAAATTGTCAAGATCGGCTGCCCAGCGCCGGTCCTGGATACTGGATTCCAGATGCTGGATGGGCCGTGGCGTAGCCCGTCGAGCGATGCCAGATCAGACGACCCGCCTCCGTTGACAAAGGGAAGACTGGAACGACGTTTTCGCCGCATCCAGCATCCAGCATCACTGCTGTCCAAAAGAGACTCTCAGATGAGAATGCCGTGCGGAAAACAGACGTTTTACGACCCGGATAGGGGGTATTTCGGGAAGAGGTTGTCGAAATACGTCATGAGCCACCGCCACATGATCCGGCGCCGATAAGCCCCGGAGGGGCGAGAAATATTAGCCCGGGGCGCGAGCCCCGGGAACAAAGCCCGGAATAATAGGCCGAGCCCCGGAGGGGCGACAGACTATCCCGCTTGGCTTTTAGCGCGGCAACGCGTCCTTTTCTGTCGCCCCTCCGGGGCTGGACTGTTTTTGGTTGCACGGTTTCCCGGGGCTCACGCCCCGGGCTCATTCCTGTCGCCGCTCCGCGGCTCTCCTTTCCGAGAAGCTGTCTTGGACAAGAGTGGTCCAGGATCCAGGATCCAGCATCGAGATTCACACCACCCGCGTCTTCCACCGTCCACGACGAAAGACCATGACGCCCACCACCGCGATCAGCGACTCGGCGATTGTAATGGCGGCAAAGACCCCGGTCGGCCCGAAACCAGCCGTGTGGGCGAGGACGTACGCCAGCGGGAGCTGGAAGAGCCAGTAGCAGAAAAAGTTGATAGCCGTCGGGGTATAGGTGTCGCCGGCGCCGTTGAAGGCCTGCACCATGACCATGCCCCACGCGTAAAAGGGATATCCGATGGACACCCAGATCAGGCACGAAACACCGAATCGGACAACCTCGGGATCGTTCGAAAAGATACGGATCAGAGGGCCCGAAGCTGCAATGAAAACGACCGCGATCCCGAGCAGGAACAGCATGTTGTACAGACCGGCCCGCCACACCGAGACTTCCGCGCGTTCGGGCTGGCCTGCGCCGAGGTTCTGGCCGACGAGGGTCGCGGCGGCGTTGGAGAGACCCCAGGAGGGGAGGATCGCGAACACTATGAGGCGAATGGCCAGGGTGTAGCCGGCGACGGCGGAGGAGCCGAAGCTACCGATGATCCAAACCAGGAAGACCCAACTCGAGGTGCCGATGAGGAACTGGAGAATGCCCCCCACTGACAGCCGGAAGAGACGCACGAGGACTCGAAATCTCGGCACCAGGTCCGCGAGAGCGATGCGGATACGGCTGCCACCCCGAAACAAAACCCACAACTGAATGGCGACACCGAGCCCCCTGCCGATGGTCGTCGCGACCGCCGCCCCGGTGACACCGAGTTCCGGAAACGGGCCGATTCCGAAGATCAGACAGGGGTCGAGAATGATGTTGCAGAGATTGGCGATCCACAGCACGCGCATGGCGATGGCGGCGTCTCCGGCGCCGCGAAAGACTGCATTCAAAAGAAAGATCAGCATGATGGTCGCCGATCCTCCGAAAAGGACCTTTGTATAGCCGCTGCCCGAAGCCACCAGTTCCGGACTGCCGCCCATGAGCGCCAACAATCGGGCGGAGAAGATCACGCCCGGGATCGCCACGAACAGGGTCAGCAGCAAACCGAGAACGATCGATTGCGCCGCGGCGATACTGGCGCCGCGGACGTCGCGTTCGCCGATCCGCCGAGCCACCATCGCCGTGGTCGCCATGCCCGTCCCGACGGCAATCGCGAAGAGGATGGAAATCATGGCCTCGGTGAGACCGACCGTCGCCACCGCATCGGTACCAAGACGCGAGACGAAGAACGCGTCGGTGAGAGCAAAGACCGATTCCATGACCATTTCGAGGACCATGGGGATTGCCAACAATACGATGGCACGGCCAACGGGCCCTGACGTGAAGTCGACTTCGTTTCCAGTCAGGGCCAACTTCACCGTCGCCCACGGACCGAGGCCGCGAACAGCCGGTTCGATCGGGTTGGAGGCGGGGGGTTCGGCTGCCATGACCCAATACCTTACGCGAGATCGTCGGAACGGTTGATGATGTGGGGAGCAGGGATTCAGGTGAAGGTCTCAGGATTCAGGAATCGCCGGGACCGATAACCCGGAGTTCTTGCGTGTATCCTGTATCCAGAATCCTGCGACACTCGCCGGTTCGGCAGTTTGGCGGTTCGGGAACAAGTCCGCGCCAATATGCGTAGTCTGGGTTAGAACGAGAACGCAGGGAGGACGGAATATGGCGCGGACCTCTCGATCGACGATAGCTGGAATTCTCGATGTGGTTGCGGGGATCTCGGGGCTTGTTGGCAGCATCCCGTTGCTGGTGATGGCGCTGGTCGGCAGTGGCGTGTTGGCGGCCCTCCCCGAAGCGGAGGTGCGGGCCCTCGCCATCATCCCGCTGGGGATTTTTCTTCCGCTGGCGATCTTGACGTTTGTGGCCGGGGTGGTTGCCATCGCGGGCGGCATCGCGGCTTTCAACCGCCGCAGGTGGGGCCTGGCCGTTGCTGGTTCGATTGCTGCGGTCTTCGGCTTCTTCCCTCTCGGCATCGCGGCGGTGATCTTCACGATCCTCGCTGAGTCCGAGTTCCACGCGGGCGACTGAGTGCGGCGCGATGGCCAGCACAACCTCGAAGGTCCTCACCGGGTGCGGTATCGGTTGTCTGATGATAATCGTCCTGGCTGCAGGCCTGAGCTATATGGGCTTTCGGTGGGTGAGGGAAACCACAGAAGCGGTTGAAGAGGCGGGCAGGATCGAACGCGAGCTCGAAGACCGGTACGGCCAGGCGCGGGACTTTGTCCCGCCCGCCGCACCAGGCGTGCCGGCCGACCGGATTGAGGCCTTTCTTGCTGTCCGGGACGCGCTCGCCGAACCGCGCGACGCGCTGGCTTCGGCGGTGGCGGGTCTGGCGGGGGTCGAGGGTGAGGAAGGCTTTGGAAACGAGCTTCGGGTGGCCCGCGCGGGCATCGGTCTCGCGCCGCGGGTGTTCGAGTTCACGGGCGCCCGCAACCGTGCGCTCCTCGATGGAGGCATGGGCGTGGGCGAGTACACCTGGATCTACTGGTTCACTTACAACGCGTGGTTGGGGCACCCTGCGGACGATTCAGAGCTTCGCGAATTCATGGACAAGCGCAATTCGGAGAACGGGTCCGTGCAGATCCACATGGACGGTGCGATGGAGCCTGAGCGCGTGACCTGGCGGTTGCGGCGCGATGTCAAGGCCATGCTGAAACACCTCGAACAGGAACTTTCGGCCGATCCTGGAAACCCAGACCTGCTCGAAGCGGTGATGGCGGAGCTCGCCGAGTTGGATGCAGACCCTGAGAGGGTCCCGTGGCAGACCGGGTTGCCTGAAGCTTTTGCTGTCGGACTGGAACCCTATCGGGAGCGCCTCGAGAGCAGCTATTCGAGCGCCGCCAACCCGTTCGAACTCACAAATTTGGATTGATGCCGACGTCAGCCCGCTGAACCCTCGAGCGTGGAGGGAGTAAAATGCCCCACGGGGGTTTTCGCAATGGGTGAACCGGAAGGCCGAATTCGTCTCAATCCCGACATCTCCCGGATCGTGTGTTCGGTGACCGCTCAGGAGTACGATCCCCACGGCTTCGAGCGGCCCATCGGTCTGTGCTCGTGCTGTCCGGCGCCGGGAAAACCTCTCGTCGTGGTGTACGACCTTCAAGCTGTCAATCAACGGCTCGAAAAAGGGGGGTGGGGCAAGGGTCCGGGCATCTGGCACTTTGGTGCACTCCTCCCGGTTCTCGGATTGCCGTGGCGATTCGCCCCCGATGTCGGTCTCACCCCAACCGTTCGCCACGAACTGATGGGAGGTGAGAACGGTGTCGAACTCTCCCTCAAAAACGAGGGTGGCAACCCCTCGGGGAGCTTCAAGGATCGCGGGCTGGCTGTCGGGGTGGCGCTCGGCGTTGCCTGTGGTGCACGACAGTTCTGTCTTCCGACCCAGGGCAACGCCGGGGTGGCGGCCACCCTGTTTTCGACCCGGCTCCGTCTTCCGAGCTGCCTCGTCTACATGCCGGACGGGTACCAGGGTGGCATCTACCACCGCGAGGCCGAGTTCTTCGGTGCGGAGGTTCACTTCGCCGGCGACAATATCGCAGCGTCGGGCCGGATCATGCGCGAAAAGCACGCCGAAGACCTGGCCAGCGGGCAGCTTGTTGATCTCTCGACCTTTTTCGAACCGGGCCGATTGGAGGGCAAAAAGACCATGGGGCTGGAGATTGTCGAGGACTTCGGCCCCGAAAAACTCCCGCAGTGGATCCTCTACCCCACCGGCGGCGGGACGGGTCTCGTCGGCATCTGGAAGGCCATTCAGGAACTGGTCGCTCTCGGCGTTGTCGACCCGACCCGGCACGAGCTGCCGAGGATGGTGGCGGTCCAGTCGGAGAATTGCGCGCCGGTGATCGAGGCGTTCGATCGCGGGCTCGATCACGTGGAACCAGTCGAGAGCAAGGGGACGATCGCTGACGGTCTCGACGTCCCGGGCGCGATCATGGGACACGGCATTCTATCGACCATCAAGGACTCCGGCGGCACCGCGGTAGCTGTGTCGGAAGGCTCGATCAAGGACGCCTTTCGAACCCTCGGCAGACACGGCATCGCCGGGAGCTACGAAAGTGCGGCCACGCTGGCCGCCCTGCGGAAGCTTCGGATCGAGGGCACGATCCCGGTCGGCGCCCGTGTTCTTCTGCTCCTGACGGCGACCCACTTCGTGTCGTTGGCGCAGCAGGTCAAGTGATCGACTGTTATCGGCCGCCCCCTGCGTGGCCGAGACTGCAGGCTGCACCGCTGTTCTTCTCGACGTAGCGCTGGTGGTACTCCTCGGCCCGCCAGAAGGTCGGTGACGGCTGAATCAGGGTCGCGACCGGGCGCTTGAGGGAGCCGCTGGAATCAAGGGCTTCTTTGGACTTCATGGCCGCCGCTTCCTGTTCCGGAGTGTGAAAGAAGATCACCGAGCGGTACTGGTCGCCGACGTCGGGGCCCTGGCGGTTGACTTGGGTCGGGTCGTGCATCTGCCAGAAAGCTTCGAGGAGATCTTCGAACGAGACCCGCGAGGGTTCGTACTCCACCTGGACCACCTCGGCGTGACCCGAACTGCGTGAGCACACGTCCCGGTAGGTCGGGTTATCGGTTTGGCCGCCGGCATAGCCGACCGCCGCGTCGGTCACGCCGGGAATGCGGCGGAAAGCCGCCTCGACGCCCCAGAAGCATCCTGCTCCGAATGTCGCTGTTGCCATGTTCGGTTCCTCCGGAGTGGGAAACATCTCTGGTGGGGCGTCTGTTCCAGGTAGGGCATTTTCGGGCTTTCGTGAATGCACGCCTTTTGGCACGCGCTTCCCGGGAGTTGCCACCTTCAACATTGATGGCCCGGGGAATAGAACCGACGTCGAGGGTCATGGGTCCAACAATATTGAAGATGGCACGCTCCGCCGCACGCGGGCCGTTTCACAGGGCGCTTCCCGGGTGGCACGCTCCGCCGCACGCGGGCCGTATTCGGACGCGTTTCCCGAGAGGATGCCAGGCACGCCGGCCCGTCGGACGGTCCGGGAGCCAGGCACCTCCGCCGCACGCGGGCTCCCTCTCCCCCAAGATCTGTCATTTCGACCGAGTGAGCGGACGACCCTCCACCCCTGTCATTTCGACCGAGAGAGCGGAGCGAATGAGCGGAGAAATCTCGTGCAGGTGAGCCCTCCACGACAGCGGTGCGCCGTTTTTGAGCGGTCGAGTGAACCTGCCTTTCAGATCGCGCTTCCCGGGAGTTGCCACCTTCAACATTGTTGGCCCGGGAAACCGAGCCGACGTCGAAGGTGATGGGTCCAACAATATTGAAAATGGCACGCTCCGCCGCACGAGGGCCGTACCTGAGCATCAAAAAACCCCCGGGTCTCGAAAGACCCAGGGGTGTTGGATAGCCGGAAAATCCGAAATTCGAAATCCGAAATCCGAAATCTGTCTCTCTACTTCATTTTCCACTCCGGCAGACGCCCCGGTGTCCACGGTGCTCCCGCTTTCTCGAGCTGGTTCTCGAAGATGTCGAGGGCAGCCGCCAGGGTTTTGAGCCGGTCGAGCTCGGTGGCAAAGGCCTCGGCGGCCCACTCATAGTCCTTCTGGTTCGTGGTCGTTGGCGCCGTGGTCGTGTCCCACTGGCTGCCGGCGACTCGGTTGACGCGCTGCGAGATCGACGGCGGTGTGAACACGTTGCGGGCGCTCTTTGTCCTGTCTCCTCGCAACTGCACGAGGATGTCGTTGAGCTCTGTCTGCAGTTTCTGCGATTCGGCAAGCAGCACGGTGTCGGCCCTCGGCGCGTCGGCGAGCGCCTTGCGGGTGTAGGTCAGACGCTCCTCGGCCTCGTTCGCCCACTTGAGGGCGCCGGTGACGGCCCGTTGGAGATCGGCGGTCTTCTGCTGGAAGGCCAGCGCCTCGGCGAAGCTCTCGGCCTTGAAGGGGTTGAGCCCGAGCTCGACGACCTCGAAGTTCTGCGGACCCGCGAGGTCGGTGACCTCGCCATCCACGACCTTGGACAAGGTCACGGTGTAGGTGCCGGGTATCGCCAGTTGACCGGAGGGCTCTCGGTCCCACGGGTTCACCTCGGCCTTTTTGAGCGTGGTCGGACGGGCGCTCGGCCAGCGTAGATCCCAGGTCACCCTGTGGATGCCCTTGGCGGTCTTCCCGGCGACCCGGCGAACAACGGCGCCCTCAGAGTCGCGGACGGTGAGGAAGACTTCGGGCTCGATCTGTTCTTCCTCAGCTCGGAGCGCCGCATAGGTCGGTATTGCCGGTTCGTTTTCGGCCTTGGCAGACTCTTTTTCGGCTTCAATCCGCTCGTCCTCGAGGGTCTTGAGTCCCTCCTTCATGTAATAGGTGAAGGTCGCGCCGAAATCGGGGTTGTCCGCGGTGTAGAAGGTGGCGCCGCGCGAACCGACCCGTGAACGCTTCTCGACATAGCGCAGCGCGTTCTCGGTGGGGAAGAGAATGGTGTCCTGCTCGAGCGCCGAGTCCGAGACCTGACGCAGCGGGGTGTAGTCGTCGAGGATGTAGAAGCCCCTGCCGAAGGTCGCGATCGCGACGTCGTTCTCACCGCGGTGAATGTCGATGTCGCGGACCTGGATGGTCGGGAGCCCGCCCTTGAGCCGAATCCAGTTCGTGCCTTCGTTGACCGTGAAGTAAGCACCGTACTCGGTGCCGACGAAAAGCAGCTCCGGTTTGACGTGGTCCTGCATCAGGGCGTAGGTGATCTCACCGTCGGGCAGGTCGCCGGTGATGGAATTCCAGGTCTGGCCGCGGTCGCGGCTGACGAAGACGTAGGGTTTGAAGTCGCCCCGTTTCTTGTTGTTGAAGGTTGCGTAGACGGTTTCCTTGTCGTGCTGAGAAGCCTCGAGGCGGCTCACGTAGGTCATCGATGGCACGCCGGGGACCGACTCGATCTTCCGCCAGGTGTCGCCGCCGTTCTCGGTGATCTGGATCAGCCCGTCGTCGGTGCCCACGTAGATCAGACCCTCCACCAACCGCGACTCGCTGAGCGACACGATGTTGCCGAAGTTGGATGTCGACATGTTCTTGGCCACCGCGTCGATCGATTGGATCTTGCCGAAGACCGGCAGCGTGTTGGGATCGATTGCGCGGCTGAGGTCGGGGCTCACCCTCGTCCACGAGTTGCCCCGGTCATCTGAACGATAGAGCCGCTGGGAAGCGAAGTAGAGCCGGGTGTGGAGGTGGGGGCTGATCATGAGCGGCGAATCCCAGTTCCAGCGATCGGCCGCCTCGCCCGGCGCCTCCTGCGGCTGGATGTCCACGGTTTCGCCGCTCGCACGGTCGTAGCGAACGAGACCTCCGTATTGCCACTCGCTGTAGACGATGTTCGGGTCAGTGGGATCGACGACGGTCTCGTATCCGTCGCCGCCGACGGTCACGAACCAGTCCTCGTTGGAGATGCCCGAGCTGTCCAGAGTGCGCGACGGGCCGCCCAGGGTGTTGTTGTCCTGGGTGCCGCCGTAGACGTAATAAAAGGGCTTGGAGTTGTCCACCGAGACCCGGTAGAACTGGGTGATGGGCAGGTTTTCAAAGAAACGGTAGGTGGCGCCCCGGTCGAAGGTCTCGTAGATGCCGCCGTCGCACCCCACCAGGAGGTGATCGGTATTGTCGGGGTCGATCCACAGGGCGTGGTTGTCGACGTGCTTCTTCTTCTCACCGACCCGTTTGAATGTCTTGCCGCCGTCGAGGGTGATCTGCAGGAACGTATCCATGCCGTAGACCCGGTCGACGTCGTGGGGATCAGCAAAGATCTCGTTGTAGTACTGCGGGCTGCCGGAGACGTAGTCCGACATCTTCGACCAGCTTTCGCCGCGGTCGGTCGAGCGGAAGAAACCGCCCTTGTCGCGCTGTGCCTCAATGACGGCATACAAGACGTCGGCGTCAACGGGGGAGATATCCATGCCGATCTTGCCCATGTCGGCCTTGGGCAGCCCTTCGGTCAGCTTGCGCCAGGTGGCGCCGGCGTCGGTCGATTTGTAGATGGCCGATTCAGGGCCGCCGTTGATCAGTGTGTAGACGTGGCGACGCCGCTGGTACGACGAGGCGTAGAGCACGTCGGGGTTGCGGGGGTCCATGTGGACCTCGTTGGCGCCGGTGTCATCCGAGATGTGGAGCACGCGGTCCCAGGTCGCACCGCCATCGGTGGTCTTGTAGACGCCGCGATCACCGCCCGAGGCCCACAGGGGGCCCTGCGCCGCCACGTAGACGACGTTCGAATCGCGGGGGTCGACGACGATCATGCCGATGTGCTCGCTTTCGCCGAGACCGACGTTTTCCCAGTTCTGGCCGCCGTCGAGGCTCTTGTAGACGCCGTCTCCAAAGGCCACCGAACGCTGGCTGTTGTTCTCACCGGTCCCCACCCACACGACGTTGGAGTTGTTGGGATCGAGGGTGACGCAGCCGATCGAGTACGACTTTTCCTTGTCGAAGATGGGTTCCCAGGTGGTGCCGCTGTTGACGGTCTTCCACAGCCCGCCGGAGGCGGTGGCGGCGTAAATGATGTGGTGAGCATCGGGATGGACCGCGAAGTCGGAAACCCTGCCGGAGTTGTAGGCCGGCCCGATGAGGCGCCATTCGAGGCCGGAAAAGGTCCCTGCCGACATGGCCTTCTTGTCCTCTTCGGCATCGGGCTCTTCGGCTGCCTTTTTCTTGGCCATGACCGGTGTCGCGATCAGGGCGAATACGATCAAAAAAATCCAGAAACGTTTCATCTGATTCCCCTCCTGCTGCGTCGATGATGCCCCTTCGCGACCGCGGCGGGACGGTTGGACTCTACCATGCACGACGCGTCCATCGGGTCGTGTTCTCAATACGGGAGTTCGGTCTCGGATCTTTCCTCCTGTTCAAGCAGAAACTGTTCGGGACGGGCGCGGATCACCTCGCGCAACCAACTTTCGGGGTAACCCTGTTCGACATCATCGTCCGTACCCGCAACATAGCCGTCGTTGTACTTGGTCAGCAGGAACTCGCCGAGTTCCTTCCAACGTCGAACCATCTCCTCACCCTGCCCCACCGAGTACTGCGTGAGGTACTGCCGCATCAAATCGGGATCCTTTTCGGCGAGGGCGAGGGCGGTCTGTTCAACCACAGGCTGCATCGCCAGGAATCTCCCCTCGAGTTCCTTCTGGACCTCCACAATGTCTTCTACCATCATGCTGTATTTGAGGTTGGCGATATTGGCCACGAAGTTGAAGACCCACCACGCCGAGTCCCAGGAGAACTTCTCAATGCTGCCGACGGTGAATGAGTGCGGGACGCGGTCGATACCGGCGTAGAGGGGCACATAGCACGATGTATAGGTGTCGTCGAGGCCGTACCAGAAGACGCCGCCGACGGCGTCGGGCAGCCACGACCGCGACTGCGAGACGAACGAAAAGCCCGTCTGCTGGGTGGAGATGGGGCGCTCCCATGTGTATTTCCCCTCGTCCACTTCCCAGGACATCGGACGCCAACGGTTGGGGGTGCCGTACGGGCCTGCGTCCAATCCCTTGGTCATGTCGTAGTGAGTGTCCTCGTAGTGGTCCCGCATCAGCGCCATAACGTCGGCGACGCTGAGCTTGCGGTCGGGCTTGATCCACAGGGGGTAGGGTTCGGCACCCTCGACTCCGCGATGGTATTCGGTGTTGAGTTCGATCGAGGGCGCGGCCCGGCGGAAGATGCTCCACACGCGGGTGGCCGTGTATCTCCTCGATTGAACCGAGGGTTCATCGTAGGCATCCGCAAAACTGAATGCCTCGCCGCCGGCAGGGTCGTAGTAGCCCTTTTCAACGGCTAACGAAACGACGTTTTCCGAGTACACACAGTTCTCTGGATCATCGAGTGGAAACTCCCGCACACGGAGCCCGTTGGCGTAGGCGGAGATGGAGCCGTCGGGAATGCGCAGGGCCACCCATGCGGCACCCTCTCCGCCAGGGCCGGTGCCCACCATCTCCATCAGCCACACCTCGTCGGCATCGGCGATTGAGAACGACTCGGCGGTGGATTGGTAGCCGAACTCACCGACCAGTGACCCCATGACCTCGATCGCCTCGCGCGCCGTCTTCGCCCGTTGCAGGGTCAGTTGCATCAGGGTCCAGTAGTGAATCAGACCATCGGGGTTCTGCAACTCCTTACGGCCGGTTGTGGTCGTCTCGCTGATGGCGAGTTGGTGTTCATTCATCAGGCCCACAACGGCATAGGTGTGGAGGCTTTGCGGGATGGTCCCGCGCACCTCGCCGGACCAGTCTTTGATCTCGTACACAGCCCCGGGCTCGTGATCCTGTGCGGGAGTCTGCCGGAGACGTGGGTGGAATCGACCGTCGCAGGCGTAGGTGATCATCACCGATCCGTCGGCCGATGCCCCCTTGGTGACCAGGATGTTGGTGCAGCCAGATGCGGTTCGGGCAACTGACCATGAGACGATGACTGAGAAAAAGACAAAAAGAACGATTGAGAAATTGCGAAAACGTCCCATAGAAGACCCTCCAGTTCCAGTCGGAAAATATATCATTCGATCTGAGACAATGGTTCTCTCATGAGTGGACGCAACTTCGGCCACGCCAACAACCCCACCTTCGCGAGCGAGAGCTCGGTTCTTCTCTTGCCCTTTGGGCGGCGCTCTTTTCTGCCCGCGATCGTCGAGGCGTGGGGGGGCGAAGAGATTCCACTGGACGAAACCACAGACCGGCTGGTTTTCCAGCTATTCGGCGCCCCGACTCCGATCACTCTGGTCTATTCGGGTATGGGTTCGCCGGCGGCAGCCAACGCCATTGAGATGGCGGTCCACGCCGGCGCAAGGCGGTTGGTGGTGTTTGGCGCCTGTGGCGGAGTGGCCGCGGAGGTCGGTGTCGGTGATCTCGTGGTGGCGACGGGAGCTGTGCGCGGCGAGGGAACCTCCACGTACTATGCACCGCCCGGTTTTCCGGCGGCCTTCGACCCGTTGTTGACGGGCCGGTTGTGGAACGCGGCCGCTGATGCCAGCGTCGGCACCCACCGCGGTGTGGTCTACACCACCGATGCCGGTTATAGGCAGGGGCGGGAGATCTACGAAGACTGTGCGGGTCTCGTCATCGGCGTGGAGTCGGAGTGCGCCGCGGTGGCGGTGGTGGGCGCGCGGCTCGGTCTGGTCACCGGCGCGCTCCTCTTTTGCACCGACAACGTCAACCAACCGAAGAAAAAGGACCAGGGCTACCGCGGCCTCGCCGACCCGCGCGTCCATCGCGGATTTGAAGCCGGTCTCGAGGCCGTGATCCGGGTGCTGTCACACCCGGTTGAGTAGTCAATACGTCGTAGTCCTCTCGCCCTTTTGAAGTAGTCACCCTGGATCCGGGTCTCGGGGTCCAGCTTTCAGGATCCAGCATCCGGCTTCGCCCTTCAGGCTACGCCGCGACAAGTCCAGCATCCAGACGAGTGGTGTAGCATGTCTCCCATCGTTATCTGGAGGAGTCAGTCATGCGTTGGAAAGGTGGGCGGAGGAGTCAGAACGTCGAGGACCGACGGGGGATGTCGGTGGGTCGTGGGGCCGCGGTCGGTGGGGTCGGCGGCATCGGTTTTCTGATCATCGTTGTTCTCTATCTCTTCCTCGGCGGCGATCCTTCGCAGCTCGTCGAACAGTTGCCGGTCGACGGCGGGCCTTCCGCTTCGACCAACGCCGGCCCGCCACCGCCGGGTCAGGACGAAATGGTGGACTTCGTATCGGTGGTGTTGGCCGATACCGAGGACACGTGGAATCCTGTTTTTGCGTCGATCGGGCGGCAGTACGAGGAGCCGCACCTGGTCATATTCTCCGGGCAGGTCCGGTCCGCCTGCGGCATGGCGGGCGCAGCGATGGGACCGTTCTATTGTCCCGCTGACCGCAAGCTCTATATCGATCTCAGTTTCTATGACGAACTCAAGCGGCGTTTCCGGGCGCCCGGCGATTTCGCCCAGGCCTATGTGATCGCCCACGAGGTAGGCCACCACGTGCAGAATCTGCTCGGTATCAACGCCGAGGTCCAGAGCATGCAGCGACGGGTCAGCAAGACTGAGGCCAACGAGCTTTCGGTTCGGCTCGAGCTCCAGGCCGACTGTCTGGCGGGGGTCTGGGGATTCCACACCCAACGCGAACGGAACATGCTCGAGTCGGGCGATCTCGAAGAAGCTCTCAATGCCGCCTCAGCTATCGGCGATGACCGCATCCAGCGCGAGAGCACCGGCAGGGTGGTACCAGATTCCTTTACCCACGGCAGCTCCGCGCAGAGGGTGAAGTGGTTTCGCGTCGGCTTCGAATCAGGCGACGTTGCGGCGTGCGACACGTTCAGGGTCGCGCAGCCTTAAGCGCCGAATACAGCGGTAGGCCTATAGGGATGAGTGCAAACGTCGCCGAGCGATTCTGATGTTGGATATTGGATATTTGATCGATCTCCCGGTCTGACAGCGAGATCCAACATCCAATATCAAATATCCGACACGGATGCCCAATTACCCGCGGGATATTTCCTTCAGCAGGTTCCGCCCAAGAATGGCCGAAGTGCTCAGCACCGCCCCGAAGAGCGCTCCGGCCACACCCGCGGTGCACACGTCCTGGCCGGTAAGGTAGAAGCCCTTCAAACCAGTGCGCGGGCGCAGGGCGCGTTCGCGGAAACGGGCCGGGGTGTGCTCGAGACCGTAGATCTCCCCCTCCGGATAACCTCCGAAGTGGCGTGTCGAGAGCGGGGTCGACAGCTCGTGGTAGGCGATCTTGCCGGCGATCTGCGGGACCTCCCGCTCCAAAACCTCGATCAGACGTCGCGAGAGATCCTCCTTGAGGCGCGTGTAGTCCTCGCCGCGCTTCATCCACCGGGTGTCTTCCCAATTTCGAAAACGTTCGTACGGTGCGATGCTCACAACCTCGATGGTGGCTCTGCCGGGATAGCGCGAGGAAAATGAAGGATCCTTGGCCGACGGGAAGGAGATATAGGCCAATGGCAGCGGTGCGTCGGGGTCGTTCATGAAACGCTCGATGTCGCCGTCCTGGTCGGGGCTGTTGTAGACCCACAGATTGGGGCGTTCGAGACCGAGTTCTGCGTCGGTGGCGTCAAATCCTGCATAGAGACAGATGTGGGCTGCCGATCGTGCGGTGTGTTTGAGGGTTGCCAACAGAGCCTCGCGCCCGGGAGTTCCTTCGGCCAGCAACAGGTGGGCGGTGTTGGGGACGCCCGCGTCGCTGAGAACCAGCGGGGCGCGAATCTCGCCCCCCTTCGCCATACGCACCCCGACCGCACGGCCGTCTTCGACCAGCACCGAGGCCACGTCGGCGCCGATGACGATGGCGCCACCGGCCTCTTCGATCACCGGCGCCATGGTCTCGGCGATGCGCGCCGATCCGCCAACCGGAAATGCCGCCCCTCCGAGGTAGTGGTTGAGGATCATGGCGTGGATGGCAAAGCTGGCCTGGGCCGGCGGCAGTCCGTGGTCGCCGAACTGGGCGGACAGGACCGCTTTGAGGGTTGAGTTTTCAGTGAGTTCGTCGAGGACCTCTCCAAGAGTGCGGTCCGAGAAGCGCAGAAAGCCGCGACGCATCCACGGCCCGGCCAACACTGCGGGGAGGGCCGGCATCGCCTTTTCAGCGAAGAACGTGCGGGCTCCCCTGGTGGCTTCGCTGATCAACTCGAGGTAGCGGTCGATGGCGTTCGACTCGGCCGGAAAATACTCGTGCATCTGACGCCGCCAGTTTTCGCGGCCGGTCACATAGTTCCATCTCCGGCCGCCGATGACGACGGTGTCGTAGACCTCGCCCATCGGTTCCCACTGGAGTTCGCCGTCGGTGACCTTGTCGAAAATCCGCCGCAGCATCGAGCCCTCGTGGTGGACCTGGCCGATGTAGTGGACCCCCACGTCCCACTCCCAGCGTTCGCGGCTGAAGGTGTGGGTGAACCCGCCTGCGGTGGTGTGGCGCTCGAGGACGAGGACCTTTCTGCCGCCGTGGGTGCCGAGCAGGGACGCCGCCGCCAGACCGCCGATGCCCGAACCGATGACGATGGCGTCGTAGTCTCCCGTGTCCTGGAACTTCGCGAATGGAATACCGACCTTGGTCATTTCGCCATCTTCTCCTTGACCGATGCGATCTTCGCCGCCATCGACGGCTCGCGATCGCTGCGTGTGCCGAGGCGGACATTGGTGGCGATGCGCGGCACCCCCATCGCATGGAGCTTAGCGTGGCAGGTTTTGAGCGCCGCCATCACCGCGTCCCACTCGCCTTCGACGTTGGTCCCGTTGGCGTGCAGTTTCGGCTCGAGACCGCTCTCGCGAAAGACTCTCTCGCAGGCGGCCACATAGCTCGAGAGCGATAGACCGACCCCGAGAGGGATGATGCTGATGTCGGCGATGAGTTTCATCTGGGCCTCCGCCGAAAGGATACTCCCACCGATGTTCGAGTGCCCCCGTCTTTCAGATCTCGCTTCCCGAGAGGTGCCCCCCTATGCATTGTTTGCCGGGACGGTGAATCGACTACTGATGCAGCCCATCAAACAATGCAAAGGACGGCACCTCCGCCGCACGGGGCTCATATCAGGACGTTCTTCCTGGGAGGAGGCACCTCCGCCGCACGCGACCCGTTTCCCGGCACTCAGCCGATTCGAGCACTCGAACTTACTTGGAGCGAGTGCGATGAAAATTCCGAATTCCGAATTCCGAATTCCGAATTCTGGCTGCGCTATCCTCGTCCGTCATGGACCCGCATCTCGAACTTTGGCTCGTCCGCCACGGCGAAACGACCTTCTCGGCCTCCAAGAGGGTCGCCGGCTGGAGCGACCCTCCCCTGACGGCCAACGGCCGTCGCCAGGCGGAGGCCCTCCGCTCGGTGATCGACGGGGCGGAGTTCGCAGGAGTGTGGTCCTCGGATCTGATTCGCGCCGTCGAGAGTGCACGCCTGGCCTGGGGCCCTGCTGTAGCCGATGCGCGACTGCGCGAGTGCAATTTCGGTTCGCTCGAGGGCTGCAGCTACCGCGAGGCGGACTCGACGTACGGTGAGGTCTTTCGTCTTTTTCGCGGTTTCCAGGCTCCGGACGGCGAGTCCCACGCCGAGTTCCGCGACCGGATCCACCAATTCGTCGAGGAGCTCGAGCCCGGGCGGCACCTTCTTTTTGTCCACGGCGGCGTCATCCGCGCCCTGACCCAGGACCTGGGGATCGATCGATTTGTGGCCACCGGAAGCATGGTCAGCCTCGATGTGGTCGCTGCGGAGGCCTCCATGATGCACGAGCCGGGGAATACTGAACGCCCGGCGTGATTTCTGATTGGCATGGATCATCGCCGAATTCTCGCAGCGTGGATCGTGTGTGCTGCCACCGCTGCGGGTCCGGCGTCGGCCGCGGATTACGGCGCGGGCAACGCAAGAGTTCGGCTGGTGGTTGGTGCCAACCAGCCAACGCCGGAGGAGCCCGTCCTTCTTGGCGTGCACTTTGATATCAAGCCCGGATGGCACATCTACTGGAAGAACCCGGGCGGCGCAGGACTCTCGACCGAAATCGACTGGCGGCTCCCGGAGGGTGTCGAGGCAGGGGATCTGCAGTGGCCGCTGCCGATCGGTTTTACCCAGAGTGGTGACATTCCGGGTTACGGCTACGAAGAATCGGTGGTGTTGGCGGCACGGATTCATTCAGAATCCGCCGTGCGGGGCGATGCGGTGGTCGGGGCTTCGGTTTCGTGGCTCGCCTGCAAGGATGTGTGCGTGCTCGGTTCGGCCGAGCTCGAAAGTCGGTGGAGCGACATCGAAGTCGAACCCGCTTTCGCAACCAGGGACGAGGAGCTGCCCGAATCCGTCGACACTTCGGACCCGCCGTTCACGGTGACGGTACGTCGTGGGACGTCCGCAGGGGCGATCGGACTGTGGTTGCAATGGCAGGTCGCGCCGCAAACGGTCGAGTGGTTTCCCGATCCGCCCGATGGCCTCGAGGTGAAGAACGTGACGATCCAAACCCGGGGTGGTCTGACTCGGGTCGATGCAGATGTGCGACAGATGGCCGGTTCGAAAACCGGACAGGAGACTCTCGACTCGGTGGTTGTCATCACCGACGAGAACAACCGACGTCGCGGCTGGATTCTGGCCGTCGACCTCGAAAACCCTCGAAATAAAGGAGAGAAGAGATGAAACAGAAGATTGCAGTCGTTCTGTGTGTGGCCATGACCGTCCTGGCGGGCGTTGCAGTGGCAGGGGACAGCGCAGCTGTGGGCTCCGCCGCACCGGACTTCACCCTGATGGACACTGCCGGCAGCGAGGTCAGCTTGTCCGACTTCGCCGGCCAGGTCGTGGTTCTCGAGTGGCTCAACCCCGATTGTCCGTTTGTAAAACGCCACTATTCGGCGGGGACAATGAAGGGCCTGGCGACCCGGTACGGCGGCCAGGGCGTGGTCTGGCTGACCATCAACTCCACGAACTACATGGACGCCGAGGCCAACGCTGCGTTCAAGGCGGCCAATGAACTGCCGTACTCGATTCTGGTGGATCAGTCCGGCGAGGTGGGCCACCTCTACGGCGCCATGACCACACCCCACATGTACATCATCGACGGCAACGGAAAGCTGGTCTACATGGGCGCCATCGACGACGATCCCCGCGGCAACAAGGAAGGCCCCGCCACCAATTACGTGGCCGCGGCCCTCGACGAGGTTCTGGCCGGCGAGGCCGTCTCCACGGCCGAGACCAAGCCCTACGGTTGCTCGGTGAAGTACGCAAAATAATTTTGAATTCGGAATTAGGAATTAGGAATTCGGAATTCCCATCACAACGTCTGGATACGACCCGCGCGCGGTGGATGTGCCTGGCTTCAGCCTGGCATCCTCCCGGGAAGAGCCTGCGGAAACGAGCCCGTGCGGCGGAGCGTGCCATTTTCAATATTGTTGGACCCATCACCCTCGACGTCGGCTGGATCTCCCGGGCCAACAATGTTGAAGGTGGCAACTCCCGGGAAGCGAGACCTGAAAGCCGGGTTCGCTCGAACATGCGGAAAAGGGCACCTTCGACACCGACCAAGCGACCGTCAGAGAAAGCGCGTTCGAAGGGCGGCCTCGCGTTGATCGAGATCGGCCTCGATCTCACGGGTGATCTCCATGAACTCGAGGGTAGCGGGGGAGAGGGTGCGTCTGGGACGCGAGATGAAACCGTAGAGGAGCTTGAACCACGGTGCGGAGAACGGGACGGACCTGAGGGATCCGGCCTCCAGATATTTCTCGGCCATCGTGAGAGTGGCCGCCACCAGGATGTCGGATTCGCGCGCCAGGGGCAGGAGGTCGGATACCACGTTGGCCTCGACTGCGGGCACGAACTCGCCGGTTGCGAGGTCCCAGTGGCCGGCCCGGCCGACATCCTCGGGAAGGAACCGGCCGACGCGCTTCGGGAAGCGGATGGCCGCCCACGGATAGCGCAGTGTGTCGCCCACCGTGCATTTTTTTCGCGCCGCCAGGGGGTGCCGCGGCCGGGCAAAAAACCAGGCCCGCCGGTCGACCACGACCTCCGTGGCCAGGCCGCGTTCGGAAGAGACTTCGAGATCCGCGACGCCCAGCTCGCAGCGGCCCTGCGCCACATCGTCGGCAACCTCCGAATGGCCGGCCACGCGAACCCGGCACTTGACCTCGGGGTGGGCGGCCACGAACCTCGCCACCGCCGGCCCTCCCGACAGCGCCGAAGGATAGGGTCCCAGACTGACCTCGAGGGTGCCCGATCCGAGGCCCTGCAGAAGCGCGACCTCATGTTCGAGCTCTGCGACGCCGGAGAGGATCCCCGACGCACGATCCACCACCAGCCTGCCGACGGAGGTCGTCTCGACGCCGCCGCGGGCGCGGTCGAAGAGCCTCGCGCCGAGGGACTGTTCGAGCGATTTGATGCTGCGGCTGAGAGCGGGTTGAGTCAGGTTCAACTGTTCGGCTGCCAGTCGAAAACTCCGTTGCTCGGCGAGCACCACGGCATGCAGAAGTTTATGGGTCGGAATCATAAGAAAAAGTTATCATTCATTGGAATTTATTTCACTTGACACATTGTCATTGAGTCTCGATACTTTGGACTATCGGATTCAACAACCAGCGAATCGAGGCTGTCGGAGTACGTGGCCTCGAGGCATCGATTAACACGACAACAAAGGAGTCAGACCATGCATCGCAATCGAGTTGCCACTGCAGCTGCCGTCGTCGTACTGACGGTCGCCGCCGTGCCGGCTGCCGCCCAGGAACAGCCCAACATCCTCGTCATCTGGGGCGACGACATCGGCACCTGGAACATCAGCCACAATAACCGCGGGATGATGGGCTACGAAACGCCCAATATCGACCGCATCGCCAAGGAAGGCATCAGCTTCACCGACTACTACGCCCAGCAGAGCTGCACGGCCGGGCGCGCGGCATTCATGGGCGGCACCGTGCCGCTGCGCACCGGCATGACCAAGGTCGGCCTGCCGGGCGCACCGGAGGGCTGGCAGGAGCAGGACATCACCATCGCCGGCGTGCTCAAGAGCCAGGGCTACGCCACCGGCCAGTTCGGTAAGAACCACTTCGGTGACCGCGACGAACACCTGCCGACCAACCACGGTTTCGACGAGTTCTTCGGCAACCTCTACCACCTGAACGCCGAGGAGGAGCCGGAGAACCGCGACTATCCGCGCGACTACGTGATGCCGGACGGCCGGACCTTTCTCGAGCACTACGGTCCGCGGGGTGTGATGAAGTCCAAGGCGAATGCCGACGGCACGCAGACGATCGAGAACACGGGCCCGCTCACCAAGAAGCGGATGGAGACCATCGACGACGAGACGGTGGCCGCCGCCAAGGATTTCATCAAACGCCAGGAGGCGGCCGGCAAGCCCTGGTTCGTGTGGTGGAACGGTACGAGGATGCACTTCCGCACGCACGTCAAGGAAGAGCACACCGGCATCTCCGGCCCGTGGGGCGATGAGTACCACGACGGAATGGTTGAGCACGACATGCACGTCGGCGAGCTGCTGGCTCTTCTTGACGAGCTCGGCATCACCGAGAACACCATCGTCCAGTACTCGACCGACAACGGACCCCACTACAACACCTGGCCGGATGCCGGCTATACGCCGTTTCGCAAGGAGAAGAACTCCAACTGGGAGGGCGCGTACCGCGTGCCGGCCTTCGTCCGCTGGCCGGCGCAATGGCCGGCTGGCGAGACCGTCAACGGCATCGTCGCCCACGAGGACTGGATGGTCACCTTCGCCGCCGCCGCCGGCAAGGATGACCTGAAGGAAGACATGCTCGACGGCTACGAGGCCATCGGACGGACCTATCGCCAGCACCTCGACGGCTACGATATGAACGAGTACCTGGCGAACGCCGACAGCTACGAAAACCTCACCGAGAACATCAAGGCATCGCCGCGCAAGGAGTTCATCTACGTCAACGACGACGGCGCGGTAGTGGCCATTCGCCTCGATCAGTGGAAGGCTGTGTTCCTCGAGAACCGCGCCAATGCCTTTCAGATCTGGCGCGAGCCGTTTACCGAGCTGCGGATCCCGCTGCTCTTCAACCTGCGCCGCGACCCGTTCGAGAAGGCCCAGATCGATGCCAACGTCTACCACGACTGGTTCCTCGAACGCCCGTTCGTCATCGTGCCCATGCAGCAGATCGCCGGCAGGTTCTTCCAGACGCTGGCCGAGTATCCGCCGAGCCAGACGCCGGGCTCCTTCAATCTGGAAAAGATCCAGGAGCAGATCGAGAGTGGCGCGGCCGGCAAGTAGAGAGGACTCGACTCTCGTTTTCGCGCCCCGAATTCCAACCCTGCGGGGCACCGCCAGAGCCGGTGCCCCGCTCTTTTTCATGGCCTGACGACCGACGACTTGCGGAGAAAAAGCATGCACAACCCGAAACAGAAATTAACGTCCTGTCTCATCACCGTCGGCATCGTGATTTTGGCTGGGTGTTCGGCACCGGAGCCGGTTGCCGAAGAACCGCAACCGGCCGCCGACCAACTGTCATCTTGGAATGACGGGCCTGCCAAACAGCGGATCGTCGAGTTCGTCAATCGGGTCACCGACCCGGCGAGCCCCGACTTCGTGCCCGAGCCCGAGCGCATCGCCACCTTCGACAACGACGGCACGCTGTGGGCCGAGCGACCCGTATATTTCCAGCTCCTTTTCGCCATCGATCGCGTCAAGGAGATGGCGCCCGAGCACCCTGAGTGGAAGACCACGCAGCCCTTCCAGGCGGTGCTCGAGGACGACATGAAGGCGCTGGCCGCGAGCGGCGAGCACGGAATCCTCGAGCTGGTGATGGCCACCCACGCGGGGATGACCACCGCCGAGTTCGAGGCCGTCGCCGGCGAGTGGATCGCCACCGCCCGCCACCCGACCACCGGGAAGCCCTACACCGAGATGGTGTACCAGCCCATGCTCGAGCTGCTCGACTATCTCCGCGCCAACGGGTTCAAGACCTACATCGTGTCGGGCGGCGGCATCGAGTTCATGCGCCCCTGGACCGAGGCGGTTTACGGCATTTCGCCCGAGCAGGTGGTGGGCTCGAGCATCAAGACCGCCTACGAGGTCCGGGATGGGCAGCCGGTGCTGGTTCGCGAGGCGGAGCTCGATTTCATCGACGACAAGGCGGGCAAGCCCGTCGGCATCAACTCCCACATCGGGCGCCGCCCGATCATGGCCTTCGGCAACTCCGACGGCGACTTCCAGATGCTCGAGTGGACCACCGCCGGCGACGGCGCCCGTTTCGGCGGGCTCATCCACCACACCGATGGTGAGCGCGAGTGGGCCTACGACCGCGACTCCCACATCGGACGGCTCGACCGCGGTCTCGACGAGGCGGCCGACCGCGGATGGCTGGTGGTCGACATGAAGGAGGACTGGAAGACCGTCTTCCCCGGCACGACCAACTGATCCCCAGGATCCATCCTCGGCTTCACATCCGGCATCGGTCCGTTGCTTGCCGCCACGGTTCAGATGTATATGACTCCAGGTGGCTGAGCATTCAGCTTCCAGGTTTCAGGTATCGTGTGCATCCTGACGGCTGAGAGCTGACAGCTGATGTCTGCAAGGTGAGGATTGTGTGTGATGTCTATCGAGAAGAAAAACTCAGAGGCAGTGACGGGTGCCCAGGGCGTTCCCATGCGTCGGCTCTTGGCACTGGCTGCGCCCGAGTGGCGGCGGCTGGCGGTGGCCTCGCTGTTTCTGTTGATCGGGGGCGCCGCCAGTCTCGCCTACCCACGGGTGATCGGAGTCCTGATCGACGCCGCTGTGGCGGGTGGCGCCGCCACGGTCAACCGGGTTGCGGTCATCATGGCCGCCATATTCGCGGTGCAGGCGGTTGCGGTGGCCCTGCGCTACTACCTCTTCTCGGTGGCCGGCGAGCGCATCGTCACTCGCTTGCGGGAAGCAGTCTACAGCTCGATCATCGACCAGGAGATCGCCTTCTTTGACGCCCGTAAAACCGGTGAGCTCACCAGCCGTCTGACCGCCGACGCCACCGTCATGCAGAACACCGTCAGCGTCAACCTCTCGATGGGTTTGCGCAACCTCGTGATGGCGGTGGGCGGGCTGGCGTTGTTGGCGGCTTCGTCCATCCAATTGACGCTTCTGATGTTGGCTCTCGTGCCACCGGTTGCCCTCGGCGCGGTGGTGGTCGGGCGCCGCATGTCAAAGCTTGCGAAGGCGGCCCAGGATGCCCTCGCCCGCGCCAACGAGGCCGCCGAGGAAACGATCGCCGGGATTCGCACGGTGCGAAGTTTTGCCCGTGAGGAGGCGGAGGGTCAGCGCTACAGTGAGCGAATCTGGGAGTCGTTCCGGGTCTCCCGCAGCCGGATTCGGGTGATGTCCCTCTTTATCGGCGTCATGACCCTGGCCGCCTTCGGTTCGGTCTCCGCGGTCCTGTGGTTCGGCGGCCGCATGGTGATGGAGGGCGACATGACGGTGGGCGCCCTGGCATCCTTCATCCTCTACACCCTGATCGTCGCCATGAGCCTGAGCGCCCTGGCCGACCTGTGGTCGGATTTCGCTCGCGCCCGCGGCGCCTCGGAGCGCGTCTTCGAACTGATCGACCGGCAACCGACGGTCGATGCCGGGGGGGCGGAGCGGCCGGCCGTGGTCGAAGGCCGTGTCGAGTTTGACGGGGTGGATTTCTCCTACCCGGTTCGATCCGACGTCCAGGTGCTGGAAGACGTCAGTCTGAATCTCGACCCGGGCCGCATGGTGGCGCTGGTGGGTCCTTCCGGCGCTGGAAAATCCACGATCGCGGCGCTGCTGCTCAGGTTGTACGACCCTGACGACGGGACAGTGAGGCTCGACGGTCTCGATCTGCGCGAGCTGGATGCAAAGTGGCTGCGCTCGCGGATCGGCACCGTCGCCCAGGAGCCGGTGCTCTTTTCGACCTCGGTGGCGGCCAATATTCGCTATGGCCGGCCGGACGCGACCGACGAGGAGGTCGAGGCGGCGGCGCGGGCGGCCAACGCCCACGATTTCATCTCGGGGCTGCCCGATGGGTATGAGACCGAGGTCGGCGAGCGTGGCGTTCGGCTCTCGGGAGGCCAGAAACAACGCGTGGCCATCGCTCGCGCTATCCTCAAGGACCCGCCGATCCTCCTCCTCGACGAGGCCACCTCGTCGCTCGACGCCGAGAGCGAGAGTCTCGTCCAGGACGCCCTCGAGCGGCTCATGGCCCGGCGAACCAGTCTCGTGATCGCCCACCGGCTCTCGACCGTCCGCAACGCCGATCAGGTGGTTGTCCTCGACGGCGGACGGGTTGTCGAGATCGGAAGTCACGAGGAACTGATGGCGATGGACGGTCTCTACCGGCGGCTCGTCAGCAAGCAGTTGGTCGAGGGGTGAGTCGGCCGAGGCAGGGGCTGCCCGCCTCGGGATCGGTCCGCTGATCGGGAATTCTCGAGCACTTTTCCGAATTGAGTTAGCAGAATCAACGAGAGGCAAAGAGGTCGAGGTGTGTCGCCTGATTCTGGCTGGGGGGAATCGTGGATCGTGTTTTTGAGTGGTTCAGGTCTTGGAGGCTTGTAAGTTGGCGGACGGCGGTCGTGACCGCTGTCGTCGTGTACGGACTCGTTGGGTTCTTCCTGGTGCCCGCCATCGCCAAAAAGCTCATTGTCGAGAATGCTCGTGAGCGCACCGGCCGCGAGGTGTCGGTCGATGAGGTGCGGTGCAATCCCTTCACGCTGTCGCTGACGATTCGCGGATTTTCGATGCCGGACCGGCCCGGGTCCACCCTGTTGGCTTTCGACGAACTCTATGCAAATGCCCAGGTGTCGAGCCTCTTCCGGTGGGCGGCGACCCTCAAGGAGCTGCGGGTGGACAACCCCTACGTCGGGCTGAGGCGATTTGCTGACGGCGGCATCAACGTTCTCGAGTTGATGGCGGACATCGAGGCGCGGACGCCGCCCGAGGAGGAACCGAACGAGGGCGGTTTGCCCCGGGCGGTCCTCCAGCACATCCTGGTGTCCGGTTCCACCATCGATCTGGAGGACTTTGTCCGCGAAGAAACGTTAGAGATGACCTTCGGGCCGTCGCAGTACGAGCTGCACGACATCAGCACCATCCCGGACCGCCAGGGCGGCAACGATTTTGTGATCGGCATGGTCCAGGGTGGCACCATCGGGGTGTCGGGCGACGTGGTAGTCGAGCCGCTCGGTCTCGACGGCACCGTGACTATCGACGCGCTTTTTCTCGAGTACGCCTGGCCGCTTCTCAAGCCCTACTTCGAGTTCGATCTCGTGGGCGGCAGCGCGGGCGGTCGATTCGACTACGCGGTCGAGCTCCGGGACGATGGCCTCCACGCGACGATCTCCGATTTCGACTACCGGGTCGAAAACCTGGAGCTGAAGCTCCGCGACCACGACACCAACCTCCTCGAGGTCCCTCTGATCACAATTTCCGATGGAAGCCTGGTGTGGCCCGAAGCGAAAGTGGGTGCCTCGTCGGTCGTGGTGGAGGGCGCCGACGCCTTCCTGTGGCTCGAATCCGACGGGACCCCGAACTGGGCGGGTCTGGTGCCTGGAGGCGACCCGGACCCAGGTCGGCGACCACCTACCGCCAGGTGGAAGAGGCCTTCCCGTGGGAGGTCGTCGTTGGTCGATTCGAGATCAAAGAGGCGAGCGCGCACTTCGAAGACCGGACGTTTGACGAGCCGGTCCGGCTTGCGGTCGAGAACGCGAACGTCGCGCTGACCGACATCGTCACCGGGCCCGGTCACCAGTGGGGCCTCGCGGCCTCGGCACTGCTTCTGGGCGAGGCGAACGCAACCGCCGAGGGCTTTGTCGGAACGGGCCCGATGCGTCTCGAAACCGAGGTCGGCGTCGCGGACCTCGACATCGGACGCTTCCAACCATATTTCGAGCGACTCGCACCGATCGAGCTGCGCGCCGGACGGGTGGCATCGACGGGAACGGCCACGGTCGATCCCAAGGGCGATGGGCCGATGGCGACGTTCGCCGGCGATGTGACAATTCTCGAAATCGATCTTCGTGAAACGGCCGTCGGGTCGAGCGTGTTGAAGTGGGGACGTGTCGACACCAGGGGCATCAGCGCGACCGTCGAGCCGCTGACCCTCGGGATCGACTCCGTCGATATCCACGGCGCCGGCATCGAAGTCGTAGTGTCGGAGGACGGCAGGGTCAACCTCATCGAGCTGATGGCGGTGATGGCCGAGCGTTCGCCAGCCGCGGGCGGAGGTGCAGCAACTGAAGTACCGCCGATTGCGATCGATGCCATCACCCTGCACAGCTGTTCGAGCGCGTATACCGACCAAACGCTGACGCCGCCATTTACTCTGGCTCTCGATCCAGTGGACGGAACTGTGAAAGGCATTTCCTCGAAAGCTGCGGCGGGGGCAAGTCTGGATATCGAGGGGGCGGTGCGGAGCGGCGGCGTGATGGATCTCGAGGGCGAGATGAACCTGTTCGACCCGAAGGGCCTCACCGACATCACGATTGATGTTCGCGAGGCCGTGCTGCCGCCGATGTCGCCGATGTCAATTCGCTACATCGGCCACCCGCTCGACGAAGGCACCATCAGCTTCGGCTTGGAGTACGAGATCACCAACTCAGACCTGGTCGGCAGCAACCGCTTTGTCACCGATGGGCTCGCCCTCGGCGACAAGGTCGAGGGCGAGGGGCTGGTCAACCTGCCCTTCAAGCTCGGCGTGTCCCTGCTGACCGACAAGGAAGGATTGATGACCATCGAGTTCCCGATCGAGGGCAATCTCGACGACCCGGCCTTCGGGCTCGGTAACGCCATCGGGTCGGCCACGAAGGAGATCGTCGGGAAGCTCATCACCTCGCCATTCCGTCTGCTCGGCAAGCTCGGCGGTGGTTCCGACGACGAGGATTTCGGCCACGTGGAGTTCGAGGCCGGTAGCTCCGAACTCGAATCCACCGCCGTCGAAAAGCTGCGAACGTTGGCGGCCGGCGCCGAGCAGCGCCCGGGGCTGATCCTCCAGGTGGAGGGTGTCTACGATCCTGAAGCCGACACGGCGGCCTTGCAGGAAGCCGCCTTCGAGGCTCTGGTGGCCGAGCGGCAGGCGGCAGATCCAGCGGAGACCGAGGTCGCTGCATCGCTCGATCTGCTGGTGAATCTGTACCGCGAGAGCCAGTCGGAGGCCGAACTCGATATCCTCCGTGCTCAATTTGTGACAACGGGTGAGCCCTCGGCGGACGGAACGGCCGAGGAGGTCCTCGACGAGACGGCCTACTACCGCGAACTCAAGGGGGCGCTGATTGCGGCGCGGCCGGTTGATCCAAGCGGATTGACGAGCCTCGGCGCGGCGCGAAGCGAAACTGTTCGCTCGCTTCTCGTGGATGAGTCGGGCATCGATCCAACACGGGTCGAGGTGTTGCAGCCTGTGGCGATCGAACCGACCGGCGATCGGTGGGTCCGGTGCAAACTCGACGTCAGAGCCGGGGGCGGCTCGTAGCGTAGGGCGGCGGCTGCGAGCCGGTCGGGCAGTCGAGCCCGAAGATCGGAAAACGGTTCAGCCCTCGGTCGTCAGAGCACGCTCAAAAGGTTTTCCATGGTCAGGAGATCGATGTCCGTCCTCGGTTCCACGAATGGCCGGACATCGGTGAGTACCCGGCTCCAATCCAGTCTCTCGATCCGTTCGCGAATGACGGCGCGCCAGTTTTCGGCGGTGACCGCGCCCCGGTCCCACCCGGTTTGAAGCAGGGCGTTGTTGAGCAGTCGGAGATTCGGTTCCGGCCACTCGGGATCGCTGAGGTACCACATGAGGTCGAAGAGGTCCCTGCCCTTTGTCCAGGGGCGCTGCGAGATGGCGTGGAGCTTTCCTGCGAGCAAGGACGATCGGTCATGGTGATACAGGCGCAACGTCTCGAACCGACGGACGAGAGTGGTCTCGAGCCCGGCGCCTTCGGGTGGAGTCGTGTCGATCTCGAGCTTGACTCTGAGAGCCTCTTCTCGACGGTTTGAGAGACCGAGTTCGTGGAGCAATCCGGGGAACTTGACGATACCGCTGTGGACTGGCCTGTTCGTTGTGACGCGCAGTTCGACCCGGTAGTTTTCGGCCTCGAGGTTCGAACGAAGCCGGCGGAGGATGTCACGAATTTCGAATCCGCGGGTAGGATCTTCGAGCGCGAAATTCAGGTCCTCCGAAAAGCGCGGCAGGCCGTAGAGGAATCGAAGCGCGGTGCCGCCTTGAAAGGCGATGGCCGTCATGGCGCCCGCGCGTTGGAGAGAGCCGAGGATTCGGGCCTGGAGGTACTCCCGAGCGATGCTGCGCGGGTCGAACCCTGCGTTCGATCGTTCCAGAACGAGGTCACGCAGAGAGTCTTTCACAGGTCCTCGACTTCTTCCGCCGACTCTTCGGCTCGGCGGACGACGGTCTCCATCGCCCGCCGAACCTTGCCGGTGCCGAAAATGCGGGAGAGGTGCTCGAATTTTTCGAGATCGAGGCCTTCATCGAATTCGAGCCGAAGCTCGGTGATATAGGCCGCCGAGTCCGAACCTTTCTCGAGGTACAAGAGGTCGAGCAGCGCCTTTTCGGGCGTGGCCACATATGCGGTCTGGCGGGCACCGACCCCGATTTCGCGGAATCCTTGAAATAGCGACTTCTGAATGTGGCGGAAAACGAAGATGCCGAGCGGCGTCGAGAACTCGCCCGGACGTCCGGTGGTGATGCTGGTGGTGACCGGAACGGACTCCGGAATCAGACCGTGGAAGCCCATCGCTGACTGGAGGCTCACATACGACGGTCTGACCATCCGGTTGGCGATGACGAAAGGGTGGGCTCTGACCTTCCCGTACGGGGGGGCCAGCGCGTACAGCCCGCGGCGCAGACGGTACAGGCGGCCGCCGCCGGCCCATCGCGAGAGCTGTTTGCGGATGTCGACCGGATCGACGTCCCCACTGAGTAACAGCGAGGTCTCGAAGACCGGTTCGTCCTCGACAATAGTGAGAAGCTCTTCAAATTTCAAAGCAGTAAATTACCAGTATTGGTAAATTAATGCAATGAAAAAACAACAGCCTTCATTGTGCACCCAACTCAGTTCACGATGGGTGTGACTGTTACGATTGTGTCAAAACCGTTTGGTTCGCCCTCTGCTGTTGACCCTTTCGATACACTTGAATGGGGCCCGGCTTCGCCTACGGCTCCGTCGTGGCGTGCCCGGCTTCGCCGTGACGTTGAATGGGGGCTGACGGCTTGGAACCACACGACGGACAACGATGGAACCCGGCGCTCTTCGGGCCGCTTGACGAGAACTTCTCTCCGGTCACTGGGGCCGTGCATTTCTTTGCCGGGGAAGAGGCCTACCTGTCACCGCGCAAGCTCGAGGCGCGTGAAAAGCTCTGGGCGGCCGTGCGGCCGACGCTCGAGCGCGTCCTCGACAGCGACGAGACGGTGCTTTTCTGCGCCCCGGTGATCCACAACCCCCGCCTCCTCGATCTCCTCGGCTTCGGAATGTGGTACGTCTACTTCTTCCGTGCCGCCCTGGTCTTGACCGACCGCCGCGCCGTCGAGGTGATGCTGCGCAAGGCCGATCAGGCCGACACGCGCATCTGTTCCTACTCGTGGGCGCAGGCGAAGGATGTCAAATTCAAATTCGGCACCCTCACCCTCAAACCGGCCGAAGGGCGCACCCAGAAGTGGAAGATCCAGGAACGCGGGGATCGCAAGCTCCTCAAGCTCCTGCTGCCCAAAATCGAACAACAGCTGGTGCCCGGAGATATCCACGCCCCGCGGCCGGTCCCGCTCTGGCACTGCCCGGAGTGCGGCGCCGCGTCGCCGAAACACCCCGATGAATGTACTCACTGTGGGACCCGTTTCAAATCGCGCAATCTGGCAGCACTGCTCGCTCTCGCCTTTCCAGGCGCGGGTCTGGCGTACGCCGGACACCCGATCCTGGCTGCTTTTGACTTCATTGGCGAGGCGATCCTCTACGTCCTCATTGCCGTCACGTTTCTTCTGGCGACAGGGGCTGAGGCGATTGGCGCCGCCGTTCTGGTCGGCGTGATGTTTCTCTTCTTCACCAAACTGGAGAGCGCCCATCTGGCGACCGTCCTGGTGCACCGAACCCGTCCAGACCCGAAAAAGGTGAAGTGGCAACGAGCCGCAGTCATTGGCGCCGTGCTCAGCCTTGTATTAGTGGCCGTGCCGATCGTCTTCGCCGGAGTCCTGGGGGGCATGGTCAACGTCGTGGACCGCGACCTCGACTTTGCCACCAACGAATTGGGATGGAGCGGCGGCCACGACCCGGAAGCCTGGGCGTTCGGGTATGACGAGAACCAGCGCTCGGAGTGGATCCGCGACGACGGCCAGAGCCTCTTCGTGTGGTCGCTGGCATTCGGCCCCGACGAAACTGAAAAGGCCTTTATTGAGGCCGTCACCGAGAACATGGACCCCGACCTCGTCGAAGGGACAACCATCGGCGGATTTGAGGGGGTCCGGGTGATCGAGGACGGGATCGACGAGGAGGGCGAGCCCTTTCTCTGGGTCCGGTGGATGATCTTCGACCGCGAGTACGACGATGTCCACATCCTCGCGGCCTCGACGCTACCCGCCGATCTCGAGGCGCTGGAGACCGAGGTCGATCAGCTGGTGCAGCGCACAGGTTGGATCGCCGCCATTGATTGACGGCGTCGAACGGTCCGCAATTCAAAAATGAGAATTCAAAAATCAAAATCCGTCAGGGTGCTGCGGCGACAATCTGCTCCACCAGCGCCCGGCCTTCCGGGGTGTCGGGGATGATGCCGGGCTTGAGCAAACGCCTGGTCAGCTCGATCCAGTTGGGGTCGGCGGCGAAGACCTCACGGAACATCGGCAGGGCCTCGTCCAGTTGACCGCTTGTCGCGAGGGTCACGGCGGCCCAGTACTGGACTTCGACGTTACCGGGCAGGAGCTCTGCCGCGGCTCCGTACTCGGTCATGGCGAGCTCGAGGTCCTCGTGCTCCACCGCAACATCGCCGGCGTTCATGTGTTCGTAGGCGCGGTGAACGGTAAGCAGCCGCTCGAGCTCGGTGATGGGGTCGGGGGCGTCCTCGATCCGAAGTTCGAGGACGCGATCGGCCCATGAACGCCCCGTCGTTTCCGGTTTGACGATCAGCATGGCGGCCGACTGCTTGCCGCGGATGTCTCCGCCGACCGACTGCGCCGCCACCAGTGCCGCCATGAGGCGGTCGGCGAGGTCGCCCCCAGTCGTTTCGTATGCCTTCGCCATGGCCGGCACGACCTTGTCGTTGAGCATCATGTTGGCCTGAACGGAGTAGCCGTCTCCGACGTGGTGGCCGGCGGCCTCGATGCACTTGGCGCCGGTGTGGGCGGCGACGTTTCCGTCGGTGTCGACAAAGGCGACCTGTCGGACGTCGCGGCCTTCGTCCACCAGGAGGAGGGCCTCGAGGGCCTGTTCCGCGGAGAGACCGCTCTTCATCAGCTCGAGCCCGCGCGGCCCGTAGGCGGGATCGACAAAGCTCTGGGTGGCGATGGCACCGACACCCGCTTCGGCCCAGGTGACGATCGAGCCGACCGAGAACCAGTGCGACTGGACGGCGACGCCCATTTCGCCGGTCGCTGCGTCCCGAGCGACGATGGAGTAGGTGTGGACGAGGGGTTCGGTTGCGGCGACGGGCAGGGCGATGGCGAGGACGATCAGGACGACGGTGACGTGGCGCATGGGACCTCCGTGAGAGTCGATTTCCTGGAGAGTGTAGCTGCGCCCGGGGGCAGTGGGGCAGGTTGGAATGAGGAATTCGGAATGAGGAATTCGGAATTCGGAATTTTCGGCCACCCTCCCCTGGAATCATCAACGGAGTAAGGAACCAGGGGAGACACGCTTCTTGTCATGTATGTCGTCAATTATCTGTCATTTCGACCGAGCGTTTGGCACGGCGCAGCCGAAGGCGAAGCCGGCAGCGAGCGGAGAAATCTCGTGCAGGGAAGAGACTTCACTTTCTCCGTCGTTCGAGTGAACCCGGCATTCATGTCGCGCTTCCCGAGAGGAGCCACCTTTGGCATTGATTGCCCGAGACGCTCCACGCGTCTTTTGAAGATGGAGGCGTCAAACAATGCAAAAAATGGCACCTCCGCCGCACGAGGACGGCGGATGATCGTGGTTGTTCGGCCCGTTAGTCGTTCAGCGCCTCGTGGACTCTACCGACCATCTCGGGTCCGGGACGGAGGGTGGCGTCGCCATCGTCCTTCCACTTCGAGGGACAGCCCTCGTCGGCCTTGCGCGTGAGGTAGAGATTGGCCTTGAACTTGCGCATCAGCTCGTCGATGTTGCGGCCCATGTTGTAGAAGTTGACCTCGGAGTTGAAGAGGGTGCCGTCGGGGCTGATGATGAAGCTGCCGCGAAGGGCGAGACCCGAGGCCGGGTCGTAGACCCCGAACATCCGCGAGAGCTGGCCCGTCGGGTCGGCGCCCATGGCGTACTTCACATCGGCGAGCTCCTTCTCATCGCGCTTCCAGGCGAGGTGGACGAACTCGGTGTCGGTCGAGACGGTGATGAGCTCGGCGCCCATCTTTCGGAACCTGTCCTGCTGCTCTGCCAGAGCAGCGAATTCAGTCGCTCAGACGAAGGTGAAGTCGGCGGGGTAGAAGAACAGGATCGTCCATTTCCCCTCCTTCTTCAGCTGGGCCAGGCTGCGTTTGCCGAAATCGTGTTTTTCGGGTTCGTAGACGGTGATCTCGAAGTCGGGCACCGAGTGGCCGATCTTCACGGTGGTTATTTCGTCACTCATGGGTCCTCTCCCTTCGTTCAGTTTTCATTGGCACTGTGCAGTATAAACACCTCTCGAACAATTCGGAAGGGTTCTTGATTGGCTCCTCCGTGCTCGCGCTCAGCTTGCGAGTACTTGTGCGAGGAAGCGGTACTCGTTCTCGCAATCGACGGCCATCATCGGTTGGGTCAAATCCACGATCTTCGATCGCGAGCACGAGTACGAGTACAAGTACGAGCACGAAGAAGAACTCACCTCGGGGGATTTTTTGAGCCCGGTATATACCCTTCCGGGGTATGGTATATTGCTGCGATGATTGAGAACACCATCGCCGTTGACGAACAGGCCCAGAAAAATGCCCTTCGCCGTCTCAGCATCATTGAAGGCCAGATCCGCGGGCTCCGCAAAATGATCGAGGGGGGCACCGGCTGCGTGGAAGTCCTGACCCAGGTGTCGGCCATCCACGAGGCCCTGCGCGGGGTCGGCAAGGTGGTGGTCCGACACCACATCGAGACCTGTGTCACTGACGGCCTGCAAACCGACGAGAAGAAACAACACCAGGATGAGTTGATGGACCTCATCTACAAGTTGAGCAAGTGATGGAGATCCTCGCCACTTTTGCCGCTGCCTCGTGGTCGGTGTTCGGCGCGATGGCGCCCTACCTGCTGCTTGGGTTCGTGGTCGCCGGTCTGCTATCGGTCGTCGTGTCTCCGGAGTGGGTCGAGCGCCACCTCGGTGGCAACGGTTTCGGCCAGGTCGTCAAGGCGAGTCTGTTCGGGGTCCCTCTGCCCCTGTGTTCGTGCGGAGTGATTCCAGTGGCGGCTTCGCTTCGCCGGCACGGTGCGAGCAAGGGCGCGACGACGGCATTTCTGCTGTCGACTCCGCAGACCGGCGTCGACAGCATCGCCGTGACGTACGGGCTTCTCGGGCCCTTTCTCGCGGTGGTGCGGCCACTCGCCGCCTTTGTCACCGGAGTCTTCGGTGGCGGCCTCGTCCAGACTTTCAATGATGAAGACCGCGATGAGTCCACGACGGCCGGGAGCCTATCGGAAACGAACAACTGCTCCACTGACTGTTGCGATGACGACGCGGTGCAACGGCCGAAGATCATCGAAGCCCTTCACTATGGTCTCGTGATCCTGCCGCGCGATATCGGCAGGGCGTTGGTATTTGGCGTCGTGATCTCCGGTTTGATCGCGGCGTTCGTCGCCCCGCAGGCTCTCGAGTCCTATCTCGGCGGGGGGGTGTGGCCGATGCTGGTGGCAATGGCGATCGGAATCCCGCTCTACGTCTGCGCAACCGCCTCGACCCCCATCGCCCTCGGTCTGATCCATGCCGGTTTGTCACCGGGGGCAGCCCTGGTGTTCCTGATCTCGGGTCCAGCCACCAATACGGCGGCGTTAACGACTCTGTGGAAGGTCCTCGGGCGGCGGTCCGCCATTCTCTATCTGGTGACCGTTGCCATTGCCTCGCTGGCTACAGGGATGGCGGTGGATGGCCTCATCGGAACCGGCGCGCTGCCGGAGTCAGCTCTCGTGCCGGCGGCGACGGCTGTCCGGGATGCCGGAGCCCACTCGCACCACGAAGGCGGTGCGTCGGCTGGATCATGGTTCGAGACCGCGAGTGCCGTCGTATTGTTGCTGGTCCTGGTCAATGCGTTGCGTCCGCGGTCCCGGCAGGAGGGGAACGAAGCCGTGGTCTCCGACGGTGAGCAGCTGGTCGAGCTCAAGGTCTCCGGCATGCGCTGCAACGGCTGCGTCCAGAGTCTCCAGCGCGCATTGGCGGAAATCTCCGGAGTCGTCGAGGCTGAGGTGAGACTCGAGGAAGGCCTGGCGAGGATTCGGGGCAACGGTTTCTCGAACGAACTCCTTCTCGAAGCCGTCGATTCTCTGGGGTTCACTGTCGAAACCTGAAACCGCCCAGCCATTTTGCCCGCAGATCTTTGATCCGCAGCGAGTGGCCCTTCCATCGATTCTGGGACTTCAGTTACGCCACTATCGAGTTCTGGAGCTGAATACTGTGGCGAAAACTCGGCTGCCCGGGTAATCTTCCCTCATGCCCACGGCTGCCCCGCGCCGCGTGCTGGTGATCGACGACTCCAGGCTTCAGTGTGCCGTCTGGCGACGGCTGCTGGAGGATCGCTACGGCGACAGGGTGGCCGTAGAAACCTACTCCGACCCCGAGGAGGCCGTCGTGGGTCTGGCGCCGGACATCCATCTTCTCCTCCTCGACTGGGAGATGCCGGAGATGAACGGCAAGGAGGTTCTCGAGACAGCGCGCGAGGCGGGCGTCAACCTCAAGCGCGTCATCATCACCTCGAGCCACCCCGCCGACCGTCTGCACGAGGAGTTCGACGACTCAGGATGTCTCGCGGTGATCGAAAAAGTCGAGCCCGAGCAGCAGGCGGCGTTTTTGATGATTCTCGATTCGATCATGCGGCGGTAGGAGCGCACCAGCACCGGGTCGGGCTTTTGGGTCGGCATCTCGACGTGATCATCCCGATTCTCTGATCGATGTTGCCCGCGAGTGCCCCCTCTGACAATGATTGGGCCCTTGGCGTGGACTCTCAACCGGCTGTCGAGTTCCCAACATTGTCAGAGACGGCACGTCCGGTCGACATCAAGTTTCCTGCATCCAGCATCGTGTTCGGAACTTTCTCCGGCGTCCGTGCGTAATCTTCTTCAGGAGGACCGGACAATGCTCGAAGTGCTCGCCATTCTCACGCTGCTATGTGTCGGGGCCGTCGTTCTCGGCGTCTTCGTTCTGTTGGCGGGTTTCTTGAAGGTCGTGCTCAAGCTTGCCCTGTTGCCCATCATCCTCGGCCTCAAGGCCCTGGTCTTTATGATCGGGTTTGTGCTGGCTCTGGCAGTGCTGGGGCCGGTGGTGTTGCTGGTCGGCGCCCTGCTCCTGATCCCCGTGCTGATTCTCGGCGGCATTGTCTGGGCAGGCGTCGCGATCGTAACTTGAAAATTTTGAATCTGTGAATTTTGAATGCGAGAATCCGAACACCCGCCCCCGTCGCGAGGGTGGCGGCCGAAATTCAAAATTTGAAATTAAGAAATCAAGACTCGTGGTCGGCCACAGGCCAATCGCGCAAGCATCATCCACAGGTAGGAAAACTCGAGGGCTGTCGTGTAGGCGCGCTGGTTGAGGTTCGCGCCACCGCCGTGTCCGCCCTCGGTGTTCTCGTAGTAATAGACCTTCTTGCCCATGTCGGTCATCTTGGCCACCATTTTGCGCGCATGGGCGGGGTGGACCCGGTCGTCGCGGGTGTTGGTCCAGAAGAAGACCTCGGGATAGTCGGCCTCCGAGTCGAGGTTTTGATAGGGCGACCACGGTTTCATGTAGTTCCAGTCGTCGGTGTCGGGGTTGCCGTACTCGCCCATCCAGCTCGCCCCGGCGAGTAGTTTGTTGTAGCGCTTCATGTCGAGCAGCGGGACCTGGCAGACCACGGCCTTGAAAAGATCAGGCCGCTGGACGAAGGCGCCGCCCACCAACAGACCGCCCTGCGAGCCACCCATGATGCCGAGGTGTTCGGGTGAGGTGATCTTGCGGGCAATCAGATCCTCGGCCACGGCGATGAAGTCATCGAAGTTCGTCTGATGCTTTTCCTTGACGGCCGCCTGGTGCCATTTCGGCCCGAACTCGCCGCCGCCGCGGATGTTGGCAAGCACGAAGACACCCCCGCGCCCGACCCAAGCGGTTCCGAGGCCGGCGGAGTACCGCGGCACCCGCGACACTTCGAAACCACCGTAGGCGTTGAGCAGGGTGGGGTTGGCGCCGTTCGCCTCGTAGCCCTTCGGCGTGACCACGAAGTACGGGATCTTCACTCCATCCTTGGATGTCGCCTCGTACTGGACCGTCGCCATCCCCTCACTGTCGAACCACTCCGGAGTCGACTTGACCCGTACCGGTTCGGCTCCGGGGCGGACCAGGTACAGACTCGAAGGCGTGAGAAAATCGGTATAGGTGAAGAAGAAATTGTCGTCGACATCACCGGTGCTGCCGATGCCGGCGGAGCCGAGCCCGGGCAGCTCGATTTCTTCCTTGGCCCACCCGGACTCACCGGGGGTGAGCCGGTACATCCGGCTGCGCACATTGTCGAGTGTCGTCATCAGGAGGTCGTTGAGAGTGTGGGTGACGCTGCCAAGCGAGACCCGTTCGGAGGGCTCGAAGAGGACATCGAAGGAGCGGTCGCCCTTCAAAAAGTCATCGAGGCCGATGGCCAGAAGCGCGTCCTGCGGATAGGTGGTGCCGCTGGTTGTCCACTCGGAGCGCAGGCTCACCAACATCTGGTCCTTGAAGAACCCTTGAAGGTCAGCGTCTTCGGGGATTTCGAGCTTGACGAGCCGTTCCCCGAGCACGATGAAGTTCGTGCCTCGAAAAAATTCAGGCGTCTTGTTGACAATGTCGTACCGGCCCTCGGGGGTGTGGATCGAGTAGGCCGCTACCGCCACGTCGTCGATCGAACCCTCGAACACAGTTGTGGCCTGGTCGATCGTGGTGCTGCGTTTCCACTCCTTGATGACACGGGGATAACCGGATTTCGTGAGGGAGCCCTCACCGAAGTCGGTGCCGATCCACAGCGTGTTCTCGTCCTTCCACCCGACCCTTGACTTGGCTTCCGGGACATAGAAACCATCCTCGACAAAGGCCTTGGCGGCGGCATCGAACTCGCGATCCACCGAGGCGTCGGCGCCGCCCCGGGAGAGGCTGATCATGCAGTGCCGGTACTCGGGTGCGAGACAGCTGGCTCCCTGCCACACCCAATTCTCGTTTTCGGCTTCGGCGAGGGCGTCGAGGTCGATCACGATTTCCCAGGCCGGCGCCTCCTTGACGTACTCGTCGAGAAAAGTGCGGCGCCAGACGCCGCGAACGTGGTCGGCATCCTGCCAGAAGTTGTAGATCCAGGCGCCGCGAATCCCGGGCCTTGGGATCCGATCGCGCGAGTTGTAGATCTCGACCAGAGTGTCGTAGATTTCGGTGTAGCCAGGTTGGGCTTCGAAGGTCGCGGTGTCGGCTTCGCTCTTGGCTTTCGCCCATTCGAGGGCCTTCTCGTTTTCAACCTCTTCGAGCCAGAGGTAGGGGTCCTCATCGGCTGCAAGTGCGATTGACGCGACTGCAAAGATCAAAACGGCGATCACGAAACGGTGGCGCATGGTGGTTTTCCTCCCGGACAGTTCTACGACGGCGGACGAAGCCGGTTTCGGAATCTTAGCAGGGGCGGAGGAAGGCAGGGGAGACGCGCTCCTATTTTCTTTTGGGTTTTAATGAAAGTCATTTCGACCGAGTGCAGCCCTCCTCCAGTCTGTCATTTCGACCGAGCCTAGCCCTCCCCCGGTCTGTCATTTCGACCGAGCGTTGCCTCCCCCCCAGTCTGTCATTTCGACCGAGCGCAGCGAGCGGAGAAATCTCTTGCAGGAAGAATTTTCATTTTGCTTGTAGTTCAGGTGAATTTGCTTCTCAGAGCGGGTTCCCCGAGAGGAGCCACTTTGAGCATTGTTTGCCCGGGACGCCTCATGGGCTTGCAGAACATGGAGGCGTCAAACAATCAAAAAATGGCACCTCCGCCGCACGGGGCACGTATCCGGGCTTTCTTCCCGACAGGATCCACCGGCCTGTCACGGCGTAGCTGGAGGCGAAGCCGGACACCTCCACCGCACGCGGCTCTCTGCCGGCTCCCCTTTTCCCTTTCTCTCATGCGCCGAAGGTGGCGCGTGCAGGCGGGATCTGCAAAACTCGAGCAGGGAGTATCTCCATGGACACAGACTCTGGAAAGCGCCGGGTAGTGGTCATCGACGGCGCCCGCACGCCCTTCTGCCGCTCGGGAACGGTCTTCACCGATCTCCGCTCCTACGACCTCGGCCGGATGGCGGTTTCGGGCCTCCTGCACCGAACCCGGATCGATCCTTCGTTGATCGACCTGCTGGTGATGGGAACGGTGATCGCCGACCCCGCGACCTCAAATCTCGGGCGCGAGGTGGTGCTCGGCACGCAGCTTCCGGACAGCTGCCCGGCCTTCACCTGTTCCGTCGCCTGTGTGTCGTCGCTCCAGTCCTTTCTCGAATGCGCCAGGGCGATCGAGACCGGTGATGCGGACGTCGCCATTGCCGCCGGCGCCGAGACGCTGTCCGATGCGCCCATTCGATACCGCCGTTCGATCCGCAAACGCCTCATTGCGGCTCAGAAAGCGCGCGGTCCCGGCGACTACTTCAAGCTGCTCGGTGGTCTCAGCCCCAAAGACCTGCTCCCGGAGCCGGTTGCGTTGGCCGAGTTTTCAACCGGCGAAATCATGGGCGAAAACTGTGAACGGCTGGCCAAGAGATTCGGGATCACGAGAGAGGCCCAGGACGAATACGCCCTGTCGTCCAATCATCGTGCGGCCCTGGCCACGACCGAGGGTCGCTACAAACGGCAGATCGTTCCGGCTTTCCCTCCGCCCCGCTATCACGGAGTGGACGCGGACAACGGGGTGCGTGGTGACACAAGCATCGAAAAGCTCGGCAAGCTGAAACCTGTCTTCGACCGGAAGTTCGGCACCATCACGGCCGGGAACTCCTCGTATCTTTCTGATGGAGGCGCTGCCGTTCTGTTGGCCTCCGAAGAAGCCGCCGAGAGGCTTGGACTGCGACCCATGGCCGTGCTCATGTCATCGGCGGTGGCGGCTCTCGATCCCCTTGAAGAGCTCCTGCTGGGCCCCGCCCTGACGCTGCCACGGGCATTGGATGCCGCCGGACTCGAGCTCGACCAGGTCGAGGTGGTGGAGCTGCACGAGGCCTTTGCCGCGCAGGTGCTGGCGGTGCTCGATGCGCTGGCCGACGAGACCTTCTGCCGTGAGCGTCTTGGGCGTGATCGACCCGTCGGCACGGTGGATCCCGACCGTCTCAACACCTGGGGCGGATCGCTGTCTCTGGGGCACCCCTTTGGAGCCACCGGGGCTCGGCTCATCACCAATTGCTGTCAACGGCTGGAAGCGGAAAATGCTCGCTACGGTCTGGTGACCGCCTGTGCCGCGGGAGCCATCGGCATCGGCATGGTCTTCGAAAAAACCGAATGAGGTGCACGATGATTTCTGAAATTGCGGAATGTATTGCCGTCCACGGCAGCCGGAAGAAGCGGTGGTGCTGGAATTCCGAATTCCGAATTCCGAATTTCGAAATTGACCTTCGAATCAGCCGGCCGGGGGTATCCCCATGGCCATGATCCATCTCGAGAAACGTCCCGACGGCATCGTCATCATCACTCTCGACCACCCCTCGAAACCGGTCAACACGCTGTCGCCGTCGGTTGTCAAAGAGTTCAGCGAAGAGGTCGCGCCGCTGCTCGAGGACTCCAGCGTCCGCGGCCTGGTTGTGGTTTCAGCTAAAAAAGACACCTTTATCGCCGGCGCCGACCTCGAGGTGATCGAAGGGCTGGGCGAGACAGAGATCAGCGCCATGTCGAGAGAGGGCAATGCCCTTTTGGAGCGTATCTTCACCAGCCGGAAACCGGTCGTCGCCGCGGTCCACGGCGCGGCCCTCGGCGGTGGCCTCGAGGTGGCGCTGGCCTGCCATTACATCCTCGCCACCGACGACCCCAAGACGGTGCTCGCCCAATCCGAGGTCATGCTCGGCCTGCTGCCGGCGGGTGGCGGAACCCAGCGTCTGATGGCTCGGGTGGGTCTGATGGCGGCCCTGCCGATGCTGCTCACCGGGAAACGAGTCCGCGCCCGTCGGGCCAGGAAAATGGGTCTGGTCGATGCGATCACGACGCCCGGCGGTTTGGCCGAAACCGGCGCGCGGGCTGCGCTCGCCATGGCTGAGGGCACGCTCAAACGCAGGTCGCGAAAGAAGAGCCTCATGGACCGGCTGGTAGCGACGCCACCAGGTCGCGCGATGGTCCTCAAGGCGGCTCGCAAACAGGTGGCCCGCCAGACCCGTGGCCTCTACCCGGCGCCACCGGCGATCCTCGACTGCGTGGAGACCGGTCTGAAAAGGGGTCGCGTCGCAGGTTTGGCAAAGGAGAGCGATTATTTCGGCAAACTGGCCGTGACCCCGCAAAGCCGCAATCTGGTGCGGCTCTTCCACGCGATGAACGAGGCCAAGAAACCTGTCGTCGGTTCGCAGCCAAAAAACGTGTCGCGGTTGGCGGTCCTCGGTGGAGGTTTCATGGGCGCCGGGGTGGCGTCGGTTTCCCTGGGTCTGTGTCAGGTGGTCGTGCGCGATCTCTCGGACGAGGTCCTGGGCAGCGCGGCAAAGACCGTCGACGACGGCCTCAGGCGGCAGGTGCGATCGGGCGCCATCAGGTCAGTCGAGGCGGACCGTCGGAGATCTCGTCTCCTTCTGACGACCGAACTGGAGGATGTCGAAGGCGCCGATCTGGTGATCGAGGCTGTTTTCGAAGACCTCGAACTCAAGAAAAGGGTGCTCGCCGAGATCGAGGAGCGTGTGGCAACATCGACGGTGTTCGCCTCCAACACTTCGGCACTTCCGATCAACAAGATTGCAGCTCAGGCCCATTACCCCGAGCGCGTGGTCGGCATGCACTACTTCTCGCCGGTGCCCAAGATGCCGCTGCTCGAAATCGTGGTTGCTGAGAAGACGGCGCAGTGGGCGGTTGACACGGCCCGCGCCTTCGGCACCGCCCAGGGAAAGACCTGCATCGTGGTCAAGGACGGTCCGGGCTTTTACACCACGAGGATTCTGGCCCCGTATCTCAACGAGGCGGTGCTGCTTGTCGAGGAGGGGGCATCGATCGAGGCCGTGGACCGGGCGATGAAGGACTTCGGCTATCCAGTGGGCCCGCTGGCCCTGATCGACGAGGTGGGCATCGACGTCGGCGCGCACGTCGCGCGCGATCTCGGTCAGGCATTTGCCCACCGCGGTCTTGAAGGCTCCGGCGCGATGCCGCGAATGCTCGAGGCGGGTCTTGAGGGCCGCAAGAACGGTCGCGGTTTCTACCTTTATCCGGCCCGGAAGAAGAAGGGACCGAAGCCGGTCAACCGCGAGGTTTACAAACTCCTCGGCGGCGGCGAACGGCGGCAGATCGCGGCCGCGGAGATCCAGGATCGGCTGGCCCTTCTGATGGTCAACGAGGCCATCTACTGTCTCCAGGACGGCATCATCGAAAGCGCGCGCGACGGCGATCTCGGCGCCATCCTGGGTCTCGGCTTCCCACCGTTCCGCGGAGGCCCCTTCCGCTACGTCGACGCGGTCGGCCGGGGCAAGATCGTGGCTCGGCTCGAGGCCCTCGCAGCAGCCCACGGTGAGCGGTTCCAGCCAGCCGGCCTGCTCGCCGAAGTGGTCGAAAACCGGGGGAAGTTCTACAAGTGAGAATCTCGGATTTCGGATTTCGGATTTCGGATTTTCCATCCACCCCCCGTTCTTCCCGGGGTGGGCGTGAACTCAAAACTCAAAACTTAAAATTCAAAACTGACGAGGGCGTTCGGTGACGGAAAGCAGACCGGGTCCGCTCGATGGTCTTCTGGTGCTGGACTTGAGCCGCATGCTGCCTGGCGCGGTTCTGGCTCGGCAGCTGATCGATCTTGGCGCGCGGCTCATCAAGGTTGAAGATCCCGACGGCGGCGATCCCATGCGTCAGGTGCCGCCGCAGGTGGACGGCGTGGGCATCGGCTTTTCAGCATTCCTCCGCGGTGCCGAATCGGTTGCGCTCGATCTCCGGAGTGACGAGGGATCCGAGCATCTGCGCCGCCTGGCCGTCCACGCCGACGTCCTGGTGGAGAGCTTTCGACCCGGCACCCTCGAAAGGTGGGGGCTGGGCTGGGACGGTCTGAACAATGCGAATGCCCGACTGGTGTGGTGCTCGTTGTCGTCTTTCGGGTCGTCGCGCGAGATTCGAGACCGGGTTGCCCACGATCTCAACCTGAGCGCCATGGCCGGCGTGCTCGACCTTGTCGGAGGCCGTGTTCCCCGGCTCCAGCTGGCCGATGTGACCTCGGGACTGCTCGCGGCTTCGTCGATCATCGCGGCCCTGCTGGCGCGCGAGAGGGGAGGGTCGGGGCGGCGGTTGGAACAACCGTTGGCGGCCGGACCGCTGCCCTTTCTGACCTGGAGCTGGTTGGAGAGGGCTTCTGGCGCTGGGGGGGTCCTGGACACGCTGCTTGGTGGCAGCTGCCCGTGTTACCGGATCTATCGTTGTGGCGACGGCGCCAGCGTGTCGCTGGCGGCGCTCGAACCCAAGTTCTGGACGGCATTCGTCGAGCTGATCGGCGCCGAAGATCTGGGGAACGCTGCGTTCGCCCTCGGCGAAGACGGCGCAAGGACTGCGGCCGCCGTGGAAAATTTACTGGCCGCGAATCCTCGAGACCACTGGTTGCGGGCCGCTGAAGAACTCGGTCTCCCGTTGGGCCCGGTCCACGGACTCGACGAGGCGATGGCGGACCCGACGTACGCGGCGGCCGGATTGGTCGAGAAAACACCATTGCCGGGCGGCACATCAGCTCTCGGTATCGGACCGTGGAACGCCGGCATTGGCGTCACGCCGGATCGCCCCGCCCCGAAGCTCGGCGAGCACACGGCGGCCAACCTGGCCGAATTCGGAATTCGGAACTAGGAATTTCGGATTTCGGATTTCGGATTTTCTACCCAACCCCCTCCCGACAATTGACGTCCGAGCGCTCAGGATGGGTGAAACCGTCTGCGGTGGCTCCTCCCGGGAAGCGCGCGCTGATACGGACCTCGTGCGGTGGCGGTGCCATCTTTGACATTGTTTGAATCACGGACTGTCCCATCGGCCCAGCCGCGGAGCTCAAACAATGTCAAGGGTGGCCCCGCTCGGGAATGACTTTTGAAAAGGCGAGTTGGGAAGCTGTACCCTCTATACTCCTCACGATGAAAACCGCCCTTCCCTGGCTCTTTGCTGCCCTCTCGGGTCTCGTCCTCGCCCTTGCCATGCCGGGGCCAGGGCTCGCCCCGCTGGCCGTGCTGTTCCCGGTCTTCTTCCTCGAAGCGCTGAACCGGGTCGAGGGCCGGTGGCGTCCGTGGTGTGTCGGCTGGTTGGCCGGTACCGTGTTCTGGGTGGTGACCACCAACTGGGTCGTGGCCGTCATGCACCACTATGGTGGCTTGTCCCAGCTCCTGGCGGTGGGCTGTCTGATCGGAATGGGCGCCTATCTCGGCATCCTCTGGGCGCTGACCGCGACGGTTGTCGCCCTCGTTCCCGGTCGTTGGAGAATCTGGCTTTTCCCGGCGGCGTGGATCGCGATCACCGCGCTGCAGCGTTTCCAGCCCTACGGTTTCGCCTGGACCGGCGTCGCCTCCGCCTTTGCCGACTGGCCCCGGCTCATGGAGTCTTTGCCGGTGTGGGGCGCGACCGGGCTCGGTTGGAGCATCATGGCCCTGGGTGCCGGAGCGTGGGGTCTCGGGCGCTCCGGAATGCGCAATGCAGGCGCCCTGGCGATGGCCGCCGCCGCGATCGCGCTCGCCGCGGCTGTGGCCGTTTCGCCGCTGCCCGAACGAGGCGGCCCGGATGTGATGGTCGCGGTGGTCCAGCCGGGGACGACGCTCGAAGAGAAGTGGGACCCGTCGCAGGGCCGGGAGATCGCCGATCGGGTCTGGTCGATGACCGCAGAGGCGGCGCTGCTGGGGGCCGATATCGTGTTGTGGCCCGAGAGTGCGATGCCGTTCAGCCTCGAAAACGATGCCGCCTACAGGGAAACGGTGGAGAACTTCGCCCGCGAGTTCGACGTCGAGATCGTGCTCAATTCGATCGGGCCGGTGGCCGGAGGCGGCTTTGCAAACTCGGCCTACCTCGTGACCCCGGATGGGGTGTCGCCGGTGCGCTACGACAAGGTTCAGTTGGTGCCGTTCGGCGAATATGTTCCACCGTGGGCGCGGCTTGCCTTCACCGATTCTCTGGTCCGCGAGGTCGGCGCCTTCACCCCCGGGCGGGTGCCGGTGGTGTTGCCGGCGTCGGTGCCGCTGGGCGTGGCGATCTGCTTCGAGGTGGTCTTCCCGGATCTGGTGGCGCGCGAGGTTCGCGGCGGTGCCGAGGTGTTGGCAACCTTGACCAACGACGGGTGGTATGGCTTTTCATGGGCGCCGCTGCAGCACTTCGCCCAGGTCCGCCTGCGCTCCGCCGAGAATCGGCGGTGGTTCGCGAGGGCGGCTCTGACCGGCATCTCGGGTTTTGTCGATCCGTCCGGTCGGGTGGCATCCCATCTCGATGTCGGCCGGTCGGGGGTCCTGGTGGAGGCAGTTCAACCAATGCAGGCTCTGACGCTCCGGGCCCGGTGGGGCGACTGGTGGGCGATCCTGTGTGCGGTCGGCTCTTCGGCTGCCGTTGTGTGGAGTCGACGCTTCGCCGCTCGGGTTTCGAAGCGCGGCAAAGCTTCAAAGTCGAAGACATGAAGCACTGGAAGATGGCGCGGTGACCCATTGTTGAGTACAATGTGCAGCCCGCGACGGCGGGTCACCCACTCTGTGAGGACACCATGATCGAAGAACTGATGCAGACCGGCGAATCGGAAATGGAGCGCATCCTGCGCTTGCGGGGGTACCTTTGACGAAGAGTCGTTGAAGGAACAACTGGCCGAGGCCGATGCGGAGGCCGAGGACCCGGATATCTGGTCGGATCAAGATCGAGCCCGGAAGGTCATGAGCCGGAGGTCGCAGCTGCAACAGCAGGTCTCAACGGCCGAGTCGCTGGTGGAGGCGCACGAAGAGCTGGAGGTCCTGCTCGAAATGGCTCGGGAGGGCGAAGAGGGCCTGGCCGAGGAGCTTGCCGCAGCGCTGAAGCGGATCTCTCCGACCCTCGATCGGGTCGAGCTCACCGCCCAGATGACCGGCGAGCACGACGCGGCCAACGCATTTCTGGAGATCCACCCCGGCGCCGGCGGCACGGAGTCGCAGGATTGGGCGGAGATGCTCGAGAGACTCTATCTGCGGTGGGCCGAACGCCGGGGCTTCGATGTCGAGGTCATGGACGAGCAGCCGGGCGACGAGGCCGGTATCAAGGGCGCCACGCTGCTCATCAAGGGCCCGTACGCCTACGGCAACCTGCGCTCTGAGAACGGTGTCCACCGCCTGGTGCGAATCTCACCCTTTGACTCCCAGTCGAGGCGCCACACCTCCTTTGCATCGGCGCATGTCTACCCGGAGATCGATGACGATGTCGATCTCGAGATCCCCGAAAAGGACATCCGCATCGACCGCTACTGCTCCTCCGGTCCCGGAGGACAGGGAGTGAACACGACCTACTCGGCGGTGCGGTTGGTCCACGAGCCCACCGGTGTGATCGTCACCTGCCAGAACGAGCGTTCGCAGATCAAGAATCTGGCCAGCGCGATGAAAGTCCTCAAGGCCCGGCTCTACGAGCTCGAGATGGAAAAGCGTGAAGAGGCGCTCGACAAGATCAAAGGCCCCAAGAAGGACATTTCCTGGGGCAACCAGATCCGCTCCTATGTGCTCCAGCCCTACCGCATGGTCAAGGACCTGCGGACCGCCCACGAGGTCGGCAACGCGGACCGCGTCCTCGACGGCGATATCGACAGTTTTATCGAGGCCTTTCTCCACTGGGACGCGCAGCAAAAATAGGTTTGGGTGATCGAGGATGGAGTGGTCCTTACGGGTGGGGCAAAGACCACTCAAAACTCAACACTGAAAACTGATACCTCCGGAGGGTGTGGGTGTTGCGCGGGCGCGTGCTGCGGTGTAACGTGCAAGGTGCGGGAGGCGGCACGGCCGCGGCAGGTCGACCTGGTCCCTGTTCATTTTTCCCCAGCAAAAAGACAAACGGGAGGAATGCGTCATGAAACAGACGGCTGAGTTGACTGGATCTGCGGGCTACATCGAGCTCGAGGAGCGCCACGGCGCCCACAATTACCACCCCCTGGATGTGGTCATCGCCCGCGCCGAAGGCGCCTGGGTGTGGGACGTCGAAGGCAAGAAGTACATGGATTTCCTGGCCGCCTATTCCGCGGTGAACCAGGGCCACTGCCACCCGCGGTTGGTCAGGGTGCTTCAGGAGCAGGCCACTCGGGTCACTTTGACGTCGCGAGCCTTCCGCAACGATCAACTCGGTCCGTTCTGCGAAGAGCTGACCAGGATGACCGGGTTCCACCGCGTCCTGCCCATGAACACGGGCGCCGAGGCGGTCGAGACCGCGATCAAGGCGGCCCGCAAGTGGGGTTACACCGTCAAGGGCATTCCTGCGGATCAGGCCGAGATCCTGGTCTTCAGCGGCAACTTCCACGGTCGCACCACGACCATCGTCGGTTTTTCTTCCGATGAGGACTACCGTTTCGGCTTTGGACCGTTCACGCCGGGCTTCCGGATTCTGCCGTACGGCGACAGCGAGGCCGTCGAAGCGGCGATGAACCCGAACGTGGCCGCCATTCTGGTCGAGCCGATCCAGGGCGAGGCCGGAATCGTGATCCCCCCTGAAGGTTTCCTGCGCCGTTTGCGTGAACTGACCACCGAGCACAAGGCGCTGTTGGTGATGGATGAGATCCAATCAGGTCTCGGGCGAACCGGCAAGCTCTTCGCGTACGAGCACGAGGGGATCCGCCCCGACGTCGTGATCATCGGCAAGGCCCTTTCGGGCGGCATGTATCCGGTTTCCGCGATCCTCGCCGATGACGACGTCATGGACGTCTTCCACCCCGGCGAGCACGGTTCCACCTACGGTGGTAATCCGCTCGGTGCCGCGGTTGCCCGCGAGGCGCTCAAGGTGCTCGTGGACGAGGACTTGGTGCAGAAGTCGGCCGACAACGGCTTTTACTTCCTCGAACGGCTCCAGGCGGTCGAATCCAGGCACGTCAAGGAGATCCGAGGTCGCGGTCTGTGGATCGCCATCGAACTCAACGACAAAGCCGGCGGCGCGCGCCGCTTCTGCGAAGCTCTGCAGGAAGAAGGCATGCTGTGCAAGGAGACCCACTCCACCGTGATTCGGGTCGCACCGCCCCTGACCATCGGACGCGAGGAGATCGACTGGGCGGTGGAGCGCATTGGGAAGGTGCTGACGACGCTGTAGGCACTTCGACAATCGAGGAATTTCAACACCCCCGCAAAAGCGGGGGTGTTTTGTCGGTTCCTCCAAATGTCATTTCGACCGAGAGAGCAAAGCAACCCCCTCCATCTGTCATTTCGACCGAGCGAAGAATGAGCGAGCGGAGAAATCTCTTGGAGGTATGTTCCCGATTCCTCTGAAGAGAATTGCGTTCGAGTGGACCCGGCTTTGCGTGCGCGCTTCCCGTGAGGTGCCACCCATCACATTGATTGCCCGGGGATCTTCGGCCCGGGAGGGTTCGAGTTCAAACAATGTGAGAGATGGCACCTCCGCCGCACGAGGGCCGTTTCTGGTCGTTCATGTGAACCCGGCTTTTCGAACGCGCTTCCCGAGAACTCAAAACTGAAAACTCAAAACTGAGAACTCGTGAGGCACCTCCGCCGGACGTGGCACGTCGGGCTCGATGAACTCGCTTTTGTGGGGCAGGCGTCTCGCCTGCCATTGGAAGTTCCGACCCCCACGCACCCTTTCTCCTCTTCCCCCATGTCCCCGGCTATACTGATCGTCATGCGCCGGCAGGGTCCCATCACCATGCGTCACATCATCGTTGCGGTGCTGGTGGTGGTGGTGATCAACGCTCAGCTCACGTGGTGGATCGTCTTCGTGCTGCGTCTGAACAGGGACTACCTGAAGCTCGAAAGACAGTTCCTGGTCGGGTCGGCGCGGATGGAAGCGGCGCGAGTCGAAGTGGAGATCTCGACCGCGCGGACGGCCCTCGAAGCGGCCGTGATCATGGGGGACCAACCCGGCCGCACCGCCGCGCCGATACCGTTTGCCGGATGGCGTTCGCAGGCGATGGCCGGCGGGTGTCCGTCTGCATGGCTCAACTCGTCGGGAGTGATCGAGATCGGCGTGCTGTCGGGTCTCACCTGCTATACGGGTGTGTTGAGCGGCGAATGGCGCCAGAGGGTCCTCGAGGTCGGCGATGATCTCGAGGTCGTCTCATCCACCGATGCCGGCCCGACAGGGGTCGCTCTGAAGTCACCATACGAAGGGCTGACGGTTCGCCCCCGTTCTGACGTGTGGGACGGTTTGCTCGAGAACTACCGGCGGCGGATCGTGATGATGGTGACCGAGGGCAGCTTCTTTGCGCTGTTGCTGCTCGTGCTCCTGGGGATTTTGTGGCGGACCTTCCGCCGAGAGGTGGAACTCGAGCGCCAACATCGCAACTTCCTGTCCGCGGTGACGCATGAACTCAAGTCGCCGCTGGCTGCAATCCGTCTCTCTCTCGAAACCGTCACCGCCGGTCGGGCCGCCGGCGACGCGGCCGACCGTTTTCTGGCAAACGCTCTCGAAGACGCCGGGCGGCTCGAGGACCTCGTCCAGAAAGTCCTGGAGGCGACACGGTTCAGCGAGGGTGGGTCGGTGATCGTGCGGAAAGACGTCCATCTGAGCCGAGTGGTCGAGGACGTGACCGAGGCATTCAAGCGTCGGGCCGATGCGGCCGGCGCCACTCTGGACCTCGCCGTCGAGCCCGATATCTACAGTGATGTTGACGAGGAGGCGATGTCGATCGCGGTTTCCAATCTGCTCGAAAACGCCATCAAGTATGGCGGCAAACCACCGCGCGTCGAGATGGGTCTGACTCTGAACGGGCACCATGCGATTCTCGACATCAGAGACAACGGCGACGGCATTCCTGAGGAAGATGTGCAACGGGTGTTTGATCGCTTTTTTCGCAGCGGTGACGAGATGACCCGGAACACCCGCGGCACCGGCCTCGGTCTGTATCTGGTACAACAGATAGTCGACGCCCACCGGGGCTCGGTAAAAATCGAGTCCACGGGCGAGGACGGTACGGTTTTTCGAGTGGTGTTACCGGGGTATGAGAAGTAGCGGGCCGGGATTCGGGGAGGTGAGATGAAGAAACACATCCTCATTGTTGACGACGAGGAACATCTTGCCGATGCACTCGCCCACAACCTCCAGTTCGAGGGCTTTTCAACCACCATCGCGTATGACGGTGAAGAGGGGCTGCATCTCGCGCGCACCATTCAGTTCGACCTCGTGATCCTCGACATCATGATGCCCAAGCTCGACGGTCTCGAAGTCTGTCGGCGTCTGCGCGCCACCGGCAGCAAGGTGCCGATTCTCTTCCTCACCGCAAAGTCGGCCGATGCGGACCGCCTGCTCGGTCTCAAAGTCGGGGCCGACGACTACGTCGCCAAGCCCTTCCTGCTCGAGGAGCTCATCCTCCGAATTCACGGCATCTTCAGGCGGCAGGAGTGGTACAGCACGGCCCCCGACGAGCAGGAAGTCTTCCGATTCGGACCCAACGAGGTGAACTTTCAGACCTTCGAAGCGTCAAACGACGGACGCACGGTCCGCTTGACCGAAAAAGAGTGCATGTTGATGAAGCTTCTGGTGGAGCGCCGGAACCAGGTGGTCTCTCGCGAGGAGATCCTGGAGCGGGTGTGGGGCTACCGCTTTTCCACGTCCTCGCGAACCATCGACAACTTCATCGTTCGGTTGCGGCGCTACTTTGAACCCGACCCCAAGACGCCCCAGTACATCCACTCAGTTCGAGGGGTCGGCTATCGGTTTACGGTCCCGGACTGACGACCTCTGATGCCCGCTCTTCACCGCGTCCTGCTCGCCGTCCTGCTGGTGGGCAACACCATGGCGTTCGCGGGGGTCGATCCGGCGGTCAGGCTTGCGACCGCGGTGCTGGTGATGGCGTTGATGATCGATCTTCGGCGCCTGCCCGCAATTCCCGCTGCGGCCCTGTGGGCGGGGTCGGGTCTGTCGGCCCTGGTTGTCGTCCAGCTGGTCCCGCTGCCGGAGTTCGTGCGGAAGTTGGTGCAGCCCGGTTTTGCAGAGGTTTTTTCCTCGGGCTGGGCGCCGCTTTCATTGGCCCCATGGGCGACCGTGATGTCTGCAGCGTCGATCGCGGTCGCCTTCGGCATCGCGTTGGTCGCCACCCGCATGGCGGGCACCCGGAGCGGCCTCCCGGCTCTGCTGGCCCTGCTCGGTGTGACCTGCGCTCTGCTCGGGGTGCTCGGTCTCGGGAGTGAGAGCGGAGCACCCGAGAAAGTTCTGTTGGTGCGGGCCAACACCGGTGGCGGTGGTACCTACGGGCCCTTTGTCAACTCGAACCACTACGCGACGGCGGTGGAACTCACGGTGCCGGCGGCCCTTGCCCTCTTTGTCGTCGCCGTGCGCAACCTGGCGCGCCCGGGCACCGCCAGGCAACGTGCTGCGGTGGTGGCCCTGGCGGCGGCGGTCACTGTGGTGGTCGCGGTTGGCGCCATGATGCGGTGCGGTTCCCGTGGCGGTGTACTCTTTCTTGCCGGCGGCGTCGTTCTGACATTGCCATTTTGGATGCGGCCATGGCGCGCCCGTCGATGGCCCTGGATCGCCGCCGTTGTGGCCCTGCTGGTCGTCGCGACCGCCCTCGCCTGGACCCGGATACCGGACCTGAGGGACGGGTTTGCGCAGTTGCTGGTGGTCGAGGGGGTTGAAGGCAATACACGGTGGGACGTTTGGGGCGGGACCGTGCGCTCGTTCGTCCGGTCGCCGGCGGTGGGCTCCGGGCTCGGCACCTACCGATACGTCATCGGTCTCGACAAACCGGCCACCGGGACCGCGGTTCTGGAGCACGCGCACAACGACTGGTTGGAGTGGCTGTCGACGACGGGGGTGGTTGGGGCCGCCATCCTGATTCTCGTGCTGGCCTCGTTGGTCATTCGGCTCCGGCCGCGGCGCGTGCGTCACCTCCGGTTCGAACTGCGGTACCCACTGGCTGGCGCCGCGGCCGCCCTCGTGGCCATGGGTTTGCACGAGGTGGTGGGTTTCGGCGCGCAGACACCTCTCAACCGCTACCTCCTGGCGATCTGGGTGGGTCTGGTCTGGGGCGTCTGGAATCGGGTCGACGAGGGGCAATCTCGGCACGCTGCAGCCGTTTTGAACGACAATCGGGGAGAGAACTTGGCGCCGAATCGGGACACGGAGGATGAGACGGCTGCCGGATTGGCGGACGCGGATGCCCCCTGAAAAACAAACGCCCGGGGCTCTTGAGAAACATCTGCGGCGAATGCGTCTGACCACCGGTGTGTTCCTGGTCACGATTCCCTCGGCGATGGCGTTGCTCTTCCTCGTGCCCCACCGGGAGACGGGATCGGTGTCGCCGACCACCTTGACGGTGGTCGCAGCCGCCGCAGCGCTGTGGATCGGTTTTACGGCCAATCGGGATGCCCGGGACCGGCTCGAGCGCATCAAACGCGCCGCTGCGGTCCACGGCGACGACACCCGGCTCCTCCGCGACCACTGGTTGGTTTATACCGTGATTCTGCTGCGGCTCGAGTTGATGGTCGTGGGTGGCGTTGTCGTCGCCTTGTGGGGATTGGGCCCGGCGATCGGTGTGTGGCTGGTTTTGCTCGGCGGCCTCATGATGGCACTTACCTGGCCGACGTCGCGCAAGGCGCAGCTGCTTCTCGGGCGGGTTCGCGCCCTTCGCGGCGACGACGACGAGGTCGATCAACGGGAGGGATGAGTTTGTTCAGGCAGATGCAACCAATTCGCAGGAATTGCGTATAGTGAACTGAGGTTCGTGCATCTGCACGCGGTGGAGTGCACGGGTTGTGAGCGAAATGGAGGCGTCATGAAACGATGGATGTGGTTGACCGGAGCGGCGGTGGTGGTTGTGGCTGTCGCTGTGACCCTGGTTGCGTTGCCAAAGGCCCCCGATTGGACGTCCAGTTCGCCGGAGGCGGTGGCCGAGTTCCAGGCCGGGATGGACGCCGAAAAGAAGATTTACTACGAGGATTCCTGGCGCCACTTCAAGCGCGCCGTCGAACTCGACCCGGACTTCGTGGTCGCCAATCTTCGCGCCATCGATACTTTCCGTGGCGACGAAGAGAAGCGCCAGGCCATGTGGTCGAAGGTCGAGAACGCCGATCTCTCTCGGTTGACGCCGCGGGAGAGGTTCTTCGTCGAAAGAGCGAAGGCCTTTCACGCGAAGAATTCGGAGGAAGCGGACAGGTTGCTCGACGAGGCTCTCGCAGAATACCCCAACGATCCCTACATTTTTTACGAAAAGGCGATGCAGGCGTGGAGCCGAGGCGAGCTCGAGGACGCAGAACGCCTCTACCAACGGCTGGTCGAGATGGCTCCGAACTGGGTGATCGCGTACAACCAGCTGGGTTACATCAACATGATGAAAGGCCGTTTTGCCGAAGCTGAGGAGTATTTCAAGAGCTACCGCTTCATCGCCCCGGACCAGGCCAATCCCCACGACTCCCTGGGCGAGCTTTTTATCACCCAGGGCCGTTACGCTGAAGCGGAAGAGTCGCTCGAGGCGGCCATCGCCATCAAACCTGATTTTTGGGCAGCCTACCAACACCTCGTTTTGATGCAGAATATCAGCGGCGATCTCGAAGGGTCGCGCGAGACCACCCAGAGGTTTGCTGCAGCCGGCGGCCCCGAAAGAATGGTCGCATCGATGAACTGCCTCGAGCGATCCATGAATCTGCGCAACGCCGAAAAATGGCAGCAGATCTTGGATGAGGCGGATTCAAATTGTGTCAAGGGTTTCGACGAAGGCTACTCTGCGGTGACGGCTCACCTCGCAGCGTGCAAGCTGAGTGACTGGGAACGGGCCATGGAGATCGAGGTCGAGGCCGCCAATATCATTGAAAACGTCAATGAATACGGCAACGAGAAAGACCTGATGACGCTGCGCGGAGCGTTCTTGCACATGCAGGGGGTGCGTCTGGCGCTTCAGGGCGATTATGCAGGGGCCGAGGAGAAGCTGCGAGCCGCCGACAAAGGCCTGACGTATGTCGAGGCCGGGACGGGCATGTACAAGCTCTACAATCAGATGATCCTGGCCGAGGTTTTACTTGCCGATCAGCAGGACGCCGAGGCCCACGGTCTGCTCTCGAAGATCCGGTCCGTCAATCCAGTGCTGGTGGCGGAGTTCGAGGACTCGGGTCTCAAGAATCTGGGCCTCGATCGGATGTAATCACAGATCGAGAGCGGCGCGCAGATCGTCAACGGCGGCGCTGACGTCCCTTGCGAGGGGATGGCTCCCAAGCCGGCTTTCGACTCCTCTGGCGACGTTCTCGAAATACCACAGCTGTCGATCGGGCCCTGCATTGAAGTGCTGCCAGACCTCACTTGCGTCATTGGCAGCCTCGAGATCCATCGTCAGCGACTGCACATTGTGGAGGACGTCTGCGGCTTTGATCAGGACGGCGTCCTCGGACATCCGGGCCAGGTGTTGGAGTTGCTCCCGTTTTCGGACCTCCCACGTCTCCACCTGGTCGAGGCCGCGTCGCTTGTCTTCGGTAACCTCTAGAACCAACGCGAGGACTTCTTCGCCGAGGAGCAGCCGGATGTTTTCTCGGCCGTCGGGGTCCGGAACGTCCTCGAGGTAGTCGTGGACGACGGCGGCCGCGAGGACCTCATCACGGACGCCGAGTCGAGCCAGGATGCACATCGTGCCCATCAGGTGCGTGACGTACGGGACGCGATCCGGCAGAAAGGCACCGCTGGGGGCACCACCCTCGGGATCTTCAATATTCTTGCGGAACTGGTTGTAGTGTCCGCGTGCGGCGAGGCGCACAGCGGCTTCGAGCAGGGGCGAAAAGAGCCCCCCACGGCGCGGTTCTTTTCGATCAGGGGAATCGGTCGCCATTGTGGCCCCAGTGTATCAAGCGGCGTCCCTTCTCCACTCAGGTAAACTGAAACCCGGAGGTATCGATGCGGAAAGTGATGTATCTGATGTTGTTGGTGGTGATGGCGGCATCGCCCTCGACGGCGCAGTTCGTGGCACCCGGCGGGACCATTCCAGCCGTATCAGGCAGCGTCAACGGCGAAAACGGAACGGTGTGGCGTTCAGATGTCAGCGTTCTCAACGTGACCTCGGCAGCCACATCCGTGGTTTTCGTTCTGTTTCCCGAGATCAGGAACAACGGCCCGGTCTTCGATGTTCAGCAGTCCGACCCCATCACGATCGAAGGCAACGGCCAACTCACCATCAAGAGCGTTCTCACGACCCTGTTCGACGAGCGGGGGAAGAATGGCGCTCTCTCGATCTTTTCCACCGACGGCACGCCCCTGGTGCTGGCGTCGCGGACCTTTACGCCCGGCCCCTCCGGCGGCAGCTTCGGTCTCAATGTTTATGGCGTTCTGGTCGCCGAAACGGCATGGATTGCCAGTGTCGAGCACGACGGCTTCTTTCGCACCAATGTCGGGGTCTTCACGCCCATCGATCCAGCCGTGGGACAGTCCCTCGTGTTTGCTGTGAGTGTTTTTGACGCTGCCGGCGTGGAGGTCGGTTCCGGGTCGATGACCTTTGACGAAGCCGGTCTCCAACAGAAGAACCTGGATTTCTTCGGGGTTGACGACGCGCTCCTCGATGGATGGGTCGAGATCCGTTGCAACGACCCGACGGCCATCTGGTACGCCTACGCGACGGTGATCGACAACGTGACCGGCGATTCGGTCTATCGCGCCGCGATCACCCAGCAGTCGTCGATACCATAAGGAGTTTTGAGGGTTGAGTTATGAGTTTTGAGTGCCCAGCTATCGTGATTGTACTCGCGAGAAATCTCTTTGACGGATAACTCAAAACTGTGAGCTGAGAATTCGAGGACGGGTTCAGAGAAACCCGCGGGCCTTCATCCACTCGTCGTTGAAGATTGTGCTCATGTAGCGGGTGCCTGAGTCGGGGAAAATCGTGACGATCCGCGCCGGCCGGTCGAGGGAACGGCCGAGTTTGCGCACCGCCCACAAGGCTGCTCCGGAAGAACCCCCGCCGAGAATGGCCTCGCGCCTGGCAAGAGCGCGGGTCGCCCGAAAGGCCTCGCGGTCGCTGACTCGATAGACATCGTCGAGGAGGGAGAAATCGGGGCAGCCGATCAGTTCCTCGTCGCCGAGCCCCTCGACCAGATAGGGCGCCGGGCGCTCGAGCCGCTGGTGGTGAAACCAGTCGTGGAAGACCGAGCCCTCAGGGTCGACGGCGACCACCCGGATCGAAGCATCCTGTTCCTTGAGGTAGCGGGCCACACCGCAGATCGTGCCCCCGGTCCCCATGCCCGCGACCAGGTAATCGATGCGGCCCTCCATCTGTTCCCAGATCTCCGGGCCCGTCGTTTGATAGTGGGCCTCCGAGTTTTCCCGGTTGTTGTGTTGGTCGGGAAAGAAGGCGTCGTGATTGCTCGCCACGATTTCTCGCGCCTTGCGGTTGTAGCTTTCAGGGTCGTCGGGCGGCAGGTCCCCGTCAACCAGCACGAGGTCGATGCCCATCGCCCGTAGACAGTCCAGCTTCTCTTTCGAGGTCTGTTTTCGCACGACCATGGTGCAACGGAGATCCTCGAGGACCGACATCATGGCCAGACCCATGGCGGTGTTTCCCGACGAGTTCTCCACCACCATGTCGCCGGCGTTCAACCGGCCTTCGGAGATCGCTTTTTCCACCATGTGGCGGGCGATCCGGTCCTTGACGCTCCCCATCGGGTTGAGAAACTCGATCTTGGCGAAGACCTCGCACTCGAGGTCGTCGACGGTCGCGCGGAGTCTCACCAGTGGGGTCCAGCCGACGGCGTCGGAGATACGGTCGTAGACGCGCAGTTCGTTCTTCATCGGTGCGGATTATAGTCGTGTCGGCGGCGGTTCGGTGTGGCGACACTGAGGCAATTCAATGACACGGGCGCTCACCCACGCCTGGACAGCGGCCACAGATCGGTGGATGGTCAGAATTCTATGATGAGCCGCTGTGGTGGACCGCCCTTCCGGTCAGTCGATCCGAGAGGAGCCACCTTCATCATTGTTCGACCGATACGATGTGCCGGCGTGGTGGCAGGGGAGTCGAACAATGTTGAAGATGGCACCTCCGCCGCGAGGGTCTCTTTATGCGTGGAAACAGATACCCGCGTAGCCGACGACCGCGCTGTGGTCGCCGCTCGCATCGCCCGAAGTCGCATAGGCCACCAGATGCGCGTCGCGGGCGCCGAGCTCGATTGCGGCCGTGAGAGCAACGGTGGCCGGGACCACGCCGCACATCGTGATGCCGTGGCTGTGGACCGTTTCATACAGCGTGGCCGGGTCGCGTGTGAGTGCGGCATCAATCGCCAGATGGTCGAGTCTCTTCGCCTCATCATCGGGCAGATAGTGGCTCATGTCCGAAGACGCGACGATGCCGATGGGTTCGGCAAAATCGCTCACGACCTTCGCCAGGATGCGTCCCAGGTCGAGACAGTCGTCGAGGCGGAGGTGGGACAGGCACACGGGAAGGACTTCGACGTCCGGCCGGCGTGCGAGCAGAAAGGGCAGCTGGACCTCCAACGAATGCTCTCTCATGTGGGCCTGTGGATCGAAGGTCGCCAGGTGCGCCCTGTCGACGAGTCGGCGCCCGATCCCAGCGGCGATCGGCATATTGCCGAGAGGGGTGCGCCAGCTCTCGTGCGGAGCGACGGCGACGGGTGACCCGGCGCCGGTGTGGTTGGGCCCGAGGACGATGACATATGGCGGGATGTCGAGGTGGCCGTAGAGCTTCCCGGCAACGCCGCCCGAGTAAACATAGCCGGCGTGCGGCGCGATGCAGGCGAGCAGCGGGTGGCGGGTTTCCTGGAGATCGATCAGTCGGATGAGATCTTTCTCGAGGGCCGCCGCAGCACGCGGATAGAAGGTGCCCGCGACGACGGGCTCTCGATGACCGAGCTCCATGGCACCCTCCCTCCAACGACTCTTCTCTTCAAGTTAAGTCGAAGCGGCCCCTGGGGTCAAGAGAGACTGCCGTCGGCCAACCGCGCCACCAGCTCGGCATCCGCCGGAGGGACCGGGTATTCGGGAAGTTCGGTGGGGTGGACCCAGCGCAGGTCCTGTCCTTCTCGCCCGACGGGCTCGCCACCAACCAGCCGAACCGCAAAGAACAGCAGCAGGATCCGCAGATCCGGTTCCTCGTGGACGGCAAAGGTGAGGGGCCGTTCGATCGCGGTCTCGACGCCCAACTCCTCGCGGAGCTCGCGGAGGAGGGCCGCTGCGGGGCCCTCACCGTCGTGGATCTTGCCGCCTGGAAACTCCCACAGCCCGCCCATGTGCTTGTGGTCGGGGCGGCGGGTCAGCAGGATCCGACCCTCGGGGCCACGGATGACCGCCGCCACGACCGATATTTCCTGTTGTGCGTTCATCGTCCGAAACCGTAACCGTCCCGGCCACCAGACGTCAATGCCGGTACCCCTTTCTTACTGTCATCCCGACCGAGCGAAGCAACTCCCCCCTCCTGTCATCTCGACCGAGCGAAGCAACTCCCCGCTCCTGTCATCTCGACCGAGCGAAGAATGAGCGAGCGGAGAGACCTCAGCCCCGTTCCAGAAAACAGCCCCGGTGCCAAACCCACGCACAGATCCCTCCGCTACGGTCCTCCGTCCCTCCGGTCGGGATGACAGTTTTTTTTTACGGCACACGCTCCGCTGCCCCCCGTGCTCCTTCGCCCATGTAAGATCTCTCACCATGTCGTCATCTTTCGACCGACTTGTCGCCATCATGGACCGGCTGCGCGATCCCGAAGGCTGCCCCTGGGACCGCGAACAGACGATTCACACTCTTTCCCCGTACTTTCTCGAAGAGGCCTACGAGGTCGTCGACGCGATCGCCTCCGGCGACCCCGAAAAACTTCGTGAAGAGCTCGGCGATCTTCTGTTGCAGATTGTTTTCGTGGCCAGAATCGCTCGCGAGAAAGGGTGGTTCGATCTCGACGGAGTGAGCGAGGGCATCTCGGAGAAGATGGTCCGCCGCCACCCGCACGTCTTTGGCGATCGACAGGTCGAGGGCTCGGCCGAGGTCATGCGCAACTGGGAGGACATCAAGAAGGATGAGCGCTCGAGCGAGCCCGGCGCCTCGGTGCTCGATGGCGTTCCCGCCTCATTGCCGGGGCTTCTCAAGGCCTTCCGGATGACGGAAAAGGCGGCAGCGGTCGGTTTTGACTGGCGCAAACCGCTCGACGTCATGGACAAGATGCGCGAGGAGATGGCGGAGCTCGAGGCCGAACTCGATACCGACGACGGCGTTGTCGATGACCGCGTGCGGGCCGAAATGGGCGACGTCCTGTTTGTCATGGCCAACCTCGCCCGCCACCTCGGCGTCGAGCCTGAAACCGCTCTCCAGCAGACCAATGCCACCTTCATGCGGCGATTCAAGGCGATGGAAGACCGCGCCCGGGAGACCGGCCGAGACTTTCGTGAGATGGAGCTCGCGGAGCAGGATGCCTTGTGGGACGAGGTCAAGGCCGAAGAGCGAGGGGAACACCCGAGGTCCGCTCTCAAGCGTTGATTTTTTTCCCCTTGATGAAGAGGGCCCCCCAGCTGATGGCGCCGAAGAACGCGGCAAAGATCAGCCCCCACAGATGCGCCGCCAGACCTGAGGCGGCCGCCACCTGGATCGGCACACCGAGAGCCACAAACGCGGCGGTCCAGCCGGCCTCGAGGGTGCCGAGGTTGCCGATCAGATTGAAAGGCAACAGGTTGGCGACTGCCGCGGCGGAGGCTCCCGCCGCGACCTTCATGATGGGCCAGGTGTGGCCCATGGCCGCCAGCAGAATCCACGCGACGCTCCACTGCACCCCCCACATCAAAAACGACATGATCAGTGCCCCCCACAGCCTTGCCGGCCGAGAGCGCAACGAGTCGATCTCCCTCCGCACCCTTCGCAGCCGGCGCGCCCATCGACGGCCGTTCAACCCGCGCGGCGCCAGCCACCGGATGGCGAGACGATCGACCACCCGCAACGTCGTCGGGAGCAAAAGAGTTGGTGTAAGCAAAAGGAGGGCGAAAAGCAGCCCTATCGGTTCTTCCAGTCCCCGGACCGCGAGGATCGCCGCCCCGCACCAGACGCCAAGAGTGGCGACGTCGAGCACTCTGGCCGCCAACAGGGTGCCGATGTTGGCAGAAAATGTCCTTCCGGTTGCGCGGGACAGGAGCCAGGGCAGCGCCAGCTCGCCGAGTCGGGCCGGTGCAAAGAGTGCGGCGGCCTGGGCGGCGGCAGCGACGAGAATCGCCGTCAACCATGTGAGGTCGCCGCGTTCGAGCAGCAACCGCAACCGGAGGCCCCTCAGGGTGAGAAAAACCGCCGATGTCGCGATGGCTGCCGCCAAAAGCCGGCCGTCGGTGGATCGGATCAGATCCCACACCGCGGACGGACCGGCCATCTTCAACACGATCGACAACAGAAGGATCGCGATCACGGCGCCCGCGATGCTTCGGCCGATGCGGCCCGAAGAGGACGGAGTCATGGCGTTAGCCTGCATATCTCACCGGACTGCGTTGCGAGGGCGGCGAGGTGCCGTGCCCGGTGGGGTTTGCGACCCGAGGGGCGCGGACGCGTACTCGTCAGTACGCGGAGCACCCCAAGGCGAGAAAACACCGCCGGATGCGGTGCATCGTCGGCCGCAGCCGGAGGCCGGTGAGATATACAGGTTAAATGTATGGGTCGATGCCATTGGCCCGCTGCCGCTCGACGACCTCTTCGAGGAGACGGCGGTTGACCGCAGTGAGATCGGCCATGATGCCCGCCAGCCAGATCAGCGCGCCGATCACGACCAGAATGACAGCGAGGATGAGCGACTGGACGTGGCCGGCGGGCGAGTTGCCGGTCGCATAGAACCACAGAAAACGAAAGAGGAGCGCCGCACCGAGGCCCACCGGCAGCGAGCCCAGGATCAGGAAGATACGGAGTGGGTTGTAGAGGATGACGATTCTCGCCATGCTCGCCAAAGAACGCACGATGTAATCGACATTCGAGCTGAAGAGCCGGGACGGCCTCGCGACTCCGGGGTTGACCCGGATCGGCACCGAGGCCACTTTGAGACCCGCTTCGCCAGCCTGGAGGATGGTCTCGAGGGTGTAGGTGAAGCGGGTGAAGACGTGCAGCCTGAAGGCCGCGGCACGGGACAGGGCGCGAAAACCCGAGGTCGCATCGCGCACGTCGGTCCCCGAGAGACGGCGGACGACGCCCGACCCGAGTTTTTGCAGGAGTCTTTTGACAGCCGAAAAATGCGGCAGGGTGGCCACCTGGCGGTCGCCGATGACCAGTTGCGCGGAACCATCGAGGATCGGCCGCACCAGGGCGGGAATGTCGTCCGCATCGTATTGATTGTCGGCGTCTGTGTTGACGATGACGTCGGCGCCGCGCGCGACACAGTGGCGGATACCGGTGGTGAACGCCACGGCCAGACCGCGGTGGACCGGGAGACGGATGACTGTCGCGCCCGCCCCTTCCGCGACCTCGGCGGTGCGGTCGTCGGAACCGTCGTCGACGACCAGCACCTCGATCTCGTCGAAACCCTCGACCTGCTGCGGCAGGGCGGCGATGGTGCCGGCGAGGTGTTTCTCCTCGTTCCACGCGGGGATCTGAATGATGAGTTTCACGGATCTCTATCCGGTGCAAAACTACCACAGAGTGGCCGACGCCCCTCCCGGAGGAGTCCCTTGCGAGCAATTCGACCGCCAGGGCGGGAACGACAGCGGCCGATCAACGGTTGTCATATGAGGAGGCGCGTCGTGATTGATCTCTATTCGTGGTCGACACCCAACGGTCAAAAGGCTCAGATCATGCTCGAGGAGACCGGGCTCGACTATCGACTTCACCCGATCAATCTCGGCCGGGACGAACAGCACACCCGCGATTTCCTGGCCGTCAACCCCAACGGCAAGATCCCGGCTCTGGTCGACCGGGACGGTCCCGGTGGCACGCGGCTGACGATCTTCGAATCCGGGGCCATCCTGCTGTACTTGGCGGAGAAGAGCGGCCGCTTTCTTGCGGAGGACCCGGTCGATCGCTGGAGGACCATTTCGTGGTTGATGTTTCAGATGGGGGGTGTCGGGCCGATGCTCGGCCAGGCGGGCTACTTCATTCACCGTGCCCCGGAGCCGGTCCCGGCGGCGGTCGAACGATTCACCCTCGAGGCCGAACGGCTCTACCGTGTGGTTGACGGACGTCTCGCCGAGTCCGCCTTTCTCGGCGGCGACTACTCGATCGCCGATATGGCGTGCTTCCCGTGGATGCGAAATTACGGCCGCTTCGGCCTCGAAATCGGGGAGTTCCCGAATGTCGCCCGCTGGCTCGACGTCATCAACGCCCGCCCTGCAGTGGAACGCGCCCTCGAACTGCTGTGAGATCTCTCCCTGAGATCAAGGGATCGGCGGGATGATCATCCGCGGTGGGCTTTCACCCTCCTGATAGGCGTAGTTCGTACCATCGAAGAAGAGAATCGAAAAGTAGACCGACTGGTCCTCGGTCGAGGGAGGAAAGTCTTTTGAAAGTTTCACCCTGGCGGTGCCGCGGTCGATCTTGAAGGCGATCATCTCCTCGCCGATGGCCCAGTCGCTGCCGCCGTCTACTCTGGAGAAATATCGGCTGGGAATCACGACCCACACCGTGTTCGATCTGGCGTTGATCTGGACCTCGGCGCCGCGCTTGACGTGTTTGGGCTTGATCTTCGGCGGCGTTGCGATCCCCTCTTCAAGTTCGATTTCGCAGAATTCTTCCGGCGATGTCATGTCGTGCCCCCTTTGACGGCGGTTTGTTCATCTTTGCGTGACTGACGTTCTTCCATCGCATCATCGAGCAGCTGGAATGCGGGGTCTGATGTCAGATCGTTGAATCCGGGGTAGTCCTCGATGACCTGGATCGGAAAACCGGCCTTGACACAGCGTTCGATCCACAGCAGGGCCTCTTCGCGATCTCCGAGGTCCTCGTGAACCACGGCCAGTGAAAACATGAGATTGGGGTCGTCGACCTCGTCGGAGAGGGCACGGGCGATGAGGGCCCGTGCTCCCGCGCCATCGTCGAGATGAACCAGGAGCGAAGCCATTTCGATGAGCAGGCCCTGGTCGTCGGGGTTGGCGTTGAGCAGCGGCTGGACTCTCTGTGCGGCCTCAGAGTAGGCATTTCGTGTGCGGTCGGGGTCAGCGTCAGAAAAGCGCAGTGCCTCCCCGAGATAGCTCCAGGTCTGGGAGTCGCTGTCATCCATCTCCAGGGCCTTTTCGTAGAGGTCGGCGGCCTCGGCGTACCGGCCTTCGTAGAATTCGAGAGTGGCAAGGTTGGCAAAGGCATCGTAGCGCGAGCCAATGGTTACAGCCGTCTCCAACATGGTGCGCGCTTCTGCGGTTTCGCCTGCGTAGAACAAGCACCCGCCCAGCGCGCTGTATCCGATGCTGCTGTCAGGCAGCAATTCCACGACCTTGCGGAAATATGGGATGGCACGGGCAGGATCGTAACGTTCGTAATAGAAAAATCGACCGATATCGTAGTGGGTGACCCAATCCTCGGGACGGGTGCGAACGGCGCGGTCGATGGTCTCCTGCGCCAACTCGGTCTTTCCGAGTTCCTCGTACGCGACCGTGAGCGAGGTGTAGGCCTTGAGATTGAGGGGGTCGAGCTCGATGGTCCTCTGCAGGCGATCGACGGCCTCGGGATAGGCGCGGCGCGCGAGCTCGCACTGTCCCGCCGCGAGGTGGGCGCCGGGAAGGTCCGGGCCGAGATCGACGGCGCGGCGGGCATAGGAGAGCCCGTGATCCAGCCAGATCGGATCAATCGCGAGCTCGTACTGGCGGTGGCAGGCGTCGGCGAGCTGAACCAGGGCATCGGCGTAGGTCGGATCGAGGTCGACGGCCTGGCGGTACAGGTCCATGGCGTGGGTCAAATCCTCCTGGGTGGCGAGGTCGCTGACGGTGCCGCGGGCCTCGAGGTAGAGCTGCGCGGCCTCGACGTTGGCGGTGCCACCGGCCGTCAAGATGCTTTCGGCCTGCGGATCGAGTTCGAGCTCGAGCATCTCGAGGACCGCGGCCACCACCTGATCCTGGAGCACGAAGGACGAAGATGACTCGACCGTCAGCAGCCGTGTGCGAAGCTGTCGCAGGCGTTCTGCGTCCACCAGCTCCAACGGGACGCGAAGACTGTTGCCGTCCCACTGGACGCCGCCGTCGATGACCAGGTCGACCCCAAAGACGCGGCGCGCCTCGCCGGCGGTCGCGATGCGCTGTCCGCGAACCTCGGAGGTCGGCACCACCGACAACGAAGCGCTGAACTGGCGAACCCCGGACAACCGGGCGGTGACGGTCTCGAGCAGGCCTTCGCAGAGCAGCTTCTCTTCGTCATTCTCGGAGTGACACGAGAACGGCAGGACCAAAACGTGCCGGGTCGCCTTTGGGGAGACGAATGTCGGCCACAGGATCGCGACCAGCACCACCGCGAGAACGGCCGCCGCCGCGGGCAGAAGTCGGTGCCGTACGAAGGCCCGGGGTCGGAATCGGGGCATCGAGGGCATGCTCTGAGTGACGATTTCGGCCGGGGTCGGGTCACCGCTGAAGCGGCGTAGATCGCCGAGGAGCTCGCCCGCCGTCTGGTAGCGCTTGTCCGGGTCCCGCTTCAGGAGACGGCGCACGATGCGCAGAAGTTCGGCAGGGACATCCGGGCGCATGGACGTGATGGGGGTGGGGTCGGTGGACAGGATCGCGTGCAGGATGGCTCGCTCGTGGTCGGCGGCAAAGGCCCGTCGGCCGGTCAGCATTTCATAGAGGACCGCACCGAGGGCCCACAGGTCGCTGCGGCCGTCCACATCCTCGCCGGTGGCCTGTTCAGGCGACATGTAGGCCGGCGTGCCAATGACCGAACCTTCGCGGGTCACGGCGGCCTCTCCGGCGAGCTTGGCAAGCCCGAAGTCCACCACCTTGGCCTGGTCGCGCTCCGTCAAGAGGATGTTTGCCGGTTTGATGTCGCGGTGGACGATGCCGGCATCGTGCGCGCTTTCGAGGGCAGAGGCGATCTGGATCGCCAGATCGACCGCCTGCTCCAACGGCAGCGGCCCCTCATGGATGCGCTGTTTGAGGGTCGGTCCGGTGCAATAGGCCATGGCGATGAAGAGCTGCCCGTCGTCGGTCTCGCCGATGTCGTAGACGGTGCAGATATGGGGGTGATCAAGGGCGGAGGCGGCTCGGGCTTCGCGTGAGAATCGCTCGCGGAGCAGCGGTTCGTGGTTCCACTCCTTGGGGAGGAACTTGAGGGCGACATCGCGGTCGAGGCGCGTGTCCCGCGCCTTGTAGACGAGGCCCATCCCGCCCCCGCCGAGCCGCTCGACGATCTCATAGTGGGAAACCGTCCGACCGATCACTGTGCCTCCATTCCTCTCCTCACGGAATGAAGCTCTCGGCCGCCGCATCGTAAGCGACCGGAACTCCACGTCCTCAGACCGCAACAGCGATCCGGATCCACGATTGTGCGAGGTGCGACGGAGTCATTGTACACAACGCATCGCCGGGATTCACCTCCGTATACTCTGTGCACGATGCGCGAGTACTTCATCAATGCCGACTTCGACCTCTCGCTGCGCCGCGGTCGGCCCGCCGGAATCGACGACGCGCGGGCCCGCCAGGCGCGTGAGCTGGAGATGCAGATGCTGTTGCTGGGGGCCGAGGGTGACTCGGTCCTGGTTCGGACCGAACCGCAGGTTGAATTCCTCGAGTATCTCGATCGTTTGCGGATTCCGGTGCTGGAGCTCCGTGTCCAGCCACGTGTGACGGGACCCGCCCGGTTCACGCCCTTCGGCTGGAATGAAGAGGCTGAGCGCATCAACCACCAGTACGACGACCGCTCGCCGCACCCGCCCCTGGCGGTCGTGCGCCGGGTCAACGGACGCGCGTTCTCGTCGGAGGTCGAAAGGCGGCACTTCGGCGGCGAATTCTTCATCGGTGTGGTGCACTCGATCGACGAGCTTTCGGAAATGTTGAACGGCCGCCCGCCCGACGAAGACGGGTGGGTGGTGAAGTCCGAACACGGCAACGGAGCGTTCGGCAACCGGCGGCTCCGATCCCGGACCCTGAGCGGCGCGGATCTCAAGGCCCTGAGGCGTTTGTTCAACGAGGACGAAAGCGCGGTCCTGGAGCCGTGGTGCGAGCGGGTGCTCGATATCGCATCAGTCTTCGAAGTCAACCAGGAGGGTGATGCCGCGCAGTTTTACCTCCACGAAGTCGTCAACACCGCGGATGGGGCGTTCATCGGTGATGTTTTCGACGCCGATCATCCGGCGGTGAGGCGATGGGAGCCCGACCTCGTTTCGATGGCGGGGATCGTGGCGCAGGAGCTCGCCGATGCGGGCTACTTCGGCCCGGTGTGTGTCGACTCCTTCGTGTGGGAGGACCACGGCGCGGAGCGTCTGCGGCCGGTGGTCGACGTCAATGCGCGGCTTTTCGTGGCGGCTGGCGCGGCGCGGTTGTGGAGGATCTGGAGTCGTGAACCAGTCGTCTATTGGAGGTTGTTCTCAAGGCGAAGACTGATCATTCCGGACACATTCGAAGAAGCGGAAAAGGCGTTGGGAGCTTTTGCCTACAACCCGGAGACGCGGCATGGCATCCTCCTCACCTCACCTCTGGAAGTAGGTGGCCGGCGTCCGAGGCGTCTGGGTGTGCTGCTCGCAGGCAGAGACCGGCGGTCGGTCGACGAATTGGATCGCTGGTTCCGGGGCCGATTCGAAACATGACCCTGCACGTTCTGGTCATCGTTGGGCCGACGGCAAGCGGCAAGACCCGCCTCGCGGTCGAGGTGGCGCACCGGCTCGGTTCGGAGATCATCTCGGCCGATTCGAGACAGGTGTATCGGGGTCTCGAGATCGGCACCGGAAAGGACCTCGCGGAGTACGCCGGGGTCGAGCCCCCGGTGCCGTACCATCTGATCGACATTGTGGATCCCGAGGAGGTCTACACCCTCTTCCGCTATCAGGAGGACTGCTATCGCGTCCTTGGCGACCTCGCTGAGAGGCCGCCGTTTGCAGCCGAACGGGTCCCGCCCCTGATCGTGGGTGGGAGCGGTTTGTACGTCGAAGCCGTTGTCCGCGGATACCGTCTGGCCGATGTGCCGATGGATCGCGAGGCGAGGGCGGATCTTGAAAGACTCCCTCTTGCCGAACTGGTTGAACGACTCCGGCGCGAGGCGCCGGAAGTGGCAGAGACGACCGATCTTTCCATCGCTCGCCGCGTGATCCGGGGTCTCGAGATCGCCGCGTTTTCGAGGCGGTCGCCGGTGCGCTACAGCGTGCCGCCTTCGGTCGAGCTTCGATTCACCGTCTTTGGAGTGGCGGTGGAGCGCGACGAACTCGGACGCCGGATCGGTCGACGGCTTCGCCAGCGCCTCGAAGAAGGCATGATCGAGGAGGTGCGCGGACTGCTCGAACGGGGCCTTTCGCGGCGGCGGCTCGACGAGCTCGGGCTCGAATACCGTGAGGTGGCGGCCTTTCTCGAGGGCGAAAAGGACCTCGATCAGGTGGTTTCGGATCTCGAGTCGGCCATCCGACATTTCGCCAAACGACAGCAGACCTGGTTTCGCGGTATGGAACGGCGCGGTGTGCCCATCCGGTGGATCACCTCCGCCGACGTCGACGCGGTGATGGCTGCGGGCCTCAATTCACCGCGAGCGGTTGGCTGAGGGTGAATTGACCGACCTTTGCCCAGAAACGCTCACCGTCTTCGGTGACCATCTCGTAACTGCCCTCCATGGTGCCGAACGGCGTTTCCAGAGGGCAGAAGGAGGTGTATTCGAAGGACTCGCCCGGCGCCAGGTGCGGCTGTTCGCCGACTACGCCGGGGCCGCGAACCTCTTCGACGTGACCATGGGCGTTGGTGATGACCCAATGACGATTGAGGAGCTGGACCGGCACCTGCCCGCGGTTGTGGATGCGGATGCGGTAGGCGAAGAACCATCGCCCCTCCAGGGGCTGCGATCGTTCGGCCACGTAGCTCGCTTTCACCGCGATCTTGATCTCGCGAGTCGTCGCCTCGGAGTCGTACATGCAGATCCTCCCCTTTGCCGCAAACCCCATTTCGGGACCAGAGATTCCCACTGCACTCGGCGTTTTTCGTGGACCGATGCAACCTTTTGCGTGAAATCGGTATCTCAATGGATGTGGAAACAGTTGCGAATCTCTCTGCTGTGCCGGCAAGCCCTCCGATGGTGAGGGTCTCGAAACCCGGCGCCGATGCCGATCCGTCGCGGTTGGTGGCGAGAGCCGCGGCCGGCGATGTTGCGGCGTTCGAGGAACTGTACCGGCTCAACGTCGGCCGGGTTTACGCGCTCTGTCTGCGAATGTCGGGGAATCCGGCCCTCGCTGAAGAACTGGTTCAGGAGACCTTCGTGCGGGCGTGGCAAAAGCTCGGTACCTTTCGGGGATCGAGCGCGTTCTCGACCTGGCTTCACCGCGTGACCGTCAACGTCGTCCTCGGACATCAACGCAGCAGCGATCGGCGGGAGGCCCGGGTGTCGGGCACGGTCGAGGAGTTCATCCCCGATCACAAGGCTCGTGGGACCCACCCCGGTCAGGCGATCGATCTCGAACGGGCGATCTCGGGGCTTCCTGAGGGAGCGAGGACCGTCTTTATCCTGCACGATGTGGAGGGGTGCCTCCACCGCGAAATCGCCAGGCTCACCGGCATCGCCGTCGGCACCTCGAAGGCCCAGCTCCACCGCGCTCGGAAGCTTTTGCGAAAGGCGCTGAAACCATGAAGTGCGAAGAAGTACAGCTCGTTCTCGAAGACCATCTGGATCGACGGCCTGATGATGCGGGTGGAGAGGCGGTGCAGGCCCACCTTGACGGTTGCCCCGAGTGCGCCGAGTTGCACCGGTCGATGGTGGCCCTGAGCGACCGCGTGGCGACCTTGCCCCGGGCCTTCGAGCCCGGGCGGGATCTGTGGCCTGAGATCGAGGCCCGGATCACCGCAGCAAAGGTCGTGCGCCCCCGTTTCGGCCACCGGGCGTTGATGGCTGTCGCGGCGACGGTGCTACTGGTTTCGTCGGTCGTCACAGCCTATCTGGTGGGACGTCAGCAAGCCTCGACCGAGGTGGTCGTGGCTCCGATCGCGCATCCCGTCACACCGGACGTCCTGTCGGCCTCGTTTGCCGAACTCGGGGTGCACGACTACCAGGCGACCCGCCAACAGTTGCTGGATGTGATCGAAGGCCGCAAGAAGGAGCTGTCACCCGCGACGTTGGAAATCGTCCTTGCCAATCTCCGTCTCATCGACGATGCGATGAACGAAATCGCAGAGGCCCTTGGAAAAGACCCTGAAAACGAGCTCTTGATAAAGAAACTGGTGTCGACGTACCGCCGGCAGATCAATCTTCTGGAAAGGGCGGCGATCCTGCCGTCCGAAGCGTGACGACCTGAAATTAGGAGGAGTAATGTTTATGAAAAAGACTGTCATCGCCGTGGCTCTGATGATCGTCACTGCGGGGTTCTCGTGGAGCGCACAGCCGATCAACGAGACCTACCCGTTGGCCAAGGGGGCCGAGGTCCAAATCGAGAATATCGCGGGGAGCCTGACCATAATCGGTTGGGATGGGGCCCAGGTCCAGATTGAGGGCATGCTCGGCGACGGTGTCGAGGGGCTCGACGTAGCCGAGGACGAAGACGGCCTCTATATCGAGGTCGACTACGACGAGGACTACCACGGCCGGCAGACGGTCCAGACCAAACTCGTCATTCGGATGCCCTCGACTTCACCACTGAGTGTGGAGACCATCAGCTCGTCGATCGAGGTGAGCGGTGTGCGCGCGGACGTCAGCCTGGAGACTGTCAGCGGCAAGGTTCACGTGGCGGATATGCCGGCGTCGCTTGATGTGGAGAACGTCAGCGGCGGGATCTCGGTCGACAATGCGCCCCACGATACCGATCTCGCGTCGGTAAGCGGCTCGATTCGCGTCGGTACCGCCCTGGGTGGGCTGAGCGCCGAGAACGTCAGCGGCTCGATTCTCATCGAAGGCGGCACGCTGTCGGAAGCCGATTTCGAAACGGTGTCCGGTGAAATAACCTGCAGGGCCATTCCGGGGCCCGATGGCGATGTCGACATGGAGACCATGAGCGGCTCGATCACCCTTTTCGTGGATGCCGGTGCCGTGGCTTCGTACGAGGTGGAGACGTTCTCCGGGTCGATCGTCAACCAGATCGGCCCGGAGCCGACCAAAACGAGCAAATACACCCCGGAGAAAGAACTGCATTTCAACACCGGGACGGGCGGCCCGAGCATTTCGCTGACCACCTTCAGCGGAGCGATCAAGCTGATGACCCGTTGATTCGAAGGGCTTTACGAAATTGAAGGCGCGGCTCGGCCGCGCCTTTTTTGTGCGATTGTGATGAGGGAGAATGGCACCTCCGCGGTACGCGGCACGTATCTGCGCTCGCTTCCCGGGAGTTGCCACCTTCAACATTGTTGGCCCGGGGGATCCTGCCGATGTGCAGGGTGATGCGTCCAACAATATTGAAAATGGCACGCTCCGCCGCACGCGGTTCCACCCGCCCTGAGCACCTGTGTGTTGCTCGTCGGTGGGGTGTTGGGTGGAAATTCCGAAATCCGAAATCCGAAATCCGAACTGCCCACCCCATCGCTCAATCGCCTGTGAGGTACCATGAAAGGGTGCCCTCAAAGGAGGAGGGGAGGGGCTGACTCATGCGCAAGCAACTGGTGCTCACCGCTTCGGGCCGCGACCAGATCGGCGTCGTCGACGAGATGACCGAGCTTCTCCTGGAATGGGAGGGCAATGTCGAGGCCAGTCGGATGGTCCGGCTCGGGGGCGATTTCGCGATGCTCATGTTCGTGACCGCACCCGAAGACAAGATCGAGAGCCTGCGTTCTGCGCTGGCCGAGGTCCACTATGCCAAGTACGACGTCCAGACCCGTTTGAGCGAGGTCGAAGTGGCCGAGGAGTCGGCGGCGATTCCGTGTGCCATCACGGTGCTCGGCGCCGACCACATGGGGATCATCCACCAGGTTGCACGGTATCTCTCCGAACAGGGGATCAACATGGAGACCATGACCACCGAAGTGGTAGCGGCGCCGATGAGCGGGACCCCACTTTTTACGATGTCGGCGGTGGTCCGGGTGCCCCCCCAACTCGAGATCGCGGATCTCCGTGAGGCTCTGGCGTTCATCGCCGACGAATTAGGAGTCGAGGCCAAGGTCTTCCCCCACGTCGACCAGAAATAGTGCTTCAATTCTCAATTTTTAATTCTCAATTTTAAATTACGGACAGGCCCTCGGACTCTGTTTTGAGTAGCCCGAAATTAGGAATTCAAAATTGAGAATTTAAAATTGGTTTGTCAGTATGCGAAAGGGTCAGGCTCCGAGGAGGTCGGCTCGGGCGGGGCCGGCTCCGGGGCGGCTTCGCCGTCGGACTGAGAGGCCGAGGCGGCGGGTTTTTTGCGGGACCGTCGGGGCCGGCGCCTGCGAGTCTTTTTGGCGGGTGCCTCACTGGTGTCGTCGTCGCTTGTCTGTCCGGCCTCGTCGTTGACCTGGGTACCGTCGTTTGCCGACGCGTCTGCGCTGTCCGCGTCCGCTCCGTTTTCGCTCGTCCCGGACTTTTTACGGGACCGCCGGGGCCGGCGTCTGCGAGTCTTTTTGGCGGGTGCCTCGCTGGTGTTGTCTTCGCTTGTTTGTCCGGCCGGATCGTTGACCGGGGTCTCGTCATCTGCCGGCGCGTCTGCGCTGACTGCGTCTGCCCCGTTCTCGTTCGTTCCGGATTTTTTACGGCGGCGTCCGCCGCGCCGGCGCCGCCGGGGCTTTGGTTTGTCGCTTGTGGGTGCGGTCTTCAGCGGGCCTTCCTGTTCGGCCGGGCTGTCACTCTCGATCGGTGTCTCGCCGCTCTTTTGTGGTGGCTGATCGCCCATTCCATCGGCAAGATCGGCCGCACTGACGGCGGCGGTGCTCACTTTTTCCTCGTGTTTGACGCGCTTTTGCCATTCGATCCGTTCTTCGGCGCGGTGCAGACCCGCGGCGGCGACGATCTGGACCTGAATATCGAACTCCCGCTCGAGTGCGGCGAGCTCTTGCCTGCAGTCGTTCTGCAAAGCGTCGGCGAGTTCGGGGTGGAGTTCGACTTGGACGCTTCCGAGCTGTCCGGTGACGGCCCGGGTCTCGATGCGGCGGAGGATGTTCAGGCTCACCAGCTCGGGGCTCGCGATGCTGCCGGTGCCGGTGCAGGTTGGGCAGGGTCGATAGGTCCGCAACTGGAGGGCTTTTTTCAGACGCTGACGGTTGATCTCGAGCAGCCCGTTGGGCGACAGCCGCGAGGCCGACGAGCGGGCCTTGTCGGCCTTCATGGCGTCACGCATGGTTTTTTCGACCGCGCTGCGGTGTTTCGCGAGTCGCATGTCGATAAAGTCGACGACGATCAGGCCGCCGATATCGCGCAGCTTGAGCTGGCGCGCCACCACCACCGCCGCCTCGAGATTGGTTTTGTAGGCGGTTTCCTCCTGGCTGCCGCCGCGAGTGGCCCGGCCCGAGTTGACGTCGATCGCCGTCAGGGCCTCGGTGCCGTCGATCACGATCGATCCGCCGGAGGGCAGGCCGACCTTACGCTGGTAGATGCGATCGATCTGCTCCTCGAGCTCGTACTTGCTGAACAGCGGCATGCGTTGCGAGTAATGGGTGAGACGGCTTCCCGAACGCGGCATAAAGGTCTGCATATAGCTCTGCGCCTTTGCAAAGGCGCCGTCGTCGTCGACCATGACTTCGGAAATCGTGTTGTCGACCGAGTCCCGCAGGGCCTGGACGATGAGATCCTGGTCGCTGTAGAGGAGCTTGGGCCCCTTGCCGGCGTTGGCCTCGGCCCGGATCTTTTTCCACAGCCGAAGCAGGGCGCCGAGATCTCGGTTGAGGGTCTTCTGCGGTTGGTCGAGGGCGTTGGTGCGCAAAATGACGCCAAATCCCTCCGGCAGATCGAGCTTGGCAACCCGGTCCTTGACCGCCTGTCGCTCCTCGTCTTCGGCTTTGCGCGACACGCCGCGGACGTCGTCATAGGGCATCAGGACCAGGTATCGGCCCGCGATACTGACGTTGGTGGTGACGAGGGCCCCTTTGTGGCCGACGCCGTCGCGTATGACCTGAACGAGGACCGGTTGGCCGCGCTCCAGGATGCGGTCGACGCGGGGATGCTTGCCGACGCCGTCCGCCTTTTTGCCATAGGCCTGGGGGACCACATCGTCGGCGCGGAGGAGACCGTCCTTGTCGGCGCCGAAGTTGACAAATGCCGCATCGAGCGAAGGTTGCACATTGGCGACGGCGCCTCGATAGATGTTGCCGCGGAGAAGACCCGATTCGGTGGCGGCCACCTCGAAGTGATCAAGGATGCCGTCGGTGATGATTGCGATGCGCACCTCTTCGGGGCGCTGGGCGTTGATGAGCATGCGTCGTGTCACGACGTCTCCATTTCACAGAAAGGATTGTGCGGGGCGCGCAAGAGTTGGGCGATCTTCCCGCTCACCGGCACAGGTTAGCATAAGTTCAGATTATTGATAGGTTTCGGTGTTAGTGTGCGTGCGCCGGCGGTGAGCCGCGGAGCGGCGACAGAACATAGCCTGGGGCGTGAGCCCCAGGATGAGGTGAGGAAATATTGACAAGCCCCGTAGGGGCGACAGACGGGGCGAGTGGCCCAGTCCCTGGCGACGACCTTCCGAAGTGGAGATCCCGATTCTCACCGCTGCATTGCCCGTGAGTGCCCCCTCCGAAGATGTTTGCGCCCGAAACACCCGCTCGTGTCGAGAACAGGCGATCGCAAAGTCAACGGAGACGGCTATTTGGTGGACGCGGACGTCGCACCGTTCCCGGGCGTTCGAGTGATACCGTCTTTCAGTACGCGTTCCCCAAGAGGAGCCACCCGTCACATTGTTCGCCCGCGGGTTTTTCGTATCCCGGAGGGATGAAGCTCGAACAATGTGACACATGGCACCTCCGCCGCACTGGTAGGTTTCCCGAAAATCTCATTTCACTCCCACGGCCTGTCATTTCGACCGAGAGAGCGTAGCGAACGAGCGGAGAAATCTCTTGCCGGGAAGCCCTATACGATAGCGGTGCGACACCCGCCGTGTTCAAGCCCCAAACCGAGAATCTGCCTCCATTTGCGTGATCTGCGGGCAGCTCCGGGTGGGTGGCCGGGAATTCAAAATTGAGAATTCAAAATTCGGCGGTCAGGCCGATCAACAGCGATAGAGGATCGCTCCCCAGTTGAGCCCGCTGCCGAGACCGACGAAACACACGAGGTCGCCGGGTTTGGCGCGCCCCTGTTCGAGGGCCTCGTGGTACGCGATGGGGATGGTGCCAGCCGTTGTGTTGCCGTAGTTCTGGATATTGTTGAAGACCTTGTCGTCCGGCAGGTCGAGGCGCTTCTGGACGCCCTCGTTGATACGCAGATTGGCCTGGTGCATGATCATGAGATCGAGATCATCCAGGGTGAGACCGTTTCGTTCGAGGATCTCCAGGGTCACCTTCGGCATGAATGTCACCGCGAGGGCGTAGACCTTGCGGCCTTCGACAATCGGCACCACGTCGCCGGAATCGATCATGTCGTGGGTGATATAGGGGCGGAAGGCGCTGCCGGCAGCCTTTGTCCACAGCCGTTCGGCCTCGTCACCGTTGGTGTGGAGCAGACAGTCGATGACGCCGCGATCGGTGTCCTCGATTGCCTCGACCACCACTGCGCCGGCGCCGTCTCCGAACAAGACCACCCTGTCGCGGGTCGCCGTGTTGCGTTCGAATTCCTCGGCTGAAACGGGCCCGGCCGATTCACCGAGTGCGATTTGCCAACTCTCCGGGCTCCACGGGATGAGTGATGCGTGCGCCTCGGCACCAACCACCAAAACCCGTTTGCACTGGCCGGAGCGGATCAGGGCATCGGCGAGCTGGAGTGCGTAGACGAACCCTGCACACTGTTGCCGAATGTCGAGGCAGGGGATGTGCTCGAGTCCGAGCTTGCGCTGGAGAAAGGGCGCCGAACCCGGGAAGAAATAGTCCGGTGTCATGGTGGCGACGACCAGATAGTCGATGTCGGACGGTTTCAGACCGGCATTCTCGATCGCCTGGCGAGCGGCCGGAACCGCCAGATCGGAGGTTGCCTGGTCCGGCGCGGCATACTGCCGCTTGGCGATTCCCGTTCTCACCTGAATCCAATCGTCGGAGGTGTCCATGAGTTTCGCCAGCGCGTGGTTGTCGACGGTGGCGTCGGGAATGTACATACCGGTTCCGGTAATCACGGCTCGCATCGGCACCTCCAAAGAGCGCAACTATAGCTGATGCTGCAGGGGAACAGAACTCTGCGTTCGCGGGATTGACTCAATGCCAACGGATGTCAATAAACTCACGGGCCGGGACCTGCCGGAGGGACCTCTCGGGCTGCCACTCGGCCGGTTTGTAGGTGCCCAGAACACGGTCCCAGAGACTGACTCCGATTCCAAAATTATGGTGCCACATGTTTTCGCGGTGGTGGAGATAATGGATCGGCGCGCCGAGCCAGAACGCGAGGTCGGGTTTCTCGTGCTGGATCTGGTGGGCATAGGCCGCAAAGGCCGCGTAGCCGACGATGCCGAGGGCGAATCCCAGCCCTGCCGGCACCGATACCAGAAAGCCCGCCCACGCGATCAGCAGACCGGGGAGAGAGTAGTCGGTGAACTCGCCCCACCATCCCTGAGCCTCGAAATGGCGGTGATGGAGGGCGTGGCGTTTGCCCATGAATTTTCCCATGTGCATGAGCCGGTGGACGGCGTATTCGACAAACGAGCCGAACAACAAGCCGATGACCAGGGCGAGGGTGAATGTGATGACGGGATTCGACAGGTTCATGCGTGTCTCCACATCTTTCGTGGTCCTGCAACGGCGGGGATTATAACGCCGCAAGGGTGAACGCGCACGCGTGTGTTGATGATGGATGATGGATGATGGATGTTGGATATTTGGTATTGGATTGGCCTTTTCCGCGGGTCTTTCGCATCAAATGTCAAATATCAGACCCTCCCGACCGAACGGGCAGGAGGGTCGTGCATGCTATCGTTCTCCGCGATGGCGAACGGCACCCGAATCTCATTCTCCGACGTGGCCAAGCGCTATGACCTGCGGGTTATTTTCAAATCGGTCACCGGCGAGGCGATCCCGGGCGAAGTTCTGGTCATCACCGGGCCCAACGGTTCGGGCAAATCGACGTTGCTTTCGATCCTCTGCGGTCTGCTCAGACCCACTCGAGGACATATCCGCTATCTGCATGGAGAAAAGGAGGTTGGTCGTCAAGATTGGCGGTTCCACCTCGGTGTGGTGGCGCCTTCAATGGCGGTCTACGAGGAACTGGACGCCATGGAAAACCTCGGCTTTTTTGCCAAAGTTCGGGGAATGGGTCCATCAGTAGAGCTGTGTCGCGAGGGTCTCCTGGCGGTGGGCCTCGACCCCGATCGCAAAACCCTGGTGAGAGGGTTCTCCACAGGCATGGCGCAGCGGTTGAAGATCGCCCAGGCCCTGCTCCACGACCCGGCAGTCCTGGTCCTCGACGAACCGGGGTCGAACCTCGACCCGGCGGGCAAGGATTGGCTCGAGGAACACGTGCGGGACCTGGCGACCGCCGGCAAGACGATTCTGTTGGCCACTAACGACCCGCGCGAAATGGAGTGGGGGAGCCGTCATGTGGCGCTGGCTGTCTGAAGCCTTCGCGGTGGCCGCCAAGGATCTGCGGACCGAGTTCCGCACCCGGGTGGCCTTGAACTCTCTCGGTCTGTTCGCCCTCACCGTGCTGGCGGCAGTCTCCTATACGGTGGGACCGTACCGGATCGCTGCCGAGGACCGGCCCTTCCTATTGGCGGTGTTGTTGTGGATCATCGTCTTTTTTGCAGCCCTGGCTGGTCTCGATCGGTCGTTTGTCAAGGAGGAGGAGAGCCACACGGCGCCGCTCTTGCGTCTGGCGGCGTCGGCGTCGGCGGTGTGGTTCGGCAAACTCGTCTACAACCTCTGCCTGATCTATGCGCTGATGGCCCTTCTGGTGCCCTTGTACTGCATCTTGATGGGTTACAAGATCGTTCTGCTGCAGGCGTTCGTGGTCATCCTGGTCCTTGGGGGATACACCTTGGCGGTGGTCACCACCATCATTGCCGCGATCATCGCGCGTGCGATGACCCGCGGCGCCCTCTTTTCGGTGCTGTCCCTGCCGCTCCTTCTGCCGCTCATGATCTTTCTCATCCAGGGGACAACCGGCGCCTCCGAGGGGACGGCGGAGACCGTGACCAACACCATTCGGGCGGTGCTTTCAATGGGCGGCATCATGACCATCGTGTCGGCCGCGCTCTTCCCGGTGGTTTGGAACGATTGAAGAAACCGGCAATAAGGTATGCTGTGCGGCGGTTACACGGGGAGATCGCTGTGGAGATGGTCGACGAATGAGAGTGGCAGATATATCGAAATTGGCGCTGTTGGTGTGGTTGGCCGTAGTCATCGTGGCGGCCTTCTTCTATGTCCATGCGGCAGAGGGCTTTATCGGAGAGTCGTCGAGGATCGTCTTCTTCCACGTGCCGATGGCGTGGATCGCGGTGCTCGCGTTTCTGGTTTCGTGCATCACTTCGGTGATGTACCTGCGGCGGAGGGACCCCCGAAACGACATTCGGGCTTCGGTCAGCGCCGGGCTCGGGTTGCTGTTTGCCGTGCTCGCCACCACAACCGGCGCAGTCTTCGCGAAGATCATGTGGGGCGCTTACTGGAACTGGGACCCTCGTCAGACCTCGATCACCATTCTGTTGCTCATCTACGCGGCCTACCTGGCCCTGCGGGGAGCGGTTGACGATCCCGAGCGGCGGGCGAGCCTGTCGGCGGTATACGCCATTCTCGCCTTTGTGACAGTGCCTTTTCTGGTCTTCGTGGTGCCCCGCATCTACTGGTCACTGCACCCCGACACGATCATCAACACGCGTGGAGCCAACGAATTCGATTCCCGCTACACGCAGGTGCTGCTGGCTGCTGTATTAGGATTTACGGGATTGTATGTATGGTTATATACTATCGGCTGTCGGATCGAGACGATCCGGCAGCGGCGCCGACAGGAGGTGCTTGATGTCTGACCTGATGGGCATCGCTATCGTCACCCTGATGATCTGGGTGGGGCTTTTTGGATATGTGTACCGGCTCGATCGGAAAGTGCGCCGTCTGGAGGACTAGATGACTGATTCACGACGCCAGCGACGGATTTGGTATGCGGTCGGCGGAGTGTTGGTAGTGGCCTTTCTGGCCTATGGGACGACATCGTTCAAATCGAACCTGACCCCCTATGTTTCTTTTGAAGAGGCGTCCGCGACGGCGCGCAAGGTGCAGGTGGCCGGCGAGACTGGTGGAAAATTCGACGGCATACGTCGACGAATCCGAGGAGCTGCAGTTCGCGATGGTGGACGACGACGGCAACACGATGGAAGTGCACTACAAGGGCGTGAAGCCCGGCAACTTCGAGGAGGCGATCCAGATCGTCGCCATCGGCAGCTATGAAAGCGGTGTCTTCGAGGCCGAGCAGCTGCTGGTGAAGTGCCCGTCGAAGTACCAGGGCCTCGAGGACGACGTCAAGAGCTACAGCTCAGAAACCTGATCCGGGGCGCCCCGAGGGCTCCGTCTCTTTTCTCTCGCAATCGAATAGGAGAGTCCATGTACTATCCCGGGAACCATCCTGATGTGGTTGGCGTTTCTCGCCGGCATCGCATCTACCATCACCTACTGGCTGTCGATCAAGGCCCCGAGAAAAGTGGCGCGCGCCGGCGCGGCAGAGCTACGTCGTCATGACGGCGTCGATCGTTGCCGGTTCGGCCCTGCTCTTGTACCTGTTGGTCACCCACGACTACCGCCTCCACTACGTGTGGGCCTACTCCGACAACATGCTGCCGCTGCACTATCTGATCTCCACCTTCTGGGGCGGCCAGGAGGGCAGTTTCCTGCTGTGGATCTTCTGGGGTGTGCTCCTGGGTCTGCCGCTGATGCGATTTGCCAGGTCCTATGAGTCGCGGGTGATGGTGGTCTACAACCTGACCCTGCTGTCGCTGATTCTCCTGCTCGTCAAGCAGGACCCCTTCCGTTTCCACGAAGGCTTGACCGCGGCCCTGATCCCGATGGACGGCCAGGGTCTGAACCCGCTGCTGCAGAACTACTGGATGGTGATCCACCCGCCGATCATGTTCATCGGCTACGCCTCGCTCGGCATCCCCTTCGCGTTTGCCATTGCAGCCCTGTGGATGAAGAAGTACGACGAATGGACCAAGGTCTCGATGCCGTGGGTCCTGCTCTCGCTCGCGTCCCTGGGCACCGCCATCATGCTCGGCGGCTATTGGGCCTACGAGACCCTCGGGTGGGGCGGCTATTGGGGCTGGGACCCGGTCGAAAACGCTTCGCTGGTGCCGTGGTTGGCGACCCTCGCCCTGACCCACGGGATGTTGCTGCAGCGCGGGCGTGGACGCTTCCGGCGGCTCAACCTGGTGTTGGCGATCTCGGCCTTCCTTCTGGTGGTCTACGCCACCTTCTTGACCCGTTCTGGTGTATTGGCCGACTTCTCGGTCCACTCCTTTGTCGACCTCGGCATCACCGGTCTCCTGGTCTTCAATATGGGCTTTTTCCTGGTCATGGGGGTCGGTCTGCTCGCCTATCGCTGGTCGGAGATTCCGTCCGAGGTCGGCGACGAGCCGTTCATGTCCCGGACGATCTTCTTTGTTGTCGGCATCCTGCTGACGATTCTCATCGGTGTGGTGGTGCTCTTCGGCACCTCGGCGCCGTTGATCTCGCGGATCTGGGGCGCACCGGCCCAGGTTGGCCCGGATTTCTACAACCGCATGGGCTTCTGGCTCGCGGTGGTGTTTTCGCTGTTTCTCGCCGGCTCGCCGCTTCTCGGTTGGAAGCGTGCGCGCGCTGGTTGGGCCCGGATTCTGGGTCTGACATCGGCGATCACCGCCGTCGTGATGGCGGTTGCAGTGGTTGCGGGATTGCGTGGGGTGCCGGCCTTCATTTACGTGGCCGCCGCAGTCTTCTGCGTTGTCACCAATGTCTGGGCGACCGTCGACTTCGGCAGGAACGGACGCTGGAAGATGGCCGGCGGGCCGGTGGCCCATATCGGCCTCGGCCTCATGATGCTGGCCTTTATCACGACCGGGTGGTTCGACCGCGAACAAAAAGTCCGTCTCGCAGAAGGTGAACCCAAAGAGGTATTGGGCTACACCATGACCTTCCGCGGCGTTGAAAAGCCGACCCCGCAGGCGCGTGACGCCATGGTGGTCGAGGTGACCTCGCCGCGCGGTCAGAACTTCGTTCTCAAGCCGAAGATGTGGGTGAACCAGAAGACCAATCAGATGATCGCCAACCCCGACATCAAGTCCTTCCTCACCAAGGACCTTTATCTCGCGCCGGTGGAGTTTGCTCCCGGCAAGGATGCGCCGGTTTCGGGCCGGATGATGCTGACCAAGGACGAACCGGTTGTGTTCCGCGACTGGACCCTGACCTTCAAGGGCTTTGACCTGACCAAGCAGAACGCGGTTCCGGGCGCCCTCACCGTCGGTGTGGTGGTCGAGATCCAACGGCCGGGGACCGAACCCGTGTCCCTCGAGCCCTCGATGGTCTCGACTGATGGCGGAGTGCAGCCGGTTGCTGTGGACATTCCGGGAATGGGTGGAGCGAAGATCCGCGCGACCGGGATGAGCGTCGACCAGGGAGTCGTCCGGGTCGAACTGCTCGGCCTCGGCGGCGGCATCGGCCGCACCGCGATGCTCTCCAAGGGAGAGACCTTGGACTACAAGGATCTCGCCATCACCTTTGACGATTTCGATCTGTCGGACTTCGATCCAGAGGCCGGCGACATCAATTTCGGTGTCGTGTTCAACGTCGAACTCGATGGTCAGAGCTACGAGGTCATGCCGACTTTCCGCGGTGGCATGGGCGGCGAGCCGCAGGTGACGTCTGCCACCGTTCCCGGGCAGCGGCGGCATCACCCTGACCCCCGGCCGCATCGATGCCGAGGGCGGTACGGTCGAGCTTCAGGTCTTCGACCCCTGCTGGCGCCGGAAGCGCCGAGCTCGGCAAGCCTGGTGCTGGACGTGTCGACTAAGCCCCTGATCTCGCTGGTGTGGATCGGAACCATCACCATCGTGATCGGGATCTTCATGGCGATCTTCGTGCGCCGCAGCGACATCTCGACGATCCCTGCCGAAGGCTGATGCCTTCGACAGGGATGCAGTGTTGAATTTTCAATTCTTGAATTTTGAATTGCCCATCCACCCATCCCTGTCGTCTGGGGTGGGTTGGGTGGCGATCAATTCAAAATTTAAAATTCAAAATTCATAATTGCGTTTCGTCACGGCGGGATCTGTAAGATACCGCGGTGACGAAGCGGAAGGTTTTGTTCTGGATCGCCGTCCTCTATTTTGCCGAGGGCCTGCCCTTCGGCATCGCCTACGACGTGTGGCCGGTTTTCTTCAGGGTGCACGGGGTTTCCCTGCGCGAGATCGGGCTGATGAGCCTGCTCTCCCTGCCCTGGACCTGGAAACTTCTGTGGGCGCCGCTGGTGGATCGCTACGGCAGCCGCCAACATTGGATCACCGCGTGTCTGTTCGTGCTCGGCGCCACAACCCTGGCGATCGTCCCCCAGGATGCTTCCAGCCCGTCGTGGATGATGTGGGGCCTGCTCCTGCTCTTCACCACCGCTTCGGCCACCCAGGACATCGCCATCGATGCCTACGCGGTGGACGTGTCGGAACCGAAAACCGTCGGCAGCATCAACGGTACCAGGGTGGCAGCGGCCAGGGTCGCGATGTTCGTAGGTGGTGGGGGGTTTCTGATCCTGGCCGACACCACCGGTTGGGCGGGGCTGTGGGTCGCGTTGGCGGTTGTTTTCGTCGCTCTGGCCGTGGTGGCGTGGGTGAGCCCTCGGGTCGTCCTCGACAGCACGGCCCGGCGTCACGCAGTCGGGCCGGTCTTGCGATGGATCTTCCGGTGGCAGATGCTGCCGGTGCTGCTCTTTGTCCTGCTCTTCAAGGTCGGTGATTCGACGCTGGGCCGGATGGTCAAGCCCTTCTGGGTCGACCGCGGCTACTCCCTGACCGAAATTGGCGCGATCTCGGTGACCCTGGGAACGATACTGACCATCCTCGGCGCGTTGGCGGGGGGATGGATCGTCGATCGGATCGGGATCTTCCGGTCGCTCCTGTGGCTGGGTCTCGCCCAACTGGTTTCGAATCTCGGGTATGTGGTGATTGCCGCTATCAGCCTGCCTCGCGAGAGTATCTACGCAGCCTCGATGATCGAGAGTTTCACCCAGGGTCTGGGCACCGCGGCGTTCTTGTCGTTCCTGATGAACCTCTGCGACAAGGAACACGCCGCGACCCAGTATGCCGTGCTGTCGGCGCTCTTCGCCCTGACCCGCGATGTCGCCGGCGCCTTCACCGGGATCGGCGTCGAGAGCCTCGGCTATGCGGTCTTCTTCGCCCTCACCACGGCCCTCGCCCTGCCGGCGCTCGCCCTGCTGCCTCTGATCCGCCCGCGGATTCGAGAGGGCGGGACGGAGTCGCCGACAATCGAGCCGAACTGACCCCGGCGACATCGCCGGTCGGAGTTGTTCTCGAAGTGGGTCTGCGTGGAGGCGTGCACCGCCGGTCCAGCCCGAGAGCCGTCAAACCGAGGTCGCCGTTGGATTGCACGATGAGTGGCCAGTCGGCCGCGAGGTCTCGAACGGAGAGATCACCTGCCAACCACCGATCGACGGCCCGGGGTTTGGTGGGATCCGTCAGGTCGATCAGATATATACCGTCGGATATGGTGCCGACCAAAACCCGACCGCCATATTCGGCGACAGCCGTGACGGCGCTTGGTGAGGTCCAGGTGCCGACAGAACCAGGGCTGGTCGGATCGGTGATATCGATGACGGCAATGCCGTGGTCCTCTTCATCGACACTCGAGGAGTAGCCGAGTACGACGTGGCTGCGAACCAACGCTACCGCGGCGGCCCCCTCCCGTGGCCAATAACCGACCTGGTCGATGTCCTGTGGTCCGCTGACATCAAAGACCCGCAGACCGCGGGTGTCCGCGATCACCGCGGTATCGCCGGCAGCGTCCACGGCGATGGGCGACGGGCCGCCTCGCTCCCAACTCCACCTGCCCCGTACGTACATATCTGTCGGGTCGGAGATTTCGACCACATGGAAGGTGGGGAACCCTGCGACGCCCATTGTGGCGATATAGGCGCGATTCGAATCCACGGCCAGATACTCGCTCTCGATCAGATCGACGAATGAAAGCTCCACCGGGTTCGTCGGGTCCGTCAGATCCAGCGCATAGAGGCCTCCGTCGGCGGTCACAAAGGCGGTTGAGCCGACGAGGGCGACGTCGGCCGTCCCGAAATTCGATCTCCAACCCCCGATCACGGAGGGAGCGGGCCGCCAGATGTCGAGAACCGTGATCGGTCGGTCGTCGGGCCCGTAACCCTGATGGGTGGCGATTGCAAGCCGCCCGGAGACCGCGACCCTGTTGAAGGCAGAAGAGCCGATACGAACGATCTCGGTCGGGTGCTCGGGGTTGTCGATACCGATCACACTCAGAAAATCACCGCTTGCGGCGTACACCAGGCCGTCGGCGATTTCCAGAGAGGTGGCGCCGTCTCTCAGACCGAGGTGGGCGATCTCCACCGGGTTGTCGAGCGAGCTGATGTCGAGGACGGTCAGACCCGCCACGCTCGATCCAACGGCGATATTGCCGGTGAGAGCGACGCCGGCCGCCGATCCGTGGGTCCACGCGGTGTCACCGGCCACTGGATTGGAGGGGTCGCTGATATCGATCAATTGGAGTCGATCGCCTCTCGTGACCGCAGCCGCGGTCCCTTCAACCGCGATCGAATGCCCTGAAACGTTCAGCCTGCCAATTGGAATGTGGTGCGATCGGGCAAGATCGAAAACCTCGAGGTCGCAGCCGATAAAGAAGAGCAGGGGATACCGCAACTCCACATCACTGGGACCGCAGCTCACGAAATAGCCGGCCGACATCACCCAGGGGTCGTCCGGCCGGCCGACATGGATGAGGCTCGACCCGCCCTGGAATGTATCGTCGTCGAACCGCCCGACCACCCATGCCCGCCATCCGTGCACCGCCACCCCTCGCGCCGGGTGGTCGGTAGCTACGAAAGAGAGGTGGCGGGGTTTGGCGGGGTTGTGGGTGTCGATGATGTGCAGCCCCTCGTCGGTGCCGACGTAGGTGATGCGACCGCGGGTCTCCAGATCGAGGATGGGGGTCCGGAGATCGAGCTGTCCGACGCGACGGGGATATCTTGGGTCGATGACGTCGTCGATCACCAGCGCCGAGCCGTTACCGTATATGAGGTAGGGCGGATCGGGGGCGATGGCACCGATGGCGCCCAGCGGAATGCGGCCGCGTTCGCGGAGACAGCCCTCATCCGCACCGCCGATCGGCGTGGCGGCGAGGAAAACGACGGCCAACCAGCGCATGTGACGAGTTGCGGTTCCAGAAATCGGTGGAAAGTGCATCGGCGGTGTCCCCTCGGCCTGAATGGCAGGAGTCACCCTTTTTTACGGACCAGTGCCGGGAGACGTCTGGACCCAGAAATCCTGAATCAACTGGTCCTCTCGAAGGACCTCGGCCGAAGATTCGCGGCCCTCGGCAATCTCGATGCCGAGGTCATCGGAAAAGGCCAGTGCCACTGCCTGCTCGAGTTCACTTCGATCAACGGTGCGGGAAAGCTCATCTTCCAGGGTCGTGATGTGCGGCCGCAGGGCACTGTCGTCGGCCAGACCCATCGACCCTGACTGCAACCGCCCGTCCCAGTCGAGAACAATGGCGCCGTGCTGGAGGATGGCGCCGGCGTGCGCGCGCATCGCTGAACCGATCAACTTGCGGCCATGCACCACCACCTCACCTCCGGCCGGTGCTTCAAAACAGGGAACGGTGGTTCGCGGACCGGGCAGCTCGAGGTTGACTTCGCCGCCGGTGAGTTCGGCCTCGACGCCGAGCGCCTGCAATGCCCGCACCAGAGTGCCGCAGATCAACCTGTAGGCGTCCTGGAGGGGGCGAGGGAGTGGCCCTGTGCCGAGGGGGGCCATCACCGCATAGGTGAGCTCGAGGTGGTGCAACAGGGCGCGGCCGCCAGTGGGCCGCCGCACCACGTCGATGCCCTCGCGGCGACAGAATCCGAGGTCCGCCGCCTCGACGCCCTGGTGGCGGCCGAGAGTCAGACACGGCGGGTCCCAACCGTAGAGGCGAAGGGTGGGTGGCGACTGCGCGGTGGAGACCGCTTCGAGGATGGCCACATCGCGCGCCATGTTGCGCGCTCCGGGCAGGTCGCCATCAGTGAATAGCCGCCAGACCGCTGGTTGCCGCATCAATCGGAGGGTAGCATCGTACGACGGCGTTCTGCCGCCCGCGCGTGGGCTTCGAGGCCCTCGAGGCGGGCGAGGGCGGCCGCATCTGCCACCGTCTTTGCGGTGGCCGGGCCGCCGTCCATCCGCAGCCAGGTCCGCACCCTGAGGAAATCGAAGACGCTGAGGCCGCCCTTGAAGCGGGCGACGCCACCGGTTGGCAGGGTGTGGTTGGGGCCGAGGCCGTAGTCGCCAAAGACCTCGGCGCTCGAGCTGCCGATAAAGAGCCCACCGTAGTTGTTGAGGCGGCGGGCGATGTCTTTGGCGTCTTCAGTGAGGACCTGAAGGTGCTCGGGCGCGAGACGATCGCACACTCTGCCAGCCTCGTCGAGGTCGCGGACAATCACCGTGAAGCCGTTGCGGAGGGCGTCAGCGGCCACATCGCGAGTGGGCAGGTCGGTGAGCTGCCGTTCGAGAGCCCGATCAACGGCGTCTGCAAGCGCGGTGTCGGTGGTCACCAGCACCGGCAACGCTTCGGGATCGTGCTCGGCCTGAGCGAGGAGGTCGGCGGCGACCAATTCGGCGTCGGCGGTGTGATCGGCGAGCACCACCAGTTCTGAGGGGCCCGCCAGCATGTCGATCCCGACGTGGCCGGCCACCACTTTCTTGGCGGCGGTGACCCAGCGGTTGCCCGGACCGACCACCACGTCGCACCGAGGCGGTCCGCCGACACCGTAGGCCATGGCGGCGATGGCGTGGGCACCGCCGACCGCCAGCAGACCGTCAGCACCCGCCACAGCGGCCGCGGCGAGGGTGATCGGCTCGGGCCGCGGCGACGCCACCCAGACTTCGTGAACCCCCGCGGCACGGGCCGTGACCGCTGTCATCAGAACCGATGACGGCAGGGGATAGCGGCCGCCCGGGGCGTAGCAACCGGCGCGTTCCACGGGGGTGACGGTATGTCCGGCCTCACCGCCGGGGACCGCGACCGTGAGGTCCTTCAACGCCGCTTTCTGGGCGAGGGCGAAGGCCTCGATCCGGCGGGCCGTCCGTTCGAGGAGATCTCGTTGTTCGAGGGCCAAACCGTCGCGGGCGCGCCGGAGTTCGCTCTGTTCGATCACCAATGGCTGTTCAACCGCTCGTTCATCGAAAGTCTCGGCGAAACCTCGCAGCGCGCCGATGCCTCCCTCGCGCACCTCGCGGACAATGTCGGCGGCGCGCGCCAGGGTGGCCTCGTCGACCGCCTCGCGCCGCAGCTCCTCTACCTGGCCGGGTTGGAGTCTCCGCAGCGTCATTTCCCGACCCCCCCCGGGTCAAAGGTCCGTGAACCGTCGCGCCGTCGCGCCGCCAAAGCGCGGCGGTCGAGCTCCCGCGCGACCTGTTCAAGCCGCGACCCATTGGCCGCCAGCTTGACGAGGGTGAAATAGAAGAGGTCCGCCGCCTCCCACACCACTTCATCTCCCGTCTCAGCCTCGGCGAGCTCTGCGGCCTCCTCGGCCAGTTTGGCGGCCAACAGGTCAGAGTCGCCGGCCAGCCGGGCTGTGTAGGACCCGGGCTCGGCGCCGGCCAACCGCTCGATCAAACGCCTCTCGAGTTCCCCGAGGCCGCGGCCGGCGCCCCAGCAGCTGCGGGTTTCGAGGTGGCAGAAACCGCCACTCTGCCGCACGGTGAAGCGCAGGGCATCGCGGTCACAATCCGCCTCCACCCGCAGCAGTTCCTGGACCGCGCCCGAGGTCTCGCCCTTGCGCCACAGCTCGGACCGGGACCGCGACCAGTAGATGCCGCGGCGCTCCGCCACCGCGGCGCGCAGGCTGTCGGCCGACGAGTAGACGAGCCCGAGCGCTGTCCCGTGTTCGTCGCAGACGACGGTCGGCCACAGGCCGTCGGGGCGATCGGAAATCAAAGGTGCTGAGAACGCATCGGCGAGGTCCAGCCGACCGGTGTAGATCGCCATTCCCACCTGGGCGTCGGCCCCGAGACGGTCGAGTGCCGCCACTTCCTCGGCGGTGGTGACGCCGCCGGCGATCGTGACATGGGTTCCTGCCGCGGCGTCGACAACCCGCTTTGCCGCTTCGGGGTCGATCCCTCCCAGCCGTCCTTCGCGCTCGACGAAGGTGACGAGGAAGCCGCCCACCAGCTCGCGCAGCTCGGCCAGCCGATCGAGGACGGAGGCGCCCGTGCGTTCGGTCCAGCCCCGCACCACGACCTCGCCGTCGACGCCGTCGAGGGCGGCGATCACCCGATCTCGAGGCAATTCGACCAGAACATCTGAATTGGCCGCGGTGCCGAGGATGACCTTGCGGGCGCCGGCGTCGAGCCATCCCAGGGCCTGCTCTGCCGAACGGATGCCGCCGCCGACCCGGCACGGGTAGCGCCGCACGAGTTCGAGCATGACGTCGCGGTTGGAGCCGCGTCCGAGGGCTGCGTCGAGATCGATCACCGCAAGCTCGCCGGCGACCGCGAATTTTTCAGCAATCGCCAGGGGGTCGCCGGCGTCGACGGCCTTGTCGCGGCCGCCGATCAACTGTACGGCCTGGCCGTCCATGAGATCGATGGATGGGACGATCATTGGCGGGTCTCCAATCCGAGGGCAGCGAGTGCGTTCTTGAGGTCCCCGACGGTGGTGTGGCCGTCGTGCAGAATGGAGGCGGCGAGCACCGCGTCGGCACCCGCGTTCAGCGCCTCGACCATGTGGATCGGACCGGCAGCACCCCCGGACGCGATGATCGGCACGGTGACCGCCGATCGCACTGCGGCGATGAGTTCGAGGTCATAGCCGTCGCCGGTGCCGTCGCGGTCCCACGAGGTGAGCAGGATCTCGCCGGCGCCGCGATCGACCGCTTGACGCGCCCACTCGACTGCATCGAGGCCGGTGCGTTCGCGGCCGGAACGGATGACGGTCTCCCAGCCGGCGCCGTTGCGCGCCGCGTCGAGGGCGAGAATTGTGCACTGCCGGCCGAATGTTTCGGCGAGTTCGGTCAAGACCTCGGGGCGGGTCACGGCGGCGGTGTTGACCGCCACCTTGTCGGCGCCGGCCTCGAGCAGAATCTCCGCATCGGAGGCCTTTCGTACGCCGCCCCCCACGGTCAGGGGCAGCGGCAGAACCCGGCGAACAGCCCGCACCACATCGAGAGCGTGACCGCGGTCCTCCGGGGTCGCCGAAACGTCGAGGAGGACCAGCTCGTCGGCGCCCTGGAAGGCGTAGGCCTCGGCGCGTTCGACCGGGTCGCCGGCATCGCGAAGACCCTGAAAACGAACGCCTTTGACGACCCGGCCACCTTTCACATCGAGACACGGGATCACGCGCGGCAGCAACATCAGTTGACGTCCGCAGCGGCTGCAAGCCACCGTTCGATCAGCGCCTGGCCCCAGGGCCCGGAGAGCTCCGGATGGAACTGGCAGGCCAGCACCGTTCCGCGCTCGATGGCGGCGACAAAGGGCCTTCCGTGATCGGTCTCGGCCCCGGACCAGCCGGCGGGCACCGCATCGAGCTTGAAGGAGTTGGCGAAATAGGCGTCGCCATCCTCGAGCAGCGAACAGCCGTCCCCGGCAACCACGCGATTCCACCCGAGGTGCGGAACCCGAAGTCCCTCACCAAACCCGGTGATGGTGCCGGACACCACCCCGAGGCCGCGAGCGTCGGGGTTCTCGTCGCTTGACTCCGCCAGCAGCTGGAGCCCGAGGCAGATCGCGAGGGTCGGGCGTCCGGCGTTGAGCCGGTCGGCCAGAACCTCGCGCAACCCCAGTTCATCGAGGCGAGAGGCCACCTGTCCGAAGGCTCCCACGCCCGGCAGCACCAGCCGGTGCGCCCTCTCGGCGTCGGCCGGGTCGCGCGACAGCCGGACCGATGAGCCCGCACGTTCGAGGGCTGCTGCCACCGATGCAGTGTTGGCGGTGCCGGTGCGGATGACGACGATCTCGCTCACGATGTACCGCCCAGCGTGCCTTTTGTGCTGCGAACACCGCCGGCCGTCAGAACCGCCGCCTGGCGCAAGGCGAGGGCGGTGGCCTTGAAAGCGGCCTCGGCGCGGTGGTGGTCGTTCTCACCGCGCAGCACGTCGACGTGGAGGGCGCAGCGGGCGGCTATCGCCAGGGACCGAAGAACGTGGCCCACATTTTCGCAGGCCAGCTGACCCAGCATCTCTCGCCTCAGACCAAGCTCGACCTGCGGCCAGGGGCGACCTGAGAGATCGACCACGGTTCGGGCCAGGGCCTCGTCAAGCGGGGCGTAGGCCGACCCGAAACGTTCGATCCCGGCGCGGTCGCCGAGTGCGGCATCCAGGGCCTCGCCGAGTGCGAGGGCGCAGTCCTCTGCGGTGTGGTGGTCGTCGACCTCGAGATCGCCGGAACACGTGAGATCCAGGTCCCACCCGGCGTGAAAAGCGAGCGCGGTCAACATGTGGTCGAGAAACCCTATCCCGGTGGCAACCGAAATCTCGCCGGTGCCGTCGAGGTTCAGACGGCACGTGATCGTGGTCTCCTTGGTCGATCGTTCTCTTGTGATGGTGCGGCTTGTCGGATTCACGGCAGGACCTCCAGGATCTCCTTGATGTCTTTGAGGACGGCTGCTGCACCCGTCCGAAGCAATGATGCAGTGGTGGGTTCGGGATCGTCACCGGGGGCGACCACCCCGATCGGGAGCGCCCCGGCGCTGCGCGCGGCGCGCAGATCGTCGGGGGTGTCGCCGACCATCCAGGCGGTGGCGACCCCGAGTCGTTCAAGGGCGAGGCGCACCGGTGCGGGATCGGGTTTGATCGGCGCGTCCTCCATGGTGACGACGGTCTGAAAGAACTCGGCGATGCCGTTTTCGGTGAGAAAGCGCTCGGCGTCGGCTCGCGGTCGGCCCGTCACCACCGCCAGGGGCCTGCGGCCGGCGAGTGTCTGCAGGTCACCCGGCCCGAGGAGGAGGCGCTCCGTGCGCCGCAGACCGGGTTTGGCCTCGGTCCCCTGGTAGATCTCCTCGAAACGGGCTTTGACCTCGGCAAGGGTACGATCCACGCCCCGCACAGCCATCAGGCGGCGGGTGAGCTGCCAACAGTCATTGGCGTTGCCTTCGGCTGTGGCCGCCTCGATGTCCTCGATGCTGATCTCGACCCCGAAAGAGGCGGCGGTTTGGAGGGTGGCCTCGCGGTAGGAGCCGGAGACATCGGCGAGCACACCGTCCATATCGAGGAGCAGTGCTTCCGGTGCGAGCACCGTGTGCAGGGCGTGTGTGAGTCGGTCGAACGTCATCTCGTCGCCGGGCAGCGTGATCCTCAACCAGCCCTCGACGTCGGGTCGGCCCGCGAAAGCGCGGATGGCGATGCCGAGTGCGTGGAGCGAGCTCCAGACCCGCCCGGCGTCGGCAAATCGGGCAAAGACAAAACTGCCCTGCGACGGCAGGACCTCGGCGCCGAGGTCCGCCAGCAGGACCGAGAGGTCGTCCCTCTGCTTTCGAATGGCTGCGATGCGGCGCGTGCCGGGGCCGTCGGCGTCCGAGAGCATCGATGCCGCGAGGGCCTGCGACGGTTTCGACACCGGGAACGGCAGACCGATGCGGCGCAGCCAATCCACCACCCTGGGATCGCCAAAGGCGTAGCCGACCCGCAGACCGGCGGCTCCCCAGGCCTTGGAGAGGGTGCGCACCACGATGGCGTTCGGATACTCGAGGGCCACCGGCGAGAGGTCGAATTCGGGGTCCGTGAAGTCGACGTAGGCCTGATCGAGAAGAACAAGGGCTTTCGGCAGGCTTTCCAGGAGGCGCCGGAACGCGTCGCGCGAGGCCACCGACCCGGTTGGATTGTTGGGGCTGACGACACAGACCAGCGCGGTCCTGTCATCCCCCTGCTCGAGGACCTCGTCGACCGGAAAGTCATCTCGCCACCACGGCAACTCGATGAGATCGGCGCCGGTGATCTTGATGAATCGGCGGATCATGCCGTAGCTCGGCGTCGTCATGATGGCCCTGCGGCCGGGGACGCATACCGAGCGCACGGTGCGCTCGAGGGCGTCGTCGGCGCCGCCGGTGACCACGACCGATGCTTCCGGTATGCCGATGCGCGCGGCGATGAGAGGCTCGAGCGCGCCAAGCTCGGGGTAGCGGTTGATCTGCCACTGATCCAGACCCGTGACGCCGTCAAGGGCGTCCGGAGGAACCAATCGTTCGTTGAAATCGAGCACCAGATCGATGCCCGTGCCCGGTCGGCCGGTGGTGTAGGTGGTGAGCTCGTCCAGGACCGGAGCGGGATTCACGAGGAGAGGCTTTTCGTTCATCGCGACATGCCCCGTCACGGCACGATCTGAGCGATTCGCGTGACCACGACGTCTTCACCGCCCGCCGCCTTGAGTTGTGGGATCACCACCGGCAGGTCGCTTCGGGGCACGGCGGCCTTGATCGCGTAGCCCTCACCGCCGGCGAGTTGGGAAACAGTCGGTTGCCGCATGCATGGGAGCACGGCAAGCAGGGCCTCGAGGCGGTCGGGGGCGACGTTGACCTCCACCATGACCCGCCGCCTCGCCTCGAGCACCGACTGAACCAGAAGGACGATCGTGTCGATGATGGCTCGCCGGTCGGGCTGTTCGAGCGCCCTCGGGTTGGCGTACAGCCGCGTTGACGAGGTCATGAGCTCGTCGACGATACGGAGGTTGTTGGCCTCGAGGGTGGAGCCGGTCGCGGTGTTGTCGACGATCAGATCCGCGTCCTCGGGTGGAAAGACCTCGGTGGCGCCGTAGGAGCGGACAAAGGAAGCCTGCGGACACTGTGCCTCGATCCAGCGCCGGGTCAGGTTTTCGTACTCCGAGGCCACCACCAACGGGCTCTCCGGCAGTCGGCCGTCGGGCACCAACTCGGCTGGCGCGGCCGCCACGACCCGAACCGGGTCGAGACCGGTGTCGGCGAGCTCCACCAACGAGCCGTCGAGCTCGGCGACCCAGTCGGCGCCGGCGAATCCCACGTCCCGCGACCCGGCGTGCAGCATTTCGACGATCGTCTGCGGTTTGAGGATCTTGACCTCGCACCCGGCGAGGCTGATGTGAGGGCGGTAGCTCCGGACGGTCTGCACGAGGTGGATGCCGGCGTCCGCCATCAGGCGCGTGACGCCGTCGTACATTCGCCCCTTTGGGATGGCCAGCCGCAACGTCGGTTCATCGGGCGTTCGGGTCATTGTTCCTCCTGTGCCGATCGCGCCGACGGTTTTTCAGAAAAGAAAAACGCCGGCGGGGCCGGCGTTGTGGTGTCGGTCGTGAGTTTCGCCTACACCATCACCTGGCCCCAACGGGGATATCGACGTGATGGTGGTGGCAATAGAAGCTCATGTTCAGCACCAACGCAGGCTAGCCGATGGGGATTCCGGTTGTCAAGGTCAAACCCCATGCCACTCCCTGTCATTTCGACCGAGAGAGCGGAGCGAACGAGCGGAAAAATCTCTTGTCGGGAAGGCTTCCGTCACAGCGGTGGGCCGTTTTCGAGGGTTCGAGTGAACCCGGCTTTCAGTGCGCGTTTCCCGAGAGGAGCCACCTTTTGCATTGATTGCCCGAGACGCGCCACGGGTCGGTTCAAAACATTGGCGTCAAACAATGCAAAAAATGGCACCTCCGCCGTACGCGGGCCGTATCAGCACACGCTTCCCGTGAGGAGCCACCTTGAGCATTGTTTGCCCGAGGCGGCCCACCGGGGTGAGGGGGTGAGGGTCAAACAATGCAAAAATGGCACCTCCGCCGCACGCGGTCTGACCTACCAGAGCACGCGGGCGCTCATTGTCGGTGGGATGTTGGCCGGAAATTCAAAATTCGGAATTGAGAATTAAAAATTCGTTCCGTCAGTCTTCCATCCGCACCGACACCACCTTCGAGACCCCGGCTTCCTCCATGGTGACGCCGTAGAGGAGGTCGGCGCGGGCCATGGTGCGGCGGTTGTGGGTCACCATCACGAACTGGGTGTGCTCGGTCATCGCCTGGACAAGACTGGCGAGTCGCTCGACGTTGGCGTCGTCGAGAGGGGCGTCGACCTCATCGAGGATGCAGAATGGCGAGGGCTTGATCCGGAACAGCGCCAGCAGCAGCGACAGCGCCGTCAGGGCCTTTTCGCCGCCCGACAGCAGCTGGACCGATTGGTTCTTCTTGCCGGGGGGTTGTGCGGTGATATCGATCCCCGACTCCAACGGGTCGTCTTCGTCCACCAGATCGAGACGGGCGGTGCCGCCGCCGAAGAGGTTTGAAAAGGTCTCGGTGAAGACCTCGTTGACCTGCTGGAAGGTGGCCACGAAACGCTCGGTGCAGGTTTCGTCGATCTCTCTGATAGTGGTGTCGAGCGCGCGCAGGGCCTCCACCAGGTCCTTGCGCTGGGCCGTCAGGAAGGTCGATCTCTCCTCGAGCTCGTCGAGCTCTCTGAGGGCGAGCAGATTGACCGGTCCGAGCCGCTCGATCTTGGTGCGCAGCCCCTCGACGGCCTCGCGCAAAGCCTCGGGCTGGTCTTCGGGATCGGCTTCGGTCTGCAGCAGCTCCTCAACCGCGAGACCGAGCTCTTCGGCGGCGTGCTCGCGGAGGCGCTCCCAATCGGCCTCGGTCCGGGTCTGTTCGACCTCGATGGCATGCAACGCATCGCGCTGGGCCTCGTGCGACTCGCGTCGTTCGCGAACCTCTTTTTCGAGTGCGGCCACCTTGGCGGCGGTGGCCTCCATCTTTTCCGCCAGACGCCGTTCGCGTTCCTTGGCGGCCGCCAGCAGCCCCTGCTCTTCGGCGAGTCGGGTGCGCGAACGCACGACCTCGTCCTCGGTCGAGGCGAGTTCGGCCAGCATCCGCTGAGCCTCGGAATCCAGCGAGCCGATCCTCTCTTCGAGGGCCCGGGCTTCGGCGCCGAGCCGGGTGGTCTCTGCCCGGGCCGCCTCCAGCCGCTCTTCCGCGAGTCGCTGTTCCGCCCGTTTCCTATCGAGCCCGCGCAGGGCCTCGGAGGTGTCTTCGCGTCGCTGGGCGAGGTGGACAGCCGCGTCCTCGACGGCCTGCTCGAGCTCGTGTCCGCGAGTTTCGAGCCCGACCACCTCGTCGCCGAGTTTGGTGTGGCGTTCGGCGAGTTCCTTGGCCTGTTTGCGGCTGCGTTCCTCTTCCTCTCCAAGGGCCTCGAGTTCGCGTTCGACGCGGCCGAGGTCCTGAGCCAGGCTTTCCTCGACGGCCGCCGCGCGCGCCCGTGCCTGTTCGGCGAGGACGAGGTCGGCATCGAGCGTGGCGAGCTCAGCCGACTGGTGTTCGAGCTGCTCGGCGACGTCGCGGTGGCGCCCGGTTGACGATTCGGTTCGGGCCTCCAGGTCCTGGATCTGGAGCTGGAGCTCGTTCTTCTGACCGCGCAGCGCAAGGGCGCCGGGGTGACGGGCGCCTGCGGTCGTGGGTTCGAGGACCCGGCCGCGGCGCAGGACGCCGTCGGAGGAGACAATGACCGCGTCGGGGTTTTCGTCGGCGATCTTCTGGGCTTGTTCCGGGTCGTGGCAGCGCAATGTCATAGGCAGGGCAAGTGCGACCCAATCGAGATCCCGGGGCGCGATACCGGCGCTGTCGAGAAGGTTCTCGGCGCCTTCGGGGATCCGACGGGGGCTCAGTCGCGGTGGATCGCCGGCAGCCACCAGCCGCATCCTGCCTTCGAGATCGGCCACCGCCTCGAGCTCGCTTGACGACAGCCCGCGGGTGCGCACCACCGGCAGCTCGAGCCACTCCCGCCAGGCGCGGTCGAGGGTCGGTGCCAGTTCGGGTGACGGGTGCAGATAATCGCCCAGTTGGCCGGCCACCGAGTCGCTCGGTACCAATTGGGCGAGCTGTTCCGCGGTGGCCGCGTGGCGGGCGAGCTCGCGCTCGATCCCCTGGAGCCGGTGTCTGATCTCCCACAGGGTGTGGCCCAGCGATTCGGACTCGTGTTTTGCGGCCGTGGCCTCCTCGCGGAGCCGGGTGCGCTCGTCGGCCAGATCACGGCGCCGCGTCGCCAGCTCATCCGCGTCGTGGGCGGCGCCGCGGCTGCGTTCGGCGGCCTCGCTCAGAGCTGTCTCGAGCTCTTTACGGCGATCGGTCAGACGCTGCTTTTCGTGGCCGAGCTGGTCGACAGCAAAGGCGAGCCGGTCGCGCCCGCGTTCGAGATCACCGAGGCGGTTGCGGCTGTCCGTGAGCGTGGAAATGGATCTCAGGAGATCCTGGCGAAACTTGCCGCTGGCGGTTTCGGCTTCGAGGCGAAGACCGTCCGCCTCCCCGTAAGCCTCCTCGGCCGCGGCCACCTCAGCGCAGACCGCCTCGAACGTGCCTTCGAGATCTTTGAAGCGGAGCCCGGCGGCGGCGATTTTGTCGTCGAGCCCGCGACGGCTCGATGCCACGGATGAGTTCTCCGTGCGCGTCCGGTCGAGGGTGGAGCGGAGGTTGTCGAGGAGATCGGCCGAGCGTTCCAAAAAGGCCTCGAGACGCTCGCGGGACCCGATCAGCGTGCCGACCTCGTCGCGGGCGGCGTCCGTCTCCAACCGCCCCGCTTCGAGTTCCTCCCGCTCTCGCCCGAGGTCGGCATCGCTGCCGCCGAGGGCGGATGCCGCCGCTGCGACCTCGTTCTGGGTCTGCGCTCTTCTGCGCGTGATGTCGGATCGCAGGCCGTTGAGAGTGTGTGCCTCGAGGGTGTGGAGCCGCTGCAGGTGGTCCTTGAGATCGTTTTCCAGCTTCTGGTGGCGCTCGGCCTGCTTTGCCTGGCGCTTGATTTGGCGCAGGCTCCGGTTGACCTCGCCGATGACATCATCGAGCCGCAGCAGGTTCTGTCTGGTGTGCTCGAGCTTGAGCTCGGCCTCGTGTTTGCGGGCCTTGTATCGGGTGATTCCGGCAGCCTCTTCGAGCAGGATGCGGCGGTCGATCGGCCGTGCGGACAGGACCTGTCCGACCCGGCCCTGCTCGATGATGGAGTAGGATCTGGTCGCGAGACCGACATCCGCGAGCTCGTTGAAAACGTCCTTGAGCCGGGCGGTCTTGCCGTTCAGCCGGTATTCGGAAGGCCCCGATCTGAAGACCTTGCGCTGGACCTCGAGCTGACCGTCGGTCTCCTTCCAGTGGCCGTCCTCGGACTGAAGCATGAGGGTCACCTGGGCGACTCCCGCCGCAGGCCTCGATGCGGCGCCGTTGAACACCACGTCGCCCATCTGTTTGAGCCGCATCAGGGTGGGGCTCTGTTCGCCGAGGACCCACAGGAGGGCGTCGACCACGTTCGACTTGCCGCAGCCGTTGGGCCCGACGATTGCCGACACCTTCCCCGGAAAGGTGAGTTCCACCTCGTCCGGAAACGACTTAAAACCGGAGAGCTTGAGCGAGTTCAGGCGAATACGCGCCATCGAATGCGACACGGTAACAGAACCAGGGCGGGCGTGGTAGCGATCGGGGTCACGAATTTTCGTGAATTAGGAATTAGGAATTCGGAATTGTCATCGCAAGGCGTTGGCGACGGGAAACGTCCGAGTGCTGATACGGCTCGCGTCGACCGGAGGGCCGTCTCCGAACGATTTTGCGATCGAGTGGCCATCACTTGCGTAGATTTTTCGGGCGCAAACATCTTCGGAGGGGGCACTCACGGGCAATGCTGCAGTGAGAATCGGGATGCGCACATCGGTATGACGCACGGAAATGGCCGGCAAAGGTCAATAAAGTTCAGAGTGTTTCTCCTGGCGCCGAAATGGATGTTGGCAGTGAAGACCGACATTTGCTTGTGTTAGGCTTCGGGCCATGGCGGGAAAGCTGACCCCTGCATCACTGAGAGCTGCTGCCGAGGAGTTCAAACGGGCTTTCAAGCCCGGGTCCATCCGGGGTGTCATGGTGGCGGGTTCGGGACTCGAATTGGCGGTCCCGGGATGGGAGGCGGCGGAGGAGATCGATCTCTCGGAGGTCCTGCCCTTTGATCTCCAGACTTTGATGGGCCACCGCCAGACCGTCACTCTGTGGCGGCGCGGGGACGAGTCGCTGATGGCCCTCAACGGCCGCTTCCACCTCTACCAGGGCTACCGCCCGGAAGAGGTCGTCGCGCCGGTCCGATTGGCCGGACTGCTCGGCGCCGAGGTGATGATTGCGACCAACGCGACCGGGTCCCTCGATCCGGCGATCAAACCGGGCTCGATCGTCGTCGTGACCGACCACCTCAACCTCCAGGGCTCGAACCCGCTGGTCGGGGCGTGGGGCACGGCGTTCGGACCGCAGTTTCCCGACATGAGCGAGACCTACGACGCCGATCTGCGCGCCCACGCCCTGTGGGCGGCGGAAGAGGCCGGTTTTACAGTTCACGAGGGGGTGTATGCCGCCCTTCTCGGGCCGTCGTTCGAGACCCCGGCGGAGATTCGAATGCTGCAGACCCTCGGCGGCACCGTTGTTGGGATGTCGACCGTCCCCGAGGTCATCGCCGCTCGCCATATGGGGATGAAGGTGCTGGTCCTCTCCTTTGCCGCCAACCCGGCCGCCGGTCTCGTCGACCGGCCGCTGACACACACCGAGGTCCTGGACGAAGGCGAAAAAGCCGCCGAAAAGCTGGCCGAGATGATGGGGTTGTTGGTGGGGAGAGTGTTTCAGTGATTTCGGATTTCGGATTTCAGATTTCGGAATTTTCGGAACCGGGCCCTTCGGATCGGTGTCCGCAATTCAAAATTCAAAATTCAAAATTCAAAGCTCGCAGAAACCTCCGCCGAAAACCGGGCGGATACGGGAAATTCCGAATTCCTAATTCCGAATTCCGAATTCGCAAAAACCTCCACTTGGGTCTCTCATGACCGCACGCCTGTTCCTGGAGGTTTTTGCGGTGGGTCCGATTCAGGCCAACTGCGTCCTGCTTGGTGACACCGCTGCCGGCGAGGTCGTGGTATTCGACCCCGGTGACGAGGGCGAACGGATCGCGGAAAAGGTGCGCGCGAGCGGTCTCCGGCCGACCATGATCCTCCACACCCACGGCCACCTCGACCACGTCGGCGGCACCGCCGAGCTGGCGCGTTTGCTCGGAGGTGAGCTGCCGATCGGCCTCCATCCCGATGAGATCGAACTCTACCGCCACGCCCCTGTTCAGGGTCAGATGTTCGGGCTCGAGGTCGAGGCCCCGCCCGATCCCACCCTGTTGTTCGAGCACGGACAGAAGTTGAGCGTGGGTGGCCTCGAACTCGAAGTGCGCCACACCCCGGGTCACTCGCCGGGCGGCGTCGCCTTTGTCGTATTGGGCGCAGATGAACCGCTGGTGATCGTCGGTGATGTGCTCTTTGCGGGCTCCATCGGCCGCACCGATCTGATGGGCGGATCGTTCCCGGTGCTCGAACAGTCGATCCGCGGACAGCTCTACACCCTGCCCGACGACACCCGCGTCGTCTGCGGCCACGGCCCGGACACGACGATCGGACGCGAGAGGGCCTCGAACCCCTTCGTTTCGGGGTAGCCACCGATCCGCCCGGTTTGCCCGCAGATCACGCAGATATCTTTCGGCGGGGTGGTGTCAAAAGAAGAGGTCTCCCGCACTTCGTTTGCGGTGCGAAAAAGCCGTGTGGTGCGACTTCGAGGGTCGGACGACGCCTCCGGAGGGCTTCCGCAGGTTGACATGCGAGCGTCCTGTGTTTATGTTGTGTTTATGCCATGAAGAAAGGGCTGATTTCCGTCCCCGCCGAGATTCGGGTGAGCCTTCAGACCGCGGCCAACGCGGCCGCACCGGCGGCGGACCATCTGCCCCCTAACACCCTTCGTGTTAGAGAGCGATCTCAGACCAATAACATTCCCGATGACCAACCCTGAATGAAGATGCATTATGCTGGAATCAGGAGACTTGCGACGAGAAACCCGACAATGCGCGATCCTGTTATCACGCTCTCAGCGCTCGTTTCCAGCCGATTTTTTAGTATCGCTAACATATAGTTAGGCAATCCGATTCGTGTATCGCTGGTTTAGCACGCAGTATTCAAATCGCGTTCTGTAGGAGCAAACCATGAGCTATGACCTAGTTGTTTTCGAACCATCCGCTGCACCCGCAGACCAAAAGGAATTCCTCTTGGTTCGATGACCAAGCCGAGTGGCACGACGATCACAATTACGACGACCCTGCTGTGTCTTCTAGCCCTCTTCGATCTTGGTTTCTTGACGTGATCAAAAAGTACCCGGCCATGAACAGGTCCCTATGCGTCGGAGGATGTCGACAATCCCTGCGTTACTGACTACAGCGTCGGAAAATCGATCATTTACGCCGCTTTCGCTTGGTCACAGTCCGGAGATGCATATAGAACGGTTGTGCAACTGGCAGAAGAGCACCGTGTAGGGTTCTTTGATATCAGCGACCCCAATGGAGTTGTCTGGCGGCCTGAGGATGGAAAGCTGTTTGGTGTGTTTTATTGCTTCAATGCAGCTCATACCGAGGTCCCGAGCGATCGACCTGTCGCCATGCCCGTTTGCCACGTCTTGGACAATCTGCTCCCTCAGATCGAAGCTGATCGAGACTTTGTCGGCTTGACCGACGATTCGGGAAAAACTCTCCAGTTCATGTTTCATGCTCCTGATAACCGGTTCTGGATGGAGATCCCATGCCCTGAAGAAGGCGGGTCCTACGGGATGTTCGTTGACCTGGCTGGTTTGGATTCAATGTTGCGCCTGTTATCAGACTCAATTGATCGAAGTAAGCTTCCTGACTTCAAGTTTCAGTCTTGGGGCTAGACCGAGAGTCCGTATAAAAAATGGGAATTCTATGCCTAACACCTCATTCCAGCGGACCCCCACCCGCGGCGGGTGTGGTCCGCTGAACTCGGACCGTTAGGCCAACGGTGACGCGGGCGTTTCTGCCCCACAGTCTTGCGGTTCCCTTTCAATTTGGATTTCAACCTCGGTAGTGACTGAGCCTTTGGAGCCTCAATGTCACTTCATTGGCAGGGGTTCCAATTGGAGGTGAAAAATTTTTGTCATATTGACAAAAATTTCATACATGATGTATAGTTTCTTTGACAGTGGCCATTCCACTGACTCAAGGAGACTGAAATGCCATACAGAGAAAAGATCGCTTGGTTGTCCCTGGTCGCAATCGTTGTAGCGTTTGGGCCCTACTTCTCAATCGTTGCTTTGTCGCCCCCGCCGGACGATGTACTTCCGAATCTTGGCCAACTCGGCCTCTTAGGTACTGCAACGCTACTCCAGGTACTCATCTTGGGAATCGGCCACTTTTCGTTGCGGAGACTATCGCCACAAGACGCCCTCCTGCCCTTGGATGAACGGGATCGAGCAATCGAACACCGTTCATTCCGGTTTGCATACTACGTGTTGATTGGCGGAATGATCGTGGTTGGCTGCGTAATGCCGTTTGACTCAACTGGTTGGAGTATCGTCAATTCGGCGGTGTTGATGATCATCGCTGCGGAACTTGTTCACTTTGGATTCGTCGCGTACAGCTATCGCAGGCAAGTTTGATGGAAGGCGAGATTGTCAATCGAGTCCGCACGCTCCGGTTTCTGAATGGTGAGATGACACAATCCGAGCTTGGCGAGCGAATCGGAGTTACACGACAGACAATCGCTGCGATCGAAGCAGGCAAGTACTCTCCATCGCTTGAGGCTGCGTTCAAGATCGCTCATGTTTTTGGTGTTCCCTTGGGCGAGGTGTTTCAGTGGCAGCCCAACGGCACCGATTGAGGCGCTGGTTCGCGTCGATTCAGCTGTGCGGTCTACTCGAGCGCGTGGCTTCACTGAAGCGCGCGTGAACGACACGCAGGGGCCAAACGAAACGCTGTAGGGGACTGGTATCACTGGCATCTATGTTGCTTTCGCTTCGGTCGGCGCAACATAGCTGCCAGTGATCCGGGCCCCTGAGCTAAACGTTAGGTCACGAAGGAAACATAACGCTTGACGTTATTAACGCGGCGCATTATTATAATACAGTGATTCGGAGCTTCAAAGACCCAGAGGCCGAACGGATCTTCAAGCGTGAACGCTCGAGAAAGCTCCCGCAGAACATCCGCCGCACGGCTTTGAAGAAGCTCCTCGTGCTTGACGCCGCCGATGCTTTGATTGATTTGAGAGTTCCGCCCGGAAACCGCCTTGAAAAGCTGTCCGGGGATCGGACGGGGCAGCACAGTATCCGGATCAACAATCAGTGGAGGATCTGCTTCCGCTGGAAAAACGGCGATGCCCTGGATGTGGAAATCGCCGACTACCACTAGGGACGGAATGATGGCAAAGAAAATAATGGCCCCGATTCACCCTGGCGAGATCCTGATGGAGGAGTTTCTCGAGCCCCTCGGCATCAGCCAGTACCGACTCGCAAAGGACATTAGCGTGCCGCCGCGCCGCATCAACGAAATTGTCCATGGCAAGCGGTCGATTACTGCAGATACTGCCCTCCGACTTTCGAAGTTCTTCGCCACAACCGAGCGGTTCTGGCTGAATCTCCAAATTCGGTACGACCTTGAGGTCGAAAAGGACCGTCTCTCGGGTGTGCTTGAACGCGATGTGTCGGTATTTCAGGCGGCGAGTTGACGCCGTGAACCCTAACACCTCATTCCAGCGGGCCCTCACCCGAGCCGGGTTCGGGCGCTGACCTCGGACCGTTAGGCGGATGTGGCAGACTCCGTACAGTGGACCTGGTTCTCGCGTGTCCAAGGTCGATTGCGAAGTGTGCGAAGGAGGAATCTCTTGAAGGGTTCATGGTTGGCAGCTTCCGCTCTGAGTGTCCTAGTGGCGTTGAGTTTCGCGGCTCACGAACCGGCATGGCAGGACGACGCGAACCCCCCGAATGCCAGTGAGCGGGCTTCCCAGGGGCGACTCGTGCCGGCAGCAGTCATGGGCGCCGCCCGTGCAGCGCACACGGCCACTGGCTTGCCAGACGGCAGCGTCTTGGTGGCGGGTGGCGTCACGGAGCAAGGCTTCGCGAAGGGGGCTGAGCTGTACGACCCGGGCGCCGGAGGTTTTCGTCCTCTTCCCTCGATGGTGACGACACGCCGCAGCCATTCCGCAACACTGCTTCCAGACGGCAGGGTCTTGATCGCGGGTGGGTACGGCGAGGGCTCCAGCACGCTCGCGTCCGCCGAACTGTATGACCCGTCCAAAAAGAGCTTTCATCCGACCGGATCCCTCGGCGCCGCGCGGGCAGACCACGTGGCCGTCCTCCTCGATAACGGCAAGGTGCTGATCGCAGGAGGCTTGGGGCTGGAGTGGACCTTCCTTGCGTACGCCGAACTCTACGATCCGAGGACGGGCACGTTCGCGCCAACGGGCGACATGACCGTGCCGCGCGAAAGTCATATCGGAGTGCGTCTCACTGATGGGCGAGTACTCATCGCTGGCGGGCATCGCGGTCGGCGGGGGCACCTCACTCTGGATGCGTCGGCGGAAACTTACGACCCTGACAATGGCATCTTCAGCCGTGTTGGCGACATGCGGGTGCGCCGGCACAAGCACGACGGCGTCCTGCTTCCGAACGGCTACGTTCTGGTCACCGGTGGTTCGGACGAACGGGATAGCGAGGGCGTGTACAACTCGACAGAACTGTTCGACCCCATTCGCGGGACGTTCGCCTCAGGTCCCCAGATGATGCTCGGCCGCTACAAGCATGCGGGGAGCAGCGTGCTGCTCCCGACCGGCCTCGTGCTGATTGCCGGCGGCGCGCCGCAGGCGGAGACATATGATCCGCGTCGCCGAGAGTTTGCGATCGTGGCTGGTACGTCCCGAATGGCCGGTCAGTTCTCCGCTTCTGCACGACTGAAAACCGGCGAGGTCTTGATCACCGGAGGATACGGAAACGGAGGAGGGCCTCGATCGTCCACATGGTTCTACCAGCCGTGAGGTTCGCGCAGGATGTGAACGACGCCCAACAACCGGTTGCAGCGGACGGCGCTGCGCGCCGCCGCTGAACTCGGACCGTTCAGAAGCTGTATGCGATGCCGACTGTGAAAGAAAAGGTGTCGAAGTCGAATGTCGCGGTCTCTTCCTGGGTGGCCTCGAGATCCGCCCAGATATAGCGGAGACCGCCGATGGCCGCCCAGCTGCTGTTCTTGCCGAGCGAGATGCTGAGGCCGGCCCTGGCGGAGTAGCCGAGGTCGTTGCCGGTCGTGAGGTCCAGGGAATCTCCTTCCGGATCGACGTAGTGGAGATCGCCGTATGAGAGATAGGCGAGGCCGGCACCGAGATAGAAATCGAAATATTCACTGCCGGGCGTCAGGTGGAAGTTGAGGTCGAAGGTCGTGGTTGCCGTTGACATCGAATCTGAGAGGGCTATGTCGCCGAATCCGGGAATGTCTTCAGCGGACTAGCACGATCGCAGGGCTCGCCTGCATATAGCCCAGCTCGAGTCCGACGAGATTGTTGAACTGGTATTCGAGGCTGGCGCCGAAACCGAGATCAGAATCCGCGGTGACCCGGACCTCGTCTGGGTTTTCAGCAGGTACAACGACGTCGAGGTCGGGGTCGAATCCGGCCGCAAAGACCCGGATGGTCCAACCTGTGTCTGCGGCCTCGGCGGGGATGGTTGCCACACACAGAACGAGAATCACACCGAGAACGAAAGAAGTATGTTTCATGATGACCTCCACCGGGTACCGCGGAAAACGGAAAAAAACACCGCAATATGCAACGCGTCGGTTCCTGTCGCGTAGATCAGGTGGGGGCTTTTGAATTGAAGTCGCGCGAAAACCCAACGAATGTTTGGGGTTGGAGCAGTATCGATGACGGGTGACCCAAAGGCCGGCGTGACCGAGATCGTCTGCGAGCTTAGCCGCGGCGGCGTCGATGGCTCGGCTTCGGCCGAAAAGCTCTTTCCCGTCGTCTACGAGGAACTTCGACGGCTCGCCCGGAGCTATATGAACCGGGAGACCCCGGGACACACGTTGCAGCCCACGGCGCTGGTCCACGAGGCATACCTCAAACTGGTCGACCAGACCCGGGCGGACTGGAAGGGGAGGACCCACTTCTTTGCCGTCGGCGCTCGCGTCATGCGCCGCCTGCTGGTCGATCATGCGCGTGAGCGAGGCGCTCTCAAACGCGGTGCGGGGTGGCACAGCGTAACCCTGTCTGGCGGTTTTGAGGATTTTGCCGGCGGCACCATGGAACCGGAACGGTTGCTCGATCTCAATGCCGCCCTCGAACGTCTCGCCGCCCTCGATGAGCGCGAAGCAAAGGTGGTCACGCTGCGGTTTTTCGGCGGTCTCACGACTGATCAGGTTGCCGAAGTTCTTGGGGTTTCGAAACGCACCGTCGAGTACGACTGGCGCCACGCCCAGGCGTGGCTGAAGAACGAGCTTTCGGGTGGGGGAGAAAAGGAATGACGTCCTCCGATCGCCATGCCCGGGTCAAAGAGATCTTTCTCGATGTGTGTGAGCTGGCACCGGAGGATCGATCGGACAGGCTCGAGGAGGTCTGTGCAGGAGACGATGACCTGCGGCGCGAGGTCGAAGCACTCCTCGCTTTCGACGAAGTATCCGATCAACCCGGGAATGGACCCCGTCCAACCCACATCATCGGCCCCTACCGGTTGCTGCAGAAGATCGGCGAAGGTGGGATGGGTGAGGTGTGGGAGGCCGAACAACAGCAGCCCATAAAACGGCGGGTGGCCCTCAAGCTCATCAAGTGGGGGATGGACACCAAGGAGGTGCTGGCGCGGTTCGAGTCCGAACGACAGGCCCTTGTGCTCATGAACCACCCCAATATCGCCAAAGCCTTTGACGCGGGTTCATCCGACGAGGGCCGGCCCTTTTTCGCGATGGAGTTTGTCAAAGGCGTGGCGATCAACTCCTACTGCGATGCCAACCGCCTCGACAACAGGAGACGGTTGGAGCTCTTCTGCCAGGTTTGCGATGGTGTGCAACACGCCCACCAGAAGGGCGTCATCCACCGCGATATCAAACCATCTAATATCCTGGTGGCCGTCGAGGACGGCCGGCCGGTACCAAAGATCATCGATTTCGGAGTGGCCAAGGCCACCTCCCAGCGCCTCACCGAACGGACGCTCTTCACCGAGCTCGGCCAGTGGATCGGGACTCCTGAGTATATGAGCCCCGAGCAGGCCGAACTGACGAGCCTCGACGTCGATACCCGATCGGACGTCTACTCGCTGGGCGTGGTCCTCTACGAGCTTTTGGCGGGCGCGCAACCGTTCGATTCGGAAGAACTGAGGACTGCCGGTTTCGACGAGATGCGGCGTCGCATCCGTGAAGAAGAGCCGCCGAAACCCAGCACCCGGGTCTCGAGCCTCGGTCATGGCTCGCAGACCGCCGCCGAGCAGCGCCGAACCGATACCCAGGGGCTGGCGCGAACCCTGCGCGGTGATCTTGACTGGATCGTCATGAAGGCGTTGGAAAAGGACCGAACGCGCCGCTACGGTTCGCCCTCCAGCATGGCGGCCGATATCGGGCGCTACCTGTGCGACGAACCCGTCGAGGCGAGCCCGCCGAGCACCTGGTACCGGCTCCACAAGTTCGTGAGCCGCCACCGCTTCGGGGTCGCCGCCGGCGCATTTGTCGTCCTTGCCCTGGTGGCCGGTGTGGTCGGGACCTCAGTGGGTCTGGTGCGCGCGCAGCGCGAGGCGGAGACCGCGCGCAGTGTATCCGAGCTCCTGGTCGGCGTCTTTGCTGAGCTCGACCCCGGGGCGCCAATGGGGCAGATCTCGTCGGTGACGGCCGTGTTGGACCGCGGTGTCGAGAGGATCAAGAACGGGCTCACGGACCAACCGGTGGTCCAGGCCCGGTTGTTGGACACCCTCGGCAACGCCTACCGGAATCTGGGGCGCTTTGACGAAGCGAGGCCGTTGCTCGAGGAAGCCCTCTCTCTTCGCGAGCAATACCTCGATCCATCCGACGCCGCGATCGCGGAGAGTTGCGTGTCTCTCGGCTGGCTCGAGTACTGGGAGGGCGATCACCGCGGGGCCTTGGCGCTTTTCGAGCGCGCGGCGGAAATATACGAGCGGGCCCTCGGCCCCGATCACTGGGCGGTCGCATCGAGCCTGGGGTTCTCCGGCGGCGCGATGTGGCGCATCGGGGATTTTGCCAACGCACAATCAGCCTTCGAACGATCACTTGAGATTCTCCGGAGAACGGGCATGGAGAACGATCCTGTGGTCGTCAACACAACCTATCCATATGCCGTCATGTTGATGGATATGGCGAACTACGATGCAGCCCAACCATTGCTCGAACGGGCGCTGGAACTCCGCGAGGCTCAATTCGGACCCGTCCACTCGGCCGTCGGCTGGCTGCTGTACGACCTCGGTCGGTGCTACCAGGAGACGCTCCGGTTCGACGAGGCGCGGCCTCTGTTCGAACGCGCACTGGAGATCCAAACACAGGCCCTCGGGCCCGAACATCTGAATCTGATGATGCCGTTGCGGAACCTTGCGATGCTCGATCGTCAGGAACAGAAATACGATCTCGCCACGGCCCGTATCGAGCGGGCGCTGGCGATCGGCGAAGGCGCGCTGGGCGAGGAACATCCCGATCTGGTGTGGGTCCTGAGCGTATATGCCAGGGTGCTTCACAACCAGGGAGACGCGGATGGTTCGCTTGCCCTTCTCGAACGAGCCCATCGAATCGCCGAAAATACGCTGGGCTCGGTCCACGTCGAAGTGGCCCGATCTTTCGAGATGTTGGGCTTTCACTACTACCAGTCACACGATTACGACCGGGCGTTGCTCCAGTATCGACGCGGTCTCGAGGTGAGGGAGCAGATCTTCGGTCCTGAACACCCGGCATTGGGATGGAATCTCTACGACCAGGCCTGCATCCTCGCTCTTGCCGGCGATCGGACGGCCGCCATTTCCGCACTCAAGCGCGCCGTCGATTGCGAATGGGCAAATCACCGCGTCTTCGAGGATGACGATCTCGACTCGCTGCGTGGGTATCCCGAGTTTGAGGGGATTCTCGAAGCGGTTCGTGCTCGTCTCTGACCCGTCCACAACGATCGCGAACGAGGACCGGGTCGCAGGTTCGTCTACTCCGACCCGCGGCGGACGATTTCTTCCTTGATGCCGGCCACCTGTTCCACATCGAGGACGAAGACCACGCCGGTGCCGTGCTCGTCCAGTCTGCCGGCTGAGTGGATCGCCGTCATGACAGGCTGGATCAGTTCCTTCTCGGCCAGGAAGATGACCACGTCAGTCTGCATCTCCAGGGTCAGACCGAGAAAGGTCTTGGCGTCAAGCATCCCTGTCCCGCGTCCTGGCAAGATGGTCGCGCCGGAAATGCCGCACGTCTTTGCCGCCTCGACGACCCCGTCCGTGACGTCCGGTTTGAGAGCGGCGACGATTACTTTGTAGTCCATGTCATCCCTCCTTGGGATTTTTCAAGCGCATACGGTCCCACCACCCGGCAAGTTGGGCGTAGCCCATGACCGTGATCATCGGGAATAGACTGGCGAATGCGATCAGCCCGAAACCGTCGAGCGCAGGATTGCGGCCCGGGATGGTCGCGCTGAGACCGAGCCCGAGCGCCGTGACCAGGGGCACCGTCACGGTCGAGGTCGTGACCCCTCCCGAGTCGTAGGCCAGTGGGATGATCGATTTCGGTGCGAAAAACGTCTGCACGATCACGATGAGATATCCGGCCGCGATGTACCAGACTAAAGGGGTTCCGGTGACGATGCGAAAGGTGCCCAGTGAGATGCCGGCGGCGACGCCGACGGCGACGACAAGACGGAGCCCCCACGGCCGGATCGTCCCGCGGGATGCTTCGTTGGCCTTGTAAGCGACGGCAATCAGGGCTGGCTCGGCAAGGGTGGTGGAAAAACCGATGATCGCGGCGAACACGTAGACCCAGCCGTATTCCCACCACGGCGGCGACTCGGGGGCCATGGCGGTCCCGAATACGAACTCCGGCGACGACAGCTCGGTGGCCATATGCTGGCCGAGCGGAAACAAGGCCATTTCGAGGCCCATTAGAAAAAAGGCCAGGCCGACGCCAAGGGCGGTCACCAGCGGCACAGTTACCGTGGAGGTCGTGACGCCGCCCGAGTCGAAGGCGATGCCGACGATCATGTCGGGAGAGAAGAAGGTCAAAATGGTGGCGATGACGTAGCCGCCAATAATCAGGATCTAGACCGACCACGACAAAAAGGGCCCCGATCAAAACCTCTACGATATGCGGAAAGGGCTGGCGTAGGACGACCGTCTGGAAGACGACGATGACAATGAAGATGGGGAGTAGATCGCGCACGGCGGTCCACAGGCTGCCCAGGAACTTCCGGATCAACGGGTTCCCGACGAGAGCGATGTTGGCGATGGGTGCAAGCATCGTCTATACGTATACCGGAGTTTCCAACAGGGGCTCCTTGCCAAGTGCCACGTTCACCATTGCACCATTCCACCGCCCTATCCCGCCAGCGGCACAAAGTGACCTACAGGCTCATGACCACCGACGCCAAGTACGAAAGAGAATTGCTTATCGCCAGCCACCTCGAGCGTCTCGAGCGGGACCGGATCGCCGCCACATGACCAAAGCGTGTAACTCAGACGGCCTGTGGAAAGCCGGCTCCGCTGCCTTTCCACAGCCGTTGGAAAACTCTGCGCGGTTTCCCACAGGCTCACAGCCTCGACGACGAGAGTTTCGCCCTCGACTCCTTATAGAAGCACCCATGATGGTAAGCTCATGCCGCATGACCGTACTCGTCCTCTATGTCGTGCTCGCTATTGGGGTGTCGTTTCTATGCTCGGTCATGGAGGCGGTTGTACTCAGCGTAACGCCGGGGTACCTGGCGTCCATCCGCGAGGAACGGCCGCGAACCGCCCGTCGACTGCGACGCTTCAAGGAGAACATCGACGAGCCGCTGGCAGCGATTCTGTCGCTCAACACCATCGCCCATACGGGGGGTGCAGCGGGGGCGGGAGCCCAGGCGGCGATTGTTTTCGGCAATGCTTGGCTCGGCCTGTTTTCGGCGCTGCTGACTCTCGCCATCCTTTTCCTCAGCGAGATCATCCCGAAGACGATCGGCGCGGTGTACTGGAAGCAACTCGCCCCGACGGTGACCCGGCTGCTCACGTGGCTAATGGTGCCGCTAATGCCGCTGATCTGGCTGAGTGGGCTTGCGAGCCGACTGATCTCATCACGCCACAATCCGGTGCACGTGAGCCGCGACGAGATCAGGGCGTTGGCCGATCTGGGGGCACAGCAGGGCGTGCTCGACAAAGAAGAGTCAAGGGTGGTCGAAGCCATACTCCGTTTTCGAACGATGACCGCATCGAGGGTCATGACGCCGCGAACCGTGATCTTCGCCCTGCCCGCCGACGCCACGGTCGGAGAGGTGGTCGAGCGGCACCGCCCGCTTCGTTTTTCTCGGATTCCGGTTTTTAGCGGCTCGATCGACGGGCTGCTGGGCTTCGTTCTCAAGGATGAGGTTCTCGAACACGCGGCACAGGGTGACCCCGTGACCCCGCTCAGCGCCCTCCGACGCGAGCTTTTTTTTGTTCCCGGTACGATCCGGCTTTCCCACCTGCTCGACCTGTTTTTGTCGTCTCGTGAGCACATCGCTGCGGTGATCGACGAGTTCGGCGGCACGGCGGGCCTCGTCACCTTGGAGGATCTCGTCGAGACTCTTCTCGACCTGGAGATTGTCGACGAGATCGACACGGTCGAGGATCTCCGTGTCGCGGCCCGGTTGAAGTGGCGCGAACGAGCCGCCAAGCTCGGCGTAATCACTGCGGCCGACCAGTCGGATTCGTAGCCGGAGAAAACCGAAGGGCCTTCGGGACCCAGACGGCGCGAACAACCGCCCGTACCGGCTGTTCAATGGACGGAAGGGACGGAACGGCTCAGAGTGTCGCGACAGGTCCGCGTTCTCGGTTGTTGATTTATACTCCGGGTCTAGAGCAACGACAGATGAAAAAATATCGCCGTGTTTCACATGCCTATGCTCTACTCGGACTCCGTTTCCCCGGCAGAATGGAAGATCATATTCGTCAGCAGATAAAGGTACGGGACTGCGAGCCCTATTACGCAACCGAGGAAAATCGACCAGGGTAGAGGGGAGCGGAAGACGAGCGAAAACACAAGACCCCCCAATCCACCCGCAACTGCCAGAATTCGAAAGAGGCCGCTTCGAAACATCGTGAAGACTACGATTGCGAAAGCGAAGTAGACCGCGACGGCAGCAACCACCGCAACGGAAAAACGCAGAGAAAACGTTTGAGAAAAGTAGGCTAAACCCAACAGCGTGCCGACTCCGACAGCGCCGAGAATCGACCCTGCAAACCACCTAGCACGCCTTTCAGCCATGCGAAACCTCCGAAATGGCACGCTCTTCCAACATCATCGTGACCGAACACATGATCTCCAAGCGTCTCCTATTTTCGAGTGCCCAAGCTGATGTGCCCCCCACTTGGCCCCGATCCGATCCCGATTTCTACTCTAAGCATTCTGGTCGAGCCTTCGGTATTTGAGCAGGCATCCTACTCCTCCGATTCCAATCAGCGCGTCGCTTTCGCGAAGGATCTCCACTTCGACGTCGTGGAGTTCGGCCAAACGAACTATTTCGGCTTTGAGATCGGCTTCGCGGACGGCGCCATCGCCACAGACCGGGCATGCCGCGGGTGGGTGGTTAGCTTGGTCGACGAACCTGCAATTTCCGCACGCCCAACCCGGGGGTGGATCGTATCTTTCGGCCATCACGAGCACGTCCGCTCGTCTGTGTTGGAGCGCTTTGAGTGTGGCAACGCTGTCGGCCTCCGCAAGGCCGCCTCGCCTCAGCTCGTCCATGAGTTGTGCCACCCGCGTCACGGACTCCTGTTGCTCGTGCTCGATGAATCGCGCCAGGGTGGCTGATACGACGTCGGCCGAGCTGTCCCGCGCTGCTGCAGGAACGACATCCACGAGGCGTTCCAGGAGTCTCTTCGGCAGCATTTTCTTGATGTGTGCAATGGTCTCCGGTGAGCCGGCCAACACGAGGTGGGTTTGTCCACCCTCGGTCATCAGGCTGTCGAGGATCTCCAGCTTCTCTGCCAAGAACCGGTCACCTTGGTTGCGCGCGTGGCGCTGGTAATGATCGTGGGCCCAACCTCTCGCCACTCGATCGCGAAGCTCGGGACGTTTGGTCCAGATTTCGCGAGTGATCTCGCCGACATCGACTTCGAAGATTCGCGAGCGATCTTGGTGGGCGATCAGCACAACATAACGGTGATAGGCATCCTTCATTGCAATCAGATGAAATAGGTTTGGGATGGCGTCTACCGACAAATGGTTTGGCACCGGTACATGGAGTGGGAGTATCCGGAAGTACCGTTTCTCACCAGCTCTGGAAAAAGCAGCTGCCCCCTTTGAGTCACGTGCCAGTCGTGAACCGAGGAAGGCCATGATCGGCGTCAAGGCGTGTTCGAAATCCACGCGCCGGTCGGGCTCGAGACTCGCTCGAACCGTAAGCACGCGATCGCTCAACTCCGCCCGGGTCTTCCTTGGGTCGCCTTCGAGGTTGGCATAGCAACTCACGAACGGCGCTTCCGATTCCGCGACACCCGCTAAGGCGCGGACGGCACTTTGAAGATCCAGGAGTCCCACGATCATATTCCTCGTTCTTTCCCGACGTTTTGACAGATAGACCCTGCGAAACCGAAAATCTACCTCGCTGGCACATAAATAAGATGGGTGCCGAAGATTACAGACCCGAATCCCTCAGGATGAAAATTCTGTAACCGTCCGTTGCAGGATCGCTGCTAGGCTTGTCGTGGGCCGAAGTGAATCGTCATCGGTCACCTTTCCTCAGGGTGCCTGAGTGGCAGCGATCGGCGAGTGCGGTATGACGACCCGGAAAATGCACCCTTCGCCTGGGCGATTGTCGATTTCAATCCGTCCGCCAAGCCTCTCCACGATTCCCCGAGACACAGCGAGCCCAAGGCCGGTCCCTTGACCTTCAGGTTTGGTCGTAAAGAACGGCTCAAAAATTCGTTCGATGTTCTCATCAGGAATGCCCGGCCCATTGTCTTCAACGGCCACCGAGACTTCTCGATCGTCTCCGCCAATCCTGAGCGAAACGCGACCGCCCTGTGGGACTGCTTGAATGGCGTTGGTCACCAAATTGAGCAGCACCTGCCGCAGCTGATAGGGATCCGTCGATACTCGTGGAGTTGTCTCCGAATCGGCGACGATGGCGACGACGACTTCCCGGTGATCCGCAGTCTTGGCAGTCAGATCCACCACCTCTGCACTCAGGTCCCAGAGATTGATGTCACGCACGTTTGAGTCCGGGCTACGCGCGAAACGGAGGAAGTTTTGGCTGATTCGCCGCGCTCTGTCAACCGCTTTCTCGATCTTTTCCAACGCCAGATTAGAATCCTCTTCGATGTCCGCTGGCACTTCGTTATAGCGACCGAGGCGCGACCTCAACCAACCGGCTGACTCGGCGATGATCGCCAACGGGTTGTTGATTTCGTGGGCTATGCTCCCCGCCAGCTCACCGAGCGACGCGAGCCGATCGGCCACAACCATATGTTGTTTGAGCTTGCCGCTGAAGGTCTCGGCGTTCTGGAATCCGTTGCTGCCTCGCCGCTTGTAGGCATCGTGGATCTTGGAGATGAGCGTTTCGATGTGGACGGGCTTGGTCAGGTAATCGTAAAAGCCAAATCGCATACCCTCGAGAGAGCTCTCCAGGTCCGCGTGACCGGTCAGCATCACGACCTCGATGCGGGGGTGCGCCTCCTTGATGCGACGCAGGGTCTGGATGCCATCCATACCCGGCATTCGCACGTCGAGCACGACCACGTCCACGTCCTCATTCTCAAGAGTGGCGAGCGCCTCAGGGCCGCTCGACGCTTTCAGCGCCGGCATGCCCCGGAGCTCGAGCCGCTGGCACAGGCTGTCGAGAAAGTCCGTCTCGTCGTCCACCAGAAGGACCCGGGGGCGAGGCGACTCAGAGGTCATAATGCCCGTCCACCGGTCGCGGCCTCAGTTGACACCTTGGTCGTGGTTCTGTTGACAGGCAGCCTCGATGCGCTCGAGAATCACGTCAAGCCTGATCGGCTTAATCAGGTAGTCGAAAGCGCCGAGCTCTCTACCGAGACGGCTGAACTCCTGGGAAGCGTGACCCGTGACCACGATGACTTGGGTCTCCGGACAACACTTTCTGATCTGGCGGAGGGTCTCGATGCCGTCCATGTCTGCCATCCTGATGTCGAGAAGGACCACATCGATCTCCTCCGGATTCTCCCGCAAAAACTCGATCGCTGCGACGCCGCTGGTAACGCCGTGTACCGTAAAACCCCGAAGTTCGATGCGCATGACGATCGAGTTCAGGAAATCCTCTTCATCATCGACCACCAACAAACGAATCGGCATCGAACCGGCCTCCTTTCCGCGCACGCCAGCTTTCACAACTTTGTCCAGGGCAGTTGGACCTTGAACACGGTGCCCACGTCAGGCGTGCTTTCAAAAGTCAGAGAGCCCTCGAGACCCTTCATGATGGTATGACAGACTGAGAGCCCCAGCCCAGTGCCTTCGCCAGGGGCCTTGGTGGTGAAGAATGGGTCGAATATCCGGTCATGAAGCCCCACGGGAATACCACACCCGTCGTCTTCGACCGTCAACACCACCCCATTGCCTTCTGAACGGCTGGTGACCATTATATGTCCGCCGTCGGCGACCGCATCGAGGGCGTTGTTCGCGAGGTTCAGGAACACCTGCTGGAGCTGCGACTGGTCGCTCTTGATCATCGGCAACTCGGGATCGAGATGGCGAATGAGCTCAACCCCGCGGAAGGAAGCTTCCCGTTCAATGAAAGAAAGAGCCTCCGAGACCACTTCATTGACATCGAAGGTGTCCTGGTGGGGCTCCATCCGGCGCGCGAAGCCCAACATCCGGTGGGTGATGTCACGAGTTCGGTCGACGTTCTGCTGAATCTTGTTGACGTTCTCCGAAAACAGGCTGCCATGCTTGGCATGAGCGAGGAACTCCTCGTCGATCAGATCTTCCATCAGGCCTGCCATCTCTCCAATAGCGGCCAGCGGGTTGTTGATCTCGTGGGCGACCCCCGCCGCCATGCGGCCAAGAGATACAAGCCGCGCCGAGTGCGCGAGCTGCCCTTCGACAGCAACCCTTTTTCGGTCCTCGGCCGCAAGGTGCGCGACCATCTGGCGTGTGTGGAAGACCACGGCGCCACCCACCAGAAGCGACGCCGCCAGGAGCACCGCGAGCTCGACATTGAGCGCCTGACGGAGAGAGGACGCCAGCTCGTCCGGGTCGCGATCGATGACCAGCAGCCAGTCCTTGGTGGTCATCCACGAAAAAGCGGTCAGCATCTTGCGGTTGTCCGCCGTCTCCCGGGACAGTACATTGACCCCGGGGGGGGCGATGGTGGTGCTGAACGGTGCCCCGGTCAGGATCGCACCGCCGAACCGCGGCGGCGTCTGATACCGGCCGTCACGGTTGACGATGTAAGCGTCACCGGTCAGCCCGGTCTGGCCGCTTCGCACGAGCTGTGTGAAAACCTTGGAGTCGATGGTGGCTCGGAGGATCCACGGCTCCTGATCGCCACCGCGGCGCACAGCGATGACGAAGTGAGGCACCTGCCGAAAGCCGAGGAACACATCGCTCACATGAACGCCCTTGACCATCGTCTCCTCGAACCACGCTTCGCCGCTGTAGTTGCGGTCTTCAAGGGGATACGGTCCCTCGTATGCGAGATGTTCGCCCTCTGCATTGACGATGCCGAGATCGACGAAGGAATGCTGGCGCCTGTTCAGGATGGTGAGCACGCCTTTCAGTTCGCCGGGCCGAGTCAACTCAACGAGGGTCGCAGTTTGAACAAGGGCCTCGAGCATGGCGGTCCGCTCGGCAAGAAAGAGCTGCACCGCGCTCGACCGATTGATGGCCATGTCGTTGAGCTGGGCCCGATGGTTCTGCTCCTGGGTGGACGCGAAGTAAATGTAAATCGCTGCACCCACAAGATAGAGAGGGATCAGTGATATCGCCAAACCGGACAATGCCATTCGGCGAAACAACCGTTGATAACGAGGCTCCATGATCGATTCCTCAAACGTCCCCGCTATGACGCATGAGAATACGCGCCTCGCCACGCCGGATTTTTTCTTCGTGCTCGAGCTTGCTGGTCCGGGCCGCCTCCAGCTTATCAAGCAGTTCCGAAAAGACAGCCGGCTTCTGCACGTAGTCAAAGGCACCCGATTTGAGCCCCTCGACGGCGGTGTCGACGGCGCCGTGCCCGGTGAGGAGGATGACCTCGACCATCGGATAGAGTCGTTTGATCTCCTTCAACGCGGTGATGCCGTCCATCCTCGGCATTCTGATGTCGAGGATCACTACGTCGCAGGTTGCGTCCTCGAGAGTGGCCAGACCTTCATCGCCGTCGTAGGCCGCACGAACCTGGTGACCTTCGTCGGACAGACGCATCGCCAACATCTCAACGAAGTCCTGTTCGTCGTCAATGATGAGAATGTCGATGGGGATTTTAAGCATGACAAACTCCTAAAGCAACCCGAGGATACTCCACCATACGCCGGCGGTTACCACCAGCAGGAGGAGCAGAATCGGGGTTGCCACCAGTCCGGCCCGCGTAAGATCGAAGGCGCTGAACTGGCGGTATGAATAGGCGATCGCGTTCGGCGGACACCCGATGACGAGAAGCATGGCAAAGGAGGTGGCGCAGGCCAAACCGAGCGCCAGTACCCGCGGATCCACACCTTCGAGCTGGGCAAGCGGTATGACGATGGGGAGGATGAGAGCCGCTGCCGCCACATTGGCCATGGCATTGGTCACCAGGGCCCCGAACACACACACGCCCCCGAGCAGCACGAGCCAGCCTTTGCCGTCGACCAACGGAAAGAATAGATGAGCGAAGTAGGAGGCGGCCCCCGACGATGCCATGGCGAGACCGAGGCAGATACCGCCTCCGAAAATGAAGAGCGCCGTGCCCCACTCGAGATGTTCGTGTATGTCTCTCCAGCGCAACACCCCGGAGGCGACCAGCGCCGCGACCCCTATCATCCCCGTGATCGAGTAGTCGATCCCGTGCACGCCTTTGGTCAACCATGCCGCGAAGACCGCGACCAGAATCAAGACTGTTCGCTTCTGAGTGGCCGTCCACGGTCCGGGTTCCTCGTCATAGGTGGGAAGCTGGAACTTCGGGTCTGGCCGATAAACGAGATAGACCACCACTACCGCGGCCGGCACCGTCACTAGTGCAATCGGAAAGGCAAACTTGATCCAATCGAAGAAAGTGATTTCGACACCGGTGAGCTCAAGGAGAAACGCCGCCGAAACCATGTTCCTACCGCCGCCGACCAGAGTTCCCATGCCGCCGCAGGAGCAGGCAAAGGCGAGTGAAAGCACCATGAATCGGGCTGTGTTTGTATGTGGTTCGATACCGGCGGCTCGCATCAGGGGAATCATCGTGGCGATGCCGATCGCAGCGGCAGCGGCATCGTGCAACACCCCCGAACCGATGCCGAGACCGATGGAGAGGATGAAGGTGAATCTGATCACGCTCGTGCCAGCCTTCTTGGCGATGGCGTGACTCAGGCGTTCGGTGAGCCCTGCCTTTTCGAGAGCAATCGCCAGGATCAGACAGCACATGATGAAAACCACCACGGGATGCATATAGGTAGACCAGGCCGCAGCGACCGGCACGATATCGAAGAGAACCAGACAGACCCCGATAAGGATCGCCGTAATCTCGAGAGGGATCGGCTCCACCACGAAGAGGAAGATCAGCGCCGCCAGTACCGCCAAGAAGCGAAAGGCTTTTGGCGACAGGCCGTTTAGGTAGCGGACCTTGACAACAGTCCCCAGTCCGGCCGCGGAGGCGGACAGGACTGCTCCCGGGTTCGTGACGGTCGGGTTGGCCTCGAGGCAATATGAACCGCCTGAACCCACCCGATCGATCACACTGAATTCCTCTTCAACCAGCGCCGCGAGGCTGTGGCCAGGGTCGCCCGAGATCTCGAAGATGGTGCCCTCTGGCCGCGGGAGAAGAAAGACCAGGGCGCAGAGCAAACCCGCGGCGCCAATCTGAAGGTATCTGTTCCTCAATATTGTCATGGCCACCTCCGTATTCCCGCGCCGATCTTCTTCTCGTGAAACGGTGCCCCGGGAAAGGAATCGCAACGACGGGGAACGAGGGGTGTCAACAGCCTTACGCCTCGGGGGGCCTTCGCAAGGTTGAGCGTACAATCCGTCCCGCGGGTTCGGCGAGGGCGTGGTACGCGCAGGTCAGTAATACCGATCTTCATGGCAGCCCTTACATGGTCTTGATTTCGAAGAGCACGAACCGGGCGTTGCCATACGACAGATTTCTGCCCACCAGGGGGCAACACCGGGCCCAGTAGGAACGCCCTTCGTCAAAGGCCATCTCCACCAAGTCTGCCGGCGCGGTGCCTACTTCCAAGGCGAATGAATTCAGCGGGTATAGGGCCCAGGTTTCCGGCAGCGAGACAGGAAGTTCCAGCCCGGGATGGAGGTCGATGAGAATCACCCGAAAATCATTGGTGTCAAGAAGAGTCCGCAAGCCGTTGGAAGCAGAGTTCGCTGATCCAGGCAAAAACTCATACTCGGTGCAGCGCGGCAAGGCTCTCATTGATCTTCGTACGGTAAGGAACCTGGCGTTGGAGGACCCAACATTCTGAGCGAGGAATGGCCTGTAACCAAGCGAATGGGCGCTCCCTTCATTGAAGCTGCGGAGGGCCACCGCGCCCTTGAAATCGGTGATCTTCAGAGTCTGATCGTTCAGCGCGTACAGATGCGTGCCATATTCTCGGATTCTGATTTCTTCACCGCTAGGAATTTCGTGTTCGACGATGGACACGTACTCGTTGGAAAAGGAGGCTCTCGCAGATTCGGGTCCGGTATCAAAGGCACCCCGCATCGACGCCGGGAAGCTTTCCTTGTGCGTCTGGCCGGGGGAACACCCCATGATAGACGGCAAGAAAACGGCAATGGCTGCGGTCAAGACGAAAAGTTTCGACCTGCGTCGCTCACATGGTTGCCGTGCGAAAGAGCCGTGGCCATCAACCATGGAAACAAGTTATCTTCACAACATGGAAGGGGCCTCAGCGCCTAAATTACAGTTCCTTAATTCTGTGAGGTCCGTCGTGTGGCAACCTCAGCGAAAACGTCGTCCCCTTATCCGTGGAGGACGCAAGGTTGAGTTCGCCCCCGTGTGCTCGGATAATTTCGCGGGCGAGGTTGAGGCCCAGCCCAGTGCCGCCGCTGGCGCGGCTGCGCGATACGTCACCGCGGAAGAAACGGTCGAAAACGTGCTCCTTGTCGGTCTGAGGTATCGGTTCGCCTGTGTTGAAGACGACGAGGACGATCGCTGCAGGCGTTCTCTCCAGGGAGAACCGAACCTCGCCTCCCTCACGGTTGTGTTTGACCGCATTGGTGAAGAGATTGAAAATGGCCTGCCGAAGAAGGCCTTCGTCACCGTCGTACTCGACCCCCGCCGCGATGTCGCTTCTCACCGTCACACCAGACTCAACCGCGAGGGCCTGGAGGTCCTCCTCCAGTTCCCCTACGATTCCGGTGATGTCGATTCGGCGGACCCTCAGCTCCAGACTCCCTGCCTTTGCACGGGCCAGCAACATCAGACTTTCCAGTATGGCAATCAGCCGCTGAGTTTCGTCCAGAAGAACCGTTGCATCCTTCACTGGAACGCCGCCATCATCATCCCTTGACAGTGCCTGCTCCAGCAGGCCCTGCATCACGGTGAGCGGAGTTCTCATCTCGTGAGAGGCGTCGGAGCTGAACCGGTCTGCGAGAGAAAAGCTTCGCTCCAACCGGTCCATCATTCCGTTGAAGACCTGGATGAGCTCTTTCACCTCAAGGGGCGCATCGCTGTCATCGATCCGCCTGTCCAGATCGCGGGCAGTGACCCGGGTCGATATCTCCGTCACCCTCCGAAGTGGCGTCAATGCTCTTCGCGAAATCCAGGCACTTCCCACAACCACGGCTATGAAGGTGAATGGAAGGGCGATTGCATACGCTACGAGGACCCTGAAGATCGAGTGGTCGATCCTGCCCAGATCAGCCACGAGATCCAGCTCGTAATGGGGATCCGAGTACCGACCGATGCGCCACGAGCGGCCGTCGCTCCATGTGGATTGAACGGCGGGACCAGCAACTTCTCGCAGATCGAGCAACGGCAGATCTTTCAGAGAGCCGAAGAGCTGGCCGCCGTCTCGCGTGCGGATCTCGGCAACTCGAATGATGTTGTTTTCGTCAAAGAGAGCCAGAACCTCCGGCACAGTTTCAGAGCCCGTCTTGCGCTCGGCAACGGCCAGCTGGGCGAAGATATCGGAAGCGAGATCGGCCATCTCCTGGTCAAGGGTATGGCGGAGGGCGTACATCAGTTCCAGGACGACCGCGATGCAGAAAACCGCCACCGCGAGTCCGGCGAGAACTCCGGACCATAGCGATAGCTGAAAACGCAACGACCTCAATTCTTCGATTCCTGTCGGATGCTGTAGCCCACACCCTTGACGGTATGGATGAGCTTCGGCGGAACGCCGCTGTCGATCTTCTTGCGAAGTCTCTGGATATAGACATCCACCAGATTTGTGCCGGGGTCGAAATGGTAACCCCAGACGTGCTCGCGAATCTGCGTTCGGGTCAGCACTCGGCCCGGGCTGCGCATCAGGTACTCGAGCAGTGAGAACTCGCGGTTGGTGAGTTCGATCCGATTTTCGCCGCGACGGGTTTCCCGGGTCACGAGGTTCAGATGAAGATCGCCCACCGTGAGTATCGACAGGCCCTCACCACTCGTCCGACGCACGAGCGCCTTGACCCGGGCAACGAGCTCCTCGGTATGAAACGGTTTGGTGAGGTAGTCGTCGGCTCCGGCGGTCAGGCCGTCAACACGTTCGGAGATAGCCGAACGGGCGGTCACGAGAAGAACCGGCGTCGTAACCCGATTCTCCCGCAGGACACGAAGAACGCTCAGGCCATCCCGCCCTGGGAGCATGATGTCAAGGACAATGGCGTCGAAGGGCTCCCTCAAGGCCCGTTCGCACGCGACATCACCGTTTCCCTCGACATCTGCGTCGAACCCCTGCTCGACGAGGCTCTTCCTGATGAGGGAAGCAACACTCTTTTCATCCTCTACTACCAGAACACGCATCGTCTTCACGCTCCTAAACGATATGGGGCGAGTCTAGCATTCGACGCCAGTTCTATTCGGAGGCGAGCCCGGCCACCAGTTTGAATAGGGTTTTGCTGCCCATGCCGTCCGCCCCGGGGCCCGAGAGCTGGCAGGGTAACAACGCCGTCGCCAGGACGATCGCCGCTCCCCACCTCATGACCCATCTGGCGCCTATGCCTATGATTTCGAATCAAACGTCGAACGGGCCCGCGTTCTTCATTGGGCGGGTCACTAAAATGCCTACTCCGACCCGCGGCGGACGATTTCTTCCTTGATGCCGGCCACCTGTTCCACATCGAGGACGAAGACCACGCCGGTGCCGTGCTCGTCCAGTCTGCCGGCTGAGTGGATCGCCGTCATGACAGGCTGGATCAGTTCCTTCTCGGCCAGGAAGATGACCACGTCAGTCTGCATCTCCAGGGTCAGACCGAGAAAGGTCTTGGCGTCAAGCATCCCTGTCCCGCGTCCTGGCAAGATGGTCGCGCCGGAAATGCCGCACGTCTTTGCCGCCTCGACGACCCCGTCCGTGACGTCCGGTTTGAGAGCGGCGACGATTACCTTGTAGTCCATGTCATCCCTCCTTGGGATTTTTCAAGCGCATACGGTCCCACCACCCGGCAAGTTGGGCGTAGCCCATGACCGTGATCATCGGGAATAGACTGGCGAATGCGATCAGCCCGAAACCGTCGAGCGCAGGGTTGCGGCCCGGGATGGTCGCGCTGAGACCGAGCCCGAGCGCCGTGACCAGGGGCACCGTCACGGTCGAGGTCGTGACCCCTCCCGAGTCGTAGGCCAGTGGGATGATCGATTTCGGTGCGAAAAACGTCTGCACGATCACGATGAGATATCCGGCCGCGATGTACCAGACTAACGGGGTTCCGGTGACGATGCGAAAGGTGCCCAGTGAGATGCCGGCGGCGACGCCGACGGCGACGACAAGACGGAGCCCCCACGGCCGGATCGTCCCGCGGGATGCTTCGTTGGCCTTGTAAGCGACGGCAATCAGGGCTGGCTCGGCAAGGGTGGTGGAAAAACCGATGATCGCGGCGAACACGTAGACCCAGCCGTATTCCCACCACGGCGGCGACTCGGGGGCCATGGCGGTCCCGAATACGAACTCCGGCGACGACAGCTCGGTGGCCATATGCTGGCCGAGCGGAAACAAGGCCATTTCGAGGCCCATCAGGAAGAAAGCCAGTCCGACAACGACAAAGGCAATTCCGCCCAGCATTCTTTTGATGTGCGGGATCGGCTTCCGCAGCACGAAGTACTGGAATCCCAGGAGCAGAGCGGTGACCGCGAACACGTCCCGAGCCGTGGCCAGAAGCGCGCCGGTGAGGCCGTCGATCACGTTCGAATCCTCCTTCGGCGGTTCATCCGACGCTCGGGATCTGCAGGCCGAACCGAACGATGCCCAGGAGCATCACAAAGATCATCGGCATGAGGGATGCCAGTGCAATCAGTCCGAAACCGTCAATCAGCGGGTTCCTCCCCTTGATCGAAGTGGCCAGGCCGACGCCGAGGGCGGTCACCAGCGGCACCGTCACCGTGGAGGTCGTGACGCCGCCCGAGTCGAAGGCAATGCCGACGATCATGTCGGGAGCAAAAAAGGTCAAAATGGTGGCGATGACGTAGCCGCCGATGATGAGGATCTGAACCGGCCACCCGCGCAGGATGCGGAAGATGCCGAGAACGATTGCCACGCCAACGGACAACGCCACCGTCAGCCGCAGTTGGATGGCGTACAAGGACCGGGACGCCGTGTCCGAACCGATATAGTGCGCCTCGGCGGCCACGTCGGCAGCCTCCCCGGCAATCGCGATCAGCGCCGGCTCCGCAATCGTGGTGGAAAAGCCGAGCAGGAAACCGAACACCAGGAGCCACGCCAGGCTGCCCTTTTGCGCGAAGGCGTAGGCCATGGCCTCACCGATCGGAAACAGCCCCATTTCGAGCCCCTGCACGAAGAACATCAGACCGACCACGACAAATATGGCCCCGATCAGGACTTCCACGATGTGCGGAAAAGGCTGGCGCAGGACGACCGTTTGGAAGACGACGATGACAATGAAGATGGGGAGCAGATCGCGCACGGCGGTCCACAGGCTGCCCAGGAACTTCCTGCCCAGCGGGATTGAGATGAGGTCGCTGATGGCGGTAGGCATAGGCATCGACGACCACGATATCCCAGAACCGTCCAATCGTTACCTGGATGATCTCGTCGTCGAGGTTGTGTTCGAAACACATACGGATACCGGTTGCAGGATTCAGTATTCTCGCTCCATCCTGCATCCTGTGACCTGGATCACTGCTGTCCAAAACAGACTCTCACGAGAGGATGCCGTACGGAAAACAGACGTTTTACGACCTGGATACGAGGTATTTCGGGAAGAGGTTGTCGAAATACGTCATGAACCACCGCCTCATGGACCGGCACCGAAAAAGCCCCGGAGGGGCGAAAAATATTAGCCCGGGGCGCGAGCCCCGGGAACAAGGCCCGGATAAATAGACCGAGCCCCGGAGGGGCGACAGACTATCCCGCTTGGCTTTTAGCGCGGCAACGCGTCCTTTTCTGTCGCCCCTCCGGGGCTTGACTGTTTTTGGTTGCACGGTTTCCCGGGGCTCGCGCCCCGGGCTCATTCCTGTCGCCGCTCCGCGGCTATCCTTTCCGAGAACCTGTCTTGGACAAGAGTGGACCTGAATCCTGCATCCAAAGAAAAAGGGCGGGTCGCCCCGCCCTTTTCGATCGGATGTGAACGACGTCACTGCTGCCAGCTGTCCAGCATCTTCATGTAGTTGGCGCGGGTCAGCTTGGCGGCGTCGGGCACCTTGGCCATATTCATCGAGCCCTGCATCTGGGCGAGCGACTCGTACTCGTGCTCGTTGAGCCAGAATTCGATGGCCTCGAGGGTGCGGGTGATGTGCTCCGGCCCGTGGATCAGCAGCGCGGAGACCATCTGCACCGAGTGGGCGCCCGTCATGACGGCCTTGATGACGTCCACCGCGTTGTGGGCGCCGCCGGTGGCTGCCAACGACATGCCGACCTGGCTCGAGAGGATCGACAACCAGCGCAAGCGGAGGCGCAGCTCGTCCGCGGTCGAGAGCCGCAGGTTGGGGATGACATCCAGTTCTTCGATGTCGAGGTCCGGCTGGTAGAAGCGGTTGAAGAGGACCAGGCCGTCGGCGCCGGCTTCTTCGAGCTTTTTGGCGAAGTTGCTCAGTGACGAGTAGAAGGGGGAGAGCTTGACCGAGACCGGGATCGACACCGCCTCTTTGACGGCTCGAACGATCGCCATAGTGCGCTCTTCAACAGCCTCGCCGGTTTCTTCCGGCTCGGTCGCGAGGTAGTAGGTATTGAGTTCGATGGCGTCGGCGCCGGCTTCTTCCATCTTCTGGGCGTAGTTGGTCCAGCCCCCCGGGGTTGTTCCGTTGAGGGAGGCGATCACCGGAATCGCCACGACGTCCTTGGCGGCTTTCAGGTGGTCGAGGTATTCGCCCGGCCCGACGTGGTAGCCATCGGGGTTGGGAAGATAGGACGAGGCCTCGCCAAAACCGGCGCCGGTTGATTCCATCGCCATCTGTGCGTGGACGGCGTTGAGGATTTCTTCCTCGAAGAGCGACGGCAGCACGATGGCCGCAGCACCGGCCAACTCGAGTTGGCGGACGGTGTCGATGTTGGTCCCGAGCGGACAGGATCCGCAGACGATCGGATTTTTGAGTTCGAGCCCGAGATAGGTGGTGGTCAGGTTCATGACGACTCCCTCAGTTGGTTTCGCTGTCGGCGTCAGAGCCGTAATGCAGGTTTGCAAGCTGCTGGTACATCACGTACTTCGCCTGCACGTTTCGCTGGGCTTCGGCCAGCAGTCTTTTCGAACGCTCGGGGTTGACCTTTGCCAGCATCTTGAACCGGGTCTCGGACAGTGCGTACTCCTCGAACGAAATTTTCGGTGCCTTCGAATCGAGCTTGAGCGGGTTTTCGCCCATCGCCGTCCGGCGCGGGTCAAAGCGGTACATCGGCCAGGCGCCGCTTTCGACCGCCGCCACCTGGTGGTCGAGCGAATCGGCCATCGGGTAGCCGTGAGCGATGCAGTGCGAGTAGGCGATGATCAGGGACGGCCCGTCGTAGGACTCGGCCTCGAGGAAGGCGCGGACAGTCTGGCTGTCCTTGGCGCCAAAAGCCACCGAGGCAACGTAGACGTGGCCGTAGGCCATGGCCATCATGCCGAGGTCCTTGGAGGGAATCCCCTTCCCGCCCATCGCAAACTTGGCGACGGCGCCGAGCGGCGTCGCTTTCGAGGCCTGGCCGCCGGTGTTCGAGTAGACCCCGGTGTCGAGCACCAGGAGGTTGACGTTACGGCCGATTCCGAGGGTGTGGTCGAGCCCCCCATAGCCGATATCGTACGCCCAACCGTCGCCGCCGACCGCCCACACGCTCTTGCGCACCAGATAATCGGCGAGGTGGGCGAGGGTCGCGGCCTCCGGGTCCTTGATACCGGCCAGTTTCTCGCGCAGGGTCACGATGCGGGCTCGTTGAGCGGCCACGCCGTCTTCGCTCTTCTGGTCGGCAAGGAGGATCTCGTCAACCAGTTCGCTGCCGACTTTCGAAGAGAGGTTTTTGAGCAGCCGTCGTGCGCCCGCTTCGGTCTGGTCGATGGCGAGCCGGAAGCCGAGCGAGAACTCGGCGGCGTCCTCAAAGAGGGAGTTGTTCCACGCCGGACCGCGTCCGTCGGAATTCACAGCGTACGGGGTGGTTGGCAGGTTGCCGCCGTAGATCGACGAACAGCCGGTGGCGTTGCCGACCAGAAGACGGTCGCCGAAGAGCTGAGTGAGCAGCTTGACGTAAGGGGTCTCGCCGCAGCCTTCGCAGGCCCCCGAGTACTCGAAGAGAGGCTGCAGGAACTGGGCGCCCTTGACGTCCAACTTGACCTTGGTGCGGTCGACCTCGGGCAGATCGAGGAAGAAGGCGTAGTTTTCGCGCTCGGACTCGCGCAGCGGCATCTGCGGCGTCATGTCGAGGGCCTTGTGTTTTGGATTCGATTTGTCTTTGGCGGGGCAGACCCGAACGCAGAGCTCACAGCCGGTGCAGTCCTCCGGCGCCACCTGAATCGTGTAGGTGGAGTCCGGGAAGTCCTTGGCCCTGTAGTCTGCCGTCTTGAAGGTCGACGGTGCGCCCTTGAGGGCCGCCGGGTCATAGACCTTGGCGCGGATCGCGGCGTGCGGGCAGACCATCGCGCACTTGTTGCACTGGATGCAGAGTTCTTCGTCCCACACCGGGATGTCGATCGCGATGTTGCGCTTTTCCCACTGGGTTGTGGCGAGTGGCCAGGTTCCGTCGGGCGGAAAGGCGCTGACCGGCAGCAGGTCGCCCTTTCCTTCGAGCATCACGGCAGTGACCCTCTTGACCAGATCGGGCGCGTTGTCGGAGACCGTCGGCGGCCGGGTCAAGGTGGCGGACACGCTATCAGGCACCTTGACCTCGTGGAGATTGGCCAGAGTGCCGTCGACGGCGTTGTAGTTGAGCTGGACGATCTCGTCGCCCTTGGCCCCATAAGTCTTTTTGATCGCTCCTTTGATCTTGGCGATGGCCTCGTCGCGGGGCAGGATGCCCGAGATCGCAAAGAAGCAGGTCTGCATGATGGTGTTGGTGCGGCGCCCCATCCCGGTCTCCCGTGCGACCTCGGTGGCGTCGATGCAGTAGACCTTGAGCTCGAGATCGATGATGGCCTGTTGGACCTCGCGTGGGAAGTTTTCCCAGATCTGGTCGGGCCCGTACGGTGAGTTGACGAGGAAGGTGGCGCCGGGCTGCGCATAGGCGAGCATGTCCAGCTTCTCGACAAACACCCACTGGTGGCAGGCAACGAATCGTGCCTTACGGATCAGGTAGGAGGAGCGGATCGGTTTGGGTCCGAAACGGAGGTGGGAGACGGTGACCGCGCCGGCCTTTTTCGAATCGTAGACAAAGTAGCCCTGGGCGAAGTTGTCGGTCTCCTCGCCGATGATCTTGATCGAGTTTTTGTTCGCCCCAACCGTTCCGTCCGAACCGAGGCCGTAGAAAAGACCGCGGAAGACGTCGTCGCCGGCGATCGTGAAATCGTCGTCCATCGGCAGTGAGGTGTGGCTGATGTCGTCGACGATCCCGATCGTGAAGTGGTTTTTGGGTTTTTCCTCAGCGAGGTTGTCGAAGATCGACTTCACCATGGTGTCGTTGAATTCCTTCGACGACAATCCGTAGCGTCCGCCGACCACGACCGGTTCGTTTTTGAAAGGGCTGGTGCCGGCAGTTCTCGATTCGTGCAGCGCCGTGATGACATCGAGATAGAGCGGGTCGCCGAGCGAACCGGGCTCCTTGGTGCGGTCCATGACCGCGATCTTGGTGGTCGAGGCCGGCAGGGCCTCGAGGAAGTGGCTGGCGGAGAACGGGCGGTAGAGCCGGACCTTGAGCACCCCGACCTTTTCGCCGTGGGCGTTGAGCCAGTCCACCATCTCGTGAACCGCCTCGGCGCCGGAGCCCATGATGACGACGACGCGTTCGGCATCCGGGTCGCCGACGTAGTCGAAGAGGTGGTACTCACGACCGACGCGCTTGCCGAAGGCTTCCATGGCGTCGACCACGTGGGCCGCACAGGCCTCGTAGAACGGGTTGATGGCCTCGCGCGCCTGGAAGAATGTGTCGGGGTTCTGGGAGGTGCCGCGGATGACCGGACGATCCGGCGAGAGCGCGCGATCACGGTGGGCGCGCACCAGATCATCGTCGATAAGGTGCCGCAGATCGTCGTCCGAGAGCAGTTCCATCTTCGACACCTCGTGCGAGGTGCGGAATCCGTCGAAGAAGTGGACGAAGGGAATGCGGCTGGAGAGCGTGGCCATCTGCGAAATGCAGGCCATGTCGTGCGCCTCCTGCACCGAACCCGAGGCCAGGAGCCCCCAACCCGTCTGCCGGACGGCGTTGATGTCCGAGTGGTCGCCGAAGATCGACAGGGCGTGGGTGGCGAGCGTGCGGGCCGACACGTGGAAGACCGCTGACGTCAGCTCACCGGCGATCTTGTACATTGTGGGGATCATGAGGAGCAGCCCCTGCGAGGCGGTGAAAGTCGTCGTCAGCGCGCCGGCCTGGAGCGAACCGTGGACCGCGGCCGAGGCCCCGCCCTCTGATTGCATCTCGATGACGTCGGGAACGATGCCCCAAATATTGGTCTGACCACGCGCCGACCATTCGTCCGCAAATTCGCCCATATTGGAGGAGGGCGTGATCGGGTAGATGGCGCACACGTCGTTGATCCGGTGGGCGACCGACGCGGTCGCTTCATTCCCGTCAATCATCACTGTTTGTCGCTCAGCCATGGAAAACCTCCGCGGGCCACGCTGTATCGGCGGCCCGGATGTGTTGGTGGATCAAACGCGTGATCTGCAGATCACGTGAACAAATTCACAACGCGTAGGATAAACCCCTCGCGCGTTCGTGGCAAGGGTGGATTTGCCATTGCAATCGACCCTCTGTGAAGGCCCGGTCGAGCGTCGCGGAAGGCTCTCATGAATCGCGCAGCCGACCCAGCCAGACGTTGATGAAGTTGCGTCGGGAGAGAAAGGAAAAAGTCACCGGTTTGCGTCGGCCGATCTCGGCGAAGATCTGCTGAATCCGCTTGTTGGAAGGCTGAAGACGGAGACCGGCCTCGAGGTTGCGCACCGCGTTCTTTCGATCGTCCCGTTCGAGATAGACCAGCGCGAGGTTGATGCGGTGTTCGGGGTCCATGAAGTTGGCCTTGACCGAAATGTTGCAGTACTTGAGCGCCTCGGCGTATTTGTGCTTGACCATGGCGACGCAGAGGCCGTAGTAGGAAAAGGCGGCGGCGGCAAACCTCTTGTCCTGGAGATCCCCATCGGCAGCGAGCTTTGGGAGGAAACTCTCGAAGACCTCGATGGCGTCGTCGAAGCGTTCGCTCCGCGTCCAGGAGACGGCTTCCTGAACCCGTTCGCGCATCGCGCCGTGCGTCATCTCCCGTTTGGTCACAGAGCGGAGTATAGCCGGGCCGGAACGGTTCACAAGACTTTGACAGTGATGCACGACACGCCGGGCAGGGGTTTTATCCTGTCAGCGCGGATCGCCACTCTCGAGAGTGTTTGGCGACCTCTGCCAGCAGCTCGTGGTGCACACCGCAAGGCCCGCACACGACGTTGCCGTTTTCGAGGAAATCGAAGCCCCCGTCCATGTCGGTGATGGTGCCGCCGGCTTCCTCCACCAGGACCGAGCCCGCGGCAACGTCCCACGCGGAGAGCTGGAACTCGAAAAAACCGTCGAACAACCCACAGGCGGTGTAGGCGAGATCGAGCGCCGCGGCGCCCGGGCGGCGGATGGCCTTGCAGCGGAGGAAGACATCTTTGAAGATGGCCAGATAGGGGTCGAGAAGACGGTGGGCCTTGAACGGAAAGCCGGTTGCGATCAACGATCCTTCGAGTCCGGCGCGATGGCTGACCCGGCACGGGCCGCCGTTCCAGCGAGCGCCGCGGCCCCGCGCCGCCGTAAACACGTCGTTCTTGCAGGGATCGAAAATCACCCCGAACAGAACCCGGCCCTCCACTGCGACCCCGATGGACACGGCAAACTGCGGAATCCCGTGGATGAAGTTCGTGGTGCCGTCCAGCGGGTCGACGATCCACGTGGGCGCGCTCTGGTCGGCGCTCGAATAGCCCGATTCCTCGGCCAGGACCCGGTGCGAGGGAAAGCGTGCCGCCACCGCTTCGAGAATCGTTTTTTCAGAGGCCAGGTCGGCAGCCGACACCAGGTCGTTGCGAGCCTTTTCGCTGATCTGGTCGGCCTCGAGGGACCGCCAGTACGCCATCAGTTGTTCGCCGCCGAGACGGGCGATGGCCTCCACTTCTTCGAGAAAGGCCTCAGGATCTTGAAATAGCACGGTCTTTTCCTTCGTTAACGATATTGAAACAGGAAGTTATGGGACCAGACGAATTTCGCTCAATGCTCGATGCCAGGTGCGGTCTGATGCTCGATGTCACGAGCCGGACGCTCGAAGAAGATCCGGACCTCAAGCTGTGTGAGGGTCTGCGTCTGATCGAAGCCACCCGCCGCGCGTTCGCCCGCCTGGCGCCCGACGTCGTCCTGTCCTTCGAGACCACCGAATTGCCCCGCCTGCGCGGAATCCTCATGGAGCGGTTCGGTGTTGCCGAACTGCCGGCGGGTCCGCTCAATTAGAGGCCGTCAGAAGACCGAATTCCGGCAGCGTTCGAAGGTCCTCCGGAGACAGGTTGCTCTCCAACTCGACCGTCACTTCGTCCTCATCGAGCAGCTCCACACCAGGAAGTGATGCCGAGACCCGCGCGCCGATCCCGGGCTGAACGCCCTCGAGATCGAGAGTGGCCCGTTCGGAGCTTTTGATGTTCCCCTCGGGGTCAAGGACCGTCACCAGTACGGTCAGCATGTCGAGCGGGATGCCACCCTGGTTGGCCACCTGGAGGTCGACCAGGAGGGTCGGGTTGCCCTCGGCGTCGTACAGGGTTTTGGCCGCAACCGGGAAGATCTCGTGACTGTATCGGATCTGGGCAAGCCGCTGCTCCGGCGGCACCTCTTTTCCGCAGCCGACGAGCACGGTGGCTGTCAGTACGACGATTGAGGCGAGAAGGATGTTCTGCAGTCTCATGGTCGCTCTCCTTGGGCGAAGTCTACCACCCGCATCGAAGATGCAGAGGGGCAGGGGAGAACGGGGGAAGAGGAGACCGCGCGGAAACGTGTCGCGTGCGGTGGAGGTGCCCGGCTTCGCCTCCGGCTACGCCGTGACAAGCCTGCCGTTGCGGGTGCCTCCTCCCGGGAAGCGCGTGCTGATACGGTCCGCGTGCGGTGGAGGTGCCTGGCATCCGGCCCGTCCGACGGGCCGCGTGCCTGGCATCCTCTCGGGAAGAGCGCTCTGATACGAGTCACGTGCGGCGGAGGTGCCATTTGTCATATTGTTTGAACTCGGTCATTCCACGGTCAGGGAAAGCCGCGGGCAAACAATGTGACGGGTGGCTCCTCTCGGGAAGGGCGAAGAGAAAGTCAATCCTCTTGGGAGTTGAAAAGCGCCGGCTCACCCCTCCGGACAAAACAGCTCCAACACCTTTCGAACGTAGTTCCGGGTCTCCGCATACGGCGGCACGCCGTCGTAACGCTCAATCGTTGTTGCCCCGGCGTTGTATGCCGCCAGGGCCAGGGTCAGCGACTCGAATCGATCGAGCATGAGGCGCAGGTGGGTGGTTCCGCCGCGGAGGTTCTCCACCGGATCCAGAACATCATCGACCTCGCGGTCGACCGCAGCGGACGGCATCAGCTGCATCAGCCCCGAGGCCCCGACCCTGGAGATCGCGTTGGGGTCGAAGGCCGACTCGGTCTGCACCACAGCCGCCACCAACCAGGGGTGGAGGTCCGCAGCACGCGCCGCGTCGGCGATTGCCTCTCGAAAAGGCGTCTCCTCAGGAAGATCCTCTTCCTTCCACGCGGCCGGGCAGGCGCTTTCGTCCGGGAACTCGGGGGGCACAGGGTCCGCGACTTCGTCGGCGATGACACGGTCGATCCGGACAGCCGCCACCCGCAACGTGCCGCCGCCCTTGAGATCGAGAACGATTCGATCGCCTTCGAGCCGGGCGTCGTCCACCTTGAGGACCCGGCCATCGACGAAGACCGCAAGCTTGGCTTCTGCCGGCACATTCCAGAGCATCGCTGCCACGACCATCGTCACGACGAGAACAATTTCGGATTTCGGATTTCGGATTTCGGATTTGCTACCCAACCACTCCTGGAAAGGAGTGCGATGAAAAATCCGAAATCCGAAATCTGAAATCCGCAAGTTCAGGCCCTCGGGTGTTTCTCGTCGTACAGGCGGCGCAGGCGCTCGCTGGCCACGTGGGTGTAGATCTCGGTGGTGGTGAGCGAGGTATGGCCCAACATCATTTGTACGGCCCTCAGATCGGCGCCGTTTTCAACCAGATGGGTGGCAAAGGAGTGGCGCACGACGTGGGGGCTGATCGGCGACGTCAGACCCGCCGCGACCGCGTGGCCGCGAAGGATCTTCCAGAACCCCTGTCGGGTGAGCTTGCCGCCGCGGTGGTTGAGAAAGACCTCGGGCCGATGGTCCCTATTGAGAACGGGCCGAGCCGTACCGTAGTACCTGTCGAGCCAGGCGATGCCGCTGTCGCCGAGGGGCACGAGGCGCTCCTTGCGTCCCTTGCCGAGAACACGGACAAAACCGGGATCGAGGCGCACCCGGTCGAGGGTCAGACCGACCAGTTCGGACACCCGCAGGCCAGTGGCGTAAAGGGTCTCGAGCATCGCACGGTCGCGGAGCCCGAGCGTGGTCGAGGTGTTCGGAGCCGCCAGCAGGGCGTCGATCTCGTCGGTCGTCAGGGCGTGAGGTACTGTCCGCCACAGGCTCGGCGATTTGAGGTTGGCGGTGGGGTCGGCTGTCAGGACCTCGGTTTGGATGAGGAAGCGAAAGAACGACCTGAGGGCCGACAGGGCTCGCGCCGACGAACGCGGCGACAGACCGGCGTCACGGCGCGACCCGAGATAGTTGCGGAGGCTCGAGCGTTCGACCGAATTCAAATCGAGTTGCTGTTCGTCGAGCCACGCCGAGAACTGCCGCAGGTCGCGGGCATAGGATTCGACCGTCCGCGGGCTCAGGTTGCGCTCGACCGTGAGGTGGGCGAGGAACTCGTGGATCTGGTTTTCGGTGGGGGACGCCATGTTGCTATCGTACCTCCCCGTCCCGTCCCCGTCCCCGTCCCCGTCCCCGAGCGTTCGAGTGAACCCGCTTTTCAGAACGCGCTTCCCGAGAGGAGCCACCTTCAACATTGTTGGCCCGAATCACCTTGCCGACGTGGTTGTTCGCGTGTCCAACAATATTGAAAATGGCACCTCCGCCGCACGCGGCTCGTATCAGAGCGTCGCAACCCCCACCCTGAGACTCGACCGAGCGTCTTGTCACGGCGTAGCCGTAGGCGAAGCCGGAAGCGAGTGGAGAAATCTCTTGCAGGGGGGCATTGGATGAAAGCGCTGCGTCGTTTACAAGCGTTCGAGTGAACCCGATTTTCAGGGCGCGCTTCCCGAGAGGATGCCAGGCACGCCACATTGTCGACCAGGGCCTCGACAATGTGGGAGCCAGGCACCTCCGCCGCACGCGGGCAACGATTCACTCCCACTTCCGTATACTGGTTGGAAGGGCCCGGCCCTTCCTCTTCCTGGAGTATCTGTGAATCCCGTATCCGACACAGTCCTTGAACGCCTCGAGCGCCTGCACGAATCGGTGGTGCGGGTGATCCGCGGCAAGGCAGAGATCGTCGACGCTCTGATCGCGGCGCTGCTGGCGCGCGGACACGTCCTGCTCGAGGACGTACCGGGGGTCGGCAAGACGACGCTGGCGCAGGCCCTGGCGAGGTCCCTCGACCTCGACTTCCACCGCATCCAGTTCACCTCGGACACGCTGCCGTCGGATATCATCGGCATCTCGGTCTACCGCCAGGAACGCGGCGAATTCGAGTTCATCGAGGGCCCGCTGTTTGCCAACGTGGTTCTCGCCGACGAGATCAACCGCGCCGCGCCGCGAACCCAGTCGGCGCTGCTCGAGGCCCTGAGTGAACACTCGGTGACCGTGGAAAAGACCCGCCATCGCCTCGCCGAGCCGTTCTTCGTCGTGGCGACGCAGAACCCGGTCGAATCAACCGGGACCTACCCGTTGCCCGAGTCCCAGCTCGATCGTTTTCTGATGCGGCTCTCGATGGGCTATCCGGGACACGACGAGGAGAGGGCTCTCCTGCGGTCGAGCGGCGCCGAACCGGAGCTCGAGCAGCTGAAACCCGTGCTCGACGCGCGCGAGGTCATCGAGATGCAGAACCTCGTTCCCGAAGTCCACGTGTCCGACCTCCTGCTCGACTATCTGTTGGCCGTCGTTGAAGCGACTCGGTCCCACGAGGCGCTGGCCCTCGGCGTCTCGACCCGGGGGTGTTTGGCGTGGCAGCGGTCGGCCCAGGCCCTCGCCCTGGTTCGCGGACGAGCGTTCGTCCTGCCTGACGATCTCCAGGACACCGCCGAGACAGTGCTCGCCCACCGCCTCCTGCACGCAGACCCGCTGGTGGGCGACGGGTGGGAACGGAGTCGCGCCGAGCGCGCCGTCATCCGCTCGGTCCTCGAGGCCATCCCAGTTCCACGATGAGAGATTTCGGATTTCGGATTTCGGATTTCGGATTTTCCCCGGACGCCGTATTCGGGGGTAGGTGTGCGGCAAATCCGAAATCCGAAATCCGAAATCCGAAATTCCGGTGAATGTGATGGCGTTCACCGACTCCTTCCCCGGCTTTCGCCTTCGAATGACCCGCTGGGGCTTTGCCTATCTGGCGGCCTGTGTGGTGCTCGGCCTGGCGGCGGTCAACACCGGCAATAATGCTCTGATGGCGATCTTGGGCCTCGCCCTCGGGAGCTATGTCGTCTCAGGTCTGTGGTCGCGGCAGGTCCTCGGCAGTATCGAGGCCCGGGTCGAACTGCCGAAGGAGGTCTTTGCCGGGAGGCCGGCGGTGGTCGAAGTCGCGGTCGCCAACAGATCGCGCATCTTCCCGGCCTATGGACTTGTGGTCCGCGATCTCGAAGGCAAGATCGTTCTGGAGGAGCCGTTTCTCGGCCCCGGCGGCGTCCACCGGCACCCGGTGGAGGCGGTCTTTCCGCACCGTGGTTGGCACCAGCTCGGGCCGTGGCAGCTCGACGTCCTGTTGCCACTCGGTTTCTTCCTCAAATCGAAGACCCTGGTCTTCGACCAACCGGTTCTGGTCTACCCGCGCCTTCTACCGCGATCCAGCCTGGCCGTCCGCCGGGGAGGGGGCCGCCGGGCGCCCGACGCTCTTGAATCGAGAGGCCGGGAAGGGGACGTCACCCAGCTGCGGGCCTATCGGGAAGGGGACGAAATCCGGTCGCTGCACTGGAAGCAGACCGCGCGCCAGCAAACGCTGGTCGTGGTGGAACGGCAACGTGCCGCGGAAAAGGCGGTCTACTTCGTGGTTGACCCGCGTCTCCGGGACCCCGAGGACCCGGCTCAAATCGAGCGCTTCGAGCGGCTGGTCTCTGAAGCTGCCACCGGGGTGGTGCGACGCTTGCAAGAGGGTGTTCCTGTGGGTCTGGTGGTCGGTGGGCAGATCCTGCGACCGGTGCGCTCATCGCGCCGGGCGCCGGTGCTGCTCAGGCCTCTGGCCGAAGTCGAGCCGCGGCCGGCGACGGATGCGGAGCCGGCGGAGGTCACGACGGACCGAAGGGTGGTTCTGGCCTTGGGCGGAACACCGGCATGACGGCTGCCCAGTATCGCCGGCTCCTCGGGGCGCTCATGGTGTGGTCGATCGTGCCGCTGCCCTTTCTCTACATCATGCTGCCGCCGTTCTGGTTGCTGGCAGGTGCGGTTGGCCTCCTGCTGTTTGTTCGACCGACGCTGCAGATCCGCTTTTCGGTCGCCGCGCTCAATATCATCGGCATCGCCATCCTGATCGTCGTCCTGGCCGTCGGGGGGCTTCGAGTCGGTCCCCTGCGACCGCTCGGCCATCTTCTGCTGCTCTTGACCGCCGTCCGGGCGTTCTCCGTGACCGATCGAAAGACCTTTCTCAGCGGGCTGCTGCCGGTGTTTCTGGTATGGCTCGTGGCGGTGACATCGTCGACCCATATTTTGATCGTCGTCTATTTCGCACTCTCGGCCGCCGTCTGGTGGTGGTCCGGTATGAGGATTTTCCTCGTCGGGACCGGGATCGATCTGCGGCGGTCGAAAGAGGTGCTTCCGAGGCCTCGCCATGCGGTGGCTGCGAGTCTGGCGGCCCTGGTGCTGGCGGGACCGATCTTCGTGGTCATGCCGCGGCTGCGATCGCCCTGGATTGCCGGTCGGGGCGGAGTGAGCAGCGTCACCGGCTTCACCAGCCGCGTCGAGCTCGGGGGCGTCGGGACGATTCGCCAATCGCCGGAGGTGGCGATGGTGGTTCGAGTCGTTTCCGGTGAGAGGCTCGAGTCACGGTGGATGCGGATGCGGGGCACGGCACTGGAGCGCGTCACGCTGGATTCGTGGGCCCCAAGGGGGGCGACCATGATCCCCGATGACGACGGAAACCTCGTGTGGCCGTACGGCCGCCGAAGGTCTCTCGAGGGGACGGTCGAACTGCACGTGGAGTTGCAGAGCCCGCGCCGCTATCTGTTCCTGCCCGAAGGAACCGTGGCGCTGTCGTCGCCGGTGCCGGTCATGCTCGATCCATCCGGGGGCGTGGTTCTCGCATCTCGGCCGCGAGGGCCCCTGACCTATACGGTGTGGTTGGCCCGGGGCGAGGCGTCGCGGCCGACCGATTCGCCTCCGGCTTCGTTGCGGACGTTTGAGCTCGATCCTGAAGTGCGGGGGTTGGCCCTCGAAATGATGGCGGGGGAAACGAGCGCATTGGGCAGGGCTCAGGCTGTCGAGCGGTACCTCCAGGAAAATTTCACCTACTCGCTCCAGGGCATGACCCACATGAGATCGGATCCCGTGACGTGGTTCCTGCTCGGCGCGCAGCAGGGCCATTGCGAGTACTTTGCCGGTGCCATGGTGGCGATTCTCAACCAATTCGGGATTCCCGCCCGGATCGTGGCCGGATACAGCGGCGGCAGCCTGGCCGGTGACGGGGAATCAGCCCTTGTCAGGGAAGCAAACGCCCACACCTGGGTCGAGGCCCGGGTCGGGTCGGGACCGGAGTGGACGACATTCGATCCGACCCCGGCCGCCGAAGTTCCGGCCCTGAGCCGACCAACAGGCCGTGAACGAATCCAATGGGCGCTGCAGGTCGTCCAATCCTCCTGGGACCGCTACCTCCTCACGTTCGGTTTCGGTGAGCAGGTGCAGATTGTGTCGGCGGTTGCAGCCATGGCGAGGAGGGTCGTCGGCTCTCTGTCGTGGTGGATGCTCGCAGCGGGAGGCGCCGTGATCTTTGCAGCAACCTCCCTGCGGCGCTGGGTGCGGAATCGAAAACCGCAAAATCAGCGGTCGCACCGCGCAGGGACCCCGGCTGCAACGGTGATGGAGCGGGTCGCAGGCCGTCTTGCTCATTCGGGAATCACGGTGCCTCCGCGCGCCACGGTGCGCTGGATTGCCAACCAGGCCCGCGTTTTGTGGCCGGCAACCGGCGCCGCCATCGGCGATCTCGCGTGGCTTGCCGAGCGCGAGCTTTACGGTCAGATGTCTCCCCGAGCGGCCGATCGCGCGGTGGTGCGCAAGCTGTGGGCGCAGACGCGGCGGGCGATGAAACAAAGATCTTGATTTCGGAATTCGGATTTCGGATTTTTCTTCCACCCTTCCAAGCTGACGAGCGTCGGGTGGTTGCGAGGGGCAGTCTGAGTTCTTGGAATGGCGGGCCCCCGACGAACGTATCCCCTGTTGAAAGGGTGGAATCCATGACACCTTCACGTGAGATGTGCCAGTCCGTCGAAACATTCACGTCGGAACAGACCTGTTCGAAGGCGGGAAGTAGCCTCAATCCGAAATTCGAAATTCGAAATCCGAAATTGACTGGTGGGGACGCTCCCTTGTCCCCCGCCTCGCGCCGCCCTATCATCTTTGGTATGCGAAGAATTTTTGCCCTTGTGGCGTCTCTTGTCGCGATGTCCGTGACCGTGCCCGCGTGGTCCGGCGAAGTCGTGCGGATGCGGGTGGAGGATACGATCCAGCCCGCATCGCAGCAGTTCATCGAACGGGTGCTTCGCGAAGCAGCCGAGCGGCAGGCCGCGGTGGTGGTGATGGAGCTCGATACTCCGGGCGGTCTGGTCGACACGACCCGCGACATCACCAGCGCCATCACGACCTCGTCGGTGCCGGTGGTGGTCTTCGTCAGCCCATCCGGAGCGCGGGCCGCCTCGGCGGGCTTTTTCATCCTCCTGTCGGCCGACGTCGCGGTCATGGCGCCCGGGACCAACACCGGCGCCGCCCACCCGGTTGGCGGACAGGGCGAGAACCTCCCGGAGGATGTCCGCGACAAGGTCACCAACGACGCTGCGGCCATGGTCCGCTCGATAGCCGACCAGCGGGGCCGCAACTCCGAGACCGCGGAAAAGGCGGTTCGGGACAGCATCTCGCTGACCGCCGACGAGGCTCTCGAGGAAGACCTGATCGATTTCATCGCCGAGGACTTCAACGATCTCCTGGAGCAGCTCGAAGGGTTACGAGGTCACCCGGCCCGGCGGCGACATCGAGATCCTGGAGATCGAAGATCTGATCAGTCGTCGAGATCGATCCGACCTTTGCCGAACAGTTGTTTTCGGTGCTCGCCAACCCCAACATCGCCTACCTCCTGATGGCCCTCGGGGCCCTCGGGCTGTACGTGGAGATCAGCCACCCGGGTGGCATCCTCCCCGGCGTCGTCGGTGTGATCTTCCTCCTCCTCGGTCTGTACTCGGTCTCGGTGCTGCCGGTGAGCTGGGCCGGGGTGGCGCTGATCTTCGTTGCCATGATGCTCTTCATCCTGGAGGTGAAGGTGACCAGCTACGGTCTGCTGACCGTCGGCGGCGTGATTTCCTTCGTACTCGGGTCTCTGATGCTCTTCGACGGTCCGATCCCGGCCATGCGGGTGAGTGCGGGCGTTGTCCTCCCGACAGCGGTGGTGGTGGCTTCGTTGACGGCATTTCTGCTCTCGACGGGTCCTCAAGGCGCACAAACAGCAACCCATGACCGGCAAAGAGGGTCTGGTGGGCGAGATCGGGCGCGTCATCGGCGATCTCGACCCGGAGGGCAAGGTGGTGGTTCACGGCGAATACTGGGATGCGCGATCGGTCGGTGGTACCGTAGCGGTTGGCAGCAAGGTGCGGGTCGTGACCGTCTACGATCGCGCCCTCGATGTCGCCGCGGTTGATGACAGTGAGGAAGGGAGTGCATGATGGGAGTCCTCGGTTCCGGTCTCGGTCTGGCGATCTTTTTTGCCGTCTTCGTCGTTTTCAAGTGGATCAACATTCTCAACGAGTACGAGCGGGGTGTGATCTTCCGCCTCGGCCGGGTGCTCAAGGAGCCCAAGGGCCCGGGATTCGTCTTTGTGTTCTGGCCGATCGACCGTATGGTCAAGATGAGCCTGCGGACGGTCGTGCACGACATCCCACCCCAGGACGTGATCACGCGTGACAACGTCTCGGTCAAGGTCAATGCGGTGGTCTACTTCCGGGTCATGGACCCGATCAAGGCGGTGGTGGATGTGGAGAACTACGTCTACGCAACCTCCCAGCTCGCCCAGACCACTCTTCGGGCGGTCCTCGGAGAAGTCGAGCTGGATGACCTCCTGAGCAAGCGGGAAGACGTCAATGTTCGCCTCCAGGAGATCATCGACCAGCACTCCGATCCGTGGGGCGTCAAGGTGTCGATGGTCGAGGTCAAACACGTTGATCTGCCGCCGGATATGCAGCGGGCCATTGCCAAGCAGGCCGAGGCCGAACGTGAGAAGCGGGCCAAGATCATTCACGCCTCCGGCGAGTTCGAGGCGTCGCAGAAGCTGGCCCAGGCGGCCGACGTCATGGAGGACAACCCGATCACCATCCAGCTCCGATACCTGCAGACCTTGACCGAGATCTCCACCGAGAATGCCTCGACCATCGTCTTCCCGGTGCCGATCAAGATGATGGAGGCCCTGACGGGATTCTCGACAAGAAAGAATAAACGGCGGTCCGCTGTTCGTCACAGACGAGACGGCAGCAGACGCCGCGGAAAATCGGGATCAGGAATGAGTCGAAGCTACTACGTGATTGAACTCAGCGCGCGCTGGCTGACGGTGCTGCTGGTGGCGCTGGCCCTGGTCATGGTTCTGGCCTTCGCGCTCGGTTACGGTGCCGCGTGGTCGGTGCTGTCGGGGGAGGCTTCCGAGGAGGCAAGGTATCACCGCGCTGCAGGCTGCCGCGACCCCGACCGCGATTCCCGAGGTCGTGATTCCGACTCCGCTCGAGGCGGCGGAGCAACGAGCTGTCGGAGCCGACTCCGGAGCCGACCGCCACACCCGAACCGGAACCGACGGTGCCGCCGACGCCGCGCCCGACGGCAACGGCCGCGGTCACAGATTTCTTTGTCCAGGTGCTGGCCTCGTCGAAGCAGGCCACGGTCGAAGAGGCGCGGACCAAGCTCGAGGGTCTCGGTTTTCCGCGCGACCACCAGCGCCTGATCACGGTCCAGAACCCGGGGTCTGGCAGCGCTGTACAAGCTTCGGATCGGCCCGTTCCCGGATCGTCCGTCGGCCGATCGGGTCTCGCAGCGGATGAGCGCAGCGGGCTTCCCCGACGCCTGGGTCGTGGCGCCGTGAGCTTTGGCGGCCGGGTTCCCGGGCCGGCACTGCCGGCGTGGATTCGTACGCGCAAGCTGCAGCTCGGTGAGCTGCACGAAATCAAAAAGACAAATGCGTTCGGGCGGTCTGCACACGGTGTGCGAGGAGGCGCGTTGCCCCAACCGCACCGAGTGCTTTTCGCGGGGCACGGCGACCTTTCTGATCAACGGCCGCGTGTGCACCCGGAACTGCTCCTACTGTTCGATCGCCCACGGCCGGCCGCAGGCCCTCGATCCCGACGAGCCGCGGCAGCTGGCCGAGGCGGTCGTCGCGATGGAGCTCGAGCACGTCGTCATCACCGCGGTCGATCGCGACGACCTGCCGGACGGCGGGGCCGGCGGTTTTGTCGAGTGCATCGAGCGGCTGCAGGGAGCTCGAGAAGCCTCCGACCATCGAAGTCCTGACACCGGATTTCCGCGGCGACATGGAGCAGGTGGACCGCATCGTCGACGCCGGCCCGGACGTCTACAACCACAATGTGGAGACCGTGCCCCGGCTCTATCGCGAGGTTCGGCGCTCCGGCCGCTACGAGTGGGCGATGGAAGTCCTGCGGCAGGTGGCCGAACGCGACCCCGCGATGCTCCGCAAATCGGGGCTGATGGTCGGTCTCGGCGAGACCCGCGACGAGGTCGCGGTGGTGCTCGGCGACCTCAAGGATGCCGGCTGCCAGGCGGTGACCATCGGCCAGTATCTGCAGCCGACGCCGCAGCAGGTCGAGGTGGCGCGCTACTGGAGTCCGGAGGAGTTTGCCGAGCTCGAAGCAGATCGGCACCGAACTCGGCCTCGAGGTCTTCGCCGGGCCCTTCGTGCGCTCCTCCTACCGCGCCGAAGAGGCCTATCTCAAGGTCATCGGTTCGTAATTCTCAATTCTCAATTTTGAATTCTCAATGCCTCGCGACCCCTCCACGATCGAGTACTCGGGGGGTGCGGATCAACCGGGGCTGAGGAACCACCCAGACACCACGGCCACCACGTCGGCAATCCATCCAAAACGCAAAGACGCAGAAGGCGGCCTGCGCTTCCGCAGCGTCAGCAACTGGATCGAACCACGGGCAACACAGCCACGGTTGATGGCGCGCTGACTCCGGACGGGCTTGCGGATACGGGCCGCGTGCGGCGGAGGTGCCATTTGTCGCATTGTTTGAATTCGGGTCATCAAATGGCTTCCTCGGCTCGGGCAGACAATGCGACGGGTGGCTCCTCACGGGAAACGCGTTCTGAAAGCCGGGCTTGCACGACCGCAGACCCACGAGAATCCCGCCAGGCCCGGCTATACTCCCCACCATGTCACGCGGTTGGTTCATCACGTTCGAGGGCGGCGAGGGCACGGGCAAGAGCACCCAGCTTGCATTGGTCGACGAGTGGCTGCGGACCCTCGGCCACTCGACGGTCGTGACGCGGGAGCCCGGCGGGACGGAGTTGGCCGACGCGGTGCGCGCCCTGCTCCTCAACCCCGATCTCGAACCGGATGGCTTGACCGAGATTTTTCTCCTCGAAGCCTCGCGGCGCGACCACGTCGAGCGGGTGATCAAGCCTGCGCTCGAGGCCGGCACGATCGTACTGTGCGATCGCTTCACGGATTCGAGTCTGGTCTACCAGGGGGTGGTTCGCGGGCTCGGCTGGGACGAGGTCGAGGCGCTCAACAAGCTCGCTACCGGCGGTCTCGAGCCCGATCTGACGCTGGTCTTCGACATGGACCCGGAAAAGGCCCTCGCCCGCGCCCAGTCGCGCAATTCTGAGGGCACGAGCCGCGAGAGCCGCCTCGACGACGAACCGGCGGTCTTTCACCGCCGGGTCCGCGAGGGATTCCTCGAACTGGCCCGCCGCGAGCCCGATCGCGTCCGGGTGATCGACGCGTCCGGACGACCTGAAAAGGTGTTCGCCAGGATCGGTCCGACCCTTCCAGAGGACTTTCGGTGAGCGAAGGCGAATTTCAGTGGTGGGGCGACGACGTTCTCGATCGTGAGCGCTGGCGCGACGTCGTACAGCCGGCGCTCGAGCGCATCGCCCTGGCGCGCGATCGCGACCGCATGCCGCACGCCCTTTTGCTGATCGGGCCTCCAGGTCTCGGTCGCGAACTGGCGGCGGTCGAAGCGGCTGCGATGCTCGTGTGCGATGGGAAATCGGGTCCATGGAGCGAGAGTTCGTGCGCCGACCGGGTTCGGCGGGGGGTCCACCCGGATGTCGTTGCGATGATGCCCGAGGGCAAGGCCCGGATCCACAAGATCGACCCCCTGCGCGATCAGGTCGTCAAGGTGGTCAATTCCCGGCCGTACGAAGGATTGTGCAGGGTGTGGATCTTCGACGGGGTCGAGGAACAGCATCTTCCCAAACCATCGGCCAACGCCCTGCTGAAGACCTTCGAGGAGCCACCCGAGCACGCGATGTTTATCCTCCTCGCCGCCAACCCGACCGCGGTTCTGCCGACGATCCGTTCCCGCTGTCAACAGCTCTCGTTGCCCGGTGTGGTGGCGCTTGCGGGGACCTTGATGGGCGATGCCGAGGTACCGGAACTGGCGGCGTCACCGGTTGAGGTGGACGAGCTGAACGCCGCGACCGGAGAAATCCGGAAGGCGCTTTCGATGGGAGTGAGCGGCGAGACGGGTCCGCTGGTGCGTCTTCCACACCGACTGCCCGATGAGCTGCAACCCTTCGCGGCCGTCGCAGCGGTGGCGCTCGAGATGGCGACCGAGGGGGATTTTTCTTCAAATAGTGAGGACATGGCGCGGCTGGCCGCCGAACTTCTCGCCGTCGAACGACGGTCGAGCGCCCTGAATCTCAACCGGCGAGGACAGCTCGTTTCGTGTCTGATGAGATGGTATCGGGAGCTTCAATAATTTTGAATTTTGAATTTTTAATTTTGAATTCCGGAATGCACGGATCGACGATCGATGCTGAATTCTGGATTCTGGGACTGCCGACCAAGCCCGAGAGGCTGAATTTTTGGGTCGCGTTGAAATGATCAATTCAAAATTTAGAATTCAAAATTCAAAATTGAATCTCGGACCTTTCTTTTTTCACGAACGCGAAACTCAACCACCAATGAATGGAACCATCAATGAGTGAAACCTTCCTCCCCTGGACCCTGCTCATTGCGTATGCAGCGGTCATCGTATTTCTCGCCTGGCGCAGCCGCAGCCGTTCCTCCGACATGGCCTCGTTCTCGGTCGGGAGCCGGAGGGTGCCGCCGTTCTTTATCGGGCTGTCGCTGGCTGCCAACATGACGTCGGTGGCGACCTTTGTGATCAACCCGGGGCTGATCCACGCCTATGGCTGGGCGGGGGTCGTGGGCTACGGGATGGCGGCGCCGCTCGGGATCTTCATCGGACTCGTGGTGACGACCAAGAGATTTCGTCAGGTCGGGGACCAGTTCACCGTGCTGACGGTTCCACAGTGGCTCGGGGAGCGCTATCAGAGCAAAGGCCTGACGGTCTTTTTTGCGGTCGCGAGCATGCTCCAGATCACCTTTCTGGTGCTGATTGTGACCGCGTTGGTGCTGGTTCTCATGAGCGTGCTTCAGATCGGGATGTGGCCCGCGCTGCTGATGGTCGTGATCTTCACCTTTGGCTACATCCTGTTCGGCGGGGCCAGCCTCCACGTGTGGTCCAACAGCGTTCAGGCCATCACGATGCTGGCGGTGGCGGTCATCCTTGTGGCCTCCGGGGCGGCGGTCTTCGCGGACGGTCTCGGTGGGTTTTTTGGCCAGCTTGATGCGGTGGCGCCGCACTACGGCAGCATGATCAACCCTTCGAGCCTCCTCTTCCGGTCGTTCTTCGAGGTCGTCATCGCCAACTTCGTGATCGGGCTCGCGATCATCATGCAGCCCCACATCATTTCGAAGGCCCTTTATCTGCGGTCGGAACGCGACGTCAACACCTACCTGGTGACCGCGATGGTGGCCGGCACCGTTTTTACGTCGGTGCTCCTGGTCGGGTTGTACGCTCGGCTGCAGCTCGGCGCCGATATCCCACCGGACCGGGTGGTGGCGACCTACATCACATCGGCCTTTGCGCCGGGGTTGCGCGCCTTCATCATGCTCGGGGTCCTGGCGGCGGGCTTTTCGACTCTCGAGGGTGTGATCCTGGCGTTGTCTTCGATCTTCGGCAACGATTTCTACGGGACCCTGGCGCGCGCGCGCGGAGTCGAACCCGATCAACTGCAACAGCGCTTGCTTCGGGTCGGGCGGTTCTTCCTGGTCGCGTTGGCGCCGATCACTCTGCTTCTTTCATGGTGGCAGATCGTGTCGCCCTCGTTGTCGGTGGCGATCTTTACCCAGAATGGTGTGTACGGTCTGTTTGCAGCGACCTTCGCGCCGGTTCTTTTCGGTATCTTCTCGAAACGGGCGACAGCTGGGCTCGTTTTCGCGGCTGCCATCACCGCGCTGGTTGTTCATTTCGGCATGTATTACGGGCACATCACGATGTACCACAACAACCCTGCGGTGCCGGCGACCTTTGCTTTGGTGATCAGCACTGCCGTCATGACCGTCGGTACGATGCTGGGCAAAGAGAGGTGATGGAACAGGTTTGCCGTGTGCCTGGTTATATGCAAAGGGAGACAAAATGAGACGGTACTCAGCGCACAAGTTGTTTGGAGCGGCCGCTGCTGCGGTGGTGGGGATCGCCGCGCTGGCATCGACGGCGTCGGCCGGCAGCCGGGTCGTGGCGATCGGAGATGTCCACGGTGCGTACGACAACCTGGTGGTGATCCTTCAACGCGCACAGTTGATCGACGCCGAAACTCACTGGATCGGCGGCGAGGCGACGCTGGTTCAGACCGGCGATCTGTTTGATCGCGGGTTGCAGGTCCGCGAGGTCATGGACCTGCTCATGCGGATCCAAAACGAGGCGGCCGCGGCGGGCGGGCAGGTGATCGTGCTGCTCGGCAACCACGAGGGCATGAACCTCACCGGTTTTTACCGCGACGTCAACCCGGATGTGTACGCTGCCTTTGCCGACAACAAGTCGAAGAAGCGCCGTAAATCGGCCTTTGCCAGGTTTCAGAGGTATTGGCGCGACTCGGTCACCGCGGCCGGCGATGCCTCCCAGCCCCTGACCGGAGAAATCAAGCAGCAGTGGATGACGGCCCACCCGCTCGGGCGCGTCGAATACACCGAGGCGATCGGCCCGGATGGCGTGTACGGCAAGTGGCTGCGGACGCTGCCGATTGCAGTGGTCATCGACGACGTGCTCTTCATCCACGGCGGGGTCGGCCCGGCTCTGGCCGGGATGAGCGTGGAGGAGATCAACCAACGGGCGGCAGACGAGATGGCGGCGTACGACAGCGCCCGTGAATACCTGGTTGAAAACGGGCTGATGCCTTCGACCATGGGGCTCGGTGCCATGGTGACCGCCGCCCGCAAACTGGACCCGCCCGAGCCCTCGCTGGCTGCGCTCTTTGAAGCTGACTCGTGGCTCCTTCGATCTGCGGAGGGCCCGTTGTGGTTTCGGGGCTTGGCCAAATGGGACGAAGACGAGCAGGGCGGGGAAATGGTCGAGTTGCTCGCCGGCGTTGGGGCGACCTACGTTGTCGGCGGCCACACGCCCCAACGTCCGCGGCGCATCCAGACTCGATTCGAGGGGCGGGTCTTCCTGATCGACACCGGAATGCTGTCGAGCCACTACGAGGACGGCCAACCATCGGCGCTGGTTATCGAGGGCGACAGCTTCACTGCGATCTACCTCGATGGCAGCGAGGTCGTTGAAACGAGAGAGGCCCTGCCCGCTGCGGCGTAGGCCGAATTGGGTTCAATGAAGACGGAATGTTCAGCCGGGGCGCCTGCACCCCAAAGACTCGAGGTCAGCTGTGTGGTTCGGCCTCACCGAAAAACACCAGCGCGGTTTGGCCGGGCCGCCGTCAGCGAATCCGGACCCTGAGGCTCTTGTAGAGATCCCAGTGGCGGCGTGCGATCCGCACGGTTGACGGAATGGTTTTGATGACGTCCTTTGGCACCTTGATTCGGAGACCGAAGGTGTCAAACACGGCGGTCGCGAGCCCCGGTGCGCCGTGCTGCCGGCGCACGACGCGCCCGACCTCCCAGAAATTCAGGCGGTCCGCCACCGCGCCGTAATCGAAGGCAACAACCGGAACACCGACCGCCAGGCACTCGTCAACTACGAGACCGTAGGGATCCGGCCAGATGGATGGGAACACCGCCACCGCGATCTTGTCCCTGGCGAGGAGCGAGCCGAGAGTTCCCTGCCGGTAGAACCCCTGCACTGTCAAGCCTTTGGTGCGACGGAGCTCCTTCAGGACATCCGTGTCACCGCTGCCGTACACGAAGCCCTTCGCCTTTTTGTCCCGATTGAGGATCTGCTCCATGGTCGGGGCGATGAGTTGAGCCCCACTCCGCGCCTGGATTCCGCCGACGAAGGCGATGTGGGCCCGGTCAGAGCCAAAGGGCTCGATGCCGGACGACGGGGTGGCAGGAGAGAGCACGACCTCGTGCTGACCGGCCTGGCGGCGGGGGAAGAGATTCTGGAATTGCCGTTGCATGAACGCGGATGGGTAGACGAGGATCCGGGCCTGTCGTATGGCCTCGGCACCGGCTTTGCGATAACCGGTCTGATTTCGCAGGCCCCCCAGGTCTGCGCCCTGGAGACACGAATCGCAACGCGGCAGGTTGGTGCAGTATTCGCAAAACCTGCCGCCCGGCTGTTCGATGAGATGGGGTCTGGCACAGAAAGCAGTGAAGTCGTGGACAGAGAGGATGACCTCGAAATCCCGCTCGTCGAGACTCTGAACGAGGTGGAAGGGCAGGCCTTTGAGGCCCTCGATGTGGACGATCCTGGCCCGTACCAGCTTCGCCGCCTTGGCGATGGCATCGGCCGGGTTCGAGGTTTCCCCAAGGTCGAAAACTCCGGCCGAGTTCTTGGCCCACATTTCCAGGGCCCAACTGTCGCCGCGTGGATACGTCAGGGCGACGGTGCGGAACATCTTTTCCTCGTTGAGGCGATCAAAGAACTGCGTGTGGTTCGCCATGCGGTTGTGCGGCTCTGGCAGAAACGCCACGTTGAGAACCAGAGGCGGGTCGGTGCCGAACTCGAGGCGGCCGTCCCGCGCGACGAGCTTCATCAACTTGCGGAAACGTTTTTGTTCGTCGGCACTCGCCTTTGTCCGGTTTTGGAGAGACGCCATGCCCTCCGCGCGGAAGATCCGCCACTGATCGCCGAGGCTCAATGTTTCGTTCGCCATGCCTGTTCTTCACCCTCCTCGTGTCATGCTGCCGACGTCTGTATCAGACGCGGTGGATCGAGGATCCGGAGGACCTCGGAACCTCTCTCTCAAGCATATCCGTTTTTCTGGATTTTCCTCGGTCGCACCGAGGTTTTACAGCTCTTTGGTGGTGCGATGGAACCTCGAGGACGCACGATTCCGGATTCACGAGCAATCACTGCTTCTCCGCTCCCTGCCGTGGCTTCTCGAGACGGTGCCCTTCCCAGAGCTCATCGTCCCGCTTGATTGAATCAACGGGTGCCGGTCAGGATCCATCTGTCGGGACCGAGGGCGATGCGCTCGAAGGACCCGAGACCGGCTGATGCCATCCATCCCCGGATGTGCGGTTCGGTCCAGGTATCGCCGAATGAACGCATGTTGATGGCGAAGAGCGCTCCCAGGAGGTGCTGCCGCTGTTCATCGTCGATGACGAAGTCCACTACGACGACCCTTCCTCCCGGAGACAGCGCGCCTGCCGCGCGTTGCACCAGGTCGCCGGCGCGATCCGCAGTTTCCTGGTGGAGGATGTTGGCCAGCAGGACCAGGTCGAAGCCCGAGCCATAATCCGTCTCCAGATAGTCTCCGGGCAGGAACTCGATTCGATCCTCGAAACCGCTTCCGGTCATTTCCGCTGTTGCCCGTTCGACGACGCCCGGGGTATCGAGGACCACCGCTGTCAGCTCCGGGTTGGCGGCACACAGGGCTCGCGCGAAATGGCCCCAACCGCCGCCGACGTCGAGCATCCGCGAAATCCCATCGAGATCGAGGGCGGCGGCAACCCGGCGCGCCATCTGGGCGCCCATGGCGCGCATCGCAGCGCCAAAACGCGCCGTCTCTTCCGGCGTTCGATCGGCGACCGGCCAATCCTCGCCTCGTAGCCATGGCTCCAGGGTGTCTCCCCAACGTTCGTACATCGAGTGGGAGTGTTCGAGGAAGGGCACCACGTCGTGGTCGCCGGCGGTGAAGTGCGGCGTGAGAGAACGAGCGGCCTGGTAGAGATCGCCGTCGGCCTCGGCGATGCCGAGGGCGGCGAGGGCGCGCAGCACCTTGCGGGTCGCGAGGGGGTCGAGGTCGAGTTCGGCGGCGGCGGTCTCGGGGGTTGCTTTCCGTTCGGCGAGGTGCCTCAGAATGCCGGTACGGCCCGCCACGGTGATGATGCGGTGGCTTGCAAAGCCCCACAGAAGGCGTTGAAAACCGTCGAGGTCGAGATCTGATGGTGCCATCGGTCCTCCGTTGAGATCGGGGTCGTCCGACGATAGCACCGGCCGAACAAAGATGCCCGGATACCGTACAATCCCGAGAGTTCCGGCTGTTTCGGCCGCCGGTCCACCACGCCACAGGGGGAGTTTCATGCACAGATTCGTCCGCACTTTCCTGACCGTCGGCGGCCTGCTCTGTTGCTGTCGGTGCCGCCGACGCCCAGATCGACGCCCGACTGCTCAGACAGCCCGATGTCTCCGCAACCCAGATCACCTTTGTGTACGGCGGCGACATCTGGATCGTCGCCAAAGAGGGCGGAGTCGCCCAACGTCTGAGCACTCCGGCCGGCGAGGAGAGCTTTCCGCGGTTCTCTCCCGACGGGACCCGCATCGGTTTCACCGGCAACTACGATGGCAATCAAGACATCTACGTGATCCCGGTGGGAGGCGGTGTGCCGACCCGGGTGACGCACCACCCCGATCCCGACAGGATGCTCGGCTGGTATCCCGAAGGTGACTCGATTCTCTTCGCCACGCAGATGACCAGCGAGAAGCGGAGATTCAGCAAACTCTACCGGGTCTCGCCGGATGGCGGTCTGCCCGAGGTCTTGCCGATCCCCTATGGCGAGTTCGGGTCGATTTCGCCCGATGGTTCGACCCTCGCCTACATGCCGTTGTCGCGCGATTTCAGGACGTGGAAGCGCTATCGCGGCGGGACCGCTCCCGACATCTGGCTGTTCGGTCTGACCGATTTTCAGGCGCGGAATATCACCCGGGACGACGCCAACGATTCCCAGCCGATGTGGCACGGGTCGACGCTGTATTTCCTCTCCGATCGCGGCGACGCCATGCGAGCGAACATCTGGGCCCTCGACGTCACCACCGGCGACGAACGTCAGGTGACGTTCTTCGAGGAGTTCGACGCCCACTTTCCCGCCATCGGCCCGCACGACATGGTGTTTGAAAACGGCGGACGGCTCTACGTCATGGATCTCGAGACGGAAAAGGCCGAAGTGGTCGACGTGAAGGTCGTGACCGACCGCGCGTCCCTGCGGCCGCGACCGGTCAATGTCGGTCAGCAGGTCGCGAGCGGCGGTATCTCCCCGTCCGGGAAACAGGCGGTGCTCGAAGCCCGCGGCGAGGTCTTCACCTTGCCCGCGGAGCACGGTGTCGTGCGCAACCTGACCCGTTCGTCGGGCGTCGCGGAGCGGCACCCGGAGTGGTCGCCGGACGGCAAGACCATCGCCTATTTCTCCGACCGCAGCGGGGAATACGAACTCACGATCAGACCTGCCGACGGTTCCGGCGGTGAGGAGGTCCTGACCTCGCTGGGCGCCGGCTACCGCTACACGCCGATGTGGTCGCCCGACAGCTCGAAGATCGTTTTCATCGACAATCTCCAGGTGATCCACCTCCTCGACGTCTCAACCCGAATGATCACCGAGATCGATCACGGGCGGTGGATGACCCACCCATACCTCGACAATTTTTCGGTCAGCTGGTCATCGGATAGCAGGTGGTTCGCCTATGCCCGGGGCATCGGCAACCGTCAGAACGCGATATTTCTCTACGACACGGCCTCCCGCGAAAACCACCAGGTGACGGCCGGATTTGTCGATTGCTCGGGCCCGGTCTTCGATCCGGGCGGCGACTATCTGTACTTCCTTTCCGACCGCTCGTTCAGCCCCAGCTACTCGGGCTTCAATGATTCAACCTGGATCTACGCCAACCCGACCAATCTGGTCGCGGTTCCCCTGCGCGGCGATGTGCCGTCGCCGTTGGCGCCGCGCAACGACGTCGAGACGCCGGACTCCGATGATGACGCTGAAAAGTCGGATGACGGCAAGGACGACGCCAAGGCCGAGGGAGCTGACAAAGCGGCCGAGAAGAAGAAGCCCGTGAACATCGACCTCGAGGGCTTTGAGGCGCGCGCCGTGGTGCTGCCGCCCGCTGCGGGGAATTACTCCGATCTCGCCGCGGTCGCGGGCAAACTGCTCTACAGCCGCTACCCCCGCACAGGTTCCGACGATGAATCGACCGCGTTGCTCTACTGGGACCTCGAAGAGCGTGAGGAGAAGACCATCCTCGACAACGTCGACGGCTACTCCCTGTCGGCCAACGGCAAGAAGCTCCTGGTCGTGGCGGGCGGGACATTCGCCATCGTCGATGTCGCCGCGGGTCAGAAGATGGACAAGAATCTGGCGATCTCGTCGATGGAGATGATGCTGGCGCCGCCCGAGGAGTGGCGCCAGATTTTCACCGAGGCCTGGCGCCTCGAACGCGACTACTTCTACGACCCCAACATGCACGGCGTCGACTGGGAGGGCATGCAAGTGCGCTACGGCGCACTGCTCGATGATGTCGTGAGCCGGTGGGATCTCAACTTCATCATCGGCGAACTGATCGGCGAGCTCAACACGTCGCACTCCTACCGCGGCGGCGGCGACGCCGAAAAGGCGGCCAGTCGTGGAGTCGGTCTGCTCGGGGTCGACTGGGAGCTCGTCGACGGCGCGTACCGGATCAAAAACATCCTGACCGCGGCACCGTGGGATGCCGAAAACCGGTCGCCGCTCGCCGAGTCCGGGATCGACGTCGCCGAGGGCGACTGGGTGCTGGCGGTCAACGGCGTGCCTCTCGACGTGACGCTGGACCCGTGGGCCTCCTTTGAGGGGCTGGCCGATGCCACGGTCATCCTGACCGTCAACAACAAGCCGACCACGGACGGCGCGCGCGAGGTCCTCGTCGAGACCCTCTCCAGCGAAGCGCGTTTGCGCAACCTGGCGTGGATCGAGGCCAACCGGCAGAAGGTCGAGGCGGCGACCGACGGGCGCGTGGGTTATGTCTACGTACCATCAACAGGCAGAGGCGGCCAGACCGAGCTCTACCGGATGTTCCGGGCCCAGTTCCACAAAGACGGTTTGATCGTCGACGAACGCTTCAACAACGGCGGCCAGATCCCGGACCGCTTTGTCGAGCTCCTCAACCGGCCGCTCTACAACTTCTGGGCGGTCCGGTCGGGCGATGACTGGCAGACGCCGATGATCGCGCACTCCGGACCGATGGCGATGTTGATCAATGCGTGGAGTGGTTCGGGTGGTGATGCCTTCCCCTACTACTTCCGCGCAGCTGGGCTCGGGCCGTTGATCGGCACCCGGACCTGGGGCGGTCTGATCGGCTACTCCGGCTTTCCGGCGCTGATCGACGGCGGCCGGCTGACGGTGCCGACGTTCTCGTTCTACAACCTCGAGGGAGAGTGGGACGTCGAAAACCACGGCGTCGATCCGGATATCGAGGTCGTGGACGACCCCTCACTGATGGTCGACGGCGCCGATCCGCAGTTGCAGCGCGCCATTGCCGAGGTGCTGAAGGCCCTCGAGACGGACCCGCCGCTGCGGCCCGACCGTCCGCCGTATCCCGTGCGGTAGTGACTGATCGTACGGCGTGACCGAAAAAAACTGACGCAGGTCTGCTTCGAGCGAAATAACGAGAAGCCGCGAAGCGGCGACAGACACAGAGCCCGGGTAAGCCCCGGGAATCGCAGAAGAATATAGGAACAGCCCCGGAGGGGCGACAGGTTGTTGCCTTCGATGTCCACAGCCGACACCGTGTGGCAGATCTGTCGCCCCTCCGGGGCTTGTCGTTTTTTTATCCCCTGGTTTCCGGGGCTGACGCCCCAGCCCATTCTCTGTCGCCCCTGCGGGGCTCGCTCAGGCGATCTGATGGATGCCGGTCCAGGTAAACGGCCCGACGTCCAAATGTTGAACGTGAGAACGATATAATGGCGTCACTCATGGGGCGCATGTCGATCCGCTGGTTGTTTGGGGAGCTCCCGGAGCTGGTGGCTCGTGGTGTGGTTGACGAGGCAACTGCCGATAGGCTCCGCTCCCACTATGCCGGTGCTGCCGAGGGCAATGGCCGGCGTGTGATTCTGGCGGTGTGCGCGGTCTTTGGCGCCCTCCTCATCGGTGGCGGCATCATTTTGCTGCTGGCCCACAACTGGGAAAACCTCAGCCGGGGGGCGCGGGCGGTGATCGCGATGACGCCCCTGGTGGTGGCGCAGGTCATCGCCGGGTGGGTGCTGGTGCGGAGGGAGGCCTCGACCGCCTGGCGCGAGGGATCCGGGGTGCTGCTCGCACTGATGGTGGCGACCGCCATCGCGCTTGTGGATCAGACCTACCACACCGGCGGTGACCTCGAGTCCTTCCTTTGGCGGTGGGCCCTGCTGTTGGCGCCCCTGCCGTGGCTCCTCAATTCGACGGGTGCCGCCATACTGTTCCTCGGAGCTCTGACCTGGTGGGCAGGCGCGGCCCTCGCCGGGGGACACCAGGTGCTGTGGTTGTGGCCGCTCGCCGCTGCCGGCGTCGTCCCGCACACTCTCCAGCTGTTTCGCAGCGGCCGCAGGGGTCTGCGTGCGTCCAACCTGCAGTGGGCCATCGCGATCTTTCTGTGTGTGGCGGCTGCCCTCAGTCTCGAACGCAGTGTGCCGGGTCTGTGGATCGTGATCTACTGCGGGCTTTTTGCGTTGATGATCGTTATCGGAACCGCGACCCGGGATGATGACGACGCCATGTGGCGGCGCCCACTGGAGTCCGTAGGTGTCGTCGGGAGCGTGGTGGTGTGGCTGGTGCTGACGTTTGCCGAGCCCTGGGACAACATCGGGTGGCAGCACCTGCGCACCGCCGAACATTTCTCCGGCGGATCGATGTGGGTCGATCTGCTGCTCGCCGTGGGCCTGCCTGTGGTGGCGGTGGCGGCCGGGGCGCTGTTGCTGGACAGGAGCCGCGACGGGCTGCAGCTTCTCTGGGTGGCGGCCGTCCCGGTGGCTGCCGTGGTGTGGCCGGTGGTTGCTGCGACCGATGCGGATTGGCTTGGCGCACTGGTCTTCAATCTAGTGGTGTTCGCTGTCGGAGTGGCGACGATCGCATTCGGCGTGCGTCGAGAACACTTGGCCACCGTCAACCTGGGGATGTTGGTGGTGGCGTTGCTGGTGGTCATCCGCTTCTTCGATTCCCAGCTTGGTTTCGTCGCCCGTGGGCTCGCTTTCATCGTCGTCGGCGTCGGTTTTCTCGTCGCCAACGTCGTGTTGTCAAAGCGGATGCGGCCGCCGCGGGTGGACCCATGAACGCGCGCCGCATTCGGATCATCCTGTTCGTCGTTGTGGCCCTGGTGCAGCTCGCGGTGGCCGGCGGAGCGATCTTCAGGTCTGAACTGGCTCTGCGCACCGGCGAGATCTTCCGTTTCAGCATCCAACCGGTCGACCCGGTCGACGCCTTTCGCGGGCGCTACGTCGCGATCCGCTTCGCCCTGGACCGGGCTCCCGCGCCCGAAGGACTCGAGGTCGCGCGGCAACAGTGGGTGTTCGTGCCGCTCGAGGTCGGCAGCGACGGTCTGGCGGCGTACGGACCCGCGGCTCTCGAGCCTCCGGCATCCGGCGCCTATCTTCGTTTGCGATCCGGAGGGGTCTACCCCGATGAGGACGGTGTGCGCCGGGTGTGGGTGACGATGCCGTTCAACCGCTACTACATGGACGAAAACCTCGCCCCCGAAGCCGAACGAGCGGTGTGGAGCCGCCGCAGCGGCCAACGCGAGGCCTTTGTCACCGTCCGGGTCCGCAAGGGTGTTGGTGTGCTCGAGGAGCTCTACATCGGCGAGGTCCCGATCCACCAGTGGTTGGCCGAGAACGCCGCTGAGGATTAATGGCTCAGACGCGGCGTCAGCAGATCGTCGAACTCATCGAGATCAACGAGTGGAGCTTCGAGGACCTCCGGCACGAGCTCTGTGTCACGGTGAAGGTGCTCGAAGAGGATCTCAAGCACATCGAGCGCAGCGTTCGCACATCGGGCAAAAGGCTGAGCGTGCGACCTGCATCCTGCGTCGGATGCGGCTTCGATTTCACGAAGAAGGCTCTCCACCCACCCGGCCGGTGTCCCAATTGCCGCGACCGCCGCATCGACGGACCCTGGATGAAAATCACTTCGTGATTTTCAGTTTTGAATTTTGAATTCTCAATTTTGAATTTCCATCCCACCGGCAGCCGGGACGGCTGCCCCACAAAACCGCGTGCGGCGGAGGTGTCCGGCTTCGCCTTCGGCTACGCCGTGACAGGCCGGCCCGCGCGCGGCGGAGGTGCCTGGCATCCGGCCCGTCCGACGGGCCTCGTGCCTGGCATCCTCTCGGGTATGCCGTTCAGAACATCGGGATGTTCTCGTCGGCATGCCGCCCCCACCTACTCACCCGCGCTCGCCATCATCACCTCGAGCAGCGGGTCGCCTTCCGCCCCCGACGGCGGTTTGGCGCCGACAAGGGCTGCGAGGGTGGGCGCGATATCGAGGGGGCTGACGCGACGGTAGACGGTCTGCGGAGTCACGCCGGGAACGACGGCGATCACCGGTACGAAGGTGTCGTACGCCCAGGGCGAGCCGTGGGTGCAGGCCACGATCAGACCGTCGAAGTCGTTGATGAAGCGGTGCGGTTCGAAGACCACGTAGATGTCGCCCGAGCGCTTGGGGTTGAAGTTGTTGAGGACCGACTGCAGGATCGGGGTGTCGGGCAGATTGCCGGTGCGCAGGGCGCTCGAAGAGACCGCCAGCGCCACCCCGTCGAAGTGGGTCAGGACCTCGGCCACCGCCCGCTCGACCGCTGCCTGATCGAGGCCCTTCTCGGCGATGAGCTGGCGGTTGAGGTACAGGTAGGGGTGGAAATACTGGTCGATAAGCTCCTCGCCAAAACCGAAGCGTTGCTTGAGGGCGGCAATTGCCGGGGCGCGGTCCCAACTATCGGGATCGACATAGTCGGCCTTCAAGCCGAGCTCGGTAAGGGCGCCCGGCGCCTCGGGGCCGCCGTGATCGGCTGACAGGACGATGACCATGTTCTCGAGCCCGACCTTCTCGTCGAGGGCCTTGAGGAAACGGGCGAGGGTCCGGTCGAGGCGCAGGATATTTTCTTCGGCTTCGAGGCTCGAGGGGCCGAAGATGTGGCCCACGTAGTCGGTCGAGGAGAAGCTCACGGCGAGGAAGTCCGGCACCTCGTCCGCACCCAGATCCTCTCGGTCGAGCAGCTCGAGGGCGAAGTCGAGGGTCAGTTCGTCGCCGGCGGGGCTCAGAGTCAAAAGGGTGGTGTAGAGCTTGCCGTCAGCCGGGCCATAAGGGTGGGGGAAGACTCGACCCCAGCCCGGCATCGCGGTCTCCCACGGCATGTCATCGGCGTTCCCGTATTGATACGTTGCCTGGTCGTGAAGCAGGGTCCAGTCGGTGCCGGCGTAGCTTCCTGGGTAACCGGCGGCATTCCATGTTGTCACCCAGTCGGGATATCGGTCCATGTAGTAGCTCGAGGTGACAAATTCGCCCGAGGCTTTTGAGAACCAGTAGGCGGTGCCGGTGTGGCCCGCCATCGACACCGCGCCGCGGTCCTTGACCGACACGCCGAAGACCTTTGCCTTGCCGGCGGTCTTGATCGAAAGCTCGTCGCCGAAGGTGGAGACCAACAGGGCTGAGGGAGAGCGTCCCTCGACCTTGGCCGTTCGCTGGGTCGGGTCGATCTCGGTGGCGCCGTCGACGTCGGCGCCGGCAGTGAGGAGGTGGACGGTCGGGTCCTCGATGTTATAGACCAGCCGGCCCAGGCTGCGGTCGAGCCAGACGTTGGCGACCATGCCGTGGACCCGGGGCTCGGCCCCGGTGGCGAGGCTCGCGTGCCCGACGATGGTCTCGGTGTTGGCGTGGTTGTAACGGGCGTTGGCGTAGTGCACGCCGTGCTCGAGCAGCCACTTCAACCCGCCCTCACCGAGGCGCTCGAAATAACGAGTGGGTAGGTCACCGCGGAGCTGGTCGACCGTGATCTGAACGATCAGGCGTGGCGGTGGTGACGGGTCGCCTCCCTCCGCTGCGAAAAGCGGCGAAGCCGTACCAAGCACAGACAATGCCAGGAGTGTCGTTACCGCCCGCAAACCGAGTACGTCGGAGTAGTTCAGGATTTTCCGGTCGAGTTTCCGCCCTGTTTTCGGCATGATTTCATTCTCCAGGTTTCGTCTTTGGCGTTTTATTGACATGTACCTTCAGCCACAACGTCGATCGACCGGTCGGAATTTCGATTTTCAACGATGGCCCACCACCCGTCTGGCCTGTGCCCGCAGTGCCGCGACCGCCGCATCTAAGGCCGATGGGTGACGATTATCTTGTGATTCCCAATGGCAGCCGGGACGGCCGCCCCACAAAACCAGGCGCGGCGGAGGTGCCACTTTTTGTGCGGCGGAGGTGCCGTTCTTTGCATTGTTTGATGGTCAACATTCGTCGTGGCCAGAAGGCCTCGGGCAAACAATGCATAGAGGGGCACCTCACGGGAAGCGCGTTCAGAGAATCGGAATGTTCCCGCCGGCGTGCCATACCGACTACTCGGAACCGCCCGGCACCCACCGTACCTTGAGGTTTCTCGCGGCGCGCACCTCGTCGACCCTTTTGACCGGGGTGTCGTGCGGTGCGGTCTTTACCAATTCGGGGTCGGTCTCGCACTCCTTGGCGATGGCGAGCATGGCGTCGCAGAAGGCCTCGACCTCTTCCGGCGCGGCGCTCTCGGCGGGCTCGATCATCAGCGCGCCGTGAACGATCAGCGGGAAGGACATGGTCGGAGGGTGAAAGCCGTAGTCGAGCAGTCTTTTGGCGATGTCGGTGTTGTGGACCTCGTGGCGGGTCTGCACGCTGTCGTCGAACACGACCTCGTGCATCGACGGCGCGTCGTACTTGAGGTGGTAGGCGCCCTTGAGGCGGTGGCGGACGAGGTTGGCGTACAAAACAGCGACATCGGACATCGACCTCAATCCGTCGGCGCCAAGGCTCTGAATATAGGTCAGGGCCCGCACCAGGATGAGGAAGTTGCCGTAGAAACCACGCATCGGCCCGATCGATTGAGGGTCGTCCCACAGCAGGCTGAAAGTGTCGCCATCGCGGACGACTCTCGGCACCGGCAAATGGGGGACGAGCGCTTCCGAGACGGTCACTGGTCCTGCGCCCGGGCCGCCGCCGCCGTGCGGGGTGGAAAAGGTCTTGTGGAGATTGATGTGCATGGCGTCGGCGCCCATGAGCCCCGGCAGGGCGCGGCCGACAAAGGAGTTGAAGTTGGCGCCGTCCATGTAGACGAAACCGCCGCGGTCGTGGACCAGATTGGAAATCTCGGTGATCCGGTGTTCGAAGAGACCGAGGGTGTTGGGCACCGTCAGCATGACGGCTGCTACCGTGTCGTCCATCATCCGATCGAGGGCCTCGAGATCCACGGTTCCGTCCTCCCCAGACGGGATCTCGATCGCGTCGTAGCCGGCAAAGACCGCAGTGGCCGGGTTGGTGCCGTGAGCCGAGTCGGGAACGAGCACCACCTGGCGGACGTCACCGCGGGCCTCCAGGGCCTTGCGGATCATCAAAATGCCGGTGAACTCACCGTGCGCGCCGGCGGCCGGCTGCAGCGTCACGCCCGGCATGCCGGTGATGGTCTTGAGCGCCTCTTCGAGCTCCCAGATCAACCTCAGGGCCCCCTGGACCTGGCGCTCCGGCTGGAGTGGGTGGATTCCGGCCAGGCCAGGGTAACGGGCAGTTACTTCGTTGAGCCTGGGGTTGTATTTCATGGTGCACGAACCGAGAGGGTAGAGGCCCTCGTCGACAGCGTAGTTGAGCTGGCTGAGACGGTGGAAGTGCTGCACGACCTCCAGCTCGGAAATGTCGGGGTAGTCGGAATCAGGCTCGCGTAAGAGCTCCGGCGGCAGGACGTCGGCGGGATCGACCACGGGCACATCGAGCGCCGGCAGCATGAAGCCCTGGCGCTGTACTCGCCTCGGGTTGCGCTCGAAATACAGCGGCTCGGAGCGGATGGCGCGGCGCTTCATGACACCCTCTCCAATGCAGAGACAAATGCATCCAGATCCTCGGCCGAATTGCACTCGGTGACCGCTGTCACGATGCCGTCGGGCCATGAGCCGCCCCACAGGGCGGACGGCACCCCGGCCAGAACCCCTTCTTTTGCAAGACGGTCCACGAGCTCCGGGCCGGTGCCCGGCCCGACGAGCAGGAATTCGTTGAAGGTCGGGCTGGTGGGGTGGGCGAGCTTCCACGGCTCGCCGAGTGCGGCGATCCGCCGCTTGAGTTCCTCGGTCCGAGCGAGACAGGACGTGGCGAGCTGACGCAGTCCGTCGCCGCCGATCGACTCGAGCCACACTGTCGCCGCGAGTGCCATCAATCCCTGGTTGGTGCAGATGTTCGAGGTCGCTTTGGCGCGGCGGATGTGCTGCTCGCGGGTGGACAGCGTCAGACAGAAGGCGCGACTGCCATCCTCATCCACCGACTCGCCCACCAGGCGCCCCGGCATCTGCCGGATGTGTTTTTCAGAACAGGCGAAGAAACCGAGGTGGGGGCCGCCGAAACCGGGAGCGACGCCGAAGCTCTGGGCCTCGCCGCACACCACATCGAAACCGAAGCGTCCCCCGCCCGCCAGCAGACCGAGCGACGCCGCTTCGGTGACGACCTGGACGGCGAGGGCGCCGCTCGTTTCAGCGGCCCGGGCGAGACCCGGAAGATCCTCGACAATACCGAGAAAATTGGGCGATTGCACGACCACACAGCACGGCTCCGCAGCGGCCCCGCGGACCCGATCGGGGTCGAGCCGCCCGTCGGGCCCGGGCGGCACGGTCACCACCTCGATGCCGGCGGATTCGGCGTAGGTGTTCAAAACCTGCCGGTACATGGGGTGGATGGTCTCCGCAACCACCGCAGTATCGCGTTTGCCCCGCAAGACCCGGTGGCTGAAGAGGACGGCTTCGACCAGCGCGGTGGCGCCGTCGTAGAGCGAGGCGTTGGCGACCTCGAGCTCGGTGAGACGGGTCATGAGGGTCTGGAACTCGAAGATGACCTGGAGGGTGCCCTGTGAAATCTCGGGCTGATACGGGGTGTAGGAGGTGAAGAACTCCGCCCGCGACAGCACGGCATCGACGACCGAAGGTTGGACGTGGCGATAGACGCCTGCGCCGAGGAAGCTCGGGACGCAACCCATCGAGAGATTTGCGGTCGACATCCGCGAAAGAGACTGCCGCACCGACTCCTCGTCGCGAGCGTTGGGCAGCTCGAGCTGGTCCACACAGACTGCTGCGGGGATGGATGCAAAGAGCTGATCAATGCTGTCGAGACCCAACTCCTGCAGAATGTGCCTCCGGTCCTCGTCGCCGGCGCCGACCCATGGGTGCATCAGCTGTTCTCCTCCTCCAGGAACGCCGCGTATTCTTCGGCACTCAGTGTTGAATCAGCTTCGGCTGAACCGCTGATCTTGACCAGCCAGCCATCGCCGTAAGGGTCGCCGTTCACAAGGTTGGGTTCTTCCTCGAGACGCTCGTTCACTGCCATCACCTCGCCGGCGACCGGGGCGAGAAACTCTGAAACAGCCTTGACCGATTCGAGGGTTCCGAGCTCTTCGTTCGCGTCGACGGCGGTGCCGACCTCCGGGAGTTCGACGTAGACCACCTCACCGAGTTGGTCCTGGGCGTACTCGGTGATGCCGACCACGACGCCGTCGTCGTCGACCCGAATCCACTCGTGAGAGCGGATGTACAGCAGATCAGCCGGGATACTCATCTTGGGCTCCTCCTTGCGGTGTGGACAATACGCAAATCCTACTTTTTCTTCCGCGAATAAAATGGGAGACCGACCACCCGCGCGCGGACGGTGCGGTTGCGAATAGAAACGAAGACCTCGCGGCCCTGTTCGGCCGCCTCGGGGGGAAGGTAAGCCATCGCGAGCGCTTTGCCAAGGGTCGGCGACTGGGTTCCGGAGGTCACGACCCCCGCCGGCTCATCTGCCGCCTTGTCGAGCAGCACGGGATAGCCGTGGCGAGCGATGCCGCGATCCACCATTTCGAGCCCAACCAGTTGTCGGTCGACCCCTTCCTCGGCCTGTCGCTCGAGGACGTCTCGACCGATGAAGTCTCCCTTGGCGAGCTTGACGATCCAGCCGAGACCGGCCTCGAGAGGCGTCGTGGTGTCATCGATATCGTTGCCGTAGAGACACATCCCCGCCTCGAACCGCAGCGTGTCCCTGGCGCCGAGCCCGGCGGGCTGCACACCCTTGGGGCGACCCTCGGCGAGGATGGCCCGCCACACGGCCGGCGCATCCGCGGGGGCGGTATAGACCTCGAATCCATCCTCACCGGTATAGCCGGTGCGGGCGATGAGCGCTGAGACCCCAGCCACCTCGCCGGCGACAAAGCGGTAGTATTTGATCTCGCCGAGATCCTGGGGAGTCAGGAGCTGCAGCACCTCCTGGGCCAGCGGCCCCTGCAGCGCCATCTGAGCATACTCGTCCGACAAATCCGTGACGAGGACATCTTCGCGGGCGTTCGCGAGCTCGGTGAGATAGGCGACGTCCTTGTGCCGGTTCGCGGCGTTGACGACCAGCAGAAAATCGTCATCGGCCACCTTGTGGACCAGAACGTCGTCGACAAAGGTGGCCTCGGGCAACATCAGTCCGGTGTACTGTGCGCGGCCCGCGACCATCTTGGAGTGGTCGTTGCAGGACACCAATTGGATGAAATCGAACGCGCCGGGGCCGCGAATGGCGATCTCACCCATATGGGAGACGTCAAAGAGCCCCGCTCGGGAGCGGACCGCCTCGTGCTCCTCGCTCAGACCGGCGTACTGGACCGGCAGTTCGTAACCTGCGAACTCGACCATTCGCCCGCCGGCGGCCACGTGTTCTTCATAGAGTGACGTTCGCTGCACCTGCCCGGAGTTTTCCATCGCGCCGTGGTCCTCCCGTCACGCCGCAGAGTACCATCACCGCCGCAGGGTTTTCAGCTGGTTTCGAGTAACTTCGCGAGGATGTCCCGGGCGCGCCCGAGCTCTTCGGTCGGGCTCTCGACCTGCGAGATGAGATAGCGGTAGCTATCGCGCAATCGATCGTGGTCTTTTGTCCGAATGAGCTGGAGAAGTTTCTCCAACGGTTCCCGACCGGCCCCGTCGGAGCCGACCCGGGCGATTTCACGCTCGAGGATGACCCGCACCAGCGAGATCACCTCGCTCTCCTCCTGCCGCCGGGAAGGCGACCCCTCGCCGCCCCCTTCCGGCGCGGCCTGCGCTGGCGTGGTGTCATCGTCGTCCGTTGCGTCTGCCTCACCGGAAGTGATTCTCGATGCAGGGTCGTCATTGGCAAAGACCCCGGTGGGGAGGTCGCGAAGCTCTCGGCTGAAGCGGCCGAGCATCAGGTAGAGTTCCTTTTCCGATGCAAAGTTGCCCACCAGGCGAGCGTTGCGGTCGAGATCGAGGGACTCCGACTCCTGCAGCATGATATTGGCCTGAGCGCCGCGCTCGAGCGTGATGGTGCGGGCGCGGACCCGCCACGCCGTCAACTGACCGGCGACAAAACAGGAATCGGCGGCCTGCACCGAGACCGCTTCGACCTTGACGTCGGGGTCGATTCTGACCGAGCCGCTCCCGGACTCGATCACCGAGTACACGCCCGAATTCTGGATCACGAGATTGCCGGGCGTCCGGATCGACAGTTGGCCGTTCTCGTTGACCGAAATATCGGTTCCCTTCGGGATGATCATGGTCGGAAAGTTCTTGACCTCTTCCATCTGTCAGTTCCCCCTCATCCGAGACGGCAGCGGATCGAAGGCCGGAATGGGCGCGCTTCGGCCCTGGATCAGCAGCTCTTCGTGGCCCGTCCACTGGTAGTTGAGAATATAGATGCGCGGGTCGATCGGCGTCGGTTCGTCGTCGATTTCTTTTCTGAACCGAACTTCGTAGTGCAGGTGCGGCGAGGTGCTCCAGCCGGTGTTGCCTACGGTGCCGACCTCTTCGCCCCGGCGCAGGGTGGCGCCGCGGCGGACGGTGATCTCGTTCAGATGGGCGTAGATCGTCAGGTATCGCGTGCCGTGCGCCACAACGACCACGTTCCCGTAACGCCACCACCGCACGTTGCGTCGCAACGGGTAGCGACCGGCGAATACGACCCGGCCACCACCGGACGCAAGGACCGGAGTGCCTTCGCGGGCGGCGAGATCGAGGCCTGAGTGGAAGTCGACCGTGTTGGTGAAGGGCGAGGTGCGGTTGCCGAAGGGCGAGGTCAGGACGAATGTGCCCACCGGCAGCGGGCAGATCGAGGGCACGGCCTCGGCAAGGTCCTCGTTGGAACGGGCGAAACTGGCGAGTTCATCGGCGAGGGTGAGCAGGGCGCGGGTGTCGGAATCGAGTTTGAGGGCTCGTTCGCTGGCAACGCGCGCCGCCTCGACCTGAAGATTCCTCTCGGGTTGTTCGGGATAGCCGCCGAGACCCTCGGAATCCTGGGGAGAACCTAGAATGAGGCTCATCTGGCGCTGCAGGGCCCGTGCCGAGGCCACCTCGCGCTCGAGACGGTCGAGAACCCGCGTGCGTTCGGCGAGGACCTCGCGGTGGAGACCGTTCTGTTGCGACAGGGCGTGGAGGCGCCCGGTCATCAGGAGCGATCGGATGCCGAGGGGGGCCAAAACGGCACCGGCAGCGAGCACCAGCGCAACCAGGGCGGCACCAGCCACCAGCAGCCGGAAGCCCTTTCTGCTGAGAAAGTAGTACCGCACCTGTTTGCGGATATCCGCCGGATGGTATTGGATCTCATACATGCACTGGTTCCTGTGGTGGCTCCGCCGCGCCCCGGTTCATCGCGTCACCTGGCGCCGGGGCCCGAGCGCAAGTCTCAGTTCAGCGTAGCACGCCAGGCCTTGAGAACTGACCCGTTCAGGTGGCCCGTAAAGCGACAACAGGATCCTGTCGCGACGTCTTCCAGGCTGGCCACATTGAGGCCAGGAGAACCAGCACCATGCACACCCCGGCGATGGCGCCGACCAGCAGAGGCGTTGGAACCAAAGGGATTGAGTCCACCATGTAGACCCTGGCCAGACCGGGTGGAAAACGGATGGCTCGGGTTGCCGTCATGATCCAGCTCGCCGCGCAGCCGAGAATGATACCGGCTGCGACGCCGGTACCGCCGAGCAGGGCGCCTGCCAACACGAGAATGCGACGAATGCTCGATGGGGTCGCACCGAGGGCCTGCAGCATGCCGGTCGAGCGTTGTTTGTCGATCGCGAGCACCACGAGCGCCGAACTCACCTGAAACGATGCGACCGCCACAACCAACGACAGAACGACGAAGAGCGACAAGGTCTGCCAGCGGAGGGCGGCAAACAGGGACCTGTTCATCTCGCGCCAGTCGGTGAAATAGAGCTGAGAGTCGATCTCTTCGAGCGCCGCACGGGCGCGCTCCACTGCCATCGGGTTCTCGAGCTCGATCTCGATCCCGGCGACCCCGGTTTCGGGAAGGACCCGCAACAGCTCTCCGAGCGGCACGGTGATCCACCCCTCGTCAAACTCGGCGAAGGACAGGCTGAAGGTCCCGATGACCTGCAAGTTGAGCGCCGGCAGGATCCACGAACCCCCCTCGGGAGGCAGGCGAACGGTGGCGCGATCACCTGCGTCGATGCCGACCCGGTCCGAGAGCCGCCCTCCCAACACCGCCACCAAACCGGCGTCCTCGGGCCATTGGATGAGACCGGTGTAGGACGGCGGGACGGCGACCGCCTTGAGGGTCACCGGCAGCGGGTTGGTGGGCTCGGCAGGGTCGTCGAGGAGCCCGGTCAGATAGGTGACGGGTGTCGCCCTTCTGACCCCATCCACGGAAGCCATCTCAATCGCCATCCGTTGGGCCTCGTCGGGTGTTAGCCGGCCGAAGGCGAAGCCGACCATGTGGGCGTTGCCGCGCTGCAGGGCGGTGGCGATCGCCCGTGAGTAGCCGGTCATGAGGGCAACGGTGACGACCAGCGCGGTCACCGCGAGAGCGATACCGGCGAACGCCGCCAGCGCGGTGCCGCGGAGCAGCAGCCCGGTCCGGCGGCGAAGAAACCGCAGAGCGAGTTCGAGTTCCAGTTTCACCGCGGCAGTCTACCCGAGTTGGGCAGAGGAGCAGAGGCGCAGAGGCGCAGGGGAGCCGCGGCCGGTCACACCCTTCGTGCGCGATAGGTGACCGACCGCACGATGCCGGCGACCTCGCTGCGGTCGATGCCTGCCGCCTCGAGGAGGGAAATCACCTCGGCGGGCGAGGCTTTTTCGGTCATCTCGAGGAAATCAACGTCCTTGAGAATTTCCACGTCGCCGAGACCGGCGTCAGCGAGCAGATCGAAATAAACCGCGCGACGCTCGGCTCCGGAAACACAACCGACGTAGGCCATTACGTTCTTGCGAACAGCTTCCGGCAGCTCACCGTCGAGCACGATGTCGGAGACCACCATCCGCCCGCCCGGGCGGAGAACGCGGGCGATCTCGGCGAAGACCGCGCTCTTGTCCGGAACCAGGTTGATGACACAGTTGCTGGTGATCGCATCGACGGTCGCGTCGTCCACCGGGAGGTGTTCCAGCCTGCCTTCGCGAAACTCGACGTGGTCGACCCCGGCCCTTGCGGCGTTTGCTGCCGCCGCCTCGAGCATCTCGGGGGTCATATCGATGCCGATGACGCGGCCTTGGGGGCCCACCGCGCGGGCGGCTATCAGGGCGTCGATGCCCGCTCCGGAGCCGAGATCGACGACGGTCTCGCCCTCGGCCAGCTCGAGGTGGTGCAGGGGGGCCCCACAGCCGAGACCGAGGTTGGCGCCGTCGGGCAGCAGATCGAGATCGATGGCATCGTATCCAATGCTCTGTGCCACCGTTTCGTTGGAACCGCAGCACGACGTCGGTGTGGGCCCGCAGCACGAGGTCCCGGCGGTGGCGAAGGCCGCGTATCGTTCGCGAACCTGTCGGACCACCGACTCGTCGTCGGTGCTGTCGAGCTTCTCCTGGGTGTCGATCTCACTCATCGCATCCTCCAGTTGTCCACGCGGGCATGTCGGACATGAGGTGTTCGTACGCTCCGGGGCAGCAGTGTTCGGTGGCTCGGCGAACCGCAGCCAACAGTTGATTGAACCCGTCGAGCGTCGAGGTTACGGAGCCGGACGGCAGGCATTCGAGGACCGATCGCGAAAACTCGACTTCCTGGCGAGCGACCTCGGCCGCAGCCAGGTGGCCGGCCCCGGTCAGGTCCACTCGTTGTGCTCGTCCGTCGTCGGGGTCGCCGACGCGGCACAGGAGACCGCGATCCTCGAGACGAGAGATATTTCGGGTGAGGGTACTGGCGGCGATCCCCAGGCGTTTCGAGAGCTCGCCGAGACGCAGCGCGCCATCTGCCAGCGCCTGGAGCGTCGCAGCCTGAGCGACCGTCATCCCACAACAACTCATATCCGACCGCTCGGCGAGCGAAAAACGGCGCACCAGGGCACGGATGCCCTGTTGAAGCTGGCGTGCTTGGGCATCGGTGAGGCGGTTGGGGAGATTTCCTTGAGTCATCAAAATTAAGTTGTATGTTACAAATTTATTTCTGTCAACCCCACGGACATTCTTCCCCCAGTTTTCCCATTCTCCCGTTCCCCTATCCCCCAGGCACCCGCCGAGGCCAGCTATCGTGTAGAATCCCTCCCTTATGGCACAGTGGAGCCCCACTTCGTGGCAGACACGGCCGGCCGAGCAACAGCCGACCTACCCGGATCCGGATCATCTGGCCGAGGTGGTTCGGCAGCTGTCGTCCCTGCCGCCGCTCGTCACGTCCTGGGAGGTCGAGAAACTGCGGGTTCAATTGGCCGAGGCGGCGGAAGGACGACGTTTTCTGCTTCAGGGAGGCGCCTGCGCAGAACGCTTCGACCAGTGCTCCGCAAACATCATCACAAACAAGCTCAAGATCCTGCTCCAGATGAGCCTGGTACTGACCTATGGCCTGAAACGACAGATCATCCGGGTCGGACGGTTCGCGGGCCAGTACGCCAAACCCCGGAGCGCGGACACCGAGGAACGCGGCGGCGTGTCCCTCCCCAGTTACCGCGGTGAGTTGGTCAACGGATCGGATTTCACAACAGAATCCAGGGTGCCCGACCCCGAGCGGATGCTCCGCGGCCACGAACATTCGGCCCTGACCCTGAATTTCATCCGGTCGCTGGTCGATGGCGGATTTGCAGACCTCCACCACCCCGAATACTGGGATCTCGATTTTGTCCAACACTCGCCCCGCGCCCAGGAGTACCAGCGCGTCGTCGAAGGAATTTCCGATTCACTGCAGTTCATGGAGACCCTGGCCGGCATCCAGGCCTCCGAGATCAGCCGCGTCGACTTCTACACCAGCCACGAGGCCCTGCTGCTGCCCTACGAACAGGCCGAGACCCGGCAGGTCCCGCGTCGCGACGGCTGGTACAACCTCGGGACCCACTTCCCCTGGATCGGGATGCGCACCGCCGCTACCGTCGGCGCTCACGTCGAGTACTTTCGCGGGATCCGCAATCCCATCGGGATCAAAGTGGGCCCGAAGATGACGGGCGAGTGGCTCATCGAATTGCTCGAAATGCTCGATCCCGAAATGGAACCGGGTCGGATCACGGTGATTCATCGGATGGGGCACGACAAGGTCGCCGGGGCTCTCCCGGTCCTGATCGACGCCGTCAGGGGTGCGGGCAGGACCGTTCTGTGGTGCTGCGACCCGATGCACGGAAACACCGAGACGGTGGCCGGCGGCCGCAAGACCCGGCGGTTCGAAAATATTCTGTCCGAACTCGAACAGAGTTTTGACATTCATGCCGAGCTCGGCTCGTACCAGGGCGGGGTGCATTTCGAGCTTTCCGGCGACAACGTCACCGAGTGCATCGGAGGCGCCCGCGGTCTGTCGGAGGTCGATCTCGAGAGGGCGTACGAGTCGAAAGTCGACCCGCGCCTCAATTATGAGCAGTCCCTGGAAATGGTGCTGTCGATCGGCCGCAAGATCGCGGTCATGAATGGGCACTCCTGAGCCGCCACGAACGCAATTCGGAATTCGGAATTCAGAATTTGGAATTCGGAACTTCCATCACAACACACCACCCTCCAACTAAGTTCGAGTGCTGACGTCGGAGGAACGGTCTGAGCCGAGTCGCGTGCGGCGGAGGTGCCTGGCATCCGGCCCGCTTCGGGCCGCGTGCCTGGCATCCTCTCGGGAATGGCGTGCGGAAACGAGCCGCGTGCGGCGGAGGTGTCATTTGTCACATTATCTGAGGGCGAGTCCTTCGGGAACTCGAAGGCTTTTGAGCAGATAATGTGACGGGTGGCTCCTCTCGGGGATGGCGCTATGAAAGCCGGGGTGCCTCGGTGTTACATCGTGACCGGGTCCTCCGGGATACGCTACACTCCCTCCCGTCTGCAGGATGGAGGTCCATATGTTCAGTTTGCGACAGTTCTCCGTTGCCGCCGCATTCCTTGCGACTGCATTTCCGATTGCTGCCGAGGAACCGGTCGACCTCGACGCCGTCACCAAGATCCGCAACGAGGGCTTCCATCACTCCGATGTCATGGACCTGGCGTGGCACCTGACCGAGGCTGTCGGGCCGCGCCTGACCGGTTCGCCGCAGTCGCTCGCGGCCCACGAGTGGGCAACGGCAACCTTCGAAGAGTGGGGTCTGAAGGCCTGGCTCGAGGAGTACGATTTCGGACGCAGCTGGGCGATGGATCGGATCCAGGTGCGAATGGTCGCGCCCTATGTTCAGCCGCTCGAAGCGCTGCCTGAGGCGTGGTCGCCGGGTACCGAGGGGCCGGTGCGGGGTCGAGTCGTGCGTGCCACGATCGAGTCTGAGGAGGACCTCGAGAAATGGAAGGGCAAGCTCGACGGCGCGATCGTGCTGCTCGAGAGCGAAAAAAGCCCTGACCAGATCGATGCCGATCTCTTCAAACGCTGGGACGGCGAGCATCTTCGGGAGCTCGAGGATTATGACATTCCGTCAGAGCGGGGTAGGAGCTGGCGTCAGCGGATGCTCAAGCGATTCGAGTTCTGGCCGTTGCTGGCCGCCTTTTACGAGCAAGAAGGCGTGGTCGCGACCATCGAACCGAGCTCGCGCGACAACGGCGTGGTTCGGCTTTCGGGCAGCTCGTCGAAACGCGATCCGGCCATTCCCGTCGGGGTGCCCAGCCTGGTGATGGCCACCGAACAGTACAACCGGCTCGTCCGCCTGCTCGACAACGATCTCGAGCCCGAACTCGAGATCGATGTCGAAGTGCAGTTTTTCGAGGACGGGAAAGGCATCAACACCCTGGTCGAAATCCAGGGCACCGACCTCGCCGACCAGATCGTGATGGTCGGCGCGCACCTCGACTCGTGGCATGCCGGCACCGGCGCCACCGACAATGGCGGCAGCTGCGCTGTGGTCATGGAGGCGCTGCGGATTCTGCATGCGAGCGGGCTGACGCCGCGGCGCACCATTCGGGCTGCCCTGTGGAGCGGCGAAGAACAGGGCTTCCTGGGCTCGCGGGACTACATCACCCGGCACTTCGCCGCCCGTCCCGAGCCTACCGACCCCGAACAGCTTGCCCTTCCGACATGGGCGCGGGAGGCGACCTGGCCGATCGAGCCCCAGCCCGGGTTCTTCAAGCTTTCGGCCTATTTCAATACCGACTACGGCGCCGGCCGGATCCGGGGTCTCTATGCCCAGGAGAACGCCGCCGTGGTGCCGATCTTCGAGGCGTGGCTCGCACCGTTTGCCGACCTCGGGGCGGACCACGTGACCATGGAGATCGCCGGCGGCACCGACCACATGGCATTCGACCGGGTCGGTCTTCCGGGTTTCCAGTTTATTCAGGACGGCATGGACTACAGCCGAACCCACCACTCGAACGTCGACACGTACGATCACCTGAGCCGCGAGGACATGATGCAGTCGGCGGTGATCGTCGCAGCGGTGATCTGGCACGCCGCCAACCGCGACGAAGCACTGCCCCGAAAACCGATGCCGAATGAACCGGAGGCGGACTCGTCGAAATAGGCCCCGGCTGAGCAACTACGGGATCATCCAAGCGGCCCGGTGAACCGGCGTCTTGTGCGCAGTTGTTCAACCGGATGTGGCATGAATGCGCTTGCCGAACTATCTTTGATGGTGAGTGCCGCTGGAGGTGGGCGACCGTGTGGGCGACATCCGATGGACCACGGATCGAGGACTTCGGGATCACCGAGGACGATCTTGCCCGTGTTCCGAGGCTGTTTGTCGCCAACCATCGGCTCGCCATCCTGGGGCTTGCATATCTCATGGCTGCTGTGGCGTTGTTCACTGCGATTCTGCGGGTCGGCAATTCCTGGTCGGCGGCCTTCTTTTTCACTGTGGTTACCGTAGCGGCCGGTTCGATTCTCCTGTTGCCGCTGGTCGCGGCGGCTGTGTGTGCGGGAGAAAAGGCCGAGGAACGATGGTTGTGCCGGCGGGTCCCGATTCTGCGTGCGTGCCTGGCTTACCGGAAAGCGGTGGCTGACCACACCCGTCACACGACTTCAGAGCTGCTTCGGCACTCCCCGGCGCCTGATGAGTGGGCTGTGCTCTCTCCGGGCGTTTTTCGTGCCGAGGTGGCCTCGCTTCTCGAGCAGTCGGTTGCAGCGCCCGTCTTCCGCTGCGACCGCGAGGCCACTGGAATCGACTTCCGGGTCGATTGGACGGACCGGAGCGTCATCCTGCGCTGTGAGGCCGGATTGCAGCCGATTTCTGCTGGAGTGGGACGGGAGCTGACGGCCGCACTCACTGAATTCGAAGCCGACTCGGCGGTGGTACTTGCTGTCTCCGGTCCCGACCCGGGCCTCGCGCGCTACATCACAAAACGCTCCATCGTGGTCCTTCAGCCCTGGGAGTTGACCGCATCAGAGGTGATGCCGAAGACCGCCGACACAACGTAGTTTCGGCCGGCTCGGCCTCGTGCGTCAGTTGGCCAGCAGGTTGACGCCCCCCGACGAGGTTTCCACGGTGAGGTTCACCGCGCCCGAACCGCCGTCGAGATCGAGGTGCTTTTTGCTCATGATCCCAGGAAAATCCGATCGGATTCCGCCCGAGCTCACATCAACTGAACCGTTGAATCGAGTGCCCACAGGAAATGCCAGATGAACGCTTCCGGAGCTCGCCTCGGCTCGCACGTTCGCGCCCGATGGAATGGCGTTCCACTGCGCGGTGATGCCCCCGGAGGAAGTGTCGAAATGACCGTTGCCGAGGAGCCCCGCGACGTTGATGCTGCCTGAGGAGGTGTCGATGGAGGCCGAGTGGGCGCCGCCGACAAGGCGGACGCTGCCCGAGGATGCGTCGACCGAGAACTTCTCCAGTGGGCGCATGACGGCAACCTTGACCGAACCTGATGAGAGATCCGCACTGAGCTCTCGCATGGCGCCATCCACGGTCAGACTTCCAGATGATGCGTCGACATTGACGACCACATCACCGAAGTCGCCCGAGATTCTGGTGCCGCCCGACGAGGCGTCGATCGCCAGGTTCATGCCCGGTGGCATGGTGACGGTGATCTCGCCTTTGGCGGAAATCGACTTCCAGCTCCAGCCCCTCTTGACGTTGGATCTGATGATCAGCCTATTGCCGTCAATCAGGAACTGCGGTTGCAGATCGTTGGCCGCGTTCTTCGCCTTGCTCCCGTCGCCCTTGACCACGACGTCGACCGTCACGTCCACCGAATCTCCCGGAACGGCAGTGACCTCGATGTTGTGGAAGGAGGCGTCCACGACGACGGTAGCGCCTGGACGGGCGTCGAAGCGGTGTTTTTGGTGAATTTTGATGTCGGCGGCGGCGCTCCCGGCGAGCAATAGACAGATTGCCGCGACTCCGATTGTGGTGCGTAGCTTCATAGTGTCATCCTCCTCGTTTCCATGTGCAGTGCTTTACGGTGAAAACCCGTTCCGGGTTGTTCTCAATCCAATTTGAAGGAAAAGTTGCGGCCCTCCGGGTTTGTGACCTTTACTTTGATGGCGCTGGTCATGGAGGCGTTGATCGTGGTGGTTCTCCCGAGCAGGCACTCGGCGACCGCCCACGGCATGGTGGCCTTGATGCTCCCCGATCCCTGTCCGGTGAGGTCGAGATCCAGCGTGCCGCCACGGCGGCGGGCAGCGATCGTTGTTTCGCCGTTTCGGTAGCTTGCTCGTGACCTCGGCCCATCGTGATCGAGCTTTTGCAGCAGGGTTTCCAGCCCACCGTCGATATCGCCGTCGCAGTCCAGGTCTGCGCCGACGAGTTCCTCCATGATTCCGCGAGCCACGTCTTCGGAAAGAGCGATTCGTATCTGGTTTTCGTTGACGTCGAAACTGAAGTCTGACTTCGGTTCTGAGCTCGCACAGGATGTGACCGCAACCAGTGCGGCGAGAATGACGATTTGTCGAACCCCAAATTGACTGGGCATTGTCGATTTCCTCCCTGCTGCCCAGGACAACGTGCACACCAAAGGAAAGGTTCTCCACGGAAGTGAGAGTTCTGGCCGAAATCCGAAATCCGAAATCCGAAATCCGAAATCCGACCTTCTCTCATTCCAGCTTGTGGATCCGCAGCAGGTTGGAAGAGTCCGAGAAGCCGAGCGGAAGACCCGCGGTCACGACCACGTGATCACCGCGTCGCGCCAATCCGCGGCGGGTGAGTTCGAAGAGGACGGCCTGACCGAGGGCCGAGATGTTTTCGGTTGCTTCGGTCACAGCGGGGATGACGCCCCACGAGAGGTCGAGCTGGCGGGCCACCTCGGGGGAGGTCGTGACGCCGAGGATGGGTGTGCCGGGGCGGAGCCTGGCAATGAGGCGAGCTGTGGCACCGGAGGTCGTCGTGGTGACGATGGCGGCGGCGCCGATCGACGCCGCAAGTTCGCAAGCGGCCCTGCTGACGGCCCCCGTCACCTCCGGGATGTGCGGTGAGGCCGAGTCAGTCTTCATCTTTTCGTGGTCGAGGTACGGCTCGGCCTGGAGAGCGACCCGGTCCAGGACCCCGACAGCCTCATTTGGGAAGTTGCCGATGGCTGTCTCCTCGGAAAGCATGACGGCATCGGTTCCGTCGAGCACTGCGTTGGCCACATCCGATGCCTCGGCGCGCAGCGGTCGCGGGCTGTCCACCATCGAGCGCAGCATCTGGGTGGCGGTGATGACCGGGCGTCCGGCCCGCCGGGCTGCGGCGATCACCCGTTTCTGGATCATCGGCACCTGTTCGGGGGCCATTTCCACCCCCAGATCGCCGCGCGCCACCATCACGCCGTCCACCGCCTCGAGGATGGGGTCGATCCGGTCGACGGCCTGCGGTTTCTCGATCTTGGCAATCAGCATCGGAGGGTGCTCGAGTTTGTTCAAGATGGCGCGGACCGGCGCCAGATCATCCTCGTGGCGGACAAAAGACAGGGCGACAAAGTCCACCCCTTCTTCGAGCCCGACCTCGAGGTCGGAACGATCCTTGTCGGTGAATGCCGCCACTCTCAGATTCGCGTGCGGAAGGTTGACGCCCTTGCGGGAGGTCACGGTGCCGCCGTTGATGACCCCGCACACCAACCGATCGTTGGCGACCTTGCGCACCTCGAGCTCGATCAGGCCGTCGGCGAGCAGGATCTGTTCACCCTCTCCGACATCCTCGACGAGCCACGAATAACTGACGGGGAGAACGCCGGCGGGGGATCCTTCCGGTCCGAGATCCACGGTCGTTCCGGCTTCGAGGACGACCCCTTCCGGCGGGAGTTCTCCAAGACGGATCTTGGGGCCGCCGAGATCCTGGAGGATTCCGGCGTCATGACCTTTCGAGCGAGCAACTGTGCGGATACGCCGGATGGTCTCGCGGTGGCTTTCGCGGTCGCTGTGAGAAAAATTAAGGCGAACCACATCCATTCCAGCCTCGAGCAGGGCTGCGATGCCCTCGGGCGTGTTGGTGGCCGGACCGAGGGTGCAAATGATCTTGGTCTTGCGACGGGCAATCGTTTTCATGGGGGAACTGGTAGCAGGAGGGATGGGGGCGGAGGAGAAAGGGGGAAAGGGAGAGAGGGAGAAAGGGGGAAAATGGGAATTGGGGCAGTGGGATTCGGAATGCCATCGCATGTCGCACCGCTTTATCGGCTTGCGGATCGTATCGCATCCCACGAATGCATTATGGGCGGAGTCGAAGGTTCAAAATAAGCCGAGTGCTGGGAACTCGGCGCTGGGCGTGTTTCTTCAGGACTTCGATCAGTCTGATCGGGGTGGTCGGTGAAGATCGCACCAACCCCCTTCTTGATCATCCGCCGCATGTGGCGTTTCTTGTTTACGGTGTAGACGCCGACCGGAATCCCGTGTCTCGGCGCAACGCTCCGACATCGTCGCGGTGAGGCGCTGTCCTTTTGATGTTCAACGCCGAGGCGCCGACAGAAGCCACGATATCTACGGCGTCGAGGCCCTGATGAGATCTTTGAGTTGTAGAGAACCGCGGTGAAGAGATCCGGCGCCTGGGAGTGGACCTGCTGGAGGGCAGTCGGTGAGAAGGAGGAGATGACGACCTGTTGATCCATCGCGTGATCGCCGGACTGTCTCGACGACCTTCGCCGCGATGCCACGTTCCACCGCCTCCGATTTGATTTCGATATTGAGCAGGATCTTCCCGTTGACCCTGTGAGGACTTCGTCGAGGGTCGGGATGCGCTCGCTTGCGAACCGGGGATCGAACCACGAGCCTGCGTCCAAGCTCTTCAATTCTGCGAGACTGTGATTGAGAGACAGTTCCAGACCCGTTGGTGGTGCGGTCCAATGTCTCGTCGTGAATCACGACGATCTCTCCGTCAGAAGAGAGTGTGACGTCGATTTCCACCATGTCCGCGCCGATGGCAATGGCTTCGCGAATCGCTGCAAGGGTGTTTTCGGGCGCGCGGCTTGAAAACCCCCGATGCGCGATCACCTTCGGCCCGGCGCCGGGGTTGTAGAACTCCTCGATGGTGGCGGGGCGGTCTCCGGCGACCGCCGCGCCCGTCAGGGCCAGAAGAAGCGATCGCGAGGAAGGTTCTGCAGCGCGCTCATTCACGCCCTATAATTGTACGGAAAGAAATCATTCGAACCTTGGGGATGCGCTCCGGAAACTGGAGACATATCTTGGACTGAAAACCGATATGGGAGGTGTTCAATGCCGAGATTCGTCCTCATGACCCGTCTCGCCCCGGAGAGCCTCAGAGATGCCGATGTCCGCCGGGCCATGGGCCGGGCCTGGCTGAAAAAGGTCCAGACGGCGTGTCCCGAGGTCGAGTGGCTGGCCCACTACGCCATCCTGGGGCCTTACGACTTCATGGATATCTACGACGCGCCGACAGTGGAGACGGCGCACAAAGTGTCGTTGATCTCACGCGCCGAGGGCGCAGTGTCCGCCGAGAGCTGGCAGGCGTTGCCGTACGACGATTTTCTGGGGCTGCTCGCCCAGGTTGAACCGTAACCTGCGTCAACGGTGGAACGCCGCAACCACGAAGGCACAAAGACACAAAGAAAATCACAATGGATATTCTTGGTGAGTTCCTTTGAGACTGAGAGTCTTTGTGGTTGCGATGTTCGGCTACAGGCTCCTACTCAAACGGGAGGTCCTGGTCGTCCGCCCCTTTCTCAGGGGCGGGCTCGTCGTCGGGGCTGTCGCTGCCGCCATCGGTGCGGATTCGCCGCAGTTTGGAAACCGGCTTTGGTGCGACCCGGCGGCCGCGGGCAGTGACACCGATGAGTTCGAGGATCGAGAGATCGAACTCGGCCTCGTGCACCCGCTGCCGCTTCATGGGTACAAAGGTGACGTGGATGGTGTCGTTGCAGTCGCCGGGGATCAGATAGTCCACCCTGCCGGTCTTGCCCTTGATGAGTTCATACTCACGGTCGCGGATGAATGCCTTGATGTGGATTTTCTTCGCCCAGGAGATCTTGTCTTTGTCGCGGTAGACCACGGTAAAGGCAGAGCCCTGCTCGGGGTCGAAGATTTCGGCGTGGATCACCGGCGACGGAAAGAGAACCTTGTCGTCGGGCGAGATGATCTTGAAAGATCCGTCGCGGCTGATCAGGAGGATTTTGTCGTACTCGCTGACCGTGAACTGGTACTTCGTGCCCTTGACCTCGGTACCGAAAAAACCCGTTTCGGGGTCGTAGGCGACCTTGATGTTCTGGCGCGCCACTGCGCGCACATTGACGGCCTCGAAGGTCCCGATCTCCGACCTCCGCGGATACTGATCGCCATACGTGGCGATGAGGTGTTCGAGGTAGGCGATGGTGGTGTCGGTGAGCTTGCGCAGCTTGCCCTTGATCTTTTTGATGCCCTTGATCGCGATCTCGATCTCGGACCGGTTTTTGTCGATGTCGTACTGCGAAATGCGGCGGATCGGGATCTTCAACAGGCGGTCGATATCGTCGTTGGTGACCTTACGCTCGAGTTCTTTGAGGAAGGGTTTGAGACCAGTCCGCACTTCCTTGACCACCTGTTCGGCGGTGGTCGCATCCTCGATCCGCTTGTAGATCCTGTTCTCGATGAAGATCCGTTCGAGATCGAGCCAGTGTTTGCGGTCTGAGAGTTCACCCAGTTCGTACTGGAGCTCGGCCTTGATGATCTCCCGAAGCTGGTCGGTGAGGAAGCACAGAACCTCGGACACCCCCATCTCAACCGGCCGCCGATCCTTGATCATCACCATGTTGGACGACAGCGAGACCTCGCAGTCGGTGTGGGCAAAGAGCTGGGGGATGACCTCGTCGGCGTAAATGCCGCGCGGCAACTCGATCTCGATCTCCACCTTGTCGGTCGTGTAGTCGTTGATGGTCCCGATCTTCACCTTGCCCTTTTGCGCCGCCGATTCGATCGAGGCGATCAGGCTCTCTGTGGTGGTGCCGAAGGCGATCTCGCGCACCACGACGGTCTTTTCGTCCTTCTTGTCGAGCCGCGCCCGCACCTTGACCTTGCCGAGACCGTCTTCGTATTCGCTGACGTCGACGATGCCGGCGGTCGGGAAGTCCGGAAAGATCTCGAACGCCTCATTTCTGAGGATCTTGATCTGCGCCTCGAGGAGCTCGGGCAGGTTGTAGGGCAGGATGCGGGTCGACATCCCGACCGCGATGCCTTCGGCGCCGAGTATCAACAAGACCGGGAGCTTGGCCGGCAACACCACGGGTTCTTCGTTGCGGCCGTCGTAGCTCGGACGGTACTCGGTCAAAGCCTTGCGGAACAGGGTCTCCTTGGCAAGAGGCGTGAGCCGGCATTCGATGTAGCGCGCCGCCGCCGGAGCGTGCCCGGTTACGGGGTTGCCGAAGTTCCCCTGGCGCTCGATGAAGTAGTCCTTGTTGGCCAGCACCACCAGGGCATCGCCGATCGAGGCGTCGCCGTGGGGGTGGAGCTTCATGGTGTCGCCGATGACGTTGGCCACCTTGTGGAACTTGCCGTCGTCCATCTTCGCAAGCGTGGCCATGATCCGCCGCTGAACGGGTTTCAACCCGTCGCGGACATCCGGAATCGCGCGATCCACGATCACGTAGCTCGCGTACTCGATGAAGTTCTGGCCCATCAAAGGCTCGATGCGGGTCATTCTTTCTCCGGTAAAGGCATCGCGGTTTCTGTCGTCGGAGGCTCCGACTGCCGAGTTGCCGTTTTCAGGCTTTCAAATTTTGAATTCTCAATTTTGAATTTTGAATTAAGGCCCCATCGCATGGCACGCGGGACGCGTGCCCCACAATCGGAAGCCGTTGCGGTGATTTGTGGGGCAGCCGTCCCGGCTGCCGGGCGGGTTGTGGCGAATTCAAAATTCATAATTCAAAATTAAAAATTGATCGCGGAGCGATCATGCGATGTCCGCAATGAGATTTTCAATGATGTACTCCTTGCGGGCCGGGGTGTTTTTACCCATGAAGAACTCGAGCGCCCGCTTGACATCGCCCATCGAGCCCGGCGTGACCCGGTTCATGTGTTCGTCATCAACGATGAACTGCTTGAATTCCTTTGGCGAGATCTCGCCGAGGCCCTTGAACCGTGTGACCTCATTGTTCTTGAGCCGAGCGACGGCCTCGTCGCGGTCGGCCTCGGAGTAGCAGTAGACGGTTTCCTTTTTGTTGCGGACGCGGAAAATCGGCGTTTCGAGGATGTAGATGTGGCCCGACACCACCAGCTCTTCGAAGAAGCGCAGAAAGTAGGTCAGGAGCAGATTGCGGATGTGCATGCCGTCGACATCGGCGTCGGTGGCGATGACGACCTTGTTGTAGCGCAGGCCCTCGAGATCTTCCTCGATGCCGAGGGCGCGCATGATGTTGTAGAGCTCTTCGTTCTTGTAGACCGCCTCGCGGCCGAGCCCGTGGGTGTTGAGAGGCTTGCCCTTGAGGGAGTAGATGGCCTGGGTCTGGACGTCGCGGGCCTGGATCATGGCGCCGCCCGCGGAGTCGCCCTCGGTGAGGAAGATGGTGGTCTCCTCGCGACGCTTGCCCTTGGAGTCCGAGAGGTGGACCTTGCAGTCGATGAGCTTTGGGGATGCGGATGGCCACTTTCTTGGCCCGCTCCCGCGCCTCCTTCTTGATGGCCGAAAGCTCCTTGCGGACCCGTTGGTTGTTCTTCACCTTGTCGAGGAGCTTGTCGCCTCCTCCGGGTTCTTGTGGAGCCACAGCACGACCTGCTCCTTGACCGCGTTGACGATCCACGACCGGACCTCGGTGGAACCGAGCTTGTTCTTGGTCTGCGATTCGAAGACGGGGTCCTGGACCTTGACCGCCACCGCGCCCACCAGACCGTCGCGAACATCTTCACCGGCGAAACCGTTCTTGGCGAACTCGTTGACGCCTTTCAGGATGCCCTCGCGGAAGGCGCTCTGGTGGGTGCCGCCGTCGTTCGTGTATTGGCCGTTGACAAAGCTGTAGTAGGTCTCGCCGTAGGCGTGGGTGTGACTGAAGGCGAATTCGAGCCGGTCGAGCTTGCAGTGCAAGGCGTCGTACACCGCCGGTTCGCCGCCGAGCTCGTAAGCGAGGAGGTCGGCGAGGCCGTTCTTCGAGCTGTACTTCTCGCCGTTGTAGTCGAGGATCAGACCGCTGTTGAGGAATGCGTAGTAACGCAGCCGGTGCTCGAGGTACTCCTCCTGCCAGCCGTAATCGCCGAAGATCTCGGGGTCGGGGATGAAACGGATGAAGGTTCCGTTGCGGGCTTTCGCCTCCTTGCCGCCCTTTTCCTCCCTTTTCTTCCCCTGGCTGAAGAGGCCCCGTTTGAACTTCTTCTCGCGGTAGCTGATGACCTCGAACTCCGATGACAGGGCGTTGACCGCCTTGTTGCCGACGCCGTTGAGGCCGACCGAAAACTGGAAGACGTCGTCGTTGTACTTGCCGCCGGTGTTGATCTTCGAGACGCAGTCGATGACCTTACCGAGAGGAATCCCGCGGCCGTAGTCGCGGACTGACATCTCGGGGCCGCTGCGTCTGATCTCGACCTTCCGGCCGTGCCCCATGATGAACTCGTCGACCGCGTTGTCGATGACCTCTTTCAGCATCACGTAGATGCCGTCGGCGGGGTTGGAGCCGTCGCCGATTCGACCGATGTACATGCCGGTACGCAACCTGATGTGCTCGAGTGCATCCAGGGTCTGGATGGTCTTTTCGTCGTAGATGATCTGTTTTTTTGATGTGGCCATGTTCGCTTCAGTTACACCCCTCTCGAGGGCCTAGAATACCACCGACGGTGCGCTGCAGAGCAATCGTTTGTGGTGCGATCAGGTATCGGAATGTATGCGCGTTCCCACGCTGCGCCAATGATAGCGCAACGGCAGGGCGAATCGTCGGCCGCAGTCGACGCCTGGTGAGATATACAGGGCAGGCCCACCCCCGGCGATTCTGACCGCCCCCGCGCCCGTTTTGCTGTTGGATATTGGATCCGCCCCTCCGCCCCGGTTGGGATTCAACCAAATCCTTCGCCGTCTTGGCCTCATTCAAAACCCGACATCCAAGATCCAACATCCAATATCAAGGAACGCGACACGCCCTACAATTCGGTACCTGGTCCCGATTCGCGATCTTCATCAGGCCCCGTGACCAACCGCACCTCGCTCGTGGGCAGTGCGAACTCGATGCCCTGTCGGCTGAACTCGCTCTGGATGACCATCTGAACTTGATCCTTTGTCGCCAGACCCTGTCCGAAGTCCACCACGAAACGGAGTTCCATTTTGATCGCGTCATCGCCAAATGCGAGCAGTAAGGTATTCGGTGCCGGGTCCTCGAGGACGGACGGGTGTTGCGTGGCGGCGTCCACAAGGATCTTTTTCACCAGTTCGAGATCCGTTCCGTAGGCGATGCGCACCGGTATTTCGATTCGTCGTTTGGAATCAGAAAGGGTCCAGTTGACCAACTTGGTGGTGATGAACTCCTTGTTCGGAACGATCATTTCGCTGCGATCCCACAAGGAAATTGTGGTCGCCCTGATCTGGATGCGCGAGACCTTGCCCATGAGGGTGCCGATGGTGACCACGTCGCCCACCCGCACGGGTCGCTCGACCAGCAATATCAAACCGGATACGAAGTTGGCCACGATCTCCTGCAAACCGAAACCGAGACCGAAGGTCAGGGCGGCCACCAGCCACTGGACCTTGTCCCATGTCACGCCGAGGAGCGCAAAGACGACGATGGTGCCGATGATGGTGATCGAATAGCGGACCAGCGTCGAAAAGGCGAAACGGGCCCCGCTGTCGAAGGCGGTCCGCCGCCGCAACAATATTTCGATGACCCCAGGGAGGTTCTTCACCAGGACCAGGGTGATCAGACCGGCCAGGATGGATTCCAGCAAGTTCCAAAGTGTCAGAGGCGATTTTTCGCCTGGCCGTGCCCCATCCGTTGAGGAAACGGTGGGGAGCCCTTGAACCGAAGCTCCGGAGGGTGCGGCGCCGGCATCGCCGGCTGTCGATTCCGCAGGTGCCTCAGCAACCTCGACCATCGCCCCGAGCGCGGCCGCGGCGTCCTCTTCAGGCGCCAGCATCTCCACTCTCGGCAGCAGCTGTACTCTTTTGAGAAGCTGGAGCATGGGGAGGGCGTCATACCAGATGGCCAGGAGACCGGCGATGAAAAAGAAGATCACGGCAAAACGGAAGAGTTGACCGGTCTGTTTCTCGGCCGATTCGATCTCCCGTTGTTTCTGTTTGTCGTGGGCGATATCCGGGTTTTCGAGCAATGACCTTTTTCGATTGATGATTCGCGTCCGGCGAACCAGGCTCCCGCCGACCATTACCGCCAGCACCAACAGCAGGGTTCTTACCATCTGATAGGCGAGCAACAACCCGGTGACGTAGAAACCGAATGCGGCCAGGACCGCGGGCACGAAGGTCGCGAGAATGATGATCGGATAGGCACTGAGAAAGACCGTGGGGAAGACATAGCCGGAAAAGCGTCGAGGCCAGGGAACCCGTATGTCCTGGTCGGTGGGTGTGTCCTTCTTTTCCGGCCGAATCATGGCCAGGATCGATAACCCGAAGACCAGCATGGCAGCGATGAAGGCCATCCGTCCCAGGGAGTTGTTGTAGAGCTGGAGGTGGTCCGGACTGTCCAACCGCATACCGGCAAAGGCGAATTGGAGTGCGACGTAGAGGAGCGGAATACCGATGGCCTCGGTCAGTAATAAACCCCGGTAAAGGGGGCGCGTTGCATACGTCGGCCAGGTGAAGTGGGCCTCGGCCAGACCATACGGTGCGAAGATCTGCCGCACCAGTTCGAACAGGGCAGCGACCATTGTGAGCTCGAATAGCGCTTCCGCGCCCGCGTACCAGTAGGTGGAGGCCCCGACCAATTCGGCGAGGGCGCCGGCACAGTAGAACGCCATCGGGAGTGGTGCCGCCAGCACGAGTGTCAACCCAAAGGCCCGGATGGTGAGTCCGAGACTGTCCTGTTCAGGATCGGCGACCCTGGAGGCAAGTGTCCGCATCCGTTGTCGAATGGGCTGACGGAGCAGAATGATCACTGCCAGCAGGATCGCAACGAAGATACCCCGGCCGCGAAAATGGACATTGGTGAGTGAAGCGTCTTTCAAATGCTGGATCGGTGTCAGCGCCAGAGCGGCCTCGGCAATGTCGCCGGGCCGCGGAATGATCGGCTTGGGAACGCTGCGCGACCACAGGACATGGGAATAGAGAAAACGCTCCACATCGCGTACCTGGTTCAGAAGTTTCTTCGAAGCGGTTCGGTACTCCACCAGCAGATTGGAGTACCGCCCCAACCGTTGAATCAGCTCGTCGAGCAGATCCTGTCGCTCGCCCAGCAGATCGCGGACCCTTTGTGCCAGGGCAGGGTCGAGATCGTCTCCGAACTCGTTGTGGAGTTCGAGCATGATCTCCCGGCTCAGATCGAGGGCTTTTGCCCGTTGTTGTTCGTACGTGATGAGCTGGTGCTCGACTTCTGGAATCTCCTCGTCGAGACCCTGGATGTTTTCCGCGATCATGCCGGGTTCAGGAAAGTCGTCCGGAACGTCGGGCCACCACCGGGTGACGCTGCCACGGTGGCCGTAGGCCTCGAACTTGCGGCTCGTCAGCTCCGCAATCCGGTTGAGTTGTGCCTGGTGATGGCGGGTCGTGTCAAGGGCCTTAACGGTTTGTTCCGCCCGATCGACGACCCCGTCCGATGCCCACAGAGTATTGGCCAATGTTTCGGTCTCGGCGGAGAGTGCCGTCAGGGACGGAAGTTCTTCGGCGAGTTCTCTGCTGAGCATCTCGAGATTGCTCAGGGCCTCCCGAGCCTCTTCGACCCTCAGGTCGTGGGCCGAGATTTCGAGCATCTCGACCAGTTCCTCGCTGAAGGCGACCCGGCGCTGGACAAGATCGGTTTCCAGCGGGACCAGCGAACTGCGATCGCTGAGAAGGGACAATCTGGCCCTGAGCAGTTCGGTTTCGGAGAGGCCGGCCTCTCGCCGGGCGAGGAGGCTTTGGCGTGCTGCTGTTTTGAACTCGGTGCGGGCACTGCTTTCCATCTGCCGACGGAGCTCGTCGTTGAGTAACTCAATTTCGAGATCGAGCTCACCCAGCCGCTGTGAAATTTCGTTGCGATTCTTGGCCCTGTCTTCGGCAACCCTTTCCTGGTTTCTCAGCGCGGCCCGATTTGCAGTGAGCCGGGCACGTTCGCGGGCCAGGGCGTCTTCGGCCTGCGCCACGGTCGAGTTCGCTGTCAGCGGCGACTGGGGAGGGATTTCGGGTCTGTCGAGTTTGGTCCGGAGACTCGCCACCGTGCGGTCGAGTTCCATTCGATCGCGCTCGAAAGCCGCGGCTGCGGCGCGATTGTCCTCCGCCATTTCGAGTGATGAGATGGCGACATCATAAAGCTCGAGAGTCTGGGTGCGAAGATTATCCGCCAGACCCGGGTTGCTCTCCGTGTCGGTCCGAAGTTGACGCAGCTGACGCAGGGTCATCGTTTGATCCTGCTGCGATGTGCCCTGTGCCGATACCTGGGTCACCACTGAAAGGAAGATGACCGAAAAGACGAGTCGAGGACGGGTCCACCTCATTCGAAACTCCTTGAGCCAATGACGGTGGCTGAAGGATAGCACCCGTCAACCGCCCACCCATTCGGTTCCAGGATTCAGCAATCAGGATCCGGGGTGCGGGATTCCAGCTTCGCCCACCTCAAATATCTCTTCTGGGTGGGGTGAGCCTCGCATCCTGCGTTCGCAGCAAGGACCCCGTGCGATATGCGCTAGAAGCTGTAGCCGAGACCGAAGATGGTCCTGAAGTCGTCCTTCTGCGGGAAGTTCCCGTTCGAGTCCTGGCGGGGGTTCTGGGTGCGGTCCCAGACGAGGGAGATGTCGAAATCGAGATCGCCGATGAGGTCGAATTCGAATCCGGTGACGAGGTGGTGGGTATAGGACCCCGACTCCTCATTGACCACGAAGAAATTGAAATCGAAGAAGAAGTCCATCCATCCCGTCAATTCGTTGTCGTAGCGAGTCCCGACCATCAGGGCCGGTGTATCGGCCGTCGTCGGTTCCCCTTCCACGACATCGTCAAATGAGGTGCGCTGATAGGCGAGACCTCCGTCGACATCCCAGGTGATCTTCGAGGTATCGAGGATCTGGTAGCCGAGACCGACACCGAGAGACCACCGGCTGCCGATGTTCTGGAACGGATCGCGATAGTACTCACCCAGGATTGGAGAGATGAAGAACTTCTTCGAAAGAAAGCGATTCCAGCCCGCACTGGCGCGTTGGTTGTCGGCGGTGGTCGCCCCGTTCGACTCGCTGAAGTTGCCCAGATAGTCGAAGGTGACGCGGTTATTCGGGGTGCGGCGCATGATCGTGGCATTGATGTTGGTGTCCGTCTGCTCGGTGTTTCCGGTGCGGTAGTTCAATCCTGCGCCGACTTTGCCCGACCAGTAGTTGCTCTCCCTGGGCGCTCCGGCGGTGATGGACATAACCAGAGATCGGGTGGACTCGTAGTTTCTGTCGCCCATCACGCGGATGGTGTCGCCCTCGATCAGCAGTTTCCCGATTGCGATCATGTCGTCGTCGAAGGCCACCTGCACGATCTGGGCGGACCGGATCTGCTGAATATCCTCCAGGTCGAGCTTCTGCAGATCGAACTCTTCAGAGTCAAACTCGAGGGTGCCCTCGTACATGGCGACGATCTCACCCTTGAGCCACTCGCCGGATGTCGTCTGGACCCAGTCGAAATCGTCCGGCATCGGTGGCGGCGGCTGCCAGCTCCCGCCGCTCTCTTCAGCCGCCATCGAAGGTGGAACAGCCATTGCCGCGATGATGATGAGTGTGACGATCGCAGTTGTTCGTTTCGGGCGGTTCGGATGCATGGCGAGTCTCCCCGGATCTACTCTGCTTGCATTATCGAAAAACCTGCCGGGATCATTCCCTGCAGTTCATTGATTCAGCCCTGAATCCCGGATACGGCCGCTACCACCCCCGCACGGGGTGCCACTCGTCCACGACCTCGGTGCCCCGCACGACGTGGTAGCGATCGAAGCACGCGGCCGACAGACAGGAGTGGTTGGGCACGATACGAATACGGGTTCCCGGGCGCAGGGCGGCTACGCCGGGGCCGGTCAGCGATCCGTGCTCCTGGTTGAGTCCCTTGATCCGAAGACCGGGCAGCGGGTGGAGGTCGTCTGTGGCGATGACGACACCGAAACCGCAGTCGGGGTCGATGTGCATCGGGCCTGGGTCCTTGCTGAGAGCGAGGGCGCCCGCGTCGACCACCGCTCTCTCCGTCTCGGGATGGACGCTGATGACCGTGGCGAGGACCGAGAAGGACGCTTCGTCCAGGTCACAACTGCCGATGGCTGCCTGGAATGCGTCGTAGAAGACGTAGTTGCCGGGCCGGATCTCAGTGACACCGGTGAGGTCATCGATGGCGCGGGCGGTGGGGGTGGATCCCACGCTGATGTCAGGGATGGGAATGCCGTGGTCTCGGAGTTGGGCAGCGAAAGCGGTGATGACATTTCGTTCTTCACACGCCACTTCATAGGCCTCCTCACGGTTGCGGGAGCGGTAGGCGTGGCCGGCGTGGGTGAGCAGACCCCGGAAGTCCACGGCCTGTGATTCGGCAACACGACGAACGAAATGGTCCGCATCTTCATCATCGGGGTCGATCCCTGACCGGCCGTCCCCGCAGTCGATCTCCACATAAACCGGCAGCACGGTGCCGGCCGCTGCGGCGACGTCTTCAACGGCGTGCAGCGTGTCAGGGTGGTCGATCAAGATGTTGAGGGCGTCGATCTCCCTGTTGAGGTCAGCGGCCTCGGAGATTTTCTGCGGAGCGATCGGTACGGCATACGTGATGTCGGTAAAGCCTCCGCTGGCAAATCCCTGGGCCTCGGCGAGGGTGGAGACGGTGACACCGCCAAAGTGAAGATCGGTCTGGATGCGGGCGATCTCGATGCACTTGTGGGTCTTGACGTGGGGCCGGAACCGGACGCCGAGCCGCCGCGCCCTGTCGGCCATCCGGGCGGCGTTGCGTTCGAGCTGGTCGAGATCGACGAGGGCCGCGGGGGTGGACAGTTCATCGATATTCACGCCGACAGGGTAGCACCGGATTCGTTCCGGAGGCGAGAATGGGAAAGGCGTGCTCGCTCGAACGCCCGAAAACGGCGCACCGACGCCGCGGACGGTTTTCCTGCAAGAGATTTCTCCACTCGCTCCGCTCGGTCGAAATGACAGAATAGGGGCGGGATCTGGCGGAATGCACTGTCAATTCGACCGAGCGAAGAATGAGCGAGCGGAGAAATCTCTGCCAGCTCCGTTTCTCTCTTTCCCTCCGTTCCCTTTCGATGCGGGAGATCTCTTCGATTTCTACGCGCTGTACTGCCGCCTGAGTTCGCGACGCATCAGCTTGTTCGACGCGGTGCGGGGGAGGGCTTCGACCACGACAAGATCGTGGATCTTGAAGAGGGGATTGAGCTCCTTCGCCAGCATGGCCCCGAGTTCTTTTCCGAGTGCCATCGGATCCGCCGTCTCCGTCACGACCGCGAAAACCACAAGCCGTTCCGCGCCCTCGCCCTCCGGTTGAACGGCCACTGCCGCCGCCTCGAAGATTTTTGGGTGGTGCTCCATCACCCGCTCGAGCTCCAGCGATGAGACCTTGATCCCGCCGAGGTTCATGGTGTCGTCGGCACGGCCCTGCGCCCGGTAGTAACCGCCCGCAAGCCTCGCCACCTGGTCACCGTGGCGGCGTAGGATCTCCCCGTCGGGGCCTTTGGGACAGTCGCGGTAGTAGATGGAGTCGTGGTCGCGGTTGAGGAGTTCCTGTGAGAGGCCGATCGAGGGCGGAACGAGAAAGACCTCGCCCTCCTCGTTCTCCGCCACCGGCCGACCGTCTTCGTCGAGCACCACAAGGTCGAGACCCAGGGCCGGGGTCGAAAAGGTGGAAGGCGAGGCCGGCTGCACCACTGTTCCGGTGAGGTGGCCGCCGCCGATCTCGGTACCGCCGCAGTATTCGATGACCGGCGCGCGGTAGCCCGTGCGGCTCATGAGCCAAAGATAGTCGTGGCGGTTTGAGGGCTCTCCGGTCGAGGAAACGACCCGGATGTTCGACCAGTCGATCCCGTCGCAGGCGCCCGTATCGCGCCAAGCCCGCACCAGCGACGGCACCACGCCCAACACGGTGACCCCGCTCCGGCGGACGAAGTCTGTAAAGCCGGGCCCCGAAGGAAGTCCCTCATACAGCGCGATACACGCGCGGTTTATGAGGGTCGCGTAGATCAGCCACGGCCCCATCATCCAGCCGATGTTGGTGGGCCACGCCACCACGTCGCCGGGGTGGATGTCCTGGTGGAGACGACCGTCCATCGCGCACTTCAGGGGCGTCAGGTGCGTCCACGGGATGGCTTTGGGATCGCCGGTGGTTCCAGAGGAAAAGAGAATGTTGGTCGTTTCTGTTGGCTCTGTTGTGGCCGATTCGAATTCCGTTGCGGGGGAGAGAAAGTCGTGCCACCCAAGGTCGCCCTCGCGGAGGTCGATGGCGGCACCGGCGGTCTCCGGGATGACGATTGTCCGGGGCGCGTCCGCATCGCAGACTTTCGCATAGAGTGGCATCGAACGATCGCCCCGGTTGAAGGACTCGACGGTGATCATGCCGGCTGCGTTTGAAATCTCAAGACGTTTTCGGACTTCAGGCGGCGCGAAGCTGTCGGCAATCGAGACAACGGCACACCCGGCGCGGATGATGCCGAGGTAGGCCGCGACGCACTCGAAGTTCATCGGCATGTAGAGAGCGATCGCCTCACCTCGAACAAATCCGACGGCTCCGAGGCCGTTGGCGACCCGGTTGGCGAGGTCTTCGAGTTCGCCGTAGGTGTGGGTGACAAGTTCTTCGCCGCCCTCCCGTCCCACGACGACCGCGAGGGTACAGTCCGTGGCCTGGAAACAGCTGTCGACAATGTTGAGTTCGGCGCCGGCGAGCCATCGTGGGTGGGCGGGACCGTTGGCAAGATCCAGCACCTCGTTCGGAGAGTGCTTGAAGACGACGCCAAGATCGTCGATGACCCGCCGCCAGAAATCTGCGCGGTGAGCTGTGGACCATCTGTGAAGCTCACGGTAGCTCGCGATATTCAGGGAGGTCATCAGCGCCTGAAGGTTGCTCTCCGCAATCCGTTCGGATGTTGGTAGCCAGGCCGGCGCCGGAGGCGACGTGGCTGCGCGATCCGCGAAGATTTCCTGAAATCGAGCCCACTGGTCGGCAAACGGAGTGTCGGGCCGCCCCCGGACATCGGACACGTATCGCTGCCACAGCTCGGCCTGGCGATCGACGGACTTCATGTCACAGACTCTGATGGTGGGCTGCTGTGCCACGGCGGAGCGGCAAGCGAAGCCGGGAAGCCGGCCCTACCCGTCCGTTCGGCTTTGCGCCCGAAGCAGGGTGGGCCTTGGCCCACCATCAGGCCTTTTCAACCCGGACCACCTCGGTCGTGTCGAGCACTTCGAGCAGACGATCGAGGGCCGCGTTCGCTGCCTCCGAGTCAGCGGATTCGAGAGTGATCCAGACCCGGTGGTCCTCACCCTCCGATCGCGGATAACTGCCGATCTTGACATCCGGACAGGTCCCGTCGATGGCAGTCAATCGTTCGGCGATCACGCTTTCATCGGAGTTCAGATACAGGTTTGCGAGGTGTTTTGGCGTGCCTGCAAGCTCGCCGCGGAGGGCGGGAATCTTGGCCGCGAAGAGCCGCGGAATGCCAGGAAAGATATAGACATTTCTGAACACGACCATCGGGATCAGCCCGTCGCCTGAGTAGACCAGCCGGCTGCCCGCGGGGATGTCGGCCATCCTCAGCGCCGCTTCGGTGAAGCGCTCGCCCCACCAGGCGTGGATCATCTTGACCAGTTCGGGGTGGCGTTCGACGGCGACCCCGAAGGCCGCGGAGATCGACGCAACCGTTCGGTCGTCGTGAGTCGGCCCGACACCGCCCGAGGTGACGACGGCATCGAAACGTTCCGCACAGTACCTGACCTCCGCCACGATGTCCTCTTCGGCGTCGCCGATGTAGGCGATCCGCTGCAGGTCGACCCCGATTTCTGCAAACAGGTCGATCAGCGGCACGGTGTTGGCATCGCGCACCCTGCCCGCGAGGATCTCGTCGCCGATGATGATGGCAGCCGCAGTCGTCATCGCAGGAGTATAGCCCCACCTGAATTCGGAATTCGGAATTCGGAATTCGGAATTTCATCGCAGTACATTGCCAACGGGTGACGTCAGGGTGCTCAGTTACGGTGGAACCGCTTGCGGCGGAGGTGCATGGCAGCCGGGACGGCTGCCCCACAAACGCTGCGGAGTCGGTCTTCTTGTGGGGCACGCGTCTCGCGCACCGCGTGCCTGAGCCTAGAACAACTCCCCACCAAAGAACCGGCTGTGAAACACGGTGAGCACTGCAAAGACCACGATGGCGATCAGGGTGAGCGGAAACGCCATTTCGCTGAGGACAAGGCGGTTGCGGCCGGTGATGATGGCGCCGAAGGGCAGAACCGATGTCTGTCTGCAGAATTCGACAAAGGTCTCGCCCTTCGATCGTTTCAAGCGGGCATCCATGTCGTACGCGCCGAGGACGCCAACGACGACGAAGGAGCCGAAGAAGGCCACGTCGCCCAGGGTGCCATTGCCCAGAAGGTGCGCGAGGCCCCACAGCGCCAAGGCGATATTCATGGGGTGGCGGGTGATGCGAAGCACACCGCGCACCTGGTCCTTGGCCGGGGCCATGCTGGAAGGGCTCGGAGTGGCCAACGACTGGAAGAACAGGAAAAAGGCAAAGAGCATCAGCGCCGCGGCAACGATGCGCTCGGGCCAAAAGGGAAGCTCCCACAGGACCGGACCGAGGTGGCGGTTCTGCCACCACAGTACGGCAGCAGGGCCCAACGTACCAAAAGACACCAGCGAGTACAGACCGCGAAACGGCCATTGGCCGAGCTTGTCCACCAGACCCTGCCGAATGGCCCCGTGTGAGAGACCGATGTGGGTCAACATGAACAGCATGGAAAACACGACGATGAGGGTGAGAATCATGCGTCGAAGTATAACTTCGACGAATTAGGAATTAGGAATTAGGAATTCGGAATTCGGAATGCCATCGCAACACTGTGCCGACGGGAGATTTCTCCGCTCGCTCGCTTCACTCGCTCGGTCGAAATGACACGAGGGAGGGAAGGGAAGCGCGCGCGGAAACGGATCGCGTGCGGCGGAGGTGCCACTTTTCGCATTGTCTGACTCACGGCTCCCGAATCTGCCAACGTGATTCGGGCAGACAATGCGAAGGGTGGCTCCTCCCGGGAAGGCGGTTCAGAGAATCGGGCTACGCTCGGTCAATAGGAAACGCCAGAACCTCCGATATCTCCCGCGTCCCTGCCGCCAGCATCACCAACCGGTCGACCCCCAGTGCCACCCCCGCGCACTCGGGAAGACCGTGCTCGAGAGCGGCCAAAAGACGTTCGTCGATCGGGACTTCGGGATGGCCCGCGCCTCGCCGCCTTTCGAGATCGGCCTCGAACCGTTGTCGTTGGACGGCAGGATCGGTGAGCTCGTGGTAGCCGTTGGCGAGTTCGAGGCCTTCGACAAAGACCTCGAACCGCTCGGCCAGCGGCGGGTCTCCGGCTCGAATCCTGGCGAGGGCCGCCTGCGACGTCGGGTAGTCGTGGATGAACGTCGGCTGGCAGTGGCCGAGCTTCGATTCGATGACGTGGGTCAGGACGAGATCAAGCAGATCGTCTCGCTCGAGTTCGCCCGCTGATGGTACGCCGAGACCTTCGACCCGCGAGCGCAGCTCGCCATCGGACTCGTGGTGGGGATCGATTTCGGCGTAGCGGGCGAAGGCCTCGCCATAGCTCAGACGTTCTCCTTGCGAGGTGCCGAGCACAGCCGTCAACAAGTCGTCGACCTCGTCCATGAGCCGGTGGTGGTCCCACCCCGGGCGATACCACTCGAGGATCGTGAACTCGGGGTTGTGGCGCCGCCCGGCCTCGCCGTCCCGAACGGCCTTGCAGAGCTGGTAGATCGGCCCGCTGCCGGCCGCGAGCAGGCGCTTCATGGCGAACTCCGGTGAGGTCTGGAGGAAAAGGTCGAGACCGTCGTCGGCGCCCGGCCCGCGGTAGCGGCATTTCAATGCGTGCAGGTGAAGATCGGTGGCCGGCGCCGATGCGAGGAGTGGGGTTTCCACTTCGAGCACGTCGCGTTCGGCAAAAAAAGAGCGGATGGCGCCCAGAACTCCGGCTCGCAGGCGAAGCGCTTCAATGGATGCCGTCGGCCGCCAGTCGTCGCGTTCGGAAGGCATCCTCACCCCCCGTCGGCCGGAGGACTGATGTGCTGCCAACCCGGATGGCACGCGGGACGCGTGCCCCACAAACGAACGCCTCGATGAGCGGTTTGTGGGGCAGCCGTCCCGGCTGCCATTCCAACCATACTGAGCACCCTGACGTCTCCCGTCGGCGAGCCCCTGCGATGAAATTCCGAATTCCGAATTCCGAATTCCGAATTCAAATCACGCCCTCGAAACGTAGTCTCCCGTCCTCGTATCCACCTTGATCTTTTCGCCGATCTGGACAAAGAGGGGCACGCGGACGACGGCGCCGGTGTCGGTTGTGGCGGGCTTATTGCCGCCTCCGGAGGTGTCACCCTTGACGCCGGGGTCGGTTTCGACGATCTCGAGGATGACGAAGTTCGGCGGTGTGACCACTATGGGGTTGCCGTCCCACTTTGTCACCAGGCACACATCTTCCTCTTTGAGCCATTGCTTCCCGGCTCCCACGGCCGCCTCGTCCGCCTCGACCTGTTCATAGGTATTTTGATCCATAAAGGTCCAGGTACGACCGTCGGAGTAGAGGTACTGCATTTCCGTATCCACGACGTCGGCGCCTTCGAAGGAGTCGGAGGCCTTGAGAGTCTTTTCGTTGACCCTTTCGGTCTTGTAGTTCTTGTATTTGACCTTGGTGAATGCCTGGCCCTTGCCCGGCTTGACGACATCGGTATCCACGATCACGCAGGGATCACCATCGACCAGAATCTTGAGTCCGACCCTGACCTGGTTCAGGTTGTAGGTAGCCATATCGCGTCACTCTCCTTCTTTGACTTGCGTTGATCATACCGAAGCTGCGAGACTTCGCTCCGTCATGCGGATCCCATCGAAAGCCTGGCCGTCCGGCGAATGGCGCCGCCACCTCGCAGAGGCGGTGAGCGATGTCGACGAACTTCTGAAGATGCTCGAGTTGGACGAGCGAGTCTCGAACGAAACCCCGGTCGCAATGCGTCGATTCCCGATCAGGGTACCACGAGGGTTCGCTGCAAGGATGCGTCGCGGCGACCTGAACGATCCGCTGCTGCTCCAGGTGCTGCCCGTCGCCGCTGAAGACGCCAGGGTGTCGGGCTATTCAAGCGATCCGGTAGGCGAGCTCGAGGAGGCGCCGGCCGACGGGTTGCTCCACAAGTACCGCGGCCGCGCGCTGGTGGTCGCCACCGGTGCGTGCGCGGTCCACTGCCGATACTGTTTCAGGCGTCACTTTCCGTATGGCGATCACGGTGGAACGAAGGAGCATTGGAAGGCGGCGGTCGATCACATTGCCGGTGATTTGGAGATCTCCGAGGTGATTCTTTCGGGGGGGGACCCGCTGACCCTGCCGGACGCTCGGGTTTCAGAGCTCGCAAGGGCGGTGGCCGGGGTTCCCCACGTGCGCCGTCTGCGCATTCACACGCGCTTGCCCATCGTCCTGCCGCAGCGGGTGGATGAGGATCTGGTGGGTTGGCTCTCTCGCCTCGATCTGCCGATGGTCATTGTGGTCCATGCCAATCACGCCCAGGAAATTGATGCCGATGTCCAAAGGGCGATGGCGGCCCTTCGCGACACCGGCGCTTCTCTCCTCAACCAATCGGTTCTTTTGGCCGGTGTGAATAACACTGCGGATGCGCTGGTCGACCTCAGCGAGTCGCTTTTTGACGTCGGCGTCCTGCCCTACTACCTCCACATGCTCGACCCGGTCGACGGCGCGGCGCACTTCGGGGTCTGTGAAAATGAAGCCAGAAGGCTGCACCGGGAGGTCACGGCCCGGTTGCCGGGCTACCTCGTCCCGAAACTGGTGCGCGAGGTGCCCGGCGCGCCTGCCAAGGTCGGTGTTGACCTCTGGCGGTGAGGCTTCGCCTCGTCTTGCGATCGCAGGATCGGCCGAGTGAGACAGGTGGCCCCACCCTCGGCCTTGAGCGAGAGCTCGCGGCCGCAATAGGTGAGGACCTCGCAACCCGCGCTCTCCATGCGTTGCCTTGTGATCGGGTTGCCCTCGATCGCCAGGCAGCGGCGCGGCGCCAGTGCGAGAACGTTGGGACCCATGGTGGAATACTCGGTCTCCGGAACCTCGACCAGCGAGACGCCGCGTTCTGCAAGCAGTTCCATAAACGGCACCGGCACGAGCGGCGGATAGACCACCGCCAGGTCGTGGTCGAGCATCGAGATGAACGACATCACGTGGAGGCAGGAGACGGGACCGTCGCCGTGGGGCAGTTGGACCTCAACCGTCTCGACCCCGAGCGGCCGCAGGGCTGCGGTGAGTTGGCGGAAGCCCTCGGCGTTGGTCCGGTAGCCGCGACCGACCGCGAGTGTCTGGTGGTCCAGCCACAGGAGATCACCGCCCTCGGCCGTGGCTTCACCCTCTAGGGTGGCCAGGATCGGCACCCCAAGACCCGTTAGGGTTGCAGCGATAGCGGCTTCCTCGCCGCGGCGCTCGGCTTTGCCCATTCGCAGCACGACTGCGCCTTCGTCGGTGACGATGACCGGATCGTGGGTGAAGATGGCGTCGGCGTGATCCGGAAGTGACGCCTCGTGGTACAGCACCTCGCAGCCAGCCTCGCGAAGCGCTGCGGTGAGGGCATCGTGTTCGGTCTGTGCCGCCCCCAGATCCGGTTTCGAGACGTAATGCCAGCGGTCCGGGTCGGCGTTTCCAAAGGCTTCATCCGGGCGACGAACCAGGACCCTGTTCAGGGGATCGACCATGCTCTGTGATCCATAGGTCTTCATTCCTGCTGCCCTTCGTCGTCCAACCGCAGCGGTCCCGAATGGACAGTTGTGAAACGGCGGAGGTGAACCTTGCCGGGGGCCAGACCGCGCGGTTTCGAGACGTCGCCGGCTCGCGCCATGTGGACCGCGACCTTGCCGCCCTTGCGAGCCTTGGAGTAGCCGGCTGCGAGTCCGGCGGCGAATTTCTTGGTCTCCCGCGGGAGGGCGTCGAGGTTGTCGGGGTTGCGCACCACCACATGCGAGCCCGACTCGCCGGCGACGTGAAACCAGAAATCACGCGGTGACGCCAGCCGCAGGGACAGCACGTCGTTGTCGCGGGCGGCGCGGCCCACCAGCACGGTCATTCCGTCGGGGCTCTCCGCCACGCGCGCAACCGACCGCCCCTGCCACACTCCGGCGTCAGCGTCAGAGGGTGGGGGCGGGTTTTTCGTGCGCGCCATGTCGATATCATAGCTGCGTCGGCGCTCGAGGGGCAATGGGCTATGTGCGGCGGAGGTGCCGATCGGCGGAGGTGCCATCTTTTGCATTGTCTGAAGCCCCGGCGTCGATGCGTTTTACCGAACTTCGGGCAGACAATACAGAGGGTGGCTCCTCTTGGGAATGGCCTACCAAAAGTCGGCCTGTGACGGCGGTTTCTGATCCGCCAGCACCCGAAACACCGGCGCGATCAGGGCGGGGTCGTCGGTCATGACGCCGGTTGCGCCGGTATCGAGTCCACCCCTATCCCTGTCATTTCGACCGAGCGGAGCGAGCGGAGAAATCTCACCCAACCGCGAGTCTCGTGCAACAACCGATGTCCCCAGCGAAGAGCAGGGCATTCTGTCTACGTCGTTGTCCGCTCCCGAAACACCGGCGCGATCAGGGCAGGGTCGTCGGTCATGACGCCGGTGGCGCCCAAATCCAGTAGAGTGCGTACCTCGGTTGGATCGTTGACCACCCAGAAGTCGGTTCGGATGCCGAGCCTCCGACATTTTTCCAGAAACCTTTTACCGTCGAGCCGGATGGGCCCGGAGTGGGTCGGAATCTGAGCAGCGTCCCCGGCGACATATTTCCGGGCCAGCGCGGCGGGCAGAAAGCGGAGCCAGACGATCTCGGGGCGAGTGAGGGCTGTCCGTCCCCGGTAACCGAGTTTGCGGATGCGACCAACGACCTTCCCGCTGAAGCTCGCCAGCGTCACCCTGTCTTCAGCGCCGAACCGCGCGAGCAGCTCGAGCAGGTCGGGTACCGAGGCGGGGTTGTCGGGTTTGTGATCGATGCTCATCGGCACACCGGGAAAGGCCTCGAGGACCTCCTCGAGGGTCGGCACGGCGTGGTGTTCGAGGTCTCGGCTGTCGGTGTTGGAGACATCCCACCTCTTGATGTCGGCGAGACGGAGAGCGCGGATGTGGTCGCCCACACCGGCTAACCTCTGACCATGGGGATCATGGGCCACCACGAAGTGGCCATCGGCCGTCCGGTGGATGTCGAGTTCGATGGCGTTGGCACCGTCGGCCAGGGCCCTCTCGAAGGCCTGAAGAGAGTTTTCGGGCAGATGGGCCGAAGCCCCGCGATGGGCGTAAAGGCGCAATTCCAGTGGGATGCCCGACATGCAGGCATACTAACCCGAGTCGGTGCCGGGCGAGATAAAACGCGATGAAACCTGCGGTATCCTGGGCGCAGGACTCAATACGGGAGCACCATGTTCGAAACTGCAGAACTAGGACGCAAGGTAGGAAAAGAAGCCTTCGAACTGGCGGTGCCAGAGCTCAGGGTTCAGCTCCTCGAGCTGCAACAGAGCCTGCGCCAGGCTGACTTTCCAGTGATCGTTTTGTTCTCGGGGGTCGATGGCGCCGGGAAAGGCGCCACGGTCAATCTGCTGAACGAGTGGATGGACCCGCGCTGGATCGAGACCTTTGCCTATCTCAAGGCGTCGGATGAGGAGCAGGAGCGGCCGGAGTTCTGGCGCTACTGGAGAGATCTCCCAGCGCGTGGTCGATTCGGGCTCTTTCTCAGTGCCTGGTACTCGCCGCCCTTTCTCGACCGCGTCCACGACCGCATCACCGATGCCGAGTTCGACCGCCGGCTCGACCGCATCATCGCGTTCGAACGGGTTCTGGCCGACGATGGCGCCCTGATCCTCAAATTCTGGATGCACCTGGGCAAGTCCGCCCAGAAGAAGCGCCTCAAAACCCTCGAAAAAGACCCGCTGCGGAGCTGGCGAGTCACCCCGACGGACTGGGAGCACTGGAGGAAATACGACCGCTTTGTCATGGCGGCCGAACACACGATCCGCCGCACCAGCTTCGCCCGCGCGCCGTGGAAGATCGTCGAGGGCGCCGACACCCACTATCGATCTTTGACGGTGGCGACGATCATCCGAGACGCGGTCAGCGTTCGGCTCAACGGCGGGAAACCGGCAGCGGCAGCGGTCGACATCGAGATCGGAGAACAACCGCCCGCGTCGACCGTCGACGGGGTGATCGCCTCCCTCGCCCCATCTCTCGACCGCACGGTGCTCACCGAGCTGGACATGAGCCTGACCCTGAGCAAAAAGGAGTACCGGCGCGAGCTTCCGAAGGAGCAGGGGCGGGTCAACGCCCTTTTCCGGCGTGCACGGGAGGCCGGCACATCCGTGGTGGCGGTGTTCGAGGGCTGGGACGCGGGCGGCAAGGGCGGTGCGATACGGCGCTTCACCCAGTCTCTGGATGCCCGGGACTCGAGGGTTATTGCGATCGCCGCACCGACCGACGAAGAAAGCGCCCACAACTACCTGTGGCGATTCTGGCGCCACCTCGGGCGCTCGGGCCGGGTGACCATCTTTGACCGCACCTGGTACGGCCGGGTGCTGGTCGAGCGCGTCGAGGCCTTCGCGTCGGAGGGTGAGTGGCGGCGGGCCTATACCGAGATCAACGAGTTCGAACGGCAGTTGACCGAGTTCGGGATCGTACTCGTCAAGTTCTGGCTCCACATCACCCCCGAAGAACAGCTGCGGCGATTCGAAGAGCGCAAGAAGATCGCCTACAAACGCTGGAAGCTGACCGACGAGGATTGGCGCAACCGGGAGAAGTGGGACCTTTACGAGCGCGCGGTACAGGAAATGGTGGAGCGGACATCGACCATCGAAGCCCCCTGGACCCTGGTCGAGGGCAACTGCAAACGCTACGCCAGACTCAAGGTTCTGCGCACCGTCAGCGAGGCGTTGGAAAAGGCGCACCCGGAGTCGAAAACCCCAGCCAAAAACAAGAAGAAGAAAAAGAAATAGGGATCGCGCCCCGGCTCATCGAACTCACGTCAGATTTGTGGGTGGCGGAGCTGAAAACTCGTTGCCTCCTGGCGGGCCCTGGCCAGCAGCATCGCTTCCGAGTCCCTGAACAGATTGCCTCAGAAGGTGACGCTGGTCGACGTGCAGGCGCATGCGGGGATTCGGCGGGACGAAAACGAGCGTTGAAGTGGTTATCTTCCGTGGACCTTTCAGGGCAAGGAGAAGACTCATGGATCTCACATCGATACTGCCGGACGATCTGTTCGCCGGCCAGGTCGTTTTCATTACAGGTGGCGGCAGCGGGATCAACCTCGGCATCGCGCGCTCATTTGCCGCCCTCGGCGCCGACATCGGGATCTGCGGCCGCTCGGCCGAACGTCTCGAGGGCGCGGCGCGCGAGCTCGAAGGCCTCGGCGCGAAAGTGGCGGCAGAGGTCGCTGATGTGCGCGACTACGAGGCGCTCGAACAGGCGCTGGAATCGACCCGTGGGTCGCTCGGCCCGGTCAGCCACCTGGTGTGCGGTGCCGCGGGGAACTTCCCGTGCCCCGCCGAGACTTTGACCTCGGGTGGGTTCAAGGCCGTCGTCGATATCGACCTTTTAGGCTCGTTCAACGCCAGCCGCGCCGCCTTCGAGCAGCTCCGGTCGACCAGCGGTACGATCCTCTTTCTCTCCGCGGGTCAGGCCTACGTGCCGTATGCGCTGCAGGCCCACGTGGGGGCGGCCAAGGCGGGGGTCGACCACCTGATGCGCAACCTCGCCCTCGAGTGGGGCCGGTTCGGGATTCGATGCAATTCGGTCGCTCCGGGACCGATCGAAGGCACCGAGGGCATGCGGCGGCTGGCGCCGGACGACGAGGCGTTTCACAAACGGTTGCGGGCCGCGATTCCGCTTGGTCGGTACGGCACCGTGGAGGATATCGGCCGGGCCGCGGTCTTCCTCGCCTCGCCGCTGGCCGCATTCATCACGGGAACCTTGCTGGTGGTCGACGGCGGTCAGAATCTGCCCGGTTCGGGCCCCTTCACCGCGTTGCTCGCCGAGGCGGCGAGCAACAATTCTCAATTATGAATTCTAAATTTTGAATGACGGGCAGATGGCAGCCGAGACGGCTGCCCCACAATCGGCTCATCGACTCCGGGATGGAAATTCAAAATTCAAAATTGAGAATTTAGAATTTTTCAATACATCCCAAGCTCGAGCTTGGCGGCCTCTGACATCATCTCCGGGTCCCACGGGGGGTCCCAGGTGATCTCGACCGTTGCTTTGGACACGCCTTCAGTCGCTGCGACCTTCTCCTCGACCTCGGGCGGCAGGCTCTCGGCCACCGGACACATCGGCGAGGTCAGAGTCATGAGGATGTGGACATTGGCGTCGTCGTCGACCTTGACCTCATAAACCAGCCCCATCTCGTAGATGTTGACGGGGATTTCCGGATCGAAAACCGTCTTAAGGACTTCGACGACTTGATCGTGAAGGGTGCTCATGGGGCCTCCGGCCCCAAATTTTGAATTCTCAATTTTGAATTTTGAATTCCGGCACAGGCACCCATTATCCCGGGGCGTGCGATGGAGAATTCCGAAATCCGAAATCCGAAATCCGAAATCATTCAGTGCTCACTTTTTCGTCATCGCTGTCCATCGCGGCGTTCAGGGTGTGCCAGGCGAGGGTGGCGCACTTGACCCGCACCGGGTACTCGCGAACGCCCTCGAAGACCTGCAGCTTGCCCATCTCCACGCCCTGCTCGGCGGCGACGCCGGTCAGCATGTCGTGAAAGCCCTCGAAAATCTCGCGGACCTCCAGCACCGACTTGCCCTTGACCGATTCGGTCATGAGCGAGGTCGAGGCGGTGCAGATCGCGCAGCCCTCACCTTGGAAGCTGATCTCTTCGATGATGCCGTTCTCGATCCGCAGGTAGACCTTGACGATGTCGCCGCACAGGGGGTTGTGGCCGTCGGCAGAGCGGGTCGCGCAATCCATGACGTAGCAGTTTCGCGGTTTCTTGTTGTGATCGAGGATGATCTCCTGGTAGAGCTCGCGCATGTCGGACATCAGCCGAATACCTCCCGGACTTTGGTGAGACCGTTGGCCAGCGCGTCGATCTCGGAGTCGGTGTTGTAGAGAGCGAACGAAGCACGAACTGTGGCGGACACGCCGTAGCGCTTCATCACCGGTTGCGCACAGTGGTGGCCCGCACGAACTGCGACGCCTTCGGAATCGAGAATGGTGCCGATGTCGTGCGGGTGGACGCCCTCCATGACGAAGGACACCGCGGCTGCGCGATGCCGGGCCGAACCCACGAGGCGCGTGCCGGGGATCGCCAGGATGGCAGCGGTCGCGTCGGCGAGCAGTCGAGCCTCGTGGTCCGCGATCGCATCGAGGCCGACAGCGTCGACGTAGTCGAGGGCCGCGGCGAGGCCGAGGGCCCCCTCGATGTTTGGCGTGCCTGCCTCGAACCGGTGCGGCGGCTCGTTAAAGGTCGTGCCTTCGAACGTGACCGACAGGATCATGTCGCCGCCGCCCTGATAGGGGACCATATCCAACAGGTGTTCGCGCTTGCCATAGAGCGCACCGATACCGGTGGGGCCATATACTTTGTGGCCCGAAAAGACGTAGAAATCGCAATCGAGTTCCCGAACATCGACTTTGCTGTGAGGCACCGCTTGCGCCCCGTCAACCAGGACCGGTACGCCGCGGGCGTGGGCCATCGCCACCATTTCGCGGACCGGGTTGACGGTGCCCAAAGCGTTGGAGACGTGAACGATGCCGACGATTTTGGTGCGGTCGCTGAGCAGCCGTTCGTATTCGGAGAGCATGACGTCGCCGTCGTCGTCGATCGGGATGATCTTGAGGTGGGCGCCGCGCTCTTCGCACACGAGCTGCCAGGGAACGATGTTGGAGTGGTGCTCCATGGCCGAGATCAGAACCTCATCGCCCTGGTGCAGGCGGGGGCGGACAAAACTCGATGCCACCAAATTGATCCCCTCGGTTGTCCCACGGGTGAAGACGATGTCCCGGCTGTCGGCGGCGCCGAGGTGTTTTTTGACGGTCGTGCGTGCGTTCTCATAGGCGACAGTGGCGCGTTGTGACAACAGGTGGACACCGCGGTGCACGTTGGAGCAGTCCCGTTCGTAGAATGAGCGGACTGCGTCGATGACCGCGCGCGGTTTCTGGGTCGTAGCGGCGTTGTCGAGATAGACCAGCGGTCTGCCGTGGACTTCCTGGTGGAGAGCAGGGAAATCAGCGCGTATCGCTTCGAGTTCGAGTGCGGATACGGCATTGGCAACAGCCTGCGGGGTGGTCACGCCGCGTCTCCTGGTCGATCCATGAGGGAGAGCCGGTCCGAGACCTTGTGGCGGAGTTCTTCGCGCAGCACTTCCAGCGGAATGCGGTCGAGGACCTCCCCGGCAAAGGCGAGCGTGAGAAGCCGGCGCGCATCGTCGCGGCCGATCCCCCGCGAACGAAGATAGAACACCGCTTCGTCGTCGAGACGGCCGACGGTGGAGCCGTGGGTGCAGCGAACATCATCGGCAAAGATTTCGAGTTGGGGGTTGGAGTTGGCCACAGCGTTGTCGGAGAGGATCAAATTGCGGTTTGATTGAGTCGAGTCGGTCTTCTGGGCATCCTGTTCGACCACGATGCGGCCGGTGAAGACCGCTCGCGATGATCCGGCGAGAATCCCCTTGTAGAGCTGGTGCGATCTGCAGTTGGGGGCCTTGTGGCGCAGAGTCAGGTGGGAGTCCGCCTGTTGTTTGCCATCGGTCAAATAGAGCCCGTCGAGAGAGGCTTCGGCGTCTTCTCCGATGAGATCGACGTGGATATCGGTGCGGGCGAGGGCCCCGCCCAACGAAATCGCCTGGGCGGTGTAGCTGCTCCCCGTGCCCAGGACAACAGAACGCAAGGCGAGGTGTTGGGTGGTCGGCGATTCGTCCTGCACGATGACGTGGCGAACGTCGGCATGCGCCTCGACGATGATTTCGCTCACCGGGCAGCTGAGGGCGGTGCCTTCGCTGCCCACATGGTGTTCTTCGACCAGGAAACTGCTGCCCTCGCCGGCCACGATCAGGATACGGGGAGCGCAGACCGTCGGGCGGTCGCTTGATCCCGCGAAAAAGAGCAGCTGGATCGGGTGTTCGACCTCCACTCCGGCGGGCACGTGGATCACGGCGCCATCTGCGAGGACGGCGGTGTTGAGGGCCGCGAAGGGTTGGTCATCGAGTGATGTCAAACTGCCGAGATGTTTCTTCACGATCTCCGAACCCGATGCGGTGGCCAGCATCAGGTTGGAAACGGCGACGCCGTCGGGGAGGTCGTCGACCGCGGAAAAATCCGGTGAGAACATGCCGTCGATAAAGACCAGGACGTGGGCTTCGGTCCGGCGCCAGGGAGTGACGTCGATGCGCGACGGGACCAGCGGCGGTGCCGAGAACTCGGTTTCTTCGATCGCCTTGAGCCGGGTGAATCGCCAATCTTCCTGACGGCGGTTGGGCAGGCCAAGGGTCTCGAATCGCGTCCTTCCCTGACCGCGCAGTTCCTGCAACAGCAACGGTGCCGGTGCGGCGGCGGCTGTGTCCAGCACCTTGGTGAGAGATCCGTTGGTCATGGCAGCCCCCGTCACGCGCCCACGGCGGCCGGTGCGGTCTCGAGCCACTCGTAGCCCTGGTCCTCGAGCTGCAGCGCCAGCTCGCGCCCACCCGAGCGAACGATCTTTCCGTCCATCAGGACGTGAACGAAGTCCGGCTCGATGTAGTTGAGCAGGCGCTGGTAGTGGGTGATGACAACAAAGGAGCGGTCGGCGCTCCGCAACGAGTTGACGCCATCGGCGACGATCTTGAGGGCGTCGATGTCGAGCCCCGAATCCGTCTCGTCGAGGATCGCCAACCTGGGCTCGAGGACGGCCATGTGGAAGATCTCGTTGCGCTTTTTCTCGCCGCCCGAGAAACCGTGGTTGACCGGCCGCTTGAGCAGGGTCTCATCGAGCTTGAGGAGCTTGGCCTTGTCGCGCACCAGCGCCAGGAAGTCCATTGCGTCGATCGTGTCCTCACCGCGGTGGGTGCGGATGGCGTTCAAGGCGGTGCGCAGGAAGTAGGTGTTGGAAACTCCGGGAATTTCGACAGGGTACTGGAAGGCCAGGAAGATCCCTTCGCGCGCCCGCTCCTCGGCACCGAGTTCGACGAGGTCCTGCCCCGAGTAGAGAATTTCGCCACGGGTGATCTCGTACTCGTCGCGGCCTGCGAGGACGCCCGCGAGGGTGCTCTTGCCCGAGCCGTTGGGGCCCATGATGGCGTGGACCTCGCCGGCGTTGACGGTAAGGTCGATGCCTTTGAGGATTTCGTTGCCGCCGATTTTTACGTGGAGGTTTTTCAGTTGCAGCATGTCAGCTCCGAAGTAATAAAGTTTTGAGTTGGTAGTTTTGAGTTTTGAGTTGTCGTCCCCCGTCCGTCGACTTCCGAGCGGGAAGCTGGCGCTAGAAACTCAAAACTGAGAACTGAGAACTGATGATTCATCCGACGCTTCCTTCGAGGGAGACGCCGAGGAGTTTCTGGGCTTCGACTGCGAACTCCATGGGCAGTTCGCGGAAGACTTCCTTGCAGAAGCCGTTGACGATCATCGAAACCGCGTCCTCGGTCTCGATCCCGCGCTGGTTGCAGTAGAAGATCTGGTCCTCGCCGATCTTCGAGGTCGAGGCTTCGTGCTCAATCTGCGCGGTCGGGTTGGCGATCTCGATATAGGGGAAGGTGTGGGCGCCGCAGCGATCGCCGATCAGCATCGAGTCGCACTGCGAGTAGTTGCGGGCGTTGTCGGCCTTCTTGGCCACCTTGACCTGGCCGCGGTAGGTGTTCTGTCCCTTGGCGGCCGAGATGCCCTTGGAGACGATGGTTGACGACGTGTTCTTGCCGAGGTGGATCATCTTCGAACCGGTGTCCGCCTGCTGGCGACCGGCGGTGAGCGCCACCGAGTAGAACTCGCCGACGGTGTCGTCCCCTTTGAGGATCACGCTCGGGTACTTCCAGGTGATGGCAGAGCCGGTTTCGACCTGGGTCCAGGAGATCTTGGCGCGGTCGCCCTTGCAGATGCCGCGTTTGGTGACGAAATTGAAGATCCCGCCGACGCCGGTCTCCTTGTCACCGGGGTACCAGTTCTGGACCGTCGAGTACTTGATGTTGGCGTCCTCGAGCGCCACCAGTTCCACCACCGCTGCGTGGAGCTGGTTTTCGTCGCGCATCGGCGCCGTACAGCCTTCGAGGTAGCTCACATGGGAGCCCTTTTCGGCGACGATCAGAGTCCGTTCGAACTGGCCGGTGTTGGCGGCGTTGATCCGGAAATAGGTGGAGAGCTCCATCGGGCAGCGCACGCCCTCGGGGATGTAGACAAAAGACCCATCGGTGAAGACCGCTGAGTTGAGGGCGGCGAAGAAGTTGTCGGCCGTCGGGACCACCGAGCCGAGGTACTTCTTGACGAGTTCTGGGTGGTCCTGGACGGCCTCCGAGAAGGAACAAAAGATGATGCCGAGCTCGGCCAGTTTGCCCTTGTAGGTGGTGGCCACCGACACGCTGTCGAAGACCGCGTCCACCGCCACCCCGGCGAGGATCTTCTGCTCGTCGAGCGGGATGCCGAGTTTTTTGTAGGTGGCGAGAATCTCGGGGTCGACCTCGTCGAGGCTCTGCAGCTCTTTCTTCTTGGGGGTCGAGAAGTAGGAGATGGCCTGGTAGTCGATCGCCGAATACGAGACGTTTGGCCACCTCGGCTCGGTCATGGTCTGCCAGTGTCTGTAGGCTTTGAGCCGCCACTCGAGCAACCACTCGGGCTCGTTCTTTTTTGCCGAGATGTGCCGGATGACATTCTCGTCCAACCCTGGCGGCAGGGTGTCCTGCTCGACGTCGGTGACGAAGCCGTGTTCGTATTCGCGGTTCGCGAAGTCCTCGATGATCTTTTCCTGGGTTGTCATATGCCTCGTGTCCTCACTCGCGGCCGTACCGCGAGGTTGTTTCGTTCAGCTCGAGCATCCTTCGACGACCGGCAGCAGGTCTTCCTTTGAGCCTCTGCTGCGCGGCGGCCGCGTGCTGCGGACGATGTCGCCAACCGTGTAACCATCCAAAAAATTGCCGATGACCTCTCCGAGCCCGTTCCACACCGGGCGCAGTCCGCAGGAGGTGTCGTGCGCACAGCTCTCGCCGGCGTTCATGCGGCCGCAGAAACCGGCGTCGTAGATTTCATTTCCAAACGCACCGACGACCTCGGCGAGGGTAATCGTGTCCGCAGCGCGGGTCAGTGAATAGCCGCCGTTTCGACCCCGTTCGGCCGCCAGCAGCCCGGCGATCCGTAGCGGCGCCACGACCTTGGCGATGGTGGCCTCGGCGATCCCTTCCTGCTCCGCCAGTTCGCGGATGTTCAGCTGACCACCGCTGCGAGCGATGCTCGTCACCAACCTCAGACCGAACTCTTCGTGTTTGGAAATGCGCACCCTCGTGCTCCTTCGAGTCGATCAACAGCAATACATGAAATGAAATTCCAGATTCTTGAAAATCTTGAAAAACCTTTGCCCTCACTGTTTCATTACCCCACGGCCTCACTGCCTCATCGCCCCGGGGTGTGCTCAAATACACCCATGAAGATTCACCTCTCACGTTGGACATGTCTCGGGGTCGATGACAATCTGCAGCGGATGAAGGCGGAGGGCCAACGGGCGGCAACGGGCGGCGCCGAACTCGTGGTGTTCCCCGAGCTCTTTCTCACCGGCTATTCGCGGGTGGTCGAGCCCGCTCGGGCACGCGGTGTGTTTGCCGAAATCTCGGACGGGGCGCCCGAGACGCTTTTTGTGATGGGTTCGATCAGCGAAGACCGCCAAAACCGCGTCACGGTGTGGCTCGGCGGGTCAGAGATTGCCGCCTACGACAAGGTCCACCTCTTTGGCCCCAACGGCGAGTTCGAGATGTGGGATCGCGGTGAAAGCTACGTTGCCTTCACCTGGCGCGGTCTACGGGTCGGACTCATGAACTGCAACGACGTGCGATTTCCCGAGCAGGCGCGGGCGCTCAAGCTCGAGGCCCGGTGCGATTTCCTCGTGGTACCGGCATGGTGGCCGTGGCGGCGCGACCACATCTGGTCGTGCCTGCTGCAGGCCCGTGCGGCCGAAAACCAGCTGTGGGTCCTTGGTTGCTGTATCGCGGGTTCGGTGTGGCCGGAAGAGGACTTTGCCGGCGCGGGCAACCACGTCTTCGACCCTTCCGGCGAGCCTGTGCGGACCGCCGATGACAGGACCTACGAACTCGACGTTGAGAACCCACCGCTGTCGATCGTCGATCCGCTCGAGGACTTCGTGGACATCCAAAAAGTCGACGTCATCGGGGCGTGATCAAGAGCAGAGGAGCAAAGGAGACTCTGCTCCCTATCACGCTCGGAGAACCAAAAAACTGTCATTTCGACCGAGCAGAGCGAGTGGAGAAATCTCTTGAAGGGAAGAGCCGTCATTTCTTCAAGCGTTCGAGTGAACCCTGCTTTCAATACGGGCTCCCCGGGAGGAGCCGCCCATCGCATTGTTTACGAAGTGTGGTCGGATTGATGAGGAGAGCCCAACCACCACGATAAACGGCGCCTCCGCCGCACGCGAACATCTGCGTCCATCTGCGCGTTCTGCGGTTTCTCCGGATGGGACGGTGGAAAGGGCTCCCCTGCCCACTTTCTCCCCGGCTCCCTTTCTCGGTTTCGTTCCCGGCCGCGGCTAGTGCTGCAGGTTTTTTGTTGAGCCTGCTTTCGGAGCGGTTCCGGAGAACTGCAGCCGTCCCTCGCGGAACTCGCCGCCGCGCAGGGTGTGAGCCAGCGCCTCGCCGAACTCCTCCACGAGGTGGAATGGAGCATTTCGTGCGGATCTCCTCCGGCAGATCGTCGAGATCCACCTCGTTGACCGAACACCACTGAGGTGATGCCGGTGCGGACCGCTCCGAGGACCTTCTCCTCAAACATGATGTCGCCGCCGAACGGTGTGCAGTCCATCCCGGGTGCGACCCCGAGTTGAGTTTCGATCTGCAGTGGGTGGTTTGCGGCTAAGACAGCACTCTCGTCCGGAGATCGATCTGTGCGGTCGCGATCCGCACGTCAACCGGAGCGTCGGTCGTCGGCGTCATTTGCGGCGATCGCCTGAAACCCAACCCCGACGCCGATTTCAAATCCATCGAGAAAACCTGGTAGCGATCATGGGCACCGAGCAGGCCCGGACAGTTTTTCCCGGCGATGGCTACTCTTTGATCTCGCGAGCGGGGCAGACGAAGGAGATGCCCTGGGAGGCATCGACGCCGATCATCACCGCCTCGACAATCGGTGGATTGATTTCGGTGGGTGAGCCCCACCGGACGATGAAATTCGCCCCCGATCCGCCCGTCGTGTCATGCTCCGGGATGTAAAAGTCCACGGTTTCCAGGGGGGCCAGGGTACGCGATTGGTCGACGAAGTTTCTAACGAGATCGCCCGCCGTGTTGTAGTAATCGACCGCGGTGACGACGATCGGAGACTCAAGGTCGATGTTTCTGATGCTCAACGTGCACGCCAGGTTGAAGTGCTTTTTTCCCCGGCCCCAGTACACATGGGAGTAGACCGCCGCGTAGAGGGTCTGACCTGACGTGAAGATTGATTCCGCGTTTGCAGGCTCGGGTGTTCCGGCCGGCGCCACGCTCTGGTTTTGGTCTTCGAAGCCGATGGTCGATGCGGTAGGCTGGTCGGCGGCCGCTGTTTCGGGGGGGCTGGGAGCGTCGCCAGGAGTACACGCGAGGAACAAAACGCACAAGCCGATGGTGATGATGAACTTCATATCGTGCACCTCCATCGAGAGCATATCTTAACGGCGGCGGACCGGGCATTGCCGAAGATTGGAGCAGACCTCAGCGCAACCCGACGATGCGGCCCTGTAGGAGTTCGATCTCACAGATATGGTGACAGCAACCAGGCCAGCCCGTCCCGGACCCGGACCGGAAAACTGCGGCTGTCGACCTCTTCAAGAGTGATTTCCCGCGATCGTTCTCGAGCCGAATCGAATTCGCGGTTGATAGTTGACGCAAACTCGCGGTCGTAGACCTCGACGACCATCTCGAAGTTGAGCCTGAGGCTGCGCGGATCCATGTTCGCCGACCCCACCAGGACATAGTGCCCGTCGACCAGGAACAACTTGGTGTGGACAAAGGGAGGTGGTTGTTCATACACGCGGACCCCTCGTTGCAGGACCTCCCAGAGCATGTTGCGGCTCGCCCACTGAACCAGGGGCAGGTTATTTTTCGCGGGCAGGAACACTGATACAGCCACGCCCCGGAGGGCAGCGGCCTGGAGCGCGCCGACGAGTTCCCGGGGCGGGATGAAGTACGGCGTCATGATCGCCACCTGCCGGCGGGCGGCGGATACGGCGCCGACGAGGATGGCGAGCAGTTTGTCGAGGTCCTCGTTGGGGCCCTCGAGAATCGTCCGGCAGCGGGCGCGGCCCGTCTCATCAGCGGCGGCTGGAAATTGATCGGGTTCCCCTCCGGTGACAAATGCCCAGTCGTCAAGAAACGCCTGCTGGAGCTGGCGGATCACCGGGCCGGTGATGCGGAAGTTCGCGTCGATGACGCGGTTCGGGTTGCCGGTGCGTTCGGCCAGGTGCCGGCCGCCGATGTTCATCCCGCCGGTAAAGGCCAACCGACCGTCGGCGACGAGGACCTTGCGGTGATTCCGGAGATTGATGTGGATCTCCGGAAGGATGGCGCTGGGGGGCAGGAACCGGGCCACCTTGACGCCCTGCGCGACCAGGAGTTTCCCGGCGCGAGGCCGGGAATAGAGTTCACCGATGCCGTCGATGAGGACCCTGGTGTCGACCCCGCGGCCGGCCGCACGTGTGAGCGCGTCGATGAATTCGCGCCCCATTCGGTTGGTTTCGAAGATGTAGGTCGAAAGAAAGACGCGCCGTCGAGCGTCGTCGATCGCGCGCAACATGGCCGGGTAGGCCTGTTCGCCGTTGTGCAGGATCTCGATCTTGTTGCCGCCGACCAAATTGAAGCGAGAGACGGCGTCGGCGATCCCCGCGAGTTCCGAGAATTCGGGCGGGAGATCGGCGCCCGAAGGACCGGGGAGTTGCTGGTGGACGGAAGAGTCGTCCAAACCGGGAAGGGTCTGAGCCCTCACTCGGATGCGGTTGATCCCGAAAAAAAAATACAAGAGGGGACCCATCAGCGGGACGGCCAGGGAAACGCTGATCCACCCCAGCGCCGCCCTCGGGTCGCGTTTGTTGAGGAGAGCGTGGCCCGCGGCCCAGGTGGCAGTCACCACCCACAGCCCGAGGAGGACAAGTCTCGCAATGCCGAGCATAGGAGGAGGGTACACCCCCACCAGCCGTCGAGCGCAACGCCTGCTTCGGGAAGAACGCCCCTACGTGATTGGTGCGGGCCGCCACACTCGCAAATGCGGTTTCTCCGCGAGGAACGTCATGAGATCGTCAACCGCCCGGTTTAGAGAGACCCTGATCTCGATCCCGCGTTCCCTGACGAACCTGGCCAGCCGGTCCGAGATTTCGTCGCAGAGCAGGATGTCGACACCGAGAGACTTCAACTCGGCAGCGCGCTGTTCCGGCGGGCGGATGAACGTCGGGAATTCGCTCTGCTCCGGCTGACGGCCAGGGGCAATGTCAACGATCAGGAGACGCGTGGCGTCATCAAACACCGGGGCGATCCAATCTCCAGAAATAGGAATGGCGAATCTCATTGTGGGTTCCCTACTCTTCCTTCCAATATGCGGAGGCCAGTTCGTGCGTCAGTGTGAGTTCTTGCTGGTGGTACGTCTGAAAGTCTTCGCTTGACGCGATGATTGCGCGCTTGAGGCTGACGAGAGTGGCGCGAGGCAGCGAGCCGAGCCGCTCGGCCACGTCGAGTGCCTCCCTTTCGAGATGACCGGGTGCGGTGACGTGGTTGACCAGGCCGAGTTCGAGGGCATCTTTGGCGACCAATCTCGGCACGTCAAGCAGGAGTTGGGAAGCTCTCGCCCCTCCTACCATTTTGGCCAGCAACCACGGAAGACCGGCAAGGGGTGCGCGGGGGAGGGTCTGGGTGGTGTTGACAAAGACCGACTCGGAACTGACGATGCGGTAGTCACACGCGAGTAGCGGCGCCGCCAACGGGAAGGCGATTTCGCCGCCGACCACGCCAACGACAAATGAGTTCAATTCGCGCAGGTTCTCGATGAAACGCTGGATCACGTTCTCCTCTCGGAGGATCCGGTTGCTGACCTCGTTGGCTGTCATGCTGCCGGCCGAGTCCGGGCTACCGAGAAGGCGTTCGAGGCTCCGTGGGCTGAGGAGGTCGGGTGGGGCGAGAACGACGAGGACTCGACTCGGTTCTCGTCGTTCGGCCTCGAAGAAGTCCCACAGACCGTGGATCAGTCCGAGATCCGATCCGGCGAGGGACTCTCTCGGGTGAAACCGAAGTACCGTGGTTTTTGGCAACCGCTCCACGGAGAACGAGTTGGAACGATCGCGTTTGACTGAGGCAGTTTTCGAAACCAAGGGCGCTCGTCGCCTCTTTCGAGTTTTTGATTTCCGTCCCGGCTTTGCGCCCGGGATGAGGGATTCGGCTCGAACTGTGAGCACCGGGACCTCCGCCAATTGGGTGACCCTTTCCGCTGCCGACCCGAAGAGACCGTGGCTGACACCTGAAAGACCGCGGGTCGCCATGACCACGAGCTCGAAATCGTTGATCGAGGCATATTCGGCGATGCCGTTCGCTACGGGTGCGCGGATGACCGCCGTCTCGTGTGGCACACCGGAGAGGTACTTCTCGGCGATCCGGGCAAGGTGCTCGTGGCTCCACTGGGTGCACCGTTCGAAGTACTCCTCGCGAGGGGCGTGAACGCTGTGGAACTCAGGATAGACGACGTCCTCCACCACGTGGAGGAGAGTGACATCCGCCCGAAGGAGTCGAGCCCATTCAGCGGCAAGGTGAATACTCCACAGGGACTCCTCGGAGGAGTCATACGCCACCAGGATCTTCCGGATTGAGGGACCCCCATCGGCTTCCGCCCGCGTCGTCAGGACCGGGACGGGGGACCGATGGACGACTTCCTTGGCGACGGAACCCAAAAAGAGCCCCCTCAGTCCGCGTCGGCCGTGAGTTCCCATGATCACCAGATCACAATGGTATTCAGAGACCGCCTCGACAATGACGTCAGCAGGGGCACTCCCTCTTTTGATGTGGGAGTGAATCCGGGTTCGGCCGTTCTCTCCGGCCTGTCGGAGAGTTCGCCTGATTTCAGTTTCTGAAGCCGAGAGAATCTCTTCGACATCGTCTAGGATCTTCGTGTCGATCGTCGGATCATCGACAAAAGCTCGCACATGAAGCAGGTGGATCTCGGCATCAAATTCGGCTGCGAGATCCTTGGCCAGTGAAAGTGCTCGATCCGAGGCGGCCGAGAAGTCGATTGGAACAAGGATTTGTGTCGGTATGTGTGCCATTACATATCCTCCGCCATACGGGATTTTTCGGGCGGTCATTTATCAGGCCCCGATGTGGGCCGAGACCCTGGTCGACGTCTCGACCGTCTCGCAGAGTTCAAGTCTCTTCGCAGTCACGTGGCGGGTGGCTTGGCCCAGTCCTCGTGCGACCGTTTGAGTGCTGCCGCCTCCGGTGCCTCGCCGGTGCTCGATCAGATGACCGGCGAGCCGAGCCGGTGTTCCGAGGTCGAGCCACCCGCACGCCGGCACCGGATACACCCAGAGTTTTTCTGCCGCATGCTCCAGCAGGTCCTTCGAAAAGTCGAGGCTTGGAATCGAGCGGTACATCTGGGTCACGTCACCTCCGTTGCGCAAGATGTCCGACTGGTGACTGAGAACCGGCTGGAATGCCCGCCACAGCTGCGGGAGAACCGTTTCGAACAGGTTGAGTAGAAACTGTCCGCGGGCGACCGTGATGAAGCTGTTCAGCAGGGCGCCTCCGTCAAACAACGATGCCGTAGTAACCGCGTCGGGCTTCTCGCAAAAGGAGGAGATGGGTTGGAGGCGGCCGCTCTCGCCGAGGCGGGGGACGATCCATCCGTAGCCTGTCTCAGGGCGTCCGGGTCTGACCCCCAGCAGGACGAGGCCAGCCCCGCTGCGGCCGGCGCTGACGGTCGCGTCGATGATGGCCGAGTTGAGGGTGGCCTCGGAGGTAACGCCGTGGTCGGACGGCAGGATAACCAACACGGCACCGGGATCGTGCCGAGTGACCCTCAGTAGCGGCAACAGGATTCCGGCGGCGGTGCCGCGGTTCTCGGGCTGGACAATCACGTTTCCGGAAGGTATTTCGACCAGCTCCCGCGCCCACCAGCACTGATGCTGTGGAGCGACGATCGGCACGATTCGCTCGACAGGGGCGATCTTCTTCGCCCTCTCCAGCGTGGTGGCGAGGAGCGTGGATCTGCCGTCAATCGATGAGAACTGCTTCGGCGCGGGGTTGCCCCACCGGTCGCGGGTCAGGTCGCTGACCCGTTTTCCTTCCCCCGCCGCCAAAATGACGACCCAAACATGTTCATTCGACTTCATGATCCTGGTCCCTCTCGATGTGATTCCGTCTCCGCGCGCCTTGGTCCTAGGTAGACTCCCCGTTCAAGCCAGAGCCGCCGCGGTCTCGCAACGATAGGCTCGGCCGAATTCGGACAGGGGGAGGTTGTCAAAGACCTGCTTGCCGCTGGAGTCGAGCACGCGAAGGAGGTGGCCGTCTTCGATGGCCTTTTCCGTGACCTCAAACCTGCGCCCGTACTGGTGGCGGACGTGTCTGAGGGGAACTTCACGTGAAATGAACTTCGAGCACCCGAACTGGCGAAGATGGTCAAGGACCTCCCTGTCGCGGATCGTCCCCCGGGTCACGATGAGAAACGGTTCTCTCGATGAAAAAATGATGTAGCTTTTCATTGGCTTGACCTCCCTGAGACCTTGCGTGACTCCACGCTTCAATCACAACCGATGCAACCTTCAGGCCAATTTGGATCGTGGTGATGGAGGTCGGAGCGATTTTTTTAAGTCGCTCCATTGGAACACCTTGCGGTTGAATCTCAGCGGCGGGTGCCGGGTCGACTGGACCGGAATCTATTCTGATCTGAAAAACAGACTTTCAAATTGAAATTGTAGGATCCGGCGTGCGGCGAGAAAGACAAAGTGGGAACAAGGTCTCGGCTCTCAGGAGGAGTCGCGTCGCTCCTGTACTGTGCCGGAAACCGACTGCAGTCAGTCAGCCAGCGGGCTCTCCTTCTCTTTGAGCCTTCGCCACAAGGTGGTAGCGCTGATACCCAGGATTTTGGCTGCATCAGTGCGATTGCCGTCTGTGTGGCGGAGCACCAGGTTGATGTGATCCATCTCAATCTCGGCAAGCGGGCGGATGAGGTTGGATGCACCGTCGTTTAGCGAGTGGCCGAGTCCTCGCACCGAAGGTGGGAGACCCTCTGGGCTGACGCGGCCCTGCTCCGACAAGACGGCTGCTCGTTCCAATGCATTTTCCAGTTCGCGCACGTTACCGGGCCATGCGTATTGTTGAAGAAGATCGAGGCAGCTCGCATCGAGTTGAAGGTCGGGAAGGCCCAACTTGTCGGCTAGCCTGCCAACGAAGAATCGGGCCAATGGGAGGATATCCTCCGTGCGCTCGCGGAGGGGAGGGATGACGAGTTCCACAACCCGGAGCCGGTAGTAGAGATCATCCCTGAAGGTGCCGTTCTTGACCGCTTCGCCGAGGTCCTTGTTGGAGGCGGCCAGCACTCGAACGTCAATCGGCCGTTCCCTGTTTTCGCCGACACGACGGATCTCGCGTTCCTGGAGGACGCGAAGGAGCTTGACCTGAACAGCGGGCGCCACTTCTCCGATCTCGTCAAGGAGGATCGTCCCGCCCTCGGCCTCTTCAAAAAGGCCTTTGCGATCGCGGACGGCGCCGGTAAAAGAACCGGCCCTGTGCCCGAAGAGCTCGCTCTCGAGCAGCGTCTCAGGCAGGGCCCCGCAGTCCACAGCCACGAACCGCTTCCGGGCCCGTTCAGAGTGTTCGTGGATGTAGCGAGCGAGAACCTCCTTGCCGACCCCGGTCTCTCCGGCCAGCAGCACTGACGAGTCGAATCGGGCGACCTTTCTGGCCACGCTCAGAATTTCCTTGTACGCCTTGCTTTTGACCTCCGCTAGACCGACCGAGGTCGGATCCTCGAGCTCGCGAAGCCGTCTGTCCCGGCGTTCGAGCGTGGCCGTCGCCTGCTTCAACTGTTCGGTCAGCGCCAGGATCGTGTGATGGATGTCTTCGATTTGAAAATATTTCAGAAAGGGTTCGATCTCCCGGCCCCAGGATTCCAGGTCCTTGCCGGTCGCCAAACACAGGGAGTCACCCGAGGCCGTGCAGGTCTGTTCGACGAAGTAGATTTCACAATCAAGGCACATCGAGACGTACCCACTGGCATAGCCGCACAGCATCCAGCAGACGGGGAAATCCGCCGTGCCAAGTTCCTCAAGGTGTTCCGCCGCCTCGCCCGAGTCGTGCCACTCCACCTCCATCACGAAACTTCCTTCGTCGTCGAATTCCAGCGACTCTACGACGACCGTGGCTACCCCCTGCAGGGCGTGAAGGCGCGGCCCGGCGAGCAACAGCTCTTCGACGCTCGTCCACTCGAAGACCCGTTTCATAGCGGCTGCGTCGTTCTGCCCCCAACAATAGCCGAAGCGCGTGAGAATCCTGCGGGCCTCCTCCTCGCCGAGACTTTTGACGAGGTCTCGTCGGAATTGGGCCATCGCGTGCATGTCGTGGAGAACCAATCGACGACCCTGAAAGTTGAGTCGTCCGTTGTCGAAGCTGACGAGTTCTTCGAGTCGGAGATCCTCTGCTTTCATCGATAGGGCCCCTTCAAAGCGAAATCATCGCCTTTCAAAATGAAATCTCAGTCAGTATGCACGATTCCTCGTTGAGTTGAAAGCACCTTCGCAAAGGCAGTTTCCCCGACCCGCTCGGGTGGCACGCCGATTGCTGCTTTATCGGACGGCAGGAGGTGATTTATGTACCCGACACTGAGAAAGGAGGTCGTGGGACTTCAGGAGGGAATCATCCGTTTCACACAGGATCTGGTGAGAACCCCGAGCCTCAGCCTCCATGAGACCGGCGTCGCCGGGCTGGTCGAGAACAAAATGCGGGAACTCGGGTTCGATCTCGTGTGCCGAGACGAGATCGGCAATATTGTCGGTGTGATTCGAGGCGGCAACCCCAAATTCGCTGTCGTCCTCAATTCCCATATGGATACTGTCCGCCCGGATTCAATAGATGCATGGTCCTTTCCGCCGTTCGGCGGCGAAATCGTCGACGACCGCATCATCGGGGTTGGCGCCTCCGACTGCAAGAGCGGAATCGCAACCCAGATCTATGGGGCGTACGCTTTGGCTCGCAGCGTGTTGCCCCTCCGCGGCAACATCGTCGTCGCCGCGACGGTTGCCGAGGAGAATGGATGCAGCCTGGGCGCCCGACACCTGTTTCGGCACACCCTTCCCCGGATCGGAATGACGCCTCGCTTCGTGGTTCTCGGCGAGCCCACCGGTCTTGGGGTTGGTTGCGGACATGATGGATGGGCGAAGGCCGACATCGATGTCATGGGAGTGGATGAGGCTAAGGTGAGGTATGTCGCAACTGAGATCTCTTCCATTCTCTCGCTGTACGGCGAGTTTTCCGGGCCGCCGCCGTTGCGATGCATCGTGTCTGCCGAGCCACCGCGGCTCATCGTCGGTCGGGAGTGTTTCACCGTACGGGTTGCGGTAGTGCGACGGCTCTTCCGAGACGAGACGGCGGCCGGGCTTCTCAGCTGGCTGAGGGATGACATCGTCAACGCCGTCGATCTGGCTGACAGTGTCACTGTCGATGTCCACCTGCACGAGGAACTCCAACGCCCGTATATGGGTGGAAACGTCCACGTGACAGTGATGACCCGGCCCTGGTCCACCAACCTTCGCCACCCCCTCATAGGTCGCGCGCGAGAGGCGTTGGTGTCCGCTGGAATGAGCTGGGCGCCAGAGTTATGGGAACTCGACCGCCTGGGGATGGGTACGGCCGGGAGCTTTGTCACACGTGAGATCGGCATCCCTGCAATCGGGTTTGGGCCCGGCGAAGAAGCCCAGGCGCACGCGTGCGATGAGTCCGTACGAATCCCCAACCTCGTCGAGGCGGCGTTCGGCACGGCGGCGATCACGCACGGATTGATCGGTATGCCCCTCGTGGGAGTGCACTGATGCTTCGGCATCCACCCGCCCCGACACGGCTCGACATTGCTGCGACTTCGTTCACCGTTCGCGCGATCGGATACGTAGAATCTCGTCCGCCAAATGAGGCATCAACAGATGACCTGCCGGATGAATCCCTCCTTGTGCTCCAGCCCGATCTGGCAGTAGGCCTCGACGGCGTTGCCCCGGGCGATCGGCTTTTGGTGGTCTTCGTCTTCGACCGAGCGGGCGAATGCGAGCTTCGCCAGCATCCGAAGGGCGATCGAAGCCGAGATCTTCGCGGCGTGTTCGCCCTTCGCAGCCCGCGCCGGCCCAATCCGATTGGTGTGACTATCGTCGAGGTTCTCAAGATCGACGGGAACACAGTGTGGGTCCGGGGCCTTGATGCCTGGCCGGGCACGCCGATCCTCGACCTCAAACCCGAAATCAAGGAGGAGAGATGAAGAACGTCTTTGGACCCGTGCCGTCTCGTCGCCTTGGGCGGTCTCTCGGTGTCGATCCGGTGCCGCTCAAGACCTGCGATTTCAATTGTGTCTACTGCCAGTTGGGTCAAACGAGGCACCTGGTGAGAAAGAGGAAGAGGTTTTTTAACGTCAGCGATATGTTGGCCGAGATCGCCTCCACGTTGGATCACCTCGGACCCGACTCCATTGACTGGATCACATTCGTAGGGTCCGGCGAAACCACCTTGTATTCACGTCTCGGGTCGCTCATTCGATACGTCAAATCGCTCACCGATGTGCCGGTGGCGGTGATCACGAATGGATCGCTCCTCTATCTGCCGGAGGTCAGGGACGACCTCTTGGCTGCAGACGCCGTGCTGCCGAGCCTCGATGCGGGAACGGAAAGGCTGTACAGGAGAATCAACCGGCCTCACCGCGACCTCTCGTTCGATAGCCAGATTTCGGGGCTGATCGAGTTTCGACAGGTTTTCAACGGAAAACTTTGGGTGGAAGTCATGCTCCTGGGCGGGGTCAACGATTCCCCGTCGGACCTCGCCGATATTGCCGCGGTGTTGGAACGAGTTGAGCCGGACGAAATCCACATTTCGACGCCGACGCGGCCTCCCGCGGAGCCCTGGGTGGAATTGCCGACACCGGAGAGTCTTGAACGCGCTTCGGCAATCCTCGGGAGTGTGGCCAGGGTTCCGCGACCGGTGGCCACGGATGTGCAGTCGGGGATCGATGAGGGGCTCGTACACGCGGTTCTGGCAATCGTGCGCCGGCACCCGATGCAGGAAGATGAGCTTGTTCGGAACCTCGCGCGTTGGATGCCGGGAAGGGTGGTCGAGACTCTCACCTCCCTCGCCGACGATGGCGAGATCAAGTCTGTCGAGCGACACGGGAGACGTTTCTGGTGTGCGGCGGGCACCCGTTTCCCCGATCAGAAGCCGGAGGGCGGGTCTCCGCGAGATCGGCGCGGCACACATGTCGACCGCGTCTTTTCCGCTTGAGGCACCTTTCAATATGAAAGGTGCCCTTCCGAAATGGAAGCTCTGAAGAGCCCTCTTCGTGGTTAGATCGACCGTCAGGATTGGTAGTTTGAGCCTGGCAGTGATTTTGCTGTGTCTGCAACGGGGCCCTGGGGGCGTGTCATGTCCCCTCGGCCTACACATTTGATGGAGGATCAAGGCGATGGCTGATAGGACGGACAAGGTTGAAAGCAACGTACCCGGTAAATATTACGTCGATTCGAACTGTATCGACTGTGATGTTTGTCGTGAAACGGCCCCGGAAAACTTCAAGGCCAACGAGGATGAGGGCTATTCCTACGTCTTCAAACAGCCCGAGAACGACGACGAGAAGGCCCAGTGTCAGGATGCCATGGAGTCATGCCCCGTGGAAGCGATCGGTGATGACGGCTACGAGGCGTAGCCCCGCGTGTTGAGAGGCGACAGTTCCCTCCTCTCGGAATCGCCCTCTTGTCCCGGATTTCGTGCTCGAGGTCGTTTCGCCCAACTGTTTCATGGCACGAGGATTGCAATTCCATGAGGTGAATTGGACGGCTGGCTCCGGTATCGACGGTCTGATGTACAGACGGGTTTCCAGATTGCCGGGCCGGCCGATCGAAAGGAGGTCGTCATCGACCGCTACGAACGAGAGACCACGTGTGAGGGAGGTTTTTGCATCTGCCTCAATTGCCACACCCGGGTTCCCTACCTGGATGGGATCACCTGTCTCGGGAGGAATTGCCCGGAGTGCGGCGCGATCATGGTCCTTGAGGGAAGCCCCTACCACCTCTCTGCGCTGAGACGGGGATCGGCCTTTGACGAGACTTCTCTGGTGCCCACTGGAAGAGCGGGGGAGAAACCTCGTAGAACCGGGCCCCCCGTCGCGCTGGGGCAGGGAGCGTAGCTTGCCTCTCTCGCCCCCTTTCCGCCGCGACCGGCGATCTGTTGTTCGCTGCGAGGCCTCCCGCCGTGGTGACGGGGTGCCTCTGGTCGATGCGAGGCGCAGCGGGCCTCTCCCTCGATACCGAGCCTACGGTCGCAGACACATCGGCAGAATCCGCCAGTTGCAAGGACTTTCACCTCATCAGCTGCTCGCTCTTCGGGTCGCCTCTACGGTCCTCCCGTTTCGGGTCAATGACTACGTGCTCGAGGAGTTGATCGACTGGAACAATATTCCATCCGATCCGATCTACCAATTGACGTTTCCTCAGGCCGAGATGTTGGATCGAAACGATTTCGTCCGGCTGCGGAAGCTGGTGGTCGAGGGTGCAGATCCGGAGATCATCGAGCAGATTGCGCGGGAGATCCAGATGCGGATGAACCCGCACCCGGGCGGTCAGATGGAACTGAACGTGCCGACTCTGAACGGCGCGGAGCTTCAGGGGTGCCAGCACAAGTATCGCGAGACCGTTCTGTTCTTTCCGGCGGGCGGGCAGACGTGCCACGCCTATTGCACCTACTGTTTCCGCTGGCCCCAGTTTGTCGGTATCGAGCGTCTCAAGTTCGCGCTGCGCGAAACTGACCGGTTGGTTTATTACCTCCGTGGGCATCCGGAGGTCAGCGATGTCCTGGTGACCGGTGGTGATCCGCTGGTCATGAACAGCAATGTGTTGCGGCGAAACATCGAGCCCCTCCTTGGCGAGGGGCTCGACCATATTTCATCGATTCGAATCGGCACCAGGGCATTGTCGTATTGGCCCTACCGGTTTACCACCGATCGTGATGCCGACGATCTTCTGCGCATATTCGAGGACGTCCGGAACAGCGGTCGACAACTTGCCGTGATGGCCCACTTCTCCCACCCCCGGGAACTCCAAACGGCTGCTGTGCGGGAAGCCATCCGCAGGGTGAGAAACACCGGTGCGGTCGTTCGATGTCAGGCGCCCCTGATTCGCCACGTCAACGACAGTTCCGAAGTGTGGGCCGACCTGTGGCGTGAGGAGGTTCGACTCGGTCTCGTGCCGTACTACCTTTTTGTTGCGCGGAACACCGGTCCACGCGAGTACTTTGAAATTCCTCTCGCTATGGGCTTGAAGATTTTTTCGCGTGCGATTGCGCAGGTTTCCGGTCTCGGTCGTACGGTTCGCGGACCGATCATGTCGGCCACTCCTGGGAAAGTGGTAGTGGACGGAGTCTCCACGATCGATGGCCAGAAAGTGTTCGTTCTGAAGATGATCCAGGGCCGCGAACCTGAATGGGCGAACAGGGTCTTCTTTGCTCGCTTCGATCCTCGAGCGACGTTTCTCGATCAGCTTGCCCCTGCATTCGGCGGGCGGCGGTTCTTCTTCGAGCAAGGTCTCCGCAGAGTCGCAGCAGGGGGCCTGCATACCAGCAGCTACGGCGAATCGGTTCGTGTGAAAAACGGGTGCCAGGCGGCAGCCTGGCACCCTCGATAATCTGATCAGTGCTGCAGGTTTTTTGTTGAGCCTGCTTTCGGAGCGGTTCCGGAGAACTGCAGCCGTCCCTCGCGAAACTCGCCGCCGCGCAGGGTGTGGGCCAGCGCCTCGCCGAGCTCCTCCACGAGGTGGAATGTCATTTTGGTGCGGACTTCTTCGGGCAGGTCCTCGAGATCGACATCGTTGACCTTCGGCAGCACCACAGTTGTGATGCCGGCACGGACGGCCCCGAGGACTTTTTCCTTGACGCCGCCGATCGGGAGCACTCGGCCCGACAGGGTGATCTCACCCGTCATGGCGACGTCGTTTCGCGCCGGGCGTCCCGACAGCGCCGACACCAGGGCCGTGGCCATGGTGACGCCGGCTGAGGGCCCGTCCTTGGGGATGGCCCCGGCCGGCACGTGGATGTGGACGTCCTGCTTGAAGGCGTCCTGCGGGATGAAGAGCTCATCCGCGTGTGCCTTGGCGTATGTCCAGGCTGCCCGTGCGGACTCCTTCATGACATCGCCGAGCTGGCCGGTCAAAACAAGCTCGCCCTTGCCGGGCATCGGGGTGACCTCGACAAACATGATGTCTCCGCCGACCGGTGTGTAGTACATCCCCGTCGCGACGCCCACCTGGTCGGTCTCGTTGGCCACCTCGGGGTGGACCTTGGGTCGGCCGAGCAGGTCGTTGACTTCCTTGGCACCGATCTCGGCTGATTCCAGCTCCTCGGCGGCGATCTTGCGCGCCACCTTGCGCGCCAGCCGGCCGATCTCCCGCTCGAGCTGTCGGACGCCGGATTCGCGAGTGTAGCCCGTGATGACCGTTCGCACGGCCTCGTCGGTGATGGTGATCTGCTCGTCGCTCAGCCCGGTCTGTTTGATCTGGCGCGGAGTCAGATAGCGTTTGGCGATCTCGAGTTTTTCGGCCTCGGTATAGCCTGCAAACTCCACCACCTCCATCCGGTCCTGGAGCGGCCCGGGGATGTTCTGGAGGAAGTTGGCGGTGCAGATGAACTGGACGTCTCGGAGATCGAACGGCACACCGAGGTAGTGGTCGGTGAAGCTGTCGTTCTGCGCCGGGTCGAGGACCTCGAGCAGCGCCGCCCCCGGGTCGCCCTGGTAGGACGCGCCGAGCTTGTCGACCTCGTCGAGGAGAAAGACCGGGTTCTTCGAGCCGGCCTGTTTCATGCCCTGGATGATCCGTCCCGGCATGGCACCGACATAGGTCCGCCGGTGGCCGCGGATATCGGCCTCATCCCGAACACCGCCGAGTGAGATGCGAACGTACTCACGGCCCATGGCGCGGGCGATCGACTTTGCCACGGAGGTCTTGCCGACACCGGGGGGGCCTGCAAAGAGAAGAATCGGATTGCGTCCGGTGGTGTCGTGGATCGACACCTCGGGCTCGGGTTCGTCAGATCCTTCGGTCTCCTGTGCTTCGGCCGCGGCCACATCGTCAGCCTCGGCCGCCTCGGTCTTCTTTCTCAGTATCTGAACTGAAAGGAACTCGAGAATCCGATCCTTGACGTCGCCGAGGGCGTAGTGGTCCTCTTCAAGAATTTCAGCTGCTCGTGTCACGTCGAGTCGTTCGTCGGTTCTCTCGGACCACGGCAGCTCGCAAATGGTTTCGAGGTATGTGCGGATGACCTGGGCCTCCATGCCTTCGGGCCCCATGCGCTCGAGGCGGCCGAGTTCGCGGTCGACCTCTTTGCGGGCCGCCTCGGGGAGTTCGAGGGCCTCGAGCTTTTCCCGCAGTTCTTCAAGGTCTTCACGACCGCCGTCCTCACCGAGTTCTTTCTGGATGGCCTTGAGCTGTTGGCGCAGGAACATCTCGCGCTGGCGGTCGCCGAGTTCCTCCTGGACCTGGCTCTTGATGTCTTCCTGGGCGTCGAGGACCGCGATCTGGCGCTGCGTGTGGAGCAGGACATCGCGCAGACGTTGTTCGACTGACAGGGCTTCGAGGAGCCGCTGGGCATCGTTGTGTTTGAGATCGAGGTGGCCCGCAACCAGATCGGCAAAGCGACCGGGCTCTTTGGTCTCGGCCAGAAACTGCTGCACCGCCTCCTTGGGCATACCCGCCCGCCGGCCGAGTTCGGCGGCGCGTTCTCTGGTCTCGCGATACAGCGCGGTAAAGGTTGCGTCCTCGGGGTCGAGTGGCGACATCTCCTCGGCCTCGTGAATGGACGCCACGAGGTATTCGTCCTGCTCGTCATAGCGAACCGCGACGGCGCGGTAGTTGCCGTTGAGAAGAAGGCGCATGCCGGAAGGCCCCCGCTGGACGGGGCCGATGGTGGCCACGCAGCCCATCGTGTACAGGATGTCCGGTGTCACGTCCTCGAGATTTTCGCGCTGCGAAACCACGAAAATCTGTTTCTCTTCTCCGCGGAGGGCGGCCTCGATGGCGCGCAGTGTCCCGGCGCGGCCGGCCGCGATGGGCGAGGTCACTTCGGGGAAGAGAACGGCCTCGCGGAGTGGGATCACCGGAAGGGTGATGGTCTTGCTCATGTGTGCCTCCTGCGGTGTGTGTCACCGCTCTGTCTACTGTAGTCGATGCTCAAGGCGGCGGATGTTGTTGCCTTGAACGCGTGCATTTGATGAAACCTGAGTAGATTGTTGTCATATTCCCGCTTTCGGTGATTTTTTCCTCGTTCTCGATATATTTTGCGGTCTTCCTGGGTGGAGATCCCGATGCTCAGATCTTTGGTGCCCGAGAGTGCCCCCTCCGAAGATGATTGCGCCCGAAGCATCCGCTCGTGTGGAGAGCTGCGGATCGCAACATCGTTCGGAGACGGCCCGTCCGGTGAACGCGTGCCCAGCAGCCGGGACGGCTGCCCCTCAATCGCCGCCGGTTCTTTTTGTGGGGCACGCGTCCCGCGTGCCGCGTGGATGGATGGGGAATCCGAAATGATCGAAATCCGAATTCTGCGATTCGGAATTCGGGATGGCGTGCTTGGCTCTGCGCTCTTCCGCTCCTGTTACTATCCCCAAAAGGAGGCACCGTGACTCAGAGCCCATTTCAAACCCGATCGGGCGGTCCGGGCGGTTTCGGTTCGTTTTCCGGGACGCCGGTGCCTCGAGATCTCATTGCGATCCTGGCTGCGCTGTTCATCACCTTTTCACTCCAGTTCTTCGATGCGCTCGCTGTCATCCCCGCTGTTCTCCGGCTGACGCCCGCGGTCTTCAAGGGCTTTGTCTGGCAGATCGCCACCTATCCGTTCATCGGTTGGGGCGTGTCGGGTCTGTGGTTCCTGCTCGAGCTGCTGATCCTCTTCTGGTTCGGGCGCGATGTCTTCTGGCGCCTCGGGCGGCAACGGTTCTGGATGTTGATGGTGCGGGCCGCGATCGGCGGTGCACTCGTGGCCATCGTGGTACAGCTGGTGCAAACGATGACCGGGGCCGGCGCCTCGGGTTTTGCTGCCTTCCAGTTGATGCAGGGACAACGGGTCCTGATGGCTGTCGTCATCGCCGCCTTTGCCACCCTGTGGGGAGAAGCCACCATCCTGCTCTTCTTCGTCCTGCCGATCAAAGCGCGGTGGTTTCTGTGGCTCGAAATCCTCTTCGCCTTTATCGGTTTTCTCGAGAGCAAGGACTTTGCCGGTTTCTGTGGGATCAGCACGGCGGTCTTTCTCACCTACAGCGGGCTCAGGGCCGGAGGTGCCTCGACAGTTCTTCACAGCTGGCGCAAGCGCGCCGAAGTCTTCATCCTCCAGCGCCGGCTCGAGAAGTTGAAGAAGAAGCGCAAGTTCGATGTGATCGACGGCGACAAGGACGATTACATTCATTGATTTTTCATCGCCTGGGTCGTGCAAAAATGAAAAGCCCGGGCAATGCCCGGGCTTTTTGGATTTCTGTCGGTTCGATCAGGGCACGAGGCCTGGTTTCCTTCGCGGATCGCGGTCGACGGTTCCCAATTGTGATGGGTGCGGTCGGCGGATCCTGGGGGCCTTCTCGAGCTTGGGTGGTGCGAGTTTCAGCAGCTGATCAAAGGCCTCTCGCGACATCACGGTCTCACGTGCCTTGGCCGGCGTGACGCCCGGGGTCTGCCAATCGCCCTCGAAGAGCACTTCGGCCATATCTACCCTGGGGATAGTGTTGCCGTACTCGGCGTTGATGAACTGGATGAGCTGATCCGCAACATAGGCATATCCGATCCGCTGCGGATGGATGCCGTCATAGGAGAAAAGACCACCGAGCAGGAACTGGCCCGTCAGGGTGATGCCGCCATACGTCGGCAGGTCTTCGCCGTTGGCGATGTCGTTGAAGAGCTGATTGGCGTCGAAGACCGGAAAACCGTAGGTGGCCCCGGCGTCCGCGATGATGGCGTTGAACGCGTCGATCTGGTTGTTGATGGCTGCAACCTCGTCGGGCCGAAGCACGACCCCGGGTTCACCGGTGAAGAAGTTGAGGTTGTCGGGTAGCGGTGGTCCGCCGGGGAGCCCGTAGCCCAGCTTGATCAGGTCGCCGGCCGGGAGCGTCACGAGATCGGCGTCGGTCAGGACGCCGGTGTCAGCCACCAGGTACCAGCGCCCGACTCCAGGGATATCCACCCAGGGTTGCAGGGTCGTCGCGAACGGGATGGAGGTGGCGTAGGGCAGGTTGATGAGCATGATGTCAGCGGTGGTGGTGGTCGCGAGAACGCCGATGGCGTTTGCGTACAGCCCGGCAAAGACATCGACAGGGGTCATGGTGACGCCTTCGATGGGCGTGCCCGCCAACACCGCGCCGAGTTCGTCGTTGTTGCCGATCCAGACCGTCATGAAGGTCGGTTGGAGGCCGATGGCCTGCTCGAGGGCGGTGTTGATGCCGTTGCGCAGGACGACGTCGTAAATCGCGGCCTGGAAGTTGCCCAGCAGGAGATTCTGGAGGAAATTGTTGATGTCGCCGGTCTGGAAGATCATGCCTTCCACGTCGGCGCCGGGGATACCGAGGTTGTTGTAGGGGTAGGGGTACTCCGCGTTGATCGGAAGACCGGGAATCTCACCGACGGGCGCGATCTCCGGGTCCGGCACGAGGCTCACCAGCTCGAAGATTGGGCCGAGGCCCGGCTCCGAGATGTACGGCTGTTCGAAAACCGGAGCACCCGCCTGCTGGGCCAGCACCGCCGGGTATGAACGTTCCTGATACCAGTTCATCAGCGAGCCCGAGGCAAAGCCCGCCGTCAGGCTGTCGCCGAGAGCCACATAGTTGGTGAAGTCCACCTGTGCCGAGACCGGCGCCGCACCGAGAAGGAGCACCAGGCTGATTGCAAAGATCGTCTTTCTCATCGGTGTCCTCCTTTTCAGAACTTGAGGGTGATGCTCATGTGGAGCAGTGGAGATTCAGCCTTGTAGGTGCCGTTGAATCCGTCGTGTGACTGACCTTCGGTGGATCGTTCTTCGGAATCGACCCATTCGTACGCGATGTCGAAACGGAACCTGTCGGTGTGGTAGCTGAGACCGCCCATGTAGGCCGTGACGGGTTGCATCTGCAAGCAGCGGGGACATCCCCGCGGCGGGCTGCGGCGTTTCGTCTTCGAGGTAGCCGACCCGAAATTCCCAGTGCTCGGTGGCCCGCAACTCGGCGCCCACCCGCCACTGCGGTGCGTCTTCGAAATCCTCCTGGCGCACCGAGCTGAACTCGGGGTTTTCGGGGAAGATGATGGGCAGGTCCTTGTAGACGCTCCACCCCATCACCCCGTACTGGCCCGAGAACGTCCATTTCTCGTTCTGCCACGCGAGTCCCACATTCCAGAAATCCGGGAAGGCGATGGAGGCCTCGATGGGGACGGCACCGTCAAAGGGGAAGAGGGTGCCGAGCAGCCCGTCGAACTCCGGATAGCCGGTCGGGACCTGGGAAAATGTCGCCTCGCCGTCGCCGTTGATGGTGAATTCCGAGCGGTAGGAGGCGCCGAAGCTCCAGCCCGCGCCCATCTTCCACAGGATGCCGGCGTTCCAGGCCCACGCCGAGTTGATGCCCTCGCTCTTGAGATTGGCTTCCGCCACGGTGGACAGCTGCTGGTTGAACGGGTTGATCAGGCCCACGTCCTGGGTCAGTTCGATCGAGGCGGTCATGTAGTCGACGCCGATGCCGACGGCGAAGTTCTCGCTCAGCTGATAGGCCATGGTGGCGCCGATGTCGAACACCATGAGATCGGCCTTTTTCGAGATGTAGTTGCCGAGAAAATCGTCTTCCCACTCGGTGCCGAGACCGAACGGACTGAAAACCGAGAAGCCGAGCTCGAGACGTTCGTTGATCGGGATGCCGAGGAAGAGATGGACCGGGAAAAAAGTCTGCTGCACCTGGTCGGCGGTGTAGCCGGCGCCGGGATAGGGTGAGGCGCCGGTAAAGGTCTGCTCGGGTTGGATCGGAGAGACGCCGAACATGAGCTGGATGCCCTCGTTGGTCTGAAAGGCCGCGCCGGCGGGGTTCCAGAACAGGGTCGAGAGGTCATCGCCGACCGCGACCATCGTGCCGGCCATGCCGCCCTGGCGGCCGCCGACTTCGAACAGCGCAAAACCGGAGCCCCACGTAAGGGTTGGCGCAACCAGGAGAATCGCCGCCGCCACAAGAATTCGTTTGCGATGCAACGTGATCACATCGAACCTCCTTCGCGAGCTGACAGTGTCGGTCTCATTTTTCAGACGCCTCATGCTACGGCGGCGATTGAGCAACGTCAACACGATGAGGAGAGGCCTGAGATTGAGATCGCGACCCTGGGAAAACGGCCGCTCTCAGCGCCAGTCGGGCTCCGGATCCGGTTTGTTGGCGACGATAGCTTCGATCCGTTCGATGATGTCCGGGGAGAGCCGTTCGACAACGTCTATCGCCTTCATGTTCTCCTCGACCTGTTCGACCCTCGAGGCCCCGGTGATGACGGTGCTCACATTCGGGTTGACCAGGCACCAGGCGAGAGCCAATTGAGCCGTGGTGCAGCCGAGCTCGTCGGCGAGGACCGAGAGCTGCCGAACCTGTTCGATCTTTTCCGCCACGGCGTCGCCGCCGACACGGGATCTGAGCCACTCGTAGCCCTCGAGCGTGCTGCGGGTTCCGGGGGGGATCTCTCCGTCGTTGTATTTCCCGGTCAGGAGACCGCTGGCAAGGGGACTCCAGATGGTCGTGCCGAGTCCGATCCTTTTGTACAAAGGAGCGTACTCCTTTTCGAAACGCTCACGGTGGAAGAGGTTGTATTGAGGCTGCTCCATCAGTGGCGGGATCAGGCGTTCGCGGCGGGCGACGTGCCAGGCCTCGAGAATGCGCTCCGCCGGCCACTCGCTGGTGCCCCAGTAGAAAGCCTTGCCCTGGTTGATGACGTGGTTCATCGCGCGCACCGTCTCTTCGACCGGAGTGTGGAGGTCGGCGCGGTGGCAGAAGATGAGATCGACGTAGTCGAGGCCGAGCCTCTGAAGCGCGGCGTCGGTGCCCTCGAGGATGTGCTTGCGCGACAGCCCGCGGTCGTTGGGGCCCTCACCGCCCCAGAAAATCTTGGTGGAGACCACAAAGTCCGAACGTTTCCAGCCCTTTGTCTTGAAGACGTCTCCCATGATGCTCTCTGCAGTGCCGGCAGCGTAGACCTCCGCGTTGTCAAAGAAATTGACCCCGGCGTCCCACGCCGCCTGCATGCATGCACCGGCCTTGTCCACATCCATCTGCGGTCCAAATGTGACCCACGCTCCAAAACTCAGTGCCGAGACCTTGAGACCCGAGTTGCCGAGAAAGCGGTATTCCATCGCGCGCTCCTTTCAGGGGCTTCGATGATACCGGACCCTGCGCATGAAAAAGGCGGCCATCGGATGGCCGCATCGAGACGCGAAAATGCTGAAGGAACCGCTCAGAAACGGATGCCGGCGCCAATGCCGAACACCCATGGATCGACGTCGACGGCGATGGTGTCGAGAATGTCGCTACCGACCTTGAGGTCGGCGTCAGTCGAGATCTGGATGTACTTGATATCGGCGTTGATCAGCCATTTGTCGCCGATATAGAAATCGACGCCGATGTCGCCGTCGAACCCGAACGAGTTGGAAAACGTCACGTCGGTGATGCCGAGACTCGCCAGATCAGCGGAAAGATCGTAACCGTAGAACACGGTGTAGTTGATGCCGGCGCCAACATACGGGCGGATATCGCCGGTGCCGAAAAAGTATTGCAACGTCAGAGTCGGAGGAAGCACCCAGACGCTGCCTGCATTCGCACCACCGAGGGCGCCGCCGGTCGTCGCGAGGTCATGGTTGGCTGTTGCCGCGATGAGTTCGAGCCCGACGTTTTCGGAGAACATGTAGGTGAGGTCAACCTCGAGTGTCCATGCCGAGTCGACATCGACGGTGGTGCCGGTGTCGAGAATCTGTGAGCTCGAGGCGTCCGGTGCGATGTTGATGACGCGTGCCCGAAAGATCCAGCCCTCCTGGGCATGAGCCAGAATGGGCGCCACGAGTAACACCAACGCGAAGACGAGACACGCTTTTCTGGTCATTTTTCCTCCTCATAATCGTCCGATTGCACAACCATAAGGTCATGCGACCGGAATTCTTTGAAGGCCGTGTTCAGGCCGTCGGGGGACACCGGCGGCATGCTAACACATCGAAATTGCAAAAAGATCTTTTCCGGAATGGTTGTTTTTGAGATCTATTCACAAAAAATAACATGAAATCGTCGACCTGCCCCAGGTCCCAAGCCCCAAGCCCCAAGCCTCAAGACCGCAACGCGGGCACGAGGTAGAGGTTTGCGCCGATCCGTCCGATCAACAGGGCTGCGGCGGCGGCGACGGCGCCAACGGCATTGAACTGTGAGATGGCCAACCACATGATGAAAACCACGCTGCCGACCTCGATGAGAGTCGCCACCGTGATGGCGTTGGTGATCCCACGAATGACGAGGATGGCGCGCTGAAAGGACAGGAGGGCCGACAGTCCAGGGATGATCACCATAATACGGGTGGGTGTCAGCGAAAACAGAGTGAGTTCTTCCGTCAGACCGGAAACGGCTCGAAACCAGAAATCCGAAAGCGGCGTCCAGGCGATCAGCCCCAGCCCGGCCACAACCGCAAGGCTGAGTGCGATCCCGAAGTTGCGCAGGGAGCGATAATTTTCGCCCTTGTCGCCCATGAGGGCGATCACGACCTCCTGGTAGGCGAGACCGAGGCTGCGGAAGATGAAGACGAGGGCGGTGACGACTGGCCAGACCGCCAGCGACTCCAGAGAAGCGCGGCTGTTGCCCATAAAAAAGGTGACGACCGGGTGGATGCCGAGACTGAGCAGGGTCGTCAGGGCGAGAGGGTAGTAGAAGCGGGAGAGGGCGGCATAGCTCGAGGCGGCGCCCGTCGCGTCACCGGGGGTCTCGAGAAGAGAACGGATGGCGCCTGCAGCCATCAAACGGCTCACCACGGCTTCGCAGCTGACTCCCATGGAGAGGGCTGCCGCGCCGACCCATGCCCCTTCCGCTTCGGTGAATCGGGCGAGGACGAAGGCGGTCCCGAACATCGCTGCCAGCCGGGCTACGGTCCCGTAGGCCACCCGACGTGTGAGGTTGTGGCGGATCAGAATCCCCTGGTAGAGACGGCGGAAACCGATAGTGGCGGGCCACGGCAGAAGAATCAGAAGTGACACGTGGGTGCGGGTTGCAACCTCGGTCGGCAGGCCGATGAGGTCCAGTGCGAGCCAATCGAAAACCGGGGGGAGGAGCGTCAACAGCATGGCCAATGTGACAGCGAAATTGATGGCGTTGGTGAAGTTTCGCAGACGGTGGTAGGACTCGCGATTGCGGGCGAGAGCCGTGGCGGCGCTCATCAGCATGATCACCGGCGCCTCGACGACCAGGGCCAGGGAGTAGGCCACACCGTAGGCGGCCAGGTTGTAGACGGGGTCGGCCAGACGCGCGATCACCGCCGCGAGAAATGGCCCCTCCAACGCCATCATCAGCCACGTGGCCGCCAACGGCAGCCAGAAGCGGAAGATCCGGGCTTGCGTCAAATCCTCGTCAACCATCGGCGGGGGAGGATAGCACTTGGATTTCGGATTTCGGATTTCGAATTTCGAATTTCCCGCCTTCTCCGTTCAAATCAGCTCTGAGTGAGTGGAAAAAATTCGAAATTCGAAATCCGAAATCCGAAATGAAAAGGGGGCCCGAAGGCCCCCCTGCAGAGTTGATGTATGAGATTGCAGTTACTGGTGCCAACGCACGAAAAGGCCCCAGCGATTGGCGTCGTAGTCCGCCACCGGGAACAGGTCTTCGCTGTAGTCCCAGTTCTCGTATTCGCCCGCGATGGCGACTTTCTTGCTGAGGTCGATCGCGATCCTGGCAAAGGCCCGGTCCATCTCGAACGGGAAGCTGCCCGCGTTCTCAAAGGTCGAATAGGCGCCCTCGATGGTGAACAGCGAGACCTTCCATCGCAGATTGCCCTCGTAGAGATCGCCCTCCTCGGCATACAGCGAGGGAACGATCAGGAAGGTCTGCGGCACCCGGATCGGCATTTCGGTGTCGGTCTGGTAGCTGTCCCAGGCCGCCCGCAACATGAAGTTGTCGGTCGGCGTGAAGTTGAGATCGACCGCGTAGCGATCGGTGTCGTACTGGTAGCCGATCCCCGATGCGTCGTTGTCGGCGTCGATCGATTCGGCGGTGAGCAGGACCCGGAACATGCTGTTGATCGACCAGTCGACCCGGCCTCTCAGCCGCAAGCGGTCATTGAAGTCGGTGCGGACGATGACCTCGTCCGAGTCCTGGCCGACGGCGTCGATCAGGAACTTGAAATTGCCGACCTTTACCATGGCGCCGAGGTCAAAGGATGAAATCTGTCGATCGTACTGGCCCTCCTGGCCACCGGGCAGCACGATCTGCGCCACGTCGGCAGAGAGATCGACGTCCTGGTCGGTCAGCGCGTACTCGGCCCAGAATGAGAATGCACCGAGGTTGCGGAAGTCGAACCTGATGTTGGCGGTGCCCTCTTCACGTTCATAACCGGTCTGGGCGTCGACCAGGGTTGCGACGTCCTGCGGATCGAAGCCACCGAAGTTCAGGGTGTCCAGGTAGAGGCTGGAGATCAATGCCCAGCCCTGGAGTTGGCGGTCGCGCATTTCGTAACCGACCCGCATGTCGACCTTGTCGCTGATGTCCCACTCGAAGCGGGCCTCGCCCCGCCAGTACGGGTTTTCAGTCCGGCTCTGCACCGACTGGTCGAGCCCTTCGAAGAACCGCGACAGCTGGAAGCTGACGAGGCTGCCCGAAAGATTTTCGCTCATTGTCGTGTCGCCTTCGTAGTCGGCGCGAACGTAGGAGACGACAAAGCGGCTGGTCTCGGTGACCCGTCCGGTAAGGTTGAAGGTCGTGACCGGTGTGTCGGCCTCAGAATTCGTGGTGCGGCTGAACGCGTCGAGCTCCACTTCCTGGCCGAGGGTCGTACCCGGGTTGTTGCCGGCGCCGGCGCCGGGAGCAAGATTGTCGATGTAGGTGCCCTCGAAGCTCCGCCAGCCCTGAATAAAGGTTCCCTGGATGCTCTTGGTCGCGAAGTTCAATCCAACGTAAAACTCTTCCTCGGTCTCCTCGAGATTCGAGTCGATCTCGAACTCGTCGTTACCGACGCTGTATGTCGTCCGGCCCGGTCCGTCGTAGCTGTTCCATCGGTAGCCGACGATCGGCGTGATGGTGCGGCCGGGGAGAATCTCGAGCTGGAAATCGAGGATGTCGCGGTTGCGCTCCCAGGTGTGTTGACCGGGGAAGACTCCGTCGTCGAGGAGAGGGTTGGCATAGGCCGGCAACGCGCTGAAAGTCTCAAAGTTCTGATAGAAGAGGCTGATGCGGTAGACATCGCCAAGCCCCATGCGGAGACGGAAACGACCGGCCGGGTTGCCACCGAAACCGGAAGCATCCACGCGGAGATTGTCGACGAAACCGCCGCCGCCAGACGGGTCGATGTAGTTGATCGAGAAGTTGCGCAGGACAAAACCGTCCTGTTGGTTGATCTGGGTGCGGAACATGTCCTCGTTGCCGGTGACGTCGATTTCCTGGTAGCCGGCCTCGATGTCGAGCGAGGTCGACTGCGCGCCGGCAAAGGGGACGCAGACGGCAACGAGAAGGAAAGCGCAGGCGGTGATCGACAGGCGATAGGTGTTCATCGATCTACCTCCTACTTCAGCAGCATCGGCGACGTGTTGGACCCGTGGACCATCACGTGGCAGGTGGTGCAGTTCTGGTAACGCGGCGAGTTGATGTTGTGGGACGACGGCGGCTGCGACCCGAGCGTGCTGCCCATCGGGCTGTGGCACTCGAGACACAGCTGGACGACCCGCGAACGGGTCAGAGCCATCGGGTTCGATGCACCGTGCGGGACGTGGCAACTGAGGCAGTTGCCCGTTACCTCGGATACGTGCGGGAACACAAAGGGACCGCGCTTCTCTGCGTGGCAGCTGTAGCACACGACGTCGCCCGAACGGTCGACCTTGAGGCTCGCCTCGCCATCTCCACCGTGCGGGTTGTGGCAGCTGACGCACTGCATGCCGCCGCGGTCGAGCCGATGCCCGAAGGGCTGGTTGAACGACCCTGCGGACGATGGGTGGCAGCTCGCGCAGAGCTGGTTGGCCGCCTTCTGCAGCATCTGCGGCTGCAGCGGGTCCGCGGTGTGAACGTTGTGGCACGAGGAGCAGGTCACCGCCGCGCCCGAGTGCACCGACCGCCGCGAGAACATCGTCTCGGTATCGCGGTGGCAGGTCAGGCAGAGAGTCTCGAGGTCTTGTCCCTGAGGATTGGCGATCAGGTCTTTCTCGCCGCCCGAGTCCATGTGCTGGTCGCCGTTGCCGTGGCAGGTGGCACACGTCGGTCCGCCGCGGGCCTTGGCGGCGTGCACCGTATGAGCGAAGTTTGCTGCGATGTCCTCGTGACAGGTCGCGCAGTCTTCTGACGGGTCGCCGGCTGCGGCAGGCAAAGCGGCCCCGAGACCGACCACGAGGGCGCCGAAAGCCAGCATGTAAATGAGCTTTTTCATACCCGATCTTCCTTTCCAGGTCACACGCGCCCCGCCGCCGGTGCGGCGGGGCGCATGATCACGGGTTTGCTAGTGGGCGTGGACGGCGTCGACCGAGAACTCGCGGTCGGCACCGTGGCACGAGGCGCAGGACTCGCCAAACGGCGCCGTGTTGACGTAAAGGCGTGGGCCGCCGCGTCGACCGTGCTGTGGCAGGCCAGACAGGCGGCGCCGGCCGGCTGGGTCGGCGAGTAGATAGCTGCGCTCGGTCGTGACCTCGTGCGAGCCTTCGGGTGCCGGCACGTTGTAGGAGCCGCCGATGTGGCAGGTTTCGCAGGTGCGGAGGTCGCCGGGGTAGACGAGCTCGTTGTAGTTGTGGATCGAGCTGCGGTAACCGTAGACCGTGAAGTCGACGGTCAGCTCTTCGCCGGTGTGGAGGCGGTGGATCAGCCACCGCATGTCGATCCGACTCCGGCGGCATCTCGTCCTCGGGCCGCACCTCGACGTCGGTGTTGTTCGGCCGGTGGCAGAAGACGCACTCCTGGGTGTTGAAACGCTGGCCGCCGTGCAGCGCCAGCATGTCGTGGCAGACGTTGCACTTGTCGATCGAGACCACCTCGCGGCGCGGCATCGCCTCGGTGTCTGTGACCGCTGCGTAGAAGAGCGGGTTGAACGCGCCCTCGGTGACCTCGAGGCCCTCGAGGGTCCCGTCGTCGATCAGCGTGGTGCGGCGGACGTCGGCGGAGAAGCCCCAGCTGCCGGTGGCCTCTTCGGGGATCGGGGTCTCGAAGGTCATCATGTACTCGTCGCCGACCGTGGTGGCTTCACGCGCATCCTGCGAGAGGTCCACCATGTGGTCGATGGTGTCGCCGATCGGGCCGGCCATCCGCAGGGTCAGAGTGCGGAAGCCGGAGATCGGGGAGATCGTGTCGCCGTCGTTGTCGGTGAGCGTGAAGTAGACGGTCGGGGTGCCGCCGGGCATGGCGCCGGTGACATCGGTGATCTCCATGTTGAGTCCCGGCGAGTTGGCTCGACTTGGCGGGAATCGTGTGCGCGCCCATGATCGAGATGTCGAACTCGTTCTCGCCCTGGGGAATGTGGCACGCGGCGCACAGGCTGTCGTCGAACTGCGCGACCGGGTGGCCTTCGCCGGCGACCTCCCAGTTGATGTTGTCGTGGCACGAACCGCAGGCGTCGCGGTTCGGTTCGGTCATCCACACTGAACCTCCTGGGGTTTCGGCGGTGTGGCAGCGCACGCAGTTGCGCATGTCCTGCGGGTACTCCACGTGGGAGTAGTCGTGCACCGACTGGCGGTAGCCGATGATCTGGTAGGGGGTGCCGGCCTGCACGCTGGGCAGGTTGGGCCCGTTGTGGATCTTGTGGATCATCACCTTCATGTCGACGGTGTTGCCGGTGTCGGGATCCAAGCGTCTGCTTGTTGTGGCACATCACGCACAACTTGACGTCGCGGCGGCTGCCGCCGTGCAAGGCAAGCTGCTCGTGGCAGCTGTTGCAGGTCGAGTCGAACATCCCCTGCCACTGATCGACGACCTCGCCGCCGTCGGGCACGAAGTCGTACTCGACGTTGTCGTACTGGGTGGTCTCGAGGGGGGTGTCGTTGAGGTTCCGGGTGGCGTAGATGCCGACGGTGGTGGTGACCCACATCGTCGTAGTCCGCCGGCAGCTGGGTGCCAAAGGTGTAGCGGATGCGGCCCATCTCCAGGTCCTCGGTGGTACCGCCCGAGTCAGACGAAGCCTGGACCGCGGTATCGCCGGTAATCGGGCTGGTCTGCGGGCGGGTCGTATAGGCGACGTAGTCGCGACGCTCGGCGTCGTACCACGACAGGATATAGCTCAAGCTGACCGGGCCGGGGGTCATGATGCCGGCTCGGTCGAGCGGCTGCCCCTGGTCGTCAGCGATGGTGAGTTCGACCACCGGGTGGCGGTCGGCCGGGATCTGGACGTCCTCGACCGTGACCTGAAGCCCGGGCCGGATAAAGGCGTACTGCTCCTTGGTCAGATAGTGTTCGGCCTGACTCTTGGCATAAACATTCCGCGGATCGAGCTCGCCGGTCGGGACGGCTCGCTGCGCCGGTGTGCGAAGCACCATCGGAACGGTCGCGGCACCCGCGGTTGCAAGCACCAGTAAGCTTCTCGTGATCGAAATCATCGCTCTGCCTCCTTCTCCAATTTGGAGTAACTATCGTTGGGTCGATCGGGACCACCGGTCGCGGCGATCCGCTCGCAGTGGGTGATATGAGCTGCTATTCGAATATCAGTCTCAATTGTGGAATTGCCGTGGGAGGCCGGGGTGGTTCGATAGGGGTGCGGATCGCGCCGCAACAGATTCCGTGACAATCCCATGACTAAAGAAGAATGCATGAGTCTCGTTTGATTGTCAACTCAAATGTGGAAGCGCTCACGTGGCGATCCGATACTTGAAAAGCAGTCACAGCACTCGTCAAGGTATTGCCGGGTGAGACTTCGGATTTTTCTGAATAAAATCTCATTCGGAACTTTATCTTGAGACCGAATCGCGAATCTTGAGGGTGGTCGTTCGCGGGGCGGGGAAAGCCGGGGCCATGGAGACTTGCACGCGGGGCGGCGCCGGGGGAAACTGACGATCGTGGCTCGGAAATCCCAGACCCTGGTTGTGTCGATTGTGGTGGCGATTCTGCTCACCGCGGCGCTGGCATTGGTGTTGCGGGGGAGTTTGCGGTGCGGCGGTTTCGATGGGCCGGAGGTCACCGCAGAGGAGCTTCCGCCCGCCGCCGCTGACGGAACCCTGCGGATCGTGTCGTGGAATGTTCGAAACTTCCCGCTCGACGAGCGCCCTCAGGCTGCCGACCTCGGCTATTCGCGTCGTACGAACATCTGTGATCTGCAAACGGTCCTGGCCGGTTTGGACGCCGATATTCTGGCGCTCCAGGAAGTCAACGATACCCGCCGTTTTCCGCCGATTCTCAAACGCGCCGTTGCAGACCGGCAGATGGGCGTTCGCTTCTCGGCGGGAGGCGGGCGCTTCGGCCAGCACCTCGCCATCGCCTGGGACGTCGATGTACTCGAACTTTTGAGTGAACCGGTGGACGTGAACGCCACCATCTTCGAGGATGGGATGCGCCCAGCCTTCGCCGCTTCCTTTCGCAGCCGCCGATCAGAAGAGGTCGATTTTACGGTGATCGTCGTGCACCTGGAATCCGGCCCCCGGAACTTCGGCGACCGGAGGCGCCAAAACCGGGCCCTGGCCGAGTGGATCGATGCCTGGGTGGAGACGACCGGCGATCCCGATGTGATCCTTCTCGGCGACTTCAACTCGACCGGGTCACCGCGCGGCGGGCTCGAGGGCGAACTGCAGTCGATGGAGACCATTCTCGGACGGGCTGGTCTGCGGTTGCTGCAAAACCGGACGGGCTGTACCTCCTACTGGGAGGGCGGCGGCGATCGTGACGGGGTGCAGAAGGCTTCGTTCCTCGACCACGTCTTTCTCGGTGGCTTCGCCTCAGACGAACCGGTGGTCCCGGTCCAGTCGTGGCTCCACTGCGCGAGGCTCGAGTGCGCTGATCTCATCTCACGGCCGGGGGCAGAGGACGGCACCTTCTGGGATGTTTCGGATCACTGCCCATTGACCTTCGAGCTGATCGACGCCGTCGCCGCCGATTGACAATTTCGGATTTCGAATTTCGGATTTCGGATTTTTCCACCGCACACACTCAGGACGGTTTTCACCAGACGCTGCCCATCCGTACTCCCGTCAATGGGGGGAAGGAGGTCCTGAAATTCGAAATTCGAAATCCGAAATCCGAAATCATCAGTATGATGGCCCCGGCTTTTAAAATGACGACCCATCAGATCTTTCCGATCGACCGTGCTCCGCGCGAGTTCCATATCTCGCGCGGCATTCGTGACGCCTGCGATCTGCCGGACACCCTGTTTTCAGTCACCGGAAACGTTGTTTTCGCGGATTTCCGCGCCGCTCGTGACCTCGCCCACCGGCTCAACGAACACCGCGATGTTCACAACCACCCGGAGCGCGCCGTCCAAGCGAGCCGGCTCTACGCTCTGGGTTTGATCGACGAGGTGCTGCACCTCGTCGTGGCCCGGCACCGCCAGCTCCGGGCGCCGCGGTTGTGGACGCAGGTCGCTGGGCTGCTTGCACGAGACCTCGGACCGGAGAGCATGCACCGTCTCCTGATGACCTTTGTCAACGAGTTCCCGCCGACCGCGGTCTATCGGGAGGACATTGATGCGGAGTCGTATCTCGAGGGCACGAGCGACGGAGTGCCGAACCGCGAGATTGTTCTCGAAGAGTTGACGCTGCTGTGGATGGCAAACCACAACCCGGCCTTTTCCGACTTTCGTGAGTTGTTCGACGATGCGGCTCTGCGCCGGGAGACGGATTACGAGGAGGCTTTACGACATGTCGAGACCACTCTCGGTGGTTCAGCCACCGGCGGCGGCGGGGGCGGCGAGACCCTTCTCGATCGGTTGTACGCTCCGATGCGGGCCGCGCCGACTTCGCTCGAAGGTCAATTGGCCTTTATTCGCGCTACCTGGACAGAGCTGCTCGGCACCGAGCTGCACCGGGTCCTTGGGAGCCTCGATTTCATCGCCGAGGAGCAGCGGGTGTTTTTCCCACCGGGGTTCGATCCGGGGCCGGGACCGCTCGAACCGCCTGATTTTGCGGCCCTGTACGACGAGGTCGAGAACTACTCAGCCGACCTCGACTGGATGCCGCGACTGGTTCTGCTGGCAAAGAACGCACACGTCTGGCTCTCCCAGCTGAGCCGGAAGTTCGGCCGCGACATCGCGGCGCTCGATGGCGTGCCGGACGAAGAGTTGGCCGAGCTCGCCGCGTGCGGCTTCACCGGTCTGTGGCTGATCGGTGTCTGGGAGCGCAGCCGCGCGTCGGAGCGCATCAAGAAGAGGATGGGCGATGTGGACGCGGTGGCGTCGGCCTATTCGCTCGAGGACTATCGCATCGCCGACGCCCTCGGCGGTGAGAGGGCCTACGACGACCTCCGGGCCCGAGCCTGGCACCACGGCATCCGCCTTTCAACCGACATGGTCCCCAATCACATGGGGCTCGATTCGCAGTGGGTCGTCAACCACCCCGATTGGTTCGTTTCTGTGGATCGTTCGCCCTACCCCTCCTACTCCTTCAACGGTCCCGACCTTTCGGACGACGACCGGGTCGGTGATTTTCATCGAAGACAAGTACTGGTCCAAAGAGGACGCCGCGGTCGTCTTCAGACGGCTCGACAGGCACACCGGCAGCGAACGGTTCATCTACCACGGCAACGACGGCACCTCGATGCCGTGGAACGACACGGCCCAACTCGACTACACCAGGGCGGATGTCCGGGAAGCGGTGATTCAGACCATCCTCGCGGTGGCTCGTCGCTCGCCGGTGATCCGGTTCGACGCCGCCATGACGCTCACCCGTCAGAACTACCACCGACTGTGGTTCCCGGAGCCGGGGGCCGCCGGTGCGGTCCCGTCGCGGTCGGAGTTCGGCATGTCGCGGACGCAGTTCGACGCGGTGATGCCGCACGAGTTCTGGCGCGAGGTGGTGGACAGGGTCGCGGCCGAGGCGCCCGACACCCTCTTGTTGGCGGAGGCGTTTTGGTTGCTCGAAGGCTATTTCGTGCGAACACTCGGGATGCACCGGGTCTACAACTCAGCCTTCATGAATATGCTGCGCGATGAACGCAACGCCGAGTATCGGCAGCTGATTCGATCGACTCTCGAATTCGATCCGCAGATTCTCAAGCGCTACGTCAACTTCATGTCCAACCCCGACGAGAGGACCGCCGTCGACCAGTTCGGCACCGGCGACAAATACTTCGGGGTGGCGACCCTGATGGCCACCATGCCCGGGCTCCCCATGTTCGGCCACGGTCAGGTGGAGGGCCTCGCCGAAAAGTACGGCATGGAGTTCCGGAGACCGCGGTGGGAAGAGACCGCCGACGAAGGATTGGTCGCGCGCCACCACCGGCAGCTCTTTCCGTTGTTGCGCCGACGCCGGCTGTTTGCCGAGGTCGATCGGTTCCTGCTCTACGACTTCGAGGGCGGCGACGGTTCGGTCGACGAAAATGTCTTTGCCTACTCCAATGAGGTGGACGGCGATCGCAGCCTGGTGATCTTCAACAACCGGCACGGGGAAACCCGCGGTCGGATCCGCCTTTCCACCGGGGTGGCCGACGGACCCGGCAATCCGGACTTGACGCTGGTCCGCACGACGCTGGGCGACGGCCTTCGCCTTCCAGGGGGTGGCGACTCGTATCTGGTCATGCGCGACGCGATGACGGGTCTCGAACACGTCGTGTCCTGCGGCCGGCTTCGAGGCGATGGCTTGCCGCTCGATCTCGGGCCATATCAGCTGCACTGTTTCCTCGACCTGCGTGAGGTGGTGTCGGACGCCGAGCACCCGTGGGCGGAACTCGCCGCAGAGCTTGACGGCCGGGGTGTTCGCAGTGCGGACGAGAACCTGGGCGTGCGGTGATCGCCGCCCGGTTCACGAACCTATCCGGCGCCTGTTCGAGACCTCAACCCTTCGCGACCTCGCGACTCTGGAAGGATCGGCCGACGCCACCGCTCATCTGCGCAGGACCGCGGCCGGCGAAGTGGATGCGATCGTCAAAGCGGCGGCGGAAATGGTTGGATACGAGGGACCTCTCGCCGCAATCGAAGCGGCGCTGCTCACCGATATCGAAAGCCTCTTCGCCCTCGGCACACTCGGAGGTAAAACAGCCGACGGACGCCCTGCGGGCGGTGCGCCGTTCCTGGATCCCCTCCGCGCGGCCCTCACCCGGCCCGAACGATGGGCAACGATTCTGATGTGGATCGTGGGCCGTAATTTGGATCGAATGTTTCCTTCTGGTGGGAGAGGGAAGAGTGCCGGTGAGCACTCTGCAAACTTGCATCTCGGGTATCTGCTGACCGAGGTCCTGCAGGGGCTTGACGCGTCCGAGCTCTCGGCCCGCGCGTCTGCCGATGCTGTGGACCTGATGCTGGCTTTTGATGAGCTTTCGGCGGAAATGCCGGCGTCGTCCCGCCGAACTCGCCGATGTGTTCGACGACGAAATCGGTCGTCGGTTTCTGGCCGATCAACACCCACCGGGACGTCGAGTGGTTCAACCGCGAGAGGTTTGCGGAACTCGTCGATGGGCTCTGTGTTGCGGCCTCCGTTCGCTCTGTGACGGAACATGCCGGCGATTCCATCGAGGGCGTGGGCCGTGCGTTTGACGCGGCGCGTGAACTGATGGTTGCTGCGGAGGCGTCGAACTTCAGGGTTTTGGAATTCCTGGCGGAGACGGGCGCGGAGGCAGGTACGCGCTCGGAGACGGAGACGGAGACGGAGACGGGACGAGCGACGATCGAGCAGTCCGAGCGGATGGAGTGATCGCCTGCGGTCGCTCGTGCGCCCCCTGCCACTCTTTATGGTCTTTGTTTTTGCCGCGGTCGCGGTGGTCGATCTGGTGCAGACCCTGCGCGAAGAGGCGCTGCCGCCGCCTGTAGTTTTGAGACGCGGCGCGGTCGAATACGAGCCTTGGGAGCCGGTGATCGATCTTCGCGGGGCCGGGGGGGGTGTCGCGGACATCAAGTATCTGCCCGTGCCGGTGCTGGTCGGCGATATGTGGTCGCGGCGGATGCTCCGGCGCGTGGATTCTCGGCGACGGCGCCGAATCGTTCTGGATCTGGCCCGCGGCGGCCAGCGGATCGTGGTCTTCGAGGGCCGGCCGGCGGCGGGCAAACGGCCGGTGCGCAGCCGTCGGGCTCTCGGTCAACGGCGTCGACTGCGGCACCGCGAGTCTGAGCCCCGGTTGGCAGCGGTGGCGTCTTGCCGTGCCGGACGGCGCCTTGCGCGCGGGTGCCAAATAGACTCATTTTTCGTATGCCGGACCGGAGCATCGGTTCGGGCGGCCGCGGCGGGCCCTGCAGCTGCGGCAGATTGGAGCTCCGACTCGAGGCGGCCGCGATGCAAGTGCACCGCTCGAGGTGCCAATTGACCATCGACTTCGAAAAGCAACGGTTGGCGATGCGCCAGGGCGGGGTGTTCGAGGCTCGTTTCACGGTCGATGACCGGGTGGACGCCTCTGCGAATGAGGTACCGATTTCGCAGCCCTGACGGTTCGGGTGAAATGACGGTGGCCCGGCCGCAGGGCGGTGGTATCGGACGCGACGCCGAGATCCGCCAGGTGCTTTCCCCATCCGCGGAGGGTGTCGAGACGCGTTCGGGTGCCGCTGCACGGTCGTCGAGGGAGAGTTCGTTTTCCGTTGTCCGCTCGAACCGTGGGGATCTCCGGCGACCTCGACATCCGCGCGTTAGAGTTGGTCACCGAGAGGAATCGGTCGGGTTCGGTGGGCCGTCACCCGCGCTGAGCCGGTCGTCGGGGTCGGGCGGAGTGACATCCCTGAGGAGGCGGCGGGTCGTCTTTGCGGGTGGTCAGGGTCGCGGCCAGAAAAGTGAGCATCGCGAGCATCAACTCATCCACCAGCGGAATCGGGTCGGGGATCACCAGATCGACCAGAAACAACCCGCCGAGGATCAAGAAAGAGGTAGGGATAGCGCAGGCGCGGCAGAAAGCGTTGAATGAGCGCGGTGAGCGGGGAACTGTTGGAGTGCCCATGGTGTTTTCAATACGGTGTGAGAGGAATATGTTCCCGCATGAGCCGATCAAGCGAGCTCCGCTACAGCGGAGCCGTCGTGGATCAAGCGGGTCACGCGCCTCTCGGTTTATAGCTCGAGTAGGCCTCGACTTTTCCGGACAGACCGCTCAGCCTGACGACCAGCATCTGGCCTTCCGGTGTCCCCTTGATCCACTTCAGGGCCTTGTCGTGAAGACGGCGCTTTCGGGCCCTCGATCTCGATCCCCTGTTTGGCGAAGAACGCGGTCGACCATTCGATATGGCCTCTGGGGTGAGTTCGGTGACACCGCGGAAGATCTGCAGGAGAGGCCGGGACGCGACGTTGTCGAGATCGAGCCGGGCGGACATGTCGACCTCGGCCACGGGACCGAGATCGCCGCTGATCAGCGGTTCCGGTTCGGATCGGCAACCGGCGCCGGACCGAGCAACTGTTCGATAGCCTCGGTGGCGCCTGCCAGCGAGGCCTGGAGGGATTGGACGAAGCCGGTCGGAACCTTCCGGAAGGGCGGCGCCGTCGTGGGCGGAAAACCAATCTCGAAGCTGGATGATGAAGTCGGTGAATTTCGTCAGTCTGGCGGCGGTGACTCGGCCTGACGGCTCGAGCCTGGCCGGTTGGCGAATGAGCGAGATTCCCCGCTTCCCTGCCATCGGTCAAATCGGAAATAACGGCGGACAGGGACCGAGCGGCTTCGGCGAACGAGGCTGCTGCCTCCTCGGCGTCGGAGGCGAGCACCCAATCCCGCCGCTCGCCGATGAACTCGAACAGCCTCTGGACATTGCGGGAGGCCTTGTCGAGCTCTTCTACGGTGATCTGTTCATTCATCGACCCATCCATCAATCCTATGAAGCGGCATTCTATCCGAAAATTCTCCAGAAGGCGCACCGTGCATTGCCAGATGTGCGAAGATGCGGCGGGCTGGAGCCATGCGACTGAAGATCACGACACCCGATGACTGGCACCTTCATCTTAGCGATGGTGAGGCGATGGCGGACGTGGTCGCTATTCGGCGCGGGCTTTTCACCGCGCCGTCATCATGCCCAATTTGGCGCCGCCGGTGACGACTACACGACAGGCTTCTGCCTACCGCGAACGGATCGTCAGGGCCCTCCCGGAGGGTACCGGTCTTCGAGCCGCTGATGACCCTGTATCTCACCGATCTGACGTCGCCGGCGGAAATCGAGAGCGCCGCCGCGAGCGGCGCGGTGGCGGCGGTCAAGCTCTACCCCGCGGGAGCGACGACCAACTCCGAGGCCGGCGTGACGGACTTCGAATTGGTGGGTCCGGCCCTCGAAACGATGGCCCGCCTCGGTGTCCCGCTTCTCGTCCACGGAGAAGTGACCGATCCCGCAATCGACATCTTCGACCGCGAAAAGGTCTTTATTCGAAAGTCTTAGAGCCGCTGGTCGAGCGCCGTCCGGAACTCAAGGTCGTGTTCGAACACATCACAACGACCGAAGCCGTCGAGTGGGTCCTGCGGGCGCCACCGACGATCGCGGCGACGATCACTCCGCACCACCTGCTGTACGACCGCAACGCCCTGTTCAGCGGCGGCGTCGGTCCCCATTTCTATTGTCTGCCGGTGCTCAAGCGCGACCACCACCGGGAGGCCCTCGTGTGGGCCGCGACCAGCGGCAGTCCGCGGTTCTTTCTCGGAACCGACAGCGCCCCCCACGCCCGCCACACAAAAGAGGCACCGCGCGGGTGCGCGGGGATCTTCTCTGCCCACGCGGCGATCGAGCTCTACGCCGAAGTCTTCGAAGACGCGGGTGCCCTCGATCGCCTCGAGGCCTTTGCATCGCACCATGGGTGCGACTTCTACGGTCTGCCGAGAAACTGCGGGTCCATCACGCTGGTGCAAGAGGAGTGGGTGGCTCCTGCGACGTTTGCTTTTGGCGAGCATGAGGTCGTGCCGCTCAGAGCGGGTGAAAGAATTCGCTGGCGGGTGGCGGAGACGACGATTTCAGAGTAGATTTCCAGATTCGACAATTGCCGCGCCAGCCATTGGAGCGGGCGCGTGTTCGACCGGGGAAAGGGTAAAACACCATGGCCAGCACCAAGAAGCATCGGGGAACGATCGGCATCCTGACGGGAGGCGGCGATGTGCCGGGGCTCAACCCGGCGATTCGCGCAGTGACGGTTCGCGCCATTCGCGAGGGCTACAGAGTGTTGGGTGTCCGCCGCGGATGGGCGGGTCTGATCGAGATCGACCGCGACAAGAAGAACGGTTCCGACCACGTCATGGACCTCACTGAAGAGGTGGTCAACAAGGTCGGCCGGACCGGCGGTACCTTTCTTCACTCTTCGCGCACGCGACCGTCGCACGTTCCGCAGACGGTGCTGCCCGACCACCTCCGTGAGGCCTACACCGAGGAGACCAACGACCTGACCAAGGAAGTGCTCGCCAACCTCGAATACCTCGGGATCGACACCATGATCCCCATCGGTGGCGACGACACTCTTTCCTACGGTGTTCATCTCCACGATCTCGGCGTACCGGTCATTGCGATCCCGAAGACCATGGACAACGATGTTCCGGGAACCGACTACTGCATCGGATTCTCCACCTGCGTCACCCGGACCATCGCCATGACCCACGCCCTGCGCACGTCGGCGGGCAGCCACGAGCGATTTCTCGTGATCGAGGTCTTCGGCCGCTACGCCGGCTATACCGCCCTGCTGCCGACCATGGCCGGCGCCGCCCACCGCTGCGTCATCCCGGAACACACCTTCGACATCCGCCACCTGTGTGAGCGGCTTTCAAAGGACAGAAGAGAAAACCCCTCCAACTACTCTGTGGTGCTGGTATCCGAAGGGGCGACCTTTACCGGACAGGGCGACATGGTGTTCGAGGACGAAGAAAAGGACATGTTCGGCCACAAGAAACTCGGCGGCATCGGCGACCGAGTGGCGCGGGCCCTCCGCGAGCTGTCGCCCGAGTACAACAACGGTCACCGTGTCAACGTGATCAACCAACGGTTGGGTTATCTGGTGCGTTCGGGCGACCCGGACGCTCTGGATTCGGTGGTCCCCATGGCCTTTGGCAATCTCGCCATGGATCTGATTTTGGAAGGCAAGGCGGGGCGCCTGATCAACATCCGCAACGGCCGCTACGACGACGTGCCCATCGACGTGGTGACCAGCCGCAAAAAAGTGGTCGACGTCGAAAAGTTCTACAACACCGAACGGCTGCGCCCCAAATACACCCGCTTCGAAGGCGCGCCGGTGTTTATCATGACGAGCGATTATTAATTTCGGAATTCGGATTTCGGATTTTTTCATCGTTTTCGTTGATTGGGCGTGAGGTGAACTGCGGACGTTCAGGTTTTCGAATTGGACCGAGTTGGCTGGCGCGAGAATCCAGTGTGTGGCGTGGCCGGAAAATTCGAAATCCGAAATCCGAAATCCGAAATTTCTGTTGTCAGGGAGGTTGACATGAGGCTCTTACATACGATGATCCGCGTTGGCGATCTCGACCGGTCGATTGCGTTTTATACCGAGGCGTTGGGGATGGAGCTCCTGCGCAAGCACGACTATCCCGAAGGAAAGTTCACCCTCGCCTTTCTCGGCTACGGCGACGAGGGCTCGAACGCGGTGATCGAGTTGACCCACAACTGGGACACCTCCGAATACGACCTCGGCAACGGTTTCGGCCACATCGCGATCGGCGCCGACGATATCGTCGGGGCGTGCGAACGGGTCCGCGAATACGGCGGCCAGGTGACGCGCGAGCCGGGACCGATGAAACACGGCACCACGGTGATCGCCTTCGTCAAGGACCCCGATGGGTACGTCATCGAGTTCATCGAGAAAAATGCATCAGAATTGTACGAATTTCGTATTTAAGGGATTTCGGATTTCGGATTTGAACGTCACCCACCCATCTGAAAGATGCGACAGTGTTGGTTCGTAATTCCGAAATCCGAAATCCAAAATCCAAAATTGAAACTGAGTACTTCTTGTTCTCCCGTCAGTGTCCGTGTAGTGTGCGCTCATGATTGAGATTGGGAAGTCCCAGCCTCTGACCGCCACCTGCGCTCGTGGGCTGGAGCGCGTGCTGGCCGACGAACTGCGCGCCCTCGGCGCCGAGGCCGTCGCGCCCGATCGCGGGTCGGTGCTGTTTGCCGGCGATCTCAGGACCGTCTACAACGTCAACATCCGCCTCCGCACCGCGATGCGGGTGCTGGTCCCGCTGGTTCGGGGCGCGGTGGCAAACCGTAAGGAGTTGTACGATCTGGCGGCGTCGGTGACATGGAGCGAGGTCCTCGGCTCCGGCCAGACCTTTGCGGTCGAAGTGGTTGGCAAACACCGCGCATTCCGCAACACGACATTTGCCGGCCAGGTGGTCAAGGACGCGGTGGTGGATCGACTCCGGACCGCAGGCGGGCGGCGCCCCAGCGTGGATCGGGACAACCCCGACATCCGCCTCCACCTCCGCCTCGTGGAGGATGGCCCGGCGACCCTGAGTCTCGACTCGAGTGGCGAGCCTCTTTCGCACCGCGGCTACCGCCCACGTGGGGGACCGGCCCCTCTGGCCGAAACATTGGCGGCCGGAATCCTGCTGCTGGCCGGGTACGACGGGTCCGAACCATTGCTCGACCCGATGTGCGGCACCGGCACCTTTGCCGTCGAGGCCGCCCTGATCGCCACCCGGACGCCGCCGGGTCTGCACCGCGAATTCGCCTTCGAACGTTGGCCGGTCCACAGCCTTTTGAACTTCGAGGAAGTGCAACGCGAGGCCAGCCACGGCCACCGCGATGCGCCGCAACCCATCGTCGCGCGCGATCGGGCCGACCGTGCATTGCGGGCCACTCAGCGCAACCTCAAGGCGGCGTGGATGGAGAACTGGGTCGAGCTCGAGCAGCGGGATGCCCTCGATCTCCAGCTGCCGTGGGGGTCCGGCGGCACGATCGTCGCCAACCCGCCCTATGGCAAACGGGTCGGCGAGGTCGACAAGCTCTTCGGGCTCTACCGGCGTTTCGGCGACAGCCTCAAAAACCAGGCGGCCGGCAGTACCGCGTGGATCCTGGCCGGCGAGCCCAGGCTCGCCAAGTCGATCGGCCTCAAACCGGCGCGCAAGATCCCGCTTTTCAACGGACCGATCGAATGCCGGCTCTTGAAATTCGAAATGTACGAGGGCACGCGAAAACACAAGGGCGGCTGACGCCGCCCAAGTTCTTAATTTTGAGGGTTTAGTTTTGAGATTTCGCTCATCCAGCTTTCGGAGAACCTCGGTAAGGCCGGGGCAACTCAAAATTCAAAACTAAGAACTCAAAACTTCGAGCTCCTCTTCGAGCCTATCGACCAAGATCTCCATTTCTTTGACCAAGGCCTCCGTAGGTTCCGTCGTGGTGAAGTCGACTCCAGCCTTCTGGAGCTGTGTGATCGGGTGGTCGTTGCCGCCGGAACGGAGCAGCTCGAGATAACGACCAACGGTCGCGGCTCGATCGGCGTCCGGGCCTTTGGTCATCCTGCGGTGGAGCACGGTGGCCGCGGCCTTCGACGTCGCGTACTGATAGACGTAATAGGGCGAGCCGTAGAAGTGGGGGATCCGCGCCCACGTGTTGCGGTACCAGTCCTGGTCGTCGAGGGCGTCGCCAAAGAAAGCTGCAAGCACTCCGAGGTAGATGTTCTGCAACACCTCGGACGTGATCGGGCGCCCTGCCTCGACTTCGCGGTGGGCCCGCAATTCGAAGTCGGCGAACATCGCCTGGCGATAAAAGCCGGCCGAGATGTCGTCGATGGCGTGCTGCAGGAGCGCGACCCGGCGCACCGGGTCCTCCTCCTCGGCCAGCACGCCGGTCGAGGAAGAGCGATTCGTTGGTCATCGAGGCTACTTCAGCGACAAAGATCGTGTATTCCGATGTGGCGAAGGGCTGGGTCTCATGCGATAGCACGGTGTGCATGGTGTGGCCCATTTCGTGCGCCACGGTGAAGGCGTCGTTGAGCGTGTCCGCATAGTTGAGCAGCATATAGGGGTGGACCCCATAGACGCCGGCCGAGAAGGCGCCCGAACGCTTGCCTTCGTTTTCATAGACGTCGATCCAACGATCGTCGAAGGCGCGCTGGACGGTGCTCTGATAGTCCGCGCCGAAGACCTCCACCGACTCGACCAGCAGCCGGCTGACGGATTCGTAGGGCAGGGGCCACTCGACCTCGACGAGGGGCAGGTAGGCGTCGAAATAGCGGTAGCGTTCGACGCCCAGAGATCGCTTCCGGAGGCGGTGGTATCGCTGCAGGGCCCCGCTCCCGGCGCGGGCGGTCGCGATGAGGTTCTCAACCACCGTCGCCGGAATGTTGTCGTCATCCAGCTTGGCCTCGAGAGTGGAGGCGTAGCGCCGCGACCGGGCGATGACCCAGTCCTTCTGGAGGACGCCGTTGTAGATGGCGGCAAATGTGTTGGGCGATGCGTCATAGACGGTGAAGTGGGCCTTGAACAGAGTTTCGCGGTCGGTCTGCGACCGCAGCGAGTGCAGCCCCTGCGAGTAGTTGGCGTGGCTTGCCACGACCTCCGTGCCGTCCGACAGGGTCACCGTCGGAAACTTGACATCGGCGTCGGCCAGCATCGTGTAGGTCTGCGAGGGCGTGCCGTTGAAGGTCGAGGCGTAGGCCAGGAGCCGCTCCCCGTCCTCATCGAGGACGTGCTCCTGCATGCGGTAGCTCTCCTCGATGCCGAAACGGTAGGGCGCGAGGTCGGGAGTTTCGGCGAGCCAGCCCTTCATCGTCCCCTCGGGAATCCGCAGCAGTTCCGGGGTGTACCAGGCGGTGGCCTGTTTGAAGGCGGCAAACGCCAACCGCACCTGTTCGAGGCGGCCCTGGACGGCGTTGTCCCGGGTGTCCTGGCTGCGCATCAGACCGGGGTACTGATAGACCCGATAGGCGAGTTGGCCGAGTTCGTCGGAGAGCCGGCTCGCCTCGAGGATCCGGTGAGCGCCCTCTGCGAGGGTGCCTTCGAGCTTTTGGTACGACGCCATCAATGCGCGCAGCCGCTCGAGATCAGCCTCCCAGGAGGACCAGTCGGGATAGATGTGGCTCAGGTCCCACGTGAAATGTGATGCGATCTTCGTGCGGTCGCGGGTTGCAGGCTTCAGTCCCTGAGCTGTGGTCGGCGTGGTCAAATCGATGCTCCCTGTCACTGTGCGTGTTTGGCAAAATCTCTGACGGGTATGGTCCGCAGTCGGTGTCGCCTTCAGAGAGAAACCGTTCGGGGGCCGCTCCACTTCCCGCAACGTCTGGGCCACAGGCTCCTCTTCGCAGAACGGGCACGGCAGGACGGCGCCGCTGGGGCGAACGAGATGGGTGCGGCCGGGGAGGGTTCGAGTGCGCGGCGGCCGTTGCGTCGCGCGGCATTTGCAGGCGATTGCCGCTCGGATCGGGTTCGAGGCCGAAGGGTTTGAAGCGTATCCGGTCGGTCGCCGAGAAGGGGCACATGATGCAACGGATGTCGCAGCGGCTCGTGAGATCGAAATGGAGATCGAGCCGGCGGCGACCCATCAGTTCGTACCCTTCGGTGCTGCTGCGGACCGTGAAAAACAGAGGACACCGAGACACACGATCCAGGCGGAGATCGCAGGCTGGATAAGACGGGGAAAGGTCCAGACGATGAGTTCGACGGGGTTGCCGGTGGCGTGAAGATAGTAGGCGACGGCAAAGAGCGGGGAGGCCGACAACCACCAGGAGACCCGGAAGAGCCCTGACGGGTTGGAGAGGCTTCGTGGTTGCGGCGGCGATCAGGGGCGCCAACCAGCCGACCCAGAGAACTCCGGACACGAGCAATCGCACGCACACCTTGAGGGTCACTTCGAGGTGGCCGAAATCGATGGCGAACGCGGTCTCCCGAATCGGATCGGTCAAGGGCAGACCGTGGGCGATCTTGACCGCGGCCCACAGCCCGGCCGCGGCGAGCGCCGGAAGCGGCCAAAGTCAGGGTCGATCTCACGACGCCGGACCTGCGCCACAGCGTATCGCGGATCGCAGTGCCGGCAATCACGAGGCCGACGGCGACCGCGCCCTCGCTCTTGGTCAGCACGGCACCGGCGAGCGCCCCCGCCGGCAACCAGCGAAGTGTGGGGTCTTCTCGCGTTCCTCGACTACCAGGGTTGTTATGGCGACGGTGACGAAAATTAGCAGCGGTCCCTCTGCGTTCCCCCCGGAGAACGACGCAGCGGTCGATCCGGTGAGAACCGCGAGCCACAAACAGGGACGATGATCGCGCCGCGCGCCGCCGATGGGGCGGCAGAGCAGCGAGTGAATGATGAGGGCGGCGGCGATCAGATACACCCAGGTGAGGACCGGCACCACAGTCCAGGGCAGTGAACCCGCGACCGTCGATCCCCAGGCAAGGGAGACCGGCCACAGGGGAGGGTAGTTGGGGTGGAGATGGATCAGCTGGGGCTGCTGCATCCACTGAAAGTCGATCCCGTTGGCGACGGCGAAGTGGACGGCCTTGACGCCCCAGAAGTAGGAGAGATCGGCCGAGGTCGCGGCGCCGGCCGCGAATGGGACCAGTCCGGCGCCGGCAACGACCGCGCACAGCAGGGCTGCAACGATGCTGGGCCGATCGACCTGCCGGAAGGAGGCGATGTCCCCCTCCGGAGGTTCCTCAATCGCAGCGCGATGGCGATCTGTACGGCGGCGATCACCACCACCAACCACAGGCTCCACGCGAATGCCTACAGCAGAGAGCCCGGTCAGCAACACAGTCAGAATGACGGTCCCGCCGGCCCACCCGATGGCGATCCGTGCCGGCGTCGAGAGCGTGCGCAGCGAGGAGAGTTGCGTGAGCGGGAGACCGAGGGCGAGAGGCATCGCCCAACACTGCACCAGTGAAGACCACGGTGGTCATGGTTGTGGCGAACCGCGATCGGTCACGATTCCGCCTGCAATCGCGGTCCTGCTTTGCCCGTCATCGGTGTCACCGACCTCGATACCGAAGGTGAGGCGGAATCTCGCGGACTCCGAGCTGTCGATCTGCCTCCCGTAATACGTTCTTGGGATGGGCGTGGCCAGGGGGAGGATCCCGACGGCCATCATGTAGAGGCTCATTTCGGTTTCGGGGTCTGCCGCGTGGATCGTAAACGAAGAGCCAGGCGGCACAATCATCGAGGCATCCTGAAGAAAACGCCACTGTTCCGCGTGGCCGCTGCGGGTGTTGTCGAACGGGGTCGCGCGGATGCGCGATGCAGTGTGTCAATCGGAGGTCCACCGACGAGGACGAGGACTGCCGCGATCACTGCGCCGATCCACCACGAAAGGGTGGCCAACTGCGATCTCGACAGCATCCGTCGCGGCATCGTATGAGCCTAGCAGACATCCGAAGCGGGCCTCGGATCGACAGTCTGATACCCGCTGGAAAAGAAAAAGCCGCCTCGCGGCGGCTTTTTCGGGTTGAGGTTGGTGTTACGGACAGGTCGCGAAAGCGGTGTCGTCGGTGACCGCGTTCGCCGGGTGTCCGAGCTCGTTGGCGTAATCGAGGCTTTCACCGCTCTTGTTGCTGTAGGCCTTGGTAAAGCCGGTCAGCGTGTCGGTGACCCGGACGTTGAAGCCCACGTTCGTGGTGGCCGCGAAATAGACCCAGTAGTGGTTGTTGTAATCGCAGCCGTTGAGGACCTTGAAGAGCATCTCCCAGTTGTCCTCGTTGAAGAAGTAGAAGAGCCCCGAGTCGTCGGTGCCGCAAGGGGCGACCATGCCCGGGCCGGTACCGCCTTGGTGGTCGCTCCAGGTCACCTCGACCTCGAAGCGGCCGTTGTCGAGGCACAGGGTGTCGGCATCGGGCGCGCACGGCTCGACACCGGCCTCGAGGCCCCTGATCGACTTGTCGAGGACCTGGAAGGCGAGATTCGGGTTGTGGACGCCGAGGCTGCCGTCGGCCTCGAGCATGAGGAAATTCCAGAAGGTCTTGATCACCAGTGGATTGATGGCGCTGTAGATCTCGTAGGGCTCACCGGCCGGCGGGACGACGTCGATGCTGGCGACCGAGGTCGGTCCGACCACCGTCGAATCGGTGAAGGTGATGATGAGCGCCTGGCGCCCGCGGGCCTCGCTGAGCCGGATCTCGGCGATGTCGAGCACGTCGGTGATCATCGCGTCGCCATCGACGTCGATGGTGTTGCCGGCCGCGATCTGCTCGTCAAAGAAGTTGTAGAACGCACTCTGGATAGCGGTCTCGAGTTCGTGCATCTGCTCCTCGACCGGGCCCTGGATATTGATGCCGTCAGATTGGTGTGGCAGTCCTGGCAGATGTCGGGCGAGGCGTAGAAGGTGTGGTTGGTGCCGCCCGAGTTGTAGGCCAGATCAGCCGGCGGCGGTGTGCTCACCATGTGGCAGGTGGCGCAGGTGTCCTGAACGTTTTCCGTCAGGGAGTGGTTGGCGCGCTGGCCGACGTCGACGAGATAGAAATTCTGGCCCATGAGGGTGTCGGCCTGGGCTCCCGGGTGCGGGCCTCGCGAAGCGTCCGACGTGCCGTAGATCTCGTTGAAGACGTCGTCGTTGCGGAGACCGCGGCGGGTGTTGTGGCAGGTCATGCAGATGGCGCCGCGGCCGACGTCGGTGGCGGTGAATCCGGCGATGAGCGGCGGCGTGTCGCCGCTGATGCGGACGGTGGCGTTGGTGGTGGCGCCGGTCGTGGTGCCGATGGCGTGCGGGTCGTGGCAGGTCGCGCAGGTCTGCGGATGGACTTCCTCGGGGGTCCAGGTGACCTCGACGTTGTCGAGCGGGTCGCCCGCGACCTCACCGGTCAGGACCGGCAGCCAGGCCAGGAAGCCGTTGCCGGTGTGGCAGCGCGAGCAGCTGCCGCTTTCGAGCCCTCGTCGATGGCGAGTTCGTAGTTGGCGTGCGGGCTGAGCTGCCACTGCTGGAAGCGGGCGTGCCGCAGGGGCTCGCCGTGGCAGGTGGCGCAGACGTCGGAGGAGAGGCTCACCCGCGGCGTGCCTTCGGGGTTTCTGGGCAGGTGGGCGCCGCCGACCTGCGGGCCGTGGCAGTTCTCGCACTGGATGTTGGACATCCGTGCGGTGTGCGGGAACTGGTCGAGGACCGTGGTCCAGTTGTCGCCCGGGTTGTTGAATCAGTCCGGCGTCAAGGAACGCCTGGTAGTCGTCGGCCTCGTCGACGCCGTTGTTGTCGGTGCTGGGATCAAACCCGACCATGTGGCAGGCAAAGCAGTTTTCACCGTAGTGGGTGCTGGTGTCGATCTGGCTGCTGAAGATCTCGGCGTGGCCGGTCTGCGACCAGAGGGCAAAGGTGTCCTCAGCGGTATTGTCGTTGTGGCACCCCAGGCACGAAGCGTCGGAGATCGGGCGGTTGTCCTCGTCCTGTCCGACGATGACGCCGAGCCAGGTGCCGGCGTAAACCGACATGGCTGACGAGCTCCTTCGTGCCCTCCTGGTCGACCTCGACGGTGTAGTGACCGGGCGACGTCGGGGGTGAACGTCGGGTTCTGGGACGAGGGGTCATTCAGCATGGCGCCGGATCCGCTGGGAGCGGAGAGGGTCCAGCTGTAGCTCGCCTGGTCCTTGCCGTGGAGCAGGACCGGCGCATTGATCGGTACGTTGAGAAGACCGGTCGAGACCTTCCACGGGAGGTGGGTCAGGACGTGAGTCTCGGCGTGGTACGTGCCGGAAGTGGTCACAACCTCGACTTCGAGGGCCACAGCTTCCGCGTGCTCGAGCGCGAAGGGGTTGATGCCCACGACCTGGAAACGGTCCTGAAGACCCGCCGGGAACTCGCCTTCGGGCAGCGGCACGTTGGGCGGCAGCTGCTCCTCGGTGATCGGCGGCTCCATGAGCACGTGGATCAGATAGGCCGTGTAGTCGCTCGCGGTTCCGAGCGCGGCGGTGACCGTCTGCGTGCCGGTCCCGCTGAGCATGGCCTCGACGCCGCCGACCTGCGTCCACGAATAGGACTGCAGGGTTGATCGTCGCGTGATTTCGACGGTGGCGGTGACATCGACCACGCCGCCGGGCACGGCATCGCCGGTCGACATCGAACGTCGATCAGCCACCTGTGCAGGCGCCGTCGCGGCGATCAATACAATAGCGACCGCCACAACGGCGACTCGCACGAACACATTACCTCCAAACCTGGGGATCATTCTGATTCCCTCCTCCCGGGTGTTTTATGAGCGCAATGTGGTTGGGCACTCGATCGATACATGACGATCGGTTCACATGAGGGAATATACAATATCGAATATGCCCATGCAACAGTAATCTCATTTACGAGACATGTTCTCAAAAGGCGGATTCTGGACAAATATTTGATGTCCCGCTGTGGCTGTTGCGTTGAGCGGGTCTGTGGAGCGGGATGGCGTCAGGCGTAGGGAGATTCGAACGGAGCGGCGCTCGAGCGTGGTTGAGCGCTCGCGAACTACGGCGCGACGCGGCGCGATGGTCGTCGCACCAGGTTGCACCACAGCGAGGCGTCAGACGGGTCGAACCACCGTCGGTCACGGCGACTCCGGAGGCTCCGTCGAGGTCACGCATCCGTCCGCTCGGAACTCGAGGTCGTAGAGACCCGGCAGCAGGAGACGGTGGTAGTCGCCGACGTCGGGGTCGGTGCGGAGCCATCGAGCCGTCCGACCGCGGTCGAGGCCGAGCACCTCGACGGTCGCTTCCAGTGGGTTGCCGTGCTGGTCGGTGACGAGACCGCGGATGCCGTGGTGGGCGTGGCCGAGGAAGTCGAGGAGGGCGCGGCGGTTCCACTGCCACATCGCATCGAGCTCGTCGCCCGGCAGCAGCTTGGTGGTGGAGAGCTCGATCGTGACCTCGCGGCCGCCGTGGAAGATAGGTCATGAAGTCCTGACGGCCACCTTCGACCTGATACCAGTCGTATCCGTTGGTGATGCCGTTTTCGAAGTCGGTCATATAGCCGCCGGGGCTGTCGGTCTGGGCGAGGTCGGCCCAATCGCGCGAAAGATCGATGAACCAGTCGTTGTCTGGGTGACGACGTTGCCAGGTGTCCCACGGGTAGTTGACGACTTCGACGCCGCCGTGGAAATTGGCCGAAAGGACGAAGTGTCTCGGCTGGCGGCCAACGCCATCATCGCTTCGGTCTCCGGCCACCAGGCGAAGCCGTCGGGGTGGTCGTCGCCGGTGGGGTCCGGGAAGTTCCGGTTGCCGTCGACTTCCGAGGTGCCGCCGCTGGATGTGGTGTAGTAACGGATAGCCTCGGCGACTGTGTCGTCGCCGCCGCTGGTAGGTGCCGTCGGGGTTGGCCAGCGGGTTGATCCAGATCTCGGTCGAGTCGACCAGATGCTGTCGATGTCGGTGTCGGTTGCCGTACCCTTCGAGCAGGTGATGGATGAGCCGCAGCGTGAGCGATGAAGCCCGCCGTCTCATCGCCGTGGATGGAGGAGGTCAGCAGAACCTCCGGCTCGTCTTCTTCGACGTCGGGGTTGTCGGAGATGATGACGGCGAGCAGACGGTGGGGGCGCACGATGTTGGCGGTTGGCCCGAGATCCACCAGACGGCAGATCTCCGGGTGGTCGGTGGCAAGAGGTTCAGAATCGAGGTGTATTGGTCCCATGTCGGGTAACAGGACCACGAGCGATTGTCGTCCTCCACCCACCCGTCGGGGCACATCACCGCCTCAGCCTTGGCTGCAGATGGGCGCCATCTCCCAGCTGTAACCGGCCGTCCGCAGCCGTGCGAGCTGTGAGGGCGTTGCGGATCCCCGCACCGTCGTGCCGCGAACATCGTCGATGCTGACGAGCCGCGTCAGACGTTGCAGCTCGTCGCGGCCCTCGAACTCCAGGACGATTGCGGTTGCGGCCGCCGACCTCGAAATTCGGTGTCGGGCCGTGCTTGGGGTCGCTGCGGCGCCCGGGAAGGCTGCGCTCACGAACCAGCAGGGCCCCGGCAAGGGTCTGGCAACAAGCGGCGCGACAGGAGAAAAACGTGCGACATCATCTCGATTCTATCGTGTTGCGGTGAAAGACACGACCACCGGGCTCGCGGCTGCGGCGGCGGGTCACTCCGTTGGGGCACCAGTGATCGCGCCGGGGAGTTCTCCCCGAAAATGGCGGCTATTCGGTGCCCGACCGCCGCAGACGAAAGATGGTGCTGGTGCTGATGGTGATGGTTGGACCGGAGCCGTCATCCGGGAAGGCAACATCGACCCGCAGCAGGTTGGTGCGGCTGAGGTGGGAGAGATCGAACAGCAACCCGACACCGGCGTCGAGACGAATGCCATCGGTGTCGGGCCCGACCCGTCGGGTCCCACGTCGCCCCGGCGTCCCCGAACACGACAACGCCGAACGAGAAGAGGCCGAAGACGTCCTCTTTGATCAGCTTTCGCCATTGGATGTTGAGCAGGGCGCGCCCGGTGCCGTCGAAATAGTCCGGGTCCCAACCCCTGAGGCCGAGGTCGGCGCCCAGGGTGAGCTGACGGTTGCTGTCGAGCTCGCTCGAGGTTTCGGCGAGAAGCCGCAGTTGAAGTCCCTGTCGGCCGAGTTGGGCGGCGCCGATCTGGATGCCGGCGACCAGGTCGCGAAAACCGGTGTTCTCGTGGCGGCCGGTCATCCAGACATCGCCGAGCACCAGCCATCGCCCCCTTTGGCGGGCGGCGTGCGCGCTGAGGTCGAACAGCAGACGGCGTTGGTCGCCGCCGGTCGCGGGCGTCGAGAACACCGTGGCGGCCGCAGAAGTTCGGCCCGAGCGCCACATCCTCCTGGACGGTCCAGGCGCGAAAGCCCTCGACCACGACGAAGTGATCGGAGATCTGTTGGTAGGCGAGGCTGGGGCCTTCGATGAGCAGATCTTCGGGAGGGGGATATGGCGCTCCACTGGATCTCCCACTGCCAGTCCCAGTAAAGGTTGCTGCCGGTGCTCCCAGCCTGCAATCACGCGGCGTGTGATGTGGGAGTTTCCCGGAAGTCGTGCGCCGCCCCAGACTCGGGCAACTTCGCTGTTCCGGTATCCGGTGACCACCGACTCGACTCCGCGTACAGGTGCTCGACTCAGATCTTCGCGTCCGGCCGCGCCGCCCCAGGTCCAGCGGGTGGCCAGCGAATAGAACGGGCGATCGACGGTGATCTCGTCGCGGGAGCCATCGGAGAGATTGGCGTGGGTCGAGGTTCAGCCGCCACCGCGTCTTGAAGACATTGGGGTCGAAATAGTTGTAGGACCAGCCGGTCGCGCTCGTCGTCGGACTCGTAGTCGACGCCCAGCGACTTGCCCCAGCCGAGGAAGTTGTTCTCCTCGACATCGAATCCGAAACTGGTGCGGCTGCCCGGAAACACCGCCCTGCCCGCCGAGCCGCAGGGTCCAGCGGTCGTGGGTCTCGACCGTGACTCTCGACGCCGCCCTCGACCCTGTGCGCGGTGATGGTGACCGGGTTGATGATGCCGAGCGAGCGCAGGATGCGGGCGCTCTCGGCAGCGGTGCTTTCGGACCAGGGATCGCCCTCCTTGAAGAGCAGCATGGAGCGGAAGAAATTCTCTCTTGGCTGGTGATGTGCAGCGCGTTGGCCCAGCGGTAGAACCACGCGTCCGTTTTCGGGTCGGTGGTGTCGAAAATGTCGAAACGGTCAAAGGTGATCGAGACGATCGGCAGGCCTTCGACGCCGTCGTCCTCGGCCGCGCCGGGGATCGACGCGAGAAGAGCTAGGAGAGGATGACGAGGGAGAGCGGTTCGGGTGCGGCGCGTCACCGAGCTCGCCGCTTGCGGGCGGCCTCGCGTTCTCGGACCAGTTCGGCGACCTGCCGAATGCGTTTCTGCTCGCGCGACTCCTTGGCCTTGGCCGCCTTCTTGCCGAATCCCTGGAAGATCTGGCTGACCTTCAGCATGAGCTTGAGGTGACCCACCGAGGACGGTAATTTCGTGTTCCTGATCTTGCAGCCCCAGAGCTTTGTCGTGGCGATACTGGCCTTGGTGAGATCGGCGTTGCGCAGATCGGAGTAGCGGACATCGGCGCGGTCGAGATCGATTCCGACCGCATCGGAAAACCGGAATCGATCCCGATCATCTTTGCATTCCGTGCATTGACGAGGATGAGGTTGGTCCCCGACAGGTCGGCGCCCGAGGCGATGACGTCCTCCATATTTGCCTGTTTGAAGTTGGCGTGGCGGGCGTTGGCGTCCACCATATTGGCCCGTTTGAGGTTGGCGCCCTCCAGATTGGCGTGGCGGAGGTCGGCCTGTTCGAGGACGGCGTCGTGAAAATCAGTGGCTCGAAGCTCGCAGCGGGTAAAGACCGCCTTGCGGAGGTTGGCGGTGGCAAACGACAACCGGCCGAGTGTCGGCGAGCGGAAATCGAGCTCCGCGAGTTGGGCGCCGGAAAGATTGCAGCCGTCGAAAACGGCGGCGAGGATGCTCGACTGGCGGAGGTCGGCGTCGGACAGATTGGTGTTGACGAAGCTCGCCCGTTCGAGATCGGCGTGGTTGAGGCTGGCCCCCTCACACTGGGCATCGTCGAACACCGCCTCGCTCAACAGCGCGCCGTGGAAGTTGGCGTTGCGCAAGGTGGCGCCCTTGAAGTCGACGCGCTGCAGCCGGCACCCCTTGAGCTGGGCGGAGTCTCCCTGCGCCTCGGTGAAGACCGAGCCCTCCATGCTCAGGTTCTGCAGTTCGACCCCGTCGAGCACCGCACCGTGTCCGTTCACGCCGCGCATGATGGTGCTTTTGAAGCGGCCGCCGCGCAGCGAGGCGCCCGGAGCTTGGCGCCCGAGAGGTCGGCCTCGTCAAACAGGGCGCTCTCGAGTCTGGGCCTGCGAAAGGTCGGCGTGGCGGAGATTGGCGCGGGTGAAATTGGCGCCGCGCAGGGTGGCCCTGAAAAGCGATGCCCGCGACAGATCGAGCCCGGTGAGATCGAGGAAATCGAGGTGCACGCTGTCGAGTTTGGCCTCGCTCAATGTCGCGTTGGTGAGTTTGGCGCCTTCGAGGATCGCCAGCGTCAGGTCGGCGCCATCGAGTCGCGTTCCGATGAGCTCCGCGCCCCGCAGGTGGGCCTTGGTGAGGTTCAGCCCCCGAAGGTCCATGCCGCTGAGCTCGGCGTCGATCAGGTCGGGCGCGAGGGTGGGGTTTTCGGCCCGCCACTCGTTCCACCTGCCGGCGCGGAGTTGAGCGAGATGATCTGGGTTGGCCATAAATTTCTCCCGAAGCTCGGATGCGATCACCATTATACGGTGACGGATGGTGTCCCTCTGCCGATCAGCCCCGGTGGCGCTGCCGATACTGTTGGGGGGTCAGACCGACTGTACGTCGAAAGACCCTGGAAAAGGCGCTTTGATCGAAATATCCGCTGGCGTGTGCGATGTCGGCCACGGAGCTCGGACCATCCCGGAGCATCGCTGATGCGGCATCGATGCGGGTCTTGGTCACGAGTTGGCTCGCGGTGATGCCCAGGAGCAGCCGCAGGCGGCGGTTGAGTTGGTAGATCGAGAGCCCGGCGATCCGGGCGAGATCCTCGACCCGCAGCTGGGTTCCGAAGAGTCTTCGTGTGTGGTCGAGGACGGCGGCGAGGTCGGCGAAACCCGCGGTGGATTCGCCGGCAGATTGCAGATCGCGCGAAATCCCGGCAACGCCGACCACGATGCCGTCTTCGCGCAGCGCCACTTTATCGGTCAGGCACCAGCCCTCGAGCCGGGTGGGATAGAGGTGGAGCTCGAGTTGGCCGGTGATGCGTGATCCGGTGCGGCAGACCGCGAGGTCCTGTTCGAGAAAGCGGATTCCGAGAGACTCGCGGAAAGAGCTCCTGGGCGGTGCGGCCGAGGAGGTCCTCTTTTGAACCTGCGCCGCAGCGGGTCACCAGGGTCTGGTTGACCACCCGGTAGCGGCCCTGGGTGTCCTTGACGAAGAAGACCACATCCGGTACCCGGTCGAACAAGTCTTCCACAAAGCCGAGTTCTCGATGATGTTCTGGAGGTCGAGGTGTCATCATTCCATTGTGCCGATTCTAAAGTCAGCTCCTCTCTGATCTTACAAGATGAAGATGAGAAATGATGATAGGTACATTTCTCATTGAGGCATATGAGATATTCTTGCCGTTTCCGAACCGGTGGCCGAAATCGAGGGGAAGGCTTTTCAACCTCCAGCGGTGTTCGGTGCACGACGGCCCGGGGATTCGCACCACGGTCTTTCTCAAAGGGTGCCCGCTCGCGTGCGCGTGGTGCCACAACCCGGAAGGGATCGCGCGACCTCGCCGGAGTTGATGCTCACGGCGAGCGCTGTCCTCGGTGCGGCGCCTGCAGCGAAGTCTGTCCGGTGGCCGATGGCGGCGCGTCACCCGTCGGCATGCGTGTGGACCGGGACGGCATGTCTGCGATGCGGCGCGTGTGTCGAGGCCTGTCCGGCGGACGCGCGAGAACTGGCGGGACGGGTTACGACGTGCCAACGAACTCATCGATCTCGTGGAGCGGGACCGCCCGTTCTTCGAATCCTCGGGTGGCGGCGTCACCTTTTCCGGGGGCGAGCCGCTGAGCCAGCCGGAGTTTCTGGCGTCGTGCCTTCGCGCGTGCCGGGAACGCGGTCTCCACACCGCGGTCGACACCTGCGGTCTGGCGCCGCGTGACGTCGTCCTCGAGATCGCGGGTCTCACCGATCTGGTTCTTTTTGACATCAAGCAGATGGACCCGGAGGCCCATCGGCGCCACACCGGTGCCGACAACCGACTGATTCTCGAAAACCTGCGCCTGCTGAGCGCGACGGGGACCGAGATCTGGGTCAGGGTGCCGTTGATCCCGGGGGTCAACGACGACGTCGCCAATCTCGAAGACCTCGGCGCTTCCTGACCTCGCTGCCTCGCCGACACCGCGTCTTTCTCCTCCCGTACCACGCCATCGCCGCCGGCAAGACGAATCGACTCGACGGTTCTGCGCCTTGACCCGTTTTCTGTTCCCGACGCCGAGACGCTCGGCTGCTCGCGCAACGACGGCTCGAGACCTCCGGTCTCGACGTCACTCTTGGAGGATCGCCATGAACTCGCGTGTCCAACGACTGCGCCGGAAGAGCCTCGACACCGCGCCGTCGATTTCGATCGAGCGCGCGGTGCTGCTCACCGATTTCTATCGCGACAATCTCGGAAGGTGGCCGCAGCCGGTGCTTCGGGCGAAAGCGTTCTACCACCTGTGTCAGCACAAGACCATCTTCATCGGCGACGGTGAGCTGATCGTCGGTGAGCGCGGCCACGCGCCCAAGGCGACGCCGACCTACCCCGAGATCTGCTGCCACAGCGTCGAGGACCTCCACACCCTCAACGACCGGCCGATGACGAGCTATTCGGTCTCCAACAAGGACATCGAAGTATACGAACACGAGGTGATTCCCGTTCTGGCAGGGGCGCACCCTTCGCGAACGGATGTTCGCCGAGCTTTCCGGCGAGTGGCACGAGGCCTTTGCGGCCGGGCGTCTTCACCGAGTTCATGGAGCAGCGCGCGCCGGGGCACACGGTGGCCGACGGCACGATCTACCGCAAGGGGCTCCTCGATCTCAAGGCGGAGATCGCGGCTCGCCGTCGCGGCACTCGATTTCGCCACCGACTCCGACGCTCCGGCGCGGCGCGACCAGCTCGAGGCCATGGACATCGCCGCCGATGCGGCCATCCTCTATCGCCGAGCGCCACGCCGACCGCGCCGACGAGATGGCCGCATGCTGAAGCAGGACCCGGTCGCGCCGCGCCGAGCTGGAGCGGATCGCCGAGGTGTGCCGGCGCGTGCCCGCCCACCCTCCGCGCGATTTCTGGGAAGCGCTGCAGACCTACTGGTTCCATCACCTCGGCGTCATCACCGAACTCAACGGGTGGGACGCCTTCAACCCGGGCCACTTCGACCAGCACCTGGCGCCGTTCTTTAGCGCCGGGCTCGCCGACGGCAGCCTCGATCGCGAACGCGCGAAAGAGCTGCTCGAGTGTCTGTGGGTCAAGTTCAACAACCACCCCGCACCGCCAAAGGTCGGGGTGACGGCGGCGGAGAGCGGCACCTACACCGATTTTGCCAACATCAACCTCGGTGGGCTCGACCGCGACGGCTCGGACGCGGTCAACGACGTCTCCTACCTGATGCTCGAGGTCATCGACGAGATGCACCTGCTGCAGCCGTCGAACAACATCCAGCTGTCGCGGGAAACGTCCGACGCCTTTCTCGAGGCCGCCCTCGGGGTGATTCGCAAGGGCTACGGTTTTCCATCCATCTTCAACGCCGACGCGGTGGTCGAAGAATTGGTGCGCCAGGGCAAGACGCCTCGAGGACGCTCGCGAAGGCGGCACCTCGGGCTGCGTCGAGGCGGGGGCCTTCGGCAAAGAGGCCTACATCCTCACCGGCTATTTCAACCTTCCCAAACTGCTGGAGCTGGCGCTCCACGACGGGGTCGACCCGCGCACCGGTCAACCGGCTGGGACCGGCGACCGGCGACCCGTCGGAGTTTCCAGTCGTTCAACGATCTGTTCGCGGCGTGGCAGCACGCAGGTCAGCCACTTCGTGGACATCAAACACCGCGGCAACCAGATCATCGAGCGGTTGTATGCGACCCGGCGCAGGCGCCGTTTCTGTCGTTGATCATCGACGACTGCATCGCCAGGGGCCGCGACTACAACGACGGCGGCGCCCGCTACAACACCTCCTATATCCAGGGAGTCGGCATCGGCAGCCTCACCGACAGCCTCTCGGCTCTCAAACACCAGGTCTTCGAGAGCGATCTCTCGATGGCGGAGGTGATGGAGGCGCTGGACACCGACTTCGCGGGCCGAGAGCCGTTGCGGCAACGGCTCGCCAACAAGACCCCGCGTTACGGCAACGACGACGATCGCGCCGACGACCTCATGGTGCGCTGCTTCGAGACCTTTTTCGACGCCGTCGACGGCCGCCCCAACACCCGTGGTGGGTCGTACCACATCGATATGCTGCCGACCACGTGCCACGTCTATTTCGGGTCGGTGATCGGGGCGCTGCCCGACGGCCGGCCGGCACGTGCGCCACTGTCCGAGGGCATCTCGCCGGTCCAGGGCGCCGATCGGCAGGGGCCGACCGCGGTGTTCAAGTCGGCGGCCAAGATGGACCACCTGCGGACCGGGGGCACCCTGCTCAATATGAAGTTCACGCCGCAGCTGCTCGCAGGGAGAGACCGGAATCAACATGATGGCGTCGCTGGTGCGCGGCTACTTCGGGATGAACACCCACCACGTCCAGTTCAACGTGGTCAGGCCGAAACTCTGCGCGAGGCCCAGCGCGACCCCGCCAACCACCGCGATCTCATCGTCCGTGTCGCCGGCTACTCGGACTATTTCTGCGACATCTCCCGCGAGCTCCAGGACGAGATCATCGAGCGCACGGAGCACGACGTGGTGTAGCTTGCTCAGCTGCCCCCTGGATGCCCCGGAGGAACCGCAGATCACGCAGATGAACGCAGATATTCTTACGAAAGCCGGTCTGTGGCGGTCCTCGCTGCACCTGATGGCTCATGAGGTGCCGTCCGCAATTCGAAATTCATAATTCAAAATTCAAAATTGAAAATCCACCGCCTTTACTCTTCACTCCTCCGCCTTTACTCTTCATCCAGGATCGGAGGCCGGATGAGCTACGGATGGGAAGGCGAAAAGGTGCGGCTGGTGCCGCTCGACCGCGACAGACACCTCGAAAACGCGCTTCGAAGTGGTTCAACGACCCCGACATCACCGAGTGGCTCGAGACCGGCGACTGGCCTCTGACCCGTGGCGCCGAGGAAGAGTTCTTCCGCGCCGCCGAACGCAACGACAAGGCCTGCGTGCAGTTCGCTGTGGAGACCCTCAGGGCGAACACGTGGGGTTTTCGGGTCTGCGCAGCATCGACTGGCAGAGCCAGGTGGCCGTATCCGGCAGTGTCATCGGCCGCAAGGATCTCTGGGGCCAGGGAATCGGAACCGACGCGGCCAACGTCCGCAACCATTACGCCTTCGACGTGCTCGGTCTTCGCCTCTTGATCGCCACCGTCATCGCCGACAACGCCGCCTCCCTGGCGATGCTCGCAAAGGCTGGCTACACCGAGGTCGGCCGCGTTCCCGAGCGCTACTGGAAACGCGGCGCCTACCGCGACCAGGCGATCTTGGCCCTCCACCGGGAGGATGACCGGGGGAGCAAGAACGCCAGTGACTGTCATTTCGACGAGCGAAGAAACACCTCCCAATCTGTCATTCGTCGATTCGAGACCTGCGAACGCCGATATCTGCGTTCAGTGAGCTGCTGTCGATCTGCGGGCAAATTCGAGCGGGTCGGCGTGTTCCGACACGGCTCCTGAAGGTGGGCCAAGGCCCATCCCTATCGTGCGCACCCAACGACGCCCCTGAGGCTTGCTGAAAATAGAGGCGTCCAACAATGCAGAAAATGGCACCTCCGCCGCACGCGGGCCGTATCCCTATGCGCTTCCCGGGAGGAGCCACCCATCGCATTGTTTGCCCGAGACGCCCCTGAGGTTTGCTGAAGATAGAGGCGTCAAACAATGCAAAAGATGGCACCTCCGCCGCACGCGGCACGTATTCGCGCGGATCCCCTCCGCCCCTCGGCTCCGCTACGATGTTGCCCATGATCCAGAACCTCTCATCCCGGCTCCAGACCTTTTTCGTGCTCGTCGGTCTCGTGATCCTCTTCGGCATTGCCTCGCCACACTTTTTCACCACCGACAACCTGCTCAATGTCATGCAACAGTCGGCGATCAACGCCATCCTCGGCATCGGTCTGACCTTCGTGATCATTTCGGGCGGCATCGATCTCTCGGTGGGCTCGATCCTCGCCCTGTGCGGTCTGGTGGTGGCCGATCTCCTGGTGGCCGGGCATTCGATCTTCACCGCGGTGGTGGTGGGGCTGCTGGTGGGTCTCGGGTGCGGTCTCCTCAACGGTCTGATCACGACTCTGGGCCGCATTCCTCCGTTCATCGCCACCCTCGGCATGATGTTGATGGCGCGCAGCGCGGCCAAAATCTACTCGGGCTCCAAACCCATCAGCGGTCTTCCGGACTCGTTCCGCGCGCTCTCCGGCGACATGGCCGGAGTGCCGGTCATGGTCCTGATCGTCGCCGGTCTGTACGGCGTGGCTCACCTCGTCTTGACCCGCACGAAGCTCGGCCGCTACACCTACGCCATCGGCGGCAACGAGCAGGCTGCGTGGTTGTCGGGTGTTCCTGTCGGGCGCTACAAGGTGGCCATCTACGCTCTGTCGGGGCTCATGGCGGGTGTGGCGGCGGTTCTCATGACTTCGCGGTTGAACGCGGCCTCGCCGTTGTCGGGTGAGATGTATGAGCTCTATGCGATCGCCGCCGCGGTGATCGGTGGGGTGAGCTTGATGGGGGGCGAGGGCCGGGTGATGGGGACGATGATCGGTGCACTGATCATGGGCACCCTCCGCAACGGCCTCAACGCCCTGAACGTGCCCTCCGCGCTTGAAGGAATGGTCGTGGGCGGTGTGCTGGTGGCGGCGGTCGTGCTCGACCGTGCGCGCCACCGCGGCCCGGCGGCCCGCCCCGCCGCGAGGTGGCGCCGTTCTGCGAAGTGGATCCTCGCCACGTGGGATCCATCGTCCTGATCGGTGCAGCTTTCGGCTATCGCGCCAGCGTCCACGGTTCCGACAGAGGATGAAATCTCTGACGGTGGCATTTGTGCCGAAGGCGCTGAACTCTCCGTTCTGGGCGGCCATGGAGGCGGCGGCCATCCTCGAGGCGGAGGCACAGGGTGTCCATCTGGTGTCGTTGGCCGCCGATCGCGAGACCGATGTCGAGCGTCAATACCAGATCATCGAGAATCTGATTCAGCAGGGAGTGGACGCCATCCTGCTCGCGCCCTCGGGCTCGAAGGAACTGGTTCCCGCGATCCGCAAGGCCAACGACGCCGGCATTCCGTTGCTGCTTATCGACACCAGGATCGATGAGGCCGCGGCCAAATCCGTTGGGGCCGAGGTCGTCACCTATATCGGATCAGACAACTTCGAGGGCGGTGCAGTGGCGGGTCGCTATCTCGCCGCGGCGCTTGGCGGAGACGGCAGGGTGGCCATCCTTGAGGGGATCTCGGGACACGAGACCGCGGACCAGCGGCGCCTCGGCTTTCTGAGCGGGATCGAAGATTCGCCGGGCATCCGTGTCGTGGCCAGCCAGACCGCCAATTGGGAACGGGCGCTGGCCTATGACGTGGCGGAGAATCTCCTCCAGGCCCACACCGAGTTGGATGCGGTCTTTGCCGCCAACGACGAGATGGCCCTCGGCGCTCTGGAGGCGATCTCGGCAGCCGGACGGCTCGATGAGGTGTCCGTGATCGGGTTCGACGCCATCCCCGATGCGCTCTCGAACATCCGTTCGGGGAGGCTCTTGGGTTCGGTGGCCCAATTCTCCGGCGAAATGGGACGACTCGGGGTTTTCCATGCGACAGAGCTCTTGAGAGAGGGTGTCATTCCACCACCCGAGGTTCTGACAAAGGTCGAGCTCATCGATCTCACGAATCTTCAGGAATTCGAAAATGCCACGGCGGACTCGTCTCCTGAGCCGGAGATCCGGTGATTGACGCGAAGCCGCTCCTTCGTATGCGGGGGATCTGCAAGCGCTTCCCCGGGGTTCAGGCTCTCGACAATGCTGATCTCGCCGTTGATGCCGGAGAGGTTCACGTGGTGTTGGGCGAGAACGGGGCCGGAAAGTCGACCCTGATGAAGGTCCTGTGTGGTCAGTACGTGGCCGAGGCGGGGACCATCATCTTCGAGGGAGAGGCCATCACGACAGAGAGCCCTCTCGAGGCCGAGCGATTCGGCCTGGCGATGATTCACCAGGAACTCAATCTGATCCCCGGTATGACCGTCGCCGACAACATTTTTCTCGGCCACGAACCGACCCACGGCGGTCTGATTCGGGACGACGTCATGCGCGAGGTCTCGCGCGAGTTATTGCACCGGGTCCGGTGCCACGTAGACCCTGCCGCGCCGGTCTCCAGTCTGTCGGTGGCCGAGCAACAGCTGGTGGAGATAGCTCGCGCTCTCAGGCAGGATGCCCGCCTCCTGATCATGGACGAACCGACGGCGGCTCTCGCCGACAACGAGATCGAGGCCCTCTTCGAGGTCATTCGAGAACTCTGCCGCAAAGGCGTCCCGGTGATCTACATCTCGCATCGCATGCCGGAGATCTTCACCATTGGCGACCGCGTGACGGTGATGCGCGACGGACAAACCGTGGGAACGCGAACGGTCGAGGACACCGATGTCGGCGAGCTCATCCATCTCATGGTGGGGCGGACCATCGATGAACAGATCACAAAGCGCGATGTCGAGATTGGAGAGAGGATTCTCGAGGTCGAAGACCTCGCGCGTGAGGGCGAATTGGCGCCGGTTTCCCTTTCGATTCGTGCGGGCGAGATCCTCGGAGTGGCCGGTCTTATGGGTTCCGGGCGGACCGGGCTCGCCCGCGCCATCTTCGGGGCGGATCCTGTTGACTCGGGAACGGTCCGTCTGTGCGGCAACCTGATACCGAGCGGCGATCCCGCCGCGTCGATCGCAGCCGGGCTCGGCTTTCTCACCGAAGACCGGAAACAGCAGGGGCTGGTGCTCCAGCTCTCGGTCACAGACAACATCACCCTGACCAACCTCGACGAGTTTTCTCACTACGGAGTTCTCGATCTGGCCGGTGAGGGCTCTCGAGCCAGGGCCCTCGTCGAAACCCTCCACATTCGAGTCGCCTCGGTGGCTCAGGAGGTCGGAGACCTGTCGGGGGGCAACCAACAAAAAGTTGTGCTCGCCCGTTGGCTGGCGGCGCGGTGCAAGGTGCTGATGTTCGACGAGCCGACTCGGGGCATCGATGTCGGAGCCAAGGCGGAGATCTACGAACTGATCGGCGAGCTCGTCGAACAGGGGGTGGCAGTCCTGTTGATCTCGAGCGAGATGCCGGAGCTTTTGGGCCTCTCGGATCGCATCGCGGTCATGCACGATGGTGCGATCGAAGGAATTCTGCTTCGCTCCGAGGCGACCCAGGAGCGGATCATGGAGTTGGCGCTGCAATTCACTGCGTGAATTGCTGTCGGTGAGTCTTCGCGCCAACAGGTGTCGTTCGGCCAGCGAATTGCTGGGTTCTCACTCCTCTTTCCGCCATGATGGCAGGTGTCACCTGGATAGCCGGAGATCGGCTTGTGATGATGCAAATCGAATCGGTGCCGGGTACGGAGTTACGGAGTTGTGAAGTGTAACTGCGCAACTCCGTACCCGGCAGCTATTTAGGCATCTATTTTTTGCAATGTGCGCGGGTTACAAGTACGCTGATTCCGCATTCGTCGACAATTCACCACTGAGGTGCGCGGCACCTATCCGCAGAAATAGAGGAGGATTCTGTGCTCAGCAAATCGTCGGTTCAGATGTTCGCGGAAAAATTGCGTGGAGAATCCATTCAACCCGGTGACAAGGGTTTTGACGAGGCTCGCGCCTTGTGGAACGGGATGATCGACCGGAAGCCGGCCCTGATCGCTCGCTGTTTGAGCGCTGACGACGTCATCAATTCGGTCAACTTCGCGCGCGAAAACGCCTTGCCGCTCTCTATAAAAGGTGGCGGGCATGGCGTCGCGGGTAAATCCGTCTGTGACGATGGGTTGATGATTGACCTATCGCTGATGAATGCCGTTGTCGTTGATTCAAAAGCCAGAACTGTTCGAGTCGAGCCCGGAGCCATGATTGGAGATGTCGATCGCGAGACGCAGGTGTTCGGCCTCGCGACGCCGGTCGGCATCGTTTCAGAAACCGGTATCGCAGGTTTGACCCTGGGAGGTGGCTTCGGCTACCTCGGCCGCAAGCACGGGCTCACGATCGACAACCTGATTTCAGCCGACCTCGTCACGGCCGACGGAAGGACCGTGCACGCGAGCGAGGATGACAACCCCGACCTGTTCTGGGCGCTTCGAGGCGGCGGCGGAAATTTCGGTGTCGTCACCTCGTTTGAATTCAGGCTCCATGAAGTGGGGCCGGAGGTGATGACGGCCCAGGTTTTCTACCCGATCGAGGACGCGGGGGACGTGCTCAGGTTCTACCGAAATCTGACGGCAGACGCACCGGATGAACTTGCCTGTTACGCGTTCGCTGTCAGGGTTCCGTCGGTCGCTCCTTTTCCCGAGAGTTTTCAGGGGAAAACAGCGATCGCACTGGTGGCCTGTCACTCGGGGACGATCGACGATGGGAAGACAGCACTGGCGCCGCTTCACGGTTTTGGAACTCCGATTCTCAGCGCGATCCAAACGATGCCCTTTGCCGCGCTCCAGAAAAGCTTCGACAACGGCATGCCAGACGGCAAACGGTATTATTGGAAAGCTCATTATTTCAAGGAGCTCACGGATGAGGCCATTGATGTGTTCGCGAGTCACACCAGTCACCTCCCTGGGCCGCTTTCAATCGTAGGATTTGAACCACTCGGTGGTGCGATCAGCCGAGTCGATGAGAGTGAAACCGCTTTCCCTCAACGACAGGCTGCCTTTGCGCTGGGAATCTGGTCAGGATGGGAGGACCCCGCTGACGACGAGGAGATCATCAATTGGACCCGCGAGCTGCATGTCAAGATGACGCCGTTCGCCATCGGAGGCGTCTACAGCAATTACCTCGATCAGGACGATGATGACCAGGTGAAGGCTGCGTTTGGAGCCAACTATGAGCGACTGCAGAGGGTCAAGGCCACATACGATCCGGAGAACTTGTTTCGCCTGAATCAAAATATCCAGCCGAAGACGTGACGCCGCCCCTTGACGGTGGTCCCGCCCAACAGATGGTGCCACGCTGTCGCAATGAGTCGCTTACCAGAGTGCCACCGGGTTGATGATCATCTGCACCGTGCCCTTGATGCGGGCCTGTCCAAGAAAAAAAGGTGCCAAAAAAGGTGCCTAAAAAAGGTGCTTGGCACTGCTTTGCGGATCTATGAGGGCGGCCACAAGTCTGCAAGTGCGTGCCGGGCACCTTTACCTGGGCACCTTTACCTTTAAATCCGCAGTTCAGGACACGCCGTTTCGTCGATCTCGGAGGGTTTCCTGTAGACGCCCAACTATTGTCGTGGAGGCTAACGAGCAGCGTATCGGTCGAGCACTCACGATGAAGAATGATCGCTGATCAACGAGATGGACGGGGGGCCTGGAGCAGGCCCAACTGCTGGAGGCGAGCCGACAGCTGGTCGATGCCGTCGACTTCGAAAGCGTCGAGCCCGGCGTCGCGGGCGGCTTGGACATTGACCGGCGTGTCGTCGAAGAAGGCGATCCGGTCCGGGGGGACCGCCAAGGTCGCGGATGACGTGCTCGAAGATCTCGGGATCCGGTTTCACCATGCCGAGTTCATCTGAGAAGTAGTACCGGTCCATCAGAGGCTCCATGCTGCGGCGGTGGAGCGGTGTGTGGAGCTCATTCGAGTTGCTCAGACAGGCGAGCCGGTGGGTCGCGTGCAGCTGCGCGAGGAGCGATTCGCGCCGGGGTAGAGGCCGCGCGCCCACCCGACAAAGGCTGCGATGAAGTCGTCGGGCGAGAGACGCGAGTTCCAGGTCGCCGATGACGCCACGCGCGAATTCAAGCGGCGTGATGGCGCCGCGTTCGAAGCGCTGGACCGACTCCGACTCGATCCAGCGGGTACGGACCTCCGCACGATCCGGCGTTCCCGGCAGCAGGCGGCCCAGTTCTTCGAAACCCGCAAAATCGATCAGACACGCCGCCGAGGTCGAAGAGCAGGACATCAAAATTCGATTTCGTGCTCACCAGTCGATTTTCGCAGAAAAAGACGGCGCCGGGAATGCCGGCGCCGGATGGATTGCTATCAGAGGAGATTGCTCAGTCAGTCGGCGGCGACACCGTTCGGCGCCTTCGTTGAGGTCGTCACCCGCGATGTCATCCCATGAGTAGTAGTGGAAGGTCTTGTTGTCCGACATGGCCACGAAGAAGACCCGATGGGAACCTCGGATCGAGGACCGCGGTGGTCACATCGGAGCCGTCGCTCTCGTTGGTCGACACCGTGACCACCTTCACCAATTGGTGATCGTGGGGATTGCCTGGCTCGCCTTCTCGCCGGTAGACGCGAAAGGTATTCGCCTGCTGGTCAGAGACCAAAACGTATCCCGTTCCGTCGTTGATCTTGTAGATCGAAATGCCTTCTTGATCCCCCGCAAATTCACCGGCCCCGAAGAATGCCAGCTCCTGATCCGCGTCGGGGGCGTCGGGGTCGGCGAGATACTTGTGGATACCGGCTGTCTCGTCGGAGTAGTAGACATAGCCGAGTTCGTTGTCCACTGCGACGGCTTCGATTTCTTTTCCTCCCACAAACTCACCGAACGCCCGGACCTTGGTGGCCTTGACGGTGCCATCGCCGCCGTCTTCGAGGAGGTATTGCCAGAGATAGGATCCGGAGACTCCGAACTTGCGGCTGACGATGGCGAAGAAGGCGCCGTCGGATGGCCGCGTATACACTGCGAGACCCATCGCCCTCCGATCGTCGGTCTCACCGACAAAGGTCGGAATGCCGCCGTTGTCGATCGGGGTCATGTCCGGAAGACGGAAGATCCGGATCTTCTCCTCGTTGCGATCAGTGGCCAGTGCGATGTCGATTGTCTCGCCGCCGAGGGGGAAGTCGTAGGCGACGTCGATGTTGTTCATCCGACCCATCCCGGTGACGTTCTTGTCCGGAATGATCTTGCCGTCGAGGTCGAAGACGAAGATCGAGCCCCCCTTGTCGGTGCCCAGAATCAGGCTCTGCGCTGGGTTCTCCCGGTTGATCCAGATCGCGGGGTCGTCGGTGTCCACTGCGGTCTGCTCGGTGATCACCACAGGGATGAGGGCGACCGGAGCAGAGGTTTCGGCCACGATCTCGGGTGGTGGCTGCGTGCCTCCACCTGAACAGGCGGAGAGGGCCAGGAGCGCGATGACCGCAATTGCGGGCATCGAGCCTGATACGGAATTGAACTGCGGTGGTGCTGATCGTTTCGAAATGCTCATCGTGTCCTCCTTCGGTAATCGATCTTTTTTTGAGATGCTGCGAAAGCCTATGCTGGTTGTTACTCAGGTGTGTTTGAACTCCTCGGAGCTGCGGTGGTCGATCGCACCACCAAACCCGGGGCCACAACTTCGTGGCGGGACGCCGTGCGCTCGCTGGCCAGCCGTTCCGACAATCGATCCACCGCTGAACGCCCCATGTCGCGACCCGGCTGGTGGATGCTCGACAGGCTGATGTGGCGGAGTGCAGCGAGGGTCGTGTTGTCGTAGCCGATCAGAGACACGTCTGCCGGGATCTGGATTCCTGCCTCTTCGAGGGCATTCATGGCGCCGATGGCGCAAAGATCGTTCGAGGCGAAGATCGCGGTCGGCAGGGGACGCTTCGTCAGGATATCCCTGGCTCCCCTCTCGCCGCCCTCCTCGGTGTGGGCCCCTTCGGAGATCCGGATTTCATCGGCGAGACCAAACTCTTCCATCGCGAGGCGATAACCATCGGCGCGTAATCGTGCTCCCGCTCCTCGACCTCCGGTGATAAAAGCGATGGATCGGTGGCCGAGCCCCACGAGGTGCTCGACCGCCAATCGTGCGCCGGCGAAGTTGTCGTTGGTCACGCTGTCTGTGGCGTCGTCGCTGGTCTCGCGATTGAGCACGACTACGGGAACTGCCGCTGCGGCTCGCGCAACCACAGCATCGTCCACCCGGGGTGAGGCGAGGATGAGGCCGTCGACCCGCAACTGCAGGAGACTTTCGATGGCCCGTTCTTCGAGGACTGGATCACGATCGCCGGTGTTGAAAAGCACCTGGTAACCGAGCTCGTTCGCCCGGTCCTGGATGCCGGACACCACCGAGCTGAAGAACGGGTTGCGGAGGGTGGAAATCATGACGCCGAAGAGACGCGACCGTCGCTGGACGAGCCCTCGAGCCATGAGGTTCGGTCGGTAGTCGAGGTCGGCGATGGCCTTGAGAACCGCTTTTCGACTTTCTGGGCTGACGCCTTCTTCGCCGCGAGTCACCATCGAGACCAGCGACTTCGACACGTTCGCGCGGCGGGCGACGTCGAGAATCGTGGGCCGGTACTGCGACGTTGGTTTGGTGGATTTCCCTCGTGGTGACACTTGACTTCCTCTCGTTCAGGACGTATGTTCCAAATGGAACGTTCCAAAATATAGGTTCCGACGTCTGAAAAAGCAAGCTGGAACGTTCCAGGGGACGCCATTACGACGTAAGTCATACGTTTTGAGGATTTCGAAATGGTTTACTTGAGGATTGAAATGGAACGTTCCAGGCCGGGAGAAGGAGGCCCGGCGGAAAAGATCCGATCCAACCGGTCACCGAGGTGGCCCGAAATAAGGGAGGTAGCGATGGCGTCCTTGAAGGAATACAGGTTTTTGGCCCTCATGGCATTGTTTATTGTCTCGGTGTTTCTGCCTGGAATTGCGGTCGCCCAGGGCAGCACCGGTGTCATCTACGGCACTGTGACCGGGCAGGGGGGCGATGTCATCGAGGACTGCAAGGTCACCATCCAGGGCCTGAACGTTGAGGCCTTCACGGGTCTCGATGGCGCCTACCGCCTCGCTCCGGTCCCGGCCGGCGAACACACAATCGTATTCGATTTCCTCGGCCTCCAGGCGGGATCCGCGACGGTGACGGTTGAGGCCGGCGAAAGCCTGAACCAGGACATGACGCTCCTCTATGCGGGCGAGATCGAGGTCCGAGGTTCACCGCTTCTCGTCGGGCAGGCCAAGGCGCTCAACCGCCAGAAAAATGCCAGCAATATCTCGAATATCGTGGCCGCCGATCAGATCGGCCGCTTCCCCGACAAGAATGCCTCCGAAGCCGCCCAGCGGATTCCCGCAGTCAGCCTCCTGCGCGACCAGGGCGAGGGGCGCTACGTCATCATCCGCGGCACCGAGGCCAGGCTCAACTCGACCACGGTCAACGGCGAACGCATCCCGTCCCCCGAAGCGGGGACCCGCAGCATTGCCCTCGACACCATACCGGCTGATTTGCTCGGGAGGATCGAAGTCTCGAAGACCCTCAAACCGGACATGGACGGCGACTCGATCGGCGGTACCGTGGACCTGGTGACGATGAGGGCGCCCGAGGAGACCCGGGTGTCGGCATCGCTCGGCGCCAACTACAGCTCGCTCGTGGAAGAGACGGCGCCCCTGGCAACGGCGACCTTCGGAACGCGTTTCGGCCCGGAGAAAAAATGGGGCCTGTTGATGTCGGGCAGCGCATCGGAAACCAAGCGAGGGTCCGACAACATCGAGCCCGCCTACGACGACGGCGATCTCGGCGAGTTGGAGATGCGCGACTACACGATCGATCGTGAGCGCTACGGTATCACCGGCGATCTCGACTACCGCGCCTCGATGACCTCCAACTATTTCCTGCGCGGGCTGTGGACGAACTACGTCGACGACGAGCAGAGGCGCGCCAAAAACAATGTTGTTGAGGATGGTGAGATCGAGCGGAGCCTCCGGGACCGAACCCAGGAGTCGTTCATCAACTCCCTGACCCTCGGCGGCGAGAACATCGTCGGCGAGTCCGGGGTGATCGACTACCGCCTGAACTGGAACAAGGCCTCCGAGGAAACGGCCAACCAGATCAATTCGGCATTTATCCAGGAGGATGTCGAGTTCGACCCCAACGTCAGCCCCGACTCCATCAACCCCAACAACATCCAGGCCAACCCTCTCAACGAGATGGTTGACGAATATTTGTTTGACGGGATTGAATCGGAATATAAAAAAGCCGTCGAAGAGGACTACATCGGCGCCCTCAACTTCACCCAGGGCTTTTACAAGGACTCGGGTTTCAGCGGCCTGTGGAAGGTCGGCGCCAAATACCGGTCGAAGACCAAGGAACAGAATTACGACGTTTCCGACTGGGAGGCCGAGGACGACCTCAACCTGGCGCCTTTCGTCGACAACTGGCGACCGGAAACCCCATTCTTCGGCGGCATCTACGGCAACCAGATCGTGCCGTTCCAGGGCCAAAGTGCGATGCGGGACCTCTTCAACAGCGGCCTGCTCGAGGGGGAAAGAAACCTCGAGGAAGATCTCGCGGACTTCAACGTCGGCGAGGACACCTATGCGGCGTTCGCGATGACCGAGCTGCTCTTTGGGCCCAAAACCTCCTTCATGGGCGGTGTCCGGGTCGAGAGCACCAAGGTCGACTACCTGGCGTACCAGTTGATTCTGGATGAAGAGGGAGACGCCCTCGACCTGGAGCCCGTCACCGGAACCAAGGACTACACGGAGTGGCTGCCCCAGTTCAGCATGGTCTACAAGACGGGTGCCGATTCCCAGCTCCGCGCAGCCGTCACCCGCAGTCTGGCGCGGCCGAACTTCGAGGACATGGCGCCGTGGCGGCTTCTCAATATCGAGGATTCGGAGATCGAACTCGGCAACCCTGACCTCGATGTCACGACCTCGTGGAATTTCGATCTCATGTGGGAGATCTACATGAAACCGGTCGGTATCTTTTCGGCCGGCCTGTTCTACAAGGACCTGACGGACATCATCTATTTCTTCAACGTCGACGAGATCATCGACGGCGAAGAGTTCGAGGTCATCCAGCCGCGCAATGGCGATAGCGGCCAACTATGGGGCGCAGAATTCGCCTTTCAGAAGAATTTCACCAACTGGCGGGGATTCTGGGGTGGATTTGGGCTCTACGCCAACTTCACCTACGTCGATTCCGAGGCCAACTACCCGGATCGCGTGCCGACCTCGCTGCCGGGCCAATCAGATAACGTCGGCAATCTGTCGCTGGTCTACGAAAAGTACGGCATCTCCACCCGTCTGTCGTGGAACTACAACGGCAAGAACCTGGACGAGGTCGGAGACGAGCCGGCCGAGGACATCTGGGTCGACGACCACTCGCAGCTCGATTTCCTGTTCCGGATTCAGGTGGGTAAGAAGTGGGGCATCAACCTCGAATTCATCAACATCACCGACGAGCCCTTCACCGCCTATGAAGGCACGGTGGACCGGATCCGCCAGCAGGAGTACTACGGCTGGTGGGCGACCCTGGGGGTGCGGTTCGATCTGTAGCGCTATTGCGATCTGAGCAGGCGCCCTGGAGCTCTCCTCCAGGGTCGCCTGGTTGTTTTTCTGTGACGAACGGGGCGGTCTCCAGCCCCCGGCTCGACTCTTAAGATGAATCTAGATTGGGAATCGTTGTCGAAAGGAAGCCAGCTCATGAACCGGACCACAGTGGGCGTGATCGGCGCGGGGCGCATTGGAAAGATGCACACCGAGAACCTGGTCCATGCCGTGCCCGAGGCTTTCGTCAAGACCGTCGCGAGCCCGCATCTCGACCACGAATGGGCGATGTCGCTGGGTATTCCGGTGCGGACGATCGACAACGCCGTCGTTCTCAACGATCCGGAGATCGAGGCCGTCATCATCACCGCGTCGTCCGACAGCCACGCCGAGCTGATTCGGCAGGCCGCTGCCGCCGGGAAGCACGCTTTCTGTGAAAAACCTGTTGCCTTCGAGCCCGAAACCATCGAGGGCGTCCTCGAAGCCGCGCGGAGTGCAGGCATCAAGCTCCAGGTGGGTTTCAACCGACGATCCGACCCGAGCATTCTCGATCTCATGGAGTCGGTTCGGGAGGGGGCCGTCGGTGACGTCCACACCATTCGAGTTACCAATCGTGATCCCAAGGCGCCGCCCATCGACTTCGTCAAGCGATCGGGCGGCCTCTTTTTTGATTTCGTGATCCACGACTTCGACACCGTCCGTTTCCTTTCAAACTCTGAGATTGTCGAGGTGTATGCCGCTGGGGGCGTGTTGGTCGATCCCGAGATCGGGGCCGCCGGCGACATCGATACCGCGGTGGTCTCGCTGCGGCTAGCGAGCGGTGCGTTGGCAGTGATCGACAACAGCCGCCAGGCCGTCTACGGCTACGACCAACGATTCGAAGTCTTCGGTTCCGCGGGCAGCGTTGCGGTCGACAACACGACGCCGAGCACGCGCGTCGTCAGCACCACCGGTGGCGTCGTGACACGCACGCCGCACGGTGGGTTCGTTTCGCGCTATCGGGAAGCTTTTGTCGACGAACTGAGGGCGTTTCTCGGTGCAGTGCGCGGTGAACGTCCGGTTGTCGCCGGTGCCGACGATGCACTGGCCGCAGTTCGGGCCGCGTGCGCGGCTCGCGAGTCTTTTCAACAGCAGCGACCGGTCCGGTTGGACGACGCCATGGAGGCGGCCGCGAAGGAGACCGTTTCATGAGGACCATCACAGTAGGCGTGCTCGGGGCCGGCAGGATCGGCCGGATCCACACCGAGAACCTGTTCCGAATGGCGGGCGTGCGGGTGAAGTCGATCGCCGACCCTTACGCCGATTTCAGTTCCTGGCCGCCCGGCGACGTGGCGACCGGCCTCGAACCGGAGCTGGTGCTCGACGATTCAGAGATCGAAGCGGTCCTGATCTGTTCGCCGACGCCGACCCATGCTCCGTTCACCGACGCCGCGGCCAGGGCCGGCAAACACATCTTCTGTGAAAAGCCGGTGGATCTCGATCCAGACCGCATCCGGCAGACCCTCGCGGTTGTTGAGGCGGCGGGCGTCAAAATGCAGGTTGGTTTCAACCGCCGTTTCGACCCGACCTTTGCGCGGGTCCGCAAAGCGGTCACCGACGGTGATGTGGGCGACGTACAGATCGTCAAGATCACCTCGCGCGACCCGGAGGCACCTCCGGTCTCCTATGTCGAGACCTCAGGGGGCATCTTCCTCGACATGACGATTCACGACTTCGACATGGTCCGTTTCGTGACGGGGAGCGAGGTCGAAGAAGTGCACGCGATGGGTGCGGTGCTCATCGACCCCGCGATCGGTGAGGCTGGTGATGTGGACACCGCAGTGACCACCCTCAAGATGGCCAACGGCGCTCTGGCGGTGATCGAGAACAGCCGTCAGGCGGTGTACGGCTACGACCAACGGGTGGAGGTCTTCGGGTCGAAGGGCAGCGCCGAAGCGGGCAACGAGACCGCCAACCGGGTCACCCTCAGTGATGCCAACGGCGTTCGCCGCGACAACCCCCTCTATTTCTTCCTCGAACGCTACCAGGTGTCGTTTCAGGCTGAACTCGAGGCCTTTCTTACAAGTATCCGTGAAGACAGTGACCCGCCGGTGGGAGGCCAAGACGGTCTGATGTCGGTCCTGCTGGGTCTGGCCGCCGCACGATCGATGGCCGAGAACCGACCGGTGAAGGTCGAGGCGCCATGAGTCTGTTTCGTCGTTTTCTGACTGGCGAAGATCAGCCGTTAATCGAGGATTCACAGTTGATCGACTCGCTATACAAGCGCCACCGCCTGCGTATCATGCTGGCCATTACCATCGGCTACGGCATCGTCTACACCTGCCGGCTGGCGCTTTCGATGGTCAAGAAACCACTCATCGACGGCGGGATCTTCACCCCCGTCGAGCTCGGCATCATCGGGTCGGCACTCTTCTACACCTACGCCTTCGGCAAGCTCACCAACGGCTTTCTCGCCGACTACATGAACCTCAAGTTCTTTTTCGCCTTCGGTGTTCTGATCTCGGCCCTGATCAACATCGGCATGGGTTTTTCGACGATATTTTGGCTGTCGGTTCTCCTGTGGGGTCTCAACGGGTGGTTCCAGGGCTTCGGCGCGCCTACAGGCGGAGTGGTGTTGGCCAACTGGTTCTCCAATTCCGAACGGGGACGCATGTACGGCATTTGGAGCACCGCCCACGCCATCGGGGAGGGACTCACCTTTGTCGGCGTCGCCGCTCTTGTCACCCTGTGGGGGTGGAGGGCCGGGTTCTGGGGCCCGGGTGTGCTGTGCGTCGTGCTGGCGGGCGTCTTGTATCTGATGATGCAGGACCGGCCGCAGACTCTCGGTCTGCCACGAGTGGCCGTCTGGAAAAACGATTTCGTCAGTTCGGACGAGGGCAGCGAAGAAAAGAAAAAGAGCACCTGGGCGGTCCAGAAGACGATCCTCAAGATCCCTGCGATCTGGGTCCTCGCGCTTGCAAGCGCGTCGATCTATGTGACCCGTTACGCCATCAACAGCTGGGGTGTGCTCTACCTGCAAGAGGCCAAGGGCTACACCTTGATGCAGGCGGGGGCCGTGATCTCGGTCAATACCGTCGCAGGGATCCTCGGTGCGCTGGCTTTCGGGTTTGCGTCGGACAAGATCTTCAGGGCGCGGCGACCTCCCACGAATATGATTTTTGCTTTTATGGAGATCATCGGTCTGTTGATGGTCTTCTTTGGACCACCTGGCAAGCCCGTCTTTATGACGGTGGCGTTCTTTATTTACGGCTTCGGTCTGACCGGGCTGGTCACCTCGCTCGGCGGTCTGTTTGCTCTGGATATCGCACCCAAACGGGCGGCCGGGGCGGCCATGGGTTTCATCGGGGTCTTTTCCTATATCGGTGCCGCCCTTCAGGATCAGATCAGCGGCCACCTGATCGAACGCGGCATCACCATGATCGATGGTGTTCGACACTACGACTTTTCAACCGTGATCTGGTTCTGGATTGGATCATCGGTGCTTTCGTTCATTCTTGCCACCTCGCTGTGGCGGGTACGGATGAGGGACTGAGGAGAATCATGACTGAGAACAAACAGAAATTCGATGTTGCGACACTCGGCAACTACACCAAGGACACCATCGTCACGGCGGCGGGAACCCACCATGCTGATGGCGGCGGCGTCAACTACTCGGCCCACGCGGTACTCGCCCTCGGGCGTAAGGTAGCGGCGGTCATGAGGTTGGCCGCTGAGGATTTCCACGTCGTGCGCGCGCTCGAGGAGGCTGGGATCACGGTCTTTGCCACAGCCACTCCGAGCTCGACCCTGATGCGGCTCGAGTACCCGACCGACAACCCGGATGAACGCATCCTGACGGTGGCGGACACCGCCGGTGCCTTCACCCCCGAGCAGGTGCGGGACATCGATGCCAGCGCTTACATCATCAGCCCGTCCATCCGGGGCGAGTTCCCGGTTGAGACCATTCGCGAGCTCCGCAAGAACGACGCCTTGATCAGCGCGGATGCCCAGGGCTTTATCCGGGTTCGCCGGTCTGACGGCCGGCTCGAGCACCTCCCGTGGCCGGAACAGGAAGAGGTTCTGGCGATGATCGACGTCCTGAAGGCCGACATCGTCGAGGCTGAGGCCTTGACCGGAGAGCCGGACATGAAGGCTGCAGCGAAAGCACTGGCGGCGCAGGGGCCGCGCGAGATTGTGATCACCCATCGCGACGGGATCGTTGTGTTGGCTGACGGACAGTTTTTGGAGGCTCAATTCCACGCCCGATCCATGGACGGGCGAAGCGGGCGTGGCGACACCTGTGTCGGATCCTATATGGCGGCCAGACTCGAGCACCCACCCGAGGAAGCGATTCTGTGGTCGGCCGCGACCACGAGTTTGAAAGTCGAGACCCCGGGACCTATCCGCAGATCATACGAGGAGATCGTTGGCCTCAAGGAACTGCATTACAAAGGAGTCTTATCGCCGCAGTGATCAGAGAAACCCAACTGATGTCGCCGATCAACGGCGGTGTCGTGAGAAATCAAAGGAGGATAAGGTCATGAAAGGAATGGTTTTGGATGCGAAGTGGAACCCGAAACCGGACTACAAGGTCTCGGATTGGGAGAAAAAGACGGGAAAGGCCATCACCGGCAACGCGATCTGGCACAACCCCACTCTGTCGGTGCGGGATTGGCCGGACCCGAAACCAGGTCCGCAGGAGGTTCTCCTCGAGATCCAGGCCTGTGGTGTCTGTGGCTCGGACATGCACTTCTTCGAGACCGACAAGGATAATTACATTCTCTATCCGGGTCTGACAAAGTTCCCGACCATTCTCGGTCATGAGTTTTCGGGCAGAGTGGCGGAGGTCGGCAAGGACGTGACCCTGCTCCAACCCGGCGATATGGTCACGGTCGAAGAGATGATCTGGTGCGGTCGCTGCATCCCCTGCCGCAACGGCTACCCCAACCACTGCACGAACCTCGAGGAGCTCGGTTTCACGATCCCCGGTGCCTTCGCCAACTTCATCGCGGTCGACGAAAAGTTCTGCTGGAAGATCGACGCCATCGCCGAGCGCGTGGGGAGCGAGGAAAAGGCCTACGAGTTGGCCGCTCTGACCGAGCCGACCTGTGTTGCGTACAACGCGATGTTCGAGCGTGCCGGCGGTTTCCGACCGGGTCACTTCGTCAGCGTCTTCGGCGCCGGATCGATCGGCCTCGCCGCCATCGCCCTCGCCAAGGCCGGCGGCGCGAGCACGGTTGTCGCCTTCGAAGTTTCGCCGCAACGTCGCGAACTCGCCGCGTTGGTTGGTGCCGATTTCGTCTACGACCCACGCGAAGTGCCTGCCGGTGAAGCGCTCATGGAGCACAGCCAGGGCGAAGGTTTTAATTTCCACGTCGAAGCTGCAGGGGTCCCCGAGATTACGATCCCGGAGATGGAGAAGGCCCTCGCCATCAACAGCAAGGTCGTCCAGATCGGGCGCGCGGCCAAACGCGTTCCGATGTATCTCGAGGCCTTCCAGGTTCGTCGCGCCCAGGCCTACGGTGCCCAGGGCCACTCGGGCCACGAGACCTTCCCCAACGTCATCCGCATGGTGGCGTCGGGTCGTATCGATCTGAGTCCGATCATCACCGCGAGATACAGCCTTGCCGACACGGTGGTCGCCATCGAGAAGTCGATGGACCGCACGGATGGCAAGATCCTCGTGAAGCCCAACTGAGGATTGATTGTGAGAGACCGAACGATGGATGAGCTTCGCTTAGCGGTGGTCGGTGTGGGTCGGATGGGTCTGACCCATGCCGAGAACCTTGCCCACCGTGTGAGCGGCGCTCGCCTCGTTGCGGTCACGACGTCGAGCGCCGAGCGGGCCGATGAGGTCCGCCGGCGCTGCGGCGCCGTATCGATCTACGAAAAAATCGACCACCTGCTCGACGCCGAGCGGCTGGACGCCGTCGTAATTGCGAGCAGTACCTCCGCCCACGTCGACAATATCGACCTCTGTGCGGCGGCCGGGCTGCACATTCTGTGTGAGAAGCCGCTGGCCCTCGATCTCGAGGGGTGCCGCCGGGCTGCCGGGTCGGCGAAAACCGCCGAGGTCAAACTGATGCTGGGTCACGTGCGGCGGTTCGACGACGGCTACCTGGAAGCGAATAGGATCATCGAATCCGGCACGATCGGCAGACCGCTCATCTATCGCGCCATCAGCGGCGACATGGATCCACCACCGCCGCAGTTCGCCGACCTCTGCGTGAGCGGCGGATTGATCCTCGACTCGATGTACCACGACATCTATCTCGGCAGATGGCTGATGAACGATGAGGTCAACCGCGTCTTCGGAGAGGGCGCTGCCCTGGTCGACGAGGCGGTTGGCGCCGTCGGGGATGTGGACAACGCGGTCGTGAGCATTCGTTTCGAGGGCGGTGCCATGGGCACGCTGACTGCGAGTCGCACCACCCGCTACGGCCACGATCTTCGAGGCGAGGTCATCGGCGAGGAGGGGGCGGTCCAGATCGGCCGCCTCCGCCGGACCCCCGTTCGTCTCCTCGATCGTTTCGGTGTCCATCACGATGCCGTATTCACGACCCCGGAGAGGATGGGTGATGCGTTCGTCGCCATGGCGCAGTCGTTTGTGGACTGCGTGATTGACGACTGTGAGCCACCGGTGGGCGTCGAGGACGGTCTCGCCACCCTGGCGGTGGCCCTGGCGGGTCGTCGTTCGATTCAGACCGGACATCCGGTAGCGGTATCCGAAATTTCATCGACAACTTCCGGCATCGAAACGGCTCACGTCGAGCCGACTCCTGTCGGATCCAACTGAACAAAGGAGCTGAAATGTCGAAATCTCCAGAAGATCCACGGTTGTTGACAACCGACCAGCCGGATCTGTTTTTCGAAGACAATACGGTGGGACGGTGCAAGAAAGAGGTGTGGGACGCCTCCGACGCGGAGATCGATGCGATCCTCGCCGACTATGGAGTTCCCTCGCCGTGTGAATGGGGCAAGTCGGGCTCGTACATCCAAACCACGGTCCGCCACCAGGTGGAGTCCGAGAGACGCAAGAACGACATCGTATTCATCCCGATCGGTTGCACCGAACTTCACGGGCGCCACCTGCCGAGTGCTTCGGACACTCTCTATGTGAGCCAGATCCTCGAGGGCGTCAGACGCTACACCGCAAAACGTGGCGCGGCGTGCAGCCTTGCCTTGCCGCCTCTCAACTATGGTTCGCACCCCTACCACCACCTCGGCATGCCGGGCACCGTGATCGTGCGCGAAAACGTGGCGCGCGAGTTCCTCATCGACGTGATGCTGGGTTTGTGGAACGACGGTTTCCGCAAACAGGTCCTCATCAACAACCACGGCCACCTGTGGATGCTCGAATCGGCCATCCAACAGTTCCAGAAGCGCTACCAGTTGCCGGGTGTCTTTCGCGTGATCGACTGGCACCGTGCGGTCCGCGAGTTCTTCCGCACCGAACCCAAGGGCGGCAAGATGGACACCAATTTTGTCCACGCCGACGAATCGGAGACATCCCTCGGTCTGCTGCTCCACCCCGATATGGTGGACATGAAATACGCTGTGGACACCGAAGGCATCGGCTATCTCCCGGACGGCCACTTCGACAAATCGGTGGATCCTTTCAGCCGGCCGAGCCGCTGGTCGGAGGGCGAGGGCCACTTTGCGATCGAGATCGCAGCCACACCCGAAGGTGTCGTCGGCAAGGCGACGCGTGGAACCGCCGAAAAGGCGAAACGCCCGGTTGCTGCGATCCTCAAATATCTGACCCTGCTCAACGATCAGACCCTGGAGGCCTTCCCCGCGGGCACGGTTCCCCCGGTCGAAATGGTGACATTGAGAACCGAGGCGGAGATGGAGCCCTATCTGCGCGAGCCCTTGAGCGAAGGCTGGAAGCCGGTTTACCAACTGCCGCAGATCGGTCAGAATTAGGGATCGCATTCATGAAACTCAGCGTCGTACTTTCGACCCATGCTGCCGCCTTCCAGGCGGTGGCCTTCAAGGGCGATTTCGAGGCGAATGTCGCCAAGATAGCGTCCTGGGGTTACGACGGTGTCGAACTGGCCGTGCGGGATCCAGCAATGGTGAACGCCGGCCAGCTCGAGCGCGTTGTTGCCGAACATAGATTGGTGGTGCCGGCCATCGGCACCGGCCAGGCGTGGGGCGAGGAGGGGCTGTCGTTCACCAGCGACGACCCGGAGGTGCGTGATGCCGCGGTCGATCGGATTGCGAGCCACGTGCCTCTGGCCGCTCACCTCGATGCCATCGTCATTCTCGGTCTGATCCGCGGCATCACACCCGATGGTCAGACTCACGAACAATCGATGGAGTTCCTGGTGGAGGCGATCCAGCGGGTTTCGGAGGTGGCCGAAGGGTCCCGCGTGCGGTTTGCACTCGAACCCATGAATCGCTACGAGACCGATCTCATTCACACTGTCGCCGACGGCATGAAACTCATCGAGCGTGTCGGCAAGGACAACTTTGGTCTGCTGCTCGACACCTTTCACATGAACATCGAGGAGGCCGATATCGGTGAGAGCATCAGGATCTGCGGTGACCGCATCTTCCATTTCCACGTCGCCGACTCAAACCGTTGGTACCCGGGCGCCGGTCACCTGGACTTCATGAGCATTCTGGACGACCTCGAGACCACCGGCTACCAGGGATTCGTCTCCGGCGAATTCATGCCGCTGCCGGATGCCGATACTGCGGCGGAACACGCGGCGGCGTTCATGAGGGCGCTGTAGATGGGTGCAGCAGCATTCATGAATCGTGAGCTCAAATTCCTCGCCGCAATGGGTCTCGAGATCGTCGACTCGTCGATCATCCGCGAGGGAGGCGCCACCTTCTTTCTCGCTCGCACGAGCAAGGGTGCCAGAATTCTCGGGATCCTCGGCGACGACGCGGGCTTCTCCGGAACGCGGGACGATGCCAGTGGCATCCTGTTGTGCCAGCTGACCGCTGAGAATGCCGCAGCCTTGCGAAGTCGTTTGCCATGGCTCGCGCCGGTTCCGCTCGGGCTCAGGACCTCGGCGGGATTCGGCGATCGTCTCGGTCTCGCGACCCCGGGCCACATCCGCGCCCTGAGGCGGGTCTGCCAACCGGAGACGGCCATCGCGCCGATCTTTGCCCAGCAATCGGTGCGCGAGAACACCCGGACCGGCCGCACCCCCCAAGAAGTGATGGACGACGCCCTGTGGGGAGTGTTCGAAGAGGGATGGCGTCTGCCGTGGGGCGCGGATGCCGACCACCTCAAGACCCCTGCTGACGTCGAGGCATTCGCCGTCGCAGGTTTCACCTTCTTCACCATCGATCCCGGCGACCATGTGGACGACGAGGCTCATACAGTCTCCCCGGAGGTCCTTGAAGCCAAGCTTCAATCCCTGCCGTGGGGGACTCTCGCGGATACTCTCGGCGACCTGGAGGCGAGATACGTGGGCTGTGCACTCGAACTCGACAGCGGCACGGAACTCATGGATCGAGATCAGCTTTGGCGCGCGGCTGCCAAGTACGGCCGCGCGGTGGCGCACACAGTCACCATGTACCGTCATATCCTCGAGCGGCTCGGCGAAGGCGGGTTCGAACTCGAGGTATCGGTCGACGAGACCGCCAACCCGACGTCTGTTGCCGAACACATCTACATCGCCGGCGAACTCAACCGGCTCGGCGTGCGCTGGGTCAGTCTGGCCCCCCGATTTGTCGGAGAGTTCGAAAAGGGAGTGGACTATATCGGCGACCTCGAGGTCTTCGAGGCGGAGTTCGCCCGACATGCTGCCGTGGCGAGGAAGCTGGGACCGTACAAGCTCAGCCTGCATTCGGGTTCCGACAAGTTCAGCATCTATCCGATCTCGGCGAGGCTGACCGCGAACGAGGAGGAGGCTGAGGAAGGACCGCTGGTCCACGTCAAGACGGCGGGCACCAGTTATCTCGAGGCGCTGAGGGCGGTGGCGGAAGTCGACCCCGAGCTGTTTCGCGAGATTCTCGAGTTGGCCCGTGACCGGTACGAAACCGACCGCGCGACCTATCACGTCTCCGCGAGCCTCGAAAGAGTCCCTTCCGAAGTCACACTCGTCGATGAAGACTTGCCGGGTTTGCTCGATGACTTCGATGCCCGGGAAGTGCTTCACGTGACGTTTGGCTCGGTGCTCGACGCTTACGGAGACCGGTTGAGGGAGACCCTGCGGCGCAATCACGACGCGTACGCCGAGGGTCTCGCAACGCACTTTGAAAAACACTTGAAACCGTTCGTGAACGAGGCGGACGCAGGGGATGAGCATGGCTGACACCTACGATTTCACCGGCCGCACGATGGTCGTCACCGGCGGTGCGGGCGTTCTCGGCGGCGAGATCGCGTGCTCGTTGGTTGCCTGCGGTGCGCGGGTAGCGATCCTCGACAAGGACCCGTCGCTCGCCGACCGGTTTCAGGATCGTCTGAATCAGGGGCCGGGCAGCGCCATGGTTGTTGGTGGTGATGTCCTGGATGCAGCGGCTCTGGCGGAGTCCGAGAGGGAGATCCTCGCCGAACTCGGTTCGGTCGACACCCTGATCAACGCTGCCGGCGGCAACCACCCTCGGGCCACCACCGGCGCCGACCTCAGTTTCTTCGATCTCCCGGCCGAAGCACTGCGCTTTGTCGGCGAGCTCAATCTGCTCGGCACCATCTTGCCGTGCCAGGTCTTTGGAAAGGCGATGGCGGCCGACAAACGAGGGGTGATCCTCAACATCTCGTCGATGAACGCCTTCCGCCCCTTGACCCGGATCCCGGCCTATTCGGCCGCCAAGGCTGCGGTCAGCAACTTCACCCAGTGGCTGGCAGTCCACATGGCTCAGGAATATTCTCCGGATATTCGCGTCAACGCTCTCGCCCCGGGTTTCTTCCTGACCGAGCAGAATCGATTCCTTCTGACCGACAAGGCGTCGGGCGGTCTCACCGACCGCGGTCGGACCATCATCGAACACACGCCGATGGCACGCTTCGGCACACCCGAGGATCTTCTCGGTGCCACACAATGGCTGCTGTCAGAGGCTTCTTCGTTTGTGACCGGGGTCGTGGTGCCGGTCGACGGTGGCTTCTCCGCCTTCAGCGGCGTCTGATGCGGCCTGACGCGGAGGAGTATTCATGACAAGAGCTCCGGAAACTGTGCGGCCCCTCGCCGAGTTCGAGGCCCTGCTGCCGAAGGTTCCCCCGGCGGGGCAGGAGATGAACGGTCTCTCGTGGACGGCGCCCGCGATCGAGGGCTCGCGAGAATGACGGCACTCCCGGTGGTGCGGGCCGCGGAGTCGGAGCGGAGCCTCACCCAGACCGAGGTCCGACGGGTTCTGCGCGACGGGCTGGACCGGCTTGAACTGACGGGAGCGAGAGTCCTCGTGATCATCCCCGACGGCACCCGCACCGCGCCGATAGACCTGATGTTCGGACTCTTCGACGAGGTCCTCGGTCCCAGGGTGCATCAGCTCGACTACCTCATCGCACTCGGCACCCACCCGCCCATGGATGACGCTGCCAAATCCAAGCTTCTTGGGAGGCCCGTCACCGATGGCATGGCGGGGCGCTCCCGCATCTTCAACCACCGTTGGGAGCGGCACGAGACCTTCGCGACCGTGGGAACGATCGCTGCCGAGGACGTCGCTCGGGTCACCGAGGGACTGATGTCGGTGGAGATTCCGGTATGTCTCAACCGCATGCTCGGCGAGCCCGGGGGCGAGACGCCATACGATCACCTCATCGTCTGCGGACCGGTCTTTCCGCACGAGGTGGCCGGTTTCTCCGGTGGCAACAAGTACTTCGTGCCGGGCGTCGCCGGTCAGGAAATCATCGACATCACCCACTGGGTGGGCGCCCTGATGATGAGCCGCCACATCATAGGTGTCGCCGAGACTCCGGTCAGACGACTCATCGATCTCGCCTCGGCCATGATCCCGACCCCGCGTTCGTTGATCGCCATGGTGATGCACGGTCATGCCCTGCACGGCCTCTTTGTTGGGGACATGGAGACGACGTGGCGGGAGGCGACCGAACTCTCGGCCGAACTCGACATCGTGTGGGTGGATCGGCCCTTCAGAAGGGTGCTGTCGGTGATGCCGGAAATGTACGACGACCTCTGGACCGGCGCCAAGGGGATGTACAAGATGGAGCCGGCGATTGCCGACGGCGGCGAGGTTGTGATCTATGCACCGCACATCACCGAAGTCTCGTACGTTCACGGACACCACCTCGATGAGGTGGGCTACCACGTGCGTGACTATTTCACAGCTCAGTGGGAGCGCTTCAAACACATTCCGTGGGGTGTCTTGGCGCACTCCACGCATTTGCGGGGGGACGGGACATTCATCGACGGAGTCGAGAGGCCCCGTATTCGGGTCACCCTGGCCACCGGGATTCCGGAAGGTCGGTGCGAGAAGATCGGCCTTGAATACCTGGATCCGCAGAGTGTGGATTTTGACGAATGGAAGGGTCGCGAGAACGAAGACATTCTGTTCGTGCCGAGGGCGGGAGAAAAACTGTATCGATTGAAGGACGACGGCTGAAGTCGTCATATCTGGAGGGCACGAATGGCGAAAGCGGACATCGGTCTCATCGGCCTCGCGGTGATGGGACAAAACCTGGTTCTGAACATGAACGATCACGGCTTCAAGGTGGCTGTCTTCAACAGGACCACTTCGGTGGTGGATGAGTTCCTCGCGGGCGGCGCGAAGGGCACGAAGATCGTCGGTGCCCACACTCTCGAGGAGTTGGTCGGCGCCCTCGCGTCACCGCGCCGGGTGATGCTGCTGGTCAAGGCGGGCCAACCCGTGGATGCCTTTATCGACCTCTTGATCCCGCTCCTCGACGAGGGCGACATCATCATCGACGGCGGCAACTCCAATTACAACGATACGATTCGTCGTGCGCAGCACGTAGAATCCAAGGGCCTCCTCTACATCGGCACTGGCGTGTCGGGCGGCGAAGAGGGTGCACGCCTCGGCCCCTCGATCATGCCGGGTGGTTCGCCGGCAGCGTGGCCCCACGTCAAACCCATTTTCCAGGCGGTCTCGGCGAAGGTGGACGACGGCAGTCCCTGCTGCGAGTGGGTGGGGGAGAACGGTGCTGGCCACTTCGTCAAGATGGTCCACAACGGCATCGAGTACGGCGACATGCAGCTGATCTGCGAGGCCTACCAATTGATGAAGGAGGGCCTCGGGCTCGACCACGATCAAATGCACGCGACCTTTGCCGAGTGGAATGAGGGGGAACTCGACTCCTACCTCATCGAGATCACCCGCGACATACTCGGCTTCAGAGATGAGAACGACGAACCGGTGCTCGAAAAGATTCTCGACACTGCCGGTCAGAAGGGGACGGGCAAGTGGACGGCGATCTCGGCCCTCGAGATGGGTGTGCCCCTGACCCTGATCGCCGAGGCGGTGCTGGCGCGGTTTCTCTCAGCGCTCAAGGAAGAGCGGGTCGCGGCGGAGAATGTTCTGTCGGGTCCGGATTCCACATTCAACGGCGATGTGAAAGCGTTTGTCGACGATCTTCGGCAGGCCTTGTACGCGGCCAAGATCGTGTCCTACGCGCAGGGCTATATGTTGATGCGGGCTGCCGCAAAGGAGTACGGCTGGACTCTCAACAACGGCGGCATCGCGCTGATGTGGCGCGGCGGCTGCATCATCCGTTCGGCCTTCCTCGGCAAGATCAAGGAGGCCTTCGACAGCGATCCCGAGCTCACGAATCTGCTGCTCGACCCCTACTTCAAGGAGGCCGTCGAAAACGCCCAGGCGGCGTGGCGGCGGGTCATTTCAAGTGCAGTGCAGATGGGCATCCCGGTGCCGGCGATGTCGAGCGGCCTGGCCTTCTTCGACGGTTACCGTCGCGGCCGTCTCCCCGCCAATCTGCTCCAGGCCCAGCGCGACTACTTCGGCGCCCACACCTACGAACGGGTGGACCGGCCGCGCGGCGAATTCTTCCATACCGATTGGACGGGCCGCGGTGGCGATGTGACAGCGCGGACGTATCAGGCATGAGGGAGAAGATTTCGGATTTCGGATTTCGGATTTCGGATTTGCAGCACCACTTTCAAAAAAGCGGTGCTTGGCTATTGGTTCCCGCGGGAACCGCGGCGATGTCACCGCAAGCGAATGAGCTGGAAAGGAAAAAACGGAAATGATCACGTTCCGTGAGGACTGTAAGTACGCGCTGCTCGTGCCTACCAGCATGGGCGTTCGTCTGACGCCCGTCGCTGCGCAGGGAGTTCACTGCAGCACGACATTTCACATGGAGGTCACGAGCGCTGAATCGAACGTGGCGAGCGTCTCATCCTTTCTCGGCCTGCCCGTGAAGATTCTGACGGCCTTCGTCAAAGGCAGCCCGATCTCGCGCATGATCAAGGACGACCTGGCAGGCCGTCACATGGACTTCGAGGGCCCGGAGGTCGATCAGGGAGGGCCGTGGGGATACCGCCACCAGATCAACATGGCGGACACCGGCTACGGTTCACGAGGGCCCCGCGTCCACAACGATCGCGCGGGTGAGGTCGGGCTCACGCTCGACGCCAAGGACTTCGACTTCGATCGGATCTTCGGAAGCGAGGGAGCTCGCATCGTGCACCTGTCGGGGCTGGTCGCGGCCCTGTCACCGGAGACCAGCGCCTTCTGCCTGGAGGTCGCGCGGGCCGCCAAAAAGAACGGCAGCCGCATCTCTTTCGATCTCAACCACCGCGCCTCGTTCTGGGCCAATCGCGAAGACGAGCTGCACCGGGTCTTCCCCGAGATCGCCGGGGTGTCGGACGTGCTGGTCGGCAACGAGGAGGACTTCCAGCTCTGCCTCGGCATCGAGGGCCCGGAAGCGGGCGGCAAGGATCTTGCCGCGAAGATCGAGAGTTTCAAGGGCATGATCGACCGGGCCAAGGCGGCCTACCCCAAGACAGAGGTCTTTGCCACCACCTTGCGTGAGGTCATCAGCGCCAATGCCCATCTGTGGGGCGCCATCGCAGCGGTGGGCGAGGACTGGCACGTTGTCGAGCCGCGGGAGATCGTGGTCCTCGACCGCATCGGCGGCGGCGACGGGTTTGTCGGCGGCATGCTCTACGCCATGCTCACGGGGCTGGGAGCCCGAGAAGTGGATCCAGTTCGGGTGGGCGACCGGCGCGCTGGTCACGACCCTGCTGACGGACTACGCCCAACCGGCGGACGAGGAACAGATCTGGAGCATCTGGGCGGGCAACGCCCGGGTTCGACGTTGACCTGGGTGATCGCTGGCTCCGATGCGTCACCTCCGTCCGCATCACCGTGAAGGAAAGGGTTGGCCAAGGCTCGACGAGTGGCCCTTCGATCGGTCGAACCATTTCTTCGCCGCACGCGGGCTCGGTGCCGGCGGGCCTGTACCGCGAACCGGAACAACCGCCGCTGTCGCGACCGTGATAGTCGCCTTGCTTGCGACGATGGCGCCCGCCGAGGAGAGGACGGTACAGGCGCCCCGCTTCGAGAGTCCGCCGTCGGTGGACGGCGTCATCGGCGAGACCGAGTGGGCGGGGCAGCCGTCACCGAGGGCTTCGTCCAGTTCGAACCGGAATTTGGTGCAGTCTCGGAATTCCGCACCGTGGTGTTGGTCGCTTCGACTCCGGAGGCGCTCTATGTGGCTTTCCGTTGTTTCGACCCCGATCCGGACAGGATCGCGGCGTCGGTCACCTCGCGCGACGGGGATCTGGAACGGGACGATTCGGTGGTCCTCATGGTCGATACCCTCCACGACCGCCGGACGGGCTATTCCTTTGCCACCAATGTCCTCGGGGTGCAGACCGACCGCAAGATCGCCGACAACGGTCGGGTCGTCGACGACCGATGGGACGGCACCTGGCTGAGCGCCGGCGGCCGAACCGCGGACGGCTGGACCGCCGAGTTCGAGATCCCGTTTCGGATGCTCCGGTTCGAGAGTGGTGAGGACGTGACGTGGGGCATCAACTTCCGGCGGCGTGTCCCGCGCCGGCTCGAGACGTCGCTGTGGTCGGGCCCGGGCGAGTCGATATGGCGGGTCTCGGACTTCGGTGTCCTCGCGGGTCTCGAAATTCGGGCGATAGATCTCAAGAAATTTGCAGTCATACCCTACGGCCTGGTCGCGATCGAAAAGGGTGGGGACATCGAGACGAAGTTCGGTGGTGATCTCAGGTTTCGCATCAAGAACGACCTGAGTGCCGACCTGACCATCAACCCGGACTTTGCTCTCATCGAAGCGGACGTCGAGGAGATCAATCTGACCCGGTTCGAGCTCCGTGTGCCGGAAAAGAGGCCGTTCTTTCTCGAGGGGCTGGAGATGTTCGATCAGAGGATCACCCAGTTCTACAGCCGACGGATCGGCGACATCGTGGCGGGAGGGAAGTTGGTCGGCGGTTTTGGCGGGTTCGACGTTGCCGCCATCGCCACCCGAGCCGATATCGACTGTCGAGACCGGTGGCGGGACAGTCGTCGACTGCGGACGCCGACTACACCGTGCTTCGCCTTCAACGCGGGGTGTTCGGGCCCTCGACCATCGGTCTTCTCGCCGCCAATCGAAGAGTCGATGGTGTGAATGCCGGCTCGATCGGCGCCGACATGACCCTCTTCTTCACCGACACCCTGGGCATGACCGGTCAGTTTCTACGTTCCCACGGAGCGACCAACGACGGGACCACCGGGTGGTTTTACGACCCGCCTTCGACTCGGCGAACAGCCATTTCCACGTTCGCTACACGTCGCTCGACACCGGGCTGCGCGACAACGTCAACGTCATGGGGTTTCTCAGGGATGATGACCGGCGTGAGATCGACGCCGAGGCCAAACACCAGATCTGGTTTCAAAACAGCGCCGTCGAGAATATCGAGGGCAAGGTCAACTACAACCGCTACTGGAGCCAGGAGGGCGTGTTGAGAAGCTGGGAGCTGGAGACCGACGTGGAATTGGTCTTTACCAGCGGGTGGCAGGTCGAACTGTCCTACGTTGACGGATTTGAGCTCTTCGAGAAGGAGTATTCCAACACGCTCACGAGCATTCAGTTCGGGTACGACAACCGCAGAGGGAGGGCCGTCTTTCTTGAGGTTGGATCGGGCACCAACTTCGGCAGCGATCTCATGCTGGCCACCCTCGGGGCGCGAATTCAGGATATCGAATGCGTGGGGATTCGAGTACGAGGGAACGTGGCTCGAACTCGACCCCGATCCGGAACTCGAGAGCACGTGGATCCACGTCTTCCGAACGAGCTACTACGTCACCAACAACCTCTTCGCCACACTTTTCGTCCAGACAAACTCAGCGATTGAAAAAGAAAACGTCCAACTTCTCGCCGTGTGGCGCTTCCGTCCTCCCTTTGCTTCGCTTCAGATCGCCTACCAGCGGGGGACGTCCGAAATCGGTAAGCCCTCCGAACAGGGCGACACGGTGTTTACGAAATTGTCCTGGGTCTTTTGAAAAAGGAGAAACCGTGAAATTTACTCCGACGTTTCGCCAAACCGCTGTCTTCTGCTCCGTTGTGGTCGCCATTTGGGCGACGGCCGCCACGGCCGCCAAACCGTCGCAGACGGGGTATCCCCGACTCATGCAGGGGCCGATGGTCGGGGCGGTGGCTCCGACCGAGGCCAAGATCTGGGTTCGTACCAGCGGTGAGTTTCCGGTCACTATCCAGTACACTTCGACCCCGGACTTTGCTCAGTTTTCAGAGACCGAACCGGTGACACCGCTGAAATCCAATGACTACACGGAGGTCATTACGGTCGCCGGGCTCGAGCCCGCCACAGAGTACTTCTACCGTTTGACCACCGACGGAATCCCCGATCGCTATCTGAAAATGCTCAAACCGTTCCGCTTCGAGACCGCCCCCCTGCCCGGCAGTGATGCCGACCTGCGCATCGTCTTCGGTTCGTGCCCCAAATGGCAAGACGACCGCATCCAGCCGATCTGGCCCTGGGTTGGCCACTACGAACCGGACATTTTGTTCTGGATCGGCGACAACGTCTACTCCGATGCCCTCGACCCCGACATCATCCGCGAGGAGTACCGGCGGCAGCGCGATGTCCCCGCCCTGCAGCCGATCCTCCACAACACCTCGAACCTGGCCATCTGGGACGACCACGATTACGGGCTCAACAACCACGACCGCACCAACCCGATCAAGGAGGGTGGGTACGAGGTCTTTCGCGAGTACTGGGCCAATCCGTCGTACGGCCTGCCCGAAATCAAGGGCATTTTCTACACATACACCTGGGGCCAAGGTTGACTTTTTCGTTCTCGACGGCCGCTGGTACCGCGACCCGGACGAAGATCCCGACACACCCGAGAAGACGATGCTCGGTGCGGCCCAATTCGAGTGGCTGCAAGAGCGAGCTCGCAGCAAGCACGGCGGTCTTCAAGGTGCTGGTCTCGGGCAGCGGTTGGAGCAAGAACAAAGGGGAGGGGGGGGACTCCTGGGCAGCATTCCTCCACGAGCGCGACCGCCTCTTTGATTTTATCCGGGATCAGGATGTCACAGGGGTGGTCATGATGTCGGGCGACACCCACATCGGCGAGCTCAACGTCATCCCGTGGTCCGAAAAGGGCGGCTACGATCTCTACGACATGGTGAGTTCGCCGCTGGCCCAGGTCATTCCAGACAGTTGGCTCGAACGGCGACCCGAACAGCGGATTTGGCCGGTCTATTTTCAGGGCAGCAACTTCGGCCTGGTCGAGTTCTTCATGGGTGACGACCCGCGGATGGTTTTTCAGTTGATCGACACCCACGGACGCCGGGTGTGGGAGCCCTTCGAGGTCCATGCTTCAGAGTTGGTCAACGGCGTCACTTCGTGGCCTTCCAAGGTGCACCCGATATCCGCGCCAGCGGCAGGAGAACCTTGATGCCGGAAATGGCTACTACGAAATCCCGGTGGAGGACTGATGAAGAAATTGCTCCTGACTGCGCTCTCTGCGATTTGTATAACGTCTGGTGGTTGTTGTGCCGGTTGGCTCGGCGGACGACGCGAGCGACGACCTCGTCTTCGTCGTCGCGGCCGATATGCGGAACTTTGCGGCCGACGGCGAGTGGTCGAAAAATTTCTCCGGCGCCTGTGAGGCGGTCAAGAAAGTCGGCGGTGGTGCATTCATGATCAGTCCTGGAGATCTGGACGTCGATCCGCCGTCGGCCGTCCGCGACATGATCGATCAGGTTCTCGGCGAGGACTACCCGTGGTACCCGGTGCTCGGCAACCACGACCCCGAATCGCCTTCGAGCATGAGATACCTCCGCGCCTACAGTTTGACTGTGCCCAACGTGGTCAACCGGGGCCCAAAGGGGTGCGAGGCGACCACCTACTCCTTTGACTGGGGCGACACCCACTTCGTCGTCCTCAACCAGTATTACGACGGGGTGAACGACTGGGGGCTCGAGGGCGACGTCGTGCCGGAGTTGTTGGAGTGGTTGGATAAGGACCTGGCGGCAACGACGAAGAAACACAGTTTCGTCTTCGGCCACGAGCCTTTGGTCGCGATGCCCGACATGGACAACGGACGGATTCGCCATCAGGGAGACTCGCTCGACGAGAACTGGAGAAGCGCTTTCTCCTTCTACAAGGTGATGATGAAACATGATGTTACAGCCTACGTCTGCGGCCACACCCACAACACCTCGTACGCCAAGATCAACGGGCTGTGGCAGATCGACGCCGGGCACGCGAGGGGTCTCGAAGAAGCTTCCTATGCGGATCAAATGTACGCCGCCATCGACCGCGCGATTCAAGAAGGGCGTGAAAAGGGCGTTGGCGAAGCGAACTCGTTGAAACAGCTCTACCGCGACGATCCATACCACGTCGATTACTGGTTCAAGTACCTCGGTTTGACGGGCCAGCCTATTACCCAGACTCTGGCTCAGTTCTACGATGAGTACGGCAGCGACCCCACCGCTCGGGACAGGTGGTACGAACGTCAGATCGAGGGCCGGGCGCAGACCGGATCGTCGTTCTTCAAGGTCTTTGTCGGTCCCGGTGAAATCAAGGTGGAGATTTATCGGGACGACGCGCACGGTGGACCGTACGCACTGCGGGAGACCGTGATTCTGAATTAGGAATTCGGATTTCGGATTTCGGATTTCGAATTTGCCATCGCATCCGTTCTTTTTCGATTTCGGATTTCGGATTTTGAATTTCGGATTTGCCATTGCACATTAGCCGACGACTTCGCTCCCAGGATTTGTAAGGGGGGAGGGGCAGCGCCCACCAGGAGCCTGCCGAAAAGTCTGGATCGAAAAATCCGAAATTCGAAATCCGAAATCCGAAATTGGATAATATGGCTCGATGACAACCGACCCCACCTTCGAGGACGTGCTGGCGGCTGCGGAACGGATCCGCGGCCGGGTTCACCGGACGCCCGTGATGACCTCCAGGGCGATCAACGAGATCGCCGGGGCGGGCCTTTACTTCAAGTGCGAGAACCTGCAGAAGGTTGGCGCATTCAAGGCACGCGGGGCCACCAACGCGGTCCTTTCCCTCGACGAGGCTGCGGCGCGACGGGGCGTGGCGACCCACTCCTCGGGCAACCACGCGGCGGCCCTGGCCTTTGCCGCGGCGAACCGCGGGATTCGTGCCCACGTTGTCATGCCGAGGACGGCGCCGCCGGTCAAAAAGGCGGCGGTGGCCGGCTACGGCGCCGAGATCACCGAGTGCGAACCGACCCTCGAAGCTCGGGAAACAAACCTCGAGGCGGTGGTCGCGCGCACCGGCGCCACCTTCATCCACGCCTACGACAACCCGATGGTCATCGCCGGTCAGGGAACCGCTGCGCTGGAACTGATCACCGATGTCCCCGATCTCGAATTGGTGATGGCGCCGGTGGGCGGCGGCGGGCTGATGTCAGGGACCGCGATCGCGGTGTCCGGGTCGCGCCCCGACGTCGTTGTTTGGGGCGCCGAACCGGCCGGAGCCGATGACGCCTACCGTTCACTGCGCGACGGCCGCATCCACCCGTCGGTCAAGCCGACCACCATCGCCGACGGCCTGTTGACTTCGCTTTCTGACCGGACCTTTCGCATCCTGTCCGAGCGGCTCGAGGGCATCCTCACGGTCAGCGAGGCAGAACATCGTTCGCGCCATGCGCCTGCTGTGGGAGCGGATGAAGATCGTCGTCGAGCCCTCGGGCGCCGTGCCCCTGGCCGCCGTCCTCGAACACCCCCGAACCTTTGTCGGCCGCCGCGTTGGCCTGATCATCTCCGGCGGCAACGTCGATCTCGAAAATCTTCCGTGGTGATCCGCTTCCCCCCTCTTTCGAGCGGGGAACGCTTCGCCACCCGGCGCGTTTTCTGACGGACAGGCCCTGCGCGACGGCGGATGGAATAGTAGACTTTCGACGAGCGCTTTCTAATCAACATCGATCAACGGTCGAAGAAATCGAGGACCCATGACACTGTCGGCTTTTTTCAAACTCTACGCGGTTGCGATCACGGTGTTCCTGATGATCGATCTGATGTGGCTGGGAGTTGTTGCGCGCTCGTTCTACCAGGCGCAGATGGGCCATCTCATGAGGGCGAACGTCAACTGGATGGCGGCCGTTCTGTTCTATCTGGTTTTCGTGTCGGGCATCGTCGTCCTGGTGGTGTTTCCAGCTCTCGATCGTCAGAGCCTCACACAGGCCGTTGTCCTCGGGGCGCTCTTCGGTCTGGTCACCTACGCAGCCTACGATCTGACCAACCTCGCGACCCTCGAGGGGTTCCCGGTGACGGTCGCGATCGTCGACCTCGTGTGGGGAACGGTGCTGTGCGCGTCGGTCAGTGCCGTGACCTACCTGGCCGGGCTGCGGTTGATTCAATAGGGGAGGACGGCTCGTAGATTTCGGATTGGATCCGGCAGGCCGTCAACGCAGATGACGGCGAAATCCAAACTCGGTCCATCGTTTGAAATATCACAACTTCACAGTTGAAGTCGCCACGTATGTCTGAGAATTGTCACTGTCGACTAGCGATGACAAATAACCTGTTGAAAGGAAAGGGCGTTCTGCCGTCCACGGTAGGATAGGCCTCGCCAAGGAGGCGGCTGTAGGTACTGGTGAATTCGAGCTGTTGTTTCTCGTCCAGAAGTTCGAACACCGGGCGCAGAGTCGTGCCCTTGAGCCACTCGAAGACCGGATCGGCACCCTCGAGGAGGTGGTGGTAGGTGGTCTGCCACAGGGTCACTGTCAGGCCTCGTTTCGTCAATTCATCGGCGTACCACTCCGGATTCCGGACCCCGGTTCGGGGGTGCCCGTCGAGTCTGTTCGCGCCAACGCGGGCTCGAGCAGAGGTCGCGGAGGATGCTGTGCGAAGGCGCGTCGTGGTTGGCGGGCATCTGAAAGGCGAGGGTGCCACCCGCGGCGAGTTGAGGCAGTAGGTGATCGAAGAGGGTTCGGTGGTCATCGATCCATTGGAAGCACGCGTTGGAGAGGAGGAGGTCGACCGGCCGGGGTGAGCGCCAGGTTGTGGCGTCCGCGATTTCAAACGTCAGTCTGCCGGGGATCTGCCGCCTCTTCGCGTGGGCAATCATCTTGGTGGAGGCGTCGATCCCGGTGATCGCGGCTGCCGGCCAGCGTTCGATCAGCGTTGTCGTGAGGGCGCCCGAACCACACCCGAGATCGACGATCGACGCCGGTGCGAGGTGATCGAGCGCTGCCAACAGGTGACGAAAGGGTAGCCCGCGTTCTTCCGAAAAGAGGAGGTACTGCTCGGGATCCCAGGTCATCCTCCGATTATGCCCGAGACTGATTGGATGTCCCTGCAAACACCGGTGGAATCGGTTATTCTGTCCCTCGCCGACAGGATGTCAATCACCGCAGGGGTCGCGATGACAGCGCGGTTTCAAGGAGGGGAACGGTGGCGAGGCCGAGTTCCAGCCTGCAATATCACGGGGTGCTTCTGTGAGATCCACGGTCTCTCTCTTTGTCATCCTGATGGGGGTGTGGCTCCTCAACTCGGGCCATTACACACCGCTGATGGTCGGCTTCGGAGTCGGTTCATGTCTGCTCGTCGTCTTCTTGAGCCTGCGCATGGGCATCGTCGATGACGAGGGCATCCCGGTGCACCTGATTCCACGGGGCCTGCTCTACGCGCCGTGGCTGGTCAAGGAGATCTTCAAGTCCAACATCGACGTCGCGCGCCGCGTCGTGAGCCCGGGCACCCTCAAGATCAGCCCCCGCATCATCGAGGCGGGGACGACCCAACACAGCGATCTCGGTCGAGTGATCTACGCCAACTCCATCACCCTGACGCCGGGCACGGTCTCGATCCGGGTCCACGGTCCCTACATCACCGTCCACGCCATCGCAGATGAGGTGGCCGAGGGCCTGCTGGAAGGCGAGATGGACCGGAGGGTCACGAAGCTCGAGGGGGTGGGCTCTTGATGGCCCCCTTTGCCGCTGCCACCGCGGCCATCCTGGTCTGTATGGCAATGACGCTCGTGCGGTCGATCCTCGGCCCCACGGTGTTCGACCGCATCCTGGCGGTCAACAGTTTCGGCACCAAGACGGTGCTCCTGATCGCGGTTTACGGCTTTCTCTCCGGCCGCCCCGACTTCCTCGATCTCGCGTTGGTCTACGCCCTGATGAACTTTATCGGCACGATTGCGGTGATGAAATTCACGCGGTTCAACGACCTCGCGGGGATGGAAGAGGACGAGGAGGAGGTCTACTGATGGGTTGGCCGATCGCCGAGATCCTGATGTGGGTCTTTGTTACCGCCGGTTCGATTCTGCTGATCATCGGCGCCATCGGCATCCTCCGTATGCCCGACTTCTACAGCCGAATCCACCCTGCCGGGATCACCGACACCATGGGTGCGTGGCTCGTGCTCGTGGGCCTGATGTTCGCTTCCGAATCGTGGCTGGTGACCGCGAAACTCGTCATGCTCCTGCTTTTTCTCATCATCACCAGCCCTCTGGCGAGCCACGCTCTCGCCAAGGCGGCCTACATGCGAGGTCTCAGACCCATGCTCGGCCACGAGCTCGCCCGGGAGTCCGAGGATGATTGACGTCATTCACATCGTCCTCTTCACCTTCCTCGCGGTGATCGCGATCGCCATCATCCGTCTCAAGGACCTGTTTGCGGCGGTGATGCTGATGGGCATTTTCAGCCTGCTGTCGGCATCGCTCTTCACCGTGATGGATGCTGTCGACGTGGCGTTCACCGAGGCAGCGGTGGGCGCCGGCATCTCCACCATTCTGATGCTTGCCACGTTGTCGCTGACGACCAGCAAGGAAAGCACCCTGTATCAACGGCCGCAGCCCCTGGCCCTGATCGCGGTGATCCTGACCGGGGCGGCGCTGGTCTATGCGACCTTCGACATGCCGCGCTATGGCGACCCGTCGGCGCCGATCCACCACCACGTGGCGAACCATTACATCGAGGACACCGATGCCGAGATCGGTGTGCCCAACATGGTGACGGCAATCCTCGCCTCCTACCGCGGCTACGACACCTGGGGCGAAACCACGGTGATCTTTACCGCCTGTGTCGGGGTCCTGTTGTTGCTCGGGGGCGGACGGACCTACTACCGGTGGCGCCACCGCGACGATGTGCAGGCCGAGGGCGACGGACCGTGATCCGCCACGTCATCCTCCGCGCCCTGTCGAAGTTGCTGATCCCGCTGATCATGTTGTTCGCGCTCTACGTCCAGTTTCACGGCGACTACGGTCCGGGCGGCGGCTTCCAGGCCGGGGTCATATTCGGCGCCGCCATCATTCTCTATGCCCTGATGTTCGGTCTCGAGACGGCACAGCGGGTCTTCCCGCCGAGGGTACTGGAGTTCCTGGTGGCATTTGGCGTGCTGCTCTACGGCTCAGTCGGTATCGATGCCATCTTCCTCGGCGGCAACTTCCTCGACTACGGCGTGCTCGCGCACGACAAGGTCCACGGCCAACACCTGGGCATCCTGCTGGTGGAACTCGGGGTCGGGATCACGGTGGCGGCGGTCATGGCCACCATCTTCTTCCAGTTCGCGGGACGGGGGCGCCGCGATGTTTGAAGGTGGTCTCTACCCATATTGGATCGTCATCTTTCTGATGATGACCGGTCTCTACGTCGTGATCTCCAGGGACAACCTGGTCAAGAAAATCATCGGCCTCAACATCTTCCAGGTGTCAGTGATCATGTTCTACGTCGCCATGGGCAAGGTTCAGGGCGGCACGGCGCCGATCGAGGCCGAGGGCTTCACCGTCTACTCCAACCCTCTGCCCCATGTTCTGATGCTGACTGCGATCGTGGTCGGCGTGGCGACGACCTCGCTCGCGCTGGCGCTGGTCGTCCGCATCAAGGAGGCCTACGGCACCATCGAGGAGGATGAGCTGCGTGAGATCGAGCGGGAGGAGGAGGCGTGAGCGAGTTCATCGCCAGATTCTCCGACGACCTTCCGGCGCTCCAGATCGCGCTGCCGTTGCTGACAGCCGCGGTGTGTCTGATTGTTCGTCGGGCGCGCGTGGCGTGGGCCCTCGCGATGGCGGTGGCGTGGAGCTCGTTTGTAAGCGCCTGCGTCATTTTCAACCGGGTGGTTCAATTCGGGACGATCAGCTACGCCGAGGGAGGCTGGAGGGCGCCGTGGGGCATCGAGCTCCGCATCGATATTCTCAATGCCCTCGTGCTGCTGGTGGTGACTTTTATCTGCGCCATCGTTCTCACCGCCAGTCCGCGCAGCCTCGACCAGGAGATCTGGCGCGAAAACCACCACAAGTTTTTCGCCCTGTATCTCCTCTGCATGACCGGGCTCGCCGGTATGACCGTCACCGGTGACGCGTTCAACATCTTTGTCTTTCTCGAGATCTCGTCGTTGTCGTCGTACGCTCTGATCGCGCAGGGCACGACCCGACGGGCCCTGACCTCGTCGATCCAGTACCTGGTGATGGGCACCATCGGCGGCACCTTCATCCTGCTCGGTATCGGCATGATCTACATGGTGACGGGGACCCTCAATATCGCCGACATGGCGGTGCAATTGGCAGCAGTTGGGCCCAACCGAACCGTCCTGGTGGCCCTGGCCTGCATCGGAATCGGCACCGGCATCAAGCTCGCGGTCTTCCCGCTCCACATCTGGCTGCCGAACGCCTACACCTATGCGCCGGCGATCGTCACGGCCTTCCTCGCCGCCACCAGTACCAAGGTCGCCTACTACGTTCTGGTTCGCTTTCTGTTCTCGATCTTTGGTGCACCGCTCGCCTTTGGTGTCCTGCGGCTCGATGCGGTGCTGATGCCCCTGGCCATCGCGGCGATGTTCGCGGGTTCCTTTGTGGCCATCTTCCAGAACGACATCAAGCGGATGCTCGCCTATTCGTCAGTCGCCCAGATCGGCTACATGGTGCTCGGTCTGAGCCTGGTGTCGGTCAGCGGTTTGACCGGTGGCCTGGTTCATCTCTTCAACCATGCACTCATGAAAAGCGGGCTCTTCCTGGTCATGGCCGCGGTCCTGTTGCGCACCGGGTCGGTTCGGATCGAGGCGATGGCCGGTCTCGGACGGCGGATGCCGTTGACCATGGCGGCTTTTGTCGTTGCGGGTCTGAGCATGATTGGCGTGCCGTTGACGGTGGGCTTTGTCAGCAAGTGGTATCTGGTGATGGGCGCCATCCAGGCCGGTCTGTGGCCGGTGGCGGTGCTGATCCTCCTGAGCTCGCTGCTCGCCCTGATCTACATCTGGCGGGTCATCGAAGTGGCGTACTTCCGCGAACCGGCCGATGACGCACCGGAAGTGACGGAAGCACCGGCGAGCCTCCTTGGACCGATCTGGGTTCTGGCGGGCGCCACAGTCTTCTTCGGGATCTTCACCTCATTGAGCGTCGGTGCGGCATCAGCGGCGGCGCGAATGCTGTTGGGGGTCGGTCCGTGAGCGTCGTGAGCGCGGTCGGGCTGGCGGTCCTGTGGCCGATCGGTGGGATCGTCCTGATCGCGCTTTTGAGACGCTGGCCCAATCTCCGAGAAACCGCTTCGCTGGCGACAGGCGCCTCGCTCTTCGCCATCGTTGCCGGTGCGATCCTGCCGTTCGTGCGGGCGGGTGGGCGCCCTCGCCTCGACCTCGTGACGGTCCTGCCCGGCCTCGACCTCGCCTTTGAGGTGGAACCTCTGGGGATGCTCTTCGCCCTCGTGGCTTCTGGGCTGTGGATCGTGACCACGTTGTATTCCATCGGTTACATGCGCGGCCACCACGAGGTGAACCAGACCCGTTTCTACATCTGTTTTGCGCTCGCGATTTCGGGTGCTCTCGGGGTTGCGTTTGCCGCCAATGTCTTCACCCTGTTCGTGTTCTACGAAGCCATCACGCTCTCCACCTATCCTTTGGTGACGCACCACGGCACCGAGGCGGCGAAGAAGGCGGGCCGCGTCTATCTCGGGATCCTGATGGGGACATCGGTGGCCTTCTTCCTCTTCGCCCTGGTCTGGACCTACCTCGCAGCGGGGACCACCGAGTTCAGGCCCGGCGGGATTCTCGCCGGACGGGTCGAGGGCTGGCACCTCATGGTTTTGTTAGCGCTGTATGCCTTCGGCACCGGCAAGGCGGCCCTGATGCCTTTTCACCGCTGGCTGCCGGCTGCGATGGTGGCGCCGACCCCGGTCAGTGCGCTGCTGCACGCAGTGGCGGTGGTCAAGGCCGGAGTGTTCACAGTCCTCAAGATCATCATCTATGTTTTCGGCATCGACCTTCTGGCCGTCACCGACGCCAGCCGTTGGCTGTGCTGGGCCGCGGCCTTCACCATTCTCGCGGCCTCGATCATCGCCCTCACCAAGGACAACCTCAAGGCCCGCCTGGCCTACTCGACGGTGAGCCAACTCTCCTACATCGTCCTCGGCGGCGCGCTGGCGACCTCGGCGGGCGTGCTCGGCGGCGGCATGCACATCGCCATGCATGCGGTGGGCAAGATCACCCTCTTCTTCTGTGCCGGGGCGATCATGGTCGGTGCCCACAAGACCGAGATCTCGACGATGGACGGGCTCGGCCGAAGGATGCCCTTCACCTTCGGCGCCTTTTTTCTCGGCTCCCTGAGCGTGATCGGGCTGCCGCCGATGGGCGGCTCGTGGAGCAAGTGGTATCTGATCCTGGGGACCATCGAGGCCGATCAGCTTGTCATGATGTTGGTGCTGATGGCGAGCTCGCTGTTGTCCATCGCCTACCTCATGCCGGTTGTCGGCAGGGCGTTCTTCCGGCCGCCGCCTGAGGATGACGAACATGGCGACAGCCAGGGAGGGGGCATCCACGAGGCGCCCTTCCTGTGCGTGCTGCCGCCGGTTCTGACCGGCGTCGGATGTGTGGTGGCCTTTTTCTATGCCGAGAACATCTACGGGCTTTTGATGGGGATCGTGGCGCCATGAGCGACGGGAAGAAGTACTGGTTGGACCAACCTGGAAGCGCCAACAAGCTCTACTGGGGTCTGGTGGTGGTGTGTGTGCTCCTGGGCGCCGCGGACTTCTTGATCCACCGCCACGCCTACGCAGCCTGGGAGGGCTTCCCAAACTTCTACGGTTTCTTCGGCTTTGCAGCCTTCTGGTGCATCGTGATCATCGGCAAGAACCTGCGCCGGTTTCTGTGGCGGCCAGAGGACTACTACGATGATTGAGTCACTCCCCCCGGGGCTCATCCTCATCGTCGGAGCGCTTCTGATACCGCTTCTGCCGAGGCGCTGGCAGCCGGGCCTTGCAGTGGTTCTGCCGGTCGCGAGTTTTCTGCAGCTCCTCACTTTTGAACCCGGTGTGTCGCACCAGCTGCACCTCTTCGACTACGAGCTGACAATTGTCCGGGTCGATCGCCTGAGCCTGGTCTTCGGCTACATCTTCCACCTCGCGGCATTTCTGGCGGCGATCTATGCTCTGCACGTCAAGGACACCATCCAGCACCTGGCGGCCATGATCTACGTCGGCGCCGCGGTGGGTGCCGTCTTCGCGGGCGACCTCATCACCCTCTTTGTCTATTGGGAGCTCACGGCGGTGTCGTCGGTCTTTCTGGTGTGGGCGAGCCGCACCGAGGCCTCCTATCGCTCGGGGATGCGCTATCTGGTGATCCAGGTCGGGTCGGGGGTGCTGCTGCTGGCAGGCGTCATTCTCCACGCCGCGGCCACCGGATCGATCGCCTTCGGCCGGCTCATCGGCGACGACGGCCTCCTGTCGTCCGCAAGCCTGGGCGTGGTCCTGATCTTCCTCGCCTTCGGGGTGAAGGCGGCTTTCCCATTTCTCCACAATTGGCTCCAGGATGCCTACCCGAACGGAACGGTCACGGGCACGGTCTTTCTGTCTGCCTTCACCACCAAGCTCGCCATCTACGCCCTGGCACGCGGTTTTCCCGGCACCGAAATCCTCATCCCGATGGGTGTGGTCATGACGTTGTTCCCGGTCGTCTACGCGGTGATCGAGAACGACCTTCGCAAGGTCCTCGCCTACAGCCTGAACAACCAGCTCGGCTACATGGTGGTGGGGATCGGCATCGGCACCGCCCTCTCTCTCAATGGGACCGTGAGCCACGCCTTTGCCCATATTCTTTACAAGGCGCTGCTCTTCATGACCATGGGTGCGGTGCTCTACCGCACCGGAACTATCAAGGCCACCGAGCTCGGCGGGCTCTACAAGTCGATGCCGGTGACCACGGTGTGCTGCCTGATCGGCGCGGCCTCGATCTCCGGCTTCCCCTTCTTCTCGGGCTTTGTCACCAAGTCGATGGTGATCTCGTCGGTCGAACACCACCACATGACCTGGATCTTCCTCGGTCTCCTGGTGGCCTCGGCGGGGGTCATGGAGCACTCGGGGATCAAGATCCCGTACTTTGCCTTCTTTGGCCACGACTCCGGGCTGCGCGTCAAGGAAGCGCCTTGGAACATGCTGGTGGCGATGATCATCGGCGCGGTGCTGTGCGTCGCGATCGGTGTTTTTCCCGGGCCGTTGTACGAGATCCTGCCCTTCCAGGATGTCGACTACGAGCCCTACACTACGGGTCACGTTCTGACCTCGTTCCAACTCCTTTTCTTTGCCATCCTCGCCTTTGCAGTCCTGATGCGCACCGGGATCTACCCACCGGAGAAGGCCGGCATCAACCTTGACTTCGACTGGGTCTACCGCAAGATGCTGCCGGCCCTGATCCGCAGGATCGCTGTGGTCGTCCGTCGCTTCACGGAGGGTTCTCGATCATCGCGGATGTGCTTCTCGGGCGCGCTTACCGACTTGTCTACCGTCTCCACGGCCCGACCGGGGTCTTCGCCCGCACCTGGAACACCGGTCCGATCGCTTTCTGGGCGGTGCTCGGTCTGTTCGGTTTCCTGCTGCTCTACTACTGGGGAAGGTGGGTCGTTCCCATACCGTCGGCCTCCGTCTCCATGCCGGCCCGCCTTTCCATTCGCGTTTCCCGGGAGTTGCCACCCTCAACATTGTTGGCCCGGGAGACCCTACCGACGTGAAGACCGGTGAGTCCAACAATATTGAAGATGGCACGCTCCGCCGGACGCGGAACGCATCCGTGCGGGCTTCCCGGGAGTTGCCACCCTCAACATTGTTGGCCCGGGAGACCCTACCGACGTGAAGACCGGTGAGTCCAACAATATTGAAGATGGCACGCTCCGCCGGACGCGGAACGCATTCGTGCGGGCTTCCCGGGAGTTGCCACCCTCAACATTGTTGGCCCGGGGGATCCCGCCGACGTGAACGTCTTATCTTCCAACAATATTGAAAATGGCACGCTCCGCCGCACGCGGCCGTTTGCGAACGCGGTTTGCCGTTTGGTGCACGCAAAACCGTTTATTTCCAGCCATCTTCTTCGCAATTCGGTGGTAGACTCTGGGTGGTTTTGTGGAGGGGTCGAAGGGCGCTCCGGTGAGCCGGATCTCCGATTCATCATCCTGCGCCCGGCGGGCCAGAGGGAGCGGACGGCATGGCAATCGTAGCGATCGACGCCGGAGTCTTCTGCCGAGGGCGCAAGGTTGCGGACGGTGTCCGGGAACGGCTCTGCGCGGCTGAGCTCACCGACGAGGAGTTGTTCGCGATTGCGGCGGAAACAGCGGATGTCGCCGCGAGCCGATTCGAAAAGCTCCTCTATGGCCCGCGGTCACTCCTCGATGGCGTCCGCCGGGACCGCGCCCGTCTCGTGGCTCATTTGAGAGCCGCGGTTGCGGGCACTCTCGGCGGCGGCGAGTCCTGCGTGTATCTGGGTCGGGCGGGTCATCTTGTTCCGCCGTCGCTCACACATGTCCTCAAGGTCTGTCTCGGTGGGACTCACGAATCCCGGATGGACCAGGCATTGGCCGAGGGCGTGTCAAAACGAGAGGCCCAGCGCCGGATCGGCAAAGACGACGAGTTGAGGGCCGACTGGACAGGTGAATTGTTCAACAGGGGTCCGTGGGAAAAAGATCTGTACGACGTCTTTATTGCGATGCAGGACTCGACCGTGGAAGAGGCCGTGGAGATGATTGCCACTCAGGCGATGCAACCGGCCGTCACGCTGACGCCGTCGGTGGAGCAGGCCATCGCTGATTTCCGTCTGGCTGCTGCTGTCGACCTGGTGCTTGCGGATGCCGGCCACGATGTCGACGTGACCTGCCGCGATGGCGACGTCACGATCCTGATCAAACAGCACACCATGTTTCTCGACCGCCTCGAGCGCGAGCTCGTCGAGAATGCGACCGCCGTTCCCGGCGTCCGAACTGCGGCCGCGCGACCCGGCCCGCACTACCGCGAACCGGGAATCTCGTTCGACATCGACATCGAGGTGCCGTCCAAGGTCATGCTCGTGGATGACGAAGAGGAGTTCGTTCTCGCCCTTTCCGAGCGCCTCCAGACGCGACGCATGACGCCGGTCGTCGCGTTCAACGGCGAGCAGGCACTGGCGATGGTCGAAAACGATGAACCCGAGGTCATGGTTCTCGACCTCAAGATGCCGGGCATCGACGGCATGGAGGTCCTGCGCCGGGTCAAACGAACGCACCCGAACACCGAGGTCATCATTCTCACCGGTCACGGCACCGATGCAGAAGAGGTTTTGGCGAAGGAAATCGGCGCATTTGCCTATCTCCGCAAACCGGTCGATATCGAGGAGCTCACCGACACCATGAAGGCGGCGTATCGGCGGCTCGAGGAGGTTCGGGCCGGGGACGCCGGAGACTGAGAGAGTTTTCGGAATGTCCTTTCCCCGAGGTCTCTTACCTCAATTCAGCCTCCCGGAACCCGCCGAAGCCGATGGCAGCGTGCCCAAGGGCGCCTACCGGGCTCTGCGGCGGTCGGTGGTCCTCGCGACCGCCACGGTCGCCCTTGTGCCCTTGATCATCACCACCTTCATGAACTATATGCAGTACCGCGAAGCCCTCCAGGCGGAGGCAGTGCAGCCGATGGCGCGGCTGACGCTCAACACCAAACGGTCGTTGGAGCTCTTCTTGTCCGAGCGACGATCGGTCCTGACGTTTCTGGTCTCACGAGCGCCCGTTCAGCGATCTGTGCAACGAACAGACCTTGATGCGCATGATCTCCAACCTCAACCGATCACTGGAAGTCGGAGCGTTCGTTGATCTCGGGGTCATTGATGACCGGGGCGACCAACTCTGCTATTCGGGCCCCTACGAACTGGCCGGCCGAAATTACATCGATCAGGACTGGTTTCACGAAGTGGCGCGACTGGGCACCTACACCAGTGATGTGTTTCTCGGCTTCCGCAACTCGCCGCACTTCGCCATCGCCACCCGGCACGACCGCGATGAAGGGGGCTTTTACATTCTGAGAGCGACGATCGACGCCGACATGCTGAGCGAACAGATTCTCACCGCCGGATTGAACCCCACAGACGACGTGTTTCTGATCAATCGGCAGGGGATCCTCCAGTCGCCGTCGCGCCGCTACGGAGAGATTTTGCAGCCGTTCCCGATGCCGGTCCCACACTTTTCTCCAAGCGTTGAGGATGTGGAGGTCGTCGATCCTCAGGGCGAAAAAGTCTTTATTTCATCCGCCTACATCGCGAGCTCACCATTCATTCTGGTCCACGTCAAACCGGCCCGCGAGGCGATGGGGCGCTGGTTTTCGCTGCGCAGTGAGCTCATCGGGTTTCTGATCGTGAGCACGGCACTGATCATAGGGGTGATCCTCTGGGGCTCGGGGCTCCTGGTTCGGAGAATGAAGGAGGCGGACGAACGGCGGACGGCGCTCTATCACCACGTCGAGTACAGCAACAAGCTGGCTTCCATCGGGCGACTTGCCGCCGGTGTCGCGCACGAGATCAACAACCCGCTCGCCATCATCAATGAAAAGGCGGGTCTGGTTCTGGATTTGGTGACGGTCGAAGCCGGACGTCAAACATCAGGAGCGGCTCGTCGCTGCCGTGGACTCGATCTTGAAGTCGGTCCAGAGGTGCAAAAAGGTCACCCACCGATTGCTCGGTTTTGCCCGCCACATGGATGTCACGACCGAAACCATCGACCTCGAGACCCTCCTCAAAGAGGTGCTCGGTTTTCTCGAAAAGGAAGCAGAGTATCGCGAGGTCGCCGTGCATTTCGATATCGATCCCGAGGTGCCGACCATCACGAGCGACCGCGGGCAACTGCAACAGGTGTTCCTCAACATCCTCAACAATGCGGTCGCTGCGGTTGCACATGGAGGGAAGATCGGAATCGAGATCGTCCGCGTGGGAGTGGAACGTGTTGCGGTCACGGTTGCCGACGACGGCGTCGGCATTCCGAAGGAATCAACTGGAGCGGATCTTCGAGCCCTTCTTCACGACCAAGGATGGATCGGGCACCGGGCTCGGTCTGTCCATCACCTACGGCATTGTCAAGAAATTCGGAGGCGAGATTCGGGTCGAGAGCACGCTCGGCGAAGGAACTCGATTTCACGGTCGAGCTGCCGAATTCGAGCAAGGGGTGAGATTCATGGGTCACGCAAAGCTGATGTTTGTCGACGACGAAGACGAGCTCATTTCAGCTCTGGTGGAGAGGCTCGAACTGCGGGGTATCGATGCAGCCGGCGTCACGTCCGGGGATGAGGCCCTCGAACGTCTTCGCGAAGAAAACTTCGATGTTGTGGTGATCGACGTCAAGATGCCGGGGATCGGTGGGCTCGAGGTTCTGCGGACCATCAGCCGGCGGTACCCCGATGTCAAGGTGATCCTGATGACCGGACACGGTTCCACCGAGGACAGCGAGATCGGCCGCCGTCTCGGTGCGGTGGCCTACCTGCAAAAACCGGTCGACCTCGACGATCTGTTGGCGACGGTCCGCCAGGCCTCAGGCTCGCTGGAAGCGCAAGGTTCCAATGCAGGATGACCCTCTCCGGGATTCCCAGCGTGAGGGTGTCCTGTTTTTCGGTGCGATGGGCGCGGGGTTGTCGCACGAGCTGAGCAACATCTTCAACATCATCAACGAGCTTGCGGGTCTGCAGCAGGACATCATTGCGGCAGCGGCGCAGAGCGGTACGGCGGGACTCGCTCGGGTCACCGATCTCGCGGCGCGAATCAAGGCCCAGGTTGACCGCGGCGAGGCGATCAATCGCAGCCTGCACCGGCTTTCCCACTCCATCGACGACACTGACGTCGACTTCGATCTCGGCGAAGCGCTGGCCCTCTTCGGCACCCTCGCGGCGCGGGCGGCTCGGCTTGCAGAGGTTGAGATCGACATTCGCCCGCCCGAGAACTCCTTGGCACATCGGGGCAGTCCATTTGACTTGCTGCTCGCCCTCCACGCATGTATGCGGGTTGCATTGGCAGCTGCGACCTCGGTGCGGCGGATCGCCGTGTTGGCGGAAGAAGGCCCCGACGGTGTTCGGGTGACAGTGGCCTGCGGCGACCCGGTGGCCGGGACGGACGGCGAATCGTCGGATGCCGCAATGCTCGTCAGCGGCTGCGCAGCCCTGGGCGCCAGGCCGCGGATTGAAACCACTCCCGGAGGGGAATGCCATATCGTCCTCGACCTGGGTTCTCGACCGGCGGTGGCCGCAGAACAGGCGGACAAAAGGACAGCGGAGGTTTGAATGGCCATGGATCGGGTCCTATTGGTTGACGATGAAAAAAGTTTTCTCGAAGCGCTCGCCGAGCGATTGCAGATTCGGGGGCTCGAGGTTGTGTGCGCCCAATCCGGGCGTGAGGCTCTGATTGCGGTCGAGGAACAGACCTTCGATGCGGTCGTGCTGGACCTCTCCATGCCGGGGCTGGACGGCGTCGAGACGTTGCGCCGATTGCGCGAACTGCGGCCCGAACTCCAAGTCATGATCTTGTCGGGCCGTGCGACCGTCCAGACCGCGGTCGAAGCGACCCGGCTCGGAGCGACGGATATCTTCGAAAAGCCGACCGATGTGGACACCCTCGTAGAGCGCATCAGGGCGGCCCGCGCGGCTCGGCTGGCGCACGAACAGGAAGTTGCTCAGGAGAATATCGACGACATCATGCGCACCAAAGGCTGGTAGCGCACTTTCAGATCGGGACGACCTCGGTGAGGGGGCAATGGCCCTCGTCGACGATCCTGGTGGAGTTCGGCATAGGCACATTCGATGGCCTTGGCCTGGGTCGGGAAGATGCATTTCTCGCCGATGGCTTCGTGGACCCCGGTGCGGCGGAGCACGTCGATCACCTCGTCGCGGAGCCCACTGATACACACCTGGAGGCCGCGGTTCCGCAGCCGGTCGAAGAACTCCACCAGGCCCTCTGCAGCGTCCTCGTCGATCCGTTCGAGGGTGTGGCCGGCGATGATAAGGCATCGCAGCTCTGGGAGGTTGTCGACAACGCGCTCGATACCGCGAATGAAGTGTTTGAGGGTTGAATAGTCAAGTCGGCCGTCGAACCGGACCACCGAGATGAAACGGCACAGCGCCAGGGCGTGCCTCCTGGCGTCGCGCATCGAGCCGTCAGGGTGGAGTGAGAGCTGGGTGACGTGTGGCAGCATCTTTTCAAGTGGACAATTCTCATCGTCATCCGAGGGATGGGACTCGTCCCACATCTCGGCCAGGGCTCCGGTCACTGATGGATAGATATCGTCGACACCGATGTCGTCGCCGAGCCCCGTGCGAGCCAGCGTCTCGAAGAGAGAGTCCGGCAACCGGCTCAACGTGACCCGGTATCCGCATCGGCGGGCGTGTCGCACGAATTCCAGGAGATCTTCGGCCTGGGCGGGCTCCAGGCGTGTCAACGCCGAGCACACGAAGATGACCGTCGTGATCCGAGGACGATTTTCCCGCCAGCGGTCGAACTCGCTGTTCATGGCTCCGTGGCCGGTGAAGCCCGAAGGGCTGTCAAGGCGAAGGACAGCGAACAGTCGGGCAGAGGTGGAGACCAGACCGGCGGGCATCGCGGAGGCCGCCTTTCGGGATGGACACCGAGTTCCGTCAGCTGAGGTGCGAGCGGGTGGAGCGGGCAGGCTCGTTCATCGGAGTCGACATGGGACTGTGCCCAGATCGACGCGATCGCCACCGACCCTGTCGGGAACAGGTGCGACGCGTCCATCACGTCGTGGCGGCCGATCTGATCCACGATGTCCACCACGTCATCGGGAACGCCGCAAAAGGAAACCTCAAGACCGTGTCGTTCTCAGTTCGTCCACCAGGAGGCAGAGGCGTTGGGCGCCTTCGGGATCGATCGACGTGACGCCGTGTGCGACCACCATCAGACGACGAATTTCGGGTCGATTGGCGACGCGTTCGAATACCCACTCTTCAACGTAGCGAACGTTGGCCCTGTTGATAGAGCTTTCGATCCGCAGTACGGCGACGTGGCGACAGGTCGGCAGACGGTAGCGATCGGCGTCGTGGAGCGAGCCGTCCGGATGGAGGGACAGCTCGGTGAGGCGTGGGACGATGCCGAGGAACGGACAGTCGGCCTCATCGGAGTCGCGATGAGCCGGGACATAGATCGCCGCGATGGCGCGCGCATCGGTGGCGAAGATGTTTTCCTCGCCGATTCTGTCGTACAGATGCGAGCGTTTCAGGACATCGAGGACCTTGTCGGACAGGTCGGTCACGGCGACCTGGATGCGCGTTGCTCGCAAACGATCCACGAGGTGGCGCAGAGTCTCCTCGCCGGAGGCGTCGATCTCGGTAATGCCCTGGCCCGAGAGCAGCAGGTAGCGGAGATCGGGATGGTCCGCCACCTGAGCCAGAATCTCGTCCTCGAGGTAGGACGTGCTGGCGAAGTTGAGTGGCCCGTCGAAACCGACGACCGCGACGTAACGGCAGCTTCGAAGATCGTGGCGTCCCGCATCGTGCATCGTACCGTCCAACGCCGGCACGAGACGTGCGACGTGCGGGCGCATCGACCGGAAGAGATAGCCGCCGAGCGACAGAGTCACGCCCATGAAGATGCCCCATTCGAGGTGCGGGGCAAGGGCGAGCGTCCCGACAAACGTGATGACTGATACCAGGCCGTCAAACGGGTTGGTTCGCCACGCATGGACGAAACCGCTGACGTTGAGCAGACCGATGACCGCCATCATGATGATCGCTGCAAGCACGGCCTGCGGGAGGAAGTACAACAGCGGCGACAGGAACAGGAGAACAATCATCACGACGACGCTCGAAAAAACGTTGGACAGACCGGTCCTGGCGCCCGCCTGGAGGTTGACCGCAGAGCGCGAAAACGACCCCGACACGGCGTAGCTCTGGAAAACACATCCCACCATGTTGGCGAGGCCCTGGCCGATGAGTTCCTGGTTGGGGTCGAGCCGCTGACGGGTCTTTGCGGCCATGGCCTTGGCGATCGATATCGCCTCCATGAAACCGAGGAGTGAGATGATGATCGCCGGCGCCAGCAGTTTCGGGATGACTGTCGTGTCGAGGCGGGGTGCCTTTGGGCGAGGGCAGACCGCGGGGGATGGTTCCGACCACCGCCCCACCGCCGACCATGAGAAGGTCCTCGGGGTCGAGTGGGCGGCCGCCGACTTTGAGGCGCCACCGACGGCCGTCGGTGGAGGCGCCGTCCGGCAACGAGCTCTCGCTCGTAGAATCCGGCGGAAGGATCGCCATCGGGTACCCGGGCGAACACCAGATCGCGGAGAGCCGTGCGGGTCTCCGAGACCTCTTCCTTGGTCTCTGCAATATGGGTGTCCAGCAGCCCCGCCATCTGGTGCAGGGCCAGCGCGCGCTCTCGGATGCCTTCCTCGTTTGCGACAGGTTGCTCGCTTTCGAAGGCGTCGACATCGCGTGCGCCGTGGCACCGCTGGCAGAATTCACCCGCATCGGTGGCAATCGTCAGGCTGGTCTGACTTCCGGAGAAGCGGAGTTCCTCCATGTGCTGCTGGGTGAAGATCTGTGAGTTGAAATCCTCGACGAGTTCGGCCAAACGGGTCGAGTTGATTTCGTTGACGGGTGCCGTTTCGTTGTGTTCAAAACCGAAAACCCACGCCAACAGGCTGGTCACCACAACCGCGATCAAGACGTTGGGCAACCGTGGGTTGACCCGGCGCAGCCCGACCATCACCGCGAACGCCACTACCGCCATGCCGAGCGTCGGCAGATGGGTCCAGTGGAACGCCGCTTCAATAACGCGCTCGATGGTCTCGAAATGGTGTTCCGCCTTTTCCACGGAAACACCGAAGATCTTATCGAGTTGCGATGTGGCGATGATGATCGCCGCGGCGTTGGTGAAGCCATTGACGACGGGGTGGGAGAGGAAGTTCACCACCAGCCCGAGACGTGCGATGCCGAGGAGGAACTGGAAGATCCCGACCATCATCGCGAGGAGGATGGCGTAGGCGATGAACTGCTCGCCGCCGGCGGTGGCAAGCGGTTCGAGGGTCGCGGCCGTCATCAGCGACACGACGGCAACGGGACCGGTGGCCAGCTGCCGGCTCGATCCGAAGAGATTGGCAACCATCGGTGGCAGGAAGGCTGCGTACAAGCCGTAGTAGGCCGGCAGCCCGGCGAGCTGGGCATAGGCCATCGACTGCGGGACGAGAACCAACGCGACGGTCAGTCCGGCCATGAAGTCGGCGCGAATCGTCGCCGGTGTCAGCTCGCGGAACCAATCGAGAAACGGAAATATCCTACGAAGTATCTTCATGAGACGACGCCCACTACCGAGCGAGTATACTCCGCCATCTCAGCATGTCATCATGCAGTGAAATAGTCTTTTTTGGCTGACGAAAGTAAATCGTCTCGGCTCCCAGCTGTTGAGAAATCGAGTTGTCCTGGGGACCTGTGCGGCCGCCTTCTGGGCTGTGCTCGGCCTGTTCGGTTTCCTGCTGCTCTACTACTGGGGGCGGTAGCGTCGGCCTCTGTATCCGTGTGAGCACGCCTTTCCATTCGCGTTTCCCGGGAGTTGCCACCCTCAACATTGTTGGCCCGGGAGACCCTACCGACGTGAAGACCGATGAGTCCAACAATATTGAAGATGGCACGCTCCGCCGGACGCGGAACGCATCCGTGCGGGCTTCCCGGGAGTTGCCACCCTCAACATTGTTGGCCCGGGAGACCCTACCGACGTGAAGACCGGTGAGTCCAACAATATTGAAGATGGCACGCTCCGCCGGACGCGGAACGCATCCGTGCGGGCTTCCCGGGAGTTGCCACCTTCAACACTGTTGGCCGTGGAGATCACGCCGATCCTTGGAGGGAGGGTCCGTTTCCCGGTGAACGAGAGATACCGCCCTTCAGCTCTCGCTTCCCGTGAGGAGCCACCCGTCGCATTGTTGGCCCGAAGAGACGGAACGGATTGGTAGGGCGATCTCCAACAGTGCGACAAATGGCACCTCCACCGCACGAGGCCTTTCATCAGCGGCGTCAATTCGTAGCAGCGTCGTTTTCTTGATTGAGCCATTGCGAAAGGGACTCAGCAACCAAGGATTTTCTCGAAATAGATACGGTGTCGCAGGCTTGTGCAGAATTTCACATTCGGGTATGATGACCCCTACAATTTGGAGGGAGTGCCCATGGAAGGCGAACCCACTTCGGCCGCGAATCCAGTCCATATTCCAAAAACCATCGACCCAGTCCGGCGGCGAGCGCTGGAGAGGATCTCCGAGCTTTCCGGAGAGAATGTCTGGGAGTGCATGCAGTGCGGCACCTGTTCGGCCGTTTGCCCGATGGTGGAGTCGATGGCCTTCACCACCCGGCAGGGGATCCACTATCTGCAATTCGGCATGGTCGAAAAGGTCATCGATGCCCGCATCGGAGAGTTCTGCGCCTCCTGTCACGAGTGCCAGGTGCGGTGCCCGCGCGGCATCGAGGTTCCCAAGGTCTTCGAAGCGGTTCGGCTGCTGTCGCTCCGCAAGAACGACGATCTGATCACTCTCAGCGAGATTCCCAAAGAGACCCTCGAGGGGGCGCCGCAGATCGCCATGGTCAGCGCCTTCCGCAAGCTGACGTCGTGAGGTGGACATGAAGATCGCCTACTACCCCGGTTGCACCATGAAGACGAGGGCCGCGAGCCTCGAGCTGGCGGCCGTCGAAGCTCTCAACGTGCTCGGCGTCGACTTTACCGAGCTCCAGCGCTGGAACTGCTGCGGCGCGGTGTTCTCGCTTGCCGAGGACGACCTCATCCACCACGTGGCGCCGGTGCGCAACCTCGTGCGCGCCCAGCAGGAGGGCTGCGATACCGTCGTCACCATCTGTTCGCAGTGCTACAACACTTTGGCCCGCGCCAATCTGCTGGTCCGCGGCGACAGCGAGAAGCTCGATACCATCAACCGCTTCATGGACGAGGAGCCCGACTACGACGGCGGCATCGAGGTCATCCACTACCTCACGTTGCTGCGAGATCATGTTGGCTGGGACGCGCTCAAGGCCAAGGTCGTCAGACCGCTCGACGGGCTCAAGGTTGCGCCATTCTACGGTTGCACTCTCCTGCGTCCGGACGAGGTCTCCATCGATCCCTTGAAGGAGGGTGTCCTCGAGGCTTTCCTGCGCGCCCTCGGCGCCGAGCCGGTACCTTTTGCAGCGGCCACCGAGTGCTGCGGCTCGTACCAGATGCTGGCCCACCCCGAGGAGGGGATGCAGCGGGCGGCCACGGTCATCGGATCGGCCAACCGGGCCGGTGCGGATGCCCTGGTTCTGAGCTGCCCCCTGTGCGAGTACAACCTCGGCACGCGGCAGTCCGAGGTGGTTGCGATGGGCGAGCAACTCGAAGAAGTGCCGACTCTTTATTTCACGCAGCTTCTGGGTATCGCGCTCGGGCTCGAGCCCGATCTCTACCGCCTCGATCTCGCCGGTCCGGCGGCGCGTGATCTCCTGGTGGAAAAGAACTTCGTGGCCGCGGCCACGGTCTGAGGTAGGTGAAAGATGGAAACAGCAACAGTCTCCGAGGTTGAAACCAAGACCATCCCGATCTTCGTCATGGGCAAGAAGTACGATGTGCCCGACACCCTGACCATCATGAAGGCGATGGAGTACGCCGGGTATCAGTACATCCGCGGGTGCGGTTGCCGCGGCGGCGTGTGCGGCGCCTGCGCCACGGTCTACCGCAAGGCGGGGGACTACAAGATCTACACCGGTCTCGCCTGCCAGACGGTGGTCGAACCCGAGATGTACCTGGCGCAGATCCCCTTCTACCCGGCCAACCGCGCTGGCTACGACTTCGAGGAGATCGAGGCGACCCCGGAATCGATCTTCAAGCTCTACCCCGAGCTCTTCCGCTGCGTCGCCTGCAACGCCTGCACCAAGGTCTGCCCGATGGATGTCGAGGTGCTCGATTACGTTTCGGCGTTGAAGCGCGGCGATATCAAGGCGGCGGCCGAGATCTCATTCGACTGCATCCAGTGCGGTCTGTGCACCAGCCGCTGCATGGGCGAGATGGCTCAGTACCACATCGCGCAGCTCGCGCGCCGGCTGTACGGCGGCAAGCTCGCGCCGAAGGCCGAGCACCTGCAGAAGATGTGCGACGACATCGATGCCGGCGCATTCGACGACGAGTTGACGAAGATGAAGACTCTCGGCGAGGACGAGATGAAGAAGATCTACACGGAACGCGAAATGGAACCGGCCATGTCGGATGAGGGGTGGAAGCCCGCCTCCTCCGTCGGTCTGGCCTGAGAGGTGCACGATGCCATACACCCCTGAACTCAAAGAGCTCATCAAAAAGGTCGAAGCCACCCGCGCCGAGCGCGTCGAGCGCAAGAAGAAGGGCGAAGAAGTCCCCTTCCTGAGCCTCGACGAACGCAAAGAGCGCCTCAAGTTCCACCCCGACTTCAAGGACGAGGGGCGGCGCGAGCTCCAGGTCGGCCCATCCAAGGGCTACGCCATCGCGCACGAGATCGCCGATGTGCTCGAGGCCACCAGCCGGGTCGCACCCGAGAAGATCGACCTCGCCAACCCGGCCTATGAGACGGATGTCCTGATCATCGGCGGCGGCGGCGCCGGCACTTCGGCTGCGATCCTCGCCCAGGAGCAGGGCGCAAAAGTGATCATGGCCACCAAACTGCGCCACGGCGACGCCAACACAATGATGGCCGAGGGCGGCATCCAGGCGGCCTCCAAAGGCGACAAGGACTCGCCTTACTACCACTATCTCGACGTCCTGGGCGGCGGCCATTTCACCAACGTTCCCGAGCTCGCCGAGGCCCTGGTCAAGAACGCCCCCGACGCCATCCGTTGGCTCGAGCACTACGGCGTGAATTTCACAAAGGACGCCGAAGGCAACCTGATGACCATCCACGGCGGCGGAACCTCGCGCAAACGCATGCACTACGCCGCCGACATCACCGGCGCCGAGATCATGCGCACCATCCGCGACGAATCGCGGAACCGCGGCGACGACATCACGGTGCTCGAGTTCGCCCCGGCCGTCGAACTGGTCCTCAACGAGCACGGCCACTGCGCCGGCGCGGTGCTCTACAACCTGGAAACCGAGGAGTACTTCCTGGTCAAGGCCAAATCGGTGATCCTGGCCACCGGCGGCTGCGGCCGCCTCCACATCCAGGGCTTCATGACCACCAACCACTACGGAGCGACGGCGGACGGGATTGTCCTCGGCTACCGCGCCGGCGTGCCGGTCTCCTTCCTCCACACGGTGCAGTACCACCCGACTGGAGTGGTCTTCCCCGAACAGGCGGAGGGCATTCTCATCACCGAGAAGTTCCGCGGCGCCGGGGCCAACCTGGTCAACGTCGAGGGCAACCAGTTCGTCAACGAGCGCGAGCCGCGCGACATCGAAGCGGCGTCCATCATCAAAGAGTGCGTCAACGACGGCCTCGGCGTGCCGACGCCGGCCGGCCGCCTCGGGGTGTGGCTCGATTCGCCGATGATCGAGATGCTCGACGGCGAAGGCACCGTGAAGCGCGAGTTCCCCGGCAAGTACATTCTCTTCAAACGCTACGACATCGACATCACCAAAGAGCCCATGCTGATCTACCCGACCCTGCACTATCAAAATGGCGGGCTCGAGTTCGAGTCGGACGGTAAGACCTGCGTCCCCGGTCTCTACGCCGCGGGTGAGGTCGGCGGCGGCATCCACGGCGCCAACCGTCTGATGGGCAACTCCCTCCTCGACATCATCGTTTTTGGCCGCATCGCCGGCAAGAATGCGGCCGAGTTCGCCCGCAATTCGTTCAAGGACGGGGCCCTCAACCTCGACCACGTCGCGGCCTACAACAAAGAGGTCGTCGACGCCGGTGTCGCCGACGGCCGGGTGTCCCCGGCGCTCCTGCCGATGTACACCGACGAACGCATCCGCGAGCGTCAGCTGACGACCGAGTACGTGGGCAACGTCAGGTAGCGTTCACCGATACCGATTCTTCGACGGCGGGGCTGCGGCTCCGCCGGTTTTTTCAGGTGCTTGGCTTCATCCGGCGCTGCATGGCTTCGATGTTGCGCCGCTCCCACAGCCTGCGCTGCTCGGAGGCAGCCTCGACCGACTCGAACCGGTAGACACCGGGGGGGAACCTCGGCTGGACGATCCGCTGTGCGAAGTTCCAGACCGCCCTGATCGCCCTGAACAGACGCGGGTCTCCACGCCGATACCAGATGTCCCGGTCCATCTCGCCCACGTGACGGTACTTGCGGACCGGCATCACTCGTTTCCGAAACCGAAGTGGTCGGCGAGGCGAAAGGCGTCGGCCTGGTCCTGCGGGCGGACGGTCGCGCGCTTCATCCGGTGGAGCATCCGCGCCGTCACGACCGTGACCTCGATGCCGTCGAAATCGAAACGCTCGGTCTCGAGGTCGTCGAACTTGAACGCTTCCCCGAGCCTGGTCAGGATGTCGATGAAGAACGTGCCCTCGGGCGGCACGTACTGGACGGCGGGGTAGTCGCCGAGCAGGTCCTCGGCTGCGATCTCGTCGATGTGCGGGTCGTCGAAGACGCTTTTCAGTGCATTCCGGAGGCTACTGATGTTCTCCTCGGTGGGGGAGACGAAGATGTCGAGGTCCTGAGTGGCGCGAGCCAGACCGTGCAGGTTGAGCGCGACAGCGCCGAATATCGCGTACACCACGCCCTCGCGTTCGAAGGCTTCGAGCACCTCTCGGGTCTTTTCGTACTCCACTTCAACCTCGGACCAAGAGTAGCACCTGCCGGTCTCCGGATTGACTCCTGAGCCCCTCTCGATGATCCTGGGGCACCCCGTCCACGCTGCAGGAGACGTCGAGCGTCACTGAACTCGTGCCAGGTGAAACAAAGTAGTGGTAGGGTCGCCTGAGGGGGTCCGGGAAGATGCCACGCGGGCGGAGGGTGCTGGTGGAAGGCGGTCTGTACCACGTGTACAACCGTTTTGCCCGTGGTGAGGATGTGTTCGCCGATCCGGAAGAGGCAATCGAGTTCGCGGAGCTGTTGCGGGAGGTCAAGAGGCGCGACGGGCTGACCGTTCTTGCGTGGGCCTTGCTCTGCAATCACTACCATCTTGCCGTTCGCACGTCGGCGATTCCGCTGTCGCGTTCGATGCAACGACTGCAAGGGGGATTCGCCAGGGGATTCAACCGACGGTGGAAGCGATCGGGCCCGCTCTGGCAGAGCCGATACCAGGCGCGCGTGATCGACTCTCAGGAGTACCTCGAGCGGGTGATCATCTACATTCATCTGAATCCGGTCTGTGCAGGCCTGGTGCAGAACCCCGTCGACTCTGTGTTCTGCGGTCACCGGGAGCTCGTGAAGAAAACGCGGGACCCGCTGACGGACGTAGACCACGCGCTCATCAGTTTCGGGGGTTCCCTGAAAGAGGCGAGGAAGCAGTACAGGGCGCGAATTCGTGCCGGGTTGGATCAGGAACCATCGGAAAAATGGCAGACAGTATTCGGCATGCTAGGGCCACGGGATCGCGATCTCGAGGCCCCGGTAGAGGTTTCCATCGACATGCTCGGCAGGAGCACAGGGCTCGAGCGGCCGGCCGTCGACCCGGTTCGATTCGTGGAAGCTGTGTGCTCGATTCTCGGTGTCGAGGTAGAAGTGCTGGCGAGCACCCGGCGGGATCGAAAGACTGCGGAACTGAGAAAGCTTGTTGCTGCGGTGGCAGTCGAGCGCTGGGGGCAAAAGGCGGGCCGGCTGGCAAAACTGTTGAACAAGCATCCTGTGGCGGTCAGCCGTTGGGTCGCCGATGCGGCGCGACGGCGAACCGAAGACCCGGGGTTCTCGAGGCAGATGGACGCCCTGGACGAAGCACTCAGCGATTGGGCGCTCGAAGCCTATGCGAGAGGGGAGTTCGCGATCGACCCTCCGAGCAAAGACTGACGAGTTAACTTTGTTCACATTGTTTCACCTGGCACGCGTTTACGACGGTATTGGTACCACTCCGATCTCAATCGGGCCCGCTGGCGTGGATAGCCAAGTGCGATACGTCCCTTGGGGAAATGAAGATGTGGCGACGCAGCCGCTTGAATCCGTTCGGATCGCCTGGTTGTTCAGCGCAGCATCCATATTCAGCAAACCCATCGGCAATACTCCCGCCGTCGGACTGCTCAAAAGGAAAATCACACCGAGGCGGCACTGGGCAGCGCCACCTCTTGCCGGGCTTGCTCTCGAGTTCCGCCGCGATCTCCCGAATCAGCCGTTCACAAACTTCGTCCGAGCTCCCGGTTTCCCCCAGTCAAGCTTGGACAAACTGATCCCTCCACGAGGGACGGGGTAGGGCGAGGGCGTACTCCTCTACGCCGCTATCAATCCAGAAACTCAAGGCTTTAGCGACAGCGACAGAGTCGACCCCCCCGTCACAAACCCGGCATCACAGCCGGAAGCTGGCCGAGCACCTGTGGATATGAAGTTCATCCAATCTCCGCCTCGAAGAGGAACCGCACACGCCATGTATGCTCCCGGCTCAACACCTGGCACAAAGATTGGTGTTGATGGATTCTCATAATACCGCAACAAATTCGCGATCGATCCTGACTCCCGAATGCTTGCCCAACGAAGCAGTTTGGATAATGCTAGAACGCCACCGTCGCCCTTCACCAACACGGTATATTCTCCACTGAGAATCCCCGACGCCGGGAGATCGATTTTCAAGGCACCACAGTGGTCAGTGACAAATACCTCGACCTCCCGTTTCCCTGAGGGGTCGACCGCAATTCGCTCGCCCGTCAGGCATCTCCCGACTGCTTCGACGACGATCAATACTTCACCGGTGCCGCGAGGTACTCGTAATGAAAAACGACCCTCGAGGTCACTTTTGGTCGAAGAGGCACCGGAAAAGACCCGACCGGGAACCTGAGGAAAAATGGCAGCGCGAGGCACGACCCCCGTTGAAGATCTGAGGACCCCTCGGACCTCGATTGAATCACGGATTATCAAATCCGCTAGTTCCGTGTCCTCGTTCTTCACGAGATGAACTTGTTGTTCGTCGCTACGATGTTTTTTGGAATCGAACGCATAGGCTGTCAGTAATCCCTCCGGCAACCCTCGAATCTCATACCTGCCTTCGGCGTCCGTCTTGGTTAGGGTTCCTCGGAAATTTCCTCTGCTGTTAAGGCTAACGGTCGCGTAGGGCGCTTCGTTGCCGGTCTCGTCTGTCACTCGACCCTGCAGTCTTGTCGCCGGAAGTAATATTTCAATAGTAGCTGCGTCTCCTTTTTCAGGAGCGTCAATTTGATACCTGGCGATCCGATGGATGCGCCCTTCATCGGCGTCAATCTCAACATCCCACCACCCTGGTTTGGGAAGCCATCCCGAGAACTCGCCGTTTTCGTCGGCAGAGAAGGACAACCCGTTTAAATCTCCGAATTTGAGAGAAGCTGCTATTGGATCATCACCGAGTCGAACAGTACCCTCTATCTCGATCGTTTCTAGGTACAAAGGTATAAACGGCGAAGCTCCCTCGACGTCGATGGTTTCCCGATGTACGAGATGATACCTGTCGTCGCCTTTGTGGCGTGTGAGAATTCTCAGAATATACTCGCCGGGTTCCATGTCATATATCACCCAGGAGCCTGAAAGATCTACGTCGGCGGTGTATTTTCTATCGTGCTTCAAGGGGTCAAGATGAGAGAGCTCAAGAAACCACTGGTTTCCCCCGGGAGCACTGGGAGGATCGATGAATCCGTCCACAGAAATCGTGGGGGCAATTGTGATGGGTGCGTGAAGTTGAAGTTCGAAGCCTTTCCTGACAACGAGCCCATGCAAAGTCGATCTCGCTATTCCTGTACCACGGACTTCGAGTGAGTACACTCCAGCCTCAAGGTCTATTATTTGCAGAAACCCATTCCCGTGCAGATGTGCATTTATTCGATTCAACATGCCTGGGGAACTCGGCACTCCTTCGGGAAAAACCGAAATCTCACAGTCCGCCGGGATCTCGGCACCATTAATGGGTATCAGCCGCCCGATTATGGACGCCCCGGACACCAACTTCAAATCGCCAATGTCTGTATGTTCATCCTCCCTAATTCGAACCCTTGATAAGTAATGTGAAGCGAAGCCCGATGCACGCAGACGGAGTGAATGCTCGCCCACAGGTACAACGCAGACGAAACGCGCTTCTGAAATCCTGCAATAGCCGTTACCCTCAGGGATAGTTGGGCGATTGGTGGGCTCCCTGTCTGATGGTTTTACGAACCTTGTCAAGTCGTTGGATATACGAAGCGAAAAACCTGAGAATGACTCTCCTGAGGGTAGGATTAAATTTCCAACAACGGTACCTGCCCGGTGCGCGATTAAGGAAATCGCTTCGGACTGGCTATCCATGAGAATCTCACGCGACCAATAACGCCCGTCCTTTATCCTAACGTACAGCGTTCCCTCAAGGGGAGGGTTGATACTGACGACACCTGGTATTGTCACTGCGTGAATTACTTCTTCGCCGGTTGATAGGTTGCGCACTAACAGTTGTGATTCCTGCGGAGCGCGCTTTTCGTCATTCGGCGAAGATATCTCTACGGTGGTTGCAAGCGTGTTTGACACAACGAAAAAAGCGAGCGCGAAAGCGGTAAGCAGCCTGCAGAGAGCCACGACTCTCCTCCCTTAAATTTTACATGCGGTAGGCTTGGATCAACAAGCCAGCATCGAGTAATCTCGTGTTTTTCAGAATGGCATATCTAGAAAGCGTTCTCGCTTCGCTGACGCGGCGGGTAACAGAGGCTCGACGATGTTTTCAACATCCAACGTCGCGTTCTGTTGCCAGAGTCTATCCCCAAACTTGGGTCCAGGCGCAGAAAGTCCCATATGCATTACATTCTTGCTCCCCGGGTCCAAGGACAATATTTTCGCAGCCATCTACCCCAGTTTCTGTGTCCTGAGTTATTTCACACGCCGCCAATCCAATTTCCAGATCGTTACATTCCCAACAGTCATAACTCTCGGGAATTGCTGTTGAGGCGGACGCAAGTACCGCGATCGCGACGACGATGATGATAGAAGCTCTTCTACTATTCGTTTTCCACTCTCCTTTTGTGGGTCTCTTGAAAAAGCTCGTCGAAGATACTTTCCTCTCAATTACAAATATATACAATCGAGACCTCTGTCAAGTGCCTCCTCGCCGTACCCCGTCTTGCGTATCGGTGCCAAGGCTTTAGCTCCTTACCCGTAGGGTTGTCCGCAAGATGGTGACGAATTCGGCGTTGGTGTCATCAGCAGATGCGGCGACAGCCTTCGCCGTCGGCCTTCGTGCCAGATCGTCCCGCACGATCCCCAGTCCACCTGAGCCTGGCGGCCGGGCTCGGTTTCGAATCGGTCCACGACCTTCTGCACATGGCGGTTCTTGATCTCGGCGACGGCCTGTCGGAGGATCGTGATGCCTCCTTCGTAGCCCTGCTCCCGGATCTCCCGCAGCAGCACCGTCGCCGGCAGGTCGAATCGCTCTAGACGCACCTCGATGTGCTTGCGATAGTCGTCGAGCTTGCTCGGGCGACGCCGAGGCTCCGCCTCGTCGGTCTCTCGATCCATGTTGTTGTAAATCGTCTGCCGAGAGCAGCCCAGTCTTCGGGCCACCTCGGTGATTGACACTCCCTCTTCCAATAACTGTTTCATTCTTCGTCGTTCTCCGCGTACCATTCAGGTGGCGACCTCCCCAGCGCTGAGCGCTTCTTGATTTCACGCTCAATCATGCCGGGGCAGGTCGCCACTGTCTTCCCCGAGGAGCGCCGGCCGCGCAGCCTGCGGAGTTGTGGAAAACGGGGCCCCTACCCCGTTTCCCACAGCCTCAGCAGGCTCGACGACGACGAGCACATCGCTTCCGCTTCAAGCTCGAGCGGCACCCCTCAGAGTGTCCAACTCAAACCGGTGGATAGGTGTTAATGTTAATATCGGTGGCGAGAATACGAAGGGAGTTATGGAATGAGGTCCATAACAGGTACGATTTTCCTGGGGGTTATCGTTTTTGTGGTTGCTTTCTCTACGCTGGCTGTTGCTGGAGATGAATCGTATGGTCTCGAAATAGGGCGGTCCTATGAGATCTACTCAATTCGAGGAGAAACAGCAGCAAACGGGCAGCTTGCCCTTTCGATCATCCCCGGGAGATTCGTGGATCGCTCTATCAAAGTAGTATCCCAGCCGAGCAACACCGTTTTGGCGGTTGTGCTCGACACTGATTTTCTGAAATCAGCGGAGGGACAGATTGAAATACGCACAAAAACTGACGAGAGCGAACCGCAGGCTACAGCGGCCACATCGCTTCCTGAGGGTTCACCGAGATTCGTGATTGAGGGTCGTCCTGCTACTGATGATCGGGTCCAGGTATGGGTGAACTCGTCCCTCTGGCCGGATGGTGGCTCTGGTGAACGCCTGATTGCTGATGGGTTAGTTGGAACTGGTCATGATTTTGGGTTCTCCACGTCCACAAAGATCGGACCAAAATCCCCATCACGTGAACACTGTTGTTGGGGCGGTCCGTGTGGCACGATGTGTATTGACTGCGGGGATTCCAGGTTTGAATGCTGCTTAGGTCCTGATTGCTGTCTGATTGTTTGTGAGTGGGAAGCAGACTGCATCAACTGTGAGTAATAGCATCGGGTACGGAGGTGCGGAGTTGTTTCCTGGTTGTCAGCCGGAGGTCAGCCGATCTCGGCCTCCGGGATTTCTATTGGAGTGACCATTGAGCATACCGAGCACCATGTGGCCGAGATCCGGATAGAAAATGGTGCACTGCATTGCGGATCTATGAGGGCGGGCACAAGTCTGCACGTGCGCGCCGGGCACCCTTACCTTCATGGACTCCGGTCCGGTATATGGACTGTCACCTCGCCATACGACGGTATTGGTACCACTCCGATCTCAATCGGGCCCGCTGGCGTGGATAGCCAAGTGCGATATGTCCCTTGGGGAAATGAAGATGTGGCGACGCAGCCGCTTGAATCCGTTCGGATCGCCTGGTTGTTCAGCGCAGCATCCAAATTCAGCAAACCCATCGGCAACACTCCCGTCGTCGGACTGCTCAAAAGGAAAATCACACCGGGTACCTCGTCGCCATCTTCGTTCACGGCACAAATCCGAACATGGTTGGATCGGGCCGCCAGCGCAATTCTCAAAGTGTCGTCGGGATCGCGGACCTGCGACCATCCGATCGAATAGCCGGGAGCGACCGCGAATACCACCATACCCATGACCGCGTCCAGCGTGAAACCGCCGTCTACTGCCGTCTGCATCACCACCGACAGTTCGCTCATCGGATTCAGTGCGCAGCAGGCAACCATGGCTCCCGGAATCGGTTCACCACCCGGCCCGGTCACCACTCCGGATATACCTCGGGCTTTCGGAAGTTCCATCACAACCTCGGGCGACTGATCCCGATCCGAGACAAACACCTCTTTCTCAACCGGCATGTATCCTTCAGCAACGGAAAAAACCCTCGTGACGGCACTCTCACCACGAGCTCCCCGGAATTCAAACCGGCCGTACTCATCAGCCGTAGTCCCGATTGTGGACTCACCTTCCATGCTCAGGAGCGTTTGTACCATCGAAACAGTAGCACCGGGTATCACGTCGCCAGAATCGGCGTCGACGACAACACCGGCCACTGTGTTGTAAGGGACTTTCACGGGCAATTCCCTATCATCACCGAAGTCGGCATTCGTCAGGTCGATTCGCTCCACGTGTTTCCTGCCATCCGGCGTTCGAACGAACACACTGCAGTAGGTTGCCGTCCACAACGTCTTTTCGAAGTTCCCGAACTCCCCTGAGTACGCCCTCGAGCTGTTTCCGGAGCACGAGAACTCGAGAATTGCGTCTTTGATGGGCCCATCCACATCCGACACCCGGCCGTAAACAACAATCGGCAACGGTTGAAGCGTTACGAAGTTAGTACCTGGAGAGAGAAGGAGCTGATCCACGAAAAAAACGTCAGAATCGGCTTTCGAGAACTTCGCCTGATAAAGGCCGGGGGCAAGGGTGAAGCTCAAAGATGAATCGTCTTCAAGAACTACTTTGGTGTTGCTGATCCATCCATCTTCTTGATAGTAAAAGCCCTCTTTGTTCTCCCTAAAGAGCTCAATCTCGAATGGGAAGTCCTCCGAAACCTCCGAAAGATCAAACGAGAGGATGAGTTCGGCCACAAAATCCAATTGGACATCTCCGAGATCGAAGGACGCCGCGTCACCAGATACGACGAGCTTCCTGCGAATGGTCTCGTGACCATCGGAGCCGATGGTCACATGGTGGGCCCCGGCCGGAACTGGTCCTAGGGAAAATACTCCACTCTCGTCCGTGACCGTCGAAATGACACCACTCTCTGAAAGAGCAAGGAAACAGAGATTTCTCTCTGGATCAGGCTGCTGTTTGCCGCCACCTGCCAACGATACCTTCCCGACCACCGGTCCGCCCCGGATATCTGTAATTCGCCCTGTGACAATAACCCCAGGCTTCCACTCGAAGGTCCTCAGTTGAACCCGATTCTTCCCGTTTGCATCCACCTCGAACTCCTCCGGAACGTACCCATCCCGAAGGAGCACCAAGCATCCCCCGACGCCTCTGATGGTGAGGCTGTTCGATTGCGGTTGAAGCCGTTGAATCTCCGTATCGGCTTCGGTTGTCCTCCAGAGGGCCGTCAATTCTGATTCCACCGCGGCGAAAAAGACCCGTACGTTCTCAGCTGGCCGGCCGGAGTTCTGTTCAATCTGCGCCGACCCGCCCACAGCGGTCAAGATGAACATGGAAACAACCCACAACTTCAGATTTAAATTGTGCATTCAATCCTCGCGCGGGCGTGTCGAACCATCCGGGAACCCGCCTCGACCAGTAACATCGAGTCCGCAATTCCCCGCCCAAATAGGTGAAAGAAGAGTTGTCGATCGAGATCGGTCCTTGCCTGATTTCAAGGTTGCGCACAAGGCACTCTGATCTCCGGTCGTCCACTGTAGGGCCGCAAGCAACAAATAGCCGGATTGCTCCAGTTCATGCTGTCGAATCTGCCCCTCGAAATCCGATGCCTTGTTAGTATCCGCATTAACAAGCAGCCTCAGCAACGTCGGGACATTCTCCAGCTCAATGGGGAGGGACGAGGCATCCATGCCGTCAACGTCAGCGAGTGCGGGGTTGAAATGACCAAGCCAGACATTGACTAAGGCGTGGAAAACCTGAAGTTGAGGGTCCTTCTTTATTCTCAGCGACGCCGACAACGCTTCCAGCGCACCCGCTCCGTCCCCTTTGACAGCCGCCATCCTCGCCTTTTGAACCAAGAACGCCTGCTCGTAGGACGAGTCAATTTCCCAAGTTGATACAAGATTCAAGTACCGTTGAGCTTGGGTTGTTATTCCAGCATCGATGAGACCATGGATATATAGCTGGAGCGACGTTGAGAACCGTCTTACAGCACGCGATCGAATAGCCTCTGGACGGAGCAAATCCAGTGCGTCCGTGGTGCGACCGAGCCTCAGCAACGCTATTCCCCGAAGGTTCAGCACAATCATCTCAGATTCAGTCGATTCGGGATTCAGCGATGCAAGTGTTTCAAGGGCCTTTTCGTATTCGCCAGACGAAATGTAGGACTTCGAAGCCTCGATAACCAAGCCCTCGTCAGCTGGCCATCTTTCTAGCGCAAGGCCAAATTGAACTGACCGTTCGCCGACCGGCAATCCGCGGACGAACTCCAGAAATAGCGCGACCGAAGTATCCTGGGATCCTGCCAACGTTGCCCCGCAAATGGTGATCAATGCCAGAGCAACCAACCGCTGTACCCAACCGTTCACGACTCGGATCTCAATCTGCACGAGATTCGGCGCGTCTCGCCGATAAACGCAGGGCACTGGGCCTCGGCGGGCTTTGGCCTCAACTCAAGAATCTCCGTTTCGGAAATACGTCGCGCGGAACTTAGAAATAACCAGGTGCGCCCGGGTTAGTTGTGCAATATTGGGAGACGTCACAGGCAAAATCTGGATCATCCGATTTGTTGCAGTAGTACCATCCGGTTTCCGAACTGTAACAGTTTCCGGTCGACTGGATGCATCGCCTGCAGTTCCCTCCGGGACTGGCGAGGACGTTAACGGCAACTATCAACATCATTACCCCTACGAACCAACAAAAAACTCGTTTCATGGCCCCTCCTTGTCATTAAGGTCCGACTCAGTGCAGATCCAGATTCGCAGCCAGACTATCCGGCGACGAGCCCCCTGCGTCTTGCTCAATCGTCCGTCGCTCCGAACTTTTGAGATGGAACTTGACTCATAAGCACGACTCGTTCCGCCATGATGGCAGGGGTCACCTGGAGAGCCGGAGGTCGGCTTGTGATGATGCAGGAGATACCTGGCAGAACCGACCGCCGATTGTCGGGGGAGGTTCCTTCGACCACACCGGGTGAACGAGAAACGTAGCACTTGCCAGAACGTCGGTCACTGACCATCCACGGCGGCGGCACGTCGCGCAAACGCATGCACTACGCAGCCGACATCACCGGCGCCGAGATCATGCGCACCATCCGCGACGAATCGCGGAACCGCGGCGACGACATCACGGTGCTCGAGTTTGCACCGGCAGTGGAGTTGGTGCTCAACGAGCACGGCCACTGCGCCGGCGCGGTGCTCTACAACCTCGAGACCGAGGAGTACTTCCTGGTCAAGGCCAAATCGGTGATCCTGGCCACCGGCGGCTGCGGCCGCCTCCACATCCAGGGCTTCATGACCACCAACCACTACGGCGCCACGCGGATGGGATCGTCCTCGGCTACCGCGCCGGCGTGCCGGTCTCCTTCCTCCACACGGTGCAGTACCACCCGACTGGAGTGGTCTTCCCCGAACAGGCGGAGGGCATTCTCATCACCGAGAAGTTCCGCGGCGCCGGGGCCAACCTGGTCAACGTCGAGGGCAACCAGTTCGTCAACGAGCGTGAACCGCGCGACATCGAAGCGGCGTCCATCATCAAAGAGTGCGTCAACGACGGCCTCGGCGTGCCGACGCCGGCCGGCCGCCTCGGGGTGTGGCTCGACTCGCCGATGATCGAGATGCTCGACGGCGAAGGCACCGTGAAGCGCGAGTTCCCCGGCAAGTACATTCTCTTCAAACGCTACGACATCGACATCACCAAAGAGCCCATGCTGATCTACCCGACCCTGCACTATCAAAATGGCGGGCTCGAGTTCGAGTCGGACGGTAAGACCTGCGTCCCCGGTCTCTACGCCGCGGGTGAGGTCGGCGGCGGCATCCACGGCGCCAACCGTCTGATGGGCAACTCCCTCCTCGACATCATCGTTTTTGGCCGCATCGCCGGCAAGAATGCGGCCGAGTTCGCCCGCAATTCGTTCAAGGACGGGGCCCTCAACCTCGACCACGTCGCGGCCTACAACAAAGAGGTCGTCGACGCCGGTGTCGCCGACGGCCGGGTGTCCCCGGCGCTCCTGCCGATGTACACCGACGAACGCATCCGCGAGCGTCAGCTGACGACCGAGTACGTGGGCAACGTCCGATAGCTTTCATCACGATCACACAGAAAACGAGGCCGGCTCATGCCGGCCTCGTTCTGGTTCATTCGAAGGTTGAAAGTTAGAAAATGAGAATCTCCCTCTGCCCTGCTTCGCCTGACATCCAACGATCAACGTGTGACTTTTTTACGATTGATCAAATGGCCGGAAGCTCTCTCATCGAACCTGCTAACCTCGTCAGATCGCGGTGCGTTTTTACAGAGTGAACCGCGGACGGGGGGACACATGAAAACCAACACGCTCCATCGATGGGCTGTGGCCCCGTTCTTCATCACCGTGGCATTGCCGGTCTGCGCCCAGGTGCAGCTTCCAGATCCTGTATACCAGGTGAGAATGGCCGCGAGCTACGAGCCGGAGGGCCATCAGGTCAGGGGAGTGGAGAAGATCCGCTGGCGCAATACTTCTTCTGCGCCGGTCGAAGAGCTCCAGTTCCATCTCTACCTCAATGCGTTCTCCAACAACCGAAGCACCTTCATGAGGGAGTCCGGTGGACAGCTGCGGGGGGTCGATATCCCGAAGGAGGGTTGGGGCTGGATCGACGTCGAAGCGATGCACCTCGCCTACGGTTCCGATCTCGTGGCGAACGGCCTGATCACCGAGGAGGAGGGAACCGACCCGTTCCGGCGACCATTCGCGCCGCAGATTCCCGGGGAGCCGGATCCCGTGCGCCTCGGCGATCGCCCAGATCTCAAAGAGGTTGAAGAGTTCATCCAACCGGACGATGGCAATACGGAGGATCGCACGGTGGCGCGATACCCGCTGCCCCGCCCGCTCCAACCGGGCGAGTGGGTCGAACTCGAGATCGAGTTTGCGGCGGAGATGCCGAAGATCTTCGCGCGCACGGGCGCCCACGGCGACTTCGTGCTGGGCGGCCAGTGGTTCCCCAAAATCGGTGTCTTCGAGGACGCCGGCGATCGCGGCCGTACCGAGGCCGGTTGGAATGTTCACCAATTCCACGCCAACAGCGAGTTCTTCGCCGATTTCGGTGATTGGGACGTCACCCTCGAGCTGCCAGCCGAGTACGCGGGTCGGATTGGAGCGACAGGCCGACTACTGGAGGAGAAGGTCGAGGGCGACACGGTCAGCGTGCACTTCGCCCAACCCGGAGTCCATGATTTCGCCTGGACCGCCGATCCGAACTTCATCGTGCTCGAGGACCGCTTCGACCCCGACACCGATGTGCCGCGCGAGCAGCTCGAACAGATCGCTGCCAACCTCGGTGTGGACCCCTCCGAGTTGCGACTGCAGCCGGTGGACCTCCGCCTCATGCTGCAGCCGGCGCACCGGTCACAGGCGGCCCGGTATTTCGAATCCGTCAAGGCTGCAATTCGCGGCTACGGCCTGCGCCTCGGCGCCTATCCGTGGGCCACGATGACCATGGTCGACCCGCCCCGCGGCGGGATGGGCGCGGGTGGGATGGAGTACCCCACCTTCATCACCCTCGGCACGCATCCTCTCCTGGGCGTTCCCGGCTTCCAGAAATTGCGGGCCGCCGAATCGGTCACGATTCACGAGTTCGGCCACAACTTCTTCCAGGGAATGATCGCCTCGAACGAGTTCGAGGAGGCCTGGCTCGACGAGGGCATCAACTCCTATTACGACTCGGTGGTCATGGATGAGCACTACGGCGCGGCGATCGAGCTCTTCGGTCTCCGCGCCGAACCACACGACATGAATCGCATGCAGCTCGGTGCCGGCCGTTACACCGACTCCATCGTACAGCCGTCGTGGAGCTATTACTCGAACGGGAGCTACGGCCTCAACAGCTATTCGCGCCCTGCCACGACTCTGCATCACATGCGAAATCTGCTCGGCGAACAGGTCTTCGACCGGGCCATGCGACGTTTTTTCCAGACCTGGCGCTTCCGCCACCCGTCGACGGAGGATTTCAAAGAAATCATCCTCGACGAGGTGGACACCGACATCGGTTGGTTCATCGATCAGGCCTTTCACACCGACCGCACCCTCGACTACCGCGTGCGCAGAGCCCGTTCGCGTCTCACGAAAGACCCACAGGGATGGTTCTGGGAGGAGGACGGTCAAAAGACTTTTTTCGGTCTGACCGACCGGCATCCAATGAAGAGTGACGAGGGGGAGTCCGCTGAAGACGAGGGCAACGACGACGTGGAGGACGAAAACAAGTTGTACCGATCCGAGGTCGTCGTCGAACGGCGCGGCGAGTTCGTCCACCCGGTGACCGTCGAGTTGGTCTTCGAGGACGGCGAGCGTCTGCGTCATGAGTGGGACGGCAAGTCGCGCTGGATCAAGTATGTGGAGATCCGACCATCCAAGCTCCTTTCGGCCGAGGTCGACCCCGATCACATCATGACCCTCGATGTGGAGCCCCTCAACAACTCGATCCGCATCGAACGCAACTCCACGCCAGCCGTAAAGATGCTTGCGCACATCGTGTTCTGGCTGCAGAATTTCTTCGAACTGACCGCGATCGGGGCGTGAGATCATGCAATTCACGAGCTACCTGAGTGAAGGTTTCCGCATCGCCCGGCGTCACAAGCGTCTGATCGTCATTCTCTGGTTGGTGCCGCTCATTCCCGCCCTCGTGCTGGGGGCCATGGCCGCCTCCAACCTCATGCCCAACCTCGGCCAATCACTCTTTGCCGACCGGGCCCTCGACGGCGACGCGTTCATCGTCTGGATGGAGTTCCGGTCATCACCGCTCGATGAACTGCAGCCGATCCTCGGCCGCGGGATCGTGGTGATGGCGCTCCTGACCCTGTTGCTGCAGGTGGTGCTGTCCGCAGGCATCGTGGGGGCGCTGCTCGAACGCGAAGAGCAACACCCCTTCATGACCGGCATACGCCGCAACCTCTTTCGTTTTGCCCGCACAGCCATTCTGTTCGCGGTCATGACCGCCATCCCTGCAGCGTTGTGTTGGGCTCTCTCTCGCGGCTTCTTCAAGCTCGCCGAAGCGCAGAGAGACGGGCGGCTCGACATCCTCGGTGTTGTGTTGGCAGCTGTTCTCTTTGTCGTCCTGTGGGCCCCGCTGGATCTCGCCTCCGACCTTTCGAGAATCGCCGCCTCCCGTCACGATGACCGCTCTATGGTGCGTGGCTTCTTCCGCGCGTGGGGATCGGTGATAAGAAGGCCGGGAACCTTTGTCCCGCTCTATCTCGCGTTCCTGCTGTTGCCCCTGGTCGTTCACGCGATCTACTCCGTGTTGAGGTCTCCGTTCACGCCCGCGACCATGGCGGCGGTGCTGATCCTGGTCATGGCGCAGCAGCTCGTAATGGTCGTTCGCGCCCTTCTCAAACTGGGATTTTGGGGCGCCGAGGTGGCCGCATACCGAGGCCTCGACGAGCCGCGCTTTTGCCGGGCGAAGGCCAGGAAACAGGCCGCACCGGTTGAAGCGCCAATCGAAACAGGTGAAGAACTCGAAGCCGGCGCCGGGATTTAGCCATAAACGGTAAATAGACGTGCGAGGCATCGCTTTGTTGGAGTGGACGGAGGTGGTGGGCTTGGATCCGGATGACTTCGCCTCCCGCTTGGAAGATCCCGTCTCCTGCGAGGCGCTGGTGGCGGGCAAAAAGGAAGGCCTCGTCAACGGGGTCGAAGAAACGCCGACGCTGCTGGTCAACGGACGGCGATGGGTGGCCGAATTGGAGATCGAAGCGATCGTGAGCGCGGTCGAGGATGAGGCAGCACGGGCAAGGGGGGAGCTATGCGGGATCGAGTGATATCGTTTTCTCTCGTCGTCGCAATCGGCATGGCCGCCGCGGTGACCGCGGAGGACCGGCTCGCGGTGTTCGAGAACTTCGGGCGCAAGGGCTGCGCCAACTGCAACGCGGCCGCTGAGGTCGTGACCGTTCTCCAGGAAGAGCTGAAGGGGCGGGCGGTGCTTCTCGAATACGACTACGACCTTTTTCTCCACGGCCGTCAGGACCGGTTCTGGGCCACCGGCGTCCAGGCCAACTATCTGCCGCTGATGATGGTCGGCAGCGGCTACCGCACCTCGAGCGGGGTGGTCGATTTCGACCGCGTCTACCGCGGCATGATCGACGACGAACTGGAGCGTGCGCCGCGTGCATCGGTGACCGCATATTGGCGGCGGGTCGGCAGCTCCCTGCGTGCCTACGTCGACGTCACCAACCTCGGTCCCACCGACCTCGAAGTCAGTCGCGACGCGGGCATCTGGGTGATCGGCTACGAGAACGCCCCGATCGGGAACACCCAAACCTGGGTGCAGTCGACCTCGGTCCGGTTCCTGTCCTACGACCTGGCGCCCGGAGAAGGGATCACCGCGGTCATCGACACGCCGCCCGTCGACGATTTGACCTGGGATCGAATGGCCGGGCTGGTCCTCGTGGAGGACCGCCCGCACGGATCCGCGGCCTATGACATGCTGCAGGCGGTCGAGGCCCTGCCGGTTGCGGTCACCGCGACACCGGACGACATCGCGCTGAGCCGCCGGCGTCCCGAAGCCGAGGTCGTGGTCACCGGTCCGCACGTGCTGACGTGGTCGGCGGCAAGCGACGTTTCATGGATCGAGGTGACGCCGGGTACGGGCGCTGTGCCGGGCACGTTGACCGTGACGCTCCGGCCCGAGCTGCGGCCGGCGGCGGAAAGCGAAGGGACCGTCACCCTCACCGCAATCGGTGACGGCATGGAACTCTCGACGACCCTGAGGGTCGCGATGGGCGCCCAGGTCCGCCGCGCGAGCGGTCGGATTCGTCCGGATGGAGTACACTGACGTGGTCTCACAGACAAATCTCTCAGGGGAGGACGAATATGAACACGAAGAAATTCATTGGAGTCGTCGGCGTCGCATTGCTGATCGTCGGCCTTGCTGCACCGGTCGCGGTGGCCGAGGGGAAAATGAAGGTCGAGATACCGCAGCCCACGGTACCCGAGAACTTTACGGCTCAAGGACAGTTCACGAGGCTCGCATACAACAACGAGGGCTGGGTCACGCTCGGATACCGCACCGCCAACGATTCACAGGGCAAGGACTGGCTCTTGCTCGAGGCGGGGGTGACGATCTTCAAACCGTTGCCAAACCAGACGATGACCCGCGCAAGCTTTGCCGTCAAGATGCCCGATGGCTCGATGGTTCCGTTGGCGTCCCAGCAGGAGTTCCAGGCGGCCGGGTATCTGCGCGGGATGACCGAGCGGGCAAATATGAGCAACGACTCGATCAACTACTTCCCGCGTCAAGGGGGTCAGCCCTGTCCGATGCTCTTCTTCAGTGATCCGACGTCCGCGTCGGGAGCGCTTGCGTTCGATCAGTTCGAGTTGAGCTGGCAGCGTTCGTGCGTTGGCCGGCTGTACTTCAAGCTGCCCGACGGGCAGACGATCCAGCCTGGGCAATACTGGCTGGTCGTGAAATTCAGCGGGAGCACGGTCGAGGTGCCCTTCAGGATCATGACCAAGGATGAAGAGAAGTACTTCAAAAAGAACTGGAAGAGCATCAAGAAGGAGCATGACGCGATTACCAGGCAGAAGGCCGAAAAAGCCAAGGCGCAGCAGCAGAAGTAACGGACGCGTGTACGGTTTGCGCCCCACCTGAGGCTCAGGTGGGTGCTGCGGGAGTGAATCGGAGACCCGATTTCGATGGTTCTCAGTTCGGCGAGATCGGCCCTCGTCATGGCCATCGTTGTCGATGGCCGCCTCCTGCGAGGTCAGAAGTTCAGATAACCGCGGTGGGTCCGCGCCTCCGCCCCGGGTCGATCGACGCGGACCTTGAGGCGGTGCCAGCTCCCGTCTCGGCTCTGGACATCGGGGTAGTAGCCGAGCGCGTACTGCTCGCGCAGCTCGCGCAGAATCTCGATGAACACCGGCTCGATCTCGGTCGTGGAGCGGACCGGGATGATCCTGCCGCCGCTGAGGTCCACGAGCTCCCGCAGGGCGTTCGCTCGGCGACGGTAATCCTCCGGCATTTGCCACGCCGAAGCCATTTGGGGCTCAGGGTCGTCGGCGCCCCGATTGGCCTCCAAAAGACGGATCCAGAAGACCATCGCCTCGCTCCTCCGCACTGCTTCGAGCACCTCGGCTCCGCCGAGCGCGCTGTGGGAGTCGATTCCATCGCTCAGCAGCACCACCAGCCGCCGTCCCTGGCGGTTTTCCAGCAGCCTGAGCGCGACGTACAGGTTGTCGTTCACCGCGGTCCCGCCCTGGCCGAGTGCGTTCGTCAGCCCGGCCATCAGAACCTCGGGATTGCCCGAGAACGGGGTCGTGTTCTGGATCACATCGGAGAAGACCGTGACCTTGCTTTCGTCGAGCTCCCGCATGCCCTTGATGAACGACGCGGCGCCGGCTCTCGCGGCCTCGAGCTTGGCGCCGTACATGCTCGCGCTGGCGTCGATCAGCAGCGCTGCGGTGAAGGGCACGTCCCCGTTTTCGAAGGTGATCAGCTCTTGCCGGCGGCCGTCGTCGAGGACCGTGAAATCATCGCGGTCAAGGTTTCGCACCCGCGCGCCGTCGCGGGTCACGGTCACGTAGAGCTGCTTCAGGTCGACCTCGTACCGACTGCCCAGCGGCACCATCGCGGTCTCAACCCGGTGTCTGGCCTGCCGTCCCGCATCGTCGGTGGCCACCACCTCGATCACGTGAGGGCGATTTTCGAGGCCGAGGTCGAGCCGCAGCCTGAAGGGCGCCGCCGTCAGCGAGCCGACCGGACGGCCGTCGACGAAGAAGGCCACATCCGCGATCGGGCGTTCCGCCAGCACGTCGGCCACGAGTTCGACCTCGCCGATCACCTGTTGACCTTCGGCGGGTTCGAGGAGGTGGACCCAGACCTGGCTGCTCTCCTGAGCAACCGAATGGGTCGGGGCCGCCACCACGAGCAGCAACAATCCGAGCCAGCGCCACACCAGTCGGCCTTTCACGGCAGTGCCTCCTTCAATGCGGCGACTCCTTCGATCTCGGCGGCTTCCAGGGTCGACCGCACCCGGTCGCCGTCGAGGTCCGGCCACCTCGAATACCGGTACCGCGGCGACGTGCTCTGCTGCGAGATTCTCTCCCCCAGGGCCTTGACGACGGAGTCGGCCTCCTGCGAGCGCCCCGCGAGGTCGAGTGCATGCAGCTCGAGGATCCGGAGCCGCTGATTGTCGGGTATCTGCCGGACGCCTTCGCGCAGCAGCTCGACTGCCTCGCCGACCCGTCCCTCAGCCACCAACAACCCCCCAAGCTCCTGGTAGGCGAGCGTCCTGATCCACCGCGGCGCGGAAGGCTCGAGCAGGCCGCGAAGGAGCTTTTCAGCCGCCTTTTCGGCGCCGAGCCGCCTTCGGTTCACGGACAGCCGAAGCCGGCCCTCGAGGTTCTCCGGGTGGTCGCGAACCAGCTTCTGGAGCGCGTCCACCGCATCGGACGGATTGCCCGTACGTTCGTAAAGGGCCCCCAGCCCGAGCTGCGGCGCCGCGCTGCCGGGAGCGATCTTGGCCGCAGCCTCGAGCGCCACCTTGGTCGACCTCAAGTTCCCGGCTGCGGCCAGTTTGGTTGCGAGGTCGAGCAGGAGGCACTCGCTGAAGCCGGGCGGCGGCTGCCAGCCCTCGATCGAGCGCGCCTCGCGCGCGATCATCGCGGCCATCTGCCACGAGTGCTCGGCAAGGTCGGTATCGCGCCGCGCCATGTACCAGCCGTACATGTTGCGGTGCAACATGGCCACGCCCACCAGGCTCGCCGGGAGGTCCGCGGCCAGGTCCAGAATCGTCGTGCGCTCCGCAGTGAATACCCGGCGCCAGGGTTCGCTCAGGTCGCCGCCCGCCAGCGGTCGCTCGAGCCCGGCGAGGCGCCTCCTGGCGTCAATGACCTCTCCCCGCGACCACAACCTCAGCGCGTCCGTGTAGGCCGTACGGACCGCCTCATCCGGCGCGTCGGCGATGACCCCGGCCTCAACCTGCGACGGCAGCGGCTCAGGCCGGCTACCGCGCGGCGCTGCCGGATCCGTCCATGTCAACCGCTCTGCTCCCTCGTAGATCACCACCGGCAATGACTGCGAGATCGTCTCGCCGCTGTCCGCGTCGCCCAGGACCAGCTGCAGCCGGTAGGGGCCCTGCGGGACGTCCGCCCCGGCGACCGTCGCTCGCCGAAAGACCACGGCGCCGATGGTCGCGACCTCCTCGCCGATCATCAGCTCCGGGTCCGGCATCGGCAGACCGGAAGGATCGACGAGATGCGCGGAAACCCGCGGTCGTTCGTCCTGGCCCGCGACGCCGAGGACGAGCTTCAGCGCTTCGCTCGACCTCCATGCCGGCAGCGCTGCCGGCCATGAGTCGAGGCCGGGAATCTTTTCGAGCAGTGCCTCGGGGTCGATGCCGTGCTGACCCGCCACCACCCACCGACCTTCCGGCTCGGCCGCCAGAGGGGGCAACAGAAACGGGCGCGACGAGAGGTCGTCACCCATATCCAGATCTCGCCGAGCCAGGAAAAATCTCCCCGTCTCGCGATTGCGGACGATGATCCGCAACGAGTACAGACCGGCCGGCGCGCCCAGCTCGCCGACAAACTTGAGGCCGGTCTCTCGGATCGCCCTCACGAGGCCGCAGTCATCGATCAGCAGACCCTCGGAAAGGTGCCCGACGACAGTTCCGGATTCGTCGATGAGATACCCGTAGACCTCGATCGGAACCGGCAGGTATCGTGAACCGGCAAGCAGCTCGCGCCCGTCGACCTCGGCCATCACCGCGATGGTCGCTCGCGAAGTCTCGGCATCGACCCCCACCGTGCTCCACAGCGTCGCCCCTTCCACTTCGCCGCCATTTTGTCCCGACAACAGCAGGGCCGCGCCGTGGGCATCGACCCCCAAGAGCGGTTCCACCCGGAGATTCCAAGGGCCCGCCTGGGGTTCCCCCTCCATCGACTGCGAGCCCGGTCCGCCCGCAGGATCGCGACAGAGGCTCTCTTCAACAGCGGTCGCGGTGGCCGTCACCTCGCCCTCGGGTGCGGGCGCAGAGTCCGCTTCACTCGCGAGGGACACCTCGGTGGGAGACGTCTTTGGCCGCGGCCTCGGCGCGCGCGGGGCTTCCGGGTCCGTCCACGAGGCAACATCGGGTGTGTCGGAAATCAGCACCGGCAGCGAGCGTGATACCCGCTGGTCCAGGGCGCCGTCGCCGACCTCGAGGGTCATGCGGTACTCGCCGTCAGGCAGCCCGGACGCGGCGACCGCAGCGCGCTGAACAACCAGGCCCCCGGCGCTCACTGCGTCGCCGATCAAGCTCAGCTCCGGCTCGGCAACCGGGGCCCCGTTCCGATCAAACACGCGAACAGTGATCGTCTCACCGCCAGTCGCCTCCGAGCGGCCGATCACCATCTCCAGCGGTTGCTGTGAACGCCAGATCGGCAGGGCGGTCGGCAGCCCGTCGGCGGGCGTTGGATCGAGGCCGGGCTGATACGCGGTGACCCACGCACCGCTTCGATCCGCCACTCTGGGCGGCAGCAGAAAACGTCCGCCGAAGTCCGATCCGGGGAGCTCGACGTCAGCACCGGCAAAGAAGTGGCGCCCGGACTCGCGAACCCGCACGGCGATCCGCAACGAGTAGGCGCCCGCCGGCGCACGGATTTCGCCGACAAACTTGAGTCCTCCCGTGCGAAGGGACTCCGCGAGCCCCTCGTCGGCGACCGTGACGCTCTCGGCAAGCTGTCCCACCACGGTCCCGGATGGGTCCGTCAAGTACCCGAATATCTCGATCACGACCCGCGGCCCATTCGCACCCTCGAGGAGACCGCGACCTTCGACCTCTGCGATGATGCGAACGGCGGTCCGACCGGAGTCGTTTGTGGCGCCGTCGGTGGTCCAGAACAGCGCACCGCCGACGTCGCCGCCGTCCCCCTTTGCCAGCAGGTAGGCCGCTCCGTGTCCGGTGACACCGGGGAGCGGCTCGGTCTCGATGCGGGTTGAAATCGTCGCCCCGCTGCCCTCGTTCGGCGCTTCCGACACATCGAGTGCTGTTGCGGTCCCTGCACCCGACAACGCCAACAAGGTGATGGCTGCGGCCAGCGCCCTACCGCGTCTCACCTGCCGGGTCCGTATCACCCGGTCGAGCTCCCGCTCGCGGTGCTCGCTGTGCTCGTTGCGCCCACGGACACGTCGACAAAGACTGTCGATTGCACAGAGGAGCTGTCATCGCGAACGCTGACCGCGATGCGATACTCTCCGCCGCGCAGCACCATGCCGAGGACGAACGTTGCCTGCTGCTCGACCGCGGACAGCAGCTCTTCATTTTGGACTTCGATGGGGTACTGCCGTTCGTTGACCTCGGATAACCCACCGCGCTTGTCGCGGACAACTGACAGTACCGAGATGCGAGCACTGTGTTGGCCGCCTTCGGGCGTCAGTACGAGCTCTCCCAACGGAACCGATACCGCCACCGGAACCAGAAAGGTGCCGTCCTCGCGCATCTCCTGCTCGCGGCACGAGACGCCGATGTCGAGGGGATTGGTGCCGGTGCCGAGCATCGCCGCCGCCACCGTCCTCTCGGAGACGTTGGGCCAGCTGCCGGACGCGAGGTACCCCGTCCGGTGGCGGGCCACCGCCCCGTCCCGCTTCACCTTTACCGAAACCTGGTGGTACTTCCCATCAGCGGGCGACAGCGGGCGGTACCCGAGCGAGTACGAGGACGAGAGCTCTTCGGCGATTTGTCCCAGCTGCTCGCCGAGCCGCGCGTTGTCGGTCAAACGCCTGCCGCCGGTGAGGTCGGCCAGGACACCGAGCGCCGCTTCCTGCGCCTCTGAGTCCGCGGATCCCGTGAATCCATGTCGGCCTTCCGATTGCATGATATGGCCGCCCATGTACGCGGAGTCGCGCAAGCCGCCCCCGTCCAAGATGCCCACCGGGTAGAGGCTGATCCGCTCGGTGTTGATCTCTTTGAGCGCCTCGTCGATTTCGCTCGTGAGGTCGTATTGCATGGACAGGGCCATGGGATTGATCCCCCGTCGCCGCGCTGCTTCCGGGAACAGGTCCTGCCAGGTTCTGAACAGCATCTCACCCGTACGCTGCTCGAGGCCGCCGACCCACAACATGACGGTGCGTCCCGGCATCGCACCGAGGATCGCCGAAAAGCGCCGCAACGCATCGATGCTGGCGCGGTGGCCGAGGAACCGGGATCTCGCGTACCGGTCAATCTCGGCGATGAAGGTGTAGGCCGCCGGGTCGGTGTCCGTCGGCTCGAGGGCGTATATGCCCTCGTCGCTGCCGCTTTCGGAGGAGTAGTGCTCCATCCGAGGGCGCTCCAACTCCGGAAACTCCTTGAAACTCTGCATCCGCCGCACGATCGCCTCGCCCTCACTGTTCGGATTCATCGCCGGCTCGGCGCTGAGGCGCTCCAACGCCGCGAGGAGGTGGTCCGCGCGTTTCGAGAAATCGGACTCGATGTCGAGCGAGCCGTCGAACCGGACCAATGAAAACAGTACATTCGGCGGAAGACTGGCACCGAAGAGGTCACGAACGTGCGAGAGAACCGAGATCCGAAGCCGTGGGTCCACGTTGGTGTCGTCCACGAACAGAACGAGGAAGATCGTTTCCACGAGCCGGCTGTCCCCCGAGGGTCCGCTGGCGCCTCCGGCGGCGTAGAAGTGGGTGACCTCGACCGGATTGCCGTCTTCGAAGACGTCGAAGTCGTCCACTGTGAGATCCGTGATCGGTACGCCCGAGCGGTCCGTGACGACCACGTCGATGTCGACGAGCTCAACCTGCAGCGGCTCGTAAAAGGTGGCGGTCGGACCGCGGGTGTTTTCCTGCCCCACCGCGTGACCGGAGCACAGCGCGAGCATCAGGAGCAGGGCAGGGGCAGCCGCCAGAACACCGTTTCCGGACAAGACGCGTCGAGTCAGAACATCCATGGCGGTTCCGCCCTCCCTGTTGCAACCGATTGATTGTGCGCCGATGGCCGGGCACAAACGGCCGAAACAACGCAGCTGAGCGTACCACCTCTGGCGCGCAGCTTCGAGGCGTCCGTCGGCCCCGCCGGCACGTGGCAGCGTCAGCCGCTGGTCGGAGCCCGGGTCTGGATCGTCCGGTACGAAGACTGGCGGGTCACCGGATCGAGCAATCCCACCGAGACCGTGTGACTGCCCTCCTTCATCAGCAGTGAAACGTCGATCTTGAACCGATGCTCCTGCGCACGCTCGATGGAGTCTGCGGGAACGCGCACCTCGTGATTCTGTTGAACGATTTCGGACTGCCCTCCGTCGGAGTCACGGGCGGCGACGAACAACACCAGTCGTGACACATAGCCGTCGCCCTCCGGGACCATCGCGATGGAGCTCACCGGGAAGGACACCTTCAAAGGGACGGTCCACCGGTCGGCCGATGCCAGCACCGCGCGTCCCGACGTGAGCTGGACATCCATCGGGTTGTCGTTCACGTCCAGCCGCAGGCCGCTGACCACCTTCTCCTGCACTCGCGTCGCGAGCGACTTCTCGACGATGCGGCGTCGGTACCGCACCTCGTAGTCCGGATGGCCCGGCAGTCGCACCTTGATGTCGTGGACCTTGTCGGCGCCGCTCTGCACCAGGCGGTAGCCGATCGAGTAGTAGGTGTAGAGGTTCTGCTCGACGCGATCGAGCCTCCCTCTGACATCGTTGGTGTCGACGATCGCGAGGCCGCCCGTGCCATCGGCGATGAAGCGAAGCGAGTCGAGGTAGTTCTGACGACCGATCGAGGCCGCACGCATGTCCTCCGAGTCGGTGTACTCGGCGGTCGCGACCCCCGCCGCGCGGAGACCTCCGGCGTCGACCGTGTAGAAAGTGACATCCTGGGCGTTGGCAGCCGCGACGAGCGACTCGAACAGGCGGCTCTGGTCGTTCGTGACCGCTTCGGCGAACGCGGAGTCGTCGCCGTATGTCGAGGCGTACGTCTGGTACAGGTCGATGCCGGGCACGAACGGCAGACCGTTGGAGACATACACGATCGCCTTCTTGCCCTCGAGACCCGACAGCATCGTGATGATCTCGCGCAGCCCACCGAGGGATAACCGGAGGGACGCCGTCTCCTCTCGGATGACGTTTCGGATCTGCGATCGCACCAGCAACGGGTCGTTGAGATTGCTCGGGTTGTTCTCGCGCGACTGCATAACCTGGACGAGATCGGCACGGTCCCGCTCGAGCGAACCCCGGTTCGCCGAGTCCTCCCGCATGCCGCGGAGCTGCTCGATCACCTTTGTGGAATCCGATGTGAAGTCCTGGAGGACCTTTGGGGTCTGGAGTCGGCCGACCACCATCATCTGAACCGGCGGTTTGACGTTGTCTCGGACGAACCGCTCCATCTGGCTCAGGACCCGGTTGCGATCGATGGGGTTGAGGTTGTAATTATCGACATACATCGCGAGATAGACGGGCCGCGGCTCGGGCTCGGACACCTCCGTGGATGGCGTCTCGGGACCGGGCAGCAGGGCCGGACTGCTCGCGAAGTATCGCTTGAAGACGTCTTCCGTATAGACATGGAAGTTGGTGACGGGCTTCAGCATGCCGTCCTGGTACACCTCGAAGTCGTCCATCGTGAGATCTGTGACAGGCTCTCCCGCCTTATCGGTCACGCTGACGACCAGGTTCACTACGGTCAACTCGATCTCGTCTCGGAAGGCGAGGCCCCCGATTGGTTGCAGCTGATCCTGCGGATCGTCGGCTACCGCAGGCTGGCTCACCATCACAACGCCCAGAAAGACCGCACCGACGGCCATCCTGCGATTCCATCCCGACATCGTCACCTCCGCCCCTAGTCTACACCGTCATCAGACGGACCGGAGGCCGGCGGCTGGGGTATAATTTCCGCGGAGGTGCACTATGGCACGTCGCTCCCAGAAGGTCACAATTATCGTGCTGTCTCTCGGACTGTTGCTGGCGTCGTCGGCGCACGCTCAGTGGACCGGAACCGGCAGAGTCTCAGGGACTGTCACGGGTCCAGACGGCGAGCCGATCGCCGGCGCCAGGGTCACCTACCGGCTCGTCTCCGATCCGGACGACGGTCCGGACCCGTTCACGACAAATGCGGAAGGCGTGTTCCGGTTTGCGGGTCTCAAGAGTGCCAACTGGTCGATCGCCGTCGAAGCCGAAGGGTTCCTGCCCATCCCGCCGCAGGGAACCTTCGTCTTTGCGGATCGCAACGACCCCATTCGGATCCAGATGGAACGCGTCCCCGAGGAGGTCATCGCAGCGCGGAAACGTGCCGAGATGAACAAGCGGCTGCAGAAGGCGGACGAGTTCCGCTCGGAGGGTAAGATCGAGGCCGCGCGAAAGGCGTACATGGAGGCCCTCGAGGAGCTCGATGTCGAGGATCGTCCGATCGTGTTCGCGGCACTCGCCGATACGTATCTGCAAGAAGAGCGCACCGAAGAGGCACGGGAACAGCTGACGCGGGCGTTGGAGATCGATCCGGACCATGTTCCGTCGCTGCTTGGCATGATGACCATCCTCGTCGACGAAGGGAATTTCCAGGAAGCGAACGATGTGTTGACTCGGCTGCCGACCGATCAGGAGATCCACCCGACGCTCATGATGAAGCTCGCCCAGGGGTACTACAACAGTGATCAGATGGAGGAGACCAAGATGATCCTCGACCGGACGATTCGCGACCATCCGGACGAGGCGATCGCCTATTATTTCCGCGGCCTCACCGAACTCAACCTGAACGAGGTCGAGGGCGCTCGCGACGATATGCTGAAGTTCCTCGAGCTCGCTCCCGACCATGCCGAGGCCGAGTCGGCGAGGGAAATCATCGGATACCTGCCGACGCAGGACGGGTGATCCGATCGAACGCGGCAAAGTTCGTGCACTCGTTGACGGGCCGCTGGTACCCACTCGCACCCTGGAAGGGGTACTCGGAGGCGTCGATGGAGATCTCGAACCTCTCCCGCCGCGCCAACCTCGCCCGCAGCGTCTCGTGCGACGCCCCAGGCTCGAGACTGCCCTGCAGCTTCAATCTTTGTCAGCCAGCGGCAGAACCGCCATGTGGCAATTGACGAGGTCGTCGGCAAGCAATAGCGTGCCTGTTTCGGGCGGTTCCGGATTCACGTTTCGGACGGCGTCGAGGCGGGCCGGTGGGTGCTCGGGATCGACCTGGAGCAGAGCGAAGTGAGTTTGCCTTTCGATCTTTGAAGGTTTAGATTGCTCGGTATCGCGACCAGTCGAAAATGGCCCGGCCGTCTGGGGCCTTGGAGTGTTCCGGTGGAAATTCAGCTGCCACTCTCGCGGGTTCTGCTCACGGTGCTTGCCGTGTCATTGGGAGTGATCCACCCGGTGACCTGCGGCGCCTCCGACCCGACCTGGTACGACATCGATGGCCGCCCGCTGCCGTATGCCAGCCTCGACGAGATCGAGCGATTTCTCGAGACCGCCGAGATCATCTCGGACCGACCGCTCCGCACGGGGCGCAGCGGACCGCGGAAGCTGGTGCTCGAGCAGGATGGTGTGCGCGTCGCCGCCGCCTTCAACGCCTCGGATGCCGTGGTTCGGGGAGTCACCCGGCACTTTGACGTCAACGTCAGCGACTTCCATGACTCCCACCTCTTCAACTGCGCGGCCTACCGCCTCGCTCGTCTGCTCGGACTCAACCGTGTTCCCCCGACGGTGCCCCGCGACGTCGGCCAGACCTCCGGGAGCGTATCGCTGTGGATCGAGAACACCATAACGGAGAAGGACCGGGTGGACCGCGGGCTCCAGCCTCCCAATCAATTCCGCTGGAATCAGCAGAAGAAGATCATGGTCGTGTTCGACAACCTCATCGGGAACGTCGACCGCAACCTGGGCAACCTCCTCATCGACCGCTCGTGGTGGCTGTGGTTCATTGATCACACCCGGGCCTTCATCACCGCGTCGGAACTGATCACCCCCAAGATGCTGAACCGGTGCGAGCGCGGCCTCTACACGGCGCTCCACGAGCTCGATCCGGAGGTGGTCCGCGATGAGCTGTCCCCGTTTCTGACGGGGCCGCAGACCGACGCCGTGCTCATCCGACGCGATCTGATTCTCCAGCGTCTCGAGCAGGAGATCGATCGGCTCGGAAGGTCGGTCGTGCTGTTCGACCTGCTCCCGCCGAATCCCGATCTCGCTGATTGGTGACCTCCACAGCACCTCCCACCCGTGCAGAACGTCAACGAAGTGATGGGATCCAACGGGACCGGTGGCGGATGCACGGGTCCCGCCGGATCTGCACGGAAAACTGTACGACTGTTCGGATTTCCGGACAGAAGCGGCGAAGCGGCCACGGCCGCAGGCGCGGCACAGCCACTCTTTCCTGCCCAAAAACGGGCATTTTTCTTGCTAAAGCGACGTGGCACGAATCTTGAATAGAGAGAGTCGTAATGATATGCAGTGTGTCTGACCGTGACTCCGGGCCGAAGAAGGAATTGGACGAGTGTTCTGTCGTCTGGGTCCAGGCTCCGGGGTCGAAAACAGTGGCGGTCGCCACGCTTCGTCGACATCACATGAAGGGAGGGTCGATACGGGGGTTTGTATTTCAAACGAGCGGTTCCGACCGCGCACGTCGCGTCGGAGGAACCCAACGAACACGCGTATGTTCCAATTCATTTCGAGGAAAAGAAAGAGGAGTTTCAATATGAATCGCTATTTCAAGATAACCTTCCTGTGCGCCGTCGTCGGGCTGCTGCTCGCAGCCCCGCCGATGCTCGCTCAGGAGACAAGCAGTTCCCTCAACGGTACTGTCGTCGACGCCACCGGCGCACCGCTGCCGGGCGTGGCGATTCAAGCTGAAGGACCGCTCGGTAAGCTCGCGACAGTCACCGACTCCCTCGGCACGTACCGTTTCCCTCGGGCCCAGCCCGGTTCGTATGAACTGACCGCCACGCTCATGGGCTTTCAGCCTGCCACCGCGTCGAGCGTGCGCGTGACTCTCGGCCAGGCGTTGACCATCGACTTCACGATGCAGGAGCAGTTCGGTGAGGAGATCATGGTCTACTCCGACACGGTCGGCATCGACTTTACCGAGAGCCAGGTCGCGACCAGCATCAACAAGTACGAAATCGACTTCCTGCCCCGCGGCCGGAACTTCACGGACGTGGTGACGTTCGCTCCCGGGACGGTCAACGATCCCCAGGCGGGCGGCATTTCGATCGACGGCGCGTCCGGTCTTGAGAACCGGTACATCATCGACGGCATCGACACGACCGACCCGCAGATCGGCGACGACGCGGTCCCGATGCGCGCGGAGATGTTCGAAGAGGTGCAGGTGAAGTCGGCCGGTTATGGCGCCGAGTACGGCGGTTCGACCGGTGGCGTCATCAACGCCGTCACCCGCTCCGGCGGCAACGTTTTCACCGGCGCCGTGTTCGTCGACTACGAGGACGAAGGCTGGAACGGCAGCGAGCGCCCGACCCTCTACTCGGGCACCGGCGAATACGAGTACGTACGGTAAGGACGACCAGACCCGCTGGGACCCGGGCTTCTACCTGTCGGGCCCGATCCTGCGTGACCGGCTGTGGTTCTTTGCGTCCTACCAGCCCGGCATCCGCACCACGGACCGGACGGTCGACTGGCCGAACGATCCGGCCCAGACATACACGCAAGACTTCAAGGTCGACTACGGGGTGTTGAACCTGACCGCCAACATCGCCAGCAACTTTCTGGTGAAGCTCGGCGCGAACGTCTCACCCTACGAGACCGACGGGCTGCTGCCCGGCCGCAGCGGCCGCAGCAACCTCCCCGATGACTCGAACTACTCACCCCTCGGCCAGAAGGGCGAGCGCGAGACCTACTCGCTGCTTCTCGACTGGATCGCCAGCGACAGCTTCGTGGTCGCCGGCCGCGCCGGCTACTTCCACACCAACGTCGAGGACACCGGCATTCCGACTTCCCGCTGATCCACAACTACTCCACGTCGTCGGACGCGGACTTCCTCGAGGGCGCGTGGCCCGAGATGGACCCGCAGTGGCAGCAGGGCCCCGGCTTCTTCAGCGACAACTTCCAGGGCGGCGTCAACATCCGTGACATCTACGATCGGACCGCCTACGGCCTCGACGCGACCTGGTACTTCCGCGGCGCGGGCGACCACTCGCTCAAGTTCGGTTACCAGAACGAAAAGATCTTCAACGACGTCGCGAGCGGCTACAACGCGGACCGGATCCTCTACTACTGGGGTCTCTCGATACACCACGTCCGCGGGTGAGAGCGTCACCGGCGACTACGGCATGTTCCGGCTGCTCAACATCTCGACCTTCGGTGAGGTGGAGACCAACAACGAGGCGCTGTTCATCCAGGATTCCTGGAGCGTCTCGCCCAACGTGACCCTGAACATCGGCGTCCGCGCCGAGAAAGAGGGCATCCCGAACTTCGGCGCCACCGGCCCCGATCCGGCGATCGAGTTCGGCTACGGCGACAAGGTCGCCCCGCGCCTCGGCTTCGCCTGGGACGTCATGGGTGACAGCCAGTGGAAGGTCTACGGAAGCTACGGCATCTACTATGACGTGACGAAGTACGAGATGCCCCGCGGCTCGTTCGGCGGTGACAAGTGGGTCGACTACTGGTTCACCTTCGACACCGCCGACCCGGCGCTCAACGATTTCGGCGCCGGCTGCACCGTCGGCAACAACACCATCTTCGACGTCGCCGAACTGCGGCGCGGGCACCCTGGTCGACACCGTCGACCAGCGCTTCAACTCGATCGATCCCCTCTTCGAGACGATCTTCGGATTCCCGGCGGTCGACCCCGACCTCAAGCCGATGGAGACCTGGGAGTTCCAGCTCGGTGTCGATCACGCGCTGACCAACACCATCCAACTCGGCGCCCGCTACGTGCACAAGGAGATGGTGCGCGCGATCGAGGACGTCGGCTTCTTCTACCCGGGCATCGGCCAGGTGTACATCATCGCCAACCCCGGTGAGGGAATCGTCAACGAGCCGCAACCCAACGGTTTGGTCTTCCCCAAACCCAACCGCGAGTACGACGCCCTCGAGCTGACGTTCGAGAAGCGCTTCGCAAACAACTGGTCGCTGCGTGCGTACTACACGCTCAGCAGGCTGAACGGCAACTACTCCGGTCTGGCGAACTCCGACGAACAGAACAACGTCGGTGACGCCGCCCGCTTGTCGCCGAACGTCAGCCGGCTGTACGACGTGGTCGAGTCGATGTACGACCAGAATGCCAACCTCGTGTACGGCGACCTCGCCACCAACCGCACCCACCAGGTGGGCGCGCAGGCCCTGTACAACTTCGACTTCGGCCTGTCGGTCGCTGCGAGCCAGTACATTGGCAGCGGCACGCCGGTGTCCACCATCGGCGACGTCAACGGTGGCTTCTTCTACCCGTTTGGCCGCGGTGACCTCGGCGAGACCGACTGGCTCCTGCAAACCGACCTGTCGCTGTGGCAGCGGTTCGACTTCTCGAGCCTCACGTTCTCGATCGGTGTGACCGTGCTCAACCTGTTTGACCAGGATACGGGCACTCGGGTCTGGACGCACCGCACGCTCGACGAGCTGCCGCTGACTCCGGACGAGTTCGCGGCCGGTTTCGACTTTGACTCGGTCGCCGCGGGCCTCGATCAGGACCCGGCGTACAACCAGGTCGACAACTTCCAGGCTCCGCGGGTCATCCGCCTCAATTTCAAACTCGAGTTCTGATTTTTCGCCACACGGCGTATCCAGGGGCTGCCTTCGGGCAGCCCCTTTTTTGGTGTGCCGGCGGACGTGCGAGGCACCGCGATGCCTGGACTCGTGTGCCGGCGGCAGAGGGGAACGGCCCCCGCAGCGGAGCTTCGAAAAAACGCGGACGTGGCGACCCGAAGCCTGGCGCCAATGAAAATCCCACCCCCGGGGGGTGGGATGTCTCTAGTTTCTGGTTGGTGCGACCCGTCGAGCGGGTCACACGAACGTCAGGACTCTTGCATGCCCTGCTGCTCGCTCAACATGATCGCGGTTGCGGTCAACATGATCCCGTAGACGACCTTGGAAGCGATGTCCGCAATCGTGTAAATGACCTGCTGGCCGACGATGGTCAGCTCGTAGGACAGGCCCGTCTGCATCAAAATGGGTGCAACGTACGCAATCGGATAGAGCCACCATGCGACATAGAAGAGGGGGAGGATGGCCCCGAAGATCTTGCGCGGCGAGCCGTCCATCCGGCTCTTGCCGTCGTTAATGACCCGCGTGATCAGAACCAGCACGTAGATGAAGAAGGCGGTCGACACCAGGCCCCAGAAGGCCCACATGGCGATGCTTTCGTTCAGCCGGCCGGGCTCGTAGAACTGCCCGACATAGCCGGTGATGATCATGAGGGCGCCGGAGATCGTAAAGCGGGTCATGTAGCTCGCGCGGGCCGCTCCCGTGATGCCGGCGACGAAGAGGATCTGGATCAGCAGCATCGGGACGTCGATGAGCCAATTGAGATAGCGGTAGCCGTTGGAGAAGAGATCTGCACCCGCTTGCAACACGTAGGCTGTTCCGTTGAACGTGTAGGCATCGACCCAGCTCATCTTCTGTGTGTAGAGCAGCAGCAGCGCTGACACCATGACGACGACCGAGATGACGGATGACATTCGAAATTTCGGCAGGCTGTCGTTTTTCGTGAGGATGAAAAACAGCATCGCTGCGGCCATTGACGCGTACCCGAGCGTCAGGATGTGACTGACGATCTCGAAGCCCTCCACTGAAATGGTAAATAGTTCGTTCTGCATCGTCTCTCCTTGTTGTGATGTGTTCCGATCCGTTGTTGTATTTTCCAGGGTTGAAGCGCTGTCTGTTGATTACGATCCAACGATCAGCCTCGAGAGGGAACGTCTATTGATTCTCGAGCCTGCGTTGATTTACAGCGGTAACAACGGTATCCAGAGCTGAAATTCCAACCTGTACTTCCGCGACCCTCAGATCACCACCGAATACGTGGGCAAAGTCCGATAGAAATTGACATCGATCGAATCACCGGCGGGGCTGCGGCCCCGTCTGTGACAATCCCCTTCGCGCAGAGGCTCTTCGCACCACATGGCGCTCGGGGATCGAAGCTCAGAGCCGGGTGAAGGTCGGTCGAGAGGGGTGCGAAGGTGCGTATCACATCGTCACATCAGGGTCGTAAGACCGAAAAGTGATGCGGCCCAGTGGCAGTCCTGCATCCGGCGGTCTCTCCCGAATCAGGGTTCCCCTCAAAACACCGTGCCCAGACGCCGGCAGCCCTCGTCGATCGCGGCCTCGTCGGCGAAAGTGAAACAGAGGCGCGCGAAGCGGTCGCCGGAGATTGCCTCGCCGACGAGCTCGTCCATGTCGGGATAAAAGGCCGTGCCGGGCACGAACGCGACATTGGCCTCCACCCCCCGATCGAAGAGGGACCGGCTGTCGCCGCCGGAAAGCTCCAGCCAGAAGAAAAAGCCTCCCTGAGGCTGGTGCCAGGAGGCGGCGCCGGGGGGCAGATGCCGTTCGAGTGCTTTTTGCATCGCACGACTTTTGCGGGCGTAGGTGTCGACGATCAGACCGAGGTGTTTCTCGAGCAGACCGCGGGTGCAGTACTCGGCCACGAGGGCCTGGGTGACTGTGGACGTGCAGAGGTCTTCGCCCTGGCGCATCAACACCATCGAGCGGATGAGGTCGGGCGCGGCGACAGTCCACGCCACCCGCACACCGGGCGCGAGGACCTTCGAAAAGGAGGAGGCGTAGATGACATGGGGTGCGTCGCCGACCAGCGCCTTCAGGGTCGGCAGCGGTTCGCCCGAAAACCGCAATCTGCCGTACGGGTCGTCCTCGAAGATCGGGATCTCCAACTGTGCCGCCAGATCGACGAGTCTGTGGCGGCGTTCCAGGCTCATGCAGGCGCCGGATGGGTTGGAGAAGTCGGGCACGCTATAGATGAGCTTGGGTGCGCGCCCGGTGATGTCGGTGACGTGGGTGATGACGTCGTTTAGCTGCTCGACCTGCATTCCGTCGCCGTCGGAAGGCACGAGGGCAAAGCGCGCTCCGGCATTGCGCAGACAGTGGAGTGTGCCGGGGTAGGTGGGGGCCTCGAGAATCACGACGTCACCGGGGTCGAGCAGGGCGCGCCCGATCAGGTCAACCGCCTGCTGTGAGCCAGAGGTCACAAGCACCTCGCCGGCCTCGGGGCGATAACCGAGACGGATGGTCATCATGTCCAGGATCGCGTCGCGGAGTGGCGGATAGCCCTCGGAGGCGCCGTATTGGAGCACCGTTCGGCCGTCGCGGGAGAGCACGTCGGCGCACGAGGCAAAGGCCTCGACCGGAAAGGTGTCGGGGTCCGGCAGACCGCCCGCGAACGAGATCATCCCCGGCCGCTGGATCATCTGAAACAGTTCGCGGATCGGCGACGGCTGCATCTTCTCGGCAAGTGCGGAAAAGCGAAAGATGGAACTCAAGCTGACCTCCGTATTGGGGGATTGTACTCTTCTTGCCCGTGCCCTTTGTGGCGCAGGCCTCCCGCCTGCGTGTGCAGCCGGGACGGCTGCACCACAAGCCTTCAGTGACGTTCTTCCGACTTCGAAATCCCGATTGTCACCGCAGCATTGCCCGTGAGTGCCCCGGGGGCGTTTGAGTGAACCCGTCTTTCAGAGCGGGCTTTCCGAAAACTCAAAACTCAAAACTGAGAACTCGTCAGGCACCTCCGCCGCGGGCGAACCGTATCCGAGCCGCGGAGCGGTGACAGAAATTAGGCCGGGGCGTCAGCCCCGGTAACCGTGACGCCAATCAACGATCAAGCCCCGGAGGGGCGACAGACGACGTTGGTGGCCTTTGCCCCGGCAGGGCCCTTCCGAAATGGAGATCCCAATGCTCTCGACTTCATTGCCCGAAGCTCAGGCCTCGAAGAAACCGGCGTTGATCGAAGCCGTGTTGTCGCCGTGGCCGGGAAAGCTCTGGCAACCCTGGATGTTTCCACTACAGTTGGAACCGCGAGGGCGGTCCTGGATGATCTCCATGGCAGGGGGACGTGATGCTGTCTGATTCGACAATCGAAATGTTGGTATGGCTCCAACTGGGAGCCACCCTGTATCTCGTCGGGTTGATCTGGTGCATTCAGGTGGTCCACTACCCACTGATGTCGTTTGTCTCGCGCGACAGGTTCGTCGATTTTCACACCCGCCACAGCATTCGCATCAGCTGGATCGTCATTCTGCCGATGATCCTCGAGTTTGGGATAGCGGTCGTTCTGGCGTGGCCTGGAGCAACCGCCCTGCCGCGATGGATGGCGTTGACGGGTCTCGCTTTGGTGCTCGCCGTGTGGATCTCGACCTTTGCCCTCCAGGTGCCGCGTCACCGCCTTCTGGCTTCAGGATTCGACAAGGATGTCCACCGGGTCCTGGTGAACTCGAATTGGGTGCGGACCGTCGCGTGGTCGCTGCGCGGGCTGCTGGCGATGAGCATGGTCGCAGCTCTCTGATTTCGTGTGAAGTCAGCGCCCACGACTCAGGCGGCTCAATCCCATCATCGCCATGTGGGGAACGGTCAGCACCGAAAGCCCGACAAATATGACGGTGGACAGCACTTCTACGGGCGGCACGGCGGCCAGTCGCAAAATCCACGCTACCGCCGTCGCGCCCGCTGCCGCTGCAAGCGTCATCGGCACGGCAGCTGTGAGGAACCGCTGCACGCCGTCCTTGAGATTGTCCGGAGACAGTCCGTCGGCCAGCTCCAGCGCGTGGCGAACTGAGTGCCATCCGCAGAAGTAGGTTAGAAAGGCGATCAGCGGTGGCGCGACCAGGTGCAGCAAAGCAACCGCTGCGAGTTCCGCCGAGGCCAGACGGGCAGCCGATCCGCTGCGCAGGAGCAGGACAAATCGAATGCCGGCCACCGGGAGGACGACGGCTGCAGCAAGACCTGCGAGGGCAGCTATCACGTCGGCGTCGAGCGGCCTGCGTCCGGCCATCATCCAGCCGAAAATCTGTGTCACTTCGACGGGATACAGCAGAGTCGGCAACACAATGGGGAGCGAACCGACGCTCAGCCGTTCGATGCCTGACCAGAGCCTTCCCCCGGTATCGATCCACAGCGGGTCATCCCACCCGAAATGGCCTGCGGAAAGAGCGAGAAAGACCACGAGCGCAGGCACCGGGGCGAAAAACCACACCGAGGCCATCAGGCTTGCCAACCCGAGATAGAGCAGGCCGAACGGAAGCCACCACGACCTGCCGAAATGCGGCCGGAGTATCTCCCGCCCGATCAGGTGATCGAGTGCACCGTGCGGCAGACCGACCACCGCCACAGCGGCCGCGAGCAGTGCGAGTTGGGTTGCGATTTGAGGTGGTCGAGCAACCAGCGCATGGATGATGACACCGGCCGTCACACCGAGCATCAGAGACCGGTGTTCCGAAAACACCGCCTTGAGGTGTCCCACAGCCTGACCCTGTCGTATCGGCTGAGCGAGTGGCTCCGGAAAGATCGCTGGTGCTGGGTTCATTGACTCCCCACAGTCTGGACATAAGAACCGGGCCGCCCTGGAGGCGGGCCGGAAACGAGAGGATTCACGTGGTTGAGCCAGCGGCGGACAGGTTGAAACCTTCTGCCTCTGACTTCGCGCGTGCGATCCGGTAAATGAATACTCCGTAGAGCGCTTTGGCGGTGAGGTCGGCGATGCTGTAGCCGACTTGAACGCCAACCTGCGCGGTGGCGCCGCTGAGGCCGATCATGGGGAGGATAAAGGCGACCGGATAGACCCACCACGAAAGGACAATCAGGTTTCGGGCGGCTGCGAGCCGGCTCTTGACTTCGCCACTCTCACCCTCGACGGCCTTGCTGAGCTGACCGAAAAGGACGCTCAGGATGTAGATGAACGGGATCATCGAAAGGCCCCAGAAAAGCCATCTGGTTCCAGCGTGGTCCGAGATCTCGCCCGGATAGCCGAGGACGAGCATCGCGACGGCAGCGATGGAGAGTTTCAACGTGAGGTTTGCGGAGAGGGCTTTGCTCAGACCGAGCACTGCGACAAGCTCGATGAGAAGCAACGGCACGGTAATGAGCCAGTCTGCATAGCGGTACGCCTCATTAAAAGGAATACCGGACGGCACGTACGAGGTGCCCTGCAGTATGTACGCCGATGCCCAGCTTTCGAAAATGCGGAAGTAGTGGTATCCGGCGATGAAGACCACGACCCCGGAGATGATCAGGGCCGGGCGGTACGTCGGCGCCACCTGGGTCCTCGCAGCAAAGAAAAAGATGCCGGCGCCAAACATGGTGGCGAGGGTGAGTGAAAAGACGTTGTAGACCAACTCGAATTGGCCGACCGAGAGAGTGAAGTCCATTCCGGTCTCCTTGCGAATGTTCGGAAAGGGCAACGAACGAGGATTTCAAGATAATCCCGGGATTTTGAATTTGGCAACGAGGCAACAAAAAAGCCCGCTCGGAGCGGGCATCGCCGGTGATTTGAAGGAATCAGGTCAGCTGGTCGGAATGAGCACGGTGTCGATCACGTGAATGATCCCGTTGGAAGCCATCACGTCGGTCTGGATCACATTGGCGTTGTTGACCATGACGCCGGTGCCGTTCACTTTGATCATGACGTCCGAGCCTTCGACGGTGGCGGCGTCGGACAGTTTGACGACGTCACTGGCGGTTACTTTGCCCGACACGACGTGGTAAAGGAGAATTTTCTTGAGCTGGTCGGGGTTGGCGATCAGGCTTTCGACGGTTCCGTCAGGAAGCTTTGCAAATGCCTCGTCGGTCGGCGCAAACACGGTGAAGGGCCCGGCGGACTGAAGGGTCTCTGCGAGTCCGGCAGCCTTGACGGCGGCAACGAGCGTGTTGAAGCTGCCGGCCGACATGGCGACGGCAACGATGTCGTTGGTAGACGCTTCAGCCGCATGAGAGTGTTCCTCTCCAACGCCGCACTTGCCGCAGTGGGCGAAGGCGGGTCCGGCGATCAGGGCGATAGCGACTGCTGTCAGTAAAATTTTTCTCATAGTATGATCCTTTCGAGCAAGTTTGAGTGAATAATGTCAGCGAATAGAGGGTAAATGGAAAATTCGCGGTCGTTTATTCCACGAGTCGGAAAACTCGGGTGGGCCCGGCGCCGCAGGGCGGCCGACCTGCGCTCTCGGAATGTCGAGCGGCCGGCGAGGGTTGCGATGAGTGGTCCCCTGGCGACATTGAAGCTTTCGATACCTTTCTAAAGCCGTCGCTCGGGATCTCTTGATGGGGGTCGAAGCTATGGTCGCGGAACAGAGCGTTCCCCGGTCCGGGGTTGGAAGCCAGTTGGAGTCCCTTGAGGGTCGCAGTTCGGGGGAATTGCTCGCTTTGGTTGAGCGTCGACTGTGCGAACTCGTGCCCCCTGAAGAGGTCGAGCCCCGTATTCTGCACGAGGCGATGCGTTACAGCCTGCTGGCAGGAGGAAAGCGGATCCGCCCGCTCCTGACCATCCAGGTTTCGACCGACTTCGGGGCCTCCGTCAAGGATGCCCTGGATGCGGCCTCCGCGATCGAGATGGTCCACACCGCATCGCTGATCTTCGACGATATGCCGTGCATGGACGACGCCACGCTGCGGCGGGGGAAACGCACCAACCACCTCGTGTTCGGTGAAGACACCGCGATTCTTGCAGCCACCGCCCTACTGAATCGGGCTTTTGGTGTGATCGCCGAAAGCGAGCGCCTTCCGGCCACCGTTCGACTCGACCTGGTGAGGATGTTGTCGAATGCGGTCGGCAGCGATGGCATCATTGCCGGCCAGTTCAGCGATTTGCGCAGCAGTTGGAGTCCTCACGGCGGTACCGGCGGAATCACAGATATGTACGCGCAGAAGACCGGCGCCCTCTTTGTGGCGGCCGTCGAGGCCGGCGCGAGGATCGCTGCTGTGGACGAGTCATGGGTGCTCGCTGTTCGCGAGTACGCACTCAATCTCGGTCTGGCCTTTCAGCTGCTTGACGATCTTCTGGATACATTCAGTTCGCGCGAAGACCTCGGCAAGGACACGGGACAAGACGGGCACAAGGACACGTTGGCTTCTCGACTGGGTGCCGATGAGGCCAGGCTCGAGGTCTGCCGGTACGTCAAGTCGGCTGCGACCGCCCTCAAACCGTTGGGCGATTCCGGTATCCCGCTGGTGGATCTCGCCCGCTCCTACACCGAACCTGCCATGGAGCGTGTACTCTTCCTCTGAGGTGGCTGTGTCAGATCCATAAAGAGACATCGGCAGTTCTTCGGATCTGCCGCTGAGACTCCCCCCGTTGAAGGTCACGGCTGCGCAACGGTCATTCAGTGACCGCACGGCCCTTGATGGCGTCGACCTCCAGGATTGTTTCGAGGTCCTCAAACCGCTCGCGCAGCTCCCGGGCCCACGGCCTGAGGTTGCGAAGGCGTTTGGCGTCGACCACCATGACGACGACCACGGGCCCGCGGTATGCGGCCAACGTGTCCGTAGAACCGTGCTGGTCGAACAGCTGGATATCTTCGAGACTCGCAAGAGACGCACCTGTTTGCGAGAGAACACTGAGGATCAAGAGAGTATTGGAGAGAATCGTCAGCATAAATTTCCCAGGTTCGCCACCACACTGTAACAGCCCGCCGACGATCGAATCAATTGGTGAATTGACAGGCTATGCTTTTGTCGGAAGATTTACTGAGGGTTCAAAGTGAGCCGTCTCGCAACGATTCGAGGTGGTATCGCAGCGCTGGGAGCGGCGTTTGAAGGATTGACGCCGGCGTCTGGTTCAATAGTCGGAGAGGCTCTCCACGATGGCCTTTCCTTCTTCGGCCATTGGCCTTACCCTCGAAGGGGATTGGATGGATGGCGACCTGGGTCATAGGTGACGTTCACGGCTGCTGGTTGACGCTCGAGCGACTGCTCCAAGGCATCAAATGGCGGCGCGATCGCGACGAACTCTGGTTTGTCGGCGATCTCGTCAATCGCGGGCCGGCATCGCTCGAGGTTCTGCGGTGGGCTTATGAACACCGCGACCGGATCAAAGTGGTTCTGGGAAACCACGACTTGCATCTGTTGTCGGTGGCGTGCGGGGTGAGGGACTCCAAGAAGGGCGACACACTGGACCAGATCCTGAAGGCACCCGACCGCGAGGAGCTCTTGCAGTGGTTGCGAACCCGTCCGCTGATTCACCATTTCGGGCCTTTCATGATGGTCCATGCTGGCCTGTTGCCCGAATGGAACATCGAACGAACCTGTGACCTTGCCCAGATAGCGTCGAGCCGGCTCATCGGATCCGCAGGGCGACTCGTTTCTCCGTGCGCTCTCCAAAGGCCGCAGAAAGGGTGTGGGTAAAAACCGCGGAAATGATGGCGAGCTCGTCGCCGATGTGGCCGCGATGACCCGTATTCGGATGGTGGATGCCGATGGCGCTGCGCAGTTGGGCTTCAGCGGCGCACCCATCGATGCCCCGCGAACCTGGCGTCCATGGTTCGACACCTCTGGCGTTCGCCGCCAGGGCTATGCAGTGTTGTTCGGCCACTGGGCGTTGCTCGGCTTCCACCGCGAGCACGATGTCGCCTGCCTTGACTCGGGCTGTGTCTACGGTGGCAGCCTGACGGCGCTCCGTCTTCGAGACGGAAGGGTCGTTCAGGAGCGCCTTGCCGACGCCGTTGTGAAGAGAGACTAATATGGTGATTGCTACGGGGTGTGTATTGGTGGAATTTCGATGAAGACACTGCTCGTCATGCGCCACGCCAAGAGCGATTGGGGCGCTGCGTTTTCCAGAGACCACGATCGGCCACTGAACTCCCGCGGCGAGAAGGCGGCTCGACACATGGGGCGGTTTCTTGCCGACACGCGATGCGTTCCTGAATTGGTTATCAGTTCCACCGCGATTCGGGCGCTGACCACGGTTGAACTGGCTTCAGATGCGGGAGATTGGGGCTGCCCGATCATCAGCAACGGCAACCTGTATGCGAGTGACCCCGAACGAGTGCTCGAGGTTGTGGCGGGTGTGGATCCGGCGGTTGAGTGTCTGCTCATTGCGGGGCACGAGCCGACATGGTCCGGTTTGGTGGGCCGATTGATGGGTGGTGGGCGGGTCTACATGCCGACGGCAGCCGTGGCCTGCCTCGATCTTCAGAACGGCTCGTGGGCGAACCTGCCGAACGGGGCGTGCCAGTTGCGTTGGTTGGTGACGCCGAAGATGCTCAAAAGAAATTAGGAATTAGGAATTAGGAATTCAGGAATCGCGGCGATGGTGGGCCGCGGGTAGAATGGCTCGAGGTCAATCTGGGAGATCATGGGTAAGAAGAAACGCAATGGCACCAAAATTGTGAGCTTCCCGCTCAAGGTTGCGTGTGTCGACATGGGCTCTAACGCGATCCGCTTTGTTGCAGCTGACTTTTCCTCCGAGCTGGACTACTCGGTGCTGGCTTCAGAGCGCCGCGCCGTGCGTCTTGGGCACAGCGTGTTTCTTTCGGGCCGATTGGATCAGCAGGCGATGGACGCGGCCGTCGCCGCGCTGGCCGGTTTTAAAAGCCAGATGGATGAAGTCGGCGTCGAGCACTACCGAGCCGTGGCCACCAGCGCGGTCCGCGAGAGCAAGAACGGCCGTGAGTTCGTCAAGCGGATAGCCGCCGAGACCGGTTTGACTTTGGAGGTGATCAGCGGTTCCGAAGAGGCTCGGTTGGTCCATACGGCCGTGACGCGGGTCGTGCCTCTGGGCAGCAGGAGATGGTTGTTGGTGGATCTTGGCGGCGGCAGCGTCGAAGTGTCCCTCGTCGATCAGCAGGGCACCTATTGGTCGGAATCACACACCCTGGGTTCGGTGCGATTGCTCGAGGAGCTGACCGAGGCCGGAGCCGATCCGGGTCGCTTCCACCGATTGCTCTCGGAGTACATCTCGGTTCTCAAGGTGCCTGCCATGTCCGACAGCCAACAGCTTGCCGGATATATCGCCACCGGCGGCAATATTGAGGCCCTGGCGAAGGTCGCGGGCTTTTCGGACGAGACCGGAGTCACCCAGCTTCCGGCGGAAACGCTACGGGCGGTGATCGAACAGCTGGCGAGGTTGTCCTACCGGCAACGGGTCGACGATCTCGGTTTAAGGGAGGATCGTGCAGACGTGATCCTGCCGGCGGCCATGGTATACGAGCGACTGGCCGAGCTCAGCGGTGCGGCCGAGATCACCGTGCCACGAGTTGGTGTCAAAGAGGGGATTCTCTTCGACCTGGTGGATGAATTGGTTCGCAAACGTGATCACGAGGATCGCCAGGAGCGCGAGGTGTTTTCGAGCGCAACCATTGTGGGTCGCAAATACCTTTTTGATGAAGCCAATGCCCGGCACGTGGCGGAGATGGGCTTGTCGCTCTTTGACCAGCTTCGGCCCCTTCATGAATTGGATGACGACGATCGGAAGATTCTTCAGGCGGCAGCATTGCTGAAGGACATCGGTCAGTTCGTCAGCTACAAGGGCCACCACAAGCACTCGCTCTACCTGATTTCAAATACCGGGTTGCCGAATTTCAGCCACCGGGAGATGCTGCTGGTGGCCAACGTCGCCCGTTACCACCGCAAGGCCCACCCTCAGGAACACCATCACTACTTCACGACCCTCGAGGAAGAAGAGCAGACGAGGGTGATTCGGCTTGCCGCCATCCTCCGGGTCGCCGACGCCCTCGATCGCGAGCACCGGCAACGGGTGACCGGGGTGACCGCCAAAGTCAGCGACACCGAGGTCGCCCTGTGGTTGGACGGCACCTCGGGGGCTCTGCTCGAGGGCTTTACCGTTCAGAAAAAAGCGAATCTCTTCCAGCAGACTTTTGGTCGCGCCGTGAATCTGCGATTTCTCGGCGAAAACCCGGACGCCGCGCCCGCCTGACCCAGTGCGGGTGCGAACACGAAGTTGGGAGGCAGCATGGTCGAACTCGAGCGCTGTGGCTGGTGTGGCGTGGACCCTCTCTACGTCGCATATCACGACACCGAATGGGGTGTGCCGGTGCGCGACGACCGCACCCTGTTCGAGTTTCTCATCCTCGAGGGCGCGCAGGCCGGTCTGAGTTGGTCGACCATCCTCAACAAGCGGGATGGTTATCGCCGCGCGTTCGACGCTTTTGATCCGGAACAGGTTGCTCGTTTCAACGATAAGAAGATCGCCGCGTTGCTCGACGACCCCGGAATCGTGCGCAACCGGCTCAAGGTGGCGTCCGCGGTCACCAATGCGCAGGCATTTCTCGAGGTTCAGGAGGAAAAGGGGAGTTTCTCGGACTACATCTGGTCCTTTGTCGACGGCGAACCGATCCAGAACGCGTGGCATTCACTGTCGGAACTGCCCGCCACGACACCGCTCGCCGAAACCATTTCGAAGGACCTCAAAAAACGCGGCTTCCGTTTCGTGGGACCGACCATCGTCTACGCCCACATGCAGGCGACGGGGATGGTCAACGACCACCTCGCCGGTTGTTTCCGGTACCCGGAAGTCGCGCTCCTCGGAGAGCCCTCGCTAGCCAACCGGGTGGTCGGGCGGCAGATGGCCGAGCATGATCATCTTTCGGGTAAAGGCCTGGTCACGTTGTGTGGTGACCTCGATCGCGTTGGGTCCGCAGTTCTTCGAGCTGCGACTCGAGTGCGGCGCGTTCGCCGCCTTCGGCCGCCTCCAGCCTGCGGCGGATCTCGAGAGAGGCCTCGCGCAATTCACGCAGTTTGGCGAGCAACGACGCCTCTTCGTTCGAGACGTACACCTTGGGTGAACACGAGGGCTCGTCGCTCTCTTCAACGGCGGGGTTGATGACCGGGAGTTGTTGCTTGTCGTTGCTCATTGACAAAGTCTACTCTAGCCTTGACCGGTGACGAAGACCATCGATCCGATAGCTGCCGAGGGTGCGCGATTCTGCGAAGACCGGGTCGAGGTCGAGGAGGGTGTCCGACTCCGGTACTACCGCTGGCAGCCGCCTTCAGAGGACGCTGCCTCTCCGGTTTTTTTCATTGCCGGGTGGATTTCGCTGGTGAACGGCTGGAAAGCGTTGCTGCAGGAACTGGTTCGCACCCGATCCGGTGGTGTATCTGGAAACGCGGGAGAAGAGATCGGCGGAGATATCCCCCGCGGCTGATGAAGAGCTCGAGCTTCGCGGTCCCACGACTCGCCGACGATCTGGTCACGGCCTCTCGAATACTCGGACTCGACAACGACCGCACCGTCCTCTTCGGCAGCTCGATGGGATCCAACGCGATTCTCGAGGCCCTCAAGTACTCGAGGTTGCCGGCACGGGCGGCCTTTCTGGTCGGGCCCAACGCGGAGTTCTATTTTCCGCCCTGGGGCAAGGTGGCCGTTCGGGTGGTCCCCGCGTGGCTGATCGAGAGGCTGAAGGGCTTCGTGATCTGGTATCTCCGGAAATTCAGGGTCGACTGAGCGATCGGACCCCGACCAGATGGCCCGGTATGTGCGGACCGTCCGAGCCGCGGACTCGCTGCGTCTCAAGCTGTCGGCTCGGGCGGTCCAGGGCTATTCGCTGATGCCCGGTCTCGAGACCGTCACCGCGCCGGTGGCGGTCGCCTACGCCGGATTCGGACACGCTGCACGACGAACGCGAGGTGCAGCGGATCGTCGATGCGATGCCGAGGGGCACCGCCGTCGTGTGTCCGTCGAACACCTATATGCACGACGCCGACGTGGCGCGCGATCTCGAGTACTATCTCGGGTCTCTGACGGATTGAAAGGACCGAGATGAAACCTCTCCCCCGCTGGCTCAAGTTCCTCATGCTCGGCGTCGGCTTCCTGTTGATGGCGGTGTTTGCGCTGCTGATCGGTCTGGGCTGGTACGTCAAGAGGCAGATGCTCCCTTCGGGCGGGGAACTGCCCGCATCGATGGCGGCCTACGATGTCCGCCACTACGATCTCGCGGTGCAGGTGGAACCGGACACGCAGAGCATCGAAGGCGTCAATACCGCGACGGTCGAAGTCCTGGCGCCGTTGTCGAAATTCGAGATTCACCTCGACAATCGGATGGAGGTGGCGGTGGTCGAGGTCGATGGCGCCGGCCGTCCTTTCCGACATCGCCGCGGTGTCGTGCGGGTCGATCTGGACGAAAATTGGAATGTTGGCGAACGACACGCGGTGACGATCGCCTACGGCGGTGAACCGAAGGTCGCCCTGCGGCCGCCGTGGATCGATGGGTTTCGTGTGGTCCGAAACTCCGACGGGCGAGCCCTGGATCGGGGTGACCGGACAGGGCGACGGAGGCGACAATTGGTGGCCGTGCAAGGACCACCCGTCGGACGAACCCGATGAGGGAATGAATATCGCACTGACGGCACCGTCGGATCTGGTGGCTCTGTCGAACGGCGCCTTTCTCGGGGTCACCGACAACGGCGACGGGACGTCGACCTCGCGGTGGCGGGTGAACTACCCCATCAACAACTACCTGGTGACCGTCAATATCGCCCCCTACGTTGCCGATCGAGGAGCGGTACAACGGCATCGACGGGACTCTCGACGAAATACTGACCTTCTGGTCGGTGCCCGAGTACGAACCGCACGCGCGTACGATGTGGGAACAGATGCCGCGAATCCTCGAGGTCTTTGGCCGCCGTTTCGGCGAGTTTCCCTTCTTCGACGACAAGTTTGCGGTCGCCCACGCACCGTACTACGGTATGGAGCACCAGACGCTGGTCGCCTACGGCGCGCTCTTCACCGACAACGGCTACGGGTTCGACGACCTGCTGCTGCACGAGGTGGCCCACGAGTGGTGGGGCAACAAGATCACGGTCGCCGACTGGGCGGACTTCTGGATCCAAGAAGGTTTTGCGACCTACGCCGAGGCCATCTACGTCAACGACACGCTTGGGGTGGACCGATACCTGGACTATATGGCGGATCTGCGGCCGCGGATCTCAAACGAGCGGCCGCTGGTGGCCGGCACAGATCTGACGTCGGCGGATGCCTACACCGGTGACATCTACCACAAAGGCGCGTGGGTGCTCCACACTCTGCGCTGGTTGGTCGGAGACGAGGTCTTTTTCGAGGCGATCTACCGCTTTGCCAACGACCCCGAGTACGCCTACGGGCTGGTGTCGAGCGACGACTTCGCCGCCCTGGTGGATGAGATCAGCGGTCTGGATCTCGAGTGGTTCTGGTCGCGGTATCTCCTGCGGGCCGATATTCCCACCTGGCGGGTGGAGCGGCGTCCCGGGGACGGCGACGAGCGGGTCGAGGTCACCTGGGGCGATCCGGACCTTCCAAATGCCGCTCGAGGTGGCGGTCGGCGGCGAATATCGCCGCGGTCGAGATGAACGAAGGTCGACGCGTCGTTTGTGGTTCCGACGGACACCGTCGTCGAGGTCGATCCGGACGGCTGGGTTCTCGCGACGCCTCTCGGGAACGTAGATCCGGGCTCACTGGCTCCAGGCATCGGTCCCGGCACTCTCGAAGTCGTCGAAGAAGAGCAAAGCCGATGGCGTGAGGGATCGCTCCGGACGGCTGAAACCGTGGCACCACGAACAGTCAAAGCCCTTGTCCTTGACGTGCTTTTCGTGGATCTCCTCGAAGTCCTTGTCCTCTTCGGAGCCGTGGCACTGGAAGCAGATGGTGCTCTCTTCGCCCCTGAGGCCGTAACCGAAGTCGCGCTGAAGGTTCATCCGCGCTCCGGTACCGTGGCAATCGCCGCAGCGCAGGGCCTGGCCGTCGGGCGCGACCTCGTGGTTGAGCATCTGCAGAGTGTCGGTCTCGACCCAGGAATAGGCGGCAGTTGATGGGAGACCCATGTTGACCAGACCCTGCTCGGTGGCAGCCGCCGCGTCGTGGGTTGAGAAAAAGACCGAGGTGTCGAGGGCGATGAGCTTGCTGTCGGCGTTGGTGATCGGTTGCTCGGCGGTCTTGTATTTGAAGGGGTAGAGCTTGCTCTCAGACTGGCTGGCGTGGCCGATCGGTCGTGATGTGGGATAGCGACCGGTCATCGGGATCGATCACTGCTGTGTCGCCGAGAAGATAATTGCGGTTGAGACGATTCCAGAATCGATAGACCGGAACGAGGTCGTTGGCCTTGTCCGAAGCGGGGTGGTACGGCGGTGACTGGCTGTGGGTCGAAAGCCACGTGCGGTGGGTCTCGGTGGCCTCGGTTGCCGCGCTGTCCGAAGCGTCCTTCGCGTAGCGGGGAATGTGGCAGGTCTGGCAGGCGATCCGTGCGACGTGGCGATCGATGGTCGAACCTTCGTGCCCCGAAGGAGTGGCCATCTCGGCATGGCAGTTGGTGCACTCGAGGACCGCGGCCGAATCGGTCGGGCGGAGATCGGAACCGCGTCCGGCAAATCGGTGATCGCTGGCAGTGTGGCAGTCCTGGCAGCGGAGATTCTCGCCGGTTGTGGCCATGTGGACGTCGAACGACGAGTCGGTGGTGGCGGCGTGGGCCAGCGTGAGATCGCCGCGTTTGACGGCGTCGCCGCCACCCGCTTTGGCGTGGCACTGGAGGCAGTTGATGCGCTCGGGCTCGTGCACGGTCTGCACGGCCTCGTTCATGGTGATCGTCATGGCACCCTCGTCCGGAACGAACACGCCGTCAACCCGCTGGCGTTTGTAGGCCCGTTGGTGGCAGAGGAGACAGTCGATGTTGGCGAGTTCGGCCGGGGTGGCTTCGGTCTGCGGCATGGTCCCGAGCCCAATGTGGCAACCCCCGCAGGCGTTCCAGTTGCCGAGGATGTTGATGCAGTAGCTGTTGACCCCGCCTGCGATTTTGCCCTGGCTCGCCGGTCCATTCGTCATCTGGGGCGAGGAGCCCTGCCACTGGTACATGACCGATCCGTGAACATCCATTGCCTCGTCGGTGTGGCATTCGAGACAGGTTCCGGGCCCCTCCCACGTCAGGCCCTCGTGGTCCTCCTCATCAGCGACTGCCGGCGCAACCGAAATGAAAGCAAGAGCTGCTGCCGTGCCGAGCACTCTCGACGAGAGTGAACTGTGGTGTCTCATCGGGGACCTCCATGCGCGACTGGTTCCCCATCGTTATATGCGCAATTATAGAATTATCCAAGTGACCGGTGTCACAACCTCGGCCGACGAGTTTTCTCAGGACGAGAAACTATTTTCTGTCTCTAGGTCGACGACCCTGCAGCCTTCGCACGCCTCGAGAACATCACGACGAAAACGCACAACACCGCCAGAGCGATGGTGCCGACGATCTCGCCGGGGATGCCCTCGAAGGAGGCTTCCGACAGGATATGAATACTCTCCTTGGCGGCCGTCGAGCCCGTGATCTGTTTGACGATGGCACTGCCGATGGCGTCGAAGGCGCCCATGATGGCGCCGCCGGCAATCAGACCTGAGGCGAGAAGGACCCCGCGATCGGTGCGTACCTTGACATCCGCATCGCTGTCGTCCGCCCCTTTGCGGCCGACCAGCCACGCCAGGATCCCACCCAGCAGCACCGGGGTGTTGAGCTCCATCGGCAGGTACATTCCGAGCGCGAAGGCGAGTGGCGGGACGCCGGTCATCCGCAGAATGAGCGCGAGCAGAACGCCGAGCGAAAAGAGATACCACTGCAATGGGGCGGTTGTCGCGCCGAAGATGCCGACCAGGATCTCCTTCATGGCCGAGGCCTGCGGCGCCGGGATGGCGGCGGTGCCGAAGCCCTGTCCGGGGTCGGCCTGCGCCATCACCCACATCATGATGCCGCAGAAGATGGCCGCGACCGCGGTGCCGACAAACTTGAGGGCGAGCTGACGGGATGGCGTGGCCCCGATCCAGTAGCCGACCTTGAGGTCGGAGGCGAGAGCGCCCGACGCGGCGAGGGCGGTGCACACGACGCCGCCCACCATCATGGTGACGAACATCCCGTTGCCACCGGTGAGCCCCATCTTGAGCAGGACGAATCCGGTGACGATGAGGGTCAGCATGGTCATTCCCGAAACCGGGTTGGTGCCGACGATGGCGATCGCGCGCGCGGCGACCGGGGCGAAGAGGAAGGCGATCAGCATCACCATACCGGTGGCGACTGCAGCGTAGAGCAGCGAACCGCCGATGCCGACACCGAACGAGAAGAAGAGGAAGGCGGCGAGGGCGAAGAATCACGAGACCGACGATCGTGAAGCCGCCGGGCAGCGAACGGTCGACGCGCGGCACCTCTTTGACGGAGCGCTCGTCCTGGTGGCTCATGCCGACAATGTTGGCGCCGATGGAGCGGACCATGGACGGCAGCGAACTGATGATGCCGAGGATGCCGGCTCCGGCGATTCCGCCGACGCCGATGATCCGGACGTAGGATCGAAAGACCTCGTCGATCGTCATCTCGGCGATGGGCACGGTGCCGGGCGCGAGGATGCCGGGGGCGTAGGCGCCGATGGCGTGGACCAGTGGGACGAACACGAAATACGAGAGGAAGGACCCGGCGCAGATGATGGCTGCATAGCGGATGCCGACGATGTAGCCGATGCCGATGATGGCGGCGTTGTTGAGGATGCGAAGGGTCATGAACTGGCGCTCGAGGACCTGGCCGAGCCCGATCGCGCGGAAACTCAAGAGCTCCGCCCAGGCGTGGAAGGTCGTGGCGAGGCCGTCGTACAGCGCGCCGATGCCGGCGGCCATCGCGAGGATCTTGCCCTGGCGGCCGGCGCTTTCGCCCGAGAGCAGGATTTCGGTGGTTGCGGTGCCTTCGGGCCACGGAAACTCGCCGTGCATCTCGACCATGAAGTGGTAGCGCAGCGGGATCAGGAAGAGGATGCCGAGACAGCCACCGAGAAACGAGACCACGATGACCTGGAGAACGGTCGGCTCGACGACCCCCGACAGCGGGTCGGCCGCCAACATGTAGAGCGCAGGGATGGTGAAGACCGCTCCCGAGACGACGTGGGACGAGTTGGCGCCGATGGACTGGATGATGACGTTTTCCAGGATCGTGCTGCGGCGGGAGAAGAGCGGCGACAATGCGATCGCGAGGATGGCGATTGGAATCGCGGCTTCGATGCCCTGGCCGACCCGGAGTGCCAGATAGGCGGCGGCCATCGAAAAGAGGCCGCAGAAGATCAGCCCCATCGTCACCGAACGGGTCGTGACCTCGGCGACGCCGGTCTCGTCGGGCACCACGGGGACATAGACCTCGCCGGGTTTCAACGGTCGGCGCGCGTTCTCCGGCAGTCCGGCAATCTTCGTCGGTTGGCTGTGCTCCATGGAGTCACCTCGCTGGTTGAATTTCGGACGCCACAGTGTACATGGGCCTAGGGCCCGTGCCCGGTCCCGATAGGAACAAGCTCCCCAACCTGTCATTTCGACCGAGCGAAGCGAGCGGAGAAATCTCTTGTCGGTGGGCTCCCGATCCCTCTGACGAGAATTGGCTTCGAGTGATCCCGGTTTTCAGAGCACGCTACCCGAGAGGAGCCACCTTCAACATTGTTGGCCCGAGAAATCTTGCCGGCATGAATGATCTAGCCTCCAACAATATTGAAAATGGCACCTCCGCCGAACGCGGGCCGTTTCCGAGCCGCGGAGCGGCGACAGAATGTAGCCTGGGGCGTGAGCCCCAGGATCGGGTGTGAAAGTAAAATGCAAAGCCCCGGAGGGGCGACAGAAGTGCGATATGGTGACTGCGTCTCGCCTGCACGTGCGGGCGGGGCGCCCGCACCACAATCACCCCCTCACTGCCCCCCCATGCTAGTGTTGCCCACGATGGACTCCGAACCCGCCCTCACGCCCAACCGCGGCTCTTCAACCCCGGTCGATAAGCTCGACGGGCTCCTGCTTTCGGCCTTCGGCCACGAGAGTTTTCGCCCTCTTCAGGAGGAGGTCTGCCGCGCGGTGACGGCGGGTGCGGATGTGCTGTTGGTCATGCCCACCGGTGCCGGGAAGTCACTGTGCTATCAACTGCCGGGTCTGGCGCGAGGCGGCACGACGCTGGTGCTGTCGCCGTTGATCGCGTTGATGGAGGACCAGGTCGCCGCGCTCGCGGCCCGCGGTCTTGCCGCCGAACGGATCCACTCCGGCCGCGACCGACTCGAGATCACGGTCGGTGTGCAGACGCTATCTCGATGGCGAGCTGGATTTTCTCTTCGTCGCTCCGGAACGGCTCGCGGTTCCCGGCTTCCCGGAGATGCTGGCGCGCGCGGCCGCCGGTCCTGATCGCGGTCGACGAAGCGCATTGCATCTCCCATTGGGGGCACGATTTTCGCCCCGAGTATCGGATGCTCTCCGAGCGTCTGCCGATACTGCGCCCGGCGCCGGTCATCGCCTTGACGGCCACCGCCACGCCGATGGTGCAGCGGGACATCGTCGAACAACTCGAAGTCCCCGATGCCCGGCTTTTCATTCACGGTTTCAGACGCACCAACATCGCAGTCGAGGTGGTCGAGGCGGCGCCGTCGCTCCGGCGGGACCTGGTGCAGCGAGTGCTCGCTGACGAGACACGTCGACCGGCCATCGTCTACACGCCGACCCGCAAGGAGGCCGAGGCCCTCGGCGCAGAGCTCAACGAGATCTTCCCGGCTGCGGCCTATCACGCCGGGATGACTGCGGACATTCGCGACCGCGTCCAACGCGCGTTTCAAGTCGGATGAAATCGAGGTCATCGTCGCGACCATCGCCTTCGGGATGGGAATCGACAAGCCCGATATTCGAACGGTCGTCCACACCGGGCTTCCCGGCAACCCTCGAAAGCTACTACCAGGAAATCGGTCGCGCCGGACGGGACGGCGCACCGTCGCGGGCCGTTCTGTTGTACTCGTGGGCCGATCGCCACACCCATCAGTTCTTCTTCGATCGCGACTACCCGGAGGTCGGAGTCCTGGAATCCGTCTACGCGGCTGCTCGGTCCGCAGCCGCAATCCTGCGGCCGAAGTGCGAGCGCGGACTGGTCTCGACCGCAGACGTCTTCACGACCGCGCTCGAGAAGCTCTGGATCCATCGCGGCGCCATCGTCGACCCAGAGGAAAACGCGAGTCGCGGCCGCGACGATTGGCGGAAACCGTATGAAGCCCAGACGAAATCACCGGCAGGACCAGATCGAACGCATGATGGTCGTTTGCCGGCGGACGCGGTTGCCGCATGCTCGACCTGGTTCGACATTTCGGCGATCAGCGACGATTCGGGCCAGCCGTGTGGGTCCTGCGATCAGTGTGCGCCGGCCGGCTGTGTTGCGGTCGGCCTTCCGAACGCCGAACGCCGACGAAAAGGATGCGCTCGCCGCCGTGCTCGACCTGCTCCTCGACCGCGACGGTCTGACCTCCGGCCAGTTGTTTCGCGCAGGCAGGCGAACCGGCCGGGTTTGCGCGACCGGTCTTCGAGACGCTTCTCGACGGGCTTGCGAGAGAGGGTCTGATCGACGTTCGCGCTGATTCGTTCGTGAAGGACGGCCGCACCATCCGTTTTCAACGCGTGTGGTTGACGCGGCGGGGCCAGCTCGCCGGGACCGGCGACGTCGACGGCGTGCGTGTGGTGGAGATGGCCGTCAAGCCCCGGCGAAAAAAGCGGACGGCGGCCCGCGGTCGCGCGGCTGTCAAAAAGTCAGTTCGCTCAGTTCCTGAGGCCGAGCTTGACGGATGAAGAGATCGCGCTCTTCGATCGACTTCGCGCCTGGCGCCTCGAGGAAGCAAGGCGGCGCCGGGTTCCAGCCTTCCGCATCCTCACCGATCGGACCCTGACCGCGATCTGCCGCGCGCGTCCTTCCGACGACGAAGAACTGCTCGAGGTGGCGGGGATCGGCCCGACCCTGCTCCGCAAATACGGCCGCAAGGTCCTCGCAGTTGTCAACGCAGATTCAATAGCCGACGACGACGCCTGATCGATGCTCTTGTCCGCTTGTTCGTTGCTGAAGTGGGCTGAAGCCCACGCTACGAGTCCGCCCGGTCTGTGGATCCGAAGTAGGGTGGGCCTTGGCCCACCTTCAGAAACCCATCCCAGGTCCGATGCGGAGACGCTCCGCGATCTCACGCCACAATTCGCCAAAAGCCTTCGCCGCCGGCTGCGACGGCAGTGTCGCCGCAACTGGTGCACGGGTCACGCCCATCCGCTCGACAATGCTCGCCGACGGAATTGGTGTGCGCAGGAACTCCTCGTCGGCGAGACACAGCTCGCAGGTGTCGAGGTGAATCCTCTTGCGGCGATCGACCATCGAGAGGAACGGGAGGAGCTGCGGCTCGTGTTTGCCTGCTGTAGCAACAAAAGTACGGACTTGTTCGAGTGTGCGCATCGAGAGGGTGGTGGGGATGACCGGCACGATCAACGCGTCGGCTGCACGAAGAACGGCCTCGGAAACTGCGGACACACTGGGTGGGCAGTCGATCAGGATCGAGATCGAACTCGTCGGCCAACGGCCGCAGCCTCTTGGCGAGCATCTTTTTCGGTTTCGCGCTCTCTTCCAGGGCGAGATCGAGGTGGCGGTAGGAGAAGTCAGCCGGCAGGAGAAACAAATTGTCGAACTCGCTCGCCTGGACGAACTGCAGAAGGTCCACCGATCGATCGAGGAGTGTTTCCACGCCGCCCGGGAGACGCGGTAGCGCGCGCAGGTAATAGCTGGTGGCGCCCTGGGGATCGAGGTCCCACAGGAGGGTGCGGATTCCCGACATCGCAGCGGCGTGGGCGAGGTTGACCGCCGCTGCGGTCTTGCCGACGCCTCCCTTGATCGTCCAGACGGCCAGCGTGTGCATCTGTCAGTCTCCACCAAACGTCGTGTGATAGAGCTCGCGGCTCGCCATCGCCGGCAAAGAGCTCGAAACGCTCCGCAAACGCTTCCGCATAGGTCTCCTGCCGTTCGGCCATCGTGTCCGCCAAGCGCCCCATCGCAAAGACGGTGCCGGCCCGGGTCGATCCCTCCGCCATCAGCGTTTCTGCAAAGGCGGCGAGGTGGCGCTGCTGGACGGCCATGTCGTTGGATCCCCCGAGAATGTCCTGGAATTGTTTGAGTTCCTTGACCAGACGAGAAGTGGCTTTCTTTGGCCACAGACCGCCGAAAAACTCGAGGAGATAACGAAGCTTCTTGGCGTCGATCCGGAGGCGGTGGAGATCTTCGGCCGGCGGTGGGTCGGAAAGCTGGACGCCTCTTTTGACCATTCTCCGGTAGGCCTTGAGGATTTTCCTGCTCGCGATCTTCGAGATCGGCCGGTCTGCGTTGGAAGCATCCGATTTCGCAGGGCTCGACTCGACCAGCTGCGACCCAGTCTTCCATAAACTGGGCAAAGCGCTTCGGTTCGCAAGGCTCCGCGGACTCGCCGCAAGGGCCCGGGCACGTTCACGGCGTCAAAAGCTTTTCAAAATCGTTGATCGGCGTTCGGCCGTGTCGCCGAGTTGCCGACGGTAGCCGTCCATCTCGAGCAGGTAGACGTCGAGATCCCGACAGAGCCGTTGGTCACATCACCGAGCCACCGAAGCTCGGCTTGCGAGGTGGTCGGCGTCCGGGTTTGGGAGGACCCTTTTGATCTGACTCAAGGCCGCACGCGCCCGCCGGCACGCGACACGGAAGTCGTGGAGAAACTCGACATCGACGTCATCGATCACGCCATCCACGTTGGCGGCAACGGTCTTCTGGAGACTGCCGAGGATCATCCTCAACACTTCGTCGCAGCGTTGATCCGGGCGGATCGAGAGGCGTGGTTTCGCAACGTAGTCACCTGGACGCCGTCCGCGAACCTCGGCCGTCGCCGCGGAGAGGGTATCGATGGGCGGTTGGTCCGGCGGCGCCGCTGTCGTGAAGATGGTGGATCACTCGACGGTAGTGCGCGTTGCGCCGACCCGACCGGTTGCACCGTGACGGTTCTGCAGCGGTTCGCCGGCGGCCGTGTTCGAATCGTCCAGCGGAATCGATTCGTCGACGACCAGACGGGCGATGGTATTGCCTCGACGGTCGAGAACGCGAGCGGTCCGGCGGGCCACGCGAGCGGTTCCGACGACCAGCAGTGCGCGGACACCGGAGATTTCGACGAGCTCCGACTTCAGAAAACCATCGGGCAGATCGTGTGCGAATCGAATGTCACGTCTGGATGGGCAGAGTGTAGGGATGCGGCTGGACGCCGACCGCCAGTGAAGTGATCGTGCGCCCGCTCTGGCGCTCTGCTGGTGAGAAGGCATCCCGCGTTGTGGATGCGCCAGTCGAAGGTGTCGAAGTAGTCGACGAGGACGACGGATCTCGGGGATCGACCGTCGAGGCGGTCTGCCGAGACGTTCGCCCAGCAGTGTCGAAGGGACCAATCGTCCGCGGCAAGTGTGAGTGCGTCCAGCATGAGCAACAGCGGGTGGCGGCACCCTGGAAAGGATCGAGGGTATCACGAACAAAAAACGGGAGCGTGGTGAGTGGTCACCTCCCACGCTCCCGTTGAACTGGGCCAAGATCTCGCAACACTGGCGATCCGAACGCGCGGCCCTCCGCGCCGTGCGCGTGCTCGAAGAGACCTATTTCTTGCGGCCGTTTCTTTGGCGCAGCCTTCTTTTTCACTGCGGGTTTTTTGGCAGCGGCCTTTTTCTTCGGCGCAGCCTTTTTCACGGCGGCCTTTTTCTTTGGCTGCGGCCTTCTTCTTCGGCGCGGCCTTTTTCACGGCCGGTTTTTTCGCAGCAGCCTTTTTCTTCGGCGCAGCTTTTTTCACGGCCGGTTTTTTCGCAGCGGCTTTTTTCTTCGGTGCAGCTTTTTTCACGGCCGGTTTTTTCGCAGCGGCCTTTTTCTTCGGCGCAGCTTTTTTCACGGCGGGTTTTTTCGCAGCGGCCTTTTTCTTTGGCGCAGCTTTTTTCACTGCGGGTTTTTTCGCAGCGGCCTTTTTCTTTGGCGCGGCCTTTTTCACTGCGGGTTTTTTCGCAGCGACTTTCTTCTTGGGCGCAGCCTTCTTCACGCGGTTTCTTGGCTGCGGCTTCTTCTTTCGGCGCGGCCTTTTTCACCGCCGGTTTTTTGGCGGCCGGTTTTTTGGCGGCTGCCTTTTTCGGTGCGGCCTTCTTCGCAGTCGTTTTCGCCATCTCGATCCTCCTCTTTCCCTCTTGGTGTTCGAACAATATCTACTTGATGATTTGATCTTAACACGCTTGTGAAAAAATCTGTTCTCCGCGCGTGGATTCTGAAGGCGATCCCCTATATAATCGTGGGTCGATTTCACGCGAGACCGACAGTCGAAGCGACGGAGTGTGCCGATGGCCCAGCGAAGAAAAAGAACATCGCAACGGATCCCGGATTCGCCTGAGCGCCTTCATCAACCGCGAGCTGAGTTGGCTTCGTTTCGCGCGGCGCGTGCTCGAAATGGCGACGGACCCCACGGTCCCGCTTCTCGAGCGCGTGAAGTTCGCGGGCATCCTCGGAATGCTGCACGACGAGTTTTTTATGAAGCGCGTGAGCGGTCTCAAGCGCCAGGTCAACAAGGGCGTCAACAAACTGTCGTTGGACGGGTTGACACCCGACTGAAGAGCTGGCTGCGTGCCGCAAGGAGGTCTTCAAGCAGATGCGGGAACTGTCGCAGCTGTTTCGAGCTACGACCTGCGGCCGGCACTTGCCGCAGCGGGGATCGGCATCGTCGATGTGGATGACCTGAGCGAGCACCACCGCGCCGATCTCACCGAATATTTCAAGCGCTCGGTGTTGCCGATCCTCACGCCGCTCGCGGTGGACGCCGAACATCCGTTTCCGTTCATCAGCAGCCTGGGGCTCAACCTCGCCGTCACGTTGAAAGAGAAGAAGCGAGGTGAGCGATTTGTGCGAATCAAGGTGCCCGACAAATCGCAACCGGTGGGTGCCGCTCAGCGACCGTTCTGGTTTCGTTCCCCTCGAACAGGTGATCGCCGCCAACCTCGATCAGTTGTTTCCCGGCGCCGAAATCGTGTCCTACGTCTTTCGGGTGACCCGGGCGGCGCGCGGCGAAGAAGGCGCAGGAAGACGATCGTCGACGATCCCACACGGCGTGATGGAACCGGGCAGCATCATCCGCCAGGTGACCAATGACCTCAAGGCTCGCAAATTCGCCGGCGAGGTCCGTCTCCAGATGGCGAAGGAAACGCCCAAGAAGATGCGGCAGTGGCTGACGCGGCAGCTCAAACTCACCGACACGGACGTCTATGTCACCGACCATTCTCTGGCGGTGGCCGATCTTCTCCGCTTCCCGGTCGAGGGTCACGAGGAGCTGCGCGACCCGCCGCACGCTCCCATCACCCACCACCGGCTTCGCAATCTGATCGCCAGCGACTCCGGGGCGATTTTCGAGGAGATCTCGCGCGGCGACATTCTGCTCCACCATCCGTACCACAGTTTCGATACCTCGGTTCTGCGGTTTCTGCAGTCGGCCTCGCTGGACGACAAGCGTCCTGGCGATCAAGCTGACGATCTACCGAACATCGTCCGACTCGCCGATCATTCAGGCTCTGGCGGAGGCCGCGCGTCGCGGCAAACAGGTTGCGGTTCTGGTGGAGATCACGGCTCGGTTCGACGAAGAACCGAACATCGCGTGGGGCAGGCTGCTCGAGCGCGAGGGCGTTCACGTTTCCTACGGGGTGGAGAAACTGAAGACCCACGTCAAGTTGGCGATGGTGGTGCGCGAGGAGGCCGACGGCGTTCGGCGATACGTCCACGTCGGAACCGGGAACTATCACAGCGGGACCGCGCGGCTCTACGAAGATGTCGGGATCCTCAGCTGCGATCCCGACCTCAGCGCCGATGTTGCGGCGGTGTTCAACGAGCTCACGAGCTCGACGCCGCACAATGGTTATCGTCTGTTGCTGGTGGCGCCGCACACGCATGCGCAAGCGTTTCGTCGAGCTCATTCGTCGGGAGGCGGCGCACGCCGCCGAAGGCAGGTCGTCGGGAATTCGCGCCAAGATGAACCAGCTCCAGGACCCGGAGATCATCCGCGAGCTCTACGCTGCCAGGCAGGCCGGCGTGCCGATCACTCTCAACGTGCGCGGCCTGTGCTGCCTCCGTCCCGGGGTCGAGGGTCTGTCGGAAAACATCCGCGTCTTCAGCGTGCTCGGGTCGCTTCCTCGAGCACGGTCGGATCTATGGTTTTGAAAACGGAGGATCTCCGGAGTACTTCATCGGCTCGGCGGATTGGATGAAGCGGAACCTCGACCGCCGGATGGAGACCATCGCACCGGTGCGCGATCCCTTGCTGGTCGCGGAGGTGGAGGAAATCATGACCATCGCCGAGAACGACAACTGCACGGCCTGGGATCTTCGGTCAAACGGGAGCTATATTCGCCGCCGGCCCGCAAAGGGCGACGAACCACGACCGTCGCAGCAGGTCTTCATGAATATCGTGCGTTAGGACGCTGGAGAATTCCGAATTCCCCTATGCCACCTTGGGTGTTGCCTTCTTCACGGTGTCATTTACCGGCTTGGCGTCGCTCTTGGTTTCGCTCTTGGTTTCGCTCTTGGTTTCGCTCTTCGTCTCGCTCTTTGTGTCGGTCGTCGAAGCCGCAGCAGTTGCGCTTTCCTTTTCGCTCTCGGTCGGTTTCGCCCCGTTGCCTTTTGCGTAGTCGTTGACATACCAACCGCTGCCTTTGAACTGAAGGGCGGGCGCGCCCAGCAACCGCGAAGCGACGCCTCCGCATTCGGGGCACACGCCGTCGTGTTGGCTCGAGGCCCGCTCGATTCGTTCGTAACGGCGGGCACACGTCTGACATTTGTATTCATACAAAGGCATGGAATTCCTCCGGTTCGATCGGCTGTCCGATCAACGGACAGCTATTTTGCGATCTGAGCGTTGTTTTGTCAAGTTTCGAGGAGGCCCTCCTGAATGCGAAATTGGTGACGTCTGGTACATTGGGCGCGAATCCTACGTCGAGAGTGGAATAGGGAGATCTCAATGAAACAGGTCCTGTTGTGTGGAGCCATCCTCCTGGCAGCAATCGGATGCAGTTCATCCTCGTCGACCGATCCCGATCTCAAGGCATGGACGCGTGAAGTGAGGGTGATCGCGCCGCAACAGATCGGTGACCGGGAGTACGAGGAGCTGGCAAACCTCGAAGAGAAGGTACAAATTGCCACATTTGGTGAAGAGAGTGCGGTGAGGACCGCCAAAGAGAACCTCAGGCGTCGAGCGGCAAAGGTCGATGCCGATGCCGTGGTGATCATCGCCTGCGGCCGGAACGTCAGGTCAGCCGAACCCGGACAGATGGGGAGCATGGGCCCCGAGGTGGTGTGCCAGGGCGTGGCGATCCGCTGGAAGAGCAACTGAGCGAGCCGGGGGCTCGAGAGCATTTGGAAGTCCTGAACGCTGTCGTTCTCGTCGGCGGCGAGAGCCGGCGCATGGGGCGACCGAAACAGATCCTCCGCCGCGGGGGCCTGACCCTGGTGGAGATCGCGGTGGCCGCGGTCCGAGATTTCGCGCAGCGGACTTTCCTCGCGGGTGATGGTCCGGTGCCTCCCGCCCTCGATGCCTTCCGCCGACTGTCCGATCCACCGGAGGCTGCCGGTCCCCTGGGCGGCATCCTTGCGGCGATGCGCTGCGACCCCGACGTGGCGTGGATTGTCGCAGCGTGCGACATGCCGCTGGTGCGTCCGGAGGTCGTCCGCTGGTTGGTGTCGCAGCGCCGATCCGGAGTGTGGGCCGTTCTCCCGCAGTTGTCGCCCGGTACGGTGGAACCGCTCCTCGCCGTCTATGAACCGCAGATGAAAGATGTGCTGGAGGCGCGGGCGCGAGAGGGCCATTTTGGATTTCAGGATCTTGCGGGTTCGGACGCCGTCTCGTCTCCGCAACCACCCGTCGAGATCCGCGATGCGTGGCTGAACGTCAACACCGTGGAAGATTTCCGAAACTCAGCGGTTATAGATGTATGATGACTGCGATTATGAGTGGGAATACTGAAGCAACACCGCCACTGAGCCTGCACGTCACGCCGACGGATGGTGCGCCGTTCGATCGTGCGTTGTCGGGAGAGACCTTTGTCATCGGCAGGTCGTCGAAGGCCGATCTGACCATTCCCGATCGATCGATGTCGAGGATGCACACCAGGTTGTATCTCAACGAGGGCGCCTGGCACGTGGAGGATCTTGGATCGCGGAACGGCACCCTGATCGGGGGTCGTCCGGTCGAGAACCCGATCCGGGTCGGCCATGGCTCGGTGATCCAGGTCGGCAGCACGTCGATCACGTTGCGTGAGGCCAGCCGGCCGATGCCGAAAAAACAGTCGAGCTCGATCAGCCGCGACAGCCACACGATCTTCCGGTCGGCGGCGGAACTGCTGCAGGCGCCGGAAGAAATTCGTACCGATTCTGTCACTCCGATGGGGGAGGGCCTGCGCCGCTACGCGGACAGGCTGCGTCTCCTGACCGAAGTCAACCTCGCTCTCGACCGGGTGATGTCGTTGGAAGATCTTCTCGATCTGATCCTCGACCGCGCCTTCGAATACTTGCGACCGGAAGACGCCGCGATCTATCTGAGAACGGCGGACGGCGGCTACGAACGGGCTGCCAGCCGCTCGACCGGGAGCGGGAACGCAGGAGATTCTTTTTTCCACTAGCCTCATGGAACAGGTCGTGGAGGGTCGTCAGGCGGCGCTGGTTCTCGACGCGCAGACCGACGAGCGGTTCAACGAGGCCATGAGCCTCCTTGATGCCGGTGTCCGATCGCTGGTGGCGGCGCCTCTGCTCGACCCGGACGGTGCCCTCGGTCTCATCGTCCTCGGTTCGCGTCTGACGATGCGCCAGTTCGAGGAAGAAGACATGGAGCTGCTGGCGTCGCTGGCATCAGTTGCAGCCATGCGGATTCGGAACGTCCACCTCGCCGAGGAAGCGGCTGAGCGCAAACGCCTCGAGCAGGAGGTCGCCCTGGCCCGCGAGATCCAGGTCGGCTTGCTCCCGGACCACCTTCCCGAGGTGCCGGGCTGGGACATTGTGGCGGGCAATATCCCCTCCCGCGGGGTGTCCGGCGACTTCTTCAAAGTGGAGATGCGGCACGACAACAGCGAGGTCGTACTGATGTTGTCGGACGTGTCGGGCAAGGGCATCGCAGCTTCGCTGTTGACAGCTTCGCTCGAAGCTCTTTCAGCGGGTCCGATTCACGATGGCGTGGCGGTCGAGGACGTCTTCCGCTCGGTGTCGCATCTGCTCTTCGAACGGACGCCGCCTGAGAAATATGCGACCTCGTTTCTGGCCTCGGTGGAGCCCGGGACGGGAAAGCTGCGCTACTGCAACGCGGGCCATAACCCCGGACTGCTGCTGCGGGCCGACGGTTCGACAGAGTGGCTGGAATCGACCGGGATGCCGCTCGGGATTCTCCCGGAAGGTGTATTCACCGCCGGTGAGGAAAACCTCGCGGTCGGCGATACTCTCGTTCTCTACACCGATGGCATCACCGAGCCGGAGAATCCTGAAGAGGAAGAGTACGGCGAGGAACGCCTTCGCGAGATCTGCGTCAAGACCCGCCCCGAACCGGTGGGCGAGATCATGGCGGCAATCGAAAAAAATCTCTACGAGTTTGCGCGAGGCGTGCCCTTCCCCGATGACCGAACCCTCCTGTTGATCCGGCGCCTGGACGGCTGAACCTTCCATTTACACAGCGATCTCAAAAAAATATGTTACAAAAATGAAATGCGTCTGCGTCTCACGTGCGTTATGATGTGTGGCGTCCACTCCAAGTGACGGACAAACGACCAACGAATTGAGACGACGGAGTCCGCGGGTTCCGAAGTGAGCGCGATTGCGACTCCCTTCGGTTCGTCCCCGAGGGCCCGACCACAGAAGCCCGGGGGGGTTGTGATGATCGGCAAGAAGATCTCGCATTTCGAGATTACCGACAAGCTCGGTGAAGGCGGAATGGGAGAGGTGTGGCTGGCCCGCGACACGCGCCTCGGCCGGACCGTGGCGCTCAAGACCCTACCCTCGGCGAAGGCCGAGAATGAGGACCGCAGACGCCGCTTCGAGGACGAAGCTCGCGCCGCCTCGGCCCTCAATCACCCCGGCATCGCCCACATCTACGACGTCGGCGAGGCCGACGGCATCCACTTTATCGCGATGGAACACGTCGAGGGCGAGAGCCTCGACCACCGCATGGCGCGGTCGCCACTCACGACGTCTGAGATCGTCGATTTCGGGTCGCGACTCGCGGATGCCCTGGCTGCCGCCCATGAACATGGCGTCACCCACCGGGATATCAAGCCATCCAACCTGATGGTCACCCCCGAGGGCCGTCTCAAGGTCCTCGATTTCGGACTCGCCAAACTGCAGCCCACCATCGACGGCGATGCAGACGGCACGGTTCAGACCATGACGCAGCCCGGGGTCGTCATGGGTACGGTCCAGTACATGAGCCCCGAACAGGCTCTCGGCAAGGATGCCGACCACCGCAGCGACATTTTCTCCACAGGCGTGGTTCTCTACCAGATGGCGACCGGGCGCCTGCCCTTCCAAGGCTCGACACCCACCGAGACCATCACCGAGATCGTGAAATCGGAGCCGGTGCCGATCGGCGAACTCAGCCCGGTTTCGCCACCCGAACTCGAACGGATCATCCGCAAGTGCATGGAGAAGGATGCCGGGCGCCGCTACCAGAGCACCCGCGATCTCGCCGTCGATCTCGACAACCTCAAACGAGACACCGAGAGCGGGGTGGTTGTTCCGACCGGGCGCATTCGCTCGTCCAGGTCGTGGGTCCCGTATGGAATTGTGGGTCTGGTAGCGCTGGTCGCGATCGCCGCCCAGGTTTTTCTTGAGCCGTGGAGCAGGTTCCTCCAGCGAGAGGATCACGTCGATTGCGGTACTGCCCTTTGAAAACGGCACCGGTGACGTCGAGTCCGACTACCTCTGCGACGGCCTGAGCGAAGGCCTGATCAACACCCTGGCCCAGATTCCGGAGCTCAAGGTAATCTCCCGTCGCTCCGCCTACGCATTCAAAAACAGTGAGGAAACGCCTCAGGAGATCGGGCGCAAGCTCGGCGTCCAGGCTCTGCTGATGGGACGTCTCGTCCAACGCGGCGCCCAACTCGCGGTGAGCGCCGAGTTGGTGGATGTCAATGACAGTCACCAGCTGTGGGGCGGCCGTTTCGACCGCGACGAAACCGATGTCCTGGCCATCGAGAAGGAACTCACGAATACCATCGCACAGACACTCAGGATCGAGTTGTCACCCGATACGGCGGAGAATCTCGAGCGGAGGTATGCCGTCGATCCCGAGGCCCATCGTCTCTATCTCCAGGGGCGCAAGTTCAGTATCGGTTCGGCGAAAGAGATGCAGAAGGCGGTGGATTACTTCCAGCAGGCCATCGCCATGGACCCCGGCTACGCCCAACCCTACGCCGGTCTCGCCGACGTCTACACCACCCTCGCCTATCACGGGGTCATGGGTCGAGAAGAGGCCATCGAGAAGTCGAGGATCGCGGTGGAACAGGCCCTCGCGATCGATGCCAACCTTGCTGAGGCTCTCGCCGCCTCGGCCGAGAGGAAATACCTCTTCGAGTGGGATTGGGTCGGAGCGGAGCAAGATCTCGAGCGAGCCGTCGAGCTCAACCCCGGCAGCGACTTCGCCCGTGTTTCCTACGGTTATTTCCTGTCGGCGGTGGGCCGGTTCGACGACGCCATCGAGCAGGCGACGGTCGCCAAGGAACTCGACCCCCTGTCGCCCTCCGCCTTCCACCTGGTGGCCTATTCGCTGATGGGCAAGCGCGAGTACGACCGGGCGGCGGCGGAGTTCCGCGCCGCCCTCGACCTCAACCCGAACTGGACCTGGGGCTACATCAAGCTCGCCAAGACCTACGCCGACAACGGCCTGTGTGAGGAGGCTCTGGCGACTGCCGAAGACGCCGAGGCCGAGCTCCACGGCGGCGACACCCCGCTCGCCCGCTCGTGGGTGGGCTACACCTACGGCAAGTGCGGCGAGACGAAACGCGCCGAAGCCGCACTGCAAACGCTCGACGAATTCGCCAAGGACACGGAGGTCGATCCCTTCGCCTACGGGATCATCTACGCCGGGCTCGGCGAAACCGATCGCTTGCTCGACGAGGTCGAACGGTCGGTCGACGCCCACTCGATCCTGGCGGTCTTCCTGCCGGGTTTGCCGGCCTATTACATGCCGGGGGGCGAGGATGATCCGAGGTTCCAGATCCTGATGGAACGCGTCGGATTCAACACCGCAGATGTGCGCTGAGGAGTAATTGTATGAGCATCGAACCGGGAATGAGTCTTTCCAACTATCGCGTCGTCGATGCCCTCGGCGTCGGCGGGATGGGCGAGGTGTGGCGCGCCGAGGATGAAAAGCTCGGGCGGCAGGTGGCTCTCAAGGTGCTGCCGGACGAGTTCGCCCAGGATCCGGAGCGCATGGCACGTTTCGAACGCGAGGCGAAGGTGCTGGCACGCCTGAATCACCCGAACATCGCCCACCTGTACGGTCTCGAGAGCGTCAACACCCAAATGGCAGCCGGGACGGCTGCCCCACAGGCGCCAGGCTCTCCGGAGGCGGTTGTGGCGCACGCGTCCCGCGTGCAAGCCGCGGATTCAGAATCTCTCTCGAACGCTGAAGCAAGTCTCACGACCTTCCTGGTGATGGAGTTGGTGGAGGGGGAGGACCTCTCCGAGCGCATCAAGCGCGGACCGGTCCCAGTCGAAGAAGCGACAGCCATCGCGCTGCAGATCGCCGAGGCGCTCGAGGCCGCGCACGAGTCGGGCATCGTCCATCGCGATCTCAAACCGGCGAACATCAAGCTCCGCCCCGATGGCACGGTCAAGGTGCTCGACTTCGGGCTCGCAAAGGCGTGGGATTCGGACACCGAGGGTGTCGATCTCTCGATGTCGCCGACCCTGACGGCGCACGCTACGGCGGCGGGCGTGATTCTCGGCACGGCGGCCTACATGTCGCCCGAACAGGCGGCGGGGATTGCGGCAGATCGACGAGCCGATGTGTGGGCCTTCGGTGTCGTCTTCTGGGAGATGCTGACCGGGAACAAGCTCTTCGAGGGCGAGACCGTCTCACACGTTTTGGCCGCGGTTCTCAAGGACGAGGTGGATCTCGAGGCCCTGCCAGAGGACACCCCAGTCACGTCTCCGCGACCTCATCGCGCGATGCTTGAAGAAGAAACCGAAACAGCGTCTGCAGGCCATCGGTGATGCCCGCATCGTACTCGAGGAGTACCGCGCGGACCCCGAGGCCTTTGATCAACCGCTAATGGCTGCAGCCATGGAAGCTGCCCCGCAACCGACCTGGAAGAAAGCCCTGCCCTGGGCCCTGGTGCTGGTGGCCACGGCCGCGGCAGTGGTGCTCGGCCTCGGCTCGTTGTCGAAGGGCGGTGCAGCGGAAGCGCCATCCGTTTCCAGGTACCACCGCCCGAGGGCCGCGGATACCAGCTCGACTCGGTCCGTCCCGGGCCGGTGGTGGTTTCGCCCGACGGGCAATCGTTGGCCTACGCCGCCTGGGACTCCGACGGTCAGCGTCGGATCTTTGTTCGCGACCTCGATGAGGTGCAGCCGAGGGTTCTGGCCGGAACCGAAACTGCCCAGTACCCCTTCTGGTCGCCGGATTCGAAAAACCTCGGGTTCTTTGCCGAGGGCAAGCTCAAAAAGGTCAGCGCCTCGGGTGGACAACCTCTGACTCTGTGCGACGCTCCCGACGGCAAGGGCGGAAGCTGGAGCCCCGAGGGTGTGATCCTCTTCGCACCGGAAGCGACGAGACCGATTCAGCGCGTCTCACAGCTCGGCGGCGAACCGGTCGATGTGACGATCTTTGACGAGGAGCGGGGCGACGACTCCCACCGCCACCCGCGATTCCTGCCCGACGGGAAGCAATTCCTCTACCTCGCGCGATTTCCGTCCGGGGCCGACGAGGGGCAGGCCGTCGTCGCCGCGTCGCTCGAAGGTGGCGAGGAGAAGAGTCATCGTCCGTTCACCGGCGGCGGCGGAGTACGCCTCCGGGCTACCTCCTCTTTCTTCGCGAGCGAACTCTGATGGCGCAGCCCTTCGATCCGGACAAACTCGAGCTCTCGGGTGAGCCGATCCCCATCGCCGACACGGTGGTGTTGATCTCGACCGGGACCGCGCAGGGTGTGTTCTCGGCCTCGCAGACAGGGGTTCTCGCGGTTCAGAGTGGCGTCCTGACCGCGGATCTGGTCTTGCGATGGCGAGGGCGGGATGGCTCGGAACTCGAGACCATTGGCGAACCGGCGCGTTTCACCGATGAGGTGAGGCTTTCACCCACCGAAGACACCGCGATGGTCCAGATACGGGCGGACGAGGTCGACAACCGCGATCTCTGGGTTGTCGACCTCGACCGCAAGCTGAGGACCCGTTTCACCTTCAGCCCGGAAGGAGACGACGCACCGGTCTTTTCACCCGACGGCGAGAGCGTCCTGTGGGAGGTGACTGACGATGCGGAGCAGATGTCCCTCCACCGGAAGGCGATCGGCGGGTCGGGAGACGGTGAGATGCTGGCGGAATTCGACATGGAGACGTGGCCTGAGGACTGGCACCCGTCGGGCGACGTGGTGATCCTTGGGCAACGAGGTGTCGTCGTCACCGCCAAACGTCGATCTGCTGGCGTGGTCCGTTGGAGATGATGGCGAGCCGCAGCCGTGGTTGGCAACCGAATTCATCGAATACGGTGCGGAGCTTCTCCCCCGACGGCCGGTGGGTGGTCTACGGCTCCAACGAGAGCGGTGAATGGGAGATCTACGTCGCCCCGTTTCCCGGCCCCGGTCGGAAATGGCAGGTGTCGGTGGATGGTGGAGGATGGCCGACCTGGCGAGGAGACGGTGCGGAGATTCTCTACCTCAGTAATTCCGGAGACATGATGGGCGTGCCGGTGGACGAGCGGGGGAGCCGGTCTCTCCTTCGGGCAGCCGCAGGCGCTCTTTCAATTCAGGAACACGTCCACCGGTTCCGCGTTCGATGTCACGGCGGATGGAGAGCGTTTCCTGGTGGTCGAGCCCGCGGAAAGCCTGCCTCCTGAACCGGTGACCGTCGTCGTCAACTGGCCGGCGGCGATCGAGGCCCAGCGATGATCGGCACGACGCTGGCTCATTACAAGGTCACGGCAGCCCTCGGCGTTGGCGGGATGGGAGAGGTGTGGCGCGCCGAGGATGAAAAGCTCGGCCGCGAGGTGGCGCTCAAGGTGCTGCCCGACGAGTTCGCCCAGGACCCCGAGCGGATGGCCCGGTTCGAGCGCGAGGCGAAGGTGCTGGCATCGCTGAATCACCCGAACATCGCCCACCTCTACGGTCTCGAGAGCGTGCACATCCCCAAATGGCAGCCGGGACGGCTGCCCCACAAGGCGAGCCAGGCATCTGAGGAGGCGCGTTGTGGCGGCACGCTCCCGCGCTGCCAGACCGACGGTCAGAGATCTCCGCTCGAAATGACAGGTCTCACGACTTTTCTGGTGATGGAACTCGTGGAGGGCGAGGACCTTTCCGAGCGGATCAAGCGTGGACCGGTGCCGATCGAAGAAGCGACCGCCATCGCCCTGCAGATCGCCGAGGCGCTGGAAGCGGCGCACGAGCAGGGCATCGTCCACCGCGATCTCAAACCGGCCAACATCAAGCTCCGACCCGACGGCACGGTCAAGGTGCTCGACTTCGGTCTCGCCAAAGCCTGGGAGGCGGACGGCGCCGACCCCGGTCTTTCGCTGTCGCCCACGATCACGCAGCACGCCACGGCGGCCGGACTGATCCTGGGGACCGCGGCCTACATGTCGCCCGAGCAGGCCCGCGGCATGCCGGTCGATCGCCGCGCCGACATCTGGTCCTTCGGCGTCGTGTTGTGGGAGATGCTGACCGGGCGCAAGCTGTTCGAGGGCCACACGGTGTCCGACGTGTTGGCGTCGGTGCTCAAGGAGGCCCCCGACCTCGAGGCGCTGCCGTCCGAGACGCCGCCGTATCTCAGACGGCTCATCCGGCGTTCTCTCGACAAGGATGCCAAACGACGATTGCGGGACATCGGTGAGGCGCGCGTCCTTTTCGAGGATTATCAAGCTGATCCGGAAGGGTCGGACTCCGCGTCGGCCGAGTCGGTCCCGGTCGCGGCGCCGGCGCCGCGATGGCGGCGTCTGCTGCCGTGGGCGGTGGCGGGGGTGCGCCGTTGTGGCAGCAGCGGTCCTGGGCGTCGGGAACGTGTCCAAGCAACCGGCGATCGATAGCACGATCCGCTTCCAGGTCCCGCCGCCCGAGGACGGCGGATACCAACTCGACCCGTCCCGACCCGGGCCGGTCGTGGTGTCGCCCGACGGCCAATCTTTGGCCTATACCGCCTGGGACGTCGACGGCCAGGCTGCGGATCTTTGTCCGCGATCTCGACGAGGTGCAGGCCACGGGTCCTGGCCGGAACCGACGACGCTCGAATACCCCTTCTGGTCGCCGGACTCCAAAAATCTCGGTTTCTTTGCCGACGGCAAGCTCAAGAAAGTCAGTGCTTCCGGAGGTCAGCCTCTGACTCTGTGCGATGCGCCTAACGGGAAGGGCGGAACGTGGAGTTCCGAGGGCGTCATAGTCTTTGAACGCCGAGGCCGACAGACCGATCCAGCGTGTCTCGCAGCTTGGCGGCGAACCGGTCAGATGTGACGACCTTCGACGAAGAGCGCGGTGACAACTCCCACCGCCATCCTCGATTTCTTCCGGACGGCCAGCATTTCCTCTACCTCGCCAGATTCCGTGATGGGTTATGATGAAGGTCATGCGATCGTCGCTGCGTCGCTCGAGGGATGACGAACAGAAAGTCATCATGCGGTCGCCGGCGGCAGCAGAGTATGCCTCGGGCCACCTCCTCTTCCTCCGCGAGCGGACGCTGATGGCCCAGCCCTTCGACCCGGATGCGCTCGAGTTGTCGGGGGAGCCGTTCCCGATCGCCGATACGGTCGTGCTCATTGCTGAAGAGACTGCCCAGGCGGTCTTTTCGGCTTCGCAGACCGGTGTCCTGGCGTTCCAGGGTGGGGTGTTTTCGGCGGACCTCGCGCTCCGATGGCGCGCCCGGGACGGTTCCATTCAGGAAACCGTCGGAGAGCCGGCTCGCTTCTCCAATAGTTTCCGTTTGTCGCCGACCGAAGAAACCGCCATTGGTTCAGATTCGTCAGGACGAGGGTGAAAACGAGGACCTGTGGGTGGTCGATCTCAACCGCAAACTCAGAACTCGCTTCACTTTCGGCCGCGGGAACGTCGGCTCAGCGGTCTTTTCGCCCGACGGCGAGACCATCATATGGGGGTCGACGGAAGACGAGGAACAGTTTTCCATCCATCGAAAATCAATCGGTGGGTCCGGCGACGGCGAACTCCTGGCAGTAGTTTGATCGACGGACCTTGCCCTTCGCGTGGCACCCGGACGGATCCACCGTTCTTCTTGGAAGCCGGGTGTCCGAAGCCCCGACCAATGTCGACATGCTTCTCCTGGTCACTGGGGGAAGATGCCGAGCCGCAGCCATGGATCGAAAGCGACTTCGTCGAGTACAGCCCCGGTTTTTCACCCGACGGGCGGTGGGTTGTCTACGGATCGAACGAGTCCGGCAGTTGGGAGGTCTACGTCGCGCCGTTCCCCGGTCCTGGGCGCAAGTGGCAGGTGTCGGTGGATGGTGGTGGTTGGCCGGTCTGGCGAGGCGATGGCAAGGAGATTCTCTATCTCAGAGGCAATGAGATCACCGGTGTGACGGTCGAGGATCGAGGGTCGGGTCTGGCGTTTGGACAACCCCAACTGATTTTCGAACACGGGTTGGCAAGTGGCGGCGCCCGATTCCAGGTGTCTGCTGACGGCGAGCGGTTTCTGGTAATCGAATCGGCCGAAAGCGCACCGCCGGAGCCCATCACTGTCGTCGTCAACTGGCCGGCCGCGATCGAGGCCCAGCGATGATCGGCTCGACGTCTTGCTCACTACGGATTACGACAAGCCCTCGGCGAGGGCGGGATGGGGCAGGTGTGGCGCGCCGAGGACGAAAAGCTCGGGCGGGAGGTCGCGCTCAAGGTCCTGCCCGAGGAGTTCGCCAAGGATCCCGAACGGATGGCCAGGTTCGAGCGTGAGGCGAAGGTGCTCGCGAGTCTGAACCACCCGAACATCGCCCACCTCTACGGTCTCGGAGAGCGTCGAGATCACCCAAATGGCAGCCGGGAGGGCTGCCCCACAAGGCAGCCAGGCTGATGAGGAGCGGGCTTGTGGGGCAGGCGTCCCGCCTGCCGACACGGATGCGGGCCTCACGATCATTCCTGGTGATGGAACTGGTCGAAGGCGAGGATCTCTCCGAGCGCATCAAGCGCGGACCGGTTCCTGTCGAAGAGGCCACGGCCATCGCCCTCCAGATCGCCGAGGCGCTCGAGGCAGCGCACGAGTCGGGCATCGTCCACCGCGATCTCAAACCCGCCAACATCAAGCTCCGCCCCGACGGCACGGTCAAGGTGCTCGACTTCGGGCTTGCCAAGGCGTGGGAGACCGAGCACGGCGACTCCAGTATTTCCATGTCGCCGACCCTGACCCAGCACGCGACTGCCGCCGGGCATCATTCTCGGCACCGCGGCCTATATGTCGCCCGAACAGGCGGCTGGCATCGCAGTCGACCGCCGGGCCGACATCTGGGCGTTTGGCGTCGTTTTGTGGGAGATGCTCACCGGCCACAAGCTCTTCGAAGGCGAAACGGTCTCGCACGTCTCTGGCGTCGGTCCTCAAGGACGAGGTCGATCTCGACGAACTCCCGCCCGAGACACCCGCTCACCTCAAGAGGCTCATCGGCCGCTGTCTGCGGAAAAACCCAAACAGCGGTTGCAGGCCATTGGCGATGCGCGCATCGCGCTCGAGGAGTACCTTGCCGATCCGGGGTCCCTGGCGACGCCACCTATCGACGACCTCCCCGCCCCACGCCGTTCATCGCCGTGGCTTTGGGTCGCTGCGACGGGTTTGGCGGCGGCGCTCGCGACGTTCGCGGCTCTGTCATTTTTCTCGGGTGAGCCCCTGCAGCGAATGACCAGGAGCTCCCTTCTGGCGCCGGACGGCGGCAAGATGCGGGCAGAATACGGGCTTGCTCTTTCACTCGATGGCTCGGCCCTCGCCTTTGTGGCGGAGAAGGACGGTCTGATCCAACTGTGGATCCGAGGGATGGACGGACTCTCGGCACGGCCTCTGGAAGGAACGGAGAATTCCAGGCACCCCTTCTGGTCGCCGGACGGCAACCATCTCGGTTTTTTTGCCGACGGCGAAATGAAGCGAATACCGGTGGTGGGTGGCGCAGCCATGAGCCTCGCAGAGGCTTCAGAGCCTCGAGGAGGCACGTGGGGCCCTGAGGATCGCATCATTTTCTGCCCCGAGTACCGGGACGGCTTGTGGAGCATCTCAGCTTCCGGCGGTGAGACAAGACGGCTCACCGAACTGGATACGGAGCGTGGCGAGAAGAGCCACCGGTGGCCGGTTTTCCTGCCTGATGGGCGCCACGTTCTTTTCCTCGTGCAGACGGATGAAGGAGGCTCGGCCAGCGATCGCAGCAGCATCGAGGCGCTGTCGCTTGAGGACGGGCGTCGCACGCGGGTTCTTGAAGCCAATTCGTCGATGGCATTTGCTCCGCCCGGTAACCTTATCTTCTGGCGGGGGGGCGCACTGTACGCGCAACCCTTCGATGCGCGGCGGCTTGTCATCGAGGGGGAGCCCGTGCGGTTGGCGGATGACGTTGGATACACGCAGAACGAACGCGGAGTATTTTCGACGGCACAGGACGGGACACTGGTCTACCTGAAGGGCTCCGGCGTGAGTGAGCCCGCGAGCCTCGAGTGGTACGGCCGTGATGGGGAACTGCAGTCGGAAGCGGCACCACCGGGGATCTACCGGGAAACCAGCCTGGCCCCCGATGGCAACAGCCTGGCCTTTACCGAAGGCCTGACGCTCTGGGTTCGAGACCTCATTCGTGGGACGACGGCACGGGTGACCGACGACGACGAGGATCATCTCTACCCGGTGTGGTCGCCGGACGGCACCTGGCTCGCATTCACGACGAACCGTACCGCAGGAAGCGAGATTCGAAAGAAGCTTGTGTCGGGTCTCGGGGAAGAGGAGCTCATCGTGACCCTCGACCATGTCGCATATGTCCGGGCGTGGTCTTCCGAAGGCAGGTATCTGGCCTACCAGGCGCTCGGCTCCGGAACCGAATGGGATTGCTGGCTCTATTCCTTCGAGGAGGACGACGTTCGTCCGCTGGTGACGTCGAGGTATTCCGACATCGATCCTGCCTTCTCACCTGACAGCCGTTGGATCGCATACGCCTCAAACGAAAGCGGACGCGTCGAAATCTACGTCATCCCTGTCGACGACCAGAGCAAGAAGTGGCGGGTCTCCACCGATGGGGGCCGGTCGCCGATCTGGAGTCCGGCGGGAGGCGAGATTATTTATGCCGACCTCGACGGTCGATTGATGTCGGTGCCGGTTCGGGGCTTGACCGATCTCGAGATCGGAATCCCGGAAATTCTCGTGGTCCTGCCCGAGCAGCCGACGCCATTTGGCGCCTTCGATTTTGCCAATTATGGCGTGGCTCCGGATGGTCAGAGATTCCTGGTTCAACACTCGCTGAAGAAGAGCCGGGTTACCGATTCTCTGGTTTTGGTGCAGGGTTGGAACGAAATCGTCAGCGAGGTGAAACGATGATCGGCACGACGCTCGCTCACTACAGGGTGACGCTGCCCTCGGTGTCGGGTGGGATGGGCGAGGTGTGGCGCGCCGAGGACGAAAAGCTCGGCCGCGAGGTGGCGCTCAAGGTCCTGCCCGAGGAGTTCGCCCAGGATCCCGAACGGATGGCAAGGTTCGAGCGCGAGGCGAAGGTGCTCGCCGCCTGAATCACCCAAACATCGCCCATCTCTACGGGCTCGAGAGCGTGGACACCCAAATGGCAGCCGGGACGGGCATGGCCCGCAAGGCTGAGCCGAGGCGATCTCCGGAGGGCGGCGCTTAGCGGCGCGCATCGCCGAGTCCCGCGTGCAAGCCGCGGATTCAGAATCTCCCTCGAACGCTGATGCAGGCCCGACGACCTTTTCTGGTGATGGAGCTGGTGGAGGGCGAGGATCTCTCCGAGCGCATCAAGCGCGGCCCGATTCCGGTCGAAGAGGCCACGGCCATCGCCCTTCAGATCGCCGAGGCACTCGAGGCGGCGCACGAGTCGGGCATCGTCCACCGCGATCTCAAACCGGCGAACATCAAGCTGCGGCCCGACGGCACGGTCAAGGTGCTCGACTTCGGTCTCGCCAAGGCGTGGGAGACCGACCACGGCGACTCCAGTCTTTCGATGTCGCCGACCCTGACCCAGCACGCCACCGCTGCCGGGATCATTCTCGGCACCGCGGCCTACATGGCGCCCGAACAGGCGGCGGGGATCGCGGCCGACCGTCGGGCCGACATCTGGGCGTTCGGCGTCGTCTTTTCGGAGATGCTGACCGGTGACAAGCTCTTCGAGGGGGAGACCGTCTCGCACGTCCTCGCCGTCGGTGCTCAAGGACGATATCGATCTCGACGCGTTGCCGGGCTGACACCCCTGCCAGGCTGAAAGAGCTCATCGGCCGATGCCTGAAGAAGAAGCCCAAGCAAAGGCTCCAGGCTATCGGCGACGCTCGGGTGGTGCTCGAGGAGTACATCGCCGACCCCGAAAGCTTTGAGGCGCTGGCCGCGGCTGACGGGGTACCCGCTGCAGTGATCCCACTCTGGCGGCGGCTCCTTCCGTGGGCGGCGACGGCCGTCCTGGCGCTTGCCCTTGCTGCCGTCGTGTTCCTTCGTCCGTCGCCGCACGATCTCGCCGTTCGCTTCCAGATCGTCGCGCCCGACAACCTCACCGAGGTGGGGCCGCCGACGATTTCGCCAGACGGCCGGACCATCGCCTTCGAGGCCACCGACGAGAAAGGCACCACGCTGATCTGGGTGCGGTCAATGGACGACCTGCAGGCCAGACCGTTGGCCGGGACCGACGGAGCGACTCGACCCTTCTGGTCGCCCGACAGCCGCTACCTCGCGTTTATCGCCGGGGGCAAGCTCAAGAAGGTCCCGCTCGCCGGCGGTCCGCCGCAGACCCTGGCGGACACCCCCAGTCCGGGTCGGACGGGACCTGGAGCACCCGCGGCGACATTCTCTTCGACGGGCGAAGCGGCCGACCCTATCAGGCGCGTCGCGGCGTCCGGCGGCACGCCGCAGGACCTCATTGCGGCCGATCCCGAGGCCGGGATCACGACGGTGGCGTGGCCCGAGTTCCTGCCCGACGGTCGAAGGTTCCTCTACGTCGCCAACGGCGCCGAACTTGACGAGCGCTGGCTGATGGTCGGTGACATCGAGGGCAAGGAGGCCCACGCGCAAGATCCTGGACGTTTCGTCATTGGTCCGGCTCGCGCCGCCCGACCACCTCCTCTACGTTCGCGAGGACTCACTCCTCGCCCAGCCCTTCGATTTCAAATCGGCGGAGCTCACGGGCGAGGCGGTACCACTCGCCGAAGAGCTCGGCGCCACGTCGACGGGGCTCTCGGATTTTTCGGCGTCGAACGACGGCACGTTGGTCTACCGCAGCGGCTGGACCGCGGAACGACGCCTCGTCTGGACCGACCGCAACGGCCGCGAGCTCGGCGACGCCGACCAGCCGGCCGTGTACCGCGAAACGGCGCTGTCGCCGGATGGCACGCGTCTGGCGATGACCATCGAGGATTCCCAATCGGACAACCGCGACATCTGGGTGCGGGACCTCGAACGAGGCGTCACCTCGAGGTTTACGTTCGACCCGGGCCGCGACTCGGCCCCGGTGTGGTCGCCGGACGGCACGAGGATCGTGTTCTCCTCGAACCGCGGTGGCGGGTCGTACGGTCTGTTCGTCAAGGACGCGACCGGCGGCGGCCAGGCGGAGGAGGTTCCAAACTCAGGGCCCAGCGGCGTTCCCTGCTATTGGTCGCGTGACGGCCGCTGGTTGGCGTTCCACGCCAACCAGGAAGATACGGGATGGGACGTCTGGGTGTTGGCGATGGATGGCGAGGAGGCGGGGACCGCGACACCGTTCGTTCAAGGGCGGTTCACCGAAGTTCTGCCCAGGTTTTCACCCGACGGCCGTTGGATCGCCTACATATCCAACGAGTCTGGGCGCATGGAGGTCTATGTCCAACCATTCCCCGGACCCGGCGGCAAGTGGCAGATCTCCACCGACGGCGGACGCGAGCCGCAGTGGAGCGACGACGGCCGGGAGATCCGATACGTTTCGCCGGGCGGCGCGCTGATGTCCGTCCCGGTGACTCCCGGGTCCTCCTTCTCGGCGGGGACGCCGCGCGAGCTGTTCGACGTGCGGCTGCAACCGATCATCGTCCGCAACCGGTGGCTCGCGACGCCGGACGGCGAGCGCTTCCTCTTTCTCCAACCCCAGGGTTCCAACCGGTCGCTGCCGATGACCGTGGTGCTCGACTGGGTCGAGGCCCTTCCCGAACGATGATCGGCACCACGTTGGCTCATTACAAGGTCACTGCCGCCCTCGGCGTCGGGGGGATGGGTGAGGTGTGGCGCGCCGAGGATGAAAAGCTCGGCCGCGAGGTGGCGCTCAAGGTGCTGCCCGAGGAGTTCGCCACAGGACCCGGAGACGGATGGCGAGGTTCGAGCGCGAAGCGAAGGTGCTGGCGTCGCTGAACCACCCGAACATCGCCCACCTCTATGGCCTCGAGAGCGTGAACACCCAAATGGCAGCCGGGACGGCTACCCCACAAGGCAGCCAGGCATCTCGGGAGGCGGTTGTGGCGCACGCGTCCCGCGTGCAAGCCGCGGATTCAGAATCTCCCTCGAACGCTGAAGCAGGCCCCACGACCTTTCTGGTGATGGAGCTTGTGGAGGGCGAGGACCTCTCCGAGCGCATCAAGCGCGGACCGGTGCCGTCGAAGAAGCGACCGCCATCGCCCTCCAGATCGCCGAGGCACTCGAGGCTGCGCACGAGCCGGGCATCGTCCACCGCGATCTCAAACCTGCCAACATCAAGCTGCGTCCCGACGGCACGGTCAAAGTGCTGGACTTCGGTCTCGCCAAGGCGTGGGAGACCGATCGCGGCGACTCCAGTCATTTCCCTGTCGCCGACCCTGACCCAACACGCCACCGCGGCCGGGAGTGATCCTCGGCACCGCGGCCTATATGTCGCCCGAACAGGCGGCGGGAATCGCCGCCGACCGCCGCGCCGACATCTGGGCCTTCGGTGTTGTCTTCTGGGAAATGCTCACCGGCCACAAGCTCTTCGAGGGCGAAACCGTCTCGCACGTCTTGGCGTCGGTACTCAAGGACGAAGTGGACCTCGACGAGCTGCCGTCCGAGACGCCGACCCTACATCAGAAAGCTCATCGGCCGCTGTCTGCGCAAAAAGCCCAAGCAGCGTCTGCAGGCCATCGGCGATGCGCGGATCGTCCTCACGGATGGCGAGGATGCGGAGATCGTCGGGACCGTCGAGTCAGCGCCCGTTTCCGGCCGGTCCAGGCTGGCGTGGATCGCTGCCGGAGTCTCTGCCGTGGCGGCTGTAATTCTCGGCGTGCTGCTCCTCGTAGGAGGCTCCGAGACGACCCGCGTCGTGCGGGCGTCGATCCCGGCGCCGCCGGGGACGGTCTTCCACCTCGAGCCATTCAACCCGGGCGTTGCCACGGTCTCACCGGACGGCAACCTCGTGGCGTTCAGCGCTCGGGATGCATCGCGTGAGTACAAGCTCTACCTTCGGGGGATCGATGAAAGCGAAGCGCACGCCCTTGACGGGACCGACGGCGGCCACTATCCCTTCTGGTCGCCGGACAGCCGGTGGATCGGTTTTGTCGCCAACGGCAAGCTACGCAAAGTCCTGGCGACCGGTGGACCGGTCCAGACGATCTGTAACGCGCCGGATGGCAAGGGTGGGACCTGGAATGAAGACGGCGTGATCGTTTTCACACCGGACTCGGGGACGCCTCTCTATCGGGTTGCGGCGGTCGGCGGAGAAGCGACGCCGATCTCCGAGCTGGATCTGGCGCGAGGCGACAACTCCCACCGTCAACCCCGGTTTCTGCCGGACGGTCGCCGGGTTCTCTTTTACGCGCGGAACTCGGCCGGCGACAGCGACGGATGGGTGCGCGTGATCGGGCTCGACGAGGGCGGCAGCGGCCGCGACCTCGTCCAATCACCGTCCTCGGCCCGCTATGCTGCCGGCCACCTGCTGTTTGTTCGCGACAACATCTTGATGGCTCAGTCTCTCGATCCGGACACGCTCGACTTTCGCGGTGACGCCTTCCCCCTCGCTGACAATGTCATCGTTCCCAATCAGACCGGTGCCGGTGCGTTTTCGGCTTCGGATGACGGTGTGCTCGTGTACCAGACGGGAGAGCAGGAAGTGACGAGTCAGTTGCAGTGGTTCGACCGTGACGGACGTCCTTCGGCCGAGATCGGGGATGTGGGGTTGTACGACCACGTGGCCCTGTCGCCGGACGGCAAGACGGCGGCACTGGTGGTATTCGACACGACGGCCGGCGCCGACGATATCTATCTGTTGGACGTCGAGCGGGGGGTGCGCACCCGGTTCACCTTTGACAGGGCGAGTGATACGTTGCCGGTGTGGTCGGCCGACGGTCAAAGTCTGATCTTCGCGTCGCGGCGGAACGGGACCCAGGCGGTCTACCGCAAATCGATCGGCGGAACCGGTGAGGTCGAATTGGTGTACCAGTCCGACGTCGATGTCTTCCCGAACAGCTGGTCGACGGATGGGCGCTACCTCGCTTTCGATCAACCGGGCCAGGGGACCGGCAGCGACCAGTGGGTCCTCGATCTCGAAGGCGGACCGTCAGCGGAGCTCTTCTACCAGACCGAGGCCGAGGACGGCGTCGGCACCTTCTCGCCCGACGGCCGGTGGCTCGCCTACTGGTCGGAAGAAAGCGGCAGCGGTGAAATCTATGTGACGCCCTTCCCTGGTCCGGGGCGCCGCGTCCAGGTGTCTGCAAACTCCGGGACCTGGATGCAGTGGCGGGCCGACGGCCGTGAGATCTTCTACCAGGAAGAAAACGGCGCGCTCAAAAAGGTGGCCGTCGATGGCCGCGGCGACACTTTCACCGTCGGTGCGGTCGAGGATGTCGTGGATCTCCAGCTCCCGAACCTCACTGGGAAGAAGTTCTCGATCTCGGCCGACGGCGAACGGGTCTTGGCCGCCATCTCCAGCCGGGATGTTCAGTCCCCGTTTGTCGACCTCGTGGTCGGCTGGACGGAGGGGCTCGAGGAGGAGAAATGACCGACGGGAAGCTGAAGCAAGAGTGGATCGAGCTCTACGACAACTGTACCCACGGCGCCATGAGCCGGCTTGATCTGGCATGGGGCCGGACCGTCGACTTCCTGAAAAGGTATCTGGCACGATGACGACCTGTCCGAAGTGCGGCGCGCCGACCTCGGGGACCAGCGATTCTGCTCGAGCTGCGGCGCCGATCTCAACGCCAGCTGGGTGGCGACCGAGCTCGGCGAAGCCGACCGGCCCGCTCCCTCGAGCGCGTTTTCTTCCTCAGCCGAGCCGACCCGGTTCGCGCCCGGCGACGTCCTCGAGGGGCGCTACCGCATCATCGCCAAGCTCGGCCGCGGTGGGATGGGCGAGGTCTACCGCGCCGACGATCTCAAGATCGGCCAGGAGGTGGCCCTCAAACTCCTGCCCGAGGAGGTCGAGAACGGACCCCGAGCGGAACCGGCTCTTCCTCAACGAGGTGCGGCTCGGCCTCCGGGTCACCCACCCCAACGTCTGCCGCCTGTTCGACATCGTCGATTCCGACGGCTTTCATTTCCTGTCGATGGAGTACGTGGACGGTGAGGATCTTGCCTCTCTGCTGCGACGCATCGGCGACTGCCGAGCCGACAAGGCGGTCGAGATCGCGCAGCAGCTGTGCGCCGGTCTTGCCGCCGCCCACGACGTCGGGGTGCTCCACCGCGACCTCAAACCGGCCAACGTCATGGTCGACGGGCGCGGGCGGGCCAAGATCACCGACTTCGGTCTGGCGGGAGCGACGCACGGCATCGAGGGTGCGCAGGCGCGGGTGGGAACGCCGGGCTACATGGCGCCGGAGCAGCTCGAGGGCGGCGAGCTGGACGAACGGACCGATATCTACGCCCTCGGGCTCGTGCTCTACGAGCTGTTCACCGGGCGGCGGGCTTTCGAGGCGGGGAGCGCCGCCGAGATGCTGCAGATGCAGCGCGAGACACGACGCCCGAACAGCCTCTCGAGCCACGTCGCCGGGATGGATCCGGCCACCGAACGCGCCATTCTTCGCTGCCTCGAGCCCGACCCGGCGAGGCGGCCGGCGTCGGCGAAGGCAGTGGCGGCGGCGTTGCCAGGCGGTGACCCCCTCGCCGCGGCCATCGCGGCGGGTGAGACGCCTTCGCCCGAGATGGTCGCGGCCGCGGGGGACACCGGAGCACTGAGGCCGGCAGTTGCCTGGGCTGCGCTCGGCGCGACGTTGATCATCGCAGGGGTGTTGGTCGGTTTCCTGGGACGCTACCAGATCACCGCATTTTCACCGCTGCCGAAGGAACCGGCGGTCCTGGTGGCCGAAGCGAAGGCGCATCCTCGCCGAAGCCGGTCGGAACGACGCACCGACCGACTCCGCCTGGGGCTTCAGCCAGAACTCGGAGTACCTGGACTCCCTCGAGAAGGTCGAGGACCCGGATCGTTGGGAAAGGCTGGGAACCGGCCCCGACTCGGGCATCCTGTTCTGGTATCGGCAGAGCCCGTGGCCGCTCGAAACGGTCGACCCCGGCCAGGGCCGCAAGTCGCCCACCGACCCGCCCACCGACCGGCCGGGGATGTCGATCGTCTGGCTCGACACCGCAGGACGCCTGGTTCGACTCGAGGTCGTGCCACCCGAGTTGGCGCCTGAAGATGGAGCCGATGCGACGGTCGACTGGCGGCCGTTTCTGGACGCTGCCGGGTACGGCGGCGCCACACTAGCGACGGTGGAGCCGCGTTGGAACCCACCGGTGTTCGCCGACAGCCGGGTGGGCTGGGCTACCGGCGCCTCGAGCGCGGACGCGCCGGACACGAGAATCGAGGGCGCGGCCTTTCGAGGGCTGCCGGTCTATTTCCGGGTGATCGCTCCCTGGGAACGACCGGCGGATGAGGGCGATCTTCCACAGACCACCGGCGAAAAGATCGTGAGTGTAGTCGGGCCGACCCTCTTCGTGGGCATCATGCTCGGCGGGTTCCTGTTGGCTCTGCGCAACGTCCGTCTCGGACGCAGCGACCTCACCGGGGCCTTCCGAATCACGGCGGTCTTCGTCATTCTCCACACGGTCGGTTGGGCGTTGTGGACGAAGCACATCTGGGAGCCCGACGCGCTGATGGGTTCCTTCATCGTGGGCCTGGCGATGACGCTCTTCGAGGGTCTGACCCTTTACATGCTCTATCTCGCGGTCGAGCCCTTTGTACGACGCCGCTGGCCCGACGCGATCATCTCCTGGACCCGATTGCTCTCAGGGAGATTCCGAGACCCGTTGATCGGACGAGACATTCTGTTCGGCAGCCTCCTCGGGGTCCTGACCGGATTGGTAACGCTCATCGACTCGTCCCTGCCGGGATGGTTGGGCGACACGCCGGGCAGGCCGGGATCGGTGAGTCTCTCGTCGCTCGGCGGGGTCCGTCTAGTGGTCGGAGAGGTCCTCGATGGGATCGTCCATTCGATCACCTTTCCGATGGTGATCCTCGTGCTCGTTCTGCTGCTGCTGGTCTTTCTCAAACGCCAGTGGCTGGCGTTTTCCGCGATTCTCATACTGTTCGGGGGAATGTCCTCGGTATTTTCCGCCCACTGGTACCAGGTGCCGTTCATGATCGTGTTTATTGCGGTCATGCTCTTCGCGTTGCTCCGTCTCGGTCTGGTCGCGGCGGTGGTTCTCGAGGCCGTCGCCATGATTCTCACGTCCACGCCGATGAACTCCGACCTCAGTGTGTGGTGGGCCGGAGGGACGATTGGCGCGATCGTCGTGCTGGTCCTGATCGCGGGGTACGGGTTCATCACATCGCTCGGGGGGCGGTCGCCGTTCGGTGACCGGCTGCTGGAGGACTGAGGAATGATCGGCACCACCCTCGCTCACTACCGCATCACCGCGGCCCTCGGCGCCGGCGGGATGGGGGAGGTGTGGCGGGCGACCGACGAAAAGCTCGGCCGTGAAGTCGCGCTCAAGGTCCTGCCCGAGGAGTTCGCCGCCGATCCGCAACGGCTCGAACGTTTCCAGCGCGAAGCGAAGGTTCTCGCCAGCCTGAATCATCCCAACATCGCAACGTTGTACGGCCTCGAGACCGTGAACATCCAAATGGCAGCCGGGACGGCTGCCCCATCCGGCTCCGCCGATGGCTTCGCCGGGACAAGCAATGACGGGCCTGTGAGGGCGGAGCCTGAAGGGCGAAGCCCCATGGGGCACGCGTCTCGCGTGCCATCCGGGAACTCAAAACTCAAAACTCAAAACTCAAAACCGACCTCGGACGTCGCCGCGTCCGAGGTCACTTTCCTCGTCATGGAGCTGGTCGAGGGTGAAGACCTCTCCGAACGCATCGCGCGTGGAACGATCTCCATCGACGAGGCCATCCCGATCGCGCGGCAGATCGCCGAGGCCCTCGAAGCGGCTCACGACGCCGGCATCGTCCACCGCGATCTCAAACCGGCCAACATCAAGCTCACCGAAGAGGGCGTGGTCAAGGTGCTCGATTTCGGCCTCGCCAAGGCGAGGGAGACGGAAGCTGGAGATTCCAGCCTGTCCCTGTCGCCGACGGTGACCCGGCACGCCACCGTCGAGGGTGTGATCCTCGGCACCGCCGCCTACATGTCGCCCGAACAGGCGCGCGGCAAAAAGGTCGACCGGCGCGCCGATGTCTGGTCCTTCGGCGTCGTGCTGTGGGAGATGCTGACCGGCCAGAAACTCTTTGACGGCGGCACGGTGTCGGACATCGTCGCCGCGGTTCTCACTCGGGATCCTGATTTCGAGCAGCTTCCGGCCGACACGCCTCGTCAGGTACGGGAACTGCTCGGCCGGTGCCTCGAGCGCGATGCCAGACAGCGGCTGCAGGCCGTCGGCGAAGCTCGGATCGCGCTTTCAGAGACCGCACTCTCCGCTCCTGACGAAGTACCCACAAAACCCCGAGGCGGTCGTCTCCTGCGGTGGGCTGCGGTTGGCGCAGGAATACTCGCGGTCGTGGCGGCGGCGGGTTGGTGGCGCGCCGCATCGTCCACCGGCGAAGTTGGTGAAGCCACCTGGACATTCGAGCAACTGACCCGGTTGCCCGGGTTGGAGATCCAGCCGAGTCTGTCGCCGGATGGGCACTATGTGGTCTACGCCTCCAATATCGACGGCGACTGGGACATCTACCTTCTCCGGCTCGGCGGTGACAACCCCATCAACCTGACCGCCGACCACGAGGGTGACGACGTCTCGCCGGTGTTTTCGCCGGACGGCGAACGCATCGCCTTTCGGTCCGAACGCGATGGCGGCGGTCTCTTTCTGATGGGCGCCACCGGCGAATCGGTCCGCCGTGCAACCGGCACCGGTTTCAACCCGAGCTGGTCGCCCGACGGCCGCCGTCTGGTCTTTGCTGACGAGGTCGTCGATTTTCGGCCGGCCTCGCGGATCTCGACGAGCCACCTCTCCATCGTCGATCTCGAAACCAGCGAAATCGCGGTGATCCCGGGCAAATACGATGGTGTGCAGCCGGCATGGTCACCGAACGGTGACTGGATCGCGTTCTGGGGTCTGCCGGAGGGAACCGGGCAGCGCGATCTGTGGATCATCCGCCCCGACGGCGGCGACCTCCTTTCGGTGACCTCCGATGCCGCCCTCGATTGGAACCCATCGTGGTCTCCGGACGGCAGCAGGCTTTATTTCTCCAGCGACCGCGGTGGCACCTTGGGTCCCTGGTGGGTCACAATCGACGGGAAGAGCGGCCGTGTCGAGGGGCGGCCGCAGCCTCTGACCGTGCCCTCGACCTGGGCGGGTTATGTGGATGTTGGGAACGAGGGCCAGGCGATTGTCTTCTGCAACGCCGATTTCCGTTCGAATATCTACCGGGTGGACTTTGATCCTTCGACACTCCAGGTGCAGGGTGAGCCGGTGCCGGTGACCCGCGGGGCCTCCAACTACGTGCAATTGGACCCGTCACCCGACGGCCGATGGGTGGTGGCGACAACCCTCGGAAGTCAAGAGACCCTGACACTGATCCGAACCGACGGGACCGCGATCCGAAGACTCACCGATGATGCGTTCCACAATCGCGGACCGGTGTGGTCTCCCGATGGTGCACAGCTCGCGTTCTACTCCGATCGTTCGGGCGGCTATCAGGCCCACACCATCCGGCCGGATGGCAGCGACCTCGAACAGCTGACCGATCTCGAAAGTGGTGTCGCGCTCGTGTACTGGTCCCGGGATGGGAGGCGCCTGTTGGCAGGGGCCATGAACGAGGACATCATGGTGATCGATCTTGATCTGCCGCGACCGATTACCGAGGTGACTGTCATTCCGAAAATCAAGGGGGGTCGAGCCGACCAACCGGCTGCGTGGACCAGCGAGGGTGGGTTGCTGATTGCAACCCGGGAGAATGACCTGACCGGCGCCTCGTTGTACATCTATGACCTCGAAAACGGGCGATTCAAACGGGTGGGCAACCAGACGTACGCGATGGATTTCCACTACGCCCTGCCGGTGGCTCTCGACGACGGCCGCCACCTGTTATCGAGCGACGGGAGCGGTATTTATCTGGTCGAGATCGAAACCGGCGAGACGCGACTGTTGCTCAAAAATCCACCGGGCTCGAAGTATTCCTCGCCACGGATGGCAGCCGACCGCCGGAGCCTCATTTTTCTCAATCTCGAGGAGGAGGCCGATCTGTGGATGGCGCGCAGGAGCGATCCGTCGAATTGACCTGTCTCAATCAGCCTGAAATGCGGGCCCCATACCGAGAATAGGGTTTGCCCACCTTGTGTTGTAGTTTAGACCGAGATACAATCTCGGTCGCTTAAGGGGACTCTCAACAATGCAGGCTGGAACGAGGATAGGCGGCTATCGCGTCGTCGCGCCGCTCGGCGCTGGCGGTATGGGCGAAGTGTGGCGTGCCGAGGACGAAAAGCTCGGCCGCCAGGTGGCGCTCAAGGTCCTGCCGGAGGACTTTGCAGCGGACCCGGATCGCCTCGCTCGTTTTGAGCGCGAGGCCAAGGTCCTTGCCAGCTTGAATCACCCCAACATCGCTCACCTTTTCGGCCTCGAAACGGTAAGGGTCGCTCCGAACGATGGGTTGGAAAAATCCGAAATCCGAAATCCGAAATCCGAAATGCCAGCGTCCGAGGTCACCTTCCTCGCCATGGAGTTGGTCGAAGGCGAGGACCTGTCCGAACGCATCCAACGCGGCGCGATCCCGATCGATGAGGCGATCCCGATCGCGCGGCAGATCGCAGATGCACTGGAAGCTGCCCACGAAGCCGGCATCGTCCACCGCGATCTCAAACCGGCCAACATCAAGCTCACCGACGACGGTGTCATCAAGGTGCTCGACTTCGGGCTCGCCAAGGCGTGGGAGACCGAATCGGGTGATTCCAGCATTTCGCTGTCGCCGACCATGACCCGGCATGAGACGGCCGCGGGAGTCATCCTCGGCACCGCCGCCTACATGTCGCCCGAGCAGGCGCGCGGTAAGAAGGTCGATCGTCGGGCGGACATCTGGGCCTACGGCGTGGTCGTGTGGGAGATGCTGACCGGCCACAAGCTCTTCGAGGGCGAGACGGTGTCGGACGTGCTGGCCGCGGTCTTGACTCGGGAGGTCGATCTCGAGGCCTTGCCGATCGCGACGCCCGTGTCGATCAAACGAATGCTGTCGAGGTGCCTCACTCGGGACCCGAAGAATCGGTTGCAGTGGATTGGTGACGCCCGGCTGGATCTGAAGGAAGAGGTGGGCGAAGAGTACTCCCCCGGAGAAGCTGTTGGGGCCGCAACGCGCGGCCGCCTCCTCCCGTGGGTGGTGGCGGCCGTCCTCGGTGTTGCGGCCGTCGCGGCAACGGTGGTTGCCGTGAGGAATCCTGCTCCCGTCGAGCGGAGTTTTCGTTTTTCGATCCCGCCTCCGGATGGCTCGCTGTTCCACCTCGATGGGCTCGGTCCGGGACCGGTGGCCCTGTCACCGGACGGGGGCCGCATCGTCTTCTCAGTTCGAAATCAGGATGACGCCGTGCGGCTGTGCGTCCGGCGTCTCGACGCCATCGAGATCGAATGTCTGGACGGCACGGAGGGGGCGCAGTACCCGTTCTGGTCTCCCGACGGCAAGGAGATCGGTTTTTTCACCCGCCTCACTTCTGACCTGAACGTCATCCCCGCGGACGGCGGTGTGGCGAAAACGCTGGCGCCCTCGCGCAACGGCAAGGGCGGGTCCTGGAACCGGGATGGCGTCGTCGTCTACACCCCGGATTCCAACACCCCGCTCTTTGCAGTGCCTGCCGCGGGTGGTGAACCGCGACAGCTGACCACGCTCGACGAAGAGCGCGGCGACAACTCCCACCGTCACCCTTTCTTTCTCCCCGACGGCCGCCGTTTTCTCTATCTGGCGCGCAGCGTCCGCGGCAGCGACGCCAATGCCGTGATGGTGGGTTCGCTCGATGGCGACCCTGATATCGAAATTCTGAAGTCGCCGGTTGCGGCCATATATGTGGCCGGACACATGTTGTATCTGCGCGGCACCAACCTGATGGCGAGGGCGTTCGACGCCGAGCGGCTCGCGTTCACGGGTGACGAACGAGAACTCGCTGATGATCTCATGACCGTCACCGGCGCCGCTCGTGGTGTTTTTTCGGCCACCGACGAGTTGCTGATCTTTCAACGCGGTCAGGCCGAAACCTCGAGCGAGCTCGTGTGGTTGGATCGCAAGGGCAACCGCCTGGGCGCGCTCGGAGATATCGCGTCATACTTTTCGCTCACCATCTCACCGGATGGCACCCGCGTAGCGGTGCCGATAACGGACGAAAGGACCGGAACCCACGATCTCTGGATCTACGACGTGGCGCGTGACCTGCGGTCGCGAATCACATTCAACGACGGAGAGGACATGGTTCCGGTGTGGTCGCCCGACGGGAAGCAGATCTACTTCACCTCGAACCGCGAAGGGCCGTTGAGGGTCTACCGGCTCACCCTCGATGAATCGGCAGAGCCCGAGTTCGTCTTCGGTGCCGATCGGTCGACCTTTGCGAGTTCGGTTTCGCCCGACGGCAATCGCCTGCTGCTCATGTCGCAGGGTGAGACCTCGGCCAACGATATCTTCATCCTCGACCTCGAGCGGGGCGGCGAGCCCGAGGTGTACCGCAACACCCGGTTCGACGAGGAACACGCGGTTTTTTCGCCGGACGGTCGCTGGATCGCCTACACCTCGAACGAATCAGGCCGCCCCGAGATCTATGTCGCTTCGGCTTCGGGTCATGGGCGTCCCCGGCAGCTTTCGACCGACGGCGGAATCTGGCCGAAGTGGAAGGCCAGGTCGGGTGAGGTGGTGTACCAGGACGCGTCGGGTCGATTCGTCGTGGTTCCGGTCCGGACCGATGAGTTGAAGATCGAGATCGGGACGCCTGAGGTCCTCTTCGACGGCTTTGCCGGCACCAGGCTCTACCAGATCTTCGACGTGGCGCCGGATGGCTCGAAAATCCTCTACCGCGCCTTTTTCGAAGAAGAGCTACCGGATCCCCCGACCGTGGTCGATCAACTGGCTGCAACAGGAGAACAATCGATGATCGGAACGACCCTCGCTCACTACCGGATCACTGCGGCCCTCGGCGCCGGGGGCATGGGGGAAGTGTGGCGCGCCGAGGACGAGAAGCTCGGGCGCGAGGTGGCGCTCAAGGTCCTGCCGGCGGATTTTGCAGCGGACCCTGAACGCCTCGCCCGTTTCGAACGCGAAGCAAAGGTGCTCGCCAGCCTCAACCACCCCAACATCGCCACCCTGCTACTTTGGTCTCGAGAGCGGAGAACACCCAAATGGCCCGGGACGGCTGCCCCATCCGGCTCCGCCGAGGGCTCCGCCGGGACAAGCAATGATGAGCTTGTGAGGGCGCAGCCTGAAGGGCGAAGCCCCATGGGGCACGCGTCCCGCGTGCCATCGGCAAAGCCAAGAAGATCGAGCCCACGATGTTCCTGGTCATGGAGCTGGTGGAGGGGGAAGATCTCTCCGAGCGTATCCAACGCGGCGCGATCCCGATCGACGAGGCGATCCCGATCGCGCGACAAATCGCCGAGGCGTTGGAGGCGGCCCACGAAGCGGGCATCGTCCACCGCGATCTCAAACCGGCCAACATCAAGCTCACCGACGACGGTGTCATCAAGGTCCTCGATTTCGGTCTCGCCAAGGCGTGGGAGAGCGACGCCGGCGATTCGACCATATCCCTGTCACCGACCATGACCGCGCACGCGACCGCGGCCGGCATCATTCTCGGCACCGCCTCCTACATGTCTCCCGACCAGGCACGGGGAAAGAAGGTCGATCGTCGCGCCGACATCTGGGCCTTCGGCGTGGTGCTGTGGGAGATGCTGACCGGCCGCAAGCTCTTCGAGGGCGACACGGTTTCGGATGTGCTGGCTTCGGTTCTCAAGGAGGCGCCGGACCTCGACGCTCTGCCGCAGGACACGCCACCGGCGCTGCGCAGACTGCTGGCGCGCTGCCTTGAACGGGATCCCAAGAACCGTCTGCAGTGGATCGGCGACGCCAGGCTCGACCTCGCGGAGGCTCAGAATTCGGAAGGTACACGAGCGTGACGAAGCCGTGAACGCCTCCCGCCCCGGGTCTCGCAGCCGCGAGTGGTTGGGTTGGCTTGCCGCCGCGGCCGCGCTGGTGATTGCTGCCGTTCTCTGGCTCCGGCCGACAGCGGGCCCCGAGCCACCGTTGACCCGGTTCTCGCTCGATCTCGGCAGCGCCCAGACGCTGTCCTTTATCGACCAACCGATCCTCGCCTTTGCCCCGGATGGCCGGACCCTGGCGATGACGGCGACCGACGCCGACTCGGCTCGCGACGTGATCATTCTCCGCCGCCTCGACGAGAACGAATCGGAAAAGCTCGACGGCACCGTGGGATCCGGTGAGATGTTCTTCTCACCGGACGGGGCATCGATCGGTTTTTTTGCGGACGGCAAGTTGAAACGGGCGTCGGTGAATGGCGGTTCGGTGGTCACGATCGCCGATGCCCCCACCCCACGCGGCGGTGTCTGGCTTCCCGACGGCACCATCGTCTTTTCACCGGAGTACGACACCGGTCTGTGGCGGGTAGCCGACAGCGGAGGCACGCCCGAGCCCCTGCTCGAGGTCGACACGGAGCGCGGCGAACGGACCTTCCGCTTTCCTCACGCCACCCCCGACGGCGAAATCGTCCTCTTCACCGTCGGCACTCTCGAATCACCGAACAACTACGAAGAAGCGGCAATCGCCGCCTTCTCGTTGAAAACCGGCGCCCGCCGCATGGTGATCGAGGGCGCCACGATGGCCCGGTTTGCGGGCCGCGATCGCATCGTCTTCGCTCGTCTGGGCGATCTCTATGCCATTGAGTTCGATCCCGACAAACTCGAAACGGTGGGCGAGTCGGTGCCGGTCATCGAGGATGTAGGGGGCGACCCCTCGAGCGGTGCCGGGTATTTTACCATCGCGGCCAACGGCAACATCGCCTGGTTGGCGGGCGCGGTCACGACGGCTGACTCTCGGTTGGCGATCATCGATTCGAGTGGAACGGTCGAACACCTCCCGCTCTCTCCACGAGGCTTCTTCCAACCGCGTTTTTCGCCCGACGGCACCCGGTTGGCGTTTACCGTTGGGGAAGGCTACTCCGGAGTCGCCGGGGACGTATGGGTGTATGCACTGGCATCCCAGGGTTTAAACAGATTGACCTTCGGCGGCAACGAGCTCTATCCCTTGTGGACCCCGGACGGCCGCCGGATCGCATTTTTGAGTTACGCCAACGAAGCGGGCATTTTTGCCAAGGCGGCGGACGGCAGTTCCACCGAAGAGCGGTTGACTCCTTCGGACACAACCGCTCTTTTTCCGGAGTCCTTTTCGCCTGACGGCCGCACCCTGGCCTATACCCGGATCGGAGCGACCGCCGATATTTTCTTGATCACCCAGGGCGAGGAGGCTCGGCTCTTCGAATCGAGGGCCAGTTGCGCGGACATCTCGCCTGACGGCAGGTGGATCGCTTACTCTTCGCCGGGCTCCGGCGTGTCTTCCGTCTACGTGCGACCGTTGGAGGGCGAAGGCAAGTGGCAGGTCTCTCCGAACCTCGGCGCCTATGCACAGTGGTCCGGTGATGGACGCAAGCTCTTCTACATCGACATCGGCTTGCCCAAGCGACCTCTCATGGTGGTCGATGTCGAGCCTGGTGAGAGTTTCCAAATCGGACCACCGAGGGTTGTTCTCGAAAACCTCGGTGGGGCCTTCGTGACCTCGACCGCACCGGCGAAGAACTGGGATGTGTCGCCATCGGGTGATCGATTCGTCTTTATCGAGTTCGAGCGGCGCGCGCAGGCGGCCGCGCAGGTCGAGATCGCGCTCAACTGGGCCCAACATCTGGAACTGGCGACGCCGTGATCGGCACGACCCTCGCCCACTACCGCATCACCGCGGCCCTCGGC
>CAWAUY010000029.1:0-25988 GCA_963785275.1 Candidatus Sulfomarinibacteraceae bacterium
ATCCAGAATCCGGATCTGACCTCCGAAAGATCCCTCAACTATGAAACGGGACTCAAGGTCCGCTACGACCGGTACTACGGCGGTCTGACTGTCTATTACAACGACCTCACCGACTTCATCAGCACCGAGTTTCTCGGCCAGGATCCCGACACCGGATTCGAGATTGCCCAGCTCCAGAACATCGACGATGCCTACATCTGGGGCATCGAGTTCGATCTCGAGACCATCTTCGCCACCTGGTGGACGGCCTTCGGAAGCTACAACTACTCCGAGGGTCAGAACCAGACCGCCGATCAGCCCCTCGGCCTCATTTCGCCCCAGAAGATCACATTCGGTCTGCGGTACCAGCGGACGCGCTGGTGGGGCGAAGCGCGGGCACGTATCGTTTCTCGGCAGAACCGCATTTCGGATGAACTGCGCCTCAGCTACCCGGAGGGCATTCCCGGATTCCAGGTCTACGACCTGCGGGGTGGCTATGACTTCGACTTTGGGCTCGGATTTGTCGTCGCTCTGGAGAACTTCACGGACGAGCTCTATGCCGAGACCTACAACAACCGCCCCGAACCGGGCCGGAACCTCAGGTTGGCGGCCCGCTACCGGTTCTGACCGGAGAATCGCGGCGATCTCGGACGCTCGATTCTCGCAGCACAGATTTCACGGCCGAGCGGTTGCTGAGGGCCACGAGTGAAATCTGAGCTGCGAGAATCGAGAACAGCCTTCTATTCGACGCAATTCACGGAGCAAGCCCGGCTCGCGGAGTGAATTGCGCAACCAGAACGACGGCTCCGGGTCAGGTCATTCGGACGGCCGGCTCGCTGCGACCTCGGCCGCAATGGCCAACGGATCCTCGTCCTCGGTCGGCGGCGCCCAGCCGCCTCCGAGCGATCGATAGACGGCGACCAGGCCCGCAGCACGAGGCCTTTGCTGTTGGCGTAATCGTCCTGGCGGTTGAGCAGCGAGCGTTGGGTGTCGAGCACGTTTTGGAAGTTGGTCAGACCGGCCCGGTACTGGGTCAGCACAAGGTCCAACGATCGCTGGGTGGCGTCGACGCTGGTGGCCAGTTTGTCCCGGCGGGCGCGCTCCCTGCCGTAGGCGACCATGGAGTTCTGGACCTCCTCGAGGGCGAAGAGTACGGTCTGCTCGTAGGCCACATAGGCCTGCCTGGTCCGGGCTTCCTCGACCTCGATCTGGCTGCGCACCCGCCCACCTGTGAAGAGGTTCCACTGAATCGGCAGGCCGACGCTCCACGTGAAGGCATCGCCGCTGCCCAGATCATCAAAGGAGGTCGCCTGCAGACCGATGAGGCCGGACAGCGAAAAGGTCGGGTAGAGGGCGGCCGTGGCCACGCCGATCTGAGCGTTCTGAGAGGCGAGCGCTCGTTCAGCCCGCCGGATGTCCGGACGCTGCCGCACCAGCTCAGCCGGCAGGGTCGTCGTCAAGTTGCCGGGATCGGCCGGCATATCAGTCGGCGGCAGAAGCTCGTCGTGCAGCATCCCAGGAGTCTCGCCGAGGAGAACCGCCAGTCGGTTGGCGGCGAACTCCAGTTCGATCTCGAGCTGTGGAATGAGGGCTTCCGTATTGGCCAAGTTCGACTCGGCCTGGGCGACGTCAAGCGCTGACACCAGACCGGTGCGGAACCGGTCCCGGGTCAGCCCGACGGTTTCCTGCTGCGCCTCGACGTTGGCATGGGCCAGCGCGATTCGCTCCTGATAGGTCCGAACCTGGATGTAGTTCGCCGCGACCTCGCCATACAGCGACACGAGGACGTCCCGGTAGTCCTCCAAAGAAACCTCGATGGCGGCATCTGCGGACTCCACCGAGCGACGAATCCTACCCCAGAGATCGATCTCCCAACCGGCCACGGCCGACAGGTCGAACAGGTTCTGCGCGTCGAGACTCTCTCCCTCAGGCACGAGGTCGCCCAGCACACCCACGTCGCTGGGTTCGCTGCGGCTCGCCGATCCATCAAGCACCACGTTCGGTTTGCGTTGGCTGGCCACCACTCCACGCAACGCCCGGGCCTCCTGGAGGCGGTAGACCGCCGCTTCGAGGTCGAGATTCGACACCGTGGCCCGTGCGATCAAGTCGTTCAGCACAGGGTCGTCAAAAACCGCCCACCACGTTTGAAGAGGCGCCTCACCTTCTTCGATGCCGGTCGTGGCCGCGGTGTACCAGGCGTCCGGCACTGTGGCCGCAGGTTCCTCGTAGTCGGGCCCCACGGTGATGCACCCGGCCAGGAAAACGACCAAACAGATGGCTGCGGCAAGCGGTTTTACAGCGCGAGGGCCGGCGAAGATCGAGTGGCTCGTCATGATGCCACCGCCTCGCCACCATCGGCCGGAGGAGCCGCGTCGGGTCCCTTCTTCCGGCTCATCTTGTTACTCATGGTCTGCACCACGTAGTAAAGGTACGGCGTGATGATGAGCCCTCCGATGGTCGCGAAGAGCATCCCGCCGAAAACCGCGGTACCAAGCGAAACCCGGCTCGCGGCGCCGGCCCCGGTGGCCACGACCAACGGCATGACGCCCAGGATGAACGAGAAGGCGGTCATCAAGATCGCACGAAAACGAAGACCTGAGGCCTTGACACCCGCGTCGTAGACCGGGACTCCCTCCTGGCGAAGCTGGTTGGCGAACTCGACGATCAGGATCGCGCTCTTGGCTGACAATCCGATGAGCAGTACGAGTCCGATCTGCATGTAGATGTTGTTGTCGAAACCTCGAATCAGAGTGGCCACCGCGGCACCCAGCACCGCGATGGGTACGGTCAACATCACGCCCAGGGGCAGGGTCCAGCTCTCGTACTGGGCGGCGAGAAAGAGGTAGACGAAGACCAAGGCCAAAGCGAAGATGAACCCGGCCGCCCCACCGGCGGCCAGTTGCTGGTACGTGACCCCGGTCCATTCGAAGCCCATGGAGGGCGGCAAGGTGTTGGACGCGATCTCCTGCATGGCCTGAATCGACTGGCCCGAGCTGTAACCTGCCGCCTCGGAACCGGTGACCGATGCCGAGGTGTAGAGGTTGTAGCGACTGAGGGTGGTCGGACCCACCGTGTCGCGGACCTGCACCAAGGTGGACAGGGGGATCATTCGGCCATCGAGGCTGCGCACCTCGAGTCGCGTGATGTCCCCGCGATCATTTCGGAATTCCTCGTCTGCTTGGACGAAGACCTTCCACACCCGCCCGAAGAGGTTGAAATCGTTGACATAGGCCGAGCCGAGATTGGCCTGGAGGGTGTTGAATATCACATCCAAAGGCACATTCAGCTTCTTCGCCTTTTCTCGATCCACGTCGACGAAGAGCTGAGGGACCCCGGCGCGGAATGTCGTGTTCATGCCGGTCAGCATCGGGTGGGCCCGGCCTTGATCCACCAGATCGAGGGCCACCTGCTGCAGAACGGCGACCCCGACTCCGCCCCGATCCTGAAGCTCCATCTGGAATCCGCCGGTGGTGCCCAGTCCCTGGATTGGTGGTGGCCGGACGGCAAAGACGACCGCGCCCTCAATCGTAGAAAATTCTCGATTGAGGCTGTCCACAACCGCCTGGATCTGGGTCTCTGGCGTGGAGCGCTCGTCCCAGTGTTTGAGCACCACCCAGACCGCTCCGGCGTTTGACGAGACCACGCTGTCGAGCAGGTTGTACCCGCCGATCACGATGGCGCCGCGGATGGCCTCGTTGGCGTCCAAGATCACGGCGACCTCGTCCATGACCTCCTCGGTCCGTCCCAACGACGCGGCGTCGGGCAACTGGGTCGCAACCAGGAACCAGCCCTCGTCCTCGGAGGGAACAAAACCGGCGGGCAGGCTGGTGACGCTGAACCAGGCGGCCACCAGTAGACCGATGAAGATCAAGCCGGTGAAGACCGCCCGCCGAAGCAGCGTCTTGATCAACCGGGTGTAGCCCGTGGTGGTCGTATCCAGAGTTCGGTTGAAGAGACCGAAGAAGCCCTTCGTGCGCTCCTTCGAGGGTCTGAGCAGCATGCCGCACAGTGCGGGGCTCAGGGTGAGAGCGTTGAGCGACGAGAAAAGCGTCGCGACCGAGATGGTGATGGCGAACGGCCGATACAGGCGTCCGGTGATGCCGGGCATGACGATGGTCGGCACAAAGACCGCCAACAGCACGAGAGTGGTGGCCACCACCGGCCCGGTGATCTCCAACATGGACTTGGCGGTGGCCGCCTTGGAGTCGAGTCCCTCGGTGTTGATGATCCTCAGGGTGTTTTCAACCACCACGATGGCATCGTCGACCACGATGCCGATCACCAGGATCAGGCCGAACATGGTCAGTCCGTTGATGGACAGACCGAGGGCGAGCATCACGGCGAAGGTGCCGAGCAACGACACCGGAATCGTGATGGCCGGCACCAGGGTGGTACGGAAGTCCTGGAGAAAGACGTAGACCGTGAAGACCACCAGCAGGACCGCCACCAAGAGGGTGCTCACGACCTCCTTGATCGACTGGGTGATGTACTCGGTGGTGTCATAGATGATTCGGTAGCCGAGGCCGTCGGGAAAATCCGCACTCAGTGTTTCCATCTGCGCCTTGATGCCGTCGGCCACGTTGAGCGCGTTGGCTCCGGGGGCGGGGTAGATGGCGACGGCGATTGATGGCGCTCCATCGAGCTGGGCATACCACTTGTAAGACTGGGCCCCGAGCTCCACACGGGAGACGTCCCGGACACGCACGAGCTGACCTTCTTTGCCCCGTTTTACGATGATGTTCTCGAACTGCTCCACCGTCTCCAACCGGCCCAGAGTGTTGATGGCGTACTCAAAGGGCTGGTCCTTTGGAGCCGGCTGGCCACCGATCTGTCCCGCGGCCACCTGGATGTTCTGTTCCTGCAACGCCTGGGTCAGGTCCGCCGTGGTCAGACCGCGGGCCCGGAGCAACAGTGGATCGATCCAGATCCGCATGCCGAAGTCCTTGGCACCGAAGACCTCGACCTTGGAGACACCGGTGACCCGGGCCAAGACGTCCTTGATTCGGGTGGTGACGTAGTTGGAGATGAACAACTCATCGTAGGTGCCGTCCGGCGACACCATGTTGATCATCAGCGTGATGTTGGTGGCTCGTTTCTCCACCTTGACGCCCTGTCGGGTCACCTCCTGCGGCAGGACGGGCAGCGCTTCGTTGACCCGATTCTGGGTGAGCACCGTGGCCATATCCACATCGGTGCCCACCTCGAAAGTCACGGTGATATTGCAGCTGCCGTCGCCGGCCGACTTGGAGGACATGTAGATCATGTTCTCCACACCGTTGATCTTTTCCTCCAGCGGTGCGGTCACACTCTCAGCTACAACCGCCGCACTGGCGCCCGGGTAGCTGGTGGAGACCTGGACCGAGGGCGGCGTGATGTCGGGCATGCTCTCCACCGGAAGCAACGAAATGGACAGGGTGCCCACCAGCACGATGACGATGGAGATCACCGACGCGAAGATCGGACGGTAGATGAAAAAGCGGCTGAACATGAGCTACTGCCTCGCGGCTTCCTTGAGGGTCACCGGCATCCCCGGCCGGGCGCGCTGCAGGCCTTCTGCGATGTACCGTTCGCCAGGGGCAATCCCCTTCAAAATCAACCGAGTGTTGTCGTCTTGAAGCGGCCCCGGTTCGACGTACCGCCGCTCCACCACGTCGCCGTCACCGACGATCATCAGGTAGCGGCCGCCGAGGTCGGTCCCGAGGGCAGTCTCCTCCACAAGCAGGGCGTCCGGTACGAGCTCGCCTGGAATCCTCACCGACACAAAGAACCCCGGAAACACCTTCGCCTCGGGATTGGGAAACTCGCCACGTAGCCTGATGGTCCCGGTGGACGGATCGACGGTGTTGTCGATCCAGCTCGCAAACCCCTCGAACCGGGCGCCCGTCTCGATGACCGTCATGATCAACGGGACATCATTCTCATCGAGTTTCTCGTCACCTCGGCCGCCCCGATCCTCGAGGATCTTCGCGATCAGCCCTTCGTTGATCTCGAAGTATGCGTAGAGGGGGTCGATTTTCCGAACGGTGGTCAGCAGGGTCGACTCGCCCGCGCCCACGAGGTTGCCGCGGTCCACAAGCCGGCGGCTGACCAGGCCATCGATGGGCGATTTCACCGTGGTGTAACCGAGGTTGATCTCGGCGGAGGTAAGGGCCGCCTGAGCCTGCAGCATCGCCGCCGACGCCTGGTCGCGCTCGGCTTGTGCGCGAGTCACCTCCTGCTGGCTCACGGCGTTGGTTTTGACCGCCTCCTCGAGACGGTCGAGATCCGACTCTGTCCGCCGCAGCCCGGCCTCGGCCGCCTCGAGATTGGCCTTGGCCCGATCGCGCTGCGCAATGTAAGGTGCCTGCTCGATGGTGAACAAGACCTGACCCTTCTTGACGAAGGTGCTCGGGTCAAAGGAGATCTTCTCCAAGAACCCCTGCACCCGCGCCCGGATCTCCACCGACTCTGTGGCCTCGGTGGTGCCGATAAAGTCCTGAAAGAGAGTGACATCCCGCACCTGAGGCGTCGACACCGTGACCTCCGGCGGCGGCGGAACAACGGTCTCGGGCTGTTTCCCGCAGCCGGCGGCATACACCACCAGGAAAGCGGCCGCAACACGGGACACTCCGGGGCGAAGTGGCTGATTTCTTGATATTTTCATGGCCGCACATTCTCTCAATGTTCCAATTGGCTCGTCAACCCGAAAAAATACCAGGGTCATTCGATTGACCATAGCCGGGCAGTCGGTCGGGGGCCGGTTGCACTATGATGACCCCTGCGAACCAGCCAAAGCGTCGTCACGAGGACAATCCTGACGGCACCGACACTGTCCCGAGGGGGAATGATGGCACACAACAAAGCAAAGGGTTTTCGCGGCTACTTCGAGTGGTTCTATCGCTCGGAGGTCACAGGCAGTATCCTGCTCCTGGCTTGCGCGGTGGCGGCGCTGGTGATCGCCAACTCACCGTGGGCTCAAATCTACGACGATCTGCTCCACACCTACATCGGAATCTCGTGGGGCGACGCGTCGTTCAAGCTCAGTCTCCACCACTGGATCAACGACGGCATGATGGTGATTTTCTTCTTTGTGGTGGGATTGGAGATCAAACGCGAGCTGGTCGTGGGCGAGCTGTCCTCCGCCGAGAAGGCGGTCCTCCCCGTGGCCGCGGCAGCCGGCGGCATGTTCGTGCCTGCCGCCATGTACTTCGCCTTCAACACCGGCGGACCCGGCGCGTCCGGCTGGGGCGTGCCCATGGCCACCGACATCGCCTTTGCTCTGGGCGTGCTGGCGATCTTTGGCACTCGAGCCCCGCTCGGTCTCAAGGTCTTCCTCACCGCCCTCGCCATCGCCGACGATCTGGGTGCGGTCGTGGTCATCGCCCTGTTCTACACCGAACGGATCAATGTCTTCGCTCTCACCGTTGCTGTCGTCTTCTTGGTGATTCTCTACCCCGTCGTCCGGTTGCGCGTGAAGCGTCGGGGACTCGTGTTGGCACTCATGGTCGTGGTATGGCTCGCGATCTTCACCTCGGGTGTGCACGCGACCATCGCTGGGGTTCTGCTCGCTTTGGTGATTCCGGTGCGACCGAAGGTCAACCCGAGGCAGTTCGTCTCGGACGCCGAGGCGGTCCTCGAAAAGCTGAAACAGCGGCAGGAATCGGAAAGTTGCATCGTCACCGACCGTGAGCAGCTCCATGCCCTGGAGTTCGTCCACACCGGCGCGGGCGACGCCTTGCCCGCAGGGCTCATGCTCGAACACACGCTGCACCCGGTCCAGGTGTGGCTCATCCTGCCGCTGTTCGCCCTGGCCAACGCCGGCGTCCGCATCGACAGCCATATCGGCGAAGCACTTGCCAACCCCATCAGTCTCGGCATCATCGCCGGCCTGGTGGTGGGCAAACCCATCGGCATCACGCTGATGACATGGTTGGCCGTCAAGTCGGGCAAGGGTTTCCTCCCGCAGGGCGTCAACTGGATGCAGGTCGTGGGCGCCGGGTGTCTCGCGGGCATCGGCTTCACGATGTCGCTTTTCATCGCCGATCTGGCCTGGACCGACGAGGCCCTCATCGCCAACGCCAAGATCGGCATCCTGGCCGCCTCTCTGATTTCGGGGATCCTCGGGTTCGTCCTCCTGAGCCGGTCGTTGCCCAAGAAGGAACTGCAATGAAGAAAACCGGATCTGCCCGTCGCACATGTGCTCCGATGTGGCCGGCGCTGCTGCTGACACTTTTGTGCTGCGCGTCAGCAGGTTCGACGTTATGGGCTCAGGAAACTCCCAGCGAGCCACCCATGCCGACCCCAACGCCGGCCCCGACGCCGATCCCGGCTGCCGAGGTCCCGGCCCAGACCGGCGTCACCAAGACCGAACTCGACCGGATCACGGCACGGTCCGACGAACGGGACGACATCACCAACATTGAGGCGTCGCTCGACGATACGAGCCAACGGATCGAGGCGCTGGAGAAGGAGACCTCCGAACTCACCGCGTCTGTGGCTCCCCGGTCGGTCCTCGAGGAGGTCGGCAAGAAGTGGCTTCGTGAGGACACGTTGCTCTCCGGCTGGCTCGACACCCTCCAAGCGCGGTCGAAGGGGCTCGACGACGATCTCGAGAGCATCAAGGAGACCGAGGAGGTTTGGCAGCTGACCCTCGACAGCGCCGCCGACCAGGACATGCCGGCGGCCCTCCGAAAGACCATTCAAGAGACGATCAAAGCTGTCCAGGGCGCCAAGGATGTCGTCACCACACGTCGCGACGCGGTGCTCACCCTCCAGACCCGGGTATCGTCGCTCAAAACGGCCGTGAGCGACGGCGTCGGGCCGATTCGCGATGAGATCAGGCAACAGAGCCGGAGCATCTTCATCCCCAACCAGCCTCCGATCTGGCGCACCCCCTGGAATCCCCCCGGAGACGAGTCCCTCACCAGCCGTTTCCAGCGTTCCAGGCGGGACGATTTTCTAACCATCAAGGCCTACGTCGCGGAACGGCCGGACCGGGTGATACAGCACGGGATCGTCTTCCTCGTCAGCGCGTTGTTGCTGGCGTTCCTCGGCCGCCGTGCGAAACAGCAGGCGGTTGGCGATCCTTCGTTCCAAGCCATGAGTCGTCTGCTCAGCAGACCAATCGCGGCCGCGGTCCTGATCAGCACCCTGACCGGTGACCTGATCCACCCCCAGGCTCCAGCGGCGGCACAGGATCTCCTCTCCGCGGTGGCCCTGGTGGCTCTTTTCCGGCTCCTTCCTCCGATGCTGCCGAATAGCCTCCGACCCGGTCTGCTCATTCTGGTGGTCCTCTTCTTCCTCGAACGCCTCCTGGTACTCATTCCGCAGGAGGTGCTGCTGTACCGGATCGGCTTCCTCCTGCTCACCGTCGCCATCGCGGCCGCTCTGGAGCGGACGGTCCGTCGAGTCGGAAACCCCGACAATTCAACCTATCCGCGATGGACGCGGGTGGGCATAGCGGCGTTCCGTATTGCCTCCGGTTTGATGGTCATCGCGCTGATCGCCGACATCATCGGCAGCGTCGACCTGGTCGAGGTGCTCATTCAGGGTGTGCTGATCAGCGTCTACTATGGCCTCCTGCTCTGGACCGGAGCGCGGGTGCTCAGCGGCGCGGTCGCGGCGTTGCTGCGCACGAGTTTCCCGCAGCGGTTCAACATGGTGCAACTCCACTCGTCGAACATTCAAAATGCGGCCGACAACGCAATCAACTTCATCGCCGTCGTGATGTGGTGCAGCTACGCGCTGTACGGGTTCGGTCTCAGGAACGAGGCGTTGGAGCTGATCGGAAACATGGCCTCGGCCGAGGTGACCGTCTTCGGCGCGACCTTCCAGCCGTCGATCATCATCCTGGTGCTGGTCGCCGTCTGGTCGACCTTCAAGGTCTCGAAATTCGTCAACTTCGTGCTCGCAGACGACGTACTCCCGAAGCTGTCGCTGCCGCGGGGTGTGCCCAACACCATCTTGACCGTCACACACTACCTGATCCTGACCATCGGTTTTTTCGTCACCGTTTCCATTCTCGGACTCGATCTGACCAAGTTCACCATCATCGCCGGGGCCCTCAGCGTCGGCATCGGCTTCGGTCTCCAGAACGTGGTCAACAACTTTGTTTCGGGACTGATACTGCTCTTCGAGCGGCCCATCAAGGAGGGCGACAAGATCGAGATCGGCTCGGTGTCGGGCGTGGTGGAGCAGATCGGCACCCGGGCCAGCATCATCCGGACGTACCAGGGGGCCGAGGTCATCGTGCCCAACGCCACCTTGATCTCGAACGAGCTGGTCAACTGGACGCTGTACGACCTCAGACGGCGGGCCGACATTCCCATCGGCGTGGCCTACGGAACCGATCCGGGAACGGTGATGAACATCCTGCTCGACCTCGCGCACGAGCATCCGGACGTGATCGACGATCCGTCGCCGTCGGTCCAGTTCAACGGTTTTGGCGACAGCTCGCTCGACTTCGAGCTGCGGGTCTGGACCATTGGGGACTTCGTCCAGCTCTCCACCGAACTCCGCGTCGCGCTCACCCGCGCGCTCGAAGACCACGGCATCGAGATTCCCTTCCCGCAGCGCGATCTCCACCTGAGGTCGGTGGAAACCGACGGGGCCGGCGTGGCGCTGCTCGGCCGAGCTTCAGAGGCAGCGGGTGGCGACGGCTTCATCGCGCCGCCCACCACCGATCCCGAAGGGACCTCCGGGCCGAGCATTCTCGGTGGAGACGTGGACGGGGATGGGGACGGCGACGACGTGAAATAGACCACAAACAAACGGGGCGGCTTCGCGGCCGCCCCGTGGGTTCCGATACCCGCGGATTCTACCAGCGGAAACCGACGACCAGAGGCACCCACTCGAGGGACGTCTCGGCCTGTTGGCTGTTGTACTGGGCCTGGACATAGACCATGCTGTCCATGCCCACCGCGAAGGTGAGCCCGAGCGCCAGGTTGAAGCCGAAGTCGCCGGTTGCCTGGGAATCGGTGACGATGGTTCCCGGCACGCATCCGGGGTAGCACCACCAGCTGTAGGGCGGACAAATAGGGCCACACCACGCTCCTGGTTCGGTCAGCCGGGCCTCGGTGTAGTAATAGCCGACGCCCGCGTTCAGGTAGAAGCCAACCGAGCCCTCGAGTCTTGGTGACCAGGTGACACCGCCCGTGAATCCCCACGTGCTGATCTCCCCGTCGGACTCGAAGAAGTTTTTGGCATCGCGCGTCATGTCGAAGTCGTAGTAGTCGATGCCCATTGAAAGGCCCACCGGCCAGTCGGCCGGGTAGTAGGTCGCGCCGCCGCCGAGGGTCCATCCGTCATCGGCCAGGTCGGAATAATCGCCCATGCCAAGGGTGTAGCCGCCCTGGATATGGCCGTACCAGTCTTTCCAGTCCTTGGTGAACTGGGCTTCCGCCGGGCTGGCCGCCAGCAGACCCACGACAATGACCAATACAGGGATAAGTGCTTTGATTCTCAATTTTTAACTCCTTTGTTGGCGATCCCGGCGTCGGGGGACGCGCGAATGTCTCTTATTCAACGCGGGGAAGCTCGAAAAAGTTTCCACCTGACGGACAAACCGTGATTCAACCGCCGGAGGGTTCCCGCACACGCCACAGGGTGAGCACGTTGGTCCGGCCCGGACCACTGATTTCGAGCATGCCGAAGGTCACCCCGATGTCGTCGCCGGGCTGGGCGAATCCGTTCCGCGTCACCGCGTCCTCCACAACCTGAAGGCCCTCCTGGACATCGGTGATCCAGTGGTCGATGGCCACCGGGGAGACCCCCCAAATGAGCGCCATGCGTCTCAGAGAGGTCTCGTTCCGAGACATGCCCAAGATGCACGCCGCCGGTCGGTAGGCGCTCACCAACGACGCCGTATGACCGCTCTCAGTGTAGACCGCGAGCACCTTGAGTCCGAGATCCTCGGTGGCCTTGGCGGCGGCCCGGGCGATGGCGTTGTCAAAGCTGTCCTCAGCGATCCGCACCGGCTCGGGTTGGAGCCGATAAAGGTCGCTCTCCTCCACTGCTTCGATGACCGCCGCCATCCGGCGCACCGACTCCACCGGGTAGGAGCCGACCGCTGTCTCTCCCGAGAGCATCAGGGCATCGGCGCCGTCGAGCACGGCGTTGGCCACGTCCGACACCTCGGCCCGGGACGGGACCGGGCTGGAGATCATGGACTCGAGCATCTGGGTCGCCACGATCGCCGGCTTGCCGCGGGCGGCGGCCACCCGGATCAGGTGTTTCTGCATGAGCGGTACCTTGTCGAAGCCCGCCTCCACACCCAGATCGCCGCGTGCCACCATCAACCCGTCCGCCGCGTCGGCAATGGCCTCGTGGGCCTCCAGCGCCTCGGGTTTCTCGATCTTGGCGATGACGGGTGTGTCGCCTGCCAGCTCCTTGGCCTGGATGATGTCCTCCGCGCGCCGGACAAAGGACAGCGCGAAGAAATCCACCCCCAGGTCCCGTGCGAAGGCGAGGTCCGATCGGTCCTTGTCGGTGATCGCCGGTGTGGACAGGGGCGTGCCCGGGAGGTTCATCCCCTTGCGGTCTTTGAGGTTGCCACCCACCACAACCCGGCAGTGTACGTCCCTGCCCACAACCTCTTCGACCTCGAGCCGAAGCAATCCGTCGTCCAGCAGGATCGGATCGCCGGGTCGCACATCGTCGGGTAGAGCTCCATACGAGGTCGAGATTCGTCCCGGCGTTCCGAGCAGATCATCCGTACTGACGATCACCTCTGCGCCCTCGTCCAGCCTGATGGACCCGCCCTCCATCTCACCCACCCGGATCTTCGGCCCCGACAGGTCGGCCAGCACCGCCACTGACGCTCCGGCGGCTCGGGCTTGGGCGCGGACGACCTCAAAGGTCTTCCGGTGCATTTCGTGATCGCCGTGCGAGAAGTTCAGCCGGGCGACATTCATCCCGGCATCAATCAAGGATCTGACTGTGGCGGCATCCGAGGTCGCCGGCCCGATCGTGGCGACGATCTTTGCTCTCTTCATGGTCGATCTCCATAGGTCTCGAGTCGCGGGGAGGATAGCAGGGTAGCGCGTGGCCAGAGTGAGATGGGGGAACAGTGGTTCAAATTCGAAATTCGAAATTCGAAATCCGATGACCGGGACACGGGTCATCGATCCCGAGGGCCCCCTCCTCCAGTCCATGGTCACATTCCACGTCTTGGTTTTGTGCTAGATTTTTTCTGTGTCTTCCACCAGAGACCCGTCTCCGATTGGGGGTCGTCCCATGACCAATCGCCCGTTCATCGTCGCGGTCGTTCTTCTTTCTCTCGCCATCGCAACTCCAGCCTCTGCCGTCGTGGATTTCAATCTGGCGGGATCGCTGGACTTCCAGGGCTCGTTGGACCTCGATGGGTTCACCCCCGACGCGGATCCTGGTTTCACGCTCGGTCTCGAGGTGATGTTCGACGTGCCCATCGTTGAGCTGGGGGCCGGGATCGAGTACGGCTTTCCCCGCTCGGTGGACGGTGGCGGAGACATGGACTACTGGAACCTCTACGGCGTCGCTCGTCTGTCTCTCTTCCTGAAGATCTACCTGGTGGGAAGAATCGGCTATGCCTCCTCCTCGGCCGACGACTTTCTTGAAGGCGACCTGGAGGACAACAGCGCCTCGTGGAGCCTCGGCGCCGGCATCGGGATCATCCCCAAGTTCAAGGTCGAGCTCCTCTACTCGGATTTCGGCGGCGACCTGAAATACCAGACCTGGTCCGCCCGGGCGATCTACACGTTCTGAGCTGAACGCGCCATCGCCCTCGAGACGCTGCACGACGAGACCTTGGAGTAGGCCGCGACTCAGACGCCGAGTCGCGCCACGAGGGCCTGGATCTCAGGATCGTCGGGTCGGATCTCGGCCAGCCTCCTCGCGTACTCCGCCGCCGCAGCCACATCTCCGTTCTGTGCGTGAATCGATACCAGGGCGTAGAGCACCTCAGGGTCGTAGGGGTGAATTTCGAGGGCGCCCTCAAAGACCTGGATGGCCTCGTCGGAATGCCCCGTGGACTGCAGCGCCACCCCGTGAACATAGGCGAAGCGTGGATCGTCGGGCCGCAGCTCTGCCGCTCGGGCAAGCTCGAGGACGGCCTCTTCGTACCGTTGTTCGCGAGCCAGCAACAGCCCTAGGGAATGGTGGACAACCCCGTCCTCCGGGTTGCGTGTCAGGAAGTCCACCAGCACCCTCTCCCCCTCCGCATCCCGGCCCTGCCCGCGGTAGAGGTCCGAAAGATTGACCGCCGCCGGGCCGAAGCGTGGGTTGAGGCGGAGCGCTGTTCGGTAGGCCGCCTCGGCGTCGTCAAGGCGCTGCCGATCTAGATACACGCTGCCCAGGGTCATGTGAGCCTCGGCACGGTCGGCGTCCACCATCAAGGAGTCCTCGAGCTCCACCAGGCCACGTTCCAGAACCGTCAGCTCCTCCGGCGTCAGTTCCGAGTCGGAAACCGGCGCCAACAATCTGGCCGCCTCCACACGGACCGCGCGGATCGGGTCATCAAGCAACGGCAAAGCGAGCAGGCGCTGGTCTGGCGGTAGCGGGGCCATGGCGGTCAAAGCGGCACGACGGACCAGCGGATCGTCATCCGACAGCGCGCCCTCGATGGCCGACAATGAAGTTCCATCAATAAAGTGTTCCAGCTCGAAAACCGCTGTAGCGCGCACGATGTCAGGCATCTCGGGATCTTCAACCAGGCTGAGAAGCCCATCTCTCGCACCGGGCGCTCCAACCCTGGCGGCGTACAGCACTTCTCCGTAGTGGGGTTTGCGCCAATCCGCCCCGTACCAATCGTCCATCGTGGTCGCCGCCCATTGTGCGGACGTGTCCGGGTGGCAGCCTTCCCAGTTGCAGGTGTTCGGTGATCCAATGGTTGACGTGAGGTCAGGCCGGGGCACACGCCAGCTGTGATCTCGTCGGGGATCCACCACCATGTATTTGGTCTCCGGCATGTGGCAATCCAGGCAGCTCGCCCCTGGACCGTCCTGCTTGTGGAAATGGTGCTGTGGAGTCGCGTACTTGGACGGTAGATGGCACTGGCTGCAGACGGCATCACCGGGCGCTTTCAGCTCGAGGCTGTGGATGTCGTGGCAGTCCGAGCAGGTCACTCCCTTGGCGAACATCTTGCTCTGGAGAATCGACGCGTAGACGTAGACCTCATCTTGGATCTGCCCGTCTGCATAGTAGAGGGGATCGGTGAGCAGGGCCGGTCTGTGGGTGTCCATGAGCGGTCTGCCGTAGATGTAGTCATCATCGACCACGCTGCGCCGGACGTGACAACGGCCGCAGGTCTCGACCTCCGTCCGCGACCCGATGGGGACGCTGCGTTTGGCGTTCCCTGATTCCTGGTCCATCTCCCACACCCCGCCGTTCGGATCCTTCATGGAGAGCATCAGCCCCAGGCGCGCATCCTCCTTGGGGCGCTGGCCCTTCTCGGCGGCGGTGGCGATGGCGACATGGTGTGAGGCCGGCCCGTGGCAGGCCTCACAGGACACGTCGATTTCCGAATAGGTGGTGTTGTAGGTGTCGGTATCCAGGTCGTATCCTTTGTCCAGATTGGTGGAGTGGCACTCGGCGCACATGAAGTTCCAGTTCTGCAGCGTCCCGGTCCAGTGAAATGGATCGGTGTAAGGCGTCGGGTGATCCGGGTAGAGGTGGAACCATCGTTGCCCCCCTTCCTCGGCAGGGCGGTTGTCCCAACACACGTTGAGCGCCTGGTAGCTGCCGTCGGGGAATGCGATGAGGTACTGCTCGTGCGGTTCGAAACCGAAGAGATAAGCGATGGGAAAGTCGTGCAGCTTCCCATCCGGTCCGTCGGTGCGCACCATGTACTCGCCGTCGCGCACGAAGAAGGTGGTCTCGACTCCGAAGTGGTTGTAGGTCGAACCCGAAAAATCGCCCAGCACGGTCTCTTCAGATGGAATCTGCATGGCCAGATCGTGGTCGGATCCCTGCCACAGGGCGTCTTCGTTCGGATGACACCCGACGCAGGTTTGACGGCCCACGAAATGTGGTCGACCCGCGGACGCGTCCGCGATTTCAGGCCCGGTGACTACCGATCGCCAACGTTGGAACGCGAGGAAGCCGACGATGAGGATGATCATAAGGACCGACACGACGAGGAGGCGGGATCTCATTGAGGCATCATACGCCCCCCACCCACCCCGCCCGCCCGCCCGGATGCCGGATCGAAGAACGAAGAACAAATAACGAAGACGCCGACCTACTCGGCGAGAATTCCAGCCCACTTCATTGCGTTGTATCAGTCACCCAAAGGGAACAGGAGAGTAGATGAAACAAGCACAACGCCTCAGAAGCTCGTACGGCCTCGACAACAACGGCATTCTCCACGTTCGGCATCAACACTGGAATCACAACACACCGCTTTTGTACGAGGACGTCATGCGGAACAACGAGGGCAACATGGTCCATCTCGGACCCATCGTGGTTCGCACCGGCCTCCACACCGGCCGCGCGGCTGACGACAAATTCATCGTCGAAGAGCCGGATACCAAGGACGACGTGTGGTGGGGCACCGTGAACAAGCCCATCTCCCAGCGCCATTTCGAAAATATGTTTCGCCGAGTCCAGGCTTACCTTCAGGACCGTGACGTCTGGATTCAAGACTGCTTCGCCGGCGCCGATGAGAGATACCGGCTGCCGATCCGCGTCATCACCGTTCGGGCGTGGCACTCTCTGTTTGCCCGCAATATGTTCATCCAGGCAAATCCCGAAGAACTGGTGGATCACGTGCCCGAGTTCACCGTGCTCCACGTCCCCACATTCCAGGCCATCCCCGAGGTCGACGGGACCAACTCGGAAGCCTTCATCCTGCTCAACATCTCCCGCCGATTGGTACTCATCGGCGGCACCTTCTACGCCGGTGAGATCAAAAAATCCGTCTTCACGGTGCTCAACTATCTGCTGCCGGAACAGAAGGTCCTGTCGATGCACTGCAGCGCGAACGTCGGTGAGGACGACGACGTCGCCATATTTTTCGGTCTGTCGGGCACCGGAAAGACGACCCTGTCCGCCGACCCCAACCGCAGACTCATCGGTGACGACGAGCACGGCTGGTCCGATGACGGAGTTTTCAACTTCGAGGGCGGCTGTTATGCCAAGGTGATCCGCCTCTCCGAAGAGTCCGAACCCGAGATCTACGCCACCACAAGGAAGTTCGGCACAATCCTCGAAAACGTCGGCTACGACATCATCACCCGCCGTCTCGACCTGGACGACGACACCCTCACCGAGAACACACGGGCTGCCTACTCGCTGTCCGCCATTCCCAACATCGTGCCGTCCGGCATGGCCGGCCATCCGAAAAATATCGTCATGCTCACCGCCGACGCCTTCGGCGTACTGCCCCCGATCGCGCGACTGACCCCGGAGCAGGCGATGTATCACTTCATGTCGGGCTACACCGCCAAGGTGGCCGGCACCGAGGCCGGGGTCACCGAGCCCTCAGCCACCTTTTCCGCCTGTTTCGGAGCGCCATTCATGGTGAGGCCCCCATTCCACTACGCCAAACTCCTGGCGGAGAAAATCAAACGCCACGACGCGAAATGCTGGCTCGTCAACACCGGCTGGACCGGCGGACCCTACGGCGTGGGCCACCGCATGCCCATCGATCACACCCGCTCGCTGCTGGATGCGGCCATAGAGGGGCGGCTTGACGACGTCGAGTACCAGCTTGACCCCGTCTTCGGCGTGGAGGTCCCCGCCGCCTGCGAGGGAGTTCCGTCGGAGATTCTGCTGCCGCGCACCACGTGGAACGATCCGGAGGCCTACGACGCAAAGGCTCGTCACCTCGCCGGTCTCTTCCACAAAAATTTCGAACAGTTCGCCGACGAGGTCCCGGACACGGTGAAGGAGGCCGGACCGCGGCGATTCTGAGACAATGATTCGGCGTTCAAACTGGTCGAGCGTATTTGCTGTATGATTGCATCCTCACCGTGGGAGGTTCTGTCGTGAAATCGCTCTCGCTCGGTTCTAAGATCGTCGTCGCGGCGCTGGCGGGCGCCGTGCTCACCGGATGCGGCAGCAAACCTGTTGTGGGTGTGCTGCTGCCCACCAGCGGTTCGGCCGCGAGTTACGGCAACTCCATGAAAGAGGGCATCGAGCTCGCCATCGAAAAGGGTCGAGCCGACGGCACCATGCCGGCTTCGTTGGAATTCATATGGGCCGACACCGGCACCGATCCCACCCGCGCCGTCAAGGAGTTGGAGAACCTCTCTTCACAAGGCGCCAACATCGTGATCATGGGGACTACAAGCGATACCGCAAGACAGCTGCTCCCGGAATTGGACCGGTTGAACGTCGTCGCGCTGTCGCCATCGGCTTCGGCCCCAAACCTGACCAAGGACTCGAAGCTCTTCTTCCGGGTCTTTGCTTCGGACGAGCTCGAAGGACGGCGGGCAGGTCGATTCCTTCGTGAGGAGCAGGACGCCACCACCGCGTTGATCTTCGCAGAAGACTCCGAGCAGGCCCGAGGCATCGAACCTCCGTTCCGGCAGGTCTTCGAGCAGGCGATGGAGGGTCGCGTTGTCGGGCGAGTTTCGCTGTCAGATCCCAACTGGATGGACGAGGCCAACGACCTTCTGGCGGCCCATCTTCCGGATGCGGTGTACGTCATCGGATATGCGGACCCATCCCTCGAGGTTCTCCGCCTGCTGCGCAATGCACAGTACGATGGCACCATCTGCCTGACCTCGGCTTTCTACAGCGGCGAAGTGATCGAAAAGGACCCGGAACTCGTAGAGGGGGTGTTCTTCCCGCAGCCCGCATTCGACATGAAGGACGAGAGGGAATTGGTCCAGGATTTCGTGAGCTCATTCACCGCCACCTTCGGCCACGCGCCCGATATCTACGCCGCACACGCCTACGATGCGGCCCGTGTCGTGGCCCAGGTGATCAGCGAAGCCCCAGTCTACGACTCGTCCAACCTGCGCAAGGGCTTCATGTTCAGCATCAAGGAATTCCCGGGAGTGACCGGGATCATCCAGTTCAACGACTACGGCGATGTGCACCACAACCCCATCATGTTCACGATCCGCGACGGTCGTGTGTTGAACTTCGAGCGCTACGTCAAAGAACAGAAAGAGATCATCAAGGGTCGCATCCGCGACCTCCTCCAGGGCGGCTGAGCTTGCGGGTCGGCCATCGAGCTCGAACCACAATTGTGCGGACCTGTCTGAGCGGGTGGTGAGCTGTGCGGGTGCGCCTGGAGTCCATCGGCTGCCGCCTCAACATCGGAGAGATCGAGGCCATGGCACGCCGGTTGGCCGGTCGCGGTTGCCGAATCGTCGGGCCGGGTGAAGACGCCGATCTGTGTATCTTCAACAGCTGCACCGTGACCTCCACGGCATCCCGGAAGTCCCGCCAGATTCTCCGTCAAATGAGGAGGTCGGCGCCCGGCGCGAAACTGGTCGCCACCGGCTGTTACTCGGAACTCTCCCCCTCGGAGGTGCGAGCTTTAGGTGTCGATCTCGTGGTCGCCAACCGCGACAAGGATCGGATCGTCGAACTGCTCGAAGAGGCAGAATTGTTGGCGAGCGAGGACGTCACCCTCGACCCCGTCCCGACGCCCCGTGCCAGCGACACGGGCACCAGAACCCGGGCCTTCGTCAAGGTCCAGGACGGGTGCGACAACCGGTGCACTTTTTGCGTCGTGACCATCGCCCGTGGCCCGGGTCGCAGCCGACCGTCCGCGGAGGTGATCGAGGAAATCGAAGCGTTGATCGGACTCGGCCACCGTGAGGTGATCCTCAGCGGCGTCCACCTCGGCTCCTACGGCCACGATCTCGGTCGGCCCTCTGGCTTGGAACGCCTCATCCTCCGGATCCTCCGGGAAACCGGCATCCCCCGGCTGCGCCTTTCGTCGCTGGAGCCTTGGGACCTGGAACCGCGCTTTTTCGAGCTCTTCAGCGACCGCCGTCTCATGCCCCACCTCCACCTGCCGTTGCAGAGCGGCTGCGACGCGACCCTCGAACGCATGGCGCGACGAACCACCCAAAGGGGCTATCGCCAACTCGTGCAGTCCGCACGGGACACCGTTCCCGGCATCTCCATCTCCACCGACGTCATGGTGGGTTTCCCCGGAGAAACCCATGACGAGTTTTCCCAATCGATGACTTTTGTCGAGGAGATGGCGTTCTCGCGGCTCCACGTCTTTCGTTTCTCGAGTCGTGAGGGCACCCGGGCCGCCACCATGCCGGGTCAGGTTTCCGGCAACCTCGCCCAGGAACGAAGCCGCCGCTTGCTCGAGCTGGGTGCCCGTCTCGAAAACGCCCACAACCGTCGATTCGTCGGGCAGCAGATGCCGGTTCTGTGGGAACGAGGCGAGATCGTGGGGCTCCATCGACGATGGACCGGCCTCACCGACAACTACATCAGATGTTCCACGGAAAGCGCCGCCGAGGTGGATCTCACCAACCAGGTCACAGACACGCGGCTGATCGCCACGGTTCCGGGCGGCGTTCTGGGAGACGTGGACGGTGTGACGATCTCTGATCTGGTTCAATCGGAATCCAAAAGAGACTCGACGCTCCCGGTTTTCGGTTTCTGAACCGTCATCGCGGAGCTCGTCTCGACAGCGGCCCGTATGCGGCACCGATCACGAGGCCGACCCGCATCATTCCCACGGCGATCGGGAGCCTCCGAATCTTGGAGCGACCTATTCGTCGATTGTACTGAATGGGCACATAGCGGACCCGGTACCCGCCGCGAAACGCGGCCACCGTCAACGTGGTGGTCAGGGAAAACCCCTTGGGCAGCAATGCCATACAGCTGTCGACGACCTCTCGCCGGAATACCCTCATCCCCGAATTGACATCTGGGATCCGCGTCCCTGCCAACCACGATGCATACCGCCGCAGGGCTGCTTTGGCCGCTCGACGCGACACCGATTCATCCGGCGCCGAGGTCCGGCGCGCACCCACCACCATGTCCGCTGCCTGCATCTCAGCGACCAAGGTGGGCATCTCTTCCACAGGGTAGGTTCCGTCGGCATCGATGATGGCCAACAGATCGGACGAGGCATTTCGGATTCCGGTCTTCACCGCCGCGCCATACCCGAGATTCGAGTCGTGCCCGGCGACCGTGACAACACCCGCTCCGCCCTCGGTCCGGAGCGATCGCGCCACATCCAGGGAACCGTCGTCGGATCCGTCGTCCACCACGACGATTTCGAAGGACCCCCCCTGGGCCATGACCGATCTCAATCTCCGGACCGTGTCCGCGATGGCGCCGACCTCGTTGAAGCACGGCACGACGATGGACACTCCCGGTCTGTGGGTGCTGCCGAACACCTGCCGATGGTACCGGATCATCTCATCCCGAATGATCTCCATGCCCCAGCGCTCCCACAATAACCCACTGCCTACTGCCTACTGCCTACTCCCCGGGAGGGCGGGCGGGTTACACTCCCATCCATGGATCGACTGGCCAAATTTTTGTTCGAGGTCGGAATGCTCAAGAGGACGCCACGCAGCGGTTGGCAGTTCCTCGGTACGGGCAGCGAGAGCGTCGCCGACCATGTGTTCCGCATGACCCTGATCAGCTTCGCACTGGCGCGGCTCGACGATACAGTCGACGCCGACCGCGCCATCCGGCTGGCGTTGGTCCACGACCTGCCGGAGGCGCGCACCGGGGACCTCAACTACATGAACCAGAAGTACGCCACCGCGGACGAGGAGAGCGCCGCGGCCGACATGTGCCTGGGGCTGCCCTTTGGTGACGAGCTCGACGCCTTGCTGCGTGAGTATCGCGACGAGTCGACGCCCGAGGCGATACTGGTGCACGATGCCGACCAGCTGGAGCTCCTGATGTCTCTCAAGGAGCAGCTCGACGCCGGCAACCCGCAGGCGGAGGACTGGTTCCCCTTCGTGCTGAAACGGCTCCGCACAGCGGCAGGCCGAGACCTCGCCCAACAGGTCCTTGCCGGAAACTCCGCCGATTGGTGGTTCGACCGCCGATCCGATTGGTGGGTTCGCGGCGGCAAAAAGTGAACCCCCGCTCACCCGGCATGGACAGTGTGGAAAGTGTTGAGCGCGCAAACGTTGAACGTTCAACGTATAACGGCCACCGGTGTGAGATTTGATCCAGCTCACCGGCCTATACTCACGCTTTCTGATATGCTCCAGGCTGGCGTCTCAGCCCGCCCCGTCTCTGTGCACATCCACTGCACGAAAGGAACCGAGAGCGTGACTTCAAGCCTTCGCACACGTCGCTTCGCGTTATTGATAACCGCCATTTCCTGCGTGGCGATGATGGCCGCATCCAAAACATCCGCCGGCAGCCATGCGGTTCGGGTTCCCGACGCCGAAGCGCACAGGCTCACCGAGCTCGGTATCCAGGCCCAGGTCGACCTCGATTACGGCAGCTTCCGATGGTTGGTGGTGGACGACGAGAGTTTGTTCGCGCTCCAGCAATCTGCGGTGCCCTTCACAAAGGTACATGATGCTGGCACGGTGCAGGTCCAGGACTTTCGCTTCGATCCCCTTGAAGGGACACCCTCGATTCCGGAGCGGCTCTCCGTAAACGCCGATCGCGCGGGTCTCCACCTGCTGCAGCTGGTGGCACCTGTACGTGATGAGTGGGCGACCGAGCTCGAAGCCGCCGGCATCGAGCTGCTCCAGTACTACCCCCACAACAGCTATCTCGTGTGGGCGGATCCGGCCGTTCTCGAACAGATCCAGGGTCTTTCTTTCGTGCGTTGGCAGGGCCCGTTCCACCCCGCATACAAGATCAACTCCAACCTCGCGGGACGCACCGGAGTGATTCAGAACCTGGATGTGATGTTTTACAACAACGGCCGACTGGACGATATCCTCGAGGAGCTGGAGAAATTCGGCGGCGTCGTGCTCCGATCTTCCCCATCGCAGCCCGACCAGCGCTTCTTCAGCGCCATTCTGTCGGCCAACGCGGCCCAGGTCGAGAGCATCGCCCGAATGGGCCACGTCCTGTGGATCGGTTACCAGAGTCCGGAGCCCGGTTTCGACGACGAGATGTCCGATCAGATCATCGCCGGCAACCACACCGGAGGGGTTCCCTTCGTCGGCTACAACGCACATCTCTCCGGGCTCGGTTTTGACGGCACCGGCGTCGTCTGGGCCACCATCGACACCGGCGTCGACTACGACCACCCCGACCTCGGTCCCCGGATTGTGGGCGGATACAGCTTTCCAAGCACCTGCAGCGGCCCCCCAGGAAACGATTGCCCCGGCGGCGGTCACGGCACCCACGTGTCGGGCATCATCGGCGGCGACGCCACCGCCGGCTACACCGACGGCAACGGTTTCCTCTACGGGCTGGGAGTCGCGCCCAACTACGGCATCTTCGCCATGAATTCCCTGATGGGGGCCTGGCCACCCACCGGCGGCTGGCAGGAGAACTCGAAGCAGGGCGTGCTGGGCGGCGCCATCGGCGGCAACAACTCGTGGTGGACCGGCAGCTCCAACAACGGATACCAATCGGCCGAGCGGACCCACGACCTGATGGTCCGCGACGGTAATTTCGATACCGCCGGTGTGGCCGAACCCTTTATCGAGGTCTTTTCAGCCGGCAACTCCGGGCCGTCGCAGGGGACATTGACCGCACCCAAGGAGGCCAAGAACCTCATCGTCACCGCCTCCACCAGGAACTACCGAGCCGGCAGCATCGACACCCTCTCGTCGTTCTCCAGCCGCGGTCCGGCCCACGACGGCCGTTGGGTGCCGACCATCGCCGCACCGGGCGAGACCATCGCCTCAGCCCGCAACGATGACGGAGGCAGCTGCTCGTCGTCGATCTCGGGCACAAACAACCTCTACGCCTTCTGTAGCGGCACCTCCATGGCGGCGCCCCACACCTCGGGCGCCATCGTGCTCGCCACCCAATGGTGGCGCGGCTTCAACGGCGGAGCCGACCCCAGCCCGGCCATGGCCAAAGCCCTTCTCGTCAACAGCGCCGACGACATGGGAACTCCGGACATCCCAAACATCAACGAGGGATGGGGACGGATCAACATCACGACGCTGATTGACTCACCGGCTCTGCGCGGGTACTGGGATCAGACCGAGATCTTCGGCAACACCGGGGAGCAGATCCAGATCGCGGTGGGCGTCCCCGATCCGGGCCAGCCGCTCAAGGTGACGCTGGCCTGGTCGGATGCACCCGGTGCGGTGGGCGCCAACCCGGCGCTGGTCAATGACCTCGACCTTACTGTCGACACCAACGGCTCCGCTTATCTGGGCAACGACTTCTCCGCGGGATGGTCCACCACCGGCGGCTCGCCGGACGCCCTCAACAACCTCGAGAACGTCTTCGTCCCGGCGCCCGGCGGCTCGGCCATCATCACCATCGCCGCCACCGCCATCGTCGGCGACGGCGTGCCCTACAACGGCGACGATACCGACCAGGATTTTGCCCTGGTCTGCACCAACTGTGACGTCCAGGCCGACTTTACACTGGATGTGGCCCCCGGGGCGATCAGCGTGTGCGCTCCTGATGACGCCGAGTACGACATCTCCATCGACTCCATCCTGAACTTCAACGACCCGGTGACGCTGGCCGCCAGCGGTGAGCCCGCCGGCACCACGGTGAGCTTCGACACCAACCCGGTGGCGCCACCCGCGACTTCAGTCCTGACCATCGGTTCCACCGCGAGTGCGACGCCCGGCAGTTTCACCGTTACCGTCAGCGGCGATTCCACCACCGGCCAGAAGACCCGCGACGTGGAGCTCCATATCTTCGACGCGGTACCCGGCCCGGCGGTGCTCACCGCACCCGCCGACGGAGCGACCAACCAGTCCACCACCCCCACCTTCGAGTGGTCCGCCGCGATCCAAGGGGGCGGCTACCAGCTCCAGGTCGCCACCGATGCCGCGTTCACCAGCCCAGTTCTGGATATGACGGTGGACACCCTCAGCTACACCGTCGAAACCGACCTGGCAACCAACACCGCGTACTTCTGGCGGGTGGGATCATCCAACACCTGCGGCGACGGCGCGTGGTCAGCCACCTGGTCATTCATCACCGAGTCCCTGCCCGGGGACTGCGGCCTGGGAACCCTGCCGGCGGTCCATTTCTTCGACGACTTCGAGTCCGGCGCCCCCGGCTGGACCCACACCTCGGCCACCGGTCCCGATACCTGGGATCTTGACAGCGGCATAACGGGAAGCCACTCCGGAAGCTATGTCTACCACGTTGATGACTACGACACCTACTCGGATCAGCGGCTGGTGTCGCCGTCCGTCACCCTGCCCTTGGACGGTACGCCCATTACCCTCCAGTTCTGGAACTACCAGTCCATCGAGGACAAGACCGGCGGCTGCTGGGACGGCGCCATCGTTGAGATTTCCGTAGATGGCGGGAACAACTGGACCTATCTGCCGGCGATCCACATGCTCACCGACCCCTACGACGGTCCGGTCACCGGCCTTTCGGACCTCAACGGTTGGTGCGGCGACCCCCAGGCGTGGCTCAAGTCCGTGGTCGATCTGGACACCTACGCCGGTGAGACGGCGCAATTCCGCTTCCGCATGGGCACCGACGGATCGGTGGGGGTGCCGGAGGGCCACCTCGGGTGGGACATCGACGACGTCACGGTGCAGTCGTGCGGCGAAGGCGTGATCGGCCTGCCCTTCACCGACGGTTTCGAGACCGGTGATCTCACCGTGTGGTCGGGATCGAACCCGTAGCGCCACATTCTTCAGAATACCGCCATGGGCGCCCGCCGGGGCGCCCGTTTTTTTTCAGTCCCCCACCCGCCCGGATGCCGGATGCTCGATACTGGATCCACCACCCACCCGCGTCCGGGTCCGGGTCCGATTTTGGTTCCGGGTTCCGGGTTCCGGGTTGGCCCCCGCCCACCCGAGAGAGATGAGAGATTCGAGATCACCCGATCTTTCCCGGAAAGGTTGTGGGTTGTAATTGTGGGCTGATCGTGTGCACGCGGGCCAGAGGCCTGCGCCACACAACCTCCGTCAGCGGGCGGCGTAGAATCGCGGGTGATGGAGCTGCACTTTACGTCCCGTGAGCCGTGGCGCGCCTGGTTGGAG
>CAWAUY010000030.1:0-5803 GCA_963785275.1 Candidatus Sulfomarinibacteraceae bacterium
GCACCTTGCCACAGGCTTTCTTGGGACGCCGCCACCACCTCCCAGCGGGTTCCGATGTTGAACCGAGAGACCTGTTCGGCTTCGACGCGCAGGCTCACGAAAGGACGATTGGATGTGCTATCTCCGGACGACATGGCTATTCTCCTTTCGCTCGCTTATCTTCACTGCAATTTCACCGCATCAACGATCCCCTCGATGGCCATCCACCCAAGATCACGGCCGGTGGGCCTCACGTACCGTTCGCCAAGCTCGTCATAGCCGAGGTGCTCGAGGATTTTCCAACCGTACTCACCGAGAAAACCGTCCATGGTCTCGGGGTCGAAACCGGTTCGCCAGATGGTGTTCTTGACCCGCATTTTGTGATGGAGAACGTCCTGGCCGAACAACTCCCGGCCCGTTATGAAATCCTCCGGAACATAGGTGAAGACGAGCCGGCTGCCTGTCGGAGCCGTGCTCAGGAAATCGAAGGTCTCCCTGAACACCTGAACCCGTCAAATACTGGGTCGCACCCTCCAAGATGAAGATGCTCTTGGTTGAAGCGGGGTAATCGTTGAGCGACAAGCGTGGCCTCCAGGTTTCCGCGGTCGAAGTCCACGGGCACCAGGGTCGCGTGGGCCGGCACCTCTTCAAAAATCGCTTTCAAACGTTGACTCTTGGCGTGGATACTGCCGGGCTGTATCACTTCCCACGTTCGCACCTCGGCCAGCTCGGGCAGCCTGAAGGACCTGGTGTCGAAACCGGCGCCCAGGTCTACCACCGCTTCGACAGAATCCGCAGCAGCTTCGACCAGGGTGTCGTCGATGAACCACTTGCGGGCCATGATGCCGCCCCAGAGCCCCGGCACCTTCTGTCCGTCTTGGCGACGAGCCATCCTCTGATGGGAAGGCTCAGACGAACACAGATCCTCGAGCTGAATGGAAGAATCGGGTACGCGAGTTCGTCGGTAATGATCCGCTGGTTTTCAGGGAAACCTTGCTCGATGGCCACCAGGACCATGGCGCCCGGCCCCGTCTTCGCCGCTTTTCGTGTCATGGTGATTCTCCGTCAGGGATCGGACCGTGTTGCTGATGATGATTCATCGGCGCACCGTCGTACCTCTGGAGCGCTTCTCTTTTGACGGTCACAGCGGGGATTGCGAGGAATTCTCCAAAGATGGTCAACCGGCCGAATTCTCGAACATCGTGGGGGTCGGTAGGGGAGAACCACCACCACCGCCGATGCGGCGACCCCGACGAGAAAAGTGAGTTGGGCGATGTAAAACCCCACGGCATGATCCGTCCCATGGCGGTGACGGTCAGACCGACTGTGTTCTGGAGCACGAACATGGCGACGGCGCCACTGATCAACAGGGTCAGAAAAATGAGCCAGGTCCAATACCGGTGACTGCTTCGAAGTGCGAGTTCAAGCATGGTCGTCCTCCTCGGCGGCGCCATCTCATGCCACACCGAATGTTCCACGAGGCCGTAGACCGACAGTGAAGCGACGAGCTGCAGGCCGAGTCGACGGCATCGGGGTGTGTTGCCATCGCACCGGATGTGAACGGCCAGATCCGTCGCCAGTCCGTTCCGCCGGTAGATGGTGAACACACCGTCCGTGCGGCCGTCATCCCAGAGCGACTCCCTGATTCGATCAGCGAGATTTTCGATCGGCTCACTGGATGACCGCAGGTGAATGATCTCGAGGGCACTCATGACGCCCTCCCCGAGTAGAGGGCCTCGGACAAGAGCCGATCCCGCATCCTCACCGGAAGCCGGGCGAGGTTTTTCATCTTTCTCGCACCGGGCCCAATCAGGGTATGCGCCTTCGGTTTGGTGGTGGTCAGCGATCTGGCAACCACCTTCGCCACCTCCAGAGGAGCGACTCCCTGCAGATCCCTGACCTCGCGGTCGAAGAAATCGATCAGAGGAGCGTAGAGCTCGAGGATTTCGGGGTCGGCGCCCTGGACCATGGCCTCCCGGTCGGCGAGGATCTTTCCGAGCACCTCGGTCTCGACTTTGCCGACCGCGAGACACAGACTCCAACCCCAAAGGGCTGAAGCTCGACACGTAGCGCGTCGCTGATGGCCTGCACCGCAAATTTGGATGCCGCGTAGGCGTGTTCCGGATGGCGAGCAGACCGTGCCCGGAGCTGATGTTGACGATTCTCCCACGTCCTTTTCTGATTAGGGGAAGGAAGGCCTTGGTGACCGCCAACAGCCCGATCACGTTGACCTCCATCAATTTCTTGATCTTCGAGACCGGCACCAGCTCCAGGGGGCCGTTGAGCGACAGCCCGGCATCGTTGACCAGACCAGACAGCATCCCTGACGTCTCCGCAGAGACGGCATCGACCGCCGCGGCGATCGAGTTGCCATCGGTGACATCGATCAAGATTGGAGTCAGCCTCCCCGGGGCCTCCCGGATCAGGGCTCGCCCGTCGGTTTCCTTTCTGACCCCGGCAAATACCCTCAGACCCAGCGTGTCCAGATACAGCGCGGTGGCTTTGCCGATTCCGGTCGACGCTCCTGTAATGACTACGGAAGGACCGTCAGAATGCATGATGTCTCCCTTACGGCCTACCAGACCCGAGGAATCGATCGAAAAGGGTTCGTGCGATGCCCTTGATCATCAACATTGGGCGCCCTCTCTTCCGCCGACACGATCGACTCCAGTTTGTTGAGCTCACGGAAGTGAGCCTCGAGGGTGCAAGCTCCCGTGGTGGGCGCCAACACGTCGCTGGTTGACATTGTGGTGAAGAAGGCCAGCAACTCGCCCTGATGCCTGTTGAAAAGGCGGACCAACCGCACCACCGACCACATGAGCCACTCGGGAACGTGCGAGATCTTGGCCGGGCGGTCGAGCACCTCGAACGCGAGCGCGGCGACCCTCGTTCCAGGTCAGGGTCTGCGGTCCACCCACATCGATCTCCATTGCGTTGCCCTCGACTGCGTTCACACAGGCTGAGGGCCAGATCGGCGCCGTGGATGGGGTTCACCTTCCTGTTTCCGTCACCAATCAGGTAGACACGACCCTTCCGCGCCATGTTCAGGATTTCGCCCATATCCGAGAAGTAACCGGTGGGGCGCAACACGGCGTAGTCGATTCCTGAAGCCTTCAGCTCGTCCACAAAAGCCTCGTGGGTATTGACCATGTTGAGGTGCCTCGAGATCTGGACCGTCGACCGCCGAAACGTAGACGGGCTTCTTTCCACGCCTGCACGAAGGGCCTCGTTGAGCAGGTTCGTGTTGCCCCGATAGTCCACATCCCGAAAGGTCAGTCCGTCCTTCTGCCGGGTGATGCCCACCGACGAGAAGACCGCATCGATCCCGTCGCAGATGTGATCGAGCGTTTCGGGTCGGGTGATTTCGCCCAGGACGATCTCGTCCGTGACGTCCCGAAGCGCCTCGACTTTTTTTTTGGAAGAGCGAACGAGAGCGCGCACAAAGAAGCCCCGGGACGCGAATTCCCGGGCAACGAATCCACCGAGATAACCGGTTCCCCCCGCGACGAGGGCGCGTTTCAGGTTGGGGTGCGATGTCGCCATGGGGTGTCTCCTTCACACCCGCCGAAGATGCGAAGGTCGTGCCAAATTCCGAAGTTGTTTTTTTATCAGTAGTTACAACTATCTGGTATTGACAACTTGTGGTAATTGATAAATATTTATTGTTGTATTTCGCAATTTTCGTGAAAATCACGAATAACCACAAAATTGAGAGTCCGCTGATGATCGACGAAAACACGTTCTTTCGCAGCGCAACCCTGAGCATCTGCGGCAGTCTGGAGATTGAAAAGGGGATGCGAGCCTGCATTCGCTCCATGCGGGACTGGATTCCTGTCGATCAGATGTTTCTGGAAACCTACGAACCGGATATCGGGGCGATGCGTACGGTGGCCATTGCGACTCCAGGCGAATGCAGCAGGGTCGACCTTCTCACACCGTTCTCAGAGCGCACGCGCGCACTCATCGACCTTCACGTCCCAGCGCCGGATGACGTGGTGGTGATCGATTCCGAGGAGCGGAGCCCCGTGGCCCGTGAGATGCTCGCCTTTCACGGGATTCCCGGCTGGTCCGTCATGTGGATGCGTCTTGCGACCGAGAGTGGTGTGCTCGGCGCTGCGGTCGTGACGGCCCAGGGCAGTGATCGCTATATAGAGCACCATGCAAATCTCTTTCGCCTCCTCGAGGATCCTTTCACCATCGCGCTGGCAAATGCGCTGGTTCATCGGGAGGTCATGCGTCTGCGCGACCGACTGTCTGACGATAACCGCTATCTCAATCGCGAGTTGATGAAAGTCACCGGTGACGAGATCGTCGGCGCCGACTTCGGGCTTCGCGGTATCATGCGCCAGGTCCGCCAGGTGGCTCCCACCGTGAGCCCGGTACTGCTCTCAGGCGAGACCGGTGTCGGCAAGGATGTCATCGCCAACGCCATCCACCTCGGCTCCCCGCGGCGCGACGGACCTTTTGTCCCGGTGAACTGCGGAGCCATCCCCGAAAGTCTGCTCGACAGCGAGCTCTTTGGTCATGAAAAAGGTGCATTCACAGGTGCGTTGGCGATGAAACGCGGACGGTTCGAGCGGGCCGACGGCGGCACCATTCTGCTCGACGAGATCGGCGAGATGCCTCTCGAGGCGCAGGTGCGATTGCTGCGTGTGATCCAGCATCGGGAGATCGAGCGGGTGGGCGGGACCCAGCGGATCCCGGTTGATATCCGGATCATCGCCGCGACGAACAAGAACCTCGAAGAGATGGTGCACGGCCGGTCGATTCAGGGAGGACCTGTGGTTCCGGCTCAACGTATTTCCGATCACGGTGCCGCCGTTGCGGGACCGTACCGGCGACATTCCGGCGCTGGTTCATCACTTCATAGAACGCAAGGCCGCGGAGCTCAAGATCGGTGAGACCCCACGGTTGGCCCCCGGCGCCATCGACGATCTGTTGGCCTATCAGTGGCCGGGCAACGTGCGTGAACTGGAAAATCGTGGTGGAGCGCGCCATGATCCTGCACCGTGGGGAACCTCTCAGCTTCGATGATCTGGAGGCAGCCGCCCGACCGCCGGTTGCTCAACCACCGGCTCCGACCGGAGAAGAAGCGCTCGACCTCGACACGGTCACCGCCCGCCACATCCAACAGGTGCTGAAGCGTACCGGCGGCAAGATCCACGGACCTGGAGGAGCCGGCGAGTTGCTGGGCATCAACCCCAACACCCTGCGCTACAGGATGCGAAAGCTGGGTATACCATTCCGAAAGCACCAGCGAGGCGAGTGACCCGTCCTTTCCATACCCTCTGCACCCTATACTCCCTCCCCACTCGATCGATGGGGGTCACGATACATCCCATATCAACATACATGCACAAGATACATGCCATTTAGTCCTAGGTCCGCCGGATCGGGTTCCTCATGAAGAAAGAGGGGGAAGGCGCCTGCTCAACTGCGCAGCATGCATTTCGAACGCGGGTGGAGATGACCCCTCTTTCCATCGCCTACGTAGCCACCGCGGCCGTGTGCGCCGTCGTCGGGCTGCAGTGACCTTCCCCCCAACAACCAATCCACGGACTATGTGAGGACATCCGGCTCGGGTCAGACCTCTCTCAGCTTCGGTGACCCGGGGGAGAGCCCTCAGTCCACCGGGCCAAGCACCTTGTACTCGCCGTCCAGCCACCGCTGCAGATCGTTGCAGTAGTACCTCGAGAAACGGCTCCCCGACGGTCCACCGGGCAGTGCGGTGAAAGCCTCATCCGATGCGAGGTCGGTGACCATGCGCCAGGAGGGGGCGAAGGTCGTGAGCCGACCGTGGGCGGTGAGCACACCGCCCTGAACT
>CAWAUY010000031.1:0-27312 GCA_963785275.1 Candidatus Sulfomarinibacteraceae bacterium
ATGTCCCTGTTCCTCGACTTCCACCATTCAGCTGCTGCTGGTCAAGGGCGAGGTCAACGAAGAAGCCCTCGAACACGTTTTCCACACCCTGATGATCATCAACCCGAGCATCGAGGTCTATCTGCTCGATCTCGACGGCAGGGTCGTCCAGCACTCGGCGCCCCCGGAGCGGGTCATGCGCGAGCGGATCGACATCGAACCCATCAAGGCCTTCCTCGCCGATGGCGCCGAGCTGCCCATCCTCGGCGACGACCCCCGCGATGACCAACCGGAAAAAGATCTTCTCTGCGTCGGTCATCATGGTCGAAGACCGCTACGAGGGCTATCTCTATGTCGTGCTCGCCGGCGAGGCCTATGACTCGGTGGTCCAGCGACTCCAGGGGAGCCACATCCTCCGACTCAGCGTGCTCGTGACCTCCCTCGCGCTGGTCTTGGCCGGGATCGCCGGCGTGGTCCTCTTCTCCCACCTCACCCGGAGGCTGCGATCCCTCGCCGGCGTCATGGACGAATTCAGAAAGAGCGATTTCTCGACCCCGGTCGACATGGAGATCCCCCGCGGGGGCGGCGACGAGATCGACACCCTCACCGACACCTTCGAGAGCATGTCCGACCGGATCATCCAGCAGGTGCAGAACCCTCAAGCAGACCGACGAGCTCCGGCGGGAGCTCGTGGCCAACGTCTCGCACGATCTGCGGACTCCCCTGGCCTCGCTCACCGGCTATATCGAAACCCTCCAGCTCAAGGAGGGGCGCCTCACCGATGAGGAGCGCGATCAGTACCTCGCCGTCGCCCGCCGTCAATCGGAGCGCCTCGCCACCCTCGTCGAAGAACTCTTCGAGCTGGCGCGGCTCGAGTCCCGGGACATGGAGCCCGAACTCGAACCCTTCCCCCTGCCCGAGCTGGTCCAGGATGTGGTCCAGGGTTTCCGCCTCGAGGCCGAGCAGAAAAGACGTCACCCTCGATCTCGAGCGACCCGACGACGTTCCACTGGTCTCCGCCGATATCGGACTCATCCAACGAGCGCTGAGCAACCTCATCGGCAACGCCCTCAAACACACCGAGGAGGGCGGTCGGGTTGCGGTCTTCATCGAACCGCTCGCCAACAAGGTCGCGGTGCGGATCGAGGACACCGGCTGCGGCATCCCCGACGAGGAACTCAAGCAGATCTTCGACCGCTTCTACCAGGCCCGCAACCACGGCGAGAAACAGACCACCGCCGGTGGTCTCGGGCTGGCCATCGTCAAGCGGATCCTCGAGCTCCACGGCTCCGCCGTCGAAGCCGCCAGCACCGTCGGCGAGGGCACCGTCTTCACCTTCTCGCTCGAAACGGCGTAGCCGAACCATCGAAGGCGAGCGGCAGAGCTCTCATCAAGGTCGATCCGAACGGCTGCGAACAATGGATCCGCAAAGGCGCCAAGGCCGCAAGGGTGCCGCGAAGTCGATTCGTTGACTCATCGCAGTGATCCAGCAAGGACTCGCGTTTGGGATCAGAGGGAGTCCGGGTCAATAATGCGATGCTTTGCGGAATCTTGGCGATCTTCGCGCCTTCGCGGATCCATCGTGCCTTCCGGCACGGATCGCGGTCTCATGGAGCCAACGGACGTACGAGAAACAAGCATCGAGGTGTTATCAATCCGTGAGATTTCGCGACGACCTTGTGAGATCCCTTCGCAATGATCAAGGTGCAGCGGCAGTGATCGCCGTGAGCTCATCCCCTGGGAGGGACCATGCGTATCCAAGACATACGACCCGTAACACCCATCTGAGGACCAGCCTGCTGGTTCTCGCAACTCTGCTTGCCGCTGCGGCGCCGATGACCGCCTCCGCGGACACCGCCTACCTCGAGTTCTCCTCCAACGGCCTCGAACCCCTCGGCCCCGGCTTTGTCTATGAGGGCTGGCTCATCGTCGACGGCGCACCCGTCAGCGCCGGCCGCTTCTCGGTCATGGCCGACGGCTCACTCTCCCGCTCCGAGCTTCGCCATCGAGGTCGCCGACCTCGCGGCCGTGAGCACCTACGTGCTCACCATCGAGCCAGCGGTCGGACGCCGATCCCGGGACCGAGCCACACCCACGTCCTCGCCGGCGACTTCTCCGGCGGCGCCGCCATGCTCTCCGCCGGCCACGGTGCGGCCCTCGGCGACGACTTCTCCTCGGCCACCGGCCCCTACATCCTCAACGCCCCCTCGGGCGGCGCCACCACCGACTACCGCAACGGCATCTGGTGGCTCGACCCGACGCCGGCCCCGGCCCCACCCTCGAGCTGCCCACCCTTCCCGCCGGCTGGGTCTACGAAGGCTGGGTCGTCGGCCCCGACGGTCCGGTCTCCACCGGCCGCTTCCTCATGGCCTCGGGCGACGACAGCGATGTCGGCGGGATCTCCGCCGGGCCCCACGGCACGCCGCCCTTCCCCGGCCAGGACTACATCAATCCCGCCTTCGATCTCACCGACGGCTTCGCCGCGGTCATCAGCATCGAGCCCGATCCCGACAACAGCCCCGGACCCTTCACCTTCAAGCCTCTGGTCGACGGCACCATCGACGACCTCGGCGTCGGCGTGCCCCAGGACATGGACAACAACTCGGGCGGCTTCCCCACCGCCATGGTCAGCATGATCCGGCAGCGCGTCCATGGGTCAGACCGCCCACCTGAACTCAACTTCCACGGTCTCGAGGATCTCGGCGCCGACTGCGCCTATGAGGGCTGGCTCATCGTCGACGGCGCGCCGGTCTCCACCGGCATCTTCACCGTCGACGGCGGCGGGGTGCAGTCCCAGACCTACTTCCCCACCGAGGTTTCGAGCCTCGACGCCATCTCGACCTTCGTGCTCACCATCGAGCCCGTGCCGGACAGCGACCCCGCCCCGAGCCACGTCCACATCCTCGGCGGTGACGTCATCGGCGGCCGAGCCTCGCTGACCGTCGACCACATGGCCGCCCTCGGCACCGACTTCTGCATGGCCGCCGGCTCCTACATCCTCGCCGCCCCCTCGGGTGGCGGATCGGCGCCCTACGTCCAACGGCATCTGGTGGCTCGACCCGACGCCGGCCCGGACGCCACCCTCGAACTGCCCGAACTGCCCGCCGGCTGGGTCTACGAAGGCTGGGTCGTCGGCGACGACGGACCGATCTCCACCGGTCGCTTCACCAGCGTCTCCGGCGCCGACTCCGACGGCACCGGACCCGACGCCGGTCCCGAGCACGCACCGCCCTTCCCGGGTCAGGACTTCGTCGATCCCGCCATGGATCTCCGCGGCTGTGTGGCCGTCATCTCGGTCGAGCCCGAGCCCGACAACAGCATGGGTCCCTTCACCCTCAAACCGCTCATGGATCGCGTCATCGACGATGTCGGCGAAGGCGTCCTCCAGCCCATGAGCCGCAACCCCTCCGCCGCTGCCCAGCGGCCACGCCGCCCTCGCTGCACGAGACCATGATCCCCGGCGGCGCCAATGTCGAGGGCTTCGGCGGCGCCCGCTGGTTCACCGATCTCGACATCGCCAACATGGGCGGGATGCCGTCCATGGTGACCATCCAGCTCCTCGCCGCCGATCAGGCCAACCCGGCGCCGGAGAGCGTGAGCTGTCTCGCTCGCACCGGGCATGAGCGTCCGCTACCGCGACGCCTTCGCCGAGCTCTTCGACTTCGAAGGCTCCGGCGCCCTGCGGATCCTGGTCGACAGCCCCTATGTCGCCACGAGCTCGCGGACCTATGCATCCGATGAGGACGGCAGCTACGGCCAGGGCATCCCCGCCCACCGCATGATGCGGGCCGTGCATTTCGGACAGATGGGTCGCCTCGTCGGTCTCTCGGAGTCGGGCAACACCTCGGACGGTTTCCGCACCAACATCGGCGTGGTCAACGCCACCGGAGCCATGACCACGGTCGACCGTCGCGCTCTACTCGAGCGACAACATGTCGATCGACACCATCGAGCTCACTCTCGCGGCCTACGAGCAGCGCCAGCTCAACCGGGTCTTCCCCGAGGCCACCGAGGTCGGCACCGCCGTCCTTCGACCTCGACCCCGGGCGGCGCCTTCTACGCCTACGGTTCGGTGGTGGACAACAAGACCGCCGACCCGACCTTCATCGCCATCCAGTAGGGAGTATCTCCTCTCCCTCACCAACCCGCCGGGGCGACACCAGTCGCCCCGGCGTTTCTTGATTCGTCGGTTCCCGCTCCTCGACGAAACGGTACAGCCGCCAGCGGCAGCAATCAGGATCAGCATCACGAACCGCAACCGGGACAGCCACTTGGGTCAGAGGGAAAGGAGCGTTCCTCGGGGTGCCGGGTCCGGCATTGTGCCGGATCGACCCTCCGGCACGCGGTGCGCCCTGCACAATGCCGTACCGGGCTCCCCCGGAAAGAACGATTCGGTCTTCTGTCCCGGCGACGAAGGAGGCCGCCGGCGTCCCATCGGCGGGGTCGCAGCCGCCGAATCCACCACCTGTGCGACCACACCGATGGGGCGACGCTGGGACGCCGTAGGCGGCGCAGAAGGCCGGAGATGCGGGTTCCAAGCCTGGAGGCACCATCGGGATCGGGATCTGCTCACCATTGTGAGTCCGGAACCGAACGGCGGCTCCGGCTCGCTGGATTCCAGCTTTGCGTACTTTGCGCCTGAGCGGTTCGTTTTCCGCTAGCGTTGTTGATGCGCGGCCATGACGCGTTCGCGGATCTGTTCGAGGAAGACCTTCTCCTTCGGCGTCAGATGCATCCGGGCCCTCGCGGTCGAGCTTCTGCCTCAGGCGCTGGAACTCTTCGATCTCCTCGGCGCTCATGGCCATCTGAAAGCTCTGGCCGGCAGGCGGACGTTTGAAACGGGTCCGCAGATACAACGCCCAGAAAAGGAATCCGCAGAGGGCACCGCCGAGATGGGCTCCATGCCCGATTCCGATCCCGCCGCCACGGGTCTGGGCAAAGAGGCCCCACAGATCGATGGCGACAAAGGCCAGGGCCCCGACCAGGGCGGGGACCGGGATCACCCCCATCACCAGGATCCGGTGCTTTGGAAAGAGCAGGGCGAAGGCAAGCAGCAGACCGGAGACCGCCCCCGAGGCGCCGAGGGCGTTGATGTTCGGATTACCCATGAGCACCGACGACACGAAACAGTGCGAGGCCGAAGCCACCACTGCCGCCGCGAGATAGAAAACGACAAAGACCCGGGTGCCCCAGAGCTTCTCGAGGATGGTGCCGAAGCTCCACAGGACAAACATGTTGAGCGCGATGTGCCAGAAATCGATGTGCGAAAACGCCGCAGTGATGAGGGTCCACCAACGGCCATCCAACAGGTGAGCGGTGCTGACCAGGAAGTTCCCCGCCATGACCTGTTGGAGAGACTCGTCGACCCGGGCCGCCTGCCAGGCGAGGAAGATCAAGATATTGACGGCGATGATCGCCGGAACCGCGACGGCTCGCCGGTCCATGGGGTTCTCACGCTGTCTCAGGTCGCTTCCATCACTGTCGAATCCTGTGCTCACACATCCTCCCGTCGGGTTGCGGGCATTATGGCAGAGCCGACCGGCCCGCTGGTTTTCGGGTAGGCCGCATCGGCGGCCGAGGACATCGAGTACGACGCCGAGTATCTCGCCGGCTTTGCAGCCGGCGCCGAGGAGATGCAGGAGACCTCGCTCAGCAACTGCGCCTCACTCATCGATGCGTCCTTCGCGAGTCGGAAGGAGAACCCGCCTTCGGGCAAGACCAAGGCGTGGAAGCGAGGATTCGCAGACGGTCAACGCATCGTCTTTCACGCCCGCCTGGCCCGTGGATTGCAGGACTGCTATGTCCCCGTTCCGCCCCCGCCGCTTCCATAGGTTCTCGCCCCGGCGTTGAGCGAGAGCGAAGCGCCGCCGCAATCCCCGGACAGCAGCATGGTCGCAGCAAATCGGCATCCGCTGGAATAAGAAACCACCTGAAATGTGCTGTAGTAGTCGGGGATTGAATGGCTACCACCGTCACCGTCAAAGTCTATTTCGAGGCCGCTCACCGACTCCACAATCCGAACAAGCCGGATGAATGGAACCGAGAAGTCTACGGCAAGTGCAACAACCCGCACGGCCACGGACACAACTATGTCCTCGAGGTCTCGGTGGAGGGCGAGCCGAACGCCGACACCGGATACCTGATTGACATGAAGGACCTCAAGGAGATCATCCGGAGGATGGTCATCGCCGACTGCGACCACCGCCACCTCAATATCGAGGTCTCGTGGCTTTCCGGAATCAACCCGACCTCGGAGAATCTCGCCCGCGTCTTTTTCGACCGGATCGAACCCGAGATGCCCGAGGACATCCGGCTCGCCGCAGTGACGGTCCACGAAACCGACAGAAACTCCGCAACCTATCGGCGGAGCTTCGACTACTAGCCGGCACTCTGCAAGTCTTGAGTTTTCAGTTTTAAGTTTTGAGTTGCATCGCACAAGACCACCTTCGCGAGACTAGACCGGGTGCAGCGAAACTAAGAACTAAAAACTCAGAACTCAGAACTGACTAAACGGCTTCGCCGTCTTCGCCCCACTCCTCGAGGACCGGTAGCATCCCGTCCCAGAATTCGGGGTCGGCGACGGCGAGAGTCCCCAGATAGACCAGCGCCTCGCGGCCGTGTTTGGCGATGAGGTCGCGCGCCGGACCGGCGGCGGCGTCGGCGGTCGGCGCCTCGGCATCATCGGGCAGATCGAGGACCCCGTCCTGATGCGGCAGACCCACCGCATCGAGGTACTCCACCATCAACTCCCGGCCTTCGGCCATGTGGAAGTGGAAGAGAAACTGGAAAAAAGCGGTCTCGGGCATCTCCGCCGCCAGCCTCGCCAGACGGGGCGCGACCTTTTCGGCACTGAGCTTCCGCACCGACTGTGGCCGGAACTTCATCTCCTTGGCGACCATCATCTCGACCGCCATCCGGCTCTCACGATCGGCGTTGGCCCAGAGCGCCGCGGCGGCCTGTTTCTGCTCGTCATCGGTCATCAGATCCCACACCGCCAGCGGCCCGCGGGCTTCGACGGCGTCTTTCAGGGTCATTTTTTCGTCAGTCATAGATCCTCCGCTTCACGGACAGGGTAGCGCAGCTACATACTCTTCGGCTACGCGATGGGAGGCAGCACGGTTCGCCTGACCGTTGATTCCTCGCGGGATGGGTGCCTGGCTCCAACTTTGTTCGCCGCGAACAAAGTCGCGTGCCTGGCATCCCCTTCCATCGCGCTGATGATCAGACCTTGTACTCCCCGTCTTCGATGATCGTCACCCTGCGACCGTCCGGGTGGACGATGTCGGCACGTTCGATCTGGATCGGGTTGCCCTTGGCATAGACGATGTCCTGGTGGATGACGTTTCCGGGGCTCTGAAAGTCCTCGACCCCGACGACACCGCCGAGATGATCCGACCGGCCGAAGGCCCAGTGGAACCCAGCCTTCTCATCCTCGAGAACGCAGCCCGTGACCTCGGCCATATCGTTGACGCCGAATGCGACCTCTGCAATGTTCGACCGCGCCGGGTCATCGTTGAAGAATTCGGCGTAGCGTTCGGCCACCGGGCCGTCGCCCTCGACCACCTGAACGCAGTTGGCGACCACGTGGAAGAGCACCATCTCGTCGTCCTCGACCACCGGGATCGTCCCGGCGGTCCACGACGGCAGCCCGAGAATCTCGCCCTCGTACGGCACCACAAACGTCTCGCCCGACGGCAGGTTGATGATGGGATCACCATCCTTGCCGCGCGGCAGGAAGCCGTCGTCCATCTCGGCCTTGCGCTGCCGCAGGTCAAACCAGCAACGATGACCGGTGGTGAAGAGGACATCGCAGATCTGAGCGCCGTCCATGGCGTCGTAGATGGCCTTACAGCGGGCGGCGACCTGGGCGTAGTCGGCCGCCAGAGCGGTGCCCTCCATCCGCTTCTCCACCCCCGGCATGGACGCCGCTCGGAAGTCGTCCGCGGCTTCGGCGATCTTGGCCAACGGCGCTGTCGCCGAGAACTCGGTCATGGCCAATACCAGCGTCGAGTCCGAAAGCACCTTGACGAGATCGACGGCCTCGCCGTCCATGGTGGCCTCGGCCGGCAGGTCACCGTTGTTGGCGCCGGTGGCCGGGAAACTCACCATCGGCCGGACCTCGAAGCCGCGCTCGGTTCCGAGTTTGGTGAGAGCGGCGCGCCACTGCTCGGCCATTTCGCGACGCGCCCGCCAACCATCGTGGTCAGGGACCGCTCCGGTGGGTTCGTCCACGACGACCGCCACGAGTTCGCCGGCCTGAGGGTCGAAGACATCGATCAGAAGCTTGTTGAGATCAAACATAGAATCCTCCTGGGTCATCACATCATGCAACCCGATCCGGTGAACACTTACCTCGTTCGAGCGCGACACCGTCGCGATGACCGAAGAGAATACTGGTTCGCCGAGACGCGGGCTTCCGGCGACAGATTGTACTCCTTTGACCGGCTTCCGGTATTCTGCCCGCCATGAATGACACGATCCTCAAAGCCGCCGTCATCGGAACCGGCCACCTCGGCCGCCACCACACCCGTATTCTGAGCCAGATGCCCGGCATCGACTTCATCGGCGCCTACGACGCCAACCCGGAGCAGCTCGAAGCCATCACCACCGAGCACGGCGTGCCCGCCCTGGCGTCCGCTGAAGCCGCCTGCGAGGCCGACGCCGTGGTCGTGGCGACCCCGACGGTCAACCACCGCGCCACCGCCGGGATGCTTCTCGAGCATGGCTGCAACGTGATGGTGGAAAAACCCATCACCGCCACCCTCGAGGAAGCCGCCGAACTCATTGCCATGGCCGATTCGAGAAACCTCGTGCTGGCCGTCGGCCATGTCGAATTCCACAATCCCGCCGTCCAGGCGGCACTCGGACTCGCCAAGGGCGTCCGCTATCTCGAGACCCAGCGGCTCTCGCCCTTCACCGCCCGCTCGGTGGATGTCGATGTCATCCTCGATCTCATGATCCACGATCTCCAGATCATGCTCGCGGTGGCCGGAGAGGCGCCATCCGAGATCCGCGCCGTCGGGGTGCCGGTGCTCACCGACAAGGTCGACCAGTGCCACGCCTGGGTCGAGTTCCCGAGCGGACTCGTCGCCAACCTCACCGCCAGCCGGGTGTCCTCGGAGCGGATCCGCAAGCTCCGGCTCTTCGGCGGCGAGGCCTACTTCTCGGTGGACTACGCCGAGCAGAGCGTCCACTCCGCAAGCCTGGTCCGCACCGAGAGCGGCATCGAGATCGCACCAAGGATCATCGAGGTCGCCAAGGACGAACCGCTCAAAGCCGAGCTCGCCGCCTTCATCGCGGCCTGCCGCGGCCAGGGCGCGCCCCACGTCGACGGCAGAACCGGCGCCGCGGCCCTCGAGGCCGCCATCGAGATCCGCAAGCAGGTGGAGAGCCGGTAGTCGGAAGTCGACAGTTCACAGTCGACAGTTGACAGTTGACAGTTCCATCGCAGGCGGGGACGCCTGCGCTACAAGGCTGCTCGCGATTTTGTAGCGCCCGCGTCCCCGCGGGCGATGGTCTGTCATTCCTGGAGTGGGCGCTGCGCTGCGGCTTGGCGGCGCTCAGGATGACATGAGGGGAAAGCCTCCCTCGAAGCTCGATTTGCAAGTATTGCAACAGGCTGAACTGTGAACTTGTCTCCTAGAACCCGAAGCTCTCCAACACCGGGATGTCATCCCGGTCGGTGAGGGCGAGCGCCTGCTCGATCACCGCTCGCTGGAGCTCCGGGTTGTTCGGCTCGCCCATGGTGAATCCCAACGGCCACGGCACATCGAGGGCGCGCGGCACGCCCACTTTCCTGCTGACTTCCGCAACGCAGGTGGCGCCGGTGGTGGTGATGCCGGCGGATTCGAGCGCTCCCTGAACCAGACCGACCGTCTGGGGACACATGGGTCAAACGGGAACCATGAGAGCGACATCCACCTCGTCGGTCACGAGGGCCTCGACGATTTCGGGCACCGTCTTGCGGATGAATCTCCCGGGAGCGGTGATGGAACCCTGGACGGAGACGTGGCGCGGTGCGACCTCGCCGATGACGCCGGCGGCGGCGAGTTCGCGCAGCCGATCGAGGGGCATCCCCATGTTGCGATCCGCCCCGACTCCCCGGTGGTCCCACGACTCCGAGCGGTGGTGTTCGGTGAGGCTTCTGACCTCGACATCACCGGGGATGGGGCGCCACGTCCAGTCGCCGCCCCTGATTTTCGAGTCATAGGGTTCCTGGCCGGGCGCCACCAGTCCGGCCGACGACACCAGAGCCACCCGGCACTCGGCCAACGGTTTGGCACGGTGGGCCGGGGCGATGTCGTCGAGCTTCCTCCAGGGATAGCCGCGCATGAAGAGCTTGAGCTTGAGATCCATGTCGGCGATCTTGACCACTTGTACACCTCGCTCACTCCACGAGTCCCGGCTCAATCGGATTGATCCGGGACTCGTGGAGATAGGATAGAACCACACACACCATCTCACAAACTGCTACGCTTCACACAAGATGGGAGTTCACATGAAACGAATCGCCGCCATCATCATCTCGGCACTCTTCCTGGCCTCGCTTCCGGCCGCCGCCATCGATTTTCTTGGGGTCGAGCTCTGCAAGGGGGCCACCGACACCGCCGTGGATCTTCCCATCGCGTCGTCGCTCGTGCTCGAGAGCGTCGAGATCGGTGACAACGGCGGACTGGTGATGCTGCTCAGCGCCCGCAGCGGCAACGCGATGGACCACGTCGATGATCTGATGACCGGTCTCACCGGCGAACGAGGAAAGGGCGACGGAGACAGCCTCGAGTGGACCAACGGCCGTCTCACCGGGGTCGCCCAACGGGTGGCCAAGAAATATGCCGCCCTGGCCGTGGCCAGCACCGACGAATGTTCGGGAAACGAGCCCGTCCCGGTTCCCCTGCCCGTGCCCGCGTCCGCCGACGCCCCTCGCCCGACCGATGTCGAGAACCTGATGCAATCACCCGATTCCGTTCCCGTGGCGGCCGCCGCTGTGGCGGCGGCGGGTCAGGCCTCTCCCGTTGAACCCGTGTCGGCGGCTCCGGCTCCGGCCGAGTTCGAACTCATCGGCGCCCTGTCGCACGAACCGGCCGATCAGACCTGGGTCGACGTCATGGGCGTCGTCGCCAACCACACCGATACCGGCTACAAGCTCGCCACCTTCGATCTCAGCTTCTTCGCCGCCGACGGCTCGCTCATCTGTGTCGACACCATTTCGGTCAGCGTTCTCAAACCCGGTCAGGAGCGCGCCTTCCGCGATGCCATCCGGTGTCCGGGATACAACCGAGAAATCGTCACGGAGACCAAACTCCAGTTTGCCGGTGGTCTTTAGCCTGCACTTCTCACCGGGTTTCGTTGCGAGGTCGGCGAGGTGCTGTGCCCAGCTGGGTTTTCGATCCGAGGGGCGCGGAGGCGTACTTGACAGTACGTCGAGCACCCGGACGTGAGAAAACCCAGCTGGGTGCCGTGCATCGCCGGCCGCAGCAGAGAGCTTGTGAGAAGAGCGGGTTAGTGCACCCCGCCACAATTGGGGCGCACTAGCCTTCGACCGCTGCGCCGCTCCGGCCGATCATGTCGACCGATTCTGAGAACAGAGCGGGGAAGGTCGCGAACGTCCTGATGGCGAGCCGGCGGAGCCTGCGGTGATCCTCGACGATGAGGAGCAGATCGGTGAGGCGTCTGGGCAGCCGCATGATCCTCCGGTGGGCGGCGGCATAGTCTTTCAGGGATTCGCGGCCGACGGCTTTCACCAGGGCCCGCGCCTGTGAGAAGGCCACCGAAAGCCCCTCGCCGGTGATGGGATCGAGACTGCCCGAGGCATCGCCGACCAGGGCAAATCGCCCCCGGAAACAGCCTCGGGACGATGACCGAAAGGACCGGCGCCGCGATCTCGCGAGGCGATCTCGGCGCCGTCGAGACGGCGCAGCAAGCTCGGGGAAGTGCCGCAGCTGGTGGTCGAAATCGAGAGGTCTCGCCCGCGACAGCATGGCGACCCCGATCATCTCCGGTCCGACCGGGGTCACATAGGCCTCGCCTTCATCGGCCCAGAACACATCGACGGTGTCGGCCCAGGGCGCCCGCCGGTAGTGCCGCCGGACCCCGAATCGTCGCCGCGCCGGGACCCGGGTGGCGATCCCCGCCATCCGCCGCATCCGTGACAGCCGTGCCGTCCGCCGCAACGAGAAAACGGCCGCCGAACCGTCCACGATCGGTCTGGACCTCCGGTGCCTTCGAGTGCGCGGACCGTCGCCCCCCACTGCAACTCGACACCGAGGTCTTCGGCCCGCCGCACCAGTGCTCCCTGGAGCACCGTTCGCCGGATGCCGAGCCCCGCGCCGGTCGTGAACCGGGCCTCAGCCTCGAGATCGCCGTCGAGGTAGCGGATGCCGCGAAAGATCCGCCGTCCTCGTCTCGGGAATGACCACGCCGAGCCGGTGCAGATGGTCCACACCGGCAGGCATCAGCCCTTCGCCGCACGCCACATCGACGGGCGGCCGGCGACGATCGACGACCGTGACTTCGAGCCCCGCGAGACGGGCTTCGATGGCGGTGGCCAACCCGGCCGGACCACCACCGACAATCAAGATGTCAGCCACGGCCCCGGTTCTTCCGGTTGAGCCTCGCCACCTCGATGGTTCCCTTGACCGCTGCGCCGGCGAGCCGCCACGGGGTCATGGGCCGGGGAGCGTCGAGCTCGTTCAGCAGATAGAGCCTCAGGCTCTCCTGCCGGCGCAGCTTGCCGGAGGAGGTGCGCGGCAGGGTTCCCGGTTCGAGCACCTCGACCCCATCGACCTCGAGACCGGTGGCCGATCGGACCGCCTTGCGACAGGCCTCGGCGATGGACGCGAAATCGTCGACCTCGACCCCTCGGCCGGCTTCGACCAGAAGCAGCAGGACCTCGCCGTCCTCCCCATCGGGAAGCCACGAGACCGCCACCGAGCAACCGGTGCGGACGCCCTCGATCTCGATCCACCGCCGCCTCGACTTCGGTGGGAGCGTGGCAGCGCCCCCGCAGGATGAGCACGTCCTTCTTGCGACCCGTCAGGAAGAGCTCGCCCGCGTGGATGAAACCCAGATCACCGGTGTCGAGCCAACCGTCCATGATCGCATCGCGGGTCGCCTCGGGCCGATCGAAGTAACCGTCCATGATCGACGGACCGCGGGCGAGACATCGCCCACCGAACCCTCAGGGAGCTCGACACCATCGCCGTCGACCACCCGCACCTCGGTGCCGGCGATGGGGCGACCCACCGAGACCAGCTCGAGTCCCTCCTCCGCCTCCTCGGCCCGGCCGTCGCGGCACAGGGGCTCGCGGTCGAAACAGCGGCTGACAAACGGCTGTCCGAGGTCTGAAAAGGTGACCGCCGAGGGTTGCCTCGGACATCCCGTAGACCGGAGTCAGCGCCTCCGGCCGCAGTCCGTAGGGGGTGAACCGGTCGATGAAGCGGCGCATGACGCGCGGGACCACCGGTTCGGCGCCGCAAAGAGCCACCCGCCACGCCGAGAGGTCGATGCCCTCGATCTGCTTCGTCCTTGATTTTGTCGACGCAGAGACCGTAGCCGAAATTCGGCGCCACCGAGATGGTCGCACCGGTGGCCGAGAGGGTGCGCAGCCACACCGCCGGCCGGGCGAGGAAGAGCTCCGGCGGAATCAGGGTCAGGGTGCCCGGCGCCGCGATCGCGGCGATGACGCAGCCGATGAGACCCATGTCGTGGTAGAGCGGCAAGCCAGCTGACGCCGCTGTGGTCGATGCCCCTGTTGATCGGGCCAATGGGAGTTGAGGCCGTCGGCCTGGGCCACCACCGCCCGGTGGGAGAGGGCCACCGGTTTCGGATCCACGGTGGTGCCGGACGAGAACTGCACCATGGCCAGGCCGTCGGGGTCCGGGCGATGAAACTCCCCCGGCCCGCCGGACAGCTCACCCAGAAGCCGGCAACCCAGTGGCGGCTCGGCTCGCGGCTACCGCAGGTCCGAGAATCCGACGGACCCGGGAGTCGGCGAGCACCAGTCGCGCCGTCACGGCATCGAGCATGCGTGCGGTCCGCGCCTCGTACTCCTCGAAGCCGGTGGAGACGAACCGGCGGGTAGAGCGGGACCGGCACGGCGCCGGCCAGGATGGTCCCGAAGAAGGCGTCGATGAACTCGATGGAGGTGGGATAGACCAGCGCCACCCGATCGCCGGGCTCGACGCCCAGGTCGTGGAGACCGCCGCAGACCCCGAGCGCGCGCCGCCAGATCTCCGGGTACGGGTAGAACTCGGCCTCTTCGTGCCGGTCGAGCAGCCTCAGCCCGGTCTCCGAGCAGTGCGAGGCCCGCTCGAGCATTCTCGACGAGGGTCGGCGGCTTCATTCGACAAGCAGCCTCCCGACGACCGCCACCAGATCGCCCACGGTTTCGATCTCGGCCTCGACATCGGGATCGAGCCGGATCTCGGAATCGGTTCTCGACCTCGACGGCCAGGGTCAGCGCCCCGAGCGAGTCGAGCTCGAGATCCTCCACCAGCCGCATCTCCACGTGCAGGCGCCGTCGAAATCGACGTGTTCGCGGGCGACCTCTTCGATGCCGGACGAGGATCTCGTCATGGTGTCATTTCGCTCCCGGGATCAAGCTGGGTTTGGATCGCCCATGACCGACAATAGTCTCCGGTCTCGGCAGAGCGGCCTTTTCTTCGGTTCGGATCCGCCGGTGGAGAACGATGGCGTTGGCGAAGCTGAAGATTACCGCCGTCAGCCAAGCCGTGTGCACCATGGGCAGCGCGGCGAACTCCACTAGCGACCGCCAGATAGTTCGGGTGGCGCAGCCGACGAAACGGCCCGGTGGTGATCGGCGGCGCCTCGGGCAGGATCAGAACCCGCGTCGCTCCAGCGCTCGCCCAGCGTCGCCATGACCACAGACGCGGAGCGCGGCGGCGACGACAGCAGACCGAGGCAGAACGCGGCGAGCACGGGGAAGAAGGGGCGATCGAGAAGCCAGACCTCAGCGACGCAGGCAAGAGAAACCCGGAGTGGACAGCCACCATCCATGGGTAAAGAGACTGCCGACCTCGACGGCGCCGCGCGCCTTCAGCCGAGCGATATTCCGCCGGGAAATGGCCAGTTCAAACAGACGCATCGACCGCCACCAGGACCACCAACCCAGTGTAGAGCACGCGCGAGTCGAACCAATCCGCCACGATCTCATCTCCCCAATCCTGCGACTCGGGACTAGTCGCCATCATCGCTCACCGTATCACCACCGAAGCAAGACGAGTTCGGAACAGAAACCCGGCCCCATGGCCAGCATCGACCGAAGTTTCCTGGTTCGGGGACCGCTTCTCCCTGAAGGGTCTCCTCCAGCACGAGCAGGACCGAGGTCGAGGATAGATTGCCGACCTCGCGCAGGGTGTCGCCAGGCGAGCTCGAGCGCCTCGTCGGGCAGCTCGAGCGCCTCCTGCATGGCCTGGAGGACCTTGGGCCCGCCTGGATGGGATACCCAGGTTGCGATGTCGCCCCGGGCCAGACCCTGATCGGCGAGGAAAGCGTCGACATCCCCACGGAGATGGCGGCGGACCACCTCCGGGACCTCGGCCGAGAGCACGATCTGGAAACCGGATTCGCTGATGTCCCAACCCATCACTCTTCGGAGTCGGCATAGAAGACCGACCGGCTGGCGACAATCGCTCGGCCCCTGCTCCGAGCGGTTCTCCACCGACCACGACCGCCGCCGCGGCGCCGTCGCCAAAGAGCCCGGAGGCGATCAGATTCGGGATCGACAGATCTTCGCGCTGGAGGGTCAACGAGCACAGCTCCACCGAAAGCAGCACGGCGACCTGATCCGGGATAGGCCCGCACATAGTCGGCCGCGCGGGCGATCCCCGCGGCGCCGGCAACGCAGCCGAGACCGAAGATGGGCACCCGTTTGACCCGGCGAGGCAGCCCAGGCGGTTCATCAGTCGCGCATCGATGGAAGGCGTCGCGACGCCGGTGACGGTGACCGAAATCAGGCAGTCCACATCCTCAACCGTGAGACCGGCCCGGTCGAGCGCCTGGAGAACGCCCGTTCGCCAACCTCCTGCGCCACCCGGATCCAGGCATCGTTGGCCTTGCCCCAGGTCGTCAGTCTCGTCGTACTCCTCGATTGGAAGCGCGAGATGGCGGCCGCCGACCAGGACGTTGTCGGTGGAGCTCCTCCAGCCGATCCAGATTGTGAGTGCGCGTCTGGCCCACGTGCGCCTTGAACGCCTCGAGCAGCGTCGTCCTGATCGTAGTAGTGGGGCGGCAGGGCCGACCCCACCGGCCGCAATCCGCATGAGGGCCTCCGGCATTCCTCTTATGTAACAGTAGAGGTGCTCCAGGATCACGACGGGGCGGCCAGAATCGGAACCAGCTCAGTGCCGGTGGATGTCCTTGTGCATGAGGTCGCGGGTGGCCACGAGCCGCTCCTCGGCGGGCAGCCGGGCGAAGTCGCGGTTGAGCTTCTCGTCGTCCTCCTCCGTCAGCAGCTCGATCTGGTAGTCGATGACGTCGGGGGGAAAGACCCCGATCTTCCTCGTACATGGCGCGGCGCTCTTCGAGCAGCCGCGCGCATTGGACGCAGCTCGCGGGCAGCGGCTCGAGACGCTGCATGACCTCCTTGTCCGAGAAGACATTGCCCTCGACGTTGGTCTCCTCGGCGCGCTCGAGCATCCCGTCGGCGGTGAGGCCGTACTCGGCGGCGGTGGTGATCCCGGCGAGCAGGAGGTGGAACGACGCCGAACCGTCGGGCGAGCGCAGCTCCACCGTCTGGCGGCCGCGCGAATCGACGTAGTCATCGGTCTCCGCCGGGTTGACGACCCTGGCCAGGTGGCTCTGCTTCGACCACCCCAGGGGCACCCGGATGAGCGCCGAGCGGTTGTTGTGGCTCCAGCAGATCCGGGTCGGCGCCTCCTGGTTGGGCACCAGCCGCAGGAAGGACGACGCCACGGTGTTGCCGAAGGCCGAGAGGGTCGAGGCGTAGTCGACCAGCCCGCCGATGAGCTTGCGCGCCTCGACGGACAGCGCGCCGTCGTCGTCGGACATGATGTTGTGGCCGTCCTCGCATCAGCTCCATGTGGAAGTGGAGCCCGTTGCCGGCCACGCCCTCCTCGATCTTCGGGCGCGAAGGTGGCGAGCATGCCGTTGCGGTGGGCGACGTTGCGGATGATCCAGCGCGACGAGCCCGATGAGATCGCCCATCTCCTCGATGGGCCGGGTCAGGAGCTCGATCTCGTGCTGCTCGGCGCGGCGGCCCGCGAGCAGCGGCAGGTCCGAGCGCACCGAGTCGATATAGCCGACCTCGGCGTGGGCGTACTTCACCGCGCCGGTGATCTGGGTGAGATAGCGGACCATCTCGTTGACCACGTCGCCGCCCTTGAAGAACGGCGACGACGCGTGGTAGCCGATCTGGCGGTGGGCGGAGAAGTTCTCCGGTCCTCCCTCGCGGATGAGGAAGAACTCGAGCTCGCCGAGGGCGTGGAGCTCGAGCCCCGTCCGCTCCTTGAACCGCTCGTGGGCGATGGCCAGGATGTTGTCCGGGGTGAAGGCCGCGGGCTGGCCGTCGCGATCGAGGAAGCGGCAGATGAAGTTGAGGCTCGAGGAATCGAAGGGGGAAAGAAACGCCGTCCGGTAGCTCGGCACGACATAGAGATCCGAAGCGGCGGCATCGACCAGCCCGGCAGAACAGCGACGAGCCGTCCACCCGCTCGCCCGAAGCGAGGATCCGTCTCGGCCTGGGTGAAGTCGGAAAACGGCAGCTTGAGCTCGCGCAGCTTGCCGTCGACGCTGGTGTAGTGGAAGGAGAACCGCTCGATGCCCCGTTCGCGGATGACCTTGAGCATGTCGGCGCGGGTGAAGTCGCTCCGCTCCTTGTCGAGCATGAGGCTGAGGGGGTTGGCGAGGGCGGCCTGTTCGAATCATGGTTGTGCTCCACCTTTGTCGTCAGTCGTAGGCTTTGTATCACGATGGCGATGAAGAGTCGACGGTCCGACCGATGCGCCGGTACGCCGCCGCGCCGTCGGGGGTGGTGGAGACCCGCTGCGGGCTCGCATCCGGCCGGCGGGACGGAGGCCCTGCAATGGCGCTCATGTATTGACTGGGCGTCGATGACCGGCCGGCTACCGGTGGCTGATGATCTCGCCGTAGGCCCTTCTCACTTCGACCTCGCCGTACTTCCTCTCGAGCCGCCGGACGATGAAGTGGCCGCGGGCCATGTCCTGGAAGTGCTCGATGAAGAGGACGTTGATGGTCGCGCCGCCAAGGGCGCCGACGATGGGCACCCCCTGGGCCATGATCTTCTCGCCGACCACGGTATTGAAGCGCGCGGCGATCTGCGCGAGGAGCCGGACAATCACCGGCGCGCCGTCCTCCACCACCGCTCTCTTGGCCACGTATTTGGTGGCCTCGCTCACCGCCTGCGCCAACGCCGTCCGCACCGCGAAGTACCCCGACTCCGCCGCATCGTCTCGCCGGACGGACTGCCCATGGCAAAGACCTCGAGACAGGCGAGCCGAGACGCGAATTCGGTCAGATCCTCGCCCTCGCTGCGGGCGATGTCGGCGATGGAGCGCATGATGACCGTCGTGGTGATGGGCAACTCGATGGGAAGGGCGACAGACCGAAGGCGCCGCCGACCCCGCCGGCGAGACCGGCCAGCGCCTGGTGACTCCTGGTTCGCGGTTTGCCGCCGCCGCGCGGATCGATGGTCTTGACCGCGAGGTTGACGGCGGCCATCAACGAGTCGTGGGTCACCTTGGTGATGGTGTCGCCGGCTCCCTTGGGAAGCGTCTTGAGGACATATTCGACGGGGGTTCCCACCACATCGGAGACCTTGGCGATGAGACCCGGGTTCTCCAGCAGGCCCACCGCGCTTTTCAGATCATCGAGATCGGTCGAGTTCCATTCCATCCCGTCTGTTCTCCCAGTCATCGGATTCCCACCGGCTCCACTGGTCAGCGGGGCGGTGGTTGCCACTCACCGCAACCGCTGACCGCTGTCGGTTGACGCAGACCTAGGGTACAACCGAGGTCCAGCCGGTGGCGTCCCCGGATTCGAACCCATCGGCGAAGAGCGGCGAGTCCTCGACCGTGCAGGATTGCACTTTGACGTCGTCGATGTACCAGCCCTCGCGGCTGACCGATGCATCGGAACCCAGGCGGAAGCGGAACCGAACCGTCTGGCCGGCGTACCCGTCGAGATCCACCACCATCTTCTTCCACACCGTGGAAGCCGCGCCGAGGTCGTCACACCATCCGTCGAGACCGCCCAGACCGCTCGTCGGTCCGTCGTAGGGATCGGTCAGCATCAACGAATTCGGCAGCGGCGTCCAACTGGCGCCTGCGTCGGTGGGGATTTCGACCTCGCCCCCGTCATAGCAACCGCTGCTCCGGTCCTCCATGAGCTGCCAGTTCCAGAACTGGAGAGTCAACGGATTGACACCCGTGGGCAGCATCACATCCGGCGAGTCCAACCGCTGGTCGCTCGCGCCGGGCGGGTCGACAGCGAAATACGAGGTCGCCCCGCTGTACGACCGGGCGCTCGACAGGGTCCAGGTGTTGCCGCTGCCGCCGCCGCCGAGGGCCCAGCCCGGCCCACCGGTCTCGAGATCGTCGAAGAAGAGCACCGACGGCGCCGTGCCGAAACCGCAGTCGCCGGGCAGAGCCTCGGTGTAGAACGAGAATACCGAGGAGTAGGCGCTGGGGCCGCAGGTGTTGAAGACCCCGACTCGCCAGAAATACTCGGTGTTGGATGCGAGATCGACCGCGGGGGTGAACCCGGCTTCTCCGATCCCCGACTCGTCGATGACGACATTCGTGAAACCGGCGTCGGTTGCGACCTGGATGCGGAAGGTCTCCGCCTGGCCGTTGGCGGTCCAGCTGAAGGTCGGTCGGACCGACTGGTTGAGAGAGGCGTTGGCCGGCGCCACGAGATCCGCCGCTCCCGGAATGGCGTTGAAAAGATGGAGGGTCACGCCGGTGTCGTGGACGATGGCGCTCGGCGCCGAGGTGCCGGTGATGGTGATCTGATATGTGCCCGGCGTCGCGCCGGCGGTGCCGCTGACGGTCAGGGTGCTGGTGGCGGGCGGTGTCAACGGATTCGGAACAAAGCCGGCGGTGGCCCCGGCGGGCGTCCCACTCGCGCTGAGCGTGACCAGCTCGGTGAAACCCTGGAACTGGAGCATGTTCACGGAAAAGACCGCGGAGTTCGGACTGCACACGCTCACAGCGGTCGGATTCGTCGTCAGAAGGAAATCGGTGCTGATGGGAACGGGATCGGAAAAGACATCCGGGTCGTTGTGATGTTCGCCATATTGCGGTCGTCGGACCACTGGGTCACGGCGTGGGTCGAGGTCTGGATGTGGGTGTCGTAGTCGCCGTGGTAGCAGGTGGCGAGATTGGGATCGAGATAAATCGGTGTCGAGACATCCGACAGCCGCTGACTCGGCTCCCAGGTCACGACCGCCGTCGAACGAGAACGCCTGATAGTAGTCGACCAGGAGGTTGTTCGGATCGAGCCGGCGGTCGTACCAGGTTGCCGAACGATGTTGCCGGCGCCCACCGAGAGGGTCGGGAAGAACTGGTCGCTGGTGGTCGCGTCGTCGTGCAGCCGGATCTCGGGCCCCAGGTGGCGCCGCTGTCGGTCGATCTGCCGGTAGAACGAGTCGCAATCGTCGCCCCCACCCGGGCTGTAGCTGTAGACCGTGTGGAGGACGCCGTCCGGCACCGACGACCACCTGCGGCGACGGCAGATAGCGGATATTGCCTTTGAGCGCCGCACGGAAGCAGTTGCTCGGTGGCCGCGGCGTTCTGCGGCCGGGCCTTGCCGGCGGCCGGGCTCGTGATCGCGCTGTAGCTCACGCCGCCATCGGTGGACCGCGCGTATTCCATGGTGACGCTGCTGCCGTTGAGCTTCACCCAACCGACAAAGATGTCGCCGTTGGGCGCCACCGCCGGCCACGCGCCCTGCACCCCCGAGGTCGCGCTGATGGACTGCGCGTTGGTCCACGTCACACCCGCGTCGGTCGATCTCAGCGCCCAGATCCGGCTGTCCGCGGAGAAGTTGGTGAAGACCATGTAGAGGTTGCCGTAGTGCGGGCTCGCCGGGTTGTTGTCCACGGCGAGGAGTTCCTTGTCGTCGAGAACCTCCCGAGTGCATCATGCCCAGCCACTGGAAGGTCTGGCAGTCGTCGGTGGACTTCCACAATCCGAGGCCGTTGGTGTGCAGCGCGCCGAAGTAGAAGTGCTCATCCGCGCGCCGCCAGACGATGGCCGGGATCACCGCCGCTGCCGGCGCCGAGGGCGCCCTGGTCGACAAAGGTCGCGCCACTGTCGGTTGAACGGGAGAAACCGGTGAAGCCCTCACCGCTGACGAAGTAGTGGACGCTGTCGTTGTAACCGGCGCAGACGGTCCCGGTGACCTCGTTGACGGCCATGGAGGTCTCGCTCTGAGTCGTGGACGAGCCCGAATCGCCAGCTCGGGTCGTTGACGGCCACATCCGGAGCGTCGTCGGTGCTCGGGCCCACTTCCCGGCCGGCGAGCCTGGCCACCTGACCGAGCTCGTCGGTGCGACCGCAAGCCACCAGGAGTTTGAACAGCAGACCGTCCATCAGTGCCCGCTTCTCGGGATCATCGAGCAAACCGCAGGCCTCGGGCAGGGGCTTTTCGATCACCTCCTCTGCCTGGACCGGAAACAACCCGGCCGCCAGCATTCCAAGAAGCACGAAGACAAAGACTCGAGCCACACCGAGATTTCGACCGGACGCTTCAGACATCTGATACCTCTTCCTGAGATTGGGCTTCACGCGGAGTTGGCGGATCGCTGCGTGATCGAAGTGATTCTATAACGGCGCGCATCAGGATCCACCGCCAAACCGGCCCCCGGACTCGGTTTTCATCTCGAACCGGGGATTTCGGAACCCGCGAAAATTCTCGGAATCACGCGCATCGTGGACACTCGAGTGATTCCGATGTATCGTTTGGTATCAAAACAGTGTTCTCGTTTTGTACGTTTTCTCAATTGCGCCAGTTATTTATTGAGCAAGAATCAAGGAGTCCAGCATGAAATTGAATCGGCCGTGGATCGTGATCGGGTTCGCCTTCTTTGTCGTGTGTCTCCTTGGTCAACCAGCCCTCGCCTTCGAGCTCGAGGCATGGGGATATGACGGCTCCTTCCTACTGTCGACGAACCTGCCCCCCGGGAGCGATTTCGTCTCCATCGCCGCCGGCGAAGAGCACGGTGTCGCGCTCAAGTCCGACGGCACCGTCGTCGCATGGGGGAACGATGCGAGTGGACAGAACACCCCTCCGGCATCACTGGGAACATGCATCGCCATCGGTGCAGGTGGTGATACCGGCTACGCCATCGAGACCGCCGGGACCATCGTCGCATGGGGCTCCGACTACCTCGGCACGGTCAGCCTGGTTCCAGCGGGAACCTATACCGCAGTTGACGGCGGCGAGTTCTTTGCCGTCGCTCTGGCGACCAACGGGTCCATCGCCGCCTGGGGCAGCGACAGCTCTTCCCAGGTCACCAACGTGCCGTCGGGAACGGACTTCGTGCAGGTCGTCGCGGGAGACAGTCATGCCGTTGCGCTCCGCTCCGACGGCTCGCTGGCCAGCTGGGGAAGTTACAACGGAACCAGCGGTCAGCCGACCTCCGGCGTCTTTACGCAGGTCTCGGCCGGCCACAACTACAGCTTGGCCCTGAAAAGCGACGGATCCATCGTCCACTGGGGCGACGACCCCTGGGGATATGGCGTCGATGAGGTTCCCGCCGGCAACGATTTCGTGGAGATCTCGGCAGGTTATGTCCACGGCCTCGCCCGCAAGACCGACGGTTCGGTGGTCGGCTGGGGCGCCGGCGAAGACGCCTCGGGTCACCCCCACTGGGGACAGGCGATGCCACCGGCAGGAAATGACTTTCAGGCGATCTCGGGAGGCCTCTACTGGAGCCTCTCGATGACGGGGACCGACGGCGGCATCTTCGCCGACGGATTCGAATCGGGTGACACCCTCGGTTGGAGCTTGTCCTCACCCTGATCGGAATCCTCGTCGAGGATCGTGACCGGCTGCGATTCAACGCCTGATTACGGCGTGATCGACGACCAGGCGGAGGCATCCCCGGACTCGAATCCGTCCCCGAAGAGCGGGTGCCGGCCGCTTCGCCAGACCTCGCACCCGGTTGCCATGTTCGAGGTGCCGGCGAAGATCCGATCATCCCAACCGTGAACCGCTGTGATGGCTGCATTTTCGAGGTTGGCGAAGCCCGGACTCGAGTTCTGTTCCCAGAACACCCCGGTTGCGCTCAGCCACGATGTCCCGGGACGGGATGGCCCCGAAACCGCAGCGACGAGGCCGAGGTTCCCGACCGCAAAACCGTCGAGTTCGGTGTTGCCGGATTCGCCGAAGCCGTCACTGACGATCAGGGTCCAACCGGCGCCGTCGCTCGACCGCCAGACCTGGGCGCCGCCGGCGCCGTTGGCGACACCCGCATAGAGTCGATTCCGGTAGACCGCGAGATCGGTGATCGCCTCGTTCCCCGGTGACCCGAAGCCGCCCGTCATCACCGGCGACCAGGTCTCGCCATCCGCGCTCTTCCAGAGCTCCGCCCCGCCGATGTTCCTGGTTCCGACAAACAACTCTCCGGAGAAGAGCTCCATGGTTTCGGCAACCCGATTCCGGGCATCACCAAAGCCGTCGGTGTTGACCTGCTCCCACGCCACACCGTCCGGAGAGCGCCAGATTTCGCACCCGGTGGAGTTGTCGGTCCCGAAGTAGATCTCGCCGCCGAACACCGTCCCGCTCGGCGCCGAGGTGTTGCCGGGGTCGCCGAAACCACCCTCCTGGACACTGGTCCAGACCAGCGGAGAGCTCGTCCGCCAGATCTGGGTTCCAAGCGACCGATTCCGGGTTGCGGCGTAGAGCCGGCCATCGAAAGAGACCAGACCCGTGACAGCGTCGTTGGTCGGTACGTTGAAACCCGGGTTGTTCCCGAGATACCAGGTCAGACCGTCCAGCGAATAGTTGACCTCGGCGCCGAAGGGGTTCTCGGTGCCCGCGAAGAGCGCGCCGTCGAAGATCGCCATGGCGGTGGCCGCGAGGTTGAAGCTGTCGCCGAACCCGCTCCCGCCGCCGTGAATCGACCCGACCACCTGTTGCCAGTCGCCATCCACGGGCGACAGGCCGCGAGACCTGACGACGAGGGACCGATAGCTCGGAAACGCGCTGGAAATCGTCTGCCACACGGCGCCATCGGCGCTGAAGTATCCGTTGCGGCCGGGGGTGGTGGGCGACTCGTCGACCGCGACGTGGAAGCCGGTCTCGGTGCTTTCGTTCCAGCCCACGCCGATGAAGACCGATCCGTCTTCAACCACCACTCCCTGGTTGACGATGTCCACCGACGCCATGGTGTGCTCGAGCCACGATCCGACATCGTCGATGACCGCAGCGCTCGAACCGAGCAGGGTCCCGGGACCGTTGCCGGGACCGTTGTCGTCAAAGACGAGGACGTGGAAGACGAGGGAGGAATCGGCTTCGGACCGGGTGAATCCGGCGCAGACACCGGAATAGACGAAGGGGTACTCGTCCGGTGTGAACTCCTGGACGAAGATGGATCCGGTTCCCCACCCATAACCGTTCTCCACGGATCCGTCATCGGTGACGGTCCCCTCTGAACACGGACCGGCGAGGTTTTGACTCACGGTGTGGGCCCGGTTTCCGATGAGCACCGAACCGATCCTCGGGCCGCCGTCATTCCCGGCGACGGTGTAGGTCAACTCGCCGAAACCGGTCCCGGACACCGGCGAGGTCAGGGTGATCCAGTCATCGGGGCTCGAAGCCGTCCACCCACAACCCGGGGTCGTGCCGATAGTGATGGTCCCACCGCCGCCCTGCCAGGGGTACGAGCCCACCTCCGGTTCGATGAAGACCGAACAGTCGTTTCCCCCATCCTGCAGCACCAGGTGGGCTTCTCCGGCCACGCTGAGGTGGGTCGAACGCGGGGCGCCGTAGTTGAGCGCCACGTTGTAGTTGAACGTCCCCGGCCCGGTCCCGCTCGACGCGGAAGTGATCGAAACCCAGCTCGAGTCCTGCGAAACGTTCCACTCACATCCCGGCTGGGTGCTGACACCGACCACGGCAAAGCCGCCGGCGCTCGTGAACGATTTCGAACTCGGGCTGATGGCGTAGGTGCAGGTCGAGCCTCCGCAGCTGCCGGCGTCCTCCACCGTCAGGTTATGCTGGACCTCGGGCAGCTCGGCGCCGCTCGTGGTCGTGACCGTGCGTGAACGGTCTTGGCGCCGCCGCTCGCGTAGGCGAAGGCCGCCCGATCGCAGCCCGGATAGTTCGGTTCGGTGCAGATCAAGGTCGTGCTCTGGTCACACCCCTCGCCACCGAAGGACCAGACCGTCTGGTCGATATCGGCGGCCCCGATCCCGGTGATCTGAAAGGCAACCCACTGGCCGATCTCGGGGTTCGTGGGGTTCCAGGCGAAGTCGGTTCGGGGTGGCCGTCACGCACATTGAGATCCCGCAGCACCGCCGCATCGACATCACCGTTGTCGGTGTTTGTCAGGGTGAGTCGAAGATCATAGATCCCCGGCGCCAGGGTCTCCGCCGGTATCAAACACTCACCGTCGAGAGGCCCCGGGCCGTCGCAGAACGACAGGTCGTCGATCACGGCGCCGCCCCAGATCATCACATCCCAGTCGAAGTCGAGGGCGGATCCACTGCGCGGCCGAGGTGCTGACCAGGGTGATGTTCTCGGAATGGACCGGGGCTGGTGGTGCAACGTCAAAAGCCGCGACACCGAGTGAATGGTCCGGGCCAGACGGGTCGAGGACGTGAAGAAAACACCGGGCTGGGAGGGATCCTCGTGTTCATATTGCACATCAAGGTGAAGATCCACTGACCACTCTCGCCAAGGACGAGTCCACCGGAGGGAGACCCGACATAAGACGAGATTCCGCCCGATGGATCGGTGACGTCCAGGCGTAGGGATCCCCACCCCCGCCACCGCCGGATGACCCTCGGCATCGGCGACGAGGTGGATGGTGTCGCCGGTCACCGCGACCTGCGGCGACACATCGATGGAGGCTCCCGGTGATCGGTCGACGGCAACCTGCACGCTCTTGATCTGGGATGGCGGCCCACCCGGCGAATACGGGTAGAGATTGCTTTCAACCGCGGGCTGAGCCCAGAACTCGTCCGCTGCATCGAGGTTTCTCGGCACCGCAAATCCCAGCGCGGTCCCGCTGGTGAACGACAGGCTGCCTGCGAGGATGGTGCCGCCGTGGGGATCCGGGCCATCGGTGATCCACTGAGCAAATCGGTCGCCGGAGACGGGGTGTTGGTGAGCAGGACCACATCGCCGGGAAACACCGGTTGCGGGTCGAGGGTGAGATCCGCTTCCGGAATCAAACACGATTCGGCGTCGATGACCTGCAGCACGCTGTATCGCGACAGATACATCGCCCCGCCGTCGGGCGAGAAGACCGCGTGGTTGTTCCACATACAGATGCCGAGGTTGTTCCAGGGCCGGCTCGGATCCCGAACGCCTGGTCAAGGGGGACCGGATTGGTCGGATCGAGATGTTGAAGCTCAGCGGCGTCGTCGTCGTGAACTGCTGAGACACATGGACGACGGGGTACTCGAGAAGAGGGCCACTGCGTTGGCGTGCGGCTGTGACGAAAGGAGCCTGCTCGACAGTTGAACCGGGCTCGCGGGGCTGCCCGTGCCGTAGCCGATGTCGTAGATCGACAGACGACCCCCGTCGGCCACCGCCAGAAGCCCGGCGTCTTCATCCACCGAGGCACCATAGCCTCGGGCCATGTTGGCCCTCGAGATGCCTCCGTTGCCGACGTAATCGAGACCGAAGGTCGGGCTGGTGTGGACCTGGTAGATCCGGAATTGATCGAACCGCTCGGCGACGTAGATACCTCGGGCTCACCGCCGGGCACCGCGATGCCGTTGGCGATCTCGAGACCGTTCCACCGTTGTCGAGACACTGAAGCCGAGGATTGGCGGCCTCGTCGACCCCGTTGAAGGCGTAGAGCCCAGATTTGTTGTTGCTGCACGGATTGGGACCAGACTCGAGGCGATGAGATACTGCTGGGCCTCGTGGCCGAAGGTGAACCCGCCGAGGATCAGCGATGCGTCGTAGTTCGCGCTCGAATCGGCGAATACCGGTGTCGGACCGGCCCCGAGATCAAAAAGAACTGTTGCCACCTTGTAGTTCGCGATGCCCAGGCGGCAGTCGTCGCAGACCGAGAAATTGACCATATCGTAGTCGGAGTCACCGAGGTTCGGGATGTCGGAAAGCAATACGAAACCGGCTCAGCAGCAGGCACAACAT
>CAWAUY010000032.1:0-129304 GCA_963785275.1 Candidatus Sulfomarinibacteraceae bacterium
GAATGGATGTACTCGCCCCTCACCTCGCCCGACGTCATCTTGCCCTGCTGCACGAGGCGCCACTCAGGAAATTGACGGGCGACCTCATCCCAGAAGTCAACCGCTAGATCAATAGCATTATCTGCGGTGAGTTCATCCCGCCCGGCAACGAGAGCCTTGGTCGAAACGTAGACCGCACTCAGCGTAAAAAGCTTGCGGATCGCAATGAAAGAGAGGACTTCTCGAACTCAACCAAACCCTTGAAGCCGCCCACACTGAAACGCCACCTGCTTTGCCACAAGGGCCATTTCGTCCCTGTGGTCATAAAGCAATCCGAGCGACGTTGAAGGCCGAATAGCATGCCGGTTGAGATCCGCAAACATCTGTTGGCACCGCTCGAGCCCGACGTTGAAGGAAGAAACCACCGCGATCGTTTCATCGTCAAGGTCAGGGTTTTCCCGAAGCGCCATCTCGATCGCGGCCTCCGATGCTGACCATCGTTAATAATGAACTTCGCATCCATCGGGACATGAAGCACGCCAAGACGATGCCCGTCGCCCGAGTCTGCGATCGCCTCGAATTTGACCTCTGCGTCAATCGATGCCGTGAGAGCCGAAAAAGTATATGAACCAGGGTTATTCAGGACGTATCTTGCCATTTCCGGCACCCTGTGCTTTGTTAAGGACACGCTGAGCTCAAGATCTGCGGGAAGGACTTCGTCGAATGAAAACATACGAGGAATTAGCCGCATGGGGACATCGAAATGTAATACTCGCGATTCGCCTGGATACCCCGGACGGCGGGGAAACTAAATCCAAATTTTGCTTCCATCGTCTTCTCCTCGGTCTAGCGCAGGGTGCTGATTCGGATTTCTACGTGGGCGCACTCCAGTCTAAATTATTGTTTGTTAAATATAAACAAACATGGTTAAAATATCAACTGGACAAGGAGAATTCTTTGACGTACAGTATTCCATTCGCCAGAAAGGGTTTAGTGGAGAATCAGGGAGGATAACAGAGCGATGACGACTTTACCTCGACTGTAATGCCTACAACACCTGTGTTAGACCCCGAGTCGCCGTAGGCAATGCTCGAGTATTTTGTGCTCGTCGAGTACGGTAACGCCGGAAGCAGGACCCACGAAATTTGGTACGCTGTGCGAAGCCAGGCAGTCAAGGTTCTTGGCAGCCAGGTGGCAAAGGTTGTCGAGGTATCCCCCGACGTGAAGTCGTTTTTACGAGCGGTGCCACCGAGTCGAACAACATTGGAATACTCGTGTTCTCTGGAACATGGAGAAAAAACCGGGCGGAAACATATTGTCTCGACGGAGATTGAACATAAGGCTGTTCTTGCAGCCCTTGCAGGCCCTTTCAGAACGTGGATTCGAAATCACTTTGGTGAAGCCAAGGCCCGAAGGATTATTTCGTCGATGACGAGACGAAATCACCGCGACCGGTTCGAAACCGACACCCTGTTTGGTTTTCCGTGATGCATGTCAACAACGAGACCGGCGTTATCCAGCCCGTTGAGGAGATTGCGGAAAGGACTGCTTGACCACGGAGACTTTATTTTTCACGCAGATGCGGCACAAGGGTTCGGGTGAAGTCTGATCGGACCGCTGAGGAATCATCGTATCGATCTGATTTCGGGTGAGTGGTCATAAGATTTATGGCCCGAAAGGGGTTGGCGCACTGATCGCTCGAAAAAGAAAATATTCGTCGCCCTCCAATTACACCAATCTTTGTTCGGTGGAGGGAGAGGAGACGAGGGCTTCGCCCCGGGGACGCAGCCCGTCCACCAGATTGTAGGCCTCCGGGAAGCGGCAAAAATTGCTATCAAGGAACATGGCAATAGGGCCGAGCTTTGCAGTAGGTTCCAAACGCGACTAAGGAATGAACTGGCCTCTCTCCGCCCCGAGTACGTCGGGGATCAGGACCGGGTGATCTTCAACACCGCCAGTGTTCGCTTTAAGGATTTTGATTCGGAAGCGGTCATGGTCGCTTTGAAGGGTATCGTTGCCGTATCAAACGGGTCTGCCTGCACATCGGCTGATTACGCACCCAGCCATGTACTCCTGGCTATGGGATTGGGCACCCATGAGGCAAGTGAGGTGATTCGATTTTCGTGGTGCCACGAAACACCAGAACCCGACTGGGGTGCTTTGAGGAAGGCGATTCAAAACCTCCGTTAATCAGCGCCATTCCGTTTGATAAGGGAATTCCTGCGTGCTCGGTCAAGGCCCGCTGAATGGAGAAGAGTTCGCCGACTGGTCAACGGGAGACCTCCTCAACCTGCCTACCCGTTTTGCATCAGTTGAGGTGTGCGGGGCTCAGTAAGCAGCACCCACGACCATGAGCAAGTGAGATCTAACCGCGGTGGGAAACTCGCCCTTATCCAACAGTATCTGAACAATTCTAGAAAAGAGCGCGGAATCGTCGCCTATTCGCCTGTGTAAGGCTTCAGGGAATCCTCCACGTGCGGCGTACTTCAGGAGCACCTCGCGAGAAACATCCCCCGATCGGTTTTCATGCTTCTTTAGGTCTGCTGACGGCATAACCTCCCAGATTTGGTCGTTTTGAAGTCGCCAAAATGGATACACCGCTCTTGGGATGGCTGGAAGGCTCAATTTCGTGATGACATTCTTAACTGCCAATCAGACGGGGCAAACAGTTCAAGGCGTTGCTCACCCCTCGCGAGCCTGGACAGCGCCCGCAACAGAACGATGGGCTTGATGGCCCCGGAAGCCCCGGCTTCTCTTGAATACCCGGATCCGTTCGAAGCAGTCGCTGATCTCCACATCCGGCATCTCTCGCCAGTCCACAATTGATCTCCTATTCGCCTCGATAAACGGGACAGAGGATTTCGTTCTCAAAAGAGCATGATCACTCCAAAATCAACGCTTCTTTCGCCTCATAGCCACCCCACCTAGGAAAAATGTGCCACACGTCTCAGCGCTTAGATTTTCCCTGTCGTTCGAGCTCAAGAAGGATTCGGATACCAAGGTAAAACTGCTCTTTTTCAAATGCCTCCTCCCAGTCCTCAAGGTCCAAAATCCCTGACAACGACCCTCCCCGAAGCACTTTTGGCACCCGCTTTTCACGCTTCTTTCGAGACTCGTGCGCACGCTCAATCCATTTTGGTGGGATATTGCCGGAGCCAGATGACTTCAGCAACATGTACCCCTAACGGCGCACTGAGCATCCTCAAAAAGTCTACATAGTGCCTCCTTGCCATATCAAATTCTCAATTCCCTAGTAATTCTATTCCAACCCCTATTTGCTCCGTCTCCTGTGGAACCTGCCTCTCACCAGCATCAAGTGTTTTTGACCTTTTCAAGTTTGGGGAAACGAGTCGTCCAGGTCTTGCCCAATGAATGCTTCAGCCTGCCCAATCCTGGAATCGTTCTAGCGGATTAGATCACCCCGACCACAGGTTCGAGTCGTCAGTTCTCGTCTCCTTTTCGAACACTCCCACCCGACGGCTGCTGTTCGTAAAGATCCCCCGGCAGCCTCTTTTCGCCGTCTTCGAGGAGTCGCGCTTCCCGGCACGCAGCTGAATAGAGCCCCTCGAACTCTTCGACCATGTCCTCCGGAATGTTGTAGACGAGGTTTCCCCAACAGAAGATGTCCCACATGCCGCCCACTTCCATGACCCTATCGAGGAACGCCTTGCCGAAATCCGAGAAATAGAACATGCGGGACACGCCGGTTCGGATTGTTTTCAGTCCGGATTTCTCGATGACCCTTCGAACGACGAACGTGCCGTACTCGTCCTCCTCGCCCTCGACGATATCGCCGTAGGACGCCATCTCGGTGAATTTCGGGTTCTGGTCCAGTCGGTACCTGTTCGGCCCCATCTGGACGCACCTCACCGGTTCTTCGAGGTAGTCTCCCTCTTCGAAATCCGGGGCGTCCTCCTGATCGGCAAAGGCCATCTCGGCGTATATAATCTCTCCCTCGGAAGCCTGCGCTCGCTGCTCTTTGACGGGCTCGCGGCTGGCTGCGCCTTCTTCGCCTTCGGGCTTTCGAAGCCGAACCCGCCATTCAGACCCCTCTGTCGAGTACTCGAGGCGGCCGGCAGGAATCTCGAGCCCGGTCTTGGTGTCCAGGTAGATGTTGGAGAGGCCTTCGGCGCGGAGCAGCCGGAAGCGGTCGCTGACCATGTCGAGCGGTCGGTGAGAGAGCTTCTGACTCAGCGAGCCTTCGAAATTCCAGCCCTCGGGGACGCTGACTTTCCCGGGGTTTTGCTCCTGGTTTTTCAAGCAGGCGAACACGGCGCCATCTGCGTTGCGGCCGATAGCGAGCCATTTGCACGGGGCGAGAGCGCTCGCGAAGATTTGGTGGACGACAGCGATAGCGAACCATGCCCCCGAGAGGTCTTTGAGCGGTAGCGGTCGTTCTCTGAGCTGCCCGAGGATTTCTTTGACCGTTTCGGCTCGCTTGAAGTGGATAGCCACTAAATGACCGTCTTGACAGTATCGGAAGCCCTCGATCCACGCGAAGAAATCTTCGAGCCCACCTTCGTGATGCCTTTCAATGGTCACAAACGGCACGACGATGCTAACGCCTTCGATCAGCACTGCCATATTCGGCCTCCCTCAGTTCGCCTGGCTGGGCCCCGCCCGAGCCGCCTCATTTCATTGTTCCATGGCGCGGAAGAAGGTGACGAAAACCCGTCAACGCCAGGTCACGTCCTCCACTGCCGGTCTCATTCCCATTCGGTTGACGGCGGAGCCAAACGAAGTCTCGTTCGCAGTAGAATCAGACCCAGGCAGGTCAACGACTCTGATGTCCTACTTCGTCCGCCACATCCCGCACAGCAGCGTGGTCATCCCGGAACGGGACCGCGAGGCGTTCCTCCTTTCGGATGCCGAACTGGAACGTGAGCTTCTCCTTTTGACCGATCGCTACACGGACGAGCTTTTCGCCGATGTTCCGGGACCTGCAGTGATTTCCCCTGTCTCGCGTCTTGTCGTTGATATGGAACGATTCGAAGATGACGAGCTGGAACCGATGGCTGCGTGTGGGATGGGCGTCGTTTACACACAGACCCATGACGGGCGTGCCCTGCGCCGGGCGCCCAGCGAAACAGAACGCGAAGAACTTCTGGACCGTTACTACCGTCCACATCACGCTGCGTTTGAATCCGCCGTTGAAAGAACTCTTGTTGAGCAGGGCCGGGTCCTGATCATCGACTGTCACAGCTACCCATCGAAAACCCTGCCCTTCGAGATCTTCGATCACGAAACCCGCCCCGAGATCGGGATCGGCACGGATGCCTTTCATACCGATGACGCTGCTTGCCTCCAGGGCTGTCTGGGCGTTTGCTCGACGGGGCTTTTCCGTGGCACTGAACAAGCCGTTTCCCGGAGCGATCACGCCGCTGAAATTCTATGGCCGTGAGCCCCGGGTTCAATCACTGATGATCGAGGTGCGCAGGGACCTCTACATGGACGAATTGACTGGAGCGAAGCTCCCGGCCTTTGATTCCGTGAAAGCGCAAATTGGCGAAGCCCTGAATGAGCTGGCGGACTAGTTGTCGGCCGCAAATCGCTGACCTCAGACCCTCCTCTTCCAGAAAAGAGAACCGTGCCGCAACAACCACCGGGCTGTCACTGACGCTCGCTGTCCACGCCATTCGTGTCGTCAGGCATTGGTTCCACCTCCACGCGGAGGACTTCTCGGACCCAATTGACTGCAGACATTCTCGACAGCCCACGAATTCTGGCGCTTGCGAACTCGGCAGCCTCATCGGCGGTGTCGGCTTTGACCACCGTCACCTCCTGAAACTCTCGCGGTTCACCGCGCCGCCGGTGCAGGTCATATGTCGGCTCGCAGTAGAAAACCACCGCGCGCCATTTCTTCTGACACATCAGAACCTCCCTTCCCTCACCTGCCCCGGCCTGAGGCCCTTGCGGATCTCGATGATCTCCTCGACGGTGACGGATTCGTTCTCGGGCAGGGGGACGTCGCCCTTTTCCTTGCCGAGTTCTGCCACTGATTTGAGGCCCTTCAGTGCTTTGGTGCCGGCAATGGCGCCAAGCCTGTCGTCGTAGTAGTGGAACCAGGGAAGGCGGCGGCGGGCGTAATCGATTGCGGTCGGCGGGACGGTGGGCGGGTTCTGGCCGGTGATGGAACGCCACACCATCGAGTTGGCGATGTGGACGAAGCAGCGGCTGGTGTGGGCGGTGTCCCAGTCGGAGAGGTCGTAGGGGTCGTCGTAGATCTCCTGGCGCATGCGGCCGCCGGGGGCGAGGCCCATTTCGGGGGACGCAGAGCATTCGCAGATGTCGTAACAAACTCCGTCCCACTTCGGCTCGGGCTCCGGTGGGCGCTTGGGGAAGCGCTCGTCGAAGATCTCGCGCTTCATCGGGTAGACCATGACCTGGAGGCCGCCGTGCTCGGCTTCGCCGGTCAGCTGCTCTTCGGCGGTGTAGCCGGCGCCGAGGGGCATGGCGACGAACTGGCGGATGACGCCCTTCTCGACGCAGTAGCCGTCGAGCCAGGGCTGCTCGGGGGCGACCACGTAGTCCTGGGGGCGGCGGTTGAGTTTTTCCTTCCAGGGTTTGCCGGAGACGGCGTTGGATTTGCCGGTGGCGATCTTGATGGCGAAGGGGTAGGTGCCCTGGAGGTCGACGGAGGACGGGCTGAAGTTGAGCCACATGGCCTCGGACTGGTACATGGGCAGCATGACGCCGCCGTGTTGGAGCCAGCTTTCGGGGACGCGGTCGTGGTGGTCGTCGACGTGGCGGATGGGGAATTTGCCGAGGCCTGGGGGGAGCGGGTAGTCCGAGTCGTCGTCGGGGATGCGGAGGGTGCGTTGGAAGTCGATGCGGAGGGATGCCTCCGGGTGGACTTCGGGGAAGGTGAAGACGAGTGCGTCACGTTTGAGTTCGATCATTTTTGGTTTCTCCTTCTTGCTGTTCGCCCGCCCTCCGAGGCCATCATCAAGTTTTGAGTTTTGAGTTTTGAGTTTTGAGTTCTTGGCTATTCACCTCGACCTTTCACTGTTGGATTCGAGGTGTTTGCCGTTCCCAAGCAGCCGATTGGCAGGCGGGACGCCTGCCCCACAAAGCGCGGCCCACAAGGCTGGGTTCCGGTGATTGGGGGTTGTGGGTGGTTCTGGCGTTTTGCCGATCGTCGGCCTCCCACATAAGATTTGAGGGTTCTCCGTTCCCAAGCAGCCGATTGGCAGGCGGGACGCCTGCCCCACAAAGCAGCCCACAAAGCTGGGTTCTGGTGATTGGGGGTTGTGGGTGGTTCTGGCGTTTTGCCGATCGTCGGCCTCCCACATAAGGTTTGAGGGTTCCCCGTTCCCAAGCAGCCGATTGGCAGGCGGGATCCGGCTTCGCCTCTGGCTTCGCCGTGACACGGCTGCCTGCCCCACAAAGCCGCTCCACGAGGCTTCGCAAGAATGTTCCGGGTTTGAATTGTGGGGCAGCCGTCCCGGCTGCCGGGCGGGGATGAACCCCGCCCCTACGGCTTTCCGCAACGCTTTCCTTACCAGTCGCCATCTCTTACCTCTCTTACTATTCGGAGGACGGCTCGGTCGGGTGCTGTGCGCAGTTCCCGGATGAGATCGGCGAAGAGCCTGGGCCGTTTTCTGATCGCTTCCTGCAGGTCGCTCGAGACCTTTCCGGCCATGGCGAGGAGGATGTCGGCGTCTTCGTCGAGGACCTCGGCCAGGGCTACGATCTTTGCTTCCGACGGTGGCTGCTGTTCGCCGCGCTCAACCTTGCTGAGGTACGAGGGCTCGACACCGATCCGGGCCGCCACCTTTCGCACTGAGAACTCGCGGTCGGATTCCTTCAGCTCTTCGCGGCGGTTGCGGACGAAGGTGCCGAATACGTTCCCCATAGTGTGTAGTATATACTACACAGTATACAGTGTCAATGCTGCCAAACGGCGTGGCCTTTGAATCGGAGCTGGATGATGTTGTCAGGGTCCACCGACTCGTTCTCGGGCAGGGGGACGTCGCCCTTTTCCTTGCCGATTTCGGCGACGGACTTGAGGTCTTTCAGCGCTTTGGTACCGGCGATGGCGGGAGGCCGTTGTCGTAATAGTCGAACCAGGGCAGGCGGTGTCGGTTGCCCGCCGCAGCGGGCGGTGTGGTGCATCTTCCCGTGCTCATGTGCCCTTCCTGAGGTGTTGTCGAACATTCAGGAGTTTCCACTGGACCGCGGGATGCTGTTCCAACTCGGCTGCACCCCCGTCTGGAAGAAGGTCGGGTCGGAACTCACCGCGGCCGATATTGGCGACGAACTCTGATTCTTCGCGCGTGAGCTGCACCAGCGGCCCGGCGACCGCCCACGCTCGTTCGACAAGGTCCGCCACCTCGGGCTGCTCGCCTGAGACCAGCATGGGCAGGAGTTGGTCGCGTATTGTGCGCTCGTCCAGGCGTGCTTCGAGTCGCTCTCGGGTGTAGGTCGCGGGGTCATGATCGAGAGTCGCCGCGATGACGAGGAACCTGGCTCGGAACGCAAGGGTGGTGAGGGCTTCACCGGCCAGGTGAGGCAACTGCGCGACATCCCAGGCGTCGCGCGCCGCGCCACGATCGAGCAGCGCCATGAGCTTCCCGATGCACAGCTCGACCAGAGATACGCACCGGGCCTTGGGGAGATCAAGCCCTCCAGGTTGCCACAGACGCCGCAGCTCGGCAGGCTCGATCGGCAGCCGATACAGGAAGTTGAGGTCGACCTCGATGCGGTCGGGGGCACCGAAGGCAGACGTGTATCGCAGGAATATCTTCCTCCCGGCAAACGCGTCGGGCGAACGTTGCACGAGATAGGCGCGCCGTGCCGCGAGTTCCTCTACCGCCCGTTCGATCGTCGGCCTCGCCTCCAACATTCCTTCGCGCCCCACACTCGCCACGTAGTTGTAATCCAGATCGACCGACAGTCGGGTCGGGTGGCCCCAGCACAGGTTCAGGGCGGTGCCTCCCTTCAACGCGAGGGCGCCACCGAGCAACGGGTGCCGTGTCACGTCGTTCGCAACCTCCCCGAGGCGCACCACCTTCTCGAGCGCTCCCGGTTGGAAGCCGGTTTCCGCTGCGGCCCGCTCGAGGAACTCTCTGCTAACGCTCACCAGCACCTCCCGCCTGCACGGCATCCTCCGGGATGATGAGGTTCCAGCGATCGAACAGGACGCCGCCTCGCCGGCGCCGTTCCAGGTATTGCGGGCTTCTGGGTCGCCGCCGTTCGAACCGGTCGAGCGCCGCGTCAGGGACGTGGAACACACCCTGGAACTGTTCCAGAAACCAGCCGACAGCGGCCCACAGGTTGGCGAGATTGTAGCGGTCGAGTATCTCTTCGAGCAGGGCGAGATCCAGGGTCGGGAAACCGGCCGCGGACACCACCAGCTCTTCAGCGCCGCCGGCAAGAGCAGGCCGACGGAAACCCTCTACCAGGGTCCGTTCGGGACCTGTGGTTCGGACGAGCCGGCCTCGCCGGTCCGTTGTCTGCGTACCCAGCTGTCTGGCTTCAGGCGCGGCGAAAGCTTTCGGATGACCGAAAAATCTGACCACCTGCGACCCGACCGTCAGCGGGTGCCGGCGGGCGGCGGTGAACACCGAGGTTTCCCCGAAGATCGAGTGAGCCGCGCCGAGCAGCTCGAGGGCCGCATGGTAGGCGAACACGGCGTCGGGACGAGCAGCGGCTGCGACGAGGACCGTGTCGGGTTCGAAACTCTCGACGTTCACCCCAGGTGGTACGACTGCGTAAACGCCTCGGGTCACGGGTTTGACGCGCCCCGACCGGATGTGGTGCTTCAGGCGTTCAACCGTCCCACCCCGCCCACCTGGCGGTGCGAGCTCCCGCGTCGCCTCGTCGAGCGAGAAGACCGGGTTGGCAGCAAAGAATTCGGTGGTCGTCATGTTTATACTTGACGTTTTGTCTTCCAATAGGGGATATTCTACCCTTTATGAGCACGGAACGTCAAGTTGATATTCATCAAAACCTGCTCTCTCTGAGAGACCGTCATGTTTACATTATCGAATTTCTTCGACACATTATCGCGTCGTGTCGATGGCATCGACATATCGTCGCGACGTGTCTACGGCGGCAAGCGTCATCCGACTTCTTCGGGGTGAGTAGCCGACGGCGAAGTGGTCGAAGAGGGCGGAGCCGAGGATGCCCTGGGCGCCGACGAGGGTGAGGGCCATGGCGGGGATGGCGGTGAGGGCGCCGGTGATGATGGTGACGGTGGTCGGTCCGAGGGTGATGGGGGTTTCGAAGGTGTCGGTGGTGAAGGTGCCGAGGCCGGGGAAGAAGTCTTCGCGGCTTCCGGACGGGGGGAACGTCTCGTTGAGGCGGCGGTCGAGGTAGGAGAGCTTGGCGCCGGTGTCGAAGATCACCCGGACGGGCTCGCCGGAGATGGAGACTTCGATGATGGGGGCGATCATCGAGCAGTCGAGGGCGAGGGTGATGCCATGGAGATCGTGGTCGCCTTCGTGGACCCGCACTTCGTGGCGGGCCGGGTCGATGACGGTGTCGTAGGGGGCGAGGGCGTCGGCGCCGATGAGGCCGTCGAGGTGGGTGCCGACGTGGCCGCTCACCTCCTCGAGGCTGACGCCGAGGTAGTCGCCGGTTGCGGGGTGGTGGGCGCCGGCGAAGGGCATCGAGGGCTCGGGGTAGACGCTGGAGGGCGCGCCGGTGTCGAGGAGGAGGCGCCGGCCCTCGCAGTCGAGGATGAGGTGGCCGTCGACCATGGTGTAGGGGTAGATGTGTGTGGTGGTCATGAGGGGCTCCCTTCGGGTGCGGGTTCGATGGCGAGGAGGGTCTTCCGGAGCCGTGCCCACGGGCCGCGGCGGCGGCCGATGGTCTCGATGAGGCGGGCCCTGGTATCGGGTTCGAGGAGGCGGGCCAGGTCGGCGCCATCCGGGATCAGGCTCGCAGGCACGGCATCGATCGGCAACTCCACATCGTCGGCCAGCATACGCTCGATACGCGCCTTTGGAGCGAGTGTGGCGAGCTCGTCGAGGAAGGCGCGGCGCAACGCCTCGCGTCGGGCCTTGCGATCGAGGTGAGCCTGTGCCGCTTTCTTCCGCTCAGCCTCTCGCTTCACTTTTCGTTCGGCGGCGAGTCGGCGCTCTTCCTTCTGCCGGCGCCGGTGCGTTTCGGCCCACTCTCGCCGGGCGATCTGTTCTTCCTCGATCTCTTTGAGCTCGCGGCCGGCCCAGCTGCCCTCGAGGGCGGTCTCGAGGATGCCGAGGAACGGCCACATCGATCGGCGGAGGTCGTGCAGGATGAGTTCAGAGGCGGGCATGTTGAAATCACCGCGCTTTGGCTCAGGCAGATCTGGCGAGCCCTTCGGCGATGGTTTTTGCACAGAGCATGAAGTCGTCCTCACTGAGGTGCTTCGCCACGAACTCTCCCCGCCGCAGGGCCGCCGGCGGGATCGTTCGACGCTCGCTTCCTGCGCAGCCCGTTTCATGAGCTCGTTGCGGAACAGGGAGGCGCCGCATGTGGTGCAGACGAGCCTGATACACCATCTCTGCTTCTTCGGCGTGTGCCAGGAAGGCCTCGAGCCAGGGGCGGCCGTCGTCCGGCGTGGCGGGCTCGGCCTCCCCCACCGGCTGTCAGTGATCGGTGGCTGCCGGGAAGCCGGCGTCGGCCGCCTCTCGGCAGGGCCCGGGTGGATCGGGTGGACCGCGGCAGCAGCGGGGCGACCTCGGCCAGGACCCGGTCGGCGATGCGGGCCTCGAGGCCGGTCCCTCCCGAGCGCTGTTTGATGGCCTCGCAGACCATGACGATGAGTTTGGCGATCGTTTCTGCGTTCATTCTCCTGCTCCTTTTCCTGTGATCCGGGGGGTAGTTCATCTACTCCCTTCACTTCGTTCAGGGAGTAGTGAACCCCCCGGTCACTGGAAAGGGGTCACCAGCCTCTCGGCTTCGAGAACTGGCCCTTGGCGTCAGTGAGCGCATCTGCGAACTGGGCTTTCGGTAGTACTGCGGGTCTGAGTACTCTGTAGAACGACGCGGATCTTTTGAGCCCGCCCGCAGGCTGATCGCATGGGTTCAATACGCCGACTTTCAACTCAATTTGCTGCGTGACGATTCGAATCGGTTCAACCAGGTCCGAATCATTCGTAACGACTATGGCCACCTCGAACCGGTCTCGATGTGCATCGTTGACCAAGTGCGCCGCGAGGTTAACGTCGGAGCCCTTCTCTTCTGTCTTGATAACATTTGCGAATCCCGAACTCTCAGCCAACGGCAGTCGTACCGCGTGCGATGTGAAGTGCCCAAAGTGAATCTCCATGTTCGGGAGTGTGCGTAGCGCACGGAGATAGATTTCCTGCCGAGTCCGCTGATTCGGATCACGGGACCAGGGTTTGACCCGGGCAGTGAAGTACCGAATTGTCGTGAAATCGTTTCTCGGATAGACACGGCGGAGAAGAGCGTCAAGGTCGAGCCATCGGTGGGGGGTGTTTCGGAGGGCCCGATAGTAGAGATTGAAGCCATCGACATAGGCGAACGTCTTCATGGGTTCAACGAATGTAGAGAACCGCCTTTCGGCGGTTTCGCGCCCCGCGCCGCAGCAACGGGGGTGGTATGTCATGAATATAGTCGCCGACAGGCTCCTCGTCAATGTCTGGCGGCCATTTCAGTCTTGTCATATCTGAAACTTTACTCCTCTTTTACACCATTCGCAAGATGTGGAATCCATCCTTCATCGATCGCTCGTGGTCTGATCAGACACCCGGATACCGCGTCCAATCGTAGGTGCGGTCGCTGTTGACGGCTTCGGGTCCGTGAGTAGCGCGGTAGAGGTCGGTGGCGACGGTGTCGACGACGTCTTTGAGGTCGAGCTGGTCGAGCCAGCGCTGGGGGATGGCCTCGACGCCGTGGAGGGCGCCGAGGATGTGGCCGGTGATGCAGCCGGTGGAGTCGGAGTCGCCGGAGTGGGTGACGGCGAGGCGGAGGGCGGACTCGATGTCGGGCGCGACCTGGGCGCAGAAGACCGAGATGGCGAGGGCCTCTTCGGCGATCCAGCCCTGGCCGAGGCCTTCGACTTCTTCGGGAGTGCCCTTGCCCATGGCGGCAAAGGCCTCGGCGTGCTCGAGGGCGCGGAGGGTTTCTTCGTGGCCGGGAACGCGGGCGATTCTGGACATGGCGCGTTCGACGGCGGTGTCGAGGTCGGCGCCCTCGACGATTTCGTGAATGATGTGGGCGAGGCAGCCGGAAGCGAGCCAGCCGGTGGGGTGGCCGTGGGTGAGGGCGGCGACCTCGCACCCGAAGCCGAAGGGGTCGTCGGGCCAGGCGAGACCGACGGGGGCGATGCGCATGACGCCGCCGCAGCCCTTGGAGTCGTTGATGGGTTTGTCCCGGGTGCCGATGTCGCCGGATTGAAGAGAGCTGACGCAGGCGCGGCCCGGAGCGCGGCGCTGGTTGAGGCCGGGGATGTCGGTGAGCCAGCGAGGTCAGAAGCTCGGGGTCGATGTCGCCGATCGGCTGGAAGCCCTGGGTCGTCAGCCAGCGCCGGTGGGCGTGGAGCATGATGTCGATGGTTGTTGTGGTCCCGCCGGAACGGCTGTGGTTGAGGGCGCGGATCAGGCCCTCGGCGACGAAGAGCGTCATCTGGGTGTCGTCGGTGAAGAGACCGTCCTCGAGATCTTTCGGGCCGTGGGGGCCGAACTCGCCCTGGATCTCGGTGAGGGAGGAGAACTCGACCGGCGCGCCGAGGGCGTCGCCGACGGCGCCGGCAAGGAGGCAGCCGCGGAAGCGGGAGAGCAGTGGATGGTGAGGTCAAATGGGGCTCCTTTCGTTAATTTTCAATTTTGAATTATTAATTTTGAATTCCAGCACACCGGCCTGGCACGCGGGACGCGGCTTCGCAGCCTGCAACGGCTATGCCGTGGCGGCATACTGTTCTCGTCCGGCAGGAGTGTGTAACCTGATCGTTTTCGGAGCCAACTTCAAGGCACGAGATTCCGACCCCGCCGCCTTCAAACGGTATGACGGCTGCCTTTCCCTCGGCTGTGGGCAGGCCGGTCCCGGCTGCCATTGCTCATTTTCAATTCACCTCGTCGTCGGGGTGTTCGCCGAAGCCGGCTCGGCCGACCTGGCCCCACATCTCGAGGGCGCGCCGGTGTCTGGACTTCGATTTCGAAGGGAACTTCGCGGGCCGTCGGAGGAGCAGGACCGAGATCAGGAAAAGAACCATCTTGGCGTCGTAGAGGTCGTCGGTGCAACTGTACTGGTCGGGGTCGCGATTGACCACGAACTCTACCGCCTTCGCCCCCATGCCCTCCACCTCGAAGCGCACGATGTAGAGGCAGAAGCCCGTCCAGCTGCGGTGGAAGTAGAGGCTAGTCGTCCTTCCAGTAGACGAACCACTTGTCCTCCATCTCGCGGGGGATGGCGCCGCGCTTGCATGAGAATGACGTCCTTCCCGCGGTAGAGGAATCCGAGAGGCAAGGTCTTCTGAAACTCGGGCATCGGCAGCGCTTTCCAATCGGTTTCTTCGGCGATCTTCATTCAGGCGGTTTCTCCTTTCGTCGGTTCGGGTTGTTGAGGCTGGGAGGGGACAAACCCCTCCCCTACGGCTTTCAGGGGAATCTGATCAGTTGGGTTCCCCGGCTGAGGGTGCCGGGGCCCTGGTGCCGGACGTGCGTCCGATCGCCACCTCCTTTCCGATTTCGCGGTCGAGGTAGTAATCGATCGTGCCTTCCGACCGCAGGAATTCCAATCTTTCCGCGGACTGTTCGTTGGGAACGTAGCCGCAGCTCTGGCTGAGCGACCCTTCGAACTGCCACCCGGCCGGAATGTAGATGTCGAACGGGGCCGTGTCGTCCCCACGCAGGCAGGCAAATGCCGGCCCGTCGAACTTCCATCCGCTCGACAGCCAATCGCACGGCGCCGTGGTGCTGTGGGATCGCTGATCGACCACCGCGACGTCGTTCCAGCAATTGTCCCCGAACGGCTCGAGTCCTTTGTTTTGGAGTCCCATGACAAAGGCCCCCACATCGTCCGGCGTCATGAAACCGACGCGGGTGAGCTTTCCGTCGCAGCAGAAGGTTTGGTTGGGGCAGTCGTTGGTGTAGGCCTCGAGGCCTCCCGGGTACTTCTCCTCAAGCACTTCGACCGGCACCACGACGCTGAGGGCTTCAATCAATACAGCCATGTCATCTCCTTTCTCCTCGCGGTCGTTTGAGCCAGTCGTCCTCGAACACGATCTTGATGCCGGTCTCCTCGTGGTCGAGGTGGATCTGCAGGAAGGTCAGGGCCACCTTCGGTTCGATCCAGACGTGGGGGCCGTTGCCGCAGTTGAGACCGAGCTCGCCGATGGGGAAACGGTGGCTGGCCGGCGGGTAGAAGAGCTCGTGGAACATCTCCCACGCCCGGCCTTCAGGCGTGGCGTCGTGGGATGCGTATTCCTCGATGACTCCAGGGCTCAGGTCTTTGTCGAGAAAATCTTCGTCAAGTCCCTGGTCGGCTATGAACTCCTCTGGGTCCTCACCCAACCACACCGCGAGCTCACGCCAGGTGTCGGCCTCCGGGACCTGGATTCTCGTATCGGAATCGTAGAGTCTGTAGTACGAGCCGTAGTCCTCCGCGACCACGATCTCGTCGTACACGTCATCTTCGTACATGTAGGTGAGGAGCGGACGATGATTTGACCCGAAGTGCCGCACCGCTCGATTGACGATGTCCCGCGTAAAGGGCCATTGGATGAGTTCCTCTTTGACGCGAATTTTCTCAGCCCAACGTTCTTCCGGGCTCTGCCAGGGGCCGAGGTCTTTCTCCGTGATGACCACTCTTCACCCCCCCGCCCGGGTCGAATTAAGGGGAACGGGCCAGGCAGTTGTTCTGAAGCGGCCGACCACCCCCACGAGTGGCTGATCTAGAACGGTGCGAATCTCACCTTCGATCCGCTCGGGCACGCCGCCGAAGAAGGCCTCGGCGACACCGCCGGCGATGGCGGCCTGGGTGTCGGCGTCGCCGCCGAGGGAGATGGCGAGACGGATCGCGTGCTCGAAGTCATCGGCCTCGAGGAAGGCGATCAGGGCCTCGGGCACCGAGCCCTGGCAGGTGACGTCGAAACGGTAGTCGGGGCGGATGGCGGCGATGGTGCGGTTCAGGTCATAGCCGAACCGTCCGCTGATCTCGGCGCGGATCTCGTCCTTCGTGGCGCCGATGCGGGCGAGGTGGACGGCGGCCGCGGTGGCCTGCGCGCCCTTGATGCCCTCGGGGTGGTTGTGGGTGACGGCGGCCGAGCGCTCGGCCTCGGCGAGGACTTCGTCGAGGGTGTCGAAGGCCCAGCCGATCGGGCTGACGCGCATGGCCGAACCGTTGCCGTAGCTGTTGTAGGGGCCGCGACGGGGGTCGCCGAGCCAGAGCCGGAACATGCCGCCGTAGCCGCGGCCGGGGTAGCGCCGGCCCCACTCGCGATAGGCGGCGGCGTAGTCGCCGTCGCCCATCAGGGCGTCGGCGGTGGCGACGGTGAGGATGGTGTCGTCGGTGAAGAAGCGCGCCTCGCCAAAGAGGTCGAAGTCTTCCTTCTTGAGAGGGTGCCCCTCGAACGCGGCGCCGAAGATGTCTCCTGCGATGGCTCCAAGCATCAGTTCACCGGTCCTTTCGGTGTGGTCATCTCCTCCCCCTTCATGCACTGTTCGTTTCGGCAACACCCGGACACAGAAATCCGGATACGTCAGACAGATCGAGCCAGGCGGGGCAATACGTGTTCACAGAGAACTCCTTTGTGTCCCGCCGCCGAGCAGAATGGGGAGAGGCGCCGTCCGAAAGCCCCTAAATCAGATTTTGGGCTGAAGCTGTCCTCTCGGCCGTTCGCGCTTTAGCGGCATTTGTTTATGGCGCCCGCAAGTTACGAAGTTAAATCGGCGCCCGATCCATGAATATTACAGGAAATGGTCTCTTTTGTCAAGAGGTAAATAAGGCGAACATCAAATCGCACATGAGACTTGATTGCATTTCCAGGGGTTCGATCCCCCGCAATCACGCATTGTTGCGTTCGTGGGCGCCATCGATGGACACCTCAGAACGAGTCAGTGCGAGTAGTGAAATCCATTCTGCAGGGGTCAGGCCAAGAGTCGATCAGCCAACGCGAAGCAATGATACTTCCCATACACAAACGGGCCCTTGTTCATGAGGCGCAGGTTCATGACACGCATGGAATATGTAATCGGTGCCGAGTACGGAGTTGGCGGAGCATTACCTACTTGACACGGGCCTTCTAATGGGTGGCACCCGTTGCACCCGTTATTCCATCCAGGCAGATTTGTGGTGGAAGCCCGTCCCCTCGATCTCGACAACCTCGGCCTGTTCGAGCCGATCGCGTGCGCGAGCCGCGATCACACTCGTCCCGGCGAAGTACACACGAGTGAATCTCTTATCGAGAAATGTTCCTCTTTCGGCCGTTTGGAAATCGTGCGACTCATCAGTTCGACGTAGAAAAACCGTCCTTTTGGACGATGGGCAGCGATCTTTCGGGGACCCACATTATGAAAAAGATGCCTGAAAAGATGGTTCGTTCGTGGAAAACCAGTCGTTAGTCGACAGCGGAGCTGTCGCTGACTGCCCAACCCCGGGAGGAAACCGATGCATCGATCCGCTGCCTCGACCCACCGTGTGATTCTGGCAACCCTCGCTGTCGCGGTTTTTGCCGCCTTGTCCGTGCCGGCGGCGGCCGCCTCCAAAGCAGTGCCCGCCAAGACGGTGCTCTTTCAGGAGGACTTCGACGCATACCCGCCGGGGACGCTGCCCGCAGGCTGGATCATTGTGTGGAACGGTGCCGGCGACGCCGAGCAGGGCGTCTCGGACGCCCAGGCGTACTCCGGCACAAGCTCGCTTCGCCTCCTCGGCCAGCCGAACTGGAGCGCGGTGGTGCAGCACGCCTTCTCTTCGGACAGCGCACTGCTCGGGCTGGGGTATAGAATCCTGATCGACTCGGTGGCAGCGCAGGGCGAGGAGCACCCCGCTTTCTTCAAGCACGGGGCCGAGGGCAACATCTGGGGCACCTACTACGGTGCCGTCCGGTTCGACCACGCCACCCAGCTGATTCTCTCGGAGGACGGCTCGATCCTCGGCCGGTGGGTCCCGCAGAGCTGGTACGCGGTCCGCGTCATGCTCGACCGCACAGCGAAAACCTACGACGTCTGGATCAACGGTGCGCAGGTCGGCGACGATCTCGCGATGTCGGCGCAGTTCCCCGACCTCGTCGACGCCGTTGCGCTGGTCGCGGGTCACGCCGGGGTTCCGGTCTACTACGACGACGTGATGGTCGTCGCGCCGGACACCGACAGCGACGGCGACGGCATCCCCGATCCCGTCGACCCCTGCCCCTTCGTCAACCCCGGCCTCATCGACCTCAACGTCGACGGATGCGTGGATAGCAACCTCGTGATCGCCGAGTATCTGAAAGAAAACGTCGCGCCGCTGACGGTCGAGCTGCCCGATGCGGCGGTCGGCTGCTGGGAAGCGGCGGTCGTCGACCTCCAGGCGAACGTCGTGGCGCCGTCGCTCGACGACATGCTGTGCGTGGCCGAAACGCTCGAGGCCGTTCCCACCCAGGCCGCCGCCGAGGCCTCCTACGTCACGGGGCTCGCAGCCCAGACCGCGACGCTGCTGGCCATCGACCTGCAGGCGCAGGTGGTCGGCGAGGACGACCCCAACGTCATCGCGGCGAACACGCTGGCCGAGATCGGAGTTGAGCTGCTCGAGCAGCTCGAGATCGTCGACGCCATCAACAACTTCATCGACGCCTATTTGGAACTGTTCGAGGCGCCCAACCCCGCGATCCTCGTCGAGGTCAACCGGCGGAACTCGATGTCATTCATCTGGGAAAAGTACACGTACACATTTGCGGCGCCGCGTGAGTGGGTCGTCTCCTCGATCCGGGTCACCAATGTCGGCAACGTCGACCTCAGCAGAGTCCGGGTTTGGCAGACGTTCTCCAACTACCGCAAGCACATCGGCGCCCTCGCGGTCGGCGAGTCCCGGATCGTCAATGTCGGCGCGCTCGGAATCGACATGTTTGGGTACCGGGTCAAACGGTCCGCCCCCGATCCGTTCTTGATGGTCTCGACCGGCGTCGGGCAGTACGAGGGCCGATGGGTCAAGGATTCCGCCGTCGCCGAGGTCGACATCATTCATCCCGCCATCGATCTCGTCGTCTCCGCCCCTGCCTCGATGCAGGTCGGTACGATCGCCTTCTTCCGGTTCACCGTCACCAACACCGGCGATGTGCCGCTGCACGAAGTCAAGCTCTTCGTTCCCGGCCCCCTCCAATTCTGGGAGGACATCGGCGAGCTGGCGCCGGGTGAATCGCGGTACTTCCCGGTTCACTACCTGGTGCCCGACCTGCGCAGAGGTGTTGTCAAGTTCTGGGCGACGGCCATGGGCCGCAGGGACATCGACAACGGTTTCGGCACTGTCAACGTCGAGGACGACCAGTTCGTCCGGGTTAAAATCATCAGGCGATAGCCTGCCCGACCTCGACGTCTGTGCCGGGCGCTTCGGCATCCGCCGCGGAAGGGTGGAAGGGTGGCACCCGTTTCGGCACAATCGGATGGCAGCCGGGACGGCTGCCCCACAAGGCTTTCCGAAACTAGATAGGTGCCACGTATCACTTTATGACTTTGTGTCGCCTAATGTGACAATGTGATACGTGGCACCCGTGAGTAAATTGCTCAAATGAGAAGGTTTAGCAGAGATGAGTTCTGAGACGGCCTCGGCCGGGATCACGGGCCCTCGGGGATACAATGGAAAGCAAGGCATTACAGCCGGAGGAGGTCCCAGATGCTCAGAAACCGGATTCACGCGGCGGCCCTGGTCGTGGTCTTCGCCGCACTTTCATTCTTTGCCGCAACCGCCGAGGCCGCCGACCCCATCACCACCGCCGACACCAATTGGGACGGTATTACCGTCGACATCATGAGCGTGTCCCGCAAGGGCAACGTGATGACGGTGAAGTTCGCGGCGGTCAACAGCGGCAGCGAGACCCGGCAGGTGGCCTTCGGTTTCACCGGCAACGACGTCTGTTACGCGGTGGACGAGGAGAGTGGGAGCAAGTACTACGTGCTCACCGACGAAGAGGGCAACCCGGTAGCCTCGGCCAAAGAGTGGATGCCCAACTCCACCAGCGGCATCAACCGCGAGGTGGCGCCGGGCTCATCGCTGCGGGTGTGGATGAAGCTACCGGCGCCGCCGCCCGAGGTCACATCCATCTCCCTCTTCCTCAACGAGACGGACCCCATCGAAGATGTTTCGATCACCGATCGCTGAGTTCGTGCTGGCGGCCGTGGTGATCGCCGCCGCCGGCCTGACGGCAGCCTCCACCGGGGTTGAGGCCGTGGGCGCCGGTTGGCAGGACCCTGAACCGCCGGAGGCCCAGGCGCTGGCGGAATCGGTGGTGGGCCGGCCCTGCAACGCGGACAAGACCACCCGTCTGCAGATGCGCATCACCACGCTGGTGGACCGCACCACCGGCATCACCGGCTTCGCCTCCGCCCTGCAACCGGCAGAGGTGCCGCTGAAAGACCGGCTCGATGCGCTGGGCGCCAAGATCACCGACACCGAGGTCACCATCCGGTTGTCGGGCGCCATCCTCTTCGACTTCGATTCCGACGCCATCCGGCCCGACGCGCGGCGGTCGCTGCTGGAGATCGTGGAGGTGATCGAGGCCTATGGAGGCCGTCCCGTGAGGGTGGAGGGGCACACCGACTCGGTGGCCTCGGAGAGTTATAACCAGGGCTTGTCCGAGCGCCGGGCGAGATCGGTGGCCGACTGGCTGGCGGAGAACGGCGTCGATGGGGATCGGTTGACGACACGCGGCTGGGGCGAGACCCGGCCGGTGGCGGAGAACGACGCGCCCGAGGGCCGCCAGCAGAACCGCCGCGTCGAGCTGATCATCGAGAAGGGTTGAGATTCTGATGGTGGGCTGAAGCCCACCCTGCAACCCATCTACGGGCAGGCTGATGGAACCACCCGGGCCGGGTGAGGTCTCACTTTATGGGACGCCGCCACTGAACTCGACTGCGCCGCGATGGGCGGCGCCACACGCAAGGAGATCGCATGAAACCGTCGTACAGACTTCTCGTCATCGCAGCCTTCGCGGCTTTCACGGTCGTATCGGCAGCCGGACCCGCCGCCGCCGATTGGGACGCCGGCCGCGAGCTCTACCAGCAGGGCCAATTCGCAGAAGCCGCCGAGCAATTCCGGGAGGCGGTCACGTCGAATCCCCACTGGCCGGGAGGCTATCTCATGCTCGGCCGCTGCCAGCTCGCCCTGGAACAGTACGACGAGGCCCTCGAAAATCTCGAAAAGGCCGTTGCGCTCGGGCCCGACGACCCTGCCAACGTCGCCACCCTGAGCCGAGCGTTGATGGCGTTGGACCGCTGCGTCGACGCCCTCGTGGTGCTTGAAGGGCTCGATCTCGAGAAGCTCAGCCCGGAATGGAAGGCGGAGGTGGCGCGCATGCGAGCACGCTGCCTGCTCATCGAAGATCGCGCCGCCGACGCGTTGGCGGTGCTGCAGGAGAGCCTGATTGACGACCCCGACCGGGCCGCCTTGCACCAGGCCATCGCCGGCGCCTATCAGGCTGCCGGTGATCGTGCGGCCGCCCTCGACCACTTCGAACGCGCCTTCGAACTCGATCCCGACGACCGTGTCAGCGGCTACGCCGCAGCGACCACCGCTCTGACCCTGGCGAAGGCAGCAAATGATGACGAACTCGCGGCTGCCTATTACGGCCGCGGTCTCGAGGCCGCGGCAAAGCTGGCGACCGTCGCACCGGATTACGAGCACGCTCTGCTCGCCGGTGAAGCGGCTCTCGGGGCCGGCCAGCTCGAGGCCGCCGCCACCTGGTTCGCCGTGGCGGTCGACGAACAGCCGCAGGAACCGATCGCCCGCTATTACCTCGGCCGCACTCTCGCCGACCTCGACCACGACGATGAGGCAGTCACCCAACTGCGCGCCGCGCTTGGCGCGGCTCCTGACGACGAGCTTTCACTGCGCATCCATGCCCAGCTCGGCCGATTGCTGGCCTGTCGCCTGGAGCTCCCCGAGGCCGCACGCCACTACCGGGCGGCGGGCGATACCGAACGCGCCGAACAGATCGACGAGCTCGCCACCAGATTTGCGGAGTCGCTGGGACGGGTCGCCACCCTGCGCAGCAACATCGCCGACCTGGTTGAAATGGAAGCTGAGCTGGAAGAGCTCGGCGACGCCAACGGGGTGACGGCGCTGGCCAACCGCAGGGCAGTCATGGGCCGGGAGATGGCCGGGATCGAGGCCAACCTCAGCGAAGTACGGGCCGCCCTGTGCCAATAAACACCCCTCACGGGTGCCGCTGATCACCCTGGGTGCCACGAATCACCGTGTCACATTCGAGTACCTAAAGTCATAAAGTGATACGTGGCACCCTAATGGAGAGAAGGGTGGCTCCATCGCCGGCTGATCTCTATCCCGCAGTGTTCAAGAGTCTTCTCCTGCGGGGCACGATGCACTGTGCGCGATTTTGTGGTGCGGCCGTCCCGGCTGCACGCGCAGGCGGGACGCCTGCGCCACAAGCCTGTCAGATCGGTTCATGGAGACTGAGCCGGCCCGAAGCCGGGGGTCGCCGCAATTGGACGTATCGAAAAGGATCAGCGGCTTCAGAGGACATCCGGCAGTTGGAGCTGGATGGCGATGGCGTGTTCCACGGCGCGCATCTCCTCGATCGAGAGCTGACCGGCGATCTTGACGAGACGGCGTTTGCTGACGGTGGCTAACTGGTCGGCCATGGCCTTGCTGGGTTGTCCACCGAGACGTACGAGGGCCTCACTCGGATACAGGCGTTGGACCCTGGAGGTCAAAGGCACCACCTGAATGCGGTTGAGGTGGCGGTTGGAAGCATCATTGCTAACGATGACGGCAGGCCGGGTTTTGCGGATCTCACCGCCGATGGATGGGCCGAAATCGACCCACCACACTTCACCGCGGGTCATCGATCAGATCCCCGATCAGGCTTTCGCCCCACACCTCGGCGTCGTTCTCGCGAACACTGTCGGAGGCCATTTCCGCGTAGGCCGCATCGAGATCTCTCGAAATGACGTGGGGGCGCGCCAGATCTTCCAGGAAGCGGCTGATGCGGCCGCGACCGACGACGTCGTGCAGGCCTTTGTAGACCTCCTCGTCGATGGTGATGGTGAGTTTCTTCTGCATCTGAGCCTCGTTACACGTATTTTATACGTGTTTCTTAGGCGACGCAACCTCAACTCAGGAGCAGTGGAGATCTCTCTGAAGGGTGCCACGTTCACCATTGCACCATTGTGGACGGGTGCCGAAAATCGGTCCGACCCTTCGCAGAGCCTCATTGTTGAGTTCAAACCTGCTGGGTTCGTTGGTTGCCTGAGGCGCAACACCGCGCTTTTGCGAAGTCTGGTAGCTCTCTGTGAGGAAGTCAGGCAAAGGCTCGATGACGGCGGTTTTTCGAGAAGATACGAAGATCTGGATCTGGCTTTGATCGGCGGCAACCGCTGAATCAGATGAACTACGGCACCGCGAACCTGGCACTTCTTTCTTAGCTGCGGCGCCTTTCGTGCTGGATCGTGCGTTCGATGGACCACATCATGTTTTCCGTCAGACGAGTCTGTTCAAAAACAGCCTTCATCAGCGCCTTCAACGGAAACAGGCGGACGCTCGAGTCCGCGTCGAGATTGATGACCTCCATCGACCAGTCCGGGTAGAGCCGCTCGACATTTTCTTCGCTGTCCAGCAGGAGCAGGTCGGTGTGCCGGCTGTCATTGGCGATTCGTCCATAGACTTCGTCGACCGCCTCGGCGGGCCCCTCGAGCACCTGGTAGAACAATCCCCCCGAAGCCATCAACATGCCGGTGAGGTCGAGGCGTTGGTTGTTGGCGCGGGACTGCTCTCCGATTTTCTGGATATCGGCTTCCGTGTGGGCTGTGTCGAAACGGCTGATGTACTTGATTCTTTTGATCATTGGAAAATTCTCCCGTGGCGCTGTGAGCTGAACAATCAGTGAGGCGTGTCTTCTATTCCCGAGGTGATCAGGGGGTCCGACCAGGAGGCGGTTCAGGGTGCCGAAAGGTGCCACCCAAAGCAAATGTGACCCCGGGTTGGCACCGCAATGAGAGGCCGCAAGGCCAGAAAGTGATCGGTGGCACCCGTCCTTCGAAATGTGTATGTGGCAGCCGGAAAAGCGGCTCCGATCTGAATCATGAGAATTTGCCGGCGATCGGGTGCGTTAGGCCGCAGGGAGAAACGATGAGTCGCAACTCGAACCGGCCGCGGATAGAATCCGAAGACACGGACACGCCGCGCCAATCGGCGGCCTGAATCGCGAGACCACGAAGGGCGTTGTCTCTGAGGCTGAGCTACACTGACCGCCTGAAAGAAATCAAGGGCTCGAAATGAGCAATCGCCTCCTCACCGGCCTCAAGTTCTATCTCGGCTTCGCGCCGAAGTTCAGCCGCAAGGGTTTTGAACGACGCGGGCTCAGCGAGCAGCCGGTGAATGCCGACTTCAGTGGTCAGCGCTGGTTGGTCACCGGGGCAAGTGGCGGTATCGGACGCGAGATCGTCGCTCAGGCGGTCAGCCGCGGCGCCCGGGTCGCGGCGGTCGCCCGGAGCGAGGCCAAGCTGCAGTCCCTCGAACAGGAACTCGATGGACCCGGCGAGGTCGACATTCGGCCAGCGGATCTCTCCTTGCGCCGTGAAGTCTCCGATCTCACAGGAGATCTCGCTGACGATGGGCGGGGGTTCGACATTCTGGTCAACAACGTCGGCGTCCTGCTCAACGAGCACCTCATCACCGACGAGGGCTTCGAGTCCTCCTTCGCCATCAACCTGCTCAACCATTTTGTTCTCACCGAAGAGTTGATTTCGCACGGTCTTCTCGCACGCAACAGTATCGTCATCAACATGAGCTCCGGGGGGATGTACACCACGGCGCTGCTCCCAGACGAGCTCAATGTGACCGATCCACGACACCACGACGGGGTGGCGGCTTACGCCCGCCACAAGCGAGCCCAGGTGGAGCTCACGCACGCCTGGAATCGGCGGCACGGCCCCGATGTCACCTTCCACGTGATGCACCCGGGTTGGGTCGACACCGAGGGCGTCAGAACCTCACTGCCGGGGTTTCGCAAGCTCTTCGGGCCCGTGCTGAGGACCGCCGTCCAGGGCGCGGACACCGCGATCTGGCTCGCCGCCGAACGCCCACCGGTTGCGGACGAAGGGATATGGCTCGATCGAGAGCTGCAGCCCGAGCATGTCGACGACCACACGCGGACGGGACCCGAGCGCCGCGCCGAGCTGATGGAGAGGCTCGAGCAGTGGAGGCTCGCAGGCTCGTAGGTTGCCACGGATCACCGTGTCACAACCGGGATGGCATCGCCATCACGTGATGCGTCCCCCACTGTCATTTCGAGCGAAGGCTCGAGGCAGCGCCCTGCCTGGGCAGAGATTCCTCGACTCGGCCTTCGGCCTCGCTCGGAATGACAGATTGAAAAGGCCTCGCTCCTGATGACTCATACCACCCCGTCACATGGCACGCGAGACGCGTGCCCCACAAGGACGGGCCAGAGTTCAAACCGGAATTGTGGGGCAGCCGTCCCGGCTGCCGGGTGGAACGGCGAAATTGTCACAACATGTCTCGCCGCCGGGCCCGGCGAAACAACGCTCGGAATGACAGATTGGTGGAGCCTCGCTCCTGATGACCCATTCCGCCCCGTCATATGGCACGCGAGACACGTGCCCCACAAGGACGGGCCAGAGTTCAAGCCGGAATTGTGGGGCGGCCGTCCCGGCTGCCATACCTCGGGTGCCACTGGACACAACCTTACAACGAGTTGCCGAGGCCCCGACGGATTCGTGAACTCGTGATCGGTGGTAGATGCTCAGGAATCTGGTCCGATCGGATCGTGTTGGATAGAGGCGCGACCGGATCCACAACCCTTCAGGCAGGAGCAACTCAATGAGATACCCGAGAACCTTTTCCCATATCGGATTGTCTGTGACAAACCTCGAACAGGCCGTCGATTTTTACACCAAGGTCTTTGGCTGGTACGTGATCATGCCGCCCACCGAAATCGTTGCCGACGACTCTGCAATCGGCGTGATGTGCAACGACGTTTTTGGCGAAGGCTGGGGTAGTTTTCGGATCGCTCACCTTTCGACCGGCGACAAGATCGGTGTCGAGATCTTCGAGTTTCGAAACGCCGAGCAGCGGGAGAACAACTTCGAATACTGGAAGACCGGCGTCTTTCACTATTGTGTGCAGGATCCGGACGTCGAAGGCCTGGCTGCCAAGATCGTCGAGTACGGCGGCAAACAGCGAATGCCGGTGCGCGAGTACTACCCGGGCGAAAAGCCCTACCGTATGGTGTATTGCGAAGATCCATTCGGAAACCTGGTCGAAATCTACTCTCACAGCTACGAGCTGACGTACTCCGCCGGGGCTTATCAGGAAGAGGGTTGAGACTCAATGAGGCAATGCGACGGGTGGCACCGGTGACGGAATGACAGATTGGTTGGGCCTCGCTACTGATGGCTCATGCCACCTCGCTACATGGCACGCGAGACGCTTGCCCCACAAGGGCGAGTCCGATTTCAAGCCGGAACTGTGAGGCGTCGCTCACTCGTGAGGGCGCCGCGGTCCCGGTGAGTGCTACGATTCCGGGAACACAAGTCGAAGAGCGCGCGTGGCGGTGGAGGGATCATGGCGAAAACCATCCGTTTCACTCTCAATGGCGAGCCGGCGTCGGTGACGACCGACGCCGACCGCATGCTGCTGTGGGTGCTGCGCACCGAGCTCGGACTCACCGGCACCAAGTTCGGCTGCGGCGAGGGCTTCTGCGGATCGTGCTCGGTGGTGGTCGACGGCCGCGTCGAGCGCTCGTGCCAGCTGCCGATGGAGAAGGTGGCGGGGGCCGAGGTGCTGACCATCGAAGGCCTCGCCGACGGCGACGACCTGCACCCGCTGCAGCAGGCCTTCGTCGACCACGACGCCCTGCAGTGCGGCTTCTGCACCCCGGGCATGATCATGAACGCCTACGGGCTCCTGGAGGACCGAAAAGTCGCCGTCGCGGTCGCAGATCACCGACGCCATGGAGGACAACCTCTGCCGCTGCGGCGCCCACAAGCGCATCGTCGCCGCCATCGAGAGCGCGGCGGAGAAGATGGCGAAGGGGGCGAAGTCATGAGCCCGACCGCACGGGAGATCCTCGACTACCTCGGCATCGACCCGCCGTCTGAGGTCAGCCGCCGCCGCTTCCTCGAGCTGTTCGGGGGCGGCATCTTCATCGCCGTCGCCGGCTGCGACCTCGCCGCCCAGGAGACCGCGGCGCCGCGCCGCTTCGGGCGCCAGCTGCCCGACGACTTCAACGCCTTCCTGCGCATCGGCGAGGACGGCCGCGTCACCTGCTTCACCGGCAAGATCGAGATGGGCCAGGGGGTCCACACCTCGCTCGCGCAGATGCTGGCCGACGAGCTCGAGGTGCCCCTCGACGTGGTCGACATGGTCATGGGCGACACCGATCTCTGCCCCTGGGACATGGGCACCTTCGGCTCGATGACGACGCGCTTCTTCGGGCCGCCGCTGCGCGCCGCCGCCGCCGAGGCGCGAGAGGTCCTCCTGGAGCTGGCGGCGGAGAAGCTCGAGGTGCCGCGCGACCAGCTCGCGGTGGCCGACGGCGTCGTCAGCGTCACCGGTCAGCCGCAGCGCTCGGTCGACCTACGCCGAGCTTGCCAGGGGGCAGCGCATCGCGCGCCGGCTCGACCGCGAGGCGGCGCTCGAGGCGGTCAAGGACTTCACCATCGTCGGCCGTTCCGAGACCCGCCACGACGCCGTCGCCAAGGTCACCGGCCGCGCGCAGTATCGCCGGCGACATTCGCCGCGAAGGGCATGGTCTGCGCGCGGCTGCTGCGGCCGCCCGCCCACGGCGCCAAGCTGCTCGAGGTGGACGCCTCCGGGCTCGAGGCCGTGCCCGGCGCGACCGTGGTCCGCGACGGCGACCTGATCGCCGTCGTGCACGCGACTCCCGATGGCGCGGAACGGGGCCGCCAGCAGCTGCAGGCGACGCTGGGACACGCCCGGAGTCCGACCTCGACGAGGACTCGATCTTCGACCACCTGCTGAAGGTGGCGCCGGCGGGCGACGTCCTCGAACGTGGCGGCGATCTCGAGGCGGGCCGCGCGGCCTCCGTCGCGCGCGTCGCCCACACCTACCTCGACGGCTACGTGGCACACGCGGCGATGGAGACCCACACCGCGGTGGCCGAGTTCGCGGACGGCCGGTGCACCATCTGGGCCTCGACCCAGACCCCGTTCCCGCTCAAATCGCAGGCCGCGGAGGCGCTCGGCCTGGCCGAGGATAAGGTGCGCGTGATCCCGCCCTTCGTGGGCGGCGGCTTCGGCGGCAAGACCTACAACCAGCAGGCGATCGAGGCGGCGCGGCTGGCGAAAAAGCTGGGCCGCCCGGTGCAGGTGGCGTGGTCGCGCGCCGAGGAGTTCTTCTTCGACACCTTCCGCCCGGCCGCGGTGGTGAAGATCGATGCCGGCGTCGGGGAGGGCGGCCGCATCACCGACTGGGACTACACCACCTACTTCGCGGGCTCGCGCGGCGCCGAGCAGTTCTACGAGATCCCCAACCACCGGACGGTGGCCTCACCCAGCAGCTGGCGCGGCGGCCCCGGCACCCACCCCTTCGCCACCGGCGCCTGGCGGGCGCCCGGCAACAACACCAACACCTTCGCCCGCGAGTCGCACATCGACGCCCTCGCGGCGGCGGCCGGCACCGACCCGGTCGAGTTCCGGCGGCGCCACCTCGCCGACGCCAAGATGCGGCGCGTCCTCGACGCCACCGCCGAGCGCTTCGGCTGGAAGCCCGCGCCGGCCCCAGCGGCCGCGGCCAGGGCATCGCGCTCGGCATCGATGCCGGCACCTTCGTCGGCCTCGCCGTCGAGGTCGCGGTCGACCGCTCGACCGGCGAGGTGCGGGTGACCCGCATGGTGTGCGCCCAGGACATGGGCCTCGCCATCAACCCCGAGGGCGCCGTCATCCAGATGGAGGGCTGCCTGATGATGGGCCTCGGCTACGCCCTCACCGAGGAGGTGCGCTTCGAGGGCGGCAAGGTCCTCGACACCAACTTCGACACCTATGAGATTCCCAGGTTCTCGTGGCTGCCCGAGATCGACACCGTGATCCTCGACGCCGCCAACGACCCACCGCAGGGCGGCGGCGAACCGGCCATCGTCGTCGTCGGCGCGGCCGTCGCCAACGCCATCTTCGATGCCGTCGGCGCCCGCGTCCTGCGCATGCCGATGACGCCGGAGCGGGTCAAGGCAGCGATGCCGAAGGGGTGAACGCGCACGGGTACCACCTCCATGCCAGATTGTGAGGTTGTGATCAGTGGCACCCATGCCCATGCCATTCTGTTCACTCAAGGACTTCAACGCGATACACGGCACCGGGCGTTGTGTCGAACAGTGCGTGACCACGATCGGTGAGATCCAAAACGACCTCCTGCCCTGATGTGGTGATTCGAACCCGCGCATCGGTTCTGATTCGACATCTCCTGCCCAGGTCGGATCGCAGGATCGCCGACGCCAACTGACCATCCGACCACTCGAGGTCGACCTCGAACCCACCCCGAGCTCGCAGCCCTTTGACCGAGCCTGTCGACCATTCGGACGGAAGTGCCGGCAAAAACCGGAGCTCGCCACCTTGAGACTGCAGAAGCATTTCGGCTATGGCCGCCGTCGCTCCGAAATTTCCGTCCACCTGCAGCGCGCTGCCGCACAGTGAAAACAAGTTCGGCAGGGAGGATTCTGTCAGAAGGGCCCTGAATTCCGCCAGGGCGGGTTCGGCTTCGTGGAGCCGGGCCCAGAAGCCGATTTTATGGCCGTAGGACCACCCGCACCCACCGGTGCCCCGACGCCTGATCGTCACCGCGGCGGCTTCTGCCAGATTCGAAGTTTCCTCAGGCGAAATCTGAGACCCGGGGTACAACCCCCACAAATGAGAAATATGCCGGTGTTCGGGTTCGATCTCGTCCCAATCGACAATCCACTCTTGGATCTGCCCGTGTTTCCCGATCTGGAGGGGAGCCAGTCGTTTTCTCTGTTTGGTGACCCTCTCAACCAGATCTGCATCGAGCCCGAGGTGGGTCGCCGCCAGGCGGAAATTCTCGAACACCGCCCGGATGATCTCCATGTCCATGGTTGGGCCGGCCGCCATGGTTCGCGCTTTCAGGTAGGCCCCCGTCACTTCGTCAAAAAACCGACCGTTTCCCGGTCTGGCAGGAAAATTCTCGGGTGAATTCGATGGTGCGGTCACCAGCCAGCCGTTGTCGGGGTGCTCGACGAGGATGTCGGAGATGAACAGCGCGGAGCCCTTCATCAACGGATAGACTTCCCGCAGATAGTCTTCGTCTCCGGTGAAGAGATAGTGCTCCCACAGATGCGTGGTCAGCCAGGCGCCGCCAACAGGCCAGGCACCCCAGGACGGGCCGTCCATGGGAGCCGTTGCACGCCAGATATCGGTGTTTTGGTGCAGCACCCATCCTCTGGCGCCCCAGTGCTCTTTCGCAACGCTCGCACCGGCCTCGGAGACGTCTCGAATGAGCCTCGTGAGCGGTTCCGTGAGTTCCGACAGATTCGAGGATTCTGCCGGCCAGTAGTTCATCGGCAGATTGATGTTGACCGTGTACTTGCTATCCCACCAGGGATTGGCCATGTCATTCCAGATTCCCTGGAGATTCGCGGCCTGGGTGCCCGGCCGCGAACTGGCAATCAACAGGTATCGACCGAACTGATAATAGAGTGCCGCAAGGTCCGGGTCGGGCTTTTCCGCAAATCGACTGATTCGCTGGTCGGTCGGAATATCGGGAAAGCTTTTCTCCCCGAGTTGCATGGCAACACGTCGAAACCAACTGCGATGTTCGGCAACGTGATCGGCCCGCAATTGTTCGTATGTGCGGTCCCCGGTTTTTTGAAGGACCTCTGCCACGCGAGCCTTTTGATCGGCGCTGACGTCGCGGTAATTGACGAAATTGGTGGCAGCGGCGATGACGAACGTCGCCGTCGTCGCATCGCGGACGTGAAGTGTCTTGTAATCGACCTCTATCCGGCCTCCTTCGGATTTCGCAATCAAGCGCGCCTCGTAGCGCAGCTTGCCTTCAACGCCCAGATAGTCGTCGCTCTTGCCGTATATCTTCAGACCGTTGGGCGGGACACCGTCCCACCGGAAATATCCGGTTCCGTAGTTGGAGTGCGCCTGGTTTCGAGCTCCGTGCAGTTCGGCTGAAAATGTCAACGCACCCGGTTGATCGGCGGTGATTCTCACGACCAGAACCTGGTCGACGGCCGTCGAAAACACCTCTCGAGTAAAGCCGACGCCTCCCACGCGATACGACACCCGGCTGATCGCCTCGTCGAGATTCAGCTCCCGCCGGTACTCCGTCACCTCCTCATGGCCGGGGAAAAACAGCCAGAGATCGCCAAGGGACTGGTACTTCATCTGCTCATATGGGATGCCCATCATCGTCCGACCGAAGAGATCGTGCGCTTTTTCCACATCCCCCGCGAAAAGCAGCCGCCGAATTTCCGGAAGCGCCTCGGCCCCTCCCGCGGTGGTCGGATCGTAGGGCCCTCCCGCCCACAAGGTTTCTTCGTTGAGCTGAATGCGTTCTGCGGCGGTTTCGCCGAACACCATTGCGCCGAGACGACCGTTTCCGACGGGAAGAGCCTGGTTCCATTGAGCCGCAGGCTGTTGGTACCAGAGCACCAGGTCCGACCAACCGTCATCCGGGGTGATCGCGTTTTGGGAAAATGCCGGGGTCGACAGCGCCGCTCCGACCACGACTGCTGCGAGGATGAACCTGGTTCGGAGGCACCGCCTCGTTCGATTGCGGGTTCGTTGCGAGTCGTCCACGAATCACCTCCAGGTATCACATTGTCACATCGGAAAACGCAAAGCCATGACGTGATCCGTGAGCCTCTTGCAAAATACGAAATTTGCTGTCGATGTCTTTTGATGCGCGCCTGCTTGACGCCGGGCGGCACAGGTGCCGCCCCTACCCACAAAGGTCATTCACCTGTAGTGGCGGGGCCTGCCCCGCCTTCGATAGTAGATTTTGCAAGAGGCTCACGTGACACCCATCCGAACTCCTTGAAGGCTACTCCGTATACTCGGTCAGCCCGTTCAGGCGTTCGAGCCTGATTGAGTGAATCGACCAAGGGGGTTACGTGATGAAACTGAGAGCGATTGGGGGCCTGCTGTGCCTCCTCCTGGCGGCTGGTGGTGCGCACGCGGACGATGGAACCCGGCTTCTGCGGTTCCCGGACATCTATGGAGACCAGGTGGTCTTCAGCTATGGTGGCGACCTGTGGCTGGCATCGACCGACGGTGGCCCGGCGCACCGGTTGACGGCCCACCCAGGCCAGGAACTTTTTGCCAAGTTCTCGCCCGACGGCGAGCACGTGGCGTTCACCGGCCAGTACGACGGCGACGAGCAGGTCTATGTGGTGCCGACGACGGGTGGCGAACCCGAGCGTCTGACCTGGTACCCGGCCGTGGGCCCGTTGCCGCCGCGCTGGGGCTACGACAATCAGGTCTACGGCTGGACCCCCGACGGCGAGGCCGTGCTCTTCCGCTCGCTGCGCGGGACCGGCGGGGGTGTTGAGAGCGAGCTCTACACGGTGTCCAAAGCCGGCGGACTGCCGCAGAAGATGCCCATGCCGAACTCCGGCGCCGGTGACTTCTCACCCGATGGTTCAAAGATGGTCTACTCACCGCTCTTCCGCGACTTCCGCCACTGGAAGAGGTACCAGGGCGGTTGGGCGCAGGATCTCTTCGTTTTCGATCTCGACAGCTATGAGGTCGAGCCGGTCTCCCACTCGGTCCGAACCGAGCGCGACCCGATGTGGATCGGCGACACCATCTACTTTGTTTCCGACCGCGACGACCGGCTCAATATCTACTCCTTTGATCCCGAGAGCGGATCGGTGGAGCAGATCACCAACTCGGAGAAGTGGGATATTCGCTGGCCGAGCACCGACAACCAGAGCCGCATCGTCTACGAGCTGGACGGCCGGCTTCACATCCTCGACCTGACCTCAGGCGCAGATAAGGCCGTTTCCATCACGGTGCCCGACGACGGTCTGTGGAAGCGTGCCCGCCGGATCTCGGTCGCCGACAGCATCTCGGGCTATGACATCTCGCCCAAGGGCGAACGTGCAGTCATGACGGCCCGCGGAGAGGTCTTCTCGGTGCCGATCGAGAAGGGCCCGACCCGCAATCTCACCCGCAGCTCGGGCTCCAATGAAACCTCGGTCGCCTGGTCGCCGGACGGCAAACACATCGCCTATATCTCAGATGCCAGCGGCGAAGAGGAGATCTGGATCACCGATCAGGCCGGCAAGGGCGAAGCCAAACAGATCAGCAACGGCCACCAGGCGCAGCTCAGCAACCCGGTGTGGTCGCCAGACAGCAAGGCCATCGCCTTTGCCGACAAGGATGGAAAGCTCTTTGTGGTGAAGGTGGGCAACGGCACCGAGGTTCAGGTGGCGGACGACATCTGGGGCCGGCTCTTCGACTACCAGTGGTCCCCAGACAGCGGCCACTTGGCTTTCAGCCTCACCAACGAACCCGCCATGTCGCGCATCTTCATCTGGAGCGCTTCCGGCGGAGAACCTCGCCAGGTCACCTCCGACCTCTTCGACTCCTACGCTCCGGTGTGGGGACCTGATGGCAACTATCTGTACTTCATCTCCGAACGACACTACGTCCCGCAGATCTCCAACCTCGAGTGGAACTACGCCGGCAACGATCGCGACGGCATCTATGTCCTGGCCCTGCGCAAGGACGTAAAACCTCTCCTCCCGCCCGAGAGCGACGAGGTCAAGCTCGAAGAGGAAGAAGCGGACGAAGCAGCCGAAGAGAAGAAGGACAAGAAGAAAGACAAGAAGGACGACGACGCAAAGAAGGAAGAGGAGAAGAAACCGGTCGTCATCGATTTTGACGGGCTCGCCGACCGCATCATGCGGGTCCCGGTCGATCCGGGCAACATCACCGGTCTGGCGGCCATCAAGGGCCACATCCTCTACAGCACCTCGGGTGCAAACTTCTACGGCCGGTCGAACAGCACGACCCGCAAACTCCACATATTCGACCTCGAGAAACGCAAAGCAACACCGATCGTCAAATCGGGCCTCCGCGGCTGGACGGTATCCGCGGACGGGAAAAAGGTCCTGGTCCGCTCCTCCAAGGGCTTCGCTCTCTACGACGCCAAACCGAAGCCCGGCGACCCCAAGAACATCTCCACCGGCGGGCTCGAGATGGACCTCGTGCCGGCCGAGGAGTGGCACGCGATCTACGACCAGGCCTGGCGTCGCTTCCGAGATTACTTCTACGTCGAAAACATGCACGGCTATGACTGGGAGGCGATCCGCGAACAGTACCGTCCCCAGCTCGAATATGTCGCCCACCGTTCCGACCTCAACTATGTCCTGGCCGAGATGGTCTCGGAGCTCAACGCGGGCCACACGTATGTCTCGGGCGGCGACTTCGAGATTCCCGATCGTGCGCCGGTGGGTCTGCCGGGCGCCCTCTTCGAGCTCGACGAAGCGGCCGGGCGCTACCGCATCGCAACCATCTACCGCGGCCACAATGCGGAAACCACGTACCGCTCGCCGCTGACCGAGGTGGGTGTGGATGCCAAGGTCGGCGACTACGTGCTGGCGATCAATGGGATGGAGCTGAAAGGCACCGACAACCCATACCGCCTGTTGCAGCACGCGACGGATCCCGTCACCCTCACCCTCAACGGCACCCCGGACATGATGGGGGCCCGTGAAACCACCTACGTCCCGCTGACAAGCGAACAGTCCCTTCGCTACCTCGGGTGGGTGCTCACGAACTACGACAAAGTCACCGAGATGACCGACGGCACGGTGGGCTATCTCCACATCCCCGACATGGGGGCGCCCGGCATCGCCGAGTGGATCAAGTGGTTCTATCCCCAGATGCGCAAGCAGGGGCTGGTTGTGGACGCACGTGGAAACGGCGGCGGCAACGTCTCGCAGTGGATCATCGAACGCCTCGACTCCAAGCTGCTGGGCACCCGCTTCGGCCGCACCTACGATCCCCCCGGAACCTATCCGGGAACCGTCTTCCACGGCCACATGGCGTGCCTCCTGTCCGAAACCTCGGCCTCGGACGGCGACATCTTCCCGCACTACTTCCGGGAGTCCGGCCTCGGCCCGCTCATCGGCAAACGCTCATGGGGCGGGGTCGTGGGCAGCAGCTATACGCAACTGATTGACGGCGGCAGCGTCTTCGTGCCGCGTTCCGCAACCAACGACGCGGATGGCAACTACATCATTGAGGGCTATGGCGTCGATCCCGACATCGAAGTCGACAACGATCCCAAATCGGTCATCGAGGGCGGAGACCCGCAGCTCGAACGTGCGGTGGCCGAAATCCTCAAAGCCATCGAAACCGACCCGAAGGTCTACCCGACCCGTCCCCCAGATCCGGTGAAAACGCCGGGGAACTGAGGGTTCTTCTCTCAAACAAAAGCCGGCGGGCCGTCCCGCCGGCTTTTTCTTAATTTGAAAGGTGAGACCGCCACAACGAGGCTCTGCGACGTGTGGAACCACCGGTCCGCAAACCCAGAGTCCGCGCGCACAATGATTCCCCGCATCATCGGAATACGGCCCCCGCAGAGCTGGCGGCGGCGATGCGGCGGTGATGTTGGGGGCGAGTCGAATAGATTTCTCCGCTCGCTCATTCTTCGCTCGGTCGAAATGACAGAGGGGTAGTGGTATTCGCGCGCTCGGTCGAAATGACGATGGGTGGGGTGATCAACACCTCGCGCAACAGTTTTCAGGAACGATTTGTGGTGCGGCCGTCCCGGCTGCACGTGCAGGCGGGACGCCTGCACCACAATGCGGTCTCGCCGTATTCGATGGGTCTTCCAGGTGGGTGCAGGTGGGTGCCTCTATAAGGAGTCAAGAGAAATATCGTCGTCGTCGAGGTTGTGAGTCTGTGGGAAACCCGAAGGGTTTTCCAAAGGCTGTGGGAAGGCGGCAAAGCCGGCTTTCCACAGGCGGTCAGAGTCACAGCCTTGTACGTCATGCAGCGGCCGTCTCCTCCTGATCGAGTCGAGCGAGGTGCGCAGCGATGAGGACCTCTTTGTCGTATCTGGCTTCGGTGGTCATGAGCTTGTAGATCACTTTATGTCTTTGCCGGGACAGCGCGATGAACGCGGCGACGTGTGGTTTCGGGTGACCTTTGTAGCCGCGGAGCTTCTTCTGGTAATAGGCTCGATCAATCGCGCTGTGTTTGATGGCCACGACCGAGCTGGTATACAGCGCATGCAGGACCCGTTGATTGACTCCTTGGGTCAGCTTGTCGCTGTTGAGGCTCTTCCCGCTCTTTCTCGAAAGCGGCGTTACTCCCGCGTAGGTGGCGGATTTCGGCTCGGTCGAAGCGCGGGCGACCGGCAGTAGCTCTGACACCAAGACCCCGGTGATCACGGGGCCGTTTCCATCCATTCCGAGGAGCTTCTGCCCAACGGGATGTTGCTGGACGCGATGGACGATCTCGCCACGCAATCGGTCCTTTGATTCGTCGCAGAACCGGATCTGTCGCACCAGGAGATCGAGCTCCAGCGTGAAGGCATGTCGCTCTTCGCCCGCGATCGAGATGCCCCGCGCCACCTCCCGGATTAGCTTTGCCACATGGGTGGCTCTCGAGCCGTACCGGCACTGTCGCAGAATTTTCTCGATGCTTCTCAACTGGGCTCTCTCCAGGCCTTCGAATCCAGGCCAACGCTCCAGCAGATACAGCATCGCTTTGCGTCCGGGCTGCGGTCCCTCCCATGACGAATGCAGCATCTCGGGCGCCAACTCCAGCAGAACGGCGCGGAGCCTCGCGAGGTGTTTCCTGCGATCATCCACCAGACGCTTGTGCGTCCTCGTCAGTCGCGACAAGGCCCGTTCCTCTTCGGTGACCTCCGTCGCCTCGCGGCAACCGCCCATCTTCTGAAATACCATGCGCGCTGCCAGGTACGCGTCCCACTCATCGTCTTTCCGAGGCTGGCCTTCCAGGTCCCGGTAGTGATTGAGTGCTACCGTATTGACCTGCCTCAGGTCACAGCCGAGCTCGACAGCTACGTCAGAGACAATCCGGCCGTGAGATCGCTTCGACTCCACCACCACGACCAGGCGCTTGTCCGGTCGAACGGCCAGCAGTAGCTCGGCGAGAAGCTCTTGAATCTGCCCCCTTTCATTGGCGACACCGAACCTCTCTTCGAACTCCCCTGCCGCGTCCAACAAAACTGCGCTGTGTCCGTCCTCACCGCAATCGAAACCCACGACTCTCTGACTTATTGACACCTGATGGCCCTCCCTTCGGTACAATGGCCACGCCGCGTGTCGTCGAGCCTCTATCAGCCATTTCGGCGAGGTCCTTATCAGACGGCGCGCATGGCTAGCGAGCACGGGCGGCGATCCACGCTTAGCCACTCAGGCAGGCACCGACAGCCATACCCGTGCTCGCCTTTTTATATAGGACCCCACCCTATAGCATTCGTAGCAAAGCCGGCTCGAAACACCCGATGATATCCCCTCGAATCATAAGGCTATGATTGCGAAGTGTGGCACCCACTAACTATATGCGCAATTGACATGACAAAAAGTATGCACTAACGTGCGTATCGAGGTTGTCACATGGCGAAGAAACGGATCACCGTCACCGTCGACGAGGACGTTGCGAGATTCCTCTCTCCGCTCCCAATACCAGCGCGGTCGTCTGCGACGCGGTCCGCGAATACCGTGCCCGGCAGCTCGAGAAGGGCAGCTCAAGGCCGCTTATAGGGAGGATGCCGCTGCGACTGCCGAGCTGGCCTCGGAGTGGGAGGCCGCCGACGCCGAGGTCGACGAATGAAGAACGCCGTCAGCCGTGGTGACGTGGTACAGGTCCGCCTCGACCCCGGCGAAGGACGCGAGATCCGCAAGACCCGCCCCGCCGTGATCGTTTCCAATCCCATCGCCTCTCGCCACGACTCCGTGGTTCAGGTGGTGCCCATCACAGGCCTTCAGGAGCGTCCGTTGCGGCCGTACGAGGCCCTCATCGAAAGCGGCTCGAGCGGCCTCACCAAACCGTCGCGCGCGGTCGCGAACCAGATCCGGACCGTGTCCAAACACCGCCTCTCGAAACGTCTGGGAGTGCTCTCCACCCCCGAGATCGAGGCCCTTGACCGGGCGATCGCCATCCAGCTCGGCCTGAGCAGCAAATCCTGATCTTCCCCCGACCCTCCGGACGAGACGAAGCCGAAAAGGTGCCACACTTCGCATGAACGCTTTGTTGGCGAGCTGGTTTTCAGCTTCTCCGGTCAAAGGGTTGCCGATGATGCCGTTGGAGTTGCGACGGTGCCCGTAAGATCACCTGTCACCAACCAGGCATTCTGGATGAGGTCGTACATTTCGACAATGAGGCAACGCGAAGTGTGGCAACCCTGACGTCTTCTTTTTCCTGGGCAACGGCGATGGTGGCAAGTCTTTCATCACCCCCGAGCTGGAGCCACTATCGGCTATTGGCTGGACCGCGTGTTGTGGTCCCCCAGCCGCAGCACCCGCAGCCTCTGCGAGACGCCGACCTGACCGGGGGCCAAATCTCGCCCACATTATCGGCATACGATGGCTTCGTCTTAAATCGCCTCTGCGCAGTATGGACATTTTTTCATGGTGTCACCTCACGGTTTCACGGTTGTGCGCAGTCGCGCTCTTCGGTAGTTGTTAAAACGCCGCAATCTTTTCCGGGTTATCGCCATCCCGGGCTTCCTGCATCGTCGCTTTTGCCTGTTGGTCGTTGCAGGTCGCCGTGACCTTGATGACTTCTGATTGTTTGTTCCAAAAGATTGAGGTGATTTTTCTGTTATTCGCTTCTTCCCATGACATTCCGCTTGTCGAGTCTCCCGGTCGGGCTCCCCCTTCGAAGCGGTCAGAGAATCTCGCAGTTCTTTCCAGACCCGCTTCTGATCTCCCTTGGGCATGTCCTGCCATTTGATCGACACCTGTGAAACCAGCCCACCTCTGGCAACCATTTGACCACCGGCGGGCGCGAATCCCCCATACTCAAGCTTCATCGGCATTTCAAAGTTGTAAACCGCGATGCTGGGTGGAGGTTTCCACGTCCTCATCAACCGTCGCCGACAGGTATGCAACCGAACCCTCTCGCGGCCCACACAGCGTGACCCCACCTAGGACAATCGATTCGGGAACCTCCCCTGAAGGATCATCACAGCGATAGGCCTCTCCACGGTACTTCGATCCGCCGAAACCAGACCGCCCAAAGAGTAAGAGAACAGTGTTCCCTCCCATTTCCCACGCATTCCGTTTGAGATGTTTGTAAGCCCTTTCTTCACCAACGTTTTGAGCGAGAAGCCCTCCATATGATGATTTCCCTTTGACCTCTCCGATGAGAACGCAAACCTCCACCATCGCTTCATCGTCGGTTACCCGCACCACCTGCCACTCCTCTGACGCGTTTGCAGCTGCTGGATAGGGAAGAACTAGTAAGAATGCAAGGACAACAGAGATTACAAAGACAAATCGGTGGGCTTTCAATGGATCCTCCATTTTGGCGGTTCCTGGATTCCGTGGAGAGATACGCACGGCGGCGCCACTGTCTGAAACCCGACTGCGGGCCGCGGAATCTATGCGGACACATATACTCCCTACAAGCTTGTCTATTTCAAATTGGGTCATTTCGCCCTCCGGGGAGCGACTACGCAAATGGAATGCCAGCATTTGACCCTTTGGCGAGACGAGGGCTTCAACACATTTGTCTGGATTGATTCAAACACTCAAAATAGTTGTGTCGAGATGGTGCATTATTTTGGTAGGGGATAGAGATGAAAACAAGTCCGATCACGAAATCATTTTTTGGATGATTCAAATCCACATAGTTATATGTAGCACCTTCTAAATGCCCCTGTACCACCATCCCTCGACGACCATGACGGCGTCCTAGCTCCTCCCATAGCTATGCAGGATCAGAGGTTTTGCGAATAGGGGCCACACTTCGCATGAACGCTTTGTTGGCGAGCTGCTTTTCAGCTTCTCCGGTCAAAGGGTTGTCTTTGATCCCGTTGGAGTTGCGACGGTGCCCGTAGGATCACCTGTCACCAACCAGGCATTCTGGCTCTGGCCGTACATCTCGCCAATGAGGCAACGCGAAGGGCACCCATCCGTGCCTTTGTGGTGCGGGCGTCCCGCCCGCACATGGAGCAGCAACAGCCACCAGCCCTCGCTGAAAGCGACACCCTGATGTCGTTTTTAACCTATATCTGATACAATCTAAGCTTGATGTAACCTGAGTCGCCACTGCACACCAATCGGTCGATCGGAGGAGATTTGGCCCGGATTTGTCTTGTGGTGCCCGAGGCTGACTTTGCGCTGCAAACGGGAGTGCCGTTGTTCATGCCGTGAACATCCCCCTGGCCAATCGCCCAACGGTGGCCCGTTGAACCAATTGGCTTCAACAACGCCGGAGAGCCGCGCGTCCACGACCACCGAGCGCTGGTTCGAAACCACCTCCCGGGCGGAAAGAACCTCCCAAGTACACCCGGCTCGAGGAGGAAATCGACTTTCTCCTCCACCACCCCTACCGCTTGCCGCGCCTGCCCCGTCCCCCCATCCGGAAGATCCTCTCGGAGAAGACTCCGGGTTGATCCCGACCGCCGTCAAGAAATCTCGGGGTGTGCTGCTCGCCCGCCGGCACCCCGCCTACACCGCCTGGCTGATTGTTTTTGCCGGCCTTTGCGTCGTGATCGCCATTCACGAACCTGCCATCCCGCACCCCAAAGTCCACCAGGCCCGGTACCAGAAGTGGCTTGAGAAGGAAGGGGCGAAGACGATCCGGACGGCGCTGGCCGAGATCGGGCCGTCGGTGAAAATCCCCTCCGTCCGAGCAAAGCCCCGCGAAGCTTCAATCCTCGGCTGGTACACCTTTGCAAACGACGAGGTCAGCTTCAACTCGAACATCGAGTACAACAGCATCGAGCTGCTCGAAACCGCGTCGCACGAGTGCGTGCACGGTATTTTCGATCAAAACAACCTGACGGGGCCTGCTTCCCTCGACCGCGACTACGTCATGCTGGTCAACGAGGTCGCGGCCTATGTCCTGGGCGCCCACATCACGGGCGCAGCGTGGTCGCGCGACGGAAGCGACGGTTCAATCGTTACCGAGATCTTTTTCCAGGGATACCGCGGCGCCTGCGATCCCGCGAGTTCCTGGAGCATGTACAACCACTGCCTCACCCCTGACCGCATCGCCTCCCGCGACTTCGACCGCAACGAATGGCACTCGGTGCTCATCCACTTCGGTGCGCCGCTCGGGAGCTCGTCGACGCCATCTACGAAATCTGCTATCTCGAATCGGACCCGGTCAATGCAGCACAGACGATCGCGCGACGATTCCTGACGAAGACCTCGCGCCAAAGGATCGCCTGATCCTCGAGGAGTTCGAGCGAACGAAGAATTTGTGGAAATGAAGAAGCGCTGACCACCTCGACACCGCCCACGGTTACCTGCGCGGCAAGAGCGAGGAGGTCATCGGCAAGGCCGTCGGAGGCGCGGCAACCGGGATTCGCTCTCCATCGCCACCGTGCCCAAAGAACGCGGTCTGCAGGTGTGCGTCGAGTGTCCTTCGTGTCAGGCGCGGTGCAGCCGTAGGCTGCCGATCGCCGACCGGGTCCGGGCGCTGGCCGGTTCGAACCTGTCGTTTGCCTAATGGATGTCGCAGATGAGGTTGCCACTTGCCGGACCGGTTCGATGGGTTCCTCTCGTCGTCGTCGTGGTGCTCGGCAGTGCTTGCGGTGGTGGCAAACCGGCCGACGTCCCTGCGATCCCGGTTTCAGTTTCTGTGCTACCTGCAGGCGGCGAACTGGCGGGGTGGTCCCAAGCCACCGACCTGGAGGGTTACGACGCCGACAGCCTGTGGGAGCACATCAACGGCCAGGCCAACTTCTTTATCGATTACGGTTTCGTGCGGGTCGATGCCGCGGAGTACCGCCACGACGACGAGGCGAGTCGGTGGTGCTGGAGCTCTACGAGATGGGCCGGCCGCAGAGCTGGCGGCGGCGATGCGGCGGTGATGTTGGGGGCGAGTCGAATAGATTTCTCCGCTCGCTCATTCTTCGCTCGGTCGAAATGACAGAGGGGTAGTGGTATTCGCGCGCTCGGTCGAAATGACGATGGGTGGGGGTGATCAACACCTCGCGCAACAGTTTTAAGGAACGATTTGTGGTGCGGCCGTCCCGGCTGCACGTGCAGGCGGGACGCCTGCACCACAATGCGGTCTCGCCGTATTCGATGGGTCTTCGGATATGGCGTTTGCATTGCTGTGAGCCATCGCATAGATCCCTCCGCTTCGGCCCTTCGGGCCTTCGGTCGGGATGACAAAAAGGGGGGTATTCGTTCGCTCGGTCGGGATGACTAGAGCGAGCATTCGTTCGCTCGGTCAAATCTCAATATGACGGGGGGTCAAGCCTTTACTTCGATGTTTCAAAGCGCCGCAGGCGCATATCGCTTCCCATCGCACGGATTCGGCCGATCCGCGAACTCAAAGGAACAGCAGCGCGCTTCCGCCGACCGCAACCGCGGCCCCGACCGCCGCCGGCCAGGCAACCTGTTCTCGGTAGAAGATGATCGACACCGGGATGATGAGGATTGGGGCGAGCGACATCAGGGTGGCGGCGACTCCGGCTTCGGTGTGCTGGACTGCGATCAGCGACAGGGACACGCCGAGGAAGGGGCCGAAGAAGGCGCCGATGCCGGTGCTGGTCATGGCCTTGCGGTCTGAGAGCGCGGCGCGGGCGCGCGGCCAGCGGTTGGTCGCGGTGAAGACGACGATGAAGGCGGCGAGCCCCGCCAGCACCCGGATCTGGGTGGCGGCGAAAGCGTTGTAGGAACCCATGCCGTACTTGGCGAGGACCAGCCCGAGAGCCTGACCGACTGCACCACCGAGGCCAAGCAGGATTCCGCTCATGGGGAGGCGCTCGATCTTCCCGTCGGCGTCGCGGCGTCGCTCGAGCACCACCGAGGAGACCCCGGCGATGGTCAGGGCCATCCCGGCGAGCTCCATCGGTGTCAGCACTTCGTGCATGACGAGGAAGCCGAGGATGGTGGTGAAGAGCGGCACCAGCGTCATCAGCAGCATGGAGACCCTTGCGCCGAGAACGACGAAGGCGCGAAAGAGGCAGAGGTCGCCGATCGCAAAGCCGGCGAGGCCGGAAAGCGACAGCCACAGCCACACATGCGGGGAGGCGTCGGTCGGCAGCACCCTCCCTCGGGTGAACCAGGTGAATGCGCCGAGGAGGATTGCTCCCATGACCAGACGGATCAGGTTGACCGGCAGCGAGCCGACGCGGCGGCCGGCGGTCTGGAAGGCGAGGCCGCTGATCGTCCAACAGCAGGCGGTTGCCAGCGCTGCCAGTTCTCCGGCGTGGGTGAAGGGCGGTTCCATGGCCGGAGGAGTTTACCTGGGAGGAAAGCAACGGTAGGAGTTTTTAGTTCTGAGTTTTGAGTGGCGAATAGATTTCTCCGCTCGCTCATTCTTCGCTCGGTCGAAATGACAGGGGGGAGATCATCCCGCCCTCGTGAGTTGATGATTGTGGGGAGTTCAGTTCTCAACTCTCGCCCGCCCTGTTGCAGACCTTCGTGAGAAAAGAGTCTTCGGCTGGACAATGACGGCTGTCGGCGAATCGCCATCTCCGTTTGAGCCCTGAACTGAGACCACTCCGTTAAATGTCACGTATTCGATGCGAACACAGGGATTTGCCGTCCGTTTTTCAGTGTATACTGCAAGCACAGAGTCGCACAATTGCGAGGTTCGGGGGACGTGATGGCGGGTCACGACCGGGGTTGCGAGGCGGAATCTCAGGAACGGCTGCCGTATGATGACGCGTCTGCGTCTCCTGATCAGTCGAGCGGATTGACTGGTGCCTCTGCCCGGTCGTCGTCAACCTCAGCCAGAGCAGAACCGCAAACGCCTCACCAGTGCGAAACCGTCGCGGGCTACCGGCTTATCAGAGTCCTCGGTGAGGGGGCCATGGGTGTGGTGTGGGAGGCTGAAGACGAACGTTCGAAGAACCGCGTCGCGCTCAAGGTCATGCGCCAGGGCCATAAGGTTAATAAAGACCACCGCCGCATGTTCCGACGCGAAACCGAGGCGCTCGCGCGTCTCGATCACCCGACTATCGCGGGGCTCTTTGCCGCCGACCACACCGAGCGGGGTCACGAGTTCTTCGCGATGGAGATGGTCCTGGGCGAGACTCTCGATCAGTGGTTGCTGGGACGGCCAAAAACCTACGATGCCGCGGAACTCGAGCTGCGGTTGCGCCTCTTCCAGAAAATCTGTGGTGGGGTCCACTACGCCCATCAGCGGGGCGTCGTACACCGCGATATCAAGCCTTCAAACCTGATCGTCTGCGGCCCTGGAATGTCTGCTGAAAACCCCAGCTCGAAGGCGCAACCACCCACCATCAAAATCATGGACTTTGGCCTCGCCAGCATCACCGATTCCGATCTCGGGGTGGCCACGCTTCCTGAAGTGTGGGTCATTCGTGGCACCCTCGAATACATGAGCCCCGAGCAGGCACGTTGCGACGAGGACGTCATCGGAGTGCGATCGGATGTCTACTCTCTCGGGGTCATACTCTTCGAAATACTCACGGGGGTTCGACCCTACGAGATTTCAAATACAGGCTTCGCCGAAGCGCTGAGAGTGATCTGCGAAGAGCCACCGAGTCCCCTCAGACAAAGCTGGAGGTGGTCAAAGAACCTGACGGCCGACCTCGTGACCATCGTCGGGAAGGCTCTGGAAAAAAACCTCGACCGGCGCTACGCCAGCGCCGCTGAACTCGGAGAAGACGTCGAGAGCTACCTCAACTCGCGGCCGATCAAGGCACGCCCGCCGAGCGCAGCCTACCGGCTGCAGAAATCTTCGGAACGGGTGCGGGACGAAACGGTTTATTCCTTGGCGAAGTTCGTCGTGACGGGCATCAGTCGTATTCATTCGACGCCGTCGATGATTGCAAAGATGTGGGTCAAGCGGAAAGCGGACAAACCCGGCAGCACCTGAAAATCCTGAAGTATTTGAGGCCCGGAGGTTCGGCGCGGTGGCGCGGCGCGTCGTTTAGATGGCTGTCTTCACGAGGTAGGGGTTCCCTGTAAGAGATTTCTCCGCTCGCTCATTCTTCGCTCGGTCGAAACGACATGATGGCGGGTTGGCCTTGGCAGCCCAGCCAGCATGTCGTCCCGAGTGAGGGAGGAACGACCGAATCGAGGGATCTCTCGTCGGCATCGCGCTGCAGAGATTTCTCGGCTCGCTCATTCTTCGCTCGGTCGAAATGACGGGAACGGGGTGGATACAATCGCTCGGTCGAAATGACAGGGGGGCGGGGGTTATCCCCGCCTGGCGGCACGCACAGTCTTGAGGATCGCCTCGGCCAACTCCTCCGGCACCTCTTCCTGGAGGAAGTGGCCGGCGCCGGTTTCGGTGATCTCGGCACCGGGGAAGAGCTTTTTCATGGGGTAGATGGTTCGGCCGAGGATGGGGTCGCGTCGACCCCAGACGAGTTGGACGGGGCCTTTGAACGAGCGCGCCCAGTCGTCGGCCTCTTGGAGGGTCGGATGGTCGGGCTCTCGAGGCTGATGGGCACCATGCGGGCGAGGGCCAGCGGCGCGGCGCGGTCGGCGATTTTTGGAAAGGGATAGAGGTAGGCGCGGCGCTCGTTTGGACCGATGCTCGAGCGGTCGCCCTGCACCATGTACATCTTCTTCACCGGGTAGTTGAAGACGCGGAAGATGAGGTCGCTCAGTACCGGGCGGTGGGAGAGCTTGTGAAAGGCGGTCACCCGCGGCGGCTTGGTGGGGACCCGGATGCCGGTGTTGGCGAAGACGGCGCCGCGGATTCGGTCGGCGTTGCGGGCGGCCATGACCGCGCTGATCGGTCCGCCCCAGTCCTGGGCGGCGATGGTGAGGTTGGTCAGATCGAGGGCGCGGACGAGGGCCGAGATGCGGTCGGCATGAAAATCGAGGGTGTGAATTGCGAGGTCGCGCGGTTTGTCGGAGAGACCGAGACCGACCAGATCGGGAGCGATGATGCGGATGTCTTCGTTGGCGAGAATCCGAATGACTTTGCGCCAGAGGTAGCACCAGGTGGGGTTGCCGTGGAGGAGGAGGACGGGTGGGCCCTCACCTACGTCGATGAAGTGGATGTCGTGGCCGGCATCTGAAAAGACGCGGCGGTTGAAGGGCAGTTGCTCTTCGAGCCAGGGGGGGAGTTCAGGTGGGTCGGTGAACTGAGTTGTCATGGTTGTAGGGTACGCGGGTTTTTGAGGTGCGGATGGGATCGCAGAGATTTCTCCGCTCCGGCTACGCCCCTGGCTACGCCGTGACAGGTCGCTCATTCTTCGCTCGGTTGAAATGACAGGTCATGGGCTTGGGTTCGGGGATGAGAGGGAGAAAGTCTGATGCCCGAGGCTCCACCCACCCAGTTTCCAACGCTGGGCCGGGTCTCTCCGCGCCCCGCAGATCAAACCAGCGTGAACAGGGAGGGGATAAACCCCCGCCCGTTCACTTTCGAATTCCGCATGAAATCCCAGAAAATATTGTATTTCAATAAGATAGATGCTATGGTGTCTTTTCTGTTGCCGGCCAATGGGGCCGGCTTCTGTTTGGGTGGACGCAGAGTCTACCGCGATGTTGCGAGACGGGCGAGCCCTCGAAGGGTAGCGCTCACGGAGAAAAAGAGAGTTATGTCGAAGAAGTTGTTCGTTGGAAGTTTGAGCTGGGATACAAATGACGAGAGCCTGCGCAATGCATTCAGCACGCATGGCGAAATCAGCGAGGCCGTCGTGGTCAGCGACCGCGACACCGGTCGTTCGCGTGGTTTCGGTTTTGTCACCTTTGAGGATGACGAGTCGGCCGACAAGGCCGTTGCAGCCCTCAACGGTACGGAGCTTGACGGGCGCGCCATCAAGGTGGACGTGGCCCAGGCCAAGCAGCGTGGCGGCGGCGGCGGTGGCGGTAGCCGCTGGTAAGCTGTCCCTCACAGCACATCAAACCCCTCCCTCGCGGAGGGGTTTTTTGTGCCACTCTCACGGCCACAGGATCGCTGAGTTGTTTTGAGGTTGAGGCATCCCGGCACGGCGGAGCCAGCGGCCGTCAGCCCCGGGGAACCGAGCTGTATGTCTCTAAAAATATTGATATTAAAATCGAATTTTGGTATATTTCTGGCGTCTGTTGCCGGCCAGCGGGGCCGGCTTCTGTATAGGTGGACGCAGTGTTCACCACGTTTCGCGAGACGGGCGCGCCCCTGAAAGGCAGCGCTCACGGAGAAAAGAGAGATATGTCGAAGAAATTGTTTGTTGGAAGTTTGAGCTGGGACACGAACGACGAGGGCCTGCGCAATGCGTTCGCCGTTCATGGCGAAATCAGCGAGGCCGTTGTGGTCAGTGACCGCGACACCGGTCGTTCGCGTGGTTTCGGCTTTGTCACCTTTGAGGATGACGAGTCGGCCGACAAGGCCATCGCAGCCCTCAACGGGACCGACCTCGATGGTCGCACCATCCGCGTTGACGTGGCCCAGGCCAAGCAGCGTGGCGGCGGCGGCGGCGGTGGCGGTCGCGGCGGCTACGGTGGTGGCGGCGGCGGCAATCGTGGTGGCGGCGGCGGCGGCTACGGCGGCGGCTGGTAAATCCCCTTTCATTCAATCGAACCCCTCCCCCGCGGAGGGGTTTTTTGTTGTCAACGCACTCGCTCTGATGTTGGATCACTGATGCTCCACAGCGCCACCGGTGTCGATTGACCAGAAAATCGGTCAGCTTTCTGCGGTGCGGGCTGCCTGTCACGGCGGAGCCAGGGGCGACCTGTGCGGGCGAAGCTTCGAGCGAGGCCTCAAGCCGGAACTGCCACGGCGAAGCCGGCTCCCCGCCGTGCCTGGTAAAACGCACGCCGCGCTCGCGCACCGCAAGCGCAAGATCGACGATCTTGTGCGACGGGGCGCCCTGAGGCGACGTCGTCTCAGTGAAACTGATTGAATCTACAGGCGATACGTGTTATGTTCAAAATTCCGTAGCCGGCCACTGGGGCTGGCTTCTGCTTGGGTGGAAGCACTGTCCACCACAAATTGAACGGGCGCACCGGAAACGGCAGCGCTCAGGGAGATGGGAAGAGTATGTCGAAGAAATTGTTTATCGGAAGTTTGAGCTGGGACACCAACGATGAGAGCCTGCGCAACGCGTTTGCCGTGCATGGCGAAATCAGCGAGGCCGTGGTTGTGTGCGACCGCGACACCGGTCGTTCGCGCGGTTTCGGTTTTGTCACCTTCGAGGATGACGAGGCGGCCGACAAAGCCATCGCTGCCCTCAACGGCACAGAGCTCGACGGCCGCACCATCCGCGTGGACGTGGCCCAGGCCAAGCAGCGTGGCGGTGGCGGCGGCGGCGGCGGTGGCCGCGGCGGCTACGGCGGCGGCTGGTAGATCAAACCCGCACAGAACAAAACCCCTCCTCGCGGAGGGGTTTTTTCTTGCCTGTTTTCGTTCTTACTGCTTGACGACGTCGGCGTCCTCGATCATCACGGTGTAGGTGTAGCCGGCGCCGAAGTCCTTGTCGACAGCCACGGTGCCGGTGGCGGTGACGACGTCGCCGACCGCGAGGTCGGCGGTCGTGGTCACGGTGATGTCGTTGGTGCCATCCGCGAGCTCTCCCGAGCCGTCCTGGACGTGGAACCAGTTGCGGCCGAGGATGGCGGCATTGTACTTGACGACCTTGCCGGCTGACGGTCACCTCGACCCGGCGAGATCGACCCGGTCGGCCCACACGTCGGCGATCGCCATGGCGCCGGCCGGCAGCTCGATTTCGCCGGCGGCAACGGCCGTTCTGGATTCATCGCGAACGCGTCGAGCGAAGGATGGCCGGGACGGCAGGTCCATGGCTCGGCCCTGTGCCATCGCCGGCGCTTCGCCTTCGGGCGCGATAAAGGACGCAAAGTAGATCAGCGGGAAATCGCGGTCGAGGGTATTGCTGTGGAAGTCCTGCATCGGGGTCTCGAGCGGAAAGACCACACGGTCGCCGACGGCGACCTCGAACTCGCCGGCCGCGGCCCAGATCTCTTCCTCGCCGGTGTCAACCTTGACGTAGGTGTAGCCGCCCGAGTTCATGGTCTCGAGAACAGCGCCGGTGACCATTTCCGGCCCGCCCATGTTGGCGGCGTGAGAGACCATCGGCTTCGGCGGCCGTCCGAAACGACTTCCTCTTCGACGGCGGGTTGGCCCGAGCAGCCGAGGGCGGCGCCGAACACAAAAGTCGCAACGATCGAAAAAGCAGTTTTGATATGCATCGTAGATTCTCCATTCCCTGAGTGGGTTTGTGTGATACGCGTGCCCGATCAGGGTGCCGCAAGGCCGTCACCCTAGCACGTCTTCAATGGACAGCCGGGCTGAGGTGCGGAATTTCGGATTCGCCGCTGGAGTGCGCTGAATCGAGGTTGCCGAAGGCAGAGATTTCTCCGCTCGACTCGCGCTTGAGCTACGTCTCCGCTCGCTCATTCTTCGCTCGGTCGAAATGACAGTGTTTGGGGTGGTGTTCGCTCGGTCGGAAGAACGAAGAGCGGAGCGTGTCGGAAGTACTCTGGTCGAAATGACGAAGGAACGTGTGAATTCCAATCGGTCGGCCGGTTGGATTCACTCTCCAGTTCTGTCATTTCGACCGAGCGGCAGTGACGGCGCAGCCTGAAAGGCAATGCCGGAGGCGCGTCGAGAAAATCTTTCGCTCGTCCGGAATCACTCGGAACCATAGAGTTTAAACCATTCATTTTTATCATATTTAGATTGTCCCCATCACACAAATTGAGACGAGAAAAGGTCTTTATTACACCCGGCGGATAGCCAGCACCGGGAATATTGAGAAACAGTCTACTATTCTTGATCTCGATGGAATGCGATGAGCGATGACCACCTGTTGTGACGAACTACAGGCCGCCCGACGTGATCGAGTATCCCGGAAAGTGGCTGGTGACCGAGGAAGCCGACGGGCCAGATGGGGTCTATCCTGTTCTTCGACCGCATCGAGATCGGTCGTTTCAGCGAGAAGAAAGCTCGGGCTTCCGGGACATCCTCCGCGTTCAGGATCCCACCGTTTCTTCTCGCCACTGCGTCATCACCCAGGAGCCCGACGGCCGCTGTTTCGTCCGGGACATGAGCCGCAACGGAACCCGGCTCGACGGCCGCCGGCTGACACCGAACATGGCGACCGAGATCGCGGTCGGCCAGGAGCTGTCGATCGGTCGCGGTTTTGCGCCTCCGGCTCGACGGAAAACCGCCGGAATTCGCTGAGCATCGACGATTGCGTCCACCGACACCTTCGGCATCGGCGAAATGACGACGGTAACGGTCCTGGTCGGCGACATCCGAAACTACACCAACCTCGTCCGCATGGCCGGCACCGCCGATCTGCAGGCGTCGGTCAACCGGGTGTTCGAGCGCCTCGAACACGAGGTGGGCGCGCCTGGGCGGCACGCTCAAAGAGCTCCAGGGTGATGCGCTGTTCGCGTTCTGGGAGAAGAACTCGCACGAATGCCACGCCTGCAGGGCATGCGAGCCGCGCTGAAACTCAAGAAAGCTGGTCGCGACGATGGCCGCCGATCCGTCGGTCTGGAACGTCGGCGGCCACCCTCTCGCGATGGACTTCGCACTGGCCACCGGGCATGGTCACGATCTCGGGCTACGGCAGCGACGGCGCTCTCGGTCTGTCGATGGTCGGCGAATCGGTGGTGCTGGCCTACCGGATCGAAAAATTCGCCAACAACTCGACCGGCCCGATCATCGTGTGTCCGATCACCCAGCGACTGGCAAAGGACGAGTTCAAGTTCAAGGACCTCGGCGAGCACACCGCCAAAGGCTTCGACGACCGCCCACGCACTCTGTTCTCGATTGGTGCAAAGAACGAACCGCTGATCCACGCCACGAGACAACTTATCCGCCGCGATCGCGTTGCGTCCGTCGTATAGTTGTCGCAGAACCAGCGACATGCCGAGTGGAGGAGAGGCCGTGGCCGAGGCTCTCAATATCTTCATCGTGTCCGATGCCACCGGATCGACCGCTGACGCGGTCGTGACTTCCTCGCTCGTGCAATTCAGCGGCGCCCAATCCAACGTCCGTCGGTTTCCCTTCGTGCGATCGGAAGCCCAGGTGGAGCAGGTGGTCAACGAGGCGCCGACCGGTGCAGTGCATCATCGTCTTCACCTTCGTTTCGCGCGAACTGGCCGACACCATGGTCCGCCGCGGAGAGGAAAAGAACCTGACGGTGGTCGACGTCATGAGCCCGCTGATGGACATCTTCGCCGAGATCCTCGAGCACGCCCCGAGCCGGACGCCCGGCGCGTTCCGCAGCGAGAGCGAAGAAACCTACCTCGTGACCGAGGCGATCCACTACACCCTCCGTCACGACGACGGGGCCGGGTCGGCACTCTCAACCAGGCGGACCTGATCATTCTCGGCGTGTCGCGCACGGGCAAGACGCCCGACCAGCATTTTTCTCTCCTGCCGCAAACTCAAGGTGGCGAACATTCCGATCATTCTCGACATGCCGCTGCCGGACGGGGTGACCGAGTCTCGAGGTTCCGAAGGTCGGGTTCAAAATGGAGTTCGAACGCCAGGTCCGACTGCGTTCGGACCGGGCCAGCCGCCACAGCGCCAGGATCCCGGGCTACTCCGACCGCTCCAACATCCTCGCCGAGCTCGAGTATGCGGACGGATTGTTTCGGCGCATTCCGGGCATCCGCACGGTCAATGTGACCAACCGCTCGATCGAAGAGACATCGGACTGGATCACGCACAACGTGCTGTGAGCCGCTTCGCGGCTCAATTCGGATTTCGGATTTCGGATTTCGGATTTCCGGCCCACCCGCGCAGAATCCAATATTTGATATTTGAGAGTGATGCTGCCGAACCTCAGGTTGCTTCAGAAGGCAGTTCGACCTTCAATACCGCCAATCACTCTTGTCCAAGACAGCTTCTCGGAAAGGATAGCCGCGGAGCGGCGACAGGAATGAGCCCGGGGCGCGAGCCCCGGGAAACCGTGCAACCAAAAACAGTCAAGCCCCGGAGGGGCGACAGAAAAGGACGCGTTGCCGCGCTAAAAGCCAAGCGGGATAGTCTGTCGCCCCTCCGGGGCTCGCCTATTTATCCGGGCCTTGTTCCCGGGGCTCGCGCCCCGGGCTAATATTTTTCGCCCCTCCGGGGCTTCTTCGGTGCCGGTCTATGTGGCATTGGCTCATGACGTCTTTCGACAACCTCGGTCCGAAATACCTCGTTTCCGGGTCGTAAAACGTCTGTTTTCCGTACGGCATTCTCTCGTGAGAGTCTGTTTTGGACAGCAGTGACCGCCAATTCAAAATCCAATATCCAGCATCCGTGTGCCTGGTCGGACGGGTCGATCAGTCGAACGTGTCTTCGTCGAGCTCGACCATGAGATCGAAGCGGATCTGGTATCGGGGGCGGCGGCCGGGAAATTTGATGAAGCGGATACGACCCCACATTTTCGCTGACATCCTCGGTTCCGAGGTCCTCGCCAGTCCGGAGTGAGATAGCCGAGGTGGTGTCTCTTTTCCTTGCCCCTGCGGCGCCGCGAGTAAGTCCCGATGACCGCGATGGCCCTGCTGCCCGTGGCGTCCGTTGGGTCGCCGCTCGAGATGCAGCCACCGGTAGGACCCGGCAAAGAACCGCCACGACGTCGGCCCACGGTCGGGTTCATTGAGCCCATCGACCTCGCAGAAACTGTCCCGCACATACCAGTCGCCCGGTCTGTCCTGTTCGATCCGGATTGTCTGCTGGGAGCTCGAGTAATCCTGAGACTCCTCGTAGTACCAGCCACCCTCGTCCTCGAGAAGCCCGGACGGCACGGACCGCAGCCGGCCATTCGGTTTTCGAACCGAACACGCGAGCCCAGATTCCCATGATGATGCTCCACTGTATTGTTTAATAATTGACTGGTTAAAAATGTAATATAAGTCTTTTGACCTTTGATTTATTTTACCATATGGCAGATCGGGACGCGAACTGTCGACGGTAGAGCACACAGGTTGGCCGGCCATCCGCGATTCATGTAAGATCTGCCCTAGGAGGTACCAACCGATGCGAAAGGCCAGCAAGCTGGGATTCGGGCGCAGGCTGAGGGAGCTGCGCGAATCTCTCGACATCACCCAGGCCGAACTCGCCGACGCGGCGAGCATGGACCAGAGCCTGCTGTCGAAGTACGAGCGCGAGGACGTGAGCCCGAGTTGGCTGCAGATCGAACGCCTCCTCGAAGCTCTCGGTCAATCGCCCTGCGCGTTGTTCCCCGACGAGTGCGCCGCCCACCTCGGAGACGACCAGGGGTTTTTCACCGTACGGTTCTTTTCCGGCAGACCCAAGCGATCCTCGGGCATGGACACCCCGACCGCCGATCTCAGGGTTCACCGGGAGTCTCCCCTGGTGAAGATCCTTCACCTGCCCCCGATCGCCGGTCGCTACATCATGGTCCGCGCCGAGGACGACATCATGATTCCCGACTGGTACCCGGGCGATCTGCTGATCATCGACTCCAAACTGGAGGCCAAGGCCGGCAGGATCGTGGTCGGGTACCTCGACGGCGAGCCCATCGGCCCGGCGTCTGGTGCGCGACGGCAAGAGCCTGCTGCTCGTCGCCTCCAACCGGAACTACCCGCCGATCCCGTTCGAACCGGAGAACGTGGGTCCACGTCGGGGTCCTGCTGTACGCGGTCCGCGATCTCGCGAAGCGCTATTCCGGCACCGAGATCCGGAGTAGATCCAGGTTCGGATTTCGGATTTCGGATTTCGGATTACTGCCGAAAACGACGGCTATCGCGTGAGCGCGATATCAGCGTCGCCGATACCCGACGGTAGGGTTCGTCCCAGCACTCTCAACAGTTCACAATTGCAGGTATATTGCCAGCACCCCAGAATTCCACCGTTATTGACTGTCAACTGGTGTGCTGATAATGTCGTAGGATGTCTGAACACAAGACCTTCACGCTGGATGAGATCGAACAGCAGACGGGCTTTGACAAACGCACCATCGCCTACTACGTGCAACAGGGACTGTTGCCGAAGGTTGGTCGAAGGGGTCCGAAGACCCGGTATCCGCAGCTCTTTCTCGATCGTCTGCAGTTCGTCAACATGATCCGAAAGAAGCAGGATCTGGGAGAGATCGGAAGCCTCACTCTGGCCGAAATCGGTGACATTCTCAACCGGGTGTCAGCCGAGACGATTGCCGGGGTGGTGGCCGGGGAGGAACCGTTGAGAGTCGTGGATCACCACGGCGACCTCCAGCCGTTGCCCTCGACGGCACCGTCCACCGAGCCGTTGCCTTTAGCGGTTCAGAAGAACGGGAGCGCCGCGGCTATCGCCGCAGAAGCGGCAGAAATTTCAGAAAGTCTGATGGGCACACCTCAGGCGCCCGATCGCAACCGACCGGTTCGGCTCGGGCTCATGGATGCCAACACCACGGCGTCGCGCACCGTCAATGGAGGGGCCAAACCCGCCGACGCGTCGCAATCAGAAATCGACGGCAGGGTTCACGACGCGGCAACGGGTGGCAATTTCATCCAACCGGCTCGCCGGTTCGAAGACGAGATCAAAAAAAGGGACGAGGCGCAACCAACCGACGCACCGGGAGACGACACCGAACCCGAGGCCGCGGATGCCGAGGCGGAACCGCCGTCGATCGAGATCGAACGCCTCGGGTGGTTCCTGGCACGGTTGCAGCGGGCGATGACCGGCGACCGGCGACGCAGGACTGGCACCACCGAGAGCTGGCAGCGCGCGCTGATCACGCCGGAGTTGACCATTTCGGCTCGCAACCTCAAAGACGCCGACGCCTACATGCTCGACGCCGTGGCCCGAATCCTCAAAAAGCTCCTATGGGAAGCGTGGGAAGAGTGAGGAATTCGGAATTCGGAATTCGGATTTGAGTTCGGAATTTTCATCGCATCCCCGACACCACAGAAACGTCGATCACGTTCAGGGTGGGTGTTACCGCGTACGGCGTAGGTGAAAGCGACGTGTTCGGGCGGAGCCGACAGCGAAGCCCCAAGCCGGAAGCGAGTGGAGAAATCTCACCGAATCACGCGTGGACGGGCACCCGGACTTTGCCTTGGGTCCTACTGAGGTTTCTCGACTGCGCACCCTGAAGGTGCTCCGCTCGAAATGACATTGATTGCGTTGGGGGTTGATGCTCCAATCAGCCTGTCTTTTCGACCGAGCGAACAGATCCTTACCGTACCTGTCATTTCGACCGAGCGAAGGTCTCTACCTCCCCTCTGTCATTTCGACCGAGCGAAGAATGAGCGAGCGGAGAAATCTCACCCACCCGCAAGCCCCCTCAGAACGAGATCGGCGATACTTGTCTGCGGGAGGGATTCATGAAATCACGGTTGACCGAACTTGCTGGTCTCATTCTCGCAACGATGCTGATCCTCGCGGCGCCCGGCTTCGCCCAGGAGGACGACGCCCAGGAACCCTCTGGCAAGCTGATGGTGGTGTGGACCAGCGCGGACCCCGATGTGGCTGACAAGGTCTGTCTGATGTATACACACGCCGCCAAGAAGTACGGATGGTTTGCCGATGTCCGTCTCGTGGTCTGGGGCCCGTCTCAACGCCTGCTCGCCGGCGACCCCGCGCTCCAGGCCAAGGTCAAGGCCATGCAATCGGACGGAGTGATCGTCGAAGCCTGCATCGCCTGCGCCACCAAGCTCGAGTTGGTGGACACGATCCGCGAGATGGGCATCGAGGTCCGGGGCATGGGCGTGCCGCTCACCGAGGCTCTGAAGGACCCCAACACCGAGGTGATCACGTTTTGAATTCGGAATTTGGAATTCGGAATTCGGAATTGCGGACAGCGGCGGTCATCATTCTGGCGATCGGAGGCTTTGTTGGCTGCGCGTCGGGTCGCTCAGCCGACCGTGCCGTCAACATCCCTATGGGGTGGCCGGTGGACCCGCGGGCGGCGTCGGTGTCATCGGCTTTTGGTGCGCGGCGCAGCGGTTCGTGGCACCAGGGCATCGATCTCTCCGCACCCAAAGGGACGCCGGTGCGGGCGACCGCCGCCGGTAAGGTCATCGTCGCCGAACGGTCCGGCGGCTATGGTCGAACGGTGGTCATCGATCACGGCAACGGCTACCGCACCCGCTTTGCACACCTCTACCGGATCGCGGTCGAACAGGGCGAGCGGGTCAAGGATGGTGAGATTCTCGGCAAGGTCGGCAAGAGCGGCAACGCCTCCGGTTTTCACCTGCACTACGAAATCGTGCTCGGTGGAACACCCATGAACCCCAAACCGTTTATGGACGGGCGGCCGCCACCACCCTGATCGATCCCTCCACCAGAGCATCAAGAGCGTCGTGGCTTTCGGTCCGGTTGACGGTGGCGCCGAGGGCGAGATCGCCGTGACACGCGCGGTCCGATTCATAAAAACTCCTGTTTGAGAAGACGGGCCACCCTGGCGCAACTGTGAAAGACGCCTCACGCGGCGCCCTGGGCGATGGCGATCGACTGCTCCACGAGTTCCCACATGGCCTCTTTGGCCTTGTTCTGGTTGACGGTGGCCGCGACGGCGAGGTCAAGCTCCGGGACGTAGGCGGCAACCGTCCCCCAGAAACCGGAATGGGCATACACCGTGAAGCCTTCGATCTTCATGACCCAGATCCCCATGCGGTAGGCGCCCGGCGCGAGGGCTGCTGCATCGGCATCGGATCTCGGCCGGGCTCCATCGACGGTGGTCAGCATCACATCGATAGTCGCCGGATCCGCAAACACCTTGCCGGTGAAGAGGGCACGGTAGAACGCCGCCAGGTCCCCGACGGTCGCGACAAGGCCGCCGCCCCCGTAGAGGTCGAAGGATGGGTCGAACGCAAACGTGTCGGTGTCGTCGATGAACTGGTGGGCGCGCTCGGGCACGCCGTCGGGCGCCGGCTCGAGATCCTCCCACCAGGTCGACCCGAGACCAAGGGCGTCGAACCGCAGAAGGGAGCGCACGGCAACCGGCAGAGGGAGACCGCTCGCCTGTTCGATGATTTTTCCCAGCAGAACATAGCCGGTATCGCAGTAGGTGTAGATCTCGCCCGGTGCACCCCAGGGTTTGCCCCACTCGACAGCTGCTTCGAGCTGTTCGGCTCGAGTCCACGTGTGCTGCGGGTCTTCGATGATGGCATCTCCGTATTTCTGCGAATCGGAGTGATCGTAGAGGCCGCTGGTGTGGGTGAGAAGGTGGCGGATGGTCATCCGGTCCGGGCGATAGCCGTCACCGGTCAGGAGATCGACCATTGCGTCCGGCAGGAAAGCGTCGATCGGATCATCGAGGCTGAGGCGACCCTCTTCCGAAAGCCGCAGCACGGTCGCGGCCACATAGGTCTTGGTGTTGCTGGCGATCCGCACCGGACGATCCGCGGTCATGTCGTCGCCGCTCTCAGGGTCCGCGAAGCCGGCCGCCCCCGACCAGTCGAGATCGAGACCGGGTGAATCGACGTGCAAAGCGACCGCCGGCACGAGCACATTTTCGGCAACCACCCGATCGGCGAGCGACTGCAACTTTTCTTTGAAGTCGGTGGATGGCGGAGCCGCCGGGTGGCACGCCATCACGAGCACCGAGCCGGCGACCAGGATCGCCCCGATGTTGCATCGTCGCCTCGCCACATTTGCACCTCTTCCCGCCCCCGACCAAAGCGGAATCGAAGGATACGCCATCACCGATTCCTGCTATGATCCCATGTCCGAAAGAACACAATTCATGTCAAGTGCACCACTCCTATTTCGCAGATTCCTTCTCGCCGCCGCTGCGGCCGGTTTAGCCTTTGCGGGGATGTCCCAGGAACTCCCACCGACACCGACCGAGTCGGTCATTCCGTCGCCGTCCGCGAACCCGGTCCGAGACTCCCTCGAAATTGAGAACGCTGCCGCCCCCACACCGGATGCCGAACCGAGCCCCAACATCGAACCGATCGAGAACACCGAGAGCCCACAAGAGGCTCTTGATCGAGAGATCGACGGGCTCTCCCAACGGCTCGCGGCCGCAACACCGGGGACCTCTGAGGTCGAGGCGATCGACCAGGATCTCATGAGAGTTCTGGATGCGGAAAAGGCGGCACTTGCCGAGGCCCTCGACCACTATCACGAGACGGTCGCCTCCGGCGAGGACCCCGAGTGGGACAACGTCACGTTGCACGGGTCCGCGATGTTACGTTTGATCACACTGCGGAGAATGGCCAGCGACAAATTCTCCGACGAGTATCGCCGCGCCCTCCTGACTGTGGGGCGCACCGGTTTGGAACAGGCCGCGCGCGAATGGCGGACCGTGTCGCTGATGGCCCGCTACCATCTCGTCTCGCGTCGGCATTCGGTCGACGAAGCGCCGCAGATGGCCCGCAATCTCTTTATGGTCGGTGAGGCTCTCTCCCGGCTGGTGCTCGTGGTGGGTGTGATCATCGTCGCACTCTGGGCTCGAAAGCGGTGGAGAGGTTGGCTGGAACGATCGCGAACCGCGGCCTTTCGCTCGATGCGAACGGTCGGTTCCAAACGGCGGGCGCAGAGGCTGTTCAGATGGTTCGAGACGATTGCCCCGTGGGTACTCTTCCTGATGACTGTCGTCGCCCTGCGATGGGCCCTCGGCCCGGCCGCAAAGATCACCGAATTTGCCGTCCTCCTGGTCCTCCTCACCGTGTTTTGTTTCTACCGCTTGACGATCGATGTCGTGACGAGGGTTCTCGTCAACACCGCCGTACACTACGGTCTCGATGCGACCGACGCCCGCCGGGCCATGCTGCTGCGCAGCGTTCGCGTGGTGCTCCGCGTGGCCACGATCCTGGTTTTGATCACCCTGGTTTCGCGGGGCATGGGCCAGGGGTTCCTATCAACGATGGTGATGAAGTTCGCGTGGGCGGTCGTCCTGGTGGCGGTCCTCGCCGAGCTTTCGCGTTGGCATGGTGTGATGATCGACACCTTTTTAAAGCTGCAGCCGACCGGCCGGCTTTCCGCCACCCTCCGCGCCACGCGCTCGCGTTGGTACGGGATCTTTCTCGCGCCCGCCGCCTTCGTGTGGCTTGCGGGGCGCGGCATTGCGACTGTCATCCGCGAGTTTGCACTCGGTTTCGAGCAAACCCAAAAGACTCTCGCGTTCTTTTTCAGACAACGCGTCCGGCGCCAGGCCGAGAAGCAGGGCTACGCCGAGGGCGATGTTGCCGAACTGCCCGAGGGACTGGTCGGGGCCTTCGGCGAGGAAGCGATGAACACCGGACCGCTGGTCGTTCAGAACTTCCCGGGGCTCAAGGAACTGCACGAGATTCTATCGATCTGGCGGGATTCGGGCTCGCGAGGCTCCTATCTCCTGACCGGTGAACGCGGCATCGGCAAGACCACGTGGCTCAACCAGATCCGCCGCGAGGACCTGGAGATCCAACACATCGTGCTCGGCCGGAGAGTCACCGATGGCGCCGATCTCTGCCGACGTCTCGGCGAGCTTTTGGAGGTCGACCTCGAGCCGGACGCGGGACCGCGGGAGTTGGGCCGGGCCCTGTACAGCGGACCCCGCAGGGTCGTGGTGTTGGACCTGGCTCAGCACCTCTTTCTCGCTAGCGTCGGCGGCTACGACGCCTTCAGCGCGTTTGCCGCCCTCGTCAACCGAACCTGCAACAACGTCTTCTGGCTGTGCAGCATGAGCTCCTATGCATGGCGGCACCTGCGGGCCGTTCGGCCCGACGCCACAGTATTTCGCACCCGTCAACACCTCACCGGTTGGAGCGACGCCCAGATTTCAGAGCTCATCCGCACCAGGTGTGAGGGGAGTGGCGTTCGATTCAACTATGCGGACCTCGTGGTCGACCGAATGGAAGGGGTGTCGGTTCGCTCGAGCCTGATCGAATCCGAGGAAGGCTACACCCGCCTGCTGTGGGACTATTCAGATGGCAATCCCCGCGCCGCACTGCATTATTTTCTGCGTTCCCTCGACCCGGACCGCGGCAACAACGTTCGCGTCCGGCTCTTCAAAGCGCCCGACATCGCCCTTCTCGAGGACGGCGGGCTGGACGGGCTCTTCGTGCTCGCCGCCATCGTGACCCACGAGAGTATCAACCTCGACGATCTGATTGAGGTCACCCGATTCGATCGGGTTCAGAGCTTTATCCACCTCGACCGGCTGCTCGAACTCGGAGCCATCACGCTCGACAACGAAATGTACAGGGTCACGACCACCTGGCACCGCGCAGCGGTTCGCCTGTTGCGCCGCCGCAACCTTTTGCCCGAATAACGGACTGGACTGCGTCATGGACCCCAACAGCAACCTGCTCACGTTGTTCCAGCCTGGAGACCTGCCGTACGCCGTGCTGATCATGGTCGTCACGATGATCGTGGCGCGGCTGATGAAGCACCTCTTCGAACGGTTTGGACAAAGATTCACAGACAAACGCCTGCTGATCAATCAGGCTGGTTCATTTGTTCGATTCGGTGTGTTGCTGATCGGTGGTCTGGCGGCCGCCCTGACGGTACTCAAGATCACACCGGAGGTCCTGCTCGCCGTCGGTGGCACGGCGGCGGTCTCTATCGGCTTCGCTCTCAAAGATTTCGTGTCGTCCATCGTGGCGGGTTTGATCATCCTCGTGGACCGTCCGTTCCAGGTCGGCGACCGCGTGAGCTTCGACGGCTGGTACGGCGAGATCGTCCACATCGGCCTCCGCTCGGTCAAGCTCATGACCCTCGACGACACCCAGGTCACGATCCCGAACAACAAGTTCCTCACCGATTCGGTGGCGTCGGCAAACGCCGGTTCGATCGAGATGATGGTGCAGATGGACTTCTACATCGGCCTCGACCAGGACCTCGCCGGCGCAAAGAGCATCGTCACCGAGGCCCTGACCAGTTCCCGTTTTTTCTCGACCGATCGCCCGTGGGCTGTCACGGTCTCGCAGGTCCTTCAGGACACCTACTTTGCTCTGCGGTTGCGGGCCAAGGCGTATGTGCTCGACGTAAGATTCGAAAAAGCCTACGAAACCGATGTCACCGAACGCGTCGTCGAGGCCTTTGCCGAGACGAGGATCCAGCCGCCGGCGATTCTGCATCGGAGTCCTACTGCCGTTACGGGGCCGTAGACCTTCCACGATGGACTCCGGAAAAGACCTCGATGGGAGAGTAGAAGCAAAGGCGCCGTTCACAGCCGGGCTGCTACCCTCTGCGGCATGAACACTGCCGCGGCGCCCCGCTATTCGACCGGCGAAGAGGTCGCAAATAGTCTCACTCACGGAGTGGGATGGTTGTTGAGTCTCGGCGGACTCGTCTACCTTGTGGTTCGTGCCGCAGAAACAGGAGGCGCCCTGCGGGTCGTCTCGTGTGCGATCTTCGGCGCGACGCTGGTGCTCCTGTACGCCTCTTCGACTCTGTACCACTCTCTGCCCTCGGAGCGCGCAAAACGAGTCTTCAGGGTCTTCGACCACTCGGCCATCTTCCTGCTCATTGCCGGCTCCTACACCCCGCTGGCGTTGGTGGCTCTGGGCGGGCGTTGGGGTTGGTGGCTCTTCGGCAGTGTCTGGTTCCTCGCCGTGATCGGAATCCTGCTCAGCACCATCGCCCACGGACGCTGGCGGTGGCTGTCGATCACCCTCTACCTGGCGATGGGCTGGTTGGTGGTGGTGGCCATCAAACCGCTGACGGCCGCCCTCGACACCACGGCGCTCGTGCTGGTCGTTCTCGGCGGTCTCGCCTACACCGGCGGGCTCATATTCTACGCCTGGAAGAAACTCCCCTATTCGCACGCCATATGGCACGTCTTCGTGCTCGCCGGCAGCGTGCTGCACTACTTCGCAGTCTTGTTAGCGGTGGCGATACCGGGCTGATATGAAGGAGTTCGAGGACCGATGTTGGATGCGTCAGCATCACGAAATCCGCTGTCGCGTCATCAAGGGGCGATGCGTGGATCCAATATCCAAAATCCAATATCCGACACCACGCGGATGGAACGCTTGGCTATGATATTGGCCCCAGTATTCGAGAGAGGACCCGTGCCATGACCATTTCCGAATTCATCACGCACCACTACCGCCACTTCAACGCCGCCGCGCTGGTTGATGCTGCGCAGGCCTACAGGGCCCACCTCGACGAGGGCGGCAGGATGTTTCTCGCGATGGCCGGCGCGATGTCGACCGCCGAGATCGGTCTGTCGCTGGCCGAGATGATCCGGCAGGGCAAGATTCACGGCATCAGCTGCACCGGAGCCAACCTCGAGGAGGATGTGTTCAACCTCGTCGCGCACGACCATTATGTTCGCGTCCCCAAATACCGGGATCTCACGCCGGCTGACGAACAGGCGTTGCTCGACCGCCAGCTCAACCGGGTGACCGACACCTGCATCCCCGAGGAAGAGGCCATGCGCCGCATCGAGCACGTGCTCGAGGGCCTCTGGTACGGCGCCCAGGAACAAGGCGAGCGGTACTTCCCCCACCAGTACTTCTACCAGGCGCTCAACGAGGGCCTGCTCGAGGAGCACTACCAGATCGACCCGAAGGACTCGTGGATGGTGGCTGCCGCCGAGCGCGATCTTCCGATGTTCGTGCCGGGCTGGGAGGACTCGACCCTCGGTAATATTTTTGCGGCCAACCTCATCGAAGGAAAGGTATCCAACCCCGCGACGATGAAGGGCGGCCCCGAATACATGGTAGAGCTCGCGCGCTGGTACGAGGAGGTCACGACCGGTTCCGGTCTCGGTTTTTTCCAGATCGGCGGCGGCATCGCCGGCGACTTCCCGATCTGCGTCGTGCCCATGCTCCACCAGGACCTGCGTCGCACCGAAGCGCCTCTGTGGAGCTATTTCTGCCAGATCTCGGACTCCACGACCAGCTACGGCTCGTACTCGGGCGCGGTCCCCAATGAAAAGATCACATGGGGCAAGCTCGGTGTCGACACCCCGTCATTCATCATCGAGTCCGATGCCTCGATCGTCGCCCCGCTGATCTTCGCCTACATCCTCGGCTGGTGAAAACCTGATGCTGGATACTCGATGCTGGATCATTGCTGTCCAAAACAGACTCTGAGGAGAGCATGCGCTACTGAAAACGAGTACCTTGCGGCCCGAATTTGAGGCCTTCCGGGATGAGGATGTCACAATCTGTATGAGCCACCAGCACATGGGCCGGCACTGAGAAAGCCCCGGAGGGGCGCAAGAAATTTGCCTGGGGCGCGAGCCCCAGGATGAGGGCGAGAATAAGGATCCAAGCCCCGGAGGGGCGACAGGCTGTTCAGCTCGACTCTCGTGACCGACGACTGTTCGTTTCTGTCGCCCCTCCGGGGCTGGTTGTTTCTTGTTCGCTCGTTCCCCGGGGCTGACGCCCCGCGCTATTCTCTGTCGCCGCTCCGCGGCTCTCCTTTCTGAGAATCTGTATTGGACAAGAATGATGCTGGATAGGGGAAACACGATTGGATTCGAGCCGCGCACGGCGGAGGTGCCCGACGCGCGTGCGGATACGAGTCGCGCGCGGCGGAGGTGCCATTTTCAATATTGTTGGACCCACGAATAATGACGTCGGAGATCTGAATCGAGCCATCAATGTTGAAGGTGGCTCCTCTCGGGAAGCGACCCGGAAAAGTCAAGCCGCCCCAACGTCGATCAGCCGCCCTCCACCCGATACGCAAAGATCATCGACAAAAACCGATACACCAACTTCGCCGCCAGAAACGAACTCGCCCAGTGTTCGTCGGTGGGCAGCAGTTCGACCACGTCAAAACCGATGACCCGGCGCCGCCTGGCTGACCCTCTCCAGAAGACCCATAACCTGATACCAGTCGAGGCCACCCGGTTCCGGGGTGCCGGTCGCCGGCACGACCGACGGGTCGAACCCGTCGAGGTCGATGGTCACCCACACCGGATCGCCGAGCGGCGACACGGCGTCGTCCATCCACGTGGTGTTCGACCGTCCCGCCGCAGCGATGTCGTGGGCCCAGAAGACCCGGTGGGGATCGAGCCCCGGCATCTCTGATATGTCGACCGCTCGGATGCCAACCTGAACCACCGGACAGAGTTCGCGGGCTCGCGCCATCACGCACGCGTGATTGAACCGCGATCCCTGGTACTCCTCACGGGTGTCGGCGTGGGCATCGATCTGGAGGACTGAGGCGCCCGGGCTGACATCGTGCCGCTGCCCGAATGGCGCCGATAGACACCGAGTGTTCGCCGCCGAGGACCACCGGGAGGACGCCCGACGCCAGCAGCTTCGAGACCCTGTCGTCGACCAGGTCCGCGAGTTTCTCCGGGCCATCTTCACAGATCACGGGATCGAGCGTTGCGATCCCCTTCCGGTAGACCTCGGTCCCGGTCGGGATGTCGTACCACTCCACCTGATGGGAGGCGTCGATGATGGCGTCAGGCCCGCGATCGGCACCCTTTTTCCAGGTACTGGTGCGGTCGTAGGGCACCGGCAGCACCGCGATCGCAGCGGTCGCGGGATCGACACACGAAGCGGGCAGGTCGCCAAATCCCGATATCACCAGCTACTCCAGGTAGGTGGAGCCTGCAAGCCCCGATTCATAGGATCGCAGAACGTCGCGCGAGTCGGCCACAGAAAACGGCCCGCCCGCACCGCCAGCTCACAATCGCGGCGCATGGCCTCGAGAAGGGCTCGGGGGTCGTACTCGAGATAGCCGAGGACCTCCGCCACCGTGTCGCCTTCGACAACCTCCTCGAGGTTCCAGCCGCGTTCGCCGTTGGATCGGATCTGAACGAGATTCGTGTCGCCGAAGAGATTGTGCAGATCGCCCAGCGTCTCCTGGTACGCGCCGACCAGAAAAACCGCAAGGTAGTAGTCCTCGTCCTCTCGCAATTCGTGGACCGGCAGCACCGGGGCCATATCGTCGATCTCGTCGATGAACCGGTCGATCTTGCCGTCGGAATCGCAGGTGATGTCGACGAGGGTGGCGCGACGCTGCGGCTCCTCGTCGAGGCGGTGGATGGGCATGATCGGGAACACCTGGTCGATCGCCCACGAGTCCGGCAGCGACTGGAAGACCGAGAGATTGCAGAAATAGGTGTCGCTGATGCGCAGTTCGAGTTCCACCAGTTCTTCGGGGACCGGATCAAGGTCGCCCGTGAGGCGGACGATTTCGAGACAGGTCGACCAGAACAGACGATCGATAAGGCCCCTTTGTGCGAGATCGAGGAGGCCAACACCAAAGTGGGTGAGACCCTCTTCGCGAGCCTGGAGCGCGTCGTGATAGGCCTCGAGCAGACGATCCGGTGTCACCGACTGGTAGGCGTCAAGAAGATCTCTCAGGACGCGAGGAGCACCCGCCGCTTCGACCTCGCGCCGCGCAGCGTCGGGTTCAAGCGCCCACCGATCGAGTCGATTGCTGCCGAGAACATCGAAGACCAGCACGCTGTGGTGGCCGACCATAGCCCGTCCCGCTTCGGTGACGATGGTCGGGTGGTCCGACGCCGGCGTCGTCGCACACGCTCTGAATTCGGTAGACCACAGTCGATGCGTACTCTTGAAGGCTGTAGTTGACCGAGAAGTCCGAGTTTGTCTGGCTCCCGTCATAGTCGATTCCGAGACCGCCGCCGACGTCGAGGAAGACGAGGTTCGCTCCCATTTTCTGAACCTCGACAAACACCCTCGTCAACTCCGCGAGCCCGGTGTTGACCACCTGGATGTCGCTGATCTGTGAGCCCATGTGGCAGTGGAGCAGTTCGAGGCAGTCCAGCATGCCGGCTTCAGCAAGCCGCCGCACCACCAGCAGGACTCCCGGAACGGTGAGTCCGAACTTTGCCTTTTCACCGGTCGAGTCGCGCCAGCGGCCGCTGGAGGGTGAATCGAGCTTGAGACGGACGCCGATGTGAGGACGTACGTCAGCCGCGACCGATTCCTCGATGATGAACTCGAGCTCATCGAGGTTCTCGATCACCGCCACCACCTTTCGACCGAGCTTGGTCGCGAGCATGATGTGGTGGATGTAGCGCCTTTCTTTGAAACCATTGCAGACAATCAGCCGATCGTCGGTGTTCGCTGTCAGGGCCATCACGGCCAGCAGTTCGGGTTTGGAACCGACCTCGAGACCGAAGCCGAGGCGACGCCCGTAGTGCTCGATCTGCCGCACCAGGTGGCGATGCTGGTTGACCTTGACCGGATACACCGCGGTGTAGCCCGAAGAATAGTCCACTCTCTTGGATCGCGCTCGCGAATGCCGCCGCAAGCTCATCCATACGGCGCTCGACGAGTTCGGGGAATCCGATCATGACCGGAGTCGAGATGCCGCTGTCACCAAGCCCCGTCACGACATCGTAAATATCGATCGAGAGCTGCGCGTCGTTTCCGGTTTGAACAACGAGTCGGCCATTTTCACCGACACTGAAAAATTCTCCGCCCCATCGATTGACTCCATAGAGCTCGGCGGAATCAGCGCAGTCCAGCCGCCAGCCGTGCTCGTCACTCACATTGGAACTCGGCGTACCCTGCTCGCTCATCTTCTGTCATGGAAGGTCTCTCCGCACTTCCCGTTCGATCGTGCCATTCGAACGGCATGATGCATCATACCGCCAGCGTGCGCAGATCGCACCGTCAGGGATCGGAAAACGCCGGTTGTCGTTGTTGCGGCCCCTCAGTCGAGGAAGGCGGCGATGTCCTCGTCGTCGAGAGGATCGAAATCGGGTGCGGGGCCCCCGGGTGATTCCATCACCACATCGACTCGGCAGCCGAGCGACGCCAGCGTGTCTCCAGGCGAGTCTGCCGCCAACTCTTCGAGGTATTGTTGCAGTCGGGCGGCGCCATCGTCGGCAAAACCCTTGAAACGCACGCCGACGCCGTCGAACCCGCCCTGAAAACGTGATGCCTGGCGGACCATTTCGCCGCGGCCGATCACCGCTCCCAGTTTTTCTGAGAGGTGAAGTTGGAACACAACCGGCGATCCGAGTTGCGGGCGAGCCTGGGTCCGCACAAGCATGCCCGTGGCCGACAGGTTGACCGTCTGGCAGAAGATTTCACGGCCTCTATTGCCGAGCGCGGTCTGCAGGTTCATGGGAACTCGCAGGGCCACCCGCGGCGCCACTTCCAACAGCCCCGCCATCTGATCGCAGATCATCTGCGGCGGATCGCTGATCAACATGACCCGGTTGACTCCCCGCGCCTTCAGGGCGCGAGCGGCATCGACCTGGTCGGGTTCGGCAAGCACCATGATCGCGGCGTTCCGGCTCGGCGAAATGCCCGCGCGAAGCTTTCGCACCACCTCTTCCGAGAGACCAGTCGACGGGTTCGGCATCGAGAATAATCACGTCGAAGTGCTGTTCGGAGGCCATGTTGACGCCCGCCTCCGGCGTCGCCACCCAATCCACCTCCAGCGCATCCCGACGAAGCACCGGGGCGAGTTGTTCGAAAGCAGAACGATCGATGCCCGCTGCCAGAATCCTCTGTTCTCCGCCTCTCATGTGCCCCCCAAATCCGTCCCGGTTCCACTCGGAACGACGAACTGCGGCGCGGCAGCAGGCAGACGGAGGGACGCCTCGCCGCAACACAGCACTACCATTGTCTCATAAAGAATGGTGAGGGTGTCGTTTACGATTCGTCGAGCGCCACCCGATGAGCCATCCTGGGAGAATCCGCTGCTCCGTCAGACTCGCTTTCAACACGTGCCAGCCAGTCCTTTCGAAGCGACCCGAACGATGGCACGTCGAGCTTCAGGGCGAGAACCAGGGGATAGAGCCATGCCGGATCGTCGCCGACACGGTTCACAGCGGCAACGACTGCGGGGTCGCGCCGGGGCACGATGAAACCGGCTGCCGTTCTTCGCGTGCGCCCGCCGCATCCGAGCTCGACAGTCCGCGGCGACAGGGCGGCACGGAGCAGGTCCAACACACCCCGTTCGCCGACAGTGAGCCTGTCGCGCGGCAAAATGCCCGGTCTGATCACACCGAGCCCGCGCTCGACGGCGCGCGCCGCAAGAACTCGCGCACCCCCCGCCATCCGTCGCACGACACCGATCCGGCGCCGCGGTGGCGGTTGGACGCAGATGCCCGTCAACTCGAGCAGCAGATTGCGAACCTCCGGGGACACGACGATGGTCGACTCGGCATCGGCCAGAACACCTTCGGTTCCATCGCCCGGCTCGACGGCGAACACACGACCTCCACGCCGGCGAGCCACGTTTTCCAGGCGGGACAACGGAAGCAGCCGGCTCGGCTCACTCGTATTCGGAAAGAGCGGCAGCGCCTGAATCACGTCTCGCTTGAGATCCCGCCTCGCTGCCCGAAGAAGGAGAGCGATCAGCCGTTGGCCCTCGGGACCGGAGATGCTGCGAGGGCGCCCCGCAACCTCGACCATCATGTTCACCGCTCGCTCGCACACACCGGAAACATAGGGCGTGACAGCGCGGCGGAGATCCGAACTGCTGGCGGCGCCCGACACCACCGGGCCGAGTTCCACGGCTGCCTCGAACGGTGGATACCCCGGCAAGACCGCCCGTGCCGCCACGATACCGTCCCGAAGCAGCCACAACACCGGTTCCTCTCCGTACCGAGTCAGACCGATCGTGCACCGCACGGGATCCTCGACGCGCATCCGGTACAGACCCCCTGTGAAACCGCGGGCGACGGGCCGGCCGTCCACCGTCACGTCGGCCTCCGAGAATCGGCAAGCCATCCGCAGCCACATTTCGGCTCGCCGCCGATCGACCTTCGAGCAACTCCACCGTATTGCGACTTCTTCTGTGGGTGATGTTGAGCCCGAAAAAGCCAGCCGCGGCGGCCGTTTCCCCCTGCGGGTGAAATGTGCGTGTCGTCCACCCACCGCTCCGTCGATCTCCAACCGCGCGTCGGCCGCCCCACCGGCCCACAACAGGGCCTCGGCGCCCGAAGATTCGAGGGCGGCGATGGCCAGCTGCCGCTGTGCCGGTTCAACGGCATCATCGAGCGCGGCTGCGAGGTCTTCGAGAGTCGACGCCGCGATCGAGCCTTCCTTCCAGCGCACGCTGAAGCTGCGCCACCCGCTGGTCACCGCAATCTCCCGGGCACCGGACCGGACAGCGAATCGTACGAGTTCGGCCGGCATTTGCCAGGGGCCTCGCAGCTGCGCGTCGCACAGGCTGCGGATCTCGCTGGCGACGTCGATGGCGAAAAGACCGTTCCCGATCACGAGGCACCGCCGTCCCACTCGATCAGCGCGGCCCGGGCCAACTCGCCCAGACACGCCTCCTCAACAGCTTTCGGCAACCCGAGACGGTTGAAGGCAGCGTCGGCCAGCAGCAGGGCTGCCGCCGCCGGATTCGTACGGGCCAGGTTTCCCACTTTCCGCCAGAGGTCGCTGTCCTGATCGAAGACCACCCAACGGTCCGTCCTGGAAAGACCCACGCGAGCGCCGTCAAAGACGGAAACGTCCTCCCCCACCGAAGACGCAACCCGCAAACGGTATGGACCACCCGCCACCTTCAAGACCTTTTCGACCCGGGTCGCAATCCGGTCCTTTCGCGAGCGCGACACCACGTGCTCCCAGTGGTCGAGATCCACGGCACCGAGAGCGTCGGCGGCGGCCGCCCCCACCCGGGAGTCGCGGTCGATGACGGTGCCTCGACGGGCCGCTCGAGCCGCCACGCCGCACGCCCTGCCTCCGACCGCCAACTTGCCTCGGCCTCCGACGGCGATGGCCTGCGCCATCGAAATCGACCGGCCACCGAGGAGCGGCACGAATCTCCGGTGATACAGCGCGTGAACGCCGCCAAAGGACCCGGGATTGGCCACGGCCGAACGGACCAGATCCGCCATTCCGTCTCCCGTCCCGGGGTTGAAATGACGGTGCGATGCACTTCGACCGAACCACAGAGCGAGACCTGCCAGCAGCATCGCGGCTGCCAGGCCCAACAGGATCTTTCGATCGCGCCAGGCGCGGGGATCCCTGGGGGACCGCGGTTCCACCCGCGGTGCGCCCTCCGGCAGCGAACGGCCGGAACCCGAGCTGGCATCCACCATCCGCCATCGTCCGTCCGCTCCCATGTATTCCACCCAGGCGTGCAACCCGGGCTGCGTGCGACCGCTGTCGCCAACCCACCCAACGGCCAGGCGCGACGAGATGCCGGCGGTTGCGAGGACGGCCGCCAGCATGGCGTTTTGGATATCGCAGTCGCCCGCTCCGACGAGCAGGCTGCGTTCAAAAAGACCGCGGCCCTTCCGTCGCTCCGCAAAGTGGCGCTCCGCAGTCGATGGTGAGGCGTCGTAAACCACCCTTCGGCGGACCCACTCCGATGCCGCACTCGCCGCTCGGTCGGGTGGCATGCCCGCGATTTCGGCCGACAGGTCGACCAACTCCGGCGGAAGCGGCGGCCACCCACGACCCACGGCCTGCGGGATGCCCTCCCCGGCCGCACTGCGATAGGTCAGCCTCCCACCCAGGTTTCCGATTTCGACGGCAGGAAGGCCCCCAACGTCCGCAACCAGGGCCAGCACTTCACCGTTCAGCCTCACACTTTCCGGATCGACCATATGACCGGTCGCCACGGGCAACCGGACCAGTCTGCCTCCGCCCGCAACCCCCATCTCCACCTCGAGGCAGTCGTCGACGCACGGTGCACCACCCACGAACGAGTTCTCACCCATCGTCGGAGAGACCGGGGCGCCGTTTGAATCGATCCCAGCGATCAGAAGCGCCGCAAAGTACGGCCGCGCCGAAACAGGCCGGTACTGAAGGTCGACGGCGGGAGAGGCGGCACCCAACACGTTGGCATCAGGCCCCTGGTAGAGCTTGCCGAGGTCGGCGTAAAGCCGTGGGCTGCCGGGCTGGGAGGAGGACCGGTCGTCAACCGACACCGATGCGTCGGGTTCGGTCGGTTCACCCCCGCTGTCGACGACCCATCGCCAACCCGCTATCGCTCCAAGCATGATGAAGAGGCTCACACACACGACCAGAAGCAACCGCGACGCCGACCACAGGTCGCGCACCTTTTCGAGCAAAAGGGCCGCCGGAGATGGGCGTGCGTGACGATCGAGCTCCGAACGCACCAGACGGCGAATCTCATGGTGGCCCGCAGCCACCAACCGCCGCAGCGACCGATCTTCGCTGGCGTCTCCCCGGGCCAGAAGGACGGTCAGTTCGCTGCTGTCCATCAAAGCCTGCGGGGCGAGCCCGCCCCCGACCGCCGGAACGACTGTCCGTCCGCGGCGGCCAGTGAGGAGAAGATCATCGAGACTGGCGGCATCACGAACCCGAAGACCGTGGGCAAAAACCTCGACCCGGGGCTCGGGGCCCAGTCCGACAACCCCACGCAGACCGGGACGCCGAAAACGAAGGCTCGGAGGCGGGAGGTCGAATTCCGCACGCAGTCGTCTGCCGTTGACGCGGACGTCGACCGGACTCTCCGCGTGCCCCTGCCGGGTCATAAAGGGCGCATCGCGAAGAACGGCGGCGTACAGCAGCTCGTCGAGCTCCTCACCTCGCGCCGCGCGTTCGATCACGACCTGGCAACCAACATTCATTTGTACAGCGTTGTGCTCCACGACGTTGAGGTCACCGTCGAGTCGCACCTGCCAACCGTCGTGGCCGACCGACCGCGAACTGACGACGATCGTGGAGGGCGAAAAGCGGAGAATCGACCAGAAGCCGATCCCGAATCTGCCGGCGCTCCGCGGCCCGCCCCGCTTGCTCGAGGCGTAGAGAGTGAAGAGGTATTTCCGGGCGTGGGGAAAGGTCATCCCACTCCCGTCGTCGCGGCAGACGATCCGATCCAGGCCGTTCGAAGACGATGTCTCGAACCACACCCGGCCGGCACCCGCGTCCCGCGCGTTTTGCAGAAGCTCGCGCACAAAGACCCACGCGTCCTCTCCATAGCGGGCAGCCTCGTAACGGGCCCGCGTCTGAAAGGCGCTCTCTGAGTTGGTGGTCACCGCACCAGTTTACTCCGAGGCCGCGTGCGGCGGAGGAGCGGAGGAGCAGGCGGGCAGAGGAGAAAGGGGGCTCCCCCACCGACTCATCCGGAGAAACCGCAGATCACGCAGATGGACGCAGATGCTGGGTCGAGTGACCTCCAAGGTTCAAGGGCCCCAGCGGATCCCACTGGCCCGGTCTGTCGCCCCTCCGGGGCTTGTTTCTTTATATCGTTCGTTTCCTGGGGCTCACGCCCCAGGCTAATTTCTGTCGCCGCTTCGCGGCTGGGAAACGGCCCGCGTGCGGCGGAGGTGCCATTTTCAATATTGTTGGACACACAAACGTGTCACATTGGTGGGTCGATCCGGACCAACAATGATGAAGGTGGTTCCTCTCCGTGCGGCGGAGGTGCCATTTTTTGCATTGTTTGACGCCTCCATCTTCAGCCGACCCGCGGGGCGTCACGGGCAAACAATGCGAAAGGTGGCTCCTCCCGGGAAACGCGCACTGAAAGCCGGGTTCACTCGATCGCTCGATAACGGGGATGAACCAGATGATCAGCGTACAATGAACTGATGACCCACGACCTCGAGAGAATGCAGCACTTCATCCGCGAGACCCTCGGTTGCGGGTGCCCCGAAGAGGTCCTGCAGTGGATCGAGTGCTCGCATTCCGAACCGGTCCCGGAACACAGCCTGCTCCTGACCCGCATCGACGTCGGCGGCCGTTTGCTGGTCTATGTGGTCGAGGGCGATGAGGCGCCGGAGACGGCGGTCGAAGCGCTGCCGGCATTGGTGGCCGCAGGTCTCGCCGAGCGCGACCGGGCCGGTTTCAACCGGTTACGGTTGGTCGTGGCGAGCGACGACCCTGAAGCCATCGGCCCCCTCGCGGAGCGAGTTTTTGCGGATTCCGCGCCACAGGACGACCGCATCCACCTGCACGTGGTGGCAGGCGGCGAGCTCCCATTCGTTTGAAATTGGCGTCAGGGATTCAGTACAGCGGCTCGGCGGCGATCCAGTGCATGATCGAGTCGGGCTCGAGCTCGTGGGCGGCGTGATCGTCGCAGGTGTGCGTGGCCTGGCCGCACGATGGGCAGGTGTGGACCTCACCCATCATGGTTCGGTCGGTCTGCTCCGCCGACCACACCTGAATTTCCTCACAGTAGGTACAGCGAATCGGTTCTGGTTTTTGCATCATGGTGCGCTCCCTCCAACGGGTTCACCGGAACGCTATCTCATATGCACAAGTGATTGATAGTCCTACCGCGGCAGGACGGCGCCGCATTGCGGCGCCAAGAAGCACCCCCGCCGCAAGCGGACCCACCGCCCGGAGCACTCGGGCGTTCATTGTCGGTGGGGAGTCGAATGGAAATTCCTAATTCCTAATTCCTGATTCCTAATTTTTTAGAGCAATCGTTCATCCGCATCGTCGCTCAGCGCGACCACAGTGCGGAAGAGGGCTCGAACGATTTCGATGTTGTTGGACAGAAGATCGAAGAAATCTTCGGCCTCGATCGAGAGAACCCGGCAATCCGAAACGGCGGTGGCATCGCCGAGGCGCGGCCGGCCGCTGAGAATGTCGAGCACCCCGAATCTGCCGCTGGGCCCGATCACGGCGCCCGCCTCATCGCCTGCATCGAGCCGGACCTTGCCCTCAACCACGCAATAGAGGTTATCTGCCGTATCGTCTTTGCGAAAGATGACCTCGCCTTTTTCGAAGTTCTGTTCGTTGGCAATCGCGGCCAACCTCAGCACTTCCTCCGCGTTGCAGTGGGCGAAAAGGTCGACGCCCTGGAGAAACACCATCATTTCGATCTGTGCCATCGGCGCCATATCGCTGTCTCCTCGTCTTGCCAACACACCCCGGGTCCGCGGACCGCCTTCCACCCGACGACTGACCCAAACCGCCGTCTCCCGGACCATCTCGTCGTCGGTGGCTTCCGCGAGCGCAATGATCACAGGGTAGAGTGATTCGATTTCCTCGTTCCAGACGTTGTACAAAGCCGCCAGCACGATGCCGATCGCGCTCGGGTCTTCTCTGGGATCGATCTGGATCAGACGCGAGAGCGTCTCTTCGGGCGATTCCACTCGGATGTTTAAGATCTGTTCGGCCCGTCTCAGCTTGTCTTCCGGCGGGGCGTCGTCGATCACCGCAAACACGTCACGCCGTACCGAACCGGCCAGAGTGTTGTCGAGATACTCCAAAGCTCGCGCCCGCATCTTCGGTTGCCCGCTGAGCAGGCTGCGCTGCGCTGCGCGTACATCCTCCGGGTTGTTGATGAGTTCGAGCAATCCGAAGATGTTGCTCACACTCCGCGCCATCCGCTGCGCCAACAATTGCTGCGGCAAGGTCGGCACCCTGCCATCCGACTTCCACACCGCAAGCGGTCCATCGAGACGAGCTTCGTGAAGCGACGAAACCGCCCAGAGGTCGGCCAAAAGCCTGACGTATTCCGAAGCCTCCCGGCGGAGGTGTTGAGTAACGATGCGGCGTTTGAATTGGACGTCGGGATCTCTGGTCCGCATGTAGACCAGCGCCTCGATGATCTTCGACCGGACCATGGCGTCGCCGGTGTCGAGGCTGTCAAGAAGAGCGTCGGCGCCCTTCTGCGAACCGATCAGCGCGATCGTCTTGGGGACCGCCCGGCGCACCCAGATCTGCTCGTCCTGCGACCGCATAAACAGAATCAGCGGTTTGATGGCCCCCTCACCCTGAGCCACAAGGGCGTTGCGCGCTTCGTGTTTCAAACGCCGGTTCGCCATCAACGACACCAGGATCGTGGCGTATAACGGGTTGGCGCCGCTGCGCTCGAATCGCTGCCTCACCGCGGCAATCGCGGCCTTCACAACGAGCAGATCTCTGTCGTACAACATCGTAACGAGGATGTCGGAAGCGATCGGATCGGAGACCTGACCGAGAGCGGCGACCGTGTCAGCCCGTACGACAGGGTCGTCGTCAGCCGCGAGCTCGATGAGAACCCTCTCCGCTCGATCGCCGACATCTCCGTTTTCCGCCGCCAGCAGGCTCGCGACCGCGGTCGCCCGCACGTGGGCATCCGGATCGTCAAGGCGATCCAAAGCCAGCTTGGCGGCGTGCTCGCCGCGGAGCACGGCGAGCGTGCGCATGGCGCCGGTACGCACGCCGGCATCCGGGTCGCTCATCGCCTTCTCCACCAGCGACGCTGCATCTTCGCGGTTGGTCGCGGCGAGGACCTCGAGCGTCTTCCGACGCACCTCGGCACTGTCGTGGTGAAGCAGCAGTGGCGGAACAAGGCGGCCCTCACCACTGTCGGCGAGGAGGTCGAGGCTGTGGAGCACCTTCCGCGGATCCGAACTCCCGAGCGACTGCACCAGGGTGGTCACGGTCTTCACATCCGTCGGATCGATGGCGGCGTCCGGTTGCAGAGTCCCCGACTTCAGACCCTCGCGGAAGGCTGTGATGTACTCGCGCCGCGCCTGAAAGGTCAGGACCAGCCAGACCACGGCCAGCACCAGGGTCAGCACGCTGACAGACGCGGGCGGCAGAAGTTTGATGGTCACCAGGATCAGGATGGCCGCTGCGCCCTTGCCGAAGCGCTGGACGAAGACATCGATAAAGGCTTTGGCCCGGACTCGCAGCTCCTCGGCGACCGGCTGGAAAAGGAGCTCTCGAGTGGCCTGTTCGACCGAGTGACGGAGACTTCCCTCGGCCAGAAACAGAATCCAGACCAGGGCGTAGACGGCGGCCCATCCGCCGGCCATCGCCAGGACAACGCCCAACTGGGCCACCGCCACTGTGCCGGGAAGGACCCGAAGCCCGACGCCGACGCCCAACACCCGGTGGATGCGCCCGGTAAAAATGAGCTGGAACAGAAAGCCCACGACACCCATCAGGATGAAGGCGAAACCGATCACCGATGTCAGGCGGTCGAGGCCGCTAGTGTTGTTCTCAACGTACCAATAGAACTGCCACTGCACCAACTGACCAATCATTACCGTGGACAGCATGAGCAGCGAGATCAGCGCCAGAAGCCGCGAACCGCGCAGGGTGCGGAGCCCGCCACGAACCTCTTCGATTCGGGGTCTCCGTGCCACCGCGGGCACGATCTGCGACGGCGGGCGCCGTTTCTCGGTCAGGACGATCATGATCGGAATCAACAGCAGCACCGACGCCGCGCCGAGCAGGGTGAAACGGGTTCCGAGGGCTCGCGTCACGTTGACCGCCATCAGACCGCCGAGGACCGAGCCCAAAAGTCCCCCGGCACCGATGAACGAGAAGAGCCTCCGCGCCTGGCGGGAATCGAAGACCTGGTTGGCGTAGGTCCAGAACTGGGAGACCGCGATTGCAAAGGCCATTCCCAGCCAGATGTAGTAGGCAACGGCGACCCAAACGTGCCCGAGACCGAACAACACGAAAAACGTCACCAGACCCAGGACATGCAAAAGGGTGCTCGAAAGGATCAGGATCGGCAGTCGGATCCTCGCAGCGAGCCGCGAGTACAGGATCAGAACCGGCAATGAGATCAAGGCCACGGCGAGATACACCCACGGCAGTTTCTCTGCTCCCAACGAGTCGAGAAACGTGGCCTGGCGAACGCTCTTGGCAGCAAAATGGACGGTCGTCAAAACCAGAAAGTTGCAGAAGAACAGCCACGCCAGTCCACCCTCACCCGGGTGAATGCCGAAGACGGGGCGGCTGCGGCCACGACGCCGCCCACCGCGCCCCGGGACGCCGCCGCTGATCCCCGTCCGTTCGAAGTCAGTTTGATTCATCGGTTCAGGTGTCACTCATCCTTAAAGTACTCCCCCATCGATGACGAGGCAACGGCGCCGATCTCCGCCTTCCCAAACCAACGTTGAAAAGCCGAGAATGTTTCTTGATTTTTCTTAGCCTGCCTGACTAAGATCTGTCATATCCGACCCGAAACAAGAATCTTAGTGAAACGTTATCAGAAATCATCAAAAAGGACTTGACAACCGATCACATCGTGACTATATTCACGCTAGCACTCTTCGTTACAGAGTGCCAACAATCAGCAACAACTCGAAAGGAGTGAGAGAGATGAACGTCAAACCGCTGGGCGATCGAGTGCTCTTGAAGCGCATCGAAACGACCGAAGAAGTGCGTGGAGGGATCATCATCCCCGATACCGCCAAAGAAAAACCGCAAGAAGCCGAAGTGGTCGCGATCGGTGACGGCAAGATGGACGATGACGGGAAGCGTATCGCCATGACCGTCAAAAAGGGACGAGCACGTCCTCATCGGCAAGTACACCGGCCAGGACATCAAGATCAACGACGAGGAACACACCATCGTCCGTGAGGACGAAATCCTCGGCATCATCGAGAAGTAAGTAGGAGGCGAATATGGCAGGAAAACAGATTGTCTACTCCGAGGAAGCTCGGAGAAAGCTGCTGGAGGGCGTCAACAAGCTCGCCAACGCCGTCAAGGTCACTCTCGGCCCCAAGGGCCGCAACGTCGTGCTCGAGAAGAAGTTCGGTTCGCCGACCATCACCAAGGACGGCGTCACCGTCGCCAAGGAGATCGAGCTTCCGGACAGCCTTGAGAACATGGGCGCGCAGATGGTACGTGAGGTCGCTTCGAAAACTTCGGACGTCGCCGGCGACGGCACCACGACCGCGACCGTTCTCGCCCAGTCGATCTATCGCGAAGGCATCAAGAACGTGACCGCCGGCGCCAACCCGATGGATCTCAAGCGCGGCATCGACCAGGCCACCAAAGTGGCGGTCGAGGCGGTTGCCAAGCTGTCCGAGCCCGTTGAGGGTGATGCGGTCGCCGCTGTCGGCACCATCTCGGCCAACTCCGACACGGAGATCGGCGAGATCATCCGCGAAGCGATGGAGAAAGTCGGCAAGGACGGCGTCATCACCGTTGAAGAGGCCAAGGGCCTCGACACCACCCTCGAAGTCGTCGAGGGCATGCAGTTCGACCGCGGCTATCTCTCGCCCTACTTCGTGACCGATCCCGAGCGGATGGAAGTGGTGCTCGAGAACGCGGTCATCCTGATCTTCGAAAAGAAGATCTCCAACATGAAGGACCTGCTTGCCGATTCTCGAGAAGGTTGCCCAGCAGGGCAAACCCCTCCTGATCATCGCCGAGGACGTCGAGGGCGAGGCCCTCGCGACCCTGGTGGTCAACAAGCTGCGCGGCACGCTCAACATCTGCGCCGTCAAGGCCCCCGGCTTTGGCGACCGCCGCAAAGCCATGCTCGAGGACATCGCGATCCTCACCGGCGGCAAGATGATCTCCGAGGACCTCGGCATCAAGCTCGAGAACGTGACCTGGGAAGACCTCGGCAACGCCAAGAAGATCGTCATCAACAAGGACGACACCACCATCGTGGTGGACGACAACGACGAGTCCAAGCACGAGGCCGTTCTCGGCCGCGTCGGCCAGATCAAGCGGCAGATCGAGGACACCACCTCGGACTACGACCGCGAGAAGCTCCAGGAGCGTTTGGCCAAGCTGGTCGGCGGTGTGGCGCAGATCAAGGTCGGCGCCGCCACCGAGACCGAGATGAAAGAGAAGAAGGCGCGCGTCGAGGACGCGCTCCACGCCACCAAGGCGGCTGTCGAAGAGGGCATCGTGCCCGGCGGCGGCGTCGCGTTGCTGCGCGCCATGGATCAGCGTCGAGAAGCTTGTCGACGAGACCACCGGCGACGTCCAGACCGGCGTCAAGATCCTCCTCCGCTCGCTCGAGGAGCCGACCCGGCAGATCATCCACAATGCAGGCGTCGACGAAGCGGCGGTGATCGTTCGCGAGATCCGCGCCAAGAAGGGCAACCAGGGTTACGATGCAGCCGCTGGTGAGATCACCGACATGATCAAGGCCGGCATCATCGATCCGGCCAAGGTGACCAAGAACGCCCTCCTCAACTCCGCCTCCATCGCGGGCCTGCTCCTCACCACCGAGGCGCTGGTGTGCGAGATCCCGGATGACAAGAAGGACGGCGGCATGCCCGGCGGCGGCATGGGCGACATGGGCGGAATGGGCGGAATGGGCGGAATGTACTGATCGCCTGTTCCCGACAACATCAACAAAGACCCGGCTTCGGCCGGGTCTTTTTTTCGATATCTTGATGCAGGACGCATCTTGCGTCCTGCATCAAGTATCGTGGGGGAATAAAGCAACCCCCGCAGACTTTTTCCCGTAGTATCCACGGGGCAGCCGATCCGGATCAGCACGCGACTAAAGGAATGAACGTTGAACAAAAATAGATCTCGAAGTCACTGCAACTGCGGCACCTCATGCCGTTTCTTATGGTTTTCTCTTCCCTTCTGGCTACCGCTTGCGGCGGCGGCGGCGATCTCGGCGGCGCGGAACGGCCGTCCTGGGGCCGCAGCCGGCAGAGAGGAGCCCGCCATCGCGGTCCAGAGTGGGCGACGTGGCGCTCGAGCCGATTTCCTCCCTCTACTCCACCTCGGCCACCCTCCGCGCGGACCGTCAGGCGACCGTCATCGCCCGTACCCGCGGTGTCATCGAGCGGCTGGTCGTCGAGGAGGGCGATCGTGTGAGGGCCGGCCAGCCTCTGGCCTACCTCGAAGATGACGAACAGAAGATCGCCGCAGCCCGCGCGCGTTCGAACGAGGAAAAGGCGAAGCGTGATTTCGCATCGCATCTCCGGGCTGCACGATCGAGGCCTTTCGAGCCTCGATGAGTTTGAGGCCAGCCGAACCACAGGCCGAAGACGCCCATCACGCCCTCGAACTCGCCGAACTCGAGCTCTCGCGAACCGTGATCCGCGCACCGATCGCGGGCATGGTCGTCACGCGCCAGCTCGATGTCGGCGCCACCGTGTCGGACGGCACGCCGGTATACGACCTCGCCGACCTCGACCCACTTTACGCCGACGTCAACATCCCCGAGCGCCACGTCACCAGCCTTCGCCCCGGTCAGGAGGTTCGACTGGCGGCGGACTCCACCGACACGTGGCGAACGCCCTCATCGAACGCATCGCGCCCGCCGTCGACCCGGCGACCGGCACGGTCAAGGTCACGGTCGCCGTCGAAGGTGAATCCGGACTCCGACCCGGCGCTTTTGTCCGCGTCGACATCGTCACCGATACCCACCTGGATGCCCTGGTCGTGGAGCGATCGGCCCTGGTTGCGGAGGGCCGCCGTTGGCACCTCTATCGCCTCGGCGATGAGGACCTCGTCGAGCAGATCGAGGTCGTGCTCGGATTCGAAAACGGCCACCGGGTGGAAATCGACCACCCGGCGGATGCGGAACTCACGATTGCCCCCGGCGACAAGGTCGGTGGTCGTCGGCGCACCCGCCCTCTCCGACGGGGCCAAGGTCCGGGTCATGACCGACGACCGAGGCGGCCGGACGACGAAGAGGCGGCCGGTTGATGACCTTCCGGAACCATCTCGAATCTCAGGTCCCGGTGGTCTGAACGCATGCTCCCGCGTTTTGCCGTCAACCGCCCGATCACCGTGCTCATGGCCACCCTCGCCGTGTCCACCTTCGGTCTGCTGGCAGTCCAGAACCTGCCGGTGGATCTGCTGCCCGACCTCTCCTACCCGACCCTCACGATCCAGACCGAGTACCAGGACGCTGCGCCCGAAACCGTCGAGCAGTTCGTCACCCGCCCGATCGAAGAGGCGGTGGGGGTGATCCCGGGGGTCCGCGAGATGCGCTCGCAGTCCCGGTCGAGCCTCTCCGAGGTGGTGCTCGAGTTCGAGTGGGGCGAGTCGATGGACACGGCGGGGCTCGACGTGCGCGAGCGGCTCGGGCTCGTCGAGCTGCCGCGCGAGGCCGAGATTCCCCGCGTTCTGCGTTTCGACCCATCGCTCGAACCGATCATGCGGCTCGGCTTCGACGGCGACCGCGACCTCGACGAGTTGCGCCAACTGGCCGAACGCTGGCTCAAACCCCGGCTCGGAGTCGGTGGTCGGCGTCGCGGCGGCCAAGGTCCGCGGCGGACTCGACGCCGAGATCGTGGTCGAAGCCGACGAGGATCGTCTCGCAGCCCTCGGTCTGACACCGGCCGATCTCGCCCTCGCGCTGCGCCAGGAAAACATCAACCAACCCGGCGGCACCCTGCGCGACTTCAACGCCATCTACCTGGTTCGCACGATGCACGAATTCGAGGATCTCGAGCAGATCCGGCGAACCGTGGTGCGCGAGACTGCCAAACGGGAGGATCCGCGTCGAGGACGTGGCGCGGGTCTTCCGCGGCCACCGCGACCGAGACGAGATCTCGCGGCTCGGGGGCCATGAGGTTGTGGAGATCGATCTCCACCGCCAGGGGACGGCCAACACCGTTGCGGTCGCCAAGGCGGTCGAGGAACGGCTCGACGAGCTGCGCCGTGAGATGCCGGCGGACCTTCAGCATCGAGATCCTCACCGACCTCTCGGCCTACATCACCGACGCCATCCAGATGGTGTGGTCGGCGGCGTGGATCGGCGGGCTGCTGGCGATTCTGGTGCTCTTCTTTTTCCTCCGCGACCTCAGGGCCACCGCCATCATCGCGCTCACGATCCCGGTGTCGGTGGTCGCAACCTTTCTCTTCATGGATCAGGCGGGGGTCTCGCTCAACATCATGTCGCTCGGCGGGCTCGCCCTCGGGATCGGCATGTTGGTCGACAACTCGATCGTCGTCCTCGAGGCCATCGATCGCCGCCGCGCCGAGGGGCTGGCGCGAGCCCAGGCTGCCATCAAGGGCGCCGGCGAGGTGGCCGGCGCGGTCACCGCCGCGACCCTGACCACGGTCGCCGTGTTCTTCCCCATCGTCTTTGTCCAGGGGGTCGCCGGCCAGCTCTTCCGCGACCAGGCAATCACCGTGTGTCTCTCGTTCGTGACCTCCCTGGTCGTCTCTCTGACCTTGATCCCGGCTCTCTCGGGCTTCACGTCCCGCACCGGATTCGAGAACGCCGTCGCGTTTTGCCGGCCGCCGGGTCGGGCGATGGCGAGCCTCTGCCCTTCACCTTCCGATTCGCGGGTTTCGAGCTCGAACCAATCGGCAACGGGGTGTCGCTGATCGAGCCGCATCGCCACGAGCGTCGCGTTCCCGATGCGGTTTCTGCTCCTGCTCGCGGCACTCGCTGGTCGGGTGCGCTGTGGTGGGCCTTCAGTCGGGTCTTCCAGATTGTCGCGACTCCGCTGACCAGGACCCTCGATTGGGTCGGCCGCGCGTACCCCGGCACACTGTCGACGGCGCTCGAGCGGCGTTGGTCTCGTGCTGGCGGCCGCGGTCGCGGTTTTCGCCGGCTCGATTCTGGTCATTCCGAGTCTCGGCACCGACCTCGTCCCCGACCTCGCCCAGGGCGAGTTCGCCTTCCAGCTCCGATTGCCCGAGGGCACCACCCTCGAGGCCACCGCCGAAACGGTCGATCGGATCGAGGACATGCTGGTGGACGACCCCGCCTTTGCCGCGGTCTTTTCGATGGTCGGAAGCTCTGCCCTCGGCGGCTTCGGGACGCCGCACCCTGGGCGAGAACCTCGCCCAGATCAACTTCCGGATGGTCCCCGACGAGGGGGCCGAAGAGGAGGCCGCCGCGGTCGACCGGGTGCGCACCGCCATCGCCCGGTTTCCCCGCGCCGAGGCCGAACTGGTGCGACCGGCGGTGCTCTCGGTGCGGCCGCCGATCGCAGTCCAGATCTTTTCGGACAATCTGCGCGAGCTCGACCGGGCCTCCGAGACCGTCCGCCTGGCGCTCGAGGACCTGCCCGAGGTCCGGGACGTGGCCACCACATCAGAACCCGGCAGCCCGGAGATCCTGGTGGAACTCGACCGCGAGCGGGCGGCCGCCCTCGGAGTCTCGGCCGAGGACGTCGGCGCCGCCATGCGCACCAAGATCCGCGGTGACGTGGTCGGTGAGTTTCGTGAAGGCGAGGAGCGCATCGACATCAGGCTGCGCGCCGGTGAGCGCTTCCGATCGCTGGCCTCCGGGGTCCAGGCACTGCGGATCATCCTCCCGGGTGGCACCACGGTGCCCGTTTCAGCGGTCGCCGAGGTCGTGACCGGCCGCGGCCCGGCGGCGATCTACCGTTTCTCGGGGGCGCGGGTCGCCGAGGTGACGGCCCTGCCGACAACCCGCGATCTCGGCGGAGGCGCTGAATGCGGTCGAACGCGACCGTGTCGGACCTGGTCCTGCCGGCCGGGCGCCCGGCTCGAGCTCGCAGGCCAGAACGAAGAGCTCTCCGTCAGCTTCAACTCCCTGTGGTTGGCGATGGCGCTGGCGACCTTCCTCGTCTACGTGGTGATGGCTTCGCAGTTCGAATCGCTGATCCACCCGTTCGTGATTCTCATGGCCGTGCCCCTGGGTGTGGTGGGCGTGGTCGCCGCCCTGGTGGTGACCTCGAACTCGATCAGCGTCCTGGTGCTGATCGGCGCCATCATGCTGGCCGGCATCGTGGTCAACAACGCCATCGTGCTGGTGGATGCGGTCAACCGGAGGCGTCGCGAGGGTCAGGAGATCGACGAGGCGCTGGTGGGCGCGGGCAGCGAACGACTGCGGCCGATTCTCATGACCACCGCCACCACCGTCCTCGCCCTCTTTCCGATGGCGCTCGGGCTCGGTGCGGGCGACGAGCTTCGGGCGCCGCTCGCGATCACCGTGATCGGCGGGCTGACCGTCGCCACGATTCTGACCCTGATCGTCATCCCGTGCATCTATCGCATCCTCGGAGCGGCGCCGGTGCGGACGAGGGTGGAGGAGGAATGATGGAAATTCGGATTTCGGATTTCGGATTTCGAATTTCCCAGCCGGCCTTTCGCTGCACCGACGGGCGAACTGGAGCGGGGGAAGAATGATGAATTTCATATTTAGTCTTTCGGATTTCGAAATTTTTTCCTGCCAACCCGGGGACTCCGGGAACGAAAGGGTGGCAAATCCGAAATCCGAAATCCGAAATCCGAAATATGGATTTGGAGGCCGCCGGTGAGACTCACCGACATTCCCCTCGACCGTCCCGTCGCGACCCTCATGCTGCTGTTGAGCCTGACCGTGCTCGGCACGGTGGCGGTCTTTCTCCTGCCGCTCGATTTCATGCCGGTGGTCAACGAGCCGGAGATCGACATCGAGATCCCCTTCCCCGGAGCGCATCCACTCGAGGCCCTGCGCGAGGTCATCGAACCCATCGAGGAGGAGATCGCCACCATCCCCGACGTCAAACGGATTCAGGCCAACACCCAGTCCGGCTCGGCGCGCATGGAGGTGATGTTCGACTGGGGTGTCGACGTCGACATCAAGAAGATGGAGGTCCGGGAGGCTGTCGACCGCGCCCGCCCTCTCCTGCCGGAGACCATCGGCCACATCTCGATCCGCGGTGACACCGACGGCGGCAGCGCCCAGGTGCTGGCGGGACGAATTTCCGCCGAACGCAATCTCTCGGAGTCCTGGGACCTTCTCGACCGTCGAATCGGCCGACCTCTGGAGCGCATCAAGGGTGTGGCCCGGGTCGATCTCTACGGGGTCGAACAGCAGCAGGTCCGGGTCGATCTCGACCTCGACGCCCTCAGACGGCACGGCATCGACGCCGGCCAGGTCCTGGACGCCATCAACGCCGCCAACCAGGACGTCGATGCCGGAGTCATCCGCGGCGACGTCGTCCGCTACGAGGTCCGCACCCTGACCCGCTTCCAATCCGCGCGACGAGATCGCCGCCCTGCGGGTCGGCGACGGACGGCCTCCGCATCGAGCGATGTTGCGGTGGTCGAAATGCGGGAGCCGCGCCTCGACTACGGGCGCCACCTCGACCGATCATTTGCGGTCGGCATCGATGTCTACAAGGAACCCAGCGCCAACACCATCGAGGTCGTGGACAAGGCCCTCGAGCGCATCGAGGAGATCAAAAAAGACCCCCAACTCGAGGGCATCAACCTCCTGATCTGGGAAAACCAGGGCGAGGCGATCCGCAACTCCCTGTCCGGTCTGCGCAACGCCGGCATCTACGGCGGCCTGATGGCGGTTGTCGTCCTCCATTTCTTCCTGCGCCGATTCCGTACCACCCTGATCGTCGCCACCGCTATCCCCTTTTCGCTGCTGGTCACCTGCGGGGCGATGTACGCCCTCGGCGCCCAGTTCAACGTCCTCACCCTGCTCGGTCTGATGCTCGGCGTCGGCATGCTGGTGGACAACGCGGTGGTGGTGATCGAGAACATCCACCGCTACGAGGGCATGGGAGAACCGGCACCGGTGGCGGCGCGGCTCGGCTCCCGTCAGGTGGCCCTGGCGGTAGTTGCCTCGACCGCCACCTCGATCTTCGTGTGGTCGTGGCTCTTCGTCTCCGAACGCAACACCATGGTCATCATGATGGGCGAGGTGGCGCTCACGATCTGTCTCGCGGTGGCCTGTTCGCTCCTGATCTCCCTGACCTTCATCCCGCTCGCGGCGGCCAGGTTTTCGCCCGCTGAGGAGCCCGAACCCGGGATTCGTCGTCCGCAAGATGGTCCCGGCCTACCGCCGGCTTCTCGACTGGACCCTCGATCACCGGCTGGTGACACTCATCTGTCTCTTCGCGATCGCCGGGTCGGCCGCCTGGCCACTGTCCAAGATCGAAAAATCCGGCGATATGCCGAACCAGACCCGTGAGGTCTCGATCTTCCTGCGGGTCCACGACGACCTCTCCAAGGACGTGCTGGAAAAGCACATCGACAGGTCGAAGAGTGGGTCTTCAGCCGCAAGGAGGAGCTGGGTTTCGACAGCGTCTACTCGTGGTACAGCGAAATGGGATTCTGCATGACCCGCGTCTATCTGCCCGAAGGCAAGGCCAGTCCGGAGGCCATCGAGCGAGCTGCGGTCGCAGCTGCGGGACGGGCTGCCGGAAATCGCCGGTGTCAGCCTCGAGGTCGGCGACCGCGACAACTGGCGCCACCGCGGCGGCCAGGACCGCCGCATGGTGTCGGTGGCTCTGCACGGCGAGGACCCCGAGTATCTCGAGGATCTTTCGATGCAGGTCGAGGAGCGGATGCGGGGTCTCGACCACCTCGAGGAGATCTGGGGGCCCACCATGCGCGGCACCAAGGAGCTGCGGCTGATGGTGGATGCCGACGCCGCCCACAGCCTCGACGTCAGCCCGCGCAGCGTTGCCGAGGCGGTGGGCTTCGCCTTCCGCGGGCGGCGCCTGCGGCGTTTCCAGGGCCCCGACGGCGAGGTCGAGATGGTGCTCGGGCTCCCGGAAGACGCCCAGCCCGGCATCGATGCGCTGGCCGACCTCCCGGTCCCGAACCGCACCGGCGGCACCGTTCCCCTGAGCTCGGTGGCCGAGGTCACGATCGCGCGGACCCCGGAACGGATCCAGCGAGAGGACCGGCAGACCACCCAGTGGGTGACCGCCCAGTTCGACAAGGAAGCCGTGACCACCGACGAAGCCAAGGCGCTGGTCGAAGAACGCATGGACGGCTTCATCGTCCCCGAAGGCTATTCGTGGGACTTCGGGCAGTGGGGGCGCGACCGCGATGAGGCCCTGGGAACCATGTTCCGCGGCGTGGTGCTGTCGCTGATGGCGGTGATCCTCCTGATGGCCGCCCTCTTCGAGAGCTTCACCCAGCCCTTCGCCATCCTCATCACCCTGATGCTGGCCTTTTTCGGCGCCTTCTGGAGCCTGTGGCTGGGCGGCTACGACCTCAACCCGATCGCCTTCATGGGGATCATCATCCTCATCGGCATCGTGGTCAACAACGGGATCGTTCTGGTCGATCACGTCAACTCGCTCCGGGTGTCCGGGGTCGAACGGCGCCAGGCCCTGATCGAGGGCTGCGGCGACCGCCTGCGCCCGGTCATGATGACCGCCATCACCACCATCTTCGGGCTCGATCCCGCTGGTCATGGCCACGCGCCACCGTCGCCGGCGCCTACATCGACTCCATCGCGGTGGTGGTCATCGGCGGGCTCGCGACGTCGACGATCTTCACCCTGCTCGCCCTGCCGGTGTGGTACACGACCCTCGAAGACGTTGGCGCGGCGGTTCTCGCCGCCCTTCCGAAGTGGCGCGGCAGACAATCATTGAAGCCCTCAGATGAAAGCGTGCTTGCGGACGTCGGAACCAACTGATCGACGACGATCCGGACGCGGTGATTCGAGACTGTGCACTGAACCTCTGCCCGTGTACACTGCGCTGACTGTCCACCCAGAGGTGAGCCACGTCACCGGGTGAACCGCGGTCTCCTATCACACGGTGAATCACAATGACGATGTCCTGCACGAACCGATCGACACTTGTTGCACTTCTCTCGATACCTTTGATGACCGTCGCCGTGTCGTCCGAGGTCGCGAACATGCCGTCTGCCGAGACCGGGTTGCCGCCCGAACTGAGTGCCACCGAGGTCCACTCGCCTTTCGGCATGGTCGCCACCGGATCGCCGGAAGCGACCGGGGCGGCGGTTGCTGTTCTGGAAAAAGGCGGCAATGCCGTCGATGCAGCGGTGGCGGCCGCCCTCGTGCTCGGGGTCGCCGACTCCGACGCATCCGGGATCGGCGGCATGACCTACATGCTGATTCGCCTCGCCGGAGGGCGGACCGTCGCCATTGACGGCACGGCCCGAGTTCCGAGCTTTCTCAATCTCGAGGCGTTTCGCACGGCAAAAGAGGAAGGTCGTGGGTATGGCTACGAGATGGTTGCGGTGCCTACGACCCTGGCCGTGCTCGACCTCGCCATCCGCACCTACGGGACACTCAGCATGGCCGAGGCGCTGCAACCCGCCATCGACACAGCCGAGAACGGCTATCACCTCAGCCCAATGCAGATCACGTGGACTCGGCAGTACCACGAGGACCTGTTGGCCGGCTCCGAGTATCTGGCCGTCCCTGGTCATGGAAGACGGAAAGACCGTCGGCGAGGCGGGCAGTCTGGTCCGTAATCGAGACCTGGCTCGCACGCTTCGAGAGATAGCCAGAGGCGGCGTCGACAGTTTTTACCGCGGATCCGTCGCCGATCGCATTGAGGCCGACATGGTGACGAATGGCGGCCATCTTCGCAAATCGGACCTCGCGATGCTTCGAGTCCGCCAGGTCGCGCCCATCACAACGACGTACCGCGGTATCGAAGTGCTCACCGTTCCCCACCCTGCTGGCGGCGACAGCCTGGTCACTGCCCTCGACATTCTCGAGACCTTCCCCTCGGAGTTCCTGGCGGAGGGTTCTTTCGCCCGGCAACATGTCTTCGTCGAAAGTCTCCGCATCGCGTTGAGTGGACGGGCCAACGCGAGCGCCATTTTCGCGGCGGGCGGTCACATGGCCAGCCCCAAGGAACGCAAGGCCCAAGCGCCTCGCCTCGCGCAGATGATCACACCGGGCGCAGCCCTGCCGAAAAGCACCATTTCCGGTCCGGTGGACCCCGACTGCATGCCAGTCAGGCGAAAGCACCACCCATGTCTCGGTCATCGACCAGGCAGGCAATGTCGTGTCGTTGACTCAGACCCTCGGTCAAGCCTATGGCGCCAAGGTCGCCACCCCGGGGCTCGGCTTCGTCTACAACAACTTCCTCGCGTCGTTCAAGGTCGACAAGCCCCAATGCCCCGGATTTCTCCGGCCCAGGGGCCTCTGCCCCAACGACATGGCGCCCACCATTCTCGTTTTCAACGGAGGCCGGGTGCTGGCCCTCGGTACCCCGGGAAGCAACCGAATCCCGTCGATTCTCGCCACCATCATCAGCAACATGGTCGATCGCGGTTTGGGTCTTCGTGAAGCGATCGAGGCCCCACGCCTCCTGTGGGGAGGCGGAAAAGACATCAACATCGAAATGGAGATCGCCGGCCCCCTGACAGACGCCTACGTGGACGCCTTCAACGATATGGGCTACGAATACCCCGTGGAACAGGAGTACTTTCCCATTGATCCCTACACGCTCGCCAACTTTGGCGGGGTCAACGCCGTCGCGTTCGAGCCGGAGCCGCCGATATTCGTTGGCGTGGTCGACCCGCGGCGCGGAGGCCTCGCTCTGGGTCCTCGCGAAATTGTCGCCAATGAGTGACTGCTCTCTCCGGCGAGCGTGTTCGACCGCCGGACTGTGTCGGCGGATTTTCGCGGCGGCCCTGCTGTTCTGGGTGTTCCCATTTTTTGCCGGAACAACCCACGGCGCAGAGCCCCTGCCGCCGGAGCTGAGGGCCACCGCGTCCACCTCGCACCAGGGCATGGTCGCCACCGGATCCCCGGAAGCCACCGCAGCCGCCGTTGCCATTCTCGAGCAGGGCGGGAACGCCGTCGACGCGGCGGTCACCGCGGCCCTCGTATTGAGCGTCGCCGACCCTGATGCTTCGGGCATCGGTGGAGCGACCTATATGGTGATCCAGCCTGCGGGTGGCCGGGCCGTGGTCATCGACGGCACATCGGTCACGCCGGCTCAAGTCGACATCGCGGCCCTCCGCAAAGCCGAGGAAAGCGGGAGAAACTACGGCTACGAAATGGCAGCGGTGCCGACCACGCTCGCCGTGCTCGATCTGGCGATCCGCAACCACGGGTCGATCTCGTTTGCCGAGGCGGTCCAACCGGCCATCGCGGTTGCTGAACACGGCTATTCGTTGAGCCCGATCCAGATCACCTGGACGGCCGACTACTACGACAGCCTCCTGGCGGCTTCAAATTATGCGCGCTACCTCGCCATGGAGGATGGCCGCACCATCGGTAAGCCCGGCGATCTCCACTGCCAACCGGAGCTCGCGAACACCCTGCGGCGTCTGGCGGTCGAAGGCGTCAAGAGCTTTTACTCCGGCGCCATCGCAGATGAGATCGAGGCCGATATGCGGGCCAACGGCGGATTCCTGCGCAAGGCGGACCTGGTGATGTTGCGCATCCGAGAACGCCCTCCGGTCCGGACCACCTATCGCGGTCTCGAGATCGTGACCGTCCCCTCTCCAGGAGGCGGAGAAAGCCTGATCGAGGTCCTCAACATCATGGAGGTCTTTCCGCCCTCATTTTTTGCGGAGGATTCACTCGAGCGCCATCAGACCCTGGTGGAGGCGTTTCGCATCGGAAACTCGGATCGCGGCGGGTCGATTGCTGGCCCCACCCGTGGTCCCTGGTCGAGGGCGCAGATCTTGAGCAAGAACCACGCCCGCGACCGGGCGCGCATGATCATCCCCGGCAAGGTCCTGGCGAGAGAAGAGATCGCCGGCCCCGTCGATCCAGAGTGTCTCCCGAAGGGCGAAAGCACCACCCAGGTCTCGGTCATCGATCGGAACGGCAACGCGGTCTCCCTGACCCAGACCCTCAGCCGTTCGTTCGGGGCCAAGGTCGCGACTCCTGGCCTGGGATTCTTCTACAACAGCTTTCTCGAGTCCTTCAACGTCGACAAGCCGCAGTGTGCCGGATTTTTACAGCCCCGCAGCCCGTGCATCAATGATATGGCGCCAACCATCGTCCTCAGCAACGGGCAGCCGGTGTTGGCGCTCGGGAGCCCCGGCAGCAACCGGATCCCGGGCATCATCGCGACGATCATCAGCAACATGGTGGATCGCGGAATGAACCTCGAGGACGCCGTGACGGCGCCACGAATCGTATGGGGCGGGTTGTCCCGCCGCCGGATTTCGGTCGAGATGACCGGGCCGTTCGTCTCCAGCGACATGGATGCCCTGCTTGAAATGGGCTACAACGAAGTCGAACGAGTTGAGTTCCCCGCAAAACCAGTACTGCTGACACGGTGCGGGGGGGTCAACGCAGCGGCCTATGATCCCGCAACCGTCACCTTTACCGGAATCGCTGATTCCCGCCGCGGCGGTGCGGCCGGGGGGCCGAGAACTGTGATTGCAGATGATTGACCTGCAGCGTCGGCGACCTCGTTGCGCCGGCCGTCTTCTTTCGGGCGCCGTTCTTATCGCCACGCTTGCCACCGCTGCGGCCGGCCACGGCGCCGAACCACTCCCGCCGGAGATGCAGGCCCGTGAGGGTCGACCGCTTCCGGCCCCACTCCACACATCGGTAGCGCAATCTGATTTCGGGATGGTGGCCAGCGGTTCACCGGAAGCGACCGCAGCCGGTGTGGAAATCCTCGAACACGGCGGAAACGCCATCGATGCCGCCGTAGCAGCAGCTCTGATGTTGGGTGTCGCCGACCCCGATGCTTCGGGACTTGGCGGCATGACCCACATTGTCGTTCGCCTGGAAAATGGCCGAGCCGTTGCCATCGACGGTACCGCCCCGACACCGCGAGGTGTTGATCCCAGCCTCCTCCAGGAGCTCAAGGACAACGATCAGCTCCAGAGCCACGCGTTGGCCGCGGTGCCCACCACCCTGGCCGTGCTCGAATACGCACGGGCCAGGTACGGCACTCTGGATATGGCCCAGCTGATCCAACCGGCAATCGAAGTCGCCGAGTCGGGCTTTCGTGTCAACCCAGCCCAGATCGTGTGGACCAACATCTACTACGAACGGATTCTCCGTTCCGGTTATCTTCGCCTGATCGCCCTCGGCGACAACACCCTCGTCGGCAGACCGGTGGACGAACGTATCGCTATCGGTCTGCCGGGTGATCGCCGCTGCCGGCCCGACCTCGCAACCACCCTCCGCCGTATTCAACGCGATGGGGTGGCCTCGTTCTACCGTGGCGATATCGCCCGTCAGATCGAAAGAGACATGAAGGCCAACGAGGGATTCGTCCGGATGACCGACCTCGCGATGTTGAGAATTCGCGAGACGCAACCCCTTCACTCGACTTACCGAGGCCGCCATATCATCACGTTTCCACCACCCGGCGGTGGCGCCGTCGTTTCAGAGAGCCTCAATATCCTGGAGAATTTCTCCACCAGCGTTCTGGCGGAAGAATCTGTGTGGCGCCAACAGCTTTTGATCGAGGTTCTTCGCATCGCATTCGCGGATCGTCTCGCGGCCGGATCTCCGTTCGAAGGCCCGTTGTCTTCCGCTTCCGACTCCCTTTCAAAAGAGCATGCCATGCAGCGTTCCCGGAGGATCAGCGAAGGCCTCCCGATCCCCGACACCGACCTCGTGGGACCGGTAGACCCTGAGTGCGCGCCGACAGGCGACAGCACCACCCACGTTTCGGTGGTCGACAGGTGGGGCAACGTGGTCGCCCTGACCCAGACCCTGGGCCGCTCCTTCGGCGCTGAGGTAGCGACCCCCGGACTCGGTTTTCCTTACAACAGCCTGCTCGAGGGCTTCAACTTCGACAAGCCACAGTGTCCGGGCTATCTGCAGCCCGGAATCAAGTGTCCGAGCGACATGGCGCCGACGATCGTGATATCCGACGACGGCACTCTGGTCGCAGCCCTCGGTGCGCCCAGCAGCAGCCGCATCCCCGCGATCATCGTCAACGTCATCAGCAACCTCGTCGATCGGGGCATGGGCCTTGCCGAAGCGGTCGAGGCGCCCAGGGTCCTCACCGGTGGGTTGTCGCGAGCGGAGACCATCATCGAGGTCGCCAACCCCATCACCGCGACCCACGTCGACGCCCTCGAGACCATGGGCTACACCGACATCGAGCGCATGCCCTACCCTGTGACGAGCCGGCGGATCGTTCTCTTTGGAGGCGTCAACGCTGTTGGCTGGGACGCCGACAGCATGACCTTCATCGGTGTCGGCGACCGCAGGCGCTGGGGATCGGCAGGGGGCCCGGCAGGGGGCCCGGAGGAGTAACGAATCGCTGCGGTGCTCTCGCGGGGCCGGGTTACACTTCTCGGCGAAATGACACGAACATCTCAGCGTCTTCTCGTCGGTTCCATCGCGGCAGCGGCCATCACGTCGACCATCATCGGATGTTCGGCCGCGGGCGGTAGGCGAACAGGCCGCGGTGACGCGGTTCCTTTGTCCGCAACCGAGGCTCGCTCGGATTTCGGCATGGTGTCGACGGGTTCTGTCGAGGCGACCAGGGCCGGTGTCTGGGTGCTCGAGCGCGGCGGCAACGCTATCGATGCTGCAGTGGCGGCGGCCTTTGCCCTCGGCGTCTCCGATCCCGGTGGTTCCGGTTTAGGCGGTTTGACCTATGTACTGATCTCCACGGCCGACGGTCGCGACGTCGCGGTGGACGGGTCGACGCCCGCGCCGTTCGTTGTCGACCACGACGAGCTCGTCACCATCAAAGCCGAGGAGGGCCGGTTCGGCCACACTGTGGTGTCCGTGCCGACAACTCTCGCGACCCTCGCCCACTCCCTCGAGCGCTACGGCACGATGACCCTCGACCAGGTCCTGCAACCGGCCATCGAATATGCCCGAACCGGTTACAGCCTCAGCCCCAACAGCATCGCCTGGGCCAACGGTTATATGAAGGAAATTCTGGCATCAAACTACATGCGGTTCATCGTCCTCGACGACGGGCAGCGGTTGGGGTCTCCCGGCGATACCACCTGCCGTCCGGATCTGCATTCGACCCTCGTCCGGATTGCCAACGAGGGTGCGGACACCTTTTATCGCGGTTCAATGGCCCAGGAGATGAGTGCGGACATGGTGGCGAACGGCGGCTACGTGCGGATGGTGGATCTCGCGCGCTACCGCGTCAAGGAGGCCGCGCCGCTGCGGTCCCGCTATCGCGAGGCCGAAATCCTCGCCTTCCCGCCACCGGGCGGCGGTGCCGAGGTGATCGAGACCCTCAACATTCTCGACACCTTTCCCACGACCTTCATCGCCGAGCACTCGGCCGAGCGGCAACACGTCATGATCGAGGCCACCCGGCTCGCGCAGGCGGACCAACTCGGAGCTTCAGGCGGCGCCAACCTGCCGTTCGGTAGCTCCAACCTCACTGCCGCTCACGCCCGAGAGCGCGCCGCCCTCATCGTGCCCGGTCGGGCCCTCCCCGAAAGTGCGCTCGGCCCCCACGGGACGGCGCCGGTCCTCGGCGAACACACCACCCAGGTATCGGTGGTTGACCGAGACGGGAATGTCGTTTCACTCACCCAGACGCTGTGCCGGCAGTACGGCTCGAAGGTCGCCGCACCGGGTCTCGGTTTCGTCTACAACAGCTGTCTGGAGTTCCTCGATTTCGAAAACCCCCAGAGCCCGATCTACCTCCAACCCGGCGGGACGTTTCCGACCAACATGGCGCCCACCATCCTCCGCAGCGGGGAGACCGTCGTCGCCCTGGGTAGCGCCGGCAGTGACCGTATCCCGCCATCGATCTGCGACGTCGTCACCAACATCGTCGATCGTCACCTCGATATTCGGGATGCGGTGGTTGCTCCGAGGGTGATCTGGAACAGCGCCCACGACCCCGGCAGGGTCTGCATCGAGATCGCCAACCCCATCGTCGAGGCAGACGCCAAGAAGCTCCAACGAATGGGCTTCGAGACCATGTACGTCCTTCGCTATCCCCCGGAGCCGGTCTCGGATGCCGGGTTCTTTGGCGGTGTGAACGCCGTCGCCTACCAGACAAACACCGGGATCTTCACCGGTGTCGGCGATCCCCGCCGCGATGGATTCGCAGCCGGGCCTCAGGTAGTAGCAGGGTCTTCAAATGGGACCCGGTAGGAGTTGCTCCTGTTTTTGAGGCCACTCGTGAGGTCGGGATCGGACTTCAAAGGTTTTCCAGTCCCGAAAAGGTCCTGAAACCGTTGCATTGATATCATCTTAGTGTGAACGGTGAGAATCTCCCCTGCCCGCACTGTGGCCGCCCCATAGCTTTCGAAGCCGGGAGTTGCCCGCACTGCAATCGTCGAACCCTGTTCGATCTCGTCACGATGTTTGAGTCGCCCGACGACCGCACCGCGTACCACGCAGCCAGAAGTCTGGTCGACGTGCGAGGCCAGCCACACCCATTCCTTCTGTTGAAGGGGCGCCTGCTGGCCGCGCCCGGGGTCGTCGTCTCGTCGGTCCCCAGATCCATCGCTTTCGCCTGTCAGGAAAAGCTCGCCGCCCTCGGTCTGGCGACCCAGATCACGCACCAGACCGCCAGGCCGCCCGAAACCACTGAAAGCTCCCCACCGCCGAAGACTTCTTCCGGGCTGTCGCTGTTCCAGTTCATTCGCGATCGCCCCGGAACGGCTTTTGCCGTGTTGGTCGGCATCGGGTTGGTTGCCGCGGTTTTTCTGCTCGGGCGTGATGAATCGAGCTCCGTTCTCGACGCCCCGGTCGGACCCATCAGCGCCGAGCAATTTGCGGCGCTCGCAGAAGCCGCCATCGTCGACCTCACCTGCGAGAAGCGTTCCGGCGTTGGCTTCTTTGTTGCGGAGGGGATCGCTGTGACGGCCGCAAACGTTGCCTGCCCGGCCGTCCCCGCCGTCAATCTCAGGTTTTCGAACGGCCGTACTGATCAGGGCAGGGTCATCCGGGTCGACAACTGGCTCGATCTCGCTTTGGTGCGGACGACGGCCGTGAGCGGCCTCCCCTTGTTCCTGGCCGACTCCGCTCGTATCCAGAAGGGTGACTCGCTGTTTGTGGCCAAAAGGTCGGGCGGCGGGGCCACAACCACTGTACGAGTCAGGGTCACAGACGCCAACAGAAGTCTCCTCGGCATCTCCTACCTCCAAATCGATACCGGAAACACGACGTGTGACAGCGGCGAACCGTTGTTCGATGATACCGGCCGCGTTGTTGGTGTCATCGTGTCCCGGGTGGGCTCGTCCGCAAGCCTTTGGCTCGCCGTTCCCAGCAACTACCTCGTTGACGGACGCAACGCCGTTCTTCCAGATCTCGATTTCAAGTTCGACCGCGTGGGATGGGAGGCGCGCCTGAGTGACGCTGCCGCCGCCGACCACCGGGCCGTTGCGAAAGCTCAGACGAGCCCGAGTCAAGTTGGAGTGATCGCCGCAACGTCCGGCTCGCCGGCCTCGGTCGTCGTCACAGTCGCACGGTGGTCGAAATCGGCGCCGTCGGATCAATCCGTGAGCTTCACGATCCGGCGCGGCGACACCATAATGTGCTCTTTATCCGGCAACACCAACGGGTGGCAACGTGCCGGCAGCGGAAGTGTGGCCATCCCGGATTCGAGATACGTGACGTGGCTCGAGCGCAACGAACTCCTGCGAGAATCTTTTGTCAGCACCGTGTCCCTCGACACGTCTGGCTGCAATGATCGCTCCGCCGTCGCCGGCGCCACGTTGGTGATGCACAGCGGCGCGCCATACGCCGACCGTGCGACGATCGCAGCGTATTGAGTGGCGACTCGCAGGACACAGTGATTCCGGCATTTCACCGCGACGCATACCTCACCGAACTCGACTCGGAAGTGCTCGAGTGCGGTGAGGAAGACGGGCGCTCCTATGTCGTGCTGGCCGAAACGATTTTTTATCCAGAAGGCGGTGGCCAGCCCACCGACCGCGGCACGATCTCAGGTGTCCGCGTGGTGGATGTTCAGAAGGTCGGCGACTCGATCCGTCATTTTGTCGAAAAGGCTGTTGCGTGCGGGTCCGCGCGCCTCGTCCTCGATTGGCAACGGCGGTGGGACCACATGCAACAGCACACGGCCCAGCACCTTCTGACGGCGGTTGCCCTGAGGGACTTCGGGTGGCCGACCACCGCATTCCACCTCGGTCCGGAGACCAGCGATATCGAGCTCGATCTGCCACAGCTGAGCCCCGATAACCTCGAGGAGCTCGAGGAGGCCTGTGCGCTCGAGATTCGTGCCGCACGAGCCGTCACCTGGCGAACCGCCGAGGTCGCCGACTTTGAACGCCTCGGAGTTCGATCGCGACGCCTTCCGGCCGGTTTCGAGGGCACGGTTCGGTTGGTCGAGATCGAAGATCTCGACCTCAACACCTGCGGCGGCACCCACCTCCGCTCCACGGCCGAGATCGGCACCCTGTGCCTGCTTGAGAACCGAGCCCATGCGCGGCGGCACCCGACTCTTCTTTGCGGCCGGCGACCGGGTACGGCGCCGGATGGCTGCGCACGAGGCCCGCAACCGCGAGCTCAGGTCGATTCTCGATACCGGCGATCACGAGCTCGTCGAGATCGTCAGAGTTCGCCTCGCCAGAGAAAAAAACCTCGCACGAACGGCGCGCAGTCTCGCCGAGGAACTGGCCGACACAACGGCCGCTGCCCTCTCAGCCCGGACCGACCCCGTGATAGATGCCCACTGGGACGACCGCGAAATGGTCTTTCTTCAGCGGGTGGCGAGAGCCCTGGTCGAGACCGCGCCGGAGAGCTGCGGGCTGCTGACGTCGGTCTGCGACGGCGACCTGTTGTTCATTGTCTTTACCGGCGACAGCGCCGCGATCGATATCGCCGAGGTGGGCCCGCGTGTGGCCGAGGCGCTCGGCGGGCGAGGCGGCGGCCGCGGTTCGATCTTCCAGGGCAAGGCCGAATCCCTCAGCAACCGGGACGAGGCACTCGCAATCCTGCGGGGCTGAGTTTTGCCGATCTGAAGCGCCCGGCATAGGAATTCAACGCAAAGCGCAGAGACGCAAAGTCGCAGAGGAGTTGTTGCCAGACCCAACGGCCTCTGGCCGTATGACGGCCAGAAAACCTCGCCGGATCTCGAGGTCGGTGGGTTCCCTCTGCGCCTTTGCGTCTCTGCGCCTTTGCGTTCTATTGTCCGGATTCCCGGGCGATTCCAGTGAGCAGAATCTTGAAGTCGTCGCGATCTCTGAGGGTGTCGAGGTCGGGATCGGTGGCTAGCAGTTCGTGCTGTTCGAAACCGAGCTCGAGGGCTTGTTCCAGGGCCTCCATCGCCGCGTCTTCGCGGCCCAGAAGGGCGCGGGCGCAGGCCAGGTTGTACCACCCTGCCGCATTGTCTTCCCGGACCCGCAGCCCGAACTCGAGACAGACCGCCAGCCGGTCGTATTGTCCCGCAGCCGTGAGGTCCCGTGCGAGGTAGAAGTTGAGTCCGGTCGAAAGGGCGTTGAGCGCCCGCCGCGCGGTGACGCCCTCGAAGCCGGGTTCGAGAGCGCGGCGTTTGAGCTCATCGATCCGGAGACCACGCGCCAGCCGTGCCGCCGGCGGCGCGATCTCGGCATTGCGCAGCTCGTAGAACTGGCGGTTCATTCTGCTCGAAATAGTTGCGTTCGAAGGCGTTCCACTTTTTGAGGTTCCTTTCGCCTGCCGCCGAAACTCCGGGCTCTTCTCGAGCCGTCACGGCCGCGTTCGCAAGCCGCAGAGGTGTCGTGCAGCCCGTCGATAGGTCGCCGTCATTTCGCGGTAGCGCCGGGCGGCCGCGATCAGCTGGCCATCGGACTCGAGCGCCTCGCCGCCGAGCGAGGCATCCGCGGTATAGACGACGTCAACGAGATTCGGCGTCCGCAGGTCTGAGATCTGCCTCCACGGCCAGAGTCTCGAACCAGCCCAACAGCCTCGCTCGCCACCGAGGGCGGCATCCAGGTGTGGGGCCCCTCGAAGATCACCAACCGGTGGGGATTGCCCTGCTTCGGCGAGCAACGCGTCCACCTCGTGCATCTCGTGGAAGTTGAAATCGGTGTCGCCGGCGGTCGAGAAGATGGGCACGGCGTTGCCCTCGAGTTCATCGGGCAGAAAGCGACCGCCGCAGGCGATGATGCCGGCCACTTCATGCGTCGACCGCGACAGCACATAGGCGACCGCCGCACCGCCCGAGAACCCGGCGGTGTAGATGCGGTCGAATTGTGCCGGGAGCCGGGTGTGGACCTCGGGCCACAGGGCTCGCAGCGCCACCACGTTGGGCTCCATCGGCCCGTCGGAGCGGGTGTTGTCCGAACTCACCAGGATCCAGCCATAGGTGTCGGCGGCCTCGCGAAAAAGCTCGGCCGCCAGCACCGACCGCCCACGCGGGTCGAAGATCAAGAGCACCGGCCACCGTTCGACGGCATCGAATCCCGGCGGCAGGTAGAGAGTGTAGGTCTGAGTGGGGTCGCTGCGCGCAGGCGACGCCCTCCACCATCTCCCCCACCGGCGCCTGCACCGGTACCACCCCGGCGGCAGACGCGTCGCCGCGAGACCGAGCACGAGAGGACAGTCGCACGCAACGCATGAACCAAGATACGACGGCAAGGCGATGGGGTTGCCGACGGGCGAGTGGAAACGGCCCTCGTGCGGCGGAGGTGCCATTTTTTGCATTGTTGGATTCCCGGATGCTCAAGTCGCCGAGGGGACCCGGGCAACAATGCTAAAGGTGGCTCCTCTCGGGAAGCGCGTGCTGAAGGCCGGGCACTTCGAACGCCGGGAAACGGCCCTTGTGCGGCGGAGGTGCCTGGCATCATCTGGAAAGAACGCTCGGAAACGGGCCGCGTTCACCGGTCGAAACGTCCTTGAGGATTCTGCGGTCCCTCGGTCGACATGACAGCCTCGGCGCAGAGATCCTCAAGCGGCTCTCTCGGGCAATGCAGGCGTGAGGTTGGCATGTTCGATCGAGCGTCATCGGCGGCTTGTGGCGCAGCCGTCCCGGCTGCACGCGCAGGCGGGACGCCTGCGTCTCAAAACGATGTTGCACCCACGACCACTCCGTCGTCTCGGGGCGCACTGTGGTGCGGCAACCTGCCTGCACGTGGTCCGCCGGGCAATAGCCGTATCAGAAAGACAGAACTCACTCGAACGCCCAAAACCGCCTGATTCAATACAATGGGCGCGTGAAGATCATCACGACGCACCTGTCGGCCGATTTCGACGCCTTTGCGGCGGCGGTGTGCGCGGTGCGTCTGTTTCCCGACCACGAGGTGCTCTTCCCCGGCTCGCAGGAGGTGGCGGTTCGCCGCTTTCTGACCGACGCCGGAGATCTCGTTTCCCGATGTCAAGCTGCGGCGCGCTCGGACCGAGCCGATCGAACACGCGGTGGTGGTCGATACCCGCAGCCCCTCCCGGCTCGGCGAGGTCTTCGACCTATCGCCGCCAGCGGCTGCCCGATCACTCTCATCGACCACCACCTGGAGGAAGAAGAGGACGGGCTCGACGCCGCCGAAGTCGATCGTCAGACCGGTCGGCGCGACGTGCACGATCATCGCCGATCTCTACCGCGAACGCGGAATCGAACCGACCGTGAACGAGGCGAGCCTGATGCTGATGGGCATCTACGAGGACACCGGCGGCCTGTCCTACCGCGAGACCACGCCGGACGACCTGCGGATCGCCGCCTGGCTGCTCGAACAGGGGGCATCGCTCGCCTGGGTTCGGCGCTGGGTCCTCAAGGTGCTCCAGCCCGATCAACTCGAGCTTCTCAACCGCATGGTCGAGGCCACCGAAGTGATCGATATCGCCGGGGTGCCGGTGTCGCTGTCGATGCTCGAGGTCGACCGCTACCACGAGGAAGCCGCATTTGTCGTCCACCGCTGGGTCGAGATCTTCGAGATCGTGGTCGGCGCGGTGCTCCTCGTCCGCCCGCCCAACATCAATCTCATTCTCAGGTCCCGGCTGCCCGGTCTCCACGTCGGCCGCGTCGCCCAGCAGTTCGGCGGCGGCGGCCACCCGACGGCGGCATCGGCCCGGGTGGCCGATATCATGCCGGTCGAGCTGCGCGAGGTTTTGCTGGAAGCGCTCGCCGATCGAAATGCCGCCGCCGGCGACGGCCATCGATATCGCCGCCCGCAAGATCTTTTCAGTCGTCGACACCGAGACCGTCGCCGACGCCAAGGAACGCATCAACCACCTCCGCGTCAACGCCCTGCCGGTCGAGGACACCAACATCCGGCAGCCTGGTCGGCCTGGTCACTCGTCAGACCCTCGACCGCGCCCTCAGCCACGGCATGAACGACCGACCCGTGAGCTCGGCGATGCAGCCCGACCTGCCCACGGTGCCGGCCGCGACACCATTGGACGACCTCCGCGATCTCTTCCTCGAGAGATCCTACCGCTTCGTGGTCGTGGAGGAAGGCCGGGAAACCAGCGGGCATCATCACCCGCATGGAGCTGTTCCGACGGCTCTTCGAACACCAGCACGCCGCGGGCTCGGCCCTCGACAACCGGATGGCCGGGACGCGGCCCGTCAGCCAGTCCATTACCCGCCTCTTGCGAGAGTTCGCCCCGCCGTGGGTGCAACGGGTTCTCGACGGCGCGCAGCCGGGTGGCGGACCGCCAGAAGGTGCCGGTGTACCTGGTCGGCGGCATGGTGCGGGACCTGCTCCTGGAGCGGGCCAACGAGGACGTCGATCTGGTGGTCGAGGGAGACGGCATCGCCTTTGCCGCCGCGCTCGCCGACGAGCTCGAGGCCCGACACCACCCACACGCGCCCTTTCTGACCGCGGTGGTGACCCTGCCCGACGGTCTCAAGGTCGATGTCGCGTCCGCCCGGACCGAGTTCTACCGCACCCCCGCAGCGCTGCCCGAGGTGGCCACATCACTGATCCGCCAGGACCTCTATCGCCGGGACTTCACCATCAACTCGCTGGCCGTGGCCCTTCAGGGAGATCGCTATGGCGATCTGGTGGATTTCTTCGGCGGCCGCAAGGACATCCAACGCCGCGAGATCCGGGTCCTCCACTCCCTGTCCTTCATCGACGACCCGACCCGGGCCCTGCGCGCGGTGCGTTACGCGCGCCGCCTCGACTTTTCGATCGCGCCCGACACCAGACACCTGATCACCACCGCCCTCGCCGAGGGGGTGTTCGAACGGCTTTCCGGCCAACGTCTGCGGCGCGAGCTCGAGCTGCTCCTGACCGAAAGCCATCCCACCGAAGCGCTCGCCCTCGTGGCGCGTCTCGGGCTTCTGCCCGCAATCAGCCCGAATCTGGAGTGGAGCGAAACAATCCGCGGATACCTCATGGAGGTGGAGGGGCAACTTGCGTGGTACGAGCTCGAGGGCCTCGGACCGGCGCCCGAAATCTGGCTGATGTTTCTCGGCGGGCTCGCCGTGAACTCGGGCACCGACGCCGTGGCGCAACTGGTGCGAGCGCCTGCAGCTCGCGGCTCGGTGCGTGATCGCGCTGCTCGCCCTTCCCGAGCAGGTCGAGACGATCTCGCGCGCCGCCGATCCCATCGCTGCCGCGATCGCACAGGGCCCGGGTCATCGAGAAGCTGTCCCCCGGAACCCCTGCTGTTGGCGATGGCCGGTGTCCCCCTCGAGAAGAGACGAGCGCTTGCCGATGCGGCGGAAGGCGGCGGCGCGTCTCGATCCGCCGGTCACCGGCCAACAGCTGCTCGACCACGACGTACCGCCGGGCCCGCGCATCGGCCGCGCGCTGGCGATGGCGCGGGACGCCCTGGTCGACGGGGTCATCAGCCCGGACGAAGCCCTCCCGTGGGCGGTGAAGACCGCCATGGCTCTCGAAGACGAGGAGGGCTCGTGAAAATGCGATTGTTTCTTGGTATGTCTCTGTGTGCTCTCGCTCTCCGCTGCAGCCTCGGCACAGGCGCCGATTCCGGTGGTGGAACGGGTCTTCACCGAGGGCGAGATCGCCACGCGGGTCACCCTCTTCAGCAACCGTGTCGTCGTGGTGTCGATCGCCGAGAACGGCGTCCAGGGTTACTTCAAACACATCGACTCTGCCGCCGGACCAGTATCTGATCTACCTCGGGATTCTGCAGAAGAGCGGTCGAAGAGCTTGGGCGAAAAACCGGTCACCTCGGCGGTCTCGACACCGAGGAGCCAGGTTGCACTGACCCTGCACATCGGCCCGGATTCTCCGCGCAAGATCGAGTTTTCACCCATGGCCACGGTTTCGCTCCCGCTGGCCCAGATTTCCGGGCGCCATCAACGACCTCGAACATCCTGGTTCGCGAGTCGAGCCCGTCCTCCGAAGATCTCAAGGGTTGGGATCCCCGACGCGGCGACCGGGTCGAACTCATGGACGGAGAGCTATGCGCGGGTGGCCGAGGTGTTGGACGACGGGTTCCTGGTGCTCGAGCACGAGGACACCTACATCCGCGAGATCGTCGGCCCCGACGTTCGCGACGAGGTGATCCTGCGCGTCGTGGAACGCGAAAAGTGAGGATCACGGGCGGCGCCTGGCGATCGCGACGGTTGCGCGGCCCGGCAAAGAGCGATGCCCGTCCGGCCGACGCCCGATGCCATGCGCGAGCGCGCCTTTGCGGTGCTCGGCGATCTTGTCGAGGGCGCCCGATTCCTCGATCTCTTTGCCGGCACCGGCGCCGTTGGTCTGGAGGCACTGTCTCGCGGTGCGAGACGCGGTGGTGTTTGTCGAGCGTCACCGCGGAGCCGCCCGCATCCTCAAGCGAAAACTGCGCTCTCTTCGACCTCGAGGACGAACGGGCCACGGTCCTGGTCCAACCCGCCGCTGCCGCAGTCACAACGCTGGCGCGGCGCGGCGAGACCTTCGACCTCGCGTGGGCCGACCCCCCATTTGAAAACTGGGAGGAAGGTCTCGGCGCTCTCACCGCCGCGTTTTAAGACGATCTCCTGGCGCCGGACGCGGTGGCGTGTCTGGAATGCCCCGAAGCGCGCGGTCGGTCGAAGACGGTGCTGCCCGACGGATCTGGAGGTGTTTCGAGATCTCGGAGGCGGTGCCTCGAGGGTGGTGCTGATACGGCGTTCGAAAACTGAACCGTCGGAACGTTGAAACGTTGGGGCGCTGAAACGGATGAAACGGGCCGGTACGACGGGTCAGTATCCAACAGGAATCGATCTTGATATCATCGTGACAGGAGTCCACCATGGCACTGCTTCGACCGAAATCCCAACGCCGCAAGACCAGTCTCTCGGGCCTACACCTTCATCACCTGCCCGTACAACGGCCACCAGGTTTCGATGTGCCGCGGTCTGTGCGAGCCGGACGGTGAATACGGCCACTGCGGCCGCATTGCCCCGCACAAGATGGTCGGCCGCCACCAGGCCGCGATCATCAGCTACAAGGCGAGGCCGCTCAAGTACTGAGCAGGACACGTCCGCGATTCTGTCACGGGAAGGTCTATTGGTCGGATGACCGGTGCGAAAACCAGTTTCGTTTGGATGTTGGATATTTGATGTTGGATCGGTCGATCGACTCGCGACACCAGTCAAACAGACCAACGACATCCAACATCAAATATCGCAAAAATAGCGAGCGCGGTGTTGAAGTCTAGCTCGTAGCTCCTGAAACGGAGTACCACTCCATCATGTCGGCCCACGCCGACTCTTCCGTCACCGAATCCTCCAGAAGCTGATGGAAGCCCATGCCTTCGACACCAGACAAAAACTCAACCAACACCTGCCAACGAAAGTGACGTCGATCCACATGGCCGACGGGGCCCTGCCACACATCGTCGTCGAGCACCCACTCGACGCGACGTCTGAGATCGTATTCGGGGTCAGACTCGATCGGCAGGAGATTCGCCGAGTAATCGGCATGACCCTCTGACTTCCAGACCGGAACCCTTCGCGCCTCGCTGGAACCGAGTTCGGCAAAGACGAGACTGTGGGCGGACTCGTGCGCGATAGCCGCCGGCCACGAACCCCCGAGCCGCGAGTGCGGAATCCTATCGCCGTTCCGCCGGCCGATGGCCTCGATTCCGGACACCGAGAAAAAGGCGTTTCCGGCCGCCGAGATCACGAGCGCCTGACCCCACTGGCGTTTCCCGGCCAACCGGTTGAGGGCAACAAAGAGCCGCTGGGAGTGGCACACGAAAATGCGGAGGCCTTTGCCGCCGCCAGACAGCTCCATCTTTTCGATTCGACGCCGCGCCTCGTCCATGACCAGGCTGAAGTCAGGGGCGATCTCCCGATCCGAGTACACGCTGAAACCAGCGAGTTCGGCATGATGCGGAAACATCGGGTAGGGAAGAAAAAAGACCGAGAGGTACAGGCCGACCACCACCATCAGAGCCGCCAGACCCCAAAGACTCCATTTCGCGGCGCGTCGGCCCGTGATCTTCATTCGACTCCCGGTTTCCTATTCCTGTCTACGTCGATGGAACACCGGGGTTGCTGGATTCTGGATTCCGAACGTGCTCGCGCTGACCGGACGTGCCGTCTCTGACAATGTTGGGATCTCAGAAGCGGATTGCGAGCCCCGGCCAAGGGCCCAATCATTGTCAGAGGGGGCACTTACGGGCAACAACGCCGTGAGCATCGGGATGTTCAGGTCGGAATACCGTATCCCGGAGTAAGTACCTGTGGTCGGCCGAATTCCGAACTCCGGATTCAACCGAAGGGCGTCAGGCCTTCGCGCCTGGCCCGCTTCGTGCTCGGCCGCTGGTTGGCGCGAAGAACCCGCTTGCGAACCCGAATCGCCGACGGCGTCACCTCGACCAGTTCGTCGCCGTCGATCCACTCGATGGCGCGGTCGAGGGTCATCTCGCGCGGCGGCGCCAACCGCAGGGCCTCGTCGGCGCCCGAGGAGCGCATATTGGTGAGCTTCTTTTCGCGGGTGACGTTGACATCGAGGTCGTTGTCGCGCGCGTTCTCACCCACGATCATGCCTTCGTAGACCTCGACGGTCCGGTTCCGATGAACAAGCGTCCCGCGAGGCTCGAGGTGGTACAGCGCGTAGGTCGTCGTCTTGCCCGCCCGGTCCGACACCAGGGCGCCCGTGGCGCGGCCGGGGATCTCGCCCTGCCACGCTTCCCAACCGTCGAAGAGATGGTTGAGAATACCGGTGCCGCGGGTGTCGGTGAGAAACTCGGAGCGAAAGCCGATCAGCCCTCGCGACGGGATCCTGAAGGCCAGCCGCACCCGGCCGTGACCGGGATTGTGCATCTCGGTCATCTGGCCCTTCCGGCCTCCGAGCTTCTGGGTCACGACGCCCACGTACTCGTCGGGACAATCGACCTGCACGATCTCCATGGGCTCGAGCTTGCGGCCGTCCTCTTCGCGAACCACGATCTCCGGCTTCGACACCGACAGCTCGTAGCCCTCGCGGCGCATGGTCTCGATGAGGATCGCCAACTGCAGCTCGCCGCGGCCCTGCACGTTGAAGGCGTCATTGCGCGAGGATCTCCAGCCGGATGGCGACGTTGTGGAGGGCTTCCTTTTCGAGCCGGGCCCGGATCTGGCGCGCCGTCACGAACTGGCCCTCGCGGCCGCCGAAGGGCGAGTTGTTGGCCGAGAAGACCATGGCCATCGTGGGCTCGTCGACCGCAATGCGTTTGAGCGGGTGCGGATCGTCGCGGTCGACCAGCGAATCGCCGATACTGACTTCTTCGAGACCGGCGAGGGCAACGATGTCGCCCGCCACCGCAGATTCCACCTCGACCCGCTGCAGCCCCTCGTGCGAGTAGACGACGCCCACCTTGGCCGCGCCGATGCCGTCCTCGCGGGCAATGCCCACGGTGCGTTTGGCGTAAAGGGTGCCGTTGACGATGCGGCCGACGGCCAGACGGCCCAGGTAGTCGGAGTAGTCGAGGTTGGTGACCAGGAGCTGCAACGACGCCGCGGGGTCGCCCTTGGGCGGCGGCACGGACGTCGACGATTTCGTCGAGGAGGAACTGCAGATCCGAAAACTCGCCCTCGAGCCCCTTGCGGCACAGACCCTTGCGGGCGTCGGTGCAATAGACCGGAAAGTCGAGCTGCTCCTCGTCGGCATCGAGATCGATAAAGAGGTCGTAGATCTCGTCCAGGACCTCGGCGGGCCTGGCGTCGTCGCGGTCGATCTTGTTGATCACCACGATCGGCGGCAGACCGAGCTCGAGCGCCTTGGAGAGCACGAAACGGGTCTGCGGCAGCGGTCCCTCGGCGGCGTCCACCAGCAACAGGACACCATCGACCATCTGCAGGGTCCGCTCGACCTCGCCGCCGAAATCGGCGTGGCCGGGGGTGTCGACGATGTTGATCTTGATGCCCTTGTGGCGCACGGCGGTGTTCTTGGCGAGGATGGTGATGCCGCGCTCACGCTCGAGATCGCCGGAGTCCATCACGCGTTCGGCAACCCGTTCGTTGGCGCGGAAGGTGCCGCTCTGCCACAGCATGGCATCCACCAGGGTGGTCTTGCCGTGGTCGACGTGGGCGATGATCGCGAGATTTCGGAATTCGGTCATGGGAAGGGCTCACTTTCGGGCCGCTCCGAGCGGGCGCGAAGTTGTAGCACCTAAATGGCTTCGGGTCAATGGAAAAGCACGTGCAGTGGAGGTGCCTGGAGAGCCGAATCTCGGATACGAGCCGCGTTCAGTGAAGGTGCCATTTTGAATCCATTGTCTGACACTTCGAGCGTTCCGGCCCCTGAGATCGTGGTTGCGAAAACGAGTGCTTCAGCGGGTGGCTCCTCTCGGAGGTACTAGCTCCGGCAGAGTTGGTTCAACAATGCGGCGTGCTGGCTCCTGGGAAATAAAGAAACGACCTCTCAGCCGTTCGCAGCCAGAATCTGCCGCTGGATCTGCGATATTGTCGCGGTGGCCGGTGAGCTTCGCCGTCACCTTGCCTCGCACCGGATAGCCGAGCAGGTAGAGGTCGCCGATGATGTCGAGGATCTTGTGGCGCACGAACTCGTCGGGGAAACGCAGATCGGTGTTGATGACGTTGTCCTCGCCGACCAGGATGAAATTGTCGAGGCGGCCGCCGGTGCCGAGACCGAGTTCGTTGATCATCTTCAGATCGCGCATGAAACCGAAGGTCCTGGCGGGGGCGATCTCTTCGCGGTAGGCGTCGCACCCGGTGAAGACGAAGTCGTAGAACTGGTCCCCCACCGGTGGCGGATAGCTGAGCTGGTAGGACACCGAGAACACGTCGGCAGGTTCGATGACCAGCGACTTGTCGCCGTTGCCCACTTCGTAGCGGCGGTCGATGACCAGCTCCTTGACCAGGGCGTCCTGTTCGACGACGCCGATCTCCTTGATCTTGTCGAGAAAGCTCAGGGCCGATCCGTCGAGGACCGGGATCTCGCCGTGGACCTTGACGAGGAGATTGCTCACCCCGCACGCGTGCAGGGCCGACAACAGGTGTTCGACGGTGCGGATGCTTTCGCCGTCCCGGGTCAGGCTGGTTGCGTAGTCGGTCTCCGCCACCGAGTTGACGTGGGCCGGCATGGTGACCCCGCGCGGCAGGGTCAGAAAGTGGATCCCGGTGTCGGGAGGCAGCGGTTGGATGACCATCCCGGTGCGTCCGCCCGAGTGCAGCCCGAGCCCGTAGATGACGCTCGACTCGCGGATCGTCCGCTGGAGGCCGGTCGGTGGTTCGGAGTAGCGACAACGGCGGCGGCGCTTCGAATTTGACCACCGGTTCGATGCGTTGCCGGCTCGCTTCGAGCACGCCGTCGGCAGCCCCTTGGCGACCCTCACTCTTCGCCTCCAGCGCCTCCTCCACCGCCTTGACGGTGCGGTCGTAGGAGAGCGGCTTCTCCAGGTAGTCGTGGGCCCCCATCTTGATGGCCTTGACCGCCGTCTCCGAGGTGCCGTGACCGGACATCATGATCACCATCGCGTTGGGGTCGACATCGCGCAGCGCCTGCAGGGTCTCGAGACCGTCCCAATCCGGCAGCCAGATATCGAGAAACACCACATCCGGGCGTTGTTCGCGGAAGAGGTGGAGGGCTTCTTCGCCGCTGGTCGTCGTCACCGTGCGGTAGCCCTCGTCCGCCAGAATCTGCGACAAGGTCGTCAGAATGCCGGTTTCGTCATCGACGATGAGAATGAGTTCGTTCATGGTCGGCCAGTGTGGGGGTTTTGGGTTCTGCGGTCAAGTTCCAGAGCGGTCTCGTGACTTTCCTGGCGCACTCCCCGAGAGGAGCCACCTTCAACATTGTGCGCCCGAAGCTTCCGACCGACGTCGATTCTCGTGTGTCCCACAATATTGAAAATGGCACCTCCGCCGCACGCGGCTCGTATCAGCACGTCTTCGCAACTCGCCCTCGTGTCATTTCGACCGAGCGTGTGAGCGGGAAATCTCCGTCGCAATTCCGAAGTCCGAAATCCGAAATTGTCGATCGCCGTCAGCGCGACGCCGGAGACCGAGAAGTACCTGGCGTCGGGGTGATGAAACACAAGTGCCGAGACGCTCGCCTCCGGCTCCATCATCATGCCGTCGGTGAGCTCGACGCCGATCTCTTCCGGTCGCAGCAGCCGCCACAGAGGCGGCCTGGTCGTCGAGGTCGGGACACGCCGGGTAGCCGAAGCTGAAGCGCTTGCCGCGGTAGCGGGCGGCAAACCGGTCCTTCATCGTCATCTCCGGCGGGTCCGGGAATCCCCACTGCCCGCGAATCCGGCCGTGCAGCCACTCGGCGGCGGCCTCGGCGGTTTCGATGGCGAGGGCCTGGATGGCGTGGCTGGCGAGATACTCTCCCGCCTCCTTGGCCGCCTGAGAGCGCTCGCGCACGCCCTCCCCCGCGCCGACGACAAAGACGGCCATCGAGTCGCGAACGCCGTCCGCGCGGCGGCAGCACGAAATCGGAGAGACACAGCCCGCCGGTCTTCTGCTGGCGTCCGAACGTGAATAGACGTGGGCGGGTCTCGTCGCGATCCGGGTTCGAAGAGGGCGATACGATCGCCGTCGGGTTCGGCCTCGTAAAACCGCCACACCGCGCCGACCCGCATCCACGATCGAACGTCGGCCTTGAGCGCCTCGATCATGCGCGTCGAGTTTTTCGGCCTTGACGTCGCCCTCGTCGAGAAGCCGGTGCAAAGCTGCCCCGCAGACCGAGGTGTTTGCCGTACAGCATCTGCGGGTTGACGTAGGACCAGATTTCGTCGAGCGTCCTCGACCTCGGCCACACCACGCGATCGGGCAGCGGCGGCGGCACGGGCTCGAGGTCGGTGCGGACGGCTGGCGCCGCGGTTCGCGGTGGCGGCGGCCGGCCGTGTGACGGGGCGCTGGCGCCTTTCGATCAATGGGCACTGCCGGCACGGACGCCGTCCCGTCGCGCCTTCTCGACAAGCCGCAGGAGGGTGTCGAGACCGGCCATCGCGTCCGAGCAGTAGTGGACCCGTCCGCCGTAGGCCGGAGCGATCCGTTCGCTCGGTGAACCGGGCCGAAAGCGCGGCGCCGCCGACCAGAATCGGCACATCGATGCCCGGCCGCCCAGATCCTCGGCGGTGACGACCATCTGGTGGGCCGACTTCACCAGCAGACCCGACAGACCCACGGCGTCCGGCCGGTGCTCGCGCACCGCCTGAACCAGGGTCTCGGGGGCGACCTTGATCCCGAGGTCGACCACCTCGAAGCCGTTGTTGGTGAAGATGATGTCGACCAGGTTCTTGCCGATATCGTGGACGTCGCCCTTGACCGTCGCCAGCACCACCTTGCCGCGCGATGCCGAGGTCTCGGCATCCATGAACTGCTCGAGGTGCGACACCGCCGCCTTCATCGCCTCGGCGCTCTGCAGGACCTCGGCGACGATGAGCTCGTTGTCGTTGAACAGGCGGCCGACCTCGGCCATGCCGGCCATCAACGGCCCGTTGATGATGTCGAGCGGCGCGCAGCCCTCGCCCCAGCTTCTGATCGAGGTCGGCGATCAACCCGGTGCGGCTGCCATCGACGATGTAGCCCGCGAGGCGCTCGTCGAGCGGTTGTTCGGGACGAACGACCGCCTCGCGCTTGGCGCCGCGGAAGTGCTCGGTTACCCGTGCGACGTGAAAGCCGTGGATGGCCGCGCGCTGCTTCGGCATCCTGGTCGCGCCAGTCTGCGGGAGCGTCCGTCGAGAGTCGGGTCCGCACCCTCGCCGGCGGCCGGCGGGGTATTGGCGAGCAGGGCCTCGACCATCCGCCGCTCCGCCTCGGGAATTGCTGCGTAGCGCTCGAGCCGCTCGCTGTTGACGATCGCCAGGTCGAGCCCGGCCTTGGTGCACAGGTAGAGAAAGACCGAGTTGACGATCTCGCGGGCGCGGCACGGGCAAACCGAACGAGACGTTGGAGATCCCGAGAACGGTCGTGCAGTTCGGAAACGCCTCCTTGATCAACCGCAGGCCCTCGATGGTCTCGACCGCGCCGCCGATGTAGCTCTCGTCGCCGCTCGCCGCCGGAAAGACCAGCGGGTCGAAGACGATATCTTCTTCCGGAACGCCGTACCTGCCGGTCAGCAATTGGTGGCCGCGCCCGGCGATCTCGAGCTTTGCGCTCGCGGGTGAAGGCCTGAGCCTGCTCGGGATCCTCGTCGATGGTGCCGAAGATCACCGCCGCCCCGTAGCGCCGCAGCAGCGGCGCCACCGCCTCGATCCGCTCCTCGCCGTCCTCGAGGTTGATCGAGTTGACGATCGATTTGCCCTGGCAGTAGGTCAGGGCGACCTCGACCGCGTCGGCGTCGGTGGAGTCGATCATGATCGGTGCCTTGACCGCGCGCCCGAGCCGATCGAAGAGCTCGCGGATCGCGGCCAACTCGTCGCCCTCTGTGGACTGCAGACAGACGTCGATGATCTGAGCGCCGCCCTTGACCTGGCGGCGGGCGATCTCGACCGCCTCGTCCCACTCGCCCGCGGCCACCATCTCCCGGAACTTCTTCGAGCCGATGACGTTGGTGCGCTCGCCCACCAGCAGCGGGCGGTTGCTGTCGTCGGGTTCCACCAGATCGATCCCGGTGAAGACCGGGCGCCGCGGTGGCGCCATGATCGAGGGGGCGCGGCCGGCGCCCCTCGACCATCTCTGCGAGCGCGGCGGTGTGAGCATCGGTGGTGCCGCAACAACCGCCGACGATGTTGAGCCACCCGGCGTCGGCAAATCGCGCGAGCGCCGCAGCCAGCATCTCCGGAGTCTCCGAATAGCAGGCCGTCCTCGTCGGGCAGCCCCGCGTTCGGAAAGCAGGAGACGGCCCACCGTGAACGCATGGTCGATGGTCCGCAGATGGTCGGTCATGAGGTCGGGACCGGTGGCGCAGTTGAGCCCGACCGCCAGCAGATCGGCGTGTTCGATCGAGGCGAGAAAGGCGTCGGCGGCCTGCCCGCCGAGCATGGTCCCCGAAGTCTCGATGGTGCCCGACACCACCAGCGGCCGCCGCACACCGGCGTCGGCAAAGGCGCGCTCGGCGGCGATCAGCGCCGCTTTGACGTTGCGGGTGTCCTGGCAGGTTTCGATGAAGAGAAGATCAGCGCCGCCCTCCATCAGACCGCGAATCTGCTCGCCGAAGGTCCATACGAGCTCTGGAAAGGTGATGCCGCCGGTGACCGAGATCGCCTTGGTCGTCGGGCCGATCGAACCGACCACGAACCGCGGTCTGTCGGGGGTCGAGAACTCTCGGGCGGCCTCGACCGCGAGCTCGGCGGCGCGGCGATTGAGTTCGCGCGCCTCGTCCTCGAGCCCGTACTCGGCCAACACCAGGGGGGTGCCTCCGAAGGTGTCGGTCTCGATGAGATCGGCGCCGGCCGCGAGATAGGCCCGGTGGACATCGAGGATCACGTCCGGCCGGGTGCGAACCAGGATCTCGTTGCAGCCTTCGAGCTCGGGACCGCCGAAGTCGTCGGGGCCGAGGTCCCTGGACTGCAGCATCGTCCCGGTGGCCCCGTCGAGTACCAGGATCCGGTCGGCCATGATCGCGCGCAGCTCTTCCGTACGGTCGCTGCCGGCCGCGATGAAGGGGTTCGAGGAGGTGGAATCAGTCTTATTTCGTCCATACCAGGTGCAAAGAGTACCCGATGAGGTGAGGGTGGCGCTACTGAAAAGCCGCGATTCTCTGGACGGCATTCCCGAGACGATGCCAGGCACCGATGCTCCGAACGGCATTGCCCGGAGTAGCCACCTCTGCCGCCGAGGGCTCGTCACGGCGTAGCCGGAGGCGAAGCCGCGAGCACCTCCGCCGCAGGAGCGGCACGTCACGGTCGTAGCCGGAGGCGAAGTCCCGAGACACCTCCGCCGCACGCGACCCTTTCATCAGCACTCGAAAGGTCCCAGTCGGAGGAGAGTTGGGACGAAATCCCGAAATCCGAAATCCGAATTTCCTAATTCGATCCTGCGTCGTCAATCAACGGCAGGATCGCCTGTGGCTGTTTGAAGGGGGCGATCAGGTAGACGCCCGCTGCGTGGTCGGGGGCCTGCTCAGCATTCTCACCGCCCAGTCATAGCCAACCCGTTCGGCTTCGGCGCCGGCAGCCTCGAGCTTCGACAGCAGCTCATCCGGGACCACGATTCCCGGTACCTCGTTGTGAAGGCGGAGCGCCATTTTGAGCGACCGCAGGGGCCACACCGCGGCGAGGGTCGGGACGGGCAACTCACCGTGGAAGATCTCGGTGAAACGGTCCCAGGCCTGCCAGTCGAAGGTGACCTGACTCATGGCAAAGTGGGCGCCATTGTCGATTTTTCGACGCAGGCGGTCCGCTTCCTGCTGCGGGTCGTCGGCCGCCGGGTTGACGGCGACTCCGATCAGAAATCCAGGCGGGTCCCCGATCCGGTTGCCGGCACAGTCGAAGCCCTCTGCGAGTCGCGACAGGGCGCGAACCAATTCGAAGATATCGACGTGGTAAACATCGTGCACACCCGGGTAATCGCCGAGCTGGGAGGGATCTCCGGTGATGGCGAGCACGTTGCGGATTCCCCCACGCCACGCTCCGAGCAGCTGCGACTGCAGACCCATCAGGCTGGCGTCACGTGGCGTGATGTGAGGTACCGCTTCGAGCCCCGTCCGTTGCTGGACGAGCTGTCCGAGAAAGAGCGGGTCCATCCTCAGCCGTGCCAGCGGATTCGAGTTGATGTCGACGCCGTCGACATCCGGGTGGGCGGCAATTGCCTTCGCGGCCTCGAGCAGCGCGTCCACGTTGGTCCCCTTTGGCGGGTCGAGCTGGACGAGGCGGGCAAATCTTCCCCGTTCGAGCTTGGCCGCGAGAGGCGACGAGGGGCGAACGATCTCCGGAGCGGGCGGAGGGGCCTCAACCGCCACCACGGTCGTGGTCCTGGCGTGGGGAGAGAGATCGCGCACCGCGTCGGCAATCGCCCGGATGTGCTCCGGTCCGGTACCGCAACACCCTCCCACCATCACCGCTCCGAGGCCGACAACCTGGCGCACAAACTGCGCGAGATAGACCGGGGTGGCCGGAGGCATGAGGATCCGGCCTTCTCGCCGCACCAGGGTCCCGGCGTTGGGTTTGGCCACCAGCGGCACTCTCAGCTGCTTCACCTGGCGCAGGATTTCCAGGCTTCCCATGGGGCCCGGCGCACAGTTGACGCCCAGGGCCACGAGATCGAGCTCGGCGAGCTCGTCGAGGTACTTCGCCTGCTCCTGGTAAGGATGTGGGGGCCGTTCGTGAGCAAAGGTCATCATGCCGATCAGTGGCAGATCCGTGACGGTACGCACCGCCGCCACTGCGATGGCGAGCTCGTCGATGCGGAAAAACGTCTCCAGAACAAGGAGGTCGGCCCCGCGGCCGGCGAGGGCGGCGGCCTGCTCAGCGTGGGCCAGGGGGATCACCGCCCGGCCTTCGGGTTCATCGAGATCGAGGGTGCCCGCCAGCGGTGCGATCGATCCCGCAATCAAGACGTCGCGACCCGAGATCTCGCGCGCTTCGCGGGCGATTTTGACCGCTTCGGCATTGACGGTCTCGGTGAGGTCGCCAGCGTTCCCCCGCTCCAAACGCGGCCGCGAGCAGCCGAATGTTGCGGTCTCGATGAGCTCGGCGCCGGCCTCGATGTAGGCAAGGTGGATGTCGAGCACCTCGCGCGGGTGTTCGTGGGCGGCGAGATCGAGCCGCGAACCCTCGGGGAGACGCTGCAGCAGCTCCGACCCCATGGCGCCATCGGTGACGATCACGTGGTCCGAGAATCGACGGCGAAGATCTTCAGCGTTCATCGTATTGACCGCCCTACCAAAGATCGCTCAAACGCCTGCTCGATCTCACCCTTCTCGGCACGATTCAGAAAGGCGTCGAAAGAACCTTTGCCAATCGCTTCACTATCCGATGATCCCGGGTCGGAGTCGGCAGCCGCGACCCAGAACCCTCTGATCCCGGCCCGTGCCGCACACGCAACGTCCCAGTCCCAGTTGTCACCGACCATCAGACACTCCTCCGGCTGTCTGCCGAGGGTTTCCAGAATCTCCGAATAGTAGGCCGGGCTGGATTTGGTGGCGTGGCAGTTCTCGTAGGAGGTCACCAGTTCATAGTCGAAGCGGTCGACTCCGACACCACCCCACGCCATCCTCTGTTCGATTGCGGTGCGGGGAAAGAGCGGGTTGGTGGCGATCACGACCTGGAGCCCCCGCCCCAGAGCCCACTCGACCACTTTCGGCGCCGCAGGGCGCGGGGAGACCATGGGCTGCAGGGAAGGGTACGCATCGCGATAGAAGTTTCCGAGCAGCTGTTCCATCTCTGCTCGCGGCACGCCGAGCGCCGGGTAGAACGCCGCGGCAAAGACCTCCTCGTTGGTGGCGCCCGTGCCGTCGCTGTGGTTCATTGCACGGGTCGCGGCCAGGAGCTCGGCGATGAAGCGGTCCGGAGGAACGGTCTCCGCCACAAAGACTTCAAGCGCCTTGAAGTAGGCCGGAATGAAGGTCCGCACCGGATTGTCGATCAGCGTATCGTCGAGATCGAGCAGAAGGGCCTTGAGGCCGGTTGAGTGCATTGGGGAAGTATAGCGATGCGAATTCGGAATTCGGAATTCGGAATTCGGAATTGTCATCGCAGAGCGTTGCCGACGGGAAACGTCCGAGTGCTCTCGGGTTGGGTGAACTAATGCGCGGCGGAGGTGCCTGGCTCCCACATTGTCGAGGCCCTGGTCGACAATGTGGCGTGCCTGGCATCCTCTCGGGAAGAGCGCGCTGATACGTGTCGCGTGCGGCGGAAATGCATGGCAGCCGGGACGGCTGCCCCACAAGCGCTCCGCTCGCGTTCACCGGACGTGCCGTCTCCGATGATTTTGCGATCAAGGGTGCTCGGCATGATTGGCAGTTTCGGGCGCAAATATCTTCGGAGGGGGCACTCACGGGCACGACGCGTGGAAACGTGCCGCGTGCGGCGGAGGTGCCACCTTTGACATTGTTGGATGGCCAACCCTCGAAGTCGGTGAGACGCTGTGGGCCAACAATGTCAAGGGTGGCTCCTCTCGGGAAGCGCCTTCTGAAAGGCGGGTTCACTCGAACGCCCGAGAAAGTGACGGCTCTCCCCTTCATGAGATTTCTCCGCTCGCTTCCGGCTTCGCCCTTCAGGCTACGCCGTGACAGGCCCGAATTTGCGAGTGGCTCCTCTCGGGAGGGGCGTGAGGAAAGCCGGCTTTCGGTGGACGTAGCGGCGTCACCATTCAGGGTGGGTGGTCGGAAAATCCGAAATCCGAAATCCGAAATCCGAAATCTCCATGGCACAATCTCCCTGTGACGACATCCCTCCTCCTGCTGGTCCCCCTGTGTGCGCTGGTGGCGGCGGCCTACGCGGCGGTGGGTCTCGGCGGCGGCACGGGCTATCTCGCCCTGATGACGCTCTTCGGGATGGACACCGAGACGATGCCCTCAACCGCGCTGCTACTCAACGTGGTGGTCACCGGTGCCGCGCTGCTGCGGTTCGGTCTTGCCGGGCGGCTGCAGCCGCGGCTGCTGTTGCCCTTCCTGCTCCTGGCGATTCCGGCCGCCTTTGCCGGCGGGCTCATCTCGGCACCGCGACAGCTCTTCCTGGCGGTGCTCGCGGTCGGTCTGGCCGCAGCCGCCGCTGCCATGCTGCGCTCGGCGCGCTCGACCCGACGAACCCGTGCCTCCCGCCACCACGCGCCTGTGGCGGTGGCGATCCCGTCCGGGTCTTCTGATCGGTCTGGCTTCGGGTTTTCTCGGCATCGGCGGCGGGGTTTTTCTCGGCCCGCTGGTGCTTCTCCTCGGGTGGGCGGCGCCGCGGGAAGTCGCGGCGATGAGTTCAGCCACCGTCTTCACCCTTTCGGTGGCCGGGCTGGCCGCCCACGGGCTTCGCGGATCCGTCGATCTCCAGATCGCCGGTCCACTGGCCGTTGCCGTGCTCATCGGTGGTCTCGCCGGCGCCCACCTCGCGGAGACCCGACTTTCGCCTGCGGCCCTCAAGCGTCTGTTCGCGGTGATCATCCTGATCGCGGCGGCTCGCGCCGCCTTCACCGCCCTGGCCTGAGACAATCCCACAGCGACCAAGTCGAGGGTTAGAATGCCCGCTTGGGTTCGACCCGGACGAGGAGATCGATGAACGAAGAACACCACCCGAAAACACAGGCTCGGCATTCTCACCAGCGGTGGCGACGCGCCGGGCATGAACGCGGCCATCCGCGCCGCCGTTCGGACGGCGCTCGAGGCAGGCGTCGAGCCGGTCGCCATCAAGAGAGGGCTTCCGCGGGCTGGTCGAGGGCGGCTCGTATCTTCGAGCCGATGACCTGGGACTCGGTCGGCGGCATCATGCACAAGGGCGGCACGGTCATCGGCACCGCCCGATCCGACGAGTTCCGGACCCGCGAGGGCCGGCTCAAGGCGGCACACAATCTCGTCGAGAACGGCATCAATCACCTCATCGTCGTCGGTGGCGACGGCAGTCTCACGGCGGCCGACTCGCTCCATCGCGAGTGGCCCGACCTCCTGGAGGAGCTGGTCGGCCAGGACCGGATTTCGCGCGAAACAGCGGACAGCACCGGACGCTCTCCCTCGCCGGCCTCGGCGCCTCGATCGACAACGACATGGTCGGAACCGACATGTCGATCGGCGCCGACACCGCGCTGCACCGGATCACCGAGGCGGTTGACGCCATCGGCGCCACCGCCGCCAGCCACCAGCGGACTTTCGTGGTCGAGGTCATGGGCCGGCACTGTGGCTACCTGGCCCTGATGAGCGGTCTCGCCACCGGCGCCGACGCGGTGCTGATCCCCGAGGCCCCGCCCGCAGGCGAGACCTGGCAGCAGATTCTCCCCCGCCGTCTCCGCGCCGGGCGCGACGCAGGGCGCCGGGACAGCATCGTCATTCTCGCCGAGGGCGCCATCGACACCGACGGCAACCCAATCTCCGCAAAACGGGTGCAGGAGGTCCTCGAGACCCATATGGAGGAGGACGTCCGGGTGACCATCCTCGGACACGTCCAACGCGGCGGCCAGCCCACCGCGTACGACCGAATGATGGCGACCCTGCTCGGCCACGCTGCGGTCAACGACGTGTTGGCGGCCGACCCCGAGAGCCCGCCGCAACTCGTCGGCGTGCGCCACAACCGCGTCACGCAGTCAGCCTTTGCGCGAGTGCGTCGAAGCCACGCTGCAGGTCACCAGGGCCATCGAGGCCGGTGAGTTCAACGAGGCCCTGCAGTTGCGTGGCGGCGGATTTTCCGACAATCTCGACACGCTGCAGACCCTGCTGCGTTCACTGCCGAACCCGCCGCGCCCGGATCAGAGGCGCCTCCGCCTTGCGGTGCTCTCCTCCGGCGGACCGTCACCGGGCATGAACACCGCCACCCGCGCCGCGGTGCGCATCGGCCTCGACGAGGGCCACGTCATGCTCGGCGTCCACGGCGGCTTTCGCGGGCTGATCGACGGTGACGTGGAAGAGCTCGGCTGGATGAGCGTCCGCGGCTGGACCACCGCCGGCGGTTGCGAGCTCGGCGTCAACCGGGTGATCCCGCGCGGCAAGGACTTCTACGCCATCGCCCGCACCATCGAGGACCTCGAAATCGACGGCATTCTGATGATCGGCGGGTGGTCGGGCTACGACTCGTGTCTCAGGCTGACTCTCAAACGCGAGGCCTTTCCGGCCTTCAACATCCCCATCATCTGTCTGCCGGCCACCATCAACAACAACCTGCCCGGTTCCGAGCTGTCGGTCGGCGCCGACACCGCCCTCAACGCCATCGTCCGAGGCGGTGGACAGGATCAAACAGTCGGCGGTGGCGTCGCGACGCTGCTTCGTGGTCGAGGTCATGGGCCGCTACTGCGGCTACCTGGCGCTGATGGGCGGTCTCGCCAGCGGCGCCGAACGGGTCTACCTCCACGAAGAGGGGGTCACGATCGCCGATCTGCAGTCCGACGTCGAGACCCTCATCGCGGGTTTCCAGGGCGGCAAACGCCTCGGTCTGATGATCCGCAACGAAAACGCCAACCCCTGCTACAGCACCCAGTTCATGGTGTCGCTCTTCGAGGAGGAGGGCAAGGATCTCTTCGAGGTGCGGCAGGCGATCCTCGGCCACCAGCAGCAGGGCGGCAACCCGACCCCGTTCGACCGCATCCTCGCCACCCGGCTCGCCAAGCGGTGCGTCGAGCGTCTGATCGACGAGGTCGAGGCCGGAACCGACGCCGCCCTCGCCATCGGCATCGCCGACGGCAAGGTCGAGTTCTCCGAACTCGAGGGGCTGAGGCGCCAGGTCGACTCGGAGAACCAGCGTCCGAAACACCAGTGGTGGATGGAGGTGCGGCCGATCGCGCGGTTGCTGGCGCAGCCGGGGCCCAGTGGCAATTCTTAATTCTCAATTTTGAATTCCGAATTCGGCTAGACTGTACGCCTTTCAGGAGGTCCAGATGAAACACGCCACGGTGCTCAGCCTCATCATCATTGCTCTCGCCTGCGGTGGAGGTGGCACGGCGCAACCCGGGATACCGGTACCGGAAGAGACCGTCGCAGCGCCTCCCGTGCAGGGCACCGTCGCCGCATCCGACGGGGTCTCGATCGCCTACACCATCCGCGGCAACGAATCACCCGCCCTGGTCTTCATCCACGGCTGGATGTGCAATCAGTCCTTCTGGGAAGCACAGGTCGCATCCCATGAGCGAAACCTACACCGTCGTCACCATCGACCTCCCCGGCCACGGGCTGTCCGGAATGGACCGCGACGATTGGACCCTTGAGGGCCTTCGGCGCCGATGTCCAGGCCGTGGTCGAGTACCTCGGTCTCGAGGAGGTGATCCTGGTCGGCCACTCCATGGGCGGGCCGGTGGCCCTCGAGGCGGCGCGGCTGATGCCCGAGCGGGTCATCGGTGTGGTTGCTGTCGACGCCCTGCACGACGCCGACTTTCGAATACAGCGCCGAGCAGAAAACGCGTTTTCTCGCCGCCTGGGACCAGGACTTTGCAGGTACCTGCACCGATTTCGTGACCTCCATGTTTCCTGAAACGGCCGATCCTGCGCTCGTTGAACGGGTCACGACAGCGATGTGTGCGAGCCCCTCAGAGTCGAGCATCGCCCAGCTTCGGCAGTTCCTCGACTACGACATGAAGGCGGCTCTCGAGGCCAAGCCAGATACTGCACTAAAATGAGGCAAATTCAAAACGTCCCCTTTCAAAGTCTGCGCTTATCTATCAGATATCTGCGCCAGGCTCAAATATTATTACTCGAAATAATCCATGTATTCCTGTTAAAATTTTCACCTTCCTTAATCCCGAATAACATTGAGCATTTTGAAACTGTCTCAAATGGTTTAGGTTTTTTACAAAAAGGCCGATACTGTATAAGGATGTTTTTGTATTGCGATTAATATTTAAAGATTCAAAATTCCCATATTGGCAATCATCAAATAGTTAGCTGCTCAATCATTTAACAAGGCCTGGACTCTTTAAGAAGGATACTATCATGGACTGGTATTATGCAGACGGGAAACGTAAAGTAGGTCCGATTAGTAAAGAAGAACTTCGCTCCCTGGTACAAGCAAAAAAAATTCATTCAAAAACTCTGGTATGGCGTCAAGGAATGAAAGACTGGCAGGAACTTGGAAAGCTTGTAAAGAAAAAAGAAAGCAGCAACCAACAATTTCACAAGACTTCTGCTGCAGGGCAGGCGGTATGCTCTGAATGTGGCAGAACATTTCCCGAAGAGGAGATGATCAGCTTTGAGAACGCAAAAGTGTGTGCAGGCTGCAAGCCGGTATTTATACAAAAAATTAAAGAAGGTATGAGTGTTGCCGGTATTATGGAATATGCAGGATTCTGGATTCGTTTCGGTGCAAAATTTATCGACGGGGTTATCGTGGGTATTAGCGGTTGGATTTTAACTATTCCGCTCGGTATCCTTATTCCTTCAAGCAAGGATTCGTCTTTTGCAATCGTCATTCCTGTTTTAATACAACTCTTAAATATTGTTATAGGGGCAGCCTACACAACTTGGTTTTTAGGTAAATTCGGCGCGACACCGGGCAAGATGGCATGTAAGCTAAAGGTGGTGCAGCCGGATGGAAGTATGATAAGTTATCCAAGAGCGCTGGGGAGACATTTCGCAGAATGGATTAGCGGAATAATATTAATGATCGGTTACATCATGGCGGCTTTCGATGATCAAAAGCGCAGCCTTCATGATCGTATATGTGAAACTCGTGTTATTAGAAAATAGCGCCGAAAGGACAGTGATCTGTGGTTTCATGCACACAATGCAATGCACCCCTTGGCAAAGAAATGATAAATACGCACAGAATGATTGCCTGCCCAGTATGCAAAACATCCTTACGAGCGGATGTTTTTCCTGCCATGTTCAGAAAAATACCCATCGGAAAATCCGGAGAGGTGCTGCTGGAGAAAAGTGAGGCGAGCTGTTTTTATCATCCTCAAAAAAAAGCGGTTATTGTCTGTTCACTGTGTGGACGGTTTTTGTGCGACCTGTGTGATGTTGAATTTAATGAAAAGCACCTTTGCCCTTCATGCCTGGAAACAGGCAGAACAAAACGCAAGATAAAAAGCCTTGAAGACCATAGGATCTGCTACGACAAAATTGCCCTCCTTATAGCCATTGTTCCAATGCTCGGAATCTGGCTTACTATATTGACGGCTCCCATCTCTCTTTTCATTACAATCAGGTATTGGAAAGCTCCCGGCAGTATCGTTGGGAAAACCAAGATTCGTTTTATAGCCGCATTTGTGATTGCAAGTCTTCAAATAATAGGTTGGACTTTCTTTTTTGCAAGCTTGATTTTGTGATGTTGAAAGAAATGAAAATGTTTACCACGGAATTTCACTAAAATTTCCAAATACGTAAAAGACCAAAATTCAGTAGGTCTCCGTGAAACTCCATGGTAAAATTGATTTAACAGATAAAGGGTAAAAAGCAATTACTATCGGATAAACAAATGTCTACTGTTTTAAAAGAATACACACGACTGCCCGGAAAGAAAAAAAATTTTCTTATAGGATACTATGGACTATGGCTGGGAAATGACCATATGCTTTATATTTTTTCCAGGTTTGGCATTGAAGATTATAAACGATTTTATTTTAAAGATATCCAGGCTGTTCTTACCCGAAAAACCGCCACAGGGAAAATTCAAAACCTGATTTTATCTATTTTTTGTATTCTTTTTTTATTGACGGCTCTGTACTTAAAAGGCGGCTGGTCGGTCCTCAACTGGACTATCGCCGGTTTAATGGCCATTTTTCTTGTGATTAACTGGCTAAGGGGTCCCACTTGCGTATCCCATCTACATACTGCAGTACAGACAGAGAAACTTCATTCTTTGTACCGACTAAAAACCGCAATAAAAATAATGAACAGATTGCGACTGCTTATTGAACAGGCACAGGGGAAACTTGCACGTGAAGATATCCGGGAAAAAGGGGTAAAAATTTCAGCAGCGTAAGATCTGCAGTACAAACGGAACCGGCTGATCTTCCCGCCGGCCGATGGAATGACAGTACATAAGGTTTTATTTGCCATATTAATTTTTGATGGTCTGGTGACTTGTTTGATTTATTTTATAATCAAGTCATAATTACTCTCTTTGGAAGCATCATCTCCATGACGGCATGCGTAACGGTGATTATGGCGCTTGTCAGACAGCACAGAAACAATTAAAAAAGTCCCTGCGCATAATAACCTGGACCGCGCTTGCCTATTTATGCATAAATATGTTTATAGGATATATTTTATACTTTGTGGTTGTTTTCCGTAATCCGAAAATGTCACATAATCAGTGGGAAATCATTAAAGCCATATCGCAGATGTCACCCAATGATAGCCCCATGATGATGGGTGTTTATATATTTTCTATATGCAGTTCTTTAATGATTGGTCTATCAGGCCTAATTATTTCAAGAAGAGAACAAATCAAATGATGCTGAACCTGGCTCGTCAACGATGTAATAATCACCGGCAGCGAGAAGCTTGGCTCGGTGCCCTAAATGTCTGCGCTATTTCTGCAGGGAATGTATTACCGAACACGAAGATCGTGTCCTTTGCGCTTCATGTCTTAGCAAATTACACACCCAGTCTCTGGAAAGGCCGTTTAAACTTTACGGTTTGGTCAGGATATTACAGTTTTTTGTAGGTGCAATCATTATCTGGATGTTTTTTTATTATCTTGGCCAGACTCTTCTTGGGCTTCCGTCTTCTTTTCATGAGGGAACGTTGTGGCAAACCGGGTGGTGGAAATAAATTTAATTTTATTTTTGGAGTTTATGATAACCTAGCAAACCTTAAGAATGAAAAATCAAAAGTAAAACATCGCAAAAGTGCCATCAGAATTTTAGAAGAGTCAATCCATCTGTTGAGGCTTTCACCAGCCAGCCTTCTTTCTGTTACTACATCGGAAGTATGCCATTTGTTTTAGGTTTTTTTTACTTCTGGGGGATATGAGCCGCAGTGCTTTTGCCAGAGAGTATTGGCTGTGTCAGCTCTCGGTCTTGCTTTTCTCTTTGTATGGATGAAATGCTGGCATGCTGTTTTTACTGTAAAAATGCGAGAACAAATCTTGGATGCACAGGCAGAATCGTTGTCTTTTGGTCGTATAATTAACCTTGTAGCAACGCAGGCATTGATCCATTCTTCCTCCTTTTTAATACTGCCGGTTGCCTTGGTTATGACAATTCCTTTTGCCTGGTGCTTTGCTTTTTACCAGAATGTTACCGCGCAGGCACTTCTTCAAGAAGAGGATATAAAAACATTATGTAAAAAATCCTGGCGTTTTGCCAACTTGTGGCCAAAGCAAAATCACATTTTAATACTTGTTTTTATGGCCTTTGCTTTAATACTGTTTTTAAATCTGGCAACCGCAATATTTATTCTTCCATATAGTTTAAAAATATTTTTTGGTGTTGAGACCATATTTACCTTAAGCGGAATTAATTTTATTAATTCCACCTTTCTTATTACAGCGATTGGAATCACTTACTTATGTGTGGACCCAATAATTAAGACCGCTTATCTGCTCAGATGTTTTTATGGTGCAGCCCTGACAACCGGGGAAGATATACGCATTGAATTAAACAAATTCATCCGTCCGGGAAAAACCCTCGCCGCCATCTTGGCCTTCATTCTTTTTTCGGGATCCTTTAATGGTTTTGCTGCCCAAAAAACACAGACACGTTATATAAATGATCCACCTGCGTCCGCTTCCATATCCCCGGACGAGTTAAACCGTTCCATTGAGAAGGTTATCAATCAACGGGAATTTTCCTGGAGGATGCCTCGTGAAATGAGTAAAAAAAAAGATAATGGCAATTCGGGCCCTCTATCAGTGGTTTTTAAATGGATGGGTGGCCTGCTTAAAAAAGGGTTTAAGGCTGCAGTGGGATTGATTAAAAAAATTAGTGACTGGTTTGCTAAAATTATTCCTGATAAGCGGCCTGGCACAGATTCATCAGATAAAGACTGGATTTACTCCACACGTATACTTCTGGTAATTCTCCTTGCTGTTTTTGGTCTGATTTTAGGTTATTGGCCTTTAGAATCTTTAAAAAACATCATCAATCTATAATTGAATCAGCTATAGAACCCGTTATGCAGGCTCCGGATATTGAAGATGAAGCTATCAGAGCAGATGATCTTTCAACAAATCGATGGTTGAACCTCGCCGGGGAACTTACAGCTAAAGGGTCCCTGCGTTTGGCCATCGAGCTTTTTATCTTGCCACACTTTCGCATCTATCTAAAAAAGAGATGATAACCATCGAAATTTTCAAATCCAACTTAGATTATAAAACAGAGCTTAAAAGACGTGCTTATGAAAAAAAAGAAATTCAGGCTGCATTTTCTCAATCAATATCTTTTTTTGATAGAGTCTGGTACGGCATATAAAATATCAAAATCTGATATTAACAGCTTTATTATAACTCAGGAAAGGATAATGGCCCTTGTTGAAAAATGAGAAATTGCGAGTTATATTTTCAGCCTTTTTAATTGCTGGTTTTTTATTTGGCGTGGTCAATCTTTTTCTGCTTCGCTTCGAAGTGGGTGATGTTTATCCTCCTTATTCGTCTTTACGCAGCGATCCTCTTGGAACCAGAGCAATTTACGAGAGCCTGGACAATCTGGACCCTATTACTGCTAAGCGAAATTACCGTCCTATTTCAAACATAAAAACAAGTTCGAATGTTACTTTATTTTATCTGGGAGCAAGGTCGTTTAATTCAGATTGGATTCAGGAAGATCTGCTTAAATCATTTGAGCATTTAGCCAGAAGTGGGGACTCTGGTCATCGCTTTAATCCCAACAATAAAAAATCAGTTAAAGCCTTTGGATAGAGAGAAGACCTCCGAAGATTCAAAGGAAGATAAGTTAAATAAAAGGAAACATAATGATCAGGCAAAAGATGACCGGTTTGTCTCTCTGGCCGAACGCTGGGGCCTCAGATTGGATATTATGAGACCAAAGAAAATATAAAAACAATGTTTTTAAAGCCAATTCAAATATTAAGGGCCTGAATACTCCTGTTTTTTGCACAGTAAAGTTTTCGATGACCTTTCCGATTCCCTGGAGGTGATTTATGCTACAGATGGCCGCCCTGTTATGATTGAAAGAAAGTTCGGCAAAGGAGCCATTGTGTTTTCTTCGGACTCATATTTTTTCAGCAATGAAGCGTTCGCAAAGAGAGGCATCCAACCTGTAACATATATTATAGGGGGAAATTACAAGCTCTTTTTGATGAGACGCATTTGGAAATCAACAAGAACTCCGGTGTCGTCTATTTGATTGAAAATACAGGTTTCAGTGGTTTACTGTCGGAATTATTATTCTGGCCGTTTTGTTTGTTTGGAAAAATTCGCTTAGTTTTGTGCCAGCGCAAAGTGAGGAGTCTAAAGGAAACGAAGGCGTTTATACTTCAAATAAAGACTATGCGCAGGGATTGGTAAGCTTGTTGCGCAGAAACATCCCACGGGATAAAATTCTAAGGGTCTGCGCAGAAGAATGGAAAAGTCTATCGAACATGAAGCAACAATTAATTCTAATAAACTTGATCTGATAAAATCGATTGTTGAAAGAAAGTAACCCAAGGTGAAAAATGATCACAATCCTGTAAACGGGTATAATATGATCTGTAAGATATTATCTCCAAAGATCGGAAAATAGCTGACGGTTTCCTAAAAAGTTAAGCTTTAATGTTGTGCTGCATTCTGTGATCATTCCACATACGATTAGAGAGCTCAGGATTACATTATTTGCACGCCTTTTATCAGGTTGATTTTATCAGGGGAATCATCCACCTGCGGCGGATTACAAAACTGTCTAAATCGGACTTTTTAATAGATTATCAATGACTCAACCATTTAACAAGGTCTGCTAAGAAGGAAATTTATTATGAACGAAAACACTGAATTGTTAAAGAAAGCATTGGTGCGGATTAAAGCTCAGGTAGCCAAAGTGATCATCGGATACGATGATATTGTGGACAAAACCTTAATTGCCATATTCTCCGGGACACATGCTCTGATTGAAGGAGTTCCCGGTGTGGCCAAAACGCTTCTGGTAAGAACCCTGGCACATGTAATGAAATGTGATTTTGCCCGAATTCAGTTCACACCTGATCTTATGCCCACTGATATTACGGGTACTCATGTGTTTAACTTGCAAAAGGATATGTTTTCCCTGGTCAAGGGTCCGGTTTTTACGACTTTCCTCCTGGCAGATGAAATAAACCGTGCGCCGGCAAAAACCCAGTCTGCATTGCTTCAGGCCATGCAGGAACGCACGGTTACGATTGACAGAAAGACTCATAAGTTGCCGGAAAATTTTACTGTTTTTGCTACTCAAAACCCGATTGAGTACGAGGGAACTTACCCTTTACCGGAAGCACAAAAAGACAGATTCATGCTCAAAATTACCATGGACCATCCTGAGCGGGAAGATGAAATTACATTGGCTAAACGTATGCTCGGTAAAGATTCCCCAGAAGCCACTCTGGCCGGTGGAACAATAAAACAAATATTAACACCGGAAGTACTAATGAAGTTGAGGTCGTCACTGGAAGGTATTCTGGTAAAAGAGGAACTGATTGCCTATATTGTTGATATTATAAGAAAGACCAGAAAACACCAGAGTGTAATGGTGGGTGCAGGGCCCCGCGCAACGCAGTCTTTGCTTTTAGCCAGTCGCACATTTGCTACGATTAAAGGGCGTGATTTTATTACGCCTGATGATATTAAAGCGATTGCCCTGCCGGTATTGGAGCATCGACTGATTCTCAGACCGGAATACGAAATTGAAGGACTGACCATAAGGGAAGTTATTGAAAACATATTAAAAGATATTGCGGTGCCCAGGTGATAGTTCCAAGATTCAGACTTCTTTTCTGGGTTGCAGCAGGGGATTTGCCGTTTTCAATCCTTTATTGCAGTCGTACCTTCGGCAGTATTTCTTTCCATAGGCGCAGCTTTAATACTGGTGGTGACCGCGGTGGCAGACGCGACCTTTTCTTTAAGTAACCTTTCAGGCATCCAGGTTGAGCTTCCTGCTATTGTGAGATTTTCCAAAGGAAAAAAAAAGAGATTGCGCTGCGTATTAAAAATAAGAGTATGAAGTCCAGACGGCTAAAACTTTCTCTGGCGTTTCCGGCACAAATTTACTCACTCCGCAGAGAACTAATCGCACATTTACCCAAAGAAAGTCTGTATTCATCAGTTTCGTGGCCATGCAAAGGTTTGAAACAGGGGAAATTCAACCTGGATAAGTGTTATCTGGAAACAATATCAAAATTGGGTTTCTGGGCTATTCGTGGCATATCGTCAGTAAACACAGAGATTCGCGTTTATCCCAATCTGCTGGTTGAAAGCAAAAACTTAAGTGCTCTTTTTCTGAACAGAGGAGTTGGGGTTCATTCGCAGCGGCAGGTGGGTAAAGGGCGGGATTTTGAACAGTTAAGGGAGTATATTCCGGGCGATAGTTACGAAGATATTCACTGGAAGGCAACGGCCAAAAGAGGCCAGCCAATTACGAAGGTATTCCAGATAGAACGAACTCAGATGGTTTATGTTGTTATTGATGCATCACGACTGAGTGCGCGAAGGGTATATTTAGTAGACTTAGAGGCTCGAATCGAAGAGAACAGTTTATTTTATACCACTATTTTGGAGCGCTACATCACAGCCGCCCTTGTTTTGGGCTTGGCTGCCGAGAAACAGGGGGATTTATTCGGCATTTTAAACTTGGATGACAGAGTGCAGAGATTCGCTGGAGCAAAAAACGGCAGGGCTCACTTTAATGTATGCCGAGACATGTTATATACTTTGCAGCCAAATAGTATTTCGCCTGATTACAGTGAACTTTTTACATTCATAGGCACAAGAATCAGAAGATCCTGCTCTTTTTAACCAATTTGGATGATCCTGTTCTGGCACAAAATTTTACGAAAAACATTGAATCATTAGTCGAAGGCATCTTGTTTTGGTAAATACGCTAAGACCTTCCGGTGCAATGCCTGTATTTTCATCTCCCGGTGTAGACTCCGTGGATGAATTATATCAAAAACTAGGAGGAGGGATACTGTGGCAAAGCCTGCGCGAAACAGAGAAGGTACTCAGACGACTGGGTGCGGATTTTTCTTTGATGGACAATGAAACCATGTGCGCAGAATTGATATCAAAATACCTTTCTATCAAAAGACAAATTTTATAAGTTCATATGATACTCGATTTAAGAAAATTTATTAAAGAAGAACAACCATACTGGTATGAACTTGCAAGCATTTTAGATCGGCTTGAAAAAGACACAGGAAGCAGGCTGGATCTTGCCAGTCTTAAACGGTTTCATTACCTGTATCAGCGAACATCAGCCAATTTGGGAAAACTCGCGACTTTTTCTTCGGAACCGAATATGCGAGTCTATCTTGAATCACTGGTAGGAAGAGCTTATGGAGAAATACATGAGACGCGCGAAAAGCCTCATCGTCTCGCTCCGTTGCACTGGTTTTTTATAGGTTTCCTCAGACTTTCCGCAAGCACATCAAAGCCTTTGCGGTTTCTATTTTGGCGATGTTTATTGGTTTCGCACTGGGCGGATTTGCTATTTTAATAGATCCTGATGCAAAAGAATCACTAATCGGATTTTCCCACCTAAAGGGTGATCCTTCTGAGAGAGTGGCCAAAGAAGAAGTTACAGATAGAGACCGGCTTTCCGGGAAAAAGACATCATTTTCATCCTTTCTTATGACACATAATACCAAGGTTTCAATCTTTACACTGGCACTGGGAATGACCTACGGAATAGGCACGATAATCATGCTATTTTATAATGGAGTGATCCTTGGGGCAATTGCTGTTGACTATATTATGGCTGGAGAAACCTGGTTTTTATTCGGCTGGCTGCTTCCCCACGGTTCGATAGAAATTCCGGCAATCCTTCTTGCCGGTCAGGCTGGCTACATCGCCGGTGCATTAATCGGGTGGGGAACACCCTTAACCTTGAGAAACCGTCTAAGAAAAGTATCTAACGATCTAGTTACTCTAATTGGAGTAGCAATTTTGCTGGTTTGGGCAGGAATAGTTGAAGCTTTTTTTTCGCAGTATCACGAACCGGTAATTCCTTATACAGTTAAAATCTGGTTTGGGACAATTGAATTATTTTTGCTGGCACTGTTTTTGAGTATGTCAGGCAAAAAAATGAAGAGAGAAGGTAGAACACACAAAATAATAGAGGCATAAATTCGGATTACTTCTTATGCCTTGCGTTTGGTATGCCTTCGGTCTTCCTTTAAAAGACATTAGATTATGAGCCGCAGCAAATCGAATACTTTAACCATAAGAATACCTGAGGGTGTTGTTTTTTCCTTGCAGCTTGCCGGACCGGTTACGCGGTTTATGGGCTGGGTTATTGATCTGGCATGTAT
>CAWAUY010000033.1:0-26169 GCA_963785275.1 Candidatus Sulfomarinibacteraceae bacterium
GGTCCGCGTCCGGTTGGAAGAGGACACAGGGAACGTGCCGTTTACATGCGATCCTCTTCATCCTCACCGCATCACCCCTTCGAGAAATGGGATGAGGTTGTTCTCGACGATTCCGGCCCACGAGTGGTCACGAATCGTGTCGGCCACGGCCTCCGGTTCACGTTCGGCGAGATGTGCTGAAGCCCAGGTCAGGCCGGCGCAGAACCCAGCATCCGTGTCGCCTACCAGAACGCCGTTCCTCTCGTCGACGATCGCGCGATTGGCTGCATTGTCGGTCGCAACGCAAAGAAGCCCTGCGCCAAGATACTCGAAGACCTTGGTCGAGGGCTGATGTTCATACCATGGGACCCTGGGCGTGAATGCCACGCCGATGTCGTTCTCCGCCAGGACCGCCCCGATCTGATCGTGATCGATGCGCTCGCCGAGGCTGACCACCTCTTCGAGGCCAGACTCCGTCGTCGCCTCTCGAACCCTCTGAATATCTCCCTCCGGCCCAAAACCGATCAGGGTGTACCGACAGCGGACGCCCGGGTTCGCATCGAGGAAAAGACGAAGCCCGCGAATGGTCATGTCGAGTCGACGGTTTTTAAAGGTACCGACATAAATGATTCGAAGTTCACCTGATCGCCGGCGAGCCAGCACCGGGGACCGATCCGCCCCAAGCGGTAACAGGTGGGTTTTTCGCGGCAGATGGAGGTTCTTCGCCAACCCCCTGGAAATGACCGTGATATGTCTGAAAAACAGAGAGTTGAACCACGTCAGACCATCCTCAAAGTACCGACTGACAGCGCTTGCTTCGATACTCCCACTGCGAATATCAAAGACCATCGGAACTGCGGGACAGAGCAGTTTCAACAGAAAACTGAATTTCGTCCGCCGAAGAAAGGCGACGTCGAATGATCTGGATCGCACGAGTTGCAGGGTGTCCAGAAAGAGACCGAGTTCCACCTTGCCAAACGGCTTCCGATTGCAATACACAACCTCAACACCACTCAGCAGCAGCCGGGGCAGGCCTTGATCGAGGCAGAGATACGTCACGTTGTAACGATCCCGCAGATGTTCGCAGTACTTGAACGTGTCGGTGTGCGTTCCGAACTGAAGGCACGAAACGAACAGCACGGACCTTTTTCCGTCCGAACAGCGTGAGTGATCTCTGACCATGTCTCTCTCAGGTTAGCAAAAGGCGACGTACGCGCGTCCCGATCGGCTCGACCGCGACCACCGATCCGACGTCATCCGGGCTGCGAACACGACAGGGCGAACCCTTCCACAACCCTTGAAACTCCACCGTCACGTCGACACGGGCGCGCTACGGCGATGGCTGTCTCTGTGCTAAGTTCGGGAATCGATCGCAACCTCTGTTGTCCGAGGCTGGTCGATCTCCGGAATATCTGGACTGACAAGGCTCCAGACTGCTTTTAAGGAGGAGGAACACCTCATCGCGCGTTTCGTCCCGCTCGCCACCATTCTTGCAGCGATGCTGGTCCTCAACCTCTTCGCTCCCTTGATGGCTGACGACTTCTGTTATGCGGCCTCGAGTCTCTCCGACGTCTGGACGAGGGCGGTCGACGAGTACTTCACCTGGAACGGGCGCTTCCCTGCCCACTTCTTCGGGCCACTCTTCACACTCGCACCCGGGTGGGTCTTTGATATCGCCAACACCACCGTCTGCGGCCTGCTCCTCATTTTGATGGCGATCCTGGCACGCGGTCCCCGTCCGCACAGAAATGATCTGGCGTGGCTGCCCGTGCTGGCGTTCTTCTTTCTGTGGTTCGGAGTCGCGGACTTCGGCCAGGCCCTTTTGTGGCAGATGGGAAGCGCCAACTATCTGTGGACCACGACAATCGTGGTTGCGTTTCTGGTTCCTTACCGCTTTCTGATCGAAGGTGTCGACCTTTTCGAACGTGGAAAGGCGCTTTCCATAGCCTTTACCGCGTTTGCCGTTGTCAGTGGTTGGACCAACGAGAACACAGCCGCCACCGCGTGGTTGCTCGCCGCCGCCGCGCTCGTTTTCAACTGTCGACGTGGCGGCCGGACGCCGGTGTGGGCGGTGTCGGGTCTGATCGGCCACGCTGTGGGGTTGACCGTAATGGTGATGTCCCCCGGTCACCACGTGCGGCTCGCGAGCCCGATCTTTCAGGCGTGGGGGGACCTTTCGTGGCTGACGCGGTTGATTCGGTTCGCTCCGAACGTGGTGACATCATTTGCCAGTTCATGGGTCGTCTGGATCGCAGTGTTGGGCGGGGCGATGGTTCTCTACCGTCACCGACGTCACATCAATCGGCCCGAAAAAGTCAACGCATACGTCGCCCTTTCGTTTGTCTGCGCCGCCGTCATCAACAACATGGTGCTCGTCCTCGCACCCATGGCGCCACTGCGCGCCCTGACCGGCGGCGCTGTCTACCTCTCAGTTGCTGCGATGACCCTCGTTCTCCACGCCACTCCTTTCGTGACCAGACGACGGCTTGTCGTCGCCGCAGTCTGCGGGCTCTCTCTGCTGGCCGCTTCAGTCTCCCGGGTCGTGCTCGACTATCACGCTCTGGACCGTATGGTGAGGGAACGGCAGTCAGAAATTTCTGTCGCCCGCGAAGCGGGGTCCACTGTTCTCAAGCTCAAACCGATCGTGGTTCCCCGCTCCGCACACATGTACTGGGGTTCCATCACCGATATCACCTACACGCCAGATCAGTGGGCCAACACGTGCTTTGCACGGTACATCGATTTTGATTCCGTCCGGCTCGTGACACCTTTCGAAGACGGTTCGACGATTCCCATGGGACCCGGCAGCCCCATCGTGTTCGAAGACGGCGTCACCATCGACGAGGTTGGATACTCACCCGCGCATGCGTGCCTTTCGGTCGTCCTCAGCTCTCCCGAGCCCGAACTCATTGAGGGCTCCTTTCTCGATGTACGGGTCCTGAGCGATGCTTCGCCGTGGCACAGGAGGGTGATGGATCGTCTGCGCCGACGTTGGTTTCCCGCAACCACCGCGGAGACCTTCGAGTACCCGCACTCTCGTCTTCGCAAGATCGCCGTCTTCAGCAGCTTCAACATCCACAGCATCTTTCTCGACGACCAGGCGATCGTGAATGCTGGAGACCGTCTGGTCATTTTTTTGCCCCTGACCGAAAACGCACGCAACATCACGACATTGCTGATTGGAAAACGGCGCGCCCACGACGCGACGATGCAGATGCATCGCATTCAGTGATGCCGCTCGGGTTGTCTGCCGCGACCACGCGATGCACAATCGAATTGAGCTATGAAGAGTCTTTCTGAAACCGCCCATTGGCTTTCGAGCCGTTATCGAGTTCTGTTGCTCCGCAGGGCGGCAGGCCGTGCAATTGAAATTCTACGGTACGTCTTTGTGAGACCAACCACCTGTCAAGACTTTCTCATCGTGTCGGCGCAACGCAACATGGGCCTGGCAGCCCTCGCCTGCCTGGATTCCGTTCATGCGCAGCGGTACCCCAAGGAGCACATCCGGCACGTGTTCATCGATGACGCGTCGACAGATGACACCCCCAATACAATCCAGAGCTGGCTCGACAACCATCCCGATCACCGGGTCGAATTCATCCGCAACTCGAATCCGAACGGCATGCTGGCGAACAACCTCATCGGCTTCGAACGCGGCTCGGGTACGGAAATCGGCATCGAGCTCAACGGAGACGACTGGCTGCCGGATCCCGGAGTCTTAAAATTCCTCAATAAGGTCTACCAGGACGAGGACGTCTGGATGACCTACAACACGCATCGGCGTGTTGACGGCTCCATACCGCTGCCCTTACCGCCAAAAAGGTCCGTTGTGAACAGCCGCTCTTTTCGCCATGCCTCGTGGGCGACCAGCGCTCCTCATACCTTTCGGATGGCCCTCTATCGACATCTCGATAGGGAGAGTCTGGTTGATCCCGCGACCCAAAAACCATGGGAGTTCTCACAGGATCAGGCCGTGTATCTGCCGCTGCTCGAAATGTCAGGGAACCACGCGAGGCATCTCTATCGAATTTCTTACGTCTACAACTTTCATCAACAATCCGATGAACAGCGAGACAGACCCGCCCAACTCGAAGCGACTCGACGGATTCGTTCGCTGCCTCCGTACCCTGCGCGGGTGACCCCGCACGATCAAGGACCGCAAGACTGAAAACAGCTGTTCCTGGTCGTCGATTCAAACATCTCGATGAACATCGTGTCGTTTCAGGCGCCATGGCGCGTTCTCGATCTCAACGAATGATCGATCGTACGCCAAACCCATGCGCAACAACTGGGCGAAGCGCCCTCGGTATTTCGCGACCACAAACTCCGCCGGCATCAACGAGTGGTGACGTACGACCGTGTCTGGGAGGACCACCGTCCTCAAGGCCAGCGCAAGCTGCCAGACAACGGTGCGGTGCCACCGGGTGGGAAACCTGATGTTATCGCCGATGGCCCATTCATAAGGGTCGATCAGCACGGATCCGGCGCCGAATCCTTTGTGGAGATTCTTGAGATACCGGTCCTGGAAACGCCCCTCCAACAAAAGGTGCATGAAAACCAATCGGGGTTCATACCAAAGGCGCCATCCCGCCAGTCGCAACGCGAAGCAGAGCTCCGAGTCGCCACCGCTCGTCAACCGAGACCCCGACCGGTCGCTAGCACGAAACCTGAAACCACCCTCAAAGAGGCGCTCAAGGGCGATTTTGCGAATGGCAAGTCCCGCTCCCCACAAATGACCAGGTTGCTCAGTTGCATCTCCCGGCCCTTCAGCCTGGCCTCCAACAGCAAAAATGGCGCTACGATTCTCAAACCACTGCGGCACCGAAATCGATGGTAGGCACCCGATCCCGTACCCACCGCAAGCACCGATTGTGGGATCGTTCCCAAAGATCTCAAGAAGAAATTCAGGCCAATCGTCGAGCAGCACGTTGTCATCGTCTACGAAAACGACGACCTCGCCCTGGGCCGCGGCAACACCTGCTAAACGGGCGTGAGTTAAACCGAGACATTCTCCCGCACAACCCGAACAGGCTGTGCCGAAGAAGGTATCGACTTCAAAGTTCGATCGACAGCGCCATCAGTCGAAGCATTGTCGACTACCACGATTTCAACCGAGGTGGCATTGTACCTGCGGACAAGGTTGCCCACGACGGTTGCCAGCCTGTCCCCACCGTTGTGGGTACAGACGACGAAGCTCACCTTCACATCACAACTGCTCATGCTGTCTCGAGTCTTCTTGAACTGGGGTAAGGAGGCGTTGTCGCCTGACCGCCGGCGCCGCCTCATCACGGTATTTGGTTTGAAGACCCATCGCCATCTCGGGAGGAGTGGATTTACGGGTCACGATTTGCCCAGCAGAAATGGCTCCTGTATTGAACTGAGAAGCCGAAGGCTCACCCAAATATGTCTGCTCGACATCGGTTGCATCTGCCGCCTGAAAGCACCACCGAGGATTTGCCGCAACACCAGTCCTCCGCCCGAAGAAAGCACCTCGCACAAGAGCCCACAGGACATTCATCAAGGGAAACATCGTTACCGGCTTGCTCATTCACCGAATTCGATCGCGGTACACCGTCTTGTCCATGAGCCCGCCACCGCCCCGATTCCACACCCATCCTACCCGACCCGAGCGATGGAAACGCCGGTGGTTACATCCAGAACTTTCTGAAAGTACGCCATTTCTTGCTATCGTTGTACGTGTGAATCGATCCACAAGTTCAATCTTGCATCGCATTGCGGGCGTCGAGAGTGCAGAAAATGAGATGTACGGTCACGCCACGGTCTTGAGAGGTTATTGCTCGCGGAAGTTCGTAACTCCGATTCCCGGCCTCGTTCAACATGGATGGAGTTTCGGCCCCGGCATCGCCTCTGCAAACTTTCAACATTTCACCGACAACCCGACGCACCGCGCATTCGTGTGGAACCGGCGCAACGCCGCTGACTGTCGCGATCTTGGACTCAACCGGGTACGGATCATTGGGGCCCCGCTTCTTTATCTTCCGCGCGACCCGGTCCCACCCACCAAACCCAAACCAGGGAGTTTACTGCTTTTTCCATCGCACTCGTGCGAGTGGGAACCCTACGCTGCCAGGGCCGACGAGATCTATGAAACCTACTTCGACCAGCTAGAACCTGTCTTGAATACTTTTTCATCCACGACGGTTTGCCTCTACTGGCGAGAATACGAAATCGAGGCCCTGCGGAAACTAATTCGCCAAAGGGGTTTCCGCGTGACAACCCTTGGCCACCGCGACGGCAACCCCAACTTTCTTTCCAATTTTCGATCGCTGGCTCTCGCCCACGAGTATGTGTCGTCGAACAGCTTCTCCACGGCCTTGTTCTATTCTCTCTTTTTGAAGAGAAAGACCTTTGTGTGCGGCACTACTTTCGTCAATCGACTCCAGCCCGGCAGGGTCGACAGCATCACGATGCACGAGGCCATGGGTCGGCGGTACCCACAGCTTGATTGGGAGAGGTTTGATAACAGTTGCCATGAGGATATAGGAGCTGAGGAACTCGGAGCGGAACTGAAACTGAATTCGGATGAGCTCCGCCACGAGTTTGGATGGTTCTCATCTCAAATATTCGGAGCAGTTGTTCTTCGAGTCGTATCTGGCGCCTGTCGCAGGCTGGGGCTATCACGTCGAACCTCACGCAACGAGTCGATACTCAAAAGGGTCCAGTAACACCTCAGGATTATTCAGGCCGGCGTGATCCCCGTTTCCGACTGCGCTACGATGAGAGGGTCCGCTAAGTTTCGAGTCTCAACGGAGGAAGACATAACCATGGATTGGTTTTCGAAAGTCGTCTTGGTCACAGGGGGAACGGGTTCGTTCGGCCGGAAGTTCGTCGATACGATCGTTCGAAATTACAGACCCAAAAAGCTAATAATCTTCAGCCGAGATGAGCTGAAACAGCACGAGATGAGGACGACCGGATTTGACCACCCATGCCTCCGCTTTTTTATCGGCGATGTACGCGACCGGGATCGGTTACGACGAGCGATGCAGTCTGTGGATATCGTCGTTCACGCCGCAGCACTCAAGCAGGTTCCGGCATGCGAGTACAACCCGATAGAAGCAGTTTCAACAAACATTGAGGGCGCCCGCAACGTTATCGAGGCAGCTCTCGACTGTGGGGTCGAGAGGGTGCTTGCCCTCAGCACAGATAAGGCAGTCAATCCGGTAAACCTCTATGGCGCGACAAAACTGGTGGCTGAGAAGCTCTTTGTCCAGGCAAATGCCTACCGCGGTGACGGGCCAACCAGTTTCAGTTGTGTCCGATACGGCAACGTGGTCGGCAGCCGCGGCAGCGTAATCCCTCTCTTCTTGGGACAGCGTGATGGGGGCACGGTGACCATAACTGATCCGCGAATGACCCGTTTTTGGATAACCCTCGACCAGGGAGTACGATTCGTGATCAACTGTGTCGAGCGTATGCACGGCGGAGAGGTGTTTGTCCCAAAAATCCCGAGCATGAGCATCAGGGATCTTGCCGCTGCAATCGCTCCGGAATGCGAAATCGAAGAGATCGGAATCCGACCGGGCGAAAAGCTGCACGAGGTGTTGGTGTCAGAAGACGAAGCACGACAGGCCATCGAACTCGACGACTCCTTTGTCATCCAGCCGGCGCACCCCTGGTGGGCCGTGGAGAACTGGGCCGATGGGAAGCCCCTGCCGCAAGGGTTTTCCTATGTGAGCGAAAACAACCATGACTGGCTTGATGCTTCGGACCTCCGCACCCTCGCAGGAATAGAAAGTTGATTTTCGGGTTCGTCGGGCCGCCAGTGAAGGGTGGTCAAACCCCGAAGCAGTTTCGTTGTCTGGTTCTGTACAAAAAGCCTCTGAATCTGAATGCCTCAAGTCATCCTTTTGCGGGCCTTCAGCAGGTCGATCAATGCACAGGGGATATGGCCTCTACGGTGGATTGAGCGGCTTGGATCCAGAAACGTTCTCAGGTTGACGGGAGGACCGCAAATGAACCCGCGAGAACAGGCAATTGAGAACATGGCAGCCGAGTGGTGTCGGTGCGGTATTGAATCTGGCGACACCGTACTGCTGCACTCCTCGGCCTCTCGCTGTATGCGCAAACTCGGGGAGAAGATTTCCAAGGCATCACCCAGTGACCTGCTTGAGACATTCCTCACGGCGGTAGGCCACAGCGAAGGGACATTGGTTTTGCCTCTCTTCAATTTCGACTTCACCAAGGGTGTACCATTCGACCTTTGCTCGACGCCTTCCCAAATGGGAGCTCTCACGGAGGCTGGGAGGGCGCACCCTGATGCAGTCCGAACGGAGCACCCAATATATTCGTTCGCCGTCATTGGCAAAGAGGCAAGCCGATTCCGTGACCTTCGGAATTTCAGTGGCTATGGTCCCGACTCGCCCTTCGCCGTGCTGCGCGCACTCGACGGCAAGGTGGCTATCCTCGACCTGGTAGATCAGGACAGCATGACGTTCTATCACCACGTGGAAGAGATGCATGATGTGCCTTACCGGCATCACAAGACCTTTACGGCCGACTATATTGACTGGGATGGAAAAACAACCAGGCGTACCTTTTGGACTATTCGTAGGAATATTGATCAAGGTGTCAAAACTCACGTCGACCCGATGGGCGAAATCCTATGGAAAAGAGGTTTGTATACAGGAGATCGACCACACCAAGGAGCCGGCATGCGAGTGATCAGAGACGCGGTTGCTCTACGAGGCAGTCAGCGATGTCATTACCACCGAGCGGGCACAGGGACTTTTGTATCGGATTGAGGATGACTGAAAAAATCGGGTCAGCTGCCGCCGGGAGGGCTCCAAATCATGAGATCGGAGAGGAGATGCACCATTGGGTCAGGTCCCTCTTTCCAATCTGTCGCAGCATCACTGGAGACGGCGTCCGACAGACGCTGCAATTCCTCAAGACCCAGCTTCGCGACCTTACGATTCACGAAGTTCCTTCGGGTACACAGGCGTTCGATTGGACGGTTCCTGATGAGTGGAATATTGCCGACGCGTTCGTGAAAGATGCTCGCGGCAATCGTGTGATCGACTTCAGAGAAAGCAACCTGCATGTCATGGGATATTCTGTCCCTGTTGACCAGGAAATTGACCTGACTGAACTGAAAAAGCATCTTTACACTCTGCCCGATCAACCCACGGCTATTCCCTATGTCACTTCGTACTATCACAGGCGCTGGGGATTTTGTCTTGCCCATGAGGACTACGAGCAACTCAAGCCGGGGACTTATAGGGCGGTCATCAAGGCGACCTTAGAGCCTGGCTCGCTGACCTACGGGGATCTGATTCTGAAAGGAGAATCTGATAGCGAGGTCTTACTTAGCACCTATGTTTGTCACCCGAGCATGGCAAACAACGAACTCTCCGGACCCGTCGTCACCACAGCTATCGCTCGGTGGCTGGCTGGTCTCGACCGACGCAGATTCACCTACCGAATAGTCTTCTTGCCGGAAACGATCGGTTCCATCGTCTACCTGAGTCGAAACCTGGACGTCATGAGAAGAAAGACGATCGCGGGATTTGTCGTAACCTGTGCTGGTGACGATCCACGTACTCGTTCTTGCCATCGCGAATGGGTGATACATTGGCAGATCGTGTTGCCCGCCATGTGCTTCGGCATCAGGCACCTGATTTCCGTGAGTACTCCTTCCTCGATCGCGGGAGCGACGAGCGCCAGTACTGCAGCGCGCTTGTCGACCTCCCGGTGGCCTCGGTGATGCGAAGCAAGTACGGGACGTATCCCGAGTACCACACGTCATTGGACGACTTGAGCCTCGTGACACCGGCAGGGCTCTCCGGCGCGTTCAGCGCCCTTCAGACCATCATCAGTATGCTCGAAAACAACTTTTGTTGGCGTGCGATTTTTCCGTGCGAGCCCCAACTTGGAAAACGGAATCTGTACCCAACAGTCAGTCGTATTGGCATCGCGAACCACGTACGAACGCAATTAGACCTTTTGGCCTACGCAGACGGCAAACATGACCTGCTCGATCTGGCGGATCGGGTTGGTCTGCCAGCATGGGAGTGCGCTGATCAATTGGGCCGTTTGGAGCAGGCCGGTGTGATTGAGCGCCTGATCGACTCTGATTCGCACACAATCGGCACGTTCCCGGCTCTTTGAATTGTCGACACCATCTTAATTGGTCACAGCCAGTGCACCTGGCGGGCGTTTAGATCCTTCAGAAAGAAGAGATGCAGAGGCTAAAAGCGCAGGCAGGGAATGGGACAGTGATCACTGCGTTGGTCGGCTCTTTCAGGACCAACGTGGTCCCTTGTTGTCTTCCGCAAAGTAGAGGATTTTCCTCTCCCGAATCGCCATCTCAGTTCCTGCAATCTCACTGAAGTTCGCCGATTCCTTCCACACTGCCTCGCCGTCGAAATATTGCGTGCTATTCCACTGGACCCTCGACGTGCGAGAATCTTGAATGTTGATGTCTTGTTCAAGCAACACGAGAGCTCGACTCATGGAAGGGAAGTGTCACTTCGGCTGATGACGAATGAAAAGTCTGTTCTTGTATTTGGGGGAACGGGATTGCTCGGGGCACAGCTTGCCTGGCGATTCGCCGAGCAGGGCCTTCGGGTCACTGTCGCGACCCGGTCGAAACGATTCGTCGCGCCAACGCCGATCGAAATGGTGCGTTGCGAAATCAATGAGGGGGGAGTTGCGGAAGGACTATTAAGGACATTCGACCCCACCTGGGTCATTAACTGCGCCGCGGTAACCAGTGTCGATGCCTGCGAATTCGGAGGCTTAGCAAGGCGTATCAACGTCGACTGGCCAAGAGAGCTTGCCGCTGCCACGGCATTTACCAGAGCCCGATGTGTTCACATTTCGACTGATTCGGTCTTCGAGCGGGAACCGGGGCAATGCGAGCCCGAGGAAGACCACCCAAGAAATCCGATCAATGCATACTCCCACCAGAAAGCAGAGGCTGAAGATGCTGTCCTCGAGGCTGCCAAAGGAAAAGCCTTGGTTGTCCGCACCAATTTTTTCGGGTGGTCTCCTTCCCCCAGACGAGGTCTCGCCACATGGGCGCTTCACGAGCTACGCGAAGGGCGAAGGATTCGCGGTTTTCGAGATGTGTATTTCAATCCCCTCTACACTGGGGACGCCGTCGATCTCCTAGTCGAGTTGCTCAAGAATTTGACGTGGAAGGCATCATTCATCTACTGGGTTCGCAGTGCATGAGTAAGTTGTCATTCGTGCGCAGCTTCGGCGAGGTACATTTCGCTCGACCCTGGGCTCATCGACGAGGGTCTCGTTCGAAATGCGGATTTCAAAGACCCCGACCGCTCAACACCTGTTTGGCGACAACCCGTTTAGAGAGGCTCCTCGGTCTCTTCCGCCCACAGCCCAAAAAGGCCTCGAGCGGATGTCCCTTGAGGAAGCACAGCTCTGTAGGAAACTCGTTACGATCGAAGAAATCTGAAAAAGGGCTGTATATGAGGCAATTGAAAATCGGAAGTCGAGTCATTGGCGCGGACACGCCAACATATTTCATCGCCGACATCGCATCCAACCACGACGGCGACCTCGAGCGAGCCAAACACCTCATTGGCCTGGTGAAAGAGTGTGGGGCTGATGCAGCGAAGTTTCAGAACTTCACCGCAGAAAAGATAGTTTCTGATGTCGGCTTCAGATCGATGGGCACGCAGCTCTCACACCAGTCAATGTGGAAAAAGTCTGTTTTTGAAATATATCGGAGCGCCTCTGTTCCCCACGGCTGGACACCAATTCTCAAAAAGGAATGCGACCACGTTGGTATTGAGTATCTATCCTCTGCGTATGACTTCGAAGCGGTAGATATGCTCGAGCCCTTCGTGCCGGCACTACAAATCGGATCTGGCGATATCGATTGGGTCGAAATGCTTCTTCACATTGCCAAGAAGGGAAAGCCTGTACTGCATCGCCACTGGCGCGTCGACCATAACCGACGTTGTACGCGCCGTCGAAACCCTCGAGAGTGTGACCGAAGAACTCGTACTGATGCAATGCAACACCAACTACACCGGCTCTGACAGAAACTTCGATCACATACATCTCAAGGTGCTTCAAACGTACCGGTCGATGTTCCCCGAAATCATTCTTGGCCTCTCGGACCACACGCTGGGTCACACGTCGGTCTTGGGTGCTGTTGCTCTTGGGGCTACCGTCATTGAGAAACATTTCACCAACAACAACAGCCGCGAGGGACCAGACCACAGGTTCGCCATGAATCCCAGATCCTGGACTGAGATGGTCTTACGGACGCGGGAGCTCGAACGCGCATTCGGCTCCTCGCGCAAATTCGTGGCCGACAACGAAGAAGAGACCTGGCTGGTGCAACGTCGCTGTTTGCGCGCCGCTACCGCCATCTCGGCCGGTCAGACAATCAGCCGCGACATGATCGACGTGATCCGCCCGGCTACAAGGGATGCGATTCGTCCTCCGCACATCGAATTGGTGGTTGGAACAAAAGCGACGGTCGAGATTGCGCGGGGGAGGCGCTGACGTGGACGATGCTCGGGCGCTAAGGGTCGCTTACGTGTCCGCGTCGTATGGGCCTCATGACCATCGCTTCCTGGCCGCGGCGAAGCGCGTGGCAGGCGACTTGTGGCATCTCCGCCTCGACCCTACCGCGCCTGTCACCAAGGAACGGCCAACTCCCGCAGGAGAATTGCAAACCCGGCTGTTGCCGACGGGCGAGTTCGGTCAGCGCATCAAGGCGTTGCGCGCCGTGCTGGCAGAGATCAAGCCGCACGTCATTCACGCGGGGCCTCTTCAGCGCGTCACCTTCTTAACCGTCCTGGCAACGGACCTTCCGGTTGTGGCCGCGTCCTGGGGTTCAGACCTGCTCTTTGAGGCCGCCAACGATCCTGTCTGGCGTGACGTGGCGGCCTTCAGTCTCTCGCGCGCCAGAGGTTTCTTGGCCGATTGCGCCACGGTTTTCGAGGCTGCATGTCAACTCGGATACCGTGGGCCACACGCGTGCATTCCCTGGGGTATCGATGTCTCGCAGTTTTGCCCCAAAGGGGCTCGCTTGAAATTTGGACCCCCAGGCGCCTTTGTAATCCTGAGCACGCGCAACTGGGAGGATATCTATGACGTTGCATCTCTCGCTCAGGCATTTGCAGATCTCGAACCCGACACCCACGGGCATCTCGTCCTCTGTGGTTCAGGGTCCGAAGAAAATCGACTTCGCTGCATTCTGGAAGACGCGACTGCGGGCGGGCGAGTTACCTGGCTTGGTCGGGTAAGCCAAACAGAACTTCCGAAGATTTATCGCGGCGCAGATCTCTACGTTTCGACTTCGAAGAGCGACGGGAGCAGCGTGTCGCTTCTGGAAGCGATGGGTTGTGGCAGACCTGTTCTCGTGAGCGACATTCCGTCCAATCGCGAATGGGTCCATTCCGCTGAGCACCGTTTTTCGGTCGGGGAACAGAGGGTCTCAGTGCTTCACTGCGGAGGCTCGCTCGGAGCCCGCGCGCTGATCGCGAAGCCTCGAGCCGCGCTGGGAGAATACGTGTATTGAATAGAGCCGATTGGTCAAAAGCGCCGGATCGACTTGCGCGTCTTTACACCGAGGCGGTGAGGTGAGTCCAAAAGTTGTCGCCTTTGTTCAGGCGCGGATGAGTTCGCGGCGCCTACCAGGCAAGGTGCTTGCACCCATCGCCGGCGTACCGATGTTGGCCCGAGTGCTCACGCCAGCCCAGTCGGGCCCACACCCTGGCCGAAATCTGGGTTCTCACCTCAGAAGATAAGAGCGACGACCCGATCGTTAAGCTCTGTGAGGAACTCGGCACCTATGTTTTCGCGGCTCGCTCGACGATGTACTCGACCGATTCGTTCAAGCCGCCAGAGTCGCCGACCCAGACATCATCGTGCGCATCACCGCAGACTGCCCGCTGGTCGATCCAAAGGTCATCGATCAAACTGTAGGTGTGTTGATTGACGACCCTCGAGTCGTCTACGCCGCAACACGTATGCCCGAGCACAGAACGTTCCCCGTGGGCATCGATGTTGAGGTGTTTCAACGAAACGCCTTGGAGCGATCGGCCGAAGTCGCACTCAACAGCTATCAGCGTGAGCACGTCACGCCATGGTTTTATGATGGAAGCCAGTCAGGCCCAATCGTTCATGTGAAGGCGGAGCGTGAATTGGGCAGCCATCGCTGGACCGTCGATACAGACGAGGACCTCGCATTCATCAGGGCCTTGTGGGCAGAACTTCCCTCAGATTTTGCGAGCTATGAAGAAATCGCCGACATTCTCGAAATGCACCCAGAATTACGTGAAATCAACGCCCACGTGAGGCAACGGCACTATCGCGAGACTGGCGACTGAGGTACTGCACTTCTCAGCGGCGCTCCAACAAAAACCAGGTGAAGTCGTCGACCGGAAATTGAGGGTCGCGGTGGTATATGAAACCGTAGTCTCGAAGCACAAAATCGGAATGTGCGTCGAGAAACTCACCCGCAAAATCTCGTTTGTAGAGCCGCTCGCTGTGCCCACGATAGATCACTTCCGTGGGCACTGGATTGTAATACTCGCTTATCACAACGTATCGTCGGCTGCTCCCGGCGAGCCGGGCATAGGCAGCCTCGACACGGTTCGGATGAATGTGAATCAGCACCGTACAGGTGAAGGCCAGGTCGGCCGGCACAGTTGGCGCAGTGTCAAACAGCGAACCCTCGAGAACCTCGATCGTGCCATCGCTTCGAAGGATTGACGCTGCCTTGGAGTTGATCTCGACGCCGGTCAATTTGGCTGCGGGCAAGAGATTTTGGAGCGCACGAAGGTTGAGACCGACATTGGCGCCAAACTCAGTAACCGACCCAATCGAGTCACAACTTTGAAGAATGCGCGACCACATAGCAGTGCGAGAGGCGATGTGAAGAGCTCCCTGTGATCGATCCACGTAGTCGTTTCCAAACTCTCCCGCCCAAAACCGCTCCTGATCCGTACCAAAATCACTCATAACGCCTCCCCGACGAACTCACTCCATTCACCGCGACGGCCAAGACCCCCAATAGAAGTCTGCCAAGGCTGAACCAGGATGAAATGCCGAGCAGCAAAGAGAGGCTTCAGCAAGCTCATCGTCCTAGTTGGAGCGGCCGTTCTTCCACCTAACGAAGTCGGACCTCGATACACGTCGGTCACCGAATCTTCGCATTCAACGATCATCATCTCTGAATACTACCGTCTCGTCGAGTCTTTCCTTGCCTCACATAACGTAATACGGCGTAATCGAGGTTTGATATTTCGGCATCGGTCAACACGTGGAGCCGAGACGCCTGCGCATCTTCGTCGCGCGTCACCAGCCGCAGAACAAAAGACTCACCAACCTAAGAGTCCGAAGAAGAAGATACCGCTGCCTGGGGATTAAGGCACCCCAGACCGTCGACTCTCCGAACTTGGGCCAAAACGTTTCGTTATGAGAGATCACACCGCTCGCTGGGTTCCCATCAACCGGGGCTTCTTAGTCTGCTCGAGGCCGTCGTGCAGCTTCTCGTCACAACCTGCCGAACCGCTTGCATGAAGTCCGACTGAAAGCAGAATCTGGCGGGACAAGGCAACGGTCTACTTCTCAGCGAATTTGGCTGCCAGGCTTCAGTCGCCGCATTTACCTTTCGGATTGTTGTCAGCCCCACTGATATAATGAGCCTGAGAAGACGCTATCGAAGCGGCCGTTGGCCGCGAGACCTTTTTGATTTGGGAAAACCTCGAAGTTGGCTGGATTCGACAACAATCTCCGCAAAGATGATCTCCATCTTTCAGATGGGCTATCCAGCCCAGAAGTGCGTCTGATTCGTCCCACTACCGGGTGGAGGAATCTCGACTTCAGAGAGCTGTTTGAGTATCGCGATCTCTTTTTCTCTCCTTATATGGAAGAGTCTCAAAGTCCGTTACGCCCAATCAGTCCTCGGTGTAGGCTGGGCGGTTCTACAACCTCTCTGCTCAAATGATCGTCTTCACGGTCATTTTCGGGTATCTGGCTCAAATGCCCTCCGATGGTGTCCCTATGCTGTCTTTACCTACTCGGCTCTCGTACCTTGGACTTTGTTTTCGAGTTCCCTTGCGGAAGCGGCTGACAGTCTGGTAGCCTAATCTAACAGATGGTCAGCAAAATCTACTTCCCTCGAATCCTCCTTCCTCTCGCAGCGGTGTCCGCACGCCTCGTAGATTTTGCTATTGCGTCGGTTGTGTTGGTCGCCCTCATGGCGTACTACGGCATTCCACCGACCTTCGCGGCCGCAGCGATTCCACTATTGGTGATTATTCTGATCGTGTTCTCTGCTGGGGCTGGTATGTGGCTTTCAGCAATGGCCATCCAATATCGAGATCTCAAATACGCGATGGGTTTTTTGATTCAATTATTCATGTACGCAGCCCCCGTCATGTATCCAGTGAGTCTGGTTCCGCAGCACCTGCGGACGCTAAACGCGATCAACCCCATGGTCGGTATCATTGAGGGCTTTCGATCCGCTCTTCTGGGCACGGGCCCCACACCGTGGTGGTGGATCGTCGAGGGGTCAATCGTAGCGCGATCATTTTCGTGACGGGAGCGTCTCTATTTCCGCCGTAAAGAAAAGGTGTTTGCGGATGTTGCCTGATCGTGACGTTGCCGCGGGGAGTGATACCGCCATAGCGGTCGAAGGGGTTTCCAAGATCTATAAGATCGGTCTCCGGGAAGATCTTCCGGACACCTTTGCCGGTGCCGCGTGGGCATGGGTTTCTCGGCCGATACACAACCTGCGCGAGCTTCACCGTCTCGATACATCTCGAGTCAGTCCTGACCATCCTGGACCCGGGTTCGTCTCCGCACTCAGGAATGTTTCGCTCGAAATCAAGCGTGGGGAACGTTTGGGAATTGTCGGACCGAACGGGGCGGGCAAGACAACCTTGCTGAAGATCCTGTCGCGGGTCACCGAGCTTACTTCGGGTCATGCCAGGATTCGAGGCAGAGTCGGCAGCCTGCTCGAAGTCGGCGTCGGTTTTCATCCCGAGCTCACGGGCCGGGAGAACGTTTTTTTGAATGGTGCCATACTCGGTATGCGTCGATACGAAATTCGACGCCAGTTCGATGCAATAGTTTCCTTCGCGGAGGTTGGCCGCTTTATCGACACGCCGGTAAAAAGATACTCAAGCGGCATGTACGTACGTTCGCGTTCGCGGTCGCAGCACATCTCAACACCGATATCCTTCTCGTCGATGAGGTTCTCGCGGTCGGGACGCCGCGTTTCAACGCAGGTGCCTCGGCAAGATGAGCGAGGTGGCGGCGGAGGGTCGGACCGTTCTCTTCGTCAGCCATCAGCTGGGTTTGGTGCGCAACCTCTGCGATCGCGCCGTGCTGTTCGAGGATGGCGAAATAACTCTCCAGGGTTCAGCAGGTGAGGTCGTGGACCAGTACCTGCGCACGAGCCTGGGGCAACACAGGGGGGTGAACGGTCCTTCGTCGAAGATGAAAACAAGGCATTCCAGGTGACCCAAGTTCGGCTTCTGAATCGTCAAGGCGATTTAACTGGAGCATACACGTGCGAAGACGAGGTATTCATCAACATAACGTGTCGCGCACGGCGTCGGGTGCCCGGTCTTTATGGTTACATGACGATTTCTCGGCCGGACGGTAAGTCGTGATCGAGTCCGACAGTTTTGACATTCCTCCGAACCGGGTCGATGCCCTCTCAGCCGGTTCTCACACAATCTCGATCAACATTCCTCCACGAACACTCGCCCCAGGCCGCCATATTGTCTATCTCAGCTTCACGAGTCCGTCAGGAGATGATGGGTTTCAGGTGGATCTCCCGGGATCGGTTGTTGAGTTTGAAATGACTGATCCACTGACGCAGCGAGGCAACCGGAGACGGTCCATGGCTGGCACCCTTCTCGAGTGGAATTGCTCCTCCGATAACACCACGCGATAGGTATCGAAAGTCGCGAGTTTTCTGAGAGCTGGACTGCACCGTTATTAACAGAATGCGCGACTTCACCGAACCCTACTTCATCAAAAACTTCTCCGCATCACCTGAACTAATCCGTGCCATACCGCAATCATACCCGTAGGGCTCCAGGGCAGTGTCTATTCAAAAACACCGGCTGCACCGGGCGATAACAAAAGATCAACGGCGATAAGCGGAGAAGTGACCACCTGTTGCCGTTGCCAACCAGTGAATACTGGAATGAAAGTCGACTCCAGGGCAGACTCGGGCTCCACACAAGCCAGATGCGGCCGCCGCCAAACCGAGCATCGCTCGCGAGAGCCTTCGCCTCGTTTCGCAACACAACGGGGCTGAAAGCCTCGATGTCGAGCCAGCCAGGATGATCTCCCTGTGATCGAGGCACCGTTTCGACACGGACCTGCGCAGGTGCTGCTCGAGAGCCCGACAGGAATCCCTCAGCCAAACCGTGCTGAATCTCCAACTGCCACAATCCAACCACAACCACCCGATCACTGCCGTGAATCACTCCCGCCAGCGCTCGCCCAACTTCGACGCCAGGCGCCGGAGGACGGGCCGGCATCGAGGACAGCCAGAGGACAGCCGTCACCGCACCAACCAAAACTACCCTCCGCTAATGGTCCGCCCCGCCAGCGCCGGTAGTTGCCAAATCATGTGGGACATCAGCGCCACCGCGAGCGCCCAGACCATGGATTCGGTACGGCCCGCGAAGTACACGGGCAACCCAGCCAGCGACACAACGACAGACAGACGAAGGGCAGAAGTCCGATTCCCACGCGCGCGGTTTCACCGGCGGCGACCGGATCCTCAGCCGCCCCGGTACGCCGCGAGCAGAGAACTCGGCGATCGCGGCGGCTGCAAGCAACATCAGAATCGCCACTGACACCCACGGTGCAAACGGGGATTCGGGGTTTTCGAAGAGCGCAGGGAACGGTCCGGCCGGTGCCAGCACCTGAATGGTTGCGAGACCCGGTCGACCGGGCCCGGCTGCAGTGTCGACCCACCCCATCGATTGCTCGGGTGAGGCCAAGATCGTCGGTGACCACGCAAGGATCGGCAACGAAGCTGCGCCAAGAGCCACGGGCGAATGACCGCCAGCGCGATCGCGGGATGAAGAAGGCCAAAGCGGGCAGAAAGCAGAAGCTCACGAGACCCGCGTAGTGCAACATCGGCAGCGCCGCCGCCAGGGCAGAGAACAGTGCGAGGCGCCAGCCTCCCTTTTTGACCAGTTCAGGACCGAGCAGCCACAGTATGGCGTTGACCACTGCCAGGAGCGCGTAGGCGCGGGCCTCGGTTGCGAAGTACAGCATGGGCAGCCAGGTCATCGTCAGGGCAGATGCCCAGAAAAAACGGCGCATCGTCCGCGTGCCCATTTCCACAGAACCCACGGCATCATCGAAAATGCTGCGATGGATGGCAGCCGGACCATGAACGTGCCGAGTGCCGAGCCCTCCGGCCAGCCGACGATCGAATAGAGGCCGTGGCAGATGAGATAGAACAGGGGCGGCCCCGAATCGAGCCGGAGTGCCGCGAAGAGATCCGCAAGCGGCATCCGCGCCAGCCAGAGCGTATACAGTTCGTCGTGCCAGACGGGCCGCAACAACGACCCCGACAGGGCCAGGCCGCACGCAACGGCCGAAAAGGCCACGACCAACCAGATCGGACACCCCCGGCCCGCGGCGTTTGCTCGACGGTTCAGGTCCACACTCACAGACTCTCCCCAACGGGTGTCACCCGACCATAGAACCACACCAACCCGGCCAGAGCCATCACTCCCAGAAGGGACAAGCCCCCGCCAACAGCGCGAGACTTCGAATGGCGCAATACCGCCCGCACGGTCGCTGTGCCCGGCACTCCGTCAATGGCCACCAGGCCGTTGTGATTCTCATGGTCCACATCTCGACCATCAACCGTGATGCTCCACTCGGGCCACCACTGGAGGGGCAACAACACGGGCGTCGCCACCGCCGTCACGCGCCACGTTCCGCCCCATACCGTGCGGGCCTCGGGGACGATCGTCGACGCCTGGCCTCCAAGTTCCTGGAGGCTCGCCAGACGGTGAAACTCCGGCGCATAAAGGCCTCGTGCCGAGGGAAGAACAGGGGCGAGCCCCCAGTTCTCCTGAACGTTTCGTGCCAGTTCCCCCGGAGAGGAACCGACCGGGACATGACCGGCGGCGGAGTCCAACCGCAGAGGAACGGCAACGCTCGGCACGACAAGAAGAGCGACGGCAAGCCACAACCATCGGCCGCGGAGGCTCCCGAGCGCCATCACCATGAGAATCGTTGCCGGACCCAAAAACCGCCACGGAAACTGAAGAATGTCCATACCCGGCAGATTCCACAGTGGAGTCGATAGCCACACGGTCAGAAGCAACGCTGTGGACGCAGCGATCGCTTGTTCTATTCGACTCTCACCTTCACCACGGAGCAAAACCAGGAACACGGTCACACCGAGACAGACGGCAGTCACGGAGAAGAACAGGGTCAGTTCCGAGTTTCCCGGGAGGAAGTTCTCGCGCCAATCAAACGGTCCGGTGACCAACTCTCCGAGCGCCAGATTTCGACGCTCGAGGAACGTGGGCAACCAGAAAATGGCTGCGGTGAGAAGCCCTGCGACTGCCCACGAGAGCTTTTTCACAGCCTCACGAGGACCGTCCCACGACGTTTGCGACGTCCGGAGGCGTGATATCGACCATCCGGTCAACCAGGCGATCCCCACAAGCCACCCCAACTGCACGAGCATGCCGATCTGAGACCCCGCAACCCAGAAGATCCCTGCTGCCAGGGCCAGTCCGTTTCGAACCCTGATGGCCGCGCCGGGCATCCCCAGGGCCAGCACCACCGCCGCCCCCGCAAGAGCCCACGCCTCAGTGGTCGTTGCACGGGTCACGGCCGTCACCAGGACGTATGGCGTCGCCACGAGAAGAAAAGCTCCGGCTCGTGCGGTCGCCAAATAGAGGACTGCTGCTGCTGCCAGCAACGCCATCGCGAGCGAAAGGCCGACGGCACGCTGACCATCCCCGACCAGCCACGCAAGTCCGCCCTGGATCGCCATTGGGATGGGTGCGTAGACGGTTGGTGCAAAAGAGCCGGTGCCGCCATTCCAGCCGCGGTGGTAGCCGGGGAAGAAAGCCCCTTCCTGCCATGCGCGCACCTGTTCCACGGCGCTCACCGAATGGTAATAGGCGTCATCTCCTCGCGGTGGGAACCACCAGAACACGACTGCCAGTGCCACCGGCAGCAACCACATGACCCTCCCCGCCCACCTCACGTGCCGCCTCCGCCCGGCCACCGCCGTCGCAGCACGAGACCCAACATCGTCAGGGCCGCAACGATCTGACCGACGGCCGACAGTGGGTTTCCTGTCCACTCGATATTTACGAGGTGCCGGCCGGCGGGGAGTCGACAGGCCACCACGCCCGGCACGCTGCTGGCCGCCCCAATCCCGGGGACCTCGGTCGAAACCGACCAGAAGGGATAGTCGAGCACTCGAAATCCGACCGTAACGGGCGTGGATCCGACCACCTCTACCTGGCGTCGCAGTGGACTCCATCGGTGGATCTTCTCGACCGTTCCTGCACCCGACACCACCACAGCGTCCGCGTCACCAAAAACTCGCAGATTCGACCGGAAATCGGAAAAGGCGGGTGGGCGATTCTGCGCCGCATCGACGACGAGAGGATTCGCACCCAATGCCTCGTAAAGAACCGGGCCCACCTCGGTCCACCCCTGACTCGAGTCGAGGGCGGGGACCCGAGCCCATTGAACCCAGGTCATGAAGAGGGATGGGACGAGAAGACATACGACCCCCGCCCACCGGCGGATGCGTGAATCGGTCAGCGCCGGCACCAGGAGGAGCGTCGCCGGGAGGAGCCATCGCCACGGGAATTGCAACAGCTGGAGGGGGCTCTGCAAACGCCACAACACAAGACTCAGGGGCGATGCCATCACAACGCATCCGACGACAGCGGCTGTTCGATGGGGGTGGCTTTTCCACGATCGACTGAGAAGAAGCGATCCCAGGATGGCCACCGCAACCCATCCCAGCCACATATTGTGGTGGGGAGCATGCGCCGTTGCTGAACCCAGGTAGTTCCGAGCGGGATCGAAGATGCCGCTGGTGAGAATGTCTTGACCACCGAGGTCTCGAGACTCCGGCACGAGAGGAAGCCAGTGCCACGCGCTCAACCCCCCCCCGACAATCGCGAGTTGAACCAGCTTCACGGTGTGGTCCCTGGACCTGTGGAGCAACAGGCTCGCAGCTCCGAGGCATCCTGCCATGAGTGCCGAAGGAGCGTGCATCAACCACAAGGCGGCGATGACCGCGCCGTCACGACCGACGCGAATCCTCCCGTCGAGGAGACGCTCCATGACCCACCACAGGAGCGGGATGGCGAGGTATTCGGACCATGCAGCACGACCGATCAGCGAGAACACGACCATCGGACTGAGAAGGACGATCAGACCGGCCCATGGGTATTTCTCGCCTGCAACCGTCTCACGACCGATACCGGGCACAAGCAGGACTGCCCCTGCTGCCAGGAGCGCCGCGGCCCGCAAGCCGCGGCCGGCTTCCCCGAACACGAGGCCGAGGCCGCCAGTGAGAATCGGACCGAGAGGGCTGTAAAGCCGGATTCCGGGGCTCCCGAACCCCGCGTTGAGATCGGGCAGCCACACCGGCAGCTGGCCGCTTGCCAGACACCGCATCACTTCCCAGCTCCAGATGAGATGCACGTAGAGATCCGGCGCGCGCGGCAACAAGGGAGCCATGACGACGAGAAACAGGACACCCCCAACCGGCAGCAGCGCCGCCAGCAGCCATATCCGGTTCTGTTTCTGTCGATTCGGGAGACTCATGGACCCCACCATTGAAACATCGTCCTTCGGGTGCCGCAAGAAGGGCCTGACCTCACCGTCGATACCGACCGTCAACCTTCCACCGGCGTCGTCCGACGACGGGACCTCACGAGGAGAGAAAACCACCACGATCATGGCAGCAATGCTGGTTGCCCCAGCCGCCGCAAAGCCCGGCGGTCGATAGCGGCCGACAAGCAGGTGTCGGCCTGCCGCCATCGGGACATACTGGACGATGCCAGGTCCCTGTTCGAGCTCCACCCGGGCGCCATCGACCATCCATCGCCAGCCCCGGACCGGTGGCAGCGCGACCCAAACGAAGCCATCCCGGGCCATGTCCAGGACGGCGCGACACTCATTGCCCTCGATGACGACCTCGTCGGCGCGGCCGTTTGTCTCCAGCGTGATGTCCGTACGCGGCGGCTCATGGGCCACGCTGATGACCGCCGTGGCCTGCCGGTTGCGGAGCAGACGCATCCCGCCGCGTACCCGAACGGATTCCATATTTTCCGGTACGCCGCTGGACTCCAGGAGAATCACCCACTGTGCCCCCAGAACATCCAGCCACCAGCGACTCTCAGGTCCACGATCAGCCATCTCGAGGTGTTGGATCAGGCGTTCATTCGCCACCGGTGAGTCGGTGCGCACCACGATAAGACCGTCCGCCAGGTTGAGGTAGCCCACAGGCCACAACCGCCTCGGTTCCATGCCCAAAGCAAACCACTTCATGACGTCTTCTGAAGGCGCCGGAGAATAGACTCGGCCTCCTTCTCTCGCCTCCGGCCAGAGCGGCCCCTGGTCGACGACAGAATCCGACCGGCTGCAAACCCAACAGCGGCACCGCTGCGATCACGGTGCCGATGGCGCCCCCAATCAAGGCTGCCAACCGGGCCCCCCGCAATGTCGGGGACGCCGCTCCGGCCAACATCATCGCCGCAGGGAGTCCCGCCACCCACCATCTCAAGGGGTGGGAACTGAAAACACACAGCAAGATCGTTGCCGACGCTACTGAGACCGCCAGCCACCGTCCCCTTCCCCGCAAGCCAGGATTCAGCCCCGACGCCCACCATCGGCACAAGCAGCGCGAGACCCGCCAGCGCGAACCGAGACGGGTAACGAACCAAGCCGCCGGTGAGCGCGAGAAAGACGTCACCGCCGCCGATTTCCGGCAGGGTCGCCAACACCCCGAGCGCGACCACCACTGCCAACAACCACCTTTGACGCCACACACCGAGGAGACCGCACACCAGCAGCGGCGCACCAAAAAACAGGCTTTCAACGTACATCATCCGGCCCGGGTCCACGGGCAGACCGGGCACCAGGAGACCGCCCCAATCGGCTGGGGTCACGGCTCCATGGAGAACCCATGAAGCCGCCATGGGCCCACGGTCGCCCCCCAGAACCCAGAACACAAAGGGCACCACCTGCACGGCGACCAGGAGGGACCCGAGAAGCACACCGGCGGCCGCGTGGATTCGGGATCGCGCTGTCACGAGTGTCAGAACGACCGCCATCGCCCACATCTGCGGTTCGCCACCAAGCCAACCGAGACCTGTGGTCACGGCCACCAGAGGGATGGCCCGTGTCCCGGTGGTACGCGCGGCCAGCACCATCCACGGCACCCAGGCGAGTGTCTCCAGGTTGTTGAGGACGCCGGCTGTGAAGATTATTGGGCCGGCTGACCAGGCAACCACCTCGGCGATGGTTCTGCCGAATGGTCCGGCGCCGAGATGCCGGGCCAGAAACCCGATCCCCAGCGACAGCCAGGCCAAATGGAGGGCAATCTCCAGCGCCAGTGCCCACTCCGGCGATGCCACCATGTGCAGCCACGCCGGTGGATAGAACACGGCCGTCTCCGGGTTCGCAAACCACGCTTCGCCGCAGCCGTTGGCGAGGTTGAGCCACGGCATGACACCTGCAGCCAGAGACGATGCCGTCGCGGTACGCATGGGAAGAAAGAAGTCAACCAGATCCCGATGTGCGGGGAGCCATCCCATCGCCGGAGCCAACGCAATCAGGAGAGGCGCCCACCAGAGGGGAACGTACCGCCGTTCGCTCATCTGAGAGCCTCTTCGAGCTCCCGGAACTGCCATGCACGGTCCGGCCAGAAGTTCCTTTTCGTAGGTCTTGAGGCCGACTCGTTTACGGAGAGCCGACGACGATCTCGCCGACTCGAGGGCCTCACGTGCCAACCGCACGTTACCGCGATCAAGCTCGACGCGCGCCAGAAAAAGCCGGGCGCGAATGGCGTGAGGTTCGACGTTCAGCGCCCGCCGCACCAAAAGCGCCGCCTCATCGAGGTTTCCGAGCCCGCGTTCGAGACGCGCCCATTCGAGCCACGGCCATGGCTGATACGGTTCCAGTTCGGCTGCACGAGAAAAGGCCTCTCGTGCTTCGGAGACGCTCTCCGGCCACGGCCCGAAATCGACGATGATTCGATAGTGGACCTGCCCGAGCAGTACCCAGAGCCGAGATGCTCCGGAGTGAATTCGAACGGCATGACGGCCGGTCGCAAGTGCCTCCGCCGCCATGGGCCACGTCCAGACTTCTTCGTCCAATAATGAACGGGTCTGCCATTCAAGCGGCGCGTCATACCACGGCTCTGCGGCCACCGCGCGAGCCACCAGCGCCACATCTTTCACCTCAGGCCACCACAGCCAGCGCGCCCACGCCGGCTGAACACATCCCCACAGAACAATGCCGGCAAGAACGAGCCCGCGCACATACCTCAAGAAAACGTGGTCCGGTGCGGCGCGTACGCTCACCTCGGCCGGGCGCTGAAAGGCCTCGATCAACCCGAGTGTCAACGCCCACCACCACACAACAACCTCGATGGTCACGAAGTCGTGAAAAAACGCCATGGCGACATGCCCAGAGACGGCCGACTGCAACGGCGCAAACACAAGTGCGCCGTCACGTCGCGCCTGCCGCAACCAGAGGCCTGCCGCGACGACGGCCAGCGCTAATCCGATGGCCCCGGTTTGCACGAGCAGGCCCAGGGGGGTCGACTCCGCATACGTTGCGAGAAACTGGTGCTGGCCTACGTGATCCGCGTGGAGCAGTCGGAACGGTCCCGCGGCATCCACGAGGCCACCCGGCCCGACACCACAGAGAGGGTGGTTCGACCACAATCGTACGATTGCTTGCCAGATGGCGGGCCGGAACCAGGCGAGGATGTCCGGTTGGCTTGCGAATCTCCAGAGAAGGACTGCGGCCACCGAAACGGCACCCGTCGCCAACCCGACCAATCGGACCCGGCCTCTCGGCAGCAATGCCGCAGACGATGCGAGAATCGCCAGCAGACCTGCCCGCGATCCCGTAAGGCCCACCCCACCAAGCAGCACGATTGCGACGAAAACCCACAGGAGTTGATTCGATTCTCTCCAG
>CAWAUY010000034.1:0-22665 GCA_963785275.1 Candidatus Sulfomarinibacteraceae bacterium
TCCGCTGATGCGGTCAATGGCAGCTACCATGATGTCGATATCGAAATTCCTCCGGCACGCCACCTCAGCTCTGCGACCCATCTTCAACCTCAGGTCGTCGTCAACGAGCAATCGCTCCATTTCGCGAGCCATGGCCGCAGCGTCGCCGATTGAAACCACCACGGCTGTTTCACCCGGTACAACCACTTCCCGAGATCCCGGCCAGTCCGTCGTGACGGTCGCCAGCGCGAACGCCTGTGCCTCGATCATGGCGTTGGGCAATCCTTCGATACGGGATGAAAGAACGAACAGGTCCGCTGCTGCGAAGTAGCTCTGAGGATCATCGACGCGACCGGCAAACGATACCCGATCAGAAAGGCCGATTGCGCGGCGGACTCACGAAGTTGAGGTTCGAGCCTTCCGTGGCCGGCCAGCACGAGGTGCCAGTCTGGGCACCGTGAGGACAAAAGGGTCAATGCCTCGAGAAGGGTTGCGTGGTCCTTCTCGGTCGTGAGCCTTCCGACCGCGAGAATGAGTCTTCGATCATTCGGAATACCCAGGAGAAACCTGACATCGGCGCGCGGCGCCCGAAGAAAGTCTTCGATATCGAGACCGTTTGCGATGACGTCGACGGCGACTGAATCACTCCGCACCCATCGCGCGTAGTCGAGAGCCGCCGCTCGCGAGTTTGCAAAAATCCGGTCGCTGAGCGAGGCCGCCTTACGATCCGCCGCGCGATACCACCACTTTCTGTAACCCGGCCAACTCTTCCACATACTCAGGTTTCGAATCGAGGTCACCGTGCGGGGAACTCCCGCCAGGCGGGCCGCAGGGGCCGCCCAGACGTTGGCCTGGAAGAGCCAACTCACAACACAGGCGGGATCAATCTCGCGGAGGTAACGAGTGAGAACACACATGGCAGTGGTGTTCGGAAGCAGCCGGATCGCAAGGCGTCCAAAAAGGCCCTTTCGACACAACCGCGCCAGGATCCTGAATTCCAGCCCGGCCGCCTCGAGGTCGAGAAGAAAGCGGTCATTGTGGTCGAAAAGCACGATGAGAAACAGAGGCGAACCGTTCGCCGCTCGTTTGAAGTACTCGATCACCTGCCTCTGCGTACCACCGGTACCCAGACTCGGAATGACGTGGCAGATCGGGGCGCCAGGTTTGCCTGGAGCCTCGTCCTCTTCCACTCCACCGGTAACCCACCCAGGATCACACCTAGTTTACCAAACATGCACAGCCCCTCCAAGGACTCGAGAGTGGATCCGACCTGGACCATGGAAAATCAAATGTCGGAACAACCGGCGGCGTCGCCAACGAACTCGCAACCGGCCGACATTCTATCGTGAAAGATCTGTGACCTCATCGAGGCGATGATGAGACGCGCGGCATCGACCCGGGGGCTGCGAGCGCATGCTCGAGGGGAAGGCGGATTTCGTCGAAGCGTCCGTCTCTAATTAGGCTATCGAAATTCTGTGCTTCTCAAACCTCAGCCCCTGCATCGCCCGATAACGACATCTGGACTCCGGTGTCGCGAAGCTTCCAGGCTCCGACTGAGGGCACACCCACAAAAACCTCAGCGTCGGAGAGGGATCTAATCAAGCCGCGCACCCAGGCTGACAACCCTATAATCTGACCGCCGTGCCGAGAACTCAGACATCGGCGTCTTCTCAGGGGTTGCCCGCTGCTCTCCCGAGGGCCTTCGCAGGGTCTATGGACAGCATTCCCCGCTTCCGGTCATGATGTTGTTCACTAGTTGTTGCCACCAAATCAAGGTCCTTCTCTGTATCGAAGTGAGTGAGATCTACTTCAACCGCTGGTAACGCTCAGCTCGCTCCTCAGCCGAACCTCGTAGATAAGTCGAGACAGCTGCTGATGCCAGGGTCGACACGTCATCGGGCTGGAACGAAGGATCTTGGTTGACCCCGTCCCAAACGATGTTCCGCGGTCCTGCCTGGCACCGTTAAAAGCTGAATCCGTGGCGAGCTTGATGCCATCGCTTGGGATAAGTGTATTTCTAAACCTCTTCCTAACGATGCAGACATAACTAAAAACATCACACACCTCGAGTACATCGTCAGTTCTTCTAAACCTGCCCATAAAAAGCGCGCTCTCCCTGTACCAAGTCCAGCGGCTGCGATCTCGTCGCTCCAGGCGCTGTCTTGCTGGCTCCTCCCCCATGATCACCACAGCGTCCAGACCTCGGCGTCCATGTGCCACTTGCGCGAAGGCTTCGACCAGGCAGGGCTTGAAGCCTTTACAAACGTACGAGCCGCCCCTCGCCTTGATTTCTGGACCTGGCGGAAGTGCGGCGGCAGCATCTGTGACTCAACCGACCTGCTGCGGCGGCACCGGCGTCTCCGGAAGGACTGTCAAAGGCCGTCCAGGTGCGCACTCCCTGCGCCCACGATGCCGCCTCGGCTCCTGTTTTATGATCCGCGTCACCACACCCCGTAGACCTCATCCCTCAGAGCGTGGCAGTATCATGGAACCCCGGTCAGCGGAGGGCATCCCGGCTCCGTCACAACCACGGGCATCCGGAGCCGCCTCGCAGACATCAGGGTCACAGCCGGTAACATCAATGAAACTGAGCACGACCTCCGGATCGTCTTGGGCAACCTGGTGATGAAGCCACCGACATCGCTTCCAAAACCTGCCCGGCGCAGTAAGAACCTGGTGATGGTCATCGCCTGAAAACCTCTGATTGACTCGATCGTCGACGTCGAAATGGCTGGCGTGGTCATGCAAGACCCTCAGAGCGATCCGGCGCCCCGCTCGGAAGAGCCTGTCGCACCATCCACGCCAGACCATGCTCTCGCAACTGCCGCGACCTGATCTCATCGTGCTACGACGAACAGCACACCTAGCGAATCGTCGCCTTGACATCGTCGCTGACCTGCACGCACCTACCCTAACCGAAACTGATTCACTCCGCCTCCGGGTCGCTGACTTCGGGCGGCGATCGGTAACTGCTGATCCTGACGGGTCACTGAGCGCAGTACTGACGTCCGGAAACTCAGCGACGTAATTGGTTACGGTATCCGACATCGTGATCTTCGGTCGACCGGCCACCCGGTGATAAAGTCGATAGGAACTCCCCATCCAACGTTCGGCGACAAACGCATCCACCGGAATAGCGGAGGAACACAGTGCTCAGGAACTCGGCGAACGGGAACCCGAGAGGAGCGAACTGAATCATGGACGCCTCGGGCATGGACGGACTCTCTTCGAGGAATTTGGCCGCAGGTGACACGTATGATCGCCATGATCATCCGTCTCTAGCTTCAGGTTGGAAACGATAAAGCCCTTCATCCCGGACGACGACACCCTTTAGCTGGGCTCCCTGGCCTGACCGGCACGGAGCAAGAAACCCCCGCCCACCGCCACCGTCGAGCAAAAAGGCACGCTGGGACCGACGAAGGAGGTCCTCCTTGTCCTGAAGATGTAGAGTCAGGGCCAATCTCGATGACACGAATCGAGTCTCCTCTGCTCGAGGGAGCTCGGTGCAGGCGAGTCATCTTTCTCTGCCAGGGCGGGCACGCTTCGATGTCCTCGAAAACATCGAGATGATCGAAGTCAAGCAGGGCCCATGATCTGGTCGCGCCAGCGACAAGGTCCTGCTTGACGAGGTCGATGATGATTCCGTGTATGAGCCGATCTCGGTGAGGCCGAAATGGAAAATGTCGACGCGGCGTGTCGAATCCGGGTGGGTCTCCTCCGGTGGTAGCATTCGTCACCGAGTTCGAAAAGGGCATGGCCGCCTTCGCCGGGAGGAGATCGGCAATCCAGTCAGCAACGGAACCAGCGGGCTTACTGCGGCCTTCAAAGCTCTCGATCTCCCGCGGGTTCCGAGGTCATCATGCCGTCATTCACGATTATCTCGTGCGCGCTGGCGGCTGTTTGCAACAACCTGACACCGGCTCTGCGAGATTCCGACCCCGTCACCTGGAATATGGAAGCGGAAACACATCAAGGCCATCACCCCGAAGACCGAGCGGTGCTCGTGGTGCACATCGACGGCGAACCGGTCGATATGGGCGCCGTCACAGAGGTGGCCGCGGAACACGATTGTCGTTGTGGAAGACCACTGAGAGGCCCTTGGGTCAATTCAAGGGGAGTGGTGCGGGTTCGTTCTGGGTAACCAGCGTCACCAGCACCTACGCCGACAAGGCGGTGAGGACCGGAGAGGGCGGCGTCTGCTTGACGGATAACCAGAGATCCCCGAACGACGCAGGAGACATCCGAAACTGGTGCTCCGGGGAGGAAGATCGATTCATTCAGTGGCTTAGGAGTACAACCTCAGAATGACAAATCTTCAGGCCGCAGTGGGCGTCGGCCAACTACGGAGGACTCGACCACATCGTCGACCGCAAGATCGGGTCGGAAAGGCCTACAGCGAGGCTGCTGAAGCCACTCGAGGTCGAGCCAGTAACTCGAGCTACCAGCCCAGTTGCCGGGCCGAGTCAACACGTACTGGATGTACGGTTGTGTTTTGTCGGCAAAAGTGACGGCCGACGTCGGAAGCTCCGCCACTCGGGCTGGCGAAAGGGGAATCCATACCCGCGCGTTCTTTGCGCCCCTCCACAGACAGAAACCTACTCAACAATCTTTCAGGTCGGTGTTCAAGAGCTTCGAGGTTGCTCGACTCCTCGGTAACCGGGGGTTCTACCTGCCGTCCGGAATTAGTCTGGAGAACGAACGTGATCGAACATATCGTCGAACAATCGAGGACATCCTCAATGGTCTTTGATCGCCACTACGCATCTGCTACGATCTCTTCTACGGCGACAAGAGACTACGAGGCCGAGTGCGACATGCTCGAGGCCCTTTTCGCGGCCAGAAGCTCAAACCGACATCGATCGTAGATCTCGGCTGCGGGACGGCACGCCACTCGGCCCTCCTCGCCCAACGCGGTACGCGATGGACGGAGTGGATCGATCCGAAGAGATGCTCACATCGCCGCGGATCGGATCAAAAAGGGCGGGACACCAGTCTCACTGCACCAACAGGAGATTCAAGACCTGGCGCTTGACCGCCGCTTCGATGCGGCAGTGGCGATGTTCGCCGTCATCGGATACCTGTGGACCAACGAATGCCCTCATGACGGGCCTGAGGCGGATCTTCGCCCACCTCGAACCCAGAGGGATTTTCATCTTCGACTGCTGGTATGGACCTGGAGTCCTCACTCACGGACCACAGCAGCGATTTCTGCGATCGACGGACGGCAGGGGAGGAAATCGTGCGTTTAGTGACGCCCCACACCGAGGGTGTCCTGCAAATCGTCGACGTGGAGTACGAAACCCTCGTTCTCTCGGATGGGCGGGTTTCATCGAGATCGAACGTAACGCACCGGATGCGGTATTTCCACCCGATGGAAATCTGATTGGCTTTGGAAACCGTTGGCTTTCAAGACGTAGGAATCGGCGTATTTGGGAGGCCGGAACAAACCCCTACCAATGACGACTGGAACATCATCGTTTCGGCGCAACGCCCCTTGAGCGACGAAAGTGATGCCGACAACTCATCGGCCGATGGCACGATCGAGAAGTCGACAGGAAACGATGAACTGCCGAGCCGGCCCGCACTCCGACTGAGAGGATCGACGGTAGGAGACATGAAGTGAAGGTTCAGATCATCAGCTACGAGGACCCGAACACGTGGATCCTCGGTAAGTTCGCGCGCAAGATGTCGGAGGACCTTGGAGAGCTCAAGGTCGATGTCACCCTCGCAGAAAGCCGGACCCTGACGCAGACGTCAACCATCACATCTGTTACGCTAAACTACGAAGGCTTCTCCGACGGCATCAATACTCTGATGGTCACTCACGTCGACTCGGTCGGAACTGAGGCTGCTCAAGCACCAGCTCGACACCGCTGATCTCGCCGTCTGCATGTCCGCCCACACGATGCAGACCTCCAGGGTGCCGGCCTTCCGGCAACAAGATCTGTTACGTCAATCCGGCCCACGACGGTGTTCTTTCTCCTCGCATACTTCGAATCGGCATCATGACTCGGCTCTACGACGACGGGCGCAAGAACGAGGCCGCCTTCGAAGCGATGCTCGACCGGCTTCCCGGGCAGATCTCCACTTCATCATCATGGGGGCCGGTTGGAATTCCGTCGTCGATCGAATGTGGGATCTCGGCCTCTCCTGTCGAGCTGCATCCCGCCTTCGATCTCGAACGATACTGGGAGCTGATGCCGACGCTGGACTACTACGTCTACTTTGGTCACGATGAGGGATCCATGGGATTCGTCGATGCCATCGCCTCAGGCGTCGAAACAATCGTTACCCCTCAGGGCTACCACCTCGACGTCGAGGACGGAATCACCCACCCCATCGACACCCTCGACGAGTCTGGCCTTGACCCTGAGGAGAATTGTCGAAGATCGACGACGACGGGTTGCCAGGGTGTCCGGGGGAAACGTGGGCGCAACTATGCGGAAAAGCAACCCCGAAGATGTGGACGCACATCGTGGTGCACGGAACTTAGAAGAAAACTCGCCGCAGAAAAGGCCATACCCGGATCTTCACGGGATGGAAATCGCGCCTCCAACAGACTAAGGCACACCCGGCTCCAAGCACCAGGCGCGATATCTGTTGAAGATCGTGAAAACGTTGATCCAGCGACGCATGAAAACACTGAAGAGATAATCGAGCCTAAGAGCTGGTAAAACGGAAGTTTTTTCCGGCAAGTAGCTTTCTCGCAAGGTCCACTGCCGAAGACTCCGTGAGAGAAACTGGCGCATGTGGCGGCGCGGACAACTCTTATTTCGAAGAATATCCGATCAGGTGACGGACGGATTCGGGTCCTTACATGGTTCTGTACCGGCGAGCCGCTCGAACGGTTCGCTCTCTCCAACGCTCGCAAAGGCACGAGACAATAAGAGAGTGCATCGTACGCGGTAGTAGCGGTATGAAGCGTAGGCCTGCTCGATGCCCTTATTTATACTTCGCCAAGCGCACTAGCTTCAGCTACAAACCGCTTCTTCGGGGACCAGATGCTCGACCAGCGCCGCCGCGCATACCAGATTGAGAGACCTTTTTCACCAATTTTTCTCGCCATACGATCCTCGCCGTCACACCTCGCAGGCGTAGCAATCTCTGATCGGCGAACGCGTGGGTCAAATCCCCCAACGCTCAGGAGAGCGTCATGATGGACCGCCAAAATTGCACCTATTCGGCGTCTCTCTTTCGTCATCTCCCGTGTACCGGAAACCTTATTGAACTCATGAGAGATTCCTGAATCCAGAACCAACTGGCGGGAGGTTTTCTAATCGAGCAGGACATGTCCGCCAACCATTGCGACGTCGGGGTCAGCTAGAACCATGGAGACTCCATGCAGCCAACCCTCTCAACACCACGACCATCGTCGTCGATGAAGACCAGGCTGTCTGCCGGCTGCGTCGATGGCACCATGATGGCGCAACATCTGTGGATGATCTTGGCCGTGGTTCAGCGATGTAGCGAAGCGGCGTTCCACGAAGAGGTGAACTCCGACACATCGCTATGTTCTGCCGCTGTGCCTGCATGATTGTTCGATCAAGAGTATTTCAAACGAACTAACGCACTCCTGCCGAAGCAATGCTCCGACAAGGTCTTCGAACATGATCCTTCCAACTGCAAGGTCCTCAGATGATGACGCTGATATCTCGAAGATGTGGCCGGTCATTTCTTACCCGATTCGGCGCCAAATTCAAGCAAGATCATACTCTCCCATCGACGAACATTCGATTCACACCTGAGCTCTTGGTACTGACTGGTCACCAGAATTACCTTTTCCCTTGCGTTCAAGGCGTCGCTCCACCCAACAGGGATCCCGAAAACCATCCTACAAACAAGAAAAGGCGCAGACCGAAAATATGGGGCGGAACACCTGATCGTCTCTGCTCGACAAACGATGAGATTCTTCACCGTGAAAACATACGACCTCGTTCCAAGTGCTTGTTCTCGTCGGCCGGGAACGGCGCACTCGCCCACATGCGCAAAAAAGGCCCTGAAACCGTGACGGCTCTCGGCGACCAGCATGATAAAATTATCTTCGTAAAACTCGAGTGGATTCAGCATCGACGGCCACAAACAAATGATCCATTTCAATCTTCGCCACCGGATCGGCCGGTTCGTTCGGGCTTCCTTTCGGAGAACCGAAAATTGCCTCCGGATTCAGGCCGATCGAAGACACCAACTCCCGCGTCTCGTCGACGAGAGCGCGCGACGTCGTGATCTATCCTTCGAGAGCGACGATGCCGAAGATTTGAGACGGCGATTCTGTCCGATGTCTCACATCAAAATCACCGCTCAAATCCGGAACGGGCCGACTCCTCACCTGCCCGGTAGGGACCACCCCACTCTCTTATGCATCCTGCTGACGTGGTGTCGACCCGGCACTCTTCTTGGCGATCATGATCTCCTCTCACCGGCGCCGAGACGCCGGACTGGGCACGGCAATTCCAGGTATTTTCAGCAAGAAGACGGCTGTTTCGCGACCCGGAATCGACTGCCCCAGGGCCGCCGAGTCGGCTTTCGTGGGCACGCGCCACCTGACGTTTCACGCAACCATCGCGCTTTCCGGCCTACAAACGGTCCGCGCAGCGCCCCTTTAAGGTCTCTGGACTCCTACCGCGAACGAGGCGCTGTTTCCGGCTGGCTCGATGGCCGCCGTTGGGTCGATGACGCTGCCAAGGAAAGTAATGAGATCCAGAATATCGCTATTTGCTTCAGTAACGGACGCCGATTTCCAGGGCCAGAATCGGCTTGACTGCCACTCTCGACGAACTTTTCGATTGGCCCCACCGACATCAGTACCCCAAACGGGACCTGGGGATGGCACGCACACACCTATTGAAGATCGCTGGGAGTTCAAACCGGCTATCACCTTATGGCCGCTCTATTTTTACCATGGCCGGCCACTCCATACGTGGAACGGATCATTGACAGCTGCATTGAAATGAAAACCCTCTCGGTGAGTTTCGGGGCGGTGCTCAACTCGAAGCGCTGCGAGGATATTGATACTATCGACCCCTCGCGCGATCCAGAGTTCCTTCACATCCTATCGACGGACGAGATCCTGACGGTTCTCAAAGAAGCCGTAACCTGGGGTTTGGCCTGAACTTGAATACTGATGCGGTGGAAAAGGTGTTCAGATGCGGCCAATCGTTCCACTACGGCGACGACCGCACTACATGAGGAGAAGAATCAGAGCGCCATGTTCCCAAGCTGAACTTTTCGTACCCTCAGTCTCGGTATCTTGCCAGGTCCTCGATTCACAGGCGGGGCGTGCCGGTGGTCGCCATTCAATTCTATCCGCTGTCCCGGCGTCCAATTTTGGCGCGGATCAATATCGTCTGAATGAAAAGTCCCGACCCATATGACCGTCAGTGACAAAGCGATCCGGTCGGGGTCAAGTGGACCGCTCTGACAGTAACTCGTGTTCATGGTCTGCAGTGCTCCTTGGGTAGCGATCACCTCGCTCGAATTTCTGACCCCCGAAATATTTTTGGCGTGGTCGCAATAACAGTCATTATCGCTATTACTTCCGTGCAGATGTTCCTGGGACGGCGGTCTCGGCAAGGCTCTCGTATAGACCGACGCGAACGAGAATCCGCCGCAAACGTGATTTTTTGGAAATAAAACCTGGTTCTCGGTCTGGCAGTCTATGCGGCCTTTATATCCTTGCCCCGTCGTTCCACGTTTTTCAGAAGCCCGAACATTCGCAGTCTCAGTACTGCGCGTGCTCCGGCCTTCAAATTGTCATCGGGTCGACTACCTCGGTCCATACGCGCTTTTTGTTTCTAGAGCAATCCAATTTTCGCCGCCTATTCTGGATCAACCTCCTATCCGCAGCGCTTCCAGGGCCTCTTCCATTCCCATGGCCCGATCCGGCCATGGCGTTCGGCATTGGTCGCAGGCTCACTGACAGGTCAGGCGTCAAACCTGGTCCTGTTCTGGTACTTCAGTTCGCGGCGATCAAAATTGTCATACGATTTTCTAATAGCTAGCAACGGACACCATCCGGTTCGGTCCGCGGATCGGCGCTGGGAGCGCTTGACCATGCCGATTCCTTGGGGGCACAGCCTCATCGTCGGACATTTCTCGGGATTCAGGACTCGGCGTCTTATTGAACGGGTCGGAGGATGGAATCCATGGCGTTCGGCGCGATTTCTAATCCACTTATCTCATCCTTATCAGTTTTCGCGTCTCGCAAGACGATTCCGAATTAATCAAATATTTTTTCAAATCCAATCGAATTGCTTATGGCGCTCTGTTTGCCGATGGGCGTCGGTCTTTTCGTGCCTGGGCCAGACATTCGCATCAACAATATTTGGCGAACAACGGCAAGGGCCTGGGACGTCACCCTCCGGTGATGGGACTTCTTTTTGGTGCTCTCTTGGCTGGTAGGGATTAATGCCGAACTGTATCGCGCGATGGGCCGACCGGACTGACGCAAAACTTAATCTGCTGAGCATTGGTCACTGACTACCCCGCTCATTCCCGGCAGCACCTTTCGGCCTGAACACCTTTCTCGTGGTCAGATTCCTGGTCGGCGACGGCGGCCGTTCCTATGACGGTGACCTTTGCCGGAAAATGCCGGGGCTCTCGTGGCTCGACCTTTGGTATCAAGGCAGGACCATCTTATCGCTTGCGATCGGGATGGGCGCGGGGGTTGGTTGGATACGATCCCTCATCCTAGTGCGGGCATTGGTATTCACCCACTCTACAAGTTGTTTATTCTTGTCGGATTTGGGATTCCGTTTTACTCGGGCTCCGACACGTCGATGAACAGGGGAATTTGTCGAGGAGCTGTCGCGTTTGGGTGCGAAGGGCGGTCAAGTCCGACGACAGAAAGGCCGGAACCCGGCACCAATGACGAACATAACTAGACCACCAGATGGCACTTATGACACTAAAAGAACTCGCCCGAATACCTCAGGGTGGGGGTATACGCTAAGCTGGGTGACTATCACCGGAATCTCGACCCGAACTGGTCTTGCACCCCGACCTACCTGAAAAAATGGCCTTTATCTGAAAGCAAGTGCTCCGAGTCCCCAATACCACGCACATTCTCGACGCGGGTCGCGGGGAGGGCGCGCCGGTCGAGACGTTCGCAAAGAGGGTTATCGATCGATGGATGGAAAATCCGAATTTCGAAAACGAATTCGTCCGCAAAGGGGATCCATCCTCATATGCCGTAACGACGTGATCCTTCGACATCGTGCTGCTACTCGATGTCCTTGAACACCTCGCCTTCGCAGATCAACCTGCCGCTCTCGCCGAAATCCACCGGATCCTCGAAAAGCGAGGTATGTTGGTCGCAGCGATCCCGAATCTGGCTCACTGGAACTCCCGCTTCAGAATGGCTTTCTGGGGACGTCTCGATCGTACTGACAACGAAATTGATCACCTCGGCGAGCGCCCGTTCGTGGAGAACCGCGATTTGCTGCCTGAAGGCAGGATTCACCATCGAACACATCCGAGGTGTGACGCTGACCGTGCCCTTCATATACCGCCGCGTGATATGCAGGCATCCCGCTGCGTTTAAGTGGCTCCACGATCTGTTGGAACCTGCTAGCGATCCCTTCACTGGCCATGGTGGACATATTCCTCTGCCAAAGGGCCTAATCGCCACCCCGGGACCGGCTGCTCATATCAGAAGTTTTTGGTTTCGAGCTCCAGGCCGAAACAGCCACGGTGGACGCTCCAGATCAGGGTCGTAGATATTCCCAATCTTTGATGGGCTCGAAGAGCTCAATTCGTTCCTTGTTTCTCGGATGGCGAACAACCGACTCGACTGAAACCCTCGGCAAAAAGATCTTCACCAATCCCGTCCCTGACGTAAATGGTGTTGAATCCGTACTTGTTGGCTCCAACTAGGCGGAAACCAAGTCTGTTGGCGAGATTGTTCATGGCGACCACAGAGGCGCCATGGTAATCGGGATGCCTGCCGGGATATGAATACTCCGGGTCATATGGGACGACAAGATTCGCAAGTCCAAACTCGACGTGAGTTTCGATAATCACTACCTGCGGTTTAACCGCTGTCAACCCTTCCCAGATGTGGTAGTCATTGCCATCAATGTCTATCGACAACAGGTCCACCTCTCCAGCGAACCCAGCCTCGTTGATCAGTCTGTTGATGTTCTCTTTTGTGACCTTTGCGTGAACGAACTTTGGCGGGAAGAGCCTGGTGTCCGGATGGCGAGCGAAAAAGGCCTCGGCATTTACGATATTTTCTGGGTCTCCGTCAATACCCATGCTTGTGCCACCCGAAATTCAAAGCGAGGTTGCGCAATTGGAATAGACCCCATCCGCACAGCCTATATCAACGTAGGTTTTCGTCGTCGCACCGATGGACGCGAAAATGTACATCAATAATCCATCTTCCTCGAACTGCGAATACACCCTCAAACCGGTTTCTTCAATGTTGACTCTCGTTCCCTCGGAAGCTCGACTTTGATAATAGTTGTAAAGCAATCGAAGACTCGCTTTGGTCGCGGGCGATGTTCGAAGGTCTTTGTTCGCTTCCACTACTGTTTGGGTCAAAAATCTCCGGACTCGCTGCTTCATTGATTCGAACACGATTATTCCTCTTTCTGGGCCGAGATGCTGCTAGAAGCAGCCGCGAACTCACCATTGTGAGGTCGTATTCGCCACTCGTCAGGTGGAGTTGTTCCGACTCGATCCTCTCCCCGGACTCGACTCAACCTTTCGCCCCGCCGTCGCGGTTCGACGTAAGCTCTCCCTCAATGATCCACCTCTTGCAAGCGTTCTGCAAGAAGACGAAGACGCAGTGGGTCTTTCGATCTCAGTACGATCCCGCGGAATCGACGTTGGTGTGAGGGGAAAACCGCACGAGTCCAAAGCTCCATCGACGGTGACATGCAGTGTGTCGATCAGGGATGAACGGGACGCATTTCAAGTAGAAAGGGGAGTTCTGCTCGGGCTATGTCAAACTGTTCAGTATGATTGTATGACCTCATGTTGAATTTTCTCCAGGAGATATTCTGTGCCCAAAAGGCTCAATTCGTGGAAATTTGAAACAGGATTGACGTTGGTATTGGCTATTGCCTTCAGCTACTCAGTCTTTTCTTCCCGGACAATTCCCGACACTACGTTTTTCGGCGGCGACACCTGGGAGTATCAGTCGATAGCGGTCAATTTCGCTGCAGGAAAGGGTTTCGATCGGAGCCCTGCTGCCGTTCGAGGCCTATAAGTTCGACAGCGCTGACCCGAAGTATTACGACTCCTTTATGGCGTCGGTGCTGCCGGCGGAGAGCCCTCCACGTTCAGGACACCCGGGTATCCCTTCGTTCTCGGCCTCATTTACAAGATTTCGGCGTCAGTCCCCGGATCGCCATCACGATCCAGATCGGCTGGCTCGTCCTCATTGCGGGCCTCTTGCCGTTTCTCGGCCGAGGTCTGTTCGGCCGGGGTGGTTTTGCCGCGGGTCTCCTGGCGGGAGTGATCTTCCACCGGCTTGTTCCCGGCGTCGGCGGCAGGGTCCTCACCGAAGCCCTCATCGCACTCGTCCTGTTTCTGATTCTCGCCGCTTGGGTGCCTTGAACCGAACAAACAGCCAACCATCGCAAACGCGGTTCTATTTGGTCTGGCTCTGGCGGCGGCGGTGCTCACCAAAGGCTCTCTGATTTCTTGCCGCCGCTCTTTGCGGATACATCGGCATTCAGGTTTGGCAAAGAAACGTATCGACCTGGAATCCTCACCGCCTGTACCCTCGCGTTCGCGCTTCCCGTGGCCGCATATTCTCTTTGGGCGACGCAGGCGCACGGTTCGTTGTTCTCCTCAGCCGACAGGGGACCTGCGTCCTCCTTGCGGGCCACAACGAAAGCCCGGTTGAAACCGGTGGTCGGACCCTCAGTCGAAGGAAGATCCAGATTGGTTCTTCAACCAACAGCTCTCGCTCCACCCTGACCGGTCACCGGTCTTGATGATTGCCGCGTTCTATGCCGAGAATCCCACGTATCTGTTGCGTTCGGTTCCCAGAAAACTGGTGGCGATGTTTGGCACCAAGACGTCGATCCTTTTGGCTGTAATCCTGTTGTTCGAGATCGCGGTGCTTGCTACCTGTCGTGTTCGCGAACGGACGCCTCAACGACTCATCGTCCTCGGGTTGATGCTCGCCATTGGGGTTCTCGCGACCAGGATTTCGGATCCGTGCGTGTTCTCTCATCGTCCTCTTGGCTTTCGGGCCCGGATCCTGTTGTCGGATTGGCGATATGCAGCCGTTGTGTCCGGCGCCGAATGCGTGGATTATTTTCACCGGGCTGGATCGGGTCGCAATCGTTCTTACAAATTTCGTGTTCGTGGCTCTCGTGATTTTCGGCGATCCACGCTTTTTGCTCCAGCCAGATTCGTGCTGATTCTCGTCGCCTCATTCCTGGTGGTTCGAATGTTGGAGGCGCTCGTTTTACCTTTGACATCGCGCTGACTCTCGAAACAACCAACCCCGCCCCTCCCCCCCTCCTCTCTACCCCCCCCCTCCCTCCCCCTCCGAAGGGCTCAGATGCAGGGATGTTGGTATATCCCGGGCTCGTTCGACGGATCGGAGGCATCAAAAGGTCGACCCGGATAACCTCGCTATTAGCCATCTTGAATGTTGCCACCCTGCAAAAACCGATGCGAGGTCCTCTCGACTGGGAGGTCCGGGCTCCAAACCAACCAGATCCGGCTCCCGTCCTGAAACGCCCGTTTCCGTAGACTCTTCGAGATCGACCGCCTCATTTGCGGTGAGAAGGGAGCGTCTCGATCCAACCACCCCGGATGATCGGATTGCGACCGAGGAAGGGTCTCTACTCTGGTCGGAATCGGTTCGTTATTCTCCAGTTCAAGTCCGGCTTCCGCGAGCCCGTGCTGGACCTCCAGTTGCCACAGTCCGAACGGAACAGCCGATCACTAGCCTGAATCACCTCCGCAACTCTCGCCCAACCTCGACCCCGGGCGCTGGAGGACGGTCCGGCATCGAGAACAACCAGAGGGCGACAGTCAACCGCCCACCAGGGCGTAGACACCGGCTGCTGTCCATTCTGCCGGGGCCGGCAATCGCCAAAACAAGAGGGACACCATCGCAACCACGAGCGGCCAGACCATGGATCGGTGCGGCCCGCAAAATACACGGGCAACCCGGCCAGCGCCACAAGCGACAGACCAGACGAAGGGCAAGACGCCAAATCCCAAGCGCGCCTCATCACCAATGGCAACCGAATCCTCTGCCACCCCGGTGTTCCGGAGCAGAGACCCCGCGATCGCGACGCCTGCAAGCGACATCAGAATCGACACTGACAACCACGGTGCAATCGGGGAGTCCGGGTTTTCGAAGAGCGCAGGAAACGGACCCGCCGGAGCCAGCACCTGGATCGTCGCGAGACCCGGTCGACCGGGCCCGGCAGCGGTGTCGACCCACCCCATCGATTGCTCGGGCGAACCCAGGATCGTCGGTGACCACGCAAGGATCGGCAACGAAGCTGCGCCGAGGGCAAGGGCGAATGACCGCCATCGCGATCGCGGAATGAAGAAGGCCAAGGCGGGAAGAAAGCAAAAGCTCACGAGTCCCGCGTAGTGCAACATCGGCAGCGCCGCCGCCAGGGCAGAAAACAGTGCGAGGCGCCGCCCCCCTTCTTTACGAGTTCAGGACCGAGCAGCCACAGTATGGCGTTGACCACCGCCAGGAGCGCGTAGGCGCGGGCTTCGGTCGCGAAGTACAGCATGGGCAGCCAGATCATCGTCAGGGCAGATGCCCAGAAAAAAACGGCGCATCGGCCGCGCGCCCACCTCCACAGAACCCACGGCATCATCGAAAATGCTGCGATGGATGGCAGCCGGACCATGAACGTGCCGAGTGCCGAGCCCTCCGGCCAGCCGACGATCGAATAGAGGCCGTGGCAGATGAGGTAGTAAGAGGCGGCCCCGAATCGAGCCGGAGAGCTGCGAAGAGATCCGCAAGCGGCATACGCGCCAGCCAGAGCGTATACAGCTCGTCGTGCCAGACGGCCGCAACAACGACCCCGAAAGAGCCAGGCCGCACGCTACGACCGAAAACGCCACGACCCACCAGATCGGACAGCCCGGCCCGTGGGTCTGCTCACGGTTCGGTCCACACTCACAGACTCTCCCCCAAGGGGGTCGCCCGACCATAGAACCACACCAATCCGGCCAGAGCCACCACTCCCAGAAGGGACAACCCCCACCAAGGGCGCGAGACTTCGAACGGCGCAATACCGCCCGCACGGTCGACGTCGCCCGGCACTCCGTCAATGGCCACGAGGCCGTTGTGATTCTCATGGTGTACCTCTCGACCATCGACCGAGATGCTCCACTCGGGCCACCACTGGACGGGCACCAACACGGGTGTCGCAACCGCCGTCACCCGCCACGTTCCGCCCCACACCGTTCGGGCTCGGGGACCACCGTCGACGCCTGGCCCCCAAGTTCCTGCAGGCTGGCCAGACGGTGAAACCCCGGCGCATAAAGACCTCGTGCCGAGGGCAAAACCGGGGCCAGTCCCCAGTTTTTCTGAGATACTCGTGCCAGGTCCCCCGGCGAGGAGTTGACCGGGACATGACCACCCGCGGAGTCCAGCCGCAGTGGAACGGCGAGCGCTCGGCACGACAAAAGGGCAACCGCAATCCAACAGCCATCGGCCGCGGAGGCTCCCGAGCGCCATCACCAGCAGAATTGTCGCCGGACCCAGGAATCGCCAGGGGAATTGAAGAACGTTTATTCCCGGCAGATGCCACAACGGAGTCGAAAGCCGACACGGTCAGAAGCAAGCGCCGCGGACGCTGCGATCGCTTGCGCGATTCGCCTCTCGCCTTCACCACGCAGCAACACGACAAAAACGGTGACACCGAGACAGACGGCGGTCACGGAGAAGAACAGGCTCAGTTCCGAATTCCCCGGCAGGAAGTTCCCCCGCCAATCAAGCGGTCCCTCGACCAAGTCGCGGAGGGCCAGATTCCGCCGCTCGAGGACCATGGGCAGCCAGAAGACGGCTCCCGCCATAAGCCCCGCCGACCGCCCACGAGAGCTTTTTCACAGCCTCACGAGGCCTCTCCCCCGACGGTCTCGAATTCCTAAGGCGAGATATCGACCATCCGGTCAACCAGGCGACCCCCAGAAGCCACCCCAGCTGGACGAGCATCCCGACCTGAGACCCGGCCACCAAAACCACCCCCGCTGCCAGCCCCAACCCCTGCCGAACGGTGACCGTGGCGCCGGGCATCCCCAGGGCCAGCACCACGTCGCACCTGCAAGAGCCCATGCTTCGGTGGTGGTTGCACGGGTCACGGCGGTAGCCAGAACGTATGGAGTCGCCACGAGAAGAAAAGCCCCAACCCTTGCGGTCGCCAAATAGAGGAGCGGCGGCGGCGGCCAACAAAGCCAGCGAAAGAGAGAAACCGACGGCCCGTTGGCCGTCCCCTACCAGCCACGCAAGTCCGCCCTGAATCGCCATTGGGATGGGTGCGTAGACGGTTGGTGCAAACGAGCCGGTGCCTCCATTCCAGCCGCGCTGGTAGCCGGGGAAGACGGCGCCCTCCTGCCAAGCGCGCACCTGTTCCACGGCGCTCACCGAGTGGTAATAGGCGTCATCACCTCGCGGCGGGAACCACCAGAAAACCACGGCCAACGCCACCGGCAGCAGCCACAACGCTCTCCCGGCCCACCTCACGTGACGCCTCGCACTCGCCGTCGACGTTGGAGCATGAGGCCCGTCACAGTCAGACCTGCAATGATCTGCCCGAGGGCCGCCAGGGGATTCCCAACCCACTCGATGTCCACGAGGTGCCGCCCGGCGGGCAATCGACACGCCACGACCCCCGGTACTCCCCCGAGTGATTTCACCTCGGCGTCCTCGGTCGAGATCGACCAGTAGGGGTAATCGAGGATTCGGAAACCGACAGTAATGGGAGTGTTCCCAACCACCTCGACCTGGCGTCGCAGCGGGCTCCACCTGTGAATCTTCGCGACCGTTCCCGCACCGGAAACCACCACAGCGTCCGAATCACCAAAGACCCGCAGATTCGGCCTGAGATCCGAAAAGGCCGGTGGGCGATTCTGCGCCGCATCGACGACAAGGGGATTCGCACCCAATGACTCGTAGAGAATCGGCCCCACGACGGTCCACCCCTGGCTCGCCTTGAGGTCGGGGACCCGAGCCCATTGAACCCAGACCATCAAGAGAGAAGGGACGAGAATACACGCGAGCCCGGCCCACCGACGGACACGTGAATCGGTCAGCGCCGGCACCAGGAGGAGGCCCGGAAGGAGCCAACGCCACGGGAATTGCATCAACTGGAGGGGGCTCTGCAACCGCCACAACAAAAGACTCAGAGGCGATGCCATCACAATGCATCCGACGACAGCGGCTGTTCGATCGGGGTGGCTCTTCCACGATCGAGTCAGGAGGAGAGAGCCCAGGAGGGCCACGGCGACCCAACCCAACCACATATTGTGGGGGGGGGGCATGCGCCATTGCGGATCCCAGGTAGTTCCGAGCAGGATCAAAAATACCACTGGTCAGGGCTTCCTGACCACCGAGGTTCGCGGACTCCCTCATAAGGGGAAGCCAGTGCCACGCTCAAACCTCCCCCGACAAGAGCGAGTTGAACCAGCTTCACGGTGTGGCCCCTGGACCTGTGGAGCACCAGGCTCACACCGCCGAGGCATCCAGCCATGAGTGCCGAAGGAGCGTGCATCAGCCACAGCGCGGCGACGGCCGAGCCGTCACGCCCTGCACGGATTTTCCCATCAAGGAGACGTTCCAACACCCACCACAGCAGCGGGATCGCGAGGTATTCGGACCAGGCGGCACGACCGATCAGCGAAAACAAGGCCATGGGACTGAAAAGGACGATCAGACCGGACCACGGGTGATCTTGCCTGCACCCGGACCATGAACAATACGGGGCACGAGAAGGACTGCCGCCGCTGCCAGGAGTGCCGCTGCCCGCAATCCGCGGCCGGCTTCCCCGAACACGAGACCGAGGCCCCCGCTCAGGACCGGACCGAGAGGGCTGTACAGGCGGATTCCGGGGCTGCCAAACCCCGCGTTGAGATCGGGAAGCCGGGGCCGCGCCCGGCAGCTGGCCACTTGCCAGACACCGCATCACTTCCCAGCTCCAGATGAGATGCACGTAGAGATCCGGGGCACGCGGCAACAACGGACCCATGACGACGAGAAACAGAGCACCTCCGACCGGCAGCAGCGCCACCAGCAGCCAGATCCGGTGCTGTTTCTGTCGACTCGGGAGACTCATGGACCCCACCATTGAAACATCGTCCTTCGGGTGCCGCAGAGGGCCTGACCTCACCGGCGATTCCGACCGTCAACCTTCCACCGGCGTCGTCCGACGACGGGACCTCACGAGGAGAAAAACCACCACGATCATGGCAGCAACGCTGGTTGCCGCGGCCGCCGCAATGCCCGGTGGTCAAATCCTGGCCGACAAGCAGGTGTCGGCCCGCCGCCATCGGGACATACTGGATGATTCCCGGTCCCTGTTCGAGGTCCACCCGGGCCCCGTCGACCATCCACCGCCAGCCTCGGACCGGTGGCAGCGCGACCCAAACGAAGCCATCCCGGCGACGTCCAGGGCGGCGCGACACTGGTTGCCCTCGAGAACGACCTCGTAGGCGCGGCCGTTGGGTTCCAGCGTGATGTCCGTACGCGGCGCCTCATGGGCCACGCTGATGACCGCAGTGGCCTGCCGGTTGCGGAGCAGACGCATCCCGCTGCGGATCCGGACGGAATCCATATTCTCCGGAACGCCGCTGGACTCCAGGAGAATCACCCACTGTGCCCCCAGCACATCCAGCCACCAGCGACTTTCGGGTCCACGATGAGGCCCATCTCGAGGTGTTGGATCAGACGTTCATTTGCCACCGGTGAGTCGGTGCGCACCACGACCAGACCATCCGCCAGGTTGAGGTAGCCCACAGGCCACAACCGCCTCGGTTCCATGCCCGAGGCGAACCACCTCATGGTGTCTTCAGAAGGCGCCGGCGAGTAAATTCGACCTCCATTTTCGGCCTCCAGCCTGAGCGGCCCCTGGTTGACGAAAGATCCGGCCGGCTGCAACCCCAATAACGGCACAGCTGCGATCACAGTGCCGATCGCGCCCCCGATCAAGGCCGCCAAACGGACGCCCCGCAATGCCTGGAAAGCGGCACCGACCAACATCATCGCCGCCGGGAGTCCCGCCACCCACCATCTCAAAGGGTGGGAGCTGACGACGCACAGCAACAACGTTGTCGACGCAATCGCGACCGCCAACCAACGTCCCTTCCCCGCGAGCCAGGATTCAGCCCCGAGGCCCACCATCGGCACAAGCAACGCGAGACCCGCCAGCGCAAACCGAGACGGGTAACGAACCAGGCCGCCGGTCAGTGCGAGAAAGACGTCGCCGCCACCGAGTTCCGGCAACGTCGCCAACAGTCCGAGCGCGACAGCCGCCAACAACCACCGGTGCCGCCAGCACCGAGCAGCCCATACCAGCAGCGGCGCGCCAAAGAACAGGCTCTCCACGTAGACCATTCGGTCCGGATCGGCCGGGCAGAGCGGGCAGAAGAATACCGAGCCAATCCGCCGGCGCGAGGGCTCCCCGGAGCGCCCACTCCGCAGCCTGCGGACCTCGATCGCCCTCGAGTATCCAAATACACAAACGGCGCCATCTGGCACAGAACACCACGGCGGCGCCCCTAGTCGCCAGACCTACTGCCGCACGCTGCCTCGCGATTGTGCCAGGCCAAAAAAGACAGCACCACGGCCATCGCCCAGATCTGGGGCTCGCCTCCAAGCCAGGCCATGGCGCAGAGGTCAGGGCCAGCAGCGGGACTGGCCCGCCGACCGTTCAACCGTGCGGCCAGGACCATCCACGGCACCCACGCCAGGGTCTCGAGATTGTTCAAGACACCGACCGTGAAGATGACCGTCTGATCGACCACGCCGCCACCTCGGCTCACCGACCCGCCCGGTGGAGCCGGCCCCGAGACTGACGAGCCAGGAGGCCAACGCCCAGAGGAGAGCCACGCGAGATGAAAGGCATTTCGGCGGTCAGGGCCCACGGCAAGGGCAGACAAAATCAGGTGCAGCCAGGCGGGCGGATACAGGACCGCCGGTCTCGGGGTTGGCAAACCAGGCCTCGCCGCACCCGTTGCTCAAGATTGAGCCACGGCATCGTACCGGCAGCCGAGGAAGTTTGCGGTGAACAATCCTCGATGGGGCCGAAGAAGTCGATGAGATCGCGATGCGCTCGGAGCCAACCTCAGTGCGGGCGCCAACAGACAACAGCAATGGCACCCACCACAGGCCGATGCGTGCGCTCCTACAGCTTCACCCGCAGGACCTCGCCGAGCTCTGGGAACTGCCATCTCGGGTGCCTGCCACCAGTTCCCTCTCATACGCCTTGAGCCCAGGGCGCGTCGCCAGATCTGCCGAGGGCGCACGGGCGCGATCGAAGTGCTTCCACGGGCCCACTTTCTCATTTGTCCCCGATCAGTTCGACGCGGGCCAGAAAGAGCCATGCGCGGACCGCGTGGGGTTCGGCGTGACAGCGGCCTGCCGCGTCGAGGGCTGTCGGCCCGATCAAGGCTCCCGACCAGCCGCTCCAGGCGCGCCCACTCGAGCCACGGCCACGGCTGGTGCGGTTCGAGTTCGGCAGCGCGCTCGAAGGCCACTCGCGCTTCGGAGATATTCTCCGGCCAGGGTCCGAAATCAACGAGAACTCGATAACGGACTTGCCCGAGCAGTAGCCAGAGCCGAGATGCTCCAGGGTGAATCCGCACGGCATGACGGCTAGTCGCAAGCGCCTCCGCCGCCACAGGCCAGGTCCAGGCGTTGTCGTCCAATAGTAGACGGGTCTGCCATTCAAGCGGCTCGTCATACCACGGCTCTGCGGCCACCGCGCGAGCCACCAACCCCGCATCTTTCTTCTCAGGCCGCCAAAGCCAACGCGCCCACGCCGGTTGAACACATCCCCACAGAACAATGCCGGCAAGAACGAATCCCGCGCACAAATCTCACGAACGGCGTGGTCCGGTGCCTCGTCGAACGCTCACCCCCACTTGGCGCTGAAGGGCCTTCAAGCAAACCGAGTGTCATCGCCCACCACCACACAACGACCTCGATGGTCACGAAGTCGTGAAACAGCGCCATGGCGGTCATGCCCAGGACGGCGGACTGCAAAGGCGCAAAGGGCGGTTCGCCATCGTGCCGCGCCCCCGCCGCAACCAGAGGCCCGCCGCGACCACGGCCAGCGCCAGTCCAACGGCCCCGGTTTGCACGAGGAGGCCCAGCGGGGTCGACTCCGCATACGTTACGAGGAATTGGTGCTGACCTACGTGATCTTCATGGAGCAGCCGGGTGGGTCCAGCCGCATCCACGAGGCCACCCGGTCCGACACCAAAGAGCGGGTGGGTCATCCACAACCGCAAGAGTTGCTCGCCAGATCGGCGGGCCGAAACCAGGCGAGCACATCCGGTTGGCTCACGAACCTCCAGAGAAGGACTGCGGCCACCGAAACGGCACCAGTCGCCAATCCGGTGATTCGGACCCGGCCTCTCGGCAGCAAAGCGGCCGACGATGCGAGGATCGCCAGCAGGCCGGCCCGCGATCCCGTGAGACCCACTCCAACAAGCAGTACGATCACAATCAGCCACCGACGTTGAGGATCGCCG
>CAWAUY010000035.1:0-11807 GCA_963785275.1 Candidatus Sulfomarinibacteraceae bacterium
GAGTCCTCAAAGCCGTGCGCGATCGCAAACCCCCACGCTGACCCGCGGGGTCTTCAAACCTTTGGCGGCAACGGTTTTGGACGTTTGAGCAGCGACCGACCCGCGATCATCGCCAGATATACCAGGTAACCGGCGGACGACACGACACCGGCCATGTACGTCATAGCAGCGGCGCGGAGCACCTCTCGAGCCCCCTCCTGCCCGTCGGGCGAGACGAGACCGAGCTGGTCCAGCTGCCGGAGGGCGCGTTTGCTCGCGTTGAACTCCACTGGCAGCGTCAGAAAGGTCAGCAGCATGGCCCCAACGTAGCCCAGGACACCGATCTGCACCATCAACGCCGATCCGAAAAAGCTCCCCGCAACCGCTAGCGGGAGACCGAACCGTGCCCCCGCATTGGCTATGGGCACCATTTTCGTTCGGAACTCCATCGGCCGATAGTCGTCCGCATCCTGCAGTGCGTGCCCGCACTCGTGCGCAGCCACCGCAGTCGCGGCAACGCTGTTCCCCACAAAATTGTCCCGTGCAAGGCGAAGCTGTTTGCCCCGTGGATCGTAGTGGTCCGTGAGGTTGCCCGGAACCGGTTCCACGGGGACGGATTGCAGCTGGTTGGCGTCGAGAATGGTCCGTGCCACCTCGCCTCCTGGTAAACCGGTCTGGCTTCGGACCCGGCTCCAGCGGCCGTAGGTCGACTTCAGTTTCTGACGGACGCCCATGGAAAAAAGAAGAACCACCCCGGCGATGACGTAGAAAACAACCGTCTCCACTGGCTCGTACCTCCTTTTGCCTGTCGAACCTCACAGGTCTCGTATGCACTCCAATGAACGCACAAATGCTCCTGGATCTCGGCCTGGCAGCGTTCCTTCCGATCGGTTCCGAGTGCTATCCTAGGTCACGCAACCCCATTGCGCCTCTTTCGAATGTCGCCAAAATTTGAGACACAATGGCACGACCAAGGTCAATTTCTCGCAAACCGGCGAACCACGGCTCTCGAGCCTGGCACCCGTCCTCAGTCAATGGTATCTTCCGCGACAAGGCCATGGCACTCACGAGACTTCTTTGCGGGTCGATAACGCTCGCTGCGATGGGCTGGTCCCTGACCGTCCTCGCCGCCGACAAACCCGATGTCAAGCCTCGTCCCGACTCCCTCACCGTGCGAACGACGGTCAACCGGACAGCGACAGCCCCGGGAATGCGACGCACGGACACCCGTCGAGTGGGTCGCTCCCAAAACGTCGAAGCCCTTGGCGACGCCAATGCATGGTTTGTGGTCGAGGCGGCAGTGGCCGATTTCGGTGAGATGCTGCCCGAACAGCGGCGCGAGCTGACGGAGGCTTTCGTCATCAGGGTTCACAGTGACCGCGACTGGGAACTGCGACTCGTGCCGCACGCCGACCTCCAGGTGATGGGGACCGCGGGCCGGGTTCCGCTCGATCGGCTGGCGTGGAGCAGCCCCGAGTCTCCTGGTTTCGAGGTCTTCACGTCCCTGGCCCCGGTCACCGTCGGCCCGCGGGCGGCCCGACCGGAGGCGTCGGGACCGCGGTACCCATCGCTCTCCGGCTCGAGCTGCATGGCGACGACCCGCTTGGGCGGTACGGCGCAGATTTTCGGGCGATGCTCGAGGTGCGCTGAGTCCGCATTCTTTAGAGCCAGGCCTCGAATCTACTCACAACCGGTACACCAAAACGCCTCCGGCTCCGGTTAAAAAGTCCGCCATCGCTGTATTTTGCACCTCCAGATATTGGACCCATGATCGAGAAATAGCGCGATCAGCGCTCAATTTTGAAGGGAGTGACGATATGAAACGACTGTTCTTGATAACTCTGACGGTGGCCGGAGCGGCGTTGATGCTGGCCGCACCAGCCACAGCCCAGGTGACGGCAAGCGCCGACCTCGTGGTGACCGCCAACAACCAGGGCATCTTCACCTTCGCCATCACCGAGGGAAACTTCGACTTCGGCAACGTGGACAACGACAGCACCACCGGCTCGAGCGCCGGTGTTCCGGTTTCCGCGTCCGGACAATCGGCGTTGTACCCGCCCTTGGGGCGGACACGTGGACCTGCAGGAGCGCACCTCCGCGCACCGTGGCCATCTTCAACGACACCGCGAGCGCGGCCGCGACGCTGCCCGTCAATGTGACCGAAGACCAACTCGAAATCCGCATTCCGAATGTCGATTCCGGAACCACGGTCGGGTATATTGATCCAAACCTGACTGGCGCTGGCACCGGCAATCTCATTACCGGGCTGACGGTGGGAAACGGTGCAAATGAGGTGAATGGAGACATCGATCTCAGGCTTTATGTGGATCCCGATGATGGTCTTGGTCTCATGCAGTGGAACCTCGTGCTCACGGCCTCGGGAACTTGAGTGAGACCGAAGTACTCTTCCATCAGAGACAGCGGAGCCCCTCCCTGGGCTCCGTTTTTTGCGCTCGTCCTATTCGTGTCAACTTTTCCAGCGGCGATGGCTCAGGTGAAGATCGACCTCGTCCCGCCTTTCGTCGAAAAATAATACGCCCCGGCTCCACGGTACGTGACGCGATCGTGTTCAAGAACCGAGGACCGACGCCACTCAACGTCACGGTAGAAACCGTGGATTTTAGGGTCGATCCCGCAGGGCTCGTGGTGGAGAGACCGCCGGGGAGCACACGCGAGAGCCTTGTCCCATTCCTGCGAATCGCCCCCCCCTCCAGACGACGGTGGCGCCGGGCCAGGAACTCGCCTTTCGGTGGGAGGCCACGACCCCGGCGGACCTCGAGCATCGCAGGGCCATGGTCTTCTTCAGGTCGACGCCCGAGGTCGAGCGGTCCGAAGTGGCACAGGTCGTCGTTGTTCCACGTTTGGGCATCCCGGTATATGTCGAAAACACGAATGCCCAACCAGCCCAACTCGAGATCGCATCCATCGGCCTCGAGCGATCGACTCTGCGGGATGACAGCCTGCGCCTCACTCTCGACGTCACCAACGTCGGACAGCGTAATATTCGACCGCAGGGGGAGCTTCGAATCCGCTCCGATTCGGGCGAGGCCGTTCCTTTCCCATCAACGAGGGGCGTGACTCGGTCGTCCCGGGCGCTCAACGGCTCTTTGTCCAGGAGATCGGTCCAGTACCGGGAGGTGAGCTATCCGTCGAGGTGGTGTTCAACGTTTCGCCGCGCGAGCGACACCGCGAACGGTTGGTCGTTCCAGCCGCGTTGCCCTCCTCGCCCTCGCCGTCCTCCTGACCGTCGTAGCGGTCCCAGGGGAAGAGAGGAGCCCACCGAACCGCGTCCCGGGCGGTTCTCGTTCGTGTTCACCAGCCGCGTCTTCAATCTCCCGCTCTTCGATGCTGGCGCACCCACCGCGTTCCGGCTGTTTTTTAACCAGAACATCGCCAACGGCGCCGAGGTCACCGCGTTCTTCAGCGATGGTTTCCCAGATACCTACGAGGAGTTCGGAGTTCAGCTCGAACGCCTGACGTGGGGATCCGGCGAGGCGGATCTCGCCCTTGGCGACTTTTCTTTACTCGGCGCTGCGACCAACGACGTCGTCGTCCTCAGTCGAGATCAATACCGGTTGCGAGGGGGGCGTTTCGACTACCGCGCCGGCGCGACCTCACTCCGGCTATTCGCCGGTGAGCCGCGGTTTTTTCGCCAGCTGCCAGACCGCAAAGTTGTTGTGCCGGGTTTCGCTGGTCTGGACGTGCAACGACGCGTCGGGCTCTGGTCCGTTGGAGGCGGCGTGAATTATCTCGGCGACGCCACCCTCCTCGGCCAGGTCAAACCGGAGGACATGGCGGTCTTCGCCCTCCGCGCCCACCGGTCTTTCTGGTCCGATGGAACCCTCTTCGCCGATCTCGAACTGACCGATGAAGGCGCGCCGGGCGGCCGCGCTGGAGCCCAAGTCAGGGGTCCGGCAGGTGTGGTCACGGGTTTTCTCTACAGCTTTGATGATAGGTTCCCGTGGCTGTACTCGGTCTACCGTCCTGGCGAAACGGGTGTCGATGTCTCGGCCACGTATCATCCGAATTCAACCCTGACGACCTTTGGTCGGGTGACATATCTGGATGATGCCGTCGTCGACCCGCGCGACGAAATCCAAGGCTACATCGGTGCCAGCTGGTTTTTCGGCGACAACCGCCCTTCGCTGCTGGTGGAGTACTCACGAAACGATATCGCCACCGACCTCGCAAGCGTCGCGCCCCGCGAAAGTACATCAGATCGGCTGGTGGCTGGGGTCAACGGTTCCACGAATACGGCCTTCCTCAGCGCTCGGTTGGAGCAGGTCTGGGAGTCGGGCAGCAGCGCTGAGAATCGATCACAGCTCACCGTCTTCTGGCGCCGCGGCCTGCGCTTCGAAAAATTCGTTGACATGTCCGCCGTCGTGCAGCGCAAGGAGAGTGGCGACCTCGGCACCACGGTGGATGGCTATGTGGAAAGACCGATCCGCGGCCGGTGGAGCGTCATAGCCGGGCTTGGCGTCGCCTATCAGCACTACGAAGCCTCGGACCTGGGCGAGGGTGTCGTCCGTCTGGGAGTGGCTCGCCGGATGACCGACCACGGCTTGGCGCTCCGCATCGAGGGAATCGTGCCTTTCTCCATCGGGCTCGAGCGTGCACATCTCGTTCGGAACCAGGTCGCCGTCAACCTCTCCTACATGCTGGATTGGCGTCAACCTTCCGACATCCGTGCTGCCTGGGCTCCAATTTTGGCTCCGCACAGCTTCGCTTCGCTCGAGGGACAGGTCACCCTCGAAGGGGAGGCTGTAGGCGGTGTACCAATCCTCATCAACGGCGCATATGGCGCGACCACCGCGTCGGACGGCTTTTTCAAGGTACGCCGGGTGCCCGTCGGGCCGGTGAGGGTGAGTGTCGACCTCTCTCAATTCAGCCCGCGCATATCGGTTGCGGGGGACGTGTCGCAGACCGTGGACGTGCGTCCGTCCGGGGGTGTACCGATCGAAATCAGACTCGAGAATACCAGTCTGCTCCAGGGTGCGGTGGTCCGGTGCGATGCGGACGGCGCCGTGGTTCCGATTCGAAATGCGCGGGTGCGTGTTACCCGCATCATCGGCGACGAGTACGAGACCACGACCTCGGCACTTGGGGCCTTCAGTTCGATCGACTGACTCCAGACCGGTACGAACTCATCCTCGACCCGTCATCCGTCAACCCGCCTTTGGGGCCGCAAGACCAATCCAGATGGAACCTCGACCTCACCGAAACCGACGTCACCGGTTTCCTTATTCGCATCGGCTGTGGACCCGACGGCCACACCACCGGCAGCCCCGGTCGGTGACAGTTCGGACCCAGCCCCTGAACCCCGGATCCGCCCTCGAACCGAACCCCGCTTGGCCCGATTCGCCGGAATAATCAGCACCACCGGTTCGAATTGCCGGGCGATGGCTCGGATACTCTCGGCCACATGCAGCCGCTCATGACCGCCCGTGACCTCGGCCCGCGCTGTTGACGCTTCCGGCCCGCCAGGATTTGGCACGACCTCCTCGAAGTTCCGGCCGGGCCTGGCTCGGTGCGTCCTCGGATCGGTATGGATGTGACCTCCCAATACAATTTCAACTTCACCTACGGCGAATGTTCCACCGTGCAAAACACAATCGACGACATCGTGGTTTCGGGCCCCACCGCCCCGGCCACGGCAGAGCTCACCGTCAACATCTCGGGAGTGGTATCGAGAACTCCCCGACCTCCTCGGCCCGCCGCAGATTTACGGTGCCGATCACTTTTCAGGGTCGGGATGCCAATGGCTCCGTCGTTTCGGGGCTCCGACGTTCCCTCACATTGCTCATCTTCGCACCCGTGTGGTAGCGTCGGTAGCGACCGGACCTCCCACGACCAACATCATATTCCTGAGGCGTTGGGGAGGTTTGGCACGGACATCGAGGGGTGTATTCATGGTTGGAACGCGTCGCATCCTCTCCCTCTGGCCGCTCATCGCGCTCTTGGCCGTTGCCCCGGTTGTCCTCGCCCAAGGTGACGACTCGGACGACCTCGGCTCCGACCAGCTGACTCCGTTGGCGCCGGTGACGATCGACGGCAAGGTGCTATTCAAGCTTCGCGGAGTATCTGCTTTGCCGGCGGCCGAACGGGCGGCGGGGAGTCACCGCGCGGATCGTTGAGGCCGCCCGCGATCCGGCGTTCGACCCGGAGACCATCGAGGCAGTCGCAGAGAACGGCATGACGGCTATCGTTGGTGGCGACAAACGGTTCGTGGCGGTGGTAGAGGCCGACACCCACATCGAGGGGGTGGGCCGCGCAGAACTGGCCATGGTCCTCACCCGCCGCATTCGGAAAGCGATCGAAGAGTACCGCATCGACCGCCAGCCCGAAGCACTCATCACAGCCGGATTGAAGACCGTCGCCGCCACCGCGCTGCTGGCGTTCTTGCTCGCATGCATACGGTGGCTGTGGCGGTGGTTGGACCGCAGGATCGGGGCCAAGTTCGAGGCGGGCCTGCGGTCGCTTGGCGTCGATTCGGTGCAGGCCGGCAGCTCCCAGCGGGTCGGCGCCGCCCTTCGCGGCGTCGTCCTGGCGGTGCGCAACGCCGTCATGATCGCACTGGTTTTGACCTACCTCCTGGTCGTGCTCGGACTGTTCCCGTGGACCGGACCGATCAACGACCGCACGGTCAGCGACTGGATCGTGCAGCCGTTGATGGGAATGGGCGAAGCCATCGTCTCCCAAGTACCCAACGTGATCTTCCTGATCATCCTTGTTCTGGTGTTGCGGTGGTTGATCGGTCTCATCCGGCTGTTTTTCGCGGCGGTGGAACGGGGCGCCATCACCATCGGCGGGTTCGAGCCCGAATGGGCGATGCCGACCTTTAAAATTGCTCGGATGGCGGTCATAGCCTTTGGCGCTGGTGTGGCCTACCCCTACATCCCCGGTTCCAACACCGCGGCTTTCAAGGGCGTGTCGATCTTCGCCGGCATCATGTTCTCGTTGGGATCTTCGTCGGTGATCTCAAATCTCATCGCCGGATTCATGATGACCTATCGGAGAGCGTTCAAGCTGGGCGATCGTATAAGGATCGGTGACGTGGTCGGCGAGGTTGCCGATATCCGCCTCCAGGTGACGCACATCAGAACGCCGAAGAACGAAGAGGTTGTAATTCCGAACTCATTGATTCTCGGGAGCGAGGTCGTCAACTACACCACCCTGGCAGCTACCCGCGGCCTGATCCTGCCTACCACCGTCGGCATCGGGTACGAAACCCCGTGGCGGCAGGTCGAGTCCATGTTGCTGATGGCAGCCGATCGGACTCCGAACCTGCTCAGTGAACCGGCCCCCTTTGTTCTCCAAAAATCCCTCGGCGACTTCGCCGTGACCTCAAGCTCAACGTCTATTGTGATCGGCCGGACCGAGTCCCACACCTTTTGCACGCACTCCACCGCTCGATCCTGGATGTATTCAACGAGTACGGCGTGCAGATCATGACTCCGAACTACGAAGGCGACCCCGAACACCCGAAGATGGTCCCCAGGGAAGAGTGGTTCACCGCACCTGCGCAGGACCCGACTCATGACGGATCGCCCGAGTCCGGCTGAAGTCCAACTATGGAGTGAAGCCGAAGAGACTCTCTGGATGGTTCTGGTGACGATAGTGCCCTGCGCAAACTGAGGTAGATGCCCCTCGGCTCCGGGTTTTCAAAGCGATGGGTACGGGCCTCCTCTTCTGACCAGAAGAAGACACTCTTCATTCAGAAGTCATCCACGATACACAGCGCCTCCAGATTTGGCAGATCGATCATCGGTATGAAGAACACCGGCTTCTCCGCGGAGGACGAACGTTGAATCGCAGCTCGCTGTCCAGCTCGAAATGAATTGGACGCCCTGTGACGGCACACGCGGTCTCGATTTCGCAACTGAGGTCTCTCTCCAGCAGTAGCCCTTGCACGAAGGGCGTCGCCATGGCGACGGCCGCTCAGGCGGCCGAGAAGGCCGCACCTCCATCGATTCGGACCTGGTGGGGAGTTTCCGCGGCGGTCACCGGGTAGGCCCATACCACGTCCTCGCCTCCCCTCCTGCAAAGAAAGGTCATCCGCCGCTCGAGTTCATCGAGGATCAGACGCACCTCTTCAATGGTCAAATCCAGCTGGTCAGCGATTTCGTGAGGCGCGATCGGCTGGCGCCGCCGCGGAATCTCACGCACCGCGAAATGTTGCACCCGTCGCTCGTCGGGCTTCAGCGCCGGCCTCCTGCCGAGCTTCCCGGCGTCACGCCCAACCAACCTCCTGAACACGCATTCTGGCACCGGCACCATCCGCCGCCCCACACCCAACAAGATTCTCTCGAACATCGGAACCCCCTCATCGACGAGACCACCGTGCAGTGACCCCTGGATCTTTCTCCCCCCTGATAGCGAACATCGTATCAATGAACCGGATCCGCAGCCCGTTCAAGAGCATCAGCGGCTGGTATCAACCGACTCCTCGTATACTCTCGGCGATATGGGGTCACTCATCGCTGTTCGCGAAATCACTCGGTCCTTCGGGCCTCGAACCCTGTTCGATGGACTGAACCTCACCATCAGCGAGGGCGATCGGGTCGGAGCCATCGGGCCCAATGGCGCAGGCAAGACCACGGTGCTTCGGATCCTCTCAGGGGACGAGGAGCCCGACGGCGGGGAACTCCACCGTTTGAGCCGGTTGCGGGTCGCCACGGTGCCGCAGGACGACCTCTTCGACCCGAAGGCCACGGTCATCGAGGTCGTCACGCACGGTGCGGCGCTCGGCCAGGGGGCGGCTGAGGACGAGACCGAACGCCACGTCCGGGTCGCAATAGCTCGGCGAGCTCGGCTTCCGGTCACCCGAACAACCGACCGCTGAGCTCTCGGGTGGATGGCGCAAGCGGCTGGCCATCGCCACCGCCCTCGCGTCGGACCCCGAGGTGCTGCTCCTCGACGAGCCCACCAACCACCTCGATCTCGACGGCATCCTGTGGCTCGAAAAGCTGCTCGTCTCGAGCCGGCTTCTCGCGTATGTCGTCATCAGTCATGATCGCGCATTCCTCGATCGGGTGGCCAACCGGGTGGTCGAGGTCGCCCCCCATTACCCCGGCGGCACCTTCATCTCTGCAGGCAGCTACACCACCTTTCTGGAGAAACGCGCCGAGTATCTGGAGGCGCGCACCCAGTATCGCGACAGCCTCGCCAACCGGGTGCGGCGGGAGTTGGAGTGGCTAGGACGAGGGCCCAAGGCGCGGACCACAAAATCCCAGGCGCGGATCGACGAGACCGAGCGGCTGATGGCCGACCTCGCCCAGGTTCGCTCGGAACTCAACACCTCGCAGGCGGGCATCGAATTGACCGGTTCGGGCCGCCGCACAAAAAGGCTGGTGGTGGCTTCCGGGGTCCACAAGACACTCGGCGGTCGTGAGCTTTTCAACGATCTCGATCTGGTCCTCCAGCCCGGCCAGCGCCTCGGCGTGGTTGGTGCGAACGGCAGCGGCAAGAGCACCCTGCTCAAATTTCTTGCCGGCTGGCTGGAATCTGACAGCGGCGTGATCCGCCGCGCCCACCAGCTGCAGGTCGCCTATTTCGATCAGGACCGGGAGCACCTCGACCAGACACTGTCGTTACGCCGCGCCCTGGCGCCTGAGGGAGACACGGTGCTCTATCGGGATCGCGAGGTGCACGTCGTGACCTGGGCCCGTCGATTCCAGTTTCGCGACGACCAGCTGGACCAGCCGGTCAGCGAACTCTCGGGTGGTGAACAGGCGCGGATCCATATTGCCCGCCTCATGCTGCGACCGGCCGATTTGTTGTTGCTCGACGAGCCTACCAACGACCTCGACATCCCCACCCTCGAGGTGCTTGAAGCCAGCCTGCCCGACTTCCCGGGCGCCCTGGTTCTGGTGTCCCACGATCGGTACCTGCTCGACCGAGTGAGCACGGGTCTGGCTTGGCCTCGAAGGGTCCGGTGCCGCGACACCCTTTGCTGATGTCGATCAGTGGCTCGCCCACCACCAAACGGAGGCTGTGACTCCACGCCGGAGTCGATCCTCATGGGCCGCGCAAGAAAACAAAACGCGCTGGCCTCAGCTATCTCGAAAAGCGCGAGTACCAGGCCATGGAGGAGACCATCCTCGAGGCCGAGTCTGAGCTCGAAAGGGCGGCTGAGCACCTCGCCGATCCGGAGGTGGCCTCCGACGCCGAGACCGCTCACCGCGCCTACCTTGCACACGAGGAAGCCAAGGAGAAGGTCGCCGAATTCTATCGCCGATGGGCCGAGCTGGAGGACAAGGCGTAGGCGCCGGCGGGGGTCACTTCGCGCTCCGGACTCGAGTGTCTTCAGTTCTCAATTTTGAATTCTCAATTCTAAATTCCCCCTACCCCGCACGCGGTCTGGGGGAGGGAGGTGGAATTCACAATTTAGGCGCTTCCGGGAATCGTGTGGAAAGAGGTCGAGGCCGCCGCGGCGCGAAAGATTGTAAGATCGGCCTATTGTGCACGACAAAGAGCTGTACGCGACGATTCTTGGTGTGACTCCTCCTTGGTTGGTTTGTGAAGTGGAAGTGCGGGCGGGATTGGAGGAGGTCGAGATATTCATCGAGCATGACGGGGCAAAGGAGTTGTTGTGTCCGGAGTGCGGGAAAGCGGCGAAGCGGCACGACGCTCGACGCCGATCGTGGCGGCATTTGGACACATGCCAATATCGGACGATTCTGACCGCGGACGTACCCCGAGTGAGATGTAAAGAGCACGGGGTACGGCAGGTGAAGGTGCCGTGGGCTGAGGAAAGGTCGCGATTCACGGCGATGATGGAGAGCTTGGCGATCGACTGGCTGCAGGAGGCGAGTATTTCTGCTGTGTCGCGGCGGATGAGATTGAGCTGGGACGAGTTGGACGGCATACGGGAGCGAGCGGTACGTCGGGGGTTGTTACGCCGGGAAGCTGAGCCTGTATCGACGATAGGTGTGGACGAGACGGCGTTTCAACGTCGACATGAGTACGTGACGGTGGTGAACGATTTGCGTCGTGGGCGTGTGATGTACGTGGGTGATGGACGCGGGAGTGAGACATTGGAGGCGTTTTACGAAGGTCTCACAGCTGAGCAGCTGGAGGGATTCAAGCGATCGCGATGGACATGTGGAGGCCATATGTACGTGCAACGCGAGAGCACGTGGTCGGTTGGGAGACAAAGGTCTGTTTTGACCGGTTCCACGTAGCGAAGTACCTCGGGAATGCGGTGAATGACGTGCGCAAAGCCGAGCACAAGGAGTTGCTCCAAAAAGGTGACGATCGGCTGAAGCGCACCCGATTCCTGTGGTTGATGGGGCCCAACAAGCTGGAAGGTTAAACGATAGGCAACAGGTACAATTTGACGAGCTCAGGGCGAGCACGCTGCGAGTCGCACGCGCCTGGGCGATCAAAGAAACGGCCCGAGGATTGTGGAATTACGTGAGCCGAAGCTGGGCCCAACGAGCGTGGGAGCGTTGGTTGAACTGGGCTTTCCGCTCCCAGCTCGAACCAATAAGAAAGGCCGCTCGGGTTATCCAGAACAACCTCTGGGGAATCATCAATGCAGTCGTTAAAAACGTAACAAATGCCACCTCTGAAGGGCTTAACGCAAAGATCCAGTGGTTGAAAAAGAACGCCTGTGGCTTTCGCAATCGGGACCGATTCAGGACCGCGATCCTATTTCACTGCGGCGGCCTCGACCTCTACCCGAACACCCTCTTCCACACAAAATCCTGAAGCGCCCAAATTCAAAATCAAGAATTGAGAATTCTCGCGGTCAGATTCCGAGACCCGAATCCCGAGGCGCGAGGCGCGAGGCCCGAGACCCGAGACCCGAGTCCCGAGTCCCGAGT
>CAWAUY010000036.1:0-10324 GCA_963785275.1 Candidatus Sulfomarinibacteraceae bacterium
CCAACGAGTGCGCGCAAATGTTCCTTCTGCGCATCCCCCGACAAGCGCTAGCCCGCACTTCTCACCGGGTTTCGTCACGAGGGCGGCGAAGGGTGGTCAGATGTTGGGTTTTTAGCGGATCGGGCGACGCAGGCGTAGTCGCACTACGTTGAGGAGCACGATTCGCGAAAAGCACGACAGATGGCCGCGATTCGCCGCCCGCAGCAGACACTCGGTGAGAAGTGCGGGCTAGTCCCTGAGTTCGATGTGGTGCTCGTCCTGGCACCAGAAACGATTCCACCTCCGTTGGGCCCGGTGATAACGCAGGGCGAGTTCGTATTGGAGAGGGAAATCACCCAGACCCGTCTCCACGTACACATGGGCCAACGGACCCAGGTCTCTCAGCAACGGCTCGATCCCTGGATTCTGACTGAGAGCCTGGACATAGGCGCCGATGGCATACTTGACCGTGTTGCCCATCTTGGACTGGAGCTGAGAGAACCGCCGCCGTTCGAATCGCTCATCGATCCACGGTCGATAGATCTCGAAGTCGAATTCGGGCCTGCCCACGAGAAAATTGTTCGGCCCGAACCCGTCAAAGGGCTCGAGCCAGCTCGTGGCGCACCTGAGGATTTTCTCGCGGGTGGTGACATCCGGAGGTTTGGGAGCGACGACTCCCCAGCCGAAGACATTAATGGGTTTGTTCATTCTCCTGGGTCCCTCATCTCCACCCGATCTCCCTTTCGGCGAGAACGGGTATAGCAGTGTTGGCCGAAACCCAAAAAACGCAGTGCGGCAGAGAGATCGAGGATCATCCCACGCCGTTTGCCCTTCTCATCTTGCCGAAACTCCTATTCTCGTTTCCCTTCGGGATCAACCCGTATGAAGCGATCCCCGACCTGAGTTTGATGTTATAATGAGATCCATTCGCTAATCAATCACAGCTTGTTCACGGCACCCCATCCGTTCGTACGCCGTTTGCAAGTGACATCTCGTCAACGCACGACCTGACCACGATTGGAGTTTCGAATGATGAAGGCACGATCTGTCGGAACAGTGATATTGGTGAGCCTGTTGGCGTCCCTCCATGCGCCGCCAACAGAGGCTTCCACCTTCGAATTGGAGCTGCGGGAGTTCGATGGAAGCAACGGAGTCTGCGGCGTCGAAATCGCAGCTGAACAAAACAGCAGCCAGCCGGTCATCTGTACGCTTACGACGGACAGGTCCGGAGCCACCGGTTGGGGCACGACCTCATTCCAATCCTCCGCCGGGCGTGGTTGGGTGCGGTCCCGGATCGCGGCGGATGTAACCTCCCAGAACGGTTTCAACTTCACGTACGGTGGATGCTCCACCGTACAAAGCACAGTCGACGACATCGTGGTTTCAGGCCCCGCCGGCCCGGCCACGGCAGAGCTCAGCGTCAACATCTCGGGGATCAGCGTTGGAGATTCTCCGACCACCAGCCCTCCCATAATTATTTTTGTGGGAGTCCGCTCCACAACCCCAATGGGCGCCACACGAGATTCGGTGAACTCGAGCTTCGAGCCAACCGTCCCTGGAGTGGTTGACATGGACTTTTCACCCGGACCCCTCATGGTTGAGGCTGGCGACACACTGACCGTTGAGCTCAGGATTTCCATGTCCGTCGCACTGTTCACAGACCCTGGCGATGTTTCCAAATCCATCAGTGTCGACTTCGCAGACACACCCTCGGAGTATGGGATCAGCTTCTCCCGAACCGGTCCGGTGTTCGATCTACCGGCGGGATACACGGTGTGGTCGGAAGAAGGGAGAATCGAAGACAATCAATGGACACCCCCCATCTTCTTCGATGGATTCGAGTGCGGCGACACCCATTCCTGGACCGCTTCTCAGGAGTGACACGCTGAAACCAGTTGATGAAGTTTTCGCTCCAAGGAGTCTGCCTGTCTCCGCTGTGAATGCGTGTCAGCGTCATGGATACACCCAGGACGTCATGGCCCTGACTGGAGTCCATCTTCTCCTCAGCTATCAGTGCACCCACGAGTGCGACCACTGCTTCGTCTGGGCCGGCCCCCGAGCCGGCAGTACGATGCGTCTCGAGACCCTCTTGCTGATCCTCGACCAGGCGCAGGAGGGCGGCCCCGACGAGCTTGTTCGCCACTTCGATCTGACGCACAAAGACGGCTACGTGGACGACTGCCACCTCTGCTACGAGGCCAGGCGTTCACTCCGAGATCAATTTCCCCACCTTCTCGGTCCGCCCCAGGTTTACGGTATCGACCCCTCGGAGTCGGAATGATGGCGGCTCCATCGCTCCTCCGCGTCGATTCCCCCCCTGTATTGCTCATCCACGCATCCTTGTGGTAGCGTCAGCAACGACCGGACCTCCCAGCGACACACATCACAGTACTCAGGTCCCGGGGAGGCCTGGCCGTGCTTTGTGGGGTGGTCTCATGGTCGGAACTCGTCCCATCCTCTTCGTCTGGCCGCTCATCGCGCTCTTGGCCGTTGCCCCGGTTGTCCTCGCCCAAGGTGACGACTCGGACGACCTCGGCTCCGACCAGCTGACTCCGTTGGCGCCGGTGACGATCGACGGCAAGGTGCTTTTCAAGCTTCGCGGAGTATCTGCTTTGCCGGCGGCCGAACGGGCGGCGGGAGTCACCGCACGGATCGTTGAGGCCGCCCGCGATCCGGCGTTCGACCCGAAGACCATCGAGGCGGTCGCAGAGAACGGCATGACGGCTATCGTTGGTGGCGACAAACGGTTCGTGGCGGTGATCGAGGCCGACGCCCACATCGAGGGGGTGGGCCGCGCAGAACTGGCCATGGTCCTCACCCACCGCATTCGGAAAGCGATCGAAGAGTACCGCATCGACCGCCAGCCCGAAGCACTCATCACAGCCGGATTGAAGACCGTCGCCGCCACCGCGCTGCTGGCGTTCTTGCTCGCATGCCTACGGTGGCTGTGGCGGTGGTTGGACCGCAGGATCGGGGCCAAGTTCGAGGCGGGCCTGCGGTCGCTTGGCGTCGATTCGGTGCAGGCCGGCAGCTCCCAGCGGGTCGGCGCCGCCCTTCGCGGCGTCGTCCTGGCGGTGCGCAACGCCGTCATGATCGCACTGGTTTTGACCTACCTCCTGGTCGTGCTCGGACTGTTCCCGTGGACCGGACCGATCAACGACCGCATCAGCGACTGGATCGTGCAGCCGTTGATGGGAATGGGCGAAGCCATCGTCTCCCAAGTACCCAACGTGATCTTCCTGATCATCCTTGTTCTGGTGTTGCGGTGGTTGATCGGTCTCATCCGGCTGTTTTTCGCGGCGGTGGAACGGGGCGCCATCACCATCGGCGGGTTCGAGCCCGAATGGGCGATGCCGACCTTTAAAATTGCTCGGATGGCGGTCATAGCCTTTGGCATCGTTGTGGCCTACCCCTACATCCCCGGTTCCAACACCGCGGCTTTCAAGGGCGTGTCGATCTTCGCCGGCATCATGTTCTCGTTGGGATCTTCGTCGGTGATCTCAAATCTCATCGCCGGATTCATGATGACCTATCGGAGAGCGTTCAAGCTGGGCGATCGTATAAGGATCGGTGACGTGGTCGGCGAGGTTGCCGATATCCGCCTCCAGGTGACGCACATCAGAACGCCGAAGAACGAAGAGGTTGTAATTCCGAACTCATTGATTCTCGGGAGCGAGGTCGTCAACTACACCACCCTGGCAGCTACCCGCGGCCTGATCCTGCCTACCACCGTCGGCATCGGGTACGAAACCCCGTGGCGGCAGGTCGAGTCCATGTTGCTGATGGCAGCCGATCGGACTCCGAACCTGCTCAGTGAACCGGCCCCCTTTGTTCTCCAAAAATCCCTCGGCGACTTCGCCGTGACCTACGAACTCAACGTCTATTGTGATCGGCCGGACCGAGTTCCACACCTTTTGCACGCACTCCACCGCTCGATCCTGGATGTATTCAACGAGTACGGCGTGCAGATCATGACTCCGAACTACGAAGGCGACCCCGAACACCCGAAGATGGTCCCCAGGGAAGAGTGGTTCACCGCACCTGCGCAGGACCCGACTCATGACGGATCGCCCGAGTCCGGCTGAAGTCCAACTATGGAGTGAAGCCGAAGAGGACTCTCTGGATGGTTCTGGTGACGATAGTGCCCTGCCGCAAACTGAGGTAGATGCCCCTCGGCTCCGGGTTTTCAAAGCGATGGGTACGGGCCTCCTCTTCTGACCAGAAGAAGACACTCTTCATTCAGAAGTCATCCACGATACACGGCGCCTCCAGATTTGGCAGATCGATCATCGGTATGAAGAACACCGGCTTCTCCGCGGGAGGACGAACGTTGAATCGCAGCTCGCTGTCCAGCTCGAAATGAATTGGACGCCCTGTGACGGCACACGCGGTCTCGATTTCGCAACTGAGGTCTCTCTCCAGCAGTAGCCCTTGCACGAAGGGCGTCGCCATGGCGTCGGCCGCTCAGGCGGCCGAGAAGGCCGCACCTCCATCGATTCGGACCTGGTGGGGAGTTTCCGCGGCGGTCACCGGGTAGGCCCATACCACGTCCTCGCCTCCCCTCCTGCAAAGAAAGGTCATCCGCCGCTCGAGTTCATCGAGGATCAGACGCACCTCTTCAATGGTCAAATCCAGCTGGTCGGCGATTTCGTGAGGCGCGATCGGCTGGCGCCGCCGCGGAATCTCACGCACCGCGAAATGTTGCACCCGTCGCTCGTCGGGCTTCAGCGCCGGCCTCCTGCCGAGCTTCCCGGCGTCACGCCCAACCAACCTCCTGAACACACATTCTGGCACCGGCACCATCCGCCGCCCCACACCCAACAAGATTCTCTCGAACATCGGAACCCCCTCATCGACGAGACCACCGTGCGGTGACCCCTGGATCTTTCTCCCCCCTGATAGCGAACATCGTATCAATGAACCGGATCCGCAGCCCGTTCAAGAGCATCAGCGGCTGGTATCAACCGACTCCTCGTATACTCTCGGCGATATGGGGTCACTCATCGCTGTTCGCGAAATCACTCGGTCCTTCGGGCCTCGAACCCTGTTCGATGGACTGAACCTCACCATCAGCGAGGGCGATCGCGTCGGAGTCATCGGGCCCAATGGCGCAGGCAAGACCACGGTGCTTCGGATCCTCTCAGGGGACGAGGAGCCCGACGGCGGGGAACTCCACCGTTTGAGCCGGTTGCGGGTCGCCACGGTGCCGCAGGACGACCTCTTCGACCCGAAGGCCACGGTCATCGAGGTCGTCACGCACGGTGCGGCGCTCGGTCAGGGGGCGGCTGAGGACGAGACCGAACGCCACGTCCGGGTCGCAATAGCTCTCGGCCAGCTCGGCTTCCGGTCACCCGAACAACCGACCGCTGAGCTCTCGGGTGGATGGCGCAAGCGGCTGGCCATCGCCACCGCCCTCGCGTCGGACCCCGAGGTGCTGCTCCTCGACGAGCCCACCAACCACCTCGATCTCGACGGCATCCTGTGGCTCGAAAAGCTGCTCGTCTCGAGCCGGCTTCTCGCGTATGTCGTCATCAGTCATGATCGCGCATTCCTCGATCGGGTGGCCAACCGGGTGGTCGAGGTCGCCCCCCATTACCCCGGCGGCACCTTCATCTCTGCAGGCAGCTACACCACCTTTCTGGAGAAACGCGCCGAGTATCTGGAGGCGCGCACCCAGTATCGCGACAGCCTCGCCAACCGGGTGCGGCGGGAGTTGGAGTGGCTGGGACGAGGGCCCAAGGCGCGGACCACAAAATCCCAGGCGCGAATCGACGAGACCGAGCGGCTGATGGCCGACCTCGCCCAGGTTCGCTCGGAACTCAACACCTCGCAGACGGGCATCGAATTGACCGGTTCGGGCCGCCGCACAAAAAGGCTGGTGGTGGCTTCCGGGGTCCACAAGACACTCGGCGGTCGTGAGCTTTTCAACGATCTCGATCTGGTCCTCCAGCCCGGCCAGCGCCTCGGCGTGGTTGGTGCGAACGGCAGCGGCAAGAGCACCCTGCTCAAACTTCTTGCCGGCGAGCTGGAACCGGACAGCGGCGTGATCCGCCGCGCCCACCAGCTGCAGGTCGCCTATTTCGATCAGGACCGGGAGCACCTCGACCAGACACTGTCGTTACGCCGCGCCCTGGCGCCTGAGGGAGACACGGTGCTCTATCGGGATCGCGAGGTGCACGTCGTGACCTGGGCCCGTCGATTCCAGTTTCGCGACGACCAGCTGGACCAGCCGGTCAGCGAACTCTCGGGTGGTGAACAGGCGCGGATCCATATCGCCCGCCTCATGCTGCGACCGGCCGATTTGTTGTTGCTCGACGAGCCTACCAACGACCTCGACATCCCCACCCTCGAGGTGCTTGAAGAAAGCCTGCTCGACTTCCCGGGCGCCCTGGTTCTGGTGTCCCACGATCGGTACCTGCTCGACCGAGTGAGCACGGTCCTGCTCGGCCTCGAAGGGTCCGGTGCCGCGACACCCTTTGCTGATGTCGATCAGTGGCTCGCCCACCACCAAACGGAGGCTGTGACTCCACGCCGGAGTCGATCCGACCGGTCGCGCAAGAAAACAAAACGCGCTGGCCTCAGCTATCTCGAAAAGCGCGAGTACCAGGCCATGGAGGAGACCATCCTCGAGGCCGAGTCTGAGCTCGAAAGGGCGGCTGAGCACCTCGCCGATCCGGAGGTGGCCTCCGACGCCGAGACCGCTCACCGCGCCTACCTTGCACACGAGGAAGCGAAGGAGAGGGTCGCCGAACTCTATCGCCGTTGGGCCGAGCTGGAGGACAAGGCGTAGGCGCCGGTGGGGGTCATCTCGCGTCTCGGGATTCGGGTCGGACTCGAGAGAATTCAGTTCTCAATTTTGAATTCTCAATTCTGAATTTTCCCGGCCCCCCCGCGGTCCGGGGGGGGGGGAGGTGGAATTCAAAATTCAAAATTGAGAATTGAGAATTTCCTCCCTCGGATCCCGATTCCCGAGCGCTGTACTCCCTCTCAGCGCTTCTCGGAAGGCGCCGGATGCACCGTCACCTCTCCGGTTGAGTAGGCACGGACCAGACTCAGGTGCGCGCCGTCTGCTCCGCCCGCAGCAGTGGCAACCAGACCGCGGACGTCATACAGCTCAACCTCACCGGACCGCCACACCACTTCCAGCTCTGATCCCACCGGTGTGTACCAGTGGCTCCAACGCCAACCGTCGGGTGACCAGACACCTGCTCGCAGCGCGCCGGCACGGCTGACAACTCTCATCACCAGTGCGCCCTCGGAGTCGCGGCCGTCCACCAGAACCGAGTTTCCGGCCCGCCTCACCAGCGATGACGGCAATGAAAGCTGCAGGTTCAACCCGTTTGTGACCGGATCGAATCCCAGCGACTTCAAACCGTCTGCCTGCACCGTAGACCAGCGGCTGAAATCGCCGCTCTCGAAGTCATCGGCGAAGATCAGACCCGTGTCTTCGACCCCTGTGAGGGCCAATTCGTTGTTCGAAGTGTCCACGCCGGTGAAGGTAAATCCGTCGGTGAGAACGAACTGCGATGCACCGGGAGTCGATGCAAGGGTGTTGTACTCGAAGAGCACCACGCGGTCGGGCACATCACCTTCCAACAGGTCGATTGTGACCGTCAATGTGGCACCGCTCATATCCAGGCTTCCATTGACATCCACCAGATCCGAGCCGGTGGTGGTGGAGGTCTGCCACTGATAGGTCGCTCCGTCGGCGATGGTCAGATTGCCCGTGGTGAGGGTCCCGGTGCTCGATCCCGGGGCGATAACCCCGGTCCCCATGACGTTGACGGCGCCGTTGATCGTGCCCGCGCCCGAAAGACCACCGGACATCACCAGCGCGTCCGGAGGGTTGGAGGGTGCCGTCCACGACGGTCGTGGAACCCGACTGCGCGTCGACAGGGGCCTGAAACTGCAGAGCCGGCGCCGGATTCCACCACCAGGTGACCGTGGTGATCCAGCTCGCGAAGAATGATGTTCGTGGGTGCACCGGAAGCTCGGATGGTGTGATCTGCGCCGTTGGTGACGCCGGTTGCATCGGGTCGGATCTGGCAGCCGTTGACCAGGATCAGCTCTCCGGAGCCTTCGAGCACCAACGCGCCGGAGGGCCGAATCTCGCCTGAGGTCTCGATGACGCCGTCGTTGACCAGCGTGCCGCCGAGCCGCAGGGAGGTTCCTCCCAGCGCCTCCACGCGACCGTTGACGGTCAGATCGCTCAATGTCGGCGGGAAGGAGCCGCTGGTCGATCTCAGGACACCACTGCCGGTGGAGCCGAGCTCGCCACCGGAGATGACTGCACTGGCTTGGAGCTCGACGGTGCTGCCGTTCTGGGCCTCGATCACGCCGCCGGTGTTGTCGAAGCTGCCGTCCTCCAACATCAGCGTCGCGCCGCTCACGGCCCGCAGCGTACCGGTGTTGATCACGCCGGCCAGGCCGTCGACGGGGGTGTTCGACGGATTGATGAGCACGGGGTTGACGCCGTCGGCGGTGATGGTGCTGTGGTTGGTGATGGCGATGCCGTGGGCAAGACCCCAGACGGATCCCGTGGCGCCGCGAATCGGAATCGACGTGGTCAGCCGGTGCCCTGCCTCGACCCCGTTGAAACTGAAGCGGTTGTCGGTGGAATCGGTGAGCACGACCTCTCCGGCACCGTCGAGGGAGACTGGGCTGCGGACGATCAGGACGGAGGTGCCGCCGGCGCTTTCGAGCCGCAGCTCTCCGTCGATGGTGATCGTACCGTCGAGCTTGAGAGCCTTGCCGTCGGGAATGACGAGGGAGCTCCCGGCGGCCACGGTGAGGTCGCTCACCACAGGGTCGACTCCGGAAGATCGGATCTCACCCGTACCGGAAGTTTGCAGGACGCCGCCGGTGACGGTTGCGTAGTTGTGGAGCTCGACGAGGGAGGCGTCCAGGGCCTCGATCACACCGCCCGCGTTTTCGTAGGTGCCTTGGTTGAGACGCAGGGTTGCCGCCGTCCTTGGCCCGCAGCGTGCCGGTGTTGATGAACCCGGGTGACCGTCGCCCGACACATCCTCGGGATCGAGGATGAGCATGGTCGTGCGGTCGGCGACGATCAGACCCTCGTTGGTGATGGACATCAGGCCATAGCCCAGATCGCCGGCGGCGTAGATGGTGCTCTGGTTGGTGAAGACCTGGCCGTAGTAGCCGTTCGCCGTGATCCTGTTTGTCGCGTCATCGGTGGTCTCGATCCAGCCGCTGCCGGAAAGGGTGACATCGCCGTCGATCCTCAGCTGGGCCGAATCCGGTCCCCCGAGCAGGGAGATGACGTCATTGAGATGGATGTCTCCGAGCAAGGCCATTTCCTTTCCGCTGGGAATCTCCACCGGAACCGAGATGATCACGTCGTGGAGCACGGCGTCGGGCAGGGTGTTGTTCCACGGATCGACCGACCGCAGAACTCCGGTGCCGCCGCTGTTCTGGATGGCACACTGATAGATGACGCCGTCGTGTCCGACCTCGACGATGCCGGCGGTGTTGAGGGTGATGCACTGCAGATCGCTGAAGATCGAGAATCTCCCGCCGAGACCGACATTGACATCGTGACGGATGCACCGAGGGCATCGTGCAACTCGGCGCCATCCATGTCGATGGTCACATTGTCGGTCCATTCCGGCCAGTCCCAGGATCCGAAGGTCGGTGGATCCCCGCCAAAGGGCTGCAGAATCGTCTCGCCCCAGTTGTTGGCCCAGGTCACCGGGTCGCCGGGCTGGGCGGGTTCGGGATTGAACCAGTACCAGTAGTTCACATCGGCTCTGCCGTTCCACTCGAAATCATCGGCGCCGGCCACGGTACAGAAAGTCAAAAGTGCAATGGCGAGAAGGATGCGGCGGGTGTTCATGGTTTCCTCCTTGATGGGATGTGAATGCCGGAAGGAACGACCGCTGCGGCGGTGCCACCTCCGATCTGATGCCTGTGAGGGATCCCCGACCACGGAGACGTCGGGCGAACCTCAACCGCCCGGCCCATCGGGCCGTGACCATGACAATCGCAGGCGAAGTCAATCGCTGGGATCGGAATTTCCTTTCGTGTGCCGCAATCGTAACACGGCAGTTGAGAGGATTTTTTTAAGAAATCACAATAAGTGATTCTCAACAACATTTGTTCAACTGTCGAATCAACCCAAAGGGGTCCATCCGATCATCCTTGATGGCGGGTGGACGCGGCCGCGGGAGTCATCTCGGGATTCGGGACTCGGGATTCGAGAGTCTTCATTTCTCATTTTTGAATTCACAATTCTAAATTCTCCCCGCCCCCCCGCGGTCCGGGGGGGGGAGGTGGAATTCAAAATTCAAAATTGAGAATTGAGAATTTCCTCCCTCGGATCCCGATT
>CAWAUY010000037.1:0-14409 GCA_963785275.1 Candidatus Sulfomarinibacteraceae bacterium
CGGGTCCACGGAGGCTGCGTCTCGCTTGGCGGTAACCGCTCCAGGGTGTTTTCTGCCATCTGTCTGGCCTCCTGCGGCCAGCCGTGGGCCCCAAGCTCGGCGGTCGCCTGCCATGCCAGCCAGACGCCCAGGTTTTCTGACTCCGTAAAGGCCCTTTCGATCACCACGGCGGCCTCGTCGCTGCGCCCGAGCGCCGCCAGCGCCACCACCGCGTTGGCGAGGAGGCCCCCGCGAACGTAACCCTTGATGCTGGGGAACCGGCGCAGACTCTCTTGAGCAACCTCGGATTCTCGCTCGTGCTCGCCAAGCATGTGCAGCCCCTGACACAAGGGGAAGAGATGGGTGAAATTCGCCTTGTCCAATTCGCCGAAACATTCCACCGTGGCGACGGCCTCCCGGGGACGGTTGGTCCACACCAGCGCTTCGGCAAGACCGATGGAGATGTGTGGGTTGAGCGGGTCCAGGGCCACGATCTCCCGCAGCGGCGTCAGTGCCTCGTCATACCGATGATCTCTCCTCAGCAGGACGCAGTCCAGGCACAGACGATCGAAGGAGGCTAATAGGTGGCGCCGCTGATCGAGCTCGTCCAGGACCGACCGCGCTTCCTCGAAGCGCCTGAGTACCGTCAACGCATGGCTCATTTGCAGAAGGGCCGGGACATAGTCGGGATCCAGTTCGGCCGCCCTCTGAAAGTGCTCGAGTCCCACCCCCGGTTTCTCGAGCCAGATCTCGAGGCCAGCCGCCATTTCCCGGTAGGCGTCGAGAGTCGGCGGTGAAAACTTGGCATACCGGGGGTCCGTGGCCGCCAGTCCGCCCAGCACTCGCTGTCGAACCGGCTCCACCGCCGCCATCGGATCCGAGATCGGTCCGGACACCGGGCCGATGGCGTGGAGCAGGCCGCCGGTGGCCGTCTCAGTGATCTCCGCCTTTATTCGGAGTTGGTCGGTCTGGCGGTAGTAGGCCCCGGTGACCAGGGTCCCGGCGCCCAGCTCGCGGGCCACATCGAGGGCCCCAGCGGGACCGCTGCCTATTCGTTCCGCCGCCGCGACAGCCGTCGACCCGGCCACCATGTCCAGATCCACGGTCTCGGGCAGATCCTGGGTCAGCCAGTCCGCGGCCATCAGCCCGATGGCATCGTGATCCGGATCGCCCGTGCGATTGTCAAAGGGCAGCACGACCACCAGTTTCGGATCCAGAGTCGGGCCAGCGGTCCTCGCCCCATCGCGCATCCGCGGCCCGAGGATCACCCCGATCAACAGCGCGGCAGCTACGATCAATCCAGCAATGACGGTGAAACCGGTGAGGCGCGGGAAACTCTTCCTCGAACGGATACCCACCGCCGGCGCCGATCCGCTGGCGATGGCCCGCAGGGCGAAGGCCAGATCGGCAGCGGACTGGAAACGGGCCTCGGGGGCCTTTTCGAGACAGCGGGCAATGGTCCGCTCGAGGTCTAGGGGCAGCAGCGCGCCTACCGACGACGGTCGAGGCGGGTCCTCCCGGAGTGTGGCCCACAGCGTTTCGGCCACCGTTTTGCGGCGGAATGCGCTGCGCCCGGTGACCATCTCGTAGAGCACGCAACCAAGGGCGAAGATGTCCGAACGGCCGTCCGCCTCACCACCGGTGACCTGCTCGGGCGAGAGATAACCCACCGTACCGAATTCCCACCGAGCCGACCTGGGTGTCGGCGTCGGGTACCACCCCGGTGGGCGCCTCCGGAGTCTTCAGCTCGTGCAACCTTGCAAGACCGAAGTCGAGCACCTTGACCCGGCCGGTGGTGGTGACGAAGACGTTTTCTGGTTTGATGTCGCGGTGCACGATGCCGCTGCCGTGGGCGGCGGCGAGAGCGTCGGCGATGGCAGCCCCGATCTCCACCACCCGCTGCCAAGCCATGCCGGGGCGGCGATCCCATCGCGCAGTGTCTGTCCCTCCAACAGTTCGGTAACGGCGTACTGCACGCCGTCCTGATCGCCGATATCGTAGATTTCCAGAATATTGGGATGGGACAGGGCGGCCACCGCCCGGGCTTCGAGCTGGAAACGCTCGAGCCGCTGAGAATCTCCCACCACCCCGTCCGGCAGCACCTTGACCGCCACGTCGCGGTCCAGAGCTGTGTCCAAGCGCGCGGTAGACATCGCCCATACCACCCGAACCAAGCTGGGTCCGGACTTCGTAACGCCCGAGACGGTCGCCAGCCGACGGGTCACCCTTTTCTCTCCTAATGTTGTCATCATGATACTCGAACCGCGGCCGGAGGTTATTGAGAGATATGCGGCTTCCGAAATGCGAAATTCGAGATTCGAAATTCGAATCTCCCGCCGCCCCCAATCTCATTCCGGGCGAGGATCCCGTAGGGCGTGGGGCCGAGGCGTTCAGCGTTCGGTCCTGGTGCGGTCGTCACAGATCTGGAAGCGGAGGCTCGCCAGGTTCGACCTATCCAGATCTCATCGCCGTCGGCGAGAGCCACCGGTGCTGTGAGCCGTCGCCCGTTGCGATGGGTTCCGTTCTTGCTCCCCAGATCCTCGAGGGTCACCGTGTCGCCGGCCACGACGAGCCGTGCGTGCCGTCGCGACACCTCGGGGTTGTCGATTCGCACCGTCGCGTCCTGACCCCGCCCTACGAGGTTCTCGCCCCCATCTTTGAGCTCGATCTCCCGACCTTCCAGGGTGATCTTGAAACACCATGCCCCGTGCGCCGGATCCGCCGACGGCGGTCCGAGGCCGCTGACTGGAGCGATGAGGCGGTAGCCGCGCTTCGAGATCGTCTCGATGTAGGTGCGGGTGGGCGGCGCGGTCCCCGAGGGCACGGCGCAGGGCGGCCACCGCGTTGCGCAGCACCGCCTCACCGACGAAGCGCTTCCGCCCACGCCGTCGATCAGGGTCGCGGGGACAGTACCTCTCCGGGCCGTTGGGCGAGGAAGACCAGTAGATCCATGGCTCGGGGTTCGAGCTGGACGACCTCCGACTGACGGGTCAACCGGTTCAGCGCCGGTTCCACGGTCAAGCCACCAACACGAAACGATGTGTTCACGCTGCTCCCGACTGAGTTTTCCGCCGCCTTGCAGCGATTATATCCAACCCGTCTGTCACCGGTTGCCGCCGGCAATCCACCCAATACCCGATCCTTGCAGCCTCCTTACCTTTTCCTTGCCTCACCAGAATTCAGCGTCACAGATTGTGTAGTGAAGACTTCTCTACGTGCAACGGATCTGACGGACGGGTTGGGTCGGGCCGATCGAAAGGAGGACTTCTTGACCAGTCACAAAAAATGGACCTGGGTCGCGACGGTGATGGTCTTGGTGCTCGTCGCCACTCTCAAGTTGGCGGTGAGCCTCGCGAAGAACCCGAAACTGAGACCGTTCTAAAGGGACCTTTGCTGGTGAGTGCCACCTCCCCCATGAACGGCGCGTGTCTGGACCTGACACGATCGCCTTGGGCAGACGTTGAGCGAGACCGAAGGCAGGATGAGCCACCTCGGTCGCACCCATCGGAGCACCTCACACTGCTCAACGTTCGACGGACGGGCGCCTGCGGGTCAGCCTGGGACCGTGAGCGTCGACGGCAGCAAATGGCGACGCAGGTCGGGGCGACCTACACTGCGACCACCATCGCACCCCCACCCCTTATCGTGCAGCAATCGAATTTCGTGATCGTCGGTGGCACCGGCCGGTTCCGAGGGCGCTTTGGGACAACTGATCGGCATGGTCTACGTGACTGACGAAGGAGAGGACGACCCGTCGTGGCCTATTGAGTTCTGTTCTGCCGGCACCATTGCCTACTGAACAGGGAGGTAGCATGTTCAAGAAATGTGGACTTGTGGTTCTCGCGCTGTTGCTGGCGGCCACGGCCTCGGCGCAGCTCATCTCCGACCTCGTGGGCTTCCCGGTGGCCGCTGGCGGGCCCGGACTCCACGGCACCCGAGCGGGTCACCTCACTCCACGCTCTATAACCCCATGGACCACAGCGCGAATCCTTCCTGGCCTTTCTTCCCGCGGGATCAGCCCATGGAGCTCTCCGAGCACCTCATGCCCTACGTCTCCAGCCCCACCAAACTGGTGCTCTTTGAGGATCTTATCCTGAGCCTGTTCGAGCTTGACCAGGACATCAAGTGTGTTCTCGACGATCAGCGCGGAGAGTTCCCTGCTCAACAACCCGGAGGGCACGGTGATCCATGCCGTCACCGGACCAGCAACAGGGGTGGCGGGGACCAAACCTACGGTCAAACCGTGCCGTCGCTGTTCCCCGCGCTCAATGTGGGTTGGGGCTCTTCGTTCATCACCGGTGCTCGAAACGACGATGTTTTCCGGCTCCAGCAGTTGGCATCGCCGGCATGGCGCTTGCTACTCAGCTTCGTGTGGACGACAGGATCACATCCAGCAACGGCACCGTGGTGGTGGATAAATTCCAGGCCATTGCCGAGGTTGAGCATGAATCAGTGGTCTTTCGAACAACTCGGTGTCGGGACCGTGGAGGGGCCGCTCACGGTTGAAGTCTGGATCGAGCCCGACCAGGCCTCCGAGGATCCCTGCGCTGAATTCCCCGACGCCAATGCCTTCTTCGCCTACGTCTCGAAGGTCGACAACCTCACCGGGGACGCCGAGTTCATCTACGCCTATCCCATGTCACCCTACATCTGCCCGGCGGTGAATCGACCTGACGACGCTCCATTCACCTTGTGACCCGGAAGATCTCCGGAACATGAAAGTGACCACCCCGCTACACTGCGGTGAGATCACCAAGTGTCTCATGGCTCTCAGGCACGGATCGTCCCGGGTGACCGGTGGCTCATTCAATCCTGCACCCCGCCGGTTCCCGCCTGAATCCTCCAGACTGTCGGGGATTCCAGAATCGATCCGGGATAAGACAACGACAGCATGAACAGGAGCCACCCATGACCTGAAAAACCATTTCAATCGCGTTCACGTCATCATCGCGATGGCCGTCATCTGTTTCGCCATCTCTAGCACTTCCCACGCGGGATGAGCGCAATGTGCTGCGGGAGCACATCGAGGCTCTGCTCATCAGTCTAAGCACCCCGCAGTCGATGGGGCGCCCATCATCGCCGTCCGGGGGCATCACCGCCCTGTATCAGCGGCGAGACCGGCAACTGGTGCTGGACCAACCGGTAGATGGTGCGCCAGCTTTATGACCAGGTCCGGAAATCCGCGGACCATGGTCTGAGTCCCGACGACTTCCACGCCCGCCAAAGCCTGCCACGGTTCCGCAACCCGGCACCCGGGCCACCGACCCCGCGTTCGCTGCTAACACCGAGATCCTCTGCACCGACGCCCTCGTCCGGCTTGCCTTCACCCTCCGGTTCGGCAAGGTCGATCCGGCGAGCCTCGATCCCGCCTGGAACTACAGCCGCACTGTGGCGGGCATGGATCCGGTGCAGGCCATCAACGATGCCCTGAAAAGCTGGCGACAGCGACGTCGGTCTGGAGAGCGTGCGCCGCCTTCTTCCGAAGATCGTCCTGTTGCAGGAGGTGCTGGTCACCTACCGCGGCATCATGGCCGACGGGGGCTGGGCCGAGCGTTCCCGATGGCTCGGTTCTCAAGCTCGGTTCCACCGGCCCCCGAGGTAACCCTGACCCTCCGCGAGAGGTTGAGAATCACCGGCGATCCGGCGGCTCCGGACCCGTCCGATCCCGCCGTCTACGGGAAGGGCCTCGAGATGGGCGGTCAAGACCTTCCAGCAAAAGCAACAGCGCATCGATGCCGACGGCAAGGTGGGACCGCGCAGCCTCGAGGAGCTCAACATCCCCGTCGAAGCCCGGATCAACCAGATCCGCGCCAGTTCCTGGAGCGCGGCCGGTTGGTCTTCCGCGACGTGGAGCACTCCTTCATCATCGTCAACATCGCGGCCTTCCATCTCGACCTCATCGAAGAATGACGAAAAGACATGGACGACCAACAACGTCCAGGTCGGCAAGAACCCTTCCAGCGCGGACACCCCGGAGTCCTTCAGAAGCAAGGCGCAGTACATCGAGTTCAACCCCACGTGGACCATACCTGCTAGCATCACCGGCAAATTGCTTTGCTGGTGATCCGAAAAGACCCAAACTATCTTAAATGCAAGCAACATGGTCGTGGTGACCAATTGGGGCAAGATCGTAGACCCGGCGACCATCGATTGGCCCGCGACGGCGACCAAGGGCTTCCCCTACATGATTCGCCAGGAACCCGGAACGCACAACGCGCTCGGTATGGTCAAATTCATTTTTCCGCAAACCCTGGTACTGGGCTCGACTTGGGCACGACACACCGAGCAAGGGACTCTTTTCAACGCGGCTCGCCGGCCTTCAGCTACGGTGGCAATCCCGGACCCAAGATCCTCTTGGATCTCGCCGAGTACCTGCTCGCCGACCAGGGTTGGAACCGGGCCAGGATCGACGCGGTCACCAAGTCCAGGGCCACCACAAGGGTCAATTTGGAGAAAGCCCCATCACCGTGATGCTGCTCTATTGGACCGCCGACGCCGACCCGGATGGAACCGTGTACTTCGATACCTACGTTGACGCCTGCGATGGGAAGCTCACCTGAGCCATCGACGAGCCGTTCCTGGTCCAGCCCCTCTTTCAGAGGGGATCAGTAAAACCGTCGGCGGGTAATGACAGCGCCATCTGGCTCAACCCGAGAATTTCAGGTTCCGGCGGAGATAGAAGCCGGCTTCAAGGCCGCAGCACGGGGTCTGCCAGGCCCCAAGCTCCGGCCGCCCAGGCCGCATGTTGGCTGGGCGATCGTCCCCATGCCGCCACCGCGGCCCCACACCGCGCCTCCTCGCGACCTTCGGATGATCAGCACCGAGCTTCTAGTTGCTCCAAGAGAATCGCCGCCTCCTCGAAGGCACTCTGGGTGGCCGGCTGACCTCCCCATTCCATCCTGACCAATCCGAGGTCGACACGTAGAGCTTCGCTCAAGTACCTGATGTCACCTCTTCGGCCCTTTGATGAAACACTGCGACGGCGCGCTCAGCCGGCCGCAGACCTTCCACCCTTTGCCCCAGCCGTGCGAGGACCAATGAACGCTGCGATTGCAGGAAATCGAATGTCGAACCGGCGCGATCTTGTTCGCTCGTCGGCATGACCCTCGCCGCGCGGTCAAGGTACACCAGGGCCTCAGCGTTCCGACCCTCTTCAAGCGCCAGGGTTCGACCGATGTTGCTGGTGGTGCTCGCTGTCCTCCGAGTGTTCCGGGCCGTAGACTGTCTGCCAACGTTGGAGGGCCTCGAAAAGGCCTTCCGTGAGCATCCGAATGTTCGCCGAGGATGGCGAGGCTCGTCCCCAGGTTGTTCCAGGTGATGGCGTTCTGAACCGAGGCATCACCGTAACGGCGGGCGTTTGCGGCCAATATGTGGCGACGGACCTCAACGGCTTCGTGCGGGTCGTCGAGCAAACTCGCCAGATTGCCGAGAGTGCTCAGCGTCTCCGGATGGTCGTCACCGAGCTCTTCGGCCAGGAGTTGGTAGGCCTCGCGATACAGTGCCAAGGCGCTCGCCCTATTTCCCCGGTCATGACGAAGCTGAGCCAAAGCGGACAGGGCCGATGCCCGGCCGACGCTCGTGTCACCGTCGACCTCCGCCCAGATCTCCGTCACTCGAACCACCAGTTGTTCTTGCACCTCTGGGTCGGTCTCGCCGTACATAGCCAGGTTTTGCATTGTATCGGCCGTCACCGGGTGGATCGGGCCGTGTACGGCCTCCGCCAGTGAGGACGCCCGCCGCAACAGGGTACGGGCGTCGGCCTGCCGATCCTGGGCAGCCGCGATGCGACCCAGCTCGTCGAGTATCTCCACCACTTCCTGATCCAACGGATCCCCGAGTGTCTCACGAATGGCCAGCGCCGATTCCAGGAGACGGCGGCCGTCGTCATGACGGCTTCGCGCCCCATGGATCTTGCCGAGATTGGCGTACAGGGTGGCCTGCAGCTCCGGTCGATCGCCGAGGGATTCGGCTCGAAGTTCCCCGTAGGCCAGGAGACCCGCCACCGCCAGAACATCGCCACCGGGCCCCTCAACCGGATCGGCCTGTCCGAGCATTCCCACTAGAAGTTCGACCACGGTCTCGGCCCGGTCGCGCTCGGCCTGCGCTCGATCCCGTTCACGTGCCGCGATCCTCGACTGGACCGACGTGACGGCGGTTGCTCCCACAAGGAGGGCCGCCGCCACCGCCACCACACCCACCGCGAGCCGATGTCGCCGAATGAAGCGTCCGCTCCGGTAGGCCCAGGTCTCCGGCCTGGCAGCGACGGGCTCGTCGCGCAGGACCCGTTCCACGTCGTCGGCCAGCTGTCCGGCCGAGGCGTAACGCCGCTCCGGCTCCAGACGGAGAGCCATGCCCACGATCCGGTCCAGGTCACCGCGAAGCCTGCGTGCCAGCCGTTGTGGTTTCGTTTGACGATTCTCGGCAATGTCGGACGCGACTTCACCATCGATCCGTTCCATCACCACTGACGGACGATCCGCGGGTCGGGTGCAGATCCGACGCTCGAAGGCGTAGGCATCGACGATCCCGGAATCCTGGTGAGGAAGCGTACTCGTAAGCAGCTCCAGCAGCAGAACCCCAAGACCCCAAACGTCGGTGGCGGTGGTGATCGGTCCGCCGGCAAACTGCTCGGGCGCGGCCCGTCGCGGGGTCAACAGCCGAAGTTCGTGCCGCGTGGCTTCCACATCGAGATCGAACAGCTCGGCGTCAAGCAGCTTGGCAATCCCGAAGTCAAGCAGCTTGGGCGTGCCCTCCGGCGTCACCAGAATATTCGACGGCTTGAGGTCGCGATGAACCACCAGCGAGCCGTGAGCGAACTGGACCGCACGACAGACCTCCACGAACAGGTGCAGCCGTTCATCCACTGAAGCCTGTCGCGAGTCACAGAATTCGGTGATCTCGAGGCCCTCCACCAACTCCATCACGAGGTAGGGTTGACCGTTCTCGGTGATTCCCCCGTCGAACAGGGTGGCAATGGCGGGATGATCGAGGGCCGCCAGGATCTCCCGTTCCACACGCAAACGTTCGGCCAACTCCACCGGGCCCCAACCCGGCTGCACCACTTTGATCGCCACGCGGCGGTGGAAGTGCCCGTCGGCCCGTTCGGCCACGTAGACCTCCGCGGTGCCGCCCCGACCAAGCGGCTCGGTCAGCATCCAGGGGCCGAGCCGCTGCCCAACCAGACCATGGCTTTCTGGCTCCTCCACCGCGAGCAGCTTCTTCTCGATGCGAAGCTCTCGGTTGTCCTCGTGGGCCGAAAGCATGGCTTCGATCTCCCTGCAGAGGTTGTCATCCTGGCCGCAGACCCGGTCCAGATAGGCTGACCGATCAGCCGGAGCAAGATCGAGCGCTTCGAAGAAAACCGTCTCGAGGCGATGCCAGCCCGTGGCGGCCATCAAGAACCACCTCCCCCACCAACCTCCTTGCGGAGCCACGCCCGAGCCGCCACCCAGTCCCGCTGGGCGGTCTTTGTCGACACGCCCAGGTGATTGCCGATCTCGTCCATGGTCAATCCACCAAAGAACCTCAACTCCACAACTGCCGCCGCACGAGGTTCCAGCTCGTTCAGACGCTGCAGGGCCTCATCAAGCGCCACCGTTTCGTCGGCCTCCTCGGTTGTCAGCCACGGCTCCACGTCTTCCAGCGGCAGGGGTCTCAACCCGCCACCCCGCTTCTTTCTCTGCTTCGCCCGCGCCCAATCCACCAGCAGACGCCGCATCACCGTGGCGGCCACGGCCAGGAACTGGCCCCGGTCGCTGATCTTCAGCACCTGTTCGTTCAAGAGCCTGAGGTACACCTCGTGGACCAGCGCAGTGGTGGACAAGGTGTGATCGGGACGTTCGGCCCGCATCCTGCTACGAGCCAAACCACGCAGTTCGGCATAGAGCAGCGGCACCACCCGATCGAGCGCCTCGGCGTCGCCCTCCTTCAGTCGGTCCAGCCAGCGCGTGATCTCACCGTGCCCGGATGGCGGGCGAAAATCGGTCACCTGTCCTCCCTGAGAGTTCCAGGGAGGATTGTAGACCCGCCCGGCAGCGAGGGTCACGGCATGGCGGCTGACCACGCGTTGGCGTCGCCCCAATCGAAGCCGTCCTCGAAGATCGGCGCCGGGGCAGGGAAATCAGGCGTGGCCAACGGATATCGGACCAGGCTCTCGAGAACGAAGTCCGCCGGCGGCGTCCCGGGGTTTACCGCCAGAGCTTCCTCCACAAATGGAATGGACTGCGTCCGGATGAAACCGCCCGCGCCGTCGTCCGCCACAAAATGCGGACCCGAGGCGCTCTCGACTCTCGGCTGCAGGTACCGAGTATTGCCGGCGATTTCTTCGTCAAACCGCAGGATGCCTTCCCGCGGTACCTTGAAGACCACCAGTGCCGAGTCGCCTCCCACTCCTTCCGGAACCCACGAGGTGGATTCACCCACTGCATAGGTCCAGTTCCGGCCGTCCTGGTCCCCTCCCCCTGCCAAGAACTCCTCGGACATGGGTCCGTCAAAGACCGTGAGCCACTGCGCCCCCAGATTGGGGTCGAGCTGGAACATCCATGCCGCGGTGTCCGATGACCCGCCCGTCCGGCCCACAACCACAGGACCTGAAGCCGTGGCCACCACTTCGAAGGCGCGGTCGTTGGATGTATCACCGCCTGCGGTGGGCGGCGAGGTGTCCGTTACCAGGAGGTGTTGCTCGAGCCACGCGGCGTTCTCCTCGGCGATCAACACCTGATGGAAATCGCTCCCGTCCGGCTGGATCCGGGCCACCGTGGCCGCGGGGTAGTCGTCGTTTATCGCCCGCGCCACCCGGCCCACTGCGTAGATGGTTCCCTCAGGACCCTGTTCCACATCCTCGAAACTGTGTCCTCGAGTGGACGCGATGGCCGTTGCCCACTCCAGGTTGGCGGCGCCGTCAACGGCGAAGATCATGAAATTCTGCTGAATCTGATCCACACCCACGTCAGCGTCGGTCTCCCCCACCACAACAAACCCACCACCGGCAAGACCGGCGATGCCGTGCGGCCAGTCATTGTTCCGCGACGCTCCCGGTTCGTTGAGACGGTAGGCCCGTGCCTCGAGCAGGTCCCAGTTGGTCAGGTCGGGGTCGGCATCGAAGAGCATGACAAAGGCGTCCTTGTCCACACTGCCGGCGGACAGGGTCCCGGTGATGGCGGCCAGCGGCGTGCCGTTCCCGTCATCGCCCAGAGCCATGTCCTCGATTCCGCAGCTCATATCACATTGCCCGGCCCACGCGTCGAGGACCACACCGTTGTCGCCAAAACGCGCCAACCATAGGTGGGTGTTGTACTGCCCGGTGACCAGGAAGCTGCCGTCGGGAAGCTCCACAGCTTCCACGGGAAATCCCCCGGAGCCGGGAGCGTTCCTGGCAACCCAAAGCAATTCACCAACGGCGTCGAGACGGGTCACAAATCCGGCCTGGCCCTTCTTGCCCCACACCAGGGCGCCACCGTCGGCAAGAGCGGCGATGCCGAGGCTTTCGAAGGTACCGACACCGATACCGTCGCCATAGGCCGCCGCCCACCTCACATCCTCACCGGAAGTACGGGGGCCGCCCGGGAGTTCCCAGCCTGCGGTGTCGTCCGAGTCGAGCACCGTCCACCGCCTCTCCCACACCGGAGCCGTCCAGTCCACGTCGACCCCGAAGTAGTCCAGCCGCGTCCCGGCCTCCTGCGCCACTCCAATGTCAATGGACCACCACGGCTCCTGAGTCGGCTGGACACGGAGCTCGCCAAAACCTTCGGTCCGCACCAACGGACCGAAGACCCCTCCGAGCTGGAAGGACAGATCGAGCGCCAGATAGGCGCGCGCGTCGGCGACGGCGGCATCGGTAAGCTGGGGCGGCGACAGGGCCGCGGGCACTGGTTCGGTCCAGGAATTCGATTCCCATGCGCCGTTCTCGAAGACCATCTCGACCCCCGCCGAGGTCCCCCCGTGAATCCCCACCACTCCGGCAGCGGTAAGGGTGGCCTCGCCACCGGCGGCCAATCCGATCTCGAAGATGGGTGTGGCGGGCGGCGGGATGGCGGCCGAGCCAATTGGAATGCCGATGGAAAAAAGCGAAATTTCATCGCCGGTGGACACCTCCTGTGACGCCTCCAGGGTCATGGACGCGGTCCAGCCGGTCTCAATCCTGGTGACCACACGGTCGAGGGTGGCGTTCCGGATCGATATCTCCAAAGCCGTCACCGAGAAGCTGAGCTGGACCTCCCCCGACAGGGTCAGTCCCTGGCCAAGGTCGAGTTCGTTGAAGCGGACGGGGAAGGCCGGATGGCTCTCGGTGCAGGCGCCTGGTGGCTCGCTACCGTCACAGGCGTTGATCAACGGCGCGTACTGATCATCACTGAGGGTCGCACCCACCACCGGAATGCTCCTTTGTTCCACCGACAAAATTCCGCTTTCGAGCACGTCGGTGATATCGGTCAGGGAGCGCAACGTGACGTGGACCTCCGGCAGCGACGGGCAATGGATCTGCGCAACCAGGTTGCTCACGTTCTGCACGTCTCCCGGCAGCAAGGCCGGGTCAAGGCTTTCGGGCTGGTAGCCGTCGTCGGCCACAAGCATGAGGTCCCCGGGGTCGAGATCATCCAGCACGCCGGTGTGGGCGCAGAAAACAAGACGCGTGTCGCCTCCGTCGGGCTCAGAAAGCAGGAAGGCGTCGTCCGTCGGTTCGTCGACGAACGCCGGCGGCGCGGTGTAGAGGCTTTCTGGATCGCCGTCGAAATCAAAATCCAGCTCGTCGGCAACCACTGCCGCGAGGAAGCTCGCGAGTACGGCGTCGGGTACCTGAACCGACATGAGTTGGACACTGGCTTCTACACCAAATGCATCGATCGGTCCGGCCCGCAGGGTTGGCTGAAAGACCACGATCCCCGGGAAGGCGTCGGTGTCCGGCACCAGATCGGCCTTCACCTCGAGCCAAAGCCCCGAGGCCGTGTTCACCAGATCTCCGGTGATCTCCACGTCGGTGAAACCGGGGCCCGGGATCTGATTCACCACGGTCAGCGCGCTGACCGTCATTTCCCTATCCACAATCAGGGACGATCCAAAGGCCGCCGCAGAGGTGACTCCAACAAGACAACACAATCCACACAGGGCACGAGAAGTGAACATCTGTCGCTTCCTTTCATCAGAGCTGTCATGAAAGGTGGCGACAAATGGCTTCGAAACCGGACACCATGAACCTGATTCTGGTGGACGTCACACCTGAGCCCGCAATACCTCGAGCCAAAGGTGGCCCTCCCGACGTTTTCCCAACCTGAATCCCTCAGTCGTTCCCGGTCAAAGACCCACCTCTGACGGCCCCGGCACTCACGTCGGGCGAAACTGACCACACATGGCTCACCAGCGCCGGCAGATCGCGCAGGCGTTGATGCCACCAACCCCCATGTTGATTTTGCCCGGCCACATCGCCCTTCATGACTTCAGCTCGGTTGGCGACCAGACAGTTGGTTGTAGGGTTGGATCTGGTCGTGGACCTCCTCACCTTACCGAGATTGATGGGCAGTAGGTTTCCCTTGGAAAATCCAAGGTGCTGGGCCGTCAGCTCCCAACCTCCGCATACCGACATGCCGTGGCCAAAGGTTCCCTTACGCGCCGTAAACCGGGTGGTACCGGGGAAAACCTCCAAGGTGTTTTGCAACTCCATCCAGTCCCCGGGTGTGGCCGTGGCGTGCATGTCCCAGGTAGCCACCTCTTCGGACTCGAAGGCGGGCTTCATCCAATGCCCGATGGATGGCGTTGAGCGGACCTTGGCGTCGAGGGCGTGATGATGTGATCCGCATCCGAGGTCAGTGCGACACTGAGGATTTCAAGCCCCAGGGGTTTGGAGCCCTTTGGCGATGAAGTAGTCGGCGTCGCCCACGATCCATATGCAGGCCCCAATCATCGGGTGCCCCGCAGACCAGAAAAGGGTTTGGAAACCTGGCCGTCATGGGAGAGCACCCGGGCGCCGAAAAAGGTACCCACGGACAGCGGGTGGGGTTCAGGATCGCTGGCGCCGATAACGGCGGCCGCAGCCTGATCCAGCTCAATGGCATTGATTGCCGTTTTGAGCGCGGTCATGAACCCGGAGCAGGCAGCCACCGGTGCAAAGGCCGCTCCCGTGATTTTACCCAGCATGGAGATCTGGGCGGCTGGTATATTGGGGATATTCCAGAGCAGCTTCGGGTCCACCGCATTCCAGGGTGCCGTGGGGCAGCCGTACTCTTCATTGAGATCTCGCCGAGCCGCCATCTTGTGCCGGAGGACGTGTTTTTTTCATTCTCGATGTCGCCGGCAATCTCCTCTTCTTCGATCTCGATGTGTCTCGCCAGGTATCGCCGCAGACCATCCGAACGAGCAACCCAGAACGCATCCCAGCCCTCGCTCAGTTCGTCGTGGGCCTCGATCCATGGGTCGACGCCCGCAGGGTCCTGGGGTGCT
>CAWAUY010000038.1:0-37844 GCA_963785275.1 Candidatus Sulfomarinibacteraceae bacterium
TGTTGCTCCAGGTTATTATTTTTGCCTCGGCCATGCTTGCTTACGGATTGATTCCAGGGTGACATCTCTGGCCTCCCAGAGACCTGCCAAGGACATAAAATCTGCACCAAGTTCTTCCTGCCCTTGTGCGCGGGCAACATCGCCCAACGCTTTGGTAATGAACGAAATGTCCCCGTCCATCTCCTCAAGAGTTGCTTCTAGATAAGCAGCCATTTCTTCTGGTGTTCTGAGATGTTCCGCGATATCAAAACGAGTAGTTGTAGTTTTGCTCATCGTATTTTTTCGTCAAGTCAAAGGATAACATATTCAGTTTCTCGCTGATGCAGTATATACGGAATAAACATCAAATATCGAGTTTTTTAAACATCTCATCCTCATTTTCATATTCGACCAGCTCATGCCCGGTGGGTGGTTTCATTAGGCACAGCCCCACTGCCCTTAGTAATATCCCAGCCCATGTACTCTGAAAGGGAGCGCACGGTTTCGTCGATTTTGTCCGGGGGAATACCTGCTTTTTCTGCGGCTTTTTGGATGTGCTTGCTGGGGATTGGTTGACGTGGGTCAAGGTATCCATACCGTCGTTTTAACACAGGGTGCTTCCAAAACATGATTTCACCAAAACAGGAGAAAATTTTACCATGTAAAAATGCTGCTACGCCTTCTTCCGGGGCATTTTTTTTCAATAACTGCCGGGTTTCGTCATCCAGCCAGTGTTCGGCCAGATGCTCTAGTGCGACACATCGAATATTTTTATGCTCATCCCGGACGACCCGCTCTGTAAGCAACTGCCGAGTCTCATCATCCGGCCATTCTCGCACAAGAAAATACAGTGCGCTGCGACGAACACCTTCATATTCATTCTGGATGGCCTGTTCTATGAGAAATTGACGAGTTTCATCATTCGACCAGTGCTTAACTAGCTCTCCCAAGGCTGTACTTCGGACATATTGATCTTCATCATAGATGACGTCCTTTATAAGCAAGTTACGGACTTCATCATCTGGCCAATGTTTAGCTAATTGCTTCAGAGCAGTATGGCGAATACCTTTGTCCTCATCATATACAAGCTGCTCTACAAGCAATTGACGGGTTTCTTCATCTATCCAATATTCAGTCAGTAATTCCAGTGCGTTTCTACGATCAGACACATAATTACCCTGGAATACCCGCTCATAAAGCAGGTAACGTGTATCACTATCCGGCCAGTGTTTGACCAGATGCTCTAACCCAAGTTCGTAGGAATCGTTCTCAAGAAAGTAAAAAAGGCCTTTTGGGCCATGGGCTATCTCTCAAGTGCCTGCAATTATTAACTACGATTTTTCGGCTTTTCAGTGTAGTGCCATAAAAAGCGGGCCAGGGATTGACATAGGGCGCAAGATCGGTCAATATACGCCCATGTATATTCGAAAAACGTCGATCAAGAATAAGAAGGGTGGCGGTAAATATTTTACCTATCGGCTGGTGGAATCCCGTCGAACAGCAAAAGGGGTACGGCAGTATACCCTTTTGAATCTAGGGACGGATTTCTCCCTACCAAAGGAGCAATGGCCCGATCTCAGCCGCCGCATTGAAGAAATTCTCAGTGGTCAGCAGGGTCTTTTCTCAGTGTCGCCGGAACTTGAGCGCATGGCCCAACGTTACGCAGCTCTGATAATTCAATCGACCAAACAACAAGATGAGATAGACAGTATGGCATTTGATGCCCCTGATTATCGTGAGGTGGATTTGAATAGCCTGGAAGCTCTCAGGTCACGCACAGTGGGAAACGAGCACCTCCTTATTGAGGCGCTCCAACTGCTTGGACTTGACAAAAAGCTGAAGGAACTTCGATTTACCAGCCCTCAGCTTGCTGCGGCCCTTGGCAGCATAATTAGTCGGGCACAACGCGGAAGGGGTCGGGAGTCTTTTTCGGTCAATAGTCCATCCATATGGTACGTACGTTGGCCGAAAAAGACTCCCGACCCCGTTGGCCATACCGCCAAGTTTCTGGTCTTATTTCTGCCGCGATCCTAAAGCGTGGCCCCCAACCTGTGGGCCAACGCTAATCCTCAGCCGTGCCGAATCAATAGTTCGCCCTAACCCGGATCATTGGTCAAAATAGCGGGAAAAACAACTTCCCAGTTTTGTTGGCCATCATCATGACGGAGCGTGATGGCTACTTTGGCTTTGCCGAAATTATTTTTCCCGCGATCCATGGGGCAGTCGCTGCGTTCGCCAGAACGTGGGATATGTCCGAGAACTCAGCCAACCATGAGAATCCTGGCGTTAGAAACATCGTCGCTCACCGGAACCGTCGCCGTCCTGGAGGACGGTCAATTGTCGAGCGGCCCTCCCCTTCGCTCTGATCAGCGAACCGCCCGAATCCTTCGCCCCGGCGATTCGGGACCAATTGGAGGCCCTTTCCTGGAAACCGCGGGACATACAACTGGTAGCCGTGACCAATGGCCCCGGTTCGTTCACCGGCTTGCGGGTCGGGGTACCGCCGCCAAAACCTTCGCCTACGCGGTGGAGCCGAAACGATCGCTGTGAACACCCTGCAAGTCATCGCCTGGCAGGCCCCGCCGAAGTGCAAGAGCTTGGGCGGTGCTGAACGCCCAACGCAAGGAACTGTTCACCACCCGCTTCCGCCGGGAGGACGATGGTTCGCTGTCCGAGATTGGCACTACTAAAATCGTGAGAAACGATGCCTAGCTAGTAACCGCTCGTTGCTCCGACCGCCGTGACAGGCGCAGGGTTGCGACCGCTAATGGGGAAACTGCCCGCTGGGGTGACGATCGTCTGAAAGAGGTCGTCTTGGACGCCCCAGGCCGCCACCGTCGGGAAAATCGAGCTAGGTCTCGATACATGGCAGGCCAACGAGACGATCTCTGGAAATTGACACCCCTGTATCTCCCGCCAAGAGCATGCGGAAGAGAAGTGGGAACAGCGGCAGGCCAAGGAGCAGGAGGGAATTGAGCGTGATGACCCGATCAACTGCTTCGATGCGAATTTTTTCGCTGACTGCAATCGCTATCGCGATCTTGTTGTCCGGCCAGCCGGATCTTCCCGCTCGCCAGTACGCCGCTCAAGACGGAGAAGACTCTTACGGAACAGTCGGGTCGAAATACCGGCCGGGAGGAGGAGGACGTCCAGGACGGGTATGGATGGGAGGAGGAATACTCGACACATCGCGGCGGTAGTGACTTTGAAGACGTGCCGCCCGCAGCGCAGGCGGCAGTCGAGTCATCATCGGGCTGCTGTTTTCTCTGGCTTTAGTCGGTGTGGCAGTCTTCATTATCTATCTGTTGTACAAACTGCTGGACGCCCTGCCGCCGCCCTATCGGCAGATGGAACCAGGGATGGTCTGGCTGTTGTTGATTCCCTGCTTCAATGTGATCTGGAATTTCTTCGTGTATCAACGCATCTCGCGGTCCTATCAGAAATTGCTCAACGCTCACGGTCGGATGGATGTCGGTGATTGCGGGGCGGGACTGGGGTTGGCCCTGGCCATTTGCGTCGTGCTCGTTTCAAGAAGTCTTCCCTTGCGTCAACTATATCACAAGCATCTTCTGCGGACCGGCGATCCTGGTACTGCCAGATCCTCTATTTTGTGCGTTTATACGGGCTGAAATCGCAGATTATGACCAAGTAGTCGGCGGGCACCGAACGCCGACTGGAATTGCCGATGATTCAGCCACCGTCCAGATGTCCTCGGCGGAAGATGTAGATTACGAGCAGAACTAGGAGTTGGCAGGTGGATAGTAGTCGCCGAACGCCAAATTGGGACTGGCGACGGACTGTCTCTCGTCGACCGGTTCCGATCAATCCCAGAGGAAGCTGACGGGATAATTGACCTCGCAGATTTTTTGTCCTTTCCCAACACTGTAATTGCAGACTTTTCCTCGTGGATCGGCTTCCGCCTGTCATGGTAGTATTCATATTGCCCGTCGTTCCCCCCGCGAGTCCGCGGCCAGCGGCGGAACTACTTTTTGTCCCAAAGAACCTTTTCCTTTTTGAATCGCTATAGTGCAGGCGTCTTTTCCGGCCTTGATGTTTCGCGGTGCCCTACCCGATCACATTCACAGAGTTCTTCTACCATGCGAAGCGTCAATCGTGTTCGCTTTGCTGTTCTCCTGTGCGGCTGTTGCCGGGCCGCGGGACGGGCAGTGGAAAAAGGTCGACGAGGCGATCAAGAAGGGCCTGCCCAAGACGGCCATCGAGCAGCTGGAGCCGATCATCACCGGGGCGATCAAGGACAAGGCCTACGCCGAGGCGATCAAGGCGATCGGCAAGAAGATCGCCCTGGAGGGCAACATCCAGGGCAACAAGCCGGAGGAGAAGATCACCCGCATGCAGGCCGAGATCGCCAAGGCGCCGGACGAGATGAAGCCGGTCATGGAGGCGATCCTGGCCAACTGGTACTGGCACTACTTCCAGCAGAACCGCTGGCGGTTCATGCAGCGGACACGGCCACGGCCGAAGCCGCCCGGCGAGGACTTCACGACCTGGGACCTGCCGCGGATCTTCGCCGAGATCGACAAGCAGTTCGCCAAGGCCCTGGCCGACGAGAAGATGCTCAAGGCGACGCCGGTGGCCGACTACGACGACCTGCTGGAAAAAGTCCCCATTTCTACAGTGGTCGAACGCCTCGTACATCTCTTCGACGTTGAGCTGGGACCGGGCCAGAAGGTCGAGAGTGTACTGCGATCCCAGGTTCTCGCTGGAATCGTCGGCGTCTGCCCTTGTTCGCGTAAAGCGCGGACAGGTCCCGCATCTGAAACTTGGCGCAATCTGCCCCGGCGTCGGCGGCCGCATCGATCAGCTTCTTTGCGAGGTCCAGGCTGCCGTTGTGGTTGATCCCGATCTCGGCGATCACGAACGCCGGCTGATTCTCATCGAGGGTCACCTCGCCAATCGTGACAGCCTTGCTGCGGCGCCTCGCGACGGCGATCAGCCGCCCCCGTTCATTGACCAACGGGACATACAGAACCTGCTCCAACAGAGCGTCGATCTTGTCCTTGCTGGCGTCGGGCGTGGCCGACCTGAAGTTGCGGTTGAGAATCTCGGTGACCGGCTGGTCGAGGTTCATCGCACGCTGCCCGTTAAGCCAGCGCAGAAAGTCGCCGTTGGTGAAGATCCCCTCGATCACGCCGTGCTCGTCGACACAGCAGATGATCGACTGCCGGTGCTCTGCGATCTTGGCGACGGCGGCCGCAATGGTCTCGTCGCTGCGCACGATATAGGGCGTCAGGTTGCGGTCGATAATCACTGGTCGGACTCCTCGTTCGAATTCGCGCCGACGTATCCCTGAAATCGGGACGACTCATGATCCACTCGCACAATTCGAGATCCACCCGGTCATCGATGTCGATCCCGCTCCACGGGCTCATCACATACATCGCGATCCGGCCGCCGAGGCGGCAGTTGAGTTCGCGAAGCACCCACGGTTTGAAGACATAGATCGAGCCGTTCTCGACGAATTCCGGGTCGCGATCCTGTCTGCGAGGCCGGGATAGCGGGTCGTAGTTCAGCGGCTCGGGCAAGCCGTCTTTCATATCGCCACAGGAAGCGGTGTGATGGCACAACCGACAGCAGCGAATCGGCGTCCTCTCTCTTCAGGGTTCGAATTGCGTTATCGATATCGCCCTCGGCGCGGATCGGAGCCGTGGCCTGTATGAATACGACTAGCTCCGGCTCGTATCCCTCGCTCTCTTTCAGGGTGTCCAGGACATGGACCAGCGCCGATTCAGATGTGGCCTCGTCGGTGCTGAGATTCGCTGGCCTCATGACCACGTCCGCACCGTAGGCTCGGGCGACATCGCAATTCCACCGTCTTCGGTCGACACCACGACGCGAGTGACCGCAGAGGCGCCAAGGGCAGCCTCCACGGTATGCGCCAGCAACGGTCGCCCAGCGAGAGGCTGGATGTTCTTCCGCGGGATGCCTTTGGAGCCGCCGCGGGCAGGGATAATTGCGAGAATTCCGTTCACAAAAACTCCAATACGCCTGTGTCAAAGCTAGTGTGCAAGCATTTCCGATACAGAACCCAAAAAGACAGAGTCGAATCCCTCAAATTCTCTGACAAACGAGCACAAAACTGGAGTCGTGCCTCACGTCACTGCGTTGACCGCTGAAGACTCGAGCACGTGCCGAATCTTGGCTCCACGTGATCCCATCGAAGTTCGTTTTCATAGCGTGCTCTGGCGCCGGCACACATTTCAAAATACCTGACCGAGCCCGGAAGCAGCCCTTCAATGGCATCTGCGTAACGTTGGGGCCCGCAGTCGCGGGGCAAAACTACCCCTGACACTCCATCTTTCACTGTTGTTGCGAGGCCACCAACGTCATTTGTAATGGTCGGAGTTCCGAAGGCGGCCGCTTCACTTGGCACGATGCCGGCTGCCTCAAACCTCGCCGGGTGAATCAAGAAATGCGCGGACCGGAAAAACTGCACGTACCGATTCAACTCTTCGGGATCACCTTTCCTAAGGAGTCCAACGTAGTCTGTCTCTTGTGAACCCTCACCGTCCATCCCCACCACTGTTAAATGAGTCTTGACTCCTCGGCTTGTCAATTCACATGCGGTCTCCTCTGCTATGTCGAGGCCCTTTCGATGAGCGACCCTTCCAACGAACAAAAGTCTGAGTGGCTGAGCAGGATCCTTGTCTCGTCGGATATCGATTCGATGTGGTATCGCCTCGGGTGGGATCATTGGAGAATTAGAAATAACAACAACTTTGGTTGGTGGGACGAAATATTGCCTCTCTAGGATGCCCCTTGACCATTCACTTGCAGTCAGAATGACGTCGGTTCGCTCAAATACCTTACGCTCTTGCCAAACAGAGATCGCCATCCCAATTCGCCCGTATTCACCTTGGCACGCCTGCTGACCCAGGAACGTGGTATCGAGTCGAACGACCACAGGTATCTCAGAAGACAAAAAGGTAAGCAGCGCTGGATAGGGTGTAAAACAACACCTGCGGCCGCCAAATTCGAATCTCGTTTTCGATTTCTTTTATCACCCGATGCACTGTCGATAACGGGAACTTTGCGTAGCGCCTTTTCGCAACCGAACGATAAGCCCTTCGAATCAAACGTTCTGGAAAGGCTGCGTCTCGCAAAGAGGGCCCCACGACCCTCACCTGCCAGTTCGCCCCCTGGTTTAAGGCCCAGTGGAAAAAATAGTCGATTCCGCTGCCTGCGTCGAGATCGGCAGGATCATGACGATTTGCGACGTACAGAACCCTCATCTGTCGAGTTTCGACACGTCTAAAGCCAAGGTAAGTAATGCGGGCCACGAGAGAAGTACGCCGCTTCTCCGGTATTCCGAAATGAATATCCAAGCTCTGATTTCCACGCCTCAATCACAGTCTGTTCGCTAGGCCGATTCGCATCGTCGAGCACGATCGAACAGGTCTGCGACATACGCGGCGAAAAAAAGCGGCCGCCGGATAGCGAATAAGGGGCGCTTCGAGATCGCTCGCAGGGCCATCAACAATCAGGAGGTCAATGCCCTCAGAGGGACACTGTTGTGAAAGCACCGACATGTCGTACCAGGGCCCTTCATAATTTCGAGTGGTATTCGTTGCCAACGGGGCGGCGACCATTTGTAGGCAACTGCCAACATTCTCACGTTCGGCCATTTCTTTGACGACGCGGCACCAACCGATGTCCTGATCCACCGACCAGAGCCTTCCTCCGCGATCCTGCAGCACCCGAGCAAGATAAACAGTGGAAAGCCCTGAACCGAGTTCAACCACCGAAAGTCTAGAATTTAGGACGATGTCGTTGAGTAGGGTCGCAAGTGTGACCGGGGAAAGAGATGGTAGCGGCCAAGGAACGTACCCAGCCGGAGCAATCGAAGAAAGCGTGAAAAGGGCCCGCGCTTCGGCTCTGCGCACGGTCTCTGCTTTAGCAAGCGTTCGGCTGGATGCCACCTCGAACACGCGCTGAATAAAACGAGCCAGAATCTGTTTAACCATGTTTTTCAGTGAAGTAACCCCGAACCATTTCTGGATATTGAGCGTTCACCGCGAACGACGCGAGATCCCTGGGTGAGCCAAGGGAACTAAAGCACAGATTCGACAGCAAAAATTAACCTCTTTACCGCAACCGCCCAATTGACATCGGTCTCGTAGAATTCTCGGGCTCCGACGCAAAGACCATTGTATTGCTCAGGTTGGTCAATCCATCGATGAATTACATCGGCAAACGCCTGAGGCGAACTCCCTGGTGGGAGGAGCACGCCAGACCTTCCGGAACTGACCGCCCCCTTCACCCCATACGCATCAATTGCGAGCGAAGGAACTCCATATGCCGCGGCTTCGGCAAACACTATTCCGAACCCCTCGAAAATTGAGGGCACAACCAATACGTGACTCAGCCTGAACAAACGATCGAGTCTTTCGAGTTCCCCCGGGTCCGATTTCCTCAGCGCCCCATGCCAGTGCAACCCGTCAACAGTTTGAGCCGGTCGCTCAGGTGGGCCAACGACATCTAGGCTTGCGTTAATACCACGACTGCGGAGCTCGAGCAGAGTTTCAACCGCGATGTCACCACCTTTCCGTAGCCAGTCCTTTCCAACAAACAACATTCGGCAAGAAGTTCGTTCTATGTGATTCTTTTCAATTTGTGATCCAGGAGTGACCGGATCAACAACGTTAGCGCCAAACGGAATCACTCGAACTCGGCCGGCATCTGCTCCGTACGCCAATGCTTCGTCGACTTGCCACTGCGCAGGGAAGACAACTAAGCGAGCCCTCGAAAGGGCACGCCGAATAGTAAATTGAAGAAATAGGCGGCCGGGCAATCGGAGGTCTTGAACGCCACTGTCAGGAGGCGGCTCAAGTCTTTGATATTTTGCGGGGATCATCGCGTCGGTATACAGAACGATTGCCTGAGCCTCTCTCGTGAACGCCGCGAGGCCATAGTCACTAGTGATTAGCAGATCGAATTCGGAGTCGGCTATCTCTCTATCGAGCGCCCGAGCATTGTTAATGCCCACAAAAGGGTCCATATATGTTTTGTAGCGGCCCCCAAGAAATCTCGTAGTTTTCCGAATCGCCCGGGAAAGAAATGATTCATGGCAGTGGTATGGGCCATAAAGATGGACTTCGTGACCTGCTTCCCCAAGCGCGCGCTGGAGATGATAAAAGGTGCCCGAACCACGCATCACATCTTCCGAGTCAAAAAGTGTGGCGAAAGCGATCCGAAGTTTCATGGCACGCCAAACCCAATAGGCCCCACACTCACTTGCGACACGATTCTGGCTTCCCCACCTGCGCCTAGTATTAGTCGTCGTAGAGCAACCGATAGGTCCACGAATTCACCACTTTGAGTAACTTTCTGACGAACCTGTTGGAACGAAATCGTGTGAGTCGCGGCGGTGCCTCCGATTGACCGCCCGCGATACTCAGTGTGTCGCAGGAAAATATTCCGTCAAGAGCTTGGGGTTTTGGAATCCGGTTCCCGATGTGGTGCGCGAAATACCCCTCGGTAGACAGCCGCCACAGGCCAGCTGCATCCACCGAAGCTTCAAAGACTGGGCTATAGAGACCATCGTAGTATTCGTCACCCGGCTCACCCAGGGGTAGGACTCGCGCCAGCGCCAGTCTCGTCGTTGTGTATTGGAAGTCCTGAGCTGAGACAAATGCGCTAACGCCCCCCCTGCTCACCTTCGTTTGCTCTGTGCCCGCCATTCGCCGTTCGTACTCTTCCCAAGAAACTCCGAGGCTTGAGGCGTGAGCCCGGAGATGCCGTTCCGGGATGAGGTCGGTTCCTTGTTGCGTCAACACGGTTGTATCGGCTCTGATGCCGCCGGTAGTGGATGAACAAAACACCCCGGCTTTGTCGCCAGTCGGTAACGCCGTGACCTGACCTGCTTCGGGGAAGGCCTCGAGCACTGCCATCGTGGCCTCAAACCAGCCTGGCGCAAAGTACACATCGCTATCTGTAAGGGTGATGATCTCTCCGGGTGCTGATCCCAAGAGGAATTTGACGGCCCCTAGCTTTCGCATGTTGTGGCTGGCGAGAATCAGGTAGTTGATAACACCTTGCCGCCGTAGGTCAAGGAGATGATCCTGCACTTCTTGGCAGCTTGCGTTGTCCAGGACCATGAGATCGAACGGCTCACCAGTGTTTTCACGGAGGCTTTTCAGACAGAGATCCAAGACCTCAAGGCTCTCGGCCCAATACCCAGCGCGCTCCGGTATGTGGACCATTGTTGCCACGGTCAAGCGTCTAGGATGGAAGTCATCGCGCCTCCACTTGACAGGGTTCTGGCCAACTCTCATCGTGAGCCCTGAGACATCACTTCGTGGGCGGGTCTCGCCCCACTGGAGAATTCCACGAGCAGGTCGCAAAGAGTCGACGCTGCGACCTTTCTGCTGTAGTGCGGCGTCGTAGGTTTCCCGGCCCTTTCGGGCGACTTCGGTGAGCATCGTCGGCGATTTCATGATCTGTTTCATGACCTCGACATACTCCTGCGGTTCCCCAGCACAAAAGATGTTCTCCCCGTCAGTGAGGCCGTGTAGCCCATCGGCGGAGTCCCTGGAACTCAAAACGGGCACACCTCGGGCGAAAGATTCGACGATTCTAGTGCGAAGGCCGGTGGCTTCAGGGATGGCCACGACTTGGAGATCCGCTGAGGAATAATATGAGTCAAGACTCTCCTGGAACCCATGGAATCGGACATTAGAGAATGCAGAGGCCATTCTTCGAATCTGTTGAGACGTCTCGGCCGAGCTCTCTGTGCCGACAATCTCCAGCTCGATGCTTCGCAGGAGTTGATCGGGCAATCGGGGGAAAATCTCCTTCAACAAAAACTCAAGTGAATGAAAACCCACATAGGCATCAAGGCTCCCGATGTGAAGCAGTCGGAGAATTCCACCTTCACACCAGTCCCGAGATCGATGGGGTATTTCTTCATTTGGGCAACTCATAGGGAAGAGCGCAACGTTCTGTGCAGACCACTGTTCCTTCATGAAATCGCATTCGTGGGCCGCGATCGAGAGGACGAGGTGTGCATGGGCAACTGCGAGCTTCTCAGCACGCTGGACGGATCGGCGCCGAAGTGTCCTGCGCCAGCCGCCGTTCCTGCCTTGCCCAATCCGACGGCGCATCCTCTGAATCAGATCGGTGCGCTGAGACTCCATGTCGTGGCAGCTGAAGACAGTCGTAGCTCGGAGCCGAGGCACTGCTGCCACCGCGATGTCGAGGTATTCGAAGTGATGAATCGACCCAGGGTGGGCGGCTTCGTTCGCCACCACCGCTTCTCGGACGATTCTTCTGTACGGGTATGAGTAATCCAATTCCCAGGACAGCGGCCTCCGAAGCAAGAACGCGATCTTGTAATAAAGACGCGGAGCAGACGGACGCGTTTCTTCAACCTCGACGTCCACGGGAAGGCCCGGGACAGCGGACAACGATTCGACGTCGGGTCGAAAGAACAAAACGTGAGGCTGGTAGCCCAGGTCCAGGTACGCCCGCAGATTCGTCCAGACCCTGATCGCAGCGCCGGAACCTGTTGGTGCTGGTAGTGCCTGGGTATAGAAGAAGACCCGCTTGCTTCCCGCTTGCGGTGAGGTGGGGATGGTCACTGACAAATCAATCCAACGGCTGGCCCGCATTCCCAGTCACTACGTGCCGGGTACTGCACACCAGACGCTACCTGTGCACGTGGCGGCCCAGGAGACCGTGTGACCCATACCTCAAATGCGCTCATGTCACAAAGTCCTCAAACTGTTCAAAGAACGCAGCCCTGGAGAATTGCCTATTCAGGCCTTTTACATTTGCCTGAGCTGCGGCGCAGTCGTCCGGGTTGCCAACAAAATCTTTCAGGCACGCTGCCAGCGTTTCCGCGACTGGCTCAATACAAGCCACACCACATCGGTAATCCTGCACAAATCGAACCGCCGTGCTGTCCCGGGGCCCGAGGGCGAGCATCGGGGTCTGTGCCTGAATGTACGATGTGATCTTCAGGGGAAAGGAAGTGCGGGCGGTTTCTGCCACTTCCGGTGCAAACGACCAATTCAAAAAACCGATATCAATGCGGCGGAGATGTTCGACGAACATCTCCTCAGGGACCCAACCGGTGACCTCAAGATGGTCGGTGACGGGCATTGATGGCGCCAGGTCCCCGACGTGCAGAACGCGGTAACTCCCCTCCCCGCTACGCTGGTTTAGAAGCTCCACGGCTCTGAGGAGTGTCTCCCAGTTCTCGACCGAGTTGACGCTCCCGACCGAGCCAATCACTATCGGTTTCCTTTGTGATGACAGCACCTTCGGTGGCAGGCACCTCTCTTGCTCTACTCCAATAAAAAGAGTCGTCGTCTGCACGCCGTATCGTTCAAGGTAATTTTCGCCCATATAGTCCGAGATAACGCCGCAACGCTTGGAGGCACTCAAGGTTTTCGCAAACTCACGTTTATAAAGCTGAACCATCCAACCTGGTAGGTTCTTTATGCGAATCCTGTTGACCGGGTCATCGTGGATCGAAACCAGCAGGGGAATGCTCAGAGCCTTTGACGCCACCCTACCCGCCAGAACCGATTCGAAGGCCAGGTCAGCCAATACGACATCCACATCTTCTGAACGGCCGAATTTCGCTGCTTGTTGCCCTGCTATCCAGGCCCATGGGAAGAGTCTCAGGAATTGCTTTACCACAGGGAAACGCGCAGGCTGTTGGGGCGCTCTCACGAACCTGTAAGGAATATCGAACGGCTTCTCCTTTCCCTCCTTCACCGGAGGGCGCAACGAGAACCAAACAAATGCGTCTGAATACCTCTCGAGTAGAACACTCATGAACGCCATTGATGCCGAGCGCGGCGTTTCAAGAGGCATGCAAGTGACAAAGAGGATGCGGGGAATCGTCACGATTCTTCGTCAATCAGATAACGCGTCTGTTCACCAGGAAGCTCTCACACCTTTTCGAGCTCTCTAGGGAAGCAGAACCCAACCGTTGCCCCTAGAGTAGTCGAGGACCAGGCCGGTTGCAGTCGTCGAACCCTGGGCGACGAGCCGGCAGGCGAACGGTGCCTTCATCCAGAAACTCTTGTTCGGGTCAGTGAGGAAAAGACTCAACAGATACTCACCACGGGCGATCTTCGGCAGTTCGATCGTCCTTCGCAACGTGAAAGGTCCGCTTGCAAGTCGAGGTGGAGCACCAGACTGGTGGCCCGGACTGTAGAACCCCAGTGGAAGCTCCTGAGTGTCGTAGAACCGGACCTCGAGTTCGATGGTCTTCGACTCGCTCAGTTCGCCTTCGATCACCACCTCCAGATTGTGCTCATCGGACGCAAGGGTCACGAGGCTCTGATCGGCTCCGTTCACCTGGATAGAATGAACCTTCAGTGTCGGATCCCGAAAGGTAATGAGATTTCTGATGAGTTTCAGATCATTAACTTTGGCTTTTCGCAGGTACTCTGAAATGACCTCACCCGAGTGGCCGTACGCTGTGATTTCGCCATCCTGGAGCAAGATTGTCGAGGGGCAGAGACGGCCAATCGCACCCATGTTGTGACTGACGAGGAGGACCGTCCGGCCCTCGTTCGCAACATCTCCCATCTTGCCAAGGCACTTCTTCTGAAATGCTGCATCCCCGACCGCCAGCACCTCATCGACGAGCAGAATCTCCGGCTCGAGATGCGCCGCGACGGCAAACGCCAGCCGCACATACATCCCACTCGAGTAGTGCTTGACCGGGGTGTCGAGGAACTTCTCGATCTCGGCGAAGGCGACGATCTCGTCGAGCTTGCGGTCGATCTCGGCGCGGCGCATGCCGAGGATGGCGCCGTTGAGGTAGATGTTCTCGCGGCCGGTGAGCTCCGGGTGGAAGCCGGTGCCCACCTCGAGGAGGGAACCGACGCGGCCGTAGATGTCGGCCGCGCCTTCGGTGGGCTCGGTGATGCGGGAGAGGATCTTGAGCAGAGTCGACTTGCCGGCGCCGTTGCGGCCGATGATGCCGACCACCTCGCCGCGCTTGACCTCGAAGTTGACGTCCTTGAGGGCCCAGATGGTCTGGTCGAGATCGGCGGCCGAGCCCTGGCCGCGGAGGAGGCGGCTCGGCGCGGCGGAATGGCGCGGCGAAGGCGTCGGTCAGCGTTTCGCGGAAGGTGTTGTAGCGGGCCTGGGGGCCGCCGATGCGGTACATCTTGCCCAGGTTCTCGACGCGGATGGCAATGTCAGACGACATCGGCAAAGGTCTTTTCCATGCGGCGGAAGTAGAAGGCGCCGGTCACCAGCAGGGTGACGGCGGCGAGGGTGGAGACCAGGATCATCGGGCCGGGTTGGGTGTCGGTTCCCAGCAGGGCCCAGCGGAAGCCCTCGACCACGCCGGCCATCGGGTTGATGCCGTAGAGGGTGCGCCAGGGTTCGGGCAGGAGGCTCGAGGGATAGGCGATCGGCGTGGCGAACAGCCAGAACTGGGTCAGGAACGGCACGGTGTAGCGGATGTCGCGGAACTGGACGTTGAGCGCCGAGAGCCAGAGGCTGACGCCGAGGGAGGTGACCAGGGCGAGCAGGAGAAGCAGCGGCAGCCACAGGGTATTGACTGTGGGATAGATCCCGTAGAAGAGCATCATGCCGAGCAGCACCAGGAACGCGAGGGCGAAATCGACCACGCCCGAGAGCACGCTGGCGATCGGGATCACGAGGCGCGGGAAGTAGACCTTCTTGATCAGGTTCTGGCTGCCGACCAGGCTGTTGGCGCCCTGGCCGAGACCGGTGGCGAAGAAGGTCCACGGCACCAGGGCGGCGAAGCTGAAGATCGGGTACGGCACGCCCTCGGATGGGATCTTGGCGAGCTTGCCGAAGAAGAGGCTGAAAACCACCATGGTCATGAAGGGCTGGAGGATGGCCCAGGCGGCGCCGAGCACGGTCTGTTTGTAGCGCACCTTGATGTCGCGCCAGACCAGGAAGTAGAGGAGCTCGTGGTACTCCCACAGCTCGTCGAGCTTGAGGGAGACCCAGCCGCGAGACGGACGGATCCTCGTCACTTGAAGAGCGGGGTCTCAGGGGGTGTGAGTGATTCTGAGATTGGGGGTGTTCATTGGCAACGGTTCTTTAATTTTGAATTCTTAATTTTGAATTTTGAATTGTCGGGCGGGCCTTACACCTATCGGACGAGGTTGGTGGTATTCAACGGGAACCCCCCACCCTGGCAGGCGAGACGCCTGCCCCACACGAGGTCGAGGGTCAATTTGGATCTGAATTCTCACGCGGGGTGAATCTTGTCGTTGTGATCGCGGTAGACGCCGCGGGTGTCGATGACAAGGGTGGCGTGCTTTGCAACCAGGTCGTAGTCGACGGCTTGGTGGTTGGTCACGAGGACGACGGCGTCGACGGCCTCGAGGGTCTCGGCACTCAGGGGTATCGACTCCATCGCAGGCAGGTCCGGCCAACTGCGCATCTTTGGCGCCGCCGGGATGTGGGGATCGTGGTAGCTGACGTCGGCCCCGAGTTGCAGGAGACGTTCGATGATCTCGAAGGCAGGGCTCTCGCGGGGGTCGTCGATATTCGGTTTGTAGGCAAGACCGAGGACGAGAATCTTGGCGCCCTTGACCGCCTTGCCGTTCTGGTTGAGTGCGGCCTGCAATTTGTCGATGACATAGCCGGGCATGGAGGTGTTGATTTCGCCCGCAAGCTCGATAAAGCGGGTGGGCACGCCGGCCTCGCGAGCGCTCCAGGCGAGGTAGAAGGGGTCGAGCGGGATGCAGTGGCCCCCAAGACCGGGACCCGGGTTGAAGCGCATGAAGCCGAAGGGTTTGGTTTCGGCGGCGTCGAGGACTTCCCAGATGTCGATGCCGAGGCGGTCGTAGATGATCTTGAGTTCGTTGACGAGGGCGATGTTGACCGAGCGGAAAACGTTCTCAGTGATCTTTGCGGCCTCGGCGATGCTCGCTGATGAGGTCCGCACGGTGGCATCGACGACCTGGTCGTAGAGCAATTGGGCGAGGTCTCCGGAAACCGGATCGACGCCGCCAACGATCTTTGGAACGTTGGTGGTGCCGTAGGTGGGGTTGCCGGGGTCCTCACGCTCCGGTGAAAATGCCAAGAAAAAGTGGGTGCCACATCGGAGAATTTCGGATTTCGGATTTCGGATTTCGGATTTGTCGGCGCGCCCTGCTTCTTCGTTCCCTGTTTCGCTGTGCCCGCGATTGGGGGTTGGGGAGTCGGTCTCGCGCGGAGGCTCGAGGATTGGAAGGAGGAGGTCGTCGGTGGTGCCGGGGTAGGTGGTGGATTCCAGGATCACGAGCTGGCCCGGTCGAAGGGTCTTTCGAATCGCGTTTCCTGACGCTTCGACATACTGGAGGTCGGGCTCTTTATGCGAACCAAGCGGCGTTGGCACACAAATTAAGATGGCGTCGGGTTCAGCAAGCCGAGCGAAGTTACCGGTCGCCTCGAAGTTTTTGTCACGGATGCTGCGCTCAACGCGCGCACGATCGATGTGGTTGATGTAGCAGTCGCCGTGGTTGATCTTGTCCACCTTGACCGGGTCGGTGTCAAAACCGAGCACCCGAAAGCCCTTTTCGGTGAAAGCAAGAGCCAGCGGGAGACCGACATAGCCCAGCCCGATGATGCCGACAACGGCTGAACGATCGGTGATCTTGCGGTGGAGTTGTTCTGCAGTGCTGTTCATTATTCTTCCGTTAACTTCTCAGCTCGCTTTGCCTGCCGGTTTGACGGCCTTGTGCGCTCCTGATTTTGCAGGAGCGACATCACCGTAGTAGCCGTAGCGGGTGTAGGAGTAATAGCCGCCGTAGTAGTAGGGATCCCGTTCGACATCGACCTGGTTGAGGACCACTCCGGCAAGTCGGGTGCCGGTCCGGCCGAGGAGTCGAACTGCCTCGCGGACGATCTGGCGTCGGGTCGAGCCGTATTGGATCACCATGAGTGTGAGATCGGAGAGCGAGGCGCAGATCACCGGGTCGGTGACCGAGGCGACCGGTGGCGTGTCGAGGAGGACCCAGTCGTACACCGCGCGAGCCTCGTCGAGGAGCCGGGCAAAACTCTGTTTGCCGAAGAGCTCCGGCGGGTTCGGCGGCAGTGGACCCGATGTCATGAGGTCGAGGTTGGAGATGTTCGAGACGTGGTGAATCACCTCCGAAGCACCGCGTTCGCCCAGGACGACCGACGTCAGCCCGGTGATGTTCTTGGCCTCGATCATGCGGTGGAGCCGGGGCTTACGCAGATCGGCGTCGATCAGCAACACTCGAGCGCCGCCGACGGCGAGGGCCTTGGCGAGGTTATACGCGACGGTCGTCTTGCCCTCCGACGGCACCGCCGATGTGACCATCACGGTGTGGCAGCCCTCGCCCCGAGCGGCCAGCATCACCGCGGTTCGCAACGATTGGAAGCTCTCGCGCAAAGCGTGAGAGTTCTCATCGGTCATTTTCGGCAGCGCGGTGAGCATCTCCAAACCGATAAAGCGCTCGACATGGTCGGGCGAGCGCAGGGTGTGATCGAGATAGTCGAGCCCGAGCACCAGACCGATACCGAAGAAAAGTCCCATCAGCGTCGCCATCATGACCGTGCGTTGAGGGTTGGGGCTGTAGGGGCCGCCGGGGGGCCGCGCAGGTTCGATCACGCGCACGTTGTTGAGTGACCCCGTTGACGAGATGTCGGCCTCGTTGGACCGCGCCAGCATCTCCTCGAGAAACTGCTTGTTCTGGTTGTACTCGCGCTCGAGGCGATCGAGCTCGAGAGTCTGTTTGGAGAGATCGATGGTCTGGGCCCGCAGCGACTGGATGTTGTTGTAGAGCGACTGCTCGCGGCGCGAGACGATGTCGAAATCCGTCTGCAGCGAGACCCTGATGTTCTCCACCTGCTGGGCGATCTGGTCGTTGATGCCGTCGATTCGGCCGTGCAGGTCGCGCACCTCGGGGTGGCCTTCCCGAAGAGAGCCCAGCTTTTCGTTGAGCTGAAGCTGCAGGTCGTTTCGCTGTTTGACCAGCGCTTGGACGTTTTCGTTTCTGAGGACCTCTGGAAAGCCGGATACAGAAATATTGGATGCCCGCATATTCTTGAGCGCGTTGAGCTTGGTCTCGACCCGGATCCGCTCGGCCTTGGCATCGGCATACTCGGTGGTGAGCTTGTTGACCTGTTCGGTGATGACGTTGCGGTCCTGGTCGGCAAAGAGCACGGCGTCCTCGCGTTCGCGGAAGCGTCATCAATAGGTCCTCCGACGCAGCGACTTTTTCGCGCAGGGGATCGAGCCGCGATTGGATGACATTGTAGACCTCGCGGGTTCGTTCGAGGCTGTCTTCGATGTTGGCCGCCTTGAACTCCTCGATGTAGATGTTGAGCCACTCGGCCAGCGCCGCCTTTTCGCGGCCGGCCATGGTGACCTGGACGACAAAGGTGCCCTCGATCGGCTTGGCGGAAACGCTGCCGAGAATCGCGCCGGTGGCGTCGCCCCCGGCAAACGACGGATGGCTGTCGAGGCCAAGGCGATTGACCACTCGCTGGGCGAGCGAACGCGTCTTCAGGATCTCCACCTGGTCGGCGATGATCCGGTCCATCTGGTACCAGCTCATGGCCATGTCGAACTGGTTGTTCGAAAGTTGTGGCGGTGGTTGCAAGGCGATCTTGGTCGAGGCTCGGTACAGTTTGGGCCGGGTCAGGGACCACGCGGTGGCAAAGGCGACCGTCGCGATCAGCACACCGAGCACCAGCCACTTCTTGGCCCAAACGAGCCGAACGTACTCCATGACGTCGATCTCGGGCTCGGACTCCTCGGCCCACGAAGCACCGTAAGGGTTTGACGGAGTCGGCATAGCCGGGCCCCGGGGGGAGTTCAATTCCCAAAGCGATCGTTGGTTGTCATCAGACATAGCGAACCTCGCATGCTTGATTTCGGATTTCGGATTTCGGATTTCGGATTTGTCGACGCGCTGAGCGTCGTGGCGACTTGTATTTCAGTGCCCGCGCTTCAGGGTTTTTGGGGGCGGAATGTCGAGCCTCGAGCAGCTGAGTCCCCCAACATCGGAAAGAACGATCCCTATCCATGGTCAGCCATCAACTCGGTGGGAATGAGGTTTTTGATATCCATATCGAAATGGCCACGAGCATAACTGGGCTCCGCGGTCGCGGATACCTGCGCCTGGGGTTTTTCCTTGAGTGATCGTTCACCGGATCGCATCGAGCGACCGATCGAGGTGAAGATCGCCAACAGCTCCCCGGACTCAGCCAGAAGTTCCTCACAGGTCTGCCGCGCACCAAGGCTGGTTTCCAAACATATCTCCAGCCAATACATGGTCTCCGACGCTTCTTTTTCGGCGATCGAAATCTTGTAGGTGAAATCTCGCCGAGACACCGCTCGATTGGCCTCGCGGTAATTCGCGCCAATGGAAGTACCGGCCTTCAAGAGTTGATTGCTGATCACTCGTCCGATATCCGGAGCGTTGAACTCCCCGACAAAACGAATGACCCCAACCGCAAACCTTTTTGTCCGGTCCTCGAGTTCTTTCTTATCCATCAGTTATTTTTTGTCAACTCCTGAACCCGCTTTGCTCAATCGCGGGCGACCAAGCTTCCAGGTCTGTATCGCACTCCACCGCGTCGTCAATTCCGAAATTCGAAATCCGAAATCCGAAATTCATACGCCGTAGTATTCCCGGTACCACTCAACAAACTTCCTGATGCCTTCTTCGATCGGCGTGTCCGGTTTGTAGCCCACATCGTCGGTGAGGGCGGCGACGTCGGCGAAAGTGTCGGGGACGTCGCCGGGTTGGAGGGGCAGCATGTTCATCTCGGCCTTTTTGCCCAGACACTCTTCGATGACTTCAATGTAGCGCATCAACTCTACCGGCTGGTTGTTGCCGATGTTGTAGACCCGCCACGGAGCGCGACTGGTGCCGGGGTCGGGAGTATCTCCCGACCACTCCGGATTCGGTTCGGGGAGTTTGTTCATCACCCGCACCACCCCTTCGACGATGTCATCGATGTAGGTGAAATCACGCCGGTGATTCCCGTGATTGAAAACATCGATGGGCTCGCCGGCAAGGATGTTCTTCGTGAACTTGAAGAGCGCCATGTCCGGCCGGCCCCACGGTCCGTACACGGTGAAGAAGCGCAGACCGGTTGTCGGCAGGTCATAAAGATTCGAGTAGGTGTGAGCCATGAGCTCGTTGGCCTTTTTGGTGGCTGCGTAGAGCGACATCGGGTGGTCGACGTTGTCGTGAACGGAAAACGGCATCGAGGTGTTGGCGCCGTAGACCGAGCTCGAAGAGGCGTAGACCAGGTGGCCGACGGCGTTGTGGCGACAGCCTTCGAGGATGTGGAGAAAGCCCACCAGGTTGGAATCTACGTAGGAGTGAGGATTCTCGATGGAGTAGCGGACGCCGGCCTGGGCTGCGAGATGGACCACCGTATCGAAACCATAGGTCGCGAACAGGGCCTCCATTTTGCGGCGATCGGCGAGGTCGACGCGGGAAAACGAAAAGTCCTCGTGCGCATTGAGGCGCTCGAGCCGCGCCTCCTTGAGGGCCGGGTCGTAATAGTCGTTGACGATGTCGAGACCGATGACGCGGTGGCCCTCGGAGAGCAGGCGCTCCGCCAGGTGGTAGCCGATGAAGCCGGCGGCGCCGGTCACCAGAATCGTTTTGCTTCAGGTGATTAGTCATGGCTGAGTGATGCTCACGAAAAATCATTGAGGGAGTGAGTTCTTAGTTTTGAGTTTTCAATTTTGAATTGGTCCATCATAGCCCAATTTGGCGCCACTCAATCGCATTCGTGGGCACAGCAAGAAAACGGTTGTTCATGACTTTGAGCCCATTGAGCGAGGTTGTTTTGACGATCGAAGTCAGCATGCGAACGAGCCTTCGCGGGCGCATTCGAGTTCTGACGAGACGTCGAGTTCGGTGGTGAGATCGGAGTCGCGCAACAGTCGGAGCCAATACACCGTCTCACGGGCTTCCTTCGATGCGAGCGCCATCTTGTGGATGAAATCTCTCCTGCTTTCAGCCGCGGTGGCTTCCTCGACATTTGCGCCAATGCTCGTGCCAGATCGGAGCAACTGTTTCGAGATCACGAATTCCCGTTGTGCCTGGAGGCGCTTGTAAAGACTCGATGGTGGTCAGAGCGAACTGGTAGCTCTTCTCCCGAATGGGATTCCCGGAGGCGTTAGCCACGCCAACCCATTCCAAATCACCGTCGACGCTTTCGTATCGGACTTGCTCGTCCATTTGGGTTTCGTTGGCGCTCAGCGACCGTATCAATCGGTTTCGGTCCCATAATTCAAAATTAAAAATTGAGAATTCAAAATTGCGCTTATCGCAAGGCTTCCGCACTATGATTGCAGTTGCAACCTATTGATTTATAACTGTTTATAGGATCGAAACCTGGTTTCGACCCGCTATGCCCGCACGACGGCGAGCAGCTCTGTCTCAACCTCCACCAGGCTGCGCTGGCGGAGAAATTCCATCAACACTCTGGCGCGCTGGCCACCCCGGAGATAGCCCCTGAAGACCCCCTCCATGTCCTTGAGCGGTCCGGCCATGACGCGCACCTTGCGGCCGTTCTCGATCCCGCACTCCATCTCGGTCGGAACCACGAACCCCCGGTCCGCCTCCCGCTGTTTGATGGCCGCGATCACATCATCACTGACCGTCGCCAGCTCACGGTCGAAACGAACCGGGTGCTGAACTCCCGGGCAGTAGCTCACCGCGTTGAGCTGTAGCTGAGGTCTACAGCGCACAAAAATGTAGCCACCGAAGAGCGGAATGGGGCCTTTTGGCGCGCGGGGATGCCACGGCGGCTCCAGAAACATCGGGCAGTACGGCTCCACCTCGCGCTGCTTCAGGTGGCACACGGCGACCCGCTCCTGCCGGGGCTTCGTCCGCACCACCAGCCACTCGCGCGGCAGGTCGTTGACATCGATGGGAAATTGGCTGGAATGACCTTTCATCCAAAGCAATTATCTCATATGTCGATGATGCGATAGAATCCTGCCCTGCAATACATCCGGTCGGCGTCACGCATCGTCGTTGCGACCGCTTCTCTCTGAAAGGATGGACCATGACCACCACCACGACCACCGACTACAAGGTGAAAGATATCGCCCTGGCCGACTGGGGAAGACGCGAGATAGAAATCGCTGAGAAGGAGATGCCCGGTCTGATGGCGACGCGGGCCAAATACGGTCCTCAGAAGCCCCTGAACGGAGTCCGGGTCATGGGCAGCCTGCACATGACGATCCAGACGGCCGTACTGATTGAGACCCTCCGGGACCTCGGCGCCGACGTGCGCTGGTGCTCCTGCAACATCTTCTCGACCCAGGACCACGCTGCGGCCGCAATTGCCGCCGACCGGGGTGCCGGTCTTTGCCTGGAAAGGCGAGACCCTCGAGGAGTACTGGTGGTGCACCCAACAGGCCCTCTCCTTCCCCGGGGGCAAGGGCCCGCAGCTGATCGTCGACGATGGCGGCGACGCCACCCTGTTCATTCACCGTGGATACCAGGGCGAGGACGACGCATCTGTTCTCACCGAGCCCACCGACAACAAGGAGCTGCAGATCATCAACAAGCTCCTCCAAGAGGTGCAGGGCATCGCCCCCCGCCGCTGGCACGACGTCGTAGCCGAGTGGAAAGGTGTCTCCGAAGAGACCACCACCGGTGTCCACCGCCTCTACCAGATGGCCGAGCGCGGCGAACTGCTGGTGCCGGCCATCAACGTCAACGACTCGGTCACCAAATCCAAGTTCGACAACGTCTACGGCTGCCGGGAGTCGCTGGTCGACGGCATCAAGCGCGCGACCGACGTCATGATCTCGGGCAAGGTGGCTCTGATCTGCGGCTTCGGCGACGTCGGGAAAGGATCGGCCGAGTCGCTGGCAGGCCAACGCGCCCAGATCTCCGTGACCGAAATCGACCCGATCTGCGCCCTCCAGGCGTGCATGGCCGGATACCGGGTGATGACGGTGGAGGACGCCCTCCCGATCGCCGATATCTATGTCACGACAACCGGCAACAAGGACATCATTACAGCCGACCACATGAGCCGCATGAAGGACCAGGCCATCGTGTGCAACATCGGCCACTTCGACAACGAGATCCAGGTGGAGAAGCTCGAGGCGTGGCCCGGCATCGTCAAGCAGACCATCAAGCCGCAGGTCGACAAGTACACCTTCCCCGACGGCCACTCGATCTTCCTGCTTGCCGAGGGACGACTTGTCAATCTCGGCTGCGCCACGGGGCACCCCAGCTTTGTGATGTCGAACTCCTTCACCAACCAGGTGCTGGCGCAGCTCGATCTGTGGCAGAACGACCACGAGGTCGGCGTCACCACACTGTCGAAAAAGCTCGACGAGGAAGTGGCGAGGCTCCACCTCGACCAGCTCGGCGCCAAGCTCACAACGCTCAGTAAGGAACAGGCCGACTACATCGACGTGCCGGTCGAGGGGCCATACAAACCGGAGTGGTACCGATATTGAATTCTGAATTTTGAATTCTGAATTTTGAATTTCGGTCAGCGCCCCTCTGAAGTGCGGGAATTCGAGGGCGAACAGGCCTCCCACCCTTGTGGGGCAGCCGTCCCGGCTGCCGGACAGGCCAGTGGCGAATCCACGTGCGGCGGAGGTGCCATCCTTTGCATTGTTCGATCCGCGAAGTTCACTTCGACCGGACGCTCTGGGCGAACAATGCATAGGGTGGCTCCTCGCGGGAGGCGCGCCAGCAAAGGCATGCTCACGAGGAGTTTCTGAAGAGGGATAAGCGGGTCGTTCACGGCCCACCACACCGGTCTTTACTGCATGGACGCGGACTACTCGGTGTTCAGCATCCTGCCCCCCTACAACGTCATCCACGCCCAACTAATCGATTCGTCGGGGAACCTCGTGACCAATCCGGGGGACATCACCGTCACCTACGAGGCGGTCGCCGATCCCACGGGTTCGATCAACCTGTCTTCGATCAACAAGACCGACTTCTGGGACTGGGTGACACAGCTCTTCGGTGCTTCCCTGGATCCCGATGAGGGGCTCGCGGGCAGCGACATGCCGGGGCCCGTCAACACGCCGCAACCGATGCACTTCGACACCGGGTACGACTGGTTCACCGCCGAGGGCATCCCGATCACGCCGTACGACGACGCAGACGCCAAAAACTACTATCCGATGATGCAGCTCGTGGCCCGCAATGCCTCCAGCGCAGGTGCTGGCCACCACCAGGATCGTGCTGCCGGTCTCGGATGAGATGACCTGTTCCTCGTGCCACAGTTCTGGCTCCGGCCCCGCGGCCAGACCGACCGATGGCTGGATCTACGACGCCAACCCCGAGTTGGACTACCGCTACAACGTGTTGCTCCTCCACGATGATCTGCAGGGAGGGACGACCCAGTTCACAGCGGCTCTGGCAGCGGCGGGCTACAACGTGCTCGGGCTGTATGACACCGTCACCTCCGACGGCACGCCCATCCTGTGCGACGCCTGTCACGCATCCAACGCCCTGCCGGGGACCGGCCAGGTCGGGATCCCTCCCCTCACCCAGGCGATCCACAGTTTGCACGCCGGGGTCAACGATCCCTCGAACGGGATGACCCTCGACGCATCGGACAACCGCAATGCCTGCTATACCTGCCACCGGGCTCCGACACGCGGTGTCTGCGTGGGGCGATGGGCAGCGCCGTCGCCGCCAACGGCGACCTCGCCATCCAGTGCCAGAGCTGCCACGGCAGCATGAGCGAGGTCGGTTCAGCCAGCCGCGCAGGCTGGTTCGACGAGCCCAACTGCCAGCAATGCCACACCGGAACGGCGACCGACAACAACGGCCAGATCCGATACGAGACAGCGTTTGGGTCTCCGGGTCAGCCGCGGGTCCCCGTCAACAACACATTTGCCACCGACCCGAACACTCCCACCGCCGGAGTTTCGCTTTACCGGTTCTCGACCGGTCACGGGAGTCTCCAGTGTGAAGCGTGCCACGGCTCGACGCATGCGATCTACCCTTCGAGCCACGTCAATGACAACCTGCAGAACATCGACCAGCAGGGCCACGCGGGAACACTGTCGGACTGCGCCTCGTGCCACGGCACCCAGCCGCAGACGGTGACCGGCGGGCCGCATGGGATGCACCCTGTTGGACAGGATTGGGTCACCCGCCACGACAACGCGGCCGAGAGCAACTCCGCCCGGTGTCGCGTGTGTCACGGCAACGATTATCGAGGCACCGTGCTGTCCCGCGCTCTCGGCGACCGCGTCGTGTCCGCCTTTGGCACCAAGAACTTCTGGCAGGGATTCCAGATCGGCTGTTACACGTGCCACGACGGGGAGAGCCGGGCCAGTCCCTGAAGGTGACCTCAAGCGACCCGACCAGGTTCCGGTTTTATCCAGAAGGCTGGCCTTGGCCCACCGTCCCACGTTTTATGTTCGGGCGACAGCGATCATCATCGTGCCACCGCCAAGGATTTTTTCTCTTTTCGACGGTCAGCCCGAGATCATTGATGAGACCCGGCAGACCCCTTCCGGCGCAGGAAATCGCGGTGGTTTTTGAAGTGCTCGAGGCCGGCGCCGATTTCGATCGGCACGATGATGGACCTGTAGAGCCATCCCTTCGGGAATTGGTACGGGCCGTGGTGGAAGTCGATGAACAGAAGCTTGCCGTTGGCGCCGGCCACCCGCACCATCTCCGTCACCACCGGGCCGCGGACCTCCGCCGGCATTTCGTGGAGGGTGAGAAAACCCAGCACAAGATCGAACTGCGCCGTCGTCGAAGGACATAGCCGAGGCATCTCCTAGCCGGAGGTCTGCCCGATCGCCCAGCTTCTTCTTCGCGATTTCGAGCATCGAAGGAGAAAGATCGACGCCGGCGACCTCGCACCCGGCGTCCGCGAAAAGGGCGAGGTTCGTTCCGGTGCCGCAGCCGACCTCGAGGACCTTCATGCCCTGTGCCGGTCGCGCAACCTTCAAAACGTAGGTTCGAAGCGCCGCGTTAAAGGGCTCGACGGCAGCGTCGTACATGAAGGCAATTCTGCGATAAGGGTCGTTCGTCATCAGGTTGATCCAATCGGGTAACCCAAGCCTGCATAATCTTACCGGACTTCGTAGCGAGGGCGGCGAGGTGCCGTGCCCGGTGGGGTTTTCGACCCGAGGGGCGCGGACGCGTACTCGTCAGTACGTGGAGCACCCCAAGGCGAGAAAACACCGCCGGGTGCGGTGCATCGTCGGCCGCAGCCGGAGGCCGGTGAGATATGCAGGCTAACACGCCGAACGGCCCCTGCCCGGCGCTCGGACCCGCCGCGTTCTTGAGATCAGTGATATATATTCCCAGCCATGGCCGGTTCCAGAACGACGGTATTTCTCACACTGCTGATTGCAACTCTGCAATTCGCGGGTGGCGGAGTCGTCGCCAACAGCGGTGCCGGACCCGCGGCAACCGAGTATTTCTGTTGCTGCCCGGGCGAGTGCCACTGCACCGCGGATTGCTGCAACCACGCACCAGAACCCACCGACAACGCCGAATCTTCGATCCCCAGGATCGGTGCCGGGACAACGATTCTCGAGGCACCTCGGAGCTGCGGCACCTGGACCGTAACCCTCAGCCGGTCGCCCGATTCACCGAAGGCATATCCAGCCGGCGGTCCGGGCCGGGCGGCCTCTCTGCCGGACAGAGGTTTCCGGCACGCACTCCGTTCGCCCTCCATCGATTCCTCCCGGGCAACCCTCCAATCCTCAACCCCCCGCGCTCCCCCGATCAGGTGATCGTCGCCTGATCTCGACAACCGGCCATCAACGAAGATGGTCCATTCAGGGGGATTCATGAACCAGCTGAATACGGGACGATTTTCTGCAGCCTTTGCGCTGTTCACTCTGTGTTGCTCCATCTCAACGGCCCAGGTCGCACACACCGGAGACCTGGTCGGGTTCGTTCGCGGTCCGGGGGGCGTCGGGCTGCCGGGAGCCACCGTTACCGCCAGAGCAGCGGCCGGCCAACCCGGAGTTGCCGCCGTCACCGGCGAGAGCGGCACGTTTCGCTTCGATCATCTCGAGCCCGGCACCTACACGGTCAAGGGCGAGATCCATGGCTTCCACCCGACGTCGGCCGCAGGGGTCGTCATCGAAGAGAGCGTCGTGGCAAGAGTTGAACTGTCGCTGTCGGTGGCGACTTTCCACGACACCATGCAGGTGGATTCACAGTCACCCGGGGATTCGATTGAGGCCTCGGAACTCAGAGAAAGTGCAGCACGAGACCTCGGCGAGGCACTGGCCGGGAAAACCGGAGTGTGGAAAGTCCGCAAGGGTGGCATCGCCAACGATATTGTCATCAACGGATACTCCCAGGACGACGTCACCGTTTTGATCGACGGCGCCCGGGTGGCCGGGGCCTGCCCCAACCGCATGGACCCGCCGGCGTTCCACCTCGACTTTGCGGAGGTCGCTCGGGTCGATGTCGAATCGACCTCGAAAAGGATGTCGGCGCAGGGCAGCCTCGGCGGCATCGTCAACATCGTCACCAAGAAACCGGCCCCCGGTTTCCATGCCGACATCGCTTTGGCGGCGGGGAACTGGGACATGGTCAACCCCTCGGCCACGCTCAGCTACGGGACCGAGAAATTCGCGGTCCTCGGTGGAATATCTCATCGTTCGAGCCAGCCCTACGCCGATGGGTCGGGAACGCTCTTCACCGACGAGGCGAACTACCTGCCGTCGGTCGACGGCGTCGACGCCTACAACATCAACAGCTTCTGGACTCGAATGTACTTCGAACCGGCGCCCGGGCAGGAGCTTCACCTCTCGTACGCCCGACAGGAATCTGACGACGTTCTCTATCCGGCTCTGATGATGGACGCGTCTTATGACAACACCAACCGGATGGTGGCCGGTTATCGCTGGGACTCCGACAGTGGAGTCCTTCGAGCCGTGCGAGCCACCGCCTATGTCACCCAGGTGGACCACTGGATGGTGGACAGCTACCGCACGACGTCCGCCTCTGCGCCCCGGGGTTGGAGTATGGGCACGCAGGCCGATACTCAGGTCATCGGCGGCACGGCCGAAGCAGATCTCGGGCCTGTGACCGTCGGTCTCGAAGCCTACACCCGCAACTGGAACGCCTGGACCGAGATGGCCGGGATGGGGTACGCGCGCCAGTACTCGATCCCCGATGTCGACATGGACGTTCTCGGCCTGTCGCTGGCGTGGGCCAAAGCACTTTCGCAAACGACACAGATCGAGATAGGCGGCCGCATCGATCGAGTCGCCACCACGGCCGATCCCGCGAAGGCAAACACCTCGATGTACTTCGCCTACCACGGGGAAGTCAGCACCTCGAGGACCGACATCGAACCGTCATTTTCGCTGCGCATCGCACACCAATTCAAGGGCCGACTCAGTCTTGCAGCGAGCCTCTCCCGCACCGTTCGGTCACCCGACCCGCGTGAACGGTACTTCGGGCTGAGGCGAATGGGAGGCGACTGGGTCGGCAATCCAGAACTCAATCCGCCAAAGGCAAACGGTGCCAAAATCGAGTTAGATTGGCACGCGGCTGGCGCGATCGTCAGAGCCTCGGCCTGGGCCGACAAGGTCGACGACAACGTCCTCGTATACCAGCAACAGCGGATCAACATGGTTCCCGGCGTCATGAATTCGAGCGCGCAGAGTTATACCAATGTTGACGCCTTCATTCGGGGGATTTCGTTCGATGCATCCATCGCACTCAGCTCGAGGGTCTTCCTGTCTGGAGGCGCGGCCTACGTTCGCGGCACCCTGGACCCGATCCCATCTCTTGGAATCTACTCGACCAACCTGCCGGAAATGCCGCCGCTCACCGGCAGGATTGCCGCGCGGTGGCAAAACACCAGGCTCTTTTTCGAAGTCGAGGGGGTCGGCAGCGCGAGCCAGGACGAGGTCGACGAGGACCTCAACGAAGCCACCACACCCGGGTGGGGAATCGTGAATCTGAAAGCTGGCTACTCGTGGAACCGTTGGCGTGTGCAGACGATATTCGGCAATCTTTTCAACCGCACCTATCACGAGCATTTCTCGTATCTGCGCAACCCCTACCGGTCTGGGTTCATCGTGAATGAACCGGGTAGGAATCTCAGCGTGACCGTTGGTTGGACGCTGTAGCCTGCATATCCCGCCGGACTTCGTCGCGAGGGCGGCGAGGTGCCGTGCCCGTTGGGGTTTGCGACCCGAGGGGCGCGGAGGCGTATCGATCAATACGTGGAGCACCCCAAGGCGAGACAACACCGCCGGGTGCTTTGCATCGTCGGCCGCAGCCGGAGGCTGGTGAGATATGCAGGCTAGGCCGGGTCCGGCAGGAGTCCGTCCGACCTGAGAATCTCTTCGACTCTCGCCTTGGTCTCGGGTTTCGGGCCGTCGGTGGACACGGTGAAGAACTGGTCGGGCCATTCGGCATTTGGCCCCTCGAAGTCGGCGCGCTGGTGTTCCATGAGCTCCACCCGCCCATCGGATCGGGTGTCGTGGCGCTGTCGTTTTGAAAGCCTCCGCCGTTGTTCGGGCACCTCGCAGGTGGCCCGGAGGAAGACGAGACGCGAACCGGTGCGCTCCGCCATCTCGATGACCGGCAACCGTTCGGACTGCCGTTTGAACGCGCCGTCGACGACAACGTTGAATCCGGCGAGCAGCAGGTTCTCCGCCCGTTCGCAGACTTCTGCGTAGGTCTTGCGGTTCATCTCGGGTGAGTAGAGGCCCTCGTTGTAGGGTACGTAGACCCGTGTCGCCTCCCCCACTCCCGATATCTGCTTGCGCACGGCGTCGGTGGACAGCAGGTGCCAGCCGAATTGCTCCCGAAGGTGGCGGGCGATGGAGGTCTTTCCGGAGCCCATCAAGCCGTAGAGCACAACAAGTGAAGATCTTTCAGTGCCCCCGGCATAACGATAGGCCAGGCCGAAATAGCGCCGCGCCAGGTTTCTCTGCTGCCGTTTGGCGGTGTCGTCGAGAGCGGGATCCACCGAGGTGAAACACGCGATCTTGGCGCGGACGTAGGCGCGGTAACACTTGTAGAAATCGAGCATCTCGGGGAGCTCCGAATCGCCCGACGCCGCGACATACCGATCAATGAAGTAGTCGGCCAGATCCGAGCGACCGTTGAAATCGAGGTCCATGGCGAGGAAGGCGAGATCCACCGCGACGTCGCCGCAGCGAAAACGCTCGTTGAACTCGATGCAGTCAAAGATGATCGGCGGTTGCTCGAAAAAGATGTTTCCCAGGTGGAGATCTCCGTGACTTTCCCGGATCCGTCCTTCCGCGATCCGGCGCTGGAACAGGACTCCGCGTGCTCTTTGAAAAAGGCCTTGGTCCAGCCGACGATGTGGTCGAAGCGATCGCGCGAAATCAGCTTGCCGACGTACGACTCGGTCTGATGGAAATTCTCGTCGGTGTTGAACTTCACGGACTTGATGCCACCGTATTTATCGATCCCCTCGCCGGTCGCGGCGTTGGCATAGAAGGGAACCAGTTCCTTGACCAGTTTGTCCATGTGGTCCTCGGTCAGCTCGCCGCGGGCGTTGACCTGGGTGCCGAGTTGGTGTTCGTCGAGTTCACGCATGACGACCACCCAGTCGACCTCTTCACCCTCGCCCTCGATGGCGAGTCGCTCGCCGTCAAAGGTGATCGGTGCCGCCCGCAGGTAGATCGACGGGGCCAGTCGACTGTTGAGCTCGACCTCGGCCCGGCAGTAGAGCTTGCGCAGCTCGAGGGTCGAAAAATCGAGAAACCCGAAGTTGACCGGTTTTTTGAGTTTGTAAACGAAGTCGCCGGTCAGAAAGACGGACGAAATGTGAGTCTGGAGAAACCTCACCTCCTCCACGGGATGCGGGTAGAAGGAAGGCTCGGAAAGTGCCTTGACAAGCTGCGTGTGATCCACCGGTTCCTCCTGCATGCTCTCGGTCGGCGAGCAAACGGTGTCACAGAGGTGCGGAGAGGTCAACAGAACCTCAGTTCTCAGTTTTGAATTTTGAATTTTGAATGCACGCGATCATCCCCATTGACCAGCGAAATAGGGGCGGCGTGACAGTCCGGACGCTGCCAGGATCGCCAACCGAACCCGGCTGCACATTTAGACCGAAACGATGCGGAGAACCATGTCTCTCCAAGAAAGGCCGGCTCAGCTCAGGCGGTCGGCCCCCGTTGCGGATAGGCCTGGGAGTGTTCGAACCACATTTGGAACTCGTCGACCAGGTTTTCATAGCGCTGCCTGAGGGCCTCGAACATCTTGGCATTGTCGATCGCCAGCGAACACTGCTCGGCAATCGCCCCCATCAGCTGTTTCTCGTGGTCGGAAAACTGGTAGGTCTTGTGAGTGTAGATGCTCAGGACCCCGATCACCCGCTTGCGGCTGACCAGCGGGATCAGAAGGACGGTGGCGACGCCCTGATTTGACATGAGATCCGGGAAAATGACGCGGTTGTCGGTACAGGCGTCATCGATGGCCACCGACCGGCCCTCGAGAACCTCGGCTTCGACCTCTTTTGAAAACGACCCCGCCAGCCGGCTCACGAATTCGGTCTCGAGTCCGTACGAGGCACGGGCCTCGAGCCTGGCGTTGGTGCTGTCCACGAGATGAATGGCGCAGCCGAGGCTCCGCAGATCCTCGCATACGACGCGGACGATGCTGTCGAGCACTTCGGGGAGATCGAGCGTCGTGCGGATCGCCTGGGTGACCCGGGTCAGGATCTGGTGGAACATCGAGTCGATAATGGCGCCCGTGCAGAAGAGGGCCACGACTTTGAAGAACTCGATCTCGACGTCGGTGAAATCGCGCGGCGTCCCGGTGAAAATACGCATCACGCCGATCACCTGGCCGCGGGCCTCGAGGGGGATGGTCAGCATTGAAGCGATGCCCTCCGACTCGAAGGCCTCCGGATACTGGACACGTGGGTCCGAGACACAGTCAAGAACGCCGACCGCCTCACCACTCAGCGCCTGGGCAACGCTGCGTTCCGCATCTACGGGGCCCTTGTCGAGAAAGGGTTTGCTGAGTCCAAACGAGGCAACATCCTCCAATGTCCGGAGGTCGCGGCTGAGCAGGCGGAAATGGCAGGCTTTCAGGTCGAACTGCCGAGTAATCGACTGCGCCGCCATTTCCAACAACTCTGTGGTATCGAGTTGCTCGCTCAGCGCATCGCCAATGACGTGGAAAACCTTGCTGCACTGACGGCACGTGACCATGCACCCCTCCCCCGATGGGCCACGCCGACCGGAAAGATGCCATGACACCGTCACGCCCATCGGCGCGGTAGACAGAAAAACACACGGCTTGAAAACATCGGTGCGATTCTTCGGCGAACGACCAATCGTCCACCCGCTCCGACGCGCCGCTGCCACCCGCCTACCCTTGATTGTGAAGATCAATCTCTGTTCTCAATGTATGTCCATTTGATCGATTCGTCAACTAATTGAGAAAACGTAACTTATTCGACTATCGAATCGCGAAAAAACGCTCTTCACAGGTCGCCTCCAGGCTGCGTCCTTCAGACTTCTTACGGGCAGGTGGGTCTTCGCGCTCGGCGCTACGCCCGTACAGACAGACTTCGTTTTCGTCCTTCGGCTGTCGGAGAAGGCTTGTCTGCCAGGGCGGAGTTCTCGGCCGGAGGTGGGATTCGCACTCGGCGAGATACAACGGTGAATGGGCGTTGCCGGGATGGTGATAGCCAGACCGGCTTACGACCATCCGTTGGATCCGCCGAGACGCCGCGCGCAGAGCGCGCGAGCAACCTTCCAATAATTGAAATATGCCGGAGGTGGGATTCGCACTCGGCGAGATACAACGGTGAATGGGCGTTGCCGGGATGGTGATAGCCAGACCGGCTTACGACCATCCGTTGGATCCGCCGAGACGCCGCGCGCAGAGCGCGCGAGCAACCTTCCAATAATTGAGATATGCCGGAGGTGGGATTCGCACTCGGCGAGATACAACGGTGAATGGGCGTTGCCGGGATGGTGATAGCCAGACCGGCTTACGACCATCCGTTGGATCCGCCGAGACGCCGCGCGCAGAGCGCGCGAGCAACCTTCCAATAATTGAAATATGCCGGAGGTGGGATTCGCACTCGGCGAGATACAACGGTAAATGGGCGTTGCCGGGATGGTGATAGCCAGACCGGCTTACGACCATCCGTTGGATCCGCCGAGACGCCGCGCGCAGAGCGCGCGAGCAACCTTCCAATAGTTGAGATATGCCGGAGGTGGGATTCGAACCCACACACCCTTGCGGGCGGAGGATTTTGAGTCCTCTGCGTCTGCCATTCCGCCACTCCGGCGCGGCGCCATTCTGAGGCCGAAGAGGCCCCCCGGTCAAGTCCTCAGTTTCTCGCCGTATCCTCGATGATTGCCAGCGCATCCTGATCCACCGGCGGGAACGGGAAGTCGCCGAGGCTGTTTGTCGGCATGAGGTGAATGTGGACGTGCTCGACTTCGTAGCCGAGGACAACGACGACGACGCGCTCGCAGCCGGTCTTCTCCTTGAGGTGGCGCGCCACGACCTGCGCCGCAGACCAGAGGTGGACGTAGGACTCCTCATCCATGGCAAAGACCTCGTTCCACGGCTTCTTGGGCACGACCAGGGTGTGGCCTTCCACCCGGGGATTGATGTCGAGGAACGCCAGGTGGTCGTCATCCTCCCAGATTTTGTGGCAGGGTATCTCGCCATCGATGATCCGTTCAAAAATGGTCGACATCGTGACCTCCTTCCGGCATTATGAAGCGGCCTCAGACTATCACTGACATTGAGTCATATACTCATTCAACAACACAGCCTTCGTTTCTGCGAAGACATTGACCTCGCTTGAAAACAGGAATATATTACTTTTGGGTGATAGAACTATTTGGGGAGGTCCCATGATCGCATCGGACGAATTGCTCAGTCGAATTGCCGAAGTCCTCAAGGCGATGGCCGACCCGACCCGCTTGAAGATTCTCCACTGTCTCCACAACGGAGAGCGCTGCGTTTCCGACATCCTCGTGGTGGTCGGCGGTTCGCAGGCAAATGTCTCCAAACACCTTTCGGTGCTCAAGCGAGCCGGTCTGGTGGACTGCCGCCGCGCGGGGCTCAACGTCTACTACCGGATCATCGACGAGGGCGTGTTTACGATCTGCCGGAACGTCTGCGACTCGCTCGAGTTGCGGATCGAAAGCGAGCACCAGACCATCATCGAGGGCCGCCTGCAGATGGAAGAGGCGGAAGCTTCGAAGGCCTGAACGACCTGCGTTCGATGGCACGGATTATTTTGAAACGCGGCAGGAGGATCTGAGAGGGCGACGATGCCGATCTACGAATACCGGTGTACGTTGTGCGACGAGCGGTTCTCCCTGCTGCAGCCTGTCGGCGCGGCCGCGTCGGAAGTCCACTGCGCGAAGTGCGAGAGCACCGAGGTGGAGCGCGTGCTGTCGACCTTTGCCAGCGGGTCGTCAAGTTCGGGTACCGACTGTCCGGCGGCGCCGAGCTGTCCAAGCGGCTTCACCTGAGGGGTTTGAGCAGTGCGCCCGGTGGGCGTACTTGTAGACGTACAAGAAGGTCCTTCAGGTGTGAACATCCCGATGCTCAGCGGCCGCATTGCCCGAGAGAGCCACCTTCAAGATTGATTGCGCCCGCAACATCCGCTCGTGTGGAGGACAGCGGATCGCAACATCGTTCGGAGACGGCACGTCCGGTCAGCACGGACGGTAAGGGGTTTCAGGCGTTCGAGTGAAATCGCCCTTCGGCGCACTCATCACGCCAGAAAATCCAGACGGCACGTCCGGTGGACGCGACTCGTTTCAGCGCGCGATAACCGAACCCACCATATTCTGTCATTTCGACCGAGCGGAGCGAGTGGAGAAATCTATTGATTCGGGAAGAGATTTCCCAGCTGCACACCCTGCGGGTGTTCCGCTCGAAATGACAGTCATTTGGATCAGGGGTTAGAGTGTTCGAGCATCCAACACTGTTCAAAGTGGCACCCCCGCCGCCGCGGCCCGTGTCAGCACGCTGTTCCCGAGAAGAGACAGGCTCGTACCGGCGTAGCAGGAGGCGAAGCCGGACGCCTCGGCGGCGCATGGCACGCGAGACGCGTGCCCCACAAGCCCATCCTGGAGCGTTTGTGGGGCAGCCGTCCCGGCTGCCAAAAATCCGAATTCCGAATTCTTTCCGTTTCCCATTTACACACTCTCGCGACGCCGCTATATTCATTGGCAGTGAAATCTCTGGTTTGTGGCTTCGTTGCGATGCACGAGTTCCGTGTCCGCGATGATGTCGCCGTTTTTGAAGGGAGAATGAGTATGAGGGCGTCCATTTGGAAGATGTCGGTGTTGATCCTGGCGGTGGCGGTGTTCGCCTCCGGACAGACTCTCGAGCGAACAACTGCGCGCTTGGTTCCGGTCGACGCGGCCGAAGCTGCCAAGACCGATCCGGTGACCACAACCAGGGACGCCCAGGGCGTCTGGTTTATCGAAGGCGGCTCGCTCTACGACGTCTTCGAGGCCCAGGGCTACGCGGTCGCGACGGACCGCCTCTTCCAGATGGATCTCTTCCGTCGCGGATCTCGCGGAAAGTTGTCCGAGCTGTTCGGCGCGGAGCTCCTGGGGCTCGACTTCCTCTCCACCGACATCTCGGCCCGCCTCGTCTTCTACTCCGACGACGAGTACAACGAGATGTTCGCCGCCCTTTCCGAGGACGCCCAGACCGCTGTCCAGGCCTACGTCGACGGCGTCAACCGGCGCATCTTCGAGATCTACGGCAATTTTCTACATGATGCCCTTCGAGTACTGGGGAGCCAGCATTGTCACCTTTCTCCAATTGCAGCTGGGCTATAACGTTCTGCCCGAACCGTTCGAGGTCAACGACGTGCTCGGAATACTGGTCCTGTTGCAGCGGCAGAACGATCCCAACGGCGGGCCCCTCAAGGCCAGCTCGAGAACGCGGTGCTCGCTCCGACCCTGGCGGCGGTCCACGGGCAGGACGGGTCTGGCGATGTTCCAGGACCTGCGGTGGTTCAACGACCCCTCGGCGCAGACCATGATCCCTCCCGGCGCACGAAGAGGTAGCCGACCACCGGATATCTCCCGGCTGCCGGACATCAAAGCCGACACATTCCCCGATCTTCGGCAGACGGTCGAGGAAATCTGCGACGCGCTTCGAGACTCGACGGCAGGCGCTGGACGGTATCGGCGCTTCGATCAAGGCCGGCAGCTACGCCTGGACGATCTCGGGCGACAAGACGGCGTCGGGCAACCCCACCATCTACTCCGGCCCGCAGCTGGGCTTCGAGTTCCCGTCCCAGGTCCTGGAGGGCTCGATCCGCGGTGGCGGGTTGGAGGTCTCCGGCATGACCATCGCGGGCGTTCCCGGGATGATCATCGGCCGCACGCCGCACCATGCGTGGTCGATCCAGGTGGGCATGGCCAACACCCTGGACTGGTTCATCGAGGCACCGCAGAGCGTTTTCTTCCACCGCATGGAGACGATTAACCCTGCAGGTGGGGACCCGGTCACTTTTCCGGTCATGCGGAGTCACCACGGTCCCGGTCCTCTCGCCATTCCCGTACGATCCGACCAACCCGCCGCCGCCAGAGGTGCCCATCATCGCCATGGCCTACGGCAACTGGGGACACGAGGTCGACATGGCCGATATCATCCTGATGTGGGCGAGGGCGGAAAGCGTCGCCGAATACGGCGCTGGGGCCGAGATGGCCGGCGCCAGCGTCCACCTGAACTACGCCGACCGCGACGGCAACATCGCCTACTGGATGACGGGCTGGGAACCGGTCCGTGCCCCGGGCGTCGACCCGCGATTCCCGATGATCGGCGACGGCATGCAGGAGTGGACCGGCGAACGCCGCCCGATGGCTCACGCTGAGAACCCCGCCCAGGGCTTTTTCGGCGGCTGGAACAACAAGGCGTCGGTTGACTACAACAACCCCTACAACCCCTTTGGCATCACAACGGCACGGCCCACCGCGCCCGGGTCATCAAGGATTACCTCGTCAGCGCACGATGATCTGACATTCGAGGAGATTCGCGACCTCGCCCTCAACATCGCGACCACGGACTCCTTCGGGTTGGCCTCCAACAGCGGCGGCGGCAACACCTGGACCTTCCTCGCCGACGACTTCAATGCCGCGGTGGCCGCCAACTCGAACCCCGACCGCGATGCGGCCATCGCCATGATCGACGCCTGGGACGGCCACGTCGTCGCGGGCGGCCCTGTCCGAGTGGCGTTTCGGGACGCTGAAAGCCGACGCCTGGGTGCTCCTGGACGCCTGGACCCAGGAGGTCATGCGGCTGACCTTCGAGGACGAGTTCCTCTCCATCGGGATGTCGTGGATGGAGGCGCAGCCGATCTCGATGACCTTCAACGTCTTGCTCCGGGCCCTTGCGGGCGGCGACGCCGCGTTGCCGACCCTCTGGGATTGGTTCCAGGATGTGCTCGCCACCGGCAAGCCGACCACCGCCGAGGGCATCATCGTGCAGGCGCTCGACAACGTCATCGCCGACATCGGGCTGGGCCCGTACAACGTTCCGCGTGGTTACGATACATACGGCCACGCGCTTCTCGGTGCACTCGACCCCGCCTTCAAAGCGGTCCACGCAACCCCGAAGGCGGCCCGTTCGGCCTATGCGCACGTCGTGGAGTTCGGTGAGGACGGGCCCGTCCGCATCGAGAGCATGTTCCAGCTCGGCGAATCGGGGGCCATGTACTTCAACGGGACCCTGACGCCGACCTTCGACCCCAACAACTTCAGCATGGCGCCGTTCTACGACAGCTGGACGCTGCGGTCGTTCCCGCTGTTCGACTGAACGAGCGGCTTCATCCAAGAACCACGCCCCGCTCTCACGAGCGGGGCGTTTTTTTGATGTTGGATATTTGATATTTGATAGACGGGCGGTATTGCCTCGAGCATATTCAGCCTATAAATCGGGCTCGTTTGCCGACAC
>CAWAUY010000039.1:0-282056 GCA_963785275.1 Candidatus Sulfomarinibacteraceae bacterium
GAAGCCGCCTCGTCTGGCAGCCGGGACGGCTGCCCCACAAGACGAAGCCGCCTCGCCCGCGGGCAGCCGGGGACGGGCGCCGCACCAGGAGGAGGCCCTACCCGGGGAACTTGAACTGTTCGTCGTCGAGGTCGGGATTGAGTTCGATGGTGTCGACGGTGATTGTGAGGTACTCGGGCCGTTCCGCGACCTGGGTCTCGATGAGGTGCGGGAAGACTCAGTCCGTCAACCTCCCAGAAGTCCGAGAACGTGTTCTCGAGCAGGACTGCGTGCCCCCGGATCGTTCGCTCAAGGTCAGAGCGGACGATCTGACGCGATCGGACATCGACATAGTCATAACGGACGGCGCCATCCTCGAGTGTGACCTTGAGTTTGAAGGCCTCGCCGTTGGGGATCGCCTCGCGGCCGACCAGTTCGATCGTGCGGCCCTTCTCGCGCCAGTCCATGAAAGGACCTTCGATATCTCGCTGGTCTGCCCCTGCCGCCGCGTCGATCTCCGCCTCCACGACTTGGGGCTCGAACTGACCCTGGAGCGGTGCGACCTGCCAACCGGTTTGCACCGTCGTGCGCGAAGACGCTGGTTGTTCCCTGATAGGAGAATTCGAGGCGGAAGCGGCCGGGGCGTTTGATTTCCCGAACCACCTGGGTTCTTCGTCTCTTGCTTGCAGGGACCGTTCCGATCTCCCGGATCGAATGCAGGGCCTGGATCCGTTCCTTGCCTCCGCGGGCGGCGAGATTGGAGGCGACGATCTCGTCGACTTCGTCGACCGGCGACGGTGACGAGCAAGCCGTAAAGAGCGCGCACAGAACCGGAAAGGCTATCGCGGAAAGCTGCAGAGGTTTCGTGATCTTCATTGCCGACCTCCTCCCACGGGGCTGACCGGGGTGGCCGGCAGCTGGACCGGAAGCCGGGACCAGTAACCCGGGCCTGCCCCCCATCCCCAGTAGACCGGATCGCCGTACACAGGCAGGCCGCCACTCGACGCCTCGCTCTCGGCCTCTTCGCGTTCTTTCTGCGCTCTCTGCTCGGCCTCGATGGACTGGATCCTGGCCTCGTTCGCGCGCGGCGATACTCGTCGTCGGTAGCCTGTCGTTGCGCGAGAATCGACTGCCGTTCGGCCGGGGTCATCCACTCACCTTCGAACTCGATGTAGCCTGCGCCCGGTAGCTCTCTTCCTCGCTGACCCATCTCCCGTCGAGACGGACGCGTCCGAGCGCCCGGTTCGCCTCGACGTCGTCCGGTTGGATCTCGAGGACGTGCGAGTAGGCGTCCTCGACCTGGCTCCCGAGTGCGTTGCCGGTCGCCCACCGGGCGAGCTCTCGCCATGCCTCGGCGTCGCCGGCCGCGATGTGGCGGCCGGGGCCCGGTACTCCTGCATGGGTGACGTGCCCTTTTCGATCCTGACCACGCTCGACATCTTGACCGTGAGGCTGCCGCCACCGATGTCGACGCTGACGGATTCGTCGGTCTGTTCGACGATCTCGCCGGTGATTCGACCGCCTCCCCGCAGATAGACGTCATCCGCGAAAGCGGGAAGGGCCGCCAGAACGATCAGAATACATACCCGTTTCACCCGTGCCTCCCTTTTACGACGGGGCCGATGAACTTACTGAAAGACCGGGCGAATTGTACCACCGGAGCGGGCGTCGCCTTCTCGGTATTTCGAGAGTTGTTAGGATTGATGTTGGGAGGCCCCATCAGGCTCAGGCTTGTGATCGCTGCGGTTCTGTTGTGGCCGGTAGTCTCTTTCGGCGGCGGGCTGAGCGAGCTGGCAGCCAGGATTGACCAGCCGGGGATCGGGGCGCGGGTTGCGTTCGAGGGTCCGCTGCGGTTCGGGAGGGCGGCGATCGAACGCGGGGCGGGTGCGACCGTCCGTCCGCTCATGGCGGGCGATGAGAACTGCGGCGTCGCCATCAGTGGGCCTGCGACCTTCAGGCTGGTGATCGACGATCCCTTCAGCGCCCCCATCGGGGAACGCAACCTCGACCGCGCTTCGAAGCTCGACGCCCGAGAGGCAAAAGGCAACCTCGAGGTCACGTTCGAAGTCGATTCGGCGATCGTTTGGTGGTGGGAGGCGCCCGGGTCGGTGGAGGGTGATGGCGAGCCGCGTGGGCTCGGCGCTTCCGGAATGGGCGGCCGAGGTGCTGGACGATCCTGCATTCTCTCCGCCGTCCGTGGAGTTGATCACGGCCCGTGGTCTGGCGGCCGATGGCGTCGTCTACGCCCTCATGAAAGGGAGCAAGGGCACCTTCCTGTACGCCACCGATCCAATCGACACCCGAAACGAGGAGCTCTATCACGTCGAAAAGATCAAGTCCTCGGAGTCGGCGCATCGTGGACGCCACTTCCTGGAAAGCCTCGTCACCCAACCGTTGGAACGCCAGCCTCGAGCGGGTGCAGTGGGGTGGGGAGGGTGTGGTGCACTATCGGGCGAAAGGAGGCCACGACGGTCGCCCCCTGCCGGCCGGCGATGCTGCCGAGACCTTCGACCCGGCCGAGTTTGTAGCCCGCGTCATCATGCACATCCCGGATCCGAGGCGGCACCTGGTGCGGTATTACGGGTGGTACTCCAACGTGTCGAGGGGTAAGCGCCGGAAGGCCGAGGCTGAAGGTGGGGAGGTTGGGGATACCGGCGTCGCCCCGGACTCCCGAGCGGCGCGTGCCGAGAGCCGCGACGCCCGCGCCATGCGGCGAAGCTGGGCACAGCTGATCAAGCGGATCTACGAGGTCGACCCGCTGGTGTGCCCGTCCTGCGGTTCAGAGATGAAGGTGATCGCGTTCATCACCGAGCACGACGTGGTCGACGCGATCCTGAGGCATCTCGCGAAAGCGGGGGCGCGATCCCCCCGCGGCCCGCCGGGCGCGGCGACCCTCCCCGCCAACCCCTGACTCCATCTCGGCCCTCATCTCGGTTGCGGCCTTCCGTGCGGGGTGCGTCTATGGAGGCGGCGGCCGGATCGGGGGCCGAGGTTCGTAGCGTGTTGTCCCGGGACGCGCTCTCCCTAACCCCGGGATCTGCCGTATCGGAGGGCGCTCGGGGCATGCGAGCCCATCTTGGAACCCGAATATGCGCCTCAACCCCGTGCTAGGCTGGCGCTGAACGAAAAGGAAATTCCTATCCCTAACTCAGAAGTGCTTTGAGGCGAAGGCCCTGCCGGAGTGGCTTTTGAGGTATCGCTCGAATTTGGCGGCTTTTTGCGGTGACCGAAATGCGATGGCCATTTCGATGTGCCACGGTTTGTATTCCGCTGTGTAAGGGAGTTGGCCTGAATTGTGGGCACAGAGTCTCTTCTCGAGGTTTTTGGTGCGGCCGGTGTAACGACGAGTGGCGTCGCGTTCACTGATGAGGATGTAGACGTAGTGGTAGGGTGCCATTCTATGAACTCCATAGATGGCGTGGACGGTGGTTGCCCGGCTTCGCCCTTGGCTACGCCGTGGCAGTTTTTCTTCGAAACCCTGTTTCGAAGAAAAACTGGTGGAGCCGAAGGGGATCGAACCCTCGACCTCAGCATTGCGAACGCTGCGCTCTCCCAACTGAGCTACGGCCCCACGCGCGGCGGATAATACCCTGATCGGCAACGGGTTGCAAGGGTTGCGGCCTCCAGCCCCGAAGGGGCGGCAGACTTGAGCCTGGGGCGTGAGCCCCAGGATGCCCGGTTGACAACAGATGTTTGAGCCGCGGAGCGGCGACAGAGGTGATGTCGAGGTGTTCTGTCGCCCCTCCGGGGCTTTTCGTTTGTTTGGGGTCTGAACCCCGGGCTCACGCCCGGGGCTACAACCTACCGCCGCTCCGCGGCTTGAGGGATTTCGTCAATTATGCGTCCGGATTTGGCTCTTCGGGCAATGGCGCCCCCGCCTCTCGGGCTCGCCACAGCGCTGCTCAACAGCAATTCGTGAGCGAAGCTCGCGAATGGCTAGTCGATCTTGAAAGCGACCTCGATAGCGGCCTGCCACTCGATCTGGCCATCGGCGCCGAGCCCGCCGCGGAATTCCTTGACCTCGAACCACGCGATGCCGCGCAGGCTCTCGGAGGCCTTTTCAACCGCGGTCTCGATCGCCTTCTCGTAGCTTTCAGACGAACAACCGGTCACCGAGATCTTCTTGAATACTTTTTCTGCCATGGAGCGCCCCTTTTCGTGAAGAGATTCTGTAGACGTGAACAGCGGACACGTCGCCGGTGTTCCCGCGTTGCCGAGGACTTCTATTGACTTCTATCTATTTTTTTCTTGGGACCGTCGGGCTGGCCGTCGATGCCCGACCACCGGTGCCATGCGCGTCCAGCGGTTCGCCGCCGTACCACACGGCCCGGGTGAAGCTCTCGACCCAGGGGTCGAAGCCGGGGATGATCCGCAGGTTGTCCTCCATGGCGAGGGTTGCGGGGTCGTTGGGGAGCCGGTCGAGGGCGGAGGCGGCGCGGCGCAGCCGCCAGCCCCAGGAGGCCTCCTCGTGGCACTGGTCGAGGCGCCGCGCCCACAGCCGCAGCACAGCGGCGGTTTTGACTGCGTTGGGCTCGCCGCCGGCCGGGACCATGCAGGGAACGAACGGGTCCATCCCGACATTGTGGAGGGTCACGCCGGCGGTTCGCTCGAGAGCGTGCAGCCCGCGGCTGACGTCGGCGTGGAAGAGCGCGTTTTCGAGCTCCGCTTCGACCCCGGTCCCCTCGCAGCCGTCGAGGATGCGGTGGCGGTCCTTGGGGGTGAGGAGGAGCGGCGCGGTGACGGCAAATCGGGCGCCTGCGGTTTTGAGCTGTTCGATCCGGCGCTCCACCTCGGCGGCGGCGCCGGGGAAGGGGAAGAGACCGAGCACGGCGCCCCAGGGTTTGGAGTGCCAGGCTTCAGGGATCTGCAGTCCCTCGCTCAAGGGGTAGGGAAGGATGGGCAGCACCATGGTCACCCGAGGGGTCTCGTCGAAGGTGTCGAGACCGAGGTCGCCCGGCGTGATTTCGGGGTCGTCGAGCACGATGAGGGCAAAGCCTCCTCGTTCGAGAAAACGGTGCAGGATGTCGCGGCGTTGAGACCGCGACACGAGCAAAGACCATCGCCCGCACCGGATTCTCTGGGAATCGTTCCTTCGGCGGGAAGGATCCTGACCGGTGCGTCTTCCCAGACGACACCGAGCTTGATCGGGTCCAGCGACACCTTTTTGCCGGGGAGATAGCCGGGACGAAGGACATGGGTCACGGGCAGGAGATCGGGGTAGGCGGGTTCGATCCTACGCACCGCCACCCCCTCCGAACATCTCGTCGAGGGCCGACGGGCTCGAGCCGCCGATCCGGCGCGCCACGTACTTGGCGAGGACGTCGGTCTCGAGGTGAAGCTCGGCGCCGGTGCGAAGCCCGCCGAGGCTGGTGGCCTCGAGGGTGGTTGGGATCAGGGCGACCTCGAACCAGTCGCGTCCGAGGTCGGCGACCGTCAGCGACACGCCATTGAGGGCGACGCTGCCCTTGGCCGCGACTTCCTTTGCGTTCTCGGTCGGGAGTGAGAGCCTCCAGGTTTGGAAGCCGCCCTCGGGGCGGATACGTGAGGACGCGCACGACCCCGTCGACGTGTCCCTGGACGATATGGCCGCCGAAGCGATCGCCGAGGCGGAGGGCGCGCTCGAGATTGACGGACTGTCCCGGCTCGGACGGCGGGGAAGAGGGTTCGGCGAAGGGTCTCCGACGAGAGCTCGGCTGCAGAAGACGTGGCGTGTGGGGTCGATGACCGTCAGGCACGCGCCGTCGACGGCGATGCTGTCGCCAGTCGCTGGGACCTCGCCGTCGGGCCATTTCACCGAAATGTGAAGCCTGGCTGCGGCGCCCGATTCGCTCCAGCCGATCGACGGAACCGACGGCCTCAATCAGTCCCGTGAACATCCGCGTCCTCCGACCGCACGGCCCGAATCTCCAGATCCTGTCCCGTGGCGCTCGATGGCTTCGAAGGCAAAACGTCGCGCAAGGTCGAGGGTCGGGATCCCCGCCCTGCGACGCGTCGCCGGGGCCGGACCGCCGATCAGGAAGGGTGCGACAAACAGCGCGATCTCGTCGATGAGATCGGCGTCGTGGAAGGAGCCGTGGACCGTCGGTCCACCCTCGACCAGGAGGGCGGCCACTTCCTTTCGGGCCAGGTAGTCGAGGAGCGCGTCGAGATCGATGCGGCCGTCATCTCCTGCCCGCAACTCGGCCAGTTCGACCCCGGTATCGCGCAGCCGCCGACGATCTTCGGCCGATGCCTCGGCCGTGTGGACGATGACGGTGGTTTCGGGTTGCTGCCGGACAACCTGAGCATCGCTCGGAGTGCGGAGCGTGGAGTCGAGGATGATCCTTCTCCAGCCGCCCGCGGGGTTGAGGTCCGAGCCGCCGGGTCAGCTGGGGATCATCGGCAAGGACCGTCTCCACCCCCACCAGGATGGCGTCGTGCTCTTCTCGCAGTTCGAGCCCGCGGTGGCGGGCCTCTTCGCCGGTGATCCACTTCGACTCGCCGGTGCGGGTGGCGATGCGGCCGTCGAGGGAGACGGCGGATTTGAGCGTTACCCACGGCCGGTGGAACTGCGCCCATCGCAGCCAGCGCCGGTTGAGAATCCGGGATCGTTCCGAACCCGGTCCCTCCTGGACCTCGACGCCTTCGGCCCGCAGACGCTCGATCCCACCGCCGGCGGTCGTTGTGGGTTCGCTGAGTGCGATCGACGACCCGGCTTCAACCCGGCCGCCAACACGGCTTCGGTGCACGGCGGCGTCTTGCCGTGGTGGGCGCAGGGCTCGAGAGTGACGTAGAGTGTCCCGCCCCGGGCCTGATCGCCGGCCTCTTCGAGTGCCATGACCTCGGCGTGCGGCCCGCCGAAGACTGCGTGGTAGCCCTCGCCGACGAGATGGCCTTCGTGATCGAGAATGACGGCGCCGACCATCGGGTTCGGTGAGGCTGCCGGCGCGTCCGAGGGCGGCGAGTTCGAGGGCGCGGGCCATCCAGCGCTCGTCGCGGTCGGTGGGAGGGACATGAGGCGAATGCAGCTGCCCGGGCCCGACCCGCGCCGGCCCCGAAGTTGCCGCGTCCTTTCTTTGTGGTCCCCCCGGTCGCGGTCGCCTCACACTAGTCCGTCCCCACTGTCCATCGTGCTACGCAGTTTTCGAGGTGTCCCCCGAGTTGATATCGAGCAACGAGTCCACAAACTCGTCGGCGTGGAAGGGCAACAGGTCGTCTTCGGATTCACCGACACCTACCCATCGTACCGGGAGCTTGAGCCGATCTGCAATGGCGAGAATCACGCCGCCCTTGGCCGTTCCGTCGAGTTTGGTGAGAACGACTCCGGTGACGCCGGCGGTGGCGCCGAATTTCTGAGCCTGTTCGATGCCGTTGGAGCCGGTGGTGGCGTCGAGGACCAGCAGCACCTCGTGCGGCGCCCCGGCGACTTCACGCGCGGCGATCCTGGTCACCTTCTCCAGCTCTTTCATCAAGTTCGCCCGGGTATGGAGACGGCCTGCGGTGTCGACGAGGACCTCGTCGATGTTCCGTGAGCGGGCCGCGGCGATGGCGTCGAACACGACGGCGGCCGGGTCGGCGCCCTCCTGCTGGTGGATGAGAGGTGCATCGACCCGTTCGGCCCACACCATGAGTTGTTCGACCGCCGCCGCACGAAAGGTGTCGGCGGCAGCGAGGATGACGGTGATCCCGGCTTCCTTCTTGCGTTTTGCGAGTTTGGCTGCGGTCGTCGTCTTGCCGGTTCCGTTGACCCCGACGAGGAGGGTGATTCTCGGCCGGGCTTCGTTCTCCGCGAGAGGTTGCGCGGCTTCGGCCGCGCGTGAGCAGATCGAGGAGCCGCGCCCGGACCGCCGGTCGAAGCTCCTCGGCGGTCGTGATGCGGCCGGCGCGGACCTCGTCCCGAAGCTCATCGGCGAGACGAAGCGAGAGGTCGACGCCTGCATCGGATGCGATCAGCGCTTCTTCAACACCGTCGAGGACAGCCGGTTCTACCGGCCCTGTGCGGCGGAAGCTCTCTCCCGCTTTTTCCAGGAACTCGGTATGGGTCATGAACAGACCGCGTTTCAATTTGCCGAGAAAAGATCGAGCCATGACCTCCAATCTAGAACGGATCGCCGGCGAAGGCGTCGTCTTCAGGCAAGCTGTTCGGCAAACACCCGAGCAGCCCTGCGCAGTCGGTCGAGGGCCTGTGCGCGCGAAGCCGAGCGATCAACGACGAGCACCACATAGTAGCCGTCGGGCAGCGCCTGAGTCAACGTGATCAAGTGGGTCCCTTCGAGCACGAAACTGTCGATCGGCCCGGCCTCCGCCGATGCCGTGAGGGCGTCGAGCTGGCGAAGGAAGATGCTGTGGTAGGCGCCCTCGACCTTGAGGTCGAACGGGTCTCCGTGCCGGGTGACAAGTTCGACCGCTTCACCCTCGGGATCGACAAAGATGGCGCCCAGCGCTTGCGGTACGTCGACCAAGAGGTTTGTCAGGAGATAGTTGAAGGGCATTCAGCCGATTCCGAGCAGCGTCCTTGCCATGCCGGCCTCGGTCGAGTCGGGTGCGTCGGAGATCACCTGTTCGAGGTACGGTCTCGCGTCCTCTTCCTCACCCATGATCATCAGCAGCTTGCCGAGCTCGAATGCGATCTCGGTTCGATCCGGAAACTCGAGCATCGCCTCCCGGAGGAAGACCAGGGCGCGATCCGGTTCCCCTTGTTGTTGCGCCAAATGGGCCAGCTGCAGAAAGCCGTTGTACACCGGATTTGGGGGCAGAATGGATTTGCGGAAGTTTTCCTCCGCGGCGCCGGGCTGACCGCGCTTGAGGTAGGTGATGCCGAGGTTGTAGTAGGCCTGGCGGCGGTGGGGATATGTGGAGTCGGCGAGCACCGCAATGAAGTCCACTTCCGCAAGGTGGTACTGGTTCATCGAGAGGTAGGTGGCGCCTCGGTTGTTGCGGGCGTCCGTGAATTGCGGGACCATCCGCAGGACCTGGTCGAAAGCCTGCAGCGCCTGGTCAGGCTGGCTCAGGCTGAGATAGCAGAGCCCGATCATATTGAGGTTTGTGGCGTTGCCGGGGGCAATCCGGTCGGCCGTCTGGAAGGCTTCGAGCGCGTCCTGATATCGGCCCTGTTGCATCAGGACCGATCCCTGCCGCATGTAGGTCAACGACTGGAGAGGGGCGTCCGCGGGGACGTTTTTATTGTCAGGGGCGGCCTTTGAAGAGGGCTGCTTGCTCGCGGCGCTCGAGCTCGCGCAGGCGGTGACGACGGAGAGGCACGATAAGGAGACGACGACGACGAGACGATTCATGAGACCTCCGATGGTGCGGGCAGCTGGGATTCTCTGTCCGGTGGGCTGATGTCTCCCTGCTTCGACTGCGGCCAGAAAGGCGTCGATGACCAGCGGGTCGAACCGAGACCCGGACATCGAGCGTATTTTGGCGAGCACGTAGTCGAGGGTCATGGCCTTCTGGTAGGGCCGGGTGGTTGTCATGGCGTCAAAGGTGTCGGCAACGCCGATGATCCGCGCCACCATCGGGATCTGATCGCCTTTGAGTCGGTCCGGATAACCGGTCCCGTCCCAGGTCTCGTGGTGGTTTCGAATGCCCGGGATGATGTCCTTGAGCATCCGAATCGGGCTCATGATCTGCGCCCCGATGGATGGGTGCTGGCGCATGATTTCGAACTCGTCGTCGGACAGCCCCCCGGGTTTGTTGAGGATCCCATCCTTGACTCCGAGCTTGCCGACGTCGTGGAGAATGGCGGCGATGTGGATGCGGAAGACCTCGTCCTGTTTGAGGCCGAGGTGGCGCGACAGGGCCATGGAATACGACGCCACCCGTTCAGAGTGGCCCCTGGTGTAGGGATCCTTTGCATCGATGGCGGCCGCCAGAGTTCTGATGGTCTCGAGGAAGAGCTCCTGGTTCTGACGCAGCGCCTGTTTGAGCTTCCGGACCAGGGCCTCGATATTGCCCGCCATGTCGTTGAAGTTGTTGCCCAGCTTCGCGAGTTCATCTTCTCCCCGGACTGTGGCGCGGACCGCAAGGTTGCCCTCGGCGATCTTGGACGAGGTGTCGGCGAGCCCCTGAAGAGGAATGATCAGGCGACGACTGAGCAGGAACCCGATGCCCAGGGCCAATACCGCCGCGAGAGCCGTCAGGCCCATCGTGCGCACCTTATTCCTGCGCACGGGTGCGTAGGCCTCGGCAGCGCTGCGTTCCATCAACACGCTCCACCCCTGGGTGCCCACGGGCGCCATCGAACCCAACACCAGGCCGGCCTCTTGATCTCGAGGATGGGTGTATGTGAGCGTCAGCCTCTGCGGTTTTCTCAAATAGTCCCTGACGAGAGGCGAATTAGAAAGGTCGCTGCGGCGAAGGGTCGGGCTCGACGAGACGACCACCTTTCCGCGCGCGTCGATCAGGCTCACCAGAAAACCGGCGTACGTGGGGTCGGCCATACTCCGCCTCGAGCGGCGCGAGATCGAGGATGCCGGCGAGGGAGCCCCAGATCTCCCCGGTTCTCGAACGCAGCGGAAACGCCATCACCGCCATCGGCGGTTGGTTGCGCGGCATGTCGAGCAGCACGTTCTCCACGATCTCGCCGCGAACGGTTCGCTCGTGCGCTTGGCGGATCGACTCGTCAATGCGCTCGATGGTTTTTTCACCCAGGGACGGCGCCATGGCGAACGCCCCGGTCCCGCGGTTGGGATTGATCTGAAGGTAGACAAACGCGCGGCCGGGTTCGGAGGCCATGCCCTCGAGCAGCGTGCCAAAGCCATCTGCGTCGATGTTGTCGGCGGCCGCCAACGCCAGCGCGGCGCTCGCCAGCTGGGTCCGGTGACCGTCGTAGAAGAGCGCGGTTTCGCTGCCGAGACCCACCGCCAACCGGCCCAGGTTGAGGTTCTCCATCGTCTCAAGGTGAATCCGACTGGAGTTCGTCAGCAACAATCCCACCGCGACCATTGGAACCACCGTGACCAACACGAGGGTGGCTGCAATAGGGTAGGTCAGGCTGGATCGGAGACGTGCGATGATGCCCATATCGAACGTTGGAAATATATCATGAACGGGGTAAAGCGGTTGTGTCCGTCACCCTTTTCTATTTGTAATCATTGACTTTGGAGGCTTCATGACCCTTGATCGCAAGACCGCCGCCCGAACCCTTCGCAGGATTGCAACCCTTCTCGAGGTGACGGGAGACAACCCCCACCGGGTGCGCGCTTTTGCCAACGCGTCGCGGGCGGTGGATCGCATCGACGGTGATCTGGAGGCGATGATCGCCGACGGGTCGCTGCTCGAGGTCAAGGGTCTGGGGCGCGGAACCGCGGCGGTCCTCGAAGACCTGGCGGCCGGCCGTCAACCAGAGGTCCTGGAGCGGGCGCTTACGGCCGTCCCGGAAGGGGTTCGGGACCTCCTCGGTGTTCCTGGACTGGGCCCGAAAAAGGTACGGGCTTTGTGGCACGACCTCAAAGTGGCGAGCCTCGGAGAGCTCGAGTACGCGTGCCGCGAAAACCGATTGGTCGAATTGCCCGGGTTTGGCGCCTCCACGCAACAGCGGATTCTCGACGGCGTGACGTTTGCCCGCCAAGCGGGCGAGCGGCGGTTGATGAACGAGGCGCAGAAGATCGCTGAAGACCTGCGCGAGGCGCTGCGATCTGTTCCCGGGGTCGCTGACGTCGTTGTGGCGGGCCAGGTTCGGCGGTGCTGCGAGACCGTGGGAGCGATCGACTTCGTAGTGATCGCCACCAGCGATGGCGCGGTCTCCAGGGCGGCTGAGACGTGCCTGCCTGGCTCGAGCTTGGGGGCGGATGGGTTGTGGACCGGCTCCTCGGATTCGGGGCTTCCGGTCACACTGTGGGAGGCGGGAGAGGCGGATGCGGGCGTCACCCTTCTGTGGGCGACCGGGTCTGGTGACCACCTCGACGAGCTGGCGGCGCGAGCGCGGGCCGGTGGAATGTCTTTACGGCGCGACGGCTTGAGGCGCGAGGACGAGCGCGTCCCGTGTCCCGATGAGGCTTCGGTGTACGAGGCGCTCGGTTGTTTGTGGGTGCCGCCCGAACTTCGCGAGGGCGAAGGCGAGATCGAGCGGGCTGCCACCGGAAGGCTGCCGGTGCTGGTGTCGATGGCCGATGTGTTGGGGGCCCTCCACAACCACTCGACCGACTCGGACGGTGGTGCCTCGGTGGAGGACATGGCACGGGCGGCGGGCAAACTCGGGTGGAGTTTTTTCGGGGTGGCCGACCACTCGCCGGTCGCGGTCTACGCCCACGGTGTCGACGGCGATCGTCTCCGCGACCAGTGGCGGCGGGTCGACGCGTTCAATCAGACCGGCACGGGTTTGCGGATCGTCAAAGGGCTGGAGGCGGATATCCTCTCCGACGGGGCCCTCGATATTCCAGAGGGCTGCGAGCCGGGCCTCGACTACGTCGTGGCGTCGGTTCACTCGAACTTCCGTTTGAGTGAAGAACAACAGACCGAGCGTTTGGTGCGGGCGGTGGCCCACCCCGCATGCCGGGTCCTCGGCCACCCCACGGGCCGTCTCCTCCTGGCGCGGCCCGGCTACGCCGTCGATCTCGAAAAGGTCCTCGAGGCCTGTGTCGAGCACGGCGTGGCGGTCGAGATCAACGCCAGCCCCTACCGACTCGATCTCGATTGGCGGTGGGCGCGCCGTGCCCTCGAACTCGGGCTCAAGCTGATCGTCAACCCGGATGCTCACTCTATTGAAGGCCTGACTGACGTCGGTTGGGGACTCGCGGTGGCGCGAAAGGCCGGCGCCACCGCGGACGATCTCGTGAACTGCGCGCCGATCGGTGATTTTCTTGGGGAAGGGTGACGAAGCCGATTGTCAGGGCGCGCTTCCCGAGAGGAGCCACCTTCAACATTGTTGGCCCGCGTCATCTTGCCGGCGTGAACCTCCATGCGTCCAACATTTGAAAATGGCACCTCCGCCGCACGTGGCGATGGGGTTGAGAGAGGGGTGGAGGGGCGGGTGGGCGCAGGCGTCCCGCCTGCACGTGCGGCGGGACGGCCGCACCACAAGGCGAGTTCCGCGCGTTCGAGTGAGCCCGATTCTCTCAGACGGCATTGCCCGCGAGGAGCCACTCTTGACATTTCTCCCGCGACGTGATAGCGAATGGAAGATCGAAGTATCCGACAATGTCAAAAATGGCACCTCCGCCGCCCGCGGCCCTTTCATCGGCAGGCAATCGTCTCCGTCAGGAGGAACGCCGCGATGGAAAATCCGAAATCCGAAATCCGAAATCCGAAATTTCTAGTACAGTCGAGAGAGGAGGGCCGTTGCCTGATCTCGTGCTGGTGGTGGAGGATGACCCGGCCAACGCGGTGTTGGTGGAGGCGATCCTCACGACCGTCGGCAACTTCGAGGTCGTGTGGTCGGACGATGGCGACGAGATCCTGCGGGTCGTCAAAGAACGGCCGGTGGCGGCGGTCCTGATGGACGTGTCGCTCAGCGATACCCGGGTCGGCGACGAAAAGGTGGATGGGGTCGAATTGACGCGACGCATCCGCGATCTGCCGCAGGGCCTCAATCTGCCCGTGGTGCTGCTGACCGCACACGCCATGAGGGGTGACCGCGAGCGTCTCCTCTTCTCATCGAGCGCCAACGACTACGTGGCCAAACCGATCATCGATCAGAAGGGCCTCGTCTCCCTCGTCGAGCGCCACATCCGCGCCGCCAAGGCGGTCCAGGCGGAACTCGATGCGCGGCAACAGGATGGGTGACCGGCAGAGGTCTCGGTGGGTGGATTGATATCAGCCGTCCTCTAGACAGACGACTCGGGTGTGGCCGGGGGATCACCATGCCACCTTGACCAGCGCCGGAGCCGGAGTGGTCTGAGCCGCCCCGCGGTGAATTTTGAGTTTTGAATAATCCCGTTAACCCCTATACCGGAAAATGTGGCGCGGCGATAATTCAAAATTCAAAACTAAAAATTAAGAATTCTCAGTCGCGGTCGGGATCGGCCTCGCTGAGGAAGCGGGCGGCCTCCTCGGGTGGGGTCGGATTGATCGTGTAACCGGAGCCCCATTCAAAACCGGCAGAGCGGGTGATTCGGGGCGCGAAGCCGATATGCCAGTGGTAGTCCTGGTCGATGGTGGTCCAGTAGTCGGGCTGGCCGGGCCGCGGGTGCGGGCTGGGTGCGGTGTGAAGCACCATGTTGTAGGGCGGGTCGTTGAGGAGTGAGCGGATCCGCCGGAGGAAATCGCGCACGATCACCGCCAGACCGTGGAGCTCGTCGTCGGTCGCGACGGCGAAGTCGTGGCGGTGGTGTCTGGGCAGGATCCAGGTCTCGAACGGAAGGGTCGCGGCAAAAGGAGCCAGGGCGACGTAGTCTTCGGTCTCGAGGCAGACCCGTTCGGCAAGTCGCAGTTCCTGGCGGATGACGTCGCAGAACAAGCATCTCTCGCGGTGCCGGAAGTGCTGCCGGCACGACTTGAGCTCTTCCACGACCTCGGTTGGGATGATCGGGTGTTGCGATGAGCTGCGAATGGGCGTGATCTACCGAGGCCCCGGCCTCCCGGCCCTTGTTTTTGAAGATCAGGACGTACCGGAGCCTCGCGTCTCTCCGCAGGTCGATCAGTCGGGCGCGCCAGGCCTGGAACACCAGGACGATGTCATTCACTTTCATATCGGCCATTTCGAGATCAGTCGCCGGGGTTTCGACGATGACCTCGTGGGCGCCGACTCCGGCCACCGTGTCATTGAGCCCTACCGCCTCTCGCACCACCTCGCCTTCGACGCGGAGGGCTGGAAAGCTGTTGGCGAAGACCCGCACCTGCCAGTTGTGGCTGTCGCCACGTCGCGGAATCGAAAAAATCGTCGGCGGCGTCATGGCTTCGTTGCCAGGGGCGAAGGGGTCGTCGGATGGCTCCCCGACTGCGGCGTCGTCGCACCCTGAATTCTCCGGGACGCTGTTTGCGTTCGGGAGCGATGATCGTCCAGCGGTGCTTGATGGGGCAGTAGCGGATCTCGGACACTCTATTCATCCTTTCGCCGGCCGTCGCTGTATTCGCGGTCGGTCGCGTACGGGTCGAGCAGAAGGGCCCCGCCGGCTGGAAGCTGCCAACCGCCGAGCCGCACTTCAAGGCGGGTGCCCCTGAGCCCGTCCCAGGGCAGCGAGAGTTCGGCCACACGGCCGACGGCGCAGACCACCGCCGGATGATCGAGATCCCCGCTACCGATCTCGACCTCGGTTTCTTTTCCATCGACCGCCACGAGCCGAACGACCAGACGTTCGTCGCCGAGGAATGAATGCATCGCCGCCGTGCCCTCGATCAACACGTAGAGTCGATCCCAGCTCCCCCAGAGAGCCAGCCGCCGCAACGGAGAGCCTTCGGACCCGGCCACCCATTCGGCCAGCGACCACTCGAAATAGCTGGTCACGCGCCCGTCGAGTTGGGGAGCCGGCCAGCTGTCCGAGACCGGGACCCGTTGCGGCCTGGTCTCAGTCTTGAGCGGTTTTGCGAGATCGACGGGGCTCTCGATCCCGGCCTGGGCGCAGGCGTCGGCCAGGTGGCGGCGGAAGATCGCATCGTAGAGAGGGGCGAGCGCGGTCGGGTTGTCGTCGCCGAGCCACCAGAACCAGTCGGAGCCCTCGGCCAGCAGGAGCGACGGCGGATGCTCGCTCCCGGCATCTTCCAGGGCGGTGCGAACCGCGGCGAGAACTTCCCACGCGTGCGACTTTTCGTGGTGGCCGATCCACGTCGCAAAGATCGAGTTGATCCACGAGCCGGGGTGGAGTCGGTCCAGCCTCGACGGGGAGGCCGCGTCCGGCTGCGTGGTCGAATGTGACGGGCTGCAGACCCGACGGGTGTTCGTTGAGGCGCTCGAAGAGCTCGCGCAGAAACCGCCCTCCGCCTTCCGGGTAGTAGAGCCAGGGGTTCTCGCCATCGAGAGCGATGGTGATGCAGGCGTCGTCAGGGAGTGTTCGGGCGAGTTCCTCGAGCTTGCGGACGAGATCCAGAGCGGCCACTCCCTCGTCATCCCAGCCGCCGTACTGAAAACCGATGGCGTCGGAGAGGTGGCGGTCTCGGAAGAACAGGACCGGCCCGCCCGCCGGCGCCTGCCAGGCTCTGGTAGAGCTCCGTCCGCCGCCCTGCCGCCGTTTCGCAGCGGCCGCTCCGAGACTGCGCTCGAGGATGCCCTCGTCGGTGACCAGCCACCGCACGCCCGGCGTCGGCATACACGGCCACCGCATCTGACGAAACCGAGCCTTCCGGCGGCCAGCACCCGCGGGTGTCGAAGCCGTGTTCGCGCATGAAGGCCAGACCGCGCTCGAGCTGCCAGACGGCATCCTCCGGGTGGCGGAATTCCGGCACGACCGGTGCCGGGTGCGGCGCCCAGCTTTCGGCCACGATTGCGGTAGTCGATGAGCAGCGGCATGATCGGGTGGGCGTAGGGGCTGGTGGAGATCTCGACGCCGTCGAGGGCGCCGACCCGCCGCCACAGTTCTACGAGCTCCGCCGGTTGGGCGCGCAGCCAATCGGTCATCGCCTGGTGGTCATCGGCGCCGAAATTTCTGCTCTTGGACGAAAAGCGGTGCCAGTCTTCGTCAGACCACGCCTGGTCGCCGGCCTGGGCGAGCACGAAAAGCACCTGGAGATCGCGCAGGTCGCCGGGGCCGAAGCGGGTGTCGAGGCGGCCGTTCGAAGGGATGGCCCGGGTGCGTCTGGCGAGCTCGGCGAGACGCGGGTAGCGTTCGAGCTGCCTCGGGTTGACGTGGACGCCCCACGAGAGAAGCGTCTCTCGCTGGGCCGGGCTGAGATCGTTGGCGGGTGTGGTGATCGCGTCGATGACGGGGTCTGACAACTGTTTCCGTCTCGGTAGGCGAGGAGCTGCTCGAGCAGCGTCGGCACGATGTTCAGGACCTGACCGCGGCCGCCGGCGGTCTCGATGGCTGCGGCCAGGGTCGTGTAGGTGCCGCCTGCGTGGAGGGCGGCCCACGGGGCGTGGGACAGGCCGTCCGCCGTGCGATAGGCCGGTTGGTGGAGGTGCCAGAGAAAGGAGACCGTCGTCATCGGAGCTTCGCTTCAGCCTTCCGAACGGCCCGTGGGGGCTGTCATCGTCCGCCGACATCTCCTCGTACTCCTCTTCGGTCGAAAAAAGCGTTTCCTGGTCGTTGCCGCAGGTCGGGCAGAGAGCTTCTTTGACCTTCGACCCGTCCCATTCGAAGGTGTAGATGGGGCTCTCGCACTCGAGACAGATGACAAAATCCGGTGTGCTCATCTTCGACCTCCAATCGGAGACCATTGTCGTTGTTCCGACCGCGGCTGTCACGCTTCGGTTCTCGAAGATGAGCCGCGGAGCGGCGACAGAGGATTGTCGAGGGCGTCAGCCTCCGAGGCACAACTTGTCCCGGCGTGGCTGTAGGCGACTTGTGCGGCGAAGCCCCAAGCCGGAAGCGAGTGGAGAAATTTCTTGGGGGAAGCTGTTCTCGGATTCGATGCGCCAATGTTGGGCGGTCGAGTGAACCCGGCTCTCACATCGCGCTTCCCGAGAGGAGCCACCCTTCGCATTGTTTGCCCGAGACGCCTCGTGGGCTTGTAGAAGATGGGAGTGTCAAACAATGCAAAAAATGGCACCTCCGCCGCACGCGGCCCATTTTCGAAAGTGTTTGTGCCATCCAGCATCCAAGAAGCCCCTGAATGACCCTGTTGCCGGCCTGCCCCGGGCGCCTATTTTTTTCCGGGAATCTCGAGATTCAGCAGCTCGATCAGTTCCTTGCGGCCGAGGCCGCCGATGACGTCCTCGGTCGGCGCGACGACCCGTTCCATGAGGTCGACTTTGGCCCGGATGAGCTCGTCGATGCGCTCCTCGATGGTGTCGCGGGTGATCAGCTTGAAGACCTGTACAAAACGGCGCTGGCCGATGCGGTGGACGCGGTCGGTGGCCTGGTTTTCCTTGGCGGGGTTCCACCACCGGTCGTAGTGGAGAACCACCGAGGCGCCGGTGAGATCGATCCCGACGCCGCCGGCGAGCAGGCTCGCCAGCAGCACCCGCTCGTGCTGTTCAGAGTTGAATCGGCGGATGATTCGGCCGCGGTCGCGGGTCTCGCCGGTGAGGACGAGGTGCGGGGTGCTTTTGCGGTCGAGGCCGTTGCGAGAGCAGCTCGATCATCTTGACGTACTGGGAGAAGACCACCACCTGAAGGCCGCCGTCCAGGGCCTCGTCGAGGATCTCGTCGAAGATCTCGATCTTGGCGGATTCGGCTGGTCTTCGCCCTCGCCCTTCGGCCACCAGCGCGGGGTGGTCGCAGACCTGTTTGAGGCGGGTCAGCAGGGCGAAGATGTGCATGTAGGGGATCTCCTGCGCCTCGTCGCGGAGCAGCTCGGCGATCTCGGCCGAGTGCTGAGCGTGGATCGATCGATAGATCGACTCCTGCGCCGGCAGGAGATGGCAGTAGCGAAGGTCCTCGACCTTGTCGGGGAGGTCGGCGAGGACCTGGTCCTTGACCCGGCGCAGGGTCAGCACGCCGAGGCGCTGCCGCAGGACGTGGAGCTGGTGGTGCGACGGGTCGCGGTGGATAGCTGCGGAAATCGCGCTCCGAACCGAGGTAGCCGGGGACGATCAGGTCGACCACCGACCACAGCTCGAGGAGCCGGTTCTCCAGCGGCGTGCCGGTCAGTGCGAGCCGGAAGTCTGCGGGGATCTTCCGTGCCGCGCGAGCCGCCTTGGTGCGTGGGTTCTTGATCCGCTGCGCCTCGTCGAAGACCGCGACCGCCCAGGTCGTGCTCGAGGAGTTCGTCGGTGGAGCGGAAGAGGATGTCGTAGGTCGTGAGAACGACCCCGCCGCCGCTCGAGGTCCTCGAAGCGACCGTGACGGGCCGTGAAAGAGCTGGACCGCGAGATCTGGGGCGAAGCGGCTGAGGAGGGTGTGCCAGTGTTCGAGCACACCGCGAGGGCATACGACGAGGGTCTGGGCTTCTGGGTCTCGCTCGGCCAGCAGGCACAGCAGGCCCATGACCTGGTGGGTCTTGCCGAGCCCCATGTCGTCGGCCAGGAGGGCGCCGACCCGCACCAGGTAGCGGCTCCACAACCACGCGACGCCGTCCGCCTGGTAGGGCCTGAGCTGCGACCGGAGACCGGGTGGATGGGTGATTTCGCGCGCCGACCGGCCCTGGAGCACGGCGGCGAGCTCGCGGAGCTCCTCGTCGGGGCCTTCCACCGGGAGTCCGGTCTCAGCGACCAGGCGGATAAAGGCGACCCGGCTGCCGAGCAGGCCGAGGTCGCGGCGCCGGCGGGGGATCTTGAAGCCGAGGCCTTCGAAGGGCTCGAGCTCGGGCGCCCGGACGATCGATCTCACCGATGCGGGTGAAACCGGTCTCGATCAGCGCCAGGGCCTCGCTCCAATCGATGACAGATTCCGGCGGCCGAAAAGCGGGGGCGGATCCGAACCTTGCCGTTCGGGCGTCTGCTCGGCCTCGAATGACGACCGGTTCGGGTGTCAGAGGTTGGCGGAAGGTGGCGAGCTGGCCCAGGGGCAGATACCACGAGTGATTCCGCAGCTGGGGGTGGTCGAGGTTGAGGTAGCGCAGGGCGTCTTTGCCCTTGAGGACGCGTCGGCCCTGGCGGTGGAAGGGAACCAGTGGCGTCGCGGGGTCGAGGAGGCGGCAGAGGTGGCTGCCGATTCGCGCCCATCGGCCGTGAATGCGGCCGTCGAGGTCGGCGGTGGTCAGGACCTGGCCGGAACCGAGCCGGTAGCCCGGTTCAAGGACGATGCCCTTCTCGTCCCAGTCGGCAATGAGGACCGGCCGCAGCCGGGCCTCCGAAAGCTCGAGATCGGCGAGCTCGCCTTCGAGCCGGATCGTCGGCAGCGAGCGCAGCATCGGCAGGGCGCCGGGAAGGTTCGAGGCGGTGAAGAAGACCAGTCGCGTGTCGCCGGAGGGCAGGACGATGCGAATCTCGACCTCGTTGCCCTTCGAGGCTGGCGACCGCGGTCCCGGTTCGTCTGTAGCGACAGCTGGAGCTCGAGGGCAGACCGAAGGTCCTGCCCGGTGAGGTGGCTGAGATCGACCCGTTCGGCGGCCGATCTGCCGGGTGAGATAAACGGGTGCCGGGAATTGGCGCGCCACATCGCACCCGGACCGAGCCGCTGCATGGTCGCGCGGATGTCCATCCACTGCAGCAGCGTCGCGGCTGCGTGGTAGCACAGTGAGTCCTGTTCTCCGCAGGAGGAACAGGCGCTGGCCAGAAACTCCTCGTTTCCGACATCGGAGATGCGGACGGCACACGCCGGGGACAGCAATTCGGCATCGAGGTCCTCGCCCGTCCAGGTGATCTTGACCACCCGGTGCCCCTGGTAGAGGTGATAGCCGCGTTCGGCAACCCCGCGCGGCAGCTTTCCCAGCACCTCACCGGTGTGAATCTCGAACAGACCGGACCGCGAATGGAACATCCGTCCGGGGGTTGAGTCCGACGTCATAGCCCATCAATATAGCAGGGAACGGCTCGAGAGTCGCTCCAAAATGCGTTGTGGAGAAACCGTCCGCGACCTTCCGTCAGACCCGGCGGCGCAGTGGTTGCGACAGCACGGAGAATGCCAGGCAGAGGAAGATCCCGATCGCGCCGATACCGAACCACAGGGCGTCGGGGCCGAGCCGCTCATAGACGGCGGTGCCGGCAACGGGTCCGATGACAAAAGCGGTCGAAAAGGCGAGGGTGTAGATCCCCATGTAGCGGCCCATTTGGCCGCGACCGGCGCGCTCCGCAACCACGGTGTTGGAGATCGGCATGGCAAGCATTTCTCCGATCGTCAGGATGACCATCGCCGCAACCGCGAACGAGTAGGGCGGGCCAAACGGCAGGAGGGCGAGCCCTGCGCAGACCAGCAAAGCGCCGACGCCGACCGTGCGCAGCGCATCCAGCCGTTCGACTGCCCGAATCACCAGCATCTCGGTGAGCGCGATCAGCAGAGCGTTGATCGAGAGGAGTAATCCGATGGCTCGTTCGGAGATATTGTAAAACGAACGCAGGAACAACGGCATGGTGGTCCAGACCTGAAAAAAGGTCATGGCGAGAATCACGATGAGCAGCAGAAAGAGGAGAAAAGGCCCGTCGCGCCACGGCGACCGTCCGACCGGTTCGGAGGCATCGGTGTCCTCCTCCGCGGGTCGTACGCCGGCGCCGAACACCACCACCAGCATCAACCCGGCCATCCAGCAGGTGATCGCATCGCCGACGAAGAGCCAGAAATAGCCGTAGTGGGCGAGCAGCCCGGCGAGGGCCGGCCCAATGCCCATACCGAGATTGGCGGCCAGTCGAATCAGGGCAAACGATCTCTTGCTGCCGAGCGGAGGGCTGTAGTGAGCCACCGACACCATGAGTGCGGGGCGCAGGGCGTCGGACACCGCCGCGACGACAAAGATACCGATCGCAAGCGAGGTGAAGGTCTGGAGACGGGAAAACAGAAGGAAACCGGCGCCGCTGGCAAACAACGACAGCTGCTGGACTCGGAGCGGGCTCATGCGATCGGACAGCCAGCCCCCGAGGTAGGACCCGACCATGGAACCAACGCCGAAACAGCCGATGATTTGGCCGCTCTTGATGGCGGAGAGGCCGAGATCCTGAGTCAGATAGAGGCTCAGAAACGGCAGCACCATGGTTCCCGCCCGGTTGACCAGGAGCGCCCCGGAGAGGAGCCAAACCTCCCGTGGAAGGCCTGCGAACGAAGCGCGATAGGCTGAGGCGAGCGACCGGATCATCCCCATGAATGTTCAACCCCGAAAATGCTGCAGATGTGTGAGCGGAGGAGTATACCTCGGCAGTGGGCCGTTCAAGGTGTCGAAATCACCCCGATCGTCACGTTCTTTGGCGACAGGGCTGTGGTGTGAGGTGTCGATCAGCTGGTTATTTTCTGCATTATATTCTTTTTTTGGAATTATTTAGAAGTTTTTTGATAATATTCAAGTCATATTTTTATTTTTTTCTTATTTTGTACTTGACAAACTTATACTCAGATCCTATATTTGGGATGTGAACGAGGGACGAAAGGAGGACCAGAACATGGTCATGCTCACACGATGGAATCCGACAGGCGAATCTTCAAATCTCAACCAGCGGATGGAGAGGCTCTTTGACGAGATGCTCGGTCGCGGCATGTGGCGCGGTTCGGAAGAACGCCCCCTGCGCGGAAGCTGGGTGCCGGCGATCAATATTCTCGAGCGCGAGGACGCGATCGTGATTCAGGCGGATCTTCCGGGTCTCAAGGCGGAAGACGTCGAGGTCACGGTCGAAGAAGGAACCTTGAATATCCGCGGCGAGCGCAAGCTCGAAGAGGCCAACGAGGGCGAAACCTACCACCGCGTCGAACGTCTCTACGGTGTGTTCGAGCGCAGCTTTACGCTCTCGAACTCGGTTGACACCACAAAGATCGACGCCCGTTTCAAAAACGGCGAGATGACGCTGACCCTCCCCAAGAGGGAAGAGTCAAAGCCACGCACGGTCAAGATCAAGGTCGAAAACGAGTAAGTTCGCTCGGATAACCGATCAAATTCGCCCCGGGGTGACTGCCCCGGGGATTTTTGTTGGGTTCGTTCGGAATTCAATGAGATCGGGCAGCCGACCGCGCGAGCATTCAGAATCAGGAGCAGGGGTAGCTCACAGCGACAATGGTCAACGGCAGGGCCCAGCGGCAGCGACCGGGGCAGACCTCAGATGCAGCGGCGTTGCCCAGGCCACCTCCGGTGATCGCGGTTCGTTCCCGAAGGCGATTTCCAAGAGCACTCGGAATAATCCGGACGGTCAGGCGGCGCGACGGTAATTCCGAAATCCGAAATCCGAAATCCGTAGTTGAAAATCAAACCGGTTGTCCCACCGATTTCGAGATAAACCCTCCGTTGACGTGGAAGCCGTCAGATGAGACCCTCCGGCGATCCGGGAGGTACCCATGTTTGACACCCTGTGGCCGGCCGTGCTCATTTTCTGTCTTCGCTGTGTTGATGTGTCGTTGGGGACCATGCGGATGATCCTCACCATCCAGGGAAAACGATCGTTGTCGGCGCTCATCGGCTTTGTCGAGGTGACGGTGTTTATCACGGCCGTGGCCTCGGTCGTCAGGGGTCCGCTCGATCCCCTGCGGGTGCTGGCATACGGCGGCGGTTTCGCCGCCGGCACCTATCTCGGTTTGACCCTCGATCGCCGCCTCGGGCTCGGTGATGCCGTTGTTCGGGTGATTTCGAAATCGCACAGACAGCTTGTTGCGGCGCTTACCGCCTCCGGATTCGGTCTGACACTGGTGGACGGCCGGGGTGGAAGGGGCAGCGAGGTCGGGGTGGTGTTCTCCGTGTGCCATCGAAAACGGCTGCATGAGCTGCTCGAAATCATTCGTCAAGTCGATCGCAGCGCCATCGTGACGGTGCAGGAGGTTCGCGAGCAGGTACACGGCTTCTTCAGCCGCAAGCGTCCGTCGCCTCCCGCGGCCGCTCGGCTGGGAGTGTGATCACAGACGCGGCGTGCAGCCGATGCCGGGTTCGTCGGACGGGTAAAGGAAGCCGTCTTTCAGCCGCACAGCCCGGGACGCGGGATCGCCGATGAGGCCGATGTGGCCGTCGAGATCGGCATATTCAACGTTGGGTCGGGCGAGTGCGAAGTGAAGGCCTGCGGCGATCGAGAACGCCGACTCGTCCATGCACCCGATCATCACCTCGAGGCCGGCGGCACGTGCGACCGAGTTGACCTGGAGGGCGTCAGCGATGCCCCCGACCTTCATGAGCTTGACATTGACCATGTCGACCAGGTCTTTGCGGGCGAGACGGAAGGCGTCTCGGAGGTCCATCAGGCTTTCGTCCGCCATGACCGGGATCGACACTGAACTGGTTACCCGGCCGAGTCGTTCCGGTTCGCCGCGGGGCGTTGGCTGTTCGAAGATGGCGATCTTGGCCGACCGGGTCCTTTCGACGAATTCCACCGATTGCGCGACCGAATAGCCCTGGTTGGCGTCGAAGCGAAGCTCGATGTTGGGGCCCACCGCTTCGCGCACCGCGACAATCCTCTCAGCGTCGACGAGGTGGTCGACGCCTCCTTTGAGCTTGAGGCACTTGAAGCCGGCGCCCACCCAGTCGTGCGCCCGTTCCACCGTTTCGGCCCGCGGGAGAATGCCGATGGTGATGCTGGTGCGGATGCGGCTGCGGAAGCCGCCGAGGAGCTTCCAGACCGGCTGGTTGGCGGCCTTGCCGAGAATGTCATGGAGCGCCATGTCGACCGCGGCACGTGCCGAGGGATGGGCCGCGAGCGGTTCGCGGATGCGTTCTGAAAGCATGGCGGTTCGCAGCGGATCCGAACCGGTGATCATCGGGCGGACGATCTCATCGATCGCGGCGAGGACCGTTTCGGGCGTCTCGCCGGTGACCTCGAGATCGGGCGCGGCACACCCGAACCCGACAGGCCCCGTCCCGGTGTCGAGACGGATGAACACGTTGCTCGCCGAATCATAGGTCTCGTAGGCGATGGTGTAGGGCTCCTCGAGCCCCATGGTGACCTCGAAGGCCTCGATTCGGGAGATTCTCATCAGTAGCGCCGTTCGTAGATTTCATCGAGGGTCAGACCCTTGAGGTGTTCGACCAGCTCGACCAGGTTGCGAACCATGATCTCCCACATCTCGCGGCCCTTCTCGGCGGTGGCCCGGGTCGGATCGCCGAGCACACCGGAGTTCGAGATCTTGGCCGTCCGCGCGTACCACTCGACGCTGCGGCGCGCCGAGAAGTCGAGGTAGCTGCTCGAAAACGACTGGACTTCGCGCTCGGCGAGATCCATCCGCACGAGGTGCGGCCGGGTGGCGAGGCTGGTGCTGGTCTCGATCTCGCCGGCATGGACGTCGTTGGCGGTCTCGCACAAACTGTCGAGATCGACGTCGCTGGTTTCGCCGGTGTCGACGGTGGTGAAGATGTGGGCGTCGCGGTCGATCATCTGGGCCGCGAATTGCAGGGTGGCCTGGTTGCCGCCGTGGCCGTTGATGATGACGAGCTTGGTGATGCCGTTGCGGGCGCAGCTCATGCCGACGTCGTAGACCATCCTGGCCAACGCGTCGTTGCTGACCCCGATCGTGCCAGGGAAATCGTCATGGTGGAACGACACGCCGTAGGGGATGAGCGGCAGTGCGAGGGGCTTGGGCTCGCTGCACTCCGCGGCGACCCGTCTGCGCGAGGTAGTCGGCGTCCCAGGCGTCGGTGTCGAGGGGCAGGTGCGGGCCGTGCTGCTCGATGGCGCCCACCGGCAGCAGGGCGATGTCGACCTCTCGAAGCCTCTGTTCCGCCTCGGGCCAGGTCAGCTCGGCCAGCAGGTGGTGGTTGTCGGTCGCGAATCCCTGTCGACCGGATTCGCCCGAGGACAGGCCCGAGCCCTGTTTCGACTCGAACGCGTAGGGCAGGAAGAGCTCGGGGTCTTCGAGTGGGTCGAAGGGGACCCACACCCGGCCGCTGCGACGCACTGCTCCGTCCGCGTGTTCGAGGACGGCTCGAATCAGACCGTCTCGAAGGTCGGTTGGGATCCCGTTGATCGGCGCATGTTCGCGGTCAAAACGAAGCCGCAGGACCTCAGGATGGGGTTTGGGAGGGTGGGCGAGAGCGCCGGTGATGTCGTTGTCTCCGCGCTCCACCAACAGGTGCATCATGTGTTCCGCTCCGGCCGACTCCTGGTGGACGCCGGCGGCGGCCAGACGCACCATCGCGTGTGCGATCTGCTCCGGCGAATAGCCGCAGCGCTCGGGATCGGCGCCCGACGGCGCGCAGCATGCCGACGATGCGCCGGCATTTTTCGCATTTCCCGCACGGCCGCACCCGTTCTCCGTCCTTGTGGGCTGCATGGCACGAGACCTGAAGCCGCTGCAGGTCGGGGTAGCGCTCGACGAGGGTCTTTTGGATCAGCAACTCGGAAAGCGGTCGCAGGATTGAAAACTGTGCAAGGTCCCAGCTCTTGCGCCGATAAAAACGCGACAGCGCATTGTCGAAGTACCGGCTCTGGTCATACAGCCCGTCGTAGTGCGGGATCTTGTCGTGCCGGGTGCGGACGGTGGTGTCGAACTCGTTGCCGATGACCACGCGGCCGATCCCACGGGCGTGAGCCAAAGGCAGGACGCCAAACAGGAAGACCGCGACCGTCCACAGCCGGATCGGGTATTCGTCCGATCTCACGGTCGCGAAGTCCGGCCGGATGAAGGGCAGCCGCCGCAGCATCCATGAGAAGACCCTGTCGGACGTCGTCCACACCCGCGAGGTCAGCGGCACGTGCTCGGCGAAATGGCGGTGGGCGTTGAGGGCGGTGAGCCAGTGGCGGCCCGACTCGTTGACGTAGACCGGGTGGACCTCGGCGCCGATCTCGTCAAGCAGACCGTAGCTCAAAAGGCTGTCTTTGCCCCCGGACGACAGGATCGCAACCTTCGATGCGTCGCCCCGCCACGGCTCGAAGGCGGTCGGTTCGGCATCGGGGAAAACGAGTTTGGACTGGAGATAGCTGTCGCGACGCTCGGTCGCGATGTCGGCTGCGGCCCCGGTCAGAAACGGGTTTGGCTCGAGGAACTTCTTGACATAGATCTCGCGCGCCGTGTTGGTGGCGGCGTCGTGCAGAAAAGCGCGGTCGTGGCGGTCGAATGGCCCGTGGAAACACGATCTCGCGGCAGAAGAGACCGTAGTTGAGGGCCACCTGGGCGGCGGCCAGCGAGGCCAGATTGAGAGAGGCGGGGCTTGCCGGATCGAAGACGTCTTCTTCCCATTTGTAGGCGAGTTCGGTCTCTTCGGTCGTGCCGCCCACCGTCACCCGGTACGGCGCGGTCAGTCGGCGCGGCTCGATCTTGACCGGTCCGATCTCGAGGCGGTCGATCGTCAACAGTTCGGTCAGTGGACTCGGCACGGTCTCAACTCCTTTTTCGGTGGCACGAGGCCACGACTTCGGCAAGATCTCCGGCGCCGTCGCGGAGGACGTCGAACGCCGGAAGACCGGTGTCAGCAGTGATGGCGGCGCACGCGGCGTCGATCGCATCGCCTTCGAGGCCCTCGTGGTTGAGCGTGACGGCCACCACCGGTTGCCGGAAATCAACTCGATGGCCTCGAATCTGGCGTTCGAGCGGGTGCATCGCATGTCCCGGGAATCCGTCGTATTCGAGCCGTGCTGGAGCGTGCTGAACGACCACGATGTCAGGCCGTCCCGCGGCCAGGATCTCGTAGCCGCCCGGGTAGGCGGGGTTCATGAGGCTGCCCTGGCCTTCGATGACGATGACCTCCGGATGGCGCTCTGACCAGGCCGACCACACCGCGTGTTCGATCTCTCCGGCCACGAAGTCGTTGACGATGGAGTCGAGGATGATGCCGTGGCGCGCGCCCTGCATCCACGCCGTCTGGCCGGTGCCGACCATCTCGCAGGTCGTGCCGCGCGCTTCGAGCTCGTCGGCGAGCAGCCAGGCAGTGGTCCTCTTGCCGACCGCCGAGTCGGTCCCGAGCAACGCCACCTTGAGGCTGTCGACCTCCTCGATCTTGCTCGAGAAGAAGTGGAGCTCAGACGGTGGGCCTCGGTTTGCGGACATCGTGCAGGGAGACGCCGCGGCTTTCCGCGAGCTGTGTCAACTCTGCGTCTTCGGACAGGTAGTCGTGGAGACCGCTGACCACATTGAGACCGGAGTCGATGGCGTTCCGCACGTCGCCGCGAGCGCCGGGGTCGAGGCGGCCGCCGTCCGGTGCGATCCCGATGACCAGATGGGTCGCCGGCGTCGCCCGGCCGGCAACCGCAGCGTCCACGGCCTCCTGGAGGCCGGCTCTCGACGGGGATGCCGATCGGGCGGCCGTCGAGAACCATCGCCGGCGTCATTGCCGGCGTGGCGCGAGTCGACGACCGGAGGCACACGAGTAGCGCTTCGACCGGCGGACCAGACCGTGGGCGGTCTTGCCGTTGGTGGTGTTGAAGGCACCTTCACAGTAGACGATAGCGTGGCCTTCGAGGCCCGATGGTGCGGTCATGCTTTCCTCCCGGTGATGACGACGACGTAGCGGTCGTGGGGCAGTTCGTTGCGGCTGTGCCCATCGAGGAGTGCGATCAGACCGGCGGTTGATGCGGGCAGGACGCTCAGCCCCTCGACCTCGCGCACCTTGCGCGCGAAACGCAGCATCGCCCGATCGCTGGCGGAAGAGGCCCATCCGTTCGACGACCGGATCGCCGTCAGCGAGTGGTCGCCGTCAAGCGAATGCCAGTTGATGAGCGGTTCGTTGATCGGGGTTTCCCGGATGGAGTCGGGGGCGAGATCGACGCAGTGGGGCAGTTCTTTGAGGAATGAGTGCACGATGGGGTTCTTGCCGATAGGTCGAACCGGCCACCATCCGTGGAATCCGCGAGGTCTTGCCGCGGCGGTAGAGGCTGACGAAACCGCGGTGGATCCCCGCCAGCGTCGTCCCGTTCGAAACGGGTACGGCCACCGCCGCCGGCGCGTCGCGTAGATCGTCGTAGATCTCGTAGGCGATCTCGCCGTAGGCGCGGAGCTGGAGGGCGGTGTTGGCGCCGCCGGGGTTGGCGTCGTAGAGCTCGTCTTTTTCCGCGCGCTCCCTGGAAGCCTCAACCGCGGCCTCGTAGTCTCCGGGATTGCGCACGATCTCCGCGCCGTTTGACACCATCTCTGCGACTCGGGTCGGGTGATAGGTTGAGGGGATGAAGACCAGACAGCGAAGACCGGCGTAGGCCGCAGCCAGGCTGACGGCCGCTCCGTAGTTTCCGCAGGTGGCGGCGGTCACGGTGTCGAAACCGCGGCGCAGGGCGTCGAGGGACTGGGCGAAGGCGATGCGGTCTTTCTGGGTTCCCGTCGGGTTGCCGCCGTCGAACTTGAGGTAGAGCTGTCGCAGCCCGGTCTCGCGCTCGATATTGCGCGCTCGGTTGAGGTTGGTGTCGCCGATTTCGGAGTCGATGATGTTTTCGTAGGCCTCGAGGCGATCGTCGAGCTCCGCTTCGCCGTTCGATGCGATGCGGACCTCGGCTTGAAGCTCGGGCGGGAGCGGCACCGCTCGCGGCACGGCGCCATCGAGCAGGAACGGCCCTGCCGCCGCATTTTTGGTTGATTTTCCGGGTCCGCCGGGGACTCGCTCATGGTCTGCCTCGATTCTCGACGCGTCAATTGGCGTCGGCGCGATTCTATAGGTCAATTCGGTTTTTCAACCCTGCCCACGAAATATATTTTTGAGGGGACAGAGGCTCCAGCTTCGCTACACTGAGCCCGTGACGAAGCAGAAAATCTCTCTGGCCCTCGGTGGCGGTGCGGCGAAAGGCCTCGCTCATGTGGGCGTTCTTCGCGGTCTCGAGGAAGACGGCGTCGAGGTCGCTGCGATCGCTGGAACCTCGATGGGCGCCATCGTCGGTGCGCTGTCGGCGCGGGGTATGTCGGCGGCGGAGATGGTCGGGTTTTTCAACGCCGTCGACTGGTCGCGGTTGGGGTGGATCATGGCGCGATCGCCCGGTGGCGCCGCCTTCCGCGACCTGGTGCGGGAGACCATCGGACCGAGCCGAATCGAAGATCTGCCGATGCCCTATGCCGCCGTGTGTTGCGATCTCGAAACCGGCGACGAGGTTGTGCTCCGAGATGGACCTTTGGAAGAGGCGGTGCGCGCTTCGTCCGCCATCCCGGGGATTCTGCCCCCGGTGGAGGTTGCCGGGCGGAACCTGGTCGATGGCGCCATGGTGACGCCGGTTCCGGTCGCAGCGGCGGCCTCGCTGTCGGTCGAGCCCGTACTCGCGGTGAACGTCCTGAAGTTGTCTGCGCCGGTCCAGCACACCCGGGAGGCCGTCGGACGTTTGCTCGAAGCGGCGACGCCGGATGCGATCCTCGAGCGGGTCGAGGGCCTGCTCGGCCGGCACCGGAAACGTCTGCTCGACCGCCAACCGCTGACGCCGAACCGCCTCGACGTCATCATGCGGTCGACCCACGTCATGCAGTACAACCTCTCGCGCCGCTGCGAATCTCCAACGGACACGATCGAGCCCGACCTCGGCACGATCGGGTGGTTCGACTTCCACCTCGCCCCCGAGATCATCGACGAGGGCTACCGGGCGTACCAGGTTTTTCGGGACGGGGATTGATCTCTGAGGTCTCCGGCTTTCAGAACGCAATATCCGTGAGGTGCCAGGCTGAAGCCAGGCACCTCCGCCGCGCGCGGTTCATCAAAAACCCATTCCCCTGTCATTTCGACCGAGCGAGAGAAGCGAGCGAGCGGAGAAATCTCTTGCTGGGAAGACCCTGAGTCCCCGAAACTGAGACCGGTCCGTTGTTGAGGGTTCGAGTAGGCCCGTCTTTCCCTGCTCTCTGCCCGTGAGGAGCCACCTTCATCTTTGTTGGACCGCGGCGTCGGGCCGACGGGGATGCTCGTGGTTCCAACAAAATTGAAGATGGCACCTCCGCCGCACGCGGACATCGCCGCTGTCTACAGGTTGCCGGCGGCGAAGTCCCAGTTCACCAACTCCCAGAAGTGCTCGAGGTATTGCGGCCGCGCATTGCGGTAATCGATGTAGTAGGCGTGCTCCCAGACATCGCAGGTCAGAAGAGGCGTGCACGGGTAGGTGAGCGGGGTCTCGGCGTTGGCGGTGGTGACGATCGAAAGCCCCTCATCCGGCTTGTTGACCAGCCACGCCCACCCGGAGCCGAACCGACCGATCGCGGCCTTCGTGAACTGCCTCTTTGAAGGCTGCGAAAGCTGCCGAACTCGGCGGCGATGTGCGTCGGCGAGCGGACCGCTCGGTTCGCCGCCGCCTTTGGGGCTGAGGGACGACCAGTAGAAGGTGTGGTTCCAAACCTGGGCGGCGTTGTTGAACAGCCCGCCCTCCGATCCGCGCACGATGTCTTCGAGGCTCTTTTTCTCCCAGTCGGTTCCGGCCGTCAGCTTGTTGAGGTTGTCCACATAGGCCTTGTGGTGTTTGCCGTAGTGGTAGGCGATGGTTTCGGGCGATATGTGCGGGGCGAGTGCGTCGTCCGCCTAGGGCAGCGGCGGGAAGTTCAAATGCCATGATGTCCTCCTCGGGTTTGATTCGTGGCATCATACACCCGAGAATGAGGTCTCGTGTTGAGATACGTCGGCTCAGGCGAGTGATGAGATGAGATCTTCGCGGGCTGTCAAACGGGCTCTGTCGGTTCGCCGGGACCGTTCTCGGCCTTTGTTGCCGCGGGCTTCGGCTTGACGGCCCCACTCCTGGGCGGGGTGTTGGCCGCGACCTCTTCGACGACTCCGGGCTCTTCCTCTGAGGCGAGCCGGTGCGGCTCGAGGACCTCGAGCGGCCGTCCTTCAGAAACCAACAGGGTGAGACGGTCGAGCTGAGCCAGACGCGCGTCGTCCACGTGGAACGAGGGTTCGTTGCCTGTGGAACCGACGAGCCGCAGTGACCCCGTTGCGGTGTTCCCGCTTCGACCGCGTGGAGAGCGGCCAGCGACTCGGTGGAGCGTGGGTCGATGGTGACCTCGACGACCTGTCCGTTTTCGATTTTGCGATTCCACTTCGGGCACATCGACGCTCGCCGCCCCCGAAGCAGATCGATCCAGGCCCGCGATCGGCGGCCGAGTTCGTCCGGCGGCTGCTGGATGGCCACGACCGGGTGTTCGACGCCGAATTCGGCCCGGACCATCTCGGCCACCAGGAGGTTGAGTTCGTCGTTGGTCGAGCATGGCGACCACCAGCGAGTCGCGTTCGACTCCGGCCTCCTCGTAGGTCGCTGCGTCGCGGGCGTCGCCGACGACGTGTCGGCAGCCCGGCGGCGCGAAACCGGTCGAGACGCCACGACGAGGCGTCGATGCGACGGTGGTTCGTCCCAGCCGCCGACAACACCCGGGCCAGGGTCTCGCTGAGGGCGTTCGCACCGACCAGCACCGCCTTGCGGCGGGCCGGATCGTCGGTGTAGCCGAGGATTTTCGGCAGGACCAGCGCGGCGAGGGTCGACCACGCTCCGGTGGCCAGGATCGTCAGATAGACCAGCCCCTCGAGTTCGGCCGCGCCGGCCAGGCCGGCCTTTCCCATCTCCCGGGCGGCCAGCGAAGCGACCGCGGCCGCGACGATGCCGCGCGGCGCGGTGAGAGCGATGATGGTTCGTCCGCGCAGGTCGAGCTGCCGGGGCCAGATGGACAGTGCGACAGAGAGCGGGCGGACGACAACGATCAGCGCCGCCACCACGACCAGCCCCCTCCATCCGAGAGAGAGACCGCGCTGAGGTCGAGTTGTGCGGCGAGCAGGATGAAGAGCATCGAGATGATCAGCGTGGTCAGCTGGCCCTTGAACGCGCGCACCGAAACCAGGTCGGGGAGCTCGGCTGCGGAGATCGTGAGGCCCATGACCATGGCGGCGAGGATGCCGCTTTGGTGGGCCTGGTGGTCGGACACCAGATAGCACACCATGAGGATGCGCGAGGATATGAGAGGTTTCTCAGCTCCCCACCACCAGGCGAGTTCGCAGGATCAGCTTGGCGATCGCGCCGGCGACAAAACCGAGTACGATCCCGGTCGCGGCCAGGGTCAGCACCTCGCCTGGTCAGGGCGCGGAAGGGGATTCCGGCGCGCGCGATCCACTGCAGCACCAGGTAGGCGAGAATCGCGCCGATGGGGTCGACGATGAGGCCCTCTGAGAGCAGGATCGTCTTCACTTCTCGCGGGGCGATCATGTGGCGCAGCAGGGGAACGATGACCGTCGGACCGGTGACCGTGACGATGGCGCCGAAGAGGGCCGCCGTCGCCCACGGCATATCGACCGCCCAGTGGGCGACGACCGCAGAGGCGACTCCTGTGACGGCGACCCCGATGGTGAGGAGATTGCCAACCGTCGGTCCCACCTTGGAGAGCCGCTGCGGATCGAGGGAGAGACCGCCTTCGAAGAGGATGATGGCCACGCCGAGATGGATGAGGGCCTCGAGCGCGTCGCCGAGGGCCTCCGGATGAACAAAAGCCAGACCGAAGGGACCGCAGAGGATTCCGAGGACGAGCAGCGGCATGATGGCCGGCAGCTGGAACCGCTCGGCGATGATCTGGCCGGCAATGCCCAGGGCAACCGCAGCGACAAATGTGGTGAGAATTGTGTCCATCGGGGTTCCATCATAACGGGGTCCGGCATCGAGTTCGAGATCGGTGGTAACAGGGACGGCGTTCGAGGTGAAATCACCCCGTTTTCTGGTAACTTAGCTGGAGGAGACGACCGGGAGCTTCGGTGAGGTCAGTATGAGCAGCAAGGACAAGGCCAAGAAACGCAAGCCGCGCCGCGACGAAGTCGAAGATCTCGAGGGCGAGGCTCCGAGTCACCGCCCACATGTCGAGCGCGACGAACAGAATGAATACGAGGAGTGGCGCAAGGAACGCGGTGAGCGCGGCCGCAAACGGCGGGGCCACCGGGAACGCGAACACCATCGCAAGGATGAGAGACTGATGTCCTCGTGAGTGGATAGAGAATTCGGCCAAGGCGAGATACGCGATACGAGCGATTCGCTATCCGTGACGTAGGGTGGGCCTCAGCCCACGGCGAGAGTCATTCACCAAGTGGCGAACCCGAGGTGGCCTGCAGCGATTTTGAAGGTGGGCCAGACTTTCGTTCCCGCGAATCGATTGTGTCAGAACCACCGTTTTCGCCAGAAATAGAGCAGCAGCCCGCCAGCGACGGTCGCCATCAGCATGAGCGCCGCCGGGTATCCCCAGTACCAGTTGAGTTCGGGCATGCTGAGTGGGCCCGCCGCAGTGTTGAAATTCATCCCGTAGAGACCGGCGATAAACGACAGCGGAATGAAGATAGTGGCGATGGTGGTCAGGACTTTCATGATTTCGTTCATTCGGATCGATATCCTCGACAGATACAGGTCGTTGAGGCTGGCCACCATTTCGCGGTAGGTCTCGATGATGTCGACCGCCACCGTGGCGTGGTCTGCGACGTCTCGCAGGTAAACCTGGGTGTGTTCACCAATCAATGGCGAATCGATCAGCAGGCGATTGCGAAGCAGATCCCGTGTGGGCCACATTGACTTGCGCAGCACCAGGAGATCGCGTTTGATGACGTGCAACCCGCCGAGATCTTCCTGGGTGGGATCGTCGAGAATCGACGCTTCGAGATCCTCGAGTCGATCGCCGATGTGCTCGAGCACCGGAAAGACGTGATCCACCACGATGTCGATGAGCGCGTAGGCGAGATAGCCGGCGCCGCCCCCTCGAATGCGACCCTTGCCGGACTGCAACCTCTGGTATACGGGCTCGAAGAGCTCGGAGGCACGCTCCTGAACCGACAGGACGAGACTGTCCTGGACTACAAGGCTGACCTGCTCCTTCGAGATCCCGCTGCCGCCCTCGCTGACCTCGAAGTGGTCGAGGACGAGAAAGAGGGAATCCTCAAAATCCTCGACCTTCGGACGCTGCCCGACGTGGAGGACGTCCTCCAGTGCGAGAGCGTGCACCTCGAGACGCCGTCCGAGGTCGGCAATTTGATCCACATCGTGGCCTTCGATGTCCAACCACGCCGTCAGTTCATCCGGAATCTTGAGGAGGCTCGCAGGGTCGAGGATGGCCGCGTCCGTCAGCTTGTCGGAGTTGAAGGCGACCATCCGCGCCCGGGTCGGCTCCGTCCTTTCAGTAGCGGTGGGAAGGGTCCCCGGGGGCGTCCCCGGCGGGTGCTTCCTGGTCGTGATCCGTGCACTGATCTTCCCCGGCCACTGTGTTGGATCGATATTCAGTTTGATTGTCATGGCCCAATTGTAGCCTCTGGCTACTCCTGCTGGAACAAGCCGCGCCCCATCTCCTCGGCTCGGTGGAGACCGCCGGACAGGGCATCGGGGACCTGGGCCGAGGGACATATGGCGTTCAAACCGCACCAGGCACAGAGCACTCCGGGCCGGGCCGGAAAATCTCCCGCCGCCTCCACCTCGCCGATGAGGTCGAGGAAACGATCGACCAGCTGCCGGGCTCGCTCACGGTCCACCTGCTGCCACCGCGTGGTCCCGTGACGAAGGTAGTGGTAGCCCGCGAGGGCCTCGTCGTCGGCGTGATGATCGAGCACACAGGCTGCATAGAGCGGCGCCTGGAGCCCCTCTGAAAACTCCGAGCCATCGCCCTCTGATTTCGAGGTCTTGTAGTCGATGACGAAAAGCCTTCCCTTGTCGGTGCGCCCGACGCGGTCGGCAAAGCCGGTGAACACGACGTCATCTGAGAGACGCTTTGACAGCCGCTGCTCCAGAGAGACCGTCCTGGAGAGATCGCGAGAGAAGGTCTCGCGGAAGAACCGGCTCAGCATTTCACGACCGAGTCGGTGGTACTCGCCGTCATCGTCTCGGACCCGGATGACGGCGACGGAGTGGTCCCGGCCTTCAGTCCAGCGTCGCGCGAATTCCTCGAGGACCTCCGTTTCACCGGGCTCGGCGCCGCCGTCGCGCTGGGCGTAGAGCCACTCGAGGACGTCGTGGACCGTCGAACCGAGAAAACTCTCGATCGAGCGAAAGGCCTCCTTGCGGCCCTCGATATATCGAAAGCGGTAGCGCAGCGGGCATTGCTGGAAGCACTTGACCCGTGAGAAGGAATAGGTGTTGGAGGGCGTCGGGGCGAGGGGGTTGTCGCTCATCGGAGGAGTGTAACCGAGACGGGGATATGGTCGGTTTCACTCGCCGAACGCGGCTCGTATCAGCACGTGCTCCCCGAGAGGAGCCACCCCAAACATTGTTGGCCCGGTGCGGCGAACCGACAGGGTGATTGGAGCTTCCAACAATGTTTGAAATGGCACCTCCGCCTAGGCGGCTCGTATCCGTACATGCTTCCCGAGAGGATTCCAGGCATGCCGGGAGCTAGGCACCTCCGCCGCTCGCGGTCATACCCACTCTGAGCACTCGAACGCCTCCCGTCGCCAGGGTGCCGTCCGAAATTCAAAATTCAAAATTTAGAATTCAAAATTAAACAGGGTTCGGGATATCGATGAAGTCGACCTCGAGGCCGTGGTGGTCGGTCGAGCCAGCGCCCGAGGGCGCGAACGCCGAAGGTCTCGGTGGCGTAGTGGCCCGCCGCGACATAGTGGACGCCGTCCTCGGCGGCCTGGTGGAGGACCCACTCGGTGGCCTCGCCCGTGATGTAGGCATCGAGCCCGGCCGCAACCGCCTGGTGGAACTCTCGTCTGTGCGCCGCCGGTGACGATTCCGACCGAGGAGATGGCGCCGGTCCTTCCCGGGAAAGACCTGGGGTTCCCGTTCGCAGGCCTCGGCGATGGCAGCGGAGAATTCGAGTGGGTCCACAGGTTCGTGAAACACGCCGCACACGCCGGTCGGCGCGCCGGCGTGGACGCCAAAGGGCTCGAGCTCCTCCAGCCCCAGTCTCCGGGCGAGTTGCGCCGCGTTGCCGAGCTCGATGTGGCGGTCGAGCGGCAGGTGGTAGGCGATCAGAGAGATCTCGTTCTCGATCAGAATGCGGACGCGCTCGCGAAAGCGTGCCGACGATCCGCGGGCGCCTCCGAGGCGTTCCACAGGATTCCGTGGTGAACGAGGATCGCATCGGCCCCGCGGTCCGCGGCGAGCTCGAAGAGAACGCGCGACGCGGACACGGCGGTGATGACGCTTCGGACCTCGTGCCTGCCTTCGACCTGGAGCCCGTTGGGGCAGTAGTCGGTGGTGCTTTCGGCCTCGAGGAGCTCGTCGAGTTCGGCGACCAGCTGGAGAAGATCCATGGCTCATGGTACCTCAGACGAGGGGCAGCAGTAGAATGGTCGAACGATGAGAAGAACCAGACGCGCTGCGGGTGCTGCTCTCGCTGTGGCCATGGTGTTCACGCGTCGTGTGCGCCGGAAGAGCCGGCCGTCCCTGCTCAGTTTTCGGTTCGACTTCTGACGTCGCCCAACCTGAGCGGGCGATGGGAAGCTGCGGCGGAACGGGGGCTCGGCCTGATCGCCGCCGAACTCGATGCCGATGTTGCCAGCCATCGCGTGGATGAAGGCACCGAGAATTGGCAGAGACACCTTGCGGCGGAGGGCAAGAATGGAGTCGAGCTCGTCTTCTGCGTCGGGCGGGGGATTTGAAAAGGCTCTGTATGCCGAGGCCGGTGCGTTTCCCGGAGACCGTCTTTGTCCTGCTGCCCGGGCGCGCCCGTGCCGCCAATGTCGCCGGCATCGAGTTCCGGCCCGAAGGTGTGGGCTACCTCGCCGGCGTGGTCGCCGACACGGTTTCCGATACGCGGCGGGCCGGGCTTCTTCGCGGAGCTGGGAGGCCGTGGTTGGAGGCCCTCGAGCGGGGCTTCGAAGCGGGCTTCCGGGCCCACCAGCGGCGAGCCGTCATCGAAACCGGCCAGGGCGTGGAGGGCGTGTGGGCCTTCAACGTCACGGATGTGCCGATCGCGCTCTACGCCAGCGACGAACCGGACCCGGAGGTGATGGCAGCGGCCCGCGAGGCCGGGCTCCGCCTGATCGTGACCGACCCGCATCTGCTCGTGCTCGCGCCGGATACTGGTGGTAGCGGCAGTCGATGTCGACGTGGCCGAAGCCATGCTCCGGGTGGCGCGTGAGGTCCGGGACGGTTTTTTTGTCGGACAGGTCTATTCCTTCGATCTCGGTTCCGGGGTCCTCGATCTCCTCCTCAACAGCGAACTGGATCCGGCGCTCTTGAGTTGGCGAACGAAGACCTGGAGTCCGCGCGTGCCGAAGTCACTGCGGGTCTGATCGAGTTCGACCACCTCGGACTCTAGGCAGATTTCGGAATTCGGAATTTGGAATTTGGAATTTCGATCACAGACATCCCACAAACCTGAGACGTTCAATCGTTTTGGAGAGGTGGACAGCGTGCGGCGGAGGTGTCCGGCTTGGGGCTTCGCCATGGGCTACGCCCGCACAGGTCGCCTCTGGATACGCTGTTCAGGCCGCGTGCGGCGGAGGCCATCTCCGACTTGGAGGTGCCATGTTCAACATTGTTGGACACTCGAACATCCACTTCGGTCAGGCCGACCCGGGCAAAAAGGGGTGGCTCCTCTCGGGAAGCGAGTTGGGAAAGCCAGTCTGCAACGGAAGCGACTGACTGGAGTCTCTCCTTGACAATGAGGTCTTCTGGTCTTAATGTAGCAGATATGCTACATATGTAGCATCAGCAATCGAAAGGACCACCATCATGGTCAACCTCAAAGAACTTCCACAGCTGAACCCGACCGAACTCGAAGTGATGAAGATTCTCTGGGAGGCCGACGGGCTCAGCGCTCGCGAAGTTCACGAGCGTATCGGAGACCACATGGACTGGGCGTATTCAACCACTCGCACCACGATCGAGCGGATGGTCCGCAAGGGGTTGGTCAAGAAATCTGTCTTCCACGGCCTCCATCTCTACACCGCCTCAGTGTCTCGCGCTTCGGGTCTCGCCCGGGTGGTGCGGGATTTCGCACGTCAGGTGGTCGAGACCTCGTACGCGCCGGTGGTTTCGTTGTTTGCCGACAGCGGCAGGCTCGACAAAGACGAGATCGACGAACTCAGCCGCCTGCTCGACGAGCTCGACAAAGGGGAGGCCTAGATGGTTCTCGAATTCGCCGGCCTATTGAGTGAGTGGGTCTCCATCCTTGCCGCCAACAGCCTTCTCGCGGGTGTCGTTTTCGCGGTGGTTCTGATCGTGGCGCGGCCGGTGCCGCTCCGCGGCCCGGCGATCCGGGTCGCGCTGTGGAGTCTGGTCATGGTCCGGTTGGTGCTGCCGCCGGCTTTTGGTCTTCCTTTCGCGGCAGGTGCCTTGGTTGAGCGGGTGGTTCGACGCGACATCGAAACGACGTCCCCAGTGGGCCTGATGGGGCGAGAGGAGTCAGCCGCTCCCGCAGGCCCTTCAGAGGGAAGCCGTCACCGAGTTGGGGCGTTGGTCGAACCGTGGCGGGCCGCTGCGTATCTCTGGCTTGCCGGTTTCGTGGTGGTCGCTGCTCTCCAACTGCTGCGCCGTCGCATTGTCCTGCGGGCCCTGGCGAATGCGCGCCCTGCGGACGGAGCAGAAATCCTGGCTGTGTGCGAAAGCTGGAGAGCCCACCTGCGGTGTCCGGCGTAGAGTTCGGGTCGTGACGTCCGCCCGCGGGCTGACGCCGTTCACGATCGGTGTTGTGCGACCCAGTGATCTACCTGCCTCAGGCCGTCATCACAGACGCGAAGTGTATGGAGGCGGCGATCGCCCACGAAATGGCCCATGTGGCGAGGTTTGACGCTCTGTGGCTCGGTCTCCAACATATCCTCCAGACCATCTACTTCTTCAACCCGGTGGTGTGGATCACCGGTGCACTGATCAACGATGCCCGCGAACAGCTCTGTGATGCGACCGTGGTGGCTTCCGACCGGCTTGCCGCCAGAGAATACGTGGGCGGGCTCCTCGACGTCCTGCGGCTCGAGCTGCGGGCGGTCGGAGCGTCCACCATGACCGCCCGCAAAAGGAGGATCGGCGTGAGAATTCTGAATATCTTCGAACGTGAGGGCGGCCCCCGACCCCGGATCGGCGCCGCTTTGATTCTAGCCGCTGTCGTGGGCCTTTTCCTGCTGCCGCTTGGCGGTTCCGACGCCGACGCGTTGCCGGCGCCTGCCACCGTTGCCGTCGGGGAGACCGATCCTGTTCCGCCCGCTGGCGAGAATCCTGAGCTCTGCCAGCCCTCTCCCGGACGGTCGGATCACCTGGGGGTGGGGGCCCGGCCACCTCGACCCGTTCACCCACAAAGAGGTGTCGCATCGGGGCATCGATCTCGCCGCCCCGGCGGGGACGCCTGTCATGTCGCCCGCGGAGGGTGTGGTGGTGGTGGCCACCGCGTCCTACGAAGCCTCGCCGGCTTCCGGCACGGTGATCCTCATCGATCACGGAAGAGGTGTTGGAGACCTTCTACGCCCATCTTGGATCGATCGCGGTCGCCGAAGGGCAGAAGGTCGGAAAGGGTGTCGTCATCGCCGCCGTCGGGTCCACCGGCAAGTCCACCGGTCCGCACCTCCACTTCGAGGTCCGCCGGAACGGCGAAGCTGTCGATCCCGCCGATTTCGTGGCGGAGTGGAACTGAAAAATTCGGAATTCGGAATTCGGAATTTCCATCACAACTCCCCACCCTCCAAGTAGGTTCGAGTGCTGATGTCGGAGGAGCGCACTGAGCCGAGACGCGTGCGGCGGAGGTGCCTGGCATCCTCACGGGAAAGTCCTTTGGAAACGAGACGCGTGCGGCGGAGGTGTCCGACTTGGGGCTTCGCCATGGGCTACGCCCGCACAGGTCGCTTCCAGCTACGCCGTGACAGGCCGATCTCTCGGTCGGAAGGAAAAAGGGGTGGCTCCTCTCGGGAACCGCGACGTGAAAGCCGGGTTCACTCGAACGCCGGAGAAATTGAGGGCTCTTCCCTGCAAAAGATTTCTCCACTCGCTACGCTCGGTCGAAATGACAGAGGGGAAGGCGGTGCGCTCGATCGAAATGACAGAGGGGAAGGCGGTGCGCTCGGTCGAAATGACAGAGGGGAGTGCGGTGCGCGCTCGGTCGAAATGACACGTATATGAAGGAAGGTGGGAGCCGCGCGCGGATACTCGCAAGGTGTCCCGGGTATATGATGGCGCCGACAAGGAGGGACTTGATGTCCATCACCGTCTGGCACAACCCTCGCTGAAGCAAGTCACGGCAGGCGGTCAGCCTGCTCCGCGAGCGCGGCGTCGAGCCCGAGATCGTCGAGTACCTGAAGGACCCGCCGACGGCGGCGGAATTGAACGGAGTGCTCGAGGCGCTCGGGATGGAGCCTCGCGACCTCATGCGCCGCAAGGAAAAGGAGTTCACCGAGCTCGGTCTGGCGGATGAGTGGCTCAGCCGCAAGCAGCTGATTGCGGCGATGGTGGAGCACCCCCGGCTGATCGAGCGGCCGGTCGGCGTTGTCGGGCGATGCGCGCAGTTCTCGGGCGCCCCACCGAAAAGGTCCTCGAACTGGTCTGACTCAGACCAAGCCTGCGCCACACCGTCTCGACCCGGCCGTACACGGCATCCCAGGTGAAGTCCGGCCAGAGCCTCCGGCATCGGTGCGCGCGGGATCGCCGACGGGCGGCGCCTCGAGGGCCGCGTCGAGGGCGGTCTCGAGGCGATCGACAAAGCCGGGAAGGTCCTGCGGACGGGGGCGGTCGACGGTTTCGAGACGCGGCATCTCGACCATGGTCAGTGCGTCGCCGAGCCGTCGGCGCGAGTTCGTTTCTGACGCCGGCGAGATCGGTGGCCACCAGCCGGCAGCCGCAGGCGAGGGCCTCCACCAGGACCAGCGGCAGGCCCTCGTAGAAAGACGGCAGGACGCACACCGTCGCGCGTCGGGCGAGGTCGGCGAGTTCGGGCTGAGCGAGTTGCCCGTGTTGGACCACCGCGGGAGCCATCCGGTCCATGCGGTCGCGGATGGCGTCGGCCTCGGGGCCCGCGCCGCCGCCGGCGACGTGGAGGCCGGAGACCGGGTCGTTTGCGGGCGAGGCGCTCGAAGGCGTCGAGCAGCCACGGCACGCCCTTGGCGGCGCTGTATTTGCCGATATAGAGGAGGGCCGGCTCGCGTTCGGGACCGCGGCCCGTCGGGCGTGGAAGAAGTCCTCCCGGTAGCCGGCGCCGACCGTGTGGATGCGATCAGACGCGATGCCGAGCCGGTCGTCAGCAGCGGTCGGGTGGTCGCCGTGGAGGACGAGAAAGGCATCGTTTCGGGAACACCCCCGGCGCACGCCGTCTGCCAGGTCGGGGCACAGTTCCATCTGGCGAAGACCGGTGGCGTGGCACTGGGTGACCACCGGGACGTCGGGCGCCACGTCTTTGACCAGCGCCGACATCAGCCACACGTGGTGGGTCTGGATGAGGTGCGGGTTGAGGAAGAGATCGATCAGGGGCCCCAGGAGATCGAGTCCAGGCCCTGCGATAGGCGCGCAACTGGGTCTCGGCGAGGTCCGAAAACCGCGTGCTCGGATAGGGCATGACATCGCTCATCCCGGGGACCGCAAAGTCGAGTGGCGCGGTGCCGAACAGCAGCGGGTGGATGTGATCCGCGTCGAGCCCTCCGACCTCGGGCCGGGGGTCGTCCGCCGGAACGCCGACGACGACCCGCTGCTCGTGACCGGCCTCGGCGGCCCTGCGGACCATCGCGTCGAGGGTGATGCCGCTGCCGGTCAGAGACGGTCGTTGCGAGAGGAGGTGGAGGATACGCACGAAGGCAATACTAATTCGGATTTCGGATTTCGGATTTCGGAATTGCCATCGCAAGCCTCTTCCGACAGGGAGGGTTCGAGTGCTGATGAACGGGTCGCGTGCGTCGGAGGTGCCATTTTCAATATTGTGGGACACACGGATTTTCCGTCGGTAGGTAGTTTCGAGCACACAATGTTGAGGGTGGCTCCTCACGGGAAGCGCGCTCCGAAAGGCGGGTCCGCTCGAACGCTCGAAACCGGTTCACCGTCGTGGGGGGCGGTTGCCTGCAAGAGATTTCTCCACTCGCTCATTCTTCGCTCGGTCGAAATGACAAAGGGGAGGGCGATATGTTCTCTCGGTCGAAATGACAGCGGGGGTGGTAGGGCTTACGTTCGCTCGGTCGAAATGACAAAGGGGAGGGCGATACGTTCTCTCGGTCGAAATGACAGTGGGGGAAGTATTGTGTCGTTCTCTCGGTCGAATCTCATGATGGTCGGCCGGCTTCGGAGGCCAAACCAGAATGTCATCCCGAGTGAGGGGGGACCAACCGAATCGAGGGATTTCAGTCAGGGGATTCGTCACCAGGCCCGACCACGCGGTGGTGCGGCCCCAAACTCAGGGGACGGCGCGAGCAAACGGTCTGTGAGAGGATATCCCCATGCAACAGGTACGTGACGAACTTCTGGCTCTGTGGTTTGGTGACGACCCCGACGACTCTGCAGTGGCGGCCGAGAAGAAGGAGTTGTGGTGGGGCCACAGCCCCGAGACGGACGAGATGCTTCGGGAGAGATTCGGCGACAGCGTCGATCTCGGCGGGCGTTGGGATCCTGGATCACTGGACGGGCTCGCCGCGCGGTCGTCTCGCCCTGATGCTCCTGCTCGACCAGATCCCGCGCGCCATCCACCGCGGCCGAGCCCGAGGCCTTCGCGTTACGACGCCGACGCGCGCAAGGTGGCGTCGCAGGGGCTCGCTTCGGCGGCCGATCGCTTGTTGCGGCCGATCGAAGGGTGTTTTTCTACATGCCCTTCGAGCACTCGGAAGAACTCGCCGACCAGGAACAGAGCGTCGCCCTGTTCCGAGAGCTCGCCGAGACGGTTCCCGACGGCGATCGCGAGACGTTCGACTTCTTTCTTGAATATGCTGTTCGCCACCACGCCGTCATCGCGCGTTTCGGTCGGTTCCCGCACCGCAACGCGATTCTCGGGCGCGAGTCGACTCCGGAAGAGATCGAGTTTCTCGAAAACTCCTGGTTCGTCGTTTTGAGGCGTATCCGAGGGTTCTCTGATCTTCGTCTTTGATAGCGCGCTTCCCGAGAGGAGCCACCTTCAACATTGTCTGCCCGAATGACTTCCCCGACGTGATCATTCGTGTGTCCGACAATATTGAAAATGGCACCTCCGCCGCACGCGGCTCGTTTCCGCGCGGCTTCCCTGAGCACCCGGACTGCCCACTGTTCGGTGAGGCGGTCGTGGGCGACCGCAATTCCGAATTCCGAATTCCGAATTCCGAATTCCTCTCTATACTGAGCCGATGACCGAGAAGGAAACGACCTCTGATTCCTGTGCCGAATGCGGCGGCACCGGCTGGGTGCTCACCGAGACGAGACGGCGTCGAGCTGGTTCGTCGCTGCAGCTGCGCGGAGGCTCGGGTACGCGAACGACTGTTGGCAGCATGCGGGAATCCCTGCCCGCTATCGCCACTGCACCCTCGATAACTTCGAACTGTGGAACACCAAGGACCCGACCCTGGCAAAAGCGAAACGACAGGTCCAGGAGTTCGTCGATCTCTACCCGGCCGGCGACAAGGGTCTGCTGCTTGATGGGCTCTGTGGGCACCGGCAAGACCCATCTTGCGGTCGCGGCGCTGCAACAGATCATGCAGGAGACCCGGCCGGCGGTGCACGGACGCTTTGCCGACTTCACCTCCCTCGTGCTCGAGATCCAGATGACCTTCGACGGTTCGGGCTCGAGCCGGGCGATTTTGGAGCCGTTGGTCGAGGCCGAACTGCTGGTCCTCGACGAGCTCGGTGCCGGCAAGACCACCGCGTGGGTCATGGATCTCCTCTACTACCTGGTCAACACCCGGTATCTCGAGGGACGGACGACCATCTTCACCACCAACTTCTCGGACTTTCCGAAGAACCACGAGGAATCGCTATCGGATCGTGTGTCGCAGCGGATCCGTTCGCGACTGTACGAAATGTGCCGCCCCGTCGAACTCCGCGGACAGGACTACCGGGCCGAGCACCTCGCCTCCCGCGAGGGGGGCCTGCGGTTGTGAGGCGGGCGGCGGCGGTCCTCCTCGGAGCGATCATGGCGGGGTGCGCGAGCGCACCGGTTTCGAAAGCGCCGGTGAGCCCTTCACCCTCGCGACCGACGCCTGCGCCAACAGCAACTCCGGTCCCGGCCCCGACCCGACCACCGATGCCGACGGTGGTCCCGACGGTGCCGCCACCGGCAACCATGCCGGCTGATGATCTCGATCCGCCGCTGGTTCGGGTGCTTCTCACCAGATCGAGCGATCCGGTCGTCGTGCCGCAACCCGGCCGCGCCTTTCGGGTGACGGCCGACAAAGGTATCAGTTGGCTGTGGGGTCCCCTCGAGTTGCGGGTCGGCGCCACTGGTCCGAAGTGGTGGCAGGTGGCCGCGTACTCCGATCCGGCGGCGGTTTCCGCTGCGACCCTCACGATTCAACAGGGGTTGGGACCAGCGGTCCAGGTCGGTCGCGAGATCACGGCTGCCGGACTCACGCGTCTCCGGGTCCGATGGATCTCGGGTGAGCCGCCCGATGCCGCTTCCGAACTGGCGGCTCTCGGTTTTCAAGGCGCCTTCCCTGTGGCTGCGGCGGGTGTCCTCACGATCTCGGGAGCGGATCGGCAGACCGTCACCAGTACCGGCGAGGCCGTCCTCGAGCCAGCAGGTGAGTGGCCGGTGGCGGTCGGCGGCAGGCGCTACCGTGGCATTCTCATCGCTCGTGCGATCGGCGACGAGGTGCTGGTGATCAACCAACTCAACCTCGAACGCTACCTCCAGGGTGTGGTCCCGGCCGAGATGGGGCCCTCACAATTCCCCGAGCTCGACGCCCTCAAGGCGCAGACAGTGGCCGCCCGCACCTACACCGTGGCCCACCTCGGCGATCACGCCGACGAGGGTTGGGACATCTGCGACACGCCGGCGTGTCAGGTGTATTACGGTGTCGGCGTTGAACACCGTTTGTCGAACCGGGCGATCGAGGAGACCGCGGGTCTGGTTGCGGTGTTCGGCGGCGTCCCCATCGACGCGATGTACACCTCGACCTGCGGCGGCCACACCGAGGACGCCTCGCTGCTCTTCACGGGTCGCGCGCAGCCCTACCTGGCCGGCGTACCGTGCGCCTGGGAACGTCCGATCGTGCTGGTCGGCAGTCTCCCCGACGGCCCGTGGGTCGCCGGAATCGAGTTCTCCGCCGGTGTAGCTCGTGACGTGCTCGGGTTGGTACGGGGTGCGGCGCCATCGGAGATAGTGGGGCGACTGCAGGGTTTCACCGGCCAGCGATCGCCGGTGCCCGAGATCAATGACGCTGCAGACTTTGCCGAGGCTCTCCTGTCAGCGGTCGGTGTCGATCCGCCACAGGGGATCGCGCCTGCGGACAACGGGCTCGAACGATTGCTGTTTCTCGCTGATCTCTATCTGATCCCTCTCGACCCTCCGATGGAGGGGCTCGAGGGCGAGTGGCCGGCTGCTGCCGCACTGGCCGCCCTCGAACTCGGCGGATATATCGAGCGGGACAGCGGCGAGGCGGTCCCGCGACCGGGTGGCGCCGGGATCTTCCCGCGCCGCGCGGACCACGGTGAAGACCTGCCATCCCCGTTGCCGCTGTGGGAACGCTGGAGCGGAGGCCATCGGAGCCTCGCGGCAACCGAGGTGTTGCCGGGCACCCTTCTCGAACGACTGCGTTACGGCGACCGGGTGGTGGCTCTGACCGTCAGAGAGAGCGGTGGCGATGGTGAAGCGGACCGCCGCTCGGCCTGGCGCGAGTGGGTTCGCGAACGCTCGTGGTCCGAACTCCAGCGCTCGTTGGGTATGGCGGATCTGGAACGCCTGACGGTCACCGCGCGTTCCCCATCCGGAAGGGTCATCGGGCTGGAGGCCGTTGGGCGGTCGGGCTCGGTCAAGCAGTGGCGGGGTTTTGACGTACGGCGGGCCCTGGAGCTGCCCGAAACCCTGTTCAGCATGAACCTGCGGACCACACCGGACGGCGAGCGGCGGGTTCATTTTCTGGGTCGCGGGTGGGGACACGGGGTCGGTTTGTGTCAGAACGGAGCCTATGGCCTGGCCCGGTCGGGAATGGAGTATGAACAGATCCTGAAGCACTATTACTCAGGCGTCCAACTCGTGCGCTGGCCGGCCGGAGCTGTTGCGGCGGCACCATGACGACGAAGGGAATGGCAAAGTGGAATTCAAACGGGGTTGGCACCGGTGCGGCCCGAGCGAGCCGTTGAAGCCCAAGGAGACCGGCTGATGGATGAGAAGCCGCTGCTCGACCATATCGGAATTGCCGTCGAATCGATTGCACAGGTCCGCCGGGCGTACGAGGCGATGGGCCTCGTTGTTGCGGGTGAGGAGGAGGTCCCCGAGCAGGGTGTTCGGGTGGCGTTCCTCCCGGTGGGAGAGAGCCGCCTGGAGCTTCTCGAACCCACCTCCGATGCATCGCCGATCGCCCGCCACCTCAAAAAGCGCGGCCCCGGTCTGCACCATATCTGTCTCGCGGTGTCGGACATCCGTCAAAGGATGGCGGATCTCAGAGATCAGGGGTTCGAGGTGCTTTCGGAGGAACCGCAAACGGGAGCGCACGGTTGCCTCGTGGCCTTCGTCCACCCGCGGTCGACGGGCGGTGTGCTCCTCGAGCTGTCGCAGGCCGACAACCGGAACGCGGACTGAAGGGCACGGGCATGGAAGGAATCGGCGCCGGATCGCTGGTGATCGTGAACTGCGGCAACCCCCGCGAGAAGATGTGGGGCTGCGTCGTGCAGTTGGAGAGCTCGGGCGTGGTTGTCCGCGGTCTCGAGATCGAGACGGTCGAGGACTGGTTGCGTCAGGAACGCTCGGGTGGCCGGGGAGAGATCGGGCCCAGCACCTTTTTCATTCCCATGCACCGGGTCGTTCGGATCGATCTCGACGAAAGCAGCGGAGCGGTCGAGAGCTTTGGCGATCGGTTTCGCGGTGCGTGCGGGCGCGACGTCCGCGACGTCCTCCTCAAAACGAGCGGCGACACCGAGTGAGGCCCCTGCGATCGATGATTGCTGCGGCCGCGGTCGTTGCTCTGACTGCGAGCGCTGCTGTCGCCCAGTACCAGGGGCAGGTCGATGTCGACGCCGTGGTGGTGCCGGTGACCGTGCGCAACAATTCGGGCAGGGTCGTGACCAACGTCTCGCGAAAGGACTTCCACATCAGAATCGACGGCATCAACGTTCCGATCCGCGACCTCGAACTCGAAAGCAATCTCCCCATCAGCCTGTGCTTCATTCTCGACACCTCCGGTTCCATGGCCGGCCGCAAGATGAACGGCAGCCAGCAGCTCATCACCTCGTTCCTGATGCACCGACGGCAGGAGGACCAGCTGGCCCTGTGGACCTTCGGCAACGACCAGGTGATGGAGAGGTTCCCATTTGGGATGGGGTGGTACCTGTTGCCGCGGGTTCTCGAGACCGTGGAACCCTGGAGCACGACCGCACTGTACGACATGGTGCTGCGGATCCCCGAGACCTTCGAAAAGGCTCGTCACCATCGGCGGGCGGCCATTCTCCTCACCGACGGGGTCGACAACTCCTCGCAGATCGGCCCCGACGAGGCCACGGCAGTGGCGCAGCGTCTCGATACCCCCATCTACGTCCTCGGCGTCGAACCGCCGACTACGAACCAGAATGGGGACGGCACGTCCTACGAGGAAATTCTGACTCTGATCGCCGATTCGTCCGGCGGCCACTACCGGCGGATCCCGGCGGCGGAGGAGATGCCGGGGGTGGTGGATGACATGCTGCACGAGCTCTCGTCCCGTTACATCCTCACCTTCGTCACCTCGGGTGTCGGTCAGAACAAGTGGCGAACCATCGAGGTCACCGTCGACGGATACAATGCCGTCACCCGATCCGGGTATATGGGGACATTGCCCTGAGGGCGTTTCAGAACGCGTCATAGATGGGGGGCCTCGTACTGTTCAATAGCGCACAATTGATGTTTGATGTTTGATATTGGATTCGAGTTCGTCTGCTTTTGAATCCGTGTTCTGAGGAGCACGATCTGGATAATTCAACATCCGATATCACTGCTGTCCAAAACAGACTCTCACGAGAGAATGCCGTACGGAAAACAGACGTTTTACGACCCGGAAACGAGGTATTTCGGACCGAGGTTGTCGAAAGACGTCATGAGCCAATGCCACATGGACCGGCACCGAAAAAGCCCCGGAGGGGCGAAAGACATATCCCGCTTGGCTTTTAGCGCGGCAACGCGTCCTTTTCTGTCGCCCCTCCGGGGCTTGACTGTTTTTGGTTGCACGGTTTCCCGGGGCTCGCGCCCCGGGCTCATTCCTGTCGCCGCTCCGCGGCTATCCTTTCCGAGAAGCTGTCTTGGACAAGAGTGATCCGATATCCAACATCCAACATCTAACATCCAATATCAGTCCTCTGCTCCGCCCCGCCCCGGGTCAATGCCAGGTTCCTTCAGCAATCCTTGACATGTTTCTTTCCCGTCTGCATAGTGGTCGCAACCAGAAAAAAGAACCCGAGGAGGTCTCTGTGAAACCCATTTTCAGAATTTCGATGATCGTGATCGCACTTGCACTGGCGCCGTTTGCATCGGCCGCGGACCTCGAGCCCGACACCGACGGCCCCTGGATGAACGTTGATACTTATAATCTCGCCGACTACGGCGACGCCACCTTCCTCGAGTATTTGGGCAAGGGCTATGTGGCGATGCTCGATTCGCTCAAGGCCGAGGGCCTCATTCTCGATTACGGCGTGATGATGAAGACCACCGGTGAAGTGGGCGAAGGCGATGTGGTCGTCTGGTGGGCGGTTCAGAGTCTTGCCGACTATGAAAAGGCCGGCGACCGGATGTCGGCGATGGCCGGTGAGATGCATTCCGGCGAGGAGTGGAGCGAAATCTGGTCGAAAATGCAGGATCTCAGGACCATTCACAGCAGCAACTTCTACCGCGCCGTGCTTTGGAACAAGACCGAATAGGAATTACAAACCGGAGACTCGCGCACGCTTCTCGGCTCCCGTCCGAGGTGTGGGTCAAATTGTTGTAATACAATTATTACGACCGAACGATCTTTGTTTCGAACCGAAAAACTGAAAATCGCGGTGGAGGTATACATGCGCAAGGCTCTTCTCGTACTGGGAATCTGCATCCTGGCCGTCCCGGCGTGGGCCGGTGGGGGATACAGCCTCTTTGGAACGTGGTCGGAAATCAACGAAGACGGGTCCGCGCCGGGTGCCGGTATGCGTGTTTCCGTCGGCGGCAACAACTGGGTCGGTGATCTCACCTGGACCTGGCTGCAGAAACAAGATGGCGTCGCCACAATCGCCGGGTACACGGACGAACTCCAGGTCATCCCGACCGATCTCGGTATTCGCTACCTCTTCAACACCCAGGGGTCGTTCAAGCCCTATATCGGCGCCGGCGCAACGTTCTTTTACGTCAACGTCAATGATGGAAATGCGGACAACGCCTGGGGTGGTTACGCGATGCTCGGTTTCAATCTCGGTCAGAGCAGGACGAGGTTCTTTGCCGAGCTGACCTACCGCTATGGCAGCAGCGACGTCACGTATCAACAGACTCCCGTCAACAGCGTCACGGGCTCGATGGACGTGGGGGGGCTCGGGGTCAACGCCGGCGTGATGTGGTCTTTTTAACCGAACCATCTCGCTTTTTCGAAGCTTGAGAGCGGGGACCACACCAGTTCTGCGTTTTAATGTGTATGGGAGGGGTCGATCCCCTCCCTTTTCTTGAGCAATTCCTCTGTGGCGTCGATATCTCCTCGCCGACTATTCGTCCTCGACGACCACCGCGGTGCCGTAGGCGAGGAGTTCCGACGCGCCCTGCATGAGCATGGAGGTCGCGAACCGGGTGCAGATGACGGCGTTGGCGCCGAGTTCCTCCGCCTCTTCCACCATCCGATCGATCGCCTGTTCGCGGGCTTCGGCCATCATCTTGGTGTACTCGGAGATCTCGCCTCCGACGACGTTGCGAAGTATGGCCAGAACGTCCTTGCCGAGGTGGCGGGCGCGAATCGTGTTGCCGCGAACCAGACCGAGAGTCCTCACGATCCTTTTGCCGACGATCTGTTTGTCGGTGATGACAATCATCGCTCAACCTCCCGATAGGGGTCGGTCCTCGCCGAAGCGATGCGGTCCAACACCACCGAACAGAATAGTAGAGCGACGGCGCTCAAACCACCGAATACGAGAAGACGTTCGAAGAGGTTGGCCGACGACTGCCAGAATTGCCACAGTCCGTAGCCTCCGACCGCGATCGAGCCACACCACGGCGAGGACCCAGCCGGTGCCGCGAGCCAGGAAGCTCGCGGCGGTGCGCGGCCGTTCGTCCCACTGGTCGTCGGCCGGTCGTGAGAACTCGGTGGACATGGTTGCTTCCCGCATCGTCTGCAGTTCGACCAGAAGACCTCGACACTGTGCGCAGTCCTCGAGGTGGACGCTGACCTGTTGTTCCGCGGCCTGGGTCAATTCGCCGTCGAGATGTCCAGAAATCAAGGTCTCGTCGAATGCGCGGGGGCACTGATCAGTCATCTCTGACCTCCCCGGTGCTGCGGTGCCTGGAGTGCACCAGATCGTGGAGGAGCCGGCGCGCCCGGTGCAGGCGGGACATCACCGTACCTCTCGGTATTTTGAGGGTGGATGCGATTTCCGCATAGGCGAGGTCGTGATAGTCGCGGAGAACCAGGGTCTCGCGGTATCGCGGGGGCAGCTCCTGGAGGCACTCCCAGACCAGCTTCTGAAGTTGCTGTCGCACTGCAAGAGCTTCGGGGTCGGGGCTCTCGTCCCTCGGCTCGAACCGTAAGGCGTCGTCGTTTGCCGGTTCGAGGGACTCGGTTCTCCGAATGCGGTTGCGGCGGGCACGATCGCGGACCAGGTTGCGGACGATCCGCAGCAGCCACGGGCGGACCGGGCGGGTGGGGTCGAATCGCTCGAGCGAGCGGAAGAACCGCACCATCGCGTCCTGGGCGACATCGAGCGCGTCGTCGGGGTTGCCGATGAGTTGGAGCGCGAAGACGTAGGCCTGTTGCCGGCAGCTGCGTGCGAGCTCGTCGAGCGCCGCCACCTCGCCGCGTTGAGCGAGAACGACGGTCTCGGTGCTCAACCGGCAGGTCGGCCGCAACGGCGGCTGGTGCGGGCTGGCGGGTGGTCATGGCAACACTCACACCTCTCTTACGTTCGGGCGGGCCGGGTATTCCAGGTTTCTTCCAACAACTTCACGACCCGTTCGTACCCCGCGCCATCCACCTCGTCGAAGTGACTCTTGCGGTGCGAGTCGATGTCGAGGACCCCGATCGGCGTGCCGGAGGCGTCGTGGATGGGGACGACCACCTCTGACTGGGTCCTGCGCGTCACACGCGATGTGGCCGTCGATGGCGTGCACATCGTCAACGACCTGGGTCGCGTCGGTGTCGATCGCCGCCCAACACACCCCGTCGTGCCGCTCGAGCACCTGGCACGCCACCGGGCCCTGGTAGGCGTCCACCACGAGATCGCCATCCTTGAGAAAGTAAAAACCGGTCCACGACACCCCCGGCACCTTGTGGTGGAGCAGTGCGGCGGCGGTCGCGCAGTGCGCTGTCCGGTCGTCGCACTTCGTCAAGCAACCCCTCGAGCTGCTCGACGATGCGCTGGTAGCGGTCTCGTTTTCCCTCTTCGTTCATGACGTCTCCGACACTCCAAAAGGGTTCGTTTGTTGTTCGAGCGGAACGGCCAATCGGGGGATGGGGAAAATCCGAAATCCGAAATCCGAAATCCGAAATTCCCGTAGTCACGATCACATTTCCTCCGGAACCGGAATCCCCAGCAACTCCTCCAACAGGACCTGCATTTCGTCACTGAACAGGGTGAAGACCGCCCGTCGCATCCGCCGTTTGTCCTCGTCTTCTTCGGGGACGACCGGGTGGCGTGTGGTAGAGCTGCGGTGAAAGAGCTGCGCCATCTCGTGCGCGTGCTGGGCGAGCAGCGAAAACTCCAGGTTGACCACCGCCTGGCAGACGATCTCGCGACGGCGAGCCATCTGCAGCGACCAGATCCCACAGATCGTCGTCGATCTCGACGCCCGCCAGCTCGGTCGATCTCGTCAGCTTCGAACCGACCCTCGCCGCGTCGTTCCTCGAGCTTGGCGAAGATCTTCTTGCGCCCGCACCGCCGAGTACTGGAGGTAGGGACCGGTGTCGCCCTCGAAAGCGAGGGCCTCGTCAAAGTCGAAGGCCAGGACGCGGTTGCTGGATCTGGCGGGCCATCAGATAGCGCAGGGCGCCAACCGCGATGGCGCGCGCCCGGTCGGCGACATCGACGGGTGCTCCGCTGCCGTCGAGCCGGCCGACGATGGCGTCTTCCGCGGCATCCACGAGGACATCGAGGAACTCGTCGGCCTTGACGCCGATGCCCGCGCCGCCGGACATCTCGACGTAGGTCTTGCCATGTCCTCGTCGTCGAGCCCGAACGAGGTGCTCGGTGCGCTCCTCGATCATCGCGCACCGCAGCGGGCGTCAGAGCCACCATCTCGTAGGCGAAGTGGATGGAGTTGTCGGCGGCCTCGGGGTGGCCGAGCACCCGAACCGCCTCCTTGACCACTTTCTGCGGGTAGGACTGGCGGACGTCGATGACGTTGTAGACCCGTCGGCCGCCGCCGAACGGATGGCCCGGCGACCGGTCTCCGAGGTGTCAGAGGTCGTTCGAACCAGAAGCCATGGCCCCGTGCCGTAGATGCACCGGCTCGGCGGGACCGGCTGCTTCCAGTCTGCGAAGTCGCGGTAGCCGAAATCGTGCCGCGCGCCGTCGCCGTCGAGTAGAAGCCCGAGCTTCCACAGCTGGTAGGCAATGTCTTTGGCGGTGTAGGTGATGGTGCCGTTGGAGCGGACCAGGATCTTGTCGGGGTCGTCCATGTCGGCGAATTCGGGGCTCGCGGCGAGCGACATGACCCAGCAGCCTGTGTTTTTGCCCTCGTCCTCGAGCCGGATGGCGCCGGCCGCCCGCAGGATCTCGAATGCTCGTTGCCAGAATCCGAGGTGGAGGATGTCCGACTCGTGGGTCAGAAGGTCGTAGGTGATGCCGAGCCGGGCCATGGTCGCGAGGTGGCAGCGCACGTTGCCGTCGGCGACGGCTGCCGCGAGGCCGGCCACCGCCCGCGGGTTGTAGTCTGTCGCCGGCGACGAGCGAGCCGCGCAGCAGGTGCAGCGACTGCTCGAGATCGAGATCGCCGTGGCCCCCCTCGATGCAGTGGAGGATCTCGGCCCGGTGTTCGGCGAAGTCCGGATCGTCGGCATAGCGGTTGGTGACCCGGGGGTAGATCTCCCAGCACAGATCGTCGAAGTCGGTCGTCGAGGCCGGCGGGATGCCTCGCCCGGGCAACCGTTCGACAACCATTTCGATCGAGCTCGTCACGCCGGCAGAGTTCGACTGCCGAGGCACTCCGCGAGCTCGGTTTCGGGCAGGTAGAGCATACCGACCACCACGTCTGCGACCTGCACTCCGGTGTCGTCGATGTAATTCTGGATCTCGACCTCGGAACCGAGGTGGCGGAGGCAGCGCCCGAGGATGTCTCCGAGCACGGAGTTCCGAAGATGGCCGATGTGGGCCGCCTTGTTGGGGTTGATGGCGGTGTGCTCGACGATTGTCTTACCCGATCGCCGGTTCGGCATCGTCGCCTCGTTTCTCGAAGAGCGCAGTCAGGACAAGGTCGCGGTGCGAGGAAGAGGTTGAGGAAGCCGGGACCGGCGATCTCGACTCGCGCCACTTCATCGGGCCACACTGCCTTTTCGGCGATCGTCTCAGCAATCTGCCGCGGCGCGTGTCGCAGCACCTTGGCCAGCGGCAGCGCGCCCGGCCACGCGAGGTCGCCGAGTTCGCGCCGCGGGGGCACTTCGAACACGACCTCGTCGGGCCGGTGGTCGAACTCGGCCTCGAGGGCGGTCGCGACCGCCTCTGCGGCGCGCTTTTTGATCGATTGCAGCGGCATCTGCTCCTCCAAAACTCGAAGCGCGATTCTACTGCATTCCTCGACCGCAACGGAGGACCGGGGATGAGCAGGGGAGAGGGAGGGGCAAAGGCGCGGAGAGGAGATCCAGCTCGGTGGTGGTCTCCTTTTTCGCTTCGATCGGCTGCGTTATCATCGAGTGGGTCGCACTTGAGATGCGGGAGGGGGTGGCGATGAAATCCAACACTGACGCCGGGCCGGACATCGAATCGGAGCGTGGTGAATCGGGATTGTCGTCCGCCAAGCGGGAGGACATCTGGGCGCTGATCATCGCCGGGATCGTGCTCGTATTGGCGCTGCTAGCCCCTGATGCCGTCCACTCGTTCTTCAAAAACGGCCTCTACTTCTTGTAGATGTCGCAACAGGTTCCTGAACGTCGCAGAAGCTCGGAGGCCAGCATGTCCGTTCTTCGCTCCCTGATCGTGCCCGGGTGGACGAAGTTCATTCCCGGTCTGGTCGTGTGCATCGTGTTCGCGGTTCTGACGATGAACATCGATCATCTCCTCGGCCGCTACCAGAAGGCCGATCTTGCTTCGAAGAGTCTGCCCGTTCTCCAGGGAGAGCTGGCAGAGCTCGAGGCGGCGGGGGACACGGACGGTGCAGCCGCTGTCGTGAAGAAGATGGACACGCACCAGGCGGCACTGGAAAAAGTCGGTGGGGCCATTGGAGACGAGTGGGGCTGGGCGACCTTTCTCTATGAAACGGCACAATTCAGATATGTCGCCATGCTGCTCGTGTTCGGCATTCTGATCCGCAACACTGTCGGCGTGCCGAAGGTCTTCCTTCCCGGCATCGGCATTGCCCGCCCGCTGATCAAGCCCGGCATCATCATCCTCGGGGTTCACTATGTGTGGTCCGATGTGCTCCGCGTGGGTGGGGTGGGGCTGCTGCTCGCATCGGTCTTTATCTTCGGCACTGCGATCACGGTCATGTGGATCAGCCGGCGGGCCGGTGTTTCGGACGGTTTGGGCGGCATCATGGGTGCCGGGACCGGTGTGTGCGGCGTCTCGGCGATCATCGCGACGGCGCCCGTGGTCGGCGCCAAACCGCGCGACATGGCCTACGCAATCGGCACCATCCTGCTGTTCGGCACGGTAATGCTCTTCGTGATGCCCTATCTCGGAACCGCAATCGGGCTCTCCCAGTCCGAGTTCGGTGCCTGGTCGGCCCTGGCGATTTTGAACACGGCCCAGTTGATTGCCGCAGCCGAGTGGTTTGGCGAGGAGGCCCGCGACACCGCCGTTCTGATCAACGCCGCCCGGATCATGTTGATCCCGCTCATCGTGATGTTTGCGGTCTGGTTCTACGGTCTCAAGGAAAAGGGAAAAGATCTCGGCTTTTGGGCGACGATGCGGGCCAAGTTCCCGATTTTCATTCTCGGCTTCTTCGCCCTGATCCTTCTCAACAGCCTGCACCTCCAGATCTTTGGCGGCCCCAAGATCGCCCACTCGCCGTTCTGGGCGATGGACTCCGTCTACAAGTGGCTGTTCGCCATCGGTTTTGCGGGCATCGGTCTGTCGATCTCGATCGATGACATGCGCAAGGCAGGGGGCGTGGCCTTTCTGATCGGTTCGGGTGCCGCGATCGCGAAAATGGTCCTCGGCCTCATTGTGGTAATGCTCCTCGGAGCCGAGCTGCTCAAGGTCACGGGTGGCTAGCCTGCATATCTCACCAGCCTTCGGCTGCGGCCGACGAAGCACCGCACCCGGCGGTGTTTTCTCGCCTTGGGGTGCTTCACGTACTGACGAGTACGCGTCCGCGCCCCTCGAGTCGCAAACCCCACCGGGCACGCCACCTCGCCGCCCTCGCAACGAAGCCCGGTGAGATATGCAGGCTCGTCACTCTTCGATGGAAGGGGGGACTCGCCGGCCGATTCTCCTCACGGTGGACGGAGAGAGCCACACAGGGGCTGCGATCGCCGATGCGGCCAGGCTGGCACGTGCGCTCGACTGTGGGGTCGTGGTTCTCCACGTCGAGGATCCCTTTCTCAAGCAATTTTCCAACGAGATCTACGCCCAGGGACGTGAGGAGTACCTGGAGCACGTGGATCGTTGTCTGGGCGAGGAGGGCCGCGAAGCGGTGCAAGCAGCGGCTGAGGTGCTCGAGGAGAACGGCGTCGCGCATGAATCCCTGATTCGCAAGGGGGAGCCTTTCGACGAGGTCCGTGAGGAACTCGAGACGGGCGCGTACTCACTGCTGATCGTCGGCCGGAAACCGCGGTCGGGTGGCCGGCTCCGCCGGCGGCAGGATCTTCCGGCCCGCCTCGCAGCAGCTGGAGACCCGACGCCGCTGCTGATCGTGCCGGGAGAACATTTTGCGAGATGAGACTCCGTGGAGATCGCTCGGGCCGTGGCCGTCACAGGTGGTGGCACTTTCGCCATCCGCCCTTGGCAAATGGACGGTCCGAAGGTACCATGCCCCGGCGCCGGTGCAGGTTAACAAGCACCGGCGTGAGTGCTGAAATGGAGGCCGCGATGGCTGTCGATCTCAAGGGTCGGTCGTTTCTCAAACTGCTCGATTTCACCCCTGATGAAATCCGTGAGTTCCTGCGTTCGGCCGCCCAACTCAAGCTGGACAAGAAGGCCGGTATCAAACACCGTTCGCTGGACGGGCTCAACATTGCGCTTTTGTTCGAAAAGCCATCGACCCGCACGCGGTGCGCCTTTACCGTCGCCTGCATCGACGAAGGCGCCCACCCGGAGTATCTGGGCAAGGGCGATATCCAGTTCGGCAAGAAGGAGACCGTCGCCGACACGGCGCGGGTCCTCGGACGGATGTTCGACGGTATCGAGTTCCGCGGGTTTTCTCACCAGACGGTGGAGACCCTGGCCGAATACGCCGGTGTGCCGGTGTGGAACGGGCTCACCGATGACTGGCACCCGACCCAGTTTCTTGCCGATGTCCTCACCATGCAGGAAGAGTTCGGCGATCTCCAGGGCCAGACCCTGGCCTACGTCGGCGACGGCCGCAACAACGTCGCCAACTCGCTGATGGTGGGGTGTGCCAAGCTCGGGATGCACTGCCGGATCGTGTCGCCGAAAGAGCTCTTTCCTGAGCCGGATCTCGCGGCGGCGGTTCACGAAATCGCGTCGTCAACCGGGGGTTCGCTCATGGTGACCTCCTCCATCGAGGAAGGCGTCGCCGGTGCCGACGCCATCTATGCCGATGTCTGGGCGTCGATGGGCGAGGAAGAACCTGATCGCCGAGCGGATCCGGATCCTCGGCCCGTACAAGATCACGGAGAAGATGATGGCTGACGACCGGCAAACCCGGCACGATCTTCCTCCACTGTTTGCCCGCCTTCCACAACCTCGATACCGAGGTCTCGAAACAGAACCCGGACATCCAGGAGGTCGAAGATGCCGTGTTCGAGGGGCCGCAGTCGCGGGTCTTCGATCAGGCTGAAAACCGACTCCACACCATCAAGGCCGTGATGGTGGCGACCCTCGGGAGCTGACCCGAGGAAACAAAACGGACGATACGCGGCCGCGAACGGCCGCTGAGAAAGGACCTTCCCATGAAAAAAGTTGTCGTATTCGGAGCTGGACTGGTGGTTCGCGCCCACGTGCGGTATCTGCTCGACCAGGGTTTCCACGTCACCGTCGCCAGCCGCACCGTGAGCAAGGCCGAAGAGATCATCGACGGTCACCCCAACGGGACGCCGATGGCCTATGACATCACGGTCGATCCCGACAGGCTCGAGCCCATCATTTCCGACCACGATGTGGCGGTGAGTCTGCTGCCGTGGCAGTTCCACCCGCAGGTGGCCCGCGCATGCATCAATGTCGGCAGGCACATGGTCACCACTTCCTATGTCAAGGAGGATATGCAGGCCCTCGATGCGGAAGCCAAAGAGAAGGGCGTGATCCTCCTCAACGAACTCGGCGTCGACCCCGGCATCGACCACATGACGGCGATGCAGGTGATCGACCGGGTCCATGCCGAGGGCGGGACCATCACGACGTTCCAGTCCTATTGCGGCGGTCTGCCGGCACCGGAGGCCAACGACAATCCCTACGGCTACAAGTTCTCGTGGAGCCCCCGCGGGGTGATTCTGGCGGGGTTCAACGAACTCGCGCTACCGCCGCGAGGGGCAGGTTCTCGATGTCCCCGGTCTCGGAGCTCTTCGACCACGTGTGGCCGGTGACGGTGGCGATCGACGGCGAACCGACCGAACTTCAGGGCTACGCCAACCGCGACTCCATGCCCTACACCGAGGTCTACGGCATCGACCCCCGCGACGTCATGTTCCGCGGAACATTGCGATTCCCGTCGTGGTGCGCGATCCAGAAGCAGACGGCTCGGCTCGGGTGGCTGGCCACCGACGGCATCGACGGCCTCGAGGGCAAGACCTACGCCGATCTGACGGCGCTGCTTGCCGGCATTGACGGCACCGCCGATCTCAAGGCGAAGAGTGGCGGCCCACCTCGGCATCGACGCGGATGGCCCCGAGATCGCCGGCATGGAGTGGCTCGGGCTGTTCGGGAACGACCCCCTGCCGGGACCCACGGCGCCGGTGGACATCCTCACCGAGCGCATGCTCCAGAAGATGTCCTACAACGAAGGCGAGCGCGACATGCTGGTCCTTCAGCACACCTTTGTCGCCGACTTTCCGGACAGGACGGAGAAAATCACCTCGACCATGATCGACTTCGGCATTCCCGGCGGCGACTCCTCGATGAACCGCACTGTGGGTCTGCCCGCGGCGGTCGCGGTGCGCTTCATTCTCGAAGGACGCTTCACGCAACCGGGCGTCATCGTCCCGGTGATGAAGGAGTTCTACGAACCGGCGCTCGAGGAGCTCCAACGGCTCGGGATCCAGTTCACCGACGAGGTCGAAATCCAGAACAAGGATTAGTTTTGAGTGTCGAGTTATGAGTTGTGAGTTTCCCTCCACCTCCCTTGTCTTTACCGACGGGTGGGCGGTAACTCAAAACTCAAACCTCAAAACAGAGAGCTGCGCGAGCGGTGTCCTCCACCGTGAGTGACACCCTTCGCTACCGCGCGCTGATGGTCTCGGGCTCTATCGACCGGGCGATCCTCCACCTCGGAGCGCCGGCCGCTCTTGCTGCGCTGCTGCAGGCCGGCTTCCTGGTTGTCGACACCTTCTGGCTCGGTCGGGTCGGGCCGGTGGCGCTGGCTGCGGCCTCGACGGCGGGTTTCACGATGTGGCTCGCCCAGACCCTGGGTGAGGGCATGGCTTCGGGATCCGGATCGGTGTTGGCGAGGACAATCGGTGCCGGGGATGAACCCGGTGCCGCACGCGCCGCGGTGGCCGGGCAGACCCTCGGAGTGTGGAGCGCGGCGATCGTGTCCGGCATCGGATTGCTCTCGAGCCACGCGGTCTTCGTCTTCATGGGAACTTCTCCGGACGTGACCGCCGAAGGTCTTCGCTATATGTGGGTGATCTTCGCGGGGATGCCGGCCTACTTCATCTTTGCGTGGCTGTCGGCGGCTTTCCGAGCGGTCGGCGACGCCCGCACACCGCTCAAGCTGCTGGCGGTGGCTGCGGTCAGTCAATCTTGCGGCCGACCCGCTGCTCATTTTCGGGGTGGGGCCGCTGCCGGCGCTCGGGGTCATGGGGGCCGCCATCGCCACCGTCATCTCGTGGCTGGTGGCTGCGATCCGCGGGTGGGTCCTTCTCGGCAGGCTCGGGATCAGACCGCAGCCGCTGGGCTTTTTGGTGCCGCCTCTTGCGCGAGACCTGGGCGTCTTTCAGGGTCGGTTTTCCCCTTGCCATCGAGGGTGCGCTGTTTTCGTTGATCTATATCCTGCTGACCCGGGTCATCACGACCTTCGGCACCCCGGCAGTGGCGGCCCTCGGTGTCGGCCACAAGCTCGAGGTGCTCAACTACTTCGTGTGTGCCGGTATGGGGGCGGCGGCGACCACTCTGGTGGGCCAGAATCTGGGTGCCGGCGACCCTCGGCGGGCCGCGCGGTGCGCCTGGCGGACATTGTTCTCTGACCTGCCTGCCGGTCGGCGCGGTGACGGTGCTGCTCGTCAGCTTTCCCGAGGCGGCGATCGGGGTCTTTTCGAGTGATGCGGGCGTCATCGCTGCCGGCACGACCTATGTCCTGCTGGTCGGTCTCACCCAGCTCTTCATGGCCGCCGAGGTGGTGCTGCTCGGCGCATTCGCCGGGGCCCAGTGGACGACCGTGCCCGCGGTTATCGAAATCGGCCTGACCGCCATCCGAGTTCCGCTGGCCATGTGGCTGGTGTCGCAGGGCTGGGGCGTCGAGGCCGTATGGGTTGCGATCGCCTCGACCACGGTGGTCAAAGGCACGATTCTGGCCGCGCTCTTCGGGATGAGATACGGACGTGGATGAGTCGAGTGGGGGAGACGCGCTCCTGGTCACGGTTGGGATCTCTGAATGTCATTTCGACCGAGCGTAGCATTCCCCACATTGTCATTTCGACCGAGCGTAGCGAGCGGAGAAATCTCTTGCAGGGGACGGCCGTTACTCTCCCCGGGCGTTCGAGTGAGCCCGACTTTTTGAACGCTCTTCCCGAGAGGAACCACCTTCATCATTGTCTGACCGCCTCATCTTGCCGACATGGATGTTCATGAGTCAGACAATATTGAAAATGGCACCTCCACCGCACGGGTGTTCTCCCTTTCTCCCTTTCCCCCGTTCCCGTCAGCGCCAGCGCTCCTGATGCGAGGGCTGCCGCGGATCCGAGGATGCCGTACAATGACTCCGCACACAGGAGGAAATCATGATTGATACCATCCAGAAACATCTCGGAGACCAGGCGTCGCTGCTCGACTACACGTGTACGGGCATTTCGAAGGACCAGCTCCACCTGCCGGGGCCTGATTTTGTCGACCGGGTCGTGGCGCAGACCGACCGTTCACCGCGGGTGATGGGCTCGCTGCAGCGGATTTTCAACACCGGTCGGCTGGCCGGCACCGGGTTTGTCTCGATCCTGCCGGTGGACCAGGGCATCGAACACTCGGGTGCCGCGTCCTTCGCTCCCAACCCGATCTACTTCGACCCGGAAAACATCGTCAAGCTCGCGATCGAGGGCGGGTGCAACGCGGTGGCCTCCACCCTGGGCGTTCTGGGCTCGATGTCGCGCAGCTACGCCCACAAGATCCCGTTTCTGGTCAAGATCAACCACAACGAGATGCTGACCTATCCCAACGACTACGATCAGACCCTGTGGGCGTCGGTCGAACAGGCGTGGAATCTGGGCGCGTCGGCCATCGGCGCCACCATCTACTACGGATCCGACAACTGCCGGCGTCAGATCATGGAGATCTCGGACGCCTTCCAACAGGCTCACGAGCTGGGAATGGCCACCGTCCTGTGGTGCTATCTGCGCAACCCGGCGTTCAAAAAGGACGGCGTCGACTACCACGCGTCGGCCGACCTCACCGGTCAGGCCAACCACCTCGGAGTCACCATCGAGGCCGACATCATCAAGCAGAAACAGGCCACCAACAACGGCGGCTACACCGCCATCGGCTTCGGCAAGACCAGCCCGCTGGTGTACGACAAGCTGGTTCCGGACAACCCGATCGAGCTCACCCGCTGGCAGGTTGTGAACTGCTACATGGGCCGCGCCGGGCTCATCAACTCGGGCGGCTCTTCGGGCGACAACGATCTCGCGCAGGCGGTTGTCACGGCGGTGGTCAACAAACGCGCCGGCGGCATGGGGCTGATCTCCGGCCGCAAGAGCTTCCAGAAACCGATGAAAGACGGCGTCACCCTGCTCAATGCGATCCAGGACGTTTTCCTGTGCAAGGACGTGACCATCGCCTGACGACCACCTCACAATCCATCAGAAACTACTCACGGTACCGAAATCGGTACCGTGATTTTCTGTTGAGGCCGGAAGCAAGCCTCAGGCCCCAAGCCTCAAGCCAAAAAAGCCCCCGCTGGCAGGCGGGGGCAGGAGGAAAAGGAAGGGAAAAAACGTGATTACATGATCGCGTACAGCGGGGCCTTTTCGCCGGAGCGGATCGCGGCGCCCTTGGCCGCCACGGTGGGCAGCGCACGGTAGGCGAAGTGGATCGCGGTCTGGATCTTGTTGTGGTAGAAGGCCGCCTCGTCGTTGCCCTTGAGGAACTCTTTGTAGGCCTTCTTGTCGTCGGTGCCGACCCCCTCGGCTTCGAGGATAGCGGCCAGTTTTGTCTTTGCGAGGATAGCCTGATCCATGAGGAAGTGGGCCCCGAGGACCGTGCCGACCATGTCCAGCAGCGGCGGGGCGTTGAGCAGGATCAGCTGGATGGCATCGGGCCGTTTCGTGATTTCCTTGGAGATGGTCTCGATCTGTTTGAGAGCTGCAGCCAGCATCCACGCCGGCTCCATCATTTCCGGGTCGCCCTTGAGCTTTTTGAAGGTCGATTCGGCCATACCCAAGAGCTCGCGGATTGTCTGGCCGTTGTTCATGGGGAGCTTGCGGGCGACAAAATCAAGAGCCTGGATGCCGTTGGTGCCTTCGTAGATGCAGGCGATCTCGACGTCGCGCATGAACTGCTCCGCCGGGTAGTCGCTGGTGTAGCCGTAGCCGCCGTGCACCTGGAGGCACCAGTGGGTCACCTGGAGGCCCCACTCCGAACACCACGCCTTGCAGATCGGGGTCAGCATCTCGACGTAGCTGTTGTAGCGCTCGCTCTCTTCGCCCTCGGTGAGGTGGGACATGTCGAGGTAGTAGGAGGTTTGATAGAGCAGCGCGCGCATCGCCTCGACATAGGCCTTCGAACTCAAGAGCATGCGGCGTACGTCGGGGTGCTCGATGATCGGCACCTGCGGCGCCTCCGGGTTTCTCAGCTCTTTCCAACTGCGGCTCTGGAGTCGCTCCCGGGCATAGGACAAGGCCTGCTGGTGGGCGGCGCCGGCGGCGGCGAGACCCTGCAGGCCGACATCGATCCTGGCGGCGTTCATGAGGTGGAACATGAGCTTCATGCCCTGCTCCTCTTCACCGAGCAGGAAGCCCTGGCAGCCGTCGTTCTGGCCGAAAACCAGGGTGCAGGTGGGCGAGCCGTGGATGCCCATCTTTTCTTCGATGTTGTTGGTGAAGACATCGTTGGGCTTCACCCAGCGAACCGTCGGCATTGACCCGGATCTTGGGGACGATGAAGAGCGAAAGCCCCTTGGTTCCACTGGGCGCGCCCGGAGTGCGCGCGAGAACCAGGTGGATGATGTTCTCGGCGAGATCGTGGTCGCCGCCGGTGATGAAGATTTTCTCGCCGGAGATCGCGTAGGACCCGTCGTCCTGTTTGACCGCTTTGGTCGTGGAAGCGCCGACATCGGAGCCGGCCTGTGCCTCGGTCAGGCACATCGTCCCGGTCCACTCACCCGAGTAGAGTTTTTCGACAAACAGCGCCTTGTCTTCGTCGGTGCCGAAGCCCTCGATCATCGCGCCGGCGCCGCGGGTCAGCATCAGGGTCAGCGACATCGAGACGTTGGCGCCGTTGAAGAACTCGTTGACCGCGGTGCCGACAGTATCAGGCAGGCCCATGCCCGCCGTATTCCGGGCTCGCGAGCAGACCGATCCAGCCGCCTTCGCAGACGGTCTTGAAGACCGGTTTGAAGGACTCTGGCAGGGTGACCTTGCCGTCGGCGTACTGGGCGCCGATGCGGTCGCCGTCCTCGTTGCAGGCGGCCATCTGTTCCTGGGCGATCTTGAGCCCTTCGTCGAGGACCATTTCGATGTTCTCTTCGTCCCAGTCGGCGAATTTCTCCGCCTCGAGGAGCTTTCCGAGGCTCGAGCCATTCAAAGAGCTGAAACTTGATGTCACGAAAATCTACTTTGTAATCCACAATTGACCTCCCGGGGGAACATGAAATAGCTTCTCAATATGAATGAACACTCATTCATTCTCTCCGAACTGCGGCACGAAATCAAGGTTTTTTTGTCAAGGTGCGGCAATTCGGCGCCGTTGACGCCCGCACGGGAGAAAGGGACTGGGAGCCGGTGGGGTGGCGGTGACTGAGCCCCGGAGGGGCGCAAGGCTATTGTCTGTCGCCGCTTCGCGGCGCGGGTGCACGGGCAAGCAATTCGATGCGCTGATACGGCCCGCGTGCGGCGGAGGTGCCATTTTTTGCATTGTTTGAACTCGAATCCACCGTCAGAGGAAATACCCGGCGGGCAAACAATGCAAAGAGTGGCTCCTCACGGGAAGATCGCTGAACGGCGGGCCTCTGAACGATCGGAGAACCTCCGCGTGCCCACCGGACGTGCCGTCTTTGACGGTTTGCGATGCCGAGCTCGAAACGAGTGGCTGTTTCGGTCGCAAACCTCAAGGGGGCTCACGGGCAATGCCGCCGTGAGATCGGGATGTCACTCGGAAAATCGCCTTCTGAAGGTGGGCCAAGGCCCACCTTCTGGACGTCGGACAAAAAGCCGGCCTTGCGGCCGGCTTTCGGGTTCGATGAATATTCGGCGTTTAGTTCCGTCGCGGGCCGCGATCACGGCCACCGCCCGGGCGCCCACGACCACCGCCGGGACGGCCGCCGCGGTCGTCCCGCCTCGGGGGCCTGGTGTCGCGTTCCGGGATCTCTTCACCGCGCTCTCTCGCCTCGTCCTCGAGGATGACGCGCCGCGACAGCTTGATGCGGTCGTTGGCGTCGATGTCGATGATCCGGACCTTGAGCTCGTCGCCTTCATTCAGCACGTCGCGAATGTCGGGGATGCGCTCGAGCGAGAGCTCCGAGATGTGGACCAGCCCGTCGCGGCCGGGAAGGATCTCGACGAATGCGCCGTAGGGCTCGATGCGGCGGGCGACGCCGTCGAACTCCTCGCCGATCTTGGGCTGCCGGGTGAGGCCTTCGATCATGGTGATGGCCTTCTGCGCGGCATCCTGATCGGAGGTGGCGATCTGCACGGTCCCGTCATCCTCGACGTTGATCTTGGCGCCGGTGGTGTCGACGATGTGGCGGATCATCTTGCCGCCGGGGCCGATGACGTTGCGGATCTGGTCGACGTCGACCTTGATCTGGATGATCCGCGGCGCGAAGGGCGAGATGTCTTCGCGGCCCTTGTCGATCGCTGAGGCCATGCTGTCGAGCAGCTGGAGCCGACCCTTGCGGGCCTGTTCCATGGCTTCTTCGAGAATTTGACGGCTCAGGCCCTCGACCTTGATGTCCATCTGCAGCGCGGTGATGCCGTTGGAGGTGCCTGCGACCTTGAAGTCCATGTCGCCGTAGTGGTCCTCTTGCCCGGCGATGTCGGTCAGAACGGCGTATTTTTCACCTTCAGATACCAGACCCATGGCGATACCGGCCACCGCGCCCTTGATCGGAGCGCCTGCGTCCATCATCGACATCGAACCGCCGCATACCGAGGCCATGGAGGACGACCCGTTGCTCTCCAGGATGTCGGAGACGATCCGGATGGTGTAGGGGAAGTCTTCGGGGCTCGGGAGCACCGGCAGGAGAGCCCGCCGCGCGAGCGCGCCGTGGCCGATTTCCCGCCGCCCGGGGCCGCGCAGGAACCGCGCCTCGCCAACCGAGAAGGGCGGGAAGTTGTAGTGCAGCATGAAGGCGTTGCGGGAATCACCCTCGAACGCTTCGACGAGCTGGGAGTCGTCACCGGTGCCCAGGGTGCTGGTCACCAGGGCCTGGGTCTCGCCGCGGGTGAACAGAGCGGAGCCGTGCGAGCGCGGCAGGACGCCGACCTCGCAGGTCACCTGGCGGATCTCGTCGAAGGCACGGCCGTCGAGGCGTTGGCGCTTCTCGAGAATGGTGTCGCGGGTGATCTCCTTGACCATCGAGTGGAAGACATTTTTGACCCATGAGGTCTTTTCGTCGGCTTCGTCCTCGGAAAGTTCGGCCAGCGCTTTTTCACGGATGGCGTTGGCGGCGTCTTTCTGTTCGAACTTGCCGCGCACCTGGAGGGCGTCGCGAAGTTCATCAGTCCAACGGCTTCGGAGGGCGTCGGCAAAATCGGCCGGCCAGGGGCTTGGCGCCGATTCGAACGGGACCTTGACGACATTCAGCTCGGCCACGAACTCGAGCTGGAGGGCGATGATCTTCTTGATCTCGCGGTGGGCGAGATCGAGGGCATCGAGAATGACCGACTCGGGAAGTTCACTGGCACCGCACTCGACCATGGCCAGGGCATCGTCGGTTCCGGCGACCACGAGGTCGAGTTCGCTCTCCTTGAGCTGCTCGTAGGTGGGGAAGACCACCAGTTCGCCGTTGATGCGGCCGACGCGAACCCCGGCAATGGCCTTCTCGAACGGGATCTTGGCCGCCATCAGGAGGGCCAGCGATGACCCGGAAATGCCGTAGATGTCGGGGCAGAAATCCTGGTCGGCGGAGATCACCCACGCGATGACCTGAGTCTCGCGGTGATAGCCGTCGGGGAACAGCGGCCTGAGCCCGCGGTCGATCACCCGGCAGGTGAGGATCTCGCGTTCGGTCGGGCGTCCTTCGCGTTTGAAGAAGCCGCCGGGGATCCGGCCGCCGGCATAGGTGTTCTCGCGGTAATCCACCGTCAGAGGCAGGAAGTCCACCCCCTTGCGCTGGCTTTCCTCCGAGCACGCGGTGACGAGAACCATGGTGTCGCCCATGCGGACGACGGTCGAGCCGTCAGCCTGCTTGGCGATCTTGCCGGTCTCGAATTGCAGGGTCTTGCCGTCGATTTCGACGGACTTCGTGATGACACTCATGTGGTTTCCAATCTTCAGGCGCGCGTCATCGGACCCTCTATTCTGCCGCGTCTGCAGCAGTGAGAAGGTCCGATACGCATCTTCCTGGGGTAATCAGCGGTTAGCCTCGGAGTCCCAGTCGTTCCACCAGTTCCCGATAGCGAACAATGTCCTTCGTCTTCAGGTACTCGAGAAGACGACGACGGCGACCGACCAGACGCAGCAGGCCGCGGCGGGAGTGAAAGTCCTTTTTGAAGCTCTTGAAATGCTCCGTCAAGTACTGAATCCGGCGGGTCAGCAGCGCAATCTGCACCTCGGGCGAACCGGTGTCGTTCGGGTGGGTGCGGAACTCGTCGATAATTGTCAGTTTCTGGGCGTCAAAGTGACTCATCCATTCCTCCACTGTCCTCCGGTGGCGAGGAGGCATCGGTACGGTAGCAGGAAGCTCGTATTCTCGCAACACTTTGGAGTATTCATCAAGCTATTTCCGGTGTGTTTGGGGGCGGTCGGACGACCCGACAACCATTTCGGGGGCAATATTGAGGGTGCGCCCGCGAGCCAGAACCGCGCGAACGGTTCCGATACCGAGCAGGTTCTTGTCGGAGCCCCGTACGACCACGTTGGCGCCGCTTTCGGTGTCTGTTGATCCCGGGCAGAAAACCACGATCTCCTGACCGTGAACAAAGCGCTCCGACGCAGTTGAATTGAGTTCGACGTCGGCAAAGGGCAGGGCGGCGTGCTCGATCGGGATCCACGCCGAGCTCCCGATGACGTCTTCGGGTGTTTCGGCGGCCTCGAGCGCTTCCTGGGTGAGGGCGTCAACTGCCGTGTAGGGGCCGATTGATGCTCGGTGTAATTGCTTCAGATATCCACCGCAGCCAAGCTCGACGCCGATATCGTGGGCCAAAGAACGGACGTAAAAGCCGGTCGAGGTCGTCGCGTCGACCGCGAGGACATCGGGCCCCGTGGCCGCGATACTGATTTTCTCGACTCGAACGGTCTTCGGTTCGGGGTGAACTTCCTCGCCGTTGCGAGCGAGTTCGTACATCTTCTTCCCCTGGATTTTCTTTGCAGAGTAGGGTGGCGGCACCTGTTGGATCTCACCGCTGAACTGGGCCGTCAGGTGCTCGACGACATCATCGCTGAGCTCCGGCGGCACGCCCCGGGGGTCGGTGGCTTCGCCTTCCCTGTCGTAGGTGGTTGTCGCGTGGCCGAGAAGGACCTCGCCGAGGTAGCGTTTGTCCCACTTGAGGAGAAACTGCTGGAGGCGGGTCGCGTGGCCGACGCACAAAAGAAGGAGACCTTCCGCGAGGGGATCGAGGGTTCCGGTATGTCCGATCCGGCGCTCGTGGAGGGCCTTGCGCGCCATGTCCACGACGTCGTGCGACGTCGGGCCGGCTTTCTTGTAGACCGGGAGAAGACCGTTGAACTTGGAAGGTCGGCGGCGGCTCACAGGGCAACCCCGAGGGCCGATGCCACCGCCGCCGCGACGTCCGCTTCCACCTGGGCCAACTCACCTTCGACTGCGCAGCCCGCAGCGTTGACGTGACCGCCGCCGCCGAAGTGTTCGGCCACCGCTTTGACGTCCACATCGCCCCGGGACCGCAGGCTGACCCGGACGACGCCGTCCTCCCACTGTTTGAAATAAGCGACGGCCTCAACCCCTGCGATCGAACGTGGGATGTTGACGATCTCTTCGGTGTCTTCGGGACCGGCACCGGCGCGCTCGAAGGCTCCGGGGTCGGCGCTGATCACTGCGAGCTTGCCGCCGCACAGGATCTTCAGGCTCTGCAGCGCCTCGCCGAGCAGGCGGACTGAAGCCAGGCTGCGGTGGTTGTGGACCCAGTTGGCCACCTGTGCTGGGCGAGCGCCGGCATCCACCATCTCGGCAGCAGCGCGAAAGGCGCGGCTGGTTGCGTTTGAGTAACGGAAATCGCCGGTGTCGGTCGAAAGGGCGACAAACAGGTTCGTGGCCGCATCCGTCGAAGGCAACAGTCCGGCCTCGCCGTACATCTGCCACACCATTTCCCCAACCGCCGGCGACGCTTCGTCGAGGAAGTTGACGACCCCGTATGCGGGGTTCGAAGGGTGGTGGTCGATGTTGAGAATCGGCACTTTGGTCAACCCCTCGAAACCGGTGCGATCGAGCCCGGGGCATTCGACGGTGATCACGAGGTCGAACGCCGACGGGAAGTCTCCGGGCAGTTCGTCAGCGACCGTGATCTGATCGCTCCCCGGCAGATTCGTGAGATTCGCAGGCGTTCGGTCACGATTGACGATAACCGTCTTCACACCCAACCGGTCAGCCATCTCGGCCAACGCGAGTTCGGAACCGAGAGCGTCGCCGTCAGGGTTTCGGTGACAGGTGATCAGGACGCGGTAGGCTTCCTTGAGACGCCGGACAGCCTCCGCCGGGTGGGCCGTCTTGAGGGTCACTGTTCCTCCTCACTGGAGGCGGGCCCGCTCTCGTCGCCGGGCAGCAGCCCCTGGTCGGCGAGCCGGTCGAACAGACGTTCCATGCGGTCGCCATACTCATAGGAAGTGTCGCGGTGGAAATCCAGAGTCGGCACGACCCTCAGACGCATCGTCTGTCCCAGCCTCCGCCGCATGAACGACGCCGCAGCCGAAAACCCGTCCGCGGCCTGACGTTCGCGCTCTTCGTCGCCGATGACGGAGAAGTACACGCGTGCCTTGGCACGGTCGGCCGAGAGCTTGACGCCAGAGACCGTGACCTCCGTCAGTCGGGGGTCGTTGACCTCCAGGTGAAGCAATTCGGAGAGAGCCGACCGGATCTCGCCCTCGAGACGCGCGTTGCGTTCGTACGATTTGTCCTGCATCTATCGTTCCTTCCGCACAACGTCAGATCTGGATGACGTCGATCTCCCAACTCAGGACATTGCCGCTCCAATGGCTGTTCACTGTCGCCTCGACCCGCTGCAGACGCCCTTCGGCGTCCACGTGGCTCGTCGACAGCGCGCAGATTGCGAGGCGCGTCCTTTGGTAGAGTTCCTGATGATCGCTTTCGATCACCAGAACCTTGTGACGGTTCTTAATTTTTTCAATCAGACTGCGGACTGGGCCGCGCTTGGCCTTCAGACTCCGCGCTTCGGGAACGTGCAGTTCCACCTGGGCGACGGCGACGTAGGTTTCTCCACTCAATCTCTTACCATTCGGGAAGCCGGCGGGCTCTGAGTCGTTACCGGATCAGAGCTCGGGGGCGATCTCGACCATTTTGAAGGCCTCAATAATATCGCCTTCTTTGATGTCTTGATAACGTTCGAGGCCGATACCGCATTCGAATCCCTGGCGGACTTCGGAAGCATCGTCCTTGAACCTTCTCAGCGATGCCAACTCGCCCTGGTAGATGACCACGTTGTCCCGGAGAAGACGAACCTTGGCGTTGCGGGTGATCACACCCTCGAGAACGTGGCTGCCGGCAATCGAACCGATCTTCGGCACCTTGAAGACCTCCCGCACCTCGGCCCTGCCGAGATCTTCCTCTTCGTACTCCGGTTCGAGCAGCCCGACCATCGCCTTCCTGACGTCATCCACAAGGTCGTATATCACTGTGTAGAGGCGGATATCCACCTGTTCCGACTCTCCGAGATCCGGGCCGTCCGCTCGGGCCGGACGGAAAATCCGACGATGATCGCGTTGGAGGCCGATGCCAGCATCACGTCGTTGGTTGTAATGGCCCCGACCGAGCCATGCAGAACGTTGATCTTCACTTTCTCGGTGCTCAGACTGATAAGGGTCTCTCGAAGAACTTCGACCGAGCCCTGGACATCCGCCTTGATAACCACGTTGAGTTCCTGGGTCTCGCTCTCCGCGATCGAGTCGAAGAGGTTGTCGAGAGAGACCTTTCGTCCGCCCGTCAGGCTCTCGTCGCGGTCCCGTTGGCTGCGATAACTGGAAACCTCGATGGCCTTGTCCTCACTCTCGGTGCCCTGAAGGACATCCCCGGCGGCGGGCACGACTTCGAAACCGGTGAGCTCGATCGGGTCCGACGGTCCAGCAACATCGATCCGCTTGCCGGTGTCGTCAGCGATGGCGCGAACTCGGCCCCAGGTTGATCCGCAGAAGAAGTAGTCGCCAACCTCGAGCTTACCCTGTTGGATGAGGACGGTGGCGACGATACCGCGGCCCTTTTCTTTGCGGGCCTCCAGGACGACGCCGCGCGCCGCACCCTCGGCCGATGCTTTGAGGTCCTTCATTTCAGCGACCAGCAGAATGACGTCGAGGAGGTCGCCGAGCCCCTGGTTCTTTTTGGCGGACACGTCCACCGATGGAATCTCTCCACCCCACGATTCAACCAGGACCTCGTGTTCGGCGAGTTGCTGTTTGACCCGATCCGGGTTGGCGTTCGCCTTGTCGATCTTGTTGATGGCCACGATCAGGGGGACGTTTGCCGCGCGGGCATGGGTGATGGCCTCTTTGGTCTGTGGCATGACGCCGTCGTCGGCCGCCACTACGAGCACGACGATGTCGGTGACCTGGGCGCCGCGGGCGCGCATCTGGGTGAATGCCTCGTGGCCGGGGGTGTCGACAAAGACGACCACCCGTCCATCAGACGCTTCGATCCTGGAGGCGCCGATGTGCTGGGTAATGCCACCCGCCTCCTGCTCGGCGACCCGGCTCGACCGGATGGCGTCGAGGAGTGAGGTCTTTCCGTGGTCCACGTGCCCCATGACCGTCACGACGGGTGGGCGCGGAATCTGCGGTCCAACTTCCTCGAGGCTTTCCTCGCGTTCGTACTCGATGAGCTCTTCGGCGGTCGCCACCATGGCCTCGATTTCGAGATCGGCGCAGATTTCCTCCGCGAGCTCGTGCGGCAACGACTGATTGGTCGTAACCATCATGCCTTTTTGAATGAGCAGTCCGAGGAGCTCCTTGGATGTGACATTGAGCTTTTCCGCGAGCTCGCGGGCGGTCACCATCTCGGAGAGGATGATCGGACCTTCGGGTTTTTCGCCGTCCTTGAATTGGATCGTCCTGGTCGGCCTGGGCGGCGCGGTGCGGCGCTCGTCGTCCTGGCGGCGGCGGCGGCCCTTCTTGGTCGGCCGTCCTCCTCCTCCTGGCGGGCGAGGTGCCGGCCGGGTCGTGCTGGCGCCCTCCTGCTGGCCTTTGAGCTTCTGCTCTTCGAACTTGTTGAGCAGGTCGCGGATCTCTTTGGCGTCTGCTGCGGACTTCGCTTTGCGGCCGGCCACCTTGGGTTGTGAAGCCGCTTCCTTGCGCTGTTTGTCGATCTTCTTCTGGTCCGCCAGACGCTGACGGATTTCGTCCGGAGACAGCTCGCGGAGGCTCTGCTCGAGCGGCGTCTTCGCGCGGCTCGGGCGAACCCGCTTCGGAGAGGTTTCCTCGTCGTCGTCGCTCCTCTGGGCGGTCAACTCCTCTTCGGTGATCTCGACCTCTGGTTTGACATCGATATCGTCGTCGTCCTCGTCGTCGATCTCGATTTCCTCTGCGGGAAGTACCTCGACCTCGGGCGCGGCTTCGACTGCGACATCTTCTTCGACAGCGGCTTCGCTCTCGACCTCGACCGCAGCGGCCACTGAAACCTCATCTTCCTCGACCTCAGGTTCGGGAAGTTTTTCTGTAACGACTTCCTGGATCTCTTTTTCGGTGTCGACAACCTGGCGGCGCCGGCGCCGCGCCATGCGGTCCTTGGCGGAGACCGGGGCCGTCTCGTCTTCCTTCTTTTCGCGGCGGACAATGACCTCGCGCGGACGCCGTTGCAGGGTCTCACCCGTGATGATGGCTCGCACCGTCGAAAGATCGAGGGTGTCCTCCTCGCTGGCCACTGTCACGCCGATTGAGCGCAACTTGAAAATCAGCTCGGTCGCTGTGATTCCCATGGTGTGTGCGAGATCGACGACTCGGAGTTGCTGCATACTGAATCACTCCTCCCCGACGACGGATTCCGCTGCGTCGGAAAGACTCTCCTCGAGCGTCTGAGTTGCCATGCCGAGGAGTTTTTTTGCGGTTACGGGCCCGATGCCCGGGATGTTCGAGAGCTCGCTCGCGTCGCGGGCGAGGACGTCTTGCACCGTGTGAATTCCATGTCCCTCGAGACGTTCGCGGAGACGCTCGGTCAACATTTCCATTTCTTCGAGGGGAACCAGCTCGTCATACGACACCGGGGCGATCGCGGCCTCGAGCTCGGGGATTTCGTCTTCTTCCGAAACGCCTTCCATCTCGCGCAGCATCGAAGCGAGAGCGGTCGCGAGCTCGTCCTTGACGGCTTCCTGGCTCTTGATCTCGATACGGCAGTCGAGAAGTTTCGAGGCCAACCGCACGTTTTGTCCTCGTTTGCCGATCGCAAGCGACAGCTGTTCGCTGCCGACGATGACGTCGAGGACGGTCTCTTTTCGTTCCTCGGTCAGAGGCTCGCCGTTCTCGTCGAGCATCGGTCGTCCGTCTTCGTCCCGCACCACCACGGTCACAGGCTCTTCGCGAACCGCGACCCGGTTGATCTTGGCGGGAGACAGCGCGTTCTGAGCAAAGGTGACGGTGTCGCTGTTGAACGGGATGATGTCGATTTTCTCGCCTTTGAGCTCGCGGGTGATCGCCTGCACTCGCGATCCCTTGAGACCCACGCACGCACCGACCGGATCGACATCCGAATCCCTCGAAGTCACGGCCACTTTGGCGCGTTCACCGGGCTCGCGGACACAGCGTTTGATAATCACCGTGCCGTCGTAGATCTCCGGAACCTCCATTTCGAGAAGCTTTTCGAGGAGGATGGGCGAGGTTCTCGAAAGCACGACCTGGGGCCGGTTGGCATCCATCGTGATATCGACCACGACGGCACGAACCCGGTCGCCCTGGCTGTAACGCTCGTGGCGGACCTGATGACTCCGCGGCATAACGCCCTCGGTGTCGCCGAGCTCGATGATCAGAGCGCCACGGTCCATCCGCTTGACGATGCCGTTGATCATGTCCCCGGCGCGGTTGGAATAGTTGCGGAAGACCACCGCACGCTCTGCTTCGCGCACCCGTTGGAACAAAACCTGCCGAGCGGACTGGGCGGCGATCCGACCGAGGACCGACGTGTCGAGAGGCTCGAGCGTGACGATGCCTCCAACTTCAGCCGTCGGGTCGATGGCGAGTGCCTCTTCGAGGGTGATTTCGGCCTCCTCGTCCTCGACCTCTTCGACGACATCACGTGCAGTCCAGGACTCGACCTCGCCGGTCTCGACATCGATCTTGGTGTAGACGTTGCGTTCCTTGTAGTGCTTGCGCGCGGCCGACGAAATCGCCTCCGCGACCGCATCCACAAGTGTGTCGGCCTCGATGTCGCGCTCAGCGGCCATCTGGCGAACGAGCATGTTGATGTCGAGCTTCATGAACGGGTTTTCCCTTCCTTCATGATCGAGTTCCAATCCACTTCGAGCCGAGCTTCGAAGATCTCATCGTACGGCAGGTTCAGTTCCTGGCCGTTGTCGATGACGAGGCGCACGAGGCCGTCGTCTGACAGGCTCACGAGCTCGCCGTTGATCGACCGGTGCTCGCGAAATGTGGGTTTCATGCGAATACTGACCCGGCGACCGGCGAATCGCTGGAAATCGCCGGGGTTGTAGAGTTTCCGATCAAGCCCGGGCGATGAGACCTCGAGAGTGTACTGGTGGTCGATCGGGTCTTCGACATCGAGGATGGCCGATGCCTGACGCGAAATCGCAGCGCACTTCTCGAGGCTGGCGCCGTCGGGTCCGTCGATCACCAGCCGGAGGATGGTCTTCGGGCCGGCGCCCACGACCTCCGCCGCAAGCAGCTCGAGCCCCTCATCCGCCACGAGGGCGGTGAGCTGGTCGTGTGCTGCCTGGTTGATCTTCATTCGAGCACTCCTCGCTGCAGAAAAAAAAGTGGGCCTCGGGCCCACTTCCCAATCGAAAGCAGCAGCGGTTTTTATAGCACACGGGCGCCTTGAGCGCAAGGAAAAGCATTCCCGGGAAGAACACCCGAATACGGAGTTTATGCAGTGAGAGAAGGGACCTTGGATGCTGGATACTGGATGCTAGATGCTTGATCCGGTCACCCACGCACGACACCGAGCATTCTTCATCCAGTTTCACTCGTGTCCAAGACATCTTCTCGGAATTAAAGCCGCGGAGCGGCGACAGGAATGAGCCCGGGGCGTGAGCCCCGGGAAACCGTGCAACCAAAAACAGTCAAGCCCCGGAGGGGCGACAGAGAAGGACGCGTTGCCGCGCCAGAAGCCAAGCAGGATAGTCTGTCGCCCCTCCGGGGCTCGGCCTATTATTTCGGGCTTTGTTCCCGGGGCTCGCGCCCCGGGCTAATATTTCTCGCCCCTCCGGGGCTTATCGGCGCCGGTTCATGTGGCGGGGGCTCATGACGTATTTCGACAACCTCTTCCAGAAATACCTCGTATCCGGGTCATAAAACGTCTGTTTTTCGCACGGCATTCTCATGTGAGAGTCTGTTTTGGACAGCAGTGATCCAGCATCCAGCATTCAGTATCCAGCATCAAATATCGCGGTTATGCCTACAATGGCGAAATGTCGTGGATTGTTGAAGAAATCCAGGCGCTCGGGGGCGCGGTGCCGTTCGACAGGTACATGGAACTGGCTTTGTACCATCCGGTGCACGGTTACTACTCGTCGGCTTCGCCCCGCTACGGACGCACCGCGGACTACCTGACCGCTCCTACCGCATCAGAGTGGTATCCGCGGGTGGTGGCGCGCCTGCTGCGCGGTCTCGCCGGCGCGACCCGGCCCCTGCAGATTGTTGATGTGGCGGCAGGCGACGGCAGTTTTCTCGCGGGTCTTATCGAGGCCATGGGCAATCAAAAAACCACGATCGTCGATGCCTTCGTGGCCGTGGAGCGTTCGACGTCGATGCGCGCCAGGATCTTTGACGGGGCGGCCGGACGATCAGGTCAGGATCGTCGGTGACCTGGCGGAGTTCGTGCCCGACGCGGTTCCGACCGTGATCCACGCCTCCGAGTTCTATGACGCGCAACCCGTCGCCCGTGTCGTGGGCCGAGGCGACGGGCTCAGGGAGCAATGGGTCGGTGTTGACGACGGGGGCCTCTCCCTGTTGGAGCGAGAACCCCGCTCGGAAGCGGTGTCGTACTTTGCAAACCACCGGATTGCGCTCGAAGAAGGGCAGATTGCCGAGGCCAATCTGGAGGCAGAGTCCACCCACTTGAGAGCACTTCAGGCGGCCGGGGCCGACGGGCTGACGCTGGTTCTCGACTACGGCTACGATTCGCCCCGTCTCTACAACCCGCGCGGTCGCCGTGCAGGTTCGCTGGCCACCTTTCGGCAGCACCAGGTTGGACGCGACCCGCTGCGATCGCCCGGTGAGATCGATATGACGACCCACGTCAACTGGGACGATCTCAGATCGGCCGGCGCGCACCGCGGGTTGGGTGGAGATCGGGCTGTGGCCGCTTGCCGAGTTCCTGATTCGGGCGGGGTTGGCGGACGAACTCGATGAACGCGGTCTCGGCATGGAGGCCGAGATCGACGCCGCTACGTTCACGGCCCGCCAGGAAATCAAGAGGCTCCTCGATCCGGACGGCATGGGATCCGACCTCAAGGTGCTGGTGCAGGCCAACGGCGCCATGGTCGACATCGCGAGCAAACTGCTCGCGATGTCGATCCGAATTTTGAATTCTCAATTTTGAATTTTGAATTCCAGCGCAACGCCCTACCGACAATAGGGCCCCCGAGTGCTCAGGGTGGGTGTAACAACTGTCGGCGGAGGTATCACCCTTCACATTGTCTGAGCTCGGGCGCTTCGGCCCAGCAAGATCTTCGAGGCAGTCAATGTGAAGGGTGGTACCTCACGGGAACGACGCGCTGATATGGCCCGCGTGCGGCGGAGGTGCCTCGGCGGAGGTGCCACTTGTTGCATTGTCTGACTCTTGAACGCGGAAGCAGCCGGGTCGCATCGGGCAGACAATGCAACGGGTGGCTCCTCTCGGGGAGCGCGTACTGAAAGGCGGGTTCACTCGAACGCTCGAGAACGGTTTGGTGTCCGCGCTGACCGGACGTGCCGTCTCCGATGATGTTGCGATCGTCCGTCCTTCACATGAGTGAATGTCTCGGGCGCAATCATCTTCGGAGGGGGCACTCTCGGGCAATGCAGCCGTGAGAATCGGGATGTCGACACCGGAAGGTTGTTCGGAAGCGGTTTCCAACCGCCCTACTCAGCCCCCCGCAGCTCTTCGAGCAGCGACTGCACCGCCGGCACGAGATCGGCGATCGGCGTCATCCGCTTCTCTCCGTCCCGGCGCAGGCTGACCTCGGCTTCGCCGTTGTCGAGACCGCGTTTGCCGAGAACCACGCTGACCGGAAAACCGATCAGGTCCATATCGTTGAATTTGACTCCGGGCCGCTCCGGTCGGTCGTCAAAGAGCACATCGATGCCGGCGTTGCGAAGCTCGTCATAGATCCCCGAGGCGGCCTCGACGACGTGTTCCTTGTCGGAGTTGAGCACCACCAGGACGACCTCATAGGGCGCCAGTGGCAACGGCCAGATAATGCCCTTGTCGTCGTGGTTCTGCTCCACCGCGGCGGCCAGCGTGCGGCTGACGCCAAGCCCGTAACAGCCCATGATCATCGGATGTTCGCCGCCGTCGGCATCCTGGAAGCAGCAGTTCATTGATTCTGAGTACTTTGTGCCGAGCTTGAAGATGTGGCCGACCTCGATGCCCCGTTTTTCGATCATCGCCTCGCCGCACTTCGGGCACGGGTCGCCGGGCGCCGCGAGCCGGATGTCGGCGACGGCCGAGGGTTCGAAATCGCGACCGGGAACGACACCCACGAGGTGGTTATCGAGACTGTTGGCCCCCGTCGCCGCCACTTCGAGGTCCATGACGGTCGGGTCGGCGAGGATGCGGACACCGGTCAGACCGACCGGGCCCGAGAAGCCCTGCGGGCCACCGGTGATCTCCTCGATCTTTTCCTCGGTTGAAAGCTGGAGGTGAGTGCAGCCGAGCTCATTCTTCAGTTTGACCTCGTTGACCTCGAGATCGCCGCGGATCAGGACCGCGACAAATTCCTCATCGGTCTCGAAAATCAGGGTCTTGATCAGATGCGCCGGGTCGATGCCGAGGAAGGTGGCCACCTCGTCGATGCTGCGCATGGATGGAGTGTGAACGGTTTCGGGCGACGTCGCTGAAAGCGGCCACGGTGGGGCCGTCGCGACGGGTCCGGCGAGGGCCTTTTCCACGTTGGCGCCGTAGTGGCAGGCGGGGCACGAGAGAATGGCGTCTTCGCCGGTGTCGGCGAGCACCATGAACTCGTGGGACTCCGACCCGCCGATGTTGCCGGTGTCGGCCTCGACCTGGGTGTAACCGAGGCTGCAGCGTTCGAAGATCCGGCAGTAGGCGGCTTCCATCGCCCGATAGGCGAGGTCGAGGTCTTCGGCGTCGGCGTGGAAGGTGTAGGCGTCCTTCATGATGAACTCGCGCCCGCGCATGAGACCGAATCGAGGCCGAATCTCGTCCCGGAACTTGGTCTGGATCTGGTAGAGGTTGACGGGCAACTGCCTGTAGGACGTGATGCTTCGCCGCACGATGTCGGTGATGACCTCCTCGTGGGTCGGACCGAAACAGAAGTCGCGTTCGTGGCGGTCGTTGATCCGGAGGAGCTCGGGCCCGTATTCGAACCAGCGTCCGGACTCCTGCCACAATTCAGCCGGTTGCACCGCTGGAAGCACGAGTTCTGCGGACCCGGCGCGCTCCATCTCCTCACGAACGATGGCCGCGATTTTTGTCAGCGACCGCCAACCGAGTGGCAGATAGTTGTAGATTCCGGCTGCGAGTTTGGAGATGAGGCCGGCCCGGGTCATCAGGCGGTGCGAGACAACCTCAGCGTCCGAGGGGTCCTGGCGAAGGGTGTGAATGAACGTTTTGCTCCAACGCATGGTCTACTCCGTGTGGCGGCGCGGGTTCGCGCGCGTCGATTTCTGATGGCGGGCGAGATGGGCCGACAGCCCACCGAGCTTGCGAACATAACCCAGCAGTTCGTGATCGATACCGGGATCGGCCGACCGGCGACCGCTGCTACTGGTCATTTCGCCTTGCGGCGCGTGGTCCGGATCCTGGTGAGCCAGAGCGAGCTGCCGCAGCTTCGGCGGTTCGAAGCCCGATTGTGCGGCCTGCTCGAAATAGCGCATGGCCTCCCGGTACCTGCCGAGTTTCAAGGCGATCGATCCAAGGGCCGCCAGCGGGTATTGCCGAAGTTCTTTTGGGGCGATCTCGAGGGCTTCCCGGGCCAGGTCTCGAGCGGCCTCGAGGTCACCCCCGAGGTCCGTTTCAATCAGTGCGAGCTCATAGGCTGCGAGGCCATTGGCCAACTCACCGACACCTTCATCGTCGTAGAGCCGCTGCGCAAAACGTCGGGCGGCGCGTGGTCTTCCGGATTGGCGGAGCGCCTCGAGGAGGGCCACCACCGCCGCCGCGGTGAAGGGTGAATCGTCACTGGGTCCGCGCAGCAGAGTGTGAGCGTGGGCGACTGCCTGGCGGACGCGCCCCGAAGCGGACGCCAGCAGCGCCGCGGTCGCCAGCAACAACGGCGCCTCGGGCTCGATCTCGAGGGCGGCGTTGAAGAGATCGAGGGCGCCGCCGGGGTCGCTGGCGTCGAGGGCTGTTTCGGCCTTTTTTACGAAATGGGTTGCTTGAGGCGAGAGAGTGTCGGGGGGCGATCCCGAAAGCAGCCGCACGGTCGCCTGATATTGCAGGCGCTGTGGGTCGAGCCGCAGGGTCTGCTGAAACGCGGCGAGGGCCTTTTTCGTCCAGCCGCGGCGCAAATAGGCGATCCCGAGGTGGTAGAGAGCGTCCTCGAAATCCGGGGCGAGTTCGACCGCCCGTTCGAGCGCCGAGATGGCTCGTCCGCCGTGCCCGAGTTCGAGGTGGCAGATGCCGAGCAGGTACCAGCTCTGGGCAGCCTCTTCGATGGCGAGGCTCCTTTCGAGGTGTGGGATGGCCTCGCTGTGGAGCCCTCGCAGCACCATCAGCCCACCGAGGGTGAAATGCGGCAAGAAGGTCTCCGGCGCCATCTCCCGAGCCCGTTGCAGTGAATCCTCAGCTTCCGACCACAATCCGAGGTCAGAGGCCACGGCCCCGAGGTGCACGAGGGCTTCGAACTGTGGACCCCGGAGCTCGAGGACGCGCCTGAAGGCGATCCTTGCGGTGTCCAGTTCACCGGACTCGAATGCGGCCTCGCCGATGAAGGACCACAGCTCGTCATTCTCCGGCGCCATACTCGCGAGTTCGGTCAGCAGGTCGCGGACGGTGCCCGTGTCGGCGCCGAGCAGGGCGAGCTCGAGCGCTCGGAGCTTGCTTCGAAATTCTTCGCTGGCGAGACCGGCGTGATGGGCCTGCGATTCGATGCGGGCCTTGTAGGAACGAAAGCGGCGGGAAAGATCGCGCGACAGCAGTTCCTGGTCGGCGGTTCGTTCCCAGTCGTCGACGACCTCGACGCGGGTGACGATGCCCTGGGTTTCGAGGAGACCGCCGAGGGATTGAATTCCGGCGTGGGCCACCGTCAGGTTGTGCTCGAGCTGCGCCAGGTGTTGGGCCGTGGCCGCGACGGCATTCGAAAGACGCCGGACGCCGTCCTCGAGCCCGGTCAAACGTTCGAGAATATTCTCCTCGAGCTCTTCCTGAGCCTGGACAAACAACTCTTCGGTCGGTTCGGGGTCCCGGTCATTGACGCCCGATACCACCATCAGTCGATTGCCGCAGTGGCGGCACATTTCCAGTTCCGGGCGGTTGAAAGTGCCGCAGGTCTGGCACAGCACGATGTCACTCCTCCCGGTAATCGAAGAAACCCCGACCCGATTTTCGCCCGAGCCGGCCGGCGTCGACCATCCGAACCATCAGTGGACAGGGGCGGTATTTGGGATCGCCGAGTTCTTCATGGAGGATTCGCATGACGCTCAGGCAGTTGTCGAGACCGATCAGGTCGGCGAGGCGGAGAGGCCCCATCGGGTGGTTCATCCCCAGGGTCATGATGTCGTCCACCGCCTCGGCGGATGCGACCCCTTCGGCCACAGCAAAGACCGCTTCGTTGATCATCGGCATGAGAAGCCTGTTGGACACGAAGCCGGGGTGGTCGTTGCACTCGACGGGTGTCTTGTCCATTGCCTCCGCCGTGGCGCACACGGTCGCGACGGTGGTCTGGGATGTTTCAATTCCGCGGACGACCTCGACCAGGCGCATCAGGGGCACGGGGTTCATGAAGTGCATGCCGACGACGCTTTCCGGTCTTCCGGTGACCGCCGCCAATTTGGTGATCGAGATCGACGAGGTGTTGGATGCGAAAAGGGTTGCCGGCGGGCACAGAACATCCAATTGGCGAAAGATCTCTGCCTTGATGGGATAGGACTCCTCGGCAGACTCGATCACCAGATCGGCTCGCCGGTGCTCGGCAAGGTGGGTGCTGCCCACGATCCGGCCCTTGGCCTCGGATTTTTGAGGCGCCGACACGGTCCCCTTCTTAATCTGCCGATCGAGATTCCGGTCGATGCTTTCGATGGCGCGTTCGACGAGCGCGTTTTCGAGATCCGTCAGAATGACATCGAAACCGGCCACCGCCGCCACGTGCGCGATGCCGGCACCCATTTGACCCGCGCCGACAACTCCGACGGTCCGAACATTCATGGTGTCTCCCCGAGAGCCGCGCCGAGCGGGTGGATGTGTCGGCTTTGCGTGAAAAGGGCCCGTCGGCCGCAACTCGTCGTGTCGGCCTGGGACAGTTCTCGCAACCGAGCTACAGGAGGCTGTCCAGCTTCGATGCGAGACTCGCCTTGTCGGTCTGACCGACGATTCGATCCGCAATCTCGCCGTTTTTGACGAGAAGCAGGGTCGGGATGGCCTGGATGCCGTACTTGACAGCGGTTTCACGGTTTGAGTCGACATCGAGCTTGCCGACCACGATGCGGTCTCCGTATTCATCGGCCAACTCTTCGACGATCGGACTGATCGCTCGGCACGGACCACACCACACCGCCCAGAAATCCACCAGGGCCGGTCGATCTGCATTCAGAATGGTGCCTTCGAAGTTTGCGTCGGTGACCTCAACTGCCTTACCAGCCATCAGCTCGTGCCTCCAATGTTGATACATCACCCGTTCCCTGACGGGCGGACCAATAGTACACCATAGCGTCGACATCCTTCCGGCGACTGATTTGCAGCCGGGATCAGGCTTTTTTGATGTCGCCCAGGACCACGCCGGCGCTGCGCTCCCCATATGCGATGGCGTAGTTCTGACCTCGGTCCTCGGGATAGATCTGGGCCATCGAGCACAGATAGAGGCCCGTCATCGAGGTCCGAACGGCCGGGATCACCGCCCGATAGCCGTTCGTGACCACCGGCTGCGCGGAGTCCGCACGAAAGTGGTGGCTCCTGAGGATCCACGATTCGTCGAACGATGGGTTGACTCTTTTCAGGGCGGGAATGTAGGCGGCGATGACTTCTTTCTTCGATGCGCGGTACATCGGGTGGTCCGCAAAGAGATAGTTTGAGATGTACAGGATCGTGGCGCCGCCGTAGCGGTCGGCGGGAATGTAGTTCGTGTGCTCGATGAGGCCGCCGAACGGCATTTCAGGATCAGCGATATTGAGCCAATAATAGGGCGTCAGTGACTGCTCGAGTTCGAGGAGGGTGCAGATGGCACCGGTGGCCTTGAGATCTTGGAGGGAGGCTCTTTCCGCGGTCTCCAGGAGGTGGCCGGCGATCTCGAGGTGATCGGTGACGGACGCCGCCACGAGCACCCGTTGTGCCGCAAAGCACTGGTTGCGGGTCCGGATCTCGAACCCGGAGTCGACCGCATCCACCCGCTGAACCGCCTCGGAGAGGTGCAGTTGAGCGCCGAGCCGTTCGAGCCTGCTTTCGAGGGCCGCAACCAACCGGGCGAACGATCCCCGCATATAACCGAGGCGCTCTCCGAGCCCCGATGACGATCGAGACCGGCCCCGCAAACTGAGTTTTTTCCACAGCCACACCATCGAGACGTTTTCGGCTTCGTCGGCAAATTTCTGGTAGAGGAGCGGCCCCCACACCGTGCGCCAGACCCGTTCGCCCTGGTGTCGGCGGACCCACTCCGACGCGGTGACATTTTCGAATCGGGTGGGGTCGGAGATCCGCTGGATGATGAGGGTGGAGGCGGCGAAACGGAATTTGTCGATGAGGCCGAGCGGTCGAAAAAGCAACAGCGATTGAGGCGTGCCGAAATCCCACAAGCGCCCGTCGGCCCAGATCCCCATTCGGGACGGCAGCCACTCGATCTCGTCGGCGAGCCCGAGTTCCTCAGCGAGGGCGACGTACGCAGTGTCGGTTGTAAAGAGGTGGTGGTAGAAGGCCTCGATGGCCTCACCACCGATTTCGAGCACCCGGGCAAGGCCTCCCGGACGGGGGTATCGTTCGAACACGCGGACCTTGAGGCCGGCTTCCGAGAGCCTCAATGCGGCGGTGAGACCGGCAAGCCCGGCCCCAACAACCGCGATATCAACACGAGTCGCGTCGGAGTCCGGTAATTCGACTTGCGCCAACCCTTAAACCCCGATTCTCGAGCGTGAAATACGTTTCACTTCGGTACCCCCTCGAGGCTGGGTGGGCCGTCATTCAAAATTGAGAATTCAAAATTCAAGATTTTCTAAAAGATCACATGCTTGATGTAGAAGGTCTGAGTCGGCACCTCTCCGGTCGTCAATTGACGAGCCAGAGTTGGGGTCAAGCGAAACGTGCCTGCGGGTTTTCCTGAGGTCTGGATCATTTGCAGTTCGACGGAATCGGGGGCCAGGGTCTCGTGAATCTGGACGATCAGCGCGTAGGCTTCCGCAACGACCTCGAGCGCCTTGAAGACTTCGCGCTCGGAGTCGGTCACCGTCTGAACGAAGAAGAACTCCGGTTGGGTCCCCTGGCTGGTCTTGTAAAGCAGCAGTTCCCTCTCGTCGAAGATCTTGGAAAAGGCCTGGTCGATGCGTTCGTCGTGGTACTGAGTCGACTGGAGTTTGATGCCCGGTGTCGGTGTTGGTGTCGGTTCCACTACCGAACCCAACGTCGGTGCGCCAGCGACTTTCTGCCCGGCCGAGAGGTCAGTGTATTGAGCCAGGGATTTGGGTGGAGTCGGCGTCGGGATCGCCTCGCTTCCAACTGTGAGCTCGTCGATTCTCACGGCATCGCCGACTCCGAGCTGGTTGTAGCGCTCAGTTTCCACGAGGTCCACGAGCTCCAGCGGATAGCTGGTGATGGTCCCTGTCGACAGGGTGATGATGGCATTGGGCCCGTCGATGGTCATCGGTTCCTTGCACCTCAGTTTGTGACCGTTTTTCAAGATGACGACGTAGCCCTCGGCGCCCGCCAGCGCCACGATCAGAACGAGGCACATGGCGACGAGACCGATAATTCGAAAGCGAGACATGGTTCTATCCTCCAGTCGACCCTTCTCAACCATTATAACGGTCGATCGCGCGGACCCGCCCCGTTCCGGGGCCGGGCCCGTATTCAGGCACTGATTCCGGTTGTCGCCGGCGCGGAGCGCGACGCCAAACCGAGGAGTTCGCTGCGCGAACTTGTTCCGGTCTTTCGGTACAGGTTCTTGAGATGATCGCGAACGGTGTGCGGGCTGATACTCAACCGATCGGCCATGGCGAGGGTCGTCAAACCCTCGATCAAAAGCTTGACGACCTCTTTCTCGCGGGGGCTCAGACCGTGCGTCAGGCAGAATGCGTCAATTCGGACAGCGGGCTCTGGATTCCGGTATCGAAGGAGGACCAGGACCGTTTCAGGAACGGAGTCGAGGTGTGGGAGGCGAGTGACCTCGCACGCGAGGACCCTGCCGTCGCGGGATTGCAGCGTGCCCTGCCACGCCGGTTTTCCTTCCGAGGTTGAGGCGGTCTGTTCAACGAGCGATGACAGGGCGGTAAAGAGCGGCATGGTCGATTCGCCCCCGGCATCAACCAGTAACTCGTCCTCGGTCTGCAGCGAGAGCAGGCTGTCCGCCGGCGGGTTGGCGTAGACGATGTTCCCACCTGAGTCGAACATCAAGACGAAGCTCGACGAGGCGTCGACCGCTGCACGAAGGACAGCGGTCTGATCGCGCAGCCTGTTGCAATCGAGAGCAACCGCCAGAGCGGCGGCGGTCGATCGAAGCAGGTCCGCCGATGGGTCCAGATCATCACCAAAGAAGAGCTTTGCGGTGAGGCCGCCTTCGACTTCCAGCGCCCGCGAGGTCGCCGCCCCCGTGGTCGATCCGTGCTCGTAGGTCGTCCCGTTCCCGCCTGTTTCCGGCGAAACGTCGAGTCTGATCCAACCGGTCCGCAATGCCGAAGCAACGAGGTCGAGGACCGCTGTGATACCCGGGTCACCAGGTGGTGGACAATCCGGTGGCAGGAGCAACGGCTGCTTGGCGCCCATTTCACCCAGTATTGTACCGAATCTCTTCTCGAGCCTGCATATCTCACCAGCCTCCGGCTGCGGCCGACGATGCACCGCACCCGGCGGTGTTTTCTCGCCTTGGGGTGCTCCACGTACAAACGAGTACGCTTCCGCGCCCCTCGGGTCGCAAACCCCACCGGGCACGGCACCTCGCCGCCCTCGCTCCGAAGTCGGGTGAGATTTGCGGGCTAACCTTCATATCTCGCAGTGTTTCGTCGCCTGAGATGGGTGGCTGGCTCGCGGTCGAGGTGGCAAAGCCTTCAAGATAGGAAGCTTGACCTGACTCTACCTCTCCCTTAGACTGCCGCCCTTATGTTGGAAGGGCTCCAGGAACGCCTCGCTCGTGTCACAAAGACCCTCCGTGGAGAGGGCCACCTGACGGAGTTTCATATCGACGCCGCCCTGCGTGAGATCCGTCTTGCGCTGCTCGAGGCGGATGTCAGCGTTGAGGTCGTGTCCGGGTTCATCGATCGTGTCCGGGTGCGTGCCGTCGGCAAGGAAGTCCTGGGTTCCGTCACGCCGGCGCAGATGGTGACCAAGATTGTTCACGAAGAACTGATCATCCTGCTTGGAGGCACGACAACCGACCTGAATTTCAAGGGCCGCCCGGCAGTGATCATGCTGGTGGGCCTTCAGGGTTCGGGAAAGACAACGACAGCGGCCAAAATCGCGCGGTGGATCAAGGACAAAAAGGGTCTGTTTCCGCTGCTGGTTCCGGCGGACACCTCGCGTCCGGCTGCCCGCGAACAGCTCCTGGTGCTCGGAGAAAAGGCCTCGATCCCAACGATCGACACCCGGGACATGGACGATCCTGAAGCCATTGCAAAGCGCGCGCTTCGGGAAGCCTCCATCAAGGGCTACCAGGTGCTGATCTTCGATACTGCCGGGCGACTGCACATCGACGACGGCCTGATGGATCAGATCGAACGACTGAAAGAGATCCTCAAACCCAAACACATCCTGTTTGTAGCCGATGCGATGACCGGCCAGGACGCCGTGAAATCGGCACGGGCCTTTAACGAGCGGCTGGAGATCACCGGTGTGGTCCTGACGAAACTCGATGGTGACGCGCGCGGCGGCGCCGCGCTGTCCGTCCGCGAGGTCGTCGGGCGCCCGATCGTCCTGGCGGGAGTCGGCGAACAGATCGAAGACCTCGAACAGTTCCACCCGGATCGAATGGCGGGCCGCATTCTCGGTATGGGTGATGTTCTCACTTTGGTCGAAAAGGCGCAGGACGCGGTCGACGAGAAGAAGGCGCGCCGTCTCGAAGCCAAGCTCAAGAAGAACAAATTCGACCTCGAGGACCTTCGCGACCAGTTGAAGAGCCTTAAAAAAATGGGGCCGCTGCAGTCGGTGATGGAAATGGTTCCGGGAATGGGGAAGGTTCTGCCGCCCGGTGGGGTTGGTGAAGGCCAGGAGCGTGAGCTCAAGCGGATGGAGGCGTGCATCGACTCGATGACGCCGAAAGAGCGACGACACCCGCAACTTTTGAATGGGTCCCGGAAAAAAAGAATCGCGAGGGGTTCGGGAACAAGCGTTGAAGAAATCAACCGCCTCTTGCGTCAATACGGACAGATGCGTAAGCTCATGAAGCGTCTGGGGAAAGCCGACCCCCGGGCGCTCAAGCGACAGTTGGGAATCGGCTGACTGAGCGGCTCGATGCCGCACTGGGAGGAAACAATATGTTGATGATCAGACTTCGGCGCGGTGGCGCCAAGCACAACCCCGTCTATCGAGTGGTGGTTTCGGACTCGCGCAAGGACACGCAGGCCGATTACCTGGAACAGGTCGGTTTTTACGACCCGAAAACCGATCCGCCGGAGATTCGTCTCGACCTCGAGAAGGTGGAAGCGTGGCGGAGCAAGGGCGCAGGGGTTTCTGAAACCGTGCAGTCCCTGATTCGTAAAGCTCAAGGGCAGCAGTGATGCACGCCCGGAACGAAGAGTTCCGGGCACTCTGTTTTTGGCGAAAGGAGCATCCCAGTGAGTGCGATGAAAGACCTGCTCGTAGAAATCGCGAAAGCTCTGGTTGACAATCCTGAAGATGTTTCGGTTGCAGAAGTTGAAGGCGAGCAGACAACGGTCTTGGAACTCCGGGTCAACAACGAAGATCTCGGCAAGGTGATCGGCCGCCAGGGCCGGACCGCCCGCGCCATTCGAACGCTGCTGGCGGCCGCTGGAATGAAAGTTCACAAGCGGTTCGTCCTCGAAATCCTCGAGTAGAGCCCGTGCCGGCCACCGACGACGGAGACACGGGCTGGCTGATCGTTGGCCAGGCGGGAAAGCCGCACGGTGTCCATGGTGATGTGCTCGTGGATGTCATCACCGATTTTCCCGAGCGGCTCACCGACGGCGTTCGGTTCGGCGTTGGCGACGATGCTGAACCTGCAGAGTTCCACCACGTCCACCGGGTGCGTTTTCACAAGGGCAAATGGCTGCTTTCGGTCAAAGGTGTTCGTGACCGCGAGACGATCGAGGGCTGGCGGGGACGGTTTCTCTTCCTGCCCGAACAGGCGCTCGAGGACCTTCCTGAGGGCTATTACTACGAACACCATCTGGTGGGTCTCGAGTGCCGTTCTCCCGAAGGCGATGTTGTTGGCGAAGTCGTCGGACTCGACCCGGGTGAAGGCCAGTCCCGACTCGTCATTCGATGCGGACATCGGGAACGACTGGTCCCATATGTCCCCGAAATCGTGAAGGAAGTCGATCTCGAGGGTCGGTTCGTGGTCATAGATGCGCCGCGCGGCCTTCTCGACGACGACGCCATCGACGCCCGGTAACGATCCTTCAAATCGTAGCAACGTGCACATATTCGAGCGTTGCATCTTTCAATGAGAGGGCGACCCGCATTGCAATTTGACGTACTGACGATCTTCCCGCAGCTGTTCGAGACCTTTCGCACCACAGGGGTGCTCGGAAAGGCAGTCGAACGGGGTGTGGTCTCAGTCGAAGCGCACGATCTGCGGCAGTGGGCCGACAACAAGTGGAGACAACTCGACGACGAGCCCTACGGCGGAGGGGCCGGCATGGTGATCCAGGCGCCCCCGGTCCTCGCGGCCCTGCGTGATCTCGGCGCCCGCGGCGGGCCTGTGAGAACGATCGCCCTCGGCCCTCGCGGACGGGTTCTGGACCAGGCCTTTGCTGAAGAGCTGGTCGCTGAAAGCAGGCTGGTCATGCTGTGTGGACGGTACGAGGGTTTTGACGATCGCGTGTTCGAGATTTCGGGGCTCGAAGAGGTCTCCCTGGGCGACTTCATCCTCGGTGGTGGTGAGGTCGCGGCGATGGCCGTGATCGAAGTCGTGGCCCGGTTGGTGCCGGGGGTGGTGGGCGATCCGCAATCGGTGGCTGCCGACAGTTTCGAGCGCGGTCTGCTGGATCATCCGAGCTATACCAGACCGCCGGACGTCGAGGGGAATCTCGTCCCTGCGGTGCTCGTTTCCGGGAACCACGAAGCCATTCGGCGGTGGCGGTTGGAGCGGGCCGTTGAAGCGACGGCAACCAGACGCCCGGACCTGATCAAGAAGAACTGGGCGCTGTACTCCGATGAGGTTCGAGAATTGGTGTTACAGTTCGCCCCGGATGGGGTTCCAGAGGCCGATGCCGACTGAGGGCACTCGAGAATCCGAACAGTGCAGAGGGATGATGATGAAACGACAAACCGTATGTGCGGCCCTGCTGGTGACGTTTGCGGCAAGCCTCGGACTTGCCCAGGGATTCGAGGCGGAGCCGGTTTTCGATGTGAAATTCCTTGCCGACCGCACGCCGGCGGTCGCGGGCGGAGATCTCCGTCTCGCCGTCGAAATCTCGGTCAACCCGGGATGGCACGTCAATACCGACGATCCGGGCGACGAATTCTCGTGGCCCACCTCGGTCGAGTTCGAGTTGCCGGATGGCTGGCTGGCGCCGGTCGTGAGTTACCCCGGCGGTGAAGCCCTCGAGTTCGACTTTTCAGAGACGCCGATCATGGTGTGGGAGGGGAGCGCGGTCATCATCGCGAACCTGGCGGTTCCGGAAGGCGCGGCCGGGAACCTCCGTCTGCGCGCTGCGGTCACCGCCCAGGCCTGCAACAACACCCAGTGCCTGCCGCCGGAGACCGTGCGGGCTGGCGTTGACGTGACCGTCGCCCCGATCGGAAGTGCGACCCGGCCCATCAACGAGGCCCTCTTCAAGGCCTTCGTCAACGATCCATCGCAAGCTGCGGGCGGAGGCGATGCCTCCGACCTCGGATCGAAATCCCTGCCGCTGTTGTTGATCGGGGTCTTTTTTGCCGGGCTCGCCCTGAATTTGACGCCCTGTGTCTTTCCGCTGATTCCGATCACCGTGGGCTTTTTCACCCAGCAGACCAAGGACCGGCAGGGCAGCACCTTTCCCCTGGCCCTTGCGTATGTTCTGGGGATAGCCGTCACCTATTCGGTGCTCGGTGTGCTCGCGGCTCTCAGCGGCGCCATCTTCGGCAGCGCCCTCCAGAGCCCGTGGGTGGTTGGGCTGATCGTGGTCGTTTTGCTGTCCCTTGCAACCTCGATGTTCGGGTTGTGGGAATTGCGGGTGCCGGGGTGGGCGCAGAGAGCATCCGGAGGCAGGACGGGTTTCTTTGGCGCTCTGATCATGGGTCTCGTCATGGGCTTCGTGGCAGCGCCGTGTATCGGGCCGTTCGTGGTCGGCCTCCTGACCTACGTCGGACAGAGGGGCGACCCGTTCCTCGGTTTTCTGTTGTTTTTCACTTTGGCTCTCGGGCTCGGAGTGCCGTACCTGATCCTCGGCACCTTTACGGGGGCCGTCAATCGCTTGCCGACTTCCGGGATGTGGATGATCGGCGTGCGGAGGGTCTTCGGGGTCATCCTCATCGCCATGGCGGCGTATTTTGCGGCGCCCCTGATGCCTGGAGACTCCGGACGGTGGCTGATGGCGGCTGTCCTGGTTTTTGGGGGCCTGTATCTTCTGGTCGTCGACCGGACCGGCCACGAGCAGCCGACGATCGACCGCGTGATGCGGGTCGTGTCGGCCGCGATGGTCGTGGCTGGGGTGCTGATGGCGCCTGGATTGCGGTATAGCGATGCAGGGGCGGGAGCCGGTGAGGCCCAGCTCGAGTGGCAGGCCTACGATGCCGCTGCGGTCGAGGGGGCAATTGCTGGCGGCACTCCTGTGATCATCGACTTCTACGCGGATTGGTGCGCACCGTGCCGCGAATTGGACGAAAAGACGTTTGCAGACCCGACTGTGAAGGGCACGCTTGCGGGATACTCACGATTCAAGGTCGACCTGACCCGGAGTTCGGAGGCGAACCAGGCGCTGACGTCACGTTTCGGTGTTGTGGGCGTCCCCACGGTCATCGTCTTTGATGATGGCGAGGAGGTCTTCCGCATCACCGGTTTCGAGCCGCCGCAGCGGTTCCTGAAACGGTTGCAGGGCATTTCGTAGCAGAGGGGCGGAGAGGAAGAAAGCAAGGACCCGTCCGGCCCGGGCTCATTTGATTTCAGCTCTCGATGAGGTCGCCGCCGGTGACGACTTGTTCGTCGCCGTTGACTCCGATGCGCAGAAAGCCATCTTCGCTGACTTCAATCAGCGTCCCGGACACCTCCTTGGCTGAAGCCAGTCGCACGCGCACCATGTCGCCGGGTTGCTGCAATAGGTTGCCGCGCCAGGCGGTCAGGGCGGGCGCCGGGTCGGTGAGCGATCGGGTCAGACGAGGTGACGAAGGCGGTGATCACGGTCTCTCTGCGGCTTCCGGGTCGCCGCCGTTCACGACGTCGGCGATCGAGCCGCCTGGACACCGTTCGGTGTCTTCGAGAACCGGGGTCGTGTCGATGTTGACGCCGAGCCCGACCGTGGCCCAATTGGTCTCGCCGTGACGAGCAAAAACCACCATTCCGCCAAGTTTCTTGCCAGCGACCATGATGTCGTTGGGCCACTTGATGCGGCCTCGCGACGCCGACCGACTCGACTGCTGATAGGGCCGCCGCTGCCGCCAGCCATCGGGAGGCTGGCGATGGTGTCGGAGTCGATACCCGACTGCATCCAGCTCACATAGAGACCTCCTGCCGGCGAGACCCATTTCCGGTCGCCCCGGCCTTCGCCTCTCTCCTGCTCGTCGGCGATGATCACCGTCGCACCGAGGGACTGATCCTCCTCGTCCATGCCGGCAATCAGCCGTCGAGCCATCGCATGGGTCGAGTCGACGATGATTGAGCAGCACCAGGTTCTCCACCTGGTCGGAAAGCAGACTGGCGAGCTTTTCGAGACGATCTCTCAATTTTTCCTCGCAAAAACCACCCGTTGGGTTGTGGCGAATTCGGGTCGATGGCCGAGCCAGCATAACGTACTCGCTTCGCGTCCGCGGACGGCGACGCGCCCTGGATCAGGTAGAGCCGTGCGCTTCGGCTTCGTCCTCGATCTCCCGCACCCGTTCCCGAACCACGATTTCGGCCATGTCCGGGAAGAACCTCCCAGGCGATCCGATCGATGCGGTCGCCGGCCAACTCGAGAAGCCGGTGGGCGATCCGGTCGATGTCGTCGTCGGACAGACCAGTGGAGGCATCAGATGGCGCTGGCGCCTCGGCCGGCTGCTGCGGCCGGGTGGCGATGTCCTGGGTGTCGGCATTGGATTCGTCGACCTCGTGCCAGGGCCTCTGGTGCAACGGGGCGGGTCGTCGTGAACAACCGGCGGAAGGTGTTACTTCGGAGCCCATGACCTCGGCCACGTTGATCGGTGTCGTCAGGTTCCGATCGATATCGGGTTCGGCATCGGGCTCTTCGATCACCGGCTCATCGGCGGTCGGAAACACCTCGACGTCGGCCGCAAATTCGCGCCGACACTGGGCTCTCGTCAACGGGTGGAGTGGCAAAGGGGTCGTCCGGGCGGCTGTCGCCGGTGAGCGATCGTCTGCGATGTCCTCGCTCCGAAATGGCGACGTGTCCATGACGGAATCCGCCGTCTCGTCGATCTCCACGCGCCGGCGCCTCGATTTCGAAATCGAGACCTTCAGCGGGAGGTTCGAGGACTCTCTCGGCGCGCTTCGCGTCCCGCGGACTCCATCTCCTCAAACCCGCTCATGGTGAAATCGAGTCCTTCTTCGGACGTTTCCGTCTGTCGACGGTCGGCGCGGTAGCGCCGGGCGCGTCTCGTCAGCGTCAGGGTTCGTCTCGTCCGTCGGCGCGGCGGCATTGGATTCCGCGGTGATCGCGGTATCGGCGAGGTCGTAGTCGGACTTCGACATCTTCCAGCACGTCAGGGGCTACGATCGGCGGTGGCGGAGTGACGCGGCCGTCGTCGAAGACTTCGGTCTCGCTGTCGTGCGGCCCGGGTCAGGTTGGAGCTTCCGTCGCCGGACGTCAGTTTTTCGACGGCTTCGACGAGCCTCTTCGCCTCGAACGGCTTGGTGATGATCTCGGAGCAACCGACCGCTAACGCGCGGTCACGGTCGAAAGGTTCGAATGTCCCGGTCAAAAGGATGACCGGCAGGTGAAGAAACTCGGGAGCTCGATTTGATCTCCTGACAGACGTCATACCCGTCGCGTCCGGGCATGATGATGTCGCAGATCACGATGTCCGGTCTGGACTTCGGGGAGTCGTGCGACCAACTCGTCGCCGCTGGACACCGCAAAGACTTCAAAGTCGGTGTCGGCAAATGTCAGCTCGACGACCTTCTGGATCGTCAGACTGTCGTCGGCTAGCAGGATTCTGCGATTCATTCGTCCCCCCGCTGGCGGTAGCCACTCCGCAAAGAGCATGGTGAAGCCATGCTTCTGAAAGATTTTCAATCGATGTTGAAAAAGGCAAGTCGCCACGTTGTCATAATTTATGTACCACGAAGGCGCGGAATCTGTCAACGAACCGGCGCCCCTCAGCTGCCGCCAGCAAGCGCCTTCTGGATGGATGGAGGCGGGCGAGTTCGAGGGCATTTTCGACGGCTTCGCGAACCGGGTCGTCGCAGATTCGGTTCACCAGCCCGAGTGACGAGCGGCCTCGGCGGAGTCGAGCCTGCCGGCCCTCGAGAAGAACGCGCCCGCGAGAGCGGACGGTCCGAACGGCGCCGGCACCGAAACGGTGCCCGTCCATCCGGTCACCAGGCCTCGGCGAACGCCGGGGTGATCGAACGTTGCCCGCGGTCCGGCGACGATCGCGTCGCAGGCCAGCGCAATATCGAAACCGCCGCCTGAACATGAACCTGCGCTCGCGGCCACCGTCGGTGCGGGGAATGGTCTCGAGCGCGCGTGACCACGGATCGTCCGAGGTCCGCATAGTCGACGCAGCTCGCCGAATCGAGCGACGGCGATTTCGCGCAGGTCGGCGCCGGCGAGGAAAACTGTCGGGTGATCGGAGCGCAGAACCAGCGGTCGCGGATCGGTCCGGGCAGCGACAGATTCGGAGAGTGGAGGCGAGCGAGACCAGCACCTGGACTCGGAGAGAATCGGCATGGTGAACACCACCTGATCGGTTTCGTCCTTCGATTCGAGTCGGACATGCGGTGGTTTCGGGAGATGATCCGGCACGCCGGGTCACTCCATCATGGATCGGAAAAAGCTCAGGGCCCGGAGGGGCCGCTCGGCCTCCTCGCGGACCCGTTGATCGAGCCACCGGGCCGCTCCGGCCGGTACAGGTCCGGCGACATCAGCGAGACCCTGGCGGCGGCAGGAGGCGAGGAAAGCTGCATCCTGCCGGACCGATATCGTCGGCGATGCTCTCCGGATCGGCGAGCACCCCTCCGAGGGCGAGGGTCCAGTATTGCACGTACGCGACAACGACCGAGCCGGCTTTGCAGACAACAGCGCCTCGAGAGCGGCGACGCCGAGTCTGAAGGACTTCTCCGCCGGTTCGCCGAGAGGGCAAAAGGTGGCAAGGAGCTCTGCCACCACCGAACCCGGCAGCCGAGGTCGCAAGGTCGCGGGCCAACGGAAAGGAACTCGTGACGAGCTCGAGCTGACGGAAATCTGCGAGTTCGGCTTGAGGTCGGTGGAAGAGGGTGACGTGGACGTGCGACAGCACCTGTGCCGCGGCGGCCGAGGCGTTTTGCCCCCTCGCGCGCGCCGCAGCACGCCGCGTTGGACGCCGGTGGAGCGGGTGAGCACGGCGAGGATCAGGTGCCGATCGCGGTACGGGATGATGGTCGAGGACCAGTGCGTCGTCATCGATGGTCGCCACCGGCATATGGTAGCTGAGTTGATTGGGGCTTGGGGCTTGGGGTAGTGAGGAGCAGGGGCAGGGAGCACTTCTGGTTATCAAGCTCGAATCTCAATGAATGTCATTTCGACCGAGCGGCTTGTCACGGCGTAGCCGAAGGCGAAGCCGGAAGCGAGTGGAGAAACCTCTTGGAGGGAAGAGGCTTCACTTTCTCCGGAGTTCGGGTGAACCCGCCTTTAGCCGCGCTTCCCGAGAGGAGCCACCCATCGCATTGTTTGCTCGGGGCGCTCTACCGACCGGAAAGGGTAGGGATCAAACATTGCGATAAATGGCACCTCCGCCGCACGCGGAAATTCCGAATTCCTAATTCCTAATTCCGAATTCTCCCGTGCTACCCTCCCTCCGTGCCTCGTTGGTTGAAGACCTCGGCGGTTCTGTTCGCGGTGCTGTTGGCGATGGCTGCTTCTGCCCGGTGCCGACACCGCGACCGGGACCTGGTGGAGTCTGCTGCCGCCGTTGGTGGCGGTGGTTCTGGCGTTGGCCTTTCACGACGTTCTGATCGCCCTTCTGATGGGGGTCTGGATCGGCACCACGATGGTGGCCGGGGGCAACCCGGCGGCGGGATTCCTGCGGCTTGATCGACACCAACGTCCGGGACGCGCTGGTCGACTCCGATCACATGAGCATCATCGTCTTTTCCATGCTTCTCGGAGGCATGGTCGGGGTGATGAGCAAGAGCGGCGGCACGCTCGGTGTGGTGCGTGCGTTGGAGCCGTTTGCGACGACGCCCCGCCGCGCCCAGGTGGTGACGTGGCTGATGGGCGTCGCGATCTTCTTCGACGACTATTCCAATACCCTCATCGTCGGCAACACCATGAGGCCGGTCACCGATCGCCACCATGTCAGTCGGGAGAAACTGGCGTTCCTGGTCGATTCCACCGCGGCGCCAGTGGCTTGCGTGGCGCTGGTCTCCACCTGGATCGGATACGAGGTCTCGCTGGTTGGTGACGCCCTCGAGAAGACCGGTTCTGACCTCAACCCCTTTTCGATCTTTCTGGGCTCGATCCCATTTGCCTTCTACCCGATGTTCGCGCTCGTCGCTGACATTCGTGATCCCGGCTACGGGGCGAGACTGGGGGCCGATGCTTCGTGCGGAGCAGCGTGCGCGGGCTTGGGCGAGGTTATGGCCGAGGGCGCGCAGCCCCTGGCCGATTTCGAGCTCCGGCGAACTCGCCCCAAAAGACGGTAGGAACGCGCCGCTGGTGGAATGCGGTCGTGCCGGTCGTTCTGGTCGTGGTCGCGACCCTGGTCGGTCTTTATCAGACCGGGCGGGCCGAGCCTGGCGGCGGACGGCGATCCGCATCCGTCGTTGAGCAGCGTGATCGGCGCTTCCGACCCCTTCACCGTGCTGCTGTGGGCGAGTCTGATTGGGGTTGTGGCGGCCGCAGTCCTGCTCGCCGTGCTGCAGAACATCCTGAGCGTGCGCGAGGCCCTGGCTGCCGCGGTCGACGGCTTCAAGAGCATGCTGATGGCTTTCGTCGTCCTGACCCTGGCGTGGTCTCTCGGCCAGGTGTGCGCGGATCTCGCCACCGCGGGCTATCTCAAGGTGCGCGATCGGACCCAATGTGGCGGCGGCCTTGCTGCCGATGGTCGTGTTCCTCGTCGCCGCGGCGGTGTCCTTTGCCACCGGGCACCTCGTGGGGGACGATGGCGATTCTCACGCCGCTGGCGGTGCCGCTCGTCCTCGAGGCCGCCGCGGGCAATCTGGATATTCTCGAGGCGACGGTTGCCGCGATCCTCGGTGGTGCGGTGTTCGGCGACCACTGTTCGCCGATCTCGGACACCACGATCCTGTCATCCATGGCCTCCGGGTGCGACCACGTCGACCACGTGCGGACCCAACTGCCTTACGCGTTGTTTTCGGCGGGCGTTGCGATCGGAGTCGGCTATCTGGCGCACGCGGTGACCGGGATCTGCGCCGGTGATTCCTGTTGCTCGTCGGGACGGGTGTGATCGTGGTGGCTCATCGGTTGTCTCAGGTCGCCGGTGGATCGCAGAGACCGGCGGACCGTGATTGCTGATCGGCACGTTTGGCCCGGCGTTTTTGCCGTTCCCGGTGGTATACTCCGGCTTGGTGTCACCCGTGTTTGCGGCGTGGAACAACCTCTCTGACAACAGAACGATAGGAGGATGATCATCCGTAAGTTCGCGTTTCGTGACGACCCAGATGCACCCCAGGTGCGAATCAACGAACGAATTCGGCTCTCGCCGGTCCGACTGGTCGATGACGAGGGCAATCAGGTCGGCGTGGTGCCGGTCGACGAGGCCCTGAAGATGGCCAGGGAAAAGGGCCTGGACCTCGTCGAGGTGGCCGCCAACTCCCGACCCATCGTCTGCAAGATCATGGATTACGGGCGCTTCCGCTACGAGCAGGAGAAGAAGGCCCGCGAGGCCAAAAAGCAGCAGCATGCGGTCGAGGTCAAAGAGGTCAAGTATCGGCCCAACATCAATATCCACGACTTCGATACCAAGACCCGCAAGGCGCGGAAATTTCTCGAAGAGGGCAAGCACGTCAAGGTGACGATCATGTTCCGCATGCGGGAGATGCGTCGTCCGGAGAACGGCTTCGATCTCCTGCGCCGGGTGGCCGAGGATCTTGCGGACATCGCCAAGGTCGACCAGATGCCCAACAGGCTGGAGGGCCGCGATCTGACGATGGTCGTTCGGCCCGTCAAGAAGTAGCAAGCAACGTCATTCCCGACCGCGTGCGTCCTGATTGCGGCGCGCAACCGCCAGGTTTCTGCGGAACTGTTCGAATGAAATGCGGTTGAGCGGGCTGCCGCGTCGCCATTCCCGGTAGTCCTCCTCCTCCATCGCCTCGAGATCGGCCAGGAGGGGTCGAAACCGACCGGGGTGTGGTGCAAATTCGGGGTGGAGATCGCGGTGGCGATCTGCCGCGTCCACGGGCAGACCTCCTGGCAGATATCGCAACCGGCGACCATGGACGCCCACCCTCGAGGCGAATTCGGCCGGAATTTCCGAGTCGGTGTTCCACGGTCAGGTAGGCGATGCAGCGTCTGGCGTCGAGGACTTCGGTTCCGGGAAGGCGCCTGGGTCGGGCAGGCGTCGAGACAGGCGGTGCAGGTGCCGCAGTGGTCGGGGGCGGGCCGGTCCGGCGTCAGTTCGAGGTCGGTGAGCAGGAGCCCGAGGAACAGCTCGGAGCCCAAGTTGCGCGGTTGAGGAGCATCGTGTTCTTCCCGATCCACCCCAGACCCGCCCTGGCGGCCCACTCCCGTTCGAGGATCGGGGCCGTGTCGACACAGGCCCGCCACCCGCAACCGGGCCTGCGCTCGGCCAGCCACCGCCCGAGTCGGACCAGTCTCTTTTTGAGGATCCGGTGGTAATCGCGGCCCCATGCGTAGCGGGAGACCCACACGCGTTGCCGTCGGTTTCGGGACCGTTGTCGAGGGCGGGGCGCTGCTGCGGTAGCTCATGGCGACGGCGACACCGACCGGCACCCGTGGAGCAGGTGGCGGGGGTCCGAGCGCACGGCCCGGGTCCGCTCCATGTAGCCCATCTCGCCGTGCATGCCCTGTGCGAGCCAGCGATCGAGAGCGCCGCGGATCGGGCAGCGGCCGCGACCGAGTGCGACGCCGACAAGGTCGAATCCCTCGTCGCAGAGCGCGTTTTTTGAGGTCGGCCGGTCAGGTCGTCCATGGAGAAAGGTTAGCCGATACCGCCGCGGTCGCGTAAAGTAAACTCATGGTACGAGCACTTCTTGTGGCTTCGATCGTGTTGGCGGCCTTCTTGCCGGTGACGATGGCCCAGGCCAAAGAAGAATGCTGCTCGCCGGACTCATCGCCGTGTCGGCGGGCGAGTCGGTGGCGCTCGTCGATCCGCCACCGGCGCAGTGCGGGTCGATTCCCAGCGGGCCCGGTTGGCGTGGTTGTTTCCGGCGCCCGGGGGAACGCTGTTTGCCCCCGATCTGGTGAACGGGACGACAACCGTGATCGACCTCGGCGACCCAGACCGCGCGTGAACGCCTCGAGGGCGTGACCATGCCGCATTTCGGGACGCTCCCGGATCGCTACCTGGTGGTGGCCCACCAACTGCTGATGGTGAGTTATCCCGAGCGTGCTCTGATGAACAGCTTCGAGATCGACTTTCACAACCCGTGGCAGGTAGCCGATCATTGCCGACAACTCGGTGCTGTTGGTGCTCGAACGGGATCCGATCGGAGAAGGCCGGACCGCGATGGTGGCGGTGAACCTCGGTGATGGCCGGCTGGTGTACCGCCGGCCGCTCGGGCGGCGACGTCCGCCATTTCGGTCTGTCGCCGTTGCCTTGGGCTCATCGCCCTCGCCGACGCGTCGGGGGGACCGCGTGATTTTCACCGATCCCGGCGACGTCAACCCGCAGGCGAATTCGCGGTCGGCGGATCGCCGGTGGATCTCGTCTTCGTGGACGCGGGATCGATCCTGGCGGTGGCGAGCGAGCTGCCCGACGGTGGCGGCGAACTGGTGATGTGGAAGATGAAGGCCGAGAAAAAGAAGGGTCTGGTGCATCAAGAAGGAGTGGCACGATCGCCACTCGACGGCGCACCGGTGCGGGCTGGCCGCATCGCCGGACGGGCAGCTATGTCGCCGTTGCCTCCGCCGACGGCCGGCTGCAGATCATCGATGTCGACTCAGAAAATGCAGGTGCAGACTGCGGTCGTCGATGCCGGCCGACCGCGGGACATGGTGTGGTGCGATCCTTCGTTCGCGGGCCCGCTGCTCCCGGCGTGGACCGACAACGAGCCCCCGACTCTCCAATTCGAAGGCCGCTCCGAATCTGGGCGTTCTTCCTCCCTGAGGCTTCGATCTAGTCCTTTGTCGGCTCGCCCGGGTCCCGCCTGAAGTGCCCTTGCTGCGGCGCCGCCTGCGTGGGCTGCGTCTTCTCCGGCGCTGTCGCCGCCGCTGGAGTCGTGGTGTTCGCGGCGCGCCGGGGGCCGCCGGTCCCGTCCCGCGTCTGTTCGCCTCGGAGAACGCGGCCGCGGCAGCACCTCGGCGAAGAGGCTCGTCGTCGGCAAACTCGGTGGGGAGCTCGTAGCCGACATACTTGTGAATGGCGTCCAGACGAGTAGATGTAGTCTTCGCACGCCAGGGTAGATCGCCTTGCCTTCGGCGCCGACGCGGGCGGTTCGTCCGATGCGGTGGACATAATCCTCGGCGTCCTGCGGCAGGTCGTAGTTGACGACGTGGGTGACGCCTTCGATGTGCAGCCCACGGCTCGCGACATCGGTTGCCACCAGGATCGGGAGGGTGCCGTCGCGGAAGTCGTCGAGCACCTTCAGACGTTTGGTCTGGATGACGTTGCCGGTCAGACCGCGGGCGACGAAACCGTGGCGTCGAAGATCGTCCACCAGGTGTTTGGCCCGGTATCGGGTGTTGACGAAGATCATGGTCCTCGAGCTGGCTTCGCGCTCCAACACCCCGAGCAGCAGGGAGAGCTTTTCGCGCGTCGCCACGTGATAGAGAACCTGGTGGATGGTGTCCGGCGTCAGTTGTTGGGCGCTGATGATCACCTCTGCCGGGTTGTTCATCTGCCGCCAGCCGAGGGTCATGACCCTCTGCGAGAGCGTGGCGGTGAACATCATGGACTGCCTGTCTTTCGGGTGCGGCATGCGCCGCAGCAGCCATCGCAGGTCTTCGGCGAAACCCATGTCGAAGAGGCGGTCGCACTCGTCGATGACCACCATCTCGGTGTGGCGCAGCGAGTAGGAGCCCTTCTTGTGGTAGTCGATCAAGCGCCCCGGCGTGCCGATCAGGAGATCCGTCCCGCGCTCGAGGATCTCCCGCTGTTTTCGATAATCGAGCCCGCCGAATACGACGTGGGTGCGGATTCCCGGCGTGGTGGCCGAGTCCCTCGGCGTCGTTGGCGATCTGAACCGCCAGTTCGCGGGTCGGCGCGACGATCAGGGCGCGCGGAGTTATCCGGCGATGAGGACTTGGGCGTATTGAGGATGTGAGAGAAGATGGTCAGCAGATAGGCGGCCGTCTTGCCCGACCCGGTCTGCGCCTGGGCCACCACGTCGCGCCCGGTCAGTGATATCGGGAGGACCTCCGCCTGGACCCTGGTCAACTGGGTGAATCCGAGATCGTCGACGGCCCGCCGGATGGGTTCCGGAAGATCGAAGGCGTCGAAGGTGAGATCGCTGAACAGTGTTTCATTGCGTTCGGTATGTGTCATCGGCCGGTGATTGTAGCACCTGGGGAGTGGGTGAGCGCTGCGGCTGTCGGGAGAAGCGAGGGAACAAATCGCGATACACTGAGCTTGTTCACCACGGGACGTGCGCCCGATGGCGGCGAAAACCGACCGAAAAGACCTTCCCGGAGTGAAGATCGAGGATGATTTCGAGATGACGCAGTCCACATGTCAACCGATTGGCATCTTTGTGTCCTGGTTCTGGCTGTTTGCGGTGTTCGCAGCCGCCGAAGGCCTCGACAACGAGCAGGCCCCGGCTCCTTCCCGACGGGCTCGAGGCCTATCTCCAGGCGCGAATCTCCGAAGCCAACGGGGACTATCGAGAGGCCATGAGCGCGTACGAGCGCGCGGTGCAACAGGCGCCGGAGGTTCGACGAGGTACGGGTCGCATTCGCGAGCTTTCTGGTGGATATCGGCATGGCCGATCGGGCGGCGAGATTGCTCGAGGGCGGCAGGACCTGGATGCCGAGGGTCTCCGAGTCAAGGCGCTGGCCCTGGCGCAGCTGTCGTCGCGTCAACCGATCTGGTGGACGACGCCGAGGAGGCCCTGCGGGCGGCCATCGAGGGCGCCCCCGACGACGCCAATCTGCTCTTTGCGCTGGCCCAGACTCTCGTCAACCAGGGCGACAGGTGGCGGAGGCCGAGCAGATCGTCGCCGGTTTGCGTGAGGATCGGCCGACCAATCCCCGTCTGATCAAGTTGCATGCTGATCTGCTGCGCGCCGGCGGGACGCGAGGACGAGGCGGTTGCGCTGTACTCCAGTGTTCCGACGACGGCCCTGCGGCACCCGACGTGCCGTGAGGACCTCGTCAGCCTGCTCATCGAGCTCGAACGACCCGGCGAGGCCGGCGAGGTGATGTTGCAGTGGTTGGGAGACATGGACCTCGACTCCATGATGCGGGCGGCGGCGCTGCTGTGGGAGGGCGATCGCCTGCAGCTGAGCCTCGAAACGGTGCAGCGGGTGCTGGCGAAGGCGCCGGACTCGCCGCGGGCGCTGATGCTCGAGGCCCACCTCTATTCCGCCCTCGGCCGCCACGACGAAGCCATCGACCGACTGCAGAAGCTGGTGAAGAAGTCTCCCGACGACCTCGATCTCATCCTCGCCCTCGCGTGGTCGCTCGGTCGCACCGGCGACATGGAAAAGGCGCGGAGGTGGCTTGACCGCGGTTGGGAGCAGGTTCAGTCCGATGCCGGGTCCCAACAGGCGGTGCGGTGCGCATTGACGGCGGCGCGGTTGGAGGTCCTGGCCGACAACCCGATGGTGGCCCGCAGCTGGCTCGACCGGGTCGGCGACTATTCGATCGCCGGGGTGGACTATGTGCGCCTGCTGGCGGAGACCTACCGCCGCCAGGAACAGTGGCAGGACGGCATCACGGCCATGGTCAGGGCCCAGCCGCAACTCAGGGTCGGGCTCAGATCGAGGCCGAGGCGATGGAAGCGGAATTTCGCCTGCATCTCGACGACCCCCGTGCGTGGCGCCGTTTGCGGCCGCTCCTGGACTCCGACCAGCTGCCCGACGTGATGATCGCGCTGCAGGTCCTGCAGTCACTGGAGCTGTGGCAGGAGGTGGAGCGGCAACAGCGCGGCCGCCATCGATCGATTCGGCGAGAATCGCGGGAACTGGTGTTCATCCGCGCCGCCGCTCTCGAGCGCCTCGGGGAGATCGAGGCATCCGAGGGGTGTTTCGCGAATCTGGTGGAGTCGGACCCGGACGACGCCAATGCGGCCAACTATCTCGGCTATATGTGGGCGGACCGTGACGGTCTTTCTCGACGAGGCCCTGGATTTGATCGCGCGTGCCGTGGCCCTCGACCCGGACAACGCCGCCTATCTCGATTCCCTGGGTTGGGTGAACTACCGCCGCGGTGACCTCGATGAGGCGGAACGGTGGCTGCGGCGCGCCATCGATCTCGGTGGGGAGTGGGAGACGGAACCATGTACTGCCACCTCGGAGAGGTGCTGTTGGCCAATGACGAGCACGACGAGGGCCGGCGCTATCTGCAGCTGGGTCTGGACATGGGCTGCGACGACCCGGAGCACGTGCGGTCGCTCCTCGATCGCAAGGCAATGACAAGCAGTAGGCTTCCGGGATCGGATGCGGCTGGCTGCGTGTCCTCGCGGTGATCCTGCGCTGGGCTCTGTTCGGGTGCCGGACGTCGGCCCCGGAATTCGAGCCGGCCGAGCTTGAATCGGCGCGGAGCCCAACTGACGCTGCCCCTGCCGGGCGACCCGGCGGCGCTGTACCGGTTGCGGGTGCCGACGGCGGGCGGTCTGCGCCTGGCGATGCTGACATCGGGATCCGCTGGCCGGATGACGATCTCGGAGTCGTTCGGTTCCGCCATTTCGGTGACCGCGTGGAGGGCTGGCGGCGGCGGCTTTTTCTACGACATGCGTGAGGGGTGCCGTCTCGAATCTGCAGATCTTTCGCGGGTGCTCGGTATCGGAGCCATGCCGCTGCCGCAGGCGGTTCTGCTGCTTGGCGGCAGGTTGCCGGCGGCCGCCGGGGACACGGTGTCGCCGACCGGAGACTCCCGCTTTCTGATCAGGGGAGATGGGTGGGCGGCCGAGGTCAAGCTGGCAGCCGAACCGTGGCGGGTGATGACGGTGCGCGAGGTCGGGAAGCAGCCGGTTGGAGCATCGTCCTCGGAAACCACACCGGATCGGTACCCGGCAGCGTGCGGGTCAAGACCAGCAATCGCCGCTGGGCCGAGCTCGAACTCATCCGTCTCGAGTGGCATGAGGGCGGTGAACTGCCGGCTCTGCCCGAAATGCCGTGGTGCGTCGTGGAAGGGCGGCCGTGAGCCGGCTGACGGTGTCCGCGCCGGCCAAGATCAACCTCCACCTTCAGGTTCTGGGACCGAGAGGGGACGGCCACCACGAGCTGTGGACGCTGTTCCAGAGCGATCGACCTCGCGTGATCGAAGTCGTGGTTGGGCGACGCACCCGGGCGGCGTCGTTGACCTGGCGGTCGAGCCCGCGGGCGCCGCCCCCGTAGGGCGGCGGACAATCTGGTCCTCAGAGCGGTATCGGCGCTCCGAGAGCGTGCGGGTGTGGACGGGGCGCGGAGCTCCGTCTCCGCAAGAGAATTCCGGTGGGCGCCGGGCTCGGGGGTGGATCGGCGGATGCGGCGGCCGCTCTGGTTGCGCTTGATCGGTTGTGGGGCACTGCGGCTTGTCGATTTCGCGGACCTGGGGGAACTCGCGGCCGGTATCGGGTCGGATGTGGCGTTTTTCCTCCACGGCGGGCTTGCTCTCGGTCGGGGTCGCGGCGACAACATCGATCCGCTGCCGGATCTCCGGCCGTTTCGGTGTCGTGGTCGCCGTGCCGCCGATCGAGGTGTCCACGGCCTAGGCCTTTGCCGAGGACCGGTCGCGGTTGACCTCTCGAGGGCCTGACGCTACTGTAGAGGCCTTCGTGGCGGGTCGTCGGAGACCGGTGTGGGTGAGCCGCCGTGGAGGGCTCTTTTCAACGATTTTGAGGAGGTCGTCACCGGGAAGGTGGCCGGAGATCGGGCGGGTTGTCCGCGCAGTTCGGGCCACGGGCCCGCTGCATGCGGCGGTCACCGGTTCGGGGGCGGCGGTGTTTGGAATATATCGCCGATCTGGCGGCGGCCCGTCGGGCCGCGCATGAGATCGGGAGCAGATGGCAGGTGTACGTGGGTTCGACCATCGGGCGGCGGCGGGCCGGCCTGCGGGTCGTCGGATGCGAGCATCGAGAGGAGGAGCGAACGTGGAAGTGACCGAAGTGCGAATCAGCCCGGCCAAGGGCGGCAAGGTGCGTGCGTTTGCCAGCGTCGTTTTTGACGACTGCTTCATCGTCAACGATCTGCGCGTGATCGAGGGCCGGGAGGGCCAGGTCTTTGTGACCATGCCGGCGCGCAAGACCCGCAACGGCCAGATGCGCGACATCGCCCACCCGCTGGACAGTGCGACCAGGGAGATGATCGAGACGAAGGTCCTCGAAGAGTTCGCAACGGCGGTCGACAACAGAGCCGTGCCCGACCGCGCCGCGAAGGGCGGCGGCAAGGACGGACAAGCAGTCGGTCATCGATCGTCTGTCGACCAAACTGTTCAACGACGAGTTCTGGATCTCCGATGCTCCGACCGCGGAGAACGACAAGGAATGATCGTCCAACGCGCGTCACTCGACCGGCGATCTTGCGCTGTCGGACGCCGCGTCATCGACCCTGAGTCGACCCGAAATCGGTTATACTCTGCGGCGCTTGGGGCGTCGGCAAGCGGTAAGCCACCGGTCTTTGGATCCGGCATTCGTAGGTTCGAATCCTGCCGCCCCAGCCACGAGGCAGACAGTTCATGCTGAGAGAGCATCCACTTCTGGTTTTTTCCGGACGCGCCAATCCGGCGCTGACGGAGTCGATCTGCGGCTACCTGCAGATCGAGATGGGGCGGGTGCGCCTCGGCAACTTTCTCCGACGGTGAGCTTTTTTGCCAGATCGAGGAGAACGCCCGCGGCGCCGATGTCTTCATCGTCCAGCCCACGGGTTCGCCGCCCAACGAGAGCCTGATGGAACTGCTCATCATGCTGGATGCCGTTCGGCGCGCCTCGCCGGCAAGGGTCTGCGTTGTGATGCCGTACATGGGGTATGCCCGCCAGGACCGGAAGGACGCTCCCCGGGTCCCGATCACCGCCAAGCTGGTGGCCAATCTGATCACGACGGCAGGTGCGACCAGGGTGTTGACCATCGATCTGCACGCCGCACAGATTCAGGGCTTTTTCGATATTCCGGTGGACCACTTGTACGCGGCGCCGGTGCTGATCGAAGCCATCAGGCGCAAGAACGCTCTGGCCAATCCGATGTTGGTCTCGCCCGACGCCGGCGGCGTCGAGCGTGCCCGCGCATTCGCCAAGCGCCTCAAGGTCGACCTCGCCATCATGGACAAACGCCGGCCCGAGGCGAACCGCGCCGAGATCATGAATGTCATCGGAAACGTCGAGGGCCACGACTGCGTGATCGTCGACGACATCATCGATACCGCGGGCACCCTGGTTCATTCCGCGGAGGCTCTGATGGAGCGTGGTGCGCGATCCGTTTACGCCACGGGCGTCCATCCGGTGTTTTCCGGCCCGCGATCGATCGCATCAACTCATCCCCGATAGAAAAGGTCATGGTCACCGACACCCTGGCCCTCAGCGAGAAGGCGCGAGCCAGTTCGAAGGTGGAGCAGCTGTCGTTGGCGGTTCTTCTCGGCGAGGCCATTCGCCGGATTCACGAGGGCGCGTCGGTTTCGAGCCTGTTTGTCTAGCCAGATTCAACAAGGGAGATTCGCGAAATGTCACTACAGAGTCCAGAAATTACCATCACTGTCGAGAAGAGAGAAGGGCGGGGATCCGCTGAAGCCGGAAGACTCCGCCGCACGGGGCGGGTGCCGTCCGTCATTTACGGCGGCGAACAGCGGCCCGGTGGCGATCTCGGTCGACGAGCACTCCGTCAAAGAGATCTTGAAGGGCGCGGCGGGCGAGAACACGATCTTCCTGCTCAAGCTCAAGGGCACCGACGAGGAACGCCTCGCCATGATCAAAGAGCTGCAGGTGGACCGCATCGGCGGCAAGTTCATCCATATCGACTTCATCCGGATCACCCGCGGTCACAAGCTGACATGTGAATATTCCGGTCGAGCTGGTTGGTGATTGCGTCGGTGTCCGCGAGGGCGGGCGGGTCGATTTCGTGTCCCGCGACATCGAGGTCGAGATCCTGCCGCGCGACATATTCGACAAGTTCGTGCTCGATATCAGCGACCTCGAGATCGGGGAACACCTCAAGGTGGCCGATCTCGCCGGCCAGCTCCCGGAGGACGCCAAGTTCCTCGATGACGAGAACCGCGTGGTCGTGGTCATCGAAGTGCCGCGGGCGGTCGAGGAAGAGGAAGAGGAAGAGGAGGCCGAGGAAGCGCTGGAGACCGAGGAGAGGCTGCGGAGCCGGAAGTCATCGGCAAGGGCAAGGGCGACGAGGAATCGGAGTCCGAGTAGGCTCCGACCTCTCGGTCCGGTCTGCCTCGGGCAGATAGATGACTGTCGATCTGGTCCTCGGTTTGGGCAACCCCGGGGAGGAGTACGCGCACGACCCGCCACAATGTCGGTTTCGACGTCCTGGCTGAGGTCTTGCGGCGGCGGGGTCGCGGGGGGTGGCTCACTCGCCCGGAGTGTGAACTGGCCGTGATCACGCCGGGGCGGATGGTGGTGCTCGCTCGCCCGTTGATCGTACATGAATCGCTCCGGCGGAGTGGCTGCGGCACTGCTGGCGGAATTCGGGCTCGATCCCGGAACATGCTGGTCGTGGTCGACGATATCGATCTGCCGTTGGGCACGCTGCGTCTGCGCGCGCAGCGGTGGGCCGGGGACGCACAACGGACTTCGCGACATCTGCGAGGCCGTGGGCACGGGATTTCCCGCGGCTCCGGGTCGGGATTCGCGGGACGAGTCGATCACGGGCGACCTGGCGGACTACGTGCTCGGCCATTTCGATGGAGACGAGGTCGGCGGGCCGAAGCCGCGATTCGACCGCGCTGCGGATGCTGTCGAGTCGGTTCTTCGGCTCGGTGTCGAGCAGACCATGAACACCTTCAACCGTCGCCGTACGGTCAGGTCAGCAGGATCGGACAGAGGCAGGTACCGTGCAGGTGATCTTCAAATCGCCTGGCGGTTATCCTGTCAGTCGATTCGACACCGATGCTGCAGGGGAAACCGGGCGCGACCGAAATTCAAAATTCAAAATTCAAAATTGAGAATTCTCATCCCGGGATCGTGAGCATCGGTACGCGGCAGCGGCGCAGCACCGATTCGGCCACCGATCCCAGAAGGACGTGTTCGAGCCCCGAAAGCCCGCGGGTGGCCATCACCACAAGGTCGAAATCTCCGGATCGACGTACTACGTGATGGTGTCTGCCGCCCGCCCGACCGCGACCGCGGTGTGGGTCGGGACGGTATCGGCCAAGTTCGCCGGCGGCCGTCTTGCGAGGGCTTCCTCCGATCGAGTCGTCAGACGCTCCATGAGGTCGTCGGGCAGCACATCGACCGAGTAGAATTCGGGATAGACCACCGGTTCCACAACGTGGAGCAGGGTGATTTCGGCGCCGAGTGCCCGCGCCCACTCGGTTGCATGCCGGATCGGCGGTGGCGGATGCCTCGGAGAAGTCGTGGGGCACGAGGATGCGCCTGATCCCCTCCGGGTTGATGGCGGCATCCGAACGAACCGTGAGGACCGGGACGGCGGAGGTGCGGACCACCCGTTCCGCCACCGATCCCAGCAGCAGGTGTGAAAGGCCGCGTCGCCCGTGGGTGCCCATGACGATGAGGTCGCAGCCGAGGTTTTCGGCGCTTTCGACGATGGTCTCGCCGGGGGCGATGCCCCGCACGAGGTGCGACGTGATCTCGACTCCGGTCCGCGCTTCGGCATCGTTTTCCATGACCGTTCGCCGCGCCTCGTCCGTGCCCACCATCAGTTCGTCGAGGTGCCGACGGTGCTGCTGTCTCGAGGTGGGCGTCGTCGAGGATGACGACGACATGCAGCATGCGAAGGTGGGCATCGAAACCGACGGCAGAGATCGCGTGCGAGCCTGGCGGCCTTGTCCGCGGTCTCCGAAAAATCGGTTGCGGCGAGAATCGTCTTCGGGACGACGTTCATGATCGCCTCCTTCAGTTCGGACGAATGGTCTCGGAGAACTCCCGTGCACTGGGCCTCGATGCGGTCGAGATCAAGGGTCTGGAGCGCGCGATTGCGGACGACGATGCGGCCGCGAATCACAACGTGGCGCACGTCCGCGGCCCGAGCGGCAAAGACGAGATGCGAATACGGGTCGTACATCGGGAGCGGTGTGGGGACCGTCGACCTTGATGACATATCGAGGTCCGCCTCGCGTCCCTCGGTCAGGCTCCCGATCCGGTCGGAGAGCCCGAGGACCTCTGGCGCCTTCCGAGGTCGCCATCTCGATCATCGTCCGTGCCGGCAGGACCGTCGGGTCGCCCGGTGATTCCCTTGTGGAGGAGGGCCGCAATCTGCATGTCGCGCAGGAGATCGAGGGTGTTGTTGGAGGCGGCGCCGTCGGTCCCGAGACCGACCTTGACACCGGCCGCGACCATCGCGGGCACCGGTGCGACACCCGGATGCGAGCTTGAGGTTGCTGACCGGATTGTGCGCCACCCCGGCCTCGAACTCGACGAGGAGTGTCGATGTCCTCGGGCGAGACGTGGACGCAGTGGGCGGCCACCGTTCGATCCGACAGCACGCCGAGGTCGGCGAGGTAGGCGACCGGCGAGACGCCCTTTTCTTCGAGCAGCTTTTCCACCTCCCAGGAGGTCTCCGAGAGGTGGATCTGCATCGGCACACCGAACTCCTCGGCGAGCTCCGCCTCGCGAACCAGATCTTTCGCGCTGACGCTGTAGGGGGAGTGGGCGGCCACCGAGGGGAGGATCAGCGGGTGCTTGCGGTAGGCTTCGATCAGATCTCGCTGTTTTTCGAGCATCTCGTCGCTGGTGGCGCAGCGGGGGGTCGGGAAGCCGATCAGCGATTCGGCGATGACCCCCCGCATGCCGGCTTCCGCCAGAACGGAGCACACCTCGTCTGCGAAGAAATACATGTCGGTCGTCGTCGTGACGCCGGCCAAGCAGCTGTTCGGCCGCCGCCAGTTCGGTTCCGAGACGCACGACGTCGCGGTTGATGTGTTCCTTCTCCACCGGCCAGATGTGTTCCTCGAGCCACTGTTTGAGGGGAAGGTCATCGGCGATCCCGCTGAGGAGGGTCATCGCCAGGTGCGAGTGGGTGTTGACGAGGCCCGGCAGAATGATGCAGTTGCCGGCGTTGAGCACCTCGCCGGACGGCGCCAGTTCGAGGAGTTCTTCGGCCGGGCCCGACCGCGGCGATGCGTCCGTCGGCGACGGCCACGGCCCCGTTGCGAATCGGTTCGGAACCCGGTTCCATCGTCAGGACGGTGCCGCCGACGACCAGCATGTCCCAGTTGGCGTCGCTGCTCATTCAATCCTCCATGACTCCACCGCCGTTGCTCGCTCGCATCGGTACCGTGGTGGGGTTCGGCCATTCTAACCTCGAACCGACCTTCGAGGTCTTCGGATTCGTGATCCCTTCCGACCGCGACACGAGACCCTACTCCCACTCCTCTTTCAATCGCCGGAGATCACGGCGTTCGCGTTTCTTTGGGGCGCCCGCGCCCCGTTCTCGCCTGGGTGGGGCGGAGAGCCGCTGCATCCGCCGCAGCTCGAGTTCTTCCGGGGTCGGCGGCGGCGTGTGATCGATGTAGAGTTCCCGCGCCCGCGCCCGGGAGACGTTGGTTCTTTCGACCTCCACGACCTCGATGGTGCGGCGTTGCCCGCCTGTGAGGTGGATGACGATCGTGTCCCCGGCGCGCACCGGCCGGTGGGCCTTGCCGCGGTCGCCGTTGACCTCGACCCGCCCGCGCTGACACGCGGTCTGGGCCTGAGAGCGGGTCTTGAACAGACACGCCACGTCAAGCCAGATATCGAGCCGGACGGATTCTTCCTGTGTCATCGAAGGTCAGTGTGGTTCCTGGCTGGTGCCGGCGTCAAGGTGACCGGCTCATCGATTCGGCAGGTCGGTTGCCGCTCGCCCGACGCTCGAAATACTCGAATCCCTGGTCCTTCATGCGTTGCGGGTCGTAGATGTTGCGCAGGTCGATGACGGTCGGGTGTCTTGAGCATGGAGCGGATGCGCTCCATGTGGAGGGAGCGGAACTGGTTCCACTCGGTGACGATGATCAGCGCGTCGGCGCCGGCCGCAGCCTCGTACGAGTCGGCGCAGTACTCGACCTCGTCGGGAAGGTACTGGCGGGCGTTGTCCATCGCCTCGGGATCGAAGGCCTTGACCCGTGGCGCCTTCTCCGAATCAGCGCCTCGATGAGGGGAATGGACGGCGAATCGCGCATGTCGTCGGTCTCCGGTTTGAAGCTGAGACCGAGCACCGCCACGACCTTGCCCGAGGCCTCGCCCCCGAATGGCCGACCGAACGCGATCGATGGCGCTCGGCCTTGATGCGATCGTTGACAGCGACGACCGTCTCGACGATCTCGAAAGGTCTGCCCGGCGCTCGCGCGCGATCTCGGTGAGAGCCTGGGTGTCCTTGGGGAAGCACGACCCGCCGTAACCCGGACCGGGGTGGAGGAATTTCGGCCCGATCCGTCTTGTCCAGCCCCATGCCTCTGCGCCACGTGGTGGACATCGGCCCCGAGCCGCTCGCAGAGCTCGGAGACTTCGTTGATGAAGGTGATCTTGGTGGCGAGAAAGGCGTTCGACGCGTATTTGATGAGCTCCGACGACTCGACGTTCGTGATCACGAATGGGGTCTCGATCAGGTACAGCGGCGAGTAGATGTCCTTCATGATGGCCACAGCCTGGGTATCGCGTGCGCCGATGACAACCCGGTCGGGGCGCATGAAGTCTGCGATAGCGGACCCCTCGCGAAGGAACTCCGGGTTGGAAACCACCGAGAAAGGGTGCTCCCCGGAGCTCTTTTCGTTGATGATCTCCTCGATCAGATGCCCGGTGCCGATCGGTACGGTCGACTTGGTGACCACGACCTTGTAGCCGTTGAGGTTGTCGGCGATGGACTCGGCCACCTGGATCACGTACGAGAGATCGGCGGAGCCGTCCTCTTTCGGAGGCGTCCCGACGGCGATGAAAATGGCGAGGGCTTCTTTGACGGCCGGCGCGAGTTCGGTGGCGAAATGGAGCCTCCCCGCCTTGGCGTTCTTTTCGACCAGGGTGTCGAGCCCCGGTTCGTAGATCGGCATCACGCCGTCGAGAAGCTTGGCGATCTTCGTCTCATCGTTGTCCACGCAGGTGACGGTGTTGCCGAAATCCGCCAGGCAGGCGCCCGTGACCAACCCAACGTATCCGGTTCCGACGACGCAGATGTGCATGTGTACTCCCGAAGGCGACAACGAGTCGCTGAATCATGTTAGCAAAGGCAATTTCGAATTTCGGATTTCGGATTTCGGATTTTCGGCCTCTTCCGATCTCGTGAATCCGAGAAGCCTTCGGCAGCGAATGCGTGTGAACCACCTAAAGTCCTCGAGCAGAGGTGGCGGGCGAGATGAGAATAGTCTGTGGGGACTGGAATTATCGCTCATGACAAATCCGAAATCCGAAATCCGAAATCCGAAATTCCGAATTCCAGGCTACCCTGTCTCCGGCTTTTGCCGACGGAGGTTGTGCCATGCCCGTGCCGTTGCTCGATCTGACCCGCCAGTACGAACCGCTCCGCGAGGAGTTTCGCAGACGCTCGATCGCGTGTGCGAGTCCCAGAGGTTCATCCTCGGCCCCGAGGTGGAGGCGTTCGAATCCGAGGCCGCCGGCGCTCTTGGCGTTCCCACGCTAGTCGGCGTGACCTCGGGCACCGACGCCCTTCTCGAAGCGCTGATGGCGCTCGGAGTCGGCCCGGGCGACGAGGTCGTGGTCCCGACATTCACCTTCTTCGCCACCGCTGGGGTCGTCACCCGGCTCGGGGCGACCCCGGTCTTCGTGGACATCGACCCAGTGGATTTCTGCATCGATCCGAAGCAGATCGCCGAAACGCATCGGCCCCGCGACTCGGGCTGTTGTGCCGGTCCACCTCTTCGGCCAGTCGGCCGACATGGATGCCGTCCTGGAGGCCGCCGGGATCGGTGCCGGTGCTCGAGGACTGCGCTCAGGCCTGGGGGGCGGACTGCGGGGGTCGACAGGTGGGCTCGATGGGCGTGATGGGCGCGTTTTCGTTCTTCCCGTCGAAGAACCTCGGCTGTTTCGGCGACGGCGGGCTGATCACCACCGGCGACGCGGAACTCGACCGCAAGCCTCCGCGAGCTCAGGGTGCACGGCCAGTCGGGCCCCTACGAGCACCCCGTGGTGGGTGGGAACTTCCGGATCGACGCCCTTCAGGCGGCGATGCTGCGGGTCAAGCTGCCCGCACGTCGACGGGCTGGATCGAAGGGCGTCGCGCCAACGCCGACCGTTACCAGGCGCCTATTTGCCGACGCCGGTCTCGTGGGGACGGTCGGCCTGCCGGAGGCGGTTCCGGGACGCGGCCACACCTTCAACCAGTACGTCATCCGGGTGCCGAAGCGGGACGCACTTCGCGCATTTCTTGTGGGAGCGGGGCATCGGAGCGGCCGTCTACTACCCGTTGCCGCTGCACCTTCAGCCCTGTTTCCGATCTCGGCTACCACCGGGGCGAATTTCCGGTGTCCGAGCAGGCGAGCGCGAGGTTCTGGCGCTGCCCGTCTTCCCGGAACTCACGGAAGAGCGAACAGCACGAGGTCGTCGCCGCGATCGCGGAGTTCTACGGCGCCTGATGCGCGTTCTGCTGGTCACCAGCCGCTACCCCGTGCCCGTCGTGGCGCGGCAACCAGGTGCGGACGATGGAGTGGCTGTCGGCGCTGTCCGACTGCGAGCTGCTTCTCGTGTGTCCGCCGGCAGGACAAAGGTGCTGCCGAATCTAATTCGGTCGAGGGTCGTCGCGTTATCCGACTCTCGTCCGCTCGGCCCGGGCCGCCGGATTGCTGCGGGCGGCCGCCTCTGGTATGCCGCTCCAGGAGGGCCTGTACGACAGCGGCAGAGGCCCGGCGGGTCCGTTGCCGGGACGGTGCGGAAATTCTCGCCGGATGTGGTCGTTGTCCAGATGGTGCGGTGTGCGTGGGCCGCCGAAGCTGTCTTTGCTGTCGCACCCGGAGGTGCCGATCGTGTTCGATGCCATCGACGCGATGGGGCTCCACTTCGACCGCGCCGCCGACTTCGTCACCCTTTTGGATGGCCGCCGTCGTATCGAAACGAGGCGGCGCGGTGCCGGCGGCGCGAGCAGTGGTTGAGCCGGTCGGCGCGGCTGACCGTGGCAGTTTCCGCACGGGATCTCGAGGAGTTGTCGGTTCCTGATGGGCGGGGCCGGGTCATTCCGGTGGCCGGCCGCGGAAGTCGACGGACCGGATCCGCCGTCGACAGCGCCGGTCGTCCTGCTGTCGGGCAATCTCGGCTATCGACCGACGGTGGACGGCGCGGTGTGGTTCGCCCGTGAGGTCTGGCCTCGGGTTCGCGCCAGGTGCCGGATGCGAGGTGGGTGCTCGCCGGGGCGCGTCCGATCTTCGGCGATTCGGCGGTTGTCTCGGGTGGATGGGGTCGAGGTTCACGCCGATGTCCCCGATCTCGGCCCCTTCGTGGCGACGGCGCGGGTGGCGGTAGCCCCCATGAGCAGCGGCTCCGGCGTCCCGATGAAGGTTCTGGAGGCCATGGCCGCCGGCGTGCCGGCGGTCGTCCACCCGTGGGCCGCCGATGGGCTGGCTGACGGCGCGGGGCAGCGGTGGTGGTGGCCGACGGAGCAGAATCATGGGTGGAGCATCGGTCAGACTGCTCGACGATAAGGCGGCCGCTCATGACCTTGGGGAGCGCGGACGTGTCGCGTGGCGCAGGAACTACCACCCCGATGTCGTGGCGCAGCAGATCCGCGACGTCGTTGCGGAAGCCGCGGAACGGGGGGGGTCGAACGAGGCTGATGCTGGTTGCTAGATGCTGGATGCTGGATAGCAGCCACATCTCAATCGTCTCGCAGCTTGACGCCATCCAGATTCCGCCATCTAGAATCCAGTATCCAGTATCTCCAGCATCGATCATCGAGCATACGGTGGAGACGTCGGCTAGAAGAGTTCCAGCGTCTCCACGTCGCCCTTGCCCTCGCGGATCAGCACCGGCTCGTCACCCGACATGTCCACAACCGTTGACGGCACCGGCAACAGGATGCCGCCGTCAATCACCATCTCGACCCGGTTGCCAAGAGAACGATCGATTCTCCTAGGATCATTGACGAAATCGTGTTCGGGGTCGCGGATCGACGAACTCAGGAGAGGCTCGCCGAGCTCTTCGAGAAGCGCCAGGGCAATGGGGTTGTCGGGCATCCGGATGCCGATGGTGCGTCGCTTGCGGAGCATGATCTTGGGGACCTCGGGGCTGGCTTCGAAGATGAAGGTGTAGGGCCCCGGGCAGGACGCGTTTCAGGAGCCGATAGGCCGGCGTCGAAACCCCTTTGGCGTACCGTCCGAGCATGGTCATGTCGGCAACCAGGATGGACAGAGGTTTCTTGGGGTCCATGTCCTTGAGCTTGTAGAGCCGCTGGATGGCGTCGTGGTGGGTGATCCCGCAGGTGAGTCCGTAGACCGTGTCGGTCGGCATGACGACGATGCCCCCGTCGCGCAGGACCTGGGCCGCGCGCGCCAGCAGCCACGGCTGCGGCTCGACGGGATCGATTTCGAGAAACATGGTCTTCGCGCCTCCTTCGGCCCCAACGTGTATACAGTCGGCATCCGTCGCAGTCAACTGCCGGCCCACGGAAGGATCTTGGATATCTGCTGGCAGCACCTGTCCCACGACTCCGGCTCGGCGTGAGCGATCATCTGCTGACATCCAACATCACTGCTGTCCAAAACGGACTCTCACATGAGAATGCCGTGCGAAAAACAGACGTTTTACGACCCGGATACGAGGTATTTCGGGAAGAGGTTGTCGAAATACGTCATGAGTCACCGCCACATGAACCGGCGCCGATAAGCCCCGGAGGGGCGAGAAATATTAGCCCGGGGCGCGAGCCCCGGGAAACAAAGCCCGGAACAATAGGCCGAGCCCCGGAGGGGCGACAGACTATCCTGCTTGGCTTCTGGCGCGGCAACGCGTCCTTCTCTGTCGCCTCTCCGGGGCTTGACTGTTTTTGGTTGCACGGTTTCCCGGGGCTCACGCCCCGGGCTCATTCCTGTCGCAGCTCCGCGGCTTTCCATTCCGAGATGCTGTCTTGGACAAGAGTGATCCAACATCCAACATCCAACATTCAGCATCCTGCATCCCAGTCCCATCTGCACGTGGGATCTGGAAAGCGTAGAATGAGCCAAGTTGTTGAAGGAGGACGGGAATGAGCACAAGCGGAATCAACAAGATCGGGGTCATCGGCATCGGAACGATGGGCAACGGAATCGCCCAGGTTGCGGCGCAGAGCGGATTTGAAACGGTGGTCATGGATGTCGATGCGGGCGCGCTCGAACGTGGGCTCGACGCCGATGACCCGCAGTCTCGATCGACTGGTGAAGGCGTTCGAGAAATCGGGCGGCGAAAAGGGCATTTCGGCCGAGGCCAAAGACGAGGCGACGGGTCGCCTCTCGACCACCACCAGCGAGAAGGACCTTCTCGATTGCGACCTGATCATCGAGGCGGTGCCGGAAATACCCGAGCTCAAGGAGAAGATCAACCGGAAGCTTGCCGAACTCGGCTATGACAAGATCCTGGTCTCGAACACCTCGGGTATCAGTATCACCCGTCTCGGGGCCGCCTTCGGCACGCCGGGGAAGTTCATGGGAATGCACTTCATGAATCCGGTGCCGATGCAGAAGGGCGTTGAAATCATCCGCGGGCTGGCCACGTCGGATGCGACGTACGAAACGGTGGTCGCACTGTGCCACGATCTCGACAAGATCGAAATACCGGCCGAGGACAAGGCCGGCTTCGCCATCAACCGGATGTTCGTGCCTTTTGTCAACGAGGCCATCCGGGTCGTTGAGGAAGGGGTCGCGTCGGTCGATGATGTCGACAAGTGCACATATTGTCTCGGCCACCGAATGGGCCCGCTGATGACCGCCGATTATGTGGGCCTGGACACCATGTTGTTTATCTGCGAAGTGATCGAAGAAGAGTTTGGCAGCTTCTACAAACCGAGCCCTCTGCTCAAGCGTCTTGTCGAGTCGGGACAGCTCGGGGCGAAGACGGGCTCGGGCTTTTACGTGTGGGAAAAGTACAAGGCGCAGGGGGTCAACCCCGAGGTCGCGCGATACCGCATCAAGTAGGTTGTGACAGGCGGCAGAGCCGGTCCGGAGGACACCATGAGGATGGGGAAGAAAGACGATTGGGATGACGACTGGGATGACGATGTCGTCAAAAAGAAACCTCCCGGGCCCGAGCTTCTGACCACCTCGAGAATTCTGTGGGGCCTTGTTGCCGTGTTCGTCGTCGCCGTGATCGTCGGGAGCGTGGTCTCGAGGGACGAGTTTCAATTCGAGCAGTCGCCGTCACGCCTCCTCGGCATGTGGTCGTGCGACGACCCGGAACGATCCGATCTCTGGGTCGAATTCCGACCTGAGTTCATCGTTTTCGGCACCGGTGGAACGGGGACCCTCAAGGCCCGGATTCTCGGCATCAAGTTCGAGCAGGTTGGAGAGATCGAGCGATACACGGTCTTTTATCGGGACCTCGCGGGCAAGGAGCACATCAAGGAGGCCGTTCTCACGCCGGCTGCCGACAAGCTGAGATTTGCCGAGGAGCCAGGGGTGGATTGGACGCGCTTCGACCGGTGATCAGCGGTCACAACACCCAGGCGTAACCAATCTTGGCGAAGACGGTCCGATTGACCTGGGTCAGACCGAAGTTTTGATCGGCGCAGGGAGTTGTCCGAATACCCGATGAACAGGACCGTGCTCGGGTTCACCTTGTAGGAGAACAGGAACTGACCGAACAGGTTCTGATACTCGGAACCGCGGCCGTCGCTGTAGAGTTCTGGGTTGAACTGGTCGTCCACGTGCTGCACGATCGCTCGCACGAAGCAGCGCGCGTTGAACTGCCACGAGGCCTCCATCTGTCCAATTGTCGAGGTGTAAAGCCAACCCTCGGCAACGTCCATCGTTTCCCGCGTATAACTGGGGGCAATGTAGAAGTGGCGACCAATGCGGTACCAGAAGCCGGTGCTGAGATTGATGAAATCGCCGGGCCGTGTGTTAACGAAATCGACCTGGCCGCCGCCCTCGAGATTGAGCCAGGCGTGACTGTGGCCGTTGGGTCGGGCGCAGAAGTGGAGCCGAAGACGGTTGAAATCGAAATTTTGGCCGTTGTATCCCTCGCGCACCCGGCTCGGGCGCACAACGGAATGCGACTGGATCGGTCCTTCGATGGTGAACTGAATCACATCCTCGTGAAAGAGAAGAAACCCACTCTGATCCTCGGTGTCGGCAACCTTCGCCTTGATGTCCATCCGCGAGTACCAGCTGCCTTCGTAGGCGTTCCAGTTGTATCCGAGACCTACTTCCGCGTGGCGATAGTCGACTTGAGGCATGAAGCCGAGATCGGCGCGGAAGCCGTCGCCGACGTCTGAGTAGACGGCCCACCACTCCCAGGTTCGGGTGTCGTGGGTGTAGACGACTTCACCAGCCCAATCGTCAAACGAGCCTGCAGGTTGGTCGAAGTCGTCGACAACGTCGTCGGGGTACCGGGTCGAGGATGTCAGAAACTGCACGAACACGCGGTCCTTCGAGGTGAGCCGAAGGTCCCCGTCGACACCTGCAACCCGGTTCAGATAGTTCGAGCCGCTGCGGTTGGTGAACAGGCCCCCGACCGTAAACCGGTTGCCGATGTCGTATTTGTAACGCAGAACGGTTGCGGTCGAAGTCCCATCGAGCGAGGTTGCGCTCGAGCTCTCGCTGCCCGGAATGATGAGGTTGGTGACGTCGTCATCGACGACGTAGGCGCCGATGGTGTGGTGGCCCTCCTTGCCGGTGAGCTTGAGGCCCCAGGCTGGGTCGCGCATCATCCGGGTGTAGACGACGTTCATGCTGGTGTCGAAGTAGTCGGCGCCCTCCATGAAAAAGGGCCGTTTTTCGGGATAGAAGATGGCGAATGGACGGTTGACCGCCAACTCACGCGCGTCGGCCTCGACCTGGGAGTAGTCCGGATTGAGGGTCCCACTGACTGTCATGTTGGGCGTGAAACCCCACCGCGCGGTGATTCCGAACTCGATGTCAGCGTCTCCGTTGACCATCGGACCGTCGGGGACATCGACGCGCTCGTCGGTGCGTGTCGCCGTCAAGGTCGGGACGATCTCGATATTGCGGCCCGGTGAAACCCCGGCGAAACCCTCGATCTTCTGGGCCTGGCAGAGATAGCAGTTGTTGCTGCGGTCGCGCGGGAAAGTGCCCATCTGGGCGGTGGTGTTTCGCGGGTAGCCGCGTATGGCATCGAAGCCCCAGATCTGCGGTCCGTCGCTCCGTTGGAACCGGAGAGTCGAAAAGGGGATCTCGATCTCGGCGGACCATCCCCACTCGTTCGTGGTCGCAGCCGATTTCCAGATACCGTCCCAGGGGGTCTGGCCGGTGGACTCGGTTTCGATCTGGTCCATCTGCACGCCGAGCGGGTTGACCACAAAGAGGTAATCGCGCCGCTCGTCGTTGAAGGTGTCGAGGACGACTCCGACCCAGTCGTCGTTCCAACCCTGGTCGCGGTCGGCCAGGTGCGCCCGAATCTCCGAAGGATTGGGGTCGTAGGCGCGAAATCCGACGTACAGGCGGTTGGCATCGTGCATCACCAGGACCTCGGTCCGGATTGGTGCAGGGGTGTTCTCCCCGGGGCGGACCTCGAAGTCGAGGGTCGACAGCCAGGCCCGCTGCCAGACGTCCTCGTCGAGGACCCCGTCAATATCGATCCTGGTTTCAACGCGGGGGATCGGATGTGGCGCCTGGCCGTCGGGGGCCGGGTGAGCGTTCGTCGCGGCTCCGGCCACCGACGTCGTGAGAAAAGCCGCGAGGAGCGAGACCCGGAGAGCCCGGGTTGCCAGGCTGGCGGAGAGTGTGCGAGTCGAATAAAAAACCATAGCGGTGAGTACGATGCGGCAGGTCGAAATGTTCTATCTGTCGCGGTGGTTCTGTTGTTAATGAAAATTTATCTCATGTTTAATTTATGTTCTGCGATCGAGCACCGCGTACACCGCCGGCACCACCAGTAGGGTGAGTAGGGTCGAGGTAATGATGCCACCGATGACGGTGAGCGCCATCGGCGTTCGCAGTTCTGCGCCCTCACCGAGACCGATGGCCATCGGAAGCAGACCGAATACCGTGGTTGCTGCGGTCATCAGAATCGGGCGAAGACGGACTTGTCCGGCGCGTGCCAGGGCCTCCGTCTTTTTGATGCCCTGCCGTCTGAGATGATTTGCGTAATCCACGAGAACAATGGCGGCATTGACCACGATTCCGGCGAGGAGAATGACAGCCGATGAGCGACACGACGCTGAGCGTGACCCCGAAGAGCCACATCGTAACCAGCACCCCGATGGCACCGAAGGGCACGGAGAACATGATGACAAAGGGGTGGAGCAGGCTCTCGAATTGGGAAGCCATCACCAGATAGACCATGAAGACGGCGAGGCCGAACGCCAGTCTCATGGAGTTGAATGATGTGGCCATCTCCTCCTCCTGCCCGCCCAAACGCCAGTCGTAGCCCGGATGGCCAGTTCATGGATCTCGAGGACCGACCGGATCTCGGATGTCACCGAACCGAGATCGCGGCCTGAGAGGTTGGCGGTGATCAGTGCGACCCGGGTTCCGTCGGCGCGGCGGATCTCGGCCGGCCCTTCGATTTCGACCACCTCGGCAACGGCCGAAAGCGGGATCGGGGTGGTCCCGGCGTGGGTCACCGTCAGGTTTCCAGCGCACGGGCCGAATCCCGGAACCGTTCCGCCGCTCGGACTCGAATATCGATGGTTCGGTCGGTACGGGTGATGTCGGTCGCGATATCGCCCTGGACCATGGCCCGCAGGACCGAAGCGACGTCCGATACCCCGAGACCATAGGCGGCCAGTCGGTTGCGGTCGAGGCGGATTTGGAGCTCGGGGTGGCCGCCTTCGGTGGATGCGCTGATGTCCGCGAGACCGTCGATCTTTTTGAATCTTCGCGACAGCGTCATCCGCCAGACGTTTCAGGAGCTCGATATTGAAGCCGCGGATCTCGACCTCGATAGCAGTCTTGAAGCTGAAGTAGGACGGCCGGCCAAAGCGGGTGACGATCGGCGGGCCGTGCACCCTCCGCGTTCGGGGCATTGCCGCCGAGAGCGAGGTTGTCGGCGTCGATGGCTTCGCGGATCCTGACCATGGCCGCGTCCTCGGCCTCCCTCGAGACCGGCGGATCAAGGTGACGGTGATCTGTCCGAGGTACTCGCGAAGCTCTCCGGCGCGTCCCCGCCCTGCTCGTTGGACGTGCCGGCAATGGTATAGGTGGTGTTCAGCTTCTCGATGGATTCGGCGGCCCTGGTGAGCTCCAACCAGATCGGCGGTCGGTGACCTCGAGCCGGGTGCCCGGCGGCAGCTCGAGATCTGCGTAGAACTCGCCCTGAATCAACTCGGGGATGAGTTCGGAGCCGAGATGCGGGACGAGCCCGAGACTGAGAATCAGAAGTCCGATGGTTGCGGTGACGACGACGCAGGGGTCTGCGCAGCACTAACGGTAACGGTCGTCGCGTAGAGCTCCGCGGCGATCGGTCAGGGCCCGGTCGAAGAGATCGAGTATGGGCCGCAAGGCGGTGCTCACGACACGTCCCAGAAGCCGGAAGGTGCCGACGATGAGCCCGAAGATTGTCGTAGTGATCGCAAAAACAATCGTGCCGATGAAGCGCAGCCATCGTCGGCGAGTCTGACCGATCTTCGGTGCGGGAGCCGGTTTCGTCGAAACGGAACTCCCGTGAGGCCAGCATGGGTATGAGGGTCAGGGCCACCACCAGCGATACAAGCAGTGAAAACGCCACGGTCAGTGCCTGGTCGCGGAAAAGCTGGGCAGCGACGCCTTCGACGAAGACGATGGGCACAAAGACGCAGATGGTGGTCATGGTGGAAGCCGTGATGGCGCGTCCCACCTCTGATGTGCCGACGCGGGCGGCCTCCACTTCGTCGAGACCTTCGTCACGTTTTCTCTGTACGGACTCGAGCACGACGATGGCGTTGTCGACCAGCAACCCGACACCGAGGGTGAGACCGCCCAGGGACATGATGTTGAGCGAGATGTCCGCCACGTACATCAGAAAGAAGGTCGCCACCACCGACACCGGGATGGAAACGCTGATGATCAGGGTCTTTTTGACCGAGCGCAGGAAGAGAAAGAGCACCATGATCGCCAGCAGGCCGCCGTAAAAGGCGGTCTCGAGCACCTCGCGTACAGCCTGGCGGATGTATCGAGCCTGGTCGGTGATGATGTCGAGTCGCAGACTGGGGTTCACCCTGACCAGATCCACACGAACCTCGGCGAGCTTTGCCTGGACCGCGTCCGAGACGGTGACGGTATTGGTGCCACCCTCCTTGTAGACAGCCAATTCCACCGACTCGCTGCCGTCGATGCGGGTGATGATCTCCCGTTCCTTGTGACCTGTGTAAACGCGAGCTACGTCAGACAGCCGGACGATGGCGTCACCGGTTCTCAGGACCACGATTTTGCGCATGTCTTCCGCGCGCAGGAATTCATTGAGGGTGCGAACCAGGTACTCGGTGTGGCCGTCTCGCAGAGTGCCACCAGTGATGTTCACGTTTTCTGCAGCCAGACGAGTTACGATCTGACCTACCGAGAGCCCAAGTCCTGCCAGCTTGCGTTCGTCCAACTCAACCTGGATCTCTTCCTCGAGGCCACCGGATATGACCACCGCCGCGACGCCCTCGATACGCTCGAGCGCGCGTTTGACGTCCTCCTCGGCGAGAAAGCGCATGCGCGTGAGCTCACCCGAGCCGTGGAGCCCGATGCGCATGATGGGATCCAGCGATGGGTCGTATTTGAGGAGCAACGGAAGCTCGGCATCTGAGGGCAACCGCACCCTGTCGAGGCGGTCACGCACATCGAGGGCCGCAAAATCCATGTTGGTGTCCCAGGCAAACTCGAGGGTCACCTCGGAGGTGTCGGCCCGGGACGACGAGGTGACGCGAACCACATTGTTAACGACGCCGACGGCGTTTTCGATGGGTCGCGTCAGCAGCGACTCGACTTCGATCGGCGCCGTGCCTTCGTAGGTGGAACGAATGGTCAGGGACGGGTAGCTGATGTCGGGCAGCAGGTTGACTGCGAGGTTGCGGTAGGAGACGGTGCCGAAAACCACCGCCGCCACTGAAAAGATGAAAATTGTGACCGGCCGCCGGATCGAAAGATCGACGATCTTCATTGATCGAATTCCGTACGTGACGGACCGCACTCACCGCCAGGGCTCCAAGACCACCAGAAAAGAAAATTTCTTTGAGGGTAAGGGAGATCTTCTTCGGTTCGAACCAAGGTGGTGCTTCTGGTGTTTTGGTGGTTCATTCTTTCGCTCCACTCTCACCGCGGACCTGTTTCACGACCTCTTCGATCCGGTCGTCGGACATGCCGAACTGTTTCATGCGTTCCTTGATCTGTGCAAGTTCCTCCGGAGACGCCCCTTTGATGCGTTGCGCCATCATCGGCGGGATTTCGCCGGTTGCGCCCTGACCCATACCGCTGCCCTGCCGTTCTTGCTGTCCTCCCCGTTGGCCCGGTTCACCTGGACGACCTTCGCCGGTCTGAATCTGTTGAATACGTTCTTCGATTTCCCCGTCGGACATGCCCCGCTCCTTCATCCGCTGGCGCATTGCCTCGAGGGCCTCCGGAGGGGGGCCACCGACATCGCCGGCAGAGGCGGGCCGTGTCTGGACTGGGGCGTCTCCCATCACCTCGACAGGTGTACCGTCCGCGAGGCCGTCTTGACCGACGATGATCAGGAGGTCGCCCACCGCCACACCTTCGGTGACCTCCACCGAATCCTCGTCACGCAGGCCGAGGGCCACCTCGCGGCGTTGCGCCTGATCTTCGACCTTGAGATAGACCGTGTCGCCAAGGCTGTCGAGGACCAGTGCGTTCCGGGGAATGACGGTGGCGTTGTCGTGGGTCTCGGTTTTGAGAAAGACGGAGGCGAACATGCCCGGCCGGAGCAGATCACGACCGTCGACCTCGAGGGTCACCGTGAATGTGCCGGTTGCGGGATCCACCGTTGGCCGCAGACGCGTCACCGCAGCATCGAAGATTTCACCGGGGTAGGCCTCGACCCGGATGTGGGCCGTCTGACCCAAACGAATCTGCGCGAAATCCTTTTCGGGCACTTCGACCCGGCAGAGCAGAGGAGTGAAGTCGGAGATACGAAAGAGGGTGGTGCCCGATGTGACGTACTGGGCGAGCTTGATATTTCGGGTCACCACGAGGGCAGCGAATGGTGCGCGGATCTCGGTGTAGGAGAGCTGGATCTCGGCCGAGTCCAACTGCGCTTCGGCGGAGCTGAGCTTTGACATGGCCATATCGTAGGCCTCCTGGCTCACCAGTCCGTCGTCGAACGAGGTCTTGGTGCGGTCGAATGTCAATCGCGCTTCGTCGCGAGCCACAGTGGATATGGCGACCTGGTTCTGGGCCTCCCGCCTGTCAATGGTTGCGATGAGTTCGCCGGCCCGAATCGTCTGCCCCTCCTCGGTGAGAATCTGGGTCACTGGACCCGAGGTCCTGGCGACGATGTCCACCTCGTTTTCGGCCTCGAGGGTGCCGTTGGTCTCCAGATACTGCGAAATGGAGCGACGTTGGATGGCTTCCACCCGCACTGGAACGGCGGCGGACGGGGCGCCCCCGCCCATTCCGGGGCCCATCGTCCCCGAGCGATCGCCGCCACGGCCTTGACTGGGCTGTTGCCCTTCGTCGGATCCGCCGCAGGCGGTGAGGGTGAGAAGGATGATAGCGAGAATCTGGGAGTTTTTCTTCATGGTTGCTTCCGTTGTGAGTCGGTGGAATCGGGGTCACCGTCGGGGACGGGGACGGGGACGGGAATGGGGACGTTGACGACCGGACCGCTCGTCCGCACGACGTCGGCTGCAATGCGACTGACGAATCCAGTGAGGTCGTCAACCAGCGAGTAGACCGTGGGGATGACCATCACCGTGAGGAACGCGGAAGTTATGAGACCACCGAGGATGACAAGGCCCACCGGCGCCCAAAATGCCGCGCGCCCATCGGGAGCCCCGAAGACGCTCGGTAGGAAATATCCGGCGACCATGGGCGAGAGCCCGAGAACGGTGGTGATGGCGGTCATCAGGATGGGCCGCAAGCGGTGGCGGCCGCCGAGGACGATGGCCTCTTCGCGGGGAAGACCCTGCTGTCGGAGGCGATTGATGTGATCCACCAGGACAATGGCGTTGTTGACCACAATGCCGGCGAGAATCACCAGACCCATGTCTGAGCTCGACGAACGAGCCTGACCTGCAAGGGTCATGATCAGACCAACGCCGACAAAGGCGAAGGGCACCGAAAACATGATAGTGAAGGGCTGGGCAAAGCTCTCGAAGAGCGACGCCATGACCATGTAGATCAGTACGAGAGCGAAGAGCAGCAGGAAGAGCGCTTCGGTCGAGTCCTGCTCACCGCTCATCCAGTCTTCGCCCTCCACGACCTCGTAGCCCGCCGGGAGGTTCAGGCTTTCAACCGCCTGTTGGGCCATGCGTTGGGCCATGAAAGATGGTGTGCCGGTGACGGTATCGGCGGTGATGGTGAGAGTGGATTGACGGTCGATGCGTTCGATGGACCGTGCCCCCTGAGAGGCCTCGAAGTCGGCCACCGAACCGATGGTCTGGCGGCTGCCGCCGAACGCCAGGGGCAGTTTTTTGAGCTGATCGAGCGTCTGCCGATCCTGCTCGCGGTGCTGCACGACAACATCGAGTTCACGGTCTTCCACCTCAAAGTAGGTGACGGCCCGCGATGAAAGCGCCGAGGAAACGCTTTGGCCGACCGCTTGCGACGACAGCCCAGCGGCGAGGATGCGCTCCCGATCAGGCCGGACCAGAATCTCCTCGTCCCCGCTCTCCAACGACGAATCGGCGTCGCGGATTCCGGACAGACCAGCGAGGGTCGATACGGCGCGATCGGCGTACAGTTCGAGAGTCTCAAAATTTTCACCGCGAATCTGGAGCTCGACGCCGGATCCGGATCCGTAGCCGCCCCTCCTCGATCTCGAAAGCGTGAAGGTGACGCCCGCTCGGGTCGGCATCATCGCCTCGATACGGTCGCGGATCTCGGCGGTGTCGAGGCGGCTGGCCTCTTCGTCGGTTAAATAGACGTCGAAGCGGTTCCCCCGAGACCAACCCCGCGATCGTCCGGAACCGCGTCGGAAGGTGTGCGTGATGTTGGCGATCTCGAGTTCGTCCCGTCGGTCATCGAGAAGGGCGTAGACATCGTCGTAGAGCGAGCGTTTCTGTTCCACCGAGTAGCTCTTCGGGGTATCGACGGAGATGGAAACCTGCCGCTCCATGGAACCCATCGAAAACGTGCGTTCGATGTTCTGGTACAGATACCAGGAACCGACCAACGCCGCCACCACCAGGGCGGCGAAGGCCAGCCGGTGGCGCAGCATGAAAACCAGGATTCGGGCATAGGTGTCGGCGAATCGGTCCCATATCCTGCTCACCTTTTGGCGTTCGCCGCCGAGCAGTCTGGCCGCCACCATGGGCACCACGGTCACTGCAACCACCAGCGAGGCGGCCATCACTACCACGACGGTCAGCCCGATGTTGCCCATGAACAGGGCAAACCGACCGCCGCTTGAAAGGAAGATCATGGGAAGGAAGACACAGACCGTCGTCAGCGTCGAGGCGGCAATCGGAAGCACTACCTCGGAGGCTCCGTTAAGGGTGGCGGTGCGTGCGTCTTCGCCGAGGTCTTCGTGGTGGCGGAAGATGCTTTCGATGACGACGATTGAGTTATCCACCAGCATACCGATGGACAGCATGAGCCCCATCAACGACATGATGTTGAGGGTGAGGTCGGTCCAGCCGGCCTGCCGCGAGAGGTACATGAAGACAAAGGTCACCACCACCGAAACGGGGATGGCGATCGCCACCAGCAGGGTGCTCCGGAATCGGCGCAGGAAGAGGTACATGAAAACTACGGCGAGCGCTCCGCCCAGCAGACCGGTGTTGCGCAGCTCCTTGATGCCGTTGCGGACGTCGTCCGAATCGTCGCGGTAGATATTGATCTGCAGACCGTCGGCCGCGGGCAGTTTGAGGATGTGGTCGAGCTCGGTCTTCGCCCCTTCGATCATGGCCAGGAGGTTGGCGGTGGAGGCCTTGTAGAGCCGGATATTCAGGGCCTCCTTGCCGTTGAGGAAGTCCCACTCGTCCTGCTCCGGGTAGGCCATTTCGACGGCCGCCACATCACCGAGTCGGAGACCGCCACCGAGCGGTAGGGCCCGGATTTCCTCGAGGTTGGCCAGTTTGCCGTCGACCCGCACCATGTAGCTTTTCGAACCGTCCCGGACGATGCCTGCGGAGACGGCCTCGTGGTTTTCACGGATCACCGAAGCCACCGTGCGGACGTCGATACCCAACGATGCGAGCCGATCCGGGATGAGGTTGATCTGGACCTCACGCACCTCGATTCCGCGCACATCGACGTCGGCGACTCCTTCGAGACGTTGCAATCGCCGGGCTATCACGTCCTCGGCAAAGCGGTACAAACGCTCGCGAGGCCAGTTGGCGCTGACCTGGAACCGCAAGACGGGTCGGTCCGAACTTTGAAACCGGCGGATCTGGACTCGTTCGAGATCGTCGGGGAGGCGGTTACGAACCCGATCGACCCGGTCTCGGACATCCACTGCGGCGAGATCCATATCTGTGCCGTCGACGAATCGCAGGCTGATGCTGCCCGAAGACGAGGTGGCAACGGCAGTGAGAGTTTTCACGCCGTTGATGGTGCTCAGGCTGTCCTCGAGCGGCCGCACGATGAGCCGCTCGGTTTCTGCCGGCGAGGACGAAGGGTAGGGGGCGCTCACCGAGATATTCGATGACGAAAAGGCGGGCAGGAACTCCAGGGGCAGGCGGGTCAGCGATAACCACCCCAGAACCATGACCCCGAGCACTGCCATGGCCATGGTGACGCGGCGTTCGACCGCAAACCGGATGATTGGGTTGACCTTCACAGAAATACGCCTTCCAGCCCTCGAACCGGGCCATTCCACCACGAAATCACGATCCCTGCCAGCTGGTGGGACCGTCACGTACTGTCTGCGAGATCGCAGTTCTCACGTTGACCATTCCAACCCCGGGTATTCATCGACAGGAAAGCGCGGCGGCCGTTGCGGCCGCCGCGCGGGTCGAAATAGCGGGAGTTTACGAGGCGCGGCGCCCTCCGGGACGTCGCATGGAACGTTTGCCGAAACTTCCGCGCATCTCTTCGAGCTGCGCGAGCTGTTCGGGTGTGAGCACGGCAAGGGCCGCGGCCCTGGTGCTCTGGGTGAGGGCCATGAGGTCGATCTGGATCAGCGACTGCTCGGTCGCGTGCGTGCGAAAGGCGCCCTCGTCAAAGACCGTGGGGTTGGGGTGGGCCTCGCGATAGGCCTCGCGACCGGCGGCCAGTTGCTCCGCGTAGTTCTCGATCTCGGGGCGAGCCGCATCGACAATGTTCTGGATCTCCGCGAGTTGCTCGTCGGTCAGACCGAGCTTTTCGGCGATCCGGGGCAGCATGCGGTCGAAAAAGGCGAGACCGTCGCCGGGTCCGTTGTTCCCGCCGCCGCCGTGGTGGCCGTGGCCCCAGGCGCCGCCGCCGGGACCGTCGCCGGGTCCGCCACCCGGGACGCCCTGGGCGGCCAGGGAAAGAGGGACCGCGACCAGGGCCGCGGCCGCGATGGTCAGGATGATGTTTCGTACTCTCATGAGAACCTCCATATGTTTCGCCGCCGTGGCGGCGTGTGTTCGGTCGTGTGATGAAACGACCGCAGCGTCTTTATTGTTGACCAACAAATGCAAACAAACGCACGGTTCATCTAAAGAAAGGTCAAGCTCCACATCAGGCTGGTAGGATCGGATCATGGCGAGGGTCCTGATCATCGACGATGACGCCGATCTGTGCGAACTCGTTGCCGAGTATCTGCAGGGTGAGGGCCTCGAGGTAGAGGCCGTCCACGACGGTGTGACCGGAGTTGTCCGGTGTCTGGAGTCCGAGCCTGATCTGGTGATTCTCGACGTCATGTTGCCGGGGTTGGGAGGATTTGACGTACTGAGCCGGATCCGCGAGCGGTCCAAAGTACCGGTGATCATGTTGACGGCGCGCGGCGAAGACGTGGACCGGATCGTCGGCCTCGAGATGGGTGCGGACGATTATCTGTCCAAACCGTTCAACCCCCGTGAACTGGTGGCGCGGATTCGCGCCATCCTTCGACGGACCTCGGACGAGGCGTCTGCAGACAGTTCGCAGGTCCACTCGGTGGGAGACCTGCGCCTCGATGTCGGCGCGAGAGAGGTTCGCTGCGGCGACCATATCGTCGATCTGACCGGGGCCGAGTTCATGATCCTTGAGATTCTCGTTCGCGAGGCGGGAAAGGTTGTCGGTCGGGATGAACTGTCGCGCCAGGCGCTGGGGCGGCGGTCGAGCGCCTTCGACCGAAGTCTCGATGTTCATCTCTCCAATCTGCGCCGTAAGTTGGGACCGTCTTCCGATGGCGGTGAGAGGATCAAGACCGTCCGTGGGGTCGGCTACGTATTCGTCAAGCACGGTGGGAGCGTTACGTGATTTCGGATTTCGAATTTCGGATTTCGGATTTGCCATCCGTGCTCCCGGTAGGCGGGACTCGTGCCCCACAAGACAACAGATCCCGGAGCGATTGTGGGGTGTTCGGGCGTTCCGAAATCCGAAATTCGAAATCCGAAATCCGAAATTGAGACCATGAAAAGCCTCTTCCTCCGCATCTTCCTCTGGCTCTGGGTGGCCATGGTGGTGGTTGGCGTCGGGCTTGTCGTGACGTCGCCCTATTTCACCCAGTCGCGTTCGCGGGTCGAGCGGTGGCAACAGGGGGCGGAGACGTGGGCGGGGGATCGGGTGGACCGTACCGTGCGGCAGATCGCTGACAACGGTATTCCGCTGAAGGCAGCCGGCGAACCCAGAGGCCGCGGCCGCCGCGGGTCCGCCACCTTTGTGTTCGATTCTGACGGTCGCGAGGTGATGGGACGGGAGGCGCCCGCGGAAGCACTGAACCTCGCTCTCCATGTCGCCGAGACGGGATCAGAGGAGGCGTTGCGCCGCGGGGGTTTCCACCTCGTCGCGAAACCCGTGACCGACCCCGCTGGACAGTCCTATGTCGTGGTTGGGACCCTTCACCGACCGCCGCGGCCCGTCGATCTTCTCGAACCGGGGGCCCTCTGGCTGCGTCTCAGCTTGCTGGCCGTTGTCGTCGGTGTATTGAGTTTTCTCCTCGCCCGGTACCTGTCATCACCCGTGGGCGCCCTGCGCAGGGCCGCCTCCAGACTCAGCACAGGCGATCTTTCGGCGCGAGTCGGAGGCCGGGTGGTCCGGCGGCGGGACGAGATCGGCCAGCTGGCTCGGGAATTCGACACCATGGCGGAACAACTCGAAGGGCTCGTCGGTTCGCAGCGCCGACTGCTGCGCGACGTGTCGCACGAATTGCGGTCGCCGCTCGCCCGTCTCCGCGTGGCCCTGGAACTGGCGCGGGATCAAGGGGAAACGGCTGCGGACGAAAATTTCGACCGCATGGAGCGTGAGGCGGAGCGGATCGACGATCTGATCGGGCAGCTGCTTCTGTTGGAGCGGTTGGCGGCCGGGGAGCCCGATGGCGAAAAACAGACTTTTGCCCTTTCGGATTTGCTTGGAGAAGTGGTGGATGACGCCTCCTTCGAAGCTTCGGTCCGCGGGATCGAGGTAGCCGTGGAGACCGCCGAAGTCGACGCCTCGATGTGTGGTTTCCCGACTCTCATCCGTTCCGCAATCGACAACATTCTCAGAAACGCCATCCGGCATGCTCCCGACAAGACGACCGTCGATGTTGTTCTCCGTAGCGACGGGAGCCGGTTGATCGTCATCGTCAGAGATCGCGGTTCGGGCGTTCCCGAGGAGCACCTCGGATCGCTCTTCGAACCGTTTACCCGGGTGGCAGTCGCCCGAGAGAGGTCGTCCGGCGGCGCCGGTCTGGGACTCGCCATCGCCCGCCGTGCGACCGAATTGCATTCGGGTGCGGTCTCAGCCCGAAACCACCCGGATGGAGGGCTCGAGGTCGAGATCCGGCTGCCGATGGAACCCTCTCGAGAGACTGATCAACGCGCCCCATGACGATCGGGAACCGGCCGGCTGTCGTCTTCTGGGTGGTCGGACTTGGTGGTTGTCTGCTGGCCGCCGCGGGGCTGCGTTTCTACCACCTCGATTTCCAGAGCCTGTGGCTAGACGAGCTTTTTTCGGTGGTCTTCAGCCACTCGGGTCTGTCGGCGCCGGAGATCGCCGCCACCTATGCCGATGATGTCCACCCGTTGGGTTATCCGCTCGCCCTGCATTTCTGGCTCGAGCTCTTCGGCGATACTGCGTTCGCCGCGCGGGCCCTGTCGGCGGTGTTCGGTGTCCTCGGGGTCGCGGCGGTTTTCGCCGCCGGGCGCAGGTATTTCGGCACCCGGGCCGGTCTTTTTGCCGCAGTCGTGACCTCGGTGAACGCGTTCCACATTGCCTACTCGCAGGAAGCCCGGGCCTACTCTTTGGTTTTCCTCCTCTCGACGGTGTCGTATTGGGCCTATCTCTCCGTTCTCGAACGACCGGCGTGGCGAACCGCGGTTGGGTACGGGCTGGCGACCGCCGCCACCATGCACGTCCACTATTACGCCTTTCTCCTGGTTTTCGGACAGGTGGCTGCAGCCCTGGTGTTGGGCGGTCTGCGGCGCTGGAGCTGGCGTCAACTCTGGCCGCTGTTTGCAGGGGCCGTCGGGGCAGGGTTGATGACCGTGCCCTGGCTCGGCCCGATGCTGAAGGTCGCGGAGATGCGAGAATACTGGCCGGCGCGCCCGACACCGTTGTTCTTTCTTGACTATTTCCATCAATATTTCGGGAGTCACCTGATTCTATCCCTCGTGTGTGGCGGCCTCCTGATCGCCTTGCCGTTTGTGGTGTTGCGAGAGCCCGGTGACCCGGATCGGACCGGCCCGCTCGACACCCGCACGAAGGCGGGTCTCCTGGGCGGGGCGGTGGTCATCGCTCTTTTTGCCGCCTACATTCGGTCTGTTCTGATCGTGCCGATGTTGATACCCCGAGTCACCATCGTCTTCCTTCCCGCGGTGCTGCTGCTGATCGCGTTGTCTTTGTCGAGGTTCAAGCCGGCGTGGGTGGGTGTTGCCGTCGTTTCGGGATTGGCCGTGCTGTCGGTCTGGGGTCTTGTCCAGGATGGCTACTACAGCGAGCCGACAAAGGAGCAGTGGCGCGAGGCAGTCGAGCACATGCTGTCGGACTCTCGTTTCGACACGGACTCGGATGTCTGCCTGGGATCACCGGCGCTCGGTTTTCAATTCTATGTCGATCAGTCTGGCTCGCCGGTCGTGCTCGAGGACGCCGAGCCGTCGCGCCTCGCCGGAATCCTCGAGGATCGAGGAGATGTGCCGGCGGTGTGGCTCCTGGTCGCACGAGATGAAACGTCGGTCAAGGGTCTGCGCAGGAGCCTTCGAGAGGGTTGGGTCCGAACGGATCGGGTGAAGTTCCTGGGAACTTCGGTGGAGAGGTGGGAACCCGTCATACCTGATACGCGGGAAGCGGACTCCGATGAGGGAACGAAAAGGTGATTCGGAAGAGCGGCCTCACCGGCGGCGAGACGATCGAGTCGAAATGGCTCATCGTCCCGGTCGCTGCACTCGCGCTCGTCCTGCTGTCGATCGGGGTGACCCGGGACTACCGGCTCAAGCACGAAGACAACAACGCGATGCACGCGACCTTCGCCCACAATCATCTCGCAGCAGGGATGACGGCCACCCGGGCACACGACGCTTCGATGAACCCCAAAAACGGACGCATTACCTATTACGCCCACCACCCGCCGGGGTGCGGGCTCATTTTGGCGGGGGTCTTTGCCATTACGGGCAGCGAGCGGCCTGCCGTTGTTCGCAGCGTCGCGATTGTTGCGACCCTGCTCACTCTGGTCGCTGTGTGGCGGTTGGTTCGCCGCGAAGAGGGGGCCGCAGCGGCGCTGGTCACGGCGACGGCCATCGCGGTCCTTCCGCAGGCCGCGTTCTACGGCCGGATGGTCAACCACGAGGTGCTGGCGCTGCCGGCCATCGTCTTCCTGGTCGATCGGTACTTTGCCACGGCTCGCGGCGGCGGCTGGAAGGCCGCCTCCGGTCTTGGTGCTGCAGCGGTCGTCGGCGCCCTGCTGGCCTGGGTGACCTTTTTTGCAATCACCGCGTGCGCGATCCACGCAGCGCTTTCGATCCGCCGACCACTGTTGTATCCAGCGGCAGCGAGCACCCTGGCACTGCTGACGGCACTGGGGGCCTCGTTGTTCGCAACGGACGTGGCCCATATCGCGTGGGTGCGCGGCGGCGACCTCTCCGATTTGGCCGGGATATTCTCGCAGAGAGTCGGCTCGGGCCAGGACTACGGCGCCATCGACTGGACGCGGAAGATGTTCGGCTTTTCACGCCGGCTGTCCACCCTGTCGGGGACCCTCGCTCTGGTGTGGCTTGCAGTTCGAATCACCCGTGGGTTGGTCGGGAAGATCGAATTGCGGCCGATCGAGGAGATCGGCGCGGTCTTCCTGATGGCCGGTCTCGGGTATCTGGTGGTGTTCAACTGGGGCGCCTGGCAGCATCACTATTGGCAGTTCCCGCTGCTGCCGGCCGTGGCCATCGCGCTTGCGTTGGTGGTGACGGCCCTGGCGCGGAGAGCGACCGCGGGTCCCCGTCCAACGGCGTCACGGGTGGTGCTGGCCTTGCTCGTCATTGAGGTTGTCGCGACCTCCGCGTTGGGGCTGTACGCGCGGCACATGACACCCGAGGACCGCGTGATCGAAGCGGTCGAGACCTTCCGCTCGCGGCGCTTCTGACTCATACCTCTCAGGTTCAACCTGTTCACGTGGGCGGGCCGGAAAATCCGAATTCAAACCACGATATTGACGAGTCGTCCGGGGACGACGATGACCTTTTTCGGCTCCTTGCCATCCATGAAGTTCCGCGCCTTCTCAGAAGCCAGCGCCAGGCGCTCCATTTCGGCGTTGTCGGTGCCGTGCTCCACCTGGAGCTCGTCCCGTTTCTTGCCGTTGATCTGGACGATGATGGTGACGAGTTCGTCCTTCGCGAGCTCGGGGTCCCATTCCGGCCAGTCGGCGTGAGCAATCAGCTCCGAGTGACCGAGCCGCTGCCAGACCTCCTCGCACAAGTGCGGCGCATACGGCGAGAGAAGGCGCAAGAAGGTGGTGATGATCTCGCGCGGCAGGGTGGCCGCTCTGGTGGCGTCGTTGACGAAGATCATCATCTGTGCGATGGCGGTGTTCATCTGCAGGGCCTCGGTGTCGGAGGTGACCTTTTTGATGGTCTTGTGGAGGGTTCGCTGGAGTTCCGGCTCGGAAGCCGGAGGCGCATCCGCAAGTCTCGGGTTGAGTTCGCCGGTCGTGTCGTCAACCACCAACCGCCAGACGCGGTGCAGAAACCGGTTGACACCTTCGACGTCCTTCATCTGCCAGGGTTTCTGAACCTCGAGCGGGCCCATGAAGAGCTCGTACAGACGCATAGCGTCTGCGCCGAACACGGTGATGACATCATCGGGGTTGACGACGTTGAGCTTCGATTTCGACATCTTTTCGATCTGCGCTTCGAGGGGCGTGTCGGTGCCTTTGGCGAAGAACTCGCCGTTCCGCTCGTCCGCGTCCGCAGGGTGGTAGTACTTGCCGCCCGCGTCGCGGTAGGAGTTGGCGAGGATCATGCCCTGGTTGAAGAGCTTCTGAAATGGCTCCTTGGTGTGGACATAGCCGCAGTCGAACAGCACCTTGTGCCAGAATCGGGCGTAGAGCAGGTGAAGGACGGCGTGTTCGACGCCGCCGACATAGAGATCCACCGGCATCCAGTAGTTTTCGGCTTCTTTCGACCACGCCTCGTTCTCGTTGTGCGGGTCGAGATAGCGCAGGTAGTACCAGCATGAACCGGCCCATTGCGGCATGGTGTTGGTCTCGCGGGTGCCGCCGCTCCCATCCGGCAACTCGACCCGCAGCCAGTCGTCGCCGGCTCGCGCCAGGGGCGGGCGACCGTCGTCTGTGGGTTTGTACTCGTCGATCAACGGCAGTTCAACCGGGAGCAGGTCCTCCGGAAGCGGAACCACCTCGCCATCATCGGTGTGGACCACTGGGAACGGTTCGCCCCAATAGCGTTGGCGGGAGAAAAGCCAGTCGCGGAGACGGTACTGAACGCGGCCTTCGCCGAGGCCCCGCTCTTCGAGCCAGACGGTGATTTTGGCAATGGCGTCGGGCACTTTGAGGCCGTCGATCGAAAAGCCGTCCTTACCGGATGAGTTGACCAGAACTCCGTCCTGGTTGTCGGTGTAGGCCGCCTCCTCGATCGGCACCTCGGAACCAGATACGACCTCGATGATCGGCAGGTCATACTCGCGGGCAAACTCGTGGTCTCTTTCGTCGTGGCCCGGGACCGCCATGATCGCGCCGGTGCCGTAGCCCATCAACACGTAGTCGGCAACCCAGATGGGGATGAGTTCGTCATTTACCGGATTGACGGCGGAGGCACCGGTGAAAACGCCGGTCTTGCCCTTGGCGAGGTCGGTGCGGTCGAGATCGGTCTTCTGTGCCGCCTCGGCCACGTAGGTCTCGACCGCCGTCCGCTGCTCGTCGGTAGTGATCTCCGCCACCAACGGGTGCTCGGGCGCGAACACGCAGTAGGTCGCGCCGAACAGCGTGTCGGGCCGGGTCGTGAAGACGGTGAAATTCTGATCGGTGCCGTCGATGTCGAAAACGACGTCGGCGCCTTGGCTCTTGCCGATCCAGTTGCGCTGCATCTCCTTGACGCTCTCGGGCCAGTCGACAAGATCCAGGTCGTCGAGCAGGCGTTCGGCGTAATCGGTAATTTTGAGCATCCACTGCCGCATCAGCCGCCGTTCCACCGGGTCGCCGGTTTCTACGTAGGCGCCGTCCTTGACTTCTTCGTTGGCGAGCACGGTGCCGAGGGCGGGGCACCAGTTCACCGGGACATCGGCCATGTAGGCCAGGCCATTCTCATAGAGTTTGAGAAAGATCCACTGCGTCCAGCGGTAGTAGTCGACCTTGGAGGTGTTGACCTCGCGCTCCCAATCATAAGAAAAGCCGAGGCGTTGGATCTGTTGGCGAAAAGTGTTGACGTTGCGCTCGGTGATCACGGCCGGGTGGAGGCCCTCGCGCACCGCGGCCCGCTCTGCGGGCAGACCGAAGGCGTCCCACCCCATGGGGTGGAGCACGTTGAAGCCCTGGGCGCGTTTGAGCCGCGCCATGACGTCAGTGGCCGTGTAGCCTTCGGGGTGGCCGACGTGGAGCCCGGCGCCGGAGGGGTAGGGGAACATGTCGAGCACGTAGTACTTGGGTTTGGCTCGCAGCTCTTCAGGGTCCGACGGGGTGCGAAAGGTGCGGCGTTCGGCCCAAATGGCCTGCCACTTGGGCTCGATGACGGACGGTTGATAGGTCAACTCGGCCATGAAATCTCCTCGCGATCCGTGCCTCGAGGCGGACCCGGCGTATTCTACGCATCTCTTGGGACCGACACCAGGGTGCCGGACCCGGAAGATCGTGGCATAATCACTTTCGGCGGCGAGACGGGCCGCCCCAATACCGACTGCAGGAGGAGACGCCGCCCATGAAATACACCGACAAGGTCAAGGGCCTCAAGGCACACGGCTCGCGCGCTCGAGGACAGTTTTTTTGCCAAGGAGAACGAGCGGATTCTCAAGGAGATGCGGGCGGTAACCGTGCGCGAGGAGAAAAAGAAGGAGTTCCGCGAGTATTTGAATATCGAGAACGAAGAGCTTCTCGAGGCTCTGTTGGACCTCGCTGTCGAACCGGAAACTCTGGTTGCCTTCACCCTGGTGCCGTTGGTCGAGGTCGCGTGGGCGGATGGTGAGATCCAACCGAAGGAACGTGATGCCATCATCAAGGCCGCCATCGAGCGAGGCGTGTCGAGGAAGACAGCCCGACCGCCACTCTGCTCAGGAACTGGCTGGCAACACGCCCCGATCCTCAGCTGCTCGAGACCTGGAGGAGCTACATCGAAGAACTCAAGGGTTCCCTCAGCGACGAATACCTGGGCCGAGATGAAGAAGACGGTCATGGGCCGCGCCCGCGCCATCGCGGAGGCCGCGGGCGGTTTCCTCGGGGTCGCGTCGATTTCGGCCGCTGAGAAGAAGATGCTCGAAGAGCTGGAGTGGGCCTTCGAGTGAAGCGCGCCGTCCTCAAAAACTTATTCCTCTCACGCACTCGCGGGCTTGCTCGTGTCCTGCCTCCGGCGCGTGGCTGCGGTCGAAATCGAGTTCCTGGGACAGACCGAGATCCCCGGCGATCTCGAGGTCGACGGCACCCGCGTCGGGGGGTTGTCGGGTCTGACCTACGATCCGGGGTGCGACCTCTACTACGCCCTCTCCGATGATCGCGGAACATTCGGTATGCCCCGCTTCTACGTCGTGCGGGTCGATCGTGGACGGGGGGAGCGGTGACCGTCGAGGTTCTCGGTGCGACGGTCCTTCGCGATGCCGATGGCGCTCCATTCAGCGGCGGCGATCTCGATCCCGAAGCGGTGGCGCTGGCCGCCGACGGGACGCTGTTTCTCTCCACCGAGGGCGTGCCCCATCGCGGGGTGGCGCCGGTCGTGGCCCGCTTTGGTCTCGACGGTTCGCTGCGTGGCACGCTGCCGGTGCCCGAACACTTCCTGCCGGTGGCCGGGGAATCGAAGGGCGTGGTCGACAACCTCGGGTTCGAGGGTCTCGCCCTTTCGCCGGACGGGGCCGCGCTCTTTGCCGGCACCGAAAACGCTCTTGCTCCAGGACGGACCGGTCGACTGATCTCGATATCAAGAGCCCCTCCCGGTTGCTCGTCATCGATCTCGAGCAGGGTTCCCCATCGGCCGAGTACCTTTATATAGTCGAATCTGTTCCCGACGAGCCGCGACCTGCCGGCGCCTTTCGGACCAACGGGATCTCGGAGATCCTGGCCCTCGACCGCAGCCACCTGCTGGTGCTCGAACGGTCCTTTTCGGCGGGGGTCGGAAACCGTGGACGTCTCTACCTCGCCGATCTCGAAGGAGCCACAAATATTCTCGAAATGGACTCTCTCCGCGATCATGAGGGGCCGGCGCCGACGCCTGTGACCAAGGTCCTGGTCGCGGATCTGGCTGATCTCGGCGTCGATCCGGACAATCTCGAGGGGATGGCGTTCGGACCGGTCCTGCCGGATGGAAGGCGTTTGCTGGTCATGGTGGCTGATAACAATTTTCAGCCGTCGGTTCAGGACAACCAGGTCCTGGTTTTTGCGGTCTCGGATGTGCCGCCCCCGGCTGTGGATGTACCGAGCCTGACCGTGAGCCAGATCCAGGGAGCGGGGCACTTTTCTCCCTTCGTCGGCCGGTGCGTGGCCGGTGTCGAAGGCGTCGTGACTGCGATCCTGGGTCAAAGAAACGGCCAGGCCTTCTGGATCCAGAGTCGGGTGAGCGACGAGGACCCCGCAACGTCGGAGGGCGTGCTTGTGATCGCCCTCGCCGGAACAACGGAGGTCTCTGTCGGTGATCTCGTGGTTGTCGATGGCCGTGTGGAGGAGCGTTCGTGGGGTCTCGAGCTTCCGGTCACCAGGATCTTTGCATCGCACCTCGAAATCGTCGGTCGAGATCATCCCCTGCCCGAGGCGGTGGTGATCGGTGACGGTGGGCGGGTGATACCGCGTGGCGAGGTCGCCTCGCGGCGTCTCAGTCAATTCGACTCTTCGCGCTTTGCCGCCGATGCATTCGAGACCCTCGAGGGGATGAGGGTTCGGGTCGACGATCCTGTTGTTGTCGGTCCGACGTCGCGTCACGGCGAGTTTGTTGTGGTCGGCAACGGCGGCAGGGGCTCGGCGCCGTGGACGACGGCGGGTGGTCTCAGACTGACCCAGTGCAATGTCCATCCGGAGAGGGTCGTGATCGACGATGCGCTGGTGCGAGAACCGCCGCAACTGGCCGTGGGCGATCGTTTTGATGGATCCGATCGAGGGGATTCTCCACTCCACATACGGCAGTTACAAACTGCTCAACACCCAAGCCCTGCCGCCGGTCGATCCGGGAACGGCAGGGAGGGCGATCGGACCGCGTTGGTGGGTGACAACGGACCATCTGACGGTCGCGACTTTCAATCTCGAGAACCTCTGGTCGGGATCTGCCGACGAAAAATTCGAACGTCTGGCGGAGCATATTCGTCGACAACCTCTCGGCCCCCGATATCGTCGCCGTCCAGGAAGTCCAGGACGATACCGGCCCGAAGGACGACGGCACGGTGACGGCCGATGCGACTTTGGCCCGGTTGGTTGAGGCTGTTGAGCGCGCGGGCGGACCCCGCTACGAGTGGCGGTCTGTTGAGCCGGGAAACAACGAGGATGGCGGACAACCCGGGGCAAATATTCGAACGGCCCTACTGTTCAACCCCAACCGGGTGGAGTTTGTGGATCGCGGGCCGTGCGGCCCCGGTCGTGTGGCGGGGGTCGCCGCGGGTTCGGCGTTGACGTGCAGCCCCGGTCTCGTGGAACCGGCAGATCGTTCGTTCTCGGCCGGCGACGGTGGCAGTGGCGGAAGCCGCAAACCGCTGGTGGGCGAGTTTCTGTTCAAGGGCCGGCGACTGGTCGTGATCAACCTCCACCTGGCCTCGAAGGGCGGAGACGATCCGATCTTTGGCCGACGTCAGCCGCCGGTGGCCGGTTCGATTCCGCGCCGTTCGGCCCAGGCCGAGGTGGTGGCCGGCTTTGTTCAACAGGTCGTGACATCCGACCCAAAGGCCGCTGTCATCGTGTTGGGTGATTTCAACGATTTTGAATATTCCGAGCCGCTGCGGGCCTTCGCATGTGCTGGTCTGGTAGATCTCCTTTCGCAGACCCCTGCCGAGGCACGCTACTCCTACGTGTACGTCGGCAACTCTCAGGTGCTGGATCACGTGCTGGTCAGCGACGATTTGGTGGAGGGGGCCGAGATCGAGATCGTTCACGTCAACGCGGACTTCCCGGATGCTGATCGTGCGAGCGACCACGATCCGATCGTCGTGCGGTTGGGGTTTTAACTGCACCCAGGCGGCGGGCGGGTCGTATCAGAACGCGCTTCCCGGGAGTTGCCACCATCAACATTGTTGGCCCGGGAGATCCTGCCGACGTGAACGACGATGCGTCCAACAATATTGAAGATGGCACGCTCCGCCGCACGCGGCACGTATCCGAAGGCGCTTCCCGGGAGTTGCCACCTTCAACATTGTTGGCCCGGGAGATCCTGCCGACGTGAACGACGATGCGTCCAACAATATTGAAGATGGCACGCTCCGCCGCACGCGGCACGTTTCCGAAGGCGCTTCCCGAGAGGATGCCAGGCACGCCGACATTGTCGACCAGGGCCTCGACAATGTGGGAGCCAGGCACGCTCCGCCGCACGCGGGCCGTTTCCGAAGGTCGCTTCCCGGGAGTTGCCACCTTCAACATTGTTGGCCCGGGAGATCCTGCCGACGTGAACGACGATGCGTCCAACAATATTGAAGATGGCACGCTCCGCCGCACGCGAGTCGTTTCCGCGCGCCCTATCGATTCAAGCATTCGAACTTACTTGGAGGGAGTGCGATGGAAATTCCGAATTCCAAAATCCAAAATCCGAATTCGTTTCGTTCTGCTAGCATGACGCCATGCCGAGCCGAGTTCCCACCGAGATCCGCCACCGCCTCGAGCCCGTCAAGCTCCTGGTGCTTGATGTGGACGGTGTGCTGACGGACGGCAGCTTGACCTATACCGGCGAGGGCGAGCACCTGAAGACATTCTCGGTGCGCGATGGGCTCGGCATCCGCCTCCTGCTCGAGGCAGGCATTCAGGTGGCCGTGATCTCCGGGCGGTCGAGCCCTGCGGTGTCGGCCCGGCTGCACCGAACTCGGCATTCGATCCGAACTCATCATTCTCGGCTCGAAGGACAAGGTCGCCGATCTCGAGCGCATCGAGGAGCTTTTGGACGTCGTAGATCTCGAGGTCGCGGCGATGGGTGACGACCTGCCCGACCTGCCGATGCTGGACAGAGCCGTCTTCACCGCCTGTCCGGCCGATGCTGCGCCGGAGGTGATGGCGGCGTGCGATCTGGTGTGCGGTGCCAACGGTGGATGCGGCGCTGTGCGAGAGTTCGTCGAGTTGATTCTCAAGGTCCAGGGCAAGTGGATGCATGTTGTCGGCCGGTGGGTCAGCCAGGGGACCTCTCGTCCGTGAAGCAATACCTGGAGCTGTTGAACCACGTTCTCGAAAACGGCGTCGAAAAGGCGGATCGGACCGGCACCGGCACTCTGAGCATATTCGGCCATCAGATGCGGTTCGATCTGCGAATCGGATTTCCCGCCCTGACGACCAAGAAGCTCCACCTGCGGTCCATCATCCACGAACTCCTGTGGTTTCTGGCCGGCGACTCCAACCTTCGCTACCTGCACGAGAACAAGGTCACCATCTGGGATGAGTGGGCGGATGCCGATGGCGACCTCGGGCCGATCTACGGTTCGCAGTGGCGGTCGTGGCCGACCCCGGACGGCGGCAGCATCGATCAGATCGCGGCGGTGATTGACGGTCTGCGCTCGAACCCCGATTCGCGGCGCCACATCGTGTCCGCCTGGAATGTCGCCGATCTCGACCACATGGCTCTCCCGCCGTGCCACTGTCTGTTCCAGTTCTGGGTGGCCGATGGCGGGCTTTCGTGCCAGCTCTACCAGCGCAGCGCCGACGTCTTCCTCGGGGTCCCCTTCAACATCGCGTCGTACGCCATGTTGACGATGATGGTGGCCCAGGTCTGCGGTCTCGAGGCGCGGGAATTCGTCCATACTTTCGGTGACACCCACCTCTACCTGAATCACATCGACCAGGCGAAGACCCAACTCGCCCGCCGGCCGCGGGCTCTTCCGGTCATGATTCTGAATCCGCGACGTGCAGTCGATTTTCGAATTCAAATTCGAGGATTTCCGGCTCGAAGGCTACGATCCTCTCCCCGGCATCAAAGCGCCGATCGCGGTGTGATGATGGGAGTGTCGCTCGATTGTCGCCGTTACTGAAAACGGGGTGATCGGCCGCGACGGTGGTCTGCCGTGGCACCTCCCACGCGACCTCAGGCACTTCAAATCGACCACCATGGGGCACCACCTCATTATCGGGCGACGCACCTGGGACGAGGTCGGTAAGCCGCTGCCGGGAAGAACGATGGTCGTCGTGACCCGCAGCCGACTCTTTGAGGCCGAAGGCGCGACCGTGGTGCACTCGTTGGAGGACGCCATCGATGTCTCCCGCAACGATGACGAGCCATTTATCGGCGGAGGCGCCTATATCTACCGGATGGCCCTGGCGCGCGACATTGTGGATCGGCTTTATGTCACCAGGATCCATGCCGAGATCGAAGGGGACACGTTCTTACCCGAGATAGACCTCGACGATTGGGAGCTCGTTTCAGAGGAGCGCCAGGAAGCCGACGAGAAGAATGAGTACGCGTGCACTTTTCAGGTGTTCGAACGTAGCCGGTGAGTCGCGGCACGCCCGCCACACCCCTGTCATTTCGAACGAGAGATCAGCCCCCGCTTTGTCATTTCGACCGAGCGAGCAGCCTCCCCACCTGTCATTTCGACCGAGCGAGCAGCCTCCCCGCCTGTCATTTCGACCGAGCGCAGCGAGTGGAGAAATCTCTTGTCGGCGACGTCCAACCGATGGACTTGAACGATGCACCGTATTCGAGCGGTCGAGTGAACCCGGCCTTCAGAACACGCTTCCCGGGAGGAGCCACCTTCACCATTGTTGGCTCGCATCGCGATACCGACGGAGGCGTTCGTGGGTCCGACAAGAGTGAAGATGGCACCTCCGCCGCACGCGTCCATCGCACTTTGTTCACGATGCAGCGTCTGTGGTGCAGGCGTTCCGCCCGCACCACAGGACGTCTTTGGAGGATTATCTAAAAATCCAGGTGGATGCTTGATATCCGCGGTCCGACATCTGCGTCTACCTGCGCTATCTGCGGATTCTCCGCGTTAGCTGACGACCGTTCCCGGCGGCACTTCTTCGTCCGGGGAGAGCAGAAATGGGGCGCTCTCGACGTTGGCCGCCAGCAACATCCCCTGCGACTGGACACCCATCAGCTTGGCGGGCTTGAGGTTGGCCACCACCACGATCTGGCGTCCGACGAGGTCGTCGGCCTGGTAGCGTTCTGCGATGCCGGCGACCAGTTGCCGCACCTCGGGCTCGCCGAGATCGACCATCAGACGGATCAGCTTTTTCGACTTCGGGACGGGTTCGGCCTCGCGAATCGTGCCCACGACGAGTCTGGTCTTGAAGAACTGATCGATCGTGAGGAGATCTTCCTCGGGCGGTTTTTCGGATTCGGCGGTCGGTGTGTCCACTTGGATCTCCTTGAGATAGGCCGCGATGTCGACGCGGGGGAAGAGCGGTTCGGTCTTTCCGATCTCGGTGCCTTCGGCCAGCCCGCCCCACTCGACCGCGGTCCCGAGGTTGCGCGGCGCATCTTCGATACCGAGCTGTCGGCGCAACTGGAGAGCGATCGTCGGCATAAAGGGCTCGATCATCAGCGAGATGATCCGCAGCCCCTCGAGCGAGACGTAGAGGGTCGATTCGACGGCCGCTTTCCCGGCATCGCCTTCCTTGGCCCGTGCCCATGGCTGGTGTTCCTGGATATGAACGTCGATGGCCTTGAGCAACTGCCACGTGCTTTCGAGTGCACGGTGCGGCTCGCCGGCATCCATGTGGCGGCGAAATCCTTCGACTGCCAATTGAGCGGCCTCCGGCACCGCGCCCTCGTCGGAACGGGCGGGCACCCGACCACTCGAGATAGCGGCCGGTCATGGAAAGGGTGCGCGAGGAGGTGTTGCCGAGAGCATTTGCGAGGTCGGCATTGAACCGCTCGAGGAAGGCCTCATCGGAAAAGGTGGCGTCCTGGCCGAATGCCATTTCGCGAGCAAGAAAATAGCGCAGCGCGTCGGGCCCGAACCGCTCGATCAGATAATCGGGTCGCACCACGTTGCCGATTGATTTGGACATTTTGGCTTCGTCGCGAAGCCACCACCCGTGGCCGAAGATCTGCCTCCGGCAGACGGCAGCCCGGCCGACATCAGGAAGGCCGGCCAGTAGACGCAGTGGAAGCGGAGGATGTCCTTGCCCACGAGGTGCACCGAGGCAGGCCAGTGGCGGTCGTACAACGACTCGTCGTCGCTGCCGAAGCCGAGGGCCGAGATGTAGTTTGTGAGCGCGTCGAGCCACACATACACGACGTGTTCGTCGTCGTCGGGGTAGGGGACGCCCCACGTGAGCGAGGTGCGGGAAATCGAAAGGTCGCGCAGACCCACCTTCGACAAAACTGACCACCTCGTTGTAGCGGCTGCGGGGTCGGATGCACTCCGGGTTGGACCGGTACCACTCGAGCAGACGGTCCTGGTACGCGGAGAGGCGGAAAAAGTAGCTGGATTCGGAGAGCCTCTCGACCGGCCGTCCGCTCTCGATATCGTGGCCGTCCTTGACCTGGGAGTCCGGGATGAATGCCTCGTCCGCTGCCAGGTACCAGCCTTCGTACTCGCCTTTGTAGATGTCGCCGGCCGCCGTGATGCGGCGGATGATCTCATCCACGGCTCGTTTGTGGCGGTCTTCCGAGGTTCGAATGAAATCGTCGTTGAGAGATATCGAGGGTCTTCCAGAGCCCGTGATAGCGCGCCACAACCCGATCGGCGAGCTCGATGGGCTCGATCCCCTGGTCGCTGGGCCGCCTTTTCGATCTTCTGGCCGTGTTCGTCGGTGCCGGTGAGAAATCGGACGTCGGCGCCGATCAACCGGTGGTAGCGGGCAAAGATGTCTGCCATCACGGTCGTGTAGATATGCCCGATGTGGGGCATGTCGTTGACGTAGTAGATGGGCGTCGTGATGTAGTAGCGGTCGCTCACAGTGCCTCCGTGGTTGCACTCGGACGGGGAAGGATACCATTCCCGACGATCTTCGATCGGCCACACCCTGCGACCGCCAGGGTCGGGAATTGGATATGATGACTCCACGATGAGGAGACGAAATCTCGCCTGGTGGCTGTACCAGCCCTACAAGTACCTGGTGGTCGCTGCCGGTTCTGGGGTTGCGACGGGCGTTTTCGCATTCGATCGGGGCGATCTTTCCCTTTTTCACGAGACCGCGGACCGCTTCACGCCTGTCGGGGGTGCCCTGGGCCCGGGTCATGGCCTGGGTGACACCGATGCGGGTGCAGGTCGAGGGCCGCGAACAACATCGACCCGCAACCAGTCCTACGTGCTGGTTTCGAACCACCAGAGCCAGTACGACATCTTCGTGCTCTACGGTTGGCTCGGCGTCGACTTCAAGTGGGTCATGAAGAAGGAGCTGCGCAACGTGCTCGGGATCGGTGTCGCCTGCGACCGCCTGGGGCACATCTTCATCGATCGTTCCGATCACGCCGCCGCCGTCGCCACCCTCGACGACGCCAAAAAGAAGATCGTCGACGGGACTTCGGTGATCTTTTTCCCCGAGGGAACGCGGAGCCGGAGCGGGCGCTTGAAGCCATTCAAAAAGGGCGCGTTTCGGATGGCGATCGATCTCGGTCTGCCGATTCTGCCGCTCACCATCACCGGCACACGGGACGTTCTGCCGGCCGGCACCTCCGATCTCATGCCGGGTTCGGCGCGGCTCATCATCCACCCACCGGTGGCGGTGGAAGGATGCACCCGTCGAGGACTGCGGCCGGCTCCGAGACGAGGTCCGGGCAGATCATCGCCTCGAGCCTGCCGGACGAGGCGTGACGCCTGCCGGGTCGGCTACTGTTCGAGACTGGCGCGGGTCCGGTTGACCGCCGCCCGTCACCGCCGACAGCATGGCCTTGCGGTCGGGATCGGCCAGCTGGTTCGGGGGTGTGGCCTCGTGCGCCTGGCCGCGTTCCTGATCCACCTTCTGGTGGACGAAGAGCAACTGGTCGAGCAGTTCGGGTGCCTCTCTGGCTCGGCGGATGAGTAAATGGTGCCGGTGTTCACCGGCGCCCCATGGCCCTTTTCATTGGCGGCCCGGCGAACCCTCTCGTGCAGCATCTCGTTGATGGTGCGGCGAAGGCTCTCGAGCAGGCGAAGACGGCGCGATCTCGGTTGTGCCATCGTTCTTCCTTTCTCCAAAGAACTCGCCCCCCTCTGTATGCAATGTCGCACTCCCGGAGGTTGGCTGCTGTGTTCCCGGTCACAAAAAAACACCCGGGCCGAACGGCCCGGGTGTCGGAAAAGCGCTTGAATGCGTGGCTCAGCCGTTTTCTTTCGATGCCATTTTGACGCTCGGTGGTGACGGCGGTCGCGTCGGAGGAGCTCTCCGCGTCCTTGTCGCAACCGGCCTTGGCGGTCGCAGTGGCGCAGCTGGCGCCGGCGGTCTTGGTCACGCTGGCGTAGGCGGCCTCGGCGGTCTTCTCGCAGCCGGTCTTGTCCAGGGTCTCGTTGTACGACGCCTTGGCAACAGCGTGGGTCGCGGCGGCGGTCGAAGACTTGTCGCAGCTGGTGCTGGCATACACCGCGTCATAGGCGGCCTTCTGAGCGGTCTTGGTGCAGCCGGTATCCGCGTAGCTCTTGGCGTAGACGTTTTCGGCCAAGAGTGTTGTTGTAGGCGGTCTGCGCGGTCTTCTCGCAGCCGGTCTCCTCGAGGGTCTTGGCGTAGGCAGCCTTGGCTGCTGAAGTGGCGCACGAGCTGTTGCTCGCCTGCTGTGCGGCGGCCTTCGAGCACGACGCACCGTCGTTGCTCGCCTGCTGCGCCGCGGTCTTCGAGCACGACGAACCGTCGTTACTCGCCTGCTTGGCCTGCTTGGCCTCCTTGCCGTCACACGCCATCGGCCGGATTCACCAGGAGGGTCGCACACGCCAGCACGCCAAACACAATCAATGTCTTTTTCATCTTTCGAGCTCCTTTCATACTTGCTCTCCATTTCGGAGAGTGATTCACGATCTCAGCAACACTATACATGAACACCTACGCAAATATGCAACCGGAGTTTCAAAGTACGGTCAAAGCGATCTTTGGAGTCGGTGAGATTTCCGTCACCGCCTGCCCTGCCACCTGGCTGCGGTATCGACGCCGAGCCGGAGACCGACGAGGTACTGCCGTCCCGGGGCCGGGTAGCCGAGAACCTCCTGGTAGTCGGCATCCGCGACGTTGAGCACCCTGCCGGTGATCTCGACCCCGTTCCACAGGCTGTAGGCGAGGGCGATGCTGGCGGTCGTGTAGCTGTCGGCCTGTCGTCCGCTCGAAGGTCACCGGGTCGACGTCAGTCCCTGCGAACCCACGTAGACGACGGTGAGATCGCCGTTGAGGTGCTTCGAGAAGGCCCCGTGAAGGGTCCACGAACCGCTCCACTCCGGGTCGCCGCAGCAGCGGTTGTCCGAGGTCGTCCTCGGTGTCGAGGTAGGTGGCCTGGAGAAACGAAGCGCCACGGCGCCCGAGCGGGAAGTCCCACGACAGCTCGGCGCCGCGGATGGTCGCCGAACCGATGTTGGCGTTGGCCGAGGTGGCGAAGTCGAACTCGATGAGGTTTTCGAGATCGTTGGTGAACGCCGGTCACCTGCCACTTCGATTTGCGGTCTCGGGTGGTATAGGTCAGACCGATATCGGTGGACTTGGAGGTCTCCGGCACGAGCTCGGAGTTTCCCGAGAACGGATAGTAGAGCTCGCCGAGCGATGGCGGGCCGGAATGCCTCGCCGTAGCCCGCTCGCAGCTCCGTGGTCTCGCTCACCTTCCAGCCGAGATCGGCGCGGGGCGAGGTTTCAGAGCCCCAGGGGTCGGAGTCATCCCAGCGAACACCGAGCAGAAGGCGCAGGGCCGGACTCATCTTCCATACGTCCTGGAGGAAGACGCTGGTGATGTCCACGGTTTCTCCGTCGAGGTTGGTACCGAAATTCGACGCGTCGGCGACCTCTTCCTCGCGCCACTCGCCGCCCCAACTGAAGGTGTGTTTGGCAAAACGGTGGTTGCTGGCCAGGCGGGCCTGGGTGGATGTCGTCTCGGTGGTGGAGTAGCGTGAAGAAAGGGTCGTCCGGGTCCGAGAAATCGAAGGTGCCGTCGACAGAGGCGCCGGTGAGTTCGACATTCCACGACTCGCTGAAAAAGATGTTGATGGGGATCGCGACCAGGGTCTGTTGGCTGTTCTGCCGGCGGTCCGGTGTCGGGCTGCCTGGCGTTGCGAAGGGGATCCCGGTTTCGGCCTCGAGGTCCTGCACGATGACTCCGATGCGACTGCCGTGATCGCCGAAACTCCAACCAGCAGTCACCAGGAGCTGTTGGGATGAAAAGTCCGAGTTTTCGTGGCTCCCGTCGCTCTGGCCGTCGAAGCCCGAGGCATAGATGTCGAATGATCTTGCTGCCCCAACCGATATCGGCCTCGAGGCGCTGCCGACCGTCGCTCCCGCCCTCGCCAAAGAAGCGGCCGTTGAAACCGGATCGTGAACGGGCGGGGATGAGATTGATGACGCCGCCGACGGCGTCGGCGCCCCACAACGCCGAGTAGGGGCCTCTCACGACCTCGACCTGGCGCAGTCCGGCGGTGCTGAGCCGGCTCCAGTCGAAACCGCCGAAGTACGGAGAGTTCAGCCGGACGCCGTCGAGCATGACGAGCGTCTGGTTCGACCCGGTTCCGCGGGTGAAGACCGACGCCAGCTTGCCCTCGTCGCCGGAGCTGAGCACCGTCAGCCCGGGAACTCGGCGCAGCATGTCTGCCACCGACGTCGCCTGGGCGTCGTCGATTTCGTCGCGGGTGATCACGGTGACCGCGGTCGGGGCCTCTTCGACATCGGTCTCGACTCCGGTGGCGGTGACCGTGACTTCGCCGGTAAAGGGCTGGATTGGTGACGTTTGGCCGGGGAGGAGCGTACTGCGCCACCAGTGGTTGCGTCCCCAGCAAGAGGATACCGGCGAGGACGATGAAAAGCGACTTTGGATTATCGGGCTTTCGGACATGTGAAACCTCCCGTTTCCGGTTCTCAGAACGGCAGGTCTCCTGGCTCCCGGATCGGCCGCCGCCGTTCGCCTTCCCAATCGGCGGTCCCTCAGAACCTCCTCGATCAGTGGCTGGAAGGACCGACAATCGACCCTTCCGTGAACGGTGCGTCCCCGGTGACAGTGGCGGGGGCCGCGCCGGATTCTCACCGGCTTCCCTCGAGCACCTCTCGGTGGCCGTTCTGTTGCAGCGACCCTACGCTTGCGGAACTGAGGCGTCAAGCGAACTGGACGGTGCCCACCCGCCGGGGACTCGGATCCAAACGCGCTTCCCGAGCGGAGCCACCCTTCGCATTGATGGCCCGGAGGATCCGTATGAAGTCGAAATCGGGCGATCCAACAATGCTGAAAAGTGGCACCGCCGCCGTCCGCGGCACGTATCCGCACGCGGTTCCCGAGAGGAGCCACCCATCGCATTGTCTGCCCGAACGTCTGGGCAGATTGACGATGAGAGCTCAGACAATGCGATAGATGGCACCTCCGCCGCACGCGGCTTGTATCCGCACGCGGTCTTTCCGTTAGCACTTGGCCGTTTCCAGTCGGTGGGAGTTGCGATGGAATTTCCGAATTCCTGATTCCCTAGTGCGCTTCTTCCCAGTTTCGTCCGGTACCGAGGTCGACGACCAGCGGGACTGAAAGTTCCATTGCGGTGCACATTTCGTGTTGCACCATGTCGCCGATCTCCTCGGCGAGGTCGTCGTCGACCTCGAGCAGCAGCTCGTCGTGGACCTGGAGGAGCATCAGTTGACCGGGGAATTCATCCCGAAGGCGCCGGTCCACCGCCAGCATGGCCTTTTTGATGAGATCGGCTGCACTGCCCTGGACCGGGGTGTTGACCGCCACGCGCTCCGCCGCGGATCGAGCGGCGAAGTTGCCGCTCGCGAGATCCGGGACCGGTCGGCGGCGCCCCATCAAGGTCTCGACGAAACCGTGCTCCGCAGCCTGTGCGAGGGTTCGCTGTCGGTAGTCCTCGATCTCCGGAAAACGTTCCTTGTAGCGAGCGATGTAGTCGGCGGCCTCGACCCGCGAAATGCGCTGGGTCTGGGCGAGGCCGAAGGCGCTCTGGCCGTAGATGATGCCGAAGTTGACGGCCTTGGCGATGCCGCGCATCTCCCGGGTGACCTCTTCGGATGCGACGCCGAAGAGCCCGGCCGCGGTCTCGGCGTGGACATCGGCACCGCGGGCGAAGGCGTCGGCAAACCCGCCGGTGCCGCCGCACAGGTGGGCGAGGACGCGCAGCTCGACCTGAGAGTAGTCGGCTGCGAGCAGAACCCTTCCCGGCGGGGCCACGAACGCCGTGCGGATCCGACGGCCCTCGGGGGTGCGCACGGGGATGTTCTGCAGGTTGGGGTCGGTTGAGGAGAGCCGTCCGGTGGCGGCGGTGGTCTGAGAATAGTGGGTGTGGATGCGGCCGGTCTCGGGGTTGATCAGACCGGGTAGGGGGTCGACATAGGTGTTCTTGAGTTTGACCAGCGATCGGTAGTCGAGGATCGCCTGCGGCAGCGGGTGGTGGGCGGTGAGTTCGAGAAGAACCCGTTCGTTGGTGGAGGCGCCGGTCTTGGTCTTTTTGAGGACCGGCAACCCGAGCTTTTCGAACAGGATCTCGCGCAGCTGTTTGACCGAGCCGATGTTGAACTCCTCGCCGGCGGCCTCGAAGCACCGGGATTCGGCGTCGGCGATGCCGGATGCGAGTTCGACTGACAATTCCTCGAGAACGGTGCGGTCGACTGCGATGCCGTTCGTTTCCATGCGCGCCAGCACCGGAATCAGCGGAAGCTCGAGCTCCCGGTACAGCGCTCCCATCTCGCTTCTCGTCGACCAACGGCGCCAGCTTGTTGTCGAGCAGCCAGGTCACGTGGGCGTCTTCGGCGGCGTAGTCAAGGGCCGAGGCCATGAGGACTTCGGCAAAGGTCGCCCTGTTTGCCGGCGGTCTCGGCGTAGGAGATCATCTTGTGGTTGAGGTGGATCAGGGCCAGATCGTCGAGCTTGTGCGACCGGCGATCGGGGCTGAGAAGGTAGTCGGCGAGCAGGGTGTCGCCGTCGATGCCGCGCAGTTCGACCCCGTGTCGGGCGAGGACCTTGAGGTCGTACTTCAGGTGCTGTCCGGTCTTGCCCGTGTCGGGGTCCTCGATGATCGGTCCCACGGCTTCGCGAACCTGCTGCCAGTCGAGTTGGGCCTCGCCAGTCGAATGGCCCACCGGCACGTACCAGGCCACGTCGTCGTCGCAGCAGAACGAAAGTCCAACGAGGTCTGCCTGCAGTGCGTTGAGCGATGTGGTTTCGGTGTCGATGGCGAAACGCGGGGCGTCCGCCAGCGTTGCCCTCAACTCTTCGAGTTCAGATCGCGGTCACCGCGATGCGGTAGCCGCTGCGGTCGACTGACTCCATCTCGCCGCCGAACTCCTTGAGCAGCGAGCGGAACTCGAGCTCGCCGAAGAGCTCCTGTGCGCGATCCTCCGGGGGCGGGAAGTCGAGCTCGAGTTCATCGAGACTCACCTCGACAGGAGCGTCGATGCGGATGGTTGCGAGATCTTTTGAAAGGTAGGCGTTGTCGCGGCTGTTCTCGAGCTTGGTCTTGGTTCCCGGTGGCGTCACCTCGTCGATGTGGGCGTAGATGTCGTCGAGATCCTTCCATTGAGCCAGCAGGTTCTTGACGCCCTTTTCACCGATGCCCTTGACGCCGGGGATGTTGTCCGACGAATCGCCCCAGATCCCGAGGGCATCGGGGACCTGGGCGGGCGCGCAGCCGAACTTCTCTTCGACCTCTGGGTAGGAGATCCGGCGATCCTTCATCGAGTCGAAGAGGGTGACGTTGTCGCTCACCAGCTGCATCAGGTCCTTGTCGGATGTCACCAGCACGACATCGAGGTCGTCTTCGTGACGGCGGGCGAGGGTGCCCATGACGTCGTCGGCCTCGAAGTCGTCGAGGCAGATGTAGGGCACGCCGAAGGCCTCGGAGACCTTGGCGAAAAACGGCATCTGGGCGCGCAGCGCGTCCGGCATGTCGGGGCGGGTGCCCTTGTAGTCGGAATAGACGCGATCTCGAAAGGTGCCGCCCTTGGGGTCCCAGGTGATCGCCAGATAGTCCGGCTTCTCATCGCGGATGAGCTTGAGGAGCATGTTGGTGAAACCGAACAGTGCGTTGGTTGGCAGCCCCTGGGAGTTGGTCATCCCACCGATGGCGAAAAAGGCGCGAAACGCCATGTTCGGGCCATCGATCAGGTACAGCTTTTTTCGTTGGGTGTCGTTCATGGCGCCAGTGTACCCGTGCCGGAAAGTGGCAGGGGAGCAGAGGAGGCACTCTCCTGATCGTGTTCGGACAAACAAAAATTGTCATTTCGACCGAGCGAAGAATGAGCGAGCGGAGAAATCTGGGCCGTCTTCAAGTGTTCCAGAGTTTCCCGAGAGGAGCCACCGGCCTGTCACGGCGTAGCCAGAGGTGAAGCCGGACACCTCCGCCGCACGCGGAGGATGAGTCGACTCGGGGCCGTCAAGCCTCAAGCCACATGCCACCGTGTTATAAGAGGCTTGCAGTCTCGAGGGGAGCAGCAACCATGACCGAGTTCCGGGTCGAGCACGATCTGTTGGGCGAGAAAGAGGTTCCGGCGGATGCCTACTACGGCATCCAGACCGAACGCGCCATCGACAATTTCCATATCACCGGGGTGCCGATCAGCCAGTATCCGGAGCTTATCCGCGCGCTGGCGATGATCAAGCTCGCCGCTGCCCGAGCCAATCACGACTGCGACAACCTCCGGGAGGAAGCGCTGCTCGGCATCGAGGGCGCCTGTCTCGAGATCATCGACGGCGCAGCTCCACGACCAGTTCCCGGTGGACGTGATTCAGGGCGGCGCGGGGACCTCGACCAACATGAACGCCAACGAGGTCATCGCCAACCGCGCGCTCGAACTGATGGGCCACGCCAAGGGCGAGTACCGTTATTGCGATCCCCACGACCACGTCAACCGATCGCAGTCGACCAACGACGCCTACCCGAGCGCTCTCCACGTGGCCATCGCTCTCGCCAACACCCGGCTCATCGACGAACTCGCTGCGCTGGTGGCCGCCCTCCGCGACAAGGGCGCAGAGTTCGCGGGCGTGCTCAAGATGGGGCGAACCCAGCTCCAGGACGCGGTGCCCATGACCCTCGGGCAGGAGTTCGACGCCTGGGCGGAGAGCCTCGAAAACGAAATCAGCGCACTGACCGACGTCGAGGATGAGCTCCTCGAGGTCAACATGGGCGGGACCGCCATCGGCACCGGTCTCAACGCCCCCGATGGCTACGCCGAGCGCTGCGTCGAGCACCTGGTCGAGATCACCGGCAAAGACATCCGCCTCGCCCCGGACCTGGTGGAGGCGACCCAGGACACCCAGCCCTTCGTGCTCTACTCGTCGGTCCTCAAGAGCCTCGCCATCAAGCTCTCGAAGGTCTGCAACGACCTGCGGCTGCTGTCATCGGGCCCCCGCGCCGGTTTCAACGAGATCAACCTTCCGCGCATGCAGCCGGGTTCGTCGATCATGCCGGGCAAGGTCAACCCGGTCATCCCCGAGGTCGTCAACCAGGTCTGCTTCCGGGCCATCGGCAACGACCTCGCGGTGACCCTGGCCGCCGAGGCCGGACAGCTCCAACTCAACGTCATGGAGCCGGTGATTGCGGACTGCATTCTCGAGTCGCAGACGATGTTCATGAACGCCGCCGGCACGCTTCGCGTGCACTGCGTCACCGGGATCACGGCGAACGAGGACGTCTGCCGCGAGTACATCGAGCGCAGCATCGGCGTGGTGACGGCGCTCAACCCGGTGCTCGGCTACGACATGACCACCGAGCTGGCCAAGGAGGCCCTCGCCACCGGCCGCGGTATCGTCGAGCTGGTGCGCGAGAAGAAGCTGCTCTCCGAGGACGAGCTCGAGGCCGTGATGGACCCGGCGCGCATGATCGGCACCCGGAAGAGCCGCCACCGGTCCTCGAGCTAAGGAACGATCGGGACGGATGCCAGGCACGGCGCCATGATGTCGAGGACACCATCATGGCGGGAGCTAGGCACCGAATCCGTTTCTGCGCGCGTTTCCCGTGAGGAGCCGCCTTTGACATTGTTGGCCCCTCTCGTTGTTCCTGCGCGACGGACTGAACAATCAACAATGTCAATGATGGCTTCTCCGCTGGACTCTGGCCTCAACGCTGTACGTGGTGACGGTCGCCCTTCATATGTCGTTCGAGGGCATCGACCGCCTGCCGCCACTCATCGCGTGTGATCGGGCGGTTGATATCGGAAAACGCAGGAGACCGCGGCACTCGGTGGGCCGGCCGGTACTGGGCGAGCAATGAGATGGCGACGGTGGGCGACAGGCTTTTTGTCGAGCCATCGCAGGTTGTCCTCGATGCCCGCCAGGTTCCCGGGGAGCACGAGCATTCGCACGAGGAGACCCCGCCGCAGCTCACCTTCCGGGCCGATCTCCCAGCTCTCGTTGACCTGGCGGTACATTTCGGCCAGCGCATCCCGCGCCCGTTGCGGATAGTCGTCGACACCCGACAGGCGGCAGCCCGAACCAGGCTCGGCGTATTTGAGGTCGGGCATCCAGATATCAACCACGCCATCGAGCAACCGAAGAACCTCCAGGGAGTCATAGCCGTTCGAGTTGAAGACGATCGGGAGCGAGAGGCCCCGTCCGGGCTGCGATATCGAGGGCCCGCACGAGTTGCGGGACCTGGTGTGTCGGCGACACCCAGTTGATGTTGTGGCAGCCGCGGTCCTGAAGCTCGATGAAGATCGCGGCCAGTTCTTCGTCCGCCACAGCGGCGCCTGAAAAGACGTGCGGCTGTTGCGAGATGTCATGGTTCTGGCAAAAGGCGCAGTGCAGATTGCAGTTGGCGAGGAAAACAGTCCCCGATCCTCGGCAACCTGAGATCACTGGCTCTTCGCCGTGGTGGGGGCTCCACGAGGCGACCACCGAGTCCGTGCCGGTCTGACACTCTCCCAATTTCCGGCGCCGATCCACGTGGCACGTGCGCGGGCACACGACGCAGTCGGTGAGGAGGGCATCCAATCGTGCCGCGCGGTCGGCGAGTTCCCCGCTGCGCGCCAAGCAGACGTAGCCTGCGCGCCAGGCTCTGTTGGCGGTCATCGCCGCGGTGCCAGACGCCCGTCTCGCCAGAGATAGACGGGCCGGTCCCTGGCGATGGTGGCGATCGCCGGATCGTCCGCATCGGCCTGGATCACCAGGATCGGCGCGTCAGGACCGAAATCCAGTATCCGCGAGGCCTCGGCCCAGCCCTGCCACTCGTCCGGCGCAAGGACGACGAGCGCCCGTTCCGGTGAGATGTCTTCGAACTGCTCTTCGAGCGATCCGTCGACCCCGTTGTAGCCGCGATACAGCGAAAGCCTGCGTCGGCAGAATCGCGCCGGCCGGCAGAGACAGGGCGAAAAAGAGCCCGAATGCAGCGATCACCGGGATCGTCTTTTCGCCACCCTGCCCGCCATCAGCGCGACCCGCAAGAACGAAGAAACCTCGAGCGGTGAGCAGGAACAACGGAGCGAAGAACCTCGAAGTGATAGCTGGGCCCGAACCCGTGCAGCCCATGACCTCGCGTCCCGACGTAGGCCACCGAAACGCATAGCGATGGTCGCCGCCAGCAGCCAGTCGGTAGGCCGCGAACTTCTGGTGATGAAGGCGACGAGAGCCGGGGCGAACGCGAGGGCGAGGATCCAGGGGCCGTGGAACACACTCCCATCCCCAACCGGTGAGGGCGGCGCCGCTCGACGCCAGCAGGGCGTCGAGGTTGCGCAGGCCGAACGGGATATTGGCGGCCCCGAACATCGAGCCGTGGGCGAGCGAGTAGGGGAAGGAGAAGGCGCTGCCGGTGATCAGCGCATTGGCGACGAGGGTCGGGATGCCGGCGAGGACAAAACCGCCGGCAAAGGCAGCGATCGCGTGATCGGCGGAGGCGGTTCCTGGAAGGGCTGCCGGTGCGTGCCAGTGGCGAGCACGGGGAACGCGACGGCGACCGCGGTCAGGGGGCGGATGCCGAACGCCAGCGCCGAGAGCGCAGCCCGCGGCTGCGGCGTTCAACCAGCCTGGAGTTCGGCGTGCGCGGAGGGCCATGCACCAGCGCGGCGAGAATCAGGGTCGCGGCGAAAGCGTGAGAGAGCATGCTCCCGAAGATCAGCCGAGCCATCGGAGAAATGACGGCGAGGGTCGCGGCCACGAGGCCGAGGGTCGGGCCCTGGAGCTCGCGCCCGGCGAAGTAGAGCAGCACAACGTAGACGCCTCCGAGCAGCGGCGCGACCGCCACGGAATCCCGGCCGCAACGCCAACGGCCAGGAGGGCCGGCCATCCCGGAGGATAGTGGGCGAGCCAACGCTCGCCGTCGGTGTAGGTGAACGGCACGGAAATGGTAGTCCTGGTACGGCACGACCTTCGACCAGAGTTACCGTCGAGAAGCCAGTCGGCCTGGAGGAGGTAGACGACCTCGTCGGGCGTGTGGGGCAGGGCCTCGAGAACACCGTAGGCGACCCAGCCCGATATCGCGACTGCGGCGATCGCAAGGGCCGCGGACCAGCAGCATCGTGGGTCCGGGGTGCGAGGCCGCGGGCCGGGGACGCGGCCGGCGATCGCGCCTGGAGCAGGGTGAAGATCGCGATCAGGAGACAGGCGATGCGGCCGCCGACCTGGCGCAGGTGGCGGCGATCGCACCCACATCCGCGAGCGGTGTCGGGTCGATGCTGGTGCTGGCCGAGGTCGAGACCGCCGGCGCCGCGAATGAAGAAGTCGTTGTTGATCAGGCCCCGGCGAATCGAAATCGAGGTTGTCGGTTCTCCCTCCAGCACGAGTCGTCAGGTCGTGGAGAAACCTCCCGCGGAGATCAGGCCTCGAGGGCAAACGCGCCGCTGACGTCAACATCGCGATGCCACACGGATCCCCAGACCGGCGCCTTCGTCGAGCTCCCAGTCGCCCAGCGGCACGATCACGGCCGGGAGCAATATCGAATCGCTGCGGCAGCTGCCTCAGCAGGACGACTCCCGCATCGTCGGACACCGTGATCCGGCGGCCGCCCGGGGGATCGATGGAATCCATGGCGAAGATCTCGATTGCGGTCAGGCGCTGGATCGACCCGCGGCGCCGAGAGGGCGGTGCCTGCGACATCGACGTGGATCCGTCCGCCGTCCGAAAAGACCTTCGAGGGTGGTGGAGCGATCGACCGAGGTCGACACAAGGACGAGTGACGACCGCCAAGAACAGCCAACCCTGCCGCGCCTCGGACCGGACTCTTGATTTCACGGCTGGAAAACGACAGGGCGCGGCGATTCATGGCCTCAGTCGTGGAACATCACGCGTCGGATCTGGTGCAGCATGTAGAGCAGCCGAGCATCCACTCCTCGTCACCTTCGCGCCGGATCAACTCAGCCACCCTGATCTCGTCGCCCTCGATGCTGCGGAGAATTCTCTGCTGGCGGCCCGAGAGTTGGAGATCGGCGGGGATGGCGCCGGGCAGGCGAACGACCCACTGGTTGAGCTTGCTCTCCATGAAGCGCCGGATCACGACCAGAGGCATGCGTTCCTGGACGCCCTCGTGGATCAGCGTGTGGGCGCGCAGGTTGAGGGGCAGACCGGTCTCCGCCACCGGCGCGTCGACATACAGCGCGAAGCTGCCGCTGATCCAGCTGAAGAGGTCGAGGATTCGGTTGCGGACCTGCCCGCTCAACTGCTGAAAGAGCTCGTTCGGCGTGCAGGCCCCCAACTCCAGCAGGGCCTCGGAGAAACGGAGGCCCTTGCGGGCGGCAAAATCCAGGACCTCGCCGTGTTGTTCGCGCGACAGTATGCCCTGCGCCACGAGGTACTCGCCGAAGAGCTCGCTTTCGACGTTGGAGTTGGCGAACACCGGGTTGCCGGCCTCGATCTCGATCGACTTCTCAATCGGGTCGCGACGAAAGTCGAGGATGCCGGAGATCTGGCCCTCGTTGAGTCTCGTGCAGCAGGCGCACGAGGGAGACCTCCTGGAGCGATCCCGACGCGGGTCGGTGTCGGAGGGCGCTGTTCCTCGACGCCGAGGGCGGGGACTGCCACCGGGCCGGCGCCGCGTTCGGCAAAGATGTTGAGAGGGTTCAGACCGCTGACTTTGGTGACTTCGGCGGCGGCCGCATGCGGGAATTTCGGTCTCGAACTGATCCGCCTTCGCCAGCAGTTCGAGCTCGACTTCCTTGTCGCGCTCTTCTTCGGTTCCGATGTCGTCGTCGAAGAGGGCGCGCATGAAGGTAGCGATCTCGGCCTCGGACATCGGGGTCGACGATGTCGTCGAATCGATTGGCGAGATCCACCGCGAATTCGAGTGCGGTGGGGAAACGTTTGTTCGGATCGACCTCGAGCGCTCTGTTGAGCACCGCCCGCAGCGGCTTCGGAATCGGTTTGAATCGGTTGCGGTCGAATTCGCCCTTGCGGATGTCGAGGAGCATCGCCATTTCGTTCGGCCCGGAGCGGAGCGGCTCCATCAGGAGCATTTCCGCGAAACAGATGCCGAGCGAGAAAAGGTCGGACCGGCGATCCACTTCGCGCGCATAGGCGGCTTCAGGGCTCAGGTAGCGGACCTTGCCTTTGATGATGCCGTGTTCGGTGTGTTCTTCGCGGTCGCGGGCCCGCGCAACGCCGAAATCGGTGAGCTTGATCTCGCCGTTGTAGGAGATGAGGATATTGCGTGGGCTGACGTCGCGGTGGACGATCTCCTGCGGCTGGCCGTCAGGTGATCGGAACTCGTGCGCAAAATGCAGTCCTGCAGCATACGTCGGTAACGATCTTGGTCGCGAGCCGCCAGGGGCATCGGCGTTCGAGCTTGATCAGCCGCTGGAGAACGCGGAAGAGGTCCCGTCCGGGCACGTACTCCATCGCGATATAGGGGAGCCCGTCGGCCTCGCCGAGGTCGTAGATCTGGACGACGTTGGGGTGCACCAGCCGCGAGGCGATCTTCGCCTCGTCGGTGAACATGCGCAGGAACCTCTTACGCTCGAGCAGGTGAGGGTGGATGCGCTTGATGGCGACGGTCTTCGTGAAACCTCGAATACCGACGACCTTGGCGCGGTAGACATCGGCCATGCCCCCTGAGGAGATCTTGTCAACGAGGATGTATCGTCCGAAACGTTCCATTTTCCCTGGCCTTTCAGTCTACACGACGATGGGCTCTGGTGCTGGGCTGTCGCCGTGGGCTGCGCGCACTGTACAATCGATGTGAGGAGGCTCCATGCCGTACACCAGGATCTGTGTCGCCGCCGCCCTGCAGCGCTACCTCGATATCACGCCGATCGCGGCGCGGATCCGCGACCTGGCGCGCATCGCTGGCGCTGGCCGACAACGCACGGGTTTCGATCGTGTCGGTGGAGGCGCCGGTGGAGCTGCTTCCCGAAGTCGAGACCATGACGGAAAAGCTCGATCGCTATGCGGAACCCCTGGTGGCCGACGGCATCGAAGTCGAGGTCGTGCTCCGCAAGGGTCGAGCCGAGCCGCGAGATCGCTGCCTTTATTGAAGCTTCGGGCGCTGATGTGCTGATCATCGGGAGCCACTCGAAGAGGGGTGCCCTCGATGTGGGGCTCGGCAGTACGGCGTCGGCCCTGATGAGCGATCTCGAGATCTCGGTCATCATGGTGCGGCCGACCGAGGACGAGCAGGAAAGGGCCCGCGAACTCATGATTCCGAAGTACCCGGTCGTTTTTCCGTACGGTTGATTCTCGTTCCCGCGGCTGCCGCAACGGATAGAACATGGCGCGCGGCGGATCGCGACGGGCCATCTTTCTATTTCCGCGAATTGATACCAGGAATCTGTGACCTGGAACACACACTGGGCGGTGAGCAGCGGGATCTACGGTCGTTGGGAACTCTGGCTCTTCAATGGGCGGAACTGCACGCGGAGGTGTTGCCATGGAACCGAATGAGATCCCCTAGGGAATTGAGTCGCCGAGAACTCTACCGCCGCATGATGAGCCGGCGCCGGAGCAGGAGCCGAAATCGGCTCGGACGCGGGAGTGCCGTCTCGACAATCGGCCGCGCCACCGCGATGCGATCGCCGTCGTCGGGGCGATCGAACGCCTTGACCAAGAGTCGTGGAGGCGCCGCCATCGGCGGCCGTGATCGCCCTCAACCGCATGGGCTTCGGTCCGGGACCCGGTGATATCGACTGCCTTCAACGCGCTGGGCGCGAACGATGCAGGAGCGGACTGCTGGCATATGTCAACCAGCAGGTCAACCCCAATCTCATCGACGATTCGGCCTGCGATGCGCGGATCAGTGCTGCGGGTTTTACGACTCTCAACAAGTCGCAGGCGCAGCTGTGGCTCGATCACGTCGAGGCCGATGTCGAGCTGGTCGGAACGGATGCGGCCGTTTTACGAAATCGAACGTCTGACCTTTCTGCGGGCGGTCCACAGCCAGCGCCAGCTGCAGGAGGTGCTCGCCGATTTCTGGCACAACCACTTCAACGTCTACGGCTATGACTACTGGTGCGGGCCGCTGTGGGTCCACTACGACCGCGATGTCATCCGCGCGAATGCTCTTCGGAAACTTCCGCCAGATGCTGGGAGAAGTCGGCCGAAAGCCCGTGCATGCTCTACTACCTCGACAACTACACGTCCTCGAGTGCCGGCCCCAACGAGAACTACGCGCGCGAACTGGTGGAGCTTCACACCCTGGGCGCCGAAAACTACCTCGGCGTCATGCGCCAGACGGATGTGCCCCTCGACGGGACGGGTACCCGATGGGCTATGTCGACGACGACGTGTTCGAAATCACCCGCTGTCTCACCGGCTGGACCTTCGATTTCGACACCGGGCTCTTCGAGTACCGGGGAGACTGGCACGACAAGTGGCAGAAAAACGTGCTCGGGACGTTCATTCCGGCCAACCAGGGCGAACTCCAGGACGGCAACGACGTGCTCGATGCCCTGGCCTACCACCCGGGAACGGCCCGCCACATCGCCGGCAAGCTGTGCCGACGTTTGATCTCCGACGATCCGCCGCAGAATGTGGTGGACGCCGCCGCTGCCGTTTTCCACCAGGCAGCGTTTCAGCGCTGACCAGCTTTCTGCAGGTGGTTCAGACGATTCTGCTGTCGGACGAGTTCCTCAGCACCTGGGGCGAGAAGATCAAACGTCCGTTCGAAATCGCCGTCAGCACGATGCGGGCCACCGACGCCCAGTTCAGCTTTTCCCTGGACGAGGACGAGTGCGACAGTATGCTTGTGGCAGTACGACCAGGCGGGCCAGCCGCTGTTTTCGTGGCGGGCCCCGAACGGCTATTCCGACCTCCGGGAAGACTGGCAGAGCGCCACGCCGCGGGTCATGTCGTGGCGGTTGTGCAACTGGTTGATGGACGTCGAAGACGACAGCGACAATCACTATGCCAACGTCCTGGCGCAGACGCCGGCCGGCGTCCGAACTGCCAACGAGATCGCCGACTTCTGGATCGACCGCGTGCTCGGCCGGCCGATGCCGCCCGCCGATCGACTCGAGATCGTCGAGTTCATGGCCCAGGGCCACAATCCGGACTTCGATCTTGCCCCTCGGCTCCGACTGGGACACCCAGGAACGTCTGCGTTCCATGGTCGCGCTGATCTGCATGTCGCCGGCGTTTCTCTGGAGGTGAGGATGATTATCCGACCGACACGACGCAGTTTTCTCAAGGGGTGTTCGGCCGCCGTTGCCGGTGTCGCAAGCACCCGTTTCACCAATCTCGCCTTCGGGGCGACCGGGACCACAACGAAGAGATTCTGGTCGTCGTGTTTCTGCGCGGCGGCATGGACGGCCTCAACGTCGTGATGCCTCTCGGCGGCGCCGACCGTGGCTACTACGAGGCGGCAAGGCCCGATCTCAAAGTGCCGGCATCCGGCACCGGGGCGGCCTTGCCGCTGAACGGCGTGCTTCGGCATCCACCCGGCGGCGGCGCCGCTGCACTCGCTGTACCAGGACGGCAAGCTGGCGATTGTGCTCGCGGCGGGCCTCGACGAGGCCAACCGCAGCCACTTCGACGCCCAGGAATTCATGGAGCGTGGGACTCCCGGCGATCGCACCACGTCCACCGGTTGGCTGGCCCGGCATTTTGCCAGTGCCCGAAATCTCCCCGACGAGATCGTCATGCCGTCGCTGTCGGTGGGCAGCACCCAGGTGACGTCGCTGCTCGGCGATACCGACGCCGTCAACCTGTCCGACGTCGACCGATTCAACATCAACAACGGGCCCTGGCAATGGCGCGATGCCCAGCGATCTGGCGCTGCGTCACTTCTACAGCGGCGACAACACCTGGTTGCACACCGACCGGTCTGCAGGCTCTCGATGCCATGGACACCATCGAACTCAATACCGCGGGCGCCTACACTCCGGCCAACGGCGCGGTCTACCCGCAGATCGAGCTTCGGCGACGCCCTCAGGGTGGTGGCGGAAATGGTGAAGTCAGATCTCGGGCTGCGGGTCGCCGCCCTCGATCTCGGTGGTTGGGACACCCACAACGGCCAGGGAGATGGCTCGGGCGGGCAGTTTGCCGGGCTGATCGGAAATCTGGCCGGCGGGCTCGCCGCCCTCTACACCGATCTCGACGGGGCGGGCGCCTCGAACTACACCCAGCGCCTCACCGTCGTTGTTCAGAGCGAGTTCGGGACGACGTCTGGTGCAGAACGCCGACCGCGGCACCGATCACGGCCACGGCAATGTGATGATGGTGCTGTCGGGCAATGCCAACGGTGGGGTCCACGGTCAGTGGCCCGGGCTTGGGCCCCGGACAGCTCTTCGACAACGCGGATCTGGCGGTGACGACCGATTTTCGGAGGGTCTTTTCCGAGATCCTCATCCGGCGAATGGGGAACAACCACCTCGGCTTCGTCTTCCCGGGATACGCGGACTACTCACCCCTCGGGGTTGTGGGCGGACCGGATCATCCCGCCCGAACTACTGCGGCCGGCCGAGGACGGTCTGTTCGCAGATGGTTTCGAGATCGGCTCCGCCGGGATGTGGTCATCAAGCTCGGATGATCGCGATCCGGTTCGACCCTTCACCGCTGACGTTACGACAGAAAGCGGTCCATCTCCTCGCGCAGCAGGCGCTGGTGGTCGGCTTCGGCCTGGCGCAGACCTTCGAACAGCTCGGTCACTTTGTCGTCGATCTTGTACTCCAGCGCCCCGGCGTAGAAATCGTGGGCGCGGGTCTCCGCTTCCATCGAGATATCGAAAGCCTGGCGGAGTGAGACGTCGTCTGGCACCTTGTAGAAATCGGGCATCTCCACCGCCCACGACACCTTCGGCAGCGTTGCTTGCGGGCGCGTCGCCAAACAACCGTTGGCGCTGAACGACGATCTGGTCGTGATGGCGTCTTTCGCGGACCGCCATGCGGCGGAAAAAGTCGGCGACTTCCTGCTTGTCGTCTCCGACCCAGTCGGCCAGCTGTTCGTAATACAGCTGCGCCTCGTCCTCGATGGCAATCGCCATGTCGAGCACGTCGGTTGGGCTGAGCTTTGAAAAATCCAGATCCAGGGTCATGGTGCCTCCGTGCCGAAACCGGTCTTTCGCGGTCGCACTGTGCCGCGGCACAGTATCAATGTCAAGCCGAACACGGCCTCTTCACTGCTTGCGAAACCAGTCGACAGTTGCCGGAATTCCGATCTGCGAGCGGTGTGTCGACGGCCACGCTCAGTTCCTCGAGTAGGCGCTCGGAGGTGATGCACGATCGGCGCTGCTCACCCGGCATGCCGGGGCCGTGGCCCGGCGCCGCATCGTAGTCGGCGGCCTCGGCGATGGATTCGAAGAGAGCGTTGACGTCGGTCTCCACTCCGGTGCCGACATTGAACACGGCGAAGCCGGGACGACCGACTGCAGCAATGTTGGCCCGCACCACGTCGTCCGACGAAGACGTAGTCGCGAGTCTGGAGGCCGTCGCCATTGATGGTCGCCGGTTCGTTGTCGAGCAGGCGCCTCGTGAAAATTGCCACCACTCCCGCCTCGCCGTGGGGGTTTTGCCGTGGTCCGTACACGTTGGCGTAGCGAAGACAGGTCGCATCGAGGCCGTACTGGCAGTGGTAGAAGTAGAGATAGCGTTCCGATGCAAGTTTGGCGACGCCATACGGCGAAACAGGTCTGGCCGCGTGGTTCTCGTCGGCGGGGTGTTCATCCTGTTCGCCATAGATGGCTCCGCCTGTTGAAGCGAACACCACCTGTTGCAGCTTGCCGCGTCTCCCGGCCTCGAGAAGGTTCAAAAGCCCGAGGATATTGACGTCGGCGTCAAATCGCGGATCGTCGACCGAACGGCGAACATCCATCTGCGCGGCGTGGTGGACGAGGATTTCGACCTCGCGTTCAACGAGGAATGTCGCGGCTTCATCGGAGCGGACGTCGAGCACGGCGAGTTCGGCCCCGTCCGGAACGTTTTCCTTGCGGCCGCTCGACAGGTCATCCACAATCAACACCCGGTGGCCGCCTTGCACCAGGGCATCTGCAACGTGGCTGCCGATAAATCCGGCGCCGCCGGTCACACAGATGGTTAAAGCCATGTCTCTCCCTCCATTGCTTGCGCGCGAATTCTATCAGCGCCCGACCGAATCGGTCGCTCGGAATCTGCTCGGCAAGCTCGTGTTCAGGGAGCACGAGGGCGGCGCCACCATTGTTCGAATCAACGAGGTCGAGGCATACCTCGGTGTGACGGACCCCGCGTGCCACACCTTTGGTGGTCGTCGCACCCCTCGGACCGAAACTATGTGGGGGCCGGCGGGGCGGGCTTACGTCTATATGATTTACGGGCTCCACCATTGCGTCAATGTCGTCACGGTGGGCGAGGGCGCCCCTGAGGCGGTCCTCATCCGCGGCGCCGAGATCGTCCAGGGTCACGCAATAATCCGGGAGCGCAGGGGACCTGGGGTGCCGGCGCGGTTGTTGACCAATGGACCCGGCAAGCTCTGTCAGGCTCTGGGGATCACCAGGGCGGATGACGGGCTTGAGCTGTTTTCGGCCAGCATCGGTATTGACCGTCCGTGACGATGGGCTCGAAATCCCGACAGGTCAGGTCCGCCGCCTGCCGAGAGTCGGCGTTGACTACTGCGGGAGACGCGGCCGCGTGGCCGTTGCGCTACGTCAGCTTTTCGAGTGTTTGAAGCAGTTCGGTTTCTTCGATCGGCTTCTGCACATAGGCATCGGGGTGGTAGTTCTTGAAACGATCGAGGAAGTCGCCGAAGTCGGACTTGAATGATTCCTGAATTCCGGTCACCAGAACCACCGGGACCTTGGCGGTGCGTTCGTCCTTGCGCAGGGCGATCAGCGTGCTCAAGCCCCCGCGTTCCGGCATCATGACGTCCAGGAGAATGACGTCAGGCGGCTCGGCCTGAGCCATGGCGATGCCTTCGTTGGGGTCGTTGGCGCTTCTCACGCTCCACCCATTGTCCGAAAGAAATGTCCCGACATAGGTTGTGATGTCGGGCTCGTCGTCAATGATCACGGCGGTCTTCGGTGCCATGGTTCCTCCCCACGACTGTCGTGCCCCATCTTATAACACCGCATCATCAACGCGGCAACGGAAATGAGATTTGAGATTGAGTATAAGTGTTTTATTCTGTAATTCCTAGTTGACAGGTATGAATAATGGGAATATGTTTTTCAGGTCATGAAAATCTCTACCCGTGGTCGCTACGCACTCCGCATGATGCTCGACGTGACGCGTCATGGAGGCGAGGCCGCGCCGGTGAGCCTGGCGTCGGTTTCGGAGCGGACCGGCATTTCGCACGGCTACCTGGAACAGGTTGCTCTTGCGCTGCGCAGCGCCGGTCTGGTCCGCGGCGTCGCCGGGAGGCACGGCGGTTACAAGCTGGCGCACCCGGCGCACGACATTTCGATTCGCCAGATCATCGAAGCAACCATCGGGGCGATCTGTGTGGTCGATTGCATCGACGAACCCGAGGCGTGTCTCCGTTCGGACTACTGCGAGTGTCGCGTGGTCTACGCCCTCATCAATAAACGGATCGGCGAGGTCCTCGACGAGTTCAGTCTCGCGGACCTGGCAGATCCAAAATGGCTGCACGAGACGACGAGTGCCTATACCTCGGAGTTGGTCGGCATCACCTCCGGGGAGTGACTCAAAAGACTGCGGAGGATCAGGAGGAACGATTGATGGTCGAGCAAAAAGTGGGCGACAAGAAGCTGCGGTTGGTCGATGGTGACATCACGGAGATGGAGGTGGACGCCTTCGTCTTCGACATCACGGAAGACGTCAAGCTGGGATCGGGTTACGGAGCCGCCATCCAGCAGCGCGGCGGCATCGTGATCCAGAAACAACTGGATGAGATCGGCAGCTGTCCGACCGGTGAGGCGGTCGTGACCGAGGCCGGGATCCTCAAGGCCGACTGGATCATTCACGCCAACGGGCCCAAGTTCCGTGAAGAAGATGAAGAGGCCAAACTCCGCAAGACGGTCACCGCCGTACTCGCGCGGGCCGAGGAAAAGGGAGTCAAAACCCTGGCCTTTCCTCCGATCGGTACCGGTCTCTACCAGGTCCCTATGGATCTCTGTGCCCGCGTGATGGTGGAGACCATTTCCAAACATCTTGCGAACGGCGCTTCCCTCGAGGAAGTGTTGATCGTGGCGCCGGACCCGAGGGAGTTCAACCCGTTCAAGGCGCAGTTCGAGGAAGGAGCCTGATATGCACGACCCGAGTCCCGCACTGCACACCGCGGAAATCGTTCACTGGATCGCACTCGCCATCATGGCGGTCGTCTACAGCCTGCGCATCCGCTGGCTCCTCTCATTCAATCTCGGCAAGGACAAATCGGCCCCCGGAAACCCGGGCCAGGTAACCAAAGAACAAGGCGCACGGTGGGCGCTCTTCAACGTCGTCATGCCGTGGTCGATGGAAAGCACGCGATCACCGAAAGGGTTCACCTTCTATATCAGCTTTGTGATCTTTCACCTCGGGGTCGTGGCGGGCATCGCCCTGGCGTTCATCAGCACGATCGCCCCTGACTTCGTTCGCATCCCTGCGGTGGCCTGGACAACCATGGCGCTGCTCATCGGGGCCTTGATGGTGTCCGTCTACCGGATCGGGCGCAGGGTCTTGCGTCCCCTGATGCGGCTGATCAGCACCCCGGACGACTATTTCTCGCTCTTCATGCTCACAGCGTGGTTCGCTCTCGGGGCGTGCACCCAGGCCTACTTCATGGGGATCTGGGGGATGACTTCCGAGACCATCCTCGTTGCCTATCTCTATTTGACGAGTTTCTTCCTGCTGTACGTACCGTTCTCGAAGATCTCGCACTACCTTTACTATCCCTTCACTCGTACATATATCGGGCGTGCCCTGGGCCAGCGCGGCAGCTACCCGGTTCCGCGGAGTTAGGAGAATTACCGTGGCAAAAGGAAAAACTCACAAGATCAGGATGATGGAAGAGCAGCTCGCGAGGAAGCTCAACCGGCAGGTCGTGGGCTCGCTCGTTGGTTGCGTTCATTGCGGAATGTGCGACCAGGCGTGTCACTACGTGCTCGCATTTCCCGACGACCACAAGATGACGCCTTCCTACAAGGCCGATCAGGTTCGAAAGCTGTTCAAGGCCAACCACGACTGGACCGGCAGCGTCTTCCCGTGGTGGGTGGGCGCCGACAAGGTGCCGCTCTACCGACGACGACCTCGAGACGCTCAAGGACATCTCCTTCGGCACCTGCACGAACTGCCGCCGCTGCACCCTGAGTTGTCCGATGGGTGTCGACACTGCCACCTTGAACCGCCTCATGCGTGGGCTGCTGACTCACGTGGGTGTCATGCCCGAAGGCGTGCGGGTCGTTTCCAAGGACCAGTGGGAGCTCGGCAACCAGATGGGCGTTCTCAAGGAGGACTATCTGGACACCATCGAGTGGATGTCGGAGGAGCTCGAGGAGGACCTCGGACACGATGGGGCCACGATCCCGATCGAGAAGAAGGGCGCCAAGGTCATGTACTGCATCAACCCACGGGAGGTGAAGTACGACCCACGGACCATCAAAGAAGCCGCACTGATCTTCTGGGCGGCGGGTGAGGACTGGACCATGCCCGAAGACGGGTGGGACAACACCAACTTCGGTCTGTTCTCGGGCGACGACGGTCTCGGCGGCGCTTCCGCCAAGAGGGAGTACGACAAGGCTCGCGAGCTGGGAGTCGAGAAGATCATCATCTCCGAGTGCGGCCACGGCTACCGGTCGACCCGTTTCGAGGGCGTCAACTGGGCCGGCGAGGAGACGCCGGTAGTGATGGAGAGCTCGGTCGAGACGATGCTCAGATACGTCAAGGAGGGCAAGATCAAGGTCGATCCGACCAAGAACCCACAGAGAATGACCTTCCACGACTCGTGCAACAACGCCCGCAGCGGGGGGTTCTTCGAGGAGCCGCGCGAACTGCTGCGGCTGGTCTCGATGGACTTCCAGGAGATGTACCCGAACCGCGCCGAGAACTACTGCTGCACCGGCGGCGGCGGTGCGATGTCGATGTCGGAATACACGCCGAAGCGCCTCCAGTCGGCCAAGATCAAGGCCGATCAGATTCGCGCAACCGGCGCCAAGATCGTGGTCACCAGCTGTCACAACTGCGTCGACGGACTCAACGACCTCATCAAGCACTACGAACTCGGGTGCGAGGTCAAACAGCTCGTCGATCTGGTGGCCAACGCCCTGGTCCTCGACGATGCCGAGAAAAAGCCGGAGGACGACGAAGCTGGGCGACATCGCGGTCGAGAAGGTCGAGGCGAAGGAACCTCTGGCCGGCCGCAAGATCCTGGTCGTCGACGACGAAGAGGATGTTCGGATCTTCCTGATCACGGTCTTCGAGGACGCCGGCGCAGAGGTGATCTCGGCTTCGAGCGGCGACGAGGGCATCGCGATGGCGCTCGAACACCAACCGGATCTGATCAGCCTCGATCTTTCGATGCCGGGCAAGGATGGGGTCGAGACCTTTGTCGAACTGCGGAAGACCGAGGGGACTCGGGAGATCCCGGTCTGTGTGGTCACCGGCCACCCCGAGTTCCGACAGGTGATCTACGACCGGCCGGTGTCGCCGCCTGAAGGCTATCTCGGCAAACCGGTGGACGACGACAAGCTGGTGGCCTACGCGCACCACATCATCGAGCACCGCGAAGAAAAGGCGAACTGAGGAACAACTGACTCGTCGAGAAGGCGAAAAACGAGATACGGAGCGTGCTGTGCAAAAGGTCCAGATGACCGTCCCAGCGACCGATTCGGATGCCCGGTACCGCGAGTACTGGGAGGAGATGCCCTGCTTTCTGTCGGTCCACGATCGGGACTTCCGGATCATCGACGGCAACCGCCGTTTTCGCGAGCACTTCGGCGAGAGTATCGGCGAATACTGCTACAGGGTGTACAAGGGCCGCGACGAAGTCTGCCCTGATTGTCCGGTGGAAGCCACTTTCGCCGATGGACACAACCATCCTTCCGAACAGCTTCTGACCACGAAAGACGGGCGGCAGATACCGGTGATGGTGCACACGACCCCGATCAAAGACGACTCGGGTGAGGTCGTGGCGGTCATGGAGATGCACACCGACATCGGCGAGGTCAAGCGCCTGCAGAAATGCTCCAGCGATCTCAGGATCGCCTTGCCCAACTTTTTGAAGAGGTGCCGTGCTTCATCACTGTGCAGGGACCCGACCGCGTCATTCAGCACGCCAACCGCCGCTTTCGGGAGACCTTCGGCGACCCGGTGGGGAAGAACTGCTTCACGATGTACAAACACCGCGACGAGCAGTGTCTCGTGTGTCCGATGCAGCAGACCTTCGACACCGGCGAAACGCGGGAGCACGAAGAGGTTCTCTTCACGAAGGACGGCCAGAAGCTCAACGCCCTGTGTACGACTTCGCCGCTTCGCGGCCCCGACGGCGAAGTCGAGGCGGTGATCGAAATGTGTATCGATATCACCCAGATCCGGGAGCTGCAGTCGCAGCTTGCGTCGATTGGGCTGCTCGTGGGCTCGATCTCGCACGGCATCAAAGGCCTGCTCACCGGGCTTGACGGCGGCATCTATATGGTCAACTCGGGCTTTGCGAAGGAAAAGCCCGAGCGGGTGGAAAAGGGCTGGGAGATGGTCCAGCGCAACGTGGAGCGGATCCGTTCCATGGTGCTCGATATCCTCTACTACGCCAAGGACCGGGAGCTCAGTGTCGAGGATGTCGATCTGGCAGCCATCGTCGATGAGTTTCGCGACGGTGTCGAGAAGAAGGCGAGCGATGCCGACGTGACGGTCGAGATCGATATCACCGACGATGTCGAGGTTTTCCAGGGTGATCCCCAGGCCCTCCGTGCGATGCTCCTGAACCTGCTCGAGAACTCGCTCGACGCCTGCAGGATGGACAAGGAGAAGGACGGGCACACGATTCGGATGGGCATCCGTAGCGAGGCGCCGTGGGTGCTGATCGAGGTCGAGGACAACGGCATCGGCATGGACCAGGAGACCCGAGAGAAGATCTTTTCGCTCTTCTTCTCGTCGAAGGGGATCAAGGGCACCGGGCTCGGTCTCTTCATCTCCAACAAGATCGTCGACAAACACGGCGGCGACATCGAGGTCGAGTCCGAACCGGGTCGGGGGACACGATTCAAGGTTCGGCTTCCGATGGTGGCCAACCCGAGTATCAAACCAACCGACAGGGCACCATGAGCGATCCTGAGCCCCGTGTTCTGGTGGTCGAGGACGACCCCGATATCGCCGATTACATGGCGTCGTTTCTCGAAGACGAGGGCTACGAAGTGACCTCGGCGAACCGTTGTTCAACGGCCCTCGCGGCTCATGGAGGAATTTCGGCCCGAAATCGTGTTGATCGACGCCCTTCTGCCGGGGAAATCGGGTCTCGAATTCCTGGTGACGCTTCGGCGAAATCCGCGGTGGTCGTCTTTGCCGCTTGTCGTCGTTACCGGAAACGACAAGCTCCTCGAGGACGACTGCCAGTCCTATCTCGGGGCCCACGAGGGGGTTCGCGGTCCGGACGGCGTGCTCGGCAAACCCGTCGACCGGACAACCTTGAAGGCGGTCATCAAAAAGCTGTTGCGGCAACCCGCCAAGGCCTGACGCGGGCGCGATCATGGGCCGAGTCTTGGTGGCGAAGACCTGCACCACCGCAACCGTCCCCCGGTGGTACTTCCCCTCGGTACGCGGGTCGATCGATCTCGCGGGCGATCTCGAATCGGAGCCCCGGGAGCTCCTGGCGAAGAGTCGCCAATTCCATCAACAGCTCGAGGCGTCTTCGGGCCGCCGGTCGCGAGCTCCAGTTGACGCGGGTGTGAATCCCTCGAGCACGAACGCGCCACCCGGGACCAGTCCCCGCAGACAGCGCTCGTGGAGCGCTGCGCGAATGACCGGCGGCAGGTGGCAGAAGATCGAGACGATGCCCTGCCAGGCGCCGGTTCGATTTCGAACTCGGCGAGATCGGCGTGGACGGTGGTGATGGAAACACCGCGCTCGGCAGCGAGCCGTTCGGCTTTGGCGAGGCCGACCGTTGACGTGTCAACGGCAGTCACCTCATAGCCGAGACCGGCGAGGAAGACCGCGTTGCGGCCCTCGCCCTCGGCGAGGCTGAGCACGCGCCCCATCGGAATCCGGTCCGCGACCGTCGTCAGAAATTCATTCGGCTCGGTGCCGTAAGCGTAGCCGGGCTCGGAGAAGCGTTTGTCCCACATGTGGTCCAGGATACCCGGGTCGATGCGGGGATGCTCTTCGGCGACAGAGGAACGCATGGCTTTCACTTCGTCCTTCCCGAGAGGAGCCACCCGGCGCATTGTTTGCCCGACCGTGCTTCGTGTGCCGGAGGCGACCGAGGCCAAACAATGCGACAGATGGCACCTCCGCCGCACGCGGGCCCTCATGACGACGTTACCTTTTCTGTCATCTCGACCGAGGGAGCGTAGCGAGCGAGCGGAGAGATCTCCGCGGGATGGCGAAAAACGGTTTCACCATCGGTCAACCGCTTGTGAACAACTCTTTGACGCTGTCCCGTACGAGGACGATGATGGTGAAGACCCCGAGGACGGTGCCGACCGGCATGAAGAGGCACTCGACACCGCCCATGATGAGGCAGAAGGTGTAGCGTTTCCTTTTCGCCAGGCTCCTGCCCGCGAACGCCATCAGGGCCGCCAGAGTCCAGCCGAGAAAGATGAAACCGAGGGCGACGAGCATGATGACAAAGCCGACCGGACGGGCTTCGGTGTTGCCGTCATCAAATGCGCCGGTTGCCAAAGCGAGCCCCATGAAGAAGTGGAGAAAGGGAATGCAGGCCACGAGAGCCAGCATTCCCGCCGCCACGTAGTGGAAGATCGACAGCAGTTTGAGGTGTTCCTGGTCCTGGTTCATGGCTGCCTCCTGTTGTGTGACTACGGCGGCCGTGCCGCCCGTATTCCGTTAGCGGTTCTCGTCGAACGTCGGCAGGTCGGCCGAGTTCGCAAACCAGGGCGCCCGCGAAGCCCAGAAAATGTTCTTCTCCGGTTTCGAACCCGGATCGTCGTCGAGTGTTCCGGCGGGCACCAGGTAGCCCTTGCCGTTGCGGGACTGCCAGGGCAGGGCGGAGCCGCACACCGAACACCAGCCCGTGCAGTAGTACTGCGCCTCAGGCAGCTCCCAGCGTTTGACGAGGTCTTCGCCCCGGGTCCACCGAAACTGGGCCGCCTTGACCAGAATGTTGGACCCGTAGGCCGTTCCAAACGTCTTTCGGCAGCGGCTGCAGTGGCAGTGGTGGAAAAAAACGAACGGCGGGCTCATTTCGTAGGCAACGCCCCCGCAGAGGCACGAACCATGAAGTGGGGCTTCTGTCATCTCAGTCTCCTTTCAAGACCGCCCGATCAAGGTCCCCATCTGACGACAATCTCTGCCTTCGGCGGCGACCAGCTCGTGATCTCGACAAGTTGCAGTTCGATCCGGCATACCGGTTCTGTAGGCTGGTCTTCAGAGACCCACACCACCATGCTTTCCTCGCCGCAGGTCACTTCGACCTCGACGGCATCGACGAGGAGCCCGATCTCCTCGCTCCACAGGTCGCCGACCTCGCCAATGAGAATCTCGGCGCGGCCCTCGGCCACGGTCCGGTAGGAGCCCGAGACCATTTCGACGGTTTCCTCGCCGGTGAGAGCTCCGCCGGGACCGCAGGCCATCGTCCCAAAGGCGATCGCCACGACGGCGAGTGTTGATTGAAATTTCACGGTCCTACCCCGTCCCGGTGTTCGCATCGTCAACCGGCAGTTTCCCCAAAACGCCCCGCAGCCAGCGATGGGCTTTGTGGATCCCTCTCGGGTCGGCATGCATCATGATGCACTCATCGTAGATGACTTCGATGTTGTGGTCCCGACAGAACTGAATCGCATCTTCGGACTCCGCACCCGGTTGCATCCACACCCGGGTGATACCGATCTCGCTGGCCTCGCGGACGAGGCGCTCCGTCTGCAGCGGCGGCACCACCAATACCAAACCGCCCACTTCGGACGGCAGGTCAGCGAGTGAGGGAGAGCAGGGTACACCGCCGACTTCCGTGGCTGCTGGGTGCACGGGCAAGATTTCGTAGCCCTTGGCGGTCAGATCCTTGAGCACTTTGTTGCCGAACTTTCCGCCCCCACGAGACACTCCCGCGAGGGCCAGGCTTTCCTGCGTCAGAAAATCGTCAAGAACTGTCTTCGAGACCATTGTGAATCTCCCGTTCCCCGATGCTCTCTCCGGCAGCGATCAGAGTCAAGGGAACAGCCGGTGCCGCTGCGAGTATTGCCTTGCCTGCGGTCGACGGACCGGAAGTCATCGGTCGTGGGGGTCCTGTTTCTTCCTGAGGGTCCCGGCTGACGCCAAGAGTCCGGAGACCACCGCGATCAAGAGCATGGAAATGACACCAAGCGCTGCGACGCCGGCGACGATTTTCAAAATGGTGAGCACGGAAACCTCCGGTCGTCCAAGGGTACACCGTGAAAGGGAACGGGCCTACTAGCGGGCGCCGATCCACAACAGCACGGCAATAAGGAGAAAGACCCACCAGGAGAAGTGCCTGCCTCGTGCGCCGATGAGCGAAAGCAACGAACTCGCGCCAAATATCGCAGCGAAGATACGAAGAAACCAGACCGCCTGTGGATCGAGCTCCGTGTACGAGAGGACCACCGCCACAGCGCCGATCCCGGCCAGGAGTACCGTTGTCAGGTGCCACGTAAAGCGCAGAGTGCGGTGCGCAAAGGTGGTGCTCCCGAGGAGTTTCGGGACACTGCCGCGCCGAAAGAGCGGTCCGAGCACCAGTTTCTCTCCGAGAATGGAATGGGCCATTCCGATCAGGATCGACAACACGCCGCCACTCAACAGAAAGGGGTTCATCGTGGGGGTCCTCCTCCGATCGGTTCAAATCTCATTTTTGTGGCAGCGTGGCGACAAACGAGTGCGCCTGATCCAACCAGCTCTGAAGTCGGTCACCCTTGAAGCCTTCCGGCTCGACGATGACCCAGCCCTTCATCGGCCGTCCGGTGACGTCCATCGGGCGTGTGTGAGGTTGTTTCAGGGCGATCTCGGCAGCCTCGTGGCCGAGGCGCACGATGAGGGCCGTCTCGTTCACCCCGCACAACATATTGCCGTTCAGCAAGTGGCACGTGCCGCCGAACATCCTCTTCCTGGTGGTTTCCCATGGGGCTGTGGCTTTGCTGATCCGCAGGTCGAGTTCCTCGTCGTAGCCTATCTCAGACCTCCCATTGGGTTCCGGTTGGTTTGGCTGCCTGTCGTTTGAAAAGCAACCCGCGGGCCAAGGTAGATCTTCCGCTCAGATCTGGTACTGGCTCTGCGGGATCGAAACATTCACGCGCTTACGAACGCAATTGTCGCAGTCATTTTGGACACCAGCGTTTCAACCCCCTCCGCGACACAGAAAACCTCCGATTCGACCACGGAAAACCTGCGGCCGGGCTTCAAGACCGCGGCCCGGCAGATCAGTCGTTCGCCCTTCGCCGCACGCAGCAAGTTGATCTTGAACTCGACTGACAGGACCATCCGATTGTCCTGGAGAACGGTCGCTGCGGCGACACCGGCGGAGTGGTCGGCGATGGTAGCGTGGACACCGGCGTGGACAAATCCGTCCTGCTGGAGGTGGCGCTCTTCGAGCTTCAACGACGTGACGCAACTGCCGTCGCCGACCGACTCGAGTTCGAGCCCGAGGTCGGCAATGAACGGGGCGGCGTCGAAGATGCGTCGTATCTCGTCGTTCGTCGATGTCGTCATGGAGTTTTCCCCTGATTTCTGTTCATGTGGTGAATCCACCGTGCCTTGTCGATGTGATCGAACTCAAAGCTCTCGAGGAGATCGAGGAGCACTCCGGGATCTTCGGAGTCAACCAGGAGATTGCGGTGGTTGGGATCGACAAAATGCCGCTCCGTCGCGGTGTCGAGAAAGGCCTTGAGATTGTTGAAATAGCCGCCAACATTGAGCACGCCGCAGGGCTTGCGATGCATGCCGAGCTGAGCCCAGGTGAGGGCTTCGAGAAGCTCCTCGACAGTACCGAGCCCGCCCGGCATGGCGACAAAGGCATCCGCGAGATCTGCCATCAGCGCCTTTCTCTGGTGCATCGAGTCGACGACCCGGAGTTCCGACAGTCCGGGGTGGGCGACCTCGCCGGCGACCAGGGCGGCGGGCATGACGCCGACGACATTGCCGCCTCCCGCCAGCACGGTATCGGCGATGCGGCCCATGAGTCCGACCCCGGCGCCTCCGTACACCAGACCGAAACCCCGGGCCAACATTTCCTCGCCGAGGGCTTCCGCGGCTACCAGGTAGTCGGGTCCGGCGCCTGGGCTCGAACCGCAAAAGACACACACGCGGCGAATAGTCATGACTGGTGATTCTACGTCGTTCGCGTCATGCCTGCGAGATCAGGGCCGCGGGTGCGACCGCCGATCCGGTCAGAAAAGAGCCTTGACGATGGTCTCGAGGGCCCCGACGGCGGTGCTGAGCAGACTTGCGTCATCTGAGGTCTCAAACCGCGGATCCCGCAGCGGCAGGAAAAGCCCCCGGCAGGTGGTGCACCGAACGACCTGGTATTTCGAGATCCGCCCGGTTCGCAGGATGTCCGACTCGCAGCGCGGGCATTTGCGGTGGGCTGATTCGCCCGTGGGTTCGAAATGGGCGGTGGGGGCGGGGACGCCGCGCAAACGGGCCGAACCACCGTTTCGATGGTAGTCCTCGAGCTCACCACCATCAAACCACGCGCCATAGCACACGGTGCAGACATCCAGCCGAACGCCCGCGAAGCTCTCCTCCGTCATTTCACCTGAACAGCTCGGACAGTTCATCAGACTCCCCGGAATTTCAAATCGGCGATTGCGAACTCACTATCGGGGTGGAATTCGAACCCGCCACCAAGAGGATACGACGATTTCGGCAAATCGGTTGATTTGAGAGTTGCGGTTTGGGCGTCAGGAAAACAGGAACCGGATCACGCGCAGGGCGGCTTCAAGCAGATCCGCGCCATCTCCGATGGTCAGCGACTTTTGACCGGGCGGCAAGGGTGGTCGGGCACTTGATGTGGATTCACGCGCCTGGACCTTCTCCAATTCGGCGGCGGAGAGGAAGACGCCACCACACCACGAACAACTCTGATATGCGAACCCGCGAAGCGTACCGCTATACAGCTGCGGTTCCTCGCAGCAGGTGCACACCTGCTGCCGACCGCTTCGCGAGGCGCGAATTTCGTCTTCCTTCGGTACCGGCTGGCCCGACAGGGTGCCGCGGGCGTTGAGGTACGCCTGGATCTCTTCGATATCGAACCACACGCCTCCACAGCTGGAGCACCAGTCGAGAGTGACTCCATGGCGAATCTCCTCCTGCATCGCGGTAGCGCACCCGGGGCAGTACATCTGCTGCTGTCAGCTCCTTGAATCGATGATACCCGGCGGTGATGTGAATATTTGGAACGGGCTCTTCGAGATGACGGAAACAGGGTGCGGAGATTTTGCCCCCCGGGGCGAATCTGCGGCCTGTCCCGCGCTGAAACGGAACTCAGATCACAACGAAATCGAGCAGTTGGTCGATCCTGACGATCTCATACATCGGCACAACGCTTTCTGAAGTTGGAAGACCCGATGGATTGAACCAGCAGGTGTCGATTCCGTAGTCGAGACCACCCTTGATGTCGGAAGACAGACTGTCGCCGACAATGAGGACATCCGCTTTCCGCGGGTGGCCCATCATGGCAAACGCGGTGTCAAAGATCTCGGGGTCGGGTTTGGCGGCGCCAACTTCCTCCGAGATCACGAGGTCGGCGAAGTGGCCGTGGATCGCCGACGCGGCAAACCGTGGTCGCTGAACTTCGGCAATGCCGTTTGTGATCAGCATCAGACGGGAAAAAGCTGCAAGTGCTGCCACAGTGGTCTCGGCCCCGTCGATGAGCTCGATCCGGCGCGAGAGATTGGTGAGATAATTTTCGCTGAAAAGAACCGGGTCGCTTTCCACCTTGATTTCCTCGAACAGTTTCTCGAAGCGTTCAACCCGAATGCGTGCCTGGGTCGTGATGCCCTTTTCGAGTTCAACCCACATCCTGCCGTTGATCGTTCGGTAGATCTCGGAGTGTTCGGGTGAGAAACGTTCGTCCGATTCGTGCAAAGGACGCGCGAGCGCCGCTGTCTCGGCGGCATCGTAGTCGAAGAGCGTGCCGTCGGCGTCAAACAGAATCCACGAGTAGCGCTTTCGCGGATGCCGCAGACATCACAGGCGGACCCGCCCCAACTGCTCCAGAAGATCGATCCCGTCCCACTCGCCCCAGCGTTCGGTGATCGGCCGTCGCGGATGCGGATGATCTCGATGCCCTTTGAAGCGCACCGTATCGGCCGCAAGGCTCGGCGCCGAGGTAGGATGCCCGGTGGGTTCCGACGGCCGACCACCGCACGGCGACGGAGCCGGTCGCGGTGTCCACCACCAGGTCACGGACCTCGGCAACCAGATCCGGGAAAGCGGCGTAAAGGTCTTCGATGCCAAGTTTGAATCCCTCATTGTCGGCGCGGACGACCGCCGGGTCGTGATCCACGAAGTTCGGTGCATGGAGTTCGTCGACGATGGCGGCGTTGCCGTGCCGCCAGCCCTCCTCGATCCAGCGGCGGGCGATCCGCTCCATTTCCGACCGCGCGGGATGGGTCGATCAGGGTCCTTTCGTCATCAAGCCGAAGTCAGGATCATATTCAAACCATACAGAAAGCGTTGAGTTTGTTGCCGTCGAGGTCGCGGAAGTATGCGGCGTAGAAATTGTCTCCGCGCGGACCAGCTGGTCCCTCGTCGGTGCCGCCGAGTTCCATGGCCTTCGCGTACAGCGCATCGACCTTGTCGGTGCTGTCCATCGCGAGGGCCACCATGACCCCATTGCCGACCGTGGCCTCATTGCCGTCGAAAGGCGTGGTGATGCAGAGACCGGGAGTCGTGGGCGTGACGGTCCAGGCGATGAACTTTTCGCTCTCCATGAACCTTTTGGCGCCGATCAAACTGAGCAGTTCGTCATAAAATACCGCCGCCTTTTCGATATCGTTCGTTCCCAGGGTGACGTATCCGATCATGTCTGCCTCCTGTGGTTGTGGGCCTCGAGTTTCTGGATCGACCTTCGAATTGATCTTACACAGTCCTTTTCCCTTGGTGAGGCAGCACGCCGGCCCCCACCGTCACAATCTGCTGAGGACAGCCCTCACCACCTCGATACCGCAATCGTCTTGTTGGTGGGCGATCAAGAACTCTGCATCTGTCTTGGGGCTTCGCCCGCACAGGTCGCCCTTCAGGCCGCGCCGTGACAGGTCCGGCATCATGCCTCGATCCGCTGCATCCACACCATGTCAAACGTCCGCCCGGCCTTCTCGCCCACCTTCAGGAATCGCCCGCACTCGGTAAAGCCGTGCCGCGCGTGGAAGCGGATGCTGCCCTCGTTGGCCGACGAGATGTGGGCGAGAAAGTTGGTGATGCCGAGGCGCCTTGCCTCTTTCGATCAGGAGATCGAGAAAACGGCCTCCCAGACCTGCCCCCGTGCTCTCGGGTTGGATGAAATAGGTCAGGGTGGCGGATCTCTTCATTGTGGATGCGTGGTGAAACGGTGAGAGGTAGGCGAAGCCGACTACCGCGCCGCCGATCTCGCCGATGACGAACGGGAGATCCGGGCTCTCCAGGTGTCTCTTCTCGAAGACCTTCCCGGAGACGGGCTCCTCCGGATAGGCGGCGAGACCGTTGATCACGAAGTGGTTGAAGACCTCTGCGATGGCCGGCCAGTCGCGCTCCTCGACTGCTCGAATTGTCGCGTTCACGATTCACAGTCTCGCACGAAACGGGCGGGTGGGTCGCGTTCAGATGTCGCGGTTGGGAGCCGCGACCGGCCGGTTTCTGAGATAGGCGACGAGACCGGCGATGCCCCCCGCCACGACCAGAGCTGCCACCACCCGGAAGAGGGCTGATAAACCAGGCGATTCCGATCCCCAGCGCGGCCCACTGGACCCACCACTCACCGGGTGACGTCATGTAGTTGATCACGACCAGCATCAGAAGGATCATGGGCCCCACGAACAGGAACTTCACTGCGCGAAATGTCTTGATCATGTGGACTCCTCCTGTCAGGTACTACGCGGTTTCGGCGGCATTTGTTCCAGAGTCAGTCTTCAACCTCGGTGCAGTCGAGGAGGGAAGAGTCTTCGACGTCCTCCAGAACACCGTCGGTGAGCACGCCGACGGCCGATGCGAGCGCCCACAGGAACTCGACTGTCTGTTCGGTGACTTCGCCCTCCACCCGGAACGCGTAGCACGCCACCGCCTCCTCGACCCGCGTGACGAGATCCGGTTTGATATCGGATTCGCGGAACTCGGAGATGATCTCCGGATCGGGATCGAACGGGAGTCTCGACCTCGATCTCGACGGCGCTGAGCGTATCGACGGGTGCCGACAGCAGACGCGGGGTTCTCTTCGGCAACGGCCTCTGTCCACCGAGTCGCCGACATCGTCGGCGAGGTCCCAGCCGAGAGCTGTGGAGCCTGAAGCTCGAGGCCTGCTGAAAGTCTCGACTCTCGGCGACGAGGGCCCACTGCCAACCGGCGACGTCCAGCAGGCCGCGATCTCGTCGATGGGTGGTTCGTCCTCGGTGGGCGCGTACACATAGAGTTCGTAGCTCATTCGCTCCTACGTGGAGAAGTCGTCTCGGCCTCTGAGTGTGCTCCAGCCGATCTGGAATTGCTACCGATTGCCCACGGCTTTCTGAGCCTGAGCGGTGTCGGCGTATTGCTGGAAGGTCGCGGCCTTGCCGTCGCGAATGCCCCAGAAGTGGGCGAACTGGGCGTTGATCTCGACTCCGGTCTGCCTTGTTCTTGGCCTGGTAGCGACCCAGGGCCACGACCGTATCGCCCGCGTCGAGGAGATCTTCGATCGCCAGGTTCCAGTACTCCCACTCGCTGCCGAGCCGCATGAAGACGCCTTCGACGATGGCGTCCGGCCCAACGTATGGATTCCCGTCGGCGTAGGGGAAGTTCTCCGCTTCGTTCCACACGATCTGCGGATCCATCGCCCCGAGAACCGCCGGGACATCTCCGCTGGCAAATGCTGCGTACATCGATTCGACGATCTTGACGTTTTCCTGTGACATGGCAACCTCCTGTTTCGGTTTATGCTGAATTTGAGCCTCAGTATACAAAATACTCCAACAGGTGGGTGGTATCGGATCTTACGGAGCGTGGATTCCGAACTCCTGGCGGGTGGAGTTGGTCGCGGCCGCTCGCGCAAGAGCGTGGGACCCGATACACCCGGCTGCGATCCCGAGAAAGGTCATTGCAATCGGCAGACCGACGGTCGAACCCACACCGGCTCCAGCGAGCACGCCAATCGGCATCAAGAGGGTGCAGGAGTAGGCGAAGAGGTGTTGTTTTTTCATCTGAAATCTCCGTCCGTACTCTTGGTACTCCGTTCAAACGTTCAGTGTGTTCCGCGTCCTTTCATCATGTCGGATCGGAAGTCAGCCACTGCACCATCTGATGGGTCACATCAGGGCTGCTCAGCAGACCCGAGGTGGTTCATGCCGTACTCGATCACTCGTTGCCTCGGCGGAAACCGAGGTCTCGCCGTTCCTCGTCGTGGTGGCCAAGTGCGCTGGCAACCGGGACCAGGCCGTCGCCGATCAGACGGTTCGCCAGAAAACCGGGTTCCGATGCCGTCGTCGCGGCCACGGCGAAACAGGCGACGCCTTCGGGCAGAGGCACGACTTCGCGGAGTGTCGGGTGCGTGTTCAAAGCGGTCGCGGCCCTGCCAGTCTTCAGTCGAGCAGATGCCGTAACGGAGATCGGTGATGCCGGCGCTGCGCAGCGTGACCGAGCCGTGGCGAACGGGGCGGTGAAGGGCGTGCTGCCCAGAATGACATCGACCCAGTTCCCGGCCTGTTCCAGCGGTGCGCCCTGGTGCGGTGTGCCGAGAAACACGATGTTCTTCAGCGTGTCCGGCCAGCGCAAGCTTTTCCTGAGTGGCGGCGTGGTGTGCGCTGCGGATCAGCAGGCCCCCCATGCTGTGGGCCACGACGGAAAGTTCTTCGACCGCCACCGGCCAGCGCGTGACCAGATGTTCTAACATGGCCGCCAGATCGCGTCCGTTGTCCGAGATGTGCAGACCGGAGTTGTAGCGCACCGAGATCGGGGAGTAGCCGAGGGCAGCGGCCAGATCTTCACCGTGGTCGACAACGCGGCCTCACCTGGTTGGTTCGCCACTGGAGATCGTTCATGCACAGACCGTGGATCAGGACCAGGATCTTGCCCGTCGCCTCGGGTACCGGTGGCGGATTGTTCAAATCCATCACCTGACCCCAGGAACGAAGCGTCATCGGGATGGCGAACGGGTTGTTGTCTGCCAGCAGTCGGTCGCCCATCACGCCGTTGAGCGCCGCGAGGACCGCTTCGCGCTCGGGATGTTTCGACGTGGTGTCGTCATTCGCAAATCGAACAGACGGCTCTCCAGCCCGCGCCAAGGCCGCGTCCACGCCGCTGCCGACAAGGCGGGTGACACCGCGGATGCTCTTGTAGACCAGCACCGGTGATGCCGCCGGTCCGCCCCGGCTCCCGGCCGCCCGAGAAACGCCAGGGTGCTCCACACCGACTGGTGCACGCCCTCTGACAAGTCCCGGTGACGCCTTCGGTCGCCTGCGCGGCCAGTCGGGCGAGGCCCCGGAGGTCGGAAAGCCGGAGGTGTTTGCGTGGTCTTTTTGGATGCCGGTTCGGTCACGGTCGGTGACTCCATATGCGTGGGGGCTTTCACGCACCGTACTCCTGGTTCAGTCGAGACGTCGCAGGATCTGCTCCCTTTCCCGCCTCGCTCACAGGCGGTAGCTCGATGCCTGGCTGTGACCGCTGAGGGCGCGGTGTACCAGTGCGGTGAAGAGGGCTTCGCGTTGGTCGGGCTGGAGGTCGAGTGCGCGGGCGACCACCGGCCACGCGGCGGTCGAGCAGAAACAGCGGCGCCGCCAGCTCGAGAAACAGCAGCCGGCTTTCGGCGCTGCCGCGAGGGTTGTCGTCCTCCCCGAGAGTGGCGTTGAGTTGTTCAAAGGCATTGCGCAGCGGGGGGTCAGCGATTCGACGGCCACGCTGCCGCCGTCGGCGAGATCGCGCAGCAGGAGGCGGGTCGCAGTGTCGTCGGTCTGCAGGCGGCGGAGACTCGACCGAGCGCTTCGCCGCGCTCCGGGGTGCGCTCGTCGGGATCATCGACTTCGCCGTCGGTCGCCGGTCCCATTTCGGCGAGGACCGACAGCGGCCTGGCGCAGCACCGAATCGATAGAGCTGCCGTTTGCCGCCGAAGTGATAGGAGACTGCGCCGGGGTTGGCCCCGGCCTGGTTGCAGATGTCGCGCACTGAAGCCCCGCGGTAGCCCGAGTCGGCAAAGAGACGGGTGGCGGCGTGGAGCGAGACGTTCGCGGGTGCTCAAATTCATACAGTTGTTTGTATCAATTTTTGACAACTTCTGGCAACAGTCGAACAGGTCGAATTCGTTCGATGACGTCCGATTCGTGTGGCGAGGCCATCTCGTGTGTTGAGGTCCTGTTTCGTGTCGAGAAATATGATTTAAGTGTTCATTTAATTAAATATTATAGAAATTCGTAACAAACGATTGTTTGAATTCTGCGTGTTCTGCCTTGACTTGATCCCTGAGCCGGTCGATAGCATCGATCTACAGGATGGGACAGGTTATTCTCGCACGCCGTTGCCGTCATTCCGGCACGCTGGGCCTCCACACGGTTCCCCGGCAAACCCCTCGCAGAGCTCGCGGGTGAGCCGATGATCGCCCATGTGGTGCGCCGGGCGTCGGAGGCCGCGACGGTGGAGCACGTGATCGTCGCCACCGACGACGAGCGGATCGCCCGGGCTGCCGAGGCTGCCGGGGCGGAGGCGGTGATGACCGGCGAATGTCCCTCCGGAACCGACCGGGTGGCGCAGGCGGTGGCGGGTCGCGACCGAGTGGGACGTGGTGGTCAACGTGCAGGGTGACGAGCCGCTGTTGAGCGGGGAGAACATCGATGTCCTGGTGCGGGGGCTGCTGGCAGACCCGGATGCTCCGATGGCCACCCTGTGCCGGCCGCTCGACCCGGAGCGGGCCGACGATCCCAACGCGGTCAAGGTGGTGCGCGACGCGAGAGGCAGGGCGCTGTACTTTTCGCGATCGGCGATTCCCTTATCCGAGAGAGCCGGGGTCGCCGGCGGCCCTGTGGCGGCTCCACCTCGGTATCTACTGTTTTCGACGTGAAGCGCTGGCGCGAATTTGTGGCCTCGCACCGTCTCCGCTCGAAAGGGCCGAGGGCCTCGAGCAACTGAGAGCGCTGGAGAACGGGATTTCGATCCTGGTCTTCGACGCACCGCACCCGGCCTACGGGGTCGACACTCCGGAGGATCTCCTGAGGGTCGAAGACAATCATGCACACAAAGAACTGACCAGGAGGGGCTGATGGCCACGAAGTACGTTTTCTTTACAGGTGGTGTTGTTTCAGGGCTTGGGCAAGGGCATCTCGGCGTCGTCGTTGGGGGCCCTGATGGAGGCCCACGGCTATTCGGTGACCATGCTCAAGGTGGACCCGTACGTCAACGTCGACCCCGGGACCATGTCGCCGTTCCAGCACGGTGAGGTCTTCGTGACCGACGACGGCGCCGAGACCGATCTCGATCTCGGCCACTACGAGCGCTTCACTTCGGCCAATATGGGCAAGAAGAACAACTTCACCACCGGCAAGGTCTACCAGACGGTGATCGAGAAGGAGCGCCGTGGCGACTATCTCGGCAAGACCGTCCAGGTGATCCCGCACATCACCGACGAGATCAAGGACGGCATCCGCGCTCTCGGCGGCGACGTCGACTTCGTGATCGTCGAGATCGGCGGCACCGTGGGTGACATCGAGTCGCTGCCCTTCCTCGAAGCCATCCGCCAGTTCCGTACCGAAGCCGGAAGGGGCAATGTCCTCAATGCCCACCTGACCCTGGTGCCCTACATCAAGGGCTCGGGCGAGCTCAAGACCAAACCCACCCAACACTCGGTCAAGGGGCTCCTGCAGATCGGAATCCAGCCCGACATTCTGCTGTGTCGGTGCGACCGACCGCTGCCGCCCGATCTGCGGGAAAAAATCGCCCTGTTCTGCAACGTCGAGGCGCGGGCGGTGATCCCGGCCCAGGACGCCGACACCATCTACGACGTCCCGCTCAAACTGGCGGCGGAAGGGTTTGACGAGATCGTGCTCGAGATGTTGAACCTGCCCAAGGGCCAGCGCGACCTGAGCCGGTGGCGGGCGGTTGTGGATGCCACCCGCGCCGCCACCGAGGAGGTTTCGGTGGGTATCGTCGGCAAGTACGTCGACCTTGCGGACTCCTACAAGTCACTGAACGAGGCCCTGATCCACGGCGGGCTCGCCAACGGGGTCAAGACCAACCTGGTCTTTATCGACTCGGAGACCCTCGAGGGTTCGGGCTATCCCGGGGAGCTGTTCGAGGTGGACGCCATCCTGGTCCCGGGTGGGTTCGGGAAACGGGGCATCGAGGGCATGATCCGGGCCATCGAGTTTGCCCGCGGCCACAAGATTCCGTTTTTCGGCATCTGTCTCGGTCTGCAGACCGCCATTGTCGAGTTCGCCCGCAACGTGTGCGGGCTGGCCGGCGCCCACTCCACCGAGTTCGTCAGCCAACCGCCCTACAAGGTGATCTACAAGATGCGCGAGTTGGTGGGTGTCGACCAGATGGGCGGCACCATGCGACTCGGGAAGTATCCCTGCCGTCTGACCCCGTCCTCGAAGGCGTGGGAGATGTACGGTGGAGACGAGGTGTGGGAGCGCCACCGCCACCGCTACGAGGTCAACCCCGAGTACGTTCCGCTGTTCGAGGAAAAGGGTCTGGTGGTGAGCGGCAAATCGCCCGACCGGATCTTTGTCGAGGTCATCGAGCTGCCCGACCACCCGTGGTTCCTGGCCTGTCAGTTCCACCCCGAGTTCAAATCACGGCCCTACAATCCGCACCCGATATTCAAATCCTTCATCGCCGCCGCGGTGGAGTATCGCGATCAGCGGAAGGCGGAAGAAGAGGCCGAGGCGTCCGAGGCTCCGGAGGCTGCGGCCGAGGTCGACGACGCTGATCGAAGACAGCGGTGGAGGCGACGGGAGCGGCGAAGGGGGCCTTGGAGGCCTGAAGGGCGGCCAGGCCCCGATGCTGGATGCTAGATTCTGGATGAGTCTCCCTCCCTTGACAGGGTTGAAGCGGGATTTACGATTTCGCCGCATCCGGCATCAGTGCTGTCCAAAACAGACTCCACGAGAGCATGCCGTACGGATAACAGACGGTTGGCGACCCGGATGCGAGGTACTTTGAGAAGAGGTTGTCGAAAGACCTCGTGAGCCACTGTTTCAAGGACCGGTACCGAAAAAGCCCCGGAGGGGCGAATATATTAGCCCGGGGCGTAAGCCCCGGGAACATGGCCAAAAAAAACCGAGCCCCGGAGGGGCGACAGGCTCTCCCGCATGGTTGTTTACGCGGCAACGCGTCCTTGCTGTCGCCCCTCCGGGGCTTGACCGTATTTGGTTGCACAGTTTCCCGGGGCTCGCGCCCCGGGCTACTGTCTGTCGCCGCTCCGCGGCTCTCCTTTCCGAGAAGTGGTCTTGGACAAGAGTGATCCTGGATCCCACCTGATACACTGTCCCCGATGACGATCGAGAGCTTCAACATCGTTGACGGGATCCCTATCGGCGGCGGTGCGCGGCCGGTGTATCTGGCGGGGCCGTGCGTCGTCGAATCTCGTGACTTCGTCGTCGATGTCGCTGGCAGGGTTGCGGAGATCGCCGCCCGCCACGGCGTGCCGCTGGTGTTCAAGGCCTCGTACGACAAGGCCAATCGGTCCTCCGAATCGAGCTTTCGCGGGCCCGGTGTCGAAGAGGGACTTGAGGCGTTGGCGGAGGTCAAGAAGGTCACCGGACTCCCGGTCATCACCGACGTCCACCACCCCGAGCAGGCGGCGGAGGCGGCGCAGGTCGTCGACATGCTCCAGGTGCCGGCCTTTCTGTGCCGCCAGACCGATCTCCTCCACGCCTGCGGCGCCACCGGTCTTCCGGTCAACATCAAGAAGGGCCAGTTTCTGGCACCCGAAGACATGGCCAATGCGGTCGAGAAGGTCCGTGCCGCGGGCAACGATCGAGTGGCTACTGACCGAACGGGGCACGACCTTCGGCTACCACAATCTGGTGGTGGACATGCGCGGGCTGCCCGTCATGCGACGGTTCGCTCCGGTCATCTTCGACTGCACCCATTCGCTGCAGCTGCCGGGCGGGCTCGGCCACTCTACCGGCGGTGCGCAGAGGAGTTTCATCCCTATCTGGCGCGGGCGGCCGCCGCTGCCGGCGTCGACGGCTTTTTCATCGAGGTCCACCCCGACCCTCCCAACGCGATGTCGGACGCCACGACCCAGCTCTCATTCGACGAGTTCGACCGATTGCTCGAGACAGCTCGAGGCGGTGTCGGCGGTGTAGCGCGAGGTGGCCCCGTGAGCCGCGAGGTGGCGCGTCAGGTGCTGCAGGCCGAGGCGGACGCGATCCGCAATCTGATGGAGAATCTGGGCGAAGACTTCGATCGCGCCGTGGAGATGATCGACGGTTGCGCAGGCCGCGTGGTGCTGACCGGGATGGGGAAGTCGGGCATCATCTGCCGCAAGATCGCCGCCACGATGCGGTCGACCGGGACCCCTGCGCTCTTCATGCACCCGGCGGAGGCCATTCACGGTGATCTCGGCATGGTCGCCGAGTGGCGATCTCGTGGTCGCCAGTTTCGAACTCCGGCACCACCGAGGAGATTCTCAACCTGGTGGCGGTGTTGCGCCGCATCGGGGTGGTCGCTGATCGCGATCACCTCCAACCCCGAGTCGCCGTCTGGCGACCACCGCCGATCTGCACCTCGACGTCGGTGTGCGGCGTGAGGCCTGCCCGATGAACCTGGCGCCGACCGCCTCGACGACCGCCAGCCCTCGCCCTCGGAGACGCCCTGGCGATGTCGGTGTCGGTCAAGAAGGGCTTCAAGGAAGAGGATTTCGCGCGCCTCCACCCGGGCGGCAAGCTGGGCAAGAAATTCCTCAAGGTGCGCGACCTCATGCACACCGGCGATGAGGTGCCGCGGGTCGACGACGGGACGGCGATGAAGGACGTGATCTACGAGATGAGCCGCAAGGGGCTGGGGCTGACCACCGTTCAGGATCATGGAAGGTGGGCTTCTCGGGCTCATCACCGATGGCGACCTGCGGCGGCTGATGGAGACGCGATCCGGACCCATGGCGCGGACCGCGGGCAGAGGTCATGCACCGCGGCGGCGCCTGTATCTCTCCGGACGAACTCGCCACCGCCGCCCTCCGCGTTCTCGAGGAAAAACGCATCACTTCGCTCATGGTGTGCGACGGCGGGCGCGCCGGTGCTCGGCGTCCTCCACCTGCACGATCTGTGGGGAGTAGGATTATTTTGATTTCGGATTTCGGATTTCGGATTTCGGATTTGGCCCCCACCCACCGTGTGTCGAGAGCCGGCGGGAGGGCGGCCCGAAAATTCGAAATTCGAAATTCGAAATCCGAAATTTCATCCCGGGACGTGCGATGCGGCTGACCATACTGACCACGGGCGGGACGATCGACAAGACCTATGACGAGTTTCAGGGCAGCCTGCGCAACTCGCACACTGTTCTCGACGTGATTCTGGACTCACTGCGGATTCCGGACCTTTTCATCCGCCACGTCGACGTGATGCACAAGGACTCACTCGATATGACGGTAGAGGACCGGAATATCATCGCCCGGGCCGTGCGCGATGCCGTCAAGAACTCCGACGCGGTGATCATCCTCCACGGCACCGACACCCTCGAAGAGACCGGCGATCTCCTCTGTGCGAAGGCGGTGACCTCGAGATCCCGGTGATCCTGACCGGCGCCATGCGGCCGTACGAGTTCCGCGACACCGATGCCGTCCAAAACGTCACCGAGGCGCTGTTGGCGGCGCGGTTGCTCGAGGGCGGGGTATATGTTGCGATGCACAACCGGGTCCTCCGCTTCCCGGGTGTGACCAAGGATCGGCAGGCGCTCACGTTCATTCACAAGAACTGAGTTCTTGTGAATGAACGAGTTTTGAATTTTGAGTTTTGAATTCTGAGTTCCCGCTCAGCCGCACCTTGAACGGGTCGGTCACGATCCATCGGTTGCAACAATTCGAGATCCGAAATAGTTGGTCGCGTGGACTATTTCACGCTGGGCAAGAATATGCCGGGGGCGATGGATCTGCACAAATTGAAATATGGGGACGGTGCACGTCGAGGCCCGAAGTCGTTCGAATAAGCGCGAGCTTCCTGTGACCTGGGAGAACCTTGGCAATCGGTGGGTCGTAGAGCGGAAATTCCGAATTCCGAATTCCGAATTCCGAATTTTCCCTACGTACCGATCCTCGTCACCGTGACCAATGGTCCGTCGACTCGCGCCTTGTCCGAGAGGTCGACTTCGCCTTCGATGCACCACAGGTTGGAGTCTTCAGGGTCGAGCAGGACCTGCACGACCCGCCAGGTGTGGTCACCTGTTTCGGTGATTTGGGTGTGCTCTGCGTGGCGGGCGTTGTGGTCGAACCGGAGCTTTTCGTAGTCGGCAAAGAACGGTTCCAGGGCCTTCGAAAAATCGTCCTCGGTGACCAGAGCTGACGGTGTTCCGGGGTCTGTCCGCACGCAGTCGGCGGCCTCCTCCCAGTCGCGTCGCGCGAGTGCGGCCACCAGCTGGTGGAGGTCGGCTCGCAGACGCGAAGCGAGGGCCTTTGGATCCGAACGCAGCTCGCGCACCGCCAACAACCTCTGCGCCACCTTGCGGTCGCTCGGGGCTTCGAGCAGCAGGAGTTCGGGATGGCGCATCGATTCCCACTCGTCGATCAGGCTGGTGTCGACCCGTTCGAGCATGGCGCGGAAGTAGGCGATGACGTCGAGCACCCCCTCGGTCTTGATCTGGTCGGGGAGGTTCTGATCGAGGGTCTTGTAGACCTGCGAGAGGTATCGCAGGAGAACCCCTTCGGATCGCTGCAGACCGTAGCGTCGGATGTAGTCGGTAAAGCCCAGGTAGTTCTCGAACATCTCCCGCGCCACCGATTTGGGTCTCACGGCATCGCCGCCCACCCACGGATGGTCGCCGAGGAAATGGTCGAACGAGGCGTGGATGTAGTCGGCCAACGGCTGCGGATTCGTCACCTCGTCGAGCCTGTTCATCCGTTCGTCGTACGAGACGCCCTCCGCCTTGAGTCTGTTGATGAGGTCGGTCTTGAGCCGATCCACCTGTTTGCGGAGCACGATCACCGGGTCCTCGAGCACCGATTCGACGAGGCTCAGGAGATCGAGCGCGTGGTCGGGATTCTCAGGGTCGAGGCCCTCGGTCGCCTCGATGAGATACAGCGACAGGTTGTGGAAGAGGGAGAAATCGACCTGCAGATCCTCGTCGACGACGACCCACAGGTAGCGAACCGGCCGTGTCGGGCACCATGCGGATGATGCCGGCACGATAGAGAGAACGCGCCAGTTGAGCGGCCCGCTCGAGGTGCAACTTCTTGCCGGCATCGTCATCGTGGCAGTTGGCGATGAGCTCGGCGGACGGAATGGAAGTTGCCGGCCTCGGGATCATTCGCCGCCGCATCCCGCTGCAGGAGGTCGACGAGCATGCCGGGTGTGATGCGGAATCGCGAGACCAGCTTCTCGGGTGGGTCGGTGATCAGTTTTTTGAAGGTGTCCTCGGACCACGAGACCTCGCCTTGACGGGGCGCCGTCTTGGCGGTCTTGCGTTTCTTCTTGGGGTTGGCCGCAGCCTTGCGTTGTTCCTTCAACCGTTCGATGACGTCGTCCGGCGCCTGGCAGACGACGCTGCCCTCGATCGTCGAAGCCCTTGCGTCCGGCCCGGCCTGCAATCTGTTTGAACTCGCGCACCTTGAGCCGGCCCACCTTGCGGCCGTCGTACTTGGCGAGCTTGGTAAACAGTACGGTTCGCAGAGGGATGTTGATGCCGACCCCGAGGGTGTCGGTGCCGGAGATCACTTTGAGGAGACCGGCCTGGGCGAGTTGTTCGACCTGCAGGCGGTATTTCGGCAGGAGACCGGCGTGGTGGACGCCGATGCCGAAGCCGAGGAAACGCTTGAACTCCTTGCCGTAGGGTGTGTCGAACCGGGTGTCGCCCACGGCCTCGCGGATTGCGGCCTTTTCGTCCTTGGTGGTGAGCTGCATGCTGGTCAGCTTCTGGGCGGTTTCCGCGCAGTCGCGCTGGGTGAAGTTGACCAGGTAGATCGGGGCCTTGGCATCGGTGGCGAGATCGTCGATGGTCTCGTGGAGCGGGGTCTCGCGGTAGGTGAAATCCAGCGGGACCGGGCGCTCGTCGGATTGGACGAGGGCCGCTTTGCGGCCGCTCCGCTGTTCCATCTGCTCCATGATCGAACTCATGTCGCCGAGGGTGGCGGACATCAAGAGGAACTGGGTGCGGGGGAGCGTGATCAGCGGCACCTGCCACGCCCACCCACGGTCGCGGTCGGCGTAGTAGTGGAACTCGTCCATGATCACGTATGGGGCCTCGAGGTCGGAACCCATCCTCAGCGAGAGGTTGGCCAGCACCTCGGCGGTGCAGCAGATCACGGATGCGTCGGGGTTGATGCTGGCGTCGCCGGTGAGCATGCCGACGTTGTCGGCGCCGAGTTCGCCGCACAGCGAAAAGAACTTCTCGCTCGCCAGCGCCTTGATCGGTGTCGTGTAGTAGCTGCGCCGCCCTTCACACAAACTCCGGAACTGCAGACCGAGCGCCACCAGCGATCTTCCCGGACCCGGTCGGCGTGTCGAGCACGACGTGGCGGTCGGCCATCAGCTCGAGGAGTGCTTCCTCCTGGGCCGGGATAGAGCTCGAACCCCGTATCGGCCACCCAGCCCAGAAAGAGGTCGAGAATTACGTCGGGGTCTGTGAGTTCCGCCCCCTGGAATTCGTGAACCCAGCGTTGCGACGGGTCGGTTTTGTCGAGGGGCTCTCGGTTTGCGGTTCGATGTCCGTCATCGCGCCAGTGTACGGCAACCGGTGATCAGATCCGCATCCCCCCGAGCCTGTCGTCGGTGATTTGTTTCGCCTCTTCCATGATGGTGTCCATGAGTTCGCGCACCGTCGGGATGTCGTGGACCAGGCCCACCGATTGTCCGGCGGGCATCAGCCGACCTCGATCTCACCGTCCTTGAGCATCCGCAGACCGTTCTTGCCGGTGACCAGGGGGGCGAGCTCGGCGATGCCGGCGCCCCCCGCCTTCGAGCTCGACGACCTTTCTCGGCGACCTCGTTGCGAAGGACCCGTTCGGTGTTGCGAAGCGACCGCATTACGAACATGGTGTCGGTCTCGGTGGCCTCCACCAGCCAGTTCTTGACGTTGATGTGGGCCGGGGCCTCCTGGGTGGCGACAAAGCGGGTGCCCAGATTCATGGCCTCGGCGCCCAGGGCCAGCGCCGCCACGAGGCCACGGGCGTCGGCAAAGCCACCCGGAAGCGATGACGGGAATCTTGACCGCATCCACCGTCACCGGAATCAGGACCAGCGACGTGACGTCGTCCTCGCCCGGGTGGCCGGCGCACTCACAGCCGTCGATGCTGACAAAGTCGCACCCGATCGACTCCGCCTTCTTTGCAAAACGCACCGAGGTGCACTTGTGGATGACTCGGGCGCCGCCCGCCTTGATGCGATCCAGATAGGGCTCGGGGTTGCGGCCGGCGGTCTCGACGATGTCGATTCCCTCATCGACGATGACGTCGATCAGGCTGCCGTAGTCCTTGGGGACGAGAGTCGGCAGAAAGGTCAGATTGACTCCGAACGGGCGGTCAGTGAGCGCCCGGGTTCTGGCGATCGCGTCGGTGAGACCCTCGGCGGTCTCGAACGTGAGCGCGGTGAGAACCCCGAGCCCGCCGGCTTCGGAAACCGCCGCCACCAACTCCGGTTGCGACACCCACATCATTCCGCCCTGGATGATCGGGTGGTCGATCCCGAGCTCCTCGGTCACTCTGGTCTTGAATACCTGCTTCATGGTTCTCCCTCGGTGGCTGTTTGCTCGTTCAGCGAAGAAGGTAGCACGGAGGCAGCAGCCACCGGTTAGTGGAGAAGATGATTTGATGTTTGATATTGGATATTTGATACCGGAATCATTCCGCTTCGACTGCAGGTCAAACACCGTGTCGGGCATCTCGACGGCTGCTCGGTCCTGAATTCAAAACTAAAAACTCAAAATTCAAAACTCTCAATTGACCGGAGCCCCGGCTCCGGTCAATTGAGGTAATACTCCTGCAGCATCGTCAGCAGCACCTCCTCGCGATCCTGCGGGCCGAACCAGATCGTCCTCCTCGATCTGGGCCCTGAAGCCGGCGACGATCCGCGGGTCGACGATACTCCAGGACGTCCTCCGGCCGCGCGACGCCGCCCTGCAGGCGCAGGGCAGCCGCCATTCCGGAGGGGAGCCCGTCGGTATTGACGAACCACGCCCTCGCGAGCTTGCCGGGCTCGATCCGGGCGTTGGTGAAGTTGGCGCCGGTGAGATTGACGTCGTGCATGCTCTCTACGTCGCCGAAGTCGGACCCGACTGCCGACGCAAGGGTGAAATCGGCCCCGTCAAAACGGGCCGACGGGAACTTCGAACGAAACAGGTTGGCCTGCGCGAGTTCTGCCCCGGCAAAATTGGCGAGCTCGAGATTGTCGAGCTGGGTGATGGAGGCGTCGACCAGCACGGCCTCCTCGAACATTGCGCCTTCCCCGTGGATCCCGGTCAGGATGGCGCTCGACAGAACCGCGTGGTTGAAAGAGGCTCGGCTGACCTCGGCGTTCTTGAGGTTGGCGCGGGGCATTTCGGCGAGCCAGAAGTTGGCGTCCGCCAGGTTGCACTCCGAGAAGTTTGTACCGGTCAGTTCGGAGCCCGAAAAGTCTGCGCCCCGAAGATCGAGCCCCGAAAGATCGCGGTGGGCGAGGTTGTAGGTCAGAAATTGGGTGCTCTTGCGCAGGGCGTTGAATCTGCTGACCTCGCCATTGCGCAGCAGAGTATGGCGTAATCCATGTGATGGGCATAGAGGCTTGGCATGTACTGAAGGGCAAGGTAGTGGCTCAGTTCGAGGGGCACCCCGTCCTTCATGGCGTTGGTCGCCCCGGCCAGTTCCTCCTCCATCAATGTGGCGATCTCGTCGAGCTGGTTGTTGCGAAGGCTGCGCTTGAGGTGGCCCACGCGCAAGAGACCGTTGATCTCGTTGTAGGCCATCGACACCACCGTCGTCGCCGCGATCCCCAGGATGAAGCCGAAGATCATCCCCTCCCAGCGCCCCAGCTTGTCGATGAATGTCATGGATGCCCCCTTGAGTTTGATGGTAGCAGGAGGCAGGGGAGCGGTTGAGACAGCGGGCTGTCATTTCGACCGAGCGAGACAAACAGCCCACCCACCCTGTCATTTCGACCGAGCGAAGAATGAGCGAGCGGAGAAATCTCAGCGCCCCAGTCTCGAGAGATCCCTCGATTCGGTCGTTTCCCTCCCTCACTCGGGATGACATTCCGGCTGGGCTGCCAAGGCCAGCCCGCCGTCATGAGATTCGACCGAGCGGCTTGTCACGGCGTAGCCGAAGGCGAAGCCGGAAGCGAGCGGAGAAATCTCCACGATCAGAAAAACCAACAGTGGAAACGACTCCCCGTTCCAGTTCCTCGCGGTTCGGATCTGCTGTACCATGTGGGCAACGGAAATCGAGACAATGAAGGATCTGACGGGTCGCACCCTCGGCCACTACCGCATCGTCGAGCAGATCGGCGAGGGTGGGATGGGTGTGGTCTATCGCGCCCACGACGAGCGGCTCGATCGGGATGTGGCGATCAAGGTGCTGCCGGAGGAGGTGGCGGAGGACCCGGATCGGCTCGCGCGGTTCGAACGCGAGGCCAAACTCCTCGCTTCGCTCAATCACCCAAACATCGCCACCCTGCACGGTCTCGAAGAGGAGGACGGACAGCGATTCCTGGTGATGGAGCTGGTCGAGGGCGAGAGCCTGGCGAGCGTCATTTCGAGGGGCCGTATTCCGGTCGACGAAGCGCTGCCGCTCGCGCTCCAGATCGCGAAGGCCCTCGAGGCGGCGCACGAACGAGGCATCATCCACCGCGATCTCAAGCCCGCCAACGTGATGGTCGATGGGGAAGGCGAGGTCAAGGTCCTCGACTTCGGTCTTGCCAAGGCCTGGCAGGACGACGCCAGTGACGACGATCTGACCCATTCGCCGACGCTGACTGCGCAGAAAACCGCGGACGGGGTGATCCTGGGCACCGCCGCCTACATGAGCCCCGAGCAGGCCCGCGGCAAGGCGGTGGACAAGAGGGCGGATATCTGGGCATTCGGGTGCACGCTGTACGAGATGCTCACGGGCAGCCGTGCCTTTGCGGGTGACACGGCGACCGACATTCTCGCTGCGATCATCACAAGCGAGCCGGACTGGGATGAGCTGCCCGCAAGAAACCCCGAGACATATTCGCCGATTGCTCCGGCGGTGCCTCACCAAGGACCCGCATGAACGCCTTCACGACATCGCAGATGCCCGGATCGAACTCACTGATACGTACGATTTCGAGCCGACGCTCCAGGTTGGGAGCCCGGGCAGGTCAACTACCAGAAACCTCACGAAAGTGGCTCCGAATCCTGCCGTGGGTGCTGGTGCCGATCGTTGCGATCGGTGGGTGGGTGGTGTCGCGGATCTTGAACGACCCTGGAGATACGGGCGGGTTCCGACATCTCGAGGTCGGTATGCCGAAAGGGGAGAGGCTCAGAGGTCTGCCTTACCGCGCGCTGGCGTTGTCGCCTGACGGGCGGACTCTCGCGTTTGGTTCGGGTCCGGTCGCCTACCTCGGGTTGCCTCCTGGTCACTCTCCGATCACCCTGCGGACGCTCGATACGTGGGAAACCCGGCCGTTACCGGGACCGAGGGAGGTTTGCAGCCATCGTTTTCGCCTGATGGGAAATGGCTGTTGTTTATGACCGGAGCGGACGAAGATCGGTCCGACAGAGCGAATCTGAGTCAATGATTTGGGAATCTCGGTATCTCAACAAGATCTCCCTCGAGAGTGGTTCGACCATGCAACTCTGCGAGTGCGATGCCTCATTCGGCGCCACCTGGGGAGCCGATGGGACAATCGTGTTTGCAGGCGACTGTTCGGGCCTCTGTTTCAAATTCCTGAGGCCGGAGGCGAACCACAGCCCGTCACCACCCTGGATCACAGGCGGGTGAGATCAGCCATCGCCTTCCGCACTTCCTTCCGGATGGAAGGACCGTCGTCTACACCGCAGTGTCCAACACTATGATTGGCGCACGGCAAAGGTCTTTGTTGCAGAACCTGGAGACGGGCGAGCGGAGCCTCGTGATCGAGGATGGAGCGGATGCCCACTACGTGCCCAGCGGGCACCTCGTGTATGCGCGAGATGACCGACTGATGGCCGTGCCGTTCGACCTCGGGCGGCTCAAAGCCACCGGCCACGCCGTGCCGGTCCTCGAGGGTGTGTCGCGTTCGGTAAATACCGCTCTTTCCTCTTTGGAGGTGGGTGCAGCACAGGTTGCATTTTCAGACACGGGCGTCATGGCGTATGCGCCGGGGTCTGTATATCACCTTCAACCGAAGACTTTGGTGTTCGTCGATCGCGACGGGCGACAGGAGGCTCTGGCAGCAGAGGCTCTCGACTACTGGACTGTTCGTGTCGCTGAAAATGGTCGGGACATGCTCATGTTCGCGAATCTCCGTGAACCCAATGTTTGGACCTTTGACGCAGACCGGGGGTCCATGCGGCGCCAGACTTTCGAAGGAGGCTGGTTTCCTATCTGGGGACCACGCCCCGGACAGTTCACTTACGCCGTGAAAGCTTCACCCTCCATCGTCGTCAAAAATGTCAACACGGATGCCGAAGGTGGCCAGTCGCTTCCGATCGAGATCCCGAATGCCGTCAATTTGGTCCCGAGTTCGTGGTCGCACGACGGGAGGTACCTGGCATTCAGCAGTTACGATCCGATCACGAACGAAGACATCTGGGTTTATTCGCCTGAGACAGGAGTGTCACCATTCGTGAAGACCGAGTTCGATGAAGCTTGGGCTGTTTTTTCCCCGGACGGCCGCTGGATCGCCTACGCGTCCAACATGTCAGGCGCGTACGAGGTTTACCTGCGCCCGTTTCCGGGGCCTGGGAGCGCAATCCAGGTTTCGACGAAGAACGGATTTGAACCGGCGTGGTCAAAAACAGGGAATGAGTTGTATTTCAATTCTTACGAGTCTCTCGCTGATCCTCGGAAGGAGATCTCACCGATCTCTTCTCCGCACCGATCGTTGAGGAGGATGGCCTGCTTCAAGTCGGCAGGCCGCAACGCCTTTTTTCACATTCTCTCCAGGGAACTACGCCAATCAGAGGCTACGACGTGCTTGATGATGGACGTTTTGTATTTGTGAAACGCCCGGACTCTGCAGATGAGGAGATCGACGAATTCCTCCCGGACCGTATTCGCATCGTCAACGATTGGTTCGCGGAACTCGAACGCCTCGCACCGACGAGCAAATGATGATCGGCACCACCCTCGGCCACTACCGCATCGTCGAGCAGCTGCTCGAGGAGTACGATCAGCGTTCTGCGTTTTAACGTTTGGCTCACCCGAAATTCGATGAGACGGAAACTGACCGAGTTTGTGATCAGGAGAACGGCGACAGGGGCAATAACAGCGCCACCGGCGGTCTTCGGTGACAGCGGCCGGACCAGACCGGGTGCGGCATCGTGATCATTCAGGTCTTCGGGTTGATGAGCCGCCAGGTCATGGCGCGGACCTGATCGAGGGTCTCGAGCACGCTCTCGGCTTTGCCGGGTGTTGATGACTCCGGCTCGTCCCAGAAGCCGCAGGTGGCTGTCGACCTCTTTGGCCGATGCGTAAGCAATCCTCCAGAAGTGCACCCGGTCGCGCCCGGTCCTGCCGTGGCCTTCCGCGAGATTGGCAGGGACGGAGTTGGCTGAGCGGATCACCTGATCGGCAATCGACTTGAGCGGCGCCGGCACCCGTAGGACAAGCGCTATGGCGTCACCCGCTGCCGTAAGGGCCTTCTCGTGGGCGATGAGGTTGGTGTTGGCGAGGACGTTGGACATGGTCACCTCCGGGTCGTTCAGGCCCGCCCGCGCGCCGGTGATCGGCACCGATGGCGAGCGTGCGATCGCACCGGCCTCCGAGCCCGGCTCGCCCTTGAAATCGGCTGCCCACCGGCTACTCCCAGACATTGAACGACCCGGAGGTGACCATGCCACGGTCGCTGCACCCGAACGCCGCCGCTGGCCGCTGTGGCTGGTGCTGTCGCGGTCGCTGAGCCCTGTTCCTGAACCTGATGACTGCCGCTGACGCCGACGCTGCGAACTCATCCGCCCGATTATCGACGTCATGCAATTCCGGGCGAACCCAACGTTTGAACGTTTTCCGTTCTCCCACATGGCAGGCGGGACGCCTACCCCACAAAAGGCAACTGGGCGATCGAGCTGATTGGAGAAATCCGGCTTCGCCAAAGGCTACGCCGGGATCATTCTGGATCGCCCGTTGGGCGATCCAGAATGAAAAAACCGGACCTGGCGGCCCGGAGAGATCAGGGTAATAAGATATGGTCGTGGGAAGCCGGAGCTTCCAGCGACATTAATTTGTACGTCTGGCGCCGCGTCGGCCTCACTCGCTTGTGACGAGGGCCGTTGCAGCGGCAGAACGTCACGAACCCTATCGCGTCGCGGCCGACAAATCAACCTCGAATCGAGAGGTCATTTTTCAAGGTATTCCTCGAGGTGGGCATAGTCAGGGGTCAGCATGCCGCGGTGGACGATGGTCGCTCCCTTGAGTTCGGGCGGCAGATCGAGCTCGTCGAAGGGGACCGAAAAATCGGCCGCGGCGAGTGCCGGCAGGAATGGCGCGAGGGCCTTGGAAAATTCCTCCGAGGCTTCCCGCGGGAGCTCGGAGGGCAGGATCTCGACCGCAAGAACGACGGGTCCGTTGCCCTCGACTCCGGATGCGGTGGAGCCGTCCTCGGGATTGTAGACGTAGACCGGGTCTCCCGGCTCGGTGCTTTTGACGGTGCACTCGATCGCGCCCTCAATGTCACAGCTGATGTCGCCGATGACCCTGAGGCGCGGCGACTCGGGCCCGGCGTAGAGCTCGCGGACTTGATCATTGGTGACGAGGCGCGGGTACCGTTCGTCCCAGTAGATGCAGTTCACCAGCGCGGTCAGGTGGGGGAGGGCGTGTTCGAAGATCGATCGGTAGTTCTCGGGGTGGTCGTAGTAGTCCTGGAGATCGAACGCGGTGGCCGCAGAGGTGTGCTCGACAAGATGCTCCTCGCGGAAGGTCGTCTGGTAGAGGCAGTGGGGCGACGGTTGGTCATCGAGCGACGCGAGTTCGCTCGGTGAGATCTCCCTGGTGGGCAGTTCGGCCAAGATCTCGCGGGCACCGCCGGCGACGTTGCCGTAGCCCGAAATGCCGATCACGAGGGGCGGCAATCCGTCGGGGAGTCCGTTCGAAGCGATCTTCTCGCCCGCCTTGCGAACAGCGGTCTTGGCTTCGTCGAGTGAGGCGTAGTTGATCGCCTGGTCGATCTGGGCGAGCGGGGTCGCGATGCCCTCCCTCCGCAATCTTTGGCCGAGGGCCCAGAGCGTGTCGATCATCCCGGCGAGCCCGGCATAGCGGCCGAAGAAGATGAGCCGTCGCCCTTTCTCGTCACAGATCGTCTCGTAGTCGATGAGGGTGCTGCTGCGCTCCATGATCCTGGCCAGCATCGGCATGTTGTAGGGCTGGCCCTTGATGACGTGCGAGAAGAAGAGATAGGTGGTGTCGGCCTGAAACGTCTCGAGAGGCATCTCTTTGACGCCGACGACAATCTGCGCTTCAGAGATGTTGCCGGTCAAACGGGCCCCGGCGTGGACGTACTCGTTGTCGGGGAACACCCGCCGAGCGGAGGGTTGGACGAGAATCTCGAGACGGGACTCCGACACCAGTTTGCGGGCGAGGGCGGGTGTGATTGCGGTTCGCCGTTCCCAGGGACTCTTTGTTTCGCGCCGAACAGCAATGGTGTTTGTCATTTACAACTCCGTGGCTCAGGATATATGGCCTACCGTCGGCCCACAAGCCGTGGTCTCGACAATCGTGAACCAAGGGGGTAAGGTTCCCATCATGAAGAAGATATTTCTCATTCTGCTGTGTCTTGGAGTTGTGGCTGGGTGCAAATCGACTGTGACGACGTCCGAAGGGGCATCGGCACAATACAGCACGGCCGAAGGTGTGCTCAGGTCGTCGCTTCCGGGAGCCATGCCAGAGGTCGTCAACGCAACCAACGCCACCCTCACCGATCTCGAATTGGTCGCAATCGACAGCACGGTCGACAAGCTCAAGGGCAAGATCACCGCACGGATGGCGGTCGGCACCAAGGTCACGATCAACCTCGAGGCGCTCGACTTTGCCAATACCTCGATCAAGATCAAGGTCGGGACCTTTGGAGACCGGTCGATCTCACTGCAGATCCTGCAGAACATTGAAAAGAGACTGAAAAGGTAGATAGAACGAATTCAGAATTCGGAATTCGGAATTCGGAAAGACCACCCGGCTGGATCTGAAGGAGTGGATGCTGAGGTAGGGTCGCTGGGTCCGTCATTAAGAATTCAAAACTCAAAATTCAAAATTGAAAAAGCCCCCGCCACTCGAGTAGCGGGGGCTTGGTGAAATGTTGGTTCAGCGCTATGCCATTTCCAAAAGGTAGGCGAAGCCCATCCCGCCGCCGATGCACATCGTGACGATGCCGCGCTTGCCGCCGCGGCGCGCGAGCTCGCCGAGGATCTTGACGGTCAGGACCGCTCCGGTGGCGCCGAGGGGATGGCCGGTGGCAATGGCGCCGCCGTTGACGTTGGTCGTGTCGGGATCGAGCCCGAGTTCCTTGACGCAGTAGACCGACTGGCTGGCGAACGCCTCGTTGATTTCGATGAGATCGATGTCCTCGAGCTTGAGCCCCGCCTTGTCGAGAAGCTTCGGCACCGCCTTTGCGGGGCCGATGCCCATCTCATCGGGATCGACGCCGGCAACCGCCCAGTGGCGGACGAAGGCGATCGGGGGCAGCTCCATGGTCTCTGCTACGTCCTGGCCCATGATCACGACCGCCGCGGCGCCGTCGTTGATCTGCGATGCGTTGCCGGCGGTCACCGTTCCCATGGGGTCGAAGACCGGTTTGAGCCGGGCCAGGCCCTCGACGGTGGTGTCGGCGCGCGGGCCCTCATCCGTATCGAAGTGAATGTCGCGCCAGCCGCCGTTTTCTCGCACCCGAACGTCGAGGGGCACGATCTCTTCGGCGAACTTTCCGGATTCGAGAGCGGCCACGGCCTTCATGTGCGAGTTGTAGGCGAATTCGTCCTGGGCCTCACGGGTGATGCCGTAGCGTCGTGCCACCACTTCGGCGGTCGTGCCCATCGCCGCGTACGCGTTGGGCATGGCGTCCATCAGACCCGGGTAGGCAATGGGCTTGTTGCCTCCCATCGCGACCATCGACATGGACTCCACGCCACCGGCGACGATGATATTGGCGTTGCCGGCTCGAATGGTGTCGGAGGCGAGAGCGATCGTCTGCGATCCGGAGCAACAGAATCGGTTGACCGTCATGGCCGGCACCGAGGTCGGAAAGCCCGCGGCGAGGCCTATGAGCCTGGCCACATTCATGCCCTGCTCGCCCTCGGGCATCGCGCACCCGAGGACCACATCGTCCACCGTGGCGGGGTCGAGACCCGGGGTGCGTTCCACCAGGGCCTTGATCATCTCGGACGCAAAGTATTCGGGACGGGTGTCGCGCAAGCTGCCCTTTTTGGCCCTGCCGATGGCCGTGCGGGCGCTGGAAACGATGACTGCTTCTCTCATTTCCTTGCTCCTTTTCAGTTCCGCAGCGGCTTGTTGTTGACCAGCATGTAGGAGATGCGGTCCTGGGTCTTGGGTTCGCCGCACAGCGAGAGGAAGGCCTCGCGCTCGAGATCGAGGATTGTCTGTTCGTCGACCGGGTCGTTGATGGTCGTGTCGCCGCCGGTGAGGATGCGGCCGAGATGGCCGGCGATCTTCTCGTCGTGCGAAGAGATCCAGTGCGTGAGTTTCATGTTGTGGAGCATCATTTCGAGCGTCGCCAGCCCCTCACGCCCCGGAAGGTTGAGCTTCTTCGGAAGAGGCGGAGCGTAGCCCTCCTCGGACATGGCGATGGCCATCCTTTTCGCTGTCCACAGCTGCTGGTCGCGGTTGATTTCAACCTTGTCCGACGGGCGGAGGAACTTGCGGTCGCGTGCCTCCTCGCCGGATGTGGCGACTTTTGCCATACCGATGTTTTCGAAGGCGATTCGGATGAATGGGAGATTCGAAAGCACCGGTTCGTCGATGCCCTCGAGCACGCGCTCGAGCATGCCCCAACATCCGCCGCCGGCCGGGATAAGGCCGACGCCGACCTCGACCAGACCCATGTAGGTCTCGGCCGCGGCGCACACGCGGTCGCCGCCCATGGTGATCTCGGTGCCGCCGCCGAAGGTGAAGGCGAAGGGAGAGGTGATGACCGGGATCCTCGCCTTGAGGAGGTTTCTCGTCATGCCCTGGAAGTGCTGGATCATCTCGTCGATGGCGGACCACTGGTTGGCCTGGATGCCTTCGAGGACCATCAGCAGATTGGCGCCGACGGAGAAATTCTCGCCCTGGTGGTGGATCACCAGACCGCGGAAATCCCTTTCCGCGATCTCGAGACCCTTGTGCATGACATCCATGACCTTGTCGTCGATCGGATTCATTCGCGGCTGCAAGGCCGAGTGGAATTCAATGCAGGCCACTCCGTCGCCGATATCGACCATCGAGGCGCTCTTGTTGCCGTAGACGACCTTCTTTGCATCGCGCTTGATGTCTTCAAGCACGAGGAAGGTCTCTGGTTTGGGCTCTTTGAGATAGGCCTTGGAAGCAGGGTCGTAATACTGGCGGCCGTCCGCTGACTCGATATAGAACGTCTCGTGACCCGCAGCCAACATCTCGGTGACCCAGGCCGCCGGTTTGACGCCCTCCTCTTCCATCTTTTCAACCACCTTGGCGACGCCGAGCACGTCCCAGGCCTCGAAGGGGCCGAGGTCCCAGTTGTAGCCCCACCGCAGAGCGTTGTCGATATCCACGATGGAGTCCGAGATCTCGCCGAACCGGATCGAAGAGTAGGCAAAGGTGTCGCACATGAGACGCCAGGCAAAGGCGCCGGCGCGGTCGTCGGCAAAGACCACGTCGCGAAGACGCTGTTTCACATCGTGGGTCGCTTTGGCTTTCTTGAGCGACGGGATGTTCGGCCTTTCTTTTGGCCGGTATTCGCCGGTCTTCCAGTCGATGACCAGCTTGGTTTTCTTGCCGGCCTCGTCTTTCTGCATCCGGTAGAAGCCGCCCTGTTTCTTGGTCTTGCGGCCGAGCGAGCCGGCTTTGATCATCTTCTGGATGAAATCCGGCACCTGGAAGATGTCGCGCTGCTCGTCGTCCGCACAACCCTCGTAAATGGTGTTGGTGACGTGCGCGAGAACATCGATGCCGACCAGATCGACGGTACCGAAGGACGCGCTGCTCGGGTGCCCCATGGCCGGACCCGTGATGGCATCGACCTCGTCCACCTGGTAGTCCATTTCCATCATCGCCTTGAACGTGGCGGCAATCCCGTAGGTGCCGATCCGGTTGCCGATGAAGTTGGGCGTGTCCTTGCCGAAAACGATGCCCTTACCGAGGCGGAAACGCCCGAAGTTCGTGAAGAACTCCAGGATCTCGGGCTTCGTCTGCTCACCGGCCACCAGTTCGAGGAGCCGCATGTAGCGCACCGGGTTGAAGAAGTGGGTGACGAGGAAGTGTTGCTTGAAGTCCTCGGATCGACCCTCGGTCATCCCGGCGATCGACAGCCCCGAGGTGTTGGAGGAGACGATGCTCCCCGCTTTGCGGACCTCGTCGACCCGGGCGAAGACCTGTTGTTTGATGTCGAGGCGCTCGACCACCACTTCGACGATCCAGTCGCAGTCGGCGAGACGGTGCCAATCGTCCTCGAAGTTGCCGATCTCGATCAGCGGGAAATAGCGCTTCGTGTACAACGCTGCGGGTTTGGACTTTTTGATGCCCTCCAGCCCCGTGAGCGCGAACTTGTTGCGGAAGCGCGGGTCATCGATGGTGAGACCCTTCTTTTCGTCCTCGTCGCTGAGCTTCGGCGGCACGATGTCGAGCAGCAGGACGGGGATGCCGGCGTTGGCGAGGTGGGCGGCAATGCCGGAGCCCATGACGCCGGCGCCGAGCACCGCGGCCTTTCGGATTTCAGTGCCCATGGATCAACCTCCCGGTTCGTTCAGGGAAATGAGTGCCGGACCTCGTGTCGCGAGGTCGTTTGGCGATATGGTGAATGAACACTCATTCATTCTGCACAAAACGCCGCAGGATGGCAAGGACTTTCGGGCCGGCATCGAAACAGGATCTGGTTTCGTCGATTTGAGTCACACAAAGTTCTGCGAATATTGAAGTTGAGCGTGCCTCGCGTGGAGCGGGATCGAGTGAGCGCGAGATGCCGAACTGCGGCATGTGACCTTTTACAGCCATCCAGAGTCCATTCTGGTGTCGGAGGTGTGATTCAACGCAAGAATGTGAAGAAGGGTGCCGACGAGACGCTGGAGGATTTCGCGGTCATGTTGTACGGGCGGTTGCTCTGCGGGCACCGGTCGCCTGCTCAGTGGTTGTGCGTGGGACCGTTTTGGCCCCCGCGGCGCGAGGTGCATTCTTAAAGCGAGAATCATGCCGATTATGGTAGAGTCATATAGGGCAGTAACTTAGCTGAATTTTGACACCTTCGTAGGACAAAAATTTTTGAAAGAACGGACATGTTAAGAATATTGGCGGCTATGCCAGTAAGGGATCCGAACCACCCATGAGAAACCCGCGCGCAGTGGGTTGGTTGATGGTTCTGTGCTTTGCGTTCCCGTTCGGGTTGCAGGCACAGGGCCAGGCGCAGCTTTCGACCCAGAGCGCGAGACCGACTTCGTCGAGTTCGAACGAGTCGATCATGGTCGGCCCCTTTCTTTTCAGCCCGACAATTCAGATCAGTTGGCAGGACCGCGACAACATCTTTTTCACGCCGGACAACGAGGTTGGCGATCAGATCTTTCAGGCCGGCGCGACACTGCTTTTCGAGATGCCGATCAACGAATCGTTCATCCACTTTTCCTACTCACCTTTGTATACCGACTACCGGACCTACGATCTCGAGGACAAGTGGTCCCATTTTTTCGACATCGGTGGGACGTTTGCTTTTTCAAACGGTCTGGTGCTGGATGCCAACTACAGCTATATCATCGGCAACCTTCAGACGCGCCAGGTCGACGAGGGAGGCGAACTCTACTACGGCGATCAGGGCTTTGTGAAACAGGTGGCTGCGGTGGGTGCTCAGTATTGGGTCAGTCACCGAGACGCGGTCTTTGTCGAAGCGGGTTGGACGGACCTGGATAATTCCAACCCGGCCCTGTTTTATGACTACAACCGAACCGCAGCGGGTCTGGGGTGGATCCACCAGTTGGGGCCGAACACATCGATGGACCTCCGCTACCTCCGATCGGACTTCGATGCCCACGATACCGAGTTCACATCCAACGGATTCAGGGATTCAACCTCGAACGAATTGAGCCTTGGCCTTCAAGGGCAACTGAGCCCGGTCGTGGGGACCGGAATCCGCTTCGGCTATCTCGCGATCGCGTACGACCTCAAGCCTGGAGATCCTCCGGTCAGCGATTTCAAGGGGTTCATCGTCAACGGCTTCTTCGACTGGTCGCTGGGCCACGGTTCGGTCATTCGCCTCGAAGTGCTGCGCTCGCCGTATCCGTCAAACTACTCCGACAACGCGAACTATCTGGCGACCGGCGCCGCTCTGCAGTACAACATCGATCGGGGCGCGATCTACGCGTCGGCCAGCGGTGGATTCCAAAACAACGATTATGAACTGCCCGATCCCCAAACCGGCCAGCTGAGATCGGATGACATTCTGACGCTGGGGCTCGGGATGGGCTATCGCTTCACCCGCTCGCTGTCGCTATGGGGATCGTATGTATTCGAGGACCGTGAATCGCTCTACCAGTACTCCTACACCACGAACATCTACACGCTCGGGTTGGTCTTCGGTTTCTGATCCGGGCCCGTCACCTCAGCGCGGTCATTCGTCAGGACGTGTGTGGTACGGTTCGGTCATGAAGGTGAACCTGATGTTCTTCGCGCTCGGCGCGGCGCTTGTCCTCGGCCCGTTGGGCGCCACCTGCCAGGAAGCCGTTCCAAGCGACACCGGATATCAGGTCGGCATCGGCGACGTCATCGATGTCGAAACTTTCAGTCGCGAAGAGATCTCCGGAGAGTTCACGGTAGAACCCTCCGGGGTGATCGTCTTTCCCCTGCTGGGCGCGGTATCGGTATCCGGGAAGACGCCCGCAGATGTCGCTGCCCTCCTCGAGTCTCTGCTTGAAAAGGACTTCTATGTCGATGTCCAACTCAAGGTCGAGATGAAAGTCTTCGCATCACAGCCGGTCACACTGTTGGGCGAGATCCAAAAGCCTGGGACCTATTATCTTGAACGGCAGACCTCACTCACCGAGTTGCTGGCAAAAGCGGGGGGCTTGAAACCGTCTGCCGGACCCACCCTTGAATTGCGTCGAGTGACTCGGGTCGGCGGCGAAGGCCCGCCACCGCCGATGATATTTGCGACTTCCGAAATTCTCTCCGGGGAGAAGGGTCGCGACGTTTTCCTCGAGGCCGGTGATGTTCTGTCGGTGGCGGCGAAAAAGCTGTATTTCATAACCGGGGAGGTCGCGAAACCCGGCCAGTACGAGATCACGCTCGGCATGACCCTGATGCAGGCGCTGTCGCAGGCTGGCGGGGTCGGGAAGTTTGCGTCACAGTCGCTCGAGGTTCATCGCCTGGCCAATGGCGAAAAAGAGATTCTCAGTTTCGACATGGCCCGCATCCGGAAAGGACGGGTCCCGGACCCGTCGATCGAGGCCGGTGACGTGATCTACGTCAAGCGACGGTTTTTCTGATTTCGGGCGAATGATTCGCTCGTAGTGCGCAACACAGCCCCTTTGATGCCACCGATGGGCGGCTGATCCTTTGTATTGACAATGCTTTGGCTGCTTCGTAGACTCGATGAAAGCTGGAGATCTTCGGTCCGGTACGAGGGCTATCCCACCGAGTTCCCGCAGCCGGGGAGATATCGCATGAATTTTCGACAACGATCGAGTCCGCTTTTTCAGTGGTTCCGCGTTGCCATTGTGCTCGCTGTGGCCGTCGTGGCCGGGTCGTCCCGATCCGCGGCGCAAGAAACGTCGGTCACGGCTGACCGGGTGCAGTGCGTCCCGGCCGGCGCCAATGTTGCGGTCCACGCAACCGTGGCCAACAACCGGCCGGACACGTTTACGCGGCTTTTTTTCAGGAGAATGAACGACGTCGTGGAAGACCTCTACTATGTCGATATGTATCCGGAAGGCGATGGCCGGTATTGGGGCGTCATGCCCAAGGCGGAAAAGCGCAAGCTCGACCGCCATGAGATCGAAAGCCGGAGGGCCGAGGGCGGGGCCGACAGCCCGGAGGCGTTGTGGTGGAGGGAAAAAGAGGCTTCCGATGATCGCAACCCGAACAAGGACCTCGATCCCGACGAGATTCGTGAACGCGCCAGCGTCGGAAAGAACGAACAACGCGACTGGATGAACACCCTCGGCGATCAGGAATTCGAGCAGTGGCTCGACACCCTGGAGTACGAGCCGGTCGAGTATTTTGCTGCGGTTTTCGGGCCCGCGGGGAATCTCCTGGCGCGATCGCCGATGATGATCGGAGAGGTGCTGGCAGATTCGGACTGCGATGTCGTGCTCACCCCGGCCCAGAAGGGTGAATCCCAGAACCTGATTGTGGGAGAGACCGCGAGTTGGCAACGCGGCAAGCCGGTTTACCACTGGCTCTGTGACGGAGTGGTGGCGAGAGTCAATCCTGAGGGCATCAAGAGGCCGGATGAAACCTGCCGTACGTGTGTGCCGTGCATCAATCAGGCGACTGTTCTCAACTACACCGTTGGCGGGGCAGTCTCACCGTCCGATTTCTAAACCGAATGTAATATTCGGGTCGGGTGAGAGGCGGAGCATCCGGCCGGGGGCCCGTGACACCTCTGTGGCGGGACGGAGTAGACTGCCGGAAAGCTGGCAGGGAGGTCCACATGAGTTATGACAATTTGTTGATCGAGGACGCACAGGGGGTGCGCTGGATCACCCTCAACCGACCTGACAAACTCAACGCGTTGAACAGAGCAACGTTGGCCGAACTGGATCTCGCGGTTGCGGCGGCTGAAAAAGATCAGGAGGTCCACGCTGTCGTCGTGACCGGCGCTGGCGACAAGGCCTTTGTCGCGGGCGCGGACATATCCGAACTCAATACTCTCGGACCCGTGGAGGCCAAGGAGTTCGCCTTGAAAGGCCAGGCCGTTTTCAACCGTCTCGAGCGGTTGACCAAACCGGCGATTGCGGCTGTCAACGGTTTCGCTCTCGGCGGAGGTTGCGAACTGGCGATGGCCTGCCATCTCAGGGTTGCATCTTCGAACGCGATATTCGGCCAGCCCGAGGTCAAGCTGGGTCTGATTCCGGGTTACGCGGGGACCCAGCGCCTCCCACGGTTGGTGGGCAAGGGCCGTGCACTCGAGTTGCTGCTGACCGGGCGCAATGTCGGAGCCGAAGAAGCGGAAAGAATCGGTCTCGTGAATTCAGTGTGTCAGCCGGAGGAACTGGCAGAGTCTGTGACCGGGCTCCTTGGGAAGATTCTCGCCAACGGCCCTCTCGCAGTCGCTCACTGTATCGAAGCCGTCAATCACGGGCTCGACATGCCTTTTGACGATGGGTGCCTGCTCGAAGCAACACTTTTCGGGGTCGGGGCCGCGAGCGAACAGATGCGGGAGGGAACGGCGGCGTTCCTCGAAAAACGAAAGGCGGTCTTCCGGTCCTGATCGGCGCCGCAATCTCGAACCGCTGCTGGATCGGGCGCTGTCGAAAGGACCGAACCGGTTGCTTGTGTGATGATACGGGGCTGCGTAGTATTCTTGGAACGGGAAAGTAGCGTCCGCGGAGGTTTGAGTGGTCGAAGAGAAGGTGCCGCCACGCACGATAAAGGTCGTCGATCGACGCCGGTTCACCACCGAGGGTGAACCGCGAGACGACGCCCCGCGTGAAACGGAATCGACTCCAGATGAAGGGCAGCGGACCAACGCTGAGGCGACCCACCAGGCCGTTCCGGGCCCGACGCCGGCATCTGCTTCCGAGCCTTCAACGGATCACGAAGGCGCTCCGAATGCCCCGCCAGACAGCGCCACGGAAACGTCGCCGGACTTCGTCGAGTTGATTGCCTCGCTCGCGCAGCAGGCGGAGATGCTGTTGGTTGGCGCTGAAGGTCTGCCCGCGGAGCCGGATCACGCACGTCGAATGATCGACTACCTTGTCGCCCTCGAGGCCAAGACTGCTGGAAATGTTTCGCCGGAGGAACACCAGATTCTCTCGAATGTCGTTTTTCAACTCCGTTCCCTCTACCTTCAGAGTCGTTGATGCGGCGACTGGTTCTCCTCGGTACGATCCTGGGCGCGATGATCGCGCAGGGAGTCGACGCGAACCTGCTCGACACCTGGCAGGAGGTCCAGGAGAACCTGGCAGCCGGAGATGCCGGTGCCGCCGAGGAGTCCATCCGGGTCCTCCAGGAACAGGCAGCTGAACTCGAGGTGTGGCGGATGCCGGCCTTTGCGGCCGCCCTGGTGTCGTGGTCGGAGTCCAACCCGGGGGCAGCCGGCGAGGCGATGGTGCGTGCCGCCCGTCAGTTGGACCCTGATTTCCCGTCCAGCTATTTCCTGGAGGCCAGGTGGCACCGCGAGCGCGGGGCGACCGTGGAGGCGATCAAGTCATATGTGAAGGGATGGAGGGCATTTGCGTTCTACGAGCCGACTCGACGCGACATCGGAGCAATGTTTCTGTTGTGGGTGGCCTTTTCCATAGCCATCTCCTTCCTGGTCATGATGGTGGCTGTCACAGTGCGTCACATTCGTGCCATGGCCCATGATGCGCGCGAGTTGGGCGGGGTCCTCTTCCGGCCCGCAAATGCATGGGTCTTCACCGCCGTCGTCCTGTTGCTCCCCGTATTTGCGGGGCTCGGCCCACTGTGGCTTCTGGTCTACCTCTTCTGTGCGAGCTGGATCTACCTGGGTGTTCCGCTGAGGATCTGGGCGGTCCTTGCCTGCGTGACCCTGATTTTTCTGGTTCCTGCACTGTCGTGGGTGCAGAACCGGCTGTTGCAGACCCCATCTTTGGCCGATCGGGTTGCGGTCATGCTCGACGAGCGCACGATCGACTATTCGACCTTGCGCGACGTCGTCGATCTCGAGCCGACGTTCTCCGAGATCTACTCCTTTCACATGATTCTCGGCGAGCTGTACCGTATGCACGGCGAGCCGGGCCTGGCAAAAACACAATTTCAGAAAGCGAGTGTTGCGGACCTGGACGAGGTTCAGGCGACGATTTTTGTCGCCAACCTCGCCCTCGAGGAGGGCGACGCGCAACGCGCGGTCCAGCTTCTCAACTCCGCCCTGGAGAACGATGCCCAGAATGCATACATCTACCACAATCTATCGCTGGCGTTCGATCTCATACGGCGATTCGAAGAAGGGGATGTGGCGCGAACGCGGGCGCGGGAGTTCAAGGGCAGCACGAGCGCGGAAAACGGTTTGAGGGGCCTCGATCCGAGAATCCGCTTTCCCCGGCTCGGCGCCGCGGATGTTGCGAGTCTTGCGGCCGATCTCGGGGTCCAGGAGGGGCCTGCCGGTTCTGACCAGCCACCGCCGATGAACCAGCCGCAGCATTTGCTGGCACCGTTGTCGTTGGTGTTCGCGATCGGAATCGTTTTTGGTGTCGTGATGCTCCTTGTTCGCCGGCGATCTTTCCACCCCGGGCTCGAGTGCACGAAGTGTGGCAATGTGTACCGCCGGGAATCGAACTTTGGTGAGAGTTCAGTTTTCTGTCCGCAGTGCGTCTCGGTCTTTCACAAACGTGATGTGGTGTCGATTGATCAGCAGACTGCGAAGTTGCGGGGGATTCGAATTTGGGAGCGGCTGACGATCCTCGGCCGGCGCTTGGGTGGGTTGCTCTTCCCGGGTAGCCCTGACTATCTCGGTGAACGAGTCGTCCGCGGTGCGGTGTACTCCTTCGCGACCTGGTTCCTCATCACCGGAGCCTTGATCTGGATACCGACTTTCCTGCCGATGATCGAACCTCTCGCAGAGTTCAAGACTCTTCAGATAGGGCTGTCGGCTCTTGCTGTTTTGATGGTGTTGCGCTCCGCCACGATGGCGTGGGACAGGGGTTGATATGGCGTTGGAAGGAACCCTCCGGGACTTTTCGTTCGCCGATATTCTGCAGCTGATATCGCTCCAGAGGAAGACCGGGGTCTTGACCCTCCGCGCCGACGAAAACCTTGTGACTGTTTCGTTCCAGGACGGTTGTATTGTCGGGGCCTCCACGCTGAATCAGCACACCGAAGACATGATCGGACTCATCTTGTTGAAGCGCGGCGAGGTGTCGGAGGCAGAGCTCGAAGGGGCCCTTCGACGCCAGGAGGAGACCCTTCAGCGCCTTGGACGGATCCTGATCGACCACCACGTCGTTCCGATCGAGACGGTCCGCATCGCGCTGCAGCAGCAGATTCTGCAGATTGTCTATCGGGTGTTCCGATGGACCGACGGCGATTATCACTTCTCACAGGAAACGGACATCGACTACGATCGGGATCTCCTCCAGCCCATGGCCGCCGACTCCATCATCATGGAAGGCGCCCGGATGACCGATGAGTGGCCGTTTATCGACCAACGGATCCCCGACCGCAATGTGGTGTTCCGCAAGGTCGACGGGTCGCAGCGGCTCGAGGTCGTGGATTCGGGCGACGACTATTTCGGTGACATGGACTTCAGTTTTTCCACAGATGACGCGAAATCCGGTGGAGACTCTCTCGGCGACAACCAGATCACCGACAGTCAGATGATGCTGTACCCCCTCGTCAACGGCACCAGCACCGTAAACGAGATCATCCTCGAGAGCACGCTGATCGAATTCGAAACCTGCAAGGCTCTTGCGGAGCTCCTCGATCGCGGACTCATTCGAGAAGCGACTCAGGAAGAGATTGCGCGTGAGCTTCGGCGTGAAATCGACGCCTACCGTTTCGACTCATTTCAGTCTCGCCTCGTTGCCCTGGTTGGCGATTCCGTTTCTTATCCTTCTTGGTTTTTCGCTGACGGTCATTCCGCGCAACTCGATCAACCCGGCGTTTCACATCAAGGAAAATGTCTGGGACCGTTGGGTCGGCCAGAGCTTGTCCTGGGTTGGCCTTGACCGGGTGGCGCGAGATGCCGAGACTCATTATTACCTCAACGGCATCTATCCGATGTCGGTCGACGAGCTCGCGATGGATTCCGACGGCGGCGAAATCGTCGATCCGTGGGGGGTACCGTATCGGCTGGTGACCCGCGGGAACAAGCTCCTGGTGACCGGCAGCGACGCGAATGGCCGCCCCATGCCGAACCTCATCCTGAGTCACAGCCTGGCTTGGGAAGGGGGCGCGGGGAGGCTCGAGAGGTCTCAGGGCCCGGGCGTTCAACTCCTCGACTGACCCGGCTCGGTGGCTGTGTGCCAACCGTATTCGGGGCCCTGTCGCGTATCGCCGATCGTTTGAAGATCGAGCGCGGTGGACCCAAGGAACCGCCCGTCGGTACCTCGTCTGAGCGAGAATTGTCGCTTAATCACTGTAAAAAATAAAGCTTACATGTGTTTTGACGGACTGACGCCGTTCGCGGGACCCGGAACAAATAAATACTTGACAAAGATGCACTCAAGTCTTATATTGTTCTCTGGATCTGAAAGTTGAGGAGGATTCAAGCATGTCTCGAGTCATTGGAATTGATCTCGGCACCACCAACTCGGTGGTAGCCGTCATGGAGGGTGGCAAAGCGGTTGTCATCCCCAACCAAGAGGGAAATCGTACGACCGCATCGGTGGTCGGTTTTGCAAATAACAACGAACGTCTGGTGGGCCAGGTGGCCAAACGACAGTCCGTCACCAACCCCGAAAAGACCGTATCGTCGGTCAAGCGTTTCATGGGTCGTCGTTTCGAAGAGGTCGAGAGCGAGATCAAGACGATCTCCTACCACGTGGTCAAAGGGGACAACGACACCGCCCGAATCGAGATCGATGACAAGTTGTACTCGCCGCCGGAGATTTCGGCGATGATCCTGCAGAAGCTCAAGGCCGCGGCCGAGGATTACCTCGGAGGCAAAATTGAAAAGGCGGTCATCACCGTTCCTGCGTATTTCAACGATGCCCAACGCCAGGCCACCAAGGATGCCGGCCAGATCGCCGGTCTCGAGGTACTGCGCCTGGTCAACGAACCGACGGCCGCGGCACTCGCTTATGGGCTCGACAAGAAGGAAGACGAGACCATTGCGGTGTTCGACTTCGGCGGTGGAACATTCGATATTTCGATCCTCGATGTCGGGACCGGCGTGGTCGAGGTGAAGTCGACCAATGGTGACACCCACCTCGGCGGCGACGACATCGACCAATTGATCATCGATTGGCTGATTGACGAGTACAAAAAGGACCAGGGTGTGGACCTTTCGAAGGACCGCATGGCGATTCAGCGCCTCAAGGAGGCGGCGGAGAAGGCGAAGATGGAACTGTCCTCCACGATGGAGACCGATATCAATCTGCCGTTCATCACCGCGGACGCGTCGGGGCCGAAACACCTCAACCTGAGGTTGTCTCGTTCGAAGTTCGAGCAGATGATCGAGCCGCTCGTGCAGCGAACCCTCGAGCCGAGTCGCCAGGCCCTCAAAGACGCGGGCCTCGAGGCAAAGAACGTGGACGAGGTCGTGTTGGTCGGTGGATCAACCCGCATCCCGATGGTGCAAAAGGTGGTGAGTGACTTCTTCGGCAAGGAGGCCAGCAAGGGCGTCAACCCCGACGAGGTGGTCGCAATCGGCGCCGCAGTGCAAGCCGGCGTATTGGCCGGTGAGGTCACCGACGTGCTGTTGCTCGACGTCACGCCGCTGTCCCTCGGTGTCGAGACACTGGGCGGTGTGGCCGATTTCGTGATCGAACGCAACACCACCATCCCGGTACGAAAGTCCAAGGTCTATTCGACCGCCGACGACAACCAGAACCAGGTGGAGATCCACGTTCTTCAAGGCGAGCGCACGATGGCAGCGGACAACCGGACTCTGGGGAGGTTCCACCTGATTGGGATTCCGCCGGCGCCGCGCGGCGTGCCTCAGGTCGAAGTTTCGTTCGATATCGACGCCAACGGTATTCTCCACGTCTCGGCCAAGGACCGTGGCACCGGACAGGAGCAGAAGATCCAGATCACTTCGTCGTCGGGGATCTCTGATGAAGAAATCAAGAACATGGTCGATCAGGCTCAGGCTCATGCCAGCGACGACGACGAAAAGCGCAAGCAGATCGAGACCAGGAACAAGCTCGACAGCCTGGTCTATTCGACCGAAAAACTGGTGACCGAGAACCGCGACAAACTTCCCGAGGCCGAAGCTTCGGCGATCGACTCTGCGATCGAGGCGGCCAAGAAGGCACTTGAGGAAGGCTCAGCGCAGGACATGGAGTCTGCGTATGAGGCTCTCACCCAGGCCAGCCACCAGGTTGCTGCGGTGCTCTACCAGAGCGCTGCGCCAGAGGGCGGGGCTGGAGCTCCAGGCGGTGACGCCGGGGCTGGCGACGAACCGTCGGGTGATGATGATGAGGTCATCGACGCGGAGTACGTCGACGTGGATGCCGAGGAGCAAAGCTGAGACATCGGCAGCGTCCGTCGCAACGAAGAGATTCCGGGGCGACCTCGTGAACGGGTCGCCCCGGACCATTCAATGGCGAGATGTTAGAGTGAATGAGCCAGATCGGCCGGCACAATGATCAAACCCGGCGGGGCGGGCCGTCGCGCGAGTGGCGGGTTGCCGCGGTCTTTCGGGAGTGCCGAACGGTAACGTCAACGGGAATCGGAACGGAAGGATCATGAAGTCGAAACCGAGATATCGGATGATCTCCTGGGTGGCCGAAAAGTACCAGGTCCACCCGCAGACGCTCCGTTTGTGGGAACGCGAGGGTCTGCTGCAACCGACGCGATCGCGGGGCAACACGAGGTTGTACGACGAGGAGACCTGCGATCAGCTGGAAACGGTTCTCACCCTGACCAGGGATCTCGGCGTCAACCTCGCCGGGGTCGACATCATCCTCAACCTCAAAAAACAGATCAGTCGCCTGCAGCAGGAAAACGAAATGCTGACAAAGATGATCCGCCGCACCGTTCAGACACACGGTGAGGTTCCGAGGTACCACTCCCTCGTCAAGATCGAGACAACGACCTTGAAGGTTGTGGACGAGGAATGACCCGACGCGGCGGATCAGCGCCGGATGCCGAGGTGGCGACTCTTCGCCGCTACCTCAAGGAAATCGGCCGCTACCCGCCGATCGACCACGCCCGTGAAATTGAGCTTGCCCGTGAGATTCATGATGGCGACGAGGACGCGTTGCGCGACCTCGTGGAGGCCAATCTCCGTTTCGTCGTTGCCTATGCGAAACGCTACAGGAACCCCAACGTCTCGTTCCTCGATCTGATCCACGAGGGCAATCTCGGTTTGATCCAGGCGGCCAAGAAGTACGACCCCTCTCAGGAGGGCCACGACGTCAAGTTCATTACCTACGCGGTGTGGTGGGTTCGCCAGGCGATTCTGCACGCCCTTGCAGAGCACGCGGGTTCCTTCCGCCTTCCCCAGAAACAGGCCAACAACCTCTATCGCCTGGAACGAATTCGTTCGCTCCTGGGCGAGCGCTTCGGAAGGGCGCCGACCGAAAATGAGCTCTCTGAAGAGGTCGGCATTACGATCGACGATGTCCGCGTCTTGACCAGGGCCTCGAGGGGCTCCCTCTCTCTCAACGAGCCCGTGGCCTCCGAAGGCGATTCAGAACTCGGCGACCTGCTCGAGCAGACCGGGATCCCCGACACCGACGAGCTATTGCTGAGAAAAAGCTTTACCCGGGCGATTGATGACGCGCTGACCGAGCTTCCCGCGCGCGAACGGCGGGTGCTCGAACTGCGGTTCGGGCTCAGCGACGATCAACCGAAGACCCTCCGTGAGATCGGCGAGATCATGGATCTTTCGAGGGAGCGGGTTCGCCAGATCGAGAGCCGCGCCCTCAACAAGCTGCGGCGGTCCCACAAGAAACATTCGCTGCAGGGTTTTCTCCGCTGATTCCGTCGCGCACCGGGTCGCGAGGTGCGGAGAAGGGGACTCTCATTCTTGGGGGTTCGCATCCGGCTCTTCGTCCGGGTCGTCCTCACTCGGCGGTGTCGTCCCGGTCTCGGGATCGTCAGGGAGTGGTCGGCCCGATTGACGAACGACCCGGGTGCCCGCGAGGACATCGTGCAGCGCCCGTCTGTCGTTCCTGATCAGAATCATGAGGTGCCCCCACTCGAACGTGATCGAGCTCACGCAGTACGCAGCGAGGCGGAGCATGGCCCGACTCGGACCGATCGGGCAGCGCTGCCGGTAGTCCACGATGCGAAGACCCATCGCCCACTTTCCTGGCGTTGCGCCGAGCAGCCCCCAACCGACGATGAAGTAGCACCACCACAGAGCGATACAGAGACCAAAGACGCTGCTCGCATGGCCGAGCCACGCCTGGTCGGATGTCGCACGGGCGATGTCGTCAAAACCGCCCCACAGGGTGCTCCAGTCGAAGGCCTGTTCGACGGGGATCGCGAGCAGCATGCAGAGCCCGCAGTAAATGGCCATATCCAGCAGGGTCGCGAAGAAGCGGCACAGCGCTCCTGCCGGCCGCCAGCCTTCGTCGGCGTAGAGTGTCCTGGTCACAGAGCCGTTCCAGTGCACGAACATCCCGGGGCATGGCTCAAGGGGCCCTTCGCGATCGGGTGAGAAGGCCGGACTCCGGTCTGCGGTTGCAGTGAACTGTTCACCTCGTGCTCCGCTTACAGTGGTGTCATTCCGCCGCAGCGTTGATGATCGAGCCACAGACCTGAATAGGCGTGGAGAAACCGAAAGCGCGACCTGTAGATCTGTTCGAGCTTGTGGGTGTGGCCGCGAAACAACATATCGTCGATGAACCACTGAAAACGATGTTCTGCGTCGCGGGCCCTTTCGAGGCTCTGCGCGGATTTCTCGAGGACTTCAAACAGGCGGTCCGCGTTCTCCGTGTCCTGGAGGCGGTTGATCTCGGCTGCCTCCTCCTCCATCTTGACCCGCAACGCCGCCGACGACAGGAAGAAGCGGAAGAGCTCCCAATCGGAGGTCCCGCTCTCGACGCTCTCGCTCGCCAGTTGTCGGTAGCTCTCCGCTTCCCACGCCTCGAGCTTGAGGTTTCGGATCTCGGCAGCCTCGATCACCTGCGCCGGTGGGCGATCCCAGACAACCATTTCGAGTGCAAACATGATTTTGTGCATGGCTTCGTTGAGCAGGGGGTCCGGCGGCAACAGGTTGCTGATCGACAAACCGTCGGTGTCGGCGGGCGTACTGCCCTCCTCAACCGGAGAAAAGAGATCCTGGACGGCATCGAGCGTGGAGACCGACGCCTGCGGGGCGCGCTCCGGCGGCGCTGTGAATGTGGCGGCACCCGAAACCGCTCCCCCGGGGTCCTGGAGTGGACTCGATCCCGGATCGAACTGGTCGAGCACTGCCTGCATGGCGCGGGTCATTTCAGTGATGTCATCCCGTTTGACGTTTTCCTTTCGACGGCCCGACTCGTACCTGATTCGGAAATGGCGGAAGTCTTCGAGCTGCTGTTGGAGCTCATTGTTGGCGAGTTCGGGGTGTTGCGAAAGATACCGTTCGATCTCGTGAATTCGATTGGTTTTTTCAACCACCTTTTTTTCTTCGGTCTCGAAGAGTTGTTTGAACCGGTTCTTGGCAGCAATGTTGGTCGTGGTGATTTCCACCAGAAGAGCAGGGTGGAGGGCGTTCCTGCCGAGCCGTTGTTTGAGTCGTCGGTAGCGGTCATAGACCTTGGATTCCACGAGGTCGGCGTAGGCGTTGATCTCCAGAAGCTCTCCGCGGATTGAAAGCACAGCATCAACCAGCGGCGCCAGCTCCGCCGTAGGCAGGTCTGGCACGACGGCGAACTCGCTGAGGTTGTGAAAGGTCCGCTGCAGGTACTCGGGGTCCCTCGGGATGGCCTGTCCGTCTTCTTCGGGTGCTTCGGCGAGACGGGTGACGAGAATATCGAGCTTGTCGAGGGTGTCCTGCTCGAAGTGTTTGTATAACAGGTAGAACTTGATGAGGGCACAGAGGACCTTTTCATCCTGACGTTTGATGTGGTCGAAGAACTTTCTGAGCACCGAAGGGGCCTGCTCGCCTTCGATCCGTGAGAGCTCGCGGTGAATCCTGTCGAGCTCTCGTTCCACCTGATCGAGCTCGGTGGAGGCGCGGACGTTGTTTTCGATACCGACCGTGTGCACGAGGTCCCGAAGATGCCGGTGGAGACCCTGAAAATCGTAGGTGTAGGGCATCGGGCCCTCATCCAGGTGTTTGAGGACGCCACTGAGAAACTGGTAAAACGTCCACAGTGATCGGAAGCGGTCGGACAATGTGGTATACCGATCACTGGCTGACGCCGCTCCTGAAGTCTTCATAGCACTTCAGGATACACCGGCAGTCGGCGACGAACAATCTGGAGGCAGGAGATGCTCGGAGAAATCGTGGTGAGCCGGGATGAAATCAACGCAATGATCGATCGCCTGGCGGCTGAGATCGAGACGGACCTCGATGGTGGCTCGGCAGTCTTCATCGGAGTTCTCAAGGGGTGTGTCTATTTCTTCACCGATCTGACGCGTCGGATCAACTGCCCTCTCGAGATGGACTTCATCCAGGTCTCCAGTTATGGAGCGAGCACCACCTCATCGGGCTCGGTCGTGCTGGTCAAAGACATCACGGTCGACGTTCGGGATCGCGATGTGTATCTCGTCGAGGACATTGTCGACACCGGAATCACCCTGACCGACGTCATTCGTCTGATCGAAGCCCGGCACCCTCGTTCCATCCAGGTGGTGTCACTCCTCTCCAAACCGTCCCGCCGCCAGGTCGACGTCGATGTCGCCTACCTCGGAACGGAGATCGACGATCTCTTCGTCGTCGGGTACGGGCTCGACTACGGCGAGCGCTATCGCAACGTCCCGGATATCCGGGTGCTGGAGAATCCGTGACGAATAGTTTTTTCAATTGTCTCAGCAAGAATTAGACAGCATCCAAAGCGCAGGCTAGAATGTGCCATCACTCGCAACCGGGTCTCCAGGTTGAGATGGGGGAGGAATGAAGCCGAGCGACTACCGAGTGCTGATTCGGGGCGCCGGAGAGCTGGCGTCAGGCACTGCCCAACACCTCTATAATCAGGGCTTCGTCAATATTCTCATGCTCGAACGGCGGTACCCGAAAGCGGTCCGCCGCCAGGTGTGTTACTCGGAAGCTATCCTCGACGGCACCCAGACGATCCAGGGTGTTCGCGGTCGCTATGTCCGAAATGTCGCTGAAACTGTTCAGGCGAACACAGAAGGTGACATCGCAGTCGCCGCCCTCGCTCTCGAGGATGTGCTGCACGACTGGCAGCCCAAAATTTTCATCGAGGCGGCCATGTTGCGCAAGAACTGGGGGCTCAAAGCCGGGATCGCTCCGGTCGTGATTGCCCTCGGTCCCGGGTATGTGGTTCGAAAGGACTGCGACGCCGTGATCGACACCGTTCGCGGTCCAGGGGTTGGAGCGGTCCTCGAAGATACCGGTGAACGGCTTCGTGATGAACCTCCGGCACAGATCCTGGGGTATGCGGGTGAGCGATCAATCAAGGCAGTGCGCGACGGGATCTTCTTCACCCACCACAAGATTGGTGGCGAGGTCGGGCAAGGAGAGCGGATCGGCACGGTGGTCTCTGTGTACGGTGTCGAAGACTTCCGCCAGGGTGTTCCGGTCGACGCGTCCTATCCGGTCACGGCGAGGATTGCCGGGGTGTTGCGCGGACTGCTGCGAGATGGTGTCCCTGTCAAGCAAGGTGATCGCATCGCCGACATCGACCCGCGAGGCCAGACCGATGATCTCGACAAGATCTCCGATAAGGCGCACAGGGTGGCGGAAGGGGTTCACGAAGCGTTGATGGGTCTCCTGGCCGAGGTTGCCAAGCGCCATCCCGGACCGAAACAGAAAAAGGGCCGCCGTTCGAGTCCCAAGAAACCGATCAAGGCGGTGTCTTCGAAAAAGAAGAAGCTCCCGGCAACCGGCCGGTCGACGGGGGGCAGCCGCGTGAAAGCGACACCTTCAAAATCAGGGAAACGCGGGAAGGGTACAGCCAAGGGCTGACGGAGCGGCGACGGATCCAGTGGCGACAGTCCGTTATTCCATGAAAAAGATGATCTGGCGTTTGCGCCCGCCGGTGTTGGCCCTCGGCGGTGGCGGCGCGCGGGGCTTTGCCCATTTGGGTGTCCTGCAGGTCCTCGAAGAGGCCGGTCTTGAAGCCCGTTCGATCGTCGGCACCAGCATGGGTGCCGTTGCCGGTGGGATGGTCCTTGCCCACGGGTCCGCTCGGCGGGCTATCGAGCTTTGGGGAGAGGCCCTCGATCAGGGCCTGATTCCGTCGGTCCGGCCTATCGGCAGAGTCCCGCACGCCGGCGAAAAAGAGCACCCTCTGATCCAGGTGGCGCGCCGAATTCGTAACCGCGTGGTGATTTCGTTTGCGATGAACCGGAGCACGATCCTCGAGAGCGCAGCTCTCGAGGAGGCGCTGGAGTATCTGGTGCCCGACATTTCCTTCAGCGATCTGCCCGAAAGCCTGGTCGTCGTGGCGACAGACCTCGAGACCGGCGAAGCGGTGTGCATCCGGGAAGGCTCCCTGCGCCAGGCCCTGATCGCCTCGAGCGCGATACCGGGGATGGTTCCGGCTGTCGAGATCGCGGGCCGTCAGTTGGTCGACGGTGGTGTTGTTGCCGAGGTGCCGACCGTGGCGGCGAGAGGCGAAGGCTGGCCTGTGGTCGCCGTCGATGTCTCCCTGGATGTCCCGCCGATCGGAAAAGACGACCTGGTCCTCGACACCATGATGCGGACACAGATGATGACCGCCCGACTTTTGCGCTACCGTCAGCTCAGGTCGGCCTCTTCCGTGATTCGACCGGAGGTCGGCGCCGCACGGTGGGCGGAATGGGAACGTTTCGACGAATTCGTCGAACTGGGCCGCGCCGCCGCACGGCGTTTTCTGAACCTCCCGCCGGCTTGAGGCTGCGATCATTCAGCGGAAGCATCTGCATCATCCCATCTGGAACCGATGTACTGTTGAAACTCTCGACAAGGCGCTATCGGAATTGGCGATTCGGAAGAAAATGAAGTCCACGCGCAATACAATTAATAAGAAGGAGACGAGGAATCGCTGATCTGCGTTGCGGTTGAGGGACAAGAAAGTTTCCCCTGGTACCGATACGGAGAATAACCGAATGTATGAACTTGGCACCTTCATGTATCCGAACGTGCTTCTCGTGTGAGCTCTCTATGGGACGTTGCGATGAAATTCCGGATTCCGAATTCCGAATTTTTCCTAAGTGCCTCTGCCGTAGGTTTACGGCTCGAAAGTCTCCCGATGCCGGGTCTGAGCCCGTTGCAACCACGGCCTCCATTTTTCTGATGACTCCAGAAGGCTGATGACCGTTGTTGGTGTGACACCGCGTTCCCGGAGGGATTCGACAAAAGCCGGGAGCGCCTCCCACGGGGGCTCGTCGCGATCGGTGGCCAGGTGCATGAGCACGATGCCGCCGCGAAGCTCGGGGAAGCGCAGGAGGCGATCCATCATGGTTGACGAGTTCTGGTAGAGCGAGGAGTGTTCGTCGGCCACCCAATCGCGAGAATCCAGCGACGCTCCCTCCAAAGAACTCCAGCGAATGTGCAGGTACCCCATCTCGAGAGCCCATCCACGAAGAGCCCGGTTTTCCTCGCCGTAGGGCGCCCGCCAGAGGGGCATCATGGCCCGGCCGGTCGCTTTGCGGAAGGCCATTTCAGTCCTGCGCAGCTCATTCTGGAAACGCACTTTGGTCATACCGGTTCGCAAGGTATGACGTCGGTTCTGTTCGTACGTCGTGAGATGGGGGTGCGAGTAGGTGTGGTTCCCGACTTCGTGACCGGAGAGCACCGCCCGCCGGATAATCCCGGGGTATTTGTTGATGAACTGTCCGGTGACGAAAAGGGTGACCTCGAGATCGAGGTCGTGGAGCACGTTGAGGAGGTCCCCGGTTCCGTTGGAGGAGGAGTTGCCGTCGAAGGTGAGGGCGATGCGCGGGCCCGCGTCGGTGACCAGTTGGAGTACGGGGGGTGACAAGACCGGAGTCGGCCCAGCTGCGACGACCGGCCTGATCGTTGCGGTGGGGGCGGTCACCTTCGGCCGCGGCGCCGCGGTCGTTGAAGGCTGTGGTGTCGGGCTCGGGGGCGGCATCCCCGACAGGTCGAGATCGACTGTGGATTCGGACAGGCTTATCAGACGGACACGCTCGCTGGGGCCGACCGTGTCCGGAATCCGTACCTCGAGAACGCCCTCGTCTCCAAGGGTCAGGACATCGATCGGCTGCTCGTCGTCAAGCATCACGACCCGGGTACCGGGCGTTCCCTCGAGCCGCACGACCCGGCCCCCTTCGCTGTAGAAGATCTCGGCAGCGATCAGCGGCGGCCTGTTCGTTTCGGTCTCTTGCGTATGTTGGAGATCATTCACGGTGACCAGTTCTGCGACGCGAAGAGCGACAGCTGTCAGCAACACTGCCGAGGCGCCGGCGGTAACGACGATGACCCACGCAGGGTGCAGAGGTCGGCGGGCGAGAACGGAGATTCTACGGAATGCATCACCGGCAAAACCGCTAAGACGGCACTTCTGTCCACAATAGACGTGGGTGCCAAAGCGCTCGACACACGCCTCGCACAGCCACTTGCGGCAGCTGTAACAGCGTTGGCCGGCGTCCTTCGAGGGGTGGTTGGCGCAGTGGGAAGTGACCCGCATTACCGTCCACAAACTTTTGCAGCGGGGTGACGTGCGGATTGGGCCGAGCTAGAATCATCCGGCCCGGGAAGGCCGCTGGAAAAGGACGTCGAAAAACCGCAGCTGGTCATGTGCCGGAACCAAAAGGAGACCGAGATGTGGAACATACCCAACATGTTGACCTTGTTTCGCATCTTTCTCGTGCCGCTCCTTGTGGTGGTGTTGCTGACCGAGGTTCCCGACAAGGAGTACTGGGGATTGGGCATCTTTCTGTTGGCCGCCCTGACCGACGCCCTTGATGGAATTATAGCTCGCCGCACCAATCGGATCACCACAACAGGGGCCATGCTCGACCCGATCGCCGACAAGCTCCTGATGAGTGCAGCGTTCATTTCCCTGGTCGAGTTGCAGCAGGCCCCCGCGTGGATGGTGACATTGATCGTGGGTCGTGAGTTCGCGGTGACGGCTCTGAGGCTGATCGCTCTCGAGCGTGGGATCGCGATCTCGGCGAACTGGCTCGGCAAGGCAAAGACCACGGCCCAGATCATCACCGTGTCGATCCTCATCTTCAGTATCGACTCCGACAAGTGGCACATCATCGCGTCGGTCGCGCTGTGGATCACCGTCGCGCTGACCGTGGCCTCGATGGCGGTCTACTTCTGGCAGAATCGCGGGGTGTTGATGGAGGACCCGACGTGAGTCGAGGGTTGCTGCCAAGGCAACTGCCCCTTTATCTCGTGCGAATCGGACGCCGCTGGCCGTGGCAGATCGGGGCGTTGGCCGTTGTTTCGTGGATCGTCGCGGCACTCCTCGCATCCCAGGTGCGGGTCGAGACCGACATCCTGTCGCTGGTGCCGCGCGACAACCCGGTTGTCAAAGGCTTCAGGACCACCGTCGAGCGTTTCGGATCCGTTGACACGCTGCTGGTCGTAGTTCACCTCGAACCCGAGATGACACTCGAGACGACTATTGATTTCGCCGATCGTCTGGCCGACGTCTTGCGTGAGTGGGACAACATCGATTGGGTCGAGTACCGCGTGGACAGCACGGCCGAGGCAGCGGTGCCGCTGCTCGATCGGGCGACCCTGTTTCTCGAACCGGCGGAATTGGACGAGGTCTTGGCTGCACTCGACGGTGATGGGCTGCAGGAGACTGCCGAGCGGCTGCGGGCCCAACTGATGGCGCCCCAGGGCCTCATGACCAAGGATCTCCTCCGGCTCGACCCGGTCGGCCTCCTGCCGAGGATTCTCAAACGAGTCAAGTTCGGCAATGTGGGAGTCAGTGTCGATCCCGACACCGGGTGTCTGATTGACCCGGGGGGGCGTTTTCTGCTGCTCATGGCCAAACCGGTGCGACCGGCCCAGGACCTGGATTTTGATCGCGAACTGGTGGAGGGTCTCGAAACGCGGGTTGCGGATCTCACCGCGATGTGGATGGAGGAGACCGGCGAGAGTTCGGTGCCGCGAGTCGAGTTTACCGGCGGATACGTCGTCGCGCTCGACGACGCACAGTTGATCACCTCGGACGTAGTGGTTGGCCTGGTGTCTTCGATGGCCGGTGTCATGGTGCTGTTCCTGCTGGCTTTTCGCAGCCGCGCTTCGTTGGGGTACGCCTTCTTTCCTCTGTTGACCGGTATCGCATTGACGTTTTCGTTCGGCGCGCTGGCATTGGGGAGAATCAACTCGCTGACGTCGGCCTTCGGCGGCCTCGTGATCGGGCTTGGAATCGACTTCGTCATCGTCTTGTACGCGCGCTACGTCGAGGAGCGGCGGCGAGGCGCATCGCACGGCGAAGCCATCGACGCGATGGGTCGCCACACCGGTGTCGGCGTGCTGCTCGGTGCCGTGACAACAGCTGCAACCTTTTATTCGTTCCTGGTTACGGACTTTGCCGGTCTGTGGGAACTCGGTTTGTTGACCGGGACCGGGATTCTGCTGTTGGTGGTGACGGTTTACACCCTTCTGCCCGCACTCCTGACCCTGGTCGATCGCCACCGACGAGTCGACAAGCAGCTCTCGCTCCATTCTTTCGGGTCCGATCTTGTGTGTCGCGGCGCCATTCGGCGGCCTGTGCTGACCATCGTCGTCGCGTGCCTGGTAACCATCGTTTTAGGTCTCGCCGCTCGTTCACTGCAGTGGGACGACGACTTCCGCAATATGCGATCGGGTGACAACCGGGCGATCCAGTTGCGGCAGGAGGTCATGGACGCGTTTGATCTGCGGTTTTCGCCGATGGTTTTGCGTCTGGACGGAGCCACCGAGTCGGAGGCTCTCGACCGCGCTCGCGCGATGCTCCCGGGGTTGGAGGCGCTGGTCGACGGCGAGAATCTGGCGGGTGTCGACACCATCGCCGGCGTCATTCCACCCCGAGAGGCGCAGGCTCTCGTGATTGCCCGCCTCGAAGAGGCGGCTCCCGAACTCGAGGGCTTGGGGCAACGGTTCGAAAGGGCGCTGCGATCCAGTGGACTCAACCCGATCGCCTTTGAAACGGGGATCGACCACCTGGTGACGGCGCTGGAGCGCCGGCAGCCGCTGTCGCTCGCGGATCTCGAAGGCACGCCCCTGGCTCGAGTCATCGACCGCTACATCGCTGCCGCTGATGGCGAGGTTTCGGTCGCCATCTATCTCTATCCACCGGTGGGGCAGTGGCGGCAGGGCGCGTCGCCGGCACTCGCCGAAGTCGTCGAAGCGCACCCTGGAGCGGTGTTGGCCGGAGCCAACGTGATTTCCGCCGAGCTGCGGAAGATCGTGTGGGATGACGCCATCAAGGCGTCGATCATCGGTTTCATCGTGGTCTTCCTGCTGATGTGGGCCGATCTCGGAGGGCCTCTGCGGGCTCTGCTCGCCCTGCTGCCGCTGATCATCGGCATGGTGTGGATGCTCGGAGGCATGGCCCTCTTCGGGTTCCGGCTCAATTTCTTCAACATTTTCGTCATCACCATGATCATCGGGATCGGGGTCGACTACGGGGTTCACCTGCTCCACAGGTGGTATGAGTCCGGTGGTGATCGAACCGAGCTCGGCGAGACGGCCAAGGCCATCGGGGTCGCGGCGCTGACCACCGTCGTAGGGTTCGGATCGCTGGTTCTGTCACACTTCCCCGGCCTTCGCTCGGTGGGGGCTGCCGCGATTCTCGGTGCGGTCGCCACGGCCGTGCTCAGCATCACCCTGTTGCCCGCGTTGCTTTCGATGAGGGAGAAAACATGATTCGCGAACTCAAACCTAAAGACCTGAAGTGGACTTGCCCCAAGAGTTGGGTGCCGAAAAAGGGAACGGCATCCATCAAACCCGCCACCACGATTGTCGCCCAGAACCGCGCGGTGGAGGCGATCGCTTTTGGTCTCGGGATTCACAGCCTGGGGTTCAATGTCTTCGTCACCGGCATGTCCGGCACCGGACGAATGACCACGATCAAGTCCTTTGTCGAGCGGCTTGCCAAAGGCAAGGATCGGCCCGACGACATCTGTTTCGTTTTCAATTTTCGCAAGCCCGACGAGCCCTGCGAGCTTTTCCTGAAGGCGGGATCGGGCGGCAAGCTTCGGGACGGCATGCAGGACCTCATTGACGAGCTCTCCGACAACCTCCCCGGCATCCTCTCCGACCGCGAGTTCCGCTCGAGGATCGAACGTGCCGTCGAGCAGTTGCAACGGCAGGAGAAGGACCTGGTGACAGCCTTTGAGAAAGAGGTGGCCAGCGCCGGCTTTTCGTTGGTCCAGGTTCAGGCGGGCATGGTGACGCGGCCCGAGATACTGCCCGTCGTCAAAGAACAACCCGTGCCTCTCGAAAAGCTCGGAGAGCTCGCCGAGGAGGGCGTTCTCGAGGCTGATGACGTCAAGAGGCTGGCTGAGGACCACGCCAGGCTCACCGAGAAATTCCGGGATGTCTTCCAGGAGGTTTCGGAAATTCGGCGGATGGTCCAGGAACGAGTGGAAGATGTTCGCCGAAAACTTCTTCAGCCGGCGTTCGATACCGCAGTCAACCGGGTTCGAAAAATGGTCAAGGACCCCCGCGCAGATGCGTACCTCGACGCGGTGGCAGAAGACCTTGGGGAAAACCTCGAGCTGTTCATGGTCTCGGATGACGATGTGCCGGGAGATGTCGACCGTTTTCTGCGCTGGCGAATCAACCTCGTCGTCGACAACATGGACGTCTCCGGCCGCCCGGTGATCATCGAGACCGAGCCCAACTACACGAACCTCTTCGGCACGATCGAGCGCAATATGAACTCGTCGGGCGAGGCCACAACCTCGTTCATGCGAATTCGAGCGGGCTCCCTGATGCGGGCGAACGGCGGTTTCCTGGTCCTCAATGCCGACGACATTTTGATGGAGCCCAGGGTGTGGCCCGGCCTCAAACGGGCGCTCAAGTATCGCCGGGTGCAGATCCAGTCGATGGAGAGCCTGATGTTGGGCGCGGCCATCCTCAACCCCGAACCGGTGCCGATCGACGTCAAGGTCGTGATCATCGGCAGCCGCAAGATTTACGATCTGCTTTTCCGACACGATCCTGACTTCCCGAAGATCTTCAAGGTGCTGGCGGACTTCGATAATCTGCTGACGTCCTCGCGGGACCACGCCAAGGACCTTCTCTCGGTGTTGCGGAAGGTGATCCTCGAAGAGGAGCTGTTGGACCTCGACCAGAACGGCGCCGCGGCACTGCTCGGAGAGGCGGTCCGCATGGGCGGTTGGCGCCACCGATTTTCGAGCCGGTTCTCGGATCTTTCCGATCTCCTGCGGGAGTCGTCGTATGTGGCGCAGCAGGGCGGATCGAAGGTCATCTCGAGGGTTCACGTCGAACAGGCGCGCGCGGCGCGGCGCCGGCGCCACTCGCTCAGTGAAGACCGATCCCTTCAGTTCATCAGCGAGGGCGTGGTGACGATTGCGACCTCGGGTGTGGCGGTCGGTCAGGTCAACGGGCTTGCCGTGTACGACCTCGGTCACCACAGGTTCGGGAAGCCTTCCCGCATCACGGCTCAGGTGGGCCTCGGACGAGAGGGCGTGATCAACGTCGAACGGCAGGCGGGCCTCTCCGGTCCGACCTACGACAAGGGCGTGAGCATTCTCACCGGGTTCCTCCGCGGCAGCTTTGCGAGACAATTCCCCCTCACCATGTCGTGTTCGGTGACGTTCGAACAGTCCTACGGCGGCATCGACGGTGATTCGGCATCCTCCACCGAGATCTACGCCATTTTGTCGGCACTCTCCGGAATCGGTCTGCGGCAGGACATTGCAGTGACCGGGTCGGTCGACCAATTCGGAAGGGTGCAGGCCATCGGCGGCGTCAATGAAAAGATCGAGGGCTTCTTTCGGGTCTGTGAGGATTCAGGTCTGACGGGCAGCCAGGGCGTGTTGATTCCGTCGAGCAACGTCGGGGACCTCAATCTCGCAGCCGAGGTGGTGGACGCGGTGGTGGAGGGGCAATTCCACATCTTTGCGGTGGATTCGATCGCCAAGGGCATCGAGATTCTCACCGGCACGCCGGCCGGCAGGCGGACGAAGACGAAGGGGTGGACACCGGACAGCGTGTTCGGGAAGTGCCAGAACCGTCTCGATGACATGGTCGGTCTGATGCGCGCAGCCACCAAAGGCGGCGCCAAGGAAACCAAAGTCAAGTCGGCAGAGTGAATTGACGGGTTGGAGAATATTGTTGAGAAAAGCGGCTTGTGATTTTGGTCACGTTGATTTGACACCCTGCGAAGTGGATGGGACAATCTTGGTGCGATACCCGTGAGAACGTGTTCGCTATGTCCCAGTGAAGGAGGGGCGGCATGCCGGGGCGACTGAACACGATCATCATCGTGCCCCACAGCAAAGCTCGGTTCGTCAAGTTCTCGTTTTCGTCGAGGACTGCGATGGTTGTGGCGTGCGCGGCAACGGTGGGCTTGATCCTTTCAATTGTTGCAATCACCTATACCGGCAGCGCCGTCAACCGGCGCCTCGAGGTCGACCGTCTGAAAAGCGACAATGTCGAACTCGCCGAAGTCAACCAGGAACTCGAGGCGACGATCGCCGAGGTCCAGGGCCGGCTCGATGAATTCGAGGAGCGGACGTCACGCCTGGCGCTGGCGGCCGGGATGGAAGCTCAGGCCGTCGGATTCTCGGGAACGGGAGAAAACGGGACCCGAGTGGGCGCCGGCGGCCCGTACGACCGCTTGCCGGAGTCACCCGAAGCGTTGGCCGCCCAGGGTCGGTGGGTTGAACGGCAGCTCGAACTGGTCGAAGGGCACCTCTCCGAACAGGAACGGGTTCTCGCCTCGACCCCGACGATTGCGCCCTCGCTCGGACTCATCACCGACGGATTCGGACGCCGAAAGGACCCGTTCACAGGTCGCCTGGCTTTCCACCGCGGGCTCGATCTCTCGGCCCGTCGCGGCACGCCGATCAAGGCGCCCGCGGACGGCATCGTTGTCTTCGCGGGCCGCAACGGCGGTCTTGGGCGGACGGTCCGAATTTCGCACGACTTCGGATTCACGACTGTCTATGGCCACCTCGACAAGATCTCGGTCGAAGCGGGGGACGAGGTTCACCGTGGCCAGGAGCTCGGCCTCATGGGCAACTCCGGGCGCTCGACGGGGCCACATCTGCACTATGAGGTCCACGTCGAAGGCAAAGCGGTCAACCCCCTGTATTACATCCTCGACGCGTTCTAGAGGCATTCCCGGCGTCTTTCCCGAGAGGATGCCAGGCACGCAGCCCGTCGGACGGGCCGGATGCCAGGCACCTCCGCCGCACGCGGCACGTATCCGGACGCTGTTCCCGGGAGTTGCCACCTTCAACATTGTTGGCCCGGGAGATTACGCCGACGAGAAGGCTGATGAGTCCAACAATATTGAAGATGGCACGCTCCGCCGCGCGGCCCTGCACGTTGCATTCGCGAGCGTACTGATCTAGTCTGCGGGGAACCGGCGGCGACGCTGGTCAACACACCGATTGCGCCGGGGCATGCCCCGGCATTTTGCGATCCGGCGAGGTGAGTGGATGAACCTGTTCGAAAAGGCCATAGGCGCCGTGATCGGCACCAAACACGAACGAGACTTCAAACGGATGAAGCCGATGGTGGCTTCCATCAACGCGCTCGAAGCCGAGATTGAAGTCCTGTCCGATGAGGCTCTGGTCGGCAGCGCTTCAACGCCATCAAGGAAAGGGTCAGAGTCGGCGACCTCCGAACTGTCCGAGGACCCCCGGGAACGGGCGACCTTCGTTCAGAAGATCCTCGATCCTGAGCTCGACGAGGTCTTCGCCATGGTTCGCGAGGCCGGCAAACGGACGGTCGGAATGCGCCACTTCGACGTCCAGCTGATGGGCGGCATCGTTCTTCACGAGGGCCGAATCGCCGAGATGCGCACCGGCGAGGGCAAGACCCTGGTGGCGACCCTCGCGGTGTGCCTCAACGCGCTGACCGGGCGCGGCGTCCACGTCGTCACGGTCAACGACTACCTGGCGCGCCGCGACGCCGATTGGATGGGGCAGATCTATCGATTTCTCGGGCTGACGGTCGGCTGCATCCAGAACCAGATGAACGATGCCGAGCGCAAAGAGGCGTACGCTTCCGACATCACCTACGGGACCAACAACGAGTTCGGGTTCGACTACCTGCGCGACAACATGAAGTTCGAGCTCGACCGCATGGTGCAGCGCGGGCCACACGTACGCCATCGTCGACGAGGTGGACTCGATCCTGGTCGACGAGGCCCGAACGCCGCTGATCATCTCGGGCCCCTCCGAGGTCTCGGTGGACCTCTACTACAAGGTCGACGCGATCATTCCGCGACTTGAAGCAGGGCGAGGAGATCGAGGACAAGCACGGCAACAAAGAGGTGACCGGCGATTACCTGGTCGACGAAAAGGCCCAGACGGCTTCGCTCACCGACGAGGGCATGGCCACGGCCGAGAAGCTGCTCTCGGTCAAGAACCTCTACGATCCGTCGAACATCGAGATCCTGCACGCGGTCAACCAGGCTCTGCGGGCGCACGCGCTCTTCCGTCGCGACAAGGAGTACATCGTCAAGGACGGCGAGGTCATCATCGTCGACGAGTTCACCGGTCGACTGATGTCGGGCCGCCGCTGGTCGGACGGGCTGCACCAGGCGGTCGAGGCCAAGGAAAAGGTCAAGATCCAGTCCGAGAACCAGACCCTCGCGACGGTCACTTTGCAGAACTACTTCCGCATGTACGACAAGCTCGCCGGCATGACCGGCACCGCCGAGACCGAGGCGGAGGAGTTCGAGAAGATCTACGGTCTCGACGTGGCCGTGGTCCCCACCAACCAGCCGATGGTTCGCGCCGACCATGCCGATGTCGGTCTACAAGACCGAGAAGGAGAAGTTCCGGGCGGCGATCGAAGAGATCGCCGAGTGCAACGAGCGCGGCCAGCCGGTGCTGGTCGGCACCGTCTCGATCGAGAACTCCGAACGCCTCGACAAGTTGCTGCAGAAACGCAAGGTCAAGCATGTCGTTTTGAACGCCAAGTACCACGAACGCGAGGCCGACATCGTTGCCCAGGCTGGACGGATGGGGGCGGTCACCATCGCCACCAACATGGCGGGGCGCGGCACCGATATCGTGCTCGGCGGCAGCCCTGAGGGTCTCGCGAAGATGGAGGCGACCGCGGAGACAACTCCCGAAGAATACGAGGCCCTGCTCAAGAAATACGAGGCGCAATGCGCGAGCCGAAAAGCAGCAGGTTCTCGAAGCCGGGGGGCTCCACATCCTTGGCACCGAACGCCACGAATCGCGGCGGATCGACAACCAGTTGCGCGGTCGGAGCGGACGTCAGGGCGACCCGGGCTCGTCGCGGTTCTTCCTCTCACTCGAGGACGATCTCATGCGGATCTTCGCTTCGGATTGGGTGCGCAAGATGATGGATCGTCTGGGAATGGAAGAGGACATCCCGATCGAATCGCAAATGGTCTCGAAGTCCATCGAACGCGCGCAGACACAGGTCGAAGGACGAAACTTCGAAATCCGTAAGCACCTGCTCGAGTACGACGATGTGATGAACAAGCAGAGGGTTGCGGTCTACAAACTGCGCCGCCAGATCCTCGAGGGCAGCGAGGGCCGCAACTACATCCTGAGGGTGATCGACGAGGTCGTCGGTTCGTTGATCGACGAGTTCTGCCCCGAGGAGGCCGACCCCGAGGACTGGGACCGCGATGCGTTGGCGCGCGAGTACCGCACCTATTTCGGCCTCACCACCGATCAGATCGGGGTCGACTGGGATGCCATCAACCGACCCGATCTCGAAGAGTCTGATCAGAACGGCCGCCGTCGACCACTACCAGACCAGGGTCGACGAGTTCGGCGAAGCCGAGTTTTCCCGTCTCGAAAAATTTCTTTTGCTCGACACCGTCGATCGGCAGTGGAAGGACCACCTGCTGGCCCTTGACCACCTGCGCGAAGGCATCGGTCTCAGGGCATACGGCCAACGTAACCCCCTGGTCGAATACAAACGCGAGTCCTTTGCTCTCTTCCAGGACATGTGGGAGCGCATCGAAGACCACGTCGTCAAGTTCCTCTTCCACGCCGAACCGGTGGAGGACATGCAGCACAAACGGCAGGGCGTCAGCACCACGCTTTCCCATCCCGAAGCGCGTGGTCTGGCCGCTTCGCATGCGCAGCAGGAAAAGGCGGCCAATACTCCGGTGGCGGCTCCCGACGCGAAGCCGGTCACGATTCGCCGCGATCAGCCGAAGGTCGGGCGAAATGACCCCTGCCCGTGCGGTTCGGGCAAGAAGTACAAACGCTGCCACGGCGCAGCGGGCGCGGCGGAAAGGTTAGAACATGAGCAGAGAAATTCCCGTCGGTCTGACGTACGACGATGTTCTTCTGGTGCCGTGGCGGTCGGAGGTCCATCCAAATGAGCTCGATGTCAGCACCAAGCTAACCCGAGACGGGATACGGTTGGATCTGCCCATCGTGTCGGCGGCCATGGACACCGTGACGGAAGCCAATATGGCCATCGCGATGGCGCAGTTCGGCGGCGTCGGCGTGATCCACAAGAACATGAGCATCGAGCGCCAGGCGGAAGAGGTCGACAGGGTCAAGCGTTCGGAGTCCGGCATGATCGTCGACCCGGTCACCGTCCACCCGGAACAGTCGGTTCGAGAGGCCCTCGATGTGATGGCGAGGTACAAGATCTCGGGCCTGCCGGTGGTCGATGCGCAGGGCCAGCTCGAGGGCATTCTCACCAATCGTGACCTTCGTTTCTGTTCCGAGTTCGAGCGACCGATTGCCGACTTCATGACCAAAGACGCGCTGGTAACGGCGCCGGTCGGGACAACTCTGGAAAAGGCCAAGAGCCTGCTCCACAAAAACCGCATCGAAAAGCTCCTGGTTGTCGACGAGGCCGGAAACCTCAAGGGCCTGATCACCGTCAAGGACATCAAGAAGGCCCACGACTACCCGAACGCCTGCAAAGACGAGCTTGGACGGCTGCGGGTCGCCGCCGGGGTCGGAGTGACCGACGATGTCCTCGATCGGTGCTCTGCCCTTATCGCCAACCACGTCGACGTCTTGTGCCTCGACAGCTCTCACGCGCACTCGCGGGGCGTGATGGAGGCCACTGGGCGAATCAAGAAGGCGTTTCCGGAGACACCGCTGATCGTGGGCAACATCGCGACCGAACAGGCGGCCCGAGATCTCATCGCTCTCGGCGCCGACGCTCTCAAGGTCGGTATCGGGCCCGGCTCGATCTGTACGACGAGGGTCGTGACCGGTGCCGGAATGCCGCAGATCACGGCAGTCATGGATTGCGCCCGGGCCGCCAAGGACGCCGGAGTTCCGATCATCGCCGATGGCGGCATCCGCTTTTCGGGCGATATCACCAAGGCCCTCGCAGCGGGCGCAGACGTCATCATGATCGGTTCGCTGTTCGCCGGGGTGGAGGAAAGTCCGGGTGAGCAGATTCTCTATCAGGGCAGGACCTTCAAGGCCTACCGTGGGATGGGGTCGATCGGCGCGATGAAGAGCAGCGAAGGATCGAGCGACCGATATTTCCAGGAAGGCGGCGAACGGGCAAAACTCGTTCCCGAGGGCATTGAGGGCATGGTTGCCTTCAAGGGGCCCCTGTCGGATCAGTTGACGCAACTCGTCGGCGGTCTCCGCGCCGGAATGGGGCTTGCCGGGTGCTCCTCCATTTCAGAGCTTCACGATCGCGCGAAGTTCATCCGGGTCACCGGCGCCGGTCTCAAGGAGTCCCACGCTCACGACGTCGTCGTCACGAAGGAAGCGCCGAATTACAGAATCGATTAGGTGAGACGTCGAGGCCGACCCTGGGCGTTTTTGATATTGGATATTAGATGTTGGATATGAGATTTCTGATTTTGGATCATTGCTGTCCAAAACAGATTCTGAGGAGAGCACGCCCTACTGGAAACGAACACCTTACGGCCCGAATTTGAGGCTTTCCGGGATGAGGTCGTCAAAAGCTGTATGAGCCACCAGCACATGGGCCGGCACTGAAAAAGCCCCGGAGGGGCGAAAGAAATTTGCCTGGGGCGCGAGCCCCAGGATGAGGGCCAGAAGAAGAACCCAAGCCCCGGAGGGGCGACAGGCTGTTCATCTCGACTCTCGGGGCCGACGACTGTTCATTCCTGTCGCCCCGCCGGGGCTGGCCGTTTCTTGTTCGCTCGTTTCCCGGGGCTGACGCCCCGCGCTATTCTCTGTCGCCGCTCCGCGGCTTTAATTCTGAGAAGCTTTATTGGACACGAGTGATTTTGGATATTGGGTCCGTCGCTCCAGGTGCTGAGATCGGGATTCGCGGCGATATCCAACATCCAACATACATAATATCCAACATCCAACATCCAAAATCCCGTGCTGTCGATTGAGAGCGCTCGCCCCCTCTGGTATTCTCCGCTCCATGAAAAAGGCTTTGATCACTGGCATCACCGGCCAGGACGGTTCCTACCTGGCGGAGTTCCTGCTTGAAAAAAATTACGAGGTGCACGGTATCGTCCGCCGCGCCTCGACCTTCAACCGACAGCGCATCGACCACCTTCGCAAGGCCGGAATGGGCGAGCGCCATGTCAGACTGCACTACGGCGACCTCGGCGACGCCGAGTCGCTGGCCACCATCCTCGAAAACGTCCGACCCGACGAGATCTACAATCTCGCGGCTCAGTCCCACGTCGGGATTTCGTTTGACATGCCGACTTACACCGGCGACGTGTCGGGCCTGGGTGTGGTGCGATTGCTCGAGGCAGTACGAAGGGTTGTGCCCGACTCTCGTTTTTACCAGGCTTCGTCGTCTGAGCTCTTCGGACAGGTCGCCGAGGTGCCGCAGACCGAAAATACGCCGTTTCACCCGCGCTCGCCATACGCGGTCGCCAAGCTCTACGCCTTCTGGGCGGCTATCAACTATCGCGAGGCCCACGGCATGTTCACCGCCAACGGGATCTTGTTCAACCACGAATCGCCCCGCCGCGGAGAGAACTTCGTCACCCGGAAAATCACCCGTGCAGTCGCTGAGATTGCCGCCGGGCGCCGCGACTGGGTTTCCCTCGGGAATCTCGACGCGAGGCGAGACTGGGGATTTGCCGGCGATTTTGTCGAGTCGATGTGGCTCATTCTCCAGCATGATCGCCCCGACGACTGGGTTGTCGGTACGGGTGAAGAACACTCGGTCCGTGAGTTCTGTGCGCTCGCTTTTGCGCGCGCCGGCATCGATATCGAGTGGAGGGGCGCAGGCACGGACGAGATCGGGGTCGATCGTGCGACGGGAGTTCAGCGCGTGGTGGTCAATCCGCGCTATTTCCGGCCGGCCGAGGTCGACAATCTCTTGGCGGACTCTTCGAAAGCGAGGCGCGAACTCGGCTGGCAGCCGCGGGTCGGTTTCGACGAATTGGTGCGCATGATGGTCGATTCGGATTGTGAGTTGTTGGAGCGTCAATAGTCGTCTCCCGCCGGGCCTCGCATACGACGCGACGTCCGAAAGAACGCGCGCCAGGGACAACTGGACAGAACGACACGTGAGGCATGGAGAAGAAGGATGAAGATCGTCGAATGTGTCCCGAACATCTCAGACGGCAGCAACCCGGAGGTCTACAACGCCGTCGCCCAGGCGGCAGCAGCAGTGCCGGGCGTCGAACTTCTGGACGTGGACCCCGGCATCGAGACCAACCGGACGGTCATAACCTTTGTCGGAGAACCCGAGGCCGTCCTCGAAGGCGCGTTTCAACTGGTGGTCGCGGCGCGCAGGTCTGATCGACATGCGGGCGCATCACGGCGCCCACGGTCGCATGGGAGCGGTCGACGTCTGCCCCTTTGTCCCGGTCGCCCGCGTGACGATGGATGAATGCGTCGAACTCGCCAACCGGCTCGCCAAACGAGTGGGGGAGGAGCTGTCTCTGCCTGTCTACCTGTACGAGTTTGCGGCGACCCGTCCTGAAAGGCAGTCACTCGCCGCCATCCGGAAGGGAGAGTACGAGGCCCTACCGCGAAAGCTCGAGGACCCGGGTTTTGCCCCTGACTACGGTCCAGCGGTTTTTGTGCCCGAGTTCGGCGCTATGGTGACGGGCGCCCGTAAGTTCCTGGTCGCCTACAACGTGAATCTCAACGTCAGCCGACAAACGGTGGGCGAATCGAGTCGCCTTCGACGTCAGGGAAACGGGTCGCACCGTCGTGGGCCCCGATGGGGAAACGACCCAGCAACCTGGGATGCTCAAGGCGGTCCGAGGCATGGGTTGGGTCATCCCGGAGTACGGCTGTGCGCAGGTCTCGATGAATTTGATCGATATCGATGTGACTCCGGTTCACACTGCGTTTGACGCCTGCGAGGAGAGCGCCAGAGAGCGCGGGTTGAGGGTCACGGGTTCAGAGCTCGTGGGTCTCGTTCCGAGAAGCTCGATTCTCTCCGCCGGCCGTCACTATCTCCAGCGCATGGGGCGGTCGAGGGGCGTCCCCGAATCGGATATCGTCCAGACCGCTGTTCGTTCTCTCGGGCTCGCCGAGGTCGCCGCCTTCGAGCCCGGCGAGAAAATCATCGAGGACATCCTCGCCCCAGCCCGGCCCCTGGCATCGATGACCCTCCAGGAGTTCGCCGACGAGACATCGCGCGACTCGGCCGCGCCGGGTGGCGGTTCGGTCGCGGCTCTGGCAGGCGGCCTCGGGGCCGCCCTGGCCGCCATGGTCGCCAACCTGCCACATCCCAAGTCCGAGTTCGAGGACGTGCGCGACGAGCTCGAAGAAGTCGCGATCAGGGCCCAGGAGCTCAAACAGCAATTCCTGGACGCCATCGATTCGGATACCTGGGCATTTCAGAAGGTCATGGAGGCCAACCGGTCGACAGGCGCCGATCGCGAGGCGGCGATCCGCGAGGCGACTCTGGGCGCCGCCCGGGTGCCGCTCGAGGTCGCCGAGGCTTGTCCCGAGGTCGTCCAACTCTGCCAGCGCTCGCGTGAGCTCGGATTGGCCGCGTCGTCGTCGGATGCCGGTGTCGGTGCCGGGATGGCGAGGGCTGCTGCTCTCGGCGCCGCGATGAATGTCCTGATCAACCTTCAGGGAATGGAGAACGACGCTGAAGCCGCCGGGATGCTCGAACGGGCGAACATGGCGGTCAAGACGACCCGAGATCTCGCCGCAGAAGTTGAAAGAACCGTGTGGGGGGGCCTTGGAGGCGACGTCAGCGATCTGTAAAATCTCTCCGGCGATGTCGTGAGGCGTTGATTTCAAAGGTAAAACTGAGAAGAGGGGATACGGCAGATATGAATGGAGTTCTCGAAAAACAAGATTCGGGTCCGCTCGGGACCCTGGCGGTGGTGCTCGCGCGGGTGGTGGTGCCCTTGTGGCTTTTCATCGGCGCGGTGCTCAAGCTCGACAGTCTCAGCGCGAGCCACCTCCCGGCCACCATTATCAAGTGGGCCGGCGGCCTTGGGCTGGACCTGATGTTCGTGCTTCGCTTCAGCATTGCGGTTGAGTTGATTGTGGTGGGAGTCATGGTGTTGGTGCCGCCGCTTGCCCGGTGGACCGGTATTGTGATTCTCGCTTCCTTCATGCCGGTGTTGATCGGCGACCTGGTGCTGGGGGCCTCGAGTTGCGGATGTTTCGGCGCCGTTTCGATCAGTCCATGGGTCACTTTGGTGATGGATGTCACATTTTTCCTGGGGTTGGTGGTGTGGGGACGGAGCGAGCCAAGGCTGGCGTTGACGGCACGCCTTCCAACCTGGAGGGTCGTCGTCGCGGGGTTGTGGATCCTGGCAAGCGTGGCCCTTTCATTTGGGCTTCGCGCCCCCGCGCCATCGGCTGCCGGGGCGGCAGGCGACCCTGCGGAGGCCCAGATCGCGGCCCCACTTCCGGTTGATGGTTACTATCTCCCCGATTATGAGGCCTGGTTGGGGCAGCCATTTCTTGATCTGGACCTTGTTGCGTGGGTTGAAGGCCTGCCCGACGACATTGCAAGTGGTTCACAATACGTGATTTTCTACCGCATGGACTGCGAACACTGCCATGAACTCATGGAGCTCTATTTCAGCGGCTCGCTGGCGGTGCCCACCACCGCGATCGCCGTTCCGGAGAAGGGTGGGTTCCCGACCGAAAACGTGCAGCCGTTCGCTTGTCTCGAATGCCGAGTGGCAGAACTGCCGGCGGGGGTGGACTGGTTCCTCCAAACCCCGGTTCTGGTTCGGCTCTTCGACGGTAGAGTCGAGTGTGTCGCTGAGGTGGAGCCTGAATCGCCTGAGTGCCTAGAGTTCTGATCTGGCGGTCTTTTCGGGGGTGTTTGCTTCGCCGATTGTGTTATAGTACCGCGGTGTTCAGTCGAGACAGTTATTAAATTAGAGATAAAACGGAGGTGGATGATGCGAAAAGTTTTTTCCCCGGCGCTCGTGGTGGTAGTGGTCCTCGGACTGTCGCTCACCGGTTGCGCCACCAAGAAATTTGTCAACGAACAGATCTCGGAATTCGGCCAGGTCACCAACACCAAGATTCACGAGGTGCAGGATTCGGTGGAGAAGAACCAGAAGGAGATCTCCGAGCTGGCTTCCAACCAGGAGATGATGGCAGCCGACTTGGCGAAGCTCTCCGAGACCACCCAGGAAGCGATGATGCGGGCCGACGCGGCCGGCGTGCTCGCCATGGGGAAATTCCTCTATGAAGTGACCATCACCGACAACGATGTGATGTTTGGGTTCGACAAGGCCCAGCTCTCCGACGACGCCAAGGCTCAGCTTGATGAGTTTGCAGCTGTTGTGATGGCCGTCGAAGGCCATGCCTACATCGAGGTCCAGGGCCACACCGACAATATCGGCAGCGAAGGCTACAACCTCGAGCTCGGCTACAAGCGCGCCGAGGCCGCCATGCGCTACCTCAACATGGAGCAGGGCATTCCTCTGTTCCGGATGAACGTGATCTCCTATGGCGAGTACAAGCCCATTGCCGACAACTCGACCAAGGACGGCCGCGCCATGAACCGCCGCGTTGCCCTGGTGGCGATGCAGTAATCAGTTCGCACTGATCAATCCAGACGCCCGGGCGCAAGCCCGGGCGTTTTTTTGTGTTCGCGAGGTACGATATTTGGCACGACGGTTTCGAGACGCGTCGAAACTCGTTCGTGGATGGGGGTTATATGGGGGTTACTTGGTGACCAGTCTTTCACTTCCAATAGTCGCCGTGCTGGGGCCGTCCGAGGCCTCGGTGGAGGAGATGGAAGTTGCGGAGCGGGTTGGCTCTCTGGTGGCACGCGCGGGCTGGGTGGTCCTGACCGGCGGAGGTCCCGGCGTGATGGAGGCGGCCAGCAGGGGGGCGGTCGAAGCCGGCGGGATGACGGTTGGCATCCTCCCCACCGCAGCGCCGTCGGACAGCTACCCGAACCGGTGGGTGAGAGTTTCGATCTTTACCGGCGCGGGGAGCGCCCGGAATGCCTTCAACGTCTTGTCGGCCACCCTCTGCGTCGCTGTCGGTGGTGGCGCGGGGACGCTGTCAGAGATCGCCCTGGCTTTGAAGGGCGGCAAAGAAGTGTGGTGCTGGCGCAGTTGGGTGCCGGAGCCGCCGCCCGGGACCGACCCGGAGCTCCCACGGTTCTTCGATGACCGCGATGCTCTATTCGCCGCTCTGGAAGATCGATTCGCGGACTGACCGGTCGGAACGTCTCAATTTCGATTTCGTCCCCTGATTCGAATCAGGATGTCAGACCTTGAGACTCGACCGGTGTGACAAGCCTGTGCTAGGTTTCATCGAACGTTGAGTCCGATGGATGGAGGCCTGATGGAACACTCGAAGCCTGTGAAATCAAAGCTGCTGCCGGCGAACGCGTATCGCAAACTGAATCCGGGTGAGGTGTATGAACCGGTTGTCGGCCCGGAAGATCTTCGACCCGAGGTCACGATGTGGTCGATCGGCGTCGGGGTGGCGATGGTCGTCGTGTTCACGGCCGCCGCTGCCTACATGGCACTACGAGCCGGCAACGCGATCGAGGCCTCGATTCCGATCGCGATCCTGGCGATCTTCTTTGGCAAGCTGCGGATGCCGAATAGCACCATCCTCGAGAACGTCATGGTGCAGAGTGTCGGCCAGGCCGCCGGCGTGGTGGCTGCGGGTGCGACGTTTGTCGTGCCGGCGCTGTACATCAACCAGCTCGACATCAAATGGTGGCAGATTTTTCTCGCCTGCTTCATCGGCGGCTCCCTCGGTGTCGTGTTGATCATTCCGCTGCGCAAATACTTCGTCCAGGAGCTTCACGGCGAGTTGCCCTACCCCGAAGCGACCGCCATCAATAATATTCTGATCACAGGCGAGAGCTCGGCGGGCGGAGCCGGCAAGATCCTTCTGATCTCGTTCATGCTCGGCGCCGTGTTCGACTTCTCGATCGAGGCCCTCCACCTGTGGAACGCCAATCTCTCGAGTTCCACCCTTCTCGGGGGGGTTGGTGAGGGCTTGCGGATCGAGGTGCAGCTGACCGCGATTGCGGCTCTCTTCGGTCTCGGCTACATCATCGGTATCCGCTACGCATCGATCATCGCGTCGGGCTCGGTCCTGGCGATGGTGGTCATGGTGCCGCTGATCTACCTCTTCGGGCGCAACATCGCCGAGTTTTCGTTTGCCGGAACCAGCTTCGAGATCGCCGAGATGAGCGCGATCGCGATATTCGGTGCTTTCGTCAAACCGATCGGCATCGGGGCCATCGCGGTTTCGGGGATCATCGGCATCCTGAGGATGTGGAAGATCGTGGCGTCATCGGTGACCCTCGGTTTCAAGGGCTTCTCCAAGGAGATGCACGCGAGCGCTGACGCCACCGAACGGACCCAACGGGACATGGCGCCGAAGGACGTGCTGTTGATCACCCTTGCCTCCACACTCGCCATGGGCGCCCTCTTCTTCATCGTTGCGATGATCACACCTGGCGAAGGGGGAGTCGCCGCCTACGGTTTCGCCGCGAGTCTCAAGTTCGGTCTCGTCGGTATGGTCGTCGGTTTCTTCCTGTCCTTTCTCTTCACCCCGGTCGCGGCCCAGGCGATCGCGATCGTTGGCGTTAACCCGGTGTCCGGCATGACCCTGATCACGGTGGTGCTGGCGATCGGCTGCATGATTCTGGTTGGGCTTGCCGGCACAGCCGGGATGATCGTCGCCCTGATCATCGGCATCGCCGTGTGTACGGCGTTGTCGACTTCCGGGGCGTTGATCACCGACTTCAAGATCGGCTACTGGCTCGGCAGCACCCCTCGAAACCAGGAACGATGGAAGTTCCTCGGCATGTTCGTCGCCGCCCTTGTGGTCGCGGCGGTCATCCCGATCATGGACAACGCCTACGGTTTCCTCATCACCGATCCGGAGACCGGTCTCCTCGTGTCGAACGAGCAGGCACTGCCCGCCCCGCAGGCCAACATGATTGCTGCGGTGTCGCGCGGTCTGATGGACAACCCGGCCAACCAACCGTGGTTGCTCTACGGCCTTGGTGGTGCGGTGGCGGTGATGCTGTGGATGGCGGGGATCCCGATGCTCGCCTTTGCCCTCGGGATGTACCTTCCGATCTCGATCAACATGGCGGTTCTCGCCGGGGCGGCCGTCGCCTGGATTGTGGGCCGCACCGGCGGCAGCGAGGAGGTCCGCGAAGCGCGGGCCGAGCAGGGCACGTTGATCGCCTCGGGGCTGATGGCCGGGGCTGCGATCTTCGGAGTCATCACTGCCATTTTGCGAACTCCGGATGTCGGCGCACCAATCAGGTTCCTGAGCTTTGGTGTCGATTTCAGTTTGCAAGACGGCGTCCTTTCAGAGACCGCCGCCCACTGGTATGAGGGGTTCCAGGGTCAGATGATCGGGCTGGTGATGCTGCTGCTGCTGGGTCTCGCGTGCTACTTCCTGGCCCGTCTCGGCGCGCGGTGGCTCCTCGAGGCGCAGCAGAGCGAGGACTCGTAGGGCACAGTACACAGGACTCACAGGGTTCAGGATTCAGAATAGAGGGTCACTGCTGTCCAAAACAGACTCTCACGAGAGAACGCCGTACGGAAAACAGACGCCTTTCGACCCGGATACGGGGTATTTCTGGAAGAGGTTGTCGAAAGACGTCATGAGCCAATGCCACATGGACCGGCACCGAAAAAGCCCCGGAGGGGCGAAAGACTATCCCGCTTGGCTTTTTACGCGGAAACGCGTCCTTTTCTGTCGCCCCTCCGCGGCTTTCCTTTCCGAGAAGCTATCTTGGACAATAGTGATAGAGGGTTCAGGATGCGGGTCTCAGGCCCCAGAGCCCAATCCCCAAGCCCTTAGTCCAGCGTGATCACGGCATCGCCGACGCCGACCTCGACCTCGATGTGGAAGGTGCCATCGCCCTCCCAGGTGGCCGAGTGGCTGACGAACCCGCCGCTCGCGATCTTCTGTCCGAGGATCGTGAGACGGGCGTCTCCAACTCCCGCGGCCCCTTCGGCGGATGCGTAGGCCTCTGCGCGCGCTCGCACAACGGCGGTGCCGACACCGAGTTCCACGGAAATGTCACCCCCCGCATTCTCGACGCCGACTTCACCAACGCCCAACTCGATCCCGATCCCCGAGTCCGCGCCCCTGATGGAAATGTCTCCGACCCCGTGGGTGAGCTTCAGGGCGAGGGTGGACGGGATTCTGATGTGCCAGTTTTCCTCGAACCGGCGATCGTCATCGGCTTCCGGTGTGATGGTGAGTTTGAGACGATCGCGTTGGACCTCGGCGCTGAGGGCGGCGTTTTCGACCTCCTGCTCCGCCTTGCGCTTGGATGAGAAGAAGCCACCGCGACGCGGTGTGAGCACAACCTCAACAGTGATCTCGCTGGCCCCCGGGGCCGCCACGATATCGACGTCACCGATGCCGCTTTCGAGAACCAAACGGGTGATCGATCCGACCGCCGTCGAGTGGGTCAGGGTGCGGCTTTCGCCGGCTTCCGCAACAAAACCAGCGGCCGTCATCACGAGGGTCATGAGCACGATTTGCTTTTTCACGTTCGTCTCCTTTGCCGCCGTCAATCACGGCTCATTGGGAGAAACGCGATGCGCCGCAAAAGGTTCGCGCAATCACTCCCGGATCTGCGAAATGCTGAGCACGATTTCCGCCGAGGCCGTCTCAACGTCGAAGGTCGGCCCATCACCCGAAAGACGAAGGCTGCTGCCGTCGCCGACGACTTCACCCGGGAGCTCGCTGCGGATGTTGCCGGTGGTCGTGGTCAAGGTCCCCTGCGGCTGGACGCCCTCCGGGATGACGAGTTGAACCCGGCCCGAGGACGAGCGGATCCTGATCGTGTCATCCGGTCCGAGGCGGTCCCAGCTGATGTTGATCTTTCCCGTCGAGGAGCTGACGTCGATCGATCCGGAAAGGTTGTCGAGCGTGATTTTGCCGGATGCCGTGTCCACGTTTGTCACCCTGGCTCCGCCCACCAGACGCACGTCGCCGGACGAGGTGCTGGCGTTGAAGACCGCAAGCGGTCGGATGACGTCGATCTCGGCGTCGCCGTCGGCACCGTCGATGCTCAGGGAGCCGGCAGCGCCCACCATCGTCATGTCTCCGGTCATCGATCGCAGTCGGAGGGGACTGGCGTCCGGGAAGTCTCCGCGCACCCGGATCGTTCCCTTGGTCGTCGTGATGTCAGGGATCACGCCTCCGGGAACCAACAGGCCGAGCCGGGCGCGGGCCGACAACCTTCCGAATCCAAGAAAACCGCTTTTGCCGGGGTTGACGGTGATCTGCAGCTGATCCCCGGTGTCGGTGAAGATCGGGGTGTGGCCGTCGATCCAGCCCTGCGCCTTTTCTTCGCCGGTGCCGCTGATGTGGAGCTGGATCTCAGCCTCGATCTCGGCCACGTCCGCGGTGCGCAGGGTGAGATCGAGGTCGGCGGCGTCGACGACGACTTTCTTGCCTTCGGCTGATGGATAGGTCGTGGTCTGGTTGAGATCTTTCTGTGCCGCCGATCCCGTCGTTGCCAGGAAAACAACGGCAGCTGCGATGGCGAGTTTCTTCGAACGCGTTCCGAAGAGCATTTGCGAGCCCCCTTTTAAGAGGTTGGAAACTGCAAGATTTCTGCCGAAGGCGCGCCGACGCCCTTCGGCCGAGGTGAAGTTTCGAGCCGAGGATTGGCGTTGGCGGCAAAAGCGAGCCGGGCAAACTCGGGATCGAGCGATTCGACGAACGCCCGGATCCGCCGAATGGCGGAGCGAACACTGGCCGGTCTGCAGGCGACCGAGGCCGCTACCGAACGGATGGTCGACTGGACGCCATCGAGTTCGAGAATTGTGAAAATGAGCGCGGCGCCCCACACGTCCGGCGCCTGCGGACGAACCCGGCGGTGATCGAGGAAGGCCCGCCACAGTCTCCGAGCTGCCAGAACCACGATCTTCGGAAGCTCGTTGACCTCCCCACAGCGGATCACCGAATCGTCGACCTCTCGGGCACTTCCGGTGACGGCTGAGAGGCCCTCGGCCCAGGACTCTGCCAGCGCTTTTCGGGCGTGCGTTCTCCTTCGGGCTCCAACAAGGGCGGCCTGGGTCTCCGAGAGCACTTCGGATGAGGGGTGCTGATCGAGGCCCGTCCGCAGGACGTCGTCGGCCTCCGCCCACCGACCCATCGTAGCCAGGAGGTTCGACCGCATGCCGAACAGAAATACCTGGAAGTCGGTGGGCATGCGGTGATCGATCGGGACTTCTTCAAGAATGTCGAAGGCCTCGGGGTGACGCCCCTGATCGGACAGGGTGACCGCCAGCTGGACCGGGAGGTGGACGGCGTCGGGAAAGAGGCGCCAGCCCATCCGCAGGAGCTCCTCCGCGCCGTCGAGATCGCCGAGTGTCTCCATGGCATTGGCCGTCAGATGGCAGGCGTGCGGGCTCGGGTCGAGATCCCACGACTGCGAGGCCGCCGGCAGTGCGCGTTCGGCCAGTCCCATCGCGAGCAGAGCCTGGGCCTTCCAGATCAACAGACCCGGCCCGTGGGGCGTGCCACCGTCCAGTTCCTCGAGGTGTTTCTCGACTTCGGCGACGATCTTGCGGTGTTGTCCGGCCTTGCTCCACTCGACGCATTTTCGCAGTGCGCTATCGATCCGTGCAGCGGTGTCGTCGGAGTCGTTGCCGGAAGTTCGTCCCATGTGCAGATGCTAGCACGGGGGTCCCGCCCATTACCGCGGCGGGACGCCCCGCTCAAACATGGGAGAGCGGTGGGTGGTCGGGTGCGATCGGTTGAACAGGAGCACGGGGCGGTCCGAAGACCGCCCCGGGTTCGGTCGTTTCCCGGCTACCGTTTCTTGATCCTCGGTGATCTCGGCGGGGTCTTTTTGGTCGTCTCGGCCTCCCTCTCATTTTTCGGGTCCGTCTGTCTTCGAGCCCCTCGCATGGTACGACCGGTCTCGGGCCGTGGCGGGGTCGCAGATTCTGAGGAGCGCTCCTGAGTCCGTCCGACCGGAGGCGCTGATCGAGCCCCCAACCGATTTGCAGTTGGACCGGTTCGTGGCGAAGGCTTGATCACGGTTCGCGTCGAGGAACCCAGACTGGTGCCTCTGGCGGGCTGGGTCGAAATCGTTTTGCGCCGGGGCTCGATCGAGGTCGACGACTCTCTGCGACCGCTGGGGGCGGTCAATTCGACCGGTCGTGCCGCACGACTCGACCCGACCGACCCCGCCCTTTCGGGAGATCGGCGGAGCTGGCCCCCGTGGAGGCTCCCGCTGGACCCGAGACGACCGCTCGACCGAGCATCGGCATCAGCGGTCAAACGGCCCGACTCCGGTTGACGCGGTGATCGGGATCCGTTGACTGTGGGATGTTGGCGATCAGATGACCCGGCGCGCGGAGAGCTCAGCGATCTCGAGTCATACGGGGCTGTCGATGAAACGGGTCGGACCGCGGGCTGCCGGCGCTCCAGTGCGCGGGGCGACAGCGCCTCAGCTGCGGTGCCCGAAGCGTGATTTTCGATGTTCCGGGCAACGCCCTCGGGCCGCGCGATGGTGACCTGGCGACCGTTCATCGCGACGGTCCGCTGTGAAATCTGCGCCTCCGGCACGGATATCCCACCGCGCCGCCGAACTTCGTCGGCAGTCGGAGGTGCCGCGTGGGTCTGGACTTGACCCGGCGCAGCCAGGGCATGCCGGACCGCGTAATGGGAAACGTTGTCCGAGCCCATGTGGTGCCAGTCGACATACGTCGCATAGCGCGCTTCGCGCCAGCCGTCCCTGTAGCCGTCCCGATAGCCGTGGCGGTAGCTTCGAGCGGCGTGGCTCCAACCCCTGGGCGGTCGGGCGTACCACCCCACGTAGCCGCCGCTGCGAACCCACACGACGTTTGCGGTTGAGTAGGAGTATCCGGGCACCCACGCCCAGCCGAAGTCGCACATGGCCCAGCTGCCATAGTGGTGGGGCACATAACCCCAGGGCTCGTACGCGACCCAGGTCCAGCCGAGGGTGGTCCGGACCCAACGTCCATAGGTGTACGGCTGCCACCCCACTGCGACCCAGGGCCTCCAGACCCTGCCGAGATCGCCGACCAACACCCACTCCCCGTAACCCGAGAGCGCAACGTTGAAATCCAGGGACCACTGCGGGTTCGTCCAGTTGTTGGTGTAGGGCCCCCAGTCTCCAATGCCGACCGAGACGCCGAAACCGCTGGACCCGATGTGCATCCCGAAGGATCCCCCCGCTTCGGCGGGCGGGGCCGCACAGACCAGGGCTGCGGCCAGGGCCGCGGCGAGGGTTGTGATCTTCAGGTTGTTCCTCATGGCTGCCTCCCCGACGGCGTGCATGCCGTCTGCGGGCGGAGGAGCAACCCGCGTGCCAGATCATGGACTCAGACGAAGAGTGGTGGCGGTAGGCGGCATTTCCGCGGCTGGATCGGCGCAAAGCGGGTGGGTCGGGCGTCCAGGTCCGGCACGAACTGTCCTCGCGAGAGGACGGTCTTCTGGGCCTCAGCGCGCATGGCAGCGCCGGAATGGGCCCGGCGCCCCAGCGTCAATCGTCTTTGGACCAGGGCGCCCTGGTGGGGTAGAGCGAGGCGCACGGCTCGAGCCTCGCAGCCTCGCCGCCACGACAGACGGCATACTCCGCACCCGCCCAGATGGCCGCCCCGGCGGCCTCGCCTGCCGTGTTGACGGCGTAGAACTTGACGTCAAATGTCGGTCGGCCATCGCCGTCCAGAAGGTACGAAACCCGGGTGGCCCGAACCAGCCGGTCGAGGGCGCCGAGACAGGCGTCTCTGGGCGAGGCGCCCGACCGCATCAGCTCGACGATCGTATGGGCGCCGGCGATCTGGATCACCGATTCGCCGCGCCCGGTCGATCCGGCCGCGCCGACCTCGTTGTCAACAAAAAGCCCGGCGCCGATCAGAGGTGAGTCCCCGACCCGGCCCGGAATCTTGAAGAACAGCCCGGAGGTCGTGGTGGTGCCTCCGAGGTCACCCGCGCCGTTCACTGCGCACAGATTGATCGTCCCGGTAGGCGGAATCGGCCCGTACTTTTCGATATACCACTGAACATCGGGGTCTTGAACCAGCTCTTGAGGGGCGATCCAGTCATCGACCGACGACATCTGGCCCTTCCAATACAGCCAGATCTTGCGCGCCCGTTCGGTGAGGAGATCTTCGATCGGGAACCCGATGTCCTCGGCAAATCGTGCGGCACCGCCACCCACCAGCAAAACCCGGGTCGTGCGCCGCATCACCTGGAGCGCCACCTGCGCAGGGTGCTTGATGCCCTCGAGAGCTGCGACGGCGCCGGCACGCATGGTCGGGCCGTCCATGCAGCAGGCATCGAGTTGCACCACGCCATCGGAGTTCGGCAGACCACCGTAGCCGACCGTCACGTCCTCGGGGTCGGCTTCCACGAGCGCGACGCCGTCCACCGCGGCATCCACGGGCGATGCCCCGGCTTCCATCCGCCGGACGGCGAGGCCCACCGCCTCGAGACCGTTTTTCGAGGCCACGGCGACAGGCTGGTGGCCGGTTCCGGCCGCGGCCAGCTCAGACGCTCGAGTGACAGATGCGCCGATGGCTGCCGCAGCAGCAACCGCCAGGGCCTCTCGTCGGGTCAGTTCGTTGGGAAGATCCTGCGGTGCCGGGGTGTCTTTGGGAGTCGTCATGCGGCTCATGGTGGCCCGCCGCGGTTGACCTGTCAAGAACAGACGGGCCCTGTGCCGACGAGCGTCTGGAGGCCGCCGATCTCACCGTGAGCGGGGGTCCGGGTACGGGAGTTGCATAAGAGGACTGCGGTTGCACCATTTTGGTGAAAGGCGATCGGTTGTTCTAACATGATCGATGAACGGAAGATGCGCGGCACGATCAGGCTCGGTACGGCAGCCGCGACGCGCCGTACGGAAGCCGGGTGGGTTTGTGAAGGGCGGAACATCTGATGAGGCGACGTGATTCTCTGTTCTCCGTGCTGATCGTCGTCGCCGCCCTGACAGCCGGTTGCAACTCTCACGGCGGGCAGGCGTCGGATCCTGTCGATTTGGACTGGCAGATGCAGCGCGAAGACATGGTGAGTCAGCAGATCGAGGCCCGGGGCATCAAGGACCCGGTGGTGCTCGAGAGCCTGCGTGCGGTCCCGCGCCACCTTTTTGTGCCGGAGGACGCGCGCGATGGGGCGTATCAGGACTCACCGCTGCCGATCGGCGATTCCCAGACCATTTCGCAGCCCTATATTGTCGCCCTGATGACGGAACTCCTCGAAGTCGGCCCCGGATCCAAGGTCCTCGAAATCGGCACCGGATCGGGGTACCAGGCAGCGGTGCTGGCCGCCATGGGCGTCGAGGTGTGCTCGATCGAGATTCGTACCCGGTTGTGCGAGAGGGCGCAGGCAACCCTCGCCGAACTCGGTTACACGTCGGTCCGAGTGAGGTGCGGCGACGGCTACGGCGGATGGCCCGAGGAAGCGCCGTTCGACGGCATCATCGTCACGGCCGCTCCTGAGCTCGTGCCCGACCCTCTCCTAAATCAGCTCGCACCCGGCGCTCACATGGTGATTCCGGTCGGCGACTTTTACCAGGAATTGAAGGTCATCACGCCCTCCGGCGAAGGCTTCGATGAACGGGCCGTGATCCCGGTGCGCTTTGTGCCCATGACCGGAGAGGTCGAACGCCAGGGTGGCCAGTAGGGTGCCGTCGGACTGCGTGTCGCAGATTCCGTTGAATCAAAAATCCGAAATCCGAAATCCGAAATCCGAATTGCCCGGGGTTGTTCTATAGTGTCCGCCTCGAAGGAGGGCTGATGTGCGGCATCGTCGGGGTGATCAGTAAGGGCGGCAGGTCGGTGGTGTCCGACCTCGGAAACGGCGCCCACTTTCTCCAGCATCGCGGCCCGGCCTACGCGGGGCTTTTCGTGTTCGATCCCATCCACCGCCATGCCGCGATCGAAAAGGGCGAGGGCCTCGCGGACGACATCTTCAAGTCCCTCGGGCATTTGACTGGCGACGTCGGGATCGCCCACACCCGGTACAAGACGCACGGTGGTGGTGGGGTCGACAACGCCCAGCCCTTCTTCGATCCCTTTTCGGCCATGGCCATCGCCCACAACGGTCATATCACCAATGTGCAACAGGTCGAGACCGAGCTCGGAGACCGCGGCCAGGCGCTGACGGCGAGCTGCGACGCAGAAGCTCTGCTGCGCGTGATCTGCCTCTGGGTCGAACATTTCCAGCGTCTCGAACCCGCGAGCGGCGAGCGCGAAAATGTTTTCAAGGCCATCGCCGAGATCCAGCAAAGGATGACCGGCGCCTACTCCACAGTGCTTGCGACAGCGCAGGGATTGTATGCGTTCCGCGATCCTCACGGCTTCCGCCCGATGGTGATGGGGCGGCGTACTCGAGAGGGGCGCGAAGGGGTAATGATCGCCTCTGAAACGCTCGCCCTCGAGCAGAACGGTTTCGTGGTCGAACAGCACGTGCCGCACGGAGATGCCCTGTTCATAGACCGCGATCTCAATATCGACCAACGAACTCTGGTCCAGAAGGACCCGAGACCGTGCGCCTTCGAACTCATATACTTTGCCGATGTCGAATCGAAAATGATGGGTGGCACCGTCCGCAGCTTCCGCTGGCGCGCTGGGCGCACTCTCGCCATGTACTTGATGGAAATGGCCCCCGAGATCATTCCGGAGATCGATCTGGTTGTGCCGATCCCGCATTCGCCGATACCGGGCGCCGAGGCGTTCGCGCAGAAGTTGGAAAAAGAGGTCGACGCCGCCGCCCTGCAGTATGCGACACCGGTCTCCAAGTACCGCTTTGGCGGACGCATATTCATGGAGGAGACCCAGGAGGCCCGGGACGAGGCCGCCATGCTCGACTTCAGAGTCGACGCCAAGGCGGTCGAGGGCAAAAATATATTTCTTGTCGACGACAGCATCGTGCGCGGCACGAATGCGACGCGGATCGTGCGCGCGTTCCGGGCCGCCGGAGCCAAGAAGATCTACTTCGGGACGCTGTGGCCGATGGTGATCGACTCCTGTTTTCAGGGCATCAATACTCCGACCCAGCAGGAACTGATCGGCGCGCGCTTCAACGGCGATACCGACGAGGTCCAGGTGGAACTCGGGGTCGATGCGCTGTTCTACCTGCCTGAGGATGTTTTTGTCGCCAATGTCATCAAGGGCGCGGCCGCATGCATGGCCTGCACCAACGGCAAGAGGGCGGTCAAGTTCGAGCATTCCGGCAAGGTTCTGCCGCCAGTCGCCTGACGGCGGTGATCTCGCCGGGGCTGCAGTTGGGAAGGAACCTCTGCGCCTCCGCGTTTTCTCCGGGGTCTGTGGACTGCCTTCGCGCCTCGGCGCTGAGAACCGCGTGCCGCCTCCTTAACTCATCCCCAGTTCGGCACGGCAGGCCTCGAGGACCTGGTCGTGGATCGTGCCGTTGGTGCAGACGATGCCGCGGCCGTTGCCGAGCAGGCGGCCCTTGGAGAAGTCGAGCGCTACACCATCGAGGTCGGTCACCCGACCGCCGGCCTCGGTCACGACAATCGAGCCCGCTGCGTGGTCCCAGACTTTTTCCCGATACGATGTATCGCGCGGAAGGCGGAGGTAGATCGAAGCCTCACCACGGGCGACCACGGCGTACTTGCACTGGCTGTCAATCCTGTACGGTTCGGCGGTGATTCCGAGCCTGCGTGCGATCCCTGCCTGGACCGAGTGGGCCGCATGAGCGGCGACCACGGATTCGCAGACAACCGCCTGTGCCGGGTCGGCGACGCTGTCGACGTGGGCCTCGCGGGCACCCTCATTGTTCACGGGGTGCTCGGAAGAACCGTGGCCGATGACGGCTGAAAAGAGGGAGCCGTTTCCCTGTGGCGCCGGGGCGGGCAGATTGGGACAACCGAGCGCTCCGACGACGACGCGGCCCGATTCCACGAGCGCCAACGCCACGGCGTACTGTTCGCCGCGCAAAAAGCCCTTGGTGCCGTCGATGGGATCGAGGACCCAGTATCGGCGGTCGCCACCGTCGTGGCCGCCGCGATCGAGTGCGGCGACCGTTTCTTCGAGCGTGATCCCGGAGAAATGCAACCTGGTTTGTTCGACGACGCGGTCAGACATCTCCTGCGCACCGGCGAGCGCTGCCGAGTCCTCCTCGGCAAGCAGGGCGTCATTCGGGAACGTCTCACCGAGTCGGCGGCTGACCACCACCTGGGCCGCGAGGTCGGCGATGGTCACCGGCGACCGGTCGCCCTTTGTCAGGGCGTCGCCGGCGGCCACGATCTCATCCTGCACCCGGCTGGTCAGACGGCAGACCTCGGCGACAATTTTTCTCGCAGTTTCGACCTCGATGTCGTACATAGGCCTCCCGGCGGGGGAGTGTAGCAGGGGCGCGAGGTTTGCCGATTTCGGATTTCGGATTTCGGATTTCGGAATTCCCACCCACCCTCCCAACCTCCTTGTACGTCCGAGTGCTCAGGGCAGCCGGGACGGCTGCCCCACAAACGCTCCGGAGTCCGCCTTCTTGTAGGGCACGCGTCTCGCGTGCCGCGTCGATTGAGTCGCGGGCCTGGCTCTTCTCTGGGGAGGGCGTTCGGAATAGTGCCTCGTGCGGTCTGGTCAGAATTTCTCGTTGCATCAAAGAGATTGCATCAACCGCCCATGCTCCGTCATGCTATCGGGGTGGACGAAGAAAAAATCCGAAATCCGAAATCCGAAATCCGAAATGCCGGATTTGACTGGCGGATCTACGCCGATGCGACCTGTGCCGGGCTTTCGGTGCTGATTCCGTTGCCCCTGGTTGACGTCGTCTTCGAGACCATATTTCGGCGACGGATCCCGGGGACCATCTCCAGGGCGCGGCGAAAACAGGTTGCGCCGGATACCCGGAGGCGGCTTGGCCGCGGGATCGACAGCAACCTATCGCTTGAGGGCTGTTTCAAGCTCTTTTTCACGGCTGTGCGGTATGTGCTGCGGAGAATCTGGCGCAAGATCGTCTATGTCTTCACGATCAAGGATGCGGCGACAGCTCTCAGCGAATACTGGCACCGGGCGTACCTGATCGACCACATGGTCCGTGCCGGACACCTCGATGGAAAGGCTGATACCGGTCTCGCGGTGCGGGTTTTCAGCACGACGTTGCGCGAGGCCGACCTCAGCCCGTTGATGGGTCTCGCACGGCAGACGGTGGCCAATGCCCACCACGTTCTGAGAATTCTCTTTCGGGCGAGACGACTGGGAGCGGCTGAAGTCGCACGGTCGCTCGGAGACGTGCTGGCCTCGCACTGGAAGGGTGCGGAGGCCTCGCTGGTTGGTGTCGGTGAAGACTACAACCGTCGCTATCTGTTCGAACTCGAGACCCGCGCCGCAGCAGATCGGCTTCAGGAGTAGGCGCCGGTGTGGGTCCCGGAGATCGGGTGCCGGGGCATCTCGGTTACCATGGCGATTCGATGAGACGACGAGCAATCCCGCAGCTTGGACTTGCCACCCTCGTGCTGGCGGCGCTGGCGTGCGGTCGAACGGCTACCGAAGTGCGGTTTATCGATCTCGTGGCCGACCAGCGCCTCACGGTCGCGGGACAGAGGCTTCGACCCTCCGAGATCGTCGCAGTCGATGAAACGTGGCTGTCGGTGACTGTTCAACCCGGGGACGAGATCCGCGCCGAGATCGACCTGTTCGGCGACCCGACGATGAAATTAGCCGGCTGTCTCGAGTGTGCCGAGCCTCTCGACGCGGAGATGGACGGGGCTCTCGAAGGCGCCGTTCGATCCGCTTCAGGCCGCGAGATCGGTCTGCAGATCGACTTGAATGCGGCTGAAGGGTGGTGGGATCAGGAAATCGACCTCTCGGGCCTCTCCAACACCCGGGCCGAACTCACCATCCGCGCAAGATTCCCAGCCGGTTGCGTCCTTCGGTTGCGCGAGGCGACCGTTCGCCACCTCCAGACCATCCCGGACCTCGGGGGCGCAGCCGGGACCCAGGTCCTCCTGATTTCGGTGGACACGCTGCGCGCCGACGGGGGAAGCGTGGCCGGCGAGCCGGGTGGCACGCCGTCTCTCGATCGGTTGGCTTCCGAGGCCGAGCGCTGGACGACAGTGTATGCGGCGGCGAGTTGGACCAAACCGTCGCACGCATCACTGCTGACCGGATACTACCCTGAGACCCACCGCGCCATTCTGCTTAACCAGGGGATGGACACCGCCGTGCCGACCCTGGCTGAACGCTTCAAATCCGCCGGTTTCGCGACGGCGGCGTTGGTCTTCGACTGCACCTGGTTGAGCCCGAGATGGGGCTTCGGCAAGGGGTTCGACAACTACCGGGTGACGCAGTTTCGTGCCGGTCGCCAGGCTCGGGAGGCAGCCGATTGGGTTCTCGATCACCGCGATCAGGATTTCTTCTTCTTTCTCCACACCTTCGAGCCCCATTCGGACTTCGCCGTTCTGCCGTACGAAGCGCCCGGTTTGAACCGCCAGGTGATTTCCCACGAGTTCGGCGTTCACGGTTTCGGGTGCCGCCGGGGCTTGTGCGCCGCGCGCTTTGTCAACGCCCTTTCCAACCGCGAATTGCCCGAGCGACCAAAGGACGCTGTGATCCTCCGCGACAACTATTCCAGAGGCGTCACCTACCTCGATGCCTCCCTCGGAGAGCTCTTCGACACCCTTCGTCAAAGCGGCGTTTGGGACGACCTGACAGTGGTCGTGACAAGCGACCACGGCGAGGAGTTCGACGAGCACGGTGGGTTCGGCCATCACAACCTGTACGACGAGATCCTGAGAGTGCCGCTTGTGATCAAGTGGCCTCGGGGAAAGTTCGCGGGAGTTGTCAACAGGACTCGCAGCTCAGGGGTGGATATCGCCCCGACCCTGCTCGAACACGCCGGCCTGCCGGTAGAGGGTCTGCCGGGTGCACACCTTCACTCGAAGAGCCCGGATTCTGCGATCCTCGCCGGCACCCTCGAGCACGCGGTGGTTCTGGGCGATTTCAAGGGGATTTTCGGTGGCCGGCAGCCCCCGAGGCTCTTCAATATGATCGAGGACCCCGGCGAACTCGTGAATGTGGCAGACCAGCGGCCCGATGTCCTCGCACATCTCGAAAGCATTTTGGAGGCGCAGCGGCGCCAGGCACTGGCCCTCTACCGGAGCTTCGGGTCCAAGGGCGAGGACGAGCAGGTGGTGGAGTTGAGCGAAAGGGAGCGCGAACGGCTCAAGGCCTTTGGCTACCTCCAGTGACCCTCTACTCGAGGTAGCCGAGAGCGCGGAGTTGCTCTTCCCTCGATTTTGCGGCAGCCAGATCCTCGTCGAATCGAACAAGCTGCCCCGTCGCCGCCATCCAGCGGTTGAGGGCCGCCACCAGCGCTTCGGTTCCAGGGCTTCCCGGCGAGTAGATGTCGTTTTGTTCGAGCGGGTCTCCGATGACGTCGAAGAGCGTGGCGGTGCCCTCGGCACCGTCGAGGATCAGGTGGGAGGTGGCGTCGGCCACGGTGCGGTATCGGCCCTGATAGGTAAAGGCGAATGGGCTCGAAGGCCGGTTTTCTTCGATCAGAGGCCGAAGACTCGAGCCTTCGAGCCCGCGGTCGGCACTTTCGACGTCGAGGTAATCCAGCAGGGTCGGGACGAGGTCGATGTTCTCCACCGCCCAGCCCACCCGACCGCCATTCTCGACCCCGGGTATCCAGAGGATCATCGGCACGTGGGTCAAAGTGCTCCAGGCCCCACGGCAGTGCTTGATGTGGCCGTGTTCGAGAAACTCCTCTCCGTGATCGGAAACCAGGGCCACGATCGTCCGCTCGAGGAGGCCCTGCTCTCGAAGCCGCTGAATAATCCTCTTGAAGACGTTGTCGAACGACCGGATCTCGTCGTCGTAGAGATCCTTGAGGTGTTGGATGTCGCGCTCCTCGAGATCGAACCGCGGGCCGTCGTCGTACAGCATGTCTCCGATCGGCGTCGGGTCGCCCTCGCGGATGAAGTCGAAGCCGTCGTACTCACCCGCGAATCGTCGCTTAAAGTTCTTCGGGGGCTTGTAGGGTGAGTGGGGCTCCATGTAGTGTGCATACAACAGGAATGGCTCCTCCACCTGGTCGAGTTCTGCAAAGACCTTGGCGTTCACGCACCCGCCGTGGAGCCACATACAGCCCTCGACAAAGGTTTCGAAACCGCGGTCGAAACCGCCGCTCGGGTTGTATTCGGTCGGGGTCGAACGGACGATCGGGCTCGCCGAAACCGCGACCGTTGTATAGCCGCGATCCTGGAGAACGCTCTGGATGGACGGCAGGTTTTCGGGCAGACCCATGTACCCATTGTCCTGGTTTATGAAGACCCCTGGGTAGCGGGATGTGAGGAGCGAATTGACCGAGGGAAAGGTGCAGCTGGCCTGGGACCAGGCCCAGTCGAAAACGATGCCGTCAGCCGCAAAGCTGTCGATGAACGGCGTCGTCTGACGATCGTACCCGTAGGTGCTCATATGGTCGGCGCGGAGGGTGTCGACCATCACGATAACGACATTCAGCGGTTGCGGCGGCACCGGCGATGGAAGCCGACCGCAGCTTCCCGCGACGGCGAGCATGATGACTGCGGCTCCAATTCTGTGCATGGATGACGACGCAGAGAAGAGCTGCACCATGGCGGTCAGCGCAGGTATCCGAGGGCTCTCAGTTCCTCTTCCTTGGCCTCGGCTGCGGCAAGCGCGGCGTCGAAATTGACCCACTGGCCGGTCTCCCGGAGCCATATGTTCAGGGCGTCGCCCAGGCGGTCGACCGCGGGGTGGCTCCCGCTGAAGGTGTCGTTTTGTTCGAACGGGTCGGTGCGGACATCGAAAAGGGTGGCGGTGAAGTCGACCCCGTCAAAGATGAACTGCAACCGCCCGTCGTCGACAGCCCGGTAGCGGCTCTGATCCGTGAACGCGTATTGGCGGGTTGCGGGCCCACCTCGCATCACTCCGGTGAGGCTGACGCCTTCGGCTGGAGAGTCGGGCGGCCCGATGGCGAGCTCGTCGAGCAGGGTCGGGACCACATCCACAAGTTGGACGGCGCCGTCGATTCGGCGTCCACCGTCAACGCCCGGAAAACGCAGGATCAGGGGAACCCGGGTGAGCGTGTCCCACACACCTCGGCAGTGGCCCACCTGGCCGTGTTCCATAAACTCTTCGCCGTGATCTGATGTGACGACCAACAGCGATCGATCGAGCAGGCCGCTGTCGAGCCACGGCGACACCAAAGCCTCGAATTGCTGGTCGAAGTAGCGGATCTCATCGTCGTAAAGGTCGACCAGATGCTGGATGTCGCGGTCGGTGATCTCGAGCACGGGACCGTCGGCGAAGAGCATGTCGGCGATCGGATTGTGGTCGCCGGCGGCTACGAAGTCGTGACCGTCGTACGTCCCCGCGAATTCCTTCGTGTAGGTCGCCGGTGGTGCGTAGTCGCCGTGTGGGTCCATATAGTGGAGGTAGAGGAAAAATGGTTCCTCGACATCGGCCAGAAGGGCAAGGGCCCTGGCGTTGACGCACTCCGCCTCGCGCCAATAGCAGAACTCGTCAAACACTTCGAAACCGCGGCCGAAGCCTCCGTTGGGATTTTCGTCGCTGCCGGTGGCACGCACGATGGGGCTCGCAGAGACCGCGATCGTTCGATAGCCCTCGGCTTTGAGCATCTCGGCCAGCGCCGGATAGGTCGTCGGGATCCCCATCTCGCCGGCTTCCTGGCGGTAGAAGTCAAAGGCGTAGCGCGACGTCAGCAGCGAATTCACCGATGGAAAGGTGCACGCGGCCTGCGAACGAGCTCGATCGAACACCACCGATTCGACGGCGAGCCCGTCAATAAAAGGCGTCGTCTGGCGGGAGTAGCCGTAGGTGCTCATGTGGTCCGCGCGGAGGGTGTCGACCATGACCAGAATCACGTTGGGTCGCGGGGTCTCCCCGCCGGGCGAGCAACCGACGGCGCACACGAGGAGAGTTGCCGAAACCACTGCTGAGAATCGCATCGCCGCACTCTATCACGGGGCGGAAGGCGGAGATTTCGAGGTCGTCTCCGCCGCCGGATGATCGTCAAACGTGTCGTCATCGACAGTTGCACGCTTGAGCGTCAGTCAAGAGCGGCTGGATGTCGGATATCATGCACAGACGACTGGAGGAGAGTGTGGCGAAACCGGGCCTCAAGGTCTTGATGGTGACGAGCGAGGTGGTGCCGTTCGCCAAGGCGGGCGGGCTCGGCGATATGGTCGGAGCTTTGGCGGGCGAGCTCAGCCGCCAGGGCCACGAGGTTCGGATCGTTCTGCCGCGCTACTACTCGGTGGACATCGGCCGCCTGCAGCGGCAGGGCGGCCCGCTCAGCGTACCGCTGGGGATGCGTGAAGAGTGGGCTGCGGTGTATGGCAGCCGGCTTCCAGGGACCGAGGTGCCGGTGTACTTCCTCGATCACCAGGAACTGTACGGTCGTGACGGCATCTACGGTACCAGGGCCGAGCCCGCCTTTCGCGACAACCTGCGGCGTTTTGCTCTTTTGAGTCGAGGTGCATTCCAACTCTGTCGAATGCTCGACTGGACGCCCGATGTCATTCACGTCCACGATTGGCCTGCCGCGATCGTCCCTGCATGCCTGTACGGCCGCGAACTGGAGGGGCGTTTTGCGGAGACCGGTTCGCTCTTGACGATTCACAACCTGGGCCACCAGGGCGTTTTCCCGAAGGAGGAGTTCCGACACCTGCCGCTGGCTCCGGAGCTGTTCGAGACCGCTGGTTTTGCGGATGGCGAAAACCTCAACCTCCTGCAGGCTGGATTGGTGAATGCCGATGTCCTGACAACGGTTTCGCCAACCTATGCCGAAGAGATCCAGACGCCCGAGTTCGGGTGCGGTCTCGACGGGCTGCTGCGCCGCCGCGCCACCGACCTCGTCGGCGTGCTCAACGGGATGGATTACGGCATCTGGGACCCCGAGACCGATCTCTTCATTCCGGCAAATTACTCGCACGAAAACCCGGCCGGCAAAGACGTTGCCAAGGCGACCCTGCAGGAGGCCCTCGGTCTCGAGGTGGACCCCGCGGTCCCGGTCATCGCCATGGTCAGCCGGTTGGTCGAGCAGAAGGGTTTCGGCGAACTGTGCGGCCCGACCCATGGCAGCCTCTATTCCATCTGCAACGATCTCCACCTGCAGTTCGTCATTCTCGGCACTGGCGAGACATGGTGCGAGGAGGAGTTGACGGTGTTGGAGGGCAAGCTCCCCAACCTCAGCGTCAATCTCGAGTTCAACGACCCGTTGGCCCACTTGATCGAGGCGGGTGCCGATTTCTTCCTCATGCCCAGCGTCTATGAGCCCTGCGGTCTCAGCCAGATGTACTCCCTGCGCTACGGGACGCTGCCAATCGTCCGCCGGACAGGCGGACTGGCCGACACGGTAGAAAACTACAACCAGGAGACAGGGGAGGGGACGGGTTTTGTCTTCGATCTCCTCACCCCGCGCGCCATCTACGACACCGTGGGTTGGGCTGTGTGGGCCTGGTACAACCGCCCCGAGCACATCCAGTCGATGCGGCGACGGGCGATGCAGGTGAGATTCTCGTGGCAAGAGTCCGGCCGACGCTACGCCGATTTGTATCAGCAAGCGATCGACCGCCGTGCCGGGAAGATCTCGCGAACGTGGTGACATCAGGGGCCGTGATGTTCGACGTCAGGTAAACTTGGCACGATGCAGTCTTCGAAGGTGACCCTCGTGATGGTGGGGATGGCGGTCGTAGTTGGCGGGCTTTGGCTCCGCCACTACTTTTCTCCGGGCGAAGTCGTCAAACGGAAACTGCTTGCGACCGTCGAGGCCTTTGAAAAGGAGAGCCTGCTCGGGGTCATGGCGGCGATTTCCCGATCGTACTCGGACCCGTGGGGATTTGATTACGAGACGCTCGGAGGCAATCTCCACCAGATCATGGAGTCCTACGACGACCTCGATGTCGACGTTGTGATCGGTGGGGTGGCCGCTTCGGATGAACAGGTTCGGATCGGTTTCGAGTTCGTCGTCTCGGGGCGCTACGATGGGGCGAAGGAGTCAGTTGTCGGGAGCGGCGGCGACCCGTGCACTGCGGTGTTGGTGTGGCGGAAGGAGGCGCCCGGATGGCGTCTGGCTTCGACGGCTGAGTTGGACATTCCGGAACTCAGGGAAGAGCTCGAGGCGCGGAGGTTGAGGTGAGATGTCCGGGGGGGTGAGGGCGTTTCAGGGGCTTCGGGTGGGGATTAACTTTCCCCACGGCATTCCCGAGAGGTGCCACCCAAGACATTGATGGCCCGAATCACTACGGCGACTGAAAAGTCCGTGTATCCAACAATGTCATAAATGGCACCTCCGCCGCACGCGGAACGTTTCTGAAAGCGCTTCCCGAGAGGATGCCAGGCACGCGGCCCGTCGGACGGGCCGACAATGCCAGGCACCTCCGCCGCACGCGGCACGTATCAGTACCTCATTCCCGAGAGGTGCCACCCAAGACATTGATGGCCCGAATCACTACGGCGACTGAAAAGTCCGTGTATCCAACAATGTCATAGATGGCACGCTCCGCCGCACGCGGCTCGTTTCCGCACGTTGTTCCCGAGAGGAGCCACCCATGACATTGTCGGCCCTAAATACTGTGGTGACGGGGAAGACGGTGCATCCAACAATGTCATAAATGGCACCTCCGCCGCACGCGGAACGTTTCTGAAAGCGCTTCCCGAGAGGATGCCAGGCACGCGGCCCGTCGGACGGGCCGGATGCCAGGCACCTCCGCCGCACGCGGAATCGTTTCCGAAAGCATTTCTCGTGTCGATCGTCGGGCAGGAAGCTGCGATGGAAATTCCGAAATCCGAAATCCGAAATCCGAAATTCTATGTGTTGCCGAGCACCTCTGCCGTAACCGCAACGGCCCTATCGATGTCGTCATCGGTGATGTGGTAGTGCGTGACCATTCGGATGCTGTCGCCTCCCAGCGGATGGCACAAGATCGCCTCTCGGGCGAGTGCTTTGGCGAGGCCTTTGGCATCCAGCGGTGAACTTCCGGCGAGAGAAAAGAACACGATGTTGGTCTCGACCGTTTCGGGGTCGAGGGAGACGGCATCGATTGCCGCCAGCCCGTCGGCCAGGCGGCGGGCCCGGCGGTTGTCGTCGGCGAGGGTCGGCAGGATTTCGTCAAGCGCCACCAGTCCTGCCGCCGCAATGATGCCGGCCTGTCGCATCCCGCCGCCGAACATCTTGCGCACCCGGCGTGCCTCGGCCACAGTGTCGACACCGCCGACCAGCACCGAACCGACCGGAGCTCCAAGCCCCTTGGAGAGACAGAACATGACGGTATCGCAGCCCGCCGTCAGTTCAGCTGCGCTGATGCCGAGTGCGGCCGCGGCATTGTGAACGCGCGCGCCATCGAGGTGGACCGGGAGCCCGTGCGCTTTCGCGACCGCTATCAGTTCGGCCATGCGATCTGGGGGCGTCACCCTGCCGCCGGCCAGATTGTGACTGTTTTCGAGGACCACCAGTGAGGTCGGCGTTCGATATCCTGCCGAAGGCTGGATGGCGTCTTCCAACTGATCGGCCGCGAGAATCCCGTTGGTCGTGAAGATCGGCCGCGGCAGGGTCCCCGACAGGGTCGCCATCGCCCCCATTTCGAAGTTGAAGATGTGGGCTCCGGCGTCGGCGACGACCTCGGTGCCCGGTTTGGTATGGACATGAATCGCGATCTGGTTGCCCATTGTCCCGCTCGGAACGAACATCCCAGCAGCGTGCCCGAGGAGGTTCGCACACCGTTCTTCGAGCCGGTTGATTGTCGGATCTTCGCCGTAGACGTCATCGCCGACTTCGGCGCCGGCCATTGCACGTCGCATTGCCTCTGTAGGTTGTGTTACCGTGTCCGATCGAAGGTCAATGGGTATGTGTCGCATCGGGGTATTCTACTCCGTTTCATCAACTTGACTTCTGAATGGTGTGAAGTTAGGATTCGTTCTCATGAATGAAGACAAGTCTCATAGAATCTTCATTTTCCCAAAATGGACGTGGGTGTTGCGACCGGGTGTGGCCGTCGCTGCGCTGGGCGGGCTTCTCTATGCGACGGTCGTCGTCACGTTCGGGTTTTCTCCAGTGGCAACCGACGTCGGGTACGAGCCGGTGCAGCCTGTTCCGTACAGCCACGCGCTCCACGTTGGCGAGCTCGGAATCGACTGTCGCTACTGCCACAACACGGTCGAGAAGGCCGCCCATGCGGCCATCCCTCCGACCCAGACCTGTATGAACTGCCACTCCATGATTCGCGCCAACTCGGAGAAACTGATCCCTGTTTTCGAGAGTTACGCAACCGGGATGCCGGTCGAGTGGATCCGGGTGCACGATCTGCCCGACTATGTCTACTTCAACCACAGTGCGCACGTGCGGCGGGGCGTCGGTTGTGTTTCGTGTCACGGCCGAATCGACACCATGGAAGTTGTGGCCCAGATGGAGCCCCTGAGCATGGGCTGGTGCCTGCGTTGCCACCGCAACCCCGAACCACACCTCAGACCCGTCGAGTTCGTGACCCAGCTTGACTGGGTGCCGATGGAGGACCAGGCGGTCCTCGGCAAGAGGCTCCGTGAAACCAACAACATCAACCCACCAACGGATTGCTACACATGTCATCGATAAAACCCAACGGCGCAACCTATTGGCGGAGTTTGGACGAGCTCTCCCGCACCCCTGAGTTTGTCGAGGCGGTGCGGCGCGAGTTCCCCAACGACGATTTCGATACCCTGCCGCCGGCCACCCGACGCCAGTTCCTCAAGGTGATGGGAGCCTCCATGGCCATGGCCGGTCTGACAGCCTGCCGGTGGCCGAAGGAAGAGATCGTGCCCTTTGCCCACCGGCCCGAGTTCAGGGTGCCCGGTGTGCCGCAACACTTTGCGACATCGATGGAGATTGGCGGCGCGGCGCTCGGCATGCTGGTGACCTCCTTTGACGGGCGGCCGATCAAACCCGAGGGCAACGAGCTCCACCCCGACAGTCTCGGCGCGCTCAGCGCCGTGGGTCAGGCCGAGGTGCTCCAACTCTACGACCCCGACCGCAGCCGGCGTCTGGTTTTGCGCGAAAATGGCCAGGAGTTCGTCAAGTCGTGGGCTGATTTCGAGGCCTTTTCGGCTGAAGTCTTTGCGGGTGACGGCGCCGGTGTGGCCGTGCTGGCCGAGGCTTCGTCCTCGCCGACTCTGGCAACGCAGCGGGACGCCTTTCTCGCCGATCGACCCGGTGCCCGCTGGTACGAGTACGAGCCCCTGTCGCGGGACAACGAACGTGCAGGCACCCGTCTCGTATTCGGGTCGGTGCAGCGGGTCCATCCTGAGTTGACGAACGCAGCAGTCGTGGCGTGTTTCGACTCGGATCCGCTTTTCGACCATCCTGCGTCCCTGCGGCTTGCGCGCGAGTTTGCCGACGCTCGGGACCCGAAGTCAGGCTCCGGCGCGCGATTGTACGCGGCCGAGAGCATCTATAGCCTGACCGGAGTTCGGGCCGATCAACGGGTCGCGGTGGCCTCTGGCCGCGTGCCGGCGCTGCTGGCTCAGGTCGCCCACCAGTTGGTGGCAACCCACGGTGTGGTGCTGCCCGCCGCCGCGGCCGGGTTCGCGGGCACGGTCGATACCGCGGCATCGGACCCTGAAGCGCGTTTTGTCACCGCCCTTGCAAGCGACCTGGCTGCCAACCCGGGCAGCAGCGTGATCCTCGTCGGGCCTCGTCAGGCACCGGCGGTCCACGCACTGGCGGCGGTGCTCAACCACGCACTGGGTGCTGTCGGTCACACCCTGACCTACTCGTCAGTTCCCGACCCGGATCGTCCGTCGCACCTCGAGGCCATTGCCGAGTTGGCGGCGCGGATAGGGCAGGGCGACGTCGAGACCCTGCTGATTCTGGGCGGCAACCCGGCCTACAGCGCACCCGGGGATCTCGGGTTTGCGGATCTTCTCGCATCGGTTCCGACGAGCATCCATCTCAGCCTGTACGATGACGAAACCTCGCAGCGGTGCACGTGGCACCTGCCAGGCGCCCACTTGCTGGAGTCCTGGGGTGACGGCACCGCCTGGGACGGGACGCTCACCATGCGGCAGCCCCTGATCGAGCCGTTGTACGGAGGTCGCACTGCGATCGAAATCATCGCAACGGTGCGCGGAGCGGATACGGCCGCGGGGCATGATCTCGTCAAGAGTTCGCTGGGCGGTTCCGAAACCGTCCTGGAAGCAGGCCCTTCACGATGGTGTGGTCGACAACACGGCGTGGACCAAGACCACCCCGAAGCCGTCGCCGTCGGCTCTCGCGGGGGCAGTTGACGGTCTTCGTGCCGTGCTCGACGCGCAGGCGCCGACACCGGATCGACTCGAACTGGTGGTCATGGGCGATGCCAAGGTGCTTGACGGCCGTTATGCCAACAACGGTTGGCTGCAGGAGCTCCCGGATGCCATCACCAAGATCACCTGGGACAATGCCCTGCTGATCTCGCCCGCCACAGCCCGCGAGCTCGGCGTGACCGACGGCGAGGTCGTGGTCATCGAGGCCAACGGTGTGAGCGCCGAGTTCCCGACCTATGTTCTGCCGGGCCAGGCGCGCAACAGCGTCTGTGTGGCTTTGGGCTATGGGCGCACCGCTGCAGGCCAGGTCGGAGACGGTGTCGGCGTGGATGCCAACCCGCTGCGCACCATCGCTTCGCCCCACGTCGTGCGGGGTGCGTCCGTTCGCGGGACCGGCCGGCACTACTCGCTCGCCACGACCCAGGACCACTTTGTCATCGACACCATCGGTTTCAACGAACGCAACCTCCGGGTTCACGACCTGGTTCGCGAGGCGTCGCTCGATGCCTACCTCGCCAACCCCGACGATCTTCCACGAACACGACCACCACCCGCCGCTCATCTCGCTGTGGAAAGATCACGAGTACGAGGGCGAACAGTGGGGCATGGCGATCGACCTCAATACCTGCATCGGCTGCAACGCCTGCATCATGGCCTGCCAGGCCGAGAACAATATTCCGGTGGTCGGTCGCGAGCAGGTCCTCAACCAGCGTGAGATGCATTGGATTCGGTTGGATCGCTATTTCAAGACCGACCCCGATATCCCGATCGACGAGATCGACAGCGCCGAGGTGGTGTTCCAGCCGATGACCTGCGTCCAGTGCGAAAACGCGCCGTGCGAGCAGGTGTGTCCGGTGGCGGCCACCCAGCACACGCCCGACGGCCTCAACGCGATGGTCTACAACCGCTGCGTCGGGACACGCTACTGCTCCAACAACTGCCCCTTCAAGGTGCGCCGATTCAACTTCTTCAACTACCACAGGGAACTGGCCGACACGACCAAAATGCAGTTCAATCCGGAGGTCACCGTCCGCTCGCGTGGGGTCATGGAAAAGTGCACCTTCTGCGTGCAGCGGATCGAGGCGGTGCGTATCAACGCCCGCAACGACAACCGCCCCATTGAAGATGGCGAGATCACGCCGGCCTGTGCGCAAACCTGCCCGACCAGAGCCATCACCTTCGGCAACCTCAATGATCCCGAGAGCGGAGTCTCGAGTTCGCGGGAGGACCATCGTTCCTACGCAACCCTGGCCGAACTCAACATCAGGCCCCGCGCGCACTACCTCGCTCGATTGAGGAACACCGGTGAAGAAGGCGGCGGTGAGGGCCATGCGCCCGCCCACTCCGAGGCGGATACCCACGGGAAGGAGTCGGTCTGAATATCATGAGCACGACTCACAGCGATACTCTCAGCTACCTCGACAACACCGGCGACGACCCTTCAGTCCGCGCGCGGCTGGTGGTGGGCGACAACGATTTCCACTCGGTCACCGAAAAGGTGTGCGGCATTGTCGAGATACCCAAAACGCCCAGGATGTGGTGGGTCGCCTTTGCGATCTCTTCGAGTCTGACCCTGGTTTTGTTCGCCATGATCGGCTACCTGATCACCACCGGCATCGGGGTGTGGGGCCTCAACGTTCCGGTCGGCTGGGGCTACGCCATCGTCAACTTCGTGTTCTGGGTCGGCATCGGCCACGCCGGGACCTTGATTTCGGCGATCCTGTTTCTGCTGCGCCAGCGCTGGCGGACCAGCATCAACCGCTTTGCCGAGGCGATGACCATCTTTGCCGTGGTGTGCGCGGGAATCTTCCCCGGTATCCACGTCGGCCGCGTCTGGTTTGCCTATTGGCTGTTCCCGATTCCCAATCAGATGCTCATGTGGCCGAACTTCAGGTCGCCGCTGCTGTGGGACGTGTTTGCGGTCGGGACATACGCCACGGTCTCGTTGCTCTTCTGGTACATGGGCATGATTCCCGATCTGGCGAGCATCCGCGACCGGGCGACGACGCGTTTGCGCTACTACATCTACGGCTTCCTGAGCCTCGGGTGGCGCTCCTCGAACCGGCACTGGCACCGATTCGAGTTTGCCTACCTCCTGCTCGCCGCGCTCGCCACGCCGCTGGTGCTTTCGGTGCACTCGGTCGTGAGCTTTGACTTTGCGGTCTCGATCATGCCCGGTTGGCACACCACCATCTTCCCGCCGTACTTTGTCGCGGGTGCGATCTTCTCGGGGTTTGCGATGGTGGTGACGCTGATCATCCCCACTCGCAAGCTCTTTCACCTCGAGGAGATCATTACCAAGCGCCACCTCGAGAACATGGCCAAGATCATGCTGGCGACCGGCATGATGGTGGGGCTTGCCTACTCGACCGAGTTCTTCATGGCCTGGTACAGCGGCAATCAGTACGAGGCCTTCACCTTTCTCAATCGCGCCTTCGGGCCGTACGCGTGGGCGTATTGGATCATGGTGACCTGCAACGTCGTGGTGCCACAGGTCTTCTGGTTCAGCAAGCTGCGCAACAACACCCTGATCTTGTGGATCGCATCGGTGCTGATCAATGTCGGCATGTGGTTCGAGCGCTTCGTGATCGTGGTCAGCTCTCTGAGCCGGGACTACCTGCCGACCAGCTGGGGCTATTACCGTCCGACCGCGATCGACGTTTTGACATTTGTCGGTAGCTTCGGCCTGTTCTTCACCCTGTTCCTGCTGTTTATCCGCTTTCTGCCGCTGATCGGCATGGCGGAGGTGAAGGGTGTGATGCCGCAGTCCCACCTCGATCGTCCCGGCCACAAGGGGCACGGCGACTACCACGGCGACATTGCCGGCGTGGAGGTGGTGTGATGGAACAACAGAGCACGACCAATGGCGAAAAGACCATCGTGTACGGCTACCTTGCGCAATTCGACAAGGTCGACGAGCTCCTGACCGGAGCTGCCAGGGTTCGGGACGCGGGCTACACCAAATGGGACGCCCACACACCCTTCGTCATTCACGGTCTCGATGCGGCCATGGGCGTCAAGAAAACCATCCTGCCCTATATCGTGTTTTTTGGCGGGTTGACCGGGACCACCGCGGGCATTCTCCTTCAGTGGTGGACCAACGCCATCGACTACCCATACCTGATCAGCGGCAAGCCGCTCTTCAGTCTGCCGGCGAACATCCCGGTGGCCTTCGAAACGACCATCCTGTTTGCCGCGATCAGCGCTCTGGTCGGGATGCTCGCCCTCAACGGCCTGCCCCGCCTCTACCACCCGCTGTTTCGAAGCAGGGCCTTCAAGCGCGCCACCGATGACCATTTCTTTATCTCGGTCGAAGCCGAGGATCCTCTCTTCGACCCCGTCGCCACCCGCGAGTTGCTCGAGTCGATCTCCGGTCGACCGGTCGAGGAAGTCGAGGACGTCGTATGAAACTCCCTCGCTGGCTGCTTTTTACCGTCGTGACGCTGGTGGTGCTGTCGTGGGTGCCATTGGCGCTGATAATGCGCGCACGGGTCACCACCTCGAGCCAACCGAGAATCCACATCTTCCCCGACATGGACAATCAGCCGAAATACAAGACGCAGAGCCGAAACTCCCTGTTCGCGGACCGCCGGGCCATGCGTCCGCCGGTTGACGGCGCCGTAGCGCGCGGCGCGGTGATCGGCGAGCAGGCCTATATGACCGGCCGCGAGGGCGAGGGTTGGGTTGTCGATATTCCGATGGCGGTCGACGAGGCCCTGATCGCGACCGGAAGACAACGCTACGACATCTACTGTTCCCCGTGCCACGGCCTCGCAGGCTTTGGCGACGGGATGGTCGCCAAGCGGGCTGATGCCCTTCAGGAGGGCACCTGGACGCCGCCGACCTCGTTCCACACCGACCTCATCCGTCAGCGTGAGGCCGGCCACGTGTTCAACACCATCGCGAACGGAATCCGCAACATGCCGGCCTATGGTTCGCAGATCCCAGTCGAGGATCGATGGGCCGTTGTTGCGTATGTGAGAGCGCTCCAGCTGAGCCAAAACGCCACGACCGAAGACGTCCCCGAAGACATTCGGGCGCAGCTGCGATAGCGGGGGCCACATGCAGGGTAAAATTTTGGACATCACGACCGAGACCCGACACCTCAACGGAGTCGTCCGACCCGCACTCATGATCTGCGCCGTCCTGGCGGTCCTGGGTATCGGCGGGTCCCTGCTCCTGGCCAGAGCAACCGATCACGGCATGGACGCCCTTCTCGAGACCTATCTGGTGAGTTTCGCCTTCTTTCTCAGTATTTCGCTTGGCGGGCTGTTCTTTGTTCTTCTCGAACACTGCACCAGGGCGGGGTGGAGCGTCGTGGCGCGACGCGTGGCCGAAGCGGTGGCATCCAACGTCTGGGTGATGGCCATTCTGGCGATCCCGGTGGTTCTGGGTATGGACCACCTGTACCACTGGACCGACGTCGCCGCCGCGGCGCACGACCCGTTGTTGGAAGGAAAGATCGGTTTTCTCAACCCGACCTTCTGGACGATCCGCCTTGTCATCTACTTCGTCGTCTGGGGCGTGATGGCGACCTTTCTCCATCGCACCTCGCTGGCCCAGGACAGGAGCGGCGATTCATCGCTCACACTGCGCATGGAGCGTGTGAGCGCGCCGGGGATGGTCCTCTTTGCTCTCAGCCTGAACTTCGCGGCGTTCGATCTCCTGATGTCGCTCGATCCGCACTGGTTCTCGACAATCTTCGGTGTCTACTACTTCGCCGCTTCGGTGGTGGCCTTTTTTTCGGTGATGCCAAAAATCATCTACGCCCTGCAGTCGAGAGGGATTCTGAAGCACGCGATCACGGTCGAGCACTATCACGATTTCGGTAAGCTGCTGTTTGCCTTTGTCGTCTTCTGGGCCTACATCGCCTTTTCCCAGTACATGCTGATTTGGTACGCCAATGTCCCCGAGGAGACCGAGTGGTTCCTGAAGCGCCAGACCGGCGAGTGGACAACGGTCAGCCTGTTGTTGATCTTCGGCCACTTCGTCCTGCCGTTCCTCCTCCTCGTGTCGAGGTTCATCAAACGGCGGCCGCTGCTGCTCGCCGTGACCGGTGGGTTTGTCGCGGCAATGTGCTGGGTCGACATGTACTGGCTGGTGATGCCCGAGTTCAGCCCTGGAATCGCTCGCTTCGGCTGGCTGGACATCCTGTGTTTCCTGGGCATGAACGGGGTGTGGTCGGCGGCCGTGCTGTGGCGTCTCAGCCGGCACTCGGTGATCGCCGAAAAAGACCCGCGGCTCGAAGAGTCCCTCGTGTTCGAGAGCGCCTGAGAAAGAGTGTTGAGGTTTGAGTTATGAGTTTTGAGTTGACAGTCTTTGATTGCGCTTGCCCGTTAGGGGGAACGTTGGAAACTCAAAACTCAGAACTTAGAACTCAAAACTGGAGTTCGTATGCGTTATGACGATCCGAATGTCGCCGCTTCGGCGGTGGTAGGTATTATTTCGGCGATCCTGCTGTTCGTGATCATAGTTGTTCTGCAGGCGTTCTTTTTCGGCGCCGAACGGGCCGAACTCGAAATAAAGGTCTACACCCAGCCCAACCAGGCCCTCCAGCAACTCGACGCCGGCCAACTCGAGCTCCTCAACAGCTATGGGTGGGTGAGCGAGGCCGACGGTGTGGTGCACATACCCATCGAGCGAGCCATGCAACTCGTTGCGGCCGAAGTACAGTAAAGTCCTTATTTACAGACTCTTCTCACCACAATCTCCGCGCCAGCTTTGAAACCGTCGAGGCAACTTCCCTCGCCGACGTTCTTCAGTGTTGATGAGAAATTCAAGCGGCCACAATACTCCTTCACCCCTTCCTGGTGTCCCAAAACGGGATTGCTCCTCCAGTCGGATATCATAGGAGTGGGGACGGATCCTGGCATTCATCTTGCTGTCTATGGGTGCGGGGGCGGCCGCCCAACTCGACCGAGACGGAGCAGAGGGCGGAACCCGGCACCCCAGGACAGATCGAAACTGGAGGGTCAAAATGTTGGTTCGGGGCGGAATCATCAACCACGGCGCGGAGCCGGATCGGGTCTGAACGATGGCATTTGTAGGCTGTCTCGAAGATCTGCGGCTCGCCGAACTCCTCCAGTTGTTGGCGTTGTTCAGAAAGTCCGGCAAACTCACCCTCAGCCGCGGCGACACGACCGGCGTTTTTCTCTTTAATAAAGGCAAGATCTTCCACGGTGCGAACGGCTACTCCGCACCGTCCGTGGGCGAACTGCTGGTGGATCGCAAACTGATCACCCACGAGGCCCTCGACGCCGCGGTGGCGACACAGCGCATGGCCCCGAAACGTAAGAAGCTCGGCTCAATTCTGGTCGACATGGGCGCGACGACCTACGAGGCGCTGCAGCGCGCGCTGCGTCAACAGCTCGAAGAAATCGCAGCGGAGTTTCTCACGTGGGACTCTGGCTACTTCAGTTTCAAGTTTGTTGATGTCGATCTCGAGTCGGATGATGAAATATTCGACGAGGAGGCCAAGCTCACCGAGGTCATCAATATCGATCCCTTCATCCTCGACCTCATGAATCGCGTGGATTCGATCGGTGGGGGCGGTACAGTGCGGCCCGCATCAGCGGAAAGAAAACCGACCAGTCCGGGTTCCGAAAACGCGATTCGCGAGCTTCTCGATCACATCCTCGAGCCGGGTGCGGTGATCGACGAGAACATCCCGTTCGACGAAGTGAGGGAATGGCCGTCAGAGCTCGCCGAGCTGCGCAGCATGATGACGGAGATTCAGCGCCGGCCGTCGGCCACGACGTCGGAAATCGCCCTTCTCACCCTTCGCTACGCGACGCGTATCCTCAACCGCGGCGTCCTGGTCGGCGTCTCGCAGCGGGGCATCACGGGCCTCGGGCAGTTCGGCGTCGGCAGGAGCAACGACGATACGCCCAACGTCACCAATCGAATTCGCCACATTCACATCCCGACCGACGAGCCGTCGGTCTTCCGCGATGTCATCGAACGGAAGACCACGTACCACGGGCGGCTCGAACAGTGCCCCTGGAACAACTACCTCGTCGACCAGTTGGGCGGCGTGATCCCGCCGGAAGTCGTGGTCACACCCATCATCGTTGACGGCAAGGTTGCGGTCCTGTTGTACGGCGACAACCTCCCGGGCGGTCACCCCATCACTTCGATCCACGGTCTCGAGTTGTTGGCCATCGAAGCGGGTCTGGCCATCGAAAAGAACATACTCAAGGAAAAGCTGCGCAGCGTTCAGCAGACCCTGTCTGCCATCACAGGCGGCCCGGAAGACGGCGCGGAAGCGCCGATGTGATTGACCTGAAAAGCGAGGGTCTCGAGGGTGGGCGAGCAATAGAGTTCGGAATTCGGATTCGGATTTCGGATTTCGGAATTGTCAGCGCGCCGCAGTTCCATGGCCGTAGCCTCGCCCCGCCCACGATTGGAGGTTGATGGCGACGAGACGAGACAGGGCTCATCCGAACGAGTTATATGACAGATCCAGGGAGTGGGTACGTTTTTTGTCCTTGAACGCCCCATGGAAACCCCTATCGGAGCGAAGATCGGGGACGGAGAATCCGAAATCCGAAATCCGAAATCCGAAATTTGATATTACTCGTGTCGCAGAGCCTCGATCGGGTCGAGCGATGACGCCTTGGCGGCCGGGTAGGTACCAAAGAAGATCCCGACCAGGGCGGCAAAACCGAACCCCAGCGCGATCGCCCACAACGGCACGTGCGCCGGCGGAAAGCCCGGGATGGCCTTGGCGCCGACGATTCCCAAGCCCCACCCACCGAGGACTCCGATCAGTCCACCCACCAACGAGATGGTCACCGCTTCAATCAGAAACTGGACAAGGATGTCGGATTTTCGGGCCCCAACCGCCTTGCGGACGCCAATCTCTCGAGTCCGTTCGGTAACCGATACCAGCATGATGTTCATGATCCCGATGCCGCCAACAAGGAGGGCGATGCTGACGATGCCGCCGACCACACTGGTGATGGTGCCGAGAATGGCGCCGGTGGTTTCAAGCAGCTCTTCCTGGAGCAGAACCTGGAAGTCGTTCTTGACGCCTTCCGGGATCCGGTGCCGCGCCCGCAGGATCTCCTTGATCTGGTCCTTGGCCATCTGGACGGTTTCGGCGCTTTCAGCCTGGAAGTCGAGCCGCAGCTGTTTGGAGGCCTCAACCCCGTAAATGTCGCGGGTGGTGGTGATGGGAGTCAGGATGAAGTCGTCCTGGCTCTGTCCGAACATCTCACCCTGGCGCTCCATGATGCCCACAATGGTGAAGGATGACTGTCCCACGATGAGATCCGAGCCGAGGATCGGCTCGTCGAGCTCGAGCTCGTCGATGACCTCCTGTCCGACCACGCACACTCTGGCCGCCCGTTGGATATCGAGGTTCGAAAAGAAACGTCCCCGATCCACCCAATGGTCCGAGACCTCCTGGTGGGAGGGACCCACTCCGAGCAGCGTGGTGGCGTGCTGGCGGCTGCCGGCCCGAGCCTGCACGCCGCGAAAGAACACTGGGTTGAAGAGCTCGAGGCCCGATGCTCGTTCCATGATGGCGAGTCCATCGTCGTAGGTGAGCGTCACCTCGCGACCCGCGAGGTCCGGGTCCTGCTGGTCCTGGCGCGGGAAGACCATAATGTAGGTAACGCCGACACCTTCGAACTGGGTCGAGATCACGTAGTCGAGACCCTGCACGATGGAGACCACAGCGATCACCGATGCAACGCCGATGATGATGCCGAGCATGGTCAGGAGCGAGCGCATCTTGTTGGCGCGGATCGCTTGCAGCGCGATGAGAAGGTTGTCCCAGATCATCGGGCAGTCCCAGCGCGTTCGGATGGGGTGTCCTCCACGATCTTGCCGTCGAGCAGTCGCACGGTGCGCCGGGCGTGGGCCGCGATGTCCTCTTCGTGGGTGACGACAATCAGGGTGTTGCCGGCGGCATTGAGCTCGTCGAAGAGATCCATGATTTCAGCTGATGTTCGCGAATCGAGGTTGCCGGTCGGCTCGTCGGCGAGCAGGATCGACGGATCGTTGACCAGTGCCCGCGCCACCGCGACGCGCTGCCTCTGGCCGCCGGAGAGCTCGTTGGGCTGGTGTTTTGCACGATCGGCAAGCCCCACCTTTTCCAGCGCTTCGCGCGCCCGATTGTGCCGTTCTCTCGTCGAGACCCTCGCATAGATCAACGGCAGTTCCACGTTGGACATGGCGCTGGCCCTGGACAAGAGATTGAAGGTCTGGAAGACAAAACCGATTTCATGGTTGCGAATCGCGGCGAGTTCGCTGTCGTCGAGATCGGAGACGCGTTGATTGTTGAGGATGTACTCCCCCGAGGTCGGTGTGTCGAGACACCCGATGAGGTTCATGAGGGTCGATTTACCCGAACCCGAGGGGCCCATGATGGCCAGGTATTCGCCGGCCTCGACCTCGAGATCGACACCGTCGAGGGCCCGCACCTCGACCTCACCCATGCGGTAGATCTTGCGCAGGTTCCGGATCGAGATCAGCATCAGTTGACCTCGACCTCGACACCGCCGGAGCTCTCATCGCCCTCATCCTCTTCGTCGTCGGTCTTCTTCTCTTCAGCCTTGACGGCATCGCCGTTCTTCATGTTCTTGAGGGTGCGGTAGGGGCCGATCACGACCTCATCTCCTGCGGACAGCCCATCGGTGATTTCCACGTAGAGCACGTCCGAGACTCCCATCTCGACTTTGCGAACCGCGGCCTTGCCGTCGTCAATCAGATAGACGATATCCACTTCGTCGAACGCCTTGGCCTTTGATCCTCTGACCTCCTCACCTTCATCGTCAAGCCGGCGCTTGACGACCGCCTGGACGGGAACGGTGATGGCGTCCTCGCTGGTCGCAGTGAGGATATCCACCTTGGCGGTCATCGCTGGCCTCAGGGCTGGATCGGGATCGACGAGCGCGACCTTCACCGCAAACCGGATGGTCCCCTGGGCCGGGTCCTTTCGTCCCGAGGTTGCGATCTCCACGACTTGGCCGTTTTGCGGATCGCCGCCGAGAGCATCGACCGTCACCTCGGCTTCCTGACCGAGGGCGATATTGATGACATCGACCTCGCTGACCTCCACCTCGGCGAGTAGCACCGACATGTCAGCGACCGTCATGATGACCGATCCCGGAAGATTGGTAGAGCCCGGGACCACGGTCTCACCCTGTTCGGCGTTGAGCTGGATGATCGTGCCGTTCATCGGCGAGCGGATTGTGGTTCGAGCGAGGTCGTCCTGAACTCCGCTGGAGGGCCGATCGGAACTGCTCGACAGCGTGCGTCTGGGCTTCGAGTTCGACCTCGGCGGTGTCGAGGGCGAGTTGGGCCGCATCGAGCGCCTCCTGGCTGACGAGTCCATCGTCGATCAGCTTCCTGGTTCGCCGCAGGTTGAGTTGAGCGTTGGCCAGCTGAACCTCCTGGCGGCGCACCGAAACTTCGGTCTGGCGAAGCGCCGCGCGGGACTGGTTGCGGGCTGCCTCGTATAGGTCGCTCTCGATTTCCAACAGGAGCTGGCCGGTCGTCACCTCCTGGCCTTCCACCACCGGCAGGTTGATGATCTCGCCGACCACCTTGGCGGAAATAGCCACCCGTTTTTCGGGAGTGATCTCACCGGTTGCCTTGACCCTGGACGATACCGTGCGATTCTCGGCGGACTCGACTTCGACTTCGGTTCCGCGAGGGCCGGAGTCGCGCGTGCTGGCCCAGATAATCAGGGCGAGGACGATCAGCGCACCAATCACGATCAACGCTTTCTTCATCTTTTCCTTCCAAACCGGATAACGAACTCGGTCGGCGTCTTTCACGGCCTCTTTTCGGTCAGCCGGTGATCATTGCAAAGCCTGCCCTCACCACCATCCAGGTGATCCAGGGCACCAGCACGGCGACGGTCGCCTTACCTCGTGACAGCTTCCCGACAGTCGCGAAGCCCATGATCAGCAACACCACAGCCCAGATGTTGAAAATGCTGATCGTGCTGGCGGCCGCGGTCAGCCAGGCTGGCGTTTCGGGGGATAAGAAGGCCCCAATATTGGCTTTGACGATGTTGCCGAGTTCTTGTTGGGGGACTTTTCCGACCCGCTGCACGAGTATTCCAGTGAGGATCAATGCCACGGCGGTCGGTGGCCAGTAGCCGTGGAGCACGGTGGACAGGGTCTTTTTGAAATCGATCTCGGAGCCGACGATCTTGAGCATCACGAGGAAGATCGCCGCCATGATCAGCCAGGCGATGGGCGCGATGACCAACGCAAAGATTGGTCCGAACTTGGTGAACTTTTCGTTCGTGGCGACCATATTTTCGATCTGTTCGTCGGTGAAATCGTCCGCGCGGTCCGCAAACTGAGTACGCAGCGTAGCTTCAGTGTCGATGTGGGGCGCGATGACGATCTGCGTCCCGACCCCGAGGATCACCAGAACCGCCATGATTAGGATCCAGCTCGGTTTGACGCCGATGTCTTCGAAGACCTGCCCAGGGGACGTGAACATCATCCAAAGCCGCTGCACGGCGCTGAAGCGGGCTGTTGGCGCGGGAGTCGGCGGTTCGGTCAACTCTGGCTCGTATCCGGGACGCTCGGAATTCTCATTCATGGTCGGTCTCCTCCTTGAACGCTCCTGTTCAATGTACTGCGCACCGGGGATTATATTCCGGTCACACGGTGAATTGAGAGAATTTTTGCGCGGTATGAGGTCGAGACGCGTTTTGAAGGCGGGTTTTTGATGTTTGATGTTGGATATTGGATCATTGCTGTCCAGAATAGACTCTGAGAAGAGCATGCCCTACTGAAAACGAACACCCTACGGCCCGAATACGAGTCTTTCCGGGATGAGGTTGTCAAAAGCTGTATGAGCCACCAGCACATGGCCCGGCACTGAGAAAGCCCCGGAGGGGCGAAAGAAATTTGCCTGGGGCGTGAGCCCCAGGATGAGGGCCAGAAAAAGAACCCAAGCCCCGGAGGGGCGACAGGCTGTTCAGCTCGACTCTCGGAGCCGACGACTATTCATTTCTGTAGCCCCTCCGGGGCTGGCCGTTTTTTGTTCGCTCGTTTCCCGGGGCTGACGCCCCGCGCTATTCCCTGTCGCCGCTCCGCGGCTTTAATTCTGAGAAACTGTATTGGACACGAGTGATATTGGATGAAGAGAGCCTCGATGCGACCATCCAATATCCAATACCAAACATCTCATCGCCTCCATCCAATATCTGCTTCTATCTGCGTGATCTGCGGTTTTTCCGATCGGCTGCGCAGATCCAGCATCCAGCCTCAGGGTTTCGAATCTTGTGCCCGCAGGAGCCCGCAGTCTGCTAAAGTGCCGCGCGCATGAGAGTGGCAGGTCTTTTTCGACGCATCACCGTCTTCGCCGTCGTGGCGACGGCCGGGGCAGTTTGCGCGTTTGCCGAGAATCCGGAGTCGATCGAGGATCTGGTGTGCAGGGTCGGACGGACGCGGTGGACCTCGAATAATTCGGTCGAGCTTGTGGTCGACCCTCGGCACGCCTGGCAGGCCCGTCTCGATCTCGTGGATTCGGCGAGGCACCACATCCTGATCAGTACTTTTGCCTGGCACAACGATAGCTATGGCCGTGATTTCCGAAATTACATCAAGACGGTGGTGAACCAACGAAAGACCGAAGGCATCGACGTTACGGTGCGGGTGTTGGGCGACGCGTCCGCGTTCGGGCTGTTCAGCCGCTCCTTTGATGGGCTCGAACGAGAGGGCGCCAAAGTGCGGGGTTTCAACCGCAGTTCGTGGGGCCTGACGGCGATGTATGACGGCCGCATGCACGACAAGGTCGTGATTGCCGATGGTCAAAAGGCACTGGTCGGAGGACGCAACTTTGCCGATCTCTACTTCGATCCTCTCCGGTGGTGGCTCGACCTCGGTGTGAGCCTCGAAGGTCCTGCGGTCGACGACCTTCAGATGAATTTCCTGAAATCGTGGGAGCTGACCGAGTTCAATCGCAAGGCGGGGCGTTTTCTACTCCCGCAGGAAAAGCTCGTCAAAGACATTCGGACCTTCTGGTTCACGGGTCGCTACCCGAACGGCAAGAATCCCCTCAAGCAGTTCATGACGACAGACCACTTCCCGCCATGGTCCGAGCCCGCCGGGTCGGTCCCGGTTGCAGTGTTGTACGACAATCCGCTGCTGAGGCGCCGAGCCGCCACGACGGACCTTCTGATCGCTTTGGCCGGGCGCGCAGACGACCGGATCGATCTCATGACCCCGTTTCCAAACATGCCACCCGATCTGACCGCAGCTCTGGTCGCCGCCTCTGCGCGCGGTGTGAAGATCAGGATTGTGGTCAACGGGGCAGAGGCCGCGATTCGCGGCGGCCCGTTTCTTACGGCCAGTTATCCCACCCTGATTCAGCTCATCGAGGGTGGAGTAGAGGTATGGGCCTGGCGGGCCAATGGGGACCTCCTCGATGCCGTCGAGACGAGCGGCTGCATCCCGCAGTTGCTGCCGCCGATCGCACTCCACGGGAAGATGGTGCGGGTGGACGACGATCTCTCCATCGTTCATTCATCGAACTTCAACATCCGATCCACCTATTACAACACCGAGGAGGGAGTGGTCGTTCTCGACCGGGAATTCAACCGCGTCCTCGGCGATCTCGTCGACCAACTCATCGAAAAACGCGATGTCTTCCTGGAGTGCCAGGAGGGCCAAGAGCCTCCGGCGCTTCCACCCATCATGGATCTGCTGACGAGAGATGACCTGCCGGCGTTGCGGGAGGAACTCGGGCACAAACAGGGCACCCTGGATGCGTGGAGCGTCATGTGGTGAACCTCTGGCGTGCGGCTGTCGGCTTGGGTGTGGTTCTCGTGGTCGTCGGTTTCCCTCCTCTGATGGCCGATGACGACATCATCGACATCGACCTCTGGCATGCCGAGTTCTCCGAGGAGGTGGGGCCCGAACCTGCCCAGGAAGAGCAGCGGGTTTCGTTGGGGCTGTACCCGGAAATCGGTGTGGCCGTCGGATCTCCCAACTGGTATGCCGCCCAGGGCAACGTGTTTCTTTCCCTCTCCGACGGCAAGACATTCAGTATCTTCGGCGGCTACGGGCAGGAGTGGGGACCGCAGGCGGACTCACAGATCATCACCGTCGGATGGGGTGGCGTGCGGCCCATCCCGGTGGCTTCGAAACAGCTCGGGTTCCACGGCAAATTTCTGCGCTATCGAAGGTGGGACGATAAGGATCATGGCATCCATCACGGTCTCTCCATCGGCACCATTCACGGGGCAGGGCTCTGTTCGTTGTCGTTCGAAATGGGCGCGGCGCGGTCCGAACGGAACCACTGGCTGATCACCCTCGAGGTGTCCCTCAAGTTTGCCGTGCCGGTGTACGTTCCGTTGACCAGGGATCTGCCGGAGCGGACTTCCAACGGTTCCTGATTCGCAGGCACCATCGCCGCACGCTGACTTTCCGCGCGATCTTCCCGAGCGGAGCCACCCTAGGCATTGTTGGCCCATTGCTTCGTAGCAACGACAATGTTGCCGCATCCAACAATGCCAAGGGTGGCACCGCCGCCGCACGCGGCTCGTATCAGCGCGTTCTTCCCGAGAGGAGCCACCTTCAACATTGTTGGACCGGATCGACCCTGCCGACGTGGATGTTCGGGTGTCCAACAATATTGAAAATCGCACCTCCGCTGCACGCGGGCCCACCCTCCTCGAGCTCCCGGGTGTTCCTATCGGGTAGGGGGCTGGGGAAAAATCCGAAATCCGAAATTCCAAATTCCTAATTCCAATTCCAAATTCTCCGAATTTTCTTCTATGCTCTTCGAATGTTTCTTCGCCTCCTCCTTTTGTTCACCGTCGTTCCGTTGATCGAGCTCTATCTGCTGATCACGATCGGCGGCGTGATCGGCGTGGTGCCGACCATCGCGATTGTCATCGGCACCGGGGTTCTCGGTGCATGGCTCGCTCGCTGGCAGGGCCTGACCGTGCTTCGGCGCATCAGCGACGAAACGAGTGCCGGACGAATTCCGACCGACGCGCTGATCGACGGTCTGCTGGTGCTTGTGGCCGCGGCTGTGCTGCTGACACCGGGGTTGTTGACCGACACTGCAGGGTTCATCCTGTTGGTCCCCGGGAGCCGCGCTGCGGTCCGCAAGGTGGTGGCGGCAGCAATAGCAAAACGTACCCAGACCACCGATCCGGATGTGATTGATGCACAGTGGTTTCGCGAGGATTGAGACACCCTCTCGAGACATGAGGCCGACCCATCTTTTCGCGGTACAATCGAGTCTCATGATGAAAGCTTCTGCCGTATGAACGACCGGGATGCGACAACCCAGTCTTACCAGATCCTGGCCGATTTGCTCGTCACCATTCGACGGGTCATCCACAAAGGACTCGAGAAGGTTTCCGGGAAGACCTGGTATCTGGACGGATGTCCGCCGGGCCTCTTCGAGCTGCTTGTCGAACGGAAGGAAAAAGAGAAGGCCATCGACCGGTTCAGCGGAGAGTACCAGGAGCTCATCACCTTCGCTTCGCTGGACGATCTGGCTGCAATCATCGAGTACAACGCCGATCTCGCCAAGCTGCTGGCGTCGCTCGAGCCCGAGGGCGCGCCGATGATCGATCGGCTCCGGGAGATCGAGGCGCTGCGCCTCAAAATGGCGGCGTCCGTCCCTTTCGACGACGACGACTTCGAAGCGATCACTCGATACCACCGGGAGTTCAGGGAATCGTTGACGCGCCGAAAACGCGCCGCCGAGGACGTCACACCGCCGCCTCCACCGCCCGAGGAGGTAGTGGTTGACGAAAAGAGCAGGAGTCCCACCGCCGGAAGAGAATGGCGACCATCAGGTCATCGAGGAAGACGATCCCGTGAACGAGACGGCTACCGTCGCGCCTGAGGTCGATTTCGGCACCCAGGCCGTCACCTTCGAAGAGCTCGTCGAAGTGACCGGCGGGCCGGACATCGAATCTCTGGCTGACGAATCGACACCCGACGAGGAAGTTCTCCCCGACATCGCATCGTCGGCCGAATTCGTGAGCCTTCCTCCTGAGCAGCCGGACTCCGAAGCCCTGGTGGTCGACGTCGAACTGGCGATGGCCGAGGACGATGATCGCAAGGTGTTGCGGGTGCTCCACACGGAGGTCACCATGATCGCCGAGGGCGCCTATCGAAAGGTGCTCGATATCGGGCACCCGGTGTGGGACGCGGTCCGATCCAGCGGCTGGTACGACATGAAGAAGGCGGATCTGGCTCTTGCACCCCTGGAGCTCTTCTACACCGTGGTGGCCCGAGCGGCCGAGGTGCAGCGTTCCGGCGCTGGTTTTGAAGCGGTCAAGGCGTCCCTCGAAGACGCCGAGTTCTCGAAGCTCCTGCTGTCGCTGCGGGAGATGTTCATGCGGCATAGCCTTTGAACAGGAGTTTTCAATTCTTAGTTTTGGGTTTTGAGTTTCGGGCACTCGAGGAGCTGCATCTCCCGGGATTCAGGTGGGTGAAATCAAAGCGGCCCTACCAACCGCCGGGTTGAGGATCTGGGAGGGTGGGCCTTCCCAGTCAGAGACGGCTCGACACATTCGCGATTTGGAGGTGTGTAAGCATTCGGAATTCAGAATTCAAAACTCAAAATTCAAAATTGTCCGTCGAGGTAAACCGCGCCGGGATCGATCACCTTGCCATCGGGCAGGTATTCGAGGCAGTGCGCCATCCACCCGGTCTGGATGGCGAGGCAGAAGGGAATGGGGAAGGAACTCGCCGGGAGACCGATGGGGGAGTAGATGAGACCGGTGATGCTGTCGACGTTGGCGTAGATACCCTTTGGGCCGAGGGCGCTCTCGATCTCGTAGCGCAGTGCCTGGTATGTGTGCCACAGCTTCTCCTCGCCCCGATCTTGCAGCAGGCGTTCGGCCCACGGCTCGAGGGCGGTGACCCTGGGGTCGGGACACTTGTAGACCCGATGACCGAAGCCCGGGGAACCGGTGGCCGCGGGCGAGGGCCTCGCGGGCCCACGCCCGGGCATCTTCAGGTCCATCGAGAGCGGAGAGCATCTCGAAGGCGAGTTGGTTGGCGCCGCCGTGCCGGGCACCTGACAAGGCACCCATCCCGGCAAGAACGGCCGACCCGAGGTCTGCCCCGGTGGAGATCACGGTGAGCGCTGCGAATGCGGCCGCGTGGAGCCCGTGCTCGGCCTGGACCACGAGACTGGCGTCGAAGACGGCGATCTCGCTCTTCTCCGGGAGGCGGCCCAGGGTCTGCCACAGAAAGTTTGCGGCATAACCGAGATCGTCCCGGGGCTCGATCGGCTCGTGACCCAACAGGTGGCGGATGGCGGCGGCAGCGAGGCCTGCCGTCCAGCTGAGGATTCTCGCCGGACGCCGCCACTGGGCGTCGAGATCGGTTTTTTCGGGTTCAGGGACAAGGCACGCAGCAACCGTCAGCATGGTCCGGTACTGGGCCAGCGGATGGGCATGGACCGGGACCCGTTCAAGCGCCTCGATCGCCGCACCCGGCGGCCGCCGCCACCGTACGAGTTCGTCGTTCCATTCGGCCAGCTGGCGGTTTGACGGCAGATCACCGAACAAAATCAGATAGGTCGTTTCCTCAAATGTCACCTGTCCCACGAGCTCTTCGATGGGGTAGCCTCGATAGAGCAGCCGTCCGGCCGAGCCGTCGATCTCGGCAATGGCCGTATCGCCGGCCACCAGGCCTTCGAGCCCGCGTCCATAGCGCTGCTGGGCGGCCGGGAGTTGACTGTTTCCGATCATCGTTGGGGATCCCCGACATACCTGCTCAGCGGCCGGTAGAGCCGTATCGTTGCAAGGGCCTCGCGCACCAGGGCGGTGGTGCCCGCCATCCGGCCGACGGCCATCAGGCAAGGGACCAACGGTGGATCGGCTCCAAGGAGGTGGAACAGGAGCGCGCCGTAGAAGTTGACGTTGATGTGGATGCCCTTCGGCGCGAGAGCCGCAGTGGCAACGGTCTCGACCGTCCGCGCCGCATCGAAGAGGTCGCTGCGGCCGCGGTCGCGGGCCATCGCCGCGACCTCCTTGCGGAGCAGGACGACGCGGGGGTCGGGCATGTGGTAGGCGCGGTGACCGAAGCCTGCGATGAGGCCGCCGCTTTCGATGGTTGTGTGCACCCAGGTCTCGCCAGTCGTGGAATCTGTGAGCGGCAGGAGCTGTTCGAGCACAGTCTCCGCCGCTCCCCCCGTCTTGGGTCCGCGCAGCGCCGAAAGGCCTGCGACGAAGTTGTAGTAGGGGTCGGCAAGACAGGAGGCGACGATCATCGAGGTAAAGGTGGGGGCGTCGAGCCCGTGCGCCGCATAGAGCACCCAGAGAAGATCGAGAGCCCGGACCTCTTCGGAAGTGGGTTCCCGGTTGCTCAAGGCCGCCAACAGGCCCTCAGCGAGGCTGTGCTCCGCATTCACCGGCTGTGGGGGCAACCCCGACCGGTAGCGGCAGATTTCGCCCACCAGGGCCGCCACCTGACCGACCACCCTGAGCTCCTGCCACTGGCGGCCGCCCGCAAGATCGTCGTCGACGCCCAGCTCGTGACAGCCGACGGCGGAGAGCCCGGCTCGCAGCAGACGCATCGGGTGGGTTTCGGGATCGAGCGATCGGATCAGCTCCACGGCATCGGCCGGCAGCGTCCGGCTTTTCCGCAGGCTGGTTCGGAAGACCTCGAACTCCGACGGATCATCCTCGGGTTGAAGACCGGTGATCAGGAGAAACGCCACTCCCTCGAAATCCATGTGGGTGGCGAGTGACTCGATCGGGACGCCGCGATAGGCGAGTTGGCCCGATGAGGGGTCCAGCCACATCACCCGGGTTTCCAATGCGACCACTCCGGCCAGCCCGGGGCCGACATCGGTCGTCACCGGCCAGTCGATCGAGTCGGCACGCCAGTCGAAGGAACTCGAGAGAGTGCTCAGTTTGGTCACCGCCGTAGCATAGCGGTTCCGCGTGCCACTCAATGATCTTTGATATTAGAT
>CAWAUY010000040.1:0-11197 GCA_963785275.1 Candidatus Sulfomarinibacteraceae bacterium
GCCGGGAGAACATCTTCCTCAACGGCGCGATCCTCGGGATGACGCGGGCGGAGATCCGGCACAGTTCGACGAGATCGTCGCCTTCTCCGAGGTCGAGAAGTTCATCGACACGCCGGTCAAGCGCTATTCCAGCGGCATGTACGTGCGGCTGGCCTTTGCCGTGGCCGCCCACCTGGAACCGGAAATCCTGCTGGTGGACGAGGTCCTGGCGGTCGGCGATGCGGCTTTCCAGAAGAAGTGCCTCGGCAAGATGGACGACGTGCGCAGCAGGGCCGCACCGTCTCTTCGTCAGCCACAACATGGCTGCCAGTCAGCGGGCCTGTGCGAGCGGGCCATCCTGCTCCAAACGGGACAGCTCGTCAGCGATGGGGAAGCAGCCGCGGTCACGGGTCAGTATTTGCGTTCGGATTCCGGCACGACGGCAGAACGACGGTGGAGGGACATCGACTCGGCTCCCGGAGACGATGTCTCTCGCTTGCTGGCCGCCAGGGTCATTCGCGACTGCGAAGTTTCAGAGAATGTCCGACATCCGAAAACCGGTCACGATTGAAATGGAATTCGTCAACAAGAAAGAGGGCTCTTCACTCTTGGCGGCCTTCAGCTTCGACCATGAGCACGGCACGCACCTCTTCGTATCTCCGGATTTTCACGACCGAACCTGGGGCCCCAAACCCCGACCCGCTGGAGTGTTTCGAACCCGCTGCACGGTTCCGGGCAACTTTTTTGCGGAGGGCCTGATCAAGGTTGTGGCCGAGGTCGCCACCCGAGAGCCAAGCTATATCCTTCACTTTCTCGAACACGATTGTGTGGCATTTCAAGTCGTGGACACGGGCCAGCCGGGGAGCGTCCGGGGATCGTGGTCGAGAAACATTCCGGGGATGATCCGACCACTGCTCGACTGGAGCACCGAGTTCCTGGCTACCCAAGAGACCGGAGAAAGAAGTTGATTGAATCATGGCCCGCTGACGGTCGGTGGAATCAAACCGGATGAATTTTTTCGATACAACCGTCACGGGCCGAGCCGTTGAACTCGCGACCGAGGTCCTCAAGTCGAGTTGGCTGAGCGAAGGAGCGATGGTGCTCCGTTTCGAGAAAGCACTAGCGTCCGGTCTGGGGTTGGCCGGACCGGTGACGGTCAATAGCGGCACATCCGCTCTTCACCTTGCGCTGGCGGTCGCGGGCGTGAGTCCGGGAGACGAGGTCATCCTCCCCGCCCAGACCTTTGTGGCAACCGGAATGGCTGCGTTGATGCAGGGAGCCATTCCGGTCTTTGCCGACATCGATCCACGCACGGGAAATCTGTCACCGGAAGCATTTTCGAACTCGATTACCGCTCGAACGAAGGCCGTGATCCCGGTTCACTGGGGGGCTATCCTTGCGATCTCGAAGAAATCAACACGATTGCCGCCGATCACAGCGTGGCGGTGATCGAGGATGCAGCCCATGCGTTGGGCGCCGTCTATCGTCGCCGCCCCATAGGATCGATCTCCCGGTTTACGGCATTTTCCTTCCAGGCGATCAAGCACCTCACCACCGGCGATGGCGGTGCGCTGTGCTGCGTCGACGCAACCGACGAAAACACGGCTCGAGCCCGCCGGTGGTTCGGTATCGACCGACAGAACAGCCAACCATCTCCGCTCGGCGAACGGATCTTCGACATCGAGGCGGTGGGCTTCAAATACCACATGAATGATTTGGCGGCGGCGGTTGGCCTGGGGAACCTCGACGGTTTTGCCACACGACTTGATCGACGCAGGAAGCTTGCGACTCGATACCGAGAGGCTCTGCGGGACGTGCCCGGGCTCGAACTCCTGGATCAAGACTCGGATCGGCAGTCCGCCTGCTGGCTCTTCACGGTGTTGGTGGAGCGCAGGGAGAGTTTTGTCAAAGCTCTGGCAGACGAGGGAATTCCCTGTTCCGTCGTTCACCAGCGGATCGATCGATACTCCGTGTTCGGTGGAGTGAGGAACGACCTGAAGGGCCAGAGAGAGTTTGACGCCCGGCAGATTTCGCTGCCACTGCACGCAGGGTTGACCGATCAAGATGTGGGCAGGATCGTGACCCGTATCAAGGGGGGCTGGTGATGGCACCCTGGATTGGACAATGGCGATGTTGACTCACTCTGGACCCGAAACTCCAATCCTCCCGGATCCTGCGGGGCCCGATCGATGAGGCTACTGGTGGCCGGTGGCCACGGTTTCATAGGTCGGCACCTGTGCGCTCAACTCGAACAACCCGACAGCGGGGACACCGAGGTCATCCCGCTGTCCCGGCGTGATGGATTCGACCTGTGTGATCCCGAGTCCACCCGGCGCGTTCTCCGAGATGTCCGCCCGCATACGATCTTCAACTGCTCGGCCCACGGCGGCAGCCTGCACTATGTCACCGATTTTGCCGCCGACGTGATCCACGACAACATCCAAATGGCCCTCAATTTGTATCGGGCGACGTTGGCGGAATGCCCCAGCGCGACCATCGTCAACCCACTTTCGAATTGTTCCTACCCCGGGGACGCCGACGTTCACAAGGAACAGGAATGGTTTGATGGCCCGGTTCACGAATCTGTAACGTCTTACGGCAACTCGCGGAGAGTGATCTACGTGATCTCCAAATGCTATGCCATCCAGCATCAGCTGCGAAGCGTGAATTTCCTTGTCCCCAACTGCTTTGGACCCGGCGACTCCACCGACCCCAACCGGACCCACGCCCTCAACGGCATGATCATACGGATGCTTCAGGCTCAGCGGGCCGGACAGAGGGAGTTCGAAATCTGGGGAACGGGCGCGCCAATCCGGGAGTGGGGATACGTGATCGACATGGTTAAGATCCTGCAGGCCGGTTCCGGCCTCGACATGGATCTCACGTATCCTGTAAATATCGGACAGAACCGCGGCTATTCGATCAGAGGATCAGCCGAAATGATCGCCGAGGAGATCGCTTTCGACGGCCAGCTCGTGTTTAATCCGGAGTATGCCGACGGAGCTCCGCGGAAGATCCTCGACGACCGACGTTTTCGGGAGCTGTTTCCGGACTTTACCTTCACCGACCACCGGCAGGGAATCCGGAACACTGTCGAATTCTACCGACACGTACTTTGGGAGCAGCAATGAAAATTCTGATCACAGGTGGGGCGGGGTATGTGGGAACATCGTTGATCCCGATCCTCCTCGATGAGGGCCACGACGTTCTCGTAATCGACAGTTTGATGTTTGGTGGCGACCAACTGCTGCCGTTCTTCAGGAGACCGAACTTCTCCTTTGTTCGGGGCGATATTCGAAACCGCGAGGACCTCGCGCCGGCGGTGAGGGATCGCGATGTCATCGTCCACCTGGCCGCCATTGTCGGGTACCCGGCCTGCCGCAAGGACCCTCGGCTGGCCGAGGACGTCAACGTGGGCGGCACCAAACTGTTGGCGTCGCTGCTTTCTAAGGATCAGCTGGTTCTCTACGGCTCCACAGGCAGCAACTACGGCAAGGTGGAGGTCGTGTGTACCGAGGAAACGCCGCTCAATCCTCTCAGCCTCTACGGTCAGACAAAGACTCTCGGGGAACAGTATTTGCTGGACAACTGCACCACAGTGGCCTATCGGTTCGCCACCGCATTCGGGGTCTCCCCCCGGCTCCGCCTCGATCTCCTGGTCAATGACTTCAGCTACAAGAGCGTCACCCAGGGATATCTCGTGGTCTATGAAAAGCACTTCATGAGGACCTTTATCCACGTTCACGACATGGGACGGGCGTTTGCCCTCGCCATCGACATGGCGGACTCGATGGGGGGAGAGGTATACAACGTAGGATCGAACTCGATGAACTACAGCAAAGAGGACATCTGTGAGCTATTAAAGCGAGCGGTTGACTGCTACATACACTACGCCGACATCGGCGAGGACGCCGACAAGCGCGACTACGTGGTTAGCTACGAGAAAATCAATAGACTTGGTTACGAGACCACGATCAACATCGAAGACGGCATTTCGGAACTCATCCGAGCATTTGGTGCAGTTTCATTCAAGACGCCCTATACCAATATCTGACCACGGGCGCTCGCACGCAGTGTTCACTCCAAGCTGTCGCCCAAAGCCAGGCCCATATTCACTCACACTGGTTCAAGGAGCCAACCGCCACGTCGCGCTGGCGAATGATCTCGCTGCGGTCCCTCACTCTGATCAATCGAATAGGAACTCCAGCGTAAAGGCTCCATTCATTGAACTTGAATCTGGGTGGCACAAAACTCAGAGCGCCAATCGCTACCCCATCCGGAATATCATTGGCGGGCATTACCACGCTGTTAGCTCCGACAACGGTTAACTCACCGAGACTCACATCTCCAGAAATAGTGTTCTTGTCCACATCCACATACGCCGGAAACAGTGCCGCCATGTCTCGCCCAAAATCATCACTACTACACCAAATTTTCACACCTGCGGAAATCGAACTAAAATCACCAAGCGTAAACGTCCTGTCTCCACCGCCGCCAACACTCACACCATTGGCGAGGTGGCAAAAACGGCCAATGACAACGCGGGTGGAAAAGTAACAGAAGTCATCCACAACCGTCCCTTCGCCAACGTCGAATGCGTCCGGAACACGAATTCGGATATTTTCCGAGATGATTGGCTCAATCTTCATATACAAGTCCTCTCCAACACACTCGACAGGTGGGACCCGACCTTGGTCTCCGGATCAATTCTAGCGACTCAACCTCCAGCATGGCCCGATATTGATCCGACCGTTCATCGATCAAACTCAAAAAAATGATGTGCAATCTCCGAAATGCCCAATGCAAAATTGTGGCCTCGAGTCGGCCGGTTCAATCGTCGTTCACAAGAAACTGAGGTAAGTTATTACACATATGGACGTCGTAGAACCAGTTGTTTCGTACATATTGACCACCAAGAACAGGGCACCGTATCTCGAACAGGCTCTGGATTCACTCACAACATACGTCACCTCGAAGGATGAATTGATCGTTGTTGATGGCGGTTCTACCGACCACACAAAATCGGTGATCGAGGAGCACGATGATCTTGTTACCGCGTATATTTCTGAGGATGACCGTGGTGAGGCTCATGGCTACAACAAGGCAATGCTCATGGCTCGGGGCGAGTTCATCAAGTTCGTCACCGATGATGATGTGATCTTCCCGGAAGCGATGCGGGAAGCTGTCCGTACGCTGCAGCGAAATCCCGCTGTGGATGCGATCCTATGCGGCGGCGAGGAAGTACGGATTCACCCTGAAACGGGCGAAAAAGAGCTGATCGGTTATCACTTCCTTCCCGAGTCGGACACCTTCGAGTCCGACCCTCTGCAGCTTTTTCGATCTGTTCAGTGCGGCGTCGGTCTGATATTTCGACGTAGGCTTCTTCCCCTCATCGGTCTACTAGACTGCTCGTTTCGAGCGGTGGATACCGACTTCATGTTTCGGATGCTCGACCTTGGATTGAGTTTTAGATATCTCAACATCAAGCTCTACCGCCATTACGACCTGCCGCATTCCGGTATGCACCTGGTCAAGGAGTGCCACCGGGACCGCCTCCGGATCGCCTCGAGGACTGGCCACTGGCAAGAACTGATGAACGAACATATCTACACGCCGCAGCTGATCAGGGAGGTTATTGGCCTGACAGGTTGCCGCCATGGGAAAAGCGCCATGATAGCCATCCTCGAGATCGAACGGTTGAGGAGAAGTCGTTTCGGATGGATCCTCCCTCCGTTGGCCCATGCGTTGCGTCTTGTCGGTGCCGCAGGGAGGAGAATTATGCTCCCCTTCAGGCGACACACTGACACCGAGGGTTTCCGAAGGACCGAACCGCACTGGGACGGCAGCCTTCGGTAAGTCGGCGCGCTACTGGCTTCTGACGTCGGATTCGTCAGAACTGAAGTTAACATCTTGATGAAAGAGACATGAGAGTTCTACAGATTACAGCATGGGATACGGTCGGCGAGCGTTTCAACGGCTCGCTAATCCACCAAGCGTTGCTGGAACGCGGACACGAATCGGCAATGCTCGTGCGGTACAAAACAGGCGACGATCCGAGAACACGTGAAGCTGGAACTTCCCTGACACGGTTCGTCGACAATCGCCTGCTCAACCCACTCCAAGAAAGACTCTCTCTCCAGGCCATGTTGTCAACATCCGCCTCAACAGTCTTCCTGACCGACACCTACCGGCGGGCGGACATCATTCACCTTCATGTGATCCACGGCTCCCCGTTTTTTAGTCTCTTGAATCTGCCGCTGATGAACCACCAGAAGAGGGTTGTTTGGACTCTCCATGACCCGTGGCCACTTACCGGTCACTGCATTTACCCTGGCACATGTGAGCTCTGGCGGTCCGGCTGCGGCAACTGCCCAGATCTCGATCGGTCGATCCCAATGAGAAAAGACCGGTCCTCGCTCATGTGGCACATCAAGAGTCGGATCATCGCCCGATCGAACATTTCGTTGGTAGTTGCCAGTCGTTACATGAGACAGATTGTCGCGGACAGTCCTATTCTCCAGAATCTAAAGAGTCACCTGATCCCATTTGGACTACCCACCCACATCTTCCGCCCAAACGATCGCACAGACTCTCGCGCTAACCTCAAGATTCCCACGAATGCTGATGTCATTGCCTTTAGATTTCGTGGGACCGAAGAACGGCACAAGGGTGGCCGAGGCCTGGTGCGTGCTTTGCAGATCTACTCACCGGATCGTCCAACCGTGCTATTGGTACTCGAGTCAAGTGATGCCATCGAGGGACTGAACGACAAATACACCGTCAGACGCATGGGTTGGGTGAACGACCCATCCCGACTTGCAGATATTTTCCGCGCAGCTGACATCTTCTTGATGCCATCGGAAGAAGAGGCTTTCGGTGTCATGGCCATTGAGTCCATGGCCTGCGGCACACCGGTCATCGTATGCGATGGTACGGCGCTTCCCGAGGTCGTAATGGCTCCCGAAGGTGGAATCGCCGTACCAAAGGGTGATGGCCCGGCCTTGGCCGCAGCCCTCGGCAGACTTCTGGATGCTCCCGAGGCCCGCCGCAGACTCGGCGAACGGGCTGCCGTGCTCGCCCGCGAGCACTACAGCGCCGAAACCTACATCAACCGCCATATCGCGCTCTATGAGAGCTTGCTCGGAGATGAGAAATGAGACTGCTTGTTCTTGGCGGTTTCGGAATGTTGGGCCACAGGTTGGTCCAGGATCTCGGCGATCTATTCACCGTCGCGGCAACCGCACGAGAGAACGACGCTGATCTGGCGCACCGGCCCCCGCTTCATGGTTCGACCGAGGTCGTCGGCGGGGTGGACGCCACCGATATCCAAACCGTGGCGCACGCCCTGAATACGGTGGGGCCCGACGTGGTGATCAACTGCATCGGGATCGTCAAACAGGCCGAAGCCGCCACCGACCCCGTCGCCTCGATCGAGGTCAACTCGCTGTTCCCCCATCGTCTGGTGACGCTCTGCCAGGCACGGCAGTGCCGGCTGATCCACATCAGCACCGACTGTGTCTTCAGCGGCACGAACGGCAACTCATCGGAGACAGACAACCCCGACCCGATGGATCTCTACGGTCGCAGCAAGCTGCTTGGGGAGGTCACGGGACCCGGCGTGCTCACCGTACGAACGTCCATGATCGGTCGCGAGCTACGCGGAGAGACGGGCCTGCTGGAGTGGTTTCTGAGCCGACATCACGACCGGTCAACGGGTACACCCGGGCCGATGTTCTCCGGTCTCACCACCGCGGCCCTCGCCCACGTGATTTCCCGGGTGGTGTCCGATCAGCCGACCCTCGAGGGACTGGTGCACGTGGCCTCGGAACCAATCACCAAGTTCGATCTGCTCAGACTGATCAACGAGGCGATGGCGCTCGGCACGGAGATCGTCCCGGTGGACGAACCCGCCATCGACCGATCGTTGGACGGTTCGCGCTTTGTCGCGGCCACGGGGATCCGGCCTCCCTCGTGGGATAAGATGATCGAGGAGCTCGCGAACGACCCCACACCGTACGACCAGTGGAGAACACAACATGGGTCCACTTGAGGGAAAACGAGTCTTGGTGACAGGGGGAACCGGCTCCCTCGGTCAGGTTCTTGTGCGGCGCCTGCTCGGTGGTGCGGCCGGCGACCCGGCGAAGATCATCGTGTTCTCCCGCGATGAGGCGAAGCAGCACCAGATGCGGGTCGGCTACCTCGAGCGACACGCCGCCACCGACGAGGTCATCTACTCCAATTTCGACCGGATGCTCGACTTCCGCATCGGCGATGTGCGTGACCCACATTCGGTAGCGGCGGTGCTGCGCGATGCCGACGTCGTGTTCAACGCCGCCGCGCTGAAGCAGGTGCCCACCTGCGAGTACTTCCCGGGCGAGGCCGTACAGACCAACATCGGCGGCCCGGAAAACATCGTCCGCGCCATCCGCGAGCACCGTCTCCCGGTGGAGACCGTGGTGGGCATCTCAACCGACAAGGCCTGCAAGCCGGTGAACGTCATGGGCATGACCAAGGCGATTCAGGAGCGCATCCTGATCCGCGCCAACCTCGACTGTCCGGAAACCCGGTTCGTGTGCGTCCGCTACGGCAACGTGCTCGCATCACGCGGCTCGGTGATCCCGCTGTTCATCGAGCAGATCGCCAACGGCGGTCCGGTGACCATCACCACACCCGAGATGACGCGGTTCTTCCTCGGCCTCGACCGAGCGGTGGACACCATTCTCGCCGCCCTCGAACACGGCGGCCCGGGCGACACCTACATTCCGAGGGTGCCGGCGGCGCGCATGACCGACATCGCGGCGGCTTTGATCGGCGATGGCGATGTGGAGACCGTCTTCACCGGGATCCGCCCCGGAGAAAAGACCCACGAGATCTTGGTTTCCGAGGAGGAGGCCCACCGAACCATCGCCAGGGGGGAGTACTACGTGATCCTGCCCATGCTCCCCGAGCTGCGTCACGATGCACGGAAACGGCGCTCGGCAGCGAGTACAGCTCGGCGGACAACCTGATCGACGTCGCCGCCTGCAAAGAGCTCCTCGAGCGTTACGATCTCACCGCGGATCGGTTGTACCGACGCGATGGAGACCTCCTGCGATGAAGGTTCTCACAATCCTCGGGACGCGACCGGAAATCATCCGCCTCAGCCGGATCATCCCGGTGCTGGACGAACTCTGTGATCACGTGTTGGTTCATACCGGACAAAATTTCGAGGATTCGCTCAGCCAGTTGTTCTTCGACGAGCTGAAGCTGCGTCAACCGGATCACCATCTCGGGGTCAGAGCCACCGGTTTCGGCGACCAGGTCGGCCAGATCCTGGCCGCGGCCGAGAGGATCTTCCAATCCGAGCGACCCGACCGACTGCTCATACTGGGAGATACCAACAGCGGGCTGACAGCGATTGTGGCCAAACGCCTCGGAATACCCGTCTACCACATGGAGGCCGGGAATCGCTGCTACGACGACCGGGTGCCGGAAGAGGTCAACCGTCGGGTCATCGACCACTCATCGGACGTGCTCATGCCCTACACCTGGAGGTCCAGGGAGAATCTTCTCGCCGAGGGTGTGGAAGGTCGGCGCATCCATGTCATTGGTAACCCGATCTGGGAGGTAATCCGTCACTTCGAAACCGAGATCGATGAGTCAAAGGTCCTCAATCAACTCGGACTCCGGGCCAAGGAGTACTTCCTGGCCACCATGCACCGAGCAGAGAACGTGGATATCGAACACCGGCTGTCGTCGCTCCTCGAGGCCCTGAAACGGGTGCAGTCGGCCCACTGCCTCCCGGTGGTGGTCAGCACTCATCCTCGAACAAAGGCGCGTCTCGAAGAGCTGGGCGCCGCGCCTATCGGCGAAGATATCCGTTTCGTCGAACCCTTCGGGTTCTTCGACTTCGTGGCCCTTGAGCGCGACGCCCGCTGCGTGCTCTCCGACAGCGGTACGGTGCAGGAGGAATGCTGCATATTGAAGGTGCCGAACATCACGATCCGCGACGTCACAGAACGTCCGGAAACCCTAGACTGCGGCAGCAACATCCTCAGCGGTGTCGACCCGAAGCGGGTGGAAGAATGTGTCCGGATTGCCCTCACCCAGGGCACCGACTGGCAGCCACCCGGCGAGTACATCCAGCCGGCCGTGAGCCGTGCCGTAGCGAAAATCGTAGTCGGGCATGGCGTTTGAGGCACGGGCCAGAAGAACGGAGTCAGTCACCATCAGGACAGACACCACATGATCGCACGCATTCGTCGCTCGCTGTCGGACATCACGCTGCGCTGCGTCCTCGGATTTCTCGAGTTCCACGGCCGGCGAGGTTCCGCTTCAACCCCGGAGCGGAATCTCCAGAGGCCGCGTTTGGAGCCAGGCATCGCAACGCGGGCCGACATTTTGGTGATGAACTGCACCGGACGGAGGGTGGTCCATGTCGGATTCTGCGACTGGCCTCTCACGGAGACCAGAATCCAGGACGGCACGTTGCTCCACCTCCGGCTCAAGGAGGTCTGTCGATCGCTGGTCGGAATCGATGCCTCGAAGGACGGTGTTCGACGTTACCAGGAGGCGTTTCCGTACGACGATACCCATATCTGCAGCGTGTACGATCTTGCCTCCGTGGCCGAGAGCATCGCCTCGTGTGACGTCGTGCTGTTGGGGGAGGTCATCGAGCATCTCGCCGAGCCGTTGCGCGCACTGAATGAAATCGCGGGTCTCCTCCCCCCCGGTGGCGAAGTCATGGCGTCGGTTCCCAACGCGTTTTCTCTCAAGACGTTTGCCCTCGCCCTCAGCGGCGTGGAGTCGGTTCATCCGGACCACGTGGCGTGGTATTCACCGCACACCCTGACCAATCTTATGGGACGCAGCGGTCTCCACCCCGTCCGGTTGCAGTGTTGCCAGTATGGCACCGGGAAACAGTATTGGGCCCACCTGGAGTCCTACCCATGGTTGGCAGACTGCATTCTCGGCACGTTTCGATCGGCGGCACAACCCGTCGGAAATGGTACGTCGCCGACCCCGGAGGCCAACCCAACACACACCGGGACCTCCGAGGCGTAACAGTGATCATGGCCACTCCTTCGGATTCTCCCGCGCCGATACTCGATCGGAAACTCGCCCTCGTCAGCCACGCATTGCCACCGACAGCATCGGTGCTCACCCAGGTCATCTGCCAGCTGTTCCACGGCCTATCCGATCATCCGTACTGTCTCATCCAGTCCGGTGAACCGGTGTC
>CAWAUY010000041.1:0-37817 GCA_963785275.1 Candidatus Sulfomarinibacteraceae bacterium
ACGATTGTAGTTGGCGCCTCGTGGGAGAATGGTGGTGCAGGCGATTTGATTGCGCATTCAGGTGCAGCATATGTATTTGAGCGAAATTCTGGCGGGTCTGGAGCATGGGGAGAAGTGAAGATCTTGCGTGCTTCAGACGCTCAAGCAAATGATTTTTTTGGAGAATCAGTCGCGATCAGCGGCGATACAATCATTATCAGTTCCAGGCTAGAAGACGGAGGGCTCGGAGATCCGGTATCAAACTCTGGCGCAGCATACATATTCGGTAGAGACTCCGTAGGGGCAAACGCCTGGGGTGAGGTGACAATCTTGCGCGCCTCAGACGCACAAGAATCAGATCAGTTTGGGCTTCCCGTTGCGATTGACGGTGATGTCGCGGTGGTTTCAGCATGGTTCGAAGACGGTGGCTTGGGTGATCCACTGAATAACGCCGGATCCGCCTATCTATTTGAACGGAATCAGGGAGGCGCAGATGCTTGGGGCCAAATCAGAAGACTCAGTTCGCCCGAGCCGGAGGTTGGCGGCGTTTTTGGACGGCATTCGGCGATTAGTGGCGACATCGTTGTGATCGGAGCGTCGGGGGAGGAGGGCGATCCAGCCGATCCGTTACCAAACTCTGGTAATGCTTACGTATTCGGACGTAACCAGGGGGGCACCAACATATGGGGGAACATGAAAACGCTTCGCGCTTCCGACGCTCAAGCAAACGACTCCTTCGGAATACGCGTGGAGGTTGATGGTGACACTGTTGCCGTTGGAGCCCATCAAGAGGACGGCGGGATTGGGGATCCGATCACTGGGGGAGGCGCGGTGTATATGTTCGAGCGCGACCACGGTGGAACCGACAATTGGGGCGAAATCGAGCTGTTGAGGGCATCCGATGCCCAAGATCAGGACGCCTTCGGGATTTCACTCGCCATTGACGGTGATCGCTTGGTGGTAGGTGCGTATCTCGAAGATGGGGGTGCGGGCGATCCTGTTGTGAATTCCGGAGCAGCTTACCTTTTTGCACGCAACCATGGGGGCGCAGACGCGTGGGGTGAAACGCTCATTCTTCGCGCACCACTTCCTCAAATTGACGCCGCATTTGCCAGAACGTCGGCAATTTCCGGAACTACTCTGGTAGTCGGTGCTGGTTATGAGGATGGTGGCGTTGCGGGCGAATTGAAGAACTCTGGCGCGGCGTACATCTACGAACTCATCGACGACATTTTTGATGATGGCTTTGAGTCGGGTGATACCGATGCTTGGTCAATCTCGGTGCCATAATCTCATCGATTTCATAAACATATGCACCTATCGGGTCCGCCTCTCAAGGGGCGGATCATATAGAATTCATTCCTACGGCCATCAACAATCCATCAGTTGAGAAAATCAATACCCAGAATGATCAATGTTGCTATTCCAACCGAAACACTTTAGGGTTTTCGTTAGCAGAAATTCGTTCAGCAGAGGTGGACCCCGGAATTCGGACAGCTTGCTAAGGTGGACTCCCCGAACCTGAAGGGAGTCGAAGGACGATGGCAAAACGACGCAAGTACCCGGCTGAGCTGAAGGCGAAAGTAGCGCTGGAGGCGTTGCGCGGAGAGCAGACGATGGCTGAGCTTTCGGCGCGATACAACGTCCACCCGAATCTGATCGCGAATTGGAAAAAGCAGGCGAAAGAGAGCCTGGTCGATGTCTTCAACGGAGGCGGCGCGAAGCGAGATGCTCAGCACGAGGCGGAGATCAAGGAGCTGCACGCGAAGATCGGTCAGCTGACGGTGGAGAAGGATTTTTTATCCAAAGTGTTCGATCGCTGAGCCACCATCGCAGGGCCTCAATGATCGAACCTGAACACCGAAGACTCAGCATCGTGAAGCAGTGTGAATTGATGAGCATCAGCCGGTCGTCGTACTACTACGAGGGCCAGGGCGAAAGTGGCTTCAACCTCGAGCTGATGCGCCTGATCGACGAGCAATTCATGGAGACGCCATACTACGGATCTCGCCAGATCACGAAGATCCTCCGACGCCTGGGTTTCTGTGTCGGCCGCAAACGTGTGCGGCGGCTGATGAGAAAGATGGGGCTGCAGGCGATCTATCAACGGCCGAAGACTTCACAGCCGCATCCGGAGCACCGTGTGTACCCGTATCTGCTTCGAAACCTGACGATCGACCGGCCCAACCAGGTGTGGTGTGCGGACATCACCTACATCCCACTGAGGAGGGGCTATCTTTACCTCGTCGCCATCATGGACTGGTACAGCCGGCGAGTGCTCGCCTGGCGGCTTTCGAACACCCTCGACGCCTCCTTCTGCACCGAAGCCCTGGAAGAGGCTCTGGCGCTGTACGGACCGCCCGAGATCATGAACACCGACCAGGGCAGCCAATTCACGAGCCTGGAATTCACCGAGACGCTCAAGGCAGCTGGAGTCAGGATCTCGATGGACGGCAGGGGCCGGTGGATGGACAACATCTTCATCGAGAGGCTCTGGCGAACGCTCAAGTACGAGAGCATCTACCTCCACGAGCTCGAGACCGGCTCCCAGGCACGAGAGGTGATCGGCCACTGGGTCGGTCGCTACAACGACGAAAGACCACACTCCTCGCTCGACGACAAGACGCCGACCGAGGCATACTTCAATCTCGAACTCGGCTCATCCCTGGGCAGCTGCCCAGGGATGAGCCGGCGGGACCGCGCGGCATGAAACAACCACTGGATTCCACCTTAGAAACGCCGCGAACCTGTCCAAAGATTGGGGTCCACCTCTGTTGGGGGCCCGGGCGGGTAACCGCCTGAGTCTTCTCGACACCCTCAAATCTTGTATCTAATCCCAGGCAGCCAGAGTGCCCGACTCAAAACCGTCGGCAAAGAGATTGCTGCAGGGTGGCTGTTGAATACCATGGCTGCAATCTGCGGAGACCTCGATAGACTCTCCGTCCAGCTGCATTGTCACTACCGGAGTCGTTGTACCTCCTTGCAGTTCAACGAGCGAGCAACCGGCGCCACCTACCAGCGTCACGGGACTCGTCAAAACGACACCCTCATTCGTATTCACGTCCACCTCTCCCGGGGTTATGTTCCCGGACGGAACGCTGGAATCGGAGGCCGTGAGGAGATCAAAACTTGCCTGAGCCACAAGGGCGTCGCATGACGCTGTTCCTGTAAATGTAAGCCAAGGACTGGTTTTGAACCCAGCCGTCAATGGTGCGCTGCAGCCGGCAGCACCAGGACCGGCGTTACAGCCCCACCAATTCAGGCTCGCATCGACGTCTGTCCCTTGGATCACGGCGACATCACCGGCCAGTCGATTGAACCGAACCAGGGAATCAAGGCGGTTTATGGAGAGTGTCCCTCGGAAATCATTTCCAGCTATTTGATGTTCTGACCCGCCCGAGACACCGCTCGCAATAAATCGGCCCGCCTGTCGCACGGTATTGCCAATGGTCGTCAAATCTCCCGTCAGTTCGCCGTCGAGGTTGAGGATCAGCTCATCAGCGAAATTGCCCGCAACCAAACCTCCTGGGCAGTCACCTCCCGACATGGTCCGAATCGTGATCTTCGAAAGGCGCGGATCATCGGAGGTTGGTAGAAGTTGCCCACCACCTCGAAAACCTCGCTAAATGCGCTAGCTTGAGAATCCAGTGTAAGTAGTCCGGCAGTGTTGTTCCGGAGGACAGCCTCGCCGGAAAACAGACCGTTCGAGGCGCGAACGACTAGATCAGCATCGGGAGCTATGTTGTTCTCAATCGTCACACGGCCCATGCCATCGCTGCCATGCAGCAGAATCAGAGGATTGTCGAGGCCCGTAGCGCCCCCGAGGTCGAGAACACGATTACCTCGCATGATTACAGGTCCCAAGATCGGGCCTCCAATCGCCTCAAATTCGAGTGACTCGACCAAATTATTTGTCATGGTGAGGGAACCTATAGCGCCTCCACTCGAGCCGGTGGTCAACACGGCAAGCCAGGAAAGGTCGTTGGCGTGAAATCTTATGGGCCCTGAAATGTCTCCAGAAACGTCACCGTAAAGGATCACGCCAAACTTGGCGTCGGGCGCCGTACCAGTGTTCTTTGAGTAGACGATTGAGCCGTTGATATTCCCATAGCCCGCGGCATCGACCCCCAAGATGGAAATGCCTCCTCCGTTGACGGTCACGTTTTCGGACATGATGATGTCGGCATCGAGATCGGTGGTCGGACCTGGTTCTACATTGACTTTGACATTCAAAGCTCCAGCCGTGTTATTCAGCATATTGATGGATCCGTCGATCGAAAAGCCCTACTCCCTATGACTGACATCGGCCCTGTACCACGTACGGTGTTGTTTCGAAATGTGATTGTCGCATCTGTGTCCTTTGTCGTACTGCCGACCTTGATTATGTTGGCGGTGACGTTGTCGATTGTCAGCGACACTTCAACATCCTGAATCACGCATGAGTTCGTCACCTCCAGGTCCCGAATGGTCCAGCCCGTCACGACCTCCTCGATAAGGATCTGGCTCGAGATCTTGACTGTCGAAGGCATACCCCTCAAGGTGATGAACTGTCTCCCCTCGGTACTGCGAATTGAGCCGTCAAAGTCCGAAAGAAAAATAACTGTGCCGCCGTCGTCCACATTCTGAAGGGCATCGGTAATACTGTCGTAACATGGCGAGTTACCTTCACACGTGTCGTCAGAAGAGTGGAAATATGCGATGGGCTCGGCGTAAATAGCTGGCGCGCAGAAGACGAAGCATATAAATAGTGCCCAGGCGAACAGAGTGCGGGAAATCGTCACGGCGTCGCTCCATCTCGCGTTGGAAACAGTCAAAGTGTGGTAGAGAACGGAATCAGGAAGAGTGTTCCACCTGTTATTATAATCTATAGCACAGGTTTGCCAGATTCAAACGTGGGCTGCCGATGATCTCCGGCATGCAGAGCTCTGATGGAAGCATCTCCGGGGCCGTATCTGACCTGACGTGCTTTCTTAAACAGGTCCAGGCAAAATGAGAGTCCGGACCCAAGTGACCTGCCCCCGAATCCTGTACCAGCTAGAGGTTGAGAATCGAGGCTTCTGAGACCTCCTGGTGATGGGCCTCGAGCAGCTCACTGGGGGACCGGTCCCCCAGTGAGCTGTGCGGCCTCACCGTGTTGTAGTCTACCCTCCAAACTTCGAGTTTCCTCCTCGCGTCTTCAATCGAAAAGAACAGATTGCCATTCAGACACTCGTCCCGCAGCCGGCCGTTGAAACTCTCGATGATACGCGTTCTCCGTTGGTTTTCCGGGCCGAATGAACTCGAGCTGTACTCCTCTCCGGTAGGCCCACGAGTCCATCGCCTTGGAGAAGAACTCCGATGCCATTGTCCACTGTGATGACCTTGGGCAGAGGATGATCGAACGAGAGCCTCTCCAGCGCCTTCGCGACGCTCTTGCCGGTCATCGACATGCCGGCCTCAAGTAAGGGACATTCACGACTAAAGTGATCCACCACTGTGAGCACCCGAAACTGGCGCCCATTCTCCAGTCGATCCGCCACGAAATCCATACTCCATCTTTCGTTCGGCGCCTCTGCCGGCGGCATCACGAGCCGAAGGTGGCTCGGTCGTTTCCGCCGCTTCTTCGTCCTCACCGCCAGGCCCTCTTCGCAGTACAGCCGGTAGATCCGCTTGTGATTCACCTTCCACCCCTCGCGGCGAAGCATGACCCATAGCCGGCGGTATCCAAAGCGCCGGCGCGATGCGGCGAGCTCTCGAAGCCGCACGGCGAAGTACCGGATCGTCCCTCTTGACGCTCTCGTATCGATGGCTCGATCGGGCAAACCGGATCAGCCCGCACGCCCTGCGCTCGCTGACCTCAAACCTCTCTTGGAGAAAATGGACCAGCTCACGCCTGCATGCGGGCCTCAGCGCTTTTTTGACAGCACCTCTTGCAGCATGTGCTTGTCCAGGCTCAGATCCGCCACCAGCTGCTTCAGCTTCTTGTTCTCCTCACGCAGCTGGCGGAGCTCTCGCAGCTCGGCCACGCCCATCCCAGCGAACTTCCTTCTCCAGGTGTAGAACGTCTGCTGGCTCACGCCCATCTTCCGGCAGATCTCCGTCACCGGCGTGCCCGATTCCGCCTGCCGCAGCGCGTACGCGATCTGCTCGTCCGTGTACCTCTTCCGCTTCATCGGTCCTCCTTTTCCGGAGGTCCACATTATCCTGATCTCTCAACTTGGAAGTGGTACAGCTTTTCGGGATTGGGTCAATCCATCTGTAGATTGACTGCAGAGATATACTCAACTTGAGGGTTGTATCAAGGAGAGATTCTTAAAATGGCAAAAAAAATTGCAGTTTGCATATCGGTCATCCTCTTGACGGCGGCCATCACAATTGCGGACTGCTCGCTTCCAAACAAATTCAGAGAACTCGACTACGCAAATGACGTGGCGCCCAAGGGTGACTATGTGTTCGCAGTTAGCGGTATGAGGCAATTCAAGGACATATATGATTGATCCGATGCTATTTCCCATAGGTTCGGGGCTGGCCGTTCCCTATCATTGCCAGAGCATCGCGTTGGGCGTGCGAATTGGCCGTGCTGGCTTGTCAGTCATACGGTTTACAGATAGTCGACACGAACGTTTCGAATATGAGTATCGTGGGTTCGTATACCCTCGACGAAATCTGGCCCGAGGATGTCTGACACAACCGCCACCCACGCCTTTGTCGCCGATCGATACACCGGACTCCGCGTGCTGGACATTTCGACCCCAGCAACACCAAGCCAGGTTGGTACGCTCGCTACCATCACCGATGCACGAGGAATTACCGTCGCAGGTGGGTATGCATACGTGATGGATTTGGGACGAAATCTTCACATCGTGGATATTTGACGATCCAACGACGCCGACAGAGGTTGGAAACTGGAACGACTCGCTATACCACCCCGCGGCGGATACTGAGATCTTTGGCGAATATGCATACGTCGCTCACAGCAGCCAAGGCCTTTCGATCGTTGATATTTCCGATCCGGCCAACCCCAGCACTGTGGGGAACCTCGATACCAACGTTAGTTTGGGGGAAGACGTTGCGATTTCGCCGGATGGAAGATTTGTGTATTTAATGAAGAGCAGCGGCGTCATCGAGTTTATTGAACGCGAGAAACCCCGCTTTTCCAACACTGCTCGACTCGTTCGGGACATTCTTTGACCCACATAACTTGGAGCTCAGCAGCGATGGGATGGATTTGTACGTTGCAGACGATTCAGGGGTTTATAACTTCAACCTTGTCGATTGTTTCCACAACATCTTCATGTTTGATGACGGATTCGAGACAGGGGACGTATCGGTCTGGTCATCGGTGGTGGGCGAGACCAAATAAGGCATCCGCTCGTCTCGTTGACGGTCCTTATGGGTGCTAAAGAGGCCAAGCACCTATGACGTTGTTCGGATACTGCAATCGAGGCTCAGGACAACACTCCTGGCGTGGGTCGTGAATATTCCCACGGGACGCTTTGAAGCACTTCGGCACATTTGCGTCCCGTAACGAACATCTTAGTGTGAAGTTGATACTCGGGCCGTTAGCAATTTAGGCACAGGATTTGCTCATTCGTTAGCCTGAGTGGGTCGGTTCTCGTGAGTCTAAGAGAGCATATACCTCGTGGACTGGACACTTGGCCCGAAATGGAGGCACAAAAATGTGGGATTTCGCCGAACGGAGAGCTGGAAAAGACCGGTTGTAAGAAAGACGGTTTGCAACATGATCTTCGCGGCTACTCGGCCATACACTCCAGCTACGCTGGTGAGAGCGGTCGTCTGTTTCGCTGCTCCGGTCTCCTGCGCTAGTGACCGTGCCGTGTTCTGAAGCCCAGGACAGTGCCTGGGTTCGGATGCGCGCATTTGCCGGAGGGGCCCAAGGCGACAATTTCGGGGTCTCGGTTGCTACCGATGGGTCCTTGGCTGTCGTCGGAGCGTACACGGCTGATGGATATGACTACGGAGACGGAGCGGCATATTTGTATTCTCGCACAACAAATTGGGTCTTTGTGAAGAAGCTCTTTGCCTACGACGGTGCCTACAGAGACCTCTTCGGTAGTTCGGTTGCCGTCAGTGGTGACGTCGTGGCCGTCGGATCTCCTCGCGATGATGATCTGGGCGATGATACCGGCGCTGTCTTTGTTTTTATGAAGGACCAGGATGGAGCGGGAAACTGGGGAGTGGTGAGGAAACTAGTGGGGCCGAGTTCAAACGATTGGTTCGGAGATCGGTCTCGCTTTCCGGGGATTTCCTCTTGATAGGTGCTTCGAGAACCAAGAAGGCCTTTGTCCACTATAGAAATCAAGGAGGCACAAACAATTGGGGCGAGGTTGCTGTGCTCAACTCACCAAGTGGGGCTGGAGCCTCGGACTTTGGGTATTCGGTCAGTATTTATGGAGATACCGCCGTTGTCGGCGACCACGGCTGGGGTGACAGAGGGTCAGCGTATGTTTTTTATCGAGATCAGGGAGGCCTGGATAACTGGGGTTTTGTTAAAGAACTGAGCGGGGCAGCCTTGATAGGTGATGAATTTGGGTTTTCGGTTTCGATCTACAAGGACCTTGTTCTGGTCGGAGCGCCAAAACACAACGATGGGGGCAGCAGCAGGGGGTGCCCAGATTTCGGCGCGCGATGTCTATGGGACCGATAACTGGGGATATGTGAAAAAGTTACGTGCGCCAGACCAAGCGGATGATGACTGGTTTGGCTTTTCTGTCTCGATTGCAGGTAATCTTGCTGTTGTTGGAAGTTATAAACACGATGATAAGGGTGCGGTCTACACATTTGGCAGGAACAAACTTGGGACTGACTTCTGGGGATACAGCGAATCCGTCACCGCAGTAACCCCTGTCTTCTATGAGAGGTTTGGCTATTCGGTCGCAATCTCTAACGCATATCTGGTTGTGGGCGACACGGCCCACGACAACGGGACAAAAATCGACGCCGGAGAAGCTACCATGTTCTTCTCACCTGAGTTTTTCGGTATTCCGTTTTTTGCCGACGGATTTGAATCCGGAGACATCACCGCCTGGGAGGATGCCTCACCGTAGGCTCATGAGTTTCTTCAGCACCCACAAAACGTTGGAAGAGGATTGGTGCCGCGTGCGCACTTCCTCACTTGTTGTTGGCGACGGGATTTGGCGTCGAGGTAGAACGGAATTTTCGGTTTAAACTGTTACCCGGTTCAGCCATCGCTTTATCCGGTAAACACAAGACAAGCCCGTTTCCCCTCCGCGAATCGGTTGGATTCCGTCGTGCTCTACACGTGCAACCGAATCCCAATCAATTCAAGTTCGACAGAGGTTTTCGCCCTAAACCTCGTCCTCTTCAGCAGGGGTTCCTGTTCGCCTTCATCCGATCCCACACCGCGGCCCCGATGAAGTACACGCCGAGCAGGAAGACCGGGACCGGCCACCACTCGTAGACCCAGTCCATGTCGAAGAGGTCGTAGCGGTCGAGCGAGGACGACGGCGGCGACGACGGCGAGAAAGACTCCGAACATCAGCCGGCCCTGGCCGTCGGGCCGCGGTTTCGGGTCGTTTCCTGCTCCTCGGCGCGGAGGTTGAAGAACTGGGCCTCGCGGTAGGCGTCGAAGATCGAGAAGAAGTAGACGAAGGCGATCAGGAACGAGAAGCCCCAGAGCCCTGGATGATCAGAAGGACGCACACGGCGATGGTCGCCCAGATCATGAAGGCGCGCTCGTAGGCCCAGGTGTAGAGGTGTCCGAGGCCCGGGAATGAGGACGGCCAGGAATGCGGCGAGCGGCGGCGATTTCGGGGGCGCAGGACCGGGGTCGTACGCGGGCACCAGGGCGCGCTGCGCTGGCGGCGCCGGGGGCGGAGCTTCTCCCGGCGGCGGCGGCAACGGCGGTTTCGGTTTCTGCGGGCTTCGGTGCCTTCGATTTCCGGTGTGTCGTTGGTGGTGTCGGTCATGTGGCTGCTCCTTGATTCGCGGCGTCATCGGCCGCGTTTGCGTCGTCTTCGTTGTCCTGTGTCATCTCCCGCGAAGATACGAGCGGACGGCCTCGGCCTTGTTCTCGCCCCACTTCCAGACCCGCCACAGCATGACCCGGACCTCGCCGCGGCCCTGTTGGGCGACCTCGGCGACCTCGGTCGTGACCACCTCCGCCACTCTTTCGACGGCCGGCACGGCCTGGCTCCGGGCAAGAGTCACCGGGTTGCCGACAATCAGCGATGTCATGACGGCGAGCAGGTACGCCGCGGCGGTGGCGAGGCGGCGATTGAGGATCGGGTGTCGTTTTCGGTTTCCGTTCGCGGGCGTTGATGCACCTCTTGAGCAGGTACTGCGAGGGCTCCATGGCCTCGCCGACCTGGTGCATCAGCGTCATGTCCTGCCAGGTGCGCCGGCACGACGGACACGATTCGAGGTGGGAGAGCAGGCGCTCGAGATTGCGTTGTGAGATCTCGTGGTCGACCGCCTGGAAGAGGAGCCCCAGCCACAGCCGGCAGGGGGACGTCGCGAGATCGGCGGCCAGGCCTGTCGGGCGGTTCGAGTTCGGCCAGCGCCGCCCCAGCACCCGATGATCTCGGCCATCGTCTTCGACAAGTTCCGCGCACTCCGCGCAGGTGGCGAGGTGCTCCCGCACCTGCGCTCCGCCTGCGCCTCGTCGAGCTCTCCTTCGAGGTAAAGGCTGAGGAGTTCGCGGAGATCGGCGCAGCGGTCCATCACGCAGCTCCCTCCGGCCAGGCTGTCCGCGGGCGGCACGGCGTGGATCTGGACGCGGCGGCGAACCGAGGAGGCAAGCTCCAGACGCGCGCGGTTGAGGCGTGATTTGACCGTGCCGAGCGGCAGTTCGGTGGCTTCGGCCATTTCCTGGTAGGACATGCCGGCGAAATCGCGCATCAGGACAAGGGTCGCGAGCTCCTCGGAGATCTGACGCAGGCTGGTGGAAATGAGGCGCAGCCGCTGTCTGCGTTCGGTCTGTTCGTGGGGGTCGTCGGCGGCGGGCAGGCGGTCGATGACTTCCGGGTCGAGCCACGCGGCCTCGCGCTCCCGCCGGCTGCGGCGGTAGGAGTCGATGATCAGGTTCTTGGCGACCCGCCACGCCCACGCCATGAAGTTCGAACCCGGTTTGTAGCGGTGGAGGTTCTCCCACAGCTTGAAATAGACCTCCTGGCAGAGCTCTTCGGCCTCGGCTGCTGACGGCGCATAACTTGCGCACAGACGGTAGAGGGGGCGCAGGGTGGTGCTCACCAGCGCGCTCCATGCGTCCTCGTCGCCTTCGCGACAGCGCTCGACAGTGGTTTCCAGTTCAGCCATATCCATCTCTCAACCTCTACAAACGGAGATCGTGCGCCAAAGGTTCGCGGAGATTCCGGTCTTCAGACGGCCGGTGCCGCCCTGTCAGTCGGGAAACCGCTCGTGATCTCCATCGGGAATGATACGACACCCAATCGGCGTTGAGGATGGCGAACGGAGGAATTGATGCCATTTGATTCCTGGCCCACCGGGCCCGTGGAAGATCGCGTGGCTTTTGCCATCGAGGAGGTGCGGCCCGCCATCAAGGCGGACGGCGGCGACGTGGCCCTCGTCGGAGTCGAAGGGGACACAGTCCGCGTCAGCCTGCACGGCGCCTGCAAGGGGTGCCCGATGGCGAGCTCGACGCTGGCGGATTTCGTCGCCGAACGGATCAAGCTCTACGCACCCGAGATCGAAAACGTCGTCGCCGAGTGATTCGCGCATTCGCGCGATCCACTTCGGCGAATTTTTGATTCTCAATTTCCACTCAACCGGCCAAAAACGGACCGGTTCGGGTATGGAGTTTCGAGGGCTGTCACTGGACCAGCCGGATTGTCACCCTGACTGAATTCCCTGTTTTGAAGCGACCCGCTCTGAGATAGGGGTGGAGGCGCGCCGCATTCACGAATGCGCCCTCAATTCAAAATTCAAAATTCAAAATTGAGAATTCGCCCTCGGCGCGGTTGCGCCGAGGCGTCACGCCTGCTTCGGCTCCTGCTGCCGGCAGTGGGCGCAGAGCCCGCTGAAAACCACGTTCTGCTCGGCGACGTTGCAGCCCACCAGGTCCTTGAGGGTGCGCCAGTCGATGGCCTGGACGCCGCGCACGTCGATGATCTGGTCGCACGAGTCGCACATGAAGTGCGCGTGGGGTGAGATGTCCGCGTCGTAGTGGGCGCGCCGGTCGTTGCCGTAGATCTCCCGGACCAGGCCCTTCTTCCTTGAGCACCCCGAGATTCCGGTACACGGTGCCGAGCGAAACTTTCGGAAGCGAATCCCTGACCTGCTCGAAGATCCAGTCTGCGGTCGGATGCGAATAGGTGTTCTTGACCGTTTCGATAGACGACGCGGCGTTGTTTCGTTTCGCGGGTGCGTGGACGTTTGCTCATCATGCCCCCATATACGCTGGCCCGATCTCATTTGTTTCTATCACAAAACAGGTGCTGAGTCGATGGTTGTTCTCGGTATCGTTCCTGTTCGGAATGACCGATCCGACGCCTGAACTTCCCCGATTTCCCTGGCATCATGCTACCATCCGCGGGTCAGTCCCGTCCACGCCTGGGCAATCCGCCCCGGGGAGTGCACATGACTCAATGTATTCGCGATATGGAGCCGTCGCAGCGCCCGCGCGAGCGCCTCCTCGACTACGGACCAGCCGCCCTTTCCGATGCCGAACTGCTGGCGGTGCTGATCAGGACCGGGACCCGCGGCCGCGGGGCGGTGGTCGATGCCCACCGCCTCCTCGCCGACTGCGGCGGGCTGGCGGGGTTCGCCCGTCTCGACCCGCGAGAACTCCAGCAGCGTCCGGGTCTCGGACCGGCCAAGACCGCGTCCCTGCTGGCGGCCATCGAACTCGGAAAACGCTTCGCCAAGGCCGAGCTGCAGACGGCCGAGCGCCTCGATCAACCGCAGATTGCGGGCGAGTTCCTGATCCGCCGGCTTCACACCGAGAGCCGCGAGGTCTTCGGGTTGTCTGGCCTCGACAGCCGCCACCGCTACCTCGCGCTCCACGAGCTCACGCTCGGGACCCGCAACCAGGCGCCGGTCGATGCGGCCGAGCTCTTCAGGTTGGCGGTCCTCGACCGGGCGGCGGGCCTGCTGTTGTTTCACAATCACCCCTCGGGAGACCTCGAACCGAGTCGCGACGACCTCGATCTGACCCGCCGGCTGGTCCGGGGTGGTCAGGTGGTCGGGGTTGTCGGTCCTCGACCATCTGATCGTCGCCGGTGGGCGGTGGCTGTCCCTGCGGTCGTCCCGTGCCGAACTGCTTCGGACCGTGAGAGTGACCTGCTGCTCTTGACAGCAGCGTCTCGAGAGGGCAGGATGCGGGCGCCGAGGTAAGCGTAAATAGCGTGGAGGCAATAACATGAAACGGTTTCTCATTCTCAGTGTAGTGGTGTTCGCGATGTTTGCTCTGCCCGTGCTGGCCGGCGACGACGTCGAGACCTACGGTGATGGCGTGACCCTGACCGAGGCGGTGGCCATCGAAACACTGCTCGCCAACCCCGACGAGTACGTCGGAAAGAAGGTCCGGGTGGACGGCGTGATCACCGGCGTTTGCAAGAAACGCGGCTGCTGGATGCAGGTCACCGACGCCGACAGCGGCAACGGCGTGCGGATCAAGGTCGAGGACGGCGTCATCGTTTTCCCCTATGAATCGATGGGTCATGAGCGCTCGGCCGAGGGCGTCTTCGAGGCCATCAAGCTGACTCCCGAGCAGATCGAGGCCCGCACCGCGGCCGAACACAACCACGTCGAGGGCGAGACCTGCGACAAGACGGGGCCGAAGGGCGACGGAGGCGGCGCCGGGTGCGATGCGCCCGCGGTCAACGAATACGTCTATATGATCCGCGGCACCGGAGCCGTCATCAAGGGCTGACCGTCGTGAAAATTCCGCAGGCTGATCATCGCGACCCACCGCGATGTCGGCTACTTCTTCGCCGGGCTCACCGTGATCTACGCCATCTCCGGGGTGGCGGTGAACCACATCGACGACTGGAACCCGAACTACGTCATCCGGCGCGAGGCGGTCGAGATCGGGGTCCTGCCGTTCGGGACCGCAGCCGAACTCGGGGCCGAGGTTCTCGACCGCATGGGCATCGTCGAAGAGCCGAGGTCCGTGGTGCGGATGGGACCTGACCAGCTGAAGGTCTTTCTCGATCAGCGAACGCTCACCGTTGCGCTGCCGGGTGGCAGGGTGGTCGATGAGCACGCCCGAAGGCGATTCGCCTTTTTCGAGGTGAATTACCTCCACCTCAACCACGGCAAGGGTTTTTGGACGTGGTTCGCCGACGCCTACGCGGTGGGGCTGTTGGTGCTGGCCTGCACGGGGATCTTCATCATCACCGGCAAGAAGGGGCTCGGAGGCAGGGGCCGGTGGCTGCTGATCGCCGGCCTCGCGATCCCGATCGTCTATCTCGTTTTCGCCGTCTGGCGCTGAACATCGACTTTGCATGTGCGCCCAATGGCAGCCGGGACGGCTGCCCCACAAAGCGAACGACGTGCCCTTGTGGGGTACGCGTCTCGCGTGCCATTCGGTTGACGATATTCCGAGAGAGTGTCGGCATGGACGCCCGATGGCAGCCGGGATGGCTGCCCCACAAAGCGATCGACCTGCCTTTGTGGGGTACGCGTCTCGCGTGCCATTCGGTTGACGATATTCCGAGAGTGTCGGCATGGACGCCCGATGGCAGCCGGGACGGCTGCCCCACAAAGCGAACGACGTGCCTTTGTGGGGTACGCGTCTCGCGTGCCATCCGGTTGGCGATATTCCGAGAGAGTGTCGGCATGGACGCCCGATGGCAGCCGGGATGGCTGCCCCACAAAGCGAACGACGTGCCTTTGTGGGGTACGCGTCTCGCGTGCCATTTGGTTGGCGATATTTCCAAAGAGTGATTGCGAAAAATTCTATCGGTCTGAACGAGCCAACTGCTCGAGCGCATCGCCTGTCACCCGAAACGTCGTCCACCCATCCATCGCCGTCGCGCCGAGGCGCTCGTAGAACCTGATGGCATCGACGTTCCAATCGAGCACCGACCACTCGAATCGGCCGCCACCCCGTTCAACGGCGATCCGTGCGAGACACGAGAGCAACACCTGCCCGATGCCCTTGCCGCGGAGTTCCGGCACCACAAAGAGATCTTCGAGGTAGATGCCGGTGCGGCCGAGAAAGGTCGAGAAGTTGTGGAAAAAGAGGGCGAAACCGGCGGGTCTGCCCTCCCAGGAAGCGATGATCACCTCGGCGATCTCACGGCCGCCAAAGAGCGACGCACGAAGTGTCGCTTCGTCGGCCACGACCTCGTCGGACATTTTCTCGTAGTCGGCGAGTTGGCGGATGAAATCGAGGATCAGACCGGTGTCGGCCTCGGTCGCTTTGCGAAGGGTGATTCGGGGGTCGTCGGTTGTGAGTGAGTCGTTCATGGCTACATGGTAACTGCTTCCGATCAAACCAGCCCATGAGTCAAGGCTGCGCTACTCCAGGTTCCTCGCCTCGAAGCGCGCCGCGAGCGCGCCGGAGCCGTCGTAGAAATCGAGGTGCTCGCCGATGATGCGCCACGACCGCGCACGACCGAGGGCGTCGACAAATGATCGTTCGGTATCCGCGCCGTCGGCGCACGCCATCATGGTGCTCGCCACGTCCGTGAAACCGATCGACGAGCCGTCGACCGCATAACCGCCGGTCAGGCTGTTGCAGCCGCCAAAGCCGGTCACGATGTTCTCGTCATCACGCAGCACCAGGTGTGGTTCGCGCAGTTGCTCGCCGAGATAAACCGGTTCGTCGCCGAGTCGCGTCAGTTTCCAGTAGGTGTTTTCGAGTTGCGCCGTGACCATCCGCGCACCGCAAGTCTCACCCGGCCACACTCCGATAAACCGTTCCGGCACGACCGTGAGGACCATGGCGTCGCCCTCCATCGCAGGTCGCTCGGCGATGCGTCCCAGAAGGGAGACCATCAAGGCCTCACCGGGTTCCTGTCTCGTTTCGAGGTAGGCCCTCTCAAGGGCGATGTTGTCGGCCTCCATCGCGACCTGGAATCGACGACCGGAAAGGCACTCCTGAAAAGAGGCCGCATCCGCCATGTAGCTGTACATCCCGCGCATCCGAAGACGGATCTCGATGGACTCGACTGATTTCGATCGCCTCAGATCGTAGTTGAGGGGCGATTGGATGTCGCGGCCCTCCACATCGAGCTTGCGGAGGGTGCCGTCGTCGATCACACGGAAGAAGATCGGCGTTCCGGCGCTTCCGAAGAGTGCCAGGCGGCCGTCGTCGCTCGTCACCACCCACGATCCGATGTCATCACGAATCGCCCCCGCCCCGCGCCCGTCATAGGTCGTGCGGAGAAAGAACACCCGGTCCTCGAACAGATCGAGGTGGTAGAAAATCCCCGGGCAGTCGGCGCACGGCAATTCTCCTTCGAAGCTCGCGGGAAAGTCACTCAACGTGGGAGGTCCGGGATCACCATCCGTCGCGGCGACCTTTTCGTCGGCCGATGCCGAGGCGCATCCAAACAGAGCAGCGCTCACGATCACGCACAGCGCCGCTGCAGCACGGTTTTGGCGAAAGGTCCGAGCGCCGATCGCCACGATCACGGCTCGATTTCCGGGTGACCGAATGTGAGGGCTTCGTTGTCACCTGCCCACAGACGAAGGGTGCCGTCTTCGACCACGTAGCTCGACACCGCGCCGAGACGGGCAAGATAGGTGCTCTCGAGGTCCATCGCTTCCGGTGGTCCCGCCATCTTGGTGGCCGCAACCGGACCGAAGGAGAGCCGGCCGCCGACGATCTCAACCTTCGTGTTGAACCGGTTGACGCCTCCTACGCCGGCAACCGATCCCTCCTCGAAAACCTCGAGCGTCGGCGTCTTGCCGACCTCGGTGACCGGCGCGCCGTCGATCGCAACCAGGATCCATGTTCCGATCAGGTCGCCGGGCACCGAAACGGCGGCCACCTCCATTTCAACGATGGTTGGAGTGGTCTCTGCGGTGGCTTCGGTCGCCTCCTGTTGCGGGTCGGCGCTTCCGCTTCCGCAACCCGCGACTGTGGACAACACGAGCACGAGGCACAGAATCGAACCTGTTTTCGAATTCACTTTGCATCTCCTCAAATCTGGCGACGACACCGTTTATTTTTTCCGCCGGCGAAGCTCGACCGGTGTCTTTTCGCGTTTGCGCTCGAGCCAGTTCTGGTAAAGATCGACCGAGAACATCAAGAGCAGAATAAAGATGGTGATCCACTGTGGGATGTAGGGGAACTCGCCGCCGTTGACCGTCATGTGGGCCACGTGTCCGCCCTCGAGGAAGAGCACGAAGCCGATCAGCAGCATCACGAACAGACCGAGGATCTCGAAGTCCGGGTTTTCCCGCATGAATTTCGCGATCGGTTTTGCAAAAATCAGCATCAGGGCCACGGAGATGATCACGGACAGTGCCATCACGAGATAGATATCGGTCATCCCGACAACCGTCAGGATCGAGTCCACTGAAAACAGAAGGTTGAGTCCGACAATAGCGGTCAGCACCTTGCCAAAGCTGGCGGCGCTCTCCATCTCGTGTTCAACGCCTTTGATCTTGAGCCGCAGTTCTTTGACGCCGGACCAGATCAGGAAGAGGCCGCCGCCGACCAGCACCAGTGCCTTGACGCTGAGGGCTCCCTGAAAGTGGATCCCCAGTATCGTCCCGTCGAAGTGCGTGAACGGCTCGCCGGCAAATCGGAGGACCCAACTGACGATCGGCGAGCAGCATGAGCCGGAAGGCCATGGCCAGGATCAGCCCCCAGCGAATCGCCCTGTGCTGTTCATCGGGCGCGAGCTTGCTCGCGAGGATCGTGATGATGATGAGGTTGTCGGCTCCGAGCGCGATCTGCACCAGGGTGACCGAGAACAGTGCGGCCCAGAATCCGGGGTCGAGAAGGAGGTCGAGCATCGTCATCTCCAATCAGGTCATCATGTCGACACGAGGCATGATACGTGACCCCCGGAACCCGCGAAACCGGATCCTGGATATTGGATTCTGGATGCTCGATTCGCCAAACCGAACTCGTGATGGCTCAGGCCCTCTGGAATTGGTTTCATTGACTTCCAGCCTCGAGAGCTGTAGTCAATCGAAGTGCATCTGAACCGTCTCGATCAATCCGGAACGCCGGGGCGCTTGGAGGTGTCGGAGCTTTCGGTCCGCCTCAGCGGCGAAGCGCGATCGATCCTCCGAGGGCTCGGTCTCGTCCTTCGACCCGGCGATGCGGTGGGCCTGAGCGGTCGCTCGGGATGCGGCAAGACGACCCTGATCCACGCCCTGGCCGGGCTCATCCCGTGGCTCCGTCCCGCGGAGATCGACGGTGACGTGACGTTGGCCGGGGATTCGCTCAACGATCTCGATCCCGGCCAACGCGCCCACCTCCTGGGCACCTGTCTCGACCGGCCCGACGGTCAGCTCTTCCTGCCCACAGTATTCCAGGAAATTACGGCCGCGTGCCGACTCCATGAGCGTGAGGACCGGATCCAGCCACTGGCTGAAATGTTCGGAGTTTCGAAGCTCATGCACAGGAGGATCACCGAGCTCTCATCCGGGCAGAGACAGCGGGTTGCGCTCGCCTGCGTCTTTGCCGCGAGCCCGCGGCCGGTCCTCCTGGATGAGCCGACCGCCCATCTCGACGAGCAGGGTGTCGCGGCTCTGCAATCGGCGGTGTCGGATGGGGTGGCGACCGGCGGTTCCTTCCTGGTGGCCGAACAGGCCGGGTGGCGGTTGACCGGAACGATGACCTCGTGGCGCCGGCTTGTCGGAGGCCGCCTCGAGGGCGGTGTCTCACCGAAGAAGCCTGCTTTTTCCGCCCCCGCTCCGGCGCAGGAGCAGGTGGTGATGTCGTGTCGCGACCTGAACGTGTCGCGGGCCGACCGCGAACTGCTCTCGGGTGTCGACTTCCAACTCCGAGCAGGTGAGGTGGTCCTCCTCACCGGCGCCAACGGAGCCGGAAAATCGACTCTCGCGAGGGTTCTGGCCGGGTTGCGGTCGCCCGACGCCGGCACCGTGTCCAGCGATCGCAAGGTGGCGCTGATGCTGCCCGCTGCGGAGCTCCAGCTGTTTGCGGGCTCGGTGGCGGCGGAGGTCGCAGCGGCGGGCGCCGGGCGGGACGAGAGCGCGCGGGTGTTGCGCCGCCACCGCCTGGAGAGCCTCGCGGCGCGCGCCCCCTGGACGCTGTCGCGCGGTGAACGGCAACGGCTGGTGCACGCGGCGCTCGACCTCCTTCGCCCTCGAGTCATGATCGTCGATGAGCCGGCACAGGGTCTCGATCCTGAGGACCTGGCGGATTTCGTGGATCTGGTCCACCGCCGGGCGGAGAAGGGGAGGGCCTACCTGATCATCTCGCATCGGCTGGAGCTCAGCCAGGCCGCACACAGGCACCTCGAAATCCGCGGCGAGAAACTGGTCGAGGTGGCGTCGTGAAGGATGTCCGACCATGGACCTACGCGGCCCTCTTCGGCACTCTGTGGGGGGCGTTGGAGGCAACCCTGGGGACGGCGGTGTATCTGGGCAAGGTCCCGTTGCGCGGGGCTCTGATGGGCGTCGTCGGTCTGTTGTGCCTGGTCTGTTTGCGGAGGCTGCAGCCCAGGCCGGGCGTCTGCCTGCTTGCCGGCGCAGTCGCCGTCTTCCTGAAGATATTCACCCTCGGTGGGTTCTACCCCGGCCCGATCATCGGTATCGCAGTTCAGGCTCTGATGGTCGAGGTGGCGATGACAGGGCTCGGCGGCGGTGCGATCGGCGCCGCGGTTGGAGGCTTCCTGACCCTGGCAACCAACCCCCTGCAGAGAATCGGGATGACCTGGCTGGTGGCGGGACGCGGCGCCGTATCGGCGTCGTTCCAACTGCTCGAAGAATCGGCGGCCGCGATCGGCCTTCCGGGTGTCCGCGCAGTCGTTCTCTTCTGGTCGTTGGTCGTGGCGACCGGGATGATCGGAGCAGTCGGGGGTCTGTGGTCGTGGTGGGTCGCCGGCCGGGTCGCGCACCGAGTCGGAGCGCTCGAGTGAACCGCCTCGCAGGGCTTCTCTTGGCCCTTGCCGCGGCGGTCGTGCTGTTTGGACAGCCGGTGTACGCCCTGTGGGCGGCGTTGGTTGCGCTCGCGTCGGCGTGGGTCCTCGATCCTCCCGCCGTCCGGGCGGGTCTTCGATTCGGGGTGGTGCTGGCGATAATTTTCGCGGCGTGTGTGACCGCTGCGGTTGTCGCCTGGGCCGATGGCCCGGAGAAGGGGATCGTCACCGGCGGGATGGTGTTGTTGCGGTTGTTGGTCCTGACGGCAGCCGCGGCGGTCGTTGTGCGGAACGTCGATGTCGAGTGGATCCTGGACACGACCGCCCGTGCAGGGTTCAGACGGCTCGGGTTGGTGTTCGGGCTCTCACTCAACACCCTGCCGCAACTGGTCGAGGTTGCGGGAGACGTGTGGACGGCTCATCGCGTACGGTCTCGGGGTCTGTCCGACCACGTCCGTCGACTCCCGGTTCTCGGGATCGTGCTGCTCGCCCACACCGCGCGAATCGCCGAGGACGCGGCCGCCGCGGCCTCGCTGCGGGGACACACGGCGCTGACACGGCCCGGCGCCATTCTGCGGTCGCCGGTTCGAACAGTTGTCGTCACGGGCTCTCCTGACAGCGGCAAAACGGCGGCAATCGTTCGGCTTGCCGAGAGGCTCCTGGATCTCGGTGTTCCGGTTGCCGGTTTTGCCCAGCTCGGTGAGTTCAAGGATGGCGCCAAGGTCGGATTTCGCGTGCGCGAGCTCGAATCGGGTGTCGAGGCGCCGTTGGCCCGCTTTGCCGGGCGGCGTGGCGGCGAGTTCGGCACCCGCTTCGTCTTCTCCGAAGAGGGGTTCGCGCTCGGTCGCACGGCTCTCGGTCTCGCGGTGCAGGGCGCCGTGGTGATCGTCGACGAGTTGGGGCCTGTCGAACTCCGCGGCGACGGCCACATGCCGGCGGTGTTGGAAGCCATCAAGGTGCCCGGTCTCGCCGCGGTGGTGGTTGTGGTGCGGAGATCGCTCGTGCCGTCCCTCTTGGCACTCCTCGATGCCACCGACGCCGTCGTGATCGATGTGCAAGATCGCGGTGACGCCGCAGCTGAAGAGATCCTCTCTGCCCTCGCCCTGTGATCGCCACCAGCGCCTATGAGTTCTCGAATCCATAATCCAATATCATTGCTGTCCAAAATAGACTCTGAGAAGAGCATGCCCTACTGAAAACGAACACCTTACGGCCCGAATTTGAGTCATTCCGGGATGAGGTTGTCAAAAGCTGTATGAGCCACCAGCACATGGCCCGGCACTGAGAAAGCCCCGGAGGGGCGAAAGATATTTGCCTGGGGCGTGAGCCCCAGGATGAGGGCCAGAAAAAGAACTCAAGCCCCGGAGGGGCGACAGGCTGTTCAGCTCGACTCTCGGAGCCGACGACTATTCATTTCTGTCGCCCCTCCGGGGCTGGCCGTTTTTTGTTCACTCGTTTCCCGGGGCTGACGCCCCGCGCTATTCTCTGTCGCCGCTCCGCGGCTTTAATTCTGAGAAGCTGTATTGGACAAGAGTGATCCAACATCCAAAATCCAACATCATGTCCCGGCATCCGGGACTATCTGACTCCCCTGTGACACCCCACTTGACGCCGGTCAATGCGCGCCAGCGGCCGTCCGCGGCACACTGCGCTTGTGAAAGTTCTCAAGCTCCGCCGCGTGATTCAGTGGACCATGACCGCGGTCGTCGTCCTGATCGGCGCCCAGTTCAGCCTGTGGGTCATACCGCACATCGACGGCCGCTGGCCGGAGGTCTCCCGGCCGCCCGGAGTCGAGGCCTTTCTCCCGATCGACGCGATGCTCGGTCTGCGCCACCTCCTGCTCGACGGGGGCCGTCGACGCAGTCCACCCCGCGGGGCTCGCCATCTTTATCGGCATCTGTCTGATGTCGGTCGTGGTGGCAAAGAGCTTCTGCTCCCACGTGTGTCCCGTCGGCCTCGTGTCGGAACTGTTGGGCAGGTTGGGCATCCGCCTCACGGGGCGCACGCTGACACCGCCGAAATGGCTCGACATCCCCCTGCGAGGTCTCAAGTTCCTGCTGCTCGGTTTCTTTGTGTGGGCGATCTGGTTCGTCATGGATCCGCAGGCGGTGGAGGCTTTCCTCGAAAGCCCTTACGCCAAGGTCGTGGACGCCAAGATGTGGCTCTTCTTCGCAGAGCCCTCCCGATTGACGATCGCAGTGCTCGGCATCCTGGTGGTCGGTTCGATCTTCGTGCGCGACCTGTGGTGCCGCTACCTGTGCCCCTACGGTGCGCTGGTCGGGGTTCTCGGGCGGTTCGCTCCCCTCAAGATGACCCGCGATGCCGACGATCTGCACCGACTGCCAGTCGTGTACCACCGTTTGCCCGGCGCGGCTTCCGGTCCACACCATGCGCCGCGTTGCCTCCATCGAGTGCACGAGTTGTCAGGATTGCGTCGTGGCGTGTCCAGTCGAGGCGTGTCTGGCGGTGAGGCCCCCGCAACGGGCCGGCCGCAGAATGTGGCTGCGTCCAGCGACGGCGACGCTGTTGGCGGTCGGGCTGTACCTGGTGGTGGTCGTTGGTTTCCGGGCCGCCGGCCACTGGCACACCGACATCACCGAGCAGGAATACCACCGCAGGTTGCAGGAACTGGAATCGCCGCTCTACAGCCATGTCGGCGGCACCGCGATGACGGAGGACCCGAGCAATCCTTGAGAGGCTGTTAGAATCCGCCCATGTCCGGGCACCACGAAATCTTGGCGACACTACCGCTGTTCGAACAGCTCACCATCGGGCAGCGCGAACGGGTTCTGGCCGCCGGCCATGAGCGAACCTTCGATCGCAGCGAAATCGTGTTCCACGAGGGCGAACAGGCCGAGGCGCTTGTTCGTCGTGCTGTCGGGGCAGGTCAAGCTCGTCCGCTACTCGCCCAAGGGCCGCGAGCTTTTGCTGCACCTTGTCCACCCCGGCCAGACCTTCGCCGAGGCGGCGCTGTTTTCGGGCGACACCTATCCGGCCACCGCGGAGGTGATGGAACCGACCCTGGTTTGGATCCTGCCGCGGCCCGGCCCTCGCCGAGCTTCTTCGGGAAGGGCCCGAACTCGCCCTGGCGATGCTCGGTTCGGTCTCCATGTGGACCCGCAAACTCGCCTCGAAACTCGAACTCCTCACCCAACGACGGGTCGAGGAGAGGGTCGCCCTCTATCTGATGGCCCGTGCAGGATCGACCGATCTGAAGGCCGGCGACACGATCCAGCTCGCTGAGGCGCGGAACCTGATCGCCGCGCAGTGCGGCACCGCGCCGGAGGTTCTTTCGCGGACATTCCGCCGCCTCGAAGAGGACGGCCTCATCGAGGCCGCACCGCATCACGTGGTTGTTCTCGATCCCGCCAAGCTCCGTTCGCTGGCGGAGTGGCTCGAGTAGCTCTCAGAGCTCGAACGGCGGCCAGTCACCAAAAGGCCGTCGAAGCCCCTGGCGTTCGCGCATCCAGTCCGGCGGGAAGAGCTGGTTGAGGTTCTTCAGCTCCCCCAGACGAGCCTGTGGGCGCCGCAACCTTAGCGCCTCGATATCCTCCGGAGTCGTGGGGAGGTCGCGCTCGAAGTCGAGGTCTGGTGTCCCGTCATGTGACTTCGTCATACAGCCTTCCCAGCTCGTGTTTTTCGAAATGCCTTCGGACTTCGTTTCGATCGATTCCCTCGAGGGTCAGAAGAAAGCGAATGTCCTCGAGTTCCGAAAGAGTTCTTGACGGATCGTTTTTGATCGCGAAAATTTTCATTGCCGCGAGGTGTTCGGCACGGAGGACAGGAATCAGGAGCTCGTCGGGGCCCTCGACGTGGCGCACATCGGCGAAGAGTGCATCGCTGGTCTCTCCACGAACGTAAACCACGTCGACTTGCCCCATGTCGGGATTCGGGTGGGTGTGGTTCGAGTAGCCGACGGATCGGTGGATCGTTTTGTATCCCTCCGACTCGAGGAAGTCAACGACCGCGCTCTGGCCGTCGCCGATCGTCACCAGGTCGACGTCGAACGTCGTGCGAACCATTCCGTAGGCGGTCATGGAAATCCCGCCGATGACCGCGAACGGGTAATCCCGACTCACCAGAAACCTCGAAACCTTGTCTATTACGCGTACGAAATCCACTCGTTGCCTCGTGTCAAGAATAACCCCTGCCCGGACTTTCTGCAGCGGAGCGAATCTCGCGAGTCCTACGGAACGTCCGGTGTCGGCTCAGGTGCCGGCTCCTCTCGCTCGGCCGCGGGCTGCTCGACCTCTCCCGACTCGAAGTCCATTTCGGTGATTTCGTCGCCGGTCGAGGCCGCAGGTGTTGCCTCGGCGGGCGGTGTTACCTGGTCCGCTGGTGTGCAACCCCAGGCCAGGGAGACGACGATCACGAGTGTCGAAAGCAGAAGTTTCATGTGAGTTCCTCCTTGCGTCGATTCGGAGTCTACACCCCGGTGATTGATCGTGAAATGCGATTTTCCTCCAAAACCAGGGTCAATATCACTCAACTTGATGAGAAAAACCATCAGATCTGACCATTGCGCCGACAATGCGGCGGCCTTACTGTTGTGAGTGAGGGCGTTTCGACATGGGTGAGAGGAGTCAACCGATCACCAAGAAGGCACATTCGCGGTTCTCGACACACCGACCCACGGACCACAGGGGGGCGGGTCCGGGATGCGTCCCGGGCCTATTCTGATGGTCCGCCCGCCACGACACCGTCCTTTCATTGCGATCGCTCTGGTGATCGTAGGTGCGGTGGCGGGAATGTGGGCGCCCTCTGTTCACGCGCAGAGTCTGATCTTTGCTGACGGCTTCGAGTCCGGGGATCTTTCGGCCTGGAACGCCCCGCCCCCCGTTGTGCCGATCGTGCAGATGGCGGTTTCGACGATCGAGATCACCGAGGCCGTGGAAACGTTGCAGCTCACCGTCTCGGTGCTCAACCAGAACAACCAGGAGATCCGGGTCGACTGGGCAACGGCGAACGGTACGGCCACCGAGGGTGCAGATTTCAGCCCCGCGGCGGGCACGCTCGTTCTCGCCGGCGGGGAAAATTCAGGGACCATCGAGATTCAGATCCTTGATGACCTCCTTGTAGAAACTGACGAAGACCTCACCGTCAGTCTCAGCAATCCACAGAACGCGACGCTTGGCCAACCGGTTTCGACCGGCATCACGATCGCCGACGACGACACGTATCCAGAGGTTGCCTTCACCTCGAACGAGATGACGGTCGGCGAGGCCGATGGGTCGTTGGACGTTCCTGTCACATTGACGTGGGCGTATCCGACCGATGTTTCGGTTGACGTCGCCGCGACCGCCTCCTCGGCAACAGCGGGCGAAGATTACGACCTCGAGAACGGAACGCTGACGATTCCAGCGGGCGAAACCACCGGAACGATTTCAGTCGCGATCCTTGATGACGTTCTCGACGAGAACGACGAAACTTTTACGCTGACCCTGAGCAACCCACAGTCGGCGATCCTCGGCGACCCGTCGATCATGACTGTCACGATCACCGACGATGACTTGTCGCCAAACGTTGCGTTTTCGGAAGCGACGGTCATGGTCGGAGAGGACGCGAGGGACGATCAATCTCGATGTCGAGCTTTCGGCTCCATCGTCCTTCGAAGTTACGGTGAATTTCACCGCTACCGATGGTTTGGCAGCTGGCGGCGAGGATTACACGGTCACAAACGGCACACTGACCATCCCAGCAGGTGAGATCTTTGGAACGATTACGGTCGGGATCATCGACGATGCCCTGGATGAGAACGACGAGAACTTCACGCTGACCTTGAGCAACCCGCAGTCGGCGGTGCTCGGCGATCCGTCAACGGTCACCGTGACGATCACCGACGATGATCTTCCGCCTGAGGTTTCGTTTGCCGAAGCGGCGGTCACCGTGGGTGAGAGCGAGGGGACGATCAACCTCGGGGTCAAGCTGTCGTCACCATCGTCTCTCGAAGTCTCGGTGGATTTCACCGCAGCCGATGGTTCGGCAGCTAACGGCGAGGATTACACGGTCACAAACGGTACACTGACAATCCCAGCGGGCGAGACCCTTGGAACGATTCCCGTCGGGATCATCGACGATGCCCTGGACGAAAACGACGAGGACTTCACGCTGAGTCTGAGCAACCCGCAGATCGGCGGTACTCGGCGACCCGTCCACTGTGACGGTGACGATTACTGATGACGATCTGCCGCCAGCGGTTTCGTTTGCCGAAGCGGCGGTCACCGTGGGTGAGAGCGAGGGGACGATCAACCTCGGGGTCAAGCTGTCGTCACCATCGTCTCTCGAAGTCTCGGTGGGTTTCACCGCAGCCGATGGTTCGGCGACTTCTGGCGAAGACTACAGCGTTGTCAACGGTACGCTGACGATTCCCGCGGGCGAGACCCTTGGAGCGTTTCCCGCCGGGATCATCGACGACGCCCTGGACGAGAATGACGAGGACTTCACGCTGACGCTTGATCAACCCGCAGTCGGCGGTGCTCGGCGACCCGTCCACGGTCACCGTGACGATTGCCGATGATGATCTTCCGCCTGAGGTTTCGTTTGCGGAAGCCGCGGTTGCGTTTGGTGAAAGTGACGGGTCGGTCGCCCTCGGTGTCGAGATGTCGGCACCGTCGGCGCTCGAGGTGACGGTTGATTTCACCGCAGCTGATGGTTCGGCGACTTCTGGCGAAGACTACAGCGTTGTCAACGGTACGTTGACGATCCCGGCAGGGACGACGTCAGGAACGATTCCCGCCGGGATCATCGACGATGCCCTGGACGAAAACGACGAGGACTTCACGCTGAGCCTGAGCAACCCGCAGTCGGCGGTGCTCGGCGATCCGTCAACGGTCACCGTGACGATCACCGACGATGATCTGCCGCCCGAGGTCATGTTGACCGAGGCCGCGGTGACGGTGGGTGAAGGCGACGGAACCGCCCCAATTGGTGTCGAGCTTTCTGCGCCTTCGTCCGTTCGAAGTCTTGGTGGACTTCGCAGTTGCCGATGGTTCTGCAGCTATTGGAGAGGACTACACGGTCACCAACGGTACGCTGACGATTCCCGCCGGCGAAACCCTTGGAACGATCCCAATTGCGATCCTCGATGATTCGCTCGACGAGAACGACGAAGACTTCAGGCTGAGTCTCGAGCAATCCACAGTCAGCTGTCGCGGGGTATCCGGCCACCGTCACGGTCACGATCACGGATGACGATCTGCCGCCCGAGGTCGCGTTGACCGAGGCCGAGGTGACGCTGGCTGAAGGCGACGGAACGGTCGCACTCGGTGTTGAGTTGTCGGCACCATCTGCCCTCGAGATAGCGGTGGACTTCACAGCCGCGGACGGTTCGGCGACCGCAGGCGACGATTTCAGCGTCGTCAACGGGACCTTGACGTTTGCTGCCGGTGAAACCGCCGCGACGATCGAGGTCGCGGTTCTCGATGACGCGCTCGATGAAATCGACGAGAGACTTTTCGCTTGAGCCTGAGCAACCCGCAGTCTGCTGTGCTTGGCGACCCGTCGACTCGTGACGGTCACGATCACGGATGACGATCTGCCGCCTGAAGTTTCGTTTGCCGAAGCCGCCGTGACAGTGGGCGAGGGAGACGGGACGACCGCCGTCGGTGTCGTTCTTTCAGCACCCTCAGGCCTCGAGGTGTTGGTCGATTTCTCTGCGGCGAATGGCTCGGCCAATGCCGGCCTGGACTACGACGTCGCAAACGGCACACTGACGATCGCGCCCGGTGAGTCGACTGGAACGATCGAAATCGCGGTCCTCGATGACGCGCTGGACGAGAACGACGAAGACTTCACTCTGACCCTGAGCAATCCGCAATCCGCGGTGCTCGGCGACACCGGCACCGTGACGGTCACGATCGATGACGACGACCTGCCGCCGGAGATCGCCTTCGCCGAAGTCGGCCATCACCGCGACCGAGGATGGTGATGTGGTGTCGCTTGCCGTGGATCTGTCGAGCCAATCATCCTTTGAGATCACTGTCGATTTCGCCACTGTCGCCGACACGGCAGTGACCGGGGAAGACTTCGTCGGAACGAGCGGCTCCCTCATCATTCCGGCGGGCGAGACCGGGGGGACTATTCAGCTGACCATCATCGACGACGTGCTGGATGAGGGTGATGAGGACCTCTCCATAGGGCTCACCAATCCCCAGCAGGCGATTCTCGCGGATCCATCGACCATGACCATCACGATCCAGGACGACGATCAGCCACCGGAACTCTTCTTCGGCGAGTCGGAGATCGAGGTCGACGAGGCCTCAGGGTCGTTTGCCTGGGCCGTAGAGATGTCGGCGATCTCGTCGTTTGACGTCAGCGTCAATTTTGCTACTCAAGCCGGCACGGCGACGGCCGACGAGGATTTTGAGGCTCTGAGTGGAACCCTGACGATAGTCGCAGGCCAGACCAGTCAGAACATCGATGTGATGGTCCTCGACGATCTCCTCGACGAGGCCGATGAGACTTTCTCCATTGTCCTCACAAACCCGCAATCTGCGGTGCTCGGAGACCCGTCCTCGACCCAGGTCACAATCCTCGATGATGACGTGGCGCCGGCCATTGCCTTTGCAGAATCGGAAGTAACTGTCGAGGAGACGACTGGTTTGCTCGATCTTGCAGTGGAGCTGACCCGACCCGCGGCGATCGATGTCGCTTTCGACTACGAAACAGTTGCCGGGACGGCCACCGCCGGCGACGACTTCGTAGCTGCGTCGGGCACGATGGTGATTTCGGCCGGCGAGACGTCGGGCTCGGTACCGGTCCAGATCGTCGACGACGACGATGAAGAATACTCGGAAGACTTCACCGTCGTTTTGAGCGACCCGCAGGGTGCGGTCGCGGGTGACCCGATGATCGTCACAATCACCATCGGGACCAGCGACCTTCCCCCGGTGACGCGAGTCATCTACTCCGTGGGCCCTGTAGAGAACCTCATCTACGAGCCTGCGACGATCTCCATCAGCACCGGAATCGCAACCATCGAATGGTCCGAAGATCCATACGAAGTGCTTGTGGGTCAGCGGGTCGTGTATGGAGATCCCGCGCAGTATGCCTACGTCATTTCGTGTTCCGATTATGAGGAAACCACGACGTGCAGCCTCGCGGCGCCGGGAGGCGGCGTCCCGCAGGATGCCACGGCGGAAGCGATTGTCGAGGTGACCCACGCCTTTCCCACCGTCGCGGCGGCGATAGCGGGAGCGGATGACGCGGACCACCTCGGGACCTCTGATCTCGCAGGGTCGCGAATCGCCCTCGACATCCTGTGCTACGGCAGTGGCATTGAAGATTCGGACCCGGTATTTATCGACGGGTGGGTAACCCACGAGGAAACCCCGATCACCATCAAAACGCCGGTGCCCGAGTTCCACCGGGGCGTGTGGCAGGGTTGGATCCACAACTTTGCCGTCGAGGGCGAGCCGTGCATCCGCTCCACCGTCGGCAACGTGATCCTCGAGGGGCTCGAGCTGCACAGCTATGGGGACCCGGCGACGGATATCGCGGCCGTAGTGTTCGAGGGTCCCGGCGCAGCGGGGACTGTCGAAATTTCGAGAACGCTGATTCGGCTTGAAGACGCGACCGGTCCCGGCAACCGGATCGGGGTGACCACGAGTGGCGCCGGCGCCCTCGAAATCGAGATCAGGAATTCGATGATCTACGACCTGGGCACGGGAACGGCGCGCCACGCCGGAGTTCTGATCGACGACGAGCCGGTGACGGTTCGCATCGCCAATACGACGATCATCGGCGGCGAGCATGGGGTCGTTCAGATCGCTGGGACTGCAACAGCGATCAACACATTGGTTTCGGGGTCAGCGGTGAGCTGCTTCGAAGGGGATTTTTCGGCGGAGTCCCGCAACAACGCGGCGACCGACGACACGGCGCCGGGAACCGGGAGTATTCAAACCGACTCACAGTGGCTCGTCGGTCCCTTCGGCGGCAGCGATACCGATGCTCACCTGGGCTGCGATCCACTTGCGAACGCCACGATCACACACTCGGACTTCGACATCGGAACCGTCGGGAATCTCTTCGACGACAATCTTCGCAACGGCGCCCGAACCCCACAGGTCGACAGCGCTTTCGTGCAAATCGTGCTGGACCGTCCTCTCCGCCTCACTGGCTCGCGGGTTGGCGTCGGGTATTCGCAGGAGAGCCAGTGGTGGCTCGAGGTGGCTGACTCGGTGACCGACCTGAATACCCAGGGTGAAAGCTACCGCCTGCTCGTGAATGAAGAGTCCATCAATGCTTTCGGTTTGCCGGATCCGGGATATGCGTGGGACGAGGCCTCGTTTGCTATGCCCGAGACGGCGACAGTCGTGCGGCTCAGAGTGGAAAGGTCTGGCATCGTCGACCACATCTATCTCGGTGGTTGGGCACTGGATTGGGCGGGATCGCCGTGCGACGCCGGTGCTGATCTCGCATCCGATCCGGGCGGAGGCTTCTCAGACGATGTCGACGGAAATGTCCGGATTGCCCCTTGGGATATGGGTTACGACGAAGCCTCGTACGTCGAGCCATTCCTTCTGAATTGGGAACAGGAAGTCTGGGAGCAGGAGCAGGTGGGGACGTTCGAAGTTGCTCTCGATCGGCCCTATCCAGACCCGATCGTAGTTTCCTACAGAACGTACCAGCTGTCCGCCACCGAAGGTGAAGACTACACCGAAACCACCGGTCAGCTCACCATTCCGGCCGGCGAGGTCGGCGCTGTCGATCTCTGTCCCGGTCAGCGATGACGGCATTCCAGATGATGGTGAAACCTTCAATGTGGAGCTCCTGGATCCGTCGAATCCCATTTTAGTCTCCGATTCCACCTACGTCATTTTGAGAGACGGGGAGACACCTCCCGAAGTCTCCGTCGCACAGGAAGCTGTAACCGTCTCCGAATCGGCGGGATGGGCGCTGCTCGACGTATGTTTGCCGGAAACGGAGCCGGCTCCGGTTTCGTTCCATTGGAGGGCTGAAGACCTGACTGCCCTGATGGGCATCGACTATGGAGGTTCCCAGCTCGGTACTACGATCAGTGCTGGAGATCTGTGTGTCGAGATGCAGATTCCGCTGATCGACGACGAGGTCTTCAGACACGACAGAGCTTTTGCCGTTTCGGTTTTCGCCTCGAACGACGCTGTCATCCGGGCGCCTTCGAGAACCATCGTTCACATCCTCGATGATGACGGCCCGGTCTTTGAATTCCCGGTTCCCGTTTTCCCAGTCGATGAGGGAGTCGGCGAGGCAACGATAGATGTCGCCCTGGGTCTGCCGGTCGCAACGTCGGCGTCGGTCGATGTCACGGCTACCGACGGCAGCGCGGCATTCGGTGAGGACTATCAAACCAGCCGTTGCACCGCGTTCTTTGCAGTGGGATCGACCGGGGGTCGTGTGTCATCGAGATCACCGACGATCTTGTGGATGAAGACGACGAGACGATCTCCTCACCCTGGAGAATCCCCAGGGCGCAGAAATTCATGGATTGACCACCGCCTCGATCGTCATCGAAGACGATGATCCGTCGCCCGAGGTTTCATTCGAAGCGGCCGCAATCAGTGTCTCCGAAGGTGGATCGAGTGCGACAGCGACCCTGGTTCTCTCCGAGGCGTCTCAACGGTCAGTGGATGTCGAATGGACCACAGTTGATGGATCGGCGGAGAATGGCCTCGACTTCAGCGGTGGCTCCGGCGAAAGCCACTTCGAGCCGGGGCAGGTGCAGGCTCCGATTGTGGTGCCTCTTCTCGCCGATTTCGAAGTCGAGGGTGACGAGGCCTTTTCGATCGAGATGACCGGCGCTGACGGGGCGACGATTGCCGAGCCGTCGAGGGTTCAGGTCACGATCCAGGATGACGACATTGCGCCGGACATCAGCATCGAGACCCTGACGCCGACGTTCTCGGAGGGCGCGGGCAGTGCAGAGGTGGTGTTGGTCCTGTCAGAGCCATCCAACGGCTGGGTGGAGGTGGAGTGGTTCGTCGGCGGTGGGACGGCTGTGGAAGGCACCGACTTCGTCGGGGGATTCGATTTCCGGGAGATCGAACCCGGCGGGACGCGGATGACGATACCGGTCCCGATTCTGGAAGACACGAAGGTCGAGGACGACGAGACCTTTTTCGTCGAAGTCTACAGCGTCATCGGCGCAGTACCAACGGGCCGATGACGGTTGATGTGACGATCATCGACAACGATGTTGTGCCGGAGATTCACTTGACCGAAACGGCCGGTGGCTTTCGGCGAATCTGCGAGCCGTCGTCCAGTTGAGCCTCGAGGTGATTCCCGTCATGGTCTGCGGATGCTTCGGTTGGGATTGTGGATTGGCGGATGGCACCGCGGTCGCAGGGGTCGATTTCGGTCGGGCCCCTGGCGATCACGGTTCCTGCAGGGGGACTCGGTGGTAGATTTTTCGATAGCTCTGATCGACGACACCGAGGTCGAAGACAACGAGACTTCACAGTCCAGTTGGTCGATCCGAAGGGTGTGTCCTGAGTCGAACCATCATCGGCCGAAGTGACTATTCTCGATGACGATCTGGTGCCGGTGATATCCCTGCCGTATCCGGGCGTGTATTACTCCGATGGAGACGTGCTGACATTGGATGCCTCGGCGTCGTTCTTGCCGCCGGGATACGACACATGGTTTGCCGTGCTCCTGGACGACGGGTCGGAGCCCATGGAACATGATCCATCTGGCGAGCGGTCTGACGGACACTTTCACGGCGGCGGGCGGCGATCCGGCATACCGTATTCGGGTGGTGGTGGCGGCGCGGAACCTTGCCGGGCGACGCCACGCTTCGGGGAACCGCGGCCTGCCGTGCAGCCACCCCGACCCGGACTTCGGGTGCGCCAGCACCGAAATTCAGGTGCCCAAGGCGAACAGCTCGCACGTATCAGGATTTCGAGTGGGCCACGTCTACCCCGAACAGGTCATGCTGTTATGGGCCGGAGCAAAAACCCTGGACCTCGAGCGCAGTTCCGACGGCGGGGAGACCTGGGACGTTCTCGGTCGGCCTGAGACCGAAAACTACGCGGTCGATGCCGATATCGTCGAGGGATCCACCTACCACTATCGCGGTCGGTATTGGCAGACCCAGGAGTGGGTCTATCTCGACATCAGCCTGCCACCGCCCGGCGCGCCTGTCACGATTCCCGTGTGGTCGGCGCCCCGGGTGCTCCCGCAACTCGATGAGGTGACCTGGCACTGTCCGGATGGCGCGGCTCGCCCGTTGTGTGACGGCACGCTCCACATGCGGCTGCAGAGCGAGCCCGGTACAGGGACTCTCGGTGGCGCCACCATTCGGGTGTATCTGAACGAAGAAACGTTCGAGTTGACCGACGGGACCGGCAACGAGATCCATACTGAATTCAACATCAGCAACAACTATCTGGTCGCCTTCCGCGGCTACGATCTCCCGGCATGCGTGGTGCGCAAGCCGACCCCGGATCTGGTCATCGAAGTTCCGCATGGCGAGGAAGAGGCGACGGTCGATCTGGGTGGATCGTGTTCGGGGCCAACGGCTCCGTTTCGAGGTCGAGACGGCGGCGGCGACATCAGCGAACGGGCATTGCTGGTCCTGATCATGGAAGAACCGGTTCAGAACGATCCGGGCGTGGACTACCTCCACTTCCTCCCCGTCTTGTTTGGCGATGTGGTGAACGACAGCAATCCCGCGATCGCCGGCGTCGGACCGGCGGGTCGCCACAGCCCGGATTGCGTCGATGGCGACTCGTGGTACTACTTTGACCACTTTGCCCAGGGTTACAACACAGCCCTCTTCTTCAACGAAATCAACTTTGCGGGGGACAACGACCGTCTAATCTGGACCGACACGGTCGGAGGCTGGAGCGCTTCATACTCCGGGCTTGCCGACGGGCCCCATCCCCTCCAGATGACCCGCCCGGGCGTACAGTACGACTGGGGCATGGTCGGACGTGAAATTTACCGTCCGACTGGCGGTTTCTTCACCGCCGACTACTCGACCGAGGTTGAGACCGAAATCCCGAGCTTCGAGATGGACATCACCGTCGACCCGGCGGCGGCCGACCTCACGCCAAACCTCGCGTCAGTTCTCGACGAACTGTTGATCGACTCGGCAAACGAGATCGCCGATGGGGTGGTCCGGTTCAGGATCACCGACTCCGATCAGGATCTCGATATGGGCACGGTCCAGGTTTTCAACTGCAGCCTCGAGGCCTGCTCCGCCGGACAGCCGGTGCATCCATACGCCGGTTTCTACTCCTGGGACCAGAAGTACACGGAGGGCAACTACGGTTGGTTCGTGGTTGAACTGCCCCTGACCACCGCAAATGATGGTTTGAACGATCTCGTTTTCTGCGCAGCGGACCTTGCAGAGAATCCCCTTGGTACGCCTGCCGATCCCTGCGTGCCTGCGACGATCACGCGGCAGTCGCCGCTGGTCGAGGCCATCATCTCCGAGCCCGCCACGAGCCAGTTCACCGGGCGCCCCGGAGCTCTGGTTCCACTCGACGGCAGTGATTCGTTGTTCCCTGAAGACGGCGTGGCGCTATGGACTATCGGGAGGCTGAACGGTTGGGGCGACGAGTGGTGTGCCACCGCTGTCTCGACACCCTCCTCGGATCCGATGGATCTGATGACACAGACCATGATTCCAAACGGTAGCACGAAATGGTATAGAGCTCGCTGTCGTCGCCGCCTCTCTGGAAGACCTGCCTGAGGACCTTTGGCCCAATAGCGGCGATCTTCCGTGTCTGCGGGGTGAGGGCGAGGGCCGTTGCGACAGTACCGAAGTACGAATCTTGAGCACGTGCACAACCAATCCGACTGGGATCTTCATCACGATTGTTGAACCAGACGATGGGCGGCGGATCGGCCCCGATGACCCCTTCACGCTGCGGGCGGGTATCGATTCTGAGGAACCGGAGACATTTGCATTCCGGTGGTTGGTCTACGCGGCGGACGATCTCGGACACAGGTGGCCAGTCACCACCGTCGGTGCCGACGATGAAGGCCAGGGCTTCTCGGTTGACAATCAAACACTGGTGACAACAATGGCCGCGGCCGGGCTCGATTCCGGCAGCTGGCAGTTTGTCGCCGAGGCGAGGAACCCGGCGAATGGGTGTGTCAATCCGGCGTGGGTTCTCGGCCGTTCAGATCCGATCACGATCTCGGTCGGCAACAGCCTCGACGGCATCGCTCCGGGTCAGATCGTTGAGGGCGATGTCTTCCGGGTCTATTCGCGGACCTTGCCGAAAACTCGCCATTGGCCAGACGGCCAAGGTCATTGTCGATACCGACGAAGATCCCTACAACAACGAGGTCACCGAGTTCACCGTCGGCATCTCTGAAGGCGGCTTCTTCCGGATGATTGCGAGCCGGCGTACTTCCCGGCAGGCGACGGTACCACCTACTACATCCGAGTGGCCGATAATTCCTCGTGGGAGAACTCAGCGCGCCCGGTGAGCTGCGGGTGGACCGGCGGGGTCGCCCGAAAATCCGGTTCCGTCGCAGGACGAAATACACGGTCTGTGTCTCGGCGAGCTTCAGATCAACGGCTCCGAGTGCGCCCAACCGATTCTCCCGGGTCAGACGGTGGCCGGCACCTGGGCGGAAGGGCTGGACGAGGACTTCTTCTACTTCTTTGCCGGAGCCGGTACCGAGGTCCGCATTACCCTGGACGTGGTGGACGGCGAACTGCCGCCCGACCGCCTCGGCAAACCGAACCCCGAGCTGTGGCTGATGCGACCCGACGAACTCATCGTCGCGGCTGCAGGAACTTCGCTTTCGGGAGACGATGGGCCGATTTCGGTGGAACGGGTGCTGACCATCGGCGGCAAGCAGTTGATCGCGGTCCGGTCCACCGGCGGCACCGGGGACTACGTGCTGAAAGTAGAGAAAGTGTCCGGAAGGCGGTGACGGCGCTCCGGCCTTCGCATACACCAGGTCCCTCGTCTATCTGTCCACCTCAACCAGCCCCCTCGCATGGTTCCGTTTGGGGGTTCTGGACGGTTTCGGCAACCCATTCGCTGGGGCGCCGGTCGTGTGGGAAGAGGGCGAGGAGTGCGGCGGCGGAGGGTTCTGTGCCACCGGCCCCGTCGAAGTGGTGAGGACCGAAACCCGAGGTGATCTCAAGTACACACCGGCAAGTGACCCGGATGGATTCGGCTTGGCGGCGGCCTCCGTCCTGATTCGATCGCGGGGCCGGTCGGGCGCTAAAGCCGGCGACAGTCGCGGAAGATCGTGGGGGCTCTCCCGGAGACGATCCGGTGCTTGGACGCCTCGGTTCCGCTCGGTAATGACAAAAACGGCAGTGCACTTCCGGATCTCGAAACGGCGCTCGCGATCCAAGAACAGTTCCTTTTCGTCGACGGGCTCAAAGCATCCCACGGGGGCAACAAAGGATGGACCTACTGCAACGACGCCATGCTCAATTGTTCGTCCCAGGGGGCGGCCTCGTTTTCGTGCCGCGAGGCTGCCGCTCCTGCCGGGTGAGGAACTGATCGAGGTGTCACTCGAGTACCTCTACGGTGGCGAGCCCGGCGGAAGACCTAATGGACATCGAGGTGGTCACGAGTGTACCGCTGACGGTCCTTGCAACGGCTCGGGTGCGCGACGCCCTGGGCGATGAGCGAGACGTGGAAATCACCGAAGCAGTAGGCGTGACCGTCACCGAGGGACACGGCGCGGCCTTGAACCAGGGGTTGGAAACCTGCGACAGGTTGGCGGTCGTTCCCGGCAGTTTCAACTATGAGGTGGGTCGCGATGCTGTCATCCGTTACACCCACCTGGATGAGGACCAGAAACCCTGCTGCTGGCTGCCGGTCGAGTGGATCGATGCGGTGCTGGTGGCAGAGGTGGAGATCCCCAAGGGCAGCGGCGGCGTGGAGAATTGCGAGAAGAAAGAGACAAAGGTCGCATCGATTCCCCGGCCGGCCGCTCCCGTCCGAGGTCCGTTCGTATCCCAATGGGCCGTTCATGGGTGGCATCCAGCGGATAGCGGGTGTCGATCCGGTGCCGGCGACGGGCGGCACAACCGACGCGTCGTTCCCGATCGGGCCGGTTTATGTCGTCGATAGTTGCGGGAATATCCAGTTCCCGGAGCCCGGGGCGATTGACATCGGTGTGCTCGGCGTCTCGCCGGCGGATCCGGAAGGTGTGGGCCGAGGTCGATCAGTTCGCAAATCCCGTTCATTGGTGGCAGTGGAGCCCGAGGATCCACAGCACCCATAAGATCAGGGTGGACGAGCAAGAATTTTTCTACATTCCGGACGGTACATACACGGTGACCCTGGGGGCTACCGGCCCCGAGGCGTGTAGAACCCGGTTCATCAGGATCTCGTGGCTGAATATCGTGCCAGTCGTCCGACCGTCCGTCTGGTGTGGAGCCAGGGTGGAGACCGAGCCCGATGAGCCTTCGGCCTACGCCGGCTCTCCCCTTGATGCATCCCGGCGGGCGAAGGCGTCATGGCCGGAGGGTCCGTCCGTGTGATTCCCAACACCTACAAGCATGGCGGTACGATCTACCAGAATGTACCGATCCGGTTGTACGTGGGCTGAACGTTTAAGGTGTATTTCGACCACGATGGCGAGGTCACGAAGGCTCTGCGCCCGGCGGAGGATGCCGTGATCTGCACCGGCCAGGCCTTCGTCCACCATGTCGAGGAGCCCCTATTTGTTCTCGCAGTGGGCCACGTGCGACGAGGATCCACGAGGGCGAGGTCTTGAGCTCATTTCTTGAACCGAGCACGTATGGTGGGAAGACGACTACACCGGGCCGATTGGCTCGCCGCCGGTATCGTCAGGACTCCGAACAACGGGTGGAAGCTACTTCCTGGTCGCGGAGCCGCTCGATGACGACTTCCGACGAGGCGAGAGCTGGCGGTTGGACCC
>CAWAUY010000042.1:0-6915 GCA_963785275.1 Candidatus Sulfomarinibacteraceae bacterium
CACGAAATTCTGAGTCTTGAATTCCCACCCGCCCGGAGAGGCGTGGGCGCGATGAGCGGGCGTGCCACTTTTGACATTGTTCGGATCCTCATCGCTGATGGATCTGAGACAGGGGTCCGAACAATGTCAAGGGTGGCAACCTCGGGTGGCGCCATGGGGAGAGGGGCGCGCTGAAATCAGCGTATCGAAGCGAACGCGCGGGCCGTTGGCATCCGGGCGGGCGGGGGGATCTCATAGCCCCATAGCCCCATAGCCCCATAGCGACGGCGGGTGGGTGGGGGGAATTCAAAACTCAAAATAAAATTTCGAATTCAGACTTCTGGCTTTTTGGGCGATAACCGGTGTTCATCGATCCGGGTGAAAACCGGGTGTTTCCCTCATGCTTTCTCATCTCGAAGGGGCCACATTACCAGCAGACACAATGCCGAAAGGAGGAGGTCATGAGAGTCAAACGAATCGCGGTGATGCTGATGGTGGTGCTGTGGGGCACCGGGGTGGCGATGGGTCAAACCGAATGGGTCCAGCACCCGGACAACCCGATTGTCGGGCCGGGAGATCCGGGAGCGTGGGGTGCAGGTGGTCATTCGGCTGGCACGGTTGTCTTCGACGGGTCGATCTACCACATGTGGCTCGAGGGGACGACGACGGTCTTGCTGACAGACATCGGCCACGCAACCTCTCCGACGGCGTGAATGGACCATGGACCCGGCCAACCCGGTGCTGACTCGCGGCGAGCCCGGCGAGTGGGACGATCAGTTCGTGTACGGGGCCGCGGTGACCCATGACGGCGAGCAGTTCCGCATGTGGTACTCGGGCGGGGATGGCAGCTACGAACGCGTCGGGTACGCGACGTCGCCTGACGGCACCGTCTGGACCAAGTACGCCGGCAATCCCGTGATGGACGTTGGACCTGCAGGATCCTGGAATGACCGGATCGTACGCCCGGGAACGGTCATCATCGACGGGGACATCTTCAAGATGTGGTTCTTTGGAGGCACGTCCACCGTTCAGATCGGTTATGCAGAATCACAGGACGGGATCAATTGGGCTCAGCGCTCCGATCCGGTCCTGTCGCCGGGAGCCTTCCCTGGTGCTTGGGACCCGCTGGTCGCCAATCCCTGGGTTGTGTTCGACGGATCCACTCTACCACATGTGGTACGTAGGTGGCATTGACCAGACACCTCCGAGCGGGGGGTTATTTATCGGGTACGCCTTCTCGAGCGACGGCATCACGTGGACCAAGCACCGTGACAACCCGGTCATCCAGACGGCTGACAACTGGGCCTTTCGGACGACTGTGGTGTTTGACGGATCCACATGGCACATGTGGTACTCGCACGAAGACGAATCGGATCGATCGATCCAATTGATCTCCTACGCCACCTCGGATTGCTGCCCCGGTGTGCGCCGCGCTGGACCACGCCCAGTTCATCCCGGCGGCGGCAGTGGCTTCGGGCGCCGAGGGGGCCTTCTACCAGACCGACATGGACCTCAGCAACGCCGGCGGCCAGCCGGTGGAGTACCAACTCATGTGGCTCCCCCGCGGAGAGGACAACAGCGAGCCCATGACGTCTGAGAACTTCAGCCTCGGCGCCGGCATGAGCGTCCGCTACGCCAACGTGCTGTCCGAGGTCTTCGACCTCGAGCCGAACTCGCTCGGCGCGCTCGCCTTGGTGTCGACGAGCGCGGACCTGCTCGCCATGAGCCGGACCTACAACACGCCGAGCGGCGAGCCGGCCGGCACCTACGGCCAGGCCATGCCGGCGGTCGCGCCCGACGGACTTCATCCAGTCCGGCGAGCGGCGGCGGATCCTGTTCGCGAGCGAGAACGCCGATCTGCGCACCAACGTGGGCTGCCAGAACGGCACCGGCTCGATCACGGGTATCAGACTCGAGCTGTTCGACATGGGGGGCACCCCACTCGCGACCGAGATGATGGTTCTGCCGGCCTTTGGCAATGACCAGGTCAATCGGATCTTCGGGGACTTCGCCCCGGTCACCGGGTATGTGGAGGTGTGGACCCCGATTCAGAGCGGGGGCTTCTACTGCTACGGCTCGGTGCTCGACAACACGACGAGCGACCCGACGACGATTCCGCCTCTGTAGTCGGGATTCGGGCATCGGGGCTCGGGAATCGGAATCTCCGAGAGCGTCCGAGTCCCGAGCCCCCGCTCACTCGCCTCGTGCGGGGCGCTCCGGGTGGGTGGGGGTCTTTGTTTTTCGTCCCTTGTCATGTCGATCGAGCGGAGGGTGGCGCCATGGCCAGGGTGATCCCATTCCGGGCACGTCATGGGCAGGCGGACGCGACTCCCAGTGAACCCAGTTGTGGGGGGCTCGTCGACGTCCTACAATGTCGCGCAGAGTGTCCACCCAACTTGCGACGATTATTCAGGAGGGGAAGCCGTTCCTCGTCGGGGAGTGGCTGGTGGAGCCGAGCCTCAACCGCGTCAGCCGCGGCGGGTCCACGATCCAGCTCGAGCTCAAGGCCATGGACGTGCTGCTGTGTCTCGTGGCCCATGCCGGTGATGTGGTCTCGAAGCATGACCTCCTCGATGCGGTGTGGCAGACCGAGTTCGTGTCCGACAACACCCTCACAAACCGAATTGCCGAGTTGCGCAGCATGCTCGGCGATGACGCGCAAGACCCCCGCTATATCGAGACTATCCGTAAGCGCGGTTACCGGTTGATCGCGGAGGTCCGTCCGGTGACCACGGCGGACGGAGCCGCGTCGCCGGTCCCGGAGACTCCACCTTCCCCGGAGGAAGGGGTCAACCCATACCCAGGTCTCGCGGCCTTCACCGAAGCCGACGCCGATCGTTTTTCGGCCGCGAGGCCGAGGCGGCGGCGCTCTGGCGCAAGATCACCTCACGCAGGCTACTGGCGCTCATCGGGCCGTCGGGGGTGGGCAAGAGTTCCCTTCTGAGGGCCGGGGTCGTGCCACGGGCCCCCTCCGGGTGGCGGGTGGTTGTTTTTACCCCCGGCGAGGCTCCGGCACTGTCGTTGGCTCGCGCGCTCGCGCCCGATCACTCGGAAGACCCGGCGGCCATGGCGCGGCTGCTCGGGTTCAACGATTCAGACACCGCCCTGGCCGTGGTTTCCAGGTGGCGGGGGCAATTCAAGGAAGCGGTTCTGGTCGTCGACCAGTTCGAGGAACTGTTCACGCTCAACCCACCCGAGGTGCAGGCGAGCTTCATCGAGCTGCTGCGCCGGTTGGTGGACGCGGCCGACGTCCACCTGGTATTCGCCATACGGGACGACTATCTCTACCGTTGCCAGCAATACGAGCAGATCGCTCCAATATTCGAGTCGCTGACGCCGTTGCCTCCACCTCAGCCCGAGGGGCTTCGGCGGGCGCTGAAGGAGCCGGCGGCGCGGCAGTTCTACCGGTTCGAAAGCGAGCTGCTGGTGGACCGAATGATCGCCGAGGTGGAGGGAGAGCGGGGTGCGTTGCCCCTGATGGCCTTCGCGGTCCACCGGCTGTGGGAGGAGCGGGACCGCGAGGAGCGGCTGCTCACCAGCAGGCGTACGAAGGCATCGGCGGCGTGCCGGGTGCTCTGGCACAACACGCCGAGGCGACGTTGGAGCGGATCGGGTTCGAACGGCTGCCCACCGTGCGCGAGCTGTTTCGCAACCTGGTGACCGCCGAAGGAACCCGCGCGGTCCGCGAGGTGGACGAGTTACTTTCCGTGTTTGGGGAGACCAACCGGGAGTCCGCGGAGGAAGTGCTGCACGCGCTCGTCGACGCCCGGCTGCTGACCGGCTATCGCTCCCAGGGTGAGGACGATCAGCCCACGCGCCGGGTGGAGATCATCCACGAGTCGCTGCTCTCCAATTGGCCGCGGCTGGTGCGCTGGCAGACCCAGGATGCCGACGGCGCCCGGCTGCGAGACGAGCTCCGGCAAACTGCGCGGATGTGGGATGACCACGAACGAGTCAATGACTACCTGTGGACCGGCAAGGCATTCCGAGAGTTCGACCTCTGGCGCGAAAACTACCCGGGCGGCCTCACCCCTCTTGAGGAGGAGTTCGCGGACTCCACGACGTCGCTGGCCACCCGCCGGCGACGGAGGAAGCGAGCCGCGGTGGCGGCGACCATTGCTCTCCTTCTGGCAGTCCTCGCGGTGGTCGGAACGCTGTGGCGCCGCAGTGTCCAGGAGACCCGCCGCGCCGAAGCGGCCAAACTGCTCGCTCTCGGCCAGCTCCGGCTCGAGGACTACCCGACCGCCGCCCTCGCGCACGCCATCGCGAGCCTCGAGCTCGCCGACACCGCCGAGGCGAGGATGCTCGCTCTACGAGCGCTCTGGGTGGGCCCGACCGCCTTCATCGTCAACCGGGACACAAGCCACGCCTGCGAGTTCACACCCGACGGCGAATGGCTCCTGCAGTCGATGCAAAGAGAAGATCGGCCACAATTGGCGATTCTCACCAGAGATGGCCAGAGGACTGATTTCGACGAGGTCTTTGGCCATCCTATGGTCGATACGAACATGAATCCCGAGGGGACCGTCGTCTTCGCCAAGCCGGAGATGAACCCGGGCTCTGATCAGCGGGTCGTTCTGTGGTCGGTCCCCGATGGGCGCAAGCTTTGCGACGTTCGGATTGCTCCGCCTGCTTGGGTCTCGGCGAGGGTTGTCGGCTGGAACCGTGACCGATGTCTCGCACTCGTTTGGGAAGACAATCGAGCCTACATTCATGCGTTCGGGTTTGACGGCGCGCACGAGCGGCTCGGAAAGGTCGACCTCGACCTGAGATCTTCCGGGAGGTCGCAGCGGACAGCCATCGATTTGCGAACCGGGCGGTGGTTTGCGTTCGTGGAGGACCAAACGGTTACTGTCTGCCGGATCGACGAACACGAGCTGTCCCCTCCACATGTGTTGGGCCGACACGAAGGCGTCCGTCACCGGGTGGCCGTCGATCCCGATAGCCGGTTCGTTGCGACGTCTACCAGAGACGGAACTGTAAAGATCTGGGATCCGACGGGTTCATCTCCACCGTTAACCGTAGAAGGTCCGGAGGGAATCGCGGCCGTCGGCTTCTTCAGTCATGAACCGCTCCTCGCGGTGCGAACCGAGAGCGATGGCACAGATGCATTCTGGCTGTACTCGTTCACCGATGGAGAACCGCGGTTGCTGCGGTCATTCCAGGGTGGTCCGACATTGCCTGATGGTTTTTTTAAGCTCTGGGGATGGGACCCCTCCGGCCGCCGTTTCGCCAAGAATGCGATGGATCAGAGGACTCGGTTGTGGCAGTTGTCTGCACCGGCCGACGCCGAACCGCTGGCCCTGAGGAGGGGGAATGTCATTGTGGATTGGTGGCACTCATTTCACCCAGGGGGCCGGTGGCTGGCCACGGCGGATAATACGGAGGGCCTCATGATCTGGCCACTCAGCCGGCCATACCCATCGGTCATCCGCAGCCACGAACACGCCGTTTGGGATGTGAAGTTCGGCCCCCTCGGTGGATGGCTTGCATCAGGGTGCGTCGACGGCGTCGTGCGACTGACTCCTTTGGACGGAATGGTGCCCGCCGCCGGGCGCATTGTTGTTGGTCGCTCCGCTCCCGTCCAGGCCCTGGCCGTGTCACCGGACGGTTCAAAGATCTTGGTGGGCGGCGAGCACCGGGGCGCCGTGTTGATCCCCATCGACGGTGACCCTGTGAAAAAGCTCAGCGACCTACCACATGCATACGGGCTGGCCTTCAGCCCTGACGGCCGCCTGGCAGGCGTGACGGGGTGGACGACAGACGATCGCCTCGAGATCCGGGTTCACGAAACGGACACGCTGGAACGCATCGCCTCGATCGAGACTGACATTCGTGGATTGATGGTCTCTCCATATTTCCTGAGCGACGGTCGCGTCTTGTATGTCCGTCAATCCGGTCTGTACGTCGCTGAACCACGACATGGTACGACCGAGATCCTCTTCGAGGGTCAGTACTCTGCGCTGGCAGCCAGCGAGGATGGCCGGCGGATCTCCGTTGTCGAACGTCAGGGAAACTCATGGGTCGCCCCCGGGCAGTTGGTTCTCTTCGACATGGACTCCGGTACAACGACCCACCACGCGAGTCACGGCGACCAGCTGACCTCGATCGCCTTGGACGCGGCCGGCGCCATGGTGGCAACCGGAGATGCGGTGGGTGTGGTCAGGATCGGGCCAGTGACCGGTGAGGAGCCGCACCTCCTGCTCGGCCATGAGGGCGGCGTCCGGACGGTGGATATCGACCCCCTGGGACGTTGGATCGCCACGGGCGGCCAGGACGGCACCGTACGCATTTGGCCCATGCCCGATCTCTCCAAGCCGCCGCTCCACACCCTGCCGCACGACGAGCTGCTCGCGAAGCTCAAGACCCTCACCAACCTCCGCGTCGTCCGCGATGAGGCCGACCCCACCGGCTGGACCCTCACCCACGACCCCTTCCCCGGTTGGGAGACCGTGCCGAGCTGGTAGCACCCACCCGCCCGACCAGTCGAAAGTCAAAGGTTGAAGGTTGAAGGTTCTCCCGCCCGCCCCGGCCAGACCGGGTTGTTGCGGGTCATTGAGAATTCAAAATTCAGATTTCAAAATTCAAAATTTCTGCGTGGCGAACATGTCGGTGCCAGGCACCGGGTAAGCGCGTTCGCAGTGCGTTCGAGGACGGCACGCCCGCCCGGAGAGGCGTGAACGCGATGAGCTGGCGTGCCACTTTTGACATTGTTCGGATCCTCATCGCTGATGGATCTGAGACAGGGGTCCGAACAATGTCAAGGGTGGCAACCTCGGGTAGCGCCATGGGGAGAGGGGCGCGCTGAAATCAGCGTATCGAAGCGAACGCGCGGGCCGTTGGCATCCGGACGGGCGGGGGGATCTCATAGCCCCATAGCCAGCCAGCGGAGCTGGCGGTCATAGCCCCATAGCGTGGCTGGTTGGGGTCCGCCCC
>CAWAUY010000043.1:0-28007 GCA_963785275.1 Candidatus Sulfomarinibacteraceae bacterium
GGGTTTGGTGGCCGCCAGTGCGACCGGCCTGTGGTCCGTGCTGATGTACATGCTGGTCTACGGATTCATGAACCTGGGCGCCTTCGGCGTCGTGATTTTGCTCGAGTCCAAGGGCTACGCCGGTGAAACCATCGACGACTACGCGGGCCTGGCAGCCAGGCACCCGGGTGCGGCGGCTCTCATGTTGTGGTTCATGCTGGCCCTGGCCGGCATCCCGCCCACAGCCGGTTTCATGGGCAAGCTGTACATTTTCGCCGCCGCCATGGAAGGCGGCTACGTCTGGCTCACGGTGATCGCGGTCATCATGTCGGCGGTGTCCCTCTACTATTACTTCCGCATCGTGGTCCAGATGTTCATGAAAGACGGCAGCGAGGCGGAGCCCGCCACCCTGATCCACGACCGGTGGACCGAGGCGATGATCGCCGTGTGTGCGGTGATCACCCTGCTGGTTGGGATCTTCCCGGGCCCGGTTGTCACCTGGGCCAAGGGCGGACTACAGGCCCTGGGAATGGGGTAGACGCTCATGGCATACCACGGCTCTGACAGCTCTTTGCCCGGCGACCCTCAAAAAGGGTCGAACAAGGGCCGCGGTTTCCGATCGGCGAGCACCTGGCTGAACGTCTCGATTGTGGGGATTCAGTTCCCGGTGGCCATCGCGCTCGGCTTCTTCTTCGGCCGCTGGTTGGACGGAAGCCTGGGCACCGCGCCGTGGCTGACGATCGTGTTCAGCCTTTTCGGCATCATCGCCGGCTTTGTGAACCTCTTCCGGATCACCGCCCAGGCCAGCCGATCCGAAGAGGACCAACTCCGTCCGGAACTCGGGCCCATTCAGGTCTACCCGCCGGAAGACGACGAGGACGAGGATGACAATCGCGACGATGACTGAGGATCGCCGCTCCTCCGAGCTGGAGTCGGTCTCGGCGGAACGGGACCGGTGGTTTGGAAGGCGCGTGGTGCGAACCACGTTGGTGCTCCTGGCGATAGGCGCGATTGGCGAACTGATCTTGAGAAAATCCCTCCCCGGAGCATTGAGCTTGACCGTGGCGGGTGGGGTGGCTATCATCAATTTTCGCTGGCTCGAGGCGGTTCTGTCGCGGGTGCTGCAACCCGGTCAACCGCAGTTTGACGGCCGGTCCGTGCTGACCATCGCCGCACGTTTCGCCCTTCTCGGCGGGTTGTTCGCGGCGCTGTTGCTGGTACCGACCGTCGACTTCGTGGCAGTGACACTTGGATTTTCGGCCCTGGTCGTGGCCCTCATCATCGAGGGCATTCGCTGGGGAAGGGTTGGAGGAGACTGACGTGCACCATCCTGTTTCATTCCTCTACAAGCCCATCAACGCCCTGCTGATGAGCGTACTCGGCGACTCGAGCGCTCGCTGGCAGGAGCTGATGGGAATCCACGATGCCGGATACTGGCTGCCGGACCACGTCATCATGGCCGGCCTCGCGGTGGTCGTCATCGCCGCCATCCTGATTCCCATCAGCAGGCGTCTGTCGGTGGAAAACCCCGGCAAAGGCCAACAGATGATGGAGTTGCTGGTGTCCGGTCTCGAGGGCCTGATCGACGACGTGGTCGGGCACGGCTTCGGCAAGCGCTTCCTGCCCTTCATCGGCGGTCTGGCGGTCTTCATCTTCGTGTGCAACATCTTTGGGCTGTTCTTCTTCGTCCAGCCCCCCACCGCCAACCCCAACACCACCTTCGCGTTGTCTATCACCGCGTTCCTGTTCTACAACCTGGTAGGCATCAAGGACAACGGCCTGTTTAAATATCTGAAACACTTCGCAGGTCCGCTGCCTCTGCTGGCACCGCTCATGGTGCCGATCGAGATCATCTCGCACCTGGCGCGGATCCTTTCACTGGCTCTCCGTCTGTTCGGCAACATCTTCGGCGAGCACACCGCGACCGGAATCTTCTTTTTCCTGTTCCCACTGATTCTGCCCTGGCCGATGATGGGGCTCGGCATCTTTGGTGCCCTGCTGCAGGCGTTTATTTTCATCATGCTCACCATGGCGTACCTCAACGGGGCCGTTGGTGCAGAAGAACACTAGACAAACGACCGAATAAAACGGAGGAGGACCGTATGAATCGACGATTTGCAATCCTGGCTGTAATCTTGGTGACACTCGCGCTGGCCGCGCCTGCGATGGCGCAGGAGCACAGCGGGGACGTTGCAGGCAAGCACCCCTGGCAGTTCGCAGCGGCGGCGTTCGCCATCGGCATCGCCGCGGCGTTCGGCTCCCTGGGTCAGGGCAAGGGCCTGTCGGCGGCGTGCGAAGCCATCGGCCGCAACCCGGGAGCGGTGGGACCGATCCGTATCACCATGATCATCGGTCTGGCGCTGATCGAGTCCCTCGTGATCTACGCGCTGATCATCGCGTTCTTGATTCTCGCCTAGATCGAATCAAATAGAACAATTCCCGGCCGGGGCCCGACGGGCCCCGGCCTTGCCGTTTCTGTAGCTCAATTTTCTGCCCTGTCTTGTGATGTCGCCCAATTCGACATCGGAGACAGGGCAGAAAATTGAGAAAAACCAACATCTTCGAAAAATCCTCGTGTGTTTCTAAGATGAAACATTCTTCTTTACACCAGCAATACACACCCAGGCTTGACACCAATGTTTCAAGAATGTATCATTCTCGAACCTTGGAGGATCAGCATGGCTCAGATCGCAGAACCGCGGAAATGGGATTTCACCTCCGGCACCTTGCCGTACCGAGATCAGCTCTTCAAAAGCGCCCTCCGGATGACGCGTTCTGTGGAAGACGCGGAAGACCTCATCCAGGAGACCTACCTCAAGGCCTACAAGTACTACGAGCGGTTCGCCGAGGGCACCAACTTTAAGGCGTGGCTCTTCAAAATCATGAAGAACACCTTCATCAACTCCTATCGTAAAAAGAAGCTGCAGCCGCCCAAGGTGGACTTTGACGACGTCCAGGAGGGCCTCGAAGAGACGCTGATGGACAAGGCCAAAGACCCCACCACCGATCCGCTGGCCGGGGTGCTCTCCACCGAGATGGACCACGAGGTCCGACAGACCCTGGTCGAGCTGCCCCACGACTACAAAATGGTGGTGCTTCTGGCCGATCTGGAGGGTTTCTCCTACAAGGACATCGCCGACATCCTCGAGGTTCCGGTGGGCACCGTGATGTCCCGCCTCTACCGGGGTCGCCGAATGCTCGAGCGCACCCTCCTGAAGTACGGCCGACGCTACAACTACATCAATGTTCCGCCCGAGAAGCTGCGGGACTCCAAGATCGATATCTCCGACTTCTTCGGAGCGACAGCAACGACGACGCACTAACCCTTCTTTCACAACAGATCACGCCGGATGGGATCCTCCTCCCATCCGGCCCTTTTTTTGGCTCACCCCGGATGACGTAACCACGAGGTTCTCCGGTCAGCAGGCGCAGCGACAGGGACAGCAACAGACCGCAGAGGCAGGGTCAGAGAGCAGCGGCTGCGACAGGGAGCAGCGAGCAGGGGTCGTGACGACGGCGTGGCCACCTCCGGGTCGTTCCCTTCGAGAGGTAGCCGGTGGGCCGCCGATGTCAAGGGCAAGCCGGGCCAACCGCCCGGTGCTCCGCACCCTTGACATCGGCGGCCCACCGGCTCGTGGGGAATGGCATGAACGACCCGGAGGTGACCATGTCCGACGCCCGCACCAACGCCAGCCCCGTTGCCCACTCGAGAGCCCTTGAAGCGGCGGGCATTACAATCAAGCTCGTGATGAGAATTCCTCCCCCTTTGAAATCCATCGCCGATCAGGTGATCCGTTCGGCAAGCTCGGTTCCCGCCAACCTTGCGGAAGGGCACGGCCGGTCAGGGAGAGACCGGCAGCACTTTTGGAGGATCGCCTACGCCTCAGCCAAGGAGGTCGACAGCCACCTTTGCCTCCTGGTTCGGGCTGGAGCCGTCGATGGATATTGCGCCAAGACCGCGCTCAACCTCTTCGATGAGGTTCGCGCCATGACCTGGCGTTTGCTCAACCCAAAGTCCTGACCGCCGATTCAACGGATCCAACCAGCGTCCTCGACGAGGGCTGGGGGGAAATTTCCGATCGCCGCAAGGGAGACCGGTAAGGTAACCTCGGGCCAGGGCCGGCCGCGCGCGGAATCGAGCGAGGAGGAGCCAAATGCGTCAGATATGGATACCAAAAAACGGTGGGCCCGACGTATTGGAGCTGCGGGAGGCGCCAGATCCCGAACCCCAGACCGGTGAGGTTCGGATCCGCGTCGAGGCGTCGGGCATCAACTTCGCCGACATCCTCTCCCGCATGGGCCTGTATCAGGACGCTCCCCCCCTGCCATGTGTCGTCGGCTACGAGGTGGCCGGCACCGTGGACGGGACCGGTGATGGAGTGGAAGGGTTCAGCACCGGTGACCGGGTGGTCTCGGCCACGAGGTTCAAGGGTTACTCGGACGTGGTCTGCGTTCCCGCCGGCCAGGCCCGCTCGATTCCCGACGGCCTCTCCTTCGCAGACGCCGCTTCGATCCCGGTCAACTGGCTCACCGCCTGGTGGATTTTGGTGCGGCTGGCGAACCTCCAGCGCGGTGAGACCGTGCTGGTCCACGCCTGCGCCGGCGGCGTTGGGCTTGCAGCCCTGCAGATCACCCGTCACGTCGGAGGACGGGTGATCGGAACCGCCTCGGCTTCCAAACACGACAGACTGCGCGCCATGGGCGTCAGCCACTGCATCGACTACCGATCCCAGGACTTCGAAACAGAGGTCATGTCGCTCACCGACGGGCGAGGTGTGGACGTGGTCCTCGATGCGGTCGGAGGCCAGTCCTTCGCCAAGAGCTACCGGGTATTGGACGACCTCGGGCGTCTCATTTTGTTTGGAGCATCGAGCTTCGCTCCCGGGACCCGGCGGAGCCTCCCCGCCGCCGTGCGCGGTCTGGTGCAGACCCCGCGATTCAACCCCTTCTCACTGATGATGAAAAGCCGAGGCGTATTCGGCTTCAACCTCGGCCGATTGTGGCACCGGGCCGAAGAGACCGCCGACATGATGGAGCACATCCTCGATCTGGTGGCCGACGGCACATTCCGGCCAGTTGTGGATCAGACCTTCAGCTTCGACCACGCGGCCGAGGCGCACCAGTACATCCAGGACCGCAAGAACTTCGGCAAGGTGATTCTCACCCCGTGACCCGTGACCGCCCTGGGTCTGAGGTCGCCGGCTCAGACCTCCGGCTTGTCAGGGTTCGCAGCCACCGGGTGAATCTTCGCGGCCCCGTCCTCAAGGAGCGTCTTGATGTTGGCCGGCTGGCCGAGCAGCGCGTTGGGAATCAACAGGCCACCCGAGATCAACATTTTGACGCCTTCCTCCACGGTAATGTCGAGGACCGCAACGTCGCTTCTCGCCACCGCGACCAAAAAACCGCTGGTGGGGTTGGGCGTGGTGGGCACGAAGACCATGAAACTGGGCTCCTCGTTCATTGCGGTATTCGGACCCAGCTCCCGCGTCACGAAGCCGAGAGCCTTCATTCCGTGCCACGGGAATTCCAGCAACACGACCTTGCGGAATTCGGTGGTCTCGCGGATCTGGATCGCCTCGGTGATCTGCCGAGCGCCCTGGTAGATCGGGCTCATCAGCGGCACACGCGCAAGGAGCCGTTCAAAAAGGTCCAACAGGCGACCACCGATCACGTTGGTCGCGATCACACCCAGCAGCAACATTGCCACCACCACCAGCAGGACGCCGATGCCAGGGATTTCTCGCTCGAAGAGCTGTCTGGAGATCGGCCGAAACCACCGATCCAAAACCTGGAAAAGGAACCGGGCGAAGAAGAAGGTCACCACCAGCGGCAGCGCCACCAGAAACCCGACGATGAGTCGCCGGCGCAGCCAGCTCCCCAGCCCGCGTTGATGATGGTCGTCTTGCCTCGTGGCCACCACCAGCCGACGAAAGAAGCCGCTGTCGGAACCCTTGGATTGCTCTGCCATCGTCACCATACTCTACACCCTTCGCGGGTCTCCAAATTCCCTACAGATGTCGTGAAAGACCTCAGCCTACAGCCGGAAACGCTTGGACAGCGCGGCCTGTCGCGATAATATCTTCGGTTGGAGGTCGTATTGGACGCTCAACGTGCGCTGATGGTCGTAGGTGGCCAGTGGGGTGACGAAGGCAAAGGCAAGGTGGTGGACCTTCTTTCCGCCGGCTACCCAGTGGTCGTGCGGTACAACGGGGGCAACAACGCCGGACACACGGTTCGGTTCGCCGACCGCCGGTTCGCCCTCCACCTGGTGCCGTCCGGGATCATCCACGAAGATGTGATCTGTTACCTCGCATCCGGCATGGTGATCGATCCGGCCTTTCTTGTGACCGAGCTCGACCGTTTGAAGGGCGAGGGCGTGGAGACGGACGGCCGTGTCTTCCTGTCACCAAGGGCCACCCTCATCCTGCCGACCCACCGGGCGTTGGACGGAGCCAGAGAGGGCGCCCGCGGCAGCGGCAAGATCGGCACCACAGGCCGCGGAATCGGCCCGGCCTACCAGGACGCGGCCCAACGCCGCGGGCTGCGCGCCTATCTGCTGCCCCAGCCCGACCGCTTCATGGCAGAGGCCCGCTCACTCATGGAAGAGCACAACCACGAGCTCGTGGACCTCTTTGGCGCCGAACCGGTGGATCTCGACGCGGCCCTCACCGAACTCGCCGCGGCCGCCGAACGACTCGGACCGATGGTGCGCGAGGTGGGTCCCGAGATTCGCCGCCACGCGGCTGCAGGACAGCCGATCCTCTTCGAAGGCGCCCAGGGCATCCTGCTCGACCGCTGGTGGGGCACCTACCCCTACGTCACGTCGTCGTCCTGCATGCCGGCCATGGCCGCGGCATCGTGCGGCATCGCCCCGTCACTGCTGGGCCCGGTCATCGGCATCATGAAGGCCTACGTCACCCGAGTCGGAGGCGGCCCCTTCCCCACCGAGCTCGACGACGAGCGGGGCGAAAAGCTGCGCGAGAAGGGCGCCGAGTTCGGCACCACCACCGGCAGGCCACGTCGCTGCGGCTGGTTCGACGCCGTGGCCGCCCGCTACGCCGTGGAGGCCGCCGGCATCGACGCCGTGGCCATCACCAAGCTCGACGTGCTCGACGAGTGCGAAACCCTCGAGGTGGCGGTGGCCTACGAGCTGCCAGACGGCACCGTGCTCGACACCGTCCCCGCCGACCCCGAGGTCCTGGCCCGCGTCCGGCCCCGTTACGAGGTCGTTCCGGGCTGGAACACCGACACCGTCGGCACCACGTCGGAGGACGCGCTGCCCGAGGCGGCACGCCAATATCTGCTATACCTGGAGAAGTGCGTCGGAGTCCCCATCGTCCTGGTGTCCACAGGACCACGGCGCGAGGAGACCATGACGCGCGGCGACCACCCCATCGCCCGCTGTTTCGCGTCGGCGATGAAAAACAACCCGACCGCTTGATCCTCGGGCCTGAGGGCGTTACATTGACCTTCCGTTGGGCCGTTAGCTCAGTTGGTAGAGCATCGGACTTTTAATCCGGTGGTCCTGGGTTCGAGTCCCAGGCGGCCCACCAATTTTTGTTCGATCTGAGTTCGAAAAAAATTACCACGGCGTAGCTCCGAGCGAAGCCGGGCACCTTCCTTTACATCGGTAGCGGGTCGAAATCTCCGCCCGGGCAAATCAGGTGTTGTGACGTTGTGATACCTGGCACGGTTACTCCGGGTCAATGTCGACTTCCCGGTATGGATGATCCAGTCCCTCGACCGCGAAGCCTCTCGCCTCGGTGTGCCGCGTCAATCTCTGATCAAGATGCTGATTGCCCGCCACTTCGACAAGGCGTCGTGAACAAAAATCCGGGAGCGTTCGGCATTGCTGGATTGTGAGGAAGTGGAGATTTGGGCTGGGCTAGGATCGGGCTAAGGGTGAAGTTGATAGTATCGCAACAATTGATTCTCATGGAATTCAATGGTGGGGGGCGTGGACATTTCATCCGGTGGTCCTGGCTTGTTGGCGCCCTACGGGCGCCGCGTTGCACCGTCGCCAGCGAGTGGTTCATGGACTCCTCCTTCGGATGAGCCTTGAACCACAAATCGCTGCCGGCGGCGGAATCAAGCTTTCTCACGGCTTGGCTAGAACACCAAGTTGAATAGTCATCGTACCTCCGGATTACCTTTACAAGGTATACCTATAAGAGGTATATTGATGTTGGATGGCAATCAAGGATTTCGCCAGCAGAGCCGTCGAAGGGTTTTTTCTTGGCGGTGTTGTCCCCAAACGCGCCGGTTGGGCTGAGGTCGCCAAGATCGCCTCCAGGAAGCTCGACATGCTTGACTACGCGCATCGATTGACCGATCTGAAATCGCCTCCGGGAAACCGGCTGGAGGCTCCGAAAGGAGATCTTTCCGGTTTTCACAGCATCCGGATCAACGATCAATGGAGAGTGGTCTTTCGGTGGACTGATGCCGGTCCGACCGATGTGGACATTCGTGATTATCATTGAGGGGACCATGAAGAAAACACGCGAACCGACGACGCCGGGTGAAATCCTCCGCGAGGAGTTCCTTCTGCCTCTGGACATGACCCAGAAGGAACTTGCGAATCATATTGGGTGCGATGTGAAGGTCATCAACCGCCTCGTCAACGGCCGCACCTCGGTGTCAGCCGAGATGGCTCTTCGGCTCGGCGCCACCTTCAGAACCTCGGCCGAGTTCTGGCTGAACGCTCAGAAAGCACTAGACCTGTTTCGTGCTGAAGGCCGTGTATCCGACCTTCCTCCGCCCATCCTCATGGCGAGCTGAAAACGATTACCAGCGCGAAGCCGGGCCCCACCTTACTCGCTTATCGAGAATCATGGGTGCCAAGTTTCGCGTTGTTGCGCTGTGGTCGCACGGAGGATGGGAGGCCGGGGTTGGGGCCCGAGAATTTGGAATGAGTTGCCCCGCTCCCGTAGTTTTGAAACCAGTGCCAGGCTTTAGGATCTTAGAAAGTTCCAATGGCGACTTAGGATCAACCAACTTCCCAAGTTCCTAAAGTCTGGCACCCATACCATATGTGGCACCCATCTGACGGCGTCGGTCAACAGATTGGCGACCGCGATCAAGTCTCTTTCTCTGTCAGAGGTTATCTTCGTTCCTACCGATCACACGGATCGAAATCTACCGAACGACGGAGGACACGATGATGGAAAACAAACAGCCCATTCTGATTATCGGGGGTACCGGAAAGACCGGCCGCCGGGTCGCCGAGAAGCTCGCCGCCCGAGGCGTGCCGACCCGTGTCGCGTCCCGCTCCGGCGAGACCCAATTCGATTGGAACGACACAACGACATGGGGGACCGCGCTCGATGGCGTATCGGCGGCCTACGTGACCTACTTCCCGGATTTGGCCGTGCCCGAAGCGCCCCCCGCTATTCAGGAATTCGCGAGCCTGGCCGCCGAGCGTGGCGTCCAGCGATTGGTGTTACTGTCGGGTCGAGGTGAGGAAGAAGCTCAACGCTGCGAGCGCATCGTTCTGGACACCAACCCTGCCTCGACCATCGTCCGCGCCAGCTGGTTCAACCAGAACTTCAGCGAGGGGTTCTTCGTGGACATACTGCGCGACGGTGTTCTCGCGCTACCCGCCGGGGATATCCGTGAACCCTTCATCGACGCCGAAGATATCGCGGAGGTGGCCGTCGCGGCCCTGACCGAGTGTGGGCACGAAGGGCAAATCTACGAAGTCACAGGCCCGCGCCTGATGACCTTCGCCCAGGCCGTCGATGAGATCGCCAGGGCTGCCGGACGCGAGCTGCGCTACGTACAAATCCCCGTCGAGGAATTCGTTCGCGGGATGCTCGAGCAGCAGGTTCCGGAGGAAGTTGTCTCGCTGACGCGGTATCTGTTCGAGACCGTGCTGGACGGCCGCAATGCCTCCACCACCGACGGCGTCCAGCGCGCCCTCGGCCGCCCGCCCCGCGACTTTGCCGAGTTCGCGCGCGCGGCGGCCGCGGCGGGCGTGTGGTCGGTCGGCGAACCGAGCGGCGAACGAGCGGGGTCGGGCGATCGCCCCACCAACGGCTCCAACGAACGGGTGCTGCGCCGGTTTGTCGACGAGGTCGTCAACCGTGGCGACACCTCCACACTCGACGAACTCGTCCATACGGACTACGTCTACCGCAGCCCGGGCGAGGAGCTCCACGGCCCGGAGGGCCTGGCGGCGCTGTTCGACGGCTACCGCTCGGCGTTCCCGGACCTCGCGTTGGAGATCGACGATCTGCTGGTGGCAGACGATGCCACGGTCATGACATTCACCATCACGGGGACCCACCGCGGCAATCTGCTCGGGATTCCGGCTACCGGCCGGCGGGTGCGGGTCAACGGCATGGTGCGCAGCCGGTTCCGCGACGGCAAGATCGCCGAGGAGTGGGAGATCCTCGACCAGCTTTCGCTCTTCGAGCAGCTCGGAGTCGTTGGAGGTGCCGCATGACTCCACTGCTGTTCGCGGCCGCGATCGGTGCCGCCCTCGTCTCCGGGATCTTCTACGCGTTCTCGACTTTTGTAATGCGGGCCCTCGGGCGATTGGCGCCCCGCGAAGGCATCGCGGCCATGCAGTCGATCAACGTCGTCGTCATCAACCCGATGTTCTTTCTGGCGTTCTTCGGCACCGGGGCACTCTGCGTGGCCACGATCGCCGCCTCTCTGCTTTCCAAGACCGGGGTGTCGCTCGCCCCGGCGCTGACCGGTGGCATCCTGTATATCGTCGGATGTATCGGGATCACGATGGTTGCCAACGTGCCGTTGAACGAGAAGTTGGCAGACGTGAGCCCGGACGATGCCGAGGCCGAGTCACTATGGGACCTTTACCTGGCCCGCTGGACCCTGTGGAATCACGTACGAACCGCGGCGTCGCTGGCCGCGGCCGCCTTGCTCGTGATCGCGATGGGGACGGCGTAGGCGGGGCATCCACAGAGCGAGACACGGAATTCCGATCTCTCGACTTCGTGTTGCAGACGCCGAGGGATATTCTCAGTTGGGATTCGTGACGGCCATTTTCGCCCGCAGGATGATCCAGGCCGCCGGGGAGTCGGTGGACGGACCGGCCTTGCTGCGTTCCATTGGATTGGAGCCGGACGAACCGCTGGACGTGACCGAGATGATCGCGGACGACGCCTACTACGATCTCCTCGAAGGTATTGCCGCAAAGATGGAGAACGCGTTCGAGCTGCCGCTCCGCGTCGGTCCGCTGATGCGGCCGGATGATTACGGTGCCCTCGGTCTCGCCTGGAAGTCGGCGCCGACGATTCGAAGCTCGCTCGAAAGGGTCGAGCGCTACTGCCGACTCTGGACTGACAACCTGACCTACGAGATCTGCGATCGAGACGACGGGGTCGATTTCATCGTCCATCGGTTCGGGGAGCGCCGGCTCGGAATGAGATTCTCGAACGAGGCGACGCTCGCCAGCGCCACCTCGCTCATTCGCCAGACGTCATCGCCGCGCTTTCGTCCGCGAACCGTGTTCATGAAACACGCGGCTCCCAAATCGATCTCGGCCCACGAACGCTATTTCGGTTGCCCCGTGCTCTTCGATTCTGACCGGGACGCTCTGTCCATTTCGAGCGAAGTGATTTCCCGGCCCAACCACCTGGCAGACGACGGAATCTCCCGCTTTCTGATCTCTCACCTCGAAGCGGAGATCGAATCTCTCGAGACCGAGATCCCGGTGGAAGCCCTCGTCGAGCGCGAGATTTCGCGCTCGTTGAGCGAGGGAGTTCCGAGGATGAGCTATGTTGCCCGGCGCCTGGCCATGAGTGAGCGAACGCTCCACCGGCGACTCTCCGAAAGGGGCTTTTCGTTCAGGACCACGGTCGAGGAGGCCCGCCGGCACGTTGCGGAAAACCTCCTCCGCGAAAGCCGGTACTCCCTGACCGAGGTGGCATTTCTCACCGGATTCTCCGAGCAGAGCGCGTTCAACCGCGCATTCAAGCGCTGGACGGGACTCACTCCCACCGCCTTTCGCAGTGCGGGGCGGAAGTGACGGATGGATGGCACCCATGACTCGGTTCTTTGTGATCTCCAACATCGAGCAACGGATCTCCTGGTCTGAGATCACGCGATGATGAAGACCATTCAAAATTCTCCGCTCATCTATTCACGAGTCGCGGGAACGCTATACCTGGTCATCATCGCATCCGGGATATTCGGCGAAGCATTCGTGCGATCCGGCCTGATCGTGCCGGAGAACGCGGCAGCAACTGCACACAACATCATGGCGTCTCCGGGGCTTTTCCGTGTCGGATTTCTCGCCGATTCGATCATGTTCCTGAGCGACGTCGCGCTGGCCGTGCTTCTCTTTGTCCTTCTCAGGCCGGTCAACAAGGTCATTGCCCTCGTCGCGATGTGCTTTCGGCTGACTCAGACTGCTGTGCTGGCACTCAACCTGCTCAACTACTACGCCGCCGTACTGCTCTTGGACGACGCCGTCTACGCATCGGCATTTGAACCTGACCAGCTAGAATCTCTGTCGTACCTGTTCCTCGACCTCCATGGGCACGGCTACGATCTGGGATTGCTGCTCTTCGGGGTTCACTGCCTCCTGATCGGGTACCTGATCTTCAAGTCGCGGTACCTCCCAAAGGCATTGGGTGCGCTGATGGTCGCGGCCTCTGTTTCATATATCGTGGGGAGCTACACGCGGTTTCTCTTCCCCGACGACGTCTCGGTTGTTGCACCGGTCTACATTGTCGCCTTCGTTGCCGAAATATCACTATGCTTGTGGCTCCTGCTCAAGGGCGTGGATGTCCGAAAGTGGAGAGAGCAATCCGAGGGTTGTGTTGAAACCTAGCCCGCACTTCTCACCGGGTTTCGTCACGAGGGCGGCGAAGGGTGGTCAGATGTTGGGTTTTTCGCGGATCGGGCGACGCAGGCGTAGTCGCACTACGTTGAGGGGCACGATTCGCGAAAAGCACGACAGATGGCCGCGATTCGCCGCCCGCAGCAGACACTCGGTGAGAAGTGCGGGCTAGCAGAGATCCAACGAGCGGCACCTATCAAGCGACTCGGGTCAGCACCATCAGCTGGTAGGGCTCCAGCTCGAGCTCCTGAGTGGCGGTGATCACACGTCCCGCGTGGAGATCGACCATCGTCTTGCGCATCCCCATCTGCCGCAGCCGTCTCGCTTCCAGCTTCTGCGGTCGCTCGCTGAAGTTGGCGAGTACGAAAACGATGGACTCGTCGCCGCTCCTCAGGAACCCGAAGACGTGCCGGTTGCCGGTTTCGGCGATCTCGGTCTCCGACCGGGCGAACGCGGAGTTCTGGCCCCGGAGCTGGATGATCCGCAGGAGCCCCCGGTACACCCGCCCCGGAACCGTGGACCAGTCCCCGCGAAGCTCGGCGCGCCCCCAGTCGAAGATGGACCGGTGCATCCATCGCGAATCGCCGACTGTCTCAGGGTCGTCATCGTAGTCGTAGTCATTCAACGTGGCGATCTCGTCACCGAGGTAGACCAGTGGGATCCCTCCGATCAGGATCATGACACCGTGAATCAAAAGCACCCTGCGGACTGCGAGATCCAACTCCGCCTCGTTCTCGTCGTCGAGCGCCTGCTCGACTCCCGCGAGCGACGCACAGGTGCCCGAGACCCTGGACTCGCCGGTACGCGGATCCTCCTGGAACGGCGCGCCGCGGGCGAAGCTTTCGGGTGCTCGCCCGGTGAAGAATCGATTGAGGAACCGACGGTGCTCGACCGGGTCGAACCCGACTGCACGCACGTCGTCGTCCGAAAACACCCATCCGATGTCGTCGTGACAGCGGACGTAGTTGACCCAGGCGCATCCGTCTGGGAGCGCAAACCCCCGCCGCATTGCCGACTGGAGCACGCGGACGTCGCGCGTGGCGAGGGCCTCCCAGAGCAGCGCCATGAGTTGCGGGTTGTAGGACAGCGGGCACTCGTTCAGGCCGATGTATTTCTGCACCTCATCCGGATGAACGATCGCCTCGGATTTAAAAACCACCGCGGGCGCGGCGATGCTGACGATGCTGTTAAACGCCTGGATGATCCAATGGGCCTCCGGCAGGTTTTGGCAGTTCGTGCCCAGCTTCTTCCAGATGAAGGCCACGGCGTCGAGGCGCAGAACCTCGATCCCCTGATTGGCCAGGAAGAGCATCTCTTCGAGCATGCGGTTGAAGACCTCGGGATTCTCGTAGTTCAAATCCCACTGGTAGGTATGGAAGGTTGTCCAGACCCAACGCTTGATTCGGGGCTGGTAGGTGAACGCTCCCGGGTGGTCCTCCGTGAACACCTCGGGCATCGTCCGCTCGAATGCGTCCGGCATCTGGCGATCCGGGAACATTCTGTAATAGCCCTGGTACCCCTTGTCACCGGCGACGGCGCGTCGTGCCCACTCGTGCTCGTCCGACGTGTGGTTGAAGACGAAGTCGAGCACCAGCGAGATGCCGTGGTGGCGCAGCTCGGTCGCCAGTTCCGCCAGCTGCTCCATTGTTCCCAACTCAGAATCGACCTCGCGATAGCTGCTGACGGCGTATCCGCCGTCGTTGTCCCCCTTTGGCGCCTTGAAAAGTGGCATCAGGTGGAGATAGGTGACGCCGAGCTCGGACAGATAGGGGATTCGCTCGCGCAGCCCCTGGATATCCCCGGCGAACCGATCGACATAGCACGTCGCGCCGACCAGGCGGTTCGAGGTGAACCAGTAGGGATCCGACTCACGCAGGGCGTCCAAGGCCTTGAGCTCCGCCGGTCGCGCGAGCCACATCTCGGTGGCGGACGCCAGTACGCCCTCGAGGTGGTAGAAGAAATCGTACCTCGTGCCGTACAGCGCATGGAGGCGGGCGAACAGCTGTGGAAAATGGCGCCGCAGGCGATTGGTGTAGCTCTCCCACTCGACCGGGTCGGTCGAATCCCGGAAGCGAGCCTCGATTCTCGGCAGCAGCCTGCGCAGCGACTCGGCGCTGTTCTCCTCCACCCACAACTGGTCGTCCATCATCACAACATCTCGGTCAACAGCCCCTTTGCCCGAGAAAATCCACCGACCCGCCTCTCGAAACAGCTTCGCCGCATTTTTCATGGGATCAGTGGGGGTGGCGCCCATCCATCCCCATCCAGCCGAGACGGTGGTCAAATCCCGCTGTCTTTGCACGACAACCGGACGCACGACGAGCCGACGGAAACGGGAGGGGAAGTGGCGAAGGAACGGTGCCACGTATCACATTGTGACCCTGAGGATGATTGCAAACAAGTAATGTCATAAAGTGATACGTGGCACCGATCAAAGCTGCCGGTTCACAGCGCTCAGCTCCCGGCGCGGCCGGGACGCCGGCTCGCCTGGTGGGCGCCGAGACGCTTCGAACCGCTCGTGTAGGGAGGGTCCCGTGCCGGACGAGAGCGCCAGAAAACCGCTTCCCGCGGCCTTGCGCCACCTGATTCGGGCGGTCCAGATCCTTCTTTACATCCCCATCCAGGCCATCTTCCTTCCCTTCGCCATCATCGGTCTGTTGGACGGAGTCCGGAAGGAGATGGGAAACAGCCGGAGGCTGGACGTCTCCTTCACCGCGGTGCAGGCGCTTCAATACCGATGGATCATGCACCACTTCGACACCCGGCCGGATCCCCTCTCCGTGGCCTTCACGAAGAAGTTCCCCTGTGAATCGCACCTCGGCCTGTGGGCAATCCTGGGGCCGCTCATCGTTTCCCATAAGCTGTTCGGGTTCAGCGCCGGGCTCGGGGAGCTGGACGAACCGGGTGAAGAAACCCTGTCCTCAACCCCGGGGCGGCGGTTGCTCCTGTTCGACCGGGTCCTGGAGACCTACGTCGACGAGATGGAGCAGATCGTCATTCCCGGTTCCGGCTTCGACCTGATCGCCCTGCACTTCACCCGGGGCAAGGAGGTGAAGGTCTTCGAGATCGACCAAAAAGCCACGATGAACATCAAGCTGGAGACCTTGCGAGACGCGGACATCGAGCACGACTGGATCACCTATGTTCCGGTCGATTACTCCAGGGAATCCTGGGTCGACAGGCTTCTGGACGCAGGGTTCGACCGAACGCGAAGGACCCTGTTCGTCTGGCAGAGCGTCTCTTTGTACCTGGAGGAGGACGCGGTCAGGAGGACGCTCCGGGAGATGGCGGACCTGTGCGACGCCGAATGCGTGGTCGCCCAGGACTTCTATTCCAGAGCCTTCGTTTCGGGCGAAACGTCGAGGGTGGTCCGGCGGACCCGGCGCCTGTTCGAGAGGATGGGAGAGTCATGGCGGTTCGGAATCGACATGTCCTCGGATCCTCAAGCTGCGGTCGAATCGTTTCTGAACGAGTGCGGGTGGAAGATGACGGAATTCGTACAGTTCGGCGAGAAGCGGGAGATCGAACCGTTCTACTGCATCGTCGAGGCTGAAAAGCTCTGATCGTCGATGCCGACGACGAAACGGCATCCGTGACGTGTGCGACCAACGACCACCCCCGGCCTGTCCCGCAACCATTACAAGAACGATCTCCGGCGAAGATTCGGCCAGGGCCGCAACGATCGGACGAGCAAGACGAGACGACGGCCCTAGAGAACCGCCGCTGGGTCGGGACAGGTGCGTCGCGCCTCTCCTGTGCCGAGACCGTCAATGGCATCGAGCTCCGATTCGGAAAGCGAGAAGTGGAAGAGCTCGAGGTTCTGCCGCATTCTCTCCGCGTTTGACGATTTCGGCAGCACAATACGGCCATGCTGAAGGTGCCATCGCAACACCACCTGTCCGGGTCCGACGCCATGCCGCTCGGCGATTGCCACCAAAACAGGATCAGCGAGCAGACCGAATGCACCACTGGCAAACGGTGCATAGGCGCTCACCACGATGTCGTGATCGCGGCAGAAGTCTTCGAGTGCCGCGTCGCGACAGTAGGGGTGAACTTCTACCTGATTGACCATCGGCGTGACGTCCGGAACATCTTCGATCAGTTGCGCGAGGTGTGTCACCGAGAAGTTCGAGACCCCGATGGCCCGCGCGGCTCCCTTGCCGAGGAAGTCGACAAACGTACGCCAGATCTCCTCCCGGGATTCGCGGGCGAAGGCCGCGTCCCGGTTTTCGAACACCCCGGGCCAATGGACCAGCAGCAGGTCCACATATCCAAAGCTCAAGTCGTCCAACGTGCGCATTAGATCGTTTCGGAGCCGTTGTCCGATGTTGGGCACTTTGTCGGCATCCCAGGTTCGGAGATGAGAGATGTTGATGTGCGGCGGCGCCGCGGGATGTGCCAGCTTGCTGGTGATAAAGAGGTCACCGCGCTCGAGTTCGCCGGAGGCCAAGCGCGCCCCGATCAGCCGACCCACGATTCCCTCGGTGCCGTAGGCGTGGGCCCCGTCAAAGGCGCGGTAGCCCGCATCGATGGCGAGGGTGACCGCGCGCCACGCGTGCTCCGGCAGAAAGCCCTGAAAATCTGTCGCTCCGACCCAATCGCCGAACGCACATCCGAACGATACGCTGGGCATCCGCACTCCATTGCTCAAGGTGACTGTTTCGAGATCTGCACTCATGATGATCCTCTCCGGCGGCTCAGATATATCAACTTCGGGGGCCACGTTCACAATTCCACATGCGCCGCCATGGTGCGCGGTTGGTGAGAATCCGCGGGGCACTCGCACACAACACCGACCAAAATTTGCCGACAGGAAAGAGGTGCCACTCTTTCCAAACAGAGCGTTGTTCAGCGACGGGCTCGCCAATTGATGGTCGGGTCAGGGGATACAAATAGTTCTATATCAAAAATTTTGATATTGAAATAATTTGATGCCCAGGGGCGTTGCGAATTTCGATGGGGACGAAGTATCGAGGATCGGACGGCGAACGACGCACTCTGGATGCCTACATCAAGCTGCGGCGTGCCGCCAACACACTGTCGGCGCTCGAATCCGCGTCGCTGCGCGAGGTCGGGCTGACCGAGAGCCAGTTCGGAGTTTTGGAGGCACTCTTGCACCTCGGCCCCCTTCGTCAGACGGACCTCGCGTCCAAGCTGCTGTGCAGTGCCGGCAATTTGACGACGGTGGTCGACAACCTCGAACGCGACGGTCTCGTCGAACGGCGACGCGACGACGCGGACCGCCGAGTGGTGATCGTCCACCTCACTTCGAATGGCCAAAAACTGATTGGAGAGTTGTTTCCGCGGCATGCCGCCGCAATCGTCAACTGGTTCGCCGTTCTCGAGCCCGACGACCAGCTTCGGCTGTCCGAGGCGCTCCGTCGGCTCGGAAGGCAGGACACGGACACACCGGCCGCGGCCGGACGCAGGGAGGTTAAAAATGACACGCGATGAAATTCGGCAGCGAGTCGACGCACTCAACACAATGATCCAGAAGGGCGAGATCATGCCGGCGATGCATGAGTTCTACGCCGACGATTTGGTGATGGCCGAGAATGACGCCGAGCCAACCGTTGGCCTGGCAGCAAACCTCGAGCGCGAGCAGGCATTCGTCGACAACACGACCTGGTACGGCGCCGAGCTCAAGGGCGTCACAATCGGCGACGACCTGTCGATGACCCAGTGGTGGTTGGATTTTCACAACACGCAGTACGGCCAGCGTCTGGCCTTTACCCAGGTGGCCGTGCAGCGTTGGCGCGATGGCAAGATTTACGACGAGCGCTTCTACTACAATCCGCAGCCCGTCACCGAGGGCTGATCCCAGCAGCAATGGTCCGGAGAGCGTGTGCTCTCCGGACCGATTTTTTAGGTGCGAGCCGCGGATCACATCATGACCTCTGGACCGATGGCTCGCGCGGCATGTGACACAGGGAACCCATCTTCACGCCGTATCGCGGTCCGGACTGATGACCTGACCCCCTAGATTCGATCCACTCGAACTCTGGCTGGAGAAGACCTGGCGTCCGGGTGAAGTCGAGCCGGCGAAGTCGATCCAGCTGACCATCGAATGCAGCGGACGGCGCTCACACGCCGCCGGTGAACCGATGGGTTCAGCGCGGCAAGATGGCCCACGTCGACCTGTGCAACTATTGCAGTCTTTCCAACCCGTCCTTTCAACCCAGCACAATTCCCGCACGTTTTTGTCATGACTTTCGTCGCGATCCGGCCCAACTTGTGGGTCAGACAACGACGAAGGGAGTGAATGATGAGGACGAGTTGGTTTGTGTTGCTTGTTGTGGCGGCCACCGTGTTCCCGGGTCTCGCTTCGGCGCAGACCGAATGGATCGAACACCCGGACAACCCGGTCGTGCCGGCCCCGAATCCGGACGACTGGGATGCCCTGCGCAAGGCTGTCTCGGTGATCGTGGTGGACGGGACCTACCACATGTTCTACACGGGGGGGATCCCCGAAGGCCCTTTGGGCAGCGATTTCCAGATCGGACACGCCACGTCTGCCGACGGTGTCGAGTGGACCATGGATCCCGCCAACCCGCTGCTGACACCGGGGGATGACGGCGAGTGGAACTCGGTTGATGTTGGATTTCCGGCCGTGTTGCACGACGAGTCCGGTTTCCGGATGTGGTTCACGGGTTGCGATGAGAGCTCGTGCGGGGTCGGCTACGCGACCTCGGCCGACGGCTCGGCCTGGACCGAGCATGCGGGCAATCCGATCCTCGACCAAGGTCCGGCGGGGTCCTTCGACGACGAGGGCATTTGGCCCGGCACCGTGATCCTCGACGGCGATCTCTACCGGATGTGGTACACCGGGTCCAGGGCTGGCGGCGGCCTCGATTGGCGGATCGGCTATGCCGAGTCCACCGACGGTCTCAGCTGGACGCGGCACCCCGATCCCGTGATCGACCCGGACATCGGTTGGGATGGATGGCTCGCCTATTCACCCTCAGTGGTTCCCGACGGTTCGGTCTACCGCATGTGGTACGCGGGCGCGAGCGGAAATTCGTTCTCGATCGGCTACGCCGAGTCTCGCGACGGCTTGAACTGGACGAGGTCCTTTGACAATCCGATCTTCGGCGGCGACATCGCCACCGACTTCCAAACGGTTCGGTGGGACGAGTCGAGCCAGACCTTCGAGATGTGGTTCCTCGATCTCGCCGACTCGAGCTATCGTCTGGCCACCTCGGACTGCTGCACGATGACCCATGCGCTGTTCGTGCCGGCGGCGGCCCTGGCCTCGGGCGCCGAGGGTTCCTTCTACCAGACCGATCTGGATCTGAACAACGCCGACGGTGTCGCTGTGGAGTACCAGCTGCGGTGGCTGCCGCGGGGCGAGGACTGCTCCGAGCCAGTCACCTCGGAGACCTTCACCCTCGATCCCGGGATGAGTGTGCGCTACGCCAACGTGCTCTCCGAGGTCTTCGGTCTCGAGCCCGACGCGCTCGGTGCGCTGATGGTGGTGGCCACCAGCCCCGATCTCCTCGCCATGAGCCGGACCTACAACATCCCGGAGGGGAAGTCGGCTGGGACCTTCGGTCAGTCGATGCCGGCGCTGGTTCAGAACGACTTCATCGAGTCCGGCGAGCGGCGGAGGATCCTCTTCGCCGGTGAGGACGAGGGTCTGCGGTTCAACGTCGGCTGCCAGAACGGTGGCGACGGGACGATGGTGGTCAACCTCGAGCTCTTCGACCACGAGGGCACCTCGCTCGAGCAGACCATGATGATCCTGAGGCCCTGGGGGAACGACCAACTCAATAGGGTCTTTCAGGACTACACGCCGGTTCATGGCTATGTGGACGTGTGGACCACTCAGAGCGGCCGGCGTTTCACCTGTTACGGCTCGGCAGTGGACAACGTCACGAGTGATCCGACGACGATCCCGCCGAGCTAGCCCGTACCGAGGGGTGGTCGCGGCAGTCTCGGACCGCCACCGCCTCGAACGCCTCTCCGAGCACCGGGGTCGACCGTCGATCTCCTGTCGGAAGACCCCGGTGCATTTTTCCGATCACGGTGAGAGAGGAACGAACCGTGGGCAGGGTCGTCCAGTTTCCGCGGCCGCCGAGGGCCACCAGTCGGACGGGTATCGTCACCGCCCGTTCCCGGCCATCGTATACTCTGGACAAAATGTCACGTGGAATCGAGACTGCCGCTCGTTTCGATGCTCGATTTCGAGTCGACGAATGGCTCGTCGAACCGAGCCTCAATCGGGTGACCGACGGAACCGAGTCGGTCCAGCTCGGGTTCAAGGCGATGGAGCTTCTCGTGGTTCTCGCCGACCGCGCCGGCGAGGTGGTCGACAAGCACCACTTGATCGACAGCGTGTGGCAGACCGAGTACGTGGCGGACAACACGCTCACCAAACGCATCGCCGAGATCCGAGAGGCGTTCGGTGACGACGCCCGCGACCCCCGATTCATCGAAACCGTTCCAAAACGGGGCTACCGGCTGATCGCCGAGGTGACATCGTTCGACGGTTCGGGACCCGCGACCAAACCTCCGCTGGAACACGACGTCGACGATCGGGGCTCTCCGTACCCCGGCCTCGATCCGTTCACCGAGGCCGACGCCGACATCCTCTTCGGTCGCGAACCCGAGATCGCCGCCCTGTGGCGCCGGATCGCCGGCAGACGGCTGCTGGCGGTGGTGGGCCCGTCCGGGGCCGGCAAGAGCTCGTTGCTGCGGGCGGGGGTCGTGGCACGCGCGCCCCCGGGCTGGCGGGCGGTGGTCTGCAACCCCGGCGAAGAGCCGTTTCTCGCGCTCGCCCGCGCCCTGGCGCCGGATTTGGCCGGCGACGCTGAAGAGATGCGGCAGCTGCTCGCCTTCCACGACCCCGACGTGGCATTGGCGGTGACCGCGCGGTGGCGAGGCCGATGGGACGGGGCGCTGGTGGTGGTGGACCAGTTCGAGGAGATCTTCACGCTCAACCCCAATACCGTCCGTGAGCGGTTCATCGATCTGCTGCGGCGGCTGACCGACGCGACCGGGGTGCACATCGTGCTGGCGATGCGTGACGACTTCCTGCTCGAGTGCCACCGCTACTCCGCTCTGGCGCCTGTCTTCACCGATCTGACGCCGGTCGGTCCGCCCTCGAGACCCGGGCTCTGCCAGGCTCTCACCGAGCCCGCGGCGGCTAGACTGTTCGCATTCGAAAGCCCAACCCTCGTCGACGAGATGGTGGACGAGATCGAGAACGAGCGTGGCGCGCTGCCGTTGCTCGCCTTCGCCGTGTCCCGGCTGTGGGAGCTCCGCGATCGGGAACGGAGGATGCTCACCCGCGCGGCGTACGAGACCATCGGCGGTGTGGGCGGGGCACTGGCGCAGCACGCCGAGGCGACGATCGAGGCCATCGGTCGCGATCGACTCCCGGTGGTTCGGGAGCTGTTCCGAAATCTGGTGACGGCACAGGGGACCCGGACGGTGCGACGGGTCGACGAGCTGCTGTCGGTGTTCGCCGAGCCGGACCGGGAGGTGGCGCGGTCGGTATTGGCCTCGCTCGTCGACGCGCGACTGCTCACCTCCTTCAAGGAGGAGGTCGCTGATGAGGATGGCGAGACGACGCTCCACAGGGTGGAGATCGTCCACGAGTCGCTGCTGGACGCCTGGCCACGACTGGTCCGGTGGCGGACTCGAGACGCCGACGCCGCCCAGCTCCGGGACCAGCTTCGCCAGGCGGCACGAATCTGGGACGAGCACAACCGCACGGCCGATCTGCTGTGGTCAGGGACGGCCTATCGCGAGTTCGTCGTGTGGCAGGAGAGCTACCCGGGCGGGCTGAGCGCCACCGAACAGGCGTTCGCCGCGGCCATGACGCGGCACGCGGCACGCTCCAGGAGGCACCGCCGCCTCGTCCTGGCGGCTGTCCTCGTGACCGCGGCCACCGTCGCCGCGGTGACCACGACTCTGTGGCGTCGCAGCGAGGCCCAGGCCCGGCAGCTCGAGGTCCGCCGGCTGTGCGGGATCGCCCGCCAGGAGATGGGCCGCTGTCCGCCGAAGGGTCTCGCCTACGCCATGAAGAGCCTCGACATCATGGACAACCCCGACGGTCGGCGGCTCGCCCTCGAGGCGTTGTGGACCGGGCCGATGCCCCGGTACATCAAAGACGAGCCATCCTACTCCCAGGCATCGGTGGACTTCAGCCCCGATGGACGGTGGCTGGCGTTGGGGCACATGGGACCCGAAGGGCCCGTCGAGCTGTGGTCGAGACTGGGTGGTGATCCGGTCACGATCACCGGCGATCAGGGGGGCTTCTTCACACCCGACCCGCAGCGTCTGGTGACCACCGGAGCGGGCGATGACCACCTCTCGGTGTGGTCGGTCCCCTCCGCCGACCGGCTCGGGGAGATCGAGGGATTTCCCTTTAGGCAGGACGGCACCAGCGACGATCTTCCCGACCCGCGCGAGCTCTGGAACGTCCTCCGGCTGTGGCGGCTCGTCCCCGAACCCAACGAGCCGGCCGGCTGGTCCTTCGACCTGAGGGTGCTCGACGTGCTCCGGCGATTGCCGGGCGAACGCTACCCACCGGCCGCACTCAGCAGCGACGGCTCGCAGCTGCTCTACGCCGAGGGTGGCGCCCTCTGGCTGGCCTCGGTCACCCGGCCTCACGAGGCGCCCACCCTCGTGGGTAGTTGTGGCACGGTGGAGCACGTGGCCGTGCAACCCGGAGGAGACCGTGCCGCCACGATCGACGCGGACGGGACCATTCGGTTGTGGGCCGCCCTCACACGACCGCCGGAGCTGATTCGCCGGTGGCCGGGTGGCGGCGACCGGGTGGCCTGCCACGACCTGGTGGTGGATCCCACCGGCACCATGGTCGTCTCGGTGCGGGACGACGACACGGCGATCTTGCACTCGGTGGACGACCCCCCGGGCGCCGATCCGATGCTCCTATCGCCCGGCACCTTCCGGATGATCAAGGCGGCGTTCGATCCGAACGGTCGCTGGCTGGCCACCGCCGCCTTCCGGGGGTCGTGCCTGTGGCCGGTGGCTCGCCAACGATACCCCTACATCCTGCGCGGCCACACCGGGAGGATCGAAGGCCTCGAGTTCTCACCGGACGGCAGCTGGTTGGGCTCGATTTCGATCGACGGGACGGTCCGGCAGTGGCCGTTGCACCACGCATCCGGCGTCGAGCCACGAATCCTCCACGATTGGGGTCATCCCATTCAGTGGGCGCTGGCCGACTTCGACATCTCTCCAGATGGCCGATTCGTGGTGGCCACCGGCGGCGAGCGGCGGCTTCGGGTCATTCCCACCGACGGCTCGCCATCTCGTCCTCTCGGCAGCTTCGATCAACGGCCGTGGGTCGTGGCCATCGGCCCGAACGGTCGGCGTGTGGCTGCGTGCGGCACGGGCGGGACCCGCGTGTGGGACCTCGCCACCGGAGAGACGACCGAGTTCGACCTCGGGTGCCTGGGCAGGACCTTCATCTTCGATTCCTCCGGCAGGCTGCTCGTCGGTGACGAGGCCCTCCACGCCCTGGGTCCGGCGAGCGACGAGTACACTTCGCTGTTCGATGGTGTCGGTTCCCGGTTCGCGCTCGGCCCAAAAGAGACGATGGTCCTCTCCAACAGCGGGACCCACGACGGCGCCGTGCTTCACGATCTGGAGCGCGGCGTGTCGACACCGCTCGCAGGTCACGGTGCCGGGATCGCGGGATTCGACACCAGCGGCGAGATGGTGGTGACCTGGGCCGACAACGTCGTCTTCGCCGGGCCGACCTCGGGCGGCACACCGCACAGGCTGATCGCCGACACCGACGTGTTGGCCGCCGCGGTGTCACCCGACGGCCGGTTCATCGCCTCGGGCCACGACGACGGCGCCATCCGGCTCTGGCCGGTGCCGGATATCACCAGACCGACGCTCCACGACATGCCCCTGGACGAGCTCATGGCGGTGCTGCGGACCCATCTCAGCGTCGTGGTGGACCCCGGAGATCCCGAAGTCGCACCCCTTCGTTCCGGTCCCTTTCCGGGATGGGAGACGATGCCCACCTGGTAGACAGTCATGACGCCGACCGGATTGTCGATCGGAATTCCGGCAAGCGGATCGGTGGGGAGCTGACCAACCGTACAGCGCCTCGGACTGCAACGCTGCTCCCGAACCACTCGTGCGAATTCGCACCCGAGGAAAGGATCGATTCTTCGCAAAAGCCTGACCTTTGTTCCACACACAAATAAGACTGAGTCTCTTGACAGATTCGAATTGATCGCGTATTCATCAGAAAGGATCACACAAATCTCCAACCCGCCTCCGACCGTGAGCGCGCCGTGAGCGGTTCTCGTAAGAGGCTGGCCTGATGGTACGAACAACCCGCACCGCGGCACCAGCCGCGCCGTTCAACATTGCGACAACGAAAGCAGGTGTCCTGATGACTCGAGTCCGTCGATCTGTCCTGATCCTGGCCGCGCTCGCCCTGGTGATCTCTGCAAGCACGATGACCGCCGTCGCCGGCCCGCGCTCGTGCGACGACCGCAACAACAACACCTTCAAGAAGCTCCTCGAGTGCGTCACCGTGGACGGCGTCCGCGAGCACCAAGCGGCGTTCCAGGCGATCGCCGACGCCAACGGCGGCACCCGCGCCGCCGGGACGACCGGCTACGCCGCGTCGGCCGCCTATGTCGCCGACGCGATGACCGCAGCCGGCTACGACGTGACCCTCCAGCCGTTCGACATCCCGGTCTTCTATCTGACGGGGCCGTCGACACTGGACCAAATCGCGCCCGTTTCAACCGTCTACGCCGAGAATGCTGACTTCGAAGTCATGACGTACAGCGCTTCGGGCAACGTCACGGCCCCGGTGACCGCCGTCGACCTCGATCTCGGGCTTGGAAACGCATCCACTAGCGGCTGCGAGGCCGCCGACTTCGTTGGGTTCACCGCCGGCAACATCGCCCTTCTGCAGCGCGGCGCCTGCAGCTTCCAGCTCAAGGCGGTGAACGCCGAGGCCGCCGGCGCCGTCGGGGTCATCATCTTCAACCAGGGCAACGACCCCAGCCGCACCGGCCTCTTCTCCGGCACCCTCTCGATCACCTACAGCGGCAACATCCCCGTGGTCTCCACCTCCTACGACCTCGGCGTGGACTGGGCCGGGACGCCCGGCCTCGTCATGAACCTCGTGGTCGACGCCTTCAGCGGCACCGTCACCGACTACAACGTCATCGCCGAGTCGACCTGGGGCGACCCGAGTCGCGTCGTCATGGTCGGCGCCGCCCTCGACTCCCCTGCCGGCGGGCCCGGCATCAACAACAACGGGTCGGGCAGCGCCGCCATCCTGGAGGTCGCCCTCCTGATGGACAAGGTGAAGCCTCACAACAAGGTGCGCTTCGCATGGTGGGGCGGTGCATTCTTGAACCTCATCGGCTCGGAAACCTACGTCAACAGCCTGACCCAGGGCGAGCTCGACGACATCGTCCTTTACCTCGGCTTCGACACCATCGGTTCTCCCAACTACGTTCGCTTCGTGAACGACGGCGACGGCTCGGAGTTCGGGGTCCCCGGCGCACCCGGTTCCGACGACATCGAAACGCTCTTCGAGAACTTCTTCGGGGATCGCGGCCTCGCGATCGAGCCGACCCTGGACGGTTGGGCCTTTACGGACGCGGTGAACTTCTTCTTCGCCGACGTTCCCTTCGGCGGCCTGTACACCGGCTCCGTCGAGATCAAGACCCCGGCGCAGGCGGCGGTCTACGGCGGAACTGCCGGCGACCCGCTCGATCCGTGTTCGCAGCTGCCGTGCGACACCTTTGACAACGTCAGCCTCGAGGTGCTCGACCAAAACGCCGACGCGGCAGCCTACGCCATCCTGCACTACGCGCAGAAAGAGGACTGGTAGAGCCTCCTCGCGCCGACGGCGACCAACTCGCGGTCGGCACATAACGAATATCAAGGACCGGGCGCCCAGCGCCCGGTTTTTTTGTGCCAGTCGGTGACCGAATACCGCATCCAGCCAACCCGCTCGCTTGTCGAACACCTCTCCCGAGCCACCTGCCGTGCAACATTGCGACTCGTGGCACCCATCTGGAACCCATCGAGGAACTCAAAATCGTTGGGCCTGGCACCTATCATCTATCATCATTCCTGTCACGGGGGAGGTCATATGAGCACGGCTCTGGAAATGTTCGCTCCGGACGTCTGGGTGAAGAGGTATCCGATTCGTTACTCCGGCTGCACCTTCCCGGCCCTCATGACCGTGATACGTCTCAAGGCGGGCCGCCTGCTGATTCACTCGCCCTGCGAGATCGACTCACAAACGAAGGCAGAGATCGCCGACCTCGGCCCCACCGCCTTCATCGTGGCGCCGGGCACCTACCACCACCTGCACGTCATCTCATGTCAGAAGGCATTCCCGGACGCGAAGACGTTTCTCTGTCCCGGCATCGAGCGGAAGCGTCCCCACATCCCCTTCGATGGGATTCTCGATGGCAACGCACAACCCGAATGGGATGCTGAGCTTGATCAAGTCCTGGTGGAGGGCTCACGGTTCATCTGGGAAGTCGCGTTCCTACACCGGGCGAGCAGGACTTTGATCCTCGTTGACCTGATCGAGAACATCGGCGATTCGACGCCGGGCACCAACTGGGTATTGAGGTTCTTCTGGAAGGTCGTTTTCAGAATGTGGAACCGTCCCAAGCCGGCGCCCGAGTACCAGTTCGGCTGGAAAGACAAGACAGCCGCCAGCCGGTCAATGTCACGTATTCTCTCGTGGGATTTCCAACGAGTCCTCATCGCGCATGGAGAACCGATCGTCACCGATGCCAAAGAGACCCTGCGAACAGCGTGGCGAGGTGTGTTAAATGGCTAGGATAGGTACGATGGCCACCAGATAGGTACTACGTATCACATTGTGACATTCGCGCAGGGCGAACAAGAGAATGTGAGATTGTGATGCGTGTTACCTCTCCTCCGGTCCACCCGCGGCGCCGGTCACGAATGGCTGCCTCTCACCGCGAGCGAGTCCCAGGCGGCCTATCAATGGTGCAATGGTGAACGAAAAGGTTGCCTAGCACTCTATTGAGTCACAGTTTTCGTTCTCGACCCCAGGGAGAGAACGAACCTGCTTGTGCGGGCGAAGCTGAAAGCGGAGCCCCATCCCGGCGTCGTCCGTAGGAACAACTCATCCGTTCTGTTTGCGTGCGACTGATTACCGCCTACCACCTGGGTGAGATGGTCACCGTGAGTTGTGAAGTTGTTATCAGTGGCACCCATG
>CAWAUY010000044.1:0-3211 GCA_963785275.1 Candidatus Sulfomarinibacteraceae bacterium
GCGCCACAGCTGAATCGACAGCGTTCCTTACGGGCCGGAGGAATGCCCTTCGGAGGTCGGTCGATTCGTGGACATCAAACCTCCCGTTGCGCCGTCTTTAAACCCGGAATTGGTATCCAGAAACCTCCTCCAAAGTCGGCTGAAAGTCGCCGCGAGGCCCGTGGCGACGTATGTCGACGGCTACATGTTCCAGCCCAGGGTCAGTGCCGCGTTGCGGCCGGGTTCGTAGACCTGGAACCCGGATCGGTAGGGGTTTCTGACGTACGAGAAGTGAAGCCGGTAGGTTGTGTCGAAGACATTCCCAACGACCAATTGGAGGCGCCAGACACTCCAGCGAATGCCGGCCTTGAGGTTGAGAATGGCCCAACCCGGAGAATCGATCTCGTTGAGATCTTGATCTATGCGGTCCTGCCGGCCCGCGGCCAGGCCCTCGGCCTCGATAAAGTACTTCGTGTTCTGCCACCGGGCGGCCAGCCGGGCGCTCAGGGGAGGCATTTCGACGAGATCCGAGGATGTGATTCCGAACTCGGCCCTGGGGTCCTGGGTGCCGCGGACATAGGACAGGCTCCCGGAGAAGAACAGACGGGAGCTGACTGCGGCGGAGGCCTCGGCCGACCCGCCGATGATTTTGGCCTGGATGTTGGTGTAGCTCATGGCTCGGTTGTTCATGACGCCGGGCGCCATGTTGAGCCGATCCTGTGAGTAGAGGATGATGTAGTCGTCCAGCTGGTCGGCCCAGGCCGTGGCCCGAAGCATGGTTCCGCCCGTGTTCCAGGTGACGTCGAAGGAGGCGCTGGCGGATTTGGGAGACTGGAGCACTGGATTGCCCACCCAGTCCGCCCCCATCTTTTTGAGACCGAAGAAGAGCTCGCGAGGATCGGGGAACCGGACGGTGCGAGAGAGACCGGCGTTGAGCGTCACCTCGGAACTCAGAATCTGGGAGATTCCCACCGATAGGGAGGGCAGAGTGCCGGTCTGGGAGGTGTTGGTGACGTCGTGGTAGGCGTAGTACAGGTTGGTGTTGGCGATTTCGGGGTCCGCGGTGCTGGTGTAGTTGTCGATCCTCCCGGCGACCTCGAGGTGGGTCCTGTCGGAAAAGCCGTGAATCCACTGGACGGAGGCACCGTAGACGTCCATGGTCACGTCCGGGATGGAAAATTGGCGCATATAGTCCATTCCGGCCATCTCGGTCCATGCGTTCCATCCGCGTGAGTATCCCTCGAGACCGAGAATGAACTCGCCCAGCCGGGCCTCGACGGTTGCACCAAAGATCTCGGTCGTGGCCATGGTGCCCATGCTCCATCCGCGCGGGGCCCCGGTGGAGGTGGTTCGAAGAGTGTCAACCATCCAGTGGTTTACCGAGGTGCCGTATACCGTGGTTCGCAACGAATGGAATCCGTCGACCGAGGGGGTGTAGAGCCAACTGAACATGAGCCGGTCGGTGTCGTCGTATGCTGCGTCCATCATCAATCCCGGATAGAGGATGTCTTCCGCGTTCTGACGGGCGTAGGAGAACTGAAGGACGTGGTTTTCCCCGGGCATGAAATACACGCGCGCCCAACCGGTGCCGATGCGATATGCGTCCTCACCTTCGGCCTCGGCGGTGTAGTTCGCCATCTGGACGAGGCTGACGCCGGAGCCATCCACGTATGGGTCGCTGGACCTGAAGGACAGCCCTCCCAGTACCGCGAAATTATCGTTGCCGTAGCTGACCGTTGCCGCCGGATTGACGGCGGACCAGCTGCCCGCCATCAGGGTCGCGCCGGCGCGCAGCCCGGTTCCGGGCTTCTTGGTGACCACGTTGACGAGGCCGCCCAGGCTACCCTGCGCCGCCAGTCTGCCGGTAGCCGTCAGGACTTCGGCCCGGTCCACCTCGGACAGATCGACGTGGAAGGTGGGGGGATCCATGCGGTTCGGACACGCCCCTTCGACTCGCGCGCCGTCGATGAGGACCGTGAGATCGTCCTGCTGGTAGCCGCGGATCACCACGTCGTTCGCGATGCCGCCTTTGCGAACCTTCCAGACATCCGGCTTCAGGGAGAGGGCCTCACCGAGGTCGCGCGCGGTGCTCTCCCGGATCTCCGCAGCCTCGAGCGTATTTTGTGGAGTGGAGGATCTCACGTCGACGGTGTCACTGAACGTCGCCGCGGAAAGGCTGAGGGTCACCCGGGTCGGTTGATCGTTCGCAACGACCACGTTGGTGGCCGTGGATGGAAAAAAGCCGTAAAGCCGCCCCTCAACGTCGTAGCGCCCGGCGGCGATGTCCACGAAACGAAACTCGCCTCCCTGTCCGGTGACGACGTGGATTGGAGGCGCGTCGTTTTCACCGAACGCTGTAACCGTTGCACCCGACAGACCGGATCCACCCGGACCGGTGACGATGCCGACCAACGTGCCCGTTGCCCCGTGCGCCGTCTGAGTCGAGAATGCAGCCACAGCAATTCCCGCCGCCACGATCGCCGTGGTCGAGAAACTCGAAAATCTCATGTCTTTGCTCCAACCGGTTCCTGCCACCCTGACGAGATCCAACGGTCTGCCTGCGTCGGGCATCGGGCTGGCCGGATGGGCTTGGGGGCCGATGCCGACTCATCCACATTCCGGTCCTCCGATGCCGTGCGGTTCGGTTCGAGTGCCCTCAATCGGCACAGAGCACTTGGGGCACACCGGGAATCTCTCGGGTTTCATGTTGACGTGCGTTGTCTCGGTGACTGTTCGGCCTGGTGATTGGCGCGAAAAATCGCTGATGAGAGTGCCGTCACACGGGGGAGGAGATGGGCGGAGCGCGAGGAGGGAAACTCCACTGCAGGGATGCCGTCGCGGGCAATGCACGGGGCGCTCCTTGAGACACGCCGTGTCCGTTTGCCGGTGGACATACGTCAGCTCGGCACTGGACGAATATCGGTTTTGGCGACTCGGTATGTGTCAGCAGGGCACTGATCCACATTCCGCAGGTGGTGGTCGAACGCCACGCGGGTGGATTCGTGCCGGAGCGAACCGAGAGACTGTCGTCGGAAGCAGCTTCTCGGCCGGTGGGGGCGTGGTTGCAACAATCGCCCGTGCAGTGGCACTCGCCGGGACAACAGCAATAGAACCCTCGTTGTGTGCGGCCCCCTCCAGCGGACGGGTCCGGCACCGAAATGAGCTGGCTGCTGACGATCAGCGCGGCGAGTGCCGTTCGCGAGACCGTCTTCGTGGTTCTCACTCTTCTCGG
>CAWAUY010000045.1:0-3412 GCA_963785275.1 Candidatus Sulfomarinibacteraceae bacterium
CACGAGACCTCTGGTAGCGACAACTGGAGCCGACGGCAGGTAGGCGCCTCCTCTCGCCCTGAGCATCGGTCCTTCGGTCGTCTGAGCACCCTGAAATATTGGGCTGGTGGGGTTTTCTCAAACCGGGGCACGGACCATCGTTGGGTTTCTACGGGGGAGGAAACGCAGTGAGACGTTTCGAGCCTGGGTTTCATTATTGATACAGTCTGTGGCATCCTAGTTTCCAGATGTCACGATGTGAAGAATGCGGCGCGACGCTGCCCGCGGGCCAGCGTTTCTGTGGAAGCTGTGGATCCGCGGTGGTGGCCGCATCCGAGCTTCCCACAGCGGGCGTCGATCACTCTCCGTCTGAGGGAGGAAGTCGGTCCACCGGCAACCTTCAATCGCACTTCACCTCGGACCACGGTCGCTTTGTTCCGGGCACCGTTCTCGATGAGCGCTATCGGATCCTCGGGTTACTCGGCCGTGGCGGGATGGGAGAGGTCTACCGGGCCGACGATCTCAAGCTCGGCCAGCAGGTGGCGCTGAAGTTCCTGCCCGAGGATGTGGAGCGCGACCCAGAGCGTCTGCATCGTTTTCTCAACGAGGTCAAGACCGCCCGCCAGATCACTCACCCCAACGTCTGCCGGGTGCACGACGTGGGCGAGACCGACGGCCGGCATTTTCTGTCCATGGAGTACGTGGACGGCGAGGATCTGGCGTCGTTGCTGCGACGCATTGGTCGGCTGCCCAAGGACAAGGCGGTGCAGATCTCGCGCCAACTCTGCGCCGGGCTGGCGGCCGCTCACGACGAAGGCATCCTCCACCGCGACCTCAAGCCAGCCAACGTGATGCTCGACGGTCAGGGTCGGGTGCGCATCACGGACTTCGGGTTGGCCGGGCTGGCGGAGTCCTTCGATGGGCTCGAGGTCAGGGTCGGAACCCCGGCCTACATGGCGCCCGAGCAGCTGGCTGGGCGGGAGGTCTCGGTTCGCAGCGACCTCTATGCCCTCGGGCTCGTGCTCTACGAGATCTTCACCGGCCGGCGCGCTTTCCAGGCGGACAACGCCGTTGACCTGGCGAACAGCCGGGAGTTGGGCCCTGCCTCGCCCTCGAGTCTGATCGAAAGCTTCGATCCATCGGTGGAGCGGGTCATCCTGCGCTGCCTCGATGCCGATCCGTTGGAACGCCCCGGGTCGGCTCTGGAAGTTGCCGCGGCTCTCCCGGGCGGTGATCCGCTGGCCGCCGCCCTCGCCGCCGGTGAGACGCCGTCCCCAGAGATGGTGGCCGATGCGGTGGAACCGGGAGCCCTGCGCCCCGCCGTGGCGATATCGCTGTTTGTTTTCGCTCTGATTCTGATGGCGGCTGCTGTGCTCTTTCGTCCCGTGGCCTTCCTCCACGAGCAGGTGCCCTTCGATCTGCCGCCGCAGGAGTTGTTGACCAAGGCCCAGTCGGTGTTCGAGGAGCTCGGATATGACGAGCTTCCGCGATATCGGTACTTCGGATTTCGGCCCAACGAAACGCTGATAGCACATCTCGGGTCCTCCGACTCGTCCCGAGAGATGTGGCGAGAGCTCGAAAATGGTTCGCCGCCAGGAGTTCTTTTTTGGGTCCGTTTCAGCCCCAAACCGTTGGAGCCCAACGGCTTTCACCGGAGCCATGTGATGTGGAACGACCCGCCCCGGAACATGCGCGGCGGTGTCTCGCTCCAGCTGGACACCCTGGGTCGTTTGGTGTCGCTCGAGGCGGTCGTGCCGGAGGTCAGAGGCGAGTGGACGGGTCCGGCGGAGCTCGATACCGACGGACTCTTCGACCGAGCGGGTCTTGCCTTGGCCGAATTCGTGGTGGCCGAGCCAGTCACTATCCCGCCGGTCCCCACCGATCTGGTTCGCGCATGGGAGGGTCCCTTCCGGTGGTTCGGCGCAGACGAAGCAGGGGTGGTCGAGGCGGGGTCAATCGACGGACGGTTGACCTTTTTCACGATCTACGGTCCGCACAACGCACCTCGCCGTCTGGGAGACGGCGATGGGGAACCGTCGGAGCTCTTCGGCGCGGTCGTCCTTTTCATGGTTGTTTCGGTCATGGTCGGTGCGGTTCTACTCGCGCGGCGGAATCTGAGGCTCGGCCGGGGCGACCGCACCGGCGCCGCGAGAATTTCGGGCGTGATCTTCGTCCTCGTCGTCGTGTCGTGGTTCCTGTTGGGAACCAGGATGGGGGAGACGAGGCTGAGTGATCTGGTGCAGAACCTGGTGTTTGGTCGGGTTCTCGGCCATGGCTTGGCTCATGCCATGCTCTTCTGGCTCTTCTACGTGGCCCTCGAACCCTATGTCCGGAAAATCTGGCCGGGCACCCTCGTCTCGTGGACGCGTCTCCTGCGGGGTCGGTTCCGAGACCCCATGATCGGGCGCGATATTTTGGTGGGTGGCGTGACGGCCGGCCTCGTCGGCGGGGCTCTCCCCTGGATCGAACGGGTGTTGGAGATCCAGCTGATTGGACACTGGCCTGCGCCGCTCGTTGGAGATCTCCGGATGGGGTTGAGCCTGCTGCCGCTTGATTGGTTGGGTTCAGCCTTGGGCGACATCTACAACTCCATCTTCGTGCCAGCGCTGGTCCTGACGATTCTGGTGCTCTTGAGGATTTTCCTTCGGCGCGACTGGATTGCAGTGGTGGCGTATGTCGGCGTCATTACCCTGATGAACGTGCTCGGAAGAACGGCCACGACCCCGGCCTCCGTTCACATGGTGTTGCTGTGGACGGTGACATTGGTTGCGATGTTCACCGTCATGGTCTACACGCTGTTCCGATTCGGTCTGCTGGCCGGGATGGTCGCCTCCTGTCTCCTGCCGATTCTGAACGCTTTCCTGTTCACCTCGGATCTCGGTCGATGGTACGCCCCGGGATCACTGCTGATCCTCGCGCTGATAGGTGGGCTGTATCTCTACGGGTTCGTCATCTCCCTCGGCGGCCGGCGCCTGTTTGCCGATCCCTTCGAAGGGTGAGAGCGAGGTTTCCATCCCAAGCGACACAGCCCCGATCCGACGATGAGAGGGGATCGATCCCGGACTCGATCTCCGTTGTCCGGGTTCTGCCACCCGAAACGAGTCGTGTCAGCGATGGTCTCCTCCATCCCACAATCGGTCGCTGAGTTCGATGTGCTGGGAGTACTCGATGAATCGGGCCAGACCGGCGAAATGTGGTCGGTGATCGGCGCGCATCCAGGAGGTGGTCATCCGGCCGTCGGGCCTCACCACGCACAGGGTTAGCCCGTACTGACCCAGGCGGATCTGGTGTCCAACAGCAGTTCAGGTTGACGAGCCCGACCGAGGTTCCAATCGCGTCCGGGATCAGGGTCCCGTTGTCGACCACCCTCCGGTGTCGCCGGTCTCGAATCCGTCGTCGAAGATGCCGGCGCCGTAGCCGATGAAAAGCCCCG
>CAWAUY010000046.1:0-6655 GCA_963785275.1 Candidatus Sulfomarinibacteraceae bacterium
GACTACGTTTCCGAGTTGCCGGTTCCGGGTTGCTCGAGGGGTTCCAGTACCGGCAAACGCGGTCGCTGGTCGCTGCCCCAGATCGCTGCTCTGTGCCGCTGTCCCTGAACGCTGTCGCTGCCGCTGGGTATCGGGCACGGGCGTCCTCTTCGATTTACTGATTTCTACGCGCCCATCTCCCAACCGCGCTTCTCGCGGTGCCATCTTCATGTCGGTGCCAGGCACCGGGTAGCGCGCTCGCAATGCGCCCGAGGGTGGCACGCCCGATCAACGCGCACTCTCGTGCTCCGTGCGGGCGGAGGATCTCTCATCGAGGCGGGTCGTGGTTTTCTAATTCCGAATCGGGCGGATCACTACCTACTGCCTACATCTTCTGGCGTTCGATCTTTCGAAGGCGGCGCCAACCCGCCTCCCAGACGGCTCGGAAACGCCGCTCGAGCAGTGTTCGTTCCACCACCGGCGACAAAAACCCGAGGCCGCGCACCGCGATGTCCTCAAAGCCCTCGACCCTCACCCCGTCGGGTTGGTCGAGGAATCGCACCTCTCCGGTTCCCCGCCAGAAGCCTCCGAAAATCCAGCGCACGATTTGGCGGTGCTCATCCACCACGATCTTCGCCACCAGTGGAAAGGGGGACCCCTTCAACGGAACGGCGTACCATCCCTCGCCACGGTCGGAGACCTCACCAAATGCCCCGAACAGACGGGGGCAGTCCGCCGGGGTCTTGAAGTACCCGTAAACCTCTTCCACCGGGAGATCGAATGTCTCGTCGAAATCTACTCTCACGCTCCAGCCCCACCCCTATCCACTATTCACTATTCACTTGTTCCGAAAGATGCGCCAACTCGTCCGCGTGCAGCTCCCAGTTGCGGCCATCGAAGTGGTGGACCGTCACCGACTCGATGGTGTCGGGATCGAGGCAACGCACGTTGACGCTGATCCCATCGGGGTTAGAACGAGGCACGTAAAAGGATTTGATGCCGCACACCCGACAGAAATGGTGCTGCGCCACCCCGGTGTTGAAGGTGTAGGTCTCGACCACGTCCTCGCCTTCGATCAGTCGAAATCTGCCCTTCGGGACGATCAGGTGGAGGTACGCCGTCATGGAGCAAATCGAGCAGTTGCAGAGCTGTGCGTCGATGGCGGCTGGCGCTTCAACCTCGAAACGCACCCGGCCGCAGTGGCAGCCGCCCGAGTGGGTCACCACCGCCGAGGGCTCGCCCCGTTGCTCGGCGGAACCCATCATCCATCGCCGCCGACAGCGACGCAGTGGAGCTCGGGGCCGTCGTAGCCCCACGTCACCGTCGCCTCGCCGTGATGCTCCCAAAAGGACTCGTTCCGGCCCTCGTACTTTGCCCCGCTGCCCGACGGCTGGCGGAACATCAGCGAGCTCGAGTCGCCACGTTCCACCATCACCGTGGGCGGATCGGTATCGAAGAACGTCGCCACCACCTCGTTGGCCGGCTGGCCGCCGCACTGGTAGAACACCGGACCGCGGGGCGGCACGAGCCGATACAGCGCCTGGAGTTCAGCGATCCTCAGGCGATAGGCATCCTCGACGCAGCTCCGCACATCATCGCTCTTCCAACAGTCGTCACGGCCCTTGATCCAGCCCCGCTGCTCGGCCTTGAGCACGGGCGGATGCTCGTTGACCGCCTTCTCCGACGCCCCGCCATAGACGTGGGCGAGGCTACGATCCATCGCCGACAGCTCATCATCGGTACAGATCAGCTCCTCGATGCTGCCAGACTCCACACCGGTGCAGTCGAAGCTGGGGCCTTCAGCGGTGACCACTCCAGCCAACGAACCCGACAGCAGACCGACGGCAAGCCATCGGTTTATTTTCCACATCGCAGACCACCGCATCACCCACCTCCTGTGATCGACTCGAGGTTCAATTCCGAGATCGCGCCACAGACCGTGGCCGTCTCCTCAGTCAGGATGCGCAACCGCGCACGAGGATGATCGCATTCCAGCGAGGCGCTCCGGCGATGACGCCCCGTCGGTTCATCCAACCACCTCACCGCGGTCGGTTGTCCCGTCCCGCCACCACAGCCGCTGAACGGATTGCGGAAGCGATCTCGCCCAGGGCATGCAGGGAGGCTTGAATCACGCGGCGCGTTGGAGAACCTCCCCCGTTCGAATCGGGCCAGGGCAGCAACAGACCACCACACATCGTGCACCGCATCACGCAATACCTGCCGACGGTGCCGGTGCGCAGAATGTCTCCCTCGCAACGCGGACACTTGACGTGGGTCGATTCTCCGGTTGGTTCAAACCCACGGTCGAGACCACCGACCTCCGACAGGGCGGTGGGGCCCCGACCCGAGTTGTGAGCCTCGAGCTCGCCCCGGTCAAACCAGACACCGTGACATCCGGTGCACAGATCCAGAACCACCCCACGGTGCGTTTCCTGGACCATTTCCCCGGAGCAGCACGGACAGATCATCCCACCTTCGGTGGTCGTCTCCGCAACCCGGCGATCGCCATGGGCTCGGTGCCCCGACGATGATCCGAGGACGGCAGCAAAAAGCGAAACCTCCTCCCCGTCGTCGGGGAACTCCACCACCCCCTCGCGGGAAAAACCGAGTTTTTCGAGCAGGCCAATGGACGCCGCGTTGTCGTGCGCCGTGATCGCCACGACCCGCTCCAGACCCACCACATCCCGAGCGTGGACCAGCACCGCCGACGCCGACTCGAAGGCATACCCGTTGGACCAGTACCGTGGCAAGAAGGCAAAGCCCACATCCACATCATCCAACCAATCCCGCTTGACGAGCCCACAGATTCCCATGGGCCGACCTCCACCGAGGGGCTCCACCGCCCACATCCCGAAGCCGTGACGTCCATAACTGTCCATGGGTCCTGTCCTGAGATGCTCGCGGGCCTCCTCCACCGTCCGCACATTTTTGTCACCGATGAACCTCAAAAATGACGGGTCGTTGAGCAACTCGAGGATGAAATCAGCGTCGCCAAACTCCAGCTCGCGGAGGACCAGTCGATCGGTATTGAGCACAACCTTTGGCGACATGGCCCCTCAGGTCATGCAGAAGGCGCTGAGTTTGTTGCCGTCGAGGTCGCGGAAATAGGCCGCGTAGAAACCGCTGTCACCCCGTGGTCCGGGGCCCCCCTCGTCGGTGCCGCCGAGCTCCATGGCCTTGGCGTGGAGGGCATGCACTTGGTCGGGATTCTGCACGGCCAATGCGACCATGACGCCATTGCCCACAGTTGCGGGCTTGCCATCAAACGGCCTGGTCACCGACAGCGCCGGTTGGTCGGGCGCCACCGCCCAGGCAACAAAGGTCTCTTCTTCCATGAATCTGCCGGCACCCAACTCCTCCAACAGCTCGTCGTAGAAGGCTGCGGCGCGCCCGAGATCGTTGGTTCCGAGGGTCACGTATCCGATCATGATCGTCCTCCGGTGTCAGTCGGTCAGGGAAGTGTACCCGCTCCCATGTCCGGACGTATGCAACGGACCGTGAGCCGGAGGCAGAGAGCACCAAGGATCGCACCTGGGCGCGTTGATCGGGGGTGCCACTCCGGGCACCTTCAAGTTGGAAGTTACACGTTAAACGTTCCCACCCGCCCACCCGGAGCGAGAAGGCGCGATGATCGGGCGTGCCACTTCTGACACTTTCGGGACCATTGTGTGGAGGTTTTGAGGGTCTGCGAGTCCCGAAAGTGTCAGGGGTGGCAACCGCGGGGAGCGCAGTTGGGAAATGGGCGCGTCGAAATCAGTGTATCGAAGCGAACGCGCTCACCCGGTGCCCGGCACCGTCGAAATCGAATCGCAGCACGAGGTCGACCCATCTGCGGCGGTGCCTGGCACCGACTCGTTACTCCGTATCGCCAGGGGCCCCGAACTGAGCTCGATCGGTCCCAAGACGAAACCACCGAACACCGAGCCAGAGGATGACACTGACCAGGGCGACCGACAGGAAGACCCGCCAATCCAAAATCATCTCGCGGAGCTGTTCCGGGGTATGGGGCCCCGAGTTGAACCAGCCGAGGATGCCACCGCGAACAATCAGCAGGGCCTCGACAAACACCGCGGCGACAAAAAGAGCCAGAACGGTTTTTCGGTCGTTCATGCACTTCCTCCTCAGACGATGCCACCAGGATTGCCACCTGCCCGCCAAGAACGTACCTGTGACCACTTCAGGAGAAGAGCCGGCAGCGCGGCCACGAAAACGACGAGGAGGACAACAGTGGTGCTCCCGACAAAGGCCCAGAGAACCCCCGCAGTTGTCGTCGCACCGGATCCGACGATTGCGAGAGTCAGACCACAAGCCACAGACAGGAGACCCGCGATAATTAGGAATACCCACCGTCCGAAACTCACGAAAACCAGAATGCAACATGCGACACACGCCGCGACGAATGCCCCACCGAGCGAAACCGACCAGATGACCGAGGAGGACACCAGCCCACTCCAGCCGTCCACGTCCGGGTCGGCCATATGGATCAGAGCAGATAGAAAAAGCGGAGGAACCACAATCCAAGACAGCGCCAGCACACGATGGATCTTCGGCGCGGAAGACCACGAATCCGTGACTCCGGTCAACGGGTCAGGAGTCATTTTTGTGTTCGCACCGTTTGCCCGTAACCGATTCGATGGCTATGTACCACACCCGAACTCCCATGACTTCCAGTGGGTCGAATGGCCACTCCCGGCCGGAGTAGTGCTCCATGATCGCGTTGAGGCCCCGCTCCCTGTCCTCATTGGATTTCAGCTCGTGTACCGTGCCGAATCCAATCACGCTTTCAAAGCTGAACGTCCAGTCGCAGGGTCGCTCGGGATGTCTGACGAGCTCCACGTTTTGTTCCATCTCGAAGCAGACTCGGTTGTTGGTCTCGATGCAGTCGATCTTGCGCCCGGACTTCGCCGTGTGGAAGTACAGCGCCGCACCGTCGTAGCCAAACGAAACCGGCACCAGATAGGGCCCATTGTCCACCGCGAAGGCCAATCGCAGTACATCGCTGTCGCGGATGACCGCGTCGATCTCCGCCCGACTCGTGATTTCCTTGTCGCTTCGTCTCATGGTGATGACGAGCCTAGCACTCGCACCGTTCGGTTGCGGGGTGCTGTGAGCGATCTCCGACCTGCGCCGGTTCGATGCGCCGTCGACCGACGCCGGGCTCAATCGGAGGGCCGGGGTCTAGAGTCCTTGATCGGCATCAACACGCTGGTGTAGCGCCGATCTCCGGACAAAACGCGGCAAGTGATGGCGCCGCTCCCCTCCGCTCGCGTGCATCGCTGGAAGTACATCGGCTGTAGAAAGGCCCCGTCGGCGAGGGGGATCAGGGCGGTCGGTGGCCGACCGGCCGGATCGAGCAGAAGGAGATCGCCGCGATCGCCGCGATCGATGACCACCTCGTCCCCACCGCGGGAGTTCCGGTAGTGTCCGAGCCGAGGGTCGGCGGCGGCGATGGGCTCCACCGACCGCTCGATCGTCGGCCACGGAGCGCCATCGGTCTCCCCGGTGGCCAGGTCGGCGATGGTCCGGGCCCAGTCGCCGAACGGCGTAGTTGTTCGCGAGGCTCACCACGATGACATCCCGTTTGCGATCGACGTAGAGCTTGGCCACGAAACCGGGGGAACGTCCCTGCGACAGGAACACGCCATCATCCGCTCCCACCACCTCACGGAGAAGGGGCTCGTCGATGAACCCTTCCCGGAACAACGCCCGAGCGAAGCGGATCAGATCGCCCACCGTGGAGTAGAACGAGCCTCCACCGGGTCGTGTTTCGACTGCGTAGAACCTGGCGTGCCGGCGCTGACCCGGGGAGCTCCCCGGCTGGTACCCCTCCGCCAAGTTCGGGATGACCGCGCGGGCGTCCGTGATGTGATCGGTGTCGTCCAAACCGAGGGGACCGAAGACCGAAGGCGCATCACCTCGGCAAAGGAACCTCGGCCGGCGATCTCCATCACCTTGGCGGCCACTGCGTAGCCGCCGTTGCTGTACTCCGCGTCTGTCCCGGGCTCGAAGTCCAGGCCGATGCGAGCCAACCGATCCACGATCTCGTCGAGTCCGAGCGAGGCGGTGCCGTCGCCCCACGGCTGGTCGTTGACGTGGGGGATGCCCGAGGTGTGACTCAGGAGGTGACCGACGGTGATCGCATCGGCCGATGGAAAATCGGGCAGATATTGCGACAGGGGGGTGTCCAGGCCGAGCACCTTCCGCTGGACCATGACCGCAAACGCGGTATCGATGAGCGTCTTGGAAACCGAGGCAATCCGGAACCTGGTCCGGGCGTCGTGGGCGATGCCGAACTCGTAATCGGCCTGGCCGAACGACCTGCGGAAGACGATCTCGCCGCCCACGTCCACAACGACGGTGCCGTCGAACATGGCCAGATCGACAAAACACTCGACAAACCGGGTGACCGCACGAGCTCGTTGTTCGCGCGCGGACTCGGCCTCGGGGATCGATGGCTCCTGGCCGATTGCAGGAGCCGCCGCGAGCACCGCACTGACGAGGATCCACGACACGACCAGCAGACGGTGGAACATTCTCGAGCCCAGGATCACACCTCCCCAATCGATCAGAGGTCGGCGGTGGACACAGGGTTGCAACTCGGATGAGACGACGCGATGGCCCGCTCGGTGCTGGCCGCCGCCGAGCTGCGCGACCCTCCACCGCTCGACGCCGGTCA
>CAWAUY010000047.1:0-18103 GCA_963785275.1 Candidatus Sulfomarinibacteraceae bacterium
AACCACCGACAACGGGAAACGGAAGAACAAGGCGAAGAAGGCCAGCTAATCAAGAACGGGTCGCCCTGTGCGAGTCCTCGGAATCGATGAAATGGCCTGCTGAAACCCCAGCAGGAGGCGCGCAGGGGTTGTTGACCCGGACATCAGGCACACCTTGAATATCATTGAGAAATTCAACTCGATTGCGCGTCAGCAATGGAGATCAACGCTGGCACGCGGAACGGCCTTCTCGTTGTTCGCGAGGGCCGCGGCCATGGGCAGCGCCTTCGTCGCCCACCTCATCCTCACCCGCATCCTCGGGACCGAGCAGTACGGGATCTTCGCGCTGGTCACCGCATGGCTCATGCTGCTTGTGATGGTGTCAAAGCTCGGACAGCAGACGGCGCTTGTCCGGTTCGTTGCATCGTATCGAGCCGACCAACAGTGGGGTCTCATGAAGGGCATTCGCCGGTTCACCCGGGTCACGACTCTGATGATGGGTCTGGCAATCACCGCGATTGGCTTGTTTGGGCTGCTTTCCGTCAGCCATGTGGACCCATCGATCAAGAGCACCGCCCTCGTGGCCTGTCTGGTCTTGCCGGTGCTTGCCGCGACGGAGCTCGAGCAGGGGACCATCCGCGGGCTGCGTCGACCAGCGCTGGCCCAGGTCCCGGAGTCCATCGTCCGCCCACTTGTCATGGCCGCGGTGGTTGTGGTGTGTGCCCTGTGGTTATCGATGCCCAGATCAGCGGAACTCGCTATGGTGGGCAATCTGGCGGGGGCGGCGTTGGCGCTTGTCGTCGCGGTTGTCGCTAGCCGGAGCTTGCTGCCCGGCGAGGTTCACAATGCGGGGGCCGAATACCTTTCGCGCGAGTGGTTGACGGTGTCACTCCCACTGCTCGCCATGGCGGCCCTCCACATGGTTGCAATGCGGGTCGACATCCTGATGCTGGGATTTTTGGTTGAACCCTCAGAGGTTGGCATTTATGCGGTGGCGACCCGGGTCGCGGGTTTGAGCCTCATGGGGCTCGTGGCTGCCAACTCCATCGCCGGACCTCTGATCTCCGAGCAGTTCGCTCGTGGTTCGAACGAGGGCTTACAGTCGACGGCCAGCCGGGCGGCCCGGCTCGCGGCGTTGATCTCCCTTCCCATCGTGGTCGGGCTCGTGGCCTTCGGGCGCCCGATCCTCGGGCTGTTTGGCCCCGGGTTTTCGGCCGGGTACTACGCCCTCACAATCCTCCTGATAGGGCAGACCGCGAACGTGCTCTTCGGACCCGTAGGGCTCATGATGACCATGACCGGCCACCAGGTCTCGGCCACGGCGATATTCGGCGTCGCCCTCGTCGGTAACGTCATCCTGAACTGGGTGCTCATCCCCATCGCCGGCATTCAGGGTGCCGCAATAGCAACAGCGACGACTACGGCCGGATGGAACATCGCCATGTTCATTTACGTATTCCGACGCCTCGGGAGTGAAGAGTATTCTCCTGTGCCGGGATGTCTTGGATTCCCGAAGACTGCAGTCGGACTGATTCTCTCTCGAAAAGTTGACAACGAGATGTCGGGGTGATCGTGCGCCTGAACTGGAGCCTGAGCCGGGGTGGTCGCAGTGATCAGCTATGACGAGCTGGATCCGTTGGATGAAGGCACCATGGCGGAGGCATCCACCCTCCTAGCACCTATCTTTAAGTTGGAGCTCGATGCTCGGACCCTATATCGAAACGTCTGTCCGCCGGTGGGTGAGACTGCCACCTTTGCCGTTGGTGCCCATTCGGGCAACGAACTCGTCGGCGTCGTGTTCTTCATCGGCCATGATTTCCTTCGTGGGGGGAAGGTTATCCAGTCGTACCAGGCTTCCTGGGGCGCGGTCTCACCTCGCTACATGGGGGGAAGGATTTTTCAGAAAGATCCTCGGGGCCGGTATCGAATCCGCTCAGAACCGCGGGGGGCAACTGGTCATTGGCTTTCCCAACAGCCTCTCTGAAGGAGTCATGACGCATGGCGCGGGGTTCTCCAGCGCCGGAAAGTTCCGGCGGGTCGTGATCCCACGATTCCTCACCCGGTTGCCTTCCTTCTTTCTGCGCCGGGGAGCCAATGAATGGCTGGCCGCTGAATCGATCGAGCAGAACAACGCTCAGCTCTTCGAGTGGAAACGAGCTGATCGGGGTCCACAGATTATCCGCGTTGCGTGCGGAGGGAACTGTCTCTGGGGGCGGTTGCAGTTAAAGCAGATAGGAAGCCGCACGGTGAGCAGCTTCAGGGTCGGCGGCATGATGATTCCGCGGGTGGGTGTGCTGCCGTGGTTGCTACGTGCCGCACTCCGTGAGACGGGCGCGGACGTCCTGGATCTGATGTTTCAGAGCACGTCGGAGTTCTCGCAGCTTCTACGATTTCACCATTTTGCAGAAAAGAGTGAGGGTCTGTTCGTCTTGCCGCTTGTTTCGGATTTCAGCCTCGAGAACTTCGATCTCTGGGTCGGGGCGAAAGACACATTCTAGATCATGAAAACAGCCCTTCTTTGTGCTGGCCTGGGTAAGGGCATGAAATAATTATGTGGAAGATCGGCTACATCATTCACACTGAACAACTCGAGGACGACGGAATTTTCGACCTCCTGTGTCGATTCTGTACGGATTTTGAAGGGCTTTTTGGTGTCGAACTCTCTGCACTGTGATCCCTCCGACAAGTCTCATGAGGAGGATAGAACTTGAATCTTCTGGTTTTAATATCGAGGAATACACCAACCGTATAAGAAAACTATCAGAGATTGCCGACATTGGATATCACGGTCATTTTTGGACGTATCAAGGGGGAATAACTCACGACGAAATTATTGGGATGAGGGGACGACAATACAACTGCGTAGACCTCAAATTTCAATTTGAAAAGACTGCAATTGGTTTGAATCCGAGGGTATTGATCATGGCGGACGATATGCCGGTGGATGGAATTTCACAAATTGGGAGGTCATCGATCTGCTGATTAAGAACGAATTTAATACGATTTTTCTTTGTCATATTCAACGTGGTTTACCACAGAATTTTCGATGTGGTTGTTCAAGACTGCGAAGATAGCTGCCGGGCCAACCATTTGAAATAGTCAGCCAAGACGGCTCGTTGAGGTGTATCCAAAATCTCTTCGGTGGGTGCAGGGACGGTCGCCTCATGAGACTGCTCTATCGGGTCTTTCGTCTATCGGGGTTCAGATTTAACCGGGTGATGGGCGTATTCAACAGCCACGATTACGACTTGACGCTTCGTTCCACCCTTGACTGTCTTCGGCGGACGAGAAACCTCGGCACGGCAGAGATCATGACCTGCGATGCTCTTTGGGACAAAAAATCTGTCGGTGAGGGTGCTGTTCCGATTTTCGAGTCCTGGTGGTGGTGCGTGACCCGGCCAAATACCTTTCATCGTTGGTGGCTCCACGCAGCGGAACCACCGCACTCTATGAGTACCTGTCGGATCACCCACTGGTCGTGGCCTCAAAGCAGAAGGAACCGCACTATTTTTCGACGGATTTCAAGGATTTCTCCTGGGCATCAAATGAGACGGAGTACCTGAACCTATTTCCAAAGGGAGCCTCCCGAGGGAATAAAGGTAGTCCTCGAAGCGTCGCCACTGTATCTTTATTCAGAAGTCGCAATTCAAGAATATCTTTGATTTCAATTCTGATGCGAAGGTTGATCATATTGGCGAGAAGTCCCGCGGAGATGATCCCGTCGTGGCACGCTCAGGTCCTCTATGCGACGGATGAAAATATTGTCAGATTTCGAAGAGGCTTGGCGCGCAATAGGTGAAAGGAAAAGCTGGAGAGCAAATTCCAAAAACATGCAGAAATGTTGAATTTCTATTTTATGATGAGATCGGATCTGTCGGATCTCAAACAGAAAGAACATTGTCCATTTTTCCCTCCGAACAGGTGAAGGTGATTATTGTTTGATGATTTTCGTTCGGACACTGCTGGATGTCTATAGATCAGGTCTTGGATTTCCTCGGCCTCGATAGATGATGGCCGCACGTCGTTCGAACGAAAAAATGAAAACAGGATCTATCGAAATCGATTTCTCCGGGTCTTGATCCAGAGACCCCCTGGGTGGACCCTGGCCGTGGCACGTTATCTGCGGAGCACTGCTCGGCGTAAAGCGACTCAAGGTGTCCAAGATCTGAGGAAGTGTCAACACGGTTACGGCGTCTCGGCCCCCACTTGAGTGATTCACTCCGCGAGCAGATTAACCAGGATGTACAAGGGGATCGCGCTTCTCGAGGAGATCACCGCGGTTGATCTATCTGCGGTGGAGTGAATAGAACGTGCGAAGGGTATTCCGCGGCTTCGAGGTTGTGTTTCGTTCGGCTCGGAGCTGGTGGTTGAAGATGTGGGCCCGGGCGAAGTACGGCGATGATGTCGACATCGGGCGTGAGGTGTTCTGGGATGCCGGTGTCCGGTTGAAGGCGACTGATGGCGCTCGGATCGTCATCGACAAACGGCGTTCTGCTTGGGCGAAACGTGACGTTGGTGGCAAAGCGCGGTGTCTTGGAGATAGGTGAGAGGACTTTCGTGGGCGAAGGTTCGGTCATCGTTGCGGGGCAGAGAATCGAAATCGGGAAGAACTGCCTCATCGCCGAACACGTCACTCTCCGCGATCAGGACCACGGCACATCTCGTAGTGACACCCCGATGAACGACCAGGATCCGGTCACCGCACCGGTGGAGGTGGGTGACGATGTGTGGATTGGTGCAAAGACGACCGTGACCAAGGGTGTCCGGATTGGAAGCGGCGCGATCATCGGAGCCAACGCGGTAGTGACCCGCGACGTCGAACCGCGTTGCGTGGCGTTGGGAGTCCCGGCAAAAACACTGAAAAGCGGCATGAAACGGTGTGGATCGCCGGATGAATGGTCCAAGGTCTGACGGTCTTGATTGGCTTTGTGGCAGGGGAGACGGGGGGCGTCAGAGGCCGATAGTGGATGCCCGAAGCTCAGCCTCCACGGTAGATCAGCAGTGTGCATTTAGAGAATGATCGCATTCATAAATTCTGATCTCCGGATGGGCGGTGCGGAAATTCTTCGGGCCACAGTGTGTCGGGAGCTGGCGAAGCGTGGCGTGGAGACCAGTGTCATGACGATGGAGTCGGCCGGGGAGCTCGCGGCCGAAGTGGCCCCAAAGGGAACCAGGGTCGTCAACTTGAACGGTAGTCGGTCGATTTACAGCATTGCAACAACCTGGAACTGGCGCGGTTGTTGGCCAGTATCGGCCCACAAGTCGTGCAATCGGGTCAATTCAACAGTAACTTCCACGCGCGGGTGGCCGGAAGACTGGCCCGCGTTCCGGTCATCATTACTGAAGAACATGGATTCAATACCTGGAAGGGGCCGCACCACAGGATCGTGGACCGCATGTTGTCGAAATTCTGTGACCGGGTGGTGGCCGTGTCTTCTGCGGTCAAGGCATCGGTTGTCCGTGGAACCGGCATAGAGGCGAGTCGGGTGGAGGTGATCCACAACTGCGTCGATGCCGACCGGTTTTCTGATCTTCCGTCCCGAGCCGAGGCGCGGCATGCCCTGGGTCTCGTCGACGAGACCTTTGTGGTCGGACACGTGGGGACGCTGCGTACCGAAAAGGACCACGCGACCCTCCTTCGGGGCTTCCAATTGTGTGCCGACGATTCGTGGCGTTTGGTGCTCGTGGGCGATGGTCCGCTTCGGGGAGATCTCGAAAGGATGGCGGGAGACCTTGGTATCAAAGAACACGTGATGTTTCTCGGGCCCCGCCATGATGTGCCGGCTGTGCTCCCGGCCTTTGACGTCTTCGCCTTTCCGTCGGTCAGCGAGGGTCTCGGGATCGCGGTTCTCGAGGCCATGTGGAGTGCCCTTCCGGTGGTGGTGACGGACGAGGGCGGTCTGCCTGAGATCGTCGATCATGACCGAACGGGCCTCGTGGTCCCGCCGGGGGACGCCGACGCGCTGGCGGAGAGCCTGAAGATGCTCTCGAAGAGACCCGAACTGGCCCGTCGACTGGGCGACGAGGCCAGAGATCACGCCAAGCAGCACCATTCCCCGTCGGCTTATGTAGATGCTCTGCTCGACCTCCACCAGCGGTGTCTGGAGGCGTCGCCGGCCATCATGAACGTCCTGTTTCTCACCAAATACCCGGAGACTGGGTGCCAGCAGTCGTTACCGGGTCTACCAGTACATCCCGTATCTCGAGGAGCATGGCATCCGATGCACCGTGCGACCGTTCATGGGCCCGCGGCTGTACGACCTGGCCTTTCAGCCGGGGCGGTTCGGCACAAAATCGCTGCTCTACCTGGCAGCATTCGTCAAACGGCTGAGCTCTATTTTGGAGGCAAGGCGCTACGACGTCGTGTTCTTCCAGAGAGAGTGTTTGCCATTTGGACCGCTGGCAGTGGAACGCGCAATCAACCTGTTACGGATCCCGACGGTTTTCGACTATGACGATGCCCTGTTCATCTTCAAGAAAAGCACCCACAACCCCGTGGTGGACAGATTCCGAAAGTCGGGGCGTTTCATCAAGATCTTCCAGTTGGTGAACCTCGTACTGGCGGGTAACGATTTCCTGAGGGATTCAGCCGCTTCGTTCTGCGATCAGGCGGAAACCCTTCATACCGCTGAGGATACGAGGAGGGTGACCCTGCGGCCGCCGCACGTGGCCGGCAATCCCGTGACCATTGGATGGTTGGGCTCGGCCAGCACCGAGAAGTACCTACACCTGGTGACCGAGCCCCTACAGGCTGTCAGCCGAGAATTTCAGGAGGTCAACCTGAAGGTTGTCGGAGGTGGAAGCTACCAAGCCGAGGGTCTCAGAGTGGAACACGTTCCGTGGTCCCATGATCAGGAGGTCTCGCTGCTGCACTCCTTCGACATCGGCATCATGCCGCTGCCGGACGAGGAATGGTCCAAGGGCAAGTGCGGCGGGAAGGCACGGACATACATGGCGGCAGGAGTGCCGCCGGTGTGCACCGCGGTGGGTTACAACCTGGACCTGATCGACAACGGCCGCACGGGGTTTCTGGTCAAGACCGGACAAGAATGGCAGGAGACCCTCGGGTTGCTCGTCCGCGACTCGGATCTCCGCAACCGGGTAGCCACCGCGGCACGGGATCACGTGGAGGAGGTCTTTTCCGTTGACGTGATCGCCGCCCAGATGCTCGACCACCTCCGTGAGGTTGCTCGTGCCGGGTGACGGCGTGGTCTACATCTCGTACAACGGCATCACCGAGCCGTTGGTCCATTCCCAGGTGTTGCCATACCTGCGCTCGTTTGTCCAGATCGGAGTAGCGGTCAGTCTGTTGACATTCGAGAGCCGACCCCTGCCAGCTGAGGACGTGCGGCGATTGTCCGACGATTTCCAAGAAGCCGGTATCCGATGGGAATCGGTGCGAAGGAGTGAGGGGTTGAATCCTGTCGCGGTTCTTCAGAACATCGCGCGAGGGGTGGCTGTAGCGGGCCGCCTGTTGGCTGGGTCCGACAGGCCGATTGTCCATTGCAGAAGCTATCTTCCCGGTTTAATCGGAGTTCTTCTTAAGGCCCGATTCAAGGTGCCTGTTCTGTTTGACATGCGAGGGTTCTGGATTGATGAAAGGGTCATGAGGGGATCGCTGAGGCAGGATTCGCTCGGTTATCGAATTGGGAAACGAGTGGAAACAGTCTTGTTTCGGAAGAGCGACGCCATTGTGTCACTCTCTGAGGCAGGAGTGTGCGAGATTCTCCGGATGGACCCCTGGAACGGGGGACCGAAACCTCCTATCACGATGATCCCGACCTGCGTCGATATGGGCCGCTTCCCACCGCCCACTCGAGACAGTCACCATGGTCCGGTGGTCGTGTCCGTGGGATCGCTGGGGAAAGGCTACCTTGCGCAGGAGATATTCGTGGTGTTTGCCGAAATCCGGAAGAGGCACCCGGGCGCTCGGTTGAAGATCGTTTCTCGGAGTGACCGCTCGGGGCTGACCACCATGGCCGGGGCCGCGGGGGTGCCGCCATCCGCCTGGTCGGTTCAGTCGGCTGAGCCGGGCGAGATCCCCGGAATTCTGTCAATGTGTGACGTCGGGCTCAGTTTCATCGAACCCCACTATTCAAAAATCGCCTCGTGTGCGACAAAGAACGCAGAGTACCTCGCGGCAGGAATTCCCGTAGTGGCCAACAGCGGTATTGGAGACGCGGATACTGTGCTTCCGCAGCATGATGTCGGAGTGGTGCTGCTCGATTTCGAGCCGCCGTCGGTGAAAATGGGCGTGGATGCTCTGGAACGCCTGCTCGCTGATCCGGAGACACCAGACAGGTGTGTCCGCCTGGCGCGGGAGGAGTACGGCACCGACGTTGGGGTGGCCCGTTACATGGATCTCTATCAACGGCTGTGGAACACCACCGGCGCACGAGCTGCGTCGGCACAGGCTGAGGCTCGTTGACATGGGGTCCCTGATATTTATTTCGTCGATCTGGTTGCTGATGGCGATGGCGTTGGGGTTTTGGGCAAGACGACCGGTGACGCCAGCAGCGCATCGGATGGCCATGCTTGGATTCCCTCCGGCGCCGTCGGACAGGACATTTCTCGCCCGGCTCGCGCTCGCCGCATTCTCGGTGCGGGCCGTGGTCGTCATGATATTCAACGGCACCGATGCGATCAGAAGCCTTCATCTGTCGCCCGATTCCCTGAAGTACCATCGCCTCGGCCAGCTCCTTGCCGTTGATTACCGCCGCGGTGATGTGGACTGGAGTGCATGGATCGACCATGGCTGGTTCCAGTTCACGGGTCTTGTGTATTCCCTGTTCGGCGCCAACCCGGTGATCATCCAGGTCATCAACATCACCGTGAGCACGTTGACCGTTATCGTTGTCTACCACATGGTGCGCGAGGCCTATGGTGACCCTCAGATTGCCCGCTGGGCCGCCATCATGATCGCGCTGCTGCCCTCCTTTGTCTACTGGTCGTGCCTGATGCTCAAGGACCCCGCATCGATCTTCGCCGTCGCGCTGATGGTGTGGGCCCTGGTCAAACTCCGGTCCAGGATGGAATTCGGGCCAATGGCGGGTTTGATCATAGGTCTGATGATCGTGCTTGCTCTCCGTGAGTACCTCTTTTTGGTGAGTCTGTTTCTGATCGGCATTTCGCTGCTGCCGGTGGGATCCAAGGGGCTCAGCGGACGTCTTGTCCGTGTGGCAACGGTGGTCCTGATCGCGGGTCTGGTGGCGCAAGTGCTCGGGTTTGGATTCCTGGGGATATCTGGCGCCCAGCAGTCCATGTATTTTGACCTCGACTATATCAACAGTACCCGGGTGGCCATGGGCGACCACGGCACCGGGGCATTCTTCGAAAACCCCGAGAGCGCATTGTGGGGCGGCGGGCCGGTGGCCACGATTCGGGCGGCATTTTCGGCGGTATTTTTCTTCTTCGTGTCGTTGGATCTTCGCAATCTCGATAGCGCCCGCCAACTCATGGCCCTGCCTGAGGTCTTGCTCTTTCTCGCAATGCTGCCCCTGCTGTGGAAGGGTTTGTGGTTCTCCTTCAAACGGCTCAGGGACCGTGCCCTGCCGCTGATCGTATTCTCCGCAGGTCTGTTGGTCGTCTACGGATCGGCAACCACCAACATGGGCGCCATGTTCCGCTGGCGGATGCAGGCCCTGCCAATGTTGCTGGCCTTCATTTGTGTCGGTCTGGCGCTGCGACAGCGGCACTGGCTTCGAAGGATCATGACCGCGCTCGAGAGGGCCTTTCTACCGTCCCGTCGGGTGCGGCGCCGGCCGGCGGCGGCCGCCCAGCTGACGGGGTCTCGGAGGATTCCATCGTGAGAGCGCCCGATCTATCAACACCGGCCGTGGTGCTCGGTCTGACGCCGACGGGGCTCTATGTCGCGCGGCAACTGGCGCGGGCAGGGGTGGAGACCGTTGGTGTGGTCGAGGATTTCGCCTGCGGCTCATGGTCCCGGTGCCTGACCTCGTCGGAAGGAGTTTGGAGGGTCTCGTCGGGCGATGACCTCGAAAAGCGGTTACAGCGATTTTCGCAGCGGCGAAATCTCCGCCCGGTTCTGATCCCCACCTCGGATCGGTTTGTGGAGTTTGTGGTCAAGCGGCATGAACGCCTGGGGGAGGTTGCGGTATTCCAGCGATCATACTCCGACGGTGTTGCGGAGACGTTGTTGGACAAGACCAGCTTCTACAAGATCTGCGAGGAGCTGAAGATACCAGCCGCCGGCATCTGGTTTCCTCAGAGCCGGGGCGACCTCGACTCCATCGGCCGCGAGGCTCACTTTCCCTGCCTGCTCAAACCACGGTTGATCCACAAGTCGGTGCTCAAGAATATTGGTTCAAAGGTCGTTATAGTCCAATCGGCCGACGAGTGGGGAAAGGTCACCGCCGAAGTCGTGACCGAACCCTCCGAGTGGCTGGTTCAGGAGATCATCCAAGGGCCGGAGTCGGAGATTGCGATCCTCGGCTTTTGTGTCGCCTCAGATGGACGCGTGCATGAGTTCTTCTCCGGCCGAAAACTCAGGCAGTATCCGCCCGGCTTTGGATCGGCGTCGCTGGCCGTCAGCGAGCGAATTGACGAGGCCATCGAGTTGTCGAAAGACCTCCTTTCCGGGGCGGGGTTTCGTGGAATCTGCGGCACCGAGTTCAAGAAGGATCCGCGGGACGGCCGGTTCAAGATCATCGAGGTCAATCCGCGGCCCACTCTCTGGTTCCAGCTCACCCACGATGCCGGATGCCGGTTGGCGCTTGCCACCTACAGCGATCTGGTCGGAACCTCGATGCCCGAACCCGTACCGCAGCGCGACGGTGTCGTCTGGAGGTACGCGATGAAGGACGCCTACTCCAAGTCCTTTTACAGGAGAAAGAACGAGGCGTTCGTATTGCCCGTCCCCTCGCCCGATGACTATATCAAGCCGTCGAGCGAGCGGTCCTGGTGCGTTTGGGATACGAAGGACCCCAAGCCCGCCCTGGCCGAGATGGTGCAGTACGTCAGAAAGGCCGTGGGGCGAGGTTGGCACAGGCGTTGATCGTCAACGTCGACGATTTCGGCTTGACGGCGGGCGTCAACCAAGCTGTCGAGGAGTGCTTCGTCGCCGGGTCTGTGTCCAGCGCCACCCTTTTAGTGGCGGGTGACGCAGCGACGGGAGCGGCGGCCATTGCGAAGAGGCATCCCGGGCTCGGCGTGGGACTTCACTTCAACCTGACCCTGGGACGACCGGTCTCGGAACCAGGCGAGGTTTCGACCATCGTGGACGGCTCGGGCTGCTTCTTCCCCAGGAAGACGCTCCTCAGCCGAGCCGTGCGCGGCCAGGTGAATCCAGATGAGGTGAGCCGGGAGCTCGAGGCCCAGGCGGCTGCATTCTTTGATTTCGGACTTTCAATGACGCACGTCGACTCGCACCAGCATGCTCACCTCGCGCCGCGGATCTTCGATGTGGTGGCGGCCTTCTGCGAGCGCCGCGGGACTCCGCTGCGAATGCCAAGGGTGTGGCGGCCGTCGCGCACGAAGCGAACCGCCAAACGTGCGGTGGGCCGCGTGCTCCTGAGGTGGCGAACCCGCAGCCTCGATCGCCGATGGGCCCATCGGCTGCGGACAAACCGGTCGTTCGCCAGCGTTTTCGACTGCGTCACGGCGCCGAGTGAGTTGACAGAGGACACCTACCGGGACATTTTGGCAGCAGACCTCCAGGGTCCCTTCGAACTCATGGTTCACCCGGCCGTCGTCGATGCAAACCTCGAGAGGTATACACGAATCACGGCGTACAGCACCGCCGAGTACCGTGTGCTCCGGAGTCTCGACCTTGGTGAAATGGCGGCCGGGCTGGACTACCGGCTGGCGACCTTCCGGGACGCCTTTGCCGAGGCCTGAGTGCACGATCTCCACGATTCTGGGGACGCAGTAAAGGCTGAATGATCGCGATGGGTGTCAAGGTCATTCTCTTCGCCAACACCGACTGGTATCTCTACAACTTCAGGAAGGGTCTGCGCCGGGCTCTCAGGGACGCCGGTCACGAGGTGGTGCTGGTGAGCCCACCCGGGGAGTACGTGCGCAGGCTGCAGGACGAAGGATTCCACTGGCGTTGCATCGATCTCGATCCGGGCGGTATGAACCCCGTGACCGACGCCCGCAAGGTGGGTGACATCGTCCGGCTCTACCGTGAGGAGCGCCCGGCGATCGCTCACCACTTCACCATCAAATGCGTGCTGTACGGGACCCCCGCAGCCAGATGGCTCGGGGGGATCGCGGTGGTCAACGCGGTGACCGGCCTCGGGCACGTCTTCACCGATCCCGGACTTCGGGCCCGCGTCCTGCAGAAGCCGGTTGGGCTGGCCTATCGCTACGGTCTTCGGGGTCACCACGTCCAGACCATTTTCCAGAACGACGTCGACCGCCAGGAGTTTCTCGATCGAAGGCTGGTTCCTTCGAAGACCTCGACAGTGATCAGGGGTTCCGGTGTCGACTGCCGCGTCTTCACGCCGGTGGAGAGCAACGGGTGTGGTGACCCTGTTCGAGTGCTGTTTGCGTCGCGTCTTCTTCGTGAGAAGGGGATTTACGAGTACCTGGCCGCAGCGGAGCAGCTCCGGGCCCGCGGGCTCGAGGCCGAGTTCCTGTGCGCGGGTGACATCTACGAAGGCAATCCTTCGTCGCTCACCGACGAGGAGATCGCAGAGCTCGAGGGTCACGGGGCCGTTCGATTTTTGGGCCACGTGGACGACATGGTCGGTCTGTTGCGGTCCGTAGATGTGGTGATCCTGCCCAGCTATCGGGAGGGGACGCCGCGAATTCTTCTGGAGGCGGCGGCAACCGGGCTGCCCATTGTCGGCACGGACATTCCGGGTTGCCGAGGCGTGGTGGAACACGACGTCAACGGCCTCCTGGTCCAGCCGGGAGACGCGGCAGGGCTCGCGCGTGCCATGGAGCAATTGATCCTGGACCCGGATCTGAGGCACAGGTTCGGAGCCGCGTCGCGGAGGATCGCGGTGGCTGATTTCGCAGAGTCGAGTGTCATCGATCGAACCCTGCGGGTCTATGATGTTGCGCTCGGCCGAAACGTTTTCTGTGCTCGGCCTGCCGAAGCCGCCGACCGCGACGCGGCAGGGTGAAGAAGGGCCATTCGTCGCGGCGAGACGATGAATGTGGTAAATTTATAGGACAGCCGAGAGAAGTATTGTGGATCGATTCAACGTCTCATTGATCGCAACAGCCGTTGGCGCAGCTGTCATTGCAGCCCTGGTGACCGGGCTGTTGGTGCCGGTGGTGCGCCGACTCGCCCTTTCCATGCGGGCGGTGGACTACCCTGGTGGGCGGCGGGAGCACGCGAGCGCTATTCCACGACTCGGAGGTCCTGCCATCCTGGCGGGGCTGTTCTTCGGCGTCGGATCCATGGTGTTGGTTCAGTGGCCGAGTCATGGCGGCAGCCTTGCGCGGTCCCAGGTGCTTGCATGGGTGATCGGTGTGAGCCTGGTATTCCTGGTTGGTCTGATCGAGGACCTGAGCGGGCTGTCCAGTGCAAAACGGTTCATCTTCGAAACCGTTGCCGCCGTCATCGTCGTCGCAACCGGTTGGCAGATCGGAGAGTTTTCACTCCCGGTTGTCGGGCCCGTAGAACTCGGATGGGCCGCACCGATTTTGACCGTCCTCTGGATCGTCGGAGTGACCAACGCGATCAACCTCCTTGATGGGCTCGACGGGCTGGCTGCCGGTGTCATCGCGATCATCGCCGGCAGCCTGATAGTGATTGCGCTGTGGCGCAGCGATGTTTTTTCCGCGATTCTGCTTGCCGGGGTCGTTGGAGCATGTTTCGGCTTCCTCCGCCACAATTGGGCACCGGCCACAATCTTCATGGGCGACGCCGGCTCGCTGACGCTGGGGTTCGTGCTCGGAACCATGACCGTGCACGGCTCCATCAAATCGTCGGCCGCGGTCACGATATTGGTGCCGATCCTCGCCCTCGGCGTGCCGGTGATCGACACCTTGATAGTGATGATGGTCCGGTTCCTTGAAAAGCCCCGGACCGGTTGGCGGGGACGTGTGACGGGCATGTTCACGGCCGATCGTAACCACCTGCACCACGTCCTCCATTTCTTGCAGCCAAAGAGGCAGGCGGTGTTGGGGACAATTTACATGTTGGTCTTGGCGTCGTGCTGCGGCGCCCTGATCGTGTCGTTCACAAAGAACGCCACCATCGGGATCCTGCTGGTGGCAGTGGAAATCGTGGCGATCCTGTTGATTCGTCGGTTCGGCTTCGCGCAGAGGGCCAGGACGATCGGAGTCGAGCATCGGCGGGAGCTGATGCGGGACGTCAAGGGAAGCGTGGGTGAAGAACGGGCGCGCGCATCCTGATCCCAAAAATTGCTGTTCTGACGAAACCGGGCCTGACTGCCCGGGTTTTTTTTGAGGCCGTTCAAGTAAGCTGGCTGTCTGAGAATGTAGGAGGCAACGGGTGGCGAAGAAGTCGGGATCGGGTCAGGTGCGATTCGACCAGGTGTCAGGCCTGCTCGAATTGACGCGATGGCAGGGCAGAGGGCTCCGCCACGACTTCAGTGCCGGCCCCGGTCTGATGGAGAACTGCTACTCGGCGGTGGAGCTTGGGCTGCCGCCCGATTTCGTGTCCTCGAGTGTGTGTGTCCTCGAATCACACTCCACCCAGATGGGCGCGTCGACAGCCATGGTACGTGCCGAATTCCCGGGTGTATACGCGCACATGCGGCAGAACGAACGCCGAAACGCCGCGGCGCTGCTCAAAATCCGGGATCTGATCGAAGGCATCGGTCTCGACCCGGGTCAGGTGTTGCTGCTCGGCGAATGCGCGGTACTGCTCAGCCTCTATGGGTCGCTGGCGGCTTTTGAGGCGCGGACGTGGGCGGTCGGGCTGCCGGCCAACGCCGTGACCGACGAAGAAAGTGTGGTGGAGAAGGCCATCAAGGCGGATTCCCACGAGATCCACTTCGGTCGCATGGGTCGGCTCGAACCGAGGGTCCGGGATCTCAGCCTCCTGGTTGCAGCCCGGGGATGCGGGGACTGGAAGGTCCCAGACCTTCGGTTGCTGACGGTCTTACTCGCGGCGCGAGTTGGCGATCCGGAAGCGAGGCCCGACAGCCCGGCCTGGGCCCAACTTGCGGTGGCGCTGAAGGGCAAGAAGGACGAAATTTCGGTGGACTCGGTGCTCGACCTCGCCGACGAGTTGGAGCTCTCCGCGAGGGTTCAACGGGGGCTGCTCATCGTGCGCAATCTGTTCCCCGAACTGAGTCGCCGCATCCCGTCTCAGCGGTTGGCCGTCCCAGCGTGGGAGAGGGTGGCGTTGAGGGTGGCGGCCAACAAGTTGGTCAAATCGGTGGTGGAGGAGGAATAGTGTATACGTCCTCCATGCCATGTTGGCCCTTCTGGGAACGGGGAATCGTGGCGTTGTTGTACATGTGCAGCAGCCGAGGTAGTCAGTGAAACCTCTGCCGCAACCTCACCTTTTCTGAGTACACGCGCCAAGTCCATTGCCAGTGCCTCGCTGAACTGTTCTGCCCCGGACAGGTTTAGATGTTGACTGTTATAGAACAGGCTCCGATCTCGCGAGAACTCTGAGTCCGAATAGTCAAGAAAAATCACCCGGACAACTGCCCCAACGAGCGGTAGATGTCAAATATCTCGTGGCGATTTTTTGTGTATGGTTGTGCTTCGATGTATTCGGAGAGAATACACTGCAGCACAACCAAAATCCCTTGGCTCCTGCATTCCTCGATGTAATTGCCGAACTTCTGTAGTACGTCGGTCTCGTACTGGGTAGCTTATGCCATCTGGGTTTTGGGCAACAAATTCCTCGAATCGTCCGTCCCACTCGGCATCTTGCCCCTGGTAACCCTTGACTTTCTTACTCTTAAAATCGTGCAGACCGGAGTACTCGAGAAGGCCCACTGAGATTGTTTGCCACTCGCCGAAATACTTCGAAATCGACGGGAAGAACGAAATATGTTCGGGGGCCTGGCTACTGCCTCACTGCGCCCCGGAGTACCTCCTCGTCCAGATACGGTAGGAACTGGTGGTAGTGATAAGATCTGCCCGCTTTTGCAGAGAGACGATGTCTACGGTGTGAATAATCACGTTTGGGCGTTTGTTGTGTTTCCGCAAGCTCGTACCGAGCCAGCTGCATATTCAACCGATACCCATTCAATCCGATGTTATAGCCGCTCATTCCCAGCCTGGTTTCCAGAGTGGCTGGAGAAATGTGGACCCATGCTCGCGAACTTCCGTTAACCAGGACCTCCGCGTTAATGGCTCCGTCGACAATGTCGTTCCATTCGGCAAACTCTTCGAATCGGGATACTCGAAGACCGGCGTCAGTCGCAAGATTGACGACGTAGAAGCCACAAGTAAGGGTGGCTGCGAAACACAATGTGTTAATCAGAAAACGTCTCATTGCATCAGAATTGGAAGTAGATGAAATCTTGCTGCGAGCCGGCAAAGAAATAGACCAGGAATCCGAGTCCATAATAACCGCCCAGCGCAGGGGTTGCGGCAGTCGGTCGGCATCGATTTCCAACGCGTGTTTCTTGCCCCTTTGGAGCCATTCCAAACAAAGCATGATTCCTATCAAAATGAACAGGACTCCAGGGGAAACCTCCGCTGGTTGAAAGAGGGTCGCCGAAAAAACACTTTTCACGATAAGAAATGCGTCTGTCAGGTCCTCTGCTCTGAAAAAGATGAATGAAAAAATCACGAGAATGAAGGTCGTTGCCATTTTGATCATTTCGGTGGGGCTCGGGAGTAGCACGCCCTTCGGCTACCGTGTCCAGATGTGACCGATTCATTCCGAGAAGCATAAGGGGGATGAAGTAAAGGGCGTTGATCAGTCCCCAGATTATGTACGTCCAGTTTGCTCCATGCCAAAATCCACTCACAACGAAGATGACTATTATATTGCGTATCTTGATGGGAACGCCTCCCTGACTGCCCCCAAGTGGAATAGATAGATAGTCGCGCAACCAGCTTGAAAAGGGAGATATGCCATCGCCTCCAGAATTCTGCGATATCCCTTGAGAAATACGGGAACGCGAAATTCTGCCTGAGTTCAAACCCGAAGAGTCGGGCGGTGCCAATGGCAATGTCAGAATACCCGGAGAAATCACAGTAGACCTGGAAGCCGAACAGGACCGTTCCCACGACCAGAGTACTTCCGTTGTAACCGGCGAAGTTCGAATACACGTCGTTCACCAGAGGTGCACAAGTTGTCGGCTATGACGATTTTCTTAAACAGACCCCAGAGCATCTGCCTCATCCCGTCGGCCGCCTTTGCGTAGTCAAAACGCCTTTGACTGAAGAACTGCGGGAGCAGATTCCTTGCCCGTTCGATGGGGCCGGCCACAAGCTGCGGGAAAAAACTCACATACGCGAAGAAACTCACGACATCCGAGGTGGGCTGCATCTTCCCCCGGTAAACATCGATGGAATAACTCAGGGTCTGAAAAGTGTAAAAACTGATTCCCACCGGGAGAATGATGTTGAGGGTGGCTGGATTCGGAGAGGATCCCAGCAGGGTGAAAGCCTGGGCAAAATTTTCTGCGAAGAAGTTGTAATACTTAAAAACACCCAGGATGCCGATGTTCACGCACACGCTGGTTGACAGGAGAATCTTCCTGATGGATGTGGATTGAGCACGGCCCAGGCCAATACCCACGAAGTAGTCAACCGTTGAACTTATGACAAGCAGTGAGAGGAAGCGCCAGTCCCACCAGCCGTAGAAAACGTAGCTCGCGGCAAGAACGAAGAGGTTCTGTAGTTTTAGCGAGCGATTAAACGCGAACCAGTACAACGCAAAGACGATTGGCAGGAAGAACAGGTATTCGATGGAGTTAAATAACATAGAAGTGTATTCGCCAGCCCTTTATCATTACTAAAATCGTGCCGATGGTATTGCCCATTGGAGATCCCTCGGCGGCACGCTGTAAACACTGGAAACCAGTTTCCTGATGGCTGGCCTTGAATCTATTTTACAACACAAATATGCGGGTGGCGGGTGCTCGGGTCAGAATTCTGATACCGGAGCAGAGGCAGTGGCGAGGCAACTTGGCTCGCACGAGTGGCGGTCGAGGAGGACGAATAAGGCCTCCGGCAGCGTCACTACTCGCCAAGGTAGCCTAAGGCTTTG
>CAWAUY010000048.1:0-70997 GCA_963785275.1 Candidatus Sulfomarinibacteraceae bacterium
TACAACGCCCTCGAAATCTGCCCCAACGAACAACTCCTCACGGTCCTCAACAACTCCTCAAAAACATTCCCACCATCCCGCGCCACCTGCTGAAGGGCCGCAAGCGCCTCACCGGAGGCCGCGGCATGCCGCGAATGAAAGTCCCCCAGATGCCCCAACCGAGCATCCTTCTCCTCAGCCGTAGCCCGCGTCAACTCCGGCTCCGGAGGCCTCCTCGGCATCCTCGTTGATGAACATGTTGACGCCCACGAGCGGATACTCCCCGGTGTGCTTCATCCGCTCGTAGTGGAGGATTCTTCCTGGATCTTGCCGCGCTGGTACATGGCCTCCATGGCGCCGAGGACGTCGCCGCGTTCTGAGAGGCGCTCGAACTCCTCGAGGACGGCCTCTTCGACGGTGTCGGTGAGCCACTCGACGATGTGCGAGCCCTGGAAGGGGTTCTCGTTCTTGAGCAGGCCGAACTCCATGGCGTTGATCAGCTGGATGGCGAGGGCGCGGCGGACGGATTCTTCGGTGGGGGTGGTGATGGCCTCGTCGTAGGAGTTGGTGTGGAGCGAGTTGCAGTTGTCGGCCATGGCGAGCAGGCCCTGCAGGGTGGTGCGGATGTCGTTGAAGTCGATCTCCTGGGCGTGCAGCGAACGGCCGGAGGTCTGGATGTGGTACTTGAGCTTCTGCGAGCGCTCGTTGCCGCCGTAGCGGTTGCGGATGGCGATCGACCAGATGCGCCGCGCCACCCGGCCGATGACGGTGTACTCGGGGTCCATGCCGTTGGAGAAGAAGAAGCTCAGGTTGTGGGCGAAGTCGTCGATGTGCATGCCGCGGGCGAGGTAGGTCTCGACGTAGGTGAAGCCGTTCGACAGGGTGAAGGCGAGCTGTGAGATGGGGTTCGCCCCGGCCTCGGCGATGTGGTAGCCGGAGATCGACACCGAGTAGAAGTTGCGGACGTCGTGGTCGCAGAAGAACTGCTGGATGTCGGCCATCATCCTGAGCGCGAACTCGGTGGAGAAGATGCAGGTGTTCTGGGCCTGGTCCTCTTTGAGGATATCGGCCTGGACGGTGCCGCGGACGACCTTCATGGTGGCGTTGAGGATCTCGTCCCACTCGCCGGGCTTGCAGCAGGGGCTCGAGGGCCTCCCAGTCCTTGCCGTCGACCAGCGGTTGGAAGGCGGCCTCGGGCGGGGCCTTCAGCCGGCCCGACTCGATCAGCTTCTTGCGCGCCTGCTGGCGGGCGGCGGCGTTGAAGAAGAAGGCCAGCAGCATCGGCGCCGGGCCGTTGATGGTCATCGAGACCGAGGTCTTGGGGTCGCAGAGGTCGAAGCCCGCGTACAGCCGTTCGGCGTCCTCGACGGTGCAGATCGAGACCCCGGCCTCGCCGACCTTGCCCCAGATGTCGGGGCGGGTGTCGGGGTCCTCGCCGTAGAGGGTGACCGAGTCGAAGGCGGTGGAGAGGCGGTTGACGGGCTGGCCGTCGGAGAGGAGGTGGAAGCGCTCGTTGGTGCGCTCGGGGCCGCCCTCGCCCGCGAACATCCGGGTCGGCAGCTCGGCGGTGCGTTTGAGGGGGAAGACGCCGGCGGTGTAGGGGAAGGCGCCGGGGACGTTTTCCAGGAACATGTAGCGGAGGATGCCGGGCCAGGTCTGCCACTTGGGGAGCTGGACCTTGGGCACCTCGGTGCCGGCGAGCGAGGTGGTGGTGAGGGGGACGTGGATTTCTTTGCCGCGCACGGTGTAGGTGAACTCGCGGCCGGCGAAGTCGTCGCGGATCCTCGGCCAGGCGGCGATCAGCTCGCGCGAGTCGTACTCGAGCTCGTGGGAGAGCCGGCGGATCTCGGCATCGAGATCGCCGAGCTGGGGCTCGCGGGTGATCTCGGTGGCGGTGATCTCTTCGAAGAGGTTCCACAGGTCCTCGGCTGAGCCGTCGCCGTCGCGCTCCGAGAGGATGGCGCGGGCGCCCACCAGCTGGTAGAGCTTGGCCGCGACCTTGATCTGGTCGGTCGCCCAGCCCTTGTAGTCGCGCACGGTGTGGGAGATGTCGCGCAGGTAGCCGGCGCGGTCGCCGGGGATCACCGGGTGGCGCTGGGGCTCGCCGGCGGGGACGGCGGCGGTGTCCTCGAGCGACCAGCTGTCGCCGTGCTTCTCGGCGAGGGCGCGCACCAGCCCCTGGTAGAGGGCGTTGACGCCGTGGTCGTGGAACTGGCTGGCGATGGTGGCGTAGACCGGCAGCTCTTCGTCGGGCGGGCCGTCGAAGAGGGTGTGGGCGCGGCGGTACTGCTTGCGCACGTCGCGCAGGGCGTCGAGCGCCATCGGCCGGTCGAACTTGTTGATGGCCACGAAGTCGGCGTAGTCCAGCATGTCGATCTTCTCGAGCTGCATGGCGGCGCCGTACTCGGGGGTCATGACGTAGAGCGAGAGATCGGAGATGTCGACGATCTCGCTGTCGGCCTGGCCGATGCCGGAGCTCTCGACGATGATCAGGTCGAAGCCCGCCGCCTGGCAGACGGCGATCGAGTCTTCGATGTTCTTGGTGAGGGCGCGGTGGGCCTGGCGGGTGGCGAGCGAGCGCATGAAGACGCGGTCGGAGCCGAGGACGTTCAGTCGAATGCGGTCGCCGAGGAGGGCGCCGCCGGTCTTTCTCTTGGTGGGGTCGATCGAGAGGATGGCGACGGTGCGGTCGGCATCGTCGGCGAGGAAGCGGAGGACGATCTCGTCGGTGAGCGAGGACTTGCCGGCGCCGCCGGTGCCGGTGATGCCGAGGACCGGGGCGGGTTTGTCGCGCTTCGGGGTCTCGACCTCCATGTCCTCTTCCACCCGGGTGATGGCGCGCGCCACGGCGAGCCAGCGGTCGTGCGGTGTGGCCGAGGGGGCCGGTGGAGTCCATCTGTGCGGGGTCGAAGTCGGCGCCCTCGATCATCGAGTAGATCATGCCGTCGAGACCCATGGTGCGGCCGTCTTCGGGGGAGAAGATCTTGGTCACGCCGTAGGCTTCGAGCTCTTTGATCTCGCGCGGCACGATCACCCCGCCGCCGCCGCCGTAGACCTTGATGTGCTCGGCGCCGCGTTCTTTCAAGAGATCGACCATGTACTTGAAGAACTCGATGTGGCCGCCCTGGTAGGAGGAGACCGCGATGCCCTGGGCGTCCTCCTGGACGGCGGCGTCGACGATTTCCTTGACCGAGCGGTTGTGGCCGAGGTGGATGACCTCTGCGCCGTGCGCCTGCAGGATGCGGCGCATGATGTTGATGGCCGCGTCGTGGCCGTCGAACAGCGACGCCGCGGTCACGAAACGGACCTTGTTGTGTGCCTTGTAGGGTTCGGGTTTGGTCAAATGGCCTCCCGTGGTGGGTTCACGAAGATGATAGCAGGCGCGCCGCTTGCGGCGCGCCTGGGAGTTTTGAGTTCTTAGTTTTGAGTTTTGAGTTTCGGTCCTCTGGGCAGCCGGGACGGCCGCCCCCACAAAAGATGCCGGGTTCTTTTTGGTGCAGGGGAGAAAGGGGGCAGAGGAGCACGGGTACAAGGGGAGTCGACAGTGGTGATAGTAAAAGGGTGTCATCTCGACCGGAGGACGTTGGGCCGGGGTGGAGAGATCTCGGCTACGCGATGCCAACGAGAGATCCCTCGATTCGGTCGTTCCTCCCTCACTCGGGATGACATTCTGACTGGGCTGCCACGGCCAGCCCGTCATCATGTCATCTCGACCGGAGGCCTTCAGGCCGTAGCGGAGAGATCTCTGCGTGGGTTTGGCATTGAGGCTGTTTTTGGCGTCGGGCTGAGATCCCTCCGCTCGCTCATTCTTCGCTCGGTCGGGATGACAGTGAGAAGGGTGGCGCTCGGTCGGGATGACAGTACGGGGGTAGGGTGGTGGTTTTGTGCGGGCGGGACGCCCGCACCACAAGGCTGCCCGTCGCATGGCAGCCGGGACGGCTGCCCCACAAGGCTGCAGGGTTCTTTGTGGTGCAGGCGTCCCGCCTGCACATCGTCAAGCCTGGAGAAGGGTTGGGCACGGTTTACAATGCACTGCTGGGAGAACGCATGAAACTCGATTTGAAACGCGGTGCATCGTGGCAGCCGCCTGCCGGTTGGCAGCGCATCACGACAATCGACGCCCACGCGGCGGGTGAACCGTTGCGGGTGATCCTGTCGGGGTGGCCGGAGCTTGCGGGGGAAACGATCCTCGAGAAGCGGCGCGACGCCCGCAAACACCACGATGCGCTGCGAACCGGCCTCATGTGGGAGCCTCGCGGCCACGCCGACATGTATGGCTGTCTGATCCTGCCGCCGGTGACCGAAGAGGCCGACTTCGGGGTGATCTTCATGCACAACGAGGGCTATTCGACGATGTGCGGGCACGGCATCATCGCGGTGGTCACGGTGGTGGTGGAGACCGGAATCCTGGCGGCTGACGGCCCCGAAGTGGTGGTCGCTATCGACACCCCGGCGGGGCTGGTGACCGCCACCGCGCGGGTCGAGAACGGTCGGGTTGCCAGCGTCGCCTTCCGCAACGTGCCCTCCTTCGTGCTCCACCGCAAAAAGATTGCCCAGGTGCCGGGGATCGGTGCGGTGCCCTACGATGTCGCATTCGGAGGCGCCTTCTACGCCCTTGTCGAGGCCGAGCAGGTGGGCGTCAGCCTCGGGCCGGAGTCCTTCCAGCCGTTGATTGAAAAGGGCATGGCCATCAAACGGGCGGTGGCCGAGACCATGCCGATTCTCCACCCCACCGAAAAGGACCTGAGCTTTCTCTACGGCACCATCTTCACCGGGCTGCCTCTGTCGGATGGCGCGGACTCGCGCAACGTCTGCATCTTTGCGGAGGGCGAGGTGGACCGATCGCCGACCGGAACCGGAGTCAGCGCCCGTGCGGCGCTCGAGGTGGCGAAGGGCGATCTTGCGCTCGGTGACCCGATGGTCGTCGAGAGCTTGATCGGCAGCCGTTTTACCGTCACCGCGGTGGAGCAGGTCGATTTCGGCTCGCAGCCCGCCATCATCCCGGAGGTCGAGGGCTCGGCCTCGATCACCGGCCGTAACGAGTTTTTCATCGACCCCAACGATGGGCTTGCGAAAGGGTTTGTCCTGCGATGAGCGGAACACTTCGATTTCTTTCGGCTGTGGATGTGGCGAAGGCCCTGCCCATGAAGGCCGCGGTCGACGCGGTGCGCGACGCCTTCGTCCAGCTCTCGAACCGCGAGGCGGATGTGCCGCTGCGGACGACGATGGAGCTGGCCGGCGACGGCGGGGCCCTCATCATGCCCGTCCACCTGCCCGGGCAGCACCGGCTCGGGCTCAAGGTGATCACGGTGGTGCCCGACAACCCGGCACGCGGTCTGCCGACAACCCAGGCGCTGGTGGTGGTGTTCGACGCCACGACCGGCAGCGCCGAGGCGGTGATGGACGGCGAAGTCCTGACGGCAGTGCGCACCGGGGCGGCGTCGGGTGTCGCAACCGATGCCCTGGCGCGGGCTGACTCGGCGGTGGTGGCGGTGATTGGAGGGGGCGCTCAGGGTCGGAGGCAGCTGGAGGGCGTGTGCGCGGTGCGGACGATCCGCGAGGCGCTGGTTTATGACGCCGACCAGGAGAGCGCGCTGCTGTTTGCCGACGAGATGGGGGAGTTGCTGGGTTTTCCGGTGCGGGTGCTGCACGACGTGGCGGGGGTCCGGGAGGCGGATGTCCTGTGCACTGCGACCTCGAGCAATGAACCGGTGGTGCGCGACAAGGACATTGCGTCCGGGGACCCACATCAACGCCATCGGCACCTACCGGCCGGACACCCGCGAGATCCCGGGTGCGACCGTGGCGCGGTCGCGGCTGGTGGTGGATTCGCGCAAGGCCTGTCTGACCGAGGCGGGCGACCTGGTGCTGGCGGTCCAGGAGGGTCTGCTCGACGCCCACGACCCGCCGGATGAGATCGGAGAGGTGGTGGCCGGACGGGCCCCCGGGCGCCGGGACGCAGAACAGGTGACGCTTGTTCAAATCGGTCGGCAACGCGGTGCAGGATCTGGCGGTGGCGATCGTGGTGCTGGAGGAGGCCAAGCGACTGGGGCTCGGCACCGAGGTGAAGCTGTGAAACCGACGCTGGTGATCCTCGCTGCCGGGGTGGGCTCGCGCTACGGCGGGCTCAAACAGCTCGATCCGGTCGGCCCGGGCGGTGCGGCGCTGATGGACTACACGATGTACGACGCGCTCAAATGCGGGTTTCGGCCGCGTAGTGCTGGTGATCCGCCGTGAAACCGAGGACGAGATTCGTGCCCACATCGACAGTGGTGCGGCGCGCCACCTGGATGTGCAATACGCCTACCAGGAGCTGGATGCGCTGCCGGAGGGATTCGCTCCCCCGGCGGACCGCGTCAAACCGTGGGGGACCGGGCACGCTGTTTTGGTGGCGTCGCCCTATTTCGATGGGCCTTTTGTAGCTGCCAACGCCGACGACTTTTACGGGCGGCGCGCGGTTGCGGCCCTCGCACGGTACCTGGGCGAGACTGTCGGGCGCCGAGCCGCCGCACTGGGCGATGGTGGGTTACCGCCTGGCCGACACTCTGCCGGCGTCTGGGGCAGTGTCGCGGGCCCTGTGCGTCCAGGACGGTGAGGGGTGGCTCGTCAGGCTGCAGGAGATTCTCTCGATTCAGCGAGCAGGCAACGCGGCGCGTTGGACCGATGAGGACGGGATCGGCCACGTCCAGCCCCTCGATTCGCTGGTGTCGATGAACTTGTGGGGCTTCACCGCGGAGTTGACGGCTGAGTTGGAGACGGGCTTTGGCGCGTTCCTGGAGGGCGGACCCGGGCTCAAGGACGAGTACTACCTGCCGGTGGCGGTGGGGGAGGCCGTGCGCGAAGAACGGGCGCGGGTCAAGGTGCTCGACGAGGGCGGCCGCTGGTGCGGCATGACCTCGCCCGAGGATCGCGCGACCACCGCCGCTGTTCTTCGCGACCTGGTTGAAGCTGGAGAGTATCCCGAGAAACTGTGGGAGTAGGAATTTCGGATTTCGGATTTCGGATTTCGGATTATCGGCACTTCTCGCGACCCGAATTCGATCGGGCCACGTGCCATCGGCCGACTGGTCAAACTGTCATCTCGACCGGAGGGACGGAGGACCGTAGCGGAGAGATCTCTCCGCGGCTCTGCCGTGATTGAGCTCGGTCTCAGCCCTGCTGCTGGCGGTACAGGACCATCCCCCGGATGTTGAAGACGATCGAGATCCCTATCAAGACGGTCGACAGTCCATAGACCAAGCCCTGCCAGAAATTTCCCGGGGGGAAGGCCAAAAACTGACCGGCAGCGCCGAATACGAAGCAGAGCTGGCCCACGCCGATGAGGGTCTTCGAATTGTTGAGACGATTTCTGAGCAAAATGCGAATCTCCTCGTTCTCAGTCGGTCACCCGGTACCAGATCATCGCCGCCACTTTGACCCCTGCGATGGTCATGGCGACTGCAAAAAGATCCCAGCTCCAGACGTGGTCGATGTAATAGCGATAGCTCCACAGACCGACGGCGACGAGAGCGCCCGCGACTCCTGCCAGGCTGGTGGATCTGAGGCGGTGCGTCAAAAAGCGTTCGTCGATCGTGTCGCCGAGTTTGTGGAAGATCATTTCTGCTCCTTCAAGGTGAAGATTTCATCGGTCGAGCAGTCGAAGACCCTGGCGAACTCGAGGGCCAACGGCAGGCTCGGGATGTAGCGGTTGCGCTCGATGGAGTTGATGCTCTGGCGCGAGACGCCAACTGCTTTGGCCAGCTCCTGCTGGGTCCAGCCCCGCTCGCTGCGGAGGTCTTTGATGCGGTTGGTGACGGTTGGGCTCATGTCAAGTTCGCTTTCCATTGACAATGTAGGGCGGAGGGACCAGATGTCAAGTGAGCTTGTCATTCGCGCTTCGGGTATTGGATGTTGGATATTGGATGGCGGATAGGGCTGCGTGGGGCATCCAATATCAAACATCCAACATCATCTTCATCTCGATCCTTTCTGGACGGTTGCCGAAGGACCAGCGGCAGCGGATCGCACCTCGCCGGCCGTCGCCGATGCCGCCGAGGATGCGTATGATCGATGACTGATGGCAGTCCTTTATCCACTTTCCCGTTCGATGCTCTTCCGCCTCGACCCCGAGACGGCGCACGGGCTTTCGCTCGCTGCGATCGCGCGGGTCGGCCGGGTGCCGGGTCTGCGGTCGGCGGTGGCCTCGATGTTCACGGTGCCCGATGCCGAACCGGTCGAGGCCTTCGGGCTGACTTTTCCCAACCGGGTCGGGCTGGCTGCCGGCTACGACAAGGACGGCGAGGGGTGGCGTGGGCTCGCGTGTCTCGGTTTCGGCCATATCGAAATCGGCACCGTGACGCCGGAACCGCAGCCGGGCAACCCGAAGCCGCGGGTCTTCCGGCTGGTCGAGGAGCGGTCGGTCATCAACCGGATGGGTTTTCCCGGCAAGGGCGCGGCATTTGCAGCCGGGCAGTTGCGCGGCCGCAAACCGGGCGGGCCAATCATCGGCGCCAACATCGGCAAGCAGAAGACCACCTCTCTCGACGACGCGGCGCAGGACTACGAAGAGCTGGTCGATGTCTTCGCACCGCTGGCCGACTACCTGGCGGTGAACATTTCGTCGCCCAACACGCCCGGGCTGCGCAAGCTCCAGGAGCGCGGCTTTCTGGGCGCCCTTCTGGGCCGGGTCGCGGCCCGCCGGGATGAGGTCGCCGGGCGCACGGGCAAAAAGGTGCCGGTGCTGGTCAAACTCGCGCCCGATCTCACCGACGACCAGCTGCTGACGGCGGTGGACGTGATCGTGGAGTCGGGGTTGGACGGCATCATCGCCACCAACACCACCATCAGCCGCGACACGGTGAACGCACGCGCTGGCGAAGGAGGAGGGCGGGCTCTCCGGGGCCGCGCTCACCGACATGAGCACCCGCATCATCGCGCGCATCGCAGAGCACACGGGCGGAGCGATCCCCATCGTAGGAGTCGGCGGCATCATGGGCCCGCAGGACGCGCGGGCGAAGATCGACGCCGGAGCGACGCTTGTGCAGGTCTACACCGGTCTGGTCTACGAGGGGCCGGGGCTGGTCAAGCGAATCCTCGAGGGAATTGCACATTAGCCCGGAAAGTTCTCGAATATTTTTTTCAATTCTCGATTCCGCTGAATGAGGCCTTGGTCTGCCGAGGACCGGCGACAACTCAAAACTCAAAACTCAAAACTGAGAACTCAAAACTCCCCGAGCTGCGTTTACGGTGCACCGCCGACATGAGCTTCGCTCCACTCGAGAAAGGCCGGAGGTTCCTTGCGCCACGGCCGGTCGCCGGTGGCGATATCGTGTCCGAGGCTGAAGAGGCGCCGCATTTCCGTCGGGTCGAAGGAACTGGCATCGGCCTCGGGGTGGTTTGCTGGAATGCCGATGTAGTTGAAATCGACGCCGTCGCGTTCGGCGAGAGCCCACAGCCGGATGAGATCGCCGATGGCGACCGCCTTGAGCAGCGTGACCATCGAGCGCGAGGCGATTTCGGTGAGCTCTCGCGGGACCTCTTGCGGCTCGGGGTCGATCTGGCTGTTGCGAATGATGTACATGGCAGTCTGCCGACGCTGCTTTCCGTCAAAGGCTTCGATGGCGTCGGACAGGTCGACGGTCGCCCCCCACAGAAAGAACTCGGCAATCACGCCGCCGTCGACGTGCATCTCGTCATACGGCAGTCCGTCGACCTCGACCTCGATATAGACCGGTGGGAAGGCCACGGGTATGGAGGCAGACGCCAGGAGGACCTCGCGGAAGAGATCGGCGGCGCCCGGGTGGTTCGAGGCGGCGATGGCGCCCATGTTCCACACCACGAGGCGTTGGGCATCGAGGTTGGTGGTGCCGACGTAAAGTCGGCGGCCGCGCCGGTGCTCGGTGGCGATCGCTTCGAGGAAGGTCTCGTTGAGGGCGACCTGGATCAAGCTCTTGAGCGGATCGGTGACGGCGAGAGAGTCGCGTTTCAATACCGTGAACGGGCTGCGGATCCGGTAGATGTCTTTCGACCGCAGCTGGGTGTACATGGCCTCGAGCTGGCGGTCGTAGTCGGAACCGAGAAAGGCAAAGGGCGCGATCAGGGCGCCGGTGGAGACTCCGGTCACCAGCTTGAAGGTCGGCCGGGTGCCGGTCTCGCTCCAGCCGACCAGGTAGCCGGCGCCGAACGCGCCGTTGGAGCCGCCGCCCGACAGTACCAGTGCCGCCATATCGGTGGGCGAATGGTCGCCGGGCGCCCGCGCGGCCTGTTCTTCGCGCACCGAACGGACGAGATCGCGCTGGAACTCGCGGCTCGGTTCGTCGCCCCAGTTGCGGACCCCGGGCATGCCTGGGATCGCCGCACGGTTCATATCGGCGATCGGCACCGGGTTGCGCGGCAGCGTCGAACAGGCGGTCAGGGCGACCGAGAGGGCCACCGCGGCGGCGAGGCGTCTCATGAGGTGGGAGGAAACCGGAGTCAGCATTTGGTTGAACATACGATAGCGCACCCTGATTTCGGATTTCGGGTTTGCCACCCACCCGTCAGATCCGATGGCACGCGGGACGCGTGCCCCACAAAGGAGCCACGGATCGTCCGCTTGTGGGGCAGCCGTCCCGGCTGCCGTGCGGACGAAGTCGGAATTCGGAATGTTGGGGATTTGCCATCGCCAATAATCTGTCATCTCGACCGGAGGGACGGAGGACCGGAGCGGAGAGATCTCGTGCGATGGTTTGGCATCAGAGGCTGAGTATGGATTCGTAGGTCTGACGCAGTGGTCCGCTGTCGGGCAGCGTCGGCTGCGTGCGGACGAAGTCGGAATTCGGAATGCTGGGGATTTGCCATCGCCAATAATCTGTCATCTCGACCGGAGGGACGGAGGACCGGAGCGGAGAGATCTCTGCGATGGTTTGGCACAGAGGCTGTGTATGGATTGTAGATCTTGACGCTATGCGGTCCGCTTGTGGGGCAGCCGTCCCGGCTGCCGTTTGCATGGAACTCAAAACTCAAAACTCAAAACTCATAACTCCAGCGTCGTCTATCCTTGGCAGCACGATGAGCGTCCCCGCCGTTTCCGTCCTCCTTCCCGTCCGCGACGAGAGGCTCTTCCTCGAGGACTGCATCGCCAGCCTCGACCGCCAGACCCTGAACGATTTCGAGGTGGTGGCGGTCGATGACGGTTCGGTGGACGGGTCGGGCGAGGTGCTCGATGCGTGGGCGGACCGCGATCCGAGAGTTCGCGTGTTGCACCAACCGCCCAGTGGCCTGGTGGCGGCCCTCAACGCCGGGCTCGAGCGGTGCTGCGCGCCATTGGTGGCCCGGATGGACGGCGATGACATCAGCCACCCGCGACGCCTCGAATGGCAGGCGAGATCTGCTCGGATCGAAACCGGAGATCGGTGTCGGTGTCCTCTCTCGTCCGCCACTTCCGCTGGCATTCGGTGGGGGAGGGCTTTCGCATCTACGAAAGGTGGCTCAACTCGCTCGTGACACCCGAGAACATTGCCCGCGAGCGCTTTGTCGAGTCGCCGGTGGCCCACCCGTCGGCGATGGTTCGGCGGGAATTGCTCGAAGAGGCAGGCGGTTACCGTGATTTCGGTGGCCCGGAGGACTACGACCTGTGGTTGCGTCTCCTCGAACGCGGCGTGGAAATCGCCAAGATCGAGCGCTTTCTCTACTTCTGGCGCGAGCACGGCGAACGCCTGACCCGGGTCGACGGCCGCTACTCGGTGGAGAATTTCCTGCGCTGCAAGGCGCGCTACCTGCTGTCGGGACCGCTCGCCGGTGTGCAGCGAGTCGTGGTGTGGGGGGCCGGTCAGACCGGGCGGCGGTTGTCCAAGCACCTGCTGCGGGGCGGGGCCCCTCTGGAGTGCTTTGTCGATATCGATCCCGAGAAGATCGGGCGGACCCTGCGCGGGGTGCCGATCATCGGTGTCGGCGAGCTGCCGCCGCTCCTCGGTGAGGCGACCGTGGTGTTGGCCGCGGTGGCGTCACGCGGCGCGAGGCGGCTGATCCGCGACCAGCTCGATGGTCTCGGGTCTGCGTCGAGGGCTCAGGATATTGGTGCGTGGCGTGAATTGTGGTGCAGGCGTCCCGGCTGCACAGTGCGGGCGGGACGCCCGCACCACAAAGACCGGCGGATCAATTGGGGTGCAGGCGGTTCCCTGCGATTGAAAATCCGAAATCCGAAATCCGAAATCCGAATTCCGAAATCCGAATTCACCCGTGGTTATCGACCTTGACCGGCTCGATCCCCCAGATCTGGCTGGCGTACTCGTGGATCGCGCGGTCGGATGAGAAATAGCCCATCCCGGCGATGTTGCGGATCGCGGCCGCGGCCCACGCCCTCCGGTCCTGGTAGAGCTGAATTGCGCGTTCCTGGGCTTCGACATAGGATGCGAAGTCCGCCAGCACCATGTAGCGGTCGCCGTGCTTCATCAGCGACGACCAGATCTCGCGCAGCGGCGCGGCGTCGCTCCCGGCAAAAGTCCCGTCGTGCAGGTCGTCCACCACCGCGGCGAGCTCGGGGTCGGCCTCATACACGTGCCACGGATTGTAGGTGCCGGAGGCGCAGGTTTTCCTCCACCTCGTCGGCGGTGAGCCCGAAGATGAACATGTTGTCGGCGCCGATTCGCTCGAGCATCTCGATGTTGGCGCCATCGAGCGTGCCGATGGTGAGGGCCCCGTTGAGGGCGAGCTTCATGTTGCCGGTGCCCGAGGCCTCCATCCCGGCGGTCGAGATCTGTTCGGAGAGATCGGCGGCGGGAATGATCTTTTCGGCCAGGGTGACGCGGTAGTCGGGCACGAACACAACCTTGATCCGCCCGTCGACCTCGCGGTCGTTGTTGACGACCTCGGCGACGCCGTTGATCAGACGGATGACGAGCTTGGCCATGTGGTAGGACGGCGCGGCCTTGGCGCCGAAGATGAAGCTGCGCGGCAGGACCTCCGCGGTCGGGTCGGCCTTGAGCCGGCGGTAGAGCAGGATGACGTGCATGATGTTGAGGAGCTGGCGCTTGTACTCGTGGAGCCGTTTGATCTGGACGTCGAACAGCGAGTCGGGCGACGAGCTCGACCGCGGTCAGCTCCTTGACGGTCACCGACAGCGCCTGCTTGTTGGCGTGTTTGACGGCCATGACTTCGTCCTGGAACTCGTGGTCGTCGGCCAGCTGTTCGAGCTTCTGCAGGCGGTCGAGCTCGCGCGGCCAGCTGTCGCCGATGCGCCGGCTGATGGCCGCCGCCAACCTCGGGTTGCAGGCCAGGAGCCACCGCCGCGGCGTGACGCCGTTGGTGATGGGCACGAACTTCTCCGGCCACAGCTCGGCGAAGTCCTTGACCACGCGGGTCTTGAGGAGCTCGGTGTGGAGTTTGGCGACGCCGTTGACCTTGTGGCTCCCGACGATCGCCAGGTTGGCCATGCGGAGGCGCTTCTCGCCGTCTTCCTGGACGATGGAGACCCGTTTGAGCCGTCGAGCTTGCCCGCGAACCGGGGCTTCACCGAGCTCATGAAGCGGCGGTTGATCTCGAAGATGATCTGGACGTGGCGCGGGATGAGCGGCTCCATCAGGGAGACCGGCCAGGTCTCGAGCGCCTCGGGCAGCAGGGTGTGGTTGGTGTAGGCGCAGGTCGAGCGGGTGAGCTCCCAGGCCAGCGTCCACCTGAGACCGGCCTCGTCGAGCAGGTAGCGCATGAGCTCGGCCACGGTCAGCGCCGGATGGGTGTCGTTGAGCTGAAGCGCCACCTTGTCGGGCAACAGCTCCCAGGCCTCGCCGTGGCGCTGGCGGAAGCGCTCCATGACGTCGCGGACCGAGCACGCGACGAGGAAGTACTCCTGGGTCAGCCGCAGGCGGCGGCCCGCCTCGACGTCATCGGCGGGGTAGAGAACCCGATTGACCGCCTCGACGCGCTCGCGCTCCTCGACGGCCCGGACGAAACCGCCCTGGGAAAAAATCTGGAAGTCGAACTCCGAGGCCGCCCGCGCATCCCACAGCCGGAGGACGCCGACGGTGTTGGTGCCGTAGCCGGCGATGAGGATGTCGTGGGGGACGCCGTACACTTCGCGCCACCCGGTCCACACCGGCCGGTGCTTGCCCGTCTCCTGGGCGTGGCTCCACTCGACGGTTCCGCCGAAACGGACGGCCACCCTGCGGTCGTTGCGTGCGATCTCCCACGGAAAGCCGTCCTCGAGCCAGGTGTCGGCCTGCTCCACCTGCCAGCCGTTCTCGATGCCCTGGCGGAACATGCCGTAGTCGTAGCGCAGGCCGTAGCCGTAGGAGGGGTAGTCGAGGGTGGCCAGAGAGTCGAGAAAGCAGGCGGCGAGACGGCCGAGGCCGCCGTTGCCGAGACCGGGGTCGGACTCCTCCTCGACGATGGTGTCGAGGTTGAGCCCGAGCAGCTGCATGGCCTCGCGGGCGGTCTCGAGCAGCCCGGTGGCGATCAGGTTGTTGGTCAGCAGGCGGCCGAGCAGGTACTCCATCGACAGGTAGTGGACCGTCTTCGGTTTGACGTCGTCGTAGGTCCGCCGGGTCAGGATCTCGCGGTCGATGAGCGTTTTCGCGGACGGCCCGTCCGAGGGCCACCAGGTGGTCGACGGGGCGGGCGTGGCGGAACTCGAGACCGCAGGTGTAGCGCAAGTAGTGGAGAAAGCGGTCCCGGAACTCTTCCGGGGTCGGTTGTTTGATGTGAACTTCAGGCAGCATGGTCCTCCGAAGCGTCGACCGGCGCCGAGACGCGAAGTCAAAACGATAACACAATGATCGGTGTTGAGCGTGCCGTGTTGTAACATCGTGAGTGATGAATCGACAACGAACCGCAGGGGTGATTCTCCACCCCACGTGTCTGCCCTCGCGCTTCGGGATCGGGGATTTCGGCCCCACGGCGGCCGCCTACGTGGAGTGGCTGGCAGGTGCCGGTGTCGCCTGGTGGCAGGTGCTGCCGCTGCATCCTCCCGGTCCGGGCAACTCGCCGTACTCGGCGATCTCCACGTTTGCCGGCAACGAGCTGTTGATCAGCCCCGAACTGCTGGTCGAAGACGGGGTCCTGACCGACGAAGACGTGGTGGAGAAGCCCGAATTTCCCAGGGAATGGGTCGCCTTCGATCAGGTGGCGTCCTATAAGATCGACTTGTTGCGGCGCGCCTACGATCGTTTTCGCGAGGAACGGCCGCTCGGTCTGATGCGCCAATTGGCCCAGTTTCGGAAACACAACATCCACTGGCTGTCGGATTACGCCCTGTTCCGGGCCCTGCGCGACGCCCGAGGCGGCCAGGCCTGGTACGACTGGCCCCGCGAGCTTGCAATGCACGAGCCGCAGGCCCTGCTCGACTGGATGCAGGCCCACCCCGACGCGGTCGACTTCGTGGAGTTCTGCCAGTTCTTCTTCTTCCGGCAGTGGACTTCGCTGCGCGACTGGGCGCACGAAATGGGGGTTCAGATCTTCGGCGATGTGCCGATCTTTGTGGCTCGGTGATTCGGCCGATGTCTGGGGGCGCTCCGAGCTGTTTCTGCTCGACGACGAGAGGCGGCCTACGGTCGTGGCCGGCGTGCCGCCCGACTATTTCTCGGAGACCGGCCAGCTGTGGGGCAACCCCCTCTACAACTGGCAGGTCATGGCGGGGGACGGGTACGCGTGGTGGGTCTCCCGACTCCGCCACGCCCTCGAGATGGTGGATCTCGTCCGGTTGGACCACTTTCGCGGTTTTGCCGAGTACTGGGAGGTGCCGGCGGACGCGACGACCGCGGTCAACGGCCGCTGGTGCCCGGGGCCCGGGACGCGCCCTCTTCGATGCGGTCAGGAGCGCTCTGGGCGACCTCCCGCTGGTGGCCGAGGACCTGGGCGAGATCACCCCCGACGTCGTGGCGCTGCGCAAGGAGCTCGGGCTGCCGGGAATGGCGATTCTCCACTTCGCATTTTCGCCCGACCCGAGGTCGACGTTCATCCCCTACGCCCTCGAGCACGATCTCGTGGTCTACACCGGGACCCACGACAACAACACCACCGTCGGCTGGTATCTCGAGGACGCGACCGATGAAGAGCGCGACTTCGGTGCGCCGTTACACGGGCGCCTCGGGCGCGAGGTCCACTGGGACCTGATTCGGCTCGCCCTCGGCTGCGGTGAGCGACATGGCGGTCGTGCCCCACCAGGATCTGGCCGGCTCGGGCGGCGATTGCCGATTCAATACCCCATCGGTGGGCGAGGGCAACTGGCAGTTCCGCATCACTCCGCCGATGCTGGCGGAGGGCATCCAGGCCCGGCTGTACGATCTGATCGAGGTCTACGGCGGACTGCCAGAGCGAGCCGAATGAAACGCTGACTGACCCCGCCTGAAATCCCGCGGCGTTAACTTTTTGTTAAAAAGGAGATCCGGGTGATGGTTCTCACGGGCTCGGAGTTGCGGCTCGACCTCCAAGGATGAATACTGGAATCTATGAGATTTGGTCTAAAGAACCACGCTGTTTTCGCCATCGGCTGTGCTCGCGGCAGCGGGCGCCGGTGCGACCACGATCATTCCCGCCGCCGATCCCGGCGAATTGGCGCTGGACAGCCAGGCTGTTTTTCTGGCGCGGGCCGGTGACAGTATCGACTCGAGCCGGTCGGGCTATCTGACGACCGTGACCGAGCTCGAGGTGTTGTCGGTCGTCAAGGGCAACATGAGCCCGGGCGACCTGGTGGAGATCGTGGCACCCCGGGTGGCGAGAAGGACGGCATCGGTTGGGCGGTGGCAGGTTCGCCAACGTCTGACCGAGGGTGAGGTCTACCTGTTCTTTGCCGATCTCGATGCCGTGACGGTCTGTGGCAGCCGCGCCTGCTCGCCGAAAGCGTGTTGCAGCGTGCAGTGGGGAAGGACGGTTCGCTGATTCTGGTCCCGGTGCCCGAGTCGACCCAGATCGAACGGATGACGGGTTTCGGCCCCAACGCCGCCCTGGTGCCGGCGCCGGTGGATGAGAAGACATTTCTCGATGCGCTCTCGATACGAGTCGGCGGGGGGCCAGGGTGGGACTGGAGACCGGTGATGGCGCCGTTCGAGGATTGGGAGGCAGTGACCAAGTCCGTTCCGTCGGGCTGCGTGTTCATGAACTACCGAGCGACGGCCGCAATATCCGCTGGCGGAAATTCGACACTGGCGGCTCGCAGGTCATCTAGCGCCGAAGCACCGGCGACTCATCGGTGTCGGGCGGTGGATCCGAGGTCCAGAATGCGATTTCGACGGTGGAACAATGTCGGCACCACCAGCCTCAATGTGCGTACGGAGGGGACAAAGGACGTCGGGACGAGTTGGTGTGACGCCTTGACCGGACGAGGACTCCTCGGACTGGGACACTCCTTCCAGCAACGCCAATACGATCGTCTTCGACGATCCGTGCGATGAGATTCCCGACCTCAGCGGTTGTTCGGGCACCCTGGCGTTCGGCGGACCATGGTTCTAGTCTCGACCCACACCTTCGACGGAGCGACCTGGTATACCGCACAGGCCTGGTTCATCGTCGTCAACAAGGGCACCGGGTGATGTGTTCGAGCGACTACGAACTGATGCTGACCCACGAGATGGGTCACGGCCTCGGTTTCGGCCACGTCAGCGACTCGAGTGCGCTGATGCACGCGAACTGCTGCAACCCCCACAACTCCCTCGACACCACCTGCGCCGAGTACGTCTATCCGCTCGCAGCGCTGACGCCGACCCCGACCAGAACTGCAACGCCGGGAGGCGTGACGCCGACGCCGACTCGAACCCGGACCCCAACGCTGCACCCAAGCGTCACGCCGAGTTTCACGCCGACGAGGACCCCGACTCGAACGCCGACCCGGACGCCCACCCGAACCGCCACCCCTGGATCCCCGAATCCGACCGCGACCCCGAGCGGGGGACAGGCGACGAGGTGACGGTGCCGGTGGTCGTGCACGTCGATGGCGCGGGCGGCACCGCGTGGCGGTCCGATGTCGTGGTGGCGAACCAGAACTCATTGGCGCAGCAGCTCCGGTTGACCTACACCAGCGAGAGCAAGATGAGCTTCAGCGTGGTTCGAAGCCTGCCGGGCTTTGCCTCCCTGCTCGTCGAGGACCTCGTCGTGTCGCTCTTCGGGGCCGGAGACGGCAAGGGGCCGCTGGACATCGAAGTGCTGACCGCGGGAACGATGCCGCCGGTGGTGGTGTCGCGGGCGTACTCAGAGAACACCTTCGGCAATCTCGGTTCGGGTCTGCCCGCCGATGTCCAACCTTCGACGGCCGTCGTCGGCATGCCCGGGCTCTTTCACGACGGCGACTTCCGATCGAACATCGCGGTCACGGCCGCCGACAAGGTGGTGTGGGCGACCTTCGATCTCTATCGCGGTGTGAACGGCATGGTCGCCGGCGGCGTCACGCGCAAGATCGAGGCCGGCGAACAGAAACAGTGGTCGGTCCAGCAGCTCTTCCCGGGCTGGGCGGACGACGGCGTGCCGATGACCGTGCGGGTGTCGATGTCGGAACCCGGGATCGCCTTTGCGTCGTTGGTCGACAATGCCTCGACCGATTCCGCCGTCTTTCTCGGCAAGGAACCGGCTTCCACGTGGGTGGTGCCGGTGGTGGCCCACCTGCCCGGCACTGAGGGCACCTTCTGGAGCTCGTCGGTCGCGGTCTGGAACTCGATGGGATCGACCACGGTGGTGGATATCGAGTACCTGCAGGAGAAGACCGACAACTCAGGCGGCGGCGATCACGGGCCGCTGGTCTATCTCGGCCCCTACGCCACCAGGAACCTCGATGACATCCTGTACAACGATTTCGGGGTCGACGACGGCAAGGGCGTGCTGGTCGTGGAGAGCAGCCAACCGATCACGGTGACGTCGCGGGTCTTCACCGACGGCCCCCAGGGTGGGTCGTCGGGCAACGGAGTTCGCACGGTTCCGATTGCAGCCATGAAGAGCGGAACATCGGTGTTGCCTGGTGTGCGGATGGTGGATGGCTTCAGGACCAACGTCGGTTTTGTCACCGGCGACCAGGGCACCGTTTTCGACTGCACGCTGTACGACACCGATGGCACCGTGCGCGCCCACGGGCACCGTGACCGTGCCCGCGAGATCGCTCAAACAGCGCTCGGTGGAACAGATCTTCGGCAGCAGCGGCTATCGGATTCCCGACCCGGTCGGGATGATCACGGTGGAGAGCCCGGTCGAGTTTTTGACCTATCTCACCGTCATCGACGGCACCTCGCAGGACCCGGTCTTCGTCATGCCGCAGTAATCCGTTGCCCCTTCGTGGCTGAAAGATTTGTGGCGCAGGCGCCCGCATGAATGTGCGGCCGAGACGGCCGCACCACAATTCCTGTCACGGGAAATTTTACTGAGGCCGCAACACCCGCCTGGCAGCCGGGACGGCTACCCCACAAACCTTACATGGAGACCGGGAGCTCCAGGAAGTGCGCATCCGTTTCCGTGGCGGCAGCGAGCAGAGGAGCAGGGGAGCAGGGGAGACTCGCTCTATTTCACGTTGGGTGTCCTGAATGTCATTTCGACCGAGCGGAGCGAGCGGAGAAATCTCTTGCAGGGAAGAGTTCTCACTCTCCCTGGCGTTCGAGTGACCCGCCTTTCAGAGCGCGATCCCCGAGAGGATCCACCCATCGCATTGTTGGCCCGGAACTCCTCGAGCCGATTGGGGGACGATCTCCAACAATGCGACAAATGGCACCTCCGCCGCACGCGGCTCGGATCAGCGGAGTGGCACCTCCGTTGTACGCGGGCCGTTTCCCAGCCGCGGAGCGGCGACAGAATTTAGCCTGGGGCGTGAGCCCCAGGAAGAGAAGTAGAAGAAATGAACAGCCCCGGAGGGGCGACAGACTGGGCCTGGTGGCCGTCATACCGTTCTCGAGAGTTTGAGTGAACCCGCCTTTTAGGACGCCCTTCTCGAGAGGATCCACCCATCGCATTTTTTGCCCGAGCGATGTGGAAAAGAATATCGTGCAGGCGTCCCGCCCGCACCACAATGCAACTTGACGGCTGTGACGAAAAATCCGAAATCCGAAATCCGAAATCCGAAATTCCTAATTCCTAATTCTTCCGGATTGCCTCCAGCTGTTCGGTCACGAGGCCCCTGACCAACGGCACCTTGTAGCCGTTCTCCGAGAGGGGCTCGGCGCCCTCGACGGCTGCATCGGCTGCTGCCGCGATGGTGGCCGTATCAAGAGACGTCCCGGTGATGGCGGCCTCGACCGCGGCGGCGCGCCACGGTACGGGCGCGACGCCGGACAGGAAGACGTCCGCCGAGGCGACCGTGTCACCGTCGAACACCAGGGCAAGGGCAGCGCCCGCAATCGCGAAGTCCCACGCCTGGCGGGTCCGGACCTTACGGTAGGACGAGCGCGCGCCCTTCACAGGCGGCGGAATCACGATCCCGGTGACGACCTCGTCGACCTCGAGCACGGTTTCCCGCCGCGGGTCCGCGGCGGGCGGGACGAGGAAATTCTCGACCGCAACCGAACGGTCGGAACGGCCGCCGGAAATCCTGCATACAGCGCCGAGAGCGGCCAACATCGGGGCGGTGTCGGATGGGTGGACGATATAGCAGAGATCGCCGCCGAAGATGCAGTGGTACTGGTTTTCGCCTTCGTAGGCGAAGCATATTTCACCGCCCTTGCGGAGGCAGTCGAAGTCGCCGCGGTAGTACCAGCAGCGCGGCTTCTGGCACAGATTGCCGGCGATGGTGCCCTGGTTTCTCAGTTGCGGGCTGGCCACCGAGACCGCCGCTTCGGCCAGGCCGGGATACCGGGCGGCCACGGTCTCGTCGGCCGCCACGTCCGCGATCGTGGTCAGAGCACCGATGTGGAGGCTTCCGTCGGCCGCGGTTCGAATACCGCTGAGCCCGTCGACACCGGAGAGAGAGACCACGGTATCGGCCGTCAGGATCCGGTCGCGGAGGCACCCGATGAGGTCGGTGCCGCCGCCGTGCACGAGGGCCGGTCGGTCGTCGAGAACCGCGAGCACTCCGTCGAGCGATGTGGGGCGGGCGTAGGTGAATTTGGGAAGCATCTCAGCCCTCCTTTCTCTCGTCGGCCAGCAGCTGCGCCAACTGGGTCGGGTTGAGTGGGGTGTCGGTGACCCGGATGCCGATCGCGTCGGCGACCGCGTTGGCGATCGCCGCGGCGGTCGGGATGGTCGCCGGTTCGCCGAGGCCCTTGGCGCCGGTGTTGGTGAACGCGTTGTCCGGGTGGTCGATCGGCGTCGATTGGTGGGAGACGGCGACGTCCATCATGGTCGGGATCTTGTAGTCGTGGAAATTGGCGTTGACCATTTTTCCGGTCTGGCGGTCGAGCACGCGCTCCTCCGTCATTCCAAAGCCGACTCCCATGGCGATGCCGCCGAAGACCTGGTTGTCGTAGGTCAATGCATTGAGCACGCGGCCGGAGTCGTGGGCGCCGAGGAATCGAAGCAGCCGGGTCTCGCCGGTCAGGGTGTTGACTTCGACCTCGCAGAACTGCGCCCCGAAAGGCCACGTGGCCTTGCCCTCCGGGTTGGGCTCGCGATAGCCGGTGCCGACCACGACACCCTGGCGGCCGAGGCGCTCGAGGTCGGTGATCGCCACCGATTTGTCGGCATTCGATGTGCTGACGATGTTGGTACCGCGAAAGTCGAGATCGGAGACCTCCGTCTCGAGCTGGTCCGCGGCCATCTGCAACAGTTGCTTCTTGACCTCGAACGCGGCGGCGCGAACGGCCGGCGAATCCGACGGCACGGTCTTGCTGCCACCTGACGGGGTCGCATACTGGGTGGTGGCGGTGTCGGCGTGCTCGATCTGGATGCGATCGACGGCCAGACCGAGCTCCTCGGCGACGATCATTGCGGCCCAGGTCTTGGTGCCGGTGCCGATGTCCGAGGCGCCCATGTTGAGGTTGGCGCTGCCGTCCGAGTAGAGCTTGACGATCACCGTTGACGGCGGCCCACCGGAGTAGCCCCAAAAGCACGCGGCCACGCCGACCCCGCGACGAAGAGGGCCGCTCTCCGCAGCTCGTGAGCGGGCCGCCTTCCAACCAAAGGCCTCGGCGCCCTTTGTGAGGCAGGCCGCGAGCTGGTCTGAGGTGAACGGCATGCCCCCTCCGGCCTGGACGACGTCGGCGATATTCTGCAGGCGAAAGGCCACCGGGTCGATGTCGAGCTTCTGGGCCAGCTCGTCGATCATTTGTTCAAGGGCCCACGCGCACTGCGGAAATCCCGGCGCGCGCATCGGCCGCGCCCTGCCCGCGTTGATGCAGACCGTGGTGTCCTCGGTGCGGAGGTTTGGAACCGTATAGAGGTATGCGGCCATGGTGCTGGTGGAAGCGCCTGAAGGGTAGGCACCCCCTGAGCCCAGGCTCGTGTAGTCGATGGCCGTCAGAGTGCCGTCTTTCTTCGCCCCGATCTTGAGCGTTATGGTGTTGCCGGGCCGGTTGCCGGTGATCAGCATGCAGTCTTCGCGCGGCAGGAAGATCTTGACCGGGCGTCCGGTGGTGCGCGACATGAGGGCGGCGATGACGGTGTATTTCCCGAGTTCGAGCTTGGCGCCAAAACCGCCGCCCATGTAATGACCGATGACGCGGACATTGGCCATGGGCAGACCGAGGGCCTCGGCGAGGCCCTCCTGAATCCGATACACGCCCTGGGTGCTGTCCCACACCGTGAGCCGGTTGCCGTCCCACTTTGCGACGGAGCCGTGCGGTTCCATCGGGGCCTGGATCTCACACGGCGTGCTGAAGGTGCGCTCGACCACGACGTCGGCCTCGGCAAAACCGGCCGCAATATCGCCGCGCTCGTTCACCGACGGGTTGCCGACGAGGTTGCCGCCCTCCAGGACCGCCGGCGCGCCCGGCTCCAGCGCCGCCGCCTCGTCGATGACAAAGGGAAGGACTTCGTATTCGACCTCGATCGCGCGGATGGCATCGACGGCCTGCAGCGGTGTTTCCGCCGCCACTGCCGCGACCTCTTCACCCTCGCACCGGCAGTGGGCGTCGAAGAGGCTGCTGTAGGACGTGCCGCGGCGCTGGTACCACGGGATGTCGGTGCCCGAAGACTTCCCGGTGAGAACCGCGCGGACGCCGGGCATCTTCTCGGCCGTGCTGGTGTCGATCTTCTTGACAATGGCGTTCGCGTGCGGGCAGCGAAGGATCGCGCCGTGCAGCATGTCGGGCAGTGTCACGTCCTGCGGATAGACGGCGGTCCCGCTGACCCGCTCGTAGGCATCGACGCGGGTCATCCGCGTGCCGACGATCTCGGTCGCGGTCCAGGGTGCGAGTTCGTCGCTGGGGCTCGGCGTTTCCGGTTCTTTGCCGTTGAGCCAGTAGGGAGATTCGTGTTTCATGACCGTTCTCCCTTCTTGAGTTCTGCGGCTCCTGCAACCGCGTTCTCGATGTGGGCGTAGGCGCCGCACCGGCACAGGTTGCCGCTCATCCCGCGCCGGATCTCTTCGGGACCCGGGGCGGGGTTGGCGCGCAACAGACTCTCGGCGGCGACGATCTGGCCTGAGGTGCAGTAGCCGCACTGGAAGCCGTCATGGGTGACAAAGGCCTGTTGGACCGGTCCGAGCTCCTCGCCATCGAGCAGTCCTTCGACCGTCGTGATCTGGCTACCTTCGGCCTCCATCGCCAGCGTCATGCACGCGTAGCGGGCTTGGCCGTCGATGAGCACGGTACAGCTGCCGCACTCGCCGCGCTCACAGCCGGCCTTGGTGCCGTTGATGCCGAGCCGTTCGCGGAGGACGAAGAGCAGGGTCCAGCGGGGCTCGACCAGCAGCCGGTGGAGCCGCCCGTTGATGGAGAGCGCTACCTGCATCATTTCATCTGGGTTGGTGATCTCCGGAATAGACTCGGCCCGGCGTGCAACACCGGTCGCGACCGCTGCCGCTCCGGCTCCGACGGTGCCGAGAAAACCTCGTCTCGTGACGCCGCCTGCGGCGTTCTTCTTGGGATCTCGGGTGTCAGACATCACTGCCTCCCTGTGAAGATAGAACCAATAATATTGAGACTAAGTTGCTCTTATGAAGGCACATGGTGAGTATACAGGTATCCGCCTGGGCTGATCCACCGGTGCTAAAGTGTCGCGATGATTGATTACCAGACCTCGCCCAACCCGTTGATCGAATCGATCCTCACCGCCGTCGGTCAGGTGCAGCACGCTCAGACTCTGGATGTTCGAATCGGCCCCTTCTGGTCGGTCGTCACCACGACGGTGGGCGCGGGGATGGCGTCGACGATGCGGTCGAGGGACACATCCACGGATCGATTCCGATCGCCAATGCCGGGTGCCCTCAGCGAATCGTCGCCGGTCGAACTCGCGACCCTCCTGCGGTCCGACTCGGCTCCCGAAGCCGCGGTCGGGCTGGCGGCCGCCAACGCCCTTCTCGAAGCTTCAGTCCGGGACCTGTCCGAGGAAAAGGCGCTGGCGGTGCTGGAGGAGCGGGGCGGCGGGCGCAAGGTTGCGATGATCGGACGATTCCCCTTTGCCGACCGCCTTCGAGAACACTGCGGGCAGCTCTGGGTCTTCGAGCGCGGGCTCGACCGCCGAGAGGGGGATTATCGGCGAGGAGGCGATGGAGCAGCTGTTGCCGCAGGCGGAGGTGGTGGCGGTGACGGCGACGACCCTGCTCAACCGAACCCTGCCAAGGGTGCTCGCTTGCGTTCGGCCCGAAGCTTTCGTGATGATGCTGGGGCCTTCGACCCCCCTCACGCCGGAGCTCTTCGACTTCGGATTCGACATCCTCTGCGGCACCGTCATCGAAGACCCGGAGTCCGTCCTGAAAGCCGCCGGAGAGGGCGCCGTGACCAGCCAGATAACGGGAGTTCGGAGGGTGAGCCTCTGGAAAGACAGGAAATAAACGCAGAGGTGCAGAGACGCAGAGGCGCGGAGGTTTTTTTGGGTTATAACGACGAGGACTATGAAACGTCGTTTGAAATCAACGACATCAGCGGTGCTATCGTCGATGCAGCCGTCGAGGTCCACAAAGAGCTGGGTGGACCGGGTTTGTTGGAGAGCGTCTATGAAGAGGCCCTTGCATTCGAGCTAGTGAATCGAGGATTCCGGGTTGAACGTCAAGTCTGCGTTCCCATTGTGTACAAAGGGCACCAGGTTGGCCCTGAATTGCGGCTGGATCTTCTGGTTGAGCGTGCCGTGATCGTGGAGTGCAAGGCCACATCAATCGACAGCCCGGTGTTTGCGGCCCAGGCGCTGACCTACCTCAGAGTTGCAGACCTTAAATTGGGATTGGTCATCAATTTCGGAAAGTGCCGAGTCGCCAATGGCGTACGGCGCATCGTGAACGGCCTATGAAAAATAGAACCTCTGCGCCTCCGCGTCTCCGCGACTCTGCGTTGAATTCCGTTGCCTTCGCAGGTCTGATTCTTGCTGGGGGGAGGGGAAGCGTTTCGGTGGGCCGAAGGCGTGGGCACTGTTGCCCGACGGGCGAACGTTTCTCGAGGCGTGCGCTTCGACTCTCCTGGAAGCGGGAGCCGTTCGCGTGGCCGCGACCCTGCCGCCCGATTCGGTTGACCCGGGGATCCCCGGTCTGCAGGCGCTTCCACTGCCGGAACCCGGGCTCGACATGTTTGCGTCACTGCGGTTCGGTCTGACGCACCTCATCCAAAATGAGGACTGGCAGAGCCTCGCGGTGTTGCCCGTCGATCACCCGCTGGTTCGGCGGAGACTGTCGGGCTGCTGGCCACCGCCGATGGGAGGGCGGTCATCCCTGTCGTACCGGGGCAAGCACGGCCACCCGATCGTGCATCGACCGTGAAGTCGTGGTGTCCATCGTCTGCGGCGATCTCACCGGCCCAACGATGCGTGAGGTCCTGCGGGCGGTGGATGCCGCTGATCTGGAGGTCGACGACCCCGGCATCGTCGCCAACTGCAACACCCCCGCAGCTTTGAGCGAAGCGCTCAAGGCTGCGAATTTTAAATTTTAAATTCTGAATTTTGAATGTTCGGACCTTCGCCGGTGAGTCGGTAGAAATTGGTGCCGGCATTCAAAATTAAAAATTCAAAATTCAAAATTAAATCGGGGTTCTCATCGTGACGAACTCCTCGGCCGCGGTGGGGTGGATGCCGATGGTGCGGTCGAACGTCTTCTTGGTCGCGCCGGCCTTGAGGGCGACAGCGATGCCCTGGACGATTTCGCCGGCGTCGGGACCGACCATGTGGACCCCGAGGACCCGGTCCGACGGCCGGTCCACCACCAGCTTCATCATGGTTTTTTCGTCGCGGCCCGACATGCGTGTGGACCATCGGCCGGAAGGTCGACCGGTAGATCACCACGTCAAAGCCCTCGCTGCGGGCCTCGAACTCGGTCAGACCGACGGTGCCGATCGGGGGCTGGCTGAAGACCGCCGACGGGCACGTTGGTGTAGTCGACGACGGTGGGGTTGTCCTTTGAAGTCGGTCTCGACGAAGGCCATGCCCTCCGCCAGGGCGACCGGGGTCAGGGCGATGCGGTCGATCACGTCGCCGAGGGCGTAGAATCCCGGGAACGCTGGACTCGAGGTGGTCGTTGACGATGATCGCGCCGCGGGCGTCGAGCTCGACCCCGATCTCCTCGAGACCGAGACCGGCGGTGTTCGGCACCCGTCCCGTGGCGCACAGCATCAGGTCGGCCTCGACGGTGTCGCCGGTGCTGAGCTCGGCCGCCACCGTACCGTCTCCGTCTTCTCGATGCGGTCGACGACGGTGTCGAATCGGAGATCGATGCCCCGTTTTCTGCATTTCCGCCGCGAGGGTGTTGCGGACGTCGTCGTCGAAACCGCGCAGGAACAGCGGACCGCGGTAGTTCAGCACGACCTCGCTGCCAAGGCCGTTGAAGATGCCGGCAAACTCGACCGCGATGTAGCCGCCGCCGGTGATGAGGACTTTCTTCGGCTGGCGGTCAAGGTGGAAGACCTCGTCCGATGTGATGCCGCACTCCGCGCCCGGGATCGGCGCCTTGAACGGACGGCCCCCGGTGGCGACGAGGACCTTGTCGGCGGTGAAGAGCTCGTCGCCGACCTCGATGGTGTGGCGATCGCGGAAGGTGGCGCGGCCCTCGACGATCTCGCACTCCGGCGCCTTCCAACAGGTTGCGGTAGATGCCGTTGAGGCGCTCGATCTCGCGATCCTTGTTGGCGATCAGGGTGGCCCAGTCAAAGCGCGGTGTCGGCACCGTCCACCCAAACCCGGCGGCGTCGGCGGCAGCTGCCGAAAAGGCCGAGGCGTAGACCATCAACTTCTTTGGGAACGCAGCCCAGGTTGACGCAGGTTCCGCCGAGCCTCGAGGACTCCGCGACGGCCACCCGTGGCGCCCGTCGCCGCGGCCATTCTCGCAGCACGCACACCACCGGATCCGGCGCCGATAACGAAGAGGTCGAAGTCGAAATGTGTCATGCGGGACATCCTACAGCTTCTCGCGGACTCAAGTGAGTTCTATCCCAGTGGAATCAGAGCCCCGAGGGCGGCACATCGTAGCCGCGGCAGGACACTGTGGAAGATTGCCGCTGCTCCGTCAGGAAATTCCCGAAGGGGCGAAAGATATCAGCCGAGGCTGAGGCACCGGATTACCCAATGATGGATCAGGCCCCGGCGGGGCGACAGACCTAGCGGAACGGATTACGTCGCCCCTCCGAGGCTTTATCTGGTGATCGGCAACGATCACTCAGGGACGCACGCCCCGGCCTGATACTCTGTCGCCACTCCGAGGCTCGTATCCGGGCGTCATACCCGACGAGGACGCCAGGCGACGCCGCCATGATCGTCAGGACAACAGCGTGCCGGATGGCCGGCCTTGCAGTCCGCACGTCGGCCCGTACCAGGTCTCCGGTCCGGAATTCAAAATTCAGAATTCAGAATTAAGAATTTTCTTCCGTTCTTGCTTCACCACTGCGAGGTTGATCGTGACCTCGACATCGTCGCCGAGGACGACGCCGCCCTGGTCGAGGGCACGGTTCCACGACACCTCGAAGTCCTGTCGGTTGACGGTGGTCGAGATCTCATACCCGGCTCGGGTGCCGCCCATTGCCTGCATCTCGCCGAGGTAGTCGACGTTGAGCACTACCGGGTTGGTTGACGCCGCGCATGTTCAAAATGCCTGCAACCTCGAAGGTATCGTTGTCCTTTTTCGTGATCTTGCTGCTCTTGAACGTGATCTCGGGGTGGTTTTCAGCGTCGAAGAAATCCGGCGAACGCAGGTGGTCGTCCCGTTTTTCATTTTCGGTGTCGATGCTGGCTGTCTTGATCATGAACTCGACTGAGCTGTCGTCGAGGTTTTCGAAGTCGGCCGTGATCGATCCGTCGAACTCGGTGAACTGACCCGGGACCTTGGCGACCAGGTGGCGGATCTTGAATCCGACGTTCGAGTGGGCCGTATCAATAGAGTAGGTGGCTTGCGCGGCAGCGGTGCCCGCGCCGAGCAGAATCATGAGAGCGAAGATGGTCAGAATTTTGCGCATTGTCTGTTCCTCCAGGAATGTTCAGTTTGAGTTGTTCGATCTACCGAGGCGTGGAAACAGCGATGTGCCGCCGCATGCCATTCCAAAATGAATTTCTTGGGTCTAGCGGAATCGGGTCTGCGGGCCAGCGTGGCTACCATCTGCCAAAGCGGCACCTGCGGAACGGGTGCCGCGGTGGAATCGACGTGCCTGAGGAGCACCGTTGATCGGGAATTCTCCCAGCGGCAAAGCGTTGTTCGCCGAGTGTGAGGAGCCATGTGTATGGCAGGGAAATTGCTAGGGTAGGCACGTGCGTCGGGAATCGACCTTTTTTCGTCGAGCGCTGGAGATCTCGGTTCTCCTGCACCTGCTGCTGATCTTTTTGATCGTGCCGCGGGTGCAGCAGCTCTGGCCGGTTTCGGACGCGTCGGCGGTGGAGTTGGTGCCCGAGACGCAGAACCAGCGCGAGCCCCTCGATTTCGAGTTCGTCGATCTGATCGAGGACATCGAGGAGACGCCTGTTTCGGACCAGGTGCCGCTCTCGGACCTCGACCGTCAGGCGCACGGAGGCGAAGGGGCGGCGGCCGAACCGGCCGGCGACCGCCGGCAACACCCCGCAGCTGGTGCAGGCGGACGGCGGTCAGGTCTTCGGCGCCGGCATTCCTCCGCAGCCTCAGGGCCAGCAGGTGCCACGGGTCCCGCCGCCCGACCAGCCTCAGGAGCGGCCGCTCGACGAACCTCGCGAACAGCAACCGTCCGAACCGAGAGACCGAGGGCGCCGGCGAGAAGGCCCCTGAAGAGAAACCCCAGCAGCCGCCGATCCAGCTGCCGCCCCCGGGTCGTGGGCCCTGCCGCCGGATCAGGGCGGTCTGCCCGAAATGCCGGATCGCGACGACGGTGGGCAGGTGGACACCGGCGGGCTCTCCTTCGACACCCAGTGGTACGACTGGGGCCCCTACGCCAAGGCCATGCTGGCCAAGATCCGCCGCCACTGGCGGATCCCGGACATCGCCATGCTCGGCGTCGAGGGCGTGGTCAAGATCAGGTTCTTCATCGAGCGCGACGGCACCGTCACCGGTATCCAGATCATCGACGAGTCGGGCAAGCCGCCGATGGACTTCGCGGCGCGCGACGCGATCGGCAACTCGTCGCCGTTCGAGCCCCTGCCGATCGACCTCGGCGGCAGCGGTCGCGAGGGTGTTACCATCACCTTCCTTTACAATACGAGCCGCCCGGGCAGGGGGCGATGAGACGAACATGAACAGGAGTATTGAGTGGTCGACATTCTGATTTCCGGCGGTCCGGTCATGATCCCCCTCGGCATCTTGTCGATGGTGGCCCTGGCCATCATCATCGAGCGACTGTGGGTCTTGAGGCGTGCGAACTTCCTCCAGAACCGCCACAGTCCAGACCCTCTCCGGACTGCTCGCGGGCGGCAAATTTCGCGGTGCGGTGGACTACTGCCGCCGCCACCCGGGCCCGTTCACCGATCTCGTGACGGCGTTGGTCGAGAACCGCAACGCGCCCGTACGAAGAGCTCAAGGAGATCCTCGAGGACACCGGGCGGCTCCAGCTCATGGGCCTGCAGCGCGGTCTGCCGGCGCTGGCCACGATCGTCGCCGGACGCCCCTTGCTCGGTCTGCTCGGGAACCGTCATCGGCATGATCAAGATCTTCGCGGTGGTTGCGACGGCGGGTTCGGGGATCACCGAACAGCTGTCGGCGGGTATTTCCCAGGCGCTGATCACGACCGCCTCCGGTCTCGTGATCGCCATCCCGGCCCTCTTCACCCACTCCTATCTCGAGTCGCGCGCGGTCGCGATCCTGTCGGACATCGAAGCCCAGATCCTCGACTTCCTGCACCTGGTCCGCGAGCACGATCGTGGAGCAGGAGGAGGACGACTGATGCGTCTGGCACCGCTCCGCGGCAGCCGCAAGCCCGAGATCCAGATGTCGCCTCTGATCGACGTCATCTTCCTGTTGCTGATTTTCTATGCGGTGACGACCCAGTTCGTGGCCGACGAGCGGCTCAAGCTCAAGCTTCCGGAGGCGAAGACCGCCGAGGACGCCGGGATCAACCGCGACGAGAGGCCGCCGCTGGTCACGATCGCCGCCGACGGCTCGATCTGGATCGACGACAGAATCGTGCCCGAGCAGGAGCTTGAAAACCGCATCAAGATGCTGGTCGAGCGCGCGCCCGAAGACGGCATCATCCTCAAGGGCGACGAGGGCGCCGACTACGGCATTGTGGTCCACGTGCTCGACCTCGCCCGCGCCGCCGGCGCGAAGGGCATCCAGATGTCCGCCGATCGCCCTGCGGAGCCGCAGTAGGCGCCGTTTCCGCTCGGTCGAGCGAGCTCGTGCTTCAGGACGCGCTTCCCGTGAGGAGCCACCCTGCGCATTGTTTGCCCGAGTGGTCGCGGGCTTCAGATTGATGAGCCGCGCCAAACAATGCGATAAATGGCACCTCCGCCGCACGTGTCATCGTTCGTCGTTACCCGTGGGATGAGGTCCCGGAGGCTGCGAACGAGCGCTAGCCTGGGGCGTGAGCCCGGGACGGCTGAAGCACAATGCCGCGACCAGCCCCGGAGGGGCGACAGATGTTCGCCTTAGGTGGTGATCCGTCCGGCATACACGTCGTACAGCTCCCGCAGGCACGACCGGATGTTGCCGTCGTGGCGGTGGAAGAGGGCGTCGAGGGTCGGGTTCGAGGCCGGGGCGTCTTCGGGTGCGAGCTCCCGGACGAGGTCGCGCAGAAAGATCGGGCTCGGTGGTGCACTCGATCGAGCGTCGGCAGGCGGCCGGGTTGGTGGAGGGTCGCGACGATGCGGCGCGCCCTGCGGGTCGCTGCTCAGGAAGGGCGCCAGCCGAGAGGCCCGAGCTGTTCGGCGCTGTCGATCGAGGATCGTGTGTGATGACGTCACACGTCTCGGGGAGTTGCCGGATCGCCGTGCGGTACGGGTCGCGGATCGCTGCCGGGAATGCGAACCAGTGATGACGGGCCCGGGCAGCTGTTGCGCCAGAGCTCCTCGAGCAACGTGGTCTTGCCGCTGCCCTTGGGTCCGACGATGGCGGCCCTTCCGCCGAGGGCGTCGATCCGGTGTTCGAGGTCGTCCCACGACATCGCGGGGCCGCGGTAGGGGAGGGCCTCGACGCGGTGGCTGGCGAAGGGGTTGTCGGCGGGCCGGCAGGGGTTGGCGGCGCGTTCACGAGATGTCGACTTCCACCGGCTGCGGGCCGATCTTCAGGTCGAGGCGTTCGGTGTCGCCGCCCGGGAGGACCACCAGTTCGATGGCCCACGCCAGGGTGATGAGCTTGCCCGAGAACGAGTAGGGCCCCCGCGGGATTTCGAACTCGAAGGCTCGCGTGCCCGAGATCTCGGGTTGGGCCATGTGCCGGGTGTCGACGACCTCGACGTCCTGGCTGCCCTTGCCTTCGGTGTACCAGAAGAGGCGGACCTCGATGGCTTCGGCGTCCTCGTCGAGGTGCCACGACACGGTGCCCTCGATGGTCTCGCCGGGCCGGAACCAGGTGCCGCCGTCGCGAGTCTGGATCGTCAGCATCTCACACGTCCTCGAGGCGCAGCGGGTGGAGCGTGACGGGGAAGTTCTGATCGACGTCGGGCCACCGCGGGATCTCGCCCTGCCACCTTGATCTCCCAGACGATCTTGTTGTTGCCCGCGGTGAAAGTGTGCATGGTGTCATCCGGGATGGCGACCGTTGCGGAACCGCGGGGGATCTCCCAGTCGTTGCCGGTGTCGACGAGGGTAAGGGTTGCGAAGACCTCTCGTTCGGTCACCGTGTCGGTGCCTCGCTGATAGGTCGCCTCCTCCCGTCCTTCGAGGAAGATCTCCAGGTGCGTCAGCCGCGACGCGCGGCCGGTGAACCGCCAGTCGATCCGGAGTTCGTCGCCGAGACACGGCTCACCCTGCTGGCAGTGTGACCCGGGGTCGGGGGTTTGCCAGTGCGAGGGTGAAGTGGCCGACGAAGACGAAGCTCGCGATGCCGACCAGCACGAAGGGAATGAGGAAGACGGTGAGGAACCAGTCGGGGCGGCCGCTCTGCCAGCGCCTTCCACGCCTGCCAGACGAAGATCGAGACGATGCCGTTCCAGAACAGAGCGAAGAAGAGCGTGCCCATGACCTTGCCGATCGGGCTCAGCTGGGGCTTCAGGACGACGGGCCCGGCACTGCGGCGTTCGCCGCTCGGTCTGTCCGCATACTCGCGCTCGTCGCCGGCGTGGAGTTGCTTCCATCCGAATCGCATCAGCGCGACGCCGGCAAACAGAAACAGCAGCGGCATGAGACCGAGCAGGTAGCGCGGCCGAAAGTCGCGTTCGAGGACCGACCGGGTCGGGTCTCCGGGGTCGACCCAGGCTGTGAGATTCGGCGCCCGACGGGTAGCGGTCGCGCATCGCCCGGGCCTCGGCGCGTCCGGATGGAGAGGCGGAGAAAAAGGTGACGCGATTCGAGCGCCAGTCGCGGCCGTGGGCGAGTATTCGTAGAGGACGTCACCGCGGTAGGACGTGCCGTCGTCGGTGGACCACGAACGAACGGTCGAGCGCACGATCGTGCACGGCCTCGTCTCCCAGCCCGTGGATTCGAGTGTTCGAAAGGCCGGCACGGCGAACAGAAAAGTGAAGACCGCCGCCCCCACAACCGCGAACAGCAGACCGAGGCCGATCATGAACCGGTGGCCGCGGCCTTTGCCGGCGCGGATCCGGAAATCGAAGTGATCTCTGATTCCGCGGATTCCGGCTCACCTCGCCACATGGCCCACAGCCCGACGGCGCCGATGGCGACGAAGATCATCGGAAAGAAGACGACCAGAAAGATCCACGGCAGACTTCGCTCGAGAACCGAGAGGGCGGGATGATCAGGGTCGAACCGGCAGGTCAAGGCGGTTCCCGGGGTGTAGCGCGCCGCGGGGTCGCGCGCCTTGTCGTAGCTGGCGGTGCCGCCGCTGCCGCGGCGCAGATTGTCGCTCCTGGTAGGCTGCGGCCGTCCGACCTCGTAGCGGAAGCGGGCGGCCGGCCGATAGGGATTTTCATCGTCTCCGGTCTCCTGGACTTCGCTCGAGAGGATGGTGCACGGGGTCTCGACCCACGCACCACGGTGCGACTTGTTTTATCCCCTCACCGAGGATGAGCACCACGAACAGCATCCCCATCAGAAAGAACAGACCGAAGAAGACGGACCCGCAGCCCTTGCCGACGGTCCTGCCTTGACCCGGCGGGCCGCTGATGTTCGTGGAATTGAGCCGAATTTTCATTGGAACGACCAATTCAATTCTACCGGTTGCCTGTTCAGCGGAGGTGCCATTCTTTGCATTGTTTGGATTCTCGTCACCTCAGTCGGTAAGAGGTTTCGGGCAAACAATGCGCAGGGTGGCTCCTCTCGTGGGATGCCGAACGGAAAGGCGGGCTTTGGGGCCGCGCTGCCGCGGTGCCTGCCTCCCCTGATGGCCTTGTCCTGCCGTGGGATGCCTTCGAGAGCCTCGGGCCATCCCAGACGGGCAGACTCAAAGAGCTCCCGCGCCAGGAGAGGACGGGAGTCGGACCTGAAAACTCAAAATATGAACTCAAAACTCTGGCGCATCTAGCCTTCGTTCGCGTGCTCCACGCCGGTCCCCATGAGGGTGGCCACGTGGCCATCGGCCAGGCTGTAGAAAACCATGCGGCCGTCGCGGCGGGCGTTGACCAGGTCGCGGTCGCGCAGCAGGCGAAGCTGGTGGCTGACGGCCGACACCGACAGCTCGGCGAGGGCCGCGAGATCGCACACACAGAGTTCGTCGGTCACCGTGAGCGCGTGCAGGATCTTGAGCCGGGTCGGGTCGGAAAGCGCCGAGAAGAGGCGGCTGACCCGCTCAATGGTGTTGTTGGGCAGAGCCTGTTTCTGAACGAGTGCCACTTTCTCGGGGTCGATTTCATTGATGGTGCAAAGGTCTGAGGTGAAATCAGGTTCATTCATATCTCATTCTCCCCGGTACCGATGGCCACGTCAAGCTGCGGCAATCCGCGGGTCTGTGGTTCGTCGCATTCGGGAGATGTGAGGGCAAATGTCGTTTTCAGGCAAATGTGAACCCGCCTTTGAAAACCTGTTCCCCGTGAGGAGCCACTTTTCGTATTGTTTGCAAGGGATGCCCATGGGTTTTCTGAGAAATGTGGCGTCAAACAATGCAAAAAATGGCACCTTCGCCGCACGCGGGTCGTTTCTCCAATCAAGGGTCTATAATGCCGGTTGCAACACCACCGACTGGAGATCTCTTGACGAAAAAAGCAATGACGACCTTCGGCGTTCTCTGCGCCGCCGCCCTTTTCGCCCTGCCGGCGCAAGCCGACGAGCCCGGTCGCCGGTTTACGGCGACGGCGGTCGTCACAAACAACATGGGCACAACCAACATGCCGATGACGCTTGTCGCCCATCGTTTCACCAGTGTCGAGCAGGCCCAGCATCTCGCGGGAGTGTTGGAGCAGGGTGGGCAGGGGGCCCTCCTCTCGGCGCTGACAGGGCGCGCTGACGGCCAACTCATGCTGGGCGCATTGGAAATGACAGTGGCTCTGGTGGTAGTCGAGGAACAGGGCCGGGGCCATCGATATCTCTTCCTCACACCCCGCAGCATCAGGGTCGAAGAGACGACCCTGGGCGAGGACTCTCTCGATTACCCCTTCGGGATTGCCGTGTTCGAGGTCAACGACTTTGGCGATGGTGAAGGTCGGCTGCACAAGGAGGCCGCCCTCAGGATCGACGCCGACGGTCACATCGAGATCGATGACTTCGACGGCGCGGACGGCCGTCTCGAAAATGTCAGCCTTGCCGATTGAGTTGTGATCCTTTGAACATCGGTCCCGTTCCTCCGCGGTCGAAGGTCACAAAGGGGGTTTTGATCAAAATCTCCACATTTTTCGTGGTTGGGCTCGTGATCGTTGGCCCCATCTCTGCGGATGAGGCGGCGGGCGATGCGATTCCGGTCGACATTTTTGCGGCCCTCGCGCTCGAGTGCATCCACCAGAAATATCCCATCAAAATCGCCCACGTCCTGCAGTCCGATGAGGACGTGGCGCCGCCGCGGGAGCTGACACCCTCTTTCTACGGTTGCTTCGATTGGCACAGTCCGGTCCACGGCCACTGGCTGTTGGTTCGGCTCAGCAAGCTCTACCCCGATGCCGAGTTCGCAACAGCGGCGTCAACTCGGTCTTCCAAAAAGTGCTCATGGGTGCGGTTGTCCTTGCGTGCATCGCCCTGGGATTGCGGGACTGGCGGCCCCGGTGGCGAGTGCCGTTCGATTGATCGGTGGAGGTTGAGATGAGGAGATGTGTCCCGGTGGCGGTTGTGGTGATGTTCCTGGTATCGGCGGTTGCACCCGCCGGTGAGATGACGGATTCCGAGACCGCAATCGACGGAGTTCTGAAGAGCCTCCATCAGGCGGCTTCGGAGGCCGACGGCGAGCTCTATTTCAGCCTCTTTGCAGACGGAGCGATTTTCCTCGGGACAGATGCCACCGAACGATGGACGGTGGACGAACTCGAGGCCTTTGCCGAACCGTATTTTTCAACCGGCCGCGGTTGGACCTACACCGCAACCGAGCGCCACATTTTCGTGGCGGAGAACGGACAGACCGCGTGGTTCGACGAGATGCTGCGGAATGAGACGTACGGCGCCTGCCGGGGAACGGGAGTGCTGGTTCTCGTCGATGGAGATTGGAAGCTTGCTCAATACAGCCTGTCGATTCCGATGCCGAACGAACTCGCCCGCGAGTTCACGTCGGCAATCAGATCATTCGAAGGTCAAGAAAAACGCTGAGACGGATACCGCCGCAGCGAGTAAATACCGAAGCGGCCCGACGCCTATCCGGACGTGGGCCCCTCGAGCTCGTACAAGGTGTTGAACAGGAGCTTAAAGGTCCGCAACGGCTGTGCTCGGTGTTGGGGAGGGAATCCGATCAAAATCACCTTCCCCTTGCCGACCCGGAACTCGACGGCGGCCGCCTTCTTTTCGAGGAGCTCTCCGCCCTCGAGGTAGCCGCTGATGAGAATGTCCTTGTCGTCGGCGGGGTAACGGGCGATGACCGTCCGGTCGAAGCGGGCGTCGGGCACCCGGGTCTGAAAGACCGGTGAGTCTGCAAAGTAGATCGCTTCGTCCGGGCGCATTCCGAAGGTGAGCGGGCTCTCGGTGTTCATCAGGACCCTCAGAGTCGAGCCGGGACAGTTGAATCGGTCCCTCGGTACCTTGGCAAGGGTGTTGGTCACAGGAAGCTTGAAGAGGTCGATGAAGTACTCGGTCGACGAACCGAGCGCAACCACGGTGCCGCCGCCTGTCACCCAGTCTTCGATCCTTTTACCACCCTTGACGCTCTCGCTGACTTTGGCCGTTTTGGCGATGTCCTCGGGCGGCCACTCATCGATGCCGCCGCTGTATTTCGCGGGCAGGGGAGACCAGAACCGGCTGCGGTAACTGCCACTGTCGGGTTTGCCCTTCGCGATGATCGAAGAACTCACGTCCGGAAACAGGAGGACATCAACGTCGCCGGCGAACTCTCCCGAACGAATCTGTTCATTGGCGATGGTGGTCATCGGAAACTCGTAGTTTTCGAGCACGAAGCGCGTCCAGCCCTCGTCCATGCTGGCGATCCAGGGTTTGAAAAGGCCGACGCGCGCCACTTCGACGCGCCACATCTCGGCATCGGGAGCCTGGGCCACCGCGGTCACGGGCACGTTCAGTTCTTCTGCGATACGACCCAGGGTCGATGCGTCGACGTCTTCAGAAGAGAGATAAATGTCCCCGCGCCGCCCGGCATCCGAGTCGACGGCGAAACGCTGGACAGTCGTACCGTCGGCGAGCAGGCGGTTGATCGCCGGGTATGCGGAGTCGGCGCCGGCGGGAATCAGGTGGCCGGCTGCGGTGCTGTCGATCTGAGGTTGGGGCCAGACGACCTCGGTCAGCTCAACGAGAGTGTTCGGGAGCGGTTTGTCGGATTCGACAACTGTGACGCCCATGGCAAGCGGGAGCGACCAGGAGGCGACATCGTAGGGCTCCAGGATGCCGCCGTCAGTCGCGTTTTTGACCTCCGGGTAGCGCTGGGGCCGCAGCATCGTCAACAGAAACGGGCGGTAGGGCTGGGCCGCCGATATCACGGTGGTCCCCGCCGGGTACACCGCATAACCGACGTGGAGTGGTTCAGTGGTCGCGGAGACATCGACACCGTGTTGCATCAAGAGCGTTACGAGTTTTGCCGCCGCCACCTGGTCGTGCTGTTGCGGTGGGATGATCCATGCGTACGGAGGCTCGTTGATGCCGTTGGCGATCGACCACCGAGCCATCCGGCTGATGTTGGCGAGGATCGACGCACGGTTTTCGGCATTGGCCTCGAGAAAGGCCCAGGTGGCGATGAGTTCGTACTCGACGATGTCGCGCAGGCGCCACCAACCGCCAGGCCAGGGCGAAGGGAAGTTCGACCGCCGTCCGTACTCGGGCAGCCCCTTGCCGCCCCCGCGAAGTTCGCCGGGGTCGACATAAATAGGCGTGGCGATGCGCGCGCTCGCAACCTCGGTGAGCAGGCCGGTGACATTTTTCCACCAGGCCGTATTGCGCGTGCCGCCCGGCCAATAGCTGTCGAAGATCATGTTGTGGCCGACACCGGTCTTGTCGGCCTCTTCCAGGCGGAAGCTCATATTCGTTCCGAGAACGTCTGCCTGCCGGAACACGAGCGAGTGGACCTCCTCGTTGAGGGGGTCGGTCTGGGGCGGCACGAACATTCGCGGTCCGGTCGAGCCCATCTGGTGCTCGTCGAGGAAGGTCTGCGGGAACCACCGGTGGTAGAGCACGTCGTTGACGACCTGGGTCTCTTTCTGGGTGAGCATGTAGAAATCGCGGTTGTTGTCGTGACCGACGTAGTGATGGTAGAGCCACGGCATGCGGCCGCCTTCGGAGTCGGTGCCGAGCCACTCGTTGTACCAGTCGACCACCATCAATTGACCGTCGGGATTGATCGACGGCATGACCAGGAGGACGGCCTCGTCCATCCAGGCCAATTTCTCAGGGTCACTGGTGGTGGCAAAATCGTAGACGAACTCGTTGACCATCTGGGTGCTGCCGACTTCGGTCGAGTGGATCGAGCAGGTCACAAGCGCGATCACCTTGCCCTCTTCGACCAGCGCAGCCGACTGCTCCGGCGTCAGCTCTCCGGGTTTGGCGAGTCGTTCGGCCACCTCGCGCAGCCGGTCCAGCTTGGCCTGGTTGGCCGGTGAGGTGAGCACGACGACCTGCATCGGGTTGTCGAGAGTCGACCTGCCGGCCTCTTCGATCGAGACTCGGTCCGATGCTGCTGCGATCATCTCCAAATACTCCAGGACCTCCGGATACGGGATCAACTTGTGGTCGGCGCCGATCTGGTGGCCGAAGTGTTCCCGGGGGGTGGGTATGGTGGTTTGGGCCGAAACCGGACCGCCCAACACGAGAATCGCAGCAGCGACAAATGCCTTCAATGTGCCCTCCTCCGAGCGACCGCGCCCTCCGCGACGACGGTCATTGTACGGCAACCCTTGCCCTCGGGTGGCGGTTCGGGTGTTCGATAGTAGACTGATGCGACCCGGCCGACCGGCGGACGCATCAACGGTCGCCCGGGACACGACATGGAGGTTCCATGGCTCACAGCGATATGCGGGGCGGGAATTATGCAGCCGAGATTCAACCGAAGGAGGCGTACCGTGAGCGGCGGCGGAAGCTCCTCGAAAAGACCGGCGGCGGCACGATCGTTCTCTGGGGCGCCGGCGACGATCGTGGTTACGGCGATATCGGAACCTTTCGCCAGGTTTCGGATTTCTTTTATTTAACGGGCGTCGAGCTTCCCAACGCGATTCTCGTTCTGAGGTCGGGTGACGGTGGAGACGCGCTGTTTCTGCCGCCCCGCGACCCCAATGTGGAGCGCTGGACGGGCCCGAAGTGGGGCCCCGGCGAGGAGGCCGCCGAAGTATTCGGCTTCGACAAGGTCCTGTCGTCCGCCCCATCGGAGATCGTGCTCGACGCGCGCCGGCGACCGGTCCCAGGTTTCGAAGGGCGGCTTGCAGGGCTGGCTGTCTGAGCCCGATTCGGTGTTGTGGACCGACTACTCCGCGGTCGCCGGCGGCGCTCAACTGCCGCCGACCCACCGTTTCGTTGCGGGTCTGCGCGACCGGCTGCCGACGTTTTCCGTCAAGGATGTGAGCGAGCATATCCACTCCATGCGTGTGCTGAAGGACGATGGCGAGGTTGATCTTCTCAGCAGGGCCGTTGCAGCTACTGTCGAAGGCCAGAGGGCAGCCGCGTCGACCATCCGACCCGGGATTCACGAAGGCGCTGTGGATGGGGCGGTCTACGCGGCATTTCGCGCGGCCGGGGCTGAGGGTCTGGCGTTCCCGACAATCGTCGGGTCCGGCTACAACGCCACGACGCTGCACTACGATCAGAATGCGGGGGTTTGCAGCGACGGAGAGCTCGTTGTCGTCGATATCGGCGCCCGTTACGGCTACTACAGCGGCGATCTCACCCGAACCTATCCGGTCAACGGAAAATTCAGCACTCGGCAACGTGAGATCTACGACCTCGTGCTGGAGGCGCACGATCGGGCGGCGGACGCGATGCGACCAGGTGTCTCGATGTTTGACCTCCGCAAGATTGCGTTTGCTGTGTTTGAAGACTCCAATATCCGCGACGCAAACGGCGAGACCCTCGGCCAGTACTTCATCCACGGTCTTGGCCACCAACTCGGGCTCGATGCCCACGACCCCGGGGCGGCCGACGAACGACCGCTCGAGCCGGGGATGGTGATCACCAACGAACCCGGAATCTACATCCCGGGCGAGTCTCTCGGCGTACGGATCGAAAACGACTTTCTGATCACCGCCGACGGCGCCCGCAACCTGTCCGCGGATCTGCCGACGGCCGCCGCCGACATTGAAGCACTGATGCAGGCGACCTGACGGTCGAATTTCGAATTTCGGATTTCGGATTTCGGAATTTCCATCACAACGCGCTCTGAAACCGCGTGCGGCGGAGCGTGCCATTTTCAATATTGTGGGACACACGAGTCCCCCTGTCGGCAAGTAGATTCGGGCACACAATGTTGAAGGTGGCAACTCCCGGGAGGCGTGTTCAGAAACGGCCCGCGTGCGGCGGAGGTGCCATTTTTGACATTGTTGGTTTCGCCGTACTTGAAGTCGGGAGGATCATTCGGGCCAACAATGTCAAGGGTGGCTCCTCCCGGGAAGCGCGTGCTGATACGAGCAACGTGCGGCGGAGGTGTCCGGCCTGGGGCGTCGCCGATGGCTCCGCCCGCACAGGTCGCCTTCAGCCACGCCGGAACAGGCCTGGCATCCGGCCCGTCCGACGGGCCGCGTGCCTGACCCCCGCTCGGGGAGGACCTGCTGAAAGTCTGTCTTCAGTAGGCTGCTCCACTGCTATCTAAAACAGACTCTCACGAGAAAATGCCGAACGGAAAACAGACATTTTTCGACCCGAATACGAGGTATTTCGGGACGAGGCTGTCGAAAGACGCCATGAGCCGCTGCCACAGGGACCGGCAGCGAAAAAGCCCCGGAGGGGCGAAAAATATTTGCCCGGGGCGCGAGCCCCGGGAACAGGGCCCGGATCAATAAGCCGAGCCCCGGAGGGGCGACAGACTCTCCCGGCAGGCTTTTCACGCGGCAACGCGTTCTTTTCTGTCGCCCCTCCGGGGCTTGACTGTTTTTGGTTGCACATTTCCCCGGGGCTCGCGCCCCGGGCTATTGTCTGTCGCCGCTCCGCGGCTTTCCTTTCCGAAAAGCTGTCTTGGACAAGAGTGAGGCTGCTCAGGATCGTCCAAGCCGCCCGCCACTTTCCCCCGCGATATACTGCCGCTGATGGAAAACCCCTTGCCGAAGGCAAGAAAGTCGAAATCATGGCTGCTCGCGCTCGCGGCTGTGGCCGTGTGCGGGCCGTGGCCGTCGTGGGAACCATCCGGGCTGGCGATCATCAGCCTGTGCTGCGGCCTCATCGCCCTGGCTCGACCGCGAGGCTCCGAGTGGCTGCCGTGGGCAGCGGTGGTCGTGGCGGTTCTGCCGGCGGTATGGCCGGCGGGCGGAGGGTTCGACGCCCAGCGGTTGACCGATCAGCTGGACCGCCACTGCGCCGGAATGTTGGAGACGGGCGAGAGACTCGCGACAGATCGCGACCTCAAGCGTCTGCTCAGCGCCGCAGGTGAGGCGGTCGATCCTTCGCTGCCGTTTGCGACCCTCGAGCGATCGGTGGGCGGCGCACCCGGTCGAACGCTCTACCTGATTGATGATCGTGGGCAGGTCATCGCATGGGGTGGAGAAAACAATGCATTTCCATTCGGCATCCGCTCTCTCGGCCAACGCCAGTGGGGCATCGCGTGGTCGGTCGCCGCTGCCGACCTCTGGCTTCGCGAGCCGCTGTTCATCGAAGGAAGGCTGGTGGGCGCGATCGTCGTGTCGGACCGCACTCCGGTGCAGGATCACGAGATCTGGGGCCTGCGCGCCCCGCAGGGCGGCGTACCGTCTCGATCGGGCGGCACGGTTTCGACGCGAGGACAATCCGCCTCTCAGGAAGGCCCGGCGTGGAAGTGCCGGTGTCCTTCACGGCGGGCGCGGCTGGCGATGTCACCGGGTGGCGGTGGAGCGCATGGTTCATTCTTGCGATCCTGGCCCTGGTGTTCCGGCCACATATTGCCTGGCTTGTGACGGCCCTGGGCGCCACCTCGTTCATTGTGTCGGAGAGAACGATTCCCGATGGTGAGCAGGCGGTCGTTTTGCTGCTGGCAGGCGCGGCCCTCGGGCGGCTCGCGCGGACCCTCAATCCGATGTGGTCGAGGGTGCTGGTGGTGGCAACCGTTGGCTCGGCCGCCGTGGCGGCAATTCTGGGTGGGCCGATCGAGCGATTCAGCTGGTTGCCCGATCACCTCCAACAACCGGGGTTGGGTGGGGTTTGGATGGTGGCCCTGGCCTTTGTGATCGTCGGGTGGCCGGGGACGACACGATCGGGATTCTCCCTCCACCGACGGCTCTTCGGGACGGCGGTGCTGGCTGTCGTCGGTTTGTTGGCGTACGTCGTTCGAATCCCGGTCCAACTCGAGCGCTTTGACGGGTCGGACTCGAGCGTCGTCCTGCCGCGGGGTGAACTGAGCCTCGAGGACATCCTCCCGGTCCCAGTGGATCAATGTCGACTGACGGATCTCGCTCCTGCCCTCGCCGAAAGCTGGGGTCTCAGAGACTGGAGGACGCCATCTGAACTCCGGTTCGTGGATGCAGATCTGTTCATCGTTTCGCAGTGGGGTGATTTGTCGCCCGCATCGACGGAAACACGGGTGGTCCGTCGTTGGCCGGTAGCGGTTCCGGGTGGTGGTGCTGTTGAACTGCTGGTGGCGACTGAACCCTGGAGCCTCCTCAGAGACTGGCAATCCGGCAGGATGTTGGAGGACTCGGGGGAGCGCCCGATCTGGTACGCGGTTCTCACCCGGTCGGGGGAGGTCGTCGCGAGCCTTCACCCTCAGATCGCGAATCTCGATGCCGTCCGTGCGGGGGAGCTCTTTCATGCCGATGGAGGGTGGACTCGGGTGATGGTGGGCGAGGACCGGCGCCTTGCGCGGGTTCGGAGGAACGGCGAGTGGCTGGTGGCCGCAGTCAGCCATCAACCGTCCGCCTCGGATTGGGTCATCCGGACCGCCATTGCCATGCTGTGGGCACTCCTCGGGTCGGCGATCGCACTGCCACCGGTGGTGCGCCGGTCCGATTTGGCGACCTTTGGCGGCCGTCTCCGGTTGTTGGTTGCCGGGGGTGTCGTGCTGCCGCTGGTCGTGCTGACCCTCTTTCTGCACCAACGCATCGGAGACCAGGAAAAGCGTCTCGAACGACTCCGGGGTTTGGAAGCGCTGCGAGCCGCGCGCTACACCGCGGTGCACCTCGGTGGAGGGTTCGCCGTCGACGATGATCTGGCGAAGTGGCTGGCGGTGGGCTGGGGCGGTGAGGTTTCACTCTGGGACGGAGCCGACCTGGTGGCAGTGTCGCGGCCGGATCTCATCAGCAGCGGCCTGCTGCCGTGGTTGCCGCTGCCGGAGACCTACCCTCCCTACCTCCTCGGGCGCGACGATCCATCGGTTCTGAAGTGGCGAAACCATATGGTGGCGGCGGGGCCAGTGGACCTTCAGGATCGGCGCCTTCTGCTCCACCTGTTTCAATCGAGTTCGACCGGATCGGCGTCGAACCTGGGAGCGGTCGACTGGTTGCTGACCGGCGCCTGTTTGTCGGCCCTCCTCGCCCTGGTCCTGACCACAAGGATCGAGAAACGCCTCAGCGGTTCGCTGAGGGACCTGGTCGCGCTGGCGAGAAACCTGCTCGACGGCGAACCGTTGGGCTCCATCCAGCGACCACGCGAGACCGACCTCGCCGAAGTCCTTGACGTGGTTGCCTCCATGAACGAAGAGGTTCAGCAGCGCGAGCTCAGTTTGCGCCACCAGGAGGAGCTCCTTCGAATCACGTTGAAGACTCTGGAGCCGGCGGTGGTGGTGCTCGAGCCGGACGGGACCGAAAGGTTTGCCAATCCCGCCGCCCACCGACTGGAGGAGGAGCACGGGCGGCTGTTTCTCGATCAGCTGCGCTCGACAGTGGAGGAGGCGAGTGTCGGCGGTTCGGCCGCCAAAACCGTTCAGCCGATCCCCGGACGGGACCTGACGTGGCGGATCGGCGTCGCCGGGGTCCCGTTTCCCGACGGCTCTCTCGGTCTCGTGGCGGTGGTCGACGATGTGACGGATCTGGTGAGGGCGGATCGGGCGCTTCAGCTCAATCAAATGGCGCGCATCGTCGCACACGAGGTCAAGAACCCTCTGACACCGGTTCGCCTCTGGGTTCAGGAGCTGGAGGCAGCCGTCGGACGGGACGACCCGGAGCTGCCACGTTTGCTCGACGAGGCCTGCCGTGAGATCGCCGTCCAGGTGGCCCGTCTCGAAGAGACCGCCAACTCGTTTTCGAATCTGGTGGCCCTCGAGCACTGGGAGGCTGTCCCGGTGGATCTGCAATCGGTTCTGAAAGGCGTACCATCGAGTACCGAGATCTTCACCAGACGCGGCATCACGTTCGAACACGATGTGGCTATTCCCCCGCCGCCGTCGGTCAGGGGCGACCGCCATTGGCTCCACCGAGCGGTTTCGAACCTGATTCAGAACAGCATCGACGCCCTCGGCGACGAGGCGGGAAGGATCATCCTGCGGTTGTTCGGTGACGCGGAACGTGTGTTGCTCGAGGTTGAAGACACCGGCGGGGGTGTGCCCGACGCGCAACTCCCGGATCTTTTTTCTCCCCATTTTTCGACCACGACTTCCGGCAGCGGGCTCGGCCTCGCCCTGGTGCACCAGGTGGTTGCGAGGTGCCACGGGCGAGTCGAGGCTTCGAATGGGAAACGAGGGCTGATCGTGCGGCTCGAGTTCCCGCCTCTGTCGAGCACTCCTGACCGTGAGGCATCAGATTGAGGCCGCGGTGAGTCAGGTCGCGTGACCTGGGCCCTCGCGCACGAATTTGAGCTATTCGTAACTGGCGGACCTGACCTCCTGCTAGGATGAAACGATGAAAATTCGAGTGGTGATCGTGCTCGCGCTGCTGACCTCTGTTGCATGTGGCGGAAAGCCTCAGATCGCTCCGGAAGTCGCGCCAACGCCGCGGCGGCTGGTTGTGTGGCTGGATCAATCCGGCATTGGTGAGGCTGCCGCCGGTCGCCTGCAGCAGGTGGGCGTCGACGAAGTGGTGATGTGGCGAGGGAAGGTCGATCTCGGCGGGCAGGCGCCGGTGCTGCGGATCGACCCCGCCGGTCCGGTCGCCGGTCCGATCCCGCTCGGGATCGCCCTCGAGGTGTCCGGCATCCGTCCTGATCTGGATGAGGCGACGGCGTCCGCGGTGTGGCGGGCGCTCGAAGGTGATCTCGGCGGCTCTCTGCCGGCCGAGGTGATTCTCGATCTGCCGGACCTCGCTGAGGGCGTGGATGAGTTCGTGGTGGCGTTGCAGCAGGTGTCGGGGCTCTCGGTGGTGCCCGTCCTGTCTTTTTCACAGTTGGAGACCGATCTCGGGATCCGGGTCGCGGTGGCGGCGCGCAGCTGCATCGTGCCGTCCTTCGGAAGTGACGGGACCGTCCTTCGGGGAATCGGCGAGCGCGATCCTCTGCCATTGCGGGAGAAACTCGCATCGCTCGCCGAAACCGGTGTTCGGGTCAGGATCGGCATCGTGATCGAGCCGAAGACGGAACCTCCACTGTTGGGGCCCGGCGATGATCTCGATCCACTGACGGAGAAAGGTGTGGCGACGGTATCGACGTCCTCGGTCCTCGACAGGACCTTCACCTTTTCCAGGAGCGCTTCGTGGAGCGGCAGACAGTGGTCGGCGGGAGACGCCGTCGCTGTGCGGTGGATCGACGCCTCGCGGCTCCGTGCGGCCATCGCCGAAAGCCACCGTCTGATCCTGCCGGAGCTGGGCGGCTGGGACGTCATGATGCTGCCGCCGGAGGGACGCGAACTGGGTCTGAGCCGGGAGACATTGCTCCGGTTTCTCGGCGGTGAGGGACCTGAACCCACGATCACGCTCGACCTCGAGCGGAACGGCCGGTCCCTCCGGGTGAGATGTCGAACACCAGCCCGTTTGCGACCGCGGTCTCCAACCACGGGAATTGGCTCGAGGTGTCGGTGGAGGAGGGGTGGATGACGGTCGACGGGCGTGGATCCTTCGAACGCGTCACCCGCGGCACGGTGAGCGGCGGTCGATGGGAGCAGGGCGATTACGAGAGGGTCAACGCGGCCCGGTTTTTCGAGGTCTACCTCGCTCCGGGAGAGACAGGTGACCAGCGGCACGTTCAGGGTCCCGTCGAGCCGATCCCGGGTGACGATCCGTTACAACCTGACGCTGTTCGACGGGACCGCCGTCACCGGTGAGATCACCTCCTGACGAGCCGGCGCTCTTGCGCCGAGGCTCGGTTCAGTCCGTCTTCTGCAGTGCGAACGAGTGGATCGTGCGTCCTTCGGCGAGGTACTTCAGTTCGAAGCCGGTCACCGGCAGGTCGGCAAACGCCGTGACGGGATCGAGAGGCTCGAATCCGGGCGCATCCTTCAAGAACGTCGGCAATGACCTCCGCATAGGCCTCGTGATCCGACTTGACGAGCAGCAAGCCGCCGGGAGCCAGGGCGCCGCTTCACAGCCGCGACAACGTCGGGCTTGATCAGGCGCCGCTTGTGGTGGCGTTTTTTCGGCCACGGGTCCGGAAAGAGCACGTAGAACGTTTCGACCGATTCAGCTGCCAGGAGCCGGAACAGCAGATCCTCTCCGGTCGTCGCCACCAGCTTCACATTTTCGAGCCCGCGCCGTGCCGCCCGATCGCAGCACAGACGCTGGTACTTCGGGGACCGTTCAACGGCGAGGATGTTTCGTTCCGGGCGCAGCACGGCATATTCGTTCAGAAACTTGCCTTTGCCGGATCCGATCTCGATGTCGGTCGGGGCATCGCGACCGAAGATCTCGGGCCAGCTCAGGGGGATCGAGGTCTGATCGAGGTCGAGGTCAATCATTGCTGGATCGAGAAGTCCTCGAGACCGAGGTGGACCAATTCGATTCCGATATCCGCCGCGAACTCGATCACCCGTTCATCGCGGTAGAACTCGCCGAAGTAGATTGATCGGATTCCAGCGTTCACGATCAGCTTGAAGCAGTTGAAACACGGTGACGCGGTGACGTAGATCTGGGCCCCTTCGAGGCGGGTGCCGTGGCACGCCGCCTGGACCAGGGCGTTGGCCTCGGCGTGCACCGTCCGAATGCAGTGATTGTTGTCCATCAGGCAGCCGACATCGGTGCAGTGCGGTGCGCTCCGGATCGAACCGTTGTAGCCGGTGGACAGGATGGCCTTGTCGCGGACGATGACCGCGCCCACGTGTTTCCGCGGACACGTCGAACGCGTTGCCGCCTGCACCGCGAGGTTCATGAAGTACCGTTCCCAGGAGACTCGATCCATGGCGCGGGAGTATAGCGCAATCCGAGCGACGCACCTGAAGGTGGGCTGAAGCCCACCCTGCAATTCCGGTCGACGATGGGGTCCTCCGTAGGGTGGGCCCTGGCCCACCTTCAGAGCAAGCAGGGGAGCGGGCGAGACACGCTTCTTGTCATGGTCCGATAACGAAAATCCCTGTCATTTCGACCGAGCGTCTGTCACGGCGAAGTCCGTAGGACGAAGCCGGAAGCGAGTGGAGAAATCTCTTGGGGGGAAGAGCCGGCATTTCCTCTGGGGATCGAATGAACACGGTTCTCTGAGCGCGCTTCCCGGGAGGAGCCACCTTCAGCATTGTTTGCCCGAGACGATGTGCGGCGTGAGATGAATCGCGGGCCCAAACAATGCGATAAATGGCACCTCCGCCGCACGCGGGCCGTATCTTTGCGCGCTTCCCGGGAGGAGCCACCGTCGCATTGTTGCCCGAGACGCATGCGGCTGAGAAATGCGGCCTCAAACAATGCGATAAATGGCACCTCCGCCGCACGGGTTTCTCCGGGTCGGAATTCAAAATTCAAAATTTAGAATTTCTTCCGAACTGCCCCTCCCACGCTCTCCGGTACGGCCCGTTCCGTTCCAGAAGATCGCGGTGGCTGCCGGACTCGACGATGCGGCCGTCGTCGATGATGTGAATCGCGTCGGCGTGCATGGCGGTGGTGAGCCGGTGGGTGATCACGAGGACGGTCCGTTGGTCGGCCATTTCCTTGAGGTGGTCCCCCCACTCGGATTCGGACCATGAGTCCATGGCGGCCGTCGGTTCGTCGAGCAGCAAGATGGGCGCGTTCCGCATCAGGGCCCGTGCGAGGGCAAGGCGTTGCCACTCGCCGACCGAGAGTTCGGCACCGCCGGAAAACCAGGTGCCGAGCATGGTGTTCGGGTCCACCGACAAGTTTTTCGATCAACGGGCCAACGCCTGCGATTCGAATGGCTCGTGCGATCCTCGCCTCGTCGGCTTCGCCGGCGGGCTCGCCGACGAGATGTTTTCCAGCACTGTCTCGCTGTAGTGGACGGGCTCCTGGAAGAGAGCGGTGACCCGGCTCCGGACCTCTGCCAGTTCGAGTTCCCGAATGTCGATCCCACCGACCTCGACCGCCCCCTGATCCGGATCGTAGAATCGACACACAAGCTTGAAGAGAGTGCTCTTGCCGGCGCCGTTGACCCCGAGCAGGGCCGCGGTCGTCCCGGCGGCGATCTCGAGATCGAAGTCCTCGAGCACCGGGCTCGGCGCCCCCGGATAGGTGAAGGAGACCGATCGAAAGCGGATCGACGGTGGAGTGACCTCCGCTGGCTGCCGGGGCTGTTCGGGGTCGAGCACAGTCGGGTCGACGTCGAGAAAGCCGAACAGGTTTTCGAGAAAGAGGATGTTCGACCAGGTCTGACCTACGGTCTCGAGCAGCGAGCGCATCAGGGTCTGGCCCTGGGTAAAGGCCTGGAGAAACATGGCGAGGGAGCCGAGGCTCACGGCGCCTTCTACAGTTCGTACGATCATCCAGATCACGAGCGATCCCGGTGACGGCGAGCGCGAACCCCCCGGCCGCCGTCTCCGCCAGGGCCTCGGACCGGGTGAGGGCGAAGCGCTCCTTCCTCAGTCGGCGGCGGATGCTCTGGAACATTCTCGAAAAGGACGGCCCGAGGTCGAAAAGCCGAATCTCCGCTGCGGTTTCGCGGGTCGACAACAGCCAGTCGTAGTACCACGATCGCCGCGTTTCCGGTGTGGTGCGAACGATCCAAAGGTGGTGGTTCAAGGCGTAGCGCGCGACCACGGCCAACGCTGGGAGCGTGCTCGCGAAAAGGGCCAGCGGGACCCACCATCCGAAGGCCACAAGGACAATTGCCATGGCGCCCAAAGTGATCGAATACTGGACGAGTGAACCCAGGTTTTGAACCAGATTCGGTGGGGCCCTCGTGGCTGTCGAGACGTGCGCGGTGAAGGCGATCGTGGAAATCCGGCGATTCGAATTGGGCGAGATCGGCCGCCACCGTCTGCCCATGGACACGCTCGCTGACGAGATCGCGGACGAGGTCCGCCTGGGCGGTTCGAACGAGCCTGGTCACCGCCCGCAGGATTTCCGAGGCCAGGAAAAGAACGGCCAGGACGATGACCGGAGTGATGACGGCGCGGAGTGACTCTGACGTCACGCCGTTTTTGCCTGAATCGGCGAGTCGATCGACGACGGTGCGGGTAAGATAGACCATTGCGACCGGCAAAAGGCCCTGCACAACCAGAAGAAACGACCACGCTGTTGTCCAGAAGGGGGCGGCTCTCCACACCAGCCCGAGGGCGCGAGGCAGGTGTGGCAGTTGGCTGCGAAATGTTGCGGCCATCTCGACGGTTGTCGTCATGGCCGGAGCGTAGCAGAATCTCTGTAAACGATCGGCCCGGAGACGGCGCCGAACGGGAGTTCGATTTTGGACCTTGGACGATTCAACCCGGTTGACCTCGCCTTGTTTGCGAGGGCTCTCCTCCTGGCGAAGCGCGCCCAGGACGTCCGCACGGTGCCGATTGCGGCCCTGGTCGAGGATCTGAAAAGGCGCGGCGGTCGACTGAGCCGTTTTTCAGCCGATCGTCTGGTGCGTGCATCAGAACGGGCAAGCGCTCGTTGGGCCTCGTGGTTCGGTGGCAAGAACACGTGTCTGGTCAGGTCGCTCATTCTCGGTGCTCTGCTTGCGGATCGTCGGGAGGTCGTGCTGAACGTTGGATTCAGGTCGGATGACGATCCGGAACCCCGACTCGCCGGCCATGCGTGGGTGACAGTCGAGGGGCGTCCGCTCGGTGGGGACGGCAGAGCTTGCTGAGAACAGCTATACTCGGGTGCTCGAAATGCCCTATTGTTTGTCCCCTCGGGTTGGTCCATAATCAGACGAGGAACGGTGAGTGCCGAGTGATGGTGGCGGCGTTGCGACGTCGTTCACGACGACAGCCGAACGGAGACCCGCAGAACGGTGTCAAAAACACAAACATCTGTCGATGCAACGGGCGAGGCTCAACCGTCAATGGTGCCGCCTCGGTCCTGAAGAGGGCGGCGTGGTTCGGTCTTTTGACGGCGATGGGCATCTGCCTGGTGGTCGTGTTGATGGTCCTCGCGCCGTTTTTTTCAGTGATCCTGTTGGCGGTTGTTGCGGCCGGACTGATCGACCCCTTTTACCGCGTCTCGTCGATGCCCTCGGCGGGCCGCCGCCGGATGGCGGGTGTGCATCATCTGCCTGCTCCTGCTGGTGGTCCTGCTGGTGCCGCTGTACGTCATTGCCCAGGAGGTGTCCCAGGAGGCCCTCGGTATCTACGAATTGAGCACGACGCAACTCACTGAGGGGCGTCTGCGCGCCATGTTGGAGGAGCGGCAGGGAGCAGATCGAAGACGTCAACATGCTCTTGACGACCATTCGGGTTCGAGATGACGACGGACCGGCGTTTACGATCTTGTCGCGACCAGCGGTGTTCGGATCGGAGGCTTTTTCTACAAACAGGGGGTGTCGCTGGCGAAACACCTGTTGCGGTTTGTTTTCGGCTTCATTTTCTGGGTTCTGATTCTCTACTATCTCCTGGTCGACGGCCGCCGTTTGCTGGGTTGGTTTGAAGGCAGCCTCCCGCTTCCCGTTGACGAGCAGCGATCTGGTGGCGCATCGATTCATGGACATGGCGTCTTCGCTGGTGATCGGCAACGGTGTCGCGGCGGTGATTCAGGGCGTTCTCGGCGGGATCGTGTTTTCGATTCTCGGGTCTCCACGGCGCGGTCCTGTGGGGCGTGGTGATGGCGATCCTCGCGTTCATTCCCGTGGTCGGCATTTCGCTCGTCTTCGTGCCTTTTTCACTGATCCTCTTGCTGGCCGGTGAGACGATCGCGCGCTGTCGCGCTCTTTGTTCCCCTCGCGCTGGTGGCGACCGTGGTCGAGTATTGGCTGAAGCCACTCCTGGTCGGCCGCCGGGCCCAGATGCACACGCTTCTGGTCTTTCTGTCGCTGATCGGCGGTGCGATCGTATTTGGGGCGGTCGGTCTGTTGTTGGGCCCGCTCATGATGACGGCGTTCCTGACCTTGGCGGGCATTTATCGCGAACGGTACAGCCCATTCTCGGGCGGCAACCGCTGCGGTCCGGAGTGATGGTCAGCGCGGAGAATGAATCAAAACGGGACAGCTGCGTCTCAGAACGAACGGGCTGAGCCGTCGGTCCCTGTGAGAGCCGGGAGTCTGTCGATTCAGCGCTTGTCGGATTTGGCGGTCGTCCTTGCGCGCGCTCGACGTCGTGAGCTCTCCGGCGCGGCTCCGGTGTTTTCATGTTGACCTTGCCGCTGAAGGTGGCGCCGTCCTTGATCAGAATCCGGGGTGCCGTGATGTCGCCGTCGACCTGAGCGGTTGGTTCGAGTTCGATCTTCTCGTCGGCGGTGATGTCGCCGATGACCCGGCCTGCGACGACCACGAGCGACCGTGAACGGTCGCATCGACCCGCCCCCGTGCGCGCGACCACGACCTCGTCTTTGCCGTCGATGGAACCCCGAACTCTCCCGTCCACAGTAATTTGTCCTGATCCGGAGAGGGTGCCCTCGACCAGGATTGTGTCCGTGATAATGGTGCGCGTCCCCAGTTGGTCGTGGTGACGACTGGGTGCTGCGGTCGCGCGGTCTGGCCGCCCGCGGGTTGCGGAGCTGGACTGTGCTCGATCGTCGCGTCCGAAAAGGCCCATGTCAATTCCTTGCGTGTGCGTGGGTGGAGCGGGCAACGGGATTCGAACCCGCGACGTCCAGCTTGGGAAGCTGACACTCTACCAACTGAGTTATGCCCGCACACCGGGGAAAGGACTTTACCACAGGGAAACACGGGTGCTCAAGGCGCTGTGGGCTTCGATCGGGAAGGCTGTCGAATTCTGGCATGGGGATTGCTAAAATGTCGCGCATGAAGACACAAGATCACACGTCGTGCCGCGGTTTCTCCCTCGTCGAGTTGCTGATCGTGGTTGCAATCATCGGCTTGATCACCGCGATCGCGATGCCCAATCTGCTTGAACGCGATCCAGCGTTCGCGACAGACCCGGACGATCTCCGACATGCGGACCATCTCGAACGGGCTGGGAATCTACCAGCAGGACTATGCCAAATTTCCGGTGGTCGCGAAGCCTGGCTGACTGTAACGGATATATCCGATGAGTCTGGTACCGTTCATCGGCAAGGTTCCATGGTCTGATGGTTGGAGAAAGACCTTTCAGTACAAGAGCGACGGGGACACCTACACCCTGTGCGTCGCTATGGCGGCGAACGTCCTGGCCGATCAGCCGTGGACCACCGGTTTCACGAGCTACTTCGACGAAGACATCGTCATCATGGACGGCTACGTTCCTGCAGATTCCGGAGGGTGTCCAGAACTGACGCTGCGTCGCCTGGCCGGGAGTCCGGCGGAACGTCGGAGCGTCTCGACACCGCCGTTGACGACATCGGAGCAACGGCGGCTGCGGATTGTCGAGCATCCGTAGAGTGACGCTGAACGTCAACGAAATCACGGGTCGATTGACGTCAAAGGTCACTGGATGTGATGCGCGGTCACACGGCGATCAGCACCTCGCCGCTGCCGATTCCACCCCCCACGCACCTCGAAGTGACTCCGACGGTCTTCTCCGCGGCGGCGCAGCTGGTGGGTCATGTCCACAATCTGGCGCGCGCCGGTGCAACCGACCGGGTGGCCGAGAGAGACGCCGCTGCCCCAGATATTGGTCCGATCTCTGGGGAGATCCGGAAGGTCGTGGAAGGCGGCGGCGAGAACCGCGGCAAAAGCCTCGTTGATCTCGAAGAGATCGATGTCGCTGATGGCAGCCCGGCCCTCTCCACCAGCGGCGGCAGCACTTTGAACGCCCCTTCGCCCATGTACTCCCTCGCCACCCCGACGTTGTGCAAAGGCCCTGCAGTTCGGCGAGAGGTGCCAGTCCGAGCTCGGCGGCGCGTTCGGCGCTCGCGAGCACGACCACGGCCGCGCCGTCGTTGACGCTGGAGGCATTGAGCGCCGTGATGGTGCCGCCGTCGCGTTTGAAGTACGGGCGGGCGGCCGCCAGTTCCTCCATGGTCACCGGCCGCGGGCCCTCGTCGCGACTGACGACCAGATGGCTCCGCCTTTGCGCTGCGGGACCTCGACCGGGAGCACGTAGTCGGAAAATGCACCCTCGTCCCAGGCGCGAAGCGCTCCGTGGTGCGATCGGTATGCCACCTCGTCCTGCTCCTCCCTGGTGACCCCGTAGCGTTCGACGAGGCGCTCGGTCAGGAGCCCCATGAGCTCGCCGCTTCTCACCGACGTTGGAATCGGTGAGAGCGCCGAAGAGACCGTCGACCAGGGTCATATCGCCGTAGAGCTGGTTCTTGACCCGACCGGTGAAGAGGTAGCGGGGCACGTTGCTGAGCGACTCGACGCCGCCGGCGACACCCAGCGAGACCTCGCCGAGCATGATGCGGCGGGCGAGGCTGTGGATGGCGGCTCCGCCTGAAGCGCAGTTTTCGTGGAACGTGGTGCCTGGGGAGGTGTGGGGAATGCCGGCGAACTCGGCGGCGGTCTTGGCGATGTTGGGCGATCGCGGGTCCTGCATGACCCAACCGAGGCAGGTGTATTCCACGAGGTCGGCCGCGACACCGGATCGTTCGAGCAGATCGCGGATGGCGATGGTCGCCAGCTCCCGGGCCTGCAGTCCGCTCAACCCGCCCCCGATAGCGCCGATCGGTGTCCGAACGGCGCCCGCGATCACGACTTTCTGCATGACGTGCCTCCAGTTCGTCGCTTCAGGCATGCTAGAATATCCGTGCCGACGCGGAATTTCAATCGATGTGAACGAACGACCGCACGACCTCCGTCAGCAGAGCGAGGCGGCGTGGAATTTCGTCGACGACGATGCACTCGTCGAGCTGGTGTGCGCCCTCGCCGACGGGGCCGAAACCGTCGATGGTCGGGGCCCCGACCGAGGCCGCAATGTTGGCGTCGGAAGAACCGCCCCACTTGACCCAGGCGAGATCCAGTCCGAGTCCCCGGCCGAGGACCCGGGCCCCCTCGAAGATCTCCATGGAGGTCTCGCTGACCTCCATCGGCGGCCGGTTCCAACCTCCGAGGACCTGGATCTGGCCCCATCGACGACGGGCTTCAGACCGTCGCATGGCGCGTTCGAGCCGTCGGGTTTCGTCTTCCGTCCACGCGCGAACGTCGACCCGAATCTCCGCGCTGGTCCGGGCACCATGTTGCTGACGCGTCCGCCCTGGATCACGTTCGGGCCGACGGTGGTCCCCTTGGACAGGTCCTCGAAGTTCGAGCACCCTGAGAACCTGGTGGGCCGCCTCGATGACGGCGTTGACACCGAGCTCGGGCTCAACACCCTGGTGGGCGGAACGCCCGTGGATCGTGATGACATACTCGCCGGAACCCTTGCGCGCCAGTTTGAGGTTGCCCTCGAGGTTCGTCGGTTCGAGGACGAGCACGACATCGGCCCGTCGTGCGGCCTCCTCGATGAACGACCGGGTGCCGGGCGACCCGATCTCCTCGTCGGGGTTGAAGAGAGCCTCGATGCTGGGGTGGGGGAGGCCGCAGTTGCTCCAGAAACCGCAGCAGCCAGACGATGAAGAGCAGCCCGCCCTTCATGTCGTACACCCCGGGCCCGAATGACCCGCCCCTGATCGACGCGCCACAGGTTCGGCCAGGAGCCGACCGGCCATACGGTGTCGAAATGGCCGAGCAGCAGCACCCGGACCCCGGTCCCTTCCCGCACGATCCGCAACAGCGGGCCGTGGTCGGGCAACATCGACGTTCGACGTCACCGAGGGAGGAGACCCGCTCCATCAGGAAGTCGGCGGCGCGGTCGAGCTGGGGGAGGTTTCCGGTGGGCGTCTCGATCGGCGGTGAACTCGCGGAGTTCGTCGAGATATCCGTCGAGGTGTTTTGAGAAGAAGTCAAGACTGTTCATTGGCATCGATCTCACACCATCCAGGCCGGCGGAATCAAGCGCTCGTCATCAAGTGTGTCAAACGACACGAGTCGTCAGTCAACGGCGGCCGGTGTCGAATTCCACATCGCCATTCCAATGGCGCGATAAAAGACGGCTCGGAGATCAGCGTGGACGATGCAGTCGTGTTCAGAGGTGTCGAAATCATGATGACTCCTGCGAACACGTGCCGGCGGTGTGGGCTTGACGACGGACGGAGTCAGCTGGGAGTCGAGGCTGAATCGGGAATGCAGCAGTGTGAACGTGCTCCCGCAGCCAATGTGCTCGAGACCTCGACGCCGCCCTCCCATGGCCTCGATCCGGCGCCGTGCGACGCTGAGGCTGAGTCCAGCGCCGCGCGGGGGCTCGCCGCTGTCCGCGCGGAAGCCGGACAAAGGCGTCGAACACGCGTTCCAGTTGGTCCTCTGGGATTCCCGGGCCGGTGTCCATACGACGAGACAACAACGTCGCCATCGCACGCCGAGGCCTCGACCCGATCCGTGCCGCCGCGAGGCGTCCACTGCACGGCGTTCGCGAGCAACTGCATCGAGCGCGCCCTTCAGTCGTTCGCTATCCGCCCGGACCGGTGGCGGGTCGGCAGGGATCGAAACCGACAGGTCGATGCCACGCTCGCTGCGGCCGAGGCGGCATGCGACGCGCACACTTCGGCGACGACATCGTCGACCGCGACAGCGTCGAGCTCGAGTTCCGCTGCGCCCAGTTCGAGCGCTGCCAATTCGACGATGCTGTCGACCAGCCGGTGCAACCTCAACGAGGGCCGAGTGGGCGGTCTCGATGAACTGCAGCTGCTGTCGGAGAGCCCGCCCTGGAGATCAGAGAGGAGGATCTCGAGATAGCTCTGGATGATGGTGAGCGGGTTCATCACGGCGTGGGACGCGGCGGACAGGAATGCGACGCCCTCGCGCTTCGAGATCTCGGATCGTCTGCCGGAGTTCTTCGACCTCGAGGTCGCTTGCTGCAAGCAGCTCGCCGGAGCTCTTCCTGCGGTGCCGACGGCGTCCATCTCGGGTCGGTTGTGGCGTGTTACCATCGGCCCACCTCGCGGGTCTGCTCCGAGTATACGGTGCGCCCGCTAAAACTCTACAGGAGACGGCGATTCACGAGACTGATTCCGGCAGCTCCCGCGCGGTGGAAGCGCTGGTGATGAGTCCAAGTCGCGCACGGGCGTTCCGTTCGAGGTGGTCGGTCGCGGCGTTCGCTCCGCGCGCGGTTGTTGGCGATCGGCGGTGCTGGTGCCCTGGTGGCGTGGGTCCAGGATCGAGCGGCCGCAGTCGATCGATATCGTCTTTCCTCCCCACGGTACGATTCGGTGGGAGCGCGGGGGACACCCCGTGCTGCTGGTCGACCCGATGCACGGAGACGGGTGGATCACCCTGGCCGGCGCTACACCGGCGCTCCCGATACCGTCGGCTGCTCTGCGCCAGGCCAACCCGGGGATGAGTTCGCCGATGCGCGACCGGGCCGTTCGTGTGCCGATCGAGCTGTTGCGTCCGGAGACCCGGCTCGAAGCTGTGCAGAAGATATTTCCCGCGGATGTCCGGACGGTCGACGGCTGGCAGCACTGGGTCCTCGATCCCTATCGCGGCGGTGAGGAGAGTTGGGGCTGGCTGGCGGCTGTCTTCTACCGGTTCGCACGGATCGTGCCGACAGCGCTCCGCGAGGCCAATCCGGGCTCGCGGCAGATCGGCCCCGCCGCGGGACGTCCGGTGACGGTTCCCGAAGCCCTGTTGTTGCCCGAGTTTCGGCGTCTCGTCGCCGGTCGCGACACCGACGCCCAGGCCGCGGACGCCGACGCCAATTCGCTCGAGGCTCCGGTGGCGGGCACCGGCGCATGCCGGGCGCCCGATCGGGCAGTGGCGTCCGGAGCGCTTCGAGTACGGCGCCGACGAGAATCGGCGAATACGCCGTCTATCGATTGCAACGGGGTGAGGCCCTGTACTCCGCGGTGGTGGTGCGTTTTACCGGCCAGCTGCTGGCCGTCCAGGTCAACGAGACAGCGATGGAAATCGCAGCGCGTTCGGGCATCGACGACGTGACCGATATCTCGGTCGGCTACCCGGTGAAGATCCCCCTCGATCTGTTGCTTCCCGGAGTATCTTCCCGCCGATAACCCCCGTCGGCTGGCGTGGGCCCAGGAGCGCCGGGAGCTCAAGCAGTTCCTCGAGATCGTCGATGCGGCCAATCTCTCGGGTGTCCAGATCATTCTCGATGCCGGCCACGGCGGCAAGGACTCCGGCGCCGTGTCGAACGGGATCTGGGAGGCCACCTATGCCTACGACATCATGTGCCGGATCAAGGCCAACCTCGAGCGCCACACCCGCGCCACCGTGTGGACGACGATCGAAGACGGGAAGATCGGCTACACGGTGCCGGCGTCGGATCGCCTCGTGCAACGCCGGGATGCGTTTCTTCTGACACGCCCCAGATACCGCCTCGAGGATCCGGTGCTCGGTGTCCACCTGCGCTGGTACCTGACCAACGACATCATCCTCAATCGCCTCGGTGCCGAAGGTCCCGCGCTCGAAGACGGTCTTTCTGTCGATTCACGCCGATTCACTGCACCCGAGCGTTCGCGGCGCGATGGCCTATGTCCCTTCCCGCTATCTGCGCCCCGACAAGCCCTACACTGTGCGACGCCGTGACATCGAGACCTACGCGGAGTACCGGAACCACCCGACCAGTGCGACTGGGGCGGATTTCAAGGCGCGGGTCGAGGCGTCGTCGCGGCACCTCGCGCAGGGGATCCTGACCAGCCTCGAGAAGAACGACATCAGGGTCCACCCCTACGAACCGATCCGCGACCGGGTCCTGCGGGGGCGGCGCAGCTGGGTGCCGGCGGTGCTTGCGATATACGGCGGCGCAGAACGCGGTGTTGCTCGAGGTCTGCAACATGGCCAACCCGGAGGACCGCGAGCTGATGTTGCAGAGCCGGTGGCGAGAGGAATTTGCGCGGTCCGTCGTCGAAGGCATGGCTGCCGCCTTTGCGCAGTGAGGTGACCCCGGTCCTTGACGAGCGCTGATTCCGGGCACCATCTTGTAGGTAGGACCCAGCGAGTATCACTGGCAAAGGGAGGCGCCATGAGGTCATTTCTGGTCTTGACCGGAAACGGGCCCCTTCTTGTGATGACCTCGAACTCGTGCATCACCGGAGAGGCGTTCAGCGAGTCTCTGCGCCACAAGGGGATCGACGAAGTTCATCGCCTATCGAGGATCCCGGTGGATCGACTGCACGAGTACTACGGCGTTCCGTTCGAGATGATCGCCGCCGATATCGAGGGGGGCCAGGACTTGCGGGTCCTCGATTTCGACGGCCCGCATATATTCAATCGCGTGCCGTTGTCGGAGCTCGGGGCGGTCTATTCACAGCGAGCACTGAGCGTTCCGGAGAGCGTGGGCCCATGGACCCACAGATGGCACGTGGAGACAGAGACTTTCGATGGGGGTGGCCGGATGCGCGCCTACATCGTCTTTTCAGGGACCGGGCCGATCTGCTGTTGACCACGTTCCCGGCACTGACCGACGAGCGCCTGGTTCGCGAAGCTCTCCCAGAAGGGCATCGTCAAGTTCATTGCCTATGAGGTCTCGGTCGACCGTGCGCGATCGGTCTACGGTGTCCCGTTCGAGGTGATCTCGGCCGATCTCGAGTCGACTGAGGACTGCCGGGTCCTCGATTTCAACGGCCACCATATCTTCGCGAGCTTTCGCTTCGAAGAATTCGGAGAGCCCATTACCAGTGGTGACTGAATCCCTCACCGCCGTTCCGGGCTGAGCAGACCTCCCAGAAATCGAGACCCTGAGCGGCGAAGAGCTCCGGCGAGCCGGTGGATCGGCAGCCCGACGACGGTGTGCGGAGACCCCTGCATCTCGGCGACCAGCAGGCCACCGATGCCCTGGATGGCATAGGCCCCCGCCTTGTCCATGGGCTCGCCGCTCTCGACGTACCACGAGATGATGTCGTCGTCGAGGGCGGCAAAACATACGCTCGCGGTGTCGACCAGCTCCCGAACGCTGTCGGCGACGACCAGCGCCACGCCGGTGTGGACGAGGTGCTCGCGGCCCGAGAGAGATCGCAGCATCTCTCGAGCGCCCTCGGCTCCCGCGGGTTTTCCGAGAATCACGCCGTCGATCTCGACCACCGTATCGGCGCCGAGAACCCGGCGGCCGTGATGACGGGACGCGACGTCGAGGGCTTTCTCGCGGGCGGCACGCAGTGCGAAGTCTGATGGGCCTTCGCCGTCCTTCGGTCGCTCGTCGATGTCTGAGGGCACGACCTCGAATCGGAAGCCCGATGAGTTCGAGCAGCTGTTTCCGGCGGGGCGAAGCGCTGGCGAGGATGATCGGCGACTCAGAGGTCAGCTGGGTCGCTTGCTCGATACGGGATGTTGCCGATTCACGAGGAGGCGGTTGCCGGCTCGACGACGACCACTGATTCGCTGCGGTCGAGGATTGTCACTACGGACCCCACCGGAATGGGTTGTGAGTGCTCGGACCGCGCGGCGAGCTTGAGTTGGGCGCCTTCCATCACGACCTCGACCTGGCCGTAGCCCTTGCTCGGGATCTCACGGACCACGCGGACCTCCTGGGCACCGGTCTGAATCTGCTCACACGGGTCGCAGACCCGACGCAACCAGGTCCTGAGGACGATGATACCGAAGAAGCCCCGAGACGACAACTGATCGCGATTTCCTGGGTTGGAGCCAGTGAGGTCACGCCGTGTACGACCAGCGCGGTCAGACCAAAAAGGGTGAGAAACGAGGCCAGGATGTCGGCGGCGGGGAAACGCATGCTCGACAGGTGCTCGTGGGAGGGAACGACCACATGGTCGCAGAGATCTGTAGGATGAAGGAGGCGGCGGCCGAAACCGGTGACGAGTGCGAGGGTGAACCCGCCGAGAAATATGAGCAAATAAGCAAATCCCCAGGTCACTGAGTCATTATACGCCGCCCCGGCGCCCAAGAGGCCTATTCTTGGGGATCGTCAGGTAAAAAGGCTGCGATGTCATCCGGTGGGGGACAGACGAGATGGAGCTTCTTCCTCGTTCTCGGGTGGGGCAGGGTGAGGGAAGCGGCGTGCAGCAGCGGACGCCCGACGCGGTCGGCCCGTTTCGAGCCGTAGAGGCGATCACCGAGAACCGGGTAGCCCAGCGACGCGAGATGGACCCGCACCTGGTGGGTTCTGCCGGTGATCAGGCGGCACTCGACGACCGCGAGATCGTCGTCGAGTCCGAGCCAGTACCCGGGCCTCCGTTCGGGCCTCGCGGCCCGCCGGGTCGACCAAGAATCGCCACGTGTGCGACCGATCCCGTCCGATCGGCTGGTCGATCTCTGTCCGCTCGAAGTCCGGAGCGCCCTCGACAACCGCAACATAGATGCGCTCCACCTTGCCATCGCGCCAGGCCGCGGTGAGAGGTGGGAGAGCTTCGCTGTGACGGGCAAAGAGGATGGCTCCGCTGGTGACTCGATCAAGGCGGTGGAGCAGTCGGAGGTAGGGACGCTTTCCGTCCTCGACGGCCTTGGCGATGAGGACTTGTTGATCAAACGCCAGTTCCCCCGGTTGCATGTTCTCGGCGGACGCGGACAACACTCCAGCGGGTTTGGCGGCCACCAGCAACCACGAATCTTCGTAGAGAACGGTCGGAGCCCCGACCTTCGGCAGTGGGTCGATTCCCAGTTCTTCTGCGGGGCGGAGGATATCGATGACGTCGCCTGAATTGACCGTGCGCGACTGCACCCGGATGGGCTTCCCGTTCATCCAGACTTCGCCATCGGCCAGGAGACGGCGGCTTGCCCGCCGGCTGAGATCGGTGGCGGCGGCGAGAAATATGTCGATGCGTGCGCCCTCGTGGTTCCGGGTCACCACACAGCGGGTCAGTGCCCCAGCGTTCTGTGAGCCGCTCACATTTCGGGCTTTACGGCGCGGGTCGCGGGCAGGGCCCGGGTTCGCGCCCACGAGCGGATGGCCTTGAGCTGTTCTTCCATGGTGCGGGACAGGGGGATGATTTTGCCAAACGACGCCAGGAGATCGTTCTGGGAGACTTCGACGCCCCGGGCGTGTCCGGTGATCCTTGCCGAGGCCACGGCCTGCTCGATCTCGGCGCCGTTCCAACCGCGAGTCGCTGAAGCGAGCAGGATGAGGTCGTACCGGGATGTGTCGAGATCGTTGCGGGCGAGGTGGATCGACATGATCTCCTTGCGTTCCTCGTCATTGGGGAGATCGACAAAGAAGACCTGGTCAAACCGTCCCTTTCTGAGAATCTCTGCCGGCAGGAGGTGGATCCGGTTGGCGGTGGCGGCGACGAAGACATCTCCCTTGTGCTCCTGCATCCAGGTCAGAAAACTGGAGAAGATCCGCGTGTTGGCGCCGGTCTCACCTTCGTTGTAACCGGCGATGCCCATTTCGATCTCGTCGATCCACAGGATCGCCGGCGCGACCGATTCAACCGCCTCGAGAGCGCGGTGAAAGATCCACTCCGCCGATCCGTGAACCCCGGCAAACACGAGATTCATGTCGAGCCGAAACAGCGGGAGCTTCCATTCGTGGGCGATGATCTTGACCGCGAGGCTCTTGCCGCAACCTGAGATGCCCATCAACAGCACGCCGCGGGGCCGAGGCAGACCCTGCGCCCGAGCCTCCGGTTGGAACAGGGCGTTGCGCTCGGAGACCCACTCCTTGAGCTGATCGAGGCCCCCGAGTTCGCTCAGGGAGGCGTCTGGAGGCACGAACTCGAGGATGCCCTCCTTGCGGGTGATCTGCTCCTTTTCGCCGAGCACCTCGCGGAAAAATCCTTCGCCGAGATCGGCGTGCCGTTCGAGGAGCCGTCGCAGCAGATGTTCGGCCTCGGTCAGAGACATGCCCTTGAGAGAGGCCACCAGACGATCCACCGTGGCAGGATCCTGCGCGCGTTGAGCGAGAAGACCCGTCACCAGAGCTCTGATCTCGCCGTCGTCCGGAAACAGGGAAACGACGATGTAGGCCAACGGTTTGATGGAATCCGGAAGTTCCGCGTTCTGCTGGAGGAGAAAGAGGAATCGACCGGTGTTGCGGATCTTCATGGCGGTGTCGCGAAGCCGCCGCCGCAGCAGGCGATCGTCGAGCATGCCGTCAAAATCCTTGAGCAGATAGAGGCCCCTGGGGGCGTCCGCGGCGATCCAGGCGAGAGCATCCATGGGGTCGCGGTGGTTTTCGTCCTGCTGACCGAGAAAACCGTCAACGCAGTTCCACACCACGACCGGAAGGGCCTCGGGTTTGGCCGCGGACCCGAACCGTTTGAGGAGATTCTCCTGGCGGTCCTCCTCCGGACTCACCAGGACGGTGATCGGATAGGCCGACGAAAGAGCGGTGCGAATCTGGTCAAAGGTGCTGCGCATGACAACCTTATTGTAGCTGTGTTCCGGCCGGGTTTGGGATTCACTTCAGCAGTTAGGGCGAAGGCGGCGGGATCTTCAGGACCGCCGTTCGGTTTGCTTCACGACCTCGAGGGACTCGACCTGACGTCCTTCCCTTGTTCGCCACACGATGACGGCCGAGATCGCGATCACGAGGGCAACGGCCAACCAGGTCGCCACGAGCTTGCCGGTGTCGGCCGATGCACTGAGCTTTTGCAGATCACCCGCAAACCACCAACCGAGACCGGACCACACGGCGAGGTGAACCACCAGAGCAGCCAGATCGACCGCTGCGAACCGCGGCCACGGTACTCGAACGACGCCACAGGCCGCGAGCCAGGCCCCGCGTCCAAGCGGCAGCACCCGCGCCGGCACCAGCCCCAACAGGGCGACACGAGACTCCGCAAGGCGATCGGTGACGAATCGAAGTCGGTTCTCGATGCGGGGAAACCGATCGAGGCGGGGGCGCAGCCAGCGGCCTGCAATGTAGACCGCCTGATCGGTGAGGAACTGGCTGACGACAACGGCACCGAGAATCAGCGCGGCGGCGCCTGCGGAATCGGCGCGAGCGGCGAGCACACCCATCGCGATCATGAAGAGCTCTTCCGGGATCCAGTGGCCGACCACACGGATCACAGGAGGCAGCACGAGCGCGAGCAGGAGTGCGTGCGGTTCGAGCCAGGAGATGAGATCTGTGAGGTGGCCCAACACGGCAATGAGTATACCGGATTGGGGCCCTTCAACCGATCATCGGATCAGCGCGGACGAGGCATCGAGGAGCGCTCGGGTCTCCGGATGTTTTGGCTGCGCCAGCACGTCCTTTGTCGGACCGATCTCGACAAACGAGCCCTCGTGCATCACCGCGATCTGCTCGCACAGGTCCCGGACAACCGCAAAATCGTGCGAGATCATGACCAGCGCGAGGCCGTATCGATCCCGGAGGTCGCACAACAGGTCGATGATTTCGGTTTGCACCGAAGCATCCAGGGACGAAACCGGTTCGTCGAGCACCAGCAGCCGAGGTTTCGGCGCGAGAGCGCGCGCGATGGCGATGCGCTGTTGCTCGCCACCTGAGAATGCGTCGGGATGGAGGTCCTCCGCTCCGCTTGGCAGCCCGACCTGGTCGAGGACCTCGCGCACCCGTAGACGACGATCCGTGCGGTGCCGAAGTCGAAGGCTGCCAGCGGCTCGGCGACGATGGTTCCGACCCGGAGACAGGGATCGAGCGATGAACCGGGGTCCTGAAACACGGCCTGGAAGTGTCGCCGGAGAGGTCTGATCCGACGTTCCGGCATGTTGCTGATGAGCCGGTCATCGAAGCGAACGATGCCGCTCTCAGGCCGTTCGATCGCCAGCAGGAGCCTTGCCAGCGTGGACTTTCCCGAACCCGAACGGCCGACGATGGCCAGAGCTCGCTCCGGGGGCGAGGTTGAAACTGACGTTTCGAACCGCCGCGACCGCGATCGGATGATGGGGCTCTGCCGGGGTAGCTGTGGCACAAATCCACGGCAGCGAGAAGCGGCTCAGGTTTCGCCATGACCGCCTTCCAATCCCACGGCTGATACCGGGCAGCGAAGCCTTCGGTCGGCAACGATGGTTTTCAATTCAGGTCGTGAACTCCGACAGGAGGCCACCGCTGCTGGACACCGCGGCGCAAACGAGCAGCCGTGCGAACCGCTGGTGTCAAGGTGCAGGCCGCCGGCTGCCGGTCGGGGATGAGCGTGTCCGCGGGCGCCGGGCGCCGAAGCCAGGAGCAACTGAGTGTAGGGATGGTAGGGGATCCCGGAACACGTCGCCCGTCGCCGCCTCCTCGACAACTTCCCCGGCGTACATCACAAGGATCCGGTCCACGGCGGAGCGCACGGCCTCGAGGTCGTGGCTGATGAGCAGGAGGGCCAGACCGAACTCCTCAACGAGTCGTTCGACGAGACCGAGAATCTCCGATCTGGTGATGGCGTCGAGGGCTGAAGTCGGCTCGTCGGCGATGAGGAGACGTGGGTTGCCTGCAAGGGCGAGGGCCAGCATGACCCTCTGCGCCTGGCCCCCGGAGAGCTGGTGCGGATACGCACCGAGAATTCGTTCAACCGGATCGATCGCAACCATCTCGAGCAGTTCCCGAGCCGTGTCCCGGCTCTCGGATCTTTTGGTTCCGCGATGGCACGACACTGCTTCCTCGAGTTGGAACCCGACCGTATAGACGGGGTTGAGCGCACTCGAAGCTTCCTGGAAACACAGACCGGCGTTCTCGCCTCGCCATCTCTGAAGCTCTTTCGGAGTGAGGCTCGGGAGATCGCGGCCGTCGATCAGGATCGATCCCGATGCGAAGCGACCCGGCTCCGGTACCAGCCCCAGGCAGGCGAGTGCGGTCAGACTCTTGCCGCTGCCCGATTCGCCGACAATCCCGACCCGTTCTCCGGGAGCCACCGCCAACGACACATCGCGAACCGCCAGCTTGACTCCGCCGTGCCGATGCGGAAAATCGATGCTGAGACGGCGCAGTTCGATCACGGCAGCCTTTTGTGTTCGAGTTCGACATTGTCCGAACCGACGGCGGCGTAAAGAGTCGTCCGCTCCGGCGGCCGACCCCAGGAGTGGAGGACCCCATCCGAGGGATCCAATGTGCCATCGCCGTTGTCGCCGAGAAGAATGAACCAATGATCGCCGTCAGAGAGGAGATCACCTGGGAGGACGTCGTCGCCCCACACCAGGGGACGACGAACACTCGTGATGCGGTCGCCGTCGATCGTGACCCGGCCGAGAGACTCGAGCCGCGCCGGATCGAGATCGGGCTGTCCGCTCACCGCCGAGGAGGCCAGGGTCCAGGATGACACGACGATGCGATCTGCGACCATTTGCGTGAAGCTCTTGCCGAAGGCATCCAGGGTCACGGCGTCCCTTGCGGCGGGGCTCTCGCCCTGTGGTTCGAACCCCGGCAACCTGAAGAGCTCGGTCGCCGACTGATCGATGTCGGGTCCGAGGTCTGCCTCGATCAGCAGCCCTGGAAACGCGGGGTCGAGAAAACGGTCGGCGTCGGGGGTTGAGACGGTTTGCAGGGCCCCGATCGCGCCGGCCTCGTCAACCACTTCGATCCTCGCGTACAGCCTGATCGTGCCCGAACCATCGGGCGAGAGGTTTCCCGACTGATCGATGTGGTCGTCGTTGTGGCTTTCCGGCAGCCCGTCAGCCTGGAGTGACCCGCCCATTTCGGGAGCCAGAAAGGTGCGGTAACGGAGACGTTCTCGGGCCGTGTCTGCGGTCAGCGCACCGCCGAGATTCGAACACTCGACGGAGAACCAGAAGACCCGCAGCGATCGACTCTCATCTGGCCAGCGTGAGGCCTGGACGTGGGCAACCGGCTGGCCGCCGATTTCGAGTTGGCCGGCCGGTGACAGCCACTCGTCCGCGCCTCCCCAGCGTTCGATGCGGAGGGCGAGCGCGATTTCGACCTGGTTGCCGGGAGGGACCCGCCGCAGTCCTTCGCGGTACACCGGGTCCGCACTCGTGGCTGTGACGATTCTCGCCTCGACGACCACCGGGCGGCGGCGATCCCGGATCTGGTCGATGACAAACGGAGTGGCGATCAACACCGCGAGCACCACAAATATGGCGATGGGGAGTTTGGATTCAGAGGTCATGAGCTGATTGTAGCGTGGCAGTGATGGTCTATGATCCGGTTCGAGGCATTGGGGATGATCACCAGGGTGTTGCGAAACGGAGCGTGGCTCGGCGCCGGTGAGGCAGCGGTCAAAGGCGGCCTCCTGGTGGTTGCGATCGTGATTGCCCGCGGAGGCGGGCCGTCGGAGGTCGGCACCTTTTCCATCGCCTTCGGGGCGGCTTTGATCGGAATCATGGTCCTCGCCCTGGGTCAACAGGAGGTTCTGATCCGGGAGGTGGCGCGGTCTCCGGGTCGCGCACGAACACTTCTCTCCGAATCGCAGGCGCAGCAGCGCCGCCTGGCGATGTGGATGATCCCGGTTGCTGCCGCTGCGACTTTCCTTGTTTCAGACAGCAGCCTGCGATGGACCCTCCTGGCCTTCCTGCCGTACGTCGTCCTGCGAACCGCGATGGTCACGCATGGTGCGGCCTTCAAGGGTCTCGACCGGATGGATGTTGAAGTCCGTGCAAGGGTTCTCGAGGTCTCTGTGGCGGTTCTTGGAACGGGGATCGGTGTCGTGGCGGGGTGGCCGTTGTGGTCGACAGGGGTCGCGTTTTCGGTGGGAGCCGCACTGGGTCTCGGGTGGATCTCAGTCGCGTCCAGATCGTTGGCCAATCAACAACCATCGGGGCAAATCGTCTCGGCGATTCACGAAGGCCTGCCCTTCATGATGCTCGCGGTATTGGGCCAACTGCTGGTCAACACGGATCGATTCCTGTTGGCGTTCTTCGGTATCGCCCGTTCCGAAATCGGGTATTGGGGTGCGGCGGCAACCGTGGTCTGGGCGCTTGTGGCAGCCCCCCAACTCGTGGCCGTCGCCGTTTACCCGTCGGTTTCCAGACTGGCTCTCCAGGGGCGCACCTGGCGCCGACCCGGCCTCCTGTCGGTGGTTGCAGGTGTTGGGATGGGGGCTGTGTGCGCGCTCATTGTTCGTGAGCTTGCGCAGCCCGTGGTTCAGATTTTTTTCGGTCCGGGTTTCGAGCCGACGGTTGCGCTCATGCGGCGGTTGGCACTGGTTCTGCCCGGAGCGTTCACGATCATGATCGTGGGCACGGTGTATGCGGCGTGGCGGCGCCAGTATCTGGCCATGTGGGTTCTTGCCGCGGCCTTTTGCCTGTCGATGGCCCTCAATCTCGCGTGGATTCCGACGTTTGGCGCCATGGCATGTGCCAACGCGGCCGTCGTCGCCTACACCGCGGCCGCTCTGGTGATGGCCGGCTCATTCGTGTTTCCCGCTTTTTCGAGGGCCGAAACACCGTGAACGAGACTCGCGCCGGGGTCGTGATCGTTCACTATGGAGAGGTCGACCCGACCATCCGGTGCGTGGCCTCTGTGCTCGGCGACCCATCGCCGGTCGCTCGCCGGGTGATCGTGGTCGACAACTCGGGAGCTCTGGAACCGGACACATTGGTTGCGGGTGTCGACGTCATTCGCAGGGCGCACAATCCCGGTTTCGGCTCTGCCGTCAACGACGGGGTGGCGGCCCTCGAAGCGGGGGGGGCCTCTTCCTTCTTCGTGGTCCTCAACAATGATGCGGTCCTCGGTCCCGGATATCTCGACGTTGCCTCTGATGCTCTCGAAGTCGGCGTCGGTGCGGCCGGAGGCGCCATCCGCGATGGGCTCGACACTTCCAAAGTGTGGTACGCCGGAGGCGGCATCAACTATGTGACTGGGACCGTTCGCCAGCGGCGTTTTGCCAAGACCTCCGAAGAGGGGCGGGATGTCGGTTATATCCCGGCCACCGCGATGGCGGTTTCCGCGACGGCCTGGAAGGACGTCGGGGGATTCGACACGAGGTTTTTTCTCTACAACGAAGATCTGGATCTGTGCCTTCGTTTGCGGCGCGCCGGCTGGCGGCTCCGATACGAACCGGGGATGGATTGTTTCCACCGCCTGGGCGGATCGACGGGGTCCGCTGAGCGGTCGCCGCTGTATCTCGAAAATCTGACCGCAACGCGATTCCTGCCATTTCAATCGCGACCCTACCGCGTGTACCTTGCCGGGTTGCATTCCATGTACAACGCTGCGCGGGCTTTCGGCCTGGTCGCTCGGCACGGGGGTCGGAGCGGCCCCTACGTGTCGGCGATCGTTCGAGGACATCGGCCGGGCCCTGGCCACTCTTTTCACCTGACGTCCTCAATCGCCCGCCGGTAGGTGGCCTCGAGGAGGTCCGCCGTCGCGTGCGGTTGGAACTGCAGTTCCAACGCCCTGCGCCCCGCGTTCACCAGATCTTTTCTCAACTCAGGGCTCTCCCGGAGCCGGGCGACGGCCTCGCCGAACTCGGTACCGTCGCGAGCGAGCAGGAAAGCGTTGCTGCCGACGTCATCGAGACCACGAACCGCCGTCGGGGTCGCGACCACCGGCACCCCTCTGGCCCACGCCTCGAGAATTTTCATGCGGATTCCTGATGCAATGCGAAGGGGGACCGCGAGCACCGAGTCCCGGTCGAAACAGCCGCGTGCTGTCGGATGGGGACGAGTGGAAGCTGATCGAGGGCCCTGTCGCCTGCGGTTGGCCGCCGAAGATGTGGGCGTGGGCACCGGGGTTGGCATCTGAGAATGGCGGGCCAGATTTCTGCCAGAAACCACGCGACGGAATCTCGGTTGGGGAGCCAGGGGCCGGTCAAAACCACCACCGGAGGGTCTCCTGTGAGCGGCTCGTCACACGCCGGCAATGTCGTCGGAAAGGGCGGCCGGACGACCGATATCCTGCGGGCCGATGGGCCGGTACCGCCCCCGAGCGTTTCCGCATCCGGCTGCGTCAGGACAATGGTCGCGGCCGCGTTGCGGACCGCGCGGGCCTCGAACACCGCCATTTTCCGCGCTTCGTCGCGGGCAATCCAGGCAGCGTGAGGTTTGCGGGTCGAGACCATGCGCCACAACTCGCTCTCCACGTTTTGCGCCCGAAGGACCACCGGGGGTCCGTTCTCTGAAGGTGGAACATTGTAAAAAGCCTGAATCTGCTCGGCGTGAATCACGTCGTGTGGCTGTCTGGCGAGCTGGTCGGCGATCGCCTCACGCACCGCACGATGGGTGTGCCGGAAAACCGACATCGGTTGCCGCGTGATCATTGCCGCGGCGGCCGACCACCAGATCTTGGCCGGACGAGCCGGCACCAGCTGCACCGATTCGCACACACTCTCGAGGTTTTGGCGCGAGAGGCCAGTGTCTTCGCCGAGATCAGGAGCAACATAGGTAATTTGATGGCCTCTCGATGCCAACTCGGTGAGAGTGTTCCATATCAACAGCCGTCCGCCGTCGCGGGGTGGATATGCTGGTTTGGTGGCGACATACAGGATTCGCAGTTCGCCGGTCGTTGTGGCTGGAGCGTGTTGGTTCATGATCCCTCGGAAGGCCCGGTGCAACGAAATCTCAATAGAAATCAGCGGCTTGAAGCGCGGATGCCCCGTAATTGTCGCACGGGTTCGAACGGACGCCCGGTGTCAGGCGACTGGGCCCTGTTCCGACGAACCCTGATCGTCGAGAGCACGAAGGGCCTGGGTGTAGGCGGTCGTCCCGTCGCTCCATTCGCCCCGATTTTCGCCCCCGATCAGAGGGGAGGCGATGCTCCGGCCGATCACCCGGAGGGCGGCACCCATCCGGAGGGCTCGATTCGACGAGCGAGCGCGCCCCGGTCCCCAGTGCTTGTTGGCGAAGCGGAGGAGGTCGGTCCACATCAGTTCCGGGTGCTGGCTTCCCACCGATCCGACTTCCTCGGAGATGGTGCCTCCGTGCAGGTGGAGGATCTTGAAATCGGGGAGGATCTCGACCTTCCAACCCGCCGCCGCCGCGGCAAAGCAGAGATCGAGGTCTTGACAATAGAAACGGTAGCCGGTGTCGAACGGCCCGACCTGGCTCCAGACCTCGCGTCGAACGACCATCGCGGTGCCGGCGACCCAGTCGACGTCGCCACCTCCGGAGCCCGGATGGAGGCCGCAGACTCCGCCATACGTTCCATTTGCCGATCAGCGCCGGGAGACCCGAGGCCATGGGCAAAACACCACAGTGCGGATGGCGTGCGCCCGCCGCTCCACTGTGGGGTGCCGTCGGGGTCGCAGGAGGGCTGCACCGGCGACTCCGAGTTCGGGACGGGATGCGAATGCCTTCGAACACCGGGCCGAGAGCAGTCGGCACGGGTTCCGTATCACTGTTGAGGAGGAGAACCAGATCGCCGGATGCGCGGGCGACACCGTGGTTCACAGCCGCCGTGAAACCTTCGCTCGTGGGCAGGCGGACGACGATGTGGCGGGGGTACTTGCGAACGACGGATTGGCGGTGTTGTCGGTGCTCCCGTCATCGACCACGATCACCTCGTCCGGCTGTGGGTTGCACAGCCACAGGGCCGCTAGACAGTTCAACGTCAGCTTGCGGGTGTTGTGGGTCGGAATGACCACCGACAGTTTCAGGCGCTCGCCCATAATCCTCCGCTTCGAATCGGGACGACCGTGCTGCATCGTTTTCGCGATCGGACATCATCTGCGTGGCATTGCCTCCAGCAGCCTCTCAAGAGCAAAAGCCGTGCCGTATCGGTGACGTCCGATCGCCAGTATTCGATCTCCATGTTACGCAGTCATTTAGCAGAATAACGTGCTCCAGATCACTGGAATCGGCGGCGCGATTCC
>CAWAUY010000049.1:0-218971 GCA_963785275.1 Candidatus Sulfomarinibacteraceae bacterium
ATTGAAGCGGAAGGTGATCATATTCCGCGCTGCGCGCGCCCAGGCCGATAATCGGCATGCCCAGGTTGTTCATCAGGTTCTCGCGCCAAAGCGGGTTCTCGCCCGTGGTGAGTACGCGTGAGTAGAGAAGCGCACTTCACGTTCGTGCTCGGGCACGGCGATGTCGGCGCTGAGTATTCCGCCGACGCGCGGGACAGGGGGTCACTCATGGTTCGCCTCCTGGTTGACATCGCGTTTGGGTGGCGCGTGAAGGTTCATTTGCCAGACATCGTAGTTCAAATGGGATCGCAAGGCGCCGCGAGCGGTGGCACCCGGAACCTCGGTTCATTGAACAATTCACTTTTGAGGAGTTTACAACTCGCTCCAGCAACGAGAAGGGCGGCGTTCGGTTCCGGGGATTGTCAGGGGCGCCCACCATCCAGCGGTTCAAAGGAGCCATTGCCCGTCAGGTGCACCGCCAGGCACGTAACTGCCACGAAGAGACCAAGGCCGGTCACGTAGAACGCTTCGACAGGGGTGTCGGCCTTCAAAAAGAAATGGAAGTACGTCAACGCACTCGAAAAAACGGCAAGAAAGCCACCCCACGCTACCGCGTTGAGGAGACGCCCATTCGGCCGCCTGATCAACACAACACTGATCGAGCATCGTGAGGCCAAGCACGAGGTCCGACAAACGTAAATTGGTTGATGAACCCGTTCTTCCGAAAATAGAGCCATTGGAATAGCGGGGCTCCGACGCCGTAGAAGACGCCCCAGGACGAGAGCCGACACTTTGCGAGTCTTGACATGTACGAGAGTATACCTCGGTGCCAGTCCCACCAAACGACTGGAGTTCAGCGGGACCGCGAGCCGCGCACGCGCGGGTTGTGGCCCGCTGGAACAACTAGGTCAGGCGTTGTTGTCGCATCTTGCGCAATACTCGAACCTCCACGAGTGTTGCCGTGAATTACCGCCATCAGTATAAGTCCCACGTCGGGAGAATTGCCATGAAGACTTCTCCTTCGGATGGCGTCGGAGATACTCCTCCTTGAGCAAAACGTGATGCCATTGCCGGGCAGCACAGGATTCAAGCTCGATGTAATGAACAAGAACCCACCCGAAAGAGCATGAAGACTCAGCTGGATCGGACATACCGATGGAGCATAGTCACGAACGCTCCCGCCGACGAAAGGATGGTCCACGATAGTTCGATGAGCATGGACCCGCTGTGAGTTTGGCGAATCCGGATTCCAGCGATTGGCTCGACGACGGGCACGATCGCTACGGAGCCAAGACGCGAAGTAGCGGTCCGTCGTGAACTACGATGCCGCCCAAATCATCGAGAGTTCATTCATCAGGTGGGTCGCCCGAATTCATTGATGATGCCCTAACGTTTCGAATTCAGCGGACCGGGGCCGCGGCCGCTGCGGACCCGGGTCCGCTGAATGAGTTGTTAGGTGCCATTACCGTCATCGCCTTTTTTGTTGACGACATCTTCCCGTTCAGCTTGCGCCATGCCTTCGGTATCAAGAGTCCCACAACACGAAGGGTTTCCAGATTCTTGGGTCCGTCAAGAGGGTACGAATAGCGAAACACATACCGGAGCACGCGGCCCTTCGAGATCCACCCAATCACCGATCCACTCGGTGGACGTTACGGTGAGGATCCCGTCGTAAAGTCATCGAATTCCGCCGCATATCCTCGAATATGTCCGGACTGAAGACCTAGATTCAAGAAGATTCCTCGGCCAGAGGAAGCTATTTAAGAATCTCTAAGCGGTGCCTGATGAACTGTAGAGTCTTATCACCTGGGTAAAGCTCGTCGAGACGATAAAAAATTTGATGCGTTCCGTGGAAGGGTTGGCAAACCACATCACGAGCATTTGGGGGGTGAAATAGAGGTTCGGGGCGGAGTCTTCGGCCCAGATCGTCGCTGCCGCGCAGCCGATGAGGAAGGCCACCACTACCAAAAGGCGATTCATATGGCGTTCCATCAGATCATTGCCACCTAACGGTCCGAATTCAGCGGACCGAACCCACCGCGGGTGAGGGTCCGCTGGAATGAGGTGTTAGGTCGCAGCAAATCTATCACCTGTTGACATACCTGGTTCCAAGCCTAGGGGGTGGCTTCCGACGACTCCTCAATGGTGTCCTGCTACGCCAATCTCCAGAGTCCTTTTTCCGGTTTTGGCTGTGTAGATTCTGCGTGTGATCTGACAATGCAGGATCCAGAAAAGAACATTGATCGATGCCCTCCTGCCAATCGACGAATTGGTCTTCCTTTCGGATAAAACCCAAGTCTTCGAGCGAGTGGCGAAGAAAGACAAAAACCCAAGCTGAAGCAGTGAAGAGCAGCAGCAGCCATGCCAAACAAGTTTGATCTCACTGCTAGGAGATGTCCTGGTAAACGAATTAGCAGGTAATGTCGAAACACAGATCGAAGGTTGCAAGAAACACAAGGAGCAGTATTCCGGCCGCCGCGGACCAGATAGCGACAATGGCGCAGCGCGCGAGTTTGGACTTTTCTCCTGACACCTTGTCACCCACTCTCCTGAAGGACTCTACGAAGAGCGAGGCCATGAATTCCTTCTACCAACGTTGCTGGTGAGAACGAAAAGACAAGAAGAGGTTTGGCATCCAACTACTGCCTTACCTAACGGTCCGAGTTCAGCGGACCAAACAGCCGCGCTGTTTGGGTCCGCTGGAACGAGGTGTTAGGCCCGGAATTCACATCAACCCCCTATGCCCACGTTTGAATCATTGCTGTGAACCCTGAGTATTGATGCTATTCGAAAGTCCCAGAGAACCGGGATTTCACCGTCACCGTCGATGCCGTCTCCTCTATTAGTCTAGGTCTCGATTCCTAGCAAGGAACGAGCGCTCAACCGCACCAACCGAATCGTCAATCGCATCACCACTTGAGACCGCAGACATCAACCGAAGGTAGTGGGAGTAGTGCCGATCGTACCCAGAGTACTTCCGTTTGTTGGGTGTGAATTTCTCTCCACGGGCTATGCACGCAAGGCCGTGAGCGTAGTCGAGCCGGAGAGGGTCGTGCTCGAAAAAAGCTGAGCACCTCTGGGTCATCGAGGTGCCGCCAGAGCGCCAACGTATCCGATGGCGGTTCTACCAACGAATATGTGTGGGCAAAAACCGTGAGGATCACCAAGCCCGGCGGTGGCGAGTCAGGTTCGAGTTCGGCAGGTCCAACAAACAACGACGAAAACAACGAATATGTCCGGCGAATCGGGTGCTCAGAATTCGTGTGCCGAGTCTATTTGCCAGCGCCATCGTCGGGGGTAGTAAGCACAGCAATGCTCGTTGCGTGGCGGCAGGCGTCGAGAAGATTGAAGAGTTTCCCAGCCCCTGATTCCTTTACTTCTCCATTGGTCAGCTGCAGCTATCGCGTTGTGGAAGAACTCTGCGGAAAGCTGCGAGTGCGATGGTTTTTCTTTCATTTCTTTGGATCGCCTCGGGGCTGGCCTAACGGTCCGAGTTCAGCGGACCGAACCCGCAGCGGGTGAGGGTCCGCTGGAACGAAGTGTTAGCGCGCGAATCTCCCTTCAACACTTGGAAGTTGGTCCCGTTGCAGAATATCAATTTGGACTATATCAAATTAGTGGCCAACGATGCCTCCCTTCCTAACCGAGTCAACCACGGTCAGGTACGTATTGCCCTGCGCCAGACGTTTCGGACAAGAGAAGTGAGTCGTAGGCATGTGTGCAGATGCGCGAACCACTCCCAGGGGGTCGCCTCGTCAAGTGAAGCGGGGTTCCACTGCCTCGTCGAATTGCTCGAGATGCTCCGCGGGAACCCACCAGGATGCTCGTCCACCCTGCAGGATTCGAGCTTATTCCTGCGCGAAAGCCTCGAGGTTTGAAGTCGGAAAACTTAACAGTGATTCAAATGTGCTGACATCAACGCATATTCAAGGCCACCTAACGGTCCGAATTCAGCGGACCGAACCCGCCGCGGGTGAGGTCCGCTGGAATGAGGTGTTAGGCACGGGTCGCACTTCAAAATTGAACTCAAGCATGATCGAATAGGCCCTTCCTGATTTCCTCAACTCGAGGCCCGATCGCCATCCATAGGTCGTCCGGAATATCTTCGAGGTTGAGGAAACCACGGTGGCATCGCGGCCGGCAACGCCAATTCCCAGTCGGAAACTGATGAGTACATTCTCCAGATTTTTCGGCTGGGTCCTTGATGGTGCCCGTGAATTTGTTCGTCGAGTTCGAACGCGTCGATCTTGCCGGCGCGCCATTGCCTGAATGCCCCCTCGAGCTTTTCGAGTTCCTCGACAGCTCCCGTGTGTGGGCGAGCTTCAAGAGTTCACCGACCTGGCTGCTTTGTTTTTTCGAGAGCTTCTTCATGGTTCGAGTGTAGCGTCTTGCCTAACGGTCCGAATTCAGCGGCGCGAGCCACGCGCCGCGCGGGTGGGGGCCCGCTGGAACGAGGTGTTAGGTCGCACAATTAGGTCTCCAGTGTTGCGGTCAACACTCTTGTCACCGTTCCCGATCGCCTTGTCTCTGTAATCTCCTCCAATTTTGCAGCCCGGAAGCAGAGTCGGTCGAGAGGAATCGATGAATTCGCCGTTTCCGACATCCATGGCCGCCCATCCCTCGGCTACGCTACATACAGTTTCGATTGCCACCAGCGCTTCGGTCACTGCCCCGCACATGAAGCATGATTGCGTCGAGTCGGGTCCTTCTCGCGCGATATTGAACTCGATCGAGTAGTCCGGCCCGTCGAGCAGCCCCCAGGTCGGGTCGCTGAGGTCAATTCCAGGGAATGCATTCACTATTTTTTTCAGGACCTCTTTCAAGTGAACCAAGTGCGGGATCTGAAAGTCATTGGGCAACTCTTCTTACGCTTGGAAACGTCTGGTGGCACATTGAAGAATCAAAACGTCCCAACTCCATGTGGCTACCTTTCCAGATTTAAACACCTAACGGTCCGAGTTCAGCGGCCCGAGGCCGCGCAAGGCGCGGACTTGGGTCCGCTGGAACGAGGTGTTAGGCACGTTCTCCCATTACAATTTCTTTCCTTGCAATCGGCACTTCACGAGCCTCTACCCGGTGCTGTCGTCGAGTTCCTACGTTCAGAAACCAACTGCGTTTCAAAATTCGCGGCTCTCAGCCGACCAACCCGAAAAGACGCACCCATGAGACCTCGCCACCTCGCCCATGAAATCGATCCATCGGAAGAAAGCCCGGCGACTCAACGTCACGCCATAGGGCCGGGTGGTGCCTTCAATAAGCGTGTAGGTTAGAATCCCTCGTCATCTTTCAATGTGACCGAGTAATTCTCCTCTTGAGCTGCTCCGCAAGGCTCTTTCTGCCCTGCTGGCGTCAAGACGAGGAAGAAGCACAAAGTCGATAGCCAACACCGTAGACTCGTCGACACCCCTGCCGTTCTCATGTCAGCCCACAACACCCGCGCTTCAGAAACCCGCCTGCCTTGGATTCTGCCGTAAGTAGTTATTCCCCAGGTCGAACTAATTGTGGATCTTTGGTCATTACATTGAACTTGTCCTCGATGTATAGGACGAAACCCTCCCTTGAGCTGCCTAACGGTCCGAGTTCAGCGGACACAAACAGCCGCGCTGTTTGGGTCCGCTGGATGCGAGGTGTTAGGAACATCAACCCTTCAGGTACTTTTCGATTTCAGCCACGTGAGATCTTCGTGTCACGGAGAATCTGAGACAAAAGCCCTGGGCCGATGAGTCTCGCCAGCGTGTACAGGAATTGTAGTTGCGCGCCCCATCCGGATGCCGAAGGAAATTGTGACTGCCTTTGGTCCGGACGACTTCGAACCCAGCTCGTTCGAGCGCTGAGAGAAGGTCCTTGCCCTTGACTCGCAGTCGAGGGGTCATGACGCGATGCGAACCCTCTGCACACCGATGAACTCGAGTGGTTCAGCTGGTAGGCCTTGCTCCTCGAGGCAAAGGGCAATCACTTCTCGCACACGGTTCCATGAGCTCATCGAGCGATCGCGCCTGGGTATGGCAACCCTGAGGAGAAGGAACGGAAGCCACGTAGTAACCCTCTGCATCCCGCTCAACAACGACATCGAAATCAGTGGTCATGGCGCTATCTTATCCCAAACCAACCCTTGGTGCCTAACGGTCCGAATTCAGCGGACCACCCGCCGCGGGTGGGGGTCCGCTGGAATGAGGTGTTAGGCAGAGTAGAACACGAGGATTCACGTCGGTAAGTCACGGGGTCGATGATAGCTGTTCCGGCGCAACCGTTCGGTCCGGAGTTTCCGAAAGGCCGAGGCCCAAGACGCCAATGGAATGTTGAATCATCAGATGACAGTACGAAAAGGCCGCAGGTTTCTAGGGCGCTTTCGAGGCTTCGGTTTGTGATGACCCAACTGATTGCTCGCATCTCTTGGCCTGGCCTAACGGTCCGAGTTCAGCGGACCCCACCCGCCGCGGGTGGGGGTCCGCTGGAATGAGGTGTTAGGCATGAGGTCCACTATTGAACTCCAACGAATTCGAGGATTGCGCCAATCAACAGCATACGCGAGGGGAACGTCAAAGCCGCATACTGTTGAGACAATTCTATATCGTAGCGGACCAGACGAACGAGTTTCATGTCTGCAGAGCTGCACAATTCGTGAAGATCAGGTTTGTCCACAGGACGTCATTGAAATGGGTTGAAAAGCAATGAACGAAGTATAGTTTTCTAGAGTGGCGGTTTCTGAGCCTGAAATACACTGGAAATGGCCAAGACCTCGCGAAATCAGGGCCGACGAGCCCGCTGCAATTGTCGCCAACCAGAAAAAAAAATACCCCACGTGGGTTCTCCTTACCCAGATCTACGCATCACGGAGTGATGGCGATTCCAGGGGATTCGCATCAGTTGAACGTTGAGTATTGGTTATCCTAACGGTCCGAGTTTTTCAGCGGCCCGCACCCGCCGCGGGTGAGGGTCCGCTGGAATGAGGTGTTGGGGATACCTTTCCTACAAGCGGATCATAGTCGCACCATTTGACTCTGACAACTACATCCAATTCGTGTGACGACTGACGAGAAACGAACCAACACGATGCTTTCGTCCTGTTTGGGATCTCGGGTTCAAATCGGATAAAGTCGAAGGGCCGCCCGCCATCCCGAGGGAGATTTCATGGTCGTACTCAGACACCTGACGAACTCCACCAGGGTCGGCCTTTATGAAGACCTTACACCAGGTCCTCAACAACGATGTGATCCCACGGGGGGGCTCTGGTTGCCAGAGCGCACAGGAGCTCAACTCGCAAGAGATGCCGAACGACGGGAATTCGAAACCAGGGGGTGGGGATCGCACTCGATTTCCATGATTCACGTGCTCATCTGAAACGGGTACATCTGACACCACGACGTCCTCTTGTGCACCGAAACAGAGGGAGAGAGTTGAAAGAGGCAAATCAGAGGAAGCAGGTTGTGTTAATCTCATTATTGTCATTCCGTAGTCTGCCTAACGGTCCGAGTTCAGCGGACCGACCCGCCGCGGGTGAGGGTCCGCTGGAACGAGGTGTTAGGCATCGAGTCACTTAGGATTGTTCGCCCCTGATAACCACCGGATCTTCGGAACGTTCACGAATCCAGAAGAGCTTTGGCCCAATGACGACTTGGTCTCTCAGGAAAGCCATCTGGTGGTCTTCGGGCTCAATCGTGGACGAATACCGATTCCCCGAGGATACCGATAGACCTGTCTGGCGAATTGTCATGAACCGACAGTTCATCCCCTGTCGGCGTTCAATGCTCCTACTCTGATACTCGGCTCCACGAGCCAGACGAATACAGACTTCAGGGACCCATCCCCATGAAAACAGATGCGTGACATGCCGCGATGAATCAACTTCGACAGTTGAATTTCATGCCTAGGGTCGAACAGCGACACTAGCGGTCGCAGATTCCCAGAATGAGACGGACTTTTCGAGTCCACGTCGAACGAGTAAATGACCACGTCCGAAACCACGCCACCGGCATCATAACCCTTGGCTGCCAACGGCGCCTGATGCTCATTCTCCTCACCTTCTTGCCTAACTACTATTAGCGATACTAATGATTCGGATGGAAACGTGCTTTGAAAGCGAGAAGAAATCCTCCGGGTTAGTATCCGTATCTCGTCGCATGTCCCCTGTTTCCAGAATAATCGATCTTGATTGAGGGGCAAGCTGTCGGGTTGTTATCGTGCTCGGATCGCTCACTAACACGAGGGCTGTTAGCGTGCTCACTGTCCAGTTCTCAGGGTGTCGGCTGGGCTGGTGACGCCCCGGCCGCCGGCCTTGCCGATGATATGGGTATAGATCATCGTGGTCTTGACGTCCTTGTGACCAAGCAGTTCCTGAATCGTTCGGATGTCGTGGCCTGCAATGAGGAGATGGGTCGCAAAGCTGTGTCGAAATGTGTGGCAGCTGACCTTCTTTGGGATGCCCGAAGTGCGCGCGGCAGCATAGACGGCCTTTCGAATCACCGATTCGTGCAGGTGATGGCGTCGTTCTGCGCCTGATCGGGGATCGACGCCCCGCGAGCCGGCCGGGAAGACATACTGCCATTTCCAGTCGCGGTCGGCGTGAGGGTACTTGCGGGCCAGAGCATCGGGCAGGTAGACATTGCCAAAGCCTTCGGCGAGGTCTCGTTCGTGGAGGGTGCGGACCGTGAGCAGATGGTCGTTCAGGCGTTCGCGGGTCGATTCCGGCAGCATGGTCACCCGGTCGCGTCCACCCTTGGGGCGCCGAATGGTGATGTGGCCGAGGTCGAAGTCGCAGTCCTGGACGCGAAGCCTGAGACACTCGAGGATCCGCATCCCGGTGCCGTAAAGCAGCAGCACGACGAGTTGGGGGATGCCTTCGAGGCGGGAGAGCACGGCCGCCACTTCTTCGCGGCTGAGGACGTTGGGGAGCCGCCGCGGTTGGCGCGCCCGCACGACGTCGTCGAGCCACTCGAGGTTGGTCTTGAGCACGTGGCGGTAGAGGAAGAGTATGGCGGACAGAGCCTGCCTCTGGGTGGAGACCGCAACCCGGTCGTGTTCGGCGAGGTGGGTCAGAAACCGGTTGAGGTCCTCTCCGTCGAGATCGCGCGGGTGGCAGTGGTGGAACTGAATATAGCGGCGGATCCAACCGGTGTAGGCCTCCTCGGTCCGAATCGAATAGTGGCGGACCCTGATCTCCGATCTGACCCGGTCCATGAGGCGCCGGGGGCGCGGTGAGGCGGTCGCGGGGAAGAGTTCGACGCTGCCCATGATGGTATAAATGCAGCATAAGTTACGATTCAGAGGTTGTCAAGAACTTCTCGAAAATGGTGGTTGTCAACTGATTGAACATAGCTACCGCATTATGATTGCCTTCGCAACCTATTGAGCCCTAATACTTTAGGCCCTCGCGGCGTGCAAAAGCGGCGATGTTATAGAGACCACGCCTCGTCTCGTTCGGTTGCTGTTCGAGAACCCTCCCCTCAATGATACACCCGAACGTCGGCTCACCGATCGCTCGGGAAACGCGTCCGCATACGGTCCGCGTGCGGCGCAGGTGCCATTTGTCGCATTGTTTGGGCTCGCCTCATCAATCCGCCCACACCTCTCCGGAAAACAATGCGATGGGTGGCTCCTCTCGGGAAGCGCGCTCAGAGAGACAGGTTCACTCGAACGCCCGAAAACGTCCCGCCGTCGTAACGGAGGGCTTCCCTTCAAGAGATTTCCCCGCTCGCTTCCGGCTTCGCCTTCGGCTGCGCCGTGACAAGCCGCTCGGTCGAAATGACAGCTTGAGTGGGGCTTCGCTCGGTCGAGAGGATGCCAGGCACGCCGGTTCGTCGGACGAATCGGGATGCCAGGCACCTCCGCCGCACGCGGTTTCGCCCACTCTCAGCACTCAAGCATCTCCTGTCGGTCGGAATTTGTGATGGAATTCCGAAATCCGAAATCCGAAATCCGAAATCTCCGACGTGAGACAATCCCGCCAATGCCGGTAACGTGTTCCCACTGCTCCCTCCCCGTCCCCGCCGGGCTGGTGGAGGAGGGTGCTGAGCATCAGTTCTGCTGCAACGGCTGCCGGGTGGCCTATGAGGTGATCCGAGGTCACGGGCTCGACGGCTACTACGACATCAAGGCGCGGATTGACGCGCCGGAGGAGGCGGCTCACGTCTCGGGCAAGACATTCGCCGAGTTTGACGACCCGGCCTTTCACCGCCTCTACTGCAGGGACATGCCGTCGGGGTTGCGGACCGTGGAGCTCTATCTCGAAGGCGTGCACTGCGCGGCCTGCGTGTGGCTGGTGGAAAAGCTCACCGTGGTGGTGGATGGCGTGGCCGAAGTCCGTCTCGATCTCGGTAAGGCATTGGCCACGGTGACCTGGGACCCGCGGACGACTCCGCTTTCGGAGGTGGCGCGGTTCCTCGACTCGATCGGCTACACCCCCCACCCCTTCCGCGGGGTCGAGGCGCGCGACATGGCGCGGCGCGAGGAGCGAGCTCTGTTGGTCCGGATCGCGGTGGCGGGGGCGATCGCCGGCAACGTGATGCTGATCGCCTTCGCGCTTTACGGCGGCCACTTCCACGGCATCGGCGACCAGTACCGAACGCTTTTCCGCTGGGTCAGTCTCGGTCTCGCGCTGCCATCGGTCTTCTGGTGCGCGTCTGTCTTCTATCGCGGCGCGTGGGGCGCGCTGCGCACACGCAGCCTTCACATGGATCTGCCGATCGCCATCGGCATCCTCGCCGGCTTTGCCCAGGGCGCGGTCAACACCGTGCGCGGGACAGGAGAGGTCTATTTCGAGTCGGTGACGGCGCTGATTTTCTTTCTATTGGTTGGGCGCTTCCTCCAGCGGCGGCAACAGCTGAAGGCCGCCAGCTCGACCGAACTGATGTTTTCGCTGGCGCCGTCCACCGCCCGTCTGGTCGAGCGCGATGCGGTGCGCGAGGTTCCGCTCGAAGCCCTGACGCCGGGTGCGCGGGTGGAAGTTCGCGCGGGCGACTCGATCCCGGCCGATGGGGTGGTCGAGGATGGCGAATCGACCCTCGACCGCTCGCTGCTCACCGGCGAGTCACTGCCCGAGCAGGTAGGGGTCGGAGACCCGGTTCACGCGGGCACGGTCAATCTGTCGGGGCGCCTCCTGGTGGAAGTCAAGACAACGGGCGAGGACACCCGCGTCGGGCGGCTGATGCGGCTGGTTGAAGAGGGCGCCGCGCGGCGCGCGCCGGTGGTGTTGTTGGCCGACCGGATCTCGGGGTGGTTTGTCGCCATCGTGCTCGCGCTGGCCCTGGCAACCGTTGTGATCTGGTGGCGGCTTGATCCCACAAACGCGATTCAGCACGCGGTCGCCCTGCTGATCGTCAGCTGCCCCTGCGCCCTCGGTCTGGCCACGCCGCTCGCGGTGAGCGCCGCCATCGGCCGTGCCGCGCGCAAGAAAATCCTCATCAAGGGCGGCGATGCGCTCGAAAACCTCGCCCGTCCCGGGCTCATGCTGCTCGACAAGACCGGCACCCTCACCGAGGGCCGGTTGGCCGTCGTGCGGTGGTGGGGCGAGAAGGATCTGCGGACCGCGGTGGCGGCGGTCGAGCGTCACTCTGCCCACCCCGTGGCGCGTGCGCTGGCGGCTGCTTCCGATGGCAATGAGGTGTTAGATGCGACCGCGGTCCGCGAAACGACCGGCGCCGGAATCGAGGGCGTGGTCGACGGCCGACGAGTGGTCATCGGCTCGGCGGTTTTCATCGAAGACTCATTGGGCCGGTTGCCGATGGCCGCGGCCGAGACCGTTGCGGCGTACGCCGCCGACGGGCTCAGCCCCGTGGTGGCGGCGGTCGATGGCGAGGTGCGGGCGGTGGCCGGCGTCGGCGACCCGTTGCGTCCCGACACCGCCGCCTCCGTAACCGCGATCCGCGGGGCCGGTTGGAGGGTCGGGATCCTCTCCGGAGACCACCCGGTTGTAGTGGAGACAATCGCCCGCGAGATCGGGGTGTCATCCGCCGCAGCCCGTGGCGCGGCGACGCCGGAGAACAAGCTGGAAGCGGTCCAGGAGAGCGGCGACGAAGCCGTGGCCATGGTGGGCGACGGCGTCAACGACGCCGCGGCGTTGGCGGCGGCCACCGTCGGTATCGGGGTCCACGGCGGCGCAGAGGCGGTGTTGGCGGCGGCCGACGTTTATCTCGGACGGCCGGGGCTCTCTCCGGTGGTCGAGTTGCTCGAGGGATCGCGCCGGACCCTCGGGGTCATCCGCCGCAACCTGGTGTTTTCGCTCACCTACAACATCGTCGCGGTGGCCTTCGCTATCACAGGTCACATGAGCCCGATCCTCGCCGCCATCCTGATGCCGCTGAGCTCGATGACGGTGGTGCTGAGCTCGTACCGGGCGAAGACCTTCTGAAGTTCTCAGTTTTGAGTTCTGAGTTTTGAGTTGCCGGCTCGCCGCCCGGCAGCCGGGACGGCCGCCCTACAAGGGAGTTCCTGAGCAATTGTGTGGCACACGTCCCGCGTGCCGGGTGGTGGGGTTGAAAATTCGAAATCCGAAATCCGAAATCCGAAATTTACCTCTACAATCAATCCTCATGTCCGCCCTCTACCTCGCCCTCCCCATCGCCCTCCTCCTCGCTCTGGTCGGAGTGGCTGCCTTTATCTGGTCGGTCAGGAGCGGACAGATGGATGATCTCGAGACGCCGGCTCTGCGGATCTTCGGCGAAGACGACGAACGGCGGACCCGCGACGACGATGGCGCGGACACCGGCGAGACCAGGTAAGATCAGCGGTTTTCTCCACCAGTCTACAGATATCAGCAGTTGACATCTGGAAACGTGAACGACACTGACGAATACTCCCAAATATTTGTATTTATTGAGCTTGAGATCGACAGTTTCCGGCACCCACGACTGTCGAATAGCGGCAGCGCTACCCGATGAACATTGCGTCGCCGTAGGAGAAGAAGCGGTAGCTCTCGGAGATCGCTTCGGCGTAGGCGGCGAGAACGTGGCCGCGTCCGGCGAAGGCGCTGATCATCATCAGCAGGGTCGAGCGCGGCAGGTGGAAGTTGGTGAGCATGGCGCCGGTCCCACGGAATTGGAAGCCGGGGGTGATGAAGATCCGGGTCCAACCGTCGCCGGGCTGAAGCCGCCCCTCCCCCACTGCAAGCGCCCCCTCGAGGGCGCGCACCGAGGTGGTGCCGACGCAGACGATGCGGCGTTGCTGGTCGAGGGCGCGGTTGACCGCGGTTGTGGTGTCCTCCGACACGTTGAACCACTCTTCGTGCATCTCGTGGTCGGCGATGTCGTCGACCTGAACCGGGCGGAAGGTGCCGAGACCGACGTGAAGGGTCAGAAAAGCCATCTCGAGACCCGCCGCGCGGATTGCATTCAGCATCTCGTCAGTGAAGTGGAGACCCGCGGTCGGGGCGGCCACCGCGCCGGGGTTGGCGGCGTAAACGGTCTGGTAGGTCGTTCTGTCCTCGTCGACGCCGCCGCGAGGACGTTCGATATAGGGCGGCAGCGGCATCTCGCCGAGGCCATCGAGCCGTTCGAGGTCGAGGGCCGGGTCGAAACGCACTCGCCACCGGCCCTCCCCCTTGCGCTCGATGGGAATGACCGCGCCGCCGTCTTCGAGATCGAGCCGCTCGCCGGTCCGGGCCCGCGCGGAGGGCCGCAACAGGGCTTCCCAACACTCGATGTCCACCCGCCGGAGCAGCAATAACTCGAAGGCACGGCCGGTCGGGCGCCGGGCGAAGAGCCGCGCCGGGATCACCCTGGTGTCGTTGAACAGAAGAAGATCGTCGGGGCGCAGGAGCTCGGGGAGGCGGCTGACGTCGAGGTGCACCGTCGAGCCCGAGGTGCCGTCGAGCACCATCAAACGCGAGGTGCCGCGCGGCGCCGGGTGCTGGGCGATCAGCTCCTGCGGGAGCTCGAAGTCAAAGTCGTCGGTTCGCACCGGCGCATGATAACGGTTCAGTTGCGTTTTGTGGTGCGGGCCGCTTGTCACGGCGTAGACAGAGGCGAAGCCGGATCCCGCCCGCACATTCCGGCGACGAGAAACGGGGAGGCACTACAATCCACCCATGTCCCCCCTCCGCCGCCACCGCTTCGGCCGAACGGGCGAAAAGCTCGCGCTGCTGCTGCTGATCTTCAAGGGATACCGTCTGCGCCACCGCAACTGGCGCGGGGCGGGCGGCGAGCTCGACCTGGTGATGGAACGGCGCGGCGAAATCGTCTTTGTCGAGGTCAAGGCGCGCTCGAGTGACGATTTCGGGGGCGCCGCAGCGGCATTCAACGAGAAGAAGAGAAAGACTCTGACCCGGGTTTCAGCCGCCTACCTCGGCCGATTCTCGCTGTGGGAGCGGCCCTGCCGCTACGACCTCGTCACCATCGAAAAGCTCGGCGGCCTCCTGCCATGGCGAATCCGCCATTACCAAAACGTCTTCCGCCCGGACAGAGGCCGACAGTTTTAAGTGATGAGTTTTGAGTTTTGAGTCTTGAGTTTGATTTCCCGACCAACCGCCCGGCAGCCGGGACGGCTGCCCCACAAATGTCTCGTCGCAGCGGCGTTGTGGGGCACGCGTCCCGCGTGCCGGGTAGATGGAAATTCGAAATCCGAAATCCGAAATCCGAAATCGGCTCCCCTTTTCGTTCAATCACTCACCAAGCCGGCTGACCGTCCCACCCCAGGCTCCGGACCCGAGGTCTTCGACCACTACGGCCAGTTCGGCGTCGTCGCCCGTCCACTGGATCGGCGCATTGAACTGCATGCCCTCTACGGAGCTCTTCGCGGTGACGACCGAGTGCGAGACGAAGGGCACGCCCGGACCCGACCGCACGCCGATCGAAAACCGCAGCGCCCGGGTGCCGTCCGCCGAAAACAGGGGTGCGATCGGGGCGAGATCGACCGAGGCGATGAGTTGTGCTTCGAACAGCTTCTCGCCAACCGCGTTCGCAGCCCCCACGGTCACCCGGACCGGCAGCTCGCCCGTGCCCGTCGGGTCGTCGAGCAGCAGCCTCAACCGCATCGCCGCCCGGCCTTCCGAGGTCCCCGACACCACGACACCGGTGCTCTCGACCTCGATCTCGGACCGATCGCTGGCCACGGTGACGTCGTGCAGTGCGCCGTCCGGGGCCCGCGCCACCTGGTAGGTGAGCCGGTACCACCCCGCGCTTTCGTTGATCAGCTTCTTCAGACCGCTGTAGCCGAGAATCACCTTGCCGCCGCTCGGCTCGGCCAGGTGCTGTTGCGAGCCGAGGGGATCCAGCAGCATGAAGTCCACATCGCGGAGGTAGTTCGAGTCCCCGACGCCCAGAAACGACTGAAAGGTCTCACCACCCGAGAACTCGGCCGATGACCGCTGCTGCCCGGCGATCCGGGTCGCGATCGGCACCACCATCCACCCTGCGGCCGCCAGCTCGCGTCCGACGCCTTCAACCCGTGCGGCCTGGTTGTATCGCACGAACTCGGCGCGCGCCGCGGTGCCGAGAGACGGGTCCTTCTGTTCGAGGAACCTGAGGTAGAAATCGATGGGATCTTCGTCAAAACCAGTGCCCACCAGAAAGAGAAGCCGCGGTCCCGACGTCTGCAGTTCCAACGCCCAGTCGTTCATTCTCGCCATGGTGCTCCGCAACAGGGCATCCTCTTCGAAGACCGCCGTTCGGGCAATCGTCATCGTCCGCACCCTGAGCTGGTTGTCCGGAGTGCTTGAGTCGGCAGAACCACCCGACGCCGCGTCCGGGGCATCCGACTGCGAAATCTGACCGCGATCCGGATAGACGCGGATGAAACGGAGGTACTCCTTGCGGATTTCTTCGATGGCGTGGCCGTGGGACGGCAGGGATACAACGGCATCGAGGGCGTTGCGAACCGCTTCCGGATCGGTAGCACCCACGAGAACCGGTTCGATCGACTTTTCCGCGACCACGACGTCCACCGGTCCGAGGGAGGTCAACCAGTCGGCCTGCTCCTTGAGAGCATTGAGGGCCGGCTGGACATCCGCCGCACCGGAGAGCCGGCGTTCCACGTAGATCGACACCGGGACAATTTTCCGCGTCGGCAGGGCTTCTTGAACCGCTGGCGCAGGGGCGGCGGCCGGGAGCTCCGGCGTTTGCCTCAACGAGCCAACCGGCTCCAATTCCAGCACGGGCACGGCCCGACCGTCTTCCGTGACCAGGAGACTGCCGGCTTCGAGGTCGGTGATCGGGTTGCCCTTGTTATCAAATGCCCTGACCAGCACCTCGACGGCCGTCACCTCGAGCTTTTCGCCGCCGATCGGCGCACCCGAAATCGGTTGGCTCTCGGTCGCAGCGCCCGCGAGCGCCGCCCGCCGCCACACCGGCTGACCTTCGTTTGCGCCGGCGTCACCCCGGCCTGCGATCACCGCACCACTGGGAACGACCGCCTGGATCTGGCGCTGATCGAGGCCGGCCGGAAACCACTCCACACATTGGGCGTCGATCCGATCTCTGATCCCCTCGACCGTATCCGCAAAGGCATCGAGAGAATCTGCCTCGACACCCTCGGGCCAGCCATCGTTGATCTCCGCCATCGTGCGAACCACCATCAGCGGTACGCCAACCTCTGCGAGGTACGACCGCACGTCCTCGACCGAAAAACTGCTCCTGTCCGCTGTCGGGCCGTCACCGAGAATCAGCACGACGGCGCGGCGGCGCGGGGCGGCGCCGGCAGCCAGACCCGCCGTCGCCACCGCATCGGCGAGCCGCGGGTCGGCTTGCATCGGGCTCGATCCGATCTGGAGGAAGGTCCCAAACCACAGCTCTCGACTCTCGGCAAACCCATCGAGCCGAAGCAGCGTGGAATCGGGCCGGACGTACCACATGCGGTCCGCATCCGAAAAAGCCAATGAGGCGCGATCCCAGGCGGAGCCCGCCGTATCTCCTGCGCCTGATGCCGCTCCCGACGGGTCGCCGAGGCTCGCGAGGGTCGCGTAATCAACCGATGGATCGAGCACGAACGCGACCTCGAATCCTTGCCAGTCCTCACTCCCGGTGCCCGCGCACGGGCTCGCCCCGGCAGACGACGGCTCGAGAACCACCGGCTGCGGGGCCGCGCCGGCCGGCCTCCCGGAATCGCCGGTCAGAGCCACCGACGACGCGCGGCGCCCGTCCGGAAAGACCGCAGCCGCAGCAACGACCTCGGTCCCGCCGATCGCAGCGCAGGGATATCCGAACGTTCTGTTCTCCGTCAGAACGACAATGTGCTCGCCGGCGGCCTCGACCTCGAGAACGGCGGGTTGCTGGCCGCGGACATCGGTCCAGGCGAGACGCCCGCCGCAGACATTGCCGATGGGGCGAGATGCCAACTCGATCTCGAGATCCGCCTCGCGGCCCGGCCGGTTGAGCCAGCGTTCCGCGCGCTCGACGGAACCGTCGGTGGTGGTGACCACCAGTTCGAGCAGATGGACGTGGAGCTCGGAGCCGAGGTCGATCCGACAGGTTGGCGACGCGGGGGTCGGTGAGCACACGTCGACACCATCGAGGTAGAGCGTCGCGCCGGTCGAAGAGACGCCGAGGTCGAGATCCACCTGGAGCTCACCGCTCACCAGACCCACGGGAGAAGTGAGAATAGCGGGAGCGCCCGCAGCAGCCGCCACAGCCATCGCCACCACGAGAAAACAAACACTCAAGCCGGCAGGTCGCACCGCACCTCCCGAAATAACACCCCATGATCACGGGCCACCTTTATAGCGTAAGAACGCAGAAACCACGATCCGGTTGCGAGATCCTGCCAGCCGGCAGCCGGGACGGCTGCCCCACAAAAAGCCGGAGGCAGGTCCTTCAGGGCCTGCCTCCGCCGCACGCGACTCGTTTCCGCACGACCGTCCGTCGTGAGCACTCGATCTGACCTGGAGAGGCTGCGATGGGAAATTCAAAATTCAAAATTCAAAATTCAAAATTCCTCTGCCGTCGAGACTTGCCGGCTGACCCTCACCTCTTCGGTCGTGGCGCCGAACAGCGCCTTGATGTCCTCGAGAATCCGGTACAAGGTCGGAATCAGGATCAAGGTGATCGCGGTGGCGAAGACGATGCCGTAGCCCAGGCTCACCGCCATCGGGATCAGGAACTTGGCCTGCATGCTGGTCTCGAAAATCATCGGGGTCAGACCGAGAAAGGTCGTCGCCGTCGTCAGCATGATCGGCCGGAACCGGCGTTCGCCGGCCTCGCGAATCGCTACGTCGACAGTTGCACCATCGGCGCGCATGCGGTTGATGAGATCGACCAGAATCAGCGAGTCGTTGACCACGACTCCGGTCAGGGCGACCATCCCGAACATCGAAAGCATGGTCAGATCGAGACCCATCACCATGTGGCCGAAGACCGCGCCGACGAGCCCGAAGGGGATGGCCGACATGATGATCAGCGGCTGCGAGTAGGACTTGAACGGAATCGCAAGCAGCGCGAAGATCGCCAGCTGGGCGACCAGAAAGTTGACCTTCATGCTGTCCAGCGATTCACTCTGCTGCCGCTGCTCGCCCTCGAAATCGAAGGTCAGACCGGGGTACTCCCTGGCCAGCGCCGGCAGAACATTGGCGCGGAGGTCGCTCGAGATCTCGTTGGCGTTGGCCGCGGCCTCTTCCACATCCGAGCTGACGGTGACCACCCGCCGGCGGTCGGTGCGGTTGATGACCGCGTAGCCGCGGCCCTCCTCGACCACCGCAACCGTCCCAAAGGGCACCTCGGCGCCACCGGGAAGCCGCACCCGCATCTCGTCGATGTCGCCTCGCGACTGCCGCTCGGCCTCGGGATAGCGAACCATCACCCGTATGTCGTCGCGGCCGCGCTGGATCCGCTGCACCTCCCGGCCGTAGAAACCCGCGCGAACCTGGCGCGCGAGGTCCGACAAGGTCAGACCCGCCGCCCGGCCCTCGGGCGTCAACGTCAGCTTGAGCTCCTTCTTTCCGGGGAGGAACGAGTCCGCCACGTCCTTGGTGCCGGGGTACTCGGCGATGATGACCTTGAGACGCTCGACAGCGGCCAGCAGGGTGTCGAAGTTGCGGTGGGCCAGCTGCACGCTGACCGGGTCGCCGGCCGAGAACATGTTCGCCTTGAAGGTCAGCGAGACCGCTCCCGGCACCTCGCCGACGATTTCGCGCCAGCGGCTGACGAGCTCGTTGGAGCCCACATCGCGATCCTCCGCCCCCAGCAGCTCGACGTTGACCTCTCCGACATGGGACGAATCTCCACCCGAGACGCGTTGGGCCGTCGGCCCTCCTCCCCCGGACGAAGGCATGCTGCCCGACGGTGGTCGAGACGTGGCGGATGATCGAGGGCGATCCATCGGGCTGCGCCTCGTCGTGGTCGCGGGCGAGAGCCTCCGCGGCCGCTTCGATCCGAGTCAGGATCGCCTCGGTCTGCGAGACCGGGGTCCCCTGCGGCATGGTGAGCGACGCGATCATGTTGTCCGAGTCCACCCGCGGCATGAAGCTGAACTTGAGGAACCCACCGACCACCAACGAAATGCTGAGGATCAGAAAGACCAGGGCCACTGCCACCGTCAGATAGCGCCACTCGAGCGCGAAGGCGAGACTCTTTCGGTACGGCCCCCTGATCCAGCTCTGAAGACCTGCCTGGAGCTTGTTCTGCACCTTCTCGATCGGTCCGAGAAAGGGCCCGACGATGCGATTGAAGATCCGCCCCTCACCCGAGAGGTGGGCGGGCAGGATGAGCAGCGCCTCCACAAGGGACATCAGGAGAACCGCGATCACCACCACCGGGATCTGGCGCATGATCTTGCCCATGGTGCCGGCCACGAAAAGGAGCGGCGCAAAGGCCGCCACCGTGGTGATGATGGCGAAGGTCACCGGCATCGCCATCTCGCGGACGCCGGTGATGGCCGCATCGATCGGCTTCATGCCGGCTTCCAGATAATTGAAGATGTTCTCGCCGACGACGATGGCGTCATCGACCACGATGCCGAGGACGACGATAAAGGCGAAGAGCGAGATCATGTTGATCGTGACGTCGGCGTAGGGCATCAGCCACAGACCGCCGAGAAACGAGATCGGAATCCCCATCGTGGTCCAGAAGGCGAGCCGCGTATTGAGGAAAAGGGCGAGACAGATGAAGACCAGGATCAGACCGAGCCGGGCGTTGCGGAGCAGCAGCCCGATGCGCTGTTTGAGGATGATCGAGTCGTCGTCCCAGGTGTCGACCGAGATCCCCGCCGGCAACTCCGGCGCGAGGTCTGCAAGGTACGCCTTGGTGGTCCGGGCCACCTCGAGAGCGCCCTCGTCACCGACCCGGTAGACCTGGATCAGGGCCGCGCGATTGCCGTCGAAGCGGGTCGCAGTGTCGGTGTCCTCGAACCCGTCGATCACGGTGGCCACGTCGGAGAGCTCCACCCTGGTGCCGTCCGGCCGCGTCACCACGACAATGTCCTCGAATTCCGAACCGCGGTAGAGCTGCCCCTTGGTGCGCAGCAGGATTTCACCACCTTGGGTCTTGACAGCCCCACCCGGGAGGTCGAGCGACGACATGGAAACCGCGTTCGCCACGGTTTCGAAGCTGAGGCCGTAGCGGCGCAGGGCGTCCTCCGACACCTCGATGGAGATCTCGTAGTTGCGGACTCCGGCGATCTCGACCTGCGAGATGCCCTCGAGGGCGGTGACCTCGTCGCGAACCCTCTCGGCAAGCGCCTTCAAGGTCTTTTCGGACGCTTCGCCGTAGAGCACGATCGTGATGACCCGGCGGCGGGTGTCGACCTCGGAGACCACAGGCTTTTCGGTTTCGACCGGGAAGGTCTCGATGCGGTCGACGGCCGCCTTGATGTCGTCGAGCACCTTGCGATTATCGGCGTCCTCTTCGAGTTCGGCGGTCACCGTCCCCAGGTTTTCCTGGGCGGTCGAACGGATGCGTTTGATGCCTTCGATCGAGGCGATGGCCTCTTCGACGCGGATGCAGACCCCCTCCTCAGCCTCGGCCGGGGAGGCGCCGCGGTACGGCACCCTGACCGTGACCGTGTCGGTCTCGATCTCTGGAAAGACCTCGATGACAACCGAGATCAACGACAGAGCCCCCGACACCAGGATGAAGATCATCAGGATATTGGCCGCCACGTGGTTGGCGGCGAACCAGGCCAGCGGCCCCTTGCGACTGTCGTTCATACCGCGCCTCCAGCCTCGGGATTCTCAATCTCCAAAACGGGCGGCGACGATGCATCGGCGCGGCGGATTGTCATGCCGACGGTGACGGCATCGAGCGAACTCAGGATCACGAGATCGCCTTCGTCCAGCCCCGATGACAGGAGCGTCTGCTGGCGGTCGGCACGAATGACCTCGACATCGCGGATCTCGAGCGCGCCGTCCGCGAAAACCCACACCCGGTCGCCGTCGTGGACGGCGTATCTCGGCACCGCGGCAATCTCTTCCAATGTACGTCCGGAGATGCGGACATCGACAAAGGTCCCGGGCAGCAACGCCGGGTGGTCTGCGGATGTCTCATACGGCCGCGGCACCTCGATCACGACGTGGACCATGCGCGACATCTGGTCGACCTGCGCCTCCATCCGAGTCACCCTGCCCGTCCCAGACGGAGCGGGCGCTGCCGGAACCGACGCTCACCTCAGCCATCGCGCCCTTGCCACCCCGGCGTGAGGGCACGTCAAACCACGCCATCTCGCCGCTGTCCAACGGGACTCGAATCTCGACCACGTCCGTTCCGTAGACGGTGGCCAGTCTGCTGCCGTTGCCGACGAATTGGCCGACATCGACGCTCTCGGACACGACAACTCCGTCGAAGGGCAGCGAAATCTTCGTCCGCTCGAGGTTGAGCTTGGCGACGCTGAGGTCGGCCTCCGCCGCCGCGTACTCGGCTTCGGCCTGCCGGATCTGAGGTTCGCGGATCACCAGCGCGGTCGGTTCTTCATCGGGATGCAGACCGTTCCACTCCTCGCGAGCGACCTCAGCTTCGGCCTGCTCGCGTTCGAGCGTCACCTTGGCCCGCGCCACGGCCGCCTGCGCGCGCTCCACCGCGAGCTCGTAGTCGCGGGGATCGATCTCCACCAGCACCTCGCCGGCCCTGAAGAAACCGCCGGCAACCAATGACCGGTGGGTTGTGACCACCTGGCCCGCCACCTGCGGAACGATATCGACCGCCACCTTGGCCACCACCTCGCCGTGGCCGGAAACCACCACCGGCACGTCGGTGATCTCGACCGGCATCACCTCGACCAGCGGGCCGAGTGCTGGACGGTCAACCCTGGGCGGCGCCTTGCGGGCCGAGGTGATGACTGCCGCGGCGGCAAAACCGGCGATGATGACGAGAACGGGAATGACGAACTTGAGGGTTTTGGAAGACATCAGAGTACCTCTTCAGAATTTCGGATTTCGGATTTCGGATTTCGGAATTTCGGAATCGGCCGAGGCCATCGCCGCAACGGTTGCTTCGGGTTCGGCGTCCGCGGGATCGGTGCCCCAGTCGCCGCCGAGGGCGAGGAAGAGATCGATGCGGGCGTTCCACACGTCGATGGTGCTGGTGATGATCGCCTGCTCGGCGAGCCGCAGGCGGCGCTCGGTCTCGAGGACCGTGAGCAGGGTCTCGACACCGCGCTGATAGCGCTGTTTGGCGAGACTGTCCGCGGCTCGGGCCTCGGCCACCCGATCGGTCGTCAGGTTGAAGCTCTGTGACCGAGGACTCGCCGAGACACCAGCGCATCCTCCACCTCGCGGAGCGCGTTCAGAACAGCTCCCGCGTAGGCGGCCGCCGCCTGTTCGGCTCGCGCCCGGGCAGCGTCCACATCGGCACGGCGCTGGCCGCCGCTGAACAGGGGCCCGGTCAGATTGGCGACGATGTTGTAGACGAAGTTCGTCAGATCGAGCTCGTTGAACGAGTCGGCGGACTCCCCTGCCGAGGCCGGTCAGACTGAGATCAGGATAGAGGTTGGCGATCGCCGCGCCGACACCGTAGGTGGCATGCCGAAAGCTGCATCTCAGCCCGCCGCAGATCGGGCCGGCGGTCGAGGAGAGCCGCCGGCAGACCGAGCGGCACAGGGTCGAGCGCCGGGAGTTGCGGCATGGTTGCTCGGGAGCATCTCGGCGCTGCCGGGGCGGCGCCCGACCAGCACATCGAGCGCGAGCCGCGCCAGTTCGAGCTGACCTGCGAAAACGGCTTCGGACGCCATGCGCCGAGGCCAGGTTCTCGCGCGCCAGGTGGAGCTCGACCGCTCCGGCGATGCCGGCGCGATAGCGGCGGTCAACCGTCTGCGTGGTCCTCTCCCAACTCGCCGTGATCTGCCGGTTGATGTCGAGAGCCCATGCGGTCGTTGCCACCAGAACCCGGGCGCGGACGACCGCAGCCACGACCGAGTGGACCACAGCCTCGCGGGCCGCTTCTTCGGCCAGCAGGCTCGCCCACGTCGACTGCTGCGTTCGCTTGAGCCGGCCGAACAGATCGGCCTGCCACGAGACGTTGAAGTTGTAGGAGTAGGTGGTCGAATCGATGGTCTGGCGGCCGATGTTCGGGAGTACGAACGAGTTTCGCTGTTTCGACGCGGTGGCGCCGTAGCCGACCTGCGGCAACCTCGCGCCGCCGGCGCGTTCGAGGGTGGCCTCGGCCTCCAGGACCCGCGCCGCCGCTGCCCGGAGATCGGTGTTGTGGGCCAGGGCGAGCTCGACGAGCTCGGTCGTGGTCTCGTCGCCGAACTCCCGCCACCACGGCGTCACCTCCGGCAGAGGCGCGGAATCACCCGCGGGCGCGTAGGTGTAGCTGTCGCCGACGTCGGCTGCAGTGGTCGGACGCTCGGGCTCCGGCCCCAGCGTGCACGCCGATACGGCGACCAATCCCGCCAGGACGGCAGCCGCGAGAAATGGGAATCGCGTGTTCATTGGGCGACCTCCGACAGGCGTGTCGTCGGTGAGGGGTCGGCGGCACAGGCGAGAATGCCGCCGACCGAGAAGCGAACAAAGTGGGCTACGTAGTCTGGGCGGACTGGCTCGCGGCAGCAGCATCCGGTGCGCCCGAGGTCGGCGAGCAGGTGGTGCGCTCTCAGAGAGTGCAGCAGCTGCCCGACCATCGACATGACGCACATGCGCGCCGATTCCGCATTCAGCGCTGGACCGACCCTCGCGAGGGCGGTTGTCGCCCGTTCCATGATCGGCTCGAAAAACTCCTCGAGGAGAACGCCCGGTGGCAGCCGGGCGGGCGATCATTTCCCGCGATACACAATGATGAGGAACATCCGGCCACGATCGTCGTCCACGAGCGGTTCGAGCATGATCTCCGAAAATGTCCGGACGAATTCGTCGAGCGTGGGCGGCGGTTTACGCGCCATCAGCTCGCCCATCATCTCTAGCCTTCGGTCGCGGAGAAGGCTCAGCATGGATCGAAAGGTCTCGAGGTAGAGCTTGTCCTTGCCGCCGAAATGGTAGTTCACCGAGGCCACGTTGCAGCCGGCTTCGGTCGTAATGTCGCGCACCGGGGTTGCGTCGAAACCCTTTTCGGCAAAGAGTCGTTGCGCCGCATCGAGGATCCGGTCGTGCGTGTCCTCGGTTTCCAGAGGTTGTCACCGCGATGTCAGTCTCGGCTTCCATAAACACTCCAAACATCTGTTTGAAACGAACATTCTAAACAAATGTTTCAAACTGTCAATAGGAATCTCGCTCCTGATAAACGTTGAGGGAAACCTCATGCTTCCCACAAGACGGAGCGCGATGTGGGCTCGGGGCTTGAGACCTGGGGCTTGAGGCGTGGCGCTTCGCGTTCACCGGACGTGCCGTCTCCGATGTTTTTGCGATTTCCTCACCATGACCTGCGCGGCTGTTTCGGGCGCAAAACTTCGGAGGGGGCACTCCCGGGCAATGCAGCCGTGAGCATCGGGATGCCCACTCAGGAAGGGCGTCATCGGAGCCTTGTGGTACAGGCGACGCACCAGGCCGCGTTCACCGGACGTGCCGTCGGGGCACTCAGGAAACGTTTCTGAAAGTGGGCCAAGGCCCACCTTCATGCTGTGTCTGCGCAGGTAGGCGGGGGAGCGTGTGCCATCAGGAATCTGTCATCTCGACCGGAGGGACGGCTTGTCACGGCGTAGCTGGAAGCGAAGCCGGAAGGACCGTAGCGGAGAGATCTCTGCGACGGATTGGCACTGAGGCTTTTTTTGGAGCCGGGTCGGGAACCTGCCCTGAGCGAGCGGAGCGAGTCGAATGGGTCCCTCCGCTCGCTCATTCTTCGCTCGGTCGGGATGACAGGTAATGATCGGCCCACTCGCTCCTCTGTCCCCCCTCCCCAAAGCCTGTATGATGCCCGCCATGACTCAACCTGACCTCTCCTCCCGCCGCTGGTTGATCCTCGCTTCGACCGATCGTGAGCTTCTTCTCGGTTGGCGTGACTTTTTTTGCTGTGCCGCCCCTGGTCCCCGAATTGATATCGCGATTTGGCCTCAGCCATCTCGCCATCGGCGCCCTGATGGGGGCGATCTCGGTGCCCGCGATTCTGTTCTCGATTCCGCTCGGCGCCGCCATCGACCGTTGGCCGGCGCGGGCCACCGGCAACGTGGCCCTCGGTCTGATGGCCGTCGGCGCGGTGCTGTTCGCCCTCGCCCCGAGCTATGCCGTGCTGGTTGCGGGCAGGTTGTTGTTCGGCGTCGGCGGTCTGGCCATCAACCTGCTGCTCGCGCGGCTGGTGTCCACGGCCTTCGCCGGCCGCGAGCTCGCGTTGGCAATGGGGATCTTCAACGCCGTCTACCCGGCGAGCATGATCATCATGTTCACACTCCACCCGAGGCTCCAGGCGGCCTTCGGGTGGCGCGGCGAACTCATGGCCTTGGCAGTCATGGTGATCGTCGCGATCCCCCTCCACAACCTCGCGGTGCCGCGCGAGCTTCGCGGAGAGGCCGCCACCGCCGACGCAGCGCCGAGAGCCGTGGCTGTCCGTTCCCTCTGTTCGCCCTGGCCGTCTCGTGGCTGCATCTTCTTTGCGGCCTACGCCTCGATCTTCACCTTCGCACCCGAGTGGGCGGGCGGCGGTACGGGTGCGCTCCTCACCGTGAGCCTGATCCCGTGGGTGGCGATCGTTCTCGCCCCGATCACCGGAATCCTGATCGACCGCACCGGCCACGCGCCGAGGTGGTTGTTGGCCGGACAACTGCTCCTCACCGGAGTGCTGGCGGGAATGGCTTTCCGATTCCTGCCGCCGGCGCCCGCCATGCTCCTCGTCGGCGCGACGTTTGCCACCGTCGCTACCGCCACCTACTCGCTGCCGGCTACATTGGTGTCGGCGACAAGGGTCGGGTTCGCTTTCGGTTTCATCACCGCGTTTTCCAATCTCGGCAACCTCGCCGGTCCGGCCATCGCAGGGGGGATCCACGACCGCACGGGAAGCTGGTTGCCGGTCTGGATGCTGCTCGCAGGCTGCGCGGTCTTCGGCGCTATCGCCGCGCTCGTGGTCGAGATCAGAGGAAATCGAGCGTCGGCACCTTCGGAATGAGGCCTTCCGCAAAGGCGCGGTCGAGGAAAGTCTTCATCGCCGTCCTCCCCCGTTCGCCGTAGTCCACCGTCAATTCGTTGACGTACATCCCGACAAAGCGGTCGGCCTTGTCGCGGTCGAGACCGCGGCCGTAGTCGAGGGCGTAGTCGAGCGCCTTGTCGCGGTTTGCGAGCGAGTACTCGATCGAGGCCTTGAGCAGGCCCGCGGCGCGTTCACACGTTTCGGCGCCGAGATCGCGGCGAATCACGTTGCCGCCGAGCGGCAGCGGCAGACCGCCGGTCTCCTCGGCCCACCACACGCCGAGGTCGACGATCTTTGTAAAGCCTTCGTCCTGCCAGGTGAGCTGGCCCTCGTGGATCACGACTCCGGCATCCACGTCACCCGACTCGACCGCAGGCATGATCTCGTCGAAACCGTAGATCACAGTCTGCAGCGAGGGGTTCCACATCTTGAGCGCCAGGGCAGCCGATGTCAGTCGGCCGGGGATGGCCACCTTCATCGTGGCAAGCTGCTCGGCAGTGACCGGTTCGCGGGCCACCAGCACCGGACCGTAGCCGTCCCCCATCGACGCGCCCGAACCGAGCAGCGCATATTTTTCGTCGAGGTGGGCATAGGCGTGGATCGACACCGCTGTGACCTCGTAGGTACCTTCGAAGGCAGCCTTATTGAGGGTCTCGATATCGGAGAGTATGTGCTCGAACTGCAGATCGCCGGTCTCGATCAGATCGTTGGCCAGGGCATAGAACATAAAGGCGTCGTCGGAGTCCGGCGAGTGCGCCACGCGAATCAAGGTCATGAATCCTCCAGCCCCGTCACGGGGAGACGGCATTCTAACCCGGCCACCAGGAGAAACCGCAGAGAGCGCAGATGAACGCAGATGTTCGCGAGCGGCGGAGGTGCCATTTTTTGCATTGTTTGACGCCTCCACCTTCTGCAAGCCCACGAGGCGTCTCGGGCAATCAATGCTAAAGGTGGCTCCTCCCGGGAACCGCCTACGCATACGGTCCGCGTGCGGCGGAGGTGCCATTTATCGCATTGTTTGGGCTCGGCCTCATCAATTCGCCCACACCGATCGGGCAAACAATGCGATGGGTGGCTCCTCTCGGGAACCCGCCGGAGGCAGCGATCCGTGGGCGACGGCCGGACTGGAAGGCCGGCCATCGGCCACTCGCTGGCGACGGTGCGTCGCGGCGCCCGTAGGGCGCCAGCAACCGCGCCCTGAAAGGCGGGTTCACTCGAGCGCCCGAGAAAGGGACGCCTCTTCCCTCCAAGAGATTTCTCCACTCGCTACGCTCGGTCGAAATGACAGTCATTTGCGTTCGAACGTGATAAAGAGCGCGTCCTCCCCTGCTCCCCTGCGAAGGGTCGCTGCTCGTCCCGGCGCGAGACGTAGCTCCCCGAAGAGCTCAGGCCTCGCCTCTCACTCGTTCAGAAGTTGCGATGGAGCCCGAACTCCCACGCCCCGGCAGGTAGGACCGAGGCGGTACCGATGCGCTGGAAGCGCATCGGCCGGGACGGAATCCGACAGGAGCGGATGCTGGCATCCGAAACTGGCGGATTTCGGACCGGGGGCCGGAGATCGTAAGATCGCCGGCCATCCGCCGGCCCACTCCAGACGATCTCGCTGAAGCAGGGACCGCCCCTCTGCGTCTTTGCGTCTCTGCGCCTTTGCGTTTTCTTCCGGGCCCGTATCTGCGTCATCTGCGTGATCTGCGGTTTCTCCGATTCCTGCGGTGTCTGGCCGCCCCAAAGTCAGCCGTCTTTGCGCGAGACGTAGCGCTCGATCAGCGCCTGGGTCGAGGCATCGTGGTGCGAGAGGTCGACAGCCTCACCGGCGAGCAGGCGTTGCTCCTCGTCGAGGATCGTACCGGCCAGGACCTTGCCGAGTTCGACCCCCCACTGGTCGAAACTGTTGATCCGCCACACCACGCCCTGAACGAAAATCGAGTGCTCGTACAGAGCGATCAGAGTGCCCAGCGAGCGCGGGGTCACCCGGTCGAGGAGGATCGTGTTGCTCGGCCGGTTGCCCTCGAACACCTTGTGCGGGACCAACTCGGCGATCCGCTCCGGGGCGAGGCCTGTGGCCGCGAGCTCCGTCTCGACCTCGGCCGTGGTCCGGCCCACCATCAGCGCCTCCGTCTGGGCAAAGAAATTCGACATCAGCTTCTCGTGGTGGTCGCCGATCGGGTTGTTCGAGTTGACCGCGCCGATGAAGTCGCACGGCACCAGCGCCGTTCCCTGGTGGATCAGCTGGTAGAAAGCGTGCTGCCCGTTGGTGCCGGCCTCGCCCCACACCACCGGACCGGTCTGGTAGCCCACCCTCGCGCCGTCGCGATCAACCGACTTGCCGTTCGACTCCATGTCGCCCTGCTGAAGATAGGCGGGGAAGCGGCGCATGTATTGGTCGTACGGCAGCACCGCGTGGGTTGCGGCGCCGAAGAAGTCGCGGTACCACACCCCCAGCATGGCCATCAGGACGGGGATGTTGTGATCGAAGGGCTCTTTCGCGACGTGGCGGTCCGCCGCGTGGGCGCCCTCGAGGAATTCAGTGAATCGATCGAATCCCACGGCGAGGGCCACCGTCAGACCAATCGCCGACCAGCTCGAATAGCGGCCGCCCACCCAGTCCCAGAACTCGAAAATGTTCTCGGGATCAATACCGAACGCCTCGACCGCCGCCCGGTTGGTGGAGAGCGCCACGAAGTGGCGGGCCACCGCCGCCTCATCGCCGAGGGCGTCGACCAGCCACCGCCGCGCGGTGTGGGCGTTGGTCATGGTCTCCTGGGTGGTGAAGGTCTTCGACGCCACCACGAACAGGGTCTCGGCGGGGTCGAGACCGCGGGTCTTCTCGACGAAGTCGGTCGCATCAACGTTTGAAATGAAGCGGACAGCCGGGCCGTCGCAGTACGGGCCGAGCGCCTCGCAGATCATCGCAGGGCCGAGATCGGAACCGCCGATACCGATGTTGACCACAGCGGTGATGGGTTTGCTGGTATAGCCCGTCCACATGCCCCCGCGGACGGCCTCCGAAAACCGACGCATCTTGGCGAGCACCGCGTTGACCTGTGGCATCACGTCGTGGCCGTCAACCAGAATCGGCGAGTTGGAACGGTTGCGCAGCGCCACGTGGAGCACCGCGCGGTCCTCGGTGAAGTTGATCTTCTCACCGCCGAACATGGCCGCCACGGCCTCGCCCACACCGCTCGCCCGAGCAAGATCGCACAGCAAACCGACGGTCTGGTCGGTGATCCGATTCTTCGAATAGTCGAAATGGAGATCGTCCAACTCGACCGAGAATCTCTCAGCCCTGCCGTGATCGCGGGCGAAGAGGTCGCGCATGTGGATATCGGCGATTTCGCCAAAGTGGTCCGCCAACGCCCGCCACGGCGCGGTTTCGGTCAAAGGTGTGCCCGCGCGGACCGCTCGATCAATCTCGGAATCGAAAACCATCACGCCGCCTCCCCTGGGTCAGTAGAAGGATAACGCAATACGGCTTGGGGCCTAGGGCTCGGGCCCCGCTCGAACCTCAAGCCTCAGGTCACAAGCCCCAAGCCTTTCCGATCAGCTACTCGCCCACTCCAATGCCGCCGCGGGGTCCTCGTTGTTGAGTTCGAGGAGATCGTCGCCCGGCGTGCGACCGCGATCGGTGTAGTGCTCGAGAAATGCACGGGTTGCCGCGAAGTGATCCTCCGCGACATATCCCGCAGGCAGCCGCCCCATTCCGTCGAGCCCGATCTTCCACAATTCGCAAGCCAGGTCCTGCAGCTCGGAATCGTGGACCCCGATAAGCGCCGCCTGCTGCCACACCTCGGGCAGGCGGCCTCGAATTGGGTCGAGAAGATCCAGAGCGGCCCCCCGCGCGTGGTCGTCGTAGAGGAGGGCCGCCATCAGAGCGACAGGCACCGGCCGCCACTGGTTCGGCAGTGCCTCTCCGGCCCGCAGTTCGAGAAATCCGCGCGGCCGGACCTCGAAAAAGAGCGTGGTCAGGTGGTAGTCGAAATCCGCTACCGTGGGCCAGCCCCAGCGCGGGTGGCCCTCATCGATCCACTTTTCAAAAGTGCAGCCGACACATCCCGGCTCGAAGTGATTCCCTTCAACTCGATACAACATCACATCGGCATCGAGGGCCGCCTGCGCCCACTCGCCGCGAGGGTCGTCGCCCTGCCCGTGGACGAGGAGGGACGGGAAGCCGCTTCGTGACGGATCCAGTTCCTGCCACGCCCGCGCCCGGGTGCACACTGCATCATCGCTCGGACTGCTGGCGAAGGACGCGGTCAAGAGTGGGCTGGCGAGATTGGAGAGCAACCACCTCTCCTTCCACACATCCTCAGGGCCGAGATCGAGATTGATCTGCAGGCTGGCGGTGTGGCGCATCATCACCGCGCCCCAGTGGCCGCGTTGGCGATAGTAGGCTGCCTGTGCCGTATAGCGGCCCGCCCGCAGCTGTTGCGGCACCGTTTCAACATCGTGCCAGATGTCCATGCCGACCGCCGCGAGCGAGATATTCTGGCGGTCGAAGGCTCGCCGCAACTTTCTCAGGACGCTTTCCACATCCGTGATGACCGCTGCGACACTCGAGGCGACAGCCGTCGAGTCCTCGACCTGCCCACCGGGCTCGAACGTGAGCCTCCCGCCGCCCTTGATGGGATACTCAATCGGGCCAGAACCATCGATGGTGCGGGGCTCGATCTGGTCGTCTCTCGCCGCCATTTCGTCGATGATCTCGAGCACCCCGTGCCCGCCCGGGACCGAGAGCAGCGCCCGTCCCGCCGGACGGCCCTCGGCGTCGCGGACGATCGGGAAAAGCTCGGGCTCGAGACCGACACCGCCCACTCGGGGCACATCGCCCCGCTCAGGGAACGCCGTCGCCCCGGCTCGATGGCGAGCCTCGTCGACCGATATGGCGTACTTCTTGTCGTCGGTGGGCATGATCCTCCACTCGAATCCGGCGATGAGGCACCATACACGGGGTGCGGCTGGATGCCAAGATGCCATCGGCATGCCCGGATGTTGGATATTGGATTTTGGATGTTGGATGTTGGATCACTGCTGTCCAAAACAGACTCCCACGAGAGGATGCCGTACGGAAAACAGACGTTTTACGACCTGGATACGAGGTATTTCGGGAAGAGGTTGTCGAAATACGTCATGAACCACCGCCTCATGGACCGGCACCGAAAAAGCCCCGGAGGGGCGAAAAATATTAGCCCGGGGCGCGAGCCCCGGGAACAAGGCCCGGATAAATAGGCCGAGCCCCGGAGGGGCGACAGACTATCCCGCTTGGCTTTTAGCGCGGCAACGCGTCCTTTTCTGTCGCCCCTCCGGGGCTTGACTGTTTTTGGTTGCACGGTTTCCCGGGGCTCGCGCCCCGGACTCATTCCTGTCGCCGCTCCGCGGCTATCCTTTCCGAGAACCTGTCTTGGACAAGAGTGATGCTGGATGCTGATTCTAGATGCTGGACTCTGGATGCTGGATCGCACTATCTGCCAACCTTTTGGCGCGGACTCTCAATGTTTCGTGGATTCATCCAGCATCCGAACGCAAAAAAAACGCGGCCGAAGCCGCGTTTTGTTTGAGTGAGTGATTGGCCTATTCGCCCGGCGGGTTCTTGAACTCGTGGATCGCGTCCTTGTTCATCAGGTTGTCGGCGAGCACGACCTTTTTCGCGTGGTCGTCACCGGTGTGGCAGCCGTCGCAGGTCGCCTGAGTGGGAACCACCAGACCGTTGGCCTTGGCCGCTTCCAGGTCTTTCATGACGCTCATCTTCTTGAAGTCGGCCCCCGGACCGTGGCAGGCTTCGCACTGCACGCCGGGCAGGTCTTCGCTGGCGTTGGTCGCGTGGCACTTGAGGCAGTCAGAGGTGAAGGCTGGGTCGGTGGAGGCTTTGGCAGCCTCGGTCGCCTTGGCGTGGCTTGTGGCCTCCCACGATGAGTACTGCACCTTGTGACACATCTTGCACTTCGCTGCACCAACATACTCGTGGTCGCCCGCCTGGGCGGAAGCCGAGACCAACACGATGGCCGTCAGTGCGAAAGCAGTCCATAGAGTTTTACTTCTCATCAACATTCCTCCGTTTCTCCGTGTCGCTCCGATTGGGAGCGCCGGCACCAGCTGAATCTAACACCGTAGCAACTGGTATTCAAGAACGACACTCGTATGACACTACTCCGAACGGTTGCGATCTATTCCTGTTTTTCTCCCAGGCCGCGGTACAAAACAGCCAAAACTATTCAAAAGAAACGATTTCGCCAGCAAACGGAACAATGTCCCTCACCAGCGCGACGGGTCGACATTATCGAAAACCAGTAGGCTGGCGAGACTCGTGCGCCGGTTCATGACCAGTTCGCCGGTCGCCGGGTTGACAGTCAGAGGCAGGTGTTCGAGGTGTGACACGGCCGGGCGCCCGAGATCGAGGATCGATCGGCGCCTCCAGCTCCACCCTCCCGTTTCCGCCTCCCACAGTTCGATCCGGTCGCCGGCGCGACGCAGTTGCCACAACATCCCGCCGTCGCGACTCCATGCCAACCGCGTCGGTTCGCTGCCCACCATGAGCGGTGCTCCCCCGTTGGCGTCCACAACCCAGGCGCCCTGGTCTGGGTCGGAATCCTGGGTCCACACCGAGTAGGCGATCCACTCGCCGGAGGGGCTCCACCGAGGGTAGTCTCCGCCATCCGGGGTCAATTCCCTGGGCTCACCACCCGAGGCCGGCACAACCCAGACCTTGATGGGAGAACCGGCTGCAAACGTGATGAACCTTCCGTCGGGCGACCAACTCGGGTACTCGGATGATTCCACATCAGTCGCGAGCGTCACCGGCTGACCACCGGACCTGGCGACGACCCTCAACTCCGTGCCACTGTCGGGCACCCTCGCGAGGTAGGCGATCCGGCCGCCGTCGGGCGAAACCGAAGGACAGGACGCGTCCTCCGAGGGATCGCTGACAGCCACTTCGACGCCTGACGGGTCGCGGAGAAAGAGGGTCGCGGAGCCCGCCATATAGCGCCGATAGGCCACGACACCGTTGGAATCCACGCTCCCCCACCCGCTGTCGGCGACCCCGCATAAAAGGCAGGCCCAACCACCGCCATCCGGATCCACTGCGACCAGGTCGTTGGTGGAGGTCTTGCGAATCACTGCCAGACGATCCGCTGACGGCGAGAAGGCAGGGTGCCACAGCCGGTCGATCCTCGGAATCACCGGCGTCGAACCATCGCCGGTGATCCGCACCAGGCGCCCCTCGATCGATGCGACCAGCGATTTCCCTGACGGGGCCCACGAAACGCCGAAAATCTGTTTGTCGGGCGGCTGCCAGGTTTGCGGCGGGCCGTCGATCTCCTGGGCCACGAAAAGGCCGCTGGGGATCCCCGAGGACCCCGACAATAACGCGAAGCCTCCCCCTGGCCGCGGGTCTGCGCTCAACCACGAAAGGGCACCCTCGGCCTGCCGCACTCTGGTGGTCTCTTTGCGGCTCAGGGAGTAGCGGTACAGAGCGAAGCCATCGTCCTCCTCGCGGGAGAACACGAAGGAGTCGGCGTCAAACCACATCGCCCCGCCGGCGTTGACGACGTCGGTCGTGGCCTGGCCACCAACAGCGGGGAACACCCGTATCGACGGCTCGCCGCCCACTACGACTTCAACCACCATCGCCTTGCCGTCCGGCGACACCCGGGGAGAGCTCAGAATCTCAGGCGGTGCTGCCGCGAGGAGGGTGCGCGCATTGCCGCTCGAAGGATCGACGGCGAGAATCTCGCTGACCCCGACCTGGCTCCGGGCGACCACGATCTCGGAGCCGTCCGGGCGCCATGAAGGATCGAGCAGCGTGCCGACCGTGTCCATCAGCGCCCGCGCCTCCCACCGCCCCGGATCCGGTCGCAGAGGCTCGGTCCCGAAGCGGGCGCCCAGCGCGCCGGCCAGCAAACCGGCCGCCAGCGTGACCCCCGCGATCGCCGCGCCCCGGATCGCGAGCCTCCGGCGTCGGGTCACCACAGCCTCCAACTTGCCGCTACTGATGGCGACAGTCGGCGCCTCCGCGAGGCTCACCGCGTCGGTGCCCTGGAACACCGCGAGGTCGTGGGCGAGGTCGGCAGCGGTGCGGTATCTCCGGCCGGCGTCCTTCTCGAGGCAGCGTTCGACCACCGCCACCAGATCAGACGGCACGTTCGGAGCGACGTCCTGCAGCGGCGGGTACTCGGACCTCACAACAGCCTGCAGCACCTTCATCGGCGTCGGGCCCTCGAAGGCCCGGGTGCCCGACAGGCACTCGTAGAGGACCGCACCGCACGAGAAAATGTCCGACGCCTGGGTCACGCCCTGGCCGAGAGCCTGTTCCGGCGCCATATAGGGACAGGAACCGAGGACCATCCCCGGCGAGGTCAAGGTCTCGACCGGTGTTTCGCCCTCGCGGTCCGCGAGGCGCGCGAGACCGAAATCGAGGACCGTGACATGGCCCCCATCTCCGACCATGATGTTCGACGGTTTGAGATCACGATGGATGACGCCCACCTTGTGGGCGGCTGACAACGCCAGGCCGACCTGTTCGACGACCCGTGCTGCGAGACGCGCCGGCAGCGCCCCGTCGGCCAGCATCTCGTTGAGCGAGCTGCCGCGGATCAACTCCATGACGAGATAGGGCAGCTCTTCGCCGACCCCGGGGTCGAAGGTGCCGATATCGAAGATGGCGACCACATTGGGGTGCTGCAGCCTGGCCATCGCGAGCGCTTCGCGTTCGAATCGGGCCTCCGCGGAAGGCTCGGTCACCAGCACCCGCGGCAGCAGTTTGAGGGCCACTTCCCGATCCAGGCGCTCGTCCCACGCGGCCCAAACCGTCCCCATACCGCCGCGAGCCAGTCGCCGTTGAAGGCTGAACCTCCAGATCTTCATCCCCGGCCGGAGTTCCTTGATCATGACCTTCCTATGATACGACGCCCGTCAGTCGGACCTTTCGATGACCAACAACGTCAGGTCGTCGGCAAGTGGGACGCCGACGGTGTAGTCGGAGAGCGCCTTCAGAACGTTCGAAATCAAAGCTTCACCATCGAGGCCGGCGCCCGCCTTGAGCACTCGAGTCAGGCGTTCGTAGCCGAATGGCTCGCCATCAGCCGCCGCCGCCTCCACCAAACCGTCGGAGTACAGAAGCAAACTTGAGCCGTTCGGAAAGTCGAATGCCGCGGAGGCCGGACGGCACAGCCGGTTGCCCATCGGGACGGCCCCTGCCATCAGTTCGCGGGGCCCGTCCTCACCACCCAGCAGATACGGCGGAGGGTGGCCGGCATTGGCGAGCCCGAGGCGTCCGTGAATCGGGTCGACATCGATGACCGCCATGGTCACCATTGTCCGCGCCTGACCGTGTTCGAGCAACAGCCGGTTGGTCTTGTCGATCAACTCGGTGCCCGAGTAGCCCTCGTGCACCAGAGCGGCCACCGACGACTTGAGGCTCGCCATCAGCAGCCCGGTGGACAGTCCGTGCCCTGCGACATCGCCGACGGTCACCAGCAAGCGGTCATCCGCCACCTGAAAAACGTCGAAATAGTCACCGCCAACCTCGGCGGCAGGTTGAAAGACGGCACGCACCGCCAGCTGCCCGAGATCGAGATTGCGGGCGGGCAGCAGTCGCTGCTGGATCTCGCGGGCGAGCTCGAGTTCGCGGGCGAGGCGTTCTTTCTCGGCGACGTCATCGAGCATCGACTGCACCGAGGCGGTCATATGGTTGAACGACCGGGCGAGATCGCCGAGCTGGTCCCGTCGTTTGACCGGCACCCGGTGATCGAGGTTCCCCCGCTCCACCTGCCGCGCGCCGTTGGTCAGTCTCGCTGTTGACCGAGCGATGGAGAAGACCACCGCGCCGGCTGCGGCCAGGGCCAGCCCGTAGCCGAGGAGGAAGAGGACACCGAGCCCCGCCAGGACTCCCCACAGCTCCTTGCCGAGCTCGTAACGCGACAGCGTGAAGTCCTGCCACACATTGGCCGGAGAGGTGCGGAGCAGCGCCAGAAGATTGTCGTCCTCGATCGGACTCCCGGTCTCGAGATCGACGACGTCCACCGCAACCCGAAACCACACCACCAGAGGCCGGGCCAGGAGGCCCGAGTCTCCATCGGACCACTCGCCCCAGATCTCGTCTCCGGACACCCTGTCGCCCGACACTCTCAAACCGAACCCGCTGCCGTCGCCTGTCGACACATGAACACCGTCGTCATCATGCTCCGAACTGTCACTCTCGGCGCCCTGCAATATGAAGGCGACGTCGAACCACCACGCCTCACTGATCGCCCTGGCGGACAACTCGTCGAGCGGAATGTACGCCGTCACCCGATCACCTGAAGAAGACGCCGCCGACACCACCCCGTAGGCACGGTCCCCGAATCGGGCGGTGATGTTTCTCGCCTGCCCTTCCAGCCAGTCGATCTCAGGCAGGTCAGCGCCACCTTCCAGGGCGGTCGTCATGCCGTCGAAACTCGCCTGCCACAGCACCGACGGGAGGGGCTCGTGGGATGAGGCGGCCAGATCGGTGAGCAGCGATTCGGCTGCCTCGGCGCCCTGGGTTTCGGCGCGTTGCAGGACCATCTCACACTGGTGGGCCAACTCCCAGCGGACGCGGCGAAGCTCGGATCCGAGCCGCACCGATGTGTACTGGCCCATCAGGATATACAGACCGACCGCGGCAAAGGCGGCCGCAAACAAAACCGGCAGTACCCCGACCGCCATGTAGGTGACAAAGAGCCGCACTCCGACCCGGTAGGTCATCCATTGCCACACCCGCCAAATCGCCCAACAGAAGGTCGCGAGCGCCCACAGCAACGCCAGGACAAAGAACACCTCGGCAGCCTGCGATTCCTGGGCGAGGCCTGCGGTGATCAATGCGGCGAGGATGACCCCCGCGCCTGTGATCCACCACCAAGAAGTCTTCAACTTCAATCCGAAGGCCCGTTGTCACCGGCATCGCCGGGGGAAAAGAGCCACGGTTCGGACGCTCTCGGCGCACCTTCCGGCTCGTGACAACGGCGGCAACGCGCCTCGTAGGCGCCCGTCGCTCCCACCACCACGAGCTCGTCGGACTCGACAAGCCGTTGGGTGTAGGCGGCCGGCGACCCGCAACTGGTGCAGATGGCGTGGATCTTGTGAACTTTTTCCGCCACCGCCAGAAGCTCGGGCATGGGGCCGAAGGGCACGCCCCGATAGTCCATGTCGAGACCGGCGGCGATAACCCTCTTGCCGAGGTTGGCGAGGTGGCTGCACACCGCCGTCAGGCCGTCATCGAAGAATTGCGCCTCGTCGATGCCCACGACCTCGGTGCGGGGATCGAGCCGCGGCCTGATCTCGTCGGACCGCTCCACCAGCTCGCACGGCACACGCATCTGCGAGTGGGACACCACGTCGCCCTCGGAGTAGCGGTTGTCCAGTCTGGGCTTGAAGACCTGGATGCGTTGGCGGGCGATCATCGCCCGTTTGAGGAGCCGGATCAGCTCCTCCGACTTGCCCGAGAACATGGGCCCCGCAATCACCTCGATCCAGCCGGCACCGGGACGGGTTGGGTTCATCCGCGCGCTCCCTTCGAGGCGTACAGATTAACAGGGATCGATTTCGGATTTCGGATTTCGAATTTCGGATTTCCAGCCACCCGCCCTCCGCCCGTGAACGGGGCCGAAGGCAAATCCGAAATTCGAAATCCGAAATCCGAATTCTACTTGTTCACCATATGCACCGCCTGCCCGAGCGCGCCCTCGATCGCTTCCTGCAGCGCCTCGGACATGGTCGGGTGGGCATGGATGGTGAGTGCCACGTCCTCGAGGAAGGCGCCCATCTCGAGTGCCAGGGTCGCCTCGCCGATGAACTCACTCACGCCTCGGCCGACCGCGATCACTCCAAGCAACTGCTTGGTTTCCGCATCCGCGATGGCCTTCACGAAGCCGTCAGTCGAGTCGAGAGACATGGCACGCCCCGAAGCTTTGAACTGAAACGACCCGGTGATGACGTCGTAGCCCTTTTCTTTGGCCTCTTCCTCGCCGAGACCGACCCACGCCACCTCGGGATCGGTATAGATCACGGCGGGCACGACGCTGTCGAAGGCCGCCGGCTCTCCGGCGATGACGTCAGCCGCGACCTTGCCCTCCTGGTAGGCCTTGTGGGCAAGGAGGGCGCCGCCGACCACGTCGCCAATGGCATAAATGCCGGCGGCCGAGCTCTGCATTTTGTCGTTGACTGAGATGAAGCCCTTGTCGTCGGTGGCAACGCCGGCTTCCTCCAGTCGGATGTTCTCGGTATTGGGGACCCGTCCGACGGTCACCATCACGACGTCTGCCTCGAGCCGCAGCTCTTCGTCCTTGGGCCCGCGGGCCACAACCACCGAGGGGTCACCGGGCTCGAAGGACTCCGCGCGGTGACTCAGATGCAGCTTGACACCGAGCTTCTTGAGCTGGCGGGTCATCGCCTTGCCCACCTCGGCGTCGAGGTTCGGCATCACCTTCGGAAGAAACTCGACAACCTCGACCTTGGAGCCGAGCTTGGCGTAAACGGTGCCGAGCTCGAGTCCGATATAACCGGCACCGATGATCACCAGCCGGTCGGGGACGCCAGCCAACGACAGGGCCTCGGTCGAACCGATGATCTTCACGCCGTCGTGCGGGAAGCCATCGAGCTGCATCGGCCGCGAGCCCGTGGCGATCACCGCCTGTTCGAACTCGATCTCGATGGGCCCGTCGTCGGTCGCCACCGACAGCGACCGATCGGTCAAAAACTCGGCCGCACCGTGGATGACGTCGACACCGTTGCCCTTGCACAGGAACTCCACGCCCGTCGTCAGACGGGTGACGATGCCGTCCTTCCACTCGACCATCTTCGGCAGGTCGACCGCCAGCCCTTCGACCGTGAGCCCCATATTGCCGGCGTGCTGGATCTCGTGGGCGAGGTCGGCGGCGTGGATCATGGCCTTCGACGGGATGCACCCGACATTGAGGCACACACCACCAAGGGTGGGGTTCTTCTCCACCAGAATGACGTCTTTGCCGAGCTGCGCGAGCCGGATGGCGGCCACATACCCGCCGGGACCTGCTCCGACCACAACCACCTGACACCCGCGGGAAACTGAACCAACAACCATTACAACCTCGCCATCAGCAGCATCGGCTGCGACACCATGTGAACCAGCTCGCTCATGAACCTCGCCGCTTCGGCGCCGTCCACGTACCGGTGATCAAAGGAAATACTGAGATACATCATCTTGCGGATCGCGATCTCGCCGTCCACCACCTCGGGCCGTTCTTTGATGGCGTGCAAACCGATGATAGCCAGCTCCGGCTGGTTGATGATCGGCGTCGCGAACACCCCGCCGAGAGGGCCGATGTTGGTGATCGTGCAGGTGCCGCCCTTGAGCTCGTCGAGGGTCAGCTGGCGTTCGCGGGCACGTTGGGCCTTGTCGGCAACCTCCGCCGCGATGTCGACCATGTCCTTGCGGTCGGCGTCGCGGATGACCGGAACGATCAGCCCTTCGGGCGTGTCCACCGCGATGCCGATGTTGTAGTACTTCTTGAACAGGATCTCCTGCGCCTCCTCGTCCACCGAGGCGTTGAAAATCGGGTACTTCTTGAGCACCGCCACCAGCGCCTTGATGAAAAACGGCAGCACCGTGAACTTGACACCCGTGCGTTCCTCGATCACCGGTTTGGCGCGGCGGTAGTGGTCCATGAGATCGGTGACGTCCGCCTCGTCGACATGCGTCACGTGGGCCGAGTGCTGCTTCGAATAGCGCATGGCGTTGGCGATGACCTTGCGGAGGTGGGTGATGGGCACCCTCTCCACCTCGCCGTCGACCGTGGAGGCCGAAACCCCGGCGGGGGGGGTCGCCGTCGCCGTCATCGCAGGCGCGGCCCCACCGCCGTCCTTGGTTCGCTGGACGTCCTCATCGGTGATGCGGCCACCCGAGCCTGTTCCCTTGACGTTTGCCAGATCGACACCCAGCTTCCGCGCCAGGGCGCGCGTGCGCGGGGTCGCCAAAGGCCTCCGGCCGGCCGCGGCCGGGGCCGGCGCACTGGACTCGACCGGTGGGGCTGCGGGTGCAGCCGGCGCCGAGTCGGCTTCGCCTGCCGGTCCGGTCCCGGGATCCTCGCCGGCCTCGCCAATCGTCACCAGCGGATCGCCGACAAAGATCGCCGCGTCCGCGTCGGCGTGCAGCTTCAAGATCGTCCCGGCGTGGGGAGACGGCAACTCGACCACCGCCTTGTCGGTCTCCACTTTGAGAAGCGGCTGGTCGACCGCGACCACCTCGTTCTCGGCCACCAGCCACTCCACGACCCGCCCCTCGTGAATCCCTTCACCCACATCGGGGAAGTTGAAGACGAACGCCATACTCCTACTCCTCTTTGATCAATTGTGCGGCCACATGATAGCGGCTCCCGGTTCGGGACGCTCAGAAAGCCAGCGTGGCCTCGACTGCCTTGACAACGCGCTCTCTCGACGGCAGATACAGCTTCTCGTTCTGGGCGAGCGGAAACACCACGTCGAAACCCGCAACCCGCTGCACCGGGCGCCACCAGCTGCAACAAGGCGTGCTCGTTGATCTGGGCCGAGATCTCGGCCCCGAAGCCCGCGGTCTTCGGCGCCTCGTGCACCACCACCGCGCGCCCGGTCTTGACCACACTCGAGATCATGGTCTCGCGATCGAGCGGGTTCAGGGTCCGGAGGTCAACCACCTCGGCGCTGACGTTCTGACGCGCCAGCACCTCCGAGGCCTCGAGGCATACCCGGACCATGGCGCCCCACGAGATCAGGGTCACATCGGTGCCTTCGCGGGCGATGGCCGCCTCGCCGATCGGCACCGTGTAGCTCTCCGCCGGCACCGCATCGCGAAAGGCCCGGTAGATCCTCTTCGGCTCCATGAAGAGGACCGGGTCCTCGTCGCGGATGGCCGAGACCAGCAGCCCCTTGGCGTCGTACGGGTTAGAGGGAACGACCACTTTGAAACCGGGGGTGTTGAGGAACAGTGCCTCGTAACTCTCCGAGTGGTGCTCCGGTGGGTGGATACCGCCGCCGAAAGGCATTCTGACCACCATTGGGCAACTCAGCCTGCCGCGAGTTCGGTTGCGCATCCTCGCCGCATGGGCGAAGAGCTGGTTGATCGCGGGATAAACGAAACCCATGAACTGAATTTCTGCGATCGGTCGGAAGCCGGTTGCGGCAAGACCAACCGACATACCGATAATCGCGCTTTCGGCCAACGGCGTGTCGATCACCCGGTCGCCGCCGAAGCGCTCGATGAGCCCGTCGGTGGCGCGGAAGACGCCGCCGTCGATGCCGACATCCTCACCCAGCACCAGCACCCGCTCATCGCGCTCCATCTCCTCGGCCATCGCGTCGCGGACCGCCTGTGCGATGGTCAACTTTTCGGTGGCGACCTCGGGCACCGCACGCAGCTTCCGATCCGCCTTTGGCGAGCTCATGACTGCAGCTCCTCGGCCATTGCGGCCATCTGTTCAGCGACGTGGGGCGGCATCTCGTGATACATGTGGGTGAAAATCGCTTCAGGTTCCTGCGGGGTCATGTCTTCCAGCAGCTCGACCTGGGTTTCGACCCACGCCGTCGCCTCCTCGACCAGCACGGTTTCCTGGTCGTCGTCCCACAAGCCCTGCGCCTCGAGGTAGCGGCGGAGCCTGAGAAGAGGGTCCCGGCCCTCCCACATCTTGAGCTCGTCGTCGCCCCGGTACCGGGTCGCGTCATCGGCCGTCGTGTGATCGCCGAGGCGGTAGGTGACGGCCTCGATCAGGCTCGGTCCGCCGCCGCTGCGCGCGCGCTCGATGGCTTCGTGCGCCGCGACGTACACCGCGAAGACGTCGTTGCCGTCGACCTGGATGCCCGGCACGCCGTAGGCGTGGGCCTTCTGAGCGAGGGTCTCGGCCGCAGTCTGCTTGTGCAGCGGCACCGAGATCGCCCACTGGTTATTCTGGATCACGAACACCGTCTTGGCGTCGAATACCCCGGCGCAGTTCACCGCCTCGTGGAAATCACCTTCCGACGTCGAGCCGTCGCCGCCGAGAGTCACCGCCACCGCCTCTTCGCCGCGCAGCTTGAGGGACAGGCCGACGCCCGTGCCATGCTGCCACTGGCTGCCGACCGGCACCGCGACCGGGAAACAACGGACATCTTCCGGGTAGCACGAACCGCGTTCGTCACCCGCCCAGTAGGCATAGACCAGGTGCAGGGGCACGCCACGCAAAACCATGATGCCGTGTTCGCGAAAGGCCGGGATCAACCAGTCCTTTTCTCCCATCGCCAGAGCGACGCCGGCCTGGACCGCTTCCTGGCCCTTGATCGGCGGCCAGGTCCCCATTCGGCCCTGGCGCTGGAGGTTGAGAGCCTTGCTGTCAAAGGTCCGCATCAGGACCATATCCCTGTAAATACTGCGGATCTGGCTGGGATCGAGTTGCGGCATCAGTTCACCATCGACCCGACCTTCCGTGTCAAGGATCTCCAACCGTTCCGTCACCGCTTCATACACCCGCGTCCGAGGCATAGACTCTCCCCCTGCCGTCATTCCTGTTCGATCTAAGGCAACAATCCAGGGTAGCAGGGTATTTCGAGGGCAAATTCGGAATTCGGAATTCGGAATTCGGAATTTCGCTCAACTCGCTCCCTACATGAACGCTCGAGTGCTCAGGGGGAGCGACGCCGCGTGCGGCGGAGGTGCCTCTCCTCGGAACGAGGTTGGCGGATCGCCCTCTTGTGGGGCAGGCAGCTCCGTCACGGCGTAGCCAAAGGCGAAGCCGGATCCCGCCTGCCATCGGACCCCCGGGCCCCGGAGATAATCGGCTTGTCGGGCAGATCTCCCTCCCACCGTGGCAGAATGAACAAACAAATGAGAGGAGTGACGTGGTCGAGAAATCGAACGATGAGCACGAGGGCCCCAGTCGCGGGGAAAAGAGAAGAGCAGCCCGAGCGGTTGAGGCGCTCGCTGTGCGCATGGTCGAGTCGAGCGCAGCAATGTGCAAACAACTGCCGTTGTCTGAGGAGTTGCGCGTGGACCTCGACCAGGCCCGCCGTATCACGGCGCGGAGCGCCCGAAAGCGGCAGATCAAGCATCTGGCAGGCCTTCTCCGCCGGGACGAGGAATCGGCGATGGCAATTCAGGCAGCACTCGACGCCGAGGGACGGAGCGATCGGGCCCAACAAGAATATTTTCACCACCTCGAGGAGCTCCGCGACGCCCTGTGCGACGAGGGCTCGTTCGCCAAGGCCATCGAAAAAGCGGTGGAAGAGATGCCGGGACTCGACCGCCAGACCATCACCCGCCTGGCGTCGAGGTTCCACAAGACCGGCGACAAACGGGCGTCACGGGAGATCTTTCGCCGGCTCAGAGCGCTGAGTGAGCCGCCTTCCAGGGCGTGACATCGGGAAAGCCGATCTTCTGGGGATGCACCCTAGGCCGAAACCGGCGCCCACTTATCCGTCCCATACATCTCGAGAAACCTCTCGGGCACCGGTTCGAGATCCTGGCGTCGCGCCTCGAGCCCGAGCGCGGCCCCGAGCCGACCGACAATCGCCTCCCCCACCACCCGCCAGTCGCCGTCCGCGACAGCCGGTGCAAGGCCCGACGCGACATCCTCCGCCGGGACGCCGAACACCCTCGAATACATCTCCGCATCGAGCCCGAGGAGCACGGCGGCGTGGATCAACACGGCGCCCCGCCGCCTGGTCTGAGCACACCCGACCGCCTTTCGGCCGTCGACCACGAGGGTGTCCGCCAGCTGATCGAGAAAGCAAATCGGCGACCGCACCCGGCTCGCGCGCCGCGGCTCCGCCAGCCGCGACACGTCGGCGCCGACCGACCGCAGGGCCGGTTCGAGCACATCGAGGAATCGGCCGTAAAGGCCGATGATCCCATCTGCCCAGGGGTGGTCGACGGGCAGCGCCAGACCCACGCCCAGATCACCGTTGTGGACGACGCCCGTACCGCCGGTGAACCGACGCACGACAGGAATGCCTCCCGTACGGCACCAGTCGAGGTCCACGTCGTCGGCCTTCTGCCCGTAGCCGAGGACGACGACCGGTCCCGTCCACGAGGTCAGAAACACGCTGACCTCGCCGTCGGCGGCACGTTCCAGCAGCCATCCTTCGCGAGCGAGATCCGCAACGGGCGGTCCCTCGGACTGATAGACGTCGAACCGTTTCTCCCTGGTCATAGCCCCAATTGAAACACAAACCGGCAAACGGGGTGATAATCGGCGCGGGAGCAACAACACCATGTTCTGTGCCAACCGCAACTGCCCGGATTTCGAATTGAACGGCCTCCACGGGGAATACCGCGAGGGCATCACCGAGTGCCCCTACTGCGGTGAAGAGCTGGTGGCTGAGAACCCCTCGGCCGCTGTCGCGGAAGCAGAGGCCCCGAAACCCGTGGCTCCACCGTCCGAGACCTGGGGTGGCCACGAGCCGCCGCCGGCCGACCAAGCGCACAGCGATCTCGAACCGGTGTTCGAGACCACCGACCCCACCGAGATCCCGGTTGTGCGGTCCTTCCTCGACGCCCAGGGCATTCCTCACGTCGTGGTCGGAGAAGAACGCTTCGACGCCTTTCGCGGCAGTCTCTCGCCCTTCCGCTTCAACCCTCGCGCCGGGATCGTCGCCTTTCTCGTGCCTTCAGCCTACGCCGATGTGACGCGCGAGCTCCTGGTCGAGCTCGAGGACATCGACAGCCCTGAAGAGTAGAAGGCGGCGTTACACTCTTCTCGAGAAGGAGGAGCCCATGCGCCGTGGTTTTTTGTTGATTTCCCTCGTTCTGATGACTGCCGTCGCGGCGGCCGAGGAACCGCTCAGACGGCCGACCCTCGAGGCGCTCCTCGAAGACAAGGCGCTCGAGCTGGAATCCCTCAAGAACCTGATGTGGCTGCCAGACGGCAAGGCACTTCATCTATTGGACCTCGAAGGGCGACACGAACAGCCTCTGGCGCCAATCCGCCGAGACCGGCGAACGGGTCCAGGTCGCCGATTGGGCGAGAGTTCTGGAAGAGCTGGCTGCGCAACGCCCCGGCTGGCGCCAGCCGAGCCCCGGTGATGTCAACAGCTCGGCTTCCCATCGAACGACGCCGGTGCTTTCACCAGACGGAACACTGCTCGCCGGAGGGACATCGGGAGACCTCTTTCTCTTCGATCTGACCACCGGCGCCGCGCGGTTCGTGACCGGTGACGGCGATCCCGAGATCTATCCGGCTTTCAGCCCCGATGGCTCCAAACTGGCGTTCGTCAGAAAGGGCGACATCTACTGGCTGGATCTCGAGTCGGGGGTCGTGCACCGGGCCACCCATCGAGGCGCCAACTACTCTCTGCAAAACGGCGTCGCCGACTGGGTCTACGAAGAGGAACTCGACGTCGAGCGTTCCTACTGGTGGTCGCCCGCCGGCGACAGCATCGCCTTCCTCCAGTTTGACGATTCGCCGGTAGGGATCGTACCCATCACCGGGGACGCCATGCCCTACCCCGAACTCGAAAAACAGTGGTATCCGAAGGCAGGCTCCGCGAATCCAAAGGTCCGTCTCGGCGTGGTCGGTCTCGAGGGCCGCGAGCCTCGGTGGTTTGATACCGGTGAGGATGATAATTATCTTCCACGCGCGGGTTGGACCCCGGGCGGCGGAATCTGGGTGCAGCGGCTCAACCGCGATCAAGATGTCCTCGATCTCATGGTGTTCGATCCTTCCTCGGGTGCTTCGAGAATTCTCCTCACCGACCGGGACGACGCCTGGATCAACATCCGCGACGATCTGCAGTTCCTCGACGATGGGAAGTTCCTCTGGACCTCGGAGCGGGACGGCTGGCGCCACCTCTATCTCTACGGCGCGGACGGAAGTCTCCAGAGGAAGCTGACCTCCGGCGAGTGGCAGATCGAGAAGGTCTACGGAGTCAATGCCAGTGAGAACAGCGTCTTTTTCCAGGCCAACCTGAGCGATCATCGGCATCGACACATCTACCGACTCGCTCTCGATGGCGGCGAAGTTGCGCTTCTCGGCGACCAGCCTCGGGGGGTCCACTCGGGTTCGTTGTCGCCCGACGGCACCCTCGTCGTCGATCACTGGTCGACCCGCGACACATCACCGCGGGCCGACCTCCTGGCTGCCGATGGGAGAGTCCTCCGCCGATTGTGGGATTCGGGCGATGAACTGACTGGGTGGGATCTGCTGCCCGTGGAATCCGGTTCGATCACCGCAGCCGACGGCACCGAGCTCTATTCACTGCTCGTTCGGCCGCGGGATTTCGACGCCGGCAAACGCTACCCGGTGGTCCTTTACGTGTATGGCGGGCCCCACTCTCAGGGCACCGCGGACCGCTGGAATTCAGCGATCCACAACACCTATCGGCTCTTTGCCGAAATGGGCATCGCCACTTTCCTGGTCGACAACCGCGGCACATGGGGACGCGGCCACGATTTCGAAACCGTCATCCATCGACGTCTCGGCGAGTACGAGGTTGCCGACAATCTGAAAGCCGCTGAGTGGTTGAAGAGCCAGTCCTGGGTCGATCCCGACCGGATCGCTGTCTACGGCGGCAGCTACGGCGGCTACATGACGCTGTTGCTGATGCTCCAGGCCCCCGACGTCTTCCGAGCCGGCATTGCCTATGCCCCGGTCACCGACTGGCAACTGTATGACACCATCTACACCGAGCGCTACATGGACACGCCGCAGGACAACCCCGAGGGCTATCGGGTGTCGGCGCCACTGACCTACGCCGACAACCTCGTGGGCTCGCTCCTGCTCGCCCACGGTACGATGGACAACAACGTTCACATCCAGAACTCGCTGCAGCTCATCGGCAGATTTGCGGCCGCCGACAAGACCTTCGAACTCATGGTGTATCCCGGCGCCCGCCACGGCATCCGCCGTTCAAAATATGCACTGAGTTTTCACCGCCTCAAGATCGATTTTCTGAAACGAAATCTACTAGAAAATTGTGGAGAGAAATAGCATGATTCTGTATTTCGAAGTGCATTCTTTTACGGACAATGTTTTCCAAGGTAATCCCGCAGGCGTATGCCCTCTGGATGAGTGGATCGACGACGAACTCATGCAGAATATTGCGAAAGAAAACGGTCTCTCTGAAACTGCTTTCTTTGTTCCTGGGAAAGATGGTTTCGATCTCCGATGGTTTACCCCGGCCATGGAGGTCGATCTCTGCGGCCATGCAACCCTTGCCACCGCCTACGTGCTCTTCGATCACCTGGAATTCGAGGGCGAGGTGATCGTTTTTCATACCCAAAGCGGAGACCTCATGGTGTCGAAAATGGGGACGGCGATCGTGATGAATTTCCCGTCTCTTCCAGCGGACCGAATCGAGGCGCCGGATCACCTGCTCAAAGCGTTTGATTGTGAGCATGCTGAAGTGTATAAAGCGCGTGATTATATGGTTGTTCTCGATTCTGAAGAAGCGGTCCGGAAGCTGAGGCCGGACATCTCCGAACTCGAACAACTGGACTGCACCGGCATCATCGTCACAGCGCCGGGCAACGACGTCGATTTCGTGTCCCGTTTCTTCGCTCCCGCAGCGGGGATCCCCGAGGACCCGGTGACCGGATCGGCCCACTGCACACTGACGCCATATTGGGCTGCGGTGCTCGGCGCCACCGACCTGTCGGCGCGCCAGATATCCGAACGCGGCGGCGAGCTGGCCTGCCGCCTTGTCGATGACCGGGTCCATATCGCGGGGCGGGCGGTGTTGTACTCAAGAGGCTTTCTGAATATTGATTGAGAGGGGCGCATGGAGAACGACATCCTCGAACTGAACCGACGCGCGTGGAACTCACTCGTCGAGAAGGGCAACCGTTGGACCGTCCCGGTGAGCCCAGAGGAGATCGCGGCCGCGCGCCGCGGCGACTGGCGAATCGTTCTGACCCCGTTCGTCCCGGTGCCCTCGAACTGGTTTCCGGATCTCCAGGGGGCGAGGGTTCTCTGCCTGGCCTCTGGCGGCGGTCAGCAGGGGCCGATCCTCGCCGCCGCCGGGGCTGAGGTCGTGGTCTTCGACAACTCACCGCGTCAACTCGAACAGGACCGGGTGGTCGCTTCAAGGGACGGGCTCACGATCGAGACCATCGAGGGCAACATGGCCGACCTCGCGGTGTTCGACGCCCGGACCTTCGATCTGATCGTGCATCCGATCTCGAACTGTTTTGTCCCCGACATCGCCCCGGTCTGGAGCGAAGCCTATCGCGTGCTGCGCAGTGGGGGCGCCCTGCTCGCGGGCTTCACCAACCCGGTGCGCTATCTGTTCAACGAGGATATCGAATACAGCTCCGACCTCCTCTACGTCGTCAACACCATCCCCTACTCGGATGAGGAACAACTCTCCGAAGAACAAAAACAGAGGTACACCTCTCGAAGGCGAGCCGTTCGAGTTCGGCCATACGCTCGAAAACCAGATCGGCGGCCAGCTCGAGGCGGGCTTCGTGCTCGCCGGCTTCTATGAAGATCGGTATCCACCCGAAGAAGACAAGCTCTCCATGCACATCCCGTCCTTTGCCGCGACGCGCGCGCTCAAAGGGTGAGCATGCGACGCCGCGACAAGGAGATCCGAGCCCGGGGCGAGATCGACGCCATCATCCGTGCCGCTCATGTCTGCCGGCTGGCCCTTGCCCGCGACAACGAACCCTACATCGTGCCGGTTTCATTCGGGTACGACGGCGCCGCACTGTATTTCCACACCGCACCCAAAGGCCGCAAGATCGACTTCATCGAGGCCAACAATCGGGTCTGTTTCGAGTTCGAGAACAACGTGACGCTCATTCGAAACGAAGACGACGCGTGCGGGTGGACCTTCAGTTTCGAGTCGGTGATCGGATACGGAGCGGTGATCGAGTTGCCCTCAACCGAGGAGAAGACCCACGCCCTCAACGAGATCATGCTCCACTACTCCGGGCGCGAGTGGGAGATCCCGGCGAATGCGACGGCCACCACCCGGGTGTGGAGGATCGATATCGACGAGATGACCGGAAAGAGGTCGGAGGAGAATGGGAAGGGATAGGGGCGGTTGTCTGGGCCCGCGCTTTCCAAACGCGTTTCCCGTGAGGAGCCACTCTTGACATTGTTGGCTTGAATGATCCTACCGACTTCAGATGCGGGGGGCTCCAACAATGTCAAAAATGGCACCTCCGCCGCACGCGGGCGGCACGCCGTTTCCGAGCGTTCGAGCGATGCCGCCTTTGGAAAAACGCGTTTCCCGAGAGGATGCCAGGCCTGTCCCGGCGTAGCCGGAGGCGAAGCCGGACACCTCCGCCGCACGCGGGCGGCACGCCGTTTCCGAGCGTTCGAGCGATGCCGCCTTTGGGAACGCGTTTCCCGAGAGGATGCCAGGCTTGTCCCGGCGGAGCCGGAGGCGAAGCCGGACACCTCCGCCGCACGCGACTCGGCTCAGTGAGCTCCTCCGAAATATGCACTCGAACTTATTTGGAGGGTGGGGAGTTGTGATGGAAATTCCGAAATCCGAAATCCGAAATCCGAAATTCCCAATTCTCCTAGAACCGATACCTCAGCGTCATCCTCAGGTTGCGTCCGGGCTCGGGACGATTGTTGTATGGCTCGTTGTAGAGCTTGTCGGTGAGATTCTCCAACGCAACCATCACTCCGAGCCCGAAGTCGAAGTCGTAGCCGCCGCGCAGGGCGAAGACAGTGAAGCTCGGGGTCCCGGTCTCGAAGCGCGGGTCATCGGTGGGCAAACGGGTCTGGCTGTCGAGCCAACGCATATTGGCCTCAGTCCACCAGCTCGCGCGCTGGTAGCGCAGACCGAGAATGACTTTCATCGGCGGAATCGACGACAGCGGTTCGTTGGTGATTCTGTTGTCGCCTTCGATCAGGGCAAACGAACCGAAGGCCGTCCACCATCTGGCGAAGATCGCCTCGAGGTCGAGCTCGATGCCCTTGATCGTCGCCTTTTCGACATTTTCCAATCGAGCCGCGTCGAGCCCCGGGATCGGGCTCTCGGACGGGTCGAGGAACTGGAGCGTGATGAAATCGTTGAGGTCGTTGTAATAAATATTCAAACCGCCCGAATACCTGTCGTAACGGACCTTGAAGCCGGCCTCGTAGTTCCAGGAGGTCTCCGCGTCGAGGAAGGGGTTTTGAAGAATATACGTGTCGCCCGTGCTCGCAAGACCGAGAAAGGACCTCTCCTGAATGTTGGGGGCGCGAAAGCCGCGAGCGATCAGACCCGTCAGGTTGACGTGTTGCGCCACCTGCCAGACCACCCCCAGATTCCCCGCCAGGGCTGACTGATTGATGTCGAACTGCTCGCCGGCGTAGCGCGGATCATTCTCGGTCACGAAGCTGAAGTCATCTCCGCGCAGACCCGCATTGAGGGTGACACGGGGGCTCAGGGTGATCCGGTCCTCGACGTACAGCCCGAGACCGCGCTGGTGGCTGTCAGGAACCGTCACCTCATTGCTCGGCGGCGAAAACGACGTCTCGGAGAGCGCGTTGTCGTGAAGCTTGTCCTGGTAGAAGTCGAGACCGAAGGTGAGGTGATGAGCACCGAGGTCGGCGATCGACTGCGCGTTGAAACCGAGGCTTTTGATCACCGACTGCGTGAACTGGTTGGAGAAGAAGGGTCCGAAGTCGAAGTTGCGGATGCTCTCCTTGTCGATCTCCTGATACCAGGTGCTGAGCACGATGTCGTCGAGTCCCCACACGGGACCCGACTCCCAGGCCAGCGCGACCTTGTCACGATCGAAGTTGGGGAACGAGATATCGATGCCCGACGTCGCGGGGTCGAAGCCCGGGAAGCCGACGTTCTTGGTCCGCACGATTTCCGCGTTCACCCGAAACACGCCCCGGTCACCGGTCAGGAAACGAAAGTTGCCGTTGAAGGTCGTCTGCTCCATACCGCTGTTGGGGACGACGTTGTCCGACAGGACATATTCCTCGTACCTCGGGTCCTCGGCCGCGCCGTCGGCCGCGGTGTAGTTCCCGACATCCTCGGAGGTTCCTCCGACAAAGAATGAAAAACCCTCGCCGGTGCCCGAAACAGAGGCGCGGAACTGTTGCGAGTCCGAGGTGCTGGCGTACTCGTAGGCCGCGTCCCCGGTGATCTTGAATTCCTGGCCCCCGAGGTCCGGCTTGCGCGTGATGATGTTCACCACACCGCCGATCGCGTCCGAACCGTACTGGACCGATGCCGGACCGCGCAGGACCTCGATTCGCTCGACATCCGCAAGGTTGACCAGCGCCGGCTGGATCCCGGCAAAATCGGTGGACTCACGGGCGTTGTTGAGCCGCTGGCCGTCAACCAGGATCAGGACCCGGTTGGAGGTCAGGCCCCGGATCACCGGGATGCCGCGGAACGGGCCCTCGCCCTGCACCTCAACGCCCGGAATCTGCTTGAAGAGGTCGGCCATCTTCTCGGGCTGCTCTCTCTCGATCTGCTCGCGGGTCAGGACTGAGACCGGCACCGGGGTCTGGCCCGAAAGCTGCTCCTGGCGGCCTGCGGTGACCACCAGCTCATCCTTGAAAAGAAGGCCCTGTTCGGCCGCGGCCTTTTCTTCGGCAGTCTGCTCCGTCTCATTGGCCGACGGTGTTTCCGGTTCAGCTTCCTGAGCGAGAGCAGGCACCGAGGCCACCACCATCACTCCGCACAATAGAACTCTGAAAATGGTTTCTACCATTGTGATTTCTCCCTGAAGATCGTCTGCGGCGCCGTCGAGGCGCCGCGAATTCAGGAGATCTTAACCAAGAATGCGACTTCGTTCTCCTTTTTTTGCAATGTTTTACGCGCAGGTGACAGTTTGCTCCCGGGCACTCGGATGTTGAATATTGGATCTCTCCTGTTCAAGAAAGCTTCTCAGAACGAAAAGCCGCGGAGCGGCGACAGATATGAGCCCGGAGCGCGAGCCCCCGGGGGAAGAAATGAAATAGTCCAAAAGCCCCGGAGGGGCGAAAAATATTAGCCCGGGGCGCGAGCCCCGGGAACAAGGCCCGGATAAATAGGGCGAGCCCCGGAGGGGCGACAGACGATCCCGCTTGGTTTTTGGCGCGGCAACGCGTCCTTTTCTGTCGCCCCTCCGGGGCTTTAAGGTTTTTGGTCGTACGGTGCCCCGGGGCTCGCGCCCCGGGCTAATTCCTGTCGCCGCTCCGCGGCTCTCCTTTCCGAGATGCTGCCTTGGACAAGAGTGATCCAGAATCAGGGATCCAGCATCCGGCCGCCGGGCGGCCGCAGGCGCCTAGCGCCTGATCAGATCGTCGAGTTCTCGGCGCTCGATGGGCCATCCTTCTGGGAGGAGACCCTCGAAGGTCTCGGAGGCGAACCACGCTTCGTCGCCGGCGTAGGTCGGGACCACAAGACGCGGGAATCGCGCCAGGATCTCGCGGTCGGGAACCTTCCGTTGGCCCTGCAGTTGGGCGCGACGCGCCTCGATCCCCTCGAGACCGGCAAAAAAGCCCTTCGCCGCTCGGAGTTGCATCAACAGAAAACCATCTTCCAGGGCCGGCGTCCCGGCGCGCGGTCCGAGAACGATTCGCGCCAGGAAATGACGAGCGCTGGCCGCCCAGCCCTGCTCGCGCACGCGCCGCGTCCACCTGGTCTGAAACGAGGCGCTGTCACCGCCCTGGCTGAACGGATCCGACACCGCCCTCTCGAGTTCCGGGCGTTCGCTGGCGAAGGCTGACAGACGGTGGAGAAAAGTCGCAGAGACGGCCGACCCGAAGGCCGCCCGGCACGCGTCGTCCGCACACGCAAAGAAGGTCCTCAACGCGTTGCGCTCGTACAGCACACCGCGCCGGAAATCGCCGAGACCGGACGAGGTCGCCGCCCCGCGGTGGCGAGCCACGGCATCCGGGCACACCACCACCTCGCGACCCGTTGCCCACAACCGCCACCCGAGATCGACGTCTTCAAAGTAGGCGAAGAGGTCGCGGTCGAAACCGCCCATCAGGTCCCAGTCGGTGCGGCGTATGGCCATATTGCCGCCGCAAGGAAAGGGCAGGGTCTCCCCCTCCATGGTCGTATCCTCATCCACTATCGGGAAGCCCTGTCCCACCTGAAAGGCGTGGCAGTCAAAGGTCACGGCGCCGCGCGTGAAGTCGTGGCGCGTGCCGTCCCAGGACACCAGCCGGCCGGCGCTCGCCGCCGCCTCCGGATGAGCGGCCAAAGTGTCGAGGTGGGCCTCGACAAATCCGTCCTGCGCTGCCGCGTCGTCGTTGAGCAGGACCAGCACATCGCCGGATGAAGCTTCGACGCCGAGGTGAACGCCGCCCGCAAATCCTGTGTTGGTCTCCGATCGAACCCTGCCGGCCCAGGGGAATCGTCGCTCGGCCTCGTCGCCGCAGCGGTCGTGAGATCCGTTGTCCACCAGGATGACCTCGACATCGCTGCGATCGGCGTACCCCGCCAGGGATCCAAGGCTGTCCTCGAGGTGGTGGGCGCCGGCGTGGACGACCACGATGACGGAGGCCTTCATCGATCACCGCCCTGCCGCCGCAGGGCACGTTGAATCCGCCGCAGCAGCGGCTCCTCGGCCACGACTGCGCCCGGAGCAAGACTCTCGAAACGCTCGCGGCTGGGGTCGCGCCACGGATTCTCGGCAAACCGCAATAACGGCTCCGCAACCCGCTGCCAGGTGCGGCCGGCCGCCCAGTTCCGAGCCGCCTCTTTCGCCCGTTCCCTGCGCGGGCCGTCCGCCAGCAGGCCGCAGATTGCTGAACTCAGAGCCTCGGCGTTTTCCGCAGGCACGACCTCACCCGCTCCCAGCTCCTCGATGATCCCGGCCATGGTGCCGCCCGCCGTGACCACCGTTGGGAGCCCGAGCCACATGAGGTCCACGAGGCGGGTGCGCAGGCTGAGATCCGTCTCGAGCCCGGGTCGGTGGGTCACCACCGCAAGATCGCAGATCTGCGGGATTTCAAACCGGCGGTCAAATGGGCGCCAGGGCACGAATCGAACGGTCGTGCCGAGCCATCCCTGTTTGGCGGCCCGTTTTTTCACCCGCTCGGCAGCCGCCGACGGCGTCAATTCCGGGTGTGGGTGTTCGACGAAAACCAGCACAGCGTCGGGGTGGTGTTCGAGCACCGAGGACAGCGCGTCGAGGACCACGTCGGGGTCGTACCAATCGTAGATGCCGCCGAAGTACAGCACCTGAGCGTCGGCTTTGACATCCGGCAGAACCTGGTTGCGGCGCGGTGGAGGCGCCGGCGCCGAGTCCGGCGTCCCAAACGGCAGCTCGACGATCAGACCGGCCAGGGTCCGGTCGGTGTCGAGCGCCATCGGGTTCACCCGCCCGAGTGCGGTCAGCCACCCGAGGTAGTAGAGCCGCTGCTCCTCGGACGAGCACAGAAAGAAATCTCCCCGCGCCATCTGCAGGCGCCAGGTGGCGTGATCGGTGCGGTACGGATCCAGACCGAGATCCCGGTGGTAGTGCATGTTCTCCACCAGAAACGGGTCGTAGAGATCGACCACAACCGGGAGGTCGTCGCGCTGGGACAGGTAGTGGTTGCCGAGATGGGCGTGCAGAAGCACCCAATCGTGGCCGCCCGCCTGCCGGCCGAGTTCTTCGGGCACGGCCTGAACGACCTGGAGCCGGTCGTGGAATGATTCCGCCTCTGCAGGATCGTTGGGGATCGCAAGCGTGACGTCGTGTCCCGCTTCGGCAAGGATCCTGGAGAGGGTCTTGAAGCGGGTTCCGACGCCCGCCGTGATGGCCCGGATGGGCTCCGGACAGATGAGAAACGCGCGGCTCACCGGGTGAGGTCCAGCGTGTTCAGGTCGAAAGCGTCGAGTGTTTGCACCGCCGTTATGGTACCAGCACGGTGATACTATCCTTTCAGGGAGAGAGATATTGCGGATGGATCTCGCACCACCGGGCGTCACCACACAGGTGTCCGCTGAAACGGCGCTGGTCGTCGCACCACATTTCGACGACGAGGTGCTCGGGTGCGGGGGTCTGGTCGCACAGCTCACTGCTGACGGCGCGGATGTGGCGGTCCTCTTTCTCACCGACGGTTCGGGCGGGGTCGAGGAGATCGCCGATCGCGACGCATATGCCGAACGGCGCCATCTCGAGGCGACCCGCGGGTTGCAGATCCTCGGAGTCTCGGACATTGAATTCCTGGATCTGCCGGACGGGTCCCTGGCCACCCACGTCGGCGAAGCTGCAGAAGCCATCCGACGCGCGCTGGAGACACGTTCACCCGATCTCCTGCTCGCCATCTCACCGCTGGAAATCAGCGCCGACCACCGAGCGGCATTTGCCGCCACCCACGCCGCACTGTCGACGGTGCGGGGCGGCACCGACCTCGACGCTGCCGTCGAAGGTCTCCAGATCCTCCTGTACGAGGCCAACCACCCCGCATTTCCGAATGTCTTGGTGGATGTCACCAACCAGGTGGACCTGGTGCGGCAGGCGATCGAGGCCCACGCCAGCCAGCTGGAGCTCCACAACTACCGGGAAATGACACTCGGACTGCGTTCGTTGCGAACCGCGTCGCTGTCTCCTGACGTCGCGGCCGCCGAAGGCTATCGGCGTCTGACGGTCCAGGACTTCGTCACCACAAGCCGCGCTGCGATGATTCGACGCCTCGGTGGCGTGCCGGAACTGCACGACGTCGATGACGGACCTTTGATCAGCGTCATCGTGCGCACCAAGGACCGTCCGGACCTGCTCTCGGAAGCGCTGGCGAGCCTGGCGGCGGGCGCCTACCGTCGGGTCGAAATCGTGCTGGTCAACGACGGCGGCAAGCCCCCGTCAGCCCCCGATGGCTTTCCCTTCCCGGTGGTCGCGGTCAACCTGCCACAGAATGCCGGCCGCGCGGCGGCGGCCAACGCAGGGGTGGAAAAGGCGGGCGGTGAGTGGATCGCCTTTCTCGACGACGATGACATCGCGGAGCCCGAGCACCTGGCAACGCTGGCAGGCCTCAGCAACGCCGCCGGCACCCGGGTCGTCTACACTGACGCCGCGGTCGGGGTGTACGAGCTCCACCCCGATATCGGGTGGCACGAGGTGGCCCGGCGGCTGCCCTACAGCCGGGATTTCGACCCCGATCTCCTCCTCTTCGACAACTACATCCCGTTCAACACCGTGTTGATCGAGCGCGGGCTGTTCGACGAGGTGGGCGCCTTCGACGCTTCGCTGCCGTTCTTCGAAGACTGGGACATGCTGATCCGGCTTGCCTCGACCACGCCCTTCCACCACCTGCCACAGGTCACTGCGGAATACCGCCACTTTCGCGGCGGCGATCACATCCTCGGAGAACGACCCACCGAGAGGGCTGACTTTCTCGCCATGAAGGCCCGGGTGATCGACAAGCATCGGGATCGGCACGGGCCCGAGATCACCGCCCGCGTCGTGGACGGCCTGCGCGCGGAAGCGATCGCAGCTGCTGACTCGGCGGCCTTTCGCGGCGCCGAACTCGAATCGGCGCGCCGCCGATTCGATCGCGACCGTGCGACTCTCACCGAGGCCCTCAACCTGCACCGGAACGCCATCGCCGAGCACGACGAGAACGCGCAGCGCCTCTATGCCGAGATCGAGCGCCTCAACGGCATCATCGAGGCTATGGAGGGCACGAAGGCATGGAAGCTCCATAGGAGCCTGGAACGCCTCCGCGGCCGGTGAGCGGCCACGGAGCGGCCTGATGATGGATGTTGGATATTGGATTTTTGATGTTTGATGGAGGACGACGGTGAGATGCCCGATCCAATATCAAATATCTAACATCCAATATCAGCCCCAGGGCAAAAAAATCCCCCGCCTCACGGCGGGGGTTGTTCCAAACTCAAAACTAAGAACTAAGAACTCAAAACTGTCCTACGCGCCATACTGCTTGATCGCCGCGTCGAGCCTGGGCAGCAGCACATAGATGAAGCCAGCCACACCGAGGATCGCCCCGGCCAGGACAAGGAACATCATGGTCGAGGGCTCGAGCCCGCTGATAAAGCCCGACATCTTGTTGCCGATGGCCGTGGCCAGGAACCAGCCACCCATCATCAGACCGACCAACCTCTTTGGTGCCAGCTTGGTCACCAGCGAAAGACCCATCGGTGACAGACACAATTCGCCGAAGGTGATGATGATGTAGTAGACCACCAGCCACATCATGGCCGTTTTGATCGCGCCGTCCTGGCCCACCCAGGAACCCAGCGCCATCACGAGGATGGAAAACATCGTGATGACCATGCCGTAAAAGATCTTTCGTGCTGTCGAGACCTGACGCCCGCGGCGGGCCAACATGGCAAAGAACCACACCACCACCGGTGTCAACGCCACGACGAAGACCGGGTTGAGCAGGGCGGTGATCATCTCGGCGTTGACGAGGCGCACGTATTTTCCGGGCGCCAGCGTCGGGGTCTCGTCGTCCGCGTTTTCGTAGACGGCGTCAAAGGTGTCCTGCGTGACCAGCAAGACGGGCACGTTCTCACCTTCGAGATACCGCCCAAGAATCACGTCTTTCGAGGCCTTGGTGTTTTCCGGTTCGAGCTTGACGCTGGTTGCGGTCACGCCGTGAGCATCCTTGGACACCACGAGGTTCACATTGTTGTCGGCATACACTCCGCTCGTCAGAAAACGCTCATCATCAGCAAACTCCGACGGGTCGAGGACCAACACATTGTGTCCGGGAATCTGCTCGAACCCTTGAACCAGAGACTCGGTCAGAATCCGCGCACCGAACATCGATTCCTCGTCGCCATCCACGACGACCATGGTTCGCTGATCGGGTCGCGGGAGATCGGCGCCGGCATTCGAAAAGTACGACGGCATAGCCTTCTGGGCGTAGAAGTCCGTCGCGTTCGGAATCCACTCAGCCTGGCGATCAGTGTTGTTTTCTGCAAACACCGTCAGCAGACCACCGCTGAGGTGCAACACCATGAAGAACGCACCGCCCGCGACGTAGACGGGAATCAGAGCCGCCAAACCGGGCTTTTCATCCGGTGCAGCACGCTTCACGATCAACACAAAATAGGCCATGATCGGCAACATTCCCACGAGGAACGCAAAGGTCACCGTTCCGATGGTATTGACGACGAATGGAAGGTATGCACCTACGAAGTAGCCCACGCCGCCAAAGACGGCAGCCGGCAACAAGATCGTCATGATGATCTGTTTCATGGTGACATCGTCCGGACCGGGTTCCGTGATCGGTGGATCGGCCGCCGCCAGACCCTTCCATTGAACCAAGAGGATCACCACCGAAATTAGAAGACCGACGCCGGCGGCTGTAAATGCCAGGTTGAAGCTCCACAGGTTCCTCAGGGGCGCTGCCAACAACGCCGCCGCCGAGGCACCGATATTGATGCCCATATAAAAAATGTTGAATCCGGCGTCGCGTTTTGGATCACCCGGTTCGTAGAGGTTGCCCACCATCGCCGAGATATTCGGCTTGAAGAGGCCGTTGCCCAAACACAAGAGCACGAGACCGGCGTAGAAAGTCGGCATGCTGCGAACCCCAAGGGCGAAATACCCAACCGCCATCAAAAGGCCACCGATGAACACCGACTTGCGGAAACCGAGATATCTATCGGCAATCATGCCGCCGAGAAACGGCGTGAAATATACAAACGCCAAATAGGTGCCATAGATCTCGCCCGCTGTCGCGTTGGAGAGGCCCAGCCCTCCGCGCTCGGTGTCGATAATGTAGAGATACAAAATACCGACCATCATGTAGAAACCCAGTCGTTCCCACATCTCGGTGAAGAACAGAGGTTTCAGACCCTTCGGGTGTCCAGAACTCATATATGTCTCCTCGGGAGTCGATTTCGCTCCAGTGTCTTTTGTGCCGAAGCTCGGGAATCGTACCGCATTCCCGATCCCACACCAACTGATCCAGTCGTCTCGGCAATGACCCGAACACTTTTCCGCGTTGCCGCGCAATGATGTCGGACACACCAAAAGGAGAGTGAAATCATGAAAGCCCAGAAGAAATCCCAACTTAGAATCGTTCTTGGATTGGTCTGCGTCGTCGCGACCCTGGTGCCGAGCGCCACCGCGATCGCACGAGGAGGCCAACGCGGAGAGCAAGGCCCAACTGTCATTTCCCGGCGAGTACGTCCGCCGTGTCGCCAACGACCAGGCGGTGGTCAACCTCGGATACCGAATCGCCAACGCCTCGGTCGGCCAAAATTGGCTGATGGTCGAAGTCTCGATGACCACCTTGCCCGGCCATAATTTAAATTTGACGAGGGACGATTTCTGGTTGACCACCCCGGACGGCGCCAAGGTCATGCTGGCCAGCCAGGAGGAGTTCAACAAAGGTTCGGGTTCGGTGCGCGCGCTCGACGCCCGCGCGAACATCTCTCGCGACTCCCTGAACTACCTCCCGAAACAGGCCAGCATCCCGTGCCGCATCGGCTTCTTTTCCGACATGTCCAACCCGAACCGTGGTCTCACCTACGCCCAGTTCAGCATGAACCCGGACAGCTTCTGCGGCGGCCGGCTCTACTGGGTCATTCCCAACGGCATCAAGCTCGGTCAGCACTTCCTCAACATCCAGCCTCCGGACCAGGTCATGACGGTGCCGTTCAAGATCATGACCAAGGCAGAGCTCAAGGATGCCAAGGCCAAGGTGAAGGAGTGGGAGAAGGAGCAGAAGGCCGCGAGGAAAGCCGCCAAGAGGGCCGCCAAGGAGCAGAAGAAATATAGAGGTTTTGCGGCGGCGAACAGCCGCTCAGAAACTTTCATCAAAAGGGCGGCCTTTGGCCGCCCTTTTTCTCATCTCCGTCCGAAAGGCATTGTGGTGCGGCCATCTCGGCCGCCTGCGAATGCTCCACGTCTTCAACGCCGCGCTCGTTCACTGTGCTTCGGTGGTGGCAGGCCTGTTCAACGTCGACCTCCGTCAGGGTGGAGTAAAATGCCACATCGCCAGTCGGAAAACGATTGCGGTGCGGCGCACTGCAAGGGGGGTATCCAATGCGCCGAAACGTCGTTCTGGTTTCGAGCCTGGTTTTTGCACTTACCGGTTGCAGCGGCAACGGGTCTGACGAAGCCGTCTCTGCACCTCGACTCGACCCGGGCCGGCTCATCGTGTACACGGTCAACTACCCCCTCGCCCACTTCGCCGAACGGATCGGCGGCGATCTTGTAGAAGTCCGCTTTCCGGCGCCACCGGACGTGGACCCCGCCTACTGGTCCCCCGACGCCGACACCATCGCGGCCTACCAAAGGGCTGATCTGATCCTGCTCAACGGCGCCAACTACGCCGGGTGGGTCGAACGGGCGACGTTGCCGGATTTGAAGTTGGTGGACACGTCAGCTCCCTTTGCCGACCGGCTGATTCCGCTGGCCGGCGCGACCACTCATAGCCACGGGCCCGAGGGCGCCCACGAGCACACCGGGTGGGCGTTCACCACCTGGCTCGACCCGCAGCTTGCGATCGAACAGGCACAGGCCGTGACCAGGGGCCTCATCCATCTCCGCAGGGAGCGCGAGGCCGAGTTCAACGAGCATTTTGTGGCTCTCGAGAGCGACCTGCGCGCACTCGACCAACGTATGGCCGCAGCGGCGAATACCATCGGCGAGACGCCGGTCGTCTTTTCCCACCCCGTTTACCAATACCTGATCCGCCGATACGATCTCAATGCGGTCGAGGTCCACTGGGAACCCGACGAGGCGCCGGACGGGGCCACGTGGGATCAGCTCGAGCAATTGCTCGGAACATTCCCGGCACAGTGGATGCTGTGGGAGGGCGAGCCGCTCGATGACACCATCAGCGGTCTCCACGAGCTGGGCGTCGCCAGCCTGCCATTCGACCCGTGCGGCAATGTCCCCGTAGCTGGGGACTACATGACCGTCATGGCCGCCAACGCCCGCTCGCTCGAGATCATCGCCGAGGCGCCGCGCCGCTAGCAACCTTCTATTGTACTGGTCGCCGGTGGGCCGCCACCACCGGTGGATCGGGTAGAATCAGCCCGGAACCGAAAAATGCGAAGATTTTGCAAAGTCCTGATCCGCTGGTTGGCGACCGCAGGCCCCTGCCTGCTGTTCGCGGGTGCAGTGTGCACGGCCGGCTTTGGTCTGCACGCGGCCGAAGACTGGCACCGCCACGGCGAAGTGGGCGCCGGTTTCTTCCACCTCCATTTTCACGTCGGCGACCACCATCACGCTGACCATGAGTACGCCCGCGATCATCAGCACGAGACGCCGGACGCTCACCACGATCACGAGTCCGACACCCGTGAACCGAGCGAGTCACGGGTCCTGACGATTGCGCAGGCAGTGCCCGACCCAGGGCCGACGACCCCCTCCGTTGCGGCTCCCGGGGTTGTCTCCAAAACGAAAATCCAATCTCAGATCGTGGTCGCTCGCAAGCAGGGACCACCGTCAGCAGCCAATCCCCGCGCTCCGCCAGTCTGAACTCCTCCCCTCAAGCAGCCAGAAATTCTCTGACTCCAGCCCGCGTTGCGGCTGGTCGCTGGTTCATTTGAAGGAGTTCACTGTATGAAATCGATCACGACGTGTTTTTTGACTGCGTGTCTGTGCGCTGCCATGTCCGCTGCTCAGGAGAAAGAAGACCCACCACCACAACCCGAAGTGCCACTCGAAGAGCAGCCGGGGCAAGCCCACGAGGATACGGATACCCACCAGCCGAAATTCTTCGATAGTGTCGACGTCAGTCATCGAAGCGACAACCTGCTCGGTATTGCAGGGTCCTCCAACGAGGGCACGACCGGACAGGAAGACCTTGCTCGACGACCCAAGCTCCGCGCCGGCGAGTTGGTCGAGACCGTTCCGGGCGCCATCGCCACCCAGCACTCGGGAGGCGGCAAGGCCAACCAGTACTTCCTTCGCGGTTTCAATCTCGACCACGGCACCGACTTTGCGGTCTCGGCAGGCGGCATGCCGGTCAACATGCCGTCGCACGGCCACGGCCAGGGCTATGCCGACCTCAACTTTCTCATCCCGGAGCTGGTCGAGAGCGCCCATTACCGAAAGGGCCCCTACTTCGCACAGATCGGCGATTTCTCGTCCGCCGGAGGCGTCGATTTCAACTTTGTTCGATCGGTGCCCAGGGGCATCGCCACCCTGACCCTTGGCAACTTTTCCTATCAACGAGCCCTGGTCGCGGGATCCGTCACAACCGGCGGCGGGGACCTCACCGGCGCGCTCGAGTATTACCACTACGACGGGCCGTGGGAACGACCCGACGACTACCAGCGATTCAACGGATACCTGGGCTACAGCCGCGGCGACGCCCTCACGGGTTGGTCGGTCATTGCAATGGGGTCAGACGGGGAATGGCTCGCATCCGATCAGCTCCCGCAGCGCGCCGTCGACGAGGGACTGGTCGACCGCTACGGCATCCTCGACACCGGCCCGCGCGGCTCGAGCGGCCGGTTCAGCCTCTCCGGCGAGTACCACTTCGGCAGCGGTGCGTCCTTGACCAGCGTCTCCGCCTACCTCATCCGCTACGATTTCGACCTCATTTCCAACTTCACCTATTTTCTCGACGATCCGGTGAACGGCGACCAGTTCGAGCAACAGGATGAGCGCTGGATCTCGGGGCTCAGCGCCGATCACCGCTGGAGCGGCCACCTCGGCGCGGCCCATGCCGACACCTCGATCGGGCTCGATTTACGATGGGACAGAATCGCCAACGGGCTGTACCGCACCACGGATCTGGTGAGGACCTCAACCACCCGTCAAGACGATATCGACCAGCTTGGCGGCGCGGTGTGGGGCTCGAGTTGGATCCAATTCTCACCCGAACTCCGCCTCAACCTCGGGCTGAGGGCGGACTACTACCGAGCCGAGGTCGATGCAAATCGGGAACCGAACTCGGGCTCGGCCGACGATTGGATGCTCAATCCGAAGTTCAGCCTGATCTACCGGCCGTGGAAGGCGACCGAATTATCATTGAACGCCGGCTCCGGCTTTCACTCCAACGATGCCCGCGGTGCCACCATCACCATCGACCCGGTCACGGGAGAACCGGTGCAGGCGGTCGATCCGCTGGTCCGTGCCAGCGGTTTCGACGTCGGAGTTCGAGTCTTTACCGAAAACGGCTACCACGGAACCTTGACGGCCTTTTGGCTCGATCTCGATTCGGAGCTTTTGTTTGTCGGTGACGGCGGCTCCACCGAGGCGAGTCGGCCGAGTCGGAGAATTGGGCTCGAGTGGACCAATTTCTGGCAGTTGAACCGCCGCGTGGGGATCGACCTCGATGCCACCGTGACGGACGCCCGCTTTACCGATGCCGACCCGGCGGGCGACGATATCCCGGGGGCGATCGTCGCAACCGTTGCCGGCGGCGTGTCGGTCACCGACCTCGGGCGATGGTTCGGGAGTCTTCGGCTGCGTTACTTTTCAGGCGGGCCCCTGATCGAGGACGGATCGGTGGAATGGGGCCCGACGGTGCTGGTCAACGGCCTCGTCGGCTTTACCGTGTCGGAGAACCTCGTGCTGGCCATCGAAGGCTTCAATCTGCTCGACCGAGAGGACTACGACGTTGCCTATTACTACGCCTCAAGGCTCGCCGGAGAACCGCTCGATGGTATTGAGGACGTTCATTTCCACCCGATGGAGAAACCGTCCGTGCGGGTGACCATGACGTGGCAGTTTTGAATCTTGGAATATTGAATGGTCAATTTTGGACCACTCTCATCGCAAAACGTGAAAGGCTGCCGTCAATTCAAAATCTGTGATCAAACCCAGCGATAGACAACGGAGTTGATGTTCATCCCGGCGCCGACCGAGGCGAGGATCACGATGTCGCCGGGCTCGACCCGCTGGCCGTTCATCTCGCCGCGCGCCACCAGATCGACCAAAGTCGGCACGGTCGCGACCGAACTGTTGCCGAGCCACGAGATCGACATCGGCATGATCCCCTCGGGAATCTCATCGACGTCGTAGAGCTTGAACAACCTCGTCAGGATCGCCTCGTCCATCTTGGCATTGGCCTGGTGGAGGAAGACTTTCTTGACATCGTGCAATCCGAGCCCGGCGCGGTCGAGGCTTTTCTTGACAACCCCCGGCACATTGGTCAGGGCGTAATTGTAGAGCTTGCGCCCGTACATCTTGAGGTACAGGGTCTCGTCGCCGTTGCTCCGATCGTACGACTCCCCCATCCACAGCAGACGAGCGTGGTCGGTGGTGTCGGATCGCGCCGAGTGGGCCAGAATGCCGATCTCGTCATCGGTCTCCCGCCCCTCGAAAATCGTGGCGCCGGCGCCGTCGGAATAAATCAGGCTGTCCCGGTCGTGGGGATCGGAGATCCTCGAAAGAGTCTCTCCGCCGATCACCATCACCCGCGTCGCGTCACCCGATCGGAGATAGTAGTCAGCCTGAATAACCCCCTGAACCCAACCCGGACAGCCAAATGGGAGGTCGTAAGCAATGCACTCTGGGTTCTTGATCCCCAGATTCTGTTTGACCCTGGCGGCAAGGCTGGGACAAAAATCGCAGCGGCGATTGTCGGCCAACACGTCGCCGAAGTTGTGGGCGAAGATGATGGAGTCGAGCGTCTCGGGGTCAATCTCTGAGGCGTCGAGCGCTCGCTCGGCGGCAAAGGTCCCGAGATCCGACGCGACCTGATCGTCCTCGGCGAAGCGGCGCTCGGCGATCTCGGTGATTTCCTGAAACTTGCCGATGGTCTTCTCGTTCTGGGCTGGGTCGAGCGGTTGGTCGTAGCCGGAAAAAAACCTGTTGTTCAGGAAGTCCGCGTTCGCCACCTTCCGTGGCGGAAGATAGCTGCCCGTCCCAATCATCACACTGCGTCGCATCGTGGTCCCCCAGGCTGCCGATCAGGCATCGAACCCCCACCTTCGAGGCTGGCAGCGGCCGAAACAAGGCGACAGGGTACAGGTTTCAACGTTTTCGTCAAATCACGGGACTATCGAGTCTGGCGCGCTAAATGAGACGAACTCATAATCGCAACGAGAAACAGGGAGAGAGCACAGGGCAACTCCTCGAATCGAACAGCGGTAGGTTACGATGCGGGCATGGGACGAAAACAACCGCCGCCACCTCCCGTTTCCAGATGGCCGGTCCTGATCACCGCCGCCGGTTTTTTCCTGACCGAGGTTGTCGTGCTGGCCGGCGCGGCGAGTCCGTTCCGACTCCCAAAAGAGGCTGTTGCGGTCGCGACCCTGTGCGCGGCGGTGGGTCTCGCGGTGATCTCCGCTGCGCGCCGACGACAGTTGACGCTCCCTCGCGGCAGTCTTGCCGTCGCCCTGATGACGCTCCCAGCACTCCAGGCGGTTTCTGCTCTGTGGAGCGCGAGCCCGCTGCGCTCGGTGGAGTCGGCTCTCCTGACCCTGATCTGGGTGACAGGCATCCTGTGGATGGCGACAATCAAAGACGATCAACGCCGGCGCATCGTTGGAGCCGCCGCCCTCGGCGTTGCCCTCTCGGTGCTCGGTCATGCTCCTCCAGCTGGCCGGTGTGGCGGTATTCAACTTCGCCGCCGCAGTTTAGCAGCGATCGTCTGAGCCTGACCGGTCTGACCGGCAACCCGGCCGACCTCGCTATGGCCTCGGTCCTATTGCTGCCCTTCCTCCTGACCTGGGGGGAGACCTCGCGCCGAAGCTGGTTCTACCGCATCCTGGCGATCCTCTTCGGCCTGGCGACGCTGATCACGCAGACCCTTACCGGGGTCGTGGCCCTCGGGCCTGTGATGCTCGTGTGGCTGGTGCAGCGACGTTCCCGCAGGCTTGTGGACCAGGGTCGCCGCAATCGGCGCGCATCGTGGTGGCGGTCGCGCTCGCGGCAGGGCTCGGCGATCGTCTGCAGCGCGAAGCCGACCGGGTCAAGGACCGGCAACTGGTACCGGCTGCTCTCTGCCCGCGGCGACGGTTGGACCGCGGCCGGAGAGATGATCCGCGACCACCGCGATTACTCGGGGTCGGGGCGGCCGCCTACACCCACCAGTACTATCCCGAACCGTCTCGCGTGGCTCACTCAGAACGGCGGCACCGGGGGGCGCGACGAGCTGGCGTCCCATTTTCAGTGGGCCCACTGCGACCCGCTCCAGATGGTTGCCGAGCTCGGCGTTCCGGGCATCGCATGGATGGCTCTTCTTCTGCTGGGCGTGGTGACTGCTCGCACCGACGAGCCGAGCCGTCTGCCCCTCACGGCCGCCGCGGCGGCGCCCTTTCTGCTGCTCCACTACCCCACCCACCTCGCGGTGGGGCTGATTCCGATCGGCCTGTGTCATCGCCCACACGATCGCCCGCACACGACCATCGCGACGTTCAATGGCGCCGACGCCCGGGTGCCGGTGGCGATCGCCGTGGTGGTTCTCGCCGCAGCTGGGGCCTTCTGGCAGCTGCGCCGGGTTGCCGTCGACGTGTGGATGGGCGGGCTCGAAATGCGCATGGCGCTCGCCCAAGCTCGCGACCCGGGATCACGCGAGCCCAGATGGGGACCGCGGTCGAGTCCCAGATCCTGCCCCGTCTCGGGCGGCTCGGCGTTACAGTCCGGCGCTGTGTTGCGGACCCTCGGCCGCGCCTCGCCTCCTGCAGGGGATGCCGCGGGTGCCGAGACGGCGTTTCGCGCTTCCTTTGACGGGCTGGCCGCATGAGGACGCCGAGTTTTACCTCGGGATGAGCTTGAACGCCCAGGGGCGGCGCAACGAGGCCGTGGCCCACCTCAGCCGCGTCTGCCGCACAAATCCGCGATCTCATGGACCTGATCACAGACGAAAACCTGCAGCAGACGGTCGGCGGAATCATCGAAGACCTATGTCTGTGCGCTAACGGGGAAGGAACGTACTCCCGAAGACGCAAAAAACGAGGCCCTCCGGGGGGGGGGCCGGAGGGCCGGCGGAAGGAAGGAGGAGCTTCCGCACTCAACCTTCATTTGCGCACCAGCGTGCAGCGGTTACACGCCGGGAAGCCACCCCGAAGATCGTCAGGTCACCGGCTCGTTCGTTCGCCAATCAACCTCCCGCGGCGGCGGCCGCGCGGCGGGTTTCGCAGGCGTTCCGGTTCACGTAGTTGTCCGGCCACTCGTAAAGGCACCCGTTGCGGATCTTGTTGAATGAGGCCGTATCCAGCCCGACCGCCGGTCCGGTCCGCCCGACGAGAGCATTCTTGGCGGCATCCTGCTCGTCCACGCAGTCGTTGAAGGCCGGCGTGCCCTCTGCGCCGAATCTGGCGCACACCCCGCGAATGGAGCTCGCGGCTGCGACGGGGTCGATGGGGGCGGCGGCGCGCTCGCCTCCTGCGACCGGTCGACCGACCGGATCTCTCTCATGGCTTCTTCGATGGTGTCAGCGCCATCGGATATCGTCCGTTTTTCGGTCGATGACACCAACTGTCTGCTGTTGGTGGCAGTTGACAACGCCGCGATAGCCTCCGCTCACCTGGTCAAACCCATCGACGGCCTTGAGGTAAGCAGCCTCAGCGGGGCCGGCGTTGGGTTGTCTTTGAAGCTCGAGCCCAAGGCTGCCCAAACGCTCGCCGATGCTGGCGAGTTGGCTGTTCCAGCCGTCGGAATAGGTCACTGGTTTAATGCGCGGTGCAGCGGCCACCATGGTTGACAGCTCGCGCGCCACATCGAGGCAATCCGTCAGAGACGGCGTAGAGCCCGCCAGCAGTCGAGCTTGAGGAGGAGCTTCCCGTAAACCTCCCGACATCCGAACCATCGATCACGACCGAGTCGCCGTCGGTCTTCTTCAATTTGATCGAACCCGCGACGTCACCGAGCTTCTGCTGCGCCACGCTCGGCCCCGCCACCAACACTGCACACACGATCGACACAGCAATTGCCAGCCTCTTCATGGTCGGCCTCCCCCCCGTAGGGACATCTCTATTTGATCTTATCAATGGAATGGACCTTTTTCCCATAAAAAGCGTCATCCAGCCACAGCATCACCCTGCGAGCGGCCGGCGATCGGCCGATGGCCCAGCGCACGATGTTGTGGGCCGCCGAGTCAGGATGGGAGTATGGACACACCCTGACACAGTTCGCGCAGTCGGTCCCGATGATGTTCCAGTAGCGAAAACAGCTCTCGGAGTCGATCGCCCAGCGAAGACCGTCATCGATCGGCGTCCGTTCACCGGAGGGGATCGCTCCCACCGGGCAGTTGGTTGCGCATTTGCGGCAAATCGAGCAGAAATCGAGCACAGATTGACTGTCACCCGGCATCATCCGAGGCCAGCGGCATGTCCGTGGTCACGACGCCGAGACGCACCCGCGGTCCAAGCCGCGGCGTCATCAAGAGACCCATGCGGCCCAATTCGCCGAGCCCGGCGTCGCGAGCCACGAGCGGCGCGATCACGCGGTAGTTGCCGTCGATATGAGCTCGTGCAGGGTAGCCGAGGCGACGGATCATCGCGGCGAGAATGAGCGCGATCTTGGCACCCTCGACGTATTGGCGAGCCGACTCCTCAACCACCGGTGCGGCCGGGGCGTGGCGAATTCGGCCGTGGTCCATTTCAACGGTGAACACCAGCGCCCATCTGTGGTCGAGCACCACCGGTTCGCCATATACGCCCGTCCCGCGCCCGATATGGGTGTAGATGTGGTAGGGACGGATGCTCGTTGCACCAACGTCAATTGCTCCGTACGACTGGGCGTACTGTTTGAGGATGGCCGTCCACTGTTCGGGTGGGCGCTCGACACGGTCGCGGCGCGACCTCGCCATCGACCGCGTGACGAACCGCTTCGGTGAGGTCAAAGCTGGCTTCGGCGGCGGCAAAGACCACCTCGTCGGCAAACTCAGCATCCGGAGAAAGCAGACCCGGCTTCGACCTGGTGAGATCGTCCCCCTTCCGGTTGTGCGGCCTCAGGGTGTAGTAGGACTCGTACTCAGGGCTCCCGGGTCGCAGCCGCCCACGCGCGAACATGATGTCGCGTTCATCGACCCTCTGCGTCGGCCGGCCGCCAGAAGTTCGCGTTGGACCGAACGGCACCACCAGGGCAACGACCGCGACGATCAGCCCTGCGGCGGAGGCAACGAGCACGACCAGGGGAACCGGGGGAGGAAGCAGAACGACCGCACAACAGAGCGACCCGATGGCCGCCGCGATCCAAAATGAGACCCTGCCGGCGCGACGTTCCTTTTCGCGAAGGGAAATCACCCCGAAAACAACGAGCCCCGCACACGCTGTACCACCGAGGAGGGCCAGGGCCAGGCGTGCGATTTCGTCCACCCCTCTACCCTAACAGGGCTGACGGTTGGTCTCTTTTTGTCGGTTCTCGGCCGCCTACTGGATCGCAGCCATATCGAGCTCGAAATCCTCTGAGGGCTCTGAGGGCTGGACCGCGGCCGGTTTTTTGACGGCGTTACCGAGGATGATGGGCTGGTATCGGACACCGTTGTCGCCGGGGAATTCGAGACGGTGGTCGTGTTCGTTGTGCATCAATTCGATCGGGATACCGGCCGGAAATGCTTTGCAACGGGTACCGTCCGGGCTGCGGTGGGCGCAGAAGGTGCACTGGCTGACCTTGAGGTCGTTGGGGTTTCCGACGATGGTGAATTTCACTGCGGCCACTGGCGTCTCCTCGCTCCCGCGCCGGCATTTCCGAGTTCGTCTGCGCAGGGACGCCATGGTTAAGAGCAAGACCCATGCCGGGTTTCAGGGTTCCCAACCCGGGATCTGAGGCTCAGTCGACGTGCCTGATTGGAACAGCATCCCAATGTGATACACGTCACACTTCGTTCAAACCTTCGATCGCTTCAGCGAAATGCCTCAGGGTGCTGGCTGTGGAAGCCCGTGGCCTCCTGGTAGGCCCGTGCCAGGGCGAGTAGCTCCGACTCACCAAAGAGCCGCCCGTTGAAGGTCACGCTGGTCGGCGTGCCGTCGGAGGCGAAACCGTTGGGCAGGACCACCGCCGGGTGGCCGGTGAGGTTAGTGAGCAACAGGTTGTCGCCGCCGAAGGAGGGTGCCATCCAGCAGTCCAAGCCTTCGAGAATGCGTTCCATCTCCCGCATGACGAGGGTCCGCACCCGGTTTGCCTGGATGTACTCGACCGCAGGAATGGTGCGCGCTTGGCGAAAGACGTTTGGCCACGCATCCGAGATCTGTCGCACCAGGAGATCGTCCCGGCCGGATCGGGTCAGATCGTCAAACGCTGCGCCCGCTTCGGCGGAGAGGATGAACGACAGCGCATTGACCGGCAGATCGGGGAGCTCGATCGGGAGGAGCTCGATTCCCATCGACCGCAGGGCCTCGAGGGTCTGGAGATCGGCAGTCTTCCACTCGCGCGCCCTCGCCCGATTCTCTTCACTGTCATCGTCGTCAAACTCGAGTTCGCGCTCGAAGGCAGAGGCGAGGTAGCCGACCCGCAGCTGTTTGACGTCGAAGTCCGCATCCCACACAAACGGACGCTCGACCGCCGACAGATCGAGGCCATCGGCACCCTGGATCGCACCGAACACCAGCGCGCAGTCCTCGACGCTGCGGCACATCGGGCCGAGCTTGTCCATGCTCCACGACAACGCCATGGCGCCGTGGCGGCTGACCCTGCCAAAGGTCGGCCGAAGACCGGTCACTCCGCACCTCGTCGAAGGCGAGACGATCGAGCCCCAGGTCTCCGAACCAATCGAGAAACCCACCAGACCGGCGGCGGTCGCCGATCCAGGGCCCGCCGACGATCCGCTCGATCCCTGCTCGGTGTTCCAGGGGTTGCGGGTCGTCTCGCCGTACCAGACATCGCCCCATGCGAGCGCCCCGAGGGTGAGCTTTGCGACGAGAACCGCGCCCGCCTCGTCGAGCTTGGTGACGACGGTCGCGTCCTCGTCGAACACCTGGTTTTCAAAGGGCTTGGCGCCCCAGGTGGTGGGATAGCCGCTCACCGCGAGGAGGTCCTTTGCGCCCCACGGTATGCCGTGCAGCGGTCCCCTCCAGATGCCCTGGGCAAGCTCGCGGTCGGCGCGGCGCGCCTGTTCGAGGGCGCGTTCTTCGGTGAGAGTGATCACGCAGTGCAATTGCGTGTCGAATTTCTTCAGGCGATCCAAGTACACGAGCGTCAGTTCTTCAGAAGTGACGGCCCGCGTCCGCAGGAGGTTGCTGAGCTCGGTCACCGGCAACAGGGCGAGTTCCGCCTCACTCTCGGGTCGTCGCGTCAGCCGGGGCCGACCGGTCCTGGGAACCAACGGCCAATCCGGAAACGTCATCCCCGGCAATAACGGCTGGAATTGCAGGGCCGGCGCCACTGAATTGTCGATCGGGACGGTCCGCAGCGCAGCATAGTCCTCCCGCAGGTCCTCGAGCCCTTTCAGCATGAGCTCGCGCTCGGCATCGGTGAACTCGAGCCCGGAGAGCTGCTCCGCCGAACGGAGAGCTTCCAGATTCACGGCCCCCTGTTCTTCGACTGTCGCCCACAGAATCCGCGGCAGTGCGGTTCCTGCAAGCCCGAAAGCCGCGAAAAAGGCCGTAAAACGCCGCCGATCGAATCCGCCATTCGACTGTGCCATCACTACCTCCTCTGGATCGGTCCAAGAATACACGTTGCGAGTCGCTACAATGATCACCGGGGAGGCCGAGGATGGGCAAAGCCACGAGCTTGAGGCGTCAGATGTCCATAGGAATTATCGGTGGAGCTGCCTCCGCCCTGGTGCCCCACGAGTCGTGGGCGGTCGACTCGCTGCCCGTCGGCATCGTCGCCGAAACGACCCCGCTGACTCTCGTGCTCAGTATCGCCGCCGTCGCCTGGGGGACCGTTCTTCTCGTCACCGGCGTACGCAGACCGGTCGCCGTGATGATGACCTTCTATCTGGCCATGGGGCTGGCCATCGGCCTCCTTTCGACAGGTGGGCGGAGCTATGCACTGTCGCTCGCCGTAGCCTTTGGCAGCATCGTCGTCGCAAGCGCGATGGTCGCGTGGGTACAGCGGTTGGCCACAGCCATCGCCTGTCTCTGGCCCCTGCCGGCGGCATATGCCGTCTCTCTCTATTTTTCAGGGTCCTTTGAACGCAGCGTGCCGCTGGCAATCGGACTGGCGGTGGCTGGAACAGCGTTGGGAGCATTGTGGCCCCGGGGAGGCGCCGCGCTGTTGGCGGCATCTCTCGGCGCCGTTTTGGTGCTGGCAGCCCTCCCGTTGGATCCCAAGCTATGGCTGTATCTCGGGCTTCCGGCTGTTTCGTTGGTGTGGCAACTCGTGGTGTTGGACCGGGTGCGGCAGTCTCCATTCGAAGATATTCCGTCGTGGCCGGCTCGGGAGCGCCGCACTCCCAGGAAGTTCACCTTGACCGCCCGCAACACCACCGCTGTCCTCGCGGCGCTCGTGGTCGTCGTCATCCTCATGGCGCCCCAGTACGGCCCCGCGCCGGGGACCCACGCAAAACGCGTTGCTGCACTGGTCGACGGCGGTCTTCTGGCCCGCCCGGCGCTGGTGTTCTCGCGGGGAGACAATCTCTACCTTTCGGGCCGGGCGACCTCGATCGCCATTGCCGCCCCGCAACCCGGCTTGCTGAGCCGCCTCACTCTGCCATTCGTCGGCCGGAGCGCGTCGCAAGCCATCCACCAAATGCGCGCCGTCAAAAGCGACGATGAGCTCGAGACGATGCGTCTGGCCGCCGCCGCCACTTCGCAGGCTTTCGTCGACATCGCACCCAGAATCCGACCGGGCGTCAACGAAGGCGAGATCGAGGCCGCCATCATCGAAAGCTTCAGCCGCAACGGCGCCACCGGGATCGCGTTCGACGCCATCGTCGGATCGGGAGCGAACGCGACTCTGCCCCACTACGCAAAGAACGATGCTGAGATGAAGGATGGACTGGTTGTGATCGACATCGGCTGCAGCATCGACGGCTACGCCAGCGACATGACTCGGACGTTTCCGGTGGCCGGGAAGATGACCGTTCAGCAGCAGGAACTCGTGGATGTCGTCAACGCAGCCGGCGACGCGGCGCGGGCCGAACTCCGGCAAGGCGTCACGATGCGGGATCTCGATCGCACCGCGCGCAAGGTCATCGAAGATGCGGGCTACGGACCGTACTTTCTCCACGGTCTCGGCCACCACGTCGGGCTCGACGTCCACGACCCGCACGCAGCCACCCTCGAGCCCGGAATGGTCATCACCATCGAACCGGGGATCTACATTTCGAGTGGTTCGGACATCGACTCCGCCTACTGGGACCTCGGAGTCCGCATCGAGGACAGCTATATCGTCACCGAGGAAGGCTACGAAGAAATCACGAGCTACCCGAGGTGAGAACGCGCAGGCGGGAAGCCTGCTCCACAAAACACGCCCCGATCTTTTGTGGTGCGGGCGTCCCGCCCGCACATGCCGGCGACAAACGAGCGGCACCGAGGTCAGTTGACGATGTAGAGCGACTCCTGCCGCGGCACGAAGAGCTTCCAGCCTGCGGGCGTCAGGTACGCGGGGTCTTCCTGCATGATCCAGACCTTGTGACCGTCCCACTCTGGGATCTCCGCCGCGACGTTGAACTCGATAGCGATGTAGGAGCCGTCGCGCAGCGTCTTGGCCTGCCGCTCCTCTGCGTTCTCTCTGTTCGCAGATCGAAAGTCGATAGACGCCCCGAGTCCGTGGCCCTGGTTGCCGAGAGGGTGGCTGTAGATCATGGCCTCGATACCGAGGGCCTCCATCTCAGCCATGGTCTCGGTGTAGACCTCACCCGCCGATTTGCCGGGAAGCGAGGCTGCGCTCATGAAGCGCCACAGCGACGCTGCATCGTCCAGTCCCACCTCGAGCCCAGCCGGCGGTTCGCTTTCGCCCTCGCGGAGGACGTATGCCATCTTCTGCCAATCGGTATTGAGGCCCATAGAGGTGAAACCGATATCGAGGTGGAGCAGATCGCCGCGATCGATCACCATTCCGTCGGGCGCGACCGCAAGGAAGCCTCTGGACGTCGGCATTTCGACCCCGGCCCGCTGCACCCTGACGTCGGGTGGGAACCACGGCTCGACGCCGTGAAGCCAGTACTGATCCATCAGCCAATTTCGAACATCGCCGACAGTGGTCACCCCCGGCACAATCACTTCGTTTGAAAAAGCGCGCTGCCCCAGATCCTCGGTCAGTTTCACGGCCTGGAGGTAGTGGTCGAACTCGTCCGCGATACGGGTGTCGAGATACTCCTCGATCAGCGGCGCAGCGCTGACGAACCTTTCAGTCGCCTGCTCTCCCATGATCTCGGACAACCACTCGAACGAGTCCTTCGTCAGACTGCGCGTCACGCCGCGACGGCCGTCGATTGAGAGGGCGATTGTCTGCGGGTCGTAGGCATCGAGAAGCTCGGGCAAGACATCTCGTGCAGGGCGCGGTTCCTCCGGGCTGTCGAAGAATTTCCGCACCCTCTCGCTGGCAAAGCCGGTGATGGCCACCCGCTGCAGCCCGGCATCACCACCATCCACGAAAACGAACAGATCGCGGCCGCCGACATAGACCTCGGGCGGTGCCACAAACTCGGTCAGGGGATCGTTGTGAAACTCCTCGTTGACGATGATCCACATCCCGACATCGTGCCGGCGCATCATGTCGAGGAGGGTGGCGTGGCGCTGCTCGAGCCAGCCTTCTCGAACTTCCATCTGTTCAGAAGGCGCGAGCATTTGGATTCTCTCGACATCCGACCCGGTGGTCGCGACGTAACCGCACCCAGCTGTCAGCACCACTGCACCGGCAACTGCGGTCATCGAAAATCTGATCGATCTCATTTCAATTCCCGTCTTCGTGGCAACTCTTTGACGTACACGTCCTGCTTCGCGTACGGGATCTCGATGCCGGCCGCGTTGAACGCGTTGTAGACGTTCGTGTTCAGGGCGTGCAACACGCGCCCACGGTAAATCGGCTCTTCGATCCAAGCCAGGAGCTCGAATTCGAGACCCGATGCGCCGAAGGAGCGGAAGCGAACCCTCGGCGCCGGTTCGCCGCAAATCTGTCCCACCCCCTCGATGCACCCGAGAAGGACCTTCTCGACCTGCCCGGCATCGGACCCATAGGCCGCCTCGACCTTGACCCGCACCCGCATCTTGTCGCTCGGTCCGCCGGTCTGGTTGACGATCTGCGAGTTTGCGATCACCGAATTGGGAACGGTGACTTCGATATCGTCGCGGGTCAGAAGTCGAGTCGACCGCATACCGATCTCGAGTACCTGTCCCCGGGTCGTGTTGTCGAGGACGACAAAATCACCGACCTTGTACGGCGAGTCGGCGACGATGAAAATGCCCGAAAACAAGTTGGAAAGGGTGTCCTTCGCTGCAAACCCTACTGCGATGCCGATGACGCCCGCCGACGCGAGCCAGGAGGTGAGAGGAATGTCCCAGGCGATGCACAGGACGTAGAGGAAGCCACCCGCCACCGCGACCTTGAGAATCATGTCGAAAAGCGGCAGGGTGCGGGGCTCGATCCAGGTGATCTTGTCCACCTGGGAACTGACGATCTCGAGGGCAACTCGGCCGACCCGCATCAAGGCCACCGCCCACATCCCGCCGATGACGGTCAGGATCACGCCGGTCACCACCTTGTCGATCACGGCCGGCGCCTCGAATTCCAGGTGTGCCAGCATCAGACCGACCAGGATGACTGAGAAGAAGGCCGGGTTGCGAAGCTCGTGGGCGATGCGGTCGTCGACGTCGGTCGAGGTTTTGGCTGTGAGGAGTCGCACCACTTTCGAAAAGAAGAGCCTCACCAGCACTGCGACTACGATGGCCACTCCGAGGATCGCCGCCTGCCGCATTCTCGGGTCTTCACTCAACGTCGCTGCTATCTGGTCCCAACCCATTGACAATCCCTCCACCACGATCCGCAAATCTGTAAAATCCAGTCAGGGGAGTATAGCCCGTCGATCGGCCGCGGCTCTTTGTTACACTCGTCACCGCTGTCTAGCGCGAAATCACATTGGGAGGCGGGCGGCCCTCGGGCCAAGCGAACCGTTCGCGGAGGAGGCTGCAGTGGGATTTACGGACTACCGGAATGTGGCCGCAATGCTCGACGAAACGGTGAACCGTTGCGGCGACCGTCCGGCCTACCGGACGATTCTTGACGACGGCCGGACGGAAACGATCACGTGGAAAGATTTTCGTGGCGCGGTCCGGCGAGCTGCGAAAAGCCTCATCGCGCTCGGCGTCGAAAAGGGCGACAAGGTCGACATCGTCAGTTACTCGAATTACCAATGGATCTTGACGGATGTGGCCGCCGCCAGTATCGGTTCGTGTGCGGTTGGGATCTACCACTCGCTCCTCTCCAAAGACGTCCAGCACATCGTCAACCACTCCGACGCGGTGCTGATTTTTGCGGAAGACGCGGGCCAGGTCGAGAAGCTCACGGAGATCCGCGATCAGATCCCGGCCGTTCGAAAGGTCGTTCTTTTCAAAGGGACACCGCCGGCTGACGACTGGGTCATCAGTTTTGACGACTTTCTCGAGCTTGGCAACGATGTGTCCGATGCGGCGGTCGAAGCGCGACAGAGCGATGTAGAGGCGGATGACGTGGCCACGATCGTCTACACCTCGGGCACCACCGGCATCCCGAAAGGCGCCGTCCTCACCCACGACAACATCACCTTTACGGCGCAGTCGGTGCGCGACTCGGTGGTGTGGCGGGACGGCGACGAGACCCTTTTGTTCCTGCCGCTGGCCCACGTCTTCGCCCGCACCTGCGTCTATACCGCGATGGTCGCCGGCACCACCACAAGCTTCGCCCGCGGGATCGACACGATCTCGGAAGACTTCAAGATCGCCCGCCCGCACTGGTTCCCGAGCGTTCCCAGGGTGTATGAAAAAGTCCACACCAAGATCATCTCAGGCGCCCAGGCCAAGGGCGGTATGGCGCTGAAGATCTTCAACTGGGCGGTCACGGTCGGTCTTCAGGTGAGCGATCTCAAGGTCGCAAAGCAACCCATACCAACCCTCCTCCGTTTAAAATACGCTCTCGCCACCAAGCTGGTCTTTTCCAAGGTCCAGGACGCGCTCGGCGGCCGGGTTCGCTGGTGCATTTCCGGTGCGGCGCCCCTCAACCCCGATATTGGCAGGTTCTTCCACGCTGCTGGAGTGCTCATCGTCGAGGGCATCGGGATGACCGAAAACACCTCGTTCACCAATCTCAACCGATTCGACAACTATCGTTTCGGTTGGGTGGGCCCAACCGGACCCGGCATCGAGCAAAAGACTGCTGACGACGGCGAAGTCCTCTACCGCGGCCGCAACATCATGCGCGAGTACTACAAGATGCCCGAAGAGACCGCCGAGACTCTGACCCCCGAGGGTTGGCAGCACACCGGCGACCTCGGCGAGATCGACTCTGAAGGTTTCCTCAGGATCACCGGCCGCAAGAAGGATCTCATCGTCACCGCCGGCGGCAAGAACGTGGCCCCGTCGGCCATTGAGGGCGCCATCGCCACCTCGAGATACATTTCCCAGGTGTGCGTCATCGGCGACCGAAGGAAGTACCTGACGGCGTTGATCACCATCGATGCTGACAACGTCAGGGCATTTGCTGAAGAACAGGGCATCCCGGGCGACGACCTCAATGAATTGCTTTCCAACCCCAAAGTCAACGACCTGATCCGATCGATTGTCGAGGAAAAAAACCACGAACTGGCGTCCTTCGAAACCATCAAGGACTTTCGGCTGCTGCCGGAGTTTTCGATCGAAAACGGGCTGTTGACTCCGACCCTCAAAGTCAAACGCAACATCGCCATGGAGCGCTTCGCCGACGTCATCGACTCGATGTACTCGGAGAGTTCTCAGTTTTGAGTTCTCAGTTTTGAGTTTCCCGGCGCGGCCGCGTGCGGTGGAGGTGCCATTTTTGACATTGTTGGATGCACCGACCTTCACGTCGCCCAGGCGATTCGGGCCAACAATGTCATAAGTGGCTCCTCTCGGGGAGCGCATTCGGAAACGAGCCTCCCGCAGTGGAACGCCTCAATACTCATCGACCTGAAACAACTCCGCACCCGAATGTGTTATCCCCCGTGCCGACACGGCAGGGGAGTAAAGATGGGTCTACTCGTTGATGGGAAATGGCGCGATGAGTGGTACGACACCAAGAGCACGGGCGGGCGCTTCGTGCGCAAAGAGGCCCAGTTCAGGGACCGGGTGACCGCAGACGGATCCTCAGGATTCAAGGCCGAATCGGGCCGCTACCACCTCTACGTCAGTCTGGCCTGCCCGTGGGCCCACCGCACCCTGATCTACCGCAAGCTCAAAGGGCTCGAAGACCACATTTCATTGTCGGTCGTCAACCCTGTGATGCTCGAAAACGGTTGGACGTTCGACGAGGCGCCGGGCGTCATCCCCGATGCCGTCAGCGCTGCCCGCTATCTCTACGAGGTCTACACTGCAGCCCGATCCGACTACTCGGGCCGGGTAACAGTACCGATCCTGTGGGATAAGGAGACCGCCACCATCGTCAACAACGAGTCGTCTGAGATCATCAGGATGTTCGATCACGAGTTCGATGACGTCGGTGGCGCGGGACCCAACTTCTGTCCGCCCGACATTCAGGACGACATCGACGAGATGAATGCTTTCGTCTACGACGCCATCAACAACGGGGTCTACAAGGCGGGCTTCGCCACGACCCAGAAGGCGTACGTCGAGGCGGTGCGGTCGCTCTTCGCGTCCCTCGACCAGATCGAACTGATCCTCTCGTCCTTCCGCTACCTGACGGGCGACACCCTGACCGAGGCCGACTGGCGGCTCTTCACCACCCTCATCCGCTTCGACCCGGTCTACGTCGGCCACTTCAAGTGCAACGTGCGGCGCATCGTGGACTATCCCAACCTGTGGGCCTTCACGCGCGAGCTCTATCAGGTCTCCGGGGTAGCGGACACGGTGGACATGGACCACATCAAGACCCACTACTATCGCAGCCACCCCACCATCAACCCGACCGGCGTCGTACCCGCGGGTCCCGAGATCGACTTCGAGGCGCCGCACGGTCGAGAGGCGCTCGGCGCAACCCTGCCCGCAGACGTCACTTCGGCTGTAATACGGCTGTGACGCGGGTGTCGTCGCCGGCCACCACCTCGAGTTCTCGCACCCACGGGTGATATCCCCCAAGCTTGAACTCGATGGTGTGGGTGCCGGCGGCCAGTTGGAGCGAGACCGGTGTGGTGCCTCTGAACTGGCCGTCCACATGGACCTCGGCGGGGTCCTTGACCGAGTTGAATTGGACCATCGCGAATTGCGCCTCGAGAGCGGGTGCATTCTCACCGGTCTTCTGTACTGAAACACAGGCCGGCAGCGCGAGCACGAGAATCGCCAGGAGAACCGCCAGAAAAATCGCCCTGCGCACCAGGGACTTCGTCTCACTGTGAGCCATCACGACCTCCAAACGATTCTACGAATGTCGACGGCACTTCGTTTTACCTGTCCGACCACACCGCCAGTTCGTTGCCACTGGGGTCGGTGAAATGAAAACGGCGTCCCCCGGGAAAGCTGAAAATCTGTTTGACGATCGCTCCCCCGTGGCTGGGCACCGCGGCCGCGACGGCCTCGAGGTCGACGGCATAGAGGACCACCAGCGGCCCGCCCGGCGTGACCTCGGCTTCTTTGCGAAAACCCCCGGCGAGGCGCCCGTCCTCGAAGCTCGTATAGTCCGGCCCCCAATCCTGGGTCTTCCAGCCGAAGACACCGGTGTAAAAGGCCTTGGCCGCCGAAATGTCGGTGGTCGGCAGCTCGATATAGTCAATCCGCTTGTCATGCTCCGCCTGTTCCACTGGTGCCTCACTTCCATTGACCGCAACAACCCGTTGTTCAGTCTGCGGCTGCAGATCTCCGTCTGCCGCGCATCCAGAGGCGAATACCACCATCAACCCAATCACGAACAGTCTCATCACAACGGCGTCCCTAGGCATCTCCCATCGCCTCCCGAACCAGGGCCTCGGCCAGAATCTGCAGCGGATCGAGCCACGGCAGCTCCGGTTGGTGGCGGCTGAGCACCAACGACACCTCGGTACAGCCTGCGATCAGCGCCGTCACGCCCTGGCCGGCGAGATCGCGAACGCCGATCGCCAACGCCAGGTAGGCGTCTTCGGAGACCCCGTGCAGCTTCACCGCGTCGAGGGCATCCATCACAGCGTTCTGCACCCCTGGGGTCGGTGGCCCGACACCCATCAGGCCACGGCGTTCAAGGGCCTCGTGGTAGAGCCGCGACCGCAGGGTCCCGTCGGTCGCCAACAGACCGACGGCCGAATCGGGCTCGAAGAGCTCACCCGCACGCCGCGCCGTTTCGTCGACCATATCGACGATCGGGACCATGACCGCCCTGCGGACATCGGTCAGGAAGGCGTGGGCGGAGTTGCACGGAATGCCGATGACTTCTGCGCCTGCCCGTTCGAGGGCGCCCGCTGTCTCCGCCAGGGCGTCGATCACCGGATGCAGATTGCCCGAAAGCAGGGCGTCCGTCCGGTTTGGGATCTTCGGGTTCGAGTCGATGATCACCCGCAGGTGGTCCTGCTCCCTCGCCGCGGGGGTGCAGCGGGTGATCCAGACCAGCAGCTGTGCCGTGGACTCCGGGCCCATGCCGCCGAGAACGCCGATCGTCTTCTCTTTCATGGCGCCATTCTACGCGGAGATCGGCTCGTGTCGTATGATGAGCCGGAACACGAGGAGAGACCATGGACTTCAGCCTCTCAGAACGAATGGATGCGGCCCTCGGCCTGATTCGCGACTTTGTTGACAACGAAATCATCCCGATGGAGACCGCCTTCCTCACGAGGCCGTTTCGCGAGCTCTTGGTCGACCTCGAGAAAAAGCGCGCCATGATCAAGCAGATGGGGCTCTGGGCGCCGGGCCACCCACGGGAACTGGGAGGGATGGGGCTCGACCTGGTCGACCTCGGGCTGGTGTCGGAGGCCCTCGGCCGGTCGCCTCTCGGCCACTTCGTTTTCGGCTGCCACGCCCCCGACGCCGGCAACGTGGAGATCCTTCACCTCTACGGCACGCCCGAACAGAAGGAGCGCTGGCTCGGGCCGCTGGTCGAGGGCACGATCCGCAGTTGTTTTTCCATGACCGAGGTCGAGATGCCCGGCTCCAACCCGGTGATGATGGAGACCACCGCGGTCGCCGACGGCGATGACTACGTCATCAACGGCCAGAAGTGGTACACAACGGCCGCCGACGGGGCCGCCTTTGCGATCGTCATGGCCGTCACCGACCCAGAGGCCATCCCCCACCAACGCGCCTCCATGATCATCGTCCCCACCGACACACCAGGTTTTGACCTCGTCCGAAACATCAACGTCATGGGCCACACCGGAGATGATTACTTCAGCCACGCCGAAATCCTGTACCACTCCTGCCGAGTTCCTCGGTCGAACCTGTTGGGCCCCGAGGGCCACGGATTCCGGATAGCCCAGGAGCGCCTCGGCCCCGGACGCATCCACCATTGCATGCGCTGGATCGGCGTCTGCAACCGAGCCTTCGACCTCATGTGCGCGCGGGCCGTCGAGCGGCGCATCTCTCCCGACCGGACTCTCGCCGACAAGGACATCGTCCGCGCCTGGGTGGCCGAGAGCCACGCCGAAATCCAGGCGGCGAGAATGCTCACCCTGCAGACGGCCTGGAAAATCGATCAGTTGGGCTGGAAAGCGGCGCGCCAGGACATCTCGATGATCAAGTTCGTGGTCGCAGGAACGATGCAGAAAGTGGTCGACCGCGCCCTCCAGGTTCACGGCGGTCTCGGGATGACCGACGACACGATGTTGGCGTTCTTCTTCCGCCACGAACGAGCAGCGCGTATCTACGACGGCGCCGACGAGGTGCAGAAGCTCTCGCTCGCCAAACGCATCCTCGGCGAGTACCAAGCGCCGTGATCGACACACCTCGCAGCGTCCGTCCCGGCGAGGAACTCGACGGCACAGCCATCGGACGATATCTGAAGTCGCTGGACAGCGATCTCGTGGGCCCGGTCGAGGTGGCGCAGTTCCGCTCGGGCGCCTCGAACCTCACCTACCTGGTGGCCGTCGGTGACCGAAGCCTGGTTTTGCGCCGGCCGCCGCACGGCCGCAAGGCCAAGACCGCCCACGACATGTCGCGCGAGGTGCGGATGTTGACGGCCCTCGCCGAAGCCTACCCATTCGTCCCGAAGGTCATCGGTTACTGCGAGGACCTCGACATCCTGGGGAGCGACTTCTACGTTATGGAGCGCATCGAGGGCATCATCCTGCGCAAGGACCTTCCGCGGGACCTGAAGTTGTCCCGTGAGGAGATCGGTCGCCTGTGCCGCAACGTCATCGACAAACTCGTCGAGCTTCACGAGATCGACTTCCATGCCGCCGGGCTGGATGATTTCGGCAAGCCCGACGGATATGTCCGCCGCCAGGTCGAAGGCTGGAGCAAGCGGTTCCGAGCCGCACACACGCCCAACGCTCCCTCCTACGAACGGGTGATGGAGTGGCTCGCGGAGAAGATGCCCACCGAAAGCGGTGCCTGCGTCATCCACGGCGATTTCCGCTTCGACAACGTGGTCCTCGATCCCGACAATCCGCTCGAAGTCATCGGCGTCCTCGACTGGGAGATGGCGACCCTCGGCGACCCCCTGATGGATCTCGGCGCCAGCCTCGCCTACTGGATGCAGAGGGGCGACCCGTGGCTGTTGCGCATCATGCGAGTCCAGCCGACCACGCTCGCGGGCATGATGACGCGCGACGAAGTGGTTGCCTACTATGCGGCCCGAAGAGGCCTCGAGATTGCGGCCTTCGACTTCTACCGTATCTTCGGCATTTTCAGGCTCGTCGTGATCATGCAGCAGATCTACTACCGCTACTACCACGGCCAGACCCGCACCAAACGCTTCGGGCGCTTTATCTACCTGATCAAATACCTCGAGCGGTATTTGAATACGTTGATCAAACGCTCCCGGTAGTGTGTATAGTCAGAAATTCCCGGAACAACCTGTCTGCCTCGTGTTGACTCCCCAAACTGGCAACGAATCACTGCACGTATCCGAGAGCCCTGAGCCTTTCCAAGATGCGATCCGGCAGTGACACGGGCACGCGCCGGTCTTCGAGTTCGGCCCGCGAGCGGGCGGCGTCATCGTCGAATCGGTCCAGCATTTCCTCGAGGTGGCCGACCGTCGCCAACTGTGCGTCGTCGATGCCGGGGTCGAGAGGCACCACCAGTTCGCGACCGAGAGGACGCCAGAAACCGCCCGTGTTCGGGTTGCCCGCAGTCCAAAACGACTCGTCATCCGCAGGGCGACGATCGTGGCGGAGGTAGGCGTTGCCGTGGACCACTCCCGACTGGTTCGGGGTTTCGAAAAATACCGGCGCCATGTCGTGCCCCGGTTCGGCAAACACCCCGGCCAGCGTGGGGCCAACGATTTCAGGTGGTGCTTCGATGCCGACGAGATCCAGGATCGACGCCATGAGGGTGACGTTTGAAACCGGGGTCTCCACGGTGAGCTCCCGCGGCACCCCCGGGCCGGCCATCACCAGTGGCACCGAGACCTGATCGAGGCCCACCGACTGGCTGTGGCCGAAATAGAAGCCGTCCTCTCCAAAAGCCTCGCCGTGGTCGGCGGTGAGAACAATCAAAGTCGACTCCAGCAGATCCCGCCGTGAAAGAGAGGATAGGAGACGCCCAAGCTGGTGGTCGAAGAACGCAATCTCGGAATCATATCGGCGCACGTACTCGGCGATCCTCCGCTCATCACCGAGGACCTGATACTTCGGGATTGCACCATAGCCCGATTGATCGAGCCCGACGGGAAGGCTCGCGCCGGTCCGGTCGGACGCGATATCGGCGAAGGGCCGCCAGCCTTCGGGCGACGTGTAGGGCCCGTGCGGGTCCTGGAAATGGAGCCACAGAAAGCCTGGCCGCCCGTCGGCGCCGTCGAACCACGTTTGAGCCAGGTCAACCACCCGGTCGGCCGCTCGTTCACGAACCCCGGTTCGGTTGAGCTCGCGCCCCTCGAGGTCGTCGTCGTAAGTCTCGAAGCCCTGATCGAACCCGACCGCAGCCCTGAGAATCGGATTGCCGATGATGGCGCCGGTTCGATACCCGTTCGCCGACATGACCTCCGCCAGCGTGATGCTCGAATCGTCGAGCTCGAAGAGGCCGTTGAGGACCCCGACCGTGTGGAAGCTCGGGTACGCGCCGACCATGATCGAGGCGGTCGACGGCGCAGTGCACGCCGACCCGGAAAATGCGTTCGCTGAACAGCACCCCGTCGTCTCGCAAGACGTTCGATAGCGGGGCTCGTCGGCAGTCCATAACCGTAGGTCGAGAGGTGGTCGGCGCGCAACGTATCAACGGTCACCAGCAGGACTGAAACAGGATTAGGGCCAGACTCTTTCGGTCTTTCGCGACGATCACGATCAACCTGGCACCCGAGACCCACCGTGACGAGAACTGCTGCAGCCGCAATCGCCGTTTGCGACGGACCGAAAAACCCACATCGCTGACTCATCGTGGTCGAGAATACCTGAACCGTCTTGGAAAAGGCCCACCGGGCCACCTAGAAAAGAAGGGTGGGCCCGACACGACGCGGATCCACCATTAACAAAAACCTGGCCGGGCTCAACACCCAATTTGGAAACGCTCCTACGGTCGAATGCCCGCCCTCTCCAACGCATCGAGACGCGCCTCGAGAGTTGCGATGGTCGACTCTTGTTGTTGCAAACGACCGTTGAGTTGATCGATGTAGATATGCGCCTTTTCAAGCTCCTCGAGCAGACCGACCTGGTGGCGTCCAAGCTCGAACCTCGCCATGCCTTCATCGTCATATTCGCCCGGACCTATGGCCGGGAGGTGTTTGTTCGTCCACATAAAGGTGGCGTGCTCTTCGATGGACTCGAGATCGTACACCGACTCGAAGACAAAGTCCGGATGGATCTGTGCGCCGCTCAGGAAGATCGATCCCGCGACGTCAAGGGTGCCCTGCGGTGTCGATGTGCCGATGCCGACTCGCGCCTCGCCACCCGATTCGGGAGCTACGACGATTGAGTTGTTGGCAGCCCCCGACCGAAACTTCAGCGCGGTCGAAGACGCATTCGCATCCCTGATAACCAGCGCACCCGTTGTGGCGTTGGCCTGGATCACAAAAGAACTGGGATTCGCAGACCCTGACTGCGTCAGGTAGAGCGCGGCGTGATCCGAGCCTCCGGTCGTCGTCCGCTCGACTCGAAGATCGCCGTTCACCACGTGAAGCTTGGAGGCAGGCGATGAGGTGTTGATGCCGACGTTGCCGGTCGCGGAAATGTCGACGCTACTGGTCGGCGCTCCCGGCCGAATTCGGAACGGCAGTTTTGAGCCGTTGGTCACATCGCGGATGAAGAAATTAGTTTCGTTGGCAGCCACGTCCCAGGTCTGCGGGGTCCATCCGAAACTGCCGTTTTGATCGAGACGCAGGGTCGGCGTGTCGCCATCAACTGAGTGGATTTCAACACTCGGAGTGCTGGTTCCCAACCCGATCCGGCCGGCGTCATCCACGTACAGGGCGTTGCTTTTCGCCCCGGCTTCCACGGTGAAAGGCGTGCGGCCACCGTCGATGTCGTCGATCGAGAACTTGTTGGCGCCACCGTTGGCCGAGTCGTTGGCCGTGAGCTGCCAATCGTTGCTCGGGAAGCTGGAGGTCGAGCTGGTGTCCTGAAACTTGATCCGGAGATTGTTCTCTTTGAGGCGCAACGTATCGAAACCGAAGCTCTCACCGTTGACACAATCCATTCCGGCACAAATCGACCCATCGACAATCAGGTCATCCAGGATCACCTGGTCCTTTGTCATGCCGTCGGTGTCGCCGGCCATCGAGGCGCCGGCGTCACCGGTCGGGGCAACCCTTGACGACGAGTTCCGCATCGACGGTTCCGCTGTGGGTGACATGACAACGGATCCGCCTTTGACCCTGAAATATCCCGAAACTGCGGGAAGGGCTGCCGGCAACTTTCCCTGGCTCACCAGGTTCTTTCGCGCTGAATCATCGCCGGCATTCCTGGCAGCCTCGAGTTCTTCAGCCGCTTTCTGATCGACCATCGGAGCGAGCTGAAGCTCCCAATTGAATTGACCTTCGCCCATCGCAATGAGGTCGTCGCCGACGACACTCAAGACGATCTGGTCCAGAGATCCGAACTCTTTCCGAACAACCAACCCGTTGGGCCCGGAAACAGTCAGCACGGCTGATGCGTAGTCCACATCGGGATGCCATGAGATACCAGTCGCGTGTGTCGCAGCACGGGCAATCGCCTGGTCGGACTCGAGATCCTCTCCTGGCGCCGCTGTCGACAGAATGCACAAAAAGCCGCAGCACGCTGCAACAACAACCCATTTCATCCTGATTCCAGACATTCTTTCCTCCCAGATCGTGCGTCGTTCGTTCGGTGGTTGGACACTACGTCCGTCGTCTATCAACGTTACCACGAGTGAATTCCGGCTCAGGCGATGATGAGGAAACCTCACGATACGCCCCTCTACACCCTGGTTCTCAGCAGCCAGGCGGCAGCTGCCATCAGCATGCCGATCAAGAGCAACGAGCCCAACGGCGATGTCGTCGGGATCGCCGCCGCTGCTGCGGCTGCCTCGACCTCGAGGGTCGCCGCTGCGGGTTCGCTCAGAGGATTCCCCCCGCCAATCAAGATGCTCGTAATGTTGTCAACACTCCCCGGTGCTGCCGACGACGGAATCGTGACCTCGACGTCGAACGTGCAGGTCGCTCCCGGATTCAGGATTCCGTTGCGAAGGGTCAGCACGGATGTGCCGGCAATCTCGGAGCCCGGTCCGCAGACATCAGCGATCGGCAACCCAACCGCTGCCATACCCGACAGAACGGCATCGAGATCGTCCGAAAACGAGATCTGAGCGATCCCGGCGCTGGCATCGAGGTTTTCGATGGTAAAGGTGAGTGTCGTTTGACCGCCGGCGGGTGCCGGGCTCGTAAACGATTTGGTGAAATCAACATAGTTGATGAGCAGATCATCGATGGCAGGGTCGCCGGTGACCGCAAAACCACCGATGTCTCCGGTCACGGCGCTGGTGGTGTTGGTGAAGACGGTGCCTGCGGCGGTGGCGGGGACCGTGAGGGAGACCAGGAGGGTGCACGCCCCCCCGGCGGCGACGGAGGCGCCGGATACAGTGATTGTGTCGGTGCCGGCCCCGGAAACGGTGCCGCCGCAGTCATCGAACAGCACGCTGTCGAAGGTCAGACCGCTGAGAGCGGCGCCGAGGTCGTCGCTGAAGTCGATCATCGACGCCGCCTGGCCGGCGTCGAGGTTGGAAAGCGTAAACTCGAGGGTCACGGCGTCACCCAGGAAGACCGGGTCGTCGGTGAACGACTTGTCGAGCTGCAGCAGGTTTGAGTCCACGGTGAGAACGTCCGTGGCCGGGTTGATGGAGCCCAGGCTTGTCGAGAGAAAACTGGTGATGTTGAGGTAATTGCCATCCGCAGCGCCGGGGGGCACCAAAACCTCGACCTCAATGGTGCACATCGCTCCGCTCAATACGCTGCCGCCGGTATAGATCAGAAAGGTCGTACCGCTGAGAGCGCCGCCGCAGTCGTCCGCTGAGGGCGGGCCGGTCGCGGCGAGGCCTGGGAGGTTGGCGGCCAGGTTGTCGGTGAAAAAAGTGAGGGTGGCGTCGTCGGTCGGATGGACGTTTTCGATGGTGAAGCGCAGGGTGGTGGTCTCGCCCGCAATCGCCGGGTTGGCGAGGAACTCCTTGCTGAAGACCAGACCGGCGACTTGGAGGTCGTCCTCGGCAGGGGCCGAGGTCGCTGCAAGTCCTCCGACCGTGGCGCCGACAGCGCTGGTGTTGTTGGTGAAGTTGCCCGAGGCAGCGCCGGCAGGCACGCTCAAGGTCACGCCGAAGGTGCAGCTCTCGCCTGGCGACAGGGTGCCGTCCATGAACGTGAGCAGAGAGTCCCCCGCCGAGCCACTCAAGGTGCCGGTGCCCGGATCCCCGCCCGGGCCGTCTGGATCGCAGGCCTCAGCGAGCGGCAGACCGGTCGCCACCAGGCTGGCCAGCACCGGTGCCAGGTTGTCGGTAAATGTGATCGCGGTCGCGTCGCCGGATGCATCCGGCGGGTAGATGAGGGTGAACTCGAGGGTGACGGTGCCGCCAGGGGCGACCGGATCGCCGGAAAAGGCTTTGGACAGTGTCGGTGCGCCGATCACCGTCAGGGTGTCGCTGGCGGGGTCGCCGGTACGGGTCGCCCCATCAACGGTGGCGGTCGGTTCCTCGGTCGTGTTGAGGTAGACGCCGGGCCCGAGAGTCGCAGGGATCGAGAGCGTGACATCGAAGGTGCATGAATCCCCCGACATCCCAGCGGCCGACAGGCTGCCACCCGTCAGCTCCAGTCCCTGGCGGTCAGTACCGACGCTGACCAGTGCCAGCGAAGAGCCGGCACCGCACGGGGGATCGGGCGTCGGGGGCAAAGTCACCAAAACCGGAAAGGGCAGAAAGCCGGATGTTGGGTCCGGGGGAAATCCGCCGCTGCCGTCGGTCAGTTCATCGACAAAGGCAATGTCGGAGGCCATCGATGTAGCGCTGGTGTTGGTGACCGTGAACCGCAAGACCACGTCGTCGCCGGCGTTGATCACCGGGTCGGCGGCCAGAGTTCCGTCCTCGAGAAACTCTTTGGTGAGGATCGGTACCGGTCCGACGAAGAGGACATCCGAGGCCATGTTGCCGACCACCGGCGAGCCGTCGACGGTACCGGTCACTGTGCCGGTTGTATTGCTATAGGCCCCGGGGGTAGCGCCGGCCGGCACTGACAGGCTGGTTCTGATGGTGCAGGAGCTCTCCGGTGCCAGGATGCCGCCTGTGAAACCGATTGTCGTACCACCGGCCCCCGAGACCGAGCCGCCGCAGTCGTTGGCCAGCAGGCTGTCGAAAGTGAGGCCGGCCAGGGCGGGAACCAGGGTCGTCAGGTCGTCGGTGAAGGCGACGGCGGTGGCCGAGAAGTTGCGGTCGAAGTTGTCGATGGTGAATTCGAGGGCGGCTGTGCCGCCCGGGGCCACCGGGTCGTCGCTGAACGACTTTTGGATGGCGAGATTGGTGACCGTGACCTCGAGGGCGGCGCTCGCCCGTCCTGCCGAGACAAAATCGGCAAACAGTTCGCCTGAGAGGTTGACAAGCGCACCGCCGCCGGTGGCGGTCACATCGACGACGACCGTACACGTCGCCCCGATGGGCAGTACTTCGAAACCCGGGAAAAGAGCGGACCCGTTGGCGTCGAGGATGATGACGCTGGAACCGGGGACTGCGTTGAGTGTCGTGTCAGGGAGGCTCGCGCTGATGCAGTCAGTCGATACATTGGCGGGATCAGCGACGACCATACCGACCGGCAGGTTGTCGGTGAAATCCAGGTTGCCCACCCGCGAGGCGTTGGCGGAGTTGTCGATGGTGAATGTCAGGGTGCTCTTGCCGCCAAGGGGGACGGTGCTCGGCGCAAAGCTTTTGGAAAACCCGGGGAGGGTCGTGGTGACGGTGAGATCGACCGGCGACGACGTGGGTGGGTCGCCAGCGAGTTCGTTGTAGGTCAGATTGATCGCCGGGTTGGTGTGCACCCCCTGCGTGCTGGCGGTGACGTCGACGGTGACGGTGCAGGAAGTACCAGCTCCAAGATCGCCGTCACTGAAGGAAATCGTTCCGCCTCCGTCAGGAGCAGTGAGGATGGCGTTAGGACAGTCTGTTGAGGCGTTCGCAGGGTCGGCGATATCGACGTCGCCTGGAGCGGTCGGCAGCACATCGGTGAACCCCAGGCCGGTCACCGGCGACCCTGTGGCGTTGGTGATTGTAAAGGTGATGGTGCTGACCGTGCCGGGGCCGATGGTATCCGGCGCAAAAGTCTTGCTCAACGTAGCCTGAGCCTGAACCCCAGAAGACCAGGCGATCAACAGTGCCGCACAAACGATCGTGAACACCGAACGATGACGCAGCAACACCATATTCTTCATGTGGACCCCATTCCCCTGCCGGCCGCCGTCGAAGGCGAGTATCGAAGTCAACTCTTTCAAGAATAACCGATTCGCTTGAGATCCCGTATCGGTTCAAATGAGTGCCCGTGACAACAGAAAAACCTCCCGATCTTGGGAGGTTTGAAGGCTGGGCTGTGGAGCCAACGGTCGGATTTGAACCGACGACCTGCTGATTACGAATCAGCTGCTCTACCCCTGAGCTACGTTGGCGCGGGCGAAACTCTAGCATCGGAGACCGTGTGAGGCAATAGCAGCGCCAAGGGAAAGGGAGAAAGGGAGCCCGTCCCGCCGTCACATCCGGAGAAACCACAGATCTCGCAGATGCACGCAGCTGCACGCGTGCGGCGGAGGTGCCTCAAGAGTTCTCAATTTTTGAATTTTGAATTCGCGCACGGACCCCCACCGACTGGATTTGCCCGGGTGCTCAGTCGCGTGCCACGTGCGGCGGAGGTACCACTCCCCGGATACGGCCCCCGTGCGGCGGAGGTGCCATTTATTGCATTGTTTGACGCCTCTATCCTCAGCGGACCCGTGGGGCGTCTTGGGCAATCAATGCTCAAGGTGGCTCCTCTCGGGAAACGCTTTCTTAACGGCGGTTTACTCGAACGCCAGGGGGTGTGAGAACTCTCCCTTTCAAGAGATTTCTCCGCTCGCTTCCGGCTCCGCCCTTCAGGCTACGCCGTGACAGGCCGCTCGGTCGAAATGACAGGGCTGTGTTGGAACATGATAACGAGCGTGTCTCCCCTGCTCTCCTTCAGGATCCAGACCGCAGGGTGATCCGGTAGATCTCCGCAGGTGCGAACAGTCTCATCGGTGGTCCCCACCTTCCGGCACCGCGGCACACGACCTGCGTCATGCCGCCGACCCGCCGGACGCCGGACAGGTGCGGAAAAACCCGTCGAACCAGGTAGTGGGCCGGCCAGATCTGGGCGCCGTGTGTGTGGCCGTTGAGCATCAGCCCGATTCCGGCTGCGGCGGCATCGTCTTCGTTGCCCGGGGTGTGCTGGAGCAGCACGACAGAAGCGCCCGGCGGCACGGCGCCGAGGGCCGCAGCGAGATCGGCCGTCAACTCGCCGGTCTGCCGGCCGCCGCCGTGATCGGCGACCCCGGCGATCCAAAGACCCGGTGCCACCTCGGCGGCTGCGTTGTCGAGAACCGTGAAACCTGCATCCGTCATGAGTTGCCGGGACCTCTCCGCCCCTGCGTAGTACTCGTGGTTTCCGAGCACTGCAAAGACGCCTTTGGGCGCTTGAAGTCCCTGAAGCAGGGGCACGAGCTTTTCGACAGCGCCCGCATCAGAGTCGATGAGATCACCGGTGATGACGACGACATCCGGTTGGAGACCGTCGATCTGTTCGATGACTGACCGCAGGGTTCGCGCCCCGATGATGTTGCCGAGGTGGAGGTCGGAGAGCTGAACGATCACTATGCCATCGGCAGCGTCTGCAAGGCCGAGGAGCTCGACGTCGAGTTCCACGCTCTGCGGCCGGACGTGGCCGCCCACCCAGGCGACAATGGCCAGAAGAACAGCGAGCCCTGCCGCCACCGTTCGCAGGAGCACAACCCAGGGTTTCAAAACCAAACCGAAGACGGTCACCAGATCGACCAGACCGAGGGCGGAAAGCAACAGGATCAAAACGCCCATCCACACCGCACCGCCGTACTCGAGCGCCGTGCCCAATCGGGGTGCCCCGTGATGGAAGAGGATGCGCCCCAGCGGATATGCGCAGTATCCAACGGCGAGGCCGATGAGAAGAGCACGGTGACCGGCCGGGGCCGCGAACAGCGGCAGCGGCCACAACCGCCAGCCGACATAGAGATGGATCAGCAGCCAAAGCCCAAAAACAGTGATGAGAAAAACGAGCAATCGCATTGGCGGTTTGATCTCCGGTTCAACCGTGCGCCGCTGGACCGAGGACTGCCAAGCTGGTTGCACGCTCGGACAGTGGCCTCAGCATTGACGAAAAAACTATCCGCACCATCCCCGGGCCGACGCCATCGATGCTTCGATCACGCGATACGCCGGTTGATAGGCGTGAACGTATGCGGCGCTGTGGTGGACCGGCGGATAGCCCTTCTGTTCCATCTCCCGGGCCAGCTTCTCGAGAATTTTCGCGAGATCCTGCTTGCCGTCGCCGGACAACCATTTCGAGACCAGTTCGAGCGCGACACCCATCTGTTGCGGGTCTCCGTGAACCGCATTCGCCGTTGCGACGAAACTTTCAGCCAGCAACCGTCGGTCGAACCCGTTGGCTACGAAGGGCCGCAGATTGACGCGGAGGAGGAACGGGTCTCCGCCGAGCGTGTCGCACCATGTTTCACCCGCCGAAGCAGGGCTCAGGTGGTCGATTTCGGTCTCCAGGTTTTCCGCCACCCCGTCCGCGCCGGCGATCGCATGACCCGGCCCGAAGATGGCCTGGTGGAGGAACTTGTAGATGTCAGCCGCCTCTGCATTCGGGTGGCTGGCGACATCGAAGGCGAGGGCCTGAACAGCATTCGAAGTGCCGATGGTGGGTTGAGGCTCCGCCGCCGTTGACAGTGTCGCGGAAAGAACCGAGAGCATCGACGCCACAACAACAAAGATGCGACTTCTCATATCTCGAGCCTCTTGACAAACGGTTCATAGGTCATGAAATCGGCGTGGTGGACCAACCAGGCCTCGGTGGTTCTGGCTACCATGTTGCCCTCGCCCGCGTGGGTGGCGATGATGTGGCACACGGCGTCAGGCAGACCGCACTCCATCGCCACTGCCACTCCGGTGAACGGGTGGCGCAGGTACTTGCCCCGTGCGCTCGCGCGGCTCCCGCCGTCACCGTCGCTCTCATACTCGAGTAATTTGCCAACATCCGCCAGAATGGCGCCGGCAACCACCACGTCCATGTCGACGGGCAGGGCATCGGCAAAAAAGTCGCCGACGGTGCGTGCGGCGTCGCGTGCGACGTGCACCACCGCCCTCTTGTGGGCCATAAACGTCACCGGACAATCGGGGACCTTGAGGGTAAAAGGAATGCGCTCGAGATCGGCTGGAGTCAGCGGCGAGTATTCAAACGCGCGCACCCAACAATCCGTGGTCTTGGTGCGCAGGTCCTCATCCCCTATCCACTCGAGTTCGGGCCAGATTCTCTGAACTTCGTCTCTCAGCATTGCAGCCTCCGGGGAAAGAGAATAACCCGAGACGGTTCGGAGACAACAACATCCCGGGCCGGACTGACTTTCCGATCGCGTTTCCCGGGAGGAGCCACCCTCAACATTGTTGGCTCGGATCACCCTCGCGACAGGGATGGTCGAGCTTCCAACAATTTTGAAAATGGCACCTCCGCCGGGCGCGGGACCACCCTGAGCATTCAAACAGTTCGGTATTTTCTGCTGGGGCAAGCCTCGGTGGAAAATCCGAAATCCGAAATCCGAAGTCCGAAATCGAATGGGGTGGGGACTAGAGCGACTCCCACGACACAACCCAATCGACCTCGGCGAAGGTGTCGGAAAACGGCAGTTCCGGTCCGCAGGGCCTCCGCACGGCCCCCCCGGTCTTTTTGATCAGCTCGAGGAGCCAGCTCTGCTGCAACCCCCGCCAGTGGGGCTCGTTCCAACCCGTCGACGTGGCCGCAACGCAGAACAGCACCTGTCCGAGATCCGGGCTGGTGTAAACGCCGCCGACCACGGCGACGCCGCCATCCGTGTTGGTCAAGGTCCCGGTCTTGACGGTCGCCGTCCCGGCCCGCTTGTGCGAAGCGAGTTTTGGAAACTTGCGATCCGTCGCCCCGGGATCACACCCGATGACCGGGAGGAGATCGCCCGGTGAAAGGCCGAGGCCAGCCGTCGTCTCGACAAAGGCCCTTAAGAGGCGGACCCCGGTCTTCGCCGTCAGCCGGTTGCGTCGCTCCCCGGAAGCCGATTCGAGCCGCACCGCCCGGGCCGGCAGGCTGAGCCGCTGGGTGAGAAAACTCTCAAGGCCGGCGGGACCGCCGAGACCGTCCGCAATCCTGATGATGTCGTTGTTCGAGTACACGTTGAACCGCCGCAGCAGTTTCGACAGCGGGTTGGACCGGTGGACCGCCACCGGCACCCAGCCGACCGGGGCGCCGCTGCGGGCCGAACCGACGATCTCGACCCGGGGTGGTTTTGTCGGGTCCCAACCCCGTCGCGAGCAGACAGCCTCCCAGGCGGCGCGGGTCGTCCGGTCCCAGCGCTGCGGGTCGAGCACCATTCGCAGCCGCCGCCCCATCAGGTCGACCCGATCGCGAGCGTCGAGCGCCCTCTTTTCGACCCCGTTTTCCCAGCCGATCCAGAACTGACCGTCGATCGCGAGCCAGCCTTCGACCCGGGTCAGGCGAAGTCGGTTGAGCATTCGCGCCACCAGAAACGCATTCTCCGCCTGAAAATCGGGGTCGCCCCAACCCTGGACCACCAGCGAGCCATCGAGCCGACCCGTGGTCTTGTCCCAAGTGCCGTCGACGCCGAAAACCGTTCGATAACGGAAGTCCGGACCGAGTCGCTCGAGCGCCCACAACGAAGTTCCGACCTTGACCAGGGAAGCCGGGTTGAACGGAGTGTCGGGATTCTGCGATTCCAGGGCTGCTCCATCGAGGGTTTCTGCGTGAAACAGCAGCTGATCGCGGTCGGCGCCCTCACCCTGGCTGAACGTCCCAAACACTGCAACGCCGACAATCACGGCAACCAGCCGAAGCGTTCGCCAATCCCTCACCATCAGTTGCCGTACAACAGCCGGTCCGCCAGCCCCGTCCGCAACACCCCGCCGGGGTCGAGTTCGGCTTTGATGGCGGCGAAGGCTTCGAGCTGTCCGTCGCGGAATGTCTCGCGGTAGAGCTCCGCCGGAAGGGCCGCGTCCTTGGCCGGATAGAAGCGGCCGCCCGCATCGACCACCGGGCTCGCCAACTCGCGGACCATCGACCACAGGTCGTCCTTTCGGCGGCGGATGACCGGAAAGTCGAGGGCCAGAGAAAAGCCGTCGACCGCGTGGCTCATCAGGAAGGGATCCGGGCGGTGGCGTTTGAGGACTGCGAGGAACGACGGCATCCCGTGTTCGTGACACACCTCGAGCTGGTTGCGGAAGACTTCTTCCGCACGGTCTCGGGGGACAAAACTCTGGTGTTGAATGAGGCCGCCCGGCTCGTAGACCTTTTTCCAGTTGGGCACATAGTCGAGCAGAAACGAAAAGCCGGCCAGCGACTGCCGGTAGGTCGTGTTGTTGCCGATTGTGCTGCCAGACAGATATTTGGCGAAATTGATGCCCCGCATTCCGGGACGGTTTGTGAGGGGCTTCAGCATCCGCCACATCTGCCCCTTCGGCACGATTCCGAAGAGGTTTGACGGAAGGTCCTGGGCTGCGGTCGAAAGGTGGGCCCCAGGCACGGTGTCCTCGCCGTCTTCGAGGTGGCGGGCAAAGTGGAGAAGACCACGGCCGAGGTTCTTTCCGCGCGCAAAGGCGTCGATCCAGCCAACCACATACTCCCACTCGTCCTTGGCATCATCGGTCAGCCGGAGCATGGTCTCGAGGTCCGGCGCCGCCACTGCCCGCACCTCGACCAGACCCGAGCGGATTTTTTTGAGCTGGAGCCGCGCCCGGGTGATGATCCCGAGCTGGCCGAAGGAGCCGACAACAGCGTGGAACAGATCACTCTCGCGATCGGGTGAGATGGTTCGGGAGCCGCCTCTCGGTACCGTCAGGTCGAGCTCCGTGCAGTGCTCGCCCAGGGTGCCGCGGCGCCAGTTGTTCTTGCCGTGGACGTTCATAGCCAGTGCGCCACCGATGCTGGGTTCCATGGTGCCGGTGACCACCGGCGGCCACCAGCCGTGGGCGATCGCCATCCGCCAGAGAGTCCTCAGATCGACGCCAGGTTCGACGTCGACGACCCCCGCCTGCGGGTCCCACCGCAACACCCGGTCGAGCCCGGAGAGATCGAGGACCACCGACTCGGCGCCGATGGCGGCATCGCCGTAAGAGCACCCGGCGCCGCGAAGCGCAACCGGCAGATTCTCCGAACGCGCCGCGTCGAGGGCCTCGGCAACACCCGACGCGTCACGAGGTCGAAAGACGTAGCCCGGGGCGCCCACCGCCATGCCCCAGCCCTCGACCCATTCCAACCGGCTCGGCAAGCTCATATCAGATCCTGAGCCGGGTGAATATCATCGAGGGGATGGCTCGAATAATCGTCATCACCATCCGCCAGCGCGCCGGCACGTAAGCGGTCACCGCCCCACGGCTCGCCCTGGACAGGATGATCTCGGCCGCACGATCCGGCGAAATCACCCAGAAAAGACCATCCTTGCCGCGCGTCATGGCCGTATCGACAAAACCTGGTTTGATGGTCACGACCCGCACGCCTTTCACGGCCACCCGATTGCGCAGCGCCTCGAGAAAGGTGTGAAACGCGGCCTTCGAAGCGCAGTAGCCCGGATTGCCCGACCTCCCGCGATCACCGGCGACCGACCCGATGCCGACGATCGTCCCGCGGCCGAGCCGCGCCATCCGATCCGCCACCGGGTTGAGCCACGCCATGGCGCCGATCGCATTGACCTCCATCATTTCGCGGTCCTTGTCGGTGTCGTACTCATCGCCGGCCACGGCGGGCATGACCCCCGCCGCGTACACGACCAGATCGAGACCGCCGAGGCGCCGGGCGATCTCGCGGACCAGCCCCGGCACGTCATCTGTTGCGCGGACGTCGTGAGCCACTGCCAGCGCGAGCTCCCGGCCGGCGGCGGCGTTGATCTCCGCGGAAACCCTCAACAACTCGTGTTCGCGACGGGCGACGATCGCGACGTTGACGCCTTCAACCGCCAATCGCCGGGCGATCGCCTCACCGATCCCCGACGAAGCACCGATCACCAGGGCGTTGGAAAAATCAAAAACAGTCACGCGCGAACCCCCTCGCAAGATTATCCCACGGGAGGTATCAGTGACAGCCGGAGACGTTCGCGCTCCGCCGCCACCCCCGCATCGTACGCGGCGCCACTCACTCTCTCCTCGAGGGCGTCAGACACCGGAAGGACCATGGGATATCCCTGCCACGTCAACGCGGCACCGGTCGCCTCGTCCACCACCCTGCCGTCGGCGATCAGATTGCTCGCCTCCGACAGCGACACGCCCTCGAACAGGGTCTCAAGGCTCTGGATGAGCGCCTCGTCCTCCGGTTCGAGGAAGCGAACGCGACGCCGGCTCTGGATGGCCACGTGATAACTGGAGGGCACGTAGTAGATCCCGTCGAGGTCGAGGACCTCCGCCATGGCCACCAACCACCCGAAGACCTCTTTGAGGAGACCGAGCCCCGGGTGCTTCTGCCTCGGCAGGGGGCGCCGATAGGGGCCGAAATGGGCGCGGGGGTTTTGCAGCAACAACCACTCAACCACCAGGACCCGACAACCCGGCACGACCCGCGATCCGCGATTGACCCGCAGCTCCATCAACAACTCGCCGTGATCCGGTTCGGAGTAGATGCGCACGGTGTCGCCGACCGTTCCCGAGAGATCGACCTCGACGGACGGGTGGCGAAAACCACGCAACCGGAGCTGGTCGAGCAGACCCAAACGCTCCAGCAACAGCTCGACCCCGTGCTGCGAAAAGTGGGACAGAAGGCGAGTCCTCTGGGGCGCTTCAGGCATCACCCCGACAAGATCCTCCTCGGTCAGGCTCCAGTTGTAGCCGCTCGGCTCGGCGGTCAGATCGGAGGGATCGAGTTCGCTACGGAGCCTTCGAAATCGTCTCAAGACCATCTCGGCGTCGTCCGGCGTCTTGACCGCCTTGCCGCTGATCAACCACGAAAAGAAACGCGCGCTGTACCTCCAGCTCCCCGAGCCGTAACCGCCGGCAAGCACGACAACCAAAGGCACCCGCCGCCGGGGCTTGCGGAGGAGTTCGACCACCAGGCGGTCGCGGCGAAACATCCCGTCGGCCGAAATCTGCCAGTTGCCCAGGGCGTCATCCGCCGCAGTGTCAGTTCCAGCCACATAAATGGCGAGGCCCGGACGGACCTCCATCATGACGTCGGGCAGGGTCTTCAGCAGGGTCCCGAGATAGACTTCGTCTTCCACATCGGCGCCCAGGGCGATCGAGGTGGAGGCCACGGCCTCGGTGTTGCTCCAGTCTTCGTTGTGGACCGAATAGGTGTGGACGGTCGTGTCGTTGGCAAAGATCTCCCGGGTGCCATTGCCGTCGTGGATGTCGAGGTCTACCACCAGAATGGGCTCTTTGAAGCCCTTTGCACGAAGCCGGGCCACCGCCACGGCAACGTCGTTGAAAATACAGAAACCCATGCCCCGATCACGGGCGGCGTGGTGGTATCCACCCCCGAGGTTGATCGCCACCGATCGGCCCTGCATGGCGAGGCGGGTGGCCTGGATCGTCCCACCGACCCCCAAGCGCTGCATTCCCAGGACCATTTGGACCTGGGCGTCGGAGACCCGCGCACCGAAGATTCGCTCCGTCAATTCGGGGTCGCGCCCCACCGCGTCGATGTAGTCGAGATCGTGCACCCGCAGCAGGCTGCGCAGACCGGGTGGCCGCGGCACCGAGATCTCGTCGCGATCGAGCAGGCCCTCATCCACCAGGAAGCCGAGGATCTTTTCCCCCCGGGTTGGATCGACCGGAGCCGCATCGACCAGACCCGCGTAGGCGGGGTGATAAACCAACCGAACGTGGGGAGCAGACCAGCGGCGCTGCCATCTCCGCCAGCGACGTCGAAGGTGGCGGCCGAAGCGGACAACGGCATTGGGTCGTTTGCCGGGTAGCGGTTCCTTCTCGACCATGACCCGAGTATAAGGTCTTGGACGTTTGAACGTTTGAACGTTTAACGTTCGAACGTTTTGAACTCAGAGCTGTGTGACCGTGTATCCACGTTGCCGCAGCATCTCGACGATGCCGTCCTCGCCGACGAGGTGCATCGCACCGACGATGACCATGGCGTCGCGCGGGCCCGCCAGAAGCTCCTCGATCGCCGGCATCCACGCCCTGTTGCGCGCACTGTTGAGCCGTTCATAGAGGTCGGGATACTCGTCGAACTCGCTGACGGTGACGTCTTGAACGTACGCGACATTCCCCTCGCGCCAGCTGGTGGCGAGCTCTTCCATCAACGGAATGATGGTCTCCAGATCCGCAATGGTGAACGCGAGAAATTCAAGGCTCTGTTCGGGCGTCAATTCGGCAAACAAGCCGATCTGGAACTCAACGGTCTCGAGGGCCAACCTTTGCTTCCCGGCCTCTCCGGCGCGATTCCAGAAGTGGGAGTCGATGCCCGATGCCGCCGAATAACCCGCCTTCTCAAGCTCGAAGGTGGTCAGGGTCAGGGCCGCCATCCACGGCTTCATGAACTGGAACATACCCGCCGGCATCCCCGCCGCGTTCATCTTCGTGCTGAAATCGGACCACATGTCTGGCCCCACCACCTGCTCGAGGGTTCGCCCGCCGTCGAGACTTCCAGCCGTCAGCATCTGCACGGCATCGGCGGCCAAGTCGTCGAGGTCGATCTCGAAAACCACGGTGGCGGATTGTTCGAACGCGGCCTCGATGACCGCCGGCAGGGGATAGGAATCATCTTTGAGGGCGTGGACCGAACCCAAAAGATAGACCGCCGCGCCGTCCTTCTGCGCTTTCCACATGAAGACCGAACCCTCATCCTCGGCCGCCGCGACAGATGAGGCGGTCACGAGAAGAGTCAAAGCCAAAAAACTGAACCGTCGAATCATGCGACCTCCAAACCCGCCAAGTGTAACCAACTCCAAATTTCGGATTTCGGATTTCGGATTTGAAAAACCCCTACTTCCGTCGTTCCTGCACAACACACTCTCGTGCCTCTTAACTCGTTCTCTTTGATTTCGCGGTGCCGTTATCTGAACATTCTTGCGCCTCCCGACACCCTCTGCCCTCGCACGGGAGGGGTAAAAAGAAAATTTTGAAATCCGAAATCCGAAATCCAACATTCATAATCACTGCTGTCCAAAACAGACTCTCACGAGAGAATGCCGTACGGAAAACAGACGTTTTACGACCCGGAAACGAGGTATTTCGGACCGAGGTTGTCCAAAGACGTCATGAGCCAATGCCACAGAGACCGGCACCGAAAAAGCCCCGGAGGGGCGAAAAATATTAGCCCGGGGCGCGAGCCCCGGAACAAGGCCCGGATAAACAGGCGAGCCCCGGAGGGGCGAAAGACTGTCCCGCTTGGCTTTTAGCGCGGCAACGCGTCCTTTTCTGTCGCCCCTCCGGGGCTTGACTGTTTTTGGCTGCACGGTTTCCCGGGGCTCGCGCCCCGGGCTCATTCCTGTCGCCGCTCCGCGGCTCTCCTTTCCGAGATGCTGTCTTGGACAAGAGTGATTCAAAATTCAAAATTCAAAATTCAAAATTTGTGCATGATATCGTGTATCACCGGGCGCGAAGCCCCCCGAGAGGAGTCCAAATGGCCAATCCGACAGCAGTATTCGAGACATCAGCAGGCACCTTCAAAGCCGAGATCTTCGTCGACGAGATGCCGATCACCGGAGCGAATTTCGTCAAGCTGGCGAAGGACGGTTTCTACGACGGTCTGCATTTTCACCGCGTGATCAAGAATTTTATGATTCAGTTCGGCTGCCCCTACTCGAAGGACCCGGCGAGCTCGAGGGCCGGAACCGGCGGGCCACCGCACGGCACCATCGCCGATGAACACCTCGAGAGCGCGAAGTTTACGAACGGCCCGGGCACGCTGTCGATGGCCAATACCGGGCGACCCAACAGCGGTGGTTCGCAGTTCTTCATCAACACCGCCAACAACGCCTACCTCGACTGGTTCAGCTCGGGGGCGTCAAAACACCCTGTCTTCGGCAAGATCACCGAAGGCATGGATGTCGTCAAGGCGATCGGGACCACCAAGACCGCCGCTGGGGACCGTCCTGTGACACCGATCATGGTCAAACACATCACCATCGAGGAATAGTCGTCGGTGTCCAACAGGAAGTATTGCCCTGGCTTCCAGGTTATCCACGGGGATCTTGAACATCCGCATTCAAAGGATTTGAACATGAAGACTGGACGAGTTGCCGCGCTGACCCTGACCATTGCCGCCGCCATGACGGTGCCCTCAATCACCTCTGCCGAGGGAGAGATCCCGAGGAGCTCCCTGCCCGGTGTGAAATCCATCGAGACTGTCCAACAGATGGTGATGCCCGAGATAGATTTGGCGAAAGTCCTTGCGGAAGACGCGCGTACGGGAGAATTCCGGCCTTCCGGTGGCTCCCCGCTTCGCCAAGGCGATGCCCGTCAGCTTCTCTCCCAACTCCACCGGAACCTGGGAGACGCTCGACGACGGATCGAAAGTGTGGCGTCTCCGCATTTCCTCTCCAGGCGCACTCAGCATGAATCTCGGCCTCGAGCGATTCGATCTTCCCGCGGGTGCGAAATTCTGGATTCACGACGCCGCAGGTGCCCAGGTCCAGGGGCCTTACACCGCGAAGAATCGGAACAATGCGGGAGGGCTTTGGACCGCCGTGGTTCTGGGCGATGAACTGGTCGCCGAACTCCACCTCCCGGCCGGTTCCGACGCCGATATGAAGATCGCATCGGTCAACCACGGATATCGGTTCTTTGGTGAAACAGAGGCCCGGTCTGCTGAAAAACGCGGCTCCTGCAACATCAATGTCATCTGCCCAGACGGGGATCCCTGGAGAAATCAAATCCGTTCGGCGGCCCGAATCACGATCTCCGGCATGTTCGTCTGTTCCGGACAAATGATCAACAACACTGCTCAGGACGACACGCCCTACTTCCTGACCGCGCAGCACTGCATCGAGGCCGCAAATGAGGCGCCGTCCGTCGTTGCGTACTGGAACTACCAGAGCCCGTCGTGCAACGACGTCGCCGGCGGCACCCTGAGCCAAAACCAGAGCGGCAGCACCTGGGTCGCGTCGAGCCCGCTCGACGGAGGAACGGGAACCGACTTCACCCTCGTCGAACTCGATGACGATCCGGACCCTTCATGGAACGTCTTCTTCACGGGCTGGGACGCTCGCGAACAGATCCCGAATTCGACCACAACGATTCACCACCCCAGCGGGGATGAGAAATCAATCAGCTTCGATTTCGATCCGCCCACCACCACGGTATACCTGGAGGACGCGACCTCGGCCGGCGCATCCCACTGGCGGATCGAGGACTGGGACGAGGGAACAACAGAGGGTGGTTCGTCGGGCAGCTGCCTTTTCGACGACTCCACCAAACGGTGTATTGGAACCCTCTCGGGCGGATACGCCGCGTGCGGGAACGACGACCCCGATTGGTACGGCCGCACTGCAAATCAGTGGACCGGCGGCGGAACGGACGGCACCCGTCTCTCGACCTGGCTCGACAAGGCCAACACCGGCGTCATGTTTTTGGACGGCAAGAACGCCGAGGGCGCTGTGGGTGACAGCTACACGTGGCTCATCCCCGCGGTGGCGTCGGCGCCCGGGGTCGATCCCACCTACTGGAGCTCGCAGGTGGCGGTGGTCAACCCGACCACTGAAAGCCGCTCCGTCTCGATCTACTTTGTCGCCAAGAACCAGGCCTGGCCCGGGGTGCTGCTGAGCGGCCCCCACTCGGTCACGGCCAACCGATCGCTCTTCCTCGACGATCCGCTGGCCGGAGAGGCTCCCGCCTCCGGGTTGATCTACGCTGTGGCCGACGGCGACGGCACCGCGGTGTCCGCGCGAACCTGGACACCCGCCGCCGGTGGTGGCAGCTACGGCCAGGGGCAGCCAGGGATTCTCTTGAGTTCGGCCGTTTCGACCACCGAACTGATCCTGCCCATGGTCCATTCCGCTCCGGGAGCGTTCCGGACCAACATCGGCTTTGCCCAGACCTCCTCAGGCAGCATGCAGGTTCGGGTTCAAATCTACTCGAGCACCGGCAACCAGCTGGCCCAGAAGAACTACTCGCAATCTGCCGCCTGGCGGCAGGTGAACGACGTCTTCAGCAACATGGGCATCGGCAGCCAGAACGTCGAGGGCGGGTGGATCCGGGTCACCCTGATCAGCGGATCGCCTTCCTACTGGACCACCTATGCGACGGTGATCGACGCCGCGACCGACGACCCGACCTACGTGTCGCCGGTGGCACCTTGATCAGTTTTAAATTTTGAGTTTTGAGTTTTGAATTTCGATCCGCACTCCCCCATTTCCGGGGGAGTGACGGGTCGGGATCGATGACTGCAAAAAGATGCGCTCAAACCGCGACCAATATCAGTCGCTCCGTCGCAGTGCAGGGCTTGCTTGGTAACGCCAAGAACGCTGTTGCCCGTGGAGGCGAGCTCAGAAAGTCAATTCAAAATTGAGAATTCAAAATTCGAAATTGGCCAAGGACGCGCTCAGTCAAGGCTGAGCGCGTCCTTGGCCAGCTGCTTTGCGTATTCCATATCCTCGGGCAAATCCGTCTTCTCCACCACGTGCCACTCGACCCGGTGTTTCTTCGACAGGGCCTCGAGCCGCTGCCAGAGATCGCGGTGTGAAACCGGCTTACCATCCCGGGTGGTCCACCCGCGTTCGCGCCAGCCCGCAACCCACGAGGTCGCACCGTCCTTCAGGTAGTCGGACACCGTGTAAATGTGGACGCGTACGGGCCTTTTGAGCTCCTCGAGGCCCGATACCGCGCTCAGGATGTGCATCCGGTTCGGTGACGCGTCCGCGACCCGATCGCTCAGCCCCCGGTCGGTGTCAGCAAATCGCAGTACGACGCCCCACGACCCGACCTTTTTCTTTCCCGAGTATGCGGCGGCCGTAAACAGGTGGACCGCCTTCTGGTCATCAATGGGCAACGGCGCTCGAGGCATGGCCGAGGACGCGAGTTCGTCGGCGACCTCGTTCCAGCGGTCTCCGGCGTGGCCTTTGACCCAGTGCCACGTCACTTCATGCGACGCCAGGACGTGGGCCAACGCCTCCCACAGGTCGCGGTTTTTGACCTGTTGCTTGCCCGCAGTCTTCCACCCGTTGGCCTGCCATTTGGGCAGCCACTCGGTGATGCCGGTTCGCAGGTAGGTCGAGTCGGTGTGAAGCTCGACCCGGTGCGAGCCTTTGAGGGTGCCGAGGGCCTCGATGGCTGCCGTGATCTCCATCCGGTTGTTGGTGGCTTCCTTCTTTCCTCCCGCCAACTCGATCGGGTCACGGCCGGGATACAGCACCACGGCACCCCACCCACCGGGCCCGGGGTTGGGCCGGCACCCGCCGTCGGTGTAGATCGTCACGCCCGGCAATTCAGTATTCATCGAGAGCGACGATAGCAGAGGCGTACCGCGACGCGGTAAATTTTGAATTATGAATAATGAATTTTGAATTCCGGTACAGATCCGGCGATGTTTCGAAGCTCAGAAGGGATTCCAGCTCAGGGTTCTGATTTTCCAGGTCCATCTCGGCGAGACGGTGGGTGGTGGAGTGGAAATTCAAAATTCAAAATTGAGAATTGAGTATTCAATCCGTTCGTTCGCTGCGCTTATCAACGCTGAAGAATGAAATCAGCATCGACACCAACCAGGGTACGTGGCGTTCGAGGAAGACCAGCACCTTGCCGTGGCCGGTGATGACCGCCACCCGTTTGCGCTTGACGATGGCCTTGACCATGGCAGAGACCGCTTTGTCAGTATCCACGGACAGCCAGGCAGGGACGGGGTCGCGATTCGATTCGTCGAACTGGCCCGAATTGTCCACCTGCCGGATCTCGGAGTCGACGAAGCCGGGCGCAATCAGGGTGACAGCAACCCCGTGTTTCGCGATCTCAGCCCGCAGCGAACCGGCCAGGGCGCGGACGGCGTGCTTCGACATGGCGTAGGGCGAGCTGACCGGTATGGTCACATAGCTCATGACGCTGCCCATGATGGCGAGACATCCACGGCTCGCAATCAACGCATCCCGAGTCGCGTGCACCGTCCGAATCACACCGTATATGTTGGTCTCGAATTGCCGGTGGTAGTCCTCGATGGTGAGCTTGTGAACCGCACCCGCAACCCCGAAACCGGCATTGGCCACCACATAATCGATCCGCCCGAGTTCTTCGAGGGTCTTCTCGACGGCAGATTCAAGGTCGCCGTCGACCGTCACATCACAGCGCAGACTCAGAGCTCGCCGGCCCCGCGCTCGAATCTCGAGGGCGAGCGCTTCCAATCGCTCCCAACGACGAGCCAGCAGCACGACATCGGCGCCCCGGCGCGCAAACTCGCGCGCCATCGAGGCGCCAATCCCCGACGAAGCCCCCGTGATGAATACGACCTTGCCTTTGATGTTGGCCATGCTTCCCCCGACGGGGATTGTACCTGCGTCGGAATCCGGGCCGCGCAGGATGTTGGATATTTGATGTTGGATCACTGCTGTCCAAAACAGACTCTCACGAGAGGATGCCGTACGGAAAACAGACGTTTTACGACCTGGATACGAGGTATTTCGGGAAGAGGTTGTCGAAATACGTCATGAACCACCGCCACATGGACCGGCACCGAAAAAGCCCCGGAGGGGCGAAAAATTAGCCCGGGGCGCGAGCCCCGGGAACAAGGCCCGGACAAAGAGGCCGAGCCCCGGAGGGGCGACAGACTGTCCCGCTTGGCTTTTTAGCGCGGCAACGCGTCCTTTTCTGTCGCCCCTCCGGGGCTTGACTGTTTTTGGTTGCACGGTTTCCCGGGGCTCGCGCCCCGGGCTAATGCCTGTCGCCGCTCCGCGGCTTCCTTTCCGAGAGCTGTCTTGGACAAGAGTGATGTTGGATAGTTGATGGAGCCTGTGGTGGGGACCCAAAATCAATATCCAAGATCCAACATCAACCCCCGCATCTCCAACCCTCCACGGCTGCGCTCGTATACTCTCTCCGTACGCAAAGCTGCAAAGGAGCGATCATGACCACATCACGGAGAGACTTTGTCCAGCTGTCCGTCCTCGCCGGCGGGGCCCTCGGCCTCGGTCTGGCTCGACAGGCCGATGCCTCGGAGACCGGCACCGGAAATGCGTCCAGGCAATTGAGGATCCTGGTTCTCGGCGGCACCGGCCTGATCGGCCCACCGATGGTGGAGTACGCGATCGCCCGCGGCCACCAGGTCACTCTTTTCAACCGCGGCAAGACCAATGTCGAGCTTTTCCCCGATCTGGAAAAACTCAAGGGCGACCGCAACGATGACCTCTCCGCCATCGAAGCCGAGGTCAAAAAGGGCCGCCGCTGGGACGTGGTCATCGACAACACGGCGTCGATTCCGCGCTGGGTGACCGAAACAGCCACGCTCACCAAAGACTCGACCGACTGGTACCTCTACACTTCGTCCATCTCCGCGTACGCGGACACCTCGACCCCGAACGCGGACGAGACCTCCCCCGTTGCGACCATGACCGCCGAGGAGGAGGCCAAAATCCTGACCCCCAAAGACATCGCCACTGAGAACTACAAGTTCTACGGCCCACTCAAGGCGCGCTGCGAGGCTGAAGCGCGCAAAGCCTTCGGCGACGACCGGACATGCGTGGTCCGACCCGGACTCATCGTCGGCCCCGGCGACTACTCCGATCGGTTCACCTACTGGCCGGTTCGAGTCTCCGAGGGCGGTGAGGTAATGGCGCCGGGCAACCCCACCGATCCGGTCCAGTTCATCGACTGCCGCGATCTCGGCGAGTGGTACATCCGGTTGGCCGAAGACGGCACGACCGGCACCTTCAACGGGGTCGGACCGCGGTCGCCGATGAGCATCGCCGGGATGTTGTACGGGATCCGAGCCACAGTCGATAACGACATCTCCTTCACCTGGGTGCCGGCCGAATTCCTCGAGGAGTACGAGGTCGCGCCGTGGATGCACATGACCGTATGGGTGCCGCCGATCGGCGAGTACGCTGGTTTCAGTGCTTCGAACATCGACCGCGCGATTGCCGCGGGGCTGACGTTCCGGCCCCTGGCCGACACCGCGGTGGCGACCATCGAGTACTGGAACTCGCTGCCCGCAGAACGCCGCGAGGCACCCAAGGCCGGCTGTCCAAAAGAGCTCGAGCTCAAGGTCCTCAAGGCCTGGCACACAAAAGAAAAAAAGGAATAACGAGATAGGATCTCGGAATTCCCGACCTTCCTCCCCTGGTTCCAACGGGTACGCGAAGACCCTTTAAATTCCAGAATCCTGACGGGAACTCATGAGTTTTTTAAATCGTATTGTCGCTGTTGAAAAAAACGAAGTCGGACCCATGCTGTGGGCCGCTCTCTACTACTTCCTTCTGCTTGCCGCCTACTTCGTCATCCGCCCCATCCGAGACGAGATGGGGGTCGAGGGCGGTGTTCGGAACCTCTCGTGGCTGTTTCTCGGCACACTGGTCGGCATGTTGTTGATCCACCCCCTCTTCACCGCCCTGGTGTCCCGCCTGCCACGGCGGCTGTTCATTCCGCTGGCCTACACCTTCTTTGCAGTCAATCTGGTTCTCTTCTGGTACGCGTTTCAAGTCCTCTCAGGGACTTCGGGGATCTGGGCCGGACGGATCTTCTTCATCTGGACGAGCGTTTTCAACCTCTTTGTCGTGTCGATCTTCTGGTCGCTGATGTCAGATCTCTTTCGACCGGAACAGGCCAAACGGTTGTTCGGCTTTGTCGCGATCGGCGGCACTGTCGGCGCCGTCGTCGGATCCAGCGTCACCGCCTTTCTCGCCCACCGCATCACCCCGACCAATCTGCTGCTGGTCTCGGCGGTGGTGCTCGGTCTGGCCATGGTGGTGGCTCATCGGCTCATGCGGACCGCGCCCCGGCCGGAGGGTGATGCGTCGCCGCTTGTGAACAACGAAGCGGATCAGCCCGTTGGCGGGCGCATTTTGGACGGGATTCGCACAGCCCTGTCCTCGCCATACCTGTTGGGCATCGTCGGCTATATGCTGCTTTACACGATTACGGCGACGTTCCTCTACTTTCAACAGGCGGAGATCGTCGAGGCCAGCTTCAGCGAACGAGCGGCACGAACGGTGTTTTTTGCGCGGGTGGATCTGGTCGTCAATTCGCTGACTGTGGTGACCCAGATTTTTTTCACCGGCCGGATCGTTCGCCGCATCGGCATCGCGCTGTCGTTGGCGTTTCTCCCGATGGTCTGCGTTTTCGGCTTTATCGCCGTGGGCATCTCACCCACCCTGATGACCATTGCAGTCGTCCAGGTGCTCCGGCGTTCCGGCAACTATGCGATCTCCCGCCCGTGCCGGGAGATGCTCTACACGGTGCTTCCGCGCGAGGCGAAGTACAAGGCGAAAAACTTCATCGACACCTTCGTCTATCGACTTGGCGACCAGACCGGGGCCTGGTCCTACGATGGGCTGACGTATTTCGGTCTCGGCGCCGCCGCGATCTCGATGGTGGCCGTGCCGCTCGCCGTTGTCTGGCTGCTGATCGGGCTCTGGCTCGGTCGCCAGCAGGTGGCTCTGGTCAGGATCGGATCAACTCGGCAAATGACTCCGGACGAAGGTTGACGGCGCGGGCAAAGCCTGCGACCAGCCGGCCGCGTTGAAACTCGAGGCTGTAGAGAAAGAAATCGCCGAGCATGAAAGTGCGCTCCGACGTCGGAAAGCGTTCGATATAGGCATCCCGAAAACCTGGATACTCCGCGTCGGTCCTCTGCACCTTGCGAACAATCCCCGAGATGGTGACCCGAGCCACCTGGAGAGGATCGCCGTCGGGCACATCCACTCCGTGGATCAAGACGCTGAAGGGTGCCCCTGCTTCCAGACCCCGGCTGTGTTTTGCGAGATCGGAGGCGTGGACCAGCACTGACTGATACCTGTCACCGACCACGAACGGCAGCAGCCCGACGTAGGGCTCGCCCTCGACCAGCACCCCGAGCGACAACACCCGCACCTCGGTCAGCAGATGTCGGAGCACTTCACTGTCTTCGTTTTTCATGGCGTCTCCCCAGACCACACTGTAGCGAATTCTCCGTGCGACGGAGGTGCCACTTTCAATATTGTTGGATGCTCGAACTTCCCCGTCGGTAGAACGGACCGGGCCAATAATGTTGAAGGTGGCTCCTCCCGGGTAGCCTGCTCTGAAAGGTGGGCTCTCTCGAATCTCAGGGAAAGTGACGGTTCTTCCCTGCAAGAGATTTCTCCGCTCGCTCCGCTCGGTCGAAATGACAGCGTGGGGAACGCTCCACAGCTGGGAAACGAAGCGCGTGCGGCGGAGGTGCCTGGCTCCCATATTGTCGAGGCCCTGGTCGACAATGTGGCGTGCCTGGCATCCTCTCGGGGAACGCATCCGGATACGTGCCGCGTGCGGCGGAGGTGCCTGGCTCCCCATATTGTCGAGGCCCTGGTCGACAATGTGGCGTGCCTGGCATCCTCTCGGGGAACGCATCCGGATACGTGCCGCGTGCGGCGGAGGTGCCTGGCTCCCATATTGTCGAGGCCCTGGTCGACAATGTGGGTGTGGCATCCTCTCGGGGAACGCATCCGGATACGTGCCGCGTGCGGCGGAGGTGCCTTCTATGAGTAGGCCGGTGGTGTCAAGGTCTTGATAACTCTTTGCGATGGCTCCTTTCCTACCTTTGGTGAATTGCGATGGATGACCTGCCCGTCTCGCTTCTATCCGCACTCTGATGGTCGATGAAAATATCGACCGGTGCATGGTGGGTTCCGACAAGGGTGGGCGCTCCTATCTGGCTCACGGACTGCCGGCTCGCAGGCGTTGGCTGAGAGCCCTTCCAAGGCACTACCGGAGTCGCCCGAATCTCGTCGTAGGGATCATCCAAATTCAATTACATATTCCTCCGATTGACGGTCAAGCTGCTTGATCAGTTTCTTGGTTTGGATTCGCCTGATAAACCTCGCCCGTGACCCAAAGGTGGTGCATCAGCACCGCGAGCTTGCGAGCGAGTGCGACCACAGCCTTGCCCTTGCCTTTTCTCTCCGCAAGCGCGAGAGCCCAGGTTTCTTGAGTTCAGAATCAGCTTTGGTGAGAAGACATGCGTGTGCCGCCTGGACCAGTAGTCGCCGCATTTCAGGGTCCCCCTTTTTGGTGATCCGTCCGTAGTGCGACACCGAGGCAGACTCGCGCATGGAGGGTCGGAGACCGAAAAACGAAGCCACGTCTCGACTATGTCTGAAGCGATTCGGATCGTCGATGGTCAGTACGAAGTACATCGCGACGACCGGACCGACCCCTGGGATTTGGCGAAGATGCTCGACCTCCGGGAGTTCTTTGACCATCTCCTCCAGGTGTTCATTCCGACGGGTTATTTCACCTGAGAGGAGATCGAGCTGTTCGAGCAATGGCTCGATGACTGATCGGAGCTCGCTGGGCAGTTGCATCTCGTCGACTCGATCGACAAATGTCTGCGGCGCCTTCCCGCTCACTTTGTAGCCGAAGCTGCGCAGTAGTCCCCGCACCGTGTTGATCCATTTCGTGCGGGCCTCCACCATCGCGCTTCGCACCTTCAGATTTGCCCGCAGCAGTTGCGCCTCTTCGCTGCGGTGTTGGATCGGCTGGAGAAACTCGGGGTCAAGTCGCACGAGACGAGCGAGTACTTCTGCATCGACTCTGTCGTTCTTCAGTTTGCTCTCTGCGATCAGTCGCACCCGTCGTGGGCTGCATACGACGACCTCGTGGCCAAGAGAATCAAGAAGGCGCGATACCCAGGGAGAAGACCCTCCCGCTTCCATCACCACCCGCATTCGATCCCGCTGGAAGAAGCGCTCCAGCGCCTTCCGCGACGTCCGGATCTTCAGGCTTCCATCACCTCGCCGTCCTCATGCAATGCACATTTGCCCGTACTCATTTAGCGTGTAGGCCCATGCCACAATATCCATGCGGTTTCCTTTATCTTGGGCCTCGAGCCCGCATTAGATTTGGCGAGCATTGTGCTACGCCGTTTTAGGAGACCGGCCTACTCATCCCATCTGGCTCCCATATTGTCGAGGCCCTGGTCGACAATGTGGCGTGCCTGGCATCCTCTCGGGGAGAGCGTGATGAAAAGCAATCCCCGTCTACAATCCCTGCATGGCAAAGACACGTCAACGCATTCGGCTCATCTCTGCGAACGCCGAGAGAGCCTCGAATCTGCAGCACCAACTCGAGGCCTCTGGATTCACCGTCGATGCGAAACCTTTCGAACCATCGACCCTGAAGGCCATGGCCGCCAAACCACCGGACGCCGTCGTCATCGACCTCGGCCGGCTGCCCTCACACGGTCGTGATGTCGCAGTGGCCGTCCGAACCCGCGCGAGTACCCGCACGATACCTCTCGTCTTTGTCGACGGGGCCGACCACAAGGTCAACCGCACCAGGGAACAGCTCCCGGACGCGGTCTACACCCTCGGCGCCACACTGGAGTCGGCAGTCCGGAAGGCCATCGCGAAGCCCCTTGTCGATCCAGTCGTGCCGCCCTCGAACCTGGCAGGGTATTCGGGAACTCCCCTGCCGAAGAAACTCGGCATCAAGGCCGACACGACGGTGGCGCTGGTGGGTGCGCCCGAGAATTTCGGGTCCACCCTGGGCACGCTTCCCGACGGAACAAAGATCCGCAAAACTCTCCGGCCCGAGGCTGACGTGACGCTGTGGTTCCTCGACTCCTTGGCAACGCTCGAGGAGGGCATCTCAAACATGGCCGAAATTGCCGGCGGCGGACGTTTGTGGATCTGCTGGCCGAAGAAGGCGTCCGGCATCGCAACCGACGTCACCCAGAACGACGTCCGCAGGACAGGGCTGGATGCCGGCATCGTCGACTTCAAGATCTGCGCCATCGATGCCACCTGGTCGGGTCTCTGTTTTACGAGGCGTAAGGCGTAGAATCCGCAACGGAGGGGCACCATGGATTTCAACGGAAGAACTGCACTCGTCACCGGCGGATCCCGCGGTATCGGTAAGGCGGTGGCCGAGGGTCTGGCGGCTCGAGGCGCCCGCGTGGCCATCAACTATCTCACCAACAAAGAAGCGGCGGTTTCCACCTTGGCATCGATGGAGGGCGGGCCACACGTGGCAATTCAGGCTGATATCTCCGAACCCGGGGCGGTCGAGCGCCTATTCGAGGAGGCCGTGGCCGCACTCGGCGTCATCGACATCGTCGTCAACAATGCCGGGATCTACCGCTACCACCGAATCGACGAGGTGGCGTTCGATGAGTGGCAGCAATCGTGGCAAGAAGTCCTCAACACCAACCTCGTGGGACCGGCCAACGTCTGCTATCACGCAGCCCGGCACATGATCGAAAACGGCGGTGGGCGTATCGTCAACGTGTCGTCGCGCGGCGCCTTCCGCGGCGAGCCCGAGGGGCCGGCCTACGGTGCGAGCAAGGCCGGACTCAACGCCATGAGCCAGTCGCTTGCTCTGCGTCTCGCGCCCCACAACATCTCTGTCGGCGTGGTTGCTCCGGGTTTTGTGGAGACCGATCTCGGCGCCAGGGTCCTCGACGGCCCGCTCGGCGACTCGGTCCGCGCCCAGAGCCCTCTCAACCGGGCGGCCCGACCCGAGGAGGTGGCCTACGCGGTGCTCTTCCTCGCTTCGAAGGGCTCCGAATTCTCGACCGGCACCATCATCGACGTGAACGGAGCATCCTACCTTCGCAGTTGATGTCCATGAGGTGTCACCGTTTCACGGTCCACGTCATGAAGCCGGCCAGAAACAGCGCGAACACCGCCCCCGACCAGAATACTGCGTCGATGCCCGCGGCGCGGTGAACGCCTGCCATGATGGGCGGCCCAAGCGTTTGGCCGAGGCGAAGGACCGTTCCATTGAGCGACATGACGGCCCCGCGGCGGTCGGCCGGCGCGACCTCAGCCAACAGCACCTGCACCACCGGGATGGTGGTGGCGAACGCGAAACCGAGCAGTACCGCAGGTGCGGCAAGGGCCCACACGGTCCAGGCAAATGGGATCAGGGCCAGACCGGCGGCGAACACCGCAAACCCCAACCTCAGGACCATTTGCTCTCCGAGACGACGGGCGAGGCGCCCGAGGTTGGCCGAGGTCACCGCGGTGGAAATTGAAAGACCGGCCATCACCAACCCAATCTCGAACGGCGTCGAGGCGAATTTTCCCGCCATCAAGAACGGCAGAAACGTGACGTAGGCGCCGTAGAGCAAGATAAAAATGGCTGTGCTCGCAAAAAACAGAGCCAGAACATCGCGCCGCCGGACGATGGTCCACAAACCACCGAAATAGTCGCGCAGATTCGCCCGGTGGCCGCCAGGCGCGATCAGCCGAAGGCGTCGAAAGGCCAGAACCGCCACCGGCAGGGCAAGGAGTGAAAGCGCAAATGGTGCGGCCCACGCGAGCATCGCCAAAGCGCCCCCGATGGCCGGGTAGACCGCGGTACCGATCGAGAGCACGCTGGCGTTGAGTCCCATGGCCATCGTGCGCTGGCGTCCGGAAAAGAGATCGCCGATCAGCGTCACATTGATGGATCCGACCGGCGACGCGCCAATGCCCTGCAACACCCTCAGGGCAATCAGCGCCGGCAGGCTTGTTGCGAACACGCACGCAACGCCGGCACCGGCGAACAGGAGCAGTCCCGGCAGGAGGATCCGCAACCGCCCGTAGCGGTCGGCGAGGATGCCGGCAAAGGTTGTCAGGATGACACCCGGGAAGGTGAAGGCGGTGATCAACAACCCGGCCTTGCCGGCGGTCACGCCGAGGGTGGCGGCAATGTGGGGCAGCGCGGGTGCGATCGACGCCACTCCGAGCACCGCCATCAGGGTCACACCGAAAATTGCCTGCAACTCAGGGCTGCGGTAGGACGCAAGCCGTTCAGCGGCGGGATCCGGAATCGTCTGAGTGTTCAAATCCCCCGGAGTTTAACCTGCGGGAGCGATTTGATACTGATACTGGATGCTGGATGGTGGATCACTCTTGTCCAAGACAGCTTCTCGGAAAGGAAAGCCGCGGAGCGGCGACAGGAATGAGCCCGGGGCGTGAGCCCCGGGAAACCGTGCAACCAAAAACAGTCAAGCCCCGGAGGGGCGACAGGAAAGGTCGCGTTGCAGCGCCAAAAGCCAAGCGGGATAGGCTGTCGCCCCTCCGGGGCTCGGTTTAATATTCCGGGCTTTGTTCCCGGGGCTCGCGCCCCGGGCTAATATTTTTCGCCCCTCCGGGGCTTTTTCGGTGCCGGTCTATGTGGCATTGGCTCATGACGTATTTCGACAACCTCTTCCCGAAATACCTCGTATCCGGGTATTAAAACGTCTGTTTGCCGCGCGGCATTCTCGTGTGAGAGTCTGTTTTGGACAGCAGTGATGGTGGATGTTGGATGCTGGATCGAGGATCGGGCGGCAACCACGAATTCGAGGCAAACCTCCACGTCTGCCTGATCTTGTATCGAATACCTCACATCAAACATCAGCTTCCAGAAACGAATACCCTCTGTTGGCGGACCCATCTAGAAGAAATCTGCCCCGTTCCGTGTTCTCATATGTGAAGGAGAAGGCTGTTGAATCGTTCTCGTTCCGTTGCGTTGCTCCTGGACGGCCAGGCCACCGTCGAAGGCGCCGGTGTTCGTCTCAGAAGGATCTTCGGCTACCCCGAGGTACCTCGTTTCGACCCCTTCCTACTTCTCGACGATTTTGGCTCCGACAACCCCGACGATTACCTTGCAGGCTTCCCGTGGCACCCTCACCGCGGTATCGAGACAGTCACCTACATGGTGTCCGGCGAGGTTGAACACTCCGACAGTCTCGGCAACGAGGGTGTGATCGGCGCCGGCGACATGCAGTGGATGACAGCCGGCAGCGGGATCATCCACCAGGAGATGCCGCGCCGGATCGACGACCACCTGCGCGGCTTCCAGCTCTGGGTCAATCTTCCCGCGGCGTTGAAAATGACTGAACCTCGCTACCGCGAGGTCGCGGCAGCATCCATCCCCGTAGTCTCACCCCACCCGGGCATGACGATCAAGGTCATCGCAGGCGAAATGGTCGGCGTCCGCGGACCGGTTCAGGATGTGGCGGTCAAACCCGTTTATCTCGACATCACGCTCGAGCCCGGCGCCGACATCGAGCACCCCACTCCGCCAACCCACACCGTCTTTGCGTATGGGGTTGCCGGAAACGGGACGGTCGGGCCGCATTCTGCCCACGCGCTTCGAGCCCGTCAACTGGCGTTGTTTGCACCCGGTGGATCGGTCACGGCAGCGGCCGGCGAAAGACCATTCCGTTTCCTGCTGATTTCAGGTCGGCCCCTGGGCGAACCCGTGGCATGGAGCGGGCCGATCGTCATGAACACCAAAGAAGAGCTGGCCACCGCGTTTCGCGACTACCAGGAGGGAAAATTCGTTACAGAAGCTGACTGACGAGCGAGAGACTTCAGCCCTTGACGATCCAGCCCTTTTCCTTGAGAAGGATGCGCAGCCTCTCCCGGTGATCTCCCTGAATCTCGATGTGGCCATCCCCCGCTTTGCCCCCGGATCCACAGGCCTTCTTGAGCTCGCCCGTCAGTTCTTTCAGGAACTCCCTGTTCTTCGGCAGACTCTCGACCACCGTGACCGTCTTGCCCCGACGACCGGCCTTTTCGATCCGAAGCCGCGCCGTGACGCGGTCTGGCACCCTTTCCTCCAGTGCTACCGAACAGCGGCAGTTCGCCTGCGGCCAGCCGCACTTCGGGCACATGCGTCCGCTCTCGGTCGAAAACACGGTGCGGGGCTTTCTTGACTTCATGGAACCCGGGTCGCTCCGGGGCGGTTTCCATCGCAAAAAGTACGGTCTCGTCGTCTCTGCATTGTCCCGAATGCTAGTCGATCCAGGCTGTTTGATTCAAAAAATCGACGGTCGGGAAAATCGGCCGGGAATATTTCATTGTATTTACACCTTATTTATGCCATACTGTGAACCCGGATAATTCCAAAGGCCGGGCGGAAACGGAGAGTCGACATGGAAGCCACATTCGAACACCAATCGTCACACCCCGCCGTGACCATCAGTTCGCTCCCAGAAGAACGGGACCGGTGGCCACGAACTGCCGGCGCAGCCCACGAAGCCCTCCTCAGGGAGTTGAACCTCTGGAGCCGCGACAACGACTGGCCTATGACCTTGAATTCATGGATAGCCGAAGAAGCCGTTCGGCGCGGGTTTTGAGGAAGTCCCTGAGACGACACTCGACAGTCGTCAGCTGTCAACACCTGTTCATGTCGAGAGAAAAAGCGGGTTTACACCCGGTCTTCTGCGGAAGGTGCCGTTTCCGATCCGACAACTCTCTCCTGAGGTGAATCTGCATCGACCGGGTCATCAGCCGAAGCGGACATCTCTTGAATCTTTCTCCACTCGGCTTCGGAGACCAGCACGGCGTTGCCGTGGAACCCGGTGATCAACACCGGTCCGAGACCGGTGCACACCTGGTTCATGACGAAGTGAAACTCGTTCTGTGCGTCGTTGATCGGAACTCGTTGCATCGTCATATTCCACTCTCCAAACTCGTTGGCACTTCAGATTGATGCGCTCTGTCGGCGTCGAGATCGAGTTGGACCCGAACGGCGCTTTGAACGGCCGACCGGAGTCCGGGATCGTCGACCGATCCCATGCGGGTTGCTAGGCGTTTTTTGGGGACGGTCCTGATCTGATGGGCCATGAGGACGGTCGGGGTGTCGAGCAACGTGGCGTTGGGCGGCAGCCACGTTTCGTTGGGGTAGATCCGCCGGCCTTCCGTCTTTCCGACAAGGGGCACCACGGTGACCACCGGGAGCGCATCGTTGGCGCTTTCCCGCGACACCACAAGGACCGGAAGCCGGTCTCTCACTCCTCCGGCCGCACTCGTCTCGAACTCAAGCATGAAGACCGACCACTGCAGGGAGCGCGGGCTCACGGTTCCTCACGTTCGCTTCTTTCGTCGTCACCGTCGAAACGGGTCATCGATTGACGAATGTCGGCAAGAAACCGCGGGTCCGCAGCGGCCGATTTGAAGGCCCCGGCCAGTTGCTCCTCGCGGGCGCGGCGCACCCGGTCGGAAATGGCCTGCTCGACGAAGGCGCTGTAGGACGGCGCCGCGCCACCCTTCACAACCGACCTGACACGGTCGATGAGGTCCTCGGGAAGCGAATAGGTGACTTTTTGCATCCTGCGTGACGGCATTTTCGGGTTCCAGACTGTATTGTATAAAAGTATTGCATTATTGGCAATATCGATGAACCACCATGATGACCTCAACCGCGTACGAAGCTGGCGGAGATTGAACGATGGACCCAGAGCTGTCGTAAACTTCCCGCGGAGAGTTCAATGGCCCACCACACCGTCAGAAAGGGCTACATCGATCTCGCGGACCGGCTCAACCGGTTCCCGCAGGGTGCTCCTCCGACCGATCTCCTGTTTCGGATCCTCGAGCTCCTGTTCTCCCACCAAGAGGCCGAGCTGGTGGCACAGCTCCCCGTCAGACCGTTCACGGTCGACAGGGCAGCCCGAATCTGGAAGATGAGCATCGTCGAAACCCGAATGGTGCTGGACGAGCTCGCGAGCCGGGCGGTCCTGCTCGACATCGAAACGGACGACGGCACGACCTACGTCCTGCCCCCTCCGATGGCAGGCTTCTTCGAGTTCTCCTTGATGCGGATCCGCGGAGACCTCGACCAGAGGCTGCTGTCCGAGCTGTTCTACGAGTACCTCAACGTCGAAGAGGATTTCATCAGGGAGCTCTTTACGACGGGAGAAACCCAGCTCGGCAGAACATTTGTTGCGGAGACCTCACTACCTGACAACGGCGCCCTCGAAGTCCTCGACTTCGAGCGTGCCACGTGGATCGTCGAAAGCGCCAGCCACATCGGCGTCGGTCTCTGCTACTGCCGCCACAAGATGCAGCACATGGGCCGCGCCTGCGGTGCACCGATGAACATTTGCATGACGTTCAACAACACGGCGGCATCGCTGACGAGGCACGGCGTCGCGAACCGGATCGACGCGCCCGAGTGCCTCGATCTGTTGGCCGAAGCCCGCGAGTCAGGATTGGTGCAGTTCGGTGAAAACGTGCAGCGCAGGGTCAACTTCATCTGCAATTGCTGCGGCTGTTGTTGCGAGGCGATGATCGCCGCGCGCCGTTTCGGCCACCTTCATCCAGTCCAAACAACCAACTACCTCCCCCGAATCGACCACGAAAGCTGCACCGGGTGCGGGAAGTGCGTCGCCGCCTGCCCGGTGGAGTCCATGAACCTGGTCTCGGCCAACGATCCCGTTCGCGCGAAGCGAAAGCTCGCCATCCTGAACGACGACCAGTGCCTCGGCTGCGGCGTGTGCGTCCCGGTGTGCCCCGAGGACGGCATCACTCTGGTTCCGCGGGAACAGCGGGTCCTCACCCCGGTCGACTCGACACACCGTACGGTCGCGATGGCGGTCGAGCGCGGGACCCTGCAACACCTCATCTTCGACAACCATGCGCTGGCCAGCCACCGCGCGATGGCGGCAATCCTCGGTGCAATCCTGCGTCTCCCGACGGTCCAACGGTCGATGGCCGTCGGCCAGTTGGGTTCGCGCTACCTCGAAAAGCTCGTCGAGTTGAAGAACTCCTGAGGGACTATTCGCCACTCTCCATCATCGTGTCGACCGGAATTTCCTCAGTTCCATCCGGATCTTCCTGATTTTTAACCAGTTCAAGGCTTTCGATCGGCCCCATTCCAAAACCCCGGGGGTACGGAGCCCACACGGCCGTCATCTCGGTTATCGGCGTAAGGACCTTTCGTGTCAGCAACCACACGCCGATAACTACGATCAGCGCGGTCGTCAAGATGCTGCCCTCGAGACCGAAATCTCCCCCGGTCAGAAGATCGGGACCGGTTGGAGTTGCAATGAACACCTGGTTTTGGAGTTCGATACCGCTGACGTCGAAGCCCCAAAACCAACCGTGGGCCCAGTTCCATGACAGGTGGAAGCCGATCGGCAACCACAGCCTCAAGGTCTGATAATAGAGAATCGCAAACACCAGGCCGACGAGGAAAATGTTGGCGATTCCTGCGAACGTGACATCCGGGTTGTCGAGATGGACAACCGCGAACGGGAGGCTCGTCAGGACCGCGGCAATCCACCGGCGGCTTCCCTCAGCCATCGCCTGCAGAATATAACCACGAAAGACCAACTCCTCGGCGGCGCCCGCCACCGTGAATAAAACGAAAAATCTCGGCATCACCCTCAGGGCCTCGGCAAGATCAGGGGAGAGCTCGAGGGAGACCATCCCCGTCACCACCAACACCAGGGTGAGACCACCCGTCGTCACGATGCCGGCAGCCACCCCGATGCCCAACTCCCGCCACCAGCCGCGTTCCAGACCCATTCCAAGCAGCGCGATAGGACGCCGATCAAACCGCCAGAGCACCAGCCACGCCACGGCGATCAACATGAGGTCGAATAGAGCCATGGACAGCGAATAGCCCCACGACATCATGCCCCCGTCCGGTTCGGGCACCAGCCAGGCGATCAGGGCCGACAGCCCGATGATGCCGAGAAACAGGAGGATGCAATAAACCAGAATCCTCCAACCCGCACGCCAGTGGTGGAATCGGTTCCGAAACACCCGCCGGAGAATAGACGGGGGGTTTTCGACAGGTTGGGCCTCGTCCTCGAGGTTCGCCGACTCAAGCGGTTGAAGGTCATCCATGAAAACTCCTACGGTTCGACAATAGAATAGTTCCCGCTCTCGACGGGACCCTGAGTTTCGATCATAATCATCGGCCGGGTTTCGCGAAAGATGGGGGCATCCATGACGCAAACGATTTCGGACGCTGAACGAGCGCGCATCCGGGCACAATTTCCGGCGTTGGCCGGGGCCACGGTCTTTCTCGAAAACGCCGGCGGTTCTCAGGTTCCGAAGGTCGTGGCCGACCGGATCTACGACTACATGATGTCCACGTATGTCCAGCTCGGCGCCGGCTACGGGTTGTCACAACAAGCGACCCAAATCGTCGATGACGCCCACGACTTCGTCAGGCTCGTGATGAACGGCCGCAACGGCGAGGTCATCCTCGGCTCCTCCACCTCGGTCCTGCTGCAAATGCTCAGCGGCTGTTACGCGAAGGTTCTCGCGCCCGGCTCGGCGATCGTGGTTGCCCAGACCGGCCACGAAGCCAACATCGGTCCGTGGAAAAACCTCGCCCAGCTCGGCTTCGACCTTCGGTGGTGGGAGATGGACCCGTTGTCCTGCACCTGCTCGATGGACCAGCTCGATGAGCTGCTCGCGGACGGGGTCGCGCTGCTCGCCTTTCCCCACGTCTCGAACCTGCTCGGTGAAATTGTCGATGTGGCGGCCATCACCGAACGGGCGCACGCGGCCGGGGCCAGAGTCGTGGTGGACGGTGTGGCCTTTGCCCCCCACCGCGCGATTGATGTCGACGCCTGGAACGTGGACTGGTACGCCTTTTCCACCTACAAGGTGTACGGACCGCATATGGGAGCACTCTGGGGCCGGCGCGACGCCCTGGCCGAGCTCAACGGGCCCAACCACTTTTTTGTCCACGACGACGAGTTACCTTACAAATTCGAGGTCGGGGGCGCCAACCACGAGGGGTGTGCGGCCCTCCTCGGTTTGCGGGACTACCTGGCTTTTCTGACGGGTGTTTCGGAACCCGGAGCCCTCGCCCGCAAGGACATCGAGCGCGCCTACGACGCCATGACCTCGTGCGAGCTCCCGCTGCAGGCGCGGCTGATCGACTATCTGGGTTCGCGAAACGACGTCCGCATTATCGGACCGGCGTCTGCCGGGCCAGATCGGGTTGGCACCATCAGCTTCATCCACGAATCGAAATCTTCCGCCGAGATCACCGCAGAGGTCGATCGATCGGGCATCGGAATTCGCCACGGGCACATGTACGCCTACCATTTGTGCGAGGCGGTGGGACTCGAACCGGACGACGGCGTGGTTCGGGTGAGCCTGGTCCACTACAACACGCTGGATGAAATCGAAAGACTGATCGAGGTCTTGGAATCGGCTCTCGAAGTCTGAGATTTGAGTCAGGAAGTTGAAATATTTTTTAGTCCGCCGCCTTTTAACCGGTAGTATCGGCAAAAGCCGAACGGAGGCCAGAAAACGCCATGCTCAAGAGAATCACCTATGTCAGCCGATTCGCGAAACCGTTTTCAGAATCTGAACTCGAAAAGTTGGGCAACCTCTCGGCACAGAACAACAAGGATCTCGAAGTCACGGGGGTCTTGATGACCTCAGGCGGGGTGTTCTTTCAGATTCTCGAGGGCCCCGACGAGGCAGTCGACCAGGTGTATTCCGCCATCGCCAGCGATTCGCGGCACACTGATCTCGTGGTTCTCGAACTCGAGCAGAACGCGGCTGAGCGCCATTACCCCGACTGGTCCATGAAGGCGATCAATCTCGATGCCGCCTCTCACGTTCGCCTGCTACCGCTCAAGACCCTGATGGAGACGGTGTTCGAACAGCAGCTCCTGATCGACAAGATGCTGTGGGCGATCGACCGCACCCTCAAACACGAACTCCGCAACAGCTGAGGCACTGGGCATCCCTCAATATTCTCGGAAGAGATCAGTCTTTGACCGCGGCTTCGAGTTCGGCGATGCGTTGCACCAGGCGCTCTCTGATCTCTTGGCGGCGGGAGATGGTTGACCCAAGCTTCTCGTTCTCTCCCTCTGCGGCTGCTTTGAGCTGCGTCCCGAGGTCGGCCAGCTCGGAGTCGAGCTTTGTCAGACGTTCCCGGAGGTCCTCCACCCGCTCCACCTGGTCGGCCTTGTCGAACACCAGGGTGTCCGGTCCCCGATCGCGCGTGGGGTCCGCCGCACGTTCGTCGTCGATATCCGGCACGAACTTCTCCCCCGCACCAACCCGCCGTTGGTTTTCGAATGCCGGTGAAACGATCTCGACACCGGCGCCGTGCAAAGTGTCGAGAACGGAGCGGTGAAGGGCCGATTTGGAGCCGAGAAAGGTCTTGGTGTCGCCGAGTTTCCCTGACACCTCGAAAGTGACCGAAAAGTCGCCGAGAGCGCGGATCCGAACAAAGGGCTCGAGGAGCCCTGCGCGTTCTGCAGCGGCGCACAGAAGGACTTCAATCTCGTCGTGCTGGAGATCGTAGCCCAAGGAGATCGTCGCAGATATGAATGTGCCCGAGGGGCGGATGACCGTCACCCCATTGCTCACCAGGTACTGGTTCGGCAACGTGATGAGGTCGCTGTATTCATTTTGGATTTCGGTGTGCAAGAGACCCCTTTCGGTCACCCTGCCCAGATACTCGCTCACACGAATATAGTCACCCCTTTTGAAGTTGCGCACGAGGCGCAGCATGACACCCGCCATGGCATTCGAGGCCAGCGTGGTCGATGACAGGGCAATCACTCCAGTGACGGCCACTCCGAACAGGGTGATCAGGTCGTGGGTGTCATCGGGGTTGAGCGGCGCGGCGATGATCACGGTCACCAGAAAGATCCCGCTCAGGAGCGATAGAACCAACTGTCTTCGAAAAGTCCCCTCGCCCGACATCTCGGCGGCTTTGCGCGTCATCCTCCGATTCAGAAACCACAGCGCACCGCCGCCAAGCAGGACGACAGCCGTCAGGGGCAGCATCTTGAAAACTGCATCGGTCAGCCATCCCATGATGTCCATAAGCTCTCCCCAGGTGGTGCGCGGCCACTGCCATCATAGACGACCCGCAGCCACCACGGTTTGAGTACACTCTCTCCGGGAGGCACGACGATGACCGATGCTGTGCTCGCCATCGACCAGGGAACCACCGGGTGCACGTCGGTGGTGCTCTCTCGTGACGGTGCGGTCCTCGGACACGCCACCGCGGAGTTCACCCAATACTATCCGCAGCCGGGTTGGGTCGAGCACGACCCCGAGGAGATCTGGAGGGTCAGTCTCGAGGTTATCGACCGCGCCCTCTCAGCAGCGTCGCTGCCACCGAAGAGCCTCCGGGCCGTCGGCATCACCAACCAGCGCGAGACCACCGTGATCTGGGACCGTACAACCGGCGTCCCCATCCACCGCGCCGTCGTCTGGCAGAGTCGCCAGACCGATACAATCTGCGAGCAGCTCCGGGCCGACGGGCTCGAACCGCTGATCACCCGACGCACCGGGCTCGTCGTCGACCCCTATTTTTCAGGCAGCAAGGCGAAGTGGATTCTCGACCGCTCTCCCGATGCGCGATCCCGCGCCGAGGCGGGCGAACTCCTCTTTGGCACCATCGACAGCTGGCTCTTGTACAAGCTCACCGGCGGCGAGGTCCACGCCACCGAACCGACCAACGCTTCACGCACCCTGCTCTACGACATCCGCTCGCACCGATGGGATCCCGAGCTGCTGCAGGTCTTCGGTGTTGCCGAGGCCATGATGCCGGAGGTTCGGCCGAGCTCGGGAGTCTTCGGAACGACGGTACCCTTCGGGCAGCTGCCGGGAGGGGTGCCCATCGCGGGCATCGCCGGCGACCAGCAGGCGGCGCTCTTCGGACAGGGGTGTTGGCAGCCGGGAGACCTCAAGAACACCTATGGCACCGGCTGCTTCGTCGTGCTCAACACAGGGCCCGAGTTGCGCCGAAGCGAGTGTGGCCTGCTGACGACCGTATGTTGTGATGCCACGGGCCGGCCGGCCTACGCCCTCGAAGGCTCGGTCTTCACTGCTGGTGCAGCGGTCCAGTGGCTCCGCGACGAATTGCAACTGATCGAGACCGCAGCGGAAACAGAAGACGTCGCCTCGAGAGTGGACGGCACCCAGGGGGTCTACGTCGTGCCGGCCTTCGCTGGGCTCGGCGCGCCCTACTGGGACATGCACGCCCGCGGCGCAGTCATCGGTCTCACCCGGGGGGCCGGACGCGACCACATCGTTCGCGCGACCCTCGAAAGCATCGCCTACCAGTCGCGCGACGTGATCGAAGCCATGACCGGTGAGTGCGGCGAAGATCTGACGGAGTTGCGGGTCGACGGCGGCGCCGCCGCCAACAACTTCCTGATGCAGTTTCAGGCCGACATCCTCGGTCTCCCGGTCGTGAGGCCCCGCCTCATCGAGACCACCGCAATCGGTGCGGCTTTTCTTGCCGGGCTTGGCGCCGGCGTGTGGCGCGATGCTGACGAGATCGCCGGGGTCTGGCAGGAAGACCGCCGTTTCACCCCATCCATGAGCGCGACCCGGCGAGAACGGCTCTACGTGGGGTGGCAGGAGTCGGTCGAACGGGTGCGTGCCGATCGCAGGGACCCCTCACGATGAACGGAAAACAAGGTTGGTTCCAGTCGGCGGACGGCACCCGTTTGTTGTGGCGGCGCAAGTGCCCAAAGGGTGATGTCCGTGCGACCCTGCTCTTTGTTCACGGGCTCGCTGAACACTCGGGACGATATGCACACGTTGTCGAGCGTTTCGCAGCGGTTGGTTACGACTGTTGGGCCGTCGACTACCGATGTCACGGTGAAAGCCCCGGGCTACGGGTCCACATCGATCGATTCGACGAGTTCGATGACGACGTCGCGGCCGCGCATCGGATGGTTCGGGACGCAGTGCCCAACCGACCCCTCGTCCTCGTCGGCCACTCCCAGGGCGGCCTGTTGGTCTTGCGCTATGCGACGGACCAACCCGTGGGAATCGACGGCATCATCGTTTCGTCGCCGTTTTTGGCGATGCACCCCGACTCGAAACCGACGGCGGTGCTGCAGATGGTGGCCAATATCGTCTCGACCTTTTCGTCGAAGCTCATGTTCTCGAAAGTGGCCGACCCGTCGTTTCTCAGCCGGACTCCCGGTGTCGCCGAGTCCTACGAGGCAGACCCGTTGGTCAGCTCCACGGTATCGGCGCGGTGGTTTACCGAGGTGATGCGGGCCCAGTTGGAAACCCGGGAGATGGCGGGCCGGCTCGCGGTGCCGGCGCTGATCATGCAGTCGGGGGACGACCGGCTCGTAGATCCCGCGGTGACCCGCAACTGGGCGGCGCAGGCTCCCGCAGAGCTCGTCGAGTATGTCGAGTGGCCGGGTCTCTACCACGAGATGTTCAACGAGCCCGAGAGGGAGCAGGTCTTCGAGCGGATGGAGAGTTGGCTGCTGCAACAGCTGCAGGCAAACACCTCAGGTGCAGGAACTTGAAACTTGCATTTGGACCAGCACCCTCAGATTTCGGATTTCGGATTTAGGATTTCGGATTGACCGCCCACTGCCTCACCATCGGCATCAACCTGCCAATCAGCTGGGGCACAACCATCCTCCTCACAGGCTATTGAAACGCCTCGTTGTGGGACGGGATCGTAGCCGCCGGGGTGGAACGGCTGGCACTTCAGGATTCGCTTGACCGCCAACCACACACCGTAGAGACCGTGGGTCTCGATCGCCTCCGCCGCATACACCGAACAGGTGGGCTCGAACCGGCAGGCCGGCGGCAGGAACGGCGAGATAAACCGTTTGTAGAGGCGTGCGGGGGAGGCGATGACGCGCCAGAATATCTTCATCAGACTTTTGCCGCCGCCGGACGCGGCGACCGGAGTATTCTACCTGTCCAGGGAGGAGTCATCGATGAGCACACAGCGAGAGATCATTGCAACCACAGAAGCACCGGGCGCCGTCGGCCCCTATTCGCAGGGCATTGTCACTGATGGGTTGGTCTTCACGGCAGGCCAGATTCCGATCAACCCCGCCAGCGGCAAGGTCGAGGCCGAGTCGATCGAGGACCAGACCCGCCAGGTGCTGCGCAACGTCGATGCCGTTCTGCGCGCGGCCGGAAGCGGTCTCCACAATGTCGTCAAGATGACAGTCTTCATGACCGATCTCGGTGATTTTGCAGCAATGAACGGGGTCTATGCCGAGTTCTTTCCTGCCGATCCTCCGGCTCGCTCCGCCGTTCAGGTGGTCGCCCTGCCGCTCGGCGTCCAGATCGAGATGGAGGCCGTCGCGCTCGCTCCCTGAGCGAAAACCAATTTTGAATTCTCAATTTTGAATTTTGAATTCCGGACCGCCCTTTCTCTCAGATCGGGGGCAACTGAATCGGCATTCCGAATTCCGAAATGCTTTTTCGTTGATATGATCGTTCGGCCTTGGCTGGAAGGGATTTGTCTTGGATCATCCGATCGACTATGACGAGATCGGCCTCAGGGTCGGCCTCGAGGTTCACCAGCAGCTCCTGACTGAAAAAAAGATGTTCTGCCAGTGTCCGGCGGGTCTCTACACCAGAGTCCACGACGGCTCGATGCTGCGCCACATGCGGCCGACCCTTTCGGAGCTCGGCGAGTACGACGGCACGGCGCTCATGGAATTCAAAACGCGCAAGAACATCATCTATCTTCTCCACACCAGCAATGTCTGCACCTATGAAATGGACGACACCCCGCCCTTTCTGGTGAACCCGCAGGCCATCGACATCGCCATCGAGCAGTGCCTGATGCTCGGCTGCGACATCGTCGACGAGGTGCACATCGCCCGCAAACAGTACCTCGACGGGTCGATCCCGACCGGGTTCCAGCGCACCGCCATTGTCGGTGTCGAGGGCCGACTCCCCTTTCGCGGCCGCGAGCTTTCGATCACCCAGGTCAGCGTCGAAGAGGACTCCTGCCGAGAAGTCTCGGACCGCGGCCACCTCATCGTCTGGAGGACCGATCGTCTGGGAATGCCGTTGATCGAGACCGTCACCGGGCCCGACCTGCGCACCCCTGAGGAGGTCGAGGAGGCGATCCTGCTCATCGGCAGGGTGTGCCGCTCCACCGGGCATGTGCGGGTTGGAATGGGGGCCAGCCGCCAGGACGTCAACGTGTCGGTGCGCGGCGGTCGTCGCGTCGAGATCAAGGGCGTCCCAAAAGCGGGTTGGGCACCCGGGTTGGTCCACGGCGAGGCCGTCCGCCAGGTCAACCTGTTGCGCCTCCGCGATGAACTCCACCGGCGCGGGTTCAACGCGGCCGAACGGCTCGAAATCGACCACGTGGATGTCACCGAACCCGCGGCCGTCTGCGGTCTCGATCTCCTGACGCAGTCGTCGTGGAAAGGCTTCATCACCTCCGACAACCGGCGGCCCGAGTTCGAGCGCGGGGCCGGCAGCTTCTGCGTCCGGGCCGTCCGCCTCAAAGGACTCGCCGGAACCCTCGCCTGGCCGACCCAACCCGGTAGGGTCTTTGCCGACGAATTGCGGGGGCGGGTCCGGGTCATCGCCGCCCTCGACCAGCCGCCCATCCTCCTCGACTCCGAGTCGTGGCCGGACGGTGAGACCGCTCACAAAGCGCTCGAGACCCTCTGCCAGGCCGCGGGCTGCGCCCCCGAGGACGGTTTGGCGGTGGTTTGGGGCCCCGAGCAGGACACCCTGACGGCTGCGGAAGAGGTTCGCTTGCGCTATGCGGACGCAATCGACGGAATCCCGAACGAAACCCGGCAGCCCTTCGAGGACGGTTCGACCAACTTCGAGCGCATCCTCCCGGGCCCCGATCGCATGTACCCCGATACCGACAGCCCGCCGCAACGCATCACCCGCGAACGGGTCGAAGGGCTGGGCGCCGGACTGCCCGAGAGACCGTGGGTCCGGGAAGAGCGGTACGCCGCCGTCGGCGTTCCGCGCGATGTGATCCACTACCTCATCCGCCGCGGTGGCGCCCGGCTGGTTGATCTGGTGGTCGACGGGTGCGACGCCGATCTTCGCCGCGCCTGTTTCTTTTTCGGTGAGCGGGTCAAGGGGCTGCGTCGCGAAGGACTGATGGTGGACGACGTCGCGGATTCGGCATGGTGCGATCTCTTTGCGCTGTGCGGCGTCCGTCCGCTGCTCTGGGAGGCTTGGCGAGACCTCGTAGAGTGGCTCGTCAGCCACCCGGACGGCGACATCTTTGTCGATGCGGCGACGGCCGGCTTCGGGATCGAACCCAAGGACTGGCGCGACTCGGTTGCGGACGCCGTCGCCTCGGACTCCGAAGACGTGCCGTGACGAAGACGGCGGCCGTCGTTTCCGGTGCCTCATGGGTGTGGTCATGAGCGACCTCAGGGGTCGCGTGCCCGCTGCGAGCGTCGCCGCCGAATTGCAGACCCTCACGACCATTGCCGACCCCGCGACCGTCGGGTAGGAGGAGCAGAGATGGTTGAACACGAAGATCCGCTCAAGGGCTACCGCGGGGCCGCCCGCGAAAAGCTGCAGAGCTTGAACGTCAGGGTGTGGTCCGACGTCCGCCTCGTCAACGCCGCCGGGAGCGTCTTTGAAGGCGTAATCCTGCCCAGATCCGGCAACTTCGACGACCTCCACGTCGTCCTCAAACTCAAGAACGGCTACAACGTCGGCATCCACATCGACCGGATCGCCTCCGTCGAGGAACTCGGCTACAAGGAGGCCGTCTACAAGATCCCTGAAAAGGCCTTTCCGATAAGCCCCGATCTGCCCTCGGTGACCCTGCTCGGAACCGGCGGGACCATCGCTTCAAGGCTCGACTATCGGACCGGTGCGGTCATCCCGGCCTTCACTCCCGGCGAACTCTACGGCGCCGTGCCCGAGCTTGCCGACATCTGCAACCTCACCACCAAGAAGATCTTCGGCGTGTTTTCGGAGAACATGGCGTGGCCCGAGTACGTGGCGCTGGCCGAGAACATCGGCCGCGAGATCGAGTCGGGCGCCGACGGCATCGTTATCGGCCACGGCACCGACACCATGGGCCACACCGCCGCAGTGCTCAGTTTCATGGTCCAGGACTCACCGGTGCCGATCGTGATCGTCGGCAGCCAGCGCTCGTCCGACCGCCCGTCGTCGGATGCCGCCCTCAACCTCATCCACGCGGTCCGAGCAGCGGCCCTCGGCGACATTGCCGAGGTGCAGATCTGCATGTTCGGACCGACCTCGGACCGCTACGGTTTGCTCCACCGCGGGACCCGCTGCCGCAAGATGCACTCCTCCTACCGCAGCACGTTCCGCACGGTCGGCGACATCCCGCTGTCCATCGTCAGCCGCGACAGCTTCACGGCCCTCACCCCCGACTACCGGCGCCGGGACCCGTCCCGCAAGGTGCGCATCGACACCGCCCACGACGACCGGGTCACGATCCTCTACTACTACCCAGGGATGAAGGCGGACCTGGTCGACGCCCTGGTCGAAAAGGGCTACCGCGGCATCGTCATCGCCGGCACCGGTCTCGGCCATGTCAACACCCCCCTCTACCCGGCACTCGAACGGGCCGTTGCCGCCGGTGTCCACATCGTGATGACCGTCCAGACCCTGTGGGGATTCGCCCAGATGTACGTCTACGAGACCGGGCGCGACCTCCTCGACATCGGAGTCGTCCCGCTCGACAACATGCTGCCGGAAACCGCCCTGATGAAGCTGGGGTGGGTGCTCGGCCACACCGACGACCACGGCCACGTCATGAAGATGATGCGCTCACCGGTCAACCACGAGATCACCGAACGCGAGCCCCACAACGGCTATCTCATCCTCCAGGGCGGTCTGCCCGAGGTCGACGAGTACACCTCGAGCCACTGGAAATAGGGCGAGTCTGCATATCTCGCCGGACTTCGTTGCGAGAGCAGCGAGGTGCCGTGTCCGGTGAGGTTTGCGACCCGAGGGGCGCGAACGCGCACTCGTCAGTACGTCGAGCACCCCTAGGCGAGAAAACACCGCCGGGCAGGGTGCATCGTCGGCCGCAGCCGGAGGCCGGAGAGATATGCAGGCTAATCCGCCGGGCGGAGGTCCTGCGGGCGGAGCATCGGGAGGCCCTGCGTGCCGGCGACAACCCCGTCTCGGACCAGGGCGAGGTTGGACGGTTTGTAGAGCGGAATATACACATGCTGCTCCCCAACCTTCGAGACCGCCGCCTGCAGCTTCTCGAGCCGGACCGCAGACACCGGCTCGATCACGGCGCTCTCGATCAGCGCATCAATGGCGGGGTCGGAGAGAACGGCGCCGTTAAAGGTCCCGAAACCCTTGATCGGGTCGCGGCTGCGGACAAAGGTATCGAGGAACTTCGAGGCATCGGCGACCCGATAGGTCCAATTGAAGAGAAAGAGGTCGCACGAGGCCTTTTCGATGCGGCGGTAGAACGTCTCGTATGGAAGGGCCTCCCCAACCACCTCGAGACCGATCTCAGTGAGATCGGTCAGGAGATGTCCCGCGATCGCGGTGTTGAGGTCCGCGAAGACCAGCCGCAACGGCCCCCCTGCCTGGCCGCCGGCTGCCGCCAACAGTTCTCGTGCGCGGGCCACATCCACGGTCTCCTGGTGATGATTCGGGCTGTAGCCGAAGACCTCCGGCGGAACCATCGAAAATGCCGGCCTCGCAGCGCCATCCGGGAAAATCAATGCCACGAGACGCGGCCGGTCGATGGCGAGGCTGATCGCCTGGCGGACCCGAACGTCGCTCAGCATGGGCGCCGAGGTGTTCAGACCGAGGTATGTGATGGCCACCGCAGGACTCGCAATCACCCGCCAGCGTTCGACCTCGACGTGGTCCCTGACGAACGTGAACGGAACCGACGCCACCACATCCAAACTGCCCTCTTGGATCAGCCTTTCGACGTCTTCTTCGAAGGGCACGAACCGGATATCGACTTCAGGGTATGATGCGGGTTTCCCCCAATAGTCGTTCCACCGCCGCAGGACGATCGGCCCTTCGACCCACCCGCTGTGCCACACATACGGCCCGGTTCCGACCGGCGTCTCGGGATCGAAGTCGGTGGGCACCACCGGCACCGATTCCAAACGGGTCAGGAGCAACGGCGCCGGCGCTTGAGTGGTGATCTCGATGATCCGGTCCTCGCCCGGCAGTTCCCGCACGTTCGAAATTTCGTCGAGCTGGTGGCCTGACGCCGAACTGGCGCGAGCGCGGTTGACGGCCGCAACAGCGTCTGCCGGTGTCAGGAGTTTTCCATCGTGAAAACTGACACCTTCGCGGATATGAAGGTGCCAGGTGTAATTGTCCGGTGTGGTCCAGCGATCGGCCAATCCGGCGCGCACCGGCAGGCCCGGCTCGAAGAAGACGAGACTTTCATACACCGCCGACAGGACCGTTCGCGTCACGGTGTCAGAGTGCACCTGGGGGTCCATCGTCACGAGCTCGTGTGGGTAGGCCATCTGCAGCGGTTCGATGTCCGGCCCGACGGCGCATCCACCGGAGAACGCCGCAACCACTAAAACGGTGCACAGGAACCGCATCAGAACTCCCGCCTACCCGGCCTGTAGACCGGTGAGCTCGGCTGAAAGCTCCCACAACCTGGCCGCGGCACCGCGGTCGCGGGCGGCGCTGGACGGCTGAACCTGACGCCGCTTTTCGTAGTAGCCGCCACTCTCGCCTTCGACCTCGGATGAGGTGGCGAGCCAGACGGCCGTGTCGGCTCCCTGCTCCGGCGTCAAAAGAAAAGCACCGGCCAGCTTGAACCACAAACGAACGAACCACGGGCCGCGACGGCCGAAATGCGTCCGCACCACGCCAGGGTGGAGGCAGGTCGCGGTGACCCCGGTGCCCTCGAGGCGGCGCGCGAGTTCGGCGGTGAAGAGAATGTTGGCGAGCTTGGAGGCACCGTACGCCCGCCACGACGAGTAGCCGCCGGCTGCCGACACGTCGTCGAAATCGATCACGTTGCCCCGGTGGGCGTCGGAAGCCACCGTCACGACTCGAGCCGGTGCGATTGCCCTCATCCGTTCGAGCAGCAGGTTGGTCAGGAGGAACGGCGCCAGGTGGTTGACGGCGAACGTGGTTTCAATGCCGTCCTCGGTGAGTCGGTGTTCGGCAAGTGTCAAACCGGCGTTGTTGACGAGCACGTCGATCGTGTCGCAGCTTTCGAGCAGCGTTGACGCGAGCCCGCGTATCTGTCGCTGCGACGAGAGATCGCAAAGGACCAGTTCGACGCGGTCGTTGCCCGAGCGTTCCACCACGTCGGCGCGGGCCGCCTCGCCGCGGTCGGCATCCCTCGCCACCATCACAACCCGGGCGCCCCGTACGGCGAGCCCGAACGCTATTTCTCTGCCGATCCCGGAATTGGCCCCGGTGACGACGCAAGTTCTACCGTGCCATGAGATTCTTGCCTGTCCCCATATGGGCGAGCATCATACACGGGTGAATTCGGATTTCGGATTTCGGAAATTCCATCACCCCTCCTCCAGGGATGTTCGAGCGCTCGAATCAGCGTGCGGCGGAGGTGTCCGGCTTCGCTCGGGCTACGCCGGGACAAGCCTGGATCCTCTCCTATTCGCCGGAAACGACCCTGTTCGTGAGGGTGCCGACCTTCTCGATCTCGACGGTGACCTCGTCGCCGGCATGCAGGGGACTGACACCGGCGGGCGTGCCCGTGAGGATCACGTCACCCGGTTCCAGGGTCATCACCTGGGTGATGTAGGCAATGAGGAAGGCGGTCGAAAACACCATCTGCGAAGTTCGGGCCTGCTGGCGGATCTCACCGTTGACGGTGCACCGCAGACCGAGATCGCCAACCTCGTCCTCGGAGAGACCGGTCACGATCCACGGCCCCAAAGGACAAAACGAGTCGAAGCCTTTGCCCCGGGTCCACTGCGCATCAGAACGCTGAAGATCGCGGGCCGTCACGTCGTTGGCGCATGTCACTCCCAGAACGTTTCCCCAGGCGCGATCCTGGGTCACCGCCCGGCACCGCTTTCCGATCACCAACGCCAACTCGGCCTCGTGTTCCACCTGCCGCGACAGACCGGGAAGGACGATTTTCGCACCTTGACCCACAACCGCAGACGGGGGTTTGAGAAACAGCAGTGGTTCGGCGGGCACGTCGGCGCCGTGCTCGGCCGCATGGGCGACGTAGTTGCGGCCGACGCAGACGATTTTCGACGGCGTCACCGGTGGGGCCGGAGGGTTGGAGAGATCGGAAGCGACGACATCACCCGGGGCCAGATCGCCGGAAAATGGGTCCCCCGAACAGCGCTGTATCCGACCGTCTTCGGCCGTCACCCAATCGAAAGCACCGGCCGCCTCGATCCGCCCGACCTTCATCGCGCCCTCCCCCGTCAATCCGCGCCGAAGACCTCCTGGATCTTGGCGGTACGCATCATATCCCGAGTCTGCTCGGCGGCCCTGGCAACCTCGGGATCGCTGTCGGCCAGGACCTCGTCCAGCAGCTCGTTCGCGACGCCGGTGCGTTCGAAAAGGGCCAGCGACCTCACCGCGTTGCGGCGAATCCTGGGGTCGATATTGCGGCACAACCGGCGAACGGTATCGAAGGCGATCGACTCATCCAAGATGCCATGCACGATCATCTCGGTCAGCACGAATGTTGCGCCTTCCACGCCGCGCATCTCGTCGCTCGCGAGCGCTTCTCGGAGAACGGGCGGCGCCGTGGGGCTCGCGCTGTAGACCAAAGAGATCGCAGCAAGGTGGCGCACAGGTTCCGAGTAGTCGGTGAGCGCCTTCTTGAGCCGTGGTTCGGCGGGCTCGCCGATGCCGACAAGCATGACCGCGAAGTCTTCCATCCTGTAGGGGTGCAGACCACTGCCGGCTCGAGCCAGGATATCCTCAACCACCTCCTCGCCGCCGAGCACCCCGGTGCAACGGATGGAATCGCCGTAGGCCTTGCGGAAACCCTGATCGAGACACGGCACGCCGGGGTCCAGGGGCGGCTCGTGTTGGCGCTCCGCGTTGAGGGCGATGTCGAGGAAGAAAGGGAGACGTTCGGGAACACACGTCTCATCGGTCACCGTCGGCTTCTGCTGATAGGCCACTGCCGCGCCACGGTGAAGACGAGAGCTCCGCTCCTCGACGAACGCCGCCATGTCCGCCCGGAACTGATCATTGAACCTCGCCCCGTCACTCTGCGGTGTGCGAATTGCCGCAATCCCAAGTACGATCAGGATCAGGGCCGCCGCTCCAGCGGCCACCTTGAGGCCGAGGTTGCGGGTGACACTCTCGAGGACGTGTTTGGCCGGCGCGACTTTTTGCTCGCGCTGGCGCTGCTTGGCGAGCTGCTGCGTCTTCAGGCTTTCCTCAGATCGCGTTTCGCCCCGATTGCGCGCCAGGAGTTCGAGCTCCCGTTCCACCCTCTTCGGCGCGATCCAACCGAAACCGCGCCATCCGAGATCCCTCAACAGCACCTGAACATCCGCCTCGGTCCAGGTCGGAACCGCCCCGGGTTGCAGGCTCCGGTCCTGCCGCCGCAAAAAGACCTCGAGAAAAGGACGCACCCGATCGTCCCATTGCTCACCGTGTTCGGGCGGCTCCGGCTCCCAATCGAGAAACCACAGGCGAAGGCTCGAGTCGGACCCCACCGAAACCGCCGCCCCGCCCGACGCGTCGACCGCCAGGTCCGCCACCGAGCCCGCATGACCCTCAACGATCGTCGCCAGAGTGCCGGTCCTCGCGTCCCACACCCGCAGGGTCGCATCCTTGCCCGCAGACAGGACGAACCGCGCATCGGGGGTGAAGGCGACGGACTGCACCGCGCCGGCGTGTCCGATCAGCGTGCGCCGACACCGTCCGCTCTCGAGGTCCCACAGTCGCACGGACCCGTCTTCTCCACCCGAGGCGATGGTCCTGCAATCGGAGCTGATAGCCAGAGCGAGGACCGCACCGTCGTGACCCTCGAGACGCCTCAACTCGGCACTGCGAGGCAGGCTCCACATCGTGATGTGGCTGTCCCAGCCCCCACTGACGGCAAAACGACCATCCGCGCTCACCGCCACCGTGAGAACCGCTTCCTCGCTGCGCCCCAACAGCGCCGGCAACTCGCCGTCCTCGGCTGGCCACAACCGAAGCGTCCCATCTTCGCCGGCGGAAACAACCTCACCCTGTGGCGTCACAGCGACGCACGCAACGGTCCCCTGGTGCCCCTCAAGCACCCTGAGCTGTCGCCCCTCTCGGGCGTTCCACAGACGAACCGTCCCGTCACGGCTCGCGGTGGCGACAGCCGTGCCATCGCCCGTTGGCGGCGATCGAGGTGATAGCCTGGCCGTGACCGATCATGGGCGGTCCCTGGGCACCCGACTCGCCGTCGAATCGGCACAGGGAACCGTCGACGGCGCCCGCGAGGATGACGCCGTCGCCAGCGTACCCACACGCCGTCAGGTTCGGCCCACCGCTGCCGAATCTCCGCACCTCAACCAGCGATCGCGGCGCCCCCTTGGGGAAGAAGGCGAGCACCCTGTTCCACAGAACCAGTGCGTCACCGTGGTGTTCGTAGCCCTCGATCGTCCGGGCCTCGCGGACCTGAGTGATGACCTCGTCCATGCCACCCGACGCCATCGCCTTGCGGGCCGCCTCGAGGTGACTTCGGAAGCTCTGTTCCCGCGCCGCGAGGTCGCCGGAAGCGACCGTCTCGGACAACGCCAGCGGTAGCGCAACCGTTCTCACCTTCGGGATTGTCAGACAACTCACAGACGAACCGTGGGCGACCCAGAGCCGAGGCCCCGCCATCGGAACCAGATCCTGGACCGGGTTGGACACCCGGATCACCCGCTGAACAGAACCGTCCTCCAGGGCCCACAGTCGAACTGTTCCGTCTTCGCTCCCTGCGGCGACGGAACCATCGACGAAGGCCACCGCGGTCACCGCCGCACGGGGACCGCGCAGCCAGCGCAGATTCGCGCCACTCGCCAGATCCCACATTCCGATCGAGCCGTCTTGTCCGCCCGAAACCGCGATGGAGCCATCGTTTGTCGCGGCCACGGCTCTCACCGGTCCCGAGTGACCCTCGAAGACGGTCACGCATCGACCCTGTTTCAGGTCCCACACCCTCGAGGTACCATCGGCCCCACCGGTGACGATGCGATTCGTGCTCGCGACCCAGGAGAGGGCGCTGACAAAAGCCTCATGACCCTGGAGCGACTGCACGCACTCGCCGGATTCGAGGTTCCACAGCCGCAGGCAGCGGTCCGAACCACCGGTGGCCACGGTCCGTCCATCCGGTGAGACCGCGACACAGATCGCGACCCCCGGGTGAGGCCTCAGATTGCGGAGCCGTTCGCCCGACCCGGCGTCGAAAAGGGTCAAAGGCCCGTTTTCGAGACATGCAACCAGCACCCGTCCACCCTGGGGCGTCGCCATCGAACGGCCCGGTCGTGCCGGTCCTCCAAGCTCTATCCTGCGTCCCGGTCGATGGTCACCGCGACGGAGAACGACCGCCACCGCTTCAGCGGTCCTCGCCGCCACCTCGCCGCCCTCGAGGGTCGTGAGACTCTGGACCACCGCCGGAAGCTGGATCGTCTGCTCGAGACACAGGCTGGGGACGAACACCGCCGCCGCTTCGGCGAGTGATTCCGGGAGCCCGGCGTCGAGTCGCCGTGCGCCGGTAAAGATCTCACTTGCAGCCTTGCCGTCTCCGGAGAGTTCGAAGGCGCCGAGCCAGTCGCAACCACCGCGGTGACGTCGGATGGGCTCTCTTCCAACCACCGCCTGCAAGCAGCATCGCGCCTCGGACAACCCGTCCCGCCTCTCGTTCGCTCGCGCGCTTGCGAGAAAAGCCGATCCCAACTCACGCCGGATCGCCGATGAAGATTGACCCGAGGCGACAACACCGCGCAGCATCTTCGACAGCGCCCGGGCCATCATCCACCAGCAGCCGCCAGCGCGCCTTCAAGAAACCTGCGCTGCCTGGTTCTCCGCTCCGCCTCGCCCAAGCGACGCTCGAACTCTGCGTCGGTGAGTCCCTCGAATCGCCATTCGAGCAACCCGCTGTTGTAGGTCGCCTCGAGATGGCCGGGCTCGCCGGCAAGAGCCTCGTTGAAGCTGGCGGCCGCGCGTTCCTTGAGATCGAGGGTCACATACGACACGCCCCGGTTGTTCAGCGAGTCCGCCATCAGCTGGGTGCGCTCGGGCTTGGGCCTCGGATACGGCGTCCCAGTGACCTCTTCGTAAATTTCGGTCAGCCAACCGCAAATGAGGGCGAACGACTGGGGCCGCCGACTGATGTCTTTGGCGACGCACGAACGCATCAGCGCCGCAGAGTCTGGGGTGCAGTCCCTCGGCGAAAAGGCCCGGATCGGGCGGCTCGTCCCGCAGGTGCATCCGCATCCAGCCCCCGAGGTGCGCCTCGCGGGTCTGGGTCGCGGGATCGGCCTTCATCACGAAGGGTCTTCGTCCACAGACGATTTCGTACAGCATGCACCCGAAAGCGTAGACGTCGGTGGCGACCGTGCCCCGCAGAGTCCTGCCGCCACAGCTCGGGCGCCATGTAGGGTGGCGTCCCGACCAGACCGCCATCCGGCGGTGACTGTTTGCCACGAGTGGCTCGAGACCGCGTCGTCTCGCCGGCGCCCGGCGTGGCGCCTTTTCATTTCGGGCTCAATGCTGCCCCCGCCGGGCGGTGGGTCGTCGCGGCCTTCGGCGCGAACCAGACCGAAATCGGTCAGACGGGCCACGCCATCGGACGTGAGCAGGACGTTTGCGGGTTTGATGTCGCGATGGATCACGCCCCTGTGTTCGACTCCGTCATCGTCCTGCCAGACAAAGCTGTGGGTGTATTCCAGCCCGCTGGCGATCTGGATCGCGAGATCGAGCCGCTGTTCGATCCTCGGTCGTTCTTCGCGTTTGAGCCATTGGCTGAAGATCCCCGCCATCGACATACTCCATGAAGAGCCGCGGCATCCCCCCGATTTCCTGCAGGTAGTACGCGGAACAGATATTGGGGTGAATGCCGAGCGCAATCCACGACTCCGCCTCGCGCTGAAATCGAGTCCGGCCGTCAGCGAGTGGCCAGTATCGACGGCAGCGGGGTCTTGACGGCCACCATTCGCAAAAGTTCGCGGTCAAAGGCAATCGCCACCACCGCCATGCCACCCCGTTCCACCGATCTCACGTCGTATCGGCCGTCGATCACACTGCCTTCGAACCAGCCGCGCACAGTATCGGGTGCAGAACCAGTGGCGTAGCTCGACGGTTCAGCGGTTTCGGTTGGACCGGCGGTTGACGGCCTCGGGCTCGGACGGCGTCGGCGGTGGAGAATCGGGCAGGAACTCGGTCACCACCCTTTCACGCCATTTTCTGGCCTTTTCCAGATCGGGGTCGAGTTCGAGGCACCGGTCAAAGGCCGCCACAGCCTCGTGGTACCTCCCCAATCGAACCAAACAGTAGCCGCGGTTGAGCCACGAACGGAGGTCCTCCGGGAAGCGCCCACACCACTCTTCGAGCAACGGCAGGGCATCGCCCCAGTTCTCGGCGCGGAGGGCGTCGACGATCGCGTGCCTCAGGACTTCGAGGAACTCATCCATCACCCCTCCAGAATACCCCGACGGACCTGTTACCCTGCGCCGCATCGGGAGGTCGGATGCGCATCAGCCATCGACGCCGCAGGCACCGGGTCGCCGGCCGAGGTGGGGCTTGCCCGAAGCCCGGAGGGCGTCGCCAGGATCTGGGCGGAAGATGACCCCGGTCTCGCCCGTGGGCTCGGTCTGGTGCACGCCCACGATCGACTGGTCCAGATGATGTTGGTCCGGCTGATCGGACAGGGGCGCCTCAGCGAGTGTCTCAAGAGCAGTTCCGAAACCGTCGCCATCGACATCTTCATGCGTGAGATGGGCTTCGGACGCGAACGCACGCGTGGAAGCCGAAGCGCTCTCCGACTGAGGCTCGCGCGCTGATCGAGGCCTACGCCGAAGGCGTCAACCACGTTCTCGAACATCAGCGCCGGCCCCTCGAACTCGCTCTCGTCCGCTACAGGCCCGAACCCTGGACGCCGCCGACACCGTGATCACCATCAAGCTCATGTCCTATATCGGGCTGGCTCAGTCGCAACAGGACATGGAGCACTTTCTCATCCAGTCCCTCCGTGCGGGGTGTCTCGCTCGAGAAGCTCAAGGTTCTGTGCTCACCCCATCTCGACGGTCTCGACGACGCGACCGTCGAACTGATCCGTCAAGCTGCGCTGCAACCGCCCGCTGGTGAGCCGAGTCGGTTCGATTTCTGGCTGCAGTGCCGACTGTGATGGCGAGCAATAACTGGGCGGTGGCCGGAGCGCGCACCGCGAGCGGCGCCCCACTGCAGTGCAACGACCCCCATCTCGAGTGCAACCGGCTGCCGGCGATCTGGTACGAGTCGATCATGCACACCGCGGACGACTACCGGATCGGGCGCCACAATGCCCGGTGTTCCGGGGCTGGTCATGGGCCGCACCCGCAACCTCAGTTTCGGCTTCACCTACGGTTTCATGGATATGGTGGACTACTTCATCGAGGAGTGTCGCGGACGGGGCCTGCCGCCGCCAGGACGGGTTTCGTCCCCTCGAGGTCCGCACCGAGGTCATCCTTCGCAAGGGAGGCGATCCGCTTGAAATCACCGTCCGCGAAAACGAGATCGGCGTCCTGGAGGCGCCGTCTGACGCAGCCGAATTGGCCGATGGTCTCTATCTGACGCGGGCGTGGTCCGCCGACTCAACCGGCGCCGCTGCCTCGCTCGACGCCCTTGGAAGGCTCACACGGGCGAAGACGGTGCCCGAGGCGCAGAAAGCGGTTCGCGAGGTCGCCATCTCGGCGAACTGGGTGCTCGCGGATCGACAGGGCAACATTGGATACCAGCAGTCGGGGCTGCTCCCCGAACGACGCCACTCCGGTCTCCACCCCGTGCCGGCATGGAACAAAGAGATGCTCTGGCGCGGTACGGTCCCCGCCGATCGTCTTTTTTCAATTCTCAACCCGTCCGACGGTTTTCTGGCGACCGCCAACAACGATCTGAACCCGCCCGGCGGCCCGCTCGCTGTCAACCTCCCCATGGGCAGCTACCGGGTCGACCGAATTCGAGAGCTTCTCGCCGCATGTGAGGCCTGCACTCTGGATGACATGGCGCGGATCCAGAATGATCTCTACTCGCTGCAGGCCGAACGCTACATGGAGCTCCTGCGGCCTCTCCTGCCCGAGACCTTCGGCGGCCGGATGCTCGGCGGCTGGGATTGCCGCTACGACACCGCCTCCCGCGGTGCGACCCTGTTCGAGACCGTCTATCACGCGCTGCTGATGGAGGTCTTCGGGCGCGGGCTGTTCGGCGAGGCGGTTTGGCAGCACCTGAACACCGAGACAGCGATCTTTGCCGACTACTACCACCTCTTCGACGACGCGATATTCGGCGGCGATGCGATCTGGTTTGGGGACGAGGGGCGAGAGGTGCTGATCCGCCGGGTGCTCGCCGAAAACCTGACCGAGGTCGACCTCGCATCCATCACCCCGTGGGGAATGCGCCAGCGGATCATCATGCGCAACATCTTCTTCGACGGTTCACTGCCCACCATCCTCGGTTTCGACCACGGACCGGTCGAGCTGCCCGGCAACCGGGCCACCGTGGTCCAGGGTGGAGTCTTCAACTCCCACGACCGCCAGACCACATTCACACCGTCGTGGCGGTTCCTCACCGATCTCGGCGAGGACCTCGCCCGCACCGCCCTCGCCGGGGGCCCGTCCGGCCGCCGCTTTTCCCGGTGGTACACCACGGACATTCACGAGATGGCTCGACCGGAAGTACAAAACGCTGGCGCCCGGACAAGAGAAGTTATTAGATCTTGAATTTTCAGTTTTGAGTTCCGGCTTCAATCCGCCTGCTCCATCGAGTACTTCGCGAAGGCGATACTGCCTCGATCTGCCGTGACATACCGAACGCCTCGTGGATCTCAACCGTGAACATCTGGCTTGGAAGAATCCGTGGATGGATCTGATCGCAATTCAAAATTCAAAATTAAGAATTCAAAATTACTTCTAGTTCACCACCTCCGCAGGGTCGCCTTCGGCGACGGGCGGAGGCGGCACTGACGCCGCCTTTCCGTTGCGGCTCCTGGTGTCAAACTCGTACTCGCACCACCCCGAGCCGAGCAGCTTTTTGAGACCCTCTCGGGCCGCCGTGCCGGGCTCGACCGTCAGCGCGGGGGGCGGCACCAGGCGGGCGCGAAAGTGGCCCCTCCGCCGCAGCTCGAAGCGAACCGGCATGTCGCCGGGATGTTCGAGAAGATACTCGCGAATCGCGTCGAGGCGATCCTCGTCCATCTGGTCGAGATCGAGCACGACTCGCAGGGCCGCCGCTCGTTTCGAGTCGATGCCCTCCAGCGAGACGATCTCCTCGGCCATCAGCTCGACGTGGTCGCCCTCCCCCTTGAGGCTCGCGACCACCATGACCGCGGCGCCGTCCTCCAACAACCGTTCATGCGCCTCGAAAACATCGGGAAACGCGACCACCCGAACCGCGCCATCCGCCTCTTCGAGCCGGAAGATTGCCAGATCGGCGCCCGTGGTTGCGGCCCTCTTTCTTGATGGACATCACTTTGAGCCCGCTCACCAGACCGCCGACCGTGGCGTGTTCCGTCCCGGTCGCGAAGCGTTCGCCAAGCTGCGCCACCGTGCTATCGGCGTAACGCCCGAGCTGTTCGCGGTAGGCGTTGAGGGGGTGTCCTGTGAGATAGAAACCCAAGACCTCGCGCTCCCACGACAGACGATCGGCCTCGTCCGCCCTCTCGACCTTCCGAAGCTCCTCCTCGAGGCTCTCAGACGGCATATCGTCAAACAGAAAGCCCTGGCCGAGCTCGCTCTGCTCGCGCTCGCGACTGGTCATTTCGAGGAGCTGTTCCAGGTTGTCGAGAATGCCCTTTCTCGGCAGACCGAAGATGTCGAAGCACCCGGCCTTCGCCAGACACTCCAGGGCCTTTTGGTTGAGGGACCTTGCAGGGAGAGATCGCAGACAGCTCGAAAGAGACGAAAAGTCTCCTCACCTGCCTCGCGAACCGCGAGCAGGGGCTCGACCGCCGCAAGTCCGACGCCCTTGATCGCTGCCAGTCCGAAACGGATGCCGCCCGCCTCAACCGTGAAGAACGGCATCGAGGCGTTGATGGCCGGCGGCAGGATCTCGATCCCCATCTGCCGGCTCCGCACCAGATACTGGCTCAGCTTGTCGGTGTTGCTGACCTCCGAGGTCAGCATGGCCGCCATGAAATGGGCCGGATAGTGGGCTTTGAGATAGGCCGTGATGTAGGCGACGTGGGCGTAGGCCACCGAGTGCGACTTGTTGAAGCCGTATTTGGCAAACGGCACGATCTGGTTCCACAGCTGCCGCGCCTTGTCCTTGGGGTGCCCTTGGCCGCCGCGCCCGGAGATGAAGTTCTCGCCCTCGCGGTCGATGATCTCCTGCTTCTTTTTGCCCATCGCCTTGCGCAAGGTGTCGGCCTTGGCCAGAGAAAAGCCGGCGATCTCCACTGCGATGCGCATCACCTGTTCCTGGTAGACGATGATGCCGTAGGTCTCGCCAAGGATTTCCTCGAGCTCGGGGAAGATATAGGTAATGGACTTGCGGCCGTGCTTGCGCTCCGCGTAGTCGTCGATGAACTGCATGGGACCGGGACGGTACAGGGCGTTGAGCGCCGCGATGTCGAGGAAACTCTGCGGCTGCACCCTGCGCAGAACATCTTTCATCCCAGATGACTCGAACTGGAAGATGCCGTCGGTGTCGCCCGCCGAAAACAGTGCATAGACGGCCTCGTCGTCGAACGGCACCTCGTCGAGGTCGAGATCGGCGTTCTCCGAAGCACGAATCGACTTCACCGCGTCGTCGATCACGGTCAGGGTGCGCAGACCCAGGAAGTCCATCTTCAACAGCCCCAGGGTCTCGACATCATCCTTGTCGAACTGGGTGCTGACCTCGCCGTGGGAGGTTCGGATCAGCGGCATGAGGTTGACCAGCGGCTCCGGGTGCGATCACCACGCCGGCCGCGTGGACGCCGCAGTGGCGGGCGAGGCCCTCTAGCCGCGACGCCGTCTCCACCAGCAACCCGACGTCGTCGTCGGCCTCGACCAGCTCTCGCAGCTGCGGTGTGTCTTTGAGGGCCTGCTCGATCGTGATGTTGAGCTCATCAGGGATCAGCTTGGCGATCCGATCGACGTCGCCGAACGGCATGCCCATGACCCGACCCACATCGCGCACCGCGCTCTTCGCTTTGAGGATGTTGAAGGTGGCGATCTGTGAAACCGACTCCTCACCATAAAGCTGCCGCACATAATCGATGACTTCGTCCCGCCGGCGCTGACAGAAATCGATGTCGATATCCGGCATCGAGATCCGATCCGGGTTGAGGAAGCGCTCGAAAAGAAGATCGAACTCAAGCGGATCAATATCCGTAATACCCAGGGCATACGAAACCAGCGAACCCGCGGCCGAGCCACGGCCCGGGCCCACCGGAATTCCCATCTCCTTGGCGTGGCGAATGAAATCCCATACCACCAGGAAATAGCCCGGAAAACCCATCTTTCTGATGATGTCGAGCTCTTCTTCCAGCCGAGCTGCATACGCCTCGTCCGACCGTCGTCGTCTTGTCGATTTATCCGAGCCGACGTTTGAGACCAATCTCGCGCTTTCTCGGCAGAGAAAAGCCTCGAGATTCGAACCGTCCGGTACCGGATATCTTCGGGAGGTGGAGGGTGTCGGTATCGAAACGGACGTGGCACCGTGAGGCGATCTCGACTGTGCGTTCGCACGCGCCGGGATAGTCGGAAAACAGCTCGTACATTTCGGCCGGAGATTTGACGTAGAACTCGGCGTTGTAGGCGTAGCCACGCTGGAGGTCCTCGAGTTCGCGATTGAGCCCGATGCCGATCAGGACCTTGTGGGCGAATGTGTCTTCTCGGCGGTGGAAATGGCAATCGTTGGTCGCCACGATGTCGATCCCGGTCGTCCTGCGACAGCTCGACCATGCCCTCACGAACGAACTCCTCGTCGGCAAGACCGTGGTCCTGAATCTCGAGAAAGAAGTTGTCAGGTCCCGAGGATCTCGCGGTAGCCCTCGGCGCACGCGAGGGCCCCATCGGTATCGCGATTGAGCAGCAGGCGCGACACCTCTCCCGACAAACAGGCCGACAGGCCGATCAGGCCTTCGCTGTGCTCGGCGAGGAGCTCTTTCGAGATCCTCGGTTTGTGGTAGAAGCCCTCGAGGTATCCCTCGCTGACCAGCCGGACCAGGTTCTCGTAGCCACGGTCATTCTCGGCCAGCAGTACGAGGTGATCGTAGGGTCTGCGTCGTCCCGGGACCGGCGACCGCTCGCGATGGTCCCCGGGGCAACGTAGACCTCACAGCCGATGACCGGGCGGATTCCTGCCTTCAGCGCCGCCCGGTGGAACTGGAAGGCGCCGAAGATGTTGCCGTGATCAGTGATGGCGACCGCCGGCATCCCCAGAGCGGAAACCTGCTGTGCGAGGTCCGGAATCCGGATCGCCGCATCGAGCAGCGAGTAGTGCGAGTGGAGGTGAAGGTGGACGAATTGCGGTTCATCGGCAGGCCGGCTCATGGCGCCATGATACCGCGGCCGGGAGAGGTTTCAGCCGACCGGGTTCCGGTCCGTCCTGGCGACGGCTTCGATCCTGAAAATTCAAAATTTCTGACCAAAATATTCGAGGCTCAGAAAACCAAAAAAGATCAAATCAATGTCATATGTCTTCTATTCGATCAAATTCGAGGAAAAAATACAGTCAAACTCAAGAACTAAATTCTCTTGAAGAATTTTCACTCATTTCTTGACAAAAAAAATTACTTGGTTCATTCTGGAAATCAATATGGGAAATGGACTCGGGCTCTTTCGACGCCAATCACGAACACATCATCGCGGAGATGATTCACATATTCGCGTCTATCGAGCGCACGCTGCCCGGGCGATGTCCGAAGAACGATGGGAGGTCGCAGAGATCTTCCTTGATCGAATTCTCAGCGTAGATCCGCGCCATACCGAGGCCTGGTTGATGAAGGGTCATCTGCGACAACACTGTCGGGAAGATGAACATTCCGCAGTCTATTGCTACAAAAAAGTGATCAGCCTTTGCGGGGCGGATTCTCCACATCCGCACGCAGAAAGAGCGAAGGCTTCGCTCGGACGTTTGCTAGCCGTTTGGAGCTGAAACTCAGGGCAAATCCTGGCTGCGTTGAATTCATCCAACCAACATGGCTTTCCTGGCACCCTCGCCGCGAGGTGCCACCCGTCGCATTGTGTGGCCCTGAAGACATTCATTTACCGCGGCCCTCGAGCTCACACAATGCGAAAGATGGCACCTCCGCCGGGGCATCCCTCTCGCACTCAGTGAATGAGACATTCCTAATTCCTAATTCCTAATTCCGAGTTCGTTGCCGTGCTATCCTCCGCGGGTGAAAGCGACGGTGACCTCCCTCCGGCAAGTTCGCCAGATCAAACAGGTGTTTGGACCTGTTCTCGACCGCCTCGAACTCGTGGACCAGTTCTTCACCAACGAGTTCTCAAACGCCGAACCGATGGTCCGTGACGTCGCCACCTACGTCCTCGGCAGCGGCGGCAAACGCCTGCGGCCGGCGCTGGTCCTGCTCGTGAGCCGGATGCTCGGCTACAAGGGCGAACGCGACATCCGCTACGCCGCCGTGCTCGAGATGATCCACACCGCGACTTTGATCCACGACGACATCATCGACGGTTCGGATCTTCGCCGGGGGGCACCTACCGCGAACAATACATGGGGCAACCAGACCACCGTGTTGGTCGGCGACTGGCTCTACACACGCACCATGGATCTGTGCCTCGAGCTTGGCGATGTCGATGTCATGCGGGTCCTCACTACGGCAACCCTGCGGATGACCGAGGGTGAGATCCTCGCCGATCGGGTTCGTGGCCGCACCGACGTCGACGAATCGACCTACATGGATATCACCCAGCGCAAGACCGCCGAGCTTTTCGCGGCTGCCTGCGCCGTGCCGGCCCTGTTCCAGCCGGCAACCCTCCACCTCACGGAAAAACTTCTCGAATTCGGCCGCAATGTGGGCGTCTCCTTCCAGCTGGTCGACGATATGCTGGACTTCACCGCCGCCAGTTCGGACCTCGGGAAACCGGTGATGGCCGATCTTCGCGAAGGCCGCGTCACCTTGCCAATCATTTTGCTCTTGAAGCGGGTCGACCGCGACACGCGCAGCCGCCTGGCCGAGGTTGCTGCGACCGGCCGTTTCGACGCGATCTCCGAGGGGAGGATCCTCGAAATGGTCCGCACCTCGGGGGTCCTCGAAGAGGTCAGGCTGCGAGCGGACCAGTACTCCGCCAAGGCGGTTCAACAGACCGAATCGCTGCCGCGGGGCCCTGAGCGAGACGCCCTCATCCGAGCCAGCGAACTGCTCCTCGACCGCGGCGTCTAACGGCTTCCCTCAGTCAGCAATGCACTCGAGCCCCGCCGGAGGCGAAGGCAACCAGCGGCCATCGGATGGCGGGTCGGTCGCTGTCCACTGAGAGAACTGCAGCCGGTTGGTGGCACCTTGCGGGTCGACGATCAACACTTCGAGTGGGAGCGATGACCCACCCAGCGCCACCTCCACCCTGTCAACCCCACCGGGCTCCCGCGGCACCAGGATGAACCCGTTGGGTTCGCGCTCGAGCACTGCAAAGTGCTCGACGGCTCCGGTCGGATCGAGCACCGCTGCAAGCGGAACCCGCGACCACTCGTCGTCGCCGAGCACGTGTTCGTCGCAGCTCGGGACCTCGAGGTCGACGAGCCGCACATCCCGGCCTTCGAGACCCATCATCTGCACGACCGGGTCACCGGTGAGAAACAGCGCCCGGTCGGGCCACGCGACCGTCACCACACCGGCAAGCACCTCGCCGGCGCCCATACCCGCTGCGATGTACTCCTGGGTGTAGTCGGCGCGCCAGGCTTCAGAACCGCGCAGCGCATCGCCCAGCGCCGTCAGAGCAGTCATCCCCTGGTCTCCTGCGGTCGCAGAATTCCAAGCCATCAGCCCGACCAGGGCCGCGCCCACGACCCGTATGGTTTTCATCGCAGATTCAACCTTCGAGGCTGAGCGTGTTGATCGAACGCGCGACCACAAAAACCTTCTCGTTGTTGTTTTCCGGCGATGTCGGATAGAGGAAGAAGCCGCTGTCTTCCATCCGGTACTCCTGTACGACACCGTGGATGATTTCACCATCGAAGAACTCGACCCTCGTCGGCGCGCCGGCCGGCGGCTCGGCAACCATGGACCCGAGTTGCATTTCGGCCTCGCGCCGCCGGGGGTTCTTGAGAAAGAACACCGCCTTGAGATCTGAAATGCTTACCTTCAGTGACTCGCCCTCGTCGGTCACCGCCACGACGACGAAATCGAGAGGCGTGAAATCGTGGGTCAAGGTGCATCGCGTCAAATTCCCGTCTCGAAAGCGGAGCACCACCTCGTTTTCAGTCGACCCCTTCATCTCTCCTCCCCCGAGCTTCATCGCAAAGACTGCAGTCATGCTAGCCCGGATCGATGCCGAGGTCCACCGTGCGGGCATTTCGGATTTCGGACCGCGTGCGGCGGCGGTGCCTGGCTCCCACATTGTCGAGGCCCTGGTCGACAATGTGGCGTGCCTGGCTCCGCTCGGGAACCGCGTGCAAATACGAACCGCGTGCGGCGGAGGCGCCATCTTTGACATTGTTGGATCCACCGGGAGTCTCGCCCCCGGGGGAGGTCGCGGGCCAACAATGTCATAGGTGGCTCCTCTCGGGATTCGCGTTCTGAAAGTTGGATTCACGCGAACGTTCGAAAACGGCGCATCGTTCGTGTCGACCGGAGGGGCGTCGCCGGCAAGAGATTTCTCCAATCGCTACGCTCGGTCGAAATGACAGGTAATAGAGGGAGGAGCCCGCCGCTCAACGCGACGCAGCAGCATGCGGCGGAGTTGTCCGGCTGCGCCGTGACAGGCCTGCTGTTGAGGGTGGCCCCTCTCGAGTAGAACAGTCTTGCTGGTCAGTGCTTGAAGTGCCGCCGTCCGGTCATCACCATGGCGACACCGAGCCGGTCGCAGGCTTCGATCACGTCCGCGTCGCGGATCGAGCCGCCCGGTTGAATCACCGCACGGACGCCGGCGGCATGAAGGGCCTCCACCCCGTCGGGGAAGGGAAAGAACGCGTCCGAGGCGGCAACGCTGCCCTCCAACTCGTGGCCGATCTCCACGGCTTTCGCAACCGCGATCTTGGCCGCATCGACGCGACTCATCTGACCGGCGCCGATGCCGAGAATCCGGTCCGCCGCACCCACCACGATGGCATTCGACCCGACGTGCTTGACGACTCTCCACGCCAACTCGAGGGCTCTCATCTCGTCATCGCCCGGAGCCCTTGCGGTCGCCAGTTCGCGAGCCTCATCATCCCACCCGGCGTCTCGCGCCTGAATCAGAAAACCGCCATCGACGTCGCGGACGACCAACCCGCCAGCCTCAGCCGGACCGGCCTCGAGCACTCTGAGGTTTTTCTTTTCGGCAAAGACCTCTCGCGCAGCCTCGTCGTAACCCGGCGCGATCACCACCTCGGCAAACTGTTCGACCACCGCTTCGGCAAAAGCGCCGTCCACCTCCCGGTTGGCGGCAATGACGCCGCCGAAGGCCGACACCGGGTCCGTCGCCCTCGCCTTGCGAAAGGCCTCGATCATGCTGTCGTCAAGACCCACGCCGCACGGGTTGGCGTGTTTGATCACGGCGACCCCGGCGGCCGACAGGTCCCACACCAACCGCCAGGCGCCGGTGGCATCGCCGATGTTGTTGTAGGACATTTCTTTGCCCTGGAGCTGGCTCGCGCCGGCGAGACCGGACGACGGTTCGGGACGCGCCAGAACGCCCCACTGGTGGGGGTTTTCGCCGTAGCGAAGCTCGACCTCGGCCGAGGTCAGGAGGGCCTCCGCCGCCTGCGCAGCCGCCCCGCGCTCACCGTTGCCCATCAACCGCGGCAGATTGGCAGCGATCGCCGCATCGTAGGCGGCGGTGTGGCGGTAGACCTTGAGGGCGAGGCAACGCCGGGTCTTGATGCACACGTCGCTGTCTTTCAACTCTTCGAGGACCCCGGTGTAATCCGCGGGGTCGACCACCACCGTGACTCGCGCGTGGTTCTTGGCGGCGGCGCGCAGCAGGCTCGGACCACCGATGTCGATCTGCTCGACCGCGTCCTCGAGGGTCACGTCGGCACCGGCCACAGTTTCCCGAAAGGGGTAGAGGTTGACGATGACCAGATCCAAACCAGGAATCTCCAACCCGGCCAACTCCGCTTCGTGTTTCGCTCCGGGTGCCGCGAGGATGCCGGCAAAGATCTTCGGGTGCAGGGTCTTCACGCGCCCGTCGAGGATCTCCGGGAAGCCCGTGAAGTCGCTCACCTCGACGACATCGCAACCCAGTTCCGTCAATGTCCTGGCGGTCCCGCCGGTGGAGATGATCTCCCACCCGAGCTCGCGCAAACCGGGGCCGAGCCGGTCGAGGCCGGTCTTGTCAGAGACTGAAATCAACGCCCGTTTTGCCATAGTGCCTCCCGCGAGGTCGCGATTGTACACGCAACATCAGTGGTCTGGATGCCGGACGCAACCAGGTTTTCGTGTTCTCCCGCAGGCTGATAGGATGAACGGCATGAACCATCGATTCTGCCTCGCGGTCGCCCTCGTTGCCGCCATCGCCGCCTGCTCGCCCTCAGGCCCGCCGGGGCCGGAGCCGACGGACGACGCCGTTGTCATCGGAGTCGGTTCGGATCTTCGCAGTTGGAACCCCTACCTCGCCGAGGATGCCAACGACGACGCGATCCTGAACATGGTCTATCCGTCGCTGGCGGTCGAACAGCCGGACTACCAGCAGCACCCGCCATCCTTTCAGCCGTCGTTGGCCCAATCATGGGAGTGGTCGGAGGATGGGCTCGAACTGACCTTTCACCTGCGGCAGGATGCCGTGTGGAGCGACGGCACGCCGGTGACCGCCGCGGACCTCGTTTTCAGCTGGCGGGTGCAGACCTCCGAGGAGCTCGGTTGGGCCTGGGGCGACGTCACCGACACCATCACCAATGTCGAGGCCGTAGACGACCACACCGTCAGGTACTCATTCACCCACCGCTACCCCTACCAGCTCATGGACGTCAACGACGGCCCCATCGTGCCCGCGCACGCGTGGAGCGCGATTCCCTTCGATTCTTGGGAGGAGATGGACTGGCACGACCTGGTCCTCTCTGCGGGCCCGTATCAACCCGCCTCGCACACGGCTCAACAGGAGATCGTTCTCGAACGCAACCCCCTTTTCTCAGAAACTGATCGACCGCGGATCGAACGCCTGGTGTTTCGGATCGTGCCGTCGAGAACGGCACTTTTGAACCAGCTTCTGTCGGGAGATGTCGATCTCGTCAACGGCGTGACCGCCGCCGATGCCGCGAGGGTGCAAAAGGCCCCCGGCGTCGATCTGACCATTTTTCCCGACCGTTCCTACACCCACGTCTGTTGGAACCTCGAGAGACCGATTTTTGCAGACAGCCGCGTACGCCGTGCCCTCGCGCTGGCGGTCGATCGAAACGCCTTGATCGAAGTGGTCTACGACGACTACGCCCTGCCGTCGGCGGGTCCGGTGCTGTCGTCGATGTGGGCCTTCAATCGCGGGCTGGAGCCACTGCCGTTCGATCCCGACGAAGCGCGCCGGCTTCTAGCCGAAGCCGGTTGGCAGGACAGCAACGGCGACGGCGTGTTGGATCGCGACGGCACGGAGCTTTCGTTCGAACTTCTCGCCCCATCGGAGAGCGAGACCCGGCAGGACGCGGCGTTGATGATCGAACGCGACCTGACCCGAATCGGTGTCAAGGTCGAACCGCGCTTCGTCGAGTGGGGGGCCCTGCAGAACGCGATGGCTGGCGGCGACTTCGATGCCATCGTCAACCGCTGGGTGGAGCCCACCCAGGTCGATCTGTGGGGCATCTGGCACAGCTCTCCGCCCGGGGAGCCGACTTTCAATTTCGGCGGGTATGACAACCCCGAGGTCGACCGGCTGCTCGAGGCCGTCGACGAGGCGCCCGATTTCGCGAGCCAGAAGCCGCTGCTCGACGAGATCCAGACCCTGATCGTCGCCGACCAGCCCTACCTCTTCCTGGTCGAAAACACCCGCCTCGTGGGCCACAACACCAGGATCCGCGGGGCCGACATCAATGCGGCGTCGATCTTCTTCAATGTCGCCGACTGGGAACTCGTGGATTAGAAGCAACAGCCGAGGGGCCTGCCTTTTGTGGCGCCTCTCCTGAGGGGATGCCAGGCACGCGGCCCGTCGGACGGGCCGGGTGCCAGGCACCTCCGCCGCACGCGGTTCTTCTCCAAGGAGCACTCGAAGGCTTCTTGTCGGTAGGGGTTGCGATGCCATTCCGAATTCCGAATTCCGAATTCCTACTTCTTGCCCGCATATAATCCTCCTGTGACCTCTGATCCCTTCGAGATCCGCCCGTGAGGCGCATCGTGGCGCGTCGGCTCATGATGCTGGTGCCGCTGGTGTGGCTCGTGGTGACACTGACCTTCGTCGTCGTGCAGGCAGCGCCCGGGTCCTACGCCGACACCATCGACAACCCACGGCTTTCGCCCGAAACGAGAGCCGCCCTCCGCGCCCGCTACGGCACAGACGAGCCGTTTTTCGATCAGTACCTGCGCTGGCTCGGCGCAATGGCCACCGGTGATCTCGGTGTGTCGTTCATGTACAAGGAGCCGGTCACGAGGGTGCTCGCCCGCGCCCTCCCGCCCACCGCCCTGCTCGCGGGGGCCGGTCTCGCCATCACCCTGTTTCTGGGCCTCGTTTTGGCGGTGGCGTCAGCGCGCAGACCGTATGGCTGGGCCGACCGCGCCATCAGCTTTTTCAGTCTCGGGTTGTACGGCGTGCCGTCCTTCTGGCTCGCCGGTGGGCTGATCATGGTTTTCAGCCTCCGGCTCGGATGGCTGCCTCCGTCGCACATGCATTCGGTGGGCGCTTCAGCACTCGGCGCGGTTGGATCCTTCCTCGACCTCCTCCGCCACCTGGTGCTTCCGGCCGTCTGCCTGGGGATTGTGGGCGCCGCCGGCACCGCCCGCTATCTCCGAGCGACCTTGTTGGACGTCCACTCGTCGCGCTTCATGCTCGCGGCCCGCGCCCGCGGCCTTCCGGAATGGCGACTGGTGTGGGTCCACGCCCTGCGACCGGCGCTGCTGCCGGTAGTGACCCTCTTCGGTCTCGCGCTGCCGGTGTTGGTGTCGGGCTCGGTTGTGGTCGAGACGATCTTCTCGTGGCCGGGCATGGGGCAGGTGGCCTACAACGCGGCGCGCGCCCGCGATATCCCGCTGATTCTCGGTGCGACTCTGGTCGGCGCGGTCGCGGTGATTCTCGGCAACCTCCTCTCGGATGTGCTGTATGCCGCCGTGGATCCCAGGGCGCGGAGGCCTCGGTGAGATCGCTGGCCGTCGGGCTCGCCGCCATCGTCGTCCTTGTCACCGGCTGTTGGCTCGGGCCTGTTCTGTTGCCGGACACCGGCGACGGCGATCCGGTCCATGCAGCCCTGCTGCCCCCTGGCTCGCTGGTCACGGTTTTCGATCTCATCGATGGACGAACCCTGATCGCACCGGATGTCAGCCGTGAGAGCCAGACCTTCGTCATCAGCGGACGCCACGGAGTGACCGAACTGCCCGCGGGACAGGTCTCGACCGAACGCAAGGTCCGTCTCTGGCTCGGATCGGATCGCTTCGGCCGCGATGTTCTCGTGCGTCTGTTCGAGGGGGGCCGCCTGTCGCTGCTGATCGCCTCCCTTGGCGTCCTGGTCGCGCTCGTGGTCGGGCTCGGCGTCGGTCTCGCGGCCGCGACCGGCGGCCGAGTGGTGGATGCCGTACTCATGCGTTTGGTCGACGCCATGCTCGCCTTTCCGCTGCTCCTGCTTCTGATCCTCGTGTCCGCACTGTTCCGACCCGGGCCGGTGTTCCTGGTCGCCGTGCTCGGGCTCTCGTCCTGGATGGGTCTCGCACGCCTCGTTCGCGGCCAGGTCCTGTCGTTGCGCAACCGCGATTTCATCAGGGCGGCGCGGGTCGCCGGAACCTCAGAGCTGAGGACATGGACCCTTCACTACCTGCCCAACCTCGAGGCGCCGGTCGCCCAGGACACTGCATTGAGGATGGGCAACCTGGTGCTCGCTGAGGCGACCCTCTCCTTTCTCGGGCTGGGAATCCCCGCCAACCTCCCCAGCTGGGGCGCCATGGTGGCGGACGGCCAACGGGTCATGCTCGAAGGTTGGTGGCTGTCGTTCTTCCCCGGATTCGCGATCGCGACCCTGGTCATCAGCCTGGCCCTGGTTGGTGACGGCCTCCAAAAACGGCGCTCCGCCGGGGTCTGAACCAACCGCTGGCGTTTGCTACTCTGCAGCGATGAAACAAATGAGCCCTTCGTGTCGGTTGATCACAGTGTGAGCCGACTGGTTTGTGCTGCTCACCGCCCTACCCGCTTTCGCCGAGGAGAACATCATGGTTCAAGACATCGCGACGGTCGCCTCCGAGATCGAGCCGCAGCTGATCGAAGCGCGACGGTGGTTCCACCAGCACCCGGAGCTCTCCAACCGGGAGGAGCGGACCGCGGCGGAGATTGCCCGCCGGCTCGAGGCGATGGGCTACGACCCACGGACCGGGGTCGCCCACCACGGCGTGGTCGCAGTGCTCGAGGGCGCGCTGCCGGGTCCGGTGGTGGCATGGCGCTCGGATATCGACGCGTTGCCGATCGACGAAGAAGTCGATGTGCCCTGGCGCTCGACCAATCCCGGAGTCATGCACGCCTGCGGCCACGATCTCCACACCACCGTCGGCCTCGGCGCCGCCGAGGTCCTGATGCGGCTCAGGGGCAGTCTCCACGGGACCGTCGTCTTGATCTTCCAGCCCGCCGAGGAGGGCCCGCCACCGGGAGAGGAGGGCGGCGCCGCAATGATGATCGCCGAAGGGGTCCTGGCGAATCCCGCGCCCGCAGCCATCTTCGGTCTCCACGTGATGCCGACTTTCGAAGCAGGCAAGCTGGGCGTCAGGTCAGGTGGGTTGATGGCGGCCGGGGACCGCTTCGAACTCACGATTCACGGCCGCATGACTCACGGCTCAGCACCCCACGATGGCGTCGATGCGGTCTTCGTTGGTTCGCAGGTGGTCACCGCCCTTCAGGCCCTGCCGTCGCGCGAGGTCGATGCGCGCCGCTCGGTCGTGGTGTCGGTCGGGAGTTTTCAGGCCGGCAACCGGTGGAACATCATCGCCGACGAAGCAGTGCTCGCCGGCACGGTGCGCACCCTGGACACCGAAAGCTGGAACTCGATGCCCGAGCGGTTTGAACGTATCGTCAAAGGCATTTGCGAAGCCAACCGGGCAAGCTATGACTTGATCTACGATCGACTCGCGCCGCCGGTCGAAAACGACCCGCAGCTGACCGAGTTCGCCCGGCAGTCGCTGAGCAGGAGCATCGGCGAAGACAACGTATTCGAGACCCCGCCGATCATGGCCTCCGAAGATTTCGCGTTCTTCCAACAGAAGGTGCCGGGTGTCTTCCTTTTTCTCGGCGTGGCCAATTCCGGCGAGGGGTGGACCGACTACGTCCATACACCGACATTCCGCCCCGACGAACGGGCGCTCGTCACCGGTGTCACAGCGGTCGCTACCCTGCTCGCCGACTTCACGGCGTCCGGCGGCAAATGAAGCATCGGGTCGTCATTGTCGGCGGCGGCATCACCGGACTTTCCGCAGCCGCCTGGCTCGAAGAGGACCACGGTATCGACGACGTCGTCGTTGTCGAGGCCAGCGGCGCCGCCGGCGGCAAGATCCGTTCGCAGATCGACCACGGCTTCACCCTCGAGGAGGGGCCGCAGGGCTTTCTCGACAACGCCCCCGACACCCTCGAACTGGCCTCCCGTGTCGGGCTCGACGACGCCCTTGTGCAGGCCGATGAGAGCGCGGCCGATCGCTTCATTCTTCGCAGCGGACGCTTGCGACAGGTCGCCACCTCCCCGCTCGCTTTCATGGCGTCAGACATCCTCCCGCTGTCGGGCCGCTTGCGGCTTCTCGGAGAGCCCTTCGCACGAAAACGCCCCGACCACGATGAGACCGTCTTCGACTTTGCGCGACGTCGCATCGGTCCACAGGCTGCCGCGGTGCTGGTCGATGCCATGGTCACCGGTGTTTTTGCCGGGGACTCGCAGAAGCTGTCGCTGGCCGCCACTTTTCCAAAAATGGCGGCCATGGAGACTCAACACGGCTCGCTGACCCGCGCCATGTTCGCCAAGATGCGCGAGGCAAAACGGGCCGGAAAAACGACCGGCGGGCCGGCGGGCCCGGGCGGCAGGCTGACCACCTTCGATGGAGGGATGGTGCGCCTGCCTCAGGAATTGAGTGCCCACCTCGGCGACCGGCTGCTGCTCGAGCGCCCGGTTCACGCGCTCTCCCGCAATGGATCGGCCTTCGTGCTCGAAACCTCGGGCGGGAAAATCGCCGCCGACACCGTGCTGCTCAGCCTGCCCGCCGCGCAGACCGCCGATCTTGCGGCCGGGCTGGCCCCGGCCGCGGTTGCGCCGCTGTCTGCCATCACCACCGCTCCCATCGCCGTTGTCATGCTCGGCTACGACGATCGCGAGGCGTTTGGCCGCCCGGTTCGGGGCTTTGGCTTTCTCGTGCCGCGAGGCGAGGACGTGGATCTGCTCGGGACCTTGTATTGTCACGACATCTTCCCCGGCCAAGCCCCCGCGGACTCGCTGTTTCTCCGCGCCATGGTCGGCGGTGCCCGTTCGCCCGATGCGGCGGCTCTCGCTGACGATGCCCTATTGGCCACGGTGCGCTCGAGTCTTGCCCGCGTCTACGGCGCCGATCCCGAACCCGACCGGGTGTGGATTGTTCGCTGGGAACACGGGATCTCACAGTACACGGTGGGCCACCTCGACCGGGTCGCGGCCGCGGAAGAGGCGGCGGCCGCAGCAGGCATCGAGCTCGCCGGGTCACCCTTTCGCGGGGTCTCCGTGAATGATTGCATCCGGCAGGCTCGAGCCGCCGCGCGACGCCTCGCGCAGCGGCTCGAACGCTGAATTCTCAATTTTGAATTCTCAATTTTAAATTTCGGACATCCGAGCGGGCAAGGGGAATACTGCCCGTCATTCAAAATTCAAAATTCAGAATTTAGAATTTCCGATGACCACTGCTGACACGATGAGCCAGACAACGACGCAGATCAGCAGCGGGCGGTCGGTCATGAGCGCTCTGGTAGGGCTGCCGCCGAGTTCGTGCCGGTGGAGCAGGTAGAGATAGCGGAAAAGACCGTACAGCACGATGGGAACTGTCGCCAGCAGACCCTCTGACCCCACCTTGGCAACCGTGTCAGGCGCGACGGTATAGAGAGCGTAGGCAAGCACGGTGGCGCCGAGGACCACGCTGATGGCGCTGTCCACCATCGGCAGCGTGTAGTGTCCGAGCACCGTGCGGTGGTTGCCCGCCTCGTCGCCGAGCAGCACGAGCTCGGTCCGGCGCTTGCCCAGGGCGAGATACAGGGCCAGGAGATAGGCAACTACCAGGATCCACCTCGATACCGGCACATTGATGGCGACCGCTCCGCCCACCACCCGCAGCACAAAACCGGCCGCCACCACCAGGACATCGAGAAAGACTGCACGTTTCAGCAGCACCGAATACAAGATCACCAGGGCCACGTAGGCGATCAGAATCACCGGGAACCAGCCGCCGAGCCAGAGGGCGATGGCCATCGCCACCGCCACCAGGGCCACCGCGGTCGAGAGAGCAGCCGCAACCGACACCTCGCCGGCCGCAATCGGGCGGCTTTGTTTTTCTGGGTGGGCGCGATCGGCCTCCCGGTCAATCACGTCGTTGACGAGGTAGGTGGCTGACGATGCGGCGCAGAATGCCGCCACCGCAAGGATGCTTCGCAGCCAGGCTTCGGGATCGCCGATGAGTCCAGAAAAAACGATCGGCGCCAGCACAAAGCCGTTTTTGAGCCACTGTTCGGGCCGCATGGAGCGGATGAGGGCTTTCACAGGTCCATTCTATCCTCTGCTCTCCCGTCGCCGGCGCACGCCGGCGAGATCTCATGAGCATGGTGGAGCGTCCCAGGTCCTGCAGGTACTGGGAATGGGCTGAATCAGAGACACACTCCCTCAAACCCTGGGATTTCGACCGAACGAGAGAAACGAGCGAGTGGAGAAATCTCTGCCGGCTCCTTTTGAAGCTCAGCTGGCGGAACTCTCTGAACCGTAGGACAATTTGAACCCCGGGGAGGAGAGGATGCGTCGTTTCACACTTCCGCTGATGGTTCTGCTCTGTCTTCCGCTCGTCGGATGCTACGACGAACCGGTCAGCGAACACGTCCATCTGTGGCTGACCGGTCCGGGTCTCACCGTCGTGACCGTGGTCCAGGAAGTTGCGGAGCCCGATCGGGCACAGTCGAATGAAAACCTCGCCGACCGGCTCGAATCATCGCGATCTGAGATCGACAGCGGACTCGATCGCTGGAGCCGACGTTTCAACCTCATCGACATGATGGCCGAGCGCCTCAACACTGAACGCATCCACGGCGGTCTGAGGCGATCGATCCACACCGCCGCGACCACGTCATTCGAGGAGATCATGCCCATGCTCGAGGCCGACGGGTTGACCGGTGGCATCGTGTCCGCGGGCGGCGACGCGGAACTCACGCTCTTCCCGACCGGGGGATCGCGCGCGACCGCCCTCCAACGCCAGGCCGCAGAGCGCCGCCTCTCCGATTGGAGCACCCTGGTCGCCGAGTACTTCGAGGCTCTCATCGAGCTCTACGAATATCTCGATGCCAGGCCCGACCGCACAATGCCTTGTTTCGCCCACATCTTCGACGACCACGAAGGGCATGGCCAGACCGGACCGCTGACCGAATTCGAGGGCGACATGGTCACTGCGGTCAAGACATCAATGGAGAACGTCGCCGACGCGCTCGCCGAACCGAAGGACGAGGCCTTTTCGCTCAACAGCCTCACGCGTCTGGTCTACGACCCCTTTCCCGCCCGCCTGACGGTGGTGGTCAAAGGAGGGGTGCTCGAGAGCGAAGGTTTTGTCGACACCGGAGGGGTGTTCGAACGACCGCCGGTCGATGCCTGGAGGGCCCTCGAGTCGCTGGTCGATCGCTGGGTTGCGCCCGACCTGGTCACCGCCGCCTTTGCTCCGGTCCCGTTGGACGAGCTGCCCGAAGTCGACCTCGAACAGCTGATGCGACGCCCCCGCCGCTATACGTCGCCACCCGCCGCCTTCGAGGTCGAAAGGGCCTTGTTGGACGAGCTGGTGCCCGAGGAAATGCTGCGAATCCGGTGGCGTCCGGTGCCCTCGTCAGGCCCGGAATTTGGCGATGCCGAACCAAACTGGTCGGCTGTGATGACCGGGGCGGAGGCCTCGGTGCCAGATTGATACTTCTTGATCAACGCCACAGCCTGATGGGCGACATAGGCGGCGATCCACAGCAGGGAAGCCGCGACGTGGACCCAGATCCACCGCTCACGCCACGGCTCGCTCACCGCCACCTGCACCAGATAGCCCGACGCGGTCATCGGCAGAAAGAGGACTGTAAGTCCGATGCCTGCGGCGCGGTTGTGGCGGCCATTGCGAAGCTTGGCCGCGATGTGTCCGCTCCAGATCAGACCGACGGCAAAGACGAGCAGAGGCGCCGCGATGACGTGGAGGTGCTGGATGTGGGGCTGCCAGGGGTGGTTGACCACCGCCCACTCGTCGGTGGGCGTCATCAGATAGCTCATCCAGGCGTAGACCAGCCCGGTTCCTGAAACTGCCAGATTTGCGGTCTGGAGCAGAATCAACTGGAAACGCGTCACGGGGCCCCACCTTCGGAGACGACCTCGTGAATCGATAGAACCCTGCGTACGGCATCGGTGGTGGCGCGGGCGGTGAGCGTGGCGCCGGTCACGGGCCGGATGCCACGTTCGAGGACCAGATCATCGTCCAGATCCTCGCCGTCGTACTGGCGATACCACCCTTCCCGGGGCATGTATTCCACCGGTTCGCGGAAGACCACCACCTCCACCCGCGCCACGGTGTTGTCGGTGGCGACCACGATCATCAAGGTCTCCGGCAGGGTCCGCACACGGTGGGTATCGAGGTAGGCGTGGCCGACGACCGCGCCGTCACTACCCGTGGCGACATACCTGGTCACCAGGGCACTCGAGAATTCGGTCCCGCTGATCTCAGCGACATGGCTGAGCTGGTCATCGGTGAGGAACAGGGTCTCCCTGACGGTCTTCGCCCCCGGGAAAGCGAGTTCGAGAGCTTCCTCGACCGACACCAGCACCGTCGCCTCCATCATTGACGCGGCGGCAACGACGACCAATGCCAGTGACGGTTTGAGAATCTTCACGACACCGACCTCAAAAGATGTAGCCCAGCGCGAGGTTGAACTGGTCGACGCCGGTGCCCGCCTTGTTGTCGACATTCAGATACTCGGCCTTGAAGATCAACTGCGAGATCGGCTGATAGGCGAGACCCAACGTCAGAAGCTTCTGGTCGTTGGCCGGGTCGGCGCTCCAACCAACGGGAACCTCCTGCTGGGTGTTGAGCCGTTCCCACCGCACGTAGGGGATCAGTGAGCTCGCGTTTCTGCCCGCAAGGACGTCGTAGCCGGCTTCGAGATAACCACCTTCGAGTTTCTCGCCCACCGACTGGGCACCCGAATAACCGAGTGCCTGATTGAGCTGTGCCACGTCGTCCAGCGTCGCCTGCGAAAAGAGACCCCGGAGCCTGAGGCCCCGGAAACGGTACTCGGCGTGGAGATCGACGATGCTGGTGCCGACCGGAATCGATTGACCAACGGTGTCCGCCAGATTCTGGCCCGAGTCTCCGATGTAGCCTGCAGCGCCGACGATCAGTCCGGGGACACCCGAATAATCGAGACGACCGACCCAGGCGAAGTCCTCCGCCTTGGCCTTGGCGCCCTTCTGACGGCCGCCACGCAGACCCTGGGCGCTAAAGCCCGACGCATCGAGACCGTTGACGACGTACGTTCGGTAGTTGAAGGCCCCGAACTCACCCCAAGCGCCGATACCATTCTCCCTCCAGGTGGTCGGGATGATCACGCTTTCGGTTCTCGGCCGGGTAGCACCGAGATAGACGGTGGGTTCGTGGAGCTCGTTGAGCCACCCCATGGGCAGCAGGACGAGACCGGTGCGGAGGTTGAAGCCGTCGCTGATGGAGGTAGTCGAGGTAGGCAAACTCCACCGACACCGATCCGCCCTCCGAAGTCGAGGCGTGCTCGAACTCGATCTCGGTGTTGAGCACCCAACTCTCGGAAAATTTGTAACCGACGTAGAGCACGGCCCGGAGGAAATCGAACTGATCGATCTTGCCGCTCGCGTTGCCGTCGTCCTTTTCGTCGTCGTAGAGCTGGAGCAGCGCTTCGCCATAGCCGCCGATCGAGACCCCGTGGTCCTTTCTGGTAGACCTTGGCAGCTGCAGGGCCGAGGCCGAAAGGCTCCCCGCTCTCGGCCGTCATCGCCACGACTGCTGCATCACCAACCTTGAGATCTTCGATCTCTTCGGCCAACAGACCCAGCCGCCTTTCCACCTCGGCCAACCGGTCCTCTGCGAGACCCAGGTTGCGCGCAGTTCGGCGATCGCGGCCTTCAGTTCGGCAACCTCACGCTCGAGCGCCTGCAACCTTTCTTCGTCATCATCTGCAGCCGCAACCGGCGCCGCGACCCAGAAAACGCGCATGATCATTACGAGAACGAATCTGTTTCTCAGCATTTTGTCGTCTCCGAACCATCATCGTGCCTTCCCTCGCGGCTACGTACTCCACGACGCCCGCTTGGAGTTATTGAACGATTGATCGAGCCGGTACAGCGGCATCCGAGAGTCGCAGACGAGGCCCGCAGTGCCGCATCGGTCGAGCGAAGACTGAGGTTCCTCCCCTTCGACGACGGCAAACACCGCTCAGCAGATCGGTGCGCCGCCCGGCCCACTCGAGCCCGCGTTCCGGACCCATCACAAAGAGCGCTGTCGCCAGGCAATCAGCAGCCACCGGATCGTCCGCAATCACGGTCACGCTGCCCCAGTTCGAGCGCCGGTCGGCCCGTGGCGCGGGTCCACGATGTGGCCCAGAATCTCGACCATCGACCGCAGACGAATCTCTCCGACGCCCCCGATGTCGCGACCGACCCCGAACGCAGGACAAGCTCAGCGACCACGTGGTCACGTCGGCGTGGGTCGGCGATGCCGATCGATGCGCTCCCCGCACGCTCCGTTGAGCAGGAACTGGCCACCGAAGTCGAGATCGACGCACGCGGCGCCCGCCGCCAGCGCCGCAGCCGCGGCATCACGCAGGGCAATCCCCTTACCAAAACCGCCCTCCTCGATTCCAAACTCCGCCATCAACTCTTCGCGCGAGGTTGCCTCGCCAGTTCGAGATGGATCCAAAGCCTGCCGAACCGCCGCGCCCGTTCGAGGCTCAGCGACGCTCGGAATCCGGCCATCGCCGCGCAGGTCCCAGGCCGCGAACCAGGCTTGCAACTCCTGGATCGAATGCGCCCCCGGTTTCGCGCCACCAGTGACGGGCGACCTCGAGATCGCTCGCAAGTTCTGGTGTGATACGTGATCCAGGTTCCCGCCGGGCTGCGATTGAGCCTTCGAGCTCTGTTCCCGGACGCCAGGTGGAGAACCGCGCATTCGACCGCCGCAACCGCGTCGAGTGCGGACTCAGAGGCCGCAAGGGCGGTCGTTCGGTCGCAGGCCGACAACCGCGACGGCGGAGCCGCGTCCCCATGGCAGACACGTCCCGCGTGACGGTCGCTGCTGAGGCGGCGAAGCACTGGCCGACGGCTGTACCAAGAGCACAGCAGAGCAACAAGTCAGTCGCCATCCCGCAGCCGTCTTGAAAAAACTGAACCAGGCCTGAATGCCCTACCCACCGTCACTGTTGAATACCTGTGCTGCATCCGAAACATATAAAGCACAAACTAATGAATAATAAGAACTTACATGATAATTTTGTCAACATCATTTAACATCACCAGAACAGACGTGATCTTCTCAAGAAACTCCAACTGGATAATGGACCAGGAATCGTTTCTGTTACATTGTCCTGAGACCACATCAACCGGGAGAAGAACACAGCATGACCAAAGACGTCTCGTCGCTGCACCCCCCGAAACCGAGCGATCGCCGAAAAGGCGCACATCGGCTCGATGGCAGAGTACGAGACGGCTCTACCGTCTCTCTCTCGACGATCCCGAGACCTTCTGGGCCAAACAGGCCGAGCGCATTTCGTGGTTCCACCCCTGGGGCGCGGTGTACGACCACGACTACGACAACGTCGATTTCGGTTGGTTCCTCGGCGGCCGGTTGAACGCCTGTTACAACTGCGTCGACCGCCACCTCAAGACGCGCGGCGACCAGGACGCCATCATCTGGGTCAAGGACGAGCCCGGCGAGTATGAGCACATCACCTACCGCCAGCTCAAACACGAAGTCAGCCGGGTCGCCAACGTGCTCCGCTTCCACGGCGTGCGCCGCGGCGACCGGGTGTGCATCTACATGCCGATGATCCCGGAACTCGCCTACACCATGCTCGCCTGCGCACGCATCGGCGCGGTTCACTCTATCGTCTTCGGCGGTTTCAGTTCGGAGTCGATTCGCGACCGCATCCTCGATGCCGGCGCCCGGGTGGTGGTCACGGCCAACGAAGGCCTGCGCGGCGGTCGCAAGCTGCGGCTGAAGGAGACGGTGGATCGTGCGGTGGACGGGCTCGATCTGGTGGAGACCGTCCTGGTGGCCCGGCGCACCGACACCGAGGTCGCCATGAAGCCCGGCCGCGACCACTGGCTGGATGAGGAGTGCCGGCGCCAGCGCTCCACCTGCACCTACGAGTGGATGGGGTCCGAAGACCCGCTCTTCATCCTCTACACCTCGGGCTCGACCGGTAAACCCAAGGGCGTTCTCCACACCACCGGCGGCTACATGGTCTTCGCCGCGATGACCCACGAACTGGTCTTCGACTACCACCCCGGTGATGTCTATTTCTGCGCCGCCGATATCGGCTGGATCACCGGTCACAGCTACATCATCTACGGCCCGCTCGCCAACGGCGCCACCACCGTGATGTTCGAATCGGTGCCCACCTATCCCGACCCGGGGCGCTACTGGCAGGTGGTGGACGATCTCGGCGTCAACATCTTCTACACCGCGCCCACGCGCCCTGCGCGCCATCGTCTGCTTCGGGCGACGACCACGTCACGAAGTACTCGCGAAAGAGCCTTCGGGTGCTGGGGACCGTCGGCGAACCCATCAACCCCGACACCTGGAACTGGTACCACGACGTGGTCGGCGATGGCCGCTGCACAGTGGTCGACACCTGGTGGCAGACCGAGACCGGCGGCATCCTGATCACGCCTTTGCCCGGCGTGACCCCCCTCAAACCCGGTTCGGCCACCCTCCCTTTCTTCGGCGTCAAACCGGTTCTGGTCGACGACGAGGGCACGATCATCGAGGGCAACGATGTCAGCGGCAATCTCTGTCTCGCACGAACCTGGCCCGGCCAGGCGAGGACCGTATGGGGCGACCACGAACGCTTTCACGAAACCTACTTCACCCGCTTCCCGGGTCTCTATTTCACCGGCGACGGCTGCCGCCGCGATGGCGACGGCTACTACTGGATCACCGGCCGTGTCGACGATGTGATCAACGTTGCAGGGCACCGTCTCGGTACCGCCGAGGTCGAAAGCGCCCTGGTGGAGCACGAAGCCGTGGCAGAGGCTGCGGTCGTCGGCTTCCCACACCCGATCAAGGGCCAGGGGATCTTTGCCTATGTCTTTCTCAACGATAACCTCCGCGGCACAGCCGATCCGCATCGAGCTTGCGGGAGCCCTCAAGGAACAGGTCCGACACGTGATCGGGCCGATCGCGACCCCCGATGAGATCTTGATGGTGGAAGCCCTACCAAAGACCCGATCCGGCAAGATCATGCGCCGCATCCTGCGCAATATCGCGGCCGGCGAATACACCGACATGGGCAACGTGACCACTCTGGCAGATCCTTCGGTGGTCGAGGCGCTGGTCCGGGCACACAAGAAAATGGTCGCCGCCGATTGATCGCTGCGACCGGCAAATATCTAAAAGTAAGATCAGTTATCAAATTTGACAAAGCCCAGTTCCGCGCCCAAAATTGACGGCGTGAGTGATTACGAAAAGGTCTGGCGCGCCTTCGACGACAACGAGGTGACGCACTCTACGGCCCACTACATCCTGGCCGTCGCCTCGTTGGCGGAGCGAGGGAGCCGCCCCCGGGCGGCCGATGTGGCGCGCCAGCTCGGGGTGTCGCGGGCCGCAGTCTCGATGCAGCTCAAGACCCTCCGCGAGCACGACCTTGTGAGGGTCGCACAGGACAACCGGCTCAGCCTGAGCCGCCACGGCGCCGATCTGGTGGCTCGAATCGCATCGAAACGCAAGGTGTTCAAGGCCTTTCTTCACGAGGTGCTTGGCGTCGACCCAAAGGTGGCAGAACAAGACGCCTGCAAGATCGAGCACCTGGTTTCCGAGGAGTCGGGCGCCGCGCTGGTGCGTTTTATCCGCTTTCTCAACTCTGAGGATCACGTCTCGACCGATTTTGTCGATCGGTTCAAAACCGCAACGGCCGACTGCCCGCCCGAGACCACCTGCCCCCTGTGCCGCGAGGTGTGTCTGCTCCAGTTGGCAGCAGAGGACCAACCGCCGGGAATTCCGAGGCAAAAATAATCGAGTCGCACATCTCGATGGAAACCGGGTGGGAAAACCGCCGGGAGCCGGGGTAGGATTGACTCACGCGGTGTGATGACAGCACCGGGATGGGATGAACATGGCACATGGCGGTGGCCCTCCGACCTTTGATGATCTGCCACGGATAACCGAGGCCTTTCCACCCGCCTCTCTCGAGGCGTGGAAGTCGGCGGCTCAACGCACCCTCGGCCCGCGACCGCTCGCATCACTCACCGCTGCCAGCCACGAAGGCATCCCGATCAAGCCCCTCTATACGGCCGAGAGACCTTCCCTCGGACACAGCCAAGATCAGGGCTCAGCACGGCGGGTCCTGGGAAGCCTGTTCGATCGTCGATCTCAGGGGACCGGAGACCGCCGTCGGCGAGGCCGCTACCGCGGTCGACGGCGGCGCCTCGGCACTGTGGCTGACCGTCGACCGCAGAAGCAGTTCGTGGTCCCGGTTCACCGCGGGGATGATGACCCGCATTCTCGAAGCGGCGCGCGGCGCATCGATCTATCTCGACGGGCGGACCGTCACACCCGCCCTGGCGGCGGTGATGGCAGCGTCGGCTCGGCGGATCGGCGACCCGGCCAAGGACCTTCGCGGAGGGTTCGATTTCGACCCCCTCGGGACCATCGCCTCCGACGGGAACCTGCCGTGGAACCTCGAAGCCTGTTTCTGGCTGATGTCGGAGATGGTGGTGTGGAGCGAAGAGCAGGCGCCCGGGATGCGGGCGATTGCCGTCTCCACCCTCCCCTACGCCCGCAGCGGCGCCACGGCGGTGCAGGAGCTCGCCATCGCGATGGCCACCGGCGTCGAGTATCTGCGGCGGCTCGAAATCGCCGGTATCGGCCCGGATCGAGCCTGCCGCCGTATCCGGCTGGTCCTTTGCGGTCGGGCGCGACCTCTTCATGGAGGTGGCAAAGCTCGGGCGGCGCGCCTGTTGTGGGCGCGGATCGCCCAGGCCTGCGGATTGCCGGCGGTCGACCGCGGCATCTCGATCCACGCCGTGACCTCGCCGCGCTGCCTGACTGCCCGCGACCCCTGGGTCAACATGCTGCGCGGCACAACCGAGGCCTATGCAGCGGTGGTCGGATGCGCCGACGTCGTCACCGTGTTGCCCTTCGATGCGGCCCTCGGCGCCCCGGACGAACTCGGGCGCCGCATGGCGATCAACACCCAGAACATCCTGCGCGAAGAGTGCCACCTCGACAAGGTCCGCGATCCCGGCCGAGCGGGAGCTACTTCATCGAGAGACTGACCCACGACCTCGCGGCCGCCGCCTGGGATCGGTTCCAGCGCATCGAGATCGCCGGCGGGATGGCGAACCAGGTCCGATCCGGCGCCATCGCCCGCGAGCTTGGCGAGACCCTGGCCGAGAAACGGCGCGACCTCGCTCAGCCGGCGCGACCTCGTGACCGGCGTCAGTTCCTACCCGAACCTCGAGGAGAAAATGCCGACCCGGCGCCGCAGCGATCGCGGCAAACGACCGCTGCCGGACGACGAGTCAACGGCCGTTCATCGTGCCATCGGGAGCTCGAGCGTTTCGTTCGAAGGTGCGATCGACAACGCTTCCGAGGGTGTCTCCGTACGCGATCTGCATCGAACTGTTTGCCGGCCACGACGAGCCGGCACGGATGGCCGCCCTGCCGGCGGAACGGGAGGCCGTGGCGTTCGAAGCTTGCGCGACGCCTCTGATAAAAAGCTCCACAAGACAGGGGCCACGACCGCACGCCTTCCTGGCCGCCGTTGGATCAACCGTCGGACCACGGTTGGGATGTCGCCTCCGTCGTCAACCTACTGGCCGCGGGCGGCGTCACCGCGGTGCGCGGCGAAGGCCTCGGCGGCGTCGAGCCGATTCGATCGCCGCCTACGAGGCCAGCGGCAGCCGCACCTCGGTGCTGTGCGCTCCCGATGAGTTGATTCCGGAACTGGCCCGCACCATCAAGAGCCGCGGCGCCCACCGGGTCCTGGTGGCCGGACGACCGGGGCCGGAGGAGGACTCGTTGCGCATCGAAGGGGTCGACGGATACCTCTTTGAAGGCTGTGACGCGATTGCGCTGTCTGATGGACATCCAAGAGGTGGAGGGGGTGCGCCGTGATTGAAGCCGGAGTCCCCGATTTTTCCGCCGTTCCGTTTGCGGTTGCCGACCCACCGCCGACGCGCGACACCGGCCGCCGTCCGTGGATGACCCCAGAGGGCATCGAGGTTGCCTCGGGGTACGGCATCGAAGACCTGGTCGGGATCGACCATCTCAACGGCATGCCCGGGCTGCCTCCATACGTCCGTGGCCCCTATCCGACAATGTATACGGTGCGTCCGTGGACTATCCGCCAGTACGCCGGCTTCTCGACGGCGGAGGATTCCAACGCCTTTTATCGCCGCAACCTGGCGGCGGGACAGAAGGGCTTGTCCATCGCCTTCGACCTCCCGACCCACCGCGGCTACGACTCCGATAACCCCCGGGTCCGAGGCGACGTCGGCATGGCGGGCGTGGCCGTGGACTCGATCCTCGACATGCGCATCCTGTTCGATGGGATTCCCCTCGACCAGGTGAGCGTGTCGATGACGATGAACGGCGCGGTTCTGCCAATCATGGCTCTCTACGTCGTTGCCGCAGAGGAACAGGGCGTACCGCCGGAACTGCTCGCCGGAACCATCCAGAACGACATCCTCAAAGAATTCATGGTCCGCAACACCTACATCTACCCACCCGAACCATCGACACGGATCATCGCCGACATCTTCCGCTTCACCGCCGAACGCATGCCGCGTTTCAACTCCATTTCGATCTCCGGCTACCACATGCAGGAAGCCGGCGCGACCCTCGATCTCGAGCTCGGCTACACGCTCGCCGACGGCATCGAGTATGTGCGCACCGGCCTCGCCGCCGGTCTGAGGGTGGACGGGTTCGCGCCGCGGATCTCCTTCTTCTGGGCGATCGGCATGAACCACTTCATGGAGGTGGCCAAGCTGCGCGCGGCCCGCCTGCTGTGGGCCGAAATCATGCGCCAGTTCGGAGCCAAGGACCCTCGTTCCCTCACTCTGCGCACCCACTGCCAGACCTCGGGGTGGACCCTGACAGCCCAGGACCCGTTCAACAACGTGACCCGCACGGCGATCGAGGCCCTGGCGGCCGCGTTTGGCCACACCCAGTCCCTCCACACCAACTCCCTCGACGAAGCGCTGGCCCTGCCAACCGACTTTTCGGCACGGATCGCGCGCAACACCCAAATCCAGCTCCAGGAGGAGACCGCAATCTGCCGGGTCGCCGACCCCTGGGGCGGTTCGTACTACGTCGAAAGTCTCACCCACGAGTTGGCGTTGCGGGCGTGGGAGCACATCCGCGAGATCGAGGGTCTCGGCGGCATGGCGAAGGCCATCGCCAGCGGACTCCCCAAACGACGCATCGAAGAAGCCGCCGCCCGCACCCAGGCCCGCATCGAATCGAAACGCCAGTCGATCATCGGGCTCAATCGTTTCGCACTCGAAGAAGAGAGCGAACTCGAGGTCCTGGCAGTCGACAACAGCGCTGTCTATCAATCGCAGATCGCGCGCCTCGAACAGCTCCGCGCCAACCGCGACAGCAGTCAGGTCACCGCACGACTCGCCGAAATCACGCGCTGTGCCGAACACCGGGAGGGCAACATGCTCGCCGCCTGCGTCGAGGCGGCCCGGCTCGGTGCGACTGTGGGAGAGATGTCGAACGCGCTCGAGAAGGTCTTCGGGCGTCACCGAGCGACCATCCAGGCCATTACGGGCGTCTACGCCGCCGAGATGGGGGAGAACATGGAGGACTTGAAAAAGGCCCGCGCGATGACCGACGACTTCGCCCGCCGCGACGGCCGCCGGCCACGGATCCTCGTCGCCAAGGTCGGTCAGGACGGCCACGATCGTGGACAGAAGGTCATCGCAACGGCATTTGCCGACCTCGGCTTCGACGTCGATATCGGACCGATGTTTGCAACCCCGGAGGAAACCGCCCGCCAGGCGGTCGAGAATGACGTCCACGTCGTCGGTGTCTCGTCGCTCGCGGCCGGTCACCTGACCCTGATACCGATCCTCAGGCGGGAGCTGGCCCACCTCGGCAGACCCGATATCATGATCGTTGTGGGAGGCGTGATCCCGCCTTCAGACCACGAGACCCTGCTCGAGGCGGGTGCTGCCTTCATTTTCGGGCCGGGCACGAACATCCCCGAAGCGGCGATCGAACTCATCGAAAAACTGAACCTGTCACTCGGACACTGAGGGCTCCCCATGAACAACCATCGAACCGCGTTTGCCGTACTCCTCGTTTTCTGTCTCGCCGGCGCGGCCGCTGTCGAAGCGGTCGAGTCCACCCGGTCGCTCCAAGGCACTCTGTCGTCGCTGATGCAACCGACGCTCGCGGCGAACACAACAGAGGTCGAGAATTACACGTTGCGTTTCGGCAACACCGTTTTCTCTCTCACCGGACACGTCGAGAGCGTCCTCGGCGCCGGTGAGACCGTCGGCTTCGCCTTCAAGGGCGACGGGCGCGGCGCCATAACCCTCGTCGACGGGCCTTTCCGACAGGCCAACCTGACGACCATCAAGGATGAGGGTGAGGCGAAGAGCCTCCAGGGCTCCGACTTCACATTCACCTTTTCAGGGGCCGTCTTCTTCACCAACGAAGTGCCTGAAGATCTCTTTTCCAGCGAGCTCGTCACCGACACCGCCCTCAGCGGGGTTCTGACGCGGTCGGTCGACCGCTGGCACGATACCCGCAACCCCGCCCTCGACCACACCTTGGCGCCGTTCATCTTCCAGCCCGGCACCGATCCGACCATGATCGCCGTGCTCTGGCAGGGCAACCAGGACAGCCTCTATCGGTGTGAAATGACGGACGCAGGAGAGGAGGAATTCGGGGTCCTCAAAAAGGTGCCATCCGAAACCGGTCTCTCGTTCCACTACCTCGACACCTTCATCCACCAACCGGCACGTCTCGACCTGGCCCGACGCCCCGTCCCCGACATCGAGCAGATTGCCATCGATCTCGAATTGGTCTCTCCCGACAACGTCAACGCGGACGAAACCGTCACGACGAAATTGATCGCCGGCCGCAACGGCGTTCGCCTGGTGACCTTCGACATGCTGAACGGACGCGATGAAAACCCGGTCGACTGGGGGGATCGTTCGCACCAGATCCATGTCACCAGCGTGCGAACCACCGGCGGCGCCGATCTCGAGTTTTCGCACAAGTACGACCAGCTGATGGTGTTGCTGCCGGCGGCTCTCAACAAGGGCCAGACGATCGAAATGACCATCAAGGCCGATGGGGCCCTGCTCAAAAACTTCAGCGGCGATGCCTACCTGGTCCTGGGGAATATGTCCTATTTTCCGCAACTCGATATCTTCAGCACCCGCGCCTCGTTCCACTCCGTCGTCAAGGTCCGCGAGCCGTATACGCCGATCGCGTGCGGCCGCACGATCCGGCGTTGGACCGAAGATGGATCGAACTGCCTCGAGTCCCTCGAGGAACGGCCGATCGCCTTCCCGTTCGTCGTCGTCGGCGACTTCGTTGTCGAACAGCGGCAGGAGGGAGACTATGACGTTCGTGTCTATTCATACGGCGGTGCCAAAAAACGGGGCGCCAAAAAGCTGATCCAAAACGGCCTCGCAGTTCTGAGTTTCTATTCCAGTGGTATGGAGCCGTTCCCCTACCACGAGCTCGAGGTCATCGAGATCCCCTACTACCGCCACTTTTTCTGGCAGGCGCCGGCCGGTCTGGTGGAAATCACATCCGAGGGACTCGGAGCTCTGGGTGGAGAAAGCAGCGATATCAACACCTATATCAAACGCGCGGCCTCGGTCGGCCAGAACAGCCGCTACGCCCACGAGATCGCCCACCAGTGGTTCGGCAATATCATCGGTTGGGCAACGCCCTACGACAACTGGCTCTCGGAGTCCTTCGCCGAGTATCTCTCCTACCTCTTCATGTCCGAGGGCGCGGGCGACAAACGCAAGGCCAAGGTCCAGTTCGACGGCTGGGTCACGGACACCAAAGAGTGTTCCGATGTTTCGAGCATCTACGGTGCCACCGCCCTCCAGGGCGACCGCGACAGCCGGCAGTGCTACACCCAACTGCTGTACGGCAAAGGACCCCTCGTTCTGCACGCCCTCCGCCAGGACATGGGAGACGCCCTGTTCAAGAAGATGCTGTATCTCATGACCACGGCCGCGGCCAAGAAGCCCGAACTCAAGATGATCACCGACGATGTCATCTATATCGCGAGCGCGATCACCAAGAAGGACTACCACCCCTGGTTCGACCGCTACATCTACGGCACCGAGGTGCCGCCAATCACGGAGTAACGAGTGGTCAGTTTTCCGGTGACTCGACGGGCTCGACAGGTTCCGCCCAGCGATACCACGTAATATCGATCACGTCAGTCGGCGTGTCGGTCAACACCATGACCGCACGGTTGCCATCGGTGAACCATGGATCGCCAGTGAGATTCCCCCGCGGCTCCTCAGGCGACACAAAGCCCACCCCGCCGACTCTGGCGTAGGCCTTCAACGCCTGTGCGTAGATGAAGTCCTGAACCAGCACCGCACGGGTATCGTCCACGTTGGGGTCGATGCGGTGGGTGGTCAGCGTGGAACTCTTGGTGGTCAGGCGGCTGCCGATGTCGCGGCTGATCTGGCCGATCATCACCGGCACGCCTCTGACCGTCACCGGTGCCAGCCACAGGCGCAAATGGTTACGGTAGTTGATGGAGGAGCGAACCTTCTGAAGGGCAATATCCTGGGCCCGCCCGTAGACATAGAGGTTGCTGATGGGCGAATACCGGTATTCGCCACCAAAGATCCCAAAAAAACCGGTTTTGAGGGCCGACCCCGTGCTCATCGCCGCCGTCGGGTCCCAACCCGAGCGGAGGAAGGCGGGCCACACGGCGTCGGCATCACCGATGATCACCAGATTGAGAGGGTCGCCTGTCTTGGTGCCATCGGCGTTGGTGACGGTTGCCGGTTGTTCCTCGATCCACTCTCGGAAAGCAACGTTGTCAGTGAAGTCGATGACCTCCTGATCGGGGAAGAACTTCGCGTAGTAATCATCCGTGTCCAGTTTGTGAAAGTCGGCCTTGAAACCGGGGACCTCGGTGACGAACTCCACGTGCACCTTTTTTGTTTCGCTGAAAACCTCGACCAGTACCCACCGCACGCCCCGGGTTCGGTTGGTGTAGACGAAACCGGACACGGTCTCTCCCGGCGGGATGACGAAGGGCATGACGTTCTCGTAATAAAACCACTTCTTCTCTTTGTTCGCCTTTTTCGACCACGTCCAACTCGTCTTTTGCGCCACCTCGAGAGGGGCGAAATAGTCGGGGTCGACGCTTCGCGGCATGAACAGCATCTCTTCTTCGGTATCGTTGGTGATCTCGAGCCACACGGGTTGGATCTTCTTCTTGTTGAGCTTGCAGTCGAATGCAGCCAGGGCCTCTTCCGGGGTCAGTACAACCACTGAAGCCGTGATGCCGTCCTCAGTCTGGGTCTCGGCCCGCTGCTTGAATCCAACTTCGTCGAAGGGTGTCGGGCTGAAGGTCCGGCAACCCACGACACATGCCAGCGCCACACACGAAAGTGCCGTTCGCAGTTCAAATCTCATCGTTGTGAACCTCCCGAAATCTGGCCGCACGAGAGTACCAGTTCCAAAGCGGGAGGCGCTGCCACCATCGACTCCAATTGAGACAGAGTGCCGGAAAATCCCGAATATGCCGGCCACCAATTCAGTCGTGGCGGACGTGTTGCCGACCTTGCCTGACGATCCACGGGTGGCTGAACCAGTGAAAGGCACCGCCGGCGGCAGTCGGCGCGGTGCAGTTGACCCGGTTGCGGCCGGGTTGAAGGTCTGTTTTCGGTAAGACCGCAAACCGGCGGCCCGGCTCGATCCACTCGACCGCGACCTCGCCCTGGCCGCCGACAAAACAGGCCAAGCGTTCAAGGTCGGCGTCGGTGTCCGCGAGGGTGACCTCGATGCCTGGCCGAAGAGACGCAGTGACCGGGTCCGACGGCTGTACCGCCGCCACCGGCAGGGGGCGAGTCGCCACTTTGACGGCGAAGTCTTCGATGTTTGCGTAGACCTCCGCCATCGGAAACCTGGGCAGGGCGCGCACATCGCTGGTTTTGCCGACGGCGCCGGATTGCTGGCCAAAGGCCACATAACCGAGGTTCTCCACCAGATCCGCCACGCTGGTGTCGTACTCCCCATAAGGGTAGGCGAGAATCCCCGGGAGAGGCTGCAGTTCTTCCGCCAACCGTCGTTCGGCATGTTCGATGTCCGTCCTCACCCGGGCCAGGCGATCGATTTCGCTCACGACCCCCGGCCACTCGACGTAGGATCGATGACTCGAACCGTGGTTGGCAAAGGTCGCGCCGCCCTCCTCCATTGCGCGCATCTGGCTCCACGTCATGTAGGTCTCGCGGCCGGCGTCGACGGTATCGGTTGCAACAAAGATCGTAAAGGGGTAGCCGCACGCCTTGAGCCGCGGAAACGCCACTTCGTACACCGACAGATAGGCATCATCGACGGTGATCGCCACCGCCCGGTCGGGCAGTTCGGCCTCACCGCGGATGGCTGCCACCACATCGCCGAGGGGAACCACGGTGTAACCCGCATCTTCGAGATACTCGAGGTGGGCCTCGAACTGCTCGACCCGAACACTTGTCGAGGGGTACCGATCCTCCCCGAAACGGTGGTACATGAGCACGACGGCCTCGTCCGTCGCGAACGCCGCCCCGCCCGCCAGGACGATGCCGACGGCGATGGCAGCCGCCCTCACGAGATCACTGTGCGCCTTCACCTACCGGAACCAGAAAGATCGTCGGACCGTCGCCCAGGAAGGCGTCGTCCGCCGGGTCGAGCTTGTTGACCCGCATGATGCTGTGCAGCGAATCCACGTAGGCCGCGCCCCGCTCGGAGTACTTGTCGAGAGTCTCGGCCAGTTCCCAGCCGCTGATCCGCTTGCCGTCCGCCCGCATCTGAGCGCGCCGCGCACGCAAAGCGGCGTAGGCCGCGTGGGTGTTGAGGTTCATCATGTAAGCCATCACCGATGCCAAGGGGCTTTCAAATGCCGCGATCCGGTAGTCACCCATGCCCTCGCGTTGCTGCTGCGGTTTGATGCCCTTGCCGCCCCACGACCACTGACCGAAGAGGGCATTGCCCTCGGCGGCAAAGCGCGAGGTGCCCCAGCCGCTCTCTTCGGCGCATTGGCTCAACACCAGCGACACCGGGACCACGTCGACTCTGACCATCAGCTCATCGAGGGCCTTGCTGTCAATAACGGCACTCTCGTCTTTCAGCACCCCGTACGTCACGGCGAGCTTCGCAAGCCATTCGTTGTCGTCGCCACCGAGTTCTCCGTCTGCGGCGAGCTTCTGCGCCAGATCGGCCACCCGGCTGCGGTCGCGCAGGATCAGCTCATTCGATCTCAGTGCGAGCGGCGCCAGGGCGCGAAAAAAGATCCGCTTCTTGGTCTGCACCGTGACTTCCTTGGAGACGGAGTCCCGCCACCGCGATGCGATTTCAGTGAGGTACACGCGAGGTACTTCGCGAATTCCAGCCTGCCACACCTCTGGCGTGTATTTGAGCTTGTCGAACAGGGTCTGCACTTCCTCGTACGATGAGAACTCGAAGCGTTCCTCGGGCCGGCTCCCGGGCTCGGCCGAAAACGCTGGTGGCGACATCCCACAGACAGCCATCAGGACCACCAACCATCCGACATATTGCCGTTCACGCATAGTCTGAACTCCTTCTTGAGGTCAGGATCATAGCAGGCTGCCGGCTCACCGGCGCGCGGGATCTTCACCGCCCAAACCCCCTCCGTTGGCGAGTGCCGGCCAGACCACGTATGATCGACCAGCAATCGAGAACAGCAGGGAGAATAGGTCCACCAATGCCGCACATGTCGCTTGACATCGAACGACTCCTGGAGGGAATCCGTGACCGTGACCGGGCCATGCTCGGACGCGCGCTCACCCTGGTGGAGTCGAACCTTGCATCAGACCGGCGCCTCGCACAGGAACTCCTGACTGCGCTGTTGCCCCTGACCGGCAGCGCTCAGCGCATCGGCATCTCCGGCGTTCCCGGCGTCGGCAAGAGCACTTTTATCGAGACTTTCGGCTGCAGCCTCGTGGAAAAGGGGCACCGTATCGCCGTGCTCGCTGTCGATCCTTCCTCAACGGTCTCGAAGGGCTCGATTCTGGGCGACAAAACCCGGATGGAGAGGCTCGCCGTTTCCGACGGGGCCTTTATCCGGCCCTCCCCCACCGGTGGGTCGTTGGGCGGCGTCGCCCGCAAGACCCGTGAGTCGATTCTGGTGTGCGAGGCGGCCGGCTATGACGTAGTCCTGGTGGAGACGGTGGGCGTCGGCCAGTCGGAGACCGCGGTGGCGGAGATGGTGGACTGCTTTCTGCTGCTCATGCTTACGGGCGCGGGCGACGGTCTGCAGGGCATCAAACGCGGCATCCTCGAACTCGCTGACGTTCTCGCCATCAACAAGGCCGACGGCACCAACACCGAAGCGGCCGAGCGGGCCCGCACCGAACTCGAACGCGCCCTCGCCATCCTTCGGCCGGCGGGCGATGACCGGTGGGCTCCAAAGGTGGTGACGTCATCCGGAACGACCGGAGAAGGTCTCGACGAGGTCTGGCAACTCATCGAAGAACACCGTGCGGTGATGGAGGCTGATGGACGGCTCGAACGCAACCGCCAACAACAGCTTCTGGGCTGGATGTGGGAAATGGTGGACGAAGGACTGCGAAATACCGTTCGCGAACACCCTGAGGTCGCAGAGACCCTGGGCTCCGTTGAAACCGACGTCCTCGAGGGCAAAACAACCCCATCCGCCGCGGCTGAATCCATCCTGAGGATCTTCGGAACATAGCTGGGCAGCGTGGGCCTGGGAGGAAAAGGTCACTATGACTTCACAGGAACGGATCAAGAAAGACCTGATCGATGCCATCAAGGCGAAGGATGTCGACAAAAGAGAGGCTCTGCGAGTCGTCCTCGGCGAATTCGACCGCCAGGAGAAGAAAGAACTCACCGACGAAGAAGTCTCAGGCGTTCTTCGAAAACTGGTGAAATCCGAACGGGAGACCCTCGAACTCAAGGGAATGCCCGACTCGCCCTTCATCCGCACCATCGAGGCCTACTTGCCGAATATGGTGTCTGACGAAGAGATCGCCACCTTCATCAGGGAGCACATCGACTTTTCGGCATTCAAGAACTCCATGCAGGCCATGGGGCCGATCATGAAACATTTCGGTGAGACTGCGGATGGCCACGCCGTCAAGCGGATTCTGCAATCCATCGATGACCCGGAGGGTGGAGCCTGATTGCCGGAAACGAGGGGGTGGGTCCGATCACATCTGCGAGGCGTCGGGCACGACCTCGAGGGCATCCGCTTCGGCCCGTTGCACCTCCGTCGTCATCGGCTCTTCCTTCGCCCTGAAAGTGATGACCCCGTCTTCGACGGTGATCCACTCCTGAGCCCCTTCGTCGTTCAGGATCACCTGCCAGCTGTTCCCCGCCGCGATGTCTCTCTCGATACTGTCGGCGACTGCATCGGCCAGCGACTCGCTCTCGACCAACAGACCCATCTCGGAGTTGAGGTTGACCGACCGCGGATCGAGGTTGAACGACCCGACAAAAGTGATTCTCCGGTCGAAGACCACGGTCTTGGCGTGGAGGCCGAACGATGTGCCGTGCTCCTCGAGCTGTTGCGCCGTGAAGAGCTTGCGCTCCTCCGCCGCGTCGGGGCGCATCTCGTACACCCTCGCTCCCTGTTCGAGCAGCTGTTTCCGCTGTTTGCGGTAGGCGACAAAGGCAGAGAGGTGGTTGTCCGCCGCCATCGAGTTGGTTGCGAGGTGAACCTCGACGCCCTTCGCGGTCACCTCGCCGAGCAATTTCATGCTGTCGGGTAGGAGGATCAGATAAGCGCTCTGGACGTGCATTTCGTCGGTCGAGTCGGCGGCGACGCGACCGAGGACGACACCGGTGCGGTCGAGCTCGGCGTGCGTCTGCGGCTCGCCGTCCCTGTTAGGGACCGCATCGACCAGCAATCGACCTTCGCCCCAATGAAGTTGCGTTTCGAGATCGGCCAGTTCATCTTCAAGGCGTTTGGGCTGGTCGTAGAACCCGGGTGGATACGACGAAGGTTCGGCGGCCTCGACATCGAGCGATGCTTTCAGTTGCCGAGCCTGCTCGACGGTGGGCACCGGCGCCACTGCGTCCTCGATGGGCGCGGCCCAGTCGCTGTTCCAGTAGAGGTCGAATGCGTGTCCCGCGTGATCGAGTACCGGGCCGAGGGCCAGCAGGTCCCGGCTGCGAAACACAAAGGGCCCCGGGTACTCGAAATACTCATTCCCGGTATTGCGTCCACCGACGATCATCATGCTGCCGTCGACGATATACATCTTGTTGTGCATCCGATGGTTCAAAATCTTGAGGTCGGCGACATAGTCGACCCAGCGTAGGACCTTGGAGGCGTGTTTCGGACCGAAGGGTTTTTAGAGCCGAACCTCGACATTCGGGTAGGCGCCGAAAGCGGCCAGATACTGCGGGTCTGAATCGGTCATGGAATCGTCGATGAGCACCCGCACGCCGCGGTCCGCCGCGGCCATCAGACGCTGCATCATGATCCTGCCCGCCGCATCGTTCTTCCACAGAAAGTACTGGGCGTCGATGGACTTTTCGGCGGCGTCGGCCAGGATCGCCCTCCAGGAGAAGGCGTCGCGGCCGCGATCCAAGAGGAGGAATGCCGAATCACCTTCGCGACCGGCGGCGATCTATGCAGCGGATCTCCCGAGAGTGGTCGATTCCGGTCGACCGAATGCCTCGGACGGCGTCTTGGCCTGGGTCTCAATCGGCGCGTCCGCGCAAGAGAGTGCGAACGCGATCGCAACGCCACAGATCAACCCGCTCTTCAGTGTTCGATTCACGATTCCTCCGTTTGCCACTGAATGATGGTCGTCAGCTCACTGCCACTCGGTACCGACTACCACGGTTGGAATTGCAGCCTCATGAGGAAGATATTGGCCGAACCACGGTCTTTCGGGTTGGCGAAGATGTAGTTGAACTCGATCCGCGTGGTGGCGTTTGGGTACCAGCTCAGGGCGGCACTGATGTCTGTGAGGTCGCCACCTTCGACCAGGCCATCGGTGAGGTCGATAGTGGAAAGACGCCCAACCACTTCCCAGGCGCCGCCGTTTCTCTTTTTAAACGGGTTGCCTTTGGTGTATTTTAGCGTCGGCCGCGAGCGGTCAAAGGTTCCGCTGTTGGTTCGGTAGGGCCTGCTCTCACCGGTCAGAAACCAACCGACCTGGACATAGGAGCCACTGAATCTCGGATCACCGTAGTTCTGAGCCGAGACATCACTCAAGATGTACTCGGCCGCCACCCACAGAGGCCCCTGAACCGTCGCAAACTCGAGGCCCCCCAGCCTGACATGGCCGACATCGAGATCCCCCGTATCCACGAGGAAGTCGACAAAACGTGCCTCCGGCCGCGACCGATATTGCAAGCTGCCCCCGGACGGCGACCTCGAACTCAAGGAAACACCGAGATGAATGAGTTTGCGCCCTTCGTCCCTGTACTCGAGCAGGTGAGTGAAGCGACCGGTCAGTGACAAGTTTGATTTGGAGGCGTTCTGCTCGTTCGTTTGCCCGAAGGAAAACATCCCGAATGCCCAGCTGAAACGCCCCTTCCGACCGGAGTCGTGGACCATCCAACCAATGTTGGATCCCGGAGCGATGGTCTGTACCGGCAGCGACCGTTCCATGAAACCGATGTTGTATGAACTGGTCTGCCGCTCGAGGCTGAAAGGTTCGTTCATAAAACCCAGCCTGAGTTTGCCGAGGTAGGCCCCCCAGACCTCGAGTCCTCCTTCGGATCCCTCGATCCATGCATCGCTTACACCCCAATCGGGGCCGAAGTCGAATGCAAGGTTGAAGTTGAACTTGTTGACGCGCCCAGCCGCATAAAGCCCAAAACGGCGTATACCGAGATCGTTCTCGATCGGTCCATAGTTCTCGTCATAGTTTGTGTCGCCGCCGCCGACCGTACCGTCGATCTGGAACTTGCCGCCGATTCTGAACTTGAGTTTGCCGTCGAACAGACTGTAACGGGAGAGACCCCTCAAGGCAGCGACAAAATTTCCCCATTTCGTTTTGGCCGATTCAGGCTCGATTTCGTTGAGATCGAAGGGCTGATAGTCGGTAAAGGCCGTTTCACCTGGGTTGATCTCGATATCGCTCTTATCCAGTTTTTCTTCGCCCTCCCCAGTCTCGACGGCCGGAGTCGGCGTAGGCGCAACCGCGGCCGTGTCGGCCTCCTCCACCTTTTCTGAGGGTCCGGTCGCGGAAGACGGTTCTTCCGCCTCAGGTGCAACCGGGGTCGGCGACGCGGTCGGACGCATCTCGGTCGGGACCGGGGTCGGCGACGGTGTGGAAGTCAGCAGCGAGGAGTCGTAACCGGCATTGGAGTCGAGACCGCCGTCGGCCACGGCGGAGGGCTCTGGGCGCCCGCCGTCGGCGCAAAAAACAGCAACGCCACCAGAAGCGACAGCATGACTCTGATCATCAACTCGGGGATTCGTTGTGTGTGCACGGCGACATCCTAACTCAAATTGATCAGGCTTTCGCCCCACCGGGTGCCCTTCGCACCAGCAACCACAGGAAGAACGGTGCGCCGAGGAAGGCGGTAATGACCCCGACCGGCAATTCGGCCGGGGCGAGAATGACCCGCGCGGCAGTATCGCAGACGGTCAGGAACGCACCCCCGAAGAGCACGGAAGCCGGGAGCAGCACCCTATGGTTGGGGCCAACCAGAAGGCGGCAGATGTGGGGGGCCATCATGCCGACAAAACCGATCGGCCCGCACCCTGCAACCACCCCACCCACCATGATCGAGGTGGCGAGGAAGAGCACGGTTCGGCTTCGGGCGACGGCGACGCCTCGGCTCGCCGCGATCTCAGGGCCGGTGGCCAGAAGGTCGAGCTCGCGGGCGCGCCACCAGATCACAGCGGCACCCAGCAGCACGACCGGTGCCATATGGAGGACAGTGCGCATGTCGACGGCGCCCAGACCACCCATCAGCCAGCGAATAATGCGGTAGGAGTCACCGAGCGAGGCCGTGTACTGGACAAAGAGAATCACGCTCGAAAAGAAGAAGTTCATGGCCACGCCGGCAAGCAGGAGGATGGTGGACGACAGATCGGGCCGGAGCTTCGTCAGTGCCCACACAACGCCCACAGCCAACAGAGCGCCGGCAAAGGCCGCCGCGACGTTGGTCGAGAGCCCGACAACGACGACCGAAAGCCCCAACCTGCTCGCCAGCGCGACACCCAACGACGCGCCACTCGCCACACCGAGGGTGTAGGGCGTGGCGAGCGGGTTGCGAAAGACCGCCTGGAACACCGCCCCGCCGAGAGCCAGACCCGCGCCGCCGATACACGCCGCCAGCACCCTCGGCACCCGGATCTGCCAGAATATGACGGCCGCCGGATCTGCCCCCCGCGGGTCGAGCACAACTGACAGCGGGAGAGCCTGCATCCCCACCAAAGGCATCACGGCAACCACCACCAACGCCGCGACACCCAGAAGACCCAGCTTCACACCCGGTTTCACGAGCCGTTCCTCGCCGGCATCACAAAGGGCAGACCGCGATGACCGCCTGCCACCAGCCGGAAGTCGGCTCCAAAAATCTCCGCCAGAACGTTCTCATCGAGGAGGTCGCCCGGCGCGCCCTTTCGTTCGACCCGTCCACCCTTGAGAGCGAGCACCGAATCCGCCGACGCGACTGTGCTGTTGAGGTCGTGGGTGACCGCCACCACCGTCAGACCCTTCTCCCGGTGAAGTCGTTCCAGAAGATCGAGAATCTGCACCTGGTGCCGGTAGTCGAGGAAGCTCGTGGGCTCGTCGAGCAGCAGAATTGACCCACCCTGCGCAAGCGCCGCCGCAATCGATGCCCGCTGGCGTTCTCCACCCGAGAGCGAGGCCATTGAACGATCCGCGAGATTGGCGACTTCGGTCAGATCCATGGCCTCAGACACTGCTGCCTGATCAGCTTCGGTCAATGCCGCCCACGCTGTGAGGTATGGAAAGCGTCCCATCTCGACGAATGACCGCACGGAGTAATCGAGGAGTCCGGCGTCCGGCTGTGGCACGTAGCTGACGGTTCGAGCCAGATCGCGCCGGCTCAGGTCCTGCAGATCACGACCGCAGATCTCGATGCGGCCGGTCGATGGTTCGATAATGCCGTCAATACACCGCAGGAGCGTCGATTTCCCCGCCCCGTTCGGCCCGATGACAGCCAGAAACTCGCCGCGGTCCACGCTGAAGTCGACGTCATGCAGAATCCCTGCGTTTCCATAACGGACGCTGAGGCACTCAACGAGAAGCGCCGGTGCACTCACGGCCTGTCCCAGTCGAGCTGCGGGTGCAACGCCCTCGCCACCTCGCGAACCATTTCAGGCAGGCGGGGCCCCGGCACCACCATCAGATCCCCTTCGAGGACCCGCACCCGGTCGTCGCGCACCGCCCGCAACTCGGTGAGACGGCGCCAGCCTTCCGCGACCTGGGCGATCTCGAATCCCCGCTCCTCGACCCCGGCTACGACATCGAGCACGACATCCGGGTCGAGGGCGACCAGCCCCTCGCGGGAGAGCTCCGGGTAGCGGACGATGCCGCCCTCCACTGCGTTGACCCCGCCCGCGATTTCCAGAACCCCGCTGTAGAAAGTGTCCGGGCCCGCCGCCCACACCGCGCGCACCACCCCACCGCTGATGTCGTGACCAACCGCCACCACGGTGCGCAGTCGAGGGGCGCCTTCGACAACAACGCTCACCTCGGCCAGACGCTGCTCGATATCGGCCCGCAACTGCTCGCCCCGAGTCTCGACACCACACGCTGCCGCAAGAACCGAAATCGAGCCCAGCAAAGAGTCGACATCGTGTTGGTCCACCTCCAGAACCGGCAGCCCGAGCGACCGCAAACGGCGCCCGTTGGCCTCCCCGGAGGGAATCAGCACGACCAGGTCGGGCTCGAGGGCGACGATGGCCTCGAAATTCGGATCGAGGTGGCCGCCGATCTTCGGCAGCCGTTGCACATCGGAGGGGTTGGCGCAGTAGCGCGTGACGCCAACCACGCGATCGCCCACACCCAGGGCAAAAAGGGTTTCTGTGAGGCTCGGGGCCAGACTCACGATGCGTTGCGGCGAACCTGCGCCGGCCCCCGCGTCGACCGGCACATTTTCGCTCCACCCGCAGGCAAAGCATCCGCCGATCGTCACGAGGACAGATGCCAGAAATCCCGACTGTCGGCTTCGCGCCACGGCCCCTCCGCGTAAAAAAATCCCGGGCCCCATCGGGCCCGGGATGCCGTTTTTCATCCACGGTCTGCGAGTGTGATGGCCGCCCCATCCGCGAGGGCTCTCGGCATCACCGCCTCCGGGCAAGGTCTTCTGACTTCCGGATCCTCCTACCGGCCAACCCTTCCCACGGTGCAACACCGCAGTGGTGATATTGGCTTTCGTCCCCGGTCACAGCGGCGGGACCGCGACGGATTCGCACCGTCTTCCCCACACCCGAAGCTCACCGAGTGTACCTCTCTGAGTTCTGGTTCACAACGTTCGGACGTCTTATCGAACCCACCGCGTCGGCACCCAGACCCTGCGGCTCTCCCACGGCCCTGAGAGAATACGAACCTGCACCACCCGGCCCCTCGAGGCCGATCCGAGCACTCGAACGCCCGTGCCTCGGTCCATCTCGACCGCGCGACCCTGTTCGATCAGAAATGAAAGCTCCCCGCCCTCGACGATATCGCCGGCTTTAGCCAGGACGCCTGCAGAGTCGGGGTCCAAGGCGACAAAAACGCGCCCACCGGAGTCGTTTTCGAGGGCACCGATTTCGCCCGTCGATCGCTGATGTCCGAGAATCGAGCCGCTCTGATCCTGGCCGAGCCACCACACCAGAAGAACCAGAGGGATCAGCGCGACCAGCCACTTGAGGTGACGCGTCCAGCTCCGCCGAGGTCCGGTCTGGACGACTTCTACAGGGGCCGGCTCCACCTCGTCTGCACCGACGGGCAACATCGCCAGAAACTCCGCCCGACACGAGGTGCATCGGAGCGTGCGGCCGAGATACCGCTCGTGCACCTGCATGTGCGAACCGCATTTCTCACAGGTGTGGATGTAACCAGGCATTCGGGGTCAATTCTCCGTCACTACGAGCTTATCAAACGGATACTGATGTTTGATGTTTGGTATTTGATGTTGGATCGTCGCATCTTGCCTGTTCGCAACGCCAATCCAATAACAAATATCCAACATCAGAATCCGGTCGGTCGTCAGGGGGATTGGATACCAGACAATTTCAGAATCGCACCTCCACCGTGCGCGGCGCGGCCCAGGACGCGCTTCCCGAGGAGCCACCTTCAACATTATTGGCCCGCATCACCCTGCCAGCGTGAACGTTTGTGTGTCCAACAATATTGAAAATGGCACCTCCACCGCACGCGGACTTGTTGTGCAACGTTCGAACGCCTCAGTACGATGTTGCGATGAAAATTCCTAATTCCTAATTCCTAATTCCTAATTCGCCCGGTACCTCACCTTCCCCCCAACGATCGTGTACAGCACCGTTGTGTCTGCGATCTGGTCGTCCGGGACGATGAGAATGTCCTGCGACAGAACGGTGATGTCGGCCAGTTTGCCGACCTCGAGGGAGCCCTTGATGTCCTCTTCGAATGCGGCATAGGCGGCATCGAGGGTCCGCACCCTCAGCGCCTCCTCGCGCGTCATGCTCTGTTCGGGGTAGAACACCTCGCCGTTGTTCATCAATCTGGTGACGGCGGCCTGGTAGTCGGGGATCGGGTCGACAGACTCCACCGGCGCGTCGGTCCCGCCTGCGATCACAGCCCCCGAATCAAGGAGACTGCGCCACACATAGGCTCCGGTCTTCGGAACGTTCGTCACCCAGCCGCAGTGGAACCCAGGGGCCGTCGGAGGTGCAGTGGACTGGCTGCATGGCGGCGACCACGCCCAATTCCTGGAATCTCGGGATGTCGTCGGGGCTGAGGTGCTGGGCGTGTTCCACCCGCCAGCGCAGGTCCGTGCCCGTCGGGCCGGGCATCGATCGTCTCCTGGTAGACATCGAGCGTGACGCGGTTGGCCCGATCGCCGATGGCATGCGAGCACAGCTGGAGACCGTATTCGGCCGCCAGACGTGCCGATTCGCGGAGTTCGTCGGGCGTGACGATGTTGAGGCCGGTGCTCTCCGGCAGATCGGTGTAGGGCTCGAGCAACCACGCGCCGTGCGAACCGAGGGCGCCGTCGACCCAGCGTTTGATGCCGCCGACGGTGAGGACATCACCGCCCTCGCGGTAGACGCGGTAGCCGGGCAAACCCTCGGCAAGATCCTCGTTGTTCTCCGACAGCATCACCCAGAGCCGAACCGGCAGCTCGCCTTCTGCGGCCATCTGCCGGAAGAGTTCCACCTGGCGAAAGCTCGAACCGGCGTCTTGAAAGGACGTGATGCCCCGCGACAGGCTCTCTTCAGCCGCGAGTTCGGCCATCCGGCGAACGGTCGCCTCATCCCACTCCGTGTCGAGTTGCGACCCAACGAGATCCTCCGCGGTCTCGCGCAGCACCCCGATCGCCTCGCCCCCGGGCCCTCTGACGATTTCACCTCCGGGCGGGTTGGGCGTCGCGTCGTCGATGCCCGCCATCTCCATCGCCAGAGCGTTGACCATCGCTGCGTGGCCGCTCGCGTGGGTCAGCATGACGGGGTTTTCGGGCGAGATCGCGCTCAAATCATCGTGGTAGGGCAGACCGGAAACGTTGGGCTCGGGTGTCGCCGCCCACTTCTCCTGGTGCCACCCACGACCCAGAATCCACTGCCCGGGTTCGGCCTCGGCAACCGCGCTCTCCACCATTGCGACCAGTTCGTCAAAGCCCGCAGATCGGCCGCAGATCGAGCTGCATCCTGGCCCGGCCGACGCTGAGAAAGTGTCCGTGGCCTTCGATCAGCCCCGGCACCGCCATCGCGCCGCCGAGGTCGACGACCTCGGTCTCCGGGCCGATCAGGCTCTCGGCTTCAGCATTGGATCCCACCACCACCAGCTTCTGGCCGCGGCTCGCCACAGCTTCCGCGGTGGGATTGGCAGCATCCATCGTGGCGAACCGGCCGTTGACGAGCACCAGATCAGCCGGTTCCTCCACCGGCGCACAGGCTATTAACGACACCGCGATCAGGAGCAGACAACAACGCCTCATGGCAACCTCCGCGGTAAGGGTACACCCTCTCGAATTCTCAATTATGAATTATGGATTTTGAATTTGGGGCCGCGCCGGTAGCATTCTTGATCACTGAGGTTGCGTGCGATGAAATTCAAAATTCAAAATTAAGAATCCAGAATTCAATCAAAGCCTCCCTCGCAGTACGAGTTGCAGGGACCGTCCCGGCGCGAGCACGGCGTCCTCGTCCGACGACGCGAGGTGGGTGCGGTTGAGGAGATTTCGGCCGAGCAGCGAGATGTCAAGCCAATCGGAGACGATAAAGCCGACGCCGGCGTCGACTACCCCGTACCCGGGCACGTCCCGCTCGGTCGGTCCAGGCCGGTCATCGCCTGCATACGCAGCGCCGCGAACCATCCACCACCACTGTCTCGAGGGCTCGCCGCGCACGACGGCAAACACACCCGGGGCCGGAACGCCGTCGGTGGGAGAGCCATCGGCGACGATCTCACCGCGAAGGGCATGGGCCCCCACCTGGAGTTTGAGGGACGGGCCAATGGCAATGCTTGCCTCCAGTTCCAGACCTGAAATCTCCGACTCTCCGTAGTTGCGAAAAGTGAAATCTTCGCCCACCCTGAAACGCTCGATGAGGTCGTCGATGCGGTATTGGTAGGCGTAGAACCCGATTGCCGTCCGCCGCCCTTCGTATCGCAACGCGAGATCGAACTGAAGACTGGTCTCGGGTTCGAGCTCGGGGTTGCCGGTGATGAATCCCCGCCCGGTCTCGCCGCGGTAGTAACGATCGGAGAGCAGCGGGTCTCGAAATCCGCGCGCCACCTGAGCGGTCAATGTGAGGTCTTTCCCCAGATCGACACCGACGGCGGCAAATCCCGACACGGCGGAGTTCGAGGTACTGAAATCCCCGAAGTACCCTCCCCGGTTGTGGCTCGTCACGAGATCGCCGCGGACACCGAAGTTGAAGGTCAAGACACCGTGGTCGCCGCCGACCGTGGCGAAGGCGCCGTAGTCCGTGCCGTGCGCGGATTCGATGCTGATTTCACTCGTTGATTCTGTGGGTGTTCCACCCGAGTCAAACACCGTGTTCTTGTTGACCGCGCTGAGGTCGTAGCGACCGCTGACATCGACCCCGAGAACCATACGCCAGGAGCCAAGCGACCGTTCAGCATCTGCGCGGAACGAAAAATCGTTGGCGTCGACCCGTGATTCGGCGAGGTCACGAGGAGCGAATTCGGTGGCGAAGCGATCCTTGGCGAGGTCGATCCGGTAGTCATCCCAGGCCAGGCTGACTTCGATCCGGCTCCAGGAACCCGGGCCGGGTCGCACGAAACCCAGACTCAACCGATCCGAGCTTTCGATCGGGTAATACACGCTGCGTGCAGACGAGTCGGGCGCCGGTTTGCCGACATCGCGTGCCTCGTCGGTCCGCCACAGAACGTGCGCCACGCCGCCCGACACCGCCGCCTGCCAGCCGACTCGAAAGCCGATCATTTCGGACCCGGAATCGAGCACCCTGCCTTCAGGGCTTTCGTAATCGCCGTACTCTCGATAGTTGGCGCCAACCAGGACACCACCACCGAACAGCGGGGCAGTGGCCTCGGCCGCCGCTGCGACTTCGTCGAGCCCCGTGCCGCCGATCAGGCTCCAGTGGACGGTCCGGTTGCCCTGCGTGTCGGGCAGCCTCGTCCGCGACCGGATGATGCCGCCAAAGGCATCCGAACCGTAGGCCACCGATCCGGGGCCCCTGACCACTTCGACCTCCTCGATGGTCTCGGGGTCGAGGTAGGTTGCCGAGGGCCCCGCCCGGCGCTCCGAGCGCACGCGCCCATCATCGAGCAGCACTAACGTCCGGTGCTGCGGCAGACCGCGGAGGCTGGGCACCGCTGCGTGGCCGTCGCCACTGACTTCGGCGCCGGGGAGGTTTTCAAGAGTCTGGAAAAGCTGGGCCGGCACCCGCTGACCGAGATCGCCGCGGCCCATCACGGTGGTTGCGACGGCCGGCGGCAGCTCGAGATCGGGCACGATCCCGCTGACCACCATCACGGTCTCCCCCGCCGGCGCCACAGTGACCGTCAACGGGCCCTCCACCGGCAGTGCCGCCACCGTCACCGGGCGCAGGGCCACCCCGTCGGGCCGGGCCACAAAAAGAACAAATGGGACTTCAGGCACCGGATCGAGGATGAAACGCCCGTCATTGTCGGCAAGCAGCAAGTCGCCGCGGCCGATCACGGTGACCCGGGCGCCTGCCAACGCCGATCCATCGAAGTTCTCAACGCGGCACTCCAGTGCGGTCGCCGCGGTGGCGACGCACAACACAGTCACGAGCAACAGCGGGATGGATGGGCGCATGCGGTCTGCTTTTCCTGTCTCAGCGTTCAACGAGACGCAACATATCATCGGCCATCCCCAGCGTCAGACCCCAAATGAGATGGCCGTCGTAACGATAGCAGGGAAGATCGAGCGCCAGTCCGTAGCGGCGATAGGGCATGGTCTCGCGATTGGCGCGATCGGCCAGGAAGGCCACCGGGACCCAGACCACAGTTTCCACCTCGTGGTTCGTTTTCAACTCCGGTGTGGTCTGCAGCTCAAAGACAAACGGGCTGATCACCAACGAGAGCGGGCGACCTCGGCCGACCGCGCGCACGTCCGAAAGCCTGCCCAACGGTAGGGCATCCTTCTCCAGATCGAGACCCACCTCCTCGCGGGTCTCGCGCAGCGCGGCGGCGTGGGCGTCCGCGTCACCAACGTCCACCTTGCCACCAGGGAAGGCCATGTGGCCGGACCAGGGGTCGCGCGGGTCCTCCGCTCGATGAATGAAGAGCAGCTCGGGCCCGGTGGCGCCAGGGCGGAGAATCGCCGCCACCGCCGCCCTCCGCATGCCCTCGAAATCCGGGATGTCCAGAGGCGAACGGCCGACGAGCGCGGCGCGAAAATCGTCGATCGTCAACACGCGGCTATTGTGGCAGAACCGGAGAATCGACGAACTCGGGGGCAAACCGCACCGCCGACCTTACGAAATTGACACGTGAGAACTGGCGGCTCGTCAGCAACTCGAAGAACCGATCCTTTGCCCGGCCCTTTGGAAACACCTTTCGTACGATCTTCCGCGACGGCACGCCTCGGGCCGACAATTCCACCGATCTCCGGGCCGCCTTTTCGATCCGGTCGGCCTTGAGTTCGAGGACGGCCACCGGGTCGTCGATGATCAGACCGTGGCCGGTCAGCATGCGTCGAGGCCGCAACGCCGCCACCCTGCGGAGCGAACGCGCCTCCTCCCAGGGGTTGCCCCAGGTCAGCACGGCCGTCGCGCCCGGCGACACGAAGAGATCACCCGTGAAGACATCGCCGGTCTCCTCGACAAAAAGGCCGACCTGGGTGTTTGAATGGCCCGGTGCCGGAACCGCTCGCAGGGTCCGACCTCCGATTTCGAGCATCTCCGGCATCTCCACCGGACGGAAGGGCTCGACATGACCCCACCAGACCAGTCGGTAGGGCGCCAGCGACCTCACCCCCTCTTCCCACAGCTGATCGGCGTGGCGGAGGTAGACGGGACACCCGTGAGCGCGAGACAACGCCGCGGCGTTCCCGGTGTGGTCCTCGTGGCTGTGGGTGCAGCAGATCGCGGCAATATCGCGGCCGGCAAGGGTGTGGATCACCGGCTCCCGGACGTAGGCAAAACCCGTGTCGATCAGCACGTCATCAACCAGGTACGCGCTCACGTCCATTCCGAGCGCCCGCGACCCCAGGGTCCTCATCCCAGATGATGAACGCCGTTGCCGACATCCCGCATCGACACATGCGCTCCCTGCAGCGCACCCCACCCTCGTCGGAACCTATCTTGCCGCACCGTGTCATTCTACAGAATGTCCGAAGCATTGTTTCTGTTGTCTCTCGCGAACAGCGAAAAAGGAGACTTCAATGGCGAAAGTGCTTGGCGTGGGCGGCGTGTTCTTCAAGTCGGACGATTCCAAGAAACTCGGTGCGTGGTACAAGCAATGGCTGGGCGTCCCGGCCCACCCGGACTGGGGCGCGAGCTTCACACCCGACATGGTCCCGCCGGGAGGGTTCACCGCCTGGTCGCCGTTCAAGTCGGACACGACCTATTTCGAGCCCTCGAAGAACGCCTTCATGATCAACCTGATGGTCGATGATCTCGACGGCGCTTTGGCGCAGGTGGCCGAAGGCGGCGGCACGGTGGTCGGCGACGTCCAGGACGAGTCCTACGGCCGTTTCGGTTGGTTCATCGACCCCGAAGGCAACAAAGTCGAATTGTGGGAGCCGAGAGAGGAAGGCTCTTGAGTTTTGAGTTTTGAGTTTTGAATTGCGGATGATCATCCGAGCCCTCAGGGTGGTTGAGGCCGGGTGCGGCGGAGGTGCCATTTTAAATTTTGTTGGACCCTTGAGCATCCACGTCGGCGGGATGAACCGGGCCAACAATGTTGAAGGTGGCTCCTCTCGGGAAGCGCGATGTGAAAGCCGGGTTCACTCGAACGCCCGATAAAGTGACGGATCTTCCCTTCAAGAGATTTCTCCACTCGCTTCCGGCATCGTCCTCCGGACGCTGTCGTATCATGGGCTCGGTCGAAATGACATTCAGTAGAGTCATCTGAAAGCCTTCGCGTGCGGCGGCAGGCCAGCCTTAGATTTGCTACCTTTCCCCTGAAGAGGGATGGCAACCATGAACTACTTCCTGATGGTGCTCGCCGGGTTGCTGGTCGGCGTCGGTGCTTCGTTCACGGGTCTGGGCGGCGGCTTTCTCATCGTGCCGCTGTTGCTCGTGCTCGGCTACTCAGCGCAAAAGGCCGTGGGGACTTCCTTTCTGGCGATTCTCGTAATCTCCGCGTCGGCCCTTCTCGCCCACAACAAACTCGCCAACGTCGACTTCAAGATCGGTCTTCTCCTCGGCATCGGCGGCATCCTCGGCGCACAGATCGGTCCGCGCTTGCTCGAGCACGTCTCCACCGGGAACTTCAAGAAGATCTTCGCCGGCGTTTTGCTGTGCCTCGCTGGATACCTCTTCTTCCAGAAGTAGACCTGCCGACGAAGCTGCAGAGGACTCAGTTCTTGGCAGAATCGGGTGATGGTGCGGGGGGCCGCTGATCGCCGTACCAGAAGCGCTCGGCGAACTCTGACGTGGCTCCGGGTGAACGCCACACCATCGGCAGCAGGCGATAGAGATCAGTGAAATAGTGCCAGTCGCCGAAGTCGTCGAACTTGCGGGTCGAGGCCACGGCCTTGACCGCCCGCAATCGCGTCAACCTCTGCCCGCGTTTTCGCCCCAACCTCTTGAGATCGAGGAGGAACTGAACGTCCTCGGCGAAGGCTCGCCGCTCGTCATACCCGCCGATTTTCAAAAAATCCTCTCGCCGGCAAAAAACCACACCAGTGTCCATGCGAGTCAGCCACACGAAGGGCATGAAGAGTGCATAGGTGACGGCGATTCCAGGTGTCATCTTTTCAAACCCAACACCGGTCGAGCCGGCCACGAACTTGCCGGTGGCCACAGCGTCCTCGATTGCATTGAAGGATTCTGGGTGAACTTGCGAGTCGGCATCGACAAAACACAAGATCTCACCCATCGCTACAGCCGCTCCGCCATTGCGGACTGTTCCGATGCGGCGCTCGGGCACCCGCACGACCTCGCAGCCGAAGGTCTCGGCCACCGCCGCGGTCGAGTCGGTGGAGTTGTTATCGGCGACGATCACCTGGACAGCCCCTGGACCACGCCGGTAGGTCTCGCGAGCCACCGCGATCGTCTCGAGCAGCCTCGGCAGAAGCTGCTCTTCGTTGAAGGCCGGAATGACCAGCGAAATCTTCGGGATAGTCTGTGGTTTTGAACTCATGGTCCTTTCCATCGTATCGGATAACGTCAAAACTCAGCGGGTCTATGAGAAACTCATGTCCGAAATTACGGATACGGATCGGAAGGAGTGAGATGTGATCGACCACGTCATCATGAGCGTCAGCGATATCATTGCCGCCAGAGCCTTTTACGAGAAGGCCCTCGCTCCCCTGGAATATCGCGTCGTCATGGAGATGGAGGGGGCTTGCGGCTTCGGAATTCTCCAAAAACCTGATTTCTTCATCAGACAGGGCGACCCCACGACACCCACGGTCCATCTCGCTTTTGCGGCTCGCGAACGGGCGGCAGTCGATGCATTCTATGAGGCCGCGATCGCCGCCGGGGGCGCCGATAACGGCGCGCCCGGACTACGCGAGGACTACCACCCCAACTACTACGGTGCGTTCATCCTCGATCCCGACGGCCACAATATCGAAGCGGTATGCCACCGCCCGTAATCACCCGCTCGTTGCTGACCCGGCAGCAGGCGCGGGCTCACTACGACAAGGGCGAAGGGGGCGACGACAACCTTTCGTTCTACGGCCGTCCTGCGGTTTCACGACTCCTCGAACTGGGCGACTTCGGGAGCGCGTCCGAGGTGGTCGAGTTCGGGTGCGGCGCCGGTGGTCTGGCGCAGCTTCTGCTCGAGGAGAAGTTGCCGATCTATGCCAATTACTCGGGTTTCGATCTGTCCGAAACCATGGTCCAACTGACCCGGAAACGACTGATCCCGTTCGGATCGAGGGTGACGGTCACGCGGACGGATGGCCGGCCGCGCGTTCCGCTGCCACCGGCTTCGTGTGACCGTTTCGTCAGTACCTACGTGCTCGACCTGTTGCCGAGCCAGGAGATCGCCAAGTTGCTCTCACAGGCGTGGATGCTGCTGCGGCCCGGCGGCCTTCTGTGCCTGGCAAACGTCACAGAAGGCACGACCTTCGTTTCGAGGATGGTCATCAAGGCCTGGAAGAAGCTGCACGCCCGGGGCTCGACACGGGTTGGCGGGAGCCGGCCTGTTGCGATCACCCCATATCTGGGCCCGGCATCGTGGAAGATCTTGTACTCGGACACCGTCATCGCTCGAGGCGTCCCGTCCGAGGTGCTGGTGGCCCGCCCTCGGGCCCACGCCAAGGCCAGCCACGGCGATGCCCCGCAGTGACCCTCGAGGAGGGAATCATGAGAATCGAAGACCTGGAACCGCGCGAGTTGATCCCCGGGACGACGGTGCGTTTTGTTCACGGCGATCGCATGACGGTCGCGCACTGGCACTTCCAACCGAGCATTTCACTCCCGGAACACTCCCACCCCCACGAACAGATCACCAACATCCTGACCGGCGAGTTCGAGCTCACCGTTGACGGCGAGCCACGTATTCTCCGCGGCGGCGACTATTTGGTGATTCCACCCGACGCCGTCCACTCCGGGCGTTCGATCACCGAGTGCCACATCCTCGATGTCTTCTGTCCGGTGCGCGAGGACTACCGATAGGAATTTTGAATTTGGAATTCGGAATTTCCATCGCAGCCTTCCGGAACGTTGGAGTGCTCACGTAGGGATAACCTACGGGAAAGAGTCGCGTCCAACGAAGGTGCCTGGCTGGGTTAGACTACCGACCTCATGATTCGGGCTTCCAAGTGAAAGGTGCTGTCGATGTTCTCTGGGTCGGTCTCGGGGGCTTTGTGGGATCGAGTCTGCGCTTTCTCATATCGGGCTGGGTCCATAGGCTGCCCGGAACCAGCAACTTTCCGTACGGAACGCTGGTAGTCAACGTCGTCGGGTGTCTCGTGCTTGGTTTCATCGGCGGCTGGGCGGAGCAACGCCAGACACTCTCCCCCGCTACCCGGCTCTTTTTCATGATCGGCGTTCTCGGCGGCTTCACGACATTTTCCACCTTTGCCTATGAGACCCTGGCCATGGCCCAGGGATCTGATCTGGCCAGAGCGTTTGCCAACATCGTGCTGCAGGTGGTGCTGGGCCTGGGTGCCGCGTGGCTCGGCTTTGCCGCCGCCAGAGGAATGTGAGGCCAAATGGGCGACTCCATCACCGGTAAGCTCTTGCGCATCTTCATCGGAGAATCGGATCGATTCGAAGGCATGCCCCTGCACGAGTGGATTGTCCTGGAGGCCCGAAAGCGGGGCCTCGCCGGGGCCACCGTCCTGCGCGGGCTCGAGGGATTCGGAGCCCACAGCCGCCTCCACACGAAGAAGATCCTGCGCCTCTCGACGGATCTGCCGGTCGTGATCGAAATCGTCGACAGGGAGGAGAAGATCGAGGCCTTTCTGCCGCACATCGACCACGCCGTTTCCGAAGGCCTGGCGACGGTTGAACGAGTCGAGGTCCGCTTCTATCGTGACGGTACGGAGACCGACGGGAAGTGACTCGATCTCGGACCGCCCATGCAACTGAACCGCTCGCAATGAAATCCCTGCAGGCTGTGTGGGAGTGGCGGGCGGAACCGAGATCCGAAATCCGAAATCAGAAATCCGAAATTGCCGGGAGCTGAGGGATGATCACCCACAGCGGCGGTTGCCACTGCGGCCGGGTCCGGTTCGAGATTGACGCGCCGGCGGAACTCGAGGTGACGCTCTGCAACTGCTCGATCTGCGCGTTGACGGCCTACCTGCACCTGATTCTTCCCCGGGCGCGATTCCGGCTGCTCAGTGGGGAGGACAGGCTTTCCACCTATACGTTCAACACCGGAGTCGCGCAACACCACTTCTGCACCACCTGCGGTATCAAGTCCTTTTACGTGCCGCGGTCGAACCCCGACGGGATCAGCGTCAACGCCCGCTGCCTCGAGCCCGGCACCATCACCGGGATCCACATCACGAACTTCGACGGCCGCAATTGGGAGGAGCACGCGCACATCCTGGAACACCTCTCCCGGGGAGACGTATAATCCTTTGATCACGGAGGCGTGACATGAAGATCCGTTGGCCGGTTTTCCTCGTCGGTTTCACGATTCTGGTTGTCGCCGCGTGCGGTGACGGCGGACCAAGCCTCATCAAACACGATACCGACCACCTGGTGCTCTTCAAACGCATCACCCTCGCTTCCGACGCCCGCGATCGGGCCGAAATCGAGCTCGAGGTCCGCACCGGGTCCGATTTCTCGAAGACGGTGCCGGATGGCACCGCGGTTGTCCTGGAAACGTCCCTCGGCGTTTTTGAAGGCCACGGCTCCCACGTCGAAATCCCGACCGACGGCGGCCGAGTCGTGGCGACACTCATTCTGCCCGAACCGTCACGACTCACCATCACCGCCCGATCCCACGACGCCGAGTCGCATCTCATTCTCGAGGTCAATCCTGACGGGTCCATCCGTATCGACCCGAACTGACCCCTCATGAGCTCGCAAGATCCCGGAACAACGGCCCGCCTCCTGCTGCTCGCCGATGCCCTGATCAATCTCATCCTCGGAGTCCTATTGGTCGTCTACCCACGGCCCTTGGTTCTGATGCTCGGCTTCCGGGACATCCCGTCGACTCTCTTCTCGAGCGTGCTCGGCGGCGTCCTCATCGGTATCGCGATTGCTCTTGGCATCGCCTCCCGGGGAGGGAGGCAGGGCCTGGGTCTCGACGGTGCCATCGCCATCAACATCTGCGGCGCGGGCGTCGTCGTGTTGAGACTCGTCACCGCTCCGCAGGAATTCACCACAGCCGGCCGCACCACCCTCTGGTTGATCGCGGTCCTCGTGCTCGGGATTGGATCAGCCGAGCTCATCCACCGTCTGCGGCGCAGAAACACCTGAAATGGTACGGTCGCTGCCATGAGTGCGTTTTCACTCGCCACCCTGGTGCTCGCTTCGGCTGAACCGGCACCCTCTGCCGGCATCGGTCCGCTGCTGGTTTGGGTGGCGGTGCCGGCTGCCATCCTCGGCGCACTGGCCGCCGGCGCCATCAAACGGGCGGTTCTGTCGCGCCCGTCTTTCCGAGACCATCGTCCGGGTCTCCGCACCTTTGTCTGGGTCGGCCTCGCCGATCTTGTCGCGTGGGCCGTCCTGTGGCCCGCCCTGCTCGCTGTCCGGTTGCAGGGCGTCTCATCGAACAGATGGCTGTGGATCGCCGCGCTGATGATGGTGGTCGCCCTCGGCTACATCGCCAATCGATACGGTTTCGGCAGGGCCTTTGCCCCGGCGGTCGCCGGCAACCTCCGCGGCACCCTCCTGGCCGAGTTTTTCACGATCCTGATGCCGGTGCTCGGAGTGGTCTTCGGCCTCGTCATCTTCTTTGCTCTAGGTGCGTGGGGGGGTCGATGATCAAGGATGTCAAACACCGCGTGTGGGCCTTCGACCTCGAATGGGTGCCCGATCCACTGGCCGGCAGGCTCGTCTATTCCCTGCCCGAGGAGGTCGCCGATCCGGCCGAGATTATGCGGGTGATGTGGGAACGCGGGGGCGCCACCGAAGAGGACCCGACGCCATTTCTCAAGACCGCCCTGTGCCGGGTCGTCTCCGTGGCGGCGCTCGAGCGGCGACAACTCCCTGACGGGTCGGTCAAGCTCGCCCTGATGTCCTTGCCCCACGATCCGACCAGCGACGAGGAGGCCACCGAGTCGCACGTTGTCGGTACCTTTCTCGAAGCTCTCGGGAAAAACCGGCCGCAGCTGGTCGGTTTCAACTCGATTCAGTCGGACCTCAAGATCCTGATCCAACGCGGCATCATCCTCGGTCTCTCGGCGCCCGGTTTCTGCAAGCGCCCCGACAAACCGTGGGAGGGCATCGACTACTTCGCGCGCGGTAGCGACTGGAACGTGGATCTCAAGGACATCGTCGGTGGCTGGGGACTGGCCAGCCCAAGTCTGCACGAGATAGCTGTCCAATCCGGCATCCCCGGCAAGATGGGCGTCGACGGCAACGACGTGGCCCCGATGTGGCTCGACGGCAAGCTCGAACGAATCGTTCAATACAACGAGTGCGACGCTGTGACCACCTACCTCGTGTGGCTGCGGACGGCCCACTTCGCCGGTCATTTCGATACCACCGCGTACACCCGGGAAAAGCAGTTGGTGGCCGATCTTCTCGAAGAGGAGATCTCGAAAGGGGAACGCCAACACCTCGAGGAGTACCTCGCGGCGTGGAACGAACTGCGTTCGACCATCGAAAGCGAGAGAATGCTGGAATAGATTCCAGCTCATCTTTGTCTCAATCCGTAGTGCGCGACCTTTTCTTTCGGTCGCGTCATCCGAGGGGGCGAGATCAGTGCCTAGAAAAGCGAAATTCGGAAACGGCGTCGACCGGCGCGACTTCATGCGGATGTTGGCGGGAACGGCCGCCACCGCGGGCATGTCGTTGCCGTTGGCGTCGTGCGGCGGCGGCTCTTCAACCGACAAAAAGGTCATCGTGCTCGGCCTCGACGGGCTCGACCCGAAGATCCTCGGCGCATTGATGGAGATGGGCCGGCTGCCCAACTTCAAGAAGCTCGCCGACATGGGCTCGCTGCAGCCCCTCGGCACCACCATGCCGGCCCTCAGCCCGGTGGCGTGGTCGAGCTTCATCACCGGCATGAACCCGGGCGGCCACGGCATCGCCGATTTCGTCGCTCGCGATCCCTCGAACTACACCCCGGTGTTCTCCATCTACGAAAACACCGAGCCCGATATGACGATCTCGGTCGGCGACGTCCACCTTCCCATCAAGGGCGGTGGGCCCGTCAACAACCGCCAGGGCAAGCCGTTCTGGGCCTACCTCACCGAGCGCGACATCCCGGCGTGGATCTCCAAGATCCCGACCAACTTCCCGGTCGAGGAGACCGCCACCAAGGCCATTGCCGGTATGGGCACGCCCGATCTGGTGGATTCCTACGGCGTTTTTTCCTACTACACATCGGATCCCTTCGAGGACTACCCCGACCTCGAGGGCGGTGAAATCCTCTACGTCGACGTCAACAAGAACGTCGTCCGTTCGAACCTTCTGGGTCCCGTCAACTCGCTGGTGACGCAGAAAGACACGGGTTCCGACCCCTACGCGAACAGCACCAAGATCCCATTCACCGTGTATCTCGATCCGAAGGCCGACGGCGCCAGACTCGACATCCAGGGCCAGAGCATCCTGCTCAAACGGGGCGAGTACTCTCCCTGGGTCACCGTCACCTTCGATCTCCTGCCGGTCGTCGGCTCGGTGCAGGGCATCGCTCGCTTCCTCTTGAAGGGCGTCGCCCCCCACTTTCAGCTCTACGTCACGCCCATCAACATCGACCCCAGGGCCCAGGCTGCCCCAGTCACCTACCCGGCCGAGTTCGGGGCCGAGATCGCCCGCGATATCGGCGCCTTTTGGACCAAGGGTCTGCCGGCAGACGTCAAGGCCTTCGATCACAAGGTGATCAACGACGAAGAGTACGTCGGCCAGGCCGAGCTGATCCTCCAGGAACGGATGGCGTTGTTCGACGCTCAGTGGTCCCGCTTTGAGAACGGTCTCTTCTACTTCTACGTCTCCTCCACAGACCAGGATGCCCACATGCTGTGGCGCAACATGGACAAGACCCATCCCATGCACGCCGAATCCGACATCCGCTTTGCGGGATGGATCCCCCACCTCTACGAGGAGATGGACAAATTGGTGGGCAAGGTGCTGCCGGCGGTGGACGACAAGACCCTGGTTCTGGTGTGTTCGGACCACGGTTTCGCCCAGTTCGCGCGTCAATTCCACCTCAACACCTGGCTGCGCGACAACGGGTACCTGGTGCTCAAGGATGGCGCCGATAAAAAGGACGAGACCTCCATCTTCGATGTCGACTGGAACCGGACCGTCGCCTACGGCGTCGGCTTTAACGGGCTCTACATGAATCTCAAGGGCCGCGAGCGCGACGGCATCGTCACCCCGGAAAAGGTCGATGAAATCAGCGCCCGCCTCGTCCGCGAGCTCGAGGCCGTGGTCGACCTCGAGACCGGCGAGCGTCCCGTTGCCAAGGTCTACCGCCGCGAGGAGATGTACTCAGGACCGTCAACTCCCATGATGCCGGAGCTGCTTGTGGGCTACACCCCCGGCTATCGCAATGCCTCGGCCTCGGTGCTCGGCTCCACCGGGAAACCCACCATCAACCTCAACCCGTGGGCGTGGTCGGGTGACCACTCCATGGCCCGCGATTTGGTGCCCGGAACCCTGTTGTCGTCGAAGAAGGTTGCCAAGGGCAGACGCCAACATCCTCGATCTCCCGGTCTCCATCCTCGAGTTCTTCGGGGTCGAAAAGCCGCCGCAGATGGTCGGCAGCTCGATCTACCGCGGCTGACGCCGCGGAAGATAGGTTTCAGTTTTGAGTTTTGAGTTTTGAGTTCTTCGGTTTTGAGGCTCTAGCCGAAAACTAAACACTAAAAACTCAACACTAAGAACTCCGTGTCCCGTTGCACATTTCACCGGGACCCACTTACTCTCTTCACTGTGAATAAAGCGCGGCTCCCTCCCCTCCTGATCATCGCCGGGCCGACGGCTTCGGGGAAGTCCCGGCTTGCGATGGAGGTGGCTGAGAGACTCGGCGGCGAGATCGTTTCCGCCGATGCGTTTGCGGTCTATCGCGGGATGGATATCGGGACCGACAAACCATCTGAGGATGACAGGCGGCTGATACCCCACCACCTCATCGACATCGCCGATCCAGGTGAGACATTCTCCGCCGGGGCCTTTGCCGACGCCGCACGGGCTGCCATCACCGAGATCGAAGGCAGAGGCAGGATGGCGGTGGTGGCCGGCGGCACCCATTTCTGGATCCGCGCACTGGTGGTGGGTTTGTTTCCCTCACCACCGCGCGACGCCACGATTGGCGCCGTTCTCTCCGCTCAATGGGACGCCGATCCTGAATCGGTTCTTTGCAGATTGCAGGAGATCGATCCCGAGGCCGCCCACCGGATCGGGCCCCGGGACCGCCAGCGAATTCTTCGAGCACTCGAGGTCTTCGATCTCACCGGTGAATCGCTGACGAGCCACTGGCGTCGACACCGCTCGAGCGCGCATTTCGACGCCCTATACGTCGCGCCAAACCTCAATCGACAGGAGCTTTATGCTAAAATCGACGGGCGCGCAGATCATCTTTTTTCGTCCGGACTCGTGAAGGAGGTTGAGGGGATTCTGGCCTCCGGTGTTCCTCACAACGCCCACGCTCTCAAGGCGATCGGCTACCGCGAGGTGGTCGAAATGCTGCAGGGCGAGTGCGATGTGGCAACAGCCATCGAGAAAACCAAGAAAGCAAGCCGCAACTTTGCGAAACGCCAACTCACGTGGTTAAGGAGGCTTCGTGAGGGCACGGTCCACCGGGTGGCGCCGGCCGGTGAGGGTGGTGCGTCGGCAGTCATCGGATTATGGCATCAACACACCAAGGGAAGAAGAGACTCATGAACAAGCCTGCGAGCGGTACAATCAACATTCAAGATCCATTCTTCTATCAGCTTCGCAAGGACTCAAAAACTGTCCACGTTTACCTGGTCAGCGGCAAACGGCTCACCGGCATCATCCGGCGATTCGACCGCTACTCCGTCATCCTCGAAAACCACGGTCAGGAGCAGCTGGTCTACAAGCACGCCATCGCCAGCATCGCCCCGTTGAGCGGTTTCGAGGGCAAAGCACCACAGAATGATGAGTAGCGCTCAACGTCAACGACGCTCGACACGGCTCAGACGGACGGCCGGTGTGGCAGCGTCGGTTGCTGCTCTGGTTGCACTGCTCGGGCCTCGCCGGCTGCGCCACGGCTCCGGCCGATGTGTCCGAGGTGCGGCTCGACTTTCCATCGCCCGACTACGGGGCCGGGGCGACCCGGCACTCGAAAAGGCGGCGCAGCGTCGAAACATCGACGACGGATGGCAAGCCCTTCGTCAGAAGCAATCCGACCGCTGCCAAAAGCAGCGCGGCCCAGGCCGGCATGAGCCCCGCGTCCAGGCTGCTCGAGCTCCAGTCCGAGATCGTTGCAGGAGCCAATCCGATTCGAGGGCTCGAAGAGCTCACGGGCACCGCGCCCGACTACGCGGCTGCCTGGCTGACACTGTCGGTGGCGGCCGAAGGGGCCGGACGACGAAGGCCTTGCACTCCGGGCCGCCGAACGCGGGGCCTCGACCTGTGGCCCGAATCAGCGGTGGGTCGACCGATCGCAGTCGCTCCGCCGGCGCTGGATCGACGATCGGATCGAGACCGCGGGCACACTCTACTGGACGAGGGCGACCCGAGCGGCGCGCTCACGCTCCCTCGCACCGGCATTGGACTCGACCCGGACAACCGCAACGCGGTCCTGCTGCAGGCCCGGTCGCTCGATCGCGATGGACAGGCTCGACTCGCGCCGAGGCCGTTCTTTCCGGGCTTCCGCGAGACCGCGAGGTCGTGCTGTTGTCGGGGAACATCGCCGAGAGCCGCGGCGACGCCGCGCCGCCATCCGCATCTACTCGTCGCTGACAGACGATCCCGAGGCGATTCTCATGGCCATCGCCCTCGCCGAGGCGGAAGAGAGCTGGCAGACCGCCATGGATCTGTACGCCTCGCTGCCGGACGATCACCCCGAAAAGGCGAGCGGTCTGCAGGGCCGCCAAGCTCCGGTGGCGGGTCTCGGTGATGCCCGACTATGTCCGCGAGGCCCTGTCCACCAGCGAGATGAACCGCTCGGAAATGGCGGTGGTGATCGTCACATTGGCGCCTGTAGTGGAAACATTGCCCTCCAAACAGGTACCATTGTTATCGGACATTGTTGATATGCCATCACAACGAGAGATCATCACCGCGGCCAGACTCGGGCTGATCGACACCGATCGGCTCGAGCACCGCTTCCATCCGCTGCGGCCGGTAACGGCACAGGAGGTTCGATCCGACCATCACTGTTCTCGGGCAGCTGTTGGAGATTCCACCGCCGCGATGGTGCGAGCGGAAGCACCACACGACCCTGTGTCGCCTTCACCCAGCCGATCGCCGGCGACCGGGTGGCTGACGTCGTCATCGACATGGTGACCGAGGAGGCTCAATGAGCGGCAAGGCGCCGCAGCTGCTCTCGGAGATCGAGCTCTTTTCGGAGCTGAATGAGGGCGAATTGCAGGAGGTCGCGGCTCACGCCCAGATGAAAAAGGTCGCGACCGACACCACCATCTTCTACGAGGGCGATCCTGCGGACGCGGTCTTCGTCGTGGTCAACGGGCGGGTCAAGGTCGTCACGACGTCGTCGGACGGCAAGGAGTTCATCCTCACCGTGCTCGGCGCCGGCCAGGTCTTCGGTGAAATGGGCCTGCTCGAGGCCGCGCCCCGTTCGGCGGCGGTGATCACCATCACCGAGGTCGAGTTGATGGTGATCAAACGCGACGATTTCGATCGCCTGATCGAAACCCGGCCCGACGATCTCCCGCAAACTCATGGCCATCCTGTCGCGAAGGCTTGCGGCGCGCCAACTCGAAGATGGAGTCGCTGGCCTACATGGATGTGGCGGGCCGGCTCGCCCGCTATCTCCTCGACATGGCCCTCGATCACGGCCAACGGCTCGGCAACGGCTGGGTTGTCGTCAAGCGACCGACCCACTCCGACATCGCCCACTCCATCGGCACCAGCCGCGAGACCGTCTCCCGCCTCATCAACGAGTTCGAGGAGGGCTTCGGGCTGGTGAACAAGGGCAAATTCACCTACATACGGGAAAATCTGCTGGAGTAGAGGCGAGCAAAAGATTTCGAATTTCGAATTTCGAATTTCGAATTTTTCGGCGCGACGCATGGCGAACCTCTGAATGAATCGAGTCGACCGCGATTGAAAAGTAACGACCCTCGATCCCGGTTTTCTCGTAGAGACCTGCAGGCTGGCCGCAAACGACCCGCCCACAATTCACAGGAAACCCCACGCGCGATCTTTGAAGGCGTGTCAATCCACTCAGGGAGAGGGTGACCGGGGGCCACATCCGAAATCCGAAATTCGAAATCTCCTGCACAGGGTACAATCCCCTCTCCGGAGGACCGATGGCCGAGTATCCCTTGCGCTTGTACAACACGCTGACGCGCCGACTCGAAGAATTCGTGCCCATCGAGCCGGACCAGGTGCGGCTCTACACCTGCGGCCCAACGGTCTATGACTTCTCCCACATCGGCAATCTGCGCACCTTTCTGTTCGAGGACGTCCTGCGGCGGACTCTCGAGCTGTCCGGCTTTCGCGTCACCCAGGTCATGAACCTGACCGACGTCGACGACAAGACGATCCGCGAGTCGACCGCCGCCGGGCTCGAGCTGCGCGACTACACCGAGAAGTATCGTCGAGGCTTTTTTCGAAGATCTCGACACCCTGCGGGTCGAGCGCGCCGAGCACTATCCGCGCGCCACCGACTACATCCCGCAGATGGTCGAGCTCGTCGAGCGTCTCGAGGCTGCGGGGCACGCATACCGCAGCGACGGTTCGATCTACTACAGCATCTCCACCTTCCCGGCCTACGGCAAGCTGTCTGGGGTCCGCCCGGAAAAGAACCTGGTCGGAGCCAGGGTCGACAACGAAGAGTACGAGAAGGACGACGCCCGCGATTTCGTGCTGTGGAAGGGCTCCCGCGAAGGCGAGCCGATGTGGGAGACGGCGGTCGGACCCGGCCGACCGGGCTGGCACCTCGAGTGCTCCGCGATGTCGATGGCACTGTTGGGCGAGCGCTTCGACATCCATACCGGCGGAGTCGACAACATCTTTCCCCACCACGAAAACGAAATCGCCCAGTCCGAAGGCGCCACGGGAGAGCCTTTCGCACGCTACTGGCTCCACGCCGAACACCTCGTGGTCGAAGGCGAGAAGATGGCCAAATCCAAGGGCAACTTCTACACCCTTCGCGACCTCATCGAACAGGGCCACGATCCCCTGGCAATCCGCTACCTCCTGATCTCGGTCCCCTACCGCCAGAAGCTCAACTTCACGATGGACGGCCTCCACGCCGCGGCCCAGGCGATCGACCGCATCACCAACACCCTGCGGCGTCTTGCCAACACCCCGCCGGCCGATGGGCCCGGCGATCTCGCGCTCGAGACGGTCGAGGAATTCGATCGCGACTACCGCGATGCTCTGGCGGACGATCTCAATACCGCCCGTGCCCTCGGGGCGCTCCACATCCTGCTGCGGCGGATCAATACCGCCCTCGACGGGAGCGGCATCTCTGAAGAAGTGCTCACCGCCGTCAATGACGCCTTCGCCCTGGTCAAATCGGTTCTGGACATCATCCCCGGCGGCGACGGCGACAAGGCGGCTGATGAGAAGATTCAGCAGCTTGTCGAGCAGCGCAATGCAGCACGGGACGATCGCGACTTCGCCCGAGCCGACGAGATCCGCGACCGCCTGACAGAGATGGGCATCGTGGTCGAGGACACCCCGCACGGTGCCGTGTGGCACAGAAAGAATTAGGAATTAGGAATTAGGAATTGTCGGCGCGAGGCAACGTGATTCTGAACGGGAGGCGAGTTTGACCGCGATTGATCCAACCACCCGACCCTGCCGATTCAACCGAACGACCTCGACCCACAGCGATCTTGTCATTTCGACCGAGCGAGTGAAACGCGTCCCTTTCGTCATTTCGACCGAGCGAGTCCTACGAGCGAGCGGAGAAATCTCATCGAACCACGCCAGGAAGGGCACCCAATCCGATCCGGCGCCGCCTCAGATTTCTCCGCCGCTCATTCTTCGCTTGGTCGAAATGACAGCGTGGGCATTTCAATCGCGGGATATCGGGCCTCACTGTCGGATCTACTTCACCCGCGCCGTCAATTCCGAAATCCGAATTCCGAAATCCGAATGACCTACCTGACCAAATCGCTCGGTTTGACCAGATCGGCTCCTCTGGCGGCGAGACCTGGGAGCTCCTCTGCCAGAACCTGGACCGTCACCGGATCGAGGTGGCCGATGGCTATCGCTTCGCCGTCAATCCGACAACGGTAGACAGCCTCCTCGAGCTGCCTGCGGATGGCCGAGGCCTTGCGCTCGTTATCGAGGAAGACGTGGCGGCGGTTTGTCGGCACACCCTGGGCGCGGGCGGCTTTCTCCGCAACTGTCTTGATCGTGGTGCGGGAGTCGATGAATGCCATGCCCCGCGCCGAAAGCTCCTGCATGACCCAGGTCATCGTTTTGAGGCTCGCGGTGGCCCTTGAGCCCATGTGATTGTTGACCCCCACGGCGTGCGGAATGTTGTTGAGGGCGGAGTGGACTGTGGTCCTGCAGCTCATCCGTCGTCATGCCCACCAGGACCGCCCCGGGGCCGGGGTTGTTGGCCGGGTAGTTTTCCGGCTCCATGGGCAGGTGCAACCACACCTCGTGGCCGGCCTCGTACACGCGCCGTCGCAGTCTCGGCTGATCTCGGAAGGAAGGGCAGCACAGCGATGCCCACCTGGACCGGCAGCGCCGCTGCAGCCGGGACGAGGTCCTCTTTCTGACCCGCGTCGTCGAGCAGGATCGCCAACCGCCCACGAGCGTCGGCCGCCGGCTGCGGCCGCGGAGTTGCCGTCGGTCTCTTTGTCGGCACGGGCGTCGGCGGAACTGCCGCCACCTTGGGCTCCGCAACCGTCAGCTTGAGATCGAAGGCCTCGGATCCGAAATCCATCGAAGACGACGGCTTCTTCGGCGCCGAGGTCGGGGGGCGGAACGACCGTGCGTGTCGTGCCGCAGCTCTCGATCTCGAGATCGCCGATGAAGCCGTCACGTGCGGAGCGATCGCCGAACTCGAACCGCCAGGTGCGAACGAAGACGTCGTCGATCTTGGTGATCGGATCGTCGACGACCACTGATCTCGGCGGGCAACTCCGCGCTTGGCCGCCAATTCGCAGCAATCGCTCCTCGATCGGCGAGTCCTTGTCCCCGGGCCCCGGTCGGAAGAAGAACAGCAGCGCGACGACCAACGCCGCCAGAGCCACAGCGATCCACGGCACCATCGCCCGACGAGCTGTCGGGAAGATCGTCCGCTTTTCTTCTTTCCGGTTCCGCGGGACGGCATCGATCAGGCCGCCTTGGGGAGTTCGGCGCGGCTCAGGACCTCGAGTGCTCGGGCGAGCACGGGATCATCGTCGGAGCCTCGGGATCGGCAACCTCCACCACTTCGTCCGGCTCGATGCCGTTGCCGTTGATCGGCTCGGCGTCCGCCCGCAGCCACTGACCGACCGGCATCCACACGGCGACGTCACCGTCTCGGACCAGGCTCATGTAGGACGCGTGACCCGACCGTCTTCTCGCCAACTACCACCGCGCCATTGCGCTGCAGGGCCTCGGCCAGGATCTCGGCGACGCCCTGCGTTGTTGCGGTCGACCAGCACGACCGGCGCCGAAGCGACCACGCTGCCATCGGTCGCTGAAAAGGTCTTGGACCCTGCGCGGCGCCCCTGCCAGCTCACCGAGGACCCCCGCCTCGACAAAGGCATCGGCCAGAGCCATGGCCTCGTCTTCGAGTCCCCCAGCGCAGCTCCCGCAGATCGAGCACCAGAGGGCCGTCGGCGGGAACGAGTTCGACGACAGAATCGACGCCGTTCTCCGGTAAGGCTTCGATTCGGATCACCGTCGCCTCGCTCATGCACCTCTGCGGTCGCGGGTCGCACCGTCCACGGGGCCGGTTCGAGAACAATCTCGCGCCGCTCGTCGACCTCGCGATCGAAGACCGTCAGGCGCACGGCTTCCCCGAGATCTTTCACGCTCCATCAGGTCCAGCCGGATCTGCCACAGGGGCCGCCCACGGCTGTTGACGCCCTCCACCAGCTCGATGACTTCCCACCTGTCGAGCCCCGCTGTTTCGGCGGGCGATCCCTGGAGGACAAAGTACACCGATGCCGAGCCCAGTCGCGTGGCCAGACCGAGACCGAATGCCGGCGGCGAGCCGACAAACTCCAGGTACTCGTTCGACCCGGTCGCTCGGCAGTACTGCCGCCGAACGGTCGAGGGGCTCCACGAGCCCCGCGTCGAGCGACATCGACAAGCGCTTCCTGGTTGAGCTCGTCCACGTACTCGGTCTCGACCAGGTGCACCACCTCGGCCAGATTGCCCAAGCGCGCGGAACAGCACGTCCTGGTTGTTGCGGTTGGCCATCAGAACGCCGGAAAAGAGCAGCACCACTCCGATCGAGACGGACAAAAACACCGTTCGGGTGTGTTTCATTGTGACGACGACTCCCCTTTCAACTGCAGCCACCGCCGTGGGTCTTGCGGCTTCTCGCCGACCCGGAACTCGAGATAGACGTTGCCGCCTTCTTTCGGGCGGCGACGCAAGCCCCAGGCGCATTCCCATGGTCACGCGTTGATCGACTCGAACGTGAATTGTACCAAGGCCCGCAACCAGCGAGTACACGTTGTTCCCGTGGTCCAGAACCACCATATTTCCATAACCCTTGAAGTGGCGCGCGTATGCCACAACTCCGGGAAAAACCGCCGTGACCGGCGACGAAACCGGCGCGTCGAACCGCAGACCGTTGCACACGGTATAGGTGTTGTACTTGGCAAGCCGCTGCCGTCCGAAGCCCTGCACCACCGTGCCCTGCCACCGGCCACGGCAGCGCCCCGCGATAGCCGCGGATGTCCTCCCTGCCGGTGAAGCGATCCTTCGACGACAACACGTTCACCAATCGCTGCAGCGCGGCCTCACGCACCCGCAGATCGTCCAGCGTCGCGCCGGTGCGTCTTGCGGCTGTTCTCCAGATTCGCCTGCCGCCGCGCCACCTGGTTGCGGACCCCTTCGAGCTCGGCCTTCCGCACCTCGAGCTGCTGGGCTTCCTCCCGCACCTGCGCCAGTGTCCGGCTGAGTTCGGCCAGGCGCAGGCTGTGCTGTCGGCTGACATCGTGGTACTCCTCCACGAGCCGCATCTGACCGCCGGTGAGGACCGAAACCGTGCCGACCGCCTCTTCAAGATCACCGCCCTGATAGGCATCGAAGAAGAGCTGCAACGGGCCCGGCCGCCCAGCAGGGCCATGATCTCCAGGTGTCGATCGAGCAATTGCCGGCGGCCGTCGAGCTGATCGCCAGCTCGGCCGATTCCTGCCGGAGACGTTCGACCTCGTCGGAGCTCTGGACCAGGAGCAATTCCGTCTCCCGGACCCGCGCATCGGCGAGTTCGAGCTGCGCATCCAGTTCCCGCCGCTCCCGCTCGACACTCTCGGCTTCCCGCGACAACTGGTTGAGGCGCCGTTCGAGCTCACCGATCCGGCCTTGAACCGAGCTCAGTTGATCGTCCGTCGGCGCGATGACCACCCGGCCGAACCGACCAACAGCAGCCAGACCCACAATCCCCAGCGACCGAAATACGGCACCGCCTTCTCATCGAGGTTTATTGTACCGCAAACGAATCGCGGGCAGATTACAGCGGTGCGATGCCCACCCGGTCCCGCGCTCCTCAATTGTCGGCCGACACCGCACGGCATTCCGGCGATGCCGAAAGTCCGAATCCGAAATCCAAATCTCGTGGCGGAGACGATCGAAAAAATCCGAATTCCGAATTCCGAATTCCGAATTCATTTCCTGGCACCTCGGATATACTTATCTGGTAAAAGCGAGGTGTGGCATGGACGAAGACCTTTCTTACAACATCCATGTTCTCGGTCTCAAGGACGCGTCGAAGGCGGGCGCCAACGATTCGTGGGCACGCATGGAGCGGCTGACCGGCCGGCCCCGGGACGAGTTCGAAGAGAAGTTCCCATCGCCTCAAATTCCAGTTTTCCAGTCGTTGGCCCTCGATCGGACCAAGAAGATCCTCGATTCCCTCGACAGCAGCGGGATTCTCGTCGAGATCCGGCCCTCGCGATTCGCCGCCGATCAACGCCGCGGAAGAGCTCGAGGCGGGGAAACGTGCCTGCCCGGCGTGCAACGCCCACCAGTCGGCATCCAATATCGAATGCCAACGTTGCGGCATCGTCTTTACAAAATACGAGCGCGAGCAGCTTCTCAAAATGCAGAAGGACCACACCCTCGAACAGGCCATGATCAAGGCCATGCAGATCCGCGAGGAGTGGCTGCAGCGAGCGACACAAGTTCCTCGAAGACCAAGCCCCTGCCGAAAGATGCCGCCAAGGCTTTGTCGACGATCGCTGGTCCAGGACGAGCTCCCGTTCCTGCGGCTCGAATCGGACGGAGGGCCCGCTCCTCCTGACCTCGCGCCGCCTGCTGACAAAGAACGAGCGACGGCAAGTTCATCTCGATTCCCTACGAGATGATCAGCGAGGTCGACTTCGGCGGCGGCGCCATCCAGACCAAGAAGAGCAAATTCAAGGTCCAGGTCAAATTCCACTCGCCGCTGCCCATGCCCCCTGATGAGAGCCATCACCAAGATGTCATGGATCCTCGACAAGGAATCGTCCTTCAACAAAGAAGTCGTCATGGATTGGGGCTATGCCCGGAACTTCATCTGCGGTTCCTGCGGCGAGCGCGATCTCGATTTCCGCACGGACGGCACCAAAGTTCACTGCCGTTGCATGCACTGCGCGACCGACCACGAGGTCGACCTCGCCGAATGCGTCGCCGTCCCGCTGTTGTCGGAGTGACGATGATGCCCCGGCAGTCTCGCTGTTGTCGTCATGCTCCTCGCGCTGTCGTGCGCCGCACCGACCGCGCCCCCCGAGCCGGTCGACATTCAGAATATCGATCTCGGGCTCACGCTGTCCGGGCTGCCCGACGGCTTGAGCTGGCCTCGAACCAGGGCACCAGCCTCGAACTGCGTCCGACCGACACCTGGTCGGCGGCATCCTGTGGTTCGCGGTTGGCCCCGAGCAGGAGGGCGTCAACCTGGTGGCCGCGGTCCAGACCCACCAGGCACAGATGGAGGGCATGCCCGACGCGCGACTACAAGGGCGGTCAGGAACTCCAGGGAGACTTCGGAACCGCCTTCTACTCCCGCGGCCGATACGTTGAGCAGGGCCAACTGGTGGAGGAGACAGTGGTCTTCATGATCCATCCCGCAGGCAATCGACTTCTCGGCATCCACTACCGCTACCCGGCCGGTGATGACTCGGCCGCGAGGGTGGAGCAGCTGATCGATGTCGTGAGTCGGGTCGAGGCTCTCTCCGGCCCCTGAAGACAGAGCACCGAACTCCAGGAGTGTCAGGCGCTCAAAGTCTTCGCGCCGACCTTGGCGAGGATCTCGTCGAACCGATCGTCGAACGGTTGCCGAAAGGGTGCGTGAAAAGGCGACACCCTCTCGCCGGTGAGATGCGCCTGGAAACCCTCGGATCTCGACTCGAGCCGGTACCGGAGCTCGGTTGTACCCATCCAGCGAAACCTCACGACCAGCTCCGACTCGTCTGCCGTCAAGCTCGACGTACTGATTCAGCCCGCGATCGGCAAGCTCCTGCCGCACGCGATCGACGAACTCGGCCAGCGTTCCCATGATCCACTTCAAACGACTTCACGACCGCACGATCTTACGACGCCCCGTCGAGGTAAAAAAAGACCGCGAGACCACAACGGTCTCGCGGCTCTCGACGTCGAGCCCGCCTGGAGGGCGGATTCTGGCGAACCCGACATCACATCGCTTGTTCCAACTCCTCGTGGAGTGTCACTTGTCCGGTCATCTCGACTTCGCTTTTCGAGGGAGCACATATCGGCGATGAGCTTCTTGATCTCCGGGCTCCCGGCGAGCTTCTCGTCAAAGGAGAGCCCGGCGTGGAAAACCACCGCGGCGCCCCCCGTGGCTGTTTTCACCATGTTGGCGCGACACCGCGCGACCTTCGCCGCGAATGACCATCTCCCCGCCCGGGAGGTTCAGGGTCAGCTCGCAGATCCCTGCGGGAGGCAGACCGAACGGCGCTTCGACCAGCAACCCGCTCTCCGAGATGTTGACAACTCGGATTTCCATCCTCGGTTTGACGCTGCCCTTGATGGGCCGCTTGACGTCGTACCGTTGGTGTTGTCTGCGTTCGTCCATCTCCGCCTCCGACCCGGCACATTGCAAGTGGGATGCCAACTCCGGGCAAGGGGACGCACGCGGCCGTTGTCAGATCTGGGACAGGGCGTGCCGGAATGAGGCCAAAACCAAAATTTTGAATTCTCAATTTTGAATTTTGAATTCCGGAAGGCAGTCTCCCTGCGTGGGCGTTTTCACATTGAGGACATCCGTGGCAAGCTGTGCAGCCGGGACGGCCGCACCCACAATGAACCTTTTGGGTGCGGGCGTCCTGCCTGCACACGCGGAGCGTATATGCGCTGCAGCGCAGCGGGCGGCGCCGAGCAGGGCTGCCCGGTCGTCGAGGATGACATGCACCGGCATCGACTCGAGCAGCGGTCGCATGCGGCCCTTTGCCAGGAACCCTTCCAGGAACGCGCCGCCTTCGAGCACCGGCAGGATCTTCGGAGCGATGCCGCCCCCGACCCACACCCCGCCGGTGGCCATCAGCTTTGAGGGCGAGATTGCCCGCCTCTTCGCCGTAGAGCCTGGCGAAGACGGTGAGAGCCTCCGTACACACCTCGCACTCGGCCGAAAGCCCTGCCGCCGAAACCGCGGGGGTCGGGTCCCCCGACGTTGCGCCTCAACAAACCACTCCGGCTCTGTCATTCCCGCCTCCGCCAGCATGAAACGGTAGAGATCGGCCAACCCGGGGCCTGACAGCACCCGTTCCCAGCTCACCGTTTCGTAGCGATCGCGCAGTGAACCCAAGCAGCCGGTCCGAAATCTCGTCGGTCGGGCGAAAAACTCGTGTGCCCGCCTTCGCAATCGAACGGCCCATCGCGCTGCCGTCCCAGAACAACCCGGCCTCGCCGAGCCCGGTCCCGGCGGCGATCACCGCGCCGTTGCCGCTCGCCCCTGGCCGACCGGGATTGAGGGTCGGCCACTGAATTCGGCACCAACGCGGTGACACCCCACGCCGTGGCTTCGAGATCGTTGATCAGGAGGACCGAAGGAATCCCGGTTTCCCTTCGAGCGCATCGGCATCAACCACCCACGGAAGATTGGTGAGGCGAACCCGGCGGCCGTCAATCGGCCCGGCGATCCCAAAACAGGCTGCAGCACAGTACGACGTCGCGCCCTCGAGGTATTCGCGCGACGATGGCTCCGAGTCCCTCATATTCCGCGCTCGCAAAGCTCTGCTCATCAACGGCTCGAAGACCATCCTGTCCCGATTCGAAGAGACCGAGGCGAGTTTTGGTCCCGCCAATGTCCCCCGCAAGCACGGTTTCTCAACACCATCGCTCCCGAGTCTGGCAGCAGAGTCTAAACGAGTTCTGAAACGTCTCAGGAAGGCGGATGGGAATTCGAACTTCAAAACTCAGAACTCAAAACTAAAAACTGAATTCGTGTATCATCTCCCCCGCCCGCACCCGGGCAACAGTTCCCTGGAGGAAACATGATTCAGCGCACCCTCACCATCATCAAACCCGACTCCGTCGAGAACGGCAACGCCGGCAAAATCATCGCCCATCTCGAAAACGAAGGCTTCACGAATCGTCGCCGGCCGCATGATGCAGCCTCAGCCAAGCCCAGGCCCGCGCCTTTTACGCGGTCCACAAGGAGCGCCCCTTCTACAACGACCTCGTGGCCTACATGACGTCCGGCCCGGTGTGGCCGCTGGCCCTCGAGCGCGAGGACGCCGTGACCTCGCTGCGGCAGGTCATGGGCGCCACCAACCCCGCCGACGCCGACGACGGCACCATCCGCAAGCTCTACGGCGAGTCGATCGAGCGAAACGCCATCCACGGCTCCGACTCGCCCGAGAACGCCGCCATCGAGGTGAATTTCTTCTTTCCAGCCTGCGATCTGGCGTAGACGCTGCCGCCCCTCCGGGGCTTGGATTGAATGGGATCGGCCGGTTTCCTGGGGCCCACGCCCCAGGCTACGATCCGTCGCCGCCCCGCGGCTCCACGGTGCAAAACCCTTGGTCCGTGAGGCGGGCGCGTGATACGAGAAACATTGGTCGGGACGCGAGAGCCGGAAGCCGACACGACCCATTTTCGACGAGCGCCTTAGATTCAGGAGACGAGCCCTCCAGGCGAGCGCCGGAGGCGCGAAAGAAATTAGCCTGGGGCGTGAGCCCCAGGATTCAGGCAGAAAAACGAAAGCCCCGGCAGGGGCGACAGAAGAAATGCTAGCCTCGAGACGATGACCGGGCCATGCATCCCCAACCCCAACGTGGTCTTCAAACGCCTCGACGACCGCATGGTCCTGGTCCATCTCGGCACCAATCAGATCTTCGAGCTCAACGACACCGGCGCCCGAGTCTGGGAACTCCTCCAGGAAAACATCGTAGGCGACGACCTTCTCGCCCGCCTCGCAGGCGAGTTCGATGTTGATCCCTTGATTCTGCGGAACGAGATCGAGGCCCTGCTTTCCGAACTCGTCAATGAAGGGTTGGTGGGATCCTGAGACTGAAATTTCCCGTCCGCGGGAAATTACCGCTTGACACTGTCTCGGGATTGGACATACTCGAAGCCTCATGGTTCAGTCACAAGACGATTGTGAGATTCGGCGCAGGCTTTCGACCAAGGGTCAGGTCTCTCTCCCCGGAGAAGTTCGCAAGGCGCTCAGTCTTCGTCCCGGCGACTCAGTCGTTTTCGAAATAACCGACGGCACCGTCACGATCCGCCGCGCCGACAGTCTCGACCCCTTCTTCAACCTGCCGCTCTTCCAGGCCCTCGAAGAGTGGTCGCAGGACCAGAAGGCCACCGTCTTCCGCTACCCCTGATTCACCCTGAGGCCTGACAGCCCATTGTGGTGCGGGCGTCCCGCCCGCACAAGAACCTCAACATTTGAAGTGCACGTGAGACGCGCACTCCACGCCGCCATCGAGGTCTCCTCGTTCTTTTCTACCTTCGAGCCGGCGTGATCAGCTGTCGTCTCTGGAGAGATTGAATGGAATCAATCGTGCAGACCCTCTGAATTCTCGGTTCACTGCTGGATCTCGAAGGTCAACGAGGCACCGCAGTCCGCCAGTTGACCATCGACGAGCGCACGTGCTGTCCACGTCCCGTAGAGCGAGTTGGCGATGATCAGCGTCCCGGCCACCGGCAGCCGGAATCGCAGCCCGTTGGATGTGTCGGCATTCACGACGTGCACCGGCTGCGGTTCGCGATAGCCCATGACGGCCACCGTGCTCCAAACCTTGGCCGACAGCGACGAAACCGGAGTCGACAGCTGCTGGTAAAGATGATCATTGGGACTGTAAACGGCGAGCTCGACCAGCGAATCCCCCACCACTTCACCCACGAAAGACAGTTCGAAAACAAGGTCGAGGATCCCTGTGGCCGAGAACGAAGACGCCGGGTCCGGATCTTCCCACTCCGTGATGGACCCACTCTCGAACCCGTCGGCGAAGATCAACACCGGTGCAGGCACTGAGGCCACCGATACCTCGACGCAGACCTCGGCCGCCTCCGATTGTGTCGCTGCCACAAGCACGAGCGACAGGGCGCTGAGATGCATCGCAAGGCGGCGAGCACGTCGTAGATGCCCCACGAGTGCCCCGATGAGACGTTGGCTTCTGGAGTGCTTCACAGTGGCACCTCCACCGCATAGATGCGGCCCTCGTCGCTGCCGACGATCACGAGGCCCGAGCTGACGTCGTAGCCGGGAGCTCCCGATCGTCTTGTCGACCGCAGGATCGCCGAGCTCGATCCACCTTGGTGCCGGGGCCGCAACCGAGGTGTCGACTTCGTAAAGCCGACCGTCGCTGGAGCCCACGTAGGCCTTGCCGTCAACCACGATCGGCGCCGAGGCCCCGGGAATCACAAACGGCGTGGAGCCACCGAACACGTATGCCGCGCCGCTGTTCAGCGCAACGTCGTCGTCATAGCGCGCGCCGACGGCTACCGTTCCCCCGCTCACCGCGACCGCCTCGCCGAACCAGTCGCCGCTCGGTGCATCGGAGGCGAGCAGCTTCTGCCGCTCGCGCCAGATTCCGTTGGCATCCTGCTCGAAGACGTAAGCCGCCCCCGCCGAGCTGCCCGCCTCGTCGTCGCCGTAGGCTCCGATCACCATCCGGGCGCCGTCGATAGCCACCGAGAATCCGAAGGCCTGACCTCCAGTCTGGTCGCCGGGCCCGAGCTTCGCGACCTGGCCCCAGTTGCCGGCGCCCCCCTGGTCACGCTCGAAGACGTAGGCCGAGCCACTGAGGGACCCGACATCGTCGTTGCCGTACGCACCGACCACGATTACGTCGCCGTCAACCGAAACAGCAACCCCGAAGTTATCGCTGGCCCCGGCATCACTGGCGACCAGCTTGCGCACCTGGCCCCAATTCTCGGCACCGCCTGCGTCGCGCTCGAAAACGTAGGCGCAGCCGGCTTTGCTCTGACCCGGCAGGTCAGACCAACGCGCCCCGACCACGGCCACGTCGCCGCTCACTGCGACGGCCCAACCGAAGTCGTCGCTGGGCGCACCGTCCGAGGCCAGCAGCTTGACGCGTTCGCCCCAGTTGTCCGGCCCATCCAGATTGCGCTCGAAGACGTAGGCCGCTCCACGCCGGCTGTCATCCCAGTTGGCACCCACCACCACGGTGTCCGCCGAGATTGCCGGCACTGCGACGCCGAAGTCATCCCACAGTGCGCCGTCGGACGCCGTCAGCTTCACGCGCTCGCCCCACGCGTCGGTGCCGGTGTTGTCGCGCTCGAAGATGTAGGCGGCTCCGGCATAGCTCGCGAGCTCCTTGTCCCCTTGCGCTCCGACGACCGCCGTGTCGCCCGAGATGGCGACGGACGATCCGAAGTAGTCCGTCTCATCCGCGTCCGAGGCCGTTAGCTTGAGGCGCTGACCCCAGTTGCCCGCGCCGCCCCGGTCTCGCTCGAAGATGTAGGCAGAGCCCGAATCGCTGGCGGGCGCATTGTCGTTCGCGGCGCCGACCACCATGGTGTCGCCCTCGAGGGCCACGGCGCCCTTGCTGAAGTAGTCACTCTCGGCCGGGATCGGACGCCTTGAGCTTCTTCTGCTCGACCACGCCGCCGTCCCAGAACGCGGTCGGCGCGGTGCCCGGGCCGTTGTCCGTGACGCCGTGGAAAAAGCTACTGGTGCTAAAGAAGAGCCGTGACCCGGCGGCGATCCGCCAGACCCAGGACTTCACCCCCGGGCCGTCGCCGGTGATGAAGGGGGCGCTCCACAACGCCTCGCCGGTGTCAGGGTCCAAGGCCGCGACCTGGCCGGTGTTGGTTCCGACGTAGACCGCACCCCCGGAAAGCGAGGCGGCGCCATCACTGTCGCCCACCGGCTGCGACCACAGCAGGCTCGCCGGACCAGCGGCCAGCTCCAGGCACCACGCGGTGTCGGAGTCCGGTGAATGGGCACGGCTCGCGAAGAAGGCCCGCGGTGGGCTCGTCGACCAGTTCAGGCTCGCCTGAGCCGACACTACCCCGATGGCGTTTTCCTCGCCACCGCCGTTGTCGAAGCTCCACACGGTCGAGCCATCGCTCGGGTCGAGTCCGTAGACCGTGGCAGCACCCGCGAGATCACGCGCGCTTGCCACCACCAGATTGAAGGGCGCTCCGAAGTCGGTGAACATCACCGACGGCGCCGCCTGAACCTCGGAGCCGAGCTCCTCCGCCGACTGCCACAGCTCGCTGCCGTCGGAGGCATCGAAGGCGTAGACGTGGCCGTCCTGCGAGCCGGCGAAAATGACGGCACCGGTGCCGCCGATGGTCGTGGTAGGAAGATTCACCACCGGCGACCGGCCCTGCGCCGGCTCGTTCATGAGCGGCGGGGTCCAGCCGGAAGGCCACAACCCGGTGGCGCTGTCGAAGGAGTGCAGCCGGCGGTCGTTGGAAGCCGTGAAGGCGGCGATGCCCGGAAGCGGCGACGGCGGCACCAGGGACGCGGCCCCGGTGCTGTAGACCCAGGCAATGGCCGAGTCGCTCGGCGGCCGAGCGGCGACGTTCGTGCCGGCGGAGTAATTTCCGCCGGAATCGCTGGCGAATCCTGCGTAGTAGCAGGTAGTGCCTTCGGCGCAGCCGGAGTCGACCACCGAGTCAGGATCCCCGGCGGTACCGCTGCGGACCGCCACGAGCCGTGCACCGATCTCGTTCGGGATCGCAGGGAACCTGTTCGTACGCGCCCAGATGGAGGTCGCGGCGTAGGGCTCGTCGGGGTTGATCCACTGCAGCTGGACCGACCCGACCCCGCGGCTGAGGCGGTGAGGACTTGCAGAGGATCTGGGATCTGCACCACCTCGACGGCATAGTCCTCGACCTCGCCTTGAGACGTGAGGCCGCCGACCCCAACACCGGGCACGTTCGAGGCGCGGAACCTGGAGTAGGTGCGGGCCGTGGGCAGTGCGGTGCACGGCACCGCCACGGCGTAGTTGCGGATGCCCGCGGTCCCCAGGTAATCGGCAATCACCCACTCGCCCGAGTCACTCCAGTCGCCGTCGTTGTTGAAGTCGATCCAGCCGTTGACAAAGGCGTTCATCGACACGGTCACGCCCACGACGGCGGTCGTGCACGGCACGAGCTGGGCAGGCAGAGCTACGCCATCCTCGTCGTCGGAGCCGCCGAGATCGTCGCCGCTGGCCGCCGCCGATGGCTGACCATCGCTTTCGGCGTCCACCGCTGCACCGAGGAAGCGCCCGCTGCCGAGACCGTGCCCGGCACCTCCGTCGGCAACGGTCGTCGGGTAGTTCCACGCGCCACCGACACTGGCATCAGGGGCGTCGCCGAAATCCACCGGCGGGAGCGGATCGGTGTCGGTGTCCACGTCGTTTCCAGGGTTTGGATCCACCATGTCAGTCGGGGGTGTCACGGCTGCCGTGTTCAACACCTCTCCGGTGGCGCTGCCCGCCACCGTCGCCGTGAGCGTGAAGACCACGCTCGAGCCGGCCGGCAGGTCGACCGACTCGTCGGCGATATCACCGACCCCACTCGAGGGACAATCGGCGCCGTCGCCCGACGGCGCGCAGATCCAGCTCGCATTCGTGAGCTCGGCCGGCAGCATGTCCGTGACCGTCGCGCCGAGGGCGTCCGCGGTGCCGAGGTTCCGAACCTCGATGTCGTAGCTCAGGACCTGCCCGGGCACCGCGATCGGCTGACCGTCGGTCTTGGTCACCGACAGCTCGGCGAGCGGCGCCTGATATTGGAAGACATAGGCCCGTCCCCGGTACCCGTTCTGGAGAGGTGCGCCGGCGACTGCGTGGTTGTTGGCGACACCGACTGCCTGCCCGAAGCGGCTCGACGGGGCATAGTCGCCGGCAACCACGGTTGCCTCCCCCCCCAGGCGTCGGCCCCGCCGTTGTTGCGTCTGAAGGTTCAGCGAAGCCGGACGCCTCGCTGATGTTCTCTGCGGCGCTCCCACGATCGCGGCATCGCACTGCAGGTCGACGGAGTTCCCGAAGCGGTCGCCCACCGCCGGACCTGAGCAGTCAGCGTCGCGACCAGTCCCCAGGCATCCCGCCCGCCCTTATTACGGCCAAGATGTAAACCGCTCCGGCGTCCGCCAGCACGTTGCTCTCGTAGACTGCACCCACAAGGATGGTGTCGCATTCGACGGCAACGTCGGAGCCGAAGAGGTCATTGCCGCCGTCCGGAGTCGGCGATGACACCTTGGTCACCTCGCCCCAGATGTCGGCGCCGCCCTCGTCGCGATCGAAGACATAGATCGCGCCCGAGATCCCCACGCCATAGGCGCCGACCACCACCGTGCCTCCGTTCACAGCAACAGCGCGCCCGAAGTAGTCGTACGAGCCCCCGTCGGAGGCCGTCAGCGTGGCGACATGGCCCCAGTTGTCGGCACCGCCCTCGTTGCGCTCGTAGACGTAGGCTGCCCCCGGATCAGTGTTGAGGTCGGCCGTTCCGCGCCGACCACGATGAGTCGTTGTCGATGGCCACGGCGGTCCCGAAGTGATCGTAGTATTCGCCGTCGGACGGCACCAGCTTCACCACCTCGCCCCATGCGTCGGCACCACCCTCATTGCGCTGGAAGACATAAGCGGCGCCCACTTCTCCAATTCCCTTCCGGCGCGCACCGACCACCACAGTGCCGTGGCTGATATCGACGCTGTTGCCGAAGTCGTCGTCGCTTCTCGCGTCGCTCGCCACCAGCTTGGCCACCTGGTCCCAGCCGTCCGCGGTCGCGTGGTTGCGTTGGAAAACGTACGCGGCCCCGGAAGAGCTGCCGCCGTCGTCGTCGCCGCTGGCGCTCACCACCATGGTGTCGCCGTCGACGGCGATCGACTCGCCGAGCCAATCGCTGGAGGCGGCGTCGCCGGCATTGCAGCGCTCGATCTCCTCCCACCCCTCGCCGGTCCGACGAAAGGCATAGACCGCCCCAGAGGCATCGCCGTTGTCGTCGTCGCCCGACGTACCGACCGCGACCTGGTTGCCGTCGATGCCGACCACGATGCCCCGAAGATGTCGCCGGACGCACCGTCGGGCGCGGTCAGCTTGCTCCATGGCACCCCACGCATCGCGGCCGCCGTGGTTGCGCTCGAAGATATAGGCGGCACCTGCCGCGCCTTCGTGATCCAAAGCGCCCACCACGATGGCGTCACCTGAAATCGACACGTCGCCGCCGAAGTGATCGTCGGCGGCACCGTCGGGCGCGGTCAGCTTCGCCACCTCGCCCGGGCATCAGCCCCGCCCTGGTTGCGCGCAAAGACATAGGCGGCACCGGCGTCCTCACCGCCTTCGTCCTGCCGCTGGGGCCCCCCACGACGATGGTGTCGCGGTCGATGTCAACCGCCCGACCGAAGTGGTCGTACAGGCCGCGCCGTCCGATGCCTCGAGGCGGGCCACCTCGCCCCACTGGTCCGCGCCGCCCTGGTTGCGCTCGAAGACGTAGACGGCTCCGTATTGGTAGAACTCGTCTTCCGGGGGGCTGCGGTTCTCGGCAGCGATGACGACGGTGTCCCCACTTGATCGCGACCGCGTTGCCGAAGTTGTCGGCGACCACCGGATCCGAGGCCGTCAGATCGCCCACCACCGACCAGGTTCCGGCAATCTTCTGAAAGATGTACGCCTTGCCGCCGCCACTGGCTGCCGAGTCATTCAGCGGCGCACCCACCACGACGAGGTCGCCCTCGCCGGCTACCGCCCTGCCGAAGAAATCGGCGGCCTCCGCGTCATCGCCCGCCGTGATCTTCGTCACGTCCGGGGAATCCAACCCTGTACCTCCCCACGTAGAGCGCTTCTCGAGGATGTAGGCCGCTCCGGCATTGTCGCCTTCGGCATCGTCAAACATCGCGCCCACCACCAACAAATCGCCGTGCAGGTCGACGCTCCGGCCGAACTCGTCGTCGGGACCGATCCCCGACGGTGTGAATTTGACAACAGGTCGCCAGGTATCGGCGTCGCCGGACGATGAGTTCCGGCGGAGCATGAAAACTGCGCCCGAGTCGGAGCCGATCTCGTCGGCGCGGGGGGCGCCCCACTGCCATCCAGCCGCAGCTCGCCGCGACACTGAGGCCGAAGATGTCACCGGCCGCCGCATCCGACGCGCTCGGCGTCACCTTGACCACGAACGAGGTCAACAGCGGATCGACGGTGACGGGATAGCGGGCCACGCGAGCATCCACCGTCAGCCGCAGCATCGAGCCGTCGCCCTCGACCGCGGCGTTTGCCGGCAGTAGGCGCCCATAGGCGTCAAAGGCCTGCAGGTCGCTGTAGCGCAGCACGGCCACGCCTCGCGGCGAGCGCATGACCAGCGACCGGCCGTCCTCGTCCACTTCCGCGCGAGCATCGTAGAGGGCTAGTTCGAGCACGATGTCGGCGTCCGCCGCACCCTCCGGCGGCTCGGTGATGGTGAAGCCCTGCTCGAGGCCGCGGGAGTCGTTGACGTACCACTCCACCAGGAGGAGCCGCGCCGGTACTC
>CAWAUY010000050.1:0-11273 GCA_963785275.1 Candidatus Sulfomarinibacteraceae bacterium
TACAGTGAACGATGACGATATCGGAGAGGTCTCGGTTCTTGAAAACTCGGGACATGAACAGGGTGGTTGCATGGCGCCGGTGACCCTCCTCAAGGAGCAAGGGGTCGAGGTCCTCCTCGCCGGCGGCATGGGCGCGCGCCCTCTCTCAGGCTTCCAGCAGGTTGGTATCAACGTCCACTTCAAAGAGGACGCCGCCACGGTCAGAGAGGCGGTGGAACTCTTCGTCTCCGGTAACTGCCGCGCCTTCGGCGAGGCGCAAACCTGCGGCGGTGGCGATGGCGGATGCGGCGGACATGATCATCACCACCACGAGCCCGAGATCGTACCCATCGACGGCAGGGCCGACATCAGCAATGGCCGCCTGGTCACAATCGACTACACGCTCAAGGATGCGGACGGCACCACCCTGAACTCCTCCTCCGAGACCGGTCCGATGCGGTTCATCTTCGGTACCGGTCAGATCTTCCCAGCGATCGAGCGGTCCCTGGCAGGGCTGGAGCCTGATGCTCACGTTGTTACCGCGATTTCGGCTGCCGAGGGATTCGGCGAGCGAGATGAAGCCCGCGTCATCGACGTCCCCCGGTCCCAGCTTCCGGATGACGTTGCGTTGGGAACCATGGTTTCGGCTCAGGACGAGGAGGGCCGACATTTCCCCTTCGTTGTGGTCCATTTGGACGACGACGTGGTCCGGGTCGACGGCAATCACCCGCTTGCGGGTAGGGACCTGGTATTTGAAATGACCGTACAGAAGGTCGAGGGCATCAAGGGAGCTGGGATCTGACCCGCCCAAGCAAATGGCCCCCTTGACTGGCCGTTTCACGCGCAGTCCACGGGATTGGTACCACCTACCAGTTCGTGGTACGCATGGTTCGACGAGAGCCCTTGCCCCGCCATTGGCGGCACCGTATGATCAGGGCAACCACGTCCACGGCGACCCGCCGGGGATGAGTGTGCGAGCTTTCCCAAGGAGGATGAGATGACACCGCTTCGACAACGGGACATGCGCCTGAGGCCAGCAACAACAGAGGAAATCAAGGCGGTGTGGGAAGACCGTTGGTACGGTCTCGTCGTCTGTCTCAACACGGTGTACACGCCTCCGGATGTGGACGGCCTCGCCCTTGTCGATCGTGACGACGAGATTGTCGGTCTAGTGACCTACCACGTCGATGGGCCGGCGGGACAGATCGTGACTCTCGACACCATCCTTCGGGGACGTGGATTCGGCCGGCGGCTGCTCGAAGATGTGGAAAACAAGTTCCACACCCTCGGTCTCGGTCGCGCTTGGGCTTTGATGACCAACGACAATCTGCGCGCCGCGGGGCTCTACCTCTCGAGGGGCTATCGATTGGTTCGTATTCACCTCAATGCGGTGGACCGCGTCCGCGAACACAAGCCCAAATTGCCGGAGCGGGGATACGAGGGTATTCCGGTGCGCGACCTGTGGGAGTTCGAGAAATTGGGGCCGCTCGGGGTCCCGGTGCCCTGAGCCGCTCGATACCTCACCTTTTTCGCCCAGGCAAGGATGTTCTCCGAGATGTTGACTTTGTGATTTTTTGCGCGCGACGGAGCAACGCCAGGCGCCCCTGATGGTGCGTGCCTGGCGATGACTGATCCCGTCGTGCGGCTGAGATCAGCCGGCGAGCATCTTGTTGAGGTGATTCAGAACCGGGGTGTGCTCGTGCTGGGGGCTAAAAAGGACCATCTCGGTGTCCGTCTCGGCTCGTACCGTGTGCCCCGGCGGCCAGAAGAAGAGATCTCCCGAACGGGGCTTCTCCTCGGTTCCGTCCTTGTAGCTTACGGTGAGCTGGCCAGCGATGAGATAGCCCCAGTGCGGCGCCTGGCAGAGGTCTTCTTTCAGACCCTGGAGCAATGGAGACAGATCGGTCCCTGCGGCGATCCGGTAGTGCTCGGCGGCGATGGAGCCATAATCCGTAGCGTCTCCGAAATCTTCCACCTGGCGCGCCACGGCGCCGGGAGACGCGTCAACCTTGACCGGAATATCCTCTTTCGCTATGCGCATCGTCTCTCTCCTTCTCTGTGTCCAGTTTGTTGTGCGCGATGATCAAATCCGTGCCGTCAGAACCCTGCCATCGGGCCAAAATTTTGGCTCATCTTCAGGAAAATCAACCCCACCGCGCGGTATAGCTTCTTCAAAATCACAATTGAGATTGAATTCCAATACAGACTAGACCCGATTCCCCACCCCTGTCAAGACGGGCTCGCGTTGACATAGACACCCGGATCTCCGCCAAACAACTTCGTTGAGTGCCGTTGAGTGCCAGGGCCGACACTTTCGACACTCTCGGAACCAAAAGTCTCGGATCTGTCAAAAGTGTCGGCCCTGGCACTTGAAGGCACTTGAACTCGCAGCTGGGAGTGGGTCACGTCGAAGGGGCGTTGACCGTCGATCACTGGGTGAATCCGGATGACGTCATGCCCGATCCCTGCCTCTCACCCTGGCCCAGCATGTTCATTGCGTACGTCTCGAAGGTGGATGACAACCCAGAGGGCACGAGAGACGCCGAGTTCCTCTACGCGACTCCGGTCCAAATGCTCAATTGCGAAGACCCCTAAACCGACCAGATTGGTAACGCGTTCCACTGCGTGAATCGAGGCCTACCCTGGAGTAGTGTCGAGTCAAGTCCATTCGACCCGCCGCACCCCATCGTGGCCTCAGGGCGTGTCGACCACCAGCGGGTTAGCCGGGTCGGCGGACCATTCCTGGAGTGAGGCGGTGTAGACGGCAACGTTGGTGAAACCGAGTCGCGTCATGATGAAGGCGTTGGATGACGCAGCGATTCCGCCACCGCAGTAGGTGATGACGCGGGCGTTGCGGTCACCATCGAAGACCACGGCCAGTTCGTCGAGCGGCCGATAACGGCCCGATTCGTCGACCAGTGACATGGAAGGGATATTCGAGGCGCCGGGGATATGGCCGGGTCGATCGTAGATGGTCATCTCGCCCCGATAGACGGGGGCGGGCAACACATCGATGATGCTGATGCTGTTGTTGCCGATGGCGGCGAAGACCTCGTCCCGGTCAGCGATCAGTTCCGGTCGGAGAGCCGGAGTGAGCTGCTTCGCCTTTCGGTCGGCCGGCTCGGTTGACAGCGGTCTCTCCTCGGCGGTCCAGGTACCCAAACCGCCGTCGAGCACCGCCGCTCGGTCGAACCCGACCCAGCGCAGCATCCACCAGACTCTGGCGGCCCAGCCCGTCATGTTCCCGTCATAGAGAACCACCCTGGAATCGTCGCCCACGCCCAGAGCGCTCATGGCGGCACAGAATTGCTCCGGTGTGGGCACGGCGAAATCGTGAAGGCTTTCGCCATCAGACAGATCACCCATGAGATCAGCGAATCCAGCGGACGGAATGTGGCCGTCCTCGTAGTCGGCCCGGCCACTCACTGTCCGAAAGCCGCCGTCCTCGTCCATCTCCACACGGACGGTGCAGTCCAGCACCACCAGATCCGGGTCGTCGAGATGCCGGCTCAGCCAATCCGTGGTGACGAGCGTGTCCATCACAAGCTCGGGCTGGTCGGCTGTCTTGACAGTTGACAGGTCGGACTGTGGTTTCGAATTCGCACAACTCGTTACGACCGCCAATGCTGCGATCAGGACCAGGAAAGTTCGGGACCGATCATGAAACCTCATATTTCCTCCCAATTGTCAGAGAGTACCCGATGGATGCCAATTCAGAGTATTGCATTCTGAGGCTGAGTGGCACCAATAAAACAAAAAATGGAACGCGAAGGTCGCCACCCCTCCCCTCTCCGGTTTGCGGGGTCGGCGCACTGATACCGCCTTATCAGTTGAGGGATCGTGGAACTCCAAGTGAAGCTGCACGGAGGCAATCATGAAACGAACAGTGGTTTCTCTCGGACTCATTGCCATGTGTTTGATGCTCGCGGTGCCGGCCTCGGCGGGCGGACCGGGCTGGCACATTCGGGTCTTCGCAGCCGGAATCGACCCCAACCTCGACGAAACGGTGCCGTCGGAAAACCCGGACGAGGTGCGGATACAGGGTGAAAGCGATCTTGGTTTCGGCGCCAGTCTCGAGTATCAATTCAACGACCGGCTCGGGCTCGAGTTGGGAGCGATTTGGGCAAGCCCGGACGTCGAGCTGAGCGCCGACGTCCCGGGTTACGGCCACGTGTCACTTTCTGATGCCATGTCCACCCGAATCATCACCCTCGACCTGGACGTCCACCTGACGCCGAACAGCCGGGCCTTCGATGTCTACCTCGGCGCCGGCATCGCGAGTGTGGACTTCGACGACCTCGATTTCACCGACCCCGAGGGCGACTCACTCAATATAAGCACCGACGGCGAAATCACGTGGTCGGTTCAAGCGGGTGTGGACATTGCCCTGGGCAGCGAGAGCCGCTGGGCCGCGTTCGGCGGCCTCCGCTACATCGACTGCGACATCGAGCTGGCCAATGTCGACCTTGACGACGGAAACAAGGCGACTCTGCCTTACGACATCTTTTCATTCAGCGTCGGCATCGCCTACCGCTTCTAGTCGGTCGATGATCGTTGATCACGTTCCGTAGAGCCGGTCGCCAAAATCGCCGAGTCCGGGCAGGATGTACTTCTTGTCGTTGAGGCCGCGATCGAGGGCGGCGGTGTAGATCTCGGTACCGTTGGCCCGCCGGGACAACAGCTCCACCCCCTCGGGGGCCGCCACGATCGCAACCAACCGCACGTCCCGTGCGCCTCGCTCCTTGAGACCTTCGACAGCCATGGCCGCCGATCCACCGGTGGCCAGCATGGGATCGAGCAGGAAGACCACCGCCTCACCGAGATCCGCCGGCACCTTCTCGTAATAACACCGGGCCTGGGCCGTCTCCTCATCCCTCTCGAGACCGAAGTAGCCCACCTCGGTCCCGGGCACCAGGTCAACGAACGCCTGCAGCATGCCGATCCCGGCCCGCAAAACCGGCACCGCCACCACCCGGGTGCTCAACCGTCGCACGGCAGCCGTCTCGAGGGGTGTCTCCACCTCATCGTCACGGGTCGGGAGATCCCGGGTCGCCTCCGCGATCAAAAAGGTCGAGGCACGGTAGGTCAATGCGCGGTAGTCATCCGATGACGTCCGGCGATCTCGCAACCGCGCCATGATGTCGTGAAGCAACGGGTGATCCACAATGTGCAGCGTCATGACCACGGAAGCTAACACAGTCGAAACGAAACACGTGCTACCCCCAGCCAAGCAGGTCGTTTCCGCTGGCAGCACCGCGGCCCCAATGCTACCCTTCAGGTTCGTACGGGGAGGAACCATGAGCGAACTCAAGGGCTCACAACGGAAATACCTGCGGGGCCTGGCCCATAGCTACAAGCCCATGGTCCAGATTGGCAAAGAAGGCTTGAGCGAAAACGTCTTTGGCGCCATCGACACTTCCCTCGAGGCCCACGAGTTGATCAAGGTGAAGATCGCGGCCGAGCGGGAGAATCGGGAACGATTCGCCCGCGCCATAGAGTCGCAGCTCGACTGTGAATGTGTCGGTGCCGTGGGACACATGGCGATCTTCTATCGCCAGCATCCCGATCCGGAGAGACGAAAGGTCCAGGTCCCGGGGACCGATGATCACGGCCCCGCCGCAGACGAAGAGTGACATTCGTTTCGGGTCCACCTCGCCACCGCGCGTGCCGCCCGGGCCGCCTGGCGAAAACTCCATAGGACGAAAAACGTCGCGAGCGCCAGCAGTACGAGCAGCTTGGTGACGAGCGCGGCCGGCAGCCCGCGGTCCACCAATTCGAGATCATTCGGTAATACACCGCCGGCCATGGCGTCGCGCACCCATTGTTGCTCGGCCTCTCCGAGCGAATGGCCGAAGGCACGGGCGAATGCTCCCGATTGGTCGCCGGTCATCGTGGCATCGGTCAGGAAGTCGAGTACAGCGCCGCGTGTGAACCGGTCCATCAGGTCCTCGGTAAAGGTGCGGGCATAGGAGTACTGGGCGCCGGCCACATCTCCCCCTGCTCCCACCGCACCGAGCCAGCGCAACGTGTTGGGAGTACTGGAGAGGGGCGCCAACTGATGTGTCCGAGAAACAAACCGCGCGAGACCACCTCGATCGTTCCACTGCGACCCCTGAATGGTGGTGGCGATGCCCTCATCCAGCCAAGCCGGCGTGTGGAGCCGGGTTCGCCACCAACCCAGCTCGTGCACGACAAAGAGATGGGCGAGCTCATGGCGGAGGTACGGTATGCGCTCCACCTCCGGGTACGAGGCGTGGATCATCAGGTCATTCCCACTCGCCGACCCCTTGGCCCTGTTCATCACCAGGTGCCAGTATCGACGTGGATTCCGACAGAGGTAGACGTCAACCGGGAAATCGAATCCGGCGTCGGCGCTGCGACCCCAGAATTCGAGAACGTCACGCTGAGCCTTTAAAGCGGCGGCCGACACAGCCACGGCTTCATTCCGGATTCCCGGCTGGTAGAAGACTGTGGTCTCACCCTCGGTGAACTTCTCGAAACCCGGCGGTGACCTCCACAGCCTCACACCCGGGCCGTACAGGAAGAAGTACGCCATCCCCAGCGCGGCGATAAGGCACCCGGTCCAACGCCACCATGCCGGTCGACGACGTACGGGGGGCCGTCCGGTGAGCCACGCGAAAAACGTCGTCACAACGACAATCCCTCCCCTCCCAGGGTTTGATCTCAAGACCAGACTCTCACCGCAACACTGTTTCCGAAAACCTCACAATTCCAGCCCTCGACACCTTTCCCGTCCTTCAAAGGGTAATGCGCGTTCCGGCCGACTCCTCCGCACACGGGTTCCGGTCCGGACAGCGCTGCGGACGATGCCACGGGGCGCATTGACTCGCACATCGTCATTGGGAGCATACTCTGCGGTTCGTTCCAAACCGCTACGCCGATATCTGCGTACATCCCTCGAAGAGGTTGGAGGCTAAGATGGACAAACGACCGTCGCCCCGGACCCCGTTCGGAGCGTTTGCACTCGCATTGGCCATGACGCCACCCTGCATGGCCCAGGTGTCGTTCACCGAATTCACGGTTGATTCGTCCAGCCACGGCAACGCCAGTCTCTGGGCCTTTGATTTGGACAACGACGGCCTCATGGAAATTCTCGGCGCTGCGATCGAAGACGACGCCGTTGTCTACTGGAAGAACCAGAATCACGATCCCGGAAACTGGTCGAAGCACACAATCGGTGGGAACTTCCGTGGCGCGCGCTCGGTTCACGCAGCCGATATCGATGGCGACGGTGATCTCGACGTGATCGGTGCGTCATACGAGGGCGCCGAAGTTGCTTGGTGGAGCAACGAAGGCTCGTCTCCCATCGAATGGACCAGGCACACCATCGACGGCGTGTACGGCTCCCCGCACGAGGTCTTCGCGTCAGATGTCGATTCGGACGGTGACATCGACGTGCTCTGCGCGTCGTCAAGCCATCATCGGGTCACCCTCTGGCGCAACGACGGGGGAGAGCCCCTCACATGGACCGAGCAGACCGTCGCTGCCGGTGTGGGCATGGCGAAGTCCGTCTGCACCGGCGACCTCGACAGCGACGGCCGGGAAGACGTTATCGGCGCCGCCCTTTATGACGATGAAGTGCTCTGGTGGCGCAACCGCGGCGGTGATCCGATCGAGTGGGAGGAACACGTGGTTGACGCCGAATTCGGCGGAGCCCATCGGGTCCAGGCCATCGACGTGGACGGTGACCTGGACCTGGACATCGTGGGCGCTGGTTACACGGGGCACGTGGTGGCCTGGTGGCGAAACGACGGCGGCGATCCGATCGTGTGGACGAAACAGGTTATTTCCTTCCCGGTCTTCAACGCCTGCGTCGCGCAGGCGGCGGATATCGACGGCGATGGGATCCTCGACGTGACGGCAAGCGCCCAGCTTTCGGGTCAGCTGAGCTGGTGGCACAACGACGGCGGAGACCCCATCAGCTGGACCGAAAGCCAGGTGGCAACATTGCGCAGGGTGTGGCCCCTGTTCGTGGTTGATCTCGACAACGACGGCGACAACGACATCATCGCCGGCAGCAGTCACAACGGATCCAACGAGGTCAAGTGGTATCGGAACGACCGGTTCAGCGTCAGATTCCGCCGCCCGAGTGGGCGGCTTATACCCTGAGGATTCAAACGACAACACCCACCCACTGTCGGACCAGAGGCAGCGCGATGATCTCGGTGGTCGACAACAGTGTTGCAGCGATCTCGCGTTTCCGATGATCCGAGTCATCCGATCATGGGTGCCGCACTGTGCGGACCCCAACAGAACGGCAACTCGATCTCGAGGGACTCACCCCACCGTGGTGGACCATCCCGACGTGTCGCCGTCTTCGAACCCGTCGACAAAGAGGCCACCCGGGCCCGGCCAACCCGCCAGCCGGGCCAGCATCCACCAGAACGCGTGGCCTTTGAGCTTGCAGAACAGAGTGTCTTCGGGGTGGTTTGCGGAGTGGGCGCAGGAACTCGGGAGGCTCGTGCAGTACTCGGGGTGGGCGGCACAGAAATCAACGCACCACGTGCAGTTGCCCTCTCCGTCGTTGTCGTAGGGCCCGCCGCCGAGCGGATCGTAGACCTCGATGTCGGCGAAGTCGAATAGGATGAGATCGTTGTCCCGCGCGTATCCGCGCGCGAGGTTGTTGTTGAAGGCCAGCGTCCCCCCGCCCCCGTCGGTGTGTCCCGTCATGAGGACAAAACGCATGTCGCCGTAGCCCTGGTCCCAGGAGCTCATCGTGTCCAGGTACAGGTCGATCTGGGATTCCGAGTAGTAGGACATCTGGCCGCACCACGACCACATGGAGAGATCGAACAGACCGGTGTCGACCACCGCCTCGGTGCGTTCCCTCCCATCCTGAGTCTCCCAGTAGTCCTCTGGCGTGATGTAGGTTTCCGGCGGGTTGCCGTCGAAGATGCAGAGATCACCCGGACCGCAGTTGAGAACCCCCGGCGGATCGGAACTCGCGTAGAAGACTGAAACCGCGAAGGTGGAATCGACACTTTCGAGGTGGGTCAGACCGGACATAATCTGGCTACCGTGGGAGGTGTGGGCGTAGTGGAAGGCAAAGAGCCTGGCCTGCTCGATCCAGTATGGCGGGATTTGGCTGATGTCGGTGCACGTGTGGTCGATGATGATTTCCTGAGCATTTGCCACGGAGTTCGGACCAAGACCCAATAACCAAACGACGGACAGCACGAGCCTCACGCGGAGTCGGCGGGACATGTCGCGCCTCCCTGTTCACTCGGTGAACTATTATCTCAACTCATGATGTTAGCGACCGTGGCTCCGGGGATCCGGTGACCACGATCACCTGTGGTCGATCACGGTGATCGAGCCAGCCCCTGACCGGGGTTTGACGGGTTACGGCACAATCGCCGACCAGAGGGAGGTGTCACCCGACTCGAAACCGTCGCCAAAGAGCCCGATCACGAATCCCCAACCGCCGTGGGCAGCGTTGGTGCTCGTGAGGCCACGGCCACCGTCCTGGTTGTGAACCCATAGCGGGGAAACGTCTCCATGCGCGTCGCGGGCAAAAGCGGTGGTTGGAGGCGTGATCACGACCTCGTCATCGGTGGTGACGATCAGGCCACGGGGTATGTTCAGGCCGGTAGCGGGGCCGACAATCACTCTCAGTGGCGCGACGTCACCTTCAGCCGTTCGCCGGAAGACGAAAATCGCGTTCGCATCACTATCGGCGACGAAGAGCTCGTCGTGAGCCAAATCCACGAAGAGACCACGTGGTTTGACGATTCCCGTCGCAGCGCCCGACAGAACCCTCTTGGGTGCCACATCACCTTCGTCGGAACGGTTGAATACCGAAACCTTGTTGCCGTAGTCGCCGACGTACAACTCGTCGTTCACCAGGTCGATGAATACGAACCGCAGGGGACCGAGGCCCGTGCTCGCGCCGCCGATCACCCTCGCCGGTGCGATGTCTCCGTTTGCGTCGCGCGGGAACATGACCACCGTTTGGTCCGCATTGTTTGCCACCACAATCTCGTCGTTCACCGTATCGACGGCCACACCGGTGGGTTGGCTGAGGGTCGTGGCCAGGCCAGAAACCACTCGCAGCGGGGCCACATCACCGTCGGCGTCCATCGGGAACACGACGATCTGGTTGGATGGGTCGCAGACGACGATGAGCTCCCGGTGGGTGAGATCCAAGGCCACAGAGTACGGCCGATAAAGACCGGTGGTGGCGCCGGCGATGGTGCGCAGCGGAGGATCATCTCCGGTCGCGCCATCAGCATAGACCAAGATTTGGTCGTTGTTCCGATCGGCGACGAAGATCTCACACCAAACCGGAGGAGGTGCGACGAATGCCGAACTCACAATCGCGAGCACACAGAGAACCAGGGAGTCAGTTCGGTGGCGTGTCATGACACCCTCCTCCACTTCGCTGTTCCATAAATTGTTCCGATGGAGCAAAAATCCCACGACCTGCCATTGAAGTCAAGATCGATGCTCCAGTTGCGCCTATCGATTTTTTACGCTTGTTCATGTATGAGAATGCTTGATCCGCCCACCCGTCAATCGGGGTCAAACTCGTGGGCACCGTGTCCAACACCTCAGGAATCGGCGCCCGGATCGAAGTGGCCGGGGACTCCACCAGTGGGCAGGAAACGCAGATTCGCGAGGTGCAGACCCACAGCGGCTGGCGAAGCCAGAGCGACCTCGTCCAGCATTTCGGTCTCGGTTCTTCGACATCGGTCGATGTCGTCGTTCGGTGGCCTTCCGGGACCGAGGACCACCTCACGGACATCGCCGCAAATCAGGAAGTGGTGATCGTCGAGGGCTCGTAACAGGCGAATTTTCTGACCCTTCTCTCTGATATCAAGGTCTGCGGTAATCCTGAGCCGGCTCGGTCGTTCACTATTCAGGGAGGAGCCCGTCGATGAAGATTGCATACGGTGTGGCCAGGGTGCTATTTGTCGCGTTTCTGTTCTATGTTTCGGCGACGCTTCTGGGTGACCGGTACGGGGGTTCCTTTCCCTCCCCAGGGTCATTTCAATACGGTGCCGGAAACGCGCCTCAGAGTCTCCGGTCAGAGGTCATGGACACCCTCGTCCTCTTCCAGGAGGGGTATGTTGCAAGGGATCCGGAGCTTCTCGAAGATTTCATGCACCGGCTCTTCTCGTCCGAAAACACGACAATCCTGGGAACCATGCCGCGCGAGATCTACGTCGGATTCGACCAAGCCGCCGAGCTCGTTCGCACAGACTGGCAGTCGTGGGGTGACTGCCTCTTCGACCTGAAAAACGTCCATATTTCGAACTGCGGTGATGTTGCCT
>CAWAUY010000051.1:0-12498 GCA_963785275.1 Candidatus Sulfomarinibacteraceae bacterium
CCTCGGCCAAAGGGCGTCGTCGAGAAGTGCACGTTCTGCATCCACCGTACCCGCGAGGGAAGATATCCGGCGTGCGTCGAGATCTGCCCAGTGGGCGCCCGCAAATTCGGCAACCTGCTCGACGAGACATCCGAAATGCGCTACCTGATGCGCGAAAAGAGAGTGTTCGTGCTCAAGGAAGACCTCAACACACAACCACGCTTCTACTACTTCTATGCGACATAGATCATGATCAAAGACGTGGCCTCGTTCGTCACCGGATCGGCCCGCCTGGCCTTCAAGGGCAATCGTCTGTACTTCGCGTGGATCGGCTTTCTTGGCCTGCTGGCCCTGTGGGGAATCACCGCGTGGCTCCAACAAGTGTCCCAGGGACTGATCGTCACGAATATGCGCGACCAGGTGTCGTGGGCCTACTACATCGGCAACTTCACCTTCCTGGTGGGGGTCGCTGCGGCGGCCGTCATGCTTGTGATTCCGGCCTACATCTACAACTGGAAACCCATCAAGGAGATCGCCATCTTCGGTGAGCTGCTGGCGGTCAGCGCCATCGTCATGTGCATGCTGTTCGTACTGGTGGACGTGGGCCGGCCCGACCGGGTATGGCACCTGATGCCGTTTTCGGGAGCCTCAACCTCCCATCGTCGATTCTCGGCTGGGACGTGCTGGTCCTCAATCTGTACCTCATCCTCAACCTGACCATCGTGTTCCACCTGCTCTACACCGCCTACCACCACCGCCCCTACAACCGGAGATTCGTGGCGCCGTTGCTTCTGCTGTCGATCCCGGCCGCGGTGGGAATTCACACGGTGACGGCCTTCGTCTACGCCGGCTCTGCGGCGAGGCCGTATTGGAACTCCGCCATCCTCGCGCCCCGATTTCTGGCATCGGCCTTCTGCTCCGGGCCGGCGATCCTGCTGATTCTCTTCCAGATCCTCCGGCGAACCACCTCCATCGAGATCAAGGACGAGGCGATCCAGAAGATCGCCGAACTCATGGCCTACGCCATGTTCCTCAATCTCTTTCTCTTCGGCGCCGAGATCTTCAAGGAGTACTACTCCAACACCCACCACCTGATCCACACCCAGTATCTCTTCAGCGGGGTCCACGGCCACCATGCGTTGGTCCCGTTCGCCTGGCTGTCACTGGCCTGTGGGGTGGTGGCCTTTTTGCTCTTCCTGTTCCCGGCCACCCGGCGCAATCTGATCACCCTCAACATCGGCTGTCTCCTGATCTACTCGAGCGTCTACATCGAAAAGGGCATGGCGCTGGTCATCCCGGGCATGACTCCCGACACCCTGGGTGAGTTCTACGAGTACGTGCCCACCCTCAGCGAGGTACGAGTCGGCGCCGGGATCTTCGCCATCGGGTTCCTGGTCTTCACCCTGCTGTGCAAGATCGCCATCCCCATCATCCAGGGAGTCGAACAACCGAATGAGTCCCCGAGCCCGGCCGAGAAAGGCTCAGCCGCTCCCGCACACTGAGGCAGATAACTCGGCCTACCGGTTTCGATCAGCTACCGCTGGTCATCCGTCGACGAGTCGCCGTCCGGATTCTTGTCTGAGGGGAGGTGGTCGGTCCCCTCCCGCCGCCGCACCCGCTCCAGCTGGCGGCGGATCGCCTCTTCGGTTTCGCGGCGTGCCTCATCCACATGGCCCGGGTGTTCCTTGGAGTACATTTCCTCCGGCATGTTGCCGTTGATCCAACTCGGGTTCATGGGGTAGACGTGGGGGTGGAAAATCACGGAGTACAGATGCCATACCAGAACCGCCAGCGAAGCCAGCCAGGCCTCCCAGAAGTGGATCACGAGGGCAACGTCGAGCACTCCCTTGGGTAGGAATTGAATGAACCAGTTGTCGAACCACAACATGATGCCCGTGACGACCATCACGGCGGTGCCCCACACCAACGCCCAGTATTCGGCCTTCTCGATGTAGTTGAAGCGCTGGATGCACTCCATTTCCGGCCCCAACCCGAGGTTGTGGAGCATCCGCCTGACGAAGAACTCGAAGTCGCGCCGAACGGGCATCATGTCACCCATGAACCTGCGACCGCGAGCCGTCGTGAGATAGACCGCATGCCAGACGATCGTCAGGATGAAGACCACCGCCCAGATCCTGTGCAGCGTTCCACGGACCTCGAAACCACCCTCCCAGCCGAAGAAGAAGCGGGACACGAACCCCTGGTCGTATCGCAAAGCAAACCCGGAAATCACCAATGAAATGAATGACAGCGCCAGCAGGGCGTGCTGCACCACCTCATCGGGCCGCATCCGTTGAATCTGCGGCCGTTGGCCGAGCACATCGCGCAGATGCCGTTGCAGGTCAATGAGCCAGTGCAACACCATCAGTCCGATGATCACCACGATGGCGATGATGTAGACGTCCTCGACGAACTCGGCGATGGGCGTCCTGAGACCTTCGCCCGACACGCCGTGGATCGGGGTCGACGCCATCTTCTCCGAAATATTCGGGTGGCACTCGCCACAGGTGTGCTGGAGGTTCGCCGGGTGAATGGTCGATGTCGGATCGGAGCTGGGTAGGATCCGGTGAACCCCGTGACACGAGGCACAATTGGCGACATGGGTGTCGCCGGCCCGGCTCTTGAGACCGTGGTACGAGTCGATGAACGTGGTCAAGCGCTCGGTCGCGAGGCCGTATTTCTCGTTGAGGACCGCCGACTCGTGGCATGGAGAGCATGTCATCTCCGCCACCTTCGACCGTGAAACCGGCGATCGAGGGTCATCCGGAGATAGGATGCCGTGCTCACCATGGCAATCGGTGCACACCGGGGCATCCGTCTCACCTCGCGCCACGAGTCGCCCGTGGATCCCCTCCCAATAGTCGTTCTCGACTCCCTTGTGGCACTTCCCGCAGGTGAAGGGAATGTTGAAGTGATTGATGCTGGAGTCCGGGAATCCCGGAGCGAGAATCCGGTGCGCCGTGCCGCCGGTTGAGTGACAGTCGTTACAGCTCGCCGCCACGTAGATTCCACCTCTGGTGGCCTGACCGTGCACCGAGGTCTGGTAGATCTCGATGGGGTGGTCGATGAGGATCTCGTATTTTGTGGTCAGATCGAGGTTCTCATGACAGGCACCGCAGGTCTGGGGCAGGTTGATGGGGTGGGTCTTCGAGCGCTTGACGGAAGATGGCAGGATGTCATGGTCGCCGTGGCAGTCGTGACAGTGGGGCGTATCGAGAGATGATCCGACCTCACCACGGCCGTGAATCGTGTACGTGGCCGCTTTGTCGTCATGACAGACACTGCAGGCGTCACACTGCGCGCACTCTTCGACGTCCAGGTGGGGAATCGTGTCGCGATCGATGTGGCAGTCCAGACACTCGAGCCCGTCGTGCACCGAGTGTTGGAGGTCGATCTCGAACTCCGTGTCGTGCAGGCTCATCGCGTGGCAGTCGACACAGGCCGAGCTGTCGATGGACTCCACCTCGACATCGGACTGAGCATGAGCCGAAACAGACAGAAATGCGCATGAGCTGACCACGAAAGCCAACCTCAGCATGAAGTTCGCCGCCTTCAATGGAGTTGTCACCACTCCCCCTCGAGCGCGTGCCCCACGAGGGTATCGCCGAGTCCGCACCAACACACGCCACATCTATGGTGGGGATTGAGCGTCAGATTGTCAATGTTTTGCTCAATAGAGCAACCTTGTCTCAATATTGTCCCAGATCTCAATCACCCTTCGACCCTCGGCAACGTCCCGATGACGAGTTGTCCTGGGGGGATCGTTCCAATCCCTCAGGAGCCGGAGTGATGAAGGTTCGCGGTCAACCAACCGCTGACATGGGCCCACAGCCGACGGATATCCTCCGCAGCACCCCCCCCGAGCTCGACCACGGCCCGTCCCTGGATCTGGGCGGTGGTAACCAACGGGTCATAGCGGATCCTGCCGGCGATCTCGGCGCCGCGCGCGCGGGCGCCTTCCTCGATTCGTTCGGTGATCTGAGATGACAGATCCCAACGATTGACACAGACGGCGGCGGGAATGTGGAAATGCCGCGCCAGGGTCAACGCCCGCTCGACGTCGTGCTCACCGGACAGCGAGGGCTCGGTCACCAGGAGCACCCCCGCGGCACCGGTGGTGGCAGCGATGACCGGGCAGCCGACGCCCGGTGGACCATCGACGATGATCAATCCCCGACCCCTCGAGGCTGCGATTCGCCGAGCCTGAAGGCGCACCGTCGACACCAGCTTGCCCGAGTTCTCGGCGGCGATTCCCAGGCGCGCATGCACCATGGGTCCACACCGCGTCGAAGACACAAACCACTCGCCGCACTCCCGCGGCACGAAGTCGATGGCCTGAAACGGGCAGAAGTGGACACACACTCCGCACCCTTCACATGCGATCGGGTCGACCACGGGCACGGACGATCCGTCACCCATTGCCAGTGCTTCGAAACGGCAGACATCCAGACAGTCGCCGCATTCCTCGCAGTCGTGCGGGCGAACCACGGCCTCATGACCACTGACAAACACCTCCCGCCTCTCAACCTGAGGGGCGAGCACGAGATGGAGATCGGCCGCGTCCACATCGCAGTCCGCCAGCACCGCACCCTCGGCGAGCACCGCGAACGAGGCCACAACGCTGGTCTTGCCGGTTCCTCCCTTGCCGCTGATCACCACGAGCTCGGGGACCAAAACCTCGCCGGCGTGGGAAGGGGCCAGAGGGAGCGCTTCAGGTGTGGTAGCCGTCATGTCATCACTTCCCGCAAATCGGCGTCGCAACATCGCGCGCCGCAACACCGGGCACAGAGCCGATCAGACGTGAGCACGAGCGGCTTCCTTTCCCATCGGTGACTGCCGATCTCGGACCAGCCTGTCCTCGATCCGCTGCGCCAAGCTCTCGAACACAGGACGCGTGTGGTGGAGTTCCTCCACAAGCAGGCCGCCGCGGGCATAGGTCTCGGCAATGCGTCGGTCGTCCGGGATTTCCGCCAGGATCTCGAGGCCCTCGGCCGCGCAGTAATCGTGCACCCTGCGGTCACCCGAACCAACGCGGTTGATGACCACTCCGAACGGAAGTTGGAGGGTTCGCACAGCTTCCACCGCCAGCGCCAGATCATTGAGTCCAAAAGGGGTCGGCTCGGTCACCAGAACCACCAGATCGGCTCCGTGAACCGCCGCGATCATGGAACAGGAGGTCCCGGGTGGGGCGTCGATGAGGACCAGCCGGTCACGGCTCGCCCTGGTCCTGACGGCGCGGATCAGGGGTGGGACCAGTGCCTCGCCCACGTTGAGTCGACCGGTCACCACCTCGAGGTCACCGGCCACACCCTGCTCGACGACCCCGATCGGCCGCATTTCCTCGCGGATCGCTCCTTCGGGGCAGACCAGTTTGCAGCCGCCACAGCCATGACAGAGCTCTTCAAACACCATCAGCCTGTTGCTCAGCACCGCTATGGCGTTGTACTGGCAGAGATCGCCGCACTCACCACACAGCGTGCAGCGCTCGGAGTCGACCCGCGGGACAAGGATGCCCGCGGGCTCAGAGCTGACGATCTCCGGGCGAAGGAAGAGGTGGACGTTGGGCGCCTCGACATCACAGTCGAGGAGCTGCACCGACCGGCGCAGACTGAGGGCCAGATTCACCGCCAAGGTAGTCTTGCCGGTGCCGCCCTTGCCCGAGGCGATGGCGACGATCACGCCCAGTGTCCGGCCACGGTGGGTCCAACAGCGCGCTCGAGTGTGCCTGCTAGAAACTGTTCCACAGCCTCTGCGACGGTGCCGGAGGCCCCGGTGTAAACCACTATTCGTGCAGCTTCGAGGGCCCTGAAGGCCTTGGGGCCGCAGTGGCCCGTGACCAGACACTCGGCGTCAAGCCGGGACACGGCCTCGGCCGCCTGGACCCCCGCTCCCTGGACCGCGTCGACTCCCTTGGCGTTGTCCACCGCCGTGACCTCCCCGCTGTCCGTGTCAACGAGAAGGAAGTGGGGCGCCCGGCCAAAACGGGGATCCACCTGCGACTCCAAGCTCTCACCAGTAGACGTGACAACAACTTTCACTACAACCTCCTTGGTGCGTATCCCACGACGATTCGAGGATGCCTGGTACTAGTCCGACTCGGTGTTCCGCAGCTCCTGGAGTCGGGCCCGGAGACGCTTCAGCTCGGATTCCAGCGTCGCGATCTCGTGCTCCAGCCCCTGACGCTCGGGTGTTGGGGATTCGAATTCGCCAGAGCCCATCCATCCCGGCCGACCGGTGGCCCAGAAGCGGTGGCGCCAGCCGCCACCTCCTCCACCTCCACCTCGGCCGGGTCCGCGACCCCATCCACCAAAACCGCCCCGACTGAATCTCCCGGCGACCTGATCGCCGCAATCTCCCGACCCCCAACCGGTCATCGGCCCTGTTCCTCTTGGTCCGGTTCGATCTCTTCCTGGCATTGTCTGACCCTCCTTTTAACCCGACCCACAGCTCGGATCGGGAACACCTCAGCTTTCGCTGGCAGCGCCACCGCGGCGGTTTTTGATCTCCTGGTGGTGGGGCGATCCCTCTCGGATCATCGCCACCGCGCAGTCCGGGCATCGCTCCTCGAGACACGGAACACCCGGGCGGTGCGGCATTTGCCGGCCACACTTGGGGCAGATACAGGAGCCGCCGGCGCCGAGACCATTACCACCCCGAGCGCCGCGACCCTGGCCACCGCCACCACCCCCCATTCCTCGTCCCTGACCTCGTCCTTGTCCTCGTCCTTGTCCCGGCATCTCTGCCTCCCTCGTGTTGGGCGTCGCAATGCGCCCGGATCAGCTGTCGCGACAGCCGCCACGGCCACCGTCGCCGTGATCGTGGCCGCAATCGTGGAATCCATGTTCGTGGCAGGGTTCTCCGGTGGCCTCGAGAGTCCCGTCCAGGTAGTTCCGGACGAGGATGTCCGGATCGTCCCCCTGGATACCGAGCACCACCTCGATACCGTTCTGCGCGAAGATCCCCACCGCCCGTGGCCCCATGCCCCCAGCCAGGACGACGGTGGCGCCCTGCTGACGCAACCACACGGGGTATACACCCCGGCCGTGCTCCGGCGGCGCGCCGAACGAACGCTCACCGATGGTGCGATCGACGGCGTTGATGGTGTAGAGGGCAAAGGCCTCGGCACCTCCAAAATGAGGGCTGAACGTCCCCTGGCTCAATGGAACCGCGATTCTCATGTCCACATCTCCTCTCTTTCGATCGATTCCTCAGCGCGGGCCTTGACCCCGCCCGTTGGATCCCTGTCGATGGCGACAGCGGCAGCCGCGCCCGCGCCGTCGTTCACCGCCGTGGACCGGGCAGGGCAGCGGTTCGTCGTGGCCGGTGACCACCGGACCATCTCCCACGACCAGCACTCTCTCCTCGAGCAGCGCCCGTGCCACCGCCGTCCTGGCCCGGTTGAGGATGCGGGCGAAGGTGGGTCTGGAAACCCCCATGCGCTGGGCCGCCGCCTCCTGGTAGAGCCCTTCGAGGTCGGCCAGACGCAGGGCCTCCAGCTCGTCCGCCCGGAGGGGTTCCACCTCGAGATCGGCAACCCGGCGGCCGATGGGCTTGAAGCCCCGTCCCGGTGCCAGGCAACCGACCCTCCTCAGCTTCTCCGGTCGTCCCACTGCGCCTCCCTTTTACGAACATATGCTCATAATTCTCCATTGTCAAGATCGCCGCGACCGGCGATTGTGAAACAGTTCCGCGTCTTGTGTTGTTGTCCCAATCGTCCCTTCAATCCACAAGGAGAAACGCGCAATGCTCAATCACACAAACCTGAAGACACACACGGTCCGAAAACCACTCGCCCTCACGATGATGGCCCTGGTCGTTGTGGTGCTCACGCTGTTGGCTGGTGCACTGGACGCAAGGGCGCAATCGGCCACAGACGGCGCCGCGCCGACGGTCCTCATCACCGGCGCAAATCGTGGGCTCGGTCTCGAGTTCGCACGCCAGTACGCGGCCGCCGGATGGACGGTCATCGCCACGGCGCGCAAGCCCACGGCCGCCGCAGACCTGAAGGCTCTCGATCTTCAGGTGATGCAGTTGGACGTGGCCGACCCAGAGAGCGTCGCCGCCCTCGCGCGCGATCTCGGTGGTCAACCCATCGACCTGCTCATCAACAACGCCGGCATCTTCCCCCGGGTCAACACCCTGGACGAGACTGATTTCGACGACGTGGCACGCACCCTCGAGGTCAACGTGATCGGCCCCATGAGGGTCATCCTCGCGCTCCTGCCCAACCTCGAAAAAGGCAAGGAAAAGCAGATCGTGAGCATCACCAGCGGCCTGGGCAGCATCGCCAACAACGACTCGGGCCGCTACTACGGCTACCGCGAGAGCAAGGCGGCGCTCAACATGTTCACCCGGTCCCTCGCCGTCGAACTGGCCGATGATGGCTTCACCTGCATCGTGATGAGCCCGGGCTGGGTTCGCACCGACATGGGCGGACCCAACGCCAAACTCACCCCCGAGGAGTCCATCACCGGAATGCGATCAGTCATTGAAGGGCTGACACCCGCCAACACCGGCAGCTACTGGAATTACGACGGCGAACAACTCCCCTGGTGAGGCCCGCAACCTTCGAGAAATTCATCGATACCCAAAAAAGGTATTGACGAGAGGCCCCCTCGCGACACACCTTGTCATCATGGATGCAGCGCCAACGAGGAGTGCACCATGAATGACGAGCGGCGCGACGAGGAACGATCGCACACATTTCGCAGCGTGGAACTGGTCACGGGGGAGCCGGGCGGAGGGGAGGCCTCGTTCCCCCTGATCCTGAGGGACTCGGGCGGCGACGGTCTCGGCGGGGTTTACGTCGGCCAGGATGATTTCGCCCCTGAGGGAGACGCCATTCTCCGTGACCGGGAGGCCGGTGATCGCCGGGTCCACATCGTGTGGACGAAGAAAATCGCCGACTACGTCCACATGGTGGGGCTCGAAGCCATCAAAGAGTGATCGATCTGCGGCCGTCGAGCCGTAACGTCGCTTCTTCCTTCAGGGGGATCATGAGCCGATCGATGAGAGATCGCCATGTGGAGATCTTGCTCGCACTGGCGCTGATCGTTCCGGCGGTGGACGGGACCGAGCCCTGCGACCAATGGCAGCTGGTGAACCCCCTGCCGGTGACGACGGATCTCCTCGGAGCAACCCACGGCAACGGGCTGTTCATCTTTGTTGGCCGCGAGGGAACAATTTTGTCGAGCCCGGACGAGGTCGGTTGGACGTTGAGCGAACCGTTGACAGCCAACGATCTCCACGCCGTGGCGTGGACCGGCCATATCTTCGTGGCCGTGGGCTCCTCGGGCACAGCCCTCACCAGCGAGGACGGCGTCTCCTGGTCCAGCGGCGCGACACCGGTCACGACCACCCTCCTCGACCTCGCCGCAGGGCCACTGTTGGTGGCGGTGGGCGAGGGCGGCACCATCGTCAGCAGCGTTGACGGGCTCAGCTGGACCCGCGAGGAGTCCGGCACCACCGCCGATCTCCTCGGGGTGGTATGGACCGGCTCGGAGTACCTCGCCGTCGGGAATCGACCCGAGATCCTGGCCAGCCCCGACGGTTCGGAATGGACGATTCGTGACGTGGGACACGACGGGCCCTTCACCTGCATCGCAAGCAACGGTTCGACCACCGTGGCGCTGGCTGAAGACGGCTCGACCTGGGTCTCCGTCAGCGGCATCCAGTGGACCAGGGGTTCGGGCGCTCACCACCTCACCGAGGTTGTGTGGGCCGGCGACCGCTTCATCGCCACCGGCGGGCCGGGCTCCTCCGGACCGAGGTACAGCCTCGACGGGTTGGTCTGGTCCTACGGCCATACCACGGCGCCGGGTCTCGAGATCACTGCCCTGGCGTCGGACGGCGTCATGACGATGGGTGGCGGAGTCGGCGGAACAGTGGCGTTGAGCCGAGACGGTGGGCAGCATTTCAAACCCGCCAACACCTTTATCGGGCTCGACCTCTACGGCATCGCGATCAAGGACGAGACCTGGGTGGTGGCGGCCGGTGATTCCAACCAGGGGCACGGCTCGCTGCTGACGAGCTCGGACGGCCTGAACTGGGAGATCACCTACGACATGGGCCTCGAAACCCTCTACGACGTGGCCGCCAATCCGACGGCCTTCGTGGCGGTGGGGGTGATCAACGAGCTTTGGAGTGGGGGCGCCATGATCCTCCACAGCCAGGACGGGAGGTCCTGGACCCACACCGGGTCGGCCAGCGGCCCGGGTGACTGGCCGTGGGAGTGGCAATCGGTCGCCTGGGACGGGGGCCGGTTCGTGGCCGCTGGGAGCGGGGGCGCGGTGGCCACAAGCGACGACGGATGGAGCTGGCATCTCATCGGCGGCGGCCAGCTCACCGACCACACCTTCTTCGGTGCCGCTTCCGACGGTCAGAGCCTGGTGGCGGTGGGATGGACCGGCGCCATCGCCGTCAGCCACGACGGCGAGACCGTGACCATGGTCCGTCCGGGGTACGAGGAGGGGCATCTCTTCGACGTGGACTGGGGGAGCGGGACCTTCGTCGCCGTCGGCTCCACCGGCACGATCCTCACCAGCACCACCGGGGATCACTGGCAGGAGCAATCATCGGGTACCTCGCTCGACCTCCACGGCGTTCGTTTCATTGGCGAAGAGTTCGTGGCGGTGGGTGAGGACGGCGCGGCGCTCATCAGCGACGATGGATTGTCCTGGCAGTCGATCGGTCCCGTCGGCGAGGAAAGCCTGCGTGACGTGGTCCAACCGGTCTCCGAGATGACAGTGGTGGGAGACCACGGCCTGGTGATGCGGTCGGCGTGCACCGATCCCAATCTGCCGCCGGCGCCCCGTTTCGCATGGCGGCCGACCCTCCCGGAAGTCGGAGCCAACGTACGATTCATCGACCTCTCCCTCGGCGATCCCACCTCCTGGCGCTGGGATTTCGGAGATGGCGGTTTGGCCGAGGGGCCTCACGCCACCCACGCATTCGCGGAACCCGGCAGCTGGCCGGTGACCCTGACGACCGAGAACGGCAATGGCTCGGCGACGGCCTACGCCCCTGTCACGGTACGCCCCTTCTGCGGCGCACCGCCGGCCACAGAGGTCTCTGCGCCCGCGACCTCACCGAGCGGTGAGCCGTACGAGGTGTCGTGGATTCCGACCCTCCAGGGCGATGAACGCGGACAGTATGTCTTCCACGAATCGCCCGACCCCGAGTTTCTCGAGCTGGATGGTTGGGGCACCTGGATCCACACCTCGACCCAGGTGACCCACCGTTGGACCGAGGCCGGCAGCTTCTACCACCGGGTCCTGAGCATCAATTACTGTCCCGATGGCGACTACTGGTCACCGCCATCTGCGACGGTGAGGGTGGATATCGAACCGGACGTGACCGACCTGGGAGATCACTTCCGGGTCATTACGGCGGCGGCCCACGGCTCGGGACTCGAGGACACCTCTTGGGTGACGGATGTCGTGGTCCACAACCCGGACCGCCACCCGGCACCTGCCTATCTCTTTCTGCTGCCCAGAGAAGGTGACGGCGAACCGGTTGGGAGCCTGAGGCACTGGGTGGAACCAGGGCAATCGCTACACCTCGCGGACGCTGTCGCCGACCTTCAGCTGCCGGGATTCGGCGCCCTGTTGGTGGCCTCGGACCGGCCACAGATGGTCGGCTCCAGGACGTTCAACGAGCACGAGGACGGCAGCTACGGACAGTTCATCGAGGGGGTGTCAATCGATTCCTCAGATCGCGGCGACGGTGGGGCACGTCTGATCCAGCTGACCCAGAACGAACGTTACCGGACCAATCTCGCGCTGGCCAACCCCCTCCCCGAGGCCACCGTCGTAACGGTCGACCTCCACCGCGCCGACGGCGAGCTCCTGGGCTCCTCGGACTATTCTCTGCCCGGGTTGTCGTCGCTGCTCGACGTGGAAGTGCTCGCCGACACCGGTCACGGCGACGTGGCGGACGCGTATGCGGTGGTCTCTTCGGCCTCCTCGGACGGTCGGTGGACCGCGCTGGCCTCCGTCGTCGACAACGCCAGCGGTGACCCCGTGGCGTTCCCCGCACTCACCACACACCCGCGCCACCGGGTGGTGGCCCGCGATGACGTGCCGGTGATCGGCCACCGGGCCTGGTACGACATCCTGTTCGCCGGCGATGTCTACGTGGCTTCGGGGCAGGGCGCGATCGCCTGGAGCCGCGACGGCGTGAGCTGGCACTCAAGCGATGGGATTGAATCTGGAACCGCGTTTCGGCACCTCTCCTGGAACGGCAGCCAGATCCTGGCCGTCAACCGGTACTGGGTCTACTCCAGCGAAGACGGCATCTCCTGGACCGGGTCGTCCTTCAACGGCGATGGCTACGATACCGTCGCGTGGGACGGGACCCGCTGGGTGGGTCTCGGCGGTGGCGGCGCCGACTGGACCGAGGTCGGCTTCAGCAACGACGGGGTGATCTGGGATCAGCAGCGGTTCGACGGCATCAGGCTGCGCGACATCATCTGGGCCGGGGATCGGTTCGTGGCCGCCGGTCCTTCCGGACTCGCCACGA